>NZ_CP118164.1:0-4800000 GCF_028748185.1 Bremerella sp. P1 | reverse complement strand
GCTGAACAATGCTGTTAGGAAACAGCTCATTCAGGCGAGCTTCAAGCTTGCCGTATTCAATTTCAGCACGACGTTGTTCTTCGGTGTTCGCAGCCACCTTAACCAGGTAGCGAAGAACGGTCGAAGTTCCGTCCGGAGCAGCAAACCAAATCGTCATCGTGGTTTCACCGGCCTTCAAGCCAATGACTTCCACCTCGGTGGTGCTGAATTCGTTGATTTCCACGATGTCGGGGCTGGTGATGGCCACCCGAGTCATCGGTAGTTTCGTTTTCAGAATCTTTGATCGAGTGGGCTCGACGCGGAAGATGAGTTCCGGCTCGAGAACCTCTTGAATCAGGTTCGATTCCTTCATCAGGACCGATTCATTAGGTTTCTCGATGAGTTGTTCGTCTCGCGGGCCGGGCAGTTCAGCAGCAATTTGTGCTTGAGCAGCTGCTGGCATAAGGGCAAATGCCCCAGCCATGGCCGCGGCAATTGCCGTACGACCGCCATACTGAATCGTAAGTTGGAAGAAGCTTTTCATGGGATACCTACCACCACATACGCTGGTTGGAAACGGTCGTGATCGGCAAGACTGCATACAAATGGGTCATTCTCGCCCGCCACCCGATGTCAGGGCGGAACGTGGATCACTTATGGTTTCGGATATTCCGATTGTGATAGTTGAGCCGTATTTGCCCCTATTACGAATTGTTCTTCAAATGACACCTCGTTCGGAATACACGGGTTGTTCCGCGCAACATACGCCAGCTGGGGAGTCAGGATTAGACTCTAGTTATTACTTATAACAATTACTGCGTGTTAAAATAGGAGCTCTACGGCGACTCAACCGGACGAGACGATAATTTCGTAGAGAGGGATCGGAAAGTGCCGAACGTAACAACGACGCAGTTCATTGCGCATGACACCAACTCACATCCCTCAATCCTCCAACAAAGGTTGAGTTACCATGACCACCGTATTTGTTATCGCTGCCGTACTTCTCGGTGCTGAGGGTGGCACACCTGCCCCCGTCGTGAAACTTCAGCAGCCTGTTGTTGCTGAGCAAGCTGAGCCCGTTGTCGTTATTTTGGGTGTCATGCCAGCATCGCAATTAAGCCAGCAAACTGGTGGCGGAATGATCAAAGCCGTGGGTTATGAACCCAACCGTGCAGCGGTCAAAACGCCGATCAAAGTCGCGACCGTCTCCAGAAATGGCGGTTTTTCGCTGCTTCAAGACGTCTCTCCTTCGGATAGCGTCAGCCCCCAACCCATGCCAACAGCTCCGAAACCAATACAGCTGCAAAGCATGAACAACAGTACCATCAGCAAGAGCTCGTATAACGCTCACGAGGACTACACGACGGTAGGTTGCGGCAGCGACACGTCTTGTGATGTTGGTTGCAGCTCGTGCAACAGCGGCTGTGGCACTTGCAATAGCGGCTGCAACTCTTGCGGTTGCCACAAAGCACATGGCTGCAACCTGGGTTGCCATGGTGGATGTCATGGCGGTTGCCACGGATGTGGTCACGGCCATGGCGGTTTCTACGCTCGCCACTGCTTGCCATCCCCTTGGCACGCTCCTGGCAACATGACCCCACACATCCCGTATGTTGCTTACCCCAAGACCTACTACTACTTCCGTCCTTACAACATGCTGCACATTCCTGATCAGCAGGCACGTGCTTCCGCTTGGGTAGAAAACCCAGCTCTGCCTTACTCGAATGGCATCTTCGATAAGGTTTACGCCGAACTAGAGCCAACCCTCAATGCGGCCGGTGAAGAGATCGGCATGGGCAACTAGAAGCCGCCGTCAAGAAGCCAAATCAAGGCTCGATATCGAAAGATATCGAGCCTTTTTTCGTTCGAAGCCAGAATACGTTTGCTTGCTCGATTCCTGTCCGCGGATGGTCTAAAATAAATATTCCTCTCTCCGAATTCTTCTATCATCCCTCACACTAGAGCAACCTCATGCGTACCTTTCTCTGCTTCACCTTCTGTTTGATTTTGACCAGTACCGCCGTGGTCCAGGCAGATGAGGCCAAGAAACCCAACATATTATTCATCTCTATCGACGACCAGAATGACTGGATCGGCTGTCTGGGCGGGCATCCGCAGGCCAAGACACCACATATCGATCGCATTGCATCGCGCGGAACCGTTTTTCTCAATGCCCATTGCCAATCCCCATTGTGCAATCCCTCGAGAACGAGCCTCATGACCGGCCGTCGTCCCTCGTCGACCGGTATTTATGGTCTGTCTCCTTGGTTTCGTGATGTCCCGGAACTTGCTGACCTGGTGACACTGCCGCAGCATCTTCATGCCAATGGATATACCAACTATTCGACAGGCAAGATTTACCACGGCGGATATGGTCGCAAGAAGAACGACCAAGAGTTCCAAGTCCTTGGTCCACCAGCCTCGGTCGGAGTGAAGCCCAAACAAAAACTAGTGAAAACACCGGCCGCCCATCCACTAGTCGACTGGGGTGTCTTTCCTCACAAAGATGAAGACAAAGGGGACTACCACGTCGCGTCGTGGGCAGTAAAGACGCTTAATGAGAAGCCCCAAGAACCGTTTTGTTTGTCGGTGGGTTTCTTCCTGCCTCACGTCCCGTGTTACGCGACGCAAGAGTGGTTTGATCTACATCCCGAAAACGAGCTAAAAGTCCCAGAGATCATCGCTGACGACCGCGCCGATACACCACGTTTTAGCTGGTATTTGCACTGGAAGCTGCCTGAACCTCGCTTGAAGTTCTTAAAGGAAGCCGACCAGTGGAAGAACCTGACTCGCAGTTACCTTGCCTGCACCAGCTTTGTCGATGCCCAGATTGGTCGTGTCATCGCTGCACTCGAGCAAAACGGCTATGCGGACAACACGATCATCGTTCTCTGGTCTGATCATGGTTGGCACATCGGCGAGAAAGAGATCACCGGCAAGAATACGTTGTGGGATGACGGTACCCGCGTCCCTCTTATCTTCGCCGGTCCTGGTGTCACCGCTGGCCAGCGCTGCACGCAACCTGCGGAACTACTCGACATCTATCCAACCCTGAGTGATCTGACTGGGTTGCAGCAGCCTGAAGGACTGGAAGGGCACTCGCTCACTCCGCAGTTGAAGAATGCGAACACGAAACGCGAGTTCCCCGCGATTACAACCCACAACCATGACAATCATGGCATCCGCACCGAGAATTGGCGTTTCATTCAATACGCTGATGGTTCGCAGGAACTGTACGACATGCAGTCCGATCCCAACGAGTGGACTAACATCGCAGGCGATAAGAAATACGCAGCGGTGGTGGAAGAACTCAGTCGATTCTTGCCGCCCAAAAGCAAGATGCCAGCTCCCAACAGCAAGCATCGCGTGCTGACGTACACCGATGGCATTGCGATTTGGGAAGGGGAGAAGATTGAGAAGGATGCCCCAATCCCGGAAATCGACTAGGGGCAATTGCGTAGAAGCAGCTTGAAGCCTGAGGCCGAGTTAATCCTCGGCCCGGCTTCCGTCGCCGCACATTTTAACAATCTTCGGATCAAAGCGCCCCATGATGTCGACCAGATCGCTCTGAGACGCCATCACTTCATGGATGTCTTTGTAGACTCCAGGGACTTCATCCGATCCCGCCGACAGGATGTGTACGCCCTTTTCCTTCAGTTCCTGCCGCGTATTCTGAATGCGGAACGTATCGTTCGCCTTCTTTCGCGACATACAACGACCTGCGCCATGCGAGGCCGAGTCGAAGCTACTCGCTTCTCCTTTACCACGCACTACGAATCCAGGCGTACCCATGGAACCAGGAATAACCCCCAGTACACCCTTGCCGGCAGGAGTTGCGCCTTTTCGATGGACGATCATTTCACGTCCATCGTGCAACTCCTTCCAGGCAAAGTTGTGATGGTTCTCGACGCCAGCAACGATCTCGGCACCAACTAGCTCACTTACCAGGCGGTGGATCACTTCATGGTTCGCTGCTGCATAGCGTCCCATCAGGTTCATGGCTTCCCAATACTCCTGACCTTCTTCACTATCCAAAGTCAACCATGCCAGGTTCTTTAGCGATTCATACTTCTTCGGCAACTTGGTACGCGCAATGTTGCTGTAGGTGCTGCAAACGGCTGCCCCTGCACCACGGCTTCCGCTATGGCTCAACAGCGCAACGTATTCTCCCGGGTCCAAGGCGAACGAATCTTCCGACACGCCACCTTCGCCAATCGTCAGAACACCGAATTCTACGAAGTGATTTCCTGAACCAGACGTACCCAACTGCTGCCACGCCTTGTCCTTCGACTGGCGCGTCACCTTGGTGATGTTCCAGTTTTCGTCCATGACGTCATGCTGCTGCGGCTTCTTGTGAACCGAACCAACGCCGAACCGCGTTCCCTTTTCGAGAGCACGGCAGTAGTCATCAAAGCGAGAATCGAGCGTTTCCAGCTTCATATCCAAGACACTGAGCTTCATGCGGCATGCGATATCGACACCCACCGCGTACGGCACAACGGCCCCTTCCAGAGCCAACACGCCGCCGATCGGCAGACCATATCCCAAGTGCGCATCCGGCATAAGCGCAGCACCTGCTGCGTGCGGCAACTTACATGCTTCTCTCATCTGCGCGTGAGCCATCTCTTCGATGTCGTCACCCCAGGTGCGGTATTCGACCTTTTCGTGAAGCGGCTCAACCGTCTGGTTTTCCGTTAGCGCAGCGGCAAACGGTCCGTAGCACGGATCATTTACAAAGTGGTCCGGCGCAGCAAGAACTTCTTTTACCTGCCGCTTCAAGTCAGCGCCACGCAAACCATGCGTGGTGGCCGCACACGACACCGCTTTAACGGCTTCGGTCAAAGCATATTCCGGAACTCCCAACTGCGTTAACTGACGGCGATTCATAACGCCTCCTTCTTTCTTTCGTTCATTTCCTTATTTGAACGCATTAGTCCCCTTTGGGCACCTTGAGGTTCGCACCTAAGTGTTCAAAACATCGGCCGACTGCTCGGCAATGAATGCTCCAATATTCAACGAAGCGGTCGCAGCTGGGCTGGGAGCATTTAGAACGTGAATGAAATTCCCTTCCTTTTGGAAGACGAAGTCATCGACCAGGGTCCCATCCTTGCGTACGGCCTGAGCTCGAACACCGGCGGGGGCAGCGATAAGATCTTTACCCCTTACAGCTGGAATCAGACGCTGAAGCGAGGAAAGAAACGCGGATTGGAAGTAGGAACGACGAATCTCCTCGAAGCCGACACTCCAATGCTTGGCGGCAAGCTTATGAAAACCACGATATCCCACGGCATCCCACAGATCTCGCAAGTTGACATCCCATTTCCGGTAACCCTCGCGAGCAAACGCCAGAACCGCGTTCGGGCCGCATTCGACACTTCCAAAAATCGTTCGCGTAACATGGATGCCGAGAAAGGGAAACGCTGGGTCGGGAACGGGGTAAATAAGGTTCCGACACAGATGCTCTGCCTTCTCGGAAAGCTCGTAGTATTCACCTCGAAATGGAACGATTTTCACTTCAGGCTGATGCCCACACATCTTTGCAACTCGATCACTCTGCAGGCCGGCGCAATTTACTAAAAGCGAAGTCTGAAACGCTCCCTTGCTGGTTTCGATCACAATTTGGTTGCTGACGTTCGACACACCAAGCAATTGCGTATCGGTATGAATCTCGCCACCATTCTCGAGAATCAGCTCGCAGAGCCGAAAGCAGACGCGACGATAGTCGACGATCCCAGCTGCTTTAACGTGGACAGCAGCGATTCCGCGGCAATACGGTTCGATCGCCCGTAATTGGTCCGCGTTCAGCTTGGCACAATCAACGCCATTCTTATGGCCCCGCCGGTAGATCTCGTCGAGACGGCCTAGTTCATTTTCTTCGGTGGCGACAATCACCTTTCCGCAAACTTCGTGGGGAATGTCGTTGTGCTCGCAGAAGGTTTGCATTGCCAATCGCCCTTCCCGGCAATTGATCGACTTCAACGAGCCTGGCTGGTAATAAATCCCTGAATGCAGTACCCCCGAGTTACGCCCCGACTGGTGCTGGGCGAGCACCTTCTCTTTCTCAAGCACGATGACTTGATGATCGGGAAAACGCAGCATGATCTGGTGAGCGGTCGCCAGACCGATAATGCCGCCCCCCACAACAACGACGTTTACTTCAGGCGTTTCCATACCGATGTCGATTCCTATTCCGACTTACTGGGTGGCTGAATCGTCTTCAAGGAACCATCTACCTTTGCCAATACGCTGTTCACCTTCGTTTCGAGGCGACCTTGATAACCTCGGCGATAGTCCAGCTTGGCTGTACACGTCACGCGATCGCAGTCCTCGGCCATCGCCTCCAGGCACTTCTGCATCACAGCTAGCACCTGATCAATTTCTCCTTCGATGATCGTACCCATCGCGTGCAAGCGGTAATCGAGCCCGCTAGCAGCGATAATTTTCAAACTTCGAGCGACGTATTCGCTCACCGAATCTCCCTTATTGAGAGGAGACATACTGAACTCTAAGAGAACCATAGAAGCCGTTTCTTGTCTAAAAACTACGAGTGCTCGAATTTAGTTTACCGATGCACTATTTTGATAAAAAGTGATCTTGGGGTCCGCTTCGCACCTCGCTACACTTCGCTGTCATCCTCGATGCCCAATTGTGCCGATAAGCATGGTTATCGCGGATGTATTAAACAAAATGCTATCAGGTACTCCCCACCTTGCGATGAAATTTCACGTCCGGTTCGCATTCATTCTGATTCTTTGCAGTCTCGCACTGCCCTCGCTGGCTCGTGCGCAGAGCGGACTCGGCTGGCCGGACCCAACGAATATATTCCCGGGACAACGCTCCCAGTACCTGGAACCCATTCTTGATTTTCCCACAGATGAACGGGCACCTCAAATCCAGGCGGTTGCCTACGAGAGCCCTCTTGGACAACCCGTTATCGATGGCGGATTGACGATGATCAATCAGCCCGGTCCTAGCCAAGCTCAGTGGGTCGAACCTACTTATACCGAGTCGTACTACGAGCGACCGATCGCGATGGTCGACGAAAACGCTCCGTACGAATGGACAGTCCTTCCCGCCGGAATGGTCTACAAATCCTATCTGGCCGGGCAAAAAGAGTCTCGTTTGGCGGCACATCTCATCAAGATTACCGACGACAACTGGATGCTCGATGGCAACCTGGGTGGTCGCTTTGGTGTCTTGCGATACGGTCGTGATTCGACGTTTCTCTCCGATGGTTTTCAATGGGATGTTGAAGGCTCAGCACACGTCCGTCTCGACATTCCGGAAGACGTGGACGTCCGCGCAGCCGATTTCCGCGCCGGTACGCAACTCACCTGGAGCTACGCCGCCGACCCGCGTCATCGTTCGCGTTTTGGCTACTACCACTTGAGTTCGCATCTTGGCGACGAGTTTCTGCTCAAGAACCCTGGATTCGATCGCTTGAATTATGCCCATGACCTAATCATCTTTGGGCATTCGTATTACTTCACGACACGGCTACGTGTGTACGGAGAAGTGGGTTGGGCCTTCTATCACAAAGTGGCCGATCCTTGGGAATTCCAATTCGGTATCGAGTGGGCCCCCAACGAGCGTACCGGCCCGTGGGGCGAACCTTTCGTTGCAGTCGGAAGCCAACTTCGCGAGGAAGTGAACTTCGGTGGAAGCTTTGTCGTGCAGGCCGGTTGGGCCTGGGTCGGTGATATTCCTGGCAGAACCCTTCGCCTAGGATTCCATTATCACAATGGCGAGAGCACGCAAAACTCGTTCTACGACGAGTGGGAGCAGCAAATCGGCTTCGGCATTTGGTACGACTTCTAGTCGCCAGCCGCCAGTCTTTCAATTGCCGCATTTTTCCCTGGGTCCTATAATTTCTCCCAGGTCATCATTGCGCGCTGTTCGATCCTTTTCGCGCAAGTCCAACAATCATTCAGGTGAGGATGTCATTCCATGCCGTGGAACTACCGCTTCCTGTTCGTTCTGATTCTTACTCTTGGAACGTCCAACTTCGCATCCGCTGTGGAAGTCGCGAAGACTGAAGACCCAACCGATCCCGAAAATGTCTACGCCAACGTCGACGAAGAATACGTCGAGCTGATTCAGCTGTTCGCGGACACGCTTGACCAGGTCGATCGGAATTACGTCAAAGACGTAGATCGCCGAGAGTTGATGGAGGCAGCCATCCGGGGAGTGATCTCCAAGCTGGACCCCTATTCCAATTACATCGCCCCGGAAGATCTCGAACGCTTTAAGACCGGCGTGGAAAGTGAATTCGGCGGTATCGGCATTCAAATTTCAACACGGGACGGGCAATTGGTGGTGACCAGTCCTCTGTTTGGTACACCGGCCTACGAGGCCGGGATTATTGCCGGCGATCGCATCACCCACATTGAAGGGGAAGAGACCAAGGGTCTTTCAATTGACGATGCCATCAAGAAGCTGAAAGGCCCGGTCGGCACCGAAGTTACGATGACGGTCTATCACCCGAGCACCTTCAGCAGTGAAAAAGTCAATGTCCGCCGCGAAATGGTCCAGATCGAAACGGTCCTGGGTGACGAACGGCTGGAAGGCGGCAACTGGGACTTCATGTTCGATCACGCCGACAAGATCGGGTACGTGCGGGTCTCGGCGTTCAGCCGGCACACCGCCGACGATTTGCATCAGGCAATCACCCGACTGTTAGACGACGGCATGAAGGGGCTTGTGCTTGATCTTCGATCGAATCCTGGTGGTCTTCTCACTTCTGCGGTTGAGATCTGCGACATGTTTATCGACGAAGGCAAGATCGTCAGCACCGAAGGACGTAATTCACCGAAACGGGTCTGGACCGCTGAGAAGGACGGGACACTGCCTGACTTCCCCATGGTCGTTCTGATCGACCACTACAGCGCTAGTGCCAGCGAGATACTCTCGGCCTGCCTACAAGACCACGATCGAGCAACGATTATCGGCGAACGCAGTTGGGGCAAGGGCAGCGTTCAGAACATCATCGAGCTAGAGGAAGGCAAGAGCGCCTTAAAGCTTACAACTGCTGGATACCAGCGCCCCAGCGGCGAGAAGATCCACCGCTTTGAAGGGGATACCGAAAGCGACAAGTGGGGCGTTTCCCCCGACGATGGCATGGACGTGAAGATGAGCCGAGAACAGAAAGTGGCCTACCATACCTACCGTCGACTGCGAGATCAGGATACGATCATTCCACACCCGCCTGCCCCACAACCGGAACTTTCTGAAATCGACCCGGTGTTAAGCAAAGGGCTCGAACACCTGAAGGCGGCGATTTCTTCTTCCTGAACCGCACGCCCAAGCGATGAAAATTCTGACGATTGAATCGACCTGCGACGAGACTGCCGCAGCCGTTATCACCGACGATCTACAGGTCCTGTCCTCGGTCGTAGCTTCGCAGGATGAGCTTCATCAGAGGTTTGCCGGTGTCGTTCCGGAGATCGCCGCCAGGGCCCATCTGGAACGATGCTTGCCCGTCATTGACGAGGCAATTCGGAAAGCCGATATCGAGCTGACGGATATCGATGCCATTGCCGTCGCCAACATGCCAGGGCTCGCAGGCTCGCTTCTCGTAGGCGTTACCGCGGCTAAAACCTTGGCTTGGCTACTGGGCAAGCCGCTGATCGGCATTAACCACCTGCAGGGGCATATCTATGCTTGCCAGGTTGCTTTCCAAAAGCCAATTTTTCCCTGCATCGGGCTGATCATTAGTGGTGGTCACTCGACGATCTACCACTGCAAGAGTCCGTTCGACTTCCAGCCCCTTGGCGGCACCATCGACGACGCTGCAGGCGAATCGTTCGACAAGGTCGCTTCCATGCTTGGTTTACCTTACCCAGGTGGACCCTCCCTTTCCAAGTGCGCTTTGAACGGTGACCCCAACGCCTACGCATTTCCCCGCCCGTTTCTCAAGGATTCGTCCAGACTCGACTTCAGCTTCAGTGGGCTAAAGACGGCAGTACGCTACGAAATTGCTGGCCCCGGAGCGGTTGACTTCAAATCGTTGGAGATCGGCGAACAACGTAAGGCCGATATTGCCGCCAGCTTCGAACAGGCGGTCGTCGATTGCCTGGTGGGGAAGACGATGCAGGCAATGAAGTCGACGGGAATTCAGCGGATCTGTGTCGGCGGAGGCGTGGCTGCCAATAAGCGATTCCGAGCTGCCCTGGAAGAAGAAGTCTCGGCAGCCGGCGGAGAGCTGCTAATCGCGCCGATGCACCTGTGCACGGATAACGCCGTCCTGGGCGCGATCGCGATAGAAAAAATAAAAGCCGGGCAGGTCGATGATCTCTCACTCGACGCGATACCCGGCTTGATTCGTAACTAATTAGTCGACGGTCGACTTCACCGTTTTGACGAAGAGCAACCAAAAGGTTCGGGCACGTTACCCCGAACCCGTAGGGCATTTCTTTAGAAGATGTTGCCCGTATTGCCGCCCGTATTCCCCATCGCACCGGTGTTCGTACCCTGGAACGTATACGAGATCACTTCACCGATCGACGAGAACAACGGCGTACCGTTGAATCGCACGTAACGACGGTCGGCCGAAACCACGGCGAATGCCGAGAAGTTCGTACCTTCGGGAAGCGTCGTGATCACCGGGCGATAACCAACCGAATTACGGACGCGGCGAACGAAATCGTTCGATCCGTCGTTCACATCAGCAACATATTCTTCGGATGCGGTTGAACCTTCGGCAGCATTGTTCAGCTTGGCTGCGACCAGCTCACGAGTCATTGCCGCTTGGGTTTCCACAGCGACCTGGACTTGTTGCTCGGACAGGCTCTCCTTACGACGGCCTTCCGGCACCGTGAACGTCACGAGGGCACCATCCTTGCCAAGCTCCAGTTGTTGACGCTCGTGGCGTTGGTCTTCCGTACCGTAGTTGGTGAACACGTCCACGGTGATCTTACCAGCAGTCACATCGCCCCAAATCTTACGAACCAGCATCTTGTAGTCACCCTTGAAACCCTTGGGGACAACATAGACTTCGTAGGCACCATCCGTACCAGCATCAGCCAGCGACGAGACGGCGTCCCCGAGGAAGATACCACCCGAGATGGTTCGCGGATTGTGCTGCGAACAGACGCTGCCGCTAGGCTCTTCCACGATCAAGTCGAGATCGGATTCACCCGACCAGGTCACTTTCACGATCGCATCGCGAACCAGTGCTTCTCGGATGTTTTCGCTGAACTTCTCAGCGACATCATTCTTCTTGTTGGCAAGCAACTGCTGAAGTTGTGCCTTGGCCGTATTGAAAGCTTCCTGACGGATATCAAGATGCTCCTTCGGCCATTCCTGTGAGAGAATCCCAATGCAGGCCCAGCGAATTGCTTCGTTATCTTCCAGACGCTTGGCAGCTTTCAAGCCCCAGGAATAAGGCTCTGGCCGGAGTGGTTCCATTTGAGCCACGTCTTGGTAGAGCTTCAAAGCTCGGGCATCCAAGTCCAATCGCGACATCAAAGAAGCGACGACAAGCATGTGGTTAGGACCGCTCGAGAAATCGATAGCACTCATCAGAGCACGTTCGATATCTTGCTTCGGAGCGTGATCCAGTTGCATTGCCAGGGCCATTGCCTCGTACATCCAAGGCTGAAGCTGACCATCACGCAAGGCGAGCTGAATGATTCCGGTAACGTCGCTGTAACGTTTCGAGGCCATCGCTCGACGAACTTCGCTTCGCACGGCGATTGCAGGAATCGTCACTTCCGAGTCAAAAGCTCGTTCCCAAGCCTGAAGACGAGTCTCGCCTTCGTTGACCTTGAGGATGAAAGCTTCTTCTTCAGCTTCAGCTGGCTTGGCCGAAACATCAGCAGCTGCTTCTTTGACGGCCTTAACGTCTTCAACCTTCGAGACGGCTTTTTCGTCAGCCACGGCAAACACGCCACCACCGTTGTTGAAACCTTGGCCACCGCCACCGAAACCGCCAGCACCTTGGTTACCCAGGGCACCACCGCCGTTGACGCCTTGACCACCGCCACCGAGCGTTCCGATCTGAGCCGAAACAGGCAGCACGAGGTCAGCCACTGGATACACTTTCGTGATCAGTTCGCTTTCGGCTTCTTCCGGAGTGGTAATCATCAGCACTTCGTTAGCAACGATGTAGGTCAGGTCCAGTTCTTTCAGCATCAGTCGCAGAGCGGAGCGAAGCGAGATACCTTCGATGTTGCGGGTCACTGGCGTATCGGTGGAAAGACCGACGTCTTCCAGTGCTCGGTTATCGATCTGAATTTCGATACCGTGCAACTGCTTCAGATAACCGACCACTTCTTCAAGCGGCGTATCGATGAACTGGATCTTGGTTTCAGCTTCCAACTGCTGGAAGATCTTTTGTTCGGCACTTCCCGTCGAAGCCAGGTCGACCGAACCATACTTCTCTTTGCGGTAGTAGATCTCTTCCCAGAATTCAGCATCTGGGTATACGATCGGCGGTTCGTCTGGGAATGCAACGTGCGATTTTTCGACTTCAAAGAGCGTGTCGACCATTCGCTGATAGCGAAGCTCTTTCAGGGCCATCATCGACCGATAGTTGCCAACAATGTCCGCAATTTCCACACCGGCGACAGCCGCCTGGTTGTAAGGATCCATCGCTCGGACTTCTTGAGCACTTACCAGTGCTTCGGTGTATTTGCCTTCGTCCATCAACGCATCGAACATTTCCATGATGACACGAGCTCGTTCTTCATCGCGAAGAAGTTGTTCGGTCAGGGCGATCCGTTCGCGTGCGATCGCTTCTCGTTCCGCTGCTTCGGCACGACGTGCTTCCACTTCCACTGCACGAGCAGACGACTCACGAATTGCGGCAATGATTTGATTACGCAGACGGGCACGAACATCGGCACTGAGATCAGGAGCACGTTCGACATTGTCAAGCAGTAGCTTCAAAGCGTCGCGAGTTCCCTCAGGGTCGGTGCTCATTTGACCACGAGCGGCGGCCAAACGATTGGTGACTTCCGCTTCGATGATACGAGCATTGCGGATCGTGTTCAGGTCGACTTCGTTCAGGAATTGACCGTCATCTTCGCCGAGCGTCAGAGGTGCGGCCGAGTCGCCGGAACCATCGTTCTGGAAAGCGACAAATTGAAACGGATTGCGACCGGTCGAGGCACCGCGATCAACGGGAGCCTTCTCCTCGGTTTTCGATTCTTCCTCGGCTTTAGCAGCAGCCTTGGCGACGGCTTGAGCTCGTGGATGCCCTGGATCGATTTCCAGTGCGGCTTTCGCCAGGCGGGCAGCTCCCACTTTGTCGCCGGCAGCCAGAGCTTGATTTGCCAACTTTGCGTATTGTTCGGCGGAAGCCATCAACACGCTGGCCGTTTCACGAAGACCAGCCGAACCAACCGTTGGCAAGTTCAGCCCATCGTCCTTACGAGCCACCTCAATCAGTTGTGGCAAGTAGGCTTGATCATCGTTGGTAGCCTCAGGTTCGGCAGCCCAGGTACGTGCGAAAGCACCACTACCTTTGACTGCCACGCTCACTTCGCCATCGGTGTCGAGCACACCAATGACGATCGAATCGCGGTCCGCACGCAGCGGCGGGAATTGCTTGGGAAAGACTTCCACGACATTGGCCGAGAACTTAGCCGAGGCCGGCCAAATCACGCGAGTCGTGGCGGCAGCAGCCAATTTCACGCCGGCGCCTTCGGCTGGCACTTCACGATTGTCGACTTCGACGATACCGCCGGCATGATTTGCCAAGGTCGCCAAGATTTCGATGTTACGTTCTGGTCCGATAGCCAGCGAGTTGAAAGCCACTTTGCTATCACGAAGCGTTGCGACGACTTCTTCAAACTCGGTTGGCGAAAGGAAATTCGCTTTGCTATTGCCATCGCCGATGTAGACGATCGAACGGTTTAGTTTGCCTGACTTCGTGAAGACCGAAACGGCGTCTTCAACTAGCGATGCGAGGTCCGTTGCGCCGAGGGGAGCACGCTTCTCCAACTTGGCAAACGCTTCCGAGATTTCGCTACCTTGCGGCGAAACGAAGGTCGTCGTCATCGGGACAGCCATGATATCGCCAGCGAATAGTTGAACGCGGCAATCCGATGGCAGGGCAGCCATCAAGGCCTTGGCCGTGGCGATCGAATCGGTTCGGTAAATACCTGCCTGGCTGGCAGAAGTGTCAACCATCACCACAACTTCGGATGGGCTGGCTTCGGGCTTCTCGTCCAAAGACACACTCATGGCGAAGTAGCGGGGCCCAGCAGCTTGCTGATAGGTTGCGACACGGGTGGCATCTTCCGCCGCGGCGGGAGCCACCATCAGTACGGCTAGCCCGATTGCCAAAAATGCCGAGAGACACTGCTCGAAGTGCTCACGCTTAGGCATAGTCGAAACTCCAAAAAAGAAATGGTGAGAAGTGTTGTTCGTAGCGACTCTGTTCCGAAATGGCCGCAGGTCAGCTGGATCTAAACGGGTATCCCGTCAGCCAAATCTATCCTGAAATAGCGTTGGCGCAAGGATTATGGCCCAGTCTGAACCCTAATTCTATTTCCCGCCTGCAAATACCGCCACCAAAAAACAGCGAATCCGCTTAAGTTTAGCTGGATTAACATTTTGGGAAAATAGATGAAACGGGTCGTTCCTGCAGGCATCCCCATATTGGGGTAAATTACTGTGCCGGAAACGGCAGCAAGGGAGCATTAACTCCCTTGCATACTACAACATAAACTACTTTCAGCAATTGACTTACTAAAATCGCAGCAAATCTTGCAGCTGCGAGACCCGATGCGCCGGTAGAAGCTCCGTTTTGCGGAGAGAAGCAATCGTGACCGGCTCGGTGATGGCAGCCCAATGCTGCTGGAAGGTCGATACCACGTCAGCCAAGGCGATCTCGCCAGATGCGATCACTCGAACTTGTTCCCGCACAAAGACTTGGAATGCTTCGGGGACAACCGGTTGGGCATTCTCTTCGGCCAACAGGACAGGATCGACTTTATTGGGAAGAATGTCGCTGTTTTCGTAAACGTAAACAACTGTCAGGTCGTCAGTTACGAACACGAACCAGTCATAGATTTCTGGCTCGAAGTAGTTATTGTACTCATCGTAACCGTAAGGATCGAGGGGAAACTCGGATTCATCCGACGCGATCAAAGCCATAACATCTTCGCCAGTATTAACTTGCGGCAAGTCATCCCATTGGATCTCTTGTTCCACGGCCAACTCCCCGTCCATGGAAACAATCGACGCAGCCTGAGGCTGTTCGCTTACCTTTTGTGCCGCGAATTCGGCTTTAATGATCGATCGCAAGTGAGCGTCGATTGAGTCCTGAAAATCGGCATAGATCGGGTTGGCCAGGAGGGATTCCCACTGCGAGATCATTTCGACCGCGAGTTCTCCCTGATTAACGGGCTCAGACTTTTCCGCGAACGTATGATCGCGCGCTACACTCCAGTCAATCGGCGGTCGCTTGAGAGCTTCCGCGATGCGAAACTCCACTTCGGGATGAAACTCAGGGGTAAGCTGAACGCTGACAACGTTCTTTGCATCGACGCAATGGTCAGCTCTCGCCTCGGAGCCCGCACAAAATCCCAATAAGAATAGAACGGCCAATCCGGCGAAAATGCGGCAAGTCATGTCTCTGTATCCTCCCAGAGTATTTTGAAAGAACGCGATTAGCAAAGTCAGGCAATCCTTGCCTCGCGTATTTGGTGGGTAGTTTAGCTAAACTAGGGTATCGACGAATTCAAAATGAACCCATTAGGCCCATTAGATAAGTCAGGAACTTTGAATAAACCGAGTGCCGTCACATTCCGCACCTTTTTTCACAGGGGATGCTCCCCCTCCTTGGTCGAAAAAACCTAAAGAAGCCCCACTACCGCCCGGCGGGTTCCTCCCGACAATAACAAATCGCACTCACTTCACCCCTTTGATGGACGGTTAGCGTCCGAACAACAACTCGCCGACATGGAATTCCTGCAAGCCGCCCATCCCTGGATTGCCATCGCCACCACCGTGGCGGTATTTCTGGGAATCCAATTTGCGCGACGTGTCCCAGTCGATTTGTTGTTCCTTTTGGCTCTCTGTTTCGTAACGCTATTCGGAGTAATTTCCCCTCAGACAGCCATCAGCGGCTTTGCCAGCCGGGCCGTGCTTGCCATCAGCGGTCTGTTGGTGGTCTCGGCGGGACTTCGAAAGACCGGCGTGCTTGATTGGATCGGCGCCAAAATCCTGGGACGCGCGACCAACGAACGCTCTGCCCTGCTCCGGCTTACAGGTCCGATCGTTATTTCGACCGCGTTCGTACTGAATACGGCCCTGGTCGCCATGATGATGCCGGTCATCCTGGACTGGTGCCGCCAAAGGAATCTGTCCCCTTCCAAACTGCTGCTTCCGCTGAGTTACCTGACCATTCTAGGAGGTGTCTGCACGCTCATCGGTACGAGCACGACATTGGTCGTAAATGAAAAGCTGCGCGACAGTGTTGCGATTGTTGAGAATGAAATTAACGAACTCGAGGCCAAGATCGCGGTGGCAACTCCGGATGAACTTCCCGGCCTGGAAGCGAGCCTGGTCAGCCGCCAAAAGATACTCCCCAACGTTCAACCGATGGGCTTCTTTGAAATCAGTTGGATCGGTATTCCTTGTGCCCTGATTGGCAGCGTGTACATGCTGATCCTTGGGCAACGGTTTCTGCCTGGCAAACGAGACATAATGGAACTGCTCGGAGACCAGCAGCGTGAGTATCTCGTCGAGATGATGGTCCAGCCCGACTGCCCGTTGATTAATCGAACCGTTGAAGCCGCCGGCCTTCGTAATCTACACGGACTCTTTCTGATCGAAATCGACCGCGATGGCGACATCATCACGCCGGTCACACCTCGCGACTTCGTCCGCGCAGGGGACCGACTCGTGTTTACTGGGCTGGTCAATACGATTGTCGACCTCGAGAAAATACCCGGGCTGATTCCCGCAGCAGACCGTACCTACGAGTTTCATCCGCAGTCGCGCGTCCAGCGTCACCTGACCGAGGTCGTCCTCAGTCCTTCATCACCCTTGATCGGCACGACGGTTCGGAAGGCCAATTTCCGCCAGCTCTATAACGCAGCCGTTGTCGCCGTGCATCGCAACGGACAGCGTTTGCCGAACAAGATTGGTAATATCGAACTCGAAGTAGGCGATACGCTGCTGCTGCAAACTCGCACGGACTTCATTGCCCAGCATCGAAACAATCGCGACTTCTACCTGGTCAGCAGTGTCGACGATGCCGAGCCGCGCCGTCACGATCGAGCCCTCATCTCCGGTGGGCTGATGATCTTGTTGATTCTATGGCTGTGTCTCACGTCGGTCTTTTCTGGGTTGGGATTTGCGGGCGGTTTGAGCAGTCCTGCGATCGCTGCCTTGACCGTTGCCGCTCTCATGATCCTAACCCAATGTCTTTCCGCCTCCGAAGCACGCAGTGCGCTCGACCTGCAGGTGATTGTGACGATTGCCGCAGCGTTGGGTTTGGGAAATGCACTTTGGGAAAGTGGTGCGGCTCAGATGATTGCAGAAGGCCTGGTCGCCGCTGTCGGTACCAATCCGTTCATCCTACTGATCGTCATCTATCTATTGACGGTCGTCTTTACCGAAACGATCACCAACACGGCCGTCGCTGCTCTGCTACTACCCATCGCGGTAGCCATTGCCCAGCAAGGCGACATGAGCCCACGACCATTCATCATGGCTATTGCCATCGGAGCGTCGATGGCGTTCCTTACTCCGATTGGGTATCAAACCAATCTCATGGTGATGGGCCCCGGCGGTTACACACCGCGCGACTACCTCAAGTCAGGTATTCCCCTGGCCATCCTGATTGCCGTTACGGCGATCGTCTTGATTCCGCGCATCTGGTCGTTCTAAAAATGCTTCGCTGGCCTGGCCGGTAATAAGCAAGAACAACGCGAACGATCCGCGATCTGTTCCGACCTGCAATACGACGAAAAAAAACCGAAAGAAGACGAAACTTTTTCGATTACGGTTTACCGAGATCAACTATCTGACTAACAGATGATCTCTCCAAAGTCGGCCCCAATTTGCTACGAAGCGGGATCCCAGCAGGATGTATGCTTTTGCGCCTAGTTTCCACGAGGCATCATCTCGGCCTATGGAACGCATGCCCCGATATCAGACATTCCAGGCATACTTCCTATGGGCGTAACTCAACAATACGGAAGAACCATAAACACAAGTTATTACATACTATCTCAACAACTCTTTAGCATCTCCTTGTCTTTGAGCCTGGACATCGCAAGCGCAAAATGATACTTATTACGGGGATGAGACGAGCTAATAGCGCACTATCTAGCATGACACCATCTTGATGGTGCGGATCGCCTCATTCTTATCATCTTTCTAAATCTGTGATTCCGTATGCTTCCGAGCTCTCGAAGGGGGTGCACCATGAAGAATTCTCGCTCGCGTCCAGGCTTTACTCTGGTCGAATTATTGGTCGTGATTGCCATTATCGGCGTGTTGATTGCACTTTTGTTGCCGGCAGTTCAACAGGCCCGTGAAGCTGCTCGTCGTAGCGAGTGCTCGAACAATCTGAAGCAAATCGGCCTGGCAAGCCACATGTTTCACGACACCTACACTAAGCTTCCGCCATTGGTGAACTGTCAGCAAGGCTATAGCGTTTGGGTGCATCTGATGCCGTTCGCGGAACAAAACGCCCAGTACGAATTGCTGCATGCGGTGAACACCGACGACTGGAAAGACGTGATTTTTGCGAACCTTACTCAGCAGCAGAAAGAAGGCGTCAGCTCCATCTCTTACATGACATGCCCTTCGCGACGAAGCGGTGTGCAAATGAAGGGATCGGGGAGCCAGCAGGGGCCATGGAGCGACTACGGCGCGGTGGGCTATGACTCGTCCAGCACCGTCTTCAACGCCTACCATAATCCCAATGACAGCTCACACGTGAACGACATCAAGAGCATTCTGCGTGTCGGTATTCCCACGAGCGCTGGTGATAACAACCCATGTGGTGAGGCCAATCCGCGTGACTCGTTCGCACGCGTGACTGACGGGCTGAGCAACACGTTGATGTTCGGTGAAAAGGGTATTGGTAAAGATCAGGTAGGCGTTTGCTGCGGTTCGTCCGGCGCTGACGGATCGTTCCTGTATTCATCAGACGGTTGGCGAGAGTTCTCCGTCGCCAGTTCCATTCGCCTGCGTTTAGGCCGAGGTCCCAATGACAACGCTCGACCTGACAACGGTCAGGGGCACGGTAGTTGGCATCCTGGCGTCACCCAGTTCGTCCTGGGCGACGGTTCGGTTCGTGCCATCTCGACCAACATTTCGCAAAGCACCCTGGAAAACCTGGGCAATGCGATGGATGGCAATGTCATTGGCGACTTCTAATCGCACCTTGCATCAAACGGCGGCGGAGCCTCCTCGAGCATGACTCCGCTGCATTACGACAACCACTAACAACATCATGCGAGGGCTCATCTAATGACTCGTTTAACGCTTCTTGCCCCGTGCCTACTACTGCTGGTCAGTGGTCTAGGGTGCGGTCAACAATCAGAAAACGCCGTCTTTGGAACGGTTGAATACTCTGATGGAACTCCCATGGCACAGGGCGAACTCATCTTCGACGACGGGCAGTATTCCGATATCGCGCCGATCGATACCGAAGGAAAATTCTCTGTGGAAAAAGGCCTACCGGCTGGTACGTACAAAGTGACGCTCGGCGGTGTGATGGAGCCCGACGAAAAAGGCAATTACTCGCCGATCGTGCACAAGCGTTATCTCGAATACAAGTCGACCGATTTGAACGTGACCGTGCCTCTTAAAGGCGAGCCGGTCAAGTTTGTTATCGATCGGCCGAAAAAGTGAGCTTAGTCCTCAAGAGACCCACAACCAGAGCATGGTCCTCACGGATTATGCTCTTTTTTTGTATCCCCTCGCCGTCTCCCGCCGTGCGCCTTGCCGTACCGGGCTCTATATTGAGCACCGTTGAAAACCGCTAAGGGGCTTCTTTCTTGCATGTGTTTTTAAAAGACGAATAAATCCGGATTTCTGCTGGTTGATATCGCGCGTATTTGCTACAAAAGAAGCATGGAAACACAGTGTTTTTGAGAATTAATACGTTTTATTTCCAGCCCCTTTTCCCTTAGCACCCGCGCCCCACCGCCTCTCATCATGCGCATTTGTGCTTTCGTTGACTCTTTCCTATTTGGATATCGCTATGACTCTGAATCGTAAACGCCCAGGCTTTACCCTGGTCGAACTATTGGTCGTGATCGCCATTATCGGTGTGCTCATTGCTCTGCTTCTACCGGCAGTCCAACAAGCACGTGAAGCCGCACGACGGATGTCTTGCTCAAACAATCAAAAGCAACTCGCATTGGCTCTGCACAACTATCACGACACGCACGGCAGCTTTCCGCCAATGATCGTGCGCGAAGACACCGCGACTGATCCAGCGTGGGCTTGGAGTGCATTGATTTTGCCGATGATCGAGCAGGGCAACATCTTCGACACACTTCAAGTTGGTAAACAGACACTCAAGGACGCCGCAGCCTCGACGCAGGGCCCGGAGATCCTCGGCCAGTCGCTCGAAGCATTTACCTGTCCTTCGGACGCACGCTCCAGCGATACTTCGCCACGAGCCGTATCGGGTGCCAATCTGGGCTTGTCGAGCTACCCTGGTGTCAACGGCACCGGCCCTCGGGTTTACTACTACGATGAAGGCCCGACTCCCTCCGCCTCCGGAATCTTTACCGACCGCGTGAAAGGGTATTCGTTCCGCGACATCACTGACGGTTCGTCCAATACGATGATGGTCGGCGAACGTCACTTCAAACTTCCGTTCAATACCAACACGACCTACACTCAGTGGGCCGGAACCACCAACGGCAACCAGGATAACAGTGGATACTACGGGTCTATGGAAGTCGCCGGGAGCACAGGCTACCCGCTCAATGAGCCGGAACCAACCAACTGGCAGTTCCGTCACTGGTTCAGCAGCCTTCACCCAGGCGGTGCCATGTTTGCTTTCGCGGACGGAAGCGTTCACTTTCTGCCGGAAACCATCGACCAGAATACCTACCAGAATCTCTCGAATCGTTTCGATGGCAAGACGATCGGCGAGTACTAATCGTCGGCAAGTAGGAGCCCTAAGAACCTCTATTCGGGAGAACTATCATGGTATGGCGATTGGCACTACTCGCCGCACTGACAACCACGCTTGGCTGCTTTAGCGGTCGTCCTGATCTGGATTTCGGCGACGTCCATGGCACGGTGATGCTGCAAGGTAAACCGCTTGCCGATGCCACGGTTCGCTTTCAGCCAGAGAGTGGTCGGCCTTCCTATGGCAAGACCAACGAGGCCGGTGAATACACATTGAACTTCATGGGCAAGGAATGGGGCGCTTTGGTCGGTAATCACCAAGTGGCGATCACGACCGAAGACCGCATTGAAAACCCGGAAACCGGCGAGTCGCGTTGGCAACCAGAAATCCTTCCGCCCAAATACAATACGCAGACGGAATTGGCTGCCGTAGTCGAACCAGGTGAGAACGAAGTTAACTTTATGCTCGACGAGATGAAAAAGGGGGCCAAGCGGCCTTAGGGAATCTTCAGACTGCCGTCTTCATTGAAGTCGAACGCACCGTAAGCCACTTCCCACAAATACCCGTCGAGATCGGAAAAATAGCCGGCGTAGCCACCCCAGAAGGTGTCCTGCGCCGGCTTTTCTACTTTGGCACCGGCTGCCTCGGCTTGCTTCAAGATGCGGTCGACGTCTTCTTTCTCGCGAACGTTGTGCGCCAGCGAGATTCCCGTGAACCGAGAACGCTGCTCACCAATCCAATCACCGCCGACATCCTCGGCCAGCTTATCGAGCGGATAAAGGGCCAGGCAGGTACCGGTTGTCCGAAAGAAGACCACCCCTTGGTCTCCTTGCCACGAGGTCGGCAGGCCCAGTCCGTCGCGATAAAACTCCAGCGACCGCTGCAGGTCTGTGACACCTAACGTAATGAGACTGACCCGTGGTTCCATGCTGATTCCTCGCGACAACGATTAAGGAGTTGCGCCGACTTCTTTCGACTCGTCGGTCGGTTCTTCTTCCGCTTCCAGTTGCTCCACTTCGGCCGCTTCGTCTTCGACATCGGACGTACCGGTATCCTTGAAGTGCTCTTCCAGTTCTTCTTGTTCTTCGCGAACTTTCTCGAATTCGTCCAAAGGATCGAATTCTGGATCTGCCGCTTCCTTGAATACCTGATCGAAGCTGCTCGTGATCGCACTGAAGCAGGCCATGAAGATCGCCAAACCTCCGATCATGAAGACCATAACAATGATCTTCCCCGGCGTCGATTGCGGCGACAGATCGCCGTAGCCAACGGTGGTCCCGGTTACTTCGAGAAACCAGGCCACGGTGAACAGGCTGCGAAACTCATCCTGATGCATCCCCTCGACTTCGTACAGTGCGAACATGGTGAACAGAATCATCATCAGCGTCGCCAGCATCAGCGGTCTCAGGTTCCAATACGAACGGTAGAAACCCAGAGCCATGAGTTGTAGTCCCCGCGAATAGCGGAAGAACTTCAACATTCGCAATACACGCAGTGTGCGGACCAATCGCAGGTAAGGATCGACCGCCGGAATAAAACCAATCCAAAAAGGAAGAATCGAGATCAGATCGACCACGCCAAGCGCGGTGAACGGATAAAAACCACGGCCTGAATTTCGCAGCAGGCGAACGATGTATTCGATGGTGAAGATCAGCGCGACGACGCGTTCAGACCAGAGAAAGTACGGCGGTGTATCGTAGCTGTCACTATCGGGATAGAACTGGCATTCGATTGCCAACATCACGACGCTGTACCACACCAACGGAACGACCAAGCGGTCGATCACATCGATCACTCTCTTGAGCAGCGGACTACGCCCGTCGACTTCCGGTGACTGGGAATTCATGCGGCCTCCGTGTGCAAACTCATATTCACGCTGGGACAAAGTCCCTCCTCCAGTCGCTTCATCGTAACGGAATGTCCTATTCTGCCCACCGCAATCGTCCTCAGAGTCCCAGCAATTTCGACCGCAAGCCTGTATTTTCTCACTTAGACGCAGAATAAGGTGAACGCTTCGGATGTGGCATCTTGATGGAAAGGACTAGGCCGCCGCGTATGTCGATTCATGTGACAACCATGTCATTTGCGTCGACACCCGAAATTCTTATCAAGTCACGGATAGCGTAAATCCACCGGATTTCACTCGCTCATTTCGACCCTAAGCGTGCTGGCATGACCTTTGCTTATCAACGTTGCGCGCGCTACTACTAGCTAAGAGAAGAGAGGTTGCTGTGAACATTTCCCGTCGCGTTTTCGTTGGAATTACCCCCTGTTTGCTTTTGGCGTTCGGATCACTCGCGATCGCCGCGGATAGCCCCATTTCGAGCGAGTCACAAAAGAAGCTCGAAACGATTGTGGCCAAGGGGCTTCAGTATCTGGAGAAAAATGGCCAAGCCCCTGATGGCAGTTTCACCGCCAAAGCAGGTCCAGGTCTCACCGCTCTCGCGGTAACCGGGGCACTTCGCAGCGGCAAGACGGTCGATGACACCGTCGTTGCCAAAGGGCTGAAAGCGTTGGAAGGATTCGTTAAGCCGGATGGTGGCATCTATGGCAATGGTCGACTGCGAAACTACGAAACCTGCGTTGCGATGCTTTGCTTCCAAGAAGCCAACGCCGACGGACGCTATAACGACACGCTCAAGAAGGCTCGCGAGTTTGTCACCGGACTGCAGTACGGCAAAGGCGACGTCAAGCAAGACGACGTCTGGTTCGGTGGTGTCGGCTATGGGGGTGCCGGTCGCCCCGATCTTTCCAACACAGGCTACCTGGTCGAAGCGTTGATCGAAACAGGCAGTGAAGCCGAGGACGAAGCGATTCAACGTGCTTTGGCCTTTGTTTCCCGCTGCCAGAATTTGGAAAGCAAGTACAACGAAACCGAGTTCGCCGGAAAGGTGAACGACGGTGGCTTCTTCTACGAAGTGCCCCGCGAAAAGATCGATCCCTCGACATCGCCTGAACGTTACACCGAGAACGGCGGCATCCGCAGCTATGGATCGATGACCTACGCCGGTTTGAAGAGCATGATCTACGCTGGCCTGACCAAAGAGGACCCACGCGTGCAAGCCGCTTCCCAGTGGGTGACCGACAACTACAGCGTCGAGCAGAACCCAGGCATGGGTAGTGCCGGCTTGTTCTACTACTACCACACGTTTGCCGCTGGTCTTGGTACGGCTGGCTTGACCGAAGTGACCGACGCTGATGGCAAAACTCACAACTGGCGAGAAGAACTGATCGACGAATTGGCCAAGCGACAAAATGAAGATGGCTCGTGGTCGAACGAGAACGGTCGCTGGTTCGAGAACGATAAGAACCTGGCAACAGCATTCGCGCTGATGGCCCTGTCTTACTGTGATGCCGATTCGTCCCAGACCGCTGGCAGCACGACGAAGTAGCCTCCTAGTTGAAGCGAGCTCCTGCCCTGCCCTTTCGATAGGAAGAGAAAGCACGAAGACTTCATGCACGCCCCAGCCGACCACCTTGCGACACGTTCACGATGGTTCCGATTCTCGGCCACCATGGTTTGGCTGCGTGATCTCACGCTGGGGCGTCATCCGCTTATGCTTTGGTTGGTGAATGCTGGCGTCTTGCTGCTACTGGCTGGCTGGATTGTGTGGGACGCACGATTTTCTTCTACCTGGGACCACCTTGGGTTCCAGGTCGGCTGGTTGGAGGATGGTTCCGACCTGGACGAATTCGCCAACTCGTTGGCTGCTCAGTGGAAGATTGTTGCGTTGGGTTTGATGGTCGTGGTCGGCGGCGTTAGCCTGGGGATGCTGACGCTCGGCATGACGATGGGCTCTCGCGGCCATCGCACGCTCGCTTCCTGGATGGTTGTTCTTTCGCTGGGCTGTGGCTGGCTTGGTTTGATTAACGGATGGGATGAACTGATCTGGACCGGAAAGCGGATCCGGATCGATGCTCACGTGGCGGCCTTTCAACCGATCGCCCATTCGCTCAAACAAGACTGGCCCTCGATCGACGGCGAGTCGGAGAGTCTGGGACCGTTCATGGCGTATCCATCGGGGAAACCAAAGACGCTCCTACTACTCACGACACCACCAATGGCCAAGTCCGGACCGACGTTCAGCAGCATCGAACGCAGTGATGCCGGGGGCATTCGTTTTCAGCTCTCGGGAAACGAACGGGGTGTCTGGTTGGAATGGCATCCCTCAGGCAATCAGCCCGAATCATTCGTTGGTGGCCTGCTCGAACCCCATCATCTGAGGCGAAGTGTTTCGCTGGGGGACGGGTGGTTTTTGGCTCGCTACAATCAAGCCGCGATGGCATCTTAAACTAGCCCTCGTTCATCATTGCCCCAATGAAATGGTTATTGTGGCAATAATTCTTGTACTGCCCAGAAACACTCGCTACCATCAAGGGGGTAAGCGTTTTCTCTAGAGATTCTCAGTTTACGATCTCATACATAAGAAACTGCGAACATCTTTGCACGCTTGTCCTTATCTCATTCAACATTCGACGTAAGGAATGGCACCGTGATACGCACATCCTCTTCTCGCGGTTTCACGCTCGTAGAACTATTGGTCGTCATTGCCATTATTGGCGTCCTGATCGCTTTACTGCTCCCGGCCGTTCAAATGGCGCGCGAGTCTGCTCGCAGAATGCAGTGCACCAACCACCTCAAGCAATGGGGTCTGGCGATGCATAACTACCACGACACGGTTCAGAAGTTACCGTTCGGTGCGACGAACGACAGCAACGGCAGACGACATACTTGGGTCGTGAGCCTGTGGCCTTACGTCGAACAGAACAACCTGGCCGAAGCCTACGACTACAACAAGGCGTTCTACGAATCGCCGAATATCATTCAAAACACGTTTGATGGTGTCTTGGCACAGCCGGTCGAGTTTTACTACTGCCCCAGCATGAACGGTGGCAAGATGAATACCTCAGACGCCTATTGGCGCTGTCGCATTCACTACGGGGTGAACTACGGCAACGTTACCATTCCTAACGGCGGACCTACGTCGATTGAATCCCTCAAAGCTCCATTTGGCTTTGAGGGGAACAACGGTGCTCTTGGTGAAACGCCACGCACGAGTGATTTCTCTGGCTTTATCGACGGTCTCAGCAATACGTTGCTCATGTCGGAATTGCGAGCCCATCCGAACGACTCAGAACCGGACCATCGCGGAGATTCATTCAACGACGATGCAGCCGGCGGCGGCTTTATGACCGTCTCGACACCCAACTCTTCGGCAGCGGATGTGATGTCCTCGGCTTGGTGTGTCGATAAGCCGGAGATTGGCCTGCCGTGTGTTGGAGGCAATGAACATCACGCGGCCCGCAGTCTGCATCCCGGAGGCGTCCAGGTCCTAATGGCCGATGGGTCCGTTCATTTTGTCAGCGAAACGATTGCCATCAACGTTTGGCGAGCAGCCGGAACGATGGAAGGCAAGGAGTCCCTTTCGCTTAACTAGTCTGCCGTATGACGCAAGTCGAATGCTTACCTCGCTCAGGATGAATCGCACCATGAGGACACCACAACTAGTAGCCGGGACCATCGGGCTGTCACTCCTATTGCTGCTCAGCTTCGGATGCGGATCGGGACGTTCTGGCATGGTCGAAGTGACTGGCAAAGTAACGCTCGATGGCCAACCCGTCAGCAAAGGGAAGATCACGCTCGAGGCCACCGATGGCAAAGGAGGCGTTGAAGGGGGTTCGATCGAGAACGGCGAGTACTCGGTGATGACCACGCCAGGCAGCAAAGCGGTCAAAATCAATTCGCCGAAAGTTGTCGGTCAAAAGAAGACCTACGGCACGGCCGACAGCCCCACCGAGGAAGTCACCGCAGAAGCTATTCCGAAGAATTTCAACAAAGACACGGAACTCAAGATCGAGGTAACTAGCTCTTCACTCGAGCACAACTTCGATCTCAAGTCGAAATAAACTGGGCGTTTAGCCCGTTTCCGGAAACATGCTCCGGACCGTATCGATAAACAAGGATTCGATCGCCGGGTCACTCCCGATCGAGTCCTCAAGGCGCGGATGAATAAAGATTCGCACTTTCTTCACGAAGTCGTCGAACTGCTTCTTAGCGAGCGTCTCGACCATCGGCGACACATCTCCCAGCGCACGATACTTGCCTGACTTCTGGTCGAGGACATCGATATTGAATTGCACTTCCAACTTGACCGGAGGAGCATCGATTAAGATTTCATGCGGTGCCACGCGACGTGACAGGTGCCGCGAAAGGGCCGTCGCGAACTGGTCGCTCAACTCGACCAACCAATCATAAGGACGTCGAGCAATCTGATGAAACAGCTCCGGATGATCGAAGTGCGAGTACTCGAATAGTCGCTTGTAGAGTCTACGGGAAGGACCGAATAGGCCATCCAGCAAATCGCGAGCAGGACCATTGCTGGCCGCTTCGAGCATGGTGTCGACCATCGTTCGTTCTGCCAGGCGGAACAGCGAGTCGAGTTCCAACTGCGGACGCAGCATGAAAAAGGCACGCTGTAGCATGGCCGTCGCACTTCGCACGGCATGGTGCCAATAGACTTCGCTGAACATGACGTACCGGGCAAAGACCATCATCTCGGCGGCTGTGCGTCCCTTGTTCGTCAGGGCGAGCTTATCCCCTGCCTCGTTCACGCACAGACTGGCGATCAGGCGCTGCTGGTCAAAGTTGCGGCCGTAAGGGACGCCGGCATGCAGACTGTCACGCTGCAGGTAATCGAGCTTGTCGACATCAATCGGACCCGAGATGACGCTTTGCATCAGCTTCATCTTGCTGGTACGGCCCTTCTCGGACAGGAAGCTGACGACATCGCGCGGGTTGATGCCCCAATCATCACGCAAACAATCGGCGACTTCTCCTTCCAGCATAAAGCTATTAGCGAAAAGTTCATGCTCCGGTACGCCGCCCAATCGCATGTCTTCGATCGGATGACAGAAGGGCCAATGTCCCAGATCGTGCAGCAGAGCCGCCACGATCATTAACTCGGCATCCTTGGTTTCGATCACCGCCGCGAACTCCGGCACGTGGGCCAGCCGCTGCAGATAAAGCAGCATCGTCCGGTAAACGCCCAGACTATGCTCGAACCGACTGTGATGAGCCGCCGGGAATACGAGTGACACCAGTCCCAGTTGGCTGATGTGGACCAACCGGCGAAATTCGGCCGTATCGACCAGATGCCGAACCCGACCGGTCAACGGGACGTCCAAGTCAGGAGGGATGCGAATCACATCGGATCGAGACTGCAGCCCGACCACTTCCGGAATTTCAAGGAGTTCACTCATGAGCGCCGGTATACCTGATGCAGCAAGATGAGGGAAGCGGTCGTTATGATCGATAAGGTCAATTCGGAAAGGATTTAGCCACAGAGGACACAGAGAGCACCGAAGGGGAATGAACCATCAATAACACTGGTATTTCGAGAAAACAGTCCTGCGGGCAACGCCCTTCTCCTGTCCGTGCGATCCCTGGAAGCAACCTCCAATTTCACTGTGATCTCTGTGGCCTCTGTAGCTAACTCCCTCTTCCTTACCCAAATTCCGCTTGGAAAGCCCAATCTAGGCATTCAGGCCTTGTCGGTCTAAAATACTCGATTTCCCCCTGTCATATCGACGCTGTCCTGATCACCTGCGAGGAACAGAACCTTGTATCGCACACACACTTGCGGCGAATTACGAAAATCCGACGTCGGCCAAACCGTTACCCTGGCTGGGTGGGTTGATTCGTACCGCGACCATGGCGGCGGGCTGTTTGTCGATCTTCGCGACCGATACGGCAAGACTCAGGTGGTTTTCAGCAGCGATAGCGGCGAGGAAACGCAGAAGCTCTCGCGAAGTCTACGCAATGAAGACGTAATTCAGATCATCGGGAAGGTCGATCCGCGCCCCGATGGGACCGTCAACCCCAAGCTGATCACCGGCGAAATTGAAATCAAAGTCGAGAAGCTAGTCGTCCTGAACAAGTGCAAGACGCCGCCCTTCTTTCCCGGTCAGCAAGACATGCCAGGCGAAGACCTGCGTCTGAAGCATCGATATCTGGACCTTCGCCGCCAGCAGATGCAAAACACGATGCTGCTGCGAAGCAAGATTATCAAGCTGATGCGTGACTACTTCGAGGAGCACGAATTCATCGATGTCGAGACACCGATTCTCGGCCGCAGCACGCCGGAAGGGGCTCGCGATTACCTGGTCCCCAGCCGCGTCCATCATGGTGAATTCTATGCTCTGCCGCAGTCGCCGCAGCTGTACAAGCAGATCCTGATGATGGCCGGTTATGACCGCTACGTACAGGTTGCCCGCTGCTTCCGCGACGAAGACCTTCGCGCCGACCGTCAGCCTGAGTTCACGCAGTTGGACCTCGAGATGGCCTTCTGTGAAATGGACGACGTGATCGGCATCATCGATGGCCTGGTCACCAAGGTTGCCAAGGAAGTCCACGGCGCGGATGTTCAAGGTCCCCTGCCACGGATGACCTACGACGAAGCCATGGAACGCTTCGGTCACGACGCTCCAGACTTGCGATTCGATTTGGAAATCGTCGATGCCACCGACCTGGCTGCCGAAGCGGAGTTCCGCGTGTTCAAAGCCGTGGCCGATGCCGGCAACCGAGTTCGCGGGATCTGTGCCAAGGGTGCTGCCGATAAGTACTCGCGCCGCCTGATCGACGACATGACCTCGATGGTTCAAGACGACTTCGGTGCCAAGGGCCTGGCCTGGTTCAAGGTCGAAGCGGACGGAACCCTCAACTCGCCGATCGCGAAGAATTTCGCTCCAGAACTGTTGGCCAAGTTCAAAGAACGCTTCGCCGCCGAGGCTGGCGACTTGATCCTGATCGTTGCCGACAAGTTCGAGGTAACCTGTAAGGCCCTTTACGGTCTGCGTAAGAAGCTGGGTGCGGAGCTGAAGCTCTACGATCCCGAAGCGATGCACTACAGCTGGGTGGTCGAATTCCCCATGTTCGACTACGACGAAGAAGAGAGCCGCTGGGTTGCCATGCACCATCCGTTCACCGCGCCACGGCCGCAAGACGTCGAACTTCTCGACAGCGATCCTGGCAAGTGTCGGGCCCTGGCCTACGACCTGGTGATCAACGGTAGCGAAGCGGGCGGTGGCACGATTCGTATCCACGACAACGCCACGCAGCAGAAGGTGTTCGGCCTCTTGGGCATGACGGAAGAAGACGCCAAAGAACGGTTCGGCTTCCTGCTCGATGCACTCCAGTACGGTGCTCCGCCGCACGGTGGTATTGCCCTCGGTATCGACCGCTGGGTGATGCTGTTTGGCTACCTGGACAACATCCGCGACTGCATCGCGTTCCCCAAGACGCAGCGTGCCGCCGACTTGATGACCGAAGCCCCAAGCACGGTCGATCGCAAACAGCTCGAGGAACTGGCGATCAAAGTCCTGCGACTGGACGAAGTAAAGAAGTAATTCGCTACAGTCTGCCATCTTGAGTATCAATTGGAACTCACCGCTGAACATCGTTTCGGCGGTGAGTTTTTTGATGCTATCGTTCTCCGTCTGAGAGTCTTTGGTCGACCTCTATGAGAGCGGCGCATTGAAACGATCTCCGCTTATCTTCCGGAGAATATGTTGTGAATTTGCTGGTCGTTCATCGGTTGAGTAAGATGCCATCATCTTTGCACCATCACACATGGGCATTCGGTGTCCATTTTCAAAAATGTCCCTCAGTGCGAATTATCGAGTGGATCCCGCGAAATGTTTCTGTGTGAGCCGGGCTCATACAGAGGAACTCTGTCGATGAATACGATCAAACCCTTCTTGCTGGTACTGGGACTGCTGCTTGTCGGCTGTGTGGATTCCCAAACGAGTGAACGCTCAAAAGCGACAGAATTCTCGATCGACACGGCCACATATGATCGGGCCAAGGATACCTACGATGGCTCTGCTACTCGAACGTCAGCAAATGCCGAGGAAGTTCGAAAAGTGGTCAGCGCGATCGATTGGACGAGCGGTAAGACGAGAACCGCTTTGCTCGTTGCTCCCGTCGGCCTTGATTCGGGCGAGTCGTATCTGAGTTTTCAACACGAGATGAACGTAGACCATGTTCGCGTCATCGCTTTTTGGAAAAAGCTCGGCGAAGAATCGCCTAGGCGATTCGATGGGGCAGACGAAGAAACGATCCAACGACTTATTGACGCTTACACTCGCGGGCAAGAGCTGACCGATGTCGTAGAATGGTCGGTTTCTGACCAATAATTGGGCAGCTGCAACCAGAAGACAGAACCGTGAAATGCAAGGTAGGACCGGACGGGACAACTTGAAACTTCCCGCGTTGGAGCAACTTGGCCGCAAAGATCAGATGCGGTCTAACCACGCGCTGCAGCGAATCTGGCAAGCGGGCCGATCATGAATCAGAGCAATTACCGCCGCCCCGTCCATGCTCAACGTTTTTCGCCATTGAGACTCATACATGAAAGAAACAGCCTACTTACTTCAAGCTGCTTTGATCAGCGCGTGGTGGGTTGGGCTCGCTTCGAATGAAGCCTTCTTTGCAGCGTTTCAATTCGACGAAATCCCGTCGACCGCGTTCTGGGCATTCTTCGCTCCGGATGTCATCTTGATTGCGGCTTTATCGACCGCTCGTGCCTACAAGCAGAATTCGGCCATCGAACTGGTGATCTTGGGTGCTTTTGCGTACGCGTCGCTCTACTGCGTCAACGCCACGGTGCTGACGGCCAGTGGCTATTTGCCAACCGGCCTGATGCTGGTGGGGCTCACCTATAATGCGTTTCTCTGCTTCAGCGATTTGGCGTTTCGTGCTTCCTCCACCAGCATGGCGTGGAATGCTATCAAAACGCTCATCCAGACTGTTTGCATTTGGACGATGGCCTTGGTGATCGTTCCCTACGTGATTCTCGATGCGTTTGGATCTTTCATTCTTCCGACCCCAGGGATATGGCTGCTGGTCGGCGGGTTGCTGTTTGGCGGCTTTAGCTTGCTTGGACTCACCAGTGCCTACTTCATGGTTCGAGATGGTGCCGGCACGCCACTTCCCCTGGATCAAACCAACAACCTGGTTGTCTCGGGCCCCTACCACTATGTCCGCAACCCCATGGCCATCTCAGGCATCGGACAGGGCCTGGCAGTCGCCATTATTTTTCAATCGGTTCCGCTACTGATCTACGTGGGTTTAGGCGTGCTAGTCTGGCAACTGGTCGTGCGACCGATTGAAGAACGTGACATGACCAGGCGATTCGGGGAATCGTACTTGGAATACTGTCGTCATGTTTCCTGCTGGATCCCGACCTTTGGCCGACGTGCCGGATAACAATGTGTTGCTTCCAAACCGCGGAGCGGGGAACCACGCAAAATCGGTGATCATGCCGCACCCACCCCACACCAAGGCTGCTTGGGTTTGCATAAGCTGCTGCGTGCTTCCGCCTAGCTCACACCGGGTACAGAAGGGCCCTAGCGAATTTGATATAACCAAAGGCAGCTTGTTTTATTGCCGCAGGGATCGCGGTCCGCTTTACCCTTTCCAACCTGTGGAGAAACACCATGCGCTGTATCGCTTTGTCTCTCGCGATCCTGGCTTTGACGACTTCCATCGCAACTGCGGAAGTTAAAACCAAAGTCATCAAATACCAAGTCGGCGACAAGACGTTTGATGGATTCTTAGCCTACGACGACTCGATCGAAGGCCCGCGTCCTGCGGTGCTTGTCTTTCATGAATGGTGGGGGCTGAATGACTACGCCAAGAAGCGCACGAAGATGCTGGCCGAACTCGGTTACGTTGCCTTCGCGGCGGACATGTACGGCGATGGCCAGTTCGTCGATCACCCCAAAGACGCCGGCCAAATGGCGGGCAAGGTTCGAGCCAACGTCGACCAGTGGCAAAAACGGGCTGTTGCAGCGCTCGACGTCCTGAAGAAACAACCCCAGTGCGATCCGGAAAAGATCGCCGCGATCGGGTACTGTTTCGGTGGATCGACCGCACTGCAACTAGGCTACACCGGTGCCGATGTCGACGCGATCGCGACCTTCCATGCGGCTTTGCCGACACCGACCGAAGAACAAGCCAAAGCGATCAAAGCCAAGGTCCTCGTATGCCATGGTGCCGATGATGGCTTTGTTTCCAAGGAATCGATCGACGCGTTTCAAGGGAAGTTGAAGGACGCAGAAGTCGATCTCAACTTCGTTGCTTTCCCAGGAGCCGTGCATAGTTTCACCGTGGAAGACTCCGGCAAGCACGGCAACCCAGGCATGCAGTACAACAAGGAGGCCGACGAGAAGTCGTGGGCGATGCTGCTGGAACTTCTCAAAAGCGAATTAAAATAGACCGATTACCAAGGGACCGCAGATTATATTGTGGTCCCTTGGCTATTTCTTGGTGGACAATCGTGCTGGAGCTGTAAGACAGTTGCCTATTCTTTCGAGGCATTGCCCTTAGACATCGCCTCAAAACGTTCCAGCCAGCGTGCCAGAATTGCTCCCTGCATCGTGCCAGCTTCTTCGTACTCCTTGCGCGTCGTTCCCCAGTAGAAACTCGTGACGCCATCGGTAATGGGGCGGGCCTCGGTCAGAAACTCGTGGGCTTCTTCCAAAGAGCATTTCAAAGGAAAGAACTCTTCGATCACCAGTGGCTTGCCCACATCGTAGACCTTGAGCGCGGCAATGGCTTTATCGATCTTTTCCTTCTCGGGGTAAAAGTGCACACTGGCGAAATCGAGCGGCTCGCCCACTTCTTCGCTGTAGAAGAGAGGCTTGGCATTGGGCCACACATGGGCCCATGGAATGACGCCAACGGTGATGAGAGTCTGCTGGTCGACTTCACGAATCGCATCGGTCAGCTTTTTTACCCAGGCCGCGGCGATCTCTTTGTTGTCTCGGCCAGCGGCATCGGTCGTGATCCGCTGTACGAAGTATTTGCCTCCCAGCGGCTCACCAACCAGCCACTGATCGGCATTCGCTCCGCCACCAAGCACCGGTTCGTTCATCAGGTCGTAGCAGAATACGGCCGGACTATCCTTGCCGACCTTCGCAACTGCCTTCCAGAAGTTGGCCTGAACCTCCCAGCGTTCGGCCTCCTTCATTTCGTCATACCACGCAGGCACATCCTGCTTGTGGTAACACCCCAGCCCGGTCAGGTTCAGATAAAGCTTCTTCGCTTCGGCCAGCTTCACCAGATCGGCAAGCTTCTTGAGGTTCTCCTCGTTGGGCTCACTGGCCGTCTTCATGAACTTGGGCAGTTGCAAGTGAACCCGCACCGCGTTCGCCCCGAGTGATTTGATCTCGTCAAAGTCTTCCTCAATCACCGCCCAGTCGTCGTGCCAGTAGTCTTCGATCAGCTTGCCGTCGCCATCATGGTCGTAGTTGACGCCCCACACATAGAACGGAGCATCCGTCCCTTGCTGCCGAAAGTCTTTACCGTCTTCCGAGAGAATGATCTTGGGCAGTGGCTGTTGGGCGAGAGCAGCGATTGGAGAAATGATCAACGCGAAGAGAAGTGCAAGCGAGACTTTCATGGCAGTCTCCACGATGGTGGGTAGGGAAGAGGTGAAGGATCCTTTCATTCTACTCCACGGGTGCCGGCTTGGTTTCTTGGTTGTTTTGAAATCGTTGAAAGCCGACGGCAAATTTGCCGCCGAGGTACCCCAACAGAAGAGCCCAAAAGACATGGCCTAGCGTGAAGTATGCCTCATGGCTGGGAGTACGCTCGACTTGGATGGCTTGAATCACAACATTGGGACCGCCGCCCCCGATAAAGCCACCACCTCCGATCATCGTCGAACCCAACGAGTTACCCTCAGAGTCGACGACGTTTCCATACATATCCATCGTGGGATCGAGTGAGGCAGGGATTGCCTCTCCATCTTTCATGTACTTGGTCTGCGTGAGGGCCGGTTGCCAGTGATACATCCAGTTTGTGGTGGGCAATTGGCGAACTTCCTGCAACAGGCTGAAGCTATTGTTTTCGACGAGTAACAATGCGGCGAAGTAGCCGATCGCAAAGCAGCAGAATCCGGTTGCAAAGGCTTGCCACGAACCGCGACCAACACGTGAAATCGCCAGCAGCGAAAAGAGGAACAGCATCACGCCCATCAGTACGAGCCACAGAAATATCTGGGGAGCCCACATCGAACCGAGCACTACGGTTCCGGTAACCAGCACGAGAAGGAGTTCGGCGATCGTCCATTGGACGAGAGCTTGGGGCTGACTCATAACCCAGACCTTCGAAATAAAAAATGGCGGCTCGTTTCCAAGCCGCCATCTTAGATCGTTTTTTCAATGCACGCGAACTTATCGCGAAGCGACGTAGATTCGCACGCTGCGTTCCGGCATGACAAACTTGCCGGCTGCCGGAGGTCGTGGGCCGTTGAGGTCTGGGTAGACATCGCTCGGCGAAGTCGCCGCCGTGTCGACAAACATTCGCCAGCTGGTTCCCTTGGCAACCGGTGGCAGGATGAACTGCTGCGGTGAAGCACTGCCGTTCATCATCAGCAGGACGTCGCGACCGATATTCTCGGGATCGTTGTCCTTGTTCGGCGAAGCGAGGAGGCACGTCAGCATCGAGTCGCCGCTGTCCCAATCGACTGCGGTACCCAGGTTGTTGTACCAGTTCACATCGTACAGGCCTCGGCGTCCGGTCGGATAACCACCCAGGAAGTGCTTTTGACGCACGGTTGGCTGATCACGACGAAAAGCGACCAGAGCCCGGACGAAGCGACGCATCTCGTCGTTCTTCTTGACCAATGACCAATCTAGCCAGGAGATTTCGTTGTCTTGGCAGTAGGCATTGTTATTGCCGTGCTGCGTACGACGCACTTCGTCTCCCATCAGAATCATCGGCACGCCCTGCGAAAGCAGCAGGGTGCAGAACATGTTCTTGATCTGCTGTCGGCGAATCTTCTCGATGCTGGTTCGCTTGGTCGGACCTTCCACACCGTAGTTGTAGCTCAGGTTGTGGTTGTCGCCGTCGCGGTTCCCTTCGCCATTCGCTTCGTTGTGCTTGTGGTTGTACGACACAAGGTCGTTCATCGGAAAGCCATCGTGCGACGTGATGAAGTTAATACTGTGGTACGGCTGACGACCACCGGCCTGGTAAAGGTCACTGGAACCAGCCAAACGCGTGGCCAGTGCCCCGAGCTTGTGTGGCTCGCCCTTCCAGAAGCTACGGATGTCGTCACGGTAACGGCCGTTCCATTCCGCCCAACGCAGGTTGGCGAACGAACCGACCTGGTAAGCACCGGCGGCGTCCCAAGCTTCGGCGATGATCTTGGTATCGGCCAGCATCGGGTCTTCGGCAATGGCTTCGACTAGCGGCGGATTGGCCACCAGATTACCAGTGCGGTCGCGGCTGAGAATCGATGCGAGATCGAAACGGAAACCATCGACGTGGTAGTTGTGCACCCAATGCCGCAGGCTGTTAAAGATCATCTCGCGAACGATCGGGTGATTACCGTTGACCGTGTTACCGCAGCCTGAGTAGTTCTTATACTCGCGACCGCCGTTGGCCAACATGTAATAGACCTGATTCTCGAGCCCCTTGAAGCTGAGGATTGGTCCCTTCTCGTTTCCTTCACAAGTATGGTTGTAAACGACGTCGAGGATGACCTCGATGCCAGCCTGATGCAGCGCTTTGACCATCTCTTTGAATTCGCGAACCTGTCCGCCCGGCGTCTTGCTTGCCGCGTACCCACGATGAGGCGCGAAGAAAGCCATGGAGTCGTAACCCCAATAGTTGCCGCGGGTCGGTGTCTTCCCGGTTACCATGTCCATGATGGGGAATTCGTGGATCGGCATCAGCTCGACCGCGGTCACCCCCAAGGACTTGAGATACGGGATCTTTTCGACCACACCACGATAGGTGCCTGGGTGTTCGACGTCGCTCGACTCGTGCGCCGTGAAACCTTTGACATGCATTTCGTAGATGATCGATTCGCTCAGGTCCCGCTTCAGATGGCGGTCCCCTTCCCAGTTGAAGCTTTCGTCGACCACCACGCACTTGGGCGGACGGATAATACCGTCGTCGGCCGACTGGAAAGTACCAGCGAGCGCTTTGGCGTAGGGGTCAATCAGCCGGGCACGACCATCGAAGAGCATGCCTTCGTCTGGGTTGTACGGCCCTTCGGCTTGAAAATGATAAAGTTGACCGGCGGACAGACCTGGAATGAAGATACTCCAGATATCCCCCCAGCGATCTGTCTCGCGATCGAAGTCGATGATTTCGCTCGGTTCGCGATCATCGACGTTCTTATAGAGCAAAAGTCGCATCGCCGTGGCGGATCGGCTGAATACAACAAACCGTACGCCGCGTTCGTGCAGGATGGCTCCATAAGGAAGCACGTGACTAAATTGCAGCTCCGGATGCGGATGAACCATAAGCATAGGCGACTGTCCGATCTAACCTCCTAAGACCTCGAATGAATGATTGTGCTGAAACACTACCACTCAATTCGCAGCAGACCGGAGAAGACGCCCCTCCTAAAACCAATTTTTTTTCTTCAAAACACGTGATGCATCGTCTGGCGAAATAATAGCTTAGGGCTAAGGCGTAGGTCCTGCGTAGAGTTTATCGATTCGAAGGAGTTCAACCTGCCGAAGGCGCCGCCTGGGTCGACTAAGATTGCGTCGGCAACGAGTCCCCCTGGATTGTCCGCGTTAACCGCAATGTTCGGGCCAATAGGAAAGACAAATTGGAGCCGCCTATCATTATTTTTCCCATTCCTCCGATTTTGCCGGTCTATTTTAACCATTCTGTCACCCGTATTTGAACACGCCCCCCTCTTCAGATGCTAGGGGGAGGGCAAATTATGCTCAAAAGCGTGGCAGGCCTCCGCCTCGAAGAATTCTCGGAAATCTTCTGCACCGGAATCCCTCGGCCACAGCGACCAGGCTCAGTGTGAGGGGCGGAACCGGTACACGCATCCCAACCGTCACCCTTAGGCAGGAAGAGCGAACGAGAATTCAGGTGCGTTGACAATCCTGGCAGTGGGGTCGAAAATCGTCGTTTCTGGATGCAATGGCCCCGTTTCGATAGACAACCATAATGGCAAAAGCCACCTATAAAGATGCCGGCGTCGACCTCGACGTGTACGCAGAATCGATGTCCCGTCTTCCCCGGTTGGTAAAGCGGACATTCTCTCCTCGGGTGATGCAGTTAGACGGCGGTTTCGCAGGGCTCTTCAAGCTCGATTTCGATAACGCCCTATTTGCCCGAAAGTATGAAGATCCCGTCCTCATTTCCTGCACCGATGGCGTCGGCACGAAGATCAAGCTGGCCATCGATAGCGGGAAGCATGACACGGTCGGTATCGATCTGGTCGCCATGTGCGTGAACGACGCGATCTGCTGTGGCGCCGAGCCGCTCTTTTTCCTCGACTACATTGCCATGGGAAAAGACGATCCGGAACTGCTGGAACAACTGGTCACCGGTATCACCAATGGCTGTGTCGATAGTGACTGTGCGTTGATTGGTGGCGAAACGGCGATCATGCCCGACCTTTACAAGGTGGGCGATTACGACATGGCTGGCTTCTGCGTGGGCGTGGCCGATCGCAAGCACCTGATCGACGGCAAGGCCATCGCCGACGGGGACGTTGTCCTCGGGTTATCTTCCAGCGGGGTGCACTCCAACGGATTCAGCCTGGTCCGGAAGGTCGTCTTCGATATTGCTGGCCTTACCCTGGACGATCACATTGAATCATTGGGGGCAACGGTTGGGGAAACCCTGCTGACTCCGACCAAGATTTACGTCCAACCCGTTCGTAACGTTCTTTCCCATTACAAGATCAAGAACGTCGTTCATGGGATTGCCCATATTACCGGTGGCGGCCTACAGGAAAACCTGGAACGCATTCTGCCCAAGAATGTCGACGTGGAAATCAAGAAGGGAAGTTGGCCCGATCTCCCGGTCTTCCCATGGATCCAACAGTTGGGCGAGATCGAAGACGAAGAAATGGCCCGCGTCTTCAACATGGGCATTGGCCTGGTCGTGATTGTCAGCAGCTACTACGCGGCGAGCGTGCAGAAGATGCTCGCTGAAGGTGGCTGCGACGTTTTCGAGATCGGCAAAGTCACTTCAGGCAGTGGCAAGGTCGAGTTGCGTTAAGCCAACTCCCAAGTTCCACAGTCGCGGCGCCCCACCCAACATCGCGGTGAGGACATCGGGGCAATCGCTGCCGATTGCAAAGGCAGAAACCATCGCTCTCTGTCCGGGATCAATCGTTCCGAAAGAGTCTTCCAACCCGAGGGCAAACGCTGCGTCGCGGGTCACCATCGGCAATAGCTGTTCGGCTGGAATATTGGGGAAGACCTCTCGAACGTGCTGCACTTCGGCCCATACGTCGAGGTCAGGCGAAGAGGCCCGCGAGTCGGTTCCCAGTACCACACGAATGCCATCGGCCAACAAAGCTTCGATCGGATGGCGATCGTGATGAAAGTAGGCATGGGTTCGCGGACAATAGCAGACGCTCATCGTCTCCTGGTACCTTTTGAGCAATGCGATATCAGGCTCAGAGAGATAATTGCCATGCACGACCATTGCCCGGTACGCAGTGGCAAGTCGCTGGATGTAATCCGCCGGCTTCTTGCTGCCCGGGAAGTCTGACTCATTGAACAGCCCCATATTCTCGAGCATCATCCGAAACGGGCCAGTTCCCTTCTCAAGCAACTCGAGTTCCTCAAGGGACTCTGCCAAGTGCATCGCCAGTGGCAATTGATGCTGCTGCGACAGCTTAACACACTGGTCGATGATCCCTATGCCAGCGGAATACGGGGCATGAGGGCTTAATCCCGGAGTGACATTCTCGTGCGACCAAGGATAGACCGCATGCTCGCGGCCCTGTCCGACCCGCTCTTTTTCGCGCTCCGGATCGAGTCCCAACATCTCTAAAAGCGAAACGACATGCACATCCAATCGATCGTAGGCGACTTCCATTAAGGGGAGCGTTGCAATCTCGCCCACTACGCCCACACCATGATCAGCGCACTGCTTGAGACCGCTACGAATGGCTTGGGCCTTCTCGACCGCCAGGTTCTCGCCGAATCCCTGCCGATAGCGGATAACCTCCATGATCCACTGCGGAAAGGTCATGCCCTGTGTGCCCAGGGGATTATGCAAGTTGCTGAATTCGAGATGTGTGTGCGCGTTGATCAAAGCCGGCATGACGGCCCATTGGCTCAGGTCGACAGCATCATGCCAGATGCCAGCTTCTTCGATGCTGAGAATCCGGTCGTCTTCGACCGTAATCGTGGCATCCTGGATCGGCGCACCGCACATCGTGAAGAGCCACCCCACGCGATAACGACGAATCATGACGTCACCTCCCCTTCCAACTGTTCCTTCAATTGTTGCCAGATTCCCGATTTCTGCCACGCCGAAGAAAGCGGCGCGGTGATGTCGACCTGTTCGTCCACCATGGGATGCCGAAACTGAAGCCGCCGGGCATGCAACGCAATATGCAGATGACGCGCGTCTTCTACGCTTGGCCCGAAGGGTTCGGTCGCACCGTAGAGTTCGTCCCCCAAAACGGGAAAACCACGTGCGGCACACTGCAAGCGTATTTGATGATAGCGTCCCGTTCCTAGTTCGATCTCCAACAAGCTATGCGAATCGGTCTCGGCGAGGACGCGATAGGCCAGCTTGGCCAACTTGGCCCCGTCGGCCGAGGCGTCCACGACTTCTCCCTTCGCGATATCCGGGATCTTCCGTACGTGATCGGCCCACTCCCCCGTCGGACTTTCGACGCGCCCCTGGACGATGGCCCAATACGTTTTGTGAACGGTACGATCACGGAACTGGGCTGCCAAACGCTGGGCCGCGCGGACATTGCGGCAGAAGACGATCACACCGGATACCGGCCGATCAAGCCGGTGAATGATCGCCAGGTAGATGTTGCCGGTCTTCTGCTCACGCTGCTTGATGAAATCCCGCAGTTGCGTTTCCAGGTTGTCGATCCCCGGCGGCGCTTGCGTCAGCAGCCCCGCCTGCTTCTGCACGCAGATGCATGGGCCCTTCTCGTAAAGGATGCGAAACGGCGGAGATTTCGTCGAGGAATTCATGCCGCCCATTATATCGTTTCCCCTCGCCCTGGCCCTCTCCCTTGTGAAACGACAAGGGACAAGAAAAAGAAAACGCCAAGCGGTTGGCTTGGCGTTTTCGTGGATCGAATTGACGAGGTCGCTTAGACCTTGCCTTCAGCAGGGACTTCGAAGCCCTTGCGATAGTCGCGGCTGAGGTACTGGTCTGCCTTTTCGTTGTTGACGAACGTTTCGCTCTTCGGATCGAAGCCCAGCATTGGGCCGAGCGTGACCCCTTCGCTATCAATGTTCACGCCATTGTCGCGAAGGTGATCCTGAACGCGTTCCATGGTAGCGCGGACGTTTTCAGTCGTCTTGATCGCTTCCATTCGTTCCAGGCATTCCGCTGGCGAAACCTGTTCACCCATCTGGTACGAGATCAGCCCCGTGTGGCACAGAGCACTGGAAAGGTGACCTTCCAGGATGTCGCCGTTGAGGTGATCGACGTCACGGCTGCGAACCGCTTCGACAAAGTTGTTGTAGTGGTTCTGGTCGCCACCACCATTGAAGTCGCGGATCTTGTTGCCATCTTTGTCGAAGGCCGAACCGGAATGGTAGGTGGTCATCACAACGTAGCCATCGGTACCTTCAAAGATCACACCAATCTTCGAGCCCTTGTAGCTGACGCTGCTTTCCTTCAGCTTCTTGTCGTAAACCAGGCCACGAACTTCAAACACCAACGAACGATCGCCGTAGTCATGCACGACGACCTGGGTGTTTGGCGTGGTACCAGCGTCTTCGTAGCCGAAACGACCACCGTAGCTGATAACCGCATTGCTCAGTTCATTGGCGTTGAGGCCCCAACGAGCGAGGTCCATCTGGTGGATCCCCTGGTTACCAAGGTCACCATTGCCAAATGGCATCTGCCAGTGCCAATCGTAATGGAAGCGTGGTCGCGTGACCGGCTGCATCTGAGCTGGACCCAGCCACAGGTTGTAATCAACCGTCTCTGGCGGATCGTAGTTGCCCTTCGGTCCAATGCTCTTACGCGGCTTGTAGCACAGACCGCGAGCGACCTTAACATCGCCGATCTTGCCGCTTTGAACGAACTCGATGGCTTCAATCATGCCTGGGTTTGATCGGCTTTGCGTGCCAGCCTGGCAGATACGTTCGTACTTGCGAGCTGCCTCGACCACGCGGCGACCTTCGCTCACGTTGTGGCTAACTGGCTTTTCGACATAGACGTCTTTGCCGGCCTGCAGCGCCCAAATGGCTTGCAACGAGTGTAGGTGGTTTGGCGTGGCGATCGAGACGATATCGACCGAAGGATCGTCGAGGACCCGACGCAGATCGGTCTCGAACTTTGGCTTGTGTCCATCCTGACGCTTGGCGACCCCTTCCACCTTGCTCTCGTGGAACTTCGAGTCGACATCGCACAGGTGAGTGATGATGATGTCGTCACGGTTGGTGAATCCACCGATGTGAGCGTTACCGCGGCCGTTCAAACCGACGACGGCGACATGCAGTTTTTCGTTCGGGCTCTTGCTCTGTTTTTCGGCCGCGATCAACGAAGTGGGTGCCGCAAACGCAGCAGCAGCGGCGGCGGCAAACATAGAGTCTTCGAGAAATTCGCGGCGAGACTTGCGAATCGTCATGGCTTCAGCCTTTGTGTTGAAAAAGAGTGATGGGCGGCGGGAAAGGTAGGTGATCGCAAGGCACGCTTTGCAACGGCCTTCACGGCACTTGATCGACTGTGAATATGGCTCGAGAAGAGCGTCTCAGATCAGTCCTTTAAGATAACTAACCTTAAGATTCTTGACAACTATTTCGGCTCGTGGGTGATCCCTGAAAAGACGTAGGGATACCAGCGACTATGCGAACCGAAGAGTCAAAGTTCTTACGTCGCACAGCTGTCCATGGTTCACTAGCGAGACGCGACATAATGCCTAGCTTTAACCGTCGGATTCGAGAGCCAATGGACAGCCAATCCAACGCTGCCCTATTCGAGAACTACCGAGGTGAACGCAGTTTTTGGGCAATCAAAAACACGCCGAGATTTTGATCAATAAAAATCAGCCCAATTTAGCAACCGCCCAATCCGCAAGAGATGGCCACAAGCGATCTAACAGAACCATCGCGTAGCCGGATTTACTGGGTATGACTTCATGCCTTCCGGTGCGAATTGCACGCAAGGCAGCCACGGCGATATTGTGGGGCGTTCGCGAGAACTTTCCCGTCGCCGGAGCCTTCCCTTTTTTCTCGATCACCGAGGAGGAAAACTCGCTGCTGGTCGTACTGGGACTAACCAGGATGACGTCTATTCCTTTCGTCGACAATTCAGCACGCAGTGCATCACTAAAACCGTGCAAAGCAAACTTGCTAGCACAGTACTCGCTCTTCCCCGGAACTGCCCGGTGGGCGAGGATCGAAGAGATATTACAGATTGCCGGCGTCCGCCCCTTTTCAAGCATCGGCAGAAACAGACGCGTCAGCTCGACCGGGGCAAAGAAGTTGACTTCCATCAACTGCCGCAAGCGTTCCGGCGACGCCTCAGCGAAGCTTCCGTATGCTCCGATGCCGGCGTTATTCACCAGCACATCAAGCCCCTGAAAATCGTGCTGGGCCTTCTCGACAAGCTGCTCTCGCACGGCAGGATCCGTGACATCGCCCACCACATATTTGGCGTCAGCCCCCTTGGCATGAACCACGCCCAACAGTTCATCCAGGCGGTCTTCACGCCGGGCGGTAATCAGCAACTTGGCCCCTGCTTCCGCCGCCAGAATTGCCATGGCACGACCGATCCCCGAAGACGCGCCGGTAATCAGAATCCGCAGGCCATCCAGCTTCCGCCGCATTAGGCGACATCCCCAACGGCGTCAGACTCTTCCGACTCGGGTGTGTACTCATAAGGACGAATAACCGCATCAGGATTCTGGTTCTCGATACGTCCCAAATGAGCCGTCGGAATTCGGCAATGCACGAACAGCTTTTCGTTCCCATATCGCTTGGAAACGATCTCACCATTCTTGGCCAGATAGGCCACCAATTTCCCGTTGTCGACCGAGGCTTCGATCTCGACATCCGAGAACGATTTACTAAGGGCATCACTGACGGCAATCGCCAACTTATCGAGCCCTTCTCGCGAGACCGCACTCACCGGAACCGCATACGGATAGCGAGCCTGCAGCTGCTCCAAACGCCGAGAATCCTCGATCCGATCGACCTTATTCAAGACCAGCAGCGTGTTCTTCTGCTCGATCCCAATCTCAGACAATACGTCGTAAACAGCGGCAATCTGCTGCTCGGCTTCAGGGTTACTGGCATCGGCCACGTGCAGCAAGAGATCGGCCTGATTGGCCTCTTCCAGCGTGGCCTTGAAGGAAGCGATCAAACGGTGAGGCAGGTCACGAATAAAACCGACCGTATCACTCAATAGAACCGGTCCCCAGTGCGGCAATCGCCAACGTCGGGTACGCGTATCGAGCGTCGCGAAAAGCATGTCAGCCGACAACACCTGAGCCGAGGTCAACGCGTTCATCAAGGTGCTTTTGCCGGCATTGGTGTAGCCTACCAGGCTGATCGTCATCGACTCCTTTCGAGCCGCGACTTCACGCTCACGACGCTTGGCGACTTTCTCCAAATCGTCCTTCAAATCGCGGATGCGTTTCTCGACCAACCGACGGTCCACTTCCAACTGCTTTTCACCCGGACCACGCATCCCGACGCCCATCTTGATACGGTCCAGGTGGGACCACATTCGCTTCAACCGAGGAAGCGAATATTCAAGCTGAGCCAATTCAACTGCCAGACGCGATTCGAGCGTTTGGGCATGGGTGGCAAAGATATCGAGAATGAGCTCGGTGCGGTCGATGACCTTCCGCTTGGTTTCCCGCTCCAAATTGCGAGTCTGCCCCGGCGAGAGCTCATTGTCGAAGATAATCACGTCGGCTTCCGAAGCTTCGGCGCACAGCGTTAATTCCTCGATCTTTCCTTTACCGAGATAGGTCCCCGGATCTGGCTTGTCGCGTCGCTGAGTCAGCTTACCAACCACGGTCGTTCCGGCCGTAGTCGCCAATCCTTCCAACTCTTCCAGCGGATCGTCCGAATACTGAATCGCCGGATCCAATAACTTAACCAGAATGGCATTTTCCTGAGCGACGCTCTGTTTGCGATCTCGTTCTGTCACAAGCGGTGCCTGCTTTTCCTTTCTTTGACCGGTGCCCACCCAAGACCAGGCGAGCAATACGAGGATCTTTCGCGGCCGCTAAAACAACGCCAGCGGCTTCCCCTTAATTCTAACCAGCCCCATGGCTATAGCGAAGGTGCAATCACACCCCCTAATGGCAAGATTTCCCGAGGCGGGACCAGCTATTTTCGCGTGTTTTTCCCCAGGGAATAGTCGCGATATGCTCCGTCTTCTAAACTAGACTAGAGGTTTAACCCTGCTAAAAGTTCACTATTAACCTATTACCTTCTGAGGAAGACACCCATGCAACGGCATCTCGGTCGACGTCAATTCCTTCAATCGATGGCCGCCACTGGCGCCGCATTGACTCTCGGCCCACATCTTCTTGCGGCCGATGCGGACAAGAAAGCCCCGTTCAAGATCTCGCTGGCCCAGTGGTCGCTGCACCGCACGATCCGTAGCGGCAAGCTCGACAACCTCGACTTCGCCAAAACCGCCAAGGAAGAGTGCGGCATCGAAGCGATCGAATACGTGAACCAGTTCTTCAAGGACAAAGCCAAGGACGAGAAGTACCTGGCCGAAATGAACAAGCGAGCGGCCGATAACGGCGTCAAGCAGCTGCTGATCATGGTCGACGGCGAGGGCGCCCTGGGCAACCCGGACGAAGCTGGCCGCAAAAAAGCAGTTGAAAACCACTACAAATGGGCTGAAGCCGCCAAGACCCTCGGTGGCCACTCGATCCGCGTGAATGCCCAGAGCAGCGGTAGCTACGAAGAACAGATCAAGCTGGCGGCCGACGGCCTGGCCCAATTGAGCGAATTCGCTAAAGGCCTCGGCCTGAACGTGATCGTCGAAAACCACGGTGGCCTGTCGTCCAATGGCGAATGGCTGGCCTCGGTCATGAAGACGGTCGACATGGACAACTGCGGCACGCTGCCAGACTTCGGCAACTTCCGCGTCAGCAAAGATGAAATGTACGACCGCTATAAAGGCGTCGACGAACTGATGCCATACGCCAAGGCCGTTAGCGCCAAGTCGCATCACTTCAACGAAGAAGGACTCGAAACCAACACCGACTTCTTCAAGATGATGGACATCGTCGTCAACAAGCATGGCTATCACGGCTATGTCGGCGTCGAATGGGAAGGCGGCAACCCAGGCGAGATCGAAGGAATCATCCTGACTCGCAAGCTCCTGGAAAAGTGCGCCGAGAAGCTAGCAGGCTAGAAAGCACCTCCCGCTGACTCTTCCGAGAGAGGCGAGAGCTCCAGATCGAATCCAAGAAACCCCGTCGCGATCTCGCGGCGGGGTTTATCTTTTGCGCGATTCACCCCGAAAAACCCGCCTTGGGGAACTATCTGGAACTATTTTGGGAAAAATTGCCCGGCCACCAAAGGACATCTCCTTCGATGCGACTTTCGACCCTGCCTAATTCTTAAGCAGGACGACCCTTGCTCAAAAAAGTCGCGTCACTGCAACCAGATTGTGCATGCATTGCTGGCGGTCGTAAGTGCTTGCACTGCAGTCACTTCTACGCTGGTCTTGACTCGAAACACAAGATTCTGGCATACCGTTACACATCGCGTGGCGAACATAGCCACGACGGTGTCCAAAGTCCTCAGTCGTTTCCAGGAAGGAGCCTCACAGATGTCTCAATTCAACCAAGGCAATTCGTACCCGCAGTCGCAGCCAGCACCGCGTCCGGTTTACCCAAACACCACCTTCCCACCACAGCAGCACAGCCAGCCGCAGTATCACTCGCAGCAGCCAGCAACGAGCGAAACCGCCTACGCTACCTCGCGTCCGACCTTCACCGGCACGCCGCAAGCTCCGGTTCAACCGGCTGCTCCTGCAGGCCCAGCGTTGAACGTCGCCCCAACCGCCACCTTTGAAGAAAAGAAGGCCGAATGCGTTCGCATCGCTCGCGACTTCTTCCGTGGTGTTCCGGATTGGGTTACCTACTTCCGTGAGATCCTGGGTGTCGAAGGCGTCGTACATCGCCTGTTCCCACAACCAGAAGAATTCACCAAGTTCGAGCAGTCCGAAGAGTATGGCGAAATCCAACTGATGATCGTCAAGCTTCGCGAACGCACCAACGTTCAGAACGAATCGAAGGAGCCAACCCGCGTGATCACCGTGCGTCTGCCAAAGAGCCTGCACGAATCGCTCCGCGTCGAAGCTCACTCGCGTCGTACCAGCATGAACAAGCTTTGCATCTCGAAGCTGTTGCAGGTCATCGACGACTCGATGATCCCGAATGACTAAGCTCCCGAGCCGCCTGGGGCCGCAAGCGGGTGAGCTAGCGGCCCGGCTCGAATCGAGACAACCCAGCCAGGTGGAACAATCCGCGGATGCGGATGGTCAGCGCCACCAGGCAATAGACGCGCTCAAACGCGCCGCTGATGCGTGATGATTTCCATCCGCTTGGGCGGCCGCGCACTTGCATTCGATTGCGGCTGAGGACGAAAAGGGCCTGGCATTTTCGCGGAGCGAACCTGCCGGCCCTTTTTTTGTGTCTTTCGCGGAAACCCGAGCGTTGAATTTCTTTGGCAACCGCCGAATTGGGATTAAAACTTGGAGTATCGTTGAAACTTGTTATTTCCTCGGCAGCATTTAAAGAACCATGAGCAGCGAAGAAACGGTCGTCGCCACCCCGGAATCGATCGTCGAGAACAAACCCCGACGCCAGCCTCCCTACGGCGTTATTCTGCACAATGACGATATCAATACGTTTGAGTTCGTCATCGAGACCTTGCGCAAGGTCTTTGGTTACGAACTGGAGAAATGCTTTTTCCTAACCCAGGAAGCTCACGAACGAGGCCGAAGTCTCCTCTGGAGCGGTACCCTGGAAGGTGCCGAACTGAAGCGGGAACAAGTGATCTCGCGCGGCCCAGACCCAGTGATGAAGGCCAAAGGGGCCCTGCCACTGCGTGTCACGCTGGAAGAAATGCCTCAATAGCGACCTCTTCTACCGCCTCCCCCGTTTGCGAAAAACGGGATACCAAAGATAATTTGCGGTATGAATACGACAACCGCCGTGCCCGATGCCGGGCCAGTTCTGAACATTTCGTCCTATTTGTTCGCTTCCTTGACGGACCTGAAGCCGCTGCGGGATTCATTGCGCCGGCTCTGCAAACGGCTCGACCTGCGCGGAACGATCCTCCTCAGCACCGAAGGGATCAATCTCTTCGTGGCAGGCCCCGAGGAAAGCGTCCAAAAGCTTCTGGAAGCTCTTCGCAAGATTCCCGGCCTCGAGAAGTTGGAAGCGAAGGAAAGCTTCACCAGCTACCAACCGTTTCGCCGGATGCTGGTGAAGATCAAAAAGGAAATCATTGCCTTTGGCATCGATGGCATCGAGCCTGCGGAGCGAACTGCCCCCAAGCTTCCGCCGCAACAACTCAAGCAGTGGCTCGACGAAGGCAAGCCACTGCTGCTGTACGACGTTCGCAACGACTACGAAGTGAAGGTCGGTACGTTTGAAAATGCGGTGCCGGCGGGAATCGATACCTTCCGCGACTTCCCCGAGGCCGTCGCTAGCCTACCGGACGACGCCAAGAGCACGCCGGTCGTGATGTTCTGCACCGGTGGCATTCGCTGCGAGAAGGCTGGTCCGTTCATGCAGCAAGCTGGCTTCGACGAGGTGTACCAACTTGAAGGCGGCATCCTGAAGTACTTCGAACTGGTTGGCGGCGACCATTACCAAGGCGACTGTTTCGTCTTCGATCAGCGAGTCGCCGTCGATCCACGACTGCAAGAGTCGGCCGTGGCCCAGTGCTTTGTCTGCCAGACACCTCTGACCACCGAAGAACAAAACTCGCCGCTGTACGTCCCTGGCGATTCATGCCCACACTGTTTCAAGTCGGCTCAGGAAACGATGGCCGAAGTAGTGGCCAAGCGGCAGACCAAGCTGAAAGAGGTAACCACTCCCCTGCCCGGCAGCATTCCATACACCAACACGCGGCGTCTGTTTGTCTCGTCCGAGCAAAAAGGAAAGATGTTGTACGAGGTGTTCGCCGAGAAAGTCCCGGCCGCTTCCAAAGGCTTCTGGGAAAAGATGGTCCAACAGAAGCTGCTGGTCGAAGTCATTCACCATCAGGACGAACGCCTGGTCGAGTACCGTGAAGCGAACCCCACCGTTCCGCTGGTTGCCGGTCAACTGTTCGAGCAGCGATATCCAGGCACGACCGAACCCGATGTCAGCACCGATATCCAGATTCTTTACGAAGACTCGGGACTGATCGTCGTCAACAAGCCGGCCCCGCTGCCCATGCATCCTTGTGGCCGCTTCAACAAGAATTCGCTGATCAGCTTCCTGGAACAGGTTTACCATCCGCAGAAGCTACGAATCGCTCATCGCCTGGACGCCAATACGACTGGTGTCGCGATCCTGTCCCGCACCAGCGCGGTCGCTCGCCAGGTTCAGCCCCAGTTCGAGCAGGGCAAAGTCGAGAAGCGTTACCTGGCACTCGTTCATGGTCATCCGCCGGAAGACGAATTCATCTGCGACGAGCCTATCGGTACGTCACGCGTGACGGGCGGTGGACGCCGGGTGGAAGAAGGTGGCCAGCCATCAAGGACCGATTTCGTCGTTCGCGAACGATTTGCCGATGGAACCGCGCTGCTGGAAGTCTCACCCAAGACAGGCCGGACCAATCAGATTCGATTGCACATCTGGCACCTCGGCTTCCCGATTGTGGGCGACCCAATGTATCAACAAGGGGGTGTGATGCAGCAGAAGCAGACGCTCGACATCGACGAACCACCCATGTGCCTGCATGCGTGGGAAGTTCGCTTCCGCCATCCGCAAACTTCCGAGATGGTGACCTTTCAGGCCCCGGCACCGAGTTGGGCAGACGCCGCACAGCACTAGGATGAGGCGCTGCTATCCTTGCGGTTGCCAATCGCCGAGCGGAATACTCCTTGGTGATTGAGTGCTTCCTGCCGGCGTTCTTCCGAAGAAAGCTCGGCTGGCATGCGGGCAAAGACGCCTACCAGTGCCACCGCACCAATTCCGCACAGGAAGACCAGCAGCGGCTGGTAACGTGCTTCCCCTGGCATTTCCGTTGCCGTGGCGACGAGCACTTTCAACCATGGATTCGCCTCGATCGTTTCCGTTACTATCATCCCCTGGGCGAACACCAGGCTGTTGTGCGTGGCATGAAACAGAATCGCCGGGAACAAGCTTCGCGTCTGAACGGCCAGGAAGCCAATCATCAGGCCAAAGATCGTCGCCGGGATCGATTGCTGCAGAATGCCATGCAGCAGTCCAAAGAAGATCGCCGAGATCGCAATGGCGGCCCACTTGTGTCCGATGTGCCGCATGCCGGAAAGGATGAACCCGCGACAGGCGAACTCTTCGCAGATGGCCGGCAAGATGGCGAACATTAAGAAGATCCCGAAGATCGGCAGCTCGGCGGTACTACCAAGCATGTTCTGCAGTTGATCCTGAAGTTCCTGCGACATGGGAATCGTGTTTTGGATAATCTCGCGCAGGTAGATCGCGTACGGATGCAAACAGATAGCCAGCGCTGGCGCCATCAACATGGCTAAGTAGACGCGCTTATCGAGTAGTCGTAACGAAAAGGTCTTCTTCACACTGCGAGTGAATATCCAAGCCGCAATCAACACCGGAAGCAGAATCAAGCCAATCTGATTGGTCAGCATGTACTGCACCAATGACGCCAGAGTCAGCTTGCCATCGGGGCCGGGTACCGGCATCACGTATTTGCCGACCATATGCGGCAGGGCGAGCAAGACGATACCCATGACGAACGCGCCGGCAGCGGTGGGTGTATCCTGGCGATCACGCCACATCTTCCGGACCCATGCCTGAAGACTGAAGCGTTCGCTTTCGCGGAACAGGACCGACTCGTTATTGAATTGATCGATCGCCCAGCGAATAGCCACCCAGATACAAAACGCCGTCACACCCAGCACCGGCAGCACATAGGTAGCCGCCTTGGTGTAATCCCCTTCCATCAAGGCCTTCAGCAGGAAGGACATACCGCTCACAGGAATCAGCGATGTCCCGAAGGTTAGCTCGGTATCGGGAAGCACGGGCAAGACGACCAGCGGCAAGTTTAGCATCAACAGGGGAAGCAGGTAGTACTGCCCTTCCTTGCTACTGCGAGCCATCGTGGCAATCGCCAGCGCCAACGCACTGAAAAGTGCGGCCATCGGAATCAGGGCCAGAAACAACCAACCCAGCGACCAGATCGGTGGCGGGCCGAAGTTGAGCCGCGATGCCATTTCACCGCCACCCACTTGTCCCATGACAAAGCTAGCCGTGAACCCCATACTCGCGAGATTTAACACACTCGTCGCGATACTGAAGGTCATGATCGCTAATAGCTTGCCGGCCACAATCTCGGAGCGCAACGCTGGACTGGAAAGCAACGTTTCAAGCGTTCCCCGCTCCTTCTCACCGGCGCACAGATCGATCGCGGGATAAAACGCCCCGGTCAGTGCCCAGATGACAACAATGAACGGAAAGATCTTGGCCCAGAGGTACGACGACTGGTCGAGAGGTTTCTCGGAAAGGTCGAGCGTGCCGAAGCTGAAGGGATCGGTAATCACCGCCGGCACATCGTTGGCTTCCAAGTTGTGCTGGATCAGCTTTTCACGCCAGGCATGCAAAATCTGCCGTAGACGATTGTCGGCGAGCTTCGAGCGTTCGTCCGACGAATTGGTGATCAACTGAGGCGAAGGAAACTCGGCCTTCGATTCTTCACTGTCCTTCTCGTCTTGATAGCTTTCCATCCGCTCTTTGAAGCCGGGCGGAAAGTAGATGATCGCGTCGAGCTTGTCTGCCTGTAGCGTTTCTTTCGCCGTCTTCTCGACCACCGCAGGATCAACCGAAGCCTCGGTCGCTTCAATTTCGAAGCGGCTGGTCACGCTGGCATCTTGCAGCAGACTGGGAGAGAACTCGTACCCAAAGTCGTCCGCCGTCTGACCTTCCTCCAAGACCGAAGGAACGAACAAGTCAGGCGTGCCTGGTAATTCGTTCAGGCCGATGACGCGAAGCCGGGTCGGATGCGTCTGACGGAACTGCATGACCTGCAACACCATCAGCCCCATCAGTGGATACAAAAGGACCGGCAAACCAATCACGGAAAAGAGCGTACGGCGATCACGTGCCTGATCACGCAGCTCTCGTTTAAGAATCAGTTTGACGTTGTCCCAATTCATTCCTTGCTCTCGCTGCCGTTAGTTGGCGATTCCATCCGGCTCGCCGATCAGGTGGAAGAATAACTCTTCCAGATCAGGCTGGTTGTACTCGGTGCGTAATTGATCGATGGTTCCTTCGGCGAGGATCTTCCCTCGATTCATGATGGCGACCTTGTCGCACAGCTTCTCAACTTCCCGCATGATGTGCGACGAAAATATGATGCACTTCCCCTGGTCGCGGAGCTCGGAGATCAACTGAACCAAAGCACGCGCCACAAAAACATCGAGCCCCAAGGTTGGCTCATCGAAGATGAGGACCGGCGGGTCGTGCACCAGCGCCCGGGCAATCGATACTTTTTGTTTCATACCGGTCGACATCTTCGCGCCAAGCACGTCGCGAATCTCGCGCATGCCGAGACGATGAAACAACTCTTCCATCCGATCGTGCAGTTCGTCGTCAGGCAGACCGTACAGCTTGCCGAAGTATTCCACCATCTCCCAGGCGGTCATTCGGTCGTATACGGCTGTGTTGGCCGACATGAAGCCGATCTTATGACGCACCATCGCTGGCTCGGTAGTGACATCGTAGCCGGCGATCTTCACCGTGCCGGAGGTTGGCTCGAGAACCGTACTGAGAATGCGAAGGGCCGTCGTCTTGCCGGCGCCATTGGGGCCCAGCAGCCCGAAAATCTCGCCAGGCATCGCAAAGAAGCTGACATGATCCACTGCCGTGAATTTGCCGAGTTGGAGATCGTCGTACGACTTGACGAGATCACGAACGTGAATCATGCGGCTGCCAGTGTCCGATGGCGGGTTGGGGGTACGGATAACTTCCGATAGATCTTGCAGTGAATTCTATCGGACAAAGCCGCATCTTTGGCACCCAGGCAGAAGGTTCGTCAGCGAGAAGCGCAGTTCTCGGACCTAATGGCGCGATTTTAACGGTTTTTTCGCAGAGAGTGCCCTACGAAAGAACTAGTCGTCGAACTTCAAGTCGTCTTCGCTGAGGACCTTGAAGTTACGCGACACGAGGGTATCCATTGCGATGTCGCAGTTATCAACCATCAAGGCCACCGCGGCCCGATTGTTGGGCGTATAGAGAAGTGGATACGCCTGAACGATATTCACTTCCGATTGAAGCAGGGCCGTGCAGACCCGCAAAAGCGGCTGTTTTTCGGCCGGCAGTTCGACACCGATCAGGTCGGACTCGATCAGCGCCAAGCCAGCTCGCTCCAGGATCTCGCGTCCCCCTTCGGGATCGCTGAGCAAGAAACGAACAAAACAGCATTCGGTCGCATCATTAATGGAAAGAGCAACAATGCGAACATTGCTTCCCTCGAAGCGTCGGACGATCTCAAGCAATTGCCCGACGCGATTTTCCAGAAAGACGGTGAACTGGCGAAGCGAGGGGTAATCGCGACCTCGCATGGTGCTGAAACTGGTACCGGAGCCGGCTCCCGTACTCATAGTGCCCCAATCATGCTAAAACGAAATTGGCAGTTAACAATCGCAACTATAAAAAAGGCTTAGGGTTCGGTCAATCTTTGCCCCAACAGGTGGGGGAGATGATCACGTCCTTTTCGCCTAAGCCCTTTCAGAAACGTTGGAATATGCTGACAGAGCACACCATCGAGGTCCGCGTCCGATACCAGGAAACCGACGCCCAGGGACGCGTTCATCACGCCAACTACATCACCTATTTCGAGTTGGCCCGTACCGAAATGCTGCGTGCCGGTGGATTTAACTACAAGCGAATGGAAGAAGACGGCACACTGCTGGTCGTGCGTGACGTCGAGTGCCGCTATCACTTGCCAGCCGAGTTCGACGATCTGCTGCATGTCACCGTGAAAACGGTCAAAGCCAAGGGAGCCCGGATCGAGCTGGCTTACGAGATTCGCCGTGATGATGAATTGGTCGTCGAAGGCATGACGCTGCTGGCGTGTATTACCCGCGAAGGGAAGCCGACGCGTATCCCTGATGTCTTACGCTTGGATTAACCGCTCGCCGACGATCTGCATGATCTGCGAGGCGACCTCAGGCTTGCTTCCTTCGAGCGTCGCGACCACGCTGCCATCCTTGGCCAGAACCTCGACGTGGTTCTCTTCGCTGTTCATTGCCTCAGGCCCATTCAAGATCATCAGGTCGCAGCTCTTTTTTTCGAGCTTAACCAACGCCCGGAATCGGCGGTCTTCCGTTTCCAAGGCAAACCCCACGACCCAGCGGTCTTTCTTTTTGGCCCCTAGTGTCGCCACGACGTCCGGCGTTTCAATCAACTGCAGAACCAATGGCTCCCCGGTCTTGGCGATCTTTTGTCCGTGAACGAACTCAGGACGATAGTCACACGGGGCGGCCACACCGATTAGCCCGTCACAGTGCTCGAACTGCTCCTGAGCGACGGCTAGCATTTCGTCGGTCGTATCGACCCAATGAATGGTGGCCTCGCTGGGGTAAGTTACCGTAACAGGGCCAGATACGATCACCACTTCGTGCCCCGCTGCTACGGCCGCTTCGGCGAGGCTGCATCCCATGCGCCCACTGGAAGCATTGGTCAGGTAGCGGACAGGATCAATGTATTGTCGGGTCGGTCCCGAGGTCAGAAGAATGCGGGCCATGGGGCTGATTGTGTAAGATGGAACGTGTTGGCAATCCCTCAATCGTACCGTTAACCCAGATTGTGACTACCGGTGAACAGACGCGGCACTGTCCTTTTCCTCCTTGTTTTCCTGGGAATTACTGACACGCTACGGTCAGCGGAATGGGTTTACCTTGACAACGGAACCGTCCGGATTGGAGTCGATAAGTCGCGCGGCGGTTGCATTGGATACTTTGCGGCAAGTGACGCGAAAGAGAACCTGTTGGATCACTACGACACCGGTCGGTTTATTCAACAGTCGTACTACGGCGACCCAGATGGTTCCAAGTGGGTCGACAAACCTTGGGTCTACAACCCAGTGCAGGGAGGTTCCTACAAGAATCTTCCCAGCAAGGTGACTCAGTTTCGCCAAGAGCGAGACTTGCTCTTCGTAAAAACCACTCCTCGCAATTGGGCCGGCGGCCAGCTTCTGAGCGATGTCGAGATGACTGAAACGATCTCACTGAATGGGCACGTGGCGAAGATTCAGTTCCAGATGAAGTACGACGGAACGAAAACGCACCGGCCAAGACACCAAGAGTTACCTGCCGTTTTCGTGCGTTCCCAGTACAGCACGTTAGTTACGTATTCCGGTGATTCGCCTTGGAGTGGAAAGGACTTGAGTCGACGCGAGCCTGGTTTTCCCAACGAATCGGTCACGATGACCGAGAACTGGGTCGCGTACCTGAACGATGATGACTTCGGAGTGGGCGTCTATGTCCCTGACATCCAGCAGGCAACGTGCTATCGCTACCAAGAGCCCAGTTCTGCGTGTTCGTATGTCGCCCCAGTGAAGACGTTTGCTTTGACGCCGGGGCTCCATCACCAATACACGGTCTATCTGACCTGTGGAACGATTGAAGAAATCCGTCAGCGTTTTCAGACACTTCACGCTAGCAGCGATGATTCCGCGAGTAAGCCAGCATCGTCAAACTCGCCTTGACCCAGCCGCTGGTGGTTCGTAATGTTGCCGCGCTCGGAATCCTCCTTGGCGGCTGCGCGCCGCGAGGCTGGACGTGCTCTCCCCACTCGCCGAGGACTTTTCGCATGGTAAGAACGCTGGCTATCGCCCTGATCTTCGCGATCGTGGCCTTGCCGCTTTTTGCCAAGTGTGTCCGGGCAGAAGGGCTATTGTCGTCGGCCGCCAGCGAAAGCCGGACCGACGACCCCGATCCACCGCGCAGCGAAGAACCCAAGGATCGAGACCGACATCATCACCACCACTGTGACGACGATGTCGACTCGGCGGCGAGCGAACTCGTTGGGACACTGTTGTTTTATGGGACGATATTCGCCGTCGATGCGATGATCCCGGACAAGCGAACGGTCCGCTGCGTGAACGAATCGGGACAGGAAATCACGTACACCATTTATGGTCCGCCGGGGTATTTTTCGGATTACCCCTATCAGCATGAGTTTGGATACATGCTGATGGGAGACGAGTGGATCAGCATGGGCAAGACAACTTCGATCCGTGGATCGGTCGAGTATGGCACCGACTTCAGCGACCTGTCGCGCGTCGGTACCAAGCTGTTGGTCGAAGGCACCAGTCGCTGGGGCATCGACATGCAGTGGGATGAGTACTTCGAGAACATCCCCTCCGGCGGAACGGATCAACTGACATTAGGCGACCTGAACTTCACGTTTCGGGCACCGCAAGGATATCACAGCCAGTTTCGTTTCGGACTTGGAACCAACTTGCTGGAAGATCGAAATGGTTCCGAGTTCGGGATCAATTTCACGACTGGATACGACGTTTATCTCGGCAAGCCATGGATATGGTCGACCGAGATCGACCTGGGCAAAGTGGGTTCGGCGGATCTGTTTCGGTTCCGTTCGACCCTGGGTGCCCAATGGAAACGGGCCGAAGTGTTCGCGGGGTACCAATACACCAACTTAGAGGGGATTGAGTTGGATGGATTTGTCTCTGGGATGCGTTTTTGGTTTTAAGTGGGGTTTCCCAGTGGAAATCACGCGGCAGGCACGGCATGATGGGGCGTGTAAAACTAGACCGAATTTGACGATTACATCGATTGAGTGGACATCCATGCGTTTTTTCGCATTCGCCCTAACCCTGATACTTTTGAGTACGACCGCTCGCGGTGCGGATATCTACGTCGACAATGTGCGCGGTGACGATCGCAATCTCGGCAACTCGGCTGCATTTTCTGAAGGGGAAAACGGCCCCATCGCTTCGATCGCTAAGGCTCTGAGAATTGCCCGCAAAGGGGATAACGTTATCCTTACCAACACCGGCGTTCCCTATCGCGAATCGATCACCCTGCAAGGCGGAAACAACAGTGGCTGGGAATTCGCTCCCCTGACCATCGAAGGCAACGGAGCCATCCTCGACGGACGGGCGCCAATTCCGGTCGATGGATGGAAACACGTTCAAGGGGACGTCTACTGCTTCGCACCGACCTACAAGACCTACCATCAGCTTTACCTCGATGACAGGCCGGCCAAACGCGTCGAGGTCGAGGACATGAGCCAGCTCGACACGCTCAAACCGCTCGAGTGGTGCCTGACCGATGGAATGATCTTCTTTCGCACTGAAAAGGATCGCGGTCCTGGCTGTTATCGTCTGTCCTACACAGCCCGACGCACTGGCATCACGCTGTACGAAGTTCGCAACGTGAAGATCCTGGACCTGACCGTTCAGGGCTTCCAACTCGATGGGATCAACGTCCACAGCAATTGCTATAAAATCGAACTGGGTGCGATCACTTCGCGAGGCAATGGCCGGAGCGGTGTTTCGGTCGGCGGTGCTTCCCGCGCGACGATCTCCAAGTCATTGCTAGGGGACAACGGCGCGGCTCAGCTTCGCGGAGAAGGATTCTCGAAGACGACCGTGATCGATTCGACGCTGCTGGAGAACACGGCCCCAGCAACCTTCCGCGACGATGCGAAGATCACGATCGACGGCCAGGAAGTTACGGATGCTCCGGCTGCTGAGACTGCCCAAGCTCTTCGTCTATTCCCTCAGCCAGATGCTCCAGCGTCTCCTCTTCGGCGCTAGCCTCGGCCATCGACTTATCGATCGACGCGCGATTAGTCCAGTAGAAGATCGCCCCAATAAACGCCAGTCCAATCGTCATCGCGCGAAATGCCAACGCCACGGTGATCCCGTTGGCTTTGATCAACTCTTGGGCCGGTACGGTTACGTAAAGCTCTGTGATGGCGAGTTCTAACGTCCCCATGCCGCCAGGCGAAAGAGGGATCGCCGCGAAGACCATCGCCAGCGGCGTGATCACCATCATCTCCAACAGCGAAGGATGCTGCTCGAAAAGGCCCGAGGCCAGGAAGTAACCGGCGACCGAAAAGAATGAATGCACGCCCAGGCTCAACAGCCCGATGTAGGCCAGGTACCGCGGGTGACGGCGATACATGCCCACGGCTGTGAACATTCGCTTGAACGCGTGCCCTGCCTTGGGCAGACCTTCCAGGAATTCTCGTAGCGATCCCTTGGAAAAGCCGGGTAGGAAGATCAGCGTGAGTCCCACAAAGCCTCCGATCGTAGCACCATGCACGACATAAACCATCGTGCGGATCGCTGGCTCGGCCCCTTCCAGGTCCAAGCTCAACGCGGCGACCGACGTGACCACGAACAGTGCGTAAAGACCGATCAAGCGGTCCATGAAGATCGTCGAGACCGCCTCAGGTCGTTTGGCCGGATTGTGCTTCGCCAGGACATAGCCCTTGAACAGGTCGCCACCCACGCCGCCGAGCCCGACGAAATTCAACATGTACCCCAGGAAGCCCAAACGAAAAGCTTCCTTGAGCGAGAATGGAATGCCCACCGAGATGACCAGAAGGTACCAGCGAATGAACGTACACGAGAGGGCCATCAGTCCGAAAACGAATGCGACCCCCACGCTGCTCCACCGCGTCTTGCTGCTGAAGATCTGCCGAACCGACTCGACGCTCTCGGGGTCACTACCAATAGTCCATAATAGGTAGGCCAAAATGCCAGCCGGCACGAGGATTCTCAGGACGGTAATCAGATGCTTTTTCACGCGTGTCCTGTTATCCCTAAAGGCACTGGTCAGCCCCTTAGCAGGGCCGATGAAGATTCTGTGTTCGGCGGAAATCGTATCGATAGTGTAACTTACAACCAAACTGCGGTGACCGGTTGTTGACACACTGCGAGCAGATTGGTAATTTTAACCCTTTACTTAACGGCACTTGCTGCCGATAAAGTAGAACGCAAGAGTCATGGGGAATATTCCACCGACTTTTGTCCCACTCTGGGGGATTAGCTCAGCTGGGAGAGCGCTTGCATGGCATGCAAGAGGTCATCGGTTCGATCCCGTTATCCTCCACCTTGAAAAGCTCGCAGATCAGATTGATTTGTGAGCTTTTTTTATGCGCCGAGCGTGTATCTAATCGTTGAAACTTGGCACCAAGTCGACTCGCGATGACGAGTCTAACCTTGTCTGTGAGCGTTGCAGCAAAGACAACGCAAGAGATTCCGCTTCTAGCCACATCACCCCCGCAACGGGCCAAAACCGGCCCATTTCTTGACACTGGCAAGCACTGCTAACGAGAATAAGCCCTCACATCTCGTCCCATCCCAGGCAGTCTGTCCTGGGGTTCAGCTATTCGCGGAAGGCAAGTCTTGATGAAGTGGTTTTGGATTCTCTCGTTCCTTTTGGCCGTAACGGTGACCCATCGCTTGATCGCCGCCGAGGTGCAGATCGCTGAGACCGAGAATGGCTTTCAGCTGCTTGTCGATGAAACGCCGTTTGCCATCAAAGGAGCCGGAGGGGATGGTGACAAAGAGTTGCTCGCCGCATCAGGTGCAAACGCTTTCCGCACGTGGGGCATCGGCGACGATACGCAAGACCGGTTGGACGAAGCTCAGAAGCATGGCCTGAAGGTGGCCCCGGGAATCTGGTTGGGGCATGCCCGACATGGGTTCAACTACGACGACCCCGCCCAGGTAGCCCAGCAGCTAGCCGACGCCAAAGCGGCCGTACTGAAGTTCAAAGACCATCCAGCCGTCCTCGTATGGGGTGTCGGCAACGAGATGGAAGGCTTTGAAGCGACAACCGATCCGAAAGTATGGCAAGCCGTGAACGAGGTCGCCAAGATGATCGGCGAAGTCGACCCGCACCATCCCACGATGACCGTGATTGCCGAGATCGGCGGCGACAAGCTGCTATCGATCAAGAAGTACTGCCCTGACGTCGACATTGTCGGGATCAACAGCTACGGCGGCGTGCAATCAATTCCCGAGCGATTCGCCAAGGCAGGACTCGATAAGCCGTATATCGTCACGGAATTCGGCCCGCCTGGTACGTGGGAGATACAGAACAACGAATGGGGCGTTCCGCTGGAGTTGACCAGTACCGAGAAAGCCGACATCTATCGTGCGGCCTACGATAAGCTGGCAGCAGATCCCCGTTGCCTAGGATCATTCGCGTTCACGTGGGGCTTCAAGCAGGAAGCCACGGCGACATGGTTCGGGATGTTCCTGCCCGACGGAACGAAAGTGGCCTCCGTCGACGCCATGACTGAGGCCTGGTCCGGCAAGCCGGCCGAGAATTTGTGTCCGCGGATCGATTCTTTAGAAGTCGTTGGCAAGCCAATCGTCGAACCCAACATGCCCATCGAGGTCCGCTTGAAGGTGGTCGATCCGGAAGGAAAGCAGCCGCAAGTGAAATGGGTGCTGTTCCGCGAGATGGAAGAGTTCAACACGATGGGAGACTATCGCCCACCGCCGCCGACATTTCCCGAAGCGATCACGAAGTCCAGTGCATCCGGCGTGACCGTGAAGATGCCACAACTTCCGGGCAAGTACCGACTGTTCGCATACGTGCACGACGGAGACGGAGGGGGCGCGGTTGCCAACGTGCCTCTTAAGGTCGCCGGCGCGGTATCGATGGACGCTCTGGCCCGCGGGCACAAGGTTCCAGTTCCTTTCGCTGTCTATGCCGACGACATGAATGGTTCGCCGTATGCTCCTTCAGGCTACATGGGAGAAACGGCCGCGATTCATTTGGACGAGCAATCGACAGTCGATCCTCACTCCGGCAAGACGTGCCTGCAAGTCGTCTACGATAAGCCAGATGGCTGGGGTGGTGTTGTCTGGCAAAGTCCCGCCAATGATTGGGGTGATCGGCCTGGCGGCTTCGATCTAAGCGCCGCCGATACACTGCAAATCTGGGCGCGCGGTGAGCATGGAGGCGAAAAGGTCAAACTCGGATTCGGACTCATCGATCGCGACAAGCCGTTCTACGATACCGCCAAAGGTGAGATCGAAATCACGCTGACGAAACAGTGGCAATCGTTCAAGATTCCACTCGTTCGCCACAACGCCGGGAGAATCAAGACCGGCTTCTACTGGACCCTCGCGGGACAAGGCAAGCCGGTGACGTTCTATTTGGACGATATCGCTTTTATCAAGTCGGAAGAATAAGCCTGACTCACCAAGCGATTCCTCTTTCGCGTGACGAGGCTGGCAAATCGATCTGCCACTGGCCAACAGGCCAGTGGCACGAATTATGACGACTGATCAGCAAGCTTATCGTTAGGTGCTTTCCAGCGCCGACGACGAAAGCTTCTTAATCTTCGGACGTCGCTTTTTGATCACCTTTTCGGGAATCAGTCCACGCATTGCGTCGAGTTTACCGAAGCAAAGCAAACGGTCCCCTGGTTCCAGGACACGCTTCAGACGTGGGTTCGGGATCACCGACGTGCCGCGATAGAGCGTCAGCACGTTGATGTCGTGGTCAGGCAGGCCTGACTCATCGATCGACTTACCACAGTATTCCGAGCCTTCGGGAATGTGAATCTCGGTCACGCCATAACCGCGACTGACAGTCAGACGTTGACGGATGTCGATCTCAGGGAAGTCGACCTGAGCGGCGATGTAATCAACGATCGCCCCGGCAATGTCGAGCTTCGTACAACGTTCGATACCTTCCAGGCCCGGCGACGAGTTGACCTCCATCACCTGCGGACCGGTATCGCTTTCCAACATATCGACGCCTGCGATACGCAGGCCCATGATCTGGGCGGCACGAACCGCCGTTTCGCGATACTTCTCATCCAGCTCGACCGCTTCGGTCAAACCACCACGGTGAACGTTACTACGGAACTCGCTGCCTTGAGCGATACGTCGCATGGCGGCCACAACCTGGTCACCAACAACAAACGCACGCACGTCACGACCGCGACTTTCCTTAACGAACTTCTGCACCAGCACATTCTGACGCGTGCTGTGCAGCGTTTCGATAATCGCCTCGGCAATCTTCACCGAGTCGGCCAGGATCACGCCAACGCCCTGAGTACCTTCGATCAACTTGATCACCACCGGCGCACCGCCCACGCGTTCGATCGCCGGCAGAATGTCGGCCCGATCGCGAACGAAGGTCGTTTGCGGAATCCCAATGTGATGGCGGCTGAGGATCTGCAGGCTACGCAGCTTGTCGCGTGAGTTGGTGATCCCCCACGAGCTGTTCGCTGGGAAGACATCCATCTGCTCGAACTGACGCACGACAGCGGTACCGAAGTAAGTGATCGAGGCACCGATGCGGGGCAGCACGGCATCGTACGAGCTGAGCTGCTTCGAGCGGAAGTAGAGATCCGGCTCGCCTTTTTCGAGATCGATGGCGAATTTCAGCGTGTTGAGGACTTTGACCTCGTGACCACGCTCCGCGGCGGCTTCTCGCAAGCGGCGTGTGCTGTAGCAGAACCGATTGCAGGAAAGAATTCCTAACTTCATAGCGTCGCTTTTCCATCTCGACAGGAGTTTACGTGGGCGCCGCTCGAGCGAGCGACTAGACGCAGGGAAAGTGGCTCCCCTTTAACGTCATGGTAGAGACATTTTGACGTGAGGCAACCGAAATGCTAGGTGGCATCGTGCTCGGTTTTTAACGAGGGCCGTTTCGTCGCCGTTGGACTCGCGTTTCGCTTCCCTTTGAGTCGCTTGGGGACGCCTGACAGGTACGATGCCCCCGAGTCGACCAGCATGCGTCCTCGATACGCTTCGCGTCCCAGCAGCATGCGAAAGCCCATGGAATCGCGGTTGGCCAGGGTGATCTCGATCTCGAACAGTTCGCCCAGAAGCTCGACCTTCGTCAAAATGACCGGTCGTTTGGTGACCTGGCCGTTCGAGCTACGCACTTTACGAAACTCGAGCACGGGGCTTTCGGCCACAACCTGTTCGGTCGTGTTGCGTTGACGCGGGTGCACTTTAAAGCGAACCCACTGCTTTCCGTCGCGTTCTTCATACTTCAGATCGTAGGCATGAAGCGACGACGACCTGGCACCGGTGTCAATCTTGGCTTTGATCTTGGCAATCCCCAACTCGGGAAGTTGAACCCACTCGCGCCATCCGATAATCGGCAGCTTGACCGGTTGTGCTTTGGAAGGCATGCCTGACTCGTGGAAGAGATCTCAGTCGACAATCAAGAGGAGCATTTTCAATCCCGGTCCCGAAACCTTACTTTCGCTTCGATGCCGGCTCTAGCCACCTCACGCTGATAGGATTGTAGGCCACGCGGAAGCCTAATAGTAGCCGGGTTCATTCCAAGGGCGAACGGTGCCCACGCCAATCCGATACCGCATCAACACGGACTGCGTATCCCGCAGGGTCGTGCGTTTCACCGAGCGTTGAAGGTACTGACAGTACAGGTCCCAAGTCACGTTCTTAGCCATCGACTCGAAGTCGGCGAACAGATTCTTGGCGTCGTCTTCCAAGGTGAAAATACCTGGGGCGTTCTCGCGCTGGGCGTTCTGAAAGCGAGCTGCTTCACACGGATGCGAATCGAACAGCCCGCTCTTGCCCGACTTGATCTCGCGATGAACTTGTTCCTTGATGGCGTCCGACATGCTGGCTATATGGTGTCGTACCAGCAGGGCCACATCGTCGATCAGGATATCGCGTTCGGCCAACTGCGAAATCTGCGATTGAGAGTGCAGCCAGGCGTAGCTGGCCAACTGAATGCGCCAACTCGTTTCAGCGAACTCATTACTACCAGCGACGCGGGCTTCGTACCGGTCGGCATCGTACTCCATCTCGCGAAGCAGGAAGCCGCCCACCAATAGCCCGATGTTCATCAGCACCCGCAGAAGTTGGCGAGAGAGCCACACGCACGACCGAGCCGGCCAGGTAATGACCGACAACGGGAGAAACTCCGGACCGCAAAGCATGTCCAAGCATTTGTCCCATTCATCACGCTGAAAGACAACGCGAGCAAACCAGTCGCTGATCGAACGAATGATGTAGGTCAGCCGCATGCCGGTCCCTTGGCTGAAGTGACCGAACTCGTGCGCCAGCACGCCGGCGAACTGCCGCATGGTCAACGAGCCCACCAAGGGAACACCGATGGTAAGTACCAGGTCGTTGCCCTTCACGATGCTGCCCAGTCCCGAACGAAAACTGGCCGACGCGTTCACGTCGTACGTAACATCGATTCGCGAAGGAAAGGGTGAACCAACCACATCGCACACGCGAGCCACGAACGCGAATAACATCGGATCGCTTTGCGAGGTAATGCTGCGCGTCCGAGCAACATTCACCGGACGAGCGAGGATAGGCTTGAGCAGAAAGAAAACGACCACGGCGCTAATCGTGCCGATCGCCGTCCCGACGAAGTAAGGCAGCGGCCCCACCATGCCTGGAAACAGCCAGTACTGACCTTCGGCGAAATACCAATAGGTCGCGTAACAGATGCTGCCGACAAACGTGAAATAGATCAGCGGCAGCGTGATCATCACCAGCGCGACGACCGCCACGCCTAGCTTGTAGGTCCAAGTGGGCTTGGTTTTCTCGACCGGTGGTCCGAACGCTTTGAGGACGCGGAGACCGTCTTCGGGAAAGTTAGGAAGCTTGAGAGGCGAACACTTTTCAAAGTGCTCGGCTCGCTGTGAGGGAAGACGTAACTTACCTTGCGGGATCGACTTCCAGGTTTCGCTCGAGGTTGCTTCGCTCAGGGGATCTCCCTGGTGCTGCGTAGCCCCAGGGTGATCGTTAGGGGGCTGTGAAGGAGCGGACGGAACGGTAATTTCTTCGAGGCAGCGGGGACACTTTTGCCGGCTACCAGCAGCTGATGCCGAAATTGTCAGCTTTTGATGGCAATGACGGCAGCGAAATCCTATCTTCATCTGCTCGTGAACCTTCGCTTGTGGTAGCCAGACCAAGCCTAACAATCCCGGAGAAAAGACGCTACTGGTTTAATTCTGCATGAGAATAAATCATCTGACACCCCCCTTTCCCTACATCCTGGGGGAGTGTTTTACAAGTTATTTCATCGGGGAGTAATCCACGGGACGCAGGACCTGACGATCAACTTTGATCACAATCTTTCCATCTTTGGTCGACTGTTCCCATAATTCTTGCCACTCTTGATCGTTGCGAAAACCGTCCCAGGCCTTCTTCATCGCGGCCCCATCTTTGTGGGCTACGACATAGATCAATGTATTCGGCATTTCGACCGGGGTGAAATAAGCAACGTTGGTCATGCCCTGTTTTTCAAACAACTTCAACTCACCATCACGAAATCGCTGCAGCAGAGCCGGCAAACGACCCTCGGCTGTGGTGTACGTTCGTAGCTCGAACAGCCGTGGTTGTTCTGCGGACTCGAAATTCTGTGGTGAGAAGTCGGTTGGTTCCATGAAAACGGAATCGGGCCGTTTGGCGAGGATTTTGCCATCCTTTTCCGATTCAGCGGCAACTTTCTTCCACTCAGGATCTTCGAGAAAACCCTTCCAACTCTGCGCGGCGGCGTCACGATTTTCATGGGAAATAATGTAAACCAGCGTGTTATCCGCCCCTTCGCCGCCGTTGGGTACCCAGTACACGTGGTTCTGCATTCCCTGTTTCTCGAACAGTTCCATCGTGTGATCGCGGAACCGAGCATGCAGGTTCTCAAGCTTACCTTCGTTGGTCGTGTAAGTCCGAAGCTCGTACACACGCTGTTGGGCATCGGCGGAAGAAACAAGAGCGATAGAAAGCAACAGGGCGGCCAGCCCGAAACAAAGGTGGTTCGCGCGCATCATGCAACTGTCCCGAGAAAAGGAGGAGTGTGAGGAGGGTCCGAGGTGTTTATTCTAATGAAGTCGGAGCCTCTTTTCGCGTGGAATTTTGGGAGATGGGCGAACTTTTTCCCGCTACTTACGTCGTAAAGTGCACACATTGGGTGTAGGGACGTGGCCAATTTGGGGCTGCTGACCTATGCTAAACATTGGCCCAAGTGGATCAGATAGTCGCCGGCTGACGACATTTTTGCCGCCAGCGGGAGGAAAGTCCGGGCTCCACAGGACAGGGTGGTCGATAACGTCGACCGGTCGCGAGATCAGGGAAAGTGCCGCAGAAAAGATACCGCCTAAGTCCCTTCGGGGAACGGTAAGGGTGAAATGGTGCGGTAAGAGCGCACCAGCAGCTGAGGCGACTTAGCTGGCTTGGTAAACCCCACCCGGAGCAAGGCAAACAGGCGGAAATCGCGTTGGCAACAACGCGTCACGGGCTCGTCCGGCCCGTCATCTACCGCCGGGTACGCTGCTAGAGACGTGAAGCAATTCACGCCGTAGATGAATGACTATCCCTGCACAAGCTGCAGGACAGAACCCGGCTTATCGATCCACTCGGGTCTTTTTATGCGCGATGCCTCGCGACGCGAATTCGATGCTCTAACCTGCTTCGCACAGTTTTCCTTGCCACGTATCACGGCGGACCAGCTCTTCATCAATGGCCCGTAGCACGGCCGACTTATCCAGGCACCAGCTTGGGCCGACAAAGTAATCAGGCGGGGCGTCACCAATGGTTCGCTCGACAAGCACATTGGCCGGAATCCGTTCGAGAAAATCGACCAGCGTGTTGATGTATTCCTGCCGCTCCATCAGCGTCACTTCGCCGGAAGCGACCTGGTCGGCCATCTTCGTGTTCTTCACGCAGTACAGATTATGGATCTTCACGGCATCGATGTTGAGCCGGGCGACTTCCGCGGCGGTGGCCATCATGTCTTCGTGCGACTCGTGCGGTAATCCTAGGATCACATGCAGGCAGATCTCGAAACCACGTCCGCGGCTGCGCTCAATCGCGTCGACTGTCGCATCGTGATGATGGCCGCGATTCATCCAATCGAGCGAACGATCGTGAATCGTTTGCATTCCGTATTCGACGGTCAGGTAGGTCCGTCCGGCGAACTCTTCCAGCAGATCCATCACATCCGGCTCGACACAGTCGGGCCGTGTGCCGATGCTCAATCCGACGACCTTTTCGTGATCGATGGCCTGTTCGTACAACGGTCGCAACCGATCGACTGCCGCGTACGTATTGGTGGCCGGCTGAAAGTAGGCGATGAACTTATCGACTTTGTAACGCCGCTTAAGCCGCGTCATGCCGTTGCCGAGTTGGTCGGTGATGTCGCGGATCGGCTCTCGGCGGCTGGGGCTGAAGCTGCGATTGTCGCAGAACGTGCACCCCCCTTTGGCGACGGTGCCGTCGACATTCGGACAGGTAAACTTCGCGTCGAGGCTTACCTTCTGGATGCGTTCGCCAAATCGCTGCCGAAGATACCAACTGTAGGCATAGTAACGAAGACCCGCCTCGCGCCACCCGTTTTCAACCGTCGTGGACAAATCAAACCTTGTTGATGAATATTGACTAGTGTTAAGGAATTGATACAGTGAGAGATGGCCATTCTTATCGATTTTAGGCATATCATCTAGCCACAACCGGAACGAGGCACTTGAATGTCCCAGAAATTTGGGGAGCTCATCCCCGTTGGCGGGGGAGATCCGATTCCTCTGCTGAAGAAGACGCTGCTGGTTGGCCGCCGCGAGTCAAATGACGTCGTGCTGCGATTCGCCAATGTGTCGAGCAACCATTGCCAGCTCTATATCAAGCAGGGTTACTGGTTCGTCGAAGACCAAAACAGCCGCAACGGAACGAAAGTCAACGGGAAACGAGTTCGCGACACCGACAAGCGAATCGACCCAGGCAATACGATCGCCATTGCCAAGCACGAATACGAACTGCACTACGATCCGATCGAATTGGGTGCCACCGGCCCTCCACCGGCCGAAGTGAACGTGGCCGAGGAAATCCTCGGCAAGTCACTGCTGGAACGTGCCGGTATCGGTACCTCTCGCCGACGTGGTGGCGATTAGTTCTCAGCGGACATGCTTTGGCAAGAATACACAGGCCGTGGTTATTACCGCGGCCTTTTTCGTGCGCCTGCGTTGTGATCTGTTAGGCACCTAGGTACATTGCACTGCTCGACGAAACCCCCAACTAGTTGCTAAAGAAGACGATTGACTGCCATGGAAAACTTGAAGCAGATCGCCCACAACGTTTACTTCACCCTGAAAGACAGCTCGCCGGAAGCCAAGCAGAAGCTGATCGAAGCTTGTCAGAAGTATCTCACCGGACATCCGGGGACGATCTACTTCGGCGCCGGCATCTTGACCGATGAACTGAATCGCCCGGTGAACGATCGTGATTTCCATGTTGCCTTGCACGTGATCTTCGATTGCCTCGAGTCGCAGAATGCCTACCAGGTTGCCGAACGCCACCTGCAGTTCATCGAAGAAAACAAAGAGAACTGGGAAACGGTTCGCGTCTTCGATTCGACGGTTGGCAGCTAACCCGGAGGAAGCCAAGCTGTGGCTGACCTCGAAGCTTTAAAAGCACGCAAAGGTGCCGTTCGACGGAGCGAGATTCCGTCGAACGTTCTGGCAGCGCTCAACCGTGGTGAAATTGAAACGGTCAACCTGGTTGAGTTTCTCGCCGTTGATCACGCCAAGCTATTTCGCCATACGAAGTCGCATCTTTCCTTGGATGAGAAGTCGGCGAAACAGATCGCTTCGACGATCAAAAAGCTTTCCAACCAGGGAGTGATGCAGCGACTTGCCGATACGGGACAAGTCTTTCACGCGACACTCAACGGAAACAACAATCGGGAAGCGGTCTACCAGCAGTTAGCCGCCCACCCCAGCGACATCCTGCGCAACTGGGCCGCTTACATGGACGCGGCCAGCGAGAAGCTGACCTTCGCTCAGCGGCTGAAACGCGCCAAACCGTTTGCGACCGACACCAACATGGGCGTGCGAGAAATTGCCTGGATGTGTGTTCGTGTGCCGGCTGCCGAGGCGATCGTCGCGCAGATCGAAAAGCTTCATCCGTTTGCTCGACATAAGAACCATCTCATAAGGCGATTCGCGATCGAGCTCTCTCGTCCATGCGGCGTGTGGACCAAGCATATCACCGCTTTGAAACAGCAGCCGGAGATCGCCGAGCCGCTCTTGGAACTTTGCCGCGAAGACGAGACGAAGTACGTGCAAGATTCGGTCGCCAACTGGCTGAACGATGCCAGCAAGACGCGACCCGACTTTGTCGAAAGCCTCTGCGAGCGTTGGCTCTCGGAAACCGACTCGAAGCATACGCAGCGGATCGCCCATCGGGCCTTGCGGACGCTACGTAAGAAGGCGAACGGCTAACGCATAAAAAAAGCCCCTGCGAGCGAATCGCAGAGGCTTCTCTGATTGTCTAGGTCAGCCGCTTAGAAGCTCACATCCAGCTTGGGATTGGCTTCTTTCAGTTGCTCCACGCCGTCGTCGTAGATCTGCGTGAAGTTCAACGTCAACTTCTTCAAGTTGGTCAACGAGTTGAGGACAGGAATCGATTCGTCCGAAATCGAGCTGTTCTCTTTCAGCGACAAGCTGGTCAGCGAAGTCATCCCTTCCAGGTGCTTCACGCCGGCATCGCTCAGGGCACAGTTCTGCAGATCCAACTCTTTCAGCTTCTTAAGATTCTTCAGAGGTGCCAGGCCGTCATCGGTGATGAAGGTGTTCCACAAGTTGAGCGACTCCAGGTTTTCGAAGGTTGCCACAACGGCTACCCCTTCGTCGACAAAGGGAGTTTCGCTCACGTCCAGAGCTTTCAGCTTGGTCATCCCTTTGAGTTTGTCCATCTGCTCGCCACGGACCGGCGATTGGCGGAACTTCAGGTCTTCCATGTCCGTCATCGCGGTCAGGTACTGCATCCCGTCGTCAGTAACCTTGGTACGGAACAGGTGCAACTTCTTCAGCTTGACGCAATCCTTGATGTGCGCGAGACCTTCGTTCGAGCAGGCAACTTCGTTCAGTTCCAGCGTTTCCAGGTTCTCCATACCGGCCAGGTAAGCCATGCCTTTGTCGGTGATCTTCTTGTCACGCAAGTTCAGGAATCGCATCTTGGTCAGGTCGGCCAGGTGAGCCATCCCTTCGTCGCTGATGAACGCACCTTCGGTTCGCAGCACTTCCATGTTCTTCATCTGGCCGACAAACTTCATCCCTTCGTCATCAACGTTGCAGTAACGAACGTCCAGGTAACGAACTTTCGGGAACTGGGTCGCGATGATCTCCAACGACTTGTTGGAAATGTTGTTGCGACGCAGGCCAAACGCAGACAGATTCTTCGAGTTGGTCAAGTTTTCGATGCCCTTGTCCTCGATCACGCAGTTCGAGAAGTCAACGTCGCGAAGCTCTGTCAGATCCTTCATGAACCCGGTGACGTCGTCGGTGATTTCAGCACCATAGAACTTGACCACCTGAAGTTGCTTCAGCTTGGCGATCGGAGCGAAGACGTCGTCGTCTTCCACCACGACGGCCGAGAAGTCGGCGCGAATCACGTTGCCGTTATCGTCCTTGGTGAGCTTTCCACCAAGTTCCTCCAGCGCTGCCACGGCTTCCGCATCGTCTGCTTCAGGCTTGGGTGCAGCGGCCGCTCCCCCTTTTCCGTCAGGTGAATCGGTAGGAGTGCTCGTCGGGCATCCGACACAAAGCGGAAGGGCAAGCAGAACAATACCGAGAATCCAAAAACGATTCATGAAGAATAACTTCCTTAGGCAATGGCGGGCATTAACGGAGGATAGGTAATCCGTTTAGGCTACAGCACACCGCAAAGGTTCGCAACCAATGAAATAGGGCCCTCGGCAAACATCGCCCAGGGCCCTATCCGGAATCTCAATAAACTTGTTGCTGATTGCTTATTTGTGCTCGTTGTGACAAGCCTTGCAATTCATCGCCTTTTTCAACTTGGCATCGGCGCCTTCTTTGCCTTCGACGGTTCCCTTGGCCGCGGCCAACAAAGCTGTCGTCTTTTCCTTCCAGCTTTCTTCGCTGCCCTTGTGAGGCGGATTCTTGGCCAACGATTCCAGCATCTCCAGGACGACCTTCTGATCTTCTTCGCTGGCTTCGCCCTTGGCGACCTTAGCGACCAGACCGCCCTTGAAGCCCTTCTTCATAATGTCTTCGGTGCTGTACTTCGAATCTTTTCCCTTATCTGCCAAGGCAACACCGCTCAGCAGCGCAACCGAAAGCAAGCCAATCAGCACGAGCATAACACGCTTCATTTCATCATTCTCCAGCACATGGTAGCCACACAGTTGTCGGCAAAATCGCTCGATTCCGCCCAATCCGCCCCATACTAATCTTCCGGAAATCAAAATTCCCCTATCCCAGGCCGAAAATAACCAACTTTGGCCGGAATGAGATCCTTTCTCAAAAGCGAGGCGATCTCAGCCCATACACCATTTGTGGGATAGGCTTGGGGTAAAGGAACACAGGCAACTTAAAAGATACCTCGAAGATCGGTGCGTGATGAGCTTTTACGAATATTGGTGCGAACAGTACGACCCTCAACCGGTTGGCAACGTCGAGCTCAATACCGAGCACGTCGCCCAGCAAAGCGAGTGGGTCGTCTTTTTCAAGCTGATTGCCGCGACCTTGATGGCCGTGGGACTTTTTTGGCTTCCCTTCCATTTTTTGCCGCTGACCGGCTGGCACAGTGTCGTGGTTGCCGCGGGAATTCCGTTGATCTACGTCGGCCTGGCCTTTTTCTTTGTCCCCCAGGCCAACACCGACAACCTGGGCTGGCTTGGCGGGATGGTCGACGACCCCTTTCATATCTCCGACGACTGGAATCGCTCGCTGATGTTCTTCAATGCCGTGCTCGGCCCTGGCCGCTTCATCGCCGGGACGATGCTCGATGTTGCATGCCTGTTAGGAGTCATCAAGAGCGATCCCATTGCGATGTCGGATGAATATTACCGGCAGCAAATGGGCTACTCCGACGACTACACGACCGCCAACGCGACGATGACGGAACTTCCCAGCGAAGAAGAGCAGATCGCCAACTCGGACATGTCGCGGGAAGAAGCGAACCAAGAACGCTACGGACTTTCGTCGGCCCGCTTCCTGCTGAACAACGACGAGTAATCTCGCGTTCACGTCAACGTGCTGTTGGTTTGCTTGACACTCGATCGTGAACTCTCGATATTGAGGGCGAACCCTCACGGAATGCGGTCCCTGCCCCGCTCCTTCGCCCCAAACTTCTCTGTCAAGAAACGGAGTTCGCGTGCAAGCTTTCACGTACCATGCGCCCCGTACGATAAGTGAAGCGGTTGAACTTCTGTCATCCGCCAGCGGAAAGTCTGTGTTTCTCGCTGGGGGAACCGACATCCTAGTTCAACTGCGAGAGAACCTGCGACACGCCGATCACGTCATCGACATCAAACAGATCGCGGAACTTTCCAAGCTGGAAACGACCGCCGAAGGCGGACTTTACCTAGGCGCCGCGGTGACGTGCTCGCAGGTCCAAAAAAGCCCTCTGACGGAAAAGTATTCCGCTCTGCGTGACGCGGCCCTCATCATTGGCGGCTGGCAGATCCAATCGCGTGCGACCATTGGCGGGAACCTTTGCAACTCTTCGCCTGCGGCCGACAGCGTACCTGCCCTGATGGCTTTAGGGGCGGAAGTCACGTACGCACTGCCCACCGGAACACAAACTTGCAGCGTCAGCAAGTTCTGCACCGGTCCCGGGAAAAACGTCATGAACGGCGAGGGGCTGCTCCTATCGCTGACCCTTCCGTCACTGGGTAAAACATCGGGCTCGGCCTACGAGCGATTCATTCCTCGTTACGAAATGGACATCGCCGTTGCTTGTGCCGGCACTTACATCGAACTGGCAGATAACGGCACCATCAGCCAAGCACGCATCGCATTGGGTGCTGTGGGTCCCAAGGCAATTCTGGCAACCGAAGTAGCCGAGGGTTTAAAGGGTCAAACGCCCAGCGACGACTTAATCGAAGACGTTGCTCGCCAGGCCGCTACGTTGGCAACGCCGATCAACGACATGCGTGGCACGATCGAATTCCGCCAGCAGTTGGCCTACGTCCTTGTCAAACGAACGCTCCACACGGCCCTGCTTCGAGCCGCCGGCCAGGTCGTCGCCACTCATCCAAGCTGATTCACAACTCCGGGAAAGCCCAACCATGTCAGGTAAAGCCCCAGCGAAAATGGCCATCTCGACCACCATCAATGGCCAATCCTATGACTTCCTCTGCGAGCCGCGACAGAGCTTGCTGGAAGTCTTGCGGGACGTCGTGCAATTAACCGGCGCCAAAGAAGGCTGTAACAACGGCAACTGTGGCGCGTGCACGGTCCTTCTCGATGGCGAGCCGGTCAACAGTTGTATTGTCTTGGCCGTCGAAGTGCAGGGACGCGAGCTCACCACCATCGAAGGCATCGCCGACAAAGGTGCCCTGCATCCGATTCAACAATGCTTCCTGGAAGGTGCGGCGCTGCAGTGTGGCATCTGCACGCCTGGTTTCATCGTGGCGGCGAAGGCCCTGCTCGATAAGAAACCGAATCCCAGCGAAGAGGAAATTCGCTTTGCCCTGGCTGGCAATCTCTGCCGCTGCACCGGGTACGACAAGATCGTTCGTAGCGTTCAAGCCGCAGCCGAACGCATGAGCGCCGGCGATGCCCCCAAGCAGAATCCGCAGCCATCGCAAACCAGTCAACAGCAAGCCCAGCAGCAACAATAGGAAAGCCCTGCTATGAATGGATCTCCGATTTCCTATAGCGACAAGAAGTACAAGGTGCTGGGCACGCGACCGATCCGGCATGACGGAACCGACAAAGTCACCGGACGGGCCATCTACACCAACGACGTCCACTTTCCGGACATGGTGCACGGTAAGATCCTCCGTAGCCCGCACGCGCATGCCAAGATCAAATCGATCGATACGTCGGCAGCCCAGGCACTCGACGGCGTGGTCGCCGTCATCACCGGCAAAGACTGGCCACACTTGAAGGACAAGGTCGCCAATCTCGGCGAAGGTTCGGTGCACCTGTCAGACCTCAGCGAAAACTGCATGGCCATCGATAAGGCACTGTACAAAGGGCATGCAATCGCGGCCGTTGCCGCTCGCAACGTTCACATCGCCGAAGAAGCGTTGGCCTTGATTCGCGTCGAGTACGAAGTCCTGCCGTCGGTCCTGTGGGTGCAAGATGCGATGCAGGACGATGCTCCGATTCTGCACGAAGAGCTTCGCACCGATCACATGGGTACGAGGGGAGACAAACCGACCAACATCGCCAAGCATCTTCACTTCGAGCAAGGGGACGTCGACGCGGCCATGGCTTCCGCTGATGTCGTGATCGAGCGCGAGTTCAAAACGGCCACCGTCCACCAAGGCTACATTGAACCGCACAACTCGATCTCCCACTGGAACGAAGATGGCAAGCTCAAGGTCTGGACCTCGACGCAAGGTTCCTTTACCTGCCGCCAACAAGTAGCCGAGCTTCTGCAAATCCCTCTTTCTCGCGTCACCGTCACCCCATGTGAAATCGGCGGTGGCTTTGGCGGGAAGATTGCTGTCTACCTGGAACCGGTCGCGGCGTTGTTGAGCCGAAAGTGTGGCCGCCCGGTGAAGATGGTCATGCAGCGTGACGAGGTTTTAGAAGCTACCGGCCCGACGCCTGGTTCGTACATTCGCGTCAAAATCGGAGCCACGAAAGAAGGCAGACTCGTTGCGGGCGACGCTTACCTGGCGTACGACGCCGGCGCTTACCGCGACGGGGTGATTGGTCCTGGCTGCATGTGCATGTTCAGCTGCGTCGACTTACCCAATGCTCGGGTTCATGGATACGACGTCTGCCTGAACAAACCGAAAACCCAAGCGTACCGTGCTCCTGGAGCAACCCAGGCCGCGTTCGCCTTCGAGTCGGTCATGAGCGAATTGGCCGACCAGCTCGGCATCTGCCCGCTCGAACTGCGCCTGAAGAACGCAGCCAAGGAAGGAACGCGTCGGGTCGATGGCCCGGTCTATCCGCGGGTAGGGCTCGTCGAGTGCCTGGAAGCGGCCAAGCAGAGCGACCACTGGAACACGCCGCTAGAAGGGAAGAATCGTGGCCGCGGCATTGCCGCTGGCTTCTGGTTCAACATTGGCCTGAAGTCGAGTGTCTCGGCCACGGTCAACTCTGACGGAACGATCAACCTGCTGGAAGGATCGACCGACATCGGCGGTACCCGCACATCGATTGCCATGCAGCTTGCCGAAACTCTGGGCATCGCCGCCGAAGACGTGCACCCGAAAGTGGTCGATACCGACAGCGTGGGCTACACCGACGTCACCGGCGGCAGCCGCACCACATTCGCCACTGGCCTTGCGGCCTACGAAGTGGGACTCGATCTGCGAAAACAGCTCTGCGAACGTGCGGCCGTTCTGTGGGAGTGCGACGCGGAGGAAGTTCGCTTCGATAGCGGTACATTCCTTAGCGGCGACAAGACGATCACCTTTCGCGAACTTGCTGAAAAGCTGCCTGAGATCGGTCAGCCGGTCGTTGGACGGGCCTCGATCTCGAAGGATGTTTCCACCAATGGCTTCGGCGTGCACATCTGCGATGTCGAAGTCGATCCGGAAACAGGCAAGGTTCGCGTCCTGCGTTACACGGCCATCCAAGATGCCGGCAAAGCCATTCATCCCAGCTATGTCGAAGGACAGCTGCAAGGCGGAGCCGTCCAAGGGATCGGCTGGGCCCTCAACGAAGAATACTACTACCGCGACGACGCCACGATGGCCAACGCCTCGCTGCTGGACTATCGTATGCCCACGTGTTACGACCTGCCGATGATCGATACGATCATTGTCGAGGTCCCTAATCCGGATCATCCGTATGGCGTTCGTGGGGTGGGCGAAACACCGATCGTCCCGCCACCGGCGGCGGTGCAATCGGCGATCTATCATGCCTGCGGCGCACGGATGTTCGAGCTTCCCATGTCGCCACCGAAGCTGTGGAAGGCGATCTCGCAGCTAAGCTGATCTAAGCGCGTAATTAGAGTTTTGGAATCTGCACCGGCATCCGCGGTGGTCCGCCGGGTCCGACTGGCCGCGGTCGATTGATTCGACGCGTGTCGAAAAAGATCGGTTCGAGCTTCACCCCGAAGCCGCGTTTGATCTCCCAGCTGGCTCGCGTGGCCCACGGGGTGCCTTCGTGTTCTTGCATCACGAACTGCAGCACATCCCGCGAGAGGGAGATGTCGTCTTCGGTCTTGTCCGGGGCCGATAGCTCGTCGGCCGTATTCAGCCGCCAACCGCGGAATTCCATGTAGCCAGGCATTTGTGGTGGCACCGGAGGATTCTCGGCGAAGTTGGTCAGGTAGGCACCGTACTCATAGGCACGAGCCCGGTAGGCCAGCAGTTGACCGTACAGCAAGTCGTAGTTGGCATTCCAACGCAGCGAGTTCGATTCGTCTCGCAGATGCCGATTATCTTCCGCGGCTTGGATCGCTCGGTCCAGGTACGTGATGTAGGTGATCATCTTGGCTTGCTGCTGCCGGACCTGCTGGCGAAATCGCTGCAAGTCGTTGCTGAAGACCTGCTGAATCTCGATCACGTCGGCAACGCTTTCCTCGTATGGATTCAAATCGTAGATGATCTTGGTGACGAGGGTCTTGAGCGGATCGCTTTTGACTTCGCCGACCTGCTGCATACGCGAACTCAGGTTCGGCCGATACATGTCCATCGTCTTTGGTTCGTAGCGGCGATCGATCGCGTTGTTGATGTTCGCCTCTTCACCAGGCAGCATGAAGAAGATGCCGCCGGTCTCTTTCGCCATCCGGACTTGCTCGAACGGACCAAAGCCACTGGTCAGTGCATCGGTCCGTTTGCCGAACCCATCGGTCTGCAGTTGTTCGACCAGGGCAGCCTCCGGACCGCGGTCGACCGGCAACAAGTGAATCGTTCCTTCTTCGGGATGCATCCACTGCACATGGGCGAAGGGATAACCAAAGATCGCTTCACGCCCCAGGATGAAAACTCGCGTGTCGGTGGCCCTGGCGATCGAGATCGCTTTCTCAAGTCGTCCTTCGTTGTCTTGCGTGTTGCCACTCTCGTCGGTCACGACAATCAGTGCGACCTTACGATCGGCGATCTTGGCGTAGCGGCGATGTAGCGTCAGCACTTCGGCCACGGCCGAGCTGAACATCTCTTCGCCGGATGGATCGACCGGCACCGCGGCGATGGCCTCGTCGACTTCTTGAGGGTCAGCCGTTGGCGCCCTGGTATGCAGTTGAAAGCCTTGCCCGAAGCTGGCCACGCCGGTCGTCAGAGCATCTCCCTTGGCATGCTCGCTGAGCCCGACCTCGGCGTAGATTCGATGAATGCGCTGACGAATCTTCGCTTGATCGTCCTTCATGCTCTCCGACTGATCGAACAGCCAGATAACCAGGACCTTGTTCTTGGAAAGCATCCAGATCAACTCTTGCGAGATCTGGTCCATTGCTTCCTGGTAGTCTCCGACGACTGCCTGGACCGAGCCGACCGTACCGATCGGCATGTCTTCGATCAGCGAATCGACATCCTTGGTCAGCAGGGCTTCCGCTTGCAGGGCCACCAGCGGAGCGTTGGCAAACTCCGTGGGAGGCATCTCCAGCTGCGGAGCTTTGAGCGAGGCCTCGACCATCCCGTCCAGTCCTTGCTCGGTCGTGGTCAGATTCGCGAGCGTCATTTCCTTGGCGATTTTGTCCGACTCGTCGAGTTCGACTTCCAGCGGTCGGTCGCGGTCTTCGACGTCCGGCTCGAGCACGATCAATTCAATCTTCCGATCAGGCGGATCGATGATCGTGAACATCGCCATCGCCATGACCAGCGAGAAATGAACGATCAACGAAACCATGAACGATGCCGAGTTCTGGATCGTTTCAAAGCGAAGCCATCGGCCTGAGCCGCCGTGTTCTGCATGCTCTGCTAGCGCACCATCCCCGTCAGGCTGTTGTGGCGAAGACCAGTCGGCGGTAGGGGCAGGTCGATCCATGCTTACCGGTCAGCAAGGGAGGAATGGATTTCGTTGACTACTTAATCCTAGAAGAAGATCCCATTTACCGCCATGGATTTTCTCGGCCCTGGGCAGGCTCGTCCGAATTTGCTGGCATTTTCTCCCCCAACTGGTCTGGATGCATTTCCGCGGATTTGATACAGCACAACCAACTTGCGCAATTTTTTCGATAAAACTCGCTCCAGCCGAGGATGCCGTGTCCGTACTTCGTAATCTTTTGATCGTGGGACTCTTAGTCTGTGTTGCGTACAACGGGTACGTAATCTACCGCAATCAGATGGCCTCTTCGCCTTCCGAAGAATCTATGGCTGCTGAAGAAGCGCCGTTGTTTTCCGAGGAAGCTTTTACGGAACTGGCCGAGAATCGAAGCCAGGTAGCCGTGCAGCAAGTGCCCACGGTGCTAACGTCTGAACAAGCGACTCCGAAGGACGAGTTCGTCGCGAACCCGGTCCTCGAGAATCGCCCCGGTTCCACGCCAGTGATTCCGGTCTCGGCCAGCGGCCCAACCACCAAGCCGGCAAGCCGCTTCTCGGCAGACACCGTGGCGCACGAAGAGCCTCAGCCAGCTCCGGAAGAAGAATCGCTGGAAATTGAAGACATTACGCCCAAGGTCCTTTCCTTTGACGATGCCTGGGCTGAAATTGAACAATCCGAAGCTGCATTTACCTGGGCTACCGCGCTAGAGCAGATCCAGCGTCTGGCCTACCGAGAAGACCTTACCGACGAGCAGCGCGAGCAGGTTCTGGCCAAAGGGGACGAGCTTGCCAAAACGGTGATTTTCTCTGCCAACAAGCACTTAGCGAAGCCTGCGATGACGTTTCTGCCGGGCATGAACCTGGAAGAGGTTGCCCTGGATCATGAGATCCCGGAAAGCTTCCTACGTTCGATCAACGACTGGGCCGATGACCACAATCCGACGCCTGGCGATTCAATCAAAGTCCTGCAAGGTCCGATCAAGCTGCATGTCGACCTGCCGTCGAAAACGATTCGCGTGGCCATTGGCGATCTTTACGCCGGTCACATCGCGATTGGGCAGCATTCCATCGAGATTCCAGAAGAATGTACGCTTTCGGCCGACACCATCAATGAGATCACGCTGCTCTCCTTGGGTGAGGTTGCCGTGGTGATCGATACCGAAAACCAGATTCCCGACGCCAACTCGCTACTGGTTACGGCCGAAGATTGGGTACGGCTGCGAGCCCTCGCCGGCGAATCGGTCAAGGTTTCCTGGACCGATATTGTCGCTCCTACCGCACCGACTGTCGCCGCGACCGACCCAGTTCAAGAACAAATGCAAACGCCGGTTGCTGCCGAAGAACCGCTTGAGCCTGTCGATGCGTTGAAGATGGAGATCTTCACGCCGTCGGCCATCGCCATCCAAGGCAAACCGGTCCAGTACGGCATCGAAATCACCAACCTGAGCGATAAACCCAGCGACCTGGTGCAAGCCGTGGTCAATCTTTCCGAAGGGATCGAACCGATCAAAGTCGAAGGTCACACCGGCCGGATCGCCCCAGGCCAAGCCCTGTTCGATCCGCTGACCATCGACGCCGGCAAGAGCATTCGCTTGACCGTGACCATTGAAACGAAAGAAGCTGGACAGTTCCTGATCCGTCCTGAGCTGCAATGTGGTCGACCGGAAACACGCTATGCGACCGAAGTTCAGCTTCGCGTTGCCGCGGCCGAATCGATTTCCGCCGAAGCCGAAAAGAACGAAGTCGAGGCGACTCAGCCGAAACAGTCGATCGCGGAAGCCCCACAGAATCCAGCCAAAGAGATCCGCTAAAACGGCAGATCGATCCCGATCCCCGGATTCTCGGCGGCTCGCTGCAGAAACTTAGTGCCTAGCGCGACATCTTGAATCGCCAAGCCAACCGTTTTGTACACGACGATGCTGTCGGTATTGTTTCTGCCAATGACCGTACCGGCGATAACATCTGATAAGGAGACGGCGACGTCCCAGTCGAAGTAGCCTTCCTCTTGGGCGAGCAAGTAGTCGCCTGCCTCGCCCTGGCATGCTTCGATCGAGTCGCAAACCCAATTATCGGCGCGGCGAATGGTCACCACGTCGACTTCCCGCTTGAACGCCCAGTTCCCACCCATCGCGCAGACCAGGGCTCCCTCGGCAAGCAGATTGCCATCGAAGACGGGGTGTTTGCTGGTCGTGGCCGTGATCACCAGCGGAAGATCTTCCACGGCATCCTTGGGATCGTGAACCGGTACGATTTCAATCTGGCACTTGTCGGCCATTCGCTCGGCGAACGACTCTCGCTTCTCCTGATCACGCGAGTAAACAAATGCCTGGGTCAGGGGAAACTCGGTCGCCATGGCTTCCAGCTGGGATTCGGCCTGCCAGCCGGTACCAAAGAGCCCTAGCTGCGTGACCGGCTTTTTGGCGAGGTAACGAGCACCCACGGCGGAGGAAGCGGCGGTACGCATCTGACCGAGCTTATCGGCCTCGATCAACGCGACCATTTGCCCACTGTCGATATCGTAGATACCGACCATGAACTTGGCCCCGATCCGCGTGGTGCTGTACATCTTCCAGCCGGCGGTTCCCAGGTATTCCGCCGAAGCGTGCATGCCGTGCAGCACAAACCCTGGGGCACGGGCACGATGCCGAGGAACGTTTTCGGCGCCACCGGTACCGAGTTGCCGAAAACTTTCGTCAACCACTTCAATGGCTGTCGCCATATCGAGCAGTTGGTTCACTTCCTGCTCACGGTAAAATCGGCACGTCATGTCGCCACCTCATTTCAAATGAGATCAGTCGCTGAGGCTCCCCAGCTTCTTGAAGTCGTCTTTGAGCGACTGATACAAATCTTGATACACCGGGAATGCTTTATCGTAGTACTTCTTGGCCGCGCGATCAGGCTTCGTTTCTGCCACTTCGCTAATCGTTGCGGCACAGGCCTCTTGAATATTCTTATAAGCCCCAGCACCGGTCGCCGCCAACAAGGCAACACCAAACGCTGGTCCTTGCTCTGCATTCAGCTTAACAACCTTTTTGCCAAACACATCAGCCTGCATCTGTCGCCAGAACGGACTCTTGGCACCACCGCCACCTGCGCGAACCTGGCGAACGGGAATATTCATCTGGTCGAGCACTTCCAGACTTTCCCGCAACGAGTAGGTCACCCCTTCCATGATCGCTCGCGTCAGATGAGCACGCTCGTGCTTCAGCGTGATTCCGATAAAGCAGCCGCGAGCATCCGGGTCGGCATGCGGGGTACGCTCGCCGGCCAGGTACGGCAGGACCATCAAGCCTTCGCTTCCCGCAGGGACGGCTTCGGCCTGCTTCATCAGCGTCGAGTAAGGATCGCTCTTGCCGCGTGGACCACGCATCTCGGCGCACAGTTTCTGGACGAACCATTCCAGCGTACCAGCAGCACACAGCGTGACACCCATCATGTGCCATTTGCCACGAACCGCATGGCAGAAGGTATGCAGACGTCCTTCCGGGTCGGCGGCCATTTCGTCGCTATGCACGAACATCACGCCGCTGGTCCCCAGGCTGCTGGCCAGGATCCCTTTCTTGACGACCCCGTTGCCCAAGGCATTGGCCGCACAGTCCCCTGCCCCACCAACCACGACGCACTCGGTGGTCAGACCCAACTGCTTGGCAGCCTTCTTGGTCAGGTTGCCGGTGACATCTTCCGATTCGTAAACTTTGCCCAGCAGATCGGTGTCGAGTTCCAACTTGGAGAGTAGTTCCGTCGACCAGGCCCGCTTCGAGACATCCAACAGCAGCATGCCGCTCGCATCGCTGACTTCGGTCGCGTACTCGCCGGTCAGACGGCGTCGGATTTCGTCCTTGGGAAGGAGCACTTTCTTGAGACGCTCGAAGTTCTTTGGCTCGTTGTTGCGTAGCCATAGAATTTTGGGAGCCGTGAATCCCGTCAGGGCCGGGTTGGCAACCATCTTGATCAGTTTCTTCCGACCGCCGGCACGCGATTCGATCTCCGCGCATTCGGCAGCGGTACGCTGGTCATTCCAGAGCAACGCTGGACGGATCACCTCGTCGTTCTCATCGAGAAAGACCGATCCATGCATCTGCCCCGATAGACCGATTGCCTTCACGTCCTCAGGCTTCGCCTTGGCTAGCTGAACCACCTTCTTCACCGTCTTGACGGTTGCCTTCCACCATAGCTCCGGATCTTGCTCGCTCCAAAGGGGTTTGGGGTGCGATGCGGGGTAGCTAGCAGAGGCTTCAGCCAAGATCGAACCATCTTCGGACATGGCGATGGTCTTGGTGCCGGAAGTTCCGATATCGATTCCCAGGTAAATATTCACAGGGGCTAATCCTCAAGAGAGCTTGATGTAGGGGCGTCTTTACGGGAATTAGGACGAGTAGAAGGTCCTATTTTGCCCTATTTTCCCTACAGAACCAAGCCGATGGGGGTCTCATATGGCTCAGGTTGTTAACTTCTTACGCTAGTTGTGATTGCAGTCGGGTACTGCGGGTTCTACGGGCAAATAACTCTTATCTCAGATCGGTATTCCATGGCACCGATGAAACAGGTAGTCTCTCGTCGTCTGGGAGCTTCGCTTTCATCAACATTTATTGATACTGCAACTCCTTTTCCAGACATTGAGACTGCCAGCTGTGAAGGAAGCCAGCGCTGCTATCTCAAGGAAGAACGAACGACTCAGGCCGTCGTTCCCAATAACGCGACTCCATGCTCAATCCACCTCCACGTATCGTCCTCGATCTCGAGAAGTCTCGGAACGGCTGTTCCGGGCTGGGGCAATTTGCCCGCAATCTCGGACGTGCTCTGACCACAGAAATGAGCACTCGCGGCCTGCGACCGATTCCCTTTGTCACCGCAGCTCAGGCGAATGACTTCGGTACGTCAGATGCCATCGAGGCAAAGCCCTGGCGAAAAGAGATCTTCCAACGCTGGTATCGCTGGACCCAAATGGGACGTACGCCTGACTATGCGTTGTGGCATGCGACACACCAACAAGCGAAGTACCTGCCGCTGAATCCCAAGACGCGCGTCTTGTTGACGATTCACGACCTGAACTACTTGCGCGAGAAGAAGGGCGCCAAAATCGATCGCGAGCATCGTCGCGTCGCTCGACTAATCCGCCGCGCGGATGCCATCACGGTCATCTCAAAATTCGTGGCTGGGGAAGTGAAGTCGCATTTCGACCTACACAACAAGCCGTTGCAGGTGATTTACAATGGCCGGCCCGACGTAAATCAGTTCGTCGCTCATCAGCCAACATGGCTCAATGCAAGCCGCCCTTACCTGTTCAGCATTGGCATTATCGACCGGAAGAAAAACTTCCACGTCCTGCTCGATCTCATTGAGCGATTACCCAATCATCAGTTGGTGATTGCGGGCCAGAACCATTCCGAATACGCCATGGAGATGCGACAGATCATCCAGGAGCGTAACCTGGCCGATCGCGTTTGCCTGCCGGGACCGATTAGCGACGAAGAGCGGCAGTGGCTTTATGAAAACTGCGAGTCGTTCGTATTCCCGTCTTTGACAGAAGGGTTCGGACTGCCTCCGATCGAAGCCATGACGGTCGGTAAGCCCGTTTTCCTCGCCCGACGTACAAGCCTGCCTGAGATAGGCGGCCAGAGAGCTTTCTATTGGGACAACTTCACGCCGGATCACATGGCCGATGTTTATCATCGCGGCATGAGCGTCTTTAACGCGTCCCCCGAGTACCCTCAACTTCTACAGCAAGCCGCTGCACGATTCAGCTGGGAAGATGCCGCTCGACAATATGTCGACCTTTACCGCAGCATCCTGCAGCTGGAAAAAGTGGAATGCTTCCAGCCGACACTGGTTGCAGCGTAAAGAATTCTACCCCTAATTTGATGTAATGCCGTCCGGGGCGTCATTGCTACACCATTTTAGGGGATTTCCCTTGACTCCGCTCAAGTTGGGGGGTAATCTGCACGATAAGCAAGATATCACATTGGATGACTTCGAGTTTCAAGCTCATCGGATTGGCTTATCCAAGCCTGCCTGTGGCAACTCGTCTTATGAAACATAGAATTTGTTCCCATTACCTAGTCATAACCTCATTCTGGGGCAGGGTATCCTGAGATACCAGCTGGAGGTCGGATTGCTAAGCGATCGTAGGTAATGGGAACTTTTTCTTCTTCTTGACCACCCTGGTCCCCGCGTAACGTTTCTCCCCTCGCAAACCCTCTAATCGTTAAAGTCGGCACATCTGCCGAGTCGATACATCAAGAGACGGGGGGCTGTCACTACTGCAGGAATGCGCGGATGAATATTGCAACCGCTTTACCACTAGGGATCGGTGCGGCGTCGATGGCCGCCGGAGCGGCCAAGCAACTTTCCGAAGGGGTCTTCTCGCTGCTTCAAGGAGAAGCGGAACCGAGCCAGGAAACCACCTTGACCGATGCCGCCTCTCTCGAATCGTTCCTCGCTGCCAGTGGCCTTCTCGGTGGCAATGCCGGCGAGCTCCAAGATCAACTCGGGCGTTCGCTGGAAGATCTCGAAGACCTGCTGCGCCGCACGTTCCATCAAGCCGGACAAGACCTGCCTGATTCGTTCCAACTGCGAATCGATCCCAATGGGCAAATCGCGGTCGATGGAGCCGACTCCTTCGCGCAGCAAGCCAAAGCGCTTCTGCAACAGTCTGAAGAAGCCCAGCAGTTGCTCGCTCAAATCGCCGCGCAGACGTCCGCGATTCAAGCGGCCACCAACCAGCAAGCGTTTGCCCAACAGTACAACGACGACCCCGAAGCAGCGCTGACGGCGCTACAGAAAGCACGAGAAGAACACGCGGGTCTCGATCTCACCTTCTTGGAAGGCCAAGTCGCGAGCATCAACCTAGCGGCTGCTTAGATAATCCAACACGCGCTTCGCCGCCTGTTCGCCGCTTTGAATACACTGCGGAACGCCCACGCCTCGATAGGCATTGCCGGCCAGTTCGAAACCAGGCAGCCGGGCCGCTTCTTCCTCGAGCGTTGCGACCCGATCGAGATGCCCGAGATGATACTGCGGCATCTTTCCCATCCAACGCGTGACGAGGAACTTCTCAGGCTCACCATTCAGGCCAATCAACTCGCCGAGTTCTTTCATGACGACTTGCTTCATTTCGTCATCGGAAAGATCGGCCAGTTCAGGATGACAGGCGCCACCCACGAACACGCGGATGATCACCTTTCCTTCAGGAGCACGCCCCGGAAACTTGGCACTGGAAAAACTGCCGGCCAGGATCTTGCGGTTTTCGATCTCTGGCACCACGAACCCAAACCCAGCGACCGGTCGACCGATCTGCTTTTCATCCACCGCCAAGATCGCCACGCTGCATCCCGCGTAAGGAATGGCCGCGAGGTTCTCAGTAAGAACGGGAAACGCACCGAGGACTTTCGACGCGTGAGGAGCCGGCAGCGCCATGATGACCGCATCGAACGCGTACTTCTCGTCAGGCGTTTGCACAGTCCAATGATCGTCGGTCTTTTCGACGGCCGAGACCGGTGTGTTTAAGTGAATCGCTTGTCCTGACAGCCGCTCCTGGAGCCGTTGGATCACGTCTCCCATGCCCTGCTTCGGTGCAACGAACATCGAGTAGCGGGCACCACTCTCATTCTTTTTACCAGCGGCTTCCTTGCGTTGCGCAGCCTTAATCAAGCTGCCGTGCTTCTGCTCCATCTCCACGAACTGCCGCAAGGTTGCCTGGATGCTTAGCTTGGTTGGATCGGCCGTATAGATCCCGCCGATCAACGGCTGCACGAGCCTTTCGTACGCTTCCTTGCCGAGACGTCGCGTCACGAACGACTCCAGGCATTCGTCGGAAGTCTCCTCACGTATGGGAACGAAGTACTCCTTCGCTAGTCGCAGCTTTCCAGCCCAGCTCAAGATCGGAGTCGTAATCACCGACCACATCTTGCTGGGGGCCATCAGCACAAAACCGTCCGGTACCGGAAACAGCTTGCCATTGCGCACGACATACGCCTTGCGCAACGCTTCGTTGGTCGGCAGCAGTTCTTCTTCCATTCCCAGCCGGCGACATAGATCGAGGGCGTACGGAATATTGGTAATGAAGTTGTCCGCGCTGTTTTCCAGCAGATATCCATCGTCGGTCTTCGAGGTTTGCAGAACACCACCCAGGCGACTGTCCGCTTCAAACAGATGAATGTCGCACTCCGAGTTCAGTTCCAGCAGCCGATGCGCAGCGGAAAGTCCGGAAATACCACCACCGATAACCGCAACTCGGGGCCTGGGCGCTTGTTCGTCCATCATTCAATCGGAAAATCTGCGAGGGAGGGAATTCAACACGTATCCTCTATTGTAGATCGCGGACATGGATTTGGTTACCCAGGCCAAACGTAGTGCGGGGTTGGCAATGCTCTTTGGGCGGGGGAAGATAGAAGGTCTTGATCTCTTTCCGAACCCGGGGAATGCACCTGTGCAGATTGGCAACACGCAGATCGTTGATACCTTCGCCGAAGCGTTTGGCATGGTCTACACGCGGCTGATTATCACCGCCTTCGACGACCACTGGCTACGTGCGGCGACCACCGAAGTAAGTGGCTACGGCAGCAGCGTGATTGCCTGCGATGCTGAAGTGGGCGTCGAGCGACTGCTTTCCGCGGAAGAATCCCCCGACGGTCGACCGGGTGCTATGGTTCTGGCCTTCGGCTTCTCGGCTGATGCGCTCGCCAAGGCGATCACCAAGCGGGTTGGCCAATGCGTGATGACCTGCGCCTCGACGGCCGTCTTTGATGGAATTCCCGAGGCCGAAAAGCGCATGCCGCTGGGTAAGTCGCTTCGCTACTTCGGTGACGGATTCCAGAAAAGCAAGGTCATCGACGGCACACGCTACTGGCGAATCCCCGTGATGGACGGAGAATTTTTCTGCGTCGAATCGCTCGGCATCGAGAAAGGCGTGGCCGGCGGAAACATTATCTTTCAGGCCGTCGATCAGCAGGCCGCCCTGACCGCGGCCCGCCAAGCCGTCGAAGCGCTCGCTCCGCTGGCCAATGTCATCGCTCCCTTTCCTGGGGGCGTGGCTCGCAGTGGCAGCAAGGTCGGCTCGAAATATAAGAGCCTGATGGCTTCGACCTCCGATACCAACTGCCCTACCCTACGTGGCCGCGTCGAGTCGCAGGTCGTCGAAGGAGCGAACTGCGTGCTGGAAATTGTCTTAGATGGCACCAGCGAAGAAGCCGTCGCCGAAGGTATGAAAACGGCCATGCATGCCGCAGCCACTGATGGGGTACTCGTCATTTCGGCCGGTAACTACGGTGGAAAACTGGGCAAGTTCCACTTCCACCTGAAGGACCTGGTCTAGCTCAGGCAAGAAAGTAACGAACCCAGGCCGCATCCGAGCAGCCTGGGTACCAGGGGAAAGTTCGTTGTCCGAAGCGCGATTGAAACTTAGTCTCGCATCGCACCGACAATGGAATCACAGGAAATGCGCCGTTCGGCGATCTGACCAAGATCGTTCAACGAACGACGCTGGCCTACATTGTTCCAGGCATTGATGTCAGCCAGTTCCGGCATCAAGTCGACCAGCTGATCGACCAGCACCTCGGCCAGAATTCCAATGTTGGCTTCCTGGGTCCGTTCGGAAATGGCTTTGACCGTTTTCATAATCCGCACCAGCTTGGCACGCTCACGAATCGGCGACGAAAGATTGTTCTGGGGTTCTTCCAGAAGGTCCGCGATCGGCACATCCAGGATGTCGGCCCATTGCGAGAGTTGCGAGACCAAAAGGTCGGTGTCAGGCTTCTCTTCTTCACGCACCTGAGAAGCGGGCATGCCCAACTTTCTGGAGGCCGTGCGAAGCGAAACACCTTGTTGCTTGCGAAGTTCGCGGATGCGATGCAACTTACGAGGGGACCTGTTGCCCATCTCGGAAGGCGCGTACGCGTAAACCGCGGGGTCCATAGTAAATGGAACCGTTGCCATTAGAAGTCCTCCCTTGTTCCGGAGGCTCAACCGACTGCCGCAGGGCCATAGTCGATAGCAACGTAGAGACAGCACCACAGTGATCTCACTCGATAGCGCATGCGCCGAGAGTAAGTCTTCAATGGGAATGCTTCTTGTCTGTTCCGTTTACTGCGATCTAAGGCCGATTAGCTGGGGTGCCTAATCCCGTCTGCTAAGCCTGTGTTTTGAAGTCTAGCAACGCCCTCGAGGAGAAACAGGACGCGACCGAACTTCGTGATAAGTGTGCCTGAAAACGCTCCAAGCATCGGAATGATTCCGAAGCTGCCGTGGGGTCCCTCGCCAGCGATCAATGCCGGAAAGTTCACCATGGTTGGAAAATGAGGAAAATATCGCCTGAAACATTTTGAAGGCACTGGCTGATTCTATCGAATGGTTCCGATCGAATCAAGAGTTTGCAACTTTTATCGGAAAATAATTCGCCGCAACTCTAACGGTAAGGGGCAGCATCTGGACGAACCGCAAACCCTTCTCAAATTGCCTGTTATTCGCCGGTCGCGAATTCCTGGATGCGTCGTAAGAACCGAGGCATTTTCAGACGGGGTGCTGGCGGCTGAACCGCTTCGCTCGACGCCGCAGAGGCTGTTTCTTCGGGCACCGAAACTTCCGTAAGCGATTCCAGCTCGGCGATGTCCGCACCCCAACTCGACAATCGCGATAGCAGATCTTGCTCTAGCGGCTGCGGGTCGCCTGGCAGCAGCGGCTTGGCCGGCTGTGGCTTCGCAGGCTGAGCAATTGGCTGCTGCGGCATGACACCTGCGTGAGCAGCCGAAGCGTCGATATGCATCGCCCACAGCGATTGAATATCTTCGGTCGTCAACTTGCGATCCATATCCTGAATCATCACGACCTCGCCAGCGGCGGCGGCCAGTCCCAGATCGATCGCCGTTGCTTTACCTTGCTGGGGCGAATATCGACGCGAACGTACCTGCGGATAGCGGCACGAGATTTCATACAGGACTTCTTCAGTCCCGTCGGTCGAACCGTCGTCCACGATCATCAATTCAAAATCGGTTGTCAGATCGGCAACGATCTCCAACAAACGATCCACCTCGGCAACGATGCTCGACTGAACATTGTGGACCGGAATGACAATACTTAGTGACTTCTTCACGACGGAACCTCAGCAGGACATGGGGGGATCAACGATAGCTGGTGATGGGTGGTCCCAAAACGCCGCAGGGCGACCCAACAGTTATCGATTCGGCATCCTGCTTCCATTGACTACACCGCTAGCGAACACAGTCCGAATGTGCGGGGTCTTCTGGTCAGACCGATTGATCACGGCAGGCCAGATCTGCCGTTTGCATGGTGCTTTCGCGTGAGAGAGGACCAACCACGGATTTCACCGATGGTCACGGATAGAAAGTAGGGCCCGCGCCAGCGCGGGTCGCGAAGTGGGTACCAGGGTTCCGACTACAAAAAACTTCTCGCGCGCACTATCTCACTGAAGCACTCCGCTGATAGATTGCACGTACACCCAACGAAGCAATCTTGCTTCTTGGGCGTGCGAACTCGTAACCAATCATCAACACACAAATACGTCATGTCCCATCACCACGTCGCACAACTTGAAACGCACGGAGCAGGCTCAACTGAGCACGCTCCGCAGGTTGCCGTGCGCGATGGGAACCGGCTTCTGTGTCCCTGCTGCGGCGAAGTGTTGATGCATCTTGCGGTCGAAGAACCTTGTGAAGAACCCTCGCCGACGCCGGAACCGGCTTACCCTAAGCCGCCCGGCATGCGACCTTCCCCGTGGGAGGCAATCGCGCGTCGGCAAGACGCACTCAAAGAAGCAGCGTGGGAGGCGTTCCAACAGGCCGAGCGAGCCAAACAGGAAGCACGTCATGCCCAGTTTCTTGCGTCTGACGATCCTGGTTTCTGCGCCGACTACCTGACGGTGCCGATCGATCCCCATGTCGCGGCCTACGACTTCCCCGAGGAAGATCCACCGCAGTTGCCCAGTCCGAAGAGGACGAAACAAAATCGCGACGAAGACTCACCAACACGCCGCAAGCGGCCAAAACGCTGGAAGGATCTTCCCCTCGAACAGCCGTACACGTACCAAGAGAAACGGTACCTGGCGTGGTCCTTCTACCGGCTGAAGCTGCAAGATTTGGAACTGCAAGAGAAGATCCATACGAAGCAGACCAAGATTGAGTGCCTGCGTCGTGAGCTGGGCGCTTCGCACGAAGTGCCTGAGTACGAACCGTACTTACCCAGCGAAGACGTGCCGAAGGTTTGCCCTCATGTCGAGGTCGTGGAGTTCGATCTGCTGTACTGGATTGACCAGGTAAGCGTCGCACAACACGCCCAAGCAGACTTGGGCGTGGCACCCGGTCTGGCGCTCAACGAGAATCAACCCAACGAACGCGGCCCGCCATGAAGCTCTTGTCCCCTCTCCCTCGCAGAGCCAGGGTGAGGGTTTCCTGAGCGCCCCTTCACCAACATCGCCAGACATAAGTTCCGAACCGATCGGAACCCGGCTTGGGCATGCGCTGTCAACAAGCAATTTGCCCCCTCACCCTAACCCTCTCCCCATAGGGGCGAGGGGACCGGAGAATCTGGGTGCCACGCCCAAGTCTGCTTGGGCGTGCGGGCAAAGTTCGCGCATGCGCTCATCTTCTTGAGCGGCAACGACTAGCGTGTTGTTGTCGCTGGCTCCCCGGTTGCCGATTCACGCAGAAACAGCCACACTTAACCGAATTGATTCCCTTTTACTCGGCCCATTGTTGAAGAGTACCCTGCGATGTCCATCTCCCTCCCCCGCGAGCCCGACTTTGAAAAGGCCGGCGGTCTGGTGCCTGCGATCGCGCAAGATGCCGACAATGGCGAGGTGTTGATGATGGCCTGGATGAACCGCGAGGCCTTCCAGGAAACGCTCGCCACCGGCCGGGCAGTCTACTTCAGTCGCAGCCGCGGCAAACTGTGGCGTAAAGGGGAAGAGAGTGGCCATCAACAGCAGGTCCGCCAGATCCTGGTCGACTGCGATGCCGATACGGTTCTGTTGAAGGTCGAACAAAAAGGGGCTGCCTGTCACGAAGGTTACCGAACCTGTTTCTTTCGGGAAGTAGGCCCCAGCGAAACCAAGATCGTCGGACAACGTCTGGTGAACCCAGACGACGTTTATAAGAAATAACCATCCTGTTACCTCTGCCCACAGAGGCGAGGGGACAGGAACCTTTTAAACCGAAAGAATCATCATGAGCTTTGATGCCAACCTGGAAGCTTTGAACGTCGAACTGCCGCCAGCCCCGAAGGCCATGGGTCTTTACAAGCCAGCGGTCACGGTTGGGAACATGGTTTACCTCTCGGGACATGGCCCCTTGAGCCCGGACGGCACGCTTCAATTGGGCAAGGTGGGCGTCGATGTCGATCAGGAAGTAGGCTACGCCGCCGCACGCCAAACCGGCCTGGCCATGCTCGCAACCCTGAAGGCGCACCTCGGCAGCCTCGACAAGATCAAGCGCCTGGTGAAGACGTTCGGCATGGTCAACTGCGAAGATGGCTTCACCCAGCAACCGGCCGTGATCAATGGCTTCAGTGAACTGATGAAAGAGGTCTTCGGCGAAGATTGCGGCATCGCCGCTCGTAGTGCCATCGGCGTGAACGCCTTGCCGGCTGGCATGACCGTGGAAGTCGAAGCCATCTTCGAATTGAACGACTAGTTCCAAACCAGTCCCCTCTCCCTTCCCAAGGGAGAGGGCTAGGGTGAGGGTTGGAGAGCTGGTACCAGGTTCGCCCCCTCACCCTAACCCTCTCCCCGCAGGGGCGAGGGGAGCAAGAATTGCAGTAATCGATTTATCCCCCACGAACCTTTCTCGGATCCACTATGGAACGCGAGTTTTACGATCGAGCAGAAAGCATCCGACAGCGACTCCTTCAGTTAAAGGACTCTCTTTGACTACGCTGCCAAGCAGCAGCAGCTGAAGGATATTGAGCAGCGGATGTCCGCCCCTGACTTTTGGGACAATCAAGAGAAAGCCCAAGAGACGGTCGGGCAAATGAAGTCGCTCAAGAGCCTGGTCGAACCGTTGGACGCGTGCCTGTCCGGTATCGAAGATCTGGATGTGATGCTCGAGATGGCCGAGGAAGATGATTCCCTGGCCGACGAGGTCCCGGGCACGATCGAGAAGCTCGAGTCCGATCTCGAGACGCTGGAGCTGAAAGCCCTGCTCGACGGACCGTACGACAACTGTGGTGCGATCGTCACGATCAATGCTCGCGACGGGGGTACCGACGCCAATGACTGGGCAGAAATGATGCTCACGATGTATGGCCGCTGGGCGGACCAGAACGAGTACGACGTCGAACTGATCGATCGCACCGACAACGAAGAGGCCGGCATCAACAACGCCACCTTTGTCGTTCGTGGTCCGATGGCTTACGGCTACCTCAAAGGGGAAACGGGCATGCATCGCCTGGTGCGTATCAGCCCGTTCAACTCGGAAGGAAAACGCCAGACCAGCTTCGCGGCGGTCGATGTCTCGCCGGAAATTCCCGATAGCGAAGAAGTCGACATCGACGAAGAAGACGTCCGCGTCGATACGTACCGCGCCAGCGGTGCAGGTGGTCAGCACGTGAATAAGACCGATAGCGCGATCCGCCTGACGCACGTCCCCACCGGCATCGTGGTGCAGTGTCAGCAGGAACGAAGTCAGCATAAGAACCGGGCCCAAGCCTGGAAGATGTTGCGTTCGCGCATTGCTCGCGTCGAGGAAGAGCGCCGCGAAAGCCAGCAGGCCGAAAAGTACAAGACCCAAGCCAAGGTCGGTTTCGGCTCGCAGATTCGCAACTACTTCCTGCACCCCGATCAACGTGTGAAGGATGCCCGCACCGGCTTTTACATGGGCAGCTTCCATAGCGTGATGAACGGCGAAATCCAAGGCTTCCTCGACGCCTACCTGCGGTGGCGCGTCGGCCAGGAATCGCCGCAAAACTAGCAATCAGGAATACCATTCGTGTCAGAACCCTCACCTAACGCCGAGGCCTTTTTCGTGGAATCGATTCGCGAGGATGGCGTCGGTCTGTTCGTCAACTTCGTGAAGCAGAAGGACCGCTTCGGTCACATTATCGCGCTGGTCCAAGGGGAAGAGTGCATCCCGCTGTTCGTTTCGATCGAAGGAAACGACGAGGAGCCTTGGCCCGAGAGTCCTCCTTTCCAGGAGATTCACCTGGAAGAACGTAAGGTCGGCACGATTGCCCTGCTGGTCGGCATGGCAGGCGATAGCCACTGGTCGGCCGCCGTCGAGCCGATGGAAGAACCGGGCGGAATTCACTTTTCGGTCGCTTGCCGCATGAAGGATTACCCGATGCGGATCTGCAGCCATTATGGGTGCGCGATGGAAGAGATGATCGATCCCAAATTAGAACGGGACGGTCCCTGGGTGTGGAACATCAACGGCAGCGAAGTGTGTGTCGACGTGATTGCCCAGGAACAATTTCCGACGCCGGAAGTCCCAGCATCGGCCAGTGGGTTTGAGGTGAACGCGTCGCTCGATGGGGAACCTTTTCCCAAGACCATCCAGTGGCTGTATAAGATTTGGGTTCGCTAACGCTTAGAGTTCGGTCGCACCGAACGCAGCCCCAAGAGCCGTTGCTCCGCGACAGGTATCGGAACCGCCGCGTACGGCTTCCAACAGATCGGTCATCAGATCCTGCATCTTCGAGACCGTACCAATCACCATCGCGGCGTGTTCATCTTCCGAACGCACTTCGACGTCATTGGTAAGCTGGCGTGAGGTTTCGGACAGCAGCTTGGCGGCCACTTCCAGTCGCTTGGACGATCCGTTGGCGGTATCGCCTTCCAAGCCAGGGATTCCGTTGTGCTTCCACGTGGTGTTGGCGAGCCAACGGAGGATGCTTTGTCGGCTGAGAACCCCGAGCGTTTTGCCGTTTTCGGAAATCAAGACCGTACGAATCGAAACACGATTCAGGAATTCCCAAACGACACGCAGTGGAATGTTCGGCGGGTAACAGATTAGGTTCTTTCGCATCACTTCGCCGATGGTAATCTCGTGAGGATTCGGTCGGCAGGCAACCGACATGAGATCCTTCTCCGAGACGATACCCACCAGGTTGCCATCGTTATCGACGACCGGTGCGGATGGAATGCGATAGTTCAAGAAGAACTGACTGATTTCCACGACACTTGAATCAGGCGTCACCGTACTGACCACAGGGGTCATCGCGTCCGCGGAAACGGCACCACCAAAGACTAAGTCGAGGTGCCCTGTCGAGTCGCTGTTGATCGACTCTTGCAGTTTATTGAAGGAAACAACCTGGTTGCGGCCTTTTTGCTTAGCTTCGATCAGGCATTGATCGGCGATCTCGACCAGGTCGTCCAGTTCTTCCATTTCCGCCATCGCCTCGGCGACACCGAAACTGGAAGTCACATTCACCACGGCCGAGTCGAGAATGATTTCGGTTTCCGCGATTCGCTTACGCAGGTTCTCGGCCCAGATGCACGCTTGGGAGGAAGACGTTTCCGGCAAAACGGCACAGAACTCTTCGCCACCGTAACGGCAAATGATATCGGACTTACGAACTGAATCGGCGAACACCCGTCCGACTTCGCGTAAGACCTGGTCGCCGGAGGCATGACCATGAACGTCATTGATTCGTTTGAAGTAGTCGATATCGAAGATCACGCACGAAAGTGGCAATCGATAACGACGAGCACGGCTCCATTCCTTGGCGACCATGTCTTCAAACACGCGTCGCGTTGGCAGACCGGTTAATAGATCGCTATTGGCCAGGTGCGTCAGTCGCGTTTCCAAGGCCAGAATTCGCTGACCCGACCGCATACGGGCAACCAGTTCGCCGCGATCGATTGGCTTGGCCAGGAAGTCGTCGGCCCCGGCGTTGAGTGCCTGGGTCAGGTTCTCACGATTGCCGTGAGACGTGGCCATCACAATGTACATGTAGTGCGAGCTGACAACGTGTCGCACGTGTCGGATCAGATCAATCCCTGAACCATCGGGCAATTCCCAGTCGGTCACCAGGAACTTGAACTCGTGCTTTTCCTCTTCCAGCACTTCCAACGCTTCACGGCAATTCTCGGCGGTGACCACTTCGTACCCTTCACGCGTCAGAAACTCGCGAATGAGAGTTCGAATCAGCCTATCGTCGTCCACAACCAGAACTTGGCTGCGAGTCGCATCAGCATCGGGTTGAATTGCGGTGCCGGGTGTCAATGTAATGCTCTTTCACACGCTTTCAATGAAGCCGCTGAGTTGTTCAGCTCACCCAAAGGTAGATTACTTTTAAGGACGTGGGAAAAATTAAATACTATGAAAACCATATTCGCTTTTGCGGCCCCTTTCGGAAATCAACATGCAGGCCGAATTCACCTGTAACGATTATCCGGAACGTTCTCCTCCTAAGGCATGTATCAGGTATGACCTCGCACCCTTCGACGAGCATCGCTCACGTGCGTGGTTTGAGTGATTGCATTGAAATCAATTGGTCGATTTCGTGTTTAGGAATCGATGCGCCACTGCACGGATGGCAATGCGCTGCATCTCTTGACACTTCATGGATGGACCGATGGATCGACCTCTGCCCTCAACGAGCCGAGTTGGGATTGCACTGAGTTTGACGATGTTAATGATCGTCGGCTGTGGGCGCAATTCGAAAGTGGCCAACCATACCGACGAGAAGCCGGCGGCTAGCGCACCCAATCGCTTTCATGCGCCCGAAGACATTCGTCCCATGGCCCAGTTGGCCGCTCATCTGGAAATCAGTGAAGCGCACGAGAACATCGTTAACAACCCATACGCCAATCCCAAGCGTCTTCCGCCGGTTGCCAAACCCAAGTCCTCGGACAAGCCAACTTCGCTCGACTCGATTCGCTTTCCGCTGAAAATCGAAAAATCGAAACCATCGGAAAAGTCGCCACAGGCCACACCGCCCGCAAACCCGGCACCACCCAAACCACAAAAACCGGAAGAGCTTTTGCTCGAACCACCGGCACACATTCCGGCTCCGAAGAAAAGCATTGCCGAGTCCAAGCCGACACCGAAAGTGCCCGCAGTCGTCTCGCCTCCTGCGGCGAAGCCACTTGTCGAGAAGCCCGTCGCCAGGAAGCCGGAACCCACTCGCTCTGTGCTAGAACCTTCGAAGCCAATTGCTCCGAGTAAACAGCTCGAACCACTCGCGCTCAATCCACCGCAGATCGAAGCGCCGCGAAATGCACCGGCTCCGCAAGTGAAGCTTCCGCCTCCGCCAACGAAGATGCCTGTGGCCAGTGCACGACCGGATCTCCAACTTTTACCCAAGGTCGAAGACGAACACACCCCCGTCCCGACGATGCGTAAGATTCCGCAGTCGCCAGCCGTGCCCAATCTGGTGAACAACTCGACTCGCAAGACCGAGATGCCGTCGATCGCTGAGCAACTTGAACCACCGGCAGGTCCGCCGTCCAAGTTCGTGAGTCTCGCACCGAAGGCACCTCGGGAAGAAAGCTCGCTGAACCCGGCCAAGCAAGATGTCGTTGACGTCGCCGATATGCCGCTGCAGTCGCGCACCGGCACACCTCGCTCGGTCCTGATGACTCCGAACATGGTGGCTGGTCCGCCACGACCTGCCCAGATCGACCATGCCCTGCTGGCCGTTCGTGGACGCATGGCCAGCCTGGTCGACCATGGCTTGATTCTCGCTCAGCGAGGTGCCTATTACTCGGCACGTGCTGAATTCATTCAAGCTCTTCGCCTGGCCACACAAACGCTGGACACCGCCGAGAAGTCGCATCGTCACAGCGAAGCCCTCGCCGACGCGATCGCCGCCCTCGACGAAGCGGGCGAGTTCATTCCTGCCGGGGCCCAGCTGGAAGCCAATGTCGACCTGAACCTGGTCGTCGACTCGCACCGCACGCCGGTCCTCAAGGGAAAGAACCTGGAGTACGAAACGGCCCTTACCGCGGCTCAGGCGTACTTCTCCTACGCTCAAGAACGTCTGAACGTCGCATGCGGCGGCATGCCGGAAACGGCTCGGGCGCTCGTTGGCCTGGGGCGCATTCAGCAGTACCTCAACAACACCACCGGCGACAACCGCACCCTGGTTGGTCCGCGTTCGATCGCCTTGTTCCAAACTGCTCTGGCCGTTGACGGATCGAACTACGAAGCGGCCAACGAACTGGGCGTTTTGCTCGCTCGCTACGGACAACTGGAAGACGCGAAGCAGGCACTGCTGCAAGGGGTCAAGGCCTCGCCGCGTCCGGAAATCTGGCAGAACCTGGCCTCGGTGCACCAAACGCTGGGGGAAGTCGAAATGGCTCGACGTGCTTCCATCGAAGCCGAAGCTGCCCAGCAGTTCGCCAACATGAATGCCGGGCTGGACGCGGTTCGCTGGGTTTCCCCGGAACAGATGGCACAACACGGACGTGGAGACGCAGGCCTGAAGCAGTCGCAACCGCAAGACGTTGGACAGCCGGTTGCTCAGCGCCGCTCACCCTCTCGATCGACTCGATAGCTTGGTCAAGGATTCGACCTGATGCGAAACTATAAACTGATTCTCTGCGGCTTGATTGTTGCCTGCTTGACCTCGTCGGCCTGGGCACAAATGATGGCCCCGACCTGCAGCCCCCACGACCGACAAGTCCTGGTGGGTGTCGACTCCACCGATCCGGTCTGCGAAGGCGAACCCCATTGGGACGCACGCCGACCGATCCCCTGGCAGGTCTTTGCTCAAGGAGAATACGTCGGTCCCGCACGAACGGCTCATGTTCCTGAGTATCGTCTGCGTGTCGGCGACGACCTCGACTTCGTCTATCGCCTGACGCGACAAGAGACGACTCGTCCTTACCGCTTGGAAGTGGGCGACAAGGTCAGCATTGAATCGCTTACCGACCCGAATCTCGATCGCGACCTGGTCATCCAGCCCGACGGCACCATCACCGTTTTGCTGCTGGGCCAAGTCCATGCCGCTCGTCGTACGGTCGAGGAACTTCGAGCTGCCCTCGAAGAAAAGTACAAAGAGTTCTACAAGGTCCCCGCCATTACCGTAACGCCGCTGCAGGTCAACACCAAGCTGGAAGACCTTCGTGCGACGGTCGATGCCCGGGCTGGTACCGGTGGTCAAGGTCGTAGCAGCCGCGTGACGCCCGAAGGCACCGTTCAGCTTCCCGCCATCGGCAACGTGCCTGCCCAAGGGATGACGCTCGACGAACTGAAGCGTGAGATCGATCAGCGTTACGCCCAGGAAATCGAAGGGATCGAAGTCACTCCGGTCCTGGTCAACCGCGCCCCACGTTATATCTACGTGCTGGGCGAAGTCCCCAACCCAGGCCGCTACGAGTTGACCGGTCCCACGACCGCGATTCAAAGCATCGCCATGGCTGGCGGCTGGAACGTGGGTGCCAACCTGCGTGAGGTCGTCGTGTTCCGCCGCGCCGAAGACTGGCGTCTGGTGGCCACCAAGCTCGATCTGAAGGGTGCCCTGTACGGCAAACGCCCTGCCCCGTCGGACGAACTTTGGATTCGTGATGCCGACATCGTGATCGTGCCCAAGAGCCCGGTCCTGTGGGCGGACGAGTTCATCGAACTGGTCTTCACACGCGGGATTTACGGCGTGGTTCCGTTCCAAGGGGTTAACATCAGCGTCAACCGCCTGAGCAACTTCTAAGGCCCACCCGAGTCGACTAGTCCGTTTCCCGCGGACTAGGGCGACAATCTATCAGACAAGCGTTCTCATTGGCACGAAAAACCTGAAAATTTTAAGCTAGGCGAAACTTCTGGCTGTCCACTACAGTTTATGAAGTAGGAATTCGCTCGCCTGGCTTTGGGTTTTCTGGAGTGTTCACGCCGTGTATCGCCTTATCCTTGTCTTTTCGCTCAGTTGCCTACTGGTTTCCCCCGTCTGGGCACGGGAATCGAAGATCGAACCTCAACCGATCGGTAAGAAGATCGAAGGGTTCGAGCTGAAGGACTTCCGCGGCAAGACGCACAAGCTTTCGGACTACGCCGAAAGTGACGTCGTCGTCCTGGCGTTCATCGGCTGCGAGTGCCCCGTTGCCAAGCGGTATTCGGTAACGCTTCAGCAATTGGCCGGCGAGTTCAAAGATCGGAAAGTCTCGATCCTGGCAGTCGATGCCAACCAGCATGACTCGATCACCGAGATGGCTTCGTTTGCCCGAGTGCACTCCCTGGAGATCCCTTTCCTGAAAGACCTGGCCAATCGCCTGGCCGACGAGGTCGGTGCTCGGCGAACGCCAGAAGTCGTGCTGCTCGACAAGGAACGAACCATTCGCTATCGCGGTCGCATCGACGACCACTTCCTGGTGGGCAACATTCGCGACGACGCCACGCGCGACGACTTGAAGATCGCGATCCAGGAAGTCTTGGCTGGTAAAAAGGTGAGCGTGCCGGAGACCGACCCGGTCGGTTGCCACATCGGACGCATTCTCGAAGCGGATGAAACCTCGGAAGTGACTTACTCGAATCAGATCGCGCGCATCTTCCAGAAGCGCTGCGTCGAATGCCATCGCGAAAGCCAGATCGCTCCGTTCGCGTTGACCGACTACGACGAGGTAGTCGGCTGGGCCGAGATGATCGCCGAAGTGGTGGAAGACCAGCGAATGCCTCCCTGGCATGCCGATCCCAAGTACGGTCACTTCTCCAACGATCGACATCTTACCAAACAAGAGAAAGACACGATCCTCAAGTGGGTCGAAGCAGGTGCCCCGGAAGGGGATTCCAAGAAGCTGCCGGAGCCGGTCAAGTATGTCGAAGGCTGGACGCTTCCCGAGAAGCCAGAGCTCATCCTTGATATCACGGAAGAGCCGTACCAGGTCCCGGCCGAAGGGGAAGTGAAGTACAAGTACTTCGTCACCGACCCAGGCTTCACCGAAGACAAGTGGATCAAGGGTGCCGAACTCAAGGCCGGCAACTTACAAGTCGTCCACCACATCCTCTGCTTCGCATTGCCTCCGGGGCGTGATGGTCGCGAACTGGGCGGAGGTGCTCGCGGTTTCCTGGTCGGTTACGTGCCTGGCAAGATCGCGCGAAACTATCCGGAAGGAATGGCCAAACGCATTCCCGCTGGCTCGCGACTCGTCTTCCAGATGCACTACACGCCGATCGGTTCGCCGCAGGAAGACCTCAGTCAAATTGGCTTCAACTTCATGGACCCGAAGGACGTGAAGTACGAGGTCAAGACGACCAGCGCGGTCAATCCTCGCATCAAAATTCCGCCAGGCGATAAAAACCACAAAGAGGAAGCCAAGTCGGATCCCGCGCCCAACGACGACACAATGATCCTCAGCTTCATGCCGCATATGCATCTCCGCGGCAAGTCGTTTCGGTATATAGGTGTTTCGCCAAATGGGGAAGAAGAGATCCTGGTTGATATCCCTGCTTACGACTTCAATTGGCAGACGGCCTACGAACTGGCCGAGCCGAAGAAGATGCCCAAGGGTTCGTACGTGCGGGCCATCGCTCACTACGACAACTCGGAAGGGAATCTCTTCAATCCCGATCCGACCAAGACGGTCCGGTGGGGTGATCAGACCTGGGACGAAATGATGATTGGCTACTTCGACGTCGCCATTCCGGTCGATCCGAAGACCTTGGTCCAGAAGTCGAAGCCAGGCGAAGCATCGCAAGAGGTTCTCGACAAGGCAAACGAGCTGATCACCAAGTTCGATGCCAACCTGGATGGTGAAGTGGCCCGCGACGAAGTGCCTGAGAAAGGACACAACGTCTTCGATCGCCTCGACACCAACTCCGACAAAAAGGTCACCCGCCAGGAACTGATCAAGATCTTCCAGACCTACCCAGCCGTGATGCGGATGATTCGATAAGCATCATCCGGATGGCCCAGCATGTCGTTGCTGGGCCACCGAATGACCAGGTTAGCAAGGGCCGTTTTGCGCTAAGACATGCAGGAAACGGCCTCCGTTGTCATACCAGCCTTGCCGTGTGAATCGAGTCCACAGCAGGTCGGTCACCACCGAGGCACGGGCACCATCTTCCGCTTCCAGCGTCAGAATCACGCGTCGATACGGAACCGGCTCTTGATGGAAGAAGTCGATTCCGCGTTCGGTGATATTCTTTCCCACGACCACCGTCGATAGCTCGTTGAGCGGCTCGCCCGACGCATCGATCGGAGTGAGATACATCAAGTGCGGATAGGGATAGCGAAAATCCTTCCGCCGCTCGTTGGTGATCTTCTTGGGCAGAATCCGGCTGATGAGCTGACCTACCGTTGCACGCACTTTGGCTTCGCTCTCGTCAGAGCAATTGGGAACCGTCGTGAATGCAAATTCGGATGGGGTCAAAGCGCAACTTGCCATGGATTCAACCTGAAGAATTTGGGTCAGAAAAGAAACGAGGCCCGTGAAACAGATGGTTCACGAGGATATACGCGGAAAAGGAGGACGTTCAGAAGAGCAATTGTGGGCCGCACAAACGGAATAACCGATCCGCGCGGACCTTCCTCACAAAGCTTGCCCCGGAACTAATTAAATAGATAGGTCATGATTCGTCGATGGGCAAACGAAAACGGGCATTGCCCACGAGAATCGTTCGAGCTCCACGTGAGGACTAGCCTGCGGTGAGCTGGCGATACTGGCGACGCAGTTGAGCGACCGTCAGTGGATCGTCTTCATGGGCCGAGATGGCCAGACGCAACGCGTTCTTGGCTTCATACCAATCGCCGCGACTTGCCGCGTCTTGGATCCACTTCTGGTAAAGCGAACGAACTGTGTGACGACTGGACGTCAGATCGTCTTGCGTCTGAAGCAGACGTAAAGCCTCGGAGAATCGCCCTTGGTGGCACCACTGATCGATCACGGCATCGACGATCTTACTGCGGTTCAACTCCAGGTCGGGGTCATGAGGGCGTTGGTTTTCCATCCGCTTCAGGATATCGAGCGCCGTCTGGCAATCCTTCTGTCCGATACAGGCCACGGCCCAGTTATTCAAAATGGCACTTCGGTTGCGCATCGCGGCCGCATCTTGCGGATCGAGCGACAGAGCGAAGTTCAGATATTCGATCGCACCGGGGTAATCCCCTTGGGCAGCTGCCAGGCTGGCTTTGTTGTAGGGAATCTTCGCGGCCAAGCCACGAGTCGAAAGGGTTCGTGCCTCGTCCGCGGCTTGGACTGCTGGCGACTGACCTTGATCATGCGGTTCGAGCAGAAACCAGGTCGGACAGGTTGTTTCGACGTCGAGTTCCGGTCGACTCAGTAGACGGCACCAAACATGTCCGCGCGTTTGCATCGCGACGGTGGGCAAGCCTGCCCGGTCGGTCAGAATCTGGTACAGAATGGTCGCCGAAACGCAGTTGTAATTCCCTTCGAGCAGGGCCTTGCTGAGTGCGTTCTGGTTTTCGTCGTACTCGCCGAAGAGCAAGTGTTCGTGCATCGACTGAAAGACCCAAGCGGCACGTTCTTCGATCGAGTAACGTCCCCATTGCCGAGGAAGGTTCTCTTCCATCCAAGCCAGGTGCTTGGTCAGACGTTGGTGGGCGGCGGTCCGATCGTCTTCACTTAGGTTCCCTTCGGCGGCCCACGCCATTTCCAGCAGCGTTGCCGGGCGACTGGCCGCAGCCGAGCGCTGCAAGGTGGGCAGCGCGGCGACCGTCATGATCACCAGGTAAAACAGGATCAGCATCCAAAGGACGCGATCAGATTCCTTCCAAATTCGAAGCATACCGTCACCGGCCGGGATTTGGTTCTCGGGAGAGTTTCCCAATTGTGCGCGCTGGCTGGTGACAAGCGTCTTGCGCCGTTGTTTTTTTCTCACACGCAGCCATTGCCTAAACCTCAGAGGCCAGGAAACCGGTACGACCCGATCGCACTGCCCCAAGCGAACGATCAAAAGTTAGCCGCTTACCAGAATTCAAATTCAACGTGGCCAATCCTTGCTCGCCATCGTTGCCGGGTTATATTTAGAAGTACGTCACGCGGGTGTAGCTCAATGGTAGAGCCCTAGCTTCCCAAGCTAGTTACGAGGGTTCGATTCCCTTCACCCGCTCTGAAAGCCGAAACGCCGCGAAGGTTGCTCCTTTCGCGGCGTTCTTTGTTTCGAAGGCGTTTCCCAGGTACCATGGGAACATTCTGCCAATCCCACCCTTTGAACTTTTCACCGGTGAACTGCCATGCTCGTACGTATGCCTGCCCTGCTCCTTTTCGCCTTCGTGTTGTTTGCATCTTCGATTGCGACTGCTCAGGAAGCGGTTGACGTCTATATCCTTTCGGGACAGTCGAACATGGCAGGCAGCGGCAACAAGTCGCAGCTTCCCGAGCAATGGAAGACGACGTTGCCATCGGTCCAGTACTGGGATGGCAAGCAGTTTGCCGATTTCGATCCGATGGCATTGAATCTCAACGGCGGTGGTCGCTTTGGGCCGGAAGTCGGTTTCTCCGGCACGATGGCATCGCTGCACCCAGGCAAGAAGATCTACGTCGTCAAGTTCGCGCTCAGCGGTCAGCCACTGCATGCCGGCTTTAACGGAGCGAAGTGGATGGGAGAAGAACCGGGTCCCAACCGCAACACCTTCTATCCCGGGACCTCGCCAGAAGACCCCAACATGGGGAATCATTACAGACGTCTGCGAGATCAATTCACCAAGGCCTTCACCGCGCTGAAAGAGGCGGGCCTGAAGCCGGAGCTGAAGGGAATTGCCTGGATGCAAGGAGAAGCGGATGCCAAGCAGGAAATCTCAGCCACGACCTACGATCAGTCGATCGCCCTGCTCAAATCGCGAATGGAAGAAGACTGCCAAAGCGGTCCGGTTCCCTTTGCCATGGGTCAGGTCCTGCCCCATGTTCCGTGGATGGAACGCTTCACCCACCGTGCCGAGATCCGCCAGGCCCAGGACGACGCCGACATGCGAAACGGATCCGAGCGGGCAATCCTGGGCGTGTGGAACGTCCCTACCGACGGCATGCCGCTGCTAGCAGATACGGTTCACTACGACACGACCGGGCAACTGATGCTCGGGACTTCCTTCGCATTGGGGGTCTTGGAAGCGGCAAACCAGATGAAGATGGTCGCCGCGAAAGATGATCCCGAATAATCGATGCTAGCACCCCGCGGAATTCCATTCTGCCGACCCGACTGATATTGCTGGCAACAGCGAATCGTTGTAGCTTTCTTCGGTTCCTAATTCGCCGTAATGCTATTGCGCAAAGGATGTGCGTTTGCGACGGCGAGATTCCCAAGGGCACACCCAGTGGCCAACGGCCGCAAGGCGTGCTGCTTACCGAGATTGCACGACTCAAAGCATGAATTATCTGCTGCTCGCGATTCGCCACTGTGTTTCCCGTTACCGCTGGTCCATCATCGGTTCTGTCATCTGCTCGTTGATGGTGGGTTTTCTCTGGGGTGCGAATATTGGTGCCGTCTATCCGTTCGCCGAAATCATTTTCGACGGGCAAAGTCTGCACCAATGGGCCGAACGTGAAACGGTTAACTGCCAGGAACAGATTGCTCGGCTCCGCAAGAACATCGACGGCTACGACGAAGAACTCACCCGAACCGAAGATCCCGCCAAACGAGCCGAAATCAACCGGCAATTACGCCGCGACGACAGCGCGATGAACGGTTGGGAAGACAAGTTGGCTAACATCGAGAAGTCGCAGCCGTGGATCGACGCGTATGCGCCCGATAGCCCGTTCAATACGCTGCTTCTGATGGTCGGTTTCTTGATGGTTGGCACCTTGGTAAAAGGGGTGTTCCTTTCCATGAGCATGATGCTCGTTGCCCGGGCAACGCAGCTGACGACGCTCGACCTGAAGCACCAGGTCTTCGACAAACTGCTCGATATCCGTCTAGGCAAATCGAACATCACGACCGGCGACTCGACCACCCGCATGAACGGCGACGTCGGTTCGATCGGTGCGGCGCTCGAAATTCTATTCGGCAAGTCGATTCGCGAACCGGTGAAGATGATTGCCTGCCTGACCGGTGCGGCGTACATCAACTGGCGGCTGTTGATTCTCTCGCTATTGATCGCCCCAGTCGCGGCCTTCGTGCTGTATAAGCTGGCCCGTACGATCAAGAACCTGAGCAAATCCTCGATCAAAATCCAGGCACGGATCACTGGTTTCTTTCTACAAATCATGACCGGTTACTACGTGGTCAAAGCGTACGGAACCGAAGACTACGAGCGGAAACGCTTCGAGGCGAAGTCGCGCGAAGCCTACTGGGAACGGGTTAAGATCCAGTTCTTCAACTCGTTGGTACGTGTCAACAACGAAGTGCTCGGCCTGGGCATGGTCTGCCTGTCGATGATCGCTGGCGGCTACCTGGTGCTGAACCAGGAAACGCACATCTTCGGTATTCCCCTGGCGGATAAGCCAATGGAACTGGGCTCGATCCTGGCGTTTTACGCCTTCCTGATTGGCTGCACCGATCCCCTGCGAAAGCTGGGCGACGTGTTCGGTTCGATCCAAGCCGGTATCGCCGCTTCGGAAATGGTTTATCCGCTGCTGCAGCAAGAAGACCCGATTCAAGATCCTCAACACCCGGTCGCTATCGACAGCGTCGGCCGTGACATCACCTTCAACGAGGTTCAGTTCTGCTACGTTGAAAAGACGCCGGTACTGAAGGACCTCGACCTGACCATCAAGCAAGGTGAGACCGTCGCGATCGTCGGCCCCAATGGGTGCGGCAAGAGTACGCTGATCAACCTGCTGATGCGTTTCTACGACCCGGATCTCGGTACGGTCGAATTGGGCGGAACCGATATTCGCCAGTTCAAGCAACACGACCTGCGATCGCAGATTGCCTTGGTCACGCAGTCGACCGTTTTGTTCGACGAATCCATCCTCGAGAACATTCGCTACAGCCGCATGGACGCTACCGATGAAGAGGTCATCGAAGCGGCCAAGCTCGCGTACGTCGACCAGTTCGTGCAGACGCACATGAGCGACGGGTACGATACCATTTGCGGCGATGCCGGCTCGAACCTTTCGGGCGGCCAGCGTCAGCGGATCTCGATCGCCCGGGCACTTTTGCGTGACCCCGATATCATCATCATGGACGAGGCGACCAGCCAGATCGACCTGGATAGTGAACGTCTGATCCATGAGAGCCTGAAGAACTGCATCGCCGGACGTACGGCCATTCTGATCACGCATCGCGCCAGCACGCTTCAACTGGCCGACCGCATCGTGGTGATGAATCACGGCCACGTCGAAGCCACCGGCACCCACGACGAACTACTACAGACCAGCAAGACCTACTGCCGACTCTACGTCGAAGCAGAGCTGGAAGACTCGGAAGAAAACACCGACAAGCGTTCGGCTGCTTAACGATTCGCTTCCCGGGTTTTGGAGAAAGCGACGGTTAACAAACTCGCTTTTTTTGACATCCGCGATCTTTTTTTGCCTCGGCCACAGTAAACTAGAGGAATCCCCTTCCAAGGATTCCCACCTTTACTGCACTCCCGAGGTAAACCCATGCATTCCCACCTTTATGCGAAGACTCTCCTGCTTCTTGTCGCCTGCTCTCTTGCCACGTCGCTTGGCTGTAACAGCGAACCGCCCGACGATCGCCCTGCCCGGGCCAAGGTGACCGGAACGGTCACGTTAGCAGGCTCGCCGGTCGCAGAAGCTCGTATCCAATTCCATGCGGTCAACAAGTCGCAAGGCGCCATCGGCAAGACGAAGACGGACGGCACCTACACCCTGACCACGTATGAAGCAGGCGACGGAGCGCTGCCGGGCGACTACGTCGTTACGATCAGCAAGACCGAAGTCGCGAGCGGCCTGACCGAGGAAGAGAAACTGAAGATGCAGGAGATGGGGCGTCCTGTCCCTTCGCCGAAAACATCGGAGCTTATGCCGAAAGCATACACCAAGAGCGCCTCTTCACCGCTCAAAGTCACGGTCACGGCCGACGGAGATAACCACTTCGACTTTGACGTTAAGAAGTAGGAAGAATCACCCAACTCGGTCCAACAAAAAAGGCCTCTCGCTCACCGAGAGGCCTTTTTTCATTCTGTTTTCAGTCGATGCAACCCGCTTACGGGATCTGAACCGATTCGCCACCGTCTCGGCTACCCAATGCACCCCAAACACCGTAGGGGCTTGGACCGCTATTAACCGGAGCAGCCCCGGTGTTGCCGGTATCGATCGTTTCAGCAACGAAGCTCACCGAAGCGTCACCAAAGGCAACCAGGACGCCGCCTGGGTGCTGGCTCGAAGGAGGCAAAACGGCGTCGGTCGCATTGTCGTTGCCGTCGTTACCGCATGCCGGAGCGTTCGGTGGAAGCACGGTATTGAAACCGATGTGCGACGCCGAGCCGTGGTCGTAACGACCAGCCCAGTTGGTGACCGTTGCCGAGGAATCAAACTGTCGGCGATTGTTCGGATCGACGGCGTTGTAGCAGTCGTTCGGAGCGGTCATCGGATCGTAGCCAGGCGAGGCAACACCACGGCCAATCAACTGCTTGTTGGTGCCACCGTAGAGACGCTCGGAAAGCATCGCGGTGTTCGACGTTCCGTCGGTGATGCTGGCGAACGTGATCTTCGCGCCCAGGTTACCGAAGATACCACGCGATTCGTTGACGTCATTCACGCCACGGGTACCGCCGCTATTGATTGAGTCGCCGACGCTGAACATGTAGTTCGTCGCACCACGACCTGTCGCCGAACTGGCATCGCCGTCGGAAGGACACTTCAGGGAATCAAGCTGAACCGAATACGGCGTGTAGTTACCAGCGGTACCATCCCACGGGCATGGCCCCCAGGCAGGATAGCTCGTGCTGTTAAAAGTCGATGCGGACGACCATTGATCGTAGAGAGCGTTCTGTTCGAAGAACGGCAGCAAACGCATCCAGCCAGATCCGAACGCACCATTCTTCACGGTGCAGTCCGCGCCTTGGGTCGTACCAGCACGTTTGGGCGGGAAGGCCAGGTTGATGTCGGCGTAGTTGTGAACTGCCAACGCCATTTGCTTCAAGTTGTTGGTGCACTGCATTCGGCGAGCTGCTTCGCGAGCCTGTTGAACGGCCGGCAGAAGCAAGGCAATCAACACACCGATAATCGCGATCACAACCAACAGCTCGACCAGGGTGAATGCGCGCGCATTCGCACGATGGAATTTCATGTGCAGGGGTTCCTTGAAAGTGGGAGGGAGGGTTCCAAGGCAGAGGATCTGCATTGGGCGGGGACAAATGCACCTTGTGGGGTTGGGTGCAAGGAGGGAGCAATAATGCTTAAATCAATCCATCAAGTATAACTGATGCAAAGATTTTGCACATTGATATGAATTATTTCTCAAAAGAAATGTCCCACTCTAGCGATAACAGCACCCCCCTTGGGGTGCCATGGTGGGCCATTACTCTGCGGCTGAGCCATTCCCCAGGAATAGGTCAGTCGCTAGGCACTTTTTCGGTGCTTCTCTTGCAACTTCTTAGCGGCTCGCTGACGCTTCAAGCTGGAAAGAATGCTGGCGATCGGCGAGGGGTTCTGGCCGTACTTGTATTCCAGCTTCTGAATTTCCGCATGGGCAGCCGCACGGGCTGACTTCTCGGTGAGAAAGCCGGTCATGTATGACTGGAGCAAAGGCTCGCCACCGTCGACGCGGACACTGAAGAGAATACGCGACGAGATCGGGCTGGCCGGTCGCTGCGTGATTTCAATCTGATATTCGAGGTACGTCTCGACCGTCGGCTTTTGCATACCAGCGCGTCGAATGGACTTCGGTTTCCCAGTTCCGTGGGCGTTGTGCTTGCGGAGATCGAACATTGCCAGGACTCCTTTTCCTGAAACCAACGATCAAAGTGCGTTGAGTCTACGTTTCCGAATTCTTCTTCGGTCCAAAATGAATCGCACAGGCGTCGCCGCAGTCTTCGCCGGTATTCTTACCGAATCGATAACGTGCCGCGGCAACTTTTTGATAGAGCCAACTCCACAGCGGAAGCGAGCCAGGGATATGCAACAGCGGCATCACCGGCCACAACATCGCAATCCGACGCGTGAGATACCGAAACGCCCCAGCACCACTGTGCTGCCGTCCTTGAACGTCCACGACCCACATTTCTTCCATCATCTGGTCGTGCGTCAAATTTGGAGCGACCTCAGCAACCTTCGCGTCATGCAGCGAGAGGAAGGAAAGTCGGCGACCCAGATCGAGCCGATATAGAATCCGCACACCACCAGTACAGATTCGGCAGTGACCGTCGTAAATCACGACATCGGTCTCGGGCCGATCTTCCGGGCTGGGCAGGCTCTTCTTTTCTTTTCGAGCTTGGGTTTGCGTTTGGGTACTCATGACTTGCTATTTCCAGGCTGCCTGAAGGGCCTGACTCAAGAATCCACCAAGCCGGCGAATTCGTCTTATCAGGCGTAGGCAACACTACGGTGTTTCTATATTACCCGTAAATTCCAGTGTAATACCACTGCAACTTGAACGCCTAAATACTACGTTTTCCCGAGAAAATAAGTGGTATTTCCGGGCCGATTTCCGGTACACTTAACGATGAACTGATCTACGCAGCGAAGTACCGGTGTCGTTCCGCCCCGCGTGCGTCCATATCAAAAGGACTTGGTCCCATGGAAACTCTTCAGAAGCACATTCGTAAAGCCCAGTGGCGCATGATCTTACAGCAATTCGTCGGTAGGCTGATCATCTGCCTGTCGGTTACGTTGACGCTGGCTGCCATTGCGGTGATTCTGCCGAAAATCTGGCCAATGGGGCTGGATAAAAGCGTCTGGATGTGGAGCTGGATTGGTGGTGGGGCCGCGGTTGGGCTGATTGCATCGATCGTCTGGACCTACCTGAGCCACGCTTCTGCCTTGGCGGCTGCCATCGAGCTGGACATCCGCTTCGGTCTGAAAGAACGCGTTTCCAGCTCGCTCTCGATGGACGACGAGTCGCGGCAGACCGAGTGGGGTCAGGCCCTGATGCAAGACGCCACACGGCAAGTCGAACGCATCGACGTCAACGATCGCTTCCCAGTCCGCAGCGGCTGGAACGGGCTGGCTCCTGTGGCCATCATCGTGGGTGCGTTGCTGATCGCCCTGTTCGTGCCCGATGCGGTGCTGGATCCTAACACGGCCGAAGCCAATCCGACTCAGCTCGATCCAGAACAGACCAAGGTCGTGAAGAAGACGGCCGACGAGCTTCGCAAAGAGCTCAAAGAACGCAAAGAGAAAGCGGAAGAGAAAGGTCTGAAGGAAGCGGAAGACCTGTTCAAGAAGCTGGAAGAAGGCACCAAGGATATCGCCAAGAAGGACAAGGTTGACCAGAAGCAAACCTTGCTCGAACTAAACGACCTGGCCAAAGAACTGAAGAAACGCCGCGACGAGTTGGCTTCCAGCGAAGAGTTCAAAAAGAAGCTCGAGATGCTCAAGGACCTGCTCAAGGGCGGTCTCGCCGAAGAACTGGCCAAAGCGATGCAGAAGGGTGATCTGCAAAAGGCCCTGGACGCCATGAAGAACCTGCAGAACAAGCTGAACAAGGGCGACCTCACCGATCAAGAACGGGAAGCGTTGGCCAAGCAATTGGAAGAGATGGGCAAGAAGATGGAAGACATCGCCAAGGCCCACGAAAACGCGAAGAACGCTCTGAAGGAGCAGATCAAGCAAGCCCAACAAGCCGGCAACCAGGCCGAAGCGGAACGGCTTCAAAAGCAGCTCGACCAGATGGGCATGCAGGACGCTCAGATGCAGCGAATGCAGCAGATGGGTAACCAACTGTCAAAGGCTTCCGATGCCCTGAAGAACGGTCAGCAGCAGCAAGCGGCTGATCAGCTGAACCAAATGGCCAACGAGATGCAGGACCTTCAAGCCCAGCTGGACGAGCTGGAAATGCTGGACGAAGCCATGGACCAAATGGAGATGGCTCGCAACCAGATGTGCAAAGCCTGCCAGGGCGGCAAGAACGGAATGATGGGCCAGATGGGCCAAATGGGTCAGATGGGCCAGCAACAAGGCAACGGCCTTGGTAAGGGCCAAGGCCAAGGCGATCGTCCTGAAGAAGAAAACGAGACCGGCTCGTACGAATCGCAAGTTCGTGCCGACCCCAAGACGGGCCGCGGTGTGATCGTCGATTACGTCGACGGTAAGAACCGAGCTGGTCAGACGCTGATTGAAATCAAGTCCGCCATGGAATCGGAGTCGTCTCTCAGCAGCGATGCTCTGACCGAAACGCGTCTGTCGAAGGACCACCAGGAGAACGCTCAGGAATACTTTGATATGGTCCGTGAAGGACGATAATTCCTGCGTTTATCCCAAGTGAAAACAACGACGGCGACTGAATTTCAGTCGCCGTTTTTTATGCGCGTGGTTCCATTCGATCGAACGATGGAGCCGCGTTAACCGTTCATCCGCTTCGGGATGGTAAAGCTGTACAGAATGACAATGGCTCCGCTGGCCATCATGCTCCAGGGTGCCCATTCAGGAGGCGTAAATGCCTTAGGGCCTCCCTCCGCGGCCATCATGGCCGAGTCAACGATCAGGCACTCTGCCCCAACGATGATCAACGTGATGCCAACTGCCAAAAATAGCGACCGCCACATGGCAAATTCCTTCTATCCTCCGTGCCTATCACTTCAGTCTGAAATACGTCAGACCGTGGCGCGATGGTGCGCCCGAATGGTTCGTTGTCTCTCTTATCGGACAGCTACGGGGGTATAGCTAGCGTGAAAGTCGCGTCGGAGTTGGAATCGTTAAAACCGACAGAGAGTTACACGTTGGCAGAAATCAGATAATCAGCCAGATCGTATAGAAGAAACCAATTGCTAGTGCGATGAGCAGAAGAACTTGCCCAAAAGCCGATACCAGCTTGCCATAGATACCAGACAGCGGCACAAGTGCCGCCGTCAGATAAAACACAAATCCAATTAACGCAATAAGTATCGCAGGCAGATACATTGCAGTCCTGGGACTTTACTCGACAACCCAGGTATCGCCTGAGTTGAACAGTTTGTCGAGGCTGGCTTCGCCCTTGGCTTCCTTGGCCTGCTGCACCTGGTAGTTGATGGCGTCGTCGTAACAAGGAGCGTCGATATCACGCAGCACGCCGATCGGTTCGGGGAACTCGGGGTGCGAGATCCGGGTAAGCAAGTAGGCCAGCGTTGGATCGGTCGTCTTTTCGTCGTGGAAAAGAAGATCGTCTTCGCTGATTCCCTTGCCCAGCTCAACCACTTCCGGGGTCATGCCGTTCAGGCGAATACCCTTGTCGCGATTCTTACCGAAGATGAGCGGCTTGCCGTGTTCCAGTTCGAGCACGGTGTCGGCCTTGGTGTCCTTGTCGGTCGCCCACTTGTAAGCGCCGTCGTTGAACACGTTGCAGTTCTGGTAAACCTCGACGAACGAAACACCCTTGTGAGCCACGGCGCGTTCGAGCGTCTCGGCCAGGTGCTTGATATGGACGTCGATCGAGCGAGCCACAAACGTCGCTTCGCACGAGATGGCCACCGAAAGTGGGTGAATCGGGTTATCGATCGCGCCCATCGGGGTACTCTTGGTGATCTTCCCCTTTTCGGAAGTCGGCGAGTACTGCCCCTTGGTCAGGCCGTAGATGCGATTGTTGAACAAGATGATGTTCAAGTTCACATTACGACGCAGCACGTGCATCAGGTGATTACCACCGATCGACAGCGCGTCGCCGTCGCCCGTGATGACGAAGACCGTCAGGTCCTGTCGCGAGGACTTCAGCCCGGTTGCGAACGCCGGAGCACGACCGTGCACGCTGTGCATGCCGTAGGTGTTCATGTAGTACGGGAAGCGGCTACTGCAACCGATACCGCTGACGAAGACGGTATCTTCGCGGCTCATGTTGAGGTTCGACATGACCTTTTTCATTTGGGCCAAAATCGAGTAGTCACCGCACCCCGGGCACCAACGCACGTCCTGGTCGGTGCCGTAGTCCGCGGGCTTCAGTACAGGCAGTTCTGCGGATGCCATGGTGGATCTTTTCTCTATCATTGGAGTATTTGCAATCAAGTGTGTGGGGTGTTTTGCTCGTGTGTCTTCACGCCGCATGGGCACAAGGACTTATTGATTTAGTCCAACATCGACTCGATCTTTTCGACGATCTCGGTCGTAGTGAAAGGCTTCCCTTGCACCTTGTTCAGACCGACGGCGTCGACCAGGTACTTGTCGCGAAGCAACAGACGCAGCTGTCCCAGATTCAATTCTGGAACCAGCACTTTGTCGAAGCTCGAAAGCAACTCGCCCAGGTTTCGTGGGAATGGATTGAGGTATCGCAGGTGAGCGTGGCTGACCGACTTGCCTTGGGCTTGCAGCCGAGCAACCGCCGTGCGGCACGAACCATAGGTACCGCCCCAGCTGACGACCAACACCTTGCCACTTTCGCTGCCCATCACTTCCTGTGGTGGAACGGCCTCGGCAATGTTGGAAACCTTCTTGGCACGGGTCATCACCATGTGATGGTGGTTTTGCGGATCGTAACTGACGTTACCGGTACCATCCTGCTTTTCGAGACCACCGACGCGGTGCATCAAGCCAGGCGTACCAGGAATGGCCCAAGGACGAGCCAGTTCTTCGTTTCGGTCGTAGGCCAAAAACGGCGGATCATCTTCGTTACGCGGACCAGGATGAGTGACTTCGATCTTGGGAAGATCAGCCATCTTCGGAATCCGCCACGGTTCGCTACCGTTGGCGATGTAACCGTCGGTCAGGATGACGATCGGCGTCATGAATCGCGTTGCAAGTCGCCATGCTTCGATGGCGACGTCGAAGCAGTCGGCAGGACTGCGAGCCGCGATGATCGGCAGCGGCGATTCACCGTTACGGCCAAACATGGCCTGCAACAGGTCAGCCTGTTCAGTCTTAGTCGGCAGACCGGTGCTCGGACCACCACGCTGAACGTCAACGATCACCAGCGGTAGTTCCAGCATCATGGCCAGGCCCATGGCTTCTCCCTTGAGTGCCATGCCGGGACCACTGGTCGTGGTGAGTGCCATTTCGCCGCCATAGGCAGCACCAATCGCGGCACAGACGGCAGCGATTTCGTCTTCGGCCTGGAAGGTCAGCACGTTGTAATGCTTGAACTTGCTCAGCTCGTGCAGAATGTCACTCGCTGGCGTGATCGGGTACGAACCGAGGAACAGTTTCTTCTCGCTCAGCTTGGCAGCACTAATCAGGCCCCAAGCCAAGGCCTGGTTGCCGGTCATGTTGCGATAGGTACCTGGCGGCAGCTTGGCCTTTTCGACCGTATAGCTACTGCGGAACGCATCGGTCGTTTCGCCGAAGTTGTAACCGGCCTTCAAAGCACGGCGGTTCGCTTCGGCAATGGCTGGCAACTTCGAGAACTTAGCTTCGATGAATCGCAAGGTCGGCTCCATCGAGCGACCGTATAGCCAGAAGACCAGGCCCATCGCGAAGAAGTTACGGCAACGATCCGATTCCTTCACGCTCAGGTCGAGTCCATCGACAGCACCGCGTGTCATGCTGGTCATCGGAACCGAGAAGACCTGGTATCCGCTCAGCGAATCGTCTTCGATCGGGTTGGCTTCGTAACCGGCCTGACCAAGGGCTTTCTTATCGAACGCGTTGCTGTTGACGATCAGCACGCCATTCTTCTTCAGGTCGGCCAGGTTGGTCTTGAGAGCCGCGGGATTCATCGCAACCAATGCGTCGACCGTTTCACCCGGGGTGAAAATGTCGTGCGAAGCGAAGTGAATCTGGAAACCACTCACACCGGCTAGCGTTCCACGCGGTGCACGGATTTCGGCCGGGAAGTCGGGGAAGGTCGCAATGTCGTTACCGGCCAAAGCCGAGGTATTCGAGAACTGCGTACCGGCCAATTGCATACCGTCGCCAGAGTCGCCGCAGAAGCGAACGGTCGCTTCTTCCAAGGGCTGAATCTCTTTTACGACAGTCGTTTCATCAGTTGTGGTAGACATGGTTTATCGGGCAATCCGAGCAACAACAGGGTTTCTATGGGAATTATGGAAAAGCGCGTCCTTACGGCAAATCTCGCGTGGCTCGCTGCTTTCGGTCAGGTTGGTTGTGCGTTGACAGACTCTGCATGAACGATTCGAAATTGTGTGATCTACTACTCAACCAAATGTTATCAATGTCTGCCACGCAATTTGGGCTTGCCATCCTCCCGAAACGGGAAGTCAGCTGGCGGGAGAGAGGCTGTTTCCCCGATTCAGACGAATTCACACCAATCGGCTGGGGATCGCCTGCAAATCGGGTTCGCTGGAGGAAGTCGACGAAGTCGGTGGTCCACCGATACGTCGGGATCGGGGCTGTCTCAAGCGGCCGGATGCTGACGGTTGCTAGTGGGGCTGCAAACGTGTCAGCTTGCCTGGGCCGAACGGACTTTGCTTCGTGCTTCATAGCCTTCGGGGCAAAAGCCGATTGATCGCTGCTATCACTGGCAGCGATCCGCCTTCAATCTTTCTGGGATTTCCGAACTTCCAATAGCCTCGCAACACTGCGTAACTAATTGAAATTTCGACGGTAACCCCTTTTTTTATGAGGCAATTTTGCCGGTTATGCCGATTTTTCGGGGTTCGCGTAACCGTATAGTCTAACAATGTCCCCCAATCGGTAGAACAAGACGACCTGCGAAACCTGGGTAAAACCGGGAGAAATTACCGCAATTTACCCCAAATCGGACAACGTTGTCCATTTTATAGCTCGTCCCATCAGAAGGAAATACCAAGACTGCCAGCAAACAAGAAATTCCGAGCGATTTTTCCCTACTCGTCGAAGTCGCCAAACGCTGGCGGGCGGCCTTCTTTTTCGTAGAACTTCGACAGGTCGATCCCCCCTCGATTCTCTTCCTCCAGCAGCTTGATCCGCGCTTCCAGACGCTCCATTCGCCGCATCATTTGAGGAAGCAGGAACTGCTCTTCTTCCAACTTCTTTTTCGACGGCACCTTCGGATAGCCAAGCTGTCGCTGCAAGGCAGAAAACAGCAGCAGCGGATCTCGCTTCCGATTGGCCAGGGCAATGCGTCCCTCACGCTCGCCAAACAGCGGCGGGAAGTCCGAACCAGGCAGCTTGCCGCCACGGCGAATCTGCTGCGTGATGTAATGCTCGCTGCGGACGTAGATCATGTCAGCAATGTCGATCAGGCCAATCCGCCGTCGATTGACCTCCAAAAAACGCCGCCAGTGCTCGTCGTACATCGGGTCCGTGGCCATCGCCGCGAAGCCGCTATCGTACTTCAACCGATGCCGACAGATCGTTTCAAACTGATAAAGAAACAGGCTCGTCGGAGTCGCGTGGTCGGCTCTCAGCTTGACTTCGTACTTCAAGATCTCGAGGCCTGTCTGAAAGTCGAACTTCCCGCGATCGTCTTCCGATGACTCGACAATGAATGTTTGAAAGCCGGTGAAGTAATGCGACAGGCGTTTCATCGCCGGGTGAAACTGGCCGCTGTGCCGGAGTTCGGCCGCCAGAAAATCGATCGCCATCGGCAGCTTGGTCGTCACGAGAATCTCGTCGCGAACGCTCTTCAAGATCTCCTGCATCGGGCGATTATCGGCCAGTCCCGCTTGAAGCCCTTCGAAGAAGTGCCGCTGCTCGACATATTCCTCGGCTTCTAATTCAGGGGATGGCTGCGCCTCGTCACTCATGCTGTTGCCGACACTTTCTCGCTGAGGGATGCCCCGCTTCCCTCGGGAAGTGGGTGAAGTTACGACTTCCCGAGTTTGAGATGTCCGTCGAGGAATTTCAATGCCTCTCGCTTGGCCTGGGGATCGATGAACGTGCCCAGGTGCCCGCGTCCTTCGGCTTTGTAGAATGTTGTCGGGATGCCCAATGAGGACAATTTGTCATGCATGACCTCGGCATTCCGCAGTGGAACGACACCATCATTGGTGCCATGAAAAAAGAAAATAGGAGGACACTTGGCCGTCACATGCGTGAGTGGCGAGGCGTCTTCGTAGGTGCCAGGCACATCGGCACGCGAGCCTCCGAGGAAGAATTTCAGCCGTTCGCTTTGTGGTGGTTCCTTAGTGAAATCACACGGAGCACCACCCGCGACGACTGCTCTCAGCTGAGGTGCACCAGGGCCTTTTTCGGCTTCCACGGCCGCCACAAGACAGGCCAAGTGGCCACCGGCCGAGTAGCCCCAGCCGCCCACGCGCTGGGTATCGATTTTGAACTCTTCCGCGTTATCGACCAGCCAATTCAACGCTGCCTGACAGTCTTCCAGTTGAGCCGGAAAAATGTGATTCGGTGCAAAACGATACGTAATTGCCGCGACCGCGTAGCCGTTGTTCGCAAGGTAGATCGCGTGCGTCGCCATATGACTGCGCGACCCGCCGACCCACGCTCCGCCGTGTATCATGAGGATCGCCGGGAACGGTCCTTCGCCTGGAGGCAGGTACACATCGGCCTTAAGCGTCTTGTCTTCTCGCTCGGCGAAGATCTGATTGGGCACCATCCGAACGGATGGTTTTTCCGCTACCGCAGGGCCGGCTAAGACCGCGAAAGCAAAAATCGCCACGAATATTGTTTTCCAGACAGCCACAACGGACTCCGTCAAGGTGAACTATGCCGCAAAGTAGCGGGTCCTATAATGAGTTATTCCGCCGACGTTGCCCAATATTAACCCCGAGGATCATGCAGGGCATCCCTTTTTCCATCGGCGATGCCCCGTGTATTTCAGGAGAGTGCTTCCCGTGAGCCACCGATTTTCCACCGTCCAAGCGGCCGTCGATGCGATCAAAGCTGGCAAAGTTATCATTGTTGTCGATGCCGAAGATCGGGAAAACGAAGGGGATTTCGTCGCTGCGGCAGAAAAAACGACCCCCGAAGTGGTGAATTTCATGATCACCCAGGGACGCGGTCTTCTGTGTGCGGCCTGCCTGCCGGATGTCTGCGAACGGCTCGAACTGGCACCACTGGTCGAAAACAACAACGCTCCACTCCGTACGGCCTTCACGACCCCAATCGACCACAAGAACGCCAAGACGGGTATCACGGCCAAGGAACGCTCCGAAACGATTATGGCCATGGTCGACGAAAACTCGTCCGCCGATGACTTCGTGCGGCCGGGACACGTCTACCCACTGCTGGCCAAAGAAGGGGGTGTGCTGCGTCGAGCAGGGCACACCGAAGCATCGGTCGACTTGGCTCGTATGGCAGGCCTAACGCCGGCCGGCTCCCTGTGCGAGATCCTTAACGAAGAAGGGGATCGGGCTTCGCGAGAAGAGCTGATCGAAATCGCGGAGAAGTACGACCTCGAGATCATCTCGATCGAGCAGCTCATTTCGCATCGCCGCGTGAACGAGAAGCTGGTCGAACGCGGAGCGGAAGCCAAGCTGCCGACCACCTTCGGCGAGTTCGACATCATCGTCTACGACGTGAAATACGAATCGCAGGAACCAGTGGCTATCGCCATGGGTGACCTCTCTTCGGTCGAAGCTCCGCTGGTGCGTCTGCACAGTAGCTGCTTCACCGGCGACCTGATCAACTCGCTGCGCTGCGACTGCGGCGATCAGCTGAAGATGGCCCTACAACGAATCAGCGAAGAAGGGGTCGGTGCACTGATCTACCTACCGCAAGAAGGACGTGGTATTGGGCTGAAAGCAAAGATCCGAGCGTATGCCCTACAAGACCAAGGTCTCGATACGGTCGAAGCGAACCACGCGTTGGGCTTTAAGAGCGACATGCGTGACTACGGGGTTGGTATCCAGATCTTGAAGGACCTGGGCCTATCGAAGATTCGCCTGCTGACGAACAACCCCAAGAAGACCGACGCGTTCATCTACGGCGGCTTCGACCTGGAAGTGGTTGACCAGGTTCCGATTCACCCGGAACCGAACCCGCACAACCAGAAGTATCTGGATACGAAGCGGGACAAGATGGGGCACCGACTGCCGTAGCCGTTAGTTGCGCACCATGCACATGCTGTCGATGAGCTGTCCATCACGTACAATCGCCAGGCCGGCATTGCCGCGGTTGTTGGCCCAATCTTCACTGGGTGACGAATAGTTCCACAGTTCATCCCCCGGCTGCATCTGCTGAAACAGCGGGGCTGCCTGATTGAGGTAGTGACTGGCGACCGCCGCCACTTGCGGATCTTCGTTGTTGCACGTGGCCATGATCTCTTGCAACGTGGTTGGCGCGGTGAGCCACTCTTTGGGGACGGATTGCGAGTCCATCGAGACCCCTCCTAGATGTAGAACATTTCGTCGGGTTGTTCGGCAACGCGTGCCGCCAGGTTAGCCAGTGTAACCTCTTCCAGAATTTTTGTGCGTGCCTGGCAAATTTGCCCCCACACACCGCACAATGCTTCGGTCGCTGGCGTAGGCTTCTGTAGGTTCGACTCGGTCTGGTCGCCGTTGCCTTCGATGACCTGAAAGATATCAGCCAGGCTGATGCGATCGGGGGCTTGGGCTAACCGATAGCCGCCGGCGGCACCGCGCGAGGTCAGCACCAGTCCGGCCGCTTTGAGCTGAGCCATGATCTGCACGAGAAACGGCTGGGGAATACCTTGGGCCTCGACGATCTCGCGCAGTCGAGCCGGCTGTCCCGATTCATATCGGGCAGCGAGTTCGATCATCGCGATGCACGCGTATTCGGTTTTCGCCGAGACTGTCATGGCTGCCTACGCGTTGGGGCTATCGTCTTCCATCGTGTGCAAACCGCACTCGGTCTTGGCCGTACCGCTCCAGCGACCAGCACGTTCATCTTCGCCGGCGAGCACCGCACGAGTGCACGGCCAGCAGCCGACGCTGGTGTAGCCTTGGTCGTGCAGCACGTTGTACGGAACACCATGTTCGGTGATCATTCGCCAGACCCACGCCTTGGTCTGGTTGGCCAGCGGGTTGATCTTCACCAGGCCGAACTTCTTATCCCAGCCGACAATGCTGGCCTTGGCTCGGTCTTCGCTTTGATCGCGGCGAATCGCACTGATCCAGGCATGCTTGCCTTCAGCACCGCGCTTGAGGACTTTGATCTTGCGATCGAAGCAGCACTGTGTGGGATTCGTTTTGTAGAGCGGGCCTCCGTGGATCTGCTCGTACTCTTCGACCGTGTGTTCCGGCTTCAGCAGCTCGACGTCGATGCCGAACTTCTCGCGAATCTGGTCACGAACGTCGAGCGTTTCCTGGAACTGGTAGCCCGTATCGAGGTTGAAAACCGGGGTCTTGGGGGCAACCTGGGAAAGGAGGTAAAGAATTACACACCCTTCCGGCCCGAAGGCGGTTCCCATGGTGAGTTTGAGGCCGAAGCGTTCGGCTCCCCACCGGATGATCTCTTCCGGGGTGGCCGTTTCCAGCCGTGCCGAGGCCTCAGCCAACTCGGCCATGAGCTCTGGCGTGGGCTGAAGCATTTCGGAAGTTGTTTGCTGTTCTGGAGTTACTTCACCGGCCGACATGGCATTCACTTCAATCGGGACCACCGAGGTAAGGCTAGTTACTGACATAGGTTATGCGTCCTATGGGTTCATTGTTAACTATCATGACCAACTTAGTCAACAATGGGTTCGATGCTGAAAGATTTCATCGGTTACGCCACGACGCGAACTTCAGGTCGATTTGTAACGGTTATGCGGATGGTGGCAGAGTTTGAAGATTTCGCCCTTTCTTTTTCATTCATAGCGGCAGGGTTCGTGAAAAGGCATTCCTGTTACGCTAGACCAGCGACAAACGTTTCACCCGCCGTGAATCGACGAACTTTGACGACCGATCACCGCAGCCTGTGCAATCAATGCCAAGACCTAATTTTCCTTTCATCGTGCTGGGATGCCTTTGCTTTCTGTTCCTGCTCTCGCCAATTCAGGCAGAAACGATAGACGATCCCGTACTAGGATTCACGCTTGAGCTTCCCCCGGAGTTCATCGAGCGGCCCGAGATCTTCAAATCCAGGCCGGATGTTGCGTACGCGTTCCAATACGGTGAGGTGGCCGAAGGGGAACGCCCCGTATTTCTAGTTATCAAGAAGTTCCACGGCACCATCAGTCCTGAGGGCATCCAAGAAAAGGACTTACCCGAGGGGTTTAGGGGGAAGTTATTCGAAACGAAGTGGCAAGGTTTCGATGTCGCTGGGTCGGAGGTGTCCGAGAACCTCAATGGCGTCGACACGATCACCTACAATGTTCCGATCCCACTCAAAGTCAGAGCGATTCAGGTCAAACTGTTTGGTCCGGCGGATCGAACCGAAGAGTTGAATACGCTCTTGCCTGAGATCCTGGACAACTTGAAAGGTGAAAGCAACTGGTCCTCCTCCGAAGCAATCTCCACTCAGTTGTTTCCTGACAGTTACGCGACCGTCTTACTGGTCATGGCCATCGTTGGCGTGGTGCTTAGTCTGGTCTTTCTGTGGTTCGCCTCGACGCGTACACCCAAGGGAACCGTGTTGATCGTCGCAGTTGCCCTGTATGCCAGTAGTTGGCAATTCGATGACGTGCCGGTGCGTGAGATGCACTTAGTCATCGGCATGATGCGGATGATTGGCTTCGCTGGAGGAATCCTCGGCCTGATCGACCTGATCCGCAGAAGCAAAACCAAACAAGAAGAAGAAAAAGAACCAATCCCACCCGAACCAGAGTCAGAAACAGGAAGCTAAACTCGCTTCGTTCTTCACTGAAAACTGACCACTGAAAACTTCGAACTACGTCAGGCCACCGTAGGCCTGAGGTTTAAAACGACTCGCTCTCGGCCAGCTTTTCAATCATCCCGATCAGTTGCAGGGCCGTTTGCGATTCTTCGTCGGTGACGTAGTCGGCCCCCACCAGGTGCAGACGTTCGCGATTGCGTTGGTACCGGCAACGAGCCAGGATCGTGCAGTGGCGGTTCATTGCGCGGATCGATTTGACGATCTGCACCGAAGCTTCATCGTCCGGCACGGCAACCAATGCCAGGTTGGCGTGGGCGATTTCAGCTTCTTCCAGCGTTTTGCGTTTGGTCGCATCACCGGTAACAGCTCGGAAGCCAGCTTGTACCAAGGGATAGGTATTCACCGAGTTCAGGTCGATAAAACGCACATCAGCCCCGGAAGTCTCAATCCGCGAAGCGACCTGCCGGGCAACCGGTCCCACGCCGATGATGACCGCCTCGCGAATTTGTTCACGGGCTTCGATCGGCTTCTCTTCCTTCTTGACGTGCAGGGCCGTTTCGTCCCTTAGCTTGCGCACGCCCCACTTGATTAGGCCGGGGGTCAGAATCATCGTACCGATCGCCAGGACCAGCATCTGGTTGTAATGTGTCTCGTCGATGAGTTCCGCTTCCATCCCTTCCGACAAAAGCAGGAAGCTCAATTCACCCACCTGCGACAGGCCCAACCCCATCAGCAAGGCAACCTTCCAATTCATGCCGGAAAGCTTCAACGCGAGACCAGCCCCAATCGTTTTCACGGCGATGATCAATGGGAAACCGATCAGCACCAACATGGGATCGCGGAGCAGCGCTTGAATGTCGAGCAAGCCACCCAATGAGATAAAGAACACCGCCGCAAAACTTTCGCGAAACGGCAGCGTCAGAGCATCGACCTGCTGCGTGAAGCGATTTCCACCGAGGATCAGCCCGGCCCCAAATGCCCCAAACGCGGCCGGAAGTCCCAGCATGTGGGCCACGAAGCAGCCGCCACCCAGCAGGGCCAACGCGAATAGCAGCAGCAACTCACGACTGCGAAGCATCGAGAACAGCGGCAACGCGAAGCGATGGGTCACGAACGCCAGAACCGGGATCGTCGTCACGAATAACAGCGACACGATCGCCAGACGGATGAACTCGTAGCTGGAGTTCTCGCCGGTAGCGGCCAAAAGCGGCACGGCTAACATCAAGGGGACGATTGCCATATCTTGAAACAGCAGGATCCCCACGCTGCGAATACCAGCCGGCGCGGAAGCCACGTTCAACTCGTGCAGGGCTCGGAAGACGAGCACCGTCGAACTGAGCGCCACGGCCGCCCCCAGAAGCGCGGCTCCTTGCCAGGGAATGCCAATCATGGCGAATAAAAAGCTGGCCGGCACACTGACAGCGATCAGCTGGATAAAGCCGGCAATCAAGATCCACGGCCCGACGTGCTTCAGCTCTTCCCACGAGATTTCCGTCCCGATCGAAAACAGGAGGAACAGGGCCCCCATTTCCGCCAAGTGCTTCAGGTCGTGGTTCTCGGTATGCAGGATCTGCAGTCCGCCGTCGCCGATGATAGCACCAGCGACCAGGTAACCAACGATCGTCGAAAGGTGGTAATACCGACAAAACGCACCCGACACGAAACCTGCTGCCAGGATAACGATCAGGTTCAATGCCAGAATTTCAAGCGGTTCCACAGGCAATAACCCCGGAAGCGATAGGCGAAGGTGCGTGATTCATGGTTGTTTTTTGTTTCGATCGGACAGCCATTAGTTTTAAGCGGACACACCCTTTTTAGCGATTGGGCCTGAGGGCACTTTCTTCAGAATCTCGCTGGAAAACGATGATTGTTGACGCCGCTTGTGTCTATTAAACTGCAATCCCACTTCCCTCGGAACAGGCGTTAACCTCTTGTCTGCCTGTCTCTGATAATACGGTTACCCCAATCCTGCATCTGCACAAAAAAGTTCAACTATGTCTAACAAGACCTATCTCGCCGTCGACCTGGGCGCTTCCAGTGGTCGAGTTCTCGGTGGCCGATTCGATGGTACCAAGCTGGAACTGGAAGAAATCCATCGCTTTGAGAACGGCCCCGTCGCCTTCGCTGGGCATTTGCACTGGGATCTTTTAAAGCTCTGGCAGAACATCAAGGACGGTCTGACCGCCGCCGGCACCAAGTTTGGCCGTGATATCAGCAGCATCGGGGTCGATACGTGGGGGGTCGACTTTGCCCTGTTGGGAAACAATGACGAACTGCTAGGTAACCCGTATCATTACCGCGATCCCCGCACCAACGGCATCTTCGACCGAGCATTTGCCAAGGTCAGCCGCGAAGAGATCTTTGCCGAGACAGGTCTCCAGTTCATGGAGATCAACACGCTTTACCAGTTGATCGCCATGCGGGAATCGAACAGTTCGATTCTCGACTCAGCGAAAAGTTTCCTCATGATGCCTGACATGTTCCACTGGCTGCTGACCGGGGAAAAGGGCAACGAGCTGACCAACGCCACCACGACCCAGCTATTCAACCCGGTCACCAAGCAGTGGTCGCAGAAGCTGATCGACGGCTTCAACCTGCCAGGGCACATCTTCGGAGAGATCGTCGACCCAGGCACCGTCGTCGGTCCACTGCGTGAAACGGTGCTCGAGCAAATTGGCTTGAGCGGCACGAAGGTCGTCCGTCCTGGTACGCACGATACGGCATCGGCCGTGGTGGCCGTCCCTGCGAAGAGCTCGCCCGGTCAGATGCCCAACTGGTGCTATATCTCCAGCGGTACCTGGTCGCTGATGGGGGTCGAAACGCCGCATCCGATCATCAACGACCAGTGTGCCGAGTTTAACTACACCAACGAAGGGGGCGTCTACGGGACAACGCGTCTGCTCAAGAACATTGCTGGACTGTGGCTGGTGCAGGAATGCCGCCGCATTTGGAAGCAAGGCGGACACGAGTACGGCTATTCCGACCTGGTGCGTATGTCGCAGGAAGCCACCCCATTGGCTTCGTTTGTGAACCCAGACCATCCCGACTTTGCCGCTCCGCAAGATATGCCGGCTCAGCTTCGCGACTTCTGCCAGCGAACGGGACAAACGGTCCCTGAATCGGACGGGGCCGTCATTCGCTGCGTGCTGGAAAGCCTGGCCATGCGATACCGCGTGGTGCATCGCAAGCTGCAAGATCTGACCGGCACCAAGATCGACACGATCCACATCGTCGGCGGTGGTACGCAGAATCAGTTGCTGTGCCAGATGGCTGCCGATGCCTGCAATTGCCAAGTTGTCAGCGGGCCAGTTGAAGCAACGGCAATTGGTAACCTAATGCTGCAGGCTGTCGCCGCCGGCGACATCGGTAGCTTGGCCGAGGGACGCGAAGTGATTCGCAACAGCTTCCCGGTCGTGACCTACGAGCCAAAGAACCCGACGATGTGGGACGACGCGTTCCCGCGGTTTGAGCGAGTCACCGAGGCCAATTGATGCGATCAGAAGCCGGAAGACTCGATGGGCCGCCATTCTTCGTCGAGCATCGCATAAATGAAACTGTCGGTCCAAGTGCCTTCGTCTTCGTCGTAGCCGTCATGGACAAAATGAGCCTCACGTCGCATGCCGAGACGTTCCATGAGCTTCCACGAACGCTGATTCCGGGTGTCACAAGCAGCAATAATTCGATGCTGCTCTAGCTGAAGGAATGCGAACCGAAGCGCTGCGTTAGCAGCTTCCGAGGCGAAACCCTGGCCTTGATACGCTGGGTCGAAAACGAACCCGATCGATCCTTGGCGATCAACCGGGTTTTCGATTACCAGGGTGATTATCCCAATCAACTCGCCGGATTCATGCTGCTCGACAGCAAGATAAAAAGGAACTCCTGGATCTCCGATATAGATCTCTGATTGGGACAAGATGATCTGCTCGATATCCGAAGCCCCAAAGGGACCATAAAAGTCATACTTACTGCTTTCCTCATCCCCGTAGATGGCTAGTAAGCGATCGAAGTCTCCCAATTCAATTCGTCGCAGCCGTGTGCGTGACGTTTCAAGAGGCAATTCGATCGGCGAGTTCAAGTCTTTTTGCGACATAAGATATTTAGTTCCCGCGTTTAACTGGGTTGCCACTGTCTCGGCCGTCATTCATAGTACAGCAGTCTTGCATGAAATTATTTCGCCAAATTGGTGGTGTCAAATACGGGATTTCCTTCAACGCCCCGTTAGACATCTCGCCAAGCCCCTGTTTGATAGAAGATTGATCAGAAGAGGAAAACATCCATGATCAAAGTTGGCATCGTCGGCGTCGGATTTATGAGCTGGATTCATTACCTTGCCTATCAGAAGGTGCGAGGAATGAGCGTGGCCGGCTTCTGCTCGCGCGATGCCAAGAAGCAAAAAGGGGATTGGCGAGGCATCAAAGGCAACTTCGGACCTCCAGGCGAGAAGATCGATGTCTCGAAGATGAACGTTTGTGCGACACTTGAAGAACTGTTGGCGGACGATTCGATCGACATGATCGACATTTGCCTTCCCCCTGCCCTGCACGAAGAAGCGACGATCGCGGCCCTGAATGCCGGTAAGCATGTCTTGGTGGAAAAGCCCATCGCTCTAAATCCTGCCGCCGCCAAGCGGATGCAGAAAGCGGCCGATAAGAATGGTAAGCTGCTGCTGACCGCCCATGTGCTTCCTTTCTTTGCCGAGTTCAACTTCGCCTTGGAAGCCGCACGCAGCGGTAAATATGGCAAGCTGCTGGGCGGACACTTCAAGCGACTGATCAACGATCCGGTCTGGATCAAGGACTTCTTCAACCTGGAAAAGGTGGGCGGTCCACTTTTGGACCTGCACATTCACGACGCCCACTTCATTCGCCTGATGTTCGGCATGCCAACCAGCGTGACCAGCAGCGGCCGCATGCGGGGCGACTGCGTCGAGTACTTCACCACACAGTTTGGCTTCGCCGATCAAAGCTACGTGGTGACAGCCACCAGTGGCGTGCTGCATCAAGTTGCTCGTAGCTTTACGCACGGCTTCGAGATCCACTACGAAAACGCCACGCTGCTGATGGACTTCGCCGTGATCGACGACGCCCCAGTGCTATCGATGCCGCTAACCGTGCTTCCCAAGAAGGGGAAGTCGAAGCAACCGAAGCTCAAGGGTGGCGATCCGATCGATTCGTTTGCCGCGGAACTGAAGGAAGCTCAAAAGAGCATCGAATCAGGCACCCCATCCGACATCCTGGGAGGGGAACTAGCGGTCGACGCGCTGGTGCTTTGCCAGAAGCAGGCCGATTCAGTGGCTAAGGGGAAGACGGTTCGCGTCTAACTTTGCGTTTCGCTCAAGCAACACTTGCCCTTTAGTTCTGCCCTATGCTTGAACCCGAAACGTTTGCCCGTGTGATTCAACTGTTCGGCATCGCGTTTATCGTAGTCGAATTCGGTTTGTTTCTTGGATTGCTCGGGCTGATGCAAAAGATGTTCGATCACGGCGACCATGCTTGGGGATGGGTGACCCTCGTGGTGGCGCTTGTCAGGATCGGCGATCACTGGATCGGCAAAGTCATCCCTGGCGCGGGCGTCGTCTTGGGATTCGGATCGTTGATCGGCATTCTGATTGTCTTAACCGTGGGCTGGATCCGTCATCGCAAATATGAAGCGACCTGGCGGATGATTATCCTAACGGTGCTCATTCTGGCGTATTTTGCCCTAGCCGTTGGCTTAGCCCAATTCATGGTGATGTCTCTTCCCACCGGTCCGCCGTCTGATTCGTGACCCTCTTCGGCATAGTTTTTTCGGCCAAGCTACTTGCCTGCGCACTTGCCGCAACCTAGATAGCTACAGCCGAATGCCTCAACGGGGGAGCATTCGCGACCGGTGCTCTTGGGGGAGAGACATTCGATGGAAGGTATTGCGCTAGTTCTGATGGGCCTTTGCTGGCTTTTGGGCTTCATCAACGTCATCTGCTTTATCATGGTCCTCGTGAAAATGTTTCACCACGAAGACGTCGGGCTGGCCGGCCTTACCTTGCTGCTGACCGTCTGCTCGGGCGTGGGCGTCTTCTTGGGCTTCGTCGCCGGCTGGATGAATGTTGCCAAGTACGATGCGATGCGGCTGATGGGCTTCTGGACGGCTATATCCTTTGCTCAGTTCATGTTCGCCGTGGCCTACGCGCTGATCCTTTTACAGGCCGAAGGGGTCCTCAATTAATTCTTCTATCGCAGCCAAGAATGGCATTTTGCCGCCGAATGACTACGCATAGCCAAGTCATTTAAAGGGAAATGCCATGGAAATCGTGGGGCTGCCATTCGAGCTTGGGGGCTGCCTGTTGGAGTTGTTTTTCGAACTGCTGTTCTGGGCGGTGTCGGATCGAAGTTCCCGTGGGCGATAGCAGCGCGCGAATCTATTCCGATTGAGGGGTATCTCCGACCTGAAAAGGAGCTTTCCTGTAAGTTCTTTTTAAATCCCTGGGCAAAGCTTGCGGAAAACACTTGATTGAGGCTAACTCTTGCTGGTACAACACTTTCTTAAATGACGTTTCGGGGTGAAACGTGCTTTCGTCAGTCAAGTGGGGGAGTCTACACCATGGCTTTTTTGTTTCTCGGCTTAGCCGCCATCCTAGGCATCGTAAGTCTCGTTTGTTTCATCCTGATCATTGTCAAAATGTTTCAGAATGACGATTCGACGCTCGGTATCATCTGCATCGTGACCATTTTCTGCGGTATCGGTGGTCTGATCGCGTTTGTGATGGGCTGGATTAATGCCGGCAAGTACAACGCCAGCCAGTTGATGCTGATCTGGACCGGGGCGATTGTTGGTAGCGTGATCCTGAACATCATCGGCTCCGCTTTGGGCGCCGGCGACTTGGCTCCGCCACAGTAACCAGCTCCTTAAAATCACACGAAATGACAGAAGGCCGTCCCCAAACCGGGACGGCCTTTTTTTCTGTCATAATGGCAGACGAGGCTCTGACCGCCATTTCTGAATGGCCTTCTGCGAATTCTATTACACCCAAGTCTATACCTCACAGCCACTTGCGTCTCGATAGACACTTTCTGGCACGCCAATTGCAACATTGAGCACTCACGCAATTGTTCGCGCAACAATGGCAGTCGGGCCCGGTTCAGACAAACCGCGCTCGCGAAAGCCAACCGTTCATATCCCGCATCGGCGTCTCCTGAGTCAGGAGACACAAGCCCCTAGTTTTCTGGAGGAAGGCATTAGCATGGCAACGGCTACGAAAAAGAAGGCTTCGAGCACCAAGCAACGTTTGCAGCCCCTGGGCGATCGCGTTGTCGTTCGTCGCGACGAGCTGGAAGAAAAGACCGCAGGCGGGATCTTCCTGCCAGAAACCGCCAAGAACAAGCCATCCCGCGGCGTGGTCGTGAGCGTTGGTAGCGGTCGTCTCTTGGACGACGGCAGCCGCAGCCCACTGCAAGTGAAGGAAGGCGATAAGGTTGTTTTCAGCCTGTACGCTGGTAGCGATACCTTCACCGTCGCCGACGAAGAAGTCATCCTGCTTCGCGAAGACGACATCCTGGCCGTCATCGAAGGCTAGAAATCGACCTCCGGTCATTCATTCTCGTACACATTCTCAGACGAATCGAAACATTTAGGAGATACCATCGATGGCAAAGATCATCGCCTTTGATCAGGAAGCACGCGAAGCCATCCGTCGCGGCGTATCCAAGTTGGCGAAAGCCGTCAAAACGACTCTGGGCCCCAAGGGTCGTAACGTCATTATCCAGAAGTCCTTCGGCAGCCCGACCGTCACCAAGGACGGCGTGACCGTGGCCAAGGAAATCGAACTGGAAGACGTTTACGAAAACATGGGCGCTCAGATGGTTCGCGAAGTTGCCAGCAAGACGAGTGACGTCGCTGGTGACGGTACGACGACGGCTACGCTGATGGCTGAAGCAATCTTCAACGAAGGTTTGAAGGCTGTTGTCGCTGGCGTAAACCCAGTTCAAATGAAGGCCGGTATCGAAAAGGCCGTTAACGCCATCACCGCCGAACTGAACGGCATGGCCATTCCGATCAAGAAGAAGGAAGAAATGGCCAACGTTGGCTCCATCGCTTCCAACAACGATCGCGAAATCGGCGAACTGCTTGCCGACGCGATGGAAAAGGTCGGTAAGGACGGCGTCATCACCGTCGACGAAGGTAAGTCGCTGGCTACCGAAGTCGAATGGGTTGAAGGTATGCAGTTCGATCGCGGCTACCTTTCGCCTTACTTCGTCACCAACCCGACCAGCATGCAGGTCGAATTGGAAGACGCTTACGTTCTGGTCTTTGAAAAGAAGATCAGCAACATCAAGGACCTGGTCCCTGTTCTGGAAGCTGTGGTTCAGCAGAGCAAGCCTCTGTTGATCATCGCGGAAGACGTTGACGGCGAAGCTCTGGCCACCTTGGTCATCAACCGTCTACGTGGCACGTTCGTTTGTGCTGCCGTCAAGGCTCCTGGCTACGGCGACCGTCGTAAGGCCATGATGGAAGACATTGCCATCCTGACCGGTGGTACCGCCATCTTCGAGAGCCTGGGCATTAAGCTCGAAAACCTCGGTTTGGCCGAACTCGGTCGCGCCAAGAAGGTGATCATCGACAAGGACAACACGACGATCATCGAAGGTGCTGGCGATACCCAGAACATCAAGGATCGTATCGCTCAGATCCGTCGCGAAATCGACAACTCGACCAGCGATTACGACAAGGAAAAGCTGGAAGAACGCCTGGCGAAGCTCGCCGGTGGTGTCGCCAAGGTCAACGTTGGTGCTGCGACCGAAAGCGAAATGAAGGAAAAGAAGGCCCGCGTTGAAGACGCTCTGCACGCTACCCGTGCTGCTGCTGCCGAAGGCATTCTGCCAGGTGGTGGTGTTGCTCTTCTGCGTGCTTCCTCGAAGGTCAAGTCGGACGACTTGTCGCATGACGAAGAAATCGGCTTCAACATCGTTATCCGCGCTTGCCGTGCTCCGATCACCACGATCGCCACCAACGCTGGTAAAGATGGCAGCATCATCTGCGAAAAGATCTTGGACTCGAAGGGCAACCAGGGCTACAACGCTCTGACCGACACCTACGAAGACCTGGTCAAGTCGGGCGTCATCGACCCAGCCAAGGTCACCAAGACCGCCCTGGCAAACGCCGCTTCGGTCGCTACCTTGCTGCTGACCAGCGACGCTCTGATCGCTGAAAAGCCAAAGGCTGACAAGAAGGGTGGCCACAGCCACGACGACATGTACTAAACCGAGTTTAGTACTTAAAAAATAGAGAAGCCCGCCGAGTGACCGCTCGGTGGGCTTTTTTCGTTTCTTGAAATTGCGAGAGCTAAGCAAACGGTGTCGTTCAATAAACTGAAGGCACAATCACATCTTCCGGCAGTGGTTGCCGCTTGTACCCTTCCTCGTGTTCACGGGGCGGAAGCGAGACTGGTTCCTGCGGTACCTCGGTGTAGGGAAGTTGCTGTAGGAAGTGGTGGATGCAGTTAAGTCGGGCGCGCTTCTTGTCGTCGGCTTCGACGACCCACCAGGGGGCTTCTGAGAAGTTCGTGCGGGCAAACATCTCTTCTTTCGCAACGGTGTATTGTTCCCAGCGGCGACGTGATTCGAGATCCATCGGGCTGAGCTTCCACTGCTTCAGTGGATCGTCGATGCGGCATTGAAAACGGAATTGCTGCTCCTGGTCACTGATCGAGAACCAGTACTTGATCAGATACATGCCTGATTGGACCAGCATGCGTTCAAACTCCGGCACGGTGCGGAAGAACTCTTCCAGCTGCTGCTCGTTGCAGAAGCCCATCACACGTTCGACACCGGCGCGGTTGTACCAGCTACGATCGAACAGCACGATCTCTCCGCCAGCAGGCAGATGCTGTACATAGCGTTGAAAGTACCACTGCGTCTGCTCGCGCTGGCTTGGGGCCGATAAGGCCACCACGCGGCAAACACGAGGATTCAACCGCTGCGTGATGCGTTTGATGGCTCCCCCCTTGCCTGCTGCATCGCGACCCTCAAACACGACCGCGACTTTCGCCTTGTGCTCGACCACCCAACTTTGCAGCTTGATCAGCTCGCGTTGCAGGCGCAACAGCTCGCGAAAGTAGACTCTCCGCGGCAATCGTCCCGGCTCGCTTGTTTCATCACGCTCGCCGACGCGATCCATCATCGCGTCTTCCAGTTCGGCCTCGAATTCTTCGTCCAACGAATCGAGGATTTCTTCGTGCAAACGCTCTTGGTCTCGGGTGGGATCGATTTCGCTCATACTACATTTCCATGGTGAACCAACGTGAGGTGAGCACGCAGCGGGTGCCTAACCCCATGGAGTCTAACAGAAACGAAGCCGCAAGAATTGTTAATTTACTGCGAGTCGGATCCCTCGGACTGCTCACTTTGAGCGTCGTGCTCGTATGAGAGATTCGTGCGATTGCGAATATCGAAGAGGACCTTCGGGGCTTCTTCCGAGATCGCCATCACGACCGGATGTAAGAGTTTCCGCTGAGCGGTGATGGCGAAGAAGTGGCTTCTTACTTCTTCCAGCGTTCCGACTAGTTCCACATCGTATTGCCGACGTACCTGATCCAGCACGGCCTCTGGCGTGGGGAATACGCCTGCCCCGCCACGGCCAAACTCTTTCAGCATTGCGCTATCATCGAACTGGGCCACGATCTTCGGACAGATGTCGTTCTCATCGAACCACCGATCGAGGCTCCTCCGCAATTCCGTGTACGGGGATGGCAGCAACAACGGGGCTCGCTGCAACGACTGGGGGAAGTCGGCCCGCAATTGTTCGGCCATCGGTTTCACGGCACAAAACGCAATCGCACAGTCACCTAGTGGGTGATTGAAACATCGCTTGTGTCCATCGGTCGAGATCGAACGGTCCGAGATGATCACGTCGTGCCGATGCCGAGAAAGGTCAGCGACCAGTTGTTCCATCGGGGCTTCGTGGTAATCAATCTGCACCGGTTCAGGATACCGGAGGACGGCTTCCAGCAGCCGGTAGGTGATCAGCTTGGGCACGTACATCGGAACACCCACGCTCAGTCGAAGTGATCGTTGCGATGGCATGCCGCGCAGGCTACCAAGCATTTCGCGTCCGGCCGAGAAGATTTCGTCAGCGTACTCGAAGACGGTTGATCCCACATCGGTCAGACGAAGCTCGCGGCCGCTTCGATCGAGGAGTTCATGATTGAGCGACTTTTCGAGCTTCTTGATCTGCGAACTTACGGTCGGCTGCGAAAGATGCAAATGATCGCAGGCGGCGGTGATGCTTCCCTGACGTACGGCAACCCAAAAGTAGAACAAGTGCAGGAAGTTCAGATCCTGGAGACGCTCGATCATCAGTTCATGTTTCCAATATTCCCGAGATTGCCGGTGGGGTAGCGACATCTTGGGGTTTCTTATGCAGCAGTAGCTCGTAGGGGGGTGCTTGCTAATTCTAGCTATCAGCATTCATTTGTACGCTGCTGCCGGGTGAATTGATCAAGAAAAGGGGACAGTTTTCATCCATTAAACTGCTTGCATAGAAATTTTAAATACCTGACCAAGATAGACGCCTTCATAGAAATTTTGAATGTAAAGCAACGAAAGAAAGTAGGGGCTTTTCACGCCCGTTTGTCCGTATAACTCTAAATGGCGGGAACATCAGTTGGATCGCCGATGCGGAAATCGGCTTTCAAGATCGCAAGTTTCTTTTGGACGTAAGAGGCTACGCCGTGCTAAAGCGAGTGCTACTTCACTTGAGCGGCTCCTTTGGAGCGGATCAGGTAATTGAACTCGGAGCGATGATCTCGCATCGCACTTCCGCGAGACTACGAGGCCTGTCCATCCTCGACACCAGCGGTCTGCAAAAAGACGGACATTTGGTTTCCGCCGCCTACACCGTTTCCGAGTCACGTCGGATCGCGCACGCCGAGCGACGGCAGATGATTTCGCATCAGCAGATGATCCAGGTCGGACAGCAATATCAGCTCGAGTTCGACACGCTGGGAATCGAGGGCGATCCTATCCAAAGCCTGGTCCGCGAAGCTCAGTACTATGACTTGTTGATCACTCGGTCTGCCGAACGTGCTCGCCGACTGCCCGGCGAATTGAATGCCTCCGAATTGATCAACCTTGTTCTAAAGAGTCGACAACCGGTTTACATCTCGCGCGGAACGAATACGAATCCTCGCCGTGTCTTACTGGTATACGACGGGAGCGAATCGTCAGCTCGGGCGATTCGCTCCTTCTTGACCCAGAAGCCGATCAAGCACGCACATTGCCGTCTTTTGGGAATTGGCGCCGCAGCTGAACCCAACGCAAAGCTCCTACGATCGATGCGTGACTATTGCGAGGCCCGGCAATCCGATCTCGAGGTCGGTTGTCTTGCCGGCTCGCTTCGAAAGGTACTCATTCCCTACGCCCAGAAGTGGGCTCCCGACGTTGTTGCCATGGGTGTGCCAAGCGCCACCGGCCTTTGGAGCAGAATCCGAGGACATGTCTCCTTAGATTTCCTCAACCGCACGCAGTTCGACTTGTACTTGATGGGGTAACCTCGGCAGCAACTCCCACCGCAACGATTCAACGGAAGAAGGAAAAGCAGGAATATGATTTGAGACAGTTTTTGAACCGAAGTATTCAGGCTTAACGGCGTACCACAAATACATCGGTGCTGCTCCCTTCGCCTACCTAATCAAAGGAGATATTACTGGGTCGCTTCGCGTGGCTGTTGATACAAGACCAACACCGGTTCCTCGGAGACCTCAATTGAAACCAATGCCCGGTTCGCGTCGATGCGTTTCCTCAACCCATCGATGCGGATCACGTCGACCTTGGCGTCCGCCGCGACGTCAAGGTCGACAACTTTTTTACGCTCGTCGTTCCACACGACCTTCAAGCACGCCCCCTGATCGTCAGTGAACAGGAACTCCTGCGTTCCGTCAGGATGCTGCTTCTCTTCCTGGAACTTCTTCACACCCAGGCTGTTGATCATGTTGTAGTACGTCACGGCATCGAGCCGCGGATTGTAGTTATTGAACTTGCAATCGAAGACGCAGTGAGCATCGCCGAACTGGCCTCGGGCATTGCCGTCCTTGTCGGGATACATGATCGTAAACCAACTGACCGTCTCGCCTCCTTCGGCAAAGAAGACCGTGCACTTTTTGATCAGTTCAATCGCGACCGCCAGGCGGGCCTGACCTTGGCTGTTGAGCCCAAGCTCCGTCGAGTGAATCGGTTTCACCGCGTCGTACTTCTGCATCAACTCGCGGTATTCGGCCATCGTGCGGCGGACCTTGGTGTAGTGCTCGTAAATATGGAAATCGTATGAGTCGAGGTAGTTCTGGTAGCCTGCTCGAAAGTACTCATCGTTCGGTTCTACCGACGTACCGATGACGTGGATTTCAGGATCGAACGCTTTGACCGCTTCGTAGACCGTCTTATACGCTTTGACATTATCCAGCACGACTTGTCCTTTGCCATGTGGTTCGTTGCCCAGGGCAATCATGGCGAGTCCCTGATCGGCGTACTCTTCCAGGAAGTTCGTCATCCCTTCCCGCAGCGACTCTTCGGTCACGTTCTTGAAGCCTTCGTCTTCGACGCGCGAGCAGGGCGTGCCGGTTACCCACTTCGCATCCAGCTTCTGAACTAATTCAAGACCGGGCAGATGCGGCTTGTAAGGAGGCTTGTTCGACCAGCCACCCCAGACGCCCATCATGCGGAGTCCCAAGCGATCGGCGAGATAGAAGTAATCCCCGATTCGGCTGTCCCAGTTGCGAATGGTGAATGGGATCTGCTCGGGGCGGTACTGCTTGCTCACCGCTTCCGGCAAGATCGCGAAGCCTGAGAACTCGGTCACGGGGTCCCCTTCCCCTTGTGGAACAGACACATGCAGTTCATAAAACTGCCCCACATTCAGAGCATCGGCACTGAGCGAAACGTTCGCCTGGTATTCACGTTGACGCTTGTCTGCGACCGGATTCAACGAAACGCTGCTGGGCCGAGCAACCACCTCACCGCGATAGTCGCAAACTTCCAAACTCAGCTGACGACCGTGCTCGTCTAATGCTTTTACGGTCGGGACGCTTACGTGAAATTCGATTGCATCGTCTGGATAGAACAGATTTCCCACCGCCTCCGAAGCAATGCGAATACTTTCCACGCTCGGTTCGGCTGGTTGCACGACAAGCCGGGCCGCTGATAGATCATCGATCGAAAACTGCCCATATGTCTTGTTTAGCCGCACGTCCCACTGGGCCGTTGTTGCCGCGGCAGGTAGTCGGACTAACTTGCTGACGCTTGTCCAGTCGTTGTCACCATAGCCAATGGCCAAGGGAAACGTCGCGAGCAGGTTTCCACCTGCATCGAACGCTCTTACGGCGACGGCACCATGAAACGAGTTATCAGGCGAATGCAACTTCGATTGCCAGCGATAAGCGAATTCCCACGTTCCTCCTTGGACAGGAAAACGTGGACTGGTCGCCAGTGTCGACTGCTGTAGTTTCTCGAGCGTACGTCGGAGTGTCAGTTGAGACTCTAACGTGACATCCCCTTCGCTCTGCCAGTCGGCGGCCTGCGTCTCGAAGTCCTCATTCCACACATGGCTTGAACGCTGGCCTTCGACAATCGCTTCCATGCGGATGTCACCCATGTCGAGGTGCATCGAAGGGGAATCGGACGAGCGACCGTTGAGCATCACTTCGATCAGCTTGACCGCGCCATGCCACTGGCCATCGTTGGCTCCACCCCAGTGTTCGCCGCCAGCGATCTTTGCCGGATCGATGGTCATCGTATGCCACTGGCCGTCGGCAACCATTTTGATCCCGTGCCGCTGATGGGTTTGATCGCTGCTGTCGACCAGACGAAGCGAGAACTCCTTCACCTCGTCGGAGAGTACCTGAAGGTGAATGGCCTTGGTCTGTTTGACATCGAGGTGGCCAAGACGATTGCGCGTGCCAACGTATCGTCCGCCCGCGCTGAAATCGGCGCTTAGCCGAAGTGCAGGCTGCTCGTCAGCCGGTCCTTCGATACGAACAAGGCTTCCTTTGGCGCCGGGAAACTCATTGCCATTGTTGTACTGCCATGTGCCGGTCCCCTCTTCGCCCAATTCATCCAAGCGAATCGACTGGGCGATCTCGACCTTCGGTGGAGTGGGCAAGAGGGTAACGTTGCGAATGGATATGCTTCCGTTTTGCAGTGCTTCGCGGCCTGCAAGAAAAACCAGCAACTTCGCTGGCTGGTGCCACCGGCCATCATTCGCGCCGCTCCATTTCTCGTAACGCGTGATGATATCCATCGGTGCACCCGCTTCCAGCGAGGCGAAGTAGCGAGCGACCGGAAACGTGAATTGCTGCCAGCCCCCCTTGTCTCCCAAGCGAATATCCAACTGATGACACTGCCCAGTACCGTCGATCAGGCGTGTCGTTAATTTCGAGACGCCACGAGGCACATTCACCTCAAACGATACCGTATCGATCGGAACGTCCGGCAAGCGTTTCGCGGCTTGCACGTACATGCCTCCGGCGGAAAAATCGCCGTGCAGCATCAGCGTCGGCTGATCTTCCTGCTTAAGTTCCAGATGCCCGACCGCTCCGGGGAATTCCTTACCGTTATCAAACGTCCAGCCTCCCAGCTTCTGCTGGGCATCGATCAGTTGCACACGCTGCTGGGCATGTGCGAAAGTTGCGAAGGTCAGGAGTAGTAGTACACAAACAAGTGGACGTATCATGGAGAATTCTGAAAAATAGGGTTACGAGCGAAGAATACCCTTGGTCCGAATTTGACCAGCGGCTTCAAGGCGAGGACAATAGCGAGCACTAGAAGCCCACCAACCTATGTCTCTCCTCGACTGAAGGTTTCATCATGCCACGTCTTTTTCCCCTGTTCCTGCTCGCTTTTGGTCTGTTTTTGCCTTCGGCTGTTCATGCTGCCGATCCGTCCAAACCGAACGTCGTGGTAATCCTCACCGACGATCAAGGCTGGGGCGATTTGAGCGTGCACGGCAACAAAAACCTTGCTACGCCGAACATTGATCAATTGGCAAAACAGGGAGCGTTGTTCGAGAACTTCTACGTCTGCCACCTTTGTGCACCCACGCGTGCCGAAATGCTTACCGGCCGGTTCTATGCACGAACTGGTGTTCGCGGTGTTTCGACCGGACAGGAACGTTTGAACATCGACGAAAAGACGATCGCTCAGTACTTCAAAGAAGCAGGCTACACGACCGGAGCATTCGGTAAGTGGCACAACGGTATGCAGTTCCCTTATCACCCCAATGCTCGTGGATTCGATGAGTACTACGGTTTCTGTTCGGGGCACTGGGGGCACTACTTCAGCCCGGAACTCGATCACAACAACCAACTGGTCCGCGGCGATGGCTACGTCACCGACGACTTCACCAACCGAGCCATGAAGTTCATCGAGGACAACCAAGACAACCCCTTCTTCTGCTATATCCCGTACTGCACGCCGCACTCGCCAATGCAGGTGCCGGACAAGTATTACGACAAGTTCGCCAAGATGGATCCGAAGATGAAGAACCGAGATCCTGAAAAGGAAGCTCTCGGCATGACGCGGGCCGCACTGGCCATGTGCGAAAACATCGACTGGAACGTTGGTCGCATCCTTAAGAAGCTGGATCAACACAACCTGGCCAATAACACGATCGTTATTTATTTTGCCGACAACGGCCCCAACAGTTTTCGCTGGAATGGTGACATGAAAGGACGCAAAGGCTCGCTCGATGAAGGAGGTACCCGCGTGCCGTGCATCGTTCGCTGGCCCGGTCATATTCCGGCCGATCGAAAGATCGAGCCCATCGCAGGTGCCGTCGACCTGCTGCCCACCCTACTCGACTTTGCCGGAATCGAATCTGAGTTCCCCAAACCAATCGATGGTGTAAGCCTCAAGCCGCTGCTCACCGAAGACGCTGTCGAGTGGGAAGATCGCCATCTCATCGCGTCGAAAAACAACCAGGTCAGTGTTCGCAATCAGACCTATCGCCTCGACAACAATGGTCAGCTGTTCGACATCACGAAGGACCGTGGCCAGCACAAGAACGTGGCGAAGCAGCATCCTGATGTCGTCGCCAAATTGAAGAAAGTCGCCGATAAGTATCGCTCGGAGATGCTTCCCACGCAGGACGACCGTCCATTCACCGTCGGTTACTCCCCCAATACGCCCCTTCCGGCTCGCGATGGCAACGGTCATGGCGGTATCGAACGAAGTGCCAGGGCTCCGAACTGTTCCTACTTCACCAACTGGAAAACGGCCGACGGCACCGTGACCTGGGATGTCGAAGTTGGCGAACCGGGCGAATACGAGGCGGTCGTTTATTACACCTGCCCACAGGAAAACGTCGGCGTCGAGATCCAAGCCGAACTGCTCGGACAGAAGACCTCGGCCACGATCAAGCGGGCACATGATCCTGAAAGTTACGGCCCCGAACGCGATCGCTACGATCGCGGATCGGAGTCACCCGTGAAAGACTTTAAACCACTTTCGCTTGGTACCCTGAAGCTTCCCAAGGGACGCGATACGTTGACCCTTTCGGCATTGAAGATCCCTGGCGAAGGTGCCATTGAAGTTCGCTACGTGTGGTTGAATAAGAAGTAACAGACGCGAGGCATCGCCATATGCTTCAAGAGGAACCGAACCCCTATGCTCCGCCGCAAGCTCCGGCGGAGCTTGCCAGTTCGCTGGCCGTGTCACGTGTGCTGGCTTGGTGCACACTTTTGCTTCCTTTCGCGGTGTTGCCGATCATGATGATGATTCCCACATGGCTACCATCGGGGCCGTGGTGGGGCCTCATCGGTTTTGTCCTCTTTCTTCCCTTCGTCGCGATGGGTTTATCCGCATCCATCGGACTCGCATGTGCTAAGATCTTTCAGCTCTTTCCTGAACGCTACCGTTTTTTGCTCTTGGGATTTTACGTAGTGACACTCATCTACGAATACGCCACACTATTTGACATGATCTATCCCAACTTCAGTTGGAAGTAACCTCTCTCTTGTTCTCCATTGTCTCCCGTACGTTTCCCTGCCTGGACCTTCCCCAAATGATACCACGAAATATCTTCGCTCCGCTTCTGCTTGCTCTTTTGGCCAGTCAGTCATCTGCTTACGCCCAGTCGTACGACCTGGTGGTCTATGGCGGAACGAGCGCTGGTGTAGCTGCCGCGGTGCAGGCCAAGCAGATGGGCAAGTCGGTTGTGATTGTCAGTCCAGACAAACACCTAGGTGGGTTATCGAGCAGCGGCTTGGGCCGAACTGATAGCGGACGCCAGAATGCGATCGGGGGCATCTCGAAGGAGTTCTACCACCGGGTCTATCAGCACTATTCCAAGCCCGATTCCTGGCCCCACCAAACGCCGGAAGCCTACCTGTCCCAGCGAGAAGCCCATGGTGCTTCGGACGCGAAGAATAAAACATGGTGGGTTTTCGAACCGCATGTCGCTGAGAATGTCTTCGAGCAGTTCATCGATGAGAACCAGATCGAAGTCCTCCGCGACGAGTGGCTCGATCGCGAGAAAGGCGTTCGCATGGAAGGGCAGCGCATCGTTTCGATCACGACGCTTTCTGGCAAAACGCTCGCAGGCAAAATGTTCATCGACGCGACTTACGAAGGAGACTTGATGGCGGCTGCCGGGGTCACGTTCATGGTCGGCCGGGAAAGTAACGCGAAGTATGGCGAGGTTGGCAATGGAGTCGAGGTCGCCAAGAACGTAAAGAACCATCGCTTTCGTGTTGCGGTCGATCCCTACGTGAAGCCAGGCGTCCCCAGCAGCGGCCTGATATGGGGCATTCATGACCAAGGCCCTGGCGAAGAAGGTGCTGGCGACCAACGCGTTCAGGCCTATTGCTACCGCATGTGCATGTCCCGCGTGCCGGAAAACAGCGTTCCTTTCCCTAAGCCGGAAGGCTACGACGAAAGCGTCTACGAACTCTTGTTCCGCAACTACGAGGCAGGCGACCCACGTGTACCACTGCACCCTGCCCCGGCTCCTAACGGCAAGACCGACACAAACAACAACGGGGCCTTCTCGACCGACAACATCGGCATGAACTACGATTACCCCGAAGCCAGTTATGCAGAGCGCCGGCAAATCCTCAAACAACACCTCACCTACCAGCAGGGTCTAATGTGGACCTTGGCCAATCACCCCCGCGTACCGCAGCAAGTGCGTGACGAGATGGCCCAGTGGGGTTTGGCGAAGGACGAGTTCGTCGACAACGAACACTGGCCGTACCAGATCTACGTACGCGAAGCACGACGGATGGTCTCTGATTATGTGCAAACCGAACACGATTGTCGGCGGCTGCGAATCTGTGAAGACAGCGTTGGCTTGGGGTCGTACAACATGGACTCCCACAACGTGCAGCGTTTTGTCACACAAGAAGGGACCGTGCAGAACGAGGGGGACGTGCAAGTCGCCACCGGCGGCAGCTACGCGATCAGCTATCGCTCGATCATACCCAAGCAGGGAGAAGCCACGAACCTTCTTGTCCCCTGCTGCCTGTCTAGTTCTCACATTGCCTTCGGCAGCATTCGCATGGAGCCAGTCTTCATGATCCTAGGCCAAAGTTCAGCGACCGCCGCGGCCCTGGCCATCGATCAGCAAGTCACATTGCAAGGCCTTCCCTACCCGCTTCTCAAAGCACAACTCGAGAAAGACGGGCAGCAACTCGTTCCCGCAGGGAAGCCTAAAACCATCACGGCTGGCGAGTGATGCAGAACGGCTCTTTCGTTTTTGAAATTGTCGAGAAATGAGTGAGAACGTCTGGTACGATCGTACTAGGCGAACTTCGACAAGCGAGAATGGAAACCTATGCATATTCGCGTTGGATACGAAATTTCCTTTGAATCGCTGCAACCTGCTCCCATGCTGTTGATGCTTTATCTGCATCCCACGCGAGAGCAGACAACTCTCCAGCCGGATCAGTTGCAAACGACTCCACCCTTACCGATTTCCGAGTACTATGACATGTACGGAAATCGTTGTGGGCGAATCGTTGCTCCGATCGGTCAGATCACTTTTCGCAATACGGCCCTTGTCCAAGACAGTGGGCTTCCCGACCTGCAGGCACCCTATGCACAACAGGCAGAAGTCCAGGACCTTCCCTACGAGACACTCACCTATTTGTTGGCCAGTCGTTATTGCGAGGTCGATAGCGAGCTGAAGGATATCGCTTGGGAACTGTTCGGCACTACGCCACCAGGCTGGGCTCGCGTGCAAGCCATCTGCGACTTTGTGCATGGGCACGTCAAGTTCGACTACATGCAGGCGCGAGCTACCCGCACGGCGATGGGCGTGTATCGCGAACGTGTCGGCGTCTGCCGCGACTTCATGCACCTGGCCATAACCTTTTGCCGAAACTGCAATATCCCGGCTCGCTACTGTACCGGGTATCTTGGTGACATTGGTGTCCCCCCCTCGGCCGATCCGATGGACTTCAGCGCCTGGTTCGAGGCATACCTGGGCGGGCAATGGTACGCTTTCGATGCACGAAACAACACACCAAGGATTGGTCGTGTTCTCATGGCACGCGGCCGTGATGCCGCCGACGTCGCCCTGACGACAACCTTCGGTGTGAACGAATTAAAGGACTTTAAAGTCTGGGCACACGAAGCCTAGACCCCGAGTCCGATCCATTAAACAGTTTGCAGTCGAAGGATTCTCCAGAGACAATAAATCTACTTCACTCCTGCGATCTCATCACACCTCGGAGCTCCCCATGCGTGTCTTTTCGTCCATTACCGTGCCAGCACTGGCCACCCTTGCTTTGATCCTCTCGGCTTCCGTATCCCAGGCGGCGCCGGTGAAAGTGTTTGTCCTTTGCGGTCAGTCCAACATGGAAGGGAAAGGAGCGATCAAGCACCTGGAACAGTTACTCGCAGATCCCGCAACGGCGAAAGCATATCAGCACCTGCGGGACGACAATGGCTGGATTGAACGCAACGACGTATTCATCAAATACAACGACGACCGCGGGCAAGGCAAGCTCGGCCTCGGCTACGGCACGCCAACCAATCGCTTCGGTCCGGAACTCGAGTTCGGCCATGTCGTCGGCAATGCGTTCGACGAGAAGGTCCTGATCATCAAGTGTGCCTGGGGCGGACGTGCCCTGGCGGTTCGTTTTCGCCCACCTAGCTCCGGCAAGGGAGACTACACGCAGCGCAATCGCCAAACGAAAGAGATTGAACCGCTGCCAGAGGAAACGTACGGCGAGGCGTATCGCGATACCATTCGCATCGTCAAGGAAACACTGGCCAACATCGAGCAAGTGGTGCCTGGCTATAACCCCAAAGACGGCTACGAACTTTCAGGCTTTGTCTTCTTCCAAGGCTTCAACGACATCATCGACCAGAAGAAGATGGGCGAGTACGGCCAGAACCTGGAAAACCTCGTTCGTGACGTTCGCAAAGATCTTGATGCCCCCAAGCTCCCCTTCGTTATCGGCGAACTGGGCCAGCAAGGGGTCGAGCCCGAGAAGCGATACGCGGAGAAACACTTCGCATTCCGCAAGCTGCAGGAAGACGTTTCCAAGGTGCCGGAATTCAAAGGCAACGTCGCCTTCGTGAAAACGAGCCCTTACATCGTGAAGGACGGCGAGTCGTTCGACGGAGGCTATCACTACTACGGGCGTGCCGACACGTTCTTCAATATCGGACACGCGTTTGGTGAAGCGATGGTGGACTTAACGAAGCAGAATTGATCGACACTTGGCATTAAGGGCAACGATTGCCATTACAGCCGTCCCAGCAGTTCTGACTTCTTCGAGTTGAACTCTTCATCGCTAAGAAATCCCTTGTCGCGAAGCTCGCCAAGCTTCGCAATCGCGTCGAAGACATTCGCTTCATTGGCCGAAGGGGCCGCTGGGGCTGGAGTCGGCTGTGCAGGAGGTGCTGTCGACGACTGCGGCTGGGCTTGAATGGTTTGACCATTGCGCGAAACAACCGGCAGCGTTGCCAAACTGACAGTACCGAATTGGCTGGAAAAGATGATCGAACTACCCATTCCCTGCTGCTGCGAGAAACCGCCGATCTGATGATTCTGGGTATCGTAAACCCACACGTCGCCGCCAGTCTTTACCGCCAAGCGAGAAATATTGGGAAAGTAAGCATATTGCACGTTGTTTTGTGATCCGGTTGAACTGGGAGAACCAAGATCTTGAGGCCACCAATTCTGATCGGGATCTGGCACGAACAGACTCGATTGTCCCATTTGGCCGCCGGTAGCTTGATTTTGCTGGCCACCGCCACTTTGGCTTTGTGACTGAAAACTGCCGGTCCGCAGCAACCCGGGTTGGTTGGCCAGAATGTTGGAGATTTCCTGACACAGTCCCCCTACCGAGTTCTTCAGTCCGTAGTTGAACATGTCCCCCAACATCATCATCCCGCCCTGCATCCACTGCCCGGAGCCGCCAAATTCAGGGTGATTGAACTGCGCCATTCCGCCATTGCCATTGAGTACGGCAAACATCATGTGGGTCACAGCATCCGTACTGAAACCATATCGCTGAGCCAAATCATTGACGATTCGGTTACCTTCTGGCGTAAGCTGTTGCATCGAATCGCCCTCCTAGGGACCGGGGTAGGAATGGAAATACCGGTATTTTACCAGAGAAACGCGAAGAACATAACCATTGCCGGTTAAGAGAACTTGATGGTACACAAAAGATGAAGTGGTATCATTAACCAACTCTTCATCTCATCCCGGATAGACCGATGCCGCGTCACTCCCTATCGATTGGCTTTGATATCTTGCTGCCCATCGTTTTTGGCACGTTGTTCATCTTACACGTGATGTTCATGATGGCCGTGTCGAGCGTTTGGTTTGCCTTACTGTACATGCGATCGAATTCGCGGCGAGACAAGAACCTTTCGCCGATGCCGCTGCTGGGAACCCTGGTCGCGATTGGCCTATTCACCACTATTGTGCTGGCAGCCCACTGGTATCAACCGGCCAAGCGGGAACGGCAATTAATGGAGCGGCGTGTAAGCTTGCCGGCAGATGACGTCACACTTGCCGATCTATCCTTTTATTTCTCCCGTTGGAATGACGAGCATCCGGTACTTTCCTCCTTCACGTTTTCGGATGCGGACAAAGATAAGGTCATCCACTTACCTTCGAAGAATCCAACGGTACGTCAAACTTTGGATGCCATCCAGCGTGATGCGGGCATTGAAGGACAGTTTCGCCACTGCGGCAACGGCTTCAGCATTCTCTACGGCCCCGATTGCTGTTTCGGCCTGAACGTTCACGCTCGGGGGATTCAAGGAGAGCCCTTCGATGTAAGCGAGTATGCCTATCAGAAACTTGCCGAACTCAACGCCCGTCAGCATTCAGTCCCTTAAGCTGGGCTTCGGATTGCGTTAGCTCTTGCTGCATCTGGGCGACTTCTTCTTTCACGGTTTGCCACCTGGCGTGGGCGGCTTGGGACATTTCTGGGGTGACGATTTCGTCACCTTGCAGCAGCAAGAGACGCTTGTATTCCTCATGCCGTACGGTTTCCACGTGCTGGGCGACTTCTAACTGTACTTTGGCATTGACAACTTTGGCCAAGAGCGTTTGTTGCTGTTGCTCCCATTTCATGCGGTGCTGAGCGTACCACTCGAGTGCCGCCTCCGCTTCGACGACCGGGTCAAACTCTTTGATGCCGGCCACACGCTGCCAATCCTGGTCGCAGGCATCCTCGAATGCCGACAGAATCCGATACATGTTTTGCATCGGCAGCTTGCCATCCAGCGTATCGCGAATCAATCCGGCCAGTACTTGCCGGCATGGCTCGTTTTCGTATCGTTCTAGCGCCGACAGAATCAACAGCGGCGGGCTTCCATGAGCATAGCGACGGTATGCCTTGTCCAAAAGTGGAACGGCCTCAGGCGGACGCGCATAGTACAGACCACATGCCGCGGCTGTCGCGATCTCGACATTCGCATCCTGCAGATGCTTCACGAGTGTCGGCACACTCTTTTCGCCACCATGCATCAGGGCAATCAGGCCGATGACTCGACTTTCAAAATTGGATTCGTTCTCCAAAATCGAGATCAACAAGTCAGCGCGGAATGGTTCGCCTGCTCGGTATAGGGCAAAGATACACGCATACCGCACGGCGGTCGGCTGCGATGAATCTTCGGCCAGCTCCGACAACTCCTTGGCCATTTTATTCTTTCGCAGTTCGCCTAAGAGCAGCACCGTCTCGTACGGAAATCGCTGGGGCGGTTTGGCATCCCCCAGACCACACAGGCTGAGTACCTGGGATGTCATCTCAGGCCGAAGTCCCTGCGTATCGAAGGGAGCCTCCACATTGGGGCGGAGCACATCGTAGAAGAGGATGTGATAGTGATAGTAGGCAGTGTCCTTCCCACCTCCGGAACCAGAAAGCTCGCCGCTCTTGCGAATTTGATCGAGCTTCTCAAGAAGTTTTTCTGGCAGCACGGGCCTCTGCTGCAACTGGGCCGCCTGCTGTTCGGCTCGTCGTCGATCGTCTTCTTCTCGACTGGTATATCGGAACGGCTGTTGTGCCGGCAATTCAATCGCCATCAGCCCTAGGAAAACCAGGGCAATCGTCGCACGTACATTCATACTGCTTTCGCTCCGAGATCATTCTTCCTAATCGAAAACTTTCGCCATAAGTCGAGACGAATAAGTGATCCTTCTGGTTTTCTTTTCCTCCATCCGAATCACGCGATAACCAGCACCTTGCCATAGAGGCCTGCCTCAGTTAAGATTCTCTAATGAGAATTACTCTCAATTAGCAGGCAATAGATGTTTCCCGATATTCCCCTAAACATGGTTCAGCCCGGGTCCGTAGTACGGATCTCCCAAGTCGTTGGCGGGCAAGACGATGTGAAGCGTATGGCCGAGATGGGCCTTCAGACGGGAACGGAAGTCGAGATGCTGCAGAGTGGCAGTCCTTGCATCGTACGAGTAGGGCAGTCAAAGCTCTGTTTTCGACAATCGGACGTCTTGAACATTCTAGTCAGCACGGACTAAGCACTATGTCAAAATTGTCGCAGCTTGCGGTGGGCCAGAAAGCCGTCATCGCCTCGATCGATGCCACCAATGTGGCAGCCGTGCGACTGATGGAAATGGGAATGACCCCTGGCTGCAGTGTTAAGATGATCGGATCGGCCCCGTTCGGCGATCCCTTGGAGGTGGAGATTCGCGGCTATCACCTGAGCCTGCGAAAGACAGAAGCCGACCTGGTGGAACTCGTGAGTTAACTTCGTAGCACATACCGTCCTCGCCGCTCTGCCTGTTGCTAATTGCGACGTATCTCAGATTCCACAAGCAGCCAACCCCTATAGCCCGCCGAATGTCTGTCGACGCACCTGCTCGAACATTAAACGTCGCTCTGGTCGGAAACCCCAACACCGGCAAATCGACCCTCTTCAACGCCCTGTCCGGGATCCGTCAAAAAACAGGCAACTACCCCGGCGTGACCGTTGAAAAAAAGCATGGCTCGTTCACGCACAAGGGTCAAAAGGTTGAACTGATCGACCTGCCGGGCACCTACAGCCTAGCGCCGCGTTCTCCCGACGAAATGGTGACGGTCGATGTCCTGCTGGGTCGGCAAGCAAACGAAGCCAAGCCGAATGCCGTACTGGTGATCGTCGATGCCAGTAATCTTGAGCGTAACTTGTACATCGTCAGTCAGGTCAAGGAACTGGGCCTGCCGACCGTTGTTGCATTGAACATGGGCGACATCGCCAAGGACAAAGGGATCTCGGTCGATGTCGACAAGCTTGCCGAGCGGTTGGACGTGCCTGTCGTCGCTACCCAGGCCAACCGTAAGGGAGGCCTCGATCAGCTGCGTGACACAATTGTTTCACTGCTGGACCGAGATAGCATTTCACCCGAAAGCCCTTTCCCAGCCGAGTTCTGCGATAAGGTCAGCCAGCTTCACGAAAAGCTACAGAAGCACGATGCGGAGTCGACTCGCTACCTGGCCGAACGCCTATTGCTGGATACAAGTGGTTATCTCGAAAAAGAACTGACCAGCGGTGGTCAGGAACTGCACAACTGGATTGTTGAGTCTCGCAATCAACTCGCAGAGCTCGGCCAGCCGGTTCCGGCCATTGAAGCCATCTCACGCTACAAGTGGGTGCAAAGCGTCCTCGACGGAATCATCACTCGAGAAGCAGCCCGCAAGGTGACGCTCTCGGATCGCATCGACCGTATCCTGACCAATCGAGTTGGCGGCACAATCTTCTTCATCCTCATTATGACCCTCATGTTCCAGGCCGTGTTCAGCGACCTGGTCGCCGGCAACCTGATGGGGTACATCGAAGGGTTCTTCGAACTCATCGCTGGCTTGGTCGATGCCAGCCTGGCCGATGGGGCCCTGAAGTCCCTACTGATCGACGGCGTGATCGCTGGCGTCGGTGGCGTGCTGGTATTCCTACCGCAGATTTGCATCCTGTTTTTCTTCATCGCGATCCTGGAAGACTGCGGCTACCTAGCCCGGGCGGCGTACTTAATGGATCGCTTATTCAGCAAGATCGGACTGAGCGGCAAGTCGTTCATTCCGCTACTGTCCAGCTTTGCCTGTGCCATTCCCGGAATCATGGCGGCGCGCGTGATCGAGAACCGTCGCGATCGCCTGATCACGATTCTGGTGGCTCCGCTGATGAGTTGTAGCGCTCGCATGCCAGTCTATGTGCTGCTGACGGCGGCCTTCATTCCCGATGAGACGATCGGCGGATTCCTTTCGCTGCATACGCTGGTCATGCTCAGCATGTATCTGCTGGGGATCCTGGCGGCCGTCGGTGTGGCCTTCGTGCTTCGCCGGACGATCCTGCCGGGCGAAACGCCCCCATTTGTGATGGAGCTTCCCAGCTACAAATTCCCGTCGATCTCCGGCGTGCTGATGGTGATGGTGGAAAAGGGCTGGGCGTTTGTCAAACGTGCCGGAACGTTGATCTTTGCGATGACCATCATCGTGTGGGCCCTTTCTTACTTCCCCCGAAACGAAGAAGCTGCGACCGCTCCGTTTGCCAACGAGATTGCTCAGCTCGAATCGCAGTTGGAAGGTGCCAACGAGGAAGAGGCCGCCCAAATCGAAGAGCGTCTAGTCGAAATCAATAACCAGATCGATGGCGAACTGCTTCGCGGTAGCTTCCTGGGCATGGCTGGGCACTGGATCGAGCCGGTCGTCAAGCCGTTAGGCTGGGACTGGAAGATCGGCAGTGCGGCGATCGCTTCGTTCCCGGCACGCGAGGTGATCATCAGCACGATGGGCGTTCTCTACAACCTCGGTGGCGAAGAAGACGAAGAGTCCGCACCGCTTCGCGAAACCATTAAGGAAGCCAAGTGGGCCGGAACCGATGAGAACGTATTTAACATTCCGGTGGCCTTGTCGATCATGGTCTTCTTTGCCCTGTGTGCCCAATGCGCAGCGACACTGGCAGTGATCAAACGAGAAACCAACAGTTGGAGATGGCCTATCTTCACCTTCGTGTACATGACCGTACTTGCCTACCTGGGTGCCCTGATCACTTACCAGGTATCGGCCGCGATCATGCTAAGTTAGTTGCATTTGACTTTCCTATGCAATTCGCAACGATTGGACCAAGGAGCTTTCCATGTGGCAGAATCTAATCGTGTTGGTCATTGTTGCCTCGGCCGCGAGTTACATCGGCTGGACCATCATTCGCGGCATTCAAGGCGCTGCGGGCTCGTGTGGTGGCGGTTGCGGTTCCGGATGCGGTGCCAAGTCTCAAGCAGGCGACCTCGTTCAACTGACTTCATCGCCACAAGAAGACGACGCGGCAGCTTCCCCCGACCAATCATCTGCGGTAAGCTCGACTCGTTCATAACAAAGATTGAACGTATCGCATTTCCTGCTTTGAAAGGACACGCCCGTGGCTCAGCCGATCGCTTATTGGGAAGGAACTTGGATTCCACGCAGTGAGCTGACCATTCCCTTGAACGACGCTGGGTTTCAACTGGGAACGACCATCGCCGAGCAGTGTCGAACCTTTAATGGCAAGGTCTTTCGCCTGGATCAGCATCTCGATCGGCTTTGGAAAAGCCTGGAGATAGTCGATGTCCAGTCGCCCGAGTCACGCGAGTCGCTGATCGACGTGATTCACCAGATCATCGAGCACAACTATCCCTTGCTCCCGGCCGGTGCGGATCTGGGGGTCACGATCTTCATCACGCCGGGATCGATGGATCAGCTCTACCGGCCTCATAAGACGGGCCGACTGGCTGTCCATACCCAGATGGTCGCGTTCGATACGTTCGCTAGTCTTTACGAAGCTGGGCAAGCGTTGATTGTTCCGAAAACGCGTCAAACGCCGGTTGATTGCTGGCCACGGGAATTAAAGGTTCGCTCGCGGGTGCACTATTACCTGGCCGACCTGGAAGCCAAGCGAGATGATCCTGCCGCCAGGGCCGTTCTGCTCGACCACGAAGGTTACGTGATGGAAGCCACCACGGCCAACATTGCCAAGTATCATCCCGATACGGGCCTCGAGCTTCCTCCGGCAGACCTGGTCCTGCCAGGCATTAGCATCGCAACGCTCGAGAAGCTGGCCGACGAGTTAGCCATTCCGGTAAGGCATCGGCAACTCACGCCGGAAGATTTCGCGACGGCGGACGAAGTCTTGCTAACCAGCACATCGCCGTGCATCGTGCCGTGCAATCAGTGGAACGGAAAGCCCATTAGCGTGGGCAAGCCTGGCCCGATCTTCAAGCGATTGATTGCGGCCTGGGAAGAAATGGTTGGTGTCGATATCCGCAAACAGGCCGAGCGATTCGCCCAGAAGTAATCGCGATTAATCTCGGCGAAGGTCGACGTTCAGCGGAATCTTTTTGTTGGCGTACCAGGTCTTCCAGGCGGCTTCGTCGAACTGATAGTCGACTTCCTCTTCGAGGACCTGACGCAAGGCGACACGCACTCCCTGGTTCTGAATATCTTGCTCGATGATCTCCGGCTTCTTCTGACCGAAAGACATCCCGCCACCACCAGTGCTATCGAACGCCGCGTTGGTCCGACCAGGCTGCGTGCCGCGGGTCACTTGAAACTTATGCGTCGTCACCAGCGCGTCCATCAAGGGCAGGATGCTCGCTGGGTGCTTTAGTCGTCCCAGGACGATTGCGGCACGATTCACGACCGTATTGTCGGAACTTTTCAGTTGCCCGATGAGATAGCTCACGGCTACCTGGTTGTTTCGCTGCTCGAGCCCAATGGTCGCTCGATCGCGGATCGAATCGTTCGGATCGTTCGCGGCCAGCTTTACCAGGGCCATCGTCGTTTGGGGAGTCTTGATGTTGGACAAGGTATCGACCAACAGTTCTCGTACGGCGGGATGGTTTTCATCTTCCAGCAACTCGATCACCGCCAGGCCGGCGTTGGGATCGGTGACCTTTCGTAGTTCCCCGGCAGCTTCCTGGGCCTTGTCCCCGCCACGTTTGAGCCACGAACGCCAGATGCGAACCTGCTTCCGCCATTCGACTTGCTGATCCTCGATACTGCGATCGTTCTCCATCATCTTGATGTCTTGTGGAAATCGCCATCGTCCGCCGTCACGTACGTAGCCTTGCTTCCGCATCCAATCGTCGCGAATGATCCACTTGTTTTGAAATCGTTCGTAGCCGAGGGCCTTACGTGCTTCCACGTTATCATGCTCGCGTTTCAGGATCTCGTTGTAGTGGTAGTCGCGTTTCTCAGGCAGGTTGTTTTGATCGCACCACTTGGCCATCTGAAACTGGCCTTCGATGGTGTCTGGCATACGAGGTAGAAACTGTTCGTACTGCTTAAGCTGAGCCGAGAAGGCAACCACTTCGCGAACCGCCGTTCGCCCCAGGACAAGCGTGCCGCTATCGGTCTGAACCTGGAACGTCGAGCGTGGCGATTCGTCCGGATTCAGCAAGGTTCCTTCGATCGTTCCCCCACTAGCCAGATGAAAGATCTCGGCCTGAGCAACCGCGCAGCTGCCCAGCACGATCATCGCAGTGATGACGAGGGAAGCGCATAGCGATTTGAGGTGACTCTGGCTCGGCACCGGCAAATTCCAGCGGGAAAGGGGTAGAGAGAACCTATCCCTAAGTATACGAACCAGTTAGTTTCGATTCCAAGATTTGGCGGCAGAAATCAGGAAATGCGGGTTGTAGGCATCATGCAGGAGCCCAGAGCGAGAAAACCTACGACGTTTGAGCCATTGGATCTGACTTGAAGGCCTCGATCACCTCTTGGGGAACACGAGCCGGCATTCGCTTTTCCAGGTCGACAAATGCCCAGTTGGTCTGGGCAATGGCGAGAATCTTGTCGTCGCTCTTGCGGAGAATCTCGTACTTGCGAACGCAGGAAGCGCGACGAAATGAATCGACCCAGGTAACCACCTCAAGCTGGTCGTTCTCGAACGCGGGGAACCGATATTCGATCTGATGGGCCCGGACGACCCAACTGCAACCTAACTTGCCATACTCGTCATGCCCCCATCCTTTTTCCAAGGAATGAGCCACCGCGGCATCTTGCATCCACTTCAAGTAAACGAGGTTGTTAACGTGCCCTTGGACGTCGATGTCACCGGTAACAACTTCGATTCTATGATGATAGATATTGGTAAGCATGGAATGTAACAGCAACTAAGCCCCGGCCGTGATCCGCCGCGGGGTGTGAAATTCTCGGACATCGATCACGTGCATTCCGGCCGCCTGACCGGCTTCGATTCCGAGTTGAGCATCTTCATAAACGCAGCACTTTTCGGGAGCAACCCCCAGCCGCGTGGCCGCTTCCAGAAAGACGTCCGGAAAGGGCTTATGACGCGTGGTATCTTCCGAGCATACAAAAGCCTGAAAGTATTCTGCAATTTCCAATTGATTCAGGATCAGTTCCATCACCCAGCGCATCGCACCGGTGGCCACCGCCATCGGCACTTTGCCGTGGTTGAGTCGAACGACTTCCAGGACTGGCTCAATCGCCTCAACTTCGGAAATCAAGTCGACGAAGGCATTCTCTTTTTCGTGGGCACATTCAGCCGCATTAATCGTTTTGCCCTGCTCTTCGGCCAGGATATTGAAAATGCGTTCGGTGGGAACACCCCCCAGCGAGTAGAAGCGATCTTCCGAAAACTCGAGCCCATGCTTCTGCGTGATCTGACGCCACGACAAGTAATGGGCTGGCATCGTGTCGGCCAGAGTGCCGTCCAAGTCAAAAATATAGCCTTCAAATTCCACAGGAATGCCTCTTAATGGTGCGCAATTGCTTCTTCTCTGTTCCCGCTATTGTAGATGCTATGTCCTTTGAATGAAGGGCATTTGAGTTGACTCGGCTAGAGTCTGCGGACGATAATGTGGCTTCCCGCCGCCTAGCGCAATGATCCTCCCCGCTCCAACCTCGTTAAGGGTATTGCTGAATGCGTCTGCCGATTTACCTTTCTTTCTGCCTGACACTGCTTTCGTTGAACACTCTGTCGGCTGACAACAACTGGCCTGAGTTTCGTGGCTCGGATGGGAACGGAGCTAACTTTTCGGCGGATGTTCCCACCGATCTGAGTGACCCCAAAAATATTGCCTGGAAAGCCGAGCCTCACGGGAAGGGCTGGTCGTCCCCCGTCGTTTGGGGAGATCAACTGTGGATCACAACCGCCACCGAAGATGGCAAGAAGCAGTACGCATTGTGCTACGACCGCAACACAGGTGAGAAGAAGTTCGATCTGCTGCTATTCGAGAACGACGAAGTCGACGAAGCCCATATGACCAACAGCTACGCGTCGTGCACGCCGGCAATCGAAGAAGGACGCATCTACGTGCACTTCGGCCGCTACGGCACGACGTGTCTTGATACGAAGACCGGCGAAAAGATTTGGGAGCGACGTGACTTGCCTTGCGATCATCATCGCGGACCAGCGTCGTCTCCGATTATTGACGACAAGAATCTGTACGTCGCCTTCGATGGATTCGACGTACAGTATGTAGTTGCCCTCGACAAACAGACCGGCAAAACCGTTTGGAAAACTGACCGTAACATCAAGTACAACACCGACAACGGCGACTGGATGAAAGCTTACGGTACCGGTCTGTTGATTACTCACAACGGACGACGACAGTTAATCTATCCCAGCGCGTTTGCGACCCAGTCATTCGATCCGGAAACCGGGGACATTCTGTGGAGCGTGCAGCATGGCGGAATGAATGCGGCCATTCGTCCGATCTATCGCAATGGACTGGTCTACGTATTCCCTGGCCATGGCAAGAACTTGTTGGTAGTGGTCGATCCATCTGGTAGCGGCGACGTTACGGCCAGCCACGTGAAGTGGACGGCCGGCAAAGGGGTTCCGCTGCGTCCCGGTCCAGTGTTCATCAAAGACAAGATTTACATGCTGGATGACGACGGCGTTGTTTCCTGCCGAGACTCCCAAACCGGCGATGTCGATTGGATCAAACGAATTGGCGGCAACTACCGTGCCTCGCTCGTATGTGCTGGCGACAACTTATACGCGCTGACCGATGACGGGCACACGACCGTGTTCAAAGCTTCGCCGGAAGAATACATCGAGATCAGCCAGGCAGACTTCCCATCGGGATTTCAGGCATCTGGCGTCCCGTTGAATGACTCGCTCTACTTAAGAAGTGTCAAAGGGCTTTACTGCTTCCGTAAGCCCCAGCCATAGCTTCAACTTTTCAACTCCATCGTGCCACTCGTCTTGTCCATGGGAGACCTTCGATGAATCTCTTCTCACGTTCCGCGTGCGCGCTGGTAATCTGCCTTGCCTGTAGCTTGCCACTCTCAGCGGAAGACGGAAAGCAGACCCGCGAACAAAAGGTTTTGGGGGACCGAGCGAAGGTCCTTTCCGACGGATACTGGATTTACAACGGTTTTGAAGAAGGGATCAAACAGGCCAAGGAAACCGGCAAACCAATGCTGGTCGTCTTGCGTTGCATTCCCTGCGAAGAGTGCGTCAAGCTTGACGAAGAGATCATGGAAAAGGATCCCGTCCTACGACCGCTACTCGACCAATACGTTCGCGTACGGATCGTTGGTACTAATGGGCTCGACCTCGATTTATTTCAGTACGACTACGATCAATCGTTTGCCGTCTTTCTGATGAACGCCGACAAGACAATCTATGGCCGTTTCGGCACGCGTTCGCATCGTACCGACTGGACTAGCGACGTATCGATTGAAGGCCTGACCAAGGCGCTCGACGCGGGACTGAAGCTGCACGCGAACTACCCAAGGAACAAGTCGTACTTCGCCGGCAAACATGGTGACAAACCGCTGTTCGCTTCGCCTGAGAAATTCCCTTCGCTGAAAGACAAGTACACCGACACACTGAACTATGAAGGAGATGTGGTCAAAAGCTGTATTCATTGCCACCAGATTGGCGACGCCCAGAAGGCAGTCTTTCGCGACCGCGGGAAAGCGATCCCCGATGAATACCTCTTCCCATATCCCCACCCCAAAGCGATTGGGATGATCATCGATCCGAGCGAGATGAATACGCTGAAAGAGGTCGCCAAAGGCTCGATCGCCGACAAGGCTGGGCTGCAGGCAGGCGATCGCGTCTTTGCTTTAAACGGACAAGTCATTCTTTCGATCGCTGATATCCAGTGGGTGCTGCATCATGCGAAAGACCAGGACACGGTCCAGGCCGACATTGTCCGCAACAATAAGCACGTCCTGATGCCAATCGAACTTCCTTCAGGCTGGCGGCAAAAAGACGACCTTTCGTGGCGTGTGGGTTCATGGCCCATGCGTGCCATGGTGCTCGGAGGCATGGGCCTGGAAGAAGCGACGCCTGAGCAGCGTGAACGTGCCGGGGTCACCGATCCCAACAAAATGGCTCTGCGTGTTCGCTTCGTCGGTCGCTACAACAAACATGCATTGGCCAAAAACACAGGCTTCCGGGTCGACGATATCGTGGTTGCCTTCGATGGACAGGATGACCTGATGCGAGAGACCGACGTGTTGGCGTACGGCGCGCAGAACTGCATGCCTGGCGAGAAGGTGAAGATTGATTTCGTCCGAGGCAACAAGCAGATGACGCTTACCCTGGGAATGCAGAAGTAACTGCCAGCACATAAAAACAAGCCCCGCAAAGATTACTCTTCGCGGGGCCTTCTCATGCAGCTATTGTTTCAGTCGACTATCGACTAGTTACCAGCGCCAATCGCGGCACCGATACCTGCGCCAATCTGGGCGCCTTCTTGACCACCGATGGCTCCACCAATTCCAGCACCGATACCGGCACCACGGCGGACGTCAGGGTCAGCGAATCGACGATCGTAGGTTCGACGACCACCGTCGAAGTAATATCGACCGTCGTTGTCGTAGTAGTACTGACGTCCATTGTCGTAGTAGAACCGCATACCGTCGTTATCGCGGTAGTAGTAACCATCGCTGTAGGTCGAACCACGGTAACCGGTCGTACGGCGTGGCTGGTAGTTATCGTACCAAGCACCACCATGACCATAGCCTGGTCCGTGATAATGGACCCATCCACCGTTACGGTAGACCATCCAACTGTTGGCAGGAGTCCAGTACCACCAGACACCATTCTGGTTCTTAAAACGCCAGCGAGCGGTTCGATCGTTGTCACGACGATCGCGATCGAAGTCGCCGCGATTTCGGTCACGCATACGCGTATCAGCATCGAGACGACCATCGACCCGACTTTCAGCGTTTAGCCTCGCATCGGCATCAAGACGCGAGTTGGCATCCAAGCGTGCATCAGCGTCTAGCTGAGTTTCCGCATCCACACGATTGTCGATGTCGGTATCGATATTCGCATCGATGTCAGCTTCGACTGGTGGCATAGGGATGTCGTCATTCAGACTCGGAGCTTTCCCGTCAACCGACGAATCGATTTGGGCCTCGGCAGTACCTTCAATCGATTCCGTTAGTTCTTTACTCGGAGCTTCAGGAGTCGAAGGAGGGGTCATTTCAGCTTTGGTGTCCACATCTACGTCGGTATCAGTCTTCACGTCAGCTTTAACGTCCGTCTTCGGAGCATCCACATTGGCTTTGACATCAGCCTGAGCTTCGGTAGAAGCATCAACGCTGGCCTTTGGATCCTCAGCTGGAGTAGCTAGATCAGCTTCCGTATTCGCTTTGACATCAACGTCCGCTTTAGGTGGATCCGTGATTTCAGGAGCGTCGACCTTGGGAGCGTTAGCCGTGTCTTGCACGTCCGCTTGAGCATCGCCGGATGCTTCGACAGCACCACTTGCGGTATCGCCAGCTGCACCCACGGCGCCTCCAACGTCCTGGGCGTTCAGCGAGCCAGCGAAGGCAAGCCCCGTCGCTGTGACCAGGCCAAGAATCCAATTTCTGGACGAAATCTTCATTTCAAATTCCTTTCTCGTGAGAAGGGGTAGTTTTCTATTCGTGAACGCATTGGTATTCACACCTTTGCGAACGCATAGGGGATGCGTCATCCGTTTCCGAATGACGATCTTTCACGAATTGATTTGGAATTTGTTAATGGCAAGAGGCATGCCAATTCACTTGGCCACTTGAGAAAAACCTTGATTAACGGGGGCTTTTGGCTCATATGCCCGCAATTTCCTGGCATATTCCGCATTTCCATGAAAACGCGATGGCTGTTCATTTTGCTTGCCGTTGGTCGTGCGGCAATCATGGTGGCATTTCCTCATTCAACGAAAAAAGGCCGTACCCAAGGGAACGGCCTTTTTATGATTTGCCTACAAACTTACGGTGAAACTAGTCGTCAAGTTTCTTCAGCTTGATGTTCTTCCAAGCCACGGTGTATGGTCCTTGGTCCTTACCAATGCCGTGCACTTGCAGACCGATGAAACCCTTCGAGTGCGTCTTGTAGATTTCTTCATCGGTCAGGTCTTCGATTGGTTCGCCGTTGATCCAAGTTTGAATACGTGGGCCCTTGGCAACGATGCGATAGTGATTCCACTCACCGTTCTTGAAGTGCGGGTGCGCCTTGAGGCGTTCTTTAGGCGTCAACCAACCACGACCGGTTGCTTCGCCATAGACATAGCCCGCTTCGGCCGGACCAGATTCGATTTCGACCTGCGGTCCATTCACGCGACCTTCGTTCGTATTGCCCTTGGTCTGAGAGCGAATCTGCACACCGGAGTTCAAGCGATCGTGAACCTTCACGTCGAACTCGAGTTCAAAGTTGCCGTATTCTTCGTCGGTGCAAAGGAACGAGTTAGGGCTGCCGGTCTTGGTCGTACCGAGAACCGTACCGTCCTTCACTTCGTAGGTTGCGGTGCCGTTTTTCTGCGTCCAACCAGTGAGGTCTTTGCCGTTAAACAGTTCGGTCCAACCTTCTTCGGCCTGAACGGTTGCCGTGAAACAGAACAGCAACAGACCGAGCATGAGCCACGATTTTCGCATGGGTAGGAAACTCCTAAGTTGAGTGAATGGATGGGGTTTGGAGAGGGATGGTTATTATCCTTGGCCCACCATCGCGCTTCAACCGAGCGTCACCCAAATGCACAGAAAAAGCCCCTTTTCAGGGTCGAAACCCCAAAATTAGGTTCATGATTATCCAGGCTTACGTCCTACAGCAGGCTTATCCGCTGCCACGGGGCGCCACGGCATCTCAGCCAGTTCCCAAAGTCCGCTCAAAACATCCGCATTTGGGACTTTCCCTTTTCGCCAGGGCCGCGAAACTGAGACGTATCTAACGCGATCCTGCGTCTTTCCAGACCGAAGTGACGCTGAAAGAGAGTGAATGCTTTCATGATCGTCGTCGCGATCACGCCTTCACCCCGCATTCGCGAACCCCACCGCGCATCGGTCAGTTGTCCACCGCGACAAGATTCAATCCGGGAACGAACCCTCTCGGCGTGCTCCGGCAAATGCTCCTCGAGCCAGTCCATGAAAATCTCTTTCACTCCGTGCGGCAATCGCAAGAGAGTATAGCCGGCGCTCACGGCACCTCTCCTCGAGGACTCTTCGAGAATTGCCGGGATCTCGGTGTCGTTCAATCCTGGCACAACGGGGGCGACCATCACATTCACGGGGATACCTTCTGTGGTGAGTTGCTCCATCGCCGAGAACCGTGCCGCGGGGCTCGACGTGCGTGGCTCCATCAGCCGTGTCAGCTTTTGATCGAGCGATGTGATACTCAGATTCACGCAAACCAAATTATGTCGGGCCATCTCGGCAAGCAGGTCAATATCGCGCAGGACCAAAGCGTTCTTGGTAATGATGCCAATCGGTTGCCGTGCTTCGAGCGCTACTTCCAGACAACCACGCGTGACTTCAAACTCGCGTTCCGCCGGCTGGTAGCAATCGGTCACGCCTGACATGGCGATCACTTCGCATTTCCAGATTGGCTTGCGGAGGAAATTACGGAACAGATGCGGGGCATCCTTCTTGACCATGATCTTGGTCTCGAAATCGAGCCCGCTGCTAAAGCCGAGAAACTCGTGATAGGGCCGGGCATAGCAGTAACTGCATCCATGCGCACAGCCGCGGTATGGGTTTAGGCTGTACGTGAAGGGAATGTCGGGACTGTCATTCTTCGTAATGAGAGACTGAGTCAAATCCGCAAAATACTGGGTCGGTACCTTCCGAGCGGTGAACTCCTCGGAATCGGATGGATCAAGATGCTCAAGATCGCGCGCAACACTCAGCCGCTCGAATCGATTGGTAGGATTCTCGCTGGTCCCACGTCCCACAGCTTTTCGGGCAGATTCCATTGCCAGGTACCATCAGCTTCAAAGATTGATAACGGCACCCGAGAGTATACATACGTATACAGATCTTGCCAAATCAATTTAACCAGCAAATGGGAATGTCGCCGCTCCGCTCACCCCCGGCTCGCAAAGGAAGAGACCGCCGGCCTTCGGAAACTGCTTGAGCTGGTCGTCGTTGAGACCTTTGCGAGGCGTTGTGATATAGAGCTGATCGAGGTTTTCGCCCGCGAAGCAGCAGGAAGTGACGTTCGGGCAGGGAAGCTCGATTTTCCCGATCAGCTGCCCGGTCTGTGGATTCCAACGGCAAACCGAGGCGCCTCCCCACATTCCAGTCCACAGCAGACCTTCGCTGTCGATCGTCATTCCGTCAGGCTTGCCGATTCCCAGCGACTCGGGAATATCGACTACGGTGCGGCGGTTGGAAATCTCGCCGGTCTCGATTTCGTAGTCGAATGCGTCAATCTTTCGCGTAGCCGTATCGATGTAATAGAACACCTTGTGATCAGGCGACCAGCACAGGCCGTTGCTGTTTACGACTCCGGGGACAACTGTTTCGTAGTTAAACTGGCTGTCGAAGCGGTAGCAGTTAGCGTCGCCAGGTGTACGCGTATCAGAAATCGTGCCGGCGAACAGTCTTCCCTTGGGATCACATTTACCATCGTTAAAGCGGTTGGTATCCGAATTCGTGTCTGGATTGGCGACTTGGGTAATCTGCCCCGACTCAGGATCCAGACGCACGATGCCATCTCGCGTGCCGACGATGATATCCCCCTTCGAGGACGCAATCGCGAAACTGCACTCTTTCTCGACCGTCCAGGTCTCATTTTCTCCGCTCACTGGATCAAAGCGATTCACCAGGCTGTTTTCGATATCAACCCACAGCAGCTTCCCGGTCGCGGCATCCCAGGAAGGTCCTTCTCCGAGCGTAGCCTGAATATCGAGAACGCACTGAGCTTCGTATGTCTGCATCGGGTTATCCGCCGGTCAGCTGTGGGGTGTTGTGAAACGTCGGTAAGACTTTTTAAAATATGGAGTTGCTTGGTAAACAAGTAGAACCGCCGATCGTAGGCTGACCAGCCAAGATCTGCAAGGACGTCCTTTAGCCCCTGAATTGCAGCCCATGGCCGATAGCCAATACACCGAGGAACTTCACGTCGCCGTTCATGCCGTCGTTGAAGCCAGTAAGATCTGCCGCCACATCCAGTCGACTGAAGACTTTGCGGAGTTGTCCAAAAACGACCGCAGCCCGGTCACGGTCGCTGACTTTGGTAGTCAGGCCGTCGTCTGCAAAGCGATTTCGGAAGCATTCCCCGACGACCCGATGATCGCCGAAGAAGACTCGGCGGCACTACGTCTCCCTGATCAGGTTTCGGTGCTTAATCGAGTGGTGAAGGAAGTTGCCAAGGTCGTCCCCGACGCAACCGAGCAGCAAGTACTCGGATGGATCGATCAGGGTATCTCTCGCGATCCAGCTCCACGAACCTGGACCCTGGACCCGATTGACGGAACCAAGGGCTTCCTGCGTAACGAACAGTATGCGATTGCCTTGGCCTTGCTGATCGACGGGCAAGTGAAGGTCGCGGCCTTGGCCTGTCCGAACCTCGGCACGATTGAAAGTGACGAAATTGGCTACCTCTTTACGGCCGTTCGCGGCGAAGGTGCCTATGTTTCGCCACTCTCCGATCCCACCGACCGCACTCGCATTTCCACGTCGGGCTGCATCATCGGCCGCGACGCACGCTTCTGCGAATCGGTTGAATCAGGTCACAGTGATCACAGTTGGGCGCTGGACATCGCCAGTGAACTAGGAATCACGCGTGAACCGGTTCGTCTCGATAGCCAAGCTAAGTATGCCGTAGTTGGACGAGGCGAGGCAGAAATCTACCTTCGTCTCCCGACAAAGCCTGGCTACGTCGAGAAAATTTGGGATCACGCGGCAGGCTCACTTGTCATCGAAGAAGCAGGCGGAACGGTGACCGATATCCACGGCCATCCGCTCGACTTCTCGCGCGGCGCACTGCTCTCGGAAAACCAGGGCATCATCGCAACCAACGGTGCGCTTCACCTGGCAGTGACTGATGCCGTGAAGAAAGCAAATTCTGAGTAGCAACTGGCCGGTCTCAGAATGCTAAATGAGCCGTATCGAAGTGGGTAGGGCTGGCAGTTCCACCAAGATCTGCCCGTTCTCGCTGCGCACGTTGTACGTCTTAACGTTGAAGCGATCGGCATCCGCATCCAGGTACTTTCCATCGGAAAGTCGAAATCGCCACAGATGAACGGGGCAGGATACGATGCCCTCGCAAACGCTTCCCTTCGCGAGATTGGCCCCGGCATGAGGGCACATCGCATCGATGGCAAAGATACCATCGTCGGTATTAAAGAGCCCGATCCACTGATCGTCCACCACGACTAACCTTCCTCCTTGATCGGGAAGGTCAGTTATCGCAGCGAGTGGGACGAACTGAGACACAATCGAGCGTCGCCTTAGGCAGAGACCAGCGACTTAAGACGTTCGTTTGCTTCTAGAAGCAGTTCTTCCGTCTCGTCCCAACCAATACATGCATCGGTGATCGAAACACCATATTCGAGCTTGCTTGGATCGTCCGTCAGCTTTTGATTGCCCGGCATGAGATTGCTTTCCAGCATCACGCCTGCGATCGCCCGACTGCCGGACATTCGCTGATCGAGTACATCACGGAAGACACCCGCTTGACGCGTGTGATCCTTCAGCGAGTTACCATGGCTGCAGTCAACCAAAAGGCGAGCCGGCAGGTTTCTCTTTTCCAGAGCGGCAATCGCTTCGGCTACTGATTCCCGCGAATAGTTTGGGCCGGAACGTCCGCCACGCAGAATCAAATGACCCCAAGGATTCCCCTTCGAGTGAACCACACAGGTGGCTCCTTCAGGATCGATACCCAGAAAACTGTGAGGAGCGTTGGAAGACGTCATCGCGTCGAGGGCGATCTGTAAGTCTCCGTCGGTACCGTTCTTGAATCCGATTGGCATCGACAATCCACTGGCCATCTGACGATGCGTGGGGGACTCGGTCGTCCGAGCACCAATCGAAGCCAACGAGATCAAGTCGGCGATGTACTGCGGCGTGATCGGCTCCAGAGCTTCGCTGGCGGCCGGGATTCCCATCTCGGCAAGGGTCATCAGGAGCTTCCGAGCCAAGCGGTAACCTTCGACCATGTCGAACGTATCGTTCAGGTGTGGGTCGTTGATCAGCCCCTTCCAGCCAACCGTCGTACGTGGCTTCTCGAAATAAACTCGCATGACGACGAGCATCGTGTCGGCAACCTGGTCGGAAAGCTTCTTCAAGCGTTTGCCGTATTCGATGGCCATATCGACGTTGTGAATCGAGCACGGACCAACCACGGCGATCAGGCGATCTTCGTCCCCGGCCAAAATCTTTTGGATATGCTGGCGCGAATCAAAAACAAAGTCCTGGGCTGCCTCAGAGATCGGAAATTCGCGTTTGATCTCCGTGGGTGGAGCCAGCTTTTCAATTCGGTGAACGTTGATGTTGTCGGTTTGGTGCATGATCCTGCCTACAAGGGCCGCCTAATCGAACGAGGGGTAAACCTCTATCATGTCTCAACGTCCACGATTCTCCTAGGCGGCTAGTCGCCGGGGTGGACAAAATTGCGTGCGGATGGAGGGATTTTGCCGATTTCCGCCGGAAAAATCATCAATTCCCGACGGGTTCGCTCTCGCTGGGTTCCTCAGGAGACGCCTGAAGTTCCTGTAAAAGCTCGTCCGAATGTCGATCCCAAACGCCACGAGAATTGTCTTCGAGTTTGGCGTACACACCGATTTCCGTCAGTTGATGGCTTGCGGGGTCGAATGGAATGCCATTCTTGCGCGTAAAAGCACCTAGCGCGATCGTCATTTCCTGTCCGCCGGGAAGCTCATCCTTGCTATAGAAGTGAAACGCGTCATTGAGCGTAATCCCGATATTCGCGAGCGGCCCATCCGATTCATTCCTCAAAATAACAGCTAATTGGGAGTCGACTTCCGCGACGCGAATGGTGATCGGAAGCGGGTTGTCAGACTTCTTGGGAAGGGAAACCCACAGGAAAATCAGCATCGAAAGCGGCATCAGGACCACAACTGCTAGAAAGCAGCTAAGCCCAAATCTCGAAAGTCGCAATTCATTGGGATCTTGAGCGATTTCGTTCATCAATTAATCTGTCCTCAGGCAGGGATCGCCATATTTACTTCTATTTTTCGCTTCTAACCCACAAGCCGGCTACCCGCCTCATGCCGCAAACCTCCCATTTTGATAACGGGCCGCACCTTCTGGAAGGGCGCAAGGCACGACTGACGATCAACACGGCTTGGCTAATCAAACTGCGATGGGTGGCGGCGTTCGGTCAATGGATCACGATCGCCACGGCCATGTTTCTGCTGGGCATCGAGATTCGCTGGCAGCCACTGGCAAGCATCATCTTCCTAACCGCGAGCAGCAATCTGTTGCTCACCTATTTATTTGAGTCGCTCCGATCGCGCGATCTGAAAAGCCTGACCGCTTGGGAAACGCTTCTCTTCGCGGTCATGCTGATGGACCTGGGATTTCTCACCGCGATGCTGTACTTCACAGGCGGTATTACCAACCCGTTTGCTGTGTTTTACCTGGTAAACCTCGCCCTGGCCGCCATTGTGCTTACCCCCAAGAACACCGGTATCCTGGCCCTCGTAACCGTCGGATGCATCGGTCTACTACTGTTGGCGAGTTATCCCTTTGAAGTTTTGGGCAGCTGGCAGATCGAAAACCTGGCAGCGAGCACAATCCCTGTTCATGTCTTACTGGCAGGAACCTCCGTGGCATTAGTTACTTGTGCCATGGTTGTTGTGTACTTCACAACGCGCCTGAACGTCGAACTACAACGAAAAGAAGCAAGCCTCCGCTTGAACGAGATGAAACAAGCTCGCAGCGAGAAATTAGAGGCCTTGGGTACTCTAGCGGCAGGCGCAGCCCATGAGTTATCGACGCCCCTGGCCACCATCGCTGTTGTTGCCAAGGAAGTGCAGCGAGAACTGGCACAAGTTGAAGTAGCGACGGAGATTAAGGAAGACATTTCGCTGATTCGTAGCGAGCTTGATCGTTGCCGGGCCATCCTGGATCAGATGTCAACCGACGCCGGCCAAGCGACGGGAGAACCGATTGTTCGCTTTACGGCGGGAAAGCTACTGGAAGAAGTGACCGAAAGGATCGATATCCAGCTTAGAAGTCGTATCAAAGTCGATCGGAATATCCCCGAGGTCGAGATCAACGCCCCGCTGCACCTCCTTTCGCAGGCAATTCGCGGGCTGGTCAAGAATGCCCTCGACGCGACGCCAGCCAAGGAGTCGATTCATTTGAATCTCGGTTCAACAAAAGACAGTTTGATCGTATCGATCCGCGACCGGGGTGCCGGCATGCCACCTCATATCCTGGCACGTATCGGCGAACCTTTCTTCACCACGAAAGAACCCGGTTCTGGAACGGGCCTGGGTGTGTTCCTCGCGAAAAACGTCGTGGAAAAGCTTGGTGGAGACGTCAACATCGACTCGATCCCTGAACAGGGAACGACGGTGATCGTGCGAATTCCTCGTATCGCACCAACAAATAATGAAAAAACCCCGCCGAACTCTCGCGGTGACTGATAGGAATTTCCCTCGGTATTTCCTATAGTCAGTGTTCTGACGCCGCCATGATTAGTCAGGTGAGTACCTAGCTACGCATTCCGGAATCGGCGAGACCATGTCGCGACCTACAATCCTCCTCGTCGATGACGACGATATCTTGCGGAACCGATTGACCCGGGCGTTCTCGTCACGTGGTTTCGACGTTTATTCCGCCAAGACAAAAGAGGATGCGGTTTCACAGGCTCATGAGGCTCAACCTGACCGAGCCGTCTTGGATCTGAAGATGCCAGAGACTTCGGGCATTGAAGTTCTCAAAGATCTTCTTAAAGTATCTCCATTAACGCAGGCAGTCATCCTGACAGGCTACGGCAGCATCACCAATGCCGTTGAAGCCGTACGTTTGGGTGCGGTTAACTACCTAACCAAGCCTGCGGACGTGGATGAGATATTGGCTGCTTTCGATAACCAAGAGGCAGCCGCGCCGGAATCAACCGGCCAATCCTACAATCCGCAATCCCTGGCCGAAGCCGAGTGGGAGCATATTCATCGGGTCCTCAACGACTGCGGTGGCAATCTCTCGGAAGCGGCGAGACTGTTAGATATCCCCCGGAGAACGCTTCAAAGAAAACTGAAGAAGCTTGCTCCTTAAGGTGAATTTAATTCACACCCCCCATTCTAGTGCGACCTATTGTCACGTCGTGCGAAAGTGGTGGTTATTTTACGATTTACACGCTGATAGCTATGAGTTGAAGCTCCTCTTGGACCGCTACTTATCGCTTACAACGTTGCAATTAACAACAATCTGCTTTGCTTGAGTTCTGGCCGGATGCCTAGCTCCTGTCGGCCCTTGGGTTAAGCAATTTTCTGTCGCCGTGTCTCTTTGCGAGACCACTAACGACTGAGAAAACATGGACCGCTTTCTATTTCCCAGATGGGTAAATAAGTTCGTACCACTCATGTTTGGCGTTGTCCTCGTTGGGGCCGCCTACGGTGGATCCGTGCTTTTTGTCACCAGTTCGCCCGAGATTCTAAATCGGGGTTATCGCCCGGAGCAGCCAGTTCCATTCAGCCATAAGCTTCATGCTGGGCGATTAAAAATGGACTGTCGCTACTGTCACAACACGGTCGAAAAGGCCGGTCATGCGGCAGTACCTCCAACCGAAACGTGCGGCAACTGCCACAGCGGTGCGGACTCGAGCGGTGCAACGAAGTATGCCGCAGTTCACTCGACGAGCGTTGCCCTGGAGCCAGTTCGAGAAAGCCTGGCCACCGGCGAGTCGATCGACTGGACGCGGGTGCACAATCTACCTGACTTCGTCTACTTCAATCACAGTGCTCACGTGACTCAAGGCGTTTCGTGCGTCGAGTGCCACGGCCGCGTCGACAAGATGGACGTTGTTCAGGTTGTCGAGCCCATCTCCATGGCATGGTGTTTGGAATGCCATCGCGATCCAGACTCGCACATTCGCCCAGCTGACGAAGTCACGAATCTTGCTTGGGGTACCGAGGCAGGCGGCAACGCTATGTCGGAAGAAGAGAAGCGACTCCTCGGCAAGCAGCTACGTGAAGAGTTGAACATTAACCCATCGACCAACTGCTCGACATGTCATCGATAATGCCTGAGAACAATAAACCGAAATACTGGCGTAGCCTCGGCGAACTCGAGGGAACTCCTGAATTCGAGCAGTTTCTGAAACAAGAATTTCCGGAAGCTGCCGAAGTGGCCCCCACGGGAATGCCGCGTCGTCGCTGGATGCAGTTGATGGGTGCCTCGATGGCTTTGGCCACAGGTGCCGCCGGCTGCCGTTACCCAGAAGAAGAAGTGGTTGGCTTCCGTTATCCGGAAGAAGAGATCGCTCCCTTCTCGCGTCGTCCTGAAGGTCGCATCCCGGGTAAGCCTGAAAAATTCGCCACGACTCTCTCGGTCGCCGGCAAGGCCTGTCCAGTTGTGGCCACTAGCTACGACGGTCGCCCGATCAAGGTCGATGGCAACCAGATGCATCCAATGGTTGCTGGTGCGGACACCTACGCCCAGTCCACGATCCTGCAATTGTACGATCCGGATCGCAGCCAATATCCTGTCATTCGAGAAGGTAACACCTCGAATCAGCGATCTTGGGACGAATTCGCCGTTTGGTGGAAAGAGCAGTCCAAGAAGTTGGAAGGCGGCAACTCGTCGAAGCTGGCCATCCTGCACCAGACGAACACTTCGCCAACCGTTCTCAGCCAAATGAACGAAGTGGCCAAGAAGTTCCCACAAGCGAAGTGGTTCCAGTACGAATCGATCGCTGGCAACAGCACGCTGGGAACCGAACTGGCTTTCGGCAAGAAGCTGCGTCCTCTGCTGAATCTTGAATCGGCCGACATCATTGTTGACCTGAGTGCCGATGTCCTGGGTGACCATGCGACCCACGGTGTAAACAATCAGGGCTTCGCCAAGCGTCGTGCTCCTGAAGATGGCCCCATGAGCCGTCTCTATGTTGTTGAAAGTCGCTTCACGGTTACCGGCATTGCTGCCGATCACCGTCTGGCTGTTGCCGCTTCGCAGATGCCGAGCTTTGTCGCCGATCTGGAACAGAAGCTCGACGCAGCTCTCGAAAGTGGTGAAACCAAAGAGAAGCCAGCCGAGAAGATCGACATCGTCGTCACGGCCATGGTGAACGACTTGATCAGCCACAAGGGCAAGAGCCTGGTCGTCGGTGGTGAGTCGCTCGATGCAGAAACTCAGGCACGCATCTGGCGAATTAACAGCAAGCTGGAAAACCTCGGCAAGACGGTCACCTTTATCGAAGAGCCCAAACTGGCTCGCGATAACGTTGGCACGATCGAAGATCTAGCTTCCGCCATGAACGCTGGTGAAGTCGACACGATCATCTTCCTGGGTGGTAACCCGATTTATGACGCCCCTGCTGACGTCGACTTCGTTGCCGCCATGGACAAGACCAACACCCAGGTTTACTACGGCGACTACGAGACCGAAACCTCGAAGCTATCCACGTGGCATCTGCCCGCTTCGCATGGTCTGGAACAATGGGGTGACGCACTCGCCTACGATGGCAGCTTCTGCATCGCCCAGCCGCTGATCACGCCGATCTTCAAGACGAAAGATCCGGTCGAGTTCCTCAGCCTGATTGCGGGTTCGCCGATCAGCGAAACACTGGAAGCCGTCAAGCAAACCGTCGCCACCTCGTTCTCCAGCTCGGTCACCGATGCTGCCTGGACCAAGGTTCTACACGACGGATTCATCGCCGACTCGGCTGCGAAGGCCGCCAGCGTCACGCTCAACGAATCGCTGGAACTGGGCAACGTTTCGGTTTCCACCTGGCGAGCCGGCCTCGGTGACGCCTACGAACTGATCTTCCATCCTGGTGCCGGCACCTATGACGGCCGCTTTGCCAACAACGGTTGGCTGCAGGAACTGCCGGAACCGATCACCAAGGTGACCTGGGACAACGTCGTCACCATCAGCCCCAAGACGGCCGAAAGCATCGGCGTCAATCAGGCTGAGTTGATGGAAGTCTCGGCTAATGGCAACACGGTCACCCTGCCTGTGTTCATTCAACCAGGTCAAGCACACGGCACGCTGGCTGTGGGGCTTGGCTACGGTCGCACGCACGCAGGTGCCGTCGGCGGTGATGTCGAGGCCGATGTCGCTCCGGTCGGCGTGGACGTCGGTCCGCTTCGCACCAAAGCGACGATGAACCTGGCCACTGACGTGACCGTCAAGCCGACGGGCAAAGAGTTCAGACTGGCTACGACCCAAGATCACTTCGCAATCGACCTGTTAGGCATGCGAGAGATCGGCCGCCGCGTCGCCGAACTGGTTCGCGAAGGCACCGTCGAAGAATACGAACATCATCCTGACTTCGCCAAGCACGTCGTTCACCATCCACCACTGAAATCCCTGTGGGAAGAACAAGAGTGGATGAAGGAATCGTACGACGGCCACGCTTGGGGTATGTCGATCGACCTGACCAAGTGCACTGGCTGTAATGCCTGTACGATTGCTTGCCAGTCGGAAAACAATATTCCGATCGTCGGTAAGGAAGCGGTCTCGGTTGGTCGCGAAATGCACTGGATTCGCGTCGACCGCTACTTCAGCGGCGACATGGAAGACCCGAAGGCAGTTTCGCAGCCGGTTACCTGCCAGCAGTGCGAAACAGCTCCGTGCGAAAGCGTTTGCCCGGTTGCTGCGACCGTCCATAGCGACGAAGGCCTTAATGACATGGTTTACAACCGCTGTATCGGTACGCGTTACTGCGGTAACAACTGCCCGTACAAGGTTCGCCGCTTTAACTACCTGGACTGGCGTGCCAGCGATCACCGCTTTGAAGCCGGTAACCAGGAACTGGCCAAGCTGATCTTCAACCCCGAGGTTACCGTGCGTAACCGCGGTGTGATGGAAAAGTGCACCTACTGCGTGCAGCGTATCCAAAACACGAAGATCGAAGCCAAGGCCGATCGTCGAGCCATTGGGCCCAACGAGATTCAAGTCGCTTGCCAGGAAGCTTGTGCGTCGAACGCGATCGAGTTCGGCGACCTCAACAATCCAGAAAGCGATGTCGCCAAGGCTCACGCGAATCCGCGTTCGTATTCGATGCTCGCCGAGCTGAATACCAAGCCTCGCACACGTTACTTGGCTCGGATCACCAACCCACATCCGTGGCTGGCTCCGGAAGTCGACGACCATCATGGACACGGCCATGCCGAGTCAGACCATGACCACGAGCATGCCGACGGTGATCACAAAGATGATCACGACCATGAGAAAGAAGAAGAGAAGCACTAATTGCTTTTCGTGCGTTCCCCATATTCCTTAAGCAGTCAGCCAAAGTTCACATAACCAAGAGTACGAATGGCCACCGTAAACGAAGTCATTGACACCACGATCGACGATCCGGGCAGACGGACGCCGCTTGTGATTGGCGGGCACGACTACGGCTCGATTACCCGGTTGGTGTGCGGCATCAACGAGAGCAAGACTCCCATCGCCTGGTATATCGGCATGCTTGTGTCGTTAAGCCTGCTGGGCATGTTGGGCGCCTTGGTCGGCTACCTGGTTTTCACCGGTGTCGGTGTCTGGGGTAACAACAACCCCGTCTACTGGGGCTTCCCGATCGTGAATTTCGTGTTCTGGGTCGGTATCGGTCACGCTGGAACGCTGATTTCCGCCATTCTGTTCATCTTCCGTCAGAACTGGCGTACGAGTATCAACCGCTTCGCGGAAGCCATGACGATCTTCGCAGTCGTGTGTGCTGGCCTCTTCCCGGCCATTCACATTGGTCGAGTCTGGGTCTTCTATTGGTTGTTCCCACTGCCGAGTTTGCAGCTTGCCATGTGGCCACAGTTCCGCAGCCCGCTGCTGTGGGACGTGTTCGCCGTTTCGACGTACGCGACCGTTTCGTTAATCTTCTGGTACACCGGCATGATTCCGGATCTGGCAACCCTGCGAGATCGTACCAACAACAAGATCCTTCGTATCGTTTACTCGATTCTGTCGCTCGGCTGGACGGGTTCGGCTCGTGCCTGGTCGCGATATGAAAAAGCATATACGCTGTTCGCTGCCCTGGCGGCCCCACTCGTTCTTTCGGTGCATACCATCGTTAGTTTCGACTTTGCCGTCTCGCAACTTCCCGGTTGGCACACCACGATCTTCCCACCTTACTTCGTCGCTGGTGCGGTGTTCTCTGGGTTCGGGATGGTGCTGACCCTGATGGTTCCTGCCCGCCAATGGTTCGGCCTGAAAGACGTCGTGACGCTGCGTCACTTGGAAAACGTCTGCAAGATTCTGCTGGCGACTGGCTCGATGGTGGGTTACGCCTACGCGATGGAATTCTTCATCGCCTGGTACGGTGGCAACCTGTACGAAGGCTTCGCGTTCGTCAACCGTGCATTCGGTCCCTACTGGTGGGCCTACTGGATCATGGTTTCCTGCAACGTGATCAGCCCGCAGCTGTTCTGGTTTAAAGTTTGTCGCACCACGCCGTGGTTGATGTTCGTGATCAGCATCTTCGTGAACATCGGTATGTGGTTCGAGCGTTTCGTGATTACCGTCACTTCGCTGGCCCGTGACTTCCTGCCTTCCTCGTGGGGCATGTTCGAGCCAACACCGGTCGACTATGGAATGCTGATCGGCAGCTTTGGGTTGTTCTTCACCCTGTTTCTGCTGTTCGTCCGCTTCGGTCCGATTGTTGCCATGGCGGAAGTGAAATCGGTCATGCCATTCCCGCATCACACGCCGGAAGAACCGATCAACCCTCACGGCGATTTTCACGACGACCCAGATCAATAACTCCTAAGTGATTCCATTCCCTGGATATCCAGCAGGGCCTTAAATAGATGTCAGAAGATACGAACAACACGGAACCCAAGCTGATCGGGCTGATGGCGCAGTTCGACGACCCCGACTCCTTGTTGGCGGCGTGCGAGAAAGTGCGAAAGGCTGGTTACACCAAGACCGACGCCTACACGCCTTTCCCTCTGCATGGCATCGACGAAGCTCTCGGGATTAAGCCGACCATCCTGCCATGGATCGTCCTAACGCTTGGCATCATGGGTGGATTCGCCGGTCTCGGTCTGCAGTTCATCACGAATGCCGAATGGTATCCGTTTATCATTTCGGCCAAACCAGTTTGGAGCTTGCCGGCCAACATTCCGGTTATCTTCGAGTTGGTCATTTTGCATGCGGCCTTCGCCGTGTTCATCGGGATGCTGTTCCTGAACAAGTTGCCAACCTTCTCGAATCCATTGTTCCGCGTTCCTGAGTTCGCTCGGGCAACCGACGACAAGTTCTTCCTGACGATTGACGTCAACGACGAAAAATATAAGCCCAACAAGACTCGCGATCTGCTTGATGGCTGCACTGGACAAACCGGCGTCATCGAAGTCTTCGAAGATCCAAGCCCAGCCGACCTGCCGAAGATCATCAAGTTTGTTGGTATCGGTGCGACGGTCGTCGCCCTGATTCCGCCGATCTTGCTGTGGCGAGCCTACTACCAGACTTCGACCGTGCCGCGTATCAATCCGATTCGTGACATGGACATCCAGCTTCGTGGCGACACGCAAACGGTTAGCCCTGTCTTTGCCGACGGTCGCACCATGCGTCCTCGCATTCCAGGCACCGTCGCTCGAGGCGAATGGGTTGACCCGATCATGTTGACCGGTATCGTTCCTGAAATCGGCGAGCAAAACGTCATCTTCCTGCAAGATGAAGAGACGCCGAAAGAAGGCGGCGACAAGCCCGCTGAAGAAGAGAAACCAGCGGACGAAAAGCCGGCCGAAGATAAACCTGCTGCCGACGAGCCAGATGCTGATAAGCCAATGGCCGAAGAAAAGCCAGCAGAGGACAAACCGGCTGAAGATAAGCCAGCGGAAGAAGCACCCGCTGAGGAGAAGCCCGCCGAGGGCGAAGCTCCGGCTCAGCCTGAGGAACCAGAACCAAACTGGGTTAAGATCGCACCGATCACCGTTACCGCATCGACCCTGGAACGCGGACGCAACCGCTACAACATCTACTGCTCCGTGTGCCACGGCCTGGCAGGCGATGGCGACGGGTTGGTTTCACAGCGTGCGATTCAGTTGGAGCAGCCTACCTGGATTCCTCCAACCAACTTGCACACCGATTACTTGCTTACCCAGCCTGATGGCAAGCTCTATAACACCATCACGCACGGTATCCGCAAGATGAAAGGCTACGGCGACCAGATTCCCGCTGAGGATCGCTGGGCAATCGTGACGTACGTTCGAGCCTTGCAGAAGACGCGAACAGGTACGCCGGAAGAGATTCCAGCCGTTGAGTTGAAAGAATTGGAAATTAAAGGTCAGTAAGCAATGGGCGGTCACCACAAACCAACGATCACAGTGACGGACGACGAATCGATCCGCCTCAATCCGGCCTGGCAGTCGGTGCGACTGGTCGCGATGGCGGTTGGCGTCTTGGCGCTGCTGCTGGCCATGGCTCTTGGAATGACGCAGGAAAGCTCTTCCTACTTCTTCCATTCCTACCTGACCAGTTTCGTTTACTTCCTGAGCATCTCGCTCGGCGCGTTGTTTTTCGTGCCGATCCACCACCTGAGTCGGGCTGGCTGGAGTGTCGTTGTTCGACGCGTGGCGGAACTGCTGAGCCAGAACCTGATCCCCATGGCGATCTTGTTTCTGGTGATCTTGTTTCCCGTATTGTTCGGCAGCCACACGTTATTCGAGTGGAATGACCCGGCAAAGTGGGACGTAGCCTCGGCTGAGTATGATCAGCTGATCGCTCACAAGTCACCTTACTTGAATCCGATCTTCTTCACGATCCGGGCGATTGTTTACTTCGCCACCTGGATCTGCATTGCCCGCTACTTCTTCCTGAACTCCCTGGCTCAGGACGGTAACGGTGATAAGCAAATCACCTTGAAGCTTCAGAAGTGGAGCTCGCTGGCCGTTGTGCTGTTTGCACTGACGGTCACCTTTGCTTCGTTCGACTGGCTGATGTCACTCGACCCGCATTGGTTCAGTACGATCTTTGGTGTTTACTTCTTTGCCGGAAGTGCGCTCAGCTTCTTCGCATTCATGACGGTTGTCATCTTCCTCCTCCAGCAGGATGGCAAGATGGCTGAAATCGTAACCAAAGAGCATTACCACGATCTGGGTAAGTACACCTTTGGCTTTACCCTCTTCTGGGGATACATCGCTTTCAGCCAGTTCCTTTTGATCTGGTACGCGAACATTCCAGAAGAAACCGGCTGGTACCTGCGTCGCCAGGAAAATGGTTGGGCCATTGTGGCGATCATGTTGATCTTCGGCCACTTCTTCATCCCATTCTTCGGTGTTATGTCGCGACACATTCGTCGCAACAAGTACATCCTGACCGGGTGGGCCGTATTCATTCTGGTCATGCACTATGTAGACCTTTACTACATTGTGATGCCCCAGGTTGCCCACGGCACGGCCGCTCCGAGTTTTGGCCTGATTGACCTGTGCTGTATCGTCGGAATTGGCGGTTTATACATTAGTTCGCTGATCTGGTTCGCCACCGATAAGCCGTTGGTTCCTGTTAAGGATCCACGCCTGAGCGAATCGCTGGCACTTCAGAATCATTAATAAGGTGATTTGATGACGGAAATCACTGAAGACACTCCCGAACAAGAAGTAAATGAAGCTGTCGTCGAGACGACAGAGCATCATGATCTCGCCGCGTCGGACCTTCCGATGTATGACGACATGAACACTCCAGTGATTGCTCTGGTTGGCTTCGTCAGCGCGGCGGTCACATTCATCTGCATCATTGGACTGCAAGCGGCTTACCTGCAGTTCGAGAAACAGCAGTACGAAGAGAAGGTCGTCAACGTCAAGCTTGAGGTTGAAGACAGCATCGTGAGTGCTCAAAAAGCCAAGCTGAACGACGGATACAGCTGGGTTAATAAAGAAACAAAGACCATCGGCATGCCTATCGAGCAGGCCATGAAGGTTGTTGCAGACAAGTACGAATCGAATTAACCCCTCACGGGATTAAACACGGATCGAATGCGAGGTTTAGGGACATTTCGTTGGACGTGGGCAGTAATTTTCTGCCTGGCACTGGCCACTTCGGTGAAGGCTCAGCTGAATGAGACTCCCGACGCCGTCGATGGACTCGGAGTGACCGAGCACTTAAACGAATTGCTTCCCCTCGAAACACCATTCACGGATGATCGCGGTGCGTTGATTCGCCTGGGCGACTACTTTGACGGCGAGAAGCCTGTCATTTTGTCGCTCAACTACTCGAACTGCCCGATGCTGTGCCAGCAGCAGCTTAACGGACTCGTAAGAACGTTAAGCGAAATGGACGCCAGCGTCGGGGAAGATTTTCACGTGGTGTCGATCAGCATCGACCCACGCGAGTCGTACCAGCGAGCAAGTAAGACACGGATGCGGTACTACCAGGAATATGACCGCCCAGGCACGGCCGAAGGGTGGCACTTTTTGGTAGGCGACGTCACGTCGATCATGGCCGTTGCCAAGGCGACCGGATTTCAATACCGCTTTGTCCCCGAGCGAAAAGAGTATGCCCATAACGCCGTGCTGATGTTGTGCACGCCGGACGGGCGAATCTCTCGCTACATTTACGGCGTTCAATTCGACGAGCCAACCTTGCGGTTGTCGTTGGTCGAAGCGAGCGAAGGCAAGATTGGAACGACCGTCGATCAGATCATCCTGACGTGCTTTATGTACGACGAAACGGCCGGTCGTTACGGTCCCCAGGCGGTCCGATTGATGCAGCTAGGTGCATTCACTACGGTGGCTTGCCTGGCGATTGGGTTGATTCCGTTCTGGGTCCTACGCCGCAGAACAGCCAACGAAAACGCGAATTTCCATTCCAGTTCAATGGACGGACACCTTCCGTCCAATGCGACTTAAATACGAAATAAGACAGAGACGAGATGGTCCCAGAAATAGGTTCAACCATGCTTTCCATCCTGGCGGATACGATGTTTTTCCCGCCCGAGCGGTCGACGGTCGCTGGAAGTGTCGACGGGTTGTTTGACTTCATCTACTACCTGTCGTTGTTCTTCTTTGTGTTGATCATCGGCTTCATGGTTTACTTCGTCCTGAAGTATTATCAGCGCCCGGGTCACACCGAAATGCCCTCTCCATCGCATAACGAAACGCTGGAGATTACCTGGAGTGTGATTCCGTCGATCCTGGTCGGCGTGATCTTCTTCTTCGGTTTCACGGGGTATCTCAACGTTCGAGAAGCACCGGAGAATGCGTACGAAATTCAAGTCGTTGCGAGCAAGTGGAACTGGGTATTCAAGTATCCCAATGGAGCTGAATCGAGCGACTTGCATATTCCCGTCGATCGTGACGTCAAGTTCCTGTTGCAGTCTCAGGATGTGCTCCACAGTTTCTACATCCCTGCATTCCGCATCAAAATGGACTGCGTTCCAGGCCGTTACACGTCGACCTGGGCACGAGCAACACAGACAACGGGCAGCGGCCTGGATGAAAGTGCTCACGAACCACTCCGCCTTTTCTGTGCGGAATATTGTGGCCAACAGCACTCGGTGATGCACCGCAAAGTCTTTGTTCACGAGACGGCCGAATTCGACCAATGGGCCGAGAAGGCTGCCAACATTCTGGAAAACAATCCACCCGAAGTCGCTGGCGAGATTCTGTTCAAGCGCAAGGGTTGTGCCCAGTGCCACTCGGTGACTGGTGACAACTCCGCCAAATACCCAGGCCCGCCGCTTAATGAACAATGGGGCAAGGAGCGTCAAGTTCTTCCCCGCGGTTCCAGTTCTCCCATCACCGTTACGATGGACGAAAACTACGTACGTCAGTCGATACGTCAACCGAATTCCGAGATCGTCGTCGGACGCAAGCCTGGCATGACCGTGTTCACGCCGCAGTTGCTCAAGGACGAAGAAATCACGGCGATCATCGCCTACTTGAAGTCAATTAAGTAGAAATTTGCATAGGGCAGCCAAGCCATGTCCACGATTACACCAGAAACACATATTGATAGCGGTCATAACGACGACCCTAGCTCGAACTATTTGACTAGTTCGTCGGGCTTCATGTCGTGGGCCTTTACCCTCGATCACAAGCGGATCGGGGTGATGTACCTCGTTGGTATTTTCGCATCGTTCTTCCTAGGCGGTGTGTTGGCCCTCTTGCTGCGACTGCACCTGATGGTTCCCAACGGATTGTTTGGCGACTGGATTTCGCTGGACAATTACAACCAGTTGTTCACGCTCCACGGTGCGGTGATGACCTTCTTGTTCATCATCCCTAGCGTTCCAGCAGCTTTGGGCAACTTTGTCCTTCCGCTGATGGTTGGTGCGAAGGACGTCGCATTTCCACGGATGAACCTGGCCAGCTTCCACCTGTGGGTCTTTGGAGCGATCTTCTTCTTGATTGCCCTGGTTACCACCGGGTTGGATACCGGTTGGACGTTCTACACTCCGTACAGTATCGAAACGCAGACCAACGTGATCGCGGCGACCATCGGTGCGTTCATTCTCGGTTTCAGTTCGATCTTCACCGGTTTGAACTTCATCGTCACCGTGAACACCATGCGTCCTCCAGGTATGACCTGGTTCAAGATGCCGCTGTTCATGTGGGCCATTTACGCTACGGCGATCATTCAGATTCTGGCCACGCCAGTTCTCGGTATCACGCTGCTCTTGCTGATGGGTGAACGCATCCTGGGCATCGGCATCTTCGATCCGAGCATGGGTGGTGACCCGGTTTTGTTCCAGCACTTCTTCTGGTTCTACTCGCACCCGGCTGTGTACATCATGATTCTTCCAGCGATGGGGATCATCAGCGAACTGATGTCGGTTTACAGCCGCAAGCCGATCTTCGGTTACACCTTTATCGCTTACAGCTCGATCGCGATCGCTCTGTTGGGTTTCCTCGTCTGGGGTCACCACATGTTCGTCAGTGGTCAAAGCCCGATGGCGGCGGTGATCTTCAGCGGTTTGACCTTTAGCGTGTCGATTCCATCGGCGATCAAGGTCTTTAACTGGACCGCGACGATGTACAAAGGGAATATCAACCTGGCAACGCCAATGTGCTATGCCTTGTCGTTCATCTTCCTGTTCACCATCGGTGGTCTGACTGGCTTGTTCCTGGGTGCTTTGGCAACCGACGTTCACCTACACGATACGTATTTCGTTGTCGCTCACTTCCACTACGTGATGATGGGTGGAACCGTGATCGCCTTCGTTGGTGGCCTCTATCACTGGTGGCCTAAGATGTTCGGCGTGATGTACAACGAATTCTTCGGACGCCTGTTCTGTGCGGTGGTCTTCTTTGGATTCAACCTGACCTTCCTGCCGCAGTTCGTGATGGGCTCACGCGGGATGCCACGTCGTTACGCAACCTATGTCGAAGAGTACCAGATTTACCATGTTCTCTCGACGATCGGTGCATTGATGCTCGGTGTTGGCATGGTTGGTGCCGTTGTTGTACTGGTTGTCTCGCTCTTCAAGGGACGTAAAGCACCGGCCAATCCTTGGGGTGCTGCCACCTTGGAATGGACCTGCACCAGCCCACCTCCATACTACAACTTTGAACACGCACCGCACGTAGATTCCCCCTACGACTACAGCGGTCTGAAATACGATGCCCAGATTGGCGGCTACGTGAAAGATCCCAACGCACCTAAGCCTGCGGCGGATCACCACTAAGCAAGCCCCTGTATCCCATTCATTACGTAACGTGACGACGATTAGAAACGAAATTGCCCTATGAGCGCCGCCGTCGAAACCCAAGATCAGGCCCACCATGAGGATGGTGACCACCACGGTCACAGTCCTTTCCAGGCTCACCACTTCGAAACGATGCAGCAGCAGTTCGATGCGGGTAAGCTTGGCATCTGGCTCTTTCTGTTCACGGAAATTCTGATGTTCAGCGGGCTCTTTTGTGCCTACCTGATCTATCGGTATAACCACCCTGAAGTCTTCTTGTACGCTCACAAGCAGCTCGACACGACGATGGGTGCCATCAATACGGTCGTGCTGATCGTGAGCAGCTTAACAATGGCTTGGGCCGTTCGTGCCGCTCAGCTTAGCCAGAAGAAACTGCTGGTCTTTATGCTCAGCGCTACCCTGGCACTCGCTGGTGTGTTCCTCGTCGTTAAGTACTTTGAATACACGCACAAGTTCGATATTGGTCTGTATACCGGCCGATCGAACGTCATGTATCAGCTGCAGCATCCCGACGAGAGCGATCACAACAAAGAGTTGTACGACAAGGCGATTGCGGCTGAAAAACATGAAGAAGCCGAGCATAAGGCGGAAGAGGCACATGCAGTTGCCGAAGCCGAACACGAGGACGAGCATCCAGGCGAACACGCCGACACGCATGCATCAGATCACGGTGATTCCCATGGACACGGCCATGGCGGTCCCGAGCAGTTCCTCGATGCTCCACGCAATACACAGATCTTCTTCGGCATCTATTACATGATGACCGGGTTGCATGGTTTCCATATTGTGTTTGGCATGGTCGCGATCGGATGGTTGCTCGTCCGCTCGATCCGTGGCGATTTCAGCGGCGAGTACTTTGGTCCTGTCGATTACGTCGGTCTTTACTGGCACTTGGTCGACTTGATCTGGATCTACCTGTTCCCGCTGCTCTATCTCATTCGTTCCTAAACCCAATTTTGGGATACTGATATGTCTGACCACTCGAACAATCATTCCGACGATCCTACCCATGGCTTGGCCCACGTCATGCCGTTGTCGATCTTGTTCGGCACGTTCATCGCCTTGCTCTTTTTCACCGGGCTGACCGTATTCCTGGCGGATCAGCACCTGGGTGAAATCGATATTTGGATCGCGTTGGCCATCGCCACGATTAAGGCTGGTCTTGTCGCGACCTACTTCATGCACCTTCGGTACGACAAGCCAATTAACGTTTTGCTGTTCCTGTTTACGCTCGGATTTGTTGCGTTGTTCTTTGGGATCACTCTGATTGACTCCGAACAATACCAGCCACAGATTCAAGATTACTACGAAGCGACCACGACCGTCACGGTCAGCGAGGCTCCAGCGGCACCAGCCGCGGAATAGTCTGTCGCTGATGGTCATCGGTGGAGCCCTGACACCCCATGCTCAGGAATTCTTTCACTGCGATGTCGATGCGCCGCGATGAATATCAAGCCAAGTTCGGCTTTGCCCTTTTCATCGCATCGCTGACGATGTTTTTTCTCGCCAGTCTCGCGGCTTACGGAATCATTCGCAGCAGCTCAGGGGCACCAGCCATTTCGCTCGGCTCGTTCCCACTCAGCCTGATCGCCAGCACGATCAGCATGTTTGGTGTCAGCTTTGCGATGCATAAGGCTGTGGTCAACGTGCGTCGCGAGCGTCAGATACCATTCCGGCGGTGGCTGATCACGGCTGCGGTCATTTCGCTTGTCTTCCTGATCTTCCAGTCGCTGGGGCTGCATGCACTGCTGGGGATGCATAGTGAGGCTCTATTAGATGGCGTGACCAAGCAGTTTGGCTTGATGTTCTTCCTCGTGCTGGTCCACGCCCTGCACGTCGTCGGCGGGATCGCCTTTTTGAGCGGCGTCCTGGTTCGAGCCCGGCACGATGTCTACGACCATGAAAAGCACTGGAGCGTAGACATCTGTGCGTTGTACTGGCACTTCTTAGATGTTGTCTGGATCGTGATGCTTGGCACGTTTCTGCTGGGCCGTTAGCTCGCTTCCTGAATCGTGGCGAGTTCCTCCCACCGTTCCAAGCAAGCCATCAGTTCTTCGCCCACCGCTTCCAGACGCTGCGAAACCTGTTTGATTTCGTCTTGTGACTTTTGATAGAAGCTCGGATCGGCCATCTTGGCTTGGAGCTCTTCCTGCTCCGCTTCCAGATTCTCGATCTTCTCGGGCAGGCCGTCCAGTTCTCGCTGTTCTTTGTAGCTGAGCTTTCGCCCTCGTGGCTTGTTGGCTTCCTTCTTCTCGACCGCAGGCTTTGAGGCCTCGACTGGCTTAGCTTCCACCTTGGCAGCCTCGAACGGAGGCGTGGTGTCCTTCTTGTGTTGAATCAGGTAGTCGTCGTAACCGCCTGCGTATTCCAAGACCACGCCATCCCCTTCAAACGAGATGGTACTGGTCACGACGTTGTTGAGGAACTCTCGATCGTGGCTGACCACCAAGACGGTGCCGGGGTAGTTTACGACCAGGTCTTCCAATAGTTCCATAGTATCGGAGTCGAGGTCGTTCGTCGGTTCGTCCAGCACCAGCACATTCGACGGCTTGGCAAACAACTGGGCCAATAGCAACCGATTCCGTTCGCCGCCACTCAAATATTTGATGGCTCGATTGGCTTGCTCAGGTGTAAAGAGAAACTCCTGCAGGTAGCCCACCACGTGCTTCGACTTACCATTGATTTTGACGAACTCGTTTCCTTCGCCGATATTCTCGCGAAGCGTCTGTTCCGGATCGAGTCGAGCCTGAAGCTGGTCGAAGTAGGCAATCTGCACATTCGTGCCGACTTTAACCTCGCCTTGGTCAGGTTTCATTTGCCCCAGCAGGATACGCAGCAAAGTCGACTTGCCGATACCGTTCCGCCCGATGATGCCGACCTTATCCCCCCGCATGATGACGGTCGAAAAGTTGTTCACAATCCGCAGATCACCGAAACGATGCGCGAGTTGATCGGCCTTAAAAACCAGTTGCCCAGAACGATCACCGACGTGGGCTTCCATCTTCACGCTGCCGACGTGCTTGCGACGGTCGCGGTATTCGTCCCGCATCTTCTTCAAAGCACGTACACGACCTTCATTCCGCGTACGGCGTGCCTTAATCCCTTGGCGGATCCAAACCTCTTCTTGGGCTAGTTTCTTATCAAAGAGGGCTTGTTCCTTTTCCTCAGCCTCGAGTGCGGCGGCCTTGCGTTTCAGGAACTCATCATAGCCGCACGACCAGCTAGTTACCCGACCGCGATCCACGTCGATTACGCGAGTCGCCAGTTTCCGGGCAAACGCCCGGTCGTGCGTCACGAAAACGATGGAACACGGAATGTTTGTCAAAAGCTTTTCCAGCCACAGGATCGAATCGATGTCCAAGTGGTTCGTCGGTTCATCCAAAAGCAAGAGGTCCGGCTCGTTAACAAGCGCCCGGGCGAGCAGCACGCGACGTTTCATACCGGCCGATAGCTTCTGAAAGATCAACTCGCCGTCGAGGCCCGTTTTCGTCAGCGTTTGTTCGATTTGATTCTGTAAATTCCAGCCGTCCTGGGTGTCGATTTCGTGTTGAAGCTCATCCAGGCGCTTGGCTGTTTCATCACTTGCGTTCTCGGCCAGCTGATGGGTCAGCGTGTGATACTCTCGCAGGATTTCCGCCAGCTCACCCACGCCGTCGGCAACCACGTCGTAGATCGTGCCCCGATCGTCGGTAGGCACTGTCTGAGCCATCTGGGCACGCGTCAGGCCCGTTGAAAGAGCGATTTCGCCGTCGTCCGGTATGACTTCTCCAGCGAGGATCTTCAACAGGGTCGACTTACCAGCCCCGTTGCGCCCCATCAGGCATACCCGTTGCCCAGGCTCCAAAACGAACGAAACGTCCGTAAACAGAGGCCGGTCGTGGTAAGAATGGCGAACGTTTTTCAGCGTGATCAGCGGCATAAAACTCAGGTGCCCCAGGGGCAGGCGAAAGCAGCGAATTCGACGGATTCCAAGCATATATCGTCGCGGAAAAGGTCTGTTTGCAAAAGACCGGACTACCGTTTCTAAGCGAACAATTCATGCATCATCGCGCAAGCCGCGAACACTTTGCCCGGTTGCGTGTCTCCTTTTTCATAGAATGCCGAAGCCAAACGGTCCGGCGGCTGTCTGCAAAACAGCTCGAAGTGGGTTCGACTCCCACCGGCATTTCCTTTTAAGCAAGGACTGAGGTCGCTTTACTGGCGGCAATCATGCTCAAGCGGTAAGCGGGTTAGCACTGGTTGTGCCGTGAACAGGTTCTAAGCGGTGGCCTCATTTCGGATAGCTCAAAGGTAGAGCACCAGTCTGTGAAACTGGCTGTTACAGGTTCGATTCCTGTTCCGATCCAAGGTTTTTCCAACCTTGACCACCAGGGGGCGAAAGCCCTCCACCATTAGAGCCGGCGGTGAGCGGGCGATCGTGAGGTCGGCCTTTCGTTGCAGAGGAGCGGACACCAATCAGTTCATCTTACTTCGGTAGGATGTCTGTGCGGTCGAAGCAAGTCGCAGTCTAAGGCACCAGTCGAACATGCCTTGCAGTTTGATGATTCGTATTCATCCGCGAGTGATGAAAAGGATCGGATCTCCATTTGCCGGAAAGCGTGCTTCGGCCGTTGTCTCGCGTTTGGGAAGAAGGTCCTGGCAACCGCTTGCCGTGACTACGAGCGCACAACTCCGCATGTTTTCCTGGGACTATCGCGAACGTTCGCTTGCCAAAGGTGTCATTTTTCTAACCAAGTCACAAACCATTTCATAATCATTCTGGTCTGAGAGCAGACCTTCCTGTTACGTCGCGTTGTACCGCAAGGAGGTGCAACATGTTGTTTAAGAAGATTAAGATTCGCAACTACGAAATCGGCTTACTATTTCGCGAAGGCAACTTCGTGGAACTCCTCGAGCCAGGTACGCACCGGTTCTTCAACCCATGGGGCAAGGTCCGTGTGACGGTTACCTCGCAGCGTGATCCATGGTTGGAACACGATCAGCTTGACGTGATCGCGAAGTCGGGCGTACTCAAGGACCGCGCAGTCGTTGTCGACTTGAAGCAGCATCAGCGGGCGACGGTATGGATCGACGGTCGTTTCAATCGCGTGCTAGGCCCAGGCCTGTACGCACTTTGGACGACGTTCCGTGATATTCAGATCGAAACGTATGACGCGCGGGAAGTTCGTTTCACCCATAAGGACCTCAAGGCGATCACCCGTGATCCGACTGCTCGTTTTCAGCTCGATATCTGTGATGTCGATCGCGAATGTGCAGGAGTTCTGTTCTTCGATGGACGTTATGTTGAAACGCTGGCACCAGGTACGTACGCGTTCTGGCGCGGCCCGGCTGATGCACGGATTGTGCAGGTCGACCTGCGTGAAGTGATGATCGACGTCTCGGGGCAGGACATCATGACCTCCGACAAGGTCACGCTACGGATGAACGCCGTGGCAACCTACAAGATTGTTGATGCGAAGCAGGCGGTTACGGTCGCTGGCGACGCACAACAGGCTTTGTATCGGGAAGTCCAGTTCGCCCTGCGGTGTGTCGTGGGAGCTCGCGAACTCGACGAGTTCCTGACCGATAAGGACACGGTTGCGGAAGAACTCGAGAAGACTGTATGGCCTCGTGCAAGTGAACTCGGTTTGAATTTGATCCGGGTAGGTATTCGCGATGTGATCCTGCCAGGAGATATGAAGGACCTGATGAACAAGGTCACGGAAGCCAAGAAGGCGGCTGAAGCCAACCTGATCTCGCGTCGTGAAGAAACGGCTGCTATGCGTAGCCAGGCCAACACGGCCAAGATGTTGGCAGATAGCCCAACGCTTATGCGTCTGCGGGAACTGGAAGTTCTCGAGAAGATTGCTGCCAGCGGAAAGCTGAACATCGTCCTAGGCGAAAAGGGTTTAGCCGACCGCGTGGTGAACTTGTTGTAAGCGAAAAAGGCAGTATGTCCTCTGCGGCGTACTGCCTTTTCTTATTTGGATCTGCCAACACCATCTCGCAGTTAAGTGGTCTTTCCAAGGGTTCATGCGGTGACCTGGAAGTGATCTTTTCTGAGAAATTAGACTTACGGAACGGCTTCCGCAACTAACCGATCCTGCGCATTTTGCACAACAACTGATCACTCAGTGCGCAGTACTCTGTTATGACTTCTTCACGACTATTGTCGTTATCAGGTCCCGGTTTTTGAGGAAATTCTCGCTAGCACCTCGCACTGGGGCTATGTGGATTCGTTGAGTTCACCACTTGCTGCCTCCTTCAGCATGTCGTTCGCACATTGTACTGGCACTCCCATCAACAAGCTTATTTCACAAAACGTACTTTTTTGCGTAAGTGAGATAATCAACCACTAATGAAAACTGCCACGCCGTTTCTCCGCGTTCTGTTGAAGTGGTCACAAAAGACGCTGCCCTTACCAAATTCTTGGCACGCACGTTGCCAATCGGTCCAGTGGAATTGAAAAGAGGTTTTGGGTTCGCTTGGGACTAACCCGGAGGTAAGTACGGTGAACCACAACTTTTACCCGCAAGAGGTAACTGATGAGTAAGGGATTTTTGATCGACATGGATGGCGTCATGTATCGCGGGGGACAAATGATCTCTGGCGCAGATGCATTCATTCGACAGCTTCGAGATGACGGTACTCCGTTTCTGTTCCTAACCAATAACAGTCAACGCACGCGACGCGACGTCGTGACGAAGTTGGCTCGTATGGGAATCGAAGTGGAAGAACAGCAGGTCTTTACCTGTGCTATGGCAACAGCACGCTTTCTTGCCAGCCAAAAGCCTAACGGTACTGCCTACGTGCTTGGCGAAGGAGGGCTGCTCAACGCGCTTCACCAGAATGGTTACTCGGTCGTTGACCACGATCCAGACTTTGTCGTTGTCGGTGAGGGCCGTACCTTGAACTGGGACATGGTCGAAACGGCAACCCAGATGATCTTGGACGGGGCCAAATTGATTGCGACTAATGATGATCCGAATTGCCCGACCTCGCGTGGTACACGCCCAGGTGCCGGGGCGACGATTGCTTTTCTCGAGAAGGCAACTGGTCGCAAAGCGCTGAGCATTGGCAAGCCAAGCCCGCTGATGATGCGCATGGCTCGCAAAGAAATCGGTCTGGAGACCTCCGAGACCGTAATGATCGGCGACACGATGGAAACCGATATCCTCGGCGGCGTCCAAATGGGATACCAGACCATCCTGGTACTTTCAGGCGGAACCCAACTAGAGGATATCCCCAAGCATCCTTATCAGCCTGACTTGATCATCGACTCGGTCGCCGAGTTGGTGCGCAAACAGGATGATCGAGTCGTCTTGCGAACCCCGGTTCCGGTTACGGTACCCGACGATTCAGCCAACGAATTTGTAGCTTCACTGCGACGATAAGAGTTCAGTCAAGCTACCTACCTTGCGCGACGGCCACGACATCAGAGCGTTGGCCTTGTTTCCCCCCGCGTGTCTGGCCGAGACGGCCTAACCAGGCACAACAATGGCCCACTGCATCTCCCGCCGGTGCCGTTCCTTCTACCTGACTTATCTGCCGAAACTGAAAACTCAAGAGCGGACGTCACGTTATCCTTACATAACGTGGCGTCCGTTACTCTTCTTTCTGTAGCTTGGCATGCATCATCAGCGTTCGTAGATCGTCGATACCGACCGGCTTTACCAGATGCACATCGAAGCCAGCAGCTTCTGATTGAATCCGATCTTCGCTTTGACCATAACCAGTGACGGCGACCAACAAGATTCGATTCTCAGGATCAATACCACGAATGCGCCGTGCCACTTCGTAGCCGTCCATTTCAGGTAAGCCGATGTCCAGCATAACCACACTCGGGTTGAGTTCGCCGATCTTATCGAGCGCCTCTCGGCCACTGGCTGCGGATTCAATTTCATGATTGGCTAGTGCGGCAAGCAATCGAGACAGCAAGTGCCGAGCACTCTTGTTGTCATCGACGATAAGAATCTTCTGTGTGCCTGAGTCTTGAAAAATCTTTGCCTCGGTCACTTCTTCGGGTGCCTTCTTTAGGATGGGCAATTGAACGACAAACTCGCTCCCCTGCCCTAGTCCCTCGCTTTTGACTTCAACGGTTCCTCGGTGGAGTTCCACCAGGCTCTTTACGATCGTCAGGCCGATACCAAGACCACCCGGCTCCCGGTCAAAGGAACGCGACGACTGAGTGAACAGCTCAAACACGCGCGGCACCAGCTCCGGATCGATACCAATCCCATTGTCTCGAAAGATAACATGAACTTTGTTGCCATGTCGCTGGACACCTACAGTAATGTGTCCACCACTTTCGGTGTACTTCACTCCATTGATTAACAGGTTCTCGAATATTTGGGCCAGCCGAATGGGGTCTGCTTTTAGCCACATGGGCTCGTCCGGAATATCCGTCGAGAAGGTAATCCCTTTCTGTTCGCCATAGGGTTCGATCGCAATGAGGGCCTTCTGAATCACTTTTTGGAGTTGGACATTCTCCTTTCGCAGTTCCACCTTTCCCCGGGTAATCCGAGAAACATCAAGCAAGTCATCCACTAAGCGAACCAGGTGACGAACTTGCTCTTCCATGACCTCCAACGGCTCTTGAGGGCTGCGGGGGTCCATCATCAACAGATCGATACCGCTACGGATCGGGGCCAGCGGATTGCGTAGCTCGTGCGCGAGCATGGCCAGGAATTCATCTTTGCGACGATCAGCTTCTTTCAGCGCTTGCTCCAACTCCATTTGTTCGGTGATATCGGTGTTCGTCCCGAACCAGCGAATGACGCGGCCCTCCTTATCGCGAATCGGAACCGCACGAGAAAGGAACCAGCGATAGACACCGTCGTGACGACGAAGCGGGAAGGTGTCTTCCCATACAGATTCATTCTCCGCACACTCCGCAATCTTATCTTTAACTCGCTGGATATGGTCGGGATGATGTACATTGGCCCAACCGCGGATCTTAGCGTCCTCGAAAGTCTGTCCGGTAAACTCGTACCAGCGACGGTTGTACCAGGTGACGTCTCCCAGCGTGTCGCAGGTCCAGGCAAGCTGAGCAATGTTATCGGCAAGATCGCGGAACCTTGCCTCGCTCTCGTGAAGTAGCTGCTCGGCTTCGTAGCGTTTCGAGATATCCTGAATCAAGGCATAGAAACCTACGACCTCACCTTGCATATCAAAGTGCGGGATGTATTCCACGTGAACATGACGGGAGGGCCCGTGCCGATAGGAAAGTTCGCCATCCCAGGCCACCCGCTCTCCCTCGAATACCTTCTCAATCTTATCGCGCGCGACTTCGTATGCCTTTTCGCCGACGACCTCCCATATGGGTTTTCCGATGACCTTGTCGACCGAAATCCCGAACCACTTCTCGTAACTCGCATTGGCGAACTGATACTTTCGATCCTTGTCGACATATGCCAGTAGCACAGGCATGGCGTCTGCGACCAAGGAAAGCTGTGTTCGTTGGAGGTCGAGTTGTTCCTGCGTCTCTTTCAGCTGAGTGATGTCCTGGAATGTCGCCACGACACCTTCAATCCGATTGTCGAACGTACGGTAAGGCAACAGCCGGCGAACGAAAATCTTCCCTGCTTCCGCTTCGACCTCGCGTTCGACCATCGTCAATGTCTTCAGTACTTCCCGCGCGTCGTCCAAAAACGAACCGTCGGTAAACTTGTGCGCCAGATCGCTGATGGGTCGTCCAATATCAGTCCGGATCAAACTGAAAAGATCAATCGCCTCGGGCGTAAAGTTACGTACGCGAAATTCGGTATCTAAAAAGACCACGGCGATTCGCGTGCTGGAAATCAAGTTATCCAGGTCATTGTTCGTCGATTCGAGCTCCGCCAGCTTATCTTCCAGCTGGACGTTGAGCGTCGTCAGTTCCTCATTGAGCGACTGCAGTTCTTCACGCGAGGCCTCGAGCTCTTCCGTACCCGATTGCAATTCTTCATTGACGCTCATCGCCTCTTCGTGCGACGCGCGCAGCTCTTCATTGGCTTGCTCAAGCTGCTCGATGGTGTGGCTCAACTCTTCGCGCGTCTCCATGAGTTCGCGTTCAAGCGTCTTGACTAATTCCTCCTGAGAATCCGAGTTGGAGAGCGATGCAAGATCACTGGACAACATCGACGTACTGGCAGGCCCCGGCGACTTTGCCGCTTCGTCTTCTTCGAGCCGGATGAAGATAAGCCTCTGCTGGCTTTCGGGATCGATCATCTTGCGGACGAATCCGCGAACATCAATCGTCGATCCGTCCGACTGATTTAACTTAGCTCGATCGAATGAGGTCTCCGATGCGGACTCAAGCCGACCGATCGCGGCACGCAGTTTTAAATGCAAACCGGGACGAACGAGTTCGTACACCGTGTAGCGTTGTTCTCCTTCGGGGATTTTCAAGAAGCGGTCACCACTTCCACCGACGAACATCGGTTGCAGCTTCTCGTTTAGGATGAGCACGACCGAGCCAGTCGACTTCCAGAACATCTCTGCCGCGAGCTCTCGCAAACTCGGCGGCTGAGGACGACGGAAGTTTGGCCGACGCGGAGCAACCCGCTTCGGAGTATGCGGAGTCGCCAGGCTGAAGTCGTTCGATGCATTGTCGGTCGAACGCTGGAAGATCCGGGCATGTGCCTCGACGGGCTCAAACCCCTGGTCGAAGCGTCCAGCCGTTTCCGAATTGCCCAAGAGCAAATAGCCTTCGGGGTTCAACGCAAAATGGAACTTCCGCAGGATGTTTGCCTGAGCTTCTGGTTCGAGATAGATCAGCAGATTGCGGCAACTGATCAGATCGAGCCGAAAGAACGAAGGATCTCCTTTGAGGTCATGTGCGGCGAAGACAACCATTTCGCGAATCGACTTCGAAACACGATAGATGTCCCCTTCACGCGTAAAATACTTGCGTGCCCATTCAGGCTTGATGTCGGCAGCGATTGTTTCTGGATAGATGGCTGCTCGTGCCGTCTTGAGCGCATGATTACTAATATCCGTGGCGAAGATCTGAATACGAACATCTCGCTTATCGCCGATGGCATCAGAGAGCATCATCGCCATGGTATAGGCTTCTTCACCTGTGGCGCATCCAGGAATCCATACTCGAATGGGTTCGTTGGAACTGCGGTCTTCGATGAGCTTGGGCAACACCAACTCAGATAGCTTTTCCCAAACGTCCGCGTTCCGCATAAACTGCGTGACACAGATAAGTAAATCTTGGGCCAGTGCTTCAACTTCTTCAGGACGATCTTTCAGGCGATGAACATATTCGCGGATGCCAGAGACGCCTGCCAACCCCATCCGCCGCTGGACGCGTCTTAGCAGCGTCGTGTGTTTGTAATTGCGAAAGTCGTACTCAGCATGAAAATGGAGCAGGTGCTGGATCTCTTCCAGCTCCTCCAAAAACTGCGCAGGATCGATGGTCGAATCGTCGAACAGTGAGTTGTGATCGACGTAGCTTTCCAGCGACTTCGCTAATTGAGCGACTGGCTGAACGTAGTCAGCTTGTCCCGTTTCCATCGCATTAAGCGGCATCAAATCCTGACCGGCCTCGTGCGGATGTTGCACCATGACCATGCCGCCACACTCTTTGATCTCACGGATACCAAGTGTGCCGTCGCTACCATTGCCAGACAGAATAATGCCAACGGCATCCTGACGCTGATCTCGCGCTAAGCTGCGGAAGAAGTAATCAATCGGGTGCCGCCAGCCTCGCGACTCTGCTGATGGAGTGACCTGAAATACGCCCGATTGAAGCCCCACGTCCTGCCCCGGCGGAGCAACATACACGTAGCCGTTCTCGATGATCTGTCCTTGTTCGACAGAAACGACTTGCATCTCAGTATGTTTGGAAAGGATCTCGGGCAAGAGACTGTCATGGTCCGGCATCAAATGCTGCACGATGACGAATGCCATTCCCTGCGACTGTTCGAGGGCGCCAAAGAACTTTTTGAGCGACTCGAGTCCTCCGGATGACGCACCGATCCCGATTACCGAAAGCGGTTGTCGACCCTTGCCGGAAGTTCGACCTTCATTTGCGTCTCCGGTCGATTCTGCATGTGCCATAAAGTTCCAATGTTCGAACGACAACAGCCGTTCGTTATAGAGAGAGCCCGGGGAGCAGCGTCAGAATTCATGCTAAGACGGCAGACCTCAGGCTGAGCATAAATCCCCCGATCTAGACTCTCAGACCCTGAACCCGCATTGTGACAAACGCCGCAACTGCTTGCAAGCTTGCCAGTTAGTTTCACGACTGCCGTAAAGCTTGTATGGCAAAGAATATCAAACGATGTTTCGCCGCTGGCTCGGCACCAACTACTGCATAGCAAAAACTTGGATTTTGTTTTTATAAAAGCGCAAACAACGCCCTTACGAATGACTTAACATGATATGCCCGAAAGCATACACTTGAGGGAACTTATCTCCCCCAAATTGTTTATATCTTTAATAGTTGGCAGCGACAGATTTCCCCTTCCATTGCCGCTTCGGCAAGTCCCCATTCTTAGATCTCATTTTAGTTGAACTAATTCTTCCTTACGGAACCGAGGACACAGGCATGCGAACGCACCCATCATGCGCGCTATGGATTTTTTCATTTCTCGCTATATCACTACTTGGATGTGGCGGGTCGGGCAACCCAGTGGCTCCTGTGCAAGGAGTTGTCACACTCGACGGGAAGCCGGTCACAGACATGGTCGTCACCTTCACACCTGTGAAGGGAAAAACGGCTTCGGTGGGCGATGAAAACGAGCCCGGCAAGAGTGCAACCGGAAATACCGACTCCGAGGGCAAATTCACTTTGTCGACCTACGAGCGTAACGATGGCGCCTTAGTAGGTGAGCATATGGTGTCGGTGTTCGGCTCTGGCCCAGATCCAACGCCCCCGGGCAATCTACCTAAAGACTACACCTTGGAAGTTAAATCGGGATCGAATGATTTCGAGATCAAACTCACGAAGTAAATAACGCTTTCCACACGAGGCCTCAGTGAGAGAGACATCGTGCGAATACCTACAGCTATAATTCAGTCCTAATTTCTTCTTCTGTTTTCATATCTTCTTGGAGCAAAACTCATGAGCATCTCGATCGAGCGCAAGCGTGGCTTTACGCTTGTGGAATTGTTGGTGGTGATCGCCATCATCGGCGTTCTCATCGCTTTACTGTTGCCTGCGGTGCAGCAAGCCCGAGAGGCGGCCCGCCGCATGCAGTGCAGCAACAACCTGAAACAACTTGGTTTGGCTCTGCACAACTACCACGATACGTTCCTTAAGTTTCCGCCGGCAGCCATTAAAGAAAAGGTTCAGGACGGAAGCGGTAGCGCTCAGTCGACTGTCTGGAGTGCATTCATTCTCCCTCAGATTGAACAGGGCGCCCTCTACGACAAGATCAACGGTATGGGCTTTGGGATCGTCTGGGACGACGATGGTAACAACGAAGATATTCTTCGTGTTCGTTTGGATGCGTTCGAGTGCCCTTCGTCACCCGATACGGGGCAGGTGTTTGATGACGGTGGTATCACGGGTCGCCCGCGAGGCAGCTATGGTGTGGTCGTAACCGGGACCGTGGGCTATACCATTTCTAGCAACTCAACCAATAGTGAAAGCAAGCATCACATGGACGACGGTGGCGTTGGTCACTCTCGCCATAATGGTCCGTTCTATTACCAGAACATCTCGACCAATTTCCGTGACATTACCGACGGTTCTTCGAACACCCTTTTCGTTGGCGAACGTTATTCCGACAAGATCTCGAATCGAGCTCACATCTATGTTGGTACTTCCAACGGTCAAGACTCTCACTGCAAGTGGGGTGCATCGACGGGTATCCAGTTGAACACGCTCGATTCTGGCACCCAAGGGATGGCCGGCTTCCACAGTGCTCACCCAGGCGGCGCCCTATTCATGTTGGGTGACGGTGCGACTCGTTTCGTCAGCGAAAACATCGATCGCCTGATTTACGCCAGCATGGGTACTCGCAACGGCGGGGAAGTCGCTCAACTGCCGTAAACGCAAGGGCTCTCAATTTGACCACGAAAGAGGCGTTTTTCTGCGAGAAAGACGCCTCTTTTTCTTTGGACCCATGGAAGTTCTACTATGGCGGTCGGACTGCGTGTCTATACTCGAAACAGCACTTGTGCCCCCTCCCCTTCCCCCCTCGTGCCCATTAAGGAGAACTTCATGTTGCGAACGACGCTGCTTGTTACTCTGATTGCCATTGCTTTTTCTTTGTCCACGTCGATCCTGGAAGCAGGCCCGTTTCGCCTGGTGATGCAGGGCAACAATAAGCTGGCCATCGTTAACGAAGAGGGAGCGATCGAGTGGGAAATGCCCTGGGGCGGGATTCATGATATCCATGTCTTGGACAATGGCCATATCATGGTTCAACAGGGTGCCGCCCAAGTTGCTGAAATCGATCCCGATGCGAAGAAGGTCGTTTGGTCCTACGACTCGGCCAAGAGCAACGGCAACGAAGGGAAACGGATCGAAGTCCACGCGTTTCAGCCGTTGGCAAATGGCAACGTCATGATTGCCGAGTCAGGCGCCGGCCGAATCATTGAAGTCAATCGCGACGGCAAACTGGTCAAGAAAGTTCCCCTGAAGTTGGACAACCCGCATCCTCACTCCGATACGCGACTGGTCCGAAAGCTGGACAATGGCAACTATCTCGTCGCTCACGAAAACGATGGGCATATCCGCGAATACGACGGTGAATCGGGCAAAGTGATCTGGGACTATGAAGTCCCCATGTTCGATCAGGAGCCACGCGGCGGTCACGGTCCGGAAGCCTTCGGCAACAAAGCCTTCGCGGCCGTTCGTCTGGAAAACGGGAACACCTTGATCGCCACCGGCAACGGTCATAGCGTCATCGAAGTTACACCAAAGAAAGAAATCGTCTGGAAGATTGCTCAGAACGACCTGCCTGGGATCACGCTCGCCTGGGTCACCACCCTGGAAGTTCTGCCCAACGGTCACTATGTCATCGGCAACTGCCACGCAGGCCCCGACAACCCCCTGCTGGTCGAAGTCGATCCCAAGACAAAGAAGGTCGTTTGGCAATTCGACCAATTCAAAGTCTTCGGCAACTCGGCTCCCAACTCGCAGCTACTTAGCGTCGAGGGAGACGTGATTCGTTAACGGCGATCACCAATAGCTTGAATCTATCGCGGCTTGGACATCTTGCTCCGGCCGCTGACGATCATCGCCTGGGCATCTTCTTTAGCCCACCGGTTTACCATTCCGCGATCACCTTGGCTGTCGCGGAATTTCTTCTATAGACGCCTATCTTTCTCAGCGTGCGCAAGATCTCCGGTCTCTTCAAAAATTAAAGGCCGTCGGGGGGCAGGCCTTCAATAAGAAGTGTACGATAAAGGCGACATTCGATGATTCGCCCTGGCGTTATGTAGAATCCGCAAAATGGAAACCTCGGTCAGCTTTCTCGACTCGCTGCAACATACCTCCGACGAAGAGGCATGGGGGCGATTGGTGGGCATGTACTCGCCGCTGATTCGAGGTTGGCTCAAGCGGTACGGAGCCTCGCTGGATGACATCGAAGATATCACACAGGAAGTATTGACGGTTGTGTTCCGACGCTTCCCTGAGTTTCGACGCGAACCCCGGCCCGGTGCGTTTCGTGCGTGGCTGCGAACCATCGCCGCAAACTGCCTGAGAGATCATTGGCGCAAGAAGAACAAGCAGCCACCGGGGATTGGCGGAAGTGACTTTGGCCAGGTGGTTGCTGAACTTCAAGATCCCGAAAGTGGTTTGAGCGCCCAATGGAATCGAGAGCACGATCGCCACGTGATACAATACTTGCTGCAGGAGGTCCGTCCCGCGTTTACAGACAAAACGTGGTCTGCGTTCCAGCGATTCGCCCTGGACGGCCTCAGTGCCGACGACGTTAGCCAGGAACTCGGGATTTCTGTGAATGCCGTCTTCGTGGCCAAGTCGCGGGTACTTTCCCGCCTACGTCAACGCGGACTAGGGCTCATTGACTAAACACCAATACCATCGGCAATCGGCTCATGAACGAGACTAGCGCGACGCACCCCACGCGACACGAGCTCGAATCATTCTTTCATGGCACCCTTGCTGAGGCCGATCGCCAGCGGATTGAAGACCACGTGGGCCAGTGCGATACGTGCTGTGATGTCTTACGCACGATACCGCATGATCCGCTGGTGGAACGAATCCACGCTGCGACCAGCAGTATCGACGATGGCCTGACCCCGGTTGCCAGTACCACCCCGCTTTTCCAGGAGGAAGATGCCGGGACGATTCCCACCGCATTGCTCGACCATCCAAGGTACCGCATCATTCGGCAACTTGGCCAAGGGGGCATGGGTATTGTCTATCAGGCCGAGCACAAACTGATGGAGCGGCCGGTCGCACTGAAGGTAATCAGTTCGCGTCTGATGAAGAATGAACTGGCCGTCGAGCGTTTTCACCAGGAAGTAAAAGCGGCTGCCAAGTTATCCCATCGCAACATTGTGGCTGCTTACGATGCGGAACAAGCAGGCGACATGCACTTTCTGGTGATGGAATACATCGATGGCATCAGTCTTGATCAGCTGGTTGCCCGCCGAAAGCCGCTGCCGGTGTTGCATGCGTGTAACTACGTTTTGCAGGCTGCTCAAGGCTTGCAGCATGCCTTCGAGCGAGGCACGGTTCACCGAGACATCAAGCCGCATAACTTGATGCGGACCACGCGTGGAACGATCAAGATTCTCGATTTTGGATTGGCACGCTTCGCGACTCAGTCTGACCAATCTCCGGACGACCCGGGGCTGACGGCCGACTTTACCGCGCTTGGAACGCCAGACTACATGGCCCCCGAACAAGCACGTGATTCCAAGCGAGCCGACATTCGCGCAGACCTCTATAGCTTGGGCTGTACGCTCTATTTTCTGCTGGCCGGACAGCCTCCGTTTCCTGAGGGAACTGCATTTGAAAAAGTCCTTGGTCACTGCGAACGCCAACCGCAACCTCTGTCGGAACTTCGCGACGACATCCCGCCGGAAGTAATCGTCATTGTCGAAAAGCTAATGGCTAAGTCGCCGGATGATCGCTATCAGACCCCAGCGGAAGTTGTCGAGCAGCTCAAACCCTTTGGTCATCCAGACTCCCCCTACGCAAGCGAAGCCGCGTCGACTCAGCCAAGTATCCCGAACACGTTGCTCTCGGCCCCCAAAGTCGAGCAGAACAAAGAGAGTCAGACGCAGCGTCCGCAGTCTAAATCCCGACCGAAGGTCAGCCCCTTTTCCGCGTGGGTCCAAAAGAATCGGCTTTTGATCGGAGGCGGTGGTGCAATCCTCGGAGCCATCGTAGCTTTGCTGGTCCTGGGTGAATTTGGAAACGAGAACACGCCGACACCTACACCACCCAACCCGGATCCCATTACATCATCTGAAGGGAATGGTTCTCCGGTCCCCTCAACCTCTGAGGAGTGGATCAATCTTATCTCTCGGATCGATCTTCCAGCAAACGCCGTGGCAGGAAACTGGGAAGTGACGCCCGATGGACAATTGCACGCCGATGCAGCCGCCGGTGCCCGAATCATGTTGCCGTTCCTTCCGCCACGAGAGTATGACCTGGAAGTGCAATTTACGCGGAACAGCGGCGCGCAATCGATCGCGTTACACTTTCTCGCTGGTGAAGGAAACGCATCCTTCGATATCGACGGGTGGACCGAGAACCTCGGCGGCATTCAGAATATCGACGGCGAGAACATCCGCACCAATCCTACCCGCGTTGATAGCGTCGTCCTGGAAAATGGACGCCGTTACAGGGCAGAAGTCCGTGTTCGCCGCGATCAAGTCCAGGCATATCTCGACGGCCAGTTGCTGGCGACCTATGAAGGAGACGGCTCGAATCTGACACTTCTCGAGCTTTGGACTCTACCCGAAAAGTCTTTGGGGCTAGGGGCTTACGATAGCGACACGACCTTCCACCAGGTCCGTCTCCGGCCTGTTTCCAACTAAGAGCGCCCTGCCTTTTTGGGCGTCTTTCGTGTTTCTTTCATTTTTTTGCGTCCTGCGTGAAAGGTTTTCCGCCGGCTTGCCATTTATCCAGTAAGCCAGCGGAAACGCAACCATCATCACGGGAACAGACTTGGAGAAACACAATGTCACGATTCAACCTTTTCACTACCAGGAAGCCAGGTAAGAAGGCTTCTGCCCACCGCAAACATCGTCGATTGGGTCGCAACCTGCAGAGCCTGGAAGACCGTCGTATGATGGCCGGCGACGTTGCCACCGCCGAATTGATGCCGCTCGAGTCGGAGTATGTCGAAACATCGACAATCGACCCGGCCGCTCAGGAAAACTGGACAATCGACCCGATCGCTGATCTGGAAGCAACCAGTGGACAGACGCTTGAAACGATGTTGACCGTCAGCGGTGACGTAGAAACGGAAGCCCTTATTTTCTCGGCTTCTATTGTTTCGACCATCGAGCAGCAGCTGGATGCCCAGTATGACCTGGTCGAGTCCGACGACTATCACACCAATTGCCTTGGCAATAACGAACGCTGGATTCGCTCAGGCAACGGGGGCTGGTTCTACGTTATGCCATCAGGCGAGTTCTATCAGTGGCAAGGTTCCTTTGCCCATAGCACTCTGCTGGCGAACTTTGACTCAACCCATTACGACAATCCCGACCTGATCGCCGAGCCCGAAACGATTGACGCCAGCGTTCATGTCGATGGGGACGTTCTGGTGATCACCCCTGACGCCGACTACACCGGCAGCTTCCAGATCGAAATCGGTGCGACCGATGGGAACCATGCGACGAGCCAAACGGTGATGGTAGCCGTCGCCGAGTCGATCCCGGAAGAGACCGACACACCTGACGAAACGCCAACAGCCAACCAACCCCAACCAGTTTTGATGGTGATCGCCAATCAAGACTTCTACTACCAGGAATACGGCGACACGCGACAATCCCTCGAAGCACAGGGGCTAGAAGTTGTTGTGGCAGCAACCACGACGGAAGTAGCACGTCCGCATGCGAATTCCGGCCAGGGTGCCGACGGTGGATTTGTCACGCCTGACTTGGCTCTGACGGACGTTGAAGCGGAAGACTACTCCGCGATCGTCTTTGTCGGCGGCTGGGGAGCTTCCAGCTACCAATACGCATTCGAGGGAACCTACGACCACGGTGCCTACAACAGCACCGAGGCACTTAAGACCACGGTTAACGACCTGATCAACGACTTCGTCGAACAGGATAAGTACGTCGCTGCCATCTGCCATGGTGTTTCGGTGTTGGCCTATGCCGAAGTAGACGGCACGAGCCTATTGGAAGGCAAAACGGTCTCTGCATGGGCAGGCTCGGCTCCGAGTTCCGATCAGCAGATCTACACGACACGCCAGACCATTGAACTTAATGGTGGCACGATGGTCCAGTCCGGCTCGATCGGTGATCCAACGACTGTCGAAGATGACGTGATCGTCGATGGTCGCATCATCACGGCCGAAAACTATGACTCGGCGGCCATGTTCGGACGCGTGATCGGAGAATTAGTCAGCGAACCGGAATACGTCGATGCCATGTTCGCCGAGTGGGAATAGGAAGCGAGGGCAGCGTTGATCGCTGAGCCCTGTCAGACCGATGCGGAGGTAAGCAGCAAGACTTCGCATTGCCTGGCAGGGCTTTTTTCGTTGCTACTCAGCCTGACCATGATTGCCATGATTATGCAGATGCTTCAGATGCTCCGGCATCTCGTATCCGCCAGCTTCCAGGTAGGAATGAAGATCGTAGATCTCTTCCTTGGTCAGCGTGTTGAGCAGGCCGCCGGGCATCGGCGAGATCTTCGACGGAGCCATCTGCTCGACGTCATCCTTAGGAATGGTCGTCAAGCTGTTAGGCGTCAGAAGGTTGGTCGCCAGATGGTATGCCTGCTTGTCCTCTTTCACAATGACGCCGGTAATCACGCGGCCGCCGATGGTGAGGAACTGCACGTTTTGGAACTTCTCGTTGATCTGACTCGATGGATCAACCATCTGCTGTAAAAGGTCTTTACCCTTCAGCTTCTTAACCGACTCGGTCAGATCAGGACCCAGGTTGGTTCCATGACCGGCCACGACATGACATTGGTTACAGCGGGCTTTCACGAAAGCGGTCATCCCTCGAACGAGCGTCGCATCGTCTTTCTTCCGAGGATGGTCCGCAAAATCAGCGAAGTCCGTCATTTTCCATTCTTTGATCACCTGAGGAACGCTCGCATCCATAAGGGCCTGGGCACTGGCGTCATCTCGTGCGACGACCATCACGCCGTTCATGACCACCCAGTGACCTGGGAAGGTGCAAACGTAAGGATAGATGCCTTCCTCTTTGGGAGCATTGAATCGGAGCACAGCGATTTGCGCGGCCCGGGTTGGACCGATCATGGGAGTGTTCTCGATGATCAGATCCATCTTCTCTCGAGGGATGAAGTCTGAGTCGGCGTTGGTCGGATCCTTCGCCATCTCGTTCGCTGCCATACCCACCTCGGCTAGGGAGCCGGGCTGCACGATCACGAAGTTGTGGTCAGTCGCATCAGGGTTCGTAAAAACGATCTTCAGCGGCTGACCAGGCTTGACCATGAAGTGCTTGACGTCGAACAGCATTCGCTCTTCCAGACAGGCAATCTTCACTTCGCGAAGATCTTTCTGGGCGTCGAACTTGGCTTGGGCAACGGTTGGCTTCGGCTCTTTGATCTCGGTATCCTTCGCGGACTGCTTAAGGATACGAGCAATCCCGTACCGAGGATTACCTTCCCAGTGAGCCCGCATTGGCTTGGACATCAAGGCACACGTGATCGCGTAGGCCACGTGCCCTTCACGTGGATGCTTCAGGACATCCAACATCGCGGTAAACGCCGGCTTGCTTCCAATGTAAGTCGCGGCGACCGCGGCTTGCATGCGGACGATCCCATTCTCGTCGTTGGCTGCCGCCTTGAGACGCTGCTCCCACTGCGGTACATAGGGATACCAGTAGCGCAGCTGCTTGGTCGCGGCGGCTCGGGCATGATGATCGTCACATGCCAAGAGATCTTCAAGCACGCTAACCGCCACCGAAAGGTCTCCCTCAGGGGTTCCATCATCGGTCGGTACCATGCCGACCGCATCGATCCAGCGATAGGTCCAGATCGCTTCGATCTGATGATGGCGGAACTCGGAATCATTGGGATCGAGCTTCGTCACCCAGGTATCAAGCTGGCTTTTCACCTTCGCAGGGTCACGCTCGCCGAGTTCTCGCTTGGCCATGAAGCGTACGGCGTATTCAGGTCGTTTGAGAAGTTCGAGCAACTCCTCAATGGAAGCGTCTGCGATCTTGGGTGGATCTTGAAGGGGCATATCCTTGGCCGTAATTCGCCAGATACGACCGGAGTGGCGATCGCGACGTTCGTCACGCAAAGAATACTGCGCGTGTCCTTTGATAGGGTTGTACCAATCGCAAACGTAGAGTGCGCCACGAGGCCCCCATTGCAGGTCGACCGGAATGAAACTGAGGTTCCGCGAGAACAACAAATCGCCAACGTATTCCTCGGTGAAACCGAAGGGACCTTCTTTCCACTTCAAGATCTCGACACGATTGGTCGGCTTGTAGCGAACCTTGATAAAGCTGTCGTGCAGGTCATTCGGGAATGTCGACCAATCGACGATGTGGTGACCACAAACACCCGAGTAAGCTTGCAGTCCGTTCGGGCGATCGTTTTGCAGCGGATAAGGCGGATCAACCGCTTGATGGGCTTCGGCAAAAACCGGATGACTGGCCATGTGCTGGCCCCACTTGTCGAACGACACGCCCCAAGGGTTCGTACTGGGATACGATCCGAAACTGATCAAACGCTGCGTCTTCGGATCGAAGCGGAACCAGCCACTGTTCTGCTGCCGCACCGGGCCGTAGGGTGTCTCAACTTGCGAGTGATGAAAAATCGATTCGCGGAAGATCAAGTCACCATCCGGCGTCCAGGTAAAGTCGTGCAGCGAGTGATGCGAATCCTCGGTGCCAAAGCCGCGAAGGACGGTCTTGTGGACGTCTGCCTTGTCGTCCCCATCGGTATCTTTCAGGAAGGACAGGCACGGTTGCTCGGAAACGTAGACCCCACCATCGCCAAACTCGAAGGAAAGAGGAATGTGCAGGTTCTCAGCGAAAACAGTTGACTTGTCTGCCTTGCCGTCGCCGTCGGTGTCTTCCAGGATGACCAACTTATCGTTGGGCTCGTTACCTGGATAAACGTGAGGGTAGGTAGTCGAGCAACTGACCCACAGACGTCCCTTGGAATCCCACCGCATTTGGATCGGATTCACGATATCGGGAAATTCCTCTTCCCCAGCAAACAGATTGACCTCGAAACGAGGATCGACGTCAAACGCCTTCTTTTCGTCCTGCGCCGACATCCATTGGTTCGCACCGCGACTCTGCTTGGTCATCGGCAATGGTGGGACATTTGAGTCATCAACCTCCGCAGGCACTTGCTTCCCTTGAGCGAGAGCCCAGATGCGCTGATCGCGATTGGCAACCATCATGTCGAAGTTGCGCATCGCTGGCAGAAAGTCGAGGTAGCCGTAGTCCTTGTTGCGACCACCGGTGTAATAGAACGTGTTCAGCGGACGAAAGCGGCGGAAGAATTGGGTGTTCTTATTAACAATCGTGTTGAGCAGCGTCTTGCTGACTTCCGGTGGCTTCTCTTGGAATAGTTGCTCGAATAGTGCCGCGGAAAAGACCTGATCGCCTGCTTCGTTCAAGTGCACGCCGTTGATCGTCAGATCGGTACCTGGACTATCCATTTCGGCTGCCGTCGTCGGAAAGACATTCGCGAATGCCACGTTCTGCTCGGTGGCAACTTCACGCATGACATCGACATAAAGCTGAATGTTAGCGTTGTTCAGCGAGGCGGCAGGCACATTGTCGATGTTCTCGTTGGCGATCGGCGAAACCAAAACGATTCGTGCGGCAGTCTCGCCGTTGAATGACTTCGACTTGAGATCAGCCAGGTACTGCGACAGCTTTTGTCGGAACTCAGCCAAGCCAGCTGGTCCGGCAAAGGATTCATTGAAACCAAACGCCGCCAGGATGACATCCGCTTTCTCGTGAACCAGGTGCTGCTGCGTGTCGGCAAAGTTATCTGGCCGCGGTTGAACGTCGATGGCGTCGGCCGACCAAGCCAGGTGACGCACCTTCAATTGATGCTGCGGAAACTTCTTCTGCAACATCGCTTCGAAGTGGCCAAAATCTTGCGAACGCTCAAACAGTGTGTTCCCGATGAGAGCAACGCGATCTCCCTTCTCCAGTTTCAATGGAAGGGACGTAGGAACTGGTTCGGCGGTTTTGGGTCGGGGGGCCGTTTTCTCATAGATGGCGAACCCCGAGAAGTCTTCGTCGGTGAGCTTCCGTTGATTATCTAACTTGGTGTTTTTGGCATCTTTAACATTTTGCTTGCTGGCATCGCGTCCCTTATCACGACGCGGGGCCTTCATCGCTGTTTCTTTTTTTTTAACGTCCTGGGAATGATCCGGCAGGATCGGCGAATCCCATCCTTGAAGCTCCGCTGGCTTGACTTCCTTACGATGACCACCGAACCGGAACGTAACTGGTTGATAAGGGCCAACGAAATCAACGTTCAGGTCCGGCTTGATCTGTTGCTCCATGCCTGCTGCCCACAGGCAGCCGTTGACCATCATCCGGCGGAAGCCGTCGTTGAGTAGGTCTTCGGAAGCTCCATAGGTGGTCGTAAAGACACGTCCCGACTTGCCGCTTTTGGATTGGTAATCACGAACCCACACGCCCGGGCAAGGCTTCTTATCTTTGGCGGCCGGCGAATCTGGCTTCATGGTTTCCAGTGGCTGGGCCATCGCCAGGGTCGTGCTGTCTTCCATGGGTTCGGTCCAATAGCCACCAGCCTGAACCCAGGGATTCTTCACGCCACGCAGGACGGGATGATCCTTCTGATCGGGAACGATATCAAGCCGCGTGCTCATCACGTGGTTCTTGCCGTAGTGACCAGCCCACGTTTCTCCCAGAACCTGGCGACCAAATCCCAGAGGGTAGTCTTCCCCTTTGTAGTTGTAGCTGAAGCGAGCGAATTCCGAGTTGCCTGGAATCTTGAACGCATGAGTCGACGTTCGCATGCCAACCACAGGACCGCCTCGCTCCAGGTAATCGACGATCGGCTGCATCTGCTCTTTGGGAAAGTCCTGGAAACGCAGGAAGATGACCATCAGGTCAGCCGTTTCCAACGCCTCGGTCCCCGGCATGTAGCTGGAACCTGGCAAGATATCGCCTGACTTCTTGTCGATCGAGAACAGCACGGTGCATTTAAAGCCGTGATGCTTAGCGAGAATTCGAGCCAATGCGGGAAGCGATTCCTCCGAGCGGTACTCATGATCGCCGGCCAGGAAGACGATATGCTTCCCTTTGCCGATGCCCGAATCCCCTTCGTAAACGAGTGGATTGGCGTGAGAGAAAGTAACGCAAGAAATGACAAACGCAACTGCCAATAAAAGAGTGCGAATCATGCTGCAATCGAGGGGGTAATGAGTAGTTGGAAACAGAAGGCTAACGGTGGGAAAGCCGGCGTGAGTCGTTTTGTCAGCCGGGCTCAGGTTCATACTACCTGTGAAACGAGCATCCTGCCGAACTTTCTCGCGAAATTGTCAAATCAGCGGCATAACATCCCGTTAGAGGTCCGTTTTGCAACATGATTTTCGTATCTAAGCAACTTTTTGCTACTTGACCGAAATGCTCGCAGTAGAACCAGACTCAACCGGTGAATAGAATCATCGCCAAACGAACATTAGCCTGCAAACTGAGGGGCTCTCTTAGTGGCGGAATTGTGGCCCCAAATTAAAGACGAATTCAATAATCTCTATCTTGCCCTCAGCCGAGCGTTAAACGGCTGGCAGTTCCGTAAGGGTTCCGTTACCGGAAGAGAACTGATCCGCTTCAACGCCGACGTGCTGCAGGTAGCTGACCAGCAAATTGCAAAGAGGTGGAGCCTTACCTTCTTCGTAAGCGATATGCTGTCCGTGACGGAAATGCCCACCGGCGGCGACGATAGGCAAGTTGGTGTTATTGTGACTCGAGGCGTTGCCAAGATTGGAACCGAGCAGAATGGCCGTTTGATCCAACAACGAACGACCACCCTCTTTGGAGTCTTCCAGCTTTTGCATCAACTCGGCAAAAAGCCGCATCTCTTCCAGCTCGATAATCGTCAGCATTTCGATCTTGTCTGGGTCGCGACCATGATGGCTCAAGTTATGCCAACCGTCGTCGACACCATCGAGTGAAACCACCTCGTTGCCGCCGGGCGCGACGAGTGAAATGAACCGTGTCGAGTCGGTCTGAATCGCCAGGAAGATCATCTCGTACATCAAGCGTAGACGCTGAGTCAGTTCGGCCCGGTCATTGATGTCTTCGGGCTGCTTGCGGTCGACCATAGGCTTGGGCCGTTTTGCCCAAGACTCGGCTTGAACCAGACGCTGTTCCAGTTCACGCACGCTGGTGAAGTATTGGTCCAGCGTTTGATTGTCCTCACGGCCTACCTTTTTGGTGACCTTCTTCGTCTGGTCTTGAACCAGGTCCATGATGCTCTGGCCATCTTCGATGCGGCGCATCTGCTCTTCTTTTTCCTGCTGCGATCCTTCGAGAAAGAGCTTTGCAAAAAGCTTCGACGGACGGTTCTCTGCCGGAATCTGCACGCCACTGCGTGTGTAGGAAAGACTGTTATGGTCGACGGCCAACGTCAGCGAACCGAAGCGAGTCTTGTAGCCGAGTTGTTCGGCAGCCAGTTGATCGACCGAAATCGTGTTTTGAAAACTCGGCTGCCCTGGATGTGCGGCCCCAGTCAGGAAGCTCTTTTCCGCCGCGTGACCACCATCGACGTTCGGATGCATAATCCCCGAGATGACCGAGAACTTATCCCGCAGGCTCGCCATTGGCTTGAGGTAAGGAGTCAGCTCGTAATCTTTGCCGGCCTTCTCGGGAAACAGATTGGGCGTGTGAATCCCCAGCGGAGCACAGATGGCCAACATGCGACGGACGTCGCTCTGTTCACCTGATTCGTCTTTGGCCAGTAATCGAGTCGCCCCCATGCTGCTAAGCAGCGGCAGCCCCATCGCAATCCCAGAGGCACGCAAAAACGTTCGACGGCTAAGTTGGTTCGACATAGCGAATCCTTTAATTGCTCAGTGAGCCAAAAACTTTAGGGAGCGAGGAACAGGTCACTATCCACCACGGCCTGAATCATCGACTTGAGGCCATGGTCGTTCTTACTCGATGCGGCAACGATCTGCTCGACGGAATCTCGCTGGGGAAGTCCCATCCGGCGGCCGGTCGCGTAGATCAAGAGCTTCTCAGCGATTGCCCGAGCCACAAGGGACTCGTCATCGACCATTTGCTGACGAAATCCGGCGAAGTTATCGAACTCGCGTCCATCGGCCAACTCGAAGGAGGACTCCACATCGGGACCTCTGCGGTATGACTTCTGGTCCGGAATCCGCTCGCCTTCGCCAACCGATCGATAAAAATCACGATGCCCGCCAATGGCGTCGAATTCTTCCAGCGCGAATCCTGGGGGATCGATCCGCTTGTGACAACTCGCACAGGCAGCAATGCTACGATGCTTGTCCAACTGCTCGCGAATGGTTGTCGCACCACGAATATCGGGTTCCACCGCAGGCACCCCAGGAGGTGGTGGCGGAGCCGGGCGACCGAGCATCTTATCGAGTACCCACACGCCGCGAATCACCGGAGATGTGGTCGTGCCGTTGGCAGTCACCTTCAGCACACTGGCATGCGTCAGCACGCCGCCGCGGATACTTTCTTGCGGTAACGCCACCTTCTGGAAATGCTCGTGCCCTTCAACTTTCGGCAGACCATAATGCCCAGCCATGCGTTGGTTGAGGAACGTCCAGTCCGAGTCGACGAAGTTCACCACGCTCAAATCTTCCGTCAAAACGTGTTGGAAGAAGTGACGCGTTTCACCAAGCATTCCCTCTAAAAGCAGCGGGTCGTACTCGGGATAGAGCTTCTTGTCGGGTGTGGTGAATTCGATGTCGCGCAGGTCGAGCCATTGAGCAGTGAAGTCGTTAACCAGGTTCTCGATTTTGGGATCGGCAATCATGCGATTGACTTGCTGACGACGAACGGCCGGATCGCTCAACTTTCCTTCGGCAGCCAGTTTCAACAGCTGCTCGTCCGGCATCGTTGACCAAAGAAAGTACGACATGCGCGAAGCGATTGTGTAGTCGTCGACAACCGGCTCTCGGTTGAGAAGCAGGAACTGCGGTGAACAGAGCACGGACGTGACTCCCGTTCTTGCAGCCTGTTCAAAGGTACGGCCGCTGTCCAGTCGATTCTGAGCAAGGTCGATAAATGGCTGCATTTCTTCGTCGGATACCGGGCGACGAAATGCTCGCGGAATGAAGTCTTTCAGCATCCGCTCAAGGTCTTCTTTCGGCTGGGTCGACTCGACAATGTGCCCTTTGACATTCTTGCGGTGCCGCATCCAGATCGGCCAATGTTCTTTCATCGAGATGCTCTCGACGTCTCCAAACAGTTTCTTGGTTGCTTCAGAAGGAAACGCCTGATCGAGCGGACCGTACGTTTCGACCCAAGCGATTCCGACCCCGGGTCGTTTCTCATGTTTGTCGCGCCAAGTGACATGTTCTGGCCAAATGCGAGGAACGATATGAATCGTATCGCCTGCTTCCATGCGGCAAGTAAACTCGACAACTCGTGATTTTTCAGGAGTGCCCGTCGCATCGAAGATGCCAATAAACTCCTGCGTGTCTGGGCCAAAGAGAGACCCGACATACAAAGCGACGGAGATTGTTCGATCGTTTGGATCATGCGGCCAAATCGCCACGCGGCAACGGTAGACACCATCTTCAATTGGGTGCGCGTCATCAATCCGGGCCGGGGGCCAGCCTGGGGTGAACTTGACCAACGAACCGTCAACCTCGATGACGCCCCCTTTGTTCTTCTTGACCGAGTCGATATTCTCTTTGATCTGCATGAGCTCAGCACGGCGAGTTTCGGGCGAGAGAGGTTCGATCCGACGAATCGTCGCATCGAACGCGACATTGGCGGCCTTCAAGTACTCTTCCAACAGCACCGAGGAAAAGCTGAGTCCATCGATCCCTTTGTCGAATCCCTGGACCTTGCCATCTTCCGGCAACAGATCGACCAGAGGGACATCGATCCCCAGCAGGTCGTGCACCGTGTTTTCATATTCCTGGCGATTAAGTCGACGCAGTGAAATGGGCCGCGGAACAGCTTGAGTCACCGTTTCGACAATCTGCCCAATCAGTTGCTTCTTTTCATCAGCGGTGGGTTGTTCCTGATAGTCAGGCGGCATTTCTCCCCGCTCGACGGCATTGACGACACGCGACCAGACATGGGCGTTATCGAGCGACGCGGTTGGAAACTCGAGCGTATCGAGGCGAAGGCTCGCCTCCTGGGTTTCGGCGCCGTGGCACTCGACGCAATGGGTTTTGAAGATCGCGCGGACCTGCGCATTGTCAGCCGCAGCGACATAGTTTGTTTGGAATGCGAGAGCAGAAAGCCCCAGCAGGCAGGATGCGAATAGGTGGAGGTTCTTCATAGTTGAAGTATAACGGCGAAAAGGCAATTTCCTGACGTTTTTTGCCAGCAGATTGATAAGCTTTCCCACCTATGACGTGACCATAGAGAAGGTTACGTCAATTTTTCGCCGAGAATTTGCCGTCCGGGGCCATTTGGCCGATATCGCGAGACTCCTTTTAGCACTCGCTGATATTCACGGCCAAACCACCTCGCGACGTCTCTTTGTAGCGAGAAGACATGTCCGCGCCGGTGCGTTTCATTACACGAATCACCCGATCGAGCGAGACAAAGTGGCTTCCGTCACCACGCAGGGCCAACCGACAGGCATTGATGGCCTTCACCGCCCCCATCGCATTGCGTTCGATACAAGGGACCTGGACGAGGCCTTTAATGGGATCGCAGGTCAGACCCAAGTTGTGTTCCATCCCGATTTCTGCGGCTTCTTCGACCTGCCGCGGTGACCCACCACGCACTTCGGTCAGGGCACCTGCGGCCATGCTGCACGCGACACCCACTTCCCCCTGGCAACCGACTTCGGCACCCGATATCGAGGCATTCTTCTTATACAGAGCTCCGATCGCCGCGGCCGTAAGCAGGAACTGCTCGATCTTTTCCGGTGAAGACTCGGGACAGAAGCGGTCGAAGTAGCAAAGCACTGCCGGAATGATCCCTGCCGCCCCGTTGGTTGGCGCGGTCACGACCCGGCCGCCGGCGGCATTTTCTTCGTTCACGGCAATCGCATAGAGATCGACCCAGTCGAGAATATTGAGCGGATCGCGCATGTTCGCCTCAGGGCGACTGCAAAGCGTTTGATAGAGACTTGGGGCGCGACGACGCACATTCAGCCCGCCCGGCAAGATTCCTTCGTTTCGGCACCCTTGGTCGACACAGGACTGCATGGTCGCCCAGATCTTCTGGAGACCTTCACGAATCTCGGCCTCCGAGCGAAATGCCTTTTCGTTCTCCAAGGCAATTTGACTGATTCCACAGCCCTGCTCTGCTGCCAGCTTCAACAGCTCTGCGGCCGAACTGAACGGAAACGGAACCGCCGACATAGGCTGGGTAATCCCCTTCCCTTCATCCCCTTCCTTCACGACGAATCCACCGCCGATCGAGTAGTAGGTCTCGGCTGCTAGGGGCTCACCACTTTCCCGCGAGGCAAACGCACAAAAACGCAGGGCGTTGGGGTGGCCTTCCAGGAACGTCTTTCGCTGAAAAAGCAGATCTTCTTTCTCGAGGAAAGGAATCTTCCGCTGACCGGCCAGGTTCAGCTCGTTTTGACCGCGAATCACTTCCAACTTGCCGGCGACCGTTTCGGGATCGATCTGATCCGGGACTTCTCCCTGCAATCCCATCAGAACGGCAATATCGGTCGCGTGACCGATGCCCGTCAGCGCCAGCGAGCCATACAAGTCGACCTCAACGCGCCCTACGGCGTCGAGTAAGCCGCTATCGGATAGCGACGCCAGAAACATCTCGGCCGCGCGCATGGGACCAACACTGTGCGAGCTGGAGGGCCCAATGCCGATTTTGAACAGATCGAAGACCCCAACAAACGCCTGTTGCTCAGTGTTTTTCGGTGAATTAGCAAGCTTTGCTGGCTTAGTTGCCACGGGGAATTCCTACAGAAAACGAATGAAGCGCCTCTAGGAATTGTGGACTATCGCGCAGTTTTCGTGAAGGGTCATTTCCACGAAAACTCGATTCTTCATCTGAGAAAAATCCGAAAACGAGCGAAACCGACTTGGCAAAGCACCATTAGGCCAAGAGGTCTTTCACGATGTGACCATGCACGTCGGTCAGACGGAAATAGCGGCCCTGGAAGCGATAGGTCAGCTTTTCGTGATCGATTCCCAACAGATGCAGCATCGTTGCGTGAAGGTCATGCACATGCATGGGATTCTCAACCACATTGTAGCAAACGTCGTCCGTCTTTCCGTAGGTAAAGCCGCGTTTGATGCCGGCCCCGGTCATCCACAGCGAGAAACAGCGAGGATGATGGTCTCGCCCGTAGGTCTGGGCATTGAGCGTTCCCTGGCAGTACGAAGTTCGCCCGAATTCCCCACCCCAGACAACCAGGGTATCGTCCAACATGCCGCGCTGTTTCAGATCGTTGACCAACGCTTTGGTCGGCTGATCGGTATCTCGACATTGCCCCGGCAACTGTTTGGGAAGGGTGAAGTGCTGGTCCCAACCCATGTGGAACAACTGAACGAAACGAACGTCTCGCTCGGCAAGGCGGCGTGCCAGCAGACAGTTGTAAGCGTACGTTCCTCGCTTAGTGACGTCCGGGCCGTAGGCGTCGAGCACATGCTGCGGTTCGTCCGAGAAGTCCGTCAAGTCAGGCACCGATGTTTGCATACGGTAAGCCAGTTCGTATTGCTGAATCCGCGTGTGGATTTCGGGATCGCCAAACTCTTGCAGCTTCTTTTGGTTTAGCTTGGCCAGATCGTCCAGCATCCGACGACGGGCCGTCGGGTCAAAACCTTCCGGATTGCTGAGGTAAAGAACCGGGTCCCCGACGCTCATCAGCTTTACGCCACTGTAGGTCGACGGCAGAAAACCGCTTCCCCAAAGACGATCGTAAAGCGGCTGGCAGTTCGGTCGCCCGGTACCGCGCGAGACCATGGTGATGAACGTAGGCAGGTTCTGGTTCATCGTCCCCAGACCGTAATGCAGCCACGAGCCGAAGCTGGGGCGGCCTGGCAATTGGTGCCCTGACTGGAAGAAGGTCATCGCCGGATCATGGTTGATCGCCTCGGTTTGCATCGAGCGAATCAGGCACATGTCGTCGGCTAGCGAAGCAATGTGCGGGATCAGTTCGCTACCGATCTCGATACCTGACTGGCCGTTTTTAGTGAACTTATAACGCGAGCCAGCAAGCGGAAATGACTTCTGCCCTGCGGTCATCCCGGTGACGCGCTGGGTCATTTCGACAAAGTCGGCCAGCTCTTTGCCTTCGTTTTCTCGCAAGACTGGTTTCGGGTCGAAGAGCTCTTGCTGCGAAGGGGCTCCACTTTGAAACAAGTAGATCACGCGTTTCGCTTTGGGTGGCTTATGAAACGCCTTCATCGCCCCCGTCGGAGCAGGAATCTCCGTCTCCTTCGACTCGCCGAAAGCATCCTTTCCTAGTAGCGAAGCAAGCGCCGCGACACCTATCCCGGACGCCGACTTACCGAAGAAGTGTCGGCGAGTCAGCATCATGCGATGTTGGTTAGCGTCGTTCAAAGGATTCATATTCAATCACTCCGTGAGCTTGTCACGTGGAACTATTTGGAGGCAATGGGAACTATTCGATCGTGACGAATTCGTCCAGGTTCAAAATCAAGTGGGCTACGCTCGTCAGTGCCGCGTGCTCGACAGGATCAAGCGAACTATCAGCCGGCGTCTCTCCGACGGATAGCAGTTTCTTCGCCTCATCCGGCGAGTCCGCAAAATGCTTGCGGAAGAACTGCAGGTTATCGACCAGGATACTCAACGTTTCCTCATCCGCCGGACGAGCGATCGCCAATCGATACATGCTGGCCACGCGGTCACGATCATCCTTGGCTTCTGCTTGCAGCGACTCCTTCGCCAAATGCCGGGCACTTTCCAGGAATGTTTTATCGTTCATCAAAACCAACGCCTGAAGCGGCGTGTTGGTTCGGGTTGCGCGAACAGTACAAACTTCTCGGCTACCGGCGTCGAAGATCGTTTGACGCGGCGGATTGACGGCTCGCTTCCAGTAGGTGTACATACTCTTACGATAGAGACTGTCGCCTGCGTCCTGCTTGTATCGAATGCCGGCACTCGAAGCGACGGTCGACCACAGACCGGTTGGCTGATACGGTTTGACCGATGGCCCACCCGCTTTCTCGCTCAGCAGTCCACTGGCTTGCAGCGCTACGTCACGGATGGAGTAACCATCGGCTCGGTAACGTGGGCCGCGGGCAATCAGGCGGTTCTCTGGATCACGCTGCTTAAGCTCAGGCCGATGAACCGACGATTGGCGATAAGCGGCACTGGTCACAATCAAGCGGTGCATGGCCTTCATGTCCCAGCCAGACTCGATGAACTCGACTGCTAACCAATCCAAAAGTTCAGGATGGCTGGGCACTTCGCCTTGCAGCCCGAAATCTTCAACCGTTTTCACCAGGCCAACGCCAAAGTGATCTTGCCACATGCGATTCACAATCACTCGAGCGGTCAACGGGTTTTCTCGCGAGACCAACCACTGGGCCAACTCCAAACGATTGCTCGGCTGAGCCGAAGGATCTCCGGAAAACAACTCGGCAGGCACGGCTCGGCTGAGCGGCTCGTCCTTCACCGGCTCGTTGTATTGACCACGATTGAGCAAGTAGATTGGGGCATCGTCACCTTGCCGCTCGTTCATGACCATGACACTCACCTCAGGGCCGGCCTCGCTGCGGTACTGCTTTTCCGCTTTGGCAAGTTGACGCTGGGCCTTGAGTAGTGGCTCATCGATCGACTCGTAGTATTTGCGAATGACTTCCAGCTCTTTGGGCTTTCGCTCCTTCGCCGATTTCGCCAAGGCGGCTTGAACGTCCGCGTTAAGACCTTCTTCGGTAATCTTGCCCGCGTCGGCATGGTCGGAGAAGGCAATCTTGGCTTTGCCAATCGCATGATTCGCATACTGGCTCTCAAACTTCAGTTCAATGGTAAGTGACTCGTCACCTTCAAGAGAGACGGGTTCCGCGAATCGAATGATAGCGGTCACCGGTTCTGGCTTCACATCAGGACCGAACACGGCCCAACCAGTGTTCGCTTTGTCATCCAGAATATTCTTCACCGGGTAGCTATCTTGCTCGAAGGATGCCGTCGCCGATTGCAGTGCAATCGGTTTTCCCTTTCGAAGAACATTCAGTCTCGTCAGTACAAAGTTTCCATTGACACTTGGAGCAAGCTGTCGAGGCTTGGCAAACGCATCGTCCGGAAGTGCTTCGATTTGCAAAGCGGTTAGCGACTTCTGCTTCGGCTGAACAGTGATGTTGTAAACAATCTCGCTCGCCTTATTGCCGCCGGAGTAGCGAATGGTGCCGTCTCCTTCGATTGCCAGATCTCCATCACCTTTGAGCTGGGCATCTTTTAGCGTCGCCGAGGCCCAGGTAATCGAGTCCTCTTTTTGAGGTCCCTGGTAGTCAGCAAGCCACCGCTGCATACGCTCGGGTATGCCGGCCTTGGCAACTTCCAATGCTTTCTGGGCTTCGTCACGGCTGGCAATCGTTTCGGGCGAGACGCTGGCCAGTGGTGAGTTCGCTTTGATCGTCGGGTTAGCGCTGATGCCTCGTCCGATCCCTCGTTCGCCGATGTTGTTGAAGTATCCGTAGAACTGGTAAAACTCGCGCTGGCTCAGCGGATCGTATTTGTGATCGTGACAACGCGCACACCCCATGGTGAGCCCTAGCCAGACAGTCGAGGTCGTCTCGACTCGGTCGATGACGTTTTCCACCAGGAACTCGTCGGCAAGTGCGCCCCCTTCGGCATTCTGGCGATGGTTACGATTGAAAGCGGTTGCCAGTCGCTGCGAATCGGTTGCGTTGGGCAACATATCGCCTGCCAGCTGCTCGATCGTAAACTGGTCGAACGGCATGTTCTGGTGCATCGCCTGAATCACCCAGTCGCGCCACGGCCAGTTGGTACGTTCGTTGTCGTTCTGGTACCCATCCGTGTCGGCATATCGCGCCGCATCGAGCCAACGTAGCGATTGGTGCTCGGCATAGGCCATGGAATCGATCAACGTGTCGACCGCTTCGACATAGGTAGAATCGCTCGGATCGGCGAGAACTTTTTCTTGCAGTTCCGCAGGAGGCAACAGCCCAGTGAGCGTCAGAGATGCTCGCCGCAGTCGAGTCGCGGCGTCTGCTTCCGGCGAGGGCGAAAGACCTTCTTCGATCAGACGCTGGGCAACGAACTGATCGATCGGATTGGCCGACCAGCGGGCCTTCACTTCCTCCGGCCATGCGGAAGACTTGAGGGGCTCGTCGGGGACTTCGGGCCGCTGGGGCACTTCGAATGCCCAGTGACGTTGGTACTCGGCTCCCTGTTGAATCCACAAATCAAGGATCCGCTTTTCCCTCTCCGATAGCGATCGGTTGCTGTCAGGCGGTGGCATCTTGGCGAATTCGTCCTCGCTATGAATCCGCGCGTGCAATTCGCTCGCCTCTAAATCCCCGGGGACGACGCCTGCGTATCCCCCAAGATCGGCGAGGATATTCTCTTGGCTATCCAATCGGAATTCAGATTCTTGATTCTTGGCGTCTGGTCCGTGGCAATGAAAACAGCGATCAGAGAGGATCGGCTGGACCTGGGAGCGGAAATCGATTTTCTCTTCGGCCTGACCCATTCCTGGAATTCCGAGGAATATCAGTAAGCCTAGAGTATTGATCACGTTACGCCCAAAATACCGTAAAATGAACATGAAGCTTCTTGCGTGGGATTTTATGGGAAATCAAGGCAGGTATGCCTATCATACTCCCGATTTGCCATTAACCTGCCGCGCAATTTCGTAAGATCGTATTTTCCGAGAATTTGCGGCAGGTAAGCTCCCAGCTGGGAGTATGTAGACGAGCAATAACGACCTGAAATAAAGGCTCCCAAGTGGAAAAAGATCGATTTCTCACTCTATTTTTGAAACACGAGCGCGAGCTGGCGGCCATTGCCAGAGCGTCGCTGCCCGATTGGAATGCCGTCGACGACGTTCTGCAGGAAGCCAGTCTGGTGATGTGGAGAAAGATCGATCAGCTTCAGGCCGATGACGAGTTCATCCCCTGGGCACGCATGGTGTTACGGTTCGAGGTACTTAAGTATCGCCGAAACTGTAGTCGCGATCGCCTCCTGCTGGATGATGACCTGGTGGCGCTGATCGCCATTGAAGCCAAGGACGAGCCGTCGGAATACGTTCAAGAACAGCGATCGGCGATACGTGCCTGTCTCGGAAAGTTCTCCCCAGAACATCAGAAGCTGCTGCTGGCCCCTTACACGCGGGAAGAAGCAGTGAAAGAAATGGCAGAAGCGGCTGGAAAGACAGCCAACAGTCTCTATAAGCGACTGGGACGTTTACGAACCAAATTGCATAACTGCGTTCGGATGGAATTGGGAACCACGTCATGAGCAACGAACCTTCCCAACTTACCGATGAATTGATCGAGCGTTACTTTCTCGATCCTCAATCCTTGTCCGATTCCGAGCAAGCGACACTCGTTCGTGCGCTGAAGGAAGACCCGAGCGTCCGCAGCCGTTTTCGCGTGGCAGCATTCATCGATGCCGAATTGCGATTCGAGTCGAGCGGCGAAGAGTCGTCTCCAGCGCCGATTGCCTCGTCATCTTCTTCACTAGGAGATGCCTGGCCAAAGTGGATCCTGGCAATCGCAGCAACGCTATTGCTTGTCGGCATCTTGGGTTATTTCAATCGTCCAGCCAAACCCCAGCAAACCCAACAGGAGATCGCTGAGCAGCCTGTTCCATCCACCGAACCGGAAGTGGTCACGGCGATCGCCCAACTCGATGTCGGACACAATCAAAGATTCGAGCCAGGATTCGCCCCCAGCGGTAATGAGTTTCACCAAGGCGAATATCATTTGAGCGAGGGGGAAGTCACGCTGACGTTCCAGAACGGTGTAGCCGTTTCGCTCGAAAGTCCGGCCCGCTTCTCGATCATCGACTCCATGCGAATGCAGCTAGATCACGGACGTGCAAGGGCGATTGTGCCTGAGTCGGGGCATGGGTTCGTGATCGAAACCGCGACGATGGTGGTCGAAGACTTGGGAACCGAGTTTGGCATTGTGGTCGACGACAATCAAAACCAGGAACTACACGTCTTTGCAGGAGAAGTACGTCTTCACGATAAGGACTTACCTCCCGAACTTCTTACCGAGAACTCCGCACTTGCCTGGGACGCCGATACCCAGCGTCGCTCGATCACTCCGGATGACATGGCATTCGCCACCAGCATGTCGATTGGCTACAAACGGTGGTTGGACCATAGCCTGAAATTACGACAAGACCCATCGGCATTATTCTACTTCGACTTCGAGACCGATTCGCGGAAGAGCGAAGAGGTCATCAACCGGGCCACGACAGGAGTTGTCGACAACGGGCAACTGACCAATGGCATTTGGGCGACCGGACGCTGGCCTGAAAAAGGGGCGATGCTCTTTGAGAATACCGGCGACCGCGTCGAGCTAAACATTCCAGGGAAGTATGACCAGATCACGATCATGGCGTGGGTCCAGATCAATCGCTATGACTTCGCGTTGCAGACGGTGTTCAACTCGATCGATTACTCGCCGGGCCAGCATCACTGGAACCTTACCCGGGGTGGCAGTTTGCGAATGGGTCTTTCCAGCCAATACGATTTAACAAGCAAACAGACGCTGCCACGCAATCTTTGGACGCATGTCGCTGCTCAGATCGATTCCAAAGCAAAGGAATCGGTGTATTACATCGACGGCAAAGTAGTCGGCCGCAGGAAGTGGAGTCAATCGATCCCCATCCATTACGGCCCGAGCACCATCGGTGCTTGGGGTCATACCAATCGCGCGGGCGAGGTTGTTTACTCGCGTGACTTGCGAGGACGTATCGACGAAATCGCCCTGTTCAGCCGCGTCCTCTCGGCGGATGAGATTCGCCAGGCCTACGAGGCTGGAAGTAACTTTCAATAGTTATTTAACTTGTTTCGCATGCCGCCACACATTTTCGAAAATATAAATATACGAAATCGCGTAAGGCCTAGTCGCGTTCAGACACTATAGTTAGTATGAACCTGCGCTTCTCACGTGATCCCACCTAGACCAATCCCTCCCCCCCTCGGAACACCGTATTTAAAGTCCTCGGTATTTAGGATCCCATGCGTTACACAATCCTCTCGCTTGTTGTTTGTCTCGGCCTGTGCTGGTCGGGGCAAGGTAATGCCCAGACGTTGCAGCTTGAAAAGGGAGATCACATCTCCGTCATCGGCAATACGACCGCCGATCGCATGCAACATCACGGCTGGCTGGAAACGTTCATTCATGCGACTCATCCAGAACTAAATCTGACGTTTCGCAACCTGGCCTTCCCTGGCGACGAATTGAAGGTTCGTCCCCGTGAAGACAATTTCGGCAGTCCCGATCAATGGCTCGCCAAAAACGAGACCGACGTCGTCTTTGGATTCTTTGGATACAACGAAGCCCTTAAGGGTCCCCAAGCGGTCGACGGATTCAAGAAGGATTTGGCCGACGTCATCGATGGGATGCGTGCCCAGAAGTACAACGGCGAGTCGGCTCCGAAGATCGTGATGTTCTCGCCAATCGCTCACGAAAACCTCTACAACCGACATCTGCCAGACGGTTCGAAGAACAACCCAAATCTGAAGCTCTACACCGAAGCAATGGCCGAAGTGTGCCAGGCCAAGGATGTCTTGTTCGTCGACCTGTTCACTCCTTCGCAGAAACTTTACGCCGACGCTGACAAGCCACTGACGATGAATGGCATTCACCTGCTGGATCATGGCAACCGAGCCATCGCCGAAGTGATCGCTGGGCAGTTGTTTGACAAGCCTGTGCCGGACGCCGAGTCGGACAAAATCGCCAAGCTTCGCGAAGCCATCCTCGAGAAGAACTACTATTGGTTCAGCCGATATCGCGTGGTCGATGGTTACAACGTTTTCGGTGGTCGTTCCAAGCTCGCTTGGTTTGGGCAATCAAACGCCGATGTCATGCTCCGCGAAATGGAGATCTTCGACGTCATGACTGCCAATCGTGACAAGCGCGTGTGGGCAGTTGCTCAAGGGGGTGATCTGGAAGTCAAAGACGACAACATTCCCGAAGAGCTGGTCGTTAAATCGAACCGCGAAGGTGACCTGGCCGACGGTAGTTTTTCATACCGCACCGCTGAAGAGGGCCTGAAGAAACTGCAATTGCACAAAGACCTTCAAGCGAATGTTTTTGCCTCAGAAGAGATGTTCCCTGAACTGATCAACCCGGTTCAAATGGCCGTCGATCCTAACGGTCATCTGTATGCATCGGTCTGGCCAAGCTACCCACACTGGAATCCAACCGAGCCTCGCGAAGATCGTATCGTCTGCCTGCCGGATGACAATGGTGACGGTGTTGCCGATCGCTGTGTGATCTTTGCCGACGAATTGAATAGCGTGACCGGCTTTGAATTCTGGGGAGGCGGCATGATCGTCGCCGCTTTGCCGGAACTATGGTTCCTGAAGGATACCGACGGCGACCTGAAAGCCGACGTCAAGATTCGTATCCTGCAAGGCCTTTCCAGTGCCGACTCGCACCACTCGGCCAACGCCATGGTGCTTGGTCCCGATGGTTGGATCTACTGGTCCCGTGGTGTGTTTAACGTGGCCACCATGGAAACGCCAACGACGACCTATCGTTCGACGCGAACCGGCGTGCACCGCTTCAATCCGCGAACGTTTGAAATGGAATTCCATTACCCCATCGGCCCAAATCCGCACGGTGATGTGTTCGATCAATGGGGTTATCAGTTCGCCAACGACGGAACGTCCGGTACCGGTTCGTACGTCGACATTGGCAAAGGCATCGGCAACAAGCAGTGGTTCGACAAACGAGTCCGTCCCGTTGCCGCCACTGGCCTGCTTGCCAGTAGCCACTTCCCAGAAGAGATGCAGGGCAACTTCCTGATCTGTAACTGCATCGGTTTCCTGGGCGTCTTGAATCACGAGATCCAGTACAACGGATCCGACATTCGTGCGACCGAAGTCGATCCAATTCTCGTTTCGTCTGACCCGAACTTCCGTCCTAGCGACGTGGAGATTGGTGCAGACGGTGCACTCTATGTTGCCGACTGGGCGAATGCGTTGATCGGACACATGCAGCACAACATGCGTGACCCTAACCGCGACCATCAGCACGGACGCATCTTCCGCGTCACGGCGAAGAATCGCCCACTGATCGAACCGGTTCGCTTGAAAGACAAGCCGCTGGCCGAAGTTCTCGCAGCTTTTTACGCGAAGGAAAACGCAACGCGTTACCGAGCTCGTATTGAACTAAGTGGTCGTGATTCGGAAGAAGTTCAGACCGCGATCGAAAAGTTCGTTGCGGCCAAGGATGTCAACAACCCAGGAGACGCTCAGGCAATGCTCGAGTGCTTGTGGGTTTTGGAAGAACATCGTTTGCCGAACCTCGACTTGGTTAAGACTGTCTTCCAGGCAAGTGAACCACGCGTTCGTGCTGCTGCCATTCGTACTCTGGGCCACTGGGCCAATTCGGTCGATGGTTGGGAACCAACGCTGGTTGCTGCTGCGAGCGATCCTTCGCCGCTGGTTCGTGCCGAGGCCATCAAGTCGGCTGTCGAGTTCACCGGCCCGGCTGCCGCTGAAGTCGTCTTCCAGGCTGCCTCGCAAGAGATGGACCCGGAACTGACGCGTCTGCTGCAATACGCTCAGGGACAGATCGACGTCGATACCATGATTACGGAAGCCATTCGTGCCGGCCGTAAGCTATCGCCTGCGGCGACTACCTACGCCCTGGAGAAAGCCAGTTCGGAACTGCTCTTAAAGCTCGAGCGGACTGACGAGGTTTACACGGCGATCCTCAGCCGTGGTGGCATTGCTCCTAAATATCGCGAAGAAGCCCTTTCGGTTCTGGCTACCAAGAACAATCGCTCGCCGATGGGTGAACTGGTTGCCTGGATCTCGACGGCTGAAAACAAGAACCTGCCAAGTCTGAACGATCTGGCCAGTCTTCTGCCGAAAGCCAAGCAGGCAGATTTGACTAAGTCGCAAGACCTGCTGGAGAAGCTGGCTTCAACGACACAGTCTTCGGTTGTGCGTCGGGCAGTCTATACCAGCTGGATTCAAAGTGGCGGTGCGGAAGCCGCCTGGGCCCACGCATCGCAGGCCCCTGCCCTGATGGGCGACTTGCTGCAAAGTGCTCGCTCGATGAGCAAGTCTGCGGAAGCGGCTCCTCTGTACGCCAAGATCCGACCACTCATGTTTGAGTTGCCGGCCGCCTTGCGTCCAGAAAGTGGTTCCATTGCTGGTGATGGCCCTGCGGTTGCATTCGACTACTACGAACCCAACCCGGCCAAGAACGTGGCGATTGAAACGCTCAATGCGACCAAGCCGAAGTTCTCGGGCCGCATGGAAAACTTCAACAAGTACGTTCCCAAGGGACGCAAGGACGTGTTTGCTACCAAGCAAACCGCTGCCATCGTCGCTCCGTCGGCTGGCGACTACAAGTTCTACATCGCCTCGGACGATGGCTCCCGCGTGTACATCGACGGTAGCCTTCTAATCGACAACGATGGCCTGCATGGCATGTCGGAAAAGGGTAGCAAGATCTCCCTGACGGCCGGAGCCCACGAAATTGTCGTGACCTACTTCGACAATGGTGGTGGTGACGGTCTCCAAGTGAGCTGGGAAGGCCCTGGCATCAAGAAGCAAGTAATCCCAACGTCCGCTCTTCGCGCAGCTGGGCAAGCTGACTTGCGAATTGCAGCAATCCAGGCCATCACGGCTTGGCCTGGTCACCAGGATGAGAAGATTACCGACTTCGCGACGCTGTCGCAGTCGGAAGGACTTTCGACCGCTGGTTTGAATGCGTTGACTAGCCTGCCATCTGGTGCAGTTGCTGAGAAGCTCTCGCCGGAAGTTCAATCGAATGTCCTGGCCACGCTGCTGACGCAAGCCAATAAAGCTACGCCGGTCGAGCGTCAATCGAAGCAGTACGCGAAGGTGCTTGATCTCGGTGAAGCACTCGTCGCCAAGAGCACGGCAAAGAATAGCGGTTCGCTCAATCGTCAGCTCGTCGATCTGCGAAAGAGCATTCCTGTCACTGCCGATCCGAAGGTGATGGCGATGGGGAAAGAGATTTTCCTTCGCGAAAGCCACTGTGCAACATGCCATCAGCCACACGGCCAAGGTATGCCAAACCTTTATCCGCCGATCGACGGCAGTCTCTGGACGACCGGATCGGAAGATCGCTTGATTTCCATGGTCCTGGATGGGATGCACGGCACCATCGAGGTGAAGGGGAAGACTTACAGCAGTCCTCCGCTGCCGCCGATGACCGGCTTCCGTCAACTGTTGAACGACGAGGAAGTCGCCGCAGTGCTGACCTATGTCCGGAACTCGTGGTCGAATCGTGCCAAGCCCGTTACGGCATCGCAAGTCGCCAAGATCCGAGCGATCGACCGTGGCGATGCCACTTTCTGGCACGTCAACGACCTGATGGCCAAGTACCCGCTGGAAGATGGTCGTAAGCCAATCGAAGCCACAGGCGACACTTGGGTTCCCAAGTTCGTCAAACAGTGGAAGTACGAAGACCTCGATCCCAAGAAGGTTGCCGCCAGCAAGCGGAACTTCGTCGTCGGCCAGGTCTACTTCAATCGTCTCGGTTGTGCCCAATGTCACCAGATCAACGACAAGGGTGGCAACTTCGGGCCAGACCTGACCAAGTTGGGTACCAAGAAGGCAACTGCCGAGCACGTCCTGGAATCGATCGCGGATCCTGCGAAGAAGATCGATGAGAAGTACCAAATGCAAACCATCCTGACGATCGACGGCAAGGTTGTCTCCGGGATGGCGATCGCAGATCGTCCTGATCGCCTGGTTCTGATCACCGATCCTGAGCAGCCGGACAAGCCGGTCACGATCATGAAGGAAGATATCGAAGAGCGCTCCAACACGGCCTCCACGATCATGCCAGGCGGCATGCTGAACTGGCTGACCGAGGAAGAGATCTACGATCTCGCCGCATTCGTCCTGTCTGGCGGTGACGAAAAGAACAAGCTCTTCCAAGACAAGTAATCGCTCGGATTGCTTGCAGTGAATCGATCAAGAGCCTGTCGCGTTAACCTCGCGGCAGGCTCTTTTTTTGTTTAACCAACAACCAAGCGGGCCTGTTGTCGCGAGACCGTGAACGTTGCGATATTACCACTGTTGAATTCTATGTAGTCATCCTCGATGCCATCGGAGAAGATCACCCCTTCAGTTGGCATTTGCGATCCGATGACCAGTTCGTCTTCGTCGTTCATGATTCCCATGACATGCTGGGCACCCGAATGTCGGCTGACAAAGGGCTCGCGCACCGTCCACATCAACTGACGATCTTTGCGATCAATCGTGAGAGGGCGAATTTCACTGCCGCTGACAAACCGGCTGACACCAGCGGCCATGTTGAAGATCGACGACATCCAGCCGGTCGCTCCGGCCCCCGTGGAAATCAACACACCGCTGGAAGATTGCGCCTCGCGGGAATGCTGAATGTCGAGCGTATACCGTGCCGACGTGTGTGACTTGCATCCTACGAAGAAATCGTTGAACGCCAGCATCTTCTGCCCGCTAATCGTATTAACCTCGGCCAGGGTGACTTTATCGACCCGGTGCCGCTGCTTGAGCACACGATGAGTAGCAGCCTTGGCTTCGTTGATTTGAAACGGCAGTAAAACGCCGTCGTATTGAACCGGGTCCGGATTCACTCCGATCACCGGCAGGTCGCCGACGTACTTCGCGGCATTCGCCACCAAGCCGTCTTGCCCTAACACAACCACGGCCATGCAGCGGCCGAAATCAAAGTTCGCCAGATAAGACCGATCGATCTCGCGCACCGGAAAACCGAGATCAGATAAATCACGGAACACGCTGCGAACCGCGGCCTGGTAGCGTTGGTCTTCTTCCTCGTACGCATCGCGATCGGTCAAGGCACTAGCCGTATCGACGAAAGCCTGAAGGTCGTCGTCATTGACCAACATGCCCATCTTGGCACGCGACTTGCGCCGTCGTTCAACTTCATGATCGACCGCCGCGTCTAGCAGGAAATCGGCCTGGTTGGCCGTTCCCCACCGCTGCTTGAGTCCTTCCATCCGCGTATTGCGTGTTACGAGGACAATCCAATTTGACCCGAGTCCCATGGGATCACCTCCTACGAGTTGCGACGTCGCTGCTGCCTGGGCCGATCATCACCCGTCGCCGTGTCGGCCAGTAAGGTGGCGAGAAGTTCTGGTGAGATATTCAAATTACCAACCTTCTCGGCGTTGTCGGCCAAGTCTCGAAATGCCAACGCGATCATCTGATTCGCGTTGAGCCCCCCAGGCGAAGCCGCCAGCAGGGTTCGCCAGTCGACATCTTTGATCGGCTCGAGGATTGCCTTCAAAGCGTCGGCCTTCGCCTGCGATTCCTTCCGCTGATTCTCGATCGCGTTATCGACGAGCGTAGCGCGTTCCTGTTCGATGGCGATATCGGCAGCCAGTTTCGTCTCCCGAACTTGACGCTGCTTCTGCTGAACGGCGATCTCGGTGTTCAGCTCGTTCTCCTTAATCTGACGTTCCAACTCCACGGCCGTATTGCGCCGTGCGTAAATCGCTTCGTCAGCTTCCAGCAGCAGTTTCTCGCGGGCCTCGGCCTGCAAGGCTTTTGCCATCTCAGGCGTTGCCTTGATTGACAAGACCGAAAGGTTAATCACCTCGACACCTAACATGGCAACGGCTGGGGACTCCGCCAACTGAGCAAAGACCTGTTCGACCAATTCATCACTGCTGGTTAGCAGTTCACGCAGTGTCTTCCGCAGCGTAAACGCCCTGGCCAACGTTTGCGTTGTGTGAATGAGTCGGTCATTCAGTTTGGAAGGATCGTCCGAGCGATACCGTCCCCAGGCATCGGTACTGAAGTCCAAGATCGACGCCAACTTCCCTGGGCTGTTTACCCGCAGAGTCAGTTCGCCTTGAATGGTCGCGTCCTGAAAGTCGGACGTGACTTCGTTGAAGACGAACGGTACGTCCGTACTGGCCAGGGGAATCTGGACCAGCGTGGCGTTGGGCGAGAAATAAAAGAACGAAAGCCCGGCCCCTTCACACACCGGCTTTCCGCCACGAAAGAGCATGACATGCGTCGACGGAGGGGCCTTGATGTAGCTGATCCCCAACATGATGTGGTTCCTTCAAAGAAAAGAAATGACGGGCTCAAACTCGCCCGACAGACTTAGTGTAGGAACAACACTTTCAAAGGTCAACGACTTTGTTCTAGATTTTTTTGACGATTAAACGGAGCGTTCCCATCAAGCGGAGCTCGATGCACTGCGAACCTGTTGCCGCGAGTATCTGTCCAACACGAAAATCAACCGCGAATCATGCTTCAGCATGAATGGCCTGCACGTTCCTTCTAACACTCCATGGCATCCACCGCAAAACCTTTGTTGATTCTCGATCTTGACGAGACACTGTTTTTCGCCTGCGAATCACCCTTACTCCGTCGGCATGATTGCCGCTTGGGTCCGTACTACGTTTACCACCGTCCGTACCTGAGTGAGTTTCTTCGCCGATGTGAACAGCAGTACCAACTTGCCGTGTGGTCGTCATCGAGTTCAGACTACGTCGCTGAAGCGGTTCATTCGGTCCTTCCACAAGATGTTTCGCTCGCGTTTGCCTGGAGCCGAGATCGTTGTGTCCAGAGGTATCACCCAGAAACCAAGCAGCGTTACTAGATCAAGGACTTAAAGAAGGTCAAGCGACTCGGCTACGATTTGAACCGTATGTTGATTGCCGATGACACACCACTCAAGGTGCAGCGGAACTACGGCAATGCTGTCTATGTGAAAGAGTTTGCTGGGGATACGACCGATGAAGAACTCAAGCATCTCAGTGTGTACTTGAGTTCAATCGCCAGAACAGCCAACTACCGGCGGCTTGAAAAAAGAAACTGGCGAAGCCTGGTCCTCAACCAACTTAACCGGTGAGCCACATTTTCGTTTCGCGTGGATAGCCAGAGAGTGCTATCCATCGCGAACCGAATGAGGCGATCTACCAGGCCGACTTCAGGCGATGCACGATGAGCGAGCGGATCGCCTCGTTACCAGGCGACTTGATTGCCACGGTCTTGTTGCCTGGTTCGATGTCCGCGTTAAAGGTCGCCACGTACTGACCTTCGTTGGTGAACAGTTCCAGCGAGGCCCGATCGACCAGTACGCGCAGCTTGACGACACCATCCACCGCCGGTGCCGGCACTTGGCGGTTCTGGTAATGCACGGCCCCATCCTTAAACATGATCTTTTGGCCTCGCAGATCGATCAGAAGCTCAGTTTCGGTGTTGGCCTCGAAGGCGACACTGAAGTCGATCAGTTCGGCCTGAAAGTCACTGAGCTCATTCCCTGCAGACTTGATGTCCGTGTTCTCCAGAACGATTCCCTCGTCATACAGACTTTCAATTTCCTTCACAGGCCAACGGAAGAGTTGTACGCCGCTGGGTGTCGTCCGCAGTTGCATGGTCTGGGGAAAGCTCATCTGTTGATGGAAGGGCATCCCCTCTCGGCGAAACGGCGTATTCTCGCCTCGCATCCAGCCAATGATCACGGACCGCCCGTCAGGGCTGTCGTTGAACGTTTGGGCGGCGTAGAAATTGGGACCGTAGTCGCCACGATGGACCACCTTATCGGTCTTAAACTCTTTACCGTCGAACTGGCCGATCTCGTACTCGAAGCTTGCATCGTACAAGACCCACTTTTTGTTGCTTGCATCTCCATCGACCGGCAACTGGATCATGTCCATGCATTCGAAGACCCAGTCACGATCAAACTGGCTGACTTCCGTCCAGGATTTCAGATCATCGGAATTGAAAAACAAAACTCGCCCCGGCTTGGCTCGCTTGACCCACAACACCATGACCCACTTCTGTGACGGCTCGTGCCAGAAGATCTTGGGATCTCGTTCGCCTGGGTCATACCCTTGATTGGCCACGACAGGCTTCCCGTCGTTCCATAGCTGAAACGTACGTCCCCGATCGGTGCTATAGGCCAAAGCCTGGTAGAACGGTTGCCGAGCAAAGGTAAACGCGGCAATCAGTGTCGTGGTATCTCCTTGCTGAACCCCCAGGCTATTGTTGTGATCGACCACCGCCGTTCCTGAAAAGATGGTCCCATCGCCATACGGCAAAATGGCATGCGGCAGTTGTTTCCAATGGACCATGTCTTTGCTGACCGCATGTCCCCACGTCATGTTTCCCCACACGTTGGCGACCGGGTTGTGCTGAAAGAAAAGATGGTACTCACCATCCAGAAACACCATGCCATTGGGATCGTTCAGCCAATGTTTGAGCGAGGTGAAATGGAACTGTGGACGATAGGTCTGATCGTAGCCAACCTCCACATACGACGGAAACGTCTGTAGATTCGGTCCCTTCGAGAACTCCTCGGCCGGAATGCCCTGGCTGCGATTGCTGGCATAGATGTCGTCGACATTAATATGGCCCCACCCACCGGTACGCTGATCGACGATCTGCAGGACGCCTCGCTTGCCGACGAAGTCTTGCACGTCCCAGTAAACTCTTGCCAGCTGTTCACTGCCGCCAGGCTTCCGGTTAGGTCCGGTTGCCGTGCGAACGACCTCCCCGTCGACCAACAGGTTCATGCACGTTTCACTTTCGTAACCACCGCCACCAATGAGAAAGTGGAGGTACGGCTGCTTAATCTCAATCGGTGGCGAGGTCAGCGTACCCGTGCTTCGATCACCACCAAGAAACGTGTTGACGAGTTGCTTGCCAGCGAAGCCGCTGACATCCATCTGACCACTCAGCGCACCAGCGGCAGGCCGCGTACCCAGCGCATCGCCTTCGGCTTTCCAGTCGCCGTACGATTCCCCCTCGAAGTCCGCGATCAGTACATCAAGTGGCGGTTTCTCATCGGCAACAACGAAGCCCGGAACAAAGCACAATACCGTGAGAGCACAACAAGACAGCCAAACGCGATTACGATTCATAGCTGGGGCCTTTCAAGGTGGGAAAGACCGCAGCATACAAGAAGAAACGCCGAAGTAAACCTTCGGCGTTTCGCGTTCTTTAAATTGTCGAGAAATCTCAACCGACTTACACTTTCGCGGCGTCGGGGATCTCAAATCCCTTGCGATTCGAGTCCTTGAGAAGGGCATTGGCCACTTCGGCATGGTCACCGGTGTGGCGTTCCGTTTCGGGATCGAAGGTCAGCGTTGGACCAACGGTGTACTTCTCGCTGTCTTTCACGCCGACGCCTTTGGACATGACGTCGTGCAGGCGACCGAAGTGTTCGGCAGCATCTTTGTTGTCACCGAACTTGCCCGCTTTGGCATTGAACGGAACTTCTTCGCCCAGGCGATACGAGTTGTTCATCAAGTGCCCCAGCACACAAGCATAGTGGGCATCGTGTACGTTACCGTTGGCCATGTTCGGATCGTTCGCACGAACGGCCGCGATGAAGCTACCCCAGTTGCCGCCAGGGGTGACGTCACCACGATCGACCTTCACCTTCTCGCCCTTGTCACTTCCCTTGGGATAGTAGACACCACGCACAATACGGCCACCGTCCTCGAAGTAATACTCATTTTCGACCTGGTGTTGGTAGCCCTTGTAGTTCACGTTGCGAACATTAAAGAACACATATTGGCCGTTGGGATACTCGGCCATGGCGAACATCGTATTTGGCGTTTCGCCTTGGTCACCCCACTCGAACCGGCCGCCGATCGCCATCGCACGCACTGGGTGCGTCTGGTCTTTATCGATCGCCCATCGAGCAACGTCCAATTGATGCGTGCCCTGATTGTTTAGGTCGCCGTTGCCGGTCTTCCAGAACCAATGCCAGTTGTAAGGGTGATAGTTGGCGTGGTACTCCTCAAGGTCGGCCGGGCCGCGCCACAGATTCCAGTCCAGGTTTTCCGGCGGCGACGACACCTTGTCGAAACCAATGCCGCCGCGCGGCTTGCAGCAGTAGCCGTAGGAAATCTTCAGCTTGCCCCACTTGCCTGCCTGAATGGCTTCGTGCAGGCCAGCGATACCTGCGTCACTGCGGCGCTGCGTACCGTGCTGAATAACGACGCCATACTTCTTCTGGGCTTCGACGGCGACACGCCCTTCCACAACGTCGTGGCTCATCGGTTTTTCAACGTAAACGTGCTTACCGGCCTGGGCCGCCCAAATCGTGATCAGCGAGTGCCAGTGGTTGGGCGTGGCGACCGAGATGGCATCAAGGTTCGGATCGTCGAGTGCTTCGCGTACGTCGCGAACACCTTTCACCTTGAACTTGCCGTTGGCCTTCTCTTGAACGGCCTTCACCGTTCGAGCGAGGACCTTTTCATCGGGATCGATCAGGTAAGCGATTTCGACATTGTCTTGGCCGAACCAGCCATCGATGTGATTCTTACCACGGCCATTGAGCCCAGCCACGGCAATTCGTACCCGATCATTGGCTCCTTGAACGGCACCGGATGCGGCTGTTCCGGTAAGAATCAGTCCCGCTCCAGCGGCGGAGGACTGCAGAAATGTACGACGATTGACCAATGTCATGGCAAGCTCCGTAAGTGGAAGACGAGGATTGAGAGGGGAAGGACATACTCGTAAGCATGTTCAATGCAGGTGAGTCATATTCTGACCATTCTGCATGATCGCGTCAAATTTCCGTTTCTGCGCATAAGTGTAAGCTGCACACTGAAAAACAGTTCTCAGATGTCTTTTTCAATTGACCTATCCATTGAATCCGATCTAACATAAGGCTTCCCACCCAAAATAGGCCCCTGCCACCTGTCCTTCCTTCTGCTCTCACCCTGCCAAGTGATGATGACTCGACCGCTAGTTTATGCCGCCGCTTGGACGTTGCTTCTCAGCTTGTGGCATCCTGCATTGCTAATCGCAGAACCAACCCATCGGCCGTTTTCTGAGGAAATCGGACCGTTCATGCAGAAGCATTGCGTCCATTGCCATGGCCCTGAGTCGCAAGAGGGGGATTTCCGCGTTGATACGCTTTCCGAAGATGTCGGCGCCGCCAGTGCGGTCAATCGCTGGTTGGAAGTGATCGAGAAGATCAACAACGGCGAGATGCCTCCGGAAGACGAGCCCGAACGCCCCACTGCTGAACAAGGTGCCGTAGTCGTCGAGTGGTTGGCTGCCCGGATTGAAGAAGGTCGTTCGGCTCGCATGGCCAAACGACAGCCCGTTTCTTTCCATCGCCTGACCCGCATCGAATATGCCAATACGGTCGAAGACCTGTTGGGCGTGCGCTACGGCGTTGCCGACCCAGGCGGGCTGAACGAAGACGCCGAATACCATGGTTTCGATCGCATCGGTTCCGTGCTTTCTCTTTCCGCTTCCCATGTCGAGAAGTATTACTCCGCCGCCGAGGCCATTCTGGACGAAGCCTATCCCGACAAACCAATCGAGACAACGATCATCCGCAAGACGGCTCTCGACCTTCGTGGTGGACCAAGCTCCGAACAGCGGAAGGAGCTCGAAGAGCAAGGCTTGGCGGACAAAGTCCGTGTCGATATGTGGCCTGGTCATCAACTGCGTGGCGGTCGTCCAGGTCCTGGCGGCGACATGGTCAAGAACGGTGGCTACTTCAAAGTCCGCCTCCAAGTCAGCGGAATGAAGCCGCCTGGTGGTCGCGCCCCTCATCTGACCTTCTATGCCGAAAAGATCGACCGCCTGTTGTTCGAGCAAGACATCCTCGCTCCGGAAGACAAACCGACGATCGTCGAGTTCACGTGTCACCTTCCGCCTGGGACCACCACGTTTGATGTGACTAACGATGTTCCCGGCCCCTCGAATCTGCCACGATCCGGTCGTTCCGGTGCGATTCCCTTTTTCAGTCTCAAGCAAGGACGCATTCCTTGGCAGATCAAACTGACCGATGAGGAAGGTGTTCCTCTTTATCCGTTCTTGATTGTCGACTGGATCGAGTGGGAAGGTCCGATCATTACCGATGAGGTCCAAGCGAAGCGGGCCCGGTACATGCCGACCGAAGAAGGCAACGTTGATCAGCTTCGGCAATGTATCACGCGTTTCTGTGAAGATGCTTTTCGACGCCCAGTCACCGAAGCCGAGACCCAGCGTTATGTGGCCATCGCTGCCCAGGAACTTGAAGCAGGGGCCGAGCTGAAAGATGCCGTGAAGACGGCGATGCTGGCCGTGATGTGCTCGAAAGACTTTCTTTTCCTGGTCGAAGGAGACTCTGAGAAGCCTACCGACAACCTAAATGACTTCGAGGTCGCCAATCGTCTGTCGTACATGCTTTGGAGCACGATGCCCGACGAAGAACTTTTGTCGATTGCCCACGATGGTACACTGCAGGACAAGGCGATTCTCAAGCAACAACTGGATCGCATGCTTGCCGATCCACGTGCGGCCAAGTTCAGTGTCGAATTCCCACGTCAGTGGATGCAGATGCACAAACTGGGAATGTTCCCGCCGGATCAAAAGCTTTACCCCGAGTACGATCCTCATCTGGAACGCAGTATGAAGGGCGAGACGTCGGCCTTCTTCCAGGAAGTGCTGGACCAAAACTTAAGCCTCCGCGAATTCCTCGACTCCGACTGGACCATGGTGAACCCACGTCTGGCCATCCACTACGAAATGAAAGGCGTCGAACGAGACGGGTTTCAACGCGTTACGCTCGACCAGGAAGATCACCGCGGCGGCCTACTAACCCAGGCCGCGATCCTTTCTCTGACGTCCGACGGAACGCGCCACCGCCCGGTGCATCGCGGCGTCTGGGTGATGGAGTCGATCTTCGGCAAGTCCCCCCCTCCTCCGCCGGCCAATGTCGACCCGATTGAACCTAACCCGGTCGACTCGCCCAAGGCGACGATCCGTATGAAGCTGGAAGCTCACAAGCACGATCCGAACTGTGCGGCCTGTCACCGCAAGATCGACCCGCTTGGTTTGGCCTTCGACAACTTCAATGCAATCGGCCAGTGGCGAACCGAAGAGATTGTCCAGTCCGGCACGGGCGCGAACCCGAAAGTAGACCCCAGTGGCGTGCTGCCGGATGGCCGCGAGTTTGCCGGACCGAAAGAGTTCCGCCAATTGCTACTGGCCAATGTCGATGATTTCAACAACACGTTTATCAAAAAACTTGCTACTTATTCCCTTCGCCGCACGATGACGATCGATGATCGGGATGATCTCGAAGCCATCGCGGCCCAAAGTCGCGCTGATGATTTCCGCGTGCGTGACTTAGTGGAAACGTTCGTTTTGTCTGACCTTTTTCAGAAACGGTGACCCATGGCCAACTTCAACTCACGACGATGGAAGATCAACCGCCGCCACGTGCTGCGTGGCATGGGTGCCAGTATGGCCTTGCCGCTTCTGCAGTGCATGGATCCTGGTCAGCTGATGGCCGAGGAGAAGTCCTCAGCCGAACAGGGACAAGGCAAACCGAAACGGGCCGTCTTCATCTACGTGCCCAACGGCGTCAACACGCTTACCTGGCAGATTCAGAAGTCAGGCGCTGACTACGAGTTGTCCGGCCCGATGAAGTCGCTCGAAGAGCATCGCCAGCAAATAACTCCGATCAGCGGACTCTATCATCCCAACGGGATCGGTCAGGCTCACGAATGCGACAAGATCTGGCTTACTTCCGCCAAGATCAGCCAAGAAGGTGGTGCCTTCCGCAATACGATCTCAGCCGACCAGATGATGGCGGAAGTCACTTCGCGGCATACGCGTTTTCCTTCGCTCGAACTCGCCGTGACCGGCGGTACGCTGGGCTGGTCGCGGGACGGTATTCCTCTGCCGGCCGAACGTCGCCCGCGAGCCATCTTTGATCGGCTCTTTGGCGTGGAAAAGGGTGGCTTGGAAGTCGCCAAGCGCAAGCTCAATCGCCGCGGCAGTGTGCTCGATGCGATCCTCGAAGACGCGAACAGTTTCCGCGGCAAGATCGGAACTGAAGATCGCAACAAGCTCGACGAGTACCTCCACGCGGTTCGCGATGTCGAGCTTCGCACGCAGCGCAGCTACGACTGGCTGGAAGTGCCCAAGCCGGAGGTCGCCGCCGAGACCAAGGCCAAACTGACCCGCGACATTCCGAACACGGAAGCTGGTGATCTCTACCGAACGATCTACGACCTGATGGTGCTCGCGTTGCGTACTGACATGACGCGAGTGATCACGTGCATGAGCGGGAGCGAAAGCAACGGCCTGGCAATTCCTGAGATTGGCGTCGCCCAATCACGGCACGAGCTTTCGCACCACAATGGCGACCCGGAACAGCTCCGCCGACTTACCGAAACGGATACCTTCCTGGTGCAGCAATTTTCGTACTTCCTGAATCGACTGAAGTCGTACCAGGAAGACAACCAGACCCTTCTCGACCGGACGATGGTCCTCTTTGGCAGCGGCATGGCCTATGGTCACAGCCATGGTAACGCGAACCTGCCAATGGTATTGGCTGGCGGCGCGTCGATGGGCCTGAAGCATGGCACGCACGTCGACTACAACCTGCCGACCCTCGGCCAGTACAACATGGAAGAGTCGCAAAAGCATTACCACGTTTGCTCGCGACCAGTCGACAGCGATGCTCACTTGAGCAACTTGCTCCTGACGATGATGCAGCGAATGGATGTGAAGGTCGACCAGTTCGGCGATAGCCACCGTGTGATGACAGAACTTTTGGGATAATTAACGGTGCGTATTCATTTCACCTGGGTATTGCTTTTTGTGGTGTGTCTGACGTCGCCGATTGCGGCGGAGGAAACATTCCGCACGGACACGAGCGAGGACGAGAAACTTCCGTGGTATCAAACCGTACCAGGGCAATTTCCGCCTGAGGGTTCGGCCCACTACTTCACCGGAGAACTCGTCGGCAAGGATCATATCCACCGCACCGGTACCATCCGTGTCTCCCGCACCGACAAGCAGCGCCGTAGTCATTGGGACTTGCCCATCGACTTCCGTATCTTGCCGTATGGCTCGCTGTCGTACCATGGTTCTCCGGCGGCCTTGAAGGACATTCCTATCGGGACGCATCTCCATGGCCTGTGGTACATAAAGGATGAAGGGGAAGAAACCAAATCGCTCTTCTATAACCGTAAGAGCATCGAGTCCGACTTCACCAAAGCGTTTCGGCTGGTTGATGACTTCACCTATTACCAAGAGAAGAACGAATTGTGGCAGGTTGACAACGTTGACCTGAAAGAGATGAAGCTTAAGCTTGTCAGCCAAGCCGAAGGGGAAGAGAAACCGACTTCCATCGAACTCGATCTGACGGCAGCCACGCGGGTATATCAGGGGAAGCAAGTCGCCACGCTGGAAGATATCCAGCCGGGACAGAACGTGCTTTTCAACTTGACCTGGGCAACCCTCTATGGCGTTGGGCGTTGCACCGACTTGTGGCTCGACGAAGAAAGCCGCCAGATCGCCCAGGCTCGGCAATTAGCACAACATCGGCTGCACCAGAAAGACCGAGGCCTGGCTGGCATCATCGACGCCGTCGACAACCAGAAACGTATTCTGACAGTAACCCTTTTTGGCGGAATCGATTCCAGCTTGTACGAAGATTTCAAGCCCAATACGACGGCACAAGTTTGCGTATCGGAACCAACACTACAGATCTACGATCAGGTCAACGACAAAAAAGGGGGACCGATCCTTGCCGTCAATCAAGTCGAGAAGAAGCCAGGCAGTAGCGGCATCCAGATTCAGGTTCAACCATCGCTGCTTTTGGAAGGATTTCGACCTGGCCGAATCGTTCGGATTTTCCCCAGCGGATGGCCAGTCGTTACGCTGCCTGAGGAAGAAACTCTCTGGCCAGAACGCGATTAGCCCACTCGCAGCCAACCACAGTAATGAAAAAAGCCTCGCAACAGCTGCGAGGCTTTTTCATTTCCGATTGAGCGTACCTGAATTACTTCTTCAGCTTCGCGATCAAATATTCCGTCGAGCTGCGATACTCGGGATCCTTCACGCCTGGATGCTTCAGGTAGACGTCGACGCCTACTTCATTCAGTTTCTCGGCGAGTGTCAAACCCATGACGCCTGAGTGGGTAGGATCTTTCGGTGAGGAACCCAGCTCTGGGACTTCGCCGTTGTAGAACATAGCGATCGGTGGATCGTCTTTACTGACGTGCGAGAACGGCGAGTACTCTTTGATCCAGGGCATCACTTCTTCCCGCTTCTCCATCACCACGTCCAAGTTCGGCAAGCCGAATGCGTGGGCACCGTAGCGATAGTTGGGCATCCACTCTCGGAGCTGCTTGGGATCCAGGGAAACCTGGGCACCATTCACAGCCGCACAGAATAGTCGCGTCGACTCGCGGGCAATCGGATCGTCGCTCTTGGGGTCGGCCATGTCATCGTGAAAAGCCAGCCACAGCGAAGAGCAACCACCAGCAGAACCACCGGTGGCACCAATTCGCTCTTTATCCAGGTTCCACTCTTTCGCTTTCGAGCGAACAAACTGCAACGCCCGGGCAGCATCTTCCAGCGGTGCTTTGACCGGTGGCTTCACGCCTTCCTGGACTGCGTTCTTCACATAACGGTAGTTGATGGCAACGACCGAGATACCGTTATCGAGGAAAGCCTTGGGGTTGGTCTTCTTATCGCCGCCTTGCCAGCCACCGCCGTGGATGTAGAAGACCACCGGCGTTGGTTCGTCCGACTCAGCCTGGTAGAAGTCCAGCACCTGGCGTGGATGCTCGCCGTACGGGACATCTTTAAGCTGCTTGGTTTCAGCTACGACGGCCTGTTGAATCAACAACAGGGCAGTAATCGAGAACAACAATCGTTTCATAGAGGTAATTCCTTAGGTGGGAAAGAGAGTAGGTGTCAGGTAGGATCGACTCAAAAATAGCCGCTTTTCATGCCTGTTGCAAGAAAACTCGTGAAGCGATAAACGCGTGAACTACGGGACTTTCGGTGTGGGGAGCTCACCATCAACTTTCGCCCCGGTCGTATTCAGGTCGACGTTGCCAAACTGGCACTCTTCAAACGTAACCTTCCCGCCATCCAGACGCACACGGGCGGGCTGCTCCTTATCCTTCGTTTCGATCGAGACGCGTTCGAGATGCAATACGAACGACTCTTCTCCGGCCCGCGGACCGGCCACCAAAGCCGAAGCGTTTGTCGCGTTAACGATCTCACAATCAACCAGGGCATGCTTACGGCCAATCAAGAGCACGTCGACGTTCACATTCCCAAAGAACCGACAGACTCGATAAATCGTCTCCGCCTGGTTGACGTCGGCCACTCCGTTTTCGTTCCCAAAGAAGGCGCCGCGATCGACCGTACACTGGGCCGATTCATGTGCCGAAAAACCTTCGTCGAAGCAATCGAATCCCTGAATGCCATTAAATTTGAGATCTCGGCAGTCGCCATGGATATTGAAGCCGTCGTTCAGAAAGTTACGGGCACGCAGGTTTCGAACAGCCAGCTTACGACACTCGCCGCTGGTAGCGATCCCGTTGACTCGCGTTGACCACTCCAGCTTCGATATATCACCGCGGACATACAACCAGCCTGACTTCTCATCGATATTCTCGAAGCAGAACTGACGCGGCTTCAGTTTACTGACCGGGGGAAAGTCAGGCGAATTGGAACTTTGCGTTCGCCCCATGCGTTCCATACGTCCGTCAAAGATCAATAGATGCCGGTCCAACGGCGTGCGCTGTAGTTTGCGTCGATAGAGCCCGTCCTCAACCTCTTCCCACCCCGTAGCCGGCAGTGGATCGGCCCCGTCAAGCGTCACGCCGTTTCCTTCGATCGTGATCCCGACTTGCGATCGAAAGTGACCCGATTGCCGGTACACGGCTCCACGAGGATGCAGCTTAATCACATCCCCTTCAACGGCCTTATTGATGGCGGCCTGTAGTGTCTTGAACGGAGCTTCGGACGAACCAACATTCGCGTCGCTGCCAACCAGTGGATTGACGTGCAAATCAGCCGCATGCAAAGGCGCCAGCCCCAGCAGCAAACCATTCAGGCACAGGATTACCGAGAATACGAAAATACGCATAACGAGCATGGAGCACCCAAGAGAATTGGAAGAAGGTAGTCGTTATAGTGTATCCTCTTTATCAAGCGGTGCGAAATCACAGCGGAATCGTCGAACTAATCCAACGTAGTCATCTTGAACGAAACGAATAGCATGAGCAGCGGAAGCCGTCGTTTTGTATTTCTAGTCGTCTTCTCGTTGGTAGCTTGCTTTACCTCGGCGGCGAGGTCAGCCGAGTTCTTGGTGATTTCCGACATACACTTTCAGCCGTTCGCAGGCCTGGACCAAGAGCAGTTCAAGCATCTTGCCGATTTACCAGCCGATCAGTGGGGGGAGTTTCTCGCCGACACGAATCCATCACTGGGCAAGATCGGTAGCGACTCGAACTACCGGCTGATGACCTCGGCTCTGGATGCCGCGAAGTCCCATACCCCCAGTCCTCTCTTCATTCTTTACCCCGGCGATTTCCTCGCGCATCAATTGCAAGAGAGGTATGAGAAGCTTGCCCCGAAGTCGATCTCCGAGGACCCCGCTGCGTACCGAGCGTTCACGATGAAGGCTATCGAAGTCGTTGCTCTTGAGCTACGTAAACGTTTTCCGGATGTGCCTGTTCTGGCTACGCTGGGCAATGATGATTCGTTTTGCGGCGACTACTGGATTCAGCCGGATGGCATGTTCCTGCATCAGTTCGCCGATCGCTGGCAACCAATGCTTGGTGATACCATCGATGCCGATACGTTCCGTCAGTCATTTGCAACTTTGGGAGCCTACCGCGCCGATCTCCCTGGCATCGCCTCCGACCGATTGCTCGTTTTGAATTCGGTTTATTGGTCCGGCAGCTACTGTTCGTCCTATTTCGATCCCAAGGATCAGAACTGCTGCGCGTGTCAAAACCCAGGGGCGAATCCAGGGTACGCCTTAATGGATTGGCTGACTTCTGAACTGGAATTAGCCCGCAAGCAGCAGAAGCGAGTTTGGCTTCTGATGCATGTCCCGCCAGGACTCGATAGTTACCAGGAAGAGAAGGAAGGTGGTCGTAGCCTGGCCGCCGAGATGTGGAAGCCCGAGTTCATGCAGCGATATCTGAAACTGATTGAAGAGTTCCGTGATACGCTTCATGTCTCATTCACCGGGCATACGCACATGGACGACTTCCGGATCGATCGGCTCAACGACAAGCCAGCTTTGCTGCACAAGATCGCCCCAGCGATTAGTCCCATCTTCGGCAACAACCCTGGCTTCCAGTCCTTTGAGATTGATCCTGAGACAGGCGTCATTCCCAACTGGAAAACCTACTCGCTGAATCTTGCCGATCCGCAGAGGCCCACCACATGGCAATTGGAATACGAGAATAGGACCACCTACCAGCTCGAGTCGCTCAATGCCCAGTCGGCCGAGCAGTTATTCCGCTTCATGCATGCCCATCCCGCTTCGGCTTTTGCAACCGCTTTTCGCAAGCACTACGGCATGGGTGCGTTTGTCATTCAAGAGAAGGATCTTCCCATCTATCTGTGTACGATTCTGAATGCCACCTATCCGCAATTTGCGACCTGCCTGCAGAATCATGGCCTGGCCAAGCCTAAGCAGGCCGACGAGCCGGCCCAAGTTCGACGACACGCTGGTGGCATGGCTGCCAAGTAGGGCTAGCAGCCCACTCAGCCCGAGAATTCCAGTAATATCCCTCTCTTTCTTGCCATCGAACTCGATGGACTCCCGACTGGCCTTACTGCGGCTTACCTCATTTTAAATCGTTCCGCCTAACACATGTTGACATATCGCGACCTTGCGATATATTAATATCAAGAGAGGAATGAAATGGCACCGATAAACCAACCATCCGGAAAGCCCCCAGGCGGCGTGCAAGAGTTCGCAGAAGCAGCCGAATGCCTTCGTACGCTGGCCCACCCGGTCCGACTGAGAATCGTTCAGTTGCTGCTTCACGGTCGCTACACAGTTGGCGAGATCGCCAAGGACTGTGAAACGCCCGACAATGTGACTTCAGAGCACCTGCGTCTGCTGCAGCGATGCGGCTTTCTGCAAAGCGAACGAGAAGGACGTTTCGTATACTACCAAGTGGCCGAGCCTCACCTCGAGCACCTGATGGCATGTATCGAAGGGCGTTTTCTCCCGTGCGGTGCCAAGTATCGAACCCCGTAGATTTTTTTTGCGATAACATATCGTCGCATTGCGACATGTCGACCTTTAGACTGTTTTAAGTTTTGCAGCACGAGATCGAAAGGCGGACGGAAGTAGAGCCATGACGGTATTTCTCGCAGTCCTGTTCGGAGCAGTAGTCGGTTTTGCCCTAGGGCTGACTGGCGGCGGCGGTGGCGTGTTCGCCGTCCCTCTGCTCGTGTTTGGACTCGGGGTCGAACCTAGAGAAGCCGTCGGCATCTCCCTGGCGGCCGTCGGAGGCACGGCCATCTCGGGAGCACTTCCCCGCTTGCTGCGAAATGAAATCGAACTGAGAACCGGCCTGCTATTTGCAGTTTCAGGCATGTTAGGCGCGCCGATCGGAGCATACCTTTCCAAGTTTGTACCCGGAAACGTACTGCTCACCTTGTTCGCGTGTTTGATGTTTGTGGTTGCCTATCGCATGTGGCAAAAGTCAAAAAACCCGGCGGTAGTTATCCCTGCTGCAAACTGCGAACCAAGTGCCGACCGCGCCTCGTGTCAGCGAGATGAAGACGGGAAACTGATCCTGACTTCCAAGTGCGCTCGGTTGCTTGTCCTCGTGGGTATCGCCACCGGGCTCCTATCCGGCATGTTCGGTGTCGGTGGTGGATTTGTGATCGTTCCGGCGCTTGTGCTCTTCAGTGGCATGGCCATTCATCGCGCAATCGCAACCTCCTTGTTTGTCATTGTCCTGATCAGCTTGAGCGGATTTACCTCGCACCTGTTCAGCGGCAACGAATTTAACTGGGGACTAACCGTCCAGTTTCTGATCGGCGGCTTCGCCGGCATGGGGCTGGGAAGCATGCTCGCTCGAAAACTTAAAGGACCGACGCTCCAGAAGATTTTCGCGACAGCCGTCGCTCTGGTTGCCGTCTTTGTCATCGCCAAGTCAACACTTCTATAGAAATAAGGACATCTGCCATGTTGCTCAAATACTTTTACGACAAGTCACTCGCTCATGCCTCTTACATGGTTGGCTGCCAGCGTGCCAGTGAAGCCGTGATTGTCGACCCGGGCCGCGACATCCAAAAGTATCTGGACATGGCCGCGCGCGAAGGCGTCAAGATCGTCGCCATTGCTGAAACGCACATACATGCCGACTACGTTTCCGGTGCCCGTGAGCTGGCCGATCGAGTCGGTGCCAAGCTCTACGTTTCGGATGAAGGCCCGAAGGAATGGAAGTACGAATACGCCGATCAGTACTCGCACCAACTGCTTCACGAAGGTGATCACTTCATGATCGGGAAAATCCGATTCGATGTACTGCATACGCCGGGGCACACGCCTGAAAGCATTTCGTTCCTGCTGACCGACCAGGGTGGTGGTGCCCAAGAGCCGATGGGGATCTTCACCGGCGACTTCGTTTTCGTGAACGCCGTCGGTCGACCGGACTTGCTGGAGCAAGCTGCCAAGATCATGAACACCGCCAAAGCTGGTGCGATCGACCTGTTCCACTCGCTCGAGAAGTTCAAAAAGCTGCCGGAATATCTGCAAGTCTGGCCAGCCCACGGAGCCGGAAGTGCCTGCGGTAAGGGATTGGGAGCTGTTCCCTCCTCGACCGTCGGTTACGAGAAGCGTTTCAACCCAGGCCTTCAATTCAACGAAGAAGAAGCATTCGTCGACTACATCCTGGCCGATCAGCCGGAAGTGCCTCCTTACTTCGCCGTGATGAAGCGTGTGAACAAGGAAGGCCCGAAAGTGCTTGGCGAAGACGCCAAGATCAGTAAGCTCGCGGCCAGCAAGTTACCGGCAGCCATCGAGCAGGGGACCGTCGTAGACCTCGTTGCCTCGAAGTCGTTCGCCAAGGCTCATGCCTCCGGCACGATCAACATCCCCATCGGTTCACTCAGCACCTGGGGTGGATGGCTGATCGACTATGATCGGCCTGCCTACCTGGTGGGAAGCTCCGAACAAATGCAAGAGGCGATGCACGTCTTGCTCAGCATCGGAGCGGAAAACATCGGTGGTTACTTCGAGCGTAGTGAAGTCGCTAATGCGGACTTGCTGAACGAAAGCTACGAAACCGTGAATGCGACCGAGTTGTCTGACCTTCTCGCCAACGAGTCGGTCATGCTGGTCGATGTGCGAAGTGATCAGGAATGGAACGCGGGTCACATTCCTCATGCCCAGCATAACTTCCTCGGCAAGTTGCCCGAGACGTTGGATGAGATTCCTCAAGATCAACAGATTGTGGTTAACTGCCGCAGTGGTGCTCGCTCGGCGATCGGAGTTAGCGTGCTCCAGGCTGCCGGACGAAAAGACGTGATCAACCTGGAAGGTGGTTTCACCGGATGGACCGGCAAAGGTTATTCGGTGGTTCACCCTGAGGCCGTTGTGTCCAAGTAACGGGAAAACCATCCGTACCTTTCCTTCCTAGAAATGCAAGGTGAGCCATGCTCGATACGCCGACCAATGCTCGTTCCCAGTCCGTTGAACAGCGTTTGAACGACCCTCAAACGCAAGAGATGTTGCACCGTCTACTGGACCATGCGGAAGTACTGGACAACGTCCTTTCCGTGGCCCAGGACTTGCCGAATCTTGTGGCCGTTGCGACGGACTTGTTCGATTCGCTTGCTCGTCAGGCAGCCGAGAACGACATCGATCTGGAGCAACGAGCAACTCAGTTGCTTCAACTTTTCAAGAAGGCGACCGATCCGCAAAACATTCAAGCCCTGAATGTGCTGGTCGATCACCTTCCGCAATTGCAGAAAGCAGCTGAGATGTCGGACGAACTGCCGAACCTGGTTTCGGTTGCCATGGATGTCTTCGACGAGTGGGCTACCGAACTGAAGCAGGAAGGCGTCGCCCTGGAAGAGAGTGTCCGCAACGGAATTCATGCGGCACTCTACCTGGGTGGTCAAATCCGCCGCGAAGAACTCGATCGGCTCGGTTACCTGCTGCGATCGGACGTTCTCAGTGAACATTCGGTCGAAACCGTCAGCCTGATGGGTTCGGCCCTGTCATCTTGTCGCCAAGGAAGCTGTGAGCAACCCGTGCCGGAACGCCTGGGTTTGCTTGGACTTCTCAGTGCTTCACGAGATTCCAATACGCAACGTGCCCTGGCCTTTGCCGTTCAATTCGGCAAGTGCTTCGGCAACTTACTCGACGAGAAGCACCCCGCTCAATCCGCTCCGCCGGCAGTCAAAAGTTAGGAGACTCGTTCATGGCTCATCATCAAATTGTCATTGTTGGCGGAGGAACGGCCGGTATCACCGTGGCCGCTCGTTTGCGAAATGCCGACCCGTCGCTCGATGTCGCCCTTATCGAGCCTTCGGACAAGCACTACTATCAGCCGCTGTGGACCATGGTGGGTGGTGGCATCTTTCGCCCCGAAGTGTCTGGCCGGGACGAAGCAAGTGTCATTCCGCGAGGTGTGAAGTGGATCAAAGATGCCGTCGCCACGTTTCAGCCCAACGAAAATCAGCTGACGACTCGCGATGGTCAAGCGATTACCTACGAATACCTGATTGTCGCACCCGGCATTCAAGTTAACTGGGACAAGGTCAAAGGCCTGAAAGAGTCGGTCGGAAAAGACGGCGTTTGCAGTAACTACTCGATCAACACAGTCGGAAGCACCTGGAAGTTCATCCAGGGACTGAAAGAGGGAACGGCACTCTTCACCCAGCCTGCCGGGGCCGTGAAATGCGGTGGTGCTCCTCAGAAGATCTGTTACCTGGCCGAAGATCACTTCCGTCGCTCAGGCGTCCGAGACCGCATCAATGTGATCTTCACCGCCGCCGGGCCACGGTTGTTCGCGGTCGAAGAATACCGCGAGGTATTGGAGAAAGTGGCTGCTCGTAAAGGTGTCGAAACTCGCTTCCGCCACAACCTGACCGAGGTTCGTTCCCAAAGCAAGGAAGCCATTTACCACCACATGGATACCGAGGAAGAGATCGTCATCAAGTATGACATGATCCATGTGACACCGCCCATGGGTGCCCCCGACTTTGTTGCCAACAGCGAGTTGGCCGGCGAAGGGGGCTGGGTCGATGTCGATAAATTCACCTTACGCCATAACCGGTTTTCCAACGTCTTCTCACTCGGAGATGCTTCCAGCCTGCCCACCTCCAAAACAGGTGCCGCGATCCGTAAGCAAGCTCCGGTGCTGGTCGAAAACCTGTTATCGGTGATTCAAGATCGTCCCCTGACCGCTCAGTACGACGGATACACCTCGTGCCCCGTGGTTACCGGATACGACAGCCTGGTTCTGGCAGAGTTCAACTACGAAGGTCGCCCGGCTGAAACGTTTCCCTTTGATCAAGCACAAGAACGCTTCAGCATGTTCCTGCTGAAGAAGTTTGGACTGCCGGCTTTGTATTGGCACGGCATGTTGAAAGGTCGCGTTTAAAGCTTCCATTGGTACCAACTTTTTTACTTCTCAGAGACGTACGTGCTTGAAGCACGGACTATCCAACAACTCAAAGGACACCTCCCATGGCCACCATTTCGTCTCGCATCCTGCTTGTTTTATTACTCTCTATGGTTTGGTGCGCCTCAGTAGACGCCCAAGGGTTTGGGCGTGGCCGCATGGGACGCGGTCCCGGCCAAGGTCAGGGCCCTGGTCCCGGTGCAGGACCGGGCCAACGTCAAGGTCAAGGTCCCGGCCACGGCCCTGGTCAAATGCAAGGCCAAGGTCACGGTCACGATGATCAGCATGAAGTCGACATGGAGGTCTTTCACTACCTGTTAGAGAACCATGACAAGATCCGCCGCACAGTGAAAGAACTCGACAATGGCGTCGAGACGCTGACCGAGTCGGATGTGCCCAGTGTCGCGGCACATATCAAGACGCACGTCGAACAAATGACCGTCCGTATCGAAAAGCCGTCCCCCATTCGTATGCGAGATCCCCTGTTTGCGGAAATCTTCCAGCACACCAAGAAGATTAAGATGGTGCATGAAGATACTCCCAAAGGCGTGAAAGTCACGGAAACTTCCGATGATCCTTACGTTGCTACCCTGATCAAAGAGCATGCCAAGGTTGTGTCGAAATTCGTCGAACGAGGCTTCGCCGAAGCCCACAAAAACCACGCTGTGCCTGGTCGTCAGCCAGCCCAGCAAGGCGGAAAGGCATTTCCAAAGGTCAAGCAACATGGCGGCGTCTTCAACATGCCCAATGCCGCGCAGCAGCCTCGTCCTGGTTCCAAAATTGCGGTCGACGTTACTCAGTCTTCCGAGCCGGATCAGCTGAATCCTGCGATTGAAAAGGTTGCCCGGTTCGTTAACCTATACGCCGGTGCCGGCAAAGAGGCAGCAGATGTTGAGATTGCACTCGTCTTTCATGGTGGCGCTACTCTGGCCGTCTTGAATGATGATGCCTATAACGATACTTTCCAAACCACGGAGAACCCTAATCTCGCCTTACTGCGAGACCTCCACCATGCGGGGGTGCAGATGTACGTCTGCGGTCAATCCCTGCAAGGAAAAGGCAAGAGTGCAGAGGACGTAGTCGTCTTTGTCGACACGGCCGTTTCGGCATTGACGACGAATGTTAATCTACAGTCTGATGGCTATACCTACATTCCACTTGGCAACTAAGATTCTAGTTGTCGATAGCCAATGGAAGGCTATCGGCCAGGCGAACATCTGAGAGGGAAACTAATGAAGATTGTCATTGTTGGTGGAGTTGCTGGCGGTGCCTCGGCCGCGGCTCGCGCACGGCGTCTGAGCGAAGAAGCCGAGATCGTGGTGTTCGAGCGTGGTGCTCATCCATCCTTTGCAAATTGTGGTCTCCCTTACTACGTGGGCGGCGAAATCGAATCGCGCGACAAGCTGTTGGTCGCGCCGATTCGCCTCTTGCGAGAGCGTTTGCGTCTGGACGTCCGCGTCCGTAGCGAAGTGACCAAGATCGACCCCGAGTCGAAGACCGTCACCGTCAAGAATTTGGAGTCTGGCGAAGAATACACCGAAAGCTACGACAGCTTAATCATTGCGACCGGTGCGTCTCCCTTTCGTCCTCCGCTGCCTGGGATCGATAACGAGCGTATCGTCAGCCTACGCGATCTAAACGACGCCGATCGCATGCGGGAACTGGCAACCGAGGGTGCCACGCGGGCCGTGATCGTCGGTGCCGGTTTCATCGGAATCGAAGTCGCCGAGAACCTCGTTCGGCGCGGGATCGAAACCACGATTGTGGAACTGGCCAACCAGATTCTTCCGCCGTGGGATCGAGAAATGATCCTTCCGCTGGAAAAGCGTCTCGTCGCCGAAGGGATCGACCTGCGACTGGGTTCTTCCGCGAAGCAGTTCGATTCCGATAAAGACAAAATCAATGTCACGCTCAATGACTCTTCGGTAATCGCAGCGGATTTTGTCGTGCTTTGCATCGGCGTTCGTCCCGAAAGCAAACTTGCCGCCGAAGCAGGCATCGAGTGTGGCCCGCGTGGTGGCATTCGTGTCAACGAACAAATGGAAACCAACATCCCCGATATCTACGCGGTTGGGGATGTGGTTGAAACGACTTGTGTCGTCACCGGCGACCCGATTCAAATTCCCTTGGCAGGCCCCGCCAACCGCCAAGGCCGGATCGCTTCCGACCGCATCTTCCAGCGAGAGTCGCATTACCGCGGAACCGAGGGGACAGCCGTGGTCGGCATGTTCGGTCAGACTGCGGCAATGACCGGGTTGAGCGAGAAGATCCTACTCATGAAAGAGATTCCCTACGAGAAGATCTACTTGCATCCGACCGATCACGCAGGCTACTTCCCTGGCGCCAAGCAAATGCTATTCAAGCTCTTGTTCTCGCCGGATGACGGCAAGATCCTCGGTGCCCAGGCCAGCGGAACCAGTGGTGTTGATAAACGCATGGACGTGATCGCCATGGCCATTCAAGCGAAGATGACCGTCTACGATCTGGAAGAAGCCGAGCTTTGCTATGCCCCGCAATACGGGCACGCCAAGGACCCAGTCAACATGGCTGGCTTTATTGCCTCAGGAGTGATGCGTGGGGATCAGCCGATCATTCATGCGAGCACTCTCAAGGACCCGTCAGCCAATAACCTGTTTCTGCTGGATGTCCGTACGACCGGAGAGTTCGCCAAGGGGCATATCCCCGGAGCGGTGAACATTCCCGTCGAAGAACTCCGCGATCGACTCGACGAATTGCCTGCCAAACAGCCGGTTGCGACGTACTGCCAAGTCGGACAACGAGGCTACCTCGCCACGCGTATCCTCTTGCAACATGGTATAGACGCTCGCAACATCAGCGGCGGCTACCGACTCTGGAGCATCCTGGAAGATCAAAGCTAGTCGCGAGCCATCCAGACCTCGACCAAGCACCAAGAGCCTGCCAGCGGATTCACTTCCGGGGCAGGCTCAGTTGTTTTGGCGATAGATGCACCACACACCATCTTGCAGGATGGTGGGCTGCAGGCCTTGTGCTTTCGCAAATTCATCGACGGCTCGCTGAACTCCCCAGACACCTTCGCCGTCGCGGTGAATGGCGTAATCGTGCCCGCACAGCGCCCCGCCTGGTCGGACCTTGGGCCACCACGCGTTGATGTCGTCGCGGACCGCTTCATACAGATGATTGGCATCGATAAACACGAAGTCGAGTGATGCCGCTTGAAATCGATCGGCTGCCTGAGGGGACCACTCACGAAGCGTAAAACGTCGGTCCTCTGCGAACTTCGTCCAAAACATCGTCTCTTCAAAGGCCCGCTGAAAGTACGCTCGGTCTTGCTTTCCCATATGGCTTTCGCCGCCGTACGGTTGCCATGCATCGACCAACCACAACCGCAAATCGGGAAATGTTCGCAAGAGCACCTCGGCCGTCCACCCGTCGAAGACTCCCACTTCCGCTCCAGTGAGATCACTCCCCAGCGTTCGTAAGATCTCAATCAGCGACTCATGCCGCGACTGGGCCGGGCGTTCCAGCCGCATTACGTCGAGTGATTCGTTGAACCATTGAAAGAGCAGGCACTGGTAATCTAATTGCACGCGAGGATACCACTGAGGCCAAACTCGCATCGCCACGGCCTGTTCTGAGTACGAATATCCAGGCACAGGCTTCTCAGTCGAGAGCGCGCGGAAGTACTCTCGGCAGAACTCCGTGCGACCGAAGAACATGCCGCTGTTGAACCAGTGCCTACCCTGGGCGTTCACCGCCGCAGGTAGTGACGATTGATAGTCAATGTACTCCGGCAGTTCCGGCCAGCAGCGTGATCCGACGGCGTTGTAAACCAGGTCGCAAGTAAAGTGCGACTCGAAACGTTCGACCAGCAGTGCCGGGTCCTGAAAGATAAGCGTATCGGACGAATCACTCCCCATGACATAGGGCGTATCGATCGACTCGAGAGCTTCTGCCGTGAGGGCGAGCTTGTCGATGTTTCGCCAATTGTCCGGTTTCTTGAGCACTAGCGGCTTGATACCGAAACGGGCCAAGCTTTCTTCAAACACGCCGTTGGGCTTCTCCTGACGCGAAGGACCGTGCCAGGTGATGAACGTAATATCGGAAGCCGAGCTGGACTGCTGAGGGGTAAACGCGGCGATGGTCTGTCGCACGCGATACCAACTCGCATGAAGCGGACCAGGGCAATGCAAGGCCAACGGATCGGAATCCCAGAGAAGATTACGGATGCGAAACACGGTGAAAGCTACCTCTATGCTGATCCTGGGCTACGCTTCTGTTTCACCAGCTGTTCCAGCAGCGAGGTATACCGATCGGCCATCTGCCGGGCATGACCATGCTGCATGGCAAACTGCCGAGCTTCGGTCCCCAGCGCATTGGCCCAGGCACGACGTGTTTGCAGCGTCTTGGCCGCCTCCGCGAAGCAGTGCGGATCGCCGTCAACGATCATGCCGCTTTGGCCATGCGTTATCAGTTCCGGAACGGCTCCCACTTCAGTTGCGATGATCGGCAGCCCATGAAACATGGCTTCCAGGACGACCAGCCCAAACCCTTCGTGCTCCGACGTCATGCAGTAGGCATCCATCGCCTGGTAATAGTCACCCAGGTAGTCGGTCGCTGAAACAAACGCATAGCGATTCGGAATCAGGCGATTGGCCATTTCCAGATACTTGGTCAGCTTCGGTCCGAAACCAACGGCCAGCATTTTGAAATTGCGAGGCAGCGAAGCAACCGTTTCGATCAGCAGCTCAAATCGTTTTTCCGATGAGAAGCGGGCCACGATCCCCAGCAAAAAGTCATGAGGACCAAAGCCGAGCGATTCACGAACATCTTTCCGCGACCGTGTGGTAGCCAGTCGTGCAGTATCGATGCCGTTGGGAATCACGGTCGTCTCGAAGCCATCGCACACCAACTTTTTCGCGCGCTGACTGACCGCGATCACGTGATCGGTGATGCGGTGATTTCGCATGAGCGTCGAACGCGTCCAGTCCGCTTCGCCATGGGCAAGAAACACGCACAGCGGCGGCTTCACGTCGGTCAGCCAGTTATCCAGGCCGATTCCCCAATACAGCAGAACGTCCGAGTCCTCGGCCGCTCTGCGCACGGCCTCTTGCTGACCAACTTCAACTGGCAGTCCCAGCTTCTGGCAAAACTCTTGGTTGACAAGATTCGCCTGAGTGACGATGCATCGTTGAATGACGACTCGGCTTGGATCGAGAAAGCGAACCAGGCTCGACAGGTGCTGCTCGACACCACCAGATACAAGACAGGGCCCCACGTGGGTAACCCTTATCGGCCCTGAAGTTTCACCCTGGCGAACCGACTGCAAGGTGACTTGCGGGACGAAGGACTCAGGTTCTTCGCAAGGAGCGTAGTAGGGGCCGCCGCAATCCTCATGAATGAGACTTCGCTGTGCGGAAAGGTAGACGTTTTCAATCGAGGATGGTTCATCATCGTAGGGTCCATTCACAGGCTTGATCCGTACAACAAGTTTCAATGATGTCAAACATGGTGCTTACTAGTTGTCTTTAGGCTTTACAGCCCCGATATAAGATGGAAGCTCTCCACCTGCCCCGCTACGGATGAGCTCTTGTATCTCGGCATTCCCACCGGCGGATGGATCATTCCATTGACTGGCATCAATCGCGCCAGGTGCCAGTTGCGTGGTGACTTGATTGTCGATCTGCTCGATGCGATCGGGGTTATCATCCTCGGGATGCGTAAACACAGGCTGCCAGTAGTTGGCTTGCCAATTCCACAAATCTTTGGCCTGCGTGAGACTCGCTTCGTCTCCCTGCATCCGTCCACAATCGACCAACAGATTGTTCGCCACCACGGCGAAACGCTCGTGCGTGGGAATTGCGCCGTGTAGCCCTAACCAGAAACGTACGCCAACCATCGTATTGTTGGTGATTTCTAGTTGTCTCTCAAAGACTTCGTCGCTCGGTTCGTCGGCCAGGCTCAGGTTAATCGCATTCGCGCCACCTGCGAATTGATTGTGCGTGATCTGACATCCGTCGACCGGTCGCAGGATGCCAATGTGCGTGTTGATCGACTGAAAGTGGTTGTCGTGAATCGCAATCGATTTGGTGACCGGCCCTGATTCAATCCAGATCGCTTGCCCTTGCCCCTGGATATCGAAGGTACAATCCAAGACCGAGAAACTTTCGACCTCGGCATCCTCTTCAATCTGAACGAGGCCGATCGCTGCCCCCTCCGCCGTCTGAGCAAGGGCCAGGCCCTCGAGCATCACATTCTGGCACTTCCCATCCAGACTAAGAAACGGCGCGTCTTCCACCGTGGCTTCAATACTACGGAAGATGATGTTCGAGCCGTCGACCACTCGAAAGATCGGCTGATCAGGACTCTTGGGCTGGAAGCTCACCGGGCCATCGGCCGCTGGTTGAAGGATTAGGTCTTTCACGTTTTCCAACACGATCGGATCGACATACGTTCCTGCGGGTATCTCGACCGTGTCGCCGGGCTTAGCACTTTGCAGCCGGTTTGCCAGAAGCATTGCAGGGTTTGCATTGCCAGGCTGCATCACCCCCATGATCGAATTCTTCGTCGGCCCATTCGGATCGGAATCGAACCAACCGGCCGCCCACCCGCCAAAAGCAACCAACAGCATCAGCGGAATCGTGATCCCCGAGATCCAGGTCCAGTGCGGCGACTGTTTCTTCTTCTGGTTCGCGCCGAACAACATCGCGTCGATCTCGTCGGTCGATGTCTGGTTTAACTCTCGCAGATGACGCAGCAGCAGGTCACGTACTTCCAGCGACGATTGATAACGCTTATCGGGATCTTTCTGGAGCAGTCGATCGACGATATCGGAGAAGAACTCGGGAGCCTGGGTGTTGAGGTCCTTCAGCGATGGCGGTTTGAACTCGGTCACCTTGCGGGCCATCTCTAGCGGGTTCAATCCTTGAAACGGCGAATAGCCGGTATACATCGCATAGAGAACGCAGCCGAAGGAAAACAGATCGGAACGAGCATCGACCGACTCGCCACGTACTTGCTCAGGCGACATATACGCAGGCGTTCCCAGTGGCATTGCTCCCGACGTCAGATTGGCGTTGTCGATCACGGCCCGAGCCAGACCAAAGTCGGTGATCACCACTCGGTCACTGGCATCGATCATGATGTTGGTAAGCTTTACGTCTCGATGCACCACACCACGCACATGAGCCGCCGTCAAGCCGGAGGCAATCTGTGCCGCGATCGAAAGTATCCGCAAGGGCGTCAGTTGTTCTTCGCGTTTGCGGAAGGCCCTGAGCGTGCATCCGTCGATCAACTCCATCACCAGGTAAGGAATTTCTCCGTTCGACTCGACAGCATGAATGGTGATGACGTTAGTATGGCGAATCGCGGCCACAGCTCGGGCTTCTCGAATGAATCTCCGCCGCGCAATCTCGGACGAAGCCAGTTCTCGGCTGACCGACTTGATGGCAACGAATCGCTGCAACGATTCGTCATAGGCTTTATAGACCACTCCCATGCCACCCTTACCAAGGCGTTCCAAGATGCGGAACTTGCCGATCATCTCGGGGTCGCCTGGTTCAAGCAGTGGGACGTGCACCTCGCTGGCAGTGGGTTCTTCTAACTTTCCGACGTAGGTCCTTGTCGCAGAGTCCTGATCGCATTCAGAGATCTGCTTGCGAAACTCGTCTTCGTCGGAGTAGTCGTCAGCGGGATCGTGTGGGGGTATCAACGACGTGCTCCTCGCGTTTGCGAAACCAAGCATACCTGCCTGGTAACTTCGTTGAACTTCTCATCCAAAGAGATTCGCAGGTCATCTTAACAGATGTCACGAACGTATTGAAAAGAAAACCTCATGTTGATCCGGCTGATTTTTCTTCGCTTACAAATCAATTCCAGTGAAGAGCCATGCTAAACATGGCATATCACATAAGAGTTCTACTAATTCCATTTAGTACGGCATAAATAGCACTAATCGATACACAATCGGTTTGCGATGCAGGCGATCGCCGAGCCAGCTTCACCTTCCGCGCATGCCCATCAGGAGATGCAACGCCGCCTGTCTTCGCAATAGGCAGGTCTTTAAAAACTCAGTCTTAACAAAGTTGACATGAACCAAGAGTGCGCCATGCCGCATCGGACAACTTTGTTAACATCCGGTACGAAATCCATCATATGGCAATAGTAAGCTCGTTATTCTTCTGGCGCGACCAGCTGATCAATGAGATCTTGAACATCCCAGTGGTCGCGTACCTGGATAATCTGCCCTTGTTCAACGACGGCGAATGAACTCCCGTTGACCTTCACCCATCGCCCCGTTGCGTCGATTCCGGCGAACGGGCCGACGTGCTTTTTGGTCACGCTCCAATAGGTCACCGCCTGATTTCCGTCGCATACGACATAGTCAACCACGATGGTCAGTGGGTTGAACGCTTGCAGCACCGAACCGACACGCTGATGAATTGCTTCGCGACCTTGGGCCGTATTCCCCTCGGCCAAGAGCTCGACGTTCTCGTGCATCAGTTCATCGATCACGTTCATATCGCGCTGGTTGTAGACCTCTTCAAACCAACGCCGCATCAATGCCTCGAGTTCATTCTTGTTCGATTCCTGACGCAGGACGTCCGACAAGGTGAACTGGGACTCGACTAGCATGTCGTAGGTTTGGAAGACATCACTGGCCGTGCGAAAGTCGACCGGACCACCTCGTTCCAGTTTTCGAATCAAGCGGTCGGAGTAGCCTGACTTGCTCGACGCTTCCTCCTGCGTCAAACCACAGGCTTGTCGCAACTGGCGAAACTTATCGCCGTGTACACGAACCCCGCGTGAACTCACCATCTTGCTGCCTTCCGAGATCTGTCCACTTCGCCAACCACGCTGATCACGCTCAGGGCATTTTACTCCCTAGATGGAGTGGTATTCGCCCTGGTGGTATCGGTTTTTTGGTTGTTGCCCCGTTTTCGTCCGTGTCGCGGCGGCGTTTTTGCCACCTCGTCTTTGTGAGAGGACCACCGCATAGAGTACATGATTCAGGAAAGTTGAAACGGGTTCACCTTCCAAGGAAAATCGGTATGTCCTTGGGACACTTCATTTTGCAACTCATGCCCAAGCGAGTGTACGAAATAGTCAAGCAATTTACGATGCAAAATATGCCGTTTTTGCGCGGCAGATTCCCATAGAAATGCGGGTAGTAAAGTGGTAAGAATGATATTTCGGAATATCAGCATTCCCACCCCCCACCGCAATTCCCCCCTCCCCTTGCCTCCGCTGCTGGTGCATATGCCGGCAGTGCCCGCCTTTACCCTTGGCTTGGTGCCTGATGCCGAAGATTTCGAATCGAATCTGTTCGCTGCTTTTAGCGCTGTGCGCGGCCGCTTTGTTGGTTCCCCTCATGGGTATTGCCAGCGCAGAACCTACGACCACCGACGCCGGTGGCGAACCTCTCACTCTGACCGAGCTCAAAAGCACAGGACTCGAGCGATCACGCTTTCACGCCCACCTCGCGGGTGAAAAGCCGTCGGCGAGCGATGACCAGCCTCCCCAGGCCGATTTGGAAACATTCCAATCAAAGATCCAACCACTGCTCAAGCAGTACTGCTACGATTGCCACGGCCCAGACACGATGGAAGGGAATGTGCAGGTCTCGGCACTCAACCCGGACCTGCTGAGAGGCAGCGATACCGACTGGTGGACCGAAGTTTTCGCGGCCGTCACCAAGGGCGAGATGCCACCGCCGGATGACTATGAAATGGGAGACGCTGAGCGCCGCCAGATCGTCAATTGGCTGTCCGGCCAGTTGGAAGCGGCTTCCGCCCTGCGTCGCCAATCAGGCTCGCACTCGGCCTTCCGCCGCCTGACGCGATATGAATACAACTATGCTCTGCAGGACTTGCTTGGCTTGCCCTGGGACTTTGCCAAAGACCTTCCGCCCGAACCCCATTCTGAAGAAGGCTTCGAGAACAGCTCGGAGCTGCTCCATCTATCCGTGTCCCAGTTCGAGACCTACCATCGCCTGGCCCGCGAAGCCCTTGATCGCGCAACGGTATCCGGCGATCGTCCTAAGCCACTGTACTGGGGTATCGCAATGGAGTCCGCTGCCCAGCGTGAATGGAAGCAGCAAGACTCGCAGCTCGCTAAGAAGAAAAAGGAACTCGCCGAACAACCAGAGAAGCTAGAAGCCGAACTGGCAAAACTCGAAGAGAACTTTCGCAAACCACACGGTAACGCCTACTACAAACAGCTCTCGACAGGACGCACGGCACCCGCCACGTGGAACTACCGCGGAGCATCCTACGCGTTTGCTCCGACCGACACGAAGCCGGAGTTTCCGGAAAGCTTCGACTGCGTCGCGATCCTGCCGCAGTCTCGACGACAGAATCTGATTGTCGAACTGGGCAATCGCTTGCCGGACGAAGGCACGATGCGCGTGACCGTCAGGGCTTCTCGTGTTAGTACGGATAGCCCTGGTCATCCGAGCTTGCAGCTACTATTCGGCTGGCAGGCAAGCAATGAAGGACGAGCGCTGCTCCGCGTTAGCGACGAAGACATTCCCGTCACCGCGACGTCCGACGAGCCCCAGTTGATTCAGTGGGAAGTTCCCCTGGGTGAAATCTACCCACGAAACTCCGTCCGCAAGACATCCAAAATGGGAGCGATCCCAAGTCCGTCTGAATACATCCGCATCGCCAACAGTGCCGCTTCGTCCGGCGATGTCCAAATCGACTACGTCGTCGTCGAGGCTCCTGTCTACACTCAATGGCCACCGGCTTCGCATACCAACATCTTCTTCGCCAGCGAGCACTCCGGCGATGAAGTCGCCTATGCCCGCGAGATCTTGCAGCGTTTCATGTCGCGTGCCTGGCGACGCATCCCTTCGCAGGAAGAAGTCGATCGCAAGCTCAAACTCTTCCAAGTGATGCGGCCCCAGTGCGATCGCTTCGAGGACGCCGTGCTCGAGGTGTTGGCCACCATACTCGCCTCACCTCAGTTTTTATACGTGGCCAAGTCTTCGCCGGCCGACGATGCCCAGCCATCGAAGATTGACAACTACGGCCTGGCATCGCGTCTGGCCCTATTCCTGTGGTGCAGCCTGCCTGATGACGAGCTACTAGCCTTGGCCGAAAGTGGCCAACTGGCCGACGATAAGGTGCTGGCCGCCCAGGTCGATCGCATGCTTAACGATCCCCGCAGCAGCCGACTTTCCGAGCACTTCGTGCATCAGTGGTTGAACCTCGAACTGCTAGGATTCGTCAACTTCAAGCAGCTCGATCCGCTGCTCAAAGAGGCGATGCAGCACGAGCCGATTGCCTTGTTCGATGAAATCCTCGATCAGAATTCCAGCGTCCTCGACTTCCTGCATTCCGATTACACGATGGTCAACCAGCGTCTTGCTCAGCACTACCGACTGCCGGATGTGTATGGCAATCACTTCCGCCGCGTTGAGCTGAAGGATGACTTCCGCCAAGGGGGCTTGCTCACGCAGGCCGGGGTCTTGGCGATGAACTCGGACTACCCCGACTCGCATCCGTTGAAGCGGGCCATCTGGCTATTGGAATGCCTGCTGGCCGATCCGCCGCCACCGCCACCACCGGCCGTGCCGCAGATTGACCTAGCCGATCCTGAGATCGCGAAGATGACCCTCAAGGAACGCATCGAGGATCATCGCAACCACGCCGCGTGCAAGTCGTGCCATGTGAAGATCGACCCATGGGGGATCGCCTTCGAGAACTACGACGCGTTGGGCAAGTGGCGTGACAACATCCGCGGCAAACCGGTCGATGCTTCCAGTCAATTGTTCAACGGGGAAACGCTGGACGGCATGGATGGCCTGAAACGCTTCCTGCTGGAAAACCGCCAAGATCAATTCATGCAAGCCACGGTCCAGAAGCTGGCCACGTTCGCCCTGGGGCGTCCGCTTCGCTTCGAGGACCGAGCCGAAGTCGAAGCCATCACCGCCCAGGTTCGCCAGGATGGGGATGGACTTCGCACCACGATCCACGCCATCGTCCAAAGTGATTTGTTCAAGACACAGTAGTCACGCAAACACCGTAAGCAAGCCTCGCAGGCGGCTGGCCGCTTGCCCAAACCGATGCTGAAAGTAACGAAACATGGGATTGAATTTTCGTAGCCTTGATCGAAGACGATTCTTACGCGGAAGCGGCGTCGCGCTGGCGTTGCCGCTGTTTGGTTCGCTGCTTCCCTCCTCGGCGTTTGGCGAAGCGAAGCCAGCCAATCCCAAACGCCTGGGCTGCTTCTACTTCCCCGATGGCGTTCCCATGCCGCTGCCGGAAGATCCGTCGTACCAGGAATGGGCTTGGTTTCCGCACGGCGATGGCAATGAGTTCACCTTCACCAATTGCATGAAGCCGCTCGAGTCGCTCAAGTCGGAGCTGACCGTCCTCTCTGGCTTTTCGCACCCTCTTTCGCGTGACACTCACGGACACAACAACGCCGATCAGTTTCTGACTGCGGCGCCGACCGGGGGCGGCGATCGCGAATACGCCAACACCATCTCGCTCGACCAGGAATACGTGAAGTATGTCGGCGACCACACTCGGATCGCGTCGCTGGTCATGTCGACCGATGGCGGGACAGGCACCGCTCGCGGTACGCATACGATTTCGTTCGACCGCAACGGACGCCCGATCCCTGCGGAACACCGCCCTAAGCAAATCTTCGACATGCTGTTCGTGAAGCGAAACGGCGACTCGGCACGTCGGTTGGCTCTCAGCCAGAGTGCCCTCGACGAGATGCTGGCCGATGCCAACTCGCTGAAAAAGTCCCTCTCGACGCACGATCGACACCGCCTAGAGGAATACCTCGACTCCGTCCGCCAGGCCGAAGTCAAAGTCGAAAAAGCGAAGCAGTGGCTCAACGTGCCCCTTCCGACCGTCGATGGCGACCAGCTGAATTTAGAGCTGACCACCGATCAGCCGCGTGAGTATTTGCAGACGATGTTCGATCTGATCTATCTCGCGTTCAAGACCGACTCGACGCGGGTAGCCACGTATCAAATCGGTCGTGAAAACGGCGTCGGCCGCAGTGATCACCTAGCCCGAGCCGTGGGCTTCAACCTGGCCCATCAGCTATCACATGAAACGAAGAACCCTGATGGCTGGAAGAACTTCGGCATCTACTGCCAGTTCCTCAACGAAGAGTTCGGACGCTTCCTCACGAAGCTGAAAGACACACCGGAACCGGCCGGCACCGGAAGTATGCTCGACAATACCCTGCTGCTGATGGGCTCGGCCTCGAGTGCTTTCCACCTGTCTCGCAACTACCCACTGATCCTCGCGGGCGGTAAGCAGATGGGCTTCAAGCACGGCCAGTACATCAACCACGCTGGGATGAACTTCCAAGGTGGTCCTTGGCTGGGTAAAGGCGAGCCATGGCAAGACAAGGCCAAGGGAGAGGATATTCCGCTTTCCAACTTGTTCGCCACCATGCTCCAGCGACTGGGCACTGGTGCCGAGTCGTTTGCCGATAGCACCGGCACGATCGCGAACATCTAGTCCGCGATCCGGTACAACGCTTTTTCGGTTCGCAGCAGGATGTCGTTATCGATGACGCCCAGGCTGGACAACGCACGTTCAGCCAAGTCGTTTTCCGCGACCGCTTCATATTCGTTGCCTGGCTTCACCACGGTCGACTTGCCGGCTTCGTCCAGCAGGTAGATCACACCGTCGGCATAAAGCAGCGACGACGAGAAGTTCCCACCGACGCGTTCTCGCCAAACGACCTCGCCTGTCAATCCATCCAGGCAGGTCAGAATTCCATTGTCCGAGATCATGTAGATCGACGTGCCCACCGAAAGCAGCGAAGGATTCAGCGGTACGTTGCGGTCGATAGTGAACGCGATATGCGAATCGGTAACATCTCCCTCGCCATCCGGGCGAACGGCGATCAGCGTCGCGCGGTCGTAACCGGTACACACGTAGACCAAGCCGTTAGCAAAAATAGGCCGCGGCACGACCGAGTACCCTTTGCCGTACCCTGCCCGCCAGATCTCTTTCCCATCGCTCGGATCAACCGCCATCACCACGCCGCTGCCTGCTGAGATGAGCTGTGTCTTACCGTCGACCTCGATCAATAGCGGCGTGCTAAAAGAAAAGTACTTGGGGATGTCCTCCACGTTGCGTTCGGTCTTCCAGGCAAGCTCACCGGTCGCTTTATCGAGGGCAATGACCGCCTGCATGTCGGCGCCGTCAATACTGAAGATCAGGTGATCTCCCCAGATAACGGGCGAACCACCATTGCCATGCGTGGGCCGGTAGCTCAGCTCCTGGGTGCTCCACACGATTGAGCCATCCTTCTGGCGCAAACAAGCGGTGCCCATATGACCGAAGTGAACGTAAACCAGTTCCCCTTCCAGGTAGGGCGTGGGGCTGGCATGGCTGTTCTTACCATGGATCCGCGGAGCCGTTTCGCCATCCTGCAGGAAGACTTCGACATCCCAGAGGATCTTTCCCGTGTCGGCATCCAGGCACAACGTGCGAAGCGACTGGTCCGCCTTCTTCTCTTCACTCTGCGGGACGGCGGTTGTCAGGAAGATTCGGTTGCCAGCCACGACCGGCGACGACCAACCCAGCCCGGGCACTTCCTGCCGCCAAGCGATGTTCTTCTCCGGTCCCCACTCTTTGGGAAGGGTTGCGGTAGCAGCAATCCCCTGCCCTGTTGGACCACGGAACTGAAACCAGTTGGACTGTGCGGTGGCCTGACCGGCAAGCTGCGAACTGCCCAGTAGTACCAATATCAGCATCAAGAGCGAACGATTGCATCGCAACGAAGGGAAACAGATCATGCGGCTGGTATTCATAGCAAGTAGATAGTCGGGGTAGGTCGGAGCGAGGGATGGTGAAGGAGCCTTACTAATTTAACTGAGAGCGCAAGCGAATGACACATGATTTTGGTGCGAAGGGCAAACTGGTTTCCCATAGCGCATTCACGAGCAACCACCTTCCGTTCCCTCTCCACCGTTTGCGGGGAAGAGAATTTGCGTGAGGTGGTATCTCGCCTGTTAACGGCGCATGCGCGAACGGGGTTCCGTTCCGTGCGGAACATCTTCTGCCGATGCAGGGTAAGGGTCGCTCTAGAAACCCTCACCCTAGCCCTCTTCCTGCGAGGGAGAGGGGACCGGACTATTATGGAGGCTCGCGTCCTTTCGCGATCTTGGTCACAGGTGCCATCGTCACGTTGTCATAGGCGTGGCTTCCGGTCTGATGATCACCGGTCCGAAACACTTCCTGTGCGGTTGCCGTCTCGGCAGTTTGACCAGGACCAACGCACGGCCCCGATTGGCTTAAGCGTTTCTTTAGCAGCTTCTTCAGGCGATTGATCTCGCTCCCTTGCCGGTCGAGGACCTTGAGGTGAAACGAGACCCACGCCAGCGCGCGATCCAACTCGTTGGCAGTCGGCACGCGCAGCCCGTCGATCAACTCGCCGGTGAAACATTCCCCCTTGGGCCTCTTGGGACGCTTCGGCCTTAGCGGTCGATGCGACTGCGGGAGGGATGGTGACGGCGACGGTTCGACCGTAACCGCTTGGGTTGGCTTGGTAAGAGAAGCTCGCGCCTCCTCGGCCGGCTCTAGCAGGGAAGGTTCTTCCTGGGCCGGCGACTGGTTGACCTGCGACTCCTGTGGTGATGGATCGACCGCAATCACCAGCTGGCCGACGACATCGGCTGGCACTTCCACCAGCACCCCGCAGGCCGAGCACACGAAGTACTTGTCAGCGCGCACGACAACCTGCGGCTTGCGCTCGGTCGAGAGCTTGCCGCTGTGTTCGGGTTGTTCGTGGGATGATGACATGGTGATGCTCGTTAAAATTGGGAATCGGATGCACCCCGGAGCGAGATGATTCCGAGGACCGTACGAGCAATATATGGGGTAAGCGCTACAGCAAGATAGTGCGCGCGGATTTATTTTTGGAGCCATTTTAGAAGCCTCGATCCGGGCATTTCGTTCGAGCCCAAGGATTGACTTGGCTTCTGGGCGATGATTGAATGGATATTCAATTGAAAGAAGACTCACTTGGGTGAAATGCGATGAAACCTGCACTCAACATTCTGGACCAGCACGATGGCGAGGAGATCTCGTGTGCCAGCGTGCTGAAAGTCCTGGCGGACGAAACGCGACTGGCAGTGGTCGAGCAACTGCTGGGCGGTCCGAAGACCGTTTCGGAAATCAACGAGCAGCTTCATGTCGAGCCAACATTGTTGTCGCATCACCTGAAAGCCCTGCGGGATGCTCAGCTGGTGATCGGCAAGCGGGAGGGACGCTACGTTTCCTATTCGCTCGCCCAAGCACTGCTCAACCGTCGCAAAGGACGCGCGATCGACCTGGGCTGCTGCACGATTTCCTTTTCGTAGGTTTTGCTTCATGACGCGCGTCACCGTATTGATCGTTTCCCTGCTTGTTGCGCTGCCCCTGGCCGGATGCAGCGGCGCAACCCGCGCCGAGCCAAGCTTCGAAGAGGGTGGCGTCCTGCGCGGCAAGCTTTTGCTAACAGGCTCGAGCACGGTGGCTCCCCTGGTCACCGAGATTGCCAAGCGCTACGAGCAGCTGCATCCACAGGTTCGCATCGACGTACAGACGGGCGGCTCCAGCAAGGGGATCGCCGACGCGCGACTTGGCACGGCCGATGTGGGTATGGCAAGTCGTGGACTCAAGCCTGACGAAGCGGATCTAATCGCCCACCAAATCGCTGCCGATGGCGTGGGGTTGATTGTTCACGCCGACAATCCGGTTGGTGAACTGACCACGGAGCAGATCCTGGGTATCTACACCAACAAGATTAACAACTGGAAAGAAGTGGGCGGTGAAGACCAAGAGATCATCGTCGTTCATAAAGCGGAAGGCCGGGCGACGCTCGAAGTCTTTCTGCAGCACTTTGGCGTGGACAACCCGGCGGTGACCCCGGACGTGATCGTGGGCGAGAACCAGCACGCCATCAAGACAGTTGCCGGTTCGCCTGGGGCCATCGGATACGTATCGATTGGTACGGCGGAAGCCGATATCGAAGCCGGGATACCGATTCGATTGCTGCCGCTGGGTGGTGTGGCGGCAAGCACTTCAAATGTGGCCAGCGGTGCCTTTCCCATGAGCCGTCCCTTGAACGTGGTTACGACCACCTCCCCCACTCCCCTGGCGACGCAGTTTATTCAATACTGCCAGTCGCCCGACGTCCACGACCTGGTGAAGTCGCAGTACTTTGTGCCGACAGCAAGTGAGACGGATGCCCAGAAGTGACCAGCTGCTCAAGATCGTTTGCCGCACGCTGGCGATCGGCTCGGCCGCGGTCGTGCTCCTGATATTCTGCTTCCTCCTGCGTGAGTCGTGGCCGGCGATCGCATCGCTGGGGGTCGTTCGTTTCTTTACTGACGAAAGTTGGCATGCCCAGTCAGGCCAGTTCAATCTCACACCGATGATCGTGGCGACGGTTATCACGAGCCTGGGAGCGATCATTCTGGCAGCACCGCTGGGGATTGCCTCGGCGGTGTTCGTTCAGTTCTATGCTCCCCCGGCGCTGGCCACTTGGCATCGGCGACTGGTGGAGCTTCTGGCCGGCATCCCTTCAGTCGTCTTTGGGTTGTGGGGATTGGTCGTTCTGGCTCCACTAGTGGCCTCGCTGGGCGGAAGCGGACAGAACCTGTTGACCGCCTCGATCATTCTCGGGCTGATGATCTTGCCCACCATCGCTCTGCTGACCGATAGTGCGATCGGTTCCGTGCCGCGAACATGGATTCAAGGCGCAGCCGCACTGGGCCTGCAGCGATCGGCCGTCGTGGGCAAGGTCGTCTTACCGGCTGCCGGCCGTGGTATCGGGGCGGCGTTAGTCTTGGCAATAACCCGCGCTTTGGGCGAGACGATGGCGGTCCTGATGGTGGCAGGCAATGTCGCCACAATGCCGACTTCGCTGCTGTCGCCAGGACGAACACTCAATGCGAACATTGCCTTGGAACTCGGGTATGCGACGGCCGATCATCGGTCGGTGCTGTTTGTCAGTGGCTTGATGTTGATGCTGATCGTCAGCGTCCTGGTGATTGCCGCTTCTCGCAGCGGAGGATCGTCCCATGCAAAAGGGTGACTCCTCCGCGTCTGCCAGAAACGAGCTTCATCATCACTGGCGTGAAATCGCGGTGACCGTCGTCGTCTGGCTGGCCGCCGGGCTGGCAATGGCGATTCTGGTGTGGATCCTGGCCGATATTGCCATCCGCGGAATCTCCCAAGTCGATCTTAGCTTCCTGACCCAAGACGTGCAGGATGCCGGACTGGCCGGCGGGATTGCCCCGATCCTTCTCTCGACGACGCTACTTCTCGCGGTGACTATGTTGATTGCGATTCCCCTTTCCCTGGCCACCGCTCTCGAATTGACCGAAGGCGTGGTAGAAGATCGTTGGCTAGCGCGGAACGTCCGCCGCTGCCTCGACATCCTGGCCGGCGTTCCCTCGATTGTGTTTGGCTTGTTCGGCAATGCCCTGTTCGTTGTTACGCTGGGGCTCGGTTATTCGATTCTCTCGGGCAGTTTGACGCTGGCCTGCATGATTCTGCCGCTGATGATTCGCACGTTCGAGCAAGCCATTTCCGCGGTCCCTCACGAATACCGCCAGGCCGCAGCGGCACTGGGCCTTGGACGCACGGCTACCCTGGCACAGGTGGTCTTGCCGGCAGCCGCCCCGGCGCTGGTGGCCGGCATCGTGCTGAGTGTCGGGCGAGCGCTAGCAGAGACGGCTGCGTTGATCTTTACGGCTGGCTATGTCGCGAGAACGCCTGAGTCGTTGCTCGATTCTGGTCGCACGATGAGCGTGCACATTTACGACATGGCAATGAACGTTCCCGGTGGCGGATCGCGGGCCTACGCCACGGCCTGCGTTTTGGTCATCCTACTGCTGGCCATCAACGTCAGTATTGCCTGGCTGCTGCGCATGACCGGTCTATCGAGCCAGACGAAATCGGGAGGCGGCCAATGATCTCGACCGAGAACCTCTCGATCTCGTATCACGGTCGCACCGTCCTACGCAACGTGACCATCGAAGCGCAACCAGGAAAGGTCCTGGCGTTGGTCGGACCTTCCGGCTGCGGCAAGAGCAGCTTCCTGGCCGCGCTGAACCGCATGACCGAGATCACCCCAGGAGCGAACGTCGAAGGGCAGATCCGCTTCGACGGCCAGCCGATCGACCAGGCGTTTGCTTCTTCGGTTCAACTACGCCAGAACGTAGGGATGATCTTCCAGAAGCCCAACCCGTTTCCGATGTCGATCCGACGGAATATCGAGTTAGCACTCAGGGAGCACGGCCAGCGCAATCGAGTCGCCCTACAGCAGATCACCGAGACGGTCCTCAAAGAGGTAGGCTTATGGGAGGAAGTGCACGATCGGATGGATCATTCGGCGCTGGAGCTTTCCGGCGGCCAACAGCAGCGGCTGTGCATTGCCCGAGCCTTGGCCCTTAAGCCCAAAGTGATGCTGATGGATGAACCGTGCAGCGCGCTCGATCCGATTTCCGCCGAACGAGTCGAGCAGTTGATTCAGTCGCTACGGGGCGACTACACGGTCATCATCGTGACCCACAACCTGGCCCAGGCCCGCCGGCTGGCCGACCAGTTGGCCGTCTTCTGGGTACGCGATGGGGTCGGTGAGATCATCGAGCAGGGTGAGACCGAACAGCTGTTCGCTTGCCCTTCGAGTGAGATCGTGAATGCCTACCTTTCAGGTAGAAAAGGCTAACGCAAGCTGCGAGAAACTGGCTAAGCACTCATCGCCAGAAAAATCTTTTTTTCTGTAACCGGGCCTCTTTCTTTGGTAAATACCGGTGGAAAGGAAAATCCATGGCGGAGTTAAGCCCCACCGAGCAGTTCATCCAATTGCTTACCGAGAATCAAAACCGGCTTTATGGCTACATCTTCTCCCTTATTTGTGAGCGGAGCCATGCGGCAGACGTGCTTCAGGAAACGAATGTCGTTTTGTGGCGGAAGATCGAAGAGTTCGATCACCGTAAGCCATTTCTCCCCTGGGCATTCACGATCGCGCGCTACCAGGTGCTGGCCAACCTCCGCGACCGGAAACGGGACCGCGTTCTGCTCGACTCGGAACTTGTCGAAACGATTTCAAGCGAAGCCGAATCGATGGCCGAACAGCTTGACTCGGTCCGCGACGCACTCAGCCGATGTATCGAACGGTTGAATCCATCGAACCGCGAGTTGATTGAGAGTCGCTACTTCGACGCCAAGCCCCTGGATGAGATCGCCCAGGATTCCAGCCGCAGTATGGGAGCGATCAAGGTGGCCCTGCTTCGCATCCGCAAGCGGCTGGGCGAATGTATCCAACATCGACTTGCCGCTGAGAGTTAACCATGAACGAGAAATACTCTGAAATCGAGTCGCTGTTATTCGACTGGGAAGCTGGCACGATCAGCGATGCCGATCTGGTCCGACTTCAGACGCTGCTGAAAGAAGATCCTGAAGCACGCAAGTTCTATGTCCAGTGGCAGATGCTGACGACTGCACTCGATCTGCAGCCCCACGCGGCCCAGCCAAGCTTGCCCGACAACTTGCCGTCGCGTCCATTGCTCCAACAAGCCAAGCCGAGTTCCTTTAGCTGGGCGTCGATCGCCGCGTTTGCCCTGGCCGCTTGCGTGTTGCTTTCAGTCGGATTGCTGTGGTCCTTCTTGGCTGGCGGAAACGGATCAACTCCAATTGCATCCAACGGCGGGACTGAGGTCAAAGAGAACACCTCGCAAGGGATTGCCATCCTGACTCGTCTCGTCGAGCCAGCGTGGCCTGAAGGGCAGCCGTCACGGCAGGTCGGCGAGGCCCTAACCTCCGGTAGGTTTCAACTGGATGAAGGTCTCGCTCAGATCGAGTTCTTCTGCGGTGCAACGATCGTCCTGGAAGGCCCCGCCGATATCGAGTTGGAGTCGTCGACCCAGGCCCTCGTTCGCCAAGGGAAGATCCGCGCGATCGTCCCGCCAGCGGCTCGTGGTTTCTCGCTCGACACCGACAAGATGAAAGTCGTGGACCTGGGTACGGAGTTCGGCATGGCCGTTTCAACCGACGCAGTTGAAGTACAAGTCTTTGACGGCGAGGTCGAACTACAACCGCTATCGAAAGACGTCCGCCGAATCACCACCGGCCAAGGCGTAAGCGTCGGCAAGACAGGCGATTTGACCGACTCGGCCACCCAGCCGGAAGCGTTTATTGGGATTCCGGAACTGGAGTCGCTGAGCCTGCAGCAAAACAAGCAGCGGTATGCCCAGTGGAAGAACTGGTCCGATTCGATTCGCAGCGACCCGCGTCTGGTGACTTACTATGCATTCGACCAACTGACCGACTGGCAGCGCCGCCTGACATGTGAAGTCATGCCGACCAATCGCGACCTCGACGGTGCGATCATCGGGGCAAAGGTCGTCGAAGGGCGCTGGCCCGAGAAGAGCTCGCTTGAGTTCAAGCAGCCGGCCGATCGCGTTCGCGTGAATATCCCTGGCCAGTTCAAGTCGCTGACGTTTTCGTGCTGGACACGGATCGACAGCCTGGACCGGATGTACAACTCGCTCTTTTTGACCGACTCGTACGACAAGGGAGAACCACATTGGCAGATCCTCGATTCGGGCCAGTTGTACTTCTCGGTGCGACCGGTCGATCGCGTGAACAAAGATGGCCCCAGAGACTTCAAAGCGCTTTCCCCATCGTTCTGGAATCCTACCCTGCAAGGGAAGTGGATTCACCTGGCCGTTACGTGCGATTGGGATTCACGCACCATCATTCACTATCTCAACGGCAAAGAACTTAGTCGGCACATCGTTCCCGTAGAGCAGATGCCAGCCTCCGCTCAAATCGGAACGGCATCGATTGGCAACTGGGAACTTCCCACGCTGCCTGACGCCGAATTTGCCGTTCGGAATCTGAACGGTCGGATCGACGAGTTCATGATTTTCTCTTCTGCCCTGACTTCCGATGAAATTCAAGATATTTATGACCATGGTAAGCCCTAAGACGTTTTTGATTCGTCTCGCACTGGCGATCGCCGTGCTCGGCTTCTGGGGACAGTCCCGAGTCGCCAACGCGAATGAGCCCACCGAGACAAGCACGCACGAAGCGGAAACGCTCTTCACTTTGAAGGTTCTGCCTGTCTTGCAGGCCAAGTGCTTTGGCTGCCACGGCAGTGATAAAGAAGACGTGCGCGGCGACTACAATCTGCTGACCCGCGATGGCATGTTAACCGGCGGCGAGTCAGGCGAACCTTCGTTGGTGCCTGGCAAGCCGGAAGAAAGTTCACTCTACCAGGCAGTTCTCTGGAACGGCTATGAAATGCCACCCAAGGAAAACGACCGCTTAAGCGAAACGCAGATTAAGGACCTGCGGATTTGGATCGCGGCCGGGGCTCCTTGGCCTTCGGCCGAGCGACAAACCGAGATCCGCGATGCCGAGTGGGAGAACCTGACCAGCGACCAGGGGCAGTTGGTCAGGACCAGTGGGGGCACCTCCGACGAGTGGACCAATCGTCGCTACGATCCACACGACTTGTGGGCGTTTCAGAAGCTGAGCAAGAAGAAAGAATTGCTGGACGATGACGTAGCGCTTCACCAAGCGATCGATCGGTTCGTCAGCAGTAAGCTGGCAGGCGCCAATCTTCCTGCCGCAGAACAGGCCCAGCCACGACAACTGATCCTTCGTGCTACCTGGGACCTCTTAGGCCTACCGCCGACGCCTGAGGAAATCGACGCCTTTGAAACTGCATGGTCCGTAGATGCCAGTCGTGCTTGGACCGATCTGATCGATCGGCTGCTGGAGAATCCCCGCTACGGAGAACGTTGGGGACGACATTGGCTTGATGTCACACGTTATGCCGACACCGGTGGCATGGCCAATGACTACGAACGTTCCAACATGTGGCGTTACCGCGACTACGTGATTCGTTCGTTCAACGAAGACAAACCGTATAACGAGTTCGTGGTTGAACAGTTGGCTGGTGATGAACTTGCCGACGAATCCGTACGAGAGCGAACCGGCGGCAAGCAAAAGGACGTTTACCAGGTCCAGCAAAGCGGTGCCTATAACGAACAAGAGTCGGAATGGATCGTGGCGACTGGCTTCTTACGGATGGGGCCCTGGGACAACGCGATGGTCGAAACCGAAGAGGCTCGCCAAATCTATCTGGACGACCTGGTAAACATCACCGGGCAAACGTTCCTCGGACAAACAATGCGTTGTTGCAAGTGTCACGATCACAAGTTCGATCCTCTGCCGACTCGCGACTACTACCGGATGTACTCGGCGTTTGCGACGACGCACATGGCCGAACGTAACGTACCGTTCCTGCCAGAAGAGAATCTCGCGCGATTCGATGACCAGAAGAAGCAAGTCGAGCGGATGCTGAAGTTTGCCGTCGACGAGAAGAACAAACTGGTCGACAAACGGGAAGCGGCCGCGAAGCAGTGGTTCGATGAGCATGACCTTCCCTATAAGAACGAATCCGAGCGTCGCAATCTGCCTGACGATGAGAAGCCGCCGCGACATTGTGGCCTGGATCATGTCGAACAAGGACAGCTGAAAGTCCGCGAGCAGGACGAATGGATCTGGACGCGTCGCTTGGAACGCTTCGAGCCGATGGCACAAAGCGTCTACAACGCGCCGGCATCGCAAATTGGTGGCACGTTTGCTCGGAAGCTTCGCATCAAGCGGCCCAAGCCACCAGAGACCGACGTTGTTCAACATATCCTGATCGGTGGTGCACTAACGGCGCTGGGCGATGCCGTGCAACCTGGCGTGCTGAGTGCTGTGGGTCTTCCCGCGAATTCTTCGAGTGAGTCGCCTTACCTGGTCACCTCCGATGTCGATGGACGGCGTCTGGAACTGGCTCGCTGGATTGCTCATCCCGAGAACGGGCTTACGTCACGAGCGATCGTAAACCGCGTCTGGCAGTACCACTTTGGTCAGGCGGTCGCGGCCAACCCAAACAACCTGGGTGCCAAAGGCGGTAAGCCATCGCATCCCGAACTACTCGATTACCTGGCCGCTGACTTCGTCGATAACGGCTGGACGATCAAGCGACTGCATCGCGAGATCATGCTGTCTGAGGCGTATCGCCGCTCCTCGATTCCGGTCGCCCCAAAGGAGATTGCGGAGATCGATCCCAATAATCAATTACTTTCGCATTTCCCCCGCCGAAGGCTGAGTGCGGAAGAAATCCGGGATGGCATTTTATCGATCACTGGCGAACTGGTGCACTGCCAAGGCGGCTTGCCTGTTATGCCGGAGATCACCATGGAAGTGGCCCTGCAACCACGCATGATCCAGTTCTCGCTGGCACCGGCCTACCAGCCTTCGCGCACCTCAGAGGAACGGAACCGTCGGACCATTTATGCCTATCACGTTCGCGGTCAGGCTGATCCTTTTACCGAACTGTTCAACCAACCGAATCCGAATGACTCATGCGAACTGCGTGAAGCGGCCGCAGTCACCCCTCAAGTGTTCACGCTCCTGAATAGCGACACGATGATCGACCGCTCGCTAGCCTTTGCTCTACGTCTGGAAGCATCCGCGGAGACCTTGCCGGATCAGATCGATCTGGCCTTCCGGTTGGCCTTGGGGCGTCATGCCACAGAGCGGGAGAGCGATCGGCTCTCGAAATACGTAGCCCAAATGCAGGTGTACCATGCCGATAAAGCTCCTCGACCGGCAACCTATCCCACGGAAATTACGCGTTCGCTGGTAGAAGAGTTTTCCGGCGATGTCTTTGAGTACACCGAAATCCTCCCGGTGTTTGAGAACTACGAGCAGGACACCAAGCCAGCAGACGTATCAGCTGAGACACGAGCTTTGGCAGACCTTTGTTTGCTGCTGTTGAACTCAAACGAATTCATGTACATCGACTAAACGCCCCTGAAACCATGCCGAAGGCAATCCTATGACTCCCCATCAACTTACCCGTCGTCAGGCTCTTTATGGCCTAGGGGCTTCGCTTGGAAGTGTCGCCTTTTCGTCTCTCTTGAGTGGCAAGGCCGAAGCCGCACCCAGTGCGGATTCGCCCCTTTCGCCGAAGAAGCCGATGCTTCCGGCCCGGGCGAAGAACGTGATCATGCTGTTCATGGAAGGTGGTCCCGGCCATATGGACACCTTCGATCCCAAGCCAGAATTGACCAAGCGGCATAAGCAAGAGTCGAAGCTGACCGGCGGGCTCGAGAAAGGGTTCAAGTTCTTTGTCGGTAGTCCGTTCAAGTTCCGCCAGGTCGGTGACAACGGGATTTCGATGTGCGACCAATGGAAGCACCTGGCTGATCCCTACGTTGCTAACGAACTTTGCAATTACCGAGGCTGCCAGGCCGAATCGCTCAACCATCCCGAAGCACTCTACCACATGAACACCGGAAGCCGCTTGGGTGGCGATCCGGCGATCGGAGCATGGGCCACCTATGGCCTGGGAACCGTCAACCAGAACCTGCCTGGCTACGTGGTGATGACCGAGTTGGCATTGCCGCAAGGTGGTCCAGGCAACTGGAGCAACGGCTTCCTGCCTCCTTACTACCAAGGCACGCGGCTCCGCCCCGAAGGCTCTCCGATCCTCGACCTGGCGCCGCCCGCCTACAAAACTCGCGAGCACCAGCGTCGTGCATTGGACGAGTTGGCGGCACTCAATTCGAGTTACCAGGAGTCTCTCGGTATCGAAGACAAGCGTCTGCTCGCACGGATGGAAAGTTACGAACTCGCGTTCCGTATGCAGGCCGAAGTGCCAGACGTGATCGATCTTCAACAGGAAACCGAAGCCACGCACGAGATGTACGGACTGGATCAACCGGAAACCAAGGCCTTCGGAAGACAATGTCTGATGGCTCGCAGGCTGGTCGAGAACGGCGTTCGCTTCGTGCAGATCTTCAGTGGTGGTTGGGATAGTCACGACTATCTCGAGCGAGGACATACGTCCCGTATCAAAAGTGTTGACAAACCGATCGCGGCATTGATTCGTGATCTCAAGCAACGTGGTCTCTTGGAAGATACGCTCGTCATCTGGACAGGTGAATTTGGACGCACGCCTGACAACAATAGGCGAGGTGGCGTCTACTCGCTGGGGCGCGGGCACAACAATCAGGCGATGACCATGTTGATGGCCGGTGGCGGCGTCCGCCCAGGCGTCGTTGGTGCCACCGATGAACTCGGTCGCTCGGCCATCGAATGTGTCCATCCGATTCGCGATCTACATGTAACGCTGCTCCACTTACTTGGCTTGGACGACAACAAGCTCACCTACTTCCACGGAGGCCGTTTTAAACAACTAAGCCAATTCGGTGGAGAGGTCATTTCGGACTTGATCGCGTGACCGCAACCGAATTTTTTGTGTCGCATTCTAACCAAACCCTGACGAGCTTCGACAATTTCCACCAGCATGTCGCTTTTGTCTTATATCCTATTTTCACGGACCGATACGATTACCTTAGTTTGTTAGCCACTTCATCCCTGGATCGACGACACTTTAGCCCCTGTCTCAAAAACACCAATCAGAGATGGACTTTTCCAACGTTCGATAGACACGATGCAATTGCCTCTTCTGGGGCTTGCGCTGTCGCAATTAGACCAGAGGTCATCATCAACTTTTTATCCATGCCGGAGATCATTCGCACATGCCCATCTCGCGTAGTCGGCGAGAGGAAGTCCCCAAGCTGAAAATCAGCCCCCGTAACAGGACAGGAAACCAATTTCAGTTGTGGTGTCTTGTTGAAGTAACGCTTTGCAATTTGCTCTTCAGTCCAATCGGTCGTCCGTCGTAAGCCGGAACCTTAGTCTCCCTTCGCAGTCAGCAATCCCCATGATCCAAGTGACTCCTCAAAATGCATACAACGGTCCCATCTCTAAGGTTCCTGAGTGGAAGCGAATTCAGTCCGAATTCTTCCAACGCATGGGTGGTGACCAACAACTTCGGCACCTGTTTGAATTGATGCCAGGCACGTTCTTCTTTTTGAAGGACGAAAGGAGCCGGATGATCTGCGCCAGTCGAGCGATTCAGAAGCGGCTGGGCGTCGCCTCGGAAGCGGAAATCGTGGGTCGCACCGACTACGACTTTTTCCCTCCCTCGATTGCCGACAACTTTGTCCGCGACGACCGAAAGGTGATGGAAACCGGGCGGGCCCTCGTGAACCATGTCGAGATCTGGTACAGCGAACAGCGGATCCTCGACTGGTTTGTGACCAACAAGCTACCGGTGTTCGATAAAACCGGTCACCCGATCGGCGTGATGGGAACGGTCCATAGCTACGAAGGAAAGAAGCAGGAACTGTTGCCGTTTTCGCGGGTCAGTACGGCGATCGAATACATCCGCCAGCACTTCCGCCGCACGATTTCTATCAATGAACTAGCCGAACTGTCGGAATTATCGCCTCGGCAACTCCAACGCGCGTTTCGCGAGGCGATGGGAACCGGAATTCACGAATTCATCCTCAAAACTCGGATCGAGAGTGCTTGTCACATTCTGCAAACGACCGAGACGCCCATCGCTGAGATCGCCAAACAGCATGGCTTCTGCGATCAAAGTGCGTTCACCAAGACGTTTCGGCGCTTGACCGGGGTAACACCAGCGCGGTTCCGCAAAGAATCGGTTCTGCGAAAACCGAAGCTTTAGCGTCAGCTCTGATCCGGAGACTAAGCACCTGCAGTTCCCAAAGGCGCATCATGGGCGAGCGCGAAGAGCGAAACAAACAAAACGCCATGGCGTTTTACGAGATGATGTTCAACGACTGCCGTCCGGCCGAGGCAGTCGAGCATTACGTTGGAGAAACGTACATCCAACACAACCCGATGGTTGGCGATGGCAAGCAGGCCTTCATCGACTACTTCGAGCGAATGGCAGCCGAGTACCCAGGCAAACGTGTCCGCGTTGTTCGTGCGATCGCCGAAGGGGACTACGTCGTGCTCCACTGCCATCAAACCTGGCCCGGTGAATCGGACTGGGCTGGCATCGATATCTTTCGCTTTGATGCCAACGGCAAGGTCGTCGAGCACTGGGATGTCCTGCAGACCGTGCCGGACGAGTCGGCCAATGAGAACGGGATGTTCTAACACCGTTCTCCCATAAGCATCTGCCCCGCTGCCTTCTTGAAAACACGCACTTGCGCATTGCTTGACGATCGCCTCGATTTTTACGCGGCATGGATGTCCGCCGCGCGTCTGAATCTGTTAGAAAGTGTTTATAGAGCGAGCTTCTGAGATCAGCTCCCAGCAGCACTACATCGTCATCTCGCAGATGAGCAACTATGGAAATGGACCAACCTTCGTCTTCCGCCAGCGAAGTAAGTTTCGATCAATATGTCGGGCGTCGCTTTGAGGAATTCAAACGGTATATCAATTGGACACCGGACGACGATGACTGTTCCAGGCGATTGCTGGAACTACTTCAGCCCCACTTTGATCATGTGGTCTCCGACTTTTATCAGGAGATCCTCAATCACCCCGCCGCTTTGCGCGTAATCACCGGTGGCGAGCAGCAGATCGAGCGATTGAAGGTAAGCCTTCGCGAGTGGCTTGGCGAGGCTTTACTTGGCCAACATGATGCCGCCTACTTAGAGAAGCGATGGCGTATTGGGCGAAAACATGTCGACATCGGTCTCGATCAGGTTTACGTCAATGCGGCGTTTGCCCGCATTCGAGGGCACCTCGGTAGCGTGTTGGAGAATCTCGAAGAATTGTCCGCGAACGAGCGAGACCTGCTTCAGCGATCGCTCAACAAACGATTGGACTTCGAGTTGGCTTTGATGTCGGACTCGTATTACAAGGAGTACCAGTCTCGTCAGATCCCCGTCAATCATGCCCGACTGGGTCAACAAAAGCGTCTCGCGCTGCTGAGTCGCGATGCCCTGGCCGGAGCCCCGCTAGAAGTGCTCTACGATCAGGCAATCGCCTATTTAACGGAGTCCCTCCAGGCAGACTACTGCGAACTACTGAAGTTCGTCCCTGAGAAAAATACGTTCTTCTTTCGCTCGGCTTCGGGCTGGCCCAAGGAAATCCTGGGGCAATCGATCGGCGATTTGGAGGTCGGATCGTATTTCGACATAATTCTTTCGAGCAAGGACTCGATGGAAGTTGACGATCATGACCTGCAAACAGATTTGGAATATCCAGCGCTGTTCAAGAAGCAGCGGATCGTCAGCAGCATTCAGGTCGCCATTCGCAACGAAAACGAAATCTACGGCATCCTAGCGGTCCATTTTCGACAGCATCGGCAGTTTCAAGCATCCGATCACGACTTTCTGGTATCCCTTGCCAATATTCTGGCCAACGCCATCCATCGCAAGGGGATTGAAAACCAGCAGCGGCAGAGCGAGCACCAACTGCGGCGTCTAATCGATCGGCTACCTGCCGGGGCGGTTTACGTGGTGAATGACATGCTGCAGGTCAATCAGGGCGTCGAGAACATGACCGGTTACACCCGGGAAGAGCTCAATTCGCTGGATGACTGGAAGAAACTGCTCGTCGAGCCGGAAGTTGACGAATCGTCTCCAGGTCCCGCCGATCCGCACGCGGGGAAGATTCAGCAGTCGGAGGTTCGCATTCAGCGGGCCGACCGAGAAATACGAACGATCGCGAAACTCAAATTCGAGTCGGCCATCGATGAGATCTGGCTCTTGCATGACATTACCGACTCTGAGGATCAGCGGCGTCAACAACTTCAGGCAGAACGGCTTGCGGCAATCGGCCAGATGATTACCGGCATCGCCCACGAAAGCCGAAACGCCCTGCAACGCATTCAGGCCTGTACCGAAATGCTGGAACTGGAGTTCGAACCGGCATCGGAGGAAATGAAACTGATCGGTCGGCTTCAGCAGGCCCAAGACGATCTGCAATGGCTTTTTGACGAGGTCCGCAGTTATGCGGCCCCGATCGTCCTCGAAACCAAACCGGTCGACCTGATCGCCACTTGCCGCCGGGCCTGGGACCAAACCGAACCTTTACGAAGAAATCGAGACGCAACTTTGGAAATCTCAGGCGGGCGTGATGTCACGCTTCAAGCGGATGAGTTTCGCCTGATCCAGGTATTTCGGAATTTGCTAGAGAACTCGTTGGCGGCAACCCCAGATCCAGCAAGAATTTGCGCCGAAATTGAGACCGGCGATAGTTCGCACATCGTGATCACCCTGACCGACAATGGACCCGGGTTTGACGAAACGGTTGCCCGAAGAATGTTGGACCCATTTTTTACGACCAAAACGAAAGGATCCGGCTTAGGCATGGCAATTGCTTCGCGAATCGTAGAAGCCCATGGAGGCACCATCACACCGGTCAGCCAAGCCGGTTCTGGGGCCAAGTTTATTGTTTCCATCTCGGCAGGTGGAATTCCGTTGCGTTAGAGGTTCGCAGTGAAAATTATCGTAGCCGACGACGAACAAGACATGCGAGACTACTTCTCCAAGATCTTGCCTCACCTCGGGCACGAGGTCTTGGCGGTTGCTGGTGACGGAAAATCGCTTGTCGAGTCGTGCCGAAAGTCCTCGCCCGACTTGATCATTACGGATATGATGATGCCGGAACTGAATGGCGATATCGCTTTGCAGGAAATCTGGCAACAACAGGCTGTTCCTGCGATTATCATCTCTGCCTATCAGTGTCCTGAATGGCTCGAAAGTAAAACGGGTATACCGGTGGTTCGCTATCTCAATAAGCCCATCAATCGGACCCAACTTCGAGACGCACTGAAGACGTTTGAGGATAGCGATTCCGCTGGAAATCATCCTGCCCAAAAATAATTGAAACGGCGATAAACTTCATCCATGCAGGCACCCAAACCGCAAGCTCCCATCGACCTCCTTTTGGTCGATGACGATCCGTCTCTTCTTGAAGATCTCCAGGCCTACTTCACGCGGTTGAACTACCAGGTTAAGTCGGCCGGCAATGCGGCGGAAGCGCTGGCCCTGATGAAGCATCATGCGTTTCAAGTGGCCGTTTTTGACATGCATTTGCCCGACCTGAACGGGATTGAGCTTGTCAAACAATCTCGCGAGGTCGATAGCGACTGCGAGATTATTATTCTGACCGGAGAAGGCTCGATCGAAACGGCTGTCGAGGCGATGAAACTCGGCACGATTGACTACCTGACGAAGCCTGTTCGTCTCAAAGAATTGGAAGCGGTCGTACGACGGGCTAGCGACACGCAGCTGTTGCGAAAACAGAACCAACAGCTCAAAGGCCTGATTCGGAAACAACAGTCAGAAACGTCGGAAATAATCGGGGAATGCGACCCGATGCAAGGTGTATTTCGCTTGATCGAACGCGTTGGTCCAACCGACCGAAGCGTATTGATTCAGGGGGAAAGCGGAACGGGAAAAGAACTCGTCGCCCAGGCCATTCATCGTGCCAGCAATGTGGCCGAATTCCCCTTGATCACCGTCAATTGTGCGGCGTTGCCGGAGCAACTTCTGGAAAGCGAAATGTTCGGGCACGAGAAGGGTGCATTCACGGGTGCCACCAACGCCAAGCAGGGCCTGTTTGAAGTCGCCGACGGAGGAACGCTTTTCATCGACGAGATCGGCGAACTGGCGTTACCTCTGCAGGCGAAACTGCTGCGTGTGCTGGAAGACGGTTCGTTCCGCCGCGTCGGCTCGATCCAGCAGCGGCGAGCAAACGTTCGCATCATCGCCGCAACGAATCGCGATCTTGCCGAAGCTTCCGACCGTGGGGAATTCCGCGAGGATCTTTACTATCGCCTGAACGTGATCACCATCACTCTGCCTTCGCTACGCGATCGTGGCAACGATCTGCAGTTGTTGGTTCGCAAGTTCGCCGGTACCGATTGGGAGTTGGAACAAGGCTTGATCGAAGCGCTTTCTCGCTATCGCTGGCCCGGCAATATTCGCCAGCTCCGCAACGCGGTAGAACGCGCCAAGATCTTGGCGGATGATCATCTGATTGAGCTGTTGAACTTCCCAGACGAAGTCATTGCCGCTGGCAACACACAGGCTTCTCACGACCTCACAACCACCGATCTTGGCCGACTCACGCGGCAGCATATCGAACAGGTCTACCAAGACCATCAGGGCAACAAAACTAAGGCCGCCCAAGCTCTCGGTGTGAGTCGACGCACTCTCTATCGCCTGCTCGAGAAGTACGATATCGACGATTCCTGAGGCGCGCCATATCGCACTGTGTCGTGCGACTCTGTCACAATTCTTTTGGTAGCAACGCTTTCGACCGCAAACTCCATTGCTGCCCGGAGAAATTCTTTTTCTTTTGCCCGCTGCGGCTTCCCGCTGGGAGGGTCGGATTGTGACACCCCGTTTAGGTTGCATTCCGCTGCTTTGACTAGGCACATAAGCGTTTTCAAACCACGCCAGCTCATTTTAGGCACTTAATTCGCGAAATATCGCGTGAGGCATTTCTGCCCTGTGACGTTCTGTCGCACGTCTCTGGCACACCGCTTGCCAAAGCGGGTGTGCAACGGGAATTCAAATCCACTGGGAATAGTTTACGAGATACGCGATGAGTGCTTCTGACAGTGTGCACGGTGATTCCGCCGATGACGTCAAGAACCTACCTCTTGAGGATGATACCGGTCATCTGGAAACTTTTTCCTATGACGATGGAATTACCCGGCAGTTTATGACCGCGACGGTCATCTGGGGAATGGTCGCATTCCTGGTCGGGTTGATCGTCGCTCTGGAGCTGGTCATACCGTCCCTTTCGATGGGCGTCGAGTTTTTGACCTTCGGGCGATTACGACCTCTCCACACGAACGCGGCAATCTTTGCCTTCGCAGGCAATTCGATTTTCGCGGCGATCTATTATTCGACGCAGCGACTGCTGAAGACGCGGATGTGGTCCGATACGTTGAGCCAACTCCATTTCTGGGGCTGGCAGCTGATCATCCTGTGTGCCGCGATCACCTTGCCGCTGGGAATCACGCAAAGTAAAGAGTACGCCGAACTGGAATGGCCCATCGATCTGCTGATCGCTGTAGTCTGGGCAGGCTTCTTCGGCGTCAACTTCTTTATGACGTTGATCAAACGCCGGGAACGTCACATTTACGTGGCAATCTGGTTCTACATCGCGACCATCATTACCGTCGCGTTGCTGCATATCTTCAATAACCTGGTCGTCCCCACTGGACTGTTCAAAAGTTACCCAGTGTATGCCGGCGTTCAGGATGCGTTCATGCAGTGGTGGTACGGCCACAATGCGGTGGCGTTCTTCCTGACGACACCGTTCCTGGGCTTGATGTACTACTTCCTGCCCAAGGCGGCTAATCGGCCAGTCTTTTCGTACAAACTCAGTATTCTGCACTTCTGGTCGCTGGTCTTCATTTACATCTGGGCCGGCCCGCACCATTTGCATTATACGGCGATTCCTGAATGGGCTTCGTCCCTAGGGATGATCTTCTCGATCATGCTTTGGATGCCATCGTGGGGTGGGATGATCAATGGTCTTCTCACACTCCGGGGTGCCTGGCGAAAAGTGACGGAAGATCCCGTGCTGAAGTTTTTCGTCGTGGGTATCACCTTCTATGGGATGTCGACCTTCGAAGGCCCCATGCTTTCGGTGAAGGCCGTGAACTCCCTTTCGCACTACACCGACTGGACCATTGCTCACGTCCATAGCGGTGCACTGGGTTGGAATGGTTTCATGACCTTCGGCATGATCTATTGGCTGTTGCCACGTGTGTTCCAGACCGAGCTGTACAGCAAGAAGCTGGCCGAATGGCACTTCTGGTTGGGACTGATCGGGATTCTGCTGTATATCGTTCCCATCTATGGCGTCGGCGTTTATCAGGGGCTGCTCTGGTTTGCCATCAACGACATGGGGAACTTGTCGTACCCGAACTTTATCGAGACCACCGTCAACCTGGCACCGTTCTACTGGATTCGTGTGCTGGGTGGAGCATGCTTCATCAGCGGTGGCGTGATGTTATCGATCAACGTCTACAAAACTTGGTGTGCTCGTCCGACGGCCTACGCCGAACCTCAATACCAGGCCGCCCCACTACGCCGCGACTATGTCGATGCCCCACTGGAAGAGTCGAACCTGCAACAGGTTCTCGAAGTCGCCAAGAAGTTGGACGTCTTCACCAAGTTGGGATGGCATCGTCGCTGGGAACGCAAGCCGATTATCTTCAGCGTCTTCGTGGCTCTGGCGGTCATTGCCGCGTCGCTGTTTGAAATCATTCCTACGTTCCTGATTCGTTCTAACGTCCCCACGATTCCATCGGTGCAGCCCTATACACCGTTGGAACTGGCGGGACGTGACATCTACGTCGCCGAAGGTTGCTACAACTGCCACTCGCAGATGATTCGCCCGATCGTCGCGGAAACGAAACGCTACGGCGAATACTCGAAGCCAGGCGAATTCGTCTACGATCATCCATTCCAATGGGGCTCGCGCCGCATCGGTCCTGACCTCGCGCGAGAAGGGGGTCGGCAATCGCACGTCTGGCATATCCTTCACTTCCGAGATCCAGGCGAATTCGTGAAGGGCTCGATTATGCCCAGCTACCCGCACTTTGAAACGCAGGACTTGAACTTCAAGACCATTCCCGAACGCATTCAGGCAGCAGCCTACCTGGGGGCTCCTTACAGCGAAGATGAGTTGACCAACTCGATCGACCTGGCCAAGGCCCAGGCAAAACAGATTGCCGATGAAATCGTTCAGCAAAATGGTCCTGAGGGCATGGAGTCGAAAAAGGTTGTGGCGGTGATCGCCTATCTCCAGCGTTTGGGTACCGACTTGTTCAAGGCTCCACCGACTTCGGAAGAAGAGTCCAATGATCAAGCAGAACCAGAAAACCCAGCGGATGTCGCTCTTACCAGCGAATAAGGATACCTAACATGATTCGCGAATTACTCAACAGTGTGGAGTACGGCTGGATTGCTTCGGCGGCGTTGGTACTTTTCTTCGGCGTCTTCGTAGCAGTCACCATCCGCACCTTGTTAACCGATAAATCGACCATCGATTCTCAAGCACACATTCCCCTTACCGACGGCAAGCGGAGAAATTCATGAGTATGAACACGGAAACGAAGCCGCCTGGTGACGATGGGGCAATTCCGAACGATCCTCTCACCGATCATTCGTACGATGGCATTCAGGAGTTTGACAACCCAATGCCTGGTTGGTGGAAGATGCTGTTCTTCCTGTCGATCCTGTGGTCGATTGGCTACTGGATCTATTACGAGAACGGCATAACGCCCAATCGTTCGATCATCGCCGCCTACGATCGCGCATTCGCAGCCAACTTGCGACAACAGTTTGCCGAGATCGGTGACCTGCAACCCACTCGGGAAACCATTCTGCGATTTTCCGACGATCCCAAATGGCTCAAGGTCGGTCAGGCCGTGTTTCAAACCAATTGTACGTCCTGCCACGGCACGAAGGCCGAAGGTCGCGTGGGTCCTAACTTGACTGACGAAAAATGGAAGAACGTCAAGAAGGTTGAGGACATCGCCAAGGTGATTAACAACGGCGCAGCAGGCAATGCGATGCCAGCCTGGCAAAATAAGCTGCATCCTAATGAAGTAGTTTTGTTGTCGTCATATTTGCTTTCGCTTCAGGGCTCGGTACCATCCGGTGCCGGAATGAAGGCCATCCCGGGAGAGATTCACGAGATTTCCGATCTCACGTCGGCACCTGCTCCGGAAGAAGCCCCAGCAGAGGAAGCAGCCAAACCGGCAGACGAAAATGAGTGACGACTTTTTAACTCCTGACGAACACGTGCTTTCGACGTTGGAATCTGATGGTTCACGTCGCTGGCTGTTCCCGCGTCTTTCGCGCGGTCACTACTGGTACCTTCGTCGCATTGTCGGTTTCCTGTTGATCGCGATCTTCGTGGGCTTGCCCCACCTGTACATCAATGGGAAACCGAGCATCCTGCTCGATATCACGCAGCGCGAGTTCACGATCTTCGGCTACACTTTCTTGCCGACCGATACACTGCTTCTCGCGTTGTTGATGATTGGCATCTTCCTGACCATCTTCCTGTTGACCGCACTGTTCGGGAGAGTCTGGTGTGGTTGGGCATGTCCCCAAACGGTCTATCTTGAATTCGTCTATCGTCCCCTGGAACGCCTCTTTCTGGGAACCAGCGGGCGTGGTGGCGTCCCCAGTCGCAAAGTCCCGGCATACCGACGCGTCGCGTTGTATGCGGTTTATCTCGTTCTCTCGATGGGATTGGCCCATACTTTCCTGGCGTATTTTGTGGGCGTCGAAAGGCTGAGCCAATGGGTCCAGCAGTCCCCTGTCGAGCATCCGGGACCATTCCTTGTAATGGGACTGACCACCGGACTCATGATGTTCGACTTCGTATTCTTCCGTGAGCAGCTGTGCCTAATTGCTTGCCCCTACGGGCGATTTCAATCGGTCCTGCTGGATCGCAACTCGCTGATCGTTGCCTACGATACCCTGCGAGGTGAACCACGCGGAAAACGCAAGAACGAACTGCCGATTGTTTCGGATCCGGTGGATCAAAAGGGAGACTGTATCGACTGTGGTCTTTGTGTGCGAACTTGTCCGACCGGAATCGATATCCGTGACGGGCTGCAGATGGAATGCGTTCATTGCACGCAGTGTATCGATGCGTGCGACGAAATCATGACCAAGATTAATAAGCCGACTGGATTGATTCGCTACTCCAGCCAGGATGCGATCGAAGGTGGAAAGCAAAAGTTTCTTCGCCCCCGCGTCATCGTCTATCCAGCCCTGCTTGCGATCGTGATCTCGATCATGGTCGTCACGTTCGCCAATAAGAAAACATTTGATGTCACATTAATTCGTGGCGTGGGCATTCCCTTTTCGATTGCCCAGGACGGCCACGTCGAAAATGCGTTGCAATTGAAGATTGTGAATCGCCTGGAAACCGAAGATCGGCTGAATGTCACCATTCTGCCGGAAACGTTGCAGTTGGATATTGCCGAGGAAGTGGTCCTTGGTCCGAAAGCAACGAAGACGATTCCTGTCGTTGTGATCGCGAATCGCTCCGACTTCCAGGTAGGCAAGATTCGCGCCACGATTCAAATTCAAAGTACACAATCCAGCGATGTACGGAGTATCGAATGTCAAATCTTCGGACCTTAGAAACACCCCAATCGGTTGAGACCGCGATCGCGGAAGTAAACGCGAAGTGGCTGTGGGGAGGCGTTGTCATCGGATTGCTCGTGATGCAGATCGTGATGTGCGTTGTCGCGGCTATCTTAGCCGTCCAATCCGAGGCGACTAACGTCCTGCCGGACTATTACGAGAAAGCCGTGCACTATGAAAACGCGTCACCGATTCAACCGAACTCAACCCACGCAAAGTAACCATGGAAGCAGTTTCGATCGGCCTGATCATTCTTACCGCGAGCCTCGCCGGCAGTGGACACTGCGTTGGCATGTGCGGACCGTTCGCCATTCTTGCCGGTCAGTCCGAGTCGTCGAGCTTCGTCAAGCGATCATTCGCCGTCGGAAACTACCATGTAGGACGTCTGCTGACCTACCTTCTGCTAGGCCTGATCGCAGGCGGCGCGGGATCGCTGGTCGATGTTGGCGGTAGTGCCTTGGGCCTTCAGCGACTCGCGGCATGGATCACGGGCTCGCTCATGATCGCTTACGGCCTGTTTGCGATCTTGAGATTTTCCCGCCTAGGATCGCTTCACTTTTCCCTACCGGAGAAAGTGGGAAGTCTGGTCCAGAAGGCCTTTCGCTGGACTGGACACTTATCGGGAAGCACGCGAGCTTTTGCTATCGGCGGTATCACGGCGTGGCTTCCGTGCGGTTGGCTGTACGCATTTGTCCTGATCGCCCTGGGCACTTCCAGCCCTTGGACGGGCCTCGCAGTCATGCTGATCTTCTGGCTGGGAACGATTCCGCTGCTCTCGGTATTCGTCTTCGGTATTCAGAAGCTTTCGCAGCCGTGGAAGAAATGGTTACCCATGGCGACGGCCGTGCTGCTGATTGTTAGTGGCGTATTCACCCTGTCGGTTCGTGCCCAGGCCGTTTTCGACTCGCTGGAAGTCAACCTGTCGCAGTCGAAGACGACCACCGATGCCATCCACGAGGCCAGCACGACTCCCCTGCCCTGCTGCCACTGCGAAACGACGTGTGATTAGCACCATGATTGTCAAATCTCAAGAAGTCCGATCGCCGCAGATTGAAACGGAGTGCACGCACTGCGGTCTGCCGGTACCCGCGCACTTGGTTGTCGATCAAAGTGAAGAGCAATTCTGCTGCCATGGATGTGAGACGGCGTATCGGATTCTGCAAGAGTTTGACGGGTTCGATCCAGAGTTCTTAGAGCAGTCGAGAAACGCAGTCAAAAAGCAATCGGCAGCTCAAAGCTACGAGCACCTCGATCATCCTGCCTACCAGGAAAAGTACGTACGAGAGATCTCGCCAGGCGTCTTTCGCACGAAGTTTCTTCTCGGTGGTGTGCATTGTGCCAGTTGTCTCTTTGTGATTGAGAAGCTCCCCGAATTTCTTCCCGCTGTCATCACGACGCGGATGAACCTGACCGCGATGACGGTAACAATCGAATGGCTTGGTGCGTCAACTCGCCTTTCGCAAATTGCCGACACCCTGGATCGGCTCGGCTACCCGCCGTTTCCTCCCTTGGCCGACAAACGTGAGAAGCTCGAACGCGATGAGTCGCATCGGCAACTTATTCGCCTGGCGATTGCTGGTGCCTGTGCCGGGAATACGATGCTGGTAGCGGTGGCTCTTTATTTCGGCTGGTTCACCGGAATGAGCAGCGAGTTCCTACACTTGTTTCGTTGGACTAGTGCTGGACTGGCCTTCGTTAGCCTGGCATGGCCAGGATCCGTATTCTTTCGCGGGGCTTGGCAGGCCATCCGCACACGCACATCGCATATGGACTTGCCGGTTGCTTTAGGGTTATCAGCCGGCGCTGCCATGGGACTCGCGAATACTATTTTGCAGCGGGGCGAAATCTACTTTGACTCGCTCACCGTTTTGGTCTTTCTGCTGCTGGTCGGTCGGCACATTCAATATGGGAAGCAGCGTCAAGCGATTCGACAGGTCTCCCTGCTACACGCAATGCTTCCTCGTGCGGTAACGCGTTTTATCCGTCCTGAACCGGATGCGACTACAGAATCGGTTCCCATCGAAGCGATTCAGCCGGGAGACTGGATCCATGTTCGGGCTGGGGACGTGATTCCTGTGGATGGAAATCTCGTCAGTGGTTCCACGCTGGTTGATCTTTCGATTTTGACAGGCGAATCACGTGGAATTGCGGCCAAGCAGGGAAACCGTGTCTACAGCGGTAGTACCAATATCAGCAGTTCGATCGTAGTGGAAACGGCTCTGGTCGGAACCGATACACGGATTGGCAAGATTTGCGAACTCGTGGATGAAGAAATTCGTAGCCGAACACCGATTGTTCAATTCGCCAATCGAATCGGAAATTACTTTGTCGGCATCGTGCTAATCCTCGCCGCGGTGACGGTGGCACTCTGGGCGTCATCAGGCATGGAAGTTGCCATCAACCACGCGATGGCCTTACTGATTGTTGCCTGCCCCTGTGCATTGGGCCTGGCAACTCCATTTTCTGTCGCGTTTGCCCAGGGAAGGGCCGCCGCCCGAGGAATCCTGGTCAAGTCGGGGGAAGTGTTCGAGTCCCTGGCCCGACCCGGCATGATCTGGCTCGACAAAACCGGAACCTTAACCGAGGGTCGCATGCGACTGGTCGAGTTCGTCGGAGATCACGACATACAACCTGCGATCGAACTGCTGGAGCGACAAACGGTCCATCCGATCGCGTCGGCTTTGATCAGCGATATGAACGTTGCGGAAGCGGACCGCCTACCGCAGTCGGCGTTGAACGACTTCCTCGTTATCCCTGGCATCGGAATTCAAGCCATGGTTCAGGGCCAAGTCATTCAAGTAGGTTCTGAAAAGCTGCTCGACGACACATCCACCTACATCACCGACGACTTCCTAGCAACGATTCAGCACTTCAACCATCGCGGATTGACAACCGTCCTTGTCGTCCGAAATCATGAAGTCGTCGCAGTGGCTGCCTTAGGTGATCACATTCGATCCGACGCGAAGGCGACGATTGCAGAGCTTGCCCGCTTGGGCTGGGAAGTTGGCATCCTTTCCGGCGATCACCAAGATGTGGCTTCGCACGTGGGAAAAGAGATTGGCATCGCGGAGAAAAACATCCGCGGCAACCTGACGCCTGAGCAGAAGCTTGCCGTCATTCAGAATTCCACGGCATCCCAGACGGTGGCAATGGTCGGCGACGGCGTGAACGACAGCGCGGCACTGGCCGCGGCATCGGTCGGTATCGCAGTCAAAGGGGGAGCCGAGGCCAGTCTCAAGGCGGCAAACGTCTATCTAACTCGCGACGGCGTCCAGTCCATTCTAGACGCCATCACCGGATCCAAACAAACCCTGAACACGATTCACACCACGTTTGCCATATCGCTTTGCTACAACGCGTTTGCCGTGTTGTTGGCGATGTCGGGGATGATCAATCCGATCCTCGCTGCGATCTTGATGCCCATCAGTTCACTTTCGGTGCTGGCCGTGGCTGCCTCGAACAGGGCATTTAGAACGACAAACATTCACCTACAGGCAAAACCATGAGCGTAATCTACATCGCCCTACCGATCGCACTTTTCATGGCCGCGCTGGCGGTTGTGGGGTTCGTGTGGTCGGTCCGAGAGGGACAACTCGATGACCTACAGACACCTGCGGTTCGCATTCTGGAAGACGACAAAGTCAAATCGAAACACTAGGCAAGCATCAAGCTTGGCTGCGGAGCGGCTAGACCAGATGGCCTGCTCAGACAGAGCGAAACACTACATTTCGGCGAAGATCTTCATGATATAGTCAACAAGATCTCTGCCTACGAGATCAAGACGCAGGATAGCCCGCGCGATAATATGGCCGATGTCCATGTTTGAGTCCTTGTTTGCTTTGGTCGTTGGCTAAAGAACACTAACACGGCATTATGCATCAGGAGAACTAGGGCGATCAAACAAATTCGAAGCAACTTCGTCGCTTTTACCAATCGGCCGCAAGACGCTTCTCTTGTTGCGCAAATAGACTTCTGAAGCAGTCACGGGCAAGTAGCGTTCTACTAGGCTGCCCGTAGAGGTTCCCGTTATTTGTTTTGGAACAAGTCGGAACTTGGCCAGCGGTCCTCGAAACTGCGGACACGTTCCTCGACCGGCGGTTTGACGTTGGGCCAGCTCTGAGGTCGGACCCGAACAACACGACCCGGACGGAAACCCTCGAGTATGAGCGGAACCTCGAACTGAATTTGAATCCCGCTACTGCCAGTCGCTGGATTGTCTTCCACCTTCTCGACCGAAACGATCTTCCCATCCATGCCGTCATGGTCAGGCCACCAAGTACGCAGGGTGGCTTCCGCGGCAGCCATCTTGCCACCAATGCCTGGCTTGAAGTCGGCATAGAGCGACTCGTCCATTCCACCGAACAAGGTTGCGGTCACGGTTGCCTGACCGAATTTGCCGTACTGGATTTCTTCGACGCGGGCCGGCATCCAACGCGTACGAATGTGTCGGACATGTCGACCGCGTTGACGCTCGGCGGCCACCTTAATGGCCGTCTCGTCGAGCCAAATGTCGGCCACGTGAAACTGCTGATAGAGGTATCGCGGATGCCAGGCAAGCGCGAGCTGAACAGCCTGGCCATCGAACTGCTTCTGTCCGTTGGCAGGCCAAGTTTCTTCTGCCACAAGATCTTTGAGACCAAGTAGCTCGCGGCCTCGCCAGATACGCGTCGAGCCGTCGATGGTAAACTTATGCTCGCCGCCCAGTCCGTCTCCTCCCTCGCTTCGGTCTAGACTCGCAACCAGTTCACCTTCCGAGCCATGAAGATTCACTTCCTTTAGCTTCCAAGCCTTTCCTTCACGAAGACACAAACTCGGACCATCTTCCAGCAGAATTGCATGGTTCTCACGCGGGGAAGTCACGTGATTTCCAGTCACGTTGGGTACTGCGGAAGTCTTCGGGTCAGGCGGTAAGTAGAAGCGTCCGTACATCACCGTCCCGATCGGAATATCACGCAGGTCGGCCGGGGCACCATGATAGTAGATTTCGCCGTAAGGAAGCATGGCAAAGTGGTGAAGGCGTCCTTCATGATAGTGGTCGTCCACATGCAACCGTAGGCTGCCACGTCGGTTCACGTGATCCACAAACACCAATTCACCTCGGTAAGCCTTGGCCTCATCCATCGGCGGAAACTTCTCCGGCGATGGACGAAACGGCTCTTCGGCACCGAGACTACCAACGATTGATAGAAGCGAGCAGGCTGTCAAAGCAAAAACAATAAGAGTCTGCCTCGGAACACTTTCACGCATGTAACCGGCACGACTTACTTGTTGGGGAGCTTCGCCAGGTTTGGTCAGTCGATTCATCCTAGTTCCAATTCCGCATTGCTGTCACCAAAGCGTTCTTCCTCGACACCCATCTTTTGTGCCATCGTCAGTAGAAGATTACTCATGTGGGCGTTCGTGTTGACCGGGCGACTACAGAGGTGATAGTGCTTGCCAGGCGTGTCTAGTTCGTAGCCATCGAAGTGCCCTTGGTTCATATCGATGTGACGACCATGCTTCAGGCCGCAACCTGTTCCCCCTGCCAAGACAAGCGGAAGATTGGCGTTACCATGGCCGTGACCATATGCCATTCCGCTACCGAACAAGGACATGGTTGTTTCGAGTAATGGGCGACCGTTGAGATCAGGCGTCTCGGCTAAACGAGTTAGGAAGTAGCTAAACTGCTCGACACTAAACGTGTCGCTCTGGGTGAGCTTTTCCATGTGCCCGGGATCGCCATTGTGATGGCTTAGTTCGTGTCGCGACTGCGAAATCCCTAGTTCAGGAATCGGCAGGCCTTGTCCTTCGATACCGCTACTGAACGTAACAACCCGAGTAGCATCCGTCTGGAACGCGAGCACGATCAGATCGTAAATCGTGCGGAAGTAATCGCCTGCCTGAGTTTGCGGTACTTCTCGGTCGGTACGACGGCGATCCTGTTCCAGGATTTCCGGACGTGGAACATCGAGCCAGGCATCCGCTCTTCTGGCGCGAACTTCGGTCTCGCGTACGGCCGTCAGGTATTGGTTCATGCGCCCCTTGTCTTCACTCCCCATCTTTCTTTCGAGGGAGCGAACTTCTTCCAAGTTGGCGTCCAACACGCTCTTCTTTCGACGCAAGGCACGCCGCTGAGCAGCGGTACCGTTCTTAGGTTCTTCAAACAGATAAGCGAAGATCTCACTGCATCGGCTCATGCCCGGCAGCCGGATTCCGTCTTCAGTCCAGGCCAGCGACTCGCCCTTGTTGGCGATCTCAAGCGAATGAAAACGAGTATGCGGTGAAGTTACCTGGGCCATCTTCTGGTCGACAGATATGGTGTTGCGATCCGTTGGACCGAGTTGGCCACCGGTGAGCCAGATTTTTTGGCAATTGTGATGATGACCGAGACCGCCTGGATGGTGCAGACCGCTGATCGGTGTGATGACGCCGCGATGCTTCTCCAGCGGCTGGAGCGAACGCGAAAGGGTGTAATCTTCTCCAGGCGTGGTGATCTGATAGTCCAGCGTGTTGACGCCGTTGGGGATGTAGATAAACGCACTCCGCCGCGGCGATTCCAGTTCTTCCCCAAACGCGGGACGCATGCAGTTCAACACGGGGAGCGTGATGAAACTACCAAGCCCACGCAGGACGTGACGTCGGTCGATATGCCAGGATGGTGTCATCGTTTAGCTCTTTAAGGTTTGAGTTAGGTGCTCTTGATAGCCTGCCGGAGTTCTATCGCTTCTTCATGATCTCGGACAAAGCGACAGCCCGCACGATGTCTTTGAGTTGATAATTGTTCTGCTTTGCTTCTTCGACGATCGCATCGATATGTTCTTGATCATCGACCGTCAGCACGCGACGTAACCCGTACGAGCAAAGGTGTTCGACCATTCCCCTGAGGAAGCGATCGCGATCTTCCAGCACAAGTTGTTTGAACTGATCGGCATCGGCGAACGTGCGACCGTCGGGCATTTCCCCACTAGGATCAACCGGCGGATCCGCACCGGTTCCTTTTTCAACACGTTCGTGGGTGCGCCACTGGCCGATCGCATCGAACTGATCGAATGCCAATCCCAGCGGATCGATATTTCGATGACAGGCAGCACAGTTCGCGTTCTGGGTATGTGCCTTAATCTTCTGGCGGATGGTCGCTTTTGGGCTGTCCGGCGGATTGGGTTCGATAGGATCGACATTCGCCGGTGGTGGAGGCGGAGTCTTGCCAAAGATTGCTTCGCTGACCCATACACCACGGTGAACGGGACGATGCCGCGTACCGTCCGAGGTCAGTCCCAATATCGCGCCCATCGTTAGCAGCCCACCACGATGGTCTTCGGGTCGTAGCGACACCTTTTGTACGCCTGACTTTTGCGGTGCAGGGATGCCATAGAATTCGCAGAGCCGCGAATTGGCCATCGTCCAGTCCGATGTGATAAAGCGATCAATACTCAGGTTTTTCGCGAAGACTTCGCGAAAGTACTGAACTACCTCTTCCCGCATACTCGCTTCCAGCCAAACGTCGTAATCCGGATATAACTTGCCATCCGGCGGAAACATTCCCAACCGATGCAACTGTAGCCACTGACGAGGGAAATCCTCGACGAACCGGTCGATCTTCGGATCGGCAAGCATACGATCGACCTGGTCGGCAAGCTGGTCGTTGGTTAGCTTCCCTTGGGCGGCCGCATCGAACAAGGCCTGATCGGGCATCGAGCTCCAGAGGAAATACGACAGTCGCGAGGCCAGTTCCCAATCGTTAAGTCGATCGCGGGACTTGGCATCTCCTTCGACAAGATAGGTAAAATTACGGCTGTTAAGAACACCCAACAGCGCAATCTGGTAAGCCGAAGTCATATCTTCGCCAGCGGCCAGCTCGGCCTCGTAGGCATGCAAATAGGGACGAAGCTCATCGTCGGTTACTGGCCTCCGCCAGGCACGTTGTGCGAAATGATTGAGATGCTGCGTGACAACCGCCAGCGATGCATCTGTAGACGGCTGCACATCCGTACGAGTTGCCCGCTCGGCTTCACTCTCGACAGGGCCCTCCCACTCAATCCAGTCCAATAGCACAAATGAGAAGATACCGTTGCCATCTTCGTCGAAGAGCTTGGGGCCGGTTGGATTCAGCAGAGTCGTTTCACTGGTATGCGTGAACACATAGTTAGATCCACCGAGAATATTACGATGATGGCCACCTTTGTCCCGCGAGATGATGTCGGTGACAACGACGTTGAAATCGAGACTCGTAGGCATTTCCAGAAATACCTCGAACTCAATAATTTCCGGTTCGTCTTCTGTTGCCAGAACATCCAACTCGATCAGGCCTTCGTTTGTCCCTTCCCCGGTGCGTTTACCAATACGCAGGTGAGGTGTTTGTCCACCAGGAGGACGAACACCGCTGACCTGTAACCTCGCTCGGTAGAGACCACTTTGGGATGCACCTGCACCAAACCAATTCGGGCGCAAGGCCTGCAACTCTCTTCCAGGAAAGATCAACGCACGCAGCGGTCGCTTGATCCCGAAGCGATCAAGATAGGCCTGCTGTTGCTGGCCACCGTTATATCGAATTTCCGCCGCTGTTTTGCGAACCGTCTGCGACTCGACTGGCTTCTCCGGAAACGCGCGGCTCAAAACGATTTCAGAAGCGCGATAGTACCGCTCGACATGGGAAGGAGACAGTGAGAGCTGCGAACCGATCCGCTCGAAGCCGTGCCACAGTGGATCCGCATTCAACTCGCCTGGCTGGGCCGGATCGTAGCGGACGCCTAACAGGTCATACACCGTGTTCTGATACTCCTGCCGACTTAGCCGATAGTGAGCCACAGGCGGACGTGCGGCCATGCGTGCCGCTCGCCCTTCCCGGATACGTGTGTCGAGCTGTGCGATGACCTTCGCAATGTCGTCTTCACTTGGTTGGGGTTCATCCTCCGGCGGCATCTCGCCAGCGTTAATTCGTTCTACGATCTCCGCCCACAGATGCGTATCCTTTCCCGATGTGAAATCACGCGACAACTTATCAATTCTCAGGTCTCGCTCGACAGTTTCTGGACCGTGGCAACGGATGCAGTGCGTCTGAAGAAATGCCTCAAATGGTTCTGCGGCGGAAACGATCGACGCACCGGCGAGGAATGCCAGCGTGATGAACAATAAACGCATTCGGGAGGCCTGGTTCGAGGTAGGAAGGATCACGAATCGTGGTTGCTAGGTAGGAAGCAAAAGCAGGTGAAAAGCTTGCCAGCGATTCATACTTTTCGAGCTTGACCATGACCGGAAGGATGGTGATCAGATCAAACCGACTCGACTGTTGTAAGAATATTCTACTTCAATAAGGAATTACTCGCACTGCCGATTCTAGAGAATAAGGCGAGAAGCTCCTTCATTGCAAATTACGGGCAGATTTTCCAACGAAAGAATTGCCCACACCTCCGCTGGACGATGAAAGCTGTTGACTTCAATAGCTGCCTGGTCCGATCAGTCCCAGCTCGACCGCAAAACGCACGAACTCGGCACGCGTACGTAGCCCGAGTTTCACACCAATCCGGCCGCGATAAGTTTCCACCGTCTTTATGCTCAGGTCCAGATCGTCAGCTATCTCTTGATTCGTATGCCCTTTGGCAAGGCTCAGAAAGACTTCTTTCTCCCGAGAACTGAGACTCCCCAGTGGGCCATCCTTTTCTTTGCCGGACCAGTCTTTCTCTGCGGTTAATAGACTGCCTACCTGATTGGCATCTAAATCGAGATCGACGAACACCTTTCCCGTCGCAACGGCTCGAATCGCGGCCACAACTTCGGTGTCCGCTGCCGCCTTGACGACGTAGCCACTTGCTCCACTGGCCAAAGCAGCTCGGACCAGGGTCAGGTCGTCGTGCATGGAGAGAACCAGGATGCGTGTTTCCGGTATCGCTTTGCGAAGTTTCTCAATTAACGGCAGCGTACTTCCGCCTGGCATCGTGAGATCGAGCACGAGCACATCCGGCCGGAGCTGCTTTACCGCGTCCAGCAGTTCATCGGCATCCGAGACCTCTCCCACGACTTCGAGGTCATCATGCGTTTGGAGAAGCAATTTGAGCCCCGCACGAAAGACAGCATGGTCGTCGGCAATCATGAGACGGATATTGTTCTTGTCGTTCATGAGCGGATCGGGATCCTCGCGCGAATGATGGTGCCACCCTGGGGACGTTCCAACACGTTAAATTCACCGGCAAGCAGCGTGGTCCGTTGGATCATCCCAGATACGCCCAAGCCTTGACGGGACCTTGCGTCCTTGTCGAATCCACGACCGTCGTCCTCGATCTCGACAACGACTTCGCTTCGTCGTTGAGCTACCCGAATGAAAACAAGCTTGGCTCCCGAATGCCGAGCAACGTTCGTCAGCCCTTCCTGCACGATTCGATAGATGGTTGTTTGCAGAGGATTGGACAGCTTGTCCCAATCGTTGATTTCGATCGCCAGTTCAATGTCGATATCGTGGATCTGCTCGGCATCCTCAGCCATACGCTCCAGTGCACCTTGCAAACCAAGATGATCCAACGCGGCAGGTCGCAGCCCATTGGCGATCCGTCGTACTTCATGGACCGCGCCGTTGACAACTTCTCGCAGGTTATCGATTCGTTGCCGGTAACTAGAAGGATCTGGCTGATCGCCCAAAGCTCTCAAGCCCATCATCACCGATGTGAGCGATTGCCCCACCTCATCATGCAAATCAAAAGCGATCCGTCGCCTCTCCTCGTCTTGCAACGCAGCGAACTGCTCTAACAGGTTCGCTCGCATATTCGCAAGTTCCTGTAACGGCCGAATGATCGCAAACCACAAGAAGGGAATTAGGATCATTGTCAGCAAAGTGGAGTCTACAGCCGCCTCTTTCCAGGACGTCTGGCTCTCGACCAGGACAAATGGGAGTACGAACATAATCGTAAACTCCGCCACGAAGACAACCAGTAGAATCGCAAATGAGACTCGGACAGGTCGGCTGAGAAGAATCGCTTCGAGTGGAGAATTGTTCATGCTTTCTAGCGTTTCTGAGATTGCCGCAGAGCAACGGCGGCTTTCCAATCGCTGTCGGGGTAACCAGGAATAAGCCTTCGACATTCTTGAAAGCATATCATATCAGCCAAACTCTTCCCCTCAGGTATCTGTGGGCATATTCATCGTATTTCTCTGGGCCACTTTCCGCTTGTCAGGAAAACCCTGACAAGCTGCTCAAGATAAGGGTTTTTCCCGAATTGATACGAGAGCGGGTTCTTACGGACAATGAAGCGTTGTCATTTTAGAGAAGGCAAGAAGTCCCTAACCCGCCTAAGTGTTTCGCATGTCCGACCAAACACCGCAGACCACTCCATCAGGTCTTCTCGCAATCATTTCTAAAGTCGTCCCCCCGATCCTTGTGTTTGGGACACTGGGCGCGGCATGGTTGGCAGTACACCACATGGGTACGGCCCCTGAAGACCACGAGCCGGAAACCCACTCCGAAGCGGAAGCGACCCCTGCGAACAACATCTTGAAACTGCCCCCCGGCAAGGTCAACTCGGCAGAGCTGATCACGCATGCCGCGACGAAGCGTTCCATTCAACACTCGCATTCCGTTCCTGGCCGGACCACCTATGACGAAACGCGTCATGTCGAAGTCCGCACGCCCATCGATGGCGTTCTCGAACAAGTGCTCGTTCAACCAGGCGACCGTGTCGTGGCCGGGCAGTTGTTGGCAACCATCACCAGTCCGGAAATTGGAAGTGCCCGTTCGGAGCTGCTGCGTTGCAAGTCCTACGAAGAACTGCGTGCGATCGAAGCCAATCGAGCTCAGGAAGTGGCGTCGAATGTCCGCCGCTTGGTGGAACTACTAGATGAAGAATTGGCCGCTGCTGAGATCGAAGAGAAGCTTCAAGGCCTCGAACTGGGCGAAGTACGAAAGGTAATCCAAGCCGCCCATACGCGGATGCAATTAGCCGAAGAGCTGCGGGACAACGTCAAGCCGCTCATAGGTTCAGGTGCCATGCCCGAGCGAGTCATTCGCGAACGGCAGTCCGAATTCGAGATTGCCCGTGCCGAATTCGAGGCCGCCCGAGACCAGGCCCTCTTCGATGTTGCTCAGGGTGAACGCGAAGCGACGGCCAATCTGGCAGATGCGAAACGGAAGACGCAGATTGCCCAGCAGTCGCTGCAAAGCTTGATCGGCAACGTAAAGTCCGCCGACACGGAGAATGACGCGTCCATGCTATCCACTCTGCAAATTCGCGCCCCAATGGCAGGGACGATCGAGTCGCGGAGATTTGCTGCCAGCGAACGCGTTTATCGCGCGGATTCACTCTATGTCCTCGCCGACACCTCTTCTCTCTATGTTTCAGCGGAAGTCCGAGAAAAAGACTGGCCTGCTGTTGGCATCCAGGAAGGCACCGAAATCGGAGTGATCGTCCCAGCGGCCGAGAACGAACGACTATCAGCCCGGGTACAGTACGTCGGAAGAGAAGTCGACCCAGATACCAACTCCATTCCGGTGGTAGCGTCGTTGGACAACCCGACTGGCCTGCTGCGTCCCGGCATGTTTGTCCGCGTCATCCTACCGATCGGGCAACCACAGACGTCGCTGGTTGTCCGTCCGGAGTCGATCCTGCGACACGATGACGAGGAATATGTATTCGTCCAGGTTGGTGATTACGAATTCCAAAGGGTGCCCATTCTGACCGGGCTTCAGACCGAGAATTGGATCGAGGTCAAGCAAGGCCTTGAACCTGGCCAACAAGTGGTGGAGCAGGGAGCATTTCTACTCAAATCCGAATGGCTTCTGGAGGGCGAGTCCGAATAGCTCCTGCTGATCGCTGCGTTGTCGACCAAGTCCCCATATTGAATGCCCTCCTATGCTGACTCACGTAATTGAATTCTCGCTTAAGAATCGCGGCCTAGTCATCATCCTGACTTTGTTGATGGCAGGGGCCGGACTCTATTCGGCCGTCAAACTCCCGATTGATGCTGTTCCGGACATGACCAACGTCCAGGTTCAGGTCGTCACCGACGCGGGCTCTCTTTCGCCAGTTGAAGTGGAACGTTACGTCACCTACCCGGTCGAGAACACGATGGGTGGCCTACCTAATGTCGAGGAACTACGCAGCGTTTCGAAGTTTGGCATCTCGGTTGTCACCATTGTCTTTGAGGAAGGCACCGACGTTTACTGGGCTCGTAACTTGGTCGCGCAGCGTCTCACCGAAGCCGCTGACAACATCCCCGAGGGCTACGGGACGCCTTCGCTGGGGCCGCTGACGACGGCACTTGGTGAAATTCTGCAATTCGAGGTTCGTAGTGACCGTCATTCCCCTATGGCTTTACGAACGATGCTCGAATGGGACATCGCACCGAGACTGCGAGAAGTCGCTGGGGTGACCGAAATTAATACGCATGGCGGCTATTACAAAACCTACGAGGTACAGCCGGATCCAGATCGCATGACCAGCTACGGGATCACGCTGCAAACACTTTTCGATCGCGTGAAGAACAACAACTCCACCTCCGGTGGTGGCTATGTCGTGCACTACGGGGAACAACGCTTCGTCCGCGGCATGTCGCTATTGGGCAGCCAGCAAGATATCGAGCAGATCGTCTTGCGACGCGAAAAAGACGGGACCCCGATTCTAGTTTCCGACGTTGCCACGGTCGCGATAGAACCAATGACTCGCCAAGGAGCTGTCACACGGGACGGACGTGGCGAAGCGGTTACCGGGCTCGTGATGATGCTTATCGGTGAGAACTCAAGGGAAGTCGTTGAGGCCTCAAAGGAGCGACTGCGGGAAATTGAGGCAACGCTGCCCGAAGGCGTATGGCTGGAAGTCACGTACGATCGTGCTGCGTTGATCGGAAGAACGTTGAAAACCGTTTTGACGAATCTGACCGAAGGTGGTTTGCTCGTCATCGTAGTACTTCTGTTCATGCTGGGAAGCCTTCGAGCTGGGATTGTGGTTGCCTTGGCCATTCCCCTTTCGATGATGTTTGCCACCAATGTCATGGCGATGACCGGCGTCACGGCAAGTCTTATGAGCCTGGGTGCGATCGACTTTGGGCTGATTGTCGATAGCTCGGTGATCATGATCGAGAATTGCATCCACCGACTATCCCATGGAAGCAATGGCAAGTCACACCTCCAGACAATTCGCGACGCGGCCATCGAAGTTCGCAAGCCGACGATGTTTGGTGAATTGATCATCTCGGTCGTGTTTGTCCCCATCTTGCTGTTGCAGGGAACGGAAGGAAAGCTATTCCGCCCGATGGCTTTAACCGTGCTGTTTGCCTTGGCAGGTTCGCTGGTTCTATCTCTCACCTTCATGCCGGCGATGGCCTCGCTGATGCTCCCACGCAAGATGGACGAGAAGGACGTCTTCCTGGTCCGTTGGATCAAGTACATCTACGAACCGATCGTTGTGCGCGCCATCCGATACTCAGGATTTACCGTCAGCATCGCTATCGCCGTCTTTCTGGCGAGTATTCCCGTAGCGATGAATCTTGGGGCCGAGTTTATGCCGCGGCTGAATGAAGGGGATTTGCTCGTCGAGGCAGTGCGTCTTCCCAGCGCGACCCTCGAAGGGTCGATTTCCATGTCAACTCAAATCGAGTCGATCCTCTGTGAGTTCCCAGAAGTCAAGACCGTGTTCTCGAAGACAGGGCGTCCCGAAATTGCGAACGACGTGATGGGTGTCCATCAAACGGACGTCTGGGTTTTGTTAAAACCCCCGCACGATTGGCCTGAGGAGAAAACTCGTGATGAGTTGATCGAAGAGATGTCACAGGTCTTAAACGACAATGTGCCAGGTGTCGCTTTCGGCTTCACACAGCCCATCGAGATGCGAGTGGACGAACTGGTGGCCGGTGTGAAAGCAGACGTTGCCGTTCTACTGTACGGTGATGACCTGAATGTCCTGGCGCAAAAAGGCAAAGAGATTGAAGCGGTTCTCAGGGACGTCCCGGGAGCGGTCGACGTGAAGGCCGATTACCAGGCCAACCTGTCGACGATCTCGATTCAGACGCAGCCAGAGCAGCTTGCTCGGTATGGGGTCGATGCTCAAACGGTGTTGGATGTCGTGTCCGCCATGGGTGGCATGCCGGTCGGACAGATCTTCGAAGGCCGAGCCCGGTACCCGATCCTCGTTCGCATACCGGCCGAGTGGCGAGAAAACCTCTCGCTTCTGGAGCAACTTCCCGTGGCGGAAGCAGGAGGAAGTCCTATCCCGCTGAAGGAACTCGCGGAAATTCGTCTTGAGGAAACTCCTCCGAGCATCGAACATGAAGCAAATCGCCGCCGCACGTTTGTCTCGGCAAACGTGCGAGGTCGCGACGTCGCTTCCTTTGTTAACGAAGCTCAACAAACCGTCGAGAGCGAAATCGCACTCCCGGCCGGCTATGAAATCGTTTGGGGTGGCGATTTTCAAAACCTGCAGTCGGCTAGTCGGCGTCTAGCTCTTATCCTCCCCATCGTGCTGTTGATCATCCTGCTCTTGCTTCACACGAGCCTCGGCTCACTGAGACTCGCCCTGCTGATCTTCCTAGCCGTGCCCATGGCGGCATCAGGTGGGATCTTCGCCCTCTCGCTACGAGAAATGCCATTCAGTATTTCGGCTGGCGTCGGTTTCATTGCCTTGTTCGGTGTTGCCGTACTCAATGGCCTGGTTTGGGTAAGTGCAGCCGAGCATCAAAGAAAGGCCGGCATGCCGCTCGACCAAATTAGTCATGCTACGGCCCTGGCTCGCCTGCGTCCCGTGCTGATGACGGCACTGGTCGCAAGCCTGGGCTTCCTACCGATGGCCATGTCGACAAGCGACGGAGCTGAAATGCAGCGCCCCTTGGCAACGGTGGTGATCGGTGGTCTGATTACCTCGACGCTACTCACGTCGTTAGTCGTACCGTGCATTTACCCGTGGCTCGCCAAAGGACTACCGGTAATGGAAGATGACGACGAATTGACGGACACAGCTTTCGATGCAGCTTAAGAATCAAGTGCTTCGGCTTTGGTTACATGACTTGCTCGCTCAACGTTTCGTTTCACCGTTCTTTGATCGAGCTTGATGATCTTAGCGGTCGCCGCATAGCTTCCCGTTTTCTGATAGATTTCCAAACAATAGGCAGCGAGTATGTCGCTCGCCGGCACTTGCTGCCTTACCAGTTTGTTGACGAGAGACTCCGCTTCGGTCGACTTCGTCCGAAGCGGCCGATAGCTCTTGCGAATCATGACGTTCCAAACGCATTGCTCCAACTCGCGGAAGTTGCCTGGCCAGGGGTAGTCTTGCCCCAGATTGCTATCGACCCATGCGGCCGTGTCGCAGGCAATTTCATGGGCGGCATCTCGATTAGAGAGTTGCTTCATCGCAAAACGTTCCCCGAAAAACAGGAGCTGGCCCGGATCGCTTTGTAGCTGTCGTGCAAGAGAAGGAGTCGTGATGACATCCGAGCAGATTCGGTAGTATAAATCCTCGCGAAAGGTTCCCTCTTGAATTTCTTTTGCCAGATCGCGATTGGAAGCCACAATCAGCTTTCCATGGAACGAGTGAATCTTCGTTTCTCCGATTCGCTGAAACTCCCGGCTTTGGAGCACGCGTAGCAGTTTGACTTGAATCGCCGGCGATAACTCTCCGATCTCGTCGAGGAATACCGAGTGACCAGGGCGGCACTTGTAGAACCAGCCATGCCTGGCCGACGAAGCTCCTGTAAATGCTCCCTTGGCATGCCCAAACAACTCCGACTCGACAAGTGTCGGTGACAATGCCGAGATGTTAACCGGATGAAAGGAACCGCCAAACGGTTCTCGAAATGCTTGTGCCTTTGGATCAAACGAAATATAGCGAGACATACCGATGGCTCTCGCTACTAGTTCCTTCCCGGAGCCGGATGGGCCGGAGACCAAAGTCGTCACGTTCTCCATTCGGTCATACAGCAAGAGGCCGAATCGACGGAAGTCATGCGTAAAGATCGATTCCCAGATCTGTGCCCGGAGTGTTTGAATTTCGGGTGAGCGTCCCCAGATAAACTCATGAATGTGATGAAACGCACGCCGAATCATAAAGAGGCAGGCAAACGTGTGGGGGCACGAATAAGAAGACTCTCGCTTGACGTGCGACGGGTTCCAACACTTCGTCCAATGACGTTCGAATTCTCGATAGTAACCAACGGCAAGGTCGTCTGGCTTACTCAAAGAGTGCTGGATCGTTGCCTGAAATCTTTCTCGAAAGCGATAGTACGACACGAACAGGACCAGGTCCTGATAAAGACGAAACTCTTCATCGCTCGCGGCGACCTCAATTCCCTGTTGGCATGTTTGATCAAGAACCGATTCGGCTGTGAAGACCACGCGACTCATCAACGAATCGAATTCCCGATTCTCCTGATCGAACGGTAACGCATCTGCAAGCTTGGACGCCTTTTCAACAAGATCCTTCGCATGACGCATCCGAAAAGGGTTCGCAAACCCAATCTCTGAGACAGCCTCAACGAACCTCCGCACTTGGGTTGTCCAGCGAACCATATATCCACTCGCAAGAGATGAGTGATCTGACATCGATGACATTTAGTGTAATCTCGAATAGCACACGATGTAATTCCTGAAACTAACATGAACGGACACTCACTGGGCTACCGCATCACACACATGGACGTAAGTCACTTAACAAAAGCACTTTACAGCACATTGCCCGCATCTCGGCACGTGACTTGCTTTTATCAGTCGACGAATCACAAACGACCTCTTCCTTCTGGAGTTCAGTCGAATGCCCTTCCTACAAACCCATGCGTTTGGCGAGTTGATCCAAATCCCCATTCGTTCTCTCCTGCCCGTAGTCGCGATTCTCGTCATTGCCGGAACTTGGGTCTGGGGACCATGGGGAACGCTGATCGTCGCTTACCTGAGTTGGGATCTCGCGCGAAGGATTGCCTAGAAATGCTCACCCAAACCAAAGACACCCATACTGACCCAACCCTGAACAGCCCTCGTGCTGGTCATTTCGGCATCCTTTCCCACCTCACCGATATTCATAGCATCGTGTTCCATATGCTGGTGCTTGTCGCGTACGGCATCTCGTTTTGGATTTATCAACATCCAGGCTCCTTTGGTATCACAAGTCCTCTTTCCAAGATCGCCTTCGTCCTGGGCGCAGCGATCATGTTGGGCTGGGTTTCCGGAGTCGACGTTGGAGTCAACTTTCACAATCACTGTCATCGGCCCATGTTTCGCCATCGATGGTTGAATCGTTGGTTTGGTCGTCTGTGGACAATCACAGGGGCCTGGCCGTCCTACTTTTGGACCTACGCTCACCTCACCATTCATCACAAGCATCTGCTGGAGAGCGATGATTGGACATTGCCGCGAAGCGACAAGAACGGCAATTGGGAAAACTTCTACGCCTACTGCCTTTTGCATTGGCCTTGGAGATATGTGGTTCACTTTGCCGAGGAGTTTCATCCAAATCGTTGCAAATGGACAATCACCCGGCGGGCACTAGGCGAACTTCTGATCTTCCTGGTGATTTGGACTGCCCCCTTTTGGCTCGACGTGCAGATGGCGTTACTTTTGTGGGTTTTTCCTCAATGGCTCGCCAATGTTGCCGTCATGGGGCCTGGCATGTACGTCCAACATGCTGGGCGTGACAAGCCTTCCGCTGAACATCGCTACCGTCATTCCACCACGTTTGTCTCGCGATTTTTCAACCTGATCATGTTCAACATTGGCTACCACGCCGAGCATCACACCTATCCCTCTATTCATTGGAGCGAGCTCCCAAATCTACACGATCAGATCCGAGACGACTTGATCGAAGAACAAGCTCACGTCGTTCCCTTCGGATACTACCGTGCTGGATATCTTGTCTCTCGGCAATCGGAGGAGTTTGACAAGCAACACCCTCAATATGTGAGCACGAAGCCGAACTACTCTTCTACCTCAGAGGAAAGACCATGACGCGATCCAACAACTTTCCACCAGGCCCATCAGGACATTGGCTGCAAGGCAATCTTCCCGAATATCGCCGCGGGAGACTTCAGTTCCTGGAAAGAATTCGGGCTGAATATGGCACGATCGCCTCTTACCGCCTCGGCTCGATCCCGGTCGTGTTGGTTTGCGAGCCCCAGCACTTACGGGAGATCTTGGTGACCAACAACAAATCGTACGGACGTTCTATTTCTACGAGAATGCTCTCGGAGTTTTTCGGCAATGGACTTCTGATTAGCGAAGGAGAACGCTGGCTTCGTGACCGAAGAATCATTCAGCCAACCTTTGCCAAAGAGCATATCGAGCAATTTGCCGACTGCATGGTGCGAAGAACATCCGATTGCATCGAACTCTGGAATCAAGGAGATCGCCGAGATGCTCTTCTTGACATGCAGTCGCTGACCATGTCGATCGCAGCGGAAACTTTACTGGGAGTCAAGCTGCATGAGGAAGTCGCGGCGATCCATGATCCTCACGAAATCATTCGTGGGCATTTCGACTATCGAATGGAACACCTATGGGTCACACCTAGATGGATTCCAACTCGTCACAATCGGAAAGTCAATGCGGCGTATCATGCGATCCGGAAGATCGTGGATGACCTGATCGCGAAACGAAAGAACGAACATCAGAGTGGTACGGATATTCTCTCGCGATTGATTCAGATCCAACGCTCTCAAGCACACGCAATGACCGATCAGCAGCTAAGAGATCAGGTTCTGACGTTCCTGTTTGCTGGCCACGAAACGACGGCAAGCCTCCTCGGATGGGTTTGGTGGTTACTTGGCAAATTCCCGGACGTAGCCAATCGACTCCATGATGAAATCGATGACACCCTTCAAGGTAAACGACCAACAATTGCGGACGTACCTAAGCTGCGTTACACGGACAAGGTCATTCGAGAGACCCTGAGACTCTTCCCCTCGGCCTACGTCATGGGAAGACAGGCTCTCGAAGACACGCACCTTGGGGAATACGACATTCCGCGTGGGACGAACCTTGTGATCAGTCCCTGGCTGATGCAAAGAGATTCCCGATTCTGGGACCATCCACTCGACTTTGATCCAGATCGCTGGACAGACTCGACCCAGAAGACAATGGATCAATTCGCCTGGTTCCCCTTTGGTGCAGGACCAAGAATCTGCATTGGAAAAGCCTTCGCGATGTTAGAATCGGTTTTAATCGTTGCGACCATCGCTTCGCGATTTAATCTCGTCTTACCCTCAAATCAGGCCATTGAACCGCACGCATCGGTCACCATCCGCCCAAGCCCCGGCGTACAAGTGATATGTCACGAACGCACATCCTTCCGTAAAGAATTCTCGCCGGCCCGACTGGAGACGACCTTATGAATTCACCAAGGCGACATCCGCCACTTCACCTAATTGTTGCTGGAATTGCTGGTCTGGTCGGGATCTGTGTGGTGTTCGCCCTAGGGATGGTTTTTCAACGTCTCCTACTGGCACCGTCGACGCCAAGCCAAACAGATAATCGCATCGCGGACGAACAGACATCGCCCCAGAATGACAGCAACCACATCGGCAATCTCGACGTAGACCAATCGACAGAGAAGGAGTCTCAGGTATCGCCGTTGACTGACGCGTCACCCACCATAGCGCGCACGCCTTTGCGTTATCGCTGGCCCCTCGACGAAGAACCTGAATACACATGCTCATTGCAAGTCGAATTTCCCAACAAACAAGTGAAGGCAACGGGTAATTTCAGCTATACAGCCGAGAAAACTACTGCGGTGCAGTTAGAGAAGTACCGCTCCCGGCAAGCTCCGATTGCTGAACACATTGGCACGGGTACCGGCTTCCTTGTAACCACTGAAGGTCATCTCATCACCAATGCACATGTTGTCGAAGGCGCCGAGAAGATCGAAGTACGCGTTGGTAATCGCTTTGTTGCTGCGACGCCTGTCGATGTCGACTGGGATCATGATCTTGCCTTGCTGGCATTCGATCAACCGCCACACGCCGTACCGCTACAGTTGGCACATTCTGAGCAAGTTCAGGTTGCCGAAGACTTGAGTGTCATTGGTTTTCCACTTTCGGATGTTCTCGGCGAATCATCGGCAACGTTCACGCGGGGCATCGTATCTCGAGTTTTTCAAGAAGACACTCGCCAAATACTACAGACCGATGCGGCCATCAACCATGGAAACAGCGGGGGGCCGATTTTAAATGATCGGGGCGCCGTGATCGCAGTAGCAACCTCCAAGTTGACCGGTAGTGCCGTGTCCAACGTCGGCCTGGGGGTTTCGGTGGCGCACGTTCGTGACCTTCTCGCTGCCAACGAGTTGACATTCTCCGACACAGACGCGTCGCCAATGCCTCCCACCGAAGTTGCCAGCCACGGAATGGCGGCAACTTTTCTGCTCCGCGTCACTCCCGGGCTGCGCGGACTGGGGGCAACGGACTTCTACACCTTGCAATACGAAGCGAATATGGAAATCCCTAGGGCAATGCTTTCGGGATATGCACGTAACCTCTCGCAAATTGACCACGGTGAACTGTTAGTCGACGAGCTCGGTCGAGTCTATCGGGACAGCGATTCGATACAGCTTCCGTACCTCCTCGGTCCCATCGGTCGCCTGGTTTTGAACCCCTTCCCGTTGGGCGCCCGATCTCGTTGGGAAACCCGTCGCGCCGTACAAGTCGGTTGGGGGCTCACAACCAGGGACTTCCGCTTCGAGGCATCGAATATGGGGAAAAAGAACGCGGAAGAGCGGATTGAATATCAGATCCTGGAAGAAAACGGCAGCCAGGTGAAAATATCGCGTACCTACGGCTTGCGTTCGGAATCAGGCGGTGGGATACCTTCCATTGAGTTGGAGCTCCAAGGCGAGGGAATCTTTGATCGAAAACTGGGCCGCTGGAAATCATTTCAACAAGAAGGAACCTTTCGAAGCAACCGAGAAACTTCCGAAGTCAAGCTGCACCTCGAATTTCACGCGGCGCCCGGTCGAGTGCAAAAAACACTTCCCACGGACATGCTCACGGGCTTGTTTTCCGATAAGACGATTAAGTCACTCTCAGCCACGGACGGAACAACTCGAGCCGCAGGAGTAGACGCCCTGCAACGCGAGGTCTCGGCCCAGTTCGCGCGGAAGCAATTGAATGGCGATTCTCTTACACAGGCTATCAAGCGACACGCCATTGCAGTTCGTTTTCTGGTAGCTGCCATGGAAGATCATGACCCACGAGTCCGAGTTGCCGTCGAAAACGGCTGGCAGCAGCTATTGTCTAAACAGGCGACGACACCCGTTGCTAACGAGTCGTTCGACTTGATGACACTCGCGATTATCCGTGGAATCGAAGATGCAGGAATACAACGGACCGAACGAACGCTCGCACTCCTAAATAAATTGGGACCGCGGGCCCGTGCTGCTGTACCGCTGCTCACCGAGATTGTCGCCAATCACGAAGAGCTATCGCTGCGTGTGCAGTCGGCAAAAATGTTGTGCATGATCGGCCCGGCCGCCACCGAATCGCTGCCCACAATCCGCCATTTGATTCAAAATCGACTTGCTAGTGGAGATAACGGGTCAGCGAATGGGATCGTAGCTGAGCTACCTCGGTTCGGCCCTCCTGCGGTGGACTTGCTAATCGCGCTGGCAGCTGATCAGCAAGTCGGCAAACAAGCGTGCGATGGCTTGTCCCAGTTAGGCGGAGTAGCAACCGATGCGGTCGCACCACTGGTGAGTATGGTTGAAATTGAACACTCACCCAATCGGGTTGCCGCGCTATTTGCCCTAGCATCGATCTGTGGGTATCCCGATCCTTCGGGATTTGGAAGCTATCTCAAACAAGAGGCTGCCTTGAAACGCGCCGCCGAGAATCGCAATCATATCGCCGAGCTGAACACTGCATTAATTACGGCGATAACGGATGACGATCTCGGCATGCAAAACGCCGCCGTTCGTTGTCTCGGATTCATGGGCGACGACGCAGCGCCGCTGGCAGTTCGTATTGCCGCGGAGGCGGACCGCGTCCAACCCGATTGCGTCGGTGGGTTGTTCCCTATCTTGAAACAACTCGACGCTCAATCCGCAGACAAGTTCGCAGCAACCGTTGCACCCTCATATGCCAAGGCGCTTCCTTACCATGCGGCGATGAACGCATTAATGCACCTCGGCGAGCCCGCGATCACGCCTCAGCTACTGAGTCGCCTGAATGACGAGAATGATTTTGCCGTACATTCGACGATCGTCACGATCATCCTCCACCACCGGGCAACGCCAACAGGTGGCAAGGTATCGGTAACGCTATTGGCAAACTCAGAGCGTTCCGTCCGTGAGCATGTGCGAAACACGCTGGCCTCGGATGGTGCGCAAGGTGCGTGTTACCCCTTACTATTGGTCGGAATAAAGGCGTCGGACGCCGAGATCCGCGAGGCCTGTATCAAGACGATTCCCGTCGTTTTGGAATCGGCGACGACGCCGGACAATGATCGTTCAAGATTGTGCCAGGAAGCAACGGCCGCACTGAATTCGCTTCGCCAAGACAGCAATAGTGACGTTCGTCGAGTCGTCGAAGATACGCTCAATAGAATCGCCCAATTGCAATCTTCACCTTAAGGTGGATGCGTTCTAATTTCGTTTCAAGGATTGCTCAACAGCAAGACACGAACACGTGACTGCATCAATGCGCGGGCGGTAATCCTTACGGGCTATCAACTCGGATCACAACACGCTGGTACCGGGTTAGGGGCGGGGCGCCGGCATCGGTTACTTCGCAGATCATGTGGATCTCATCTCCTCCCCGTGCAGAACCCTCTTCGTGAATGTTCTCTGTTTGGGATTTCGCGGTATCTGATTCCGGGGAAAGGGGTTAGCGATTCCGAGTCCCTTTCGATCTACCCCTGAGCGAACCGAACCGTTTCCTGAATTGCGGAGGGTTCGGCTCGGACCCCGAAAGCAACCCTCCGCAACCGAGAACATATGCCACATCTGGACTATCTGTTACGACCGTCGATCGAATCTCGACGAAATGTTCTGGGCGAAGATTTTGAATAAGCCCAAGCATACTGCGGGGTGCAAAAAAGAATACATCTCCATTGTCACCAACGACTTCCGCATCATAGCACGATGAAGAATCTGTACCACAATTTGCTGCTCTTGATCGCCGGTTCGCCCCAGAAACAGCTGGCCGCACAGATCCAATACCTCAAGGCTGAGAACGAGGTGCTCCGGGCCAGGCTTCCCAAACGAATCGTGACAACTGTGCAAGAACGAACGCGTCTTGCAAAGCTTGGGGCAAAGCTGGGAAACGCCATCCATGAGATAGTGACGATCGTCAAACCAGCAACCTTCTTGCTCTGGCTTCGTGATGCCGAGAAGCCAACCAACGCTCAGGCCGTTCGCAAAGGACGTCCGCGAACCAAAGAACCTATCCGCGACCTAATCATCCGCATGGCACGCGAGAACGACTGGGGCTACACCCGGATCCTGGGTGAACTCAAGAAGCTCAATATTAAACCTCCCTCGCGGAACACGATCAAGAATATCTTGAAGGAGAACGGGCTCGAGCCAGGGCCGAAACGCGGTGAAGGAACCTGGGACGATTTTTTGAAGAGACATGCCGCAACGCTGTGGCAATGCGACTTCTACGCCAAGCGGGTTCTCACCGTGAAAGGCTGGCGCGATCTGTACTTGTTGATCTTCCTGCACGTTGAATCCCGTCAGGTATACAAATGCCCGTCGACGTTTCATCCGAATGAAGAGTGGGTTACCGAGCAGGCCCTAGCGTTCCTCAAGCACACCGAAGCTGAAGGTATGGTGGTTCAGACGCTCATGCGAGATCGGGATACGAAGTACCAGGCTCCGTTCGATGCCGCGTTCGAATCAGCCGGTACCGAGGTAAAGGTGGGTGCCTATCGTTCGCCGAACACCAATGCCTATGTAGAGCGTTTTATTCAGACGCTGCAGCAAGAGTGCCTGGATCACTTTGTGGTGTTTGGGAAGGAACACATGGACTATCTGGTGAGCGAATTCGTCGACTTCTATCATGAAGATCGACCGCATCAGGGGAAAGAGAACCAACTGCTGACACCGGCTGAATCACAGTCGGAAGTTGTATCGATCGGTTCGGTCACCTGTCGAGAACGGCTTGGTGGCGTGCTAAAGCACTATCATCGCCAAGCTGCGTGATTGGCTTCTCCGAAATCCTTCTCTCGTTCAACAGCAAGTCAAAAGCGGCGGACTTGTAGTGCTGCGCTCGCGATTGAAAGATCTGCCAGAAAGACGGATTCGCAGTCGATAATTCCGGTTCGCATACCTTCAACCGATGTTCAATCAACTAAGCTTCGTCGCTTTTTTGACGTATTCAAATCGACATCTGACTTTTTGCACGGGACAGGAATCTTATTTGCTATTCTCACGGTTATCTTGCGATGCATCTCCCTCACCATGCTCCCACAAAACAAAGGCGTGGTTTCTACAACCGCCGTCGTTCTAGGGAGTTCTACGAATTGTTTTCCGTTGTCTATATCAAGTTCCTATGTCGAGTGGTAGAATTAGGTAGAGGCTGAGAGATCAGAGATGTTTTCCAGCCAAAATTGCTTCTGTTGACTAGATAGCGGGCAAGTTAGATTCTCCAACAGGCCCGATGAAGAGTAAGCCGATGACGTAGGGTACCTCTGGGCAATTGTCCATATCGGTGTTTTCATGCGTTTCAAGGTAGTTAACGCATGCTGGGCGTCAACTTTTCTGGCGATGGCCTTCGCCCATTGTGTCATGAGCGACCTTTGCCGAGTCTGAAAGTAAAGAGCAAAGGTCCACGCCACTTGGTGGAACACAACTCTGTTTCCAAAGCCCAGGCCCGTGAGCTCAGAATCGAAAAGGATTCTCTTCACTGCTAGGGGGCGTAGTCGCCATGCTCTCAGAGCACAACTCACTGCAGGAAGGTGCTTCCGTCCAGCGATCAATGAAAATCGCAATCGTGCGACTGGCAAGCAATTCTCTGCCATACTTTGCAATTAAAGGTAGAACCATGACCCAAGTTTCTCAGGAACATGAAATCAGCCCCGAATGGATCGAGAGTCCTGATAGGCCCGTGGGTGTTAGTAGCAACCTGATTGGCCGTCTTCAAATGGAAGTGGATGGCGCCAATGCCCGCGTTGAGTCCATAAGAGCTTCCGCTCGAAAGGCGTTCGACGTTCAACAAGCCAAATGCGAAGACCTCCGCGATGTTGCTGGCAGATTGCAACATCTTCTTCGCCAACAACTGAATGCCTTCGTGAGCATTGAGGCATTCCAAGATTTCCAGATAAACGAAAAATGGGGCGGCCAGCAGGAAACGAGACCCTGTGAATTTAGAAGAACGGTCACCCTTACGGTTCCGAATTCGGAACGCTGCCATGCGAAGGTCGTGCTCGAATTTAACCTTGATGCAGACCAAGACTTCGACAATTTGATCTTGGATTTCAAACTGGAAGTCATTCCGGTCTATGTCAAATTCAAAGCTCATGATCGGCTGACCATTTCGGCTGATGGTTGTTCGCAACAATTGATTGCCGAGTGGATTGACAACAAGCTAGTCGAGTTTGCTCAAATCTACTTCGAGATTTACTTTTCAGAGTATTACCAAATCGATTCGCTGGTCCACGATCCTGTCATGAACAAAGAGTTTCCAAAGGCATTTGCCTACGGAACCAAGCAATTCAACGGAAAGACTTATTACTCGTTGACATCCGAGTCGTACCATGCGTTTGCGGCCCAGCCAGGGTTGTATGTCAGATGACTCGGCTAGATACGGGTTCGTTTTAGGGAAACAGAGAAATAGTTTCCGAGGCATACATTATTGTCGGATGAAGGGGAATTGTTGCATTGATGGACCTTATTCTGCGTCATCCAGCGGAAACAAACGAGAGCTGCAATGTCCAAATAAAATTCATGCCTATTTCCAATTCAAGGAATGGTGATCCCATGCTGACAACGAGTTTCAAAGATGGAGAGCCAGCTCCATTTTTGTTGAGCTATGTGGCGGAGCTAGAATTAGAAATCGATCGACTGCGTCGCCGCGACCAGTTTCTACAACACATTGCTCGCGAATACATTGAACAAACCCTTGGGCTCTGTAGCGATGTATCCGAGCCTCCAAATTTTTCAGGACGACTGACATCTATTGAGAAAGCGTGTTCCCACTTCCGTGAGATTCTTTACGATGTCACCGAGCCACCAGGTTATCACCCTGCATTTGACCAAGTGGTCGCAATCGCTATTCGTCCGCTGATTCAGCAAGTCTTTCGGTGGCAACAACGGATCAGTGGAGCCCCTAAAGCAGTCCTTCGTCTTGATCTGGATCACGAATACATCGAATGGTTCCCTGCAAGATTTCGAAATATCGTCGATAATCTTATCGTGCATGCCCTTCGGCTTCGAAATGACGAAAAAGGGGAAGTACGACTCGGCATAGAACTTACCACACTGGCCAACGCCTACGAGCTTCGGTTTACTGACAATGGCAGTGGTGCCCCGGCTTCCAAATGGTCAGGTGAAGATGAACTGTTCTACCGATCCGCTTCGACCAGGGCAGCAGGGCTCGGTGGCGGACTAGCGGTCGTCAGATATATGGTCGAACAATGCTGTGGCTCAGTTGCTGTGTCCAGCGGCGAGAGCCAAGGAACCAGCGTTGTCGTCACGCTACCACGCTATGGTTTGGATGACCACTTGGAGGCTTAATCTTGCAAGCATCTCAATTTCCACAAGGCCAATCTTGGGCAACTCTTCATGCATACTGTTCTAAAGACGAGTCACAGTAATGAAATAATCGTTGGCATTTGCTGAAGTATTCTACATTTCATAGGTCTCGGCTGGAGTTCTTCCTCAGCTAAGAACTCTTGGGACTTAGGCTTCGGTGTAGCGTTTGAATAAGTCATGCACTTCTTGCGGTGTGTGGCACTTTAGCGATAATTTCGCGGTCTCCTTTAGTTCGCCAAAACAAACTTGACGAATTGCGTGACGCACGGCGGCAGCACGGTGAGGAGTTACACTCAATTCGCGAACCCCTAGCCCAACAAGCAAGCGTGCAAAATCAACATCCCCAGCTTCCTCTCCGCATACACATAAGGGACACTTGTGCTGATCAGAGGCATCGACAATCAGTTTGATTGCTCGGATCACCGCCGGGTGCATCGCGGAACAATCATCGTTGCTATCAATGAGGCTCCGGTCCACTGCTAACATGTATTGCGTTAAGTCGTTTGTGCCGATCGCCACGAAATCAGCCAGTTCTAGAATTTCGTCTAAGGCAAATAACGCCGCCGGCGTCTCAATCATTGCGCCAATTTTTGGTCTTTGCTGGATCCCAACGTAGCCGGTCGCTCGTTCAACGGCTCGGATTGCATGTGAGAAATCTTCTGGGCCAATAACCATAGGAAATAGGATACGAACATTGGCAGTCCTAGCTACGTGTAAGATTGCCTTCAATTGAGTATCCAACAGTTCCACTTCCTGAAGTGAAAACCGTAAGCCTCGCAAGTCGAGACTGGCATTGGCGTGTGGTTTTTCTGAAAGTAGGAAAGGTGGCAATTTGTCGCCGCCGAGATCGAATGTTCTTATCGTCAGGGGAAGATTACCAAGACCACTCGACATCTTACTGTATATTTCGACTTGCTCCTCCAGACTGGGACGTTCGCGTGATTCAAGGAAGAGAAACTCCGTTCGAAAGAGTCCAACACCAGAAAGGTTATGCTCGACGGCATCCTTGGCTTCCATTGGCAAGCCCATATTGCCAAACAACCTGATCGATACGCCATCACTAGTCACGCAAGGGAGCTCCTCTTCTCGCGCGATCTTAGACTTGCGAGACTCACGCTCTTTTGCGTGGGCTAAGAAAAGCAACTCCGCTTCCTTAGTCGGCGTGATTTCGGCACGTCCGGTCTCGCCGTCAACGAGAATTCGAGTTCCTGGTTGAACTCTTGATACAAGTTCTGGAATTCCGGAAATCGCTGGAATCCCGAGAGATCGGGCAACGATTGCTGTATGGCTAAGAGTTCCTCCACGTTCGGTAAGGATGGCAACGACACCGGACTTGACCAGTTCCACGGCTTCCGATGGCATTAGCTCACGGGTGATGACAACAGAGCCTGCGGGCAATGGTTCGCGCGAGCAAGGAATGGGAGTGATGAGATGCTTTAGAATTCGACGTCCAACGTCACGAACATCCTGCTCACGTTCGCGGATATAGTTGTTCTCAAGTTTCTCGAAACGCTCTATAAACTCTTGAACGACCCCATCCAAGGCCTCTTCAGCATTAATTCGATCCGTCGTAATTCTCTTACGTACAAGAGCAGCGATCTCTTGAGCTATCGACGCATGAACTGACAGGAGTTGCGCTGTGCCTATGAGTCTTGGTTCGTTTAGGGCAAACGTTTCGGCGGACTTCAGTTCCTGTGTTGATTGAGCGAGGGCATCATCGAGTCTGGTTTCCTGGTTTTCAACGTCCGTATCAGAAACTGGCCGATTAGGTAGTTCGAGTCTTCGTTCGACTTCATAGTCGTAGACGATAGCAATTCCGTCCGCCATACCTGGTGACAAGGGAATTCCCTGTAACGTGATCATAGTAATTAGCCACCTTCCGTTGTAATGTTTTGTCGATCAAGATCTTGGGCATTGCGACAAACCCTCATTCCCACTCCACGAGAAATGCTTCGCAAAGAGAGTATGTCACGGCCAGAAGAACTAGCCTTCTCCACCAATCTCAAACTCGAATGAGTTGGAAGGATCGAGGTGGTCGGTCAAATCTTCTAAATCTTCTGCTGCCTCTCCATGATCTCGCTTCGCCTCATTGAACATTGCTTTGAGCCCGTCGAGATCAAGGATGCCGTGTGCCAGGAGCGCACATTGAACGAATCCAATCCAACGATGCAGTTTCGTTGCCGGTGTGTCGTCGGAATGCTGCTCGATTTGTTCGCACATCCATTCGAGATGCGTAGGCTGTAACGCTTTCGGCAGTCTCGATTCGGTGATCTTGCGTTCTTGAATTAGTTGCTTACATTGCCGCGCCATAGCAGCAATCAGGAGATATGAGTTGTCCATGAGACGACTCCTTCGATTAGTTCATTTACTTCAAAAAGTTAGTGACGTTTCCAACAGTCTTGGCTGAGATGTCACGTACCCAATCTCAATCGGGCACCATTGCTGTGTTCGAAGCGGCCAGATTCGCTATCAAGGGGAAGCGACGACTTGATCGCTGCTGTGAGACTGGCACGTTCTGTGTCTGAATATTTCCGTCGCGAAAAGCCTGACCCAAAGAAACGGGAATCTCGGCTTCGGCGTGTACGACGCTCGCACGACTCTTGGCATGCTTTGCTCGCATCTCTTGATGTTTTGCGATCGCCATAGCACGTCGTTTTTCGGCCAATGCCAGGGCAATGCGGAAATCTGCGTTGGCCTGGTCTATCTGCAACTTGGCTCCAATGTTTCGCCCTACATCGATGTCTGCAATGTCGATGGAGACAATTGCGTAGGCCGTATCCGCATCCAATCCCTTATCCAGAACCTTGCGTGTAATTAGCATCGGATCCCGAAGTGCTTCCTGGTAACAATCGCAAGAACCAATTGCCGAGATGACCCCCTGACCGACACGTGCCACGACGGTCGATTCCGTTGCACCTCCAATAAGCTGCAGCAGATTTGTCCGGACGGTTACTCTTACCATGACTTTAAGTTGGACACCATCCTTCGCGACACCGTATAACACGTCGCTTCGAGCATCGTCGGGATCGGGGATCAGGATGACCTTGGGAAGGATGCTCGTCTTGACCGCATCCAGAATATCTCGTCCGGCAAGATCAATCGCGGCTGCCGTATCCCAATCCAAGCGAATGCCTGCCCGATCGGCCGCGATCACAGCTAGTGTCACGCGACGGATATCACCTCCGGCCAGGTATAATGCTTCGATAACGCGAGTCTCCACTATGGCCAATCTTGACTGAACCGCCATGATCTTGCATTCAACCACGGCGTGTGGATTGACTCCTCGCAAGGACATGAAAATGAGATTGACAAAGCCAATACTTGCTCCGGTTGAATAGGCCTGCAACCATAGTCGGAAGTACCAGATCAAGAGGATGACTACGACGGCCAGGATGCCCCCGGCTAGAACTAAGCTCAAGTATGCGATCATGTTCGTTCGCTTTCGCACATCGTTGATGTGCATTCAATTGCATCGATGCACGCTTCGATGAGACAAGAAATCCGTGCAAGGAAGCAAAACTCGAATAGCTTGAGTCACGCGGGCCAGCATCACTGAGAGTGTTGCCCACGTGAGAAATGACCGGCCTCGTGCTTCAAGCTCGATAAATCAGCCTAGCGTACGACTCAGGATCGGTACTTCTAGAGATCTGCCTACCCGCCAATGAGGCTAAGTCAGACGCAAACGCGATAGCTCTCGGAAGTCGATATTTCCAAGTCACCACCTTTGTGATTTGTACGTGCGTATCCCAGTCAAATACGCAAATGCTTCCGATCTTATGAGCCGACTTCGGATGCCTGCGGAATTAAGCAATTCGCTTGCTCTTTCGAGCTTTAATCCGACTAAGCTTCCTCTCTGCGGCTGTTTTTACATTTGGCGCAACTTCGTCCATCGCCAATACCGCGTTCAAGTCATCGGCCCCCTCGGAGGCCATTCCTGCAGCGACATGGACAAGTCCACGATTATAAAGAATCATGGCCCTCATTTCGGACGGCGTGTCCGGTACACCAAGGGCCATTGTATAGTCCTCAATTGCCCCTTGATGATTGTGCTTCTTAGCCTTGCTCATACCTCTTCGGTACAAAGAATTTGCTTTGTTGCGGTCCGATAAGTAACTGATCATCCATTCCAATAGTGTCACTAGGCCGTCCTTTCTGTGACGCGTTTGCGTCCTTTTGATGAACGTTTGCGGGCGACTGCCGCCGGAAACTCCAAGCAGCGTTCCTGCACGGTAAGGAATCGTTTTCCATCGGTGCGCTCGTATCGCTCGGCTCGAACGAACCAAAATGCCAGACCTCCGCTATTATGCTTCGGAGTTTCGTCAGAGGTCGCAGCGCGAACACCTAACGAGCCTTTCTTTCCCGTTTTCTGCCAGCCTCGACGCTCCATAATCATTCGAACGATGACCCCAATAGCTTGTCGCAAACGCGTTGTACGTTTTACATGAACCCCGGCCAGAAACTGATTAATCTCTGGCTGAGCTTCGAGTTCACGCACGACACCAGCAAGTGGTGCTCGATCGTGATGAGTTTCTGACTCTTCCATTCGTCGCTGCCGATCCGCATCGCTAAAGAATTTGAGCACCGCATCGAAGGGTTGTTCTTGATCGTTCACGACATCGGCAAACTTATTACCTTGCCGGTCGGCCAAGAATGCATTGCGTGTGATTCGTATACGCGACATTGGGTTCTCCTGTGCCTCTTCTTCCGAGATCTTTTATTAGATCCCCTTTTTTGACGTACAAATATTGTATCTTTTATTTCGTGCTGAGGATATGGAAAAACTTTGAACAAGGTCAACGATTCATGCTATCGGTTCTGCTATCACATCCTGCACGCCGGTATTGGCATGACTGGATCTGATGGTCAGCACAGTGGTTACATCATTTGGAGCAGAGTTTCGAGGGCCACATTGTGCGTCCGAAATAGATGCCGGACGAGCGTCCGCACTGAGGCGAATGCCCAATACCGCTGCGTTGTTTGCCGATTACTTTGGGATTTGACCTATCCTGTTCCTTGAATGGGGCGTAGACTGCTTACGGTTGGTCAGTCGATCGTGACTACGCTTTCACCCCTTCTCAAAGGGCTGGTCCCCGACGCTCTTTCGCCCGTCCCAACTAGTAGATCGTACTTTCGATCACTTTCTTTTTTCTTTCGGGACGCGGCTATGTGCCATTTCCTGGTACTCAATTTGGAGATCTGTGTTGGGTAAAAAACTGTATTGCGGCAATCTTAGTTACGAAGTTTCCACATCGGACCTGGAACAAATGTTCGGTGCTTTCGGCCAAGTCGAAAACGCCCAGATCGTGATCGATCGCGACACGGGTCGCAGCAAGGGCTTTGGTTTCGTGGAAATGAATTCCGATTCCGAAGCGGAAGCGGCCATCAATGGACTGAACGAATCGATGCAAGGCGGCCGAAGCTTGACGGTCAATGAAGCCAAGCCGCGTGAAAGTCGTAGTGGCAGTGGCGGCGGATATGGCGGTGGACGTGGTCACGGCGGCGATCGTGGTCGACGTTATTAATCGCAACAAACGCGATTTCTAAATCTGGATCCAAGGGTTCAATTAGGTCGCGCGTGTGCGGATGTGGCAGCACGTCCGCATACGCTATCTTTTCTTCTACTGCCACGGGGAAGTCATGGCCAAGAATACAAACACTATTGAAAAGCATCGCCGCGAGGTAGAAAAGAAACGCAAAGCGGAAGAAAAACGCAAACGGAAACGCATCCGCAAGGAATCAACCTAGCAATTCTTCGTTATCAACGATGACGCCCCAACGCGCGTTGACTTGGGAATGGATTCGATCGCGCGCCGCTTCCCAATTTTATCGCGAGCGACGAATGATGCTCTCCTCTACCGAGATAACCGTCCTGCAATCATTTCGCAAGTTTTATATGGAACCTGGCGAAATGCTCTGCTTCAACGGTGTGGACTTGATTGCCAAGACGCCTGCCTTGGACAGCTTGGTCACCAAACGATTCCTTGTTCGTGAAAAATTCGCCGGTGCATTCTCGCTAACTCGTAGCGGCTATGCCGAAATGCGAAGTTCTACCTGAGGTAGTCTGCGGCTTTGTGTGTCGATCTCTTCACATGTCTTGCGTTGGTCGTTTTTACTTAGGCGGCAATTATCGCAAACCATTTAGGAAGTCTGAGTAGGAGTTGATTTTGGTCCGCTGGCCACGGAATAACACCGGCATTGAGGCTATCCAACAATTACCCGAACGATTTCAAAGAAGCGAAGGAAGGCGTATCACAATTCAGCTAGAGAAACAACATTCCCCGCTCCGAGTAGATGCTCTTGTCTTCCACATGTCGAGTCGCCAAGTCCACCGCCATCACGAGCGCCACGATCCCATCAATCCGCTCCTGACTCTTCTTCTAGGACGGTTTCCAGTTGTCGGCCGCATCTTGCTCGATTGCCACGTTGCCAGCCATCCAGCGGAGCACAGGGTGCCCGGCGTGACGTAGCTTCCTGGACAGGACTAATTCTTCCAGCTTCTTCGTCGGTGCCGACATACTCGCATATCCCTGGACAAACGATACGATCTCGAATCCATCGTCATCGAGTTGCGTGGCCAATTGTGTCGCATTCCATCGGTCGATCGCGATCTGTTCGATCTTGAATCGTTTGCCCGATTCGTTGATCCGGGCCCGGATGCGTTCGTAGTCGACAACTTCACCCGGTGACGCTTCGACGTACCTATGCTGAATCCACGGCACGTAGGGGGCGTGGTCTCGTTTCTCACGCCGCTTGGCACCTTCCTCCGGTACCCAGAAGAACGGCAGCACGTCGTATTGGTCATCTTCCTCAAATACAAGGACAAGGGCGGAGATATCGGTGGTTGAGGATAGGTCTAGTCCCGCGAAACAAGTGCGACCATCCAGTTCCGCCAGGGCATCATCGCATGCGTCCCACTTCTCCATGTTCAGCCACCTCGACTCCTGCTGCGTCCACTGGTTAAGCCTGTACCGACGGAAGGAGTTCTCCTTGGCGGGTGATTCCTGGGCTTCCCGACAGTCCTCGGCGAACTGTTCCGCGTCGATGGTAATGCCGAAACTAGGGTTCGCCTTCTGCCACACCTCAGGCGTGGTCCAGTCTTCCTCAACATCCGCGGCGGAGATGTAGGGGAAGAAGGCCGTATCCTCAACGATCCCCTCCAGGACCTGCCGCGCGTATTCGTGCTGTTCCCAACAGATGCTCAACCGATCGAACCCCGCAGTCGTAATGGCCAGCATGAGGGGCTGTCTACGTGAAGCACCCGCGTAACGTAGCGTGTCCCACAGTTCCCGAGACTTCTGAGCATGGAGTTCGTCCATCAGCACCGCATGGGCATTGAGGCCTTCTTTGGTCGGCACCTCTGCGGATAGGGCGCGATAGAAAGAACGACTGCGATGGTCCACGATCCGCTTGGTGGAACGGACCACTTTAAGACGCGACGCCAGGTGCGGTGAGTAGTCGACCATATTAGCTGCTTCATTGAACACGATGGAAGCCTGATCCCGATCCGAGGCTGCGCTGTAGATTTCGGCCCCCGGTTCGCCATCGCACGTCAGCAGGTACAAGCTCAAGCCAGCAAACAGTGTGCTCTTCCCATTCTTCTTAGGCACCTCGATATAGCCGCGGCGAAAGCGACGAGTCCCGTCAGCTCGCTTCCAACCGAACAGTGGGGCCACCACGTCGGTCCATTGCCAACCTAACAGCTCGAACGGTTTACCGGCCCACTGGCCCTTCGAGTGCTTCAGAAACCGGAGGAAGAACTCACGCACGCGTTGGGCCGCTTCTTCATCGAACCAACAGCCATCGTCTACGGCACGCTCGTCACTGGAGCTTCTCACCCACTGCTGAGTTACGTCCACTACCCTGCCCCCACAAATGCGTCAAACTCATCCTCGGCAGACTTCTTGGTTTCCACGCGGATACGACTGCGGCTGGATGGCGTCAGACCGAACTCGACCAGAAACTTCCGCATCGATTCCATCGCTTGGTCAGCGACCGTTAGATACGGCGATTTCATGGGGAAATTCTTTTCGGGGGACTTCACGATCGTGCCGAACTTCTTCACTTGTTCTTCTGCGTGAACCCAGCGGCTGTACACCGTGCAATAGGCAGCAAGTGCGGCGCGATCGGCTGTACTGAGCAGGCCCATTTCCGTGAGAATTCCCGAGATGCGGTCCCACTCCTCCTGAGCCACTTCGTCCAGGAACTCTGGGCACGTCGGTACATCGCTAGGAGCATTCGGCTCGGCCTTATTGAGCGAACGCTTACCAGGATTCCCCTCGCGGATTTTCAGTACCGTCGGCTTCGGTTTACGACCTCTCATTCTTCACCCCCTGGCTTCTAAATTCGCGGGCGCATATGTGTTTGGGGGCACGCGTTCCCATGCCGACCAGCGTCACTATTTGACCCGCCCCCGGGCCTCTGAGAGGCTCCTGGAGCCTTCTAGCGGCATCTCTGCGGGCTTGCTGAATGGCACTCACATTGACCTCCGTACTCGACCCGAAAAGTTCGTTATCTCGCTCTGTTTTAGCTCGATGATGCATGCGACAAAGCACCTGCGTGTTGTCTATCTCGAGTCGCCAGTCGAGTCGGACGTGCAACGGGATGATGTGGTCGACGTCCTTGGCTGAAGTGCTTAGACCACGCTTCAAACACTCCTGGCACAAGTAGTAATCGAGTTGGCGCCGACGCTTGGCGATCCGTTCCCAATCGGCGTCGTAGCCTTGCGAGGAAGACGAACCGCGCCGCACCTCGTAGATGTCTCGACCGACGCGTCTCTTCGTATCGCTCCGCCTTTTCAAACGCTTAGGCATGGCACTACCTCCGTGTAGAGAGAATCTTCTGAATTGCTGCTGGATGCGCTTGATGTGTTTTCAAATGCATGGCTCATGTGTGTCCACGCGACACGGATCGCGACCAACCATTTACTATTTGGAGAAGAACCATGACCACGAAGAAAACCACTCGCACGACCGCTGCTACGAAGAAGGGCAGCACCAAGGGCACCACGAAAGGACGATCCGCAAAAGGCACGAAGCCAGCCGAAGCCAAGCCCGCTAAACAACCCGCCACCAAACGCCTGTCGGCTCTCGACGCCGCGGCCAAGGTACTGACCGAATCGAAGGAGCCGCTGAACGCCAAGCAGATGATCGACGCGATGGCCGAGAAGAAATACTGGTCCAGCCCAGGCGGTAAGACGCCGCACGCCACGCTCTACTCGGCGATCCTCCGAGAGATCAACACGAAAGGTAAAGACGCCCGGTTCAAGAAGACCGAACGAGGCAAGTTCACGACCAACGGCTAGGCCACTCGGTAAATTGCCACACAACGCCCGACGTTCGCTACGTTTGGGCGTTTTTTCGTTGGTGGCTTCGTTACGCCAGTCTTCTACTCCGGCGCCACACGGCCCAACCTCGCGGCCCAAAAGAAAGCTGCTGAATCGCTGCGAACGAAGCTTGATGTTTTCAGCTTTCCATGGCTCATGTGTGTCATACGAAACGCAACCCAAACCGGAGACCGAACCATGCCCGCCAACGCCCACGAAACCAAACTTCGCGATGCCTTCCAGAAGATGGATCCACACCAGTACCAGGAGATCCGCGACGCGTACTACAAAGCGGTCGAAGGCCTGCAGAGCCTGGCCCAATCGCTGGAGTTCGCTGACATCGGGGTGGGCGACACCAACGACCATGTCCTGATTCAGGAGCACCTGGTTGCGGTCGAGGCGATCCACGTGATGAACCAGAGCTTGTTGGGGAAGATTCTGTAGAACGCTCACGCCACCACCTCCGCCGAAACACGTTCAGCCTTCTTCCCAGTAAAAGATTCCCACCTTTCAACAATTACGTCCGCGTAGGCCTGATCCAGTTCCATCAGATACGCTTTGCGACCAGTCTGCTCACAGCCAATCAACGTCGAGCCGCTCCCACCAAATAGGTCGAGCACGTTTTCACTCTCTCGCGACGAGTATTGAATCGCTCGTACAGCCAGCTCCACGGGCTTCTCCGTCAAATGGACCATTGCCTGCGGATTGACCTTCTTCACGTGCCACAGGTCGGTGGCGTTGTTGGGACCAAAGAACTGGTGGGCTGAGCCTTCTTTCCAACCGTAAAAGCACCATTCGTGCGCGCCCATGAAATCTTTTCGCGTCAACACCGGATGCTGTTTATCCCAGATAATCGCCTGACTGAAGTACAATCCATGCTTCTTGAGAAATGGCGGATAGTTCGCACAGTTGCTGAATCCGCCCCAAATATAGATGGCACGTCCAGGCGCCAACACTCGTGCCATGTTGCCGAACCAAGCGTCGAGTAACCGATCGAACTCCTCGTCCGTCACGAAGTCATTCGCCAGCGGTCGATCCTTGGCCCGCATCTTCTTGGGGGCACCATTCGACTTACGTTTACTCGAGTCTGCAAAGCTGCTATTCCCCGCGGCGATGGCGTTTCGGCTGCGTGGTTCCACCTTCACGTTGTACGGCGGATCGGTATTCACAAGATGAATCACGGCACCGTCGAGGAGGCGATCAACATCCTCCGCCTTAGAACTATCTCCACACAAAAGTCGATGGTCGCCGAGGATCCACAAGTCGCCTGGCTGGGTGACCGGATCATCTGGTGGCTCAGGCACATCGTCGGGATCGTTCAGCCCGTCCTTCACGTCGCCACTGAGCATCTTGGCCAGTTCGTCGTCCTTGAAACCAAGCAGCCCTAGTTCGTAGTCGGCGTCCTTGAGGGCACTCAGTTCGATCGGCAAGAGATCCAAGTCCCATTCGGCAATGGTCGCCGTTTGATTGTCCGCGATCCGACAGGCCTTCAGCAATGTGCACCGGCACATGGGTCATGCCCAGTTTCTGAGCCGCCTTGAGCCGCGTGTGTCCGACGATAATCACGCCCGCTTCGTCCACCACGATCGGCTGCCGAAACCCAAACTCGACCAGGGACTTCGCCACGGCATCAACTGCGCCGTTGCTCACGCGCGGGTTGCTAGGGTACGGTGTGACGTCCGCGATATTCCACTGTTCGATCTTCATAAGTACCTCCGTGAGTTCACAGGTTGATAAAGAACTGAATCCAAATCGCGGCGGACAAGATCACCATGAAAACAAAGAACGCGTCCAGCGCTAGGACCATCCCGCCACGGCGCGTCACTAGTCGTTCGATTCGCTTCTTCCATTGCCACATGATTTGCCTCCATTTCGTTCAGATAGATCGCTGCCGAACGTTTGCCGAACCTTCAACGTGCACGTAGGTCGTTGCAGATACACGACTTAAGATGGGTGACACCTGCATGGTGCCGAACCCTTGCCGAACGTTGTGCCGAACCTTTGCGTCGACATAAGTGGTTGGCAAACAGTTACTTAGATGGTCTTGCCGAACCTTGCCGAACCTTTTTCCAGTACACCCTATACACGTATACGTGTAATGCATGATGTTATTTACTCGCGCATTGCTCTCGGTTGCTTTTAAGGTTCGGCAGGTTCGGCAGTCTGTTTGCATCTCGTTACTATCCTTGTACTTAAGTGTGCCGAACCTTCGTCAATTCAACGTTCGGCAAAGGTTCGGCAAAGCCCTAAAGGTTCGGCACTTTCTCGGTGATTCCGACGCGATAGACGTTTCCTTTGCGTTCTTCTGATCGAATGAACGTAGCTGTGCGGCCGTCGGTCAGCTCAAAACATTCGGCAACAAATCGTCCGGCCAGCATTCCGAGCTTCGTCGTCTTCGAGCGAAGGGAACCGTCTCCAAGTTCTTCACTCAGGAATCCGTTCATGTCGCAGTGCTCGACCAGCTCTTTGGGCGCCCACATGCCTTGGGGATGTTCGGCCATCGAGGCGACGAGGTCACTGAACTCACGACGTGTGTCATCGAGTTGCACCGCGGCTTCCTCACTGTTTAGCAGGAAGTCGGGTTCACCGTTGGCTTCGAGGATGCCGCCGATAACATTGCCCCAGCCCCGCTTGTTGAATCGTGAGTGAGTTGTGGCAAGGGTCTTACCCGACGCTTTCCAATGCTCCACCATGCCAATGAGCTCACCGAGTATCTCGAGGCGATGTTCCATGGCATATCCTTCTGGATCATCGATCGAGAACGAACGACGCTCAGGGTTTCCTTCATGGAAGAGATTAACCACGATGCTTCGTGTGACCAGGTCCCGGCTTACGTCAGGCGAGTTAGCTGTCAAACAGAAGATGTGTGCGTTTTCCGCACGGATATCCTGAGAATGACCGAGCAGTCGAAATGATAGAATCGGGTCCGTAATCGAACGCTCCAGGCAAGCCGAATCGATGCGTGGACTGCGACCTTTACCCTTCGCGTTGTCCACAATGATCATGGTGGCACCGCGCCGTACGATGGATCCTAGACGCTTCTCGAACTCCTCGTCGTTGGCGTTGTACGAGGCCGTCTCAACCGCTTTACCGTCCCGCAGGATGGAGATGATCTGTCCGAGGACCGTCTTACCTAGCCCCGGCTGGTTCCCGTTAAAAAGAACCGCAGGCTTCGAGCCGATAAAGTGCGGGATCAACACGGTCGTTAAGAGCATGCCGATGTAGTTGGTGCGGTCGCCTGGCGTCTTAAAGCAGAAGTCGCGGAGCAATCGATCGAGGTGATGTGTCCCGCGACGTGAAGTTACCTCGGGTCCGGCATAGAAAATCTTCGACTTCGGATCATATCCAGGAGTCACCAATCGCCAGTCGTGGGAATAAACCGGATTGCGGGTGAACAGGTCGATCGCCGGTAAGCGAGAACGTTCCCCAGGATGGTTCAGCCAAGTGCTGCCGTAATTCGGTGGCAAAGGCTTGTAGCTGTACCGCTTGTGCTCAACAAAGAGAAACTCGACGTATTGATTCAAAAGGCCAGATAATTCGGCTGATGAAAGAATCGGAATGATCTCCTCGCCGCTGACGAACACAACTTGATCGGCTCGGACGTAACTGCCACCTATCTCCAGCAGCATATCGGTGATTCGCGACATCGTCTTGGCAACAGGCGTGAAGGATGTCTTCACACAGATCGTCGGATATGTCTCTTCTGGCGGCTTGCCTGGGAGATGTGCGTCCTCTTCATTGAGTCCATCACCATCTGTAGGTCGATGGAACCCAGCCTGGAATTCCAGTTTCTCGAGCGTCTTGGCGCGAACGAGCTCTTCCGCCTTATCCCAAGTGCGATCGAAGTACCGTTCACCCTCTTCGGCGAATTTGCCAACGCCTTCTACGCGCCGCCAGACTTCGTCTTTATAAATGCCGTTCTGAATAGCGAAGCAACACACCGAGAAGTCCGCTTCAGAACGCCTGCCTGGCTCCGTCAGTTCGCTGATCGCAATCAGTTCTGATAGTTTGTCTGCCTTTCCAGCCGACATGCGACGGGGCTGTGGCAGAGGCATGCTGGCAATCTTCTTGGCTCGCTCCTCTTCCGCTGATGCTCTTTTGAACGACTCGAAGTCTGTGAGCGAATACTTTCGCGTCGGATGGCACTCAACGAGTGCTGTGGGCACAGGCTCTTGGCCAGATCGCTCATCTTTTCGGTTGAGAGAACCCGGTATCCGCAGAAGACGCGACAAATCAGTCGTGTGGTCACCACCGACGGTATCCGCGATACCTGCCAAGATGTCCTGGACGTGTTGGGCCTTGGGACTTAGCGTAGGCAGCTTCTGTCGTTGCTCGAGATAGATCTTTTCCTGGTCCTGGACGATGTACTTTCGGGGCTTCTTGCTTCCCTCTTGCCATTCGAGCTGTACCGCGGGCGGATCGCCAATATCATCAATCATGAAAGGCTGGTCGAGCAGCCAATAAAGATGAACTCCATTCCCGGAGTGAACCACGATAGACGGCTCAGGCAGCGATGACTCTTTCAAACGTGCGCGAACCTCGTCGAGGGTGGCATGATCGATATCACACCACAGCGACCGAACGGTCCTGATTTGCCAAGCCAGATCGTACTGACCGTCACCGCCTAATCGTGGACATACTCCAAAGAACAAGTTCAAACGGTATGCCGCAGACTTACGAATTAGCTGCAGCAAGGTTTCATTCAACTGAGAGGGATCAGCTTCTCGATAGCACGTGTTGCGATAATCAACGCTGCTGCGTTTCTTTCCCTCTTCAGTCCAGGTCTCAATGGGCCGGAACAGAATCGTGTCGTGCTCGCCAAAAAGTGTGGTCAGAAATCGATTGGCGATTTCGACGTCTTCGAGCATGTCGCCTGGAGGATGATCTCCCTGCGTGTTTGACTCCATTCAATCGGCCCTCCTAAACCTGGCATCCGAGCGTTTGATGTGCGACGACTAAGCAGCAACGGCCTCCACGGGCTTCTTCACCCGTTCGATACGAAACGCATCTGGCCCCATCTCCCGGGTCAGAAACCCGACGAACAGCCGATTGAAATCCATGCCGATATCCGTCCCTGCATCAATGACGCAGCTCATCTCTTCGGTGTCGAAGAAATGCGTGGCATCCATTCGGGTTTGCGACTCGCCGCGGAGAGACTCACACGCCCAGATCGATAGCAGAATCGCGGCCTCGACATCATCACTAGAAACGTCTTTAGCAAAACGGTATCGATACACTTCAGTCTTCATAGGTCGTTCCTTACTTACGTATTGGTCCCTATCTATTAACAACCCAACTCCGTCGCGAAATCACGAAGGAATTTGCAAATATTCTGAAAGTCCCATCTCCTCAAATCGATGACGGATCTTTGGGAGCCATGCGTCAATGGTTGATCGTGGAACATCCATGTTTCGCGCGGCCTCGGCGACGGTACCATTCATCAGATGTTTACAAAGTACGCGAAACCGAGGATCACGTAGTCGCTGGATACAGGCCGCCACATCTTCCCGAAGCTCGGCAAGTTCCTGTTCACAGCGAAGCTCCTGGCTACGGCGCGAGGGCTTCTCGTGGTCCTGCAGCACGTTGGCTAGTTCCATCGGCCCTTCTTCCTCGGTCGTCACTTGAACATGGATCGAGATCGTTCGGCGGTGATCCCGCTTGGGAGCCTTTCGGTCCCGGATCACGCTTGCGATGTGACGACTGACCGTCTTAGCGACAAAGGCCTTCCAATGCGGATCGTCGGGGTTGGCCTGGTCGAACTTCCCAGCCAGTTTCAGAAAGAGTGTCTGCTCAAGTTCGGCGCGGTCAGAGTCGGTGAAGCCGTGGCGACCAATCAGCTGGCGAGCACATTTCTGCACATAGCCCTGCGTGAACGAATCGAGCGGCTTGGGCTCCGAGGTGATGGGCTCCGGAGAGTCCGCGGACGTGTGTCGGTCCTTCATTTCTGCAATCTCCATGTCGAGGGTGATTGCCACCGCGAAACTTGCGATGACAACCCCCGGCGGAATTGCAGCAAATCGAACAAAAAAGCCTGCGGCTCGACCTAAGTCGCTACCCCGCAGGCATTTGCAGTTTCCAATTGTTCGAATTGCAGTTGCACAAAATCAAGCAAACTGCAATTTCTAGGTTTTGCGTCCTCGAGTAATAGGCCCAGCGAACGACATTACTTGGTCCACATCCAAGGCAAGTTCCCAGTAGATTCTGAGCTCGACCGCATCATCATCCTTTAGGGCTCGATTGACGTCTGACGTCGTCATGTCGAGCTGCTTGGCGAGTTCCTTCTGTTGAGGACGCGGAAGTAACCTTGGCGTCCCGGTAATTTCCTTCGTGGAATATGCGTGCTCCCGAGCGTTAAAAACATGCTCAATCAAGGCCTTTCGCAACTTGGCGATACTATTGAGACGGGATCCTCGTCTTTTGGGTGTTGCGTTCTTCGACCCTTTCGACGTTGGCCAAGCATCTTTGACCCATCCTTCAATCTCCTCGACATTGAGCACCAGCTTGGCAGCCTTGGTCGAAGCTACCCTATCGAGCGGGACAACCAAACTGCCCGCAACTTCATGCCACTGGGTTGAACCGCTCTGAGTCGGCGCGAACACGATCGCCTTCTTGTTCCTCTTCAAGATCTCCACGGCATCACGATGGTGACCAGGAAACGATCGAACGAACCACACTCGACGCGAAGATCCCGCCCAATTGGCTCGCCCGACCTTCCACAGGTAGTCCGGTACCTGCTCTTCCAGCGACAACTTTAGACCACCGAATAAGGCGCGCAGCATGGCATTCGTATCAATCTCCCATTGCTTGAGTCGATCTGGATCGACGCGTTCTAGGCCACAGTCTCCGCAGTTGATGTAGCCATTGCGATTTCCGGCTCGATCGGAGATGTACTCCACCTCGTAGCGGCGACTACAATCACTGCAGTTGGCTGAACCAGCAGGCTCGATTTCACGAAGGAGTTTGTGCTGTTCAACGAAGGCCCAATCGTCACTCTTCCAGCGGATCGTCTCGGAAGCCTGAAAAACTGGCGTCACACTCTCCCACCGAGACAGCAGCGTATTTAGGAGGATCTGCAAGGTCGACATCCCACTTCTTGAGGTACTTCTGAATCAACTCGACGCGTTCTGGACGAGCGTTTCGCAATGAACATGAACGTGGATATCCAATGTCAAAACTTTGTCGGCCATGTTTGCGACCATCCATTGGGTGGAAGATGAAGCAGAACGATGCGCGTGTCACCTGCCATTGAGAGAGCGGCCTCTCCTCAATCTGGATAACCTCTTGGATCGCTTTACCAATGGTGTCCTTTGGATCGGCGTCATCGATCTTGATTTCAACTTCCCTTCCGTCGACGAGGCTAGAGAGACGCAGCTTGCGGATCCGTACACTAACCTTATCCGCGGGCTCAACGTTCAGGCCATCAAATACATACTTCAGCCGATCGAGATCGTATGCAGCGTCCGGGTCATAGTCATTGAGTTTCCAGTGCAAGATCGACTTGGCGAAGATCTTCTCCAGGCGTTCCTTAACCGGTTTGTGCAGCCCTTTCGCAAATAGCTCGAGCGACTCGTGTTTCGGATCGTACGCGAACACGATCGATAAGGTTGTCCGGATCGACTTGGGTGCGAGGTGCCCCTCCTTGTCGTGCACCAAGACGCTCGATACGAAGTCGTCGGGATAGGCAAAGAAGTAAAACACGTCGCCACGTCTGAGCCAGTCAATCGTGCAGTCTTTGCCACGGCCCTGTTCGCGAAGTAGGTCCGTGATCTCTTCCTTCAGATTCTCGAGCGCCGGATCGGAAGTGTCTGGTGAACCATTGTTGGGCAAGTCTGTTCGCTTCCGCCAAAACGACATCTGATCGATTTGGAAAAGGATCTGGCCTTTGTCGAAGATGCCGGGATAGTGCAACCAGATCCACATCGTCCGGCCCCAGATCCCGAGTTCCTCAGGTGCTTCATTCACCAATTCAGACAGACTGTAGTCTCTAGCCGCTTGGAAAAGAGCGGTCAGTCCTGCATCCGATGCAAGATCGGACACGCTGTGCAAACCGCTCTCGATTTCATCTCGCTCTCGGTCGTCGAGCAACTGAACGTACTTGAAGACCGGACCAACATCTCGTTCTTTCTCCCCATCCCACTCCGTCACAAACTCGACATGCCCAAGTCTGACCAGATATTCCCGCAATAGACGGTTCGGAACCATCCGCAAAGTGGTTAACAGCGAAAAGGGTCGTGTTGCCATAATGCCAAATACCCTCATTCCATCGACACAGGCGTTCCCTTGCCTCAGCGCGTATTGTCCCAGCGCGCAACGAAGATGCCTCAAGAACATCATGTACGCAGTGCGACTAAATCGAATTGATCAGGCAAAGAAAGCAGCGCGGACGCGCGTGCCATGGATGCGTGCGGCATTGAAACGGGGAGAGCCGCAGATATCCCCGGAGCCCGTTCGTCCCGGCACCGGACAACCTCTAGAGTGGACAGATGTCCATGTAGCGAGTCCTATCATATCAACACCGCTAGCAGGCACAACCCTTTTTATCTGAAAAGTTCCGCATCGATTTTTTCGGGCCTTCTTTCGTCATTTCGAGTCGCGACTGGGTTGTTAACGGGGTAGGGAAATCTACTTGTTAACCGTTGAACAAAGAAATGGAGGTCGTCGTGCGGTCGTACCTATCGCCCGAAGAATCGACACCAGACCAACGTCGGGCAGAGATCGTTTGCCTCTTGGCTCGAGGTGTCTTGCGCCATCGGCAAACTCTCCCATCGAACTCGGAAACTTATCCCGACGACCGCTTGAGTTCCGTCGCACGATCCCGCTCTCTGGACACTCCTGTTGACTACCAAACTCTCAACCCAGGAGAAGATGCATGTCTTTGAACATCGACAAAGAGGTCGCTGCCATGGAGCGGATGACCGTCAACCAGCTGCGGGAGAAGTACGACGACGTCTTCGGCGAGCCGACCAACGGCAGGCACAAGCAATGGCTGATCAAACGGATCGCCTGGCGGATGCAAGCCAATGCGGAAGGTGGCCTCTCCGAACGTGCCCGGCGCCGTGCGATGGAACTGGCCAATGACGCCGATCTCCGCGTCACCATGCCTCGGGCGAAGAAACCGAAACCTATGTCTGAGGTACAGACCATATCCTCCCCAACAAAGACCCCACTAAGTACACACCTCCTTCCAGGCATGCTCCTACAGCGTGTGTACAAAGGTAACACGATCCGAGTAGCAGTCCTGGCCGACGGTTTCGAATGGGAAGGCGAACGCTACAAATCGCTCACCGCGGTTGCCAAGGCGGTCACCGGCAAACACTGGAACGGTTTTCACTTCTTTGGCCTTCGTAAGAACAGAGGTGGTAAATGAACAAACGCGTTAAACCACCGTCGAAACCCAAGGTGATCCGGTGTGCGATTTACACAAGAAAATCGACGGAGGAGGGTCTCGATCAGGACTTCAACACCCTCGATGCCCAACGGGAAGCGGGTGAGGCCTACATCAAGAGCCAAATGCACGAGGGGTGGGTATGTCTTCCGGACCAATACGACGACGGTGGCTTCACTGGGGCCAATATGGAACGCCCTGCCCTCCGGCGGCTCTTGGCGGATATCGAATCGGGGAAGGTAAACTGCGTGGTGGTTTATAAAGTCGATCGCCTCAGCCGTAGCCTGCTCGACTTCTCACGGATCATGGAGGTCTTCGACAAGCACGAGGTTTCCTTCGTCAGCGTGACCCAGGCCTTCAACACGGCTTCCTCAATGGGGCGGCTGGTCCTCAACGTACTTCTAAGTTTCGCCCAATTTGAACGTGAGATGATTTCGGAACGTACCCGAGACAAAATGGCCGCGGCACGCCGGAAGGGCAAATGGTCCGGTGGGACGCCGATCCTGGGGTACAACGTTGAGAACACGAAGTTAGTCATAAACGAGGCCGAAGCACGACGGGTTCAAGATATCTTCGGGATGTACCTGGAACGGCAATCCCTGCTCGATGTGGCTCAGGAACTCCACAATCGCGGTTGGCGGAACAAGCTATGGAAAACGAAACGCGGAACCGAACGAGGTGGTCGACGCTTCGATAAGGGGTCGCTGTACGCCCTGCTGACCAGCGTGATCTACATCGGCAAGGTTCGCTACAAGAAGGAGGTCCACGAAGGCGAGCAGGACGCGATTATTGATCCGGAGACGTTCGATAAAGTTCAAAAGCTGCTGCAGAAGAATGGCCGGAGTGGAGGCAGGGCGGTTCGGAACAAGCACAAGGCCCTGCTACGGGGGATCCTGAGATGTGCGGCCTGTAATTGTGGGATGAGCCATTCCTACTCGCAGAAGAAAGGAAGCCGCCTCTATCGGTACTACGTCTGCCAAAGGGCTCAGAAACGAGGTTGGAAACACTGCCCTGCCCCATCGATCCCCGCAGGTGAAATTGAGCGGTTCATTGTCGAAGAGATCAAGGCGATCGGGCGCGATCCCCAGGTGATCGAAGCGACGTTGAAAGAAGCACGCATTCAGATGGAAAACCAATCCCAGCGGCTAACAGTCGAACGCAACGACCTTCGGGGCGAACTACGCGACTACCACGCAGAACTAGCGCAGGTGGCCGCGACGGTTGGTCCTGGCGACTCACGGCTGGTAATCGCTCACGACCGGATCGGTGATGCAGAGCGACGGCTGACTGAAGTTGAGAACGAGTTGGCCACGCTCGCTAGCGATCTAATTGACGAGACCGAGGTCACTGCAGCTTTGGCCGACTTCGACGTCGTATGGCAATGCCTGGAGCCGCACGAACAGATTCGGATTGTCGAGCTCTTGATTGAGCGGATTGAGTACGACGGTGATGCGGGGAACGTATCGATAACTTTTCGGCCCAGCGGGATTCGGGCATTGGCTGGTGAGTTACCAAATCGAGAGGAGGTGGCGGTATGACCACGATTAAGCGGAAGGTGGATTTCAATGCGCGTGGACGCGAAAGAAAGCGCAATGCAAGACCTTCAACTAAGGGCGGTCGTGTGCCACGTGTGGCCCGGCTCATGGCGTTGGCGATTCGACTCGACCATTTGATTCAGAGCGGTGAGGTTACCGACCAGGCCGAACTGGCGCGGGTTGGTCACGTCACCCGAGCTAGGTTGACGCAGATCATGAATCTGTTGCAGTTGGCGCCCGATATTCAGGAAGAGATTCTGTTCTTGCCGATGACTGAGCGCGGGCGGGATCCGGTAACGGAGCGGGATCTGAGGTCGATTGCGGCGTTTGTAGATTGGAAGATACAGCGGTGGAAATGGAAAGAGATATTGCAGTAGCCAGTTAAACTAGGACACTCCCACCTCACGCGTTTTGAAAGGCGGGCATCGCAATGATCAGCCAATTAATTGGCAAGACACTGTCTGAGATGCCCCAGTGGCTGCCAATCCGCGTACCAGCCGAAATCCTGCTGGATCGGCCACTGCGGTCCAGCGATCTATTAGCACCAAATAAGTCGTTCGATAGCGGCGAGATCACTATCATTTAGTGTCGCAAGGTTTCCAGAGAACTCAATCTGCTGCCAAATCAGATTAGGTACGCTTCCGGCCACTTTTTGCATTCTCGGAGTAGCGTCGCGGTGACGCGCGAGAAAAACTGTCTTGTGTCCGAAAAACATTGGTATGCCGTCCATCGCACCGCTCATCACCCCAACGTTGGCGAGAGCACTGCCGCCCCTGAAAACTTGATCGATCGACCACAATTGCTTGGCGATGGAATGTTCATTGAAGAATTCATGCGTCCAAAATTCACCGAGTTCGTAGCATGTGGTATCGAAAGAGTCCGGGCCAATTAGAATTGGCTTTGTACCACGCATTCGACAAAGGTCTGCCAATTGACGAATTAGCTCGGCCGTTGAATTTCGATGAGCTTTATACGTCTTGTTTCGGTGCCACAGTAATACCTTTGGTTCTTTTGTCATCAGCGTGTTGAATTGTGGTGGAAGCACCCAATTCTCATCTTGGGCACGCTGCAAGATTTCAGTCGACACCTCGTCCAAGCATCCTTCGTAGTAGGCGTCGCGTATCACATTCGCGGTTTCGCCTGGATGGGCCACTTCTTCGCCTGCCAGATGGTCTCGGGGGTCGCCGACGACAAAAGCATTGAAGAACTCTTGTCCCGCGGCAAAGTCCTCGAATTCCACAGTGACGGTTTCATCCAATATGTAAGCACACGCCGCGTGATAAACTTCGCCAAATTCGCCATTGCCTATTCGTATGCGCATCGGACTGTTTGTGCTAGTTTGTTTATAGAAAAATCCTGCCCACCACCTTTGGGCCGCGAATGTGCAACCTAACACGCAGGTGGTTCACTTTGTAAGTCGAATTGTAGCTGTAGATTGCTCTATTGTCATATCTATTGGTGCGTGATAAGGAATCCCTGCCTAATACACATCGGGCCGACGCGTCGGCCACTTCGATTCAAAATATGGACGTGAACAATCGTGATGCGATGATTCTTGTAGGCCATTTGGATCAAACCACGCCGTCCCTGCAATGGTCTTAGCCCCGTCGAATCGGCAAGCTTCATTCACGCCCTAGAACGAGCCGACAGTCGACAATTGACTCGATAGCCACCGTCAGGCGCAATTGGCGCCGAATATTCAGGAGGAGAATCTCTTTTCGCAGGCAATTTACGAGAAAGGTCCTTTTTCAATAAAGTGATGCCCTTGCTAGAGACAAGTAAGGCGTAGATTCATTTTAGTGCTGGCATCTGCATATCATCGTAGTGTATATATCAGCTATATGCTCGCCACTCCATGACCAGTCTTCTCGACTTACCTTATTTGCACCCAACCCAATGCCACTTCAAATCAGCTATCTCTCCGAAGATTTTCCGAATTTAGGCCCGGTCACAAACGGCACGCAAATTCTTTCGGTCGAATGGGATGAGATACTTTGGGCAGCTATCACAATTGGTCGCCCTGATTGGTTCCATGTAATCGCGCACGGCCGTTCATCGTTCTATGAAGTTATCTTCCGCTGGTCAATGTTACGAATGGCACTGGAACAGACCAGCCAGAACTCAACGCAACTTCGCAGGACTCCAGCCGCAAAGCATCTCGACCCGACTGAGAAAGGAGCGGTAAACTATTTCATTGGGATGGTGATCGCAAAGCTTTTTGCCTGGAGACTACTCGGCGCTCCGTGGCTACTTCATCTCGACATATTTCGTGCTCAACTCAATGTCATGCTGTCCGGTCGCTCAAGACCAGATCTTATTGGTCAAATCAATGGAACCAATCAATGGATCGTCCTTGAATGTAAGGGGCGAGTTAGTGCTCCAGATGACGACGCAAAAGAAAAGGCAAAGAATCAGTCTTTACGAGTTACCAGCATTTCAGGTGTTGCTCCGTCTTATCACATTGGGGCAGTGACTTATCTTCGACGTGACGCCATTACGTTTTTTTGGAGGGATCCCATGAACGAGAACAGCTTAGAAGATAGCAGCGGTTACAAGGTTGAAGTCGATCCTGAAGCATGGCGATACTACTACCAGCTTGCGATGGCATTTGTTCGTGAAGACGAGCGAGCGGTTCCCAACACTGTGGAATCACGCGAAGCCATCACTGATGTGAGCGTAAAGATTCACCCTATTATCCTTGAAGCGTTGGAGAAAGAGAATTGGGAGGTGGCCCGTAGCCTTTGCTCCGAAATAGCCAATGAGCTCAAAGAAGGGGGATACAACATTGACGGAATCGCTGTAAAAGCTGGACCTTCTTGGTCGAAGCGTTTTGTTGAGCCAGGGCCTTGAGAATGTCCATAGAATAGTTCAATGCGAGTAACTGTATCCGAACGCAACGATCTTTGTTCTAAATCGTACGCAGAGAGATAGACTGATGGCTCAAATAAATATTGAAGATATCGTTGATCACCTCAGCTCTGAAATGCGGAGAGCTCTTGAAGATGCCGTGAAAAGCACAATCCCTGGAGCACAATTCGATCAATACCAACTTTTCCGCGAGTTCCGTCGTGCTGTTGGTCGAAAGTGCGGATCGTGGGAAACTGTTCCCGATCATCTTGTAAGAAAGGATTGAGGCAGCGGTACTTCTCCAGATTTCTAGTACTCACCGTCAATCCGACTTGCGTTTTCGCTACCTTAAGTCATCCACTGAGCCATGGAATCCACGCTCCGTCCCTTTTCTATCCGCATCTTCGTCCCCAACGGCGATCCAGACGGTTTGCGCCTCGTAGAGAAGTCCAACTGGACAGGTATTGGCGTCGTCTTTAATCGATCAAACATCAAGGAAGCCCTTGGTAGACCGGAGATCGATCGGACGGGTGTCTACGTTCTCATTGGCCGCCCAGAAGATGGTGCCTTACCGATCGTATATGTAGGCGAAGGCGATCCTGTCCGAGAGCGACTCAAGGCGCATAATAGCAACAAGGACTTCTGGGATTGGTGTGTTTTCTTTGTCACCAAGGATAGCAGCCTCAACAAAGCTCACGTCCAACGGATGGAATGTCGCCTGCTCGAATTGGCCAGGGAGGCCAAACAGTGTCGCCTTGATAATCGCAATTGCCCGAATCCGCCGACCTCCCCGTGCGGAACCCTCTTCGTAACAATACTCTCGTTGTCTCAAACGCCTAAGTCGTTGAAGATGCGAGACTTCGGGAGTTCGAGTCTCTCTCGGTCCCCCCTCAGAACAAAAGGGACCCGTCACGAACCGAGCAGCTTTCGGTTAACAGAAACGTCGCGCTTTGCGTTAACCCCGCTGTCATCTTTCAGGGGGTATCGAACTTTCGACAGCCGAGTTAACAGTTTGCGCGAACGGTACGACCGGCCACCGTCTTTGGCGAATCGAATCCGGGCGCTCTGAAGCGTCTTGCCGAGCCGTGTCACAGGGGTGCAAAAAAGAAGTCATCCCCAGTTTTACCAATGACTTCGGCATTGTATCGCGATGAAGAATCTGTACCACAGCTTGCTGCTTTTGATCGCCGGATCGACCCAGAAAGAGCTGGCCGCCCAGATCCGCTACCTCAAGGTCGAGAACGAGGTGCTGCGGTCCAAATTGCCCAAGCGCGTCTCGGTCACCGCCCAAGAGAAGAACCGGCTGGTGAAGTTCGGATCCAAGCTCGGCAAGGCGATCAACGAGATTGTGAGCATCGTCGCCCCCGACACCCTACGCCGCTGGATCCGGGAATCGAAGAAGCCCGGAGGCATCAAGCAGACTCGAAAGGGGCGTCCTCGGACCAAGGAGGAAATCCGCGAGCTGATCATTCGCTTCGCGCGGGAGAATGACTGGGGCTACACGCGGATCATGGGCGAACTCAAGAAGCTTGGGATCAAACCTCCGTCGCGAAACACGGTGAAGAACATCCTCAAAGAGAACGGCCTCGAGCCAGGTCCCAAGCGCGGCGAGGGCACCTGGGACGAGTTCCTCAAGATGCACGCTGCCTCGCTGTGGCAATGTGATTTCTACGCAAAGAAGGTGCTCACACTGAAGGGCTATCGCGACCTCTACCTGCTGATCTTCCTCCACGTCGATTCCCGCCGCGTCTACATCTCGCCATCGACGTTCCATCCGAACGAAGAATGGGTTTCTCAGCAGGCGGAGCACTTCCTTAAGCACGCCGAGTCGGAAGGCCTGGAAGTAAAGATTCTGATGCATGACCGCGACACGAAGTTCACCGAGTCATTCGACGCAGTGTTCGAGTCCACGAGTGTGGATGTCAAGCATGCTGCATTCCGGTCGCCCAACACCAACGCGTTCGTCGAGCGGTTCATCCAGACGCTGCAGCAGGAATGCCTGGATTACTTCGTGGTATTCGGCCAGGAGCACATGGACCACATCGTGAGCGAGTTCGTCACACACTATCACGAAGAGCGCCCACATCAGTCGAAGGACAACGACATACTGAAACTGCCGGTGGCGAGCTCGGACGGCGACGAGAAATCCAGCAGCGGTGGTTCATCGGCCCCGGATCCCACCGGCATCGAATGCCGACAGCGGCTAGGTGGGCTCCTGAAGCACTACCGCCGAATGGCCGCGTGACGAAGGCCGGCCATAACCCCGCAGTCACAGGTCCGAATTGGCTTCCCGCAACTTGTTTTTCCAGTAGCGAAACTGGAAGACCGCAGGGTTATAACAAAGGCCGGTGTCCCATGACGTCGGCCTTTTTTCGTTTCTACGCCGAGTTTTGCCAGCTGTTTCTATTCGACCGACTCTCGGACTCTCGCTCTCGTAAAGTCGCGCGATGATTTTGTGCCACGAACGTTGGCCGATCTCGGTCTCAAATTTGGCCAAACTCTCACCACTCTCTGACTCTCACGCCGTTCGGGTTATCAGGGGTTGGGACCTCTCGACCGGTCGTTTTAGACAGGGTTGCTTTCGGTAAGCGCTTTGCACGAACCGGCAAGTCTCCAAATCAGGTTATGACCAGCGGGCGAGTTTCCGGGCAATTCCTGAAAACTCCGGCTTTCACGGCGAAACGGCATTTTGATTTCCAAGATGGCAAAATGGACGTGCGGACCGGGAAATGGACTGGTTTGGCGGGGTCCCCAGTGAATCCGGGAAATCGAACGTATTTTGAACTCCCACAGGAGGAGGGTTCGATCCACCTCGCCTCCATACAGAGTCGACGTAAAACTCGGCTCGAATGAAAACAGGCCCGGAAGTTCATTCTTCCGGGCCTCGTTTTTTGCGCAACGTGTCGCGGGTTTTTATCGCTTTCCGAAAATCGGCCGGCGAGTTCACAGGACGCACCTCTCCGAAAATCGGCACCAAAAAGGCTAAAATCGGCCCAAAGGCTCAAAGTCACGGGACGAGGCCAAATTCGTCCTGCGATAGATGACGTTGAAAAAACAGGGGTGAAACGCGTTGGCACAAAATGGGGTTTTGCATCACCCCGCCGGTAGCAACATGGCGAAAGACCCCGTCCTGCAACTTATTGGGTGGCGTCACAATCCGGTGGTCTAAGGTTCGAATTCGGTTCGGTCCACTTGAAACCCACGGTAGCGAAACATCGCGGCCGTGGGGTTTTGCATTGCGCTGGGGGAGACACCATCAAAAGTGAAATTCGAGTTCTCTGATGACGCTACAAATCACTGAAACTCGACTTTCGACTAGAAGGCAGGACGCTCCTCGAACGGTGAGTTACGCGCCGATTGACGCTCGCGGTCGGGAAGCGTTCCGTCTTAAAACGTGCTTCACGCAAAGATCTCTGTTACCGGATGCCTGTCCTCCACTCCAGAAAGCTTGAGAGCCAGACCCTGAAACGGAATCGTGAGTCGACGGTGATCGATTCCAAGTAAATGAAGGATCGTTGCGTGCAAGTCATTCACGTGGACCGGATTCTCCGTGATGTTGTAGCCGAACTCATCCGTCGCGCCGTAGGTCAAGCCAGGCTTCACGCCTCCTCCGGCCATGAAGATCGAAAAGCTCCTGGGGTGATGGTCGCGACCATAATTGGTCTCCGTCAACGTGCCCTGGCAATAAACGGTCCGCCCAAATTCACCTCCCCATACGACGAGCGTATCCTCCAGCAAACCACGTTCTTCCAGGTCCTGAAGCAAAGCGGCCGTTGGCTGGTCCGTGTCGTAACACTGCTTTGTCATATGGTCGGGCAGATTGTCGTGCTGGTCCCAGCCCATGTGAAACAACTGAATGAAACGCACGTCACGTTCCGCCAAACGCCGTGCAAGAAGGCAGTTTCTGGCGTACGTGCCGGGCTTGGTCACCTCAGGTCCATAGCGTTTCAAAACGTGTTCCGGTTCCTGCGAAAGATCCACGAGATCTGGAACCGCAGTCTGCATTCGAAAGGCTAATTCGTACTGCTCGATCCGCGTGGTAACTTCGGGGTCAAGCGTGCGCTGCGCAGTTGCCTGATTGAGTTTGCCAATATCATCTAACATTCTTCGGCGAACCTGCGGTGGACAGCCGGCCGGATCCGTCAAATACAGAATCGGATCGTTACCGCCACGCAGTTTGACGCCTTGGTGTTTGCCGGGTAGCACACCGCTTCCCCACAATCGATCGTACAAAGGTTGCCCGGCGGCTCGCCCGGTTCCGCGAGAAACCAAGACTATGTAGCTGGGCAGATTCTCATTCGCTGTTCCCAAACCGTATGCCACCCAAGATCCCATGCTTGGTCGTCCGGGAAGCTGCGACCCCGTTTGAAAAAACGTAATTGCAGGATCATGGTTGATGGCTTCGGTGTGCATCGACCGAATCACACAGAGCTTGTCAGCCTGGTCGGCAATATATGGCAGTCGATCGCTGACCCATGTGCCGGCCTCGCCATGCTGGGAAAATTTGAATAGGGATGGAGCAATCGGAAACGACTGTTGGCCGGCCGTCATTCCAGTTAAGCGTTGTCCCATACGCACCGATTCCGGAAGCTCAGTCTTGGCAAGCTTGTTCAGCCCCGGTTTGTAATCAAATGATTCAAACTGAGATGGCGCTCCTGATTGAAACAGGTAAATGACACGTTTTGCCTTGGGTTCGTGATGTGGCAAGCCTGGCAACTTGCCTGATACATCGGAGCTTGAGGCGGACAAAAATTCGGGGGCTAACGTACACGCAGCGATTGAGCCCAAGCCAACGCCGGTGTTCCGCAAGAAAGCACGGCGATTGGCACGCATTCCAAATTCAGCAGTCATGGCACTATTCCTTGGTGATAGTTGTATCGAGGTTTAAGATAATCGAGGCGACCGAGGTCATCGCAGCAAGTTCGGCAGGATCCGAGGTCTTGGTGGTTGACTCTCCAATGGCGAGAAGCTTTTTCGCTTCGCCCGGCTGCGCGTTGTAGATTTGCAAGTAGTACCGGAAGCCATCCTTGAGCGTTGTCTTTTCAACAAGGGTCGCTGGACGAGACATTGCAGCAAACACCGCAAAGTCAATGCGATCGTCCAGAGTTTCGCCGCCTTCACTCAAAATTCGCTCCGCAAACTTCTTTGCTGCTTCGACGTAAGTTGTGTCATTGAGAAGGGCAAGCGCCTGCAGCGGAGTGTTCGTGTTCGCTCGTTTGATTTGACACTTCTCCCAACTTGGAGCATCAAAGGTGGAAGTCGTTGGATGAGGAACCGTTCGCTTTCGGTAGGTGTACAGGCTTCTTCGGTAAAGATCGTCTCCACTGGATTGTTTGTAGGGACCGTTGTTGGCACCTCCCGCCAATTCGTCCCAAAGACCATCGGGCTGATACGGAAAGACGGACGGACCGCCGATTTCTTTGCTGAGCAATCCACTCATCAGCAGCGCGCCGTCTCGAATCTGCTCGGCGGACAAGCGATAGCGGGGGCCTCGCGAAAGCCACCTGTTTTCACGGTCAAGTTCGAGCTTTTCCTGAGTCAATTCAGAAGCCTGCTGGTAGGTTGCACTAATTACGATTTGGCGATGCAACCGTTTTAGGTCCCAGCCGTGCGAACGAAAGTCGTCCGCCAGCCAGTCAAGAAGCTCCGGGTGCGAAGGCGGCGACCCCTGAATTCCAAAGTTGTCGGGTGGATTCACAAGGCCTCGCCCAAAGAACTTCATCCACGCGCGATTGACGATCACACGAGCAACGAGAGGATTTCTTTCGTCGACCAACCAGCGTGCCAAACCAAGTCGGTTCCGGGGCTGATCCTCCGTCAACGGCGGAAGTGCTTCTGGAACACCGGGCAAAAGATCGACACTTTTGTCGGGCTGATCATACTGCCCCCGATTGAGCCGCCAGGTCGGACGATACTGACCGGCTCGCTCCCGCATGACCATCGTCGTTTGCTGCGACGCGATCAACTGCTTTCGTTGTTCCAGAAGTTTTGCTTTTTCTGACTGAAGACTGTTTGAAAACTCGAGGAAGTCCAACGCAGCATCGTCCGCAGTTGAATCGAGACCGGATTTCGCCACACGATCGACGTGCTGGATGACATCCAGCTTCATTTTCAATGCAACTTGTTCGTCTGTAAGAACAGAGTCGTACAGGCTGAATTGGGAGATCTTCCCCCGCAGGTGCGACGACTGACTCCGTTGTCCGATCTTGAACGCTGCTTCGGTCACCGTTGATTCGGTGAGGCTGTCCCGTTCGGTTGTCGTCGCAACGGGCTTGCCATCAACGTAGATTTTGAACCCTGCAGCTTTCGAATTGCCTGTATACGTCACAGCGACGTGGTTCCATTTGCTCGGCAATGCATCCTTCGACAAGACCGCAATGGCATTCGAATCCCAGGCCGAAATCAAATGGACTTTGAGTCTTCCGTCGCCGAGTATCAGAGTATCAACACCTCGGTAGCCTTGAGCTTCATTCATTTTTCCGAAGATTGCGCCGCGTGCCTCGCCGTGTACCCAGCAAGTCCACGAAAAAGGTTGGTCTCGTTCGAAAGTCGTGTCGGGATTGTTATCCGACGAAAACGCGTTCTCTTTACCTTCGAACGAAATGGCCTTGCCCGCGGGCGACCACTGCAGTTCTTTGACGCCCGTATCGTCACAGGACCAGGAAGATTGCGGAATGGAGGGGCCGGATTCCTTCGAAGTTCGCCATTCTTGCAGGACAGCTATCGCGCCGGAGTCGTCACTTGCCGCGGCCTTTCGGTCGAGTGCCTCGATTTGTCCATCAAGCGAGGCTAATGCGGCCACCTGCGCAGGCGTTGGTGTCTTGATTAACGGCTGGGTATTGCCGCGTCTTTCTGTGTAAACACCCGGCTCATCAACGTTGTTAAAGAACGCGAAGAATTCGAAGAACTCTTTCTGGCTGACCGGGTCGTACTTGTGGTCGTGGCAACGGGCACAGCCCATCGTCAGCCCGAGAAAGGCTGCGGCTGTCGTCTCGGTCCGATCGACGCAATTCTCGATTCGCCACTCTTCATCGATTGCTCCACCCTCCGTCACTGTCGGGTTATTTCGATTGAATCCCGACGCGATCAATTGAGATGTCGTCGGCTCAGGCAACATATCACCAGCTATTTGCTGAATGATGAACTGGTCATAGGGCATGTTGCTGTTGTATGCATCGATTACCCAATCACGCCATACCCACATGCTGCGGACGAAATCGTTTTGGTAGCCGTTGGTGTCCGCATATCGAGCGATGTCGAGCCAAGACACGGCCATCTGTTCGCCGTAATGCTTTGATCGAAGAAGCTGATCAACGACCTTCTCGAACCGATCAGACGACGTATCATCCATAAATTGCTGTACCTGTTCGGGGGTCGGGGGCAATCCGATCAGGTCGAGGTACACGCGGCGAATAAGTGTCCGATCGTCCGCTCTTCCGGATGCCTCCAGACCTGCTTCTTTGATGCGTTGCAGCACAAACCCGTCGATCGCCCCTTTGGACCAGCCACTGTTGTCGGCGGGAACGCTCGGTCGTTTGATTGGCTCAAATGCCCAGTGACCCTGCCATGGAGCCCCTTGGTCAATCCAGTCCCGAAGAAGTTTTTGTTCCGAGGAACTTAATGGTTTTCCATGCCCAGGCGGCGGCATGACGACGTCGGGATCGTCCGATTCGATCCGTGATATCAATTCACTGTCATCTGCATTTCCCGGCTCGATCGCGAAGTCTTTTGCCCCGGCCTCCGTATCCAGTCGCAAGTCAGCTTTTCGACCGTTCTCGTCGGGGCCATGGCATGCGAGGCACCTATTGGCGAGCAAGGGCTGGACTCGCTCGCGAAAACTGATCTCTTGCCCAGAGCACTTGGCGGACAGTAACATTGCGAAGACCGTGCCCAACGCACACAGGAATCGCGAGGAGTTCAATCGGAACGTCGAGTTAGACATACGGCATCAATCCAAATAAGAATTCGTTTCGTCGTGTTTAGGCGCAGACCGTGCTGACGGACTCCACAGCAGCCATCGCAACAGCGTGATCGTCTTCAACTGTGGACCCGGAAACTCCAACGGCACCGATCACGTCACCGCTTTCGTTGGTAACTGGAAGGCCGCCAGGGAAGGAAATCAGGCCTCCGTTGGAATGTTCGATGTTGAATAACGCTCCGCCGGGCTGAGACAGTAAACCAATCTCGCCGGTGGCCATATCAAATTGTCGAGCCGTTCGGGCCTTTTTGCAGGCGATGTCAATACTTCCAAGCCACGCCCCATCCATACGATGGAATGACTTCAGGTTGGCTCCTGCATCGACGATTGCGATGTTCATTTTTGCACCGATGTCCTCGGACTTTTGAATCGCAGCCGCCAACATCTTCTCCGCCGTTTTTTCGTCCATCTCTTTCATCATCGTTCTGTTCTCTGTTTTCAATCTTGTAAAATCGTTGCGTTGCAGTCTTCTCGGAGGCCTGCCCAGTGATGCCTCTCAACGGATCCAATTATGCCAGGAGGCGTTTCGATGGTCTTGTAGAGACGTCGCAAAACATTGTACATTTGCCGCATGGCAAATCCGAAAAAACAAGTGAACGCTGCAACGAAGCCCGCTTCGCAATGGCAGGGCCAGTTCTTCAAACGTCTTGCTCGCCCCCGCACATTGCTGGATCTGTTCGACGTGATTCCGGGCGTGAGCATGTACATCAAGGACACCGAGAGTAGATGGGTGCAATGCAGTCGCTCCGTGTGCGAGCTTGTGGGAGTCGAGCATGCGGACGATTTGATTGGCCGTACCGATTTCGATTTTTTCCCGCCTGCATTGGCGGCCCAGTACGTGTCGGAAGATCAGCGAGTCATCCTTTCCGGGGAAGCGGTGTTGGATCAGGTATGGATGGTTCCCGGATTGAACGGCCTACCGCGACTCTATCTGTGCAGCAAGATTCCGTTGCACGACCGCAAAGACAATGTGATCGGCCTCGCCGGATTGAATCGCCCTTACGAATTCTCTGCTGACGATTCTGCGGGCTACAGTCGACTCATGAGCGTCATCACGTTCGTGACGAAGAACTACGCTCATGACATTGAAGTCACCGATATGGCCGAACATGTGCACCTGTCGGTCAGTCAGTTGCAGAGAGAATTCTCAAGGAGCTTCGGCATTACACCCAACCGTTATTTGCGCGAGGTGCGTGTCGGGGTCGTGCGTCACCTGCTCGCAAACAGCGACCAGCCGTTGAGCACGATTGCAACCGACTGCGGATTTTATGATCAAAGTCACCTGACCAGACACTTCAAGTCAAGTACGGGCCTGACACCGCTTAAGTATCGCCAGCGGTTTCGAGTACCGTAGGTCCAACCGAACCCATCTACAGGTTCCATGGGTCCGAGTTCCAGGGTTGATGCCGATTTGGACTCCAATCCCCTATTGTCGCCGCTTAAGTCAACGCCGGAAACACCTGCACACCCAGTCGCTGGCCCCGGAACCGGACCAGTTGGATCCTTGACCGACCCTGGCTCCCGTCAGTCCAGAGCCAGTACATCGCGACAACATGCTTCTCGACTTGACTGGAGGCAATCCCAGTAAGGTCTAAGATGACGTTCACCGTTGAGTTGTAGTGTCAACCAATCTGGATGTGTCGAGGAAAGACTTCGGCCAGCCTGCATCAATATAGGGCCGTGAATCAAACGAATTTTCCGGCGTTGTTACGTCGATCAGCCGACGACGAGGAATCTCTTGCTTTGCTCCCGCCAATTCAACGGGATCCCACAATGAAGCTTGGTCAGACTGAGGCCAACCGGAGCCCGATCATCCAGAATCACCTCGACGATATCGGGAGCCAGAGAATTGAGGCGGAGCATTCGGCGAACGTAACTCACATCAATCTTTTTCGCGGATGCTAAATCCTCCACTGTCGAAAACTCACCCGACTCCAGCTCTTCCTGCCACTGCCAGGCACGGGCAAGTGCGATAACCGGCTCCGCTTTCAACAACCCGTACCTTTTCTGGGTCGCGCATCAAACCACCGGATTCTGACATTGCCCGCCGGAGCCAATTTTACAGATTCGCGTACCGATACAGCGTGGACCGCGAGATTTTCAGCGTTTCGCAAATATCGTCCACCTCCAGGGATTTGTCCGCCAACAGAGTTTTCGCCAGCCTGACCTTGGCGTCGTTGGGACTCGTTTTCGGACGGCCTCCCATTCGGCCTCGTGCGCGGGCGGCAGCCAAACCGGCTTTGGTTCGTTCCTGAATCAAACGCCGTTCAAACTGGGCCAACGCCGAGAATATGTTGAAGATCAACTCACCCGAGGCACAGGTGGTGTCAATTGCACCTTCGCTAACCGACCGAAAGCCAATCCCTTTGTTACGCAAGTCTTCGACCAACGTTATCAAATGACGCATCGATCGCCCCAAACGATCCAAACGCCAGACAACAAGAATGTCACCCGGTTGTAGGGTCTCCAGGCATTCGTTCAAACCTGGCCGGTCAGTTTTTGCTCCCGACACCTTATCCATGAAGATTGCCTTCGTGGGGATGCCTTGCTTGGTCAAAGCATCGATCTGCAAACTCAAATCCTGATCGTCGGTTGATACGCGAGCGTAACCGAAAAGTCGTGGCTTTGGCTGAGAATGTTCCACTACCGGTACGATGAGTTGGCTGTTCATGGAATTCCATTCCCCTTTTGTAAATGGTCGGCGGTAACTGCGTCGGAAGCGATTGATTTTCGGATGTTCGCCAATACGTCGATGACGTTTTCGACAACATGCTTGGTGTCGAATATTTCCATGGCGCACAGGCGAACCGTTTTTCGGCTCTGTGATTGTGCTTGATCAATCGCCTGTAAGAATTTGGCGAGTGCGGCGGCGTCTTCGTCTCCAGACACGCACTGACGACCCGGCGGTAAACGATCAACCACGAATCCGGTTTTGCCATGTTCGACAAACGGTGCACCAGTACGAACACCCACAGTAGGACAACCAGCCAGCAGGATTTCCTGCAAAGCCAACGGCCCGTGATCGTCGTCCGCAAGGTAAGCACACGCGCGGGATTGTCGGGCGGCCGCGTAGAGTTCTTCGCGCTTGTATTTTCCGTAGTGGATTTGGATGTGGCGCGGGTAGAGTTCGGCCAAATGTTCCAGGAGTTGGGGACGGTGACCGTTCTTGGCATAAATCAGCAAGTCGTATTTGTCGGACAATGGTCCGCCGGGCCTGGGATCGATTGGGTAGGGCCACATGACGATTTCGGACTGATTGTCCGGCCCGCGGTGCTTGGTGATTAGGTCGCGATACCATTCCGAGTGGCAGAACATGGCGCGGCAGTTCTTGGCGTCCAGTAATGCGCATTCTTCCGCATCGATTCGTGGGCATGAAGAGTCGGTAAAGAGCATGTTTGGGCCTTGAACGAAAGGGAGGCCCTCGGAATCCCACCAGGCCGCGTAACGGCGGTCGGCCCAGTTCCAGAACCAAGGTAATGCTCCTTTACTGACAGGTAGCGATTTGATTGAAAGCCAGTCGAGACCTTCGGCGATTCGTTTCTTGAGTTCTTTTTGCAATGCAAACATCCCGTTCGATGGCCCGTTGCCACCTGGCGAATCTACCGGGCCGATCAATTCGACTCGCATCTTGCCATCGTCATGTGAAACGTGGGGCGCGAACGTGAATCGACGAATAACGGGCAATGTCGAGAAGTCACGAGGCCAACCGGCTGCGACCGTTGATTTGGTTTGATCTCGGTCATTTCCCAGCTCTCGGTATCCGTTGTCGTCCATGTAACTCAGGTGGTAACTGCAGTTGTCATATCGGTAGATGTAGAAAGGATCGTTCAACTCGCACGGATCGAATGCGGTGACGCCTGCTTCGTTCAAGCGACCGGCCAGTTCCTGGTCCTCGCCGTTGTTGTGAGGTCCATAACCGCGAACGCGATCGAAGGCGGTCTTTCGAAATGCCCATCCGCCGTGATAAAGACCGGCTGTATCATGTTCTTTCAGCCCATCGCCATGTTCAAGCAACACGAGACCGGGCCGCGACCATTCTGCTTGGCTGAGCGCTTCTGCGGTTGCTCGAAACCAATGGGGTAAATAGATGTCGTCGTCATCAGCGATCAAGACTCCCTCAACGTCGGGCGATGCCAACGCGGCGCACGCGTTTCGCTTCTCGCCCAGCGATCTGAATCGCCGCGGGATCGACACCAGCCGCCAGCCATCGCCGGCCTGGTTCTCGTACTGGCCCGCGTCGTCGAGGATCACGAGTTCGCGCAGTTCGGCGGGATAATCCTGCCGGAGGAATGATTCGACGAGTTGTCCCAGCGTGTGGGGACGTCGGAACGTACAGCAGAGTGCAGCCAGCTTCATGCGAGGCCTCCTGGAAACCGAAGTGCGTCCGCCAGCCAGTCAAGCGGCTCGTCGCTGACGACTGTGGTCCAGGGGAGTCGCCGGGAATCGGTGAATCGGTAATGAAACTGGTCGAAAGCTTCGCCGTAGCGATAGTCGGGATGCTCGGAGTCGTGGCCGATCATGAGCCGGCAGCGATCGCGAAGCACGAGCGCGTCATGTCCACGGCGTGGTGGCGGTTCGTGGTCGAGGATTACCACGTCCCAGTCCTGGTCAAGAATCATCGCGTCGTTGTAATCGGGCACGAACAGAAACTGGTGCCGGTGCCGCGTGATTGGCTGGTAGATTCCAAGAGCCGACACGCGGCTGTACCACTCGGGATTCGTTTCAATCGTCCGCACAAGCCGATCCGTGGCGAACGCGGAAACGATCGGCGTGCTGAACCAGCCGCTGCCAAGTTCCAGCACCGGTCCCGAGGTGTGTTCGAGACAGGCAAGCAGCGCTGGGATGTGTGTTGCAAACGGGTTCATGCCGACTCCTCCCTTCGCTTGCCACGCTGTTCGATCCGTTTCACAGCCGTCTGCCACGTCGGCGACATGAGCGTGCCGTGCATCACCTGGCTCTTGGCGATGTGATGACTCGTGATGCCCAGCTCACGTCCGCAGACATCGCACAGCGCACACGTCTGCTGGTGGGCGAACTCGGGATCGAACAGATCCTTGAGTTGCTTGGTGCGGACTTTCAGATCCAATACGCTGTCGATTGCGCCACCGATGGAGCAGATCGCGTAGCCGCCGGCATCGACGGAGATTCCGCAGCCAATCGCCGCGTGGTTATGGCACGGCCGATGGTTGATGACGCCGAAGTCCGTGGGAGCCAGAAAGAAATCCGCCTGCGGCAACACCATGCACCCGTCGGCTTTGATCGTCTCCTCACAGACTTTAGCCTTGCCCTCCGCGCGAATTCGCTCGAGCATTTCCTTCGCCGCTGGTCGGTAGCCGTTCGACCAGATTTCCACACGGCCGGGCGACAGTTCGTTGGCAATGTCGATAAATGCGAACAAGTCGCGGTGGAGTGTCGGCTCGCCGCCGAGAATCACGATCCGTGGAAACCAGCCAAGCTCTCGCGCCTGCCGATTGAACTCGCGGGCGTCGTCCAGCGTCATGTCGGGTGTCGTCGGCGGCAGGAAGCAGAGACGATTGCAGTTCGGACAGTTGAGATCGCACTTGTAAGTGATATGCCACTCGGCTTCGTTGCTCTTGGGTGTGTAGTCGGGCTTGTCGTTCATGCCACCTCCTCCGGCTCGAGCGTCCCTGCGTATGTGTGAGCGTGCGGAATCCCATCGACGTCGCTGACGTACTGGCCCACCGAGCGGAAGAGCTGCTTCCAGGATTCCCACAGGCGTTTGGGATTGGCCAGGTCCTCGACGAGCCGCTCGCGCGCCGTGTGGACAATGCGCTGCCGCAGATCTTCGTCGTAGGCAAGGCACGCGGCGTAGTGGGCCAATTCACAGTCGTTGCTGCCAAGGAATCCCGTCACGCCATGTTCGATCAACTCACGCCAGCCCCAGTCGTTCTGGGCGACGATCGGGACGCCGGCCGCCATCGCTTCCAGCCCTGCGCGCGGCCAGTTTTCGCGGGCGCCGCCATTGATGGGCAAGAGACAATGCAGTGTGGACAAAAACTGTTTGACCGAGATCGCCATCGGCTTCAGACAATCAGCAAACACCGGCGGCGCTCCGAGTTTCTCGTGTGTCCGCTGGTCCATGCCAAGCATCAACGCCCGTTTGTTGGCGTACTGAATCCCTGAGTAGATGGGCCAGGTGTTGCTCGACCATTTGTCCGTGTCGGGACGTGCCATGCGACCGACGACGAAGACCTCGCCGGGAGCGTGTGGACGTGGGGTGAACTCGAATTCATCGAGATCGAAGGCACCGCGAATTAGATGGCCACGCTCGGGTGTGTAGCCCAGCTCAGCGAGCTGCGGTTCCAGTTCCGAACGCTGAAACTCCGACTGAAACACGTAAGCGTCGGCTGGACCGATCTTCCCGAAGCACTCCCGCTCATGATCGAACATGAACGTCATGCAGTTGGCCCACACCAGCGGGCATCCCAACTTGCGAAACTGCTCGGCGTGGGCGATGAATTGACTGTTACAGAAGCTCACGACCGGAGAGCCAGGCAAATTGGGCACCTGGTCAAGCTTGTCGGGACTCACTACGTGCGTCGTGCAGCCAAGGGCGTCGACGCGCGCACGCCATGCTTCGTCACATCCCCACGTCGGAATCAGATGGACGTCGACGCCGTACTCAACCCACAGCTTCACCGTGTGCCAGGCTTCGGTGTTAGCGCCGCCCATCTCTCCAGGGTATCCAATCAGAAAAACGCGCATTCGTGAACTGCTCCGTGTTAAGGCGGGGGTGGGATGACTTCGCTACTGCTGAGTTCGGGCTCCGGTCCACTGGACGAACTCGAGCTGCTTTCGCTTGATGAGCTTTCGTAAGTTGATGACTCCGTCACAACGCTGCTCTCTGGTCCACTGCCGGAATCCCCTGAGGACGAACCGCTGCCAGACGAATAGCTACTGCTGCCGGACGCGCCAGAGCTTGACCCGCTGGACGAACCAGAAACGTCGCTACTGCTCGGCTCGACCACGCTCGAACTTGGCTCCACCACGCTGCTACTTGGCTCAACGGTGCTGCTGCTCGGTTCCACCACACTCGATGACGGAAGCGATGATGACGGCAGCGAGGACGACGGTGCCGAGCTTGAGGGAGCACTGGACGAACCGCTGGAAGATCCGCTCGACGATCCACTGGAAGACCAAGACGAGCTGGAAGACCACGAGCTGCTCGAACTCCACGACGACGAACCGCTGCTGGATCCGCTCGACGAACTTGAACAGTTGGCACAGCAGCAACAGCCAGCTTGATGGCTGAATGTCCACGGACCTTCGTATCGCGACAGGGATCCGTTTGAGAAACAGATGGAGACTGCCCGCGTGTAGACGTTGAGTTTGTCGTTCTCGCAGCGCACGTCGGTTTCGTAGATCGTCACACAGCTTTCGGGTCCGCTTCCAGAGGAGCCTGACGATCCACTGCTTGAAGGTCCCGACGAACTGCTGCCAGATGAGGAACCGGAGGACGAGCCCGACGACGATGATCCGGACGAGGAACCAGATGAAGATCCTGAAGAGGAGCCGCTGCTGCTACCCGAAGACGAACCCGATGAACTGGACGAATATCCCGACGACGAACTGGACGTGCCGCTGCTCGAACCTTCGCAGCAACCTTCACCCAGCGAGATGACTTCCCACTTGCAGCTGTCGGCAAAGTGCTTCGCGAATCCGTAGGTTCCCGCGGGCACACTCGACGCCGTACCACCGCCACCTCCGCTTCCCTGGCATTTTTCAAGACAGACGACGCCGAGCGCATCGTGGACCGTGAATGTCAGCGCGACCGGGCACCACTTGCCGTCCTTGTAAAGCACCAGCTGGGCCTGGGCCGAGCCGCAGCGGGCTAGCGTTGTCGTCAGCTTGAATCGCCAGTGGTCTTCGTAGCCGCCAAGCACCTGCCAGCGGCATTCCTGGTCGTTCCAGATGCACCACACCCAGTCGCCGCAACCGAACTTCGCCGGCACTTGGCCAGTCGCTTTGTGCAGAGCAATGACGCTGGACCGTTCCGCCGGCGGATACCCCACGGCGTGCCAGACCGTTTGCGCCGGCTCACTGACATCGGCCGAATACGTGCTGCCGCTGTTGAAGTAGAAGACGGGCCGGCAACCGGTCATCTTCATCCAACCGTCCGGTTCCGGCGGATCGGCCAGCGTGCTGCCCGGAGCCCAGGTTCCAGCCAGTTCAAAGATCGCGAACCGTGGACGATCGCTCAGACGCACGACCGCCCACTTCACGCCGGTGCCCGCTTCTTTCCACAGGATGCGGGCAGAGCCGTACGGCACCGAGCGCAGCGAAGTCGCGTTGCCCGCTTCGATATCCGCAAAACCGTCCGACTCACGGATCACGTTGACGCGCGCCACCGTGACACCGGCTGCCGTCGCGCGGCCAATGCCATCCACAGGGAGCGGCTCGAGCAAGACAACGAACTTCTGACAGTGCACCGGCGTCTTTGGATCACTTGGCTGCGCTTGCTCGCTCGGCTCGTAGCCCTCGAAGGCGACCTGGTTCTTGAACTGCTGCTCGTTATCCGTGGGGCTAATGATCGGGTCGTCGATCATCAGTACGTCGTAGCGGTCCCGATCAGCTCCGCTCTTGTTGCGGACCTTGATGATCCCGCTTTGACGCAGCGGCTCGGTCGACTCCTGCGCGACATCATGCCGGCGCTCGCGGACGAACCGCACCGCATCCAGAAACGCGTTGTACGCCTCGGCGGGAATCTCCAGCTTCTGACCAGCCTGAGCCTTCTTGAGAGCGTCTCCCATCGGCTACGTCCCTATGCCCAGGCCAGCGAAGTTGCCCTCGTCGTAAACCTTCTCGACGTAGACGGCGATCGGTTGCTTCACCAGGACCTTCTCATCCTCGGCGTCGGCGTACCGGACCCAGATGTATTCCCACCCCTTTTTGTTGATGCCCGTGATGTCGCCGATGGTGAGCCCCGATACGTTCGGGCTTGCGGCAAAGCGATACGTGATCTCCCAGTCTTCTTCGCCCCGCTGCGATCCCGACGCTCCTAGGAACAGCACTTCACCCGCAGCGAACCCTTTGAATCCGGCGTTGTTCACACGGCCGGTGAGTCCAAAGAGAGTCGCCTTGTACGCTCCGGTCACCAGCGCAATGTCGATGTAGTGTGTCTCGGTGAAGCTGTAGACGGGGATCGTGACGTCGGTCCCTTCGACGCTGTCGTGCGTGACGCCGATCGCTCCTTTGAAATCGGGTGCGACCTTACCCGCTGGCGCGTGCTTGGAAATCGTCTGCAGGCTCTGCGTGATGTGCGTCGTGCCGCCGCCGGTGTCAAACGAGAACGATGAGTCGCCAGTGTCCTTTGGTTCCTTCTTGCCGTAGCGAACCGAGACATCCCACGTGCCATCGCCCTGGTGTGCGATGTGGTAGTCCTGGAACACGAGGCCGGCATAGATCGCGGGAATCGTCGATTCGACCGTAGCGCGGACCGTGGCGTCGTTGTCCGTTCCCTGAACCACGTAGAGAAGATCGACCGACGGGCTTTCGATACCCACCGTCGACTCGCGACTGTCGAATTTCTCATCAATGGTTACAGGCATGTGGGAACCGTCCTACGCAAACACCAATCCGCCATGCTGGGCTTCGCGCACCAACACGCCGAGCTTCTTGTCCATGGCTTCCACCGACCTGGCCGTCCGATCCGCGGGCCCGCCCGCACCGAGTCCGCGCAGTGCAGCCGCATTGAATGCGCCCTGGACACCAACCGACTTGTTCTCGACCTGGTCCAACGAGCCACCGACGTTGCCGATCTCGGAGAGCTGCTGTTTGAATTGCTCAAGGCGATCCGGGCCGTCGTCCTCGCCCGTGACTTCTGCGGCGGCTCGCTTCTCGGCGGCTTCCTTGAGCGCTGCTTCCCACTCGCGACGAGCCTCGGCGAGTTTGTCTTCGGAGGTTTCCAGAGCGGCCCGGTGGCGTTGTTCACGCTCGGCTTGTTCCTGGGCCTGCATCTGGTCGAGTTGCTCTTGAGCGCCAGTCCGGTCCCGTTCGATTTCCCGACGTCTCCGCTGTCGCTGCTGATCGCGCTCTAGGATCTGTTCGTTCTGCCGCTGGTCGATCTCCTGATCCTGCTGCGCGATCTCGTCATTGATCCGTTGGATCTCCGCTTCCGCGTCGGTGTCCGTGAATACCGATTTCACGCGGGCCCAGACCTTCTTGAAGAAGCCGGCGAAGCGATACCAGCCCTTCTGCAGCGCGCTGATGAAGATCGTCCAGGCGTCAGTGAGAAACGCGATCGTCTCCACCCATGCGACCTGGATCCCGGCCCAGGCATCGGTGAGGAACCGCGCCAGGTTGTAGACCGCGTTCTGAAAGACGCTGACGAAGAAGCCTTTGAAGTCGAGCCACTTGGCTTCGAGCCAGTTGATGCCTTTCTGCCACTCCATCTTGAGCGTCAGCCATAGGATCTTGGCCGCCAGCGACAGATCGCCGGCTGCTAGGGCATCACCGATCCCCTGGAACGCTGCGAGTGCCGTGGTTTTAAGTGCCTGGAACCTCTCGCCGAGCCAGCTGAGCGCCTCGGCTCCCGCGCCAGTCGTCGTGATCAGGTAGGCTCCCAGTCCCACGAGCGCCGCGATGACCAGGCCCACCGGGGAAACAATCGCAGCCAGCAGGGAACCAATGGCGCTTAGCGCCGTGGCGAGTCCACCAGCCGCGAATGCGAGAACGCTAATCGTTCCACCGAGCCCCACCAGCGCGACCCCCGCAGCAAGGATTCCGCTGACGATGGCCACCGTGGTCAGGACGACTTGGCGGTTCTCACCGATCCATTTTCCCAAGGCAGATAGGAACGAAGTGACACCGCGCACCGCCGATCGGAGTTCGGTCCCGAATGCTTCGCCGATGGCGATCGCCACGCCTTCGAGCGCCGAGAGCAAAATGGTCACATCGCCTTTGAGCGTGTCGAGTTGCGTGCCGGCAATGCGGGATGCGGTACCCGACGAATCACCGAGTGCCTCGGTGGCTTCACGCAGCCGGTCAGCGCCCTGCGATACCAGCTCGGCGGCACCCGCAGCTTGGCGTGCGGGGAAGATGGTCCCCAGCGATCGGAGCTTTTCGCCCGAACCAGCATCTGCCAGAGCATTTTCCAGGTCGGCGATGATCTCGGTCAGCGAACGGACGTTGCCGGCGCCATCGAGTACGCGAACTCCCAGTCGCTTCAGTTCCTTCTCGGCTTCGGCCGAAGGGGACGTGAGCGAAAGCAGCATTCCCCGGAGCGTGGTGCCCGCCATCTCGCCTTGAATGCCGGCGTTGGAAAGCAACTGAATCGCGGCTGTGACTTCCTCAAGAGACACACCGGCCGTCTTCGCCATCGGTCCCACGAACTTGAAGGCATCGCCCAACATCGTCAGATCGGTGTTCGCTGTGGTCATCGCCTTGGCCATCACATCCACGGCGTTGCCCAGTTCGTCGGCAGAGAGTCCCATTCCGGCCATGATCTTGGCGGCGATGTCAGCCGCTTCGGCGATCTCAATCTGACCAGCGGCTGCGAGGTTCAGCGCCGGACCGATCGCTCCCAGGATCTTGTCGACGTCGAATCCGGCCAAGGCGAAGTAGCTCATCGCCTCCGCTGCCTGGCTGGCCGAGAACACGGTGGTCGCGCCCAGTTGCTTGGCGGCGTTCTCCAGCCGCGCGAAATCATCTTCCGTGGCCCCGGTCAGCGCTTTGACGCGGGCCATCTGCGACTCGAAGTTGGCGAACGTCCGCGCCGAGAGTGCGAACGGCGTCGCGGCGAGCGTCCCGGCGGTGAGCAACTGCCTGCCCATCTGGGATACGGAGCGACCAAACGCTTTCAGCTTGGCCTGCGCTCGCCTGAGTCCGCGCACGAGGCGTGAGTCGTCGACGAACAGTTCGACGAACGCCCGACCAGCGCGAATTCCCGATGCCGTCGCCATGATCTATTTCGCGTTTCCTTTCCGGTTGTCCACGAACACATGTTTCAAAATGCCGACGCCCGCCTTCATGGTGACGGGCTTGCGTGCGGTGAATGGATTGAAGTCGTCGGCTGTGTAGCGACCAGCTCGCTTGGGATCGCGGTGGATGTTCGCCAGCACCGACAACACCAGCGACGTGTGAGACCAATGATCCCGTTGTCGCTCCTCGGCCATCAGCCACAGTTCACGCAGCGTCAGGAGACCGGGGTGGATTCCGAGGATGCCGGCGAATCGCCAGACGAGTCGCCAAGCCTTCGCAGCTCCGCCAGCAGTTGTGCGTCGAGTTCCGGACTGTCCAGCCGCTCGCTCACCACCGCCAGCATCGTCTCCTGGAGCGTCTCCAACTTGGCAAGCGCCTTCCTCAGTAGCTGACGCTTGCCCTGCGGGAAAAAATCGACCAGCTCCTCGAGCAGTGCCGTGGTTGCCAGTTCGATCGCATCGCCCGCCATGGCTCGGCCGAACTCTTCGTCCGTGATGCCCTTGGCGTCGGCGTCCTCCTTGCACACGCAATAGATGACGTCGCACAGCAGAATCGGATCGCCAATTAACCGTTCGATCAGCTTCCCCTCGACTGCTTCCATCAGGTCGATGTTCAGCAACGAACGCACGCGTTTGATTGCGTCGACGTTGACGGTCACCGTCCAGGTGCGATCCGCATTGTCTTTGAAGGTCTTCACGCTTCACTCACTCCATCATTAGGGGATCGTCATCCATTCTGGTGGGTTGGCCGAGTAGGTTGGCTTCATCGTGACGCTCACCGTGATCGCCTCTTCCAGCGGCTCGTTGCGGCTGAAGCTGGTGACCATGAAGCTGGCACGCAGCCCTTGGGAACCGGAGGCGACCACGTCCCCATCGAGGACCGCCAGTTCCACGGCTGTCTTGTTGAGGAAGGCATCGCGGATCGCGATGAAGTCGGTATCTTCCGAGTCCCAGACCATCTCGAACTCGATCGACCCGTCCTTGAGCGTCGCGACCGTGGCTCGCCAGCCGGCGTTGCCGCGCGTCGTAACGTCGGCTTCGCCCGCTTCCAGATTGAGCGTTAGGTCGCGGACGTTGGTGATCTCGTCCCACGTCGGCGTGGCGTAAGATCCGGTGTTGTGAAAGAGCTTGGCATCAAGCCCGAGTTTGACCGCCATTGGTTTCCTCCTTGGTTACTTCACGCTGTTGGCCCACAGGCCCTCGAACTTGGGAAGCTCGCGTTTCATTGCCGGTCCCATGTAGGGACGCGGCGCGTAGCGGGCTCGGCGTCTTCGTTTGGTTTTGCGACTCTCGAGCACGGCGCTGCCGCCAAGCTCATGGAGTTCGGGAACGGTGGATCGGTTGCTGCCTTGCAAGGTCGATCCGTTGAGCCGCAACGGCCCCACGACGACCGATGCTCGCCGGCGTTCGAACACGAACCAGATGTTCTTGAGCGTTGCCACGCGGTCCTGCGTATGAACGCTCGGGGGTTGGCCCGGCTCCGACGCGCGTTTGCGTTTCCGTAGCGATGACCTCGCCGCACGGCGTATGAAGCTGCCGGCACGCGACAGGTTCTTCGCGTTGGCGCGACCCACCGCATCGATCACTGCCTGGCGGTCGAAGAACATCTGTTTCTGGTTGAATCCCACCATCGCCATCGCGGTCACCTCCAGACTCGGTAAGTGGCACGCACGACGCTGGTGAACTGCCGCAACTCGTCCAGGTGTTCGGGGGCGAACACGGGATCGTTGCTGAGTTCAATCAGCCTGGCTTCAGGGAATCCCCACAGCGGATTGGCTCGTAGCAGTTCCGCAATCTCCGCGACCAGATCCGTGAGCCCGTCGAGCGTCGGCTGGTCCATGCTGCTTCGCTGCTGCACGCCGATGTCCACAGCACAGTCGAAGGCAGTGAGCGCTCGCGACAATCGTTTCTCGGTGATCGACCGTGGCACAACGCTCACGTGCAGTTGGTCCATCTCCTTGAGATCGAACTTGGGCTGGTAATGACGCACCGCCGTGACCGGCTGGCTGAACGATGCCAGGTTGATCCCTTCGACGATGCCATCGGCGACGGTCAGGAGTAGCGAATCAGTCATTTCAGACGCTCTCCTGTTCGATGCATTTGGTGTGGATCCTCAGCACGATTCCGAACGGATCGCTGGGGCGAAACGGCGGCTCGCCTCCGTAGGCGGCTACCTCGTACGTGGAAACGATCGAACCGACTGTGTCCTGGATGCGGTCGCCGCGCTGCGGTGTGACCGGCCCGGCACCGAAGTCGATTTCGACGGCCTGAATCAAGTAGTCGCGATCGGTCCACTCCATGCGGATGCCGCCATAGCCGTCATCGAGCTTGAGCAATGTGCGGCCGATCGTGGCAGAGACGGCGACTTGGCTCGCGCCGCGCAGGTAAAGGACTTCACGCGAGGCGTGAGCCTTCAACTTGCCAGCGAGCCAGTCTTGTCCGCTCTCGAGCAGATCAGCCATGTGCTATTGCCCGCTCGAGGATGGTTGGATCTGGGTTTGTGACAACTGACGCAAGAGCGCAACCAGTTCGTCAAACGCCTCTTGGTCGAGCAGCAGCGGTTTGCCGGCCGCTTGGCGTCGCGCCCGAATGAAACTGATGCCCCAAACTACGAGGGCGATGGCTGCAGGAATCGAGAAGCCCGCCATCACCAGCGTCAGCACGGCCGACCACGGAAACGTGGAAACAGGCACAGGCGCTGGAGCAGGCTCGGGCGGTTGGGGCGGAATGGTCGGGTCGAACAGGGGGAACGGCGTGTTGGGCTGGGGCCGAACCGGATCGACTCGCGGCGTCGGTTGCCACGGTGGACCGGACTGGCCGATGAGCCCGGGAGGTTCCGCTTCGTGAATGGTTTGCAGCCGAGCGATATACCGACGGATTGCGCTGCTGATGCCGCGAGCCAATCGTTCGGGATCGCCTTGGTAGACGCCCTGGAACACAACCGTGGCCGCATCGCCGTAGATGCCACTTCGCGGAGGCTGGACGATGATGGTCGGGTAGGCAGTGACCTTGATCTTCTCCCAACGGAACTTCTGGCTCTCGTCGTCTTTGTCGTAGACCTTGTAGTGCGCCCACGACTTCTTCGGGTCGTTGGGATTGGCCAGCGCGAGTAGCCATTCGTTCGTCGCCCAGTCCCGCTTGAGCTTCTCGCACGCGGCGCAGCCCCTCATCGAGAGCACGCTGATGAACCACTTGTCCGCGTCGCTTTCCGGGGGACTCATGGCCGCGATGAAGGCGTCGGCGTTCTCCTCGCCAGCCGCATGGTCGCCCACGTGCTGGACCGTATCGCCCAGCCGCATCACTTCCGCCTGATCCACTTCGGGCGGATCGCTTTGGGCGAGGGCGTTGGTCGTCAGGCAGCCGATCGCCATCAGCGCCAGAAACAAAAATCGCATGGTTACTTCCTTTCGCCTGTGGGTGGTCACCACCACTGGTAGTACTGAGGCCGCTCCGGATGCGGCGGGTAATCGAGAACCACGACCCATTGGCCGCTGGCCAGATGGAGCCGCCTGAACGACGCTTCGTCGTACGTGTCGATCCGCGTCGGAGAGTTGTTGTTGCAGACGTACCAAGTGCCCGTTTCCGGCTCGTACCCCATGAGCGTCTGGAAGTGCGCCGTCCCAGCGCCGATCGCCGCACCGCGCCCCGTTTCAGCCGCCCACTTCATCCAGTCCCAGGTGTTGGATCCGGTGATGTTGAACGCTCGGATGCCGCGACGATGGCAATAGGCGGAAACGCGCGACGGTCCCGAGCCGCCACGCTCCCGCGGGCCGTACTCGGTATCCCACAGCAGCGTTGCCGCTTCGGGCACGTTCTGATCGACGCCGCACATGCCGATCGAGCACTGCACGCACGATCCGTCCGGGTTGCGAAACCAGGTCCGAATGTCGCGGGGCAGGTCGACCGCCAAGCGGTTATCGGGGCACTCGACGGATTGACCGCTGGAGAGTTGGGCTCCAGCGGTCATGACGAGCACCAAAGCAATCAAGGTGGACTTCACGCTTCTCTTCCTTGTCACACGTGGGAATCACTGCGCCGGACAGGCTCCGGTCGCACAATCCGTTGCCCCGACCAGCGTCGCGGCGGGAGCGCAGTAGCAAACGGGGCTGCAGTAGCACGACGGACCGCAGCCGCACCGGCGCTGGCGAATGGTTCGGACCAAACGAACGGGGGCGCGAGCGACTCGCAGGGGAGCGCGAACCACCGCACGCAGACGATGCCCGAACCGGCCACACGCATGGGCCTCGCAAGGCACCATCCAACAAGCAGCCGCAACGGCCAGAACAGCAATCAACAGGGAACGCTTCACGGTTCTTCCTCCTTGGAGAACATCAGAGACGGGGACTACTGACTGAGACGCACGCGAACGGTGGCGTCCGCGTCGGCTGCCGCCTTCACAACCTTGCCGATCTGCTTGTTCGCGCCGGCACCGTCGGTCGCTACGGCCACGTTGTTGGTGTCGTCCCAATACGCGATCGCACCGACCGCGAAGGTCACGCCACCGCCGGCCTCCTTGGCGAAGTCGAAGACGCCATCGACAACGAGGGCTCCGACTTCACCCGCCGCGAGCGGACGAACCACCACGCCGACCAGATCGCCTTGGACGACGACGTCGCCGGATGCCAACGCACCGACCGGCGTGTGGTCGACGTATTTGCCGTCTTGAATGAAAGTTGCTTGTGCCATGAATCAGGCTCCTTGAGTTTCAGCTTGTGTACGTCGAGCTTGCTTACGCTTCGCCCTTGCTCTTCAGACCGCCGCGAGGATCCTGCAGAGCCACACCGAAGTCGTGATAGCCACGCATCTGCACGCCGAGCACGTTGAAGTCGGCGTCAGCCGTTTCGATCGTGGGCGCCTCCTGGCCATTGAGGAACGCGACCTCGATCACGGGCAGATCGGTAGGCTCGGCCAACAGGAACCAAGCCTTCGCCGAGTTGCCGGTGTACTGAGAGTTGGACAGGTACCGGCTGACCTCGACCCGGAACTTCCCTTGGTGCGGGTTGCTCACGGGGTACTTGGTGCTGGAGGTGGTGTCTCGCAGCTCCATCGACTTGAAGAGCTGTGATCCCAGCGCGGAGAGCGCAGTGGGCACCAGCAAGATGGCGGGCATGACGCCGATCGGCTTACCATCGGCGTCGGTCTGATCCATGAAGGTGACCTCGCCCTGGGTCAGCCCATCAATCGACAGTCCCGTCGTGGCGCCACTGATGTAGTTGTTGTTGCCAGCGGTGAAGAAGCTGGCGTTATCCATAAAGGTGGACCAGAAGATGTCGTTGATCTTCAGGCCCGACCCACGTCCCAGCTTGCGAGGCACCGTAGTGATCGCACCGAGGTCATCGTTGACGATGTCGCGGCGGTCGATCGACAGCATCAATCCATAGGTGTCGGCCTTGTTGCTGTACTGCTCCTCGCCGAGCGTTCCGTGTTTGAGTTCTCCACCAGGAGCTACCTGCTCGTACTGCTCTTTGCCGATCATCCGGTAACTGGTGACCGTCTTGAAATCGCTCACATTGCGGATCGCGCAGATGTTTCGCCACGTCCGCTCCACACTGAAGAAGCCTTCCAGCAGAAACTTGTTGGCAACGTTCGACAGGATGCCCCCCAGGTCAATCGTCGAGAACGAAGCCTGCACGCTGCGACTGAAGGCATGATCGAACACGGCCCGCGGATCACGGAAAGTGCGTCCCGTGTAGCCGTTGGCCCACGCCGCTTCAAGCATCAACTCTTGCAGGCCGATACCGCCCTTGAATCGTCGTGACGCGGCATCGAGAGCGCGAGGTTCGGCGAAGTCTTCCAGTCGGCTCAGTCCGGCGGTCATCATGCAGGCCGCCTCCAGGACCGAACTGGTCATCTGGTTGTCAGGCACGTGAACCGAAGGAGCGACGGGGCGGGTGATTCGGAGGATCTCCAGTTCCGTTCGCTGTTCGCTCCAGCCATCACGAATGGCTCGAGCTTCGATGTCCGGGTAACGTCCGCCGCACTGGCGACGGATGGCTCCGATTCGCTCGACTTCCGCTGCGGCCGCCGCGCGAATCTCCTCGACCGTGGTCGCGGTCTGTGCCGCGGCGCTGGCGGCAGGCGGAGGCGAAGCCGGCGGATCATTTGCCGGAGGCGTCGCAGGGGCCGTTGGTGTTTGGCTGGTAGATTGGGTGTCGTCGTGGTCGACGGTAGAGGACTCATCCATGGACTCTTCTCCTGAAGGGGATTGCGCGGCGACGCTGGCGCTGGTGGCACCGTCGGCACCGAGATCGACGAAGCTGATTTCGCCCAGCGAAGCTTTGCGGACGACATTGAGAGGGCCGTCGTACTGGCGGCCATTGACGGTCACGGTCTGGCGATCCTTGACGAACTCGAATTCCTCGACGCTCGCACCGATCGACGCTTGCCAGGGAAAACCGTTCTTGGAACTGATGACGACTTCGCGGGCCGCTGGCGTATCACGCGAGACCACGCCGCTGGCCATCAACTGGCCTTGCTCGATTCGGATCGCATCGGTGTGCCCCACGCCCGAAAGCGGATCGTGCCCGAATCGGATGGGACGCGACTGGGATGGGATCGAAAGTCCGGCCAGGTCGATGATCACCGGATAACGCCAACCACCGACTCGCATCGGTGCGCCGGTGTAGGCGAGCATCTTGAACCGGGGCAGCGCCGATCCGCTTTCACCGGCAGCCGACGCGTCGATATCGATCACGGCATTCGCTGTGAAGTTGAGGCTGGTTGGCGTCGCTGGCTGATCAGGATCGGTTGGCTGGGACTTCTTCGTCGGCTTCGTCGCCTTCATCGGTGTCCTCCGTGGAAGTTGAGGGTTGGCTCTCTGCAGCGGTGAGCCCGAGTTCATTCATCAGTGCGAGCTCTTTGGCCCGCTGCCTTAGTTGCGTTTCCCAGTCGAGACCGCGCCGCGCGTATTCGTCAGCGAGCGTGGTTGTGTGACTGGCCAGACGCGTGGCTTGTGCCGACGCCTCCTTGGCAGGATCCACATGCTCGTGTCCGTCCCAAAACCACTGATGGGACCATTGAGCGATTGGGCCGAGACCGGCTGGCAGAAGGCCTGGAATCAACGCGGCTTCGTCGAACCAGGCGGCGAGAATGCGATCGAGCACGACGCTTTCCAGATGTGATTGCTCGACGCGAATGGCTTTGAAGTAGGTCTGATGATCGAGGCGACCCGAGGCGTAGTTGTATCCACTGCTGTTCGCCGCAGCGATGTTGTACGGCATGTTCAGGCAGCGGCTGATTTCGTTCAGTAGTTCGTGCTTGAACTCTGCGTAAGTCGTCGATGGCTGCTGGGCCTCCATCTGACTCATCTTCCATCCGCCAGGCATCGTCAGCAGCGCACGCTTTTCAAGTTCGATTGGCTCGAAGGGTTCGGCCGCGTCGGCTTCACCGTTGGCGGGAGCGTCGGTGTAGAGGATGCCCGCGAAGTCGGCTGCCGTCTCCGCAGCGGAGAGAACCGCGAGCGTGAAGCGGCGTAGCTGAGCGAATAGCGGCAACGCCGGCATGATGTCCGGAATCCCGCGAGCCTGACCGGGGCGATCGCAGCGAAACCAGTGCACAACACTGGAAGCCGGAATCCGGTCGTAGCCCCGAAGGATCCCGGCGGTTCCTTCACCCGGATGCCCCTGGAGGATGTGGTATTCGACGGGGTTTCCGTACGCGTCGAATACGATGCCATCGACGGAGTCACCCGTGAGTTGATTGAGATCCGGGGTCGCCACCTGATCCGCCTCGACCAATCGCAGGTCGAGTTGGATATCGGTAGTCAGACGCGGGTTGCTGGTCAGAACGGCGAAAGATTCGCCATCCGTGGCGCGCGATACCCGCATCGTGCGGAGCTTTTGCGGAAGATCGATGGCGCGAGCCCACTGCATGAACGCCTGTTCGATGCGTCGGTTGGCTTCGCCATCGCTGGTGAGCAATTGGAGACGGGGACCGGTGCCGATCACGTCGTGGGCCAGCGTGAGCACGATGCCGCGTGCATAGCTGTTATTGGCGACTTCGTAGCGCGATCGATTCCGCAGAACGCGGCGTACTTCTGGGCTATTGGCCGCATTGGCGGATAGGCCATCGGCGTTGGCCCAGTGGCGACGGTTGTCCTCCGTGGTCACGGCTGCGTCGTAGCGCAGTCGCAGTCCACGGTGACGCAGCACGCCGCGCACTTGGGACTTCTGGTTCGAGAACAGTCGCTTGGACAGCCAGTTCAGCACGGTCAATCGGCTCCCGGTGGAACGAGCTTGTTGAACACCAGGCCGCGCCGCTTCGTCTTGGCCGCCTCTTTGGAGGCCAGGTACTTGTCGGCTGCGATCTGGTCCGGGAGTTTGTGCTGCTCGACGCTGCCAGCGTCCCCAGCGGCCTTGGCAGGTCCCTGGGCATTCTGGCGAATGTCATTGGAGAGGTCGTCAGGCATCGGCAGGTACTCCAGCGGAGAGCATGGAACGATGCTCCCCTATCTGTTGACCTACCCGGTCGACCTGCGATTTGACGAAAGAAGTTGGTGCGTCGATCGAATGGTGCTACATCTAGCGATCCGCTGCTTTGGAAATGCCTTGTGGTGACTCGTAAGTCACGATTCGTCTTCCACAATGCCGGCAGGACTTCCGGCGGCGGATCCGTCCGTCCCGAAGAGGCTCAGTGTGCGTCGTGTAGAAATGGCGGCAGCCACACTGGGGACATTCGATTCCGCGTGGTTGCTCCGGCGGATCTTTGTGATTCATGCACGCCGCCTCCGCTGGAGTGCTGCGAAGCTCACGCGTTTCTTCTCGGGCTGTAGCTTCGCTTCGGTACCGCCGAGCACGACGCCCTGCATGGAAGCAGCCACGGCACAGCCTACGAGACAATCGAACCAGTGGTTGTCGGCTCGCTCCGGCCGCATCTTCCACTCATCCACCGTGCGTCCACGGCCTTCCGTCTTCACGCGGTATTCGGCGGACAGATGGTCGGCAAAAAGCCGGTGCGTTTCGGGGCTGGTACCGAAGAGCGACAAACACCCGCGATCTCCCATCGCAACCGCGAGCCGCGCGTGAATGAACGACTTCCAGTAGTTGGTGTCGTAGACCACGTGCCGCACCGCGCGTTTGCCACGGACATTGGGTACACGCCAGTTGTGGCCGACGCGATCGCCGGGGCGACGCTTGTACTCGGAGAAAGGCTGACTGGACGCTCCCACGAAACGGCCGTGGCTGGGCATCACGATGCTGGCGTGCGCGGACTGCCGGCAGAACTGATACACCACGTCGGTTGAGGATCCCCAGTTCGCGTCGATCAGGCAGCGTTCGCTTCGCAGCATGGCGCCGTCATCACGTTTCCATTCGCGGCCAAGGAGTGTGGCGGTCAACGATTCCAAGCCTGCGAAGATCGATCCTTCTAGTCCGGTGTTCATGGTTGCCGTGGTTAACGTCTGGCGAGCGTCACGGAGCGTGAAGTACGGACGCTGCTGGTCGGGGAACGTGCCGTAGTCGACCACGTACCCCGTGAAATCCTCCTCCCAGGCGGCCACGACATAGAACAGCAGGTTGGCCTGCACATCGATGAACGTGGTGACGTGGTTGCAACCGATGGGTATCGCGAGACGCTCCATGCGGTTGAACTTGCGAGCAATCTGATCGGGCGTCAGTTCGTCGTCGGTGCCGGTGTCCTCGGGGAGCGGCTCGTTCTGATACTCCGCAAAGAAGGCAGCCTCATCTTGAAGCTTCAGATTCATCGCGTGCTGGATCGCCGACACCTCGTCGTGGTTGTATCGCTCGGGCCAGGCGACTTTGGCTCCCTCGTCCATCGCCTCGCGATTTGCCACGTAGAAGTCGGTCGCCAATCGGATGTCTCCATGTTGGCGAAGACTCTCTGCCCGAAGCTCGCCGTATCGTAGCCACAGCGATTCGTTGCTCGGAAACGCGTCGACCATCTTGGTCCGTTCGCCATTCCATTCCGGATGCTTGTCGCGGCAGAGGATGTTGTCTGCCATGTCACCGGGACGAATGACCGTGCACGGCATGATGCCGGAGATCTTTTTGCCCGGTCCCGCCAAGCCCAGAATCGCCCCAGCCAGAATGCTCTCACGGGTTGCACACTGCGATAGCGACCGGGCGGACTCGTCCGTTTGCGGGTCGTCGATGACCACAAGCGATGGTCGCATCGTCTGGCCATCGGATCGCTTGTATTTCATCCCGCGAATGCGACCGGTGATCCCAGCGACCTTGATGATCGCGCCGCTGCCAACGCTTCCAGGAATGGTCGGCAACACGACTTCGCGAGCCGTCCAGCCGATGTGCGTCCGGTGTCCCTGGTAGAGCTGTCCATTGCAGCGGTTGGCGATCCCGTCGAGTGCCTGAATCGGATAGACGACTTCCGGATAGTCCTCGAGTAGCAGATCGTTGCCATCGAGTTCCATCTTGATCGAGTCGAGCATGTCCATCGCGTGGCCTTCGTCGCTGCCGATCAGACAGACGAATTCCCGGTGGCCGTTGAGTACCGCCCAAATGCATGCGCACTCACAGATGGTCGTCTTACCCGATCCGCGAGGCATAGCCATGGCGAAGAGTCCACCACGCAGTACTGCCTGCTCGATGCGCGTGATGACCTTGAGGTGATCGGTCGACCAAGCCAGATGAAACGTGAGCGGGAAATAGGCTTCGCAGAAGTAGCGAAAGTCGCTCGCGGCCTTCGCCTTCCGCTGCGGGTCAACCACTTCTGGCAAGTCGCCGATGTCTCGACCGGCGATCGCCAGTGCCACGTTTCGCGCGCGGGCCCGTTCTTTCAGCTTCTCGTACGAATCGCCATCGGGTTCGGATTTGGGTGCATGCCTCAGTTCGACCAGCCACGCGACGTAGCGCAGCAAGTCGATGTGCCTGGCGTCGCCGATCCGTAGCCCAGCGCGCGTGCGATGGCGATGCAGCTGTCGTTCGCTGATCACCTCGCCTAGCGGTGTTGAATTGAGCAGCCGGCACAACTCACTGGGCCGGAGCTTCCGCGGGTCAGCTGCCACGTCCCATCCCCTTCACGAGCCAAGCCGCGTAATGCATTAGGTTCAGCGTTCCATCCGGATTGGTTGGAGCGCCGCTTTGAATGTCTTCTTCAATCTGCCCGACTGGGATCTGCACCTTCGCGGCTGCCGAGAGCAACTTCGAAGCTTGCGCGGGAGTCAGCCGATTCGGGTCCAAGGGGCCTTTCTCATTCGACATGGCTGGCTCCATTTCGCGGACTTTGCGTGTGGGCCAACACGGGGCCACACGTGGCGATGTTTCTGACTTCTCGCCTCCTCGTTGGCATGTCTTGAGGACGCGGACACGGGCCAATTTCGCGGCCCTTTCGCGGTCCAAGAGAATCTCCGGAATTGCTGCCAGGATCGCTTGATGTGTTTCCGAACGCATGGCTCATGTGTGTCATCGCGATGCGGATCGCGGACCACCAAACCACGGAGAAACGACCATGACCGACACGCACGAACCTTTCGAGTACGACCTGGGCGACGACCTGCGAATCCTGCGAACGACCCGCCGCGCTTCCGGGGGCGGGACTTGGGTGGCGGGAACGATCGACGAGTTCCGCTTCGACGCATTGGTCTTTCCGGAACACGCCGACAACCCGGATTGGGAGATCGGAGAAAGCCGCATCTCGAAGCTTTGGATCGCCCGGCTCGACACGAAGCAGACGGTTTTCAACTGGGACCGCGGGCTCGACGTACCCGCCGCCACCGACAAGACGCAGGCGGTGATCGACTTCCTCGCCGCCGGCCTCGCCGAACACATCTACGCACGCTAACGCCAACCCAACAGGAGAACGACCATGACCATCGACGAATTGATCCAGCGCCTCGAAGACTACCGCGACGAGATTGGCGGCGACGCCGAGGTGCGATTGATGACGCAGCAGAACTGGCCCTTCGAGAACACGATCTTCGGCTTGGCTTCCGGCGAGGAGATCAACGCCGACCCCGACGACGAAGATGACGACGACGTCGAAGCGGACCAGGTGCTCTACATCTGCGAAGGCCAGCAGCTCGGCTACGGGAGCAAGCGAGCCTGGGAGGTGGCGTACTGAAGCCGAAACGCGACCGGACGACGCCGGCGCGTCGCGGCGGGTGGTTCCCGCCGCCTGATGATGGCAGCCAAACCATCGCCACCCACAGATCGGAGACCACCGATGACCACGAAGAAGACCACCACGACCCGAAAGCCCGCCGCCGCCAAGAAGGTCTCGCCCAAGAAGGTTGCATCGACCAAGCCGGCATCGAAGCCCCGCGCCGCGAAGGCGGCCAAGCCGGAAACGCCTCCCGCCGAACCGAAGGCGGCAGCGAAGCCGAAGGCGACGAAGGGCGACAAGCCCAAACGCACGTCGGCGCTCGACGCGGCCGCCAAGGTGCTGGCGGAAGCCGGAGAGCCCCTCAACACCAAGGAGATGATCGAGGCGATGGCCGAGAAGGGGTACTGGACCAGCCCCGGCGGCAAGACGCCTCATGCCACGCTCTACAGCGCGATCCTTCGAGAGATCAAGGCGAAGGGATCCGAAGCGCGGTTCATCAAGAGCGAACGGGGCAAGTTCGCCCGCGCGAGCTGAGGAGGCCCGAAGCCATGACCGACAAGCAACCTGAACACGCCGTGGCCGATGCGCTTCGCAAGGTGGCGCGGCGCATCGATGAAGAACTGGGGGACGGCCTCCGCAGTTGGAAGATCGACGCCGAAGACCTGCTGGAGACGCTGCTCTCGGTTGCCGACGAGCTGGACCCGCCTCTACCGGGCCCCAAGCCCGCGTCCCGCAAGGAATACCGATAGGCGGCCACGTTCCGCCAACACACGCCCGACGCTTGCCGCGTGCGGGCGTTTTCTCGTGGCTGGCGTCGTCGGGCGTCGCTTCGGAAAGGTTGCGACACTGGCCAACGTGTCGCGTCGAAAGATTACTGCCGGAATGTTCGCGACGGCGCTTGATGTGTTCCGCTTTCCATGGCTCATGTGTCATGTCCAAAGACGAACGCCAAAAACCAACCAAGGAGAAACAGACATGACGGCCAAGAAGACCAACGACCTCGAAACCCGGCTCCGCGAAGCCTTCCGCACGATGGACCCGCACCAGGCACAGGAGATTCGCGAGGCCTACTACAAGGCGGTCGAGGGGCTGCACACGTTGGCCGAAACGCTCGAGGTCGCGGACATCGGCATCGGGGAAACGAACGACCACGCGTTGATCGAAGAGCACCTCAACGCCTGCATGGCAATCGACGCCATGAAGAACAGCCTGCTGGGCCGCATTCTCTGAGGTAAGACCATGACCACACTTCCGCGCACTGGCGACCGCATCCGCCTGCTCTCCATGAGTGACGATCCCCATCCGATTGCGCCCTGCCAGACCGGGACCGTCGTCGGTGTTTCGAGTTTCGGGGAAGGCAAGGACCGCTGGCATCAGATCGACGTCTCCTGGGATGACGGTCGGACGCTCATGTTGGTGTCGCCTCCGGACCAATTCGAAATCATCTCCGCCGGCAAGTAGCGAACCGGCAGGTCCATGTCGATCGCCAGATCGATCTCGGCTTGCACGCCTCGACTCTCACGCCAGCCATCGAGCTGCAGCACCACGATCTCCCGGCAGCAGCTCATCAATGCACGGTCACACCGTTGCCAGAACTCCCAATCGGTCGGCAAGCCGAAACGCACCAGCGGGTGGCTATGCACGATCGGAGAGAACGCTGGCTCGCCCCGATGGATTAGCTGAGCCGTTGCTTGGCATGCCATCTCGAACCGTCGCTCGCGCACTTCGCGCTGGGCGTGTGAGTAGGGACTGGCCAGATAAATCATGCCGCGATTACCGTCGCCCCCTCGCGCGGTCGTCATCGCATCGCCTCCTCTCGCGCCTTCATTGGAATCGGCGATTCACCGGTTCGCTCCAGCACAGCCTGCTTGCCGCTGAACCGCTGAAACCTGTCGACGATGACGTCGCAATACGGCATGTCGATCTCCATCAGGAATGCGCTGCGTCCTGTCTGCTCCGCGCCGATCAACGTTGAGCCACTGCCACCGAATAGGTCCAGGACGTTTTCACCAGCGACGGTCGAGTACTGCATGGCGCGAACAGCCAGTTCCGCGGGCTTGGCCGTCAAATGCTCCATTTGCTGCGGCGGGATCTTCTTCACATGCCACAGATCGGGGACGTTGTTGGGACCGTAGAACCGATGTGCGGCACCCTCCTTCCAGCCATAGAAGGCAAGCTCGAAGCACCCAAGGAAATCCTTGCGAGTCAACACGGGATGCAGCTTGTCCCAGACGATCGCTTGCGAGAAATAAAGACCGTTCTTGCGGAGGAACGGTGGATAATTCCCGAGGTTCGCGTAGCCTCCCCAGCAATAAAAGCCGCGACCGGGTTCCAACACGCGAGACATGTTTCCGAACCAGGCATCGAGCAGTCGGTTGAATTCCTCGTCCGAAACGAAGTCGTTCTCAAGCGGCCGATCCTTGGCTCGCAGTTTCTTCCCGGTCGGCTTCGCCTTTTCAGGGTGACGCTCCACGTCAAGCTTCTGGTGGTGTGAGGTGCCCTGGAACGACGACAAGCCCGCCGCGATCGCGTTGTTGGATCGCGGTTCCACCTTGACGTTGTACGGCGGGTCCGTGTTCACAAGGTGGATCTTCGCGCCGTCCAGCAGGCGATCCAAGTCTTCCGGTTTACTGCTGTCGCCGCAAAGCAGTCGGTGGTCCCCCAGGATCCACAGGTCGCCGGGCTGCGTTACCGGCGCGTCCGGTGGCTCCGGCACCTCGTCGGGATCCGTGAGGCCTTCGTTCACGCCCGGGTCGAGCAGCTTGGCAAGATCATCCGCGTCGAACCCCAACAGGCCGAGGTCGTAATTGCATGATTGCAGCTCGCCCAACTCAATCGGCAGCAAGTCGTAGTTCCACTCGGCCAGCTCACCGGTCTTGTTGTCGGCGATGCGATACGCCTTGATCTGCTCGGGCGTCAGATCCTTGGCGGTGTGGACCGGCAGCTTCTCAAGGCCCAGTTGCACGGCAGCCTTGTAGCGCGTGTGTCCACAGATGATGACGGAGTCGGTATCAACCACGATCGGTTGCCGGAAACCAAACTCACGTATGGATGCCGCAACGGCTGCGACCGCGTTGTCGTTCAGGCGGGGGTTCTTGTCGTACGGCCGAATGTCGGCCAGCTTGCGAAGTTCGATTTTCATGAGAGTGCGTCCTCCAAGTGACGAATGGCGTTTTCCTGTCCGGGGCTGGCGTCGAAGTCGGTGGATGGTTCGAAGCCAGAGCGATGTCGATCGTTGGGTCTGCCCACCAGTTCAATCATGGGCGGGCTGCCTTGAGCGCCGGTGCCGTGCAATCGCCAGGCACAAGCGTCGCATAGGTCGTCAGTTCCCCACTTCGGACGCGTGTTGCAGATCAGGCAGATGCTCTGATCCGGTAGCGTCAGCACCGTGCTGTTGATCACGGGAGCCTCCTTGCTGGCTAGGTCGGGGAATGCACGTGCCGCCAAGCAGCAACACGCAAAGCAACGTGAACCAGGCGAGGTTCCAGAAGAACTTCTCCAGGCCCTTGGCCGTCGGCACCACGATCTCGTTGAAGCGATCTCGGCCCCGGGCTTCCTGCGGTGAATCGGTCATGTGTTTTTCCTCTTTCGTTGTCTGCGGACCTGGAAATAAAACTCTCTAGCGCTTTGCGGCTGTTCCCGCTGGCGTCTTCCGTCCATTTCTGGGCCGGGAAGTACCTATGGGTTAACAGCCAGGCGGCGGGCGGGCCTTGGCCACGTGACGCGACACGTCGCGTCGTGTCGCAATGGACCAGAAGATCGGAGCGTTGCGCCAAGCCAAGAGAGATCGCGCGACGTCGGCCAACGTCGTGCGAACGGGGTGGTCGAGCGGCCAGCTGAGAACCGGCGGGCAGATGGTCGAAATCGACGCTGTCGGGGTTAGCGGGGTTGCTCGGGTTATTTTCCCGCTACTTGTATTGCGCTCATGTACGTGTACGCCTCTTACAGCGCGCGTACATCTCGCGTACGTGTAAGCATAGACGGCAAATAACCCCGATAACCCCGACGCAGTTCGTAACATGTTCTCACCAAAGCCTTTGCTGGTCGGGGTTAGTGTCGGGGTTATTGGTTTTCGTCGGGGTTATTAACCCCGACAGCTTCCACCGTCGAACCTTCCGTTTCGTGTCGCTGCCGGCGCATAACAGCTTGCGCCCGTTGAAGATGCGGCCCGTGAGTCGTGAGAGATGGCGTCCGAGCGACCTGCGCAGCGCGCCCTCGCCTTTATCGCGCTGTACAACGAGCGGATCGGGCAGCGCGCGGTCTTGTACGCCACCGTGCGCAAGGATCTGTTGGCACAGTTCATCCACCACCACTGGGGTGGATTCGAACGCTTCCCACCACGCCTCGAAGAAGGCAGCCCACTGCTGCGTATCCTCGTCCTGGACCAGTTGTGTCTGCTCCAGGTTGCCTAGAAAGCCGTCGATCCCAGCGAACGCCAGCACGCTACCGATGGTCTCGGCCCACTCATCGAAGCTGCCCAGCGTGGGCACATCCGCAGTGGGCTTGCCGTTCGTGTACCAGGCCCGAACGATCGTCAGCGCTGCCGAGAGAAGATCACCACGCCGCTCTTGGATATGTCGCTCGAGGCCTTTGATCTTGAATCCGGTGCGCTCCCACGGCCGCTCAGCATTGGCGTCGAGCCGAATGCCATAGCTACGGCGTGGCATGTCGCCGGCGACCCGCAGGTTATTGCCAGTGGCAGCCCAGACGACGCGTGAAGGCAGCCGGATCGCGTTGTTGCGACCGAGTAGTCGGTCGGACCATTCATCGCTCGTGAGTGCGGCGGCAAGGGACGGCGAATCGATCGTGGTGTTGTCCGGGATGTTATCCAGCAGCACGAACGGCGAAGCGGCCAGCAAGATCGACGTGATCTTCTTACGCCACTCGTCGTCGTTGTCCCGCGAGGGGATCGACTCGGACGAGATGTTGCCCACCGCAATCGTGGCAAGCGATGTGACCAGCAGCGTCTTGCCGGTTCCCTGCATCGGCGCATCAATAATCGCCAGCGGCACATGCCCTGTGATCACCGGCCGCATCAGCAGCGTGAACAGAATTGCCAGCGCGTTGGCTCGGCTCGGTTCGTCGGCGAACGGGAAGTCGCTGATCACGTCCAGCAGGATATCGACGCAAGCTCGGACCTCTTCGCCGCAGGGATACTCGGGGATCGGCACGAGCTTCAAATCCGGATCCGGGCAATACATCAACCGGCTCTGGGCGTCGTAGCCGGGCGTCGTGCAGATCGTCCCGTCTTGCCGCAGGATTGGAGCGCGGGCGATACCGGCCAGCGGCGGCAGATCCCAGGCGGTCTGGGCCAAGACATTCTCCGCAAGCGACAGCGGTGGATTCGTACCTACCTGCTCGTAGGCTCCACCTTCGCCCTTGCGAAGCGTGAAGAAGTTGGCGACCTCTGAGAGCCGGCAACGCATCCGCACTCGATCGAAGGATTCAATCTTCGGAACGCCGTTCTCGTCTCTCATCACTCGGGCCACGGATCCCGCACGGACGAATACGCTGGGTGGCTTGTTGGCTCCGATGAGTGCGGCGAGTGCCTGGTCGGTCAGATCGCTGAGCTGGATGTCATCGATCAGAATCGACGGCAGGCCGGGCTTGGTTGGCGGTGGTGGCTGGGGTCGTGATCGCTTCCGCTTGCCCTTTGGTTTGTACTGCTTGGTGACCTTGGCGAGCGCCTTGTCGATTGTTATCTCGCCGTAGGTCTGCTCGCCGTGCAACTGATCCCACTTCTCTCGCATCAATCCCGACTGACGAAACAGCCGATCGATCTGCCCAGCATCTTTGGTGTAGAACGCCAGCGTGAATACGACCGACGAGTCCGCTTCGCTTGCGGAGTTGAAGTGCGAGTTCCAGTCGCCCGACCAGAGCGCCGAGAACTTCGCTCCGGTGCGTCGCTGGTTGGAAGCGAGCTGAATGATCTCGTCGTCATCCAGCGAGACGTGACCGTTGTCGCTCGGCTTGGGACGAGGCGTCGTGGATGGACAGCCCGCCGTGTGACCATCGTCTTCACCAAAGACGGCTCGATAGACCTGCTCGAGTTGGCCTTGGCGATCTTCTATCGCAAAGGATGCGGTATCCAGGCGCTGCCCGGTGAGCGTGAAGAACCGACCGTTGTCGTAGATCTCGACTTCACCGTCGTGGTAGGCCTTGCGGCAGCGGGAGCCCGGTTTGTTGGCCTTGAGAAAGACCTTTAGGCCCGTGCCCGAGGGACTGATCTCGGTGTAGCTATCGAGTCGCTCGACAATGTCGGCCGCCCAGCCCTTGAGCTGACGGGAGTCGGGATTGATCGAGTCATCGAGGTCCACGCCGCAGTATTGGTCATCGGCCGAGAACACAAAGCCGACGCCGGCAAGCCCGCTATCGCTCTGGCAAGCGGCGATTGCTCTGTCGAAAGTGCCCCACGTGTCGGGCTCGGTGGATTTCGCGAGCGACCCCGTGTGGGGATTCACCGGTGCCTTCGTTGGCTTTCCGTCGCGCTCGACGTATTTCCACGCAACCCACTGTGATAATTGGCGAATGCACGCGGGAGCGTTCTCGGTGATGGTGCTTGGGTCAATGGCCGGCGCTGAACTCAAGAGTGTGCCTCCTGTGACTGCTCCTCTTCTGCTGGTGCATTCGATTCATGCCGCTGAAGTTCTCGCTCCAGGTACCAGCGGGCCTTGCGAAGGTCCTCGAGGTAACGACCCTTGTGCGCGGCGCGGGCTGTGTACTTCACGACGTTGCCCAGGTGAAACCCAAGCCCCCACGCTTCGATGGCGTCGATCACTTCGATCGAGCCGAAGGTGTAGTGGCGAGGTCGCGCGACGGGATCGTGGCCGTTGTGGCTATCGCTGGTCATGCCGGCACCTCCAGCGGTGATTCCGCGATCACATCCTTGCGGCTGGCCCATAGACTCAGAAACGTTCGCCGATCGATCGTGCTGTTTTTCTTCACGGCGTTGTGCAGCCCCCAGCGGTCGCCCATGAGGATGCAGTAGCGGCTGGCCCGCGTGACGGCCGTGTAGAGCCAGTTGCGATCGGCAAAGAAGTGCGACTTGTGGCAGAGCACTACGGCGCAGGGGAACTCGCTCCCTTGGGCCTTATGCGCTGTCAGCGCGTAGGCAAGCTGGACGTTGAGCACCTGTTCGTTCTGAATCAGCCGCTGGCCGGAGCCATCGAATTCGATCCAGTAACCGCCGCCCGAGCCCGGTTCGATACCGATCACACGGCCAATCGTCCCGTTCATGACACCCAGCCCGTAGTCGTTGACGGTCTGGATAACCTTGTCGCCTTCGGTGAACTTTCGCTCGACTTTGCCGTGCAGCACCCGCTGCATCATCTGATTGATTGCCTTGGTCCCCAGCGTCCCGATGTGCGTTGGGGTGATGATCTGAACGTCGGAGATTGGGTCGAGCCCAAGGCGACTGGGGATCTTCTCGAGCACCAGTTCCCGTAAGTAAACCTGGATCTGCTGCGGGTCCTTGAATGCGTCCACCACGGTCCACGCGGGATCGCCCGTTGCCGTCGGCGCGATCCGCTCCGAGAGAATCGCCGTGCTGTTGGTCTTCAGAATACCGGCTTGCCGGACGACCTCGTCGAGGATCACCGTGGGGACCAGGTTGTGATCGATGATGTCCCGCAGGACGTTCCCTGGGCCGACGGGTGGCAGTTGGTTGTGATCGCCCACCAGGACAAGACGAGTCCTCGTGAAATCGATCCGCTTCAGCAATTCCGCCATCAGAGGCGCATCAACCATCGACACCTCATCGACGACCACCACGTCGTAGGGCGGGTCGGCATCCTCATCGATGTCGCCGTCTTCGGTGAGCGCTTGGTCGGAGAGGCTGACGCGATTGAACTTGTGCCCGTCGTAGCCTAGAAGCCGATGCAGCGTCTTGGCCTCCAGGTTAATTCCCTGTGCCCGCAACGACTCTTCGATCCGTTTTGCCGCCTTGCCCGTGGGCGAGCAGAGGGCCACGCGGAGATTTGCCTTTTCATAGGCGTCGGCCAATCGCGCGACGACGTACGTTTTCCCCGTGCCTGCGCCACCCGAGATGACGACTATCGGATAGGCCATTGCGGTCTGGTAGGCTTCCGCCTGTCGAGGCTTGAGGCCGACCAGGTTCTGCTTCACGCGCCGCACAGGACGCTCGGTCCAGCCATAGGTGTCGAAGATCGACTGGATGTACTCTTCCGCCTCGACACACCTAGGAATCGCGACGGCGTTACCATCGGCAAGCAGCTGGTTATCGGCCAGCAGTTCGTGGACGGCGGCACCGATCACATCGAGACTGTCCATCGCGTCGAGTAGCAACAGGTCGTTGGCCTTCTCGATCAACTTGGCTCGACTGATCCAGGTGTGACCCGATGTCAGTTCATCGCTGACGACGAACAGCAGTCCCGCCGCAATCCGGCCTGGGTGATCCTTGGGCGTCCCCATGGCTCGCGCGATCTTGTCGACCTTCTTGAAGCCATAGCCTTTGACGTAGCGAATCAGCTGATACGGATCGGCACGAAGCACGCCCACCACCGAGTTGCCGAAAGTTTCGAGCAACGTCTCCATCTGGTGGTTGGTCAATCCGAACCCCGCCAGGTAGGAGCGGATCTCGTTGTCGGCGCTGTTGGCGATCCAGGCTTCCTGCAGCGAAACGAGCGTGGACTTCGGGATGCGGAGTTGTTGCCGCAGTTCGTCCAGGTCCTGGCGAATCAGTCGGTCCAAGTTGGCGGCGCTGGTGGCATACTGCACGATCTTCCGGGCCGTCGCTTCGCCGATGCCAACGAACGCTGGATGCTTGGCCAGATACTGAATCAGCCCCTCGGGACTCTCGGGCAATTCGTAACTGAGGCTCTCGGCTGCGAACTGTGGTCCGTACTTGGGATCCTTCTGCCACTTGCCAACGAGCGTGATGCAGTCGCCTTCGCTCGCGCAAAATGGCCCGCGGAAACGAACGGTTGCGTCTTTGTCCGTCTTGAGCACTCCCGCTGTGAACTTGGGACTACTGAAGTAAACGCGATTAACGGTGCCGGTGATCTTTCTAGCCATGCTGGGCACCTCCACGTTCCGCTTGGGTTCGCACAAAGGTTCGGAGGTAGGCGTCGGTGAACGCACATGCCGCTTGCCGCGAACCACACCAGAAGACCGGGACCATCCATCGCAGCGAGATGTAGAGGGCCATGCCCAGCAGCGAGGTTGGAGCGACGCCCCGCAGCGTTTCGCGATGCTGGTCGCGGAGCAGTGCATCGAGGTCCGCTTCCACGACGACGCAGGCAGCGTCCATCGCTCGCAGCTTGTCGAGTTCGGCCGCGAACCGCTGGAAGTCGTGAATCACCGTGTGAACAAAGTCCGCCAGGCTCTTGCGCTCCACGGCCACGCTCAGTTCGTGACCGGCGATCGAGTAATCACCCGCGTCGAGCTTTCGCCGCACGGTGGAGCAGGAGAACGCGTACGGTTCCTGCTCACGCGAATCAATGACAATTTGAAAATCCATGCCGGGGTTCCCGTCCGTGTTGTTGTGTCGAAAGAAAAAGCCGGGGCGGGCGCGGGGAGTCTGGCCCCACAGGCTTGGTGCGGACCCGGCGAACACGCACCAGAAAAGCGCCCAAGGAGCACGCCATCCCGCCCCGGCCGCACCCTTGGTCAAAAGGAAGTGCTCGGTGCCGGGCAAGCGATCGACTAGAAGGGAACCTCGTCGTCGCTCAGCGATTGCGAGTTGCCACCGGCAATCTCGATCCGCTTGTTGAAGTACACGTTGGTGTAGTCACCGCGCGTCCGCTTGGTGATCTCCAGGGTCACGTCCAGCAAATCGTCCAGTCGCTCGGACAGGTCGCTGAACTTGGCCAGGGCGAGTCCCAACGTCTTGAGGTCGCCTTTGACGTAAGGCAGCGCCGCGGGTGTGATCACCGAGTTCTTGAAGATGTGCCGGCCTTGATGCTGGCCGGCGATCACCAGCAGATCCCACTTGATCATCGGGTCGCCGCGTTGACTGCGGTCGAGCCGTACCGAATCGATCCGCACTTGGTATTTGCCGTCGGGAACCTCATCGAAACTGGGTGCTTCCGCCGACGAGAAGTCGTCATCGAAGTCACTCAAATCGACGTTGTTGCCGCCGGGCGCAAAGCTGTCGTCGTAATCGCTCATCGCTTAACCTTTCCGTTTTGGGTGCTTCCCGGCTTGGTCGCTTCCGCTGCGGTGCCGGTGCCGGGAATCGAGCCGGGGGCAGCGGATTGAAACGCCTTGACGAAGGCGTCGTAGTCGAGCGGAAGAGGATCAGGCAGCCGGCCTGTCCGATCGCCCGCTTCGTAGGTGGGATGCGGTTTGGTGCGCATCATGCGGTCGATCATCACGGTGCCGTTGGCTTCCTTGCGCGGCACCGCGTCGCAGTAGAGGATCATGTCCACCAGGCCGAGCACGACGTTGCGGGCCCGATCCGGAAGACTGGGCTGCGTCTTGGTGTACTCGCCGGTGCGAGTCTCGATGGTCTTATCCTGCGCGTGCGAGATGAGGATCAGACCGTAGGGAAGGCTGGCCAATCGTGTGAGCACGCGGTGCCATTCGTTCTTGACCAGGGCCCAGCCTTTGCCGTGGCCCATGTCGCCCTCGTACTCGATGCCATGCTTGCCACAGACGTGTTCGCTGCAGAACTTGAAAGCGTTGTCGGCGGTGTCGATGACGATCGTTTTGAACGGGTGATCGCCCTGGGCCACGAGTTTGCACGCGGCCAGGAAGTCCTCCCACGTGTAGGTCGGGACCTTGTAGACCTCGAGGTGACTGAGGCCGGGCTCGCACTCGAAGAAGATCGCTTCGGGGAATCGACTGGCGAAGGTCGACTTCCCGAGTTTGGGCGCTGAGTAAAGCAGGATCGTCTGCTTGCCCAACTCCGTGATCGGTTTGGTGCGTTGTGTCGGCAACGATAGTGCCATGCGGGGTGCTCCTTTCAAAACAGGGGTGCGTCGGATTCAGCCGGGGAGAGTTCCTCGTGCGGAGGAACGATTTCGTAGAGGTTGTCCGAGACGTTGGGATTGAATCCGGACTGGCAGTAAGGCAGGTACTCACACGGTCGCTGGTACGAGAAACAGCTCGACGTGTTGAGCAGCCACTTGCCCCGACGTCGCGCGTCGAGGTACTGCTGCGTGATTTCCCAGACCTCTTCCTGGAGCATTGCCAGGCGATCTTCGGACAAGTAAATGTGCTCGCGATGGAACACTTCGGGACGCGCGTACCATTCAGCCAGTCGGGCCTGATACTCCTCGTCCGACTCGGGCATCTGTCGCTTGGCGGTGGAGCGGCCACTCTTGTTCTTGGCAGCCAGTTCCGCGCGACGGGCCTCGTACTCTTCCTGCGTTTCACCGGCTTTCTGCTTGAGCCGACACTTGAGCAGGACGTTGTAGATCACGCCGACGATCGGATAGCCAAGCTGCCGGAGGTAATGGCTGTAGAGCGCGATCTGCGTGTCGGTCCACAGCTTGTCGAGGTAGTTGGCATCGATGGTGGATGCGGTCTTGTGTTCCAGCAGATACATCCCATCGGGCTGCTGGACGATGGCGTCCGCCTTACCCGCGATCACGAACGTCTGGCTGGGACGACCGGTGTCGGGATTGCGAATCTCGCCGGTGAAAGTCTTCTCGACCTCTACCACGTCGAAGTCTTCGCTGGGGTAGCGACTCGCATAACCTGTGATCATGGCGCGAGCCAGATGCCAGGCGGCTATCTGCTGCTCGTCGCCCACGCGCTCGGGGAATTGCTGGTCGATGTAATCCAGCACTGACCACAGGCGACCGTCATCCGCGGGCAACTGATACCAAAGCTCAATCGCACCGTGGATGACGCTGCCGAACGACAGCGCCTCGGGACGCTCGCGAGGACGGAGATGGTCGACGTAGCGATGCTTGTATTTTCGCGGGCAATTGCGAAACGTGTTGAGGGCGGAATACGTCAGGACGCTTTTCGAGGAAGCTGGATCCAAGACGTCCGTCGCTGCGTCACTGTTGAAACAAGGGTGCGATTGCGTGCTCATGCGGCGGCGGGCTCACAGGGTTCTTGGGAACAGGAATCCACGCGCTCGACGCGGAACGAGTCTTCGCCGAATTCGCGTCGCACGAATCCGATGAAGAGGCGATTGAAATCCCGACCGGCCGGCGTGCTGGCGTCGACGACGCAGCCACGCCGTACCGGATCGAGATAGTGGGCGACGTCGAGCCGCGTTTGGCTTTCGCCGTGCAGCGACTCGGTCGCCATGATGGCCAGCACCAACGACGATTCGATCTCTTCGATCGGGACCCCGTCAGCGAAGGCGTAACGATAGATCTGCTTGCTCATGTTTCAGTCCTCACGGGAACAACTGGGCCTCTATCTATTGACCTACCCGGTTGCCACGTGAGTTGACGAAACGAGCTCAGAGGTACTCGTGAAGACCAGCCTGTTCGAAGCGGTCCGCGATCCGATGCATCCAGCCGTTGAGCGTGGTGCGCGGACGTCCCATTAAGACCGCGATGTCGGTCATGGAATGGGTCTTGCGTAGCTCGAGGAGCGTTTGCCACTCATCAGGCAAGTCGGAAATCAACTCAGCCAGGTCCATTGCCAGTGCGGCGAGTTCCGCATCAGGACGGCTGTCGGTTCCCAGTCGCCCGTCGTGCTGATGGGCATCGATGGTCTGCGCGAACTCAGTGAGCCCCTCGTCAGCGATCTCGATGTCGACATTGAGGGAGCAGACACGGGTGTGGTCACGCTTCTCAGCCGACGCATCACGGAGGATATTGCGGACGTAGCGCTCGACCACTGCCGTGATGAACCGATTCCGATGGGCCTGGTCCGGGTCGAACTTCACCATGCTCTGCAGCACGCGAAGTTTGAGTTCCTGTTCCAGGTCCTCTCGGTCCTGGCCGGTGAATCCGACGCGGCCGATCAACTGCTTGACCTTGCGTCGGATGAGTCCACGGGTGAAACGATCGTCATTCGGATTGAAATTGGCATCAGCCATTTGTTGATTACTCCTTCGCCGGAGAAGGAGCGGTGACTGAGTGGGCGCAGTGCCGGACAGAGACGTGGGTGCATGGGCCAACGAAAAAAGCGGAGGCGATGCGAGTCGCGCCAAAATCGGCGTCGCCCACAGTCGCCTCCGCTTTGCGTCCGGCAGACAGTCAGGTAACAGATTCAGAATTCCAAGAGTGCAAATCAGTCGAGGGTGCCTACCCCGATCGCTAGGCGGGTACCTCCGTGACGACCATGCGGAACGGGAGACCATGCTTGATCTCCAGCACGTCAATCACGCCGTTCTGGATCTGGTCGAAGAATGCGAACAACTCGATGACTTGCTGCTTAAGCAGGAAGTCGGCCGCGCTGATTTCAGCTCGCGGTCCGTTGTCGCCGCCAAACTTGATATCGAACTGTTTGCGCGGAGCGGGGTCGAAGACCGGGTCGCCGTCGACGACGGTCAGGCCTTCCAGGCGACCGAAGTTGACGTGCTGCATCAGCTCGAGCAGCTGCCTTCGACAGGGAGAGAGTCCCTGCTTGGAAAGACGCGAGTTGGGATGACGCCCCTCGCCGGGCGCGGGTGCAGAAACAACCATTTCACTTCTCCTCGTGAACGTTTTTGGGTCACCGCAGTGGTGATCCTCACGTGGAGAAGTCTCGCTGAATTGGCCGTTTTAATCGGTGCGCGATCGGAGTCCGAACGGTGCCCAATCGGTTACATCGACTCGCCAAGTCGACGCGCCCGCATCGCGCCACTGTCGGTCAACCAGTATCCGCCATCACTTCCTTCTTTTGATTCGACGTACTTCGCTTTTCGCAGCTTGCCCCAAACGCGTTTCTGGGCGTTCGGATCTGCTAGTGGGCCGAAAGCGCGTCCTGTCACTTCGGCGTTCGATTTACGGCTATCGGAATCCAATGCGTTCATCTCGTGGAGTGCGATCAATAGTGCCTGGGCCCGTTCGCTCAATGGGATGTCCGCTGCGGTCGAAGTCGGGTGACCATCGATGGGAGGACCAGACGCACCAGCCCGCTCCCAGCTATCTGATTTGCGGGCAACGAGCGTCTCCTCAAGCACAATCAGTCTCGCCCTGTTCAAGTTCAGCAGTGTCTCGATGGCGGGCGTCACGCTGGTTCGTGTTGGCACCAGAATTGATCCTGGTTCCAAGCCGGCTGCTCGGATGGATTCCACGGCCCGTCGAAGGTCGCCGGAACCAGCAGGAACAACAAGATGCACTGGCAACGCCGGAGCGCCGGACTTGGCCATCGTCCCGACGCGCCAGCACCGGGGTACACCGTGAATCGGGTCGAACGCTGGAGCGAACTCGAACGCGGCCGCGAGCTCTTTGGCCAGCCGACGAAAGTCCAGCGAGAAGACAACGACGTCGCGTCTGCGCAGAGGAATCGTGTCACCGCTCTGGTCACAGACGGCCACAAAATCATCCTGGCAATGCTCAACGACACGCCATGGCAGATCCCTCGAATTCGGCGCGGGATAATAGCCAGCGATCTTGTCCGCCGAACCAAGCAGGGAACGCGTGGAATCAAAGTCGCTGCCGAGCAACGACTCCCATTCGGTCAGCACAGCTTGGCCCAACGGCACTTGATCAAGTGCCCGCCACAGTCTGTGCGACTTCACCGTGCTGCTCAGCCTCCTGGTTGATGATGAAGCCCCGCAGTGCGAGCCAACGTTCGACCGCGTTCGCGTCGGCATCGCGGGTGTAGTCGGCGATGTTCGCCGGCCGGATCTTCACGGACCTAGGCGTCTTAGAGTCGGCGAACTTGACTTTGAATCCAGCCTTGATGATCCGGTCTCGCTCTGGAAAGTCACGTCCGGCATCAGCCAAGGCGGAGAAGACGTCGGAAGCCTTGAGGATCTCGACCAAACCGTGCGGGCCACCAGAAAGGAACTGAACCTCAGTCAGTCGGATCGATTCGATCTCATCGACCTCAAAGCAGTTCAACGACGCCGCGCCGTATTCTCGCAGGGGTTCGAGCGTGTACTTCGCGTTCCCTGGAAAATGATCAGCGTCCCCGAAGATGTGTTTCCCAAACTGCTGCCGATAGAATCGCTTCTCGCCAACCAGGCTGGCGTTGATACGCAATTCGCCGACTCGCCGATCGTAGACCACAACGTCGTACTTGAGGGGCCGGTAACAGACGCTGCCGACATCCGCCCCGCTCATTGTCTCTTCACGCTTGAACGGCTCACCGTGTCGAACCAGGAACCGGACCTCGTTTTCGTCTGGATAGGCAAACACCCGGACCCCGCGCCCTCGCTTCTTCGACTCGAACCAGTCGTTCATTTCCTGTTCCATGCGGCGTCGCGTCGCGGCAGGGAAGCCAGGAAACTCTGGTGGAGGGTCATTCGCCGACTGGAAGTACTCGAACGACTTCCGTTTGAACAGAAACTGCTCAGCGTGCTTACGCTCGAGAATATCGGGATCAAGCAACCAGATCTGAATCGCGATATCGGCCGGCGTGTGGTCGTCACCATCCTCGAGCTCGTAGCCCGCCTCCTCAGCGATATCAATGAGTGTCGCCATGCTGAACGGCGTCGACATTTCGTCGACCAGGAAGAGCGCATCGAGCAGTTCTCCGGGCGAGTCCTCGGTCGGCGTCATGAAGATGCTAACGAGCCCCTCGTAGTCGATCTCCTCGGTGGCATCCGTTGGTAGTTCGTAGTCGCGAGACTGAAAGAACTCGCGATATGGCCCGAGAAACGACAGCAGTCGTTCGGGCGAGATTCCCCGCAGAACGTGCGGGCTCGAGAAATGGCGGAGTCGGAACGTTGCCATGGTTTTTCACTCCCTTGCCTGTGGCGCTGGGGTTAAACGAAACCGGTCGTCCGTCTGTCCCGGCGGGCGTCCGTGTACCATAAACAGTAAACAGCTAGCATACAGAAATTGCCTGACGTGAACAGTCGGCTAGAACAGCAAATTCTCTTTTTTCCGTTTCAGAAGCCCCAGCTCCTCCAGACGGATCCGCATGGCTTCTGCCGAAACCTGGAATTTCTCGGCCAACGGAAGGGCGGCATGCTCCAGCAAGATGTTGGGAATTCGGTCTTCGGGCACCGAGTAACCACCACGCCGCTGGCTCTCCTCGTTCAAGATCGCGTCTCGATTCTTGTCCAAGTCTTCCAAGTAGATCGGATCCAGTTCGCCATGAAGCTCGCGCCACACTGATCGCACCATTTCCGGCGGCATCAGTAGGGCGGCAGCGAAGTAATTCGCCTGCCACTCCAGCGGGCTCTTGTCGCTCGACCGGCAAACGTACTCGGCGCGATCTTCCGCCTCGGGAAGAAGCGACAGTTGATTGGCGCGACTCTGGTATAGGTGGCGATGCAGCTGCCAGTGGCCCACCTCGTGAGCAAGCGTGAAGTGGTAGCGACCGAGCATCGCTGGGTTCTCGTGCGGATCGAGACTGAGGTCAACTCCGACGATCCGGTCATTAACCCACAACGCACCGTGGACATCCGCGACGCCGAACAGCGCCTGCATGTCCTTGAACTCGAAGGTCAGCCCGAGGTGAAGTTCGACGATGTCGTCGATCGGCACGGGCGGCTCAACGACGCGATCATGTTCCTCGCCATACTTGTGCAGCAGGCAGTTAGCTTCATCCTCGAGTTGCTGCTTGGTGAAATACGGCTCCTTCCGCGTCGTACTCGCGCGTCGCGGCATCGGCTCTACCCCTTCTTTTCCTTCATCTTGCGTGCACCTTCGATCAACTTCTTCAACTGCTCGGCAGTCAGACCATTTGCCTCGCGGAGCAGCTCCGGCATCGCGGTCGGGTTCCTCTGGATAATCTCCGGCAAATCTTCAGGGACACGTCCGGCCAGCGAGATCCACTCGTCAACGTTCGCTTCCAAAAGCTCGGCCATCCGAGAAACCCGCTCCGCCGTAGGCGGATCCACATTGCCTTGTTCCACCTGGGAGAGATACGTGGGGCTTACGCCCGACATCTTGGCGAATGTGCGCAGACTAAACTTCATTTCGAGCCTGCGAGCGCGAAGTATCTTGCCAAATTTGTTAACGGTACGTGTCATGATTGGGTGGGGCCCGAAGTCAAAATACCCGCCTCACTCTGTTGCCACACATGTTCATATAGCCGCTCCGCCAGATCGCTCGTGTCTTTTTCAGTGAAGGGCGGTTGCGGCAAGGTTTCGTACAACCAATCAAGAATCGAAGTCTGGACTTCGGCCTGTGTCTGTGCATTTCGAGTCCAAAGGTCCATCGGTGCCAAGAGGTCGCGAATACTCAGAAGCAACGCTTTACTGGCCTGCTTTACTCTCTCCCGGTCTCCTTTCGTCAGAGTGTCTCGTTTGAGAAGGTCGAAGATCGCCATTTCCTCGGGAGACAACCCCTCCTCGACGGCCCGCTGCTGCTCCTCATCAAGACTCGCGGCGAGAGCGACAAGCGCCGCGAACGTCTGCTCGACTGTTGTTCTGTCCTTTTCGCGGTTGTAGTCCGCAATTATCTCCTGGTACCTGCGGTAGTAATCCATCATCAATGGATTCGTATTCACCATCGCCTGGAGCTTTCTTTCAACGACGTCTCGAATGTCTTGTAACGCCGTGTTTTTCCGGCGCACTTGCTTGAACTCCTCCTTCAGCTTTTCAAAGTCGATCTGACTCAGGTCGATTGTCAGTCCCTCGGCATGGTCCTCGCCAGGGCCTGCAGCCCGGATTGCCTCATTCACGACACGATGCAGTTCCTTCAGGACGGCAGTGACATCAGCAGTGTCCCGCTTCTCTTCCAGCTTCTTGTAGATCGCTTCGAGATTGTCGTGCCGCAACGCGTATTGAAATGCGCTCGGTTCGGTTAGAAGTGCCTTAAACCGATTGAAGACTTCCCTCGCCATTATCTCGAACCGGCGCTTTGCCTCGTCCGTCACGCAGACCGCGTCGGCACCATCCCGAATTGCAGAGATTCGATCGAAGCCACTCGCTCCATCGAAACGCGCTGGATCGAATCCGAGTCCGCGCAAGTGGTCTTCTGCCGCATCAAGGGCATCAACCAATGACGCGACAAGATTCTCAATCGGCTCGACCACCTCATCCGGCGGCGTGGCCTCATCGTCTCCTACGGCATACTGCGCGAGTGCTTTCCGCAGACTCTTCAACATTCCGTTGTAGTCGACGATGACGCCACAGTCCTTGCCCGGATACACACGGTTGGCTCGGGCAATTGCCTGCATCAGAGTGTGGGCCTTCATGGGCTTGTCGATGTACAGAGTTGACAGACATTCGACGTCGAACCCTGTAAGCCACATCGCACAGACGACCGCAACCCGGAAAGGATGTTTCGGTGACTTGAATGCATCCTCTACACTCAGATTCTGTCCACTCGCGTCAGTGAATCCTCGTTTGATCCGTTCGCGGTGGGGCACGATGTCAAAGTTCCATTTCTGGAAGTCTTTCACCTCGTTCTGCGCTTCGCTGATGATGATCTCGATGATTGTGGATTCCATCCACGCGATCCGCTGATGCAGTTCTGCAAGTTCGTCTGCGCGTTTCTCGCGAAGATCGTCACTCGTGGTTGCCTGAAGCTGAGCTTCGGCAATGGGGATCTGTGCACGCAGTTGTAGGATGCGATCGTTCCATCGAGGAATGATCCGTTCGTACATACGAGCGCAGGTGATCTTGTCGACGCAAACGAACATTGACTTTCCAGACTGCCATCGCGTCGAGCAATGTTCGACAAAATCCTCGGCCAACTTGTCCAGCCGATCGTCGGCAGTGATGACCTCGTAATCCTTGCCGAGAAGCTTCTCGAGCAGGGCAGTCTGATCCTGATCCAGATCGGCCTCAGCGACCTTCTCGGCAATCCGGTCGTTCAAGTCCAATCGCGCGAGCCCCAGCTTCTCGCCCCGGTTTTCATAGACCAGCCGGACAGTGGAGTGATCTTCCTCAGACCGCTTGAAGTCGTACTTCGAGACGTACGTTCCAAAGATTCGCTTCGTAATGTGGTCATGTTTGAAGAGCGGTGTACCAGTGAAGCCGATGAAGGAAGCATTCGGAAGCGCCAGCCTCATGTTACGGGCCAGTTTACCAGCCTGTGTTCGATGCGCTTCGTCCGAGATCACGATAATGTCATCGCGTGTGCTGTACGGCTCGTCCGGGCTGACGTTTTGATTGAACTTGTGGACCAGGCTGAAAATGAAGCGGTGGTTCTCCTGCAAGAGCGCCTTCAGTTCTTTGCCGGAACCGGCCCGGGGAGTCTTTTCGTCGGCAACGCCACATCCCACGAATGTTCGGAAGATCTGGTCATCGAGGTCTTCGCGATCCGTCATGATCACAAACGTAAAATTGCCGCGGACCATGCGTCGGACCTTCTGGGCGAAGAAGGCCATGGAGTACGACTTGCCGCTGCCCTGTGTGTGCCAGAACACCCCGAGCCGTCCAAGGTCCGGATGCGCTCGTTCGACAAGCGGCAATTCGAGCACTCGCGGTCGCTTCTTCGGTCGCTTGGCGATTTCAGTCTTTGGTTCCTCACCAGCCTCCAAAAGCATCTGATCTGCTTCGGAGAGTTCGGACTCCGGTAACTCGACTGTCGCGATCCGGTACTCCAGTCGTTTCTCCGGCGGAAACTGTTCCTTCAGCTCTTCCTGCTTCATCACAGAGCCGACAGCGTTGTTGACGCCCAGCACCTGATGATTGCGAGCAACGATCTTCCGAGTGCCGCCTGGCCGGCTGTCATCGAACAGGATGAAGTTCTCGATGATGTCCAGAAGCCGATCCTTCGCCAACATGCCGTCCAGCAGAACCTTCGCGTCCAGTTCTCCCTTTTGCTTCTCGTCGTTACGTTTCCACTCAGCGAAGTGCTCCCAGTCGCTGGTGACGGAGCCGTACCGTGCACGGTCACCGTTGCTGACGACCAGAAACACGTTGTGGTGGAAGGCATGCGGGATGACCTGCTCGGTCAGGTAGTCGGTCAGATTGTTGTCGAAACCCTGACGGATGTTTCGGTAAACGGCTTTCAGCTCGATGAACACAAGCGGCAGGCCATTCACGAAACAGACCAGGTCCGCACGGCGGTTGTAGTGCGGCACCCGGAGCCCTTGAATCTTCAACTCTCGGACGGCGACAAAACGATTGTTCGGCACGCCATTCGTCTGACCGTTCCGGAAATCAATCACACGGGCATGGTCATGCTGCATCTCATCATTTGAGTCACGCCACGTGACCGGAACGCCGTCCCGGATGTACTTGAAGAACTGCTGGTTGTGCTGAGCAAGCGACCGGGCGTAGTCGACCTGAGTCAGCTTGTGGAGAGCTTCGTCGCGGGCCGATTCCGGCAGTTGCGGGTTGAGTCTTGTGATCGCATCCCGCAAATCTCGAAGCAGAATCGCATCGCGTTCGGTGGTTCGTCCCAGCGTCCCGGTTGGGCCAAATGTCTCGTCATTCCAGGCATAAACGCTCTCCCAGCCCAGCTGTTGATGCAGGTAGTCCGCGAAGGTCTTCTGGACCAGCCGATCTTCACTGTTGATGCCGGTGATCGCCATCGCTGCTACTCCGAAACCTTTTCGTACGCCTGCCGGATCACGTGCAATGCGGCTGAAACCTGGTCTTCAGTCACAATGCTGAACAACACTCCTCCATTCTCCGAGGCATTGGGAATGAATGCATACTCGGTCGCATCGACTGCTCGCTGCGTTGGATCCTCGCACTCGGCAAAATCGAGGTTGAGAATCAGCGCCAGCCTCTGTTTCCGGGGGACCACTTCCATGAAGAAGTCATAGACTCGGTACGTGATACTCTTCGGACCGCACAACTCGACTACATCCTCACCCATCGAGAGCACATGTGGGCGCAACGCATCGAAAAGCTCCTTGCTGACCGGGTCCATGTCCAGCTTGTCGACGCTGTACTTGGCTGCCGTTGCTTTCCTTTCCTCCAGCTCTGCTGCCCGTACAGCCTCCAGATCCACCACCAGGGCTGGCCACACCTTGATCGCACGCGCCGTCAGGTCTTTGCCCCTGGCCTCCATCTCGAGAGGTGTCCACTTTGTCTGTTCGCGAATGTACTTGTTCAGCCGCAGCGGACTGTCGAGGAACCCGTTGTCGATGGTCTTTTTCTCGTCGAACGGACGGTCGCTGTACTCTGGGTTGTACGCCGTCAGCGTGATGTTCCCGAGCCGATGCAACCACACCTCGCGAATCGACTGCCAGTTGGCACCGAGCATCGCCTGCCATTCCGGACGCAGATCTTCATTTTGAGGCATTACGTGCTCGATCGTGAATTCCGACGTGTCGATCTTCTCCTTACTGTCGTTTTCGATCCGATCCAGCAGGTAGTGGCAATGACGCATGTCGTAGACATCTCGCGTCTCCAGCGCTTCGCGGAACTCTGCATCGGTCGGGAATCGTCGCTTCTTCCCTTGCCGGTACAGCGACACCTCCAGACTTAGCAGAGGAGCGTCGTCGCGAATGCGAGCCGCGAGGGATGCGAAGATCTGGCCGAGACTCCGGGTCTGCATGGCACAGACCGAGCGGCGAAAGACATAGCTTTCCAGAATCTCAACCGCCGCCACAAATTCATCGAGCGACAGTGTCTTGGCGTGGGCGTGGCAGTCATACAGCCGCAGAATTACCGGTGATGCCACTTCGACTAGGCCACGCAGGCGGCGAAAGGCCTCTTTCAGTTTCGGCTGAGTTTCCTGCCCAAGAATGAAGGCCACATAGTATTCGCCGAATCGTTTCAGCCGCGCCAGGATCTCCTCGATTGATGTACCGTTGGCGACGCTGTGAAAGTAGTTCCGGAAGTTCTGGTAGATTTCGTCGGCTTTGATGGGCTTGCTGGGACGGAGCAGCAGCGTCAGATAGTCCCGGACGAACTTGTCGAAGTCGGTACGGTATCTGGCACCGAACGCCAACTCAATCGGCTGCCAGTGGTCGTGGTATAATTGCGTCTGCACCTCTTCCTCCTGACGCATCAGCACGAAGTTGCGGATCAGATCCGCCTGTGTCAGGTCGAGCCCCGTGGAGTTCAGGCTCTCGAAGATCATCTGCGGATCGTCCTGGCCGCGCGTCAGGCAGACGTCGACCGCCACCAGTTTCTTGACTCCGCGATAGACTACATCCAGATCGGCGTTGGCGAGCTGCTCGTTGAAGAACTCGAAGTTCTCCCGAATCCGTTCTGAGCATTCCTTCGGGAAATCCTTCCGGTCCATCATTGCCGTCAGCGATTCATGGTCGGCGCGGCGGAGGTGCAGTTTGTAACGACGGTCGCCTTTCCCGTGGATGTTGCACAGGTAGTAGTCCTCCAGCTCGACTCTTGAGGGGAGTCCCTCTTCGTCGTGAGGTTCCTCATCCTCTTCATCTTCCGGGATATGGTCCCGAAGCGCGGCCAGCAGAATCGCCAGTGTGGTGAGTCGCTGCTGGCCATCTATGAGCAGCCAGCGTGTGATCTTTGCGGACGTGTCTTCGGCGGCGATGTAGACAACGGAACCGACGAAGTGCGCCTTCGCGTTGTCGTCTGAGCCGACCCGGACGATGTCTTTCCACAGCTGCAGACAGTTCTTCGTTCCCCAGCTGTAATCTCGCTGGAACACCGGGACGATGAACTGTTTCGGGCCTTCCAGCAGTTGTGTGAGCCTGACGTCTTCGGCCTTCATGCTGCCACCTCCCCGCTCATTAGGCGCGGCAACAGAAGGTCGCGTGCCTCGCGCAGCTTCTGATTCTGTCGCCAGCAGTTGTCCCAGAGTTTGTTCATTGGAACGACCCAGTCACAGAACGCTCGCTGAAGTCGCTCCGGCGCGACCAGGATCGGCACTGCGGACAACACCGGAGTGTCTAGTTTCTTCGTACCATGTGAGGCTTCTGTGGCACGATCGCGGATCTGATCACGCTGTGACACGAGCGAAGCGAAGAGATACTCAGGCCGAATGTCTGAAACGGCTACAAGCGCCTTGAGGTCTTGGTTGAATGTCACCGGTTGGCTACAGACGGCAACACGGAATTCTTTTGCCAGAGACATCCCTCGAACGACGGCCAGTATAGTGTTTGTCGGGACAAGTCGGGTTCCCTGTTCTGCTCCCTCCTGAGTGACTCGAAGTGACGAATCCTGAAGGCGAAGTTGTGTCATCTCTTTGGAACTGATCCAGGGAATGTGTCCCTCCCAAAACTCTGGTCGCGACTTCCTGGGTGTCCCACCCGAAAGGAACTTCGCGCAGTCGCCCAGTGGCCGACGTTCCCAACCCTCGGGGATTCCCTTGACGATCCGGGTGTGCTCGTGCCCGGGAAAGCGGAGACGGACAAACCACTCTTCAAAGAGAAGCCGCGCCGACTCTTCCAACAAGCTCATGCGCTGCTGGTTGTTGTCGATCAGGTCGTCATAGGCAGTGAGGACGTCGGCAATCCTCACCTGCGTGTCGAGGGGAGGCCGCGGCACCTTGAGATCTGCCAACTTGCTTCCCGCAAGCCCTGCGGCGCCAACTTGTTTTGCTATTGAGAGAACTGTGGCTCGTCCAACATACGATTGAAAGAAGTAGAAGTAGAATCGCGAATCTGCTCTGGTCCTCTCTAGTCGTGCGCGAATGAGATGCGATTCGAATGTCGTAGTTTCAGGAAGTGAAACGACGAGTGAGCACTTTCCCGTCCCCTCAACCTTCAGTGAAGATCGGGCAAATAGGAGATCGCCTTGTTCTAGTGTTGCGACAGTCAATTCACGCTCATTTAGTTGCACTCTCTCCATCGGTTGGCCGCCGATGCGGTCATAGGCGAATAACTCGCCCATATTGACCATTCGATAACCTGAGCCCCGCACGGCAGTCGGTCGGGTCAATCCATTCCTGACTGGTTCCGAGTAGAGCGAGCCAAAGCTAACTTGAGGAAATGTCACAGCCCCATCTCCTCGAAGTTAACGTGAATCACTTTCGCGAGCTCGACAGCCTCACCATTCAGATCTACAAGTTCTGTGTGAATGTCGCGAATCGTCTCATCAAAGTCGAAATCGTCATCAACCTCAGCAGGCGCGACTCCAACGTATCTAGCGGGACTAAGACTCCAATCTGCAGCTTCGATGTCATCCCGGTCCGTGACTTTTACCAATCCTGGCACGTCCGTCAGTTTGCCTTCTGGAAAACGCTCCAATAGCCACGTCACCTGCCGGTGGAAATACACAGCTCGCCGCAACTGCTCTACGGCGTCTCTCCGTTGAACCTCAAGCTGCTTCAGATCCCGACCAATCTGACGCCGATCGTAAGTGAGCGATTCTTTTGCATCGTCATTCGCGTCAGCGAGCATTTTCCCGATGTAACCATGTGTTCGTTCCGCAATCTTGTAGAGCAGATCAATCTGCTTAATTAGGCCACGAATGCGTTCTGCAAGTGGATCAAACTTCGAGCGGGCTGTTTGCTGTGGCCGAGTGGTTGCCGGAGGTTTGCCGTTTGTCACTTTCACGAACGCCGAAAGGTCGGCATCCAACGACTTGCGATCCTTCCGGTAAGGCTGGATGGCTTCACGATGCTCCAGTGCTGATTCCTCGACCGATGCCTTCGACTCGGCTGGCAGCGATTCACAACTCTGCATTGCCGTTTCAAATGCTTTGTACTTCCCTTCGAGATCTGCCAGCGTTGCCTCGAATTGCTCCAAGGCCGGCGGGATTGCTGCACACTCTGCCGTGATCGCTACCAGGTAACTTTGAACCAGAGCGATGAAGCGGTCCTTTTGACCGCGGTACAACCAGACGATGGAACTTAGGTTTGCCATCTGTTCCGGCGAGAAGTCGCAGATCGTGCGATTCACCTTCCGGAAGACGTTCCGCGCATCGATCATCAGGACTTTGTCGCGACGCTCGTTCGGCTTACCGCGATCGAAGAACCACAACTCGCAGGGGACCGTCCGCGTATAGAAGAAGTTCGACCGGATCGACATCATCACATCGACGTCGCCGGTCTTCACAATCCGCTCGCGGACGTCCTTCTCGCCGTGGCCGCCACTGGAGGCCTGCGACGACATGACAAAGCCGGCCCGGCCCGTCTCATTGAGGTAGCTCCAGAAATACGAAATCCACAGGTAGTTGCCGTTTGAGACCTTTTTCTGCTTGTTGACGCCCGGCAGCCCGAACGGCAGCCGTTGCGTATCCGTCTTGATCCGTTCCGCATCGACGAGGTCGACGTTGAACGGAGGATTGGCCATCACGAAGTCGGCTCCACCAACCAGATTATGTTCGTCCTGGTAGTAGGTGATGGCCTCGGCGATCTCGCCAGTCAGACCATGCACGGCGAGGTTCATCTGCGCGATGCGGATTGTGTCCGGATTCTTCTCCTGCCCATAAAACACAACCTTTTTCGCGGTGTCACCACCTTCGTGTTCGATGAAATGACTGGACTGCACGAACATCCCGCCGGAACCGCAGGCTGGATCAAAGACCTTGCCGTGATCCGGCTCGATGACGTTGACGATCATCTGCACGAGCGAAGACGGCGTGAAGAACTCGCCGTTGTCGTGGGCTTTCTGAATGGAGAACCGCGCCAGGAAGTACTCGTAGATGCGGCCGAACACATCGCCCGTGGCACTGCGAATCTGCTCACTGTTAAACAGTCGCATCAAGTCTTCGAGAACCTGCGGCTCAAAGATTCCGTAGTCTTTCGGCAGGACACCCTTCAGCGGATCGAACTTTTCCTCGATCGCTTTCATCGCGTCCGTGACCAGCGTCGGAAGAGCCTTCTCGCCACTGGACGCCATCGTCATGATCCAGTCGTAACGAGCCTCTTCTGGAAGCGGCAGGGCACGGCGACGAATGTAGTCCTGGTCGATAACCTTTCGCTTGGGCATTTTGCCCGCAGCTTTGTCCTCTTCGATCTGCTTCGTGGCCGTGTCAAAACGATTGGCAGCATGACGGAGAAAAATGATCCCCAAGACCGGCATGAAGTAATCACTCGACGTGAGCTTCGAATTCGCGCGCAGGTTGTCCGCTGCCGACCAGAGGTCGGCTTCCAGCTTTTCGATATCCTTAAACGAACTGCCATTCATTGGGTGTGGGATCCTTCATCGCTGCTTCGCATCGCATTCCGACTCAGTCAAAGAGTTTTCGTTGTGGGTCCGGACGCGGCTCATCCGCCGGCGCTCCCGGCACTGGGTACAAGAACTCGGAATCCGGGTCATGTTCGTGGTAACGCCGCTGAGCCAGATTACGGTTTTGCACCGCGTAACAGTAGACGCACCCATGTGGGCAGGTGTCATAGTCGCCGATGTCCTTGGACGCGAAGCAGCCGCACTCCTTGCGGGCTCCACGTTTTTCAACACGGATAGTCCGCCCGGAAACTTCTTCCAGCCGTGCCGCGTCGATGCACCGGGCTTCATTGGTCCCGGGCACGACCAGATCCGGCTGTGAGCAGACCGTCACCTGCATTCCATGAACATTGGCGATCGGCACCAGTTCCAACAACAGGGCCCGTTTCTCGTCGGCGTCCGGATCATGCCAGGTGAACCCAAACTCTTCGCCCGCCCAGTTCATGTTCCGGAGAGTCTTCTGATACAGATGGGCAAACGACACGACCACTTCGTCAGTGACGCCTTCCAGTTTGCCGCACAGCTGCGAGAAGTTCTCACGGTGAAAGTCGGCCGGTGTCAGGGAAGACATGACGATCGTGTCGTATCGCCAGACACAGGTGCGTGGTCCATACGTTTCCGAAACCTTGCGCAAGTGCTGGACGCTGCGGTCGGCATCGACCACAGAGAACTCCAGTGCCCGTGGATAATTGTTGATCGTGTGCTGAACGACGAAACGGTACCCGAGCTCGTGAACTTCCTTCAGGTTTGGCAGAAACGGGGCGATGTTCTTCGTCCAGAAAATGATTCCGTCCACATCCTCGAGTTCGAGCGACACGCGGCTGATCTGTTTTCGGTTCCACGGATTGACCATCCTGCAATACCCGGCGCGCAAGCGATTCATGAACCACTCACCGTAGAACGTCGGGATATCATTCTTGTAACTGGCGGAGATGATCATTGCTTTCGCGCAATCCTGTAGGCGACGTCAGCGCGAATTTTGGGCGGATCAAACTTGTCAATGTATGGTCTCAGGTCGGTCTTTTCTTCCTCAAATGGGAGATTCTGCATGCCTTGATCTGCCGCTACAATCGCCCAGTCATGACGCGTTGCCAATTCGTCGAACCAAGATGCGAATCCCGGTGAGTTGTTATCGACATAGAGCATCAACGCACCAGACTTTGCTGATCCCATCAAAGTTTCAAAATAGGCATTAGCTTGTTCACGCAGCGCATAGACCTCGGACATAAAGTAAATCAAAGTGAAGAGATCAGCTTGAAGGTACTTTGAGAACTTCATCCAAGTCGCAGCGTCGGTCACATCAAGAGGATGAAATACCGTTGAGATTCGAAAGGATGGGCCGAGCTTGTCGTCAACGTCACTCCAGGACTCTCCCCATGACGCATCTCGGTCGAGAATCTGGCATTTAAGTTCGGGTGTCTTTCCAGCTTTCAAGCAGTACTTGAGAATCCCTAGAAAGTCACTCCCTGGACCTCCGCCAACACACGAGGTGGTGACCTTGTTCTCATCAAATAGTGTGCGAAGCTGGCCAGTGCCTTCGATCAGTCGGTAAACCAAATTGGCGTGGGACGTGGTATAGCGATAAATATAAGCGAACCGACGGCAAGGATCGCTGTAATCCAAGCAGCCTTTTTTGGTGAGACTTCGGTATTCGTTCGACAAGGATGCGAGAGCCTCTCGTATCGACGCGTCCTTTGTGCCTGGATCACCAGGAATCGCTGCGTATGCCTCGTCGAGAACAGTCTTTATCAGCTGAAAACAGTTCATCCGAACGCCTGCGCCAAGGTCATCGATCACTAAACAGTAAACAAACAGGATGTTAACTGGTTTGTGCGCCGTTCACAAGCACCTGAGGTAAACTCAGGCTGGAGGACGAGAGTTGTCGCCAAAGCTGACGCTGTTTCCTCCAGTCAACAGTCAAAGCGATTGGTTGAATCTGAGCCAATCCAATCCTGTCACGTCCCCGTTCAAAACGCGGCAGAAACAGAATCGCCTCCTGAATGTCCGGAGCAAGCAACCGCAGGTTCATGATCTGGGTGATGCGGGCTCGCGTGACGTGCGCGAGCCGCGCCAACTCCGCGTAGTCCCTCACCTCGCCTCGCCGGATCAGGTCTTCGAACCGAATGGCTAGAGCCATCAGCCTGGCCACACGCGGTACTCGGCCTTTGGGCAACTCGGATTCATCTTGGTCATTCGCCACGCGGGCCGACAAGCGTGCCCCGCGCCCTCGGCGTTCGAACTTCAGCTTGCATTGGTAGTTGATCGACGTGTTCATGCCGCGTCCTCCGTTTCGATTTGGTCAGCCAGTTGCCGAATACCGGCAGCGTGGAAAGCGATCGAAACGTCGCCTGTCCCGCCGTCGTAATCGATTCGTTCAATTAGTAGATCAATGAGGCGGACTTGTTCACGCGGGGCGAGTGCCTCCCACACCGGATCGAACTTGGCGAGGGCCGCAGCAACATCGGCTTCGTCAATCATCGTGCGATCCAGAGCGAGCAGCTGCTCCTGAATGTCCGTCGCCCGTTGCTCGCCACTTCGGATGCGTTCTTGCAGATCGGCCAGTCGCTTCCTGGCCGGCGTCTCCCGGTCGCCGGGTTCAACCTGCGGGAGCAGTTCGCGAACCTCGGCGTCCCAGTGCGCCACGTCGCGCCGGACGCCGCGAAGTTCGGACTCCAGGCCCAATCGTTCGGACTGGCCCAGTGAACGCGCCTGCGCGACCGTGTCGCGGACCATCGTAGGGTCATGGCCAATGGCCCGGATCTGCTCCACGACGAACCGTTCGATCTCGCCCGCGGGAATCGACTTCGACGGACAGTTGTGCCAGCCGCGTTTCTGCGCGTTCGTGCAGACGTAGTAGCGATACCGCTTGTTGCCGTTCTTCGTCGAATGCGAGGGAGACATAGCGGTCCCGCACGCAGAACAATGGAGGATGCCTTTAAGCAAGGCACCGAACTTGTTCCGCACCGCCGCTCCGCCCGTTCGACCATTCCGGCTCAGGAGCGACTGGACCCGTTGCCACACGTCGGTACTGACGATCGCCTCGTGCTCACCGTCGTGGACTTCGTCCTTGTAGCGAAGCTTTCCGATGTAGGTGACGTTGGTCAGCAGCTTGTGGAGGCTCGTCTTGGTGAACCGTTTCCCGCCGCGCTCAATTCCCTTCTTGGTCGTCCACCGCTTGTTGACCCATCCCCGTTCGTCCAATTCGGCGACCACCGCGAGCAGCGACTGGTGTTCGGAGTAGAGATTGAAGATCGCTCGCACGCGGTCGGCCTCGGTCTCGTTGACCACAAGCTTTGAACCCTGCGGATCTACGTTGTATCCCAGCAGCGGCATGCCACCGGACCATTTGCCCTTGCGACGTGCGGCGGCGATCTTGTCGCGCGTCCGCTCGGAGATGATCTCCCGTTCAAATTGGGCGAAGGACAAGAGTACGTTCAACACCAACCGCCCCATCGATGTGGACGTATTGAACTGCTGGGTCACGGAGACGAACGACACATTGTGGCGATCAAACGTCTCCATGATCCGGGCGAAGTCGAGCAGGCTACGGGATAGCCGGTCAACCTTGTAAACGATCACGCAGTCGACTTTGCCAGCCTCGATGTCCGCCATCAGTCGCCGCAGAGCGGGGCGGTCCATGTTGCCGCCCGTAAACCCGCCGTCGTCGTAGCGATCTGGAAGGCACTCCCAGCCTTCGTGACGCTGGCTGACGATGTACGCCTCGCCCGATTCTCGCTGGGCGTCGAGCGTGTTGAACTCCTGGTCGAGTCCTTCTTCAGTGGACTTCCGGGTGTAGATCGCGCAGCGGACGACGTCGCGATGGGATTCGTTGCGTTTGCTTCTGGTCCTGGTCATCGTACGCTCTCCTTGCCGAGCCGAAAGAAATGGAAGCCGTTGCAGTGCTGGCCGGTAATCGCCCTGGCCACGCCGCTGAGCGACTTGTAGACCTCGCCTTCGAACTCGAAGCCTTTGGGCAGTACCTTCACCTGGACCATGTGGCCTTTGTATTCACGGGTGAGGATGCTTCCCGGCGGCGGGAGTCGATCGTCGCTGGTGTCGCCAAGCGTCCCCGTCGTCGTGCGATCCGGTGTGGTCACAGGTTTGAGCTTGGCCCTGGGTGGCGACAACCGCACGTCGGCGTCGTTGGCAAGTTCGGCCGCCCGCTGCCGGGCTCGCTCGGAAATGTCGCCTTCTTCCAGCGATTGCAACCGCCAAGCGATTCGCTTGATCAACCAGGCCTTGTTGCCGGCCTTCGTCTCTTCGTTGAAAACTTCCGCGTACCGCAGACGCAGCTCGCGAACGGTCATCCGCTCCAGCGCGGCGACCTCTTTAGCGATATTCACAGGCATTGGACTCTCCTTTCTCTTGGGTCTCAGAAACCGTTAACCGTTGTGGACACTGAGCACGGTTTCGCCGGGAACTTCAAGGCGTGGAGAGCCAGGATTCTCGGTGTTTTTGACGTCGGAAGATGACGCAGACGCTGACGGGAGAGCAGCCCGCGTGTGAAGACGGAGAATGCCAGCCGCTAAAATCTTGGCAATGGCGGCGCGACGCTCGTCAGGCGTCATGGAAATAGAATCGTCGAATGGTCGCATGCGGAGCCTCCGTGTGGAGATGCCCACAGCGACCTTCGCTTTGCGACCGGCGCGATGTCTGGCGAAACAAGATGGTTAACAGCCTCTATCTGTTAACCTACCCGGCACGGGATGAATATGACGCAGGCCAGTTGAGAAAGCGCGGGACCGCTCCTCATGTTACGCTTGGCGACTCATGTGCCCAATGATGGAGCTTAACTCGACCGCATTTCGCGATGACGTTTCCATTGCAGGTCGGGTAAATCCCACGACCACCTGGAAATGGAGCGCATCGAACGCCGCCAACTAATCTTATTCAAGGAATTCCTCCATTATCTCGAACGAAACGAAACTTGTAGGCCTCTCGGGCTGAAGCAACGGCACGAAGTCCTTTTCGAACAATTTCTTTTTGTCTTTAAGGTTCTTGTCTGTATAGATGACGGAATAGATGCCTTTGTCTTGAAAGAAAGTGCGATGCTTCTCCATCTCTTTTTCAAAATTGTCTTTGGCCATCTCATTGATTTTTGCCTGCGTCAGCCCTTTGATTTTGCGCAGGTAACCATGCGTGGACCACGGCGACAATTCAAATCCAACCTTGTCTAGGGTGAATGGATTGATGATGAGGAAGTCGAGTCGGTAGCGGTGTTGCTTGTGCAATCCGCCATATCGATACTCCGGTATCAGGAGTGGAACAGAATTGGGGTCTTCCTGCTGCTTTACGAAGTCCGCATAGAGTTCAGCAAGCTCATACTCATGAGTCGAACCAGAATTGCGAACAAGCGTGTCGGTAAAGAAGAGCAAATACTGGTCAACGTCGCTGAATTCAAAGATCTTTTTTTTGCCGGGAATAACCAGCCCTGTCTCCATCACATGACCAATGGTCCAGTAGCCATTCCGAAATGCGCGTATTTCGCTCTTGTCGTTTTCCCACTGGCCATCCTTAAATCGAGGTGTTACCGCCAGGCCGTAATTTGCGTTGGTTTGTCCGATCCATAAGATCGCTTCAGAGACGTGCGGCCTGTGTTTTGCAAGCTCCTCGTAATGCTTCAGGTACGATCGTTTCAGGAATAGCAGCAGGTATTCTTTGAATGCCTTTGACTTCTTCAGATGACGCATCATCTCGCGGCAACTGTGCTGAGTTTTGGCGGCCTTCACGAATCCTTCCATCCAATGCATGACGAATTGCTCGTGGCTGGGAACCACGTCGTGTTTCAGATCAAAAAAGTCATCATGCTTACTGCCAATAGTCGCGTTGAGTGACGCCTCGCTAGAGTAGCCCGTGTCCTTTAGGACTCTAGGCAGGAGCGAACGAAGTTTTTCTTTGATAGCCGCAATGATTCGGTTTCGTGCCGTTTTGTTTGGGTCACGTTTTGCCATTGGAATGCCCCTATCGTTCGCTGAATCCCATCACCAATCCCGTAATCAATTTAGCTGCCATTATGGGCTGAGGGCAGCATGGTAAATGGCGCGGCGCACAACCACTAACTCCCGACTTGCCGACTGTATTCGACGCCGGGCATTGTTCTGGAGAAGCCTGCAAGAAGGGTCCCTTCCGCTCAGCGCAAGGGACCAGCCTGTTAACTTTTGGGGGTCTGTTAATCAGAGACTTCGAGAGTTTTGGCCCGAGATTCCGGGCTGCGGAAGGAACCTTGAAGGTCCCTTTCGGACCCCGGAGATTCTCTCTCGAAACAGAGAGCGCCGTGCAGATGGCCAGAACGCCGCAAACCCTTGCGGGAACTGGCCGTAAACGCAAAACGCCCGGCAGCCGATCTCTCGACGCCGGGCGTTAACTGGTTTGGCGTTTCTTTCCGTAGAAAGTAAACGAGCTCCCCCGGCAGGACTCGAACCTGCGACAAGGCGGTTAACAGCCGCCTGCTCTACCAACTGAGCTACAGGGGATCAGAGGAACAGCTAAGTTTACGTTTTTCCTTTGCCCTTTCAAGGCCACCTAACGCGAAAGTTATGAGGGGGACGGCAAGAAAGGATTCCGGTGCTATCGAAGAAGACAATTTTCCCGAAGGAAGGTTCTCTAGCCAGTCAAAATCCTACTGCTGGCAGGCTATGCCGAGCGGGTTTTCACCATTTTGACTGAGTTCCCTTTTTCGTTGTACGAGACTTCCGACATATACGCCTTGATCAGCATGACGCCGCGGCCGGAGGGGACGTCCAGATTTTCGTCCAGCGTGGGATCGGGAACATCTTCGGGCTTAAATCCAGGGCCTTCATCGGTAATGTGGATCATGACACGTTCTTTTCCGACGCGCATATCGACTTCGACCGACTTGTTCGGATCTTGTTTGTTTCCGTGCTTAATTGCGTTGACGATAGCCTCTTCGGCGGCCAGGTGGATACCGAAGCTATCGTGCATGGCCCACTCGGCAAGCTCGAGTTGGTTCAGCAGTTCTTTGATGAGACGCTGTCCTTCGGCCGTATCACTAGGAATCGTTTCCTTGTTCGACCAAAGCCAGTTATTGTCATTGCCCATAACTAAGCGCAATCACGAATGGGAGGAGTGTTACGGGAAAAGCCAGTCAGGAACGCCTTCTTCCTGACTGATGTCTGCTGGCCGCTAGACACCCTGTCAAAAGACGGGTGATAGCATCAGTTTAGCGACAAAACCCCCTAACGGAAAACAGGGACTCCCAATTAGCCACGAAACGCAGCTAATGCGTCGGGAACGTCGTCCTTAATATCAAACAACTTATTCAGCCGGGTTATGGCAAACACTTCCATAATCTCCGGGCGAATATTGCTCATCTTCAAATGCCCGTCCTGCTGTTTAACCTGCTTGTCGAGGCTAATTAGCTTCCCCAAAGCCGAACTCGATAGGAATTCGACATGGGAGAAGTTCAGCAAAATGCTGCGTCTCTTATCGACCTCGACCAGGTCGTTAAACTCTTGCCCAATTTCTTGTATTTGGACGTCATCCAGGATCTTGCGATCCTTGAATTCGACTACGGCGACGTCCTCCACCTCGGTTACTTTGAGGCGCTTTTGGTCCGACATTGCTTTCAATTCCTTTACCTGAAGACTTCGCAGAATTCTAACGTAACGAGAATCGCGAATACAAAGGAAAAATGAGCATTCTGAGAATCTTACAGGCCACTTCAGCGCCAGAATCGTCTCAAACGCTAAAGCCTATGATAATTTCCACTTACGCGCTGTCAACGACAAATAGAATTGCCCGATCGCCCAAGCCGCAACGTTTCCAGGGTTCTATTCCCCACGTTTACCGGTAAGCACAGCGTGCTTCAGAAGTAGAAAATTGCCTCCGCGGTACTCGGTAACGATCCCAGAGACGACCCAGTTCAGCTCTCCGGTCGAACTTTCCTGGGCCTGAACCACGCGTTCCATCATGCGGTTTTCTAATATCTTGAGGACCATTTTCTCGCCGTCTTGCACAAAGCTCAGGCGATCTCCGATCCATTCGAATGTGCCTGATGCATCGACGATTTCAGCCCCTTCGCGAAGCCGCTTCATCTTTTCCTGAAGCTGCTGAGCCGACTTCATTCGGTCAGTTACCGGAGCCGCATTTTGCTCGGCCGCTGCAGATTGCTCTGGTGGCGACATGGCCACCACGCAGCTCAACACGACACAGAAGATACTCAACAAGCTCGGTAGCAGTTTCTTCACGGTAGATCTCTCGTTATCCACGATACCCAACAAAAAACCGCGCAAGTGTAGCTTGAGAATTGCGATGTTGCGTTAAGAAATCATCGTGCGGTGAAAAAACATCTTCGTTGCTTCTAAGCAACAACTCGGCAATCAACACAAGTCGCCGCAAAGCATTTCTATTACAACACTTAAGAACACGACCAGGTATATCGATTCTACTTGGCACTGCGACTGCATTTGGGAAGGAGCACCTTATCGATTGAAACTTGTCCCAACGGCAGATGCCCATGTACGACTCCATGACCTCTCTCTCACTCGCGCCGATTGTTGTGGCCTTTCTGTTCGTCCTTGGCAGCTTCCTGACCCTGGCCACTGGACATGTGTTTGCCCAGGATCTTGCCCCCTCGGCCATCGTCGAGCTTACAACGGCCAGCGGTCGAACGTTCCGGGGTAGAATTTCCCCCAAAAGCGACTTCAATACGGTCCACCTCACGACCAGTCGCGGGTCGATTGAGCTAAGTCGTCCGATCTCATGGACGGCGATTCGTCATCTAACGATCAACGAACTTCCCGCTTCGTTCGAAAAACTGGCAACCCTGATCACGAAAGTCCAAACGGAAGAGCGTCAGACTAAGGGCGCCGCCAATGTGATTACGCTCGGCCCGCCCGTGACTCCGAGAGAGAACCAAGTGGCGGTAGAACAACTCGAAGCTGGCCCCACGACCGCTCCCATCTCGACCGTCTCGTCTTGGGCAACCTTCAAAAGTTGGGATAGCGACCCAAGCGTTGATGGCCTGGAGGTCACCTTTACGCCGGAGGATGCCCAGGGACTTCCAACCGCAGCTCGCGGGCACTTAGAAGCGGAACTTTATGCCTTCCAGAATGCGTCGTTCTCGAGCGTTCCGCACGGCAGGGGCGCTCGTTTCGTGAAGATCGGTAGCTGGCGAATTCCGCTGGATCAAACGTTTCCGCGGTATGACTCCCGCGTGGCACGGCTGCCGTACCAAGCAATTTCTCCGGCTACCGATGGCCGTGTGTCGCCGCTGGGAACACTCGTGATCAAGCTGGTCGTTCCCGGCCAAGGCACATTTTCCGCCAGCCTGGAAGATGTTCGCTTGCGACCTTACAGCTCCATCCGCGATGCCAATGTTCTACGTGGTAATCCTCGTTTTCCTGAGGACGAAAACCCGCGTTACAGGCCATAAATCACACGCTGGACGTTTATCCAAATGTAATCTGCATCACACTTTGCAGAGCAACTCTTAACCCGGGTGACTACTGACTGCCCACCGAATTTGATCATTCTGACGGCGTTGTCGGTCAGGCCGACTTAAATCTGCTGTTTGACACATTGCTAACTTGTCGATTCAAGAAGCGCATATCGTTCTTGCGATTTCAGACACTATAGCGGATCTTGCGACCCTCTTAGGTATGACAAGAAGTAAAGAAGGCCGGCCGCTTAAAGCGGCCGGCCCGGCTTCCCCGAGACGAACGTGGGACAGAAACGATCATCGTCGAGGTTGCTTTACTCCTGGATTGGATACCAACTTTGATCCAGGTTCATTCTTGGAAGACTAACCGGACTGCAAGTCATGCTTAACTGGGGACCTTCCCAGCTCTGCGACACTTTGTTGGGAAGGTCTCTCTTTAAGTCACTCCAATTGAAGAAGCAGGCAAGTCGTTTCCCCGCCCTTCGAATGTCAGACATCACACTTGCTCCACAAGCAGATCGGCTAAGTCGGGTGTATTGGTTCGCTCAAGATCCCAATCCTCAAAGGGAACCATCAAACGACGCGCCAGGAACTGGAGCGCCGACATTGCCGAAACCATCTCTATTGGCGTTAGCGGTCGCGCGTGATCAATGTACGAACGCAGACGTTCAAGAACGAGCTCGGCAAATTCGAACTCATCTTGGCATCTCCGCAGCGACTTCTCATTGCACGACGATTGAAGTTCTGCCGTGCTTTTCAGAGTCTTGATTCTTGCGCGAACATGTAGAAATGCCTCAAGAGCTTGGGCATCTTGGCATTCGGGGAAATTGTGTAGACGCAGTTGATGGGAAAGTGTCTTAAAGGCCCCAAGCAGGGTAAGGGAAGGCATTAGCCATCACAACTTTCTCTGTCCCAATGCTTCATTGGAGAAAATCAGTGATCTAACGTTAGTATACTCGGATACGCTTATGAATAAGGTGTGAGTTTTTGACGAGTTTAGCACAATTTACGTCAAATATGGTAACGCTTATGCCGATTCCGAAGGGCTCATTGTTCCCGCACGTTTCTTGGAATCGCGTATCTCTCCTCAGTCAATTAAATTGAGGATCGATCAACGCCGCAATCGGCCTGTCAATGGCCAATTCGTCAGCGACTTTTATAAGAGACTGCCGCCTTTCGGCACAAGATCACGATTCGCAGTTTGTGCCCAGCTTGCCCTTTTGCCGCAAAGATAACTCGCGACATCATATCTACCGATGCCACGAGGCGATGCCATTAGATCAAGACGCTTGCGTAATTCTTGGGTTTGAGAGATTTGCTAACCAGGCTTCGGCATCGCCAAGCTATGAAGCACTAGCACGGCACCCATCGAAATAAGGGCCCAACCCAACCACTGCGGAGGTTTAATTGTCTTCTTGGCCGAGACGATATTAGAATCTTCGGCTGCCGCAACGAAGGCCGTCGGCACGTCGCTTGGCTCGGCCTTCTTCGAGTTGAATTGCTTCGCAAGAAACTGACTCGCTTCCTGAGTCAGGGTCACCGAGTCGACCAGGCGAAATTGAATGCCCAAGGCAAGCAAGACAACGCCGATCATGAAGTATTGATTGCGATTGATTTCCACGGTCAGCTCCGCTGAATCGCTGAAACTAGTTGCATGAAGGAATACGGACTGAACGGTCCGTTAATCCAATCTTCGAATCAACAGGGGCACGCGCCTGAGCGATTCCTCTAAGTCAAGGATCTTCTCTCTTATAAGGATTGCTCAGGGGGTATCGACGGTAGGGGATATTCCGAGAAGTCGGCTACGCTTGGACGAAGAGTTGCAATTCCACCGCTTCCCCCCTCACTTGGCGCTCATCCTTAACCTATCCATGTAAGGAACGTCAGGGGCGACCCCCGGCGTGTTGATCACATGTTCGCAATCTGGGCAGAGAAATATGAGTACATCCAATCCTTCACGTGGCCGAGTGCTTGTTTGTGATGATTCGATGTTAATGCGCAAACTTGTCATCGACTCTTTGACCGAAGACGGCTGGACACTGGCCGGTGAAGCGCAGAATGGCCAAGAGGCCTGCGAGAAGTACATCGAGCTACAGCCAGATGCCGTGACGATGGACATTGTCATGCCGGAACACGACGGCATTCACGGACTGGAAAAGATTATCGAACACGACCCGAATGCCAAGGTCGTCATGGTAAGTGCGTTGAATCAAACCTCGCTCGTCGCTGATTCGGTACGAAAAGGGGCTCAAGACTTCATGGTCAAGCCGTTTCTGCCGGAGCAATTGCAAGAAACAATGCGGCGACTGGTCGATGCCAATCTGCAGGCCTAGTTCCTGTCGATCCCATTTCCCGTGGGTAAAAATCGGAAAATCTTATCCACGCTTGTCTTGCGAGCGAGGAAAATACGCGAAGAAAGCGTCGGCAAATGAGGCCGACAGCCGCCTTGTGGCGTTGGTGAAACGCCCCAAATCGGCTAGTCTTACGGAATTGCAAGCATCGCAATCATCGCGTGGAATAGATGTATGGCCCCCGGCGTCCATGAACCCACCATCCGAGAGCACGACGACGAACTGAATAACCTGTCGTCGACGAGCTTTATTGGCTTGGTGTTGACGCAATTCTTCGGTGCCGCGAACGACAACATTTTCCGTTGGTTCGCCATTGGCATCGGGAAAGAACAGCAACCTGAACATGTAGGTACCATCTTGATGGCTGGTACCGCGTGTATGGTCGCTCCATACCTGATTTTTGCTCCGCATGCGGCCTATTTCGCCGATCGCTACAGCAAACGAAGCGTGATCGTTGCCTGTAAGATCGCAGAAATCGTGATCATGGCGCTCGGGATCATGCTTGCCTGGAGCGGTCAGCTCTTCTGGCTGTTCAGCGTGGTCTTCTTTCTCGGTGCACAAAGTGCCATGTACGGCCCTGCGAAATTGGGTGCGATTCCCGAGATTCTCAAGACCAAGCATATCTCCTCAGCCAATGGGATCATTGGCCTGGCCACGGTGGTTGCCACGGCCCTGGGGACCGTTGTCGGAAATCTGCTGAGTGACTGGACGCACCAGGGAGAAACCAATCTCTGGCTGGCCGGGCTGATTATGGTGGGTTTCGCTGCCGTCGGCATTCTAACCAGCTTGTGGATACAAAACCTGCCGATCAATCAGCCGGACATGAAATTCCCCTGGAATCCATTCCGCAGCGTGATCAAGGATCTCAGAGCACTCCGAATCAACAAGGCGATCTTTTATGTCGCGATGGGTAGCGCGTTCTTTTGGACATTAGCCGCGCTGGCCCAACTGAATATCGACCAATTTGCCGCTGAAAGCGGCACCACAACTCAGGCCGATGTCGGACCACTGCTGGCCGTATTGGTCGTGGGGACAGCGGTGGGCTGCATTCTGGCGGGGTACTGGTCGCAAGGTCACGTCGAAATGGGGATTCTCCCGCTCGGTGCAACCGGATTGGCGATCTGCTCATTCCTGCTGTTCCTCTGCCCTTCTCCGATTGTCGGTGCGGATGGAAACTGGAACTTTGTCTTCTTCGTGGCTAGTTTCTTGCTTTTCCTGATGGGATTGTCAGCTGGCCTGTTTGAAGTGCCGTTGGCTTCCTTCCTGCAACACCGAGCCCCGGCAGAAAAACGTGGCACGATCCTCGCCGCTACGAATTTCCTCACCTTCGGTGGTATCCTGCTGGTCTCGGTGGTGTTCTCCGTTCTGCGAACTCCGGTCTACGAAGGCGATATCAGCAACGTCGACCAAGTCGCCGAGTTAGAGGTCTCGCCCGAGTTCTCGAAAGAGGTCAAGCAGAAGTCGGATGAGCTTCGGGCTGATATCATCGCCGGTAAGGAGTACGACTCGCCGCTCGATATCGCCGCGTCGATGGCATCCAACGACGACGAAAAGACCTATGCGTTCGCTTCCTTGCTGATGACGCAGTTGCATCAGGCGTTCACCGATCAAAATCCGATTGATCGTAGCGAAGTAATTGATAAGTATCCCGACTACAAGCAGTTGGTCGCCGAGATTTATTTTCAAGCGACCAATTTGCCGCTGCTGAGTTCGCGGCAAATCTTCCTGTTGTGTGGCGTTGTTACCATCCCGATTTTGTTCTACATCCTTTACCTGCTTCCGCAGAACTCACTTCGCTTCCTTGTTTGGCTGGCGAGTGAAACGTTCTACCGCATTCGGGTTCATGATCGCGAAAACCTGCCAGCCGAAGGTGGTGCGCTGCTGGTCTCGAATCATGTTTCATGGCTCGATGGCGTTCTGCTGATGCTCACCAGTAGCCGGCCTGTTCGCATGCTAGTCTGGGGTGGAAACTTCAAGAGTGAATGGTTCCGCCGCTTTGTCGAGTACCACGGAGCGATCCTGATCGACAAAGGCCCGAAAGGAATTCAGAAGGCCCTTCAAAAGGGTCGCGAAGCGATCGAAAACGGGGAACTGGTTTGTGTGTTCGCCGAGGGAGGCATCACCCGTAGCGGACAAATCCAAGGCTTCAAGCCAGGCCTCTTGAAGATGGTCGAAGGCACTTCCGCCCCAGTCGTGCCTGTATTTATCGACGAACTCTGGGGAAGCGTTTTTACCTTCAGCGAAGGCCGGTTCTTCTGGAAAATACCTCGCAGTTGGCAAACCCCCATCTCGATTCATTTCGGCGAGCCAATCGAACCACCTTACGGTATTCATGTGATTCGCCAAGCAGTCCAAAAGTTAGGAGCGATCGCTTTCGAGCGACGAGTTGAGCGAGTGATTCCCCCAGCGAAAACGCTCCTTCGCGTTTGCAAACGACGTCTATTCACTTCCAAGGTAGCGGACTCAACTGGCGTTGACCTGACCGGTGGTGTCTTCCTGACACGCATCCTGGTACTGCGTCGCTTGCTCAAGCGGCACGTTCTCAAGTCACGCAAGGACGAACAATACGTCGGGGTTCTGTTGCCTCCATCGGTTGCCGGCGCCGCGGTTAATGGTGCCCTGGCCCTCGATCGCCGTATTGCGGTGAACTTGAACTACACGACCAGTAACGAAGTGATGAACCACTGCATCAACAAGTGTGGCATCAAGTCGGTACTAACCAGTCGTCGCTTTATGGAGAAGTTTGAGTGGGACCTCGATTGCGAGGTGGTCTACCTGGAAGATCTGAAAGACAAGCCGACCCTCTGGGACAAGATTAGCTGTGCGTTCACATCCTTTGTGCTTCCCAGTTGGATGCTGGATCGCACGTACGGCCTAAACAAGATTCGCCCAGACGATACGCTCACCGTGATCTTCACCTCTGGCTCGACTGGTGTCCCGAAAGGGGTGCAGCTGACCCATGCGAACATTTCGTCAAATGTTCAGGCCATTCAGCAGATGGTCCATCTGAATCGCCAGGACGTGATCATCGGGATCCTTCCGTTCTTCCATTCGTTTGGATACACGGTCACGCTCTGGACGCTGTTTGGCATCGATGTGAAGTCGGCCTACCACTTCAGTCCTCTGGAACCGAAGATCATTGGCAACCTGACCAAGAAGCACGGCGGAACGGTCATTTTGGCAACGCCTACATTCCTCCGCAGCTATCAACGTCGTGTCGACAAGGACGATTTTGCGACACTGGAAATCGTTGTCGCCGGTGCCGAAAAGCTGCCTGTCGATCTGTGTGAATCGTTCGAGCAAAAGTTTGGCGTTCGCCCCGTTGAAGGGTATGGAGCCACCGAACTTTCGCCGCTGGTATCGGTGAACATCCCTCCTGCCCGCTCGATCGACAACTTCCAGATCGATCGCAAGGAAGGCACCGTGGGACGACCGATCCCCAACGTCGCGGCCAAGATCATCGATCTCGATACGGGCGAAGCCAAAGGGGTCAACGAGCCTGGAATGCTCTATATCACGGGTCCAAACGTGATGAAGGGCTACCTGGATCAGCCTGAGGAAACCGCGAAGGTCCTACAAGATGGCTGGTACAAAACGGGCGACGTGGCCCTGATCGACGAAGACGGCTTTTTGAAGATCACCGGCCGGGTGAGTCGCTTCTCAAAGATCGGGGGCGAGATGATCCCACACGTGCGGATCGAAGAAGCTATCGAGCAGATCCTCGGCCCGCACGAGAGCGAAGAATTGGCAGTTGCCGTAACGGCCGTCGAGCATCCCACCAAGGGAGAACGCATCGTCGTCGTTCATGCTCCGCTTCAGCTCACGCCAGAGGACATCTGCCGACAGCTGAAGCAGGCCGGCCTACCGAACCTGTTCATTCCGTCGACCGACAGCTTCATGGAAGTCGAGAAGATTCCGATTCTCGGATCCGGCAAGCTCGACTTGAGGGAACTCAAGGCAATCGCCGACGCACGGTTCGCAACCAAGGATTCGACCGCGTCTTCTTCAAGTGAATCGAACTAGCGTCGTAGTTCCGCGAAGCGCTTTCTGGGGATCGATCCCAGAGAAGTTGAAGCCGTTTCTTCGACGGCTTCTTCCGTGACGGCCGGCTCCAAAGGACGCAACGCAACTTGCTCTGGTTGTTCCGGCAAGAGAGCAGGCTCCTGCACAGGGGCAGCCGCCAATGGAAGTGGTTCTTCTTCCTCCTCTTCGGCTTTGGCAAATTGCTGCTGAATGCCGCGTTCCGCAACGACCTTACGTTGATACACACGCGTCACCACATCGCCAAACTGCTTGCGAACCGTCGGATCGACTTTCTGCAAGCGGGAGACCAGGTTGTGCATTCCGTTCACGTTGTCTTCGGCGTTCTTTGAGATCTTACCGATGAAGGACGACGTTTCGGCAAAGTTGTAATCGGCCGTCTTACCAATCAGCGGGTGAAGCGTGCGGGCCAGGAAGTCAGCGCCGCGGCTCTCAAATTTGACGAAGACGTCCAGTCGATTCGAGACAAACGACTCCCCTTGAGCCGCTTTGGTGTAGCCTGACTGAAGGACGAGCACGCAGTTGGCCAGGATCTTCTTAGGAGCAAGTGGTCCTTCGTAGTACCCTTCGGCGAAGAAGATGTTCGTTTGGCCATCGGCATAAACAATGTCCACGTTGCTGACTGTGCCGGCGCCATCATTAGCGTGAAACGACGTGGGACTTAGCCGCCGCACCTGAACATTGGTAATCCCCATCAGCTCCCAGATGTTGACGACCACTTCGGGATAGCTAACCAGGAACGCATAGATTTCGGGATCACAGTCGATGACTTGTACTGGCAGTCGCCGAAAGATACTCGGGTCTTTCACGACCTGAGAAACGCGATTCTGATCGAGCGGTTTCATTTGCCCGAAGGGAATCAGGCGGAGCGCATCCTGTTTGTCTTCACGACTGAAACTGACGAGTTCGGCCTCAGCTTCCTGGGCATTTCCCGTGGATGCTTGCAACAAACCGAATACCAGAATGACACCCGCAAAACACGTCCACGAGCGCAAAATCGATCCGAGAAGACAGGTTGGAGTGGTTGAATTTCGGAAAATCGGCATGCAAGCATTCCCCCTAGGCTTCGCGATGGCTGAGATGGCCTTACCCTTAAATCGGTTGAACCGCTATGATCGCCACAATCATTCTCAGATTCCTAAACCGAACTATGTGCTAGCACTTGCGGGTTTTCGGCAATGAAAGCTCAACCGAGTCGCCCTGTCCTGAATTCAATCCATGCAGCATTCGAACGAAAGCCACTTTCGACCAGTTAAGACCACAGTGATACTGCTGGGCATGCTGCTATTGCTGGCAGTGGGGTTTAGCATCATGGCTTTGTGGTATTTGCTACCAGCGCGCATGGATACCATTTTGTTGAATGCTCCCGAGTCGGAGATTCCCAAAAGAATGGAGTACGCGTTACGTCATTCGTCGACTCCTTATCACGACCTCGCTCGCTGGATGGGTTCGGATCGCCCGATCATTGCGTTGGAAGCAACCCAACAGATGCAAGCCAGAATTGATAGGCTGCAAGCCGAACCAGGACTAGCCATTGCCAATCAGGCATACCAATTGGCAGAAGCTCTCAACGACGAGCTACCCAACTATCCTCAGCAAACGCGCGGCCGTGTTCATCTGATGGCTAGCCAGATGTCCAACTGGGATCTTGGAATGTCATCTCCTAAGCAAGGTCCATTTCTCATATTGCTAGAGGATATGATTCGCGACAGTAGACCAACCACATCCTCGACCGACCTGGCAGCGAGCGACCAGATGGTGATGAGCTACCTGAAACAGCAGCAGCCAGGCGACACCGCTTTGGAAAGCCCATCCCAGCTTCAGCAGATGGACGAGCTAGACCTACGAGGTGGACTGCCATGGAAACAGCAATCGATCCCCGGTGAGCCCCAAGACGCGTTAGCCACCCAGCCGGCGATTAAGGTTCACGTGCATAGCGATTCAGAGGTCCTGCCTGCCAACCGCCGGGTAGCAATCGATCGGCCCCTGAAGCTTCCTACGCTGGTTCAAAGCCCCAAACAGCTTCCACCTGGGCTCCACCCTACCGAGCCCCTGCCTGACTTCAGTCATCTGACCACACTGGAAATCATGTGGAAGTTACACCTACAGAACACGCGCATGGTAAAGCATGCCCGCGAAACTCTCATAGCGCGGAACTTCAATGCAGAAGATCTAGAACTCGCAACGAGACTCACGCACCCCGATGTCACACAGCGTCTACAACTCGTTCGAGAACTGCCCGTCATGCCTAGGGAGGATCGAACCCACTGGCTCTACTATATGACGAAAGATCCAGACGAGGGGGTCAGATATAGTGCGGCGGCTGCGCTTCTTACATCCACCGACCCGCGACTGCTAAGACGCTTGAAAGCGGACATGGCAACCGATCCAAGTCCGCGAGTTCAAGCATTAATTCGTAGATAGAGTGTCCCACGGAAGGGACACTTAGCATCTTAGTGCGTCAGCTTGCTGAGCATTTCCATCGCTTGCTTAGCGCGGCCAACACCGCCGATCGAGTCGACAAACTCTTTCGCCGTCATCAGATCTTCGGCAGTGATCTTGCCAGTCTTAGTTGGGCCATTCGCTTTTCGCTTATCCATCGACTTGATGGTGCTCACATACTGGGGCGTAACATCCTTGTAACCCGCCTTCTTCAAAGCGTCCGCGACAACGGTAGGCGAAGCTTCGGGGTTATCCTTCTGGTAATTACGGATTGCATCTGCTTTAGATGGCTTGTTAGTAGCGCGTTTTGCCATGCTTCGAACTTTATCTTTCAATGAAACAATCTAAGACGTTTCCAATATGCCTTGCCTAGGGCCTATACCTAGTCTAGACCCATGTGTCCAAATCGTCGACTTGCGAAAATTGAGAATGCTGGCAAACCGCAATACGCTTCCAACCGAGCGATTTTCTGGACTTTACTTCACCCTGTCGGTTTTGGCGGGCAAAGTGTAATCCCCGAATATATCGTGATCACCTACATCGACCACCCGCCTCTTATAGACTCACAACCATTTCTAAGGGAGAAAGTACAAGTAAGTGTCGTATTTGCCTGAAACGCTCATACCAACACACTCTTTTGGGTGACACCACCCAATCACTTAAAGGGGCACCCGACCGACCATATAACCGCGCATACTACATCTGTATCAACTATGAGTGAGAGAGTATCGCGACAAGAATCCACTCGCATGAGCGGGTGAGCAGCAATCGATAAACTGCGTCTGATACGAAAGAAAAAAGTGGGGATGACAGGAATCGAACCTGCACTCCTTGCGGAACTAGATCCTAAATCTAGCGCGTCTGCCAGTTTCGCCACATCCCCTGGCAATCCAACATCACACGTTTTAACGGTGACTCTGGATGAAGTTCACAAGTATATCATCACAGATACGGACTTGGCAACGTGGCCCCCTCTTGGGTGTTCGCGCCTAAGATGCGAAAACGGAAGGGTAGATCTTCCAGACGCCAGTCCTTTGCAAGGTTCCTTAAAAGCCACAGATAAACATGCCTGAATTAAAAGCAGTCGTTTTCGATATGGACGGGACCATCTTGAACACCGAGATGCTCTACCCGCAGGTCTCGACAGAAATTCTCCGTCGCCGCGGTCTCGTCCTGACCAAAGACCTGACCGATGCCATGATGGGACGGCCCGCTCCGAAAGCTTTTCAAGTGATGATCGACTGGCACGATCTGGCCGACTCGATCGAGACACTCCATCAAGAGTCTGAAGAAATATTCTCAGACATTCTGGAAACATCCCTGGGGCTCATGCCGGGTTTTACGGAACTGTTCAAATCGATCTTGGAAGCCAGTTACCCAATCGCCGTGTGTACCAGCGCCCAGCGAGCTTCAGCTATCGACCTACTAGGCCGCTTTAACATTACGCCAGAACTTCAATTTGTGATTGGCGGCGATGACGTAGAGCATGGTAAGCCGGATCCGGAAATCTACTTAACCGCAGCCGAACGCTTAGGCCTTTCACCAGGTGAGATTGTCGTCTTTGAGGACAGTGAAACCGGATGCAAGGCCGCCATCGACGCCGGTACCTATGCCATTGCCGTGCCGGGCGATCATAGTCGTGGACACGGTTTTGACGGAGCGCAGTTCGTGGCCGACTCGCTACACGATCGACGCATTTACGAGCAACTGGAATTACAACTCCCGATGTAGTTGATACCAAGGCGATACGTCGAGACATCAAACTGCCCCAAAGTCGATTGACGAAAATGCGAGCCCCCCTTTAAACTGGATGGGTGCGACCCCAGAAATGCACAGTGTCGGACACTGTTCCCTGCCCCCCCCGCAATAAAGGATTGACGCGATGAGAAATCTCGCCATCGTCCAGATCGACGACGACATCATGTTGGCGCCGGGATCTGGCCAAGATTCCAGCCTCTTACCCAGCAAACTCGCAGCTCGAAAACTCAATTCGACTCCCCTTATCGAATGGCTGGTACGTCGTATTTCCGAAGCCGAATTGATCGAAGGCATCGTCGTCGTCATGCCAGACCAGCCGCAGTACCGCGATCTGGTTTCTCTCATTCCACTAGACATTCCTTGCCACTTGAGCAAGAAGGAAACACCCCTGGCACGGCTGGCCGATGCGGCGCGTCAGTATCCTACTGATTCGATCGTCCGCGTCCCGCTGGAAACACCTTTCTGCGATCCCGTACTGATCGACCGGCTCTTGGTCACCGCGCAAATGCATGGGGACAAAGACTACATCGGATACTGCCTGGAAGATGGATGCCCCGCTTCCCAATCCTCGATCGGCTTGTTCTCGGAGTGGATCCGCAGTGCGGCGTTGGCCAAAGCCAATCGGGAAGTGAAATCGAACGCAGATGCCTATCGCGTCGACAGTTCGTTCCTCAACTACCCGGAACTGTTTGCCGTGGAAATGATTCCGGTCCCCGATTGCTTGAATCGCGGTGACCTGCGTTTCTCGGTCGCCAACGATGAGGACTGGGAAGAACTGCTAGCGATTGTCGATGCCCTCGGTGCAGAAACGCTGCAGTGGCAAGATGTCGTACGGATCATCGACACGCAGCCTCCTATTCGTCAGCGAATGGCGCGGCGCAATAAGCTGATTGCCTAGGCGATTCGGCCGACAGACAACCGAAAAGATGCCCCAGAGGAACGCTCAGACGTTCCTCTGGTCTTGCTAGCGGAACTGGTCCGCAAAATCGGAACAATCGTCAAATTCAACTCAATTTACCAAGCCGGTTTGGTCGAAGATGATTCTGAACCGACTTACTGTGACGATTAGCTCCCACATACCAAGGCTGCAATGCCATGAAGAAGTTGCTTACCCTCCTCGCTTCCGTAGTTCTGATGGCGAACGTCGGATGCACGATGTGCAGTCACCCGTTTGACTACTCGTACGCAGCCTACGACGAAGCGCAAGCAAGTGGGCACCGAGCTGGTTCCGCATTCTCGCCGTATTCATCGGAATCGGTTGTGACCGAAACGGTTCCGTCCGAAGAGATCGTCGAAGAAGAAGTCGTCTACTACGATGAGTCTCGCTAGAACGACGTGCACCTCATCCAATTCAGCTTGCTGAATTCGTAGTCGCACCGATCCCAGGCGACCGTCGCATCTCTTGGCACGGACGCCGCCGCCTGACGCGGCAACTTCTTTTCAAGCCAGTAAAAATGGGGTAGTTTGTACCCCGATCTCTTCCTTCATCCCCTGGCCCCCATCCCCTCACCTCGTTTGCCCCCCATGAGCGATGCAACTCAGCCGTCTGGCGCCGCGCCCGACGAAGAACCAATCGACGATATCACCACCACTGTCGAGCCCCCAACTACTTTCTTATCCACGCTGTCCTGGCTAGGTCCTGGGTTGATCGTGGCAGGCTCGATCGTTGGCTCAGGCGAACTGATCGCGACCACCAAAACAGGTGCCGAAGCCGGCTTTGCCCTGCTGTGGCTCATCATTCTCGGCTGTGTGATCAAGGTCTTCGTCCAAGTCGAATTCGGCCGTTATACCATCACTTCCGGCAAGACGGCCCTGGATGGCTTGAATGAAATCCCCGGCCCGGCGATCTCCTTCAAGGCCTGGGGCAAGCCCTATCGTGTGAACTGGCTGATGGTTTATTGGCTGCTGATGACGTTGGCCAGCCTGGCCCAGCTCGGCGGGATCGTCGGAAGCGTTGGGCAAGCCCTGCAGATCAGTATTCCCCTTACCGAGAAGGGGCGAACGTTCAACGAGTTCGCCAAAGCACAAGCCGACATCCAAGTTCAAGAGACCCTCGTCCGGCTCGCTGGTCAACGTGGTGATGATGACGCAAAGCTTGCAGCCCAGGCCCGTATTGCCGAACTGGAAGCAGCCCAAGGCGCGCAATCGGCCCGTTACTTAAGTCTCCGCCGCCTCGTGCAAGCCGAACAAATCACTCTCGCCGAAGCTGCTAATGAGTCGTCCTCCAAGCAGATCGAAAGCCGTATTCAGGATGCTCGAAATGAAATGGAGAGCATCAAGGCCTCGATCGTGAGCATCGACGATAAGCTTTGGGCAGGCCTCATCGCGGTGATCACGTCAGTGCTGCTTTACTTAGGCAGGTATCACTTCATTCAGAACTTCTCGACCGTCCTGGTTGCCGGATTCACCCTGATCACGATCGGTAATTTGTGCGCGCTTCAGTTCACGCCTGAATGGGCGATCTCCGGGAGCGAGGTCCTCAAAGGGCTGAGCTTTAGCCTGCCAGATCCCTCGATCGCCGGCACAACCCCCGTCATCACGGCCCTGGCAACCTTCGGTATCATTGGTGTAGGTGCGGCCGAGTTAATTACGTATCCCTACTGGTGCGTCGAGAAGGGATACGCTCGTTTCACTGGCAAGCGTGACGAAAGCGAAGGCTGGGCTCGTCGAGCAACCGGTTGGCTGAAGGTCATGCAGTGGGACTCGTGGGGCTCGATGCTCGTCTACACGTTTGCGACCATTGCGTTCTACTTGTTGGGTGCGGCGATTCTCGGCCGAACCGGCATGAACCCGGAAAGCACCGAGTTGATCCGCACGCTGAGCGTGATGTACGAACCGGTCTTCGGGTCGGTGGCACCGACACTGTTTCTGTTTGGTGCGTTTGCCGTTCTGTACTCTACGTTCTTCGTCGCCAACGCAGGCCATGCACGGGTCGATGCCGACGGCGTTCGCTTGTTCGGAATCATCCCGCCGTCGGATCGCGCGTTACACAACACCGTTTCGGTATTCAACATCGCGTTTCCGCTGTTCTGCTTTACGGTCTACACCTTCATTCCGAAGCCGGCTCAATTGGTGCTGTTGAGCGGTGTGATGCAGGCCATCATGCTGCCGATGCTTTCCGTCGCGGCCCTGTACTACCGCTATCGACGCATTGATCCACGGCTTCGTCCCGGGATCTGGTGGGATATTGGCTTGTGGACGTCATCGCTGGGTATGCTCATCGCTGGTGGGTATCTGTTCTATGCCAAACTTCCCGAAATCGGAAAGCTGTTTTGGCTTGGTGGATAGTCGCAACCGGGGAAACCACGGCCTCAGTGCAGGTTGAACGCATAATCGGCACAATCGGTACGGCTGGTGCAGCAAACCCTAGCTGTCACCTAATTGAATGCGACGCAATACGCGGCCAAAACCTACGTTTGAGAAACAGCACTCAAACGCAAAGGCCCCGCGATGTCCGATACGGCGATCCCCACGATCCCCACCGAAGCTCCTCAAGTTGAATCGCCTGCCCAAGCGAGCGTTCCGACGAAGCTCGCTAAGGTAGTGCATGTCATCAACGGCGAGCACTATTCCGGTGCCGAACGGGTTCAAGACTTGCTCGGCAAGTGTCTCCCTCAGTTCGGTTACAACGCCAGCTTCGTCTGCGTGAAGCCTGGCAAGTTCGCCGAAGCACGGGCTGCCGACCAGTGCCCTATCTTCGACCTTCCCATGCGACATCGGTTCGATTTGTGGCAGGCCAAGAATCTGGCCGACCTGGTCAAAGCGGAAAAGTTTCAGGTCATCCATGCCCACACGCCCCGCACCGCGATGCTGGCCATGGGGGCGTCTTACCTGACGGGTGTGCCGTTTGTTTACCACGTCCACAGTCCGACATCGCGAGACTCAACTCGCAAGTGGCAGAACTGGGTCAATCAAAAGATCGAACAGACCGCGATCGCCAATGCTTCTCAACTAGTGTGTGTTTCCAATAGCCTGGCCGGCCATATGCGTGGCCTGGGCGTAGGGGACAATCGCCTGACGATCGTGCACAATGGCGTGCCACAAGTGGCAGACGTTCCCCAGCGTGAGCTTCCTTGCGGCGATTGGACCCTGGGAACGGTCGCCTTGTTCCGACCTCGCAAGGGCCTGGAAGTCTTGCTCGATGCGATGGCCAAGCTGCGCGAACAAGGGCACATGGTTCGTCTGCGTGCGGTGGGTCCTTTCGAGACCCCGGAATACGAAGCGACGATTCACGAACGTGTTCAACAGCTAAAGCTGGAAGATGCAATCGACTGGGTTGGTTTCACGCGTGACGTGAATGCCCAGTTCTCTCAGATGGACCTGTTCGTTCTGCCAAGTCTGTTCGGCGAAGGCCTACCGATGGTGGTGCTCGAATCGATGGCGGCCGGCACGCCGGTCGTGGCCACCGATGTCGAAGGAGTTACCGAGGCCATCACCGACGGCGAGAGTGGAATCATCGCCAAGCCGAACGATGCGGAGCATCTGGCCCAACGGATCGAGGCCGTTCTGACGGGGCGAGAAGATTGGCGAAAGATTCGTACGTCAGCCCTCGCTCGCCATGCCGAGTCCTTCTCAGACGTCGCCATGGCCCGAGGTGTCGCAGGCGTTTACGATCAAATTCTCGGGAAATAGATCACTCGATTGAGCCGCGTGACCAACCGTGTCACGCCCAAATGCGAAGATAGGGAAGTGTTGCCTTTCATGGTGGGGTGACTTCACCTCCAAGCCGAGGAGAGGTATCCTACCTGTGGCATGATCCCTACCTTCCCCATGGACGGCTCGATGGTGATTTCTCGTGAATTTGTAACCTGGGACCGCCCCATCCTTCATTCGGCAGCCGATTGGCTGATCCAGGCGGCTACCGTCTCGCCTGAGAACCTCCCGCTGGTCGATCTTTCCCACTGTCTGGTCGTCGTACCGGGTGGTTTGGCAGGGCGTCGACTGACCGAACTACTCATCCAGAAAGTAGAAAGGGACGGACGTTCCCTCATTCCGCCTGGGATCATCACCGTTGGCCAACTTCCCGAACATCTCTACGAAGCCAAGCTTCCCTTTGCGTCGGAGTTAACCCAACAATTTGCCTGGGGTGAAACGCTGCGCGCGTTTGGCAACGAGCCCCTCAAGCCGCTGATTCCCTTCCCGCCCGATGCCAACGATCTCGGCACCTGGCGTGACTACGGCGATTCGGTGCGACGCGTCTATCGAGAACTCGTTTCTGACGCCCTCGACTTCACGGAAGTCGCTCAGAAAGCCCACTCACTGGAAGACTTCACTGAACAGCCTCGATGGGATGTTCTGGCGAAACTGCAAAACGCCTATCTGGCCCGGCTCGATGCACTGCAGATGTGGGATAAGCAGTCGGCTCGACTTTACGCCATCAAACATAACGAATGCCACAGTGACGCGCACATTGTCTTGCTTGCGACCGTCGACTTGAATCGTGCGACGCGCCAGATGCTCGATCAGGTTGCCGGCAAAGGAGGAAAGGTCACCGCGATTGTCGGTGCCCCAGATAGTTGGTCCGACCACTTTGATGAGCACGGCTGCTTGGTTGCCGATGCCTGGGCGGACGAAGCGATTGAGTTGGACTGGGAATCGGTCGCCATTGTTGACGGTCCAACCCAACAAGCCGACGAAGCCGCTGGAGCGATCGCCGCGGTCGCAGACAAGTACACGGCCAAAGATGTGATCGTGGGCCTCCCGGACGAGAACCTTTTGGGCGAGGTCCGCCGTATCTTTGGTCAACACGGACTCACGTGCCGCTATGGTCCCGGTCGTTCGGTGGTGAGCACCCTTCCCTTCCGCTTGATCGAGACAATCATCGAGCTCTCGCAAACGCGGCAGTACCACGCCCTGGCTTCTGCTCTGCGACACCCCGACCTGTTTCATGCATTGAAGTTCGCCCCGGCCGGCATCGAGAAGCTCGACAACTGGTTCAACCATCGCCTGCCGGATGTCATCGATAATTCGATTCAAAACGAAGAAGTATCGCAAGCCGTCGCCAAGCTCAACGAACTTGCCGCGCCGTTTGTCGGCGAGAAACGCTCGCTACCGCAGTGGGCTGATCAAGTTCGAGAGCTTCTTCTTTCGGTTTATGGAACTCAGGTGATCGACCTCGATACCGAGGCGAACTTCCAACTTGCTCGACCGCTTCAATCGATTAATGAAGCCATGGCCCAGTGGAATGACATTCCCGAGTCGCTTTCGCAAGCGTTTGGGGCATCGGAAATACTGCGGGTTCTTAAGAGCCAGTTGACTTCGTCGATGATCCCCGCCGAACATGACCCCGAGGCGATAGAAGCGTTAGGCTGGCTGGAACTTCCGTTGATGGATGCCCCGGTCTGCGTCGTCACCAGCTTCAATGACGGATTGATTCCCAGTGCGAACACGGCAGACTTGTTCCTGCCCAACTCCTTGCGAAACCTGTTGGGACTAGAAGACGACTCGCTACGCTATGCCCGTGATGCCTACCAGGTTCAGGTCATTCAGCACTCGCGCGAAGCGGTCAAGTGGATCGTTCCAAAACGCAGTGCCGACGGCGATCCGCTGGCACCCAGCCGGCTGCTGTTCACTGGTGGCACGACCGATTTAGCCGCGCGCGTGCACAAGTTCTTCGGCACGCCAGAAGATCCGCAGAACGAGGCCAAACGCCCCAGCGAAAAGTCGCAGGACCATCGACAACGCATCGCAATTCCTCTCCCCGATCGCCTGGAAGTGGTTGAAATGCCTGCCTGGGATCGGTTCTCGGCAACGCGTATCAATCAGTATTTGAAATGCCCTTATCGATTCTTCCTCAAGTACGTCGTGGGGCTTCGCGGCGAAGATGACTGGAGCACGGAACTCGATGGAGGTGCGTTTGGCAACCTGGCTCACGACACGTTGCAAGCTTTCGGCACGAGTGAGGTGAAGGACTCGCCCGACGAAAAGATCATCTTCGATTTCCTTTCGGCCGAATTAAGCACCTTGGCCGCCAAACGGTACGGCAAAAGCCCCTTGGCGACGATCAAGCTGCAGATCGAACAGTTGCGTCTGCGGCTGCGAGCCTTTGCCTCTGGTCAGGCACAGCACCGTCAGAATGGCTGGACCATTTTTCGCTGCGAAGCGGAAGTATCTGGCCCCTATCCGACTATCAAAGTGGACGGTACCGAGATCGAGTTGGAAGGTCGCATCGACCGAATCGACCATCATCCCGAGTCGGGGCAATGGGCCGTGTGGGACTACAAGACCGGCGACAGTACCGGCGATCCCGAGAAAGACCATCAGATCGGTCCTCGCGATGACAAGCAATGGGTCAGCGTTCAGCTTCCCTTCTACCGTCACCTGGTGAAAAGCGTCGGCGTACGAGGCGAAGTTACGCTTGGCTACATCACCCTGCCCAAGCTTGGCGAAGAAGTCCGTTTCCGCCAGGCCAAGTGGAAAGAGGAAGACCTTGACCAGGCCGACCTCACCATCGTCAACGCCATTCGCGAAATCCGTGCTGGAAAGTTCTTCCCTCCTGGTCAGGCCCGCTACGAAGACGAATTCTCACGGATTTGCCAAGATACCGTTCTCGGAAAATGGGAGCCTGCCTAATGAGCGCTAATCCAACTCCCTTTCCCAACACGCTGATTCGCGCCTCGGCCGGAAGTGGTAAGACCTTCCGCCTCTCGAGTCGATACCTCGGGATCGTCGCCCATAGCGGTCGGCCCGATGAAATCCTGGCGACCACGTTCACGCGGAAAGCTGCCGGTGAGATTCTCGACCGCATCATGATGCGTTTAGCTGTGGCCGCGATCGATCCTGACAAGCTGGACGAACTCAATGGTTCGCTCGAAGGCGATCCACTCACCAAAGAAGACTGCCTGCGAACGCTGCAGAAGATTCCGCAACAGATGCATCGCCTGCAGGTCAAAACGCTCGACAGCCATTTCATCCGGCTCGCGCAATGCTTCAGTTTTGAACTAGGTCTGCCGCCAGACTGGACGATCATCGATGATGTCGACGACCAGCGTCTGCGGATGGATGCCGTGAACCGAGTTCTCGCCCACCCGGAAACGAACGAAGTCATCCAACTTTTGCACCTGCTGAGCAAAGGAAGTTCCGAGCGTAGCGTTTCACGACTGGTCATGAGCGTGGTCAACGACCTGTACGGCGTCTACCTCGAGTCAGACGAGAACTCGTGGCAAGTTCTTTCGATGGCTGCCGCTCCAAAGGAAAAGGAAGTAGAGGATGCCATCGAGTTTCTCGACAGCTACCCGGCGGATCAAAAGGCGCTGAAGAAGGCCATGGTGGCCGATGTCCAGCGGTTTCGCGATCAGTTGTGGCCCAAGTTCCTCGACACTGGCCTACCGCCCAAGATCATCGCAGGCGAAGACACCTACAGCCGCAAGCCAATTCCTGACGACGTCGTCCGCGTGTATCAAACGCTAGTGCGTTATGTGCAGAGCATTCTGATCGGACGTACGATCGATCAGAATCGCGGTGCCTACCAACTACTGGATCGTTTTCATACTCACTACGAACGTCTCAAGTGGCAACACCGTGGATACCGCTTTGAAGACGTGACGCGCCGGTTGAGTGACGCGTTGGAGAACAGCTCCGACATTCAAAACCAGTTTCGGCTCGACCGAAAGATCGAGCATCTCTTGCTCGACGAGTTCCAGGACACCTCGCCGGTGCAATGGGACGTGATTCGGCCGGTCGCCCAGAAGATCGCCACCCAGCCGAAGGACCGCTCGATCCTGTGCGTGGGGGACATGAAGCAGGCCATCTACGCCTGGCGTGGAGGTGTCGCTGAAATCTTCGATGCCGTTCAAAAGACGCTGCCTGGGATCAATCCCGAGGACATGGACAAGAGCTACCGCTCGTCCCCTTTGATCATGGAGACGGTGAATCGTATCTTCGGCAAGCTTCGTAATTTCCCGGCTGCTGGGAAGATGCGCAGTGGTATTGATCACTGGCTCAACTTCTTCCACCCCCACGAGACGGCCCGCGAAGAATTACCAGGGCATGTGACGCTCGAGTCAGCCCCGATGGACATCGAAGGGAAGCCATCGGACGATCAGGTCATCGCTTTAACCGCCAATCGGGTAGCAGAACTTCATCGCCAAGCGCCGCACATCTCGATCGGCGTTCTCGTTCGACGCAATGCGACAATCGCGTCGATGATCTACCTGCTTCGCGAGCTGGATGTGATGGCCAGTGAAGAAGGGGGTAACCCGCTTACTGATTCGGCCGCCGTGCAGCTCATGCTGTCGCTTCTGGAGTGGATCGATCACCCCGGCAACACGGCAGCTCGCTTCCATGTGGTTCAGTCGCCGTTGGTCGAATTACTGGGATCGGCAGTCCAAAGCAATTCGCAGTGGGAAGAGGTCGCCAATGGTCTGCGACGCGAACTGCTGGTCGATGGATACGGCGCAGCCATCAGCCGCTGGGCCAAGCACCTTCATCCTGAGTGCACCCCGCGGGAACAGCGGCGTCTGGAACAGCTGGAACGTCTGGCGTTCGCTTACCAATCGAAAGCTACGCTCCGCAGCCAGGACTTTGTCCGCTTCATTCAATCGCAGCGTGTGGGTGATTCGTCGAGTGCGGCAGTCCGCGTGATGAACATCCATCAGTCCAAAGGCTTGGAATTCGATGCGGTCTTCCTGCCTGAGCTGGACAACCGAATCCCACCGCAAACCGACAGTTTCGTGCTGCGGCGTGACGATCAGATCGGACCGATCAGTGGCGTAACCCATTACGTATCCGAGTCGCTTCAACCGATGCTGCCTGACGCGGTTCAAACGATCTTCGAGGAAACGCAGCAAAAGAACGTCGTCGAATCGCTATGTGTGCTGTACGTCGCATTGACCCGCGCCGTGCATGCTCTGCACATGGTCATCAAGCCGCGTCCGAAACCCAAGTCCGGCGGCGATGGCCCATCCAAGTCATTCTCAGGCATCATCCTCAACGGCCTCACTGAGATTCCCTTCCCCGAAGAAAATCAGCTGCTTTATGAAAAAGGCGATTCTACCTGGTACGAGTCGCTCGAAATGAAGGCGGATGAAACCGAATCGACTCAGGCAGCGGCCGAGGAGCGACTTCCCATTCAGCTCAAACCAACGCCACAAGGTGCGCTGGGCGAGTTCGTTGCCCCATCGTCTCTCGAAGGCGGGCGTATGCGACGCGTCAAGGACTTGCTCAAGCAACAGGTGGTGACTGCCGGAATGCAGTACGGTTCGGCCATGCATCACTGGATGGAGTCAGTCGGCTGGATTGAAACGTTTACCGCTGATCGAGAGCAGATGATCGCTTCGGCACGGGCCCAGTACGGCGAGTTTGCCTACGACGGAGCCTTCAGTCACTTTGAATCGATCCTGAAATCTGGCCCAGCGGGCGAGCTTCTCAGTAACCAACAGTACCTCGCCAAGGCCTGGTGGTCCGGGGCAAACGCCAAGGACGTATTAAGTGTGCATCGCGAGTTCCCCTTCGCGATCACGCACCAAGGTTCGGTCTTGCGTGGGTCCATCGACCGGCTCGTCTTGGTACAACGTGGCGGCCAGGTGGTTGCCGCCGACGTGATCGATTTCAAAACCGATTCCTTCGAGGACGAGTCTGCCTTGAAGGAAAAAGTCGACCACTATCGCCCTCAGGTCAACGCCTATCGCCAGGCAGTCGCCCAGATCTTCAAGCTCCCCAGCTCAGCCATCCGAGGCACGCTGTTCTTCGTGCACGGACCGAAGATCATCACATGGCAGGAAAAAAGTACTTCATGACGAAATTCATTCACACTGCCGATCTTCATATCGACAGCCCACTGCGAGGCCTCGCCGTGCGCGACGAAGCGATGATGCGCCGCGTCCAGCGTGCGACCCGTACGGCGCTTGAGCGTATCGTCGACTTAGCAATCGAACAGCAGGTGGCGTTCATCTTGATCGCAGGTGACCTGTTCGACGGCGATTGGAAGGACATGCATTCCGGCCAGTGGGTTGCCGGTCAATTCCGCCGCTTGGCCGATGCAGATATTGGGGTCTATTACATTCGCGGCAACCATGATGCCGTCAGCCAGATTCAACGCAAGATTCGCTGGCCCGAGAACGTGATCGAACTTCCTCATGACAACCCAACGACGATTGCCCTGGAAGACATCGGTATCGCGATTCACGGCCAAGGCTTTGCCGACCGCGAAGTGATGATCGACCTCGCCGCAAAGTATCCGCAGCGCGTCAACGGGATGTTCAATGTCGCCATGCTTCACACCAGCCTGACCGGTAACGAACATCACGATACGTACGCTCCCACGACCATCGAAACACTCCGCAGCCGTGGTTACGACTACTGGGCCTTGGGGCACATTCATCTGCGAAATACAGAACCTCTTTCCACCGAGCCGTACGTCGCTTACAGCGGCAATCCTCAAGGGCGTCACATTCGCGAACCGGGTGCCAAAGGATGCCTGATTGCCGAAGTGGAAGGGGAGTCGCTCAAGGAGGTTACCTTTCATCCGACCGATTCCCTGCGTTGGCAGGAACTGGTTCTTGACGTCTCGCAGGAAACCTCGCTGGAAGGTGTTTTGGCCAAAGCAGGCTCCGCGATTCAAGCAGGCCACGACCAGCACCAGGGACTCGGGTCGGCCTTTCGTCTGACCTTCTGCGGGGCAACGAGAGTTCATGAGCAGCTGTCCGATCTGATCAAGCGGGGCGAAGTGCTGGGCGAAATTCACAACGCCGCCGAAGCCATTGACGACGAGATCTGGATCGAAAAGATCCGCTTCGAAACGCAGCCGGAGTCCCAGGCTTCGCTTCAAGATACGCACGATCTTTGGGGATCGATCGCCCAGCAGTTCGACCAGGTTCAAGAGGACAAGGAAGCGACGAAGCAGCTGGAAGAACTCGTCAAACCGGTGCTCGACAAAGTGAGTGCTCAGCACATCGCCTTGAGCGACGAAGGAACCTTGGACGAGCGTCTGCCTCAGTGGATCACCGCAGCCGAGCAGCTTCTCCGCAGTCGATTAGGGGCCGCAAGCGAATGAAATTACGTCACCTGGAACTGGAAAACTACGGCATTCACGTCGAGCAAGGCTTCGCGTTTCAGACCCATAGCCTGCAAGTTGTCTATGGCCGAAACGAGGCAGGCAAGTCGACGCTACTGCAAGCAGTACGCGAACTGCTGTTCGGGTTCTTGCACGCCAAGAGCAACCCGTTTGCGCCCGATTCGACGAAAAAGAAGATGAAGGCCACCGCCCAGCTAACCATGGCCGACGGCGAAGATCTCCAAATCGTTCGCCGCCAAGGCAACAAGAACACGCTATCGGGCACGTATCAAGACGAAGAGATCGACGAAGATCGTTGGAAGCAACTCATCAGCGGAGCCGACCAGCGTCTGTACGAACATGTGTTTGGGTTCTCTCTCAAGGAACTTGCGACCGGCGAAGAGAGCCTGAAAGAAGCCAACCTGGATGAAGCCCTGTTCGGCGGCGGTCTGGGCCGACTGCACGACTACAAGGAACTGCTCAAGAGCATCGACGAAGAGACCGAGAGTCTTTTCAAAAGTCGTGGTCAGAAGCAAAAGATCAATTCGATTCTGTCGGACATCAAAGCTCTGAAAACCGAGCTTAAGCAGTCATCCCTTCGCCCTGCCGAGTATGAAGAGTGGCTGACCGAGGCCCGCCGCTGCGAGGAAGAACTGACTCGCCTTAGCTCGACGCTGGACAAGGTCTACCGCAAGCAGCAGCACCTGGAACGTCTCCGCAAAGCCCATCCGCTGTGGATCAAGCGACAGGCCAAGCAGCAGCAATTGGCGAAACTGGAAGCACCCCAGTCGTTTCCGGCCGATGCTCTGGAAGAGCTATCGCAAACACGACGACAAGCAGCCAAGCTTACCAGTGAAGTCGAAAACCTGACGCTCGACCTGAAACAGCTCGAGCAGGAGATTGCGGCGATTGAGTTCAATGCGCGAGTTATCGAATCAGGCGAAGCAATCCGGTCTCTGTTGTTCGGAATCAAAGAGGTCCAAGGGTATCGCCGCGACATTCCCCTGCGTACGCAGGATCGGCAGCGCGACCTCGACGAGGCCGAGTCCATTTTGCTTCGGATTGATCCGAAGCTCCAGCTCGATCAGATCGCCAAGTTTGAATTGACGCTCACGCAGCGGAACAAGATCCAGCAATTAACCAAGACGTTTCAGAAGTTAACGACCGAAATTGAATCGCATACGCCTGAGGTCGAACGCCTGGATCGCGACATCCAAGAGATCGAAGCGACCCTGGCCGAGATTCCGCAGCATCCGGCGGAGTTGATCGAGCGCCTGCATGCCAACATCGATCCACTACGTCAGTCGATTGCTCGTCGCGCGGACATGGCAGTTCACGTTCGCAAGTTAACCGCCGATCTCGAGCAGCGTCGTCTCCCGATTGACGCCATCGCTGGCCGCAAGCTCGACTTCACCGCGCCCCTGGCATTGCCGATGGAGCCAACGATTCATCGGTTCGATTCCGAGCTTCAATCGCTAGCCGAACAGATACGTGCCGCTGAATCTTCCGTTCGCGAGACGTCTGACGAACTGGGAACCAAGAACGATGAGTTGCGCCGTCTCGAACAGAGTGCCCAACTGGTCTCGGAAGAGGAACTGCATTCGGCCCGTAAGGAGCGTAACCAGACGTGGCAGTCGCTGCGTTCTCAATTGCTGGGCCAAGAGGACGCGTTGCCTGCGGAGCAGAACAAGTCGCACGCAGAAACACTCGACCAACAGTTAGAGCAAACCGACAACCTGGCGGACGAAAGGTACCGTCATGCCCAAATGCTGGCCGATCAACAGGCCATGCAGGGGACAATCCGCACGCTCGAACAGCGTCTGTCAGATCGCGAAAAGCATTTGGCGCAACTCATGACCAGCCGTCAGGAAACATGGCAAGCCTGGACCGACGAGTGGCAGCCAGTCGAGCTCACTCCGAAGTCTCCGCAAGAGATGCTGCCCTGGCGAGCTACCTACCTGGCCCTCGTCGAAACCCAGTCGGAGATCTCGCAAACCGAACAAGAGATCACCGAACTCGATCGCCGCATCGAGGCGACGACTGGACTCTTGCGTGAGCACGATTTGGTAGCGAGCGATATTGCCGCCGAAGAAGCAACCGCTTGGCTTGAGTCGTTTCTCAAGCGTGTTCAATCAGATCAACAGCGTCGCGATCAGTTGGAAAATCGGCGGCAACTCAACCGCGACAACCGCAAGAGTGCGTTCAGTCAGAACGAAAAGCGGCAGCAGCAGCTTTCGGCAATCCAAGCGGAAGCTGCGGAGATCCTGTCGGTCTTTGACACGATTGGCGGTGTCGACCTGGAGACGGCTGCCGATCTGATTCAAGCCGTCGAAAAAGTGCAGGCCAAGCTGGTCAGTGCGGATGGGCTGCAGCAGCGGATCGGGGACATGGAAAACGGCCTGCAACAATTCGCCGGCCAGGTCGAAGCCGTCGTGGTAGCAACCGGCGAACCGCTAGCCGATATGACGCCGGAAAATGCCGCCCAGCGATTGGGAACGATTCTTACGGAAGCGGAAAACCAGCGAGAACGTCGCAAAGAGCTGGAAATCAAACGCCAAGTCCGATCCGAGTCTCTCGAGAGCAGCCAGAAGGAACTGGCCGAAGTTCAAGGGCGTTTGTCTCAATGGCGATCTCAAATCGATGCCGAAACGGATGAGCAGTTGGAAGTCGTTTCGCAAATCGTCCGCGAGAAACAAGCCCTTGAAAGAGAGCTGGCCGAGATCGAAACCCAGTTGGCGCTCGTTCGCGAGTCGGAACCGCCTGAGCCATTCCAACAGGCTCTAGAGGCATTGGATGTCGATAGCCTCAATCAGGACTTGGCCTCGGCGACCAGCGAGCATGCCGAAGCGAAACAACTTCAAGAACAGGTACTCCGGCAACTGGGCGAGTTGGGCCATCAACTTCGTGATGTCGATCAAACCAGCCATGCCGTCATGGCTCAAGGAAAGATCGAAGCCCTGCAAGCAGAGCTTTCTGACTGCCTGGACCGACTGGGGCCGCTATTGATAGCGAAGGAAATGCTCGGCCGGGCCATGCAGGCATTTCGCGAAGAGAACTCGGGGCAACTCCTTTCGATCATCAGTGAGTTGATCGAGCAAATGACGGAGGGAAGATATACCAAGGTCGAGCACGACCCCGATCACGAAGGGGGCCTCATCCTGAGCGGGCCGAACGAACTTCGCCGCAAGCCTTCGGAGCTAAGCACCGGCACACGCGAGCAGCTTTACCTGGCGATTCGCCTGGCGTACATTCGGCACTATTGCGAACGTGCCGAGCCAATGCCCGTGCTAATGGATGACATCCTGGTCAACTTCGACGATGCGCGCCAAATTGCGACGCTCAAGGTCCTCATGGATTTCGATCCGCAGATTCAGATTATCATGCTGACGTGCCATCAGCCGCTGGTCGACAAAGTACAATCACTCAGTGAGTCGATTCAGGTGACGCGAATTGACGGCCAGCCGGTCGAAGCGACACCAACCAAGGCGAAGCCCAAGCGTAAGAAGACGCCTGAGAAGTCCTCCACACCAAGCTTGTTTTAAAATGTCTGACGAACTGGTTGCCTTTTTTGCCTACGGAACGCTGAAACGGGGCGAGGTCCGCGAACGCTGCTGGCCCTGCCGACCGGTGGCCGTGCTGCGTGGATCAACACCCGGCTCGCTTTGGCAAATTGCGGACTACCCCGGGCTGAAGCTGGAAGGAGAGACTCGCGTCGTGGGTGAGATTTGGCTCTTCAAAGCCAAGCAGGAAGAGCGTCTACTCAGCGTGCTCGACGACGTCGAAGGCTATCCAACCCTGTACACGCGGGAAGTGGTCGAGTGCGAAACGTTGGATGGCCAGCCGATCACGGCGACGACCTACGTCTTCAATAAACCGATCTTGCCGACCTATGCCGCAGTCCCTGCCGATGCGCAAGGCATGGTTCACTGGACCGGCAACACTCAGCGTTTTGCGTAGACCTCGGCCATCTTTTCGACGCGTGCCTTGATCGCTTCACGGGTCGACTTAGGTGACAACACCTCGGCTTCTGGCCCCAGAGCCAACACGCGAGGAATGATCTCCAGCTCGTGCGCCGCTTTGACGGTCAGCGTAATACTGCCATCTTTGTGCTGCTCGACTTTTTGCTCGGCATGCCACGGATCTTCGACCACCCAGTTGGCCGCCGCCGCGGTGATCTTGATCTTGAAATCCATCGGCTTGTGAGCCGCGAAGATCCCGATCGATCCGCCCAGATGCTCTTCCAGGTCAAAGTCTTTGGGCACCTTGAAGTAGTCGTCGGTGACTTCCGCTTTCTTGAAGCGATCGAGCTTCCAGTGTCGGATGCGATTCGGATCGTCTTCCGGCAGTTCGCTGGCCGCCGCTACGATGTAAATACTGCCCTGGTGGAACACAATGCCGTACGGTTCGAGCCGCCGCTGGCTAGGCGAAGGCTGGCCCGGCTTTTGATAGGCAACCTCAACAATTCGATGCTGATGAATGGCCCGATTCAGATTCTTGAGCGTTCCTTCCTGGGCCGAATAGTTCTTCGATGCCAGCCCTGTTACGTACAGCACCTGACGATACTTACGGTAATGCTCCCACGTTCCTTCAGGCAGCTGCTCTTGAATCTTCGTCCAGAACGACTCGACCCCCACCCAGAACGGCGTGCCCGATAGCGGCAAGAGCAGGTCGCGTCCGAGGGAAAGCGCAATCAGTTCGGTCGCCGTCGCGGTAATCTTATGCATCCCCCGGCCACTGGCGCCCAGCTTCCAGACGCGCCCACGTCCTGAGTCGTGCACGTCGATATCGAGACCAGCCGCTTGCAGCGATTCGATATCGCGGCGAACGGTACGTGTGTGCAGCGAAGACAAGCCGAGTTCATCGACCAACGCGTCGCGGATCTCTTCCAGCAGGCAACCGTAGCGATAACGCTCGAGAATCTGCAAGATCTTGTGCTGCCGAATCAGTTGTTCGTTGCGTGCCATCGTAGTTGCCTCCATGCCGGGTGGGTGACGCGGAAGTCCAAGTGTAACCAACCGCTCCGCACGATGCTATTGTTGCATTCCTGTCCCCTCTCCCTTGCAAGGGTGAGGGTTGGAAAGCAGGTACCAAGTTCGTCCCTCACCCTAACCCTCTCCCCAAAGGGGCGAGGGGACAGATATTTTACCGGTCGAACGTTCTTTTTTCTCGTAGCAAGTGGTGATAGTGCTGCGCGAAACGGTGGGACTCGTCGCGAACGTATTGCAGCAGTCGCAAAGCAAATGAGTGACGACTGAGCCGGATCGGTTCGCTTTGGCCGGGCCGGTAAACTTCTTCTTCCCGTTTGGCCAGTGAGATCACCGTCGGCGGTTCGATCTTCAGATCGCGGAAAGCGGCCATCGCCGCGTTGAGTTGCCCCTTACCGCCGTCGATCAGCAGAATATCAGGGAAGACTTCGGACGTGTCGCTCAACCGTTTGAAGCGGCGGGCTACGACCTCGTGGATACTACGGAAGTCGTCCACGCCATCGACGCCGCGAATCTTAAACCGACGGTAGCCAGGCTTGAACGGTAACCCGTCGAGGAACTGAACGAGACTAGCCACCGTGTCACTTCCGCCGAGGTGGGCGATATCGACCCCTTCGATCGTCCGCGGAGTTTCCGACAGTCCCAACACTTTGCGGAGGCCTGCCAGTCCCTTCTTCGGATCGACGTAAAAGACTTCCGGCTGGGCGTGCGTTTCCAACTCGCCACGCTCATCGAGACGCTCGAGCATGGTGATCTCGTCGCGCAGCTTGGCGGCCTTCTCGAACTCCAGGTTCTTGGAAGCTTCCTGCATTTCGTCTTGCAGTTGCTTCACCAGACGCGTGCGGTTCCCCTCCAAAAACATTTGCAAGCGGCGGATATCTTTGCGGTACTCTTCCTTGCTGATCCGAAGATTGCAGGGAGCCGTGCACTGATCGATGCTGGCCAAGAGACACGGGCGAAACCATTTCCAGCGTTCGTCGGTCTCGTCGATGTCGAGATCGCAAGTGCGGAACTTGAAAATCCGCTGCAGGACCTGAATCGCTCCCCGCAGGGCCCCGGCACTGGCAAAGGGTCCGTACAGCTTGGCGTTTTTATCTTTGGGTTCGCGGGTAAACTCGACGCGGGGGAAGTCTTCCCGCTGGGTGATCATCAGGTAGGGAAACGTTTTGTCGTCTTTTTGCTCTTTGTTGTACTTCGGCTGGACATCTTTGATCAGCCGCGATTCGGCGAGCAGTGCGTCGACTTCGCTTTCGGTCTCCAGATAGTCAGCATCGGCGATTTCGTTGACCCAGTAGCCGGTCCGCTGATCAACGGCCGCTTCGGCCAGGAAGTAACTGCTTGCCCTTGAACGCAGGTTCTTGGCCTTGCCCACGTAGATCACCCGCCCTTTGTCGTCTTTGAAGATATAGACGCCGGAAGTCGTCGGGAATTTACGTACCTTGTCTGCAGTTACCGTAAAGGGAACATGTTCCGCTGGCTTTCCTTCGGAGGGAGCCGCTTCCGGCGATGGGGCAGGCTGCTGGCCGTCGAGATTCTCTGCCATGATCCAAGGGGGCTAAGGTGTACAAGATTCCATCATGAAATTCTAACCCTTACCCGATTTTTTGGCAGTACGAACAACGGCAAAAGAGGCCTGATCGCCGAAGGAGGCCGATTTCTCCTGGCAAGAACGCAAAGAAGGCTACCTGGGACACGATCAGGTAGCCTTCGTGCGAGCCTCATATTGAGGAGAGAAGGTTCTTAGTGGACGGCGACCGCTTGGGTTTCCGTTTCCAGGCGTACCATGGCTTCGCCGAAGTCGATCTTATCGTCTTCCAGGCCAGGTACTTGGCGGAACAACACTTCGGCGAAGCGTCCGAACTGTTCCGGAATGACGCGATAGAAATTGTTCTTACCGTCGCGTCGCGATTCGATCAGTCCACAGGTTTTCAGCAGGGCCAGGTGATGACTGACTGCTGGCTGGCTTTGATCGAGCAAATCACACAGCGATCGAACATTGAGTTCGCCTGCCTGTAGCAGGTAGCTGAGGATTTTAAGCCGAGTTTCGTCGGCCAACAGCTTAAAGAGTTGAACGAGCTGACGAGCAACGTCTTCGTTCAAGGGTTCGTAAGGTGAAACTTCCTTACCGGATCCTTCCGGCTGGGAAACGTGCGAGGGACTATCATTGTCTGAGTAGTACCCTTTGGACATCGTGTGTCCATTGGCTGGAGTGGCCAAGAACATCATGGCAGATCTTCTCCGTGTTAGTAAGGCTTGGGCCCCTACTGATTAGTTAAGTTAACTGGCCCTGAAAAAGGATGAGTCACGCCCTGAGAGATAGCTTGACGCGGCCAATGCTTAACCCTCGCTCGCCTTGATAGCGAAACGGAGAAATGCAGTTTCCAACGAAGACGCGTAAAGTTAAATCGAATGGCGATGAACAAACCCAATTGCTAGTAGGTGAACCAAGCGCTAACGGCTCTCATACTGCAATCGAGCCTCGCCCCAACGTACGAATGCTCGGGCAAGGCGGTTCGCTCATTCCCGGAGTATCGGACAATTCGAATGAAACTGCAACATTTCTATCGAAAACAAGGCCTGTAGCTTGCGCCTTTCAAGCGGACTGGTCCGTTTGAGATCAGCATATCGTCAGCTCTTGCGGAATTTGATACGATCAGGAACTTAGGTGATGATCACCTTGAAACCCACTGCCAATGGCCCGAATGAGTGAGAAATCACCGAATGAAATGGTCAATACGAGGATTATTTCCTTACTTCTTCCCACTAATCTTCGTAGTCGCTCTCTTTTTCGCGCTTCGGATGGGGTCGCTCCCCCCCGCGGACTTCACCTTTTCTAACGGTACCGAGCCACAAACGGTGGACCCGGCTAAAAGCACCGGTGCCCCTGAAGGGCGGATCATTGACGCCATCTTCGAGGGGCTCTATCGGAAGATGCCCGATCCCAACGATCCCAACGACATGGTCCCGTTGCCCGCGATGGCCAAGTCGCACGACGTATCGGATGACCTGAAGACTTATACCTTTCACATGCGTGAAGGTGCCAAGTGGACCAACGGCGAACCGGTCACCGCTTACGACTGGGACTTCTCCTGGATGCGTTTTTTGCATCCAGAATCGGGAACGCAGTACGGGTACCAACTGTGGTACATCAAGAACGCCAAACGCTACACGACCGGCGATTTTGATGTCGGCGACCATGTTGAAGTCGAACTGGCCGATCGTAAGGATCGCGCTCAGATGTTCCCTCGCGGAACGATGGTCTCCGGCATCTTGAAGAAGGTAGATACCTATCCGGAAGGTTCCAGCGAATCGAGCAACTCCGGACACGGCGAAGAAGAGAGTGCTTCCTACAAAGTATTCACCGTCGACTGCGTGCCTGAGAAAGACGGCCAACCGCAATGGGACGGAGAAACCACCGAACGCGTCTTCTATCAAACAGGCACGCCAAAGGCTTTCCTGGAGAAGCATCCCGGCGCCGAAGAAGCGATGCACGTTTTGCTTCACTTCAGCGAAGTCGGCATCAAAGCTCCTGACGAGATGACGCTGGTCATCGAGCTCGAATCGCCGACGCCGTACTTCCTGGAACTGGCTTCGTTCTACCCGATGCACGCGGTCAATCGCACGTGTATCGAAACGCACGGTTACCCTGACTGGACCAAGCCGGAGAACATTGTCACCAACGGCCCCTATCAAATTCAGGAACGCCGCATCCGCGATCGTATTCGCCTGGCGAAGAACCCGACCTATTGGAATGCGGATAAAGTCAAACTGGAGACGATCGACGCCCTGGCCGTGCAGTCGAACACCACGCAGCTCAACATGTTCATGAGCGGCCAGATGGAGTGGGCCACCGATATTCCCAACCCGGTGTTGGACGATCTGAAAGAACTCGACCAGGAGAAGAAGAAGGAGCCAGGGCGAGAGAATGAAAGCGACGATCTGCAGATCGCCCCAATGCTTTCTACCTACTTCTATCGCGTAAACACCAATCGGCCGCCGCTCGATAATCCGAAAGTACGGCAGGCCCTGAACCTGGCAATCAACAAGCAAGAGATCGTCGACTTCGTCACCCGCGGTGGGCAGGTTCCGGCTGGTTCGCTCGTGCCGCCGGGTATCACCGGATACGAAGGACCACCGACCGAGTCGTACGATCCAGAGCGTGCCCGAAAGCTGCTTGAGGAAGCCCTGGGCGGCGAAAAGATGCGTCCCATCCAGATTCTGTACAACACGTCGGAAGGGCATAAGCAGATCGCCGAAGTGATCCAACAGCAGTGGAAACGCAATCTGCACATCGATGTTCAACTACGGAACGTCGAGTGGGGCGTCTACCTGACAACGGTCCGCGAAATGGATTACGACGTCGCTCGGGCTGGTTGGATTGGCGACTATCCCGATCCGAATACTTTTCTCGACATGTTCGTCACCGACGGCGAGAACAACGAGACCGGCTGGAGCAACGAAAAGTACGACGGCCTGATCGACGCGGCACGCAGTGAAGCCGATCCCCAAAAACGCTTTAACATGCTTCGCGACGCGGAAGAGGTACTGGTCGACGAGATGCCGATCTTGCCGATCTACTTCTACGTTTCGATCAACATGGTACGGCCGTACGTGAAGAACTTTTATCCGAACCTGCAGGATCTCCATCCCCTGCACATCCTCGAAATTGACGAAGAACAACGCGAAAAGATTCGCGAGTGGGAGGGCTTGGAGTGATTTACTTTTTGGCCAAGCGGCTAATGTGGCTGGTGATCACCTTGTGGGTCGTCTTCACGATTAGCTTCTTTCTGATGTGGACGGTCTCGCCGGAAGGTGCGCTCTTGAACGAGCGGCAACTTCCCGAGGCGATCAAACGCAACCTGGAAGAATACTACGACCTGGATAAGCCTCTTGCGACGCGGTACGTCAAGACAATGGGCAACTACATGGTGCTCAACCCGGGCCCCAGCATGAAGCTGATCGACAAGTCGGTCTTCGAGATCATCTCGGAAGGTTTACCGATTTCGATTTCGCTCGGGCTATTGGGGCTTAGCTTCGCGATGCTGATTGGCTTCTCGACCGGGATCATCTCGGCACTAAGAAGACAGTCGCTGATCGATGTGACCTTCCGCATGATTGCAACGCTGGGGATCGCGATTCCTAACTTTGTGTTGGCAGGCTTCGCGATCATTATTTTTGTGTTCGGCTTGAATCTGTTTCCCGCGGCTGGTTGGGGACGCCCGATCAATTTGGTGCTGCCGTCGCTTTGCCTGGCGGCTCCTTTCGCGGCGTACATCTCGCGTCTGACACGAACCGGCATGCTGGAAGTGCTGGGGCAAGACTACATTCGTACGGCGTATGCCAAGGGGCTGATGCCTGCGACGGTCGTGCTGAAGCATGCATTTCGTGGTGCTATCCTGCCGGTCGTCTCATTCCTGGGACCAGCCACGGCAGGCATTCTGACCGGGTCGCTGGTGCTGGAACGCATCTTCTTTATTCCCGGTTTGGGAAGCCACTTCATCGAGGCCGTTCAGCAGAAGGATCACCCCGTCAGCCTGGCGGTGGTGATGATCTACACCTTCCTGTTGTTCTCGATGAATACGTTGGTCGACCTGTCGTACGGTTTGATCGATCCTCGCGTCAAGTTGGACAAGTAACTCCTCGCTGCGAAGGCCAGAGCCTTGGATTCACTTAATAAGCACGACCCCTACGCCGACGCGTTGCCGCCGATCGAGAAGTATCAGGCAATGTACAACGAGGCGAGAAACATCCGCGGGATTTCGCTATGGCAAGATGCCTGGCGTCGGCTGCGCCGCGACTGGGTCTCGATGACGGCACTCAGTTTCCTGGTCCTGCTAGCCTTGGCAGCCATCTTCACTCCGCTGTTCCCTTTGCAATCGCCGCGTGAGCAAGACCTGGCCAACCGTTTGGCTTTGCCCCCAGAGTTTCACTCGACGACCAAGCGGGCCAACGAAGAAGGGGAAAAGGAAGTCGTCCCGGTCAGCTTGCAACTCAAGGGACTCGAAGGAGAAGAGTTCGATCGCCGCGTTGGCGAGCTTTGGACCGACCCGACCGGCTTTGACATGTTGCTATTGAACACGCGCCTGGCGATCTTCGGCGACTATTGCCTGCCCAGTTTGTGCGGCACCGACCTCTTGGGACGCGACTTGCTTTCGCGTCTATTCTATGGGGCTCGGGTGTCGTTGATCGTGGGACTGGTCGCCACACTCGTTTCGCTGATCATCGGGGTTAGCTACGGGGCAATCGCCGGATACTCAGGCGGGATGGTCGACGACTTCATGATGCGGGTAGTCGACATCATGTATTCGGTGCCGTTCATTTTCCTGGTGCTCTTCCTCATCACGATCCTCAGCGAAGACGACGTCAAGCAGTGGCTGGAAAGCTACGGCATCAGCCGCATCGTCATTTTGTATATCGTGATCGGGGCCGTGTACTGGCTGACGATGGCCCGCGTGGTGCGTGGTCAGATCATCAGCTTGAAAAACGAACAATTTGTCGACGCGGCACGAACCGTGGGCGCCAGTGGATTCCGCATTGTGTTTCTACACCTGGTGCCCAACGTGATGAGTATTGTGATCGTCTACCTGACGCTGACCATTCCGGCGGTGATGCTGTTCGAGGCGTTTCTGTCGTTCCTTGGTCTGGGCGTGGAAGCTCCGGCTGTGAGCTGGGGTGTGCTGGCTGAGGAAGGCCTGAAGGTGATCACGCCGGTGAAAATCTACTGGTGGTTGGTGGTGTTCCCGGCCTTGGCATTGGCATCGACGCTGTACTCCTTGAACTTCCTGGGTGACGGACTGCGTGACGCTCTCGACCCGCGAATGAAGAACCGATAAGGGTAACCTTGTGACTGTAGAAACGACGAGCGCATCGACGAAGGACAAGCCTTCCGGCACCGGCAAAGTGCTGCTGGAAGTGCGTGACCTGGCAGTCGAGTTCCGCACCGAAGATGGAACCTTCAAAGCGGTTCGCGGGGTTGACTTCGATCTGCGAGCTGGCGAAACGCTAGGTATTGTCGGCGAGTCAGGCTCTGGTAAGTCGGTCACCAACCTGGCCATGCTGGGGCTGATCCCTCAGCCTCCTGGCAAGATCACCAGCGGCTCGGCCATGTATAACGGCAAAGACCTGCTGAAGATGAGCGACAAGGAACTCGCGAGCATTCGTGGGAACCGCATCGCGATGATCTTCCAGGATCCGATGACCACGCTCAATCCATTTTTGACCATCGACGAACAGTTGACCGAGGTCACGCGAAAGCATCTGGGGCTGTCCTATAAAGACGCCTTGGACCGCGCGATCGAGATGCTTGAAAAGGTCGGCATCCCAGGTGCCAAACGCCGCGTGTTCAACTATCCGCACGAATTCTCCGGCGGGATGCGGCAACGCGTGGTGATCGCGATGGCCCTGTCGTGTGATCCCGAAATCCTGATCGCGGACGAACCGACGACTGCTCTGGACGTGACCATTCAAGCCCAGATCCTGGAACTCATGCAGCAGCTGCAAGAAGAACACAACACGGCGATCGTGATGATCACGCACGACCTGGGTGTGATCGCGAACATGGCCACAGACGTGCTGGTCATGTACGCCGGACGCAAGGTCGAACAGGCCAAGGCTCACGACTTGTTCGCCGACCCTCGACACCCTTACACGTTGGGGTTGCTCAATTCGATTCCGCGGATCGACGAGGAAGTGGGAGCCCAACTCTCACCAGTTGCAGGACAACCACCCGACATGAGCGAGCCGATCCCAGGCTGTTCGTTCTATCCGCGTTGTCCGTACCGCGTGGATGACTGCCAGAAGATCGATCCACCGCTAGTTCAAGTCGACACGGGAACCGCGCATGCGTGCATTCGCGACGTTACCCAGATTGATCTGCCGGTTCCACCCACTGCCACTAACTAACGTCTTAGCTAAGCTATCGCATCCATGTCACAAGTAATAGACGTCTCTCCCGTTCTCGAAGTCCGCGACCTGAAAGTTCACTTTCCGGTTCGACGCGGCAAGTGGTTCGCGTCCCAAACTGAAATCGTACGGGCCGTTGATGGCGTTTCGTTTGATGTGAAGCCTGGTGAAACGTTTGGGCTGGTGGGGGAAAGTGGCTGCGGCAAGTCGACCACGGCGCGGGCCATCATGAACCTGGTCAAACCGACCGCCGGTACGATTCACCTCAACGGCAAACGAATCGACGATCTCTCGCCAGCATCGATGCGGCAACATCGTAGCGACCTGCAGATGATCTTTCAGGATCCGTACGCTTCGCTCAATCCGCGTATGACCGTGGGCACGATCATTGGTGAACCTCTTTCGATCTTCGGACTGAAGTCTGGTCTCGATCGAAAGCTGGAAGTGATGCGACTGATGGATGTCGTCGGGCTCAATCCACGGTTTGTGAATCGGTATCCGCACGAGTTCTCGGGCGGTCAGCGACAACGTATCGGGATTGCCCGAGCACTCGCGGCCAGGCCCAAGGTGATTGTCTGCGACGAACCAATCTCGGCCCTCGACGTTTCGATTCAGGCCCAGGTGATCAACCTGTTGATGGACTTGCAGCAGAAGCTGGGCGTCGCCTATGTCTTCATTGCCCACGACTTGAGTGTCGTCCGGCATATCTCGCACCGAATCGGTGTGATGTACCTGGGACGAATCGTCGAGCTATCGGAATCTCAAGAGTTGTTCCGGCAGCCGATGCATCCTTACACACAGGCCCTCTTGTCGGCTATTCCGGTGCCCGACCCGGATATCGAACGCAAACGGCAACGGATCGTGCTGCAAGGGGAAGTCCCCTCGCCTGATACGTTTTACCCCGGCTGTCCGTTTGCCGATCGCTGCCCAATTGTGCAGCCTGAGAAATGCACGGCCAGTCCACCACCGCTGGAAGGGACACCGCACCCGGCAGCTTGCTTCTTTGCCGGTGACAAGTCGATCGAAGACGCGGCGCCGAGCTAACTCGCGGCCGAACCCGATTTGGAATTCGAGAGGTCGTCGGCCATCTTCACGATCGACGAGCCCGTCCGCATTCGCCGCGATTCCATGTAGTAGCGAACGATCGCTTCGACTTCCGGTTTCATGCTGCGGCAGGCCAAATCAATCGAAGCAAAGCCAGCCAGCGGGGAGTCGTCTTGCGTAAGATAAAGGATGACGCCTTGCTCGTGGGGCTCGAACCGGGCAATTTCTCGCCAGGGTGTCTTCCGGCTGCCGAGAAATGAATTCTGAATGATTCCCCGCGGGCCGAGGTCAATCCGAACGGGAACAAACATCTTCCAGGTTGCGGCCAGGCAGGCCAGCACGACCCCCAGCGATACCCACACCGAAACGGTCCCCGAATAAGTAAGGAACGCAAGCACGATCAGCAGCAGTGCGGTCGTCCCTTGGGCGATGTGATCATCGCGAATAGGCAATCGCACCAAGGATAGCTCCGGTGAATGCGTCTCAAATTCGCGACTGGATGGTGGCATGTATCGCCGATCAATGGCCCTTGATGGGAAAGGGCAGCCTGGGTGTCAAACTCACGGGGGTGCGTCATGATCAAGTGACGCAGGTTGATGACTAGGTGTTCGCATCGCACCGGTAATCATTATTCCCACGCTCCAGTATAGAATACTCAGAATCACGAGGCTCCAGATAACGATCGCAGGAAAGTTCTCCGAAAACAAGATCTTAATTGGCGGCTCTGCGCTCCGTTGCGGTGGCCTTTTTGCTGTTGAATGGTCGCGATCCTGCCGTTGATCCAGTTCTTGGGTCAACTTCTGCCAGTTTTCGGTCGCCTCAGGCGTATCGTAAGTCTTTGCGACCCATACGCGTGCTTGCAGTAAACCGTAGATAATAATGCCCACCAGAACGACGTAACCGGCCGCCATTCCCATTAATGTGTGCCGATGCATTACTGATCGCCCGGCTTGTGCTCGAAGAGTTCCAAGAGCGCGATCACGGTCGCGCTAATGCCGGTTTCCAAACAATCCTCGGCGTCGGGATAGAAAAGCGGCGAGTGCAACGAGGGAGGCTCTTGCCCAAGTTGCTCGTAGCGAGCCAGCCGTTTCGCATCGACCGCCCCCAGCCGGTACATGAAGATCGGTACGCCGGCGATTCCATAGCGGCTGAAGTCTTCGCCTCCCATCGAAGGATCGACCGGCACCACTTTTTCGTCGCCAAACGCATGATTGAAGTTCTTCACGATCCGCCAGGTGAGATGCTTATCGTTGAATAGGCTGGGCGTTCCTTCGCTGATTTCAATTTTCGGTTCCGGAGCACGGTAGCTGATCGCGACCGCTTTCGCCTTCCGCTGAATCGCTTCGAGCAGTTGCTTGCGTACTTCTTCGCCGTAGCTTCGCACGGTCAGCTGCAGATGACATTCGTTGCCGATGATGTTGTGCTTCGTCCCACCGTGGATAGCCCCCACCGTGACGACAGCAGGATCGGTTGGATTGACTTCACGACTGACAATCGTCTGCAGGTCCAAAATCAACTGGGCCGCCTGAACGATCGGGTCGACCGTTGCGTCGGGATGAGCTCCGTGGCCCCCTTTGCCTTGCACGTAGATATCGACACTATCCACATTGGCCATCGCGTAACCGCCGCGATAGCCGACCGTTCCCGTCGGCAAGTTGGGATCGACATGCAAAGCGATTGCGTAGTCTGGCTTCGGGAAACGTTCGAATAATCCGTCCCCCAACATCGCCTTGGCCCCCTGCCCTTTTTCTTCGGCTGGCTGACCGATGATCATCAGCGTGCCGTGCCACTCATCTTTGTGGGTCGCCATATACCGGGCAGTGCCGACCACGTTGGTCATATGAATGTCGTGACCGCAGGCATGCATCACTCCAGATTCGGTCCCATCTTCCAGCTTGACCGTTTGCTTCGATGCGTAGACCAACTCGGTGTTCTCGGTGACCGGCAAGGCGTCGAGATCGGTCCGCAGCATCACGGTCGGCCCTTCGCCGTTCTTCAGAATTGCCACCAGGCCATGCCCACCGACCCCGGTCGTCACTTCGTATCCGGCCGATTTCAGTAGGTCAGCCAGCCGCCGGGCAGTCTCTGCTTCTTCAAAAGAGACTTCCGGATGCGCGTGAAAGTCCTGGTAAATCTCGACGAGCGAACCGACCTGCTGGTCCACCCATTGCTTGACTGGGGCAGAATCCCTGCTGGGGGGATCGGCATTAGCATCAGCCAGGGGCAGCATGCCGTAACTCGTGATAAACAAGCAGGTAACGGCAAACGAAACAACGCGAGCCCGAACCATGGATTAAGATCTCGAAAAAAAGATGCGAATTACGCCTTGTCAAAAAGTGGGGACGAGGATTATCATCCCTAGGTAGATTATATCACGGTCTAATTTTATTCGAGCAGACGTCCGCGACTCATCCAACGGCGTCTGCTTATTTTGTTTCTTGGCCTATTTCGTGGCCAAAAGTGCCGGATTCTTGCCCAGCATCTCTTCCAGCTGGTGAACGAATGCCCGGGATGCCTTGGCTCGGTGGCTGATCAGCCCCTTGATCGCTGGCCCCATCTCGCCAAACGTACGATGGTATTCACGCAGCTCGAAGAGCGGGTCGTACCCGAACCCATTGGTACCGCGACGCTCGGTGACAATTCGCCCGTGGCACTTGTCTTCGGCTTCTAAGATCACTTCGCCTTGGGGATTGGAAAGCACGATGTGGCACACATAGTGGGCACCCCGTTTTTCTGGCGGCAAGCCTTCCAGCTTTTCCAATAGCAGGTCATTATTCTTTTCGTCGGTCGCGTCGTCGCCAGAGAACCGCGCAGAATAGATCCCTGGGGCACCCTTGAGGGCATCGACGCATAGTCCGCTGTCCTCGGCCAAGACCCACTCGCGGATCGCAACGGCTTGCTGCGTCGCCTTCTTGGCGGCGTTCTCGGCGAACGATTCTCCATCCTCGACGACTTCGATGGCTGCGGGAAACTCTTCCAGGGTTTTCAGTTCGATCCCTAGAGGAAAGAGCAGACGCTGAAGTTCGCCTCGCTTCTTCTGATTGTAGGTGCCAAGCACCATTTGCCGGTTGTCGGACATCACTCGTTTTCCAGTACGCTGTTTCTCGGATGGGCAGAGGACATCGTAACGAGAAACGAGCGCATAAAAAAGGTTCCACGATGAACGTGGAACCTCGAGTAAGTTGCTTGCTTGTAGTCCGCGGACAACCTATCGAATTGGACGACGTGCGTAGTCGGCGGCGATGCTCACCTTGGGAACTTCAACCGGCAGTGGCTGAACGTCAAAGACAATTCCGTTGAGCGATTTTGGCTTGTACGAAGGAGCCGTACCCCCTTCGATGGTCGCGGTACCTGTTCCGCCTTTGTAGCCATCCATGATGCGTTTGACTTGCGGATTGATTTCGATCTTGCCATCGCGACGCGGCGTACCAACGGTTTCAAACGCCCCGACCGTGACGATGCTTTCCGATCGATCGTGGAAGGTGTAGGCTTCGACGCCTTGCTTACGAAGAGCTCCGGCCAGTTTCTCCGCCTTTTCCGCGGCAACGGCCAGGCGTGTTCCGCTGACAATATTCTTCTTTTCGATCTCTTCGATCTTCTTTTGATCCAACTCGACAGCACCCCGGAACGTGGCGACACGTACGGTGTACTTGCCAGGGCAATTCAGCAGGCTGTACTGGCTGTCCTTGTTCATGTTCAGGACCAATTCATCCATGCCTTTGGGGCGGAAGTACTCTTCCGGCAGCAGTGGATTCCGGGTGACAAAAGCATTGCCCATGGGGCCTTTTTCTTTGTCGTCTTCCGAATTGATCGCTTCGCGTAGCTTCTGGCGAATCGTTTTGATGGTGTCGTTCTTGACGGTGTAGCTGTCCTGGAAGACCTTGGGCTTGGCCGTCTTGATCTTGTTCAGCGTCTTTTCCACGCCACTTTCTTCGACCGTTTCAAAGTTGCCGACCATGACCACGAAGCTAGTGAAGCTCACGTCGTTCATGTATCGCATCTTCTTGGGGCCGCCGTAACGATCGTACCCTTTGCCGACCACCGAATCGGTGTAGTCGTAGTTCTGATGCCAGGTATAAGCTTCGAGCCCGTAGTCCTTGCGAAGCTCCAAGACCAAGTCATTGGCATCCTGCTGGGCACCGGGACCGGTGAAACTGGTAGCCATGATCAGCCAGGGACCGTGATCTTCGGTCAGCTCATAGCTCTTCTCGGCGTCAGCTTCCACACGCTGAAAAGGAATCAGATTGGCCCATGGTGGAGCGGCCCAGGTTGTTGTGGTGGCAGCGGCAACAAAGACCATTGCCAAAGCCAGACGCAAATTCGTGTGGACAAACATCCTTGCTTGTTCCCCTCATGTGACAACAAATGCATCGATCGATCCCAGGCCCATCTTGGGCCGGGAATGGTCGGGGAACAGTAACAGCTTGCGGTCGGTCACGACAAGAGGAATCTTGAGACAATTCCTCTCAGAATGTCAGAATGCTTCCGCCGGTGCTAGCAAAGCCCACTTGCTCTAGGCTTCGATAAGCTCGGAAATACCAACCAACTGGCGGGTCTTTTCCAGCAGTTCGCCGTAGCGAGGTTTAGGAACCTGGGTATCGACGCCGACTTGCTGTCCCTTCTTCTCGTTGTCACGCGAAACGAGCGACGAGAAGATTACAATCGGCAACGAACCCAGGACTGGGTGCATGCGGACGTGTTTTGCCAGGCTGAAGCCATCCATCCGCGGCATTTCGATATCGGTGATCAGGATGCCGACCTTTTCACGAATCGTCTCGATCGATTCATCTTCGGCCAAGGCTTCCAGATATTCCCACGCTGCCTGGCCGTCGACGAAACCATGGAAGTTGGTAAACCCGGCGTCCTGTAGGTGATCGCCAATCATCTCGGAGATCATGCGAGAATCTTCAGCGAAAACGACCGGGATGTTCGGGGCTTCGATCCGCGATACGCCAGAACTGTTGGCTGGCTCGTCGCAAATGCCGGCGACAGCCGCACCAATCGACTCGAAGTCGAGAATCTGGACCAGCTTTCCGTCAATCAGCACGACGCTGGTAATCGGAGCGTTCATGCCGGGCGTCATCGGCAAGGGGCGCGTCGCTTTCCAGCTGACACGATAAATACGGTGAACGCGATTCACGCGAAACGCCAGCGGACGCTGGTTGAATTCCAGCAGCAACAGACAATCGCTATCCCGCGAAGCAACTTCTGGTGCGTCTCCATAAAGGAATCGCCCCAGGTGAATCAGCGAGACGACCTCTTGGCGAATTCGGACGACACCTTCGATCGCTGCGTGTCCTTCCGGCAGCCCCGTCACCTTCGTGATTCCCAGGACTTCTTTGACCTTGGCGACATTCACGCCGAAGGTCTGTCCCCCCACTTCAAACACGAGGATCTCCGCCTCGTTGGTGCCTGCTTCCAGAAGAATTCCGGTGTTAATACCCAGCTTTGAATTTTGCGCATTCATAGTGCCGCTGCCCGCGTCGGTCCGTAGTTGCCAATTTCAAGAAACAACTCAACGAACCATTAATCGGCAGTGCTAGCACTTTCGCACCAGAAGAAGGGGCACTTGGCGAGATGTACCGATTGGATCGATTACACCAGCGTTCCCAACACCCGCTGCGATTCGGCCCGGTCGATCTTAACCTGGTACCGCTGGCCGATTTCGACCTGCGATCGGTCTACGTAGACCGGAGCATAGCGGCATGAGGTTCCGCTGGCTAAATTCGCGTCGTCGCGATCTTCGGCTTCGATCAGCACGTCGAGCGTATCCCCTACCAGGCTCTGATAGTAGGCTTCGCGCGTCTTGTCTTCGACCGCGGCCAGGCGAGCCCTGCGATCGGACTTCACGTCGCCAGGAATCTGGTCCGGCATCTCGGCAGCCGGCGTTCCCTTGCGAGGGCTGAACGGGAAGATGTGGATCTTCGAGAAGCCAACCGTCTCGGAAACGCGGCAGGTCTCTTGGAACTCTTCTTCCGTCTCACCGGGGAAACCGACGATGATGTCGGTTGAAATCGACGGCTTATCGATCGAGTCCTTCAGCAGTTTGCAGCGGTCGATGAATCGCTGGCTGCCCCAACGACGTCGCATCCGACGCAGTACCGAGTCGCTGCCACTTTGCATCGAGATGTGCAGGTGAGGGCAAATCTTGTCAGGGTATTTGGCCATGACCTCGATTAGCTCTTTGGTGACCTCGGTCGCTTCGATGCTGGAAAGACGCACGCGGAAGTCAGCGTCGATCTGCGAAAGCATTTCCATCAGCTTCGCCAAGCGTACCCAGTCGGTCTTCGGCTTCCCCTTGTTCAGATCGACGCCATAGTGCCCCAGGTGAATACCCGTGAGGACGATCTCGCGGAACCCATTGTCGGCCAGTCGAGCCACTTCATCAACGATCTCGCCGGAGGGCCGGCTGTACATCTCCGGACGTACGTACGGGATGATGCAGAAGCTGCACCGCAGCAGGCAACCGTCCTGAACTTTCACATACGCACGATGCCGATCGCCGAACTTCGAGATTCCATCCGGAATGTCGATCACGCCCATCCGACCCAACAGATCGGGAATTTCGCGCTTGTCGGTGACGACTTCCGAAACGTTGGGCAGCACCTTAAGTTCGTTTGGGGCCCGCGTGGCATAGCAGCCCATCACGACGATCCGCGAATTCGGATTGTCACGGGCCAGTCGGCGAATGGCCTGGCGACTCTTTGAGTCCCCTTCGTTGGTCACCGTGCAGGTATTCACCACGCACACATCGGCCGATTCAGAGTCTTCGGCGTCTCGATACCCACCGCGCGCAAGGCCTTCGCGAACCAGTTCTGTTTCGTATTGGTTGACCTTGCACCCCAGGGTAAGGGTCTTCAGCTTGAGATCGCTCATCAGCAGATGGTACTCAGGATGCGATGGCACCCTGTCGATAGCGGTAACAATCGGGGAATCCCCGATTTTAGCACTCTGGCTCGATCGTGGAAGACATCGAACCGCGGCAACGGGCGATCAGATCGTCCTTGCCATAGGCATGAATCTGGTCGCGTTTCAGTTCCGCGTGCTCCTTGGTGGTGGTCAGGCAAATGGCTTTGCCGTCCGCATCAACCGTCTTGGCAATCTGGAACCCCTTTTCGACCGGGTGTCCGAAAAGCTCGTGCATCATCAAGATGACGTACTCGTAGGTGTGGTCGTCATCGTTCCAAAGCATCACATGATACCGAGGCTGGCGCTTCGGTTTTTGCTTCTTCTTGGGTTTCGTCTTGGTCGTAACCGTCGTCGCTTCCCAAGGTTCTGCTACAGACGTGTTTGAATCGCCCACTGGTAATATCTCGAAATTCGACAGGAATTTATCCGCTCGCGTAGCCCCCGAATTGGTTGCGAGCGGCTTGGGTGCAATGTCCATTTACTGCGAGTCGTATTATATTGTACGGCTTTACGGGTCGGAAGATAATTTTGGCGTTTCAAAAGCCAAACCATGCAGCGCCCAAGTCCAATTGGATAAGCCATGCCGGATCTGAAAACTTTTATAGATGAGAATCGTGGAAACTTCGTCGAGTCGCTCAAAGAGTTGCTCCGAATTCCCAGTGTGAGCACCGATAGTCGGCATAAAGAAGACGTGAAGACCGCCGCCGACTGGGTCGCAAGCCGCTTCCAAGATCTGAACTTCGAGACGAAGGTCATCCCGACCAAAGGACACCCAATCGTCTATGCCGAAAGCCCAGCGGTGCCTGGCAAGCCCGTAGCCCTCGTTTATGGACACTATGACGTCCAACCCCCCGAACCGCTCGATCTCTGGGTCACACCCCCCTTCGAACCGACCGAGCGGGATGGCAATATCGTGGCTCGCGGGGCGACCGACGACAAAGGCCAGATGCTGACTCATGTTTTCGGAGCCACGTCCTGGATCAAATCGGTGGGCGAATTGCCGATCCAGGTCAAGTTCCTGATCGAAGGAGAAGAGGAAATCGGCAGCGCCAACCTCGCTCCGTTCATCGAAGAAAATAAAGATCTTCTGGCCAACGATGTCGTTGTGATCAGCGACAGCAGCCAGTTTGCCCCCGGCCAGCCGGCCATCACCTACGGTCTGAAGGGCATCGCTTACTTCGAGCTGAAGCTGATCGGCCCCAATCGTGACCTGCATAGCGGCTCGTTTGGTGGTGCTGTCCGCAACCCGGCCAACGCCCTGTGCCACATGCTGAGCACGCTAATCGACGAGCACGGTTGGATTCACATCCCCGGTTTCTACGACGACGTCAAGCCGATGTCGGGTGACGAGCGCGAGAACTTCGCCGAACTTCCCTTCAACGAAGAGAAATTCAAAGAACAATTGGGCATCGACGATGTCCATGGAGAAGAAGGTTACACGACGCTCGAACGTCGCTGGGCTCGACCAACCCTTGATATCAATGGCCTGACCAGCGGCTACCAAGGCGAAGGGGCCAAGACCGTTTTGCCAAGCGAAGCTTCCGCCAAGTTCAGCTGCCGCCTGGTGCCGGATCAGTGTCCGCACAAGATCGGCAAAGCCCTTCGCGAGCACCTGACCAAGATTTGCCCCACCGGCATCAAGATGGAGTTCAAGGAACATCACGGTTCGCCAGGCTTCGTCGTGGCAACCGACAGTCCTTACATCAAGGCCGCCAGCGACGCCATCGAGCAAGGCTTCGGCGCCGCCCCAGTATTGATTCGCGAAGGAGGCTCGATTCCGATCGTCGCCAACTTCGCCGAACAGCTCGACTCCGATGTTCTGCTGTTGGGCTGGGGCCTCGATGACGATAACACCCACAGCCCCAACGAAAAGTTCAACCTCGCCGATTTCCAGCGAGGCATCGCCGCCAGCGCCCAACTATGGGCCGAACTGGCCAAGATCGATAAGTAAAACCTCATGTCCCCTCTCCCTTCCAAAGGGCGAGGGGATCAGAAATGATACCGCACACAAAACGCTAACCCCAAAGACCTCAACCCATGCTCGACCGGAAGTTTGTTGTCGAAAACGTCGAACTCGTGAAGAAGAACTGCGAGAACCGTGGTGTTCAAGCGGATGTCGATCAGATCGTCGCGCTCGAAACGGCTCGCAAGGCGAAGCTGCAGGAAGCTGAAGAGTTCAATCGTCAGGCCAACGAGATCAACAAGACCGTCGGCAAGGCTACGCCCGAAGAGCGACCCAACATCATCGCCGAAGGCAAGCGTCTTCGTCAGTTGAAGGACGACGCCTCGACCGAAGTCGACAAGCTGGAAGAGCAGATCGTTGAGATCCTCCGTGTTATCCCCAACCTCTCGCACCCCGACGCACCGATCGGTGAAGACGACAAGAGCAACCTCGAAATCCAACGCGGAGCGACCGAGCCTCGCACGTTCGATTTCAAGGTCCTTGACCACGTCGAACTCGGCGAAAAGCTCGACCTGATCGACTTCGAGTCAGGTGCCCAGGTCGCCGGCGCTGGCTTCTATTACCTGAAGAACGAAGCCGTGCTGCTGGAACTGGCCCTGCAGCAGTACGTGCTGAGCGTCTTGGTCAAGGAAGGCTTCGTCCCGACGATCACGCCCGACATGGCCCGCACCGAGATCCTGCACGGAGTCGGCTTCATCCCGCGTGGTCCGGAAACGCAGATCTACAGCATCGAAAATACCGACCTGAACCTGGTCGCCACCGCCGAGATTACCCTGGGCGGTATGTACGCCGGTAAGACGCTGGAAGCCGAAACGCTGCCGCAGCTGTTCTGTGGTATCAGCCATTGTTACCGTACCGAAGCCGGCGCCGCTGGTCGTGCTTCGCGAGGTCTCTACCGCGTGCATCAGTTCACCAAGGTCGAGATGTTCGCGTTCACCTTGCCAGAAGACAGCGAAGCGACGCTCAACAAGTTCTGCGACCTGGAATGCCAGATCTTCGACGGCTTGAAGATCCCTTATCGCGTGGTCGACACGGCCACCGGCGACCTGGGCGGACCAGCCTACCGCAAGTTCGACCTGGAAGCCTGGATGCCTGGCCGCGGCGACGCTGGCGAATACGGCGAAGTGACCAGCACGTCGAACTGCACCGACTACCAGGCTCGCCGCTTGAACATCCGCTACAAGGTCAAAGGGGAAAAGGGTACCCACTTCGCCCACACCCTGAACGGTACCGCCATCGCCCTGAGCCGTGGCCTGATCGCCGTGATGGAAAACTACCAGCAAGCCGACGGCAGCATCGAAGTTCCGGAGGTCCTGCGGCCGTACATGGGCATGGATAAGATCGGGCCTCGCTAAAGCCCATCGGCACTCACTTGCCGCTGCATCACTAGCACGTCGTAGCCGCGGTAGTGGATTTGCTCGATCGCTTGCCAGCCAAGCTTCGCGTAGAGCCCGCCGTTCAGGCGTTCGGTTTGCAGATAGAGGGTGCCAACTTCACGATCTCGGGCAATGTCGATAATCTGTCGGCACAGCCCAGAAGCGATCCCTTGCACGCGGGCCGCCCCCGAAACGTAGACCCCGCCCAGCCAGAACGCATAGTCGGGGTAGATGTCCATCTCTCGTAATTTCAGCTGCGCCACGCCCAACACCTGATCGTCGTGCACGGCCAGCAAATAGATCGGAAGCCCCGCTTCTTCGAGGTTCGCCTTGATTCTCGCGCACGTCGCTTCATACGAATTCCCGGTGACGGCATGCCCCCACTGGTCGAAGTACCACTTGGCGATGGTCGGTACAAACGACGGTCGATCTGCCAGAAACGTAAACTGCACGGCGTTTGTCCAACGAGATGGGAGATTAGTGGAAGCCACGGAATCGAAGTTATCTTTCCTATTTCTTCTAGAGACCAACCCGCGTTCTTCGGTTCAGAGAATAAACGGCTTACACTCTATTATTGCAGCAAAATGATACCGCAACTTGTTTCAGCCGCCTGGCACGTAAACCGGCGGTTTCCTAGACATGCCTGACGAAACCAACCCGTCACTTCAGCTCGCGAAGATCATCGCCCCGATTGTCGCCGTCATTTACGCTGGCGGATCGATCGGGGTGGCTACCGTTTGGAAGCCCCTGTCGGTAACGGCATTAGCCGTGATGCTCCTCTTGCCGGCGGTCGCGGCGGCACTAGTAGGTCTGAACGCCCTACGCGGCACCCGGCCTCGCGGGCCACTGCTGGTCCTCTACTTCGTCGTGCTTCCCCTGGCCGCCATGCTGTTTATCGGTGGGCCGGTAACCGTGTTGGCTTGGCTCTTATCCTCTTTGAACTGAGCTTCGCCTCGTCCCGTGCAATCTATTTGCTCTGGGTGCAGCATGCGGCCACAATAACGTCCACCCCTACCACCCGCATCCCAACCCACCTGTCAGGATCCCCCCGTGCTTGTCCGAACTTTCCAATTGCTCGTCGCTTTGGCCTGCTCTTTAGCCCTCGTCATGTCGTGCCTGGCTGCCCCCGTTACGACGACCGAAGCCCTGGTGGCCGCGGTCAATAACGGTGCGGAAGGGGACACCATCGAGGTCGGTCCTGGCACGTTTGAGCTTTCCGCGCCGTTGGAGCCCAAGTCCGGCATGACGATCCAGGGTGCTGGCCAAGACGAGACAATCATCACCGGCGTGGCAAGCTGGAAACCCTCGACCAAGACGCTGCCAGACCCTGAGATGAAAACTCAGGGACTCGACACAAACGCCTATCTCGTGCGGCTGCCCGACAAAGCGGCTGGCGTCACCATGACCGGTATGACACTGCGAGGGCCGCACGTGCATGGGGCCATTTATGGTTTCGGCTGCACCGATCTGCACCTGCATGATTTACGGATCCAAGATACGCTCTGGTGCGGCATCCGTACGTTCGCAATGCAGCGGGCACGGATTCACGACTGCGAGTTCATCGACGCCGGCGGCCGTTGGAAACGAGGTGGCGAGCCAGGCGTCGATGGCGGGATCACCGGCGGCGCAATCTTCGCCATTTGGATGAAAGAGAGCGAGATCGCTCACAACCGCTTCACACGCACGCAAGAGAGCAAGGCCGACGAGTTCTACGGCATCAAGTGCCGCCAGGGAAAACAGAGCCGCATTCATCACAACACAATCGAAGTCAACTTTTCGATCGAATTGCCGTTTGAAAACGACGAAGACGTCGAGATCGATCATAACATCTGCTTCGGTACCATCTCGATTCCCAAGTACGCTGGCGGCCCCATCCCAGAGAGCGGCCGCACGTTTCACATTCATCACAATTACTTTCGCGACAGTTACTCGATCGAGTTTGTCCGCAACGGAGTCGAGATCGATCACAACCTGTTCGACTTCGACCTGCAGAAAGACCACGGCAACCTGATCTCAGGCTTCGGCAAAGCACCCGCCGGTGGACCGGCTACTTTCCACAACAACTTGATCAGCAATCCCGGCCGCGGCGTGATTTGGATTAACGAGCCATACAGCAACCTGGCAATTCACAACAATCACATCATCACCCGCACAACGGAGACTCCGCGCCGCGATGGACTGTTCGGTTTCAACCGTGAATGCGACTTCGAGACCATTTCGATCCGCGACAACATCATCGAGTGCCAAGGCGAGCCGAGGCCTCTATTGCGGTCAAAAGAAAGCTACGAAAGCACGATTCAAAACAACCAGCTGACCAACGTGGCCGATGCCGACCGGTTCGAAAATCCGACGACTGACAACCACCCTGGTTTGAAGGAGCCCCTCAAGTTCGAGTGTGGCGTCCACGGCGAGTTGATCGTCGACGGCTGGCAAACTCGCCCAGCGGGCTAGTTTGCTATTCACGAAATCTCTTACCAAAGCGAATCGCAGATTTCGCGGACGATCGTGGGAAACCAAGCCCCGCGTGGTGCGAGTCTGAAAACACTCTTCGAGGCGCACTATCTCACTGAAGCGCTAACCCTGTAAACTGCACGTACACCCATCGAAGCAGTCTCGCTTTGCTGGGTGCCACGCCCAAGTATTCTTGGGCGTGCGAACTGTGTACCCACTTCACACTGCCGAAGGCGGCAGTGGCACACGATCATCAACCGTACAGATTACGTCATGTCCCATCACCACGCGATACAACCTGAAAAGCACGGAGCTGGCTCGCCTGAGCACGCTCCGCAGGTCGCCGTGCGCGATGGCAATCGACTATTGTGTCCCTGCTGTGGGGAAGTGTTGCTGTATCTTTCCGCTGACCAGCCCCGCGAGGAACCCTTACCACCGCCGGAACCTTCTAACCGGAAGCCGCCCGGCATGAGGCCTTCCCCCTGGGAAGCCATCGCGTGGCGTCAGGATGCCATCCAAGAGGCCGCGTGGGAGGCCTTTAACGAGTCACGCACAGCCGAGCAGGAAGCACTTCACACTCAATTTGTCGAATCAGACGATCCCGAGTTCTGCGCGAACTATCTGACGGAGCCAATCGACGCCGAAGTCGCCGCGTATGAGTTCCCCGTGGAGGATCCTCCGCCGCTGCCAAGTCGCAAGAGGACTAGGCCCCCGCGTAAGCGAAACTCGGAAGCACGCCACAACAAGCGTGCTCCGCATCACGGTCTTCCGCTCGAAGAGCCATACACGTACCAAGAAAAACGGTACCTGGCCTGGAGCTTCTATCACCTGAAGGTTCAAGACCTGGAACTCCAGGCAAAGATTCGCCTGAAGCAGGCCAAGATTGATTGCCTGCGACGCGATGCGGGTGGCGATGCGGCAGTTCTTTCCTACGAAAAGTACTTGCCGAACAAGGACGTGCCGAAGGTCCGCCCGCGCGTCGAGGTCATCGAGTTCGATCTCATGCACTGGGTGGAACACGTAACCCGTGATCAGAGATCCCCGAGTTACGAAAGCATACGCCTGAAAACGCTACTCGAACAAGTGAAGGAACGAGGGCCACCGTAATTCATATCCCCTTCTCCCCATAGGGGCGAGGGGACCGGAGCGAGGGCAGGCTTTACGCCGCGCCTAAACCCCACGCAGCGTGCGTGTCGCGGCGATACACATGTCTTCGCTTTGGTCGAACGATTTCGATTCGGCGATGACGCGGACGATTGGTTCCGTGTTACTTGCTCGCGCGATCAACCACCGGTCTTTCCAGGTGAAACGCAGCCCGTCCCCTTCGTCGACTTCGGCGTCGGCGTACTGCTGTTTCAGGCGATCGAAACCGGCTGGCAGTTCGTGCGCATCAAGATCGACCTTGTGCTTGACGATCTCGTAACGCGGCAAGGCGTCGGCCAGTTTGCTGACCGTTTTCTTCTTCTTGGCCATCAGTTCCAAAATGTTGGCCATGCCGACGAAGCTGTCGCGGATGTAGCCCACCTGAGGATCGATGGGCCCGCCGTTGCCTTCGCCGCCGAAAACGGCGTCTCGCAGCATCATTTCCTGCGTGACGTTTGCCTCGCCGACCGCCGAGCGGAAGATTTTGCATTTCAGCGAAGCGGCCACGTCTTCGTTCATGCGGCTGGTGGCCCCGTTGATGACGACGGCCCCCTTACGCTGCGACAACACATTCTGCAGACACAAAGCGACGGTGTACTCCTCGCCGATGTAGCGACCCTTTTCGTCGATCACGGCCAGGCGATCGGCGTCGGGATCTTGGCAGAATGCGACGTCGTACTTTCCTTTGGTGACCAGTTCGGAAATTGATTTCAGATTCGCTTCGGTCGGTTCGGCCGGATGGAGGAAGGTGCCGTTGGGTTCGCCCCCGATCACTTCGACTTCGCAGCCGAGTTGTTCCAGCAGCTTCACGCCGACGATACTGCCGGAGCCGCCGTTGCTGTCGAGCAGTACTTTGAACTTTTTACTTTGAATCGGCCCTGGCGTAATCGTGCCGAGGACCTTTTCGATGTGGGCCGTGGTCGTGTCGGTGCAGCATGTCGTATTGCCGATTTCGTCCCATGGTGCCCAGGTAATGGGTTGGTCTTTGTAGGCTTCTTTAACCTGGGCTCCCTTTTCGGCCGAGATAACTCGCCCGTCGGCACCCATCAGCTTGATGCCGTTATATTCCGGCGGATTATGACTGGCCGAGATTTGAATACCGCCGGTGCAGCGATTTTCGCGGACCAGAATGCCCACCGTGGGGGTCGCGGCGACGCCGACGTCGATCACATCGCGGCCGAGCAGATTAATGGTCCCCTTAACGATGTCCCCCAACGCCCAGCCACTGGGGCGACCATCGCGAGAAAGGAGAATACTTCCCTCCGGCAGTTGCTCGACAAACGCCGACACGTAGCGGCTGATTGTCTCCGGCGAAAGGCTCAATCCTAAAATTCCGCGTAATCCGGACACGCTGATGATCGGTTCTTGCATCGTGCTAGGTCGGCTCGGCAAATAGTGGTAGTTCCAGGGCAATCGGGTGAGCTTCCCTACTATAAAACATAATGAGCAGTCTTGGCGTGATCGTTTTCTTCGTTGCCCCACGAAAGTGAAGAATTCACATACCACCGCCGGGCCCAATTGATGATCCAGGAGGCGTTCCCTTAAAATCGGGTAATTCCTGTAGACCTAACAAGGGGACGACCATGAGCGGCAGCGATATCGACACCACAGCACTTCTCGAACAAGTCAAACAGGCCACGGCCGACGGAAAAATCACGGCCAGCGCTGCCGAGAACATCGAAATCTGGCTCACCGAAGACCGATATGCCCGGTACGCCAGTCAGGTAGCCGAGCACATCACGTCCGGCATGTGGAAAGAGCTGGACGACGCGTTCTGGACGATCATCCCCTTCGGTACCGGCGGCCGACGCGGAAAAATGTACCCTATCGGCTCGAATGCGGTAAACGAACGCACCATTGGCGAAAGTGCCGAGGGTCTGGCCCAATACGTGAAGAGCAGCGTCGAAGGTGACCTCTCCTGTGCGATCGCCTACGACACGCGACACCGCTCGCGTGAGTTTGCCGAGTTGTGTGCCCGAATCATGGTTTCCAACGGCTTCACAGTTTACTTCCTGGACGACTACCGCAGCACACCGGAGCTTTCGTTCCTGGTCCGCTATAAGAAGTGCTCGTGCGGCATCATGGTCACCGCCAGCCACAACCCGCCCAGCGACAACGCCGTGAAGGTGTACTGGTCGACCGGCGGTCAGGTGATGCCTCCGCACGATAAGAAAATCATCGACAACGTCATGAACGTGCAGGAAATTCCGCTGGGCGTGGAATTCGACGCGGCAGTCAGCGACGGCAAGATCGTCATCTGCACGAAAGAAACCGACGAGGCGTTCATCAGCAACGTCGCCCAGCAGAAATTCGACGGCCCGCGTGACCTGAGAATTCTGTACTCGCCACTGCACGGCGTGGGGGCTTCGGCCGTGGTCCCGGCACTCAAGGCCGACAATTTCACCGACGTGACGATCTTCGGCCCGCACGAAGAACCCAACGGTGACTTCCCAAATGTGCCAGAGCACGTTTCCAACCCCGAAAACCCAGCCGTCTTCGACGCCGCCATCGAGCAGGCCAAGACCGACGGGACCGAACTGATCCTGGCGACCGACCCCGACTGCGATCGTGTCGGCTGTGCGGCCCCCAAGACGATGGACACCACTGGCGAATGGGGCACGTTCACCGGAAACCAGATCGCGGCACTGCTTTGCGATCACGTCCTTTCCGAACGCAAGAAGGGTGGCGGTCTGACTTCCGATCATTACATCGTGAAGACGCTGGTCACCACCGAGATGGCTCGCCGCATTGCCGATAGCTACGGCGTGCGAACCTGTGGCAACCTCCAAGTCGGGTTCAAGTGGATCGGCGGCACCATGGATGCGGAAGGGCCGGACAAGTTCCTCTTCGGCTGCGAAGAATCGCACGGGTACCTGGTCGGTCAGTACGCACGCGACAAGGACGCCGCCGTGGCCTCGATGCTGCTGGCCGAACTAGCCGCCAACTGCAAGGCCGAAGGCAAGTCGCTGCACGAGAAGCTGGAATCGCTGTGGTGGCAACACGGTTACCACGCCGAACGCCTGTTGAATCAGAAGATGCCTGGCTCGGAGGGCATGGCCAACATGCAGAAGCTGATGGCCAAGTTCCGCGAAGAACCACCGCAATCGGTCGGCGGTTTAAAACTGCTGGAGGTGCGTGACTACTTGAGTGACACGGTCTCTACGCCCGGCGGCGAGTCGAAACCACTGGGCGGCCCCGGCGGAAACATGGTGATCTTGGCCCTGGAAGAAGACAACTACGTCGCCGTCCGTCCTTCCGGCACCGAACCGAAGGTGAAGTTCTACATGTTTACCTACGTCGCTGCCGAACAGCTTTCGCTGTTGGACGCCGCCCAGGAAGAGATGGAAGAACGGCTCGATGCGTTCGAGAAAGACCTGAAGGCCTTCGCGGATAGCGTTTAAGGTTGGGTTGGTTCGGTGTTCAGCACACTGGGTGGCCCAGAGAGATTTCTCTCTGGGTCGGCATAGCCGACGAGCGGCTCATGTATCAACGTCAATGAGGATAGCCTGATTCCATTTGATTCAGGCCTGATGTACTAGCCGCTTGTGACCTACGGCCACCCAGAGAAGAATCTCTCTGGGCCAACCATGAATCACAGCCCCCCTCATTCCCAAGGGTGAGGGGACAAGAGGTATGCGGACTACTTCGCTTCGACCAGCTGCTTCACCAACGGCTTGATGTCTTTGGCGTAGGTGAACCCTTCCTCTTCGCTGGCAGCCTCTTCGTTATCGAAGCGTTTGGCCAGCTTGCCGTCGCGGCCGTAGACCATCACGGCCGGTGGGGCGGCCAGCTCCAGCTTCTTCAGCATCGTCTCGGAATCGTCCGCGGCGATGATGTTGTCGAAGGTCGCTCCGACATGCAGCAGGAACGGCATGACTTTGTCCTTGTAGGTTTCGGGACCTTCGTCGGCCAGGCCGATATAGTCCAGGCTCACCGTAATGCACTTCACATCGTTGCCTGAGAATTCGTTGTGCACTTCGACAAGCCCTGGCAGTTCCTTGATGCACGGTGGGCAATCGGTCGACCAGTAGTCGACGACGACCACTTTGCCGCGGTACGAATCGACCAGCATTTGAATGCCCTGGTAGTCCATCACCTTCGTGGTGATTTCTATGGTCCTCTCAGGCGTGGCTTCCACCGTCTCGACAGGCGGCGTCATGGCCGGTTGAGGCCCCGATCCTTTGCCACATCCGCAAAACGCGACCAACACCCCGAGCATTATCCAACGCGTATTCATCATTTGACCCGCTTCCACCTTGTGAAGTTTTCGCATTACGATATTCCTTATCCCCGTTTGTATCTCAGCCGCTGGGGCCCTAGCAACAGGGGCCGCCGTTTTGATTGCAACTAGCATGGACCCTGATTTCGAACACCTTCGTCACAAGCCCCCCACGGCGTTGGATCAGCCGCGCGAACTGATCGTGGCCTGCTGTCCGATGCGGAGCAACGTGAACATCTCGCGAATCGTCCGGGCCGCATCGTGCTGTGCGATCAGCAAAGTGGTGGTGTGTGGCAATGTGAAGATCGATCCGAAAATTGCCCGCGATGGTGCTGAGAAGCTGCCGATCTCGCGTCATCGCAGCCTGGCCCCGGTGCTGCGTGACCTGAAAAAAGAAGGCTATACGCTGGTGGGACTCGAGCAAACAACCAATTCGCAGGACATCCACCACTTCGCGTTCGTGCGAAAGACCGTCCTGGTGATTGGCAACGAACGCCTGGGCATCACCGACGACATCCTTGGCCTGCTGGACGCAACGGTCGAGATTCCCGTGTATGGAATGCCGTACAGCTACAACGCCGCGACGGCGACGTGCATGGCCCTGTATGAATTTTGTCGACAGTTTCCCGAAGGTTAAGAGCCGGCGCGTTTATACGCACGCCGACGGCAATCGGTTCGCGACTTCTTAGAACTTCGCTTGTTCGACTTGCCAGGGCGGCCTCAGCGATTGTCGCTCGCTGGTAATCCGACTACCATGCGGGGAGCGCAAACATGCCGAGACACTTTGATGGTCGCAAGTTGAACTCATGACATTTCGTATTTCTCTTCTGCTCGTTCTTGTTCCGTGCCTGCTGATTGGATGCAACGACACGAAAAAGAAAGACCGTCCCAAGATCGAAACGCCTCCCCTTTCGCTCACGATCGTAGGGGACGAAAGCATGGCCCAGGCCGTTCGCCGTGAACTGGCGGCTCGGACCGAAGAAGAGATCACCGTCGATGTCGTCAGCGAAGAGGCATTGCTGGGGCAGAAACGGTTCACGAAGGATCTCCTCATCTACCCACCGGCGATGATGGGCGAGTTGATCAAGCGTGACTGGATTGCTCCCCTCCCGTCGGCCACGCTGGACAACGAAGAACTCAAACTGGACGACGTCGCCCTGGGGATCTTTCAGACCGAGACGCGCTGGGGATCAAAGCCGTACGCCCTGCCGCTGGGCAGCCCAGTGCTGATGCTGATGGTTCGCATCGACCTGCTTGATCAGTTGGGTCTGAAAACACCCAACACGTGGGACGAGTACGCTGCCGCCGTCGAGACGATCCAAAACAGCGATCTTCTGAAAAGTAGCGACACGCTGAAAGCGGCCACGCTAGAACCTCTTGATCCGGCCTACCTGCCGAACTTGTGGCTGGCTCGCAGTGCCGCTTACGTGAAGCATGGCGAGAACCTTTCGACCTACTTCGACTTCGCCACCGGCAAGGCTCGCATCGACACGCCTGGTTTCACGAAGGCCGCTCAGCAGTTGGCCGATGTTGCCCAGACGATCCCCGAAGAGTTGAATTCACTGAGCCCCAGCGCAGCCGCCGAGGCGTTCCTCGACGGCAAATCGGTCATGGCGATCGGCTGGATCAACGAGTCCACGAGTATGCCGGAAACGGTCTCGGAAGCCATCCATTTCGCTCCCCTTCCCGGCTCGAAACAAACGTACCAGACGCCCGAGAATCAATGGCTCCCTCGCCCAGGCAATCAGCCAGAAAGCATCCCCCTGCTGTCGAGTTCCGGCATGGTGGGTTCGATCTCGTCCGCATCGGGACAAACGATGAATGCGGCGAACTTGCTGGTTCTATTAACTGGTCCGGAATTGATTTCGCTGATTTCTCCCGCTTCCGAGCGAACCACCCTCTGCCGAGTTTCCTCTTTACCGATGTCCGAAGCTTGGATGCCGAGCAACCTGCCAGGCACCGCCCTGCGGCAATACGCTCAGGTAAGCCTCGAGCAGTTGCAATCGCCGCGACACCTATCGGCCCTGCGGATACCAGACCGCGCAGCGTACGAGAACGTCGTTCGCGAGGCGCTGAAAAAGACGATGGCCAGCGACGACGCCGACCTCGAAGCCATCTGGCTGGAAGCCGCCCAAAGCTGGGATAAGCTCTCCGAAGCCTCAGGCCAAGACGAACACATCAAGGCCTTCCGCAATAGCCAAGGCATTGGCGAACGGGCCTTTTAGGCAGTCGCCGATCGTCCTGTTTCAAACTGGACGACGCGCCGTCGGCAACTTAAAATTAACGAAACAACTTGGGGCTGTAGCTCAGCTGGGAGAGCGCTGCGTTCGCAATGCAGAGGTCGTCGGTTCAATCCCGATCAGCTCCACTTTTTCTCTCTCCAAACGTTTACGACGGCTTCTGAACCGCGTACTTTTGTTCTCTAGATCTAACCGCGGATTGCGCGGATATTAAGAGATCGAGGGAGATTTGGCATGCGTCAGGCGTTAGTTCATGCGGAACTGAGTGAATCGGTTATTGGTGCGGCAATGACGGTTTTAAATCGCCTGAAGCCCGGTCTTGATGAAAAGCTGTACGAGAACGCACTTCGGATCGAGCTACAGAAACGCGGCCATCACATCGAACAGCAGCGGCAATTCCCTGTCCAGTATGATGGTCACCTCATCGGCACCCTAATTCCTGATTTGATCGTCGATCAAAAGATTATCGTCGATCCCAAAATCGCAACCAGTTTCACCGATTCGCATCACGCCCAGATGATCGGCTACCTGAATATTACCGGGCTTCAACTGGCGCTTTTACTGAACTTCAAATTTGCGCAGCTCAAATGGAAACGGGTCGTCCTGGAATCTTATCCGCGCCCATCCGCGTAATCCGCGGTTAGACTTTCTTCCGCTCGATTGTTGCCGGCAGGGCTACGCATTCAAAGGTAACATGTCGAAGTAAACCAAAGATTCCACGTGACATCATTTCTTCGGTTTTCTATACTTCGAACCAAGCTGATCAATTCCGTTGTCGATCTCTTTCCCGAAATCGTTTCCCACATTTCCTCGTGGAACGCGAGGGAGAAACGACCCGATTCAGGAACCTATTCCATGTATCGATTCTTGCGATGCGTGCTGCTGTGCGTTTGGCTGTTGGCTCTCGTTTCCAGTAGCGGCGCCGAGACTCCCTCGGTCGAGCGCGGCCCTGCTTTGCCAGGCACGCGTCTGTTGGAGATGGAAGGAGACGGTGCGCAGATCGCCTCGGATATGGTTGCCGGGATCGATCGTTTTCTGCTTCAGGAGATCGCGGACGCATCCGGTAAGCGAAAGCAATATTGGGATCGAGATACCAGTTCACCGGAAGCCTACGTGCGATCGGTCGAGAAGAATCGTCAGCGGCTTGCGGAAATTTTAGGGGTGCGGGACGAGCGTCTGCCTGAGATCACATTCCAGCGAACGACCAGCGTGAATGAGCCGCTGGCGCTCGCATCCTCGGCAAACGTGGACGTCATGGCGGTGGATTGGCCGGTCTTCGGAGCTATCCAAGGGGAAGGCTTGCTCTTGAGGCCCAAAGGGAAGGTTCGCGGAAGCATCATCGCGATCCCCGACGCCGCGCAAACGCCTGAGCAATTGGCTGGCGTCGAACCAGGCATCGCGCCCTCGTCGCAGTTTGCTCGACAGCTTGCCGAAAGTGGCTTTCAGGTCGTAATTCCGACGCTCATCACGCGCGAGCGAGGACTACTCAAATTTGATGGACCAAGACAAAGCCAATTGCCTGGGCGAGAACTCCTTTACCGGTCCGCCTTCGAACTGGGAAGGCATTTGATTGGCTACGAAGTTCAAAAGGTTTTGGCGGCGGTCGACGCGTTTGCCCAGGAAGGTCAGCAACCGATCGGGGTCATCGGTTATGGCGAAGGAGGCATGCTGGCACTTTACGCAGGTGCCCTGGAAGAGCGAATCGACTCGGTCGGGGTCAGTGGCTATTTCACTTCGCGGCAGAACATCTGGGAGGAACCGATCGACCGCAATGTATTTGGTCGGTTACGGGAATTCGGCGACGCGGAACTTGCCAGCCTGATCGCACCGCGTCATCTGGCGATCGAAGCGGCCGCCGGACCAGAGGCCGATTTGCTCGGCGAACATGGCTCGGCTCCTGGCACGCTCGAGTCACTCTCCCTGGAAGAAGTCACGCAGGAGTGGAAACAGGCCCAGGCATTGGTGGGTGATCGGATCTCCGATTCGTGGCTTACTTTGACGAGCGATGAAGATGGACAAGGCGAGTTTGGATCGCAGCGTTGGCTCAAGCAGTTTCTCCAAGGCCTCAAATCTGGGACATCGCTTGCGACCACAACGCAGTTGCCTGAATACGCTGGCCAGCCGGTCGACCAGCATGCTCGGATGGTTCGCCAGATGGACCAGATCAATCGCCAAAACCAAACCATCTTGGCCGACAGTCCCGCGGTTCGCAGCAGCTACTTTCGGCCAGACACCTCTTCGCTAGCCGCGTATGAAAAGAGTGTTGCGCCGTATCGTGAGGCATTTGAAACGGAGGTGATCGGCAAGTTCGATCGTCACCTCCTGCCGGCGAACCCACGTACCCGGCGGATTTATTCCGATTCGAAATGGACTGGGTACGAGGTTGCCCTCGATGTTTTTCCGGAAGTGTTTGCTTATGGTTTGCTTCTAATGCCCAACGATATCGCCCCTGGCGAGAAACGCCCGGTCGTCGTTTGCCAGCATGGTTTGGAAGGTCGCCCGGATCACTTGATTGGCGATGAAAAGTTCGCGGCGTACCAGGCGTTCGCCGAATCACTGGTCGAGCGAGGCTTTGTCGTGTTTTGCCCCCAGAATCCGTACATCTACCAAGATCGCTTTCGCACCTTGCAGCGCAAGGCCAACGCGCTGGGTAAGACGTTGTTTTCGATCATCGTTCCCCAACACCGGCAGATTACCGCGTGGCTCAAGACGCAGCCGTACGTCGATCCGGATCGAATCGCCTTTTATGGCCTGAGCTATGGTGGCAAGTCGGCCATGCGCATTCCTCCGCTGGTACCGGACTATTCGGCGGTGATCTGTTCCGGCGACTTCAATGAATGGATTGACAAGGTCGCCTCAACCCGTAATCGGCGGAGCTACATTTGGACCGGAGAGTACGAGATCTTCGAGTTCAACCTGGGCAATACGTTTAATTACGCTGAAATGGCCGGGCTGATCGCACCGCGCGCGTTCATGGTCGAGCGCGGACATTTCGACGGTGTGGCCGACGACGAGAAAGTCGGGCACGAGTTTGCCAAGGTCCGGCACCTCTATGCTGCCCGGTTGAAGATCCCCGAGCAGTGCGAAATCGAATGGTTCGACGGGGGACACATGATCCATGGCCAGGGAACGTTCGACTTCTTACATCATCATTTGAAGTGGCCCAAGCGTTGACCCGCCCTGTTTTCCCGACTGGGCGGCATTGGCGGGCGAGTTTGAATCTGTGTGATGATTCGCCGATACGATCCAACCGCATTGAAAGAAAGACCGAGTAGGTCGCTTTGCCCCTTGATCTATGTTTCAGCGGCAGTCGGAGTTTGATTCTCAGCGGAATGTGGGAACCATTGTTGAGTCCGTTTGCAGAAACCGACCAGCATCAACATGACAGGGACTTCGATCAGTACGCCTACCACGGTGGCTAGAGCCGCTCCGGATGCCAGGCCGTAAAGCATGACAGCCGTTGCGATCGCCACCTCGAAGTGGTTCGAAGCTCCAATCATGGCCGTGGGCGCGGCATTCTCATAGGTCAATCCGAGCACCTTCGAAGCGGTGTAGCCCAACGCAAAGATGACCACGGTTTGAATAAAGAGAGGGACAGCGATCCATAAAATCGTCAGTGGGTTGGACAGGATGACCTCCCCTTTGAACGAGAACAACAGAACGAGTGTCATCAGCAAAGCCACGATCGTGATGGGCGTGAGAACATGGAGGAACTTTTCCCGGAACCATACTTCTCCCTTGGCGGCAATGATCCATTTCCGCGAAAGGTATCCCGCTACCAATGGTAACGCTACGTAGATGGCAATCGAAAGCAGTAGCGCTTGCCATGGTACTGGAAGTTGTCCGACCCCCAGCAAGAAGCCCCCCAGAACGCCATAGAGCACAAGCATCGTTAAGGAATTGACGGCGACCATCACCAACGTGTGGCCGTCATTCCCGCGGGCCAGATATCCCCAGACCAACACCATCGCCGTACAAGGGGCAATGCCCAAGAGGATGCACCCAGCCAGGTAGCTTCGCCAAAGTGGCACTTGCAGCATCTTGACGCCGTCGACCATCACGACTTGACCGGCACCATAGGTGGCCCCAACTTCAAGCTCCACTCCAAGCGGAGGCTTCACGAAATCGACGGCATCCGGCCCAATAAAACCGAGAAACACGGTCCCCAAAAAGAAGACGGCGATCGCATACATCGAGAAGGGCTTGATTGCCCAATTGATGAAAAGCGTCAGCAGCACAGGCTTAACGGCCTTCCCTGCCTGGACCACTTCGCCGAAATCAATCTTCACCATGATGGGATACATCATGAAGAACAGACACAAAGCGATAGGGATTGAGACGACCGGGGCGTTGTTGACATAAATTGCCATCTCATCAAGCGACTTCGCCAATCCTGGGGCAATCTTCCCCAAGCCGATACCGACAACGATGCACAAGCCAACCCAGACAGTTAGGTATCGCTCAAAGAAGCCCATACCTCCGCCCTTCTGTTGATTCGCTGGGCAGCTTTCATCCATCGTGTTCACTCCCATAACTCATTACGTCGCCCGGGTAGCACCAGCGAAGGCTCAAGAATCCGTGGGCTACGGACTCGATCATACAGAACTTTAGACTCCCTTAGAACAAATGAAAACCGATCGTCCTGGAATCCCATCCACGAAATCCGCGGTTCGTCTTTCTTCTCCGCGTGCATTTAAGCCTGGAGCAGCTTCCAGGCCTAGCTTGCCCAGGGCTTCGATCGCGCCCTTTTGCTACCTACTTCCGCTGACTTGCTTCTTCATCGGTACTGTAGAATCGTTCGCCGCATCTTGGATTGAGAGGCTCGAACGGAAATCGCACCTGAGTTTCTTTCAGCGTGCTGTGAATCTGAAACCCAATCGAATCCGAAGACTCGCAAATCTCTTCCACGCGCCGGTAGAAAAGATTCATCATCGTAGGTTCCGTCTCTTCAAAGTCATGCGGAATCTGAATCACGATTCCCGCATCGCAGCGGCGAACGTACAGAATCAGGTCCCGGTCCGATCTCTTTTGGACCAAGCGAATTTCGATGGCGATTCGCGAAAGAACTTTCGCGAGACGAAGATGATTGCATAAGAACGGAGCAATGTTCTCCATCTTGATTTGCAGCTTCGGTTCGCCAGGCAGAAACCTGTTGCGTTCTACTTTGAGCAGTTCCAGAAGACGCTTCGGCGAGAATCCTTCGGCAGGAATTGTCATTGGCTTCTGCTCCTTACGCTGATTGGATCTCCCCAAACGACTCGACTGCAGAAACGATTTTGCGTAGATCGACAAGGCACTGAGATGGGTCGCGTGCGACTTTTCGATTCCATCAAAGTAGTTGGGACGACAGGAATTCATGAAGAGAAATCCCCAAGTATGTTCGTCGGCCCCGACAGCCATGCAGAAACCACTTCGCAGTCCCATGCGCGAGGTTTTGGCGATCGACCTTTGAATGGGTCGCGATTCGCGGCGATACGATGCGATGACATTGGCCGTGTCTGCGAAGATTCGCAGCATGCCCGGCCGCATTTGTAGCAAGGAACCCTCTGGGTCGACAAAGCACGAATAGCCGGAGAGCATCAAGTTGTCTTTGATTCGACAGCTGCAAGCCGAGTCGATCGCAACGAGTTGATTCGAGTGGGGAACGATTCCCGCCAGGCAAACGCGATCGACATCTCGGAGAGCATCGAAACGGCTCACCGTATTGAGCAGTTCTTTGGCAAAACCACCTTGGCCCGATTCATCCGATGCATTGGCCAGGCGACTTAGTTGACCACAGAACGACGCAGGCGTTTGATCCAGCGGATTACGCACCGATTGGAGAACGCTCAACCAATAAACATCTTCATCGCGATGCTGTGCCCACCATTCGTTGCCAGGCCTACGCAGTAGCTCAGTACTCACTTCCCCTACCTCTTTGCTGGTCCCTTTCCCTCTGATTGACTGCAAGCAAGTTAACTTGCTTAACGTTCCGCCTAAGTCATGTAGATCACCTTACAAATCACGCAACGGTGACCGCCGGAAAATTCTTAAGAAAGCAAGAACGAGCCTGCTTTTTTGCCTTGGAGGACGCATCAGGGAGAGAAAGCTAGTCACTAGGAACCAGCGCTCGACACCACAAGAGGGAAACGCTATTCCTCAATTTCACGAAGCTTCTTTTCCAAGTCGTCGAGCTTCTTCTGCAGCGAGTCGTTCGACTTCTCGAGATCTTTCATCTGTTTGCGGAGCTCGATCAGTTCGGTCGGCTGTGGAGTGCTGTCCTTGGTCAACGCAGCCAGGGCATCTTCGGCAGCTTTCGAGAGTTCCTTGTTATGCGAGGCGTCGGCATACGCTTGCAGGATCGGCCGGGCATCTTCCAGGCCCAGCTTGCCCAGAGCTTCGATCGCTCCCTTTTGCACGTCGACGCGATCATTACCCAGGTGGGGAGCGATCTGCTTGAGGGACTGCAGCTTCTCGGCTTTCTCATCGCTCAAGCTGGCCAGGGTCTTGAGCAAGTTGGCCAGGCCGCGGGTGGTGTAGCTATCGGCATGCTGAGCTACCTGTTCGGCCAGGTCGGGGACGTACTGCGACGATCCGCTCTTTTGCATCGCCCCAACGGCAGCTTCGGCGATCTCGTTGCGGAACGACTCCTTATCAAGCGAAGCTCGCAGGTATTGCGTGACCGACTCGTCGGAATACTTGGCCAGACCGGCGATCCAGGCCGCCACGATGGCCGGGTTCTTCTCAGCTTGGGCTCCTTCGAGAAGCGTGCCGACTTCTTCCGGTTGATAATCACTGACGGTCGCTTTCACGAGTGCCAGGCGAACGCGGGCATCGTTCGGGGTGGACGTCTTGCGAAGTGCTGCTCGCGACTCGTCCGAGTTGATTTTCCCCAGCGCTTCAGCAGCTTCCACGCGAACGCCGTAGAACGGATCGGTCTCCAATGCCTTTTGAATGGCGGCGATCGCCTTGTTTGACTTCTTCTTCGCCAGTGCTTCGACGGCCAGGATACGTCCCGTGGCCCGCTCGGCGTTTTCGAGCTCGTTGATCCACATGTCTTCCGGTTTGTCGAAGTCGACCGTGGCCAACAAGGTGTATTCAGGATCGAACTGCACCATCTCAGGCTTACCAGGCAAAGAGACGTAGAAGTCGTGCTTGGCCTCGGTGATGTCTTCGGTATGCAGAACCAGCTCGCCGTCGCACAGAAAAGCGAACGTCGCCGGGAAGTTGAACAACATCACGTCGTCGTCGACTTTGTGGGTTTGCTCAAGCGTGATCTGGGCCAGCTTAAGTTTCGGATCGAAGCGATAGCGAATCTTCAGATCAGGATGGCGGGCATGGTACACCCACTGATCGAAGAATCGATCGAACGTTCGCCCGCTGGTCTCTTCGAGCGCCGCTTGCAGTTCCGGCGTAGTGACGGTCGTCAGGCCGTGCTCTTTCAAATAGGTTTGAATCGCCTCGCGAAACATGTCTTCACCCAACTGGCTGCGAAGCATGTGCAGCACCCAGCTTCCCTTGGGATAGGCTCGGTAGTCGAACTGGTCGCCTGCATTGCGGTACTTCTTCCATACGATCGGCCGCTTGTCATTGGCACCACTTCGCAGAACGCGATTGGACGCGTCGCGGTAAAGACCGTACAGCGTGGCATCGCGACCAAACTTATGTCCCTCGTACAGATGCGTGTAGTAGGTCGCGAAGCCTTCGTTGAGCCACAGGTGACTCCAATCTTCGCACGTGACGTAATCACCAAACCATTGATGCGCCAGTTCGTGAGCATCGAGCCCTCGCGACGAACGAACGTTCTCGGTTGCAGGCGCGAAGATCGTGTTGTGCGTGAGCGTGGTGATCGTCGTGTTTTCCATCCCACCAGCGATAAAGTCGCGAATGGTGACCTGATCGTATTTGTGCCAAGGGTAAGCAACGCCGATTTCCTTCTGATAGAAGTCCATGATCGAGGCCGTATCCTGGAACGAAGCGGCCGCGTGCTCGGATAGGGTCGGCTGGCTGTAGAAGCCGAGCGGAATCTTACCGGCGGTATCTTCCAGCTTGTCGAAGTAGCCAGCGACGACGCAGATCAGGTAGTTCACGTGCGGCTTGTCTTGCAGCCAGTGGACCGACTTCAGGTTCGTGTCGGGATCGATGCTTTCGCCCAGATTACGGCCATTGGAAATCACGGTCATGTCGCTGGGGACATGGCAGATCACTTCGGTGGTCGACTTCTCGTTGGGGTAGTCGAAACAGGGGAACCATTGCCGGGCATAGTGCGACTCGCCTTGCGTCCAGCAGTGGGTGTCTTCCTCTGGGTAACCCATCTCAGGCGTGCGGAAGTAGAAACCACCTTGCGGCTGGCAGTGATGCTCGATCGTCACCCAGCTTTCCTGACCGACCGGAATCGGCTCGGCGAAGGCGATCGTCAGGTCTTTGCTCGTACTGTCGAACTCCGATACCGGCGTCGAGGCATCGACACTGGTAATCGAGAGATCAACCGCATCAAGCTTCAGGACATCAATCGCGTTTCGTAGCGGTACGAAGCGGATGGTGGTCGAGCCGCCGATGGTTCGCTCTTTGAAGTTGGGCGTGATGTCGAGCTTGATATGCTGCACGTCGACCTTACGCACTGGGGCGTAGTGAGGACCGTCATTCTCCAGATCTACGCCGAACGCCATCCGGGCCGCAGCGGACTCGCAGTAGCGGCACGTACACAGGGCTTCCTCAGCCAGGACAATCGATTGATGTGCGGCAGTCGCCAAGCAAGCAACGGCGACCAAGAGCAAAATGCGGAAAGATTTCATGGCGAACTTATCAGGAGGGTAATGCGAACGCCGCCGCGACTTCACGCCAGGATTACGCGTGGAGGCCGAAACGTGCGCGTTTTCGTAAAGTGGATGTCTCCAGCCTAATCATCTTTTTGGTCAGGCGAAAGGAGTCCGTACTGTTCGCACTTCTTTTTTACCGTGGTGCGGTGAATACCTAAAATCCGAGCAATTGCCAGATATTGGCCGTCACACTGCTTGAGAAGTTCCTCGAGCATCTCTTTTTCCGCCAAGGATTGAAATCGAGCCCATAAATTTTCCGATTCCCCCTCATTAAGCTGGGCTTTGGTCCAGCCGCGAATGTTGGCTTCGAGTTGATCGGCCACCGATGTTTCTTCGGGCGATCCAGCAAACCATTGCCGATCGACCGGTGCCGGAAGGTGCTCGACTTCGATCACACCGCTGCGAGCGAGGATCTGGGCATGCTCGACCGCATTGCGTAGCTCTCGCACGTTGCCGTACCAAGGTCGCTTCTTCAGCTCTTCCATCGCAGCCGCCGAAATGCGCAGCGGACGCTGGTATTCTTTCTCCAGCAGATGAATGAAGTGATGCACCAGCGGTGTAATGTCTTCCGCGCGTTCTCGCAGCGGGGGAAGGTTGATTTGAAACGTGTTCAAGCGGAACAACAGATCGTGTCTAAACGTGCCTGCTTTGACGCACGCGGACAGATCTTGATGCGAAGCACAGACGATCCGGAAATCGGTTTTCTCGCCCTTCGATCCGCCAACGGGAACGACTTCGCGCTGCTCGAGTGCCCGCAGTAGCTTGGCCTGGGTCGGCAAAGGAATTTCAGCGACCTCATCCAGAAACAGCGTGCCGCCGTTGGCCTGTTGCAGGAAGCCGCGTTTGTCTTGAACGGCGTTGGTGAACGCGCCGCGGACGTGCCCGAACAGTTCGCTTTCGATCAGCGAAGGAGCGAGCGACGCAATGTTGACCGCCACAAAGGGTTGATCGTGCCGCGGCCCGTAACGATGAATGGCCTGGGCGACGAGCTCTTTACCGGTGCCGCTTTCGCCTTGAATGACGATGGGGGCCACGCTGCTGGCCGCGAGAGCAATGCGTTTGAAGACTTCCTGCATCGCCAGCGAAGTTCCGACCAGGTCGGCTGAGACACGCTCGGGACGGACCTCTTGATCTTCTTCGGTGTGCTGAGCCAGTGCCCGATCGATCACCGTTTGAATGTCTTCCACCGAAAACGGTTTGACCAGGTAATCGAACGTTCCTTGACGAACCGCTTCGACCGCGACCTCTAAATCACCAAACGCGGTGATCAACACCACCGGCGTGCCTGGTGAGATTTCTTTTACCTTCGGCAAAGCTTCCAGCCCGGACATGCCCGGCAGACGGACATCGAGAAACATCAGATCGGGCTGATTCTCTTCTAACAGGTCGAGACCTTGCTCGGCGGTCGAGGCGACTCGGACTTCATGCCCCAGCTTGGTGCCTAACTTTTCGATGGCCCAGCAGACGCTGGATTCGTCGTCGATGACGTGGATGCTTGCCATGGGGATTACTTAGCTCGGCGAGGTAGCGTGATTTGAAAACAGGTTTTCCCATCGACTCGGTACCACTCGATCGTTCCCCCGTGCAGCTCGACAATCTCGCGGACTACTGGTAGCCCGAGCCCGGTACCTTCCGGTTTGGTGGTTACCAAGGGCTCGAACAATTGATCCGCGATTTCGGCTGGCGGGCCCATTCCCTCGTCGCATACTCGAATTGTAATCCATTCTTCCCCATCGTGCGGAGAGGCCTCAATCTCGAGCCCCCCCGATCCGGCGACTTCCTTTCCTTCCGCTCCCTGGGCCGCATGCGCCGCCAAGATCGCTTCGATCCCATTGAGCAGCAAATTCATCAGACACGTTTGCAGCAAGACCATATCGGCATCCATTGTTGCCTCAGGCGGAAAGTCGACCTGGCGATGAATCGTTAATCCATGATGCTGAGCCTGCGGCTCGACCATCATCACCGTGGCGTCAATCAGCTGCGAAATGCGGATTGTCTTACGATCGATGCCTTGCTTGCGGCCTAGTCTGAGCATCGCTTGAACCATGTGTTCGACCATCGCCATCTGCCGCTGGGCAACTTGCAGACTCTCGCAATCGGGAATGTTGCAGTCCAAACGATGCAGCCCCAGAGCCATCTGGCCGCCTGTCATCGCGTTGCGGATTTGATGCGAGAAGCCCGCCCCGATTTGCCCTAAGACCTGGGCACGCTCCATCGTGCGAACTTTGGTTTCGTATTGCTGCAATTGCTGCGACATTTGATTGATCGCCAGCGAAAGATCTCGCAGTTCGTCGTTCGTCTTGCCAGGCGGCACCTCGATGAAGTCTCCTTCGGCAATCGAGGCGACCTGCTTCTGCAGCTTGGCGATCGGGCGTGTGATTCGCACGGCCAACACACTTGCCACCAACAGCATCGGCCCGACGGCTACCAGCCCCAATAGCATGAGCGGCCAGAACGATTGAGCGACACGCCGATCGTAGTTGACCTTGGGAAATAGCAGATGAACGGTCACATCGCCCCCGCCAGAGAATCGCGACGTGGTCGTGCTATGGAAGTAGCTGATGCCTGCCAGATCGACCACTTCCGCCAAACTGACGACGCCTGGGTTCGTGCCTTTCAAGAGTGCTGGAAGCTCCTGGGCGGTGATCTCGGTGGTGGCTCGCAGTAGCTTGCCGGTATTGTCGGTCACGGCCAGTTCTGTGCCAGTCAGCCCTTGAATTTGCTGGAGCACCGGCTGTGAGAGGGGAAAACGGGCCTCCGTAAGCTGCTGGTTGATTGCCGCAAGGCGTGCCTCGACCTCTTCGCCTGTTTCGACTTGGGCATACCAGAGGTTCAACAGCGAAAGCGCGAAGACGGTGACAAGTGTCCACAGCGTCAGCGGCAAAGTGACTTGGTAAATAAGGGGCCAACGCATCGGCGTCTTTCGGGCATTTGCGGGAAACAATCGTCCAAGGGGTCAATCTATTGTAAACTGAAGGTATGAGAACGTGCCCCGCCAGGTTAGTCGGAGTTTTTCATGGCCATCATGTTCATTCCTGCGCAGTGGCGAGACCTGACTCATCAGCAAACCGAGGTGGAAATTGACGCTTCCACGCTCCGGGATGCACTAACTGAGCTTGATCGGCAGTTCCCAGGAATTCATACTCGATTATTCGAGCATGAAACGGTTCGCCCCTCGATCCAGATTTCGGTCGATGGGTCGCTCAATTCACGCAACCTCCGCACACCGCTTCGGCCTGATAGCGAAGTTCACTTCCTACCGGCGATTGGCGGCGGCTAATCCTCCCAACATCCCTCCTCAGGAAATCCAACCATGCGTAGCCTGTTCAGTCTTTCTCTACTTCTCGCCCTGCCCTATGTGGCGGTGGCTGCGGCTCCGGAAAACTTCACGGTGAAGGTGCTCGGCGTCGATGCCAACGAAGGGTGTGATATTGCCGACTTCGATGGCGATGGCAAGCTCGACGTGATCGCTGGCCGTAACTGGTACCGCAACGGCGACTGGCTGCCACGACCGGTTCGCTTCTTTGAAGATCAAAACGGCTATGTTCACTCCAACGGCGATTTCGCTCGCGACGTGAACGGCGACGGCAAGATGGACGTCGTCGCTGGCGACTTCTTCCAGGGCAAAGTCAATTGGTATGAAAACCCAGGCGCGCCTGCCAACCTGCAAGGCCACCTCTGGAAAGAACACAACCTGATCGACACGCAGCTGACGACCAACGAAGCCACCGTGATGGTCGACCTGGACGGGGACGGCATTGATGAGTGGGTCACCAATCAGTGGAACCCGAAGAACCCACTGCTGGCTTGCCGCTTCACCAAGAACGATAAAGGCGAACCACAGCTAACCTCGTTCAAGATCGGCGATCGCAATGGTCATGGTATTGGCATCGGCGATATCAACAACGATGGGCGCATGGACATCCTCGTCGGGCACGGCTGGTACGAAGGTCCCGAAGGGGGCCCGTGGTCGAGCGAGTGGACCTTCCATGAAGACTGGCAAGATCACCTCCCCTGCCCCATGTTGGTGACTGACATCAACGGCGACGGCAAGAACGACATCATCGCCAGTAAAGCGCACGGCTTCGGCCTGTGGGCGTGGATTGCCAACGGCACTGACAAGGAAGGCAAGCTGACCTTCGAGCAGAAGATGATCGACGACACCTTCAGCCAGGCTCACTGCCTACACCTGGCCGATCTGGACGGTGACGGCAAGGACGACCTGGTGACCGGCAAACGCGTCCGAGCCCACAACGGCAACGACCCAGGCGGCAAAGAACCACCGGTGATGAACTACTACACGTGGGACGATAGCGGCAAATTCACCCGCCACACCATCAACCGAGGCGAAGTTGGCATCGGACTACAAATCCGCACCGCCGACATCGATGGCGACGGCGATATTGATATTGTCGTCCCCGGTAAAGATGGGACGCAGATTTTGTTCAATCCGCTGAAGAACTAAACTCTACACACCACCAAAAGCGCCAACTTCACTTCTTAGGCGAAGCTACTTTGACTTCGCCTAAGTCTTGTTTGACGTTGTTTTCCTGGGTGGTGAAGTGCAATGCAAATTCCAGCCGTTGGCCAATTTCGCCCGGCTGGGCGTCTCGCAGCACACGAACCGTGTACTTCTGCCCGGCGACCAACCCCGTGAGTTCGAAGCGTCCCTGGGCATCGGTTGTCGTGCCCCATTTGCTTGATGCGGTATGTGTCTCACCGTCGAGTTCAAACTCGATAATTGCCGTGATTGGCCTATTGGCAATGGGCGTACCCTCTTGATCGACGAGCTTGCCGGTCGCTTTCATCGGCGGAGCCAACACGATATCGAACTCGTCGGTATCGGGCGGTACGAACGCCAGACCGTGGCATTTGCCGTCTCGACTTTTCGCCGTAACGACATAGGGATATCCGATCGGTTTCGTCTCGAAATTTCCTTTCTCATCGCATGATGTCTGAAAAGTTGCATAGTAGAAATTCTTGCTCAAGCGAGGACTTTGCGCGAGCCCCTGAACGCGAGCCCTGGCCGCGTTACATTCACTTCCTTTCACCGTGACCACGTGCCCCTTAAGGACTCGCTCCGGCAACGCTTCGTTGCGCAGGTCTAACTCCTTTGGATCTTCAGAATCGACCATGAATTCCTGGTGTTGGGTGTTATTTCTCAGTCGGATCTCATACTGCCCCTGCCCCAGTAAGACGTCGTAATTACCCTTTTCGTCGGTCTTGGTGTAGTAACCCTCAGAGGTGAATGAATGTCGCGGGCCATTCTTTAAACGCTGGTCGATGGGAAGCATTTCAAAGTATTTTCCACCCTTGCCATCAATTCGATTGAAACTGAGCTTTTCCATTTTCAAAGGCTGTCCGTTGCGGTCGGCTAATTTGCCAAAAACTCGCGCCATGGGCTTCAGCTTCAAGATGAACGGTTCCAAAGATTGATCGTGATGAATGACCAATGGCTTGGCTGGTGCGGCCATATCATCGGTTTTGGCGAAAACAATGCCGTAGCTATTGCCGGGGACTTCCAAATAGAAACTGCCTTCGTCATCTGTTCTGTCGTAGATATCAAAGCTGGACGAAGGTTCATTGGAACCTGAGCACTTGACCCACACCCCTTCGGCCGGACTACCATCGGGTTTGAGGAGGTTTCCTTTCACAGGCATGAGAGGAGCCATCTTGATGGGTGTCTTTGACTGCACCGCGTGCGATATCAGCTTGTATGTGTAGTAGCCTGGCTTCTGAACATTAATCGAGGGGATCAGCGAATCTTCAGGAATAAGGACCGTCGCCCAGCCATTGTCGTTCGTGTACGCCGTCATCAAAGTACCCGAAGGGATCGGAGTAAGTCGCCGAGGCAAGTGAACCCACTCAGGCGTTAGCGCCGCCTGAGCGATCGGTTTGTTGTCGAGATCAACGACTCGGATGGAATAGGTCTTCCAAGGAGTAAGCTTCATCTCGACCTTCTCACTATGCGTGGGCGAAATGCGCCCAGGCTCGACTTTTCCTATGCGATCGAACGCAGCGTAGTCCATGCCGCGTTTTTTATCCCAAGCCAGAATTGCGTCGGCTTTGTGCTCGATCGGTGCCAGAACAGTGGCCTTCCCTTGGGCGTCGGTCTGCTGAACGAATTCTCCGAGAAACTCCGGCATAGCACTGACATGGATACCTTCGCTAGGGTTGCCGTCGGCATCTTTCACTTCGACTTCGTACTTACTACATGACTTCAGTACCACCTTCACAGGCTCCCAAACGGGTTCACCGATGCGGGTCGTGCCACGTTTGATATAGCCAATCAAGCCCTTTCCATCGCTCGCTAGAAACTCAACACCTGATACATTGCCGGCCGGTAGCGGCACGACGAATTTTCCTACCTGATCCGTTCGTGTTATCCCCAGCGAAGGGCCGAATGGGGAACGGTATTCTGGTTTCCATAGCCCGCGGACTTCAATATCGGGTACGGGGCGATCCCTTTCATCGACAACGAAGCCATATTGCATCGCCTCAAAGCGATCTTGGGCCATCGCCGTCGCAGCAGAAAGCAGAATACTCAAGAGAAGTAGGCAACCAATCCGTGGCATGGGGTGATTCCGTTCCAAGAGGAGAGGGGCGTGAGGCAATCAATAAGAGATGCCTATCGTATCACGCCAGCCTCGGGGAATCAGCAAAATTTACTTATATCGCGCCATCACAGATACTTCGCCAGCGGTCCCCCCTTGGCGGCCATCGCATCGACCTTGGCCGTCACAGCCGGATCTTCAATCAGCGGCGGGGCGTTCCAGGGCTTCAGCCGGGCATCGATCACCAGGGCTCCTTCGCAGCCCCAATGTTTTTGCACCGTGCTGCTGGCGATGCCGTGGACGTCGGCGGCGGGGTTACTGCGAGTGAATGTAACCCACAGAAGATTATTAAGCGTCTGGGCGGTGAACTCACTTTCGTCGGCGACAATCACCAGTGGAAACTGGTTGATGCTGTCGCTCGCTGAATAGCACGAGGTAAATCGCTCGATCGCTGGTTCCGCTTCTTGACGAGCTGCTTCATACTTGGGGCCGCTTACGACGAGCACGCCTGGCATGGCGACTTTCGGGTTGTGAAAGCCATCCGGCAGCTTCAGATCGCCTGGGACCTCGGTTGGCAGTTCGCGAATGGGTGGGCCGACTGCAGCGATGATCGCCTTCGAACCGTGGTTGAATTCGCCGCTCGAGTAGTCGAGCGTATCGATGGTGGTCTCGGTGAGGAAATGGATGTCGCGTCGCCAGTCGACACGCCGCAGCATGTGCAAGAGGAACGGGCAGATCTCGTGCAGGTTCAAGCTGGGGTCGTCTTGTTCGGCCGCGATGAACAGGTACTTTGCCAGTGACATCTGACCCTGGCCGAGAATGGCCGAGGCCTGGGTCATCAACTCTTTGGGGCGACGACGTTCTTCGTACGGGACGTAGCGTTCGCTGCCGATCGCCAGCAGAAGCGGGTGGACACCGGAAGCATCGACCGCGTGCACTTCCTTCACGCCAGGCAGCACGGTGGGAATGACCGGGCCGGTGATTTCATGAATCAGTTCGCCGAAGGTGGTGTCTTCCTGAGGTGGCCGACCGACGACCGTAAACGGCCAGATGGCTCCGTCGCGGTGGTAGACCTTTTCTACCCGCATGGTCGGAAAGAGGTGCTTCAAGCTGTAGTAGCCAAGGTGATCGCCGAACGGTCCTTCCGGCTTCTCTTCACCGGCATGAATGGTCCCGCTAATGCAAAAGTCGGCTTCGGCGTAGATGGGCAGTTTCGTGCGCGAGGTTGCCATAGGGATACGGTGACCGGCTAGTGCCCCGGCAAAGCCGAGTTCCGAAAGTCCCTCAGGCAGCGGCATCACGGCGGCCAGCGTCATGGCGGGGTTGCCCCCGACGAAGATGTTTACCCGCAGCGGCTCTCCTTTGGCGATCGCCGCGGCATGGTGCACGCCAATGCCTCGATGAATCTGATAATGCAGGCCGACTTCCTCGACCGGATCGTACTCGTTGCCAGCGATCTGCACGCGGTACATGCCCAGGTTCGAGTGATTCAGCCCGCCGGTGCGTTGGTCTTCGGTGAAAACTTGGGGCAGCGTGACGTACGGGCCCCCATCGTCAGGCCACGAGACCAGCTTCGGCAAGTCGGTCAGCTTGATTTCGTTTTGAAAGATGGGGCCACTACGCACCTTCTTGGGCAGCATCGAAATGGCACCCAGCGGAGCGTAGGCATAGCGGAAGGGAGACTTCAGCAACTGGTTCGGATCGATCTTGAGTTCGATCAGGCGTTTCACCGTTTCCAGCGTATCGCGGAAGATGAAGCGAGCCCGCTCGAGCGATCCGAACAGATTACCCACCATCGGGAAGCGGCAGTCTTTGACGTTGGCAAACAGAACGGCCGGACCGTTGTTGGCATAGACGCGGCGCTGAATCTCGGCGACTTCCAGGTTCGCGTCGACAACGTCTTCGACAACCAGCAAATGGCCTGAGCGACGTAGATCGTCGACGCAGGCTCGTAGAGTTCGATAGCCCATGATTCGTGATGGTGTGCTTTAACTTGGTTCCGGCCTATGTAAGATTGCCGGCATGAATGGCAATCTCAGGAGGTTACCGCTAAGCGGTCGGCCTGGCAACAAGGCACCATTAACCATGGTCATGATCGTGTGCACTGCCGGGGCCGTGCGCGTGACCGTGCTCTAGCTCTTCCGGCGTGGCATCGCGAACTTCGACGATGGTGATATCGAAGTGGAGCGTTTCGTCGGCCAACTCGTGGTTGCCGTCGACGATGACCACATCCTCTTTAATATCAACAACGGTCACGAGAACCTGATCGTCTTCGGTTTCAAGAACGAACTGCGTTCCCTCTTCCACATCGCCCAGTTCAGCGAACTGAGCCTTTTCCAGTTCCCAGATCAGATCTTCGTCGAACTTGCCGTAACCTTCTTCCGGTGGAATCACGACCTGAAACGTCTCGCCGGAGTCGCGGTCGTCGAGAGCCTTTTCCATTCCAGGAATGAGGTTCCCTACGCCATGCAGATAGGCGAGCGGATCCGACGCGTCGGTCGAATCGAGCAGATTCCCTTCGGAATCCTTCAAGGTGTAGGTAATGGAAACGACCGTATTCTTGGCAACTTTCATCGATTCATCCCAGGCAATGCCCATTGGGCTTAACGTATCTTATGGGGCGATAGTTTCAGCATACTGTCCCAGCGGATCGGGCTCAATCTCGGCTTGGGGGAAACTAACTAGTTATGTAGAAAAGAATTAGGCCACTTCCTTGCGAGATTAACCATAATGCCGACCCAGATTGTACAAGGCGATCTTTTGCAGCAGGAGGTGGATGTCATCGTAAATGCCTGGAATCGCAATATCATTCCGTGGTGGCTACTACTGCCACAAGGAGTTTCGGGAGCGATCAAAAGCAAAGCGGGTTACGCGCCTTTTCGTGAATTGGCAACGTTTGGTCCCATTCCCTTAGGACATGCTGTTTTTACGACCGCAGGCAAGCTGCCCTTTCGCGGTATTATCCATGTCGCCGGCATCAACATGCTGTGGCGGGCTTCGGAGTTTTCGATTCGCCAGAGCGTACAAAACGCGATTCGAATTGCCAAAGAAAAACAGTTTCAATCGATCGCTTTTCCAATCCTCGGAAGCGGTTCCGGCGGTTTTCGCCAAGACAAAGCGTTATCAATCATGGAAGATGAACTGCAGAGTCTTGCCACCTCGTTAGACGTCACTTTGGTTGAGTACCAGAAGAACTGATTCTTCGTCGACATGGCTTGGTTTGTATCATTCCGGCAAGTGTACGGATGAAACCGTTAAGAAAGGTATCAGGCTGATATGCGTGAAATCATTCCCGGCACGCTGTGGATCGCCAACGCCCTTCAAGCACGTGATATCCGATCCACCTTAGCCCCCGGCGTGACGGCGATAATCGACCTGGCTATCGAAGAGCCTCCCATTTCGTTTCCACGGGATATCCTCTACTGCCGCTTTCCGCTACTCGATGGAACCGGCAATTCGCATCAGATGCTCCGAGCATGTATCGATACGGTCGCCAGGCTGATCGAGGCGAACCGGCCGACGGTCATTGCGTGCAGCGCCGGGATGAGCCGTTCCCCGATCATCGCCGCGGCCGCGATCGCACAGATCAAAGGGCTCTCGCTAGAAACCTCGATACTCAAGCTCACCAAGACCGGCCCGCATGATGTTTCGCCGGCACTCTTGAGTGAAGTGCTAGAGGCAATGCCGAGTCTTTCCACCAATCAGGTCCGACTGAACTTGATCGTCGTGCGTTCGAGTGCCCCGGAAACGACGGTGCGGTTCTATCAATCGTTGGGATTGCACTTTACGCAAGAGCAACACGGTAAAGGGCCTCTTCATTGGGCGAGCGAAATCAATGGTTTTGTGATGGAGATTTATCCGGCCAAGTCGCCTGAGCAGGTCGACGCCTCGACAAGCGTTGGCCTGGATGTCTCCGACATCAAGAAAACCATCGCGCAGCTTACCGCTTTAGAAGCGACCATCGTGCAGCAGCCCAAGGAGTTTGACTGGGGAATTCAAGCGATTGTGAAAGATCCAGACGGGCGAAGCGTGATTCTGGTTGAGTCGTAAACTCTTTCCGCCGCAAGACGTTAGCAGAACTTGCATATCTATTACTCAAGACTTATTCATCGATTAGCGACAACCCTGCGACTCGAGATGCTACGCCGCGTGTGATCAAAAAGTGATCAGTTAAAGCTTGGCGCATGTTCATTCAAAGCGGATTGCGACGCTTCCACCCGCTAGAAACAGTCAGGTTTACGTTCTAGGTAAAGAGTGTGAATCACTCTTAACACAACGTTCGGGCTGTGTGGGTTATTTGGGTGATGGCTACCGCGTGCTAGTAAACCTTTGGGAATCGCTTATGGATGACTTTTCCGAAGACGGTGTGTGTTTCGATAACATAAGTGCTCACGAGGAGCACGGACGTTGCCAATCAAACACGGAGGAGATTCATATGCCGATTAATGATCATTATGCGGATGAAACGGATTATGGCTGGGCCGCGCGGAACCCAGGCATCATCGGCGGTTTCTGTCTCGTTTTAGGAATCGCAGTGGGTGTTGCCGTCACCCAGTTCTGGCTGCAGCAAGACTTGGTCAAGCAGCTTGCCAAAGTTGAAAAAGAAGTCAAAGCGACTCATCACCCGCTCAACCAACTGACCGGGTTCAACGATGCCACCCAGCGAACCAACTCGCTTCTGGCACGTCTCGAAGATCAGAGCAGCCGACTCTACAAGGCAGGTCAGACCATCCAACGGTCGGATCGCCTGCACGACGAAATCGCTCGCCTGTCGGCTAAGCTCAACACGGTCGACGCAACCGCCGCCAAGCTCAGCACGCTTCAGTCGGACCTGGACAAAGCCAACTTGAAGCTGACCGCCGCTCAAAAGCGTGTCGACGAGCTGGAATCGCTGGCTGCTCGTCTCGGCCGAAACGGTGCCGACATCTACGTGGCCAAGGACTCGCTGGCCGCGATGGAACTGGTTCAGCAGCAGCTGATCAACCAGCAATGCCTAATGCCAGAACTGACCGCAACGGTCGATTCGCACTGGAAGTTGCAGAACGCCATCTGCGATCTGGCCGCCCAGACCGACGCGACCGATCGTGCGATCGATTCGCTGGCTCACAACCAGAATCGCATGCAGCAGTTGGCAATCGGCACCGAAGAGTCGAGCCTGGTTCTGTCGCATGTCCAGTCGATCTTGGACGAGCAAAAGTCGATGGATCTGCAGGTGCAGAAGCTGGCCGACACGCTGGACGCCGCCACCGAGCTATCGTACGAAGCAATTCGCCTGAACACGCGAATCAAGGACGTGCGAAAGCAGACCACTTCGGCCAACAAGAACATGGACGAACTGGCTTGGTTGGTTAACTTCCTGAACTCGCAGGAAGAGAAGATCGCTCAGGCTCAAGAGAACCTGCACAAGATTGATCACATCGAAGATCAGGTTGTTCGCCTCGACGATTGTGTGCCAGCCTTGGTGGAAAATGTCGACCTGGTGACGGGCCTGAACAAGACGATGGTGGCAGTCCTGGGTAGCTCGAGCGACCTGCGATCGCAGTTGGCCGAGATCGTCCTGATGCAGCCAGCGGTCGAACAACTGGCTACGCAGTTCCGCCAGATCACGGCTCCCCAAGAGGGAAGCAAGCTGGTCAATGCACGAGATCGTGCCAAAGAGATGATTGAATCTTCGCAGCCTGAGCTGAAGATTCCGATGTACATCAGCCGGGCCAAATAGCTCGGCGGGTGGTATCGCCCCCTTGCCTGCCCCAGCCGCCGGCGAACCGTGGCAAACAATTGGACATTCGCTTGCCCCCGTGGCAAACCGTGGCTCTCCTCTTCTCGGCGAGCGAATGGCCCAAAAGGAAAATCGTCGGCGGCTTAGATCGAAAGCAACTTTCGATCCAGGCTACAGTAGCAACTCTTTGACCGGGTGTCGCTCTTCGACCCCGGTGAGACGGACGTCGAGACCTTGGAATGGAATTGACAGCTTGCGATGATCAATCCCCAAGCAGTGCAGGATCGTCGCGTTCAAGTCCGCAATATGAACCGGATCTTTCACGATGTTGTAGCTGAAGTCATCCGTTTCGCCATGCACGACGCCCGGCTTCACACCGCCGCCAGCCATCCAGACGGTAAAGCAACGCGGATGGTGATCGCGGCCGTAGTTCTCCTTCGACAGGCCGCCTTGGCTGTAGATCGTACGACCGAATTCGCCACCCCAGACGACCAGCGTGTCGTCCAGCAGGCCGCGCATCTTCAAGTCTTGAATCAACGCCCATGCGGCTTGATCAACGTCTTTGGCCTGAGCCGGGAGATCTTTAGCGACGTTGCCATGCTGATCCCAACCACGATGGAAGATCTGCACGAAGCGAACGTCACGCTCGACCATGCGGCGAGCCAGCAAACAACTGGCAGCGAATGTCCCTGGCTTGGTGACATCGGGGCCGTACATATCGAGCGTGGCTTGCGTTTCCTGCTTCAAATCGACCAAGTCCGGCACCGAAGACTGCATGCGGAACGCCATCTCGTACTGCGAGATCCGCGATTGCGTTTCCGGATCGCCCGAAAGGCGGTAGGTCTCTTGATTGATCTTGGAAACACTATCGAGCATCCTGCGGCGAAGCGAGCTATCGATGCCGTCGGGATTCGACAGGAACAGGATCGGGTCGCCCGACTTTCGCAGGGTGACGGCCGAATGCTTGGAAGGCAGGAAGCCAGCTCCCCACAGGCGGTTGTAAAGTGCCTGGGCTTGCTGACGACCGCTCCAGTTTGGCGTCATTACGACGAAGGTCGGCAGGTTTTCGTTCATCGAACCGAGGCCGTAGCTCAACCACGAGCCCAAGCTCGGCCGACCGGGAAGCTGATTCCCGGTGCAGATGTAGGTGATCGCCGGATCGTGATTGATCGCCTCAGTATGGAGCGATTTGACGATCGAGATGTCATCGACCATCTTCCCGTGGTACGGCAGCAGTTCGCTGATCATCGTTCCGTTTTCACCGTAAGGCGAAAACTTGAACTTCGAGGGAGCGATCGGGAAACGCTTCTGACCGGAGGTCATCGTCGTCAAACGTTGACCTTGTCGCACCGATTCTGGCAGGTCCTTGTCGTACCACTCGTTCATCTGCGGCTTGTAGTCGAACAAGTCCATCTGGCACGGAGCACCGGCCATGAACAAATAGATGGCCCGCTTCGCCTTGGGGGCGAAGTGCGGCAAGTTTGGTAGACCACCAATTCCGGAACTGGGTAGCTTAGCCGCCTGGGCAGGCAGATCGGTCATCGAGGCCAGTGCCGCGGCACCCAGCCCGAGGGCTCCCTTCTGAAAGAAGTGCCGGCGGGTGATCGCTTGAATATAGTCGTTGCGAGGATCCATCGTATTGGTCCTTGATGCGTTCTATGCGGTGGTAGGAATTAGCGTTGGATGACGACTTCGTCGAGATTGAGCAGCGTGTTGCAGACAATCGCCCAGGCCGCTAATTCGGCAGGCGTCTCATCTTTGCCGACCAACTTGCCGGCGGCTTCCGGATTCTTCTGGAAGTAGGTGAGACTATCGAAATACAACGATTCGAGTTCTTTCTTCTGAACTTCGTTGTCCGGGTTCAGCACACAAAGCGAGATCAGGAAGTTGACTTTGGCAACCGGGTCCGATCCCCCTTCATCCATCACACGCTGGGCCATCGCGACCGCCGCTTCGACATACTGCGGATCGTTCATCAACAGCAGGGCCTGCAGCGGTGTGTTGGTTCGTTCACGACGCACGGTACACGACTCGCGATTAGGCGCGTCGAAGGTGCTCATCTGCGGAGCGAGTGCCGTGCGTTTGATGAACGTGTACAGCGTACGACGGTGAACCTTTTCGGGTCCTTGGTCCGCTTTGAACTGCACGGTATTACTGCCGGAATAACCGACCGCCTTCCAAAGCCCATCAGGCTGTGGTGGCTTAACCGAAGGACCGCCGACCTTTTCGACCAGAAGACCACTGAACGCCAACGCTTGATCGCGAAGTGCTTCCGCATCCAAGCGATAACGTGGCCCGCGAGCCAGCAAACGGTTTTCGGGATCCTTCTTCAGCAGATCTGGCGTCAGGGTCGACGACTGACGATACGCAGACGTCATCACCAACCGTTTCATCAACTGCTTGATATCCCATCCCCCCTCACGGAACTCGATGGCCAGGTTGTCCAACAGCTGTGGATGGCTGGGAACACTTCCTTGGGAACCAAAGTCCTCGGAGGTCTTTACCAGGCCCACGCCGAAGACATGCTGCCAGTATCGATTCACGGCCACGCGTGCTGTCAGCGGGTGACTTGGATCCAACAACCACATGGCCAACCCGAGTCGATCTTTGGGCATTTCTTCAGTCATCGGTGGCAGGAAGGCAGGCACCTCGCGGGGCACTTCTTCACCAACTTGGTCGTATTCGCCTCGAATCAAGATATGAGCGGGAACCGGCTTGGCGGCTTCCTTGTAGACCAGCGTCGTCGGGGCAGACTTCTTGAGGTTGGCCTGCCGGTCGGTCATCGTTTTCAGGTCGGCACGCAGCTTGTTGAAGGTCTCTTGCGTGTCCTGGCAAACGTATTCAAGGAAGTAGCTGCGAAGCTCTTTCAGTTCGCCTTCGTTCCGTTTGTCGGCTTCCTTCTTCAGGATCTCGGTGACCTTCTTGTTCTCCGGACTGAGCGAAGCAGGCGTCTTGGCGGCAAACTCGGTCCAGGCCTGCAGCGACTTGAACTGCGGCTGCTTGCCATGCTTGGTGACATAGCCGGCTTTGTCCCAGTAGACGGTGCCGTCCCACTGGGTGAAGGCCCAACCGTTGACTTTGTCCCCTTCCTTCAGGCCGACCTTTTCGACCGGCACTTCCAGGCGAACCCACTTGCCCGTTTCGGGAAGGTCGCCGATACGATGCTTCGTTTTGCCCGTGACGCCGTAGGGGATCAGGTCTTCGCCCCAGAACGCTCGTTGATCCCAGCCACCGTTGTTCCACTGGAACATCACTTCCTTGGGCGGATTCTTGGGGTCGAGATAGACGTAGCCAAACAGCACGTCTCCTTTGTAAACCGTGAACGGCTGATCCGATCCGTTGAAGTAGGCCTGATCATTTCCGGTGACCGTTCGCTTGGCGGCTTTCTCGCCGCTAAAGACCGGCTCTGGCTTAGCCACCCAGTTGTAGTCACCACTAACGGTAGCTTTACCGGGGATGCCATCTTCGATCCAAACGACTTCTTCCGGTTGGATCTCCGGATTATCGACACCGGGACCTGGGTCCTGGTATTCGACCTTGGCCAGCGTTGTTTTGATTTCTTCGCGCTTCTGGGCGATCTGCTGGTCGAGTTGAGCGAGTTCTTCGGTCGCTTCCTTCGAGTACACCGTGGGCGCGTGGTCCTTGCGGTTCCCGTCCATTGGGCTTCCGTCAATGCTGTTGAAGAAGCCATACATCGAGTAGAAGTCTTTTTGCTTCAGCGGATCGTACTTGTGATCGTGACACCGCGTACACTCCATGGTGAGTCCCATGAAGACGGTCCCGGTGGTGACCACGCGATCGTTCACGTTTCGCATTTTCACTTCAGCCGTGATCGAACCACCTTCGTTGGTTGTCACGTTACAGCGATTGAAGCCGGAGGCGACCTGTTGTTCCCACGAGGGATTGGGCAATAAGTCACCGGCCAATTGTTCGGTAAGAAAAACGTCGTACGGCTTGTTGTCGTTAAGTGCCTGGATGACCCAGTCGCGATACATCCACATCTCGCGGTAGTTGTCCAAGTGCAAACCGTGCGTGTCGGCATAGCGGGCCGCGTCTAGCCAATAACGAGCCATGTGCTCGCCGTACTGCGGCGACGCCAGCAAGCGATCGACAACCTTCTCATAGGCGTCCGACGATTCGTCCTTCAGAAACGCGTCGACTTCTTCCGGCTTTGGTGGAAGACCCGTCAGCGTGAAGGTGACGCGGCGAATCAACGTCAGCTTGTCTGCCGGCTCACTCGGTGTGAGGCCTTCCTTCTTCAGCCGGGCACCCAGGAATTGATCGATCTCGCGCTGGTTCCAATTGGGAATATCGACCTGGGGTGGATCGGTTTTCTGAGGAACCTCGAAGGACCAATGCCCTTGGAACTTGGCCCCTTCGGCGACCCACTGCTTGAGCTTGGCGATCTCGTCGGCGTTCAGGCTCTTATTGGAATCTGGCGGAGGCATCTTCAGCGACTCGTCATCGCTGAGGATCCGCGCGATCATTTCACTTTCATCCGGCTTGCCAGGCACAATGGCCGTTTCGCCGGAGTCAGCTTCGCCGAGAACACTTTCCGCGACGTCGAACCGGATACCGCCTTCGCGATGGTTTTCGTCCGGTCCGTGGCACGCATAGCAGCGATCGGAGAGCAAAGGTCGGATGTCTCGATTGAAGTCGATTTCCGAAGACTCTTCTGCCCAGGTTACCTGGGGAGCCAGCACCAAGAGAGCCAACGCGGCACCGAAAAGCATCTTCCGCGAGATGCTCGTGAGTCGCAGCGAGATCATAAGAACGTCCGGTTCTAGGGAAGGAGTGAAAGTTCAGGCGGGAAGACAAGCTCATTTCGCGTGATAGCAACTTGCCTAAGTACAAATCGGGCGATCGATGCCCGATTTGCAATTCACTGTACCTTCATTCTACACCACCCATCAAGAGTTTCCGCGAACGAAATACGCGAAAGCCTCTCACAAGGCAAAATTTCCGGTCATTAAACGGCAAAAAAGAGTAACTATTCCCCGATCTGCGTTTCGGAGTTGCCTTCGGCGACCTGAATCGGCTGAATCGCTATATCTTGAGATCCCAGGCCCACTTGCGACGATCCTTCGACCCACACACGGACGTGACACGGCCCGTGGCAACTTTCCGGAATCTCGAGCTGCGTCTGAAATTGGCCGTCGGTCTGTTGCGCTTCGACAACCTGCCATAGGCGGTCGTTGGCCGACAGATAGGTCTTGGTGTATTGGGCGAGTTCTTCGTGCAGCGGTTGGTAAGTTGCCCGCTTGGAAAGCTCAGCGACACACCCATCGCGGCGACAAACCAGCTCCACGCGAACTTTGCCCGGCAGGGATGTCTTCCCGACGATCTCGATCGACGAGCCAGGATGGGCGACCTCAGGTGCGGTAACCTCGACCGGAGACGCATGTGGCAACTTCAACAGTGGGTCACCCAGCAGGTTGAACAGGGCCATGTGCTCCAATCGTTCTTCCCGCAGCAGCCCCGGCTTGGGGCTTACCAATGCGGCCATCGTGTCGAGCATCTTGCGATTGCCAGACTTTCCGCCTTGCTTCATTGCTTCGCGTTTGGCGTTGAGAAGTAGTTGCCCCAGCGTCGGCTGTTGCTCGTCGAAATACTGCTGCAGCATCTCGGTGCCCATGACGCTCATCGCGTACGGCATCGTTACGCGCGATCCGGCGAACACGGCGACCGGGCCACCTTTTTCACGCAGGAGTTTCTCGGCCAGGCAGTCACGTGGTGCGTCGAATGCCCCGGTATAGCACGACAGAAAGATCGCAATCGGGCTCGACGTTTCATTGCGTAGCGCAGCGACATCCTTGTTCGTCAAAATCGGATAGGCGTCGTTGGGAACGCGGATATAGTCGAGCGTTTCGACGTGCCCGTGCCCCATATAAACCCAAAAAAGACCGCCATCGTTGAGCTGTCGGACGACTTCGTCGCGAAACTCCCGCGGGTCAGGACAGTAAATACTGCGCCAGCTTCCCTGGGCCACGACGGCCTCGAAGTGAGGTGGGATTTCGTCGGTCAGAAACTTCTTGGTGATCGTTTCCATCATCGTATCGACGGCCGAGCCAAAGCCGCCAACGCCGGCTACAAAATGCAGACGCCGCTGCCAGTCACCAGGCTGAAGCTTCGATTCGTAGTCGATCGTCTTGGCCACGATCGTTTTCAGCTCTTCTTCGCTACCGACCGAAAACCGTCCGACGGCCAAATCGGGAATCTGATCGTCGTCGAGATCTGCATAGTAGTTATCGGTCGGGATCTCAGGCTCTGACCCGAAGTGCACGTTCACCACCGCTTTCTGGTAGTGCACCGGGATACCCACCTCGCCTGACTTGTCGGCGACGACGTCTCCGACCAGCAGAACCTGCTTCAGCGGGCCACTTTTGGCGGCGTCTCGGATGGTGGTGCGGATCTGCTCCTTGGAGTTCACCTCGGTCACCACGCCGATGCGGTGCCCCTGCCCAATGCGGTACTCAAACCAGGGTCGCATGGCCGCGACGTAGGCCTGAGGACACACGACCAGGGTGTCGAAGCCCTCGGTCGAGGAGGGTTCGGGCGTGGCCATCAGGAGTGCCAGAACTAGGATTGAAGTCATCGCGGTCGGTCAGAACGGGAGAATCCGGGTGGAAATGGGCAGTTTTTGCCATCTGGTCACAAAATGCCCGACATTGGGGAGTGTATCGGTTTGCCCCGCGAGAATGAAGCCGAATTCCCCCAGAATGGCGCCACACCGCACTTCCGCCTCGTTGACCAATTCCCCTGGTTCGCGCTACACTAAGTGGGTTCGTCAGGAATTGATTGCTATCACTGGAGAAGGTTTGTGGCTGGTTCGTGTGTTATTGGTTTGCAGTGGGGTGACGAGGCCAAAGGGAAACTCGTCGATCTTTTGACCCAGCAACACGATATCGTGGCCCGTTTTTTGGGCGGCGCTAACGCCGGCCATACCGTGGTCGACGGCGAAAACGTCTATAAGCTGCACCATATTCCCAGTGGTATCCTCCGCAGTGAAGTGCTGAACGTGATCACCGCCGGTGTGGTCATCAACCCACCCATCCTGCTAGGCGAGATGGACGGCCTGACCGACCGCGGCGTGCCGATCGACAATTTGCGCCTCAGCGATCGCTCGCACATCATCTTCCCTTGGCACATTGCCGAAGATCGCGCGATGAACCAGGGGACCGCCGACGGTGAGAACATCGGTACCACGCTTCGCGGCATTGGCCCCTGCTACCGCGACAAGGTCGGCCGCAGCTACGCAATCCGCCTTGGCGACATGATGCGACCTAATTTCAAAGACAAGGTCTTCATGATCTGCGAAAAGAAGAATCGCACGATCGCCAGCATGTACGAAGATGGCCAGTTCGAGCCGCTCGATGCTGCCAAGATCTACGAAGAATTCGCCGGCTACGCCGAACGTATGCGTCCTTTCGTGTGCGATTCGACCGACATTCTGCTCAACGCCGTCGACGATCAGAAGACGATCCTGTTCGAGGGTGCTCAGGGCGCACTGTTGGACGTCGACCATGGCACCTATCCGTTTGTGACCAGCAGCAACAGCTCTGGCGTGGGTGCTTCGGCCGGTGCCGGCGTGCCAGCCAAGCATATCGACCAGGTCATCGGCGTTGCCAAAGCCTACAGCACGCGCGTGGGTGGTGGTCCATTCCCGACCGAACTGCACGACGAAATCGGCGAGAAGATTCGTAAGCGTGGCAATGAGTTCGGCACGACCACCGGTCGTCCACGTCGAACCGGCTGGTTCGATGCGGTTGCCGTTCGCTATACGGCTCGCATCAGTGGCATCGACGTCTTGTCGCTCATGATGCTGGATGTTCTGGCGACCTTCGACGAGCTGAAGATCTGCGTGGCGTACGAACTCGATGGCGAGCAAATTACGCGATTCCCGTCGCATGTCGACGACATTCGCAACGTCAAGCCAGTCTACGAAACGCTTCCTGGCTGGAAGGAAGAAATCACCGGGGCTCGTTCGCTGGACGATCTTCCCGAAAACGCGTTGGCCTATATCCGCCGCGTCGAAGAATTGGTCGGGTTCCCGGTCGGTGTCGTCTCGGTCGGCCCGGATCGAAAGCAAACGATCTTCACGTCCGACTTGTTAAAACTGGCGACGACGTAAGTTTTATCCGCAAATCCCGCGTTGAAATGCATCCGAGGGACGCGTCATAATAGGGAATCGTTCAGCGTCCCCTTGTTTCGACCCCCTTGGCCCAATTTAGCGACGTGTCAAAAACGGCTACGACAGCGCGACATCCGATCGAAGACATTCCCCGCGAGCGCTATCCCAAGCACATCGCCGTGATCATGGATGGCAATGGTCGGTGGGCTCAGCGACAAGGGCTGCCCCGTATCGAGGGACACCGGCGTGGCGTTCATTCCGTTCGTGCGACCGTCGAAGAGTGTGCCCGGCTGAAGATCGATCAGCTTACGCTCTACTGCCTTTCCAGCGAGAACTGGAAGCGTCCTCAGCACGAGCTCGACTTTCTGATGCACTTGCTCGAGCAGTACATGATCGAAGAACGCGCGACGATCATGAAGCAGAACGTCCGCGTGAAGATCATCGGTCGCCGGGACGGCATCCCCGACCAGGTCCAACGCGAGATGGACAAAACCATTGAGCTGAGCGCCGCCAACACCGGCACCACGCTGTGCCTGGCAATCAACTATGGTGGTCGTGCTGAAATGGTCGATGCGGTGCAGTGCATCGCCGAAGGAGTCAAACAGGGACGGCTGAAAGCGGAAGACATCACGGAAGAAACGATTGCTGAGCACCTCTACACGAGCGGCATGCCGGATCCCGACCTGATGATTCGCACGGCCGGTGAAATGCGGATTAGCAACTTCTTGCTCTGGCAGATCAGCTATTCCGAGTTGTGGGTCACGGATCTTTGCTGGCCGGAGTTTCGCGAAGAGACACTGCGAGACGCCATCGAAAGCTTTGCCTCGCGTGATCGCCGCTTTGGCGGCCTTACCAACCAAGGGCCTTCAGGAGTTGACGCGTGCTCAAGTGGCGATTGATTGGAGCGATTGCCATAATTGTGCCCCTCTGCGGACTTTGTTGGCTCGACTACAACTTTAACTTTGGCCGCCCCGGTATCTGGCTTCTGCCGTTGGTTCTCTTGCTGGGCGTAATGGCAGCGGAAGAAGTTCTCGACCTGTTGCGGGCCAAACAGCTGCGTCCCATTGGCTGGTCGTGTCACATGGGAACGTTCATCGTCATTGCCGCGGCGAGCTTGCCCATCTGGTGGCCGTCGAGTCAGGTCCCTTCGCAAACCGATCAAGCCGAAGCGACGCTGTACGCGCTGGCTTTTGGCGTGGTGCTTTCGATCCTGGGAGAAATGCGCCGCTACGAAAAGCCTGGGCAGTCGATGATCCATTTGGGGCTGACCATCTTTTCGATCTTCTACGTGGGTGGCCTGTTGAGCTTTGTCGTGCGACTGCGTTTGGTTCAGCAAGGGACCGAAGACGGCAACGCGTACGGCATGTTGGCACTTCTGTCGATGATCGTGGTCGTGAAGATATCCGATATCGGTGCCTACTTTATTGGTTCGAACTTCGGACGCACGAAACTTGTCCCCAGGCTATCTCCCGGCAAGACGCTGGAAGGAACCCTCGGCGGACTGGCGACCTCGTGCCTCGGAAGCTACCTGGTGTTCGAGTGGATCGGTCCGTGGATGCTCGGTGGCGAGGTGGCCTCGATCCCCTTCGGTTGGCTGATCTTCGCCCTGCTTGTTTCGCCAGCGGGAATGCTGGGAGACCTGGCGGAATCGATGTTTAAGCGCGACATGGAAACCAAAGACTCAAGCAAGTGGCTCATTGGCCTGGGCGGCGTATTGGACGTGCTCGACTCAATGCTTCTGGGGGCCCCCATGGCTCTGTTGTGCTGGGAAGTCGGTATTGTCGGCCCTGGCCGTTAACTTAAGCAAAATACGCAAGTTCTACACGACGCATTTCGATTCCCTACAAATATCTAACCTCAAACTGAATAACGAGTTACAATCTGCCAGGGCATAATAACGATTCCCATGCCCGAAACATTGTCTATATTTTGACATAGGAATTCTTCCTTCCCAGGATAAGGCAATAGGTATTGCCCAATCGATGTACGAAGCGACGATCAAATTTTTGGACCATGCATCGGTCCTCCAACTTTTCGGCAGCCGCGATCAACACCTCAGGCGAATCCGCGATTCGTTGAACGTAACGATCACCCATCGTGACGAGCGAGTTAGCATTTCGGGAGAAGAGCGCAATGTCGTCAAAGCGATGAAGGTTGTCGAAGACCTGCGGCATCGCCTGGAGCGCAATGGCGCCCTTTTCTCCGAAGACCTCGACGAGGCGCTGGCCGACGCTAGTGGCGAGTCGATCCCTCGCAAGACGATCCCCATTTCGACCTTCCAGAAAGGTGGCGCGGTCAAACCTCGCACGCCTGGGCAGGTCGCCTATGTTGAAGCGATTCGTACGCATAACATGGTCTTCGCGCTGGGGCCTGCCGGTACAGGTAAAACCTATCTGGCCGTCGCCATGGCCGTGGAAGCCTTGTTAGAGAACCGAATCGGGAAGATCGTGCTGGTACGACCTGCGGTCGAAGCAGGCGAACAGCTTGGGTTTCTTCCTGGTACGTTGTATGAGAAGATCAACCCTTACTTGCGTCCGATGTTGGATTCGCTCACCGAAATGATGGAGCCGAATCTCATCAACCAGTACATGGCAACCGATGTGATTGAAGTTGTCCCACTCGCGTTCATGCGGGGGCGGACGTTGAAGAATGCCTTCATCATTTTGGACGAAGCACAAAATACGACCACCGCGCAAATGAAGATGTTTCTGACCCGTATGGGCAAGGATTCACGGATGGTCATCAGTGGCGATACGACACAAAATGACTTGCCGCCTCGCGTGCGAAGTGGTTTAACGGATGCACTATATCGCCTCCGCAATATCGATGGTATTGCTCGCGTCGAGTTAAGCAACGCAGATATCCAGCGTCACCCGCTGGTTCAAAAGATTGTGGATGCCTACGAAACGGACTCGCAAAGCGAGCCCGCCGGCGAAGGCAACTAAAACATGGCGCAGCCAGGTAAGACCAAAAAACGTGCGAAACATGTCGCGTCTCTAGAGCTTCCTCCCGGAACCTTCAGACGTTTCATCTCCGAGCTGTCGCATCCCGACAAGCTGCTTTACTTGGCCTGCGCTTTGTTCGCGGCCATTGCTTTGTGGCTGGTAACCGGCGCGTGGAATCCACCGATGCAATATCGGCCAGGCTACGTTCCCCCTTCCGAGATTCATCCGCGTGTTCAATTCTCGGTCCTCGATCCGTTGGCAACCGCTAAAGCGGAACGCGACGCTGAGAACGAGGCGAAGTCGGTCTATCAGAACGATCCAGCTCGACTTGATCAGCTGCGTGCTCGCCTGCAATCGATCATCGTTCAGCTCACCACGGCCAAGCAGTTCGATGTGGAAGTCGAACGACTCTGGAACGAATTCTTTCCGATTGCGGATGACGACGTTACTCCGCTGAGCCCGATGGAGCGAGAAGAGCAGTTTCAAAAGCTCAAAGCGTTGTTCGCTCGTGAGAACATGCTCAACGCGTTCGAGCAGAACATTGCCACGGCCCTCAAACCGTTTGCTTCCCGCGGTATCATGTCGCCCGAGCAGCTTGACGAGAAACAAGGTCAAGCTGCCAGCATTATCGTCGTGACGCCTGGGCCTAACGGGAATAAGCAAATCATTTCGCAGAACGATGTCTTGAAGGCGCAAGTCTTCGAGAACATCCGCACGAGCCTGAGAATTGAACTAGAAAAGCTGGCCAAAGGGGAAGATATCAACTTCCTGGTTGAAGCGGTCGACTACTGGGTCGATAAGAACCTGCCTGGCACACTCTTTATCGATAAAGCGGCCACCGCTCGCGAGCGCGAAGATGCCGTGGCGGCCGTTGAGCCGGTGATGCATATCTATTCCACAAAGGACGCCGTTGTCCTGCCTGGAAAGCCGCTGGATGCGACCGGAATCGAACTGCTGCATGCCGAGCATCGCGCTTACATCGATCAACGCAGCTTCTTTTCCAAAACGATTTATTCGCTGGCCATCCTGGGCATGTACTACGCCTTGGGAACGCTTTGTGCGATCTACCTTGTCTTCAAATGCCCCAGCATTCTAAAAGACCTGAACGAGTATCTGCTGTTCCTGATCCCCACCTGTGCCACGATTGCGCTGGGGTATTGGTTTGACGATCGCTGGCAGGCCGAGATCATACCAGCGATGATTCTGGCGATGACCGTTTCGATCGTCTATCGCCAGGAATTTGCTCTGTTGGTAACCGCGTGCGTCAGCCTCGCGATTGTGTTGACCAGCGGCACCAGTCTGGTTGCTTTCGTGACGATTGCCGCCACGTGTAGCGCCGCGACACTGTCAATGAACCGGATTCGAAGCCGTAACAAGTTGATCTTCGTCGGCCTCTGGGCAGGCGTTGTTGCTTTCTCTACGAAGTATGGCGTAAGCATTGTTTCGGGGCAGCCCGCGACGATGGCCCTGCTTCAAGCCGCTGCCTGGCAAGGTGTTTACGCCGTGGGGGCTGGCTTCCTAATGACAGGCCTCCTGCCGTTCGTCGAAAAGGCCTACGGGATCCTGACCGATATCAGCCTGCTGGAACTGGGCGATGCCGCTCATCCCCTGTTGCAGAAACTCGCCCAGCGAGCCCCTGGCACCTACAACCACTCCATCACCGTGGCTTCCATTGCCGAGTCCGCTGCTGATTCAATCGGAGCCAACGGCTTGCTGGTACGTGTCGGTGCCTATTTCCATGACATCGGCAAGATGATGAAGCCTGAGTACTTCATCGAAAACCAGAATGCCTCCGACAATCGCCATGAAGGCCTGAACCCGGCCATTAGTACCTTGGTGATCATCGCTCACGTTAAAGACGGCGCCGACCTTGCGCGTCAGAACCGGCTTCCGCGGGCCATTATCGACTTCATCGAACAACACCACGGAACGACCCTGGTCGAATACTTTTATCGCGTGGCCAGTGCCAAGGTCGAATCGAACCCGGACGAGCGCGAAGTGGATGAAACGATCTACCGCTATCCAGGACCGAAGCCGCAAACCAAAGAAGCGGCCGTCCTGATGATTTGCGACGCGGTCGAAAGTGCCTGCCGCACGCTCGTCGAACCGACAGCTTCCCGCATTGAAGCCCTGGTGGAAGAGCTTTCGATGAAACGACTCCTGGACGGGCAGTTCGACGAATGTGGCCTGACGCTCCGCGAACTGCGTCAAATTCAGTCCAGCGTTACCAAGAGCCTCACGGCCGTTTATCATGGACGAGTGAAGTACCCAAGTTCGCAGCCTGCATAAAGCGAGACCGATGTCCTCGGACTACGAAATAAACCTTTCCAATCGCCAAACAGAACATCCTGTTCCGCAGGATCTCTTTGAACAAGCCGTCCGGGAAGTCTTCTCCGGCGAAGGCTACCCCCGAGGTGAAGTCGGGATCGCTGTTGTCGACAACGCAGAGATTCACGACTGCAATGTCCGCTTTCTTCAGCATGATTACCCAACCGACGTCATCACTTTTCCGATGGATCAGACTGATGACTTTCTGTCAGGCGAAATCATGCTCAGTGCCGAGTACGCTGCGGACGAAGCTCGCGAACATGACTGGAAAGTGGCCGAAGAGATGACACTTTATGTCGTGCATGGCTGTTTGCACCTGGCCGGCTACGACGATCACGAGGATGCTGACCGAGAGGAAATGCGACGCTTAGAAAAGCATTACCTCAGCAAACTGGGTATTGCGTATGCGGGCCAGTCGTCTGCTGCCAGTTCCCCTAGTCAAGGAGCAACCTAGGTGATGGGACCAACGCTTTTTGTCTGGCTGGCTACTTCGAGTTGGCTGGTGTTGATTCTGTCATCCATCGCCGCCACCATTCTGCCGGACATGCTCTGGCATGATCTGGAAGAGTACTGCGAGAAACGGGACCGTCCGCATCTGTTCAGTACGATTCACGAACACCACGAAATCGCCGCGTTGGCTGCTCAGGCATTGCAGGTATTTAGCCTGGCGATCTTCCTGATCTCTAGCCAGGCCTGGCTTTTGGGCTTTCGCGAAGGCTCACTGTTGGACACGTTCACCTTCATCAGTGACGTCGCCGGCGTGACCCTGGTTTTGATGGTGACCATGGTTTGGATTCCCTGGGCCGTCGCCGAACACTTCGGACCTCCTTACATCTATTACACGTGGCCCCTCTGGTCGACCGTGAGCATTATCCTCTACCCGGTAACATACGGCGTCGATTTCCTCGGCGGTGTAATGAAGCGGGCAGCCGGAATTGTCGACGAGCCACCCGACGAAGAAGAAGAGTTTGAAGAAGAGATTCGAACGATCGTGACCGAGGCCATCCGCGAAGGTCACATCGAAGAAGACGCCCGAGAAATGATCGAAGGGGTCATGGATCTTGACGACACGGAAACGGTCAGCATCATGACGCCGCGGAGCGAAATCGATTCGCTGGCAGCAACAACGCCGTGGTGGGAGATCGTCGAGTTCATCTCGAAGACGGGTCGAACCCGCATTCCAATATGGGATGGCAGCCGCGACAACTTCGCCGGCCTGTTATACGTGAAGGACTTGTTGCCAGAACTGGCCCGCCCCGAATCGACCCGCAAATCGCTACTCGACCTGGCCCGACCGGTCATTCATGTTCCCCAAAGCATGACCGTCAGCGAACTGCTGAAGTACTTCCTGAGAAAGCGGACCCACTTGGCACTGGTCGTTGACGAGTATCACGCCGTGACCGGCCTGGTCACGATCGAGGACGTGCTAGAAGAAATCGTCGGTGAGATCGTCGACGAGCATGATATCGACGAAGCCGACAACGGAATCATCCAGATCTCGGACGAAGAAGCGGACGTGACAGGGAAGGCGCACGTCGAAGACATCAACGAGATCCTGGGCATGGAACTTCCCGAAGAAGACGACTACGATACGATCGGCGGCCTGGTCATCCACGAGATGAAGCGCATTCCCAAGCCAGGCGAACAGCTTCAAATTGGGGACGTTTCGATCCAGGTTGTCGCTTCCGATCGCCGCCGGATTCACCAGTTGCGGCTGATCCGCTCGAAACAGAACAAGGTTCAGCCAGCGTAGCTAGCTCGTTTTTTCGCTCAGCGTTCGAAGTTCCCATCGGAAATCTCTCATCTTATGTCGGCGGAAAAATCGCTAGCAATCGTCATTCGCACCGTCGACTTCAGCGAGACCTCTTGCATTGCAACGCTTTTTACCGAGGATTTCGGCAAAATCACCGCACTAGCCAAGGGGTGCAAGCGTCCCAAGAGCCCGTTTGAGTCTGCTCTTGACGTTTTGACCGTAAGTCGAATAGTCTTCCTCCACAAAAAAAGCGACAGCCTGGACTTGCTGACCGAGGCGAAGGTCGAAAGACGTTTTCGCGCGGGGCAGAAGAGTACCGAACATCTGTACGCCGGCTATTACCTGGCCGAGCTACTTGCGCAGTTGACGGACCACTCGGATCCCCACCCGGAATTGTTTCATTTGGCCGACGATATCCTTTCGCAGCTGAACCAGTTCGAGGCCGTTGCTCCTTTGGTGTTGCGGTTTGAAATGATGCTGCTCCGCCACCTCGGTCAGTTGCCTGAATTGACGCACTGTGTCGAAACAGGAGAACCGATTGCCGAGCGCGGACGTACTCCTTTTGGACTGCTCGCAGGTGGTGTACTGTCGAGAAGAGCCCGCAGCGGACATCGTCATGTCATTGATGTGGCCGTGGAAACGCTGCAGCTTCTATCGATATACGCCGCAGAAGACGAGCGATGGAAACGTACGGAAATTCCTTCGCGTCTGGCCATGGAGGTCCGGGCACTCGTCAACAGATACCTCAGCCACACCCTGGGCAAGACACCCAGATTGCGAGAATACCTGCAGATTCTCTCGATCTGAGTACGGGTTGGACAACGCATAGGGCAAGGAAGTCCTCGATGATGAAAACGACCACGATCGTCACCCTCGGCATTTTGTCGACTGCGTCTGCTATCGGCTGTACCAACTTCGGCCAGCGTGATCCGGTCCCACCGCCGACCGCCTTCAACCCGGCTGGCAGCGAGATCTCGCAAGTCAGCTATGAAGAAGAAGGCGTCCAACGCGGTCAGTCTCCTGACGCTGAGGACGCTTCCGGCAACTCGTGGTGGGATCCGACTGGCGTCGGTGCCAAAACCCTAGAGGTCACCGGCAACACAATCGAAAACAAGACGCGTGCCAAGCAGCTGTTTTCCCAGGCCGAACGTCTCTACGAACAAGGCATGGCTGCCGAAGGCAATGAGCGTAGCTCGAAGCTGAACGAGGCCGCGGGCCTCTTCAAGCGTGCCGGAGTTTATGCTCCCGATTCGACCATCGAAGAAGACGCGTTGATGTACTCGGGCGAGTGCTACTTCTTTCTCGACAACTACCCCGACGCAACCAAGCAGTACGACCAATTAGTGAAGAAGTATCCTAACTCGAAGCACCTGGATGCCGTTGGGGCACGACGCTTCAAGCTGGCTCGGTACTGGCTCGATCGCCACTCCAAAGAACGCTCGTGGGCCATTCAGCCAAACTTGACGGACGAACAATTGCCGCTCTTCGACCGGTTTGGCAACGCGATCAAGCTGTTCGATATGATTCGCTTGGATGATCCAACTGGCGATTTGGCTGACGATGCGACGCTGGCCGCCGCCAATGCTCATTTCCGGGAAGCCAACTTTGAATCGGCCGATCGCTTCTACACCGATCTGCGTGAAAACTTCCCGACCAGCGAACACCAATTCACCGCACACTACCTGGGCGTAGTGACCAAGTTGAAGGTCTACCAAGGCCCCGAGTACGATGGCAAGCCATTGGAAGAAGCAGAGAAACTGCTGATCCGCATCAAGCGTCAGTTCCCGGACAAGACGCAAGAGAACATGCAGGTCATCGAGAAGCTCGACTTCGACATTCGTGCTGCTCAAGCCGAGAGATTATGGCAAAAGGCCGCGTTCTACGATCGTCGCCGCGAGTACCAAGGTGCCTACCACTACTACGCACAAGTCGTCGACAAGTTCCCAAGTTCCAATATGGCCGACGCCGCCAAAGAACGGATTGCCGAGATCAAGGGACGCCCTGGTTCCCCGACACCTCCCGGCGAGTTCCTCTACAGCTGGCTGGAACGCAAGAAGGATTTGCCGGTGCCTTCGCAGACGCCGATCGAAAACATCGCCACACGCCCCGATGACGAAACGGATACGCGATAGGTTCCGGTAGACGATACGAATTCATGCGACATTGGCTCATACCAACTCGGTCCCTTTCGCTTGCCGCCATCCTGCTGGTGACGGCGGCTCTGGTCGGTTGCGTCCACTACCAGATCGGTAACCGAAGCCTGTATCGTCCGGACATTCGCACGGTACATGTCCCCATATTCACCTCGCTGACTTATCGTCGTGATCTGGGCGAACGCATCACCGAAGCGGTGATCAAAGAAATCGAAGCCACCACTCCGTACAAAGTGACCGATGCTCAATCGGCCGATAGCGTGCTGCGAGGCAGCCTGGTGAACGAGAACAAACTTGTTCAGGGGCAGAATACCCTCGATGATCCCCGCATCCTGCAAGAGAACTTTCAGATCCACTACGAATGGATCGACCAACGAGGCCAACTCATTCGGCAACCGGGCACGCTTACCCTTGCCCCCGTCTTGATGAGCGAGACAATCACCGCGACCGGAGTTCTCTACCCGGAACCTGGCCAATCGATGGTCACCGCACAACAAGATGCGATTGACCAGTTTGCCCGCGAAGTCGTTCGCCACATGCAGATTCCCTGGTAAAGCTGGGATACGTCATCTTCGGAACGTATGCTAAAATTTGGGGATGAGATCCACCCCCCATAGTACGACTTTAGCGCAGCGCTATCCTTACCGTGCCATGACATGGCAGTTGCGCACGCGCACGTTACGTTTCAACCGAACTCCCAAGCTGATGGGAATTCTGAATGTCACGCCTGACAGCTTTTCGGACGGGGGACAGTGGGTCGATAAACAGGCAGCCGTCGACCGAGCCCTGCAAATGGAAGCCGAAGGCGCGGATATCCTCGATATTGGCGGAGAAAGCACCCGTCCCTATTCCGATCCGGTTTCGGCCGAGGAAGAGATTCGACGCGTTATTCCTGTCATCGAGGCGTTAACCGGATCGCTGCACATTCCGATCTCCATCGATACCACCAAGGCAGCCGTTGCCAAAGCAGCGATTGCCGCCGGTGCGGAAATCATCAATGACGTCAGTGGCCTGGAAGCCGATCCCGAGATGGTTCCGCTGGCCGTCGAAACAGGCGTCGGTGTCTGTGCGATGCACATGCAAGGTAATCCACAGTCAATGCAGGACAATCCCCAGTACGACGATGTGGTCTTAGACATCTTCGATTACCTGCAGGATCGGTATCGCCAGCTGCGATACGCCGGGATCGAGCGAGGCAAGATCTGCCTCGACCCAGGCATCGGTTTCGGCAAGACGCATCAGCACAACTTAGATCTGATGGCCCAGTGCGACGAATTCCACGCGTTGAACTGCCCCATTCTGGTTGGCCATTCCCGAAAAGGTTTCCTGGCCAAAATCCTCGGCGATAAGGATATGGACCGCACCCTGGCAACTGTTGGCTCGACGCTCACGCTCGCACGTCTCGGGGTTCAAGTCATCCGCGTGCATGATGTGAAAGCCAACAAGGAAGCTTTGGATGCCTTCGTCGCCACCGGAGGCGTCGATGGTATCCCGCGAGAATTGCCAGAAGCCTAGTCGACTCCCCGAGCAAGGTTCTGCGCAAACCGTTTCACAGCCATTGGTTACCTCTTCACAGCGTCTCCCTCCGCACGAACCTTTCGCATTGACCCGATGTCCCATTCTGGGGATAATCCGAAATTGGACGAATTGTTTCTCAAGGTTTGAATAATGGCGATTGCTGACGATCTCGACTTAGCCACCTATTGCAAAGAAACGGCTGAAAAAGCCCAGGCCGCGTCGCGTATCCTGGGAACCGTATCGGGTCAGACGAAGAATGACTGGCTGCGTGCTTCCGCGGCTGCTCTGCGTAGCAGTTTCGAGAGCATTGCCGAGGCCAACGAAAAAGACATTGCGAACGCACCGCAGTACGGCCTGACCGACGCCCAGATCGATCGTCTCCGCCTGACCAAAGATCGGGTTGAAGGGATTGCCGCGGCCCTGGAAGAGATCGCCATGTTCCCCGATCCAATCGGGGCGACCATCGAGTCTTCCGTTCGCCCCAACGGTTTGGCGATTCAAAAGATTCGCGTACCTCTGGGAGTCGTCTTCTTCATCTACGAATCACGACCGAACGTCACCGCCGATGCCGCCGCCATTTGCGTGAAGAGCGGCAACGCCGTGATCCTGCGTGGTGGCAAGGAAGCGATGCATTCCTCGCAGGCCATCGTCAGCATCCTGCAACAGCAAGCGGCTGAGTTCGGCATTCCGGCCGACGCGTTGCAATTGGTTTCGACCACCGACCGCGCTGCGGTTGGCCATTTCCTGAAACTGAACGAATACATCGATGTTGCCATTCCCCGCGGAGGCGAAGGCCTTATTCGCCGCGTTAGCGAGGAAGCCACCATGCCAGTCATCAAGCACTTTGCCGGTAACTGTCATGTGTACATCGATCAAGCCGCCAACTTGGACATGGCCGTCCAGATCACGGTGAACAGCAAGTGTCATCGCTATGGTGTCTGCAACGCGGCGGAATCATTGGTTGTGCACAAGGCAGTCGCCGAGAAGTTCTTACCGCAAATCGCAGAAGCATTCTCGGCCGAAGGGGTTGAGATGCGGGGGGATTCGGTAACTTGCTCCATCGTACCGACCGCCAAAGAGGCGACCGAAGAAGACTTCGGTGCCGAGTACCTCGGCCCAGTCATTTCGGTGAAGGTCGTCGATAACATCGACGAAGCGATTGCCCACATCAACAAGTACAGCTCGAAACACACCGAATCAATCGTCACCGAGAACCTGGCTGCCAGCCGAAAGTTCTCGGCCCAGATCGACAGCTCGGCTGTGATGGTCAACGCGAGCACTCGCTTCAACGACGGCGGCGAATTCGGACTGGGAGCCGAGATCGGCATCAGCACTGATAAGTTCCACGCCCGTGGCCCTTGTGGGATCGAGGCGCTCACCAGCTACAAATACATCGTCATGGGAGAAGGTCACGTTCGGAAGTAATCGAACGTTGACTCCTTTTCGTGAATCAAGGGAGTGATTCATGTCAGACAACGTACTGAGTCAGGCAGAAGTCGAAAGCCTTCTCAACGCGATGGAAACCACCGCGGAGCCGGCTAAAGGTCCCGCCGCGCCCGTCGCGGATGCTGGGCCGCCATCGCGCACGATGCGTGGCAAGGACAAAGTCACGCCGTACGACTTCAAACGCCCCGAACGTGTCGGTAAGGACCAGATGCGGGCCTTGCAGTCGATGCACGAAGGCTTCAGCCGAAACTTCGGTGCTGCTCTCTCCGCACTCTTGCGTTCGATCGTGGAAGTCAAGCTGACCAGTGTCGATCAGCTAACCTACAGCGAATTCGTTTTTAGTTTGGAAAACCCCAGTTGCTTCAACCTCTTGGTTGCCGAGCCGCTGGAAGGGAACCTGATCCTCGACATCAACCCATCCATTCTGTATCCGATCATCGATCGTTTGCTCGGGGGCGGTAAAGAAAGTACGCCTGCTTCGCGACGACCTCTTACCGAAATTGAACTTACCCTGGTCTCACGCATCTCGGACCTGTTTCTGATCGAGCTGAAGGATGCCTGGGACAACGTGCTTCCGTTGGACCTCCGCGTCGTTCGCGTCGAGAGCAATCCCCAGCTGGTTCAAATTGTGCCGCCGAATGAAGTCGTGGTGCTGGTCAGCTTCGAGCTGGCCATCGGCGATGTCCGCGGTATGATCAACTTGTGTATCCCGTTCAACTCCATTGAACGCATCAGCAATAAGCTGACAGCCAACACGTGGTTCGCCTACGGCAGCAGTGAGGCCACGCCAGAATCGAAGGCCGCCCTGGGCGTACACCTCGATAAGGCCCAAGTGGAACTCGACGTGATCCTGGCCGAAACCAAGATCTCGATGGAAGAACTGCTCGACCTGCGGGTCGGGGACGTGATAACGACCGAGAAAGACGCGCGTACGCCCTTGCGAGTCAATGTGAACGGAACCCCCACTTTTCAAGCATTCGCTGGGGCATTCAAAGGTCGGAAAGCGATTCAAATCGAACGTAGCTACGAACGCAAACCGCCTGGCACGTAGTCCTAGGGACTCACTCGCAAGATCAGGCTCAGGATCTCGACCGCGGTCGCCCCTTTCGATCCTGGCTCGCAATTCTTTTCTTTCGCCAGACTCAGGAAGTGGCGAGCGCACTCCTGACGCAGTGCCTGGAGCTGTTGATCAGGCTGAGCGCACCACGTTGCATTGAGCCGCTCGAGCGCGGTCACATCGCCATCCAAAGCACGCTCGACCAGTTCGAACAGCTCGGCCCGATCGGTGTTCTCTTCCGGGACTACCAGTGGCGTGGAAGCGGCTGGGGCAGTAGCCGCCTCCTTGTTCCGTTTTTTGCCGGACATCGCCACTCGTAATCGGTTACCCACGGCGGAAAGATCTTCCAACCGCGTTGTCAGGGGAACTTCGCTGATCATTCGAGCCGCTTCGTCAGGCTCGCGATGGCAGAGCGCTACTTGAAGCCATGTGGCCCAAGGATGACGCGACGCCTCTGGCGTTCGAGCCGGTGAATCAAAGTGAAATACATGGAAGCCTTCCTGACGGGCAGCTTTCTTTTGCTCTTGTACATCATTGGCCAGGCCAACCAAGCGGAAGTCTCGGCGTTGTGAATAGCGTAGCCGTGTCGAGAACGTAAAGTGGGGTCGAATGGAGACCGGCAGCAGGTTGAAAAAGACGCTCAAGAAGCGATCGTTATAGCCTCCAGTAAAGAGCAGCTTCTTCGACGTCATCGCATAGTGCGTCCAAGCCACCAGCGATTGTTGCTGGACGGGCGAATCGAAGAATCGAATCAACCCCGCATCGACAGGACCTCCTGACGGCAACATCTTCATCGTAGGAAGATCGGTAGGAAGCGTCGCGCCCGGTCGCAAATCGTGAATCGACAGTGCCGCCGACAGGACGCGAAATGGATCGTTATTGAACCTCTTGAACGAAGCAGCGTCGAGCACAAAGCAGTGCGTATAAACTTGTCGGCCACCTCTTCCGCTGTACTCAGCCGCGCCGAGCACCGTCCTCGATACGCAGAACTTGTGATCCCCCAGCGGATGAAAATTGAGACTTACGTCCGTCGGATCGTCCACGATCATCGAATCGTGTGCCGGTCCCCACACCGCCAGCTGACGGGCATCGTCGCTACTGATACCGGGGCTCCACGCGACCAATTGATAGCCATCTTTGGACGACGTACGTGCCGACGTAAAGATGGCCTGTTCAACGGCAACGGTTCCGGAAAGATTCGATTGAGAAGGAGCGACTTGAAGATTACTGGAAGAGTGCGGAGCCATAGGTTGCGACCAACTATACTTTGCGTACGAGCCATTCAAACGGTTCTACAATGCCGCGCGGCTCAATCCGCAGCGGTACGGCGGATGTTCCTTCACCCAGTTCTTCGCGGAAGCCAACCGAGCCGGCGACACCTGAAGCGAAGAAACCATAGTTAGTAAAACGCTGTTGAACCTGTTGCCACAGATTCGGCGTTTTCTCACGGGCATACAACTCGGGATTATCGAAGCATGGTTCACAGCGATCTGCTTTGGAAAACACGATCGCCACCGGCCGCGTCGTTTTGCCACGCGTCTTGCGGCTATCTTGCTCACTGAGATAGGTGATCAGCTTCATCAGGAAGTAGTTCTGTTCGGCCCCGCCGCGTTCAATTCGATCGGTATCGGCGAGCAGAATGACACCTGAGCACTTTTCCAGGAAGGAATGAATGGCCGGATAGGCATTGGGATGGTCGATCTCTTCCAAGATCGCTTCCCCAGCCATATCCGGCATGATCAGCTCCATCGGGTTCTTCTTGGAATTGATCTTGGCCTGGCAGTGAACCCAGTTCCAACGATCGGGTTCGTTGGGGGTTTTCTCTGGGAAACGGCAATTCGACAACGCCATCATCGTGCGTTGTTGTAGCGTGATGGAGAATGCCCCACGGGCCAGCACTTGGACGCGGCTGTTTTGCCGAGTCAGCATGTCCAGCAGCATCCCCAGGTACACGGTCTTACCGGCCGCCGCGGTGCCCAAGACGGCAACCATCTGCGGACGAACCCCTTGGGTGCGTGCCTGATGCGACAAAGCGAGCGGCGCGGCGCAATGGCGGCAAAGTTCCGTGTTGTAGTTGTTATCGCTACCGCAGATGTAACATGCCAACGGCACAGCGCATTCCGCGAGTCGATACGAATCCATGGCTACGAGGACACGCTTGGTCATTGGGCCACCTCAGCAAGTTCTTGAGTTTCGACCTGGGCCGGGTGTTCCTCGGCTTGCATCGACTGGTCAGGGATCAGATCACAGATTCCAATTGCACAGCGAAATCCGATGTTTCGCTTCCGAGCGACGGCTTTGTCGCCGCTTTGGAAATCGCATGTGGCCTGGGTCTCGAAATAGGTGTCGAAAGCCCCGCCACGAATACTTCGCATCGATGCGTCGAGCACCAGAGGGGAAGAACTAGATTGCCAGGCACCGAAGCGGCTGGAGGTCCATTCCCAAACGTTGCCAATCAGCTGATTGGCACCACCGACACTCATGCCTTCGTCGTACTTTTCTACCGGTACAGTTGACCCATGACCGCTACCCCAGAGGTTGCACTTGTTGAGGTCAAATGCCTCGCCCCAAGGATATTTACGTTGGATCGGGCGTGCCCCTGGAAGTGGCACCGGCCAACTGCCGGACTTAACCCACTCGGGATCGGTCGGCAGACGCTTGCCAACCCACCGGGCGTAGGCGGCGGCTTCATACCAGCACACACCTACAACGGGAAGCTGAGCTTGTCCTGAAAGATACTTACCGTTTTTCCAAAACAGTGGCCCTGGTTCGCCCGTGGAATCGACGAAGTCGAGCAGTGCCGGAACGATTTCCGGGTCCCACAGCGAGATTTGTTCGTAACCGCCGTTTTGAACGAAGCGATAAAATTGTTCGTTAGTGACCTGGTATCGATCGAGATAGAATCCTTCGACCTGGACGACACGACCGTCAAGATGATCAGGCGAATCAGGTGAATCGTTGGCTCCTTTTCCGACGATCGTCTCACCCCCGGGAACGAGCGTCATTTCGTCATCGAGCATCGTTTGGGCACGATTGAGCAGTTTCGACGGAATACTTTCGGCAATTTGCGGGCGTAATAGCAGAGTGTATCGCCCTTGATCCAACATCTTTCGAGCAAGAGACTGCGAGTCTTTAGAATTACTTGTGTCGACGGGCGAAGCGGCTCGGCGAGGTGCAGCATCTTCCGGTTGCGACGAGTTGGTACTTGGCTGCGCGGCGAACTTCTGAGTGAATTGTCGATAGGCGAAAAAACCACCGCCAACGGCAGCAATGAGAACGGTTGTAGCCAGAGCCCAAGAGAAGCTGCCGAAGAGCCACGTTAGCGATATCAATACGACTACGCTTGCTACGCCGGCCCCTCCTACTACATAGCGATTCATGAGATGTGTCCTGAGTAGGAATCGTTGGGAAAAGGGTGCGAATTAACGACGCTGTCCGCGGCGTTTGTTCACGTCTCGTTGCAATTTGGCAAATTGCGCCATCACGGAATCGACAACGGTATTGTTGTTATTGGCTCGATACTCCAACTCGTCGCGACAGACGGTTGCGGTATCGCTTATGACGGAAGTGTCGGCAAACGATTGTGGCTGTGCAGTTTCGGTAGGTGCCGCAGTGCGACGTTCCAAGAGAGAACGCATGGCCTGCAGTTCTTCCGACCAGGCAGACTTTTGCTGGTTGAGCTCTTTGCGTTGCTGATCGATCTCCTCGGTCAGTTGAACTGCGCGGCCGCGGGCCTGCTGCAGTTCGCCTTCGAGGGCCTGATTTCGTTCGCGAAGCGTATCGTGATCGGAATCTTCCCGCACGATTGTGTGCGCTTCGTCGCGTCGCATCAGTTCGAGCTTCGTCGCTGCCAAGTCACGACGCAGTTGTTCGACCTCTTCCAGCAGATCCGTATCCTGCTGGCTATGCGACTGAGAGTTCTGTAGTTGTTGTTCCAATTCGGCGATACGTTGCTGGCTCGCGGGGTCGCTAGGGGGATTTTGTGCTGATTCGGAAAGTTGCTGACGAAGCTGTTCGATTTCCGCGTTGGCCTTCTTCAACGCTTCTTCGCGCTCGACAACTTGTTGCGAAAGTCGCAGGTTTTCCTGCGCAGCTTGTACGGATACTTCCGAAGTATGATCGATTTCTCGTCGAGCTTTCATCAACTCGGATGCGCGCGATTCGACCTCTTGCCCGAGGTTGGCAATCTCTTGAAGAAGATGATCAATGAACTTCTCCAGTTCGCCGTTGTGCTGGCGCAGCTGAGTGAGTGCCTGATCGAGCGGCGCGTATTCGGGGCTCATTTCTGATGCTATTGCGTGAGCATTCACGTCAACCCTGCCTTCCGCCATTACTTGGTGGGAACTCGGCCATGAATCTCTGTCCGGATTGGACGCCGTGGGAAACGGGGCCAAATTGAATAAGTCGTAAAGGAAAACGCGAGAGTTTCCCTGGAAAAGTCGAGAGGAAGCTGGTCTGGTTCACCAACCGCCATTGAAAACGTAGGTCGAAACTGCCTGAGAGGCAAAAGAAACCAGCGAAATTGCTCTCCATCGAACTTAAGAGCAAGCCGTAAACCGGCCCAGAAGAGCTTTTCAGGCGGTAAAAACTACCCAGTTGCTCATTACCAGAGAGATGTTAGGCTGGAATAAAGTGTTTGCGCTCGCTGGGAATTGCGGGCACCGTGTGAGAGGGATTCTCGCCTAATTGCCCTTTGGACATTGGAGTCTACCACCATGACTTACTTCACCAAGACCGTCCCATTTCTGCTAGTTGCGGCTGTCATGCTCGTATCCGCAGGCCAAGCGACCGCCGCGAACAAGAATCTGGAACCAGGCTGCTGTGCTCCAGAACCACCGACTCCTTGCTGCTACGAACCGTGCTTTCACTACAAAACGCACAAGCTGTTCGTGAAGAAGGCCTGTCCCTGCAGCTGCTGCCCCCCAGTCGAGGCTGTCCTGCAAGTCGTCGATCCGCGATGCAACTGCTTTGTTGACGTTCCGGTCTGCCTGCCGAGCTGCTGCACCGGCGTCCCCACGATCGACAGCCGTTGCGGTTTGTTCCATCGTGGCATTGTCGAATACGAATGGTGCTGCGGCTTCAAGATCAAAATGGTCTTCAAGCAATGTGGTCATGTCGACGTTCACTACTACGGCTTGTAAGCCAATCCAATGACACACGTCACCGTGTGGACAATCCGACACATGCGAACAGGGCACCTTAAATGAGGTGTCCTGTTTCTTTTGCGATTGCCCGAATGTTTGCCTAGAGAAGATCGTTGACCAATCGATTTTGCCCCCTCATACTGAAGGTCGATTGACACCACCATCAGCAAGCATAGGCCCCATCGTGTCGAAGAAGCGGCGAAGCTCCAAGAAGTTGTCGCGTCCCGAGGTCCATCAACCTCCAAGCGAACCCCAAGCGATTGAATCGCTAACGGTCTTTTGGAGTTTGTGTATTTTTGCGACCTTGGTCATGGTGATTGTATTCTTGATTCTGCGAGGCTCAGCAGCCTTTTTGCAGCCAGAAGAGAATACAAGCAATACGTGGACAGGCTTTGCCGATCTGCTTCTCTTTTCCGCGATCGTCAGCGGAAGCGTTGGTGGCATATTAACCCCCATCGTCCAGTCGCAACGCAAGCGGCGAGCCCCTAAATCACTCCAGTTGGCCGCAATAGCGATTGCCATTTCTCCGTGGATTTTGCTGGCACTGTTGGTTGCCCGCTCTTGATGCGAAACTAGTTCATCCTCTAGGCGTCGCCCCACGCCCATTTCCAAAAGCAACGAACGCGAAAGGATCGGTCTGAATGGACCCTCGTTTGGAAAAGCTCGCGAAAGTCATCGTCCAATACTCAGCCAAGGTCGAAGCAGGTCAACTCGTACGGATCACCGGGTCTACCGTAACGGAACCCTTGATGATTGCCATTTATCGAGAAGTGGTCCGCGCCGGGGCGCATCCCGAAATCGCGATCGTGCCGGACGAGTGCAAACGGATCATGCTGGAAGAAGGTTCCGACGAACAGCTTTCCTACGAGAACCCATTGCTGCTGCACGCCGTGGATACCATCGATTGCTCGATTGGGCTGTGGGGACAGAAGAACACGAAAGCCCTTTCATCGATCTCGCCACAAAAGAGTGCCCTGCAAAGCCAGGCCCGCAAGACGTACTTCAAGAAGTTTCTCGGTCGCGCCGCAGACGGATCGTTGAACTGGGTTGGCACGCAGTTTCCCTGTGATTCTTCCGCTCAAGATGCGGAAATGTCGTTGTCGGAATACGAGGACTTCGTCTTCCGCGGTGGCTTTCTGAATGAAGAAGATCCTGTTGCTCTTTGGAAGAAGCTAAGCGTTCAGCAACAAAAGCTGGCCGACTTCCTGATGACCAAAAAGGAGATCCGTTTTGTCACTCCGCAGGGGACGGACCTGACGCTGGGCGTTGAAGGACGCAAGTGGATCAATTGCGATGGTCATGAGAACTTCCCCGACGGCGAAGTCTTCACCGGTCCAATCGAAACGGCAACGCAAGGGATCGTGAAGTACAGCTTCCCGGCCGTGCATGGCGGACGTGAGTCGGACGGCATCGAGTTAACGTTCAAAGACGGACGCGTCGTCGATGCGAAAGCCTCCAAGGGGGAAGACTTCCTGATTGCGATGCTCGATCAAGATGCCGGAGCTCGCGTGCTCGGCGAGATCGCCATTGGTACGAACTACGCCATCCAAGAGTATTCCAAGAACACGCTCTTCGACGAAAAGATCGGTGGCACCTTCCATGCGGCCGTCGGTGCTTCGTATCCCGAATCAGGCGGAACCAACGAATCCGGCCTGCACTGGGACATGGTCTGCGACCTTCGCCAAGGAGGACAGATCTTCGTCGACGGCGAACTGATCAGCGAGAATGGGCGATTCCTGAATCCGGAATTCCCTCAACCGTTGACGTAGTCGGCGTTATGGAAACGGGGGTCGAATGATCCCCTCGTCGCGAAGCGGATTGCAATAAAGTATCCGCTTGAGAAGCTCGGGATCTCCCGTCTCATCCGCGGGTCGTTCGTAGTGCCAATCGCGGTGCGTGGGAAGGTAACGCTCGTCAAACGGCCAGCCATGAAACGGTCCGAAACCAAGATGGTCGGTCAGCTTCTCCGAGTTCATCGAGACGTTGCCTGCGCGAGGCGGAATCGGACCGGCCTCGATGCGCATGCAGCCCATCAGAAGCTCCGGGTCGTAGCCGCCAACGCGATTCACAATTTGGGCGATCTCATAGAGACTCAACCGAATCGGTCCGCCGGCGTGATAGATGCCCGGCATTTCTCGCGAGAGAATCTCCTCGAACGCCAGGTTCATGCAGTCGGTGTACGTCGGCGTGCGAACCTCATCAAAATAGAGGGTCGCCGGACGGTTCTTTTTGAATCGAGACTGGATCCAATCGATTGCCCCGGCATGGCCATTGAAACTGACTCCCATGGGCAACGAAATTCTCAAGATCGTCGCGTCTGGCCGGATTAGCGATACCAGGCTTTCGGCCGCCGCCATCGTCTTTCCATAAACTGTCACCGGGTCGGTTGAGTCGGTTTCCAGCATACTCCCTTCCCCAGACTCGCCACTGAAGACGAGATCGATCGAGAGATGGATCAGGCGAGTATCGGTTCCCTCCAAAATGTGGAGCAGGTTCCGGGTGCCTTCTAAATTGATCCGCCAAGCCATCGCCGGATCCAATTCGCATGACTTGAGCGCACAGCTGCCGGCACAGTGCAGGACCGACTTGAATTGGTGCTCGTCGAACAAGCGTTTGAGGGAATCGATGTCTTCCATGTCACATGGAACGATCTGCTCACCTTCAAGACGCCAGTTGTCGGTGGGGCGGATTCCGACGACCTGATCAGGAAATTTGTGGCGGAAGTGGTACAGCGCGTTGTAACCAGGCACACCTGGTACGCCAGTAATTAACAAGGGAAGCCCGAGGGACATAATTGCTTATCGTCGACTTGCGCTAAATGTGCAGTGCTCTGCGCACGGCATTAACTGAATTTCTATGGTTTAACTGCACTAGCAAATCGGGGTGGCGGATTGCCTCCCAGTGCTGCAGTGGGCCGAGTTGCTCTTACAACCCGCATGTTAAGTATATCCGGCAAATCCGATAGCCCCGATATGGGGTCCGGTGATCGGCATAGTAAGTAAAGCAAGAATCTACTCGGTATAAACCGACGCTGCGGGGTGCAAGATCACCGCGACTTGGGTTCAAAACCATGCCGGAACTTGGGTTATGACCTAAGTTTGGGAAAGGCGTGATCTCCATCGCCTCAGGATTGTCGCTCGAAAAGCTTTCAGGAATTCCCCCTATGTCGTTTCCCCCCGCAGCTCTCTCACTCGCCGGTAACACGGTAGGTACGTTCGTGCCTGCGGTCCGTCACCGTTTGAAGCAGATGAGCACGGAACTCCGAAACTACTTCGGTACCTCGTTTTGCTTGAGAGACGCGAGTTCCGGCGAGTTGATGTTGGCTTCTGACGACCAAATTCTCGGCGACGACCCCCTGCTGGCCTCGCTCTGCCCTGGAATCCATCGCGAAGGCGTTGCTACGATTGTGGCCGAAGAAACCGGCTGCGCCATGTTGGCGATCCCCATGCGTGATGGAGTGACCCCCTACATCGCAACCGCACCATTTCGCCTGGCCATCTCGGGCAAGGCAACACCCGATTTTGGGAAGCTTTCCCAAGTGCTTGGCTGCTCGCCGAAGGAATCGAAACGTTGGTATCAAGCCCAAGCCGAGTGGACCATTCCGGCTCTCGAGCGAATGGCAGCGATCGTGGTCAGCAAGATCACGTCCGACTCAGAAATTGAAAGACTGACCGAAGAGATCGACAAGGTCTCGGATAGTTTGTCGTCGACCTACGAAGAAATCAGCCTCCTCTACGGTCTGACGCAGAACCTTCGCATCTCGAGCAGCGACTCGCAACTGGGTGACCTAGCCCTCAATTGGCTCCTGGAAGTCATCCCCAGCCGCGGCCTGTCGATTCTGTATCAACAGCCAGGACGCCGCACGGGTCAGAACGATTCAGCGGGCGCTCAGTACGAATCCCAGCTTCTGTCGGTTGGTGAATGTCCCGTCGATGCTCAGACGCTTTCGCATCTGGTCAAGAAGCTGAATCTGAATGAAAAGCGATCGGCATTCGTTGCGAATCAACGCGTCACAGAGCGGCCAGACTGGCCCTGCCCGGAGATTCGCCAAATCATCGCCGTGCCGCTCGTGGAAGGCGACAACATCTTCGGTTGGCTGTTTGCCATCAATCACAACGAAGACAAAGGCTTCGGAACGGTCGAAGCAAGCCTGCTTAGCAGTGTCGGCACGATCCTCGGCATTCATAGCGGAAACATCGAGTTGTATCGTCGCCAGTCCGAGTTCGTGACCAGCGTGGTTCGCGCCCTCACTTCGGCCATCGATGCAAAAGACCCGTACACCTGCGGTCACAGCGATCGCGTCGCTCGTCTTGCCGTTCGTTTGGCCCAAGAGATGGGCCTGGACAAAGAGACGCTGAACTTGATGTACATGGCCGGCCTGCTGCATGACGTCGGCAAGATTGGCATCGACGATAGCGTGCTCCGTAAGCCAGGACGCCTAACAGACGAAGAATACGAACACATCAAGCTGCACCCGGAACTGGGCTGCAATATCTTGTCGGGACTGAAGCAATTGGAAGCCGTTCTCCCGGTGGTTCTGCATCATCACGAACAATGGGACGGCAAAGGTTATCCTCACAAGCTGGCAGGGGAAACGATTCCCAAACTGGCGCGAATTACCGCCGTTGCCGACGCCTACGATGCCATGTCCAGCGACCGCCCCTACCGCAAAGGCATGCCTGAGGATCGCGTCAATCAGATCTTCCGTGAAGGCTCCGGCACCCAATGGGATCCGGAAGTCATCGAGGCCTTTTTCGCGGCACGTGACGACATTCGCAAAATCATGAGCGAAGAACGCGCTGGCGTGGGCTTTGACGTCAGCAACTGGATCAAGTCGCTCCAAGACGATTAGTCGACGACTTCCAGCGAACCCAATTCTGTTTCAATTTGTGTGCCTGCGGCATTCAATCCACGTCGGATCATGGCCAGGCCCACGTGCGCACCTTCGACACTGGCAAGTGAGGTGAGCCGTCCAACTTCCTTGCCATCGACAACAAGCGTCGCAGGCAGTTCGGGAATGCGATCGCTCAACCATCGCACTGGGACCAGCTTCTTGTTGACGTGCCCCATCGCATCGATTCGTGCGACGGTCTCCTGCCCTAGATAACACCCCTTCTTGAAGCTGATTGCCTGGTTGTCACGATTGACCTCCTGAGCGAGGTTCTCCCCACCGATATCGATCCCATGGATAGGAAAACGGCTGGCAATTCGGCGCTGCTGAAACGCTTCTATTCGCGGCTCGATGCCTTGTACCAGGCCTTCAATACCCGGGCCGGATAGTTCGTAACATTCTTCCTGCAAGACAGGCGTCCGGAAGATATCAATCGACGATCCTTCATAGTCCAGCGTTTGATGCTGAAGCAATTCAGGCAGTTCGCTCACGCCAAGCTTTTCTTTTAGCCACGCTGAGACACTTTCGCCCCAAACAAAAACGGCATGCTTCGACTGGCTTTGGTCGGTAACTTCCACGTCTTCGATCATCGCGTACTTCTGCAAGTGCGGAAGCAGAGACTCGATCTGCTGACCAAGCCCGACAAATACGATTCGATCGTCGTACTTCTTAAGAAAGCCATGGGCAAGGGTCTTCCCTTGCACCGAGGGAAGATACGCTTCGCAACTCGAGCCGACTTCCAGTTGAACGACATCGTTCGAGCACAGACCTTGCAAGAACCGTACGTGACTGGGGCCACTGACTTGAATCTGCGATTCCAGCGGAGATGGAACCCAAGAGATGGTGTCGTTCATTCTCTCTCGACTTTACGAAGTTACGATGGCAGGCCAGACTCGGCCAGGCGAAGCGACATGGATTGGGCATCGTGCACGACCACCACGTCTTGATAGTGTTCGCAGATCTTCCGACACTCCTCGTCTGACTCAACCGGAATCAGATCAAGTTGATCGAGAATGTCCTCAGACAAGGCACTGCGGAAGTAGATTTTGCACTGCGATAACGTCTTCGCGAATTGCAGGGCGATAGCTGCATCTTCGCTGCGAGACTTTCGCATGAGCGACTCAAAGTCGGTGAATTCCAGCGACTCGGCCATTTGCGCCATCGCCAGGCCAGGTCGCTGGCGAATCTCGGTTGCCAGGATGATGGCACCGCCTGGCCGAACAAGATCTTCCACATTCGCAAGCGCCTTGGCCGCGTTTTCCCACGTCTGGCCAAGCTGACCACCGGTCACCAAGGCAATCACGGCTCCGGCCAAATTCGAAACGCTCGGCTGCCAATGCTCAGCCAGTTGCTGGCCGGCTAATGCCTGAACTTGCGATGCCTCGCCATATATAGCGTGCGAGTAGCCGCCACCTCGAGCAGGCAGTAGAAGACAATTGACGGCGATCCCCAAAAGCTGGCGAATCTCTTCGATCTCGGCCGTGCGGCGTTTGCGACGTTGGGGCCGTGTGACGAACAACGGCGAATTCCAGCGTTTCTGCGAATCGATATCGGAGTACGCTGGGTAGAGCGACGAGAACGCTCCAAACGTGTTGAAGCCCCCTTCCCTGCGAGCCACACCAACCGGAACAACCACGTCGGCATCGCACAAATGGCGATTCAGGATGATGGCTCGATTCTCTTGGGTTGAGGTGAGAAACGAATTGGCCTTCTGGTCGTGCGGCTGATGCACCAACACTTCGACCGAATCGCCCAGGGGAGCAACCACCTGCTTCAACGACTCGACCACAGGTGCCGGCGCGTCGGACGGCAAGAGAAACTGAAACTGGCGATCCGCCAGGTTTGCTTGTTGGGCATAGTGAATCACGCCGCGGGCAACCTCTTCGACGTCGGTCACCTCTTTGCCAAAGGCAAACAGGATGATGTCGCCTGGAACAGAAGCATCGGCCAGGTCCGGAAAGCCTTCGGGATGGCTCAGCGCACCAGCGACGGTCTCAGCAAGATCAGACGCCGGCAGAGCATCGGATTGAAGATTTGCCAGGAGATGCTGAGCAGCTATTTCGCACTGCGAAGTTGCGTTGTCGCCAAACGGAGTCGAGAGGGGCATTGATACCCTAATGATTCGGGAAACTTGAATTCAGTCCCCGAATCATAGGACTTCGCTTGCCGCATGGTCAACGGGACGCCGTCTAGTCAGGCGTACCAGCACGCATGCGAAGACACATGCTGACCAGGTCTTGCAGACCGCGTTGAATCGATTCGGCCGGGGCACTTTCGCGGCAGGCATTTTCCAGAACGGCAGCAATCGCCGTTACCTCGCCAAAGCCGTAGCTACCGGCAGCCCCCTTCATCTGGTGGGCGACGCGACCGAGTTCTTCCCAATTGGACGTCTCGGCAGCGTCCAGCATGCTTTGAACACGGTTGGGAATCTCGTCGACGAACATTTCCACGAGTTCGCCCAGATCTTCATCATTGCCAAACTCTGAATAGATCAGCTGCTGTTGGTTCGCCACTGTCATATCAATTGCCCCTACGAACGGTGAAAGCGGATGCGTATTCACTTTGAATTAGCGAGACAAATGGAACTGCCTCTAACAAACCGTGGGTTTCGAACCGGCGTTTGGGAGTGACAGAGTGGCCAAATTACGGGGTCACGAGGCAAAAGTGATAGCACAGCCATACCATTCGTTACGACCTGACCTGAGAATTTAGTACGACTACACAATTTAGGCATTTTGCTAGAGGGTTCCGTTTTAGGGTGTCGATAGCGATTGATAGTTCCTAACCAAGGAAAGTTACTTGCGTGGATGGTCGCTAGCACTGGGTTTTGTTTTCCCGGTGCGATCTCGGGATTAGCCCGCAAGAGTTTGTTTTTTCTGGTGGTAAATGAGTCAAGTTGGAGTCCTCTCGATGAATGCCCGTTTTGCTTTCCCTGCGTTGTTGGTTGTCGGTATGATCTTCGCCGCTGCCTCCACCGCCCAAGCCGGTATGTTCGGCTTCCATTCGCACGGTTGTGGCTGTGCACCTGAACCTTCCTGTTGTGCTCCCGAGCCGACCTGCTGTGCTCCAGAGCCATCCTGCTGTGATCCTTGCGGTCACAAGTGCAGCCTGTTCTCGAAGCTGAAGCACAAGCTTCGTAGCTGCTGCAAGCCTTCGTGCTGTGCTCCAGAGCCAACTTGCTGCGCTCCAGAGCCAACCTGCTGTGCTCCGGAACCCACTTGCTGCGCTCCAGAGCCAACCTGCTGTGCTCCAGAGCCATCCTGCTGCGATCCTTGTGCCAAGAAGTGCGGCCTGTTCTCGCACCTGAAGCACAAGCTGCGTAGCTGCTGCAAGCCAAAGTGCTGTGCACCAGAGCCATCGTGCTGTGCACCAGAACCGACTTGCTGTGCTCCTGAACCGACCTGCTGCGGCTAGTCGCTCAGGAAGCGACGCTTGGTCGCTTCGACTGAAATAAGAAAACGGCCAGAGATTGTTCTGCGGGACGCTCTGGCTGTTTTTATTTCTTGGGTGAATGAAAACCACCTAAATGGCCAGAAATAGACTTCTAAGCAGGTTATTTGCTTGACGAAACCCCCAAAAGAAGAGATTCTAACGATCTCTTTCGGAACATAGAGAAGTCACTAATCTGGAGAACTTTCCCGTGCTCAAACTTATCCGGGCGGGGATGGTGGCAAGTCTGATTCTTGCTCTGTCGATACATGCTTCCTTCAGCCAGACGGCGTTTGGTGAGGAAGACTCCAAATCCAAGACGGCATTGGGCAAGGTCCAATCTTTTAGCCGCGTGGGGGAATTCACGCGGGCCTTTGAGGAAATTGCCAACGTTGAAGATCCGGCAATGCGTGACGAGGCCCACTCGTCGATTGCTCGCATGCAGATGAAGGCCGGCCTGATTCATGCTGCCGTCGAAACGGCCTCTTACATCGAAAGCGACGTGAATCGTTCGGATGTTCTTGCGGAAGCATCGGCCAGTCGCAGCAAAGCCCCTGTGGCCCGCGGTGGCGGTGTCACGCCTGACTTCGATCAATTAATCGATCTGATCACAACAACTGTTGAGCCTGAAAGCTGGGAAGAACTGGGTGGCCCCGGCTCGATCGCCCCCTTCCCGACCGGCGTCTACGTCGACTCGGAAGGTACCTTGCAGCGAGTCACGAAGCTTTCCAACGATTCGCTTCTCTCCGAGATTCATCATTCGTCGAAGATCGTCACGATGAATCAAGACGTTTCCACGCAGTCAGTACTGCGGAAGGTATCGCTAACGCGGCTGGAAAAGGAAGCTCAACTTCGTTCGACACTCGGCCGCGACCCCACAGATACTATGCTTAACATGGCTGGAATCTACGACGTCAAGTATTTGTTCGTCTACCCGGAAACGGGCGAAATCGTGATTGCTGGTCCCGCAGGCCCCTGGCACGCCAACGCCGAAGGTCGCCATGTGAATGTTGCGACGGGGCGGCCGGTCCTGCAGCTTGATGACATGGTGGTTTTGCTCCGCAATGCGATGCAGGAGCATGGCAAGTTTGGATGTGCGATCACACCAACGCAAAACGGCTTGAAGAGTGCCCAAGAGTACCTCAACGCGACGTCTGGCAAACCGCTTTATCCTCGGCAACGAGATCAATGGCTGGAAGGCCTGCGAACGGCCGTCGGTAAACAGGACATTACCGTGCACGGCGTGAGCCCCGACACGCGAGTCGGACAGATCATCGTCGAAGCCGACTATCACATGAAACGGATCGGCATGGGACTGGAAGACGGAACCGCCGGTGTTCCCAGCTATCTCGAGATGGTCACGATTCCCCCAGGCGGAAGCGCTCCGCCGATGGATGTCTTGCGATGGTGGTTCACGCTTGATTACCGCAACATCAGCGTCACCGAGAAGCGAGATGCATTCGCTCTGCAAGGTCCTGGCGTGAAGGTATTGAGCGAGAACGAGCATCTCGACGCTCAAGGCCAACGGATTCACACCAACACCAGCACGGCCCTGAATGCCACGTTCGCGCGTAACTTTTCGACGCACTACGCCGCGCTCGCCGTGAAGTATCCGATCTACGCCGAGCTCAAGAACATCTTTGATCTCGCGATGGTTTGTTCGCTGATCGAAAACGAGCGATTGGCCGACCAAGTCGATTGGAACATGACCCACTTTGGCCCCAAAGGGGGTTACCAGGTCACTACCGGTTCGGCCCCGACGGTTGTCGATACGATCATGAACATGCGAGTCATCGACAAGAAGCACATTATCGCCGGCGTCAGTGGCGGTGTTAACTTCGATCCTTCGTCTATGCTCACCGAAGACAAAATCTCCGTCGACGAGTACGGGCTGATGACTGCCGACCGTGCTGCGAGCAATTCTCCCGAGACCCTCAAGCATCATAGCTGGTGGTGGGATTAGCTCCGAGTCACTAGGACGTCGGAGCGAGAACCAGTCGCTGGTCCATCCCGCCCAGCATGATCGTCTCGACACTGCCACGGCGTCGGCCTTCTTGTACGAGCAAGACGGACACATCCGGATACTTGGGAAGTAGTGCTTCCGTCTCTTCCGGCCCCATGACATAACAAGCCGTCGCTAATGCATCGGCCAAGGCAGCTGTCGGGGCAATGACCGTTGCTGACAGCACAGAAGTCGCTGGCTGGCCTGAACGGGGATCCAACACATGTCCGTACTTCTTCCCTTCATGGAAGAACGCCTGAAACGCGGCACCGGATGTCCCGAGTGCCTCACCGTTTAGATGGACCGTCCCAATCCTGCGATCCGGTCGCAGTGGATGAGGAACACCGACCTCCCAGCCATCGCGATCGGTGCCATCGCGACGTACTCCCTGGGCCAGCACGCTGCTGGTGCCACCATGGACTAAGAAGTCTTCTACGCCAGCTTCGATGAGTAACTCTTTGCAGCGATCCAGGGCGTAACCCTTTCCGATACTTCCCAGGTTAAGTTCGACTCCTTCTTTCGCGAAGAAGATGGTTCGCTGCTCTTCATCGAGCGTTAGCTGATTGCTACCAACCAGGTTCATCGCCTCAGCTAAGTCGGTCTCGTCAGGCACCTTTCCTTCTCGATCGAAGAAGCCCCACGCCTTGATCATTGGCCCCGCGGTAATATCAAACGCACCATGCGTGTCTCGATGGAGTTGGACCGCGAGTTTTAATAGCTCAAATAGCCGTGGTTCGACAACCTGGGGTCGCAGATAGGCAGTCGCTCCCAACATGCAGATCTCGCTGTCGTAGCGATAAGCAGAAAGCTGCTGCTCGAGCTCAGTCACAAGGTCCAACGCCGCGACGCCGGCTTCGGTTTCCGTGCCAGGGCCAAGGGCATTCAAATAGACCTCAAACTGGCAGGCCATCGCTTTCCGGGACAGCTCAATCAGGTAGACCCCAGGGGCCGTTGAAGAGGCAGAAAGCCCCCCCGTCTCAGTGGCTTCTTCTGAGCTGGTTTCTTCTTCAGAACGGACTTTTCCCCGCAAAAAACTGCGGCGGCTGGCCAGTCTTTCCTCTTCAGGCGTCACGACTTGTCCTGGTTTTCGGGGGTAGCAGACTCTGGAAATCGAAATTCTGTCCCTAAATCGAGTTCAGGGTTATACTAATTGTGAACGCTCGTCCCCAGGAGGCAACATCTATGCGTCAATTCGGTCTCGCCCTTGCCGTCGGAATCATTGCTACGCTCGCAAGCAACTCATCGCTGCATGCCCAGCAAACAGAACGCCGCGCCAAGGCTCCGGAATTCAATAATACAACGACCAGCATCATCTTCTTCAAAGATGTCTTTGCGGAAGCTCTGCAGGGAGAACGTCCTGAGATCCTCAGTGAGAACCGCCAGGCCCCGGCCATGGCACCTGGTTCTCCTGGCAGCGGCGGCATGCAATCGCCAGGCGCGACGGGTGGTGGGAACGCCGGCGAATGGGCCGACATCATCTCGCCATCCACCATTCAAGACGAGGTGAAGCGTCTGAACAACCAGTTGATAGAAACCGTGCAGAACGTTCGGAAGTTTAACGGGGGTGGATTTGAAGAAGCTCGACGGGACTTTACCGAGCTGGCCATGCTCTTTGAGATCATCGCCGAACATGACGGTGACGTTCGCTGGAAGGAATTTGCCCTGACTGCACGCGATGGCTTTGCCCGCGCTGGCTTCAATTCCAAAGTGGGTACCGATAACTCGTTCAAAGAAGCCAAACTACGAGCCGAGGACCTCGAACAACTCGTTCGTGGTGGATCGCTTGATGTCCGTGAAGCCGATCCGAAGGCCACCTGGGATGCCATTGCCGATCGTCCGCCTCTGATGCAGCGTCTTGAAATCGCCTACCAAAAGCGTCTCAAACCCAACACGGCGAGTGCGTCGGAGTTTAACGACAATCTGGAAGACGTTCTGCACGAAGCTGAAATCATCGCGGCGATCGGTCATGCGATGCAGAAAGAAGGCTTCGAGTACTACGACGACGATGACTACGTCACCTACTGCCAACAAATGCAGGATGCGGCGTTAAAAGTCGTGAAAGCGGTGAAGGAAAACAACGCCGATGCTGCCCGTGCCGCAGCCGGCGAAGTTGGTCAGTCGTGTACGCTGTGCCACGAAAGTTACCGCTAGTTCGTCTCGAACTTGGGAATGACCAGGTTCGGTATGTCCCCTGGGATTCCCTCGAAGCTGGCAACGATTTGGCCTGGCTCGTCTCTGATTTCGGCAGGCCGGCCAGAGAAGTCGATGATGGGCATCGGCTCAGGTGGGTGCCCATTGGCCGCTTGCACGGCGGCCAACCAGATCGTCATTCGCGATTTATCTTTCGACAGACTGGCCTGCTGTGCGTGCATGCCGCTGAGCAAAAAGTCACCGGAAACCGTCGGATACTTGTCGGTCGTCTGAGCCAGATTCAATGCATCAGAAATAGCGGCCAGTCCGGCCACGCGCTGGTAGTACGGCTTGTCGGCAGCCGCGACGATGTCTTTCATCGCGTCCAGGTAGAATGCTTGATCGGTCGTCAAGTTGCGGGAAATTGAGCTGGCAAGCTTCGCGAACTCGCCACTGGCCATCATCGCATCATACTCTTCTCGTGTTAGCAGTGACGCTAGAAGCCCCGCCCGAATCATTTCCAGAAAATGCAACCCAGTGGCCCGGTCTGCTTTCCACAGTTCGGTATCGCTCGGCCATCGCTGCATCGTCTGCTTGAGTACCGTTTCCAACGTTCGCAGCTGCCCGGCAGAAAACTGTGGATGACGTAAGAGAGACCGCAAGGTAACCAGTGTTTCTTCCCGAATCGCGGCAGCGCTATTACGTGCCGGCAAGGTCGGTACCTGGTTCAATTGATCCGCGTAGGCCAGAGCATAGGCCGCCGCAGTCATCGCTTCGCTCATGTTATTCTGGCTTGCTTGATTGGCCGCTTCCAACAGCTCGGCACGTGCCAGGCAGTGGATGGTGGATGTCCAGCTGGGATCGGCCAGGATGCCTGACTCCAGATCGACCGGAAAGCGTGCTTTTGGTTGAAGCAGAACATTGCGTCCTGCTTTTCGCTGCGCATCCCACGCGGCGAGAAAGTCCTGACCTTGCGCGGAAACCAGCAGGTCTCGCCCAGGCGACTTCGGGTTCCACCAATGGCCGCTATCGGTCAGGGCATCTTCCACCGTTCTCGCGTCGGTACCACGCAGGAAATTGAAGATCGGATCCTCGGTGGTCGGATCGGTTTGACTGCGATACGAGTCGGCGATTTGCGTGGGAAGCGAATTCTCCGCCTCAAGGCGATCCAATTCGTTCTTAACACGAGGATCGTTTACCGTCTGCGAAAGTTTCAACTGACTGAAATCAGCCGGCGTCGCCCCTTCCCCATACGGGTCAGCGGACGAACCTTGTCCGCATCCACCGAGCGCGACAACCGCAAGTAGCAAAATGTAGGGGGAATAGAATCGGTGCATGAGGGACGCTTCCGGGGATCTGGCGCTATCGATTGGCAAGCCGTATCCTACCTGCGGTCGCGGTGATCAGAAAAGCTCGATTAGCTCGGCTAGCCCCGTTTCGGCGAGTTCCGTCCCGGTTACGAACCGGCCTGGGTGCGTCCACTGGGCGACCAACTCGGTCTTTGTCTTGAATAGACTTGCCAGCAGCGAGTCCATTTCTGAATTCAAGTGATGGTAATGGCGAACCCACTCCGCAGCCTCGGTGACCGGGATATTCTCGTCACTCTGCCATCGCATGGGATGGAACAAGAGAACACTCCAGGGCGTCACGTAGCGTTTCTTGCAAGCGGCAAACGGCCAGATGGCCGCTGACGAGCATTCGCCAATGACAATGCCGGTCGCTTGAATCTTCCGAATTCGGAGAAGACTCACCAAACCAATCGCCGCGTAGGAACTACCGCCTGGGGAGTCGAAATAGAGGGTGCACTCTCCCTCCAGGGGAACTTCCAGGATTTTCTCGTAGATTTCCGTACACGACTCGCCAAACTCGCCGGAGATGACGATCTCGAGCGGTCCCGATCCTTCTTCCTGCTGGGAATCGTCGGAACTGTCCGACTTCTGCGACTTTGCCATGTGAGTTTCTCGCACCTTTTCAAGACAGCCTGTTACGACCGTACCACCTATTCCGTTTATGATAACGCAAGTCACTTTTGCGGTAAGCCAACTCGCCAGGATCGTGGCATGACGCGGTATTGCCGAACCACAGCCCAAGAATCGACGTAAAATTCACCAGTCTTGTCCTTTCACACGGGCAAGATGGATGAATTGACTCAACTTTAGGGATATCATTACACGTACCCTCGCATCGAAATTCGCCCCCATTTTTGGAGCTATAGCGTGATGAAACGTATTTCGCCGGTTTGTCTGGTTCTGATTCTGTTGACCGCGGTTACGGCAATGGCAGATGAAGCTAAGAAGCCAGCCGAACAAATTGCTTTTGGTGACGGCCACCTCGAGATGACCAAGCCAGAAGGCTGGAAGTCCGTGAAACCCCGCGTTGGAATTATCGACGTCGAAATGGAAGTCCCTGCCGTCAAGGGAGATGGAACTGACGGTCGCGTTACCCTGATGGGAGCCGGCGGTAGCATCGAAGCCAACATCGATCGCTGGAAGGGTCAATTCGTCAAGATGACCAAAGATGCCGTCGTCAAAGAAGAGACCATCGCCGAGCAGAAAGTTCACCTGGTTGAGCTGGTAGGCGACTTCAAAGATCAGCGTGGCCCGTTCGCTCCGGCTGAAGTCAAAGAAGGCTACACCATGCTGGCGGCCATCATCACGACCGAGAAGCTCGGCAACTACTTCCTGAAGTTCTACGGTCCATCCAAGACCATCGATGAGAACAAGGAAAAGTTCGACGCAATGGTAAAGAGCCTGAAGGTTAAATAAACCTGCTCGATACCCTAGAAGCTGTATTAAAGGAGGCGATTCGATCCGTTCGCCTCCTTTTTTCATGCCGTGTTCACAATTCTCGTGCGCGACGCTTCGGTAATTCCTGGCCCCAATCGTCCCAAGCCGGAGCCAGGGCTATATTAGTGTTGAAGTACAAGGCGGAAACCCGACCGATTGTTGGGATTTCGTCGGTGTTAACGAATTTGTCGATTACTTCTCCCCGACGCAGACATCCATGAAGATCCATCAGTTCCTGGAACACTACGGTATTCAGTCGAATCCCTTCGCCGTCGAAGACGCCCAAACCGATACCGTTTTCAAAAGTGGCTGCATCGATACCACCTATCACCCTTCCTGGCAGAAGGTGTATGGCGATCCCCAGGACCCCTCGACGTCGATCGTGTTTGGCGAAAAGGGTGCCGGTAAGACGGCCATGCGGCTGCAGATCGTCGATCATATTGCCCGCTACAATCGCGAGAATCCCACGCAGCAGATCTATGTGATTGAATACGACGACTTCAATCCTTACCTCGATCGCTTCCGCGAACATCAGATCGGTCGAAGCCGCCGGCCGGACCGAACACTCAAGCGATGGATGCTGTGGGATCACATGGACGCCATCTTGATGATCGGCGTGACCAGCCTGATCGATCGAATCCTGGGCACGCGCAACAGCATGGCCACGCCGGGCTGTGATATCAACGATGCAAGTGTCGCCAAGCTCGACCAAAACCAGGCCCGCGACCTGTTGCTATTGGCTGCCTGCTACGACGAATCCACGACCGAAACGTTCAAGACACGCTGGTCTGCCCTGCGGAAGAAACTAGGCTTTTGGTCACTCCAGTCGTGGGCTGCGTTTTCGCTGGGAATCGCCGTTACGATTGGCGTGATTGCGGTTTTCACCTCGTTGATGATCAGTACAAAGTCACCCTATTTCCCTTGGTGGGTCTATCTGATTACCTTCATCGCCGGCTGGATGCCGTGGATGATTAAGGCGTTGCGGGCAACCTGGAAAGCCCACCGGATCTATCGCAACGTGAAGGTCAGCAATCATGAGCGGATTCCGCTCGCTCGCACGCTGATGACATTCCCCATAAGCGATCTATCGTCTCAGCCGCTGCCTATGCATCCTCGGACGGATGACCGTTACGCGATGCTGAACAAGTTCTCAGGCATCCTGCGATCGCTCGACGTCACCGGCATCATCGTGATCGTCGACCGCGTTGACGAACCGCACCTGATTAACGGCTCGCCAGAGTTGATGAAGCTTCTCTTGTGGCCGATGCTCGATAACAAGTTCCTCAAGCAGTCCGGCTTTGGCGTAAAGCTGCTTCTGCCGATCGAACTTCAGCAATTCATCGAGCGGGAAAACAAAGAGTTTTACCAACGGGCTCGCTTGGATAAGCAGAACATGATTCCTTCTCTGCAATGGACCAGCGAGGCTTTATACGACGTGGCGAGTGCCCGGATCCAAGCGGTTTCCAACGGCGAGGCTCCGTCGGTGCAGGACTTGTTCGATGAGAGCATTTCCAAGCAGCGCATCTTTGAAGCCTTTCGCCAGCTTCGCGTTCCTCGCCATTTATTCAAGTTCCTGTATCGCCTGTTAGTTGCGCACTGTAACAACTACACCGACCAGGAACCGAGCTACAAGATTTCCAGTCAAACGTTCGAGTCGACCCTGGCCATTTACCTTCGCGAGCAAGATGCCTTTGATCGCGGCTTGGGTGCTGGCTAAACATTGGCCCGAAATCGACGTTGACACTATCGGCACGTTTTGCGAGATTTCCTGCTAATCTTCGATTGGCCCGGGCGGCAAATGGATCGCTCGGTACGTATTACTCGTAAGGAAATTGCGTCATGCAGGGAAGCAAGCACGCGTGGCTGTTGCTGATCGCGATCGTCTTCTTCGGTTGCAATCAGTCCGATAACCCAACTAGCACTGCTCAGAATGATCCAGACAACGAGGAAATCGTTGTTGAGGCTGTCCAGGACGAAGTCCAGAAGGCTGCCCAGGATCCCAAGGCGGTCATCGAATTGTTTCTCGTGTCTCTGCGTCAGGGCGATGCAGCCACCACAAGCCGGCTTCTAACTTCCAAAGCACGTACGGAAACGGCCAAGCACGATATGGTCGTCCGACCCCCTGGTAGCGAGACCGCGAAGTTCGTCGTGGGCCAAACAATCTACACCACCGAAACCCATGACATTTGCCACGTTGAGTCCAATTGGACCGACGTCGATGATGCCGGACGTCGCCAGACCTACGAGATCGTCTGGATCCTCCGCAAAGAACCCTCCGGATGGGCGGTTGCAGGGATGGCTACCGAATTATTTTCTGGCGAAGCTCCCCTGGTTATGAATTTTGAAGATCCGCTGGACATGCTGGCTCAACAGCAGCGTGCTGAGCTCGAATTGACCCGACGTGGCAACGCCGTCGGTGGAAGCCCACAGGTAATGCCGGCATCTCATTCGTCGAGTCTAAACCGCTAAACCGGCCATACAGGCATAGATCCGAACATTAAGCCTCGTAGTGATGGATTCCATTCCATTAATGCGAGGCTTTTTTCGTGGGTATATTCCCATGAACACGGATATCCGTGATGATAATGTGGTCAAGCACAGCTCACTGAGCTATCTACAACGCATTTAGAAAATCTTCTCTAAATACTCTAAACTCCCGTCGCACTGCTTGACTTGGCTCTCAGGCTTGGTAATTTTACGGCCTATGCTATGTAACGCATAAATTCCGCGTAATCGCCACAGTTTCACAACAGGGTAGCTGAGTCGATTCGCGGGATTTCCGGTGATCCTAACAAGTCGCCGGGTATTGTCCTCCGACGTTGTGCCGTCGTGGTCGGGGGATCACGTCGGACGGCGTCTTCGTGTTTTACTCCCTTACACTTCGGTAAGTGAAGTTTGGAGGATTCTCAAATGAATCGTGTTTTCACTCTCGGTATCGCGATCTTTTTCGCGGTCGTTGGTATGGCCCTGATCGGTGGCGAACGTCAAGTTGACGCTGCCTTCGGTTGCCATGGTTGTTTTGGTGGTAAGCACTGTGGCGGTCTGTTCGCTCGTCACAAGGCTTCCTGCTGTGCCCCAGAGCCTTCCTGCTGTGCTCCGGAACCAGCTTGCTGTGCTCCTGAACCTACCTGCTGTGCTCCTGAACCTGCTTGCTGCGGTCGCAAGAAGCATTGCGGTGGTCTGTTCGCTCGCTTGAAGGCTCGCCGTAGCTGCTGTGCTCCAGAGCCAACTTGCTGTGCTCCAGAGCCAACCTGCTGTGCTCCTGAGCCAACTTGCTGCGCTCCAGAGCCAACCTGCTGTGCTCCTGAGCCAACTTGTGCTGCTCCTGAAGTCGAAGCTGCTCCTGCCGCTCCGACCGAAGCTTCCCCATCGGAAGAAGCACCACCAGCTCCTCCAGCAGCAGCTGAAGAAGCCTAATTTGGCTTCTCTTCTCTTAGCGTGACCAGGCCTGCGGTCACCAAGAGAAGGTCCTGAAGGAGTGCGGGATTCGCCCTGTTGCCCGCTTCCCTCAGACAATCCACTAAAAGGCCCGGTCTTCTGTCGCAAGAAGGCCGGGCCTTTTTATTTGAATTGCCAGGTTCTCCAAGCAAGCAATTTTCCCAGATCGTTCGTCGTTCCCCGAACCGGCAATTACAATCGATAGGTATTCCTGCCTGACGTCTCGCTAAAGAGTCTCTGTATGTCGAAGTCAAAATCCCCTCCCACCGAACCGGCTGACGTGGAAATTGCCAGTCCAGGCACACGTAGCGTGATTTCGCTGGTCTTGTTTGCCTACTTGTTTGGTCTCTGGGTTGTCGTGTCAAGCTCACTCGGAGGTGGCTACTCGTCGATGTTGCACGAGAAGCTGCTGAACCTGTTTCAGCTCTATACCGAACCCTTGAACCTGGAAGTCCGGGCTTCACCCTACAGCATGTACACCGGCACCCCGTCCGACTACGAGCATTTCTTTCGCGTCGAAGTGAATTCTCCGTCAGGTGAAACCAACACCTACGAGGTTCCCGGTCCAATGCTTGGGTCAGGCCCAAGGGATCCCTATCGCTATCAGCGACTCGCGAAGATTGTCGCCTTGCAAGCTGAAATCAGCGACGACACCCTACCGGCAGAAATCACCAAAGGGATCGGTCAGTACTTCCTGCGCTCGACTGGCAGCGACAAAGTATCGATCCGCTGCATTCGCCGACGACCGCAACCCATGGAACTGGAAATTGACGGCCAGGTGTTTGCCGCCGACCCAAGAGATCCTTCCTACGAAACCGAGCTCTACCGAGCAACCGTACTCGTAGATCCGGAAGGATCGTTCCAGCTCATTAAAGAAATGGCGACCGAACATGTCGCCCCCGTCGAGTAACACAGGAATCCCGCGCGTGCTTGGTACCTATTTCAATCAATTCACCGAAGCCATCTCTTCCGGTTGGAATCACTTTTGGTTCCAGCGGGACAATCCCAAGACGGTTAGCATTCTCCGGATTGTCGCTGGCGTGGTGGCGCTGCTTTATGCCCTGACATTCACCTCGGAATTGGCAATTTGGTTTGCCGATGGTGGAGTACTTCCGGTCGATCGTACCTATCGATTGACAGGTGCGTCCGATCCACAGGCTCGGGTCTTCTATTGGTCGATCTTTTATCTCGCCCACACCTCGACCCAGTTGTATCTGATTCATGCCGCTGGCTTGATTTCGATCCTGCTTTTCGCGGTCGGGTTCCAAACGAGAATCACTTCGGTCATCGCGACCTTGTTTGTGCTTTCGTATGCCGAACGAGCACCGATGCTGATGGGAGTCCTGGAGCCCCTGCTCTGCCCTGTCATGATTTACTTATGCCTGGCTCCGTGTGGGGCATACTTCTCGGTCGATGCATGGCTGAGAAGTCGTAAAGGAGACACACAAGAAGTGCCTGCTTCGTTCACCGCGCATTTGGCGACTCGGTTAATCCAAGTCCACGTGGTCGCGTTCTACTGGATGATGGCCTTCGCAAAGCTTGGCAATCCGGTTTGGTGGAACGGCGAAGCGATGTGGTGGCTGATAGCCCAACCCGATAACCGCCTGATCGATCTGACGTTCCTGGGCGGATCGGAAGGATCTCGTTTGATTGTATTCGCCTGGACGCACCTTGTTGTCTTTTTTGAGTTGGCCTTCGGACTCCTAATTTGGTTCCGCATCTGGCGGCCCCTGCTGGTCGCACTGGCTGTTTTTCACTGGGTAGGTCTGGGGCTCGTTACTGGGCACTGGGAATTTGCTATCTTGATGATCGGACTGAGCCTGGCTTTCGCCCCCTGGGAAGCCTTGGAAGTCACTTCTGAGAATTCAGCCCAATCTGAAGAATCAAAGACCACCGCCGCAGAACCGGTTAAGGCCGGGGCGTAGCCTCCCTTCCCTCCACGAACCTGCCTGATAGGAGCCCTGCTGATGCAGTCATCGCCAAAGTTCACTCGTCGAAACTGGATGATGGGGACCGCTGGCCTCGCCGCAGCTGGCATCGTGGCGGAAACTTCGCATGCCGCAAAGCCGATCGCGGATCGCAGTGCTCCCAAGTTCAAACTTAGCCTGGCTGCCTACAGTTATCGCAAACTACTGCAGGACGCCAACTCCGGTGTTACGCTGAAGACCTTCATCGATGACTGTGCCAAGATGCAGTTGGATGGAACCGAGCTGACGTCGTACTACTTCCCCAAAGACTTGGATGCGAGTTACCTCTACGACCTGAAGTCGCACGCGTTTCGCCAAGGACTCAGCGTCTCCGGCACAGCGATCGGCAACGACTTTGGACATCCGCCTGGTGAGCAGCGCGACCAACAGATTCAGCTCACCAAGACTTGGATCGAAAACGCAGCCAAGCTCGGGGCTCCGGTCATTCGCGTATTTGCCGGACATCAAAAGAAGGGCATCTCGACCGAAGAAACACATCGCCTGATGGTCGATGGTTTAAACGAAGTGTGCCAATACGCTGGCGAGCACGGTGTATTTCTGGCCCTGGAAAATCACGGCGGTCCAACATCCACCGCCGAAGGCTTGCTCAAGCTAGTGCACGACGTCGAAAGCGATTGGTTCGGCGTGAACCTCGACTCAGGGAATTTCCACAGCGACGACATCTACGGAGAGCTGGCCCAGATCGCTCCCTACGCGCTCAATGCTCAAATCAAAGTGGTCGTCTCGGGGCCTGACAAGAAGAAAGTCCCCACCGACTTCAAACGCATCTTCGATATTCTGGGCGAAGCTAACTACCGTGGCTTCGTCGTTTTGGAATACGAAGAAAACGAGAATCCTCGCGAAGAGTGCCCCAAGTTCATCGAGACACTTCGCGAAGCGATGGCCTAAGCTCGCCCAAGCAATTTCAGGATGTCGTCCCAAGGTCGTGTGTTGACGACATCCTCTTTGGTCAAGCCAGCCCTGCGTGCCTGCTTGATGCCGTAACGCATGACGTCGAGGCCTTCGATCTTGTGCCCGTCGCTGTTGATGCCGATGGGAATGCCCTGCTCTTTCGCGGCGTGGCAATAAACATCGTTCAAGTCGAGCCGAGCTGGGTTGGCGTTAAGTTCAACGAACTTCTTGTTGTCTTTAGCACACTGAAACACCGTATCCAAATCGACTTCGTACGGTTCGCGTCGGTTGATCAGGCGTCCTGTCGGATGAGCGATGATGCAGACATTGGGGTTTTCCAGTGCTCCCACAATGCGATCTGTGATTTGCTGCTTAGACTGATTCTGACCGTAGTGCACGCTGGCAATGATCCAATCGCCTTGTTCGAGCACATCGTCCGGCAGATCCATTCCACCCTGCTCAAGAATATCGCATTCGAGACCCTTGAGAATCTGAATCTTGCCGTCGTACTTCTTCCGCAGTTTGTCGATCGTCTTCCATTGATCCAGCAGTCGCTCCGCATTCAGGCCATTGGCCATACTGACTCGCTTGGAGTGATCGGTGATCGCTATGTACTGATACCCCTTCGCAATCGCTGCCTCGATCATCTCTTCTAGGGTGTTCAAGCCATCGGTCGCATTGGTATGCATGTGCATATCTCCGACGATATCTTCGACGGTGATCAGCTTTGGCAAGCCTGTCTCGGCGAGTTTGAACTCATCGCGATTCTCTCGCAGTTCTGGTGGGAAACAAGGCAGATCCAACGCGGCATACACATCCTCTTCCGTTTCCCCAGCGACATAGGTCTCGCTGCCATCGTCATCGACGCGAAACACGCCGTACTCATTAATCTTCAGGCCCCTTTGCTTGGCAATCCCGCGAACTTTGACGTTGTGTTCCTTCGATCCCGTGAAGTACTGCATCGCGGCACCGTAGCTCTTAGCAGGCACCACCCGCAGATCGATCTGCATGTTGCTTTCCAGGCGAATCGACATCTTGGTATCGCCCCGGACAATCACTTCCTCCATTTCAGGAAACTCGGCCAGGCGATCCATCGCTACGGTAGAAGACTCGGCCACGGTCAACATATCGATATCGCCGACGGTTTCCTTACCACGTCGATAGCTGCCAGCAAAACTGAGTTTCTCAACCCCCTTCACCCCCTCGAAATGCTCTCGGAGACGCTGCACCAGCTTGTCGGCCTTGGCCCAGTAGATACGCTGCTCGGCAGTCGCAGCAAGATCGATGCCACTTAAGATCGTCTGCTCGGTCTTCGCACCGAAGCCTTTGAGAGCACGAATTTTTTCATCCTGGCAAGCTTGCTTCAAATCATCTAGGGTCGAGATTCCCAACTCCTTGTAGATCACCGCGGCTTTCTTCGGTCCCAGTCCAGGGATGCGCAGCATGGCCAGCACCGATGGAGGGATCTTCTTTTGAAGTTCTTCCAGTTGCGGCAATTTTCCTGTCTCGACTAACACCTGGCACTTTTGCGCCAAATCCTTGCCGATGCCCTCGAGGTCGGTCAGTTTCAGGGAAGAGTCGTCCAGAATATCGCTGATTTGCTGCGATAGGCTTTCAATCGTGCGGGCCGCATTGCGATAGGCACGGATGCGAAAGCTATTGGCTCCCTGGAATTCGAGAAGATCTGCCAACGTTTCAAACTTGGCAGCGATTTGAGCGTTATTCATGGCGTCGTTCGCTGAATGGTTATCGTGTGTCCTCCTTCAGCGTAGCGATTGCCATTTGGATCGATCAACTCCCCCTAGCGAGCGCATGAAAAAGGGGCCCTGATTCAGGAGCCCCTTTCACGATTCGATTGTTCGGATCTCGCATTATTTTTTCAGCGAGTACCAACCGTCGTTGTCGGCTTGAATGGAAGCCGTTGGTGGCGTGAACGAGCGACGCGGTGGTTCCTGTGCCATCTCGTAGCCAACCGGAATAACCAGGGATCGCTGATCCAGTCCGGCAGTCTTATCGCGGGGATCCAGCAAACGCGGTGCTTCGCTGGTCGAACCCGAGTTGGAGAACTGAGGATCTGGAATTGGAGTCACCGGGGTAACTTTCCACTGACCCGACGGAGCCGGAGCGGTCGAAGACGGCGTGACGGTCGTTGGAGCCGGACGCTGGCTGGTGACTGGTTGCGGAATGTATCGATTCAGCGGCGGAGCAGCACTGGTCGAGCTTTCGATGGTCGCACCATTAAGGGCAGGGCCTTCAATTTCTGGACGAAGTGTTGGACGGGTATCAGCAGGCTGACCACCTTGCGTTGGCGGAGGAGCCAGTTGGTACTGCGGCGTGGCCGACGGACCAGGCTGTGGCGTGTAAATCGAACCGCCTGACGCTGCTGGAGGAGCTACCTGAATTTGCGGCTGTGGTTGAGGCTGCGAGTATTGCATCGGTTGCTGCTCAACACGAGGAACCCACTGCCCCGACGGAGGCGATGTGATCGCTCCACCGGTCGCAGGAGCGATCGGAGCACTATAGCCTGCCGAAGCACAGCCACAACTCGAAGGAGCCGGTGCGGCGCCAAATGCGGGAACACGCTGAACTTGGTAACGCGAGGTCGTGCAGCCCTGATAGCCAACGACCGGCACGCCTGCGGCGTTTGGCTGATAAACGGGAACCGGACGGTAGACCGTAACAGGGACCCGCTGATACTGCGAGTTGTAATTCATCTGAGGCGCGTATCCGACCGTCGTAACCGGCGATGGTGCAGCGCACGAGCCAACCACCGAAGGCTGATAGTTTGCCTGAACGGTTGGATAGCAAGCGTTTGCCGGATAGGCGGGATAGTTCGTAGTGATTACCGGCGGTGCAACAGGAACCGCTTCGTTATTGCCCCACATCCAATCAGTCAGCCAGCAGGCCTGAGCCGAGCCGGGATTGTTGAAAACTGTCAGGCTGCACACCACGAGGGTGAGAACGGTCTTGATCGGCGAAGCAGTCATCCGGGAAAGGTCCTTCCGGTTGAAAACGCGTCAGGTCGTCAATCCATCGATCCTCCAAAGTCGGGCGTCCGTTGCCTCGCATGAATAAAAGGGACGGTGAAGAATAGATCACAGGCTTGAGCCGGAACAGGAAAATTCTCATGGATTTCCTCAACTTGGACCGCCTAGCCGACACGCATGCCACTTAGTGAATAGGTAGCAAGCAGCAAAAGATTACCGATCGGGCCGTCAAAATCAGACAGGCAGCCCTTGTCGCCCCGCATATTGCCCCTGCGACAGGTAAATCCCGTGCAATTCGCACCAGTGGTATAACCGGAAGAAGTACGCACGAATATCGCCAGGATCTTCATTCCAAACGGCTCGAAGGTCCGCTTCGTAAGGTGTTGCGTCGCAGGCAAGAAGCATCGAAGACAGCTCAAACGCCAACGACCAATCAGGCTGCGTCCTCAGAATGACTGGCAATCCACAATCGCCATGTGTGGTAACCAACAGCCGAGCGCTCTTGTGCTGGCAGCGCCAGCGAACCCACCGCTGCTTCCAATACGACAGTTGCTCGAAACCATCGATCACCAGCAGAGAATCTGCATCGAGGCCAGCAAGCGGAAGCGCCTCACGTTTTCGCGATGCTGTCAGCCGGACACGTTGCTCGTTGATGCCGAGTTTTGCCCATTGCTGGCAGAGTGATTCGAGCAAGGTCGACTTGCCACTTCCATGCGGCCCAACGATCGCGGCTTGGGCAGCAGGCTGCTGCATAGAGGTGACAATCGCTTCCAAGGAATAGCCAGCCGGAAAGACAAAGGGAATCTCTCCGGGACGAACAAACCGCGTCGAAAAAGGATTACGCCGCATCATCGGCTCGTTTCCTGGACGAACGCTTCGTCGCAATTGGTACCGCTGGTGCCAGTTCACCCAGGTTGAAAGGAACTTCTTCCATGTATTCCTTGCCCTGCTGCATGAAGACTCGGACACGGACCGCCCAGCGAATCTTGACGATCAATCCTTGATACGACAATGGGCTACGCGGCAAGCGTGTTTGGAACTTGCGACGTTTTGTCAGATCGGCATCGTTGCGATCAATCGGTAAGAGACGCCGAAAGTCGTGGGTCGCCAGATCTTCTTCGCCGGTCCCTTCGGTGTACCACAAAACGGAAGCTTCAATCGCCTGCACTTCCGATGGACGCGTTCCTTTAATCTCGAAGCTGGCGATCAGTTCATCGTCAGGCAGATAGGTTCGATTGGGACGATCGAGCGTGATTTCAATTTTTGGCTGGACGTTCATCGGGCAACCTCCAGTTCCGCCGGATAAACGACAATGGGAAAGCTGCGACTCAATCGCGTACCGTGATCGGCGTTGATCTGCACGACCAGTTTCCAGTGGATCGCATTGTGATCTGACTTGAAGCTGTGCATACAACCTTCAGGCACTTTGAGCTGATAGTCTGCCTCGAACGGGAGCCCTGGCTTGATCTCGAAGCCCTTGGCAACGGCAACCTCTTCTTCCACCACTCGTTTGGTTTCGCTGCGAACGTCCGTACCTTGCAGGAAGGTGGCCGCCTCTTCGCAAATCAGCAAGATTTGCAGTTGTCGAACCTTCATTTTACCCGCCTGAGTGACAAATACGCGGTATTCCTTTCCAGGATAAAGGGGATGGTTCGAGATTTCCAAGCCGGTCGGCCCCACGCGGGTGTGCGCCGTGACCTCGCGTAGAAACTGCGAAATAGCCGCCAAAGCAATTCCAATGGTTGGCAGCGAGATAATTGTCAGCATCCAGTCGGGCTTCCCCGCGAGGTGATTCCCGAGTGCGGCAATAAAGAATACGCCTGCCATGCCGCTCCAAAGCAGACTGAAGATGAGCGTCGCCAAAAGCCACCAGCCCGGCGAAACCTCGATCGGCAAGCGAAACGCCAGGCGCACCCCAGGACTGTTGGTGAGATTCGCATCATTAGGAATCGATGGATAGGTGGTGGGCGGCATCGCCTCACGCAGGAGTTCCAACGTCTTCGCCTTTTTCGCGATCGCGGCCCTGCGTTCGACAGATGTCCCCATCAGCAGCAACGTATAGATCAGGCCGATCCCACCAATCACGATGAATGAAATCAGCACCAGAAAGATGACCCACAGCCCCCAAGCCGGAGTTCGCTCTAAAACGACACTTTGCCCCGGGCTGCCTGGATCGTACCAGCACGGATAAATCCAGCCTGGTTCGTACCCATTGAGCCGATCCCATGCCGCTTCTTCCGTGGAGTAAGAAAAAGGTGACCGCCGTAGCGTCCAAAGATGGTGTTGTCGTTGGGGAAGATCCAACGCGACCAGGGCTTCAGGTTGATAGCGGGGATAATCCTCGGTACCGAGCTTAACCACGCGTATTTCCTGGATGGTGCATTCCCCTTCGACATAGGCGACTTCGGGAAACATGGTCCGAATCGGCCAAGTTTCCAGCACGGTCGAAGCCACGGTCATGGCCGTAAAAATAACACCGAAAAAGAAAATCGCCGAGAAGAAAAACGTTTCGCCCACGCTGGCCACGACACGCGAAACCGTACGGCGTGAACCGCGTTTTTTCTCCCAGATGCGAAACCAGCGAGGCATACGAGGTCTTCAGATTTCCGAAGAAGCAACAATTACAAGGAATGCTGCAAAAGGAACATCCGTTTGGCGATTGGTCCCCTTGCGCGATACCATGCTAAATATAACTGGATTCACCACTTCGCGGCACCGACTCCCCTCAGGTTTCTCCGATGATTACTCGCCGTTTCTGCATGAAAACCGTTGGACTGGTCCTCGGCCTACTTTCTTTCGCCCCGTCAGCCCAGGCTGGCGATTGGCCTCAAATACTTGGTCCACAAAGAAATGGCCACGCCGAAGATGAGAAACTGCTTGATAAGTGGCCCCAGCGAGGGCCCAAAGAAGTTTGGAAAAAAGGCCTCGGCAGTGGCTATGCAGGCCCTGCGGTCGCAGACGGTGTCGTCTACTTGTTCCATCGGGAGAGCAGTTCCGAACTTCTCGAAGCGGTCGAACTGAAGACCGGCAAGAAGATCTGGTCACGCGACATGCGGGCCTCGTATCAGGCATCGATCAACCCAGATGATGGCCCCCGCTGCGTGCCCGTCGTGACCAAGGACTCCGTGATTGTTTACGGCGCTGCCGGTATCTTACGAAGCGTTGATCGGCAGACGGGAAAGCTGCGCTGGGAAGTCGACCTGGCCGGCAACTTTGGCGCACCTGACGGATATTTTGGTGCCGGAAGTACTCCCATCGTTTTCGAGAAGTTCGTTCTGGTAAATGTAGGTGGACGTAACGGAGCAGGGATCGTGGCCGTTAACCTGGAAGATGGTCAGTTCCAATGGAAGTCGCTCGACGATGCAGCCAGCTATTCTTCGCCGGTCATGACCACCATTGCCGATCGTCCGTATGCTGTCTTCATAACGCGACTGCAAACGGTTGTGATCGACCCGTTCACGGGACGCGTGCTATATGGATTTCCCTTCGGAGCGAGAGGCCCCACGGTAAACGCCGCGACACCAGTTGTTTCTGGCAGCAAGCTATTTGTCACCGCCAGCTACGGCGTGGGGGCCAAGTTGGTGGAACTCGAAAAGACCCAGTTCAAACCGATTTGGGAGAATGACGATACGCTGTCCAGCCAATACAACACTCCCGTCCTGGTCGGAGATTACTTGTACGGAATCCACGGACGTGAAGACTTGGGATCGCCGGAACTTCGGTGCATTGAACTAGCCACTGGCAAAGTGATGTGGTCGGAACAACTGCCGGGAACGGCGCACCTGATCTATGCAGACGAGAAGCTGATCGCTGTGACCAATGAAGGGACCGCGATCCTGTTTCTTCCCGATGAAAAGAAATTCACAGAAGTCAGCCGCTTCCGCGCGAGCAACGATATCGTACGTGCGTTGCCCGCGCTAAGCGGTGGGTATTTGCTTGTACGCGAAACGGGTACACGGGGAGGTCCGATTCGCTGTTTCCAGATTGGCAAGTCCCCATAGCCAATCAATTGTACAGGGACGCCAAGAGTTTGCTGTGGCGTTCGTGGCTCGTTAAACGGCGACGGCCGTGGCGCGAGCAAGTTGGCGGGTGTGACGATAGAACCCAACACCTTCCAGTGCCGAGTAGACCTCGTCGAGGGTCTTTTCGCCGAAGTTGGAAATGCTCAACAAGTCGGCTGGTGTGCAATTCAACAGATCGCGAACGGTGAAGATGCCCTTTTCCTCAAGGCAATTTGTCGTGCGGACGGTCAAACCGATTTCCGCCGTACTCATTTCCAGCTTGGCCAACAGGTCATCGTGTTGTTGGTCAGCCGCATTCAGAGGAATTCGTGGCATGGGTTCCCTCCCTATCGCAAAAGAAAAAGTGAAAATGATCGTGGTTCATCCCTAGAACCACTTTGTCGAGGTCGCTCAACACCGGGCTGGGGTCATGTGTCCTGGCCGAAGGGTCTCGCGACGCGATCGCGTTTACTATACTCATTTCTTTAGAATTGAATACCAGTTTCGGAAAAATTTACTGAAACTACCTAAGCGGTGCTAGCGAAGCTGGCTTGCCAAACACGCTAGCACTCTTTCGATAGGTTGATGGATGACCGATTATTTATTTGAGGGACTGACCAGCAGCCAGCGGGAAGCCGTATCGCATGTCGAGGGCCCGATTCTCGTCCTGGCCGGCCCTGGAAGTGGAAAGACACGAGTTGTCACCCATCGCATTGCGAACATGCTCCGCAGCGGAGTCTATTCGTCGCAGATCGTCGCGCTCACGTTTACCAACAAAGCCGCCGAAGAGATGCGATCGCGAGTCGAACGACTCGCTCCGGAAAGTACGGTTTGGGTTAGCACTTTCCATCGTTTTTGCGCGCGACTACTAAGAGCCTATTCCAACCTGGTGGGCCTCGAGTCGAACTACACGATCTACGATACGTCCGACTCGCTGCAGATTCTAAAGCGTGCGCTTCAGGCCGAAGAGATTTCGATGTCGCATGCTACGCCTGAGAAGGTCGCCAAGGCGATCAGTTGGGCCAAGAACAATATGGTTCTGCCGGAACGGTACGAAGCGAACTCGGCCAACGCGATCAGTTCCATCGTGCAAGACGTTTACCCGGAATACCAACGTCAGCTTCGTGCGGCCAATGCCGTCGACTTCGATGACATGCTGATGCTGGTCGCCCAGATGCTGCAGGAGAATCCAGAGCTACGCGCCGCACTGGATGAACGCTTTCGCTACATCCTGGTCGACGAGTACCAGGACACGAACCTGGTGCAGTACCTATTGGTGCGTTCCCTTTCGCAGCAATACCCCAACCTGGGAGTTACCGGGGATCCCGACCAATCGATTTATGGCTGGCGTGGAGCAAACCTGAACAACATCCTCGACTTTGAAAAAGACTTTGACGAGGTCAAAGTCGTTCGTCTGGAACAGAACTTTCGCAGCACGCCCAATATTCTTTCGGTCGCCGATCAGCTCATTGGTCATAACAAGCGGCGTAAGAAGAAGTCGCTCTTTACCGATCATCCGCCAGGCCAACCAGTCCGTTTGCTGACGTACGTAACAAGTCATGAGGAAGCGCAGGCGATCGCGACACGCATCGCGACCTATGTCGCACAGGGTAAACGCCGCCCGCGTGACTTTGCGATCTTCTATCGAGTCAACGCACTCTCCCGTGCTTACGAAGAAGCCCTTCGCCAACAGGGCATTCCGTACATGATCGTGAGCGGCGTCGAGTTCTATCAGCGCAAAGAAATCAAGGACGTGCTGGCCTATGCCATGCTGATGAACAATCCTCGGGATGATGTGGCGTTTACTCGCATCGTGAATACGCCTACCCGCGGCATTGGCAAGACGACGATTCTTAAGCTTCAGGTCCACGCACTGGACCATGGCATATCGATGATGGACGCTGCCCGCGAGGCAGGCATGATCGACTCGCTGAACAAACGAGCCGCCGTGGCCGTCGCCAAATTCGTCGCGACGTTCGATCGGATCTCGCTGAAAATCAATGAGCCTGTCGAAGAGATTCTTGGTGCCATCCTGAGCGATACTGGCCTCAGGGCCCAGTACGAGAACTCGGATGACGAAGAGGATCTTTCCCGCCTGGAAAACATCGACGAGCTGCTTTCGTCAGCCCGGGAGTTCGATTTCCAGCACCCCGAGGATGGCACGCTGGAACAGTACTTGGAAGACAAAGCGTTGGTTAACGAGACGGATGAATTCGATACGGCCCTCGACCGCGTAACCCTGATGACACTGCACGCGGCCAAGGGGCTCGAGTTTCCTCACGTCTTCATGGTGGCCATCGAAGAAGGCTTACTGCCTCACGAACGCTCCAAGGATTCCGATGCCCAGCTTGAGGAAGAGCGGCGATTGATGTTCGTCGGGATCACGCGAGCCCAACAAGAGCTGGAGCTGAGCACGGCCAACCAGCGAGATTTCCGCGGCCGACGCATGATGACCGTCCCCAGCAAGTTTCTATTCGAATTGCCACGCGAGGAGATGGACTTCCAGGCGGCCCTGGGACGTTACGCGCCGACATCGCAAGAATGGGACGATGTCCATGACATCCCCCCAGACGACTATAGCCAGATTGGCGAATCGGGCGATATTTCCGACAACACGCCAAGCAATGCCCCTTCTCCCCAGACTAAAATGCTCATGACCGCGGCCGACATGGTGAAAGGTCCGAGTTCATCAAAACCGAAATTGAATCCGGACAAGTTTCATCAATCCATGGCCGTTATCCATCCGACCTACGGATTGGGCAAGATCATCGCTATGAGTGGCGAAGGAGCCAAACGTACGGCTACCGTTCAATTCGTCACCGGCGAACAAAAGAAATTCGTTCTCGCCTACTCCGAACTCCGACCTGCCTCATCCCATTGAGCTGAATCCATGAGTAATCGTTTCATCAAAGTTGCCCAGCTGAAAACCGTCGAAGCATTTCGCGATCGCCTGGAGCAGTTGGGGCTTAGCTTGCCGTGTGATGATTCGATTCTGACGCGTGATCAGAGTTCGCCCATGGCGGCTCCACTTAAGGCCGAAGGCTTTACGATTGGCAACCGCTGGTGCATCCACCCCATGGAAGGCTGGGACGCCAATACCGACGGCTCACCGACCGAGTTCACCATTCGTCGCTGGGAAAACTTTGGGCGAAGTGGAGCCAAGCTGATCTGGGGCGGCGAAGCGGCTGCGGTTCAGGAAGATGGACGTGCCAACCCGAACCAAACGTTGGGCACCGAATCCAATCGTTTCGGCTTGGAAAAGCTGTACGATTCGCTCGTCAACACGCATAAGAATGAGATCGGTGACCCTTCCGAATTAATGATCGGCCTACAGCTGACCCACTCGGGGCGCTACAGCCGTCCGAATCAGAAGCAGATGGCCGAACCACGCATCGCATATCATCACCCGATTTTGGATGCTCGGGTCGGTATTGATTCCGATGATGACAGCGCCGTCTGGACCGACGCCGAGCTCTACGAGTTGATCGACAACTACGTCACTTCTGCCAAGATTGCCCAGCAACTTGGTTTTCACTTTGTGGATGTGAAGTGTTGCCACGGCTACTTGCTCCATGAATTTCTCAGTGCAAGGTCCCGCAGTGGTGAGTTTGGCGGCGACTTCGAAGGCCGCACGCGACTTTTGCTGACGATCATTCGCCGTATTCAACAAGAGTGCCCAGGGCTGATGATCGGAGTTCGGCTGAGCGTGTTCGACTTGATTCCCTTCCATGCCGGGCTTGAGGCCGGCGAGCCGGTCGACTTCCAGGATCTGCTTCCCTACAAGTATGGCTTTGGTGTCAGCTCCGAGAATCCCTTAGAGATGGATTTGAGCGAGCCGATCCGCTTGATCAAGCTGCTCCACGAGTCGGGTGTCTTCTCGGTAAATCTTTCCGCGGGAAGCCCCTATTACAACCCGCACATTCAACGCCCGGCAATCTTCCCTCCGAGCGATGGCTACCCGCCACCGGAAGACCCACTGGTGGGTGTCGTTCGTCAGATCGAAGCGGTTCGCGACGTGAAGAAAGCGGTTCCCGAAATGTTGATGGTCGGTACTGGTTACACCTATCTGCAAGAGTACCTTCCTCATGTCGCTCAGGCCGTCGTGCGAGCCGGCTGGGTCGATAGTGTTGGCTTAGGACGCATGGTCCTGTCTCTGCCTGAGTTGCCGCAAGTCACGCTTGAAGAAGGCACAATGCCGCGTAAAAAAGTGTGTCGCACGTTTAGTGATTGTACGTCGGCACCACGAAATGGAATCATCTCAGGGTGCTACCCGCTCGATCCGTTCTACAAGAAGCTGCCGGAATTCCAGCAACTCAAAGACGCCAAGTCTGCCGCTGCGAAATAGTCGTTTCTGACGCAGCGAAACATTCTTCTCTCCTCATAAACGTGGGAATGCTCTGCTGTAACGGCGCCAGTTCTTTCATGACGCGCGAGGATGGGTGCGCGCAGTATGAATTGACCACTTTTTAGTTCAGTTTCGCAGTCCCAATGGGTGATTCGCACCGACGACAGCGGTATACTCAGGAGCAGGTGTTTATGCGATTTAGGGGGAAGCGACTTCGCATCTAGCTTTGGGCAAAACTTGGAAGGTCGCTTTCTTCACACCGAATGGAAAGTTGCCGCCAGTCTGATAGCGTAACCACAGGAATGATTGACAAGCCATGCGTGCCTATTTGACGGTCCAGGAAGGTCCCGCCCAGGGAGAAATGATCACGGCCGAACAAGGCTCGATGTTTCGAGTTGGTCGCCAGGCCAATGCCGATTTATCCATTTCGGATGATCGAGCCATGTCAGGGCTTCATTTTGCTCTACTCTGTGACAAATCACGCTGCCGAATTCGTGATCTGAACAGCACCAACGGTACGTTCGTCAACGGAATTCGAATTAACCTCGTTGAGCTGCACGACCGCGATACCATCCGCGCTGGCAATTCCGAGTTTCAAGTACGCTTTGAAGGCCAGATCACGACCACCGTTGTTGATCCCCTCATGTATCCCGAAATTCAACGACTTCGCGAAAAAGACGCTCAAAAGGTCGCGGAAAACGAGCCGTTTGCCCCAGCTGCTCAGGTGGTGGATCCAGCTTCACTGGAATCAACCGAAGAGTATGGAACGGAAATCGAGGAACTCGCCAAACAGATTTCGGCTGAGGAAGAAAGTGAACCTGCGGCAGAAGACGACTCGGATGATGCACCCCGAAGCGACTCCGTTCGCATCCATCGTCTGAACGTCACGTTTGAAGACTCGAGCGGCAAACGCCAAGTCTGGCTGATTCCCGGGCAAACCGTCATCATTGGGCGCAACCAGATGGCCGATGTCACGGTCGTTGGTGACGCTTCAATTTCAGGCGTCCACTTTGGCCTCGACTGTGAAGAAAAGCGTTGCCGACTGCGAGATCTTCAAAGCCAAAACGGAACCAGGCTGAATGACGTCAGCGTTCCCTATGCCACGATCTATACGGGCGATACATTCATTGCCGGAAAAACGGAGTTTCATGTCACCATCGACGGCGGCGAGGAAGCCCCGGATGCTCCTCTAAGAACCTGGGTATTTGAAGATCTGGTACGACGTAAGTTTGCGACATTTTTCGCGAAGGAAATCGGCGAGAACTACCACCTGGTCGATGCCGTGGGCATCGAGCCGATGCCGATCGAATTTCTCCGCCGGCTTGCCCGCCATCGCGATGTGGGAGCGATCGTAAATACCTCCAAGGTCGATACCGAGGAGTGGGAAGCCCACTCGGAGCAAACCTTTAGCTGCGAAGGCTCGGACGCGAAAGTTTTTCACATTGAGGACATCGAGAAGGTCATCGACGAACTGCACGAAGGTTGGGGCAAAGATGCGTTTGCTTTCATCTTCCCTCACGAAGGGCATGAGGAAGTGATCTCCGCCTACCCGGAAGCGGTCGCCAAATACCAGCAGGAGATCGACACCAAGTCGCCCAACTTCGGCAGTGCCGGCGATTGGATCAAATGGCTTTGTGATCATCCCGATCGGATTTCCGATCTCATGCCTGACGCGGAAGCCATTCTCATCCAACATCCAGACCCTAAACGGTGGCGACTGCTTTGCGAAACCGACTTCATTACGCGTCTGAATCGGCTCGGCTATCTGCCATCGAAGCCGTCGGTGTTGGATGAATACGAGAGCTCGGAATCGGACTAGAGATTACTTCTTTCCCTCGGCCCGACGCTGCCGAAAGAAGTCTGTCAGAATCTGGCCGCAACGTTCTTGCAACACCCCAGAAACGACTTCGCATCGATGATTCAGCCGGGTGTCATTCAGCATCTCGTAGAGGGATGAAACTGCCCCTGCCTTTGGATCGAGTGCTCCATAGACCACCACTGGGATTCGAGCTTGCAGGATCGCTCCGGCACACATCGGACACGGTTCGAGGGTAACGTACAAGATGCAATCTTCCAGACGCCAGCCTCCTACGGCTTCGGCGGCCTGGGTGATGGCAATCATTTCCGCATGAGCCGTCGGATCCCGGAGCATCTCTCTTTGATTGTGCGCGGCGGCAATGATGCTTCCCTCTCGCACAATCACGGCACCGACAGGCACTTCGTCACTACGAGCTGCCTGCTCGGCCTGTTGCAGCGCCATCTGCATATACATCTGGTGCAGTTGAGGTAATTCGAATTGCCCAAGAATGTCAGGGTCCGTCACGCGACTTCTTTCTCTAGAAATAAAAAGAGACATCCTTTCGCAATTGAAAGGATGTCCTTGAATGATACCAATTCCCCAGGATTCGGATTTCGAGAATCGAACTCTTTTAGGGGATGTCTGAATCAGAAATGGGTACCTGTTGCCAGTTCCCCGACGTTAAATTCGCATTATCAAAGTAGGGTGTCCCGGTACCTCGCAAGCGAGCCTTGCGACCTTCGCTCGTCATCAGGCGGGCATAGACGTTGGCTTCAATCTCCGTCGAGATCGCTTTAACCGAACCATCCGCGAAGGATGTCACGACGGTACCGGAATGGTTGCTCGAAGGAAGATAAGCAGCCTCTGTCGGCCCTGACCCGCCATAATCGTAGGTGATGGGCGTGTTTACGCCTGCAAGCGAGATTGGTTGTGGCGTTGTTACAAAACCGTCATTCCAGAGCATGGAAGATTCCACTTCCTCCAGATTGCCACTGCCATCAACAGCAACAACGTGCCAGGAAGATCCTGCGGTACCGAACACGGGCACGCGAATACGCTCGGTCATCAGCAACGTATTGGTCAATCCGTCCTTCATCGAGCCGTACTTCACACGAACCTCTCCCTGACCATTCAAATTGGACTGATCACTCCAGCAGCCGTTCGCATCAAGGTCAAGCGTCTCACCAGAAGTTGCAACATTCCAATAGCCACCGTTTGGATAGTAGCTCATTGGGTTTGCCTCGGAGGGATCTATCGGATCACTCGGACAGATGAAGGTGTCGACAACCTGCCCCGTCAGTTCGGCTGGGTTATATGCTGTCCCGGTTGTAAGACCAGACGTGTATGCGTCGGATAAATCACCACGCCCCAATTCGGATAGCATCGTGACAGGCCAGCCAACAATTTCGCCGGTGGAATAGCCACCCCGTGCACTTGTGGCGACTCCGCGAGACCAGGACATGTGAGGTGGCATCTCGGCACGTGGATGGGATGTCGCCTTTTTGACCACCGCCAGACCGATCTGCTTCATGTTATTCGTGCAGTCGGCGCGACGGGCCGCTTCACGGGCCATATTGACGGCTGGAAGTAGCAAGCCTGCCAAAATTCCAATAATGGCGATCACGACTAGCAATTCAACCAGCGTGAAGCCGTGTCGGCGGTTGATCATGTCCGGAAATCCTTAATGGGTGATAAGTCACTGACGAGCGTGTTTTTGGAAGAGCTAGGCCGCCTTAAGTATCACCCATTCCTGGCCAAATGTCGAGTACTTTGTCGGTCAGGTGAAGATGCCGCAAACCGTTCTGTGATAACGATTTTGCTGAATTCAACAAGCTTTTTGAATTCGCAACCTAGGGGAAGTTTATTGGAAAGCTAACGTTTTCTGTTCCGACACTCTGATATGACGTGGCGTGTGAGTGAAACTTCTAGCTTGGAACGGCCTGTGAACCCTGAAAAGAATAAGTGGCTAGACCTGTTTGAACGCTGGCCAAAAGACATGCCCCAAAAGGGGGTGATCATGACGGAACTCAATGAATCGATCCCCTTCATTGGTTTCGCCCTGGACGACAATATGGTCGTTGTCCAGCGCCAGACCCCGGACGCGATCGGGGCCCGACAAGCGATCATTCCTTACACGGCCATCAGTTACCTCAAAATTACGGCCATCGTTCTTCCTAAGGCCTACGCTGATTTCGGATTTAAGGGAGCTCTACCCAAGGTCTGATGAAGTCGATCTTCCTCGATTACAACGCGACAACGCCCATCGCACCAAGCGTTCAAGAGGCAATGCTCCCCTTTATGGCAGAGTACTTTGCCTGTCCCGACGGGATGTACGCGCGTAGTCGTGCCATCGATGAAGCACTCGAAGATGCCCGCGGTCAAGTCGCACACCTGCTCGGCGCGACTTCCGACGAAATCATCTTCTGCGCCTCGGGAACCGAAAGCTGCAATCTAGCCATCAAGGGGGTCGTGTATCCCTACCTGGCTGACCGGAAACCATGTCACATCATTGTTTCCGCCGTCGAGCACGCCGCCGTTGCCCAGACAGCAAATCACTGCCAAAACATGGGTTGCGAAGTCTCGGTGGTTCCCGTCGATCGGCATGGAATCGTATCAGCCGATTCTCTAGCCGAGATGATTCGGCCTGACACAAGCTTGGTTTCCATCATGCTGGCCAATGACGAGACAGGCGTCATTCAGCCAATCGACAAGCTCGCGAAAATCTGCCAGGAACATGGTACGCTGTTGCACAGCGACGCGTGTCAGGCAGCCGGTAAGATACACGTCAGCCCGAAACAGTTGGGCATCGATTTGCTGAGTATATCAGCCCACAAGTTTTACGGACCGAAAGGAGCGGCAGCTCTCTACGTCCAAGAAGGGACCTCGCTTCAACCAATCATCCACGGCGGGGGTGCCGAGCACTCACTGCGAGCCGGAGCTGAGAATATCACTGCTTGGGTGGGTATGGGCAAGGCGGCCAATCTTGTCGGACGCAGTATTGACGACGCCGCAGAGAAGCTGACGCAACTTGTGCGACGGTTCGGACATCGATTGATGGAATCAATTCCCGAACCGATTGTCATTCATGGCTCGCAGGTCGAGCGAATCCCCAACACGTTGTGCGTTAACTTTCCCAACGTATCGGGGCAAGAGTTACTAAGGCGCGTTCCTGAAATCTGTGCGGCAACGTCCTGTAGCGATACTGTTGGCGGGGGGAATAGTTCACCCGTGTTGGCTGCAATGGGAGTTGCGGAAACGGACAAGCGTGGCACAGTCCGCCTTAGTGTTGGTTGGTATACCTCTGAAGAAGAAATCGACCAGGCCGCCGACTTGCTGATTCATGCCTGGGAATCACTGCGTCACTAAAGCAGACAAAAACTTCTTGCCTTGAATCATCGCCCTTTTCGCGTTCTTACTCGGGTGGCATGCAATGCATCACATTGCAATTTTGAACCATCTCAACTCGTTGTACGATTAGGTCTGTAGTCGTCCACTCGAGGATTACGAGACAAACAGTAGGGAAAAGGACTGGGTTGATAAACAGGTATCAATACTGTGCACCCCATAACCACCCCCTGTGAGGATCGCATTCCACCATTACGCATGGATTTCCGCCGATGCGTTCCGGTAGCGTTCCGGTAGCGTTCCTGTTAGTTTTTGCTTTTATCGCGTAACTTACACTCCACCCCAAGATTGCGGTTCCCGAAACGAATCCACTTCTGGGCATAACGCACGGGAGTAGAGGCCCCTTCGCCTGCCAGTAACGAAATGAGGCTTCCGAAATGATCGTAAAATCTCACAACATTTTGATCGACACTGACACGATTTCCTTCGCGCTGATGTATCGGTGCTTGGAATGTGAAAACGTCGTTCACGGCAAGAAAGATAGTGCGAGCGGACTCGTCTGCGAGAATTGTCACTGTCCGTTGGAAGACGATGACGAAATCGCCTATCGCCTCGAGGGAGACAACTAGTCCAACCTCGGACGATTCGCGCTGAGAACGCTCTGCACGCCCCAAATCGCGGCGGAAACTCGTCCGCGATTTGTCGTCGCTCTCACTCTTGAGACGCCAAGCGATTAATTAGCAAGGTTCGCTAAGCTTCTGCACTCTTCACGTCAGGCGAGCCTTCGGAAGGCGCCGACCCGAAATTGAAATTCTTGAAGTTCAACCTATCGATTCTCCCAGCCAACAGATCTGCCAACGGCCGGGTCATCTCGAATTTGGCGAACAAGATCTTCATGATTGCCGTGATGGGGACGGCCAGGAACATTCCAATCATGCCCCAGATCAGCGACCAGAACATCAACGCTAATAGAATCGCGATTGGATGAACGTCGAACGAATCGCCCATCATCCGTGGCTCGATCACGTTACCACTGACAATCTGCACCGCGGACGAAAGGCTGATGACCAGCGTCATTTCCCACCAGGTCATTTCGGGGTCTAGAAGGATCAGCGGCAGCGGCAACAGACACGCCAGGATGGGTCCGATGTTGGGAATGAAATTAAACAGAAAGGCCAGCAGAGCAAACACGGCAGCCAGTGGAATATCAAACAGCCACAACACAAAGCCAAACGCGATGCCGGTGAAGAAGGAGATCAGGGACTTCGTAAGAATGTACTCTCGAATCTTGGTGTCGATCTCTTGCCAGGTGTTCTCCGGCAGCGTGGCCTGTGAACTTCCCAGCAGTAAGAAGAAGAGAAAGATGACGACCATCGTACTTGTTTGAATGACGTAACCCATCGACTCGGTCAGCTTACCCAAAGCAAATCTGACGGTGTCGTGGATGAACTCCGATATCATGTCATTTGAGTTATCTCCCTGACTGGATGTCGCGTTTTGTTGCGCAACCTGTTCATCTAATGATCCAGCCATCGGTTGGGCTGCACCTTCGACATCAGGCGTGTTTTCCGCACTGGCGACATCTGAAGCTGACCCGGACATCAGCAAACCTTGAAAGGCAACTTCCGGGCGTTTCATCCACTCAGGTACCGCGTCCATCCATGCCTTCGCACCTTGGACATATTTGCCGCCATCTTGTTTCAATTGGGCAACGGATATCCAAATGATGCTCCAAAGAACGAACACCAGTGCAAAGCCAATGATCGAAGCGATCAGTACGGCGACCAGTCGGGTCGTCGAAAGCCGGTTCTGAATGTTCGACAAGACCGGCGTCAAACCACTGACGATAAAAATCGCCAGCACAAATGGAATCAATACCGCTTGCAACCAATAAAGAACCCACAGGGCTAGAATGCCGACAGCAATCGCCTGACAGATCGTCTGCCGGCGCATTTCAATTTCAATCGCAGCAAAACGAGACATGGAGACCTTCGGTTTTTGTTAGCAGGGTTTATTCTAAGTCTTCGCGATCTACCAGCGGCTCGAACAATAGAACGGTTATCAAAAACAGGATCCATCCCAATATCATGATAGATCCACCGATCGGGACAATCATCGTTAACTGCGACATTCCCAGGGCAGAAATCAAATAAAGGGTTCCGCTAAACAACGCTACACCGATCACCAGCGATAAGGCCGAAACGATTCCCAAGACTTGACCGCGAGCAGAAAAGGCCATGACCAAGCCCAGCCCAACCAGCGCCAGCCCGTGATACATGTGGTACTTAACGCCGGTCTCGTACTGGGAAAGTCTCTTGGCCACTTCCGGGGTGGGAGCAGGATCGGAAAGTTCCTCTCCCGTTAACTTCGCATCGGCACCCGTCACATCAGATACGATCATCCCGCGAACGACATGTTCCATGGCGCCGGCAACAACCGCCGTTGCACCGAAGAGCACACCGAGAAATAGCACAAACTTGGCCACAAGTAATTTCCTCTGAGATGCGATTGCCAAATGGAGAGAGACCAATCGCGGACAATACTACGAACGAGTCCCTTCGACGAAGCTTCCATTGTACGCCAAATTCTTCGCATAGCGCAAAAAAGTACCGCCGTGAAAGTCCGAAGACGTTTCACGGCGGCAGGAGGTCATAGTCGATTTGCCGCGTACGGCGTTATTGGGTGAAGCCGAGCTTAGCTTCTTCTTCCTCTTGGATGATGATTCGAGGAGTCACCATCATCATGAGGCTTTGGGTTTCACGACCGATACCAACGTCTCGGAACAATCGGTTGATGTACGGCAGCTTGCTGAAGACCGGAACACCACGTTCGCGACGTTCTTCGCTCAGACGCTTAATACCACCAAGCAGCACCGTACCACCGTCTGGCACACTCACCGTCGTACTCACCGTCACGAAGGAGAACTGCGGCAACTGAATCGTCGTACCAGAGGTAATCGTCTCGTCTTGATCGTTGGTCGTACCACCATCAGCAGCATCCGGATCTTCAACCGTCGAGTCCGTTCGACTGCTGGTCGTACCCTCGAAGGTGAATTCTTCGACGTTACCAATTCGGCTGAAGAACGGCACCAGGGTCAGTCGGACGAACCGACGATCTGGTGAGACAACCGCTTGGACGCTGAGCGAAGTACCTTCATTCAGAACCACGATGACCGGTTGTTGAGCCGCGGCAAAGTCACCCACCACAGGAATCACGCTCGTGACGAACGGGGTTTGAGTGGTATCCGAGACGAATGCCGTTTGACCGTTGAACAAGGTCACCTTCGGAGCCTGCATCACGTTCGATCGCAAGTCACCCTGAGCGGCCTGCATCACGAAGAAGGCTTCGATATCCGAAAGCATGGCGAAACCAAACGTGGCACCGGCAGTTGCTGGAGTCACCAGACCACCGATCGATGGAATCGTATTGCCGAACAAGTCCTGATTGAACTGGAGATCCAAGTCACCCGTCGGGTTACCCAACTGGTCGATACCGATCGTGACACTTGGGCTACCCGAGTTGTCACGGTTCGGACCTAATCCAGTCGTGTTGTCCTGAATCTGGAAGTCGAAGTCGACACCGACGCGTTCAAAGAAGTTGTCGTTCAAAGTGATGAAGCGAACTTCGATGGTCACCTGAAGGTCTTGCAGACGTCGCAGCTGAGCCAGAAGGTCAGCCAGTCGATCGTGCACTTCCTGAGTCTGGCTAACCACCAGGCTGAGGTTGGTGCTGAATGGTGCAATCGAACCTGGACCACCCAGTTCTTCCCACGATTCCGGTTCGACGGTTGTCGTGATGAGTTCGATCAGCTGATCAAAGTCAGGCTGAACACCACCACCGAAGCCGCCTGGACCACCGATGCCACCGCCAGGACCGAAGCCCATATTGCCTTGTGGCTGACCGGAGACAGGAGGACCACCACTTCCCAAGCCTGGGATGAAACCGTTAGGAACCTGTGCCAGAGCACTGGAGCTGTTGATGTCCTGATTCTGAGCGAACAACGACATCGGGTTCGAGCCACCCATCGTGCCGGCTGGCGAACCAGTGATACCTTGGCTTTCGTAGGCAGCCTTAATGGCACCTGGAAGACCCATGTTGTAGCTCGGTACAAAGTTCGGAATCGGCAGCACCAGGTCAGCCACATTGTAAACCTTCTGGTAAACGTTGCGGCTGCGGAACGATTCGCTGGTAATGACCAGGGCTTCGTCACGAATCACGTAGCTGAGCCGAAGTGGCTGCAGAATGTGATTCAAAGCACTGTCCAAGCGAACCGCTTGTTGCATGTTGATGCTGATCTCAGTGTCGTAGGTCACCCCTTCGGCCTGTAGGCCACGTGGATCCAACATGACGTTGATACCAACCATGTTGCCCAGGGTTTCCATGACGCTTTGCAGCGACTGCTTGTTGAATTTGACGTCGACCTTGGTCTTGAGTGCCTTGCGAATCTCGACTTCGTCTTCCGAGATCTGCGAGTTCTCAGCCAACCAGCGTCGGCGACGTTCGGTCATGTCTTCCCATTCCTTCGCACTGGCGAATTGGATTGGGTTGTTGTCGTCGAACGGGATGGAGGAGGTATCGACGTTGTGCAGTGCCTGCCAAACGTTCGATTCCTTTTCGTCCTTCAGAGCCATGTTCTGGTAAGTACGTCGAGCGAACTTGGCCTTCCAGATCAACGTTTGGACAACCGGGTTCTCCGGATCCATTTCGCGAGCCTGGCGAGCGATCACTTCCGCTTCCTGCCAACGTTGTTGATCCATCAGTTCGTTGAACTGGTTGGTCATGTCGGCCAGCTTACCGTCGATTTCGAGCTTGAGATCGCGATCTTCTTTGATCTCGGTCTTGATCGCAGCGTTGCGTTCGTCGAGTTCGATCTGCGACTTGTTCATGTCGATGTAGGTCTCAAGCGATTCGATGCTACGATCGACACGCGAGAGAAGCTGCTTCTTGGCGATGGCGTCGATCGACGACTCATCAACCGTGACACGAACCTTCTTCAACTTGTCCAAAGCAGCCTTCGGATCAACTTCTCGCATGGCGTCAGCCTGCGATTGTTCGCGAGTAACTTCGGCAATCATCTGTCGCAGCAAGACTTGCTGTCGTGCGTCGACTTCGGCCAACGGCGAAGGGTTGCTCGTTTGAGCAACTCCGCTGGTGACGGGATTGGTTTGATACTGCAGGAAGTCTTGCAAACGCTGACGTGCACCTGGATCGAGTTGTCCCTCGTACTTCCAAGCTTCTTCAAACAGCTTGCGAGCTTTCATCTTGTCGCCGGCGGCAAGGGCCTGTTCACCCTCTTGCAGGTAACGCATGCCAGCCTGGCCGGTTGCGTCCTGCTGAGCCGAAGCGGGCACATTACGCGTGTCGTCGTTTTGAGGATTGTAGAGTCCTTGAGCGACTGGGAACCCTGCACCCATGGGACCTGTCGATCCACTGGCTTGACGCACTGGGCTGGAAGCTTTCGCACGCGAGATCTCCAGCATCAACATGTCAGGGCGAAGGTCGCCATCTTGGTAATTGCGATTTCCAAGTGTGCTGGCCTGTTTGGTGAAGGCTTCAGCCGTGCCAAGGTCACCACGATCCAGGGCTGTCTTGGCCTGAACCAGGATGGCTTGTTCTTTGGCGTGGGCGTTGCCTGCGACGTTGTCAGGAACGTTCGGAGCAACCTGATTACCACCAGCTTCGCCGCTTTTGCGTCGCGTGATTTCGGTCAGCAAGCGGTCTGGAGTCACGCGAGCACGTTGGAAGTCGAGGTTCATCGATTGAACCTGACGAGTCATCTGTTCCGCCAGATCGTATTGTCCATAAAGCATCAGGCCTTCGGCTTGCTGAAGCAGGACTTCACCAAACTTGTAGGCTGACTGAGGACCAACCGGCGAGGCGGAAATTTGATTGACGGTACGAATCAGGTAATCGACATTCTCGGGCGAGTCTTGGTGGGATGGATAAACGAGCCCCAAACCCTGGACCTGGCGAACAAGCTTTTCTGCGAGAGCCACATTCCCGCGTGCGAGTTCCAGGCGAGCTTGAAGCAGCATGCGACGAGCCGTTTCGGCGTTACCTTGCGTGGCCGTTGCAGCTGCGTATGGGTTGCTGGTCATTGCCGGATCCGGCGTTTCGTTAACCGTCGGAAGCCGGGTTGGGCTGGTCTGAGCAGCAGGACCGCCAGCAGCGACTTCGCCACCGAGCATCGAAGGACGAACGCCTGCTTGTTCCAGGTCTCGGCGGAAAGCCATGACCGAGTAGCCGTCCGACTGGAAGTTCGGTCCAGCTTTGGCGGCTTGTTGGTAGTAATTCAGAGCAGACATCGTCTGGCCGCTGTTCAAGGCTTCCTTGCCACGGGCCAGGGCTTCGGCTGCCATCTTCTGCTCCATGCCAGGTTCCTGGCCGAGCAGCTTTTGGCCGACGTAGTCTGGGTTGGCTCGAGCAGCCGTCATTTCAGCCAAATCGCGAGCGGCCTTTTCGGGCGTATCACGAAACTTGCTGAAAGCCGGATCTGCAGGAACATTGAACGACTTGGCTTGCTCGATCAGAGTCTGAGCACGTTGGTAGTCGCCGGCACGCATCGCTTCGCGAGCTGCCTTCAGGACCCCTTCCTGCTTTTGCTGATCATAAAGCGAACCTTGTTGTTGACCGGTCGCCGACATTGACGTGACGAGCTCAATCTCGGTCAACGGATTTGCGACGACCCCTTTTCCAGTGCTGAAGCACAGCACGGCAATGAGACCGGCTGTAAGCACACGCGTGGCCAAATTCAAAGCGACACTCCTTGTCTGAACTTGTGGCAGCCTGCGATCCGTGTGTTTTGGGATCGTCCGAGAATGATTCATGGTGTTCCTATCCTTCCCCCCACGGCGACACGTTTCTGACGAGGAACAGTGCCCGCAGGTCCTCAAATGGGACCGCTTGCCCTGTCCACGCGCCGCGCGCACTGGTGAATCTGCATCCTTGCATTTCTAGGTGAGGCGGTTAATTACCGGTTGTCCAAAACGGGGTCAATACCGTTTTGGTGACTTACATATCTTTTTCTGGAAATCTGACCGGTTGCGGTGCTAGCAAGTGGTTGCCCCCTTGCTGACTGCGCAAAAATCGCCGGGCAGTACAGTACTGAGATCTGAGAGATGGCTCAATAGATGTTTTTGCCTGCGCAAAAGAAAAGGCGTTCCGAAGAACGCCTTGGGGAGAATCTACTTGAAAATCGGCGACTATTCGCCTCGACCGCGGCCTCGTCTGCCACGACCTTCGCCACCATATTCATCGTAGCCAGATCCACTTTCCATCCCGTAGGGATCTTCTGGACCGCCTCGACCACCTCTGGGGATCTTGACCTCCGGCTTCGAGAAATTGAACTTGGCGAACTCTTTGACTTCCTCAAGTTCCGACTTGATGTGGATATTTCCAGCATCATCCAGCACCAGGATTTCGCCTGGAACCTTCAGCCTCTTGTTGTTCTCGTCGGTGTAGCGACCAATGGTGTCCTCGCCACCTCGAATATCAAGAAGCGTGTAGCCGGTCTTAAGCGTGTACTCTTGATCCTTCTTATCCGCATCCAACGGATACGGCTTGCGGAACTGATAAGTGGCAGGATCCAAGATCCACAGGTCACCTTCGTATTCAACCATGCTACCACGAGTGACTTCCTTGAGTTCCTTGGTAACCAAGGCCTTTACATCGGTCTTCGGATCCCACTTCATGGCCAGAACCGTAGCATTTGGTTCGGCCGTACGCAGAATCTGTCGCTGGTTATTACGGTTGTAAACCGTTCGGCCAGCATCGACGGCACCTGCGAGCACATCCGCACTCGATGGCACGCGAACCGTAGCACTAGGCTCGCTGAAGTCGGTGGTTCGCCAGAACTTGAACTGTGGTGTAGTCTGTCCGGTCTGACCACGAGGACTGACCATGCCACCGCCCTGCTGCGTTTGCATGAACTTGGTGATCTTGTCACGTTCTGGCTTCAGACGTGTCAGCACGCCTCCTTCCAGAGCACGAGCTGGTGGAGCTTCCTGGAAGTTCTGAGGATTATTAGGATCTTCCAACCACAATTGCACTCGGTACTGATAGCTCTTGTTGGGCACGACCGAGGTGTCGTAGAAGCGGAACATCTTGTTCTCAGCGTCGAACATGGACGTACCACCATATCCGCCGCCATAGCCACCACCTTCGCCCATGGCCATACCACCACCTCCGGCACGATTGCCGGTTGGCTTCAGCATCATTCCCTCAGGAGGCGTCGTGATGTTGCTGCCAACACCGGCCATGCCAGGCATGCGACCAGGACGGCCGTATGGCCCCATGAAGCCGCCACTACCTTCGCTGCCCATGCCCATCCCCATGCCCATTCCGCCGTCAGGGCCCATAAACCCAGGCAGATCACTAGGCAGGTCGCCGCCAGCTTCCGGCAGCATCATTTCCATGTCCTCGGTCATCATGCCATCGTTATATCCTGGTTCCCGAGGCTCATACTTGGGAACCGTCGAATGACGTCCCCAGTCGCCAGGATTGAAAAGCAGAATCGGAGGCATTGGGAAACTGAGGGTCGGGTCGAGATACTCTGGAGGAGCAACTTCATCGGGAATGAACGCCCAGCGATGACGGGCAATCAGTCGTTCTTGAGTCACATTGATCGACTTCTGCCACTCGCCCCAGCTACCATCTGGATTTTGTTCGCGTCGTTCAATGGCGAAGTGAACATAACGAGGATAGTCGCGGCCTTCCATGTAGTTTGCACGATCTTTGAAGGCAGCTTCGTACATATCGAGTTGCTTCTTCAGCGGAGCAAGCCCGGTGATTGCCACGAAGTACTTGCCTTCGATTTTGCTACCGGTACCACCACGTGCCTGGCCGAATTCCAACAATTGCTCAGGGGTTAACGTCGGTGGTGCGTTCGCATCGACCATCCCCATCTCGCTGCCATATCCGCCACCGGAGTAGATGTCGTATTCCGATCCAGTAGGCATCATGCCAGGACCACCTTCACGCATCATGCCCAGGCCGCCTTGGCTGGCTTGCTGTGGGCTGAGGAATGCAAATGGAGCGAATCCCGGGGTAACTTCGATGTCGGTCAGCGGCAACAGGGTAGGATCTGGTCGCTTCTCGATACTTTCCTTGTGGCGTACGCGAAAGCTTGAAGGAGTCTCGTACGGTGCCAAAGGAATCGGCTTACCAGCTCGTGTGGCAGCCGTTTGATATTCCGGCGGAACCCAACGTTCTTCTTCAACCTCAGTCCATGTTTGTTTCTCGATATTGGTGCGAGCCTGATCCGATGCACGGACGAGATCGTCCGGCTTCGTATCGATCGACGGCTGCTGCGTCCCGAGGTAGACAAACAATACCACTAGGAGAATAGCCAATCCGAAGACGAGCTTTTCAACGTGAAGGATCAATTTTGATTTGAGCCCACCGCTTTGTAAGTCCAGCTTCTTCATGATTGAGTCATCCTTATTCTGTTCCGAGCCATCCGAATGTGAGAAGAGATGAGGTTAGGTGCATGCCTGCTTACCGAGTGGTTGCAGTCACGCTTGCGGTTTCCGTCGCGGTATCATCCGCCGTCGACTCGTCGTCAACTGGTCGCGACCCTTCAGGCCACAACAGGTCACGATTCACTGGATTGTAAATGTAAATGATGCCGTAGATCTCGACGGGAGCATCGAAGATCTTCTCGGCTTGATCAACGCCATCGCCGCTTTGGCCGCCACGGCCCATGCCGCCCATTTCCATACCGCCCATTTCCATGCCGCCACCGATGCCACCCATTCCGGACATGCCGGACATGCCGAAGTCGCTCATGCCAGGACCGCCCATTCCGGAACCGCCCATGCCACCATCCATGCCACCGACACCAGATGTCTGTGGGTTAATACGGACTTGGCGAACTTCGATCATGAGATCGGCATTGCCGCATTCCACCAGCAGTTTGTCGATTTCACGCTGGTCCATAATGAATCGCATACGAACCGGCAATCGCTTGGCGACCGAAAGGTAGTAATTCTCGGAAGTTGGCTCCGTGGTGGCGGCTTTCAAGTCTTCGACCATCAGCTTCTTGTAGTCTTTATCGACATAACGAAGATCGCCTGGGTCCATCTCCATGCCATCCAGCGGCATGCCATCGGGGCCCATACCCATGCCTTCCATACCCATGCCCATCCCTTCATCCATCATGCTGGGATCGCCATAGGGGTCATCCATCATTCCACTCTCCATTCCGAACTCATCCGTGCCTGCGGCCAGAGGAGAACGTGGAATGACAACCTTGGAGCGAATCGGCATAACTTCACGACCGAACTCGATCGTGTCGATTGCCTTGATAGTGGCCTGGTGAGGGCTGCTAATATCGCCGTTGGTCTTGGCGATGACATTCATGATGTTCCGCAGCACCCACAGGTTTTCTTGAGCGTAGAGAACTTCCTTCGTCGTCGGCACGTTACGGCCACCAGCACCGGTAGCACCACCGCTACCACCTGGTCCGTCCATTCCTCCAATACCCTGACTGGCATTGCTACCAGACCAATCAAAACTCTTGGACTGAATATTGGCTTGGTTGGATGGATTCCACATCACCAGCGGTGGCTTCTCAACGGTGTTAGGATTGCGACCGCCAAGTCCGGCCATGCCAGAAATTCCGCCACCTTCAAAACCTGCTCCGCCATCAAAGGCCTCGATACCGAATTGCCCGCCACCGCCTGTACCATTGCCAGATGGAGACCAGCGGGCGTGGATGATTTCGGCGAGTTTTGGTAGTTCTTCCTTAATGTAGTCACGGTAAAGCTCTCGCTTGTTGGTCGACATTGGCTTGTCTTCCTCCGTGAGAGCTTCGATGGGACGACCCAAGAGAATACCGTTGACGATATCGGTGAAATCCGAACCGCCAACATTCAATTCCGCAGGCCAAGTCAGAACGCTCTTCTGCGCTTCCCATTTCTTTTGCCAGGCCTGGTCAATATCGTCGCGATATTGCGTCAACCAAGTCTGCATTTCTTCTTCGTACTGCGTATTGGGATGATTCGCCGTACTGGCAATTTGCCGAGCTGAGTTCAAGCGAGTATCAATTTCCTGGCTTCGTGCCTGGTACTCTTGATCCAGCGTGGAGGTCGACATGTACCATCCGCCGATGCCAACCAGTAGCACCACGAGAGCGAAAACCCAGAAGTAATACTTCTTTAAAAACGCGATAGCTGGTCGTAGTTTATCCATGGCTTAGAAGTTCTCCATTTCCGCATTCGCGGCATTCGCTTCCGCTTCGGCAAGTTCCGCAGCACGGCGTGCTTCCTCTCGCTTCGAGAGAGGTGACTCACGCCAACAGAATTGAACCGTGAATCGATAAACTTTGGCTTGAATCATGGCTGGCTCGATCTTGCTGGGATCAACCGCCTCTTCGGGATTCATCCCGTAGGCACCGCCATATTCGTCCGCCATACCACTGCCTAGGGCCGGTGGATCGTATTTTGGATTCGGAATCTGAACTGTTCTTGGCACCTCGTCCATCGCAATGATGGGATGAGAAATGCCGAGTTCTTTCATCGAAACAACCTCAGGCTCGTTGTTCTCGTTAATCAGTTCCACACTTCCCCGGTCGAGTTGATCGATCAGGGTATTACGCACGTACTGGGCACCCATATTTTCACGAGCGGCCGAGCTGTTGTGGAAGTGATAACCAGTAATCTGAACGACCCAACCACTTTCTTCGGCTTCTGGGCCAGCCAGTTCGTCTTCTGGATCGGCCTCGCCTTCGATTTCCATCAGGTCGACGTCGGCCTCTTCTTCGGCTGCGGTACCGGCGGTCGAGCCTGCATCCTCAACAGGAGCAGTACCCGCGGCGGCTGCGGCTTCCGTAGCGGCTTCTTCGGCAAGATCTTCATCGATCGCTGGCGAAGCTTCCTCACCATCTTCTAGACGACGCAGAATGGCTTTTCGATTTTCAAGCGTGACCGCATATTTCGTTTTGACGGCATCGGTATACCACATCGAGAGGTCAGGGAAATACTGCGACTCGATCGCTTCGATCTGCAGGTCAGGCCGCTGATCAATCGGCTTTTCCGAAACTCGGCCAGGCGCCAGATCAGGATCGGTAGGCAACGACGCCGTAATGGCTTTCATCAGTTCAGGCCACAGCCGACGGTTCTCTTCATTACCGACGACGTAACGCCCGATCATCTCCAGGTTTTCTTTTTCGGTCATCAACTGGGAATCAGTCGACTTGTATCCCTGGCTGGTCGATTCGACGATAGCAACCTTGCGAAGTGCATCGTCAAATTCAGGAATGTGAGCGGAATTGTAGGCCTGCCAATGGAAGCCGAAGTTCAACGCACATGCCAACAGCAGACTGGCCACCGCGGCAACCGCCCACGGCTTCTTCTGCCGAACAATTCGGTCGATTAGGATTTCCTGCGGCAAGAGGTTGGTCCGCAGAGCCGACTTCTTCAGTCCTTGCAGACACAAGCCGTAGCACGTTGCGAACGACAACATGTTTTCGCGGAAGCTCGGAGCGGAAGTCACATCCGTTCCGGTCAGCTTTTGATAGCCGTCCAGTTCAACAACGTCGTAGCCCAGGTTCTTGCCAAGGTAAGGAACCAAACCAGGCAACTTCATACCGTTACCAATCGGAATGATCCGCGAAATCTTGGCCTTACGATCCAAGGTCTGGAAGAACCCAATCGAACGTTGGATTTCGGTAACCAGATCGTTGAACACCGGACGCATCGCCTGGAAGACGAGCTTGGCATTCTCGGCCTCGGAAGCGTGGCGTTTGAGATGCTCGGCCTTGGCGAAGGTCAGTTTGAGTTCTTTGGTCAACTGCTTGGTGAAGTGGTTACCGCCGATGGGCAAACTACGTTGCCACACACGAAAACCGTTGGTAATCACCAAGTCGGTTGTTTCGGTACCCATCGAGACAATCACGTACGAATTGGGCTGATTCGCCGGATCGTACTCTTCTTTGAGCGGATTAATCGTCAACTGATCGTTGGCGACAAAGTTGTACAAGCTGATCGGGGTCAGCTGGACAATATCAACGTCGATACCCGTATCGAGATAGGGCTGAAGCGATCGGAAGATCTGATCGCGCTTCATCGCGAAGATACCGATCTCGGTTTCGAGCGAGATGCCTTCTTCTTCGTGCGAACCAGGCATCGGCTGGTAATCCCAGATCACGTCTTCCAACGGGAAGGGGATTTGCTGCTTGGCTTCGTACTTAACAATGTCTGCGATGCGTTTGGCTTCGACCGGAGGCGCTTTAAAGAAACGCGCAAGACCAGCCTGACCTGGAACGGAAATACTGATCGCATCGTTGCGGATATCATTTCGCGAAAGGAACTCGCGTAACGCATCCTTAATCAATCCTTCCGAACCGGCCCCAGCCTGATTCAAAGGATTTGGGTATTCGATGAAGTCGAACGCTTCGGCGACCATCCAGAATCCGTCTTCGTGCATTCGGCACTTGAGGGCCTTGAGCGCACTTTGACCGATGTCGATGCCCCAAACGGCTTTACCAACAGCCATCTCTGTTCCTCACAGCAATCTCTACGTCGCATGTGGTCCAGGTTGGCAAGAAACAGCTAGAAACTATCCGGCAATTTCATCCAACGTAGAAGCACGCTCCGCAGATCGCAGGTTTTAAGACAAGCAAACTAAAGGAGAAGGGTGTGTTACCAATGCGATGAAGATCTTCCGCATCGATTGGCCAACATCCTCATTCTAGTGTGAACTTCTCCAGAATGTCAACGAATTTGCGATTTCCACTCTTTTATGTAAACCACTATATTGCAACAAGATAGGACACACTTAACCTCCCCGCTGTGGGGATCTGGTTCGGTGCCAAATTTTGCTGCTCCCCCTCTTCCCTGCTCCCAAAACGTGGCCAGGCCCCCAATAATAAGGTCCACCCTGGCCTTCGGACGCTGGTTAAGTATACCCTATAACTTATTATTTGGTAATTACTTGCGTTCAATCGCCCCATCCCCTCCATTCAGGCCGACGGACAATGATTCAGGAAATTGCGATTCTGCTTCCTTGCCATAGCTTCGAAGACTTTCCCACCTACCACACCGGGGACGAAGCCCAAAGCCTCCTGGCGAACTGGACGGCCATGTGGCACCCCGCATTCTTAGCTTCGGCCGGGAAAAACCCCCAGTGGCACCGGGTGGACTCTCCGCCGGAAAACCTGGAAGGCCTGGCCCTGCTCATTCCTTCGATCTGCAAAGCAGATCTACCAGCTGGCTTTTCACAGCGTGCCAAGGAATCTGGGGCGATACTCGTCAAGGGTTTGACCGATCGCCAGGAGATCGCAGGCCGACTGCTCGACCGCATCGGCGAAGTCCATGAAGTGGCCACCAAACTGGCATCTGACTTCTATGCCCTGGGCTACTGCTACTTGCAGGTTGAGCTTTTGACCCGACAGATGCGTTATTCGAGCAGCCTGGACGAGATCTACTTCGAGAATAAGACGATTGAAGCCGCTAAAGCGGCCGCCGAAGGCAACGAAGAGGAGGCGATTCAATGCCTCCAGGCCTGTTTCGACGTCCTGATGGAAGAGCGGAACCAATATTATTCAGTCGACGCAAGCCTGCTCGACTTCACCTTGGTCGCCGAGTCGACGCTTAACGGTTCGCTGCTAGCGGAAGTCCAAGGCCAAATACCGACCAACCTTTGGATGTCAGGAGCTCTGGCCCAAAAGATCGCAGACGACCATGCTGAGCTTAAGGAAGCGATTGCTAGCAAGATTGCCGACAAGCAGCTTGGTATCGTCGGAGGGGAGTGGATCGAAGGCCCTCTGAATTTGCTCGATCCCGAGTCCGTGCTAGCAAACTTCAAGCGTGGTCACGACGCCTACCAACAAGCATTCGGTGCCTCGCCCAAGGTATTTGGTCGTCGACGATTTGGCATGACGGCTTTTCTTCCGCAAATCCTTCGCGGCCTTGGGTACGTCGGCGCAATCCATGCAACCCTTGATGAAGGTAAGCTGCCGGTCAGCAATCAAGGGAAAGCATGCTGGGAAGGAGTCGATGGATCGACGGTTGATGCCCTGGCAAAGTTTCCGCTTGATGCCACCAAGCCAGAGACCTTCCTGTCTCTTTTCTCCAAGCTCGGCGAGGCGATGGATGGTGAGCACGTCGCCACGCTCGCATTCGCCCATTGGCCGCAGTTGACTTCTCCCTGGTACGAAGACTTGAAGACGATTGCCCGCTACGGCAATAGCTTGGGCGAGTTCGTCACCGTCGACCACTACTTCGAAGAGACCGACACGGCGACTTACCACGGGAACTTCAAGCCGGAGGACTATCGAACACCTTGGCTCAAGCAGTCGATCGTCCGCCGGCAGGAAGGGCCTGTCTCGCAGCATGCCCAGCGCGAGCGATTCAATGCCCAGTTGGAAGCAGCGGAGAAGCTTCGGGCGTTTGCCGAATTGATGTCTGGCTCAAAAGCTTCTGATTCAGATCAATCGCTGCAGCGTTCGCTTCAAGACCCAGCCAATCCAGGCCACGATCAAACCGAAGTCGTCGAGAACTTCGTGGCTTCCGCAAGTCGAGATCTCGCGGCCGCGCTTCCGCGAACCGAGCAGACGGCACAACACAGTTACCTCAGCATTAACACGCTGAACTCGGTGAGCACGCGTGGCGTCTTTCTCTCGGAACTCGCCGATCTGCCCGCCAGCGGCGAACCGGTAATTGCCAGCGGTCATGATAGCAAACGAAAATTCGCCGCGATTGATGTGCCGGGTTGCGGATATGCCTGGATCACAGGAGATGCCAAAGGCGGATCTGGCAAGCAAAAGGCCCTGCTCGATGGGCATGTTCTGCGTAACGAGTTCATGGAAGTACATATCCACCCGGAAACAGGCGGCATCAAGTCGATCTACGACTACAAAACACGGGGCAACCGCCTGTCGCAGCAGCTATCACTGCGAATGCCAGGCAAGAAGCAAGCAACCGGCGAACGGTATCTCGGTCCCGATGCCACAGCTATCTACAGCCAAATGCGGGTCACCCAAATCGATCCAGCCACAAGCTCTCCGGCCATGGGTGAGATCTATACCCAGGGCAATATTATTGGGGAAGAAAACGAAGTGATGGCCACCTACAAGCAGACTTACCGCTTGTGGCGAGCCTCACGCGTGCTGGAAATCGATATCGAGATTGAACCGCAGGTCGATCCGAAGTCACTCCCATGGGACTCGCATTACTGCTGCCGCTTGGCCTGGGGCGATGAAACGGCTCTGACCTATCATGATGTGCAGTGGGTCCGCACGCGCTGCAGCGGCCGACGCATCGAAGCTTCCAATTATGTGGAGATCAATGCTTCGCACGGAAAGACCACGCTGTTAACGGCCGGCATTCCCTTCCATCTGCGCAACCACGGGCACATGCTCGATACCATTCTGATTCCGCACGGAGAATCTCAGCGCAAGTTCCACCTCGGGATCGGGCTCGACTTACCCTACTCGTTGCCAGCGGCGCGCGACTTCATGTATCAGCCGGAGCCTGTGTTTGAAACGGCTTCGATGCCAGCACCAGGCAATTCCTCTTGGATGTTTCACCTGGAAGCCAAAAACGTGATCCTGACGAGCGTGGAATCGCTGACCGACGAGAGCGGCGAGTTAATTGGCTGTAAAACCAAGATCCTGGAAACCGAAGGCCGCAATGCGAAAGGCGCTTTACGCTGCTTTCGTAAAGTCGCTGAAGCCCACCTCTGCGACTTTCATGGCAATCGTATCTCGAAATGCCAAGTCGATGGTGATCGCATTATCTTTCAACTTGCCCCAGGACAGTGGTACCCCGTGGAAATCCTTTGGGCCTGACCTCAGACACATAAAGAGAATGAATAGAAGACTCGGTTACCGTTTCATACTGGCCGAGTCTTTTTGTTAGGCGCTAGAGCTTCTCCAGCATCACAACAAACAGTGCTCCAGCGGCCTCTTGAATGCGATTTGCGTCCGCTTCTGCGTAGTTTTGGCTGACTGCATCCAATGCTGGCACCAGTTCGGTCAGCATACGAGCCACCTTGCGGGGCACTTCTTCGCTAGCAGGATAGTGATCACAGAACATCTCGACGTGATGAACCAGGTCGGTCAGGTCATCGGGCGCAAAAGGCTGTCCTTTCTCGAGAATCTCGAGCAATTCGCCTGCATGCTGCATCAATTGTTCCGCAGTTTCCATCGCGTTTGCCACCTGAAAATTGCTATCAGTGATAGCCTCAAGAAGTAAAACTTTGCGGGTCGCGAAGTTTTCTCAAAGTTTGCCGGTTAGGACGACGATAACCCTTGTACTGAGTTTTCTCATTCTAGTGCGCGTGCGTACCGGGACGAGCAGACTCAGGCCCGGGGGGGCCGAGACAAACGAATTGATCATGCTGACCACGAAGGTCGGCAGGTCATCAAACTACCAGCGATTTACTTCTTCCGAAGTGTCGTGCACAAGGACGTGCACGCTACGCATCAGGACTCGGTATCCCATGAAAACCCAGTTCCATCAAGCCTGGATGCTCGTGCTCATTGGCACCGTGATTTTGACCGGTTGCCAACCGACTCAACCGTTTTACTTCAAAGAGTCGGGCGATTTGAGCCTCTACCTCGATAAGGCAACCGACATCGAATACCCCGATGTCGATCACTGCCGCCTCTACGAGGTAGATAACACCGAGGCTCCATTCACAATCTCCGACCCATTTGAAATGGATGAGTCGAGGATTTGGAATCTAAGCCTTGAGGAAGCGGTAGCCAACTCGCTGAAGAACAGTAAGGCGATTCGCACCGCGGGTGGCAATGCCGTGTTTCGGGTCATTCCGGGCACGACGCTGACCTCGCAAGCGATCCCGACCAATCTGATCACGCGTAACGATGCGACGCCTACGATCTACGATCCGGCACTCGTTTCGTCCGATCCTCAATTCGGTGTTGAAGGAGCCTTGAGCGAATTCGATGCTCAGCTGAACGCCAGCTTTAACTGGGATCGAATCGATCGTCCCCAGAACTTTGCTACCGGCAACCCGTTCTTCCTTTCTCAGTTCGGCCAGAACCTGGCAACCGCCAACGTCGAGCTGACCAAGAAAGCGGCAACCGGTACTCAGTGGTTCCTGCGTCAAAACAATACGTATGACTACAACAACCGCGGCAGCCTGATCTATCCGAGCTCGTGGTTGGCCAATGTGGAAATGGAAGCACGTCATCCGCTTCTTCGTGGAAGTGGCGTTCAGGTCAACCGCGTCAACGTGATGCTGGCCCGTATTCGAGAAGACGTCAGCCTTTCCGACTTTGAAACCAATATCCGCAACCTAGTATCGGACGTAGAAGAATCGTACTGGCAGCTCTACTTCGCCTACCACAACCTGGAAGCCGCCAAGACAGGTCGCGACAGTGCCCTGGTCACCTGGCGTCGTGTTCACGCGTTGATGGTCAACGGTGCCGAAGGGGGTGAAGCCGAAAAGGAAGCCCAGGCACGCCAACAATACTTCGAGTTCCGCAGCCGTACCGAAGGTGCTCTGCGTGACCTTTATAAAGCTGAAGGTAGCCTTCGCTACTTCATGGGCCTCTCGGCAACCGATGGTCGCCTGATTCGTCCAACTTCGGAACCAACCGATGCTTGGGTTGCATTCGACTGGTTCGAGATTCACGACGAAGCCCTCTCGCGTAGCCCAGAACTGCGTCGTCAGGCATGGCGTATCAAGCAGCGAGAGATCGAAATGATCACCGCTCGTAACCAGCTTCTGCCACAGTTGGATGCAGTTGCCCTGTATCGCTTCCTTGGCTTGGGCGACGAGCTCATCAGCGGTAACCGCGACGGCAAGAACTTCAACGAGATCAACAGTAAAGCCTGGGACGTGCTGACCGAAGGCAACTACCAGGAATACACACTGGGCTTGGAATTCTCGATGCCGATCGGCTTCCGCCAGGAACTGGCCGGCGTGCGAAACGTTCAGTTGCAGATCGCTCGCGAGAAGGCCGTCATGGAAGACATGGAACTGGAAGTCTCCCACCTGTTGACCGACACCATCCGCGACCTCGACTCGAACTACAGCCTGGTGCAGACGAACCTGAACCGCTTGATCGCGGCTGACAAGGAAGTCGACTCGGTGCAAGCCGCTTACGATGCCGGCACCGTGACGCTCGACCTCTTGCTCGACGCCCAGCGACGTCGTAGCGACGCTCAGATCGCCTACTTCCAGGCCCTGATCGAGTACAACATCGCGATCAAAGACGTCCACCTGCGAAAGGGTAGCTTGCTCGACTACAACGGCGTGTTCCTTGCTGAAGGACCATGGCCAGAAAAGGCTTACTTCGATGCGAAGGGTCATGCCCGACGCCGCTCGGCCAGCCACTACGTCGACTACGGCTACACCCGACCTGGCGTAATCAGCCGAGGCAGCGTGCCCCAAGGCGGCATCAGCCACGGCCATGTGGAAGAAGGCACGATCATCTACGAAGGGGATGCCCCAACCGAAGGTGAAGTGATCGGAACGCCAACTCCGGCCAAGATACCAACCTCGCTCGACGCGGTCAGCCTTGAGCCACCAACCCAAACCAAGGTCGCCAGCAAACCAGCCCAATCGAAAAGCGAACTCGATTGGAATAAACTGGGGCTGAACGAACTGGTTTCGGAAGTTCGTCAAACGAAAACTGCCCCGCAACCGACGCCTGCTGCCAAGCCGACGTCGCGACGGGCCGTGAAATCGGTCTCTCATGAATCTGGCCAAAATCCAACGCCTGCTCAAACTACTGCAACTGCTTCAGGGTGGCAGGCCGCAAAACGTTAACTCGATGGCCGATGCGTGCGGCGTGAGTCGTCGTACCATCTTTCGAGACCTGGAAACACTGCGAGCGGCCGGCGTGCCGCTCGCTTTCGATTCGAATGGGCAACGCTTCCACATTCCGGAAACCTACTTCCTCGCTCCCACGAATCTCAGTTCGGAAGAAGCCCTCTCGGTCATGGTCCTTTGTCATGAACTGGGCGACGGTACCGGACTTCCCTACTACTCTTCAGCTCGACGGGCAGCTACGAAGCTTGAGAACAGCCTGCCCGAACACATGAAGCGGCAGCTCCGCGAGATCTCTAGTTCGGTCGAGATCAAACTCAACCCGGTCCATCAACCGGAAGAAGCCCAGTCAGCCTACCAATCGCTGGTCGACGCCTCCGGACATCGCCAAAACGTACGCATCAAGTACCGTAGTATCTTTGACGGGGACGTCATCCAAACCAAGCTTTCGCCCTACAAGCTCCTGTTCAGCCGACACAGCTGGTACGTCATCGGCCGAAGTTCGATCCATCGGGCGGTGCGAACCTTCAAGGTCAACCGCATCGAACAGATCGAAATCCTCGACGAGCTCTTCGAGATCCCTCAGAACTTCCAGGTCGACCGCTTCCTCAGAAATGCCTGGCACATGATCCCCGAGCCAGGTCCCGATCAGCACATCATCGTCCGCTTCGATCCGCTGGTCGCTCAAAACGTGGCCGAAGTGCAGTGGCACAAGACCCAAGAGATCCACTGGAACGAAGACGGTAGCATCGATTTCGAGGTGAAAGTCAGCGGTATTCGCGAGATCAGCTGGTGGATCCTCGGCTACGGCAGTCGAGCGAGGGTCATTCAGCCAGAATCATTGAAGGAACTGATTGCCAACCATGCCCGGAAGATCTTAGAGAATTACGACGATCCGGTCCCCCCTTCCCCCTCGCACGAGGATTAGGCAAGTTGCGTCGCTATGCTTTGCCGGGCACGGACCGTCCCGTACAATCCTAGCCATGACCAATTCGCAAACAAATCGCCCCCTTTTCATCTCATTTGATGGTATCGATGGGGCCGGCAAATCGACACAGCGAGACCTGCTGACGCAGTGGTTGAAGGAAAACGGACACGATGTCGTCCTCTGCCGCGACCCTGGCACCACCGAAGCCGGTGAGCGAGTTCGCGACCTTCTGCTACATCGCAAGGAACTGGAACTGCACCCGCGGACCGAGATGCTGTTGTACATGGCTGCCCGGGCTCAGTTGGTCGATGATATCATTCGCCCTGCGATTGCCTCGGGCAAAACGGTCCTGTGCGATCGCTACCTCTTGGCCAACATCGCCTATCAAGGCTATGCATCGGGGCTCGAACTGGAAGACGTACGCAACGTCGGCAAAGTAACCGTCGATCGCGTAATGCCTGACCTAACGATCCTGCTTGACCTGCCGGAAGACATCGCCTTCCCGCGACTGGGCAAGAACCTGGATCGCATGGAAGCCAAGGGCGTTGCGTTCATGCACCGTGTGCGGGAAGGATTCCTCAAAGAGGCCGAAATCTATCCGCACGTCTCGGTCATCGATGCGACCCAGGAGATCGATACCATTCAAACGGCCATCCGCGAGGCCGTTTCCCTGCGGCTTAAGGAGTTAGCGAAATGAACTGGGACGACGTGCTAGGGCACGATCGCATCCGAGAGATGTTCGCTACGGCCCTTTCCAAGAACCGACTGGCCAGCACGTTCCTGTTCGTTGGCCCTGCTGCAATCGGCAAACGCAAATTCGCGCTGATGCTGGCCAAGACCCTGCTCTGCCAGAATGTGCCGGCCTATCACATGCATCCGTGCGGAAACTGCGAGGACTGCAAACAGGTCGATGCCCTGACCCATCCCGATCTCTTGACCGTTTCCAAGCCGAAAGACAAGACCCGTATCCCGGTGGAACTCTTGATCGGCGATGGGCAACACCGCATGGAATCGGGGCTTTGTCACGACATTGCCATGCGTCCTTTCCGCGGCCAGCGCAAAGTGGCCATCCTGGACGATGCGGACGACCTGAACCAGGAAGGTGCCAACTGCCTGCTCAAGACACTCGAAGAACCCCCGGTCGATAGCGTAATCATCCTGATCAGTCAGAGCGAACAGCGACAACTGCCCACGATTCGCTCTCGCTGCCAGATCATTCGCTTCGCGCCGCTGCCAGATGAGATCGTCTCGAACCTCCTCCTGGAGCTTCAGTGGGTGACCGACAAGCCCGAAGCGGACAAGCTCGCCCAACAAAGCAAAGGCAGCCTGGCCCGAGCCGATCAATTGCGTGACGAAGGCCTGCAGGGGATTGCGGAAGTCCTACTATCGACGCTCGCGAAGCGTGATTTTCACAGCGTGCAGATGGCCAAGGACGTTTCCGACTATCTCACCAAGATGGGAGATGATGCCCCGAAAAAACGCGAGGCCCTGTCTCACCTGATCGAACTGGCCGCCGACTTTTATCGGAATCAGTTGGTCTATCTGACGAAGCTGGGCACGGAAGAAGCCTCGACGGAACCGGAGATTCGTTCGGTCGTGATGGCCATTCCGGCTGGTCTGGACGGAGCCGCGGCGTGTCTGGAACGCTGCGCCGAGGCGGAGATTCAGCTCGATGCCAATGCGAACATCGCGACGTTGGTTGAAGCCTGGCTGGACGATCTGGCGACCGCCTCACGCACTGGCTTTGTCGAGACGAGTTAGCCTGGTTGCAATATTGCTCTGGGCTCCGCTGCATCTCAGGGGAGTCGTCTCTGGTAGGTAACGGCGCACACGGCTGCGATTGAGTTTCCGTGGGACAAGGGTCTGGCAGCGTTTCGCTTGGTGTGTGGATAGGTATCGCATCGACATCGACCGTATTGGGGCGAAGCGCGAGGAATGAGGTCTCGCGCCGCAAGCACGCGCCCGCTCCATCGACCATAAAACGAGGTGCCGGCGGCCGACGATATTCTTCCCCAGGCATGGCCTGATTGGCATCACCGGAAGCTGGTTCATTAGCAGCCGGCGGAGCTGGGGGCGCCGGCTGCTGAGTAACCTGCGAGCGATCACGATGTTTTGGCCCTGGGGACACTTCCGGCGTTTGCCGAGCCGCCAGCTCGCGCTCGAGACGTTCGATTTCCAGCTGCTTCCGTTGAAGTTCTTCCTTGAGGTCGTCAACGACTTTTCGCATGCGTTCGGCAATCGCCCCCTTGGGAAGACCATTGCGATCGTCCGGGGTGGGCTGCTGCGGGGTTGGGTGAGCGTGGGACATAGGTTAAAGACCTTTCCATAAATGTGGTCGGCGCGCACGAGGGCACGCGCAGAAATTGGTTTAGCAAACACGGAGCGCGCGGCATCTGCGTCATGACGCAGGCATCGGGCTGGCACGCCCTGGCAGATTGCTGGGCAGTGTCGGTCACAAGCGATGAAAGAATACGCTTCGCTTGTCGGCTGCAAGAGTGTTACGTTCGCGGGAATCTTCCCGCCGTCTTTCCTAGGTATACCAGCCTGGTGTACTCATGTGCAGGCGTTTTGGCGAGATTCTTTGAACTTTTTATTTGGCGAGAAACGGCAGGAAAAGTTCGATTCGCAACTAGACATTAGTGCGCTTGCTTGAAGTAGAGAGAAGAAAAGAGACCTGGCCCCTTTTCTTATCCTTTTCTTATCTTTTCTTATCCACCTCATGGTCTTCGCAAGGAATCTATCGAATAGCAGTTATCTCAGCTTCTAGATTTCGAATTACCATGTATTTCTTAAATAGGTCATTGGGTAATAGTACTTTAGGCCGGAATTCGATTTCCCCGTCGTTGGATACAAACATTGACGTAACCGGTCCGGTTTGTCCGGGGCGAGGGTAAATCCTGTACGCACCCGGCCTCAATCCAGACGGTCCTTGGAGGGTCGCGTGAGAGTTAATGGAGCCAATTAGAAGTGACTCTAATTGTTTGCCGACGTCATAGTCTGGCACATTGTCACAGTCCACGACTTCGTCAAGCTCACTTATTTCCCAATGGAGATGACGTGCGAATTCTTCTTTATAGCCGTTACCACTTTCAAAATAATCCGACAACGCTCGTTTTAAGGCTTTCCAGTATGTCATTGATTCTACTCCGGTCTAAGGAAGAAAAGAGACCTGACCCCTTTTCTGACTCGAGAACAAAAACCAGACGCGTCAGGTATAACGCTAGTCCAATTTGAATACTCGAAGTCAATGATCTTTGATTCCGGCTTATCTCATTTAGATGATTCTTCTTCTGGGTACCATCGTTTGGTGGACGATACGGATTGGAGATCATAGGTTACCTGCTTTCAAGAGCAAAAAGAGACCTGCCCCCTTTTCTTATCCCAGAGAAGAAAAGGGGTCAGGTCTCTTTTCTCGGGCGGCCACGATTTCTAAGCGTCTGTTCCAAGTTCCAGCGACTGGCGTTTTCGACGGTCCACTGCGACGATCCAAACGGCTTGCCACGCTGAATGGACTGGGCTACGGCCGTAATCTCGGCTTCGGTTTGGGGCGTATTGACCCACGTTCGCCACCGGCGTGGTAGCGGCGGGTCGACCGGATAGACGAGCCACGGTTCCCGCTGACGTTTTGGCTGAGAGCGCTGCCAGGCCGAACTCCACCGCCAAGATTCGGCTTCGCTGCACAGGCGTGCCTTGACCGGGTTACGTTCGACATACCGTAGCACCGTCAACAGGTGCTCGTCCGACTGAATGGGAAAGGACTTGAAACGTCCTTGGTAGAGGTGCCCGGTCCCGCTGGTCCCGAAGTGGGCATGCCACCGCATGGTATGCGTGAGAGACATCCGCCGGAAAAACTCGCTGAGTTGATCGTCCGTCTGTGGGCGAACCACAAAGTGCCAATGATTGGGCATCACCACCATGGCGAAAATGGGGAGCGGAACGATCTCCCACGTTTCCCGCACAACCTGCACGAACGCGTCGTAGTCCTCCGGCTTTTCAAACAACGCCAGCCGAGCGACCGAGCGGTTCAAAACATGAAAGACATCGCCAGCAGGGCAGATACGTTTGGATCTGGGCATCTGGCCGTTGTATCATGCACGGCAACGAAATCAAGGAATAGGCAGAAAAAGAGTCCTGACCCCTTTTCTTATCCCAGAATGGTATGAGTAACTTACTGACTATTGCAACACTTTCGTTATTATTTGGTTGTGTAGTGTGCGGATGTAGTCGCAACGTCCCGCAAATGGCACATGAACATATCTTCAGAATCTGTGAAGCCAGGGTTAAAGGTGAAGTCTGGCGCGGAATCGCTGTATATTCTGTCCTACAGGAGAATGGGCGGTGTAGAGGGGAGATGCTGTGCATTTATCGAGATGACAATTCCAAAATGAGGTACGTTGATCCAAAAGGGAATGGAGTTGCGATCGAAAAAATGTCTGGGAACCGAGAGATGTTTTCCTTTGGTTCAGTTGTATTCGTGGATGAGAAGGGAGATCTAATTAAGTTGAAGAAAAGGTTTACACTCTCTGGTGACCATCAGACTGTAGGAACGGAAATCGATGACATATTCTTGGCTAAGGTGAAAGCATTGTCGTCCGGAGAGCAAAAAGAGACCTGACCCCTTTTCTGAACCGTCGAGTCATTCTAGCTCCGACTAGACGGCGTAGAGATCGGTATCCAGTGGCCAGAACACCTCTTCGCCTGGCGTAAGAACTTGCAATCCATCGGGACTCAAGTGCTTCCAGTCCATCACATTGCCACATAAGTGGCAGCACAAGATACCGACTTCCCAGCTATCAAAGTCATCTTCCTCGAGATGGCCAAGACACTGGGGGCACTGAAGCCCATATGACGAAGGTTGTAGGATCTCTAACTGCTCGCTCACGCAGATCAGACCGATGCATCTGGTGCAGTAGGTAAACCCTGGTTCACTGACACAGATGACGCCCTGGCACTGAGGACATTGTTGCAGCCTGGATACGATCTCTTCCTCAGGCACATACGGAATCAGCGGAGGTGAGAAGATCCAATGGCCTGAAAGATGCCACTCGTCGAAGAGCCGGATTTCGGTATCGGATTCTTCTGCAAAACGAAGCTCCGTGGGCTCGAATTCGTGACCATACGACTCCGCCTCCGTACAGTGAATCCTCGTGGGCATACGTGAACCACCTCTCGTTCGAATAGGTACCGAGTACCGCTGCGCACGCAAAAAAGAGCCTCCGTCCGAAGACGAAGGCTCTTTCCAATTGTTTTGAATTGTAGTCTCGGCGATTAACGCTTCGAGAACTGAGTACCACGACGGGCACCGTGCAGACCGTACTTCTTACGTTCCTTCATACGGCTGTCACGCGTCAGGTGGCCATTGTCCTTCAATTGGTGACCGACGTCGGCGTCCATGCTCAGAAGAGCACGGCCAAGGCCCATACGGCAAGCACCCGACTGACCGGTTGGACCGCCACCAGTAACCAGAATACGGACGTCAATCTTGCCTTCGTATCCGCTGTCGCAGATCGGAGCCATGACGGCGTTCTGGTCTTGTTCGTGCGGGAAGTATTCCTTCAGTTCGCGATCGTTGATCACGACCTTGCCGCTACCAGCTTTGACGCGAACGCGAGCAACGCTCGACTTGCGACGACCGGTGCCGAGGTGTTCGCCCGTCTTGGGGTCAGTCTTAACAACGTGCGTCACAGGTGCTGGCGTAGCTTCAACCGTTTCGGTTGTCGTGGTTTCTACGGCAGTGGCTTCGGTGCCTTCGTTTTGCACGTCTTCGGTTTGAGGATCCGCAGTCGACATAACTTGCTAACTCTTGACCAGATGGATTGGGGGAAATCGGAAAAACCTAAGGTGAATCACACCTTCGGCAGCTGGAACTACTTACGCTTCTTCTGGCGAACCTGACCCAGGCCTTCCAGCTTTTCCGGGTTTTGAGCTTGGTGATTGTGTTCGGGGCCCACGAAGATCTTCAGCTTCTCGAGCATCTTGGTGGCCAGCTTGTTCTTGGGAAGCATACGACGAACGGCTTCACGAAGAATCTGATCGGGATGCGCTTCCAATCGTTCTTCGGCCGATTCGCTACGCTGACGCGTGTAACCGGTGTACCAGGTGTAACGCTTCTGTTCCCACTTGCTGCCGGTGAATTTCACCTTTTCAGCATTGACGACAATGACGAAGTCGCCGGTATCGACGTGCGGGGTGTAGGTCGGGCGGTGCTTACCCATCAGACGCACGGCGATGTCGCTGGCCAAACGCCCGACGATTTGATCTTCGCCGTCGACGAGCCACCATTTCTGCTCGACTTGTCCTGGTTTGGCTTGATAAGTTTTGGTCGTCATCGTTTTGTTAATTTCACTACTGGGGCTCAAGCCGGCATCCTGCACATACGCTGGGTGGCTCGAACCACAAAAACCGCGTGGCTTTCGTAAACTAAGTCCCCAAAAGGCCTTACACTTACTGTCGGCATCCTGTGGGAAATTAGAAACACGTATCTTACCGTGGTCGGTGAAACCCCACAAGGGACCGGATTAAGAAAATGCATGCGGAAGTTGGGTAGTCCCCAGTCGCGTCCGCGTTCAGAACAGCAACGAGACGGAGCAGGATGACATCTATCTTCGCTAATGCTAAGAACTTCTCACTTGGCAGCTATCTCTCACCCACTTGAACAATCTCAGGGTTCACAACGCCCGGGGAGTGTGGGACAATCCTTGTCTGACGCTCGCGCCTAGCGGAATGCCGCAAGCCTGAGGTGATATAACAGTGCCATCTGGGCTTGGCAATGACGGATCGTTGATTGACACCAAGTGCTCCCGAGAAAGGCCGACCATGATAGTTGCCGTCTTGCGCGAAAACTTCCCAGGCGAACAGCGTGTTGCCTTGGTTCCAGGCTCTGTCCCTAATCTCACCAAGGCCGGAGCGACTGTTCTTATCGAAAAAGGTGCTGGCACCGCGGCTGGATTTCCCGACCAGCAGTATGTCGACAAAGGTGCCGAGCTGATCGAAAGCCGCCAGGAAGCCTTCGAAAAGGCAGACGTTATCTTCCAGGTCCGTAGCTACGGGGCCAACACCGAAGCAGGCAAAGCCGATCTCGACACCATGAAGCCTGGCCAGATTGTCATCGGCATGGCAGACCCGCTGGGGAATTTGCCAGCGATTCAAGAGGTCGCTTCCAAGCAAGTCAAGCTCTTCGCCCTGGAGATGATTCCCCGAATCACCCGTGCCCAGAGCATGGATGTCCTGTCTTCGCAGGCAACGATCGCCGGTTATCGGGCCGTCCTGCTGGCGGCCATTCACCTGCCGAAGATGTACCCAATGCTGATGACCGCCGCAGGCACACTTTCGCCAGCCCGTGTGTTTGTCATCGGGGCAGGCGTGGCCGGCCTGCAAGCGATCGCCACCGCCAAACGACTTGGCGCGGTCGTCACGGCCTACGATGTTCGACCAGAGGCCAAGGAACAGATCGAAAGCCTCGGAGCCAAGTGCGCTCAGCTTCAACTTGAAGCCGAGGGAACCCAGGACAAAGGTGGCTACGCCAAAGATCTTGGCGAAGAGTTCTACACGAAACAACGGGAATTCATGGGCGAGATTTGTTCGGAAAGCGACGTTGTCATCACAACGGCCGCGATCCCCGGACGAAAGTCTCCGCTGCTTGTCACCTCCGAGGGTATCCGTCGGATGGCCCCCGGCAGCGTTGCCATCGACTTGGCCGCCGAGCGAGGTGGAAACATCGAACCGAGTGAACCAGACCAGACGGTGCACTTCGACGGAATCACAATCCTCGGTCCGACAAACCTGGCCAGTGAAATCCCCAATCACGCCAGCCAAATGTTCTCGCACAATATCACCAAGTTCCTGCTCAACATGGTGAAAGATAAGCAACTTGACGTGAACATGGACGACGAGATCGTGGCAGGTACGATCGCCACCAACGACGGGGAAGTTGTCAGTAGCCGCTTGCGAGAGATGCTCGAGCTACCTCCCCTTTCGCCTCCCGAACCAGAAGCGAACACCGAATCCACCGAACAGGAGAAACCCAGTGATTCGTAGCCTGATTTTCCTGTGCCTGGCACTCGTATTTGTGGGCAGCCTGGGCCTGAATACGTCGATCGCTCAGAGCGACCAAGACGGTACTGAGGTGACTGAAGCCGATCAGGAGAAGGTCACCCCAGCCCCTGAAGAAGAAAGCGCGAAGCAGCCACCTGCCGAAGAACCTGACGAAGAAACAAGCAAGACAGAAGATGCCCAGGCCGCTCCCAAGTACACGAAGTGGACGGCGTTGGTTGGCAGCATCACGATCTTTGTGCTGGCCGTGTTTGTCGGCTTCGAGATTATCACCAAGGTGCCACCGACCCTGCACACTCCATTGATGTCAGGCTCAAACGCGATCTCCGGGATTTCGATTGTTGGTGCGTTGCTCTCGACAGCCTTGGGTGCGAACTGGTTCGCATCGGCATTGGGCCTGTTGGCCATCATCATGGCCACGGTCAATGTGGTTGGCGGTTACATGGTGACTCACCGCATGCTGTCGATGTTCCAAAAGCGATAGAAGAGATGTCGGAGTGCACGCCCCAATTGCGGGCACGTGCCAATGTGGTCGGATTTTAGCAACAAGAAGGAGCAGCCGTGCTCGACTCCCACATCATCGTGAATCTGGTTTACCTGGTTGCCGCCGTCATGTTCATCTTCGGTTTGAAGATGATGGCCCATCCACGTACGGCCGTTCGCGGCAATCTTATTAGCAGCGTGGCGATGCTGATCGCCGTGGTTGTGACGGCCTACCTAATCTTCGCCGACGGAGGTGCCTCGTGGGCAGGATGGCTTTTGATTGCGATTGGCCTGGTGATTGGTGGCGGGATTGGGGTCTTCCTGGCCGTAAAGGTCGAGATGACTCAAATGCCTCAGCTAGTTGCCCTGTTCAATGGTCTCGGCGGCGGGGCTTCCGTCTTTGTAGCCAGCGCCGAACTGCTAGGGCTCACCGATGCGAAAGCAACCGTAGACGTCATGTTGGCGATTGGGATTTCAGGACTGATCGGCACGGTCACCTTTTGGGGGTCGCTTGTCGCATTCGGAAAGCTGCAAGAGCTCGACATCTTCGAGAAACCACTCCCTATCCCTGCCCCGCAAGCATTCAATGCCGTGCTGGCGGTTGTGCTCTTGGTTCTCGTTGCGACCATGGCGTCCACGGGCATGGGCTGGCCCTTTATCTTTGTCTTCGTTTGCGCTACCGCCTTGGGCTTTACGCTGGTCATGCCGATCGGCGGGGCGGACATGCCGGTGGTTATTGCCCTTTTGAATAGCTATTCGGGGCTGGCTGCCGCGGCAACGGGCTTCGTGATCGACAACAATGTGCTGATCATCTCTGGATCGCTGGTCGGGGCGTCGGGGATTATCCTGACACAGATCATGTGCAAGGCGATGAATCGCTCCCTGGTCAATGTCTTGTTCGGCACGATGCAGGCAGGCAGTGGACCGGCCGGCGCTGACAACGAACTCTACGCGACCGTTCGCTCCACATCCGCCGATGACATCGCCATGATCCTGGACAACGCCCAGCGCGTGGTATTCGTGCCCGGTTACGGCTTGGCCGTGGCTCAAGCCCAGCACGCCGTTCGCGACTTGGCTAATCTGCTGAAAGACAAAGGCGTCACCGTTGAATATGCGATTCACCCCGTTGCTGGTCGCATGCCAGGACATATGAACGTCCTTTTGGCCGAAGCCGACGTCCCTTACGATCAGCTGAAAGAAATGGATGAGATCAATCCCACGATGGGTCAGGTCGACGTGGCCATCGTTATCGGGGCCAACGACGTTGTGAATCCGCTGGCCAATACCGACCCGAACAGCCCGATTGCCGGCATGCCCATTATTGAAGTCGACAAGGCCCGCACGGTGATTGTCATCAAACGTAGCCTCAGCCCTGGCTTCGCCAAAATTCCGAATCCACTCTTCGCCGCAGAGAACACACTCATGTTCTTCTCCGACGGCAAAAAGGCGGTACTCGATATCGTTACCGCCGTGAAAGAGCTTTAAGCTCGGCACTACCCAGCGGCTTGCAATTGAAATTCCGATTCACTCCAACTTGGAAGAATCTCGGTCACCCCTTCAATCACGCCCCACTGGCTGCCGTACCAGCGTTCGACTTGCAGCCACTCCTCAGCGGGTATCTCTCTCAAGCAGGCCAACCATCGGCCAGGGTGTGATCCCTCGATCGCGGCAACTCTGCGACAACCTTCGATACTGCGGGCCGAGAGCTCGCCTTCGCTACAGTATTGTCCCCAGGTAATCACACCCACGCTCGAGCGAACGGAAATCCGAAACAGCCCATCGCAAAGCACGTCCGTCATTTCTCGCGTGCCCAGTAAACGGTGCCGCGTCGAAGGTCGCTCGAACGCGCAGTTGGCACTTGGCTCCCACTGATCGTTGGTCGAAAACCAAACCGCCGGCATTCCGCCTGGTGCCCATCGCGGGGTTTGGGGCTTCAGTTTTCCGCTTTCAAAAATGGCGTCGACATGACGCCCTGTCGTGTAATGCCAAAACATGTCCTTTGCTCCACAAGTACGTTCACCAAGACTACTGTTCCGATGTTCAGTGATCGCGTGGACACGTTAGGTCACACGAATTGCCGGTTTGATGAAAGCCCGAAGAAGCCCATGGGCAAAATTTGACCGCGCCAACGGCACTGTTCGCCCAAGCCGCATATTCGGAACACGAGTCTGAGAAACTACGAAGACTAGCTAATGTGTAGCGACAAGGGTGACGATTCGAATACTAGGTGGCGATGGATACCACCGCGATGAGTGTGCGCCTTCGAGGAGGATGGCTTAGCATTTATCACCCCAGGTCACGGACGAAGCATGATTTCCGAAACTTCAGTACGTGGCCCGATCAATGCCCCGACAGATTCCCAACTATTTGCGAGTCCACCGCGAAGAGACGCAAGCCAGTGAACCCACCAGGCAAGAAGCCTATCCAGGGTTATCCAAGATCTCTGCAGCACTGACGGATTTAACCGGATTCGGACTCGCTCTTCGCGAAGAACCTTCCACCAAAAAGGGGAAACGCATGTCGCAGCAACATGTGACTCGGGGCGGAAAAATGGCGAGGCTTGAGCTTCATTCGCATGAAGGCGCGAAGACAAGCGCTGTCGATGATGCCGTCATGCTCGAAAACCTCGGCGGACTAGCTGGTGGCCTTGAGTTCCTGCTGGCCGAAATCGACCGACTCCGTGTTGCGGTTCGTCAACGAGAAGCCGAACTCGCCACGCATATTCCCGTCGTCGCCCACCCGGCCGTCGATCACCTGGCCGACCGACTCGAAGCCGCGTTGGCCTCGGCTGTCGAAGTCACCGGCGCTACGGCTGCAGGGCTGTATGTGCTTGACGACGCAACAAGCGAGCTCAAGCTTCGCGCTGGCCACAACCTTCCCGAAAGCCGTCTGCTCGATCCACCGCGGTCGCTCGAAGGTAGCCTGGCCGATCTGGAAGCACTTTCCGGTAACGCCGTCGTCCTAGAAGACACCATGCTTCTTCCTCACTGGCCATGCCCGGAAGATGTCCCTTCTGCGGTTTGCATTCCCGTCGCGACGTCGACGACCCCCCTGGGAACCCTCTGGATATTTGCCGAAGAGTCTCGTGATTTCAGCGATCGCGAAACCAACCTTCTCGAGATCATCGCCGGCAAGCTGGCCGTCGACCTGGAACGAGATCAACTGATCGCCGAACGCCGCACGACACAAAAGCTCGCTCGACAAAAGAATCAGATCGCTGATCGCCAAAAAGCTCAGCTTCCCAACGTCAAACCGCTAGTCGAAGGATGGGACGTCTCTGCCTGGACGCAGCAAGGCAACGAAATGGGAGGCGACTTCCATGACTGGGCGGTCATCGAAGATGGCAAGCTGGCAATTTTCGTGGGCGACGCCATGGACGATAACTTCGACGCGGTAATGACGTCGACGAGCCTGGCGACCGCAGTGAAAGCCAACTGCCGGATTGCTCATACGGCCGAGGTCATGCTCGACCGAGTGAATCGAACTTTCTGGGCCGCTTCGGCCGGCGATCATTTCGCCTCGCTCGCCTACGCGATCTTCGACCCCATGCTCGGCACGATGGAAGCCGGATCGTGCGGACACGTCCAGGGCTTTGCCTTCAAGCAGAACTCCGTCCGACCGCTATGGAACAACTCCTGGCCCTTGGGTAGCGGCCCCGAAGTTGAACCGGAACTGGCCACGGCAATGCTCCAGCCTGGCGAGGTCATGGCCCTGCTCTCTTCCGGATTGATCGAAACGCTCCGCGAACTGGATGGCAAAAACTGGCAGGCCAAGTTCTGCGACCTGGTGGTTCGTCACCTCGATTTGCCTTCGGACAGGATCCTACGGTCCGTTCAAGAACGACTCAATCGAGCAGCTTTATCGATCTCGCTGGATAAGACGCTCGTTTTCGTTAAACGCAAAGAGGACAACTAGTTCGCGCGAACTTTGCGCGGTCCCGGGTGTCCCCTACTTGACCTTTCAAGGCTTTTGCGTAGACTGCTTTGTTTGGCGAAAAGCCGAAATTGTGGGCTCGTGGCGGAATTGGCAGACGCGCTAGGTTGAGGGCCTAGTGTCCGCTTTAGGACGTGCTGGTTCGACTCCAGTCGGGCCCACTTGAACAAGGACTTGCGATTCATTTCGCAGGTCCTTTTTTCATGCGCAGATCAGAAAACCGATCCACCAGAAGCAGTCTGGGATGATCCGGCCTTGATCACTGCCTGGACATACTTGGCCACCATATCTGGTTCGACGCCTGCATGCTCGGCGATATCCCGGACGACCTTCTCCATATCTTGCCCGGCTTTGACCCGATTCAGAATGATCGGCAAATACGATTCGACCTGCTTCACGATCCGCTTGGTCAAAAGGCCCGAGTCGGTCAGCTTGGGACCCTGCCCCTTTTTGGGCTTCTTAAGCGGCGGAAGTTTGAACTCTGACATGGGTGATACGCCGTCGACAGAAATGCTGAATTTGCAGAGCTTCTATCGTAACACGGCCCCGTCCCAAAATCAGCGGACGCAGCAATATTTTCGCTAAGCAGCCGCTGCCCGGCGCAAATCGTCCGAGCGTCGTTCTGGATAAGCAAACCCAGATTGCGAGTCATTCCAGCGGCGAAGGGCCACGGCAACCAAGTGCCCGCCAAAGGCCACAGAAAGCTTCAAAGCATGCTGGATCTTCTGCTCTCGTCCGACCAACGGAACGCAGTCCATGTCGACCTCGGGGTCGATGCTGCGAAGATTAGACGTCGGTGGAACGAAGCCGTCACGCAGTGCCAGCGCGGTCATGGCAAGTTCAATACTGCCCGAAGCATTCAAAGAATGCCCGACCATCGACTTGATACTACTGGCACAGAGTCGATTGGTAAACGGACCAAAAGCGGCACGGATACCACGAGCTTCGTTGACATCGTTTTGCTGGGTGCCGGTACCATGGCAATTAATGTAGTCGACATCTCGCGGACCCAAATCGCTCGACTTTAAGGTGATCCGCAAGAGACGCTCCAGAGCGTCACTTTGCATATCGATTCCAGTCACATGGTGCGCCTCGGCCAGCATGCGGCAACCGAGGACTTCCGAGTAAATCTTTGCCCCGCGAGCCAACGCATGGCTTAACCGTTCAACCACGAACATGGCCGAGCCTTCTCCAATGACAAAACCATTGCGTGTTTTGTCGAATGGACGGCAAGCATGCACGGGATCGGCGTCGTCCGACAAGACGCGCATCTTACGAAAGCCGGCGACGAACAATGGGTCGATGGCTTCGGCACTGCCCGCCAAGGCGATATCGCATTGACGGTCTCGAATCGCGCGGACGGCACAGCCGAGTTCTACCAAACCGCTGGCACATGCAGTCGAATGCGAAAGACGAGGACCGTCCAGACCGAATGTGTGAGCGACATGATAGGACGGCGTGCACGGGAAAAACTGCTCGTGAGGAAGCCCACCAGCAACTGGCCAGGTCTTACCGGGAAGATCAAGGACATTGAAAATCGACCGGGCGTCTCCCATGCCGGCACTGACCGCGCAACCGAATCGGGTTCGATCAATACTGCCAAAGTCTACGTGTGCGTCTTTGAGTGCTTCGGCGGCGGCGATTTCGTTGAGCGTGAGAATCTTCAGGCGGGGTTCGTAACCTTCCGGCAGATCAACCGGGGCCCCCAGCACTAAGTTGTCTTCAATGGGAGAAATGCCGGTCATCCGGCGAATTCCGCACGTTCCGCGCTGAATCGACGACCAGGTCGATTCTCGATCCTTTCCGACCGATGTGATCAGTCCGATTCCGGTGATGACAACCGGATCTTTCGCGTCTTCTTTGGTCACGTTGCGTATTCCAACCGCTCGAGTGCCATAGCTGCCTCGCCGCTTGATCTCCCTATCGAGCGGGCTATCGAGGCCATCGTGTGGGAAAGTTACCCAATCCCGGATTTCAGTTCCAGTTCAGTTTCTTGAGAACGCATCCGAAAGAAATGCCCGAGAAAACCGCATATCTGTAAAGAATTGCCAAATTTCTCTCAAGAAAGGTTGCGAAACGGCGCGCACCGGATAAACTCTTTGCTGTGGGAAATTAACCCACAGAGGATTAAAACACATTACTGATGTGGGAAACTAACCCAAAAGGGCGTTTGGCGGTTTTCCTGTATGAAAACAAAAACGCATGGGGTCGGACGAGTTCATTCTGGGGGAATACAGCCGCACGCTGGACGACCGGTTCCGGTTGTCGATTCCCACGCAGATTACCGACCTGGTTTCTCCAAAAGGGGACGACCTCATCCTGGTCAAAGAACGACCGGGATGCTTGAGCTTATGGAACGGGCCGCAGTGGCAAGGAAAGCTGGATGCCGGAGTGAACCTGGTTCACGCGAAGATCGCCGCCGGCAAGCTGGAAAACAAAATTGCGGACGTCCAACTCTTGGGTCGACTACTTTCCACACGACAACGCAACGTCACGCTGGCCGGAAAAGGGAGATTGCTGATACCGGAGGGATTTCGGGAATTCTTGGGGGTCGAAGCCGGCGGAGAAGTCTTAATCGTCGGGGCTGCCGTGTGTGTCGAAATCTGGAAGCCCGAAGCGTGGCTCAACAATCTCGAAGAGAAGATGCCGGAATTCCGATCCTTGCTGGATCAGCTCAGCGGCTAACACGAAATCAAATGGAGTCACTCGTTTGCTAGGGAATTGATCGACCGTCGTTAACCCTGTTTTGTTCCGTCGACGACTCGGATCAATCACAAGATACCAGGGATGGCCTTTCAGGCATGGATGCCTACCTTTAAATTCCCCAGCAAACTACGGCCCCGCGGTTGAGAATAGTCCACTCAACCGCGGGGCTTTTTTTGTGCCCGATCCGACTCATCATTCAAACGCTAGACCCACTCGACTGGTGATTCACTGAGGTTTATAGAGCAGAAATCACTCCCGTCACCCCTTAACGAGACGGAAACAACCGTCCCAACAGGAAGTCGCGGAGACTTTACTGTGTAGACCTTCGCCGTAATGAAAGCTCGAAAGATACGCTCGTCTTCTAACTGAACTGACCAACCGCCCCCTTGAAGCATCTTTCCACCTGGGCCAGCTTTGATGACGAATGCTTTAAAGTGCATGGGGCCATCTACTTCGAATCCACGTAAGCCATTCGCAGCTGATGCAGCACGCTTTCGAGCGCGGCATTCTCTTGCGGATCAAGATTCCCCTTGGTCTTTTCTTCCAGCACCGCCAAAAGATCGATCATATGCTTGGCGACCTCGGGGTGCTTGGACGCTTGCCCGGTAGCTGGATCGGGGATATGCCCCATCGCAGCAAAAGCCTGGGTGGCAAGCATTGAGATCAAGAGCGTGAAATCCGCCGGCGGAAACTGTCCGGCACCCGGTGCCGAGGCAACTTCAGGCTCAGGCTCAGGCTCAAGGGGCGGCGAAGAAGGTTCCGCTTCGGGCTCCTCCTTCAGATTCTCTTTCTCTTGGCGGACTTGCTCTTTCCAATCGCTATCAATAATGATCTTCTTTTCCGGATCTTTTTCTTCGCTCATGGCATGATCTCTGGTCCCCTCTCCCTCAATGGGGATAGGGTCGGGGCAAGGGATTCAAAATCAGCGCGAATTCGAGAGCGAAACTATGCGTCCGCTGGCTCGGAAGAAGGCTTGGTCGATTGCTGCTTATCCTTCTGCGCATCCCGTCGTCGACGGGCAATTGCCGCACCCACGAAGCCTGCGAATAGCGGATGAGCCTGGATCGGCTTGCTTTTGAATTCCGGGTGGAATTGAACCGCGACAAACCAAGGATGCTCTTCGATCTCAAGGATCTCGACGAGCGACTTGTCTGGCTTCAATCCCGAAAACCGCAGACCGTGACTCTTGAACTGGTCGCGATAGACGTTGTTGAATTCGTAGCGATGGCGATGCCGCTCGCTGATTTCTTCTTCACCGTACGCTTCGCGGGCATACGTACCTTCTTCCAACGCACAAGGCTGCGTCCCCAGACGCATGGTTCCGCCCTTGTCGGTGATATTTTTTTGCTCGTCCAGCAAACAAATCACCGGATGCGGCGTGTGCTTGTCGAATTCGGTTGAGTGAGCCCCTTCCAGTCCGACGACATTGCGGGCAAATTCGATAGCGGCACACTGCATCCCGAGACAAATCCCCAGGAAAGGAATACCACGCTCACGAGCGTATCGAATCGCTTCGACCTTGCCTTCGATGCCGCGTTCGCCGAAACCGCCTGGTACGAGGATTCCGTCGAAGCCAGCCAGCATGCGTTCGGCCCCTTCGGTTTCCAGCGTTTCGCTCTGAATACGACCGACGCGGATTTGCGACTTGTGATGAATGCCGGCGTGGTCGATCGCTTCGTAAATCGACTTGTAGGCATCTTTGTGCTCGGCGTACTTACCCACGACCGCAATGCTGATCTCGTGGTCAGGGTAACGCAGCGTATGCAGAATCTCTTGCCATGGGGTCAAGTCGACGGACGAAACTTGGGGCAGTCCCAACTTGCCGGCGATCAAATCGTCCAAGTTGTTATCGTGCAGACTGATCGGCACTTCATAGATCGAGAAGTCCTTGTCCTTTTCCTCGATAACGGCCTCAATCGGCACGTTACAGAACAATGCGATCTTCTCACGATCGTCGCGGCTCAAGTTGCGTTCGGTACGACAGATCAGAATATCTGGCTGGATACCGATTTCACGAAGTTGTCCAACCGAGTGCTGAGTCGGCTTGGTCTTCAGTTCGCCGGCGGCCTTCAAGTAAGGAACCAGCGTCAGGTGAATGAACAAGCAGTTTTCCCGGCCGACCGTCTGAGGAAACTGACGAATCGCTTCCAGAAACGGCTGACTTTCGATGTCACCGACCGTACCGCCAATTTCGGTGATAATCACATCGGTATCGTCATCACCCAGCTTACGAATCACCGACTTGATTTCATCGGTAATGTGCGGAATAACCTGGACCGTCTTGCCGAGGAACTCGCCGCGACGCTCTTTATTGATGACCGACATGTAGATTTGGCCGGTCGTGTAGTTCGAGTCGCGCGTCAGCGGACTATTGGTGAATCGCTCGTAGTGACCGAGGTCGAGGTCGGTCTCGCTGCCGTCATCCAGCACGTAAACTTCGCCGTGCTGATACGGGCTCATGGTCCCTGGGTCGACGTTGATATAGGGGTCAAGCTTCTGCATCTTGACCTTGAGGCCGCGCTGCTCGAGGAGCATCCCGACCGAGGCGCTGGTCAAACCCTTGCCAAGTGAACTAACAACGCCGCCGGTAACGAAAATATGTTTTGCCATGAAGTTGCTTGGGCCCAGAGACCTTCCATGCTTCGGAGCAGAAAGAAACATGCCGCGACGCACTGCCTTAGCCGACTCTGGATTTACAAATCCAAGCCATTAAAGCCACTTAATGCCCGGCCAACGGGAATTAAATGAAACCCCATGGAAACCAAAGAAGTGCCGCTAGCGTGAAACCACTATCCTAGCGATTGCACATCTTTTTGACAAACGCCGCATAGTCATCTGGGGTATCGATTCCGATACTTGGCTCGGCGATGGTCCCGACCAAAATGGTCTCGCCCATTTCCAAAACTCGCAACTGTTCAAGCTTTTCCAGTTGTTCGAGATCCGATGGCGGGGCGGTCGCCAGTTTCAACAGAAAATCTCGGCGATAGGCGTAGATGCCCAAATGCTGCAAAAAGGCTGGCTTTTCCGCGTGGAGGCCGCTTTCGTAGCCATCGCGGACGTGCGGAATCGGACTACGGCTGAAATATAACGCTCGGCCGTTGTCCCCACAGACCACTTTCACGCACGCGGGATCCCGCAACTTTTCCATCGATCGGATAGGGGTGGCGAGGGTAGCCATCGAGACATCCGGATTCACTTCCAGCAGAAACCGGACTCGCTCGATCGCCTCGGCAGAGATCTCAGGCTCGTCCCCTTGGACGTTGATAAAAATATCGATGTCAGGGCGGGCCCTCGCAACTTCCGCCACGCGATCGGTACCGCTAGCACACGACTCGCTGGTCATGATCGCTTCGCCACCGAAATCGCAAACGGCATTTTCAATCGATGGATGATCGGTCGCCACGATCACGCCGCAATTGCCCTGGGCCTGACATGCCGCTTCGTAAGTGTGCTGAATGAGCGGCTTGCCGGTCTCGGCCAACAAGAGCTTTTGGGGAAGTCGTGTTGATTGCAGCCGTGCGGGAATGACAACAAGACTGTTCAGAGCCAGCGATACGGCACGTTCCATGGCCATCGGTCGAATCCATTCTAAGGACGAATATCGCGTGATCCGCACGCGAACTGCCATCAGCATAAGCGGTTTGGCCCCGAAAAATGAAGGGCAGTTCCCAGGGGAAACTTCAATCGATCTTCGTATAACCCCACGACTCTGCTAAGCTTTCCGGCGATAGCATAGAAGGATTTATCACACCACGCGGAAGGGAAACGGGCCATGTGTGGCATTGTCGGGTACGTCGGAGATCACCGAGCAGCAGACTTTCTCCTGGAAGGCCTGCGGCGTCTGGAATACCGCGGATACGACAGCGCAGGCATTGCGGCCGTGGATCGCAATTCTCACATTCACATTGTGAAGACAGCCGGTCGCATTGACTCTTTGGCCGATCGACTGGCGGATGAGATGCCCGTCGGCACCACCGGCATCGGACATACGCGTTGGGCGACGCACGGCCCCGCGACGCAGACAAATGCTCACCCTCACCCGGGACCACACGGCGATATCGTTGTGGTTCATAACGGAGTGATCGAAAACTATGCGGCACTCAAGAATCGACTCCAGCAAAAGGGATATCAATTCCAAAGCGACACCGATACCGAGGTGATCGCGTTCATGCTGGAGGATGGTTTCAAGCAACTTTCGATTCCACCTGGCAAAGCCCCAAGCGATGATGCACTTGTGGGACTGATCCAAAAAGTTCTGGCGCAGCTCCAAGGGACTTACGGTGTCGGTATCCTCTTCCGCTGCCGGCCCGATCTGGTGATTGCCGCACGGCTGGGTAGTCCGCTGGTGATCGGCGTATCGGAAGACGCCCACTTCCTGGCCAGCGATGCCTCGCCTCTGGTTGGCTATACCGACAAGATCGTTTACCTGACCGATCACCAAGTCGCGCTGATCAAAGCCGACTCGCTGCAAATCGCTCACCGTGACCTGGGTGAGGTCACCCACAGCGTCGAGAAGCTCGAGATTGCTTCCGGGGATGTCGAACTCGGGGACTTCGAGCACTACATGCTTAAGGAAATCTTCGAGCAGCCTCAGTCGATCGAAAACGCAATGCGTGGACGTTTGAATCTCGACAATGCGACCGCCGTTTTTGGAGGGCTCAATCTGACGCCCCAGGAACTCCGCGGCGTGGACCGAATCCTTCTCACCGCGTGTGGCACCAGCTGGCATGCGGCGATGGTCGGAGAATACCTGATCGAAGAGATGGCGCGGATTCCAGTCGAAGTGGAGTACGCCTCAGAACTTCGCTACCGCAACCCACCGGTACCACGTCGCACGCTGGTGTTTGGCATTACGCAAAGTGGCGAAACGGCCGATACGCTCGCCGCTTTGCGAGAGATGAAACGCAAAGGTCATCCGACGCTGGCCATTTGCAATGTCGTTGGAAGCAGCATTGCCCAAGAGGCGGACGGGGGCATCTATCTGCACGCCGGCCCCGAAGTGGGCGTGGCTTCTACCAAAGCATACACATCGCAACTCGTCGTGATGGCGATGCTGGGGCTTTATTTTGGTCGCCTCAATCACCTGAGCTTCGACCAAGGCTACCGCATCATCCGCGCGATGCAGGCCCTTCCCGATGCTGTTCGTAAAGCACTGACCACCCAAGACCAGGCTCGCAAGATTGCAGAAAAGTACCAGACCTCGAACAACTTCCTGTACCTGGGTCGCTACTTCAACTTCCCGACCGCCCTGGAAGGCGCCTTGAAGCTGAAAGAAATCAGCTACATCCATGCGGAAGGCTACCCTGCCGCGGAACTCAAGCACGGGCCGATTGCCTTGGTCGATGAAAACACGCCAAGCGTCTTCATCATGCCGCAGGGGGTCGTCTACGACAAAGTGATGAGCAACCTGCAAGAGATCAAAGCCCGTGGTGGCCCCGTGATTGCCATCGCCAGCGAAGACGATCACGAGATCGACAACTACGCCGACGATGTGATTCGCATTCCAACGGTCGAAGAATTCCTGCAGCCAATCGTCTCTGTGATACCATTGCAATTCATTGCGTACCACATTGCCCTGCTACGCGGCTGCGATGTCGACAAGCCGCGAAACCTGGCCAAGAGTGTGACGGTGGAATAAAGTCTGGCAATCGCTACGCTTCTGTCGCCACGGCTGGGCGAACTGAAATCGCCGCTATGAAAAGCCCAATCCAGCCAGCCAGCAAAAACATGGCGCCGACCGACGCAAAGACGGCAAATGTCGGTGCATCGAAAACAGCAGCGACGGCCGTGCCACATCCAAATAGCAGGGTACCTACCGCAAAGCCAATGCCACCAATCGCCTGCCCCCAGCCTCCCTGGGAAGCAAGTCCCAGGACGGTCAGGGCAAGCGTATGGAAGGCAATATAGCGTAGGCCGTCTTGATACGACTCCCAACGCTGGGCACTTTCCTGCCGGTCCACCGTGCTGATCTCCATGACCGCTGGTCCGGGTGAACCATCAGCCAGCGGAGGCCCGGCAACCATGACAGCCTTTTCCTTCAGGTCGTCACTGAATTTCATCTTCGCATAGGGCTCGCCAATGGGACCTCCAATGACAACCACCATCCCGAAGAATGCGCCCAGAATAAGGTTGTATCGAATCATGCTTCCAATTCTCGACTTGGTCTGAAAGGGCCGTAAGAGGTAAACGTTCGCGGAGACACTACCGACGCCTTCTTACCTTGCTGCTGAGATCAAAGTCGATCTGAGCGTCTTCGTTTACCGAGGCTGAAAGCCCGGTCGGATCAGTCACATAAGTCCAAGGAATGACTTTATTCGCGGACGTAAAACCAGCAATCTTCACGTTCTTTTCGCCTGGAACACATTCCAGTTCGTAGTTGCCATCAATCACCTTTCCTGTGGCAACGAGGCTGCCTCCATCCATTGGGGAAAAGATCACGCTCCCATCATGAACGGGAATACCATCCAACGTGACCATACCGGTGACCGTAAACTTCTGCGGTTCGCTAGAACAACCGAGCGTCACCAAGATACCCATAACTAATAAGACAGCACCAAAACGCTCTGCGATGGTCCATGAATTCATCAGTTCAATCCTTGCGATTAATACGCCGTATGAATGAAAGATCGTTGCGCGAAACGACGTAGCCTTCGTTGACTACTTCAACTCGCTTGCGGGGAAGCCGTATCCATCGAATCGGCAGGCGAAGGTGCGTGCCGATCTAATCAACAACGAATGATGGTTCGCTTAGAACGAAGTGATCACGTTGCCATCAGCTCGATTAGAAAGATTTTGCAGATTGACCGTGTTGATCGTTTCCGGCAGGAAAGATGCCGATCCATCGGCACGAGTCACCATCGCTCCACCAGGGTGTGCACTTCGCAGAGGATAGGCAGTCATTGCCCCAGGACTCAGTGGAATCTCCTGCGTGTCGCGCCATGGGTTCTCGGCATCGGCTCCCGAGGGCACGAAGTCCGGAGCAGGCGTATTGACGCCATAGACCGTGCAGAACATTGATTCCATCGCCCAGCCGTTCCAGTAATTGCCGATCGTGCAATTTGCTTGCGGGCTCTGTCGGATTTCGCCAAACATCAGCGTGTTGCTCGTTCCGTCGGTAATGTCTTTCAAGTTGATGTGTGACCCGGCAAAGAAGAGACCACTCATCATCGAGGCCTGCTTCGAATTCCAGCGGCCCATCACCTCATGGGTCGCGTTAGCCACATAGTTTCCCTGAAAACCATCATTGCCGACCTTGCCTCCCCACGGATCGGATGGGCAAACGAAGCCTTCCACGACCGTTCTCCGGACATTGGCATCCCAGGTATTAGCCGAAGACAACCCCATGTTCGGTTTCACTGTGTCGTACATGGCTGACTGTTCGACGAAGGGAAGCAGCGCGACAAACCATGTCGAACGATTGGGGTTTTGAGAAGTATCTTCTTCCTGCTGGCCGTTGAACTGACCGTATGGAAAGCTTTGGAACGTATCGTGATAGTTGTGCATCGCCAGCCCGAGTTGCTTCAGGTGGTTGGTGCATTGAATACGTCGAGCCGCCTCACGAGCTTGCTGCACTGCGGGAAGCAGAAGCGCGATCAGCACTCCAATGATGGCGATCACCACCAAAAGCTCCACCAGCGTAAATCCCTTTGCCTTGGTTGTTGACATGGTTCTTTCCAAATCAGGAAGTGAAGGAAATAGAAGAATCGAGCATGTCGAACTCAACGCAATCCAACAGAGCACGACGGTCGTCGTTGCGTTTATTGCGTGCGTTTCGTCTTGCCCACCGAGTGCATGAAGGGGTGGTGGTGAGATTGAGAAGTATTGTGACAGCACCCGCAACAAAGTTCATTGCGAATTCCAATTTTTACCGTTTTCAATTTGCTCCAACCTGAACAACATCTGCTCACTTCCTTGGGTTGGGGACATTCTCGTCCTCTGCGCATAAATTAGGGGCGGACCATCGACGCCTCACTGCCGATCGTCCGCCCCCAAGGCTCCTTAGGATGCTTCCTTCTATGATTGGACGCTGATATCGAACGTCCCATTTTCCTTGGGAATATCCGCACGCGTGCGGAATGGCCCACCAGGAATAGGGCGTCCCAACATCATCGAGGTACCGGGTTCGCCGTTACCGTCGAAAGCCTCGACGATGATCTTCTGCGGACCACCGACCACTCCCTTTCCATAATCTGTTTCGTAGCGTCCCTCGTGAATTTCAGCGATCGCCATCGGGCCTTTGTTCCCTTGCGATGCATCCGGCTCGAACTGAACGGTGCCTGCCACCACAGGCTTACCATTCAATAAAACCTCGCCGGAAATTTGATACCTCGAAGGCCCATCCGAAGTAGACTCAGCACATCCGCAACAGCAGACGCCGAGAGTCAACAAAATCAGAAAACGCATATCATACCTTTCGCGCTGTGTGTCTTTAGCTACCAGCTACAGAACCGTTAAAACTGCGGTCCGCCGATCGGCAGCCCATCGCCTCGTACGGCCAACGAGCGGTAAGCATTGATGTCGATCACTTCGCTAAGGAATTGAACCGAACCATCGCCGAGCACGAACTGTGCTCCGCCAGGATGCTCACTGCCGAAGGTAGATGTCACGTAGTTAAAGGTGTTGACCTGGTTGCCATTCACATCCGGCCCACTGTTGATCTGCCGGACCGCTGCCGAAGTTCCCACAAGAAGTGGATCGTTCGCCGTGTGACGATAGCCTGAAGCCCAGGTCGTCATTTCGCAGCAGGTATTTCCCTTCATGGCATAGATGGTTTCACCCACGATCAGCACGTTGGTGGTTCCGTCGGTGATATCTGCGAAACGCGTCTTCGAGTTTCTCCAGAAGACACCGTTATTGAAGTACACGCGACCGCTGTAACCATTGTGGCCGTTGTATTGATCCTGGTCATTCGGCGTTGGTCCACCACCGCATACCGCGTGGTAGCTCAACGTGGGAAAGCGGCCCGTCGTGAACGAAGGACAGATATACTTCGGCATCGACTTCGTCTGATAGACATGGTTGTTGTTGCTTGACGTGTCATAGCTGGAGGCACCATGCACCGTCAGGTTCTGATTGAATGCCCAGGCAAACGTCTTACCGAAATCAAACGAATCGTGCAGAGCCGATTCTTCCATGTAAGGAAGAATTAATACGGTCCACGGAGCTCGTGACATGTCCGCGCTCCAGCTTCCGCTATTTCCTAGATTGTGATCCGAGGCCGGCGTAGTCGCGACCGCCCCAGGTGGGAAAGACCCGAGCGAATCGTGATAGTTATGCATCGCCAAGCCAATCTGCTTCATGTTGTTCTTACATTCCATGCGGCGTGCGGCTTCTCGGGCTTGCTGCACGGCAGGCAAAAGCAATGCGATCAACACGCCAATGATGGCGATGACGACCAAGAGTTCGACTAGGGTAAAACCCGAGTACCTCTTCGAGTTCATAGTAATTTCCTTGTTCATTTTCTTCCGTTGAGAAAGCTGAAAAATAAAGATAAAGGATTGGTCCGGCGGCCACGCAGCATGACCATCGGCAAGCTATTCTCTGTTCCTGGAATTCGCACGGTTCTAGCCTGTGCTCGAATCGGAAAGCTTCTGCAGCATTTCCTCAGCGACCTTGCGGCGTTGTGTATCACCGCTGGCGGACTTCAATTTGATGTAGAGAGGTCGAAGCGGAGCGATCTTGTCAGGCGAGCTTCGCAGCGCGCTTTCGAAAGCTGGTTCTGCGCCGAACATCTCTGGCATGGGTGAACTCGGGTCGGCAATCTGAGTCAAAAATGACTTCAACATGCCGGTCCCATCATCGCCTGCTTCGCCAGGGTCGGAAGGAAACCTGCTCGACATACTGCAGCCGGCTACAACCAGCACCAACGTCAACACGATGAAAGCGGAAAGGGAGCGAGATTTAGAAATCATGGATTTCCCCTCCGGAACGAGTTCCCAAAGCACCCCACACACCGTAGGCAGATTTGCCATTCCAGTTGGGCGAGGCATCCTGATTACCAGCATCGATTGTTTCGTTGATGAACTGAGACGAACCGTCGGCAAAGACCACCTGAACACCACCTGGGTGACGACTGTTGGATGTCATCATGGCTTCGGTCCAGAAGTTCTGCTCTCGGGCACACGAAGGACCGTTGGGAGGAATGATCGTCGTTACACTTGTGTAGATGACGTTGCCGGGATGCCAGCTGTATCCATGCTTGTCGACCAGCGGCTGAAACGTCAGACCACTGGCGAACTTATTGCCCAACCAGACCGTGCTCGCGGTACAGTCGCTCGGTTTCGAGAAGTTGATAATCGCCGTGTCCCCGCGGGCACCTTCCGATGCTGGGCGGATGATCTCGGCCATGGCAATCGTGTTGCTCGACCCGTCTTTCAGGTCCGCAATATTGAAGAAGGAATTCCAGCCAAACATTCCGCGCGGCTGCTTATCTTCCCCCTGCGCACCGGTGGTTTCCATCCAGTGATCCGACACGACCGTCGCATAATTTGTCAGCCCCAACTCGCGATGGGTTCTGAGATCGTTATCGGAAGGACAAAGCAGGCCGGGGATCTGGGCGCGAGACCCTTCAAACTCAGTATTTACGTAGCAGCCGCCGTTGCCATTGAGACGTGGCGCCCACAGTTCATAAACCGCATTTTGCTCCAGATAGGGAGTCAGCGGCACGAACGCACTGACCCCGCTATACCAAGCATCGCAGCCTCCACCCCCTTGGGCTCGGGAAGGAAAAGCTTCGTTGGTGTCGTGGTAATTGTGGAGCGCCAAGCCTAATTGTTTGAGATTATTCGAACATTGCGAGCGTCTTGCGGCCTCCCGTGCCTGTTGTACGGCGGGTAACAGCAGCGCTATCAGCACACCTATGATGGCAATTACCACCAAAAGTTCCACGAGGGTAAATCCCCTCATTCTCGTCATTGACATTGAGTAGCCACTCCGTGATCGTAATAAATGGATGATGTTTGGCCCCCCAAGAAGAGTCAGACTTCGTCCAAACGCGTAGCGGCTTGGAAGCCTTCTTCTTTGGTGCCTACGGTGCATGATGGAGTGGATTACTGAGAATTATTGTGTATCGTTTAGATATACGAATCATTGCTAATTCCGTTTTTTGTGATTTTCAATTTGTTGCACGCGGGAAAGGCCTGCCTCGGGGCAACTAGGGATGATTGATCACACGAATCTAGTTACCAAAACGATTGCTTTGTTTTTGCCACGTGGGCATGAACAGTCTGCTCGGATCACGGCTGGGGCGGCCATGAGCGCCGGCGAGCATCCGCACATCACTCTCTTGGAATGGCCCTACGACGACTCGCAGCCCGACTTTGATTACGATTTCAGCGAGATCGAATTCGATGGCGCCATCATCTGGGCCTACAACGAGTCTCCGTGGGCCAAGCGTTTACTGCAGATGGGCATCCCCGTCGTCAATTGCGGAAGCAATTGGATTCATCATGGCGTGCCGTCGGTAGCGTTCGACTGGGAGGCGTTGCAGGACGATCTGATCGAGAAGTTTGCTTCCCTGGGAAGAGACCACGCGGCCATCGTTTCGCACAATCTCGGTAACGATCCCTTTAAGACCGCCTGGCTCGACCGCTTGACCGAGCGACTCAACGAAAACAATATTTCGACCGAGTTCTTCATTGCGCCGGGGCTTCCCAGTGAAGAACGACAACGAATGTTCAAGCCGGCTCAGGAATCGGAGATCATCAAGTTCCTCGAGGGGCTTCCCCATCCATCGGCCGTTTATTGCGACGACGACTACCTGGCAGCACTGATGTGCCGCGTTGCTCGCGATCTGAATTTTCGGATTCCTCAAGACATCGCCGTCATGGGCTTTGGCAACTACACGATCTCGCGCGTCGCGTCACCGGCGATTTCATCGATCGAGATTCATGGCCAAATGATTGGTCGGCAAGCGTTTCATATGGTTCGCCAGCGGCTCGAAGCGCCGGAAGAAGAATTCCCACAAGTTCAGCAGGTGCGTCTCGAGTTCATTGAACGCGATACCTTTCGCTTTGAACTTGTAAAAGATGCCGTCGTTGCCCAGGTCAATCGCATCATCGAGCGCGAGGCCTGCCAAGGCATCAACGTCGACGAACTCGCCCGGCGTCTAGGCGTCTCGCGCAACACGCTAAATCGACGCTTCCAGCAAGAGTACGGAATCACTCCGGGGAAGAAGATCCGGTCGATTCGCGTTCAGCAAGCGAAGCAAATGCTGGTGAATTCAGATCACAGCGTCACGAAGGTCGCCGAACTCTGTGGCTTCCCCGAGCCTGCCAATTTCGTCAACTTCTTCCGCCGGGAAGTTGGGCAAACTCCCAACGAGTACCGCAACAAAGCCAAGCAAACCGACAGTTAGCTTGCGCAGTGTTACTGTCCCGGAAAAGCTCCTCCAGACGGCCCCGGAAAGCTTGGGCGTGGAGGTCTCGACGAAGGCATTCCTGGACGTGTTGAACCGGGAAAGCCAGACGGCCTGGTTCCTGGATTGATCGACGGGGGCCGGACACGCATCTCGGGACTGTTCGGTGTAATCGAGGGGCTGGGGAACGAAGGGCGAGGTATTTCTGGCCGGAATCCGCTAGGAATATTCGGCTGCCGTACCCTGGGAAAGTTATGCTCTGGCATCGCCCATCGCTGTGGCACGACCGTCGGCCGGTATCCTGGATGATGTGGAATGATCGATGTTCCAGGCTGGGGAGTATACGTAAGGGCATAGAAGAACCCCACCGTCAGGCACACGACAACCAACGTCGCGATTCCGCCTGTGGTGACGTTCCGCCGGAATCGCTTTCGTGTCATCTCATCCAGATTATCGTTCAACTGCTCCCATGGATCGAGTTCCTTGGGGTTGGCCTGAACTTTATGCCCGAGAGCCGCTTCGACCTTTTCGCAGGCCTCGGTCAATGTCGCCAGCGTGCGTGAAACAACGCGGTCGGTGCGTTGCAGCACTTCCATCGATGCGGCCGTAAGTTCGACAAACTCCCCTTTATCAGGCAACTTGGGAACTAAGAAGTCACTAACCTTCACCACGCCATCCCGGTGCTCGAATGGATATTTCACCTCACCAAAGATGTGCTGAATTTCCCTCAATCCGCGATGCACCTTTTCTCCGAGTCGTGTGACACTCAGCTTCAACTGAAATGATAGGCGATCGACATCGAATCGCCCGAGTATCGCGTCTAGCACCAAGGTATCGGTGGACAACTCATCGAGCAGCGGATGTACGCCGGCCAGCGGCTTGCACAGGGCAATCACTCGGTCGACTCGCTTACGTTGATTCGAGATTACCGACTGCTTGTCCGATCGCCACAGCTGTGATGTGTGTAGAATTCGCAGGGCTAAAGTCATCCGACGACGCACCGCAGGATATAGCGACGTGAGACCTTCCTGGGCCTGATTGTGATGCCGTTGGGCGCGGTTATAGTGAAACGTGACGTCCGCGTTCTCGATAAACTTCAGGTCGATCAGCTTCTGAAAGATCTTCACGTGCTGAAATTCGCCACGTGCTTCCAAAAAATCCTCATTGGCCTTATTGAGCTTTTCTTTTTGCTCAATACAGTTCTGACGAGCGATCGCCAGGCTCTCTGCCGTCTGCTTGTAATTGTCGACCGGCACGTCCGCATCCGGATCTGGGAAGATCGGCCGAACAATGATCGATTCGGCCTGCATATAACGCCTTAATGCCTTTTGGGCCTTCTCTTCCGCGGTGTATTCCGCGTTGAGCACTTCCGTTGATACCAAGCTGGAAGGATCGAAGTCGGATTCGAGCACTTCCTTATAGTGCCGGATCGTCAACTCTTTGCATCGGCGATTAAAGTCTCTCAGTAACCGACCAGCTGGCTCCTGCGAGATCGAAGACGCCGGCAAGTCTAACCGTTGTAGCGCATTAATACGGGCCGGAAGCGACGGATGCGTATCGAACCAACGGGTCGCGTTCGACGAAATCAACTTCAACGAGATTTCCTGCTGTCGGGCATTCCAGCGTCCGACGCGCGAAAGAATGAACCGTGGCAAGTCGTCCGGCAAGCGTTTCTCTTGCCAGGAATTGGTCAGGTCATCGTTGGTCGCACTGGCCGCCATGCCCAAGAGATGAACTCTCTGTAGCGAACGGCAAGCGATATCGCTGCCTACCAGTCGAGCCATGTACTGATCGCAATCGAACTCATCCTTTCGCGAAATCAAACAACTAGACGCTTCAGCAGTGACAAAGAAAACCCACAAGATCCATCGCCCGAGTGACAAAGCCTTCTTAATGGGCAAAAGCAGCAGACGAAGTGACTGGCCTTCCTGCGTATTGATGGCCAGCCAGATATCAAACCGATCTGGCTCGTACATCGCACGATAGAATAGCCCGTTAACGATACCAATGATCGTCTGCAGCTGAATGTTCCTTTCTAGGGCAAAATGCCCCATCTCATGCGCCATGATGCCAGCCAACGAGGCGACATCACACGAAGCGATCAGCGGCAGACCGAGGATCAGAACCCGCTTTTCAGGAAACAGCCCGCCGAGCGGCCCTTTATTGTAAACCGCCGCTTCGGCCCCTACCGTGAAGTGCACTTCGTCGATCATCCGTGTGTCGACACTGTTACATATTCGCTGCACGAACTCGAACAGCAGAGGCTCGTCCTTCTTCGTCACCACGATCGGTTCTTCGCGCGGTGGGCTGATCCGAAAGATCGGCTTAATCACCAATGCCAAGAGAATGAGCAAGAAGAGTGGCGGCAGCGAATAGAGCAGAACCACCCAAACGCTCACGCCGGTTCCCAGTAGTCGCAGATGGCTTAGGAAATAGTCAAACGCAAACCAGCCGACGACCAGGATGATCGCAAAGTAGATCAATGTCAGCAGAATCAAGCACGCCGCCGAAAACCACACCGACACACGATACAACGGTGACCACTGAACCGGTGGCAGCTCACGTTCGAGTGAATTGAGTAGTTGATTGACGTTCGAAGAATCGGAATCGGAAGAAGCAACGGTCGCCATCGCCTGGAACTCCAACGCATGAATGGGGCTGATAGCGATTCTGGCTGTTTCGAGCGTCCGTTTCAAGAATGAGAAAAGTGATTCTCAAAGATTCCTGCCAGCCAATACAAACGGGGCGTTGACCCCAACAATACCGGAAGGAAGCGCCAAGTGAATTTACGTGGAAACGTCTTTGAGAATTGATACAATCCTCGCATCTCCTCTACCTCAAGCCGACGTACTTTTGCGAGCTTGGCAACCTTTCTCCCATCTAAATTCGAGACCTCATCATGTACCGCTATGCACATCTGCTTTGCGCTATCTCGATTGGACTACTTTGCTCGTGTTCGAGCAGTTCTCTCCCGGCACCGGAAGGAACCTTCCATTACACCCTAAGTGATGAGCACAATGTGATGGCCGACCCAATGGCCGACCCAATGGTCGAAGCACGCTCGCTTGAAGCACCGCCGAGTGCAGCCTTGGAGATCGATGCGAAAGAGTACACCTTCAAAATACCTGAAGGCATGGACGTCACTGGGCCCAATGCAATTCACTTGTATCAAAGCGAAAGTGACAACAAGTTCCGATGTGACTGGTTCGGCGACCAGCCAGTGATCGTTAATGCCGACACACTGGAATCGTTTGACGGGAAGTCCGTGTTCCAAGGCTTTCGACAAGGACAGAGTTACATCATGGCAATTGGCCACGACAACGCTTCCGAGGCTGACGGCCAGAAACTTGTTTTCAAGCCACTGTGGGTTGCGACTTTAGACATTGCCCAGCCCTAGGCTCGAGCGAAGGCCTTTCGCAAGAGCGCCAAACTCTGCGGGATGGCTGTCTGGTAGTCTTCCATGCCCTCGAATTCGAGAGAGATATAGCCGCGATAATCATGCTTTCGCAGAATGTCGCCAATGCGGTCGTAATCGAGATCGAGCGTATACCACTGCCCTCCCCCGTAATACGTCTTCGCTTGGACAAAAATTGTTTGAGGAGCGATCTTTTCGAGACGATCGTACGGATCGTCAAGGAAGTTGCCGGTGTCGGTACAGATCTGCAGCCAAGGCGAATCAATCGCGTTGACGATCCTCAGAATGCCCTCAGGAGTCAGCCCCAATCCCCAGTGATTCTCGAGCGCCAACACAACACCACACTTCTCGGCGGTGGGAAGGCACTTCTCCAACGCTTCAATCACCCAAGGAAACGCATCTTCATCCGTGTATCCTTCGAGCGGCGATTCAATGCCACGGTTGGCCATCAACTCGTCGAAGCTGCCTGACGTCCCCCAGGTACCCGTGTTCACTCGCATTACGGGAATTCCAAACTGGTAGGCAATTTCGATTTGCCCAATCGTTCGATCGATATTCTCTTTTCGCTTCTCCCGATCCGGCGTCACGAAACCTTGATGCGTCGAAAGCCCAACCAGCGGCAGCCCCAAACGCAAAGCATGTCGCTTGTACGACATCATCTTCGAGTGACTCAGCATCTCATTCTGCTGAAGTTGATACAGCAGCAGCTCGACACCATCGAAACCGTACTCGTCCGCAAGATCGATGCACTTATGGAAGTCTCGCAGATCATCATTACGAAATCGCCAAAGCGAGTACGTCGAAAGAACAATCGGCGAAGTCTTGCGTGCGCCGCTCTCGTCACCGGGCTTTGTGTCTTGTGCCTGCAAGGCCTGGCTCAGGGGAATCATCGATGCGCCCGCGGCAAGTCCCAGAAAGTTTCGTCGTGAGGCAATCAAATTATTAGCAATCGTGTTCATCGTGATAGTAGTCCTGAGCTAACCGGAAAAGTAAACGGAACTGCTCGCTGTCCAAGCGAGGAAAAGAGCGATTAGGGTTCGGCTAACATGGCACGAAACTCGGCCGCTTCTTCCTCAGGCAAAGTCTTAAGTAGAGGACGCATGGTGTAGTTTCCATAGATCTTGCCATCCCGCATGTACATCCAGTCCGAGATGTCGTCTTTGGCAATCGTCCACTCTTGGCCAGCCTGGACGTTGGTCACGAGGCCAGGATCATTGTCAATGGTTCCGGTGAACTGCCCACTGTCGAACTTCACCCCGGTAACCCAGAAGTGTTCCACCTGACCCTTGTCTTCGATCGGGGCTTTTACGGCAAAGCTTTCTCCCTCGCCACTTTCCAATGCCTCGATAAATCGATCGACGGTTGATTGTGCCTCGGCGATGGCGGCTTCCATTTCTTGCTCATCATAGCCATCTGCAATCAACGTATCGGGCTTTGAACTACATCCCCAAAGGAAGACAGTCAACAACAGAAAACCAAAGACTGTGCGCATCAGATTCATTCCAAGGCCGGTAACAGAAAGACTTGCTAAGAAGTCAGCATAAAAGCCTTGGATGCGGAGAGCAATCAACCACGCGTATATTTTTACGCAGCAGTTTTTCCCTTTTTCTTCTTACCGGCGTTCCTGGGCAACTCAGGCACGTTTGTTTTCGGTAGATACTGCTGAAACGATTGCTTGAGTTCGTCGTACTTCGAATCGCTTGCCAAGTTCTTCCACTCGTAAGGATCAGCATCGTGATCGTACAGTTCCTCGCTGCCATCGGCATAGCGGATGTAGCGATACTGCTCACTTCGCAAGCTGTGGTTTTGACGACGGAACGTTGTCAACGCTGGCTGCTCCCAAGCACTATCTGGGGCAATAAGCAACGACTTGATACTCGGTCCTTCGACATGGGTAGGGACTTTGATCGCGGCAAGGTCGCATAACGTTGGATAGATCGTCATGAAATCGACCGGACGATTACAGACAGCACCTTGCTTCGTCACCCCTGGTGCCACCCAGATCAAGGGTGCCCGACAAGCCTCTTCCCACAAAGCAAACTTTCGCCAATGCTCTTTTTCACCAAGATGCCAGCCATGATCGCCCCAGAGGACGACAACCGTGTTGTCTTTGTACTTCGACTCCTCTAATCCATCGATCAGCCTTCCGACCTGCATATCGGTGAAGTGAATAGTTGCCAGGTAGGCCTGAACGGCTTCCTTCCATCGCCCTGACTGAAGCATCTTAGCGTGGTCCCCTTCGGGCTTGGCCATTTTGATTCCGGCACTGGGAACATCGGCCAGGTCGTTCTTTTGATGAGGAGGCAACTCGATCGCATCGAGCGGGAACTTCTCGAAATGACTGAACGGAACGCTCCAAGGCATGTGTGGCTTCACAAGTCCGACGGCCAGAAAGAATGGCTTATCATGCGTTTGGCCGAGTTTTTCCAAGGCATAGTCGACCACCAGGTGATCTGGCATGTCGCTATCGGGATTGGAGAGAGGCCCAAACTTGATCCCACCGACACCATCGTTCTTCGCCGAAGCATCTAGCGTTAGCTTGGGGTTATTCTTCTGGAAATACTCCGTCCATTCCCCATCACGATGTTGGCTACCATGGTAGATCTTGCCCGCCCCAAAGACGTTGTAGCCTGCTTTGAGAAACTGAGTTGTGAGCGTCTTTCCCTTCGGAATTACTGGCGTCCAATCTTGGCCGTTGTCATAGCAACCGGTAGTGCTGGGACGCAGACCCGACATCAAAGCTGCCCGCGATGGATTACAAGCCGGGGCCGCGCAGTTTGCGTTGGTGAACGTCACGCCCATCGCCGCAAGTCGGTCAATGTTAGGCGTTTTCGTCTGTGGATTACGCCCCAGATGCCCTACCCAATGATTCAAGTCATCGACAGCAATGAACAAAACGTTCGGTTGCTTGGGAGCCACATCGGCAGCCATCAAGGAAGAAGCGATCGTCACCATCAAGGTGCCAACAATACCGATCCAGTAGGAACGCATGGCGAAGGCCAGTTCAGAAAAGGAGAAGAGGACTGAATGCAGGTCAACATCTTAATAGATGCATATGCTCATTCAGTTATTGTCGATTTGCCGCTGCGATTCCGGAAAAACCTACCCATCTCCCTGACATTCAGAGGTTTTCGTTGGTGCTGCGCGGTCGAGAGTCGCATCGACACAAGCCCTACTTCGTTGCGCCGATACGCTTTGCAACTACCAGCCGCCGCGGTACATACGCTTTAGACGGGAAGCAGAGGCTGAACCGCTCACTCGGCGTTTCTCTTCACCATTGACGACGTAGACAAACTGAGGAATCGACCGAATCCCGTACTTCTGGGCTAACGTCGAATTCGAGTCGACATTCACTTTTCGGATCGGATAACCGGCGTTACGAAGTTCCTGATAGGCCGGTTCTGCCCGGCGGCAAGCAGGACACCAGCCGGCGGAGAAGAAGAGAATCTTTCCAGGCAGATCGCGCGGTGCAACATCCTCGGCTGGCGAGAACCCGCCGGATGAATAGGTAGCGAACGTTAACACGACCGGTGCGGCAAAGCTAAGCATTGCCACGATAACGACGATTGCCTTCTGCATGAATCTCCCCTTCCGACATGGCTCTTTCAATCGCAAGTTGCCACTGCTTTATGAAATAAAGCTTATCGCTTGGCCCATTCCTGTCGGTTTCCTGAGATTCGCGCTGCCCTGGTGATCCTTTACCGGGGGAATCGAAATGATCGTCAGAACCGAACCTCGGTCCAGACGGTTGAGAGCGAGGCCGTTCCCAGCCTCAAATCACAGTCGACAGCCCGAGATTACACACCGAACTTGGGCTTCAACTTCAGAATCCGAGACCCATTCGAAAGATTCTTAGCCCGTGTTTTCCCGAGTAAAACGCACTCATTTCGTTTTTTCTTCGCCGAAACGCCCCTGCCCGTTGACACCCCAATCGTTTCTGGTACTATTTGTCTCTTCCCAGTTGGGCAACATTGCTCGCAGGGACAAAAGCAAAACGCTTTTGACGGTGTGAAAGCACCAAAATGATCTTTGACAATTTGGTAGTGACCTCTGTTTGAGAACAATAGTGGTTGTGCTTCTTTGAGATTGCTTGCAGTCTTGGAGAGGCGATCACAATTTGAACTCAAGCTAGTTCAATTTTTTTGAAATCTAGTAGCTAGTTCAAACATTTTCGATTGCTAACTTGCTAACACACTGATTCGGCTTCGGTCGTCTTGGTTAAGCAAATATTTAATTGAAGGGTTTGATCCTGGCTCAGAATGAACGTTGGCGGCATGGATTAGGCATGCAAGTCGAGCGAGAACCAAGAAAGCTTGCTTTCGAGGGGACAGCGGCGAAAGGGAGAGTAACAGGTAGATACCTACCTCCAGGCTGGGAATAGCGTCGGGAAACTGGCGGTAATGCCCAATAACATCTACGGATCAAAGCTCCGGCGCCTGGAGATGGGTCTGCTCACTATTAGCTAGTTGGTAAGGTAATGGCTTACCAAGGCGACGATGGTTAGCGGGCGTGAGAGCGTGGCCCGTCTCACTGGGACTGAGACACTGCCCAGACACCTACGGGTGGCTGCAGTCGAGAATCTTCGGCAATGGACGCAAGTCTGACCGAGCGATGCCGCGTGCGGGATGAAGGCCTTCGGGTTGTAAACCGCTGTCAGAGGGAAGGAAATTTTGACCAAACCTCAGAGGAAGGTCGGGCTAAGTTCGTGCCAGCAGCCGCGGTAAGACGAACCGACCGAACGTTATTCGGAATTACTGGGCTTAAAGGGTGCGTAGGCGGCCATGCAAGTCAGATGTGAAATCCCACGGCTCAACCGTGGAACTGCGTTTGAAACTGCATGGCTTGAGGGAGATAGGGGTGAGCGGAACTGATGGTGGAGCGGTGAAATGCGTTGATATCATCAGGAACACCGGTGGCGAAGGCGGCTCACTGGGTCTCTTCTGACGCTGAGGCACGAAAGCTAGGGGAGCGAACGGGATTAGATACCCCGGTAGTCCTAGCTGTAAACGATGAGCACTGGATCGAGGGACCTCCCACAGTTTCTCGGTCGTAGCGAAAGTGTTAAGTGCTCCGCCTGGGGAGTATGGTCGCAAGGCTGAAACTCAAAAGAATTGACGGGGGCTCACACAAGCGGTGGAGGATGTGGCTTAATTCGAGGCTACGCGAAGAACCTTATCCTAGTCTTGACATGCTTAAGAATCTCCCTGAAAGGGGAGAGTGCTCTTCGGAGAGCTTTTGCACAGGTGCTGCATGGCTGTCGTCAGCTCGTGTCGTGAGATGTCGGGTTAAGTCCCTTAACGAGCGAAACCCTTATCTCTAGTTGCCAGCGAGTAATGTCGGGGACTCTAGAGAGACCGCCGGTGTTAAACCGGAGGAAGGTGGGGATGACGTCAAGTCCTCATGGCCTTTATGACTAGGGCTGCACACGTCCTACAATGCAACATACAAAGGGAAGCAAAATCGCGAGATCTAGCAAATCCCAAAAAGTGTTGCTCAGTTCGGATTGCAGGCTGCAACTCGCCTGCATGAAGCCGGAATCGCTAGTAATCGCGGGTCAGCATACCGCGGTGAATATGTTCCTGAGCCTTGTACACACCGCCCGTCAAGCCACGAAAGTGGGGTGCACGCGAAGTCGCTAAGCTAACCTTCGGGAGGCAGGCGCCGAACGTGAACTCCGCGATTGGGACTAAGTCGTAACAAGGTAGCCGTAGGGGAACCTGCGGCTGGATCACCTCCTTTCTAAGGAAAACTTTTGGTTCAAGTGGTTTTCACGAACCCAATACGAACCTCAAGTGGGACGACCACTATCCCTCAAGCAAGTCACTACCTTATTTATATTGAAGAACCTCTTCGAGCTAACACTCGAAGAGGTTTTTTCATGCGCTGATGGCAACTTGGTTCAATGCGGATCGACCGCGCCACAAGAGTGGACGCGGTGAATCAATGTTTAGGCGGCTCAGAGAAGTCCGTCGACTTCCAACCATTCGGAACTCACCGATTCCGTTACTGCGGCTTTCTCGTCGACAGTCGCCAATACTTCGTCCGTGTTCAATACTGAATCAATGACTTGCGCATCCCACGAAGGCTCCTCCCAGACTGGAATCTCCGGAGCCAGGTCAAACTCATCTCGCGTTTCATCGATCACCAAGTCATCTTTCACAATCGCACTAAGATCCGCCGTTGAAGCTTCCCAATAAGCGGTCACGTCTGGTTCATTTTCCAATTGGAATGTGGAAGGTGAGGCGACCCGAGCAGCCGTTTCACCTTCGTTCGCGAACGATGCTCGAGCCTGAACATTAGAAGAGAACTTACGTTCTCCAAAGCGGGAAACGAATAACGCGAAGTCCGCCAAACTAACTTTGCCGTCCTGATTAAAATCAAAACGATACACTTCGGGAGAACTCTCATCGGCTGTCTTGCCAAATTTGGCGACGAAGCCTGCAAAATCTACCAAGCCAATATGCCCATCGTCGTTGACATCGTAGACCACGGGCGTAGCCTCGATCTTCGCTTGCTCAGTCTCATAAAGAACGGGCTGCTTGGTCGTGATATTGCTGGCCGCCACAAGCTTGATGCCGTCGACCGACTTCGGTTGCGGGTAAGCGCCTTGAATATCCGCGGCAACTTCAATCTCGTTGTTGGAGTCCAAAGGAAAGCCTAAGGTCGCAACAAGCACTCGATCGCCAAGCTCAAAAGACGAAAGGTCGATATCGGTAATAGCCAAGCTTGCGGTACGGGTACCACCACCATTTTGATTGATAATCGTCGCTGTGGAACCGAGGTGTGACGTGAATTCTGGGCCGAGGAACCAGAGAGAATCCCACTCCAGCTGAATTGTAAGATCAAATATCTTTTCTGCTGTGTCGGGCCCAATTGTCAGCCAGACCTGCCCGACAGGTGAATCCCACTCTCCGAACTTCGGAACTTCTTCCGTCGGATTATTCTCGACTTCTCCCGCAACATACGTCGTATCGACGGCGTATTGAAACTCGACCGTAATTTCGCCGGAGACTAAGGGGATCGAATAAAGTTCCCGACCCCGGACTTCATCATACAAGTTGGTGAAAATGTGATTTTCCGAGACGACGAATTCGTGGTCGAAGTAGGAACTCGGTGGGATATCGATTCCTTGTGTGAGCGTAAATATTCGGTCATTGGCACCAGGCTCCAGGACCAGCATATCAAAGCTGCTAGTTCGATCACTTGCTAAACTGAGATACATTCGCCCATCGACAGTGGCAAACGGGCTGCCTGGGTCATGGTAGCCTCTGACAAACTCAGAATGGGGATCTGACTCGAAGACAAGCTCCAACGAGCCCTCCCCTTCGTTGGCCTGTGGGTCGAATCGCCACAATTCGAACAACGTTGAACCATCGTGAGCTCGGAAATAGAGTTTGTCATCCAGCACGGTCAGTTGCTCGGGTCGTCCATTTCCCGAACCAGGGCGGATATCGGTGATCCGACGAAAGGCTTCCGTCTGGGGATCGTACTCAAACAGTTCGTCTCCATTGCTGTCACTTTTGGCCTGAAAGTAAACCTTGCCGAGCAATTGGGTAAAGTACTTGGGGGTGGAAATTCCTTCAGGGAGTTCGATCCGCGTGGCTGGTTCCATTTGGCCAGCAGCGATCGCGTCGTAGACATAGATGGCTTTTCCGTCGCCATATCTCTCTTCCGCCGCAAAATAAATCTTATCCCCAACCGCGGCCGTGTAGTGTGGACTCCCTAGCAATTGGCCAACCAGGAAGTCGGGGACGTCAATCATTTCACCAAGCCCGGCAGGCGCGTTCATATCGTAGTAGTCCAGATAGACTTCATGACTGCCGAACCAGAGGTAAAATCGATGACCACTTACGGTGACGAAATCGGTGTACGGACCAATCACATCCAGACGTGTCAGAGTTTCCGTTAAGGGATCGTACTGCCAAATAAAGTTAACGCCATATTGCTCGGCATCGAAAAAAAGTTGGCCATTGAAGACGGTCAAGTTCGAGACATTGGAGCTATCGATCCCGGGAGCAATATCCGCGACCATGACCGGGTTTCCCAGGCTTCCATCGGCTTGGATATCCGCTCTCCATAATTCACTTCCATGGAAACCATCTTCGGCGACGAAGAAGAGCTTATCCTCAATGACCGTAAGTTCATGAGGATTTGAGCTTTCATTGAGTTCCGTCGTTTGCCGTGGCTGGTACAGACGATCCTCGTCGAAATCATATCGCCACAAAGTTTCTTGTTGTTGGAAATCCGGGGAAGCTGGAAATAAAATCGAGTCTCCAACTTCAAACACGATTGTCGAATCAAAGTCCCAAGGAAAGTATCTCAGTTCTGCCTCGGAAATGATCTGGACCGCGTCGGACGGCTCGGCACTGGGATCAACCCGGAATAACGAATAAGCATATGTGTGATAAATCGAATTTCCTACCTGATAACTGCGGTAATATCGCATGTAGAGATACAGCGTATCCTCGCCGACCGATACGTTGAACACTTCGAGATTGGAACCAAGCATGTCGCGAGGCGCGTCGCCACTTTCGATGTCATATTCCCAAAGCTCGTCCTGACCGCGACTTCCCGCCAGAATGTAGAGCTTCCCATTCAACGCCACCAGTTTCTTAAGATCACTGATTTGAAGCAGTTCTTGTGCACCTGATTCATCTTGGGGATCAAGCTCTCGTACGGAACTGCTATCACTGGTAAAGAAATAAAGCTTTTCGCCAGACACAGCCAGTTTAGCCGTGATATTGGACGACAGAGCCTCATAGATTTGATTGGTGGCCTCGGCACCTTCCTGGGACGAATCGTATTCCCAGATTTGGAACGTTCCCAGTTTGCCTGTCGCACTGAAGTAGATTTTTTCGCCGATGTGCAGCAATTCATAGCCAGGTCGGTGATTGCTTGCGCTTACCTCGGCGACCAGGCTGGTACCTTCGCCGGGAGTGTATCGCCAAAGATCAATGTCTCCACCTACGTTGTAATCGCGATAATAGAGACTCCCATCCAACATCAACATTTGATCGAAGGCAGCATCGTCATAACCCCCAACAGCATTGAGTGAGGCAATCTGGGTCAGCTCGCTGGTGTTAAGATCGATCGCAAACAGTCCGTAGCCGATGCCATAATTTGCCTCGGCTCGAACGTACAATGTGTCTTGCTCTCCGTAGAGGTGATATACAGACCTCAAGCTGATTTGGTTGTGTTGAATTTCCAGCGGAGCAAGCTCCCCTTGCCCGCCATTTGCCTCCGGATCATACATCCAAATTGCGGCGGTCTCGCCTCGGTTTTCGAAGTCGTCACCGATAAAGTAAAAGATGCCGTCGACCATCGTCCCCTGTTCATACTCGACCGGCAATGCTTCTTGATTGACATCGACCACCAATTCAGGCATCACCTCGTTGGCCGTCAGCGACAGCATTCGGCGGTCTTCTAACGTCTCGGCGTAATGAACTTGACGCGTTGTTGGCTTGGATCGAGTTGCTCTTGGCTTTTGAGGACGAAACTGGCGGGCAATACGGCTGAAGAAGGGGAAAGGCATGTTCTATTCCAACTAGCTGTAAGATCGAAGTTTCTGGGGGGGTGATTAAGCGGAATGCGCAGCTTAACACCATCTCCATTAGGGGCTTATAGCACCCATATGGGTGGATATCTAACGAGGTAGTCTAGACGGAATTCAGGGCAACGGAAAGCGAACCACTGGGAATTCCACGGCGATTTACCAAGAAAAAAAGAAAGCTCCAGTCAGGGCCTGACTGGAGCTTTCGCGATCGAGGATTGGTGCGTCACTAAACTCGACGCAAACGTGGGGTTGGCTATTCCGACTTCGCAAACTCCACAGCCGTACGCACCTGGGGAATCGCGTAGCGTGTTGTCTTAGCCAGGAAGTCCTGATCAAGGACTAACTCGATTCCATGGAATGCATCGTCATCCATCTTGCCACGGTACGTTACGTGGAAGGTGATCTTCTGTGACTCGCCTGGTTTCACGCGGCCGTGAGTGTGATTGGGGGAGATCGTCCACCGTGAGTCGCGGCTCGCTGGGGTCAGGGTGAAGTCGATCGGACGCTCGGTTGGGTTGTCGATCACCGTGGTGATCGAGCCTTCGTGAAGATCTTCCCCGGCCGGAGCGAGCGTTGTCGAGACTTTCGGCTTCTGCTGGGCCAGTTTGATCGCTTGCTGCTGGAGTTCGGACGTGATCTCGCGAACGTCCATGGCTTCACCCACGGGAAAAGCAGCCATCGCAACTTGCTTGGGACGGACAGTCACCAGATGATACTGATGCAAGTAGCCTGCCTCCGGCACCTTGCTGGATTGTCCGCCACCGACGGTGGCCAGGGTGACGTACTCGATGCCGTCTTGTGGGTCATATCGCATGTAATGGATATGGCCTGCGAAAACAGCGGTCACGTTGCCTGCATCCTTGAGCAGTGGGTGCACGCGTTCTTTCCAATCGTTTCCGTAGTTACCGCCCAACCAACGTGGGTGATGCAGGAAGATGAATTGATGATCGTTCTCCTTACCTCGCTCAATCGCTTCCTTGAGAAAGGCAAACTGATCTTCGCTGATCTTCTGGGCATTCGCCTTTTGGAAATTCTTTTCGCCGGTCTCGGGATCACCTTCGTCGGAGTAGATGACGATGAAGTTACAATTCTTGTGCTGGAACGAGTACCACAGCGGACCGAAATGCATTTCGTAATGCTCATCATGCTGCGTCTTTGGCATCGTCGGGTCGTTTAGCGGACGCCAATAGACGTCGTGATTGCCAGCGACCGGGAACCAGGGGCAAAGCAGTTCTTTCATGATCGCCTTGAACTCGCGCATCTGTCCGAGCCACTCTTCGGTTCCGTTATAACCGTTGATCAAGTCGCCCACGGTCATCACCAGGTCTGGCTCAATTAAGTTGACGTCGCGGACGGCATCGGCAAGCACATTGACACCTTCCTTGGGGCCGCCGGTGCGATCGCCAAACACGGCAAACACGAATGCATCTTGCTCGTTAGGAAGAGGCAACATGACCTGGCTGGAACGCGTTGTGAAAAAACGCTTATCCGTTGGCTTTTCCGTTTCGTGATGATGGTTGTGATGGTGCATGTGGCGTTCATGCACCAGATTGGGTGTGTCGGTCATCGGCTTCTCTTGGGCGCTAACGCTGCCCAGTAGAAGAAAGCCAAACCATAGGAAACTTTGTGCCGTGAATATGCTTTTCATCGTGCTCATTGCCTTTCGCACTCTGGAGATTGTCAGGAAACAATGTAGAGCGAAGCTACCCGAGGTATATTAATGGGTCTAGGGGCCGAAGTACAGAAATTCCCGTCTAAACGATTTCTTCATACGGATCACGGTTTTCCACGCGAGCAGAACACGCTGGGCGATTCGGCTTCCCCTCTTAAGCACCACGTGTGAAAGCGCGATAGAATTGATGCAGACCAAAGATTCAACTGAGGAGCTTGCCATGGATCCGTTCTTTCAGGTAGCCATCGAGGAGGCCAAGAAGGGCTTACAAGAGGGGGGCATCCCGATTGGTTCTGCGCTGGTCGTCGACGGCAAGTTGCGTAGCCAGGGACACAATCAACGTGTTCAGAAAGGAAGCGCCATCCTGCACGCCGAGATGCACTGCCTGGAAGAAGCAGGCCGACTGACGCCCAGTGAGTATCGCAACTCGGTTCTCTATACGACCCTTTCTCCGTGCGATATGTGCAGCGGCACTGCCCTGCTCTACAAGATTCCCAAGATCGTGGTCGGCGAAAACCTGACCTTCCAAGGTCCTGAGTCTTATCTACGAAGCCGCGGGGTAGAACTCGTCATCCTGGACGACGCGGAGTGCAAAGCATTAATGGACGAGTTCATTGCTGCGAACCCTCAATTGTGGAATGAAGACATCGGCGAAGTTTAACGGCGCGCAACCAATACACGACTCGCTGAATTTCTTAGCAAGGCCGCACTCAGGTGGATTTTCGCAATCCATTACTACTGGGGGTAACCCGATTATTTCGGGTTTTCGCTGATGATGTCACGTGCGCCCTAAATGGTTTTTTTTGAGAACTTTACGCCTCGCGCATGATCTTTTACACGCAGCATCGCAGAAATCACGCAAACGAATTGGCATAACGTGTGCCTGAGAAATACAGCGTAATCCTATCATGCGTTTCCCCTCCCCCCACACTCAGGGAAACTCTCGCCATAAATTCTGCTGTGTATATCGTCCTTCTTTTATAGTTACCTACAGGATTGCGTTTGGTATGAATCGAAACTCTACGTCCCCCAAAGGATTCACCCTGGTCGAACTCTTGGTGGTGATCGCCATCATCGGTGTTCTCATCGCATTGCTCTTACCGGCCGTTCAACAGGCTCGGGAAGCAGCCCGAAGATCTCAATGCGTGAACCATCTGAAGCAGCTTGGCTTGGCCATGCACAACTACGAAAGCACATTCGGAATCTTTCCCTACGGACATCAAACCGAAGTCAGTGGAAACACGCATCGTCGGGATTGTTGGTATCAACGTATTCTTCCATTCATTGAACAAAAGGCACTGTCCGATGCCTACGAAGAAGATCCCGGCGAATACGTGATGCACGTAAATAGCAACATCAAGAAAGCCGAGGTCTACACGCTGACGTGTCCTTCCGATCCTAGTTCCCCCGGTCACGGTGGCTCTGGTGATTCGATCAGCTTCCAAGGCAACTACGCGATGTCTTGTGGCCCAGGAACGATCTCCTATGACAACTCGACAAATCCTGCGACGATCAACGTTACCGACCGCAACATAACCGGCACCGATCCTGGCGGCATGTTCTACCGCGAGTCAGACAATACGTTCCGCGATTGCACCGATGGTTCCAGCAACACTCTCATGGCTGTCGAAGGCATCATTCGACGAAGCGGAGTTTCATCGTGGGGTGAAACGGGTGGCTACTGGGGCGGTGCTCCGCACGGCTCGTTTGGTATCTCCGTAGCGGAAACGCCGAACACCAGCGTGGCCGACCGACTTTATTCCTGCTCAGTAACATCAGTACCAGGGGCACCAAGCGATGCTCCTTGCGAAAACGGAAATTCCGGAGGGCTTTCTGGTCGCTGGAACTTCGCTCGCAGTTACCATCCTGGCGGTGTGAATGGCGTGATGGTCGATGGCTCGGTCCATTTCTTCACCGACACGATCAACCGTCAGACATGGTTGAGGTTGGGTCTCCGTGGCGATGGCCAAGTGGTTGGCGAGTATTAATCTGCGATTTCGCTACGGTTGCTGTTGAGAAACCGCCCATGCCGCTGGAGGCCGCATGGGCCACTCTGTGACTTAATTCCTGTCAATACAATGTCCATGAGGATGTAAGTATGAGAACCTCTCTCGCGCTACTGGTTTGCCTGATTCTCGGATCGCTTGGATGCAGCTCAAGCACGTCAGGGCCCGATATGCATGTCGTCCAAGGCACCGTAACATTCGACGGTCAGCCGATCGAAACCGGACGCATTCTTTTCCGTCAAACGGAAGGAGACGGCCGAGCCTATGCGACGGAAATCGTCGACGGTTCCTATCAGTTGGAAGTGAAAGAAGGACCATCCGAGATCGCGATTACCGCCTCGCGATTGATCCCCGGCAAGTTTGACCACTCCAATGGAACGCCTGAGCAGATGGGAGAAATGTATATCCCAGCCAGGTACAACCAGAAGACCGAGCTGAACGCGCTCGTAACTTCCGGCGGAGACAACCAATTCTCCTTCGATCTCACGACAAAGTAACAGGCGATTGCAAGCAAAAATTCGCCTGGGCAATTAGCAGGGCTGCCAACGCACTGGACAGCCCTAGGCTCGAATTGAATGCAAGTCTGCCAACAACATTTCCCGTGAAGATTCTTCCTCGATTTGGTCGACTAGTTTCTGAGCCGAACTCAGGTAACGTTTTGCGGCGGAAGTATCTCCTGAAATAGCGGACGCCCTGGCCAGCGCCTCGTAGGCATAGGCTCCGTAGAAGGGCGGGGTCTCTTTGGCGTACTTCAAGCAGAGTTCGCCACAACGCAAAGCCATGCCTCCTTCGCTTAAAAGAGCAAAGACGCGTGAGAGTTGCCAATAGCCGACCGAGCGAGACTGGTTATTCACGTCACCTCGATGGTTCCAATGCCATAAGGATGCGGCAGCCCGGCAGAGCATGGCCATATCTTCTTCCGGTGTTCGATCGGTCTTATCGATCAGATCCCATGCCGTATTGAATGCCTCAGCCGAAAACTGACGATGTGCAAGCGCATGATCGAATTGAGGCTGGTCAGACATACCAAACTTCCCGTGGGCACAAAGAATAAAGCAATTGCGTGCCGATTGTTCTATGCCCGCGTGCGATCAACTGCAAGTAAAAATCTCACGATCTTGCCTGCCGCAGTAAATCTATCAAGAAACGATGCATGCCCACGCGAACGTGGGCATGACACCTGAGATGGTTGAATTGTCAACGACCGACTAGCGGTACGACAGAGCCGATTTGGGTACGCGTTGCGATCGCACTTGGATGTGCAATTGCTCCATCGCGTATCGGTTGTTCTGAACCTGGAATCGAACCTGAGGAGGCAGCGACTTCAGGCCCTCCTTCTTCACCATCGATTGGATTTCCATCAGTTGGTCACGAAAGACCGGGATCTCTCGATCGGCAGTACGCAAGATGCCCAAATGAAGGACAAGGTATGCAGGGTCTTCCAGAACCAGTTGAAAAGGATCGACGTTGGGTGAATGGTGCTTTTCGCGAAAGCCCTTTGCCAAGGCGTCTTTCTGTGCGACCAAAACTTCAGGATTATCAACCTCTTCACTGATAACCAACAAGTCGTTCGCTTTCAACTTTCGACCGATATCAAGGCTCCCCAAGATCATCGAAAGAGGCACCGAGAAGACAAGACCTACCAGAACCGGCGCGAGCCAGAACAGGAACGCCGGGGCAGTCATGAATAGCCCAAATGTGACTCCCAAGCCAATCAGTGTATCGGCCCAGTGCATCATAATCGCATCGCTGAACGTGACGCCTGTGTCGTCACGCTGCTGGGCATTCCACTTCACCTTCTTTCCACGCAGGGTCGCCAGGACGAATTGGCTATGAAGCAGCATCATGATGGGGGCAATCAGGATCGCAATGCCCGTCTCCAACAGTACGCTCAGCCAAGCCTTCTTACGCACCTCGGGCGAATCGGTCGATTGTGGCCGCAGATACATGGCGATCAGGCCGTATGCTTTTGGCAATAGCAGCATCCCCATCGTCGCGGCAAAAAGTCCGCCTGCCATCGCTCCGAGGATTGCGGTCCCCTCCTCGCCACCGCTGATAAATGCAGCGACCAGCGAAAGGGTGAGGAACACCAACCACAGTGGCGAAGCCAGGTAGCTCATGACTCCCATGCTCAAGTGCAGACGGCTGGCGGGATGGAAGCCATCGGCCAGCAGCAAGCCCATGTGCTGCATGTTTCCTTGGCACCAGCGTTGATCGCGCTGGGCATAGTCGAGCATAGTCGTTGGACACTCTTCGTAGCTGCCTTGCAGGTCGTGAGCCAGGCAGATCTTCCAACCAGCGCGACGCATCAACGCTGCTTCGACAAAGTCGTGACTGAGGATCTCACCACCCAAGGGGCCGCTGCCTGGCAAGACCGGCAGATCGCAATGCTCCATGAATGGTTGAATCCGAATGATCGCGTTATGCCCCCAGTAGTTGCCGTCGCATTCCGACCAGAGAGCAAACCCTTCGAGGAACACTCGACCGTATACCTGGGCAGCAAACTGCTGCGTGCGGGCGAAGAATGATTGACGATTCACTGGGGTTGGTGGAACCTGCAGGATGCCGATTTTCGGATCGTTCTCCATCCGGCGAACCATTTCGACCAACGTCTCGCCAGCCATCACGCTGTCGGCGTCTAGCACGATCATGTAAGGATAGTGCTCGCCCCAACGTTGGCAGAAGTCGGCGATGTTACCAGCCTTCCGACTGATGTTCTTCGGACGGTGGCGATAGAAGACCTGGCAGCTGTCCGGCAAGTCGATCACCAGCTTGGCCCAGGCCCGTTCTTCTTCCAGCCAAATGTCAGGATTGGTGGTATCCGAGAGAATGAACAAGTCGAACTTCTCTGCGGCACCAATCGAATTAAGCGATTGAGCGACCGCTTTGAGGTTCGCCATCACGCTGGTAGTGTCTTCGTTATAAATCGGCATCAAGATCGCGCTTCGCGGAAGCCCGGCCAGGTAGGCAGGATCTTCGGGGCTGAGCGACTTCTTTTGTTTCTTCGTGAACAAGATCGAAGCGAGCCCCATCGTGGCGGTCCAGAAGCTGAACGCAATCCAGAAGAACAGCAGCACAAACAGGCCAACCAACGGATATTGGAAGAAGCCAGTATTGGCAACCGTTTCCCAATAGACAGCGGCGGCCGTTCCTGTCGTCATGATCGTTAGGAACGCCAACAGACCACGCGTTACGTTAAAGCATTGGAAGATAGAACAACCCTTGTTCTCTTCCGCACGAGCCGGGTCGTCGTACGACGGCTTTTCGATCTCCTTCAAGCCGAACATCTCGGCCAGATGGTTTCCCCAACTGGGAAGCAGCGGCAATTGCTGCTTGGTCATTTCTTTCGGCTTAGGCTGCGGGACGACCGGTTTCCGCTTCGACTTGGCATCGGCAACGAAAGAGTCTGGCAGAGATTCCGCCAGAAAGCCTTCCGGGTTCTGGCTCAACAGATCGGGTAAATGGGCACCGATCACGCCAGCAGGAATGCGATGGTCATTCGCGTCATTTTCGACTTCGATCGCGTGAACCCATTTCGCGAGCTTCTTCACGGTCAGTCGAATGGCAACCTTACGTAGTCGTTTACCGTTGGCTTTCGGATCGGTTGCCAATTGCTCGAGCGCATCGTTGACAATGCGCTTGCTCTCGGCAGCGATGAAGTCCGTATCGGTAACACCGAGATCGCGGAGATAGTCCGACACAACGAGCTTCGCAGCTCGGACGTCGGAATCCGGAATGACTTCGTGCAGCGCATTCGCATTAGGAAAGACTGCGCCGATGGCGTCCGTGCCAAAAGAGTCAAAGATGGCACCGACATCGGTGGTTGAACTTAAATGGGACATAAATATCTCCACGATTCAGAGAAGAGTTCGTCCTCGTCGGTGAGGTAAACTTCCATCTCCATGGCGTACGGTGAATCTGGAATCAGGTTGCACGATACTTCTACGGTGTTCAGTGCAGTACGTCGGACGACGACGTTCTCCGCTTTGCCGCGCTGCACATCGATAAACGCTTGCAACTGGCGTTCCGTAGAGAATTTGGAAATGGTGTCGCCCTGGTAAACGACGGTGAGACGGAGAGAAGACTTATCCGAGCGATCGACCCGGAAATCAGCCACCTTCGCGAGCGAATGCTGCTTAGGTGCCTGGTTAAGAAAAGCAATTTCGTACTCGAGATCGATTGGCTTACCGACCTCGATTGGTTGTTTTGGCATCCAATAGGCGCCAATGTTATCAATCCCTTCATGTTCCGACGGCAGCTCGAGAAGCTGGACGGCGCCATCTTCCCAGGGAGTCTTGGGAGTCACCCAGACACTGGGCCGAAGATGATACTTGGCTTCGTCATCCTTGTAGCGGCCAGGAGCTCGTTCGGCCTGCATCAGGCCAAAACCGTGCAACTCCTTCGCGTCGTAGTTACTCAACGACGGAAAGTCCAACCGGTTGAGCGATCGGCGGATCCAGGCGTTCTCGCCCTTTTGAATCAGAAGACTATCGGCATCGTGTACACGGGGTCGCGGATCGTTCTCTGGACCATCTTTCCCCATGCCCCACATGAACATGCTGGTCAGCGGAGCAAAGCCGACTTTCTCGGGCACGCTGCGAAAGAACAGTTTGGCTTTCACGTCGATTGTCATCGTCTCGTCAGGATGAATGACCAACGCGTACGCGCCGCACACGCTGGGGCTATCTAACAGGGCCCACAGTTTCAACTGCTTGGCATCCTGCCGAGGCTGTTCAATCCAAAACTCGCGGAAGATCGGAAACTCTTCCGTCTTAGCGAGACCGATGTCGACGGCCAAACCTCGGGCACTCGTCCCGTAAAACTGCCCAGGCGAAATGGCCCGAAAATAACTTGCTCCCAGGAACGAAGCGATCTCAAGCGGATGCTCCGAGGAAGGAAACTTGCCAATCACTTTGATCCCGGAATAGCCGAGATCCTTGGGCGGATCGAGTCCAGCCAGCTCTCCCCGGTATTGAAACAGGGACTTATCAAATTCCATCCACTGCGTCTGCTTGGCCGCCTTTGCATTTTCCGGAAGCAGCGATACCTGCACTTCGTCACGGAAGATATACCCGCGATGAAACAGCTCCAGCCAGAACGGCAAAGCGTCTTTCTTCCAGATTGATTTCTCATGCTCGAAAGCGATCAAGCGATACGTATCGTAGTTGAGGTTATTAAGATCTTCTGGAAGCTCACGCGAAGATTCATACGGCTTGGCCGAGTTCGCTTTTGCCTTGGTCACCATGGCCTGGAAGATGGCATCTGAGTCAGCTTCCCCCATCGTTGCTGCTGGTTCCGCCCATGCCTCTTGCAGCGGAAAAAACGATACGGCGCTAAACAACGTGATAACGATCAACGTTGGCGTATCCAAAAATTGGATCGCTTTCAGCGCAATAACTTTCGTCCAGTCCGAGAATACATACATGGAGAGGGCCTGTGGTGTTGGTGTTGCTATCACGCCGTGCGCGACAGGCCCTTTCAGATGCACGAGTCGTGCCAAAGTTTGTTTTGTATTTCACTAACAGATCCACAAGAACCGTTGCGAAACTTTTAAACCTGTCAACGAGAAGAAGCGACCCCATAGAAGCAAAATAAGGGAACGCACCATGAGAGCTAAGTTCTGATGGGTATTGGATAAAGATTGACCACCTACCAATGCTGGCAGAGTTTGATACGAACTGACGCGAAATTGACCGCTACGATGTGCAGAAATTGCACAGCTTGAAGTCGAATTTACAGATTTACATGCATTCATCCGGGAATCCGTTTGACAAGCATTAATTCAAGAGTTTTCAATTCCATCGGGTGGGTTCCGAACTCCCAGCTTCCGTCAGCGCATCACGACTGTGTGTGAAAAACATTAAATACGAATCGCCGACCCGTGGTGCGATTGGTTGGAAAACAATCACTGCGAAAGCGCAGATACCGACGAGATGGTAACCCAGCGTACGGAACCTGGAATTTTGAGCGAGAGAATAGAGCAGCAACCCCGGCGCGGGAGTTGCTTCCTGTCTTGGAACAGGTATCAGCTACTTCGCCCTCTATTTCTGGACGCATTCATGATCCTCCCCCACTCCTCATCGACTCCAATCGCCCAACAAGCCATGACGCAATTTGCCAACGAGCGATTTCTAACCGACTCCCTAACAGGCCTGTCTCAGACGCCGAAACGACTGCCCTGCAAATACTTCTACGATCAGCGAGGCTCTCAGCTTTTCGACCAAATCTGTGAGACCGACGAGTACTACCTGACACGTACTGAGACGGCCATCATGCAGCGATACGCAGGCGAGATGGGCGAGTGTCTCGGCGAAGGCGTGATGCTGATCGAATTTGGCAGCGGCAGCAGTATCAAAACCAGATACTTACTCGATCACCTGATCAAGCCGGTGGCGTATGTGCCCGTCGACATCTCGCGCGAGCACCTCCATGAGTCGGCCGACCAGATCTCCGGCGATTACCCGGACATTGAAGTCTTGCCGGTGTGTGCCGACTTCACCAAACCATTCCCGCTGCCCAACCCGAAACAGCGTCCGAGTCACGATGCGGTTTACTTTCCCGGATCGACGATCGGGAACTTCCGGCCCAACCAGGCCAAACAGTTACTGGCAAGCATTGCCCACATGTGCGGCCAGAAGGGAGGACTACTTATTGGCGTCGACCTGAGAAAGGATAAAGCGATCCTCGAACGTGCCTACAACGACAACCAAGGCGTCACGGCCGAGTTCAATCTCAACCTTTTGCATCGTCTGCAAAAGGAACTTGGGGCAACGATCGACGTCGATGCGTTTGAACATCACGCGTTTTATAACGCCGAACTTGGCCGGATCGAAATCTATCTTCGCAGTCGCGTCGACCAAACGATCCTCCTAGATGGTCAGACGGTACAGGTCGAAGCAGACGAACTAATCCACACCGAGTACTCGCACAAATATACGATCGACGGCTTCGCCGAGATGGCCAGGGAAGTTGGCTGGACACTCCGCCGCTGGTGGACGGACGAAAACCAGTACTTCGCCGTTCTCCACCTGGTCGTCCTATAATGTCAGACGTCGAGACACTTTGAAATTGAGGAATCTGATATGGCCTCTATTCCATCTGACCTCGCCTCGAAATGCAGCCTGCTAGTGCCAAAGTACGAGGCCGTGCGTGGCTTCTCGCATGTGTTGTGTGAACCGCTTGAGATCGAAGACTTCGTGGTTCAGTCGATGCCCGATGCCAGTCCAATCCGCTGGCACCTGGCTCATACAACCTGGTTCTTCGAGACCTTCATCCTGAAGCGTTTCGCCAGAAACTACGAGCCGATCGATCCCATGTACGAGTACCTCTTCAACTCGTACTACAACGGAATCGGCGAGCAATTCCCGCGACCAAAACGTGGACTACTCACCCGCCCGACCGTGGCTCAGGTGATGACCTACCGCCGAGAGGTCGACAACCGCATGGGGCAACTCCTTCTAGAGGCATCGCCGGAAGAGTCGACGCAGATCGCTCCGTTGGTGGAGCTCGGACTGCATCACGAGCAACAACACCAGGAATTGATGCTGACCGATCTGAAGCACGCACTAGCGCAGAATCCGATGTATCCCGCCTACGGTGCGGACGCCCAACAGCCTGATGGCGAAGTGACCTCGCAGTCTTGGCACGAAGTGGATGGTGGGATTGTCGAGATTGGCCACGCAGGTATGGACTTCGCCTATGACAATGAGTCTCCCCGCCACGAAGCCCTGATCCCGACGCTGGAAATCGCCGGAAGACCAGTCACCAACGGCGAGTACCTTCAGTTCGTTCAGGACGGCGGCTACCAGCGACCAGAACTTTGGCTTTCCTTAGGCTGGAACACGATCCAGAGCGAGCAGTGGGATTCGCCGCTTTATTGGGTTCGTCAGAAGGACGCCTGGCAAGAGTTCACGCTCAGCGGTCTTCGCCCTTTGAGCGAATCCAGTCCCGTTACGCACGTTAGTTTTTTCGAGGCCGATGCGTTCGCTCGCTGGCAAGAGAGTCGCCTGCCAACCGAGTTCGAGTGGGAAGCGGCCAGTCGACGCGTCGCTGTCGAAGGGAATTTCGTCGAGTCCCGGCTCTTCCACCCTGCCCCGACGCAAAGCACCGAAGGCCTGCGTCAGATGCTGGGGGATGTGTGGGAATGGACAAGCAGCAGCTATGCCCCCTACCCTGGCTTCAAGCCACCGGAAGGAGCCATCGGCGAATACAACGGTAAGTTCATGTGTCAGCAGTACGTACTGCGAGGCGGATCGTGCGCGACTTCGAAGAGTCACGTCCGCAAGACGTATCGCAATTTCTTCCCGCCTGAGGCCCGGTGGCAATTCACCGGAATTCGCTTGGCCAGGTAGCGACTAGTATTCGATCAGGCTGAACGAGTCGAACGGAGCGATCCGCTGTTCCCCTTCCAGGGCCTTCAGATGGATCAGGAAGCAGCAGCCCACGACAGTAGCCCCGATCTTCTCGACGAGGTTACAGCAGGCCTTCATCGTGCCGCCGGTGGCGAGCAAATCGTCGACCATCAAGACGTTCTGTCCTGGCTGGACGCCGTCGATGTGGATTTCCAGCGTATCGGTACCGTATTCCAGTTCGTAGTGGAACGCATGGGTATCGAAAGGGAGCTTTCCAGGCTTACGAACCGGAACAAAGCCGCAGTTCAGCTTCAACGCCAGGGGAGCGGCGAAGATGAACCCGCGTGCTTCCGCGGCGACGATCGCGTCGATCTTCTTTCCCTCGTAGTGGGCCGCCATCTGATCGATGGCTTCGTTGAACGCGTGCGGATTGGCCAGCAGCGGCGTAATGTCGCGAAACAAGATGCCTGGCTTGGGGAAGTCCGGGATATCGCGGATGTACGCCTTGAGATCAATTTCCGACATGCTGCTCTCTCCAGCCAATAAAAAAGCACCTGAGACGTGATTCGTTTCAGGTGCTGAATATACGGGGATTTTGCCGCCGCGGGAAGAATGGGCAGAAGAGGGGGGTCGTCCTCTTCGTCCGATTTAGCGACGCGTTCGGCGTCGAATCGGGCCTTCCAGCATCCGTTCGCGGGGATCTTGCAGCCCTTCGGCCAGGCGATTCAAAGCTTCCGTCTCGATCTGACGGACGCGTTCGCGGGTCAGACCCAGCTTTTCGCCGATTTCCTTGAGCGTGTGTGGCTCTTCGCCGTGCAGGCCGAAACGCATCTTCAAGACAGTCGATTCGCGGCCATCCATCGTTTTGAGCATTTCGCGAACGTGCTTCAGGTCGTCGTGTTCGACCAGTTCCTCTTCGGGATTCTTCAGCCGTTCGTCGGTCACCATCTCGCCCAATGACCATCCGTTGTCGGTCTGATCGGTCTGGGGAGTACTGTTGTAGATGCGAATCGCCTTCTTGATGATCGGCAGCTTCTTCTTTTGCAGACCGAGTACGCGAGCGATTTCTTCCGGCGTGGGCGTACGACCGAGTTCTTCGGTCAGGCGGTTGGTTGCTCGACGCCACTTCGAGAGCAGTTCCACCATGTACGCCGGAATGCGGATCGTCTTGGCACAGTTGATCAAAGCTCGCTTGATCGACTGCTTGATCCAGTAGCTGGCGTAGGTGCTGAAACGCGTTCCCATCGCCGGGTCAAACCCCTCGACCGCACGCAAGAGTCCGAGGTTGCCTTCTTCGATGAGATCTTGCAGGCCCAAGCCTTTGCCGGTGTAACCACGGGCAATGTTCACCACCAGGCGGAGATTCGCACGGACCATCCGATCACGAGCGGCGACGTCCCCGTTTCCAATCGCGGTGGCAAGTTCACGCTCTTCCTTAGCGGAGAGGAGAGCGGTTTCGTTGATTTCACGCAAATAGGTTTCGAGCGGGCTCTGCACGGATTCGAAATCGTCGAATTCCGTTTCACTCCGTTTGGTCTTCGTGGCCATGGCTGCTTCAATGCTTTCGATACGTGGCGGGGGAAAATCTTCACGCTGTCACACCACTGCTATCGTCCATGTGCTATCACTTTCTTTGATACATGGCGAAACGGTCACCAATGCACGGGATGTTCCGGTTCTAGCGGATGTACATAGAAGGGCCACGCCTTTGGGAGAAGGATTGAGGTAACCGCGGATTACGCGGATCGGCGCGGATGTAGGGCCATAAGAGAGGTCCCCTTCGCCCAGAAGAACCCACAAAAAAAGCCTCGAAGTTTCCTTCGAGGCTTTTTTGATTTCTATTGAGTAGAAGCAGCGGGTTAGCTGTCTTCTTCCTTGTTCTCTTCTTCCGCAGGCATCGAGAACATTGGGCCGCTGGAGCCCAGACCGCCCTTGAGTTCGCTCGGGGCTGGCGAGCCGGATCGGCCTTCGCCACCAGCTTCGGCACCTTCCGGAGCTTCGTCTTCGGCCCATTGGACACGCTTGCGGGACAGGCCGATCTTGCGATCTTCCGTATCGACACGCAGGATCTTGACCTCGATCTCTTCGCCAACCTTGACGACGTTTTCGGGGTTTTCGACCTTATCGTCCGACAGCTCGCTGATGTGCAGCAGACCTTCCAGACCGTCTTCCAGACCGACGAAGACACCAAAGTTGGTGATCTTGGTGACCTTGCCCTTAACCAGCTGGTTCGGCTGGTACTTCTCAGGAATGGAGGTCGCCCATGGATCGGATTCGAGCTGCTTCAAGCCCAGAGCGATACGACGACGTTCTTCGTCGATGCTGAGGACCTTGCACTCGACTTCCTGGCCCTTTTCGAGCATTTCGCTCGGGTGACCGATCTTGCGAGTCCAGGACATGTCCGAGACGTGCAGCAGGCCGTCGATGCCTTCTTCCAGTTCGACAAACGCACCGTAGTTGGTGAGGTTGCGGACACGGCCTTTGACGACCGATTCGACTGGGTAGCGATCCTTGATGTTTTCCCAAGGGTTCGACTGGGTTTGCTTCATACCCAAGGAGATTTCTTGCTTCTCCTTGTTGATGCCCAGGATGACCACTTCGATTTCGTCGTTGATGTTGACGATTTCGCTTGGGTGGCTGATACGCTTGGTCCACGACATTTCGGAAATGTGAACCAGACCTTCGATGCCTTCTTCCAGCTTGACGAAAGCACCGTAGCTCATGACGTTGACGACGCTGCCCTTGACCTTGGCGCCAACTGGGTACTTCTCTTCGACACCGTCCCATGGACTTGGGGTCAGCTGCTTCAGGCCGAGAGCGATCTTTTCGCGTTCGTGGTCGATGTTCAGGATCTGAACTTCGATTTCGTCGTCGATGTTGACCATTTCGGTCGGATGACCGATGCGTCCCCAGCTCATGTCGGTGATGTGCAACAGACCATCGATGCCGCCCAGGTCGACGAACGCACCGAAGTCGGCGATGTTCTTGACGACGCCCTTGCGGGTTTGGCCGACTTCCAGTTCCTTCAATAGCGATTCGCGATCGCTCTTACGCTTACGTTCGATGAGCGAACGGCGGCTGACCACGATATTGCGGCGTTCGGCGTCGATCTTGAGCACTTCGCACTCGACCGTCTTGCCGATGTAGTCGGCGATGTCGTGTGGACGACGAATATCGACCTGGCTGGCCGGCAGGAACACGTTGACGCCGATATCGACAAGCAAACCACCCTTGATCTTGCGGGTGACTTCGCCCTTGACGACCTGACCTTCGGCGATGGATTCCATCGTCCGTTCCCAGTCGTCGATCTTACGGGCCTTGCGCTTCGACAGGGCGACCATGCCGTGTGGGTCGTCGGTACGGCCGAATTCATCTTCGACGTCTTCGACGAGAACACGAACAACAGCCCCAACTTCTGGCGGATCTTCGTCTTCATCCCATTCGTCGCGGGGAACGCTACCTTCGCTCTTCCCGCCGATGTCGATGAGCACAAATTCGTCGTCCATGCGAAGAATTCGTCCCTCGACGATTTTGTTGATTTCGATCGATTCTTCCAGCTCGATCGTGTCGAGCCAGGTGTCCTCAGTGCCGGACGCCAAGCTGTCAATTTCTGCTAAGAGAGTGTCGTCACTTTCGAGATTGCGAATGAGATTACGGTTGACCATGCTTTAAAGTTTTGAACCAGAGGGGCTCGAAATCGCTGGAGATAAAAGCTGCCGCAAAAGACGGTAAAATGGCGGCTAGGCTGATCCCACGAGGCGGTGTTTCGAGTGCAAAAATGCTGGGACTAACGAACCTGCGCAGGGTAAACCACTATACCCTTCATAACGCTCGATTCAGTGAGAACCCGTAAAAATATCAAATCCCCAATTTACCATCAACCACAGAAGGTGGGGTAACGCCGATCGATTCTTGATATTTGCCGAAAGAAGTGTCGGTTTAGGCAAACTGCGTCTTATCTGTGGTGTGCACGCGAGGATTCATCGAACGTGCTCGCGAGTAGCGAACTTCCTGGAACATCTCATCCATGCGCGTCTGAAGCGCTGATTGCAACTCGTCGTCGGTCATCTGGGCGATTTCTTCCGTGGTAATGGGCTTCCCGATCATCACGTGGACAACGCCAATGCTGGGCAGCAACTGCCATTTGGGCCATGCTTGGAACGACCCGTCGAACGTGACAGGCACAATCGGAGCTTTTCCTTTCCGAGCAACAGCGATGAAGCCGGGCTTTACCTGGCCAAACTCGCCGTTCTCACTGCGCGTTCCCTCCGGAAAAATCAGGACCAATTCGCCGCTGCGGAGCCGTTTCAGCGTTTCTTTCAGTCCATCGAGCCCCGTTCCGGCGCGATTTACCGGAATGGCATTGAGGTATTCAATGAACCCCTTCAAAGGAAACTTGAAGAGGGACTTCTTGGCCAGATAACTCAGCTGGCGATCGCAGCAAAGTCCTACAAGCGGCGGATCCAGGAAGCCTTGGTGGTTCGAGCAAACCAGAGCTCCACCCTCGTCAGGCCAGTTTTCGCGGCCAAAAACGCGGATGCGATAAAACGCCACCGCCACAATCCGAGCGATCACGCGGAGGAAGTTATACAAGAGCTGCTGAGCCCACGATCGAGCTTCTCGTCGCTTCTGCTCACGCATGCTGGAACCGCTGCACGATACCGACCAATTTCTCGAGGACTTCCACCTCCGTCATGCCATCGGTCATCACTTCGATCGCATCCTCGGCCTTGAGAAGCGGACCGACCTCCCGCTGCGTATCTTCTTCGTCGCGCTTGGTTTGCTGCTGAAGAATGAGTTCGAAATCGACCTTTTCACCGCGGTTCGCCAGATCCTCGACACGGCGGCGGGCTCGTTCTTCGGGAGAAGCGGTCAGAAAGATCTTGCATTCTGCGTTGGGAAACACGAGCGTTCCCTGGTCGCGGCCCTCGGTGACGATGTCTTTGCCGTCCGCAATTTCTCGCTGCATACGGACAAGTTCTTCTCGGACGCCGACATTATTGGCTGCGTAACGCGTAACCTCGGTAACTTGCTGGGTACGAATCTCGTGCGAGACGTCTTCGCCGTCCAGAATCACGGCACTTCCAGAAAGATCAATCGAGGCCGATTTCGCGAACTCAGCCAGGCGATCGGTATCGTCCCAGTCAATTTCGGCCCGCAGGCCCTTCAAGGCCACGGCCCGATACATGGCACCCGTGTCGAGAAACTCAAAACCAAGTTCGTCTGCCAGCCGCCGAGAAATGCTGCTCTTTCCCGCCCCGGCCGGGCCATCGATGGTAACAATCATGCCAAAAGGTCGTGAACTGGTTAGGTTTATGGATAGGTCAACGGTGATTCATTGCTTGTAAGCAGTTATAGCAGGAAGCCGGAATCTGTTCGAAGGACCCAATAATTCCTTTTCCACAGTAATCTTTCGCGAATCAGGAAATTCTGGAACAATCCGTAGTTGTGAAGCCACCCTTGTTTAGAAGCGGTCCATGCGTAGCTCGTCGTCCTCGAAATCCAGCCAAAACGTCGTCGTCCTGGGAGCCACCGGGAGCATCGGATGCAGCACGCTGGATGTCATTCGAGCCAGTAAGGGTGCCTTCAAGCCCTTTGCTCTGACGGCACACGGCCGCCTTGACGACCTGTTGCAGGCCGCCATCGAGCATATACCGAAGTACGTCGTGGCCAGTGACGAGGCCGCTGCCGAGGCGTTTGATTGGTCGAAGCTTCCTCCGGAAACAACTCTGCTGACCGGTACTGCTGGTCTGCAGGAAGTGGCCGCCCACAGCGAAGCCGATATTATTGTTTCGGCCATCGTTGGCAGGGCCGGACTGGAAGGAACGTTCGCCGCGATCGCTGCTGGTAAACGCGTGGCACTGGCCAACAAGGAAACCCTGGTCGTCGCTGGTCACCTGGCCACGAAGATGGCCGAAGAGTCGGGTGCCGAAATCCTACCGGTCGACAGCGAACACAGTGCAATTTTCCAGGCATTGATGGCAGGTCGTGAAACCGACGTTCGCAAAGTAATCCTCACCGCATCGGGCGGACCTTTTCGTAAGTTCACCCAGAAGCAACTGTTAGAGGTAACCGCGGACGAGGCGCTCGATCATCCGACCTGGAAGATGGGACCCAAGATTACCGTCGATTCGGCCACCATGATGAACAAGGCCCTCGAGTTGATCGAAGCCAAGTGGCTATTCGATTTGACGGTCGACCAAATCGACGTGGTGGTCCATCCTCAGTCGATCGTCCATTCGATCGTAGAGTTCGTTGATGGCTCGATGGTTGCCCAGATGAGCCCTCCGGACATGCGGATGCCCATCCAGCTGGCGATGACCTATCCGGAGCGTACGGAGTGTCCCGCCAAGCAGCTCGACCTGACGACCGCCTTTTCCCTCGAATTCGAGCCCCCCGATTACGAGCGTTTTCCCGCCCTTAAGCTAGGAAAAGAAGTCGCTGAGCGTGGAGGAACGTGCGGAGCTGTACTGAATGCGGCCAATGAAGTGGCCGTGCAGCAGTTTTTAGAAGGTAAAATTCGTTTCGTAGACATTTACCGGGTATGTCGCCACATATTGGACGAACACCCGTTTGAATCAAACCCAGAATTAACCCGGCTGCTCGAGCTTGATGCTTGGGCCCGAGAGGAGTCTATCAAGTGGATCACTTGCTGTTTGCGGCAAGCGAAGGACCAAGCCTGCTCCAATACTTAGGTGGCATTTGGGCCTTCATGCAGGGCATCATCGGCTTGGGCATCGTTATTTTCGTGCACGAGCTGGGGCACTTCCTGGTAGCCAAAGCTTGTGGCGTGCGCTGCGATAAGTTTTATGTTGGTTTCGACGTGCCGATCACCATCGGCCCGTGGACGATTTCAGCCCTCTGGAAGAAGCAGTGGGGCGAAACCGAATACGGTATCGGTACGATCCCGCTAGGTGGCTACGTCAAGATGCTGGGACAAGACGACAATCCCAACAACGCCGAAGACGAATCGGCGTCGACCATGATCGAAACGGTCGACGAAGAAGGGAATGCAAAGGAGGTCGTCAATCCACGTAGCTACACCGCCAAGAGCGTTCCGCAGCGGATGGCCATCATTTCCGCTGGCGTGGTCTTCAACCTGATCTTCGGTGTGATCTTTGCCGCGATCGCCTACAACATGGGCGTCCCCTACATTCCGGCCCAAATCAGTTGGGTTCAGCCTGGCTCGCCGGCCTGGGAAGCAGGGCTCAATCCTGGTGATGAAATCGTCGGTCTGAACTCGGAAGGCAAGGTTCGCAAGGACCTGCGTTTCGACAAGGACATGACCCTGCAGATCATCATGAACGGCGACGACAAGGCAATGCCGTTTGTCGTGAAGCGTACCAATGGCGAGCAGGAAGTCATCGATATCGTTCCGAAGAATACCTACAAGGATGCCCAGCGCCCGACGATCGGCGTGGCCCCCATGTACACGACCAAGATGGTCGTCGCCCCTAAGTTGATGGGCATGATCTTTGGCAGTGAAGTCGCTGACAAACTGAAGCCCGGCGATAATCTCGTCGGCATTAACGACGAACCAATCGCCAACTTTCTCGACTATCAGAAGTATGTTGCCAATCATCCGTACGACGCGCTGAAGCTCAAGCTTGAGCGGAAGATCGACACGGACAGTGAAGCAACCGAAGACGTCGAAGTCGAAATCCCCACCGTACCTTATCGCGAGACCGGTCTGATCATGGAAATCAGCCCTGTCCGCGGCATACGTTCGGGCTCGCCGGCCGAAAAGGCTGGCATCAAAGTGGGCGACAAGCTTGTCTCGCTCAACGGAGAGCCCCTGGGCGATGGCTACACGCTTCCAAGCCGCGAAACCAAGTGGGCTGGTGAAACGATCGAAGTCGTCATCGAGCGCGACGGTAAAGAAGAGACAAAGTCGATCGAGACGGTCGTTCCGCAAGGCTTCTCTTCGGAATACATGCCAGGCTACGAAATCGGCCTGCAAACCTTGGGTCTGACCTTTGATCTGACCACAACGATCGCGGAAGTTCTTCCGGAAAGCTCGGCAGCCGAGGCCGGTCTGGCCGCAGGTGACGAAGTTCTGATCGTCGGCTTCCAAGGCACCACTGATGCCGCCAAGGAAGTAAACGAAGAAATGAAGATCGGCGTCAAGGACGTCAAAGTGAAGACGGACGAGATCGCGTGGCAGGCCGTTCAATGGACGCTGCAAGTCGCCCATCCCGATACGGACATGGTGCTGACGGTGAAGAAGAAAGACACCGGCTCGCCGGAAAACGTTTCCGTTGGCAGCACGCCATCGAAGACCGATATGCTGCAAAGCCGTTATCTCCGCTTTGACGTCGAAGAGAAGATTCAATACGCCACCAGCCTCGGCGATTCGCTTTACCTGGGCGTTCGTGAAGTGGGCGAAGGGATGAATCAAGTCATCGTCGTTCTGCGGAAGATTTTCTCCGGCGAGATGCAGATCAGCGGCCTCGGTGGTCCGGGTACCATTCTGTACGTCGCTACGGCGGAATCATCGCGTGGTATCTCCCGCCTGTTGACGTTCCTGACACTGATCAGTGCCAACCTGGCGGTGGTGAACTTCCTGCCGATTCCAGTTCTCGACGGCGGACACATGATGTTCCTGCTGTACGAAGGAATCCGCGGCAAGGCGATGAACGAGAAGTGGATGCTCCGACTTACCTATCTGGGTCTGGCCATGGTGCTGACCTTAATGGTGACGGTCATTTTCCTCGACATCAATCGCTTCTTCCCGTGGGGATAGTGCGCTGACTGCCGAACCGAAAAACACTCCGCGTCCAAAAGTTGTGCTTTTGGACGCGGTCGGAACGGTCATCAAGCCGCATCCCTCCGTCGCCCATGCCTATCAGACGGCTGGCCGAGCTCACGGTATTGCTCTCGATCGTGAAACGATCCGCCAGCGATTTCACCAGGCCATCTCAAAGTACAGCGTTCACGCGTTTCAAACGCTGCAAGGCGCGGACGATCCACTGAGGACGGACGAGAAAACGGAGATTGCCCGCTGGCGCGCGATCGTTAACTTCGTGCTCTCTCCACAGCCTGAGAAGCAAGACGATGTCTTCCGGCAGTTGTGGGATCACTTCGGTCAGGCAGACAACTGGCAACTCTTCGAAGACGTCTCCCCTGCCCTCTCGCGTCTGAAGGATGCCGGCTTTCGCTTGGGGCTAGCATCGAACTTTGACCACCGCCTTCGCCCGATTGCCGAGCAGCACCTGAGCTCGTTTGATCTGCGGCTCTTTATTTCGTCGGAAGTGGGTTGGGTGAAGCCGGCCGCGGCGTTCTACGAACGCGTCACGCGTGCTCTCGACTGCGGACCGGACGAGATTTTACTGATCGGCGACGACTGGGAAAATGACGTGCAAGCACCGCAGGTTTTCGGCTGGCAGGCCCTTTACCTGGACCGCTCGGGCAAGCCTGGCGATGGCAATATCCCTAATAGTTATAAGACGTTAGGTGAAGCCGTCGACGCCCTGCTCGCGCGCTAGCATGATGCTAAGTGTGGACAACAATTGCTGTTGGTTCGTTTGGGGGAAACCGGCTACATTAGTGCGATCTCTGTCGACCCGACCCGCATTGGAAAGGATTCCTTCATGGGCACCACGCTGGCACAACTGGCCGAACTCGTAGATGGCAAGGTATTTGGCGATCCGAATCGCGTCATCACCGGGGCCAATATCATCCGCGACGCGGTTGCCGGCGAAATTACGCTGATGGATAAACCAGACCAAGCAGCGCTTCTGATGGAAGACTGCCAGGCATCCGCAGTGCTAGTTCGCGAGGAATCGGACAAACTGAACATCGATGGCATCGTCGTCGCAAACGTTCACGAAGCGTTCGGCAAGACGATCCGCTTCTTTCAGCCATGGGAACAGGACGCGTCGGTCGGAATCCATCGCTCGGCAGTCGTGTCCCTGGCGGCAGTCGTCGACCCCACCGCAACCATCGGGGCTGGCGCCGTCATCTGTGATGGCGTGGTAATCGGCAAGAACACAGTCATTCATAGCGGCGTCACCATCCAGGCCGGCAGCCGGATTGGGGACGACGTGGTCATCTTCCCCGGCGTGGTGCTGTACGATCGAACCGAGATTGGTGATCGCTGCATCGTCCACGCTAACGCAGTAGTCGGGGCGTACGGCTTTGGTTACGACTCTTCCAGCGGTAAGCACATCCTTTCCGCTCAGCTTGGCAACGTGGTGCTCGAAAGCGACGTGGAACTTGGGGCCTGCACAACAATCGACCGAGGCACCTACGGCGCCACAGTCATTGGCCAAGGAACCAAGATCGACAACAGCGTTCAGATCGGCCACAACTGCCGTATCGGCAAACACAATCTTCTGTGCTCGCAGGTGGGCATCGCCGGCAGCACAACCACCGGTGACTACGTGGTGATGGCAGGGCAAGTCGGCGTTCGAGATCACGTCCATATAGGCACAGGAGCTCAGCTTGGTGCCAAAGCGGGTGTTAGTTCCGATATCCCCGCTGGCCAGCAATCTCTGGGTGTTCCGGCTGGTCCGGCCAAAGTCGTCCTGAGCGAACACATGGCAATGAAGAAGTTGCCTGAGATGCGGAAGACGATCAAACAACTGGCCAAACGAATTGAACAACTGGAAAAGGAAGCCGAAGCCGTGACCGAGCCGGTCATTCGCAAGGCTTCGTAAATCTCGCGTCATGAATGCCTCGAACCTGTCTCCGGTTGGCCTGCTCGCCGGCTGGGGAAACCTTCCGATTGTGGTGGCCCAAGCCATCAAGCGTTCCGGCCGCGGTGTCGTGTGCGCGGCGGTTAAGGATCACGCCGATCCCATCTTGGAAGAACTTTGCGATGCGACCGTTTGGGTCGGGCTCGGTCAACTCGGCAAAGTGAAGCGTCACTATCAGAAGCACAACGCGACCGAAGCCACCATGGCGGGGAAGATCCACAAGATTCGCTTGTTTGATCGCGGTGTGTTGTGGAAACACCGTCCCGACTGGTTCTGCCTGAAGACGTTCGCTCCGCAGATCCTATGGGGTACCAAGGATCGCAAGGACGACACCTTGCTGCTGGCAATCGTCAACGCATTCGCAAACAACGGAATTACTTTCTTACCTGCGACCGATTATGCTCCGGAGTTGCTCGTGAATTTTGGCATTATCGCTGGTCCTCAGCCAAGTGGAAAACTGCTGCGGGACATTCAGTTTGGTTGGGAAATGGCGAAGGAACTCGGTCGTCTGGATGTCGGCCAAAGCGTAGCCGTCAAGAACCAGGCCGTGTTGGCCCTGGAAGCCATTGAAGGTACCGATGCGTGCATTCAGCGGGCAGGCAGTCTCTGCAAGGCTGGCGGCTTTACCGTGGTGAAAGTTGCCAAGCCGCAGCAAGACATGCGTTTCGATGTCCCCACGATTGGTGTAGGTACTCTGCAGACGATGGTGGATGCCGGTGCCAGTACGTTGGTACTCGAGGCAGAAAAAACAATTCTCCTCGACGAACCGGCCGTGTTAGAATTTGCAAAGAACCATCGTTTGTCGATTCTCGCTGTAAGTGAGGATCGCCTCACCGAATTTGCTCCCTCTTCGGAAGCGGCCTAGGTACTTTGCCTGGCCGCCCTGCCAGGAACCTATGCTTCGCACCGCTGCTTTCTCGCTCGCTCTCGTCTTTATCGCTACGCAGTTTGCTTCCGCCCAGGAAGACGTGACTACCGTCGCTGGTCGTCCCGTCTACAAGGGACGCGAAATCGCCCAGACCATGCACTACAACGGTGCCCCTTGGTTGATCCGCGAAAGCCGCCAACGGGAAGAAGACTGCCAGAAGATGCTGGAAAACCTTGGCGTCAAGCCAGGCATGACCATCTGCGACATGGGATGCGGCAATGGTTTTTACAGCCTGAAATTGGCCGAAATGGTCGGCAAAGACGGTAAGATTCTGGCCGTTGATATCCAGCCAGAGATGCTGCGACTGCTGAAAGCTCGGGCCGAAGAAAAAGGGATCGAAAACATCGAGCTGGTTCTCGGTGATATCGACAATCCGAAACTACCGGAAGGGAAGATCGATCTGATCCTCTGTGTCGACGTCTATCACGAGTTCTCTCACCCGGTCGAGATGTTGGCCGCGATGCGGAAGTCGCTCAAGCCTGACGGCAAGATCGCGCTGTTGGAATTTCGGATGGAAGACCCCAATGTCCCGATCAAGCTCCTGCACAAGATGAGCAAGAAGCAGATGCTGCTCGAGTACGAAGCGAATGGCTTCCAGCTCGCCAGGCAGTTTGATGGCCTCCCCTGGCAACACATGATGTTCTTTGAAAAGGCGGAAGCCAAGCCTGAGAACTAATACCACCCAGGCACACACCGTTTCAGTAACTACGCGGCGAGAGCCTGATCAATTACCGCCGCGGTTAAGCTGTTGCGAAGACGACGGGCTTCGGCCAAATGCTGCTGGGCCATCTTATTCTTTTGGAAAATGAGTTGCTGCAGTTGGCTGAGCAAAAACCTCCGAGAAGAACGAGGCAACCAGGAAGCTTCATGCAGGTCGACATTGAGTAAGACTCCTTGAGAGAAAGAGTCTGAGGGGCAATGTGGGACGGAGCTGAATCTACTTGGCTGACACTCCGTCGAGATGGTTGCCGTTGGGCAAATCCACACGGATCTGAACTTCATCTTCTTGAAGCTCTGCCCAAATCGTACCCTTTAGCTCTTCGACGAGAAGCCGAATAATCTCGATTCCTGTGGCAACGAAATCTTCCGTCGTCAAAACGGTTTCGGACGTCAGCTGAGCCTGAAGCGCCTCGAGGCTCTGAGTTTTTGGGACGAAGTTGACCCGGATATGCCCTTGATCCCGCTCCGAGCTAAATACAAACGTGGCCTGATCGGTACCATCTTCAATCAGGCAATCAAGCAGTCCTCGGCAAATGGACTGAACCGCATCCCGATCGGACTTCAGTGTGGCTACCGTCTGATCGGAGACCTCAATCGCCAAGCCGACTGTGCGATTCTTCAACTCACCAAGGACCTCTTCAAGAACCTTGGGCAGCTGAACTGGCTGAACTTCCCAGGTCGGCGACGATAGTCGCGAATAAGCCGTCAGATCGTCCATCAAGTGGTCAAGTTGATCTAGGTAGAGGTCTCTGGCCTTACTTCGATCAGAACTGTCGTCGCACGACTGTCGCATCGCCGAGGTTGTCTGACGACACTTCGTAGCGGCGACTTGAATGACCCGCTGCAATGTCAAACGATGTCGCATCGTTTGTCGATCGGCTTGAACCTGCCGCATGGCGTTGGCCAAACTGCGGCAAAGCGTTGCCCGGTTCAAATCATCTTTGACCAGGTAATCCTGACATCCTTGTTTGAGCGCATCGATGGCCAGTTGCTCATGCCCCATGGCGGTCATCATCACCACGGGTAGTTCTCGCGCAACCGCATCGGGCAGCAATTGAAAACCAGTCCCATCCGGCAGGCGATAATCGAGCAAGACGCACTGGTATCGGCCGGTGGAAATCAGGTTTCGCCCGGCCTCGATACTGGAAGCCTCATCGATATGGAAGTCGTTGCTCACAAGTCGCTTAATGAGCATTCGAAACACCGAATCATCTTCGATGAGCAGTATCTTCGGTATTTCTACGGGAATGTTCATCGCCAATCGCTTCTAGATACAAACCGGAAATTCATTGATTTGCGAATAGTGACCAAGCATTTGCACCAGATCACAAAACTCAACACCGGCGTTCGCTTTGGTAATGTAGCCAGCAACACATTGCGAATATGCAGCTAGTTTATCCGTTTCAGCGTTCGATGTTGTCAAGACAAATACGACACTCTTGCGTAGCTTAGCATCGTTGCGAATTTCCTCGAGGAATTCACGTCCATTCATTTTGGGTAATTTCAAATCAAGCAGCACGATATACGGCACGTCTTGGAAATAGCCCTTTTTGTCCCGCAGCATCTCGAGCGCCTCGACACCATTGGTTGCGCGATATAAGGGACATTGCACCCCTGCTTTGGCGAATCCACGCTTGACGGCCTCTGCGTCGATGTCGTCGTCCTCTACCAGTAGTATTCGAATATTCTGTGCGATCATTCTTGATCTCCTAGCGGAGCATTCTTCGGCCAAGTAAACGAAAAAGTCGATCCCTGGCCTGGTTGCGACTCAAGCGAAATGCTTCCACCGATCGTCTCTACGGTCTTTTGGACGAGCGATAAACCCATGCCGCTGCCTTCAACGTCATCGCGGGGACGGAGAGTCTCAAACATCCGAAATATACGTTGGTGAAATTCCGGTGAGATTCCAGGACCGTCATCCTGGACGGAAAACTGGATAAAATCCCCCTGATCGCGGTAGGACACGACAATATTACCGTCTTCACGATCGTGGTGCTTAATGGCATTCTGAATGAGATTCCGGAAGGTCAAGTCCAGCGGGGCCGTCAGAGTACGGATGACCGGCATATCTGGATCGACCTGAACCTGCATGGCTTCGGGACGCGGCAGGCTGTCAATGATTGAGTCAAGCATCTCAGTGACGTCGACTTCAGATATGGCCTGCTCCGTGCGTCCGACTCTCGAGTACTGTAGTAGATCATCCAGCAAACGCTCCATCCGCTGGATACGCTGATGCATCAATTCGATGTGTCTGACAGACTCTTCCGACAACGTCTCTGCGTTATCGTCGCGAATCCAATTGGCCAGGTTCTTCACTGCCTGCAGTGGCGAACGCAAGTCGTGCGACGCGACATAGGCAAACTCTTCGAGCTCTTCGTTCGACTTCTCGAGTTGACGGGTATACTCTGCCACCGATTGCTCGGACCGTTTACGTTCCGAGATGTCGACAATCGAAGCAATGACAAAGTGTTCTTTGCCGATTTCAATCGGATTCAAGCCAATCTCGACAGGCAGTTCAGTCCGATTCTTTCGCACACCGTGCAGATCACGCCCTTCCCCCATCATTCGCACACGCGGGGCCGAGAAAAATGAATCCCGTAGTTCTCGATGACGAACCTGGGTGTCCGCGGGAATGAGCATCTCGACTGACTGGCCAATCAACTCTTCTTCCGTGTAACCAAACATTTGGGCGACGCGCTGGTTCACCATTTTCAGTTTGCCAGATGAATCGACCATGATGATTCCGTTGGGAACTCCAGAGAAAATTGTCCGAAACAGGGCTTCTGCTCGTCGGCGTTCGGTGATCTCTTCTTCCAGTTGGACATTGACCTTTTCCAAGCTTGGCAGATTGAGAACCCGCGGAATAATGGGAATCAACGCCACCACGGTCACCCAGGACACGATTGCCGTTACCGCTTTAATGAGCCCAGAAAAGCGATAGACAGGCTCCCAGAAGATGATCGCTTCGATGCAGTGCCCAAATCCACAAGAAACAATAAACAGGGCAAACAGACTGATCAGCGTTGGAAATGGCAAGTCACGTCGCCGAAACAGAAAGTAAGCCAGGACAACGGGAATGGTCAGATAGGCACCAAAAATAGCCAGGTCCGAAACGATGTGCAGCCAGCCAACGCCAGGCTCTTCCTGCCAGACCGACCCGCAATACCATCGTGCGGGAAATCCTTCGGTATCAAATAGATGAAGAAAGAACAGACCGATGCTGCTGAGAATACTTCCAATAAGCTGCACCACGTTGCCCGATTCCTCCCTGATTGGAGGCATATCTCAATGGACTCGGGACTCGCGCCTGAGATAATTTGCGCGGCCGTCCACTGTTGACCTGCCCCAACTGGTCACAATTTCCCCTGAGTGATTTCGTTCGCCCTATGGTGCATCATTTTGCTTCTGCCGACAATGTCGCCTATGCTGAAAGTTAGCAATAGCCAGTTAGCAACCATGCTTTACCTATCGACTACGGACTAACCAAGAGACCAATGATGTCACGTGTTTTTGCCCTGATTTTTGCGGTCGTTTTGCCACTGACCGCCATCCATGCTGGAGAGTACAACCCGGTTCTGGACATCGGTGATACGGTCCAGCCATGGGAGAATCTCCCTGGAACTGACGGGGAACCGCATAGCTGGAAAGAACTGAAAAACAAGAAAACGATCATCGTTGCGTTTACCTGCAACACTTGCCCCTATGCGGTCGACTACCAGGAACGCATTAAAGCGCTTGCCCAAAAGTGGGAAAACGACGACCGGGTGGCGGTGATCGCCGTGAACTCGAACCTGATCGATGAAGATTCCCTCGAAGCCATGAAGGAACGGGCCCAGACCGAGAAGTTCACTTTCCCCTATCTGAAGGATGAGAAACAGGAATTGGGAAAAGCCTGGGGAGCAACCCGGACGCCAGAATTCTTTGTGATCGACGGCGAGCGGAAAGTCGTCTACATGGGGGCCATGGACGACGATACCAACGCCGCGGAAGCGACGGTGAACTACGTCAATCAAGCAATCAAAGCCACCCTGGCCGGCAAAAAACCCGAAGTTCAAGAGACGGTCGCGATTGGCTGCAACATTCGCTACAAGCGATCGCGCCGATAAGCATTGCCTGTCAGTCGACGGCCACAAATTGAAATAGTTTGATGCGATTGCCGTCGGGGTCGGTCGTGGTCCACTGCAGAAAGCCCTCGTCACTCGTCTCTATCGGTGCCGAAGGTTCCATCAAGTACGACTCAATGTGTTCTCGGGCAGCCGCTAAATTCTCGACTTCGATGGCCAAGCTGAAAGCCGAATGGTCCCTTGGCTCATCTTCCTGCAACTCGAGCAGCGAAAGTCGCCAGCCTCGCCCGGCCAAGAGTGCATAGCCCTCTTCGACACTGCGTACAGCGGCCTTCATGTTCAAGGCACTCGTATACCACAGGATCATCGGCTGCCACTGCGCCGTCCGTATCTCAACCGCGAATAGTTCCATCGAAGGTTCCGTCAAAAGGCAACCAAGCAGAGACTCTCACATCGCGTTTAAATTACCATTGCCAAGACGCCGCGTCACGGTCACATCGTCCGAGCTCGCTCGAACTTCTGCTCGAACGCCACATTTCCGTCGACATCACACAGTTGGAACGTGATCTCCGATTCGTCCTGATCCCCATCGACGATCACATTCAGGAAACCACCTTGCACTTTGTGAAAGCGATGGATCTTCGGATTTCGCCCTGGCGTTCCGCCGGCATGCGAATTACTGGCGGCACCTACGCTGAACTCCTTGACGCCTGTTTCCGGATCGACCGAGTGGTATTGCCAGTGACGATCGCCACAGATCACGAAGAAATTATCCGGGACGTTATCGTGTATCCACTGCCGAATCTCGTTGCCTTCGTGGGAGAAGCCCGCATTGGCGTGATTGTCGTTCTTTCCCTTGCGGTCTGGGCCCACAATCGGGGTGGGACTGATCAGAATCTTCCAGGTCGCGTCGCTCTCTTTCACGGTTCGCTTGAACCAGGCCTTCTGCTCAGTTCCCCAGATCGTCTTGTCAGGACCATCCGGCATCCGATTGGGCGAACGGAAGTCGCGGCCGTCCGTCAGCCAGATTTGCAGATCCTTGCCCCATCGAAACGTTCGATACGAATCACTGCCCAGCGGTGCCTGCTGCCGGAAAATCTTCTGCCCCTCTTCAAACGTGACCTCGCCATATGTCCGCCCGGGCCAGGAATCGTTGTTGAGCGTGTCATGATCATCCTTCAACCAATAGGTAGAAGTCTTGCTGAGCGTATCGACCAGGCGCGGCAGACTGAACATCCGCTCCCAATGTAAATGCGCCAGATCGACCGACATCGCGCTGGGGGCATCGTTGTCGTAGTAAATCAAATCGCCGGTCATCGAAATGAAGTCGGGATCCTTCGCTGTCATCGAAGGATAGATCGGGTGCCCGTCGGGATGGTCGCGGTCAGGATAACCCTGGCAGGTCATCACGCAAAAGTGAACCGGTTTGATTTCATCTGGCTTGGGTGCCGTGCGGAACGTGCCGACGCGAGCCCCATGTTCCTGACCTTCCACCGAGGTCTCGCATAGTACGTGGTACTCGGTGCCAGGTTTCAAATCTTTCAATTGAAATTGGTGAATGAAGTCCGACTCCTCGTCGACGCTCACCCAATCGGTTTTCAGCGTGGTGCCTTGGTCTTCGTAGACGAGTCGAATCTTGCCTGGTTGTCCCGGGCATGCCCCTTCGATTTGCTCGACCGGTGTCTTGAGGGCTTCTTCGGACTTGCCTCGCTTCTTGAACACAATCCCGTCGTTGTTGCGTTCTGTGTTCTTCGTTAAGCGTGTCCAGACGATCGCAGTCGTCGGTGTGACTTCTCCGATGCGAATTCCGGTCGCTTGGTATGCCGGGTTCATAACTCTCGTCGATTCGTTGGCTTCCGCCGCTGCCGCAATGGCAGCCGATGCAACCGTGGACTTGAGGAAGAGGCGTCGATGGAAGGGAAGAAAGTCAGGCATGAGGGATTTCCGGAGCCAAAAGGGAGGAGAAGTCAATAGTTTGCGCAGGGAAATTTGAACGATCTGACAATCTGCGGATGGTCGATCTTTCCTTGTCGCAAATCAGGTAGGACATTCTCTAGAATAAAGTCAGGCAGGCCGGACCGCAAATTTCGCCCACGGAATTCCGCGGTGGCCGAACTCATCATGCACTACGCAGGAACAGGTGCCATGGACGCGGAAGCGAAGGCATTGTGGAACAAGATCGAGGCGTTCTCGTTTGATCAACCGGGAGCAACGCTGACCTTTGCCGCCAGACTGGCGCGGGAAAACGGCTGGCGACTGGGTTTCGCTCAACGTGTGATCGACGAATATCGTCGATTCCTCTTCCTCTCGATGGTCGCAGGCCACGCGGTTTCACCATCGGAAGCCGTCGACCAGGCCTGGCATCTGCATCTGACCTATACGAAGTCGTACTGGGAACAACTCTGCGGCGAAGTCTTACCTCGCCCTCTGCACCATTGCCCCACACTGGGACGCAGGGAAGAGACCGAGAAGTTCGACGACTGGTACGCGAAGACCCTGGCAAGCTACGAAAACTACTTCGGCGAAAAGCCACCGAAGGACATCTGGCCGACAGTCGGCGAGCAAATGGAGTCGGTCGTCGACAGCCGCTGGGTCAATCTCAGCGAGTACTTCATCATTCCTCGCAATCCGTTGAAGTGGTTGGCGCTGATTCTATTGGTGTTGCTACCCATGTTGAGCCTGGGCGGATGTCAGGCCGATCCGGTGGCGGCTGTCTCACCCTTGGATTTCGATGGCCCCACATTCCTGAAGTTCTACGCCATTACCGGGGTCATCTTCCTGGTGATCGCGCTCGCTATTCGCTTTCTGATCCCCATCCCAGAACCACCGATCCCCGCGAAAGTCGACGACCCTACGCTTGCGGCATACCTGGCCCAAGGCCCGAAGGGACTCGTGATCGCCACGATTGCCAAGCTGATTCAAGACGGCAAACTCGAACTGGTCGAAGGGGGATACTCAGGCGGACGCGTCGTCAAGCAATTGCTGGCCCTCAATCCGCCATCCTCGGGTGCGTCGACCTTGGAACGTCATATCTACAACGAGGTAAAACGCTCCGGCAAGGATGGAATCCAAACAGTTATTGCCAACTCGATTCCCATCGCCAAGGAAGCAGGGGCCAGGCTCACGGAAATGGGGCTCTTCGAGCCAAACCCTTACGAACCGATCGCGCGGCGGTGGGTGCCTTCGCTCATCATGCTGGGTATCTTTGGCCTTGGGGTCACCAAGCTCGTGATCGGTACCACTCGTGACAAACCAGTCCTATTCCTCGCGTTGATGGTCATTCCGGCGCTGATCAGTTGTATCTGGCTGGCCGTTCGTCGCGGGCGTACTTCGCGCGGCAACGCCATCCTGTCGGATTGGCAACATGAAAACGCGCATCTCAACCCGATGGCCCCAGGCTCGAAGATTACCACGGCCGACGACTACTTCCTGGCCGCTGGACTATTTGGCATCACTGCGTTCGCATCCGGAGACCTCTATCCACTTGCCGATGAATTTCGTGCCGCCCAAGGTTCCAGTTGGGGTGGCTTCGGCGGTGGCTGTGGAGGAGATTCCGGATGCGGCGGCGGAGGAGGATGTGGCAGTGGTTGCGGCGGGGGTGGCTGTGGAGGATGCGGAAGTTAATACGAGGCCTGTAACTTAAAGGAGATGGCCATGATGCAAACGGAAATCACTTACATCTGCAACGCGTGTGGCGAAGACATCGTCATCCCACTCGATCCGTCTCAAGGGAGCGAGCAACAGTTCGTTGAAGACTGCCCTGTGTGTTGTCGACCGCACGTGATTCATATCCAGCTCGACCCGAATGGTGAAGCAACGGCCTGGGCTGAACCCGAGCAAGACTACGACTAGCTCGCCATTTTGTGGCACACGCATCGTCCCTACGCATAGCGATCAACCGGTCAAGACCCTGCTATGGATCAAACTATTCACCCAGGCACCATCGGAAAGACCGTTGGACCCCTTCGCCCGGCTGGTCAAATCGAGATCTATGGGCAGGTGCACAATGCCCGAAGTGAGATGGAATGGATCGACGACGGGCAAGAGGTTGTCGTGACCAATCGTCAGGCCAACAACCTGGTTGTCCGGACCCGACAAGATGAAGAAGAGGTGGCCATCGACAAAGATGTCGACCTGACCCATCCCGTTTCGGTCGACCACAACGTCGATCTTACGGCACCTCCATCGGTCGTCGAGAAGGTCAACCCGCTTTACTGGAGCATGGGCCTGGCATGTGTTTGCGGCGGTGTTGCGATGGTGCGAGGAACGCCCATCGATCAAGGGATTATCCTGGTGCCAATCTCTGGGATATGCTCAGGCTTTATTTATCGCTGGACGATTGGCTCCGCAGCCGAGTCGACGGCACCGCGTGAAGATCATCGCACCCTGGCCAGAGCCCTGGCCTACGTGATGATCGCGATGACGATCATGGGAGCTTTTTTCGGAACGGCCATATTCGGAACATTTGTCGCGTTGTCGCTTGGACTTGTCGCTGGCACCCTCTTCGGTGCGGCGATGTGCTGGATACTGCTTCTGGCGGTACACGTGGCGTGAATTCCGAAAGTGCTACACGTCCATTTCGACTTGCTGCGGCTTCCAGATATCGAACAGCACACTTAAAAGCACCGGCACCAGGAACATGGTGAACACGGTCGATACGATCAGGCCGCCCACCACCACGGCTCCCAGGCCGCGATACAATTCGCTTCCCGAACCAGGCATCAGCACCAGCGGCAACATACCGCCGACCGATGTCAGCGTGCTCATCAGAATGGGGCGCACGCGGCTTTCCACGCTCTTGGCGATCGCCTCACGCGGGGACAGATCGCTCACATCGTCCCCTTCTTCGCTTCGTCCTTGTAGAAAGTTGATCGTCTGGTAAACGATGAGGATGGCGTTGTTCACCACCACGCCAGCCAGGATCACAAAACCCAAAATCGTAAGCACGTCCATGTTCTGGATCGGCATGTAGCGATCGGCCACGCTCCACTGGTGCACCAGTGCCAGTCCTGCGAAGCCTCCGAGCAGGGCCAGCGGCACGCTCACCATGATCACCAGCGGATAGGTCCAACTTTGAAACAGCACGGCCATTAACAGGTAAACAATCGCCAAGGCCAGAAAGAGCGAGCTGAACAACGTACCCCGAACGGATCCGTCCCCCATCAGCGCTTCCCGGATCTGCGCCAGCTGCCCGGCCGAACCGGCCAATTGCATATCGACATCTGGGGTGATGGCTCCGGCTTCCCGCAGACCGGCGACGGTCGTTTGGACTTCGTTGATCGCCGCTTGCAGTGGCACCCCTGGAGGTGGCGTGAACTGCAGCGTCACCGCGCGACGACGATCGACGTGCTTGATCTGGTCGGCGGCTTCCACGCGTTCTGGTGTCGCCAGGCTCTCCAGATCAACGACCGATCCACTCGGCGTGGCGATCGGCGAATTGAACATCGCGTTGGTCGGATCGCTTTGCAGGGCCTCGATATTGATGATCTTCAAATCCTTCAATTCGCCCCCCACATCAAACGACCGTGGCAGCAAGATCCCATCCCCACTTGCCGCCACGGCCAGACCAATATCACGTCGCGTCATATTCACATCTTGCAGACGCTCATCATTCGGGGTGATTCGAATCTCAGGCGTCGGCAGCGAGAAGTTCACAGGCTCGGGCGTCACGCTGTAAGGGCCATACTTTTCCATCAGCGAACCCAAGAGCGCCCCAGCAGCACCGCTGACGCGATCCAGGTCGTCGCCAACCAGGTCGATCTTGATCGCTGACCCCGTCGTTCCACCCGTACGAAACAGCGGCATCTGGAATGCGAAGTTGATCACCCCAGGTGCCTGATCGCCGCCAGCGGCGGACGTGAAGAGCGGAAGCGTGTCGACAACCTTTTCCTTGTCTTGCGAGATGGCGACTTGAAACACGCGACCATCCCAGGCAACCAGGAAGTAATGATCCAATGGAGGTGGCATCACCATCTCGTCCGAGCCCATCATCGGCACCGGCTCGCGTTTGTCCTCGCCGTCCCACTCGTGGCCGCGAAGGACGGCTTCGGCTCCGAACTTGTCCCCTGCCGCTTCCCAAGCCGGTTTGATCTTGGCTTCCATCCGGGCACCGATTTCCGACAGTTGATCGACGTTGTAACCCGGCGGCGGAAGCAACATTCCCAGCACAATGTTTCGATTGCCGGTCGGTAGATAGTCGAGCGGCGGCACCAATAGCCAAATACCGATGATCGTCGCGATACCAAACCCGCCGACCACCAGCAGACGCGAGGTCCAATTGCCGATCAAAACGTAGACCGTATTGCCCACCATCGCCGGCACGTTGGTGATCGCAGTCAGGAAGCCCCACAGCCGGGCCCCAAAGGTCTTCGGCTTGGCGGTTGGGTTCTTCATCACAGCCGACTCGTGAGCATGCTGCTGAATCGACTTCGCTTTGAGCCACTGCCCGGCAGCTGATGGAATCACGGTCGTTGAGACAATGAAGCTCACTCCCACCGCGGCCATGATCGCCAGCGCGATATCTCGGAAGAGCTGCCCGGCTTGTTCTTCGATAATCAGAATCGGAAAGAAGACGACCAGCGTCGTCAACGTCGAGGCCAGCACCGCCCCAGATACTTCTTGGGTTCCGTCGACAGCAGCCTTGGTAGCCGACTTGCCCATCTCGATATGGCGGAAGATGTTCTCGATCACCACGATCGCATTATCGACCACCATCCCCACGGCAAACGCCATCCCGGCCAGCGAGATGATATTCATCGAACGTCCCAGTGCCACCATCACCACAACGGCCACGACGGTCGAAACGGGAATCGCGATGGCGATGATCCCAATCGTGCGAAGCGATCGCAGGAATAGAAGCAGCGTCAGAACAGCGAGCAAGCTACCCATCAAGATGTTGCTTTCGACCAGGGCGATCGCGTCGACTACGTAAGTCGTTGCATCATAGGTCTGCACCAACTCCAGCGTGCCGTTGACTCCCAGCCGCTTGGCTTCCTGCTCAAGCACACCTCCCGGTTTATTCAGTTCTTCCAGCTCCTGCTTGATTCCGTCCATCGTTTCCAGAAGGTTCCCGCCACTTTCGAGCATGAAGCTGAAGAACGGCATCGTCTGACCGCGGGCCCGAACCCATTCGGTCATCTCCTTGTGGGCTTCCTGAACCGTTGCGACATCGCGCAGGTAGATGGGGCCAGTTTGCTCACGACGAATCACGAGGCTCTCGACCCACTGGGCATCGCGGAAGCGTCCAACGCTTCGTACGCGAATATCGCTCTTGCCTTCCGGCAGTTTGCCGCCAGAGAAATTGCCGTTATTGTACTGTAGGGCGTTGACCAGCTCCTGGTAGGTGATCCCACGCTGGGCTAACGCCACTGGATCGACCCGTATCTGCACTTCCTTCTCGCGGGCACCTCGAATGCCCACCTGTGACACGCCAGGGATCCGCTCGAATCGCGGACGTAACCGACGCTCCATGAAGTCGTACAGCGTCGTCGCGTCGAAGTTCGGATCGGTCGATGCCAGCCCGATCCAAGCGATGTAGTCGACCGACTCGGGATCGAAGTCTTCGACCTGCGGTTGATCGACTTCGGCAGGATAGCCGGAGACTTCCGACAGCTTCTGATCGACTTCCGCCATCGCCTCGTCGATGTTGGTGCCGGTCATGAACTCAAGACGAATCTGCCCCGAGCCTGGCTGGCTGATGCTAGTCATCGAAACGAGCCCAGAGAGATCGCCGAGCCGTTGCTCTTGCTCTTCGACAACGTCCGACTCAATCTCTTGAGCCGAAGCGTTCTCCCAGTAGGTCATCACCGAGACAACGACCGACTCCACCTCCGGCGTCATGCGAATGGGCATACGCGTAAATGCGAGCACACCGGCCATGATGCTGAGGATCACCCCCACCGCGACCGTGATGGGCTGCCTGACCGCAAGCTGGATGAAGTTCATACGATGTCCTTGGAGTATCTACTTGAGTGGGTCAGGCAGCCGTGATTTAGCGAGACTGGCTCGACAGGTTCACGGCTGTGGTCGAGTTCATAGGCGGCTGCTTAGAAACCGCGATTGGCGTGCCGGGGAATAGCCGCTCGTTCCCTTCGACCACTACCATGTCTCCCTCGGTAAGCTGAGGCGACTCGACGACCGCCAGGCTGCCGGTTTCGAATTTCACACTCACCGAAGTCCGGGCGGCGATGGTCTGTCCTTCGTTTTCAACCGCCTTGAAGACATATGCCATTCCCGCGGAACGAATGATGGCATCCTTAGGCACCGTCAACGATGATTTAGCAGGCCCGGTTGGCAGCCAGGCTTCGACCGACATACCAGGAGCCAGGATCGCGTCCTTGGCATCCAGCGTCAGCACATACTGAAACGTGCGAGTGCGCGGATGAACTTCGTGCACGCGTTTAGCCGATGCGGAAACGAACTTGCGATCGGTCCCCACGATGTGCACGGCCACTTGTTGTGCATATTGCGAGACGATGCCTGCGTAACGTTCGGGAATTTCCAGCCAGGCTTCGACCTTGCCAGTAGAAACAAGCGTGACAAACGGTTCGCCCGCTTTAATCCATTCGCCCGGTTCGGTGTGACGCATAATGACCTGGCCATCGTACGGAGCACGAACTTCGGTATCGTCCAGTCGCACTTGAATCAGATCCAACTGGCGGCGAATCTCATCGAGACGACGGCGATCGGTGGCCAGCTTGGCCTGGGCAATGGTCAGTTCGGTTTCGCTTCGCTCGTGCTGCTGCTTCGAAATCGCGTTGTTGCGAATCAGCGTTGCCGAGCGGTCCATGTCGAGGTTGGCCTGGCGAAGTTCCGCTTCTCGCTGAGCGATCAACGCTTCTGCGGTTCCGAACGCGGCTTCGAGTTCCCCTTTCTGGGCTTCAAGTCGCCGAGCATCGATGCGTGCGATGACGTCGTCCTTCTTGACGGTCGCTCCTTCGCGGACCGTTACCTCGAGCACGCGACCGTCTTCCAGGGCAGCCACGTCACCACGGGCAACCGCTTTCAAACTTCCCGTGAAGCGATGGTGGGGCTCGACGGTCTGCATGGTCGCAGGCACCGCACGAACCGCCGTCGGCGGCATTTGTGCCAACGCGGGAGATACCACCATCGTCAGTCCGACGAGCGTCATCAGGATGAAACGCATACCCTTCTCCATCTCCACTGTTGCCTAAATAGTAGACCAGTCGTCTTGAACAATCCCTAGTAAATACATCAGGGTTCAGCCTGCCTGCTTCAGTAATACCTGAAAGACAAAATGCAGGAACTGGTTCACCGGTCGAATGTGATTGTCGACTTGAACGCGAATCATTGCTCCCTCGAACGAGTAAACCATGAACTCTGCCAAAGCTTCGGGATCGTGGGCCGAGTCAATCTCACCAGCTTCCTGGGCTTCGCGAAGACAATCGGTCATAATGACGCGCCACTCGTCCCACCCCTGACGCACGGCGAGGCGTAAAGGTTCGCTCAAAGAGGATAATTCTAAAGCTAGCTTACAAATCAGGCATTCCTGCCGCAATTCCCGCGAATTGATATCGTCGCGAGCCCAAATGAAGTATTGCTCCAACCTATTTAGCGGGCTTAACTTCGGATCGGTTAAGGCTTGGCGAAGTTTCTCAGTGTTCTCGACCACCGAAGCCTCGATCACCGCCACGCCCAGCTCTTCCTTCGACTTGAAGAAGTGGTAGAACGACCCCTTAGGCACCCCGGCGTCGGTCAGAATCTCGTTCAAACCGACCCCGTTGTAGCTTTTGGCAATCATCGCCTTGCGGCCTGCCTCGATGATTTCGCTTTTTGTTTCGCTGCCCACGTACCGGTTACCTGTGTTCCATTGGGGTGATTGGCAAATATTAGACCAGTCGTCTAGTAGAGTCAAGGGACGCAGAATGGCCAGCTCGAAGCAAGGAGTTGATCGACAATCGTGCCCGACAAGTGTTCAGCAACTGCTGAGCAACTGCGTGTGAGTTCGTTACTTTTAGTTCGACAAACGAGCTCACAGGACCAATAAACCGAAACACCTTATCGCGGTATCGACACATTTCCTGCTGCGAGATAGATTGAAGCAAAACGTGTTTTGCCATAGATAATCACCCGCGAAAACTTCTGGCCGATGGAAGAACCTGACCTAGTTGAACGGATGTTGCGGGCCATTCGTCGGGTCATTCTGAAGACTTCCCAGTATTCTCGTTCGCTGGCCAGAAACTCGGGATTGACGCTTCCGCAACTGCTCTGCCTGCGGGCCATTCGTGACCTGGCCGAGGAAAGCGAAGAAGTGACCGCGGCCCAAGTTTCCAACCGAGTTGGTCTCGCCGCGCCGACCGTTTCCCGCATCTTGGAACGCATGGAACGCGGACAATTCATCGAGCGGGTTCGCAATAGCCCCGACCGGCGGCGTGTTCTGATTCACTTGACCGAAACCGGTAAGCAAAAGCTGGCCGGCATTCCGACTCCCCTGCAGGAGCAGTTCGTCAAACGCCTGACATCACTTCAGGAGAACGAACTCCGCGGGTTGGTCGCCTCGCTGGAGCAAGTGGTCGAACTGATGGAAGCTGCCGATCTGGATGCCGAACCGGTGATCTCCGCGGAGTTTGAACACCGCGAAGATCGATCTCGGTTGGCTTAACTTTTTGAGCTAGAAGGCTCGAGAGCGTTGGCCTTGCGCCGCCAAGCTTAGGCATCCTTAGCAGCAGGATAGACCCCATTTTCGTCGTGGACTTCATTGCCGACAACGGCCGGATTGAAGACGCAAACCATGCGGGTATCGACGTGGGCAGTGAGCAAGTGCTTGTCGTTCTTGTCCAATGCGTAAACCGTACCAGGCTTGATCTCGAATTTCTCGCCACTGGGCACCAGTTCGACGGTCGCGTGCCCTTCGATGCAGTAAACGGCTTCGAGGTGATTCTGATAGTGGATCGGCGTGGTGGTCCCTTCACGCAAGATCGTGTCGTGCAGCGAGAACCCCATCTTGTCTCCGGCAAGCAGAAGACGACGGCTGTTCCAGTTGCCACCTTCAACATCCCGATCGGTTCCCTTGATCTCCTCTAAACTTCGTACCAGCATTGGGTATGACTCCTGTGTCTCTCTTTAATCTTTGTTGATTGAAACTTTGAGCCCTGAAACGGGCCTGGGGATCACTAAAAAAACCGGGGGCACTCTACACTTGCAGAGGCCCCCGGGCTGTTTTCTTCCGATGGTTCATCCCAATACGGGACGATACGGTCGGGGTATGGATTGTCTGCGTCGGTTACGACTTGGCAGACACAACCGTCTTGGTCGAAACTTCCGACCGCAGGTTTTCGTGAATCGCTTCGGTGATGATCCGCAGACCTTCCTTCAGCGCGTCGTACTCGATCGTCAGTGGCGGCAGGACCTTCAACACTTCGTCGTTCGGTCCAGCCGTTTCGACGATCAGGCCGCGGCCAAACGCCGACTTCGAGATCTTTCCGGCCAACGACTTATCGGGGAATTCGATACCCTGGATCATACCGCGACCACGAACGCTACCGTCGTATCGGTCGGCCATTTCCAGGAACGCATCCTTGATGATACGCGCCTTTTCGTGGACTTCCTTCGACAGGCGATCGTCACGCCAGTAGGTTTCAAGCGCCGTCGCCGCGGTGACGAAAGCCGGGTTATGACCACGGAACGTACCGTTGTGTTCGCCTGGCTTGAAAGCGTCAAACTCTGGCTTGATCAGATCCACCGCCAGCGGCAGACCGTAACCCGAGAGCGACTTCGACAAGCAGATAATGTCGGGCTCGATTCCAGCAAAGTCAAAGCTGAAGAATGGGCCCGTACGACCACAACCGACCTGAATATCATCCAGAATCAGCAGGGCACCTGAGGCCTTGGCCAGCTCGGCAATACGACGCAGCCATTCCTTCGAGGCAACATTCACGCCACCTTCTGCCTGAACCGTTTCCAGAATAAACGCAGCCGGCTTATCGATACCGCTACTGTTATCTTCCAGGTAATTCTCGATCATCGAGATCGTATCGGTTTCGGCGTCGAAGTAGTCGCAGAACGGCATGTGTGTGGTATCGTGCAGCGAAACGCCAGCACCGGCTCGCTTGCCGCTGTTACCGGTGATCGCCAGCGAACCCAGCGTCATCCCGTGGAAACCATTGGTAAACGAGATGACGTTACGACGTCCCGTTACCTTACGCGCCAACTTCAAGGCGCTTTCCACGGCGTTGGTTCCCGTTGGACCAGGGAACATCACCTTGTATTCCATGCCACGCGGAGCGAACAGCGCATCCTGCATTGACTGCAGCAGACGCTTCTTCGCAACGGTCGTCATATCCAACGCGTGGGTGATACCATCGTTGGATATGTAATCGATCAGCGCGTTCTTGAGTGTTTCGTTATTGTGGCCGTAGTTCAACGAACCGGCACCGGCGAAAAAGTCGATGTACGCCTTGCCGCGATCATCGAAGATCAAGTGATCCTTGGCCGTTTTGAACGTCGTGGGGAACGAACGGCAGTAACTACGAACGTTTGATTCCATTCGGTCGATAATATTCATGAGCTCTTTCGGTTGGGGCCAATTGGGCCGACCCGGCAAAGTTCTTCCGGGTCATGGGCAAAAGTTCCGAAGTGTTCTGCTAAGAAATAAGGACTAAAGCCTATTTCTGTGTGCATAGAACGTGCCAGGGCATCAAAGAGTCGACGAGATGGCTGGTTGTCAGGCGTAATCGTCGCCTCGACCCACTCGAGCTTCTCACCGGGGAATTGAGCAATCAGTGCTTCTAACATTCGCTTGGCGAGACCCTGGCGTCTTGCTTCCGGCGCAACGACCACTTGCCATACGAATAATGATGTTGGTCTTGCCGGTGGGGTGTAGCCGGTGACAAAACCAACGATCGATCCATCGAGTTCCGCGACAACACATGTGTCGGCGAAATCTTGACACAACAGCAAGTAGAGGTAGCACGAGTTGTCGTCTATCTCTTCGCTGTTGGCGACCAACTGACGAAGCTGCGCACCATCTTCGACGCGCGGTTTCCGGATAATCATCCGGGCTGATTACCTCCTCTAGAGTCCTCTATTCGCGTCCCTAAGATCGACACAATCCCAGGGATTACCTAGCCTTTCGGTTTCGCGAAAATTACTGCAGCAATGGTTGCTGCCGCAACTAATTAGCTTTAGAATTTAGCACATCTCACCTAGTAGATCAATGTGCAAACAACTTGTTTCGCGGAGAACCGACGAAAGACACAACATCTTTGCACATAATTAGTTACGAAACACACTAAATAATGTTCGATGAAAATAAGTCGGAGATTTCATTAACTGGAATATTAGCACTGCTAATACTAGCAGCAGCCTTGGGCGCAATCTTTTGGCAGGCTAATCGACCTAATACCAATGCAGAAACAACCTTAGCGCGGATTCAAAAAGCCAATTCCGTCCGCATTGGTTTTGCCAACGAAGCCCCCTATGGGTACCTCGACACTTCCTCCGGAAAAGTTACCGGCGAAGCCCCTGAAATCGCTAAAGCCATCTTAAAGCGAATGGGTGTTGATCATGTCGAACCCATCGTGGCGGATTTCGGATCACTTATTCCCGGTCTGAAAGCCAAGCGATTCGACATCATCGCGGCCGGTATGTACATCACGCCTCAAAGAGCCAAAGAAATCTCGTTCTCGAATCCTTCGTATGCGATCGGCGAGTCGTTCATCGTCAAGGCCGGCAACCCGCTCAATCTGCACGGCTATGAAGACGTTCGCGATAACTCCGACGCCAAACTGGGCGTCATGGGAGGCAGCGTTGAACAAGGCTATGCCCGAGACATGGGAGTCAACGATAACCAGGTGTTGGTCTTTTCCGACTACAACAGCGCGATCCTCGGACTCAAAGGTGGCCAGATCGATGCCGTCGCAGCGACCGACCTGACGGTCAACGATCTCCTGCAAAAGCAGGACAGTGACGAGATCGAAAAGGCAACGGACTTTCAAGACCCCATCATCGATGGCCAAACGATTCGTGGTTACGGTGCGTTCGGTTTTCGCCAGGAAGACGTCGCACTGCGCGAGCGGTTCAATGAAGAACTCGCCAAGTTCATTGGCTCGCCTGAACACTTAGAGCTGGTAAAGAAGTTTGGCTTTGACCAGTCGACCCTGCCAGGCGATGTGACAGCAAAGGAATTGTCGGAAGCACCGTGAGTAATCTCCCTCCTCCTCTCGATCTGCTCCCCTTCCTGCTGCAGGGGCTCTGGATCACCGTCATCATTACGCTCGGCGGCTGCGTCGTGGCGATAGTCTTGTCGGTGCTATTCGGTGTATGGAGCAAGTCGACCGATCCGATACTACGTTGGCTGAGTGCGATCTACATTACCGTGTTCCGCGGCGCCAGTGCTCTGATCCTCTTGTACTGGTTCTATTTCGCCATGCCGGAATTAACCAACATCCGCTTAGACGCGATCACGACCGGCATCTTGGTATTGGGGGCCAACGTGGGTGCCTACGGCGCCGAAGTCGTCCGGGCAAGTCTCGAAGCGGTCCCCAAAGGTCAGTATCAAGCCGCTGCCGCACTCAACCTAAGTCGCTGGCAGACGATGCGGTATATCATCTTTCCGCAAGCGATCCTGAGCATGATTCCACCCTTTGGCAATCTCATGATCGAACTGCTCAAAGGGACGGCCCTCGTCTCGACGATCACCGTTACCGATCTCACGCTGCAAGGCAAGTTTCTGCGAGACGATACGCATCGCTCGTTTGAAATCTTTGGCCTGCTGCTGGTGATCTACTTCCTTCTGTCGATGACCATCACCGGAGTCTTCCGCTGGCTGGAACATCGTCATTCCCAAGGCCGCGATTACGGAGGAGGGAACTAATCATGTGGAAGTGGGATGTCGTCTGGCAGGTCATGCCAGACATCTTAAGTGGTCTAGTTGTTACGCTCGAAGCAGTGGCTGGTGGCATGATCCTGGCGCTGCTGCTTGGGCTGCTATGGGCTGTGATGCGTCGTTCCAAGTCGCACTACATCAGTTGGCCGGCGTGGGCGATTGTCGAGTTCGTCCGAAGTACGCCGCTGCTGGTGCAGTTGTTTTTTGTCTACTACGTGATGATCGACATCGTCGGCCGCGGCTTCTCGCCGCTGATGACCGGTATCCTGGTTCTCGGCGTGCATTACAGCTGCTACACGGCCGAAGTCTACCGAGCGGGACTCGACGGGATCGCCCGCGGCCAATGGAACGCAGCCAAGGCACTCAACCTGACGCCGTATCAAACGTATCGCTACGTGATCCTGCCCCAAGCGATTCCGCCCATCCTGCCAAACCTGGGCAACTACTTGATCGCGATGCTCAAGGAAGCCCCGCTCCTTTCGACGATCACCGTCCTGGAAATCTTGAACGAAGCGAAGATCTTCGGCAACGAACATTACCGATACCTTGAACCCCTGACGATCGTGGGTGTGCTGTTTATCCTGCTCAGCCTATTGGCGGGCCTGTCGGTTGAATGGCTTCGCAAACGCACCGCGGCAATGACCTCATGAGTGAAAACACACCCCAACTGCAAGTTCGTAACCTTCAAAAGACGTACGGTACCAACCAGGTGCTGAAGGGCCTGAACGTCGACATCCAGTCTGGCGAGAAGATCGCGATCATCGGTCCCAGCGGCTCCGGCAAGAGCACCCTGCTGCGCATCCTGATGACGCTGGAAGCCCCCAACGGCGGAAGCGTGAAGGTCGATGGCGAGTCGGTCTGGACGATGAACGTCAACGGCAACGAGAAGAAAGCCGACGAAGCGCACATGCACCGCATGCGGTCAAAGCTGGGTATGGTCTTCCAGCACTTCTTCCTGTTTCCCCACCTTTCGGTTCGTCAGAACCTGACGCTGGCACCGAAACTGGTGAACAACGTCTCCGGCTCGGTTGCCGATGAAACCGCAATGGAACTGCTGAAGATGGTTGGTATGGATGGTAAAGCCGATGCCTTCCCGGCGCAGCTTTCCGGCGGTCAGAAGCAGCGGGTGGCAATTGCCCGGGCCTTGGCGATGCAGCCAGAGATCATGCTGTTCGACGAGGTCACCTCGGCACTCGATCCCGAACTGGTCCACGAAGTCCTCAATGTCCTGCGTAAGCTGGCGGAAAAGTCAGACATGACGATGCTGCTGGTCACGCACGAGATGAACTTTGCCCGCGAGATCGCCGACCGCGTGTTGTTCTTCGACGGCGGCGTGATCCTGGAAGAAGGTCCGCCGAGCCAGATCTTTACCGAACCTAAAGAACAACGCACCCAAGAATTCCTGAAGACTGTATTGGAAGCCTAGCCCCACGATGCTTAGCCAAGAGCTGATTGACTCCACGACGTTACTCCTCGTTCTTCTTAATCCTTTCCTGTTATGCATCTACCTGTTGGACCTGATTCAGGGCCTCGACACCAATGGCTTTGCGCGAACGATGATTCGGGCAGGGCTGATGAGCGCGGCTATCTACTTCGGCTTCGCGGTGGTCGGTGACACGGTCTTCACCACCATCTTCAAGGTCCGCTACGAGTCGTTCCTGCTGTTCGGCGGTATCGTCTTTTTGCTGGTTTCGATTCGCCTGGTGATGAACGGCAGTAGCGCGATGAAGGGGCTTCGTGGCGAAGCACCACACGGTGCCGAGGGAACCGCCTTGCCGTTCATGCTTGGTCCCGGAACGATCAGTGCGTCGATCGTGACAGGTGCCAAGGTCAGCATCCCGGAAGCGGCGGGGGCGATCGCGTTCTCGGTATTCGTCTGCGTCGTCTCGATCATCATCCTCAAGTGGATTCACGACATGATCCGCAAGCGTTACGAAGCGATCATGGAACGTTACCTCGACACGATCGGGCGAATCATGGCCCTGCTAACCGGGACCATCGCGGTCGACATGATCCTCAACGGCCTTGGCCGCTGGCTGGGGACTGGGGCGAGTTAGTTTTGCCATGATTCACGCTGGTGGTGTGGGTTCCGTTGAACAATGCTCTCCGTCGGCGAAGTCGTCCCAGCACCACTGGAAGTCGACGAATCCATGCGATGCCAAAGCCTGATGACATTGAACCGCAACTTGAAACACTTCCTGAGCTGTCGCCGAAGTGGTTGCACCGAACCACTGAGAGATGATCCCTGGCAAGTAACTCGGCGATATTTGTAGTATCCACCGATTTTCGTAAACCTGATCTGCCAGGACGACGATTTCCAATTTCGAGATATCGGATTGGACGGTAAATACCCATCCTGAATCGCGCCAACATTCGGATTGGGATACTTGGAGTACCGATTCACTTAATTCTGCAGACAACAACCGCGCGATCGTCATTCCACGAATCTGCTCTCCAGGCGTGTGAGCTTCCACCCCATAAAAGGTTGCGTTCTGCGATTTTGGCATATTTGAACGGTCCCCGAACGGCACATGACTTAATAACAAGGGGAAGATGTTCCCGATTTTATTAATGGGCTGAAATTAATGTCCGATACGGCCCATACGAATAGTACTTCGGTCGATCATCCAATCGCACATGTAGCCACGGCACGCCAGCCCCGGCCGTGCTCAACCAGACTGGCTTCTCGCTGATTCGCTTCGCTAAGGTCTCTCCGACGGCCTGCCAAAGCAAACGTTGCTGGGCAGCCGGGGCCTCACGCACAAACGCGGCCAAGTGCGGATAGGCTTCCTTTTCAGCCATCGGCGACGGCACCACCAGCGTCGCATCGCCCCGCAAGTTGGCGAATGTTACGACTTGCTGGTCGCCTGTGAAGTGCTCTTCAAATGCCGACGAGCGAGCCGATCGCCGCAGTTCTAAGCTTTCGACCAGTACGCACTCAAACGGCTGCGTCCACGTTGTGGTCGTCAGGCCTGGCAGTTCCCAGCGAAACGCTTCGTAGGCTGACTCGGCAAGGGTCTGATTGAACGCCGCCTGACACGCCCCATCGAGAGACAGCTTCACAGCGAACTGCTCGAAACTAAGCGTTTTCCCATCGATCGAGATCTGAATGCATACGGCTCGTCCTTCCGAGATTTCACGAATATCTACCTGCACGGTCCGCCCTCCTTCACTTCGTGTTTCAGCTGTGTTCATACGATATCAGACGCAGCGAATCAAACTTTCGGTGTTGACACCATCTGCCGCAAAGCTATTATTTAACCATATGGTTAACTATCTGTTTTTCAGAAAGTGAGTCCAGGTGGTTCATTCACGCAGTCAACAACTCGACGAGACGTTTTTCGCACTCTCCGATCCGACCCGCCGCGAAATGCTTTCGCGGATGGCAGGCGGCGAGATGACCGTTGCCCAGCTTGCCGACCCGTTCGAGATGTCGGCCCCGGCGATCTCCAAACACCTTCGCGTGTTAGAAAAAGCAGGCCTCCTTGAGCAGCAAAAAGACGGACGCATCCGCCGATGTCGGCTCATTGCGGCTCCCTTGAAAGACGCGGCCCAATGGGTCGAGCAGTACCGTCAGTTCTGGGAAGACCGCCTCGACAGCTTGGACCAATACCTGGCTGAGATTCAGTCAACCGAGAAGCCATCGAAGAAATCGACCACCAAGAAACCCAACAAGAAAAAGAAGTCGTAACCATGGTTGCACCAATCGAGCGGCAGACGTTAACCATTCGCCGCGTCCTGAAAGCTCCGCCGGAACTCGTCTTTGATGTCTGGACCCAGCCCGAGCACATGCTGCGTTGGTTCTCGCCCGCAGAAAGCTATACCAATCCGTTCATTGAAGTCGATTTGCGTGTCGGCGGAACGTACCGAATCGCCTTTCTCTCGCCGGATGGGGTGCAGTCGATCGTCGGCGGCAAGTACCTTGAAATCGCCAAGCCAGACAAGCTGGTGTTTACCTGGAAGTGGGAAGAGCACGACCGCTTTGGCGACCACGAAACCACCGTGTCACTCAGCTTCAACGCGTGTGACGAAGGCACCGAACTTGTCATGAATCACGAAGGATTGCCCGTCGGTCCCATGTTGGAAGAACACAGCTGGGGTTGGCAAGGAACGCTCGGACGCTTGGAAACGGCACTCGCCACGCTTTAATTCTTCACTACTTCAACCAAGGAACACGTTCGTGGAATCGAAACAACAACTGATGCATTCCCTGCGCACGGCATACTCAATCACGTTGCCGCTGCTGGAAGACCTGCAAGATGCCCCTATGACCCCGCCCACCGCACACGGCGGCAACCACCCGACCTGGCTCGCAGGCCACCTGGCCCATAGCGTTGGTCTCCTGGTGTGGGAAATCATGCAAGGCAAGCCCAACCCATTGGCCGATTGGAATGAACTATTCCAAGGCGGTTCGCAGCCTCAATCGGATGGTGCGGTGTACCCTGCCTACGAAGAGATCCTCTCCCAGTTCAAGTCGCTGCACGAGGAAGCGTTCGCCCTCTTGGAAACGCTCACAGAAGAGCAGTTGGATCAGCCCAGCAAGAACCCACCGCCGAACTTCGAAGAGGTATTCGGAACGTGGCGGCAATGCTTCGGTGCGATGGCCTTGCATCTGACCAACCACCGCGGCCAGGCAGCCGTCTGCCGGACGGCCTTGGGACGCGAACCTCTGTTGGTCTAAAACGAGGGATACAACTCATGCTGAAAATCATCGCGGGAACGCTTGCCTATTTGATGGTTACGTTCCCGCTGGCATACGTCTGGCACCTGGTCCTGTTTCAAAAGACTTACGAGGACCTCGGCTACATTGACCGCGAAGAGCCGATCATCGCGTTCGGTTTTGCCGCGATCCTACTTCAAGGGATTATCCTCTCAGCCTTATATCCCAAAATTTGCGCCGGCATGGCTTTCTTTCGTGGGGCGGTTACGTTTGCCCTGCTGATGGGAGGCTATCACTGGACGATGCATGTCCTGGCGGCGACAGCGAAACATCCGATTGCTCCGCTGTCGACTTGGTTTCTGCTGGAAACCGCCTATTTGGTGCTTCAATTCAGCCTCGGCACGCTTCTACTGGCGGTGATCCATCGTCAACTTGGGGCGAGCCCCACGAAGTTGTCGCCAGAGTGAAAGACACGGTGGGACATCCTCGCTAAAATCACAGCATGCAACGAACGTCCCCCAAGCTCTGGCAGCACGGCGCCGCTCAGCTGGCCCACCTGATCGCTTCGCGCGAGGTCTCCGCATCGGAGGTGATCGACGCACATATCGAACGCATCGAAACGGTCAATCCGCACATCCATGCGATGACCGAAACATTCTTCGATAGGGCAAAGACTACGGCCAAGCGTCTGGATGATGAGCCTTCGCTGCTTGCAGGCCGACCGCTGCGCGGGGTGCCGATCTCGATCAAAGAGTGTTTTCTCGTCGCTGGTGGCAAGACAACGCTCGGCATGACGCTGCCTCCGATCGTGCATGCAAACGACGGCCTGCACGTCGCGCGGCTGCGCGATGCTGGCGGGATCGTCCTGGGCATGACCAACGTGCCGCAGATGATGATCATCCACGAGACGCGCAATCCGGTCTTCGGCACGACCAACAATCCGTGGAACCTGGGGCGTAGCGTCGGTGGAAGCAGCGGTGGCGAAGCCGCGATCCTGGCGGCTGGTGGTACGGCGCTAGGCCTGGGAAGCGACCTGGGAGGAAGCATTCGCCTGCCGAGCCATTTCTGCGGCGTCGCTGGTTTGAAACCCACCTCGCGGCGGCTGGATCGTAGCGGTGCCGTCGAAAACCTGCGCGGCATGGCGTGGCTCGAATATCAGCCAGGCCCCATGGCCCGTCATGTGGCCGATCTGCGACTGGCGATGCACGTACTTTGTCGTACGGAACCGAATGCCCGTTGGAGCAAAGCGGAAGACGCTCGATCAGGCTTCAATCCGCAGCCCTCCACCGACATCCGTTCGCTGCGGGTTGGCGTTTATGCCGACGATGGTTTCTTTCCTCCCTGCCCTGCCGCGAAGCGAGCCATCGCCGAAGGCATTCAAGGGCTAGAGGCCCGCGGGGCGACGATCGTCACGTTAGAACCACCAAAAACACTCGAGCTCCTCAAGTCGTACTTTGCGATTGCCAGCGCCGATGGCGGCCGTGATTTCCGTCGCATGCTCAAGGGAAGCAAGCTCGATCCCGAAGTGGCCCGCCTGGTACGACTGGCGGCCCTGCCGCGTTGGATTCGGCCGCTGATCGCGATGCTGGTCCTTGCTCCGTTTGGTAAGCAAAAGATGTCGTCTTTGTTTCAAGCGTCGGGGCCTCGCTCGGCCAACTCGCTGTGGCAAATCACCTACCAGGCTGTCCAACAGGTACGCGAAGTCTTTCAGGCGTGGGACGAAGCGAACGTCGACGTGGTCCTTTGTCCGACGCATGCCACCCCGGCTCTGCTTCCCGATTGTGCCGTCGATATGATGCCGGCGGCCAGCTACAGCGTCTTGATGAATCTGTTGGGCGTTCCCTGCGGAAGCGTGCCAGCGACGCGTGTTCGTGCTGGGGAAACTTCCGATCGCCGCGGCAAGCTCGATGCGAGCGAACGCCTGGCCGCCAAGATCGAAGCTGGCAGCGAGGGACTTCCGATCGGCGTGCAAGTGGCCGGTCGCTTCTGGCGGGAAGACCAGGTGCTGGACGTGATGGAAGCTTTAGAGTCGCATTACCGGACGCTGCCGGACTATCCCGATATCGTTCACCTTCCCCAGTTTGGCAATGACTAACCGCGGTGCACCATGCTGACCTGGATGCGAAGTTTCTGGAAACCCAAGTCACTGGGCGAGCGAGGGGAATCGCTCGCGTGCCGTCACCTTCGCCGCCAAGGCTACACGATCGTCGCGAGGCAAGATCGAACGCGTCTGGGTGAGATCGATATCGTTGCAGTCCAGCAGCGGACGATCGTCTTCGTCGAAGTCAAAACCCGGTCAGGCGAAGCAAAAGGAACGCCTACCGACGCGATCGACCAAGACAAAGAGCAGCGTCTTACCCGTGCGGCCTTGGCCTACATGCGACGGCACGATTTGCTGGGCAACTGTGCCGCGAGATTCGATGTGATCGCGATCGTCTGGCCGGAAGAGAAAGCAAAGCCCAAGCTCACGCATATCGAAAACGCCTTCGAACCGACCGGGCAGTTTCAGATGTTTTCGTAGATCGCTAAATGCCCCAGCGCTCGCGCAATGCGGCGATCAACTCGGTCTGATCCTTATCGTCGAGATGATCCCAGGCCAGTTCTCCCTTGTAAACCGAGAAGCAGCTTAGCTCCTCGAAGGGAATGCCGGCGACCTGAACCTGAATCCGGCACAACGCTTGAACGTGATCTTTCCCGTCCGGCACATACCCCAGAACCTTGGCCGACTCGAACTTAGAAACGACCTTCTTGAGATCAGGAAGATGCTTCTCGTGAATGGCCTGGGCATGTCGCCACATCCGCGGCACTTCGTCGTCGAGCAGCATGTACCACTTGCCGTCGACCTTCTGGCAAGTCTCTTCGATCACATGCAGCGTCACCGCACGTGTGATGACATGAGCGCGTTCCGGTGACTCGTTAATGACACCCAGGATCTCAAGCTCTGGCGTACTTTCACGGAGCTGCTTCTTGGGAATCACCCCAAAGGTGTTTTCATACTTCTGCTTCAGCACCGCATCGGGACCGGCCTGGCTGACTTTCTCTTTGGTGTCGATCGGATGCAGCTGCTGCTTGTGATGGGCAACGACCGGGTCGAGCGGATTGCTCGCGAACAGTTCCATCAAGAACTTGGAGTACGCTTCCTTCGACTTGGGATGCGTCAGGGCAATGATCCGATCGAAGTCGGAATCGTAGAGCGCGTTGAACGTTGCCTGGACGACGGCCTTGGGGGAAGCCTGGGCAGGATCAACTTCTTCTCCCCAAGCAACTCCCGGGAAGAGCACTACCAGCACCAGCCAAACAAATTGATTTCGCATATCGCTTTCCGAGCAGTCGAGTTGTTTCGAGTTCGCTTCAGTATACAGAAGCGAACCAGTCCGTTTTCCGAACGAACCGAATCTTCGACGTAACCTACAAGCAATTAACACGTTACGCCACTCTCTGGCAAATTCTTTCAAAAACTTTTCCCACCTGAAATTCAGGTGACCCAACGTGTCACCCGCCTAATCGATAGTACTTGTGTCGCGGATGGAAAGGGTTTTCCGCCGGGCTGCACACGACACAAAACACATCACGTTGCCGAGATATGGAGAGGTCTGTCATGGCTTTGGGAATTGGCCTGGAACTGGGTGATTGGATCGAAGAGTCGACCGAAACGAAGACCGCATTTGCGGAACTGGCCGTACTGGAAGATTTGTTCGAGGGTGTCGATGCTCAGCCGCGTCCGTACCAGGTACGCATCGCGACGAAAGCAATTCAAGCTCTGTTGAGTGCCGACGCAGATCCGTTTGACGAATTTGCCGGGTCGAGTGCTTCGGTCCTGATCGAAAGTCCCACGGGCAGCGGGAAGACGGTCATGGGCCTGGCAATCGCCCAGTGGATGCAAAAGCACTTCGGCCTGTCGATCGGCTGGGTTTCGATGCGACGCAATCTTCTGTCGCAAGCCCAGGCCGAGAACATCGCTCGCGGCTTCGATGTGAAGCTGGAGCTGATCTCGATGTTCGACAAGGACCCACCGAAGGTCGACATGTTGATCGTCGACGAAGCCCAACACGACGCCGCGATGAGCATGGCCAATCTGCACTGCACGATTCGCCCGCAATATATCTTGGGCCTCACGGCGACTCCCTTCCGTGGCGATCGCGTCAAGCTTTGCTTCGATCATGTCATCCGCGACGCAGGCATCCATCAACTGATTCAAGATGGTTACCTCAGCGAGTACCACCACTACACAATTCCTGAATATACCCCGGGAGCCGTCGCGGAGACCTACGCGTCGGACATCCAGCGGTGGGGGAAGTCCATCGTCTTCTTCCACCGCCACGACCAATGCGTCGAATGCCAACAGGAGCTCACGCTCCGCGGCATTCGCAGCGAGATTGTCACCGCCAAGAGTGACCGCGATCGGCAACTGGCCGACTTCATCTCTGGCAAGATCACCGTGTTGATCAACATGAACATCTTGACCGAAGGGTTCGACTGCCCTGATTTGAAGACGGTCTTCTGTCGACCATCGAGCAAGGCCTGCACGATTCAAATGTGCGGGCGAGTCTTCCGCAAGCACGTCAGTCACCCCTTCAAGCAAGTGGTGCAATGTCAACAAACGCCGCATCCGATTCTGAAAACGGCCGCGGCCATCGAGCAGTACGTGTGGGCCGGCGATCAGTGGAACAGCTTGAAGATGAACCGCCAGATCGAAGCGATCAGCCAGCGATCGCGACGCCTGATCGCCGGTACCCAGGTACGCTTGCCCAAACTGGTCGCGGCACTCAAAGAGACGCGGCCGATGTGGGAACAGCGGCGGAACCGCTTCTAATCGTTCACCAGAAAGCGATTAGCCCCTCACCCTAACCCTCTCCCCTCAGGGGAGAGGGGACCAGATGTTGCTGAAAGCAAATCCCTCTCTACTGAAAACTGAACACTGAAAACTTCACACTGACCCAAGAACCAGGTCAAAACTCATCCGGAGCCCTGAACCATGCGATGGAATTTTGAATACGGACATGCTCGCGTTTCTGATTTTCGTGTCGAGGCCGAGCGAGACCTGAAGTCAGGCCGCGTGAACGTGACCGGCATCGAACTGCACGGCGAGAAGCTTCGGCCGACGAAGCGATTCTGGAAGTCGATGTTCATGCGGTTCGGCTTCTCGGAAAGCGTCTTCCGCTACTTCGATCATGGCGAAGTCTTTCAGCGGATCTCGGAGAAGGCCCCCAACGATTCGGTTCGCTTCTGCCTGGAACGGGGCGGTGCGAAAGGGCCGCGACTGCTTTCGGTCAGCAATCCGAAACGCCCCGTGATTACGCACGAGGAAGTTCGCGGCTTGCTCGACCAGTACGACGGGAAAGACATCAAGTACACCGAAGGGGTCATCACCAGCACGCATCGTCCTCGCAGCGGCGACTGCGACTTTGAAATCGGCGGCGACCGCTTCAAGCATCGCTTCGTGATGGAGACCCCGATCGATGGTTTCAGCCAACCGAAGATCTACCTTTCGTTTCTGCGGATGCTGTGCAGCAACGGAGCGATCGGCTACAGCCGGGCGTTCCGCAGCGACATCAGCCTGGGCAAGGACATCGGGCACTGCATCTCGCGGGCTCTGGAAAGCTACGACAACGGTGAAGGGTACGCCGGACTACGGCAACGGTTTGAAAGCTCGCAAACCTCGTGGGCTTCGCTCAACGAATGCAACAAGCTGTACAAGCTGCTGTTCCGCTGGGACCGCTCGAAGTCGTTCGATCGCCCCAACGTGTTGACCGACTTCCACCGCTTGACCGGCCGCATGAATCAGATGTACGGGCTCACCAACCTGGATGCGTTAAGCGAGAAGCGTCTCCGCGTGTTACCAGCCAAGTGCCGCGTGTACGACCTGGTCAACTTCGCCAGCGAAGTCGCGACGCATCACGCCGACGAAGCGGCCTCGCGTACGCTGCAAGCCTACATCGGCAGCTTGATCTCCGACGAATACGACATGGAAGGCACCGCCGGCGAAGGCTCGGAATTCGCCGACTTCTTCGTCTCGGACGAGAAGCCCGCCAACGCGATGTTGAACTAAACAGATCTGGTCCCCTCTCCCTCGCAGGGAGAGGGTTAGGGTGAGGGTTTATCGAGCAAAGATCGCACAAAGTCGCCCGTCGAATTTCCAGGTCTGTCCAGAACTCAAGCTAAGCAATCTCTTCAAACAAACGCGACGCCCCCACACCCTATCCCTCTCCCCCGAGGACGGTGGAGAGGGGACATGATATTGCCGCCACCCATCCAATTCCGTTTCTCCTCCGTGACCCCGAAGGCGGGCCGAACTTGTTCGGCCCGCTTTTGTTTCTTGGTACGATAGTCGAATTAATCACCCCTGGTCCGCTGCAGACACCGCCGTGACTGACTCATCTGAATTGAAGATACCTGCCTGGCTTCAGGCCATTGTGCTAATCATGATGGTCGCGTGCGTGCCGCCCATCGCATTGATCCTCCATGCAATCTTGTGGCACCTTTTTGACTTTCCCCTATTTCCTTTTGCTCTCTTGATTGGATATCTCTTCCTGATTAGCGTTCAGTTTGAAGCAACCTTCTTCAAGTCGCCCCGGGCAACAAAGCGTGCAATTTATTTACTGGGAGCCGCAGCCATAATGCACGCATACCTCTTCTTGGCCGCAATAACTTTTCCTGGATCCATGCAAAGATTTCGCGTAGTTGAACAAGTTCTCTTCTACACTTCGCTCGTCTACCTGCCTGCGACCGCAATATTGTTCATAGTCATGATAAAGATGAACTACGTTTGGTTTGACCGACTTTGGAATGCTTACGGAGAGGAAGGTCCACGCGAGATTCCACCCGTGATGACCTTAAGAAACTTGCTGGGTGCGATCGCCTACCTTGCCATGGTGCTGGGATTCATGACCGCGATTGCCCGCTTTGTCTAATCGTACAGACGGAACAACCGCTTCAGGGCATCCAGCAGCCCACCTTGGGCGCCGCTTTCGATGTCATCGCGAAGCGATTCCAGCGGTGGGTGTAGCAGCTTGTTCACCAGGCGATCGAAGGAGCGTTCGATCTCTTTTTGCAGCTTCGGATCGAGATCGTCCATCTTGTTCATCAGCCGCTTCAGTTCGTCCTGCTTCAGTTCGTCGGCGGCTTGCTTCAGGCGTTTGATCGTCGGGCCGGTCGCGCGGTGGTGCAGGTCGGCCATGAACTTGGCCGTTTCTTTTTCAACGATCTTCTCGGCCTTTGGCCATTCCAGCTCGCGGGCCTTGCGGTTCTTCTCGCACGCTTTCTGCAGGTCGTCGATCGAGAATAGGTAGACCCCTACGCAGTCGCCGATCTTCGAGTCGAAGTCGCGGGGGATAGCCAGATCGAGGACGAACAGCGTCTTCTGATAGCGCTTCGATTCGACTTCCTGGAATTGCTCGTACGTAATGATCGGCTCGCTGGCTCCGGTCGTGCTGATGACGACGTCGGCCCGCACCAGCTGCCGCGTGAGTTCCGTCCAGGGGAACGCATCGGCGTTGAACGCTTCGGCCAGCTTCTGCCCCCGTTCGAGGTTGCGATTCACAACCGTAAAGTCGCGCACGCCCATGTCACGCAGGTAATTGAGAGTCTCTTCGCCCATCTCACCGGCACCGATGATCAGGACCTTCTTATCGTCGAAGCGGTCGAAGATGCTCGAGGCGAACTCACCCACGGCCACGCTGGGAATGCTGACCCGCTTCTGGTGGATATTCGTTTCGTTGTGGACGCGTTTGGCGACGTGGATGGCCGCTTGAAACACGCTGTGCGTGAGCGTTCCGGCGCAGTCGGCATCGGTCGCCATCTCGTAGGCCTGTTTGACCTGCGAGAGGATCTGGGCCTCGCCCACAACCATGCTGTCTAAACTGGCCGCGACCGTGAACAAGTGCCGCACGACATCTTCGCCGGTGCGTTCCAGGACGTTGTCGAAGATGTCTTCCGACTTCAGTTGATGAAACTGAGCCAGGAAGTCGACCATGTCGTGGTGACTGGGGAACTTGGTCGGATCGATCGCCGCGGTGTAAAACTCGGTTCGGTTACAGGTCGAGAGGATCACCGACTCGGTATCGGGGTAGTGCTCTCGCAGCAGAAGCATGGCTTGCTTGGCCTGCTCTGGCGTGAAGGCCAGCTGCTCGCGGACTTCGACCTTCGCGTTGTGGTGGCTACAGCCGATCATGTGGAGCTTCATCGCGTGAGGCTCCTTGGCGGGTCGGCTGGCAATTCGAGCAGGCTGGTGCTCTCGCTCGTGCCTGGGCTTTCCGGGTTTCGGGCATGCTGCGACGGGCCGAACAGGATCAACGCCAATACGATCATCAGGAATAAGAAGTTCGCCATTGTCAGGTAGGCGACCTTTTGACCACGCCGGGCCGGGCGATAGACCACTTCAAAGATCGTCGCCGCGACGAGCCACAAAAACAGGATCGCCGAGCTCCAGATCACGGGATCGGTCCAAGGGAAGCTGTTATGGCTGATCTTCAACAGGATGCCAGCGAACATCCCACCGGCCAATAGACACGTCGAAATGACCAAGGCTCGTCGATTGGTCGTTTCCAGCCATTCGAGACTCGGGAGCTTGAAGCCTTCGCTGGTCAGCATCTTGTGCTTCAGCCGGTAAGACTGAATGAGGTACATGATCCCGGTCACGAATCCCAGCATCACCACGACCGTTCCGGCCAATAGCGCGGTTCCGTGAATTACCCCCCAGGTTTCTGCCGAGGTGGCGGCGCCAAAGGGTGCGACCTGGTCCATCAAGTAAGCGACGCCGATCAGCAGCAAGACCATCGGCAGCAGAAATAATCCGAGCGAGGTCCCTGGCTGGGCGAACGCGGCGATCACAAACAGCGACATCAATACCCAGGCCGCCATCAAGCACCATTGGTGCCACGAAGAAATCGGCCCCGATTGGATGAGACCTTGTTGCTCGCCAATCAGATAGAGCGTGTGGGTGATGATCCCCACGACGGCAAACCCGAGCGAGACGACAGCCCGGGATCGTGCTCGAACCCAGATTCGCGCAACCTCAAGCCCGAGCGTAATCGCGTAGCAAGATGCAAAACAAAGCAGGGTTATCCCAGACAGCATGACCGTTCTAAATGGACCTTCGTGGGGGGGAAGGGGTTGGGCTTCTCGTAATGGGGATCGGCCAGGCTCACCGCCAGCTTCACTCGATCGAGCATCTTCCGGCGGCTTCCTGCGAAGGTGGGTAAAGTCGACTCACTTATTCTAGATATGAGGACCCCAAAAGGGTAACTCCCCTGAGCGTGGTACACGGCGACGGAAAGCCAAAAAACGGCGTTTGTGCGGTTTCCCACGCGATAAAGCGGCCCTCGTATCCCTTATGTCCGCATCTACACCGCTTTCATGAGGGGGCGAAACATCTTATAGTGATCGTTTACGTTCTGGCTTCGGGGATCTACCGTGCACCCCAGAACCAAGGCCGTAGTCCAGACAATCTCGCTCCCCACGCTCACTCGCCGACGGATTCTTTCGCACTCGGCCATCCCTACTGAAGCGTGGGCTAATCGTTTTCGACCGCAGGATATTGAATGAAAACGCTGATTAAGAACGCCACCGTAGTGCTGCCTGATGGCCCGCAAAAGACGTCCGTCTTGATCGATGGAGCTCAAATTGCCGATATCGATCCGGCCGAATCGGTGAAAGTGGACGAGACCGTCTATGCGTACGGCATGACGCTGATCCCTGGCGTAATCGACGCCCACGTGCACATGCGCGACCCCGGCCTGACCGCCAAGGAAGACCTTCGCAGTGGTAGCCGAGCCTGTGCGAAGGGGGGAATCACCACCTTCCTGGAAATGCCGAACACCAACCCGGCCACCATCTCGCAGAAGCTTCTGGAAGAGAAGCTCACCCTGGCAGCCAACAAAAGCATCGTGAACTACGGGTTCTTCCTGGGTGCCACGCTGCAGAACATGGAAGAACTGAAAAAGGGCACCCGCACGCCTGGTATCAAGATCTACATGGGCAGTAGCACCGGCGATATGGCCCTGACCGATCCCGGCCTGCTGGAAGCGATCTTCGCGGAAACCAAGCTGCCGATCGCCGTGCATGCCGAAGACGAAGCGATCATCGAAAAGATGAAGCAGGAATTGGCCGGCACGCGAAACGTGGTCGACCACTCCAAGATTCGCAACGTCGAGGCCGAAGTCTCGTCGGTGAAGCGTGCCTGTGAGCTGGCTCGCGAATACAAGCACCGCCTGCACATCTGCCACGTGAGTGCCGGAGCCTCGGTCGATGTCTTCGAAGATCACGCCGACGTGATCACCGCCGAAGTCACCCCGCATCACTTGTTCCTCAACGTGGACGACTACATGAACCTGGGCCCGCTGGCCCAGATGAATCCTTCGCTCAAGACGAAGGAAGACAACGAAGCGTTGTTCCAGGCCCTGCTGGACGACAAGATCCAGATCGTCGCGACCGATCACGCCCCGCACACGTGGGAAGAGAAGTGCGGCCGCTACCCTGACACCCCAAGCGGTGTGCCTGGCGTCGACACGGCCCTGCCGCTGATGCTGGACATGGTAGCCAAGGACAAGTGCACCATCGAGGACGTTGTCCACTGGATGTGCGAAGGCCCGGCATTGGTTTGGGACATCCTGGAAAAGGGACGCATCGAAGTCGGCTACGACGCCGACCTGGTGCTGATCGACATGAACAAGACCCAGGTCATCCACGGCCCAAGCATGGAAACCAAGTGCCGCTGGACACCTTTCGAGGGCCGCGAAGTCACCGGTTGGCCCATGCGAACCTGGGTCTGCGGCAAGGAAGTCTACCGCGACGGCAAGTTCGACGAGTCGCGCATGGGCGTCGAAGCCATGTTCGACCACGATCGCGGCGGGTACTGGGAAGGGGTCGACGAGTAATCGTCCCTCTTCCAATCGTGCCAGCCCCGCAAGGGCAACATCCCAAAGCCAGAGGTACTCGCCCCTGGCTTTTTTCGTTGGCGCATGCGTCACCCGCACACCCAAGCAGACTTCGGCGTGGCACCCGATCTTTATCTCTCTAGTCCCCTCGCCACCGTCTTCGGGGGAGAGGGTTAGGGTGAGGGGGCAGTTCGCAGAAATGAATCCCATGCGCGGCCGAGGTTTTCGATCGATACGGAACTCTCGTCTGGCGATGCAAGTAAACGTTGCACAAGAAACCCCTCACCCTGGCTCTCTCCCTGCGCGGGAGAGGGGACAAGAGGTTTATGGTGGGCCGCGTTTGTTCGGTATGTCTTGGCAAGACGCGGGTGCCACGCCCAAGTCCGCTTGGGCGTGTTTTTGCGTCTCACCAATGCCGGGGACCGTCGGTTCTTGGCGTATGACCTCTTTCACACGCCCAGGAAGACTTGGGCGTGACACCTGGGCTGTTGATTGCTTCTTCAGCAGCTTCTTGAGCCGCGTGATTTCGCTCCCTTGCCGGTCGAGGACCTTCAGGTGAAACGAAACCCACGTCAGTGCTCGATCTAATTCTTTGGCAGATGGAACCCGCAGCCCGTCGATGATCGTGTTGGTGAATGCGTCCCGTTTGGGTTGCCTCGGACGCTTCGGCCTGGCAGGCCGGGCCCCCTGTAAAGTCGATCGCGGCGCAGGCTCTTCGATGAGAACCGGTTGCGGCTGCGGCTCATGGTGAGTCGATACCTTCGAAACAGGCTCAGCGTGGGCAGGCGGTTCCTCAGCAGATGGTTCCCCAACACAGACCTCCTGCGGCATTGGATCGACCGCGTTTACCAACTGCCCGACGACATCTGCCGGTATTTCTACCAACGTCCCGCACGAGGAGCACACATAGGTTTTGCCAGCGCGCACGACAACCTCGGGCATTCTTACGCCGCGCTGTTCAGGTTGTTCGTGGGATGATGACATAGTGATGCTCGAAAAAAGAAAGTTGCTCGTGATTGAGTAGAGTAGGGCCCGCGGGTCGCGCAGCGGGTACCAGGCTTCCGACCCGCGCTCGCGCGGGGCCCTACGATTCGGAGGCCAGTGACACCCAGGAATCGAAGTGATCCGCAGGGTGTACGTGCAATTTAGACGGCTAGCGCTTCAGAAAGATAGTGCGCCTGGAAAATTTTTTTGGGGGAGACCCGACGTGGCACTAGAGACGTATCGTTTCGATTAATCTATCCGACGCCAAGGGGTCAGCTCTTGGGGTGTTCGCCAGCGGATTCCGTATTCCAGAATAAGTCGCTGCTGTACTTCGTGCCATATACGATGACATATGCCACGCTTCGACTGGCCTTCAGCTATCGAAGCAGACACAGACGCTTCGACATCACGAAGGACGCATTGAATCAGGGGACCAGTGACCGGATCTGATTCAATAGGATCATGAATCATGCCCCCGTCAGCATTTTCTGCCATCGCGACATAGGTTTCAGGGTCGAATTCGGTAAGTTGCTCCAAACACTCCCGAGCAACAGGTGGCGATAGCCCAGTTGCTTTTCGAAACCGCATCACCAGATTCGCGTCGACGGCCATCGCACTTACAGATACATCCCCAGAAAACCTTCATCCGATTCGCTTTCTTCTTTGATCTTGGCGATTCGTTCTTCGGTTTTCTTCAGGTCGCCTGCTTGGATGTAGTGGTCGAACTCGACCGCCACGCTGCGCTGGACCGTTTCCTGGAACCAATGCACGATCGGTTCGGATAGCCACGTGCAGGTTTCTTTGACCAGTTCCACTTCCAGGTCGCTGCCGCGGGTTTCCATATCGTCGGCATCGGTGATGACGGTGCCGTGGAACTTGAACTGGATCATCCCGTCAACCGGGTGATTCAGCAGATGGTAGGTGCACTTGGCGTTGTGCAGATAGTACGTGTTGTGCGAACCATGCTTTTCCATGGCCGCTTTCACACGCAGGCAATGCTCCTGAAACTTCGGCGAAGCATCCATCGGAATATCAAGCCGATCGATCGAACGCAGCGGAAGACAGTCGAATTGAATTTCTACCCAACGATCCATGGGCGCTCCTTTGGAGCTCAGGTTTGAAGTTTTCAGATTTCCGTTTTCAGTGAAGATATCAGCTTCTAAGTCAAACGACAAAGGCACCCAAAGAGACGGTTCGCATCGAACGCGTCTCTTGCTGAAAACTGAACACTTCGCACTGAAAACTCGCGAAGCGGCTTATTCTACCACAGAAGTCACTTCTGTCGCAGCGGCGGGTTCTGGAGCTTCGAGTCTCCAGCTACCCACAAACCAGCCTGGCGTGACGGCCAGGGACGAGATGCGGAGCGTGCCCGCCTTTTCCCATTCGCCTTCGAGCTTGATGCCTTCGCCGACGATTTCCGGCTTGAAGACGGCTTCAAACTTCTTTCGCAGGAAGGTCTTGGCGGTCAGATCGAGCGGACCCAAGCGTTCCTGGGTGGGGAAATCGACCACGACGTCGCCGGTGCGGGTCAGCAGCGTACCGCTTTCCCCCTTTTCGATCTTGTAGTCGGCACTGATCGCGATGGTGCGGTTCACTTCGTTATCGCCACGGGTGAACTGCCGACCGCGGATGCCGATCTTGACGGTGTCGTTGTCGAAGACGACCTGAATCGGGCTCTTGTAGTCAAATGTGATCGACCAAGGATCGGTATCAGGCGTGATCTGCAGCTCTTCAGGAACCTCTGCATCGCGTTCCGTTAAGATCTCGACCAGGCGTTCGTCGGTCAGCTTCACGCCGGCCAGGAACGTTTCGCCATAGTTGTTGACGATCGATTCGTGAAGTTTCAGTGTCAGGTCAGCTGCTTCGTCTTCGGAAGCCGGAGCAGGACCAGGGGCGGCCAACTGCGATTGGCTGGCTTGCATGACTTCGAGATTCAGATGCTCGGTCGTCGTCGAAACATTGACTTCGTCCGGAAATTCATCACGACCAATGAGGGGTCGGTAAAGCTTTTCCTGCAGCCGGGTATTGGCGTCGGCGACAAGGTCTTTCGTTTCGTCGTCGAAGCGATTTTGAATGCGGAATTCGGTTCGGTCGGAAGCAATGGCTTCGGCCTGCGATTTCTGCTGATAGGCACGCTTGGTGGCGATCTTCTGCACCAAACGCAGCTTGGCGCAAATGGCGTTGAAGGTCGTCGAGGTGTCGGCATGGGCGACCGCAGGATTGGGCGTCAGGCCGTCCTTATCGACGGTCAGCAGTTTGCTGGCCCCGATGGTGCTATGTCCGGTCGAGTAGATCGTGGCCGGGCCGTTCACACCGACATTGTCGGAGGTCACGGTGCCGGTCAGCGAAAGCTCGATTAGCCCCTTGTCCTTGCTGGGAACCAGGTTCACGTCGACATCACCAACCATATGAGCCGTTCCGTGGACGTCCGTTCCGAGGATGATCTCGTGGACGGGATTCACTTGATCGACAGGACGGCTGATGCCACCGGCGATCAAATCTCGGGAAACCGAAGCGTAGAGGTTGGGTTGATCCAATTTATTTCGGATCGTTTTAAGCGCGGCAGGAACCTGTTCGCCTTGCTCAAGCCAGCCGAGAATGGCACCAATTGCCCGGGCATCGTCCCCGGTGGCCATGTCGGTGTAGCGTTTTACCGCGTCAGCCAGCGTTTTTAGCTGCATATCGAACTGCTGCTTGTACTGATCAACCTGCACGAAGTAGGCCAGATTAATGTACGTCCGCAGTGCCTGTCGGGCAGACACAACCTGCTTCTTGTCAAGGCCCGCATACGAACCCTTGTACTTCAGGTAGATTTCTTCCAAGGTTCGCATGTCGGGGTTTTCGGCCGACAGTTGAGCCTGCAAGTCGTCCCATCGCAGATAGTCTTTCCAAGCTTGTTCGTTTTCGGACGAACCATTGGACAGCAAGCTCTGCAATGAATTGAGTTTGGCTTGAAGCGTCGATTTTGCAGCGGCAACATCGTCTGGCGTGACTGGCTTAAAGCCGGCCTTCGCGTCTTCGATGGTTTGTGTCAGATCACCAGCTGGTGCTGGCTCTTGAGCCAGGACATTGCCTGTGAAGAGAAGAAATCCTGAAGCCAGGATCACAAAACTGTGCGCCGCCGTACGCCGTAGATTCCAAATCATGATGTTCCTCATCCGTGGGGGAAGGGGCTGAATACGGTTTGTGAGGTTTAGGCAGCCCACAAGATATACCGATTAGGTGATCTCGTGAAGCTTTCATCGCCAGCATTCCTTGGAAAAGCCGCCTAATACACAAACTATTCCTTGACCACATCCTTTTTCTATACTTCGTACTCAACCCACTTTAACGTCAGGGCAAAGATCCCAGGAAATTCCATCTCTCTACTGCCCAGGACGGTACTAGTAGATTGACTGCTACAACTCTCCCACTTACCTTTACGTAAACAACTTGACCGGTATATCCAGCTTTTCCTGCCTAAATGCTGGATCCTTTACCATCGATAAGTCTCCCTTTAACCTCCCCCGATCTCCATGAACATGTCGCTTCGCTCATTTTGCCTGCTGTCTTGTCTTCTGCTTGTAGGAAGTTGGACAAGCATCGCAACAGCGGAAACCTCAGAGTCTCCTTGGCACCACGATTACTCGAGTGCCGTCAAAGCTGCCACGGCAGAAAAGAAAATGTTGTTCATCGTCTTCAATGACGATTCCAACGCAGCAACACGCTTCGAGTCCGAAGTCCTCACCAATCGCCGCGTCCAAGAGTTATTGGATAACTACGTCGTCGCGAAGCTTTCCGTTGATGCCAACGTGAAAGTAGACGGCAAGCCGACTCGCATTCTGAATCATGGCGCGTTCAGCTACATGTACGGCAACGCTGGGATTGCGATCGTCGATTACACCAACAACGATCCTTCGCAGTACGGCCAGGTCGTCAGCCAATTCAATTTCCGTTCGACGCAGGGTCGTTCGGTGCAAGAGATGGAAGTCATCCTGACGCTGCCGCCGGGCTCGCTGACGCAGCGGACGCTGATCTACGCGGTGCGGATGCATCCCGAGAAGCCTCGCAGCACCAAGGGCATCTTCCGTCGTCTGCTGGCACTGGAAACGTTCCGCCACAGCCGCAACCAGGCCAACATGCAGTTGCAAGGGCATCACCAGTGGGAATCGCGTTTCCAGCAGATCAAGGCTCAGCTTCCCGGTGGATTGGTTCCGACCGAAGTCTGTGCCGAAAGCTGGCCAGGTCAACAACTGGAAGACGCCGCCGTCGAATGTGTTCGTAGCTGGCGTCATTCGTCGGGACATTGGTCGGCCGTCAGCGATAACAATGTCTATTACGGCTACGACATGAAGCGCGGCCGCAACGGCATCTGGTACGCCACCGGCATCTTTGCCCGTAACCGCTAGGGCATTGGGCCGCTCGGCCCTGCAATCTGAATAACCACGACGACCCGTGCAGTTCGCGTAACCGCACGGGTCGCGTTGTTTTTTCTCAACATCGCATGATGAAAAAAAGCCGCATGTTGCCTAACCGCGTGCTAAGTTTTCACGGCTTGTCATTCTGGGCAAGCTACGTCGGGAACTCCACGTCCGAGTTTTGGAAACAGTCATGCGTTGGTCAACTAGCACGAAGCGAATGTTGCTCCTTACGACGCTCTGCCTTGCGATCGTCAGCTCAGGGTGCGCGCCGCTTCGCGTCCCTCGCATCGATCCTACCGGACAGCGGATCTTCGCCCGCGACACCACTCCAGTCGACTGCAACCTCGGCTGCTTCAATCAGCAGCCAGCCTTCCAGCAGCCGGCTCCCCTTTCCCCCTGCCCTGCCTCAGGCGTCACGCCGCTGACTCCCCTTCCTGCTCCGCCCAAGGGCGTTGTCGATACCGAAGCCTTGCAGCTTTCCCCATCGCGTGTGGTGGCTCCGGTCGGCACCGAGGTCGTCCTGGTGGCCGGCCTGAACCGTAAGAAGCACTTGCACGAAGCCGGCCGACCGGTCAACTGGATCCTTTCGCGTGAAAGCGTCGGCTATATCACCGAAGTGGGCAGGGATTCCAATATGTTCGACCTGGTCTCCAGTCGAGACTACGGCGTGCAAGGCCCTGACTTTGCTACCAGCAGCACTCTGCTTTGCAATAAAACGATCGATCGCGGCACAGAACTTCCCGGTGACGATGTTCGCGTATTGAAAGGCCAAACCTGGATGTCGATCAGTTCCGCCGCTCCCGGTGTGAGCCGTGTCACGGCATTGGCCCCAACTTTCGAGAACTGGCCTGCTCGCCAGCAAACGGCAACCATCTATTGGGTCGATGCCCAGTGGCAGTTCCCTGCCCCGGTGGTTGTCCCAGCAGGTGACAAGGCCGTTCTAACGACCACCGTGCTGCGACAAACCAATCGCCAGCCGGTCGAAGGTTGGAAGGTCCAATACGAAGTCCTCGACGGTCCTGCCTCGGCGTTCCTGGTCAATGGACGACCTGCCGAACAAGGGGCTCCGATCGAAACGCGTAGCGATGCCAACGGTTTCGCCACGGTCGAATTGGCACCGCTCTCCAATCAGGCCGGAACGGCCCAGGTTCGTGTCACGATCATCCAACCTAACTTGGATCCCGAGAGTAACGCCGAGAACCTCATGCTCGGCTCAGGCGTGACGACGGTGACCTGGAGTGCTCCGCAATTGGCGGTCGACATGACCGGTCCTCAGGTTGCCGAATTCAACGCTCAAGCGGTTTACAATATCAACGTCCAGAACGGCGGCGATGTCGCAGCCCGTAACACGCTGGTCAGCGTCATCCTTCCGCCTGGCCTGTCTTACGAATCGAGTGTTCCTGCGGCCCAGCAAATGGGTAACCGCCTGGAATGGTCGATCGGTGACTTGGAGGCCCGCGGCTTCCGTCAGATCTCGCTCACGACCCGGGTTCAGCAGTCCGGCACGATCGAGAACTGCGTAGTTGCCACCGCCGAGCCAGGACTGCGAAGCGAAGACTGCACGAGCACGCAGATCTCGGTCGACGCCATCCACTTGGAAATGACCGGCCCGGAAGCCGTCACGGTCGGCGACCCGGTCGTGTACGAAGTGACGATCCAAAACACGGGCGATCGACCGCTGACGAACTTGAAGCTGGAAGATGTCTTCGACGATGGCTTGCTCTATCCGAATCAGCAGAGCCCGATCTTTAACGATCTGGGAACGCTGGGCATCGGTCAGGCCAAGAAGATTCGCTTGAACTTCCAAACCCAGACCCCAGGACGCTTCTGTCACCGCCTGACGGTCTCGGCCGACGGGGTGCAAGGGAAGTCATCCACGGCCTGCGTCTCGGTCAATCCACCACCACCGGAACCAACCTTCACGCTGGAACTGCGAGCCCCGGCCAGCCGCGAAGTGGGTCAGCCGATCCTGTTCCGTGCGGTGCTTACCAATACGGGTGCCACGCCACTGACCAATGTCGTAGTCGAAGAGCTGATCGATCCCGAGTTCCAAATCACGGGACGAACCGATCCGGCCCGCGACGAACAGAACAAGGTCATCTGGACGTTCCCACGCATCCTGCCCAATCAACAAGCGATCCTGGAAGTGCAGTGCCAGGCCAATCGTCCAGTCGGTCAGGCCTGCAATCGGATCTCGGCCCGCACGGATGAAGGGCTCACGCAGAACGCCCAGACGTGTACGTCGGTCACACCATCGAGCCAGCCGGCAGCCGAGCCTCCACCGGCCGTCGGACAGAATGGGGGCGGCGGTGCTGCCCAGCCGGTAACTGGCCAGTTGGAAGTAACCCTCACCGAACTGCAAGACGGCATCCCAGCCGGACAGAATGTTCGCTACTACCTGACCGTCAAGAATTCCCGCAACGTCGACGACGAGAACGTGCAGATCATGCTGCGGCTAGGCGAGGGCATGCGATTTTTGAAACTGAGTGGCCCTGTGAATCCGCAAGTATCGCAGTCGCCCGATGGACTGACCGTGGGTGTGCAGCCGCTTCGCTTCCTGCGAGCCGGAGAGGCCGTCAGTTTCCAAGTCGATATCCAGACCGCCACCCCAGGCAAGAAGATCGTCAAGGCTGAAGTTCGCAGCCAACAATCGCCGCAGGGAGTTTCGGTCCAGGAAGATACGACCGTATACTAGTGCAATGCCTCGCTTTGCCATCCTTCATCACATCACGCCGGTCGATGCCGAGAAGCCTGATCATTATGACCTGCTTCTCGAAGATGGCGATGTCTTGAAGACCTTCACGCTCGAGAGCTTTCCAAGCGTGGATACCTCGGCAAAAGCGGTCGCCGACTTTGATCATCGGATGATCTACCTCGACTACGAAGGCCCCATCTCCGGCAACCGCGGAGAAGTGACCCAGGCCGACTCAGGCACGTTCAGTTGGATCACGCGGCAAGCGGACCAGATCACGGTTCAGTTGCAAGGCAAGCGGCTTGTAGGGCAACTCACCCTAAAGATTCAGGATTCGTCTGCTGACTCTTGAACCTCAGAAGCAGCAGGCAGGGCTTGTTCCGTCGCTGCGTCTTCCTCTTTGAGTTCCTGCTCGGTCTTGATCGTTTCGCCGGAAAGTAAGATCTCGCCATCTTTGAACTCAAGGGCATCAATCCGGATCTCGCCGTCGATCTCTTTGCCGGTGCTTGGGATCGTGACCAACGCTACCGGGTCTCCATCGCGCTGCTGCCAGCGGATCGGGATATCGGCTTTGCCGGCATAGGTATCGATCTCTGAAAGCAGCTGACCAATCGGGATCGGTAGTGCCCCGGCGGTTACGTTATGAAGCTGAATCCCGACGACGTTGGGTTCCCCTTCCACGAGATAGCAATCGAGTGAGACGGCCAGTACCGAGTGGAGCGATTGCCCGTTGTATTTGCACCCGACCAGAAGCGTCTTCCCTTTGACCGCAATGCGAGGGTCTTCGATATGCTCGGGCAGAAGCTCCGGGAACTTCTCTTTCAAATCAGCGGCCAGCCAGCTGTTGATCTGTTTGTCGGTCAGACGCAGCGACCATGGCCGGGGTTTTTTGACCTGGTTGGAAAAGGCAAAGACCTGCTCTTCCAGGACTTCGCCATCCTCATGTGCGGTGGTTGGCTCGACGTAGAGGGCTTCGGTGTAGAAGTCTGGCACGTGCTGAGTAGCGTTGTACACCGATCCGGCCACGGCCGCGATCAGCACGGCCGCACCAACAAACAACACCAAAAACGTTTTCTTCCGCGCCACGATCGACCTAGCTGTCAGGGAGAATGCCCCACCCCAAAATGCGAACCGCCTGCCGGAATAGTAGGAACTTGGCAGGCGGTCGTCAATTTGAATCGGGGGATAGCTAGCAAACCGCTAGGACTAGTTGGCGAATCGCAGCAGGGCATACTTCTTCTTGCCGCTGCGAAGCACCATGACCGTTTCACTGGCCAAGTCCTCGGTTCCCAGGGTTTTCTCGACCTCTTCCACACGGCGGTTATTCACGTAAGCCCCGCCCTGCGAAATAGTTCGGCGTGCGTCCCCCTTGCTCTTGCAGAGGCCTGATTCGACCAACGCATCGACAATGTTCAACCCACCGTCGGCGGTCAATCGGTCACGGCTTAGCTCCTGGCTGGTAACATCCGCGAAGATTTCGGTCAGTTGCTTGTCGCTCAGATTGTCGATCTCACCCCCGAAAAAAATCTCGGTGGCACGCTGCGCACTCGCAACCCCTTCGGCCCCATGGACCAATTCGGTCAGCGCCTCGGCCAATCGCTTCTGGCTCTGTCGCTTGTGCGGCTCCTCTTCACGAGCTTTATCGAGTGCTTCAATCTCTTCTCGATCCAACTCGGTCAAGAAGCGTAGGCACTTACCGGCATCTTCATCGGCGACGTTGACCCAGTATTGGTAGAACGCGTAGGGGCTCGTACGGTCTGGCGAAAGCCAAATGGCACCCGACTCGGTTTTACCCATCTTGGTTCCGTCGCTCTTGGTCAGCAGCGGACAGGTCATGCCGAAAAGCTGAGCCGATCGCATACGACGCCCCAGGTCTATCCCAGCGGTGATATTGCCCCACTGATCGCTTCCACCGATCTGCAGCGTACAGCCATGCTTGTCGAACAGGTGCACGAAGTCGTACGCCTGAAGCAGCATGTAGCTGAATTCGGTGTAGCTGAGGCCAGCGTCATCGCGTTCCAAGCGGCCTTTCACCGAGTCCTTCGCCATCATCACGTTGACCGGGAAGTTCTTCCCGATGTCGCGGAGGAAGTCGAGGTAGCTGAAGCTCTGCATCCAGTCGAAGTTGTTCACCAGCACGGCGCCGCTGCCGGCTTCGTCGAAGTCGAGGAATTGCCCCATTTGGACTTTGATCGCCTCGACGTTGGCGCGCAGTTGTTCAACCGACAGCAGATTACGTTCGGCGCTCTTACCGCTCGGGTCGCCGATCATCCCGGTCGCACCACCGACCAAGGCAATCGGTTTGTGCCCTGCCGCTTGAAAACGACGTAGCAGCATCAGCGGCAGCATGTGCCCAACGTGCAGACTCTCGGCGGTTGGGTCAAAACCGGCGTAGACGGTCCGCGGCTGCTCATTCAGCCAGGTACCGAACGAGTCGTCCCCGGTTGTTTGATTAATGAGACCACGCCACGAGAGTTCTGCGAAAATATCGTTCATCTGACCAGGATCGCCACCGTTAAGGGTTTTGTTGCCAATTTCAAACCGGCATTCTAAGAAAAATCGCCCCATTGAACTACGGGACGACACCGAAACCGCTTGTCAGGTTCAACTTCCGTCGGCCAACAGCCGTTCAGCCACGGCCAGATCGTCCTTGGTCGTGATCTTCAGATTCTTCATCGCGCCGCGAACGACTGAGACGGGGTGCCCCAGACGTTCGACCAGGCTGGCATCGTCGGTGGCAGGCTCGTTGCGGAACTTGTCATACGCCTCGAGAATCAAGGGGCGTCGAAAGACCTGGGGGGTTTGCGCTTCCCAAACTCCTTCGCGGGGAACCGTTTCGACGATCTTGCCTTCGATCGAGACTCGCTTGAGCGTGCCAGGTACCGGCAGAGCGAGAATCGCGGCACCACTTCCGGCGGCCGAGTTGAACACGGCATCGATCATCGCATCGTCGATCCCAGGCCGGGCCGCATCGTGAATGGCGATGAACTCGCTTCTGGAGTCTAACGCGTCGATACCGTTGGCAATCGAATCGGTTCGGGTTTCTCCTCCCAGAACGATTTGAATTCCCAACTCGTTACAGACATCGGAGAACTGCTCACGAAAGTACGACTCATCATCCTGCGAGATGACAATCACGACGCCGCTCACATCCGGGCGAGCGGCGAATCGCTTCGCGCTATGCAGCCAGACCGGCTGTCCCAACAGCGGAACGTATACCTTTTTCAGTTCGCCGCCGCCGAAACGCGTACTACGGCCGGCGGCAGGCAGGATGACACTGAATTTGATCACCGATGCGGTCCTTCCAGACAATCAAGTAACAAAGCGTTACTTATCATACCGCATCATGATTTCGTCTGGGGGAACGTCAACGCCGGGGAAGTTTCCTTCGGCGATCATACCCCCCACTTCCGAAACGCGACGGAAGTAGCGATCGCTTGGCCGCGTGAGCAGAATCTTCCGCTTCAAGTCGCGGCAGGCGATATCGGCCGCGGCGCGAACCGTTTCGTTCTCTTGCTTCGCCGCGTACAGCGCCGTGCACAGAATGGTCATCAGGTCCTGCACATTTGCCGACAAATACGACATACGGCACTGACGGTCGGCCAGCTTCAGTTGGTGCTTTCGCATGGTGCCTGAGATATGCAGCGGCATGTCTTGCAGACGGTCGGCAGCGAACTGAGCGTGGGCCTTCAGGTCTTCTGGCATCTGCGGGAACTTCGGACGCGGCTTGCCGCCCATGTACTCCTTCATCATCCAGCTGGCGTACGGAGCCAATGCCCCCTTGAGCGCCCAGGCATGGGCCGGGTTGAAGGGATTGGGCTTCTTGATGCCGGCTTCGTGCAGAGCCTTGCCGATCGGCTCGAAGAACTGCGTACCGTGCTTCTTGACTAGCGATTTGAAGAACGCCATCCCGAGCATCTCCCCTTCCCCTTCATAGATGCAAGGAGCCAGGTACTCGTGGACGTTGTCGCCGAACATGTGCCCATGCAGGAACGACCGTCCACCGTGCGTCTTCATGAACAGTTCGATCGCCGCTTCCTTTTGCGACTCGCTACCGAAGATCTTGGCGATGATGCATTCCATCTCGCCCCGGTAACCGGCATCGATCAGCGTGCTACACCAGGCTACCAGTGCATCGGAGGCCACGATCATCCCGGCCAGCTTACCCAAGCGGCGCTGCACCAGTTCCCGCTTGGCGATCGGCTCGCCGTACGTTTCGCGGAAGTGAACCCAAGGGATCATGCTGGCCATCATCAGGCGCATCGTACCGGCCGCATTGGCGCACAGGCTGATACGACCAAGGTTGAGCCCATGATAGGCGATGGTCAGACCATTCCCCTTGCCAGGCACCAAGAGGTTCTCTTTCGGGACGCGGAAGTCCTTGAAGATGATGCCCTGGTTGTAGGTGTGCTTGAGGGCCCAGATACCATACTTCCGAAGTTGAAAGTTATCGTTCTCTTCGGGAGGCAAATCGACCACCAACACCGCCGGCACGTCGTCGATGAGACACACCACGCCGATCGTTCGGCCAGGCACCACGTTGGTGATGAAGAGCTTCTCGCCGTTGAGCACGTAACTGTCGCCATCAAGCTTGGCGTGTGTGCGCAGCGCGGTCAGGTCGGAACCAGCACACGGTTCGGTCAGTGCGAACGCCGAGAGCTTCTCGCCGCTGGCCAGCTTGGGGAGATACCGCTGCTTCTGTTCTTCGCTACCAAACGTACTGACAGGATCGACCGCCCCAATACAGCCGTGCACCGAAGCCAGGCCTGCGAGGGTCGGATCGACCATGGCCATTTCGGTCAGAAAGGGTGCAAACGCGCGAAAGGGCGTACCGCTACCGCCGTATTTCTTGTCGACGAGCAAACCCCAGTAGCCTGCATCGCCTAGCGACTGAAGGACTTCGTCGCGGATCTTCCCTTTGTCGTCGGTAATGGCCTTGCTCTTACGGAAGCCGCGCACGACCTCCAGGCTGTCGTCCATCACCTTGCGAATCTCAGGCGGCGTCGCAACCGGATCGGCTTCAAACAGTTCGACCGGAATACCTCGATCCCACACCGCGCGATGGGCCGGGCTGTTGGCCGTTTGATACTGCGGCTGGAAGAGCTTCTCGACCTGATCGTCGGCCGAATCGATCGCCCCGGTACGACGTGCTTCATCCTCGCTCTTACCGCCGAGCTTCAGCGCGGTTTCGGCGAACGAAGTCTCTTGCTGCTCTTCCGGCTTCGTTTCCGGCGGCTGTGGATTGGTCGTGTCACTGCTCATCGTTGCTGCTCCTGCCGAGGTTCGAGTGTACGCATAACGAGGGACTCACCCCCGTTAGCAATGCTTCCTGGCTACCTAACTCTACCTTATTTTCGCTCAACTGGCTCCCCGCGGGCCAACTGAATTGACCATAACCTATTGCAAATCAAGCAATTACAACAACCACAACCTCCACCAAGGTCTCGACACTTCCTGGGGCTTGTACATTTGCTCGATCGTATCCTGGTAATTTTTCACGATGGCATCCCGGCGCAAACTGAGCTTAGCGGTCATTTCACCGGTCGCGGGCGTGAAGCCTTGCCCCAGGATCGTGAACGGTCCGACCTGTTCGTAGTCGGCGCGATTGGCCAGATGACAGTCGAGGATGTCGCGATACCATCCTCGGACGGTCGGATGCTGCAACGCTTGTCGCTTGGAGAACACCCACAGCCGGGCCTCTTTGATGCGCTTACGCAGCTGATCCGGATCCGGCACGACCAGGGCCGACAGGCACTTGCGACCTTCGCCACATACGATCACCTGGGCGACCAAAGGATCACTGCTGATGGCCAGTTCCAAGGCTGTCGGAATGACTTTCCGACCTGTCGAAAGGACGAGCATTTCTTTCTGCCGACCGGTGATCCACAAAAAGTCTTCCTCGTCGATCATGCCAAGGTCGCCAGTGCGTAGCCAGTCGCCATCCATCACTTGCTGTGTGGCCTGGTCGTCCTGGTAGTATCCCCTCATCACGTGCGGACCGCGGGTTTCCAGTTCGCCTTGCTCGGAGATACGAACTTCAACGCCTTCCAGCTTCTTGCCGACACTCCCGGCGCGGTGGGCCGCTTCGGTCGACACCGAGATCACCGGTGAGGCCTCGGTCATGCCGTACCCTTCCAAAAGCGAAAGGCCCTGTTTCTCGAAGGCTTCGATCACCCAGCGGGCCAAAGGCGCACCGCCACTGGCACACATGCGGACCTCGCCCCCCAGTGCGGTTTGCAGTGTACCGGGAGCATCGAGCTTACCTTTCGCTTTCAGGCCTTCGACCACCTTCTGATAGAAGTAGGGCACGCCGTTAATCAGCGTAGGCTTGATCGCCTGGCAGTCGGCGAGAATGGTCTCGCGCGCATGGGCCAGCGCCAACTGCGATCCACGGGCAATCCAGGTATAGACATCGCACGTTCGGGCATACAAGTGGCTAAACGGCAGAAAGCTCAACCGTTTGTCGGCCGGCTTCTCTTCATAGGCGTGCACGACCGCCATGGCGTCGAAGGCCAAATTGCGATGCGTCAGCATCACTCCCTTGGGCGGACCTGTCGTGCCGCTGGTATAGACGAGCGAGCAGATCTCATCCGGATTGATCCGCTGCAAACGGTCCTCCAAATCAGCCAACGCTCGATCGACCGTCGTCGGAAAAGCTCCCGTAAGTTCAGACATCAAAAGTGCGTCGGAAGATCCGTCTGGATCGTAGCCAATGGTGATGACCGAATCGGAGACATCCTTGGCGATCCATCCGTCCTTGAGCGTTGACTCGACCACAATGATGGCAGGATCGCAGTGATCCAGGATCTGACGAATCTGACTGGGAGACGCGTGCGTGCTGATCGGCACATGCCAGGCACCAAGAAGCAGCAGAGCCAAGTCGAGCGTGATCCACTCGCGGCGATTCTCGCTGAGCTGAACGACACGCGTGCCGTGGGTAACGCCCTGTTGCTCAAGCGCCGCCACCGTACTGGCGACCTCGAGCAGAAGTTGCTCCCAGGTGGTGGCCTGGTACTGGGAATCCGCGGATCGCGTCCACAGGGCAGGCGACTTCAGATCGGCGCGGACTCGCTCTAGAAAGATAGCCGCGATTGAATCGGTTCGCTGGATCTCTCCCCCCGTATCCATCCGAGATCTCCGTGCCGGCGTTAGTCGATCCGCTCGAAGATGGTCGCGATTCCCTGGCCGACACCGATACACATCGTCGCCAGGCCGAAGCGAGCACCACGATCGTGCATCGCGTGCAGCAGCGTTGTACTGATGCGTGCTCCCGAGCATCCCAGTGGATGCCCGATCGCGATCGCCCCGCCGTTGACGTTAACCTTCTCAGCGTCCAACTCGAGCCCGCGAAGGCATGCCAACGATTGAGCCGCGAACGCTTCATTCAGTTCGATGAGGTCGATCTGATCGAGCGTCATTCCGGCCCGCTTCAGGACTTTGTGTGTGGCAGGAATGGGGCCGGTTCCCATCACCGACGGCTCAACGCCAGCGACAGCAGTGGCAACCACCTTGGCCATTGGCTTCAGCCCTAACCGCTTGGCAGCCGCGTCCGACATCATGAGCATCGCACACGCGCCATCGTTGATCGGCGAAGCGTTCCCAGCGGTGACCGTACCTCCATCCGGCATGAAAGCGGGACGCAGGGCCGACAGGGCTTCCATGCTGGTGTCGTCGCGAATGCACTGATCGCTGGTGAGCAGTTGGCGTTTACCATCTTCAGTACGGCCGTGCGTGGGGATGATCTCTTGGCTGAACTTGCCAGCTTCGGTCGCAGCGATCGCTTTTTGATGGCTGGCCAAGGCAAACTCGTCCTGATCCTTGCGTGAGATCCCCTGCGTCTGAGCGAGAAACTCCGCGGTAATGCCCATGTGCAAAGCCGCTTCGGACGTGTGATGGTAAAGCTTGGGATTTACGTCGATCGCATGATCCATCGGAACGTGCGTCATGTGTTCCAGGCCACCCACGATCTGCACGTCTTCGCCGCCTGCGATGATGCTGTGCGCGGCTTGATTGAGTGCTTGCAGGCTACTGCCACAAAGCCGGTTGATGGTCGCCCCAGCCGCCGTCACCGGCAAGACGGAGGTCAGCCCAATGATTCGAGCGACGTTCAGGCCTTGTTCCAGCGTTTGCTGGGTGCAGCCAAACAGGACATCTTCGATCTCGTGGGGATCGATCCCGGTTCGCTCGACCAGGGCCTGGACGCAGTGCACGGCCAGGTCGTCGCTGCGGACGTCCCGATAGTAGCCACGCTCGGGGTGAGCTCGACCGATCGGAGTTCGCAAACAGTCAATGATTACCGCCTGATTCATGATGATGCTTTCTCTCACTTCCTCGTGCGTTTAGTCCGAGGTCCGGTCATAAAACTTGCTGTCCTGCTTGGCCATCTCCAGAAGCATATCGGTGGGCGCGAAACGATTGCCCAGTTCCTGAAGCGGCTCGAGCCACTCGACCAATGTCTTGGCCCCGACGGTATCGGCCCAGAACAGCAGGCCTCCCTTGAACGGTGGAAAACCAATGCCGAAGATCAATCCGAGATCGACATCACGCGGGTCGCGGACGATGCCTTCATCCAAGGCCCGGGTCGCTTCGAGCAGCATCGGCAGAATCAAGCGATGCTGGATCTCCTCGTCGGTGATCTCTCGCTCAGGTGCGTCGACATACCGGGCAATCAATTCCAAGGCCATCGGATCTGGCTCAGGACGGCCCTTCTTCTTTTCGTGGTTATAGAACCCGTACCCCTTCTTCGTACCGAGCCGCTCATTCTTGATCAGTGCCGGCAGAATGGGTGAAACGAGCGTCCGCTCGGGGAACGCATCATACATGGTTCGCCCGGCGTAGAAAGACGTATCGATCCCCACCATGTCGTACAGTGCGATCGGCCCCATCGGCATGCCGAACTTCACCGCAACCTTGTCGATCCGTTTCATGTCGACGCCATCTTGCAGCAACTGCGTCGCTTCGTTCATGTACGGGAAGAGCAACCGGTTGACCAGGAAGCCAGGTCCGTCGTTGACGACAATCGGGAACTTCCCCAGCCCCTTGGCGTAGGCAACGGCCGTCGCAGCCGTTTCGTCGGAGGTCTTCTCGCCACGGATCACTTCGACAAGCTTCATCTTGCGGACCGGATTGAAGAAATGAATCCCCACAAAGCGTTCGGGATGCTTCAGGTTCTCGGCCAGCTTGGTGATCGGCAGCGTCGAGGTATTGCTCGCCAGGATCGTCTCGGCAGGTAGCTTTTCTTCCAGGCCGGCGAAGATCTTGCGTTTGAGTTCCAGGTTCTCAACGACCGCTTCGATGATGATGTCGGAATCGATCAGCTGGTCGCCGCTGGTCGTGCTGTGCAACTTGCCGGAGTAGCGAATCGCTCTCTCGACGCTCTTGCTGCGAGTTTCCTTATCGAACGATACTTCATCCAACACCAGGCTGGCACCACGCTCGAGTGCTTCAGGGTTGGCGTCATTCAGCGTGACGGCCAGGCCTCGTTTGAGATTCGCCGCCGCGATGCCACTTCCCATGATGCCGGCCCCGATGACACTGGCCGATTGAAGCTTGCGTGGCTTGGGGCCATCCCCCTGGACGCCGCTATCCTTCTTGTTGCGATCGGTCAGCAGGAAGACATTGATCAATGCCGCATTCACTGGTGTTCCGAACAGCTTGGCCATGCCTTGGGCTTCGGCTTCCAGGGCCGATGGGGCATCGACCATGGCTCCGCCAAGCAGTGTTTCCAAAGCCGCGAGTGGGGCCGGATATTGCCCCTTGGTCTGCTGCTGAATGTAGGCCGAAGCGGTCGCACCGAGAAACCCAAGCTCGGTTTCGTTGATCGAGATCGGCTTGACGCGTTCAGCGCGGTCTTTCAGATACTGACCGGTTTCCTGCTCTTCGCGAATCATCCGAATCGCGGCGGCAACCATCTGATCGGCCGGTACCATGTCGTCGGCCAGTCCCAGTTCCAAGGCCTTCGCTGGCGAGACACTTTCGCCGGAGGTAATCATTTTGACGGCATTGCCCAAGCCAATCAGACGCGACAAGCGAACCGTACCACCCCATCCGGGATAGATGCCAAGCTTCACCTCAGGCAGGCCGATTTCGGTTTTCTCGTGAGTCGAGACAATCCGGCGATCACAACCCAACGCGAGTTCCGTTCCACCGCCGACGCAGGTTCCATTGATCGCCGCGATAGTCACCCACTTGTAGGCATGCAGTCGACCGAACAGATCCTGTCCCCAGCGGGACATCTCATAGGTTCGTGTTTCGTCGACTTCCATCGACGCCGCGAATTCGTTGATATCGGCACCGGCGATGAAGATGCTGGGCTTCGCCGAATCGATAATGAGACCGACGATGTCGTCGCGGTCGGCGAGCGTGTCGAGATGCCCGTTGAGTTCTTCCATGACAGGACGACTCAGAATGTTCGCCCCCTTGTCAGGCAGGTCGAACGTCAGGCAGGCAATGTCCTGTTCGGGGAAGCTAAGCTTGATGCTGCAGTTAGGGGCCATGTCTGGTTCCGTTTCGTCCCGGGCCAAACAAGAACGGCTCGCTTGACCACGTAACTAATCTTGGGGAGCGCAACATGTGGGGTGCTCCCAGACGCTGGAATTATAACGCGCAAGCCGCCTCAGGGTTGAGAGGGTTAGCCTGAGGGCGACAAGATTTCGCGCTGGCTTTGACCTGCTTGCCGGTCGAACCAGTTTTTCCAGGCAGCGCACTTCGCTTCTAAAGAAATTGCGTCAGAAATCGCCCCGGGCCATTGATCTTTCGGGACAATACTGGACAGTCCGTCAAGTGCGGCCGAGCGGATCGCCGTTTCATCATCCATCACGCGAATAAGAAGTGGGATATCGCCTGCCTGTTTTCTGGAGGCAATCGCTTGTACCGCTTTCAGACGAATGGACTTCGAAGACGAATAAGTCATGCGGCTCAAGTGATCGAGTCCGCGGGGATCGCCTTGAGCATCGAGCGCTCGGCACGCGGCCATTTGCACATCGATATCACTATCGGTCAATCGACCCACAAAGTCATCGATGCTGGCTGGTCCATTCACGCTGGCAAGTGCTTCGATCGCAGCGACGCGGACATTGGGCATCTCGTGCCGAAGACCGTCTTGGACCTGCGAAGAAACGTCTTCCAACGGAAAGTCGGCGATGTATCGATAGGCAGCAATGCGTACCTGGGGGTTGTCATGTGCTAAAGCACGTCGGACGATTTGCTGAGCCGCTTCGCGTTGGTCACTGCGAATCACTTCCATCAGCACCGGCCATGTCATCGGCGTGAACTGCTCGACGTGCGATTGTAGTCGCCACACGACGAGTTCCGGCAAGTCTGCCTGACGAGACTGCTGTTCCAACTTTCGCAGTGCGGAAAGCGTGAGCTTGGGATCGCCGGACGTCGCCTCTTGAAGATGGCGGTAGGCGGGATCGCACTGGGGCAGTAGCACGTCGAACAAGTAAGGATTGTTGTACGAGACCAAGGGCTCGGCGGCCTGATCGACCGCGGCAAGGACCGCTTCCGGCTTAAGCAGCAAGGCCCGTCGGGCATCGGTTCTTTCGGTTTCACCGGAGGCATGTTCGGCCTTTTCGATCAGATCGAGAATGGCCACAACCTCTTCCGCTGAAAGCGTCGGGATCTCTTTGGGCTTCGCTGCTCGCGGCAATACTTCCGGCGACCGCTTCTGCTGGGCCACCAATTCCGGCGAACGTTGAATCATCGCCTCGCGTACCTGGCGACTATTGTCTTCCTTCAGGCGAGCAAAGACGGCTTGATACTTCGACTGCAGCGGCACTAACTCGGCAACCGCCAGGCGTACCCGCCATGACGAAGCTTCCGACAATCGTGACCACTCTTCATGGCCAGGAATCAGGCTCCAGGCAAACACCGCGGCAACTTGAACCAAGGTAGGATCTTTGTCGGTGATCTCTTTCAGCATGGCCTGAGCCGCGGCCGAGCCGTCACGTCCGAGCCCAATGGTGGCGTTGGCCCGCGAAGCGAACTCCGGGGATCGTGTCTGGGCGATGAGCGTTTCCAAGGAAGCCACGCTACGCAGGTAAGGCTCCCACAGCCCAAGGCGACGGATGGCCTGAGGCGATAACTGATCGAAGTGTTCGGTGATTGCGTCTGGCTCGGTCGAGCGATGAAACATGAGTAGGTCGAGCAGCGTCCCTTGCAGTGGAGGCGCGACTTGCGAGAAGTTGTCGATCAGTACGGATGCCTGCTGGTCTACCGGGAGAACCATCGCCAGGGAGATCCAGAACTGTTGCTCCAGGGCTAACGCTACGACTTCGTCCGTGGCTTCGGCAACACCGATGATTGCTTCCTTCTCTTGGAAGAGCTTCTCCACGATCGGCTTGGCCTGCTTGGGCGACGTCATCGCGAGAGCTTCCAAGAGCGCTGCTTTGGTGGTGAAAGCGACCTCGGGATCCTCGATCAATTCAGCCAACCGTCGGGATTCGACGGCGTACCCACCTCGCACCAAACCGATCAGCGCGGTTGCGGCGATCTCGGGATTGTTCGACTTCGTTCCGTTTTCCAAGGTCGCTTGCGGCGATTCTGGCTGATCTAACAGCGACTCGAGCGCGGAGTGACGCCAGCGAGTGCTTCGTTGAGCGACGGCCTGGTAGACAGGCACGCCATGATCGAGATACCAACCGCGTGACTGAACATGCTGAGGTCGGAGGGCCGTTTCCGAGGTTTGCACGACACTCGCGGCAAGCACCACTTCAGCCGCTTCCACGGCGGGATCGGTTTCGGCTGGCAGTTTCGCAGAAGAACGGGGGGGCTTCTCAGGCTTCTCTTTCGGTGGAGTCGAAGCCAACTCGGTCAGATCGCGGGAACCATCGACAACACTACGACAGCCGGGTCCCGTGGCGAGGGCCATGGTAACGATCGCTGCTAGCAGCGCAGCATGAATCGAATGGTTGCGAAGGTAATGAACGAACATGCCGCTGCTTTTAGCTGGCAGCGGCAGCTACGACAAGAGCATTCCAGCCGTCACGCCCCGTTAGTTGGGCACATCGGCTGGTGGAGCACCAGGACCATCGGCCATCGGAGCAGCCGCAGCCCCAGGAACGTCTGCTGGAGCGGCACCGGGAACATCGGCCGGTGCTGCACCCGGTACGTCTGCAGGTGCACCAGCACCAGGAATATCAGCAGGAGCTGCTCCTGGAATGTCAGCCGGTGCGCCACCTGGAATATCTGCGGGAGCGGCACCACCAGGAACGTCGGCCGGTGCTGCACCGCCAGGTACGTCAGCCGGGGCGGCACCTTCCGCATCAGGTGCTGCGATGTCGACGGCGGCCTTGGCAGCCAGTTTCTGGGCCGACACGGTCAGCGACTCGAGACGTGTCTTCGAGTTCTTCAGCAAATCGTCTTCCCACAGCTCGTCGTCATCGACGGTTGCCAACATCGAGAGCATCGACTTGGACAGGTTGACGATCAGCTGTCGATCTTCCGCGTTCTTGGCATACCGAATGAGACCTTCGCGGATCGAGCTACCATCGCCAGGGACTTGCGTTGTGGAGCCAATCAAACCTTGCTTGCAATCGTCGAGATGCGTCTTCACGCGACGACGGAACAAGGTTTCCATACGAACGACCAGGGGATCGCGAATGATCTCTGGCTCGGCCATCTCGTCGCCGAATTCACCGAATTCACCAAACTCGCCAGGACCACCTGGGCCACCGCGACCGCGCGACGTACGGGAAGGACGCGTCGAACGACCCGATGGAGGTCGCGACGTAGGGCGACCCATCGGCTGCATCATCGGAGCACCGGGACCGAATTCACTTCCCATCATTCCGGAACCACCTGGGCCCATCAATGCTTTGTAATACTCCGTCATCGCGTTGTCGTACCACTCGACGTCTGCCGCAACGGCTTCCAATGCAACCTTGCCAATTTGAGCCGAATCTTTGGCGACGTCCAGTTTAGCAGCCGTTTGAGCGTCGAAAGTGAGATAGCCCTTGGCTGCGATCGCATTGCATCGCATTTCAATCGGCAAGCTCTCATCGAGAATGATAATGTTGAGGGCGTTGGCCAAAGCACCATCACGGCCAGCGTTACCAATACTTCGTGCGATGTCGATCGCGCGTTTTCGCATCCAGGTATGGGCATCGGCTCCGCGACCTTCCGGCGGTGCCTTCTCGGTCAATGTTTTGACGACCAGGTCCATCACCTTGGTCTTCTCAGCACCGGCCATTGCTCCGAGGTTCACCCCATAAAGCTGGCACTGCTCCATCAAACCAATCCAGGCACCCACCTTCACGGCGTCGCTTTGATTCGGATCTTCCAACGCGGAAAGCAGAATAGCGGTCGCCGGAGCGTAAGGAACCTCAGGTGTCTGGTTAATGTTATCCATTTCCCGTGCGCGGAGGTCGCCCAGCAGCAAAATTGCGTTGTATCGAAGCACAGGATGATAATTCGGCTTGATGTATTCGCGCATAAACTCGACCATGATCTCGTTCACCATGGCTCGAGAAGTTGGCTCGGAGTAGAGTGGGCCGTAATAGGCACGCAAGAACTCTTGGCGCTTCGCACCAGCCTGCGTCCAATTCTCTTTGCGAGTCCAACTCTTGAGGTAGGCATCGCGGAAGAATTTGCGAATGAGTGCCCGGCCTTGCTCGTCCATCGTCTTACCGCTGAGGTATTCGCGAACGGCAGCTTGAGCCTGACCGAAACGGATGCGAGTTTGCGTATCACGCGAATCGGGATCGATGTCGGTGGCGGTAACCGGAATCTCGTTGTACTGAGCCCAGCTGGTCTGCGCACAGCAGGCCATGATGGCGAGTACCAGGGTCGAGACAGCAACTCGTTTCATGCCACGATGTTCCTATGAGTAAGAGTCTTCCCACCTCAGACAAACTGAGATAGAGCTTCGATGAGATGAGCGAGGGATCTAAGGGAGTACTTTTCCCCAATCGACGAGTAATCTAATCATACCCTCTGACATCGGTTAGGTTAAGAATAGTTGCTCGCCCGATTTTGTGTCAACGAATTCGCACTATCCCCCCAAAAGAGCCAACCTCGGCGATGACCAGCCTGCTTTATTACCACGATCGTTGTCTTCAGCACCAAACGGGCAAACATCCGGAATGTCCGTTGCGCCTGACGACGTGCACGACGCAGCTTCGCGACAAAAAAATCTGGGAAAAATGGACCCTTCCTACGTTTGAGGCAGCCACGCTCGAACAGGTTTTGATGGTTCACGACCGCGATATGATCGCCCGAACCCGCGAACTGGCCGAAAACGGAGGGGGAGAACTTGATGCCGATACGGTCGTTTCACACGACTCTTACAAGGTAGCGCTACTCGCTGCCGGTGCCGCAATTGATGCGACGCGGAAGGTGGTTCAGGGGGATGCTTCCAACGCGTTTTGCATGATCCGACCGCCGGGGCACCACGCCACAACCGACAAGGCGATGGGCTTCTGCCTGATGAACAACATCGCCATCGCGGCCGCCTTGGCGGTCAAAGAGCTGGACGTCCCCAAGGTCTTGATCGTCGACTGGGACGTTCATCACGGGAATGGAACCCAAGACATCTTTTGGCGTGACGAGAACGTGGCGTTCTTTTCCATGCATCGCTATCCGTTCTACCCAGGCTCTGGTGATCGAGATGCCGTGGGAGAAGGCCCGGGAAAAGGTACGACCTGGAACCTACCGGTCCCGTACGGAACCGATCGCATGGCTACGCTCACTACCTTTGAGTATCAATTGCAAGAGTTTGCCGAGCGTATTCAACCAGACCTGGTGATGATCAGCGCCGGCTTCGATGCGCACAAGGACGATCCGGTCGGTGACTTGGGCCTCGAAACCGAAGACTTCGCCACGCTGACCAATATTGTCCAGCAAATCGCCAACACATGGTGCGAGGGACGCATCGTCAGCATGCTGGAAGGTGGATATAACCCGCCACGCCTGGCCGACTCGATTGAAGTGCATCTTCGTGAACTGGCCAAGGCATCGGTGGAGAATGCTTCTTAGTGTTTTCTAGAGCTCGAACTCGTCTCCATCGGAGACTTCATCGGCCACGCTCAGCATCTTGAGCAGAACGACTACGTAGGGTGTGTCTGGGTGTGGATTCGGAGGCAGCGGCCGCGAGAAAGCATCCAAATCCATGGGGTCGTTAGAATTGGATTGGGGCCACTGAAAGTGGTTGACGTTGCAAACCATCGATGCGTCTTTCAACTAACCGGAGGAGACCAGGGGGAGACTAGTCGCTCTATTTAGCAACCGTAGTGCCAAATTCCCGAAAAGACATCCGAAAAAGTCTCAAGTCGCTGATATGCGTGTTTCTGGATGTTCGCTAGGTGCCGGCACAAACTGCCCTGTTTGTGCCTTCGGAGCAGCCGCTCAGGTCGATGGAAGAAATTGCAAATCGCTTTTGCAAAACGTACCAAAGGCTTACTTTTTCGCTTCTTCGATCAATTCAATGGCCAGTTGCAACTGAGGATCTTCAAAGTCGAGAAGCTCCTTCTCTTCATCCGAAATTTCTCGCTCGTTGGCCTCGTCCGGATTCGAGAAGTTGGTCCGGTCGACGTCGTGTAAACGCCTCGCCTTGATGACTTTCGTCAACGTCTCGTCGTCCAGCTCCATTTCCCCCCCCTCGTCAGGAGTTACGCCCCAATCGTCTTCTTCCTTGGAATCGGGAAAACGATGAATATTGCTTCCGTTGGGTCGCCAGTAGGTGGCCGTCGTGATCTTCATAGCGCGACGATCTCCATCGAGCGGGAAAATACTTTGCACCGTTCCTTTGCCAAACGAACGTTCTCCGACGACCGTTGCTCGCCCGTGATCCTGCAGCGCGGCTGCGAAAATCTCGCTGGCGCTGGCACTGAACCGATTCACCATCACCACAACCGGGAGATCACTGGGGACGATCGTTCCACCGGACGAAGCCTCGTAGACGTCGCGAATGCGATTGTTCCGCGTACGTGTCGTGACGATGTCCCCTTGATCGATGAACATGTCGACCATCTGGATGGCCGCCGTCAGGTAGCCACCGGCGTTGCCCCGCATATCGATGATCAAACCTTCCGCTTCTTCGTCAATTTGCTCCAGGGCAAACTCGAAGTCTTCGGCCGTTCGATCGCCAAACGAGTCGACACGGATGTAGCCAATCTTGGGGTTGCTTGCGAGATGGAAATCCCACTTCCCCCCTTCTCCATGTGTATCCCCCATGACTGACTCGACCATGATGTTGGCCCGGGTCATCGTGATATCGACGGGGTCTTCCTGGCCAATATGCCGCACGGTCAGTGTGACCGGGGTGCCGGTCTCCCCGTGCAGACGTTCCAGTGACTTGTCAAAATCTTCGCCGTTTAAGTCGACACCATCAATCGCCAGGACGATATCTCCGGCCTGAATTCCGGCCTCGTAGGCAGGAGCACCCGCAAGCGGCGTAATGATCACCATCTCGCGGGTTTCTTCATCGAAATCGACATGCACGCCGATCCCACCAAATTCCTGACCAAGCTCGCGGCGAAAGTTGGAATAGCGTGGCGGCGCGATATAGACCGAGTTCTGATCTAAAGGGGCGGTTAGCCCTTCCATGGCGGCGTTGAAAAGATCCTCGTTCTCAACCGGACGCACATAGAAGTCCGAGATCGTCCGCATCCCCTGCTGAAACATCAACGCATAACGAGATTGCGCCGCTGACTGGTAACAAATCATCGCCACCACAAAGGCGACGCAAATCACGATCAGGTTTCCACGCGGCATGGAACACTTCAACCTAAGAGCGGGAGAGAGATAAACCGATGGTTCTATCGTACCCCTTTGCCGGGGACGGTCCTAGTGCCAACATCCTAGAGGGGAAAAGCTAAGCCCCTAAGAATGGTACAGGAACCAGAAACGCATGCTGCTCTAAAAGGCTATCCGCCCCGCGCCACGAGATGTACAGAAACAAGTACATAAAGAAGATGTACGACACCACCACCGGGATCGCCGCCAGACGACTCATCCAGCGCCAGACGAAGTGGGCCGGCTTCTCGCGTTTCTGAGCCACGGCAACCGCCCAGCCTGAAAGCATCCGCGCCGGGAAAATGAAAATCACAAAGAACAAGCTCGGCAGCCAGGCAATCTCGCGATCGATCATTTCAATCTTCAGCAAGTACAGCGGCAGCGCAAACAGCAAGGTAATAAACAAGGCCAACCACCATGCCAGCGGTGCCTGACGGAACAACTGGCGAATGGCACGCACTTCAAACAATGCCTTGAAGCGGTTCTCGGCCGCGAAACGAGCTTGCAGAAATGGCAAGTAAAGCAGCACAAATGCAAAAAGGATCATGCCTGGCAAGCTCACCAGGAATGCAGGTCCAGGCTCGTTGATCTGGCGAGCACCGATCATCCACAGCACCGGCACCAACAGCCAGATCAGGGTGCCCACGAATCCCCGGGCACCCATCGAGAAATAGTGCCAGAGATGAAGTTCTTTGATAAAAGCAAGCGTTCCTTCCCGAGCCTGGGAATACATGCCGCCGTGAAAGATCGTTTTGAAGAACCTGATCGGAGCTGGCCAAAGAAAGTGTCGCAGCCGCCCACCGCGGTAGCATGCCCAAGCGACATGCAGGCTGACGGCGACCGTCGCGACCATCGTAATCACCCACAGATTTCGTGTTTGAGCGCTCTGCGGATCAATCAGCCAAGCGCTTTGCCAGGCATCCGATAAAAGCCGCAGCGGCAGAAACATTAACCAGGCACCAGCGACGATGCTCCCGATACGGGCCGCTTTGCGAATACCGACAAACCCTTGTGTGAACTTGCCGGTCCGGGCAATTCGTCCGCTTACTTCCAGCAGATAACCCAGGCTCATCAGGTTCAAAATGGGCACGGTCGCGAGAAAGGCGAGAATCACGATCATCGAAACGACGCCAAAGCACCACTCCCAGGCACTCATCAGCCCATAGCCAATGCGCCAGACGATGTTTTTCTGCGGCGGCTGGGCGGCCTCGGCCGGGATTTCGCTGGCAGGCTCATCGCGCGAATCGACAACCGGGGCAACCAGTTCCTCGGTAGGAACAAGCTCTTCGTCATGCCAAGTTGAATTGACCACAGACATCGGGGAGATCCAGGAATCGATGAGACGGGAATCAGCGTAATTCCTTATGTCTGTTCTACCTAACGCGATGCCGTCTTGGTTTTGAGATTTCTGTGAAAACAGAAAGATTTCTCGACAACAGGAAACAAATATTGCCCAGACCCGGTAAGAATAGGTACTAAGCCGTTTCTTTTCTAATCTCGAGAGTCTCAGAGCGAGTCTCCCTATGTGGCTCAAGAATATTGCCTTTATCGCCCTGGCCACCGTCGTCTTGGCCTCTCTGGCCAACTGGCTGCTAGCGCCGCCTAAGGTCGAAGCACTCGACGAACCGGTTGTCGTTGTCTCGGATGACTTCCAGACGGCGAAAGAGGCGGTCGATGCTCAGTTTCGGGAAACCTGGCAATCCCAAGAGCTTGAGCCAGCGCCGAAGGCCGACGATCTTACGATCGCCCGGCGTATCTCGCTGGGTCTGACGGGCTCGATTCCTTCGCTGGAAGAAATCCGCCTACTCGAGAATCGCCCGGCAGAAGACCGCCTGGCATGGTGGGTCAACCATCTGCTGGAAGATCGCCGCTATGGCGACTACATGGCCGAACGCCTTTCGCGAGCCTATGTCGGCACCGAGAATGGCCCCTTCCTGATCTTCCGCAAGCGGCGTTTTGTCACCTGGCTCAGCGATCAGCTGATGGCCAATCGCCCCTATAACGAATTGACGCAGGACCTGATTGCCGAATCAGGCCTCTGGACCGATCACCCCGCGGTCAACTTTATTACCGCGACCGTCGATCAAGATGGCACCAAGGAACCGGATGTCGCGATGTTGGCCGGTCGCGTGACCCGTGCTTTTCTGGCGACCCGCATCGACTGCGTGCAGTGCCACGACGACAACCTCGGTGGCGATCTGAAGCAAACCGACTTCCACGAGTTAGCATCATTCTTCAGTGAAGCCCAGAACTCGTTTGTCGGCATCATGGACAGGAAAGGGAAACCGTACGAGTACAAGTATCTGCATGCCGAGGAAGAAACGACCGTTCCGGCCCAGGTGCCGTTCAATCAGCATCTGCTCGACGAATCGGGCGGAACGCTACGTGATCGCCTGGCAGGCTGGGTCACACATCCTGAGAACAAACCGTTTGCCCGGGCGATCGTGAACCGTGTCTGGGCAGTGATGACCGGTCGACCACTCGTCGAGCCGGTCGACAACATCCCGCTCAAGGGAAGCTTCGAGCAAGGAAACTACCCCGCCGGGCTCGATCCGCTGGTCGACGACTTCATTCAACACAACTTTGACCTGAAGCGATTAATTCGCCTGATCGCGTCGACCGAGGCTTTCCAGCGTGATAGCCGTGCCGAGCATGAAATTACCGCCGAGCACGAACGTACCTGGGCTTCGTACCCAGTGACGCGACTACGACCTGAGCAGGTCATCGGCAGTATCAACCAGGCTTCCTCCTTGAGCACACTCAATGCCGAGAGCCACGTTCTTACGCGATTGGTTACCTTTGGCGAAACGAACGAATTCCTCAAACGGTACGGGGATGCTGGCGAAGACGAGTTCAGCATGGACGGTGGAACGATCCCGCAGCGTCTACTCATGATGAACGGCAATCTGGTCACTGAGCGGACTCGCAACAATTTTGTCCGCAACGCCGCCACTCGCATTTCGCAGCTGTCTCCCGACAACGAGACCGGTGTGGAAACGGCTTTCCTGTGCGTACTGACGCGACGTCCAACTCCCCAAGAGTTGGAGCACTTTGTCAGCAAGCTGGAAAACGACGAAGTGAAATCGAACCGCACCCAAGACTATGAAGACATCTACTGGGCTTTGATGAACTGCACCGAGTTCGCCTGGAATCACTAGGAAACGCCATGAAACGCTTTCAACATCTCCTTGGTCCCGAAGGTTGCGGCACACGTGCGCATTTCAATCGCCGCACGCTGCTCGGAGCCGGTGCCGGTCTGGCTTGGCTGACGCCACTTTCCCAGTTGCTGGCAGCCTCGTCGGAAGAGAAGTCCAATAAAGGACGCCCTAAGTCGGTCATCGTCCTGTGGATGCAAGGTGGTCCCAGCCAACTGGAAACCTGGGACCCACATCCCGGCAAGATGATCGGTGGCGATACCAAAGCGATCGACACGTCGGTCAAAGGCCTGAAGATCGCCGACACAATGCCGCACACTGCCGAAGTGATGCACGAGATGGCGTTGCTGCGGTGCGTGACCAGTAAAGAAGGCGATCACGAGCGAGCCACCTACAACATGCAGACCGGCTATCGGCCTGACCCCACGCTTATTCATCCATCGATCGGAGCCATTCTCTGCCACGAGCTTTCAGCCCAAGGGGTCGAGATCCCTCGGCACGTGTCGATCTTCCCTTCGGCGTTCGCTTCGCGAGGTGGTTTTCTGGGAAATCAGTACGATGCATTCAAGATGTACGATCCAACTGGCCCGCTGCCAGACCTGCCGAAGCGTGTCCCGGAAGATCGCTTCGAAGCCCGACTGAGCGACCTGGACATACTCGAATCAAGCTTTGCCAAAGGACGTCGTTTCGATCTGGAGAAGAACAAGACTCTGCATCGCGAGACCGTCGATCGTGCTACCACAATGATGACATCGGACCAGATTGGTGCGTTCAATATTGACGGCGTGCCGGAGGAAATCAAAGAGCAGTTCGGTAACACTCCGTTCGGCCGCGGCTGTCTGTGCGCGACACAGTTGATTGAAACGGGCGTACGCTGCGTTCAGGTAACACTTAACGGCTGGGACACGCATGCCAACAATCACGAACTGCAATCGGCCCGCGCCGGCGACCTCGATGCCGCACTCAGCGCGACCATCAAGCACCTGAAGGACCGCGATCGCCTGGATGATACGATCGTCCTGTGTGGCGGCGAGTTTGGGCGAACCCCTAAGATCAACCCAGCCGCTGGTCGCGATCACTGGCCGCACGGCTTTAGCGTGGCCTTGGCAGGCGGCGGCATCCGCAAAGGGGTCTTCCTCGGCGAAACCGATCCCGAGGGGGAAAAGATCACGCCTGAGACCAAGCACGCGGTTCGTGTCGAGGATATCCACGCCACGATCCACAATGCCTTGGGGATCGATATCGACAAGGACTACCAGACTCCCATCGGACGCCCGATGGCAATCTGCCAGGGAACTCCCATCTCTGAAATCGTGGCCGACGCTTAATCAACCGGCCGCTGTTTCTCGAACTCGAGAATCGCATCGAGTGTCATGTTCGATTGTTGATACTCGATGACCATCATCTGCGGCTGTTTCAGAAGTGTCTCGATGGCATCATTCGTCACAGGCGTATTGGCAAGTCCGATGCCCACCAGCTTCGGCAGCAGGGGCAAACGCATCAGGTCGTCGTCGGTCACTTCGCAGCCGGCCAGGTTGATCTGCTCGAGATTCGGAAGACCTGCCAACATTTCCAGTAGTTCAGGTCGATATCGCTCCGGGGGAATCTCCACGGCGTAAATCGTTGTCTGCTCGTCTCGGCGGAGCATTTTCACGCCAGCACGAGCTAACAGGAAACGAATCCGTCGGCTCTCGACCTCCATGCCGAACACTTCGTCATCGCTCCCTTGCACAAACTGCTCGCGTGTTTGTTCGACCAGTCCCCCTTCGTTGTTCAGGACATAGTACTTGTCCCCCAGCCATGGCCGAGGCTCCGACAGGTGCAGCTTATCCCCAGGCTGCGATGAACGCTGAAAGTAAAGCGTGAGCAGTCGCCGCTCATTGGGAAACGGCACGTGAAGGTCTCCCCAGCCGGTAATCTTCGTGGCATCCTCCTTGGTCGTGATCATCCCTTCCGGCAAATGATTTGAGTAAAGCACGCTGGCGATTCCATGATCGACCAAGCCCAAGTAAAACCCGGCCGGATAGACCAACAGCAGCACCGCCACGACCCACTCCCAGCGAAACTGCGGACGAATGCTCGGAGCATTCCACATCACCCAACTACCGATGACCGCCGTGGCCAGGTTCCATGGCATGACGCTTTCGTTATGACTGTAAAAGAGCGGAGACAGAAAGATGACGATCCCCACATGCATCATCACGCAGGGTATCGCCGCCCAGCGTGGTCGAAATATGGCCAGCAGGCCCACCGCGATCTCTCCCAGCGAAACCCCGTAGGCAAACAGCATCTGGAAGTCTTCCGGGTTCACGTGTAGCGACTTCACCATGTACCACGACCCGAACGAGAACCAGTCCGGCGACAAAAGCTTATGCGTGCCTGCCCAGAGCCATAGCGAAGCGAGAAACCAACGCACGATCACAACACCCACATTCTCGACGGTGGCCAGCATCAAAACGGTATTGGCAATGAACTGAGGCTGCGTGCGGTACTGATCGAACACGAACGCAACGAGCAGCGAAGCTGCGTGCACTGCGAGGCCCATTTGGGGACGGACCAGAACCAATACCAGCGTGGCCAGCATCCACCAGCCGAATGGTATCTGCGGAAGATCGATCAGCGGCATATGGACTGGCATATCACGCACCTGCCACAGCGGCCACGTAATCAGAATGGTGGCAGTCTGAGCTATCACCGCCACGACCAGCAAACGATACCGCACCGGAGGCAGCCCCAGCACCAATGGCTGAGCCCCCTGCAAGGCGTCGGTGTTTTCTGACTTTGTAGCCGTTTCCATGCTTCCGAGTGCTGGTTGGATATTCGATATAACCCTTAACCATAGCACACAATCGGCCAATTCCAGGGAGATCGAGAATTCCGACCCAATCACTTGATCGAGGGGGTCGCCATGCCACACAATGGGGCACACCCCTAGACAGTCCACATGATGAAGGCGACGAGGAATTTGGCATGCTGGCTCAACTACGTACCTACTCCATGGCCGGCATCGATGCGATTCCTGTGGAGGTCGAAGTCGACGTTTCCCCCACGGCATTGCCCAAGACCGTCCTGGTCGGCCTACCGGAAGCGGCGGTGAAGGAAAGCGTTCACCGCATCGAGCGGGCCATCGTCAACAGTGGCTTCTTCTGCCCACGGGACCGCGTGGTGATCAACCTCGCCCCGGCGAGGCCCCGCCCATGAAGCTTATAGAATCCCCGGAAATCGGGACTATTTCGAGCCTAGTTAAACGACTTCGGCCGTTGTTCACCTTCCGTTCCCCATGCTGGAAGTGGCAGACGATCCTATCCACAACACCCCGCAAGGCTTCACCCTTGCGGCGTCCGGCGGCCTCCCGTTCGATTTCCTTCTCTGCCGCCTCAAGGGCCGTCTTGCGGGTTTCGAGTTCCTCACGGATGCCCTGGAAAGGCTTCCGAAGATCAACCAGCCGTTGCCGTAGTTCGCCGATCTCGGCTTCCAGTGGTTCCATCTTTGCGACGGCGCGAACCTTCAATGAATCCGGCAACGTCCGGTAGTCGTCTAGCATGCCATCTAGTTCGGTTTCCTTCTCAGCAATCAACTTTTCGAGCTTGGGCCGGATTCGCTCGAAGGCCAAACCGAAAACCACATCGAATCCCTCCCCAATTCGCTTACGTTCCTTGGACGTGGCGAACTCTTCAACGTAGGCGATGACATCGCAGGCGACGTCCGCGAATTCCTGCTCCAGGAACCGCCCGTTTACCAGGATCGACCGGACGCCCTCTACGTCGCCCGTGTCGCTCGCCTGGATCAACTGCGCCACCTTGGGCGCGGTTTCCTTCAGGTATCGCAAAACGAATTCTTCTAGAACCTCATGGCGCACCCGGTGACAGTGGCAGCCCTTGGGATTCTTGGGGCCGTATTTGTTGTAGGTGCTGCAAAAGTAGTTAGGTTTCATCCGAGTTGAACCACCTCCACCGGCGGCGTGCATGACCTCGCCACAATGGCCGCAATAGAGAAACGGCCTCAACCAGAGTTCCGCAAGTTTGGGCGACCGGTGCCCCCTGTTGGCTGCTTTGCTCGCGGCCTTGAGTTTGTTCTGGCACTTGTTGAAAGTTTCAACGGGGACAATCGGCGCAAATTCCGGCGCTTCGGGCTGGACGTAATCGGCGCAATCGCGGCGCTTGGTCCTAGCCTTCCCGTTTATTTCCTGGAGACGCCCGTCGACATACTCTACGAATGCGGCGTTGCTTCGCTTGTTCCAGGTCGGAAGCCCGATATAGATGGGGTTCGAGAGCATCGCCCGTATCGTGTGCTTATACCATGCCTCTCCGAAGATCGGCGAAACCTGGAGACCGTTGAGACGGTCGGCAATTCCACGGGGTGAGATGTCTTCTGTAGAGTACCATTTGAAAACCTGCCGGACAATCTTCAACCGGTCCTTCTCCTTGGAAGGTCGCAGACGTAGCGTGTCGGTGGTGTCCTTAACCGGGGTGACGTTCTTCCCAGTGAATCGTTCCGACTTACCGCCCGGATAAACCTTCAACCGGTCCAGGTGACCGACATAGACCGTCCGCCACTTCTCTTTCCCGTCAGGGCCGAAGCAAACTACGTCCGTCCCGTATGGCGCGTAGCCGCCTTGATACTCACCCTTGCGGGCATAGGTAACCTTGCCGGAGATATTCCGGTGCGCCTTCTCGCGTTGCTCGCGTTTGCTTGTCAGAGCGCCCACAACGCCCGTCAGGACGGAACCGTCATCGTCCCCGGACAATAGCCTGCCCTGCGAGTCGATCAACTCGCATTCGTGATCTCGCAAGATGGAAATCAGTTTGCCCCACTCGAAGGCGTCCTTCGTACCGAATCTATCTTGTGAGTCCACAATGATTCTATCGAACCTCCCCGCCTTCACTGCCGTGAGTAGGGCCTGGAAGTTCTGCCGTTTGTCTGACCGATGCCGGGGGTTCTTCCCGTCGCTGTCCTCATACCAGATAGGCGCGGCCCCATTGCGGGCTGTCCAGGCTGTTATGTTGTCACGTTGGCGAGTGACATCCTGCTTGTCAGAACTGACTCGGACGTAGGCTGCTAATCTCATGGGGCGTTCCTTGTTTGGGTAGTCTCGTCCGATCAAGCCTACTTTGATTCGATCGCGCTAGCAATTCAGTAGTCGCAAAATAAAAGGCCACCGGTCCCCCGGTGGCCTTGCCTTGAATAAGAAGCCCCGGCCCCCTGGAGTAACAGGGCCGGGGCAACGCCGTTCCTAGGCCACTACTACGACGGTCACGGCGAAATGGAAACCCAAAAATTTTTCGATCCTAGATCGTCAAGAAACTAGCTAGATGAGAGGCAGGATTTCCCAGCGTCGGTTGCTTCTCCCTGATTGCATCTAGCTAGAATCTAGCAAGACGCAAAGCCTTTCAGGGCAATCTTTTCCGTTGACGCAAGTGGTTCCCGGTGCATGCTTTCAGTAGTCAATCGCCGCCAACTACTGAGGAACTCGCCATGATGAACAGCAGCTACAACGCCCTATTAACAACAGCCATTGCCCGCAAGACTTCCAACGTCGAACCCGTGTTAGCGGCCGTTTGGCGATACGTGGCAAATCACGAGAAGCCCACTGACATGCCCTTTGAAACTTGGCTGTTTGCCGTGGCCTTTCGTTTCGTGCGAACCCAAGAAAAAGGCCCCGGGGAAAAATGAACAAACCCCGGGGCCTGACCCCGCCTACTTTTGTTGCCGTCGCTCAGCGAGTTCGGCGAGAAGCTTGTCATTCTGCCAAGCCTGGAGGAAGACTTTCTTCTTTCGGCTATCGGTCTCAGCTAGATACCGCTGAAAGGCCGCTTCGGCTTGGGCTTTGAGATATTCAAGGTTCATTGAATCAAACCAGTTAGTTTCTTTCTGACGCTTCGGTCGATTGGGTGCCATCGCTTGCGTGGTGACTCGGACCGACAACCGGCGCAGATGGATAGAGGGTTCACTGGCCACCAACCAGGAGACGGGACAGGTTCTTCTAATCCCGTCATACCTTTTGGAATTGTCCAAACTCGACAACGCCCGTAGTCGGTTCGACTGAAGGCAACGAGTAGGCGACGGGGGAAGGAATCGGGCGTGAATTCGCCGTGCGTACCGGACGTGGTTTCATGCAACCAAGTTGCATAGCGGAAATCAGGGAGAAGCCAGACAACTTCCGTCTCTTGTTCCGCGACGTGGTGCAGGATGTCGTGGGCATGCTCGCGACGTTGTGGGACTGGTTCGGCGTCGATTATGTCGGACATCTGCCAGAATTTCTGGAAGGTGTCGTGATAGTAGGCGGACTGCTGACAGACGTCATCACCGGGGATACGCTTCGGGTATCGACTCGGATGCAACGCCGGACAGTGAAGGTCCAGACGAGGGAAAACAGCATCTTCGGGGATGTCATCAACCGTGCAGCCTTCCGGACGTGGCCGCATGACGTTTCGATAGAGAATCCGCGAGACTCTCGCAGGAGTGTAGACGCCGTTGATTTCGTGTGCTCGCGAGATGGAATAAGCCACAATTTGCGAACCGTGCATACTAGTTGCCGTGATTCCCATTTCGGCATCAACCGTGAGGCAGCGCACCCAAGCCCAACGGCGCGCCGGATCATGCAACCAGCGCACTTTGGTTTCGTGGGATAGGTCACTCACTGAGGCGTTCCTTAATTTTCTCGCGTTCGGCCTCACGCTCGGAAATGGAAACCATCGTCCGCGAGTGGTCTAGGTTCGCCTTTTCACGCTCTTCGGCTTGCTTGGCTGCTTTGCCTCTCGCGGCGTTGAGTTCGGCTTCGGCTAGTCGGTCGATGATGCCCCAAAACTCAGTAGCGAGTACGTCCGGTGATAGATCGTTCGATCTTGCGACAGCGCGGGCATAGGCGATATCTTGCTCGCTTGCATGCGGGTAGGAAGCGAGCGACAGAGACGCCGCGCACTCTCGCGCCGTTTTCACTTCGGGATGATTGCCGAGTGCATCAAGTCGAGATTGTTCGGCCGCTTCGGCTTGCTGTTCCTTGGAGACCTTCTTAGCAATTGCTAGGCGGCGTTTTGCTGCTGCAATCTCGCCAGGGGTTCGCGCTGACTCTAGCGTCTTGGCGGCATGATCCGCGAAAGACGATTGCCAGGGAGTTTGCTCTCGGGGCGCCAGTTCGGCCGCCTCGCGGGCTACTTGGGATTTTGTATTGGCGGCGCGCTGCCGGTCGGCTGCCCGCTCATCGAAGGATTTGAGACGAACTCGATTGCCAGCGTCGTCATATACGAAGTAGTGATCGGGTAGCATTAGCGCGCCTCGCGTCGTTGAGACTGGGTGTTGAGCATCTGACGGACTCGCGCCAGGGCGTTCGGCGAGATGCCGCGCGACTCCAGGTCATCGCAAACGGCAACGAATGGATTTCCATTCGTGGTCACGTCGAGTTGCTCGCCCATATTCAAAATGGCCAGCAGCCAAGCGTTTTCGCCGTGGGCACTGTGGGGGTCGGCGAATAGTGTTTTTCGAGTGTGTGCATAGGGATTCATAGCGGGGTTTCCTAAGTTGAAAGAAGCCAGTCACCACGTATTCGTGGTGACTGGCAACCGGGTTCTACGGACGGCACTTTCAAACCGCCCGGAAAATAGAAGAAGCGACCGTTGATTGCTTACGGTCGCCGTCCATCGGCCCAGACCCGGCCGATGGGTGTTCGAGTCCGGCGGCAGGCAGGTAGGATACCTGCCGCCGGAAGGCTGCCACCGCCCGTCACTTTGCGGTAGCTAGTCGCATTCGGCCGTCGTCATCGACGGTCCAGGTTTTCGGTGGTTCTGGCGAGATGCCAGCGACATAGGCAACGCCATCGGCATTTTTCCCGATTGGGAAGCCAAGTGCAGAAACAACCTCAACGAAACGCCAACGAGGCCAGACCACTCGTCGGCGCTCGTCGAGAGATGTGAGATACCCGTGGTAGGCGTCCTTGAGTTTGACGCGGCCACGTGGGTCAGTGTGGTAGTTGGTGTGGAGAAATTCTTGAATCGTCACGGTGTCTTGCCTTTCAGAATGGGGAACCGTGACGGTGGTTCAGAGTGTCGGCCAGAAAAGATTGCCTTACCCCCTTAGTATCTCCCAAAAGGCCCTCTAAATTCAGGACTTGCACCAAACTTCTACAAATATTCCTTATCAACGCGTCAAGACTAACGCACCTATTCCTGAGATGTGCTGCCGGTGGCCAGTATCAATTTTAAGGCTGCTAGCAGCCCGCCCTCTGCGTGCGAGCCGCAAGAACGATGAACCACGCCACTTGCTGCCAAATGCCGCGAGACGTCGCCTCCGGGCCTCTCAGAGGCTATTGCCATTTCAGTCGACTCTCTAGTTGCCCGAGATTACCCATTTTCCGAGTCAATTCAAAAGGATAATATTCGTAACCCACTGCCATACAATAAGTTGCAAAACAACAGTTACCCAATTAGCCGATTACCGTTTTCTCGCTTCTATTCTCTTATAGGAGTATTAAAACACTTTCCCCTTATATGATTCTCAAGAGATAAATAACTAACTAACTCAGTAACTAAAATAAGGAATCAGGAAACAGGTAAATTGCCGAAGTACATACAGTGCCAATACTTGCGAATATTGCACGCGTCGCCCGACATCTCACGAAACCGCTCACAAAAGGGTAACAATCGGGGTGAAATGGTTACTGTTTCTGGCAGGTGAGCCGCTGACGACGCGACCACGCGTGATACTGCACCGCGTCTCGCGCGGTTAATGTATAGTATACGTCTGTTCACTTTGCAAAAGTCGTCACAATCTCTTCAACCGGTGAAATCATACCGGCCGCGTCTGGCATCGCGACCGGCGAAACCCGGACAACCGCGTCTACCGGCATAGCTCATCCAATCGTCACCACCGGCCGGTGAAGTTGGGCAAAATGCGTTTTACATTCCTTCAACGGACGTTCAAGCAATGTAAAATTGGGTAGGTGAGAGAAGTTTAACCGCCCGGAACCGACATCATGAGCAAGCCACACGTCGCCTACCTTCGAGTCAGCACCCAACGCCAAGGCCAATCCGGCTTAGGTCTGGAGGCCCAACGCGCGGCCGTGGCCTCTTATTCGCCTGCTGCTGAGTTCATCGAAGTGGAATCGGGAAAGAAGTCGGATCGTCCACAACTCGCGGCAGCAATCGCAGAGTGTCGCAGGACGGGGGCAGTCCTCGTCATCGCAAAGCTAGACCGCCTAGCCCGCAACGTGGCTTTCGTGGCGAACCTCATGGAGGCCGGTGTAGAGTTCGTGGCGTGCGACATGCCCAACGCCAACAGGCTGACGGTCCATATCATGGCGGCCGTGGCCGAAGATGAGGCCGCGCGTATCTCGCAACGCACCAAGGACGCCCTAGCGGCAGCCAAGGCGCGAGGCGTTCGCCTGGGGAACCCTGACAACCTCACGGAAGCCGCGAGACGCGCCGGGGCCGACGCTATGCGAGCTAAGGCCGCCAAGGCTTATAGCGGCATCCTCGCAACCATGCAGGCCATGCGAGCCGCCGGTGATTCCCTTCAGGCCATCGCCGATCACCTGACGCAGGCAGGCCACCTAACGACACGGGGGAAGGCGTGGAGTCCCACGGCCGTGGCTCGCGTCCTTGCGAGAGCCTGACACGATCTCCAGACGCTCGTCGTGAGGTTGTGTTGTGTCGATCGTAGGGGGTGGGTCAAATTTGATGATTGACCACACCCCCTCCCATGGGCCGCTAGTCCAGCCCTTTCGACGAACTGCGCACCAGTGAAAATGGGCGGTACCGCGTCGCCATCACCCACTAGCGATCCAGTCTACAGAGGGGCGACGCTGACTTCATTTCGCACAGCTTATTGAAATCATTGGTCATTCTAAACTTTGTAATGCCGTAGGAATCCAGTCGATTGGATTTCTAGCACGAGTCACGTTTTTGAAATTACCTTGGAAATTACCCTAATAATTACTGTGACATTTTAATTACGTAATTAGAAACACTGTGCGATGAAATGCTGAACAAAAGAGAACAACTTTGAACATGCGGCAAAATATAAATTCAAGCCATGAAGAATTTGGGTCCATGCAGGAGAAGCAATATCTCGACACAGAAAAAAGATGTTTGAACAACAATATCCTCATTGGAGTTCAGCTCAGGAATTCAATTCGGGAATGTTGTTCGCGATGAGATTTAGAACCAAACAACGTCGATATAGCAAACAAAGAAGCGAGTGAGGATCGCGATGAGAATTTGAAAGTTTTTTCTCTTGAAGACGATTTTTGCTGTTGGCGCATTCGGAAAATATGCTCCAATCGAAGCAATCAGAAAGGAAACCCGTGGCCTTTAACTTTCAAAAATTCACCGATACCGACACGTCCTTCGTGGCGAGGATCACGGTCCGCCAAACGGGCCAGCTTGGTTTCAATGCCGGTGCGATCAACCGCTTCGATATCAACAGCTATGAGAAGGCGATTCTCTATTTTGATCCGGTAGAACGCGTGGTAGGTATCGAATTAACAAACGAGAACAGCGAGGGCGCAATTGATATCAAACGCAGCCCAACGAACACGTATATCCGCGCGAAGAATTTTTGTGACCGGTTTGAGATCGACTACAAGGAGTCCCACCGGTTCGAGCTACAGAAAGACAGCGACACCGGTTTACTGATTTTTGAACTAGCCAAAGAAATAACAAAGGACAGTGTGTCCGATTAAACGCACAAAGCCGCCTCCGAGACAAGTTTCTGAGGCTTATCGGAGGCGGCTTTCGTTGGGCGGGGTGGGTACCTGTAAGGCTTTCCCCCTATGCATACAGGTACTCCGCCATCGCCTTCATGTCAACCTGTTTCCTAGGGGGCATGGAGGTTTCTTCGATGAAACCATACATGATTTCGTACGACCTGAATCGGCCAGGTCAGAACTATGCCGATTTGTACGAGGCGATCAAGAAGGTGGGGAACTGGTGGCATCACCTGGACTCCACATGGATCGTCACGACTTCGTTGTCCGCTAGTCAAATTCGCGACAATCTGGCGCCCTATCTGGACGGCAACGACAAGTTGCTTGTCGCCCATCTCTCTGGAGAGGCGGCTTGGATCGGCTTCAATAAGAACGCCTCGGATTGGCTAAAGGACGCGCTGTCGTAGTCTGTTAATAGCCCACGGCGCGATTCGCGCCGTGGGCTTTTCCTGTGATTTCAAGTTTACGTCAAAGTTCTAATCCTGCGTGGTGCCATATGAACGAACAGCAGAAACCCTCCGACAAGCGATCCATTCAGGAATCGCAGGGGGTCCGGGGAACCGTCAAGAACGAACAAAAGGCCGACGAAGCCATTCGTCGGATGAAGGAAGGCAAGAAATAATGAGTGACGACCAAAAATCCAATAGTGGCATTACCAATAATTCACAGGCCAGTGCCAGTTCGGCAAAGAATGCTCAAATGGCCGACAAGGCGATTCAAGCAATTAAACAAGAAGGAGCAAATGATGTCCGATCGGAAAAATGATGATGTTCGTTTCAAGGAAATGGACTTGCGTCCGCAACACGTACAGGGTTCGCAGGGCGGTAAGGGCACTTCCGAAAATGATCGTAAAGCACAGGAAGCCATCACTGAAATGAAGAAGAAGCAGGAAAACAAATGACTCCAGAATGGGTATCAGCGATTTCCTCTGCGGTCTGCGGATTCGGTACGCTCGCAGCAGTGCTCGTCGCATTCTTCCAATTGCGAAAACTCAACAAGTCGGTCGCGTTCGCTGGATTGGCGAACGTGATCCAGCTTGAACGTGACATGTGCAACAGCAAAGAGAAACTGGACGAAATCAACAATCGGATTCGGACAGAGTGCCATAATAATCCCGATCCTGCCGCGATCGAAATTCTTGAGGATTTGCGTCAATGCTATTTGGAAAACTGGCTCAACACCGTGGATCGCTTGGCCTATTGCATCATCAAGAAGCACCTTGATGATCGTGAGTGGAAGGTTGAATATCGTCCGTACATCAATACGGTGATCAATTCATTCCCCGAAGAATTCGGAGTGAATTCGATTTATACCAATACGATCGATCTCCATGACAAGTGGAAGCGATCGTAGTTGCAAGGAGGGAGATAAATCTTAGGCGTCGAGTAAGTTGGCTCAATGGTGTTCCGCAAGCCCCGGAAACTCGGTTAGTCCGGCCTCGTATTCGAGACGGTCCAACTCTTCCAGAAGTTCGCCTTCTCGCGTCGCCGGGTCGCCATCAACGACACGGCCCTTGGCGATGCCTTCTAGCTCTTTGTCGATCTCATCCCATCGACGCTGAATCTCTTCCGGTGTCATAGCCCACCTTGAATGTGTTAGAGTTTTCCGCGATTCTAACCCCTCTGCGGCTAGTTACCACCCCCGCCTTCTGAAGGAATTCCAATACTGGAGATTCATCTGATGTCTCACCCTTTCATTCCCGGGACAGAATACACCCGCGCCGACGTCTATCGCTTGCTCGACGTCCCCACTCACCTGCAACGTGGGAACTGGGAAACGGGCTACAACCGGTATGAGAACAACCTCTACATTTTCTGCAATGTCGGTGTGAAAGGGCGCACGGATCACGACTACGACAATCACTGGGAGGGAGATGATTTCGTCTGGTTTGCGAAGACCGGAACCAAGCTCAGGCAGCCTCAAATCCAATGGATGCTCAACCCGACTGGGAAAATCTTCCTATTCACCCGAAGCGTCGAGCGAGGGGCGTTCACGTTCTGGGGAACCGTCATCGCGAAGAACTCGGAAGATTCTTCACCGGTGAAAATCACATGGAGAGTGGAAGAGCGTTTCCTGATCGCAGTCGACATCGAACCCGTACCAGCAGACCGAACAGAGACCACGATATCCAGAATCATACGTGATACGGCCCTGGCGAAACGAATCAAGGAACTTCACGGCAACCGGTGCCAGATATGTGGCGAGGCTTTGAAGCTATCGGACGGGACGTTCTACTCGGAAGCCCATCACCTGCAACCTCTCGGCAGCCCTCACGATGGCCCGGATGTTGAAGGAAATATCCTTGTAGTTTGCCCAAATCATCACGCCCTTTGCGATTTCGGAGCAATTCACTTGGATATCGAAACATTGCGTCGACACCCTTTGCACGAAATCGGTCCACAGTTCGTAAGTTACCATAACGCCACAATTGCCCATCGCAGTAGCAGATAGGCGGGCTCACATTTAGGCGTTCAACTTCGCCTTCCGTCGCTCTAACCTGTTTTCTCAGCCGGGTTATTGACGGCTGACAATAGCTTGCCAGAATATCGGTAACATGGACACGCTTACACCCTCCCAGCGCAGCGAACGCATGAGCCGGGTCCGGTCGAAGGACACGAAGCCAGAACTTCGAGTCCGCAAGCTTATCCATGGCATGGGATATCGCTATCGACTTCACGTAAGAAAGCTTCCCGGTAACCCCGATCTCGTCTTTGCCTCCCGTCGCCGTGTCATCTTTGTTCATGGCTGTTTTTGGCATCGTCACAGAGGGTGTCCGAATTGCCGATTACCAAAGTCGAAGCTTGATTTTTGGGAACCGAAATTGGAAAGCAATGCCCGCCGGGACACCCGGAATCAAAGGGAATTGCGTAAACTTGGCTGGAAGGTGCTCGTTATCTGGGAGTGCCAAACCAAGGATGTGGAACGCCTCACGGAAGTGGTACGTTCCTTCATGGAAGACGGCGAATGAAAGCTATTGAACTTTTCGCGGGTGGTGGCGGACTTGCTCTTGGAACCAAGGCCGCCGGTTTCGATCATGCTGCCGTTGTCGAATACGACCGCAATTCATGCGATACAATCCGCGAGAATAACCGGCGCGGAGTTGTCGATTGGCCAATCTACCAAGGCGATGTCCGAGAGTTCGATTTCAAGCCCTATGAAGGCGTTGACCTTGTCGCCGGTGGACCGCCATGCCAACCGTTTTCAATCGGTGGAAAGCATCGGGGCCATAGCGACCACCGCAACCTTTTCCCCGAAGCTGTCCGTGCCGTACGCGAGACAATGCCGCGCGCGGTGCTCATTGAAAACGTCAAAGGCTTGTTACGTCCGGCTTTCAATTCGTTCTTTGAGTACGTGATTCTACAACTCACCTATCCTGAACTCACGATCAAAGCTAACGAGGAATGGCAGAAACACCACGAAAGGTTGGAACGCCATCACACAAGGGGCCGCAATAAATCCGGGCTCCACTATCAAGTTGTCTGGAACCGAATCAACGCCGCTGATTTCGGCGTACCCCAAAAGCGCGAACGGGTTTTCATTGTTGCTTTTCGTAGTGACATCGCCGCGCGATGGGCATTCCCACAACCAACGCATTCCCACGCTGCTTTGCTGCGCAGCCAATGGATTACGGGGGAATACTGGGACCGCCATAAGATCACCAAACGGAAGCGGCCCCCCATGCCGACGATTACCGATCGCCGTCTTGAACAACTCGAAGCCGGTGACGGCTTGGAATCGTGGTTGACGGTCCGAGATGCAATCTCTGATTTGCCAGACCCAACAAAGGGCCGCAACAAAATCCCCAACCATGTCCACAATCCCGGGGCAAGAACCTACAAGGGGCATACCGGCAGCCCGCTAGATGTCCCAGCCAAGACACTCAAGGCAGGTGACCACGGTGTCCCGGGTGGTGAAAATATGCTGGCCTACCCTAGCGGGGATGTCCGATACTTCACGGTGAGGGAAAGCGCGCGATTGCAGACCTTTCCCGATAACTTCATTTTCGCGGGCTCTTGGACCGAAACCATGCGGCAACTCGGAAACGCCGTCCCGGTATCCATTGCCGCGAAAATAGCAACGAACATCCGGGAAAGCTTAGCGACGGAGCGAAGGCGTGAGGGAAGAAACGCCATACAACCCACTGGACAAGGTTCATCTAGGCGAAAGCGTAGCTAACGCCATCTTAAGGCGACCCGTGGAGCCACTGCCGCCACCAGAGGCTTTTCTTGGGGCTGGTGTTTACGCAATCTACTACACCGGTGACTTCCCAGCATATCGAAAGATTTCGGAAAGGAATCGGGAGAACCGTTTCGAGTGGCCAATCTATGTCGGTAAAGCAATACCAGCGGGCGCTAGGCGTGGAGGATTCGGTCTGAATGTCTCACCAGGGCGGGCGTTGTTTGGGCGTTTGAATGAACATGGGCAATCGGTAGAACAGGCAGGGAACATAGACCGGTCCGATTTTTTCTGCCGCTATCTAGTTGTTGATGATATCTGGATTCCACTTGGTGAGGCTCTGTTGATCCAGATGTTCTCCCCGGTATGGAACACAACATTAGACGGATACGGCAACCATGATCCGGGCAGGGGGCGCTATAACCAGCAGCGTTCCCCATGGGATGTTGTTCATCCAGGCAGAGAGTGGGCAATGCGTTGCGCAGAAAACGCTAGGACTTCGGATAGCATACTGGAGGACATCGAAACCGCAATTATCGCGACTTTCTAGGTTTCCATTTACTCCGGATTGAGCAGCGAGGACCGGGAAGGTTCCATAGCGATTGATTGGAAATGCTTGCTGATTTCTACCTTTATGGAAGCCGGTGTTTTCCTCTTACGCGACGTCTGCCCAGTTGCCCACGGTCGGCCTGAATGTAACACGTCCCACTTCGAGAGTTCGCCTCGCTCCCGATCTCCGTGTTTTCCAAACCCTGTAACAACCAGATTCCATATCGGGCGAAAGTGTTTGATCAGGTATTCTTCGGTTGCGTCTTGTAGCCCTGATTGGATGACCATATACCGGCAGTGGAAATCCTGAATCCTGACATGCTTAGCTTTCCGAAGATTGCTTGCGTGCTTAGCTAGTCGGTCCCAGACCGCAGGCCCTTGCTCTTTAGGGGTGACCGCTTCGTCGCGATCGGGTCTCGCCTTGCCCACATAAATTGGGCATGTCGTGCCCTTGATTGGTTGATACGCCGCGAACTTGCCAGTGTAGTAGATAGCGTAGACCCCCGAACCATAGAACCGATGCACATCGGCTATCGGTTGTGGCTCCGATTCTCCTAGGGCGCGACCAATCAACATCCCGGTAATCGCTGGATTCTTCAAGTCATAGACCATAGCCGGGGGCAATGTCGGGTCAATCCTATCGGACAATTGCCGAAGCTTAGCTGCAAAGTCATCAAGTTGACGCTGGAGGTTGTTCTTGCGGCGATCGGTAAGGCGCCTCACGTCGCTAAGAATTCCGTCCGAATCCGCGAGTGTGACCTTCAACTGATTTAGAACAATTTGTAATTCTGTCAGGCTCATATCGGTCGTTTCGACCGATATGACGTAGTTGATTAGTGGGAGTTCGATTTTATGGATTTGGCGGCCTCTCGCCTCCGTCTATAGCTCTCCTGTGCTGCGTTGTGGGCCTTTTTGATAGAATCCTTCCATGGTTGCCCTAGTACCTCCCCGATCTCGACCGGTCCGAACTCGCGGCGCAATGCTACAGTTACGGGATCATGCCCCGGCCGAACTCCCGAAAAACGCTGCCTCATTCGATTTGCCAATCACGCTGGGCATCCTGCTGGGCAGCGGCCAACTCGAAAGCGATCGATTGAGCGAGTACGCGATCGTCGGTGAACTGGCCCTCGACGGCAATACGCGTCCGATCCGCGGGATTCTTTCCAAGGCGATGGAAACGGAAAAGCAAAAGCTGCGTGGCATCATCGTGCCGGCAGAGAATGCCCGGGAAGCGGCCGTGGTCGAAGGAATCGAGGTCATCCCGGTCGCCAGCCTGAGCGAAGCGGTCGGCTTCCTTTCCGGTCAGCTCGATATCGAACCGGTCCCACCCCAGATCCAAGCCCTCTTGGAAGAGCACTCGACCTACGAAGTCGATTTTGCCGATGTTCGCGGACAGGAACTCGCCAAACGCGCAGCCACCATCGCTTCGGCCGGAATGCATAATCTGCTTCTTGTCGGTCCGCCAGGTTCCGGCAAGACAATGCTCGCCAAGCGGGTACGGACGATCCTGCCGGAACTCACCCCAGGAGAATCGGTCGAGACAACCCGCATCTACAGCGCGACCGGCCGCCTGGCGACCAATCAGCCGCTGCTGGCGACTCGCCCGTTTCGTTCGCCGCACCATACGATCTCGGAGGCCGGCCTCGTGGGTGGTGGCAGCAACCCGGCTCCGGGTGAGATTAGTCTTTCGCACAATGGAATTCTTTTTCTCGATGAACTACCCGAGTTCAACCGCCGCACGCTGGAACTGATGCGGCAGCCGTTGGAAGATCGGCAGGTCACCATCAGTCGAGCCTTGCGCAGCGTAACCTTCCCCGCAGACTTCATGCTGGTCGCGGCGATGAACCCGTGCCCGTGCGGCTTCCGCAACGACCCCCGCCGCGATTGCCGATGTTCGGTTCCGCAGGTCGAGAAATATGTCGGCAAGATCTCCGGCCCTTTGCTCGACCGAATCGACATTCAGATCGAAGTCCCTGCGGTTCCGTACCAGGAACTAGCTAGCGAGACGGAAGGAACCAGTAGCGCGGAACTGAAGGAGATGGTCATCGCGGCCCGCAAGATCCAAACCCGCCGCTTCGTCGGCAGCCGTACCCGCTATAACGCCCAAATGAGCAGCCGCGAAGTCCGCAAGTTCTGCCACGTCGAAGAAGATGCCGCCGCCCTGATGAAACAAAGCATCAGCAACTTCGGCCTGAGCGCCCGGGCCTACGATAAGATCTTACGCCTGGCGAGAACGATCGCCGATCTTGAATCGGCTACGACGATTTCAGCCGACCATGTTTGCGAGGCGATTAACTATCGGATGTTAGATAGGAGTCTGGTAGGGTAGCATTCGAGGAAATCAACATGACTTACTTCCCAGACCTAACCGAACACACCTACACAAAATTCCCGCGGAGATCAGGCGTGCTAAACGTCGGTTGGCTGGGTAAGTCACATCCCTTCCTTACTGGGGAGACTCCGGTTCCATTCCTGGATGCTTTGAAGAAGCTTTGCGAATCTCCGATCCTATTGCATCGCGGCTTTCACCTATGCCAGTTTTGCGAGCCTGGTGATCAGTTCCCGGGTAATGGGCAGATTCGCGTCGAAGATCAGAACGGGCAAGTCTACTCGGCACCGACGATGGTTTATCACTACGTCAGCGTGCACAACTATCGGCCGCCGGAAGAGTTTATTCAGGCCGTACTCAATCCTAAGCGGATCGTGAGTGAGTCGTCGTTGTGACGTCGGCTTAGGCTATTTATCGAGAAGCCGCAGCTCGATCTTGCGGATCTCTGCCGCGCTCTGCCAGGCGGCCAGGCCCATCGGGTGCGATAGATCGACTTCGTTGCGGGTGGTGATCTTCTTGCCTTCGATGTTGGCATCGATCACCTTCTTGTCGTCGATCCAGGCTTCGATCTTTTTGTCGGTCACGCGGACCTTGAACTGATACCACTGGTCGTCTTTAAAGGCGATGTACGTAGTGGTTTCGTTTTCCGAGGCGTCTTCGCCGTCAATGTTGCTCAGGCCGACGACCGCTCCGCCCCAGCCGCCGGGGATGAAGCTGCAGTGGCTGTCTTTCACGGGGAACGTGGCAGCGGCGAAGAAGTCGATGCCCATCGTACGCCGGGCTTCCCAGCTCAGCTCGTAGTTCGTCTTGGGGAAGTCATCCTTCTTGTACGTGATGCCGGTCAGCATGACGCCTTGCCCTAGCTTGATCACGCCATCGTTGACTTCGACGCTACCTTCGCCGCCAAACTGAGGCACCTCGAAATGGTCGAGGCTCTTTCCGTCGAACAGAGATTTGCCCTTAGGCTTCTCTTTGGCTTCCTCAGCCGAGATACAGACCGAAGCGAACATAACAAGAGCAAGACTGAAGATCGTGGTAGCGGTACGCATGGCGGCAATCTTAGTAGGCGAGTACGGAGGGTGCTGGGCAGGCGTTATCTGGCCTACTCGGCGGACTCTACCAGCGTACCAAGCCGCCCCGACCGATTCCATTAGCCGTGCCAGCTACGGAACCAATCGACGTATTCCTGGATACCGTCTTCGATTAGTACTTTCGGGCCATAGCCAAGCAGTTTTTCCGCCTTTTCGAGGTTGGCGTACGTGATCGGTAGGTCTTCTGGCCGCTCTGGCTGGTAATCGATGATCGCCTTCTTGCCGAACGACTTTTCCAGAAGTTCGATCAGTCGTCGCATTTCGATCGGGTCGCTGTGCCCGAGGTTGATCTCTTGCCCGACAACCCCTTCGGCCGTGAGTGCCGAAATGAAGCCTTGGCAGATATCACTGACATGGGTGAAGTCGCGGCGGATGCTGCCATCGCCGAACAAGGGAATCGGGGTCCCTTCGTGGACTGCCTTGGCAAAGATGGTCAGGGCCAGGTCGGGGCGTAGCCGCGGTCCATAGACGCTAAACGGGCGAAGGCATGCCGTGGGAACCCCATGCAGTTGGTGGTAGGTCAAACACAACAGCTCGGCGGCTCGCTTGGTAGCACCGTAGGGACTCGACGGGATGCTGAGTGGGGCATCTTCTCGGAAGGGAACGCCAGCTCCTTTGCCGTAGACGGTTGAAGACGAGGCCAACAGGAACCGCTTCACCGGATGATGCCGGGCCGCTTCCAATAGGCTTAAGGTCCCGGCCACGTTGGCTTGCTGATACATCTCCGGCTTCTGCACGCTGATCCGCACGCCGGCCATGGCGCCCAAGTGGACGACCTGGTCGATATCGTGCTCGTCGAATAGCCGCTTCATGGCATCGGAATCGCAGAAGTCCCCTTCGATGAGCGTTACCCGGGGCTCGTCGGCGACTGGCTTCACATTTTCCCGCTTTAGCGCTGGATCGTAGTAGTCGTTGAAGTTATCGATCGTGACGAGCTTCTCGTCCGATTGCTTCAAGAGGATCTGCGTGAGGTGACTACCAATGAAACCGGCTCCGCCGGTGATCAGAATGGCCATGCGTTGATTGGGGGTTGTACTCGTGATCAGGAAAATTGCCTAGAACCTATAATCGCTACAAACGATACCTAATTCGGTGCGATTCTCGCAAGGCACAACGTGGTTGTGAGCCCCTGGAACGTCGATTAGTCTGAAGACTGCTAGTTTTTATCTGCCAGGGAAGCATTCCATGTCGCTGCGAAAAGTGCCTCTGATCGCCACCATCGTCCTGATTGGACTGTGGGTGCTTGCTTTCACGGCGACGCACTGGCCCATGCAGCCAGGGCAGGAACCTTTGTTTCCGCACTTCGACAAGGTCGTGCATGCGGCAATCTACGCAGTTCTGGCCATTACGGCGATGATCGCCGCGACGGCATGGAACTATCGCTGGACACTACTGCTGGCAGCGACCGTCGCCGTGGCCTTGGTGGGTGTAGGCATCTTCGACGAATTGACCCAAATGTTCGTCGTCGGCCGTACGGCGGACCCTCTGGACCTAGTAGCCGACACGTTTGGGGCGGTCTTGGGTATTTCCTTATACAGCATTGCTCGCGGCGTCCGGCAAACGCAGGAACTTTCTGCTAGCGAGTCCCCCTGAAACCCCAAGTCTGCCCCGGATGGACCCTCCTGATCTTCACCAAATTGCGGACGCGTTTGCCGCTGGTATCCCCAACCTGATGGACCAGGTCGATCAATTGGTGCGAGCGATCCCGCCTGGAAGTGTGGCGACCTACGGCGATCTGGCGAAATCACTCGGCGACTCGGTTGCCAGCCGCTGGGTAGCCACTTATCTGCTTGATCCAAATTGCAACGTGGCAGATCTCTCGCACCGCGTCGTGCGATCGACCGGGGAGATCGGACTGCACTACAGCGGCAGCAGCGAAACGAAAGCTCGGCTTCTTAGCGCGGAAGAGGTCTTCGTTGCCAACGGTTCAATCCTGTTGGAAACGTATCGCACGCAGCTGCCGCCGATTGTCCCCTCACTTGCCAAGTTGAAAGCCTGGCAGCGTGACTTTGCATGCCCCGAAGAGCCAGCGTTTCGTCTCTCCGATGTCGAAGTCATCGGTGGGATTGATGTTTCCTATGGAAAGGAGCAAGCTGTTTCGGCCTGTCACCTTACCAAGTCGAACGGGCAGAGTTCGCTCGGCACGAAAACCTACATCGGCGAAGCGAAATTCCCTTACATCACCGGGTATCTCGCGTTTCGTGAAATCAGGTTGCACTTGAATCTACTGGCCCAAATGCAGGCGACCGGCACGCTTCCTGACGTTCTGCTGGTCGATGGCAACGGTCGACTTCATCCGCGCCGGATGGGGATCGCGACCATGCTGGGCGGCCTCACAGGTATTCCAACAATTGGCGTGGCCAAGAAGCTGATCTGCGGAGTCATCCGAGCCCCCGAGCTGCGCGTGGGCAAGTGGGAACCAATCATCGCATCGAAAGATGAACTGGATGAGATCCTTGGTTACGCGACCATGCCGCATACCAAGACCAAGCATCCGATCTATGTTTCACGCGGCTTTGGCGTCGATGACAAGTCGATGCAGACGATCCTTGAACGATGCATGGCCGAGCATCGTTCGCCGGAGCCCATCTATTGGGCCGACCGCGAAAGCCGAAAGCTTGCTAGCACGCTGTAAGCGATTCATCTGGACCTCAGGCCAATGGTTTAGGTAAGGTTCCGGGCAATCGGAACTTTCCACCTTGTATGACTCTTTCGCCGAGTTGATCGAACCCGTGAAAACTGCATCACTTTCGACCGCTGTCCTGACCGTCTGGGCTTCTTTCGTGTGCGTGAGTGCCGCGGCGGACTTTCAAGTGACTACGCAGATCTTCCGTGGTAATGCCCGGATTCCGGCGGTCACGTATCAGACCGTCTTTCACGGAACGAAGGTCTACGATGTCGTCACGACGCCGCCGCGTCAGGCAACGATCATCGATTACGACTCGGGCCAAATCACGCTGTTGGATCCGCAGCGGCAGGTCAAGCTGACGCTGACTACCCAAAACGTGCTGCAGCACTCGGCCTATTTCAAGTCGCATGCGAATTTCCCAGAGGGCCCGCTGTGGACGTTCCTCCGAGATCCTAAGTTCGAAGCCAACTACAACCAGCAAAACCAGGTCCTGAAACTTGCCGGCGATCCCCTGACCTACGAGGCCGACCTGACGCCAATTCGTGATCAGCCAACCGTCGATGCCTACTCGCGTTTCTGCGATTGGTCTTCGCAGTTGAATTTCATCTGTGCCGGCAGCGACTTGCCTCAGGCTCGCATCGAGCTGAACAACCAGATCCGCGCCAAAGGGGCCGTGCCGGCTGAAGTCCGCAAGACGATCCGTCATGCCGACCCCACCAAGAGCATCTCCCTTCGCAGCACCCATGAATATCGCTGGGAGCTGCAGGAAGAGGACGCACAGCTGATTCAGTCGATTGAGGCTGATCTGGCCAATGCCAAGGCCGTTTCCTTCGATGAATACGTAAAACCAGCGTTCGTCACCGCTCAAAAGTAGGTGGTTGCTGGATTGCGGAATATCTCTCAGGTAAGATGAGAACAGTTCTCTAAAGTTTGACTGTTCCCCCATCCCACCTGATTTCGAAGGATATGCCGCGCATGATCCGCCTGTTTAGCATTCTGCTGCTGGTTAGCTTTTCGTCTGCCTGTTTGGCTGAAACGTATGAAATCGTCCAAGAGGACGACGGTCTGACCGTTCATTACGACGGCAAGCTGCTGACTCGCTATCTGATCAAAAGCGGCGCGAAGCCGATTCTTTACCCGCTTCTGGGCCCTGACGGTCTGCCGATGACGCGTCGCTACCCGATCGAATCGGTCGGCGAGAGCGAACGGGACGATCACCCGCATCATCGCAGCGTCTGGTTTACCCACGGCAACGTCAACGGCACCGACTTCTGGCTGGAGAAGGAAGGCGTCGGCGGTCAGATCATCCACGAGAAGTTCGAAAAGGTCACCGACGGCGAGACAGCCCAGATCGTGTCACTTAATCGCTGGGAAACGCCGCAAGGCAAAGTGCTGTGCCGCGATCGTCGCACCATCACGTTCGGCCATGACGAAGGACGTCAGTACTTCGACTTTGACGTCACGGTTACCGCTGGCGATGAGCCGGTCACCTTCGGCGATACGAAAGAAGGCGCGTTCGGTATTCGCGTACCTGGGACGATGAAAGTCGACGCCAAGAAGGGCGGTACGATCGTCAACGACAGCGGCCAGAAGGACAAAGATGCGTGGGGCAAGAAGTCGGCCTGGGTTGATTACTACGGCCCTGTGAAGGACAAGACGGTCGGTATCACCATCATGAATCACCCGTCGAGCTATGGCTATCCAACGCACTGGCATGTCCGCACGTACGGTCTGTTTGCGGCCAACCCATTCGGCATCCATGACTTTGTTGGCAAGAACGTGAAGTCAGGCGACCACACGATCGAGCCTGGCAAGACGATGAACCTTCGCTACCGCGTGCTGCTGCATGAAGGGACGACCGAAGACGCTGATATCGATGCTGCTTTTGCTCGCTACGAAAAGGTCAAGAAGTAAGGCGCGAAAGCACGTAAATCTCTCGAATTCTGCGGAATTAGATCAAAGCCCAGGCAATTCTGTTGCCTGGGCTTTTTGTTCGCGCACAACAAACAAATTTCCCATACTTCCTAGTCTATCTATGTCAAACTTTGACGCGCACACTGCCGATACCTAACTTTGCAAACACATAACCCAAGTTACCCAACCAGCCTACTCTCGATGGCGATTGAGAACTGGCCGGATAGATACGGAGCATCCCCAACCTATGGCCGCTGAATCCCCGTGTTTCACGCAGCTGGAACACCTTCGGCAGTACATTTACCAGATTCTATGTGACAAAGAACAACTTGAGCCGGGCGTATTCCCCATGACCGAGCGTGTCATCGTGCGAGCCCAAGATCCTTGCGGGATCTACTTTTGCTTGCACGGCCCACGTAGCGTCAAATGCACGGCAATCTGGGAGACTGATACCAACACAATTTTGTTCTATGGAGCCAGTGGCGAGCGGTTCCTGCGAACTCAACTGTCGAGTGCTTCCGCCTTACAGGTGGCTGCCTAAATATCAGAAGCCTCGGTCAATGGATTGGCCGAACGTCACATGATTGCTGGATCCAAATTTCATCTTACCAACGCATAAACATGGAGGTTTATTCATATGCTAGTGCTTTCCCGCAAGGAAGGTGAGAAGCTTCGACTCGGCGAAGAGATCTTGATCACCGTAGTGAAAGTCGGTGCTGACAAGGTTCGCCTGGGGATTCAAGCGCCTTCGAACATGCTGATTCTGCGCGACGAACTGGAACTCCACGATCAGATTGAGGCCGAGGAAGAAGAACGCATCACGCTGGTATTCACGCAGGAAGTTAACCAGCCGGTTGCGAAACCGATGCGGATCGCGGCCTAGAGCGAATTCCATGTAAGCGTTAGCGGCTTGGACGCAGGCGAGGCAAGCCAAGTCGCTAAGCAGCTTAGTGGAAACGCTCATATCATGCCGGCGACGGGCATGATTGCAGAACACGTAGGGTGGCTACAGCCTAACAAGAGCGAATGCCATCTTCCCAGTTTGGTGCGTCAGGCGGACGAATAGATGGCCGTCCGCCATAACGCTGGTAGCCATCCTACGAGACGTGCGAGCTCTGAGAATTAACCACAGCGCATAAAAAAATGAGGGGTATATACCACCCCTCATTCATCTTGTATCATCCGATACGTTCTCGCCAGTTTTACTCGCGAGGACGGATGGCACCCGTCAGACCGGAGTAATCGCAACGGTCTTCGTCGTGCCACAGCGGCAGACCTTGCTCGACGCGTCGGCGAAGCACTTCAATCTTAGCTTCAGAGCCAGCAGGAGCATCGGTCGGGATAAACTCATCACCAGCATCCGGGACGAAGTCTTCATCGTGGCCGAACTTCAGGATGGCATCGAAAACGTTCTTGATCTTCTGCATCTTCGTTAATACCTACTTTCAAAACAGGGGCGCACTTGGCGTGATTCGGGTACGGCTTACACAGCCGGATGGTTCATATCAATCAAGGCCGAACCAGGCAGAAATATCTGCCGGCTGACCCTTGCGGGTATTAAGAGCAATATCCGTTCGCTCGTGAGACAGCATGCTGCCAGTGCTGCTTCATAAATAAAAGGCTATGAGGCAGTGAACTATCGGGCTCCAGACCCAAACAGTTCTCGGCTTGTGATGCTGACGACCTCCACTTCGACCATTAAAAATCAACAAATTCTTTGTGGGTCGTAGTGTCTTGAGATTTGGTCGTTGATCTTCCCTAAGGATCCTCCCCAGGTCTGATCAAGCACACGATTATTTATTGATCGCTTGTCGTGTCAATAGAATTTTCTGCGCGTTGCCGCAAGGCAGGTTTTCCTATTAGGGTTAAACGATTCAATACGTTCCGATCTAAAGGATATGTTTGAATTGCAAAAAGGCAAAAACCTTCTAAAACTAGCAGGCAAAATAGCCTTAGCTTCTCTTTAATGGAGACTTAACCTGCATTGGTGGTTCGCCGCACGGGTTGCCGAAACTGAGCCGATCCGTGAAGCTGTTACGATTGCCCGGCAAGGGGCCTTGCCAAAAGTTTTTTCCTTGCTCTGAAAATTTCCTCGCCCGACGGTCCACTTGGGGGGCCAAAATGACCTGGATCCAAAAAGAAATCACCCTCCGAGCCCGCTCTCGTGGGTTCCACCTGGTAACGCGTGAAGTCCTCGATCAGCTGCCCGAATTGCGAGAAATCTCGGTCGGTTTGCTGAATATCTTCATTCAACACACGTCTGCTAGCCTGGGCATCAACGAGAATGCCGACCCCGACGTCCGAGTCGATCTGGAGATGGCCTTCTCGAAGATCGTCCACGAGGATTTCCCCTACGTCCATACGCTTGAGGGACCAGACGACATGCCGGCACATATCAAGGCGGCCATGATCGGCAGCAGCCTCAGCATTCCCATCACCAACGGGCACCTCAACCTGGGCACCTGGCAAGGGATTTATCTCTGCGAACACCGCAACCGAGCCAGCGGTCGCCGGCTTGTGCTGACTATCCAAGGCGAGCGAAGTTAGTTCCTGACGACCTGCTGCTTGCCGTCGTAGCAGATCCCTTTTTGCCGACTGAAGGGGCGAAAACTGCACAAAAAAAGGAGGTTCGCCGTACGAACCTCCTTCTCAAATGAGCTCTTGCAAACGCCTGTTACGGCTGCGGCTGACCCGGCGCCGCCATTGGCGGTGGAGGCAGGTTGATCGCCCCACTTTCCGCGGCCATGGCCGAAAGGGCGTCGGTGTAGGTAATCAACAGCCCATGGACATGTTGAAAGTCAGGTCGCTGCGTCAGCTGGGCGTAGTTGGCATTGCCGGCAACTTGATCGTAACGGGCGATGCAAGCCTGAAGGACCTGAGGATTGGGGTGTGGTCCTTGTTCGTAGATCTGCTTGGGGAGACCTAGATAGGCCTTCCACTGGTCGTCGAGCATGCTTCCCAGGCGATTCGATGCCGCTGCTAACTCCATCCGAAGTTGATCGACACTGATGCTGTTTGCCGGCGGCATGGCCGGATTCAGTTCGACCGCTGGCGTAGGTGTTTCATAGGCCCCAATCTGCTGCGGCTCGACCACAGCGTTGTCGGAATACTTAGTCAATGTAGTCAGCAGTTCAGCAGCCGAAGCGGGCAACACGGGCGTATTGGTTGCCGGTTGACCGGTAGGCGTGAGCCCTGTGCTGGCATAGTAGTTTCGATTGGCGGCTGGATCGATCTGCAGCGAGCTTCCATCGACCGAAGCTCCTACGAATAGTCCACGACTGCGGCTGTACGAGTAGATCTCGCTTTTGAGCGTCAAGTCGGTTCCTGCCGAAGCATTTCTTCCCACAGGGCCTGCAGAGGCGGCTGCGTCGACACCAATGGTGAATTGACCGGTAAGCAACCCTTGCACGCTGTTGCGAGTCATGAAGACCAGCACCACGTCGGTTGCCTGAATCCCAGCCTGCCAGCCTACGCTTCCGCCGGTCATGGTGACAAACTGTGGCGGCTGCCAGGCACGGTTTTCATCGCGGATCAATACGACGCCACGTCCATGACGCACGCCGACGACGAAACCTCCTTTGATCATGTTGGGAATGATGACGACCCCTTCAGCTTTGGCGAGCATCGATTGGGGAATCCCACTGGCAGGGATCGCCATGATCTCGTTCAAGACGCCGGTCGACTGACGTACGATCAGGTCTTCGCGTCCTTGCTGAGCAAGGGCACTATGCACCATGAGCAACGAAAGGGTGAGTGCCGCGAGAGCGACGGATGTATGCCTGGTCATTTTGAATTCTCCTCCGTGAACGTGGCCGGCCGCTAGCGATGCTGGCATTGAGGCGACAGCCTGGGTGAGCCCAATGTATCGCAGTGGCAACGAAGGACAAACCTCGATTTGCCACGAATGAGTGGGCCTGGTTCCTTTTTAGTACTACGAATGGATGCGCATTCCGTTCGCAGTTCGCTACTTGGTAGTGTGCTGTTTCGCGAGGTATTTCTTCAGTTTCCCTTCCACACCAGGAATCACTTTCGCGGCGTTCTCGTGGTAGATCTTCTTCAAAACATCATCCGGCAAACCAATCCCGTAGATGTACCACAGCCCTTGTGGTGGCGGAACTTTCTCGGAATAGGGGAAGTACTCGTCGAAGGTCTCGAAATAACGCCAGTAGTAATGCAACCGTTCTTCCGGCCAGGGACCATCTGTTCCGAAAAGAATCCGGTCCTGGTATTTCAGAATGAAATCGCGGGAAGTGTACGGCTGGCGTCCCAACTCGGAAATACGTGACGCAGGCTCGACGTATAGATTCGGGTACCTGTCAAGCCACTCCGAAACAACGGCCAAGTCTTCCGAGTTATTCGCCATGTGCGCGCCGATGAAGATTGTCTCGGGATGACGCTCAATCACTCGATTGCGCGCCGTCAGAAGTTCTTCTCGCGAGGGAAACTCGTCGCCATAGAAGCTCCAGTCAGGATGGCGGGACAACTCTTCCCAGCGCTCATTCGTTTTGTCGATCGGCTCAAAGAAGGCCACCGGATCGGCCGTATGAATGATCACCGGTAGGCCGAGTTCGCCACAGGCCTTCCAGATAGGGTCCCAGCGAGGATCATCGATCTTCAGGAGTGAGCCGTCGGCGTCTTTGTACCCCAGCCCAAACTGCTTGAAGAGCTTGAGCCCGCTCGCCCCTTTCTTTTTGACCTCGGCCAGTTCCAAGGCCATCCGTCGCCCAAACTCTGGCCGCTGACACGCCCAGGTCTCAGGCTTCTCGGGGTCACCTTCCCCTTGCCAGTCAATATTCGCATAGATCAGGAACCGGTCGGGATACTTGGTCCACAGGTATTTGGCATGGCTGTCAAAGTCGTCCCCCAGCTTCCCGTCGAGACTCACGCATAACGCGATATTGTTGCGATCCATCACGTCGACGAAATCGTCTAGCTGTTCAGGAGAGTGTTTCAGGCGATAGCGAAAGTGGGTGTGGTCGTCGACAACGGGGAACTTGGCCCCGGTCAGATTGGTTTGGCGGACCCGGAGCGTGGCCTCAGGTCGGAACTCGCCAATGGCGAGTTGTCGTCCATCCTCACCGTCCAACGGTGGATCGTCTTCACCAGTTTGGGCGAAGGCGAGACTGGGACCACTGGCCAAGGCAACCAGCAGCCACACAAGCGATCGCAGGCGACGAGGGGGACAGAACATCAAACTTTCCTTTCGTTGTCAACTTTTTTTGCCTGCGGCAGATAACCCTATCAAGGCATTTTTTAGTGTCTGGCGGCAAGGGCGGTTAGGTAGTGATTGGTACTCAAGCAAATTGGCCGTAAAATGTGGCGATCGACCCAATCTTCGAACTCTTGCGATCTTATGAGCCTGGACGAAACGCAAAAACAAACTCCGGGGCAGCTAAGTGCGGCGAAACATTTGAGTCGCCCGAAGGGACGCCCCCCTTGCGATATACCTGGCTACGACATGGATTCGTTGCTGGGGCGAGGAGCCTATGGCGAAGTCTGGGTCGCCACGGACCAAAATACGGGACGCCGGGTCGCGATCAAAATCTACCACCATCGTGGGGCTTTGGACGAAAGCTTGATTGCGTCGGAAGTCGAAAAACTCGTCTTCCTTTCCGCCGATCGATACGTCGTTCAGCTGCTGGAAGTGGGTTGGAACGCGGAACCTCCCTATTATGTCATGGAATACCTTCCCAATGGCTCGCTGGAAGATCTCCTGCGCCGTGGGGGAGCCATGGACATTGAGGACGCGATTCAAAAATTCAAGGACGTCGTCATTGGCCTGTTGCATGCTCACGGGAAAGGTATTTTCCATTGTGATCTGAAGCCGGCTAATATCCTACTGGATCAGGATGGAAAGGCTCGCATCGCCGATTTCGGCCAATCGCGGCTTTCCAATGACCAGCGGCCAGCATTGGGGACTTTGTTCTTCATGGCCCCAGAGCAAGCCGACATCGAGGCTTCGCCAGACGTCCGCTGGGATGTCTACGCCCTGGGGGCACTTCTCTATACGATGCTGGTGGGCGAGCCTCCGTTTCGCTCTTCTTCCAGTGTCGGAGAAATTGATTCGACATCCGGGCTACGTGATCGCTTGGAGAAATATCGCAAGGTGATCGCGATTTCGCCGCCGCCGGATGCCCATAAAAAGATACGAGGGATCGACCGAGAGCTGATCCATATCATCGATCGAGCGGTCGCGGTCAATCCACGCGAACGCTTTCGCAACGTTCAGGAGATTTTCGATGCCCTGAATGAACGCGAACGCAATCGTTACCGTCGCCCGTTGATCATGCTGGGGATCTTGGGACCGGCGATCTTGCTGACTATTGGCATGTTCTTCGGTTGGCAGAATTACAAAGCAGTAATGCGTACCAGCGAAAACGCGATGATTGCCAAAACGTATGAAAGCAATCGATTCGCCGCCGAGTTGGCTGCCACCAACGTTTCCAATGCGATCGAAGAACGATTCAAGCAGGTGGAAGATCTGGCCGCCGACCCAGAATTCCAAGACCTATACCTGAATACCATCAACGACCCTGAACTGAGTAAGCTGCTCGACGAGCTTCATGAGGAACGGGCGACCGGTACGAACCAGACGCCTGAGCGTATCGACTTCCAGAATCATCCCAATCGTCAGGCGCTTCAAGATCGCATTCGCGCCCAGTTTGAGTTGCCTTCGCAGAGAAATACGGCCAGCTGGTTTGTCGTCGATGCCCAAGGCTTTCACGTCGCTTCGTCTTTTGACGCCGAACCATCGGTGTCGCCGATCGGGGGTTATTTCGGCTATCGAACTTATTTCCATGGCGGCAGTGCCGATCTCTCGCCGACCGACCCTACGCCTGAACCAATCCATGAGACGCACCTTTCTGCCGTGTTTCTGAGTACGGCCTCGGGCACATGGAAGGTTGCCATGTCGACTCCCCTGCACAGCGATGGCAAGCTCGTGGGAATTGTGGCCATGTCGATTGATGTCGGTAAGTTCACCAGCCTGGAACCTGCCGAACACCAGTTTGCCGTGCTGGTCGACGGACGTGATGCACCCACGCAAGGCGTCATCCTTCAGCATCCTCTGTACGACAAGCTGATTCAGAATAGCGAAATTGTTCCGATCCGCTTCTCGGAAGAGGAGCAGTACCGCGTCAAGCTTGGCAAGTTCGAGACCGGACTCCCAGTCGTGGGGCAAGACCCGATCGGACGCGACGAATTGGGCAAGGAATACGACAAGAACTGGATCTTTGCCGCCAAGCGAGTGTCGTTGCCTCATCGAGATCACCAGATTACAGACACCCCTGGTTCCACAGGCTTGGTCGTGGTGGTGCAGGAAGACCACCGATTCGCGGTCAAACCGATCTATGAATTGGGCGATCAACTTTCCCGTCAGGCAATACTTGCTGCCAGCCTGATTATTCTCGTCGTTCTGACACTATGGTATTTTGTGGTGAGGGCTCTTCGTCGTGTAAAAGTGGGAGCCATGGCAACCGGCGATACGAGCAGTCTCATTCCGCCACACGAGCTGACGACCATTATCGCGCCGGCCAAGACGGGTACCAAATCATAAGTCAGGGGCCAGAATGGCTGAATTGTTCGCCCGAGACACGCTATCCTCTCAGCGGTGGCGTCGACGATTGGTTCCGAACCAGCCATTTATTCTGGGGCGTGCGACACCGAAATTCCCTGTCGAATGGGACAAGCAGATCTCCTCCAAGCATGCTCAGCTCAATTGGAATGGCGTGCAGCTTGAAATCCGCAAATTCGAAGGAGCGGCCAACCCCATCTTCTTCGACTCGCGCCCGCGAATCTCGTTTATGCTCGATCCAGGTCAACACTTCGTCATCGGGCATACGGAGTTCCTCTTGGAAGACTCCGAGCCGACGATGCCGCTGCCGCATCGCAGCCCCCGAACAGAAGTCACGATTCGCCCCGAAGAGATCCGCCGAACCTCCTTCCGAAAGACGCCAGGGCGGATCGAACTGCTGACTGAGTTGGTCTCAAAGATGACGGCGTCGACCGACCACGAGCAACTCATCACGATTACACTTCAGCAGCTTTTGCATGGGATACCCCATGCGACTGATGTTCAGCTGCTGGAGCAATCCCAAGACGGTGAGTCCCATACGTTCTCACCGATTGCCTGGGATAGCCGCGATGGCGTATCGACGCCGGGCGGCTCTAGCCAGAGCCTGATCGAGAACGCCACCAGTTCTCAGATGTGCGTCTTGCATGTCTGGCCCAACGAACCCGATCCTGCCGACGCCGACTTCACACAAATTGCCGGGCACGATTGGGCGATGTGCATACCGCTGGAGATCAAGCTACATCAAGTGGCTGCGTTGTACATTTCGGGCAAGCGAGCACGCCTCGAGGGGAATCTAACCGAAGTCGAGATCCTGCAGGATGATATCAAGTTCGCGGAACTGGTCGGTTCAACTTTCGCCAATATTTCTAGGAACATGGCATTAGAACGCCGCCAGTCGCAGCTGAACCAGTTCTTTACACCAGGCTTGCTCGACCACGTAACGACCGATATCGAAAGTTATCTGGCCCCTCGCGAAGCCGGTTTGATGGTTTTGTTTTGTGACCTGAGGGGATTCTCAGCGGCGACCGAAGACAACATCGACCGCCTGATCCCGCACTTGCATCAAACGAGTGAAACACTTTCCATCATCACCTCGGCGATCCTTGCCCAGCAGGGAGTTATCGGTGACTTTCATGGCGATGCGGTCATGGGATTTTGGGGATGGCCTGTTCCGGCATCCGAAAACCCCCTGGGGTGCATTCAGGCGGCGTGGGAAATTGTTCAAGCCCTGGCAGGAACCGAGTTTCTATGCGGCGATACGCCTGCCAAAGCCGGCATTGGTATCGCCGCGGGACAGGCCGTCGCCGGCATGATCGGCAGCCGCGACCAGGTAAAAGTGACCGCGTTTGGCCCTCCGGTGAACCTGGCGTCAAGAATTGAGGGAATGACCAAACCGCTCGGCATTCCGCTACTACTAGATGAAGAGGCCGCCACGCAGTTGCAGAGTCACCCTTCGATGCCTCCCAATACGTTCTTGCGCCTGGGAAGTTTTCGCTTGTCGGGGCTGCGGCACGCGACGCAGATATTCACGATCAATTCCGGCGAACTCGCCTGGCTGCCGGAATTCTCGCAAGCGTTGATCCAATTCGAGGAAGGCCATTGGCCTCAAGCCATCTCGATCCTCGAATCGCTTCCGGCCCAGTTTGGTCCCAGAAACCTACTGCTGAAATTCATGCAGGGCCACCAAAACCGCTGCCCCGATCCGTGGAACGGCACGATCGAACGGCACACCAAGTAGCTATCGCGTTGCCGGAGAAGTGGCAGTTTGAGTATTCGCGCCGACCTCGCGCCAGAATCGCTTGAACTCTGCGGCGATGAAGAAGGAGCCCGTGACGACAAGAACGTCTTCCTTCTCCATGGCTGCCAAGGCTTCATGGAATGCGACCTTGGCTTCCTCCGCTGTGTGAATCGGCAACGTGCGATCGTACTCAATCGAGTCGAGCACCTTCAAAAGCTGCTGCGGGCTCGTTGCCCGGCTACTGAAGCCATACTTGGTGAACCAAGCCTGCTGAAAGACACCCAGCAGTTGCGAGAGGACGGCGGCGTGATCCTTATCGCCACTGGATGCGAACACCAGGTGACACCGACGATCGGGAAAGTGCTTTTGCAGTACGTCGACCAATGCCGCAGCAGAAGCATCGTTGTGGGCGGCATCAACGATCACGATTGGCCGCTCGGACAAACACTCGATTCGGGCTGGTAGCTGAGTGGTCTTTAAGCCGGACTGAAGAGCTTCCGACGAGATATCATGCCCCAACTCGCGTAGCTTCTCGACTGCCGCAACGGCAAGACCTGCGTTGGCGACCTGGTGGTCCCCTTTAACACGGATCACTAATTGCTGCTTGGAATTCGCTTGCCACTGAAATTCAAATGCCTGCTCAAAGAGACCCGCGGATTCTGCTTCCTTCCAAGAGTTCGGCAGAGGAACGCTCGTGAACTGGTCGCCAAGCTGATCAAGTGCCGAATGATTCTGCGAGGCAACCGTGGCGATTACCTCTTGAGCCTCACGAGCCATCACACCGCTGATGACCGGAACATCAGGCTTGATGATCCCAGTTTTCTCTCCGGCGATTTCCGCCAACGTGTCTCCCAGAAGTGCGGTGTGATCGCGGCTGATGCTAGTGATGATGCATAAATGGGGTTGGCACACATTGGTCGAATCGAGCCTGCCACCGAGCCCCACTTCGATCACGGCAAAGTCCACGCCTCGCTTAGCGAACAGGAGAAAGCCCATGGCCGTGGTGATCTCGAAGAAGGTCAAACGATCTTCGGCACTTGCGTTCTCATCCATGCGGGCAACCACCGGACGCATCGCGTCGACCAACTCGACAATATCTTCGGCGGTACAGTTGCCGCCATCCAGCCAATAGCGTTCTTCCAGTCGCTCTAAGTGGGGCGAGGTGAAACGCCCGACGTGATAGCCTGCTTGCCAAAGAATGTTGGAAAGAAACGCCGAGGTGGAACCCTTTCCCTTAGTACCGGCGACATGAATGACTTTCAGCCGGCTTTGTGGATCGCCCAACTGATGCATGAAGTCGTGCATCCGATCGAGCTTGAAGTTCCGCGAACGGTAAGGAATGTCGGTGGTTCGCTCGTAATTGATCCGCTGGAACAACCAGTCCAGGGCTTCCTGATACTGAGGCGAATCGGAATCAGATTGACTGGCGTCCAACGAGGTGACTTTCTCGGTAACGTAAGCGGACAGTGGAAGCAGAGACGACCACTATCTTAACGAAAAAGCGCTACGCCCTCACCGGCATCGACTGTTCCCATCCTGAAAACGGAAAACTGAATGCGGAAATCAAGAACAAAAAAAGGCCGGTTCACTGCGGGGTGAACCGGCCTGAGTCAGGAGACGGACGTTGTTGCTTCAAACGGGGGTTCGTTTCGTTGGACAGACGAAACGAAAAGTTGGAGGTTGCACGATGACGTTCGGGGGAACATTTCGTACGAGCTTGTCTTCCACTAATGCATTGAGCGTGCCAATTCGACAAACTATTTCACTGCGAATGTCACAACTCACTCAATGGCATAGAGTTACAGAATCTCTTGGCAAACTTCTGCTAGCAAGAGTAGCGATCCAATTTGTAACGTTTGCAATATGTACAAACGGACTTTTGAAGTTCCTACTTCCACCAGGCATCGGGAGAAGGTTACAGCTTGTTACGCAGTGAGACCTCACCCCCAAAGCGTGTAGCAATCGTACGGTAGACGTTCAGATCAACCGTTTCGGTAACCTTGCTGACGCTTCCATCGACAAAGGCCACATTGACCACGCCGGGGTGAAAACTGCGGGCTGTTACTGCCGCCATGCAGGGGTTCTGGTCGACGTCCCCTGCCCCTTCGGTGTTATTCACGAAGTCAGCCGGCTGCAAACGTCCATCGATATTGAAGATCGTGTTGGGCGTAAAGAAAGCGGTGTAGCCCGTTTGTTGAACGTTACCACTGACCCATTGGGTATGCCCGGCTGGGGGCGTGCTGCTTGTCACATTGCCGTTGATCTCGCCGGCAACAGTTGACAGCGAAGGAATGCCCGTGCTGTTGTCATATACCGAAGCGGAATGGAACTTCGTAAACGAGTTCACTTCCGAGAGTGCCATGGTATTGCTGGTACCGTCGGCAAATTCCGCGATGCGGGTAAAGCGATTGGCCCCAAAAGCCCCATCACCAGATTGAGAACCGTCGTACACCAGGAACGTGCCAATCGACAGGGCATAGTTCGACGGGAAATGATCCGGTACACCATCGCCCGTGACATCCACGGCCCGCAGATTCACTTCCGATGGGCACTTGAACATATCGAGTTCAATCGCCGGCAGTGGTACGCCCACATTCAAAATATTCGCATTCGCCCCGTTGGACTGATAGGCCGTGTAAGAGGTGCCCCAATCGATGGCGGCTTCCAGCGGACCTTGTTCAATGAACGGCAAAAGTCGGGCGAGACCAGACCATTGGCCGCCACCGTCCCAGGAAGGTGGGAAAGAATCATATGTGTCGTGGTAGGTATGAGACGCCAACGAAAGCTGTTTGAGATTATTCGTGCACTGCATCCGTCGAGCCGATTCGCGGGCCTGTTGCACCGCTGGCATGAGCAATCCAACCAAAACGCCAATAATGGCAATCACCACCAACAATTCGACAAGCGTGAAACCGTGACGATGTTTCATTCGAGACGACCCTTGGAAAAGCTCAGGCAGGGAGTAGGGAGGAAAATAGATACTTCCCCCGCGCTAGGTATCTGAATGATACCCACCTAAACATCATAAACCGAGGGATTTTGTCATGTTTTTCGACGTTATTTTACCTGAAGAGGTAGACGCCGGCATTAAAAAAACGCCACCTCGAGATGTTCCCGAGATGGCGTTTTTGATTCTTAGGCTCAGAATCGGTCTCAATACAACTGACTTATAAATCGTTGCGATTCAGCACTTCGCCACCATTGCGCGTCGCCGCAGCACGGTAGACGCTTAGGTTCACGGTATCGGTGACCCGAGATACCGAGCCGTCCATGAACGCCACGTTCACGACGCCAGGGTGGAAACTACGAGCCGTCACGGCTGCCAGAGTAGGCGAACCACTAGTCGCTCGATGCTCTCGGTTGTTGGTGAAGTCTGCCGGGGTCGGGCGACCTGCACCGATGTTGAAGTCGGTGTTGGGTGGGAAAAACGCGGTGAAACCCGTTTGATGTGCCTTGCCATCGACCCACTCGGTATGCCCCGAATTACGAGTCGAAGTGGTAACGTTCGATTCAATGTAGCCAGCCACGTCTGGGAACGAATTGATCTCGGAACTGCCGTACGGTTCGTTGTCCCGGTCGTAGTGCGTATAGGCTTTCACCTCAGAAAAAGCCATGGTGTTGCTGGTTCCGTCGGTCATGTCGGCCATTCGCAAATACTTGCCAGGCACAAAAGCCCCTTCACCCCCACTGGAACCATTATAGACGTACCAAACGCCCATATTGATCGCGTAGTTCAAAGGGTAGTTCTCGGGCCGACCCGAACCATCGACCCGCTGTTTGTCATTTACTTCTGAAGGGCAAAGCAACGCATCAATTCGCAATGCCGGCAGCGGAATACCGTTGATCAGCGTTTCGTGTGTTCCACCATAGTGGTACTCGTGGTAGTCAACGCTGTAGTCAATCTCGGTTTCGATGGCCTTTTGCTCCAGAAAGGGAAGCAAGCGAGCCTGAGCCGACCACTGGTTTTCTCCAGCACCCTGAAAACTAGTAGGAAACTTGGTGAACGTATCGTGATAGTTGTGCGTGGCGAGGATCCACTGCTTCAACTGGTTGGTGCACTGCATCCGCCGCGCGGCTTCGCGGGCTTGCTGGACAGCAGGCAAAAGGAGGGCAATCAGAATGCCAATGATGGCAATCACCACCAACAACTCAACAAGGGTAAAACCTTTTCTCTTCATCCGGCGGGCGCCTTCTCTATATGGGATCATGGAGAGCCTGAAAACTCGATAGGCCAACAAAGCAGGCCTTCATGATACAAAGTCTCAGTCCATTTAACAGACCCAACGGGGGATACCTTCCTAATTAATCTTCAACTATTCCCCTTACCCCCTACTGGTGAAGAGCATGACCTAAACGTCGAACAGTCCCCTATAAGCGGTAGAAATGGGACATTAAGTAAGGAAGATCCTATGAAGTCCGCATCCCAGGCAAGCTTGGTTCCTTGTCACTTTGGTGCAGCGGATTTATAGTCGGACTTTTCCCTCTTTTGTTCTCCCTTAGGTAGAAGGAAAGAGAAAAGCAGGCACCGCTAGCCGAACCAAGCTGGCTGAACTGCGTAAACAGGGGATATCGGGTCAATCCGCCCACTTTTTTAGGGCACGACGGCTCGCCATCATTCACTGCTAATCTTTTCTTCCTCACTATTAAGCACCACCGTGGCTTGAAACAGGTTCCATGGCATCGGTAGAAACTCAACCGCAAGCGTCAAATTCCTCGTCCGACAACGAAGTCATTATCGAAACGCGTAATCTGACCAAGATTTACCGCGACTTCTGGGGGCGTCAAAAAGTCCGAGCTCTGAAAGCACTCGACCTGGAAGTGCGTCGTGGCGAAATCTTCGGCCTGCTAGGCCCGAATGGTTCCGGCAAGTCGACGACCATGAAGCTTTTGCTGGGTCTACTCTTTCCGACCAGCGGTCAGGCCCTGGTCTTCGGACAAGATCCGACCAGCATCGCCACCAAGGAACGCATCGGTTATCTCCCGGAAGAGTCCTACCTCTATCGGTTCCTTGATGCCCGCGAAACACTCAACTTCTACGGCCAGCTGTTCAACATGCCAGCCGATGTCCGCCAGAAGCGGGTCAACGACCTGATCGAGATGGTGGGTCTGAAGTGGGCCGAACGTCGCCAGCTGAAGGAATACTCTAAGGGTATGACTCGCCGCATCGGTCTGGCCCAGGCTTTGATCAACGATCCCGAACTGATCTTCCTGGACGAACCGACTACCGGCTTAGACCCAATCGGTATTCGCGAGATGAAGGACCTCATCCTGAAATTGAAGGAAGAGGGTAAGACGGTCCTGGTGACAAGCCACCAACTGGCCGACCTCCAGGACGTTGCCGACCGAATCGCTATCTTACACCAGGGTGAACTCAAAGAACTCGGTCGCGTGGATGCACTGCTGAAGGTGAGTGACGAAACCCAGATTCGAGCCAAGGGCGTTAGCGAGGAAGCCAAGGCCGAGATTCGAGCGATCCTCGAACGGGAACATGCCGAGAACATCTCGGTCGAGAACCCAACCACCACGCTGGAAGAACTCTTCCTGAATATCGTCCGTGAGAGTGAAGCCCGACCTGGTCGCCGCGCCGGTTCGGACCGTTCTTAGTCCCGTCGCCTACGCACCTAGGCCCAACCTTCCACGCGAATCATCGATTAAGAAAAAGTCACCATGGGGATTGAAGATACTATCCAGCCGCTGAGCGAGTGGCTCCTTCCCATCCCGGGGCAGCAACTTGGCGGGCTCCTCACCTTCTTGATTGCCCTGGTAATCCTGATCGTCTGCGGTCTGGTGTTCGGGTTTATCGTGTCGGTGTTCCGCAATGGACCGTTCGAGGCCTTCTATGCTGTGTTCGGGACGGCCGTCAAATCGGTTCCCGAACTGCTTTCGATTTCGCCTCGCCGTGTGTGGGCCATGACCTGGCTCGCATTTCAGGAAGCGATCCGAAAGAAAGCCCTGCTGGTATTCGCCCTGTTTATGGTCGTGCTCTTGTTCGCCGGTTGGTATATCAACCCAAGTGCCGAGCAACCGGTGCGTCTTTATCTCACCTTCGTGCTGACCTTTCCCAAGTGGCTGGTCCTGCTGCTGGTGATCGCATTGAGCGTTTTCAGTCTGCCTGACGATATCAAACGCCGCACGATATACACCATCTATACTAAGCCTGTTCTACCGAGCGAATTGTTCCTGGGACGTCTGTTCGGTTTCGTCGGTGTGGGAACGATCGTGCTGTTTGCAATGGCACTGGTTTCCTACATCTTCCTGCTGCAGGGCTTCAACCACACGCATTACATCAACGCTGACGAACTGGTCGCTGGCGAGAACGGTACGCTGATCGGCGAGACAACCGAAGCGGCAGGTCACAAGCACGCCATCACCGTCTATCCTGACGGCAACGGAGAAACAGACCGCACCCACGAACACCGTCACGCAATCAGTACCAATGAAGGAGCCAGCGGCGACGAGAAATATGTGGTGCATGGTCCAACCGACATGTTCCAGGCCCGTGTGCGACACATCGGCACGGTCCGCTTCCTCGATCGTTCCGGTAAGAATGCAGCCCCGCGCGGCATCAACGTCGGTAAAGAATGGGAATACTTCAGCTACATCGAAGGTGGTACTTTCGGTGCCGCGATCTTTAGCTTTGAAGACGTCAACGAAGGTATGCTCACCGAAGTCACCGAGGGTGACGAAACGAAGCAGATGCTTCCCGTCGAATTCAACCTGAGCGTTTTCCGAACCTACAAAGGGATCATCACCGAAGGTATCCGCGGCAACTATTACCTGAAGAACCCAGAGACGGGTGCTCGCAGCATCGCGATTCCCTTCACGGCCAAGGAAGTGTCCGACCTTCACTACATTCCTCGCACGCTCTCGAACTTCAAGGCCGATTCCGAAAAGCCTGAACTCGACTTGCTGGAAGACCTGGCTACCGAGGATGGAGGCCGACTGGAACTGTGGATTCAGTGCGTCGAACCGGGTCAGTACTTTGGCGTCGCTCAAAACACGGTTTACATCCTGGAAGCCAACCGCAATTTCACGATGAACTACGTCAAATGCTACTTAGGCATTTGGTTCCAGGTGATCCTGGTCATTACGTTTGGCTTGGTGTTCAGCACCTTCCTGAATGGTCCTGTGGCCCTACTGGCTTCGTTCCTGGCACTCGGCTATGGCAGTATCGCCGGAGAGGTGAAGGGCTTGGCCCGAAACGTGATCTTCGGCGAGAAAACCGGTTGGTACGGGGGTGGTCCGGCGGAAGCCATGGTGCGACTATTCACACAGAAGAACATCATGACCGAACTCGGCGACTACTTCTGGGTAGACGTCGTCAAAGGGATCGACATGGTCTTCGCCTTCATGATTTACGCCTTTGTCAACATGCTGCCTGACTACGGCATGTTCGATACGCAAGGTTTCGTTGTCGACGGATATAACATTCCATTCGCCGTCGTCACGGAACAACTCGTCACGGTTCTCGGCTTCCTGATCGCCCTGGTGGCGGTCGGTTACTTCTTTCTGAAATCGAAAGAAATCGCGGCATGAACAAGAACAAATCTTTTCAGCATAAAGTTATCTACGGCGTTTGCATGATCGTGATTTTGATCGCGGTCTCGCTGATCAGCCGTCCGGCGACATCCGATCAACCAGGCGGGATGCTCGCCCAGATGCGTCGTGACTACCATATTTCGGACGCCCAGCTTGGTAAGGTCGACCCGGCCAGTGAAGCTATGCGTCTCTCGCTGTTAGGTCTCGACGGTGTGGCGATTACGTTTCTCTGGAGCAACCTGAACGAATACCAGAAGACCGAGCAGTACACCCTGATGGAGGCTACCGCCAAGACCATCTCGTACTTGAACCCACACCTTCTGAAGGTTTGGGAGTTCCAGGCCTGGAATCTCTCGTACAACGTTTCGCGCGAGTTCGACAACTACGAACACCGTTACCTGTGGGTCAAACGCGGCATCAACTACCACATGGACGGGACCGAGTACAACTACAACGAACCCCGCATGATGAACTCGATCGCCCACTTCTTCGGCAACAAGTTCGGCAACGCGGACGAGAAGGTCCAGTACCGCGAGCTGTTCCCCGAAGACGATCTCTTCCACGACGAAATCCAAAAGCACCTTGAAGGCACCGCTTACTCGGTGACCCAAGACGCCGAAGGTGTCCAGGAAGGCAAGCCTGATCACTGGCTGGTCGCGCGTCTGTGGGACAAGTGGGCGACCGAAGTCGTGGACAATGGCCTGGGAAGCATCGGTGCCATGTCACCGACGATTTTCTACCAGTATCCGGCCAAGCGTCTGATGAACTTCGGCGAAGCCATCGAAAAGGAAGGGCACATCTCCGAAAAGGCCCAGGCTGCCTGGGCTCAGGCCCACGAAGAGTGGAAAGTCTATGGCGACCACGAGCTTCCTTCGACTTACGGTATTCCGATCAAGTTGAATGACTCGGATCGTTTGGCGAAGGAAATCAGCGAAGCGGATAAAAAGTTCAACGAAGCATACGGTGAGTACTCCTCCGAAGTGAAGAACGAGAAAATCGCCAAGCTTCCAGAGTCAACGCAAAAGGCGCTCGATACGCCTGAGGAAGATCGTACCGAAGAACAGATCCAAGAGATCAAATCGGTCCAGAACTCTTTGAATGTTTCGCGGCTTGAGATCGTGAAGCATATGCAAGACAAAGCCAACGCTTTGAAGAAAGATCAAGCTGACTCCGCAGAAGGCAATGAGCTGGCTCAAGCTGCCTTGGAGGCATCTCGCGAAGCAAACCGTCTGGGTGAGATGGAGTTCCTGAAAGGGGTGATCGATCGCCAAAAGGACATCGTCGCGTTTAACTACTGGCAAACGCGAGCTCTCTCGGAAAGCACTGACCGCACGGTGGAAGCTCGTCGTCTGGTTTACGAAGCCCATGAGGCGTATAAGGATGCCAACCTGGTCAAGGCTCGGGAACTCTACGAACAGGCATGGGACAAGTGGATTGCGATCTACGAAGACTATCCAGTCCTGCGTGACGACGCTTCGGCCGACGTCCTGTCAGATTCCATCAAGGAATACCGTGCCCTGTTGAATCAGTTTGACCAGGACATTTCGCCGAACTTCCCGCTGATCGATATCCTTCGTGCCAATTCGGACGTATTCATCGAGCCCGTCTGGAGCCCAGATGATGCCCCAGCTTCGGCAAAGGATTCGGACGAAAAGGCCGACACCGAAGCGGATGACTCCGAATCCAAGCCAATGGATGCCGATAAGCAACCAATGGAATCGGAAGATAAGCCGATGGAAGCCCCGGCGAAGGAAGAAGCTTCTCCAGAAGCGACCACGGAGAAGCCTGCCGAAGAATCAGCAGATCCGGAAGCAACGGATGCTAAGCCTGCGGATGAACCTACCGAGTCCAACGAAGAAGCTTCGCCGTCCGAAGAAACGACCGCTGCCGATTCGTAAGGCTTATCCCACGTGAGCACGACCCCCACAGAAACTAACGAGGCTCGATCCGCTACGGATCGAGCCTTCTTACTTTACCAGCGGCTGGTTGCCCTCTTTCTGCTCATCCTAGTCGGCGTGACCTACCCTCTCTGGATCGACCAGACCGTATTCCCAGCCGTTCCCATCGTCAGTGATTTGTGCGCCATCCCTGGTCTGGCAGACCTCATCCTATTGGCATCGCTCATCGCAATATTGGTCACCGTCCAGATACTTGGGCCTCAATCATCGAAGGCTTCATGGCTTTGGATCGCCAGTTCCATAGTCCTGATTCTCTGCTTCTTCCTGAATCAACATCGCTTCCAACCTTGGGCCTACCAGTTTGCCGTATTGGGTATGATCTTTGGCCTCGCCCCACCGCGAAGTGCCCGGCGGTTGACGATGTGGATTTCGCTGAGCATCTATTTCTACTCGGCGTTATCCAAGCTAAACCCATCTTTCGTCAACGAACTGGGCTCCGACTTCCTGGTGACCTTTAGCTCGATCATTGGCACTTCCCTGTCGCCAGATCAACTGGCAACTTGGAAATGGCTGGCACTGGGGTTCCCCCTGTTTGAGCTGCTCGCGTTCGTGCTACTACTCATACGACGAACGAGAAAAATCGGGGTGGTCGCGGCCTGCCTGATGCATATCGGCCTGATTGTGGTACTTGGCCCCCTCGGGCTTTCTCACAGCTGGGGCGTGCTGACTTGGAATGTATTCTTCTTCCTGCAAGCGATTCTTCTATTTGGTTTTCCCGATCCAACCGAAGAGATCGGACCAACTCGAGAGGTCAAGCGAAGGCTACTCACCGCACAAATCATTTGCGGCTGTGTGCTCCTCTTTCCCACGTTGGAATTGATTGGACTCGGCGATCCTTGGCCTGCCTGGGGGCTGTATGCTTCGCACGTCGGACGAACACATCTCTTCATTTCGCGGCATGCGGCCGATCGCTTGCCGGAGCCCATGCGGGCGTACGTTGACACCGACTCGTCGGATGACTTATTCGTTCCCGTCCGACTCGAGAAGTGGTCTCTAGAGACAACTGGTGCCCCGATCTATCCTGGCCAACGCTTCACGTTTGCCGTGGCACGTGCTTTCGTCAACAAGACCGATACGGCAAATTCGGTGCGGCTTGTCCTTGAATCACCATCGGGACGACTTCAGGACGATCGCGAAGCCGACACCTTCGCAGGAGATAAGATCGCGATGGAAGCCGATCGCCGGTTCTGGCTGAATACGAAGCCGCGTGACGCCTTTCTGGATGCCCCTTAGCTGTTGCGGCCTACAAACAAAGCTACTGAGCCAACCTGCTGGATCTCGATATCCACCAGACTGGTCTCGAGAACCTCCTTTAGCGATTCCAGCGTGTCTTGCTCGTTGCCAAAGATTCCTTTGCGGTTGTACGAGGCCATCACCTGTCGCCCCAACCAAGAAGTCGGACTTGGCTTGCCTAACAGCGTCGCACCGAAGAGTTTTCCATCCTTCGTTAAGACAGCACTGGCATGCTCGATGACTCGCTTGCGGAACGCTTGATCACCTGGCAAGCAGTGCAGCACATACATGAGCGAGACCGACGTAAAGGGCTCGGTTAGCTGCTCAAACGGCTCAGCAAGATTCGCCTGAATCGTTTCCGGATGGTAACGCTCTATTCGCTTGGCGGCCGCCGCCAAGCAGTTGGGATTCGCATCTAACAGGCCAATGCGTGCATCGGGTGAAAACACCGAGCAGCGATCAAGGAAGAAACCGGTCCCCACTCCAATATCGAGATGGTTATTCGTCGCGTGGTCGTCGAACCAGGCTTCTAACAGCTGCGTTGGACAACTCCAAAACCAACGATTCGATACCCCGTGCACAATCAAGTCGTACCAGCGCAGCAGCTTCGGCGTGTAAACCTGATGTCCTGAATTGACATCCAAATTATCGGTGTTTATTGAAGGCATGACAAAACGACCTGTTTTCCAAATTTGATCGACGAAAGCCGAAACTATTCGTTGATTTTCCTCACTAATTGGTGTCTGCTGATAAGATACCCCCGCTTTTGAGCTAACAGCATGCGACGTCGCCTTGTCGCTGATCCACTATGAAAGACGATACCACGAGGGGAGTCTGGTTCCCTTTGTATCAAGAATTCGTCGAGCTTTGGGCCGCGGACTCTCCGCCGGACCTCGGGAGTTTTATATCCCGCGTTTCCCCGGACGAGCGATTCGATCTCTTTCGTCAGCTGGTCATGCTGGATGTCTGCGAACGCCAGAAGCGAGGGCTCGAAGCAGGCAAAGCTTATTACAGCGGTCGCTTTCCTGAATTTCAGCCCCTCATCGAAAATGCCTTCGAACGTCTCTTGGAACAGTTAGGGGAAACTCGCGGATCAGACGCGAAGGACACTCAGACAAATTTTGCGCTCGATCAAACAGCCTCTCACGGCGATCCCCATACCCAACACTTATGGGACGCCTTGCAAGACTGCCAGGCTCATCCCAACGAAGTCATCGGGCTACAAGCAGGCGAGTATCAGTTCCTCGAACTCATTGCCCAGGGTGGTATGGGAACCGTTTATCGTGCTCGCCACCGCACGCTCGATCGCTTGGCCGCAATCAAGTTGATGCGTCCCGAAGCGTCAACCGATCGCTTCATCCGCGAAGCAAAACTGTTAGCCCGCATCCGTTCGCCACACGTCGTATCTGTCTACGATTTCTCCGTTCTCCCCAAAGGCTCGCCGTTGATCGTGATGGAGTGGGTCGAAGGTATCGATCTCAAACGCATCATCAAGGAGAGTTCCGAGCCAATCCCAGAAGAGAAGATCGTCCAATGGATGCAGCAGGTTTGCGAAGGAATGAACGCGGCCGCCAGGCTCGGTGTCACCCATCGTGACGTAAAGCCCTCGAACATCTTGATCGACCGCGATGGTTACGCACTGGTAGCCGACTTTGGATTGGCTCGCAGCGGTATCTCATCGACCGACTTTTCTATCTCGGGAAACATGATGGGAACGCCTCTTTACATGGCGCCTGAGCAAGCAGAAGACCCTCGCAATGTCGACGTGCGAAGCGATATTTACGCATTCGGTGGAACGTTCTACCACGCCGTGACGGGGCAGCCACCGTTTGTCGGCGAGACGGCCTTCAGCATCTTGTTCAAACACAAGATGGAACCGATCGTTCCACCTAAGACCCACAACCCGAACATATCAGAACGCGTCAACGACATCATCGAACGCTGCCTGGCAAAGAGTCCTCGTGATCGCTTTCAGTCGTTCGACGAAATTCTTATGCAACTGCGGGACCCTTCCGAGAGCATCTCGCCGTGGCAGTTCAGCGACAGCAAGATCCTTCAATCGTTCCGAGCAATGTTCGAGGATCAAAAGAGCGACTATATCCATGAACCTGAAAAGTTCATGCGTCCCGATCCATACTATCTGCCCAACGGCCGCCGTCTGGAAATCGTGTGTGGAGATGTCACCAAGCAACATGTCGATGCCATCGTGAGCTCAACCGATTGTTGCTTGTCTCTCGACCTAGGATTGGCCAAAGCGGTCAGCGACGCAGGCGGCCCACTGATCGAGTTCGACATCCGGCGTCTGGGCATTAACCGTGTTCCGCCTGGACGCGTAGTTGTCACCCCAGGCAGCGAACTACCGGCGCTGTATGTGTTTCACTCGGTCACACGTAGCGAAGTCACCGGCGTTACCCCCAGCCGCGACTTGATCTCCGAAATCGTCTCGAACTGCATGTACAACGCCACGACGCTTGGGATCGAGTCGATCGCGTTTCCCTTGATCGGTACTGGTATCAGTCGATTCACAGCTGAGGTCTGTCTCGATACGCTCTTCCGAAACCTGGTCCGCCGACTTCTCTATGAGCCCACCAGCTTAAAGGTGGCCCGGATCGTTATTCGACCCACTAAGGATAAAGAGCAAATCGTCTAACGCTTAGCTCGGATCGCTTTGGCGCGGTTGTAACGACTACACCGCCTCCCGCTACTTGGAATCAGCAACGGGTTCCACCATTCTGACTTGCTCGATCGGCAGGCTTGCTTCTTTTGCGACCTATGGTTGACCAATGGGGCTTTTCCCTGCGAACCATTAGGTCTCCGATATCGTGCAAGAATCCTCTTCCATTCCGAACACCTCTGCGCCACGTTCCTGGTCGGCCTGGGCTATTGTTGCCGCCACCATGTTGGCCGCCGCGATTGCGGTCAGCCCCAACGGCGCCGATCCCGATTTGTGGGGTCACGTTCAATACGGAAGAGACGCCCTGCGGGAAGGTCTGGCCCGCACGACCACATACAGCTACACCGCCAACGGTTACCGCTGGATCAATCACGAAAACCTAAGCGAACTGGCCCTGGCAATCGGCGTCGACACGATCGGACCGGCGGGGCTACTCGTCCTTAAGACGCTACTCGGTTTGGCCATTTGCCTGGTTCCCTTCTGGAAGACCGAGAACTTTGCTAGGCATGCACTTCCGGTCGTCGTCGTTTCCCTGCTGATCGCAGTCAACTTGACCAACCATTGGAATGTTCGCCCGCAACTGTTCAGCTTCGGGTTCTTTGCCCTACTACTGCTACTGATCGAATTCGCTTTTACCGGCTGGCAGGGACATTGGAACCTACCCTGGCTGACCTCATTTCGCCGAGGCGAATCAGCCGACGCTTTCAGCTGGAATCACCGCTGGGTGAAGCTAATGTGGCTAGCCGTGCCTCTGTGCTTCCTTTGGACCAATACCCATGGTGGCTTTATGGCTGGCGTGGGTGTCCTGTGCGTCTTTCTGGCGTGCCGAATGATCGAAGCGGCCACGATGCGCAAGTGGCAGGCCGCCGGAATGCTACGCCGACTTACGCTTATGATCGTCGTCGTTCTGCTGGCGACGCTCATCAACCCATACAGCTTCGGGCTTCATCAATGGCTGCTGGAATCCCTACGTGAGCCTCGGCCCGAAATCACCGAATGGCACCCGCTGTATTCGCTTGACATGTTCAGCATCGCGTTCGTCGCGATGTTAGGCGTTATCGTTTTGTCGTTGGCATCTTCCCGCAAGCCACTCGACTTCACACAACTGGTTATCCTGACCCTAGTCGCCGCTCAGGCGATCATGCACCAGCGACACGCGCCGTTTCTAGCCATGCTGTGCGGGTTCTGGGTGACGCCTCATGTGGTCAGTGCCTGGGAGCGTATCACTCAAAGATCAGACGGAACCGAGCGAGGCCCGCACCCGGCCATTGCCTGGGGTGTCGTGATCATCGGTGGAATCTTATTCGCAGTGCCAATGTTTCATCGCCTGAGTGTGATGCCTGTTTACCGCGATACCTATCCCGTGTCGGCCATCGAGTACCTCGACGAGCACAATCTGCACGGAAAAACAATCGTCTCTTACAACTGGGCGCAGTACTTCATTGCCGCTCGTTGTGGTGAAGGAGATTCGAGTGTTCAGTTCGATGGACGATTCCGCACTTGCTATCCACAGGCAGTTGTCGACCGTCACTTCGATTTCATTTTGGGTGACGCCTCGGGTATGCGAAATCGCAAACTTGCAGGCCCGATCGATCCCAAGGCGGCCCTGATCGAAGGATACCCGAAGTTGGTTCTCTTAGATCGCGGCCAACCTCATTCCGAACACGTCATGGAAGACGTCAACGGTTGGACGCTCCTTTACCAGGATTCACTCGCACAAATCTGGGGACGTAGCGACTTGTTCGATGAACCCCAATCTCCTGAGTACCTCGCCCCACAACAGCGCAGGATTTCTGACGCTGAACAAATTGGCTACGTTGCCTGGCCTGCGATACCTCCGCACGACGGCAACAACCTCCCATCATCGCAACTGGCCCGTGCCAACGGCACGACCACCACACGAGGGCAACCATGAGCACCAGCTTACTAACACCAAACTGCGGAGCATCTACCTGGGAACCGATCGACGACCATCCGCTCGATCTGGCCCCGTTCGAATTTCGACTGGCTGATGCCGAGGAACTGACGGAAGAAGTTCTGTCGGATGGCCACGACACGACCGGCGTCGACTATCCACTACCGCATGATTTCCGCCTGTCGGTGATCGTGCCCGTTTTCAACGAAGAAAATACGATCGCGACCGTGATCCAGCGGCTGATGCAGTTGCCATTTCGCACCGAAATTGCCATTGTCGACGACGGCAGTACGGACGGAACACGCAGCGTGCTGGCCCGCTTGGCTCACTTTTGCGATCTGAAGATCTTCTATCATCCCAATAACCAAGGCAAAGGTGCAGCGATTCGTACGGCCTTGCCAGAAGTGACTGGCGATGTGGTCGTCATCCAAGATGCCGACATGGAATACAATCCCCAAGATCTCGTGCAGGTGATTCGTCCCATCGTCACAGGCGAAGCGGACGTCGCTTACGGATCTCGATTCCTCGCGCACAACGGCACCTCGAAGGAAACCTCTTGGATTCGTCAGCTAGGCAATCAAACGCTGACCTGCATTTCCAACTGCTTGACCGGACTGCACCTGACCGACATGCAGACCGCTCTGAAAGCCTTTCCTCGTAAAGTCATTCAGCAGGTCAACTTGCAGGAGAATCGCTTTGGCATCGAACCGGAAATCACCGCCAAACTGGCCAAGCGAAACTATCGCTTCACCGAACGACCCGTGACGTACAACGCTCAGGACTGGTCGGCCAGCAATAAGATTAGCTGGAAAGATGGGCTAGCAGCGTTGTGGTGCATCCTGCGGTATCGAATGGCAGACTGACCTTCAACGCGAAGTTGGCATCCTGCCTCAGATTGAGCCAGGGTGCCCTGGTCGGCCTGAAACTTTCGACGCAATTCAAGCTACGCGTCATGCATTCGTGGGCATGGATCTCAAAAGCCCTACTTGGCCCATTCGTAAATATCTGCGCAAACGGCCGTGAATTCTGCCAACCGAGACCCTGCAAATACCCTGTTTTAGTGGTTTTCCGCACCTGAAAACGGGCTCATTCGGTTGAACCTTGTGCCATAGTTGCCTATCCTTATAGTTTGGACTAATGTCCCCTGACTCCTTCTATGGGCATAGGGCCTTTGGTAAAGGGATTCAGGCAATCCAAATCGCGCGTGCTCGGTTAGCACCAGGATTGGGTCCAAAGGGAATCTGTTTCAATCACCGGAGAAAATCTGTGAGTACTTCGACTGAAAAATCTACGCAAAACCAAGTCATGCTAGGCGCCGACATTATGATCGAATCGCTGGTACGACATGGCGTAGAAGTACTCTTCGCTTATCCCGGCGGTTGCAGCATGCCGTTGCATCAGGCCCTGACGCGTTACAAAGACAAGATCCGCACGATCCTTCCTCGTCACGAACAGGGCGGCTGTTTCGCAGCTCAAGGTTTGGCTCGTTCGACTGGTAAGGTTGGTGCTGCCATGGCGACCAGTGGTCCCGGCGCAACCAACCTCGTTACGGCCATTGCCGATGCCAAGCTCGACAGCATTCCGCTGATCGCCATCAGTGCCCAGGTTCCGCGTGCCGTGATCGGTAGCGATGCGTTCCAGGAAACGCCGATTGTCGAAGTTTGTCGCGGTATCACCAAGCATCACTATCTGGTGACCGACATCAAAGACCTGTGTCGGATCATGAAGGAAGCCTTCCACATCGCCACGACCGGCCGACCTGGCCCCGTGCTGATCGATATTCCGAAAGACGTCCAGCTCGAACAAACGGTGCCTGACTGGGACTGCGAAATGGATCTGCCTGGCTACAACGTCACGTCGCGTCTGGCCAAGCCTGAACAAATCCGCCAGGTCGCTGCCGCGATCAAGCGCGCCAAGCGTCCGATCATCTACGCTGGTGGTGGTATCATCACCTCGGAAGCTTCCGAGGAGCTGCGTGAGTTGGTCAAGAAGACGGGCATTCCCACCACGATGACCGTGATGGGTTTGGGCGTGCTCCCGAACTCCGATCCGCTGTCGCTCGACATGCTCGGCATGCACGGTACCGTTTACGCCAACCTGGCCGTGAGCGAGTGCGACCTGTTGATCGGCTTGGGCGTTCGCTTCGACGACCGCGTGACCGGCAAGCTTGCTGAGTTTGCCAAGGACGCCAAGATCGTCCACATCGACATCGACCCAGGCGAACTCAACAAAAACAAGATCGCCCACATTCCGATCGTTAGCGATCTGAAGCCAGCACTCAAGATGCTGAACGAAGTGGTCGAAGCCCCTGAGGATATCTCCGACTGGGTGGCCCACTGCCAGGACATGAAGAAGAAAGATCCGTTGACCTACAACAAGGACTTCGACGGAATCTTGCAGCAGCACGCTATCGCCGAGCTTTCGCGCATCACGCAAGACCGCGAAACGATCATCTCGGTCGGCGTCGGCCAGCACCAGATGTGGGCGGCTCAGTTCTACCAGTTCAAGAAGCCACGCACCTGGATGTCCAGCAGCGGTCTGGGCACCATGGGCTTCGGCCTGCCAGCTGCCATGGGTGCTCAGGCAGCCAACCCAGATGCCCTGTGTATCGACATCGAAGGGGACGGCAGTTTCCAGATGAACATCCAGGAACTGGCAACCTGCTATTGCGAAAACCTGCCAGTGAAGGTGCTGCTCCTTAACAATCAGCACCTGGGCATGGTGGTCCAGTGGGAAGACCGCTTCATGGCCGGTAACCGAGCCCACACCTACCTGGGCCCGATTCACCACGAAGAATGGTACGGCAAGGGTGAAGACATCTACCCGAAAGAGACTTACCCGAACTTCGTCCAGATCGCCAAGGGCTACGGCTGTGGTGGTGCAACGATCCGCGCCAAGGCCGACTTGCTTCCTGCCTTGGAAGAGATGATCGCCTACGACGGCCCCTACGTCCTGGACGTTCAAGTTCCTTACCAAGAACACGTCCTGCCAATGATCCCAAGCGGCATGACCGTGAAGGAAATGATCAAGTCGTAAGACTTGTTCGGCACATCAAAACAACCAAGACAGGGAGCTAGAAATGGCTCCCTGTTTTTGTGCCTACTGATCAAGATTCCTCAAGCTCTATCGAAGATATCTATGTGTCAATCTTGTTGTGTCGATAGGCTACATTCAATCGTGCGAAACCAGTCAACGACAAATCGGTTTCTAAGAGCATTGCTGAACATGGCAATCATCGCCCTCACGTTGACGGCGATAGGAAACCTTTGGTGGAAAGTGTTTGCTCCGAGCGAATTTGCACTGAGCACTTGGTTCATGATTTACTTTATGTCGAACCTACCCAAGTCATTTGAAAGCCTAGAATGCGATCGGTGGCATGCGGAGAGCATAGCTCTTAAACACGCGATCGGACTGATTTCTGACGAACAGTACCGAACCCTTGCAAAGACTTATACATGGACGCCGAATTTGGTACCGACAATGGTTGGCACCCCCTGCCAAGTGTTGCTACTTTGTTCGATCCTAGCGCGGCTCATCACTTAGAAGTGTTGCTTAGGAACCTGTGAAAATACCGACTCGTTTCACATTCGTTTCATCCAGAAGCGTCAGCGTCACGAGCATTAGTACCCCAAAAGCCGCAGCGCCGTGTCGACCTGGTCTTCCAGCTGTTTCTTGGTAGCCTTTGGTTTTCGACCGAACAGTGCCCCCAGATGATTACGGGCCAGCGCGGCACCCAGGAGCGTTGCGGTCATTTGATCAACGTCGTCGATCTGCGGGCCGACACCTTCGTCGCGGGCACGTTCGACCGCTTCGGCCAGGTAGCGGCGGGCTTTGGAGATCACGCGATCGTGAAAGTCGCGGGCCAGTTTCGGCGTGCGTTCGGCTTCCGAGATCAACAGCCGCGTCAGGCGGACTTGCCGCGCCGTCATGATGAACTGCACCATCGCATGCAAGCGACGACGAAGCTCGGCCCCTGCATCAATGACCTGCGATTGGTCGTTTTCCCAGGGAGAGTCCCACAATCCGCCTACCATCGCGGCGAACAAATGTTCCTTGTCCGGGTACAGCGCATAGAGTGTCTTCTTGGACATCCCAGCCGATTTGGCGATTTCTTCCATCGTCGCCGCACCATACCCCGTCGTGGTGAACACCTGTTCTGCTGCCGTTAACAGTCGCTGACAGCGTTCTTTTTCGGTGTAAACCGGTGGACGGCCCGGTTTGGCCTTCTCAGGTTCGTGGGATGTGGGTTTCGTCATAACCGTTGACTCATAGGAGGAAGACGAATATGGTTCCATTTAAGAAACGATATCGTTTCCAATATTCAAATTCAAGTAAAAAAACAAACGCACTGACACTAAATCGCAGGAAGCACTATGACCTCGCGGCAAATTCATCCCTGGCTGATTGCTCCCATTTTGGGAATCCTGGGGGCTGTCGGCCCCTTGGCGATCGACTTATACCTGCCAGGCATGCCGCAGATCACCTCAGAGCTTGGCGTCAGCGAAGGCATCGTCCAGTTCAGCCTGATGACCTTTTTGGCCGGGCTGATGACGGGGCAGTTGTTCCTGGGACCAGTCTCCGATCGTGTCGGTCGCAAGCCGATGATCATCGCAGGAATGTTACTATTCATTGCCGCATCGCTTGGTTGTGCGTTTGTTCAAAACGGCGAACAACTTCTCGTATTACGGTTCATCCAAGGGCTTGGTGCTTCGATCGGCCGCGCGATTGGCATGGCTGTAGTTCGCGATCTTTACACGGGACCAACCGCCGCCAAACTCGTGGGCATGATGATGCTGGTGCTTGGCTTAGCGCCGATCCTCGGGCCTCTGTTGGGTTCGGCTATTTTGATGTTCGCATCGTGGCGATGGATCTTTGTCCTTCTCGCTTTGTTTGGAGTGGGTTGTATTATGCTGGTGTTGACGCTGATGCCGGAAACCCGCTTGCCGGAGCAACGGACTTCCAGCCATCCGATCGCCGCGCTACGGAATTATGGCACGCTGCTCTTCAGTCGACAGTACATACCGTACGTGGCCACCATGGCGTTTGCCCAGGCAGGTATCTACGCCTACCTGACCGGGTCGTCGTTCGCGTTCATCAACATCCACGGAATCTCGCCCACGGTTTTTAGTTTCATTTTCGCGTCGAACGCTGTCGGGCTGATGATCGGTGCGCAGAGTGGTCCGCGGCTACTGGGTCGCTTCAGTGCCGAGACCATCATTCGCTCGGCGCTAGCGACCTATGTGCTGGCCGCCGTGACGTTCCTATCTTTGGAGCTGGCTGGCGAGATGAACGTTGTGCTGCTTTCGATTCTGCTGTTTGTCATTATCACTTCGATCGGGTTCATCCTGCCGCTGTGTGGTGTGATGGCGTTGGAGGCCCATGGGAAGATTTCCGGTACGGCCGCCGCATTGATGGGTGCCTGTCAGTTTGGCTTCGGCACGATCGCGGCCCTGGTGATTGGGCTGACAGCCAATGGCACGGCGATCCCCATGGCCGTTACGATCGCACTTGCCAGTATCGCCGCAGGCATCACCGCAAACTGGGCATTCCCGAAACCGGAGCCTGCAGAAGAGCTTTGCCTGGGCGAAGAGAGTGCCTAAGGATCGACGACTTCGTCTTCGGCCGCCTTGGGAACCAGCCAGACCATCATCCCGGCACACGTCTTGGGCTGCTCGTCGTCGCTAGGGTTTTCGATCGGGAACACCCGCGTGCGACGCAGCACGATTGGTTGGTCCGGGTCGAAGGTCGTCGCCACGAACTCAGGGTCGTCGATCAGGCCCTGACTTGACGTGCGATACCACTTATCGCCTTCGCCTCGAGCAACCTCACGATACTCGCCGCCATAGTGCGCAAGCCACGAGGCCTCGCGCCGCGACAGGCCATGGTACAGCATGGTTTGCACGTCCTGAGCTGGCACAACGTAGCGTCCGCGTACCGTTACCGTTGGTGGCAAATGCTCTTGCGGGTCAATCGAAAGGTTGATGCGAACTTCGCCGTTGGTAAGCGATTCGACATGGATCGGATTTTCCGGCAGGCCCTCGCCGGGAACATGCGTGAACGCCACGTACAGGTCGTACTCCTTGCCGTCGGGAAGAAAGACGTGCCACTCCCAAGATTCTTGCGTCATCACCGGAACACCAATCGCGGTAACCTTCGTCGAGTCAGTGATCGGAGGAATCCCCAGCGCCTGCGAGAGCTGCTCGTTCCGCACTTTCATCTGCGAAAGTTGCTCGAACATCTGCCAGTGAGAAATCGAGAGGGCCACGACCGTGACCAGAAGGATCATCGAGAGTAATGAAAAGCGAATCCCCCACGAGCGCCGCTTGGGTGTATCAGACACATGGACGTCATGCTTCTCGGGCGTGTTCATGGAACAATATCCTCAGGGGAACCAACTCGCACTTGAAAACCATTTGCCAAGGCCTTCTGGCGAATCAGCGGACAAGGAATAAGCCCCTGCGAAACCTTCGGCGGCGGCTCGCGCTCGATCCACAACCTAAAGACTTCTAGCGGCAAGTAGTCGCTTGGCTCTTGGCCGACTGGGTTGCGTGGCTCGTCGACCTCCCAGCGCATCAGATCGACCTCTTGATCCGCGTCGTGCGAGGTTTGGTCGTAGGCAGACATCGGCAACGCGAGTTCCACACTCGGAATGACATTAAACCGGACCTTTTTCCCCGGCTTGCTCTCTTCGGTCGACGGAAGGACAAAGTCACCACTGGGCAGCATTTCGGCCTCCAGCCAACTGAGTTCTTCACGCGGCACACGACCGCTGGCCCGCACGTCGGCGTAAGGCCCGGTCGCGGCCAGGTTGAATTTCCACTTCGAAGCGTTCGAGGCTGGTTCAAAGATAAACATCTGCGTAATCACATAAGTCCCCGGCGAAAGGGTCAAGTTGGAACGGGTCGCCGGTTTGGGCGTTTTCGGCGGGATGCTGTTGTAGTCGAACTTGATACGATAACGGCTCCCTTCCGGCAGAAAGACGCGCCACTGCCACATATTACTCGCAGGCACCTTCATCATGCGAACGTAGATCTTCTGGTTATCTTCGACATCGATCAACTCGTACGTCTGACGAACATCCGTTAGCTCGGCCTGAGCGTCCAACAAGTCGCTCCGCGATCGGAAGTATGCGAGCGAGAGGCCAACGACCGTTGTGACGAGGAGGATGGTGAGAATTGAAAAACGGAAACGGCAGCCGGTCGGCTGCGTTTCGACGTGTTCCGTAGGTGGCTCATTGGTTTCCATGGGACACTGGTTCGATCCATAGCTGAATGCCGTCGCTGATTTCCGGTATCTCGTTATTTTCTTCGAGTGGCTTCGGATCGGTCCTGAAAGGATACGTATTGATTGCTTCGCTTACGGGGGCTGGGATTTCCGTCGCACGTATCTTGATGAGATCGAGCGACTGGTCCGGGTCGCAACTCCTATGACCTAACATACTCGTGTCGTGCACGCCCTGATTTTCGACGAGGAAATAGCGAACATCGCCTTCCTTTCCATCCTGCTGTTGGTGAAAGTAATAGACATTACTAGTGAAGCTAATCCGGTGAGCATCGAACCATTCCAGTGTCGTGAAATGGTTCGATGTTGTGTCTAGCATGGTGGAGAAACCGCCACGCCCCCAAGATCCCCTCCGATAAACCCTCCACTCAGTTTGTCCCTGACGTTCGAGCCAAAACGACACATTAACATAGCCTGGCCCCAATTCCTCGACAAAGATCCGAGCGTCTCTTTTAGGGCGTCCATCTCGCGGAATTTCACCGACACGGTGACAGAGCCGATAGCTGCGTCCCTCGGGCAAATAGAACCGAAAATGCCAAAGTCCTTTGACCGCAGTTCCCACGTTCGTGACCTGAATCTTCGTCGGATCATCAACAACCAAGTATCCGGTTGTCCGCTCAGCAATGGCCAGTTCGCGTTTCAAGGCTCGTGTTTCGTAATACCATTTGCCTGCACTGATGATATTGCCCATCACCAGGCAAGAGAGCGAGATTGTGACAATCATCGTTGTGAGCGAGAAACGCATGCGACTGGGGCGGGCGTCGCTTTGGTGTTCGGCTGCGGAAATGGTGTCACCTGATTCACTGGTTGTAACATTCAACGCTCGCGACTCACTTTTCATCGGTTACTGGTTCAATCCAGGCAGACATGCTGTCGGCTTCATAAGTACCCCCGGAGAACCCCATTGAAACGAGGTTCGCTTCTTTGGTCGGAGAATAAGGTCCCTGGTATTCTCTCGCTATCCGATCAATGTTGATAATGCGATATTGCTTCCCGGCCTCGTCTTCTGACTCCGAAGTAACACGTTTGATGAATTTCCAATACCCCTGGGACAGGATGCCTCGGTCTTGTTTGAAGTTTTGGGTCACCACCCTGCGTGTTGGCGCGAATCCAGATCCAAATTCTTCCCAGTCAACGGTTAGTTCTCCCTGATACTGATCGTTTGCCCTCTCGAGAATCCGCAGGGTCAGCACACCCGTACCTGGCTGAAGGGGAACCTTCCACGTTGATGCCTGGTCATTCCCGACGTGATCGATGGCCCGAGCAAGACAAAACTGGTAGTCGCGTCCCGTTGGCAAGGAGACTCGCCACTGAAAGTAATAGGGTGGATTGCTCGCCAGCATCGTAAGATAGATCTGACTGGAATCTTGAACATTAAGCAGATGATAGTCGTTGCGTACCCGTCGCAACTGCTTCTCGGCATCGGCAAGTTTCTTTGACGTCCAGACATGCGATGCCGCTAGTGTTGCGAAAAACATGAACACGAAGAAAGTCTTGAACGAAAAATTCCACGCATTCGGAAAGAGGTGCTGCGGCTTGTGCCGTTCCTTCGCTGGTGGACTAGGCTTTGCTTGATCGACTTGGGAAAGGGGATCGTTGTTCATCGTCTAACGAGAGCTTCGACGTAATCTTGGAAGAGGTACTGCTGTGTCATGGGGGGCAGTCTACCCCACGCCAGAGGCCATGGCCATTCTTTTTGCAATCTCGTACGACTTGCAATGGGGGGCTAAGAAACAGCGGTCGCCGCGAATGGGACAGAAGCTAACGGGCTCGTTCACTTCTCGCCGTACCACATCAACAGCATGCCTGCTCCGGCGTTTCCCAGGGTCAGGCCGAGACAGAGCACCGTGGTCCAGAAGATCATCGATCCAATCGAAAAACGGCCGGTCGTCTTCGTAGTTCTCGTTTTCCATTGCAGGTCGTTAGTTGGAAGTGGGTGTCGATGATGTTCGATACTTGTCCCAAGGTCCTCCGACCGGGGCTGGCTCGATCCAGATCATGATGCCCTCTTTATGAACGGCACCAGGTCCATCACGCGGAGTCGAATCCACAGGCCATTGGCGTAGCAAGACGATCTTCTCACCGACATTGAATACGTGCTCGCCATCACCTGACTCGATAGCAATTCGATCGACGTATCCGTTCATCCAATCGAGATCCCCGACGGCACTCCACGAAGTCCCGTAGAACTGTTGTGGTAATATCCCGCTGTTTTTCTGAACGGCCTTGCCGAGGCCAACCTGTGAGTTCTCCGAAAGCGTTTCAACGTAAAAGTGAAGCAAATAGTCGTGTTCCCGATGTACCTCCCCACTGCGAACAACGACTTCTTCTATTTTGCCGGAGACAGGAATATCAGCAACGCTGTAGCACACGATATAAATCTCGCTTGGAGGAATCTTGATGCTCCATTCCCAATCATCATTCCCCAGTGGGCGAACCGCCGAGACATAGATCTTGTTCGGATCCCTCTGTTCGACCAACCCAAAGCTGCGGCCAACTCGCGTAATGTTTTCCGACAGTACATAACCCCAGTGCGTATAACGCAAGTAAGCGAAGATCACGCCCAGCAGCACGAACGTGACGACCATCTTCCACAGCGTGAAACGGTACCACTTGCGCGGCGGCGTTTCAGGGTTGGGTTCTGGTTCGCTTGGCGGTGGCGAATAGTGATCGTTCTCGAAGGGGGGCGGTGCTTCCATGGGTGTCAGTCTAGCCAACCCATCGTGCAATAGCCAAACAACTTCCTGGCGAATTGCCTCGCGTGGTTTGGCAAGTTAGGATAAACACTCTTCCACCTGCCTCACCCAAACAAACCCATCCAATATACGGAGCTTCTCTCATGCGTGTTTCCTCCCTGGCGCTAACTCTGCTGGCCTGCGTAGCGATAGCCGTTCCGGCTGCGGCCGATGATGTTATGAAGACGATTGGCGAGATCGAACGGTTGGATCCGGCGTTCGACGAGCTCGTTCCGACCGATGCCAAGATCGAGGTGTTGGCCGATGGGTTTGAATGGTCGGAAGGCCCTGTCTGGATGCCCAAGGGCTTTCTGCTTTTCAGCGACATCCCCAACAACCGGATTGTGAAGTACAAGCCAGGGCACGGCACCGACGTGTTCATGCAGCCTGCTGGGTACACCGGGATGTCGAAGTTTGAGGGACACGAGCCTGGCACCAATGGCCTGGCGATCTCACCGGAAGGTCACCTGACGATGTGCTGCCACGGCGATCGCAACATCACGCAGATGGTCGATGGCGAACGCAAAGTGCTGGTCTCGCACTACGAAGGCAAACGTCTGAACAGCCCGAACGACTTGGTCTATCACTCCAACGGCGATCTGTACTTCACCGATCCTCCGTACGGCCTGCCAGGCGGATTGAACGGGAAGGAAGCGGAACTCGACTACTGCGGCGTTTATCGTCTTGGTAAAGATGGCAAGTTGACCCTGCTGACCAAGGAGTGCCCTCGACCAAACGGGATCGCTTTGTCGCCGGATGAAAAAACGCTGTACGTCGCTGACTCGCAGGAGTGTCACTGGAAGGCCTTCCCTGTGAAGGAAGATGGCACACTGGGCGAAAGCAAGATGTTCTACGACGCCAGCAAGTGGAAAGGGAAACGCCCAGGCGGGAGCGATGGCTTGAAGGTCGATACCAACGGTAACCTTTGGGCGACCGGCCCAGGTGGTGTGCTGGTCTTCAACCCCGAAGGCAAACTGCTGGGTCGCCTCAGCACTGGGGAACGCACCGCTAACTGTGCGTTTGGCCCTGACGGCACGATTTACCTGACAGCTGACATGTACCTGTGCCGCGTGAAGACCAACGCGAAGGGCCTGATCGGGTCGAAGTAGATCGCCTGGTGACTATTGCGAATGAAATAAGAAGATGGCACCACCTTCCCAAGTGGGTGCCATCTTTTCTTTTAGGTCACTTGCTGTCACGATTGATGGCGATCGACCGAGTTCGACACTCGCCATCTGAAGCCCTCATTGGTTGACGTAGTAAATATGCCTGCAGCACGACAAACGACTGGTATTCCCAAGCTGGATGAACATCTGGGAGGGGGCCTGATTCCTGGGACGCTGACTTTGGTTATCGGGGCAACCGGTATCGGCAAGACGCAGATGGGGGTTCACTTCGCCCATGCTGGGCAAGAGGCCGACGACCACAAAGGGATCTTCTTCGACATGAGCACGCGAGGGGACTCGCAAAGCCACATCGAATATGCCGAGCGGATGTTCGATTGGACGCCGGTAGAAGCCGATTCCCACAAGCAGCCTGACCTGGAGAACTTCTTCGAGTCCGACCTGACCCATGGTGAGATGCTGCACGTGTTTGACTACCAGGGCAAGCGGGTGTCACGCCGCGAGATGGACTGGGACGAGCTGGGACACTGGCAGAAGCAGATCAACGAGAAGCTGGCGACCACCATTGGCTACCTGTATGGCAACTTTACACGCGGGTGTCGCCGTGTGGTGATCGATGGTCTGGAACCGGTCGACGTTCCCGCCGAGTCGATCCAGATCGAGCTATTCGAGTACGTCTATCACCAAGTGCTGCGAAAAGATCCGATGTGGGTTGCCCGGGATCTGTTTCGCCAAGCGTTTCGCAAGAACAGCGAAGCGGCCGAGAAGCACAACTACGACAGCCAGTCGATTGGCTGCATGATGCTACAGACGTCCAAAGAAGCGATGCTTGAGCACCTGATCTCGCGCAATCTGGACGAAGGGGATTTGATCAGTGGCGCGAATACGGTGATTTACATGGGTAAGATGCTCGACGGCACCAAGATCCGCCGAGCCATGTATATCAGCAAACACCGAGGCAGCGCCGCGACGGACGAGATCATCCCGTACCACATCGACGACGCTGGTATTCAGATTGACGGGTAGTCTGAAGGACTACATGCCGCCCCGAGAGACATCGGAGTGGTGCTTGGCCTGTTCGGCCTTCTCAATGTACTTCGGATCGCGGGTCGCTTCGAAGGCTTTTTGATAGGTCACGCTGAGGGCCGTGAAGTTGAACGGTTCGTTCGGCTCCAACTGGCAAGCCGTTTCCGCATGGTGGCAGGCATTGTCAAAGTCATTCAGATTCCCGTAGGTCACTGCCAGCGCCATATGCGACAGGACATGGTCAGGCTTTTCGGCCAGCACCGCTTTGAATTTCTCGACGGCTTCGGCATATTTCCCTTCGTCTCGAAGCTTTTCGCCTTCGCTATACAGGGCAGACGTATCGGACATGGTCTCGCAATCGTGGTAAAAGACGCAAAATAGGTTCGGGAACGTTCGTTAATTATAGGCAAGCTCGCGTCGATTGACACGACCCTGCTGCTGGCGGTGCTAGCGATTCTAGATACGGGAAGTCCTGCGCAAATATGCGGTTTCTATCGATCGGGGTGGACAGGTTTTACCGATAATCGTATCTAGGAACGACAAAGCGCGAAGAATTGCGGCCAGGAGGGCCCTTTTCCAGCGGTTCCGATAACATCGATACCCATCTCGACCTTCAGCAAAAGGATTTGCTGTGACTCAGATCCACCCTTCCGCAATCGTTCATGCTTCGGCGGAAATTGGCGAAAACGTCACGATCGGCCCGTTCTGCGTCGTTGAAGAAAACACCAAGGTGGGAGATGGATGCGAGCTGAATTCCTTTGTCTCCATCAAAGAAGGCACCACGCTAGGTGCGAACAATAAAGTACACGAACACGCCGTCATCGGTGGACCTCCCCAACACCTGCGGGCCGGAGCCGATCTGGGCGACGTCATCATTGGTACGGGCAATGTCATCCGAGAGTTCACCACCATTCACCGCGGTTTGGCTCCTGGCAAAAATACGGTCATCGGCGACAACAACCTGTTGATGGTTCAATCGCATGTCGGCCACGACACGATCATCGGAAACAACACCATCATCACCAATAACGTGATGTTGGGTGGACACGTCGTCATTGAAGACCGCGCCTATGTCAGCGGTGCCGTTGCCGTGCATCAGTTCTGCCGTATTGGTCGCAACGCCATGGTGGGCGGTCAGGCACACGTCGTGCAAGACGTTGCTCCCTACGTCACCGTCGATGGCTGCAGCAGCCTGGTCGTTGGCCTGAATATTATTGGGCTGAAACGAAGCGGCTTCACACCGGAACAGCTCTCGGAGCTGAAGCGAGCCTATCGCATCATCTTCCGATCGAACCTTACCAATCGCGAAGCACTGGATCGCGTTCGACGCGAGTTCCCGATGAGCCCCGCCGGTCATTTCGCCGACTTCCTGGCCGAAAGCGAACGCGGCTTCATTCAGGCCCGTAGCCGAGGTCGTGGCGTGGACGTCAGCCGACCGCAACTTCGCGTTCTCTTAAACGAAAAAGACACCACCAGCGACACAAGCCGCCGTGCTGGTTAGGCATTTCGTTGTAGCCTAAACACATCCATGCTAAGGTGAGTCACGAAGTTTCTCATCTTGCCGTGGAATTCGTTTAGCAAGCGTAAATGCTCAGAATGATGTCGAATCTACGTAGCCTGACACAACCTAAACGTGGATTCGTTGGGTTTGCCGCGGCAGCTTCCTTGGCCATCGGCTTCTGCGCGATCTTGTCGCTCGCAGTCCCCATTGCAGGGCTGGTGCTCTTTTTCTTCTGGACGCTACCGAGCCTCATTCATGCCAGGGCCAGTATTGTTCGTCAAAGCCTCTTTGTTCCACTGCCTTGGGAAGATCAATTCGCTGCGGTAATCGTGGGGTTCATTCTGCAAATCCCACTTTGGCTGACAGCCGGATTTATTGGCTTTTTACTGGCTGCCGTCCTACTCGCCGGCACCCCAACGCAAACTATCGGCGGTTGGCCGCTCGAATCCGCGGTGTACTTCGTCCTTTGGATCGGCGTCACTATCGGCATCTATTGTCTTCTGTTTTTCGCAACGCTGATCTGGTCGATTCATGGAATCTACCATGACGATCCCGCTTCGAAATGCGTGAGCATTCGCGACGCAAAACCGATCTATCATCCGTTCTAACTACTTGATTGAGTTCAGCCGCTCGTCCGAGAGATCCAACTGGTACATGATCGTGTTGTAGTCGTACCGGGGCGTGCCGACTTTGGTCGCGGAGAACTGCTTGGTGTAGGTTCCATCGAAGTAAATCAACTGCCCATCGGCTTGATCCAGAAAGTGATGGTGCACCGGATTGTAGAAGGTGTATTTGTCGTGCGTGACGATCTTCTTTGCCTTTTCCCATTTGCCGGGGATTGTCTTTGAGGCCAGGAAATAGACTTCCCCTAGATTGGACTCTTCCCCATAGATCTCATTGGCAATCATCACCCAACACTCGAGATATTCGTTCCAACGTACCGAACCGCGATGCAGCGTAATCTTCCTGCCTTTGTCGATATCGGTGGTTTGAATCCAACCTTCTCCTGGTTGAATATGACCTGCCTGTTCTAGCTGCCGCTGCCGCTGAGCGTCGACAAGGTCCGTATCCTTTCGCCAGGCGTAGTCGAGCTGGCCCTGCGAATCTCGAGCAAGCCGAGGATTGCGTCGATCAAAACTGGCCCCTTCTTCTAAGCACGTCCAGGCCTCGTACTGAGTAGGATCGAACACGGCATCCCACTTGGCTGACACACGTAGAATTGGGTAAGGAGTTGCGAAATAGATGTACTGCTGACCGTTGTCCTTATGCCTGAACGTTTGCCCTTGGGGGTAAAGTCGTGTCCCTGCGGGAAACTGATTAACTTGATCGAAGATCTCGGTCTCTTCGTTGAATACGGCGATCCCGCTGCGGTGTTCCTTGCCGAGGCCTTCTCGAACGGAGTAGTGCGTGACCGCCTTTGTTTGACCATCGTTGTCTTCCAGCGTAAAGATACCGTGCATCCAGACGACAGCCCCTCCAATATCGTTCTTATACATCGGCTTGCTGAAGCCACTGTCGTCGTCGATGTATTTCTGATCAATGCCGATCGACGGATCCATTCCCCCGTTACTCGGCAGTTTGGACCAGGCGCCAGACGTCGCGAAGTTTCCCAGGGGATAGGATGCCCGAGCCGTGTCGCCCCACGTCCAGAGAATCCGATCACCTAAGACGACGGCCTGGGTCGAGTCCTGCCCCATGACTTGGGCGTTCAGATTTGGATGCCGCCAAGGGCTCGGCATGCCCAAGTGAGTTGAGTAGTGGAACTGCCCCTGTCCGGTAACTCGATAGAGTCTCTGAGCGACGTTCTTTCGTTTGATCTTCAACTGAGCCGTTTTACCCGGAAGCACCTCCAAGGCGCGACCGCGGTTGCCAAAGCCATCAGCGGGGAATTCGTAGCCGTGACCTTCGATCGAAAAGTAAACCTTCTGCCCCATCAGTCCTGGCTCATCAACGGCGACCCAGCCTGCGTTGTCAGTGACCAGTCGAATCTCGTTAGTCGTTCGAAGTTCAACCAACGGCACTCCGCGTCCCGTATCCTCATCGATCATCTGGATTCCAAACGGAGGAGACGAGTCCGAGGCCTGGGTCGGTAAGCCCTGTGCCGACAACACGGCACGAAGGACTAAGGCCAAAAGCAGCGAAGCGAGGATCATTACCCAGTGTGCGCGGGAGCGAAACATGCGAGGCTCGGAGGGGGAAAACAAGGAACACATACACCGCTATGCATGCGTTAAGGGAGGGATTGGCGAAGGGAAGTCGAAGGAATCGACGAACTTCTATGTTAACTAGTTTCCCCGGAGGGATTCCAGAGAATAAGATACGTCATCCGCTATTCTCAGAGAGAGAGACCGACCGAGTTTTTTGCTAGCGAGATCGCCCCGAGCCCCCAGAACATCCTTCCTGTAGCTCACGCTGACACAATTCTCAATCCAAATAAGAGTAAGAGACCTACAACTTGCCGTGCCACACGCACTAACGCATGTGGATTGGTGAATTTGCTTGTATTGCCAATTGATCGTTATGAAGATGGGGACAGAAGGGGACGCAGTCGGCGGTAAGATAACCGTCGAAACCAAGAAAGGGATTCTCCCGTGTTTGCGATTGCCTACGCTAGTTACAGCACCGTCGACAGCTCTGAGCTGGATCTGGAAGGATTAGCCAGTCATGCTTCCGCGAAGAACGCTACTCTGGGAATTACAGGTTACCTGTGCTACGACCACGGCGTGTTCTTTCAGTATCTCGAAGGAGAGCGGCAGGTCGTGGTAGACCTGATGGACGTCATCGAAAAAGACATCCGGCATGATGTGGTCAACAAAGTCGACCTGGGAGAGTATGACGGACGCATTTTCCCCGATTGGAGCATGCGATACCTGAACCGCAGCGACCTGCGACGTGTCGATCTAGAAAACGTTCTGGAGCACTCGCTGTTTCACATGGATCCGAAGCTGTACGGCCAAGAGAATATTGTGGCTCTGATCAAAGCCCTGGTCGCGAATATTTCGGCCCGACAGAACCATTTGAAAGCTGTCTAAGAACCCGCATGGGATCTTTCTAGACCGGTTGAATTGGTTTTTCAGGCAAATCTGAGGCAGCAGGCCAATTTTTGGCCCCTGGGGTCCTTGAAAAAAGAGGCATCCAGAGGCATAAATAGTTGTTTCCAGCTGACAACTTAGGCCGAAGTGGCGGAATTGGCAGACGCGCTAGGTTCAGGTCCTAGTGGGGGTTAACCCCGTGGAGGTTCAAGTCCTCTCTTCGGCACTCAATAAAAAAACCACGATGGGTTAACCATCGTGGTTTTCTTTTTTGGTAGTTGATCAAACTTCTAGTTCTCGACGAACATCGCGTTGTTGCGATCACCTCGCGAAAGAAGATAGGCCATCAGGTCCTTGATTTCTTCTTCGGTGAAGTTGTCTAACAGCCCTTCTGGCATCATCGACTTATCCGAAGGAACGATTTCTTCGATCGTGTTGGTGTTAACCATGGTCAGGGCGTTTGGATCGAGCATGTTCGTGTTCACTCGATACGTGTCTCCGGCCAGGTTCACAATTCGACCAACCACGACTTTACCGTCATCGGTGAGGATTTTGACGGCCTGGTATTGATCGCTCACCTGCTTGCTTGGCAGGATCGTCGACTCGAGGATGTCACGCGGGCTGAAGCGGCCTGACAGACCGGTCAAGTCGGGACCGATCGCCCCGCCCTGTCCGTCAAATCGATGGCAGGCAAAGCAGCTCGCTTCGCCGAAGAGCTGACGCCCCTTGTCGAAGTTGCGCCCCTTCAATGCCGAAGGCTCGACCACGGCGGCCAGATCTTCGACCCCCCATTTCTTGACAAGCGTGCGAGGCTTGCCGCTGAACACAGGCGTCGTCGATTCCGGCTTCTTGTTCAGAATCGCAGCCAAGGCCTTCTTACGTTCTGGTGTAAGGTTCTCCACGGCTTCCTTCTTGATGTCCTGCACAAACAGATCGAAGCTTGCCCCACCACGGTAAGTCGCCGCTTTATGGAACCAGCTGAAGTAGCGTTCTTGCAACTGATCGGTCCAGCCTGCCTTCAACAAGCGAAGGCTCTTGGCCAGTTCGATCTGCTGCTCCTGAGTCGGCGTTGCTTCCAACAGGGCCACCAGTTTAGGTGCCGCGGTCGGCGATTGCAGACGAACCAGAATTTCGGCCAGCATGCGGTTCTCTTCAGGAGACTTGGCCGGCAGCAGCGGGTCGAGCTTCTTCAGGTAACGGTCACGAAGGGCAGCATCGTCTCCCATCCGCAGTAGGACCAGGCCATAGGCCCGCAAGAGATCCAGCTTCTGCGATTTGGTTACCGAAGCGTAATCGATCGCGTCAAGCTTATCGAGAATCTGTCCACGTAGCGAATCGTCGCCGGTACGAGCCAACGCGATGGCCGTGGTGATCACGCCATTGGTGTCGCTCAAAGCGAGAGCCTTTTCCTGCCAGGAGGTCGGATCCTGATGTTCCAGGGCGATGCGGGCTGCCTGTCGGATGAAACGGTCGTCGTTACCTAGATTTGCCACGGCGAGATCCAAACCGACAGGATCCTTGGAAACATGCAGCTTTTCCAGCTCGCGACGCAGCTTCATCTTTTCGCTTGCGCCAGACGAAGGGGCCTCATGACCGGGCTGCTCGTCGCCAACGTAGGTAACCCGGTACAGACCGGACTGAACCTTACGACCACCGACGGTGAAGTACATCGCTTTGTCCGCAGGGCGAACGACGATATCTGTCAACGGTAGAGGCTGGCCGGTAATGAACTCTTCGGCGGTTGCCTTGTAGGACGCACCATCTTCTTCCAGATGCACAGCGTAAAGCTTGCCGTAGCTCCAATCGCAAGCGTACAGGGCGTCTTCGTACTTCTTGGGGAAGTCGGCACCGTAGCCAAACGCGACGCCGGTGGGAGAACCTGGGCCGATATCAATCGTGGCTGGAGTGCTGTCCGGGTAGTATTCAGGCCATTTTCCTGATCCGTTTCGCCAACCGAATTCGGCACCGCTGACCACGTGACAAATACGGGTCGGTCGATACCAAGGCGTATTCAAGTCCCATTCCATGTCGGCGTCATAGGTGAACAGTTCACCATCGCGATTGAACGCGGCGTCGTATTCATTACGGAAACCAACGGCCATCAACTCCCACTCTTTTCCTTCGGGGTCGATCTTGGCGATGTATCCACCAGGAGCCATCTTATCTCGCATGAATCCACGACCGTAAATTCGTGGCAGGATCAGATCTTCGTCCCAGACCTGTGGCACACGCGAGGACGCAAATTCGGTCTCATTGGTTTGGTTACCACAAACGACCACCAAGTGCTTGCCGTCAGGGTGCACCATGATCGCGTGAGGACCATGCTCGCCGCCACCATTAAGCTTGCGAAGCTCGGTCACTTTGTCGAGCTTGCCATCTCCATCGCTATCGGTCACGCGGTGAAGTCCGCTCGGGAACTGGCCACTATTGACGACGACGTACAGACTGTCGAAAGCCCAAATCAAACCTTGGGCACCACCGATCTTCACATCGATCGGGGTTACCGTGACTTCACCCTTCGTACCAGCGTTGGGCACGGCCACATGGTAGAGCTTGCCGTACTGATCGCAGACAATCAGATTGCCATCAGGGCCAATACACATGCTAACCCAAGATCCCTGCTGATCTTTGGGAACAGAGTAAAGTAGTTCCACGTTGAATCCATCAGCGACCTTGAAGTGCTTAGGATCGGTGGCTGTCGGCTCCTTGGCCAGCGCTACCGTACCCAAACTGAGCAGCAGCGCGAATGTGCTGAGGAAGGTCCAAACTTGCTTTTTTGTCATTGAGATCAACTCACCAGGCAGAAACATAAAAAATAGCGCAAGAGAATTTAAACTCTCTTTCGGGGGACTTTTCAATCTAATCACAGCTGTTGCGGGCTTTCAACTCCCTTAGAAACCGCAGTTTGTCGTTTTGGGACAAAAAAATGGCCACCGAGTTACTTCGGTGGCCCTTTCAAATTGCAAGAACGGACGAATTACGGACGCAGGTCGTAACACATCAACTTGTCTTGTTCGCGGAGGTAAAGCTTGCCATCCACGATGACCGGGTGCGACCAGCTTTCTTTCTCTTGAAATTCAGGTTTCAGCGTTCCCTTTAGTACGTACTCGTTTGGATTCGCTTCCACCAACGCCAGAATGCCGGACTGATATCGGTAAATCAGGTTACCGTCGGCGTAAAGGATCGCGGCTGAGCCTTTTCCTTCAGGTCGGAAGTCGCCCCCCCACTGAACTTTGCCAGTCTTCATTTCAACACAAATCGGAAATCCGCTGTTGTGCTTGGTACCGGCGTAGATGTAGTCACCGATTTTGATCATCCCGCCGTGATGGTTTTGAAAGGTCTTGGCATCCAAGAAGTAGACTTCTTCGGCTTCGATCTTGCCACCAACGTTCTTCAAGTGAACCAGTCCCGCGCCGGTTTGGTATCCCGTCGAAGCAAAGATATAGTCGCCGTCGATCACAGGATCGGGAATGTTCGCCGTACCATTGGCAACCTGATTGTACGACCAGAGCAGATCACCCGTTTCGGCGTCGACACCAATCAAGCCGCGGCCGATCAGCTTTACGTATTGCTTCTTGCCGGCTGCATTGCAAACTAGCGTCGACGAGTAGCCTGCTTCGTCTTTGCCTTTATCACCCAGGTCTGCTTCACCACGCGGGGTCACCCAGATTTCATCACCCGTCTTCTTATTCAGACAAACGAGCAGGGCCTTGGACGAGCCAGCACCGCAAATCAATTTGTCGCCATCAATCAGCGGCGATTCGGCAAAGCCCCAACTAGGCAGCTTTGCCCCATATTCTTCTTGCAAGTTTCGCTTCCAGACGATGTCTCCCGACTTGCGATTCAGTCGGGCAACGGTCCCTTCCGACATGACGACATAAAGGTCTTCGCCATCGACGGTCGGCGTGCAGCGCGAACCAGTGTAACCGTGCTTAGGGACTTTGGAGGTCAGGTTTTGCTTCCAGGCAACTGTCTTCGAGCCGAGGTCAAAGCAGACGACGGCTTGTCCGTCCGAGAAATTACCGGTGGTGTACAGGTCGTTTCCAACAATGGAAACACTGGCATAACCTTCGCCAAGACCTTCCCCCATCCAAAGAAGCTTGGGTTGTTGCTCTTCCCAATTGGAAATCAATCCGGTCGCCGGCGACTTGCCGTTACGCTCGGGGCCACGCCATTGCGGCCAATCTTGATCATTCTCGGCCGCCAGCGCAGGGATGGTGCAGGTAAGCAGCAGCAGAGCGATCGTTGTGTACCGGCTTTTCATGCCAATTCCTTGAAATTAAAGGGAGGGAGTCTAGTCGGGCAGGCGATTATGGAAGGCGCGATCGCCGTGAGATAGAATAGAGGTATCCAATTTGCAGGTGAACCTCGATTGAGGAAAGTTTAAACGGGGTAAAATTCCCTTGCAACTGATGAGTAAATTCACTACCTCATAGATTCAGCAGGTTTGCTGCCACAAACGTGCCGCATATCCTTTGGACAATTTTCGCCGGAGGGTTAAGCCTGTAGTTCCCGAACACCCTGTCGTACCTCTTCTCGTGGGAATGGATTGGCCCGAATGCCTTCGTCCTCGTCTAGCTCGACCCAATCAGAATTGCGGTGGTATTACGCCGTTGACGATGCCCACGTCGGCCCGGTCTCGGCGACCAAATTTTGGCAACTGGCTGAAGAAGGGGTGATCAAAGCAGATACTCTTGTCTGGTGTACGGGGTATACCGATTGGGTCCCCGCGAAAACAATCGATGGGCTATTTCGCTCTCGCCCAGGCCGTTCGAGTGATTCCAGCTTTTCAGGCAGTTCGTCGAGTTCCGCACAACTCAGCCCTACCCCGATGAAGCCCCCACCGATGGAGGATGCCCCTTCCGATATCGACACCACCTTACTCATGCAGATCGCCAAGTCCGGTATTCTGCTGGGGTTGCTCTGCATCGTATTTACCCGAGGTTGTGACCAGATCGATCAAGCTCGTATCGATGGCCTTTCCGCGGAACGAAGCATCTCTGAACAGGAATTCGAGCAGCGCGAAGCGTCTGAGATTGGTCCTTTGCAGCAGACAGTCGATGAACTTCAGGCCAAAGAGTTCGTTACTACCGAAGATAAGAAACAACAGCAGGAAGCCATCGAGGCATTACGTACTGCCAAAGTCATGATGGCCAACGAGCAAAAGCGAATGGAGTCGGAAACCTGGGGCCCCCTTCGAGCAGAAGAAGCACGTGCCGCATCTGAGAAGCTCTCGGTGCAAATGTTCCGGCGGATCGCGGGCCTCTTGGGAACAACACTCACGCTTCTGGGGCTCGGGATCGCTCTCTTTTATGGGCCTTCCGACCAACAACTGGGGATTTGGATCGTGCTGGCGGTCCTTATCGCGGCCGCTTACTTGGCTTAGCTCCCAATCTAAGCAATTTCACAAGACGCCTGGCCAATTTCACAGACGACAGGCGTTTTGATTGGAATCGAGGCCACGAGATTTTACATTGGTTGGAGATCCTTTCCCGTCCGCCATGCCCCACTCGCCTCCTCCGAAAGCTCCTCAATGCGTCGCACTTTCGTTCGAATTATCCTGTCCGTGGGACTCATTCTGACTACATTCTCCACGGTTCAAGCTGCCGAAAATGACGACAACTTCGTTCCTCGTCGTCAGCAAGGAATCCCAGGCCCGCCACTTTCGCCCGAGGAAGCTATCGCCAAGATGACTGTCCCAAGCGGGTTTTCGGTGGAAGTCGTTGCGTCAGAACCAGACATTGTGAATCCGGTCGCGATGACATTCGACGAGAAGGGACGGATCTGGGTCACGGAGAGTTTCGAGTACCCACGCTCCGAGCCAGGTCCAGGCCGCGATCGTATCAAGGTTCTGGAAGACTCCGACCAAGACGGGAAAATCGATAAAGTAACAATCTTCGCTGAAGGACTGAATATCCCCTCAGGCATTGCTGTTGGGCATGGGGGCGTGTGGGTCGCCAACGCCCCTGACATTCTCTTCATGCAAGATACCGACGGTGACTTGAAAGCGGACAAGACCGAAGTGGTCGTTTCTGGCTTCGGTCGGACCGACACCCACGAGCTACCGAATTCTTTGACCTGGGGGCCTGATGGATATCTCTATGGCCTCAATGGCGTCTTTAACTACTGCCACGTAAAGCATCGCGGACAAGATTTCGTATTCACGTGCGCCATGTTTCGGATCGATCCACGTACCCGAGAGTTCGAACTATTTTGCGAAGGAACCAGCAATCCCTGGGGGATCGCCTTCGATCCCAACGGCCAGGCGTTTGTCAGTGCCTGCGTGATTGACCACCTATGGCATCTCACCGAAAGCGGCTACTACCACCGGCAAGGCGGTCCCTACCCACCGCATACCTGGAAGATCGAATCGATCGTCAATCACAAACACCAAATGGCTGCCTACTGCGGCATCGAATACTTCGATAGCGACGCCTATCCCGAAGAGTACCGCGACTGTTTGTACATGGGGAACATTCATGGTGGATGCCTGAATGTCGATGTTCTCGAGCGTGATGGTTCCACGTACTTTGCCAAACCGCGTCCCGACTTCATGACAGCCAACGATGTCTGGCATATGCCGGTGGATCAGAAGACCGGCCCCGATGGCTGCCTTTACGTGCTCGACTGGTACGACCGGTACCACTGTTATCAAGATGCCCGGGCACGTCCTGCTGATGTCGACCGGCTGAAAGGACGTCTCTATCGCGTTCGCTACGAAAACACGCCACGAGCCAAACCGTTTGACCTGAAGCAAGAGACCGACGACGAGCTCATCGCACGACTTGCTTCCCCCAATCGTTTTTATCGTGAGCTGGCTCAACGCGTTCTATCCGAACGAGCAAGCCAAAAGGCAATTCCCAAGCTCGAGTCGATCGTGCTGGACGAAACTGTGACCCAGAAGACGCGTCTCCACGCGTTGTGGTCGCTGATCGGTGCTCGCCAGCTTTCCGATAACTTCTCGCTTAAACTTCTCGCGCACTCCAATCCTCAGCTGCGAAGTTGGGCCGTGCGGTACCAAGGCACCGTCGCATCCGATAATGCCGAGATCGCCCAGCGAATTCGTGAATTGGCACACGACGAAAGCCCCGATGTTCGCCTGCAAGTTGCCACCCTTGCCCCACAAGTTGATTATCTGCCCACGGTCCCCACGCTGTTGGAAGTCTTGCATCATTCGCAGGGAGACAAGCTGATTCCACATATTGTCTGGCAGAATCTGCATCCACGGCTGGAGCAAGAGACGCCTAAGTACCTTTCGCTGATGCAAAAGGCCCCCTTCGCTCAAAGTGAGGCCGCTTTGTCCCTCTTACCACGTGCAGCCGGACGCATCTTGGGGACACAAGGGCTTTCGGTCGAGCATGTCGCAACATTGGTGAAACTGCTTGCTTCCCAAGACGGCCAGGAAAAACAACTAGCCGCATGCCTAGGAAGAATTGCTGCCCAAACTCAGTCACGTGAGCTGACTGGCGAGCGTTTAGCCCAGCTCAAGTCGGAACTTGCCGAATCTCTTTCTGAAGTCATTGCGTCCGGCAGCAAGCACCCAGGCTATTATGATGCGGCAAACTTGGCACTCGCCTGGAGTGACCCTAACGCCATAAACATCGTCCCGCAGGTCTTCATGTCGACCAATGAGCCAGCCGGCCGACGTGTCGCCGCACTTGATGCGATGTTGTCCGCTGGTCATCCTCAGGCAATTGCCCTGGTCACGAAGTACTTTGAGGCTCCCAGCAAAGACCAAGACGAAGTTGGCCGGATTATTCAAACGCTCGGTAAGTCCGACTCGGATGTCATCGCTAAACTTCTACTAGAACGACTTGATGCGCTGTCTTCTGAGAATCGCCCGAAAGCGGTCGAAGTCCTGTTGCAGCGGCCAGCGTGGACACTGTTGCTTCTCTCGCAGATCGAAAACGGCAGCATTCCGAAAGACACAATGTCGGTCAATCAACTTCAACGATTGGTGAGCACATCGCACCCTGAAGTCAACCAGCAGATTGCTTCGATCTACGGTACGATCAAAACAGGACGTGATCCCTCTCGCACCTTCATCGTCGCCCAGATGCGGCGTTTGGTGACCTCCCGCGACGGCGACCCTCATCGCGGGATCGAAGTCTATAACAAGCTTTGCGGACAGTGCCACAAACTGCACGGCAAAGGACAGGAAGTTGGCCCGGAAATCACCGTCAATGGACGAGGGAATCTCGAGCAGTTACTCTCGAATGTCTTCGACCCTAGCTTGGTGATCGGCAAAGACTATCAAGCGGTCACGGTCCTAACGACCGAAGGTCGCGTGCTTTCGGGGCTGCTAGTCGAAGATAGCCCTTCGCGTGTCGTCCTGAAAATGCAGGGAGGCAAACTGGAAACGATCGCCCGGGACGACGTCGATGACATGAAGACGTCGGACACATCCCTGATGCCCGAAGGAATCGAAAAGCAGCTCTCCCCGAAAGAAATCCTTGATCTGTTTGCCTACCTGACCCTTACCAAGCCTCCGGAAGATCCAAACGCTGAATTGATCTCTGGGGCAGGCACCGTTGATCCGGGTGAGATTGTGCTTCCTTCTAACGCCCACAATCTGCTGGTAGACGCGAAGATCTCGACCAATGTCCCCGAGTTTGAAGCAGGCAAGCGTGGTGAAGCTCGCGATCCTATCTTCAACCCCAAGACCGACAAGTTCGTACGAGACTCACAGTGGCACGAGATCGGAGTGGGTAGTGGCGGCGAGCTTGGCGTCCTCAGCGAAGAACAAGCGGTTACCTGGACCGCGACCTGGGACAAACCAGTCAGCATCAACTTCCTGACACTTTCAGGTACGTATCCGAACCAACCTCAGCCAGACACGGCCTGGGCGGTAGAAGCCAAGGTTGACGGAACCTGGCAAACGCTCGAACGGGGCCAAGGCGGCTGGTACAACAAAGGCCGCTTTGTGTGGGGCTGGCCTGGTGCGGTTAGCGTTCCGGTCGAGGCGCTACGCGTGAAGGTGTTCAGCCCCGACGAAAAAACCCCTATTCGCAGCATACACTTCCGCGGCGAACAGGGGTTCTCATGGTTTGCAGGTAATCTGCTGCCGGAAACGAGCGTTGTCCGGCAGTAGTCACCATTTCTACTGATATCAACCGGCCTTACGGCTGGCGACCGTTACCGAGCCTTCCTTGTTCGCGTGAAACACGCCAGGATCGTCGGTGCCGTTGCCATCCCAGTCACCAACCGTGGGCACATCGTCCCAATCGCCAAGCTGGAAGACCTTGTCGGTCGGCTCCATGACATGGTTGCCGTTGTCGTCGAGGATCCACTGCCCACCACGATAGATACCGATTTCATCAATGCCGTCACCATTCCAGTCGCCGACGACCGGAAGGTCACCATCTTCCCCGTAGGCAAACGCCGCATCGACTTCAGGATTCCAGCGACCATCGCCGTTGGAGTCGACGTGCCATGTACCATTACGGAAGACAGCAATCGTGCTGATGCCATCACCGTTCCAGTCACCAACCAACGCATGATCTCCACCTACACCAAAGTGGAACGTATGGTCGATCAGGTCCTGGCGGAACTTGCCATGCTGGGCGACCTTCATCACGCGAGTACCGTGTGGAGCATTCTCTTCTTTCGGAGGAATGTTCTTAGGCTTCTCGACTGAGACGAAGCTATTCGCTGCGTCCGGCAGACCGGGTTCTTCCTTCACGGCGCGAGGATCGTTCGGCCAGGCCTTGCCGTAGATACCGATGTCGTCTTTACCGTCGCCGTCCCAGTCACCCACAACTGGCTGATCGCCATCATGACCGAGCTTGGCGTACATATCTTCGTCGTCCCACCGACCGTTGCCGTTGAGATCGATGAACCAGTGACCATCGATAAAGACACCCAGTTCGCTGACACCGTCACCGTTGAAGTCACCAGCAACCGGAATCGCGTCCTTCGAGCCGAACAAACGATGAAGCGTTTCAGACTCTTCACTATCCTCGCCATCGGCGAGCAAGGTCCAACTTGCCTGACTGAGGTTTTCAGTGTTCCAAGGATTCAGATCCCCGTTAGCCGACGTGAGCCAGAACGATTCCGAAACCGCGACGGGTTCTTTACCACGAGGATCACCGGCATTGACCACGCTCAGATGCCAGGTAAACCCAACGGCCGAACCACCGTAAGGCTGAATAATTTGCGGCAAGGCCAACAGTTCCGCCGGAGGAATCAGCTCTGGGGTCGGCGGTGGAACCGCAACAACCGGAGGCGTCAGAGGCGGATCGGATGGCGGAATCTCCGGTGGCGGAATGAATGGCACCACACGGATTTCGCTGAAGTTGTTTTCCAGCGATTCGGTTCCGCCGACCACGAAGATCCGAATGATCGCGTCATGACCTGGATCGATCGACAAGGCAGAAACTTCAGGACCGATGGTGCCTGGGTTCACCGCCAAACCACCAGTGGTACCAACCGTGTCGATACTGTCGATGTAGCCATCGGGATGAATCTGATAGACGGCGTAGAAGCCGGTCTTAAGTCCTTCAAATCGATAGAAACCATTCGCGTCGGTCACCACGCGGACCGGCCCATCCCCGTAGATCCCTTGCAGGACGGTATCGCTATTACCGTAAATCGGCATACCCGAGAAGCCATCGCGTAGCTCAAGTACAACGCCAGAAAGTGGAGTATCGTCTGCTGTTCGTTGCCCATCTCGCAAGGAAGCGATATCGCTGGGCACTTCGCCGGTGGCATTCGAGATCACGGCACCATCCTGGAACACGTACCCCGAGAGTGCCGCAGGCGGAAGCTCGCAGAAGTTGTGTTCGTCGAGATGCTGGCCGGAATGCGTAACGATGTTCGAGATGACGTCGGTCACCGAAGCATCGGCCAAGCCGTTGTGGTCGATTTGTCCACCTTGGAAGTATCCAGCCGGCTGCGATTCAACAACGGTGTAATTACCTGGCGGCAAGCCATCGAACTGATAGTGACCGTTGGCATCGGTGAACGTGGTTGCGATCTCGTTGCCACTTTCATCAAGCAGCGTGATCTTCACGCCGACGATAGGCTGCTCGTCCTCGTCGAAGATACAGTCCTGATCCGGGTCGACGTGAACGAAACCACCGATCGAGGTCGGCAGCACTTCACCGAAGTCGTATTCGATACCTGACTGACCGAACTTCAAGTCGATCGTGTGGATCACGTCCCCAGGGTTCGTGGCCGAACCAACGGTCGATCCATTGATCGTACCGGCGGCATCGAGGCCATCGAGGTAACCGGTTGGCTGTGTTTCGACAATGCGATAAACGCCCTTGGTTAAACCGGTAAAGTGATAGAAGCCGTTTTCATCGGTAACGAGCGTATCGACCAGGTTGCCGCTCTCGTTGAACAACTGAACCGTCGTTCCTCCGATCCCTTCTTCTCCGGCTTCACGAATCCCGTTGTTGTTTCGATCGTGATAAACGTAGCCTGAAAGATCGGCAGGCTCGCTTTCGCAGAAGTCGTAGTCTTCGCCGTGCTGACCAGCCATCAGCGTGATCGATTCGATTCGGTCGTTGCCACCAAACTCACCAACCACGATGCCATTAATGGTACCGATACTGTCTCCGCCGTCGATCAGGCCTGGCGGAGTCACTTCGACAACGGTGTAGGTACCTGGCAGCAGTTCGCCAAAGAAGTAATCGCCGTTGGCGTCGGTAACCGTCGATTTCAGCAAGTTGCCTGAGGCATCGTAGAGATGAATCGTCGCACCCACGACGGGGCGAGCGGTCGATGATTCGTGTTCACAGTTACCATCCTCGTCAGTGAGGTGAACACTTCCAGAAATCGAAGCGTACAGGAATTCGCCAAAATTGTAGTTGATACCGTGCTCGTCGCTGCCGATCGCAATGCCGTTGATTTCGTCGCCAGGATTCACGGCGACGCCACGAACGACACCATTAATCGTACCGGCCTCGTCGATTCCGTCCTGGTAGGCAATCGGATGCGTTTCGATAACGCGGTAGTTGCCTGGCACCAAGTCCAGGAACTCGTAGTAGCCGTTCTCATCGGTCGTCGTAAAGAACGTTTCGTTGGTATCGGTGTTGATCAACGTGATGGTGACGTTGGCGATTCCTTCTTCACCGGCATTCTTGGTGCCGTTCACGTTCCGGTCGTGATAGACGTAGCCACTAAGCGAACCATGTTTGATTTCACCAAAGTTATACTCAATACCTTGGTCTCCCCATTTCACGTCGATCGTGTTGATCTCGTCGCCTGGGTTTACGGCCGTACCAACCGTGGTGCCAAAGATCGTACCGGCCGTGTCGAGACCGTCGATGTATTCAAACGGTTGAATTTCGCCGAGATGGTACTGTCCCTTGCTCAGGCCGACGAATTCGTAGTAGCCGTTGACATCCGTGATGGCGAGCCCAACCGGGATGTTGCTTTCGTCATACAGCTGAACGAGTACGCCTTCGATGCCCTCTTCGCCAGCTTCGCGAATGCCGTTGTTGTTACGGTCGTGGTAGACGTATCCGGAGATGCTGGCCGGTAGGTGTTCGCAGAAGTCATAATCGACACCGGAATCACCGGAGAGCAACTCGATATTCGCAATACGGTCGTTGCCGTCAAGGTTACCGACCTGGATGCCGTCGATCGTGCCGACATGGTCGCCACCATCGATGAGCCCTGGAGGAGTGATCTCTTCGATTGTGTACACGCCCGGCAGCAAGTCACCGAAATAGTAGTCACCATTGGCATCGGTGGTCGTCGTCGCAACGAGATTACCTAGGCTGTCGTACAGATTGATGACTGCACCTTCGATCGGCGTCGTGACGATGTCTTCGCCGTAGCAATTGCCATCAGGGTCAGTAAGGTGAACATGACCGCGGATCTCAGCGGGACGAATTTCGCCGAAGTTGTAGTTGATACCGGAGTCACCACCCTTGAGCGTGATGGTGCTGATTCGATCGCCTGGATTCTGTGCGACACCTTTGATCACGCCATTCACGGTACCGGCAGTGTCTTTACCATCCTGATACGTCGGCGGCTGAACGACTTCCAGCACTTCGTAGACGCCTGGCGGCATATTGGTGACTTTGTAGTAGCCGTTGGCATCCGTGGTCACCAGGAACGACTGAGGATTGCCCAGGACGTCGACTCCTTGCACCCGGATCTGAACGCCAGCAATTCCTTCTTCGCCTGCTTCTTTGATTCCGTCGTTGTCGCGATCGTGGTACACGTAGCCATCGATCATGGCAGGAGTCGCTTCGGCGAAGTCGTAGTCGATCGCCGCCGTACCGCCTAGTGGAATACTAATCTCGGTCAGCACGTCCGGATCGCCCGAAACCGTGGAACCGGTTGGGGTTCCTTCGACGGTCCCTGGTACCGCACCAACGCTGAAGTAACCGGTCGGCTGGGTTTCACGTACTTGGTAGGTACCTGGCTGCAGCCCCAGATCTTCACCAAAGAGGTAGTTACCGTCGGCATCGGTCAATACGGTATGGCCCGTGTTAACAAAGACGCCGCCTTCCTTCTTCCACAGGGTCAGCGAAACACCCGCGATACCAACTTCTCCGGCATCTTGGGTGAGGCTGAGGTTCGGGTCGTGGTAAACCGTACCACTGATGCTAATTGGAAGCGGCTGCTGGACGATGCTGCCGAACGCACCGTCAGTTCGGTCACGATGTCCGGTCGAGTTGTCAGCTGGCAGATCCAAGCCGGATTCGGCCAACTTGGCATCGTACATGTCATAGAACTTGGTATTGATCGTGGCGTCCTCGTAGTGAGCCGCCGAGAATTCACCGGTGAGCAGCGTTCCGTGGAATTCCGCACCCGAAGCAATCGGGTCGATCAGCGTTTCCCCAGGGTTGCTGGGGTCGTAGATGATGATTTCATCGACGTCGATTGAGAACTTTAATTCTTCGCCAGCATCGAATCCGACAAAGTCGAGGATCAAGCGACTACCACCATCGGTGACGGTCGCGGTAATCGAATCAATGCCATTGGCCGAGACGATTTGGAAAGGAAATGCGTTATCAGCTCCGAGGCCACCAGGCGTGATATCGAAGATCATGTCGCCGGTGCTTAGCCCAGGTATATTTCCGAAGTTCTCGATCTGATCACCATCGAAGACCAGTTGGGTCAGTTGCGTTCCCTCAGCACCACCATCGAAGGTGACGATGAACGTATCGCCATGGTCGTCACCACCGGCGCCGTCCTCTTCATGATAAATCGCACCAAGCCGAATCGGATCGGCCGACATTACGCGGCGTGCTTCGAGTGCCTCGATACCTCGCGAACGTACCGGGCGATTGAGAGCAGCATTCTTGCCGCCACCAAAAAAGCTACGAAAACGACGCAATGCGTCTCGATAGTGGAAACCCATCAGGCGACTCCTGTGCCTTGCTTTCGCATCCCTGCGAAAATGGTGACCTAATTAATTCGAGAAACGGCTGACCGGAACCGTTAACACGGGGGGGGAATTTTGACGCGAGTTGCCCAGGTCCCAAACACGGATCGTGGTATCGAAACCGCTGGAAACCATCGTTTTCCCTTGAGCAGCAAGCGTCGCGACAGTGCCATCATGGCCTGCCAGACGATCAATCTCTTCGTAAGTATCCAAGCTCCACAGGCGAACTTCGTTGTCGCTTCCGCCAGTGGCGATAATTCCTGGCTGAACGAGTGAAACCGAAAAGACCTTCGCATCGCCGGTTGGCAATGAAGCGATCTCTTGCCCAGTCTCTACGCTGTGAACGTTCAACTTGCGATCTTCACTTCCGCTGACGATCTGCACGCCGTCTTCGGAGAAAGCCAAGCCGTGGATACGCTCGTTGTGTGCGCGAATGTCTCGCACCTTGGAACCACTTGCCGTGTTCCAAATACGAATAATGCCGGTACGCCCTGCGGCGGCGACAAGTTTGCCATCGGGTGAGAAGCTCACAGCTCGCAGATCGTTTCCAGCGGCATTCCACTGTTGGATCTTCTTACCGGAGTACGGATCGTAAACGACAACCGAATCATCGAAGCCGACGACTGCCAGCTGGGTTCCGTCATGATTGAAATCAACGGCGGTGATCACGCTGGGAAATTCACTTCCGCTACGCAATTGGATGTTCTCCTGAACGTCCCAAAGCAAGACCTGACGATCGTTACCGGCCGTGGCGAGCAATTTTCCGTTAGGCGAAAACTGAGCCGCACGGACCCAGTCAGTATGTTCCTTGAGCGTCACAATGACTCGCCCAGTGGCGATTTCCATGATCCGCACGAAGTGATCATCCCCAGCGACCGCCATCAGCTTGCCGGTAGGATGAATTTCGATCTGAGAAACGACCGGCGGGTGCAGTCGCTCGGCATCCGGCTTCAACTGGATCGTGTGCGACAGCTTGACGGGCGAAATCTGGGCAAGGGCAATCGACGGAACGATCCAAGTGGCGATCACGGCTGCGGTACCGATAATTTGCTTAATCATCGTTCTGTTGCGTCTCCCTCGCTGAACTCATGTTCGGGACCCTTCGTAGTCCCTAGACGTACAACGGTATTTATCGACACAACGCGCAGGCCAACCTCAAGCGATCGCCGAAAGTTTACCAATTTAGGTAAACTTTTCCGGATACGCGGCCGCATGCTCTGCTGGCATCTCAAAGAATTAGCCAAGCCGATTCAAGAAAAAAGAGGACATGTGAACATGTCCTCTTTTGGTAGCTGCGAAGTCAATTCACAAGCGATGCTATCGCTTTTCAATCGGAACGAATTCCCGCTTGGTTTCGCCCGTGTAGATCTGACGTGGACGACAGATGCGTTTGGTCGGCGAGCCGTGCATTTCTTTCCAGTGGGCGATCCAACCGGGAAGTCGGCCCATAGCAAACAGCACCGTGAACATTTGAACGGGGATGCCGATGGCTCGATAGATCACACCGGAATAGAAGTCGACGTTCGGATAGAGCTTACGTGCAACAAAATATTCGTCGTTCAAGGCCGCATGCTCAAGCTTTTGAGCAACATCGAAGAGCGGATCCTTAATGTCAAGCTTATCCAACAGACGGTCACAAGCCTTCTTGATGATCGTCGCTCGCGGATCGAAGTTCTTGTAGACGCGATGCCCGAAGCCCATCAAGCGGACTTTGCTCTTCTTATCCTTGGCCTGCTCGACGTACTTATCGACGTCGCCGCCATTTTCAATGATCTCTTCCAGCATGTTCACCACGGCTTCATTCGCACCGCCGTGAAGCGGTCCCCACAGGGCACTGATCCCTGCGGAAATCGAAGCAAACAAGTTGGCATCAGCCGAACCGACCATGCGAACTGTCGATGTGCTGCAGTTTTGTTCGTGATCCGCGTGCACGATCAGCAACAAGTTCAATGCATCGACGAAATCAGGGTCGACATGGAATGGCTCGCTTGGAACGGCGAACATCATCTGCAGGAAGTTTTCACAGTACGAAAGGTCATTCTGCGGATAGATAAACGGTTGGCCGAATGACTTTTTGTAGCTGTAAGCGGCAATCGTCGGCAGCTTGGCCAACAAGCGATGGATCGAAACTTCAACTTGTTGTGGATCGTGAGGGTCGAGCGAGTCTTGATAGAACGTCGAGAGGGCGCTGACAACGCTGGACAGGATGGCCATCGGGTGCGCGTCACGTGGGAAGCCGTCGTAGAACGACCGCATGTCCTCGTGCAGCATCGTGTGGCGGCGGATCGAATTACGGAAGTTCGTCAGTTGCTCTTCGGTGGGCAGTTCGCCGTAGATCAAAAGGTACATGACCTCGACGAAGTCGCAGTTGGCGGCCAGTTCTTCGATTGGGTAGCCGCGATAGCGAAGGATACCCGCTTCACCATCTAAGTAAGTAATCGCGCTGGTCGTTGAACCTGTGTTGACATAGCCTTCGTCCAGGGTGATGAAGCCGGTCCCGCCACGAAGCTTCGAGATGTCGACCGCCTTCTCGTCTTCACTACCCACGACAACGGGCAGTTCGATTTCATTTCCATCGAGCAATAGCTTGGCAGTATCGGACATGCAGACTTCCTCACTGGGGGCATACGCGAGCTTCCCCGACGCATTTCGGGGCAGCCTTGGTTCCGCGGCGGTCACGGCACCGATCGACTGCACGATGCATTAAATAGCTGGCGCGGAACAAACTCTGGACATTAACTTTTGACCGCTACTTTACTCGATTGTAGAGGCCAACAAAATAGGCGGTACTGAAACATTCGCCTGACATAAGTACCGCTTATTTTAATTCTTACGAAACGAGAGACATTTCTATGGCAGAACAGGCGAATTAACCGCCCTAATAGCCAAGAGAAAAGCAGGGAAATCTTAATAAGATTTCCGGCTCGCGCAGAGTTTTCCGGCAGTTTCACCCCCTGCCGAAGGGCCTCGCTGGGGCCAATTATTTGTCTTCGTCGAAGATTGTCCAGACTTGGGCTTTCGACTTTACATCCTTGATGTAGGCCTGCATCTGCTCTTGGCGACGCTCATTCTGGATTTTCTCTCGAATCTCGACTTGAGCTTTGGTGAAGGGAACCATGCCAGCGTCTTGTCGCTCGAGAACACGAACGATGTGAAAGCCTTCGGCCGACTCAATAATAGGGCTCAGTTCACCAACCGGCAGACTGAAAATGGCCTGATCGACCGTTTCGTTCTTCAGACTACCTTGGCGAGTCCAATCGTACTGACCACCGCTGGAAGCCTTGATCCCCTGGGATTCGCGTTTGGCAACCGCGTTCAAGGGGGCTCCGCGTAGTACCTGATTCCCCATGCTGGCCATCGCTTCCCAAGCCGCCTGACGATTGGGGAATTCCGAGAACTTCACCATCAACTGTTCCCATTTGACCTTGGCTAGTTTTTCGTAGTCTTTGGCGTGCTCGTTGTAGTAGTCGAGCATTTGCTGATGGGTGACTTCTTCGTCCTTCTTTACCTTCCGTTGGATCTGCTGCTGGGCAACCAGCTTTTCGACGAACTGTCGTCGTTTCTTTTCCAGCGACCCACCCAGTTCGCGAAGCTTCATGTCGAGTTCGGCAGGCGAGTTCACCTCGGCGTTCTTCATGTCGGTCTCGAGCTGATACTCTTCGTAGTTCTTACCGAGCATCTCCTGCATTTCGGACATCCGATCGCTAGGGACCGCGCGCATGAAATCAAGATAGACGACTTTGATGTCAATCAAGCCGGGCAGCATCTGCTTGAGTGCCTGCTCCTTGAACTTCTCGATCTCTTCCGGTGAAACACTTTCACGCTGCTCAGGCGGAAGTGATGCGAGACGCTCGTTGATCATCTGATTCACCGGCCCCAAGACATCACCCGCGAGGATCGGTTCGCCATTGACGATCGCCACAATGCGAGCTGGCTTAAAGAGATCTTCCTTGGGCCTGGCTGCCGGTTGCTGAGGCAAGTTGGCAACCCGAGGAGCCGCGGGCTGATTGAAATTGTTTTGCGGGGGAACCGTCTGATAGTTGGGCTGATTAGTCGCGGGGTAGTTTGTTGTCGAGTACGTCGGCACGGCCGCTTGCGTTTGCGGATAGTTGTAGCTGTTTTGAGGTGGATAGCTCGGCATGTCACCCACAACTGCCGTTGCACCACCCGACGAAGGAGAATTGCTGGGGTAGCTTCCGACGCTAGGGGCAGTCCTCGCCGCCGTTCGGTATTGAGGTTCACTCGCAGCGCGACGCTGAGAGAATGGATCGGAAGGCGTTTGTTGAGCCGTCGCTGCCGCGTCCTCTTTCCAAGGATTGAGCCAGCCAAACTGAGCTCTAGCTTCGCTCGGAGAGAGCAGGACGGAGCTAAGCATGAGGCCTGCAAAGCAGGTGCTCAGACCAATGTTTTTGCTAGTCGCGTAAGCAGCTGAAATCACGTTGCTTGACTTCCCATCCATGAGGAGTTCCCATTCGATTGCGGCATCCGGCCGCGCTCGCGCAAGAGAATTGCGGGCGGAGTATAGGAACGCACCTAACTAGCACGCAACATCATTCTTGCAAAATCCAGCAATTCCGATCCATTCATGCTGGCATCTGGCAGCGGAATATAGGCCCGGGTCTCGTCCACAACACGGAGCTTCTTTCCGCGCAACTTTGCTAGCTGCTGGATTCTGGATGCATTCGTATATACGAAGACGAGAAAAGTTTGATCGACCTCTTCCTCGACGTAAATCGCGGAAACCTGCCAAAAAGCTGCATCTAATTTGAGGGCAACCAGCCGCAAAAGCTCTTCGACCGCCTCGGGAGTCGGTCCAAAGCGGTCGCGCATCTCCTCTTCAATTTGTTGCAGATCTTCATCGGATGCGATCCGGGTCATACGTCGATAAAGATCGATCTTCTGCCGCATATCACCGACGTAATCGTCGGGCAAGTATGCCTCAACAGGCAAATCGATATCGACATCAATCGTCAGCTTCGGCGGCATCTTCTGCAGCTTACGCACGGCACTTTCCAGAAGCTGGCAGTACAACTCGTAGCCAACCGTCGCGATGTGCCCGCTTTGCTGGGTCCCAAGAATGTTGCCAGCACCGCGGATTTCGAGGTCCCGCATCGAGATAGCGAAACCGGCCCCCATGTGGCTGAATTCTTCGATGGCATGCAAACGCTTGCTAGCGATCGGCGTGAGGTGCTTGCCTGGCTCAAGCAGAAGATAGCAATAGCCGCGATGGTGCGACCGCCCGACGCGTCCGCGAAGTTGGTGCAGGTCAGCCAAGCCATATCGATCGGCTTCATCAACGAAAATGGTATTCGCGTTAGGAATGTCGAGCCCACTCTCGATAATCGTAGTCGCCAGCAGCAAGTCGAACTTCCCGTCAATAAAGTCGACCATGACCTGCTCGAGCGCCCCTTCGGCCATTTGGCCGTGGCCAATCCCGATCTTCGCTTCCGGCACGATCCGCTGCAGCTTCGCGGCCACCAGCTGAATATCTTGAACGCGGTTGTGAACGAAATAGACTTGCCCACCGCGGTTCAATTCACGCAGGACCGCATGACGGATGAGTTCGTCATTCCATCGTGAAACCTTGGTTTCAACCGCGATACGATCTTTAGGCGCGGTTTCCAGATTACTGATATCTCGGACACCCACCAGCGACATATGCAGGGTTCGCGGAATGGGAGTCGCCGTCATGGTGAGCACGTCCACGGTTGTACGCAGATGCTTCAACCGCTCTTTCACCTCGACACCAAAACGCTGCTCTTCATCAATGATGACGACGCCTAGGTTTTGAAACTCGATATCCTTAGAAGCCAAACGATGCGTACCAATGACCACATCAACGGTACCCGCCTTCAACCCTCCAACGACTTCCCGCTGCTCTTTGGCCGTACCAAATCGACTGAGACGAGCAATGGTGAAAGGGAATTCAGCCATCCGCTCCCGAAAGCTCTTGTAGTGCTGTTCGGCCAGGATCGTCGTGGGTACGAGGACAGCTACCTGGAAGCCATTGTCGACCGCCTTGAATGCTGCCCGCATCGCGACTTCCGTCTTTCCAAAACCGACATCACCACACAACAAGCGATCCATAGGACGAGGCTGGATCATATCCTGCTTGATGGCAGCGATGGCCAGCACCTGGTCGTCCGTTTCCGTGTAGGGAAACGAGGCGTCAAACTCGTACTGCCAGCGTGTATCTTCAGCGAAAGCGATCCCAGGGCGACTCTTTCGTTCGGCTTGAACTTGCAGGAGATCGGCGGCCAGATCCTTGACCGCCTTTTCAACGTTCTCTTTCTGCTTCTTCCAGACAACACCGCCAATGCGTGCCAGGGGAGGCCGGGTCTTGCTGCCGCCAACATATTTCTGAACAAGATCGATCTTGGAAGCTGGGACAAAGATCTTGGTCTCGCCGTGAAACTCCAGCACCAAGTGCTCTTCGGCGTGCCCTTGCTTCTCGATCAGCCGCAAGCCTCGATAACGGCCAATGCCATGACCAAGATGAACAACCAGATCTCCCTTTTTCAGGTCAAGAAAACTATCGATGACCTTGCCGAGACGTCGCGTCTTGGTGCGGTGCAGAGCTCCACGATGGAAGATCTCGTTGCCACTAACCAGCACGAGTTGCCCATCACGAAAGCGAAAACCTTGGTGCAATTCTCCCAACACATAATGAAGCCGCCCCGACTTGGCGACCTGCGTTGCATCGAGAATCTCATGCAACCGTTCGACTTCGGCTTCCGTCTGCGAAACGATGACGACGTCTAGATTCTGGCTGACGACATCCAATTCACCCCGGACACGTTCGACATCGCCGCTAAACTGTTCGACCGACTCAAAGTTCAGATTGGCCGTTACGTTAAACGATCCGCTCGCGATGCCTGCCACCGAAACCTTACGAAAGTCGTTTAGCCTGACGATGGTCTCTGCAAACTCAAAGGCATCGCGTACGTCATCGACACGCTTCAGATAATCGTTCGCCGTTTGCTTCATCTGATCGGGCTCGATCAGCAGAAACACAGAATCTTCCGGTAAGTAATCAACAAAACTACCCTGGTAGTCTCGCGAATGCCTGAGGGCCGTGATATCGATCTGTTGAAGTGAATCGACACTACGTTGCGTTTGGACATCAATTTCGCGGAGTGATTCGATTTCATCGCCAAACAGCTCCACCCGCACCGGCCGTTGCCAATCAGGAGCAAAGATATCGAGAATGCCCCCTCGCAAGGAAAACTCGCCTGGCAACTCCACCGCCGTTGTCGAGTGATATTTGTGAGCGAGCAGCCACTTGCCTAATTCCTCCGGCAGCAACTGCTGACCCACTTCAAGGCGGCGGCTGTTGGCAACGATGTTCTCTTTACCAGGAACGGGCTGAATCAAGCTCTCGATGGAAGTGACCAAGAGGGAAGGACACTTGCCATAAACCAACTGCTTTAAGAGTCTCAGCCGGGCAGCGTAAATCTCGTCGTGCAGTCGACGTTCGTCAGGCGATGACTCCCAGGCCGGAAATGCGGCGACATCCGCGTTGGAAAACAGCGGCAGCGCTTCGGCAAGCTTGTCGATCTCGGTCAGATGAGGAGCGACAAGTACGACATGCGGGGACACTTCGCCGAAGAAAGCAGCGGCCACCAGCGCGCAGGCTGAGCCCCAGACTCCTTCCAAAGTTGCGTCCTTCCCTTGCTTCAGGGCCTGGACTACGTTTTGGAACGATTCATTCTGCTCGAAACATTGCGGCAGACTTTTGAGCATCGTCGCCGCTTGCTGGGATGTCGCAATGCTCATTTTCGTAGTCGTGAATTCTAGAGTGAATGATAGAATCGGGCCAAGATGCGATCCGCTGTTTTCTTGTCCTTCCCGCCATGTACTTCGTTCAAAAGGAACTTTTTCATGGACCTTCGCCTTCTGTTGGTTCTCTTACTCACCTACTTCACCGGTGTCGCAACTCTCTCGGCCGAAGAACTCCCGGGCTGGGGTGAGGTCATCGATCCAGTTGGCAATTGTCCGGTTGATTTCGTGGACTCTGGCATCTCGATGTCGATTCCAGCGGGGCTGCACGACATGAACCCGCGAATTCAGATCACCAACGCTCCTCGCGTGCTTAAAGACGTTAACGAAGACTTTCTCTTTGAAGTACGCGTGGGAGACTACCCGAGGCCACAAGCGCAGACCGGTGTCGATGGACACGCAAGCTATGTTGCTGCGGGAATACTGCTCTGGCAGGACGATCGCAACCTACTTCGCTGGACGAGAACGGCCAGTGGCGAAGCCAACGCGGTATTTCTCAGCTGCGAGCAATACAAACAGGGGCAATTGATAGGTGGTGGCAACTTCCCGATGGAAGACAAGCCAATCACCCTTCGCCTGGAACGCCGAAAAGACCGACTTATACTCTCGGCAACTTACGACAACTCGACGTGGCGCAAGGTGTTAGAACGCCGCTGTTCGCTCGAGAAAGACATTAAAGTAGGGGTGTTCGGCCTCAACGTAACGGAAAAGGACATCGAATATCGATTCGAAGCACCCTATTTGCTCTCGTCCCAATAGTGGAAATCTCCATGTATTCACCTCACATTCAGGAATCCTGAAGTAAATGCAAAGATTTCGCGAACGCATAACCCATTATGACCTCGCCACTTGCGACCGATTGCCAAAAATCATGGTCAAATTCTCACCACCCCCGTTTGACAATGTTGGCCGTCCAGTGATACATTGCGTCCTTCCAGTTGAGGTTAATTCCTCGACAGGGAACACTCACTTCACCAAGAAGTGATCATGATCTTTGACAATTTGGTTGGTAGATGGCATTTGCGTAGCAAAGTGGATGTCGAGCTTGGGGTTTGTCATTGGCAGGCCGCTTGCTCAACGAAAGCTTTGTTGCGACATAAACGATGCAATTTCATAGAGTTATGGTTATTACCAAAAAGTGTTGCTCTTGATTCTCAGCCTAGCTGAAATCAGGGCAGTGCCGATTTTGAGTGGTAGCCGTTCTTAAAGAGAATCTCGATGTCTGTCGGGCCTCATCACATGGCCAACCTGAGAGGGTTGGCAAGTGAAGTGTGTCACGCAGCATTGTGAATCGTTACAAGATCGGATCTCAGTGATTGGCCTTAGACAAGCCAGTCACATTAGGTAGTCCGAAATAGTTTGGTTGTTCAAGCTGGTATGGGTTTGCTAACCCTAAGCGAGCTTTGAATATTTGTGGTCAAGCTATTAAGGGCACATGGGGGATGTCTTGGCATCAGAAGACATGGCGTGGAAGACTGCGATAAGCCTGGGGAAGTTGTCAAACGAACGTTGATCCCGGGATTCCTGTTCAACCTAGGGAACTGAAACATCTAAGTACCTAGAGGAGAAGAAAGAAAAATCGATTCCGTCAGTAGCGGCGAGCGAACGCGGAATAGCCCAAACCTTGAGGATTTTCCTCAGGGGGTTGTAGGGCCTCTCATATGGAAGTTACAAAACTGCCGACTAGCCGATATGACATGGAAAGGTCAACCATAGAGGGTGACAGTCCCGTAGGCGAAAGTTGTGTAGTCTTCCGAGAGGTACCTGAGTAGGTCCAGTCACGTGAAACCTGGATTGAATCTGCGGGGCCCATCCCGTAAGGCTAAATACTCTCTGATGACCGATAGTGAACTCAGTAGCGCGAGTGAAAGATGAGAAGAACCCCGACAAGGGGAGGTATGTGAACCTGAAACCATGTGCCTACAAGCGGTCGGAGCCCGATTAATGGGTGACGGCGTGCCTTTTGCATAATGATCCGGCGAGTTACCGTCTGCGGCAGGTTAAGGCCTTACGGGCTGTAGCCAGAGGGAAACCGAGTCTTAATAGGGCGTTAGTCGTAGGTGGTAGACGCGAAACCAGGTGATCTACCCATGAGCAGGTTGAAGCGCGGGTTATACCGCGTGGAGGACCGAACCCACTTAGGTTGAAAACTGAGGGGATGACTTGTGGGGAGGAGTGAAAGTCTAATCAAACCTGGAGATATCTCGTTCTCTCCGAAATAGCTTTTGGGCTAGCCTTGAGCCACTACGTACCGGGGGTAGAGAGACTGAATCGGTTTGGGGCCCTTCCCGGGGTACCCTGCTGGACCAAACTCCGAATACCGGTGCGACTATCTCAGGAGTCAGTCCGCGAGGGATAAGCTTCGCGGTCGAGAGGGAAACAACCCAGACCGTCTGCTAAGGTCCCCAAGAGATGCTCAGTCACTAAGGAAGTTGAATTGCCGAGACAACCAGGATGTTGGCTTAGAAGCAGCCACCATTTAAAAAGTGCGTAACAGCTTACTGGTCGAGCAATTCTGCGCCGATAATGAACGGGAGTAAGCATTTCACCGAAGCAGCGGATTCGAAAGAATGGTAGGAGAGCGCCGATCGTCAGATACGAGCCGTACCGTAAGGAGCGGTGTTGGGGCGATCGGGTGATTATGCCGGAATGAGTAACGATAAAACAGGTGAGAATCCTGTTCGCCGAAAGCCTAAGGTTTCCTGGGGAAGGCAATTCCGCCCAGGGTTAGCCGGTCCCTTAGTCGAGGCTGAAAAGCGTAGACGATGGACAGCAGGTCAATATTCCTGCGCTACGGTTGTGGACTGATGGAGGGACGGCGTTTCAAAGGTGATCGGACTGGTGGAACAGTCCGTGGGCTCTAGCAAGGTGAGGAATAGGCAAATCCGTCCTCACAAGCCAAGTTAGAGCGCTGACTCTTCGGAGGTAATCATCAGCGGGACGTCCAAGAAAAGCTTCTAAAGGTTGAAGCAACTGTAACCGTACTAAAACTGACACAGGTAGGCGGGTCGAGAAGACCAAGGCGCTCGGGAGAACGGTGGTTAAGGAACTCTGCAAAATGGCCCCGTAAGTTCGCGATAAGGGGTGCCCCTGGCGGTTCACGCTGCTGGGGGTCACAGTAAATCGGCTCTGGCAACTGTTTATCAAAAACACAGGACCCTGCCAACTCGCAAGAGGATGTATAGGGTCTGACGCCTGCCCGGTGCCGGTAGGTTAAGGAAGCGGGTGCAAGCTCTCGACCGAAGCCCCGGTAAACGGCGGCCGTAACTATGACGGTCCTAAGGTAGCGAAGTTCCTTGTCGGGTAAGTTCCGACCTGCATGAAAGGCGTAATGACTGGAGCACTGTCTCAACCACCGACCCGGTGAAATTGTAGTCGTGGTGAAGATGCCACGTTCCCGCAGTTAGACGGAAAGACCCCGTGAACCTTTACTGTAGGCTGATATTGGTCTGAGATATGTTTTGTGTAGGATAGGTGGGAGGCTTTGAAGTTTGCACGCCAGTGTAGATGGAGCCATCCTTGAAATACCACCCTGAATATGTTTTAGCTCTAACCTAGAATTTCTGTGAATCCAGACTAGGAACAGTGTCAGTTGGGCAGTTTGACTGGGGCGGTCTCCTCCCAAAGAGTAACGGAGGAGTGCAAAGGTACCCTCAGCCTGGTTGGTCATCAGGCATAGAGCGCAATGGTAGAAGGGTGCTTAACTGTGAGACCCATAGGTCGAACAGATACGAAAGTAGGTCATAGTGATCCGGTAGTCCCGTATGGAAGGGCTATCGCTCATCAGATAAAAGGTACTCCGGGGATAACAGGCTTATCGCATCCGAGCGTCCATAGCGGCGATGCGGTTTGGCACCTCGATGTCGGCTCATCACATCCTGGGGGTGAAGAAGCTCCCAAGGGTTCGGCTGTTCGCCGATTAAAGTGGTACGTGAGCTGGGTTCAGACCGTCGTGAGACAGGTCGGTCCCTATCTGCTGTGGGCGTACGAAACTTGAGGAGATTCTTCTTTAGTACGAGAGGATTTGGAAGGACGTTCCTCTGGTGTCCCAGTTGTCATGCCCGTGGCACGGCTGGATAGCTATGAACGGAAAGGATAAACGCTGAAAGCATCTAAGCGTGAAGCCCGCTCCAAGATTAGGTTTCGTAAGTACTTTGTACGAGAGTCCCCTGGAAGACGACCAGGTTGATAGGCCAGATGTGTAAGCACAGTAATGTGTTCAGCTAACTGGTACTAACGGACGAAAGCTTGACCACTTATATTCAACGCTCACTCGTTGAGCCAACTTGAATACCAAGTGACGATTCACAAGGTTCTCAACAAACCATCGAACGTGTTGCGAATACGCAAACACCTCTACCAAACCAAATTGAGCCTGACTTGGCCCACACGTCAGTCAGGTTCTTTCCGGTGACCATATGGTTGTGGAAACACCTGTTCCCATTCCGAACACAGCAGTTAAGCACAACCAGCCGATGATAGTGCCCACCAGTGCGAAAGTAGGTATCGCCGGATTCATTTACACTTCAAAGCCCCGCTTATAACAAGCGGGGCTTTTTTATTGCCCATGGGCAAAGTAAAACAGGGTTTCTCCACCACTCATCAACGCTAACCAGGCCTATCCTTTGTCTGAATCACATTCGATCTTCCCAATCTATCGCTCGGCTCGTCGAAAAGGCGCTGCGTCTCCTTTGGTCCTTGCGATTGCGGCTGTGTCGGGACTGATTCTCGTTAGTTGCCTGGTATGTGGAGGCTTGGTCTATTTTGGTGTCAACTCCCAGGCCACTTCTCAGATTCAACAGAAGTACGGCGAAAACCCAATCGTGAAGGAACACCTCGGCGAGATTCATTCTGCTTGGATCAACACCGAGGCGAGTCACGAGGTTGCTGAGGAGTTTGGTACGCCTGATTACATCGTGTACGATGTTCACGGTTCAGAAGGTGATGGGCAACTGCTTATCAAGCAAGGCGAGGGTGATAACTTTGTCGGCGACGAGGGAATTCTCCGCATCGACTCCCAGGACTTCGATCTCTAGACGTCGAAGTGCGCCAGGAAGGATCCATCTCACGTGAGCATTGGGCCATCTGCTTATCGAATCGAGGCCGAGCTCGCCAGAAATTCCCCCCAGAAACGTCGCGACCGAGGCGTGTTCTACACCCCCTGGGAAATCGCCCAACGAATTGTCTTCCAAGTCGACGCTCGGCTGAAAAGCAAGTTTCTACTACCGAATGGTTTGGCAGATACTTCGACTTGGGATTCCCTGGGGAAACGATTTAAGACGGAACTCCCATCCGAAATCGATCGACGACAACCTTTCATCAAGATCTTAGAGCCTGCGGCTGGGTCCGGCATCTTTCTGATTGCCGTACTGAAGCAGATGCATAAGAACATCGTTTCGCGCTCACAAAATCGAAAGGATGCCGATACCCGATGGCGAGAATACGTTGCCGAAGATCTACCTGGTCGACTACACGCTATTGAAATCATGCCCGATGCGATCGAGCATCTACAGAGCTTGCTCACGCAGTTCCTCGAAGACAATGGTATTCCGCATACGGATATCGATCCTGTTTCCGTCTACTGTGGAAATGCTTTGGAATGCGATGTTCATACTGAACTTGGTTCCCCAGCGACAATTGTCCTGGGGAATCCTCCCTATGCTGCGGCATCAACCAATACCAGTGCCTGGATTAGGCAGCTACTCAGGGGTACGACAGCCGAAAAATCGGACTTTCGCAGCTACTTCGAAGTCGACGGACATCCGCTTCAAGAGAAGAAATTCTGGCTGCATGACGACTACGTCAAGTTTCTGCGTATCGCCCAGTGGCATCTAGAGCGATCGAAGTACGGTGTCATTGGTTTTGTGATTAACCATGGCTTCTTAGACAATGTCACCTTCCGCGGCCTTCGCTTTCAACTACTGGATCAGTTCGATGATATTGATCTGCTCGACCTGAATGGCAATTCCAAGAAAAGAGGGACGACGTCTCGGCTTACCCGCGATGAAAGCGTCTTTGATATCGGACAGGGCGTCGCCATATCGCTTTTCTCGAGATCTCCCTCGCCTGAGAAGAAGCAGTCCGTTCGATATGGTGAACGCTGGGGGCCACGCGATTCAAAGCTGAAAGAGATCGCCGAATCCAGTTGGGACGAACTTGTTGATCAAGACATTGCCCCCGCGTCCCCTCATTACTTTCTTTCGCCTCGCTCTTTTCACGCGTCACACGAATATGCCCGGGGGGTATTGATCACGGAGCTATTCCCGCAAGGGACTTCCACGGTCGTTACCGCGCGGGATGCGATTGTCATTGATACCTCTCGAGAACGACTCTTGGCTCGAATCGATGAATTTCGTGACCACCGTGTTTCGGACGACAAGCTGCGATCTAAGTATTTCCCACGCCCACGCAGCAGCCAGTACCCGCCTGGTGATACGCGAGGCTGGAAATTGCCGTCGGCCCGGGAAACACTTGACGAAGACGACCAATGGCAAGATCGAGTTGAAGCCTGTGCTTATCGTCCATTCGATCGTCGCTGGATCTATTGGTCCTCCAGCATGATCGACTGGCCACGCGGCGAGGTCATGAACGAGATGCGAAATGCGAATTCAATTGGCTTGGTTGTTCGCCGACAAATGCCGCCTGACCGACCCTGCAATTTCTTCTTCGTTACCGATTGCTTAGCGATCGATGGCCTACTTCGCAGCGATAACCGAGGTAACGAGACACTTTTGCCATTGGCAATTCACGGTCAGGAAAACATTAACCGCGAACTTCTCCCGTCTCATTTGTCAGACGTGACTGCTGAGTCACTAATGGCGTTCGTCTATGGTCTTTTCCACAGCAACGAATACCGTACCCAATTTTCAGATCATCTGCGGATCGAGTTTCCACGAGTATTGTTCCCTGCCGATCGTGATGTATATAGGCAACTGTCCGAACTAGGGAAGCAGTTGATTTCGCTGCACTTGTCTCGTGAAGAACTCGACACTGACGGTGTCTTTCCTCCCCACACCCCGATCGCACCAGGACACCCCCAACATCGAGATGACTTGGTGTGGATCGACCGAAATACGCCCATCGCACAAGCTGAAACCGATACTTGGCTCTTCCATATCGGAAGTCATCAGGTTCTACGAAAGTGGCTAAAAGACCGTCGGGGGATGATTCTGTCAAAGGAAGAAGTTGCCCGATACCTTCACATCATCAAAGCCGTTGGAGAGACAAAAGTTCTCATGCGGCAAGTTGATGAAAGCATAAAAAAGCTCGGTGGGTTGCACCGAGCTTTGGGAATTTCCAAGTTAACGTGATAAGCCTTAATCTTCTTCGCGAAGCTTGGCCAACACCGAATAATCCTCGAGTGTCGTCGTGTCACCGACCACTTCTTTGCCCGATGCAATGTCGCGTAGCAAGCGACGCATGATCTTTCCACTACGAGTCTTCGGCAAGGTAGCGGTGAAGCGGATATCATCAGGTACAGCCAGAGCGCCGATTTCCTTACGGACATGCTGCTTCAAAATGTCGCGGGCTTCCTCAGTATCGTCCGTTCCCTTGAGCGTGACGAAGGCAGCAATTGCTTCTCCTTTCACTTCATGTGGACGACCGACAACCGCCGCTTCCGCAACGAGAGGATGCGACACCAACGCACTCTCAACTTCAATGGTACTCAACCGGTGACCGGCGACATTGATGACGTCGTCGATTCGACCCATGATCCAGTAGTAACCATCTTCATCGCAACGGGCGTTATCGCCTGCCAGGTACTTACCAGGGACTTTCGACCAATAGGTTTCCTTGAAACGCTCTTCGTCACCCCAAACGCCTCGCAGCATACCTGGCCATGGCTGCGTGATCGTGAGCATTCCGCCTTGGTTGGTTCCAACTTCGTTGAGCGATTCATCAAAGATACCAGGCACGATACCAAATAACGGCCGGGTACAACTGCCAGGCTTCGTGGCGATGGCCCCGGGTAGCGGCGACATCATGATGCCGCCCGTCTCGGTCTGCCACCAGGTATCAACGATTGGGCACTTCTCGGAACCGATCTTCTTGTGGTACCACATCCAGGCTTCAGGATTGATGCCTTCGCCCACGGTGCCAAGCAGCCGCAAGCTCGATAGATCGTGCTTGTCGACCCACTGGTCGCCCCACTTGATAAAGGCACGAATGGCCGTCGGAGCCGTGTACAAAATGGTGACCTTGTACTTCTCAACGATTTCCCAGAACCGACCTTCATCTGGATGATTCGGGGCACCTTCGTACATCACGCATGTCGCCCCCGCCGAGAATGGACCGTACACCACGTAGCTGTGGCCGGTGATCCATCCGCAGTCAGCCGTACACCAGTAAATGTCATCATCGCGGTGATCAAAGACCCACTCAAAGGTCTTTTTCGCGTACAGGTTGTATCCGGCAGTCGTATGCAGAATGCCCTTTGGCTTTCCGGTGGAACCGCTGGTGTACAGAATGAACAGCGGAGTTTCGCTATCCAACGGTGTCGCCGGGCAGTCCTCCGAGGCGGCATCCATCAGCTCGTGCCACCAGACATCCCGATCGGATTTCATCTCGATATCATTGCCGACGCGTTTCAGCACGACGCACTTTTCGATCGATTCCGATTTCTCAAGGGCTTCGTCAACGATCGCTTTGAGTGGCAATTCTTTACCGCGACGCCAGCCAGCGTCCGCTGTGACAATGACCTTCGCATGAGCATCGTTATTGCGGTCCGCGATCGATTCCGCCGAAAACCCAGCAAAGATCACAGAGTGGATGGCACCGATCCGGGCACAGGCGAGCATGGCAATTGCCAACTCTGGAACCATGGGCATGTAGAGCGAAACACGGTCCCCTTCCCCGACCCCAAGGCTCTTAAGAGCATTGGAAAACTTGCAAACCTCGGCATGTAGTTCTTTGTAGGTCAGTGATCGCTGGTCGCCAGGCTCCCCTTCCCACAAGATGGCTGTCTTGTCCGCAGTTGGAGTCCCTAAATGTCGGTCGAGGCAGTTGTAGCTGACGTTGGTCTTGCCGCCGACAAACCACTTGGCGTTGGGGCAATTCCACTCGAGGACTTCGTTATAGGGCTCGAACCAGTGAAGTTCTTCCTTGGCGAACTTATCCCAGAACGCAGGCAGGTCCGCTTGCGCTTCGTCCCACTTCTGCTGGTACTCTTCGACCGACTTAACCCGGGCCTTCGACGCGAACTCTTCACTCGGGGGGAAGAGTCGCGATTCATGCATCACGTTGTCAATTTGCCCGGTTTTACCATCCGACATGAACAGCACATCCTAAAAGGTTTACTTATGATGGAGTATTTTCCATTGGGGTGAACACGCGATTTTAGGTACGGGTAACCGAGGTGTCAACGAATGCCCCCAATCCCCGCTTTTGGGCGATTACCCGGCTTCCACCGTAACTTTAGGTGGGTCAACAAAGTCGTCGCGCAGCTGTTTGACCTCAGCAACTTCCATTTCGCCAGCCTGAAGCCAGAGTCGGTAGTTAAGCTCTAGCGGTTTGTCTTGGGAGATCTCGGTCGCGAAATACGAACCAAACCGTCCATAGTCTCGTTCGCTGAAGCGAGCCGGTTTCGGATTCTCTGGAGAATCCAGATAGCAACAGGTGTAGCGTTGGTCGAACGCGACAAAGCTGAGTGCGTTGAATTCAAGATCGACGTGGTCTTTGTTGCCTGGCCAATTGCGAAACTTACCTGGCTCACCCTTTCCGTCCGGGCGAACGTAATAGGTCTGCTTGGCCGTGTTATCTGGCACGTGCTGAGTTGCTCGATATTGGAAGCCAGCGTGCTGCGGGTCGCCATCGACCTTCATGTTGTCGGCCTTGGCCGTTAACTCAGAAGTGAAATCGATTACCTGAGCACCATCAACGTGATAGACGGTCATTTGACGCAATTCGGTCGCGAAGGTCTTACCGTCCTGACCATTCCAATCGATCTCTAGAAGTTGACGAGCCATGACCGGGCCAACTTCTTCACGAACGAATGCTTCGTGGGTTTGACTTTCTTTCTTATTGCAGTGCCAGACGTCGGCAGACTTCTTCTGGCCATCTTGCTCGTAGCTGATGCGATTGAACCCGTAGAAAATGCCCCGGTGATGCTGGAACAATCCACCTGGTCCCTTCGTGAGAAGGTTCTCTCCCTTCGGATCAAACAGGTGATGATAGACCTTCATCGTTTCCTTGCGACGGTCTTCCGAGCTGGAATCTACCGCCTCGTACATGTAACGAAGCACGGGACGATCGCCGAACAACAGATCTTTGTGTTTACCTGCTTCATCTTGGAAGTGGAACTCCGTCAGCCCCTCTTTGTTTTCCAAAATAGAAACGGCGAACTCTTGCTCGGGTCCTACCATCTTCTTCGGCAAAACAAGATGCAGCTCACGGGCCAGCGGATCGGATGAAGGGTCGCCGAGACCTGGCTTGGTCAGTTGGCCGTAAAGCGTGTCTCCACCGTTGGTCGTCAGTTCAACCAGTCCGACATCGGCAAAGCTTTTCGGGACAGCAACATCAACTTGGAGAGGAATTGCCCGCTTTGCATCCCCCTGAGCAGCCACTTTAACCTGGAAGGTCTCTGCTGCGTTGACGCCAGGAAGCCACAGCAGACCAAGGGCACAGGAAACGATAAGGGTACGTACAGGGAACATCGATTGGGATCCTTTCGACGTTGAAGGGCGGGATGTAAAGCACGTTCCATCATAAACGCGCGAGAAATCACAAACCACTAGTGAATGGTTGCGGAGGAGAGATTCCCCCTATCTGGCAGTATTCCATAGTGAAAATCGCCGATTCACTACGAAATTCAGAGATAGAATTCGCGGTCCATTTGCGGCCGCGAATCATTTCGGCAAGAACTTTACCAGGGACGCCAAGCTTTCAGACCAAGTCGGAAGATCGTCCAAACGGCAACCATCGCTTTCCGCATGTTGATCTTAGAGCTGCCGTACTGTCGCTCGACGAACTGGAAGGGAACTTCGACGAACGTGGCCCCCTGCTCTTTCAAGTGGAAGAGTACCTCTTCAAAGAAAGAGTACCCGTAGCTAAGAAACGAGTCGAAGTCGATCTTTCGCAACAGGTTCACAGGGTAAGCACGAAAACTTCCGCTGCAGTCGGCCATCGGTAACCACAGCAGCCACCGCGTGTACATATTGATCCCGCGACTCATGAAGTGGCGTTTCAGAGGCCAGCCGGTAATGCCGCCTCCGGGAACATACCTCGAGCCGATGGCGACCGTACTCTCCGATGCCCCGGCTTGCCACGCTTCCAGAAGTTCAGGGATCTTCTCAGGTGGATGACTAAGGTCGGCATCCAGATTGATCATCACGTCATAGTTATTGTCGATGGCATATTGCATCGCGGCGATAATCGCAGAACCAAGTCCTGGTTTGCCCTTCCGATGAAGGCAGTGCATCCGCGCATTCATCTTGGCGTGATCTTCGCACCACTGGCCGGTTCCGTCTGGCGAGCCATCATCAATGACCAACAAATCCGCCTCAGGCAAAGTGTCCACGAGTCGTTCAACGAGAATGGGTAAGTTCTCAATCTCGTTGTAAGTGGCGATGGCAATCAGAACACGCCCCGTCTTCACGGAGTGTTCGTCCCCCTTAGCCAGATCGCTACGGGGTGTCGCCTCAGTTTTGTCAGCGATTTTACTCATTTTGTTGGTCAAAAGTTCGTACTCAGACTGTCCTTAGATAGGCTTCCAAGGATTTCCGGTCTGGGAATGCCTATACTTACATTCTAACCAGAGAGAACACAAAACCGAGCCGAGGACCCATGAATTCCGCCGTAGTAACGGCCGATGAGACATCGACTGCCCCGCAAATTGCTTACGGCCGTGAATTCTGGCTGGCTTACTTTGCCAATACGGCGCTGATTGTCTGTAACAGCTCCTTGTTCCGTTACTTCGACTTTGTCAATTATCTGGGTGGTGACGAGTACGATCTGGGGCTAATCACTGGTTTTGGGATGGGTGGAGCCGTGCTGGCTCGATTTGCCCAGGGAGCGGTGATCGACCGGTTCGGAACCCGCGTCGTTTGGCTCGGATCACTTTGCCTTCTCCTCTGTGCGATCGTCGGACACTTTATTGTCGGCAACGTCGACGGCCCACTGATCTATTTTCTTCGACTGTGCTACATGGTCGGTCTCGCAGGTGCGTTTGGAGCTTCGATCACCGCCATTTCCCTGAAAGCCCCCAAGGGGCGAAGTACTGAATTGATTGGCGTATTGGGTTCGTCCGGGTTCATTGGTCTGGCGATCGGCCCACTCATCGGTGACATCATCTTCGCTGGTGAAGCTGCAATCGACGCGAAGATCAACACCATGTTCTTGGTTGCCTTAGGTGCGTGTGTGGTTTCGATCACACTGGCATACTTTGCCACACGCCAAGACAAACCACAGCGTTCAAGCGGCCATCCCTCGATCATTCGCTTGATCCGTGAATACCATCCAGGCTGGATGCTGGTCATGTCCTTTGCGATGGGTGTGGGCGTACTGTTCCCGCAGATCTTTTTAAGAAGCTACGCGAAGGAAATCGGTATCGAGCACATCAGCTCGTTTTTCCTCGTCTATGCGATAACGGCATTTACATGTCGGTTGCTTACCCGCAAAGTGCCTGAGCGCATTGGCGTGAAGAACGCGGCCACTATCGGCATCTTGCTCTTGTCGATTAGCCTGACGCTTTACCTCCTAGCGAAAAACCCCTGGCTCTTGCCGCTTCCTGCGATCGTGGGTGGCATGGCCCACGCGTTGATCTTCCCAGCGATCATCGGTGGTGGAAGTATTGCGTTCCCTAAGAAGTATCGAGGCACCGGTACGAACCTGATGCTGGTGATGCTCGACTCAGGCGGCTTGTTTGGTCAGCCACTGATCGGCTTGATGATTGCAGGAAGCCGCAAAGCCGACCTACCAGCCTATCCGATTACCTTCATGACCGTCGCCGTGCTATTGACGGTCATTGCCCTGTTGAATCAGCGATTCGCCAAGCCGATCGTATCGCAGGAAGAAGATCAGCCGGTATTGGAAGAACGATCGCACTGTGTGAATGAGTCGCTTTAGACTCTTCGATTCTATGCCCGCTGCAGGGCCAGCTCGCGATAATACTCGATCGAACGCTTAAGTCCTTCGTCGAAGTCGACTTCGATCTCGTAGTCCAGCAGCTTTGTGGCGAGCGTATTGTCGGCCATGCTGTCGCGGACATCACCGGCGCGAGGAGGATCGTGCTTCGCTTGGATGTCAGTCCCCAGATATTCGTTGAGCAACTTCAGCAAGGTCAGCAGGGAAGTGCTTTTGCCGTTGGCTACATTGATGATGCGGCCTGCGACGCCCTCGGCTGCCATCGCCTTGAGGTTGGCGCTCACAATGTTCTGCACGTAAGTAAAGTCGCGAGACTGTTGACCGTCTCCATAGACGACTGGCTGCTTGCCACTCAAGAGAAGTGTTAGAAAGATCGGAATCACGGCCGAGTAGGGGCTGTCTGGATCTTGCCGCGGGCCAAAGACATTGAAGTAACGTAGACCGACTGTTTCCAGACCATAGGTATGATAGAACGCCTGGCAGTAGTATTCGCCTGCCAACTTGGCGACCGCATACGGGGAAAGGGGAGCAGGCAAGTCGGATTCACGCTTTGCCAAGAAAGGCTGATCTCCGTAGGCGCTGCTGGAAGCAGCATAAACAACGCGTTTCACGCCAGCTTTGCGGGCTTCGTTCAAAACATTCAGCGTACCTGTGACGCAGTGCAGATTTGTATCGAGCGGTCGTTCAACGCTTAACGGAACCGAAGCGAGAGCTGCTTGATGAAACACGTACTCAACGCCGTCGAGTGCTTTTGCCAAGTCATCAGCGTCGGTGATCGACCCTTCGATGAACGTTGCTTTGGCGTGATCAGGCAGGTTCTTTCTACTTCCGGTACTGAGATTGTCGTAGATGACGACCTCATCGCCTCGGGCCAACAAACCGTCAACAATGTGAGAACCGATAAAACCGGCACCGCCGGTAACAAGATACTTGGCCATGGCAACTAGTCTGGCTGAGGGTTTGTTCGTCTGGGGCAGATCGCAAGGTCTAACGACTTAGCAGCCAAGTATAGCACTTAATTACGGGTCGAGGTGGCTATCAATCCAGCCGGATCTACCCCGACCTGATGATAACAATCGACGGCGGCCTGTATGTCTTCGCGTGACACACTTCCCAGATCTGCCTGAAGATAAGTCTTGTTGGCGACTTGCGCGAGCAACCAAGACGCGGGAATGTCGGGGCCTTCTCCAACGACCAACACGACCGAACAGATTTTTAAGATCTCACGAATTTGGTCACGCAGCGAAGCAAGGTCCTGCTCGCTGCTGGTCAGCATGAACGAAGACTTGCCTGCCGGAATAATCGATACCCCGGTATCGCTATCGCGATACGTTCCGTCCTGGCGATAGGACTCCCGTCGAACGATCTCAAATAGACCAGGGCTCGATCGCAGCCCCATTTGCTCCGACAGCGTCTTGTTCTTCAATGCACCATCGATCATGAATACATCGCAAGCATTCTGACTTAGCCAGGCTGCCAGGCGAATGGCTAAGCCCGAGGCATCATGTCCTGGGACACAGGTTCCCAGGAAAATAACGAGCGGCTCCGTGATCGCGGAAAGCTCGATCGGTCCGAAGATGGAATTGCAAAGCTGAACAAGCTCCTCCGAGTACTGCGGATCGTCAAGAGAAACGATCGCACGACGCAGAGCATCCATAACTGGAATTGGCTTTTCTGGCGTTGTTACTCGCGGTTGCGGCTTGAAAACAGGGGAGGCCTCTAACGGCTTTGGCTCCGGCACACTTGGTATTGGCGAAGTGACTTCCGATTCTTTCACTTCGGCTGGTACCGTGGCGGTCGCCTGCCGTTGCACTCGCTCCTCAACATCGCTCAATTGCTTGGCGAACGACTCCCCCTGGCGTTTGAGTTCTTTGAGAAGCTCTGTCTGGATCGACTTGGAGGATTCCTGATGCGACTGGAGCGTATCTCGCAGGCGAACGATCTCTTGCTCGTATCGCTTGTCATGAGACTTTAACTGCTCGCGAACCTGTTGTATTCCAAGCTCAGCATTCGAGTCGTTGACGATTGTTGGAGTCGAGGATTGGGCCTGAACTCGCTGCTCAACTTCGCTCAGTTTTTTGGCGAACTCTTCCTGCTGTGCTTCGAGCTGCCTGCGGAGTTCAGACTGAATCTCTTTCAATTCCGCTTCGATCGTCTTGGACGATTGCTGATGGGTTTCGAGCGTATCACGCAAGCGAATGATTTCGTCTTCGTGACGTCGGTCATGTGTCGCCAGCTCTTCCTTAACCTGAGAAACCTCCTTCGCCACTTTGTCTCGCTGCTTAAGCATGCCGGCGAGTTGCTGCGTTAGTTTTTGGATAAGCTCGTTCTGCTCTGGCGAAGCAACCGGAGGTGATGCAGGCTTCGTTTCTGGTGCGTTGGCTGGCTCCTGCATCATGATCGTTTGCGACATGGGTCGCGGATGCGATTCAGCTGCCTGCTTTTCTTCTGCGGCCTTTGACTCGTCAGACACCTCAGGTGATGCATCGGATGAACCCGAGGAGGCCTCTTGCGGAGGATTTGCCTCAGGGACATCCGATTTCAGTCCTTGCAGTGCTTTTAGAAAACGAGCCATGACTTCCGCTTATGCGTGTTGACGACGCAGTTGAGAGAACAATTGACGGTACGTTCGGCGACGCGGCGCTGGCATCTTAGGGTGCTGTGGTTCCTCAACCTTCGTTTCATTGGCGTCGATCACAATAATGTCGCGATCGTCCAAATCGGAGAACCCTGTCGAATGCGTCGAGAAGTCGCGCGAGACGACCATCCCCTCGGCATTCGTGTAACTCGGTTGAACCATTTCGACCTCGGCAAGATTCTTTTCTGATCCCACCAGGAATGCCGCGATTTCGGAGTTGCGAGGGCTCACTACGCGACGAATGCCTCGGACCTCTTGATCCCCCAGCGAGGCAAAGCGATCAAGGACCACTTCTTCCTTTTCGAATTGTTCATCAAACGGATTGGTGGCATTTTGAAACGTCAGTTCGACCTCTGGCTCCTCAGCAGCTTCTGGCGTGAACTCTTCCTCTGCTTCAGCTTGCGATCGCTCTTCAAAGCGAACAACCGAAGGGAACTCCGCCGAGGATTCTGACTTCGTTTCTTCCAGCGAACCAAACTCGATTAGTGAGTCCGTCGTATGCGCGTTGTCTGTCCGAATCTGCCGTTTCGGTGCTGGCAGTCGCTGCAGATCGGCCCAGGCTTCTTCGATTCCATCCGCGTCGAGCGTTGTCTCATCCCCCAAAGCGGCAAGCAGCAAGGAATGATCGCAGATTTGATTCACCAGGCGTGGAACACCTTGGCTACGCTGAGCAATCGCTTCGATCGCTGAGTCATCGAAGATGGTTTGACTCGCTCCGGCCAATTGAATCTGTTGGCGGACGTAGTTGGCTACCTCGGCTGTCGTAAGTGGCTGCAGATAGGCCCGGGCGCCAACTCGCTGATTGAACGACATCAGGTAAGGGCTCGCGAGACGTTCTTCCAGCGACATATTCCCGACCAGGACGACGGACACTCGGGAACGATCTTTACTGGCGAAGTTCGTCAGCAAGCGAAGCTCTTCCATCAGGCGAATCGGCAGTAGATTCGCTTCGTCGACGAGAATGACGATGCCCATCATTCGACGGCTTTCCAGGCGTTCGACATACTCCGCGAATTGAATTCGCAGTTCGCCTTCTTCCAGACCGCGACAAGGGAGGTCTAGTTCGTAGGCGATTGCCTGAAGCAGTGCGCGTCGCGAACCACAGTGACCACTGTTAAGACGGACGACTTCGAAGTCCGTTTCCAGCTCTTCTTGCAGACGCAGTGCGATCGTCGACTTGCCAAGCCCTGGTGCCGAGATCAGTGTGCCGACGCCTTCATCGCGGCGAACACATCGCAGCAGGGTTTCGATCGCTTCGAGGTGAGACTCCGTTTCCACGTAACCGACCAAGGACGGGACGCTGGGAAATGGGCGATGCGATAATTCAAAAAATTCTTCGTACATGGTCATCCGTGTCCCGGGAAGGGGTATGATCTCCGCGTCCTTGCGGATGGTCGAACTAATCACTCGAGAATGCAGCCTTTCTTTTCATCGGCATTCTTAGTCGTCATTCTCCAAACGGAGGGATAAGCAAGCCGCTCTTACGACTACGCTGGAATTAGACTGCGAAGCAATTCGCGAACTGCAGCCAGTGGATCGTCTCGCAACAAGAGACTGAATTCAGGTTGCGTCTGGGTCGCTAGCACCACTAGCCCAATCACAGTCACGATCGTCAATTCGGCGAGCCTTGTCAGCAGAAATGATGCCCGACCAAATTGCCACTGACCTCGACCACCCGGCTGAACTCCTTCGGTAAGTGTCACCGTGCCAGCCACGGGGATCGGAGTCGCTGTCGCAAGTTTATGCGTCGAGGTAATCATGACCGGACGTACCGAACTCGCCGCCATCTGGAATGCAATCAGACCTGTAAATATGGCCCACCCACCAAGCACCAGTAGGGACGTCGGTCGCCACACTCCACCAATCGACGAGATCTCGATGTCACCGGAGGGTTGCATCGTGATGCCGTTCAAAAAGCCCAATGCCTTGGCGGCATCTTTTTGTCGCAGCTTAAGGGCGTCGAGTCGCTTCTGACTCTCTTCTCGCTCAGAACTGAGCGTAGCAATCCGCTGCTCGTACTGCTCAGCTTGTTTCTCGCGATCCGACATAGGCACTGGCGTTTGCGGCTTTGAATCGTACTCAGGCAAAGATGCGAACTGCGCTTCGAGTTGCTCAAGCTTCTTCTGCTGATCTAAGACAACCGGGTGCCGCGGTGTCCGCGTTTGTAACAATCCTTTCAAACGCGACTGGGCATCCTCAAGCTGCTGCCGGGTCTGAACCCAAGCGGGATTTCGCGGCAAAGGCGTATCGACCGGGGCCGGCGGCATATCGCCCGGTCGAGCAACTTCGAGACCACGAAGTTCCACGTCCATGGCCGCGATCGCTTTTTCCGTGTTCTTGAGTTGGTCGACGTAAGTGTCTTCGATAGCCGCTACTTTTTCTCGCTTCCAGTCATTGAACTCGCGATCGAAATCTTGCAGGATTCGAGACAACAAACGTGAACAAGCCTCGCGGTCATCTCCGTAATAATTCAAGCGGAGTGTAACCTGGCCGCCAACGCGATTGGGGGTTACTTCCAAGCGGCGGCGAAGAATTTCCAGGGCATCCTTGTCATCGACGACGTGAAGATCACGTCGCAGTTGTTCGTCTTGGGAAAGGTATTGAGTAAGCAACTCGTCGGTTGTTGCTGCTTTCAGAATGTCTTCGACCAGCGGTTGTAAGTGGGCGTGGGCTTCTGGTTCTCGAGAATCCGAAAGAATCGTTGCTTGGCCTTGGGCCACGAATCCAGAACTGCCCGAGCGGCACCACGGCAAGCCGACTAGAACGACGGCCACAATCACCACCAATGCGCGGTACCAGACCCAAAGGCCTCCGCGGCGAGATCGGGGGGGCGTGTAGCGTGGCTGCGACATGGACACCAACGGGTCACCTTGAGCAAAGGATGCTGTAAAATAGAGGCAAGGAGAACCGTGTGTCCTCCTGACATCACCGCTATCTACCTTGCATCGGTATCGCGAGGAAGAATATTCCGTCTAGCGAGGCGGTTAACGAATATACGGACTTCGTCGATCATGCCTGTCCCTGACATATTCCGCATTAAGATCTGTGGTTTGAACGATTTCGAGAACGCCGTGGCAGTCTCGCATAGCGGGGCCGATGCGATCGGCCTGAACTTCTTTCCCCAGAGCAAACGCTGTGTGGAAATGAAAACCGCCGTAAAAATTGCAAACACGGTCCGGGGAGAAGTTCAAATCGTCGGGTTGTTTGTGAACGCATCGCAAACCGAGATCGAACAAGCCCACGAACGTGTCGGTTTCAACTGGATCCAGTTGCACGGAGACGAATCGGTCGAGTTCGCTCAGTCAATCTATCAGTCGACTGGCGTTCCCATCTTGGCGGCCAGCCGCGGTTCACTTGTTCGCTGGGCCACCCTGCCGGATGACTTTCATCCTCAGGCTCTTCTGATGGATGCGGCCGTCCCGGGTTCCTTTGGCGGGACAGGACACCTTTCCAATTGGGATTTGGCGGCCACCTGGCGCACGATGCCTCACCTGAAACACTTAGTGCTAGCTGGGGGTTTGACCCCGGAGAATGTTGCAGAGGCGATCCGAGCCGTTCAACCATCCGCGGTCGATGTGGCCGGTGGAGTTGAGAATCCGGGACAGCCTGGCATCAAAGATATTGCCAAGGTCGAGGCGTTCGTCTCGGCTGCCCGCAAAGCCTTTGGGGAGCTTCCCAAAGAATAACCTGCGTGGGAGAAGTGACGGGTGCGACGTATCTCTTGAAATCGCACGACTTTCCCCGCTGTTACCCGAGATTTCGCGTTACGCTGCGACCCTCATCCCGGGTTGCTAAAGAGTGCCAGCACTTTATCATAACAGATTAATTGCGGCGCAATGTTTTGCGTACTTTATGGGCCTGACGGCGACCCACTGGAGTGGAGTATCGCGATAGGCTCATCCCCCGGTCCCTCCAAAACAAGGTGGAGTTCATAGTGTCCCAGGTCGAAAAGCTTCCGTACAAGGTCAAGGACATCTCCCTCGCGAAGCGTGGACGTCAAGAAATCAAACTGGCCGAAGTCGAAATGCCCGGCTTGATGGCCCTTCGTGAGAAATACCGTGACGAGAAACCTCTCGCCGGAGCACGAATCGCTGGCTGTCTTCACATGACCATCCAGACGGCTGTTCTGATCGAAACGCTCGTCGAACTGGGTGCCGAAGTGACCTGGAGCAGCTGTAACATCTTCTCCACACAAGATCACGCCGCTGCCGCCATGGCCGAAGCCGGTATCCCGGTCTATGCCTGGAAAGGCATGACCGAAGAAGAATTCGATTGGTGCATCGAACAGACCATCTTCTTCCCCAGTGGCGAACCGCTGAACCTGATCCTGGACGATGGTGGTGACTTGACCGCCATGGTTCACAACAAGTTCCCGGAATTGCTGGACGGCATCAAGGGTCTGTCGGAAGAAACGACCACAGGCGTTCACCGTTTGTACCAGATGCACCAGAAGGGCGAACTCAAGACGCCTGCCATCAACGTCAACGACTCGGTCACCAAGAGCAAGTTCGACAACCTGTACGGTTGCCGCGAATCGCTGGCCGACGGTATCAAGCGTGCCACCGACGTTATGGTCGCTGGTAAAATCGTTGTCGTAGCCGGTTACGGCGACGTCGGTAAGGGCTGTGCCCAATCGATGCGTGGTTTCGGTGCTCGCGTGATCATCACCGAAATCGATCCGATCATCGCCCTGCAAGCCGCGATGGAAGGTTACGAAGTGTGCACGATGGAAGATTGCTGCGATCGAGCAGATATCTTCGTTACCACCACTGGGAACCGTGACATCATCACCGGCGAGCACATGGATCGCATGAAGAACGACGCGATCGTGTGCAACATCGGTCACTTCGATCTCGAAATCGACATGGCTTGGTTGAACGGCCGTAAGGACGTTAGCAAGGAATCGATCAAACCATCGTCGCAAGAAGGTGGTCCGGTCGATCGCTATACGTTCCCCGATGGTCATAGCATTCTGATCCTGGCCGAAGGCCGCCTGGTGAACCTCGGCTGTGCTACGGGTCACCCATCGTTCGTGATGTCCGCCTCGTTCACCAACCAGGTGCTGGCTCAGATCGAACTGTGGAAGAATGCCGAAGCTTACCCACTAGGCGTTCACGTTCTGCCGAAGAGCTTGGACGAAGAAGTGGCTCGCCTGCACTTGGAAAAGCTGGGGGTGAAGATGACCAAGATGACCCAAGCTCAAGCCGACTACATCGGCGTGCCAGTCGAAGGCCCATTCAAGCCAGATCACTACCGCTATTAATTAAGCGGGGCCAGTTTTGGCTGAGACTAAAGAGCAATGTAAAAGGGGCTCGCTCATGTGGCGAGTCCCTTTTTTATTTTGCACAGTTCGTTTCGCGTATTTCTACAGACGATGTCCACCGCTTGGACTTTTCGGATGAAACGAAGTAGTCTGTTTCACGTGAAACTTCCCCTAACTAGCCAAATCGAACTATGCCAGACATTCGAGCCATTCACGGACTGCGGTACGATCTGGGGCATATTGGTGCCCTGGCGGACGTCATCGCGCCGCCTGCCGACAAGCTCAATCCCGATCAGATCGACGAGTTGTATAAGCGTCACCCAGCCAACATCGTACGTGTTCTGACCAACCGAGAAGAGCCTGGGGATGATGAACTGAACAATCGTTATTCGCGAGCCAAGCGGTTTCTGACCGACTGGCAGCGGCAAGGCGTGCTTCAGCGTGAGCCAGACCCAGCGATCTACGTCTATCACCAGGAGTTTGATTGGAACGGACAGCGTGTCACGCGGCGAGGTTTTCTGGCAGGTCTCGACGTGCCTGAGATCGACCGGGAGCAGTACGAGGCACTGTCCGTCTTCCTCAATGAAGACTCGGCAGCAAGTCTCGATCGCCGCCGAGCGATCCAGGCCGAAGTTTGCCCGCAGACATGTCTGTATGCCGATCCGGGCATTTCGATCCAGCAAGTCCTGGAGAACCACATTGCCACGGCCACTCCTCTGATCGCGAAGGACGATTCCGAAGTAACCCATAATCTGTGGCCAGTGACCGATCACAATTTGATAGGGACGCTACGCGAGAAGATGGCTCACCGAAAACTTCATTTCGCAAGCCCGAATGAGTTCACCGCCGCAGGGCTTCATCGATACGAACTGGCTCAACAAGATGAACTGCCCGCACAACATCCGGCCAACTTCATGCTGACCGCGTTCTTTGAAATGGGCGAACCGGGCTTCGACGTGCGCCTGCTGTTTCCCCTTGCACATGATGCTCCTTCGCTGACATCCGACCAACTCATCGAGCGTCTGGGGGTGCACTTCGACTGCCAAGTTCTCGGCAATGGCCCACAAGCGGCAAGTGAACTATGGGAAGAACTTCAGACCAGCAGCGAGCTCGGGAATTTTGGGATCTACTGCGCGGCAGACCGCACATGGGTTTGCCTGAAATTGACTGCCGATGGTCAGCTGAAGATGGAAGAGGTTACTCCAGAAAGAGACGACGCCTGGAGGGAACTAGACGGCATGCTTTGGGAATGGCTCGTCCTGACGGAGTTGCTCGAGACAGCCAATGCCCAAGAGACCTTTGTCGGCTCCGTCGATAATTTGATCTCGATGCTCGATGGCGGATCTGGTCAGACCATTCCACTAGCCGCCCTACTCCGCCCCGTGACCATGGCCCAGTATCAGGACATGATGCACCGCAACGTCGGGTTCAGCCAGGACATTCTCGTACAGCCGAAACCTGCCTGTGGGCTAGTCATCCACCCGTTTTCTTAGCAATGCGTTTCACGTGAAACAGAATCGATTGCCGCAATTAGCGCGGATACTCATCGTTTCCGGAATCCGTAATCTGGGTGTTTCACGTGAAACACGTAAGCTAAGGGCAAATGTTTCACGTGAAACGAGCCTTCTAATTGGCAAAGTGCCGTTTCCTCGTTTTTGCATTCGCGTCTAAAATCCTCACCTCGAAAACGGATTTTCGACTCGCAACTGCATTGAGGCATCATGGCTCGCATCCTGTGCATCGCCAACCAGAAGGGTGGCGTCGGCAAGACCACTACGGCCATCAACCTGGCCGCTGGCTTGGCTATGGCCGAGATGCGCACGCTGCTGGTCGATCTCGACCCTCAATGCAATGCGACGACTGGCGTCGGGCAGAAGCCGACCGAACGTCATCCGCTTGTCTCAGATCAGCCGCTGGTGGACTCGATCCTGGAAACCAAAGTTGAGAGCCTCTTCCTGGTTCCCGGTAGCCGCAGTTTCGAGGACGTAGAGCGTTTGGCCGGGGGCGAGAAATCCACTTCGGCCGTGCTCACCAATCACCTCGAATCAGGCATGAATCAGTTCGACTATGTTCTGATCGACTGTCCCCCTTCGGTCGGTGCGATCACGCAAACCGCCTTGGCCGCTTCGACGGAAGTCCTCATGCCAATCCAGGCCGAGTACTTCGCGATGGAGGGACTGACGCAGATGATCAAGGTCATCCGGGATGTCATGCGTCGTCCGCCTGGCAAGCTCGAGTTCGGTGGGATCGTGCTTACGATGTACGACCCAACCCTGGAACTGACCCACGAGGTCGAACAGGAAGTACGTGAGTTCTTTGGCGACATCGTTTTCGATACGGTGGTCCCCCGGGATCACTGGGTTTCCGAAGCACCTAGCTTTGGGCAATCAGTTATTACCCACGCACCTCGCAGTCGCGGGGCACGTGCTCATATGGAATTGTGCATGGAGGTTTTAGACCTTGACTAGACAAAAGCGATTGGGACGGGGACTGGCCGCGCTGTTGGGAGACCCAACCGACGAAGCAGCGGAAGTAGAATTGCGCGAGGAAGCCGTCGAAACGGTTCCGTTTCGTCCTCGCTTGGCCGAATCGGACTTCACGGAAGAAGCCTCGCGGAAGTCAGACGCGTCTCGGATCTCGCTCGACTTGATCGATCGCAATCCATTCCAACCCCGGCACAACTTCGACGACGCTGAGATAGCCTCCCTGGCCGAAAGCTTGAAGGAGCATGACATCCTTCAGCCGATCGTCGTGCGTCAGATTGGTGATCGCTTCCAACTGATCAGTGGCGAACGCCGTTTGCGTGCAGCAGGCATAGCCGGATGGGATTCGATTCCAGCACTCATCCGAGAAGCGGACGATCGGTTGGTAGCCGAATTGGCGATTGTCGAGAACCTGCAGCGTCAGGACCTCAACCCACTGGAAAAGGCGATCAGCTTCCAGCGATACCTGGAACAGCACGATGCCACCCAGAGTGAACTGGCCGACCGCATCAAGGTTGACCGTAGCACAATCGCCAACCTGGTCCGCCTGTTGGATCTGCCCGATACCGTGAAGTCGGCCCTGCACAACGGAGAGATCTCGCAAGGGCATGCCCGCGCACTATTGCCGCTGGGAGAAGAACAGATCCAAAGCGAATTCGCCAGCCGGATCGGCACCGAAGGCTGGAGCGTCCGAGCCACCGAACAGGCCGTGCAGGACTACCTCAACGGGGAAGAACCTGCGGCACCGACCACGCCTGCCAAGAAGGGCTCACGCAGCAAGTCGCAACAGGTTGTTGCCCTGGAGGAAGACTTGCGGATGGCCCTGGGCACCAAGGTCGACATCAAGCAGTCGACCAAGGGAGGCAAAATTGTCATCCACTTTAAGAATGCGGACGAGTTCGATCGCCTAAACGAGTACCTACTCGCCGATGGCGACGAAGATCGCCGGGCTGCTTAGAAGCCCAGATCGCTCTTCCGTGAAAAGGAATGGGAGCCAACGGCTCCCATTTTTTATGCGCAGATACAAAAAAAGCGGCCCGTCGTAAATGAAACGACGGGCCGCTTTTAGCTGTAGTCGGGATGATAGGATTCGAACCTACGACCCTCTGCTCCCAAAGCAGATGCGCTAGCCAGACTGCGCTACATCCCGAGGACTTACGATCATACCCACATGGTCCAGAATTGACAATGCGGGGTAGTCCATGATTTCGATATAAATCTAGTCACATTTTCGGGGGTGTGGTTCGCGGCTTCCACAAAATTAAAGAGCATCGAAGCTGATCACCAAGCCGTCATCAACGACACACAGGCGACGGAACATTTCTCCATCGCACGTATAGCTAATAAACCGGACTGATCCGTCCACCAAAGCCACGTTGATACCAGCGGGGTGGGCCGACCCAAAGAGGTTGGAGTTCGAGTCGGTACCGAGAACGGTCTCGGGGTGATTTCGGTCGTGGTCAGGAGGAGAATTGCCCAGGCGATAGATGTCGACTTCCCAGCCGGGATTGTAGGGATTCTCGTTGTCGTCGCAGCACCCGGCATCGTAGGACCGATCGGTTTGTTTTTCTCCTACGAGGACCGTGTTTGACGTGCCATCGACAATGTCTTGAAATGCGGTTCGAGACCGATCTGCACGACGTGTTACTCCGTTATCTCCTTCATTATCCGTCCCGGCGTTAGCAGCGTAATCGATCCGGGCATGGGCTGAACCACCGTAACCTTGAGCACTTCGGCGACTAGGACAGTAGTACATCTCGACCGCAGTCTTATAGACCTGGTTGTAGTCGGTATTGTCGTACAGGTTGTTCTGCTCGATGTACGGAAGAATTTGATAGGGCCAGCTCCACTGGGTTCTATCGTTGTGCTCTCCGGAGCAACATGGGTCACCGTCGGTAGCGTTAATGCCGCCATGCGGAAACTTCTGCAGGATGTCGTGATGGTTATGGAAGGCGAGCCCGAGCTGCTTCAGGTGATTTACGCATTCAGTCCGACGTGCTGACTCACGGGCCATTTGCACGGCCGGAAGCAGCAGGGCGATCAGAATGCCAATAATGGCGATCACAACCAAAAGTTCCACCAGGGTGAATCCAAAGCGACACGAAGAACGTGGCATAGTCGTAGGGCCTATAGAGGAATGGCTAAAAAGAAGGGATTTATGAGATTTATCTTACGACAAGCAAGCTTGGATACATAGAATAAATCACAACTTTCCTGAAAATTAGACCCATCCACGCGTTCTCGCATTCCCTTGGAAACAAAAGCTTTATTTGACCTGTCCCGTCTCCTAAACTTTTTTCCAGGCTTGGGTCGAATCTGCTGACTCCCCTTCGACTAGCATTCGGGGGATGCTCTGTCCGTACCGAGTCCTCTCTTCCAGAAGCGTTTACCCTCTTTGGCTCTTCGCACTATGTCCATTTCCGTCCAAGTCCCCTATGTACTCCGTCACGAGTGCGGGGGAAAGTCCGAATTGGAGGTTTCCGCTGCTACGGTCCAGCAAACGCTGGTCGCGTTGAAAGACCGTCAGCCGAAACTCTATCGCAATATCTGCGATGAGACGGGCACCGTTCGCAGGCACATCAATCTGTTTGTCAACGAGTCGCTCATTCATCGAAAGGACGGACTCGAAACAAAGTTAGAGCCAGGGGATCTTCTTTTCATCATGACCGCTGTATCGGGAGGCTGAAGATGGCTGATCGCGTCGTTTTGTGCATTGGTACCAAGAAGGGACTGTTCGTTGCCGAGGCCAGTAAATCGCGAGGTCGGTTCTCCTTACGAGGACCATTCGGCTCTGGTGTGGCCGTCTATTCCGCTTTGATCGACACGCGTAAATCGACACGAATCTATGCTTCGAGCTGTAATGCCTGGTTTGGCATGAAGGTACTGGCCTCAACCGATCTGGGTAAGAAATTCAAGGAAACCAAGTCAGCGCCTGCCTTCCCTGAAAAAGATGGTCGTGCCCTGGCGAACATCTGGTCCCTCGAACCAGGATCCGACAGCAAAGACCTATGGGCCGGCGTCGAGCCAGCCTCTTTGTTTCGAAGCGAAGACGGCGGAAACACGTGGGAGATGGTCGCAGGCATCAGCAACCATAAGCACTCGAAAGACTGGCACCCCGGCGCTGGCGGCTTGTGCCTGCATACGATTGTGCGTGACGGAGATCGCATTCACTTGGGTATCTCCACTGGCGGGCATTACCTGAGCGAAGATGGTGGACAAACGTTCAATGCGGCAAATGAAGGAGTGGGAGCTGGCTTCGATCCCAATCCGTACCCCGAGTTCGGCCAATGCGTGCACAAGATTGCCCGACACCCTGATGCCCCGGGGCGCCTGTACATGCAAAACCATGGCGGTTGGCCGGAACGCCCTGGCATCGGCGTGTTGCGTAGTGACGATTTCGGTCATACCTGGCAGTCGATTGCCGAAGGCTTACCCTCAGACTTTGGCTTTCCCATCCTAGTTCATCCCCACGACCCCGATACCATCTATGTCGTTCCGCTGGAACCCATGACGCGTACCTGCCCAGAGGGAAAGCCGGCCGTCTGGCGAAGCACAACCGGGGGCAAGAAATGGAAGAAGCTATCCAAAGGTTTGCCCAAAAAGGACGGTTACTTCACCGTTCTGCATGACGCCATGACAACCGATACGCTTGCGAGTCCGGCGATCTATTTCGGGACAACCACCGGACAACTCTGGATGGGGCATGATGGCGGTGATGAGTGGAAATGCGTCTTCGACTCGCTGCCACCGATCAATTGTGTCAAAGCGGCCGTGGTTTGAACTTTTTTGGAAGCCAAGTGTCGAACGGCACACCTCGAAATCGACTACTCCTCAAACAGGCATCACTATTAACCTGGGAGAATCGATTTCATGCCGAGCATTACCCCTTTTCTCTGGTTCAACGATCAGGCCGAGCAAGCCGTTAACTTCTACCTTTCGATCTTCGAAGACTCACGCATCTTGACCCACGCAAGGTACGGCGAAGTTGGACCAGGGCCGGAAGGTTCGATCATGACGATAGAGTTTGAACTTCAAGGACAGAAGTTCGTGGCCCTCAATGGCGGACCTCACTTTACATTCAGCGAAGCCGTTTCTTTTGTCGTCAACTGTGAAACGGCAGAAGAAGTGGACCACTACTGGGCCCGTCTCTCGGAAGGTGGCGAGCAATCGCAGTGCGGTTGGCTGAAGGACAAATTCGGCGTTTCCTGGCAGATTGTCCCAACTCTTCTGCAACGTTTGATCAGCGATGCCAATCGAGACAAAGCTCAAATGGTGATAGCCGCCATGCGGCAGATGCAAAAGCTGGATGTCGTCGCGCTGCAAACCGCCTATGACGATGCTTAACCTCTAAATAGCCACTCCTACGATCGACCAAGAAAATTCAACGAAAGGTACACAATGAATCATCCTATCCCACCGGAACTTCATGGCTTCATACCACACTTGGTTTGTGATCCCTGTTCGGATGCAATCGAGTTTTATAAGAAGGCGTTCTCGGCGGAAGAAACGTTCCGCTTGTCTACCGAAGCCGGCGACAAGTTCATGCACGTGCAAATGACCATCGATGGCGCGACCTTCTTCATGGCCGACGACTTTCCCGAATACTGCGAGGGGAAATCACAATCACCCAAATCGCTGGGCGGGACACCGGTGACCATTCACCGATACGTTCCCGACTGCGACGCCGCCATGGCTCAAGCAGTAGCCGCAGGGGCCACGATCAAGATGCCTGCAACGGATATGTTTTGGGGAGATCGTTACGGAGCGATCATCGACCCGTTTGGGCACAGCTGGTCCTTCGCGACACCTCAACGAGATGTCAGCATGGACGAGATGAAGCAAGCCGTTAAGTCGATGGGCGAGCAATAACCCAATATTCGATTCACTGCGACGAATGACCTTAAGATTTCACTTAAGGTCATTTCTCGTTTGCACAAACTTAGGAGTATATAGCGTGATCGCCTGGGATAAGGGGCGGATCGTAGCGTGCACCGTGGCGGGCGTCTCCCTCGTTGTTCACTTCTTCATGAGTTCAAACATTGAGTCGGTCGTATCACATGCGTTCTTTCTGTTGTTGCCGCTCTCGGTCATATTCTGGCCGGAATACTGTGATCGCGTATTTCGTCTTTCAAGCGAGGGGCGTGCTCATTCCATGGCCGAAGCAACGCCTGGAGTCATGCTTCAACTCGTCGGTTGGATCCTGCTCATTGTCATCTGCAGTATTCCGCTGTTAGGAGCTGCGATGCTATAGGCACTCCGCTTGTTAAACTCTTGCCTATCGGTCTCGGGGAGAGTATTTTTGGGGCTGAACTTCTCCCCTAACTCTCGCTCGAGAATCAAACATGCCTGCCACCAACCGTGCCGCTGCGGCGTTTCTGCTATGTATCTGTCTGCTGATTAGTCCACTTTCCGCAGCTGATGGTGATCCCACCGCCGCAGAAGTATTGGTGGCCATGAAAAAGGCGGCAACCTATTACCACGATCAGGTCGCGGTTCACGGTGGCTATGTCTACTTCTACAGTCCTGATCTCTCCAAGCGTTACGGAGAAGGAACTGCTTCGCCCGATCAAATCTGGGTTCAACCCCCCGGCACGCCGACGGTGGGCATGGCCTACCTCGAAGCTTATCACGCCACGACCGATGCTTATTACTTGGATGCGGCAACGGAAACGGCCGAAGCACTCATCTATGGCCAACTGCAATCGGGCGGATGGACCAACTGCATCGACTTCGATCCCAAGGGACAACGTACGGCTCAATACCGAAACGGGAAAGGTCGCGGCAAGAACAACACTTCGCTGGACGACGATCAAACGCAATCGGCCATTCGTTTTCTGGTGCGATTGGATAAGGCTTACGACTTCAAAAATGAAACAATTCACGAAGCAGTAACAACCGCGCTCGATGCCTTACTGGCGGCTCAGTTTGCCAATGGAGCATTCCCCCAGGTCTGGACCGGCCCCGTTGATCAATCGCTGCCGATCCAGCAGGCCAGCTTTCCGAAGTACGACTGGAAGACCGAGGGACGCATTAAGAACTACTGGGACATGTACACCTTGAACGACGGTCTGGCAGGCAGTGTCGCTGCGGTCTTGGTGGAAGCCCATGAAACCTATGGGGACGATCGCTACCTATCGGCACTTAAGAAACTGGGAGACTTCCTGATCCTGGCGCAATTGCCAAGTCCACAGCCAGCCTGGGCTCAGCAGTACAACTACGACATGAATCCGATCTGGGCACGCAGGTTCGAGCCAGCCGCGGTTGCCGGCCGGGAATCGCAAGACGCGATTGAAACCCTACTGACCATCTTCGAGGTAACGCGTGACAAGAAGTACCTGGAGCCCGTTCCCAAGGCGGTGAATTACCTCGAAGCATCAATCCTCCCCGACGGACAATTGGCACGTTACTACGAATTGGAATCGAACCGCCCCTTGTACATGAATCGTAACGGCAAGGATTACTTTCTCACTTACGACGACAAGAACCTCCCGGACCATTACGGCTGGAAGACCAGCCAGAAGCTCGAGAAGCTCAAGAATGAATATCGCAAGCTGGTTAATTCGCCCAAATCTACGGGCACCAGCAAGAAGGTTTCCGCGGATCAAGTTCAGGGCATTCTTGAAAGCATGGATGACCAGGGGCGTTGGATTACGACATTCAAAGACCAGAAACTGGTTGGCGATCAACGATTTCATCCTGGCGACCAGTACATTTCCAGCGAGACATTCGCGAAGAATATCGAGACGCTAAGCGGCTATCTCAAATCGTCCCGCTAGAGAGAAAGCGTCTTTTGCATGAGATAGTTTTGCAGTGTGATGCCGTTGATCGTGACCACCTGAGATGTGACGAATTCGAAGCCGTGCACTTCAAAGAATGGCCGAGCCGTGATACTGACATGTGAGTGAAGTTCGCGCAAATTGATCTGCTCTGCTTTGCGGTGTATTTCAGTGAAGAGCGTGCTCCCGACACCTTTTCGCTGCCATAGGTGGTGAACATAGAACATGTAGACCAGACCATCCGACTGAAGATCAGAAAATCCAACGATCTGTGCTTCAGCTGTTACTACCAGCGGGTCAATCCCTTCCATCCGCAATGCCCATCGCGAGAGATCGACCTCATCCGGTGCCCAGGCTGCCAATTGTTCTGGCGTGTAATCCTGCCTGTTGACGTGATGTACCGTGTCGTGAAACAACCGCCATAGCACCGGAAACTCTTCCCGTTTTGCCTGGCGAACCTCCAATCGCATCATGCACCTGCCTACGAATCGACCGTGACGCCACGGTAGGTGACCTTTCCTCGCGTGGCACAGAACCGTTCGGCAAGCTGCGGGATATCGTTCGAGTGGCCTAAGACGATCACAATGTCGCCGGTAACCAGCACCGTTTCTGCCGGAGGATTCAGCATGGTGGTGCCATCCTTGCGGCGAAGACCAACGATCAAAAAGCCATGGTTGCTTCGCAGCTCGATATTGCTAATCGTCTTGTTGACTAGCGAGGAACCGTCAGCGACGGTTAGCTCGTCGAAACGAAGCCCGATTCGATCTAGCTCGTCGTTCATATCCCCTTGGGTTGTCAACTGCTCGAGCATGTTTTCAGCTGACGGGCGGATGATCATCTGAGCAAGTTTCTTCGCGCCAATGGCAGTCGGCAAAACAACCTTATTGGCCCCGCATCCGATGAGCTTCTTCTCTGTCTTTGGATTTTCACCTCGGGCAATGATCATGATGTCGGGATTCATCCCGCGGGCCGTCACCGATACGAACACGTTGGTGGCATCTTCCGACAAAACGGAAGCGAGAACTGAGGCCTGTTTGATACCGGCTTGCTCGAGTACATGCTCGTCGGTCGCATCACCGTTGATGAAGAGATAGCCTAACTCCTGGGCCGAGTTCAACCGTCGCTCATCGGTGTCGATCACGACAAACGATTTGCCTTTGGCAGCCAGTTCACGGGCCAGGATCGAGCCCATTCGGCCCACACCACAGATAATGGTGTGGTTTTTCAATCGATCGATTTCCATGTGCATGCGTCGCGCTCCCAAGGCCTTTTGAAGTTCTCCATCCACTACCATTTGCATGAACCCGCCGACCGTGTAAATGACGGCCCCGTAGCCAGCGATGATCACCATGATGGTCAACGCACGCAGGGCAGTGGATTCGACCGGTTGGACTTCGCCATAACCGACGCCAAAGATCGTGATGACGACCATGTAAATGGCATCGTCCAAACGCCAACCGTGTGCCACGTAGCCAAACACGGCCACGACGCAGATTGCCACAAACAGTGCGGCACCAGTGGCCATCTTGCGGATGGGCCCAGAAAGGGGCTGTTTGCGTTCCGGTGGCGGATGATCCGGATCGAGATGATGTGTTACCACGTTCGCTTTTTCACGTTGCGCGTTTGCTTAGCGACTGAATCCCATCCGCCAAGCGTGATTCAGCTAACTCGGTACCGAACGAGCATTGGCAAAAAGCCACTTTCGGACGGTGATTTCTACTCAATAAAGTCTACCAGCCGGCACTAAACTTCGCCATTGTGATTCCCGTAGCTTGGTCGAAGACGCCAACACATGTCTTGACAAGTGTTGTTTCAACGCCTCCAATGACCGAAATTCGCTTTCCGTTCTTTTTTGCCCTGGACTCGACCTTGATGGGACTTCCTCCCGTCCGTACCTGGCCACGAATCTGGCCGTTTATTGCCTGGCTATTCGCGTTCTACAGCGTATGGCTGACGATCGTGACCGTGGGTGAATACTGGCCAACAGTTCTCTCTCACTGGCCCATCGCGCTGACGATGTCGGTCGGCTCATACGTTGCCGGTTCGACCCCCATGGGAGGAGGAACGGTGGCCTTTCCCGTCTTGGTTCTGCTGTTTGACCTGCCAGGCTCTTTGGGCAGAAACTTTGGCTTGGCGATCCAGTCGATCGGAATGACGTCGGCGACCATCTACATCCTTTCCACGCATCGCCCGGTAGATTGGCGACTGCTCCGCCCTGCCCTGTTGGGTGCGTTTGCCGGAACGCCGATGGGTGCGGCGTTGATCGCTCCGTATGTGCCTGACTTGTGGGTCAAGCTGATCTTCGGTGTGATCTGGGCCAGCTTCGGCATCCTGCACTTGGTGAAGATACGTGAGCTGACCTCCAATCAGGGAGCCTCGGATCAAGGTTCGCTTTTCGACTTTTCGATTGGCATCGCCATCGGGGTCACAGGAGGGATTGCCTCCTCGATTACGGGCGTTGGCATCGACATGATGATCTACGCAATGCTCGTGTTGCTTTACCGGGAAGACTTGAAAACGGCCATTCCGACTTCCGTAATCCTGATGGCGTTCACGTCGCTTGTTGGCATCGCGTCGAATATCGCGCTGTCACAGGTTCGGCCAGATACCTACGCCATCGATCCTCAGGTCTTTTTCTACTGGCTGGCGGCGGCCCCGATTGTCGCACTCGGAGCTCCATTCGGAGCCATCGTCGTCAACCTGATTAGCCGAACCCCGACGCTGATCATCGTGTCGCTACTTTGCATAGGACAGTTTGTGTGGACATTGATTCACGAGCAAGTTACCGGCTTCGCATTGCTGGCGTCATTGGTCGGTGTCCTACTGTTCAACGCGATGTTTCATGGTCTGTACTATCTGGGCAAAGGAGAGTCGCCGTTTCCCGTGGGCAGGCAGATCGAACTTGCCAATGACGAAGTGGACGGTTGATTCTCTCCTCTTTCGGATAGAACGAATACGCATGACAATGAAGCGGAACTGACTTACAAAAAGCGTAGCCGACGAGGGGTGTCATCATGAAATCGCCAGAGACCGTTTTTGAAGGTGTTCGTTTCAATATCGAGCGTGTCTGGCAAGGAGAGCGTCCGCGCGATGTCATGCGCCATCCTGGTGCCGCTGTCATTCTTCCTCTGGTCGATGATGACCACGTTTGTCTGATCAAGAACTATCGCATTGCCGTTGAGCAGACCCTCTTGGAACTGCCTGCCGGAACACTCGAACCGAATGAACCTCCAGAGATCACCGCCGGCCGCGAGTTGGAAGAAGAGACAGGCTACCGCGCCGATAAGATCGAGCTATTATCGGCTTATTATCCATCGCCAGGCGTGATGGACGAGAAAATGTACATGTACCTGGCAACCGGTCTCACCATGCACGCCCCGGCTCGCGAAGAAGGGGAAGAGATCGAGAATCACGTTGTGACCCTCGAAGAAGCCAAGGCCATGATTCAGGACGGGCGGATCGCCGATGGCAAGACGATCGCCGGCCTGTTGTTTTACTTTCAGTTCCGCACTTAGTTCATCTGAATCGGCGGATCAAGTTTTGGGTCGGTGTCTTTGGTTTCTTTGAAACCTGCCTCGACCAAATCTTTGTACGACTGGGTGATTGCCACCACCTTGGCATCTACACGCTTGAACATGTCGGCCGCCAAAACCGAGCGACGGCCCGAGCGACAGTACGTATAGATTTTCATCTCAGGATCTTTGGTGTACTTCTCGATCGCCTTCTTCGCATGCTTGTCGGTGGCGATCGTCGAAAGTGGTACGAGATCCGCTTGGCTGAGATGAGCTTTCTTCCATTCCACTTCTTCGCGAACATCGAGCAGGACCGCCTTGCCGTCAGCGACCTCCTTCTTCAATTCTTGCAGGTCAACGGCATAGCCGATCGCGGCAAACGAAAGCGTTCCCATTACGCTCAACGCGACGAACATCAGGCGACGGATCATATCTCGAATCCTAAATGGAAAATGACACAGGGGAACCGAAAGCTTAAAACTCGGCCCAGCCAGGGGTACGAGGGAACGGAATCACATCCCGGATATTCCCCATGCCCGTAATAAACTGTAGAACGCGTTCCAGGCCAAGTCCAAAACCAGAGTGCGGAACGGTGCCATATCGACGTAAGTCCAGATACCACCAGTACTCTTCAGGATTGAGGGCCTGCTCTTTCATGCGGCTTTCAAGCACATCCAGGCGTTCTTCACGCTGGCTTCCCCCGATAATCTCACCTACCTGAGGTACCAGCACATCCATGGCTCGAACCGTCTTACCATCGTCATTGCAACGCATGTAAAACGGTTTAATGGTCCGCGGATAGTCGTGAAGAATGACCGGTCGCTTGAAATGCTGCTCGGTCAGGAATCGCTCGTGCTCCGACTGAAGATCCACACCCCAGCTCACGCGGTATTCAAACTCCTGCCCCGATTTCTCCAGGATATCGATCGCATCGGTATAGCTGCACCGCAGGAACTCGCTATCGACGATTGATTGAAGCGTATCCAGAATTCCCGGTGCGATCCGCTCGTTAAAGAATGCCATGTCTTCGGCACAGTCATTCATGACGTCGCGGAAGATTCGCTTCAGGAAGGCCTCGGCAACCTCCATGTTCTCTTCCAGGTCGGCAAACGCGATCTCTGGCTCAACCATCCAAAACTCAGCCAAATGCCGGCTGGTATTCGAGTTTTCTGCGCGGAAGGTCGGCCCGAACGTATAAACCTTGCCCAGCGACGTCGCGAAGATCTCGCCTTCCAGCTGGCCGCTCACGGTCAGATAGGCTGGCCGAGCGAAGAAGTCTTTGCTGAAGTCGACCTTACCATCGACCATCGGAGGCTTTTCCACGTCGAGCGTCGTTACGCGAAACATCTCGCCAGCCCCTTCGCAGTCGGAAGCAGTAATAATCGGCGTGTTCACGTATAGGTAACCGCGTTCCTGAAAGAACTGATGAATCGAATACGACACCCGGTTCCGCACCCGAAACACGCTGCCAAAGGTATTTGACCGAGTTCGCAGGTGGGCCCATTCGCGGAGCTTCTCGAACGTGTGCCGCTTCTTCTGCAGCGGATAAGTTTCGGCGTCCGCCGTCCCATAGAGGAAGACTTCGCTGGCCTGGACTTCCGTGGCTTGACCTTTCCCCTGAGATTCTTTGACTTCGCCCACCACGCGAATCGAACAACCAGGCGTCAGGTGCTTCACTTCGCTTTCATAATTGGACAGCTGATTGTCAGCAACGACCTGGATGTTCGCGAGACAGCTGCCGTCATTCAACTCGATGAAGCTAAAGCCCCCCTTCGAGTCACGCCGCGTACGAACCCAACCCTCAAGACAAACCTGTTGCCCTATCGAATCTGCCGAGCGTGCCTGCAAGACCGTTCGCTTTTCCATCGCACCGTCCCTGTTGTTGATATGCCTGAAGCGAGGCTCCTTCAAAATTACCGAAAGAGCCTGGCGAAGTTTCCATTCTAGGCAGTTTCTGCCGCATCGGCATCGATAGGATCGTCGTCGTCTTTGCCGCTACGGAGGAAGAATCCGCCTACAAATAGGATCAGGTACCCGATAACCACCGTCAAGACGACGGCCTTCTGAGCAAAGGGAGTACCAGGGTTGGTAACTTTGTCCGTGAGGGACACCACGGCAGCTGCAATGGCCCCAATGACCGAGATGACCATCAGGACGTTCCAGATAATCCAGCTAAGCCCCTTTGGCTTGTCATCGCCCAAGATTTTCTTGCTGTTCATCATCATGAAGAACGTCACGTAGGCGATCGGCAGGAACATCACAGCAAAGCTGGAGACGAGAATTGCCAGCCAGGTTTTGGCAGGACCGTCCCAAAGAATAAACCACGATGCACCGGAAAGCCCGGCAATCAAACAGCCGATTACGTGGGCCGCTCCGTTCGGCTTAGTGTTGAGCATTTCGGTGAACGCGTAGCCGTTGATCATCATCAAAATGATGATCGTCGAGAAACCCATACCGAAGATACCGATTCCAAATACCCAGCGGGCCATTTCACCGCCAAGCAGGGGTGCCAACGATTCCGACAGGAGAAACTCGCTGCGTTTGACCAACGACGCAGCAAGTTTCTTTTCGTTTTCAGGAACGTCGGCAATCGCTTGCTTCAGCGGTGCATACTTGGCACTGAGCAAAATACCTGAGAGCTTGGCGTCATCGACGTTGCCGTCCTCGCCCTTGGCCTCATCCAAATATTCCTGCGGGACATTTAAGCTGTCCTTGTCAAACTTGACGACGCGCAACGCCAGCGTTTTCTCAGCACCACCGTAGATGGGACTCTTGGCCATCGTCTCTGGCGAGGTCGAAAGGAAATCGGCATCGACCTTGGCATGAAACGCCGCGGCCGAAGCAATCACGACGCAGCTCGTCACCAGGATGTAAGGAATCGCCATACCCGTGGAAAGGTCGAATCGTGCCAGACCTCGGAATGTCTTGTCCCATCCGCGGGCCAGCATCGAGTACGGGAGCAGGAAGGTCATGTTGATGCCAACCGCCGTCGCAGCTGCACCAATCATCGCGGCACGTTGGTCAGCAACGATTCGATCGGTCCAAAAACCACGATACGTTTCTTGAACTTCGGCAGCGATGTCACCTAGCTGCCCGGTTGGCTCGGTTGCTGCGGAAAAGTCAGGGATGAACCCCGCGAAGACTTCCGACCACGAGAACGCTTCGCCGGACATGCCCAGCTTGACGACAACTCCAAAGAAGCAAATCACGATCACACCGATCATGGCCTTTAGAAGGATGTCGAAAATCTTTGTCGCCAGCCCTGGCCGGGAATTCATAAACACGAGTACGCCACCGGCAACCAGCAACAATAACGAAACGGTTGCCTTCGCTTCCATCGAATCGCCCACCAAACCAGGTGCGAGATTCTTATTCAGCGCAGCGTAGCAGAGACCGAACTGCGGCATCAGGAAGATCATATTGGCCGCGACGGTGGCTACGATCCAACCCCAGCCAAGCACCGGATTGATGTGAGCATTGATCTGACGGAAAGGCCGCTTGCCAGTCGACAAGGTGACGTAGCTAATTGCCGAAAGCATCACCACGCCGCAAATAATGGCCACCAGTTGCAGCCACAGAAGACTATATCCACCCAAGATCCCCATGAAGAGCGCGCCGGACAACGAGCCGCCACCCAGGGTGATTGCACTTTGCAACCAACCAGGTCCTGAAAGTCGAACCCAGGCACCCAGCGTGGCTCCAGCCCCTTTCGCTTGCGCTTCCTGGAGAATCTCTCGGTCCGTTTCGACTTTGCTTACGGTCTCAGACATAGCGAATCCTTCGCCTAGATTCGGCGTAGATAAGGGATGATGGGGTGGGGATAACGAAACAAGGGGAACGATCTTCGCTCCCCTTGCTCAGTTTTTTTCGTTGACACACGGAACAAGCAAGGTTCTCAGTGCATCTAATGATGGTTGCATTTTTCGCTTAATGCAAGCCCTGCGAGGCCAACCAGCGTTCGGCGTCCAAAGCCGACATACAGCCAGTCCCGGCAGCGGTAATCGCCTGACGGTAGTAGTCATCCGCCACGTCACCGGCTGCAAAAACGCCGTCGACGCTCGTATTGGTACGGAAAGGCACCGTCCACTTGAGGTAACCAGCGTTGTTCATATCGAGCTTCCCCTTCAGGAAGTCGGTGTTAGGCGTATGGCCAATCGCCAGGAAGAAGCCGGTCGCATCCAGTTGCTTGGTCGAATCATCGACCGTGCTTTCGAGCATGGCACCGGTCACACCGTTTTGGTCGTCACCCAAGACTTCCGTCACAACGTGATTCCAGACAATTTCGATCTTCTTGTTTTCCATTGCCCGGTCGACCATGGCCTGCGATGCACGGAATTTATCGCGGCGATGTACCAGGTAGACCACCGAGCTGTACTTGCTCAAGTAGTCCGCTTCTTCGATGGCTGAGTCACCACCACCGACCACGATGCACGGCTTCTCGCGGAATCGCGGCAAGGCACCGTCGCAAACCGCACAGGCACTCACGCCGCGGTTCTTGAACTTGCTTTCCGATTCCAAGCCGAGGTAATTCGCTCGAGCACCGGTTGCGATGATGACGGAGCGGGTCTTGAGCCACTCTTCGCCTTCGCGGGGCTTCAATCTGAACGGTTGATGGCTGAAATCGACTTCGACAATATCATCGGTCACGACGCGCGTGCCGAAATTCTTGGCCTGCTGACGCATCAGCTCCATCAATTCAGGACCGCTAACACCATGTTTCTGGTGTGGAGCCATGTACTGGCGCAAACTTTCATCAATGGCGTTGTCCAAATAACCGCTCAGGTCGCCAGACGGAAACCCTGGGAAGTTCTCGACTTCCGTAGTCATTGCCAACTGGCCCAGTGGGCCACGCCCGAGGTCATAATGCTCCTGAAGTGCGGCGCCTTCGTACAAAAGAGGCTTCAAGTTTGCCCGAGCCGCATAGATTGCGGCAGTCCATCCCGCAGGTCCACTTCCGACAATAATGACGTTTTCAATCTTTTCCGACACGGTCGATCTAATCCTTGTGAAAGCGCTAAGCCGCGAAAAAAATTTATCTCAGTTGAATTGTGAGCTATTCACGTCGCTGGAAGAATTCATCATTATAGGGGTAGGCGGGTAAGCTCACTATCCCCGCGTATCACCCACCATAAAGTTCACTCCTCCCTTGGATGCACGACGCCTCACGTCGTGACACATATTTTACGCTTATGTCGACGCTAATTGTTGCGGTTCTGTCATTTGTTGGCTTTATTGTTGCCTATAACACCTATGGGCGCTGGCTATCACACCGGCTGTTCGAGCTTGATGACAACAACGAACCGCCCAGCAAACAACTGCAGGACGATGTCGACTTCTGCCCAACCGATCGACAGGTTGTCTTCGGCCACCACTTCACAAGTATCGCCGGTACCGGGCCCATCGTCGGACCTGCCATCGCCGTCTTTTGGGGTTGGCTACCGGCTCTCTTGTGGGTCGTCTTCGGTTCGATCTTCGTCGGAGCCGTGCACGACTTGGGGGCCTTAATCATCTCGTTGCGTAATCGCGGTCAGACCGTCGGTGAAATCGCAGGCCGCATGATCAACAAGCGAGCCAAGTACCTGTTTCTGATTGTGCTCGCCGCCGCTTTGATGGTGGTCTTAGCGATCTTCGGTTTGGTGGTGGCGGTTATTTTCGCCGAGTACCCGCAAACTGTATTACCGGTATGGATCAGTATGCCCATCGCAATCGCATTGGGACTTTACGCTCGCAAGAAAGACGCCCACCTGTTGGTGCCGTCACTGGTTGCCCTGTTCATTGTCTATGCATCGATCCTGGTTGGGGTCTACTATCTTCCGATCGACCTGGGAGCAATTCTGGCCAACGTGCTCGGACCTGACCTGTCCGCCAGTCCCTACCTGAGCCCGTTAATGGTCTGGACGATCATTCTGTTGATTTACTGTTTTGTTGCTTCCGTGCTGCCTGTTTGGCTGCTGCTTCAACCACGTGACTATGTGAACAGTCACCAGTTGATTGTGGCCTTGGTGCTGCTGTTCGTTGGTCTGCTCGTAGCAAGCGCAACCGGTGCAGCGAACCTGGCCCAGTCCACGCCAGCGGTGGCAACCGAAATGCCGGCCGGGGCGCCGCCGATCTTTCCGTTTCTCTTTATCACGATTGCTTGTGGCGCATGTAGTGGTTTCCACTGCCTGGTCAGTAGCGGCACCTCGAGTAAGCAGGTCGAAAAGGAAACCGACGCCCAGTACATCGGCTACGGTGCGATGCTCTTGGAAGGCGGCCTGGCTGTTATCGTGATTCTTGCTTGCTGTGCCGGCGTCGGAATGGGGATCTTCGAGGGAAGCAAAGCAGCGGACGGATCGTACGTATATACCGCCATGACCGATGCCGAAGGTGCCCCCCTGACCGGGCAAGCGGCCTGGGAAACGCGGTACGCGATCACGAAGAGCTGGAGCGATTTCAAACTCCCCAACCTGGTCGCAGCATTTGTTGAAGGGGGAGCCAACTTCCTCACGTCGATTGGAATTCCACTGGAAATCGGTATCAGCATTATCGCAGTGCTGGTGGCAAACTTCGCGGCAACGACACTCGACACGGCGACGCGTCTACAGCGTTACGTGCTGCAAGAATTGTTCGCCTCGACGCCGATCACCAAACCCCTGGCCGGAAAGTATGCCGCCACTGCTGCTGCGGTGCTTTCGGCTTTAGCCATTGCCGTATTTGCCGACAAGATACCTGGCAAAGGTGGTACGCTGCTTTGGCCACTCTTCGGTGCTATGAATCAACTTCTCGCCGGCCTGGCGATGATGGTTACGGCGTTCTATTTATGGCGACGCAACAAGCCCATCTGGTTTGTCGCGATTCCCATGATTGCGATGTTGATCCTGCCAGCCTTGGCAATGTACTACAACGTTTTCAGCGAATCGGGATACTGGGCCAAACAGCAGTGGCTGCTGCTAGTCCTGGGCATCGGCGTGCTGATTCTGCAAGCCTGGATGCTGTTTGAGGCCATCGTGATGTGGCCAAAGGTAAAGGGAGTCCTGGAAGAAGCACTCCCACCGCTGCCGGAGAAGAAGCCCAAAGTAGCCGCCGACAACTAGTAACGAAAAAGGCCCCGACTCAATGACGAATCGGGGCCTTTTTTTGTTTTATGTAGCTTGGCTTATTAGGTCTCGGAGTTGCCTTCGGTCACAACGACGGTTGCGACCGATTCGCCACTGACACCTTCGCCCAGATCGGTCTCGATCTTAATCTTCTTGACGACCGTGCCACCTTCGCTACCGGCAGTAAAGGTCAGCGGCAGGAAGTGAAGCTTCTTGGGTTCTTCTGGCAGAGCCGCGAACTTGAAGCATTCGCTGTCGCAGCTGATTCCGGTAATCAGGAATGGCTTTTTAGCTCGGACGATCAACTTGGCTTCGGTCTTTTGACCTGGCTTCAACTCACCGAGCGACAAAGCACTTGGGCTCACATTCAAAGCCGACTCGACTTTGCCTTCAACGGGCAGCGAGACAGATGGGCTACGGCTGTCATTAGTAATCAATGCCAACTGGCTTGAGATGAAACCGACGGGTGCATTGTCCTTCAGGCGAACCACTAAGTCGTATCCAACACGACCTCCACCACGATTAGTTTCACTGAGCTCGACACCCAGGAAGTCATCGTTGCTGCGAACATCGGTAATCTTCCAGTCGCTACGACCGGCTTGGGAAACATGCACTTTAGCGATGCCACCTTCGCCTTGTTCGACGTTACCAAATTGCACAGCACCTGGCTGGAACACAAGGTCTCCACGAATGTCAGTCGAAACGTTCAGCTGAACTTCAGCGTAAAACGGCTTGTCGATCGTAACGGTGACGGTTGCACTCTTGTGACCAAGGAAGCTGTCGGTGTTCAGCTTGGCAACAATCGCCCCTTTCTCCCACGTCTTCAACGTGTCGTTCTTAATCGAAGGGCTGGTACATCCGCAGCTCGATCGCACGCTGGCGATGTGAACAGTTTCCTCGTAGATGTTTTGCAGTTCGAACTCGTAGTAAACCTTGGCCCCTTTCGCCACAGCACCAAAATCGTGCGTGCGAACCTGGAACATCTTATTCGCCCAGTCTTGGCCCATGCCAAAGGACGCGAGCATTGGTAATAGACAGAGTGCGAGCCATACTTTACGAAACACGGTTTAATCCTCCGATATTTGGCGGGGTTGGTCCGTAAGGGTAGGATGTGGCGAAAGTCACTCCGACTTCACCGCACGTAGACCATTCCACCAAAGGTAGCACATTCCTCGGTGCAAGTTCGACAATATCGTCTCCGGACGCATCCGGAATAATCGCTATAATCGTTATAGTTTGTCGGCAAAATTCCATGCTCGCCCCAGGAATTTTTTGAAGATGCTCGCTACACTCCTCTGTAGGGTGGGCGATGCATGCTAGCCGTTCCTAAAATGAAAAGAGCTACCAGCGACAACGTCAGCCGGTAAACTAACTAGCATTGTACGAATATATACAGCCTTTCTCTCCCTAAATCGTTCCAATTTATTGGAATCCTGCCCCCAGATACGGAAGGTCTTATCCATGACTTGCCTGCATGTTTCTCCCTTACCAATCCTGCGCAAGCTAGCGCTGTTTGCTGCTGTCTTGCTACTGGTCGGCTGCGGAAGTTCTTCGACGCATCCGTTTGCGATGGCGGAAGAACAGCAACCAGCCGCCACCAAGGAAGAAGCAACCAAAGATGAGCCGGAGGCTAAGGAGCCCGAACATCCTTTCCGTGCCCGTATTCCAGCTCCGGCGTTTCCCAAAGACATGGAGTGGATGAACACCAAGGGCCCCCTGGAACTTGAAGACGTGAAAGGGAAGTACGTCCTGCTCGATTTCTGGACGTATTGCTGCATCAACTGCATCCATATCCTCCCTGAGCTTAAGAAGTTAGAGCACGAATTCCCCAACCAGCTCGTTGTGATTGGCGTTCACTCGGCCAAGTTTGATACGGAAAAAGAGGCCAAAAACATCAGCGAAGCGATCCTCCGATACGAGATCGAACACCCCGTCGTGAACGACGACGAAATGAAGATCTGGAATGGCTACAGCGTCAGCAGTTGGCCCACGATGTACCTCATCGACCCCGAAGGCAACGTCGTTTATCTTCGCCGCGGCGAGTTCAAAGCGGACGACATTCGCGAGGTGCTAAACCGATCGATGCCCTACTATCGGAACAATGGCTCGCTCGACGAAACGCCGATCCAATTCGACCTGTTGGCCTACAGCCAGCAGCCGACCCAACTCCGTTTCCCGGGGAAGGTTTTGGCTGACGAAAAGTCCAATCGATTGTTCATTTCAGACAGTAATCACAATCGAATCGTGATCACATCTCTCGACGGTCAATTGCAGGATGTGATCGGGAGCGGTGAGATTGGTTCGGCCGACGGCGGGTATGCATCAGCCATGTTTGATCATCCGCAAGGAGTGGCCCTCGTACAGGACACTTTGTATGTCGCCGACACCGAAAACCACCTGATTCGCAAAGTCGATCTGAAAGAGAAACAAGTCTCGACGATCGCTGGGGTCGGCGAACAGGCACGAAATAACTGGCCAGGTGTTGGTGAAAATGCCACGTTATCCAGCCTGCCAGATCGATTCGTTGGATTGCCCAAGACGACGCCCATCAACAGCCCCTGGGCTCTTTGGCCCCATGGCGACAGTCTTTACATCGCGATGGCAGGTCCTCACCAGATCTGGAAAATGACACTCGACGAGAAGGAAATCGGTCCATACGCAGGCAACGGCCGCGAAGACATCGTCGATGGGCCCCTGCTCCCCCCTGTTCCTTACCAGCAAGGGCACTCGTCCTTCGCCCAACCCTCGGGGCTAACGTCGGACGGAAAGGAATTGTTTGTGGCTGACAGCGAAGGCAGCTCGATCCGTGCCGTACCGTTCGATCCCGAAGGAAGTGTGCGAACCGTGATTGGAACGGCTCATCTACCTTACGGTCGTTTGTTCAGTTTTGGCGACGTGGATGGTCCTCCGAAGACGGCCAAACTGCAGCATGCTTTGGGCGTTTGCTACGTTGATGGAGTCATCTACACCACCGATACCTACAACAACAAGATCAAAGCAGTCGATGCAGCTACTGGCGATGTGACAACGATTGCAGGCACCGGCGAGCCTGGTAATGCCAACGATCCCGCCCAGTTCGACGAACCGGCAGGGATTTCTCACGCTGGCGGCAAGCTCTACATCGCGGACACGAATAACCACATGATTCGTGTCATGGATATCAAGACGAAAGAGGTTTCCACCCTGCAGATCAAAGGATTGAAGCCGATGCCCGTGAAGAAGCGGCCAGAGGCACCTGAGGGGGCGATTCAGAAGTAGAGCGTCCCAATGCCGTCCACGTTTACCTTGGATAGTTATCGTCAAGAACTCCATGATCTGATTTATCCGACATGGTTTGATCGATTCGCCGGATTGCTGGTTCAAGGCTGGTACGAGCACAAGAAGCAACTCCGAGAGAAGCTTGGCGACTATGTCGAACAAGAACTGCGAATTCTCGATTCGATGACGGTAGAAGAACGAAAAACGCCATCTTTAATCGACGGAACACGCCAAGAGCGGATTGCGGTTGCTGCAGGCGTCTCGACAAAGGAAGTCCGTTTACTGATTCGCTCGTACGAGCAGTTTAAGGACATCAAGGAGAGAGGATGGCCGCCTACCGGAGACAACCCACCCCCCATCTAAGGGCCAATCGCTCGTGAAAATCCCGCCTTCGTCCCCGCATTACCAATTGCCAACCTGCCGTGGGGTTCGCTAGAATACGCGTTTCGACCCATCTCTCGGGAGTGGGCCGTAGGGTTGTTTTGTCTTTTCATGGGCAAGATCTCACCCCTCGGAGCGAACTCCCAGCTACGTGATATTCGACCCTTAGGCAGATCCTGCGATGTTGGACTCGTTACAAGACGGCTTACGATCAGCGTTTAAGACGCTGCGCGGACAGGGCCGACTGACCGAATCGAACATGCGGGAGGGCCTGAAGCTCATCGAGAACGCCCTGCTTGAAGCTGACGTAAGCTATGACGTCGTCAAGACTTTCATGCAGGACGTCTCTGAGAAAGCAGTCGGCCAGGACGTCCTCAAGTCGCTCAAGCCTGAGCAGCAGCTTGTCGGTATCGTCAACGAGGCCCTGATCGAGCTACTGGGCGGCGATTCCGACCCTACCCTGCACCTGAAACAGGGTGTCACCGTGCTGATGATGTGCGGTTTGCAGGGTGCCGGTAAGACGACCACGTGCGGTAAGTTAGCACGCTTGATCGGCAAAGAGGGCAAAAAGGCCCTGCTCTGTGCTGCCGACCTTCAGCGTCCTGCCGCCGTTGAACAGCTTCATATTGTCGGCAAAAGCGTCGACACGCCCGTTTACAGCGAAGAGGGAGCCACCAACCCGATCGCTGTCTGCCAGAACGCCGTCAAACACGCCAAAGACAACGGCATCGATGTCGTGATTCTCGACACGGCCGGTCGTTTGGCAATCGACGAAGAGCTGATGCAGCAGCTCAAGACCATCGACATGAAGGTTCAGCCGGACAAGGCTTTCCTGGTTGTCGACGGCATGACCGGACAAGACGCAGTCAACAGTGCCAAGGCGTTTAACGAAGCCCTGGAACTGGACGGCGTCATCATGACCAAGCTCGATGGCGATGCCCGAGGCGGTGCATTGCTGTCGGTCAAACATGTCACTGGCGTACCGATTAAGTTCGTCGGTGTCAGCGAGCACATGGACGGCCTCGATCCTTTCCACCCGGACCGCTTTGCGAGCCGGATTCTTGGAATGGGCGACATCCAGTCGATGTTCGAGATGGCCCAACGTGAGTTCGACCAGGAGCAAGTCCAGAAGACGCAGGAACGGCTTCAAAAGGGCCAGTTCACACTGGACGACTTCCGTAAGCAGCTCAACCAGATCGCTCGACCTGGCCTGATGCAGAAAATGCTCGGGATGATGCCAGGCATGGGCGAGATGACCAAGATGCTGCAAGGCGGTGATCACGAGAAAGAAATGCGTCGTCTGGGCGGCATGATCGACTCGATGACCCCGGACGAACGCAACGATCCTAAGTTGATCGACAACAGCCGTCGTCAGCGGATCGCTAAAGGCTCTGGCGTTTCCCCCCAGGAGGTCAACGAACTCATCAAGCAGTTCGACAGCATGGCCTCGCTGATGAAGGGAATGGCCGGAGGCGGCATGGGTGGCGCCATGGACATGATGCGGAAGCTTCGCTCCGGCGAGCTGATGGATCCAACCGGCAAGATGAAGAAGGCCAAGCAAAGCACCGGTAAACGGATGACCTCCAAGGATGTCCAAAACCAGAAGAAACTCAAGAAGAAGCTCAAGAAACGGCGTCGTTAACCTCGTCGTTGAGCAAGTTTAGACAGAAAGTTTACTAAGGAGTAACGTTACGTGGCAGTTCGCATTCGCATGAAGAAGATGGGTCGGGCACACCGTCCGTTCTATCGTATTTGCGCCATGGATTCTCGTACCCCACGAGATGGCAAGGCAATCGAGTATCTTGGTACCTACGATCCGTTCGTCAAAGAAAAGGACGCCCGGGTTAACCTGAAGACCGAACGCGTCGACTACTGGCTCGGCGTCGGTGCTCAGCCTTCCCCGAAGGTTGCTGTTTTGATCCGTAAGTACGGCACCAACGGCAGCCACGTGGCAGCTCGCGAAGAAGCCTTGGCTCGCATGGCGACCAAGACTGCCTACGTTCCTCCGAAAGTTGAAATCAAAGAGCCTGAACCGGAAGCACCAGCCGCCCCTGAAGGCGAAGCTGCCGAAGCTCCGGCCGAAGAAGGCGCTGAAGCTGCTGCTCCTGCCGAAGGTGAAACCGCGGAAGCTCCGGCTGAAGGCGGCGAAGAGCAGCCCAAGGCTGAAGGCTAAGCAGGTAGACCTGCAATGCGGTTCGATGTCCTCACGTTGTTTCCGGAGATCTTCACCGGCTATCTCGGTGAAAGCCTGCTCAACAAGGCCATTGATAAGCAGCTAGTTGAAGCCCATGTCCACAACCTGCGGGACTGGGCAAACGACAAGCACAATCGAGTCGACGACCGCCCCTTTGGTGGTGGACCTGGCATGGTCATCCGCGTACAGCCGGTCGTCGAGGCGATCGAACAAATCCAGCCACTGAGCGACAAGCCAGGCCGGTTGATTTTGCTGAGCCCGCAAGGGAGGACGCTCAATCAACCCCTGGTCGAAGAGCTTGCTCAGGAAGAACGGCTGACCATGATATGTGGCCGCTACGAAGGCTTCGATCAGCGAGTGATCGACCTTCTGCAGCCCGAAGAGATTTCGCTGGGAGACTTCGTCCTCAACGGAGGCGAGGTCGCCGCGATGGCAATTATCGATTCGGTGATTCGCCTGATCCCTGGCGTACTTGGCGACGAGCAAAGTGCCGTCGACGATTCCTTCAGTGAAGGTAATCGTCTTCTCGAGTTCCCGCAGTACACGCGGCCTCGAGAATACCGCGGCCTGAATGTTCCAGAGGTTCTCTTAGGTGGCAATCACCAAGAGATCCATGCCTGGAGAAAGCAGCAGTCGCTGGATAAGACCAAGATGCGACGAGCCGACTTGCTTGACGAGCAATCGGACGACGCTAACCAAAATAAACGTTAAATCGCTGTAGCAGAAGGAAACTGGCAATGAGCCAAGATTTGATGAGCAAGGTCGAATCGGCCTACAAGAAGTCGGATGTTGATTTCTTTGAAATCGGCGACACCGTCGAGGTCCACACCAAGATCCTCGAAGGTCAAAAAGAACGTATCCAGAAGTTCATCGGTACCGTGATCGCCAAGAGCGGCAGCGGTACCCGTGAAATGTTCACCGTTCGCCGTATCGTGGCTGGCGAAGGTGTTGAAAAGAAGTTCCCGCTTCACAGCCCACAGATCGCCAAGGTGGAAGTCACGCGTCGCAGCGTTGTCCGCCGTGCCAAGCTGTACTACCTGCGCGATCGCGTTGGTAAGGCGACCCGCCTGCGAGAACGCCGCGTCTAAGACGCCGCTTGCGACTTCGCCTACAGCGAGACGAACACGAAACACCGCGCGTCATTCACGTCGCGCGGTGTTTTTGTATGCGCTAGTCTGGCTTCCAGGCGTAACAATGCAATTCGCCGTACTGGCGAAAACCGATCTTCCGATACAGCGACTCCGCTTTCTGCGAAGCACAAAGCGTAGCCAGTTCGCATCCTCGCTCGTCGATCAAGGACAGTAGCGAAATCGTCAGCGTCGAGGCGACTCCCTGTCCGCGAAACTGAGGAAGCACGGCCACGCTGTAGATTCCTGCGGCCTGGCTTCCATAGAAAATCGATCCCACGCCAGCGACTTCTCCTTCCACCATCGCCAGGAAATGCTGCAGCTTCTTCCGGCTACCAAGTCCAGCCTTCTTGAGAATCTGAAACCACGGCTCCTGGGTGAATTCCGGTAGACCGTAGACGCCAGTCATGATCTCGACCCATGTACGTAGGTCGGCTATTGATGTGACGGCTTGAATCTCAACCTCTGCACTGGCCCGTTCGTAGTCGGCATCGAATGGGCTGATGGCCATCGCTGCTTCTGCCGCCACCTGTTCAAAACCGCAGCGACTTAAAAACTGACCAAGGCTAGATGGTTGCGTCTTCGGGCCTACCCACCAGGCCATCGGATGGCCTTTGTCACGAAACGGTGCCAAGGCTCTATCCACTGCCTCGGGAAGCTGATCTGGCGGAATGTTCGCCTCGAAGATGCTATTGAAGTAGGGGTGCGAGATCTCACTGGTTAGTCGATACCAGTGCTCTTCCCGCGTGATTTCTACCTCAGGCGACTGCGCCCAGTGACAACAGAACTCACTATCATTCGTCTCAATCGTCTCGGCAATTTGAGAAGCATTCAGGTCTGCCAATCGACTCTCCCAACGCTTTTATCCATCGAACGGTTTCCTAGAAACTGATCGACTGACACTAGGCAGCCGCAGAGGTTCGATTATTTTGCCACCACTGTCCGGCGATGGTCGGTTTCCATCAAAGATTTCCCTTGCGAAGGACGACAAATAGTGTACATTTATACACATACCTAAGTCGCATCTCCTTGAGGGCCTCCGCAATGACGCACGTGAACTGGATGATGCAGGACATGAACTCGTTTTTTGCTTCGGCAGAACAGCTCTTGCGACCAGAATTGCGAAATCGGGCAATCGGAGTCGTCCCACTCGAATCGGACGCAACGTGCATCATCGCAGCCAGTTACGAAGCGAAGCGGTGTGGCATTCGAACTGGAACCAAGGTCTTCGAAGCCAAACGTCTTTGCCCTCATATCCAATTGGTTAGGGCCCGGCCCAGTGTCTACGTAGAGATTCACCACGAGCTGCTCAAAAGCGTGGACCAATGCGCTGAAGTGCATCACGTTTACTCGATCGACGAATGGACGATCAAGCTATGCGGTCGTTATCGCCAAGTCGAACAGGCCGTTCAACTCGCTGGGGCAATTAAGCGACAACTCCGCCGCGACTTCGGTCCTTGGTTGACCAGTTCGATTGGAATTGCCCCCACGCGACTTTTAGCCAAGACAGCAAGCAACCTGAAGAAGCCGGATGGCTTAACCGTCCTTCCGACAGAAGAACTGCCAGGTCGACTCTCTCACTTGAACCTGGAAGACCTGCCTGGACTGGGGACCGGCATGGTGTCGCGTCTCAATAGGGCTGGCGTTCATTCGATTGAGGATCTCTGGAATCTCGATCGCCGAAAGGCGTTGCAGGTTTGGGGTTCAGTTTCAGGAGCTCGCTGGTGGGACGGATTTCACGGCATCGACGTTCCAGAGCCTGCGACGCAGCGCCATTCCATGAACCACGGCCGAGTGCTGGATCCTCGCTATCGGAACGAAGCCGGATCGCACTGCATTCTCGTACTGCTGATCTGCAAACTTGCCCGAAGACTGCGACAGACAGGCTACTATGCGCGCAACTTACAGCTGACACTGACCGGAAATCGAGGAGTCTTGTTCAGTGAGAAAATCGAATTGCCGTGCGTTCAAGACACGCTGTCGATCCTGCATCAGTTTGAACGCTTGTGGCTTCGGCGTCCGCGGGATTTGCGAGGCCTTAAGAAGGTCGATGTCACCGTCAGCAAACTAGAGCAGCGTAGCGAAGTCTCCGGCTATCTCTTTGACGAAATCTCTCAGTCCCAACGGCTATCGCATGCCCTGGATGAAATCAGCGATCGTTGGGGACCCAACTCGATCTATTTCGCCAATACGCACGCCTACCGAGATGTCCTGGAAGACAAAATCGCTTTTGGCAGAATTCCCGAGTTGGCCTCGAAGAAGAAGGCGTTTCAAACGGTCACCTAATTGACCCGTTTCCACTCGCGATAGATGAATCTGGCATGCTCGTCTTCACGAGCAACTTCCCATTGGCTGCGATCGAAATTTGGAAAGTACTTGTCCCCTTCATAGTCTTCCCTGATTTCGCTTAGGAACATCCAATCCGCATGCGGCAGCGCTAGTTCGTAGATCTGCGACCCGCCGGCGACAAAGATCTTCACGCCATAGGAACGAGCCAGCTCAAGGGCTTTCTCCATGCTATCGACAACCGGCACCTCGACGTCCGGTGTACCACGCGAGACGACGATCGCGTGGTCGCTTGTAAGATCGGGACCAAATTCTTCGTATGACTTGCGTCCCATGATGACCGTCTGTCCGCGAATGTTATCGATGAACGTATGATATTCTTCGGGGATATCCCACGGCATTCCGTCCCCCTGACCGATCACGCGGTCTTTCGTCATCGCCCCGACGAGGATCACCGGGAGTTGCAGATCGTCCAATCGAGTCATCACCAGACATGCTCCTGCATCAAGAAACAAAAAAAGCGGCTCAAGACCGGAGTCTCAAGCCGCCTCATTCTACCAGGCCAGTGCCTTAGACTCTCCGGCAGAGAGTCCAAGGAGCCGGTTTTGCATCATTACGCACCGCAACCGCAATCGCTGGCAGCAGCTTCGCCACCGCAGCATGGATCACAGCAAGGGGCCGGGCAGCAAACCGTGACCGGAACCGTCTTGCAGATGGTCTTAGGAACGCAACGGGTAACCGTGTAAGCAACCTTCTTTGGCACACACTTGGCAACCTTGACGGTCTTCGTGGTGTGAACAGGCTTCTTCACGCAGTAAGGAACTTGCTTGGTGTGGGTCTCTTGGACCATCTTGCACACCTTGTAAGGAACTTCCTTCGTGTGACATTCCTTGACCATCTTGCAAACCTTGTAGGTGCAGGTCTTGGTACGCTGCTCAGGAACCATGTGGCAGACCTTGTAGGTGCAGGTCTTGGTACGCTGTTCAGGAACCATCTTGCAGACCTTGTAGGTGCAAGTCTTGGTCTTGTTTTCCTTCACCATGTGACAGACCTTGTAGGTGCAGGTCTTGGTACGCTGCTCAGGAACCATCTTGCAAACCTTGTAGGTGCAAGTCTTGGTACGCTGTTCAGGAACCATCTTGCAGACCTTGTAGGTGCAGGTCTTCACGCGTTGTTCCTTCTCCATACGGCACACTTTGTAAGGAACTTGCTCGGTGACGGTTTCGTGTTCGTAACGAACGCAGTCAACGGTCTTTTCGCTGACTTCAGGAACCCAAACCTTCTTGCAGCAGGTCTTTGGTGGGCACTGAACTTCAACAACCTTGGTTTCGCCTGGGCAGTAGACGCACTTGCACTTGCAAGGGTCCCAAGTCCAGCAACCTGGTTCTTGAATGCACTTCTTCACAACAGGACCGGGGATCGTTTCGGTCTTGGTTTCCCAGTGACCGCCACAGACCTTAACCGTCTTGGTGTAATGAACTGGCTTGCAGATCGTCTTGCAGACGTCACGATACTTCGTTTCGTAGACCGGCTTGCAAACGGTGTAGCAGATGTCCTTGGTCTTGGTTTCCCAGACAGGCTTGCAGACCGTATAGCAGATCTCTTTGGTCTTGGTTTCCCAAACTGGCTTGCAGACGGTGTAGCAGATTTCCTTCGTCTTGGTTTCCCAGACAGGCTTGCAAACCGTGTAGCAAATTTCCTTGGTTCGGGTCTCGTAGACCGGCTTGCACACGGTGTAGCAGATTTCCTTGGTCTTGGTTTCCCAGACAGGCTTGCATACCGTGTAGCAGATGTCTTTCGTTCGGGTTTCCCAAACCGGCTTGCAGGTGGTGTAGTTCACCGTGCGGTACTTGGTTTCCCAAACTGGCTTGCACGTGGTGTACGTGCAATCTTTGTAGCGCGTTTCCGTTTCGTAGGTAACGCAATCCACAGTCTTGTCTTCGTAGACCGTTTCATACACGGTCTTGTAGCAGGTTTGTTCCTGCTTTTCGTAAACAGTCTCTTTGCAGGTCTTGTTTACGGTGTAGCACTGCTGCTTGCAGCAGGCGTAAGTGGCTGGCTCACAACAGCCAGCATTCCGGAAGCTGAACAATCCGCCATAAGCGGCTTCAGCCGAGTTCGCCGAAAAAGCAGCCAACATGACCGCTAGGATCGGCAATCCCAATACAGCTCGCATTTTCCTTCTCCTTCGTTGACAAAACGCCGTACGACTAAGGGCCTGGCCTGGTTTGGGCAAATCCTTGCCGTGTCCTGTGCCCTCAAACATTGAATCGTGCAATATCTCCTGCTATCGCCCGTTTATCTAAAGCACCTACTTAGGGCTTCTTTCGCGTCACGCAATGACAGCCCAAGTCGCCTATTCAGCGCTCAGATGTCCTTCTGTATCGTCAATCTGGGATGGATGCTTGAGATTGAACAAATGGGTGTTTCGCAAAAGACGCGAAGAGGTGACTAGATGGGTAGAGTGCATGCATCGAAGCGAATACACCGGTAAAACCCGTACTTATCGAATATGACGATTGAAAGAGAAACTCCGCAGATGGCTTTTGTGCGGGTTTTCTAGGGGGATACGCACTCCACCTACCAGAATGAAGGCCCTTCGCTACCTAATAGGTAGGAGCACAGAGAGATCGCGGCGCAGCGGTGTTACCACACTTATGGCTGGCATGCATGCGTTTTGATGAAAATCTTCTTGACCGGACTTCCGCGTGACGTATCTACCTTCAGAAGCAAATCCATTACTGCTTCCGGGTAATCCACCAACGCAAAGAAAAATGATCCTTGCTGATCGATCCGAAGCGGGAATTCTCCCCTAACTGATCAGCAATATTCGACTTGGAGTGTCAAGACAATGTCGCAATCGAAGAAAGCTGGTTTCACGCTTATTGAGGTCCTGATTGTTGTGGTCATCTTGGCTGTTCTGGCAGCCACGGTTATCCCGCAATTCACGGACTCGACAACGGATGCCAAGAAGAGCAGCGTGCTGTTCAACCTGCATACGTTGCGATCGCAGATCCAGCTCTATCGCGCCCACCACGATGGGGCCGTCCCTGGTAACGATCTGAACGAGCTGACCATTGCTACGAAAGCCGACGGCACGGCCGGTGGTCCATTCGGTCCGTATCTGTCGAAGCTTCCCGTTAACAACTTCACGAATAGCAGCACGGTAAAGGTTGTCACCGATGACCCGGTCTCCGCCGATTTCACCGATACCCATGGCTGGCTCTACAACGCCACCACTGGCGAAATCTGGATCAATTATGAAGATCTGGGTACGGAATAATTGCTGAAGCGTGATTACCTGAAGGCATTCAAAAGAGCCTGGCCCGTTTGCTGCCAGGCTCTTACTATTTCTTGTCGCGTGTCTCGCCGGGCAACCACTCTTGTTGGGCAGTCTGCTAACAGGTTAGAGTTGTTGGTGTACTGACCACCAATTCTCGTGATTCTTCGCTGACGCCTCGGCGTCAACCTGATAACGCACGCCATGGCGAAAAGCAAAGACAACAAGAAAGCTACCAGCGACCAGCGTGTCTCGAAGGCCGTCGTCAGTCGATTAAGCCTTTATCTACGCGAGCTTTCGCGCCTCGAGCGGGCCGGCATCGAAACGACCAGCAGCACCAAGCTGGGAGAGATGCTGGGGTTCTCGGATGCCCAAGTCCGAAAAGACCTGGCAAACTTCGGACAATTCGGATACCCGGGCGTTGGGTATCGTTGTTCCGAGCTGATCTCCACGATTCGCCAAATCATGGGAACCGACCAGAAATGGCCGGTGGCACTGGTTGGTGTGGGTAATCTGGGTCGTGCCCTACTGGGTTATCGCGGCTTTTCGAACCAAGGCTTCAACACCGTCGCCGCATTTGATCTCGATCCGAAAATCGTTGGAACCGAGATTGAGGGGATCCCCGTTTTTAGCCTGGACAATGTAGACAAGATCGTTAAGGAGAAATCAATCCAATTAGCGATCCTAGCTGTTCCAGCCGCAGCCGCCCAGGAAGTGGCCGAGCGACTTGTCGAGGCTGGCATCCGTGGTTTCCTCAACTTTGCTGCGGTTACCCTAAGACTGCCAGATGATGTCACTGTGATTGGGGTCGATCTGGCGATCGAAATGGAACAATTATCATTCGCAATGACTTCGCGAATGTCGTAGTTTCCGAAGCGAACCGAATGTTTGTCAGCGGGTCCTCTTGTCGGACCCTAAAGGTTTCCAGTAGTATCTATACTCCCGTGAACGGGAATTACCCCCTAGTGTAATGGTAGCACTACAGATTTTGGCTCTGTCAGTCGAGGTTCAAATCCTCGGGGGGTAGCTAAGCACGCCTGATTTGGGCGTGCTTTTTTTATGCAATTACGCCTGCGATTAGGCATTATCCTCGGCAATTCGCCCAATTCGGCACGAATTACCCGTCAATCTGTAACGGAGGAAACGGATTCGCATCGAAGTCGCAGACCACAATCACAATACATGCCGAGCGATGATCAGGGGCAAGTCATCGCGAACAGAAGGATCACCCATGGCGGGACAAATTTGGTATCTCAAGTCGTGCCGGCTCTTTGAGAACTGTACCCCTCTGCAAATCGCACGACTTGAGGCCGCTAGTCGCTCCAAGTCTGTCGCCAAGGGGGAGCCGATCTATTTGCCGGCCGATGATGCCAACTCCGTCCTCGTTTTGGCCAGTGGACGCGTCAAGATCTGCCATTTAACCAGTGATGGAAAGCAATCCATTCTGGCCTTCATCGAGCCTGGTGAAGTCTTCGGTGAATTAGCGATTCTGAATATGGGGAATCGCGAAGAGTACGCCGAAGCCGTCGAAAACTCACGAGTCATTGCCATTCCCGAGGAAACACTTCGGGAACTGATGGAAGAGCATGCGGATCTTTGCCTCGGCGTTACCAAAATCATCGGATTGCGACGACGAAGAATCGAGCGTCGTGTGAAGAACCTGCTGTATTTGCCTAATCGAGAGCGGATCATCCATCTGCTGCTGGAATTGGCCGAGCAATATGGCCTCGAAACCGATCGGGGAATCGAGCTTTCCATTCGTCTTTCGCATCAAGATTTGGCTAGTCTTGTCGGCAGCACGCGTGAAACCGTGACCGTTGTTCTCGGTGCGATGCAGAACGAAGGACTGATTGAACTGGGGCGGAAAAAGGTTATCCTCAAAGCACCTGACCAACTAGCTCATCAAGTTGGCGTTCCTCCGCTGCGGATGAGCGATCAGCCCCCATCCCATTCCCCCGCCGGTTTCTATTTTCGCCATTCACTTGGCACCTGAACCTCCGCTCCTCGCCCGAATTGAGGAGTACGTCTCCTTTTCGTTGCAAGAGAGGGCGTTCTCCGGAAAATCATGACTATGCCCTCCGACGAATCTTGGTCCGAATGCCCTGCTGGAGAGCTCGCCGAGCTCCAGCGGTCGCTTAAAGAACAAGAGCGTCGTATCCAGGGACGGCGGAAAATCCTGATCGCGGCTGGAAGCGCTACCCTAGGAATAGCCAGTGTGGGGGTCAGCATTGTATTGAGCCGTGCTGACCGAAGTACCGCGATCCTCTCCTGCCAGGAAACAGTTGACCTCCTGCCCAAATACGTCGCTGGAACGATAACCAGCGGGAAGACGCGAAAAGCGGTTGAAATGCATCTAGACCACTGCCAGAAGTGTCGCGAGTATTTCGAGGAAACCTACTAGGCCGCCCCAGTTTCCGGGGTCGTTGACGATTCTCGGATAATCGGCTATTCTCATCAGCTTCCCTCCCCCTCATTTTGTTGCCCTGGGGGAGTATCAAGAACCAGGGAAGGCTCCCAACAACTGGGAAGCCGGCCACGACTGGGTCGTTCGACCGCGACGAATTCTCCGAAAACTGTGTGGGAAGTGAGGTTTTCGGAATCGAGAGTCGCCGCGGAACAGGTATCGCTTCCACTAATTGGTATGGCGCCAATCTAGAGCCTGAAACGTCCAAGTGTCGTTGCAATCCCTTACTAGAAAGGATTTTGCGCCATGTCGAGCGGACAGCAATTTGTCCAGGAACTTGTCGAATGCGGCATTCACTTCGGTCACCGCACCAGCCGGTGGAACCCGAAGATGGCACCGTACATCTACGCCAAGAAGAATCAAATTCACATCATCGACGTCCGCGAAACTATTCGTGGGCTTCTGCGAGCCAAGAAGTATCTGGCTCAGGTTTCCGAAGGGGGCAGCCTGGTGCTGTTCGTGGGAACCAAGCGTCAAGCCGGTGCTGCCATCGAACGTGAAGCCGAACGCTGCGGCATGCCGTTCATCAACGAGCGTTGGCTCGGTGGTACTCTGACCAACTTCCGCACCATTCGTAGCCGCTTGAGCCGTCTGGAAGAGCTGGAACGAATCATCGAGGGCGAAGAACTGGCCAAGTACTCGAAGAAGATGCAGTCGTCGCTTCAACGCGAGTACCGCAAGATGTACCGCAACTTGAACGGTCTGCGTACGATGAACCGCCTGCCAGAAGCTTTGGTCATCGTCGACCCCAAGAAGGAAAAGAACGCCATCAAGGAAGCTCAATCGCTGGGCATCACGACGGTGGCTCTGACCGATACCGACTGCGATCCAGATCAAGTCGACCTGCCGATCCCAGGCAACGACGACGGTATCCGTTCGATCGAAATGTTCCTCAAGCTGATGGCAGACGCCGCCATCGACGGCAAGCATCACGCTGCCCAGCAAACGGAACAAGCGGCTAAGTAAGCTATTACCGGCTTAGGGTCCCTCGGTGAACCTGGAAGGAAGATCCAATCTCCTTCAAATGTTAACCGAATCGGTCTTCGCCGAGGGAAACCCGCAGCGGTAGAATTTTCCACGTATAGCTCCCAGATTTTTAGAGCGACCAATTTCGAGCATTGGAGATAAGACAATGACGGCAATCACCGCCGGAGCAGTTAAGGCACTTCGCGAAAAGACCGGCCTTCCCATGATGGAATGCAAAAAGGCCCTGACTGAGTCGAGTGGCGACGAAGAGAAGGCAATCTTGTGGCTTCGCGAAAACGGCAAAGTCAAAATGCTCAACCGCACCGACCGAGTTACTGAATTCGGTCGCGTTGGTATCTACACCGACGCTGACAAGGGTGCCATGGTTGAGTTCAAGTGCGAAAGCGCTCCGGTTACGCAACTGGAAGAGTTCATCGCTCTGGCCGATGACTTGGCCAAGGTTTACGCCGAAACTCCTAGCGTCACCACTGCCGAAGAACTGCTGGCTCAACCTTCCACCATCAAGGAAGGCACCACGCTGGGCGAGTTGAAGGACGACATGTTCAACCGTATCCGCGAAGTCTTCAACGTTGGTCGTATGATCCGCGTCGAAGGTGCTACCGGCGGTTACAGCCACAACTCCAGCACCGTTAGTGGTGTTCTGGTCGAAGTCGAAGGCGACAATGCCGAAGTCGTCAAGGACGTCGCCATGCACGTCGCTGCGATGAGCCCTTCGGTTTTGAGCAAGGAAGACATCGACCCTGAATTGGTGGAAAAGGAACGTGCCATCCTCAAGGCAGCGGCCATGAACGAAGATTCGAGCAAGCCGGAAAACATCATCGACAAGATGGTGGAAGGCCGCCTGCGTAACTTCTACGCTCAGGTTGCCCTGCTCGAACAGCCTTTCGTCAAAGAGCCCAAGCAGACCGTCAGCAAGTACGCTGCGGAAAACGGCGTGAAGATCAAGGGCTTCACCCACTGGGTCATCGGCGACGACGCTACTCCTTCGGAAGAAGGTTAGTCGTTCGGACTTAGCTTGATCGCGTAAACATAAGATCCCTCGGCATTTTCCGCCGAGGGATTTTTTATGCGCGGCGTTCTCCTGCACAGGGCCGGCAATCTCGGTTAGAATCTCCCCAATCCTAAAATTTGCCACGCTTGCCCTGAGGACGGCTCAACCATGTCGGAAACGCCTGAGAACAATACCACCAAATACAAACGGATCATCCTCAAGCTTTCTGGCGAAAGCTTCTCCCGGGCCGGCGAACGCGGGATTGCTATGGACGAGGTCGTCAGCATCTCGCAGCAGATCCAGCAAGCAGCAGCGCTAGGCTGCCAGATCGCCGTGGTCATCGGCGGGGGCAATATTCTTCGCGGTGGCCAATTCAAAAACGAAAGCGCTTCGATTCAGGAAGCCACGGCCCACTACATGGGCATGCTGGCAACGGTAATCAATGGCTTGGCCCTGCAAGACGCACTGGAAAGCCTCGGTATGTCCACGCGATTGATGACCGCCATTCACATGCATGGCGTTGCCGAACCGTACATCCGCCGCAAGGCATCCCGCCATTTGGAAAAGGGCCGCATCGTTATTCTGGCCGCCGGAACTGGTAGTCCGTTTGTCACCACCGACACGGCGGCCGCTCAACGGGCGCTGGAACTGGAAGCCGATATTTTGATGAAGGCAACCCGAGTCGATGGTGTCTACAGTGACGACCCCGAGAAGAACCCTCATGCGGTCTTCTACCGCACGCTTGGTTTCGACAAGGTCGTCGCTGAAAACCTCCGCGTAATGGATGGTACCGCGATTAGCCAATGCCGTGAGCATGGTATGCCGATCCTTGTTTTCAACTTTAAGATGGACGGCAACATTCAAAAGGCAGTCCGTGGCGAACAGGTTGGAACGCTGATCGATCCGAATCTGTAATACTAAATCGCACCAAGATTGCCCGGCGGATAGCGAATAACACGTCATCACAGTAATGTGCTTGGTGACGTGTTTGGGGACTAGTGCGATGAACCGATCCTTCTATCCCGCAAAAATCGACTGGGGAGTTTCCCTGCTACTTGCCGGCCAGGCAATGATCTACTTTGGACTGGGCATCGTCTGTTTCTTTCTCTCCCCGCCTACGTATATCGGTGGAATACTGCTCGTTTTAACAGGTGCACTTCTCCAATCGATTTGGATGTACACCTATTACAAGATCGATGAGCAGTACCTGCGGATTCGGTGTGGTCCCATATGGTGGACAGTCCCGCTAGAGCATATTTTTTCGGTCGAGAAGACTTCGAGCATCTGGCTCATGATGGGAGGCCCTCACCTGCGGTTAGCCCTTTCGAAAGATGGCCTGATGATCCGCTATCGGAGCCGTCCTCAGCAAAAGTGGCTGGGACTTTTCACCCCTACAGTGCTCATTTCGCCAGTCGACCGAGATGAATTCTTGGGCGCCATACAGTCCGCTCGCCCCGACCTGACGCTGACTAAGGATGGAAACCTGGGGCTTAAAGAGCAGTAGTCCTTATGTGATCGTTATCTTTTCATGCTCCGGTCCGTGGTGTAGGTTATTCTCGGAGGCATCTCCACGCCTCAAACGTTAGTTAGCGAGGATCATTCCTGCGATAAAGGTTATCAAAGATGAACGCGGATCAAATTACGGAAGACGCAACGCAGCGTATGGAAAAAGCGATCGACGTCCTGAAGAACGGCCTCAGCGGTGTTCGAACGGGTCGTGCGACACCAGGTCTGGTCGATTCACTTCGAGTCGAAGTGTATGGATCGCTTCAACCTATCAAGCAGATCGCTTCGGTGAGTGTTCCCGAGCCGAGCCAGCTTTTGATCCGTCCTTACGATACCGGCGCCATCAAAGACATCGAAAAGGCGATTGTCGCCAGCGACCTGGGCATGGCCCCTCAGAGCGATGGCCGCGTGATCCGCTTGAACGTGCCGCAACTGTCGACCGAAGTTCGTAAGAAGCTTGTTTCTCGTATCAAAGAACTGGCCGAAGAGTCGCGTGTATCGATTCGTAATATCCGCCGCGATGCCAACAAGGCTGCCGATACCGCGGAAAAGGATAAGACGATCAGCGAAGACATCCGCGACGATATCAAGGACAACGTTCAAGAGCTGACCAAGAAGTACGAAGACCAGGTCAACGATTTGGCCAAGACCAAAGAAAAGGACGTGATGGAAGACTAAGCTTCAAAGCAGTCTTTCACATTCGTCAGGAAAAGCCACAGCGGTGCGGTCGGAAACGTCGCATCGCTGCTTTTTGCTAGCACCTCTTGTCCATGCTTGGCTGTGTGATCCGCGCTTTTATCTCTTCCTATTGCCGAGTACGAATCGATCTTGACCCGGTTCTAGCATTCTTCTTATATTCCGCTGCCCGAACCTTATGGTATCGGTAATTCGAACACCTCTCCTTGAGAAAATCTTGCAGAAAATTTTTGGAGCAAGCGGAATGACTGGCAAGGATGCTACTCGCCGACTTCCCCTAGGTAAGTCCTGGGTTCTGGCAGCCGTCGGATTTGTTGTTTTGATTGGTGGAGTCGTCGCTTGGCGACAAGTCACCGGTGGCCCGCAAACAGCGGAAGCCCAAGCCCCTGTCCAACAACGACAGGCCGCCCCGCAGCGTCAAACAGCCTCTGGCCCGTTGGCAGCTCCGGCGGAAGAAGTGGCTGCCCCAACGCGAACCGCTCAGAAGATCCAAACAGTCGCAGTCGTCAATCGCGAACCTATCTCTCGCGATACGCTGGGCGACGAAGCTCTTCGTCGTCATGGCGAGGACGTTCTGGAAAGCCTGCTTAACCGTCACTTGATCTCGATGGCCTGCCAGCAAAAGGGCATCCAGATTACCGAGGCAGACATCGACAACGAAATTACCAACATCGCCAAGAAGTTTGGCCTGTCGGTCGATCGTTGGCTGGGTCTTCTCAAAGAAGAACGCAACGTGACCCCTGGCCAGTACCGTCGCGAAATCATCTGGCCAACGCTTGCTCTTCGCAAGTTGGCTGAAAACCAACTCGCGGTAACTGACGCTGAAATCCAAGTCGAATACGAAAAGAACTACGGCCCGAAAGTCAAAGTCCGCATGATTTCGCTCAGCGAACGCGGCTTGGCCGAAGAACTACGTGCCAAAGCGGCTGCGAATCCTGATTCGTTCGCTGACATGGCCAAAGATCACTCGCAAGATGTCAACAGTGCTGCTGCTCGCGGCTTGATTCCACCGATTCGCAAACACATCGGTAATCAGGAAATCGAAGACACCGTTTTCGCAATGCAGCCAGGCGAAATTTCCCCAGTGCTGTTCGTCCAAGGTCAGTACTTGATCTTCAAGTGCGAAGAACACCTGCCAGCTGATCAAATCCCTGCCAACAGCCTGCCGGCAATTCGCCAACGTCTGTCCGACGTCGTTCGCGAAAGCAAGATGCGTGATGCTGCTGGGGACATCTACGAACAACTGCAGTCCAGCGCTCAAATCGTGAATGTCTTCAACGATCCAAGTAAGTCGGCCCAGATGCCTGGCGTAGCCGCTACGCTCAATGGACAGCCGGTTAGCATTCAGGAACTGAAAGAAGAATGCATTAGCCGTCATGGCCTGGAAGTCTTGGATGGAGAAATCAATCGCAAGATTCTGCAGCAAGAACTGACCCGTCGACAACTTTCCGTTTCGGAAGCGGATCTCGAATCAGAAATCGTTCGAGCAGCGGATGCGTTTGGTTTCCTCACCAAGGAAGGCAAGCCCGACATGGAAGCCTGGCTGAAGCAGGTCACCGAAGAGCAAGGCGTATCGGTCGAGCTTTATGTTCGCGATGCTGTCTGGCCGACCGTGGCGCTGAAGAAGCTGGTCGACAGCAAAGTTCAGATTACCGAAAACGACATTGTGAAGGGTTTTGCAGCCAACTACGGCGAACGTGCCCAGATCCTGGCCATTGTCCTGGATAGCCAACGCCGTGCGCAGGAAGTCTGGGAAATGGCTCGCCGCAATCCTACCGAAAAGTTCTTCGGTGAACTCGCCCGTCAATACTCGATCGAGCCAGTCTCGAAGAACAACGACGGTCAGGTTCCACCCATTCGTCGACATGGTGGCCAGCCAACCATCGAAGACGAGGCCTTCAAGTTGCAGCCTGGCGAGATCTCCGGAATCATCGCCACGGGCAACCAGTACATTATTTTGTACAGCCTTGGTCTGACTAAGCCGCTGATCCACAACGTGGAAGACGTCCGCGACGAATTGGTCAAAGAACTGCACGAGAAGAAACTGCGGTTGGCAATGGCTGAAGAATTCGAACGTCTGCGTGACAATGCACAGATCGATAACTTCCTGGCCAATACCACCCAGGCTGGCAAAGCCTACGAATCGGCTGTTCGTCAGCAGATGCAGCAGCGAAAATAGTGGCGCAACCACCGCCTGACTTCAACTGTCAGACCAGGCAATCGAATCAAAAAGGACCGTACAAGAGTACGGTCCTTTTTTCGTGATCCCTTGAATGCCAAGTTTTGGGATGAATTACCTGTCGAACTGTCGTATGGTTAAAGCACAGGCCCCACCCAGGGCATATGGCTTCCACCCCCGGACCCATTATTTGGCCGAGCATGCATCTCTTCCTCAATTCTCTGTCCCATTCTCGAGCACAGATCCACGGCTGCTTAGTAGGCTTGCTCTTCTTCGCTGCGTTCTTTTCTTACCTGGTTACACCGGTAGCCGTATGCTTTGGACAAGACTCTGAGCAGGGTCACCCTCAGCTGAACATGGTTCTCTTTGTCCCAGCGGATGTTGAGCCACCACCTGGTGTCCAACGCCGCTTCGCGCAGATCGCGGCGATCACCGAAGCGTTCCTGGTTAAGGAGATGACCAAGAACGGTTACCCTCCGGCGGTGACCACCCCCTTCCCTCGTGACGAACGAGGGAACTACAAGTTTCTGTTCATCCGTGGAGAACATTCCGTTGATAGTGGGAAGTACGACAAACCGGGTTTTCAGAACGCCGTGACCAATGCGGCCGTGCAGAAATACAACCTCTCACGAGATCGTCACGTCTGGTGGATCTGGGTTTACCTGGGGGATCCACCGAAACGATTCACCAATTATCGTGGCGGAGGTAACTCAATCGACGGTGGCTGGGCGATGTGTAACTACACCAATCTTCCTGGCGAACTCGACCCTAAGCTGCCTATCGCAGGCGGGTTCCACCAAGACTTAACGCTGAAGGCTTGTATCCATGAACTTGGCCATGGCTTTGGCTTGCCGCACCTCGGCCCCATATCGCGCGATCGCCGTGGAAATACCCTGATGGGCCCACAAACGAAGGTCTATCACAACAAGGTCGATGCCCACGAAAAAGATGTCTACGTGTGTGACGCCACGGCAGCCATGCTTTGGAAGCATCCGATCTTCTCAGGCAGCGTGGCCAAGCGACAGCAGATGCCCAAGTTCGAGATGACCTCGTGCGAAGGAGAGTTCAATCGCAGTGGACGCTATCTGGAAATCACCGGCGAAATCCAATCCGACATCCCCGCGCACAGTGTGGTGGTCATCGAGGAGGCTCCCGACGGAGGAAGCACCTACTTCCGAAAGTCATTTGCCGGCAAGGTCGATGAGAACGGCAGGTTCCGCGTCAAAGTAACCGAACTCGAACGAGAGGCCGGAGACCTACGAATCCTTTTCTGCTTCGAGAACGGAGTAAATACCGGCGATGGCAAGGGACATGGAAGCCAAAGCGGGCTCACCAAACCATTTCGCGTCACGCGACGCGGTGTCGAGTTGGTCGAATCGACCGGAATCGGAAACTAGACTCTTGGCGCGATACGAATCTCGGATTTCACGGAATTGGCGATGAAGCACAGTTCGTGAGCCTCCTTGTGCAATGTGCTGATCTCATCAGCCGTCGGCTGGCTTTCCCCGCCAAAAACGACTTTAGGCCGAAGCGTGACCACTGACATGGCTGTCCTCCCCTCCTTGTTCTTGTCCATCTTACCGGTTGGCTTATCGTCGTAGCTGTCGACCAACCACTGATGCTTTGCTGCCATGGCCAAGAACCACAGCATGTGACAGCTTGCAAGGGCCGCCACGAAGGCCTCTTCTGGATCGACGCAGCGTGGATCGGACATGGGCGGGGGTAGAACGTGGGGCGAAGAGGATGCCGCGATCTCTGTTCCTCCATCAAATTTCCACGTATGACCCCGACGATATTTCTTGTCGAGAAAGTTTTGATCCCCACGTTCCCAATGTACGTTCGCCGAGTAGTTTTCCATCGCTACCTCCTGCGGGCTTAGATTCTGACCTCAAACCGTGAACTCTTCTCACTTTCCGTTGTCCAATGTGGGCAACCTGTCCCAACGAGAGCACGTCTCGCCTTGGCTTGGTCGCTTGACGATTTTAGAATAAGCGTGCCGGTTCCTCATGCGAATTCTGGCAAATTTAACCTTCCACCACTTTGCCGAAACACGACATCTATGTCCGATTCCGCTCATACCAACGACGACCAACAAGATCCTCCGTTCGAGGTTCAGTTCGCGCAGCGTGTCTATCGCCTACCTCCGTACATGTTTGGGCGAATCAACGCCTTGCTGTATGAAAAGCGGGTCGCCGGAAACGACGTGATCGATATGGGCATGGGTAATCCGTCCGACCCGCCCGCCGACTACGTCATGGATAAGATGTGCGAAGCGGTCAAGGATGTTCGCAACCACGGATATAGCAAGTCCAATGGTATTCGCAACTTGCGCCGAGAAGTCGCCGCGAAATACCTCAAGAAGTATGGCGTTCGGTTGGATCCGGAATCGGAAGTGATGGTCTGCTTGGGGTCTAAGGAAGGCTTTTCCCATATGTGCCTGGCCATGATGGGGCCTGGCGATACGGCAATTGTCCCGGCACCCTACTTCCCCGTACATACTTACGCTGTTGCGTTGGCATCGGGAAATGTCATTTCCCTGGACGTTGCCAACAGCGAGAAGTTCCTCTCGAACATCGCTTATACCTGCGAGCACCTCTATCCGAAGCCCAAGCTTCTGATCATTTGCTATCCACATAATCCCTCGACGGTCACCGTTGAGCCTGAGTTCTTTGTGGACGTGGTGAAGATTGCCAAGAAGTACGGCCTGATGGTGATCAGCGACTTCGCCTACGCCGATGTCGCGTTCGATGGCTACAAGCCTCCTAGCTTTCTCTCGGCCCCAGGTGCCAGCGACGTGGGTGTTGAATTCACCACGATGAGCAAAGGCTACAACATGGCTGGCTGGCGCGTCGGATATTGTGCTGGCAATAAAGAGATGATCCGCGGTCTGGGCACCATCAAGGGCTACTACGACTACGGCATGTTCCAAGCTATCCAAATTGCCTCGATCATCGCCCTACGCGAAGGCGATGCCGCTGTCGAAGCTCAAAGCCAGATCTATCAAAGCCGCCGAGACGCCCTGGTCGATGGCTTGGTTCGACTTGGCTGGGATGTTACACCGCCCCGTGCTGGCATGTTTGTCTGGGCAAAAATCCCGGACGAATGGCAAAAACGCATGAGCACGATGGATTTTGCTATGATGCTGCTCGAAAAAGGGGACGTTGCTGTCAGTCCCGGTAGTGGTTTCGGACCAAGTGGCGAAGGCTATCTGCGACTTAGCCTGGTTGAGAATGAAAACCGACTTCGCCAAGCTGTCCGTCAGATCAAGGGCTGCCTGAAAGAGGCCGAAGCCGAGTCCATCACAGCCTAGGTTTGTCCTGTGACTGATCCGAAGCAGTTCGAGATCGAACTTGTCCACCAATCGCAAGAACCGTGTGTGGGCAAGTTCTTGCTATCCTCAGGCGAAGACGATCCACGCCGCTGCGTCCTTACGCTGGAATGCCCGATGGGTAAATTTCAGGCTTCAGATTGGAATTACTTCGATGCCCTGTGTCTGATTCGCGAGGAGTTAGAGCCCTCTGGGTGGCGGCCTCGTTGCTTTGGCGCTTGCGAAAACGTCTATCCGTCCAATATGTGCCGCGATATGGGAAGAGGCATGGTCGCCTACCAAAATGAAATTGGCCGTGCGGCGGAAGAAGAACACTTGGTAGAAACGTTCGCAACCAGTTCTGAGATCGAGCCCGCCTCTGTGGACGAGCAGCGGGCCTTTTTCCAACTTTGGCGGTCTTCGCCGAGATAAATCTCCCGTAGCAAACTACGGAATCCCCCAGAGCATGACTCTAGCCCCTGTACGGAAGAGTTTCTGGGCCTATAATAGCGGAAATTTGCCCACAGCCAGGGTCTACACCTACGTAAAAAAAGGAAAGCACCTGCTCGCCGAAACAAGTGCTTTCCCAAAGGCTGTCCAAACTTTCGCTTGGAGACCCACAGCCGTACTCCTTGGTATCGGGCCCATCTTCGGGAAGACTTTAGTCGCGTCAACGAGCGGCTCAGTTTCCTTCTCGAAAATGTCCTTGGTCGTCCCCCGCGAACCCAGAAAAAAGAATAAGAGTCGACATGTCGCAGCCCGCCAAACTTGCTCTGGAAGATGGAACCGTATTCACTGGCACCGCATTCGGAGCCATCGGCGAAGTCGCTGGCGAAGCCTGTTTTAATACCTCGATGACAGGCTATCAGGAGATCCTGACCGACCCGAGCTATCGCGGTCAAATCCTGACCATGACCTATCCGCAGATTGGCAACTATGGAGTCAATGCGGAAGACATGGAAAGTGCCAAGATTCACATGGCAGGCTTCATCGTCCGCGAAGCGAGCCGCACCGTCAGCAACTTCCGCTCGGAAGGATCGCTCGACGAATTCCTGAAGAAAAACAATGTCGTGGGCATGGCCAATATCGATACGCGTGCTCTCGTACGTCGGCTTCGATCTCACGGCTCGATGAAAGCAGTGCTTTCCAGCGTAGATCTGGATGATGCTTCGCTCGTCGAGAAAGCAAAAGCCAGCGCCGGGCTAGTCGGTCGTAATCTCGTCCAGGAAGTCCTTCCCGAGCAGCAAAAGATGTGGGAAGAAGACCTCAGCCCCTGGATCAAGATGGGAGATCGCAACCGTGCCCTCACCAGTCGCAAAGAGCAAGACTTGCACGTAGTGGCACTCGACTACGGCATGAAGTGGAATATTCCCCGGCACCTGCGTGATCTGGGCTGCAAGGTCACCGTGCTTCCTGGGACCGCATCGGCCGAAGAAGTTCTCAGCCACGATCCCGATGGCATCTTTCTCTCCAACGGTCCTGGCGACCCTGAGCCATTGACTGGCCCAGTCGAAACGATTCAGGGCCTTTTGGGCAAGAAGCCTATTTTCGGCATCTGCCTGGGACATCAACTGCTGTCACTGGCCTGCGGTGCCAAGACCTTCAAGTTGAAGTTCGGCCACCGGGGTGCGAATCAGCCGGTGCTCGACCTGGAAACCGACAAGGTCGAAATCACCTCGCAGAACCACGGCTTCGCTGTTGAGGAAAACACGCTTCCCGATTGCCTGGAAATTACCCACCGCAATCTAAACGACAACACCGTCGCCGGGGTGAAGCACAAAGAGCTGCCAGCATTCAGCGTTCAGTATCACCCAGAAGCGTCCGCAGGTCCGCATGATAGCGAATACCTGTTTCTCCGCTTCCGCGAAGCTATGGACGAACGCAAGGGTGCTGCAACCGCCTAGTCAGTCCGCGGAGCCTACTTCATCCAGTTCTGGTGCGTACTTTTTCATGTACGCCAGGGCAAACCAGTCATAAAGCGTATGGATGACGATTGGGACGATGATATCACCGGTGTAGTAGAACCAAAGCCCTAGGTAGGCTCCCATGACGGCACTAATGATGAAGTATTCCCTGGTCACATAGTGCACCAGGCCAAACATCAGGCTGGTCAGTAGAATCGGCACGGCAGGTCCTGCACCTGGCCCCATCAGCTCGTGAAGGTAGGTCTGAATGACTCCGCGGAAGAGCGCTTCTTCCCCAAGCCCTGCCGCCAAGCTAATCATACCCAGTTCAAGCAGCGTCGCTTCTCGAAATAACGGAACGATCTGGCGGTCCATATAATCTTGAAGATCGTTGATCGACTGGATGTTGACGTACTGCAAGGCCATGAATGCGGCCAACAGTGGTAGCGTCGCCAGGGCCCCCAGCCCGATTGCCCCGAGGACTGCCGCGGCACTTCCGGTATCCCAACTGGCACTGATCCAGGGGGCCACATCGACCAGCCACCCCAGCCCTACGGCCACAAACGCCAGCGCCGACTCAAAAAGGACCGCAGTGCGAATAAACCCCTCGGCTCGCTCCCGAGCGGTCATTTCCGGGCCAAAAGGATCTTCGTAGTCGTAGTCGTCTTCGTCGTCAAACACGGAGGTTCGCTGTCGCTTTCAGTTGGTTCCAAGCCATGGCGGGGAGGCATCTTAACAGAATCGTAACGCCCTGCCCTCTGGGATCCATTGTCTTGTTTCTGCTGCGATGCGCCAAACGGCTTGTGAGCCCAAATCGGGATGATTCCGAAAATCCCGATTTGCTAAACGGCGTAAGATGAGGGCTGGTTGACGCTTGCTTGCATTCTCAAGTAAACTTTCCTGCTTATATTCGCATGAAATGCGGCCCTTCTGTACATAACTGGCGGGAAGACCCTGCGAGTTGCCGCCGAAGGGACACCCCTTACCGAACAACACTCCAGCGTTTGCGACATTCAAAGGTTTCCAAACATGGCCAAGAAAACGGCAAAGAAATCCAAGCCCTCGAAGATGGTGTACTACTTCGGCAAGTCCAAGACCGAAGGCAAAGGGGTCAGCAAGGATCTCCTCGGCGGTAAAGGTCTGAACCTGGCCGAAATGACCGCGATTGGCCTGCCGGTGCCTCCTGGCATGACCATCACCACGCAAGTTTGTGCCGACTACTACAAGAACGGCAAGAAGCTGCCTAAGGGTTTGATGGACGAAGTCCACGACGCCATCGCCTCGTTGGAAAAAGAGCTGAGCAAGAAGTTCGGCGACAATAAGAACCCGCTGCTCGTTTCGGTCCGCTCCGGTGCTGCCGTTTCGATGCCGGGTATGATGAACACCATTCTGAACCTCGGTCTGACCGATGAATCGGTTGTTGGTCTGGCCAACGCGACCAGCAACGAACGGTTCGCGTACGACGCCTACCGCCGCTTGATCGACATGTTCGGCGACGTCGTGATGGAAGTTGATCGTGAGCACTTCGAAGAAGCTTTCACTGCGATCAAGAAGAAGTACAAAGCGACCCTGGACAACGAAGTGCCAGCGGAAGGTCTGATCGAGCTTTGCAACGAGTACAAGGCGATCTACCAGAAGTACACCGGCGAAGCGTTCCCACAAGACCCAATGAAGCAGCTTGAACTGGCTGTCGAAGCGGTCTTCAAGTCGTGGAACACCACGCGTGCCGTTCGCTACCGCGAAGTTGAAGGCATCCGCGGCCTGCTCGGTACGGCCGTTAATGTTCAGTCGATGGCCTACGGTAACATGGGTCAAGACAGTGGTACCGGCGTGGCATTCACCCGCAACCCGTCGACCGGCGAAAACAAGTTCTATGGTGAATTCCTGATCGACGCTCAGGGCGAAGACGTGGTTGCTGGTATTCGTACCCCGCAGCCAGTTGCCGAAATGAGCAAGTGGAACAGGGCCGTCTACAAGCAACTGCTTGAAATCAAAGACACCCTGGAAGCCCACTATAAAGACGTTCAGGACATCGAGTTCACCATCGAAAAGGGTGAGCTATTCATGCTGCAGACTCGTAACGGTAAGCGTACCGGTGCAGCTGCTGTGAAGATCGCCTGCGATATGGTCAAGGAAGGTCTGATCGACGAAAAGACCGCTCTGCTGCGTATTCCAGCCAATGACTTGACCCAACTGCTGCTGCCAAGCTTCACGGCAGAATCGAAGAAGAACGCCAAGGTTCTGACGATCGGTCTGCCTGCTTCGCCAGGTGCTGCGGTTGGTACTTTGGCCTTCACCGCCGAAGAAGCTGTGGATCGTACTCACGCTGGCGAAAAGGTTTTGCTCGTCCGTAAGGAAACGAGCCCAGAAGACATCGACGGCATGCACTCCGCCGTTGGTATTCTGACCTCGACCGGTGGTATGACCAGTCACGCAGCCGTGGTGGCTCGTGGTTGGGGACGCTGCTGTGTCGCAGGTGCCGGTGAAATTGAAATCGACGAAAAGGGTCGCAAGATCAAAGTCGGCGGTAAGACCTATAAGCACTCCGACGTTATCTCGATCGACGGTTCGACCGGTCAGGTGATGGAAGGGTCCGTTGAAACCAGCGAACCTAAGCTGTCGGGCGACTTCGCCAAGATCATGAAGTGGGCCGATGAGTACCGCACCCTGGGTGTTCGTACCAACGCCGACACTCCGAAGGATTCGCAGCGTGCTCGCGACTTCGGTGCCGAAGGTATTGGCCTATGCCGTACCGAACACATGTTCTTCGAAGAAGATCGGATCACCAGCATGCGTGAAATGATCCTCGCCGAAAGCGAAGAAGATCGTCGTGCCGCTCTGGCAAAGTTGCTGCCATTCCAGCGAGAAGACTTCGTCGGCATCTTCACCGCCATGAAGAACCTGCCTGTGACGGTCCGCCTGTTGGATCCGCCGCTGCACGAGTTCCTGCCGCACGACCCTAAGGCTCAAAAGGAAATGGCCAGCTTGATTGGCGTTTCCCCGGCCAAGGTGAAGTCGCGTGTGGCTGCCCTGCACGAGTCGAACCCAATGCTCGGTCACCGTGGTTGCCGTTTGAGCGTTACCTATCCAGAAATCCTGGAGATGCAGGTCACCGCCATCGTCGAAGCAGCCATCGAATGCAAGAAGAAGCGAATCAACGCCATGCCGGAAATCATGATTCCGCTGGTTGGTACCGCTGCTGAACTTGCGATCCTTCGCGAAAAGGCTGAAGAGACCATCGAGAAGACCAAGCAGGACAAAGGCTACAAGGGCGAACTGGACATCTTGATCGGTACCATGATCGAAATTCCACGTGCTGCTCTGACCGCCAACGAAGTCGCCGAACATGCCGAGTTCTTCAGCTTCGGTACGAACGACCTCACGCAGATGACCTTTGGTTACAGCCGTGACGACGTCAACACGTTCCTGCCTGACTACACTCGCCTGGAAATCCTGCCGACGGACCCGTTCCAGTCGCTCGATACCTCTGGCGTTGGTCAGTTGGTCGAAATGGGCGTTACCAAGGGTCGCAAGGGCCGTAAGGGTCTGAAGTGCGGTATCTGTGGCGAACATGGTGGTGATCCAGCGTCGATCAACTTCTGTCACACCGTTGGCCTGGACTACGTGAGCTGCTCGCCATTCCGCGTGCCGATCGCCCGTCTGGCTGCCGCTCAGGCTGCTATCCGCAACGGCAAGTAAGCCGACCTGCGAGCACGCCTTGCTTGACGATTGAATAGAAGAACGCCGATCTGAAATTTCAGATCGGCGTTTTTTATTTCCCTCCAAGTCACGAATGGTTTAGCCTAGGGATTTCCCTTCCCGCCTGAATCCCCCTGCCCTCTTCGTGATTGGAATCGGTCATGCTTCGCCTTCTCTTGCCTATGTCATGTCTCTTGTTCATGGCTACAGCTACGTCACTCGTCGCAGAAGAACGCCCCAAGGCTGAGATCATCAGCGTAGAGATGATTTCCGACGACGCGCCGCATTCGGCATTCACCGACCTCATCCGTTTCCAAGAGAATTGGTTCTGTGTTTTTCGCGAAGGCAAAGCGCACGTCTCGCCCGATGGTGCTCTGCAGGTTCTAAAGTCACACGATGGGAACGTGTGGCAATCGGTAGCCCGGCTGACATCTCCAAAGGCCGATCTCCGGGACGCCAAGATTACCCGCACACCGGACGGAAAACTGATGCTCTGTGGAGCAGGCGCCCTGCATCAACCGGCCGAAGCTCGCCATCAATCGATGATCTGGTATTCAGACGATGGCACCAACTGGAGCGATCCCATCGCCATTGGTCCGCCTGACTATTGGATTTGGCGAATCACCTGGCACGAAGGCAAAGCGTACGGAGTCGGCTATCACACGGTTCAGCCGCGCGAAACACAGCTATTCGTTAGCGAAGACGGACGCAGTTTCGAAAAACTAGGCAAGCCATTCTCGATCGATGGGTTTTCAAACGAAGCTAGTCTTGTCTTTCATGCCGACGGCACAGCGTTATGTGTTGTTCGCCGCGATGGCGATCCTAGGGACGCCCAACTTGGTACTTCTGTTCCCCCTTATACCGATTGGCAGTGGAAATCACTGGGACAATACATCGGCGGACCGGCTCTGAAGCAACTACCCGATGGGGGACACATCGTCGCGGGACGTCGCCTGAATGGGCCTGCCAAAACGGTACTCTGGCAGCTTGATCCCAACACAGCGGAACTCAGTGAGTTGGCCGTGTTGCCTTCAGGCGGCGATACAAGTTACCCAGGATTTGTCCTGCACGATGACATGCTTTGGATGAGCTACTACTCTTCCCATGAAGGGAAGACACGCATCTACCTGGCCAAAATTAAACTGCCTGCACCTGAATGAGGTGCAGGCAGTTCTACTCGTCCAAGCTGTATTCCAAGCCTTCTCGCACGGCCCAACGCTGCAAGATCTCTTTGGCCGCGGGGCTTGGATCCTCGTTGCTCTTCGCGTTGGCCTGAACGATCACCTTCCTTTCTGGATCGACCTCGATCGTCACCATGCGTTTAGGGCAACCCTTGGCATGGATCCTCAGCGACCAGATCGAAGACTTCCGCTGGGCACACTCATCGACATATTCGGCGACGCAGTGGTCCATCGCGGCTCCTTCCAACATCAACGCGCGATCGTTCAAAAGCTCGAAAATGAGCCACTTCACATCACCGTCCTGATGCACCATGGGCTGTACTTCGATGGCATCCCAATGATAGTTACGCTTGGCCAGGGACGGTCGTTTGAGCAACATTTCTTTCCGCCAGTTGCTCATGTGCCGCTGAAGTGAACGAAGCGTTCGGCCTTTCATTGAGAACTCTGGCTGCAGCGGAAGTGGACCACCTCCACGTCCCCAGACCTTCTCCGCAGGCTGAAACTTCTGTTGATCAACGAAGTCCACAAGCGACGAAGCGTGGGGAACGTAGTTCGGCTTCTCACGAATGAGAAAGCGGATCACCGTCTCCCAGAAACGTTCGTCACGAGTCGGTTCTTTCAGGAGCGTGTTGCGCACCAGTTCGTTGGCCAATGGCTTGCCGCCACCAAACCCACGAATCTGAGCCCACCGCATCGCTTCGACCGGCGCCAGATGAGCTGGTGCCTTGACGAAGAACTTGGCAGCCGTTGGCGTTAACGCGATACCAGGCTTCCCCCTGAATTGCCGCACGCCAAAACCAGCGGCCATGTGCACGTACAAGTCGTGGATCCAACGCTTGGCATGTGGACGCAACCAGGCATATGCCAGAAAGTCTGGCACGGGGTAGCGTTCGAACAAGTGCTTCATCAACGATCGCAGGGCAACTCGATTGCTGGTCGGCTCGGCCGGGAACTTCTCGGGACGCCACGACTCAGGCTGCCGAATCCACTTCGTGCGGTACTTGCCGATATAGCTGAGAGCCCGGATGTAAACGCGAAGATGCTCCGGCTTTCGGATGGCGGGATCAAATCCGACGCTCAAAATCTCGGACTTGGCACGCACCTCAGGAATCAAGTTCCAATACGCACGGCGGTGCCGCACGCACGGCTGATGGCAGACGAGCATTTCGTCTACATATTGCTTCATTTGCTGCTTACGAGAATTCATAGCAACCCATGCTTTCTTAAACATTACAGACATACGGGAAGCGCGACACACGCTTCGCGAGTGATTTCAGATCAAACCGAAACAGGTCTGACCAAACACGTCACCGTCCGTAATCCAAGAGCATGGGTACTATCCTTCCAGTCACGGGCCGTCGGCGCGCGGACTGATCGCAAAGTGAAAAAGAATTAGTCCGACAAACACATGTGGTCGGCCTATTGGCTAGAGAGATACCGGCGGAAAGAAAAGGTTCGCGATCATCTTACGAGAAATGCCTCGCCAATTATTCGGAGGCCTTGTCATCCTTTTCCTGGCAGGAGCAATCTCCGGAATAGCAGTAGGGAATCGGTTCATCGCGATAGAGTTGATGAAGCGACCAGCCAGACCGAATTTGAACCTGATAGGGAGGATAGAGGGTTCCAAAAGATCCGGCGCCTTTAGTTTTATAAAGCCACTCATTCAGATCTGTCATTTTCGTGCATGAAATATTGACTGACAACTTAGGAGCCTGTCCAAGGTTTCGCAGTGCTTGTTCCGTCGTTTCGGTGCCGGATATATCTAACTCTTGTAGTTTTGTTCCCTGAAGAGCCAAGAAGCCGTCATCGGTAATGGCAGTCGAACGAACATCAAGCTCATCCAAGTCTTTCAAACTGCTGAGCAGGTAAAGCGATTGATTGGATATCGCCGTTCTTCGCAGGACCAGCTTGTCGAGCGTGGAGATTTCCGTCAGAAACTGGACGCCTGTATCGCTTACCTTTGTGTTATGCAGATCGAGTTCTTGGAGATGCTCCAAGGAAGAAAGACCAACCAAGGTCGCATCGGTAATTTCGGTCTCTCCAAGCTTGAGGTGCTTCAAGTCCTTCAACTTTGTGATGCCCTGGAGATGGGAGTTGGTTACCGCAACTCCATTGAGTTCCAAGGCAACCAATTGTTCCATTTCTCCGAATCCGGGAAATCCATCGAAGTCGACATCACATCCATTAAGATTCAGGTGTTTGAGCTTGGGCGAGCGACAGATGGCGTGCAGTGTCTCGGCCGAAATAGTCGATTTATTAATCGTCAGGCTGCGAGTATTGGCAAAGGGAACCATCTCCGAAAAGTCGATTTCGCAATTCGTTAAGTTCAACACTTCGAGACTATCAGACTCGCAAAGTCGTCTGATCGCCGACGCGGAAATGGGCATTTCACTCAAATTCAATGATCTTAGTTCACCTGCTCGTGAAACGTGATCAGCCGCGTCGTTCCCCGCGGGTCCAATCTCATTCAGTTCGACACTATGCAGCCCAGGCACCTTATCTATGCCTTTCATTGCGCCTGCAGGAAGTTCACTAAAAGTGACAGATAAACTCTCAAGATGATTCAACTTGGCAAGAGTACCGGGCTCTATCTCGACCTCTTGGCAATGCCACAGACGAAGAAATCTCAGTTGCGAAAGCCCGCAGACGGCATCCCATGCCTCTTGATCCACCGCCATTAAAAAAAATCGAACGTGGTAGACCGTCGAGAAGTATTCTCCGTAGACTATTTTGTCCCATTGGATCGTTGGATGCGATAGTTTCCTCCCATAGTCCCAAATGCTAACCTCGGCCTCAGTTTCCGTCATCAGATACTCGGCAGATTTCCACTCACGATCAAATTGCCGCTTCTTGTATGAGACGAACGCAAAACACGCGGCAATTGGGATCGTCGCCAACAAGACCAATCTCAGCGAGAATTGCCAGGAGAATCGTGAGTAGTGGAGATTCGGCACAAGGACACCAGATCAGGAGGTTTGAATTCCCCTCTACGGTATCCAATTCGATCTTCACTTGCGAATCGTATTCACGAAATTTAGTTTCGGTTTTCTATAATCGCATCGGCATCAACACCCAAAGCCGACGATCTCGCAGAAACACACCCAACCAAATCAGCACGCCAATAATCACCTGGACAACGAACACGTCACCGACCCGCCAGTGGGTGCAGATGGCGCCTCCGATGTAGCCGGTCAGGAGAATGGCCCCGAGCACCGCTGTTTGCGGCACCAGGTAGATGATCGCGATGACCAGTTCGAGGATGGCCAGTGGATATTGAATATCCATCGGCAAACCCAGGTGCGCGAAGCCTTCTTCCAGTCCTGTCCCACCAACGAACTTTCCGACAGCACTGGCGAGAAAAGCCAAGCCAACAAGCCCTGAGATAACTCGTCCCGTCCACTTCGCAGCCGTTGGCGTGGACTTAAGCTGATGGAGTGCAGGCGTGGCTTCGGTCTCATTCATCGTCTGTTCCTTGGAAGTAATGGTACAACTCTCATCGATGCATTCGTGTGACGCTACTCGCTTGACGAGCCAGCTTGGACTTGGGCGAACCCGGCTGGATCCATCCAGAAGACTTCCCAGATATGACCGTCCAAATCTTCGAAGCCGTGTTGAATCATGAAGCCATGATCCTTGGGCTCGGCGTAGATCTTGCCGCCAGCGGCAACCGCCTTGGCAACAAACTCGGTTACCTGTTCGCGCGACTCAAGCTGCAATGCATTGAGCACCTCAGTGCTCTTCTTGCTATCGCAGATGTCCTTGGGCGTGAACTCCTGAAAGCGGCTTTCCACCAAGAGCATGACCATGATGTTCTCCGCCACGATCATGCAGGTGGCCGTATCGTCGGTGAACTGCGGATTGAACTTGAAGCCCAAGGCCGTGAAGAACTCGACCGTTTTCGTCAGATCTTTCACTGGGAGATTCACGAATAGTTGCTGAATCATGACTGTCTCCTTCTTAAGAATGGTCGATTATGTTTTACGGGTGTACCTGGTGGTCATGAACTCTTGCCACACTTCGCTTTCATCCAGCATCATCGCATGCAGGATACGGTGGTCCTCGTCCACGATCTCGATGATGTCCTGATACTGAGAGACCCCGTTTCCGGTAAAACTTGGACCGGTGGTATTCAGCGTGAGCGTCGTGCCTGCATCGTCGAGCGTGCCACTGGTATAAACCCAGAGATATGCCATGCACGACGAAACGAACGATCCAACAAACAACTTTGCCTGTGGGTCGTAGCCAAGAGTCATTTGTGACCGCGCGGTACCATCGCCTGGCATGCCCCCTTCCATATCGCAAAGTACCCAGATGTCGGCGAGTTGTCGGACACTTTCTTTGCCGACCGATGCTGGCATCGGCTTCTCGGCGCCCATGTCTACTTCTGTTTCGATCGTCCATTCACCCAACAGGTTTTCTAGCCAACGGTGCTCGACTTGGGGCTCGACGTGCATGATTGTTTTCCTTGCGATGGAGAGGGAGATCGATGTAAGGCGATCCGCGTGACTAAGACGCGTCGGCTTCTTTGGCCAGACGCTCCGAGATTTCCAGAATCTGCAGATTCATCGCTTCGTCCGCAGGACGGATTTCAAACGGGCCCATGCGAACACCTGGATGCTTCGACATCAGTTGAATGGCGTGGTTCAGGTCGCGTGCTTCCAGCAGCAGAATGCCGCCGATCTGCTCCTTGGTTTCGATAAAGGGACCGTCCGTTACCTGCACTTGGCCATCTTGATGGCTCAGAGTCACGCCATTTTGTGGTGCGTCGAGAGCTCCTCCGCCAGCGAAATGACCTCCCTTACGGAGCTCGTTATCGTAGGCCAGGCAGTCTTCCATCGCCTTTTCGGCTTCTTCCTTAGGAAGACTGGCCCACTTCGACGCATCGATATATCCCAAACAGACAAACTTCATCAGGGTTCTCCTAAAACGGGGTAGGGCTCGCTGCTTTACCCTATGGTCGATTCCGCTTTCCCGAAATCGACAAGCCCTGAAAAAATGTTCGGAACGGAGCCTAACTCAGTTGTTTCAGCCGTCCTTCGAGAAAACGGCGTTCCGGTTCCTGTTTCGCAAGTTCCAAGGCACGTCGATACGCATTCACGGCATCTATGTTGTTTCCCATCCGTCGACACAGGTCTGCTCGCGCGGCATGGGCTAAGTGGTAGTCGGATAAGGTCCCCTCGGCGAGGATATTGTCAATCAAGGTCAAGCCAGCCTCGGGACCGTCACGCATCGCGATGGCAACCGCTCGATTAAGTTCAATCACCGGTGATGGCTCGATTCTCGACAAAACATCATACAGAGCGATGATTTGCGCCCAATCGGTTTCGTCCGGTGTTGACGCTTCGGCATGAACGGCAGCGATCGCTGCCTGGATGGTGTATACACCAAAGCGACGAGTTCGCAGGGCTTGCTGTACGAGTTCGGATCCCTCCGCGATGGACGGCTGAACCCACAACGACCGGTCTTGATCTTCCAACAGGATAATGTCGCCGGAAGCCGATGTACGGGCCGGGCGACGTGACTCCTGGATCAACATGAGGGCCAACAGCCCGATCACTTCTGCGTCAGGAAGGAGTTGGGCCAAGAGCCGCCCCAGGCGAATCGCTTCCTCCGAGAGATCACGGCGCGTAACGGTCTCTCCGGAAGAAGCCGAATAGCCTTCGTTGAATACGAGATAGATCACCGACAGCACCGAATCGAGTCGCTGCGGCATTTGAGGGATGGTAGGTATCTCGAATGGGATACCGGCGTCCCGAATCTTTTGCTTTCCCCGCACAATCCGCTGGGCAATCGTCGGGGGCGTGGTTAGAAAAGCGCTGGCAATCTCCTCGGTGCGAAGCCCACACACTTCTCGCAACGTCAAAGCGACCTGAGCATTGGGTGAGATCGCCGGATGGCAGCAGGTAAAGATCAACCGCAGTCGATCGTCCTCGATGTTTTCATCGTCAATGGCGGCGAACTGGTCACTTTCATGATCCAGCCGCTTGGCGATTTCTCCCAACGACTCGTCGAACCGGACGCGTCGACGAATCGTGTCGATAGCCTTGAAACGCCCCGTCGATACCAACCACGCACGTGGATTCCGGGGGATCCCTTCTTCCTGCCACTTCACGAAGGCGGACGTAAACGCCTCGTGCATGGCCTCTTCCGCAAGATCGAAATCGTTTAGCAGACGTACCAGCGTCGCAAAGACTCGGCGTGATTCGGTGCGGTAAAGTTCATCAATAAATTGACGAACGTCTTGCCGTTCCTCGTCCACCATCGCGGAGAGATCCTGAACTGGGGTAGGGTCAAGGCAGTGGGGAGCAACGGGAAGGTTTATTCTTCCTCAACCAGCCACTTCTTGGCATCTTCCAACTTAGTCTGATCGAAGTATTTTACGCTGGCTGAAGTAAACGGCTTGCAGAAAACGGCCATGCCCGATTCCCACTTCGTTTCACCCACGATTGCCAAACGCTTGATATCGTTCCAGTGCTTCGCGTCAAACTTGACGTCGTCCCACAAGGCTCCCATGGTCCAGCCGTGAAAGTCGTGTAGTTCTACCAACAGACGAAGCTTACCGAATTCAGCAATCTGCTTCTCGATTTCAGGCACGAAGTACTCGTAATCAGCCGCGGTCAGTTTGCCGGTCAGGCGAACAATGGTCAGATCCTTCAGATGCACAACTTCTACGTTTTCACTCATTGCTTGTTGCTCCCTTGAACGCAAACTTATCGGTGGGTGTTGGTTTCGCCCCGATGGGGGTCAGCCTTTATTCTAAAGCTCCCGGCGCGCTAAACAAATCCTGGACTGAGTTTTCTGATTAGCAACCGCCATATCATCCAGGATGCTTTGCGCATTGTGCCTGATGGTCAGACTTTTCCAATCAGGTCACATCATGCCCGTCCAACTGTTGCTGACGATTGCCTGTTCCGCAGCGATAGCTGTCGACCTTGAAATCGTCCCAGATGCGGGATCTCTTCCTCCCAGCTTCCCAGCCGAAATAGGCGTTCGAGCAAGGGGCGTCGAACGGTATAAAATTCCCAATTTCAATCAAAAACCCCGAATCTTGATAGACTCAAGCTTCGTCTCGCTTTCAGACCAACAAGCGTCGTCACCACATTTTGGGGGATAGATGTCATGGCTCGCTGGAAGACGTATCGATTTCACGTGGGGTCGCCACTGGCAGGTTTCTCGATTCGGATGGCTTGGCCGGTGTTTAGCTGGAGTTGGTTTCAACTCCGAATAAGTACCCTGCTCCTGCTCGTCCTTCTGGCGAGTGTCGCGATTGCCTGGCAACGGGATCGAAACGACTTGTCAGACCGAATTGTCGATCTGGAGGTTGAACTTGCCCAAGTTCGCGGCGTGAAGGTCTCTTGGGGCATCGAGCAGCTATTCGGAGAACCCGATACGCCCAACTTCGGTGACTACAGCACTGCGTGGGCTTCGGCGTCAGCCGATGGACAGGATGAGTGGATCATTGCCGAGTTTGAAGAGGAAGTGAGCCCTGCTGAGTTGCGCATCCACGAGACGTACAACCCAGGTGCTGTCCACAAGGTGTCGGTGTTCACACCTCTGGGAAACGAAGTCACCGTTTGGCGAGGAACCGACCCAACTCCGCAAGGCTCCGGCGGGGGCGTCTCGAAGATCCCACTCGGAACGATCTGGCAAACCAACAAGGTGAAGGTCTACCTCGCTTCTAAGCGTGTCAGCGGATGGAATGAGATCGATGCCATTGGACTGGTCGATCAAAGCGGTGAAGTCCAATGGACACGGCACGCCAAGGCGTCCTCGTCGTACGGAACGCGATATAGCCGCACGATGAGCATACCAGGCCCGCTGTTTTGTGGCGTAATGACTACTGAGTAGCCACAGCACTTAGCTGATTCATGATCCAATCGACTGGCGATACGTCCGAGTCCGTGTCGGTAAGCATCGCTTGCTTCCCTTCTCGTTCGTAGGCCAAGCGTACAGGTTTTTCGCTCGCCTTGTCTTCGCCCATCACTCGCAGAAGCATAGGTGATGCCATTGCCAGGAAGCCGGGCACATCTCCGTACTTCGCGCCACCTGGTATTAGATCTGGCGAACGGATCGAATCGACGTGACCAAACCGAAAACCATCGGTCTTCAGGACACCGAAATCGAACGCATCGGACTGGGTGGCAAGTGCGACACTACCCAGTGCAGCCATATTTGGATCGAGGGCGACCAGGCCGATCGATTTCGGCTGACGGTCGTGGCCGCGCATGAACGCTGCCATGGCCAGAATATCGTGAACACGCTCGACCGCGATCGAGCGGTTATACCCAAGCGTGTAAGCCGCAGCTTCTCGTTTATTCTCGACCCGCGGTGTTTCCTGAAAAGGCTGACCATCGGGCAGAAACTCCCCCTGGTAGATCATATCGATCGAGGCAACCGAGATCCCCGAGGATACCAGCTTGGCGACTTCCGACTTGAGCCGCCCTCCCTCGTCGAATACGCCTGACTTTCCATCTTTGGATAGCCAAAGCACGGTATGACCATTCCAATTCTCATTGGGATAAAGAAAGAGAGCCGGCAATTGGGACTTGTTCTTCTCGTTATGCAACAAGCCGGCAATCATCAGGAAATCTTCCTGCTGCTGCTTATTCTTTACGTCAAAATCTAGCTGATCCGCGGCAGGCTGGTGCCATCCCACGATGACTTCCAATGCCGCATTCACCATCTGACGGTACTTGCCGAAAGCTGCCGCGTCGCCCGAAAGCAGCGGCTGGATCTGTTCTTCCGACTGTTTCGTTAACGTCCCAAGTAGATCTCGTTCAAACTCTGGTTCGTAGGATGGCCGATTCTCATCGGTCCAAACGGAGAGTTCTTCGATGCCAAGCCGCTGAAATGGTCTCTCCTCAGTCGACGCATTTAGATCGAACTGCTTGTTGAACAACTCATACATCGCTTTGCGAGCGATGGCGTTGTAGTTGTGCTTAAACTCGGTTCGCGCGGTGAGTTGAACCTGGTCTTCGGCGTCCAGCAAACCATATAGTTTCTTCAGGTCTGGAAACCCTTTAGTTTCAAATTCGACCGTCCAGTCATCGGCCGACGTGAGTCCCTGAGGCTTGGGAGCGAAGAGCGCCGCGAATTCAACATTGCCTGTTCCGACTCGAAGGAGCGAACAGTTCTCGCACGTGCAACCTCCCTGCATCGCAGTCGAAACCATGACCGCCGGAAAAGAGACAGCAACGCGAGGATCAATGGCCGCAACCAACATCGTTTGCGTCGCTCCGCCACTGGCACCGGTAATGGCCAGGCGGGACTTGTCGACACTCGATAGACTTTCGAGTACATCGAGCGAACGGATGCAGTTCCAGATCTGCAGGCCCATGACCGATTGCAAATGCGATTCGGCCTGAGGACTGAAGAACCCCCAACGCTCATTCGTGTTCATTTCGGGACGCTGCTTGCCAAACTTGTGAACCAAGTCGAACGACAGTTGCTGACTATCGGCATAGCCGAGCATATCAACTTGAAACACGACACATCCCATCCGTGCCAAATGGACGGAGCGAGCCTGAATCGGATTTTCGGCCGCTACCGGGTCAGTTTCTGCGCCGCTTTCAAGCTGTTCTTTCAGGGCCTTGGCATCGGCAACATAGTACCGCCCGTTTGCCCAATGTCCATGCGGACAAAGGACTCCGGGAAAAGGGCCTTCCTTCCCTAGTGGTTCATAAAGATTCCCGGTAACAAACAGACCCGGTACGCTCTCGAATCGCACATTCGATACCGCGTAGTCCTCGAACTCGCGACGACCGACCACTTCGTAGTTCAATGGGGTCTTTGGTGGCATGGGCCAAAGTCCCAACGCGACTTTCAGTTGAGTGCGAACTTCTTCTGCCCGAACGTTCCATTGGGCGGCACTCGCTGGGGGCGAGAACGGGAAGTACCCTTCCAGGTCCTTGGGTGGAGCCAGACGGGCATCGTCAGGAATCTGTCCTGGCGGAAGGACGCGAACGGCATCCTGGGCGTTGGCAATGGAAAACAACACAAAAGCAAGCACGAAAGATGTGCCTGCCATGGAGAAGACTCGAGTACGTCGCATCACAGTGATCGTCCTGAGGGAGGGAAAAGGAGGGACGAGAGGTGACTAGCAGTTTAAGCAACCGCCGCGTGAGATGCGAATCTTTTTAGGAAGCTTTGATCTTTTCGATTTCTGCCCGTGTCTTGGCAATTTCCTGTTCGACCGCTTCCACCTCGCCGGGCTCGTCCGCTTGTTCCTTGACGCCAGCCAGCTTCTGATTCAAGGTTTGCATCTTCTTCTGCAGAATATCGAGACGCTTCTTTTGCTTCTTATCCATGAAGACTCCCAAGTTTCGTTTGATGAAAAGGTTGTGTTGTACTAGCTGCTCGAGGGAGCGGCAATGATCTCACGCATCTTTTGCAGGGCAATCATCGCTTCAATTCCCTGAAGCCCGAAGCACTCGTGCATCAGCATCAACGCATCGTTGAAACGGTGCTGGGTAAGCTCCTGCCGAATACGCATTGCCTTGACGACGACGGCCGTATCACATTCGTACCGGGCAGCGAATGTTTCAGCGCACTTTATGCCACTAAAAGGGGATAGCCCTAAGATTTGAGCGATCACATCTCCCGCCTGATCGGTTTCGCCTTGTTCGATGTGGGAAACAAAACGAGCGAAAGCCGGGGCCTTTGGCTGACTAACGCCAGGAGCGGGAAGCCCGATCAAGTCTTCGCGCTGGACGCTGCTTGGCGAAAGTTCGATTTCCGCTTGCGCTGCGACTGGGAAATGCGGCAAACGTGGCTTTGGTGCTTCTTCCGCGTGATCTTCCCGATCGTACGCGAAAGCGTCCTCTTGGGGTTGCGGCTCGGCCGGCAGATTAGAGATCATCTGATTCAGATGAGCCAGTTTATTTCCCATCTGGTCGTACAGCGTTTCGATCTCGCTGAGGAACGAGTGTCCTTCCGCATCGGCAACGATCTCTTCGGCTTGTTCGAGAATCGCTTCCGTCATACGAGCCAGAAGGGCATCGCGAGCTTGCTTCAAAACGGCCAAGGCCTCGTTTCGGTCGGACATGGCAGGCATACCTATCGTCGAAGGGGGGAAATTCGTCACCAATAGCGTCCATGATGGCAGCCACCGGTGTGACTCCATCTTAGTCGCTTTCCCCCCGAACGTTAAGAATTCTCGCCGCTTGGCTGTTCCAGGGAAGGGGTTGGGTCCGCAGAATCAGCAGAATCGGCACTTTTGGGCTCGCGTTCGGCCACTCGTAGCGTGCCGGCCATCAGAACCAGGATGACCGCCAGCGAGGCATTGAGCTTCAACCAGAAAGCCTCCTTCTCGCGAAACTTCTCCGCATTCTTGCTACGCCCTGTCAGCAAACTGGCGATGTAGAGGATTGCCAAGGCCAACAAGAACTTCATTCCCGCGACCGGATGGTAATACTTCTGGGGAAAATCGTAGGTGGTGGCCTGGAGGACAAGTGACGCAATCCCGCTAAGCACTACGATGCCGGCACAGATCATCACCACCTTGGCCCACCGCGCCCGGATAGCGGACTTCAGTTCCGCCTTTTCGTCGAACTCGGTGGCCTGCATCGCGGGATGCAAGGCGAAGACCATGTAGAGCGTGCCACCAACCAGGATGATGGCCGGTAGGATATGGGCCCAGCGAATGATCAATTCCAGCAGCAAGTCCATTGAGTTGTCCTTCAGTCGTCTGTTCTGTGTTGCGTTTGTCGTAGGTGAGCGTCGCTCTTATTCCCAATTTGCTTTGGCAAAAGCCAAGGCTTCGTCTGTCGTGTTCAGGCGCTTCTCCAACTGCTCATCGCGAATTGTCTCGAGCACGCGATGGAACTGCGGGCCGGGTGTGAAACCGGCCTTTATCAGGTCGCTACCGGAAAGGAGCGGGTCGGGATTCAATTCTTCCTCAGGAAGGCTCAGGCATGACTCGGCATGCTCTACACCAACCGTCGAATTGTCACGGGCTCGCTGCACGGCGTACCCCATGGCAATCAAAAGTGGTGCCGGATCTGCAATGAGTAACCGCTGAAGCTTTGGCCAGGCAACCTGATCTGCGTGGCGAATCGTGTGCTCATATCGCAACAACCATTGAATGATTTTGGCCTCGTCGTTGGTCAATTTCCAACGACGACATACCTCGTCAGCTGGATAGATGGGCTTGAGCGGCTTGCCGTTAAGCAGACTGTCCTGGCACGCATATCTTAGTAGTAGCGCCATTGCCACCCGAAAGTCACCTACCGGCAAACGTTCGAGGGAGTGGTATGTCTCGCTCCACCGCAACGCGTGGCCGACCGTGGAATCTGCTTCCGGCAAAATTTCGTGCAGCAAGGTGAGGTCTCGCAGCATACGCACGGCAATCATACGACGTTCGTCGGTCAGCATCCGCCGCATCTCGGCCGCGATTCTTTCCGCACTGACGACATGAATATGGCTGGCATACTCTCGAACGGCATGCTGCGTCTGCATTTCCAGATCAAAGGCGAAAGTCGAGCTGAATCGAACCGCTCTGAGCATTCGCAGCTTATCTTCTTCAAATCGCTTGTAAGGGTTCCCGATACTGCGGACGAGACGATTCTTCAGATCGCGTTGTCCCCCGACATAGTCGAGCACCTTCTTATGGATGGGATCGTAGAACATTCCATTGATGGTGAAGTCGCGCCGCTGAGCATCTTCCTCGGCACTGCTGAAGCGAACATCATCAGGCCGTCGACCATCGGAATATCCCAGATCGGTCCGAAACGTGGCAACTTCGACCTGGCCGCGGCGTTTTCCCCCTTGAACGGTAATGACCCCGAACGAAGCTCCGATCGGCAGGGTCCGATCATGGCCGAAGACATCGCGAACCTGGTCTGGGGTGGCGTTGGTGGCGACATCAAAGTCCTTCGACGGCTTTCCCAGTAGCAAGTCCCGCACACACCCCCCTGCCCAGAGTGCCTGAAACCCGGCTGCCTGAAGCGTTTGGATGATTTCGATCGAGAAAGTTCGGGTTGCTTCGAGATTCATGCTCATCGGCATACTGGTTAAGAAAGACGCGCGTCCGGTAAACCAATCAACTTATCAGATTACGTCCTACTGGACGATGGACGGCTTGATCCTTTAGATTCGTCGGTACGCCAACTTTCAACAGCCAGGAAAAAGAAATGTCTGAAGAAACCAGCCTACCGATCGAAACGACCTGTCTCGATGTCCAGGAACTGAAAAACCAGAACGCCGATTTCGTCCTGCTGGATTGCCGAGAACAGAATGAATTCGACCTGGTCCGTATCGACGGTTCGACGCTCATTCCCATGAGCGAGATTCAGGATCGCCTGGGCGAACTGGAATCTCACCGTCAGCGGCACATTGTCGTGCATTGCCACCATGGTGGACGCAGTATGCGAGTCACGCAGTGGCTGCGTCAACAAGGATTCCCCAAGGTGCAGAATATGGCTGGCGGCATTCATGCCTGGGCCCAGGATATCGACCCAAGCATGCCGACTTACTAATCGAGCGGCTAGTTCTTTTCCGCTTCGTACGGACGCTTTGACTCCGCATTAGGTTCGGGAAAATCGCTCGGAATCGCTTCCGTCACTTTGCCAGTCGCAGCCCATTCCGTTCCGCGAAGCAGTGTCGTGATGAAGCCGACGCATTCCATCGAATAATCAGCGTGGCCCATCGGCGTGTGGAAGATGCGTCCCTTGCCGTAGTCGATAGTCATGATCATCGGTTCGTGTCGGCCACTTCCACCGGTAGCTGGATCGGCATAGGCCGTGGCAAGCACTTTCATGTTTTCGGCTGGGCCACGAAGCTTATCGTACAGTTCGTCCTGGGTATGCATCCACGACTTGGGCATGCCGGAAGTGATTGGATGATCCGAGTCACGCACAACAACCTGGAATGGATGCTGCCGCCCGTGGTGACCTCCGTTGCCTTCGGACTTATCGCGGACGAGATCCTGGTCCTCGTTAAAATAGACATACGGGCCGCTTTTAGCATTGCGTCCGCCCCAACCACCTAGACCGATAATGCGGTTGTACTCTTCCCAATTGCCAAACGCATTGTTCGCCGCGTGAACGACGACAAAGCCACCGCCGTTTTTCACGTATTCGACAAAGGCTTCATCCGTAGCCGCCGGCCAGCGTTGCCCGTTGTAATTACTGATGACGACGTCATAGTCTTTGAAACTGGGGGCAAACCCTTCGGTAGACTTCTTTCCGGTGGTTTCCACGTCGACGGTGAACTTGCCTGAACCTTCGAGATACGACTTCATCATCTGCGTCGTTTTAGGCCAGACACCATGATTGTTTTGACCATCAACGATCAAGGCCTTTAACTTGGTGTCGTCCGCGAAGACAGAAGCGGAAAGAACAAACAGAAGCAGACAAGACCAGGACAGCGATAGGGTACGCATCGAGGAGGGCTCCGAGGTAGATCGTGTTGGGGACGAGAAACGCGTTCCGAATTCTCCCCAGTATAGACCAACCCGCAGGGCAATGCGCTAAGTGATATATCGCCCCGATTAGAATTGCCAGATCAGCAAACAGGCGTAATCCAGGTCGTTTCTTTTGCGATTATTGGGCGTACTATCGTAACGATCTTCGGCACTAAGCTTCAGCGAAAGCCCATGATCCAGCGCAATCGTATAGCTCGCATCGGTTACGCTACGGTAGCCCTGATTTGCTTCAAATGCAGGGAAGAATTCAAATTTGATCTGAAACGACTGCTTTTCGGTAATCTGATGCGTTAGCTCAGAGCCAAGCGTCGCTTCGGGAATAATCCCCTTCTGAGGACTACCGTATTCCTGCGAAAAACCAGAACCGACAGACAACGTCCAATCCGTCGCATCTGTCTTATATGGCTTGTAGCTCACACCGCCGTTGAACACCAACCGCATGTCGAAGGCTTTGAACTCATCGTACTCGATGTCGGTTTTCTCGAACACAGACCAGTTCTTGTGAATCTTCAACGGCCATTCCAGCTTGTGTTTCACGTAGGCGTTGTTCTGCGTTAGCCCGTCTTCATCGCTCGTACGAAGGTGTCGGATATCAGCAGAGAAGATGGTACCTTCCCCTTCTCGTTTAATTTTGGCACCAACGCGCAAGCTGTTGGATTCGGTATTACCGGTTTGGCCATTGAGCCCAAGCTCAGCACTGTTTTTCCACTTGGCTTGTCCCAACCAGTAATCGACGTGGTAGTACTGACCATACGGAACGTATTCGAGATAACCGTAGGTGTCTTCCTCTTCTTCCTTGGGTTTCTCTTCTTTCGCCTTCTCGTCTTTCTTAGCCTCTTTCGGTTTCTCGACCTCTTCCGGTTTGGGCTCCGCAGGCTTCGCTTCCTCTGGCTTGGGAAGTTCAGGAAGAGGAGGCAGTTCCAAAACCGATGTCAGCGAGGACTGTACGTCATCCTCAGGCATCAGGTAGTGAACAAATTCTGCGTCTGATTTCTCGGTCGGGGTCTGCTCGAAGTAGCTCAGCCCGATCCCGTCGAATGAAGCTTTGTCCTCTGCGCGCGAGTGCGACGCTAGCGTCAACAACGCGGCCAGGGATATGAGCAAGATCGAATGTGGAGAGAACCATCCCATTCGGGGAACTTCCTTGTCGGACTCCTAGGTGGGCAATTACCGAAAGGAGTCATATAAGGAAATTCCTACCTATTGCCAATACCAATCGTTAGCGCAACGAACGAGCATCCGACAAAAAAAAAGAGCGTCCCGAGCTGCGAGCAGCAGGGGACGCTCTTAATGCTGGCGTACAAGGACTTATGACCTCCGTGCCGCCGTATCAAACTGCAATTGTCTGGGGTGAGCCTATCGACGCAGTCGACGTATCAATCGCTTTAGCGGACCTTCGCAGCACTGGGTGCGACAAGGTCGGCAACAACAGGGGGTGCACCCTGGGTCAAGTGCTCCGCTAAGCGATGCAATTCCGACGGGTTCATCGGCAACAGTCGCTGCTGGCTCACTTGGCTGGTCAGGCTCTGAATCACTTTCCACGGATTGACTGGCGAGTACGGAGACGAAGCTGGCGTCGGGGTTCCAAGTCGAGCGAGGAGCTCCCCCACGTTGGACTGCGCTTCCTCCATATCTAATCCGGCGCGATTCAATTGTTTTTGCATCGTCAGAAGTTGCTCCAAAGATTGAACCGCAAATTGGGAATCTCCCATCTGGCAGATCAAGTCGGCTTCAATCTGGATCATGTCGTTAGCAACTTGTCGGGCCTTTTTCGTGCGAGATTGCCCTTCGACCAGTTCTTCCTGCATGGCAAAAACATTTTGCAGAACCAGGTCCGCCTGCTTCGCTTGCTGTGCTTGCAAGACGAGTCGATCTTGCAGGTTCACCAGGTCGGCGAGGGTCAGTTTCGCCTTGCGAACGTCGCCCTGAGCCAGAATCAGCTGCGAGTGCAGATTGGCAGATTGATTGAACGCATGTTCTGCCTGAATCGCAGCAGGGTACTGGCTGGCTACACGATCATGGAGACTCGAAATCCGATCGAGGGTAACTTCAGCCTCATGCATGGCGAGTTCCATCGAAGTCAACCGTTGGAATTGAGCCAGGAGTTGATCGTTGACGGCGCTCACGCGTTGCGTCAGCATCTTTTGTTCTTCCAGGGAAGCCAACAGATCATTCGTACCACTCACCGTGGAAGCGGCTTTGCTGAGCTTTTCGACCGATCGATCCAGACGCGAGACGCGAATGTTGAGATCGTGAAGTTGTTCTTCCGAAGGTCGAACGGCAAAGACATAGACCAGGACCACGCCTAGAATGATCCCGAAAGCGAAAGAACCCCAACTGTAAGGTTCGTAAGCGTGTTCTTCCCCATCATGATTGCGATACGCGTCGCTCATCGTCCACCTGCCTCCTGCGGCCAGCATTCATCCAAGATTTGCTAATCGTTTCCGTACGATAGCAGTGGTTATCGTCAGCCTTTATGCAAGCATGCAGGTCTTTTCAGATTGCCCAGTTTAATTTCATGAAGGGTGGTTCCGGTTGTAGCGAATGAACTACTCCTAGGATTACCAGCGTCCGTTTTGATCTGGACCCACCCCAGCCATCCTGCTACTTTCCGCACCCACGTAAGTCTCGGGCGGTAAGAAAAGGTAATTGGATAATGAGCAATAACTTCAATTTCTTCGAATGGATGCGTAACGGAGTCAAGTCGGCTGTCTTGCTAGGCGTTTCGGACGCCGTGGAAGAAATCGGAATGCCAACCGAAGCCGAAGGTTCCGACAACAACATGCTGGGCTTCCTGCAAAATGCCAAGACCCAGAAGATTAGCAACTCGTCCAGCTCCGGTAGCGGCACGCGAGGCGGCAGCCGAAAGCGACTAGGACGTTCGCTGAAAGACATCGAACCTTCGTCGAAGTAGTCGACCCAAGTCGTTCACAGCACTGCGAAACAAAAAGGCCATCCAACTTGGATGGCCTTTTACTTTTTCTTGTCACTTCACGGTCGCCCCGGCGTCTTCGGAATGAGCAGCTCTTGCTCCGTGGCGAAGTGATCGGCGCTAGGCCGCTTTGGCCCGGGTTTCCGGTTGCACAGAGGTGGTGGTCGGCTCTAACTTCGGCGAGCCCTCGTCGACGCGCGGCTGCTTGGGGTTGAAGATCTGGGGAATCGCCTTCTTCAGCCGGCCATGCCACCAGAATTTGTTACGCCACAGCGGAACATGCTTGAAATCAGGCGTTTCCCAATCTTTGGCCTCGATTCGATCGGCCATCAAAGCGGGATGCGTCCCCTTGTACGGAACACACGACTGCATGTCGTAGATGTATTCGTCCACTTCTTCCAATGGGCGATCCTTAATCTTGGTGACCTGATTGCCCTTCTTGTCGAAGACGTAGAACTGCTGAAACTGGGCAGCCTTTTCCGCCATCGCCTTGGGAGGACGGACATAGCCGTAGTGAAACACACGGGCATTGATCAGGCTGGAACGCAATCGGTGACCGTTCTTTCCAAAACCGCAGGCATCGCCGACGCTGCGAATCTGGGGATCGTTGCGTACGATCCGGACTTGCCGCCGGTAACCCAGTGGATCCCGAATGCTGTAATCGCCTCGGAAATGTAAGTATCGAAAGCGAATACCATCGACCCACGGCTTGTGCCAGTTGTCTTCCATCGCCTGACGAATGACAGGGTAATCGGCCTCGTGGATCACTTCATCGGCTTGGATATAGAAGAACCAATCGCCGTCGCAGCGGTCCATCGCTAGATTCGTCTGGTAGGCCAGCACTTCGCCAGCCTTTCGCATCGCCGGGTCCCATGGCGTAATTTCGATATCGATCTTCGGATCGTCGATCGCTTTCAAAACTTCCAGAGAGTTGTCGGAGCAATCACCGACTTGAATGACGAACCGGTCGACCAGTGGTAGTACCGATTTAATGCTCTCAACAAACGGGTACCCGAACCGTACCCCGTCTCTCAGAATAGAGAATCCACAAACTCGCATTTGACGCATCCTTGCGACGCTAGCATCTCAGTTCACGGCAATTTCTGCCAGTAAACCGACGGTTGTTCCATTAACTGGAAGTGACGATAACAAATCGCCGGGTTTGAAACCAACCCAGTTCGCCTGGGCTCAGGTGGCCGCAGCAGCGTCTTTTTCTGCTAAAAGATTGGCGAACTGCTGCTCGTTCAGAACGCTAACTCCCAGGGCCTGAGCTTTCTCCAGCTTACTGCCTGCCTTTTCCCCAGCCACGACGTAACTCGTCTTTTTCGAGACGCTTCCGGATGCCTTTCCTCCGCGGGCACGAATCAGTTCCTCGATTTCGTCACGTGTGTATTTCTCGAGTGTGCCTGTGACAACGAACGTCATCCCGTCGAAGACGGCTGGTCCGGCATCTTCGCCTCGCTGGGCGGTTTCCATTGAAATTCCTACGCCGCGGAGATCTTCAATGGTCTCTTTTCCAAACTCGCTATGGAAAAACTCCCGGACACTCTTGGCGATTACGTCCCCGATGTCTTCGATTTCGCCGATCTCTTCTTCCGATGCTTCCATCAATTTATCGATCGTCCCGAAGTGCATGGCCAAACGCTCTGCTCCTCGGGCACCGACGTGTCGAATAGAAAGTGCATTCAGAAGCCGACCAAGTCCGCGCGATTTACTTTCGACTGCCGCGGCAACTAGCTTGTCGCCAGACTTCTTGCCCATGCGGGGCAGGGCAGCGATCTCTTCGGACGTGAGACGATACAAATCGCCATAGGTCTTCACCAGCTTCTCGTCGACCAGCATGTCGACCAGCTTGTCGCCCAGGCCTTCGATGTCCATTGCATTTCGCGTAGCAAAGTAGCGAATGCGTTCCTTGATCTGAGCGGAACAACCTTGCCAGTTGGGGCAGCGGATATAGACGCCTCCTTCGTCCTTAACCACCGGCGTGCCGCACGAGGGGCACTTCGTCGGGAAAGGGAAGGGGGGAAGGTCCTGTTTTCGCTCGTGCTTTTCGGTACGCACGATGTGCGGGATGATCTTGCCTGCCTTCTCGACGACCACCACATCGCCAATTCGAACATCCTTCCGTTCGATCTCTTCCGCGTTATGCAGACTTGCCCGAGAAACGGTTGTCTCGGCCAGTTCGACCGGTTCCAAAATCGCCACGGGTGTGATGGCTCCCGTCTTGCCGACCTGGACCTCGATGTTATTGACCTTGGTTGTCGCTTCGTATTTCTCGAACTTGTAGGCGATCAGCCAGCGAGGGCTCTTCGATGTTGACCCCAGACGTTCGCGCTGCTCGAATCGATCGACTTTCAGGACGAGTCCATCGACCTCAAACTCCAGTTCATGCAGCGACTCGATCAACTCCTGACAGTACTCAATCGCGGAATCAAAGTCGACAAACGACTTCACAAAGGGTGTCGCTGGAAGCCCGTAAGAGTTCAATTCCTGTAAGAATTCGGTATGCGAGGTAGCCTTGAGCCCTTCGGCATATCCGACGCCATGGCAAAAGACCCGCAAATTGCGCTCTGCGGCAATCCGTGGGTCAAGCAATCGAATCGTTCCGGCCGTTACATTGCGGGTATTCTTATAGGCCGGCTGCCCTGCTTCGGCCTGCTTCTCGTTCAGCTTCACCAGGTCGGCGTTGGTCATGTAGATTTCGCCGCGAACCTCCAGTACCGGCGGAACGCTATCCCCGGACAGCTTGAGCGGTACATCGCCGATCGTGCGAACGTTATGCGTGATATCGTCCCCAACGGTCCCATTACCCCGCGTCAGTGCCCGCGTCAGTACGCCATCCTCGTACAAAATGGATACGGCCACGCCGTCAATCTTCAGCTCGACAACCCAGGCAATCTTTTCGTCGGGAAGCAGCTTATTGATTCGCTCCCCGTACTTCTTCAGTTCTTCGAGGCTGTAGGTGTTGTCGATCGAAAGCATCGGAATACGATGCTCGTATTGCTCCAGGTGCGGAACGGGGGCATCGCCAATCCGCTGCGTCGGACTGTCAGGCGTGATCAGTTCCGGATGCTTTGACTCAAGCTCCTTTAACCGGTTAAGAAGCTTGTCGTACTCAAGATCCGTAATCTCGGGGCTGGCTTCGACGTAGTACTTTCGATCATGGTAGCGGATCTTATCACGCAGCTTTTGGATATCCGTTTCGACTGACATGAAAAGATTTCCTTATTCGTTCCAGCGGAGATTGGGACTCGAGAGACCGCGACCACAAGGCTGAGCTAATCCTGGCACTCAGGGGGAAATTGGGCGTTGTTGGCCGCGTTGGGAACCAAGCATAGAAACTTCAGCGGCGAAGTTCCCGTATTGCGAAATTGGTGAATTTCGTCTGGCTCAACCAGAATGGCATCCCCGGCTTTGATCGGTCGTGGCGAGTCATTTTCCAAAATGACGCCTTCCCCAGCGATCACGTAAACCTCGTGCTCATAGGGATGATGATGGTGCGGTGTGTAGCCTCCCGGGGCGACTTCAAACTGCCGCATCGCGAACAGCGGGGCACCATCCTGCTGGCTGATCAGCTGCTTTACCTGGCAGCCAGCGACACCGTCCATCTCGACTTTCATCGAATCGCCTTGATCGATGTTCTGAATCTTCATAGCCAATTGACTCCCTGTGAAACACGGGTACTCGGTAGAAAGAAAACTTATCCCACCCCCAAGGCCTGAACAAGTGGACAGTCCTCCCCCTGGTATTCTCGCATCAACATTCTCGTTACCATGAAAAATTCATTTGCCATGATGGATCCCGTCCAGAAGAAAGGCGAACCTTGTCGACACTGCAGATTGAAGCCCGAGGGGTCGAAGTTCATAACCTGAAAAAGGTGGATCTCGACATTCCACACCGCCAGCTGATCGTCTTCTGCGGAGTGAGTGGGAGCGGTAAGACCAGTATGGCCCTCGATACGCTCTACGCCGAGGGACAGCGCCGATATATCGAAAGCTTCTCTGCGTACACCCGGCAATTCCTCGATCGATTGGAAAAGCCCGAGGCGGACCGGATCGACAATATTCCTCCGGCCCTGGCGGTGACGAAGGTGAACGATACGCGTTCCAGCCGCTCTACGGTGGGGACGGCAACCGAAACGACCGATTACCTTCGGCTACTTTTCAGCAAGATCGGCAACATCATTTGCCCTAGCTGTGACCAGCCAATTACCAAAGACACACCGGGCCGCGTCGCGGATCACATCTGTGGGGCAGGGGGAAGCGGCCGGATGATGGTCGCATTTCCTGTTGCCTGCGAAAGTGACGAATACGAAGGAGTCATCGAGCAATTGCGTGAAGATGGCTTCGTCCGGGCCATCGTTGCCGGGCAAACCGTTTCCTTGACCCCAGAACAAGACGAAGCCCTCAGCAAGCGACTTGAAACCGGTGAATCGATATCAGTGGTGGTCGACCGCCTGACGCTCGAATCGCTCAAGATTGAACGTCTCCGGGAATCGCTGGAAACCGGTTTCGCGCATGGGGACGGAGTCTGCGAGATTCTGCTCCAGCCGCAAGAAGAAGGCGAACTAAAAGGGCAGGGAAGTGCTGTCGAAATTGATGGCACGACTTGGCAAAGCCTCCGCTACAGCAGTCAACTTCGCTGCGAAGCATGCAACCTGGAATTCATCGAGCCAGACCCGCGGCTGTTCAACTTCAACAGCCCCTTGGGTGCCTGCCCCGAGTGCGAAGGCTTCGGCAACATCATCGACATGGACATGGACCTGATTGTCCCTGATCGTCGCAAGTCGATTGCCGAAGGGGCCATCGCGCCGTGGAATACGCCTGCCTATAAACACGAGTTGGAAGAGCTGATCGCGTTGGCTCCCGACTACGACATTCCCATCAACGCGCCTTATCGTGATTTGACCGAAGATCAGGTCAACTTGATCATTGAAGGCGTACCGGAGCGCGAATTCGGAGGCCTGAAAGGTTTCTTTGCCTGGCTCGAGCGCCGCAAGTACAAGATGCACATGCGGGTATTCCTTAGTCGCTGGCGAAGCTTTCGTATGTGCGAGTCTTGCCTGGGAACCCGTCTCCGTCCTGAGGCTCTGGCCGTTCGCGTCAACGGAAAGAACATCGCCGAGATCTCCTCGATGAAGATCGTGGACGCCTTGGAGCACTTCCGCCAATTAAACCTGAGTGCCTACGAGAGTGCCCTTTGCCGCCAAGTGCTACCGCAAGTACTTGCTCGCCTGGAGTACCTGTGCATCGTCGGCCTGGGTTACCTGGCGCTGGATCGCTCGCTACGCACGCTCAGTGGAGGAGAGGCCCAGCGGGTTACCCTCACTAGTACGCTCGGATCGAGCCTGGTGAATATGCTGTACGTGCTCGACGAACCCACGGCCGGACTTCACCCAAGCGATATTACCCGGCTTAACGAAGCGATTGTCGACCTGCGAAACCGCGGCAATACGGTGGTTGTCGTTGAGCACGAAGAGACGCTGATTCGCGCCGCCGATCAAATCGTCGAGTTCGGCCCCGGGGCAGGGGAGCGGGGCGGAGAGATCATGTTCCAAGGATCTCCTTCCGAAATCGAAGGGGACGAAGATAGTCTCACCGGCGAGTTCCTCTCCGGTCACCGCAGCGTGGTCCGCAAACGCGACCGTCGTACGGCAACACATGGCCGTGTTCGCCTGAAGGGGGCACGCGGCAATAACCTCAAGAACCTGGAAGTCGAATTCCCGCTCGGCGTTTTAACGGTTGTCACAGGCGTTTCCGGGGCAGGCAAAAGTTCGCTCGTCGATCAAACCCTTTACCCGGCACTGTGTCGACGTAAGAAGAAAGAGAATATCCAGAGCCTGCCTTACGACGATGTCTTCGGCGATGGCCAAATTGACGATGTCGTCCTGGTTGATCAGGGGCCCATCGGACGTTCGCCGCGATCGAACCCGGTTACCTATATCAAGGCGTTCGACGAAATCCGCAACGTCTTTGCCGGGACGATGCAGGCCCGAACCCGAAACCTGACCGCCAGTCATTTCAGCTTTAACGTCCAAGGTGGCCGGTGCGAAAGCTGCAATGGGGACGGTCACATCGCCATTGATATGCAATTCATGGCCGATGTCTACGTCAAGTGTCCTGAGTGCAAAGGACAGCGGTACAAGAAGGAAGTCCTGGAGATCACCTACCGCGGCAAAAGCATTGCCGACGTGCTGAACATGACCGTTCGCGAGGCCTTCGTCTTCTTCCGCGGGCAGCCCAAGGTGCAAGGGAAACTGAACCTGCTCAACGAAGTGGGCCTCGACTACCTTCGCCTTGGTCAACCAGCCAATACGCTTTCCAGCGGGGAAGCCCAACGACTGAAGCTGGCCGGTAACCTGGCGACCACCAAAAAGGCTCGCACGCTGTTCCTGATGGACGAACCAACCACCGGCCTGCACTTCGCCGACATCGTGCAGCTGCTGGATTGCTTCGAGAATCTTCTGCAAATCGGCCACTCGCTGATCGTCGTCGAGCACAACATCCATGTGATGATGGCGGCCGACTACATCATCGACCTGGGCCCAGGGGCAGCCGACGAAGGAGGGAATGTGGTTGCCATGGGCTCGCCTGAGGAGATCGCCGCCAACCCGGATTCGATAACCGGCAAGCATCTTGCGGCGGCACTGAAGAACCTGAAGGCGTAATCGGACCATCACCCTCATGACCAACATGGGAGACACCGAGATGCTCATTCAGGGAAGCACCTCGGCTATCAAGGCCGAGATCTGGTGCTTTCCAGAACGCCATGGAATTACGCTTGATACCAGCGCGTTCTTAGAAGGTCCTTTCAGTTCGCGCGGCAAGACTCTGACGACGAGATTTCCGTTCGCTCCGTCAAAACTGCGCGAGCATGACGCGTGGAAGGCAACCATCCTTGAACCGGTCCTATGGTCTCCTCGGATGCCCGCTCTCTATGAACTGGGTGGCCTGAGCGGAATTGCTTCGACGATTGGTCTACGTGACGTGCGGATCAAAGGGGATAGCTTCTACTGGGAGGATCGACGGTGGGTAGCACGCGCTGCGGCAATTCCTCAGTTTGACCAGCTACCCCAGGAAGAGTTGCCGCACGACCAGGGAATGACAACGATTCTGCCGCCGCCACCGTCAGCACTCTTAGCGAAGGCTGATGCGATTGGCTCGCCAATGATCATCGATGCGACTCACGTGAAGAGGGAACACTTGGCAGAACAGATCTCTCGACTGAGTGCCCACGTATCCGTCACGATGATTCTCCTGCCCGACGACTGCGATGCAAATCACCGTGACGCGGCACACTCGCACGTCTTGCTCGGCGCGCTTCAGAAAGTCCCAGGGCAAGCAGCGGACTGGGCACGGTTTATTGCCGTTCCTGAAACGTTACTCTCCACAGGCTGGAAACCGGATCGTCGACTTCCAGTGGTCGCGACGCGAGAATGTGATATAGAGGATCGCTCGCCCGCCGAGCTACGTGCCAAGTGCGATCGATTCCAAGCTGATCTCGACCACGGTGCGGATTACGCAGGCCTATGGCTTCTTCCGAAAGCATCTTTATGACTAAGCAGCCGCAAGATCCCTTTGCCCGATATGCTCGCCAAATGAGCTACTCCCGCTTCGGACGCGAGGGACAGGAAAAGCTTTCGCAGTCGACGGCATTAGTCGTTGGTCTCGGTGCGCTTGGCTCCGTCATTGCCAATACCTTGGCTCGTAGCGGGGTCGGAACCCTACGGATCGTCGACCGCGACTTTGTCGAGTGGAACAATCTGCAGCGGCAGGTCATCTACAACGAAGAGGACGTTCGGCTGCGTCTTCCCAAAGCGATCGCGGCGAAGAATCACCTGGAGGCTGCCAACGCGGATATCAACATCGAAGCGGAAATCGCCGATGTCGATCATCGCAATATCCGCCAGCTGTGCGACGGAGTGGATGTTATTGTCGATGGCACCGACAACTTCGAGATCCGTTTCTTGCTCAACGATGCCTCGTTGGAGTTGGGCATCCCTTGGATCTATGGTGGATGCATCGGTGCCGAGGGACAGACGATGACCATCGTTCCCGGGAAAACTCCATGCCTGCGGTGTGTTGTTCCTGAATCACCTCCGCCCGGCACGACGCCAACGTGCGATACGGCAGGCATCCTTGCTCCGATCATTGGTGTCATCGCGTCGATCGAAAGCATGGAAGCCATCAAGATTCTTAGCGGCCATACCGCACAAGTCAGCCGATCGTTGACCGTGTTCGACCTGTGGGAGAATCGGGTTCGACCGGTGAAACTAGATGGCTTAAGAGACAACTCGGAGTGCCCGGCGTGTGGCCAGCGCGACTTCGCCTGGCTTGCCGGTCAGAAGGGGAGCCAATGGGCAGTGCTCTGCGGCCGAGATGCGGTTCAGTTAAGTTTTCCGGAAAACAACGCGATTGATCTTTCGGCGTTTGCCGAAAAGCTAAAGCCGCTGGGTACCGTCGAGGCGAATCCCTACTTGCTACGAGCCAATATCGGCGAGCATGCGTTCACCCTGTTTGGTGACGGACGCTGTATTGTGCATGGAACAAATGACCCGGCAGAAGCCCGATCGTTACATGCTCGCTATATCGGAACTTGAGCCACCATTCTGGTTTTGGACTGGGCAAATCATTACAATGAAGTGAGTCTTAAAAAGGCTTACAACACCGTAGTTTCACCCTCGTGCGACCAAGGATTTTCCCGTGACGGAACAACCTCATCATCAGTTCAATGAGTCTGACTTTCAGCACATGTTAGATTCCATGTTCGCCGCAGAAAACGAAGAGCTTCTGGCGAAATTGCGGGAACAAATCAAACATGACGAGCAGTTGGAAGAGCTCTCCAAAGCCATCGGGATCGACGACAAAGATCTTGTCCAGAGTCTGATGGACCTGGGTATTACGGCCCACAGCATGGCGGCGTTGACGATGTACCCAATGGTTTGCGTTGCCTATGCGGACAGCGTGCTGAATCTTGAAGAACGCGACTTGATTATGAAGATGGCTAGTGAATGGAACATGAAGCCAGGTGATCCAGGCTTCGAGGTTCTCAACCACTGGCTTGTCGAAGGCCCGACGGAAGACGGCTTCGCAGTCTGGAAAAAATATATTCAGGCCGTCATGGCCCAAATGACACCTCAACAAGTTGCGGATCTGAAACTCAGCATCATGAACCGCTCCAACGCCGTTGCGACCGCTGTGGGAGATGTTTTGGGGCGATTCGGCAACCGTACGAGCAAGGCAGAAGATGCCCTGCTAGGCGAGATCGAGTCGGTCTTCCCGTAATATCGGGTGGTTAGCGCCAAATCTTTTTTCCACGAATCGTTTGCAAGAAATCGCTCTACTTTGCAAACTTAAGGACTTACGGGGGACTGCCAAGGATTTCTCCCCCGATTCCTTTTCCACTCATCCTAAGCTCGTGGTTCTCATGGAGCGGTCCAACGCGCGTCGTCAGGCTATGCTTTTCCTGCTTGGGGTATGCCTATTTGGCATGACTGTCCAGCAATCTGTCGGTGCCGAACTTCCCACGCAGCTATCTGAAAATGGATTTGAGAAATTCGGCTCGAAGTGGGTCCTCACCGAGGAACTTACTTTGAAGCGGGATATGGACGCACTGGAAGATATCGTCAAACGTATCATTCCCCTGCGTCGCCAGATCGACCTTGCCGTAACCGACAACGCACTTAGGTGGCAAAAGCAACAAGCGACGTCAAAATTGATCGACCAGATCGCCATCATCATGCGACGTTCGGCGGTTGGTACCGACGAAGAGAAGAAGGTCCAGAAGCAAGTCGATCAACTGAAACAGGCCAGCCGGGAACTCCGAGATGGAGTAGATCCCAAGCGTTTCGGTGCCCAACCGCATATGCGTGCGATGTTGGAATCGCTAACCCTGATGCACCAACAGGCATCTGTCCTGGCAGTCCGCCTCGAAGACGAATCGACGCAGATAAATCAGGCCTATCAGAAACTGTCCGATACAACTCAAACTTGGCGGGAAGAACATCCCGATATCAGCATCGGGCCACTCTTCCGCGTCGAGCAAGTTGATCAAGCTGTTCGCAAAGCCCGCGCATCGATTAATTTTGATGACGTCCCGATGTACCTCCAGGGGGATCAAAAGCGTGTCGGCGTCGTACTGAGCGACCAGTTTCCGACCGTTCTTACCATCTGTCCGAAAGACAATCGGTTAATTCTGACTTCCAACATGGCCTATACGGTCGGCTTGCGGAATTTAACTGGTCCCGAAACGGTGACACTTCCGTGCGGCAAAGAAACAAAGGCCCGAACGGGCAAACTTCCCCGAATGCGAATGGGGTCCGCAACTCTCCATGATGTATCAGTTATCGTTCTAGAACCCTCCGATGAGCATCTAGGGGGATTTATTGGCCTCAAGCTTCTTCAAGCCTGGAATCCGACCTTCGCCAAGTCGGGAATTTCTCTCTCGCTAGATGCGTCTAACCAAGCGTCTACTGCATCGCGGTAAGAAAAATCGCTTGAATTCTCTCATTTCATCAACCCGAGCGGGCATCCGCATTTGCTTGGTTTTTATGAGTTTTTAGACGACGATGCTTCCATTACCTTAGATAATGGTAACAATAAGAAACTTGGGAAGTTGCATTTAAACTTCTCGATGAAATTTCGATGAGGCAAACCGAATTATTTCAAGATTGGGTTTTCCTAGTTTCGGAATAAGCATTATGAATAACCTCGCGGGCGGTTGAATTTTGGCAAACTTTGCGTGTTGGCTAATTTTTGCCCATTAGAACGCCGAATGCGTAGTAGACGGGCAGTAAATTGTACACGGCAAAGTTGAACGTATAATTCACTGAGCCGATTACCGCGAAAGCATATTTGTGAGGAGTCTTGGGGTTGGCGGCGAAACCCAAAATCCTGTGCCTGTGCGATTCGAACAACGATTCCATTGTTGTTGAGGAACTTCGCCAGGATTTTGAAGTCACGGAAGTGAATAGCCCACTTCGCGTAATTGCCAAACTTCGAAATGACCCCTACAGCGGTTTGTTCATCACGACCTCGCATCAAGAGGTTGCAAGCCGTATCAGCAACTTGCTCGAGAACGAGCACATTCTAGATGGCATGCCGGATGGTGTTGCCATGCTCGACCGGGAAAACACCATTCAATGGGTGAATTCCTGTTTGCAGCGTTGGGCCAATCGAGGTGATTTGGTTGGCCAGAATTTCTACGCGGCACTCAACAGTCCCGAGATCCTTGGCCCCGACTATTGTCCTTTCCACACGGCCATGACCACCGGGGAGGCGAGCGGGTCGACGCTTCGCACGGAAGACAATCGTTACTTCCATGTACACGCGGCCCCAGTACTGGTACCAAACAGTCCGCCGAATAACCTCATCGTTACCGTCCGCGACGTTACCGATGAAGTCATTCAGCGACAAAAGCTAGATGCCATCCACCGAGCTGGGATGGAATTGGCCGACCTGACGACCGAAGAAATCTTCAATATGGAGGTTTCCGAACGGATCGAACTGCTCAAGAGCAATATCCTGCACTACACCAAGGATTTGCTCAGCTTCGACGTCATCGAAATCCGACTTCTGGATCAGCGTACCGGAGAACTCGTTCCGCTCCTTTCTGTCGGGATCGATAAGGAAGCAGCCGAACGTGAACTGTATGCTCAAAGCACCAACAACGGCGTGACCGGCTTTGTCGCGTCGACAGGCAAGAGCTATCTCTGCGAAGACACCAGCAAAGACCCGCTCTACCTGGAAGGCTTCAAAGGAGCGAAGAGCTCGCTGACCGTGCCACTTTTGCTGCACGACCAGGTCATTGGATCTTTCAACGTCGAAAGTCCGGAACCACGGGCCTTCACGAACAGTGACTTGCAGTTCCTCGAGATCTTCTGTCGCGACCTGGCCGTCGCACTGAATACGCTCGAGCTTCTTGTCGCCCAACAGGCGAATACGGCTCAAGCGAGCGTCGAAGCCATTCATAGTGCCGTCGCTTTGCCAATCGACGAAATCCTGAACGATGCCGTGAACGTCATGCAGCGTTACATCGGGCACGATGAGGAAGTGGTCGAGAAACTGAAGAACATCATTCAGAACAGTCGCGACATCAAACGCGTGATTCAACGCGTCGGCGAAAAGATGACGCCTGCCAAAGCTGTTCCTGCTTCGGCCAAGCAAGAGCAGCGACCACTGCTCAAATCGGCTCGCGTGCTGGTGGCAGATGCGGACGAATCGGTCCGAAGCGCCGCTCATGCCTTGCTGGATCGCTATGGTTGTGACGTAGAAACAGCCCACGATGGTGCAGAGGCACTTTGCATGGTCCGCGCAGGACTGCATTCCACGGGATACGATGTCATCATCAGTGACGTCCATCTGCCAGATATGTCGGGGCATCAGTTGATGGTCCAACTGGGCAGTATCATCACCCCCGTCCCGATGATCCTGATGACGGGATTTGGCTACGACCCTGGTCACTCGATCGTCAAGGCTCGCCAGGCAGGTCTTCTGCCCAACGCGGTTCTCTATAAGCCGTTCCGACTTGATCAGCTCGTCGAAACGGTGGAACGGGTCATGACCGCGTTCGCCAGTACCCCTTCGCCGTAATCCCATCGGCAAGATCTGATCTCACGCAAGGGCAGGCATAACGTAGACTTCACGTAGCCAGTTTCCATGCGCTCTAGCGTTTCACTTGATCCCCACCTATTCTGTAGGCGACTTTGGGCTAACTCCTCGTAGATTGCGGCGAAATATGTATGCGTTGATGGCGGTATTGATGTTGATTGCAGGCATCGGGCACCTGGCGATTTGGACTCGACTGCACTGCATGATCCATAGTTTGCCGTACAAGCAGTGGCTGATCGATCTCGGGGAATATACCTGCTATCTCATGTCGGTGCTGATTCCGGCTCTTTTCCTTTTCTGGTGGATGCAACAGCCGCTCAATCCCCAGGTCACTGCCAACGAACCCGTTCAGTACTCAACGATCTACTACGTCTGGCTGGTTTATGGCGTCATCAGTATCGTCGCCTTCGTCGTGGCAGCCCTATTTTGGTTGATTTATCAGCGTGATACCCATATTGCGTCGAACTACTTCAACGAACGACTTCTGGCATCGTTTGATTTTTCGGATCTTGCTCCACAGTTACTGACCTCGACAAGCACGCAATTCGCCAGCCTGCTTCCCGGCAACGAGATTCTTCGCTTAGAAGTCGATCGAAAAGAGATCTTCCTCCCCAGGCTTCCCCAAGAATTGGACGGTTTCACCATCACGCACCTTTCTGACTTGCACCTGAAAGGTCACATGTCGGAAGAGTTCTATCGCAAGGTGGTCGCTCAGGCCAATGATCTTCAAAGCGAGATGATTGTTATCGCTGGGGATATCTTTGATCGCACCAAGTGCTTTCCTTGGAGCCGAACGCTCGCGGCGCTGTCTGCTGAATGCGGAGTCTACTTCATCCTTGGCAATCACGAGGTACGAACCGGTGATCCGGACGGTTGCCGGAAGACGCTCGTCGATGAAGGTTTCATCGACCTGGGTGGACGTCACATGACGCTAATGATCCGAGGCTACCCGGTTGTTCTCGCAGGCAATGAGCTTCCCTGGCACATACCTGCCGCAGATATGAAATCGCTGGACGAGTCACAGTTTGACCAGCGTCCATTGCGAATCCTTTTGTCTCATACACCAGACCAAATCAGCTGGGCAAGATCGTTCGACTTCGACCTGATGCTGGCCGGGCATAATCATGGTGGCCAGATTCGCATGCCAGGTATCGGCGCGATTGTCAGTCCAAGTTGGTATGGCACACGATACTCTGGCGGAGTGTTCTACTTTGATCCGACGCTGCTGCATGTCAGTCGCGGCATCAGCGGTACCAGCCCTTTACGTTGGAACTGTCCGCCGGAGATCACGCAGTTAGTTCTTCGGCGAGCCGATCAGACGTAGACGCGGCGATTGTAGATATACCACTCCAGCAGCAAGATCAGCAGCGCGATCACCACCAGCCACTTCCAGTACTCGCGCCGCATGGGCAACCAAGCAGATTCCCCTTCGATGGTTTCCCATTGCGTTTCGATCTCTGGCTTGGGTTGAATCTCACTCTCTTGCGCATCGAAGATATTCACTGAGAAGTACCGAGAAACATCTTTCGCACTACCCTCGCGAACTTCGTACGTTCCTAGTTGGTCGGTCTCGCCAAAGCTAAACAAGTTGTCGGCGGTCGGTGCGATCGTTCTCGTACGCCCGGACGGTGGCTTGATATGCACCTCCTTGGCAAACCCACTTGAGCGGAACGCATAGTTTTCGCCAGGTCGAATGCTGAATTCCCCCTGCCCTTGCCGCACGCCACCGAGATACTCGACCAGGTTCTTTACAAACACCGGAAAGCTAAGCCGCTTGGTCCATTCGGTATTGAAGAACGTCTTGTCATCCTCGGATGTCAGGAAGGCAAACCCAAGTACTACGTCCTCAAAGCTCTTCCGCGGAGCAATGGTCATCACCGCACCTTGGTCCGATTCAATCAGGACCGTACTGCCTGGCGGGGCCTCAAGCGGAGAAGCCTTGTAGATCGAGACGTTCCCTAAGTTCACGAAATTCATCACCGGATGACTCTGCGCCACGTCAATGATTTGCGGCAAGACCTGGGCTTCCTGGAAGACCCAACCTTCAACAGGCGGCTTCTGGCCGAAGAAAACGGTATTGGATTCCGGCATGGTCTCCGGCACACAGTCGTCGTAGATGATGACGTCGTAGCGACCGCTGGCAGCTTCTTTGGGATAGTCTTCTCCGGCCAGGTAATCAGGCGTCACCAGCGTTACATCAGCAATACGCCGAATCTGATCGGTGGCTAACGCGAACCGCAGATAGTTGTTTCCCTCGGTCACTACCAGAACCTGGGCTCGCTCAGGCGGATTGATCGCGGCATAGGCGATATTGTCTGCGGGGAACACATCGTCGTGCTCGACCTCTAAACGTAGCTTTCCAACGTCGAGGCTTCCCAGGTCGAATTGAGCGCCGCCTGTACCGTCTTCATTATCCAAGCGAATTCGAGCGACATCCAACAGTTCATTGTTGAAGTAGAGATTCGCCGTTACTTCGGTCGGTTCAGGACCGAACCGAGCAATGCGACAGAATACCTGAAGTTCATCGTCCTTCTCGGGATTGCGCTGGGTGCTGAACGCGAGGATGCCGACGTTGGAGGAAACCTCATCTCCAAGGGGAATATAGATAGGCTGCAAGTTACCAAACGAAAAGTCCGTGATCGTTTGAAATCGTCCATCACTCAGGATGTACGCTGTCGCTGGTTTCGCATCGGCGACCTGAACGTCCCCTTCTTCAAATGCCGACTGACCGGGATTCGCCAGACCTGATGCGACCCGCAGGGCTTCCATGATGTTCGTCGTGTGTTCACTCGGCTGGATCGCGGAAACCTTAGCTGCCAGTACCCGTTGATTATCAGTGAACTGCTGGACAACGCTGGCTCGGTCAGAGAAGGTCACGACCATCCCCACATCGCCGCTATCCATCTGATCGATCATTTCCTGGACGCGTTGTTTTGCCTCCTGCAAGCGTGTACGCCCCGACTTCTCATCCTTCGTCCCCATGCTCGCCGAATTGTCGATCAAAAAGACAAAACGGTCCCCCAATAGCTTCTGCTCACCTTCCATCCCGGGGCGCAGTACGGCCAGGATCAGCAGTAACACGAATAGCAGTTGCAAGAACAGCAACAAGCTTTGACGCATCTTCTGCCACAGGCTATTCACGTGGAGATCTTCGATCGTACGACTCCACAGGAACGTGCTGGGAACCTCAAGCGGTTGCCGCCTGAGCTTCAGGAAGTACAACGCGATAATCGCCGGGGGGACCAAGGCCAGAAGAGTCCAGCCCAGTGGACCTAATGTGTTGATAAAGAAACTGGTCATCGCAAAAGCCCCCGTTGCCGCATGTAATTGGAAACGAGGTGGCTCACCGAGACGTCAGTGTTGGCCAACATGTATGCCATCCCACGCTTAGCACAGAAGGTCCGCGCGCCGTCGACAAACGCATCGAGCGTTCGCTTGTAGCGATCCAAAAGGGGACGACTCACCGTAATCTCAGCGATGTCGCCATCTTCGCAATCGACCAGTTTCAGATCCCCTTTGATCTGCTCGGCGGGATTCAATTCCACAGGAGCAAGCGTCTGGATTACATACACATCCATTTGCTGGGTGGAAAGGAATCGGAGCGCTGGCTCATAGCCGCTCTTATCCATGAGGTCGGTCACCAGAACCAGAATTCCCTTGCCGCTGTTTCGCAAGCAGAAGTTCTTTGCGCCTTCCAATAGCGGCACATTCTCGCCAGGCTCGATGCCGTTCAAATAGTCAAGCATTCGCCAGACACTATGACGACCACGCAGTATCGGACCTGGTCTCCGCATAGGAGTTCCGAGCGTTTCAATTCGGACCCGATCTGTTCGACACAAACCAACAAAACCGAGCGCGGCAGCCAATTGTTTGGCGTACGTCAGTTTACTTGGAGTGCCGAAGTCCATCGAAGTGCTGGCATCGATCAGCGTGTAGAAGTGCAGATCTTCCTCTTCCAGGAACATCTTGAGAAACAGCCGATCAAGCCGGGCATACATATTCCAGTCGATGAAGCGTAAGTCGTCGCCAGCAACGTAAGGGCGGAAGTCCGCGAATTCGACACTCGTTCCTTTGCGTTTGCTACGACGTTCCCCCTTCATTCGCCCCCGAAACACCTTACGACTGACCAGTTCCATGCGTTCCAACTGGGCCAGCAGTTCGGGAGAGAGGAGATCGGATTCAATATTCGTCTTCGCCATCGAGCGTTGGTGCCTAACAGGGGATCTAATTCAATCCGAGTGCATTATTTGGCGACGGATGCCAATACCGCGTCGTCCGCCTTTTCGGGCACCTTCTCTAAAAGTTCGAGCAAGACGTGATCAGTATCGAGCCCTTCAGCTTGGGCTTCGAAGTTAAGGATCACGCGATGACGCATAGCCGGCAAGTAAACACGCCGAACGTCTTCGTAACTCACGTTGTAGCGGCCATCTAACAGGGCACGCACCTTCGCGGTTAAAGCCAGCGTCTGGGCACCACGAGGACTCGATCCCCAGCGCAGATACTGATTGGTAATCGGAAGAGCCAGAGGACCTTCCGGATGCGTCGCCAAGGTCAATCGTACGATGTAGTCCTGGACGTGCTTGGCCAGAATTACCTCGCGGATGACCTGCTGCCACTTCATTATTTCGGACCCTTCCATCACCTTCTCTGCTTCCACCCTGGTTCCTTTGGTGGTGCGATCGATGATGGTGCCCAGATCGTCAGCTGACGAATAGCCCACGACCAGCTTGAACATGAAACGGTCCAACTGAGCCTCGGGAAGCGGATAGGTCCCTTCCTGTTCAATCGGGTTTTGAGTGGCCAGCACGAAGAAGGGCTTATCTAGTTCGTACCGATGACCACCCACCGTGACGCAACCTTCCTGCATCGTTTCCAGCATGGCCGACTGGGTCTTGGGCGTGGCTCGGTTGATTTCGTCTGCCAGACAGATCTGCGTGAAGATCGGTCCTTTCTGGAACTCGAATATGCGTCGACCGTCTGGCGTTTCCATCACCATGTTGGTGCCCAGAATATCGGCCGGCATCAAGTCTGGGGTGTATTGGATACGACTGAAGTTCAGATCAAGCGCCTGCGAAAGCGTTCGAATGAGCAGCGTCTTCCCCAGCCCGGGAACACCTTCCAGTAAGCAGTGCCCACCGACAAAAAGACATGTCAGTACGCCATGGACAATATCTTCATGCCCGACGATCACCTTCTGAATTTGCTCTTTGACGGCCTGATAGCGACTGCGAAATTCGTCAGCTTGCTGCTGCATCGATTCAGCGACACTCATGCGGTTTCCTTGCTGCGGCTTGGTTCTCGGGGGTGTAGTTCGGGTTGTGTTCTCTTGAAGTTGGCAGCCAGGGCAGCCATTTCCATCGTAACTGAAATTGTTTCTCGCAGGTCGAATCGGACAATCTACGACGAATCGTTGTCATCCAGATTTCCGCCAGGACGCTTGCGTGCTTGTTTCTTCGCTTTCAGCAGACGCGAAGTGTACGAGTCGTCATCCGGCGACGTATCTGCCATCTGTTTTGATTTCTTGGGCGGACCGCTGGAAGCCGGCGTCTTTGCAGCCAGTTCTTCGTCGACCGCCGATGTTTCGCCAGGTTGATCCAGGCCTACTTCAAATCTTGCAGACGATTTCCGCTCGTCATAGTCGGCCGTCGCACGCTCTTTGATCATGCGTAGACGTTCCATCCGATCTTCTTCGTCTTCTTTCTCAGGAGCACCAAACACACGAGCATGTACCCATTGGTAGCTGTGCTTGATCCACTCGGTACCCAGGGTGACACGTCGAACAAAGACGTCCTCGAAGAAGACGAGCCCGCAGAGGACCAAAAGAATGGGCCAAATGTGCTGACTGCTGATCGCTTTGGGAAGTGTGTGCCGAAACGTATCGACGTCCAACAATTCTTCGACGCGTCCAATCGCAAAGTCGCCGTCGATCACCTGGCCAACTTCACCCCCTGCCGGCTTGAGCGCCGCAAGGCTATCGACCAGTGCCGAATTCAAACGCTGCTGACGGAATTCCGCCGAGTAAGGGACATTGGCTCCGGTGCGAATCGGTGCTTCGCCCGGTCCCGGCAAGATCGAAAGGAAATAGCTTCCTGACTTATCCGCAGGGAACTCACCCACATAACGTCCCGATGCGACCTGCTCCAACTGGAAGTCCTTCGACTCCATTTCGGGATCGACCGCTGTGCCGGAAAGTTTCAGGAAGTTGAGATATTCATCCTTCTCATCGGTGGCAGTCACTACCACGCGGACCTTGCCATCCTTGACCTCGCTGGCAACTGTGAAGTTCCCTTGATTGTCGGTCGGTCGCATCGCGTAGCGAACGAACTGGGTGAAGAACTTGTCGTAGCCTTCCCACGCGGTCCACTTGTTCGCCCAGCGTTTGCCTGCGTCGGTTGTCAGCACGCCTGTCCGTCCAACCCCATAGGTCCATGTTGCCATAACGGTCGCATTCTCTGGGTGCTCGGCCGGAACGGGCGCGACCATTCCGACATCGACCAAGGCATTGTCCTTAACGGTCGTCATCACGTAACCGTCGAAGGATGGAAAGCCCTCGATCCCTTCCAGAACCTCGTGCGGATAGGTGATCGGAACCATTCCAGGATGGTCTTTGATCAGCGGTTGTGCGATTCGCCTGGCCTCGCGCTGATAGATCCGTGGCAGCGCTTTCGGATCGGTCACGGCGTAATACTTTCCGCCGGTTTGAGCAGCTAATTGTCGCAAGGGAGTACTACCAGCCGGACCATGCGTTCCGATAGCGACTGTAGTGATCTTGATATTTGCATTGACGTAACCCATCACTGTCGCCGGGTTGGGCGGCGAAGGGTCCCCATCGCTGATCACGATCATATGTTTGATCGCGACATTCGCCCCCTTTGCCTGAATAGCATTGAAGCCTGCCAGCGACATCTTCATGGCCGGGTCGAACTGCGGCATGTCACCGGGAGTCATGCGGTTGAGGCGGGCCAACATCTGATTCCGGTTGGGACCGACCGGGATCAGGCCGTCTGGTGCTCCCCACATCCATTGATCGTTGCCGCTCCAGTGAATCAGTCCGCAATAGTCTTGCGGACCCAGGGCCTTCAACGCTTCGCGAGCCACAACCTTCTGCCAGTAGTTGCCCTGGGCAAGTTCGGAAGCGTGCATCATCATCACCAAGGCACCCACCGGCACGACCTTGGCATCCTTGATGTTGAAGTCGACAGGCATCGACTTCTCGATTTCGGTATTCGACCAACCACCAGCGCCGAAAGCTCTTGGACCACCGATCATCAGCAGTCCGCAGCCCATCTGCTGCGTATTGCGGACAAGCATCTCGATCTGCTGATCGCTAAAGCTCGACACGTCCCCTGCCCCGGCTCCACTGGCCCGGGGAACATCACCCAGAATGACACAATCAAAGCGTTGCAATTCAGCAAGCGAAGTGAATAACCCATTGCTGGGCATGACCTCCACCTCGATGTTGTTCGCGCGGAGACGCGAGATCAGGAAATCAAACTCACCAGGGTTTTCCCAGTCTTCGATCAGCAGCACTGATCCTTCGCCACGAACGTGCGCGAAAGCCGAGGCCAGGTTGTTCTGCGGCATCGAATCGTCGAGGCGATCATCCGGAACAAATCGAGCTTCGTACGTGTAGAAATCACTCTGGTCAATCGTATGCTCGAACGTCAGCACCTTTTTGCCAGGCTCGAGTTCCATCGGCTGCTCGATGAGCACATCTTCCCGCTTCCCGTGCTTTCGGACGACGACAACTTTGCCACTTACCTTTCCGTCGTCCTCTGCGGATGCCTCGGTCATGTTATTCAGGACCACATTGACCTGTACCGGCTGACCTTTGCGGATGTCGCTAGGAAGGGAAATCTTCTCGACCGCCACTTCGGCCCGACTCGACAGTTCGACAGGGACCACGTCGATACCAATTCCGCTTTCAGCAAGTTGCCGGGCAATATTCGTCGCGTCGCCGTATGTTTCGTTTCCGTCGGTGACAATCACCACACGCTTGGCCGTATCCTCCGAGAACGATGCCTGAGCGAGTTTTAATGCACCCTCTAGGTTCGTCGCATCGGTACGAACCTGCATCATGGCTTCCAGACGCCCTTGCTGGATCGGCAAGTTGTCATCGTAGGGAGGAACTTCGATCGCAGCTTCTCGACCAAATACAACGACGCCGGCTCGATCTCCGCGCGCGGCTTGGCGGTGCTCGACGACATCCTTCACAACGTACTGCACCATGGCGGCACGTTTCTCGCGAGGAATACTCTCTGATTGATCCAGAACATAGATAACCGTTACCCGATCACTTGAGTGTCGTAGCTGCATCTCGGCCAGGCAAAAGACCAGCAGCAGGTACACCAGCGAACGCAGACCTAGCGCGAAGAATCTTCGCACGCGGCCCAGCCCCGAAATGCTACGAAAGCTGAAGAACCACAAGAGCGGCAGCCCGGCCAGCAGCAGCAAAAACCAAGGCTTGTTGAACGCAACATCGACGCCAAACATGCGGCTGGGTGACTCCAGGGGTGCGAAAACAGGGACGAGACCAGGTAGATCCACTTCGGATTCTACCTGACAATTCGAGAAGTCCTTTAATGGTAACGGTTTTGTGCGCACGTGCCCACAATTTCATGGGCAAAAATCCGATAAGCAAACACAAACCCGCCACCCAGAAGAGAGGGGTCAAATTCATCCCGCTCTGTTTCCAACGAACCAACGTGTTTAGCCGTCATGCTCTGGATTGTTACTGCGGTACATCACGTCGCTACGAAGTACGTATTTCACACCACTTGAAACGACTTCCCCTTCGTGGAGTTGGGGATGATGAAACAGTAGGGCGCTACCGGCTTTTGGAGCAATCCGGAACGCTTGCGGCTGAAAGAACCTGGTACCGCCCCCCTCGAAGTCATCGTTCAAGTACACAAGAAAGGTGAAGTCACTTTTCTCGAATTCGCTTCGCCGATAGCGACCATCGAAGTGAGGAGCAAACGACTGCCCCGGTTCATACTTATAAAAGCGAAGACGCTCATTCAAACCAATTGCGCGGCGATGTCGCCAAGGATCGATCACCCACGGATGGATTCGCTGCCACAGCATTTCGGCGGTTTCCGGATCATCCGACATCAGACGCAAGTTATTGCGGATATCCTTCCGAATAACGGTCCCTTCCGATGTCGAAATGGGCGCCTCGCAGAAGCCAATCCCTTCGGCCATCTCGATGTAGCGTGCGCATTCTGCCAGATTCAAGAAATCATGAATGACGTAGACGTAGTCGTAATAGAATGTCTCGCGATGCATCGAAAATCCCCTTTGCTGGGCGTGTAGTTCTTCTAAAAAGAAGAGATAACGCCGTATTGCAAAGGTTCACCTAAGTTCTATGCGTCGATGACGAAGACAAATGCCCGCCGTTTGGTGCCGCAAAAGCGATTCAAGTCTCTACGACTGCTTCTCCTTGCTGCGTGATAGTGCTTTCTGACGAATCTCTGCGCGGGCCTTATCCAAGCGTTCCGGCCAAACAAACTTGGGAGCCTTGGTCGGATCATAGTCCTCTAGATGATCCTTCAGTCGCGTCACAGGCTTGGTGTATTTCAGCTCGGTCTTTCCAAAGACTTCCTCGCATAGCTTGGCCAGGCCGGGGTCGTATTCCTTCAGTTCCTTACGCGTATCCACGTGATTGTGATCGTGATCCGGGGCCCGATTGTTATTGAACCATGACTGAACCCCTTCGGCGAAGTATTCATGGTGATTCACCGAAGCGTACTTCCCTTTCCAGAGTCCTGCATCCATGGCCTCGTCGTAGGCCTTCTTCACGCGATCATCAAAGGTGGAGTCGATATTCACCATGCCACGCAGATGAATGTTGTGAGCGAACTCGTGAATCAAAATGCACTCGGTCGAGTAAGGATCCCCTTCGAAGCCCAGCAGGTTTTCTTCGCCGCACGTGCAATATGGATCGGTCTGGGAACCGCCCGTTCCGCGAGCCCGAGCGTCCCAATAATCCTTAGGCTTAAAGTGAGCAAACTCAGGCAGGTCGGTGGTGTACTCGTTGTGGGCGATAATCAACATGCGCGAACCACTGGCCACCATCGCATGCTTGATATCGGGCCGCTCGCTCAACATCATTTCGATCAGGTAGGCGGCTTCCTTCAGTGCGTAATCGTCGACGGTACTGGAGGCCAAAACGGGATATCCGCCCGCATCGACATACTTCCCGTAGAACTCAGGGGCTTTCATCTCATCTGGCGGTGTCATGACGCGATACGATTCTCCCGCAATCGCTCCTAGCGTCATGAAACCCAACAGAAACCCCCAGGCGGCAATGGATCGAAGAAGTAAGCCAGTCATAGTCGCTTCTCACTACAGGTAGATTTCGGGCGAGGTGCATGCGCAATATAATACACCGAAAATGCCCAAGCTACATAACAAATTCACACTAGCTGTCGTAGCTGGTCTGAATCTCAATGCCTTTGGCACGCACCAGTTCAACAGTCTCATCCAGAAACCGCTGCCCGCTCTCAGGTGGTCGACAGCGACCGCGAATCTCGATCCGTGCCGTTCGTCCCTGGGCTTTGGGATACGCTTTGTGCATATCTCCACTCTCGATAAACCTCAGATAGTTGGCGAGTTTGTCCCGTAGCAATTTCACGTGCTCGCTTTCCTCGCTCCAATCTTCTTCATCCATCAAAGAGAGGACGACACAACCGGTTTGCCTGCAGATACCAACAGCGTCGATGATGTGGGTTTTGGTGAGTGCCATAGTTATTGCTCTTTCTGACTGGTACTCAACTTCTGGCCATATGTATCCACTACAACCGAATCCGCTGTACCCGATGATTCTCGGAATCGATCACATGAATCCGCCCGAACCGATCGAGTATCAATGCCCAGGGACTGTTAAGTTGCCCTGGGTCGTGGCCGGAACTTCCCCACGTACCTAGGCTGTTGCCTTCAAGGTCGAACTTCTGCACGCGGTGGTTGCTGTACTCGACGACATACAGATGCCCTTCTCCGTCGAGGACCAGGTCATAGGGGTAACCAAGTTTGCCTGGCTCACTCCCCTGCTCTCCCCAGATCTTGATGAGCTTCGCCTGGTCTCCTGTGGCGTCGAAGACCTGGATCCGATGGTTACACGCATCGGCGATCCAGATGTGGTCGTTCTCGTCGATGACCATATTCTGTGGGCGGATGAACTGCCCTGGCTCGCTGCCATGGCCGCCCCATTGAAAGAGGAAGTTACCGTTAGGATCGAACTTCTGTACACGGTCGTGCTGGCCGTACTCGCTGATGTAGTAGTTTCCCTGGGAATCCTGCACGGCCTCGGTGACAAAGCCGAACTCACCGGGCTGCGAGCCTTCGACGCCGCCGATCGTTTGTTCGTCCAGCCGCTTACCATCAGGCGTATAGACCAACATGCGGTTGTAGTGGGTATCGGCGACCAGGAGGTTGCCGTTGTTGTCGAAGGATAGTCCTGAGGGGCGACCTTTATAGAATTCTGGGATTTGCCATGCCCGGCGGAAGTTGCCATCGAGGTCGAAGACCTGGATGCGAGCCGTCATGTCGACAATAAACAGCTCGTCGTCCGGGCTGATCGCGACAGCGCGTGGTTTTTCGAACAAACCTTCCGAAACGCCACGTCTTCCCCATACGACCTCAGGCTCAACGCTGGGTCCCGATGGTGGAAGACAGCCGGAAATGGTCGTCAATCCAAGAGATAACAGCACCACGCACCAAGTGGGAAACGTTCGCTGAAGGCATGGGTAGGAAAAGATTAGCACGTTGGGGCGTATTTAAGGGAAAGATAAATGGCGAAAACGCTTGTGGGGGGATCGCCCCTTTTCGTATAGTAACTTCTTTCAAGATAATAACTTCTGCATCTGAGTCCACTCAACTGCCGATCAAACCCGATAAACCGCAGGCGATCCGCGGAAAAGCAGGCATTGGTCGCCGTCATTATCAGCTATTCCTAAGAACCAACCTGGAAATTTAAACGTTGCCCGCCACAGTCATTGACGTAAAAGCTGCTGATGACCGCCGAGATGTCGTCCATCGTGCCGTTCAAGCGCTTGCCGAAGGACAGCTTGTCGCTTTTCCCACCGAAACCGTTTACGGCTTGGCAGCTTCAGCGCTAAACCCACAAGCGATCCACGACCTTCGCCATGCCAAAGGGCGCCCAGAAACCAATCCTTTTAGTTTATGCGTTTCGGGCGCGGATACGCTCTGGGACTACGTTCCTAACGCTTCGCCGTTAATGTGTCGTCTGGCGCGTCGCTGCTGGCCTGGTCCGGTGACGCTGGTAATGCCGTGTGACGAGGGTTCGGTCGTTTCTCAGTTTACCGAAGAAGTACGTCAGGCGGTCTCGCCGAGTGGACTGGTCGGACTACGTGTTCCGGCTCACGACTTGATCGCCCAGGCAATGCACTTTTTGCCAGGCCCCCTAGCATTAACGAGCGCGAATCTGTCTGGGCAACCCGATGCGATTCATGGAAAAGAGGTCGTAGAGGCCCTGGGAGATCGGGTAGGATTAATACTGGACGACGGCAAGTGCCGGTATGGGCAACCTTCCAGTGTCGTCAAAGTGGAAGGCAATCACTTCCAGATGTTACGTCAAGGTGTCGTTTCGGAGAGTGTCTTGAATCACCTGAGCAGCTACTTTGTCCTGTTTGTATGTACCGGAAATACGTGTCGTAGCCCCATGGCCGAAGTGGTCATGCAAAAACACCTGGCAGATAAAATCGGGACAACGATCGATCAGTTGGATCAAAAGGGGATCTTGGTCGCCTCGGCTGGCATTGCAGCCTATCCGGGAGGTCGTGCGGCCCCGGAAGCAATCCACATCCTGGGAGCTCGCAGCTTGGATTTAAATGGCCACGCGAGTCAGCCGCTCAGCGATCGACTGGTTGAGCAAGCCGACCTGATATTGACGATGACCGCCGGACATCGCGATGCCATTTTGGCACGCTGGCCGGAAGCACGTGACCGAATTCAAACGCTAAGTAGCGATGGCCGCGACATTGCCGATCCGATTGGAGGTTCGGAAGATGTTTATCGCCAGTGTCTCGAACAAATCGAATCTGAAATCAAGCAGCGGGTCAAAGACCTCGACTTGGACAATCTCCTTCCCTCCTAGTCTTTTCCAGCCACGTCAGCGGAAGCATCCTCTGTTTTCCGTGGCACGTGGCATACCGCCTTTTGTCGAAATGTGACCGCCATGAAAATCGCGATTGGTAGTGATCATCGTGGGTATGAAGTAAAAGCGAAGATCATCGAACTCCTGAGTAAGCTCGGGCACGAGTCGGTCGACTGTGGTGCCCACGACTGTAATAGCATCGACTATCCCGATATCGCTTCGGCCGTGGCAGAGAAGATTGTGAGCGGTGAAGTTGATCGCGGCATTCTTATTTGTGGTTCGGGCATCGGCATGGCCATCACCGCTAACAAATTTCCTGGCGTTAGGGCCGCAACGTGTCACGACGATTTGACGGCCGAAATGAGCCGTCGGCACAACAATGTGAACGTCATGTGTCTTTCCGCCGATCTGCTGGGCGAACGCCTTATCGATCGCATGGTCGAACTATGGATCACGACTGAGTTCGAGAAAGGACGCCATCAGCGGCGTGTCGATAAGATCAGCGATGTCGAAAAGCGTTTCTCGAAAGATGACTAGGCGGTGGGCCTGGCTTCACGATTGGCGCATTCCACACACCACGTCTTGATTGGTTTTCCAGAGCCCCCTCAAGAGAACGGGCATGCTATCGCTTGAGTTTTTCCGCTAATTCCTAGCATAGTTTTTGGGAAACGTGGTTGGTTTACGCCGATTATTGCCGGATTCTTCGGCAAGCTATTCCGTTTATAACGATCGCACTCTCCTCGGGCCCATTTCTGCAGTTTTTCTCCTCTCGGGACGCACCCGAAAATCTTGATGCGAGATCGATTGTTGATAGAGTCATCTAAACAGTCATCGAAAGCGCACGTTTCGATTTCGCATCGTCGTGCTTCGCCTCTTTTTCGGAAAGATTGCCAGGAATGGTTCGGTTTCGTCGACCCCATCCCGAGGATGTTGAACAGCTGCTCTTGAACGCGAAACTGCGCGATGAGTTAGAGCCGTTCTTCGACGAATCGCTGCAGATTTTGGACAGCGGTCGGGTTCCTATCCGCGTAGAAAACGAGTTTCTCAGTGCCATCCTGGCCTGGGAACGTGCCCCGGTCCTGCCCATTGCCCAGTGGTTCACGCCAACTTTAGCCCCTCCCCGGGCTGATCATCTCGCCGCCGAAGAACTCCACGAAGTCCTATGGGACATGATCCACAAGCTGGCTTCGCGGCGGATCTACCTCGACTTCACCGATCACTTGAGTGACGTCGAACTGTATCGCTTAATTGTCCGTGACATCCTGCCATCGCAAGAGAAGATGGTCGATTTGTCCAGCCACTGCATCTATTTCAATTGCGCCGAAGCCGACGGCGACATCGATACGTGGCTGCGGTTTTATGCCTCGGAAGAAGAACGTCTGGGCTGGATGGAAGAAACCGGCGAGCCCCTGCCACCGGTTGAAAGCTCTCCCTATCCTCGAAAGCTTCCCGACGGTTCGCGCTAAACGATCACACGAAAGCGAAAGCGGATTTCACCGCGTGCGGCATCTCGCACCGGGGCATGGTGAAGTCCGCTTCGCTTTTTTACTGAGCGATTTCCTTCTTGTCCGCCGTTTGCAACCAACGGCGGGCCAGGAAGGTAAGCAGTAGAGGAAGCCCGGCCGAGATTGCCAGGGCAATAACCAACCACTCCTGCTCGGCAGCCAGATTACCGAATGCGGAGTACGCCAGAGCAATGCCTGCATTGGCGAGGAGAACCGGCGGCCAGAACTTTCGCCAGGAAAGTCCTTGAACTCCCAGCAGCACGACGGCGGCCTCCGCGAGGATGGGCAGTGCCCTGGTAATCACCAAAGTGACCACTCCCCAGTTGTCGGCAAACTTTTTTAAACTTTGGGCGTCGGAATCGGCCAGCCATCTTCGCTGAAGGGGCGGACCCGCCAATTTAGCGAGGCCAAAACCAATCGCAGCCCCCACAGTGAGGCCCGCGAAACATACGGCAGCCCCGGCAAAAACCCCCAATTTGGCCCCTGCCAACGTATTGACCAGGCTGGAGGGGACCGGAAGCAGCACATCCAGCGAGAGCAATCCAAACAGCACAATCGCCATAACCCATGGACTGGGCTGGGTTTCCTCCCACGCATGGGCCGCTTGCTCCAGCCATTGGCCCCAAATCAGAAAAGGGATGATAGGGATCGCCAACGCCACGGCAACCAAGATCAGGATTTTCACGAATGTCCGCATCGTTTTGCTCGGTGATTACCCCATTTTTCGTGGCATCTGATTTCTCACTTAACTATCATTTTTACTGGGGTAGGATTACCACAGCAAAACAACATTCCCTCGCAATATCGCTGCGAGGTCGGTCACCCTTATAGCTTTCCTGCAAACGATGGATAGTGTCATGGTCTCTCGATTACTTATGGCGGCATTAGTTTTGCCGCTTCTCGCAAGTTCCTGCTACGCACAATATTGGGGCCCATGGGGCGGTGGTTACCACGCCTCGACCGCGGCCGAAGGTTTTCAGCGAGGGCTGGCCGACGTGGTCCGTTCGCAAGGCCAGTACAATCTTGATACTTCGCGAGCTAACGTCAACCAGCAAGAGGCGAATGCGGCCTACATTGAGAATCGTAACCGCGCCCAAGAAGTCTGGTTCGACATGCGTCGTCGTAACGATGCCTATCGAGCTGAAAAAGCTGGTCCCAAGGTCACCAGCGAACAGATCTTCCGCATCAATGCTCAGCGGGCGCCCAAACGCTTGAACGACGATCAGATCGATCCGGTCACAGGCGAATTGCACTGGCCGCTCTTGCTCACTTCGATGATTTACACTCCGTATCGCGAGGTCATCGACAAGGGTTTTGAAAAGCGACACCAGAAAGGTTCGTTCGTCGACTACGACTCGCACCAGAACGTCGTCAAAGCCGTCGACTCGATGTACGAAGAACTGAAGAAGCGGATCCGTGACTACGAACCGCAGCAGTACGTTGATGCGAACCGCTTCATGGAAGCTCTTTCCTACGACGTGCGATTCCCATCGAGCTAAGTCGTCCGCAGAACGTTCGACCCCAACACCTTTGACTTGCAACGCAAACTCTTCTCAATGATTAAGAAACTGGAGACGGCGATGAGTGCCCGTTATTTGTTTGTGTGTGTCGCGCTGTTCTTGTGCGGCACTCTCTCTGCTGCCGAACCGGATGCCGGCAAGCTGACCGCTGACCTGAAAGCCGGAGGTGACGCGGCATATCAGGCAGCCGATGATTTGGCCGATGCCCCTGCCGACGTGGCCATTCCGGCATTAACCGAGGCACTAAGTAGTGACGACTCGGAACTACAACGCCGTGCCGCACGAGCACTCGCTCAGTTCGGCAAAGACGCTCATACAGCCTCGCCTGTGTTGGCCAAGCTCTTGGACAGCCCCATTCCCAAAGTCCGAGCCTACGCGGCTTACGCTCTGGGCAAGATTGGCAATGGCAGCAACAAAGCGTTGCCAAAGCTGATCAAGCTGATTACCGATGAAGATCCAAACGTCCGCCGCGAAGCTCTGGAAGCGATGATTGAAATGGACGCCGACCCAGACGTTACCTTGCCAATCATGGTAAGTGTTCTGGAGAAGGCCGATCCAGCGATGGTGCTTCCCGTTCTGAGCGAAATGGCTGAGAAGGGAGACAAAGCAATTCCTCGTCTCCGTAAGGCTCTGCAGTATGAAAAGGCAGCCTACTGGGCTTGTCTCGTGGCGGCAGAAATGGGTCCCGATGCGGCTCCTGCCGTTCCAGAGCTTACCGCAGTGCTCGATAGCAAAGACCCTGAAGTCCGCATGCATGCTCTGATCGCCCTGGGCGAAATCGGCCCGGCCGCCAAGCCAGCTTTGAGCCGCGTTGTGACGGCCCTGCAGTCGGATGACGTCCCGGCGGTAAAATACTCGGCCGCATTTGCTCTGGCCGCGATGGAAGATTCGCAAGCGACGGAAGCTCTACAGAAGGCAGCTGAAGGTGACGACGCTTTCTTGAGCCTGATGAGCTACTACGCCGTCGCCAAGCTAAATCCGGAAGACAAGCAAAAGATGACCACGGCAGCGACCTTCCTGGTCGAAGCCATGAAGAATGAGAATCCGAACGTGCGTGCTGCCGCGGCTCGCTGCTTGGCCAATCTCGAAGCTCCTGCGGAAATCGTCCAACCGATTATCGCGGACGCACTGCAAGATGCTGACCCACGTGTTGTGGTGAACATCACCGATGCGATCGTGAAGATGGGTCCCCAGGTCTTGCCAAAGGTTGTTAAAGGCCTGAAGAACGAAAAGATGAAGTGGGTCTCGGTGGCCATTATCCGCCAATGGGGCGAAGCAGCTCCTGAAGCAGTGGCTCCGCTCACCGAGGCGTTGTCCAGCGATGACGAACAATTCCAAGCCGAGGTTTTGATGGCACTCGGAGCCATCGGCGGAAAGTCGGCTGGAGCAATCGAGCAGATTCGTCCGTTCCTCAAGTCGGATTCGCGAACCCTGCAACTTGATGCCATGTATGCATTGGGGCGTATCGGTGCCCCAGCCATCTCGACCACGGATGAGATCGCACCGATGCTGTCCAACGACGATCCCTTCACACAGTTTGCCGCAGCCTGGTCGCTAGCACACATCGCACCGGAAGATGCCGATGTCGCCGCCAAGGCGGTTCCTGTGTTGATCACGCATCTGACCGATGCATCGCAAGAGTACATCCCCGGCGAAGCCGCTCACGCTCTGTCGCTGTTCGGTGACAAAGCCAAGTCAGCGCTCCCAGAGCTGAAAAAGGCTGCCGAAGCTGGCAATGAATCGGCTGCTGAAGCAGTCAAACTGATTTCGATGTAGTGCTACTCAACCAAATCGAAAACTCGAGAGGCCACCTGAATCAGGTGGTCTTTTTCTTTGCTAGCAGACGAGACGTCGGCAAAAGGGACGTTTGACTTGAACTGATCTTTTACCGAATTGGCAATTTTGCTAGTAATTTCGGGCCGACACTATTTTCTTGAGAATGGATGCCAGAAAGAAGTTTCGCATGTTAGGCAAGGATGCCATGAAAAACATTTACTTACGTTTGGCCGTGATTGGTGGAGTGGTTGCCCTGGGTGCCACCGCAATCGGACAATCGATGATGGCATCAAGGGATCCGGATCCCGAGCCAATTGAGATTTCACAAATTCCCCCAGGCACGTCGCCGCAGCAACTAGCCGCGTCGTTTCCTGAGTCTCAGGTTGTGCTGGCGTCGAACGACACGCCCGCGACGGAGAGCTCTGGCGAACCAACGCCTGCGAAGCCTCCGGTCGGCACAGGAACGCCGACTCCAGCGACACCGGCGCCGGCAGCAAGATTCAGTATTTCTGATTCTGAAGAACCCGCGCAGCCAACACCCGCAACATCTAATCCGGCCGCCACCGGTGAAGGAAGCGCCCCGCCAAGTCGATTCAGTCGATTCCTGGGTAATTCCTCTGCCAATCCAGCCACTACCGAAGCAACCGAAGTATCGGACACTGCTCCATCAGCCACTGCGGCAGCAAGCGGAAGTCGATTCAGCATCGGCGACAGCCCGACTCCTGCAGCTGAAAACCCAGCAGCTGGTGCCTCGGCAAATCCAGCTGCGGCCACGACTCCCATGCCTCCTGGCCCACAGAGCTTTGCCACCGATTCACAAAATCCAACGCCGGCCGCTCCAACGAGCATGTCTCCTCCGCCGGTCCGATTTCAGACAGGGGGCCCAACCGCTGCGGACAACGTAGCAGCGCAGGTTCAGGACACGGCCAACACCATTGCCACGGAAGCCAATGCCGCCGCCGGGGAAGTATCTTCCGCCGTGCAAGGAACCGTCGAAAACGTCAACAATCGCTTCTCGTCGATGGTCGATTCGACAAGGCAATCGATTGCCGATCAAGCAGGCGCCGCAGCCGATGCGGTGAACGGGCAACTTCCACAAACGGCTCCTGCGCAGCCGAGGTTCAGCTCGAATGCAAGTGTCAGTCCAGCACCAACCGCTGCGGAACCGATGACTGCTACGCCCCCAACGACACCCAATCCAACTCGATTCTCGGCAACGAATACCGCAACCAACACGCCGCAACCAAGCGTGATGGGTTCGGCAGCTCCGCCATCTTATGGACAAACTCGCGGCTTCTCGGCCTCGCCTTCTCCGCCACCAGCGGCGATGGCAGAACAGTCTCAGCCGACCTATCAGGATACTCCCCAGCCACAACCAACGCGATTCTCGCAGCCAACGCAAATCGCCTCGCTACCTTCGGCCGCGGACGGTGCGATGGTTTCGGCTCGCCCAGGTGATATTCATCTGGAAGGGGATCAACAGCCCAGCATACGACTGGAGAAAGTTGCTCCTCCCGAAGTTCAAGTCGGCAAGGTAACAACCTTTGAAGTGCACGTGGAAAACAACGGGCAGGTAGACGCCTCAAGCGTCATCGTCCGTGACATGGTGCCAGCCGGAACGAAGCTGGTTTCAACAAGTCCTCAAGCTCAACAGGGTGCCGATGGCAGCCTGGTTTGGGATCTCGGTACCTTGCGACCGCAAGAACGTAAGACGCTTAAGCTAGAGATCCTTCCGCTGGAAGAAGGAAACATCGGTAGCGTCGCGAGCGTCGTTTTCTCGGCCAAAGCTTCTGCCAAATCGATTGTCACGCGGCCGAAGCTGGAGATCACGCAGTCGAGCGCCGCAACGGTCTTGGCTGGCAATCAGCTCGGGATCACCATCACCATTACCAATCCCGGCACCGGTGCCGCCACTGGTGTCGTTCTCGAAGAAAACGTCCCTGGCAATTTCGCTCACCCAGCCGGCAATGAATTGGAATTCGAAGTCGGCACGCTCAAGCCAGGCGAATCGCGTCAGCTTGATCTCGTGCTCAACGCAGTCTCCGCAGGTCGCGTTCAGAATATCCTTCGTGCCCGAGCCGATGGGAACCTTACCGCCGAACATGCTGTTGAGCTGGAAGTTGTCGCACCGAAGCTTCAAGTTGCCATGACCGGCCCCAAGCTGCGATACCTGGAACGGCCTGCCAAGTATACCGTTTCGGTCAGCAACCCAGGCACGGCCCCCGCACATGAGATCGACGTCGTCACGTACCTGCCCAAGGGCTTGAAGTTTGTTGAAGCCAACAACGCGGGTCAGTATGACTCGACGCGACACGCCGTCTTTTGGAACTTGCAGGAACTGCCACCAGCACAAACGGGTACGGTTGAACTGGTCGCATTGCCGATTGAAGCTGGCGATCAACGACTTCGCGTTGAGGGCTCCGCCAACAAGGGCCTGACAGCCGAAGATGAATCGACCGTTCGCGTCGAGGGTCTAGCTGCCATCTTCTTCGAGGTCGCCGACGTCGCTGATCCGATCGAAGTCGGTAAGCAGACCACCTACGAAATCAAGGTCGTCAATCAAGGCTCGAAAGAGGCCAAGAACATCCAAGTGGCAGCTGCGTTGCCGCAAGGCCTGCGTGCCATTGCCGCGGACGGCGAAGTCCCTGGCCAGGTACAAGGCCAGCAGGTTGTCTTCCAACCGATTGGACGCATCGATCCGAAGCAAACGGTTCGACTACAAATTCAAGTCCAAGGAACCATGCCGGGCGACCAACGCATCCGCGTTCAAGTTCGCACCGACGGCATTCCAGATCCGATCACCAAGGAAGAAAGCACCACGGTATACACGGATCAGTAAAGACGCGAGTCGTCTCCTTGAAACAAAAAAAGGCCGTCATAATCATGACGGCCTTTTTCGTTTAGTAGTTCCTGGTCGGCTAGAAGCTTTCGGCCATGTCTCGAGCATGGTAGCTACTTCGCACGAACGGACCGCTGGCAACCTTCACAAAGCCCATACTCTTCGCCTGCTCGCCAAGTTCTTCAAACTCTTCCGGGCGAAGGTAACGAACAACCGGCAAGTAACGCTTCTGATCTGGCTGCAAGTATTGACCGAGCGTCAGGAAATCGACATCCGCGTCTCGCAGATCTGCCAAAGTGTCCAGTAGTTCTTCGCGTGTCTCACCCAGACCAAGCATCAATCCGCTCTTGGTCTTCGTATCGGGAGCGATCTCTTTCACACGCTTCAACAGGTCCAAAGTCCACGAGTAAACTGACTTCGGCCCGCGAACTCGGCGATAGAGTCTGGGAACCGTTTCGGTGTTGTGGTTAAAGACTTCCGGCTTGGCTTCCAGAACTCGTGCCAGGGCCTCTTTGGAATCGATAAAGTCGGGAGTGAGGACTTCAATCGTGGCCCCCGTTCGTTCTCGGACGGCTTCGATGCAGCGGAAGTAGTGATCAGCACCACCATCCGGCAAATCATCTCGAGTCACCGACGTGATCACGACATGCTTGAGCCCCAGACGGTAGGCGGCTTCGGCCAAACGTTCTGGCTCGTCACCAGATAGCTCTTGCGGAGTGCCACGTGATACCGAGCAGAAACTGCAAGCACGCGTGCAAACGGCTCCCAAGATCATGAAGGTCGCAGTCTGCTGCGAATAGCACTCCATACGATTGGGGCACTTGGCTTCCTCGCAGACCGTTTCCAGACCCAACTCTTTCATCAAGTTGGTTGTCTTGTGGCCGGGATCTCCCTTGGGGATATTCCGCTTGAGCCAGCGGGGAAGACGTCGCCCGGAATCAGGCGACGGAATATCGGACGAATCGATGATTGGCAGCTCAACTGGCTGCTTGGCGGGTTCGATCACGAGTATGCTTGACTACTTCAGGAAACAGAGGATGGCTCGAGTGCCAAACTGCCTGGGCAGACTCGAACCGTTGCGCCAAATGGTACGCCACACTCCGTGCGACCTCTCCTATTGTAGGGCACGTCTCTGTTTCTTCCAGGAGACTGCTCATAGTGGCAGGATCTCCGGGACAGGCAAGCTCTGCCGGATTCGCCTCGACACCCACCTGACTGTGGGGTCCGCAACTGACATTCAGGAACGCTCCGTGGCTGGTAATCCAGTTTTGAACGGCCACGCCGATGGCTGCCAGCATGCCACTTCGCCCCCAAAGACCGAAACGGCCAGGGCGTTTGTAGCTGGGAACCTCGAACTGGCGAGCCGTGTCCAAGAGTCCATTCTGCAAGCGTTGTAGATATTCGCCGACAGACCAGCCGTAATGCTTGAGCGGAACGATTGGGTAAACGGCCAATTGACCTGGCGTATGAGCCACGCAGGCACCTCCACGACCGATCCAACGCATTTCGAGCTTGCGGTGTCGCATCTCTTGTGTGGTCAAGCGGATATGTCGCCGCGAGCCCGCTCTGCCTATACTAATCAGCGGTGGATGTTCGCAAAGCAGACAAGTAATGTGACCATCGTCACGTCCCCCCGATTCGTAAACCAGACGTTTTTGCAAAGCGATACAGTGATCGAAGTCGACGATTCCCATGTAATGGAAGTCGATGACTGTCGGCCGCTGCCGGAGTAAATCGGAAGACTGAAATTCGAATATTTCCACGCGCTCGATATACCTGAGAAGTCGTCGTTGCGAGGTCTTCGTTGGAGGGGGGGAGATTAGCAGGAGGCGCGTTCTGAGCCTAGGTCGAAGTTCAGAAAAACTCCCTCCATATGCTGGCATCGCTGACACCCTACTGCCCCATCTGGAAAGCATTGGAAGTGGCCAAGAAGTCAAAAGCTGCGAAAAAAGAAGAAAACAAGAACGAGAAGAGCATCGGCGAAAACCGCAAAGCTCGGCACGAATACCACATTCTGGAGCACCTGGAATGTGGTATCCAGCTGACCGGCAGCGAGGTGAAGAGCCTTCGCGATGGCAAACTTCAACTGGCCGAATCGTTTGCCCACGTGGTCAATGGCGAGGTCTTTCTGGTCAACTGCGAGATCTCGCCCTACTCGAATTCCAGCGAGTTTCTCAATCACGAGGCCCGTCGCAAGCGAAAACTGCTGTTGCACAAGCGTGAGATCATCAAGTTTGCTCTGAAAAGCGAAGAGAAGGGGCTCACGCTTGTGCCTCTGAAGATGTACTTCAAGCAAGGACGAGCCAAGGTTCTGCTGGGCATCGGTCGTGGTCGACAAATGCATGATAAGCGCGAGAAGCTGAAGAAGGATGTCGCCAAACGAGACATCGATCGAGCCATGAAACGGAGATAACGCCTGCTGCCAATGCCGAACCGATCGCTAGCAGCATGCGTAAATGGCTTCGTAGCCAGCCTCTTAACAGAAACATGCGAACAAGATGCACACGCAACTCATTTGCATTTAGGGGTTGGCGCCAAACGCATCTCGTATTTCAATAGATGCTTGCGCGAGTCGCCGTTCCCCTGCCCTATGCCCCCATAAGTGGCCATGCTTAAGATCTCGAATCTGAAAAAGTCCTTTCGATCGCCCACCGGCGAACGAGTACCGATCCTGGACGTTCCTCAATTCAACGTTGCGGCCGCCGAACAGATGGTGATCGTTGGACGCAGTGGTTGCGGCAAGTCGACTCTGCTTCATCTGATCTCAGGGATTGGCACGCCTGACTCCGGCGTAATCTCCATCAATGGACTCGATATTACGCGACTCTCCGAAGAAGGACGCGATCGCTTCCGAGCAGAAGTCATGGGGTATGTCTTCCAGACCTTCAATCTGTTGCAAGGTTTCACGGCCTTGGAGAATGTGGTTTTAGGGATGTCCTTCTCCCGCGGCCGAGCCGACCGTGATCGGGCCCGGGACCTGCTCCGACGCGTCGGGCTCGAACATCGCCTGAATGCCTACCCACGCACCATGAGTGTCGGTGAACAGCAGCGAGTCGCCGTGGCTCGTGCTTTGGCCAATCGACCAAAGCTTCTGTTAGCCGATGAGCCGACCGCCAATGTCGATCCGGCCAACCAACAATCGATTGTCGATTTGATTCGTGAAACGTGCCAGGAAGAAGAGATCTCGCTGGTGATGGTTACCCACGCCACGGAAGTGGCGGAGCAATTCCAGCGAATCGAACCCCTTGAGAAACTGAACATGGTCGCCCAAGCGAATAAGGCACACGCATGAGTATCTGGCAAATCGCTTGGCGAAGCGTCCGACAACGAGCTCTGGCCTCGTCGTTAACTTCTTTTTCGATGGCCCTGGGGGTATTGCTGGTAACGGCAGTCCTGCTGGTTTATGGCCTGGTTTCGAAGTCGTTTACCGACAACTCCGATCTCGGTTACAACATGATCGCTGGTGCCAAAGGGGGCAAACTTCAACTGGTGCTGAACACCACGTTTTACCTCAGTGAACCGGTTGAAAATGTTCCCTACACGTTCTACCAGGAATTCCTCACCAAGGAGGAGCAGGAAAAAGAGCTGGAGCTGATGAAGCCAGCTGGTCGTGGCGAGTTAGCTGACGGCACCTACGCGAAGAACACCGAGTTTGCCATTCCTGTCTGCCTGGGCGACTACTACAAGACGTACCGCGTTGTCGGAACGCTACCCAAGTTCTTTGAGGTCTTCAAAGATTACGACAGTGACGAGCCGAAGTACTCCTTCCGAGAAGGACGCAACTTCGAGACCTGGAACGACGAGCACGGGTACTTTGAGGCGGTCGTTGGTTCGATCGTCGCCAAGCAAACCGGCTTGAAAATCGGCGACAAGATTGCCGCTTCGCACGGTGGTGATCCCAACGATATTCATACCGACTCGCCGTTTACCATTGTGGGAATCCTCGCTCCGTCTGGTACACCCAACGACCGAGCAGTATTCGTCAACATGGAAGGCTTCTACCTGATGTCAGGGCATGCCAAGGTAGAAGAAACCGAAGAGGTTGGGGCCAACGTGACTGGCACGACCATTTCGCGGCGGCAACCGCTGCCGATCAAGCAGCGAGAAGTTACGGCCATCCTCATTCGAACGTCCGATCCGTTCTCGCCGATCATCATCAAGAACCGAGTTAATGAAGGGAATATCGCTCAAATTGTGATGCCGGTGATGGAGATTACCAGCCTATTCGAGCTGATCGTCAAGCCAATTCAGACGCTACTGCTGGTCATAACGGTCCTGATTTGCTTTGTTTCGGGAATTTCTATCCTGGTCAGCATTTACAATTCGATGAATGACCGCAAACGCGAAATCGCCGTTATGCGTGCCCTCGGGGCTCGTCGTCGGACCGTGATGGGTATCGTTTTGTCCGAATCGATCATTCTGTCCGTTGGAGGGGGTATTCTGGGCTGGTTGGGCGCTCATTTACTGTTGTACGGGGCGAGCCCGATGATCGAAGCCCAGACTGGCGTTCAGATTGGGCTGTTCGACTTGGCTCCACTACCCAGAAAGCTTGAAGTTCTGATACCTTCGGCGATAATAGAAAATGATTGGATCGGCCCCCTATTCAGTCTGGAGTTGGTGATTGTTCCGGCTCTGATTCTGTTGGCAGTACTGGTCGGCTTTTTGCCTGCCTACACGGCGTATCGTACCGACGTGGCAGAAACACTCAGTTCGTCTCCTTAAAGACGAATCTGGTGGGGCTACATCCCAAGCGATGATCCCTCCCGGCGTACGTAGATGCGTACGGCAACCTCGCTATTTTGCCTCGAACCTAAGAGATTTGTTCTTATGCTCACGCGGCTCATGATTCTTTGCGGAGCGTTGGTATCCACCGCGGCTCTGCTAACAAATGCCCTGGCATGTCCCTTCTGCGCGGCCGTATCGCAAACCTTCTCGCAAGAGATCGATTCGATGGACGCGGCCGTGATTGCCAAGTTGGTAGAAGCTCCCGCGGTCACCGCCGAAGGTGCTGGTGTCGAAGCGACCTTTGAGATCACCCAGATCCTCAAAGGGAAAGAACATCTGGGCGACACCAAAACCATTAAATCGCTCTATTACGGCGAAGGACGCAAGGGGCGAGAGTTCCTGATCTTGGGAACTGAGCCTGAGAACATGATGTGGTCGACACCAACGTTGCTCACCGATCGTGGTGTGAAGTACATCAATGATGTGATCAAGTTGCCAGCAACCGGCAATGACCGCTACGCATTCTTCCAGGAGCATTTGGAAGACGAAGACGAAATGCTGGCTCGCGATGCCTATGACGAATTCGCGAATGCCCCCTACAGTGCCCTGCACGACCTGAAACCGAAGATGAAGCACGACCAATTGGTCAAGTGGATCGAAAATCCAGACATCGCCGCCAATCGTCGCCGCTTGTACTTCACGATGCTGGGCGTCTGCGGTACCAAAGCCGATCTCCCCTTGCTGGAAAAGATGCTCAACAGCGAAGAGCGAGCGAACAAGTCCGGTCTGGATGCCATGATTGGTTGTTACCTGACGCTGGCAGGAGCAGATGGCCTGCCGCTGATCGAAAAGCTTTATCTTGCCAACAAGGAAGCCGAGTACGCGGATACCTACGCTGCGATCATGGCACTGCGGTTCCACGGAACGGAAACAGACATCATCGAAAAGGATCGCCTGCTGAAGTCGCTGCACTTGATGCTCGACCGCCCACAACTGGCCGATCTGGTTATCGCTGACTTTGCTCGCTGGGAAGATTGGTCGGTGATGGACAAGCTGGTGAAGCTATTTAAGGAAGCCGATGAGGAAACAAGCTGGGTTCGCGTGCCCGTCATTCGTTACCTGATGGCGTGTCCGAAGCCGGAAGCCAAAGAGCACTTGATCGAACTGGAGAAGATCGATCCCGATGCGATGAAGCGTGCCCAAACGTTCTTCCCATTCCAATCGCAAGCGGTACCAACGCGAGCCGACGGAGAGAAGATGCAGGAAGAGAACCTGTTGGCCATGGCAGAAGTTGATGACAACCAGCTTCCTCCCGAGGAGGAAGATACCGAAATTCGCCAGCCGGAAAATGTGGCTCCTTCAGCCACGCCCAAGACCGGCGAACAAACCGCGATGGCGAAGCGGCAGGTTACACGAGACGAACTCTCGACCGACGGTGACCGAGCTCTGGCTGCGGCAATTACCGGCGGCAGTGCTGCGAACCTCGAAGAAACGTCCACCGTAGGACTTCTACAGCGTATTTTTTCGACGACGATTCCCATTGTTGTGACATTTGTGTTAATGCTCGCAATCTCGGGCATCCTTTGGAACCCTGGTAGCAAAACGTCGCTATAAATGCGGGGTAACTTTATCCCGACAATTCCCCGTAGCGAATCAAATCAATCAATGAGCACCTCCACCGAATCCCAACCTGCATTCACTGGCGATGTTGATCCGGCGATGTACGAGCAGTACCGCTCCATTAGCTCGTTAGCGGTGACGTCTCTGCTCATTGGCTTTATCAGCCTAGTGACCATTCTGGCCGTCGTGATGGCACCCATCGCCGTGGCCGGTATCGCCTTGGGTATTTGGGCGATCATCACAGTACGCAAAAACACCGCCACCCAAACCGGCTTACCGTTGGCCTATGCAGGGCTCGTTCTTTCTACGCTCGCTCTCGTAGTAGGCACCAGCCGCTACGTTTACGAAGAATACATCAACCTGCCTGAAGGGTACGAAGTCATCGCTTTTGGCCTTCTGCAGGAACAGCCAGGGCAGCCCGTTGGCCAACCCGTGCCAGACTCGGCGTTGGCTTTGGACGGCAAGCAGGTCCTAATTCGAGGGTATGTTTACCCTCATGCACAGAAGTCGGGTCTGACTCGCTTCGTGATGGTTCCCGACTTTGATACCTGCTGTTTCGGGGGCCAACCCAAACTGACCGACATGGTGGAAGTCCGCCTTGTCGAACCCCTTTCGGTTGATTTTTCCTTCAACCGACGCAAGATTGGGGGAACGCTACGGGTTCATACCGATTTGAAAAAGATCGAAGACCTGACCGGCGTATTTTACGAATTGGAAGCCGACTACGTCGATTGATGCATCCCACCTGTAAACCGCTCTCCTGGATCTGCCCTCTGATTCTGTGCCTTGTTGTCAGCCTTGGCTGCCGACCTCCGGAACCACTACGTCCAGCCAACACTACGCACGGTCCTGCTACGTCAAATCTGACCGTCGAGCCAGCGACCGAAGAGGTCGAGAACACCAGCCCGGATGAAGAGCCGCCGACCGAAGACTCGAACTCCGAGCAAGAGAAGACCGAACCAGTAGAAACCCAGCCAACATCGACCGAGAAGAAGCCTTCGCCCGCTGCAGAAGTCACCTCGCCCAAACGCCCCGTTCCTAAACCGCAACCCGGCAAGACACTCGACCTGACGTTTGATGACATCAAATTCGACATCGAGCCAGATGCTCCTTTCAAACGCGAGATGCTCCCTCAGGCAATCGAAGATCTGAACGGGCAAAAGATTAGTATCGGCGGTTACATGCTTCCCAGCTTTCAGCAGCGGGACATCAAGCAGTTCGTTCTCGTCCGCGACAACATGGAATGTTGCTTTGGGCCAGGCGCGGCTCTCTATGACTGCATTCTGATTGAGATGGACGGACGCGGCGTCGACTTCACCGTTCGGCCGGTGGTAGTCGAAGGGGTCTTCACCATCAAAGAATACAAGGACGACAGCGGGAAGCATCTGGCAATCTATCACATGCAGGGCACCGGCGTTCGTTAACCTGCTTGCCTGATCCGCGGAGAGTCGCGACGTGAATCCATCTTCCGCGGAACTTGAACGCACTTCGCGCGGGGCGAATGAGAACGCTGGGATTTGGGCCCTGGGTAATGGGCTCGTCTCGACCACGCTCGTCTCCTACTTCGCCCAAAGCCTGGGTGCCCAGTCAGCGGCCGTCTCGTGGATTATCGCAGCTCCGAAGCTGGTCGGCGTTCTGCGTTGGTTCGCCCCCAACCTTTTGAAGCTTGGCGGAAGTTACCGTACAACGAGCACCTGGGCATTCCTTGTATCGACGGTCTTCCTACTGCTTTTGCCGCTTTGTTCCGTCCGAGAGCTCTGGCCATCAACGACGGTCGCCATCCTGGCAATCGTCTTCTGCTGGTGCATGTACCACTTGGCCGAGTACTGCGGCTACGTAGTCTTTATCGCTTGGCTAATGCAGTTGGTATCGCCCGAGATCCGCGGTCGCTTTTTCGGTCTTCGTGAACGATGGTTAACGGCCGGCAACCTGGCCGGCTTCCTCTTCGCGGGCCTGCTGGGCGCTGTGCTCCGCAATGCGTTTGAGATGGATCTCCGCTGGATCGCCTATCCACTGCTTGCCATCTATGGGGCAATGGCGATCGGCCTCTCCGTCTTGCCGCTCCGGCGCATTCCCGAACCAGAAACGACCGCGCCGCCTGGCCACTCGCTTATCGATGACTGGAAACATTGGAGCGGCTCGCGTGCTCGCTGGTTCCTTCTTTATGGAACCTGGTTTTCGGCAGCTAACGGACTCTTCTCGACCTTGCTCTATATCTACCCTTACCGTGCCCTCGATTTGTCGCTCTTCCTTCCACTGACTATGGCCGCATCGATGCGACTTGGGCAATCGCTCATTAGTCGCCCGGTCGGGGTCACCATCGACCGATTTGGCTGGCGGTCGGTTATGATCTGTGGGCAAGTTCTAATTGCCTTTGGCCCGCTGCTGTTTAGTTTTGGTACGGTGGGATACATCGCAGGCAATCTGATTTGGATTGCATATGCGTTGATCAACGTGGCCCTTCCCATCGCGATTGTCGATGGCCGTCACGATCGAAGTGCGGCACCGCCGCTGGCCCTCTATTTTGCCTGGACCGGACTGGTTTATGGCCTCACTGCACTCGCAGGTCAGAGCGTTGCGGACTTTTTCGTCTCGACCCAGTACCGTAACGATCCCTCGGCGTACGACACCTACTTCTTCGTGGCAACCCTGGCTCGACTTTCGGCTGTCTTGCCGCTAGTTCTGCTCCCCGCTGAACGCAACCGCCACACCTGATAAACTTGAGGGAACACCTCTCCCTCTCCAAGGAACGAACATGGCCATCCAATCCTGGACCGGTTACTGCACCAACGTCCATGCCGGGGCAAACCTCGAGCAGACGCAACAGAACCTGATTACCCACGCTTCGCGCGTCCAGCAAATCCTTGGTCGCGATCAGCCTCTGGGGGTCGGACTGTGGCTCTCGAACTCGACCGCCCAGTCGCTGGTCGAGCCAGGCAAATTGGACGAATTCGCCCAATTGCTGCATGACAATCAGTGGATACCGTACACGTTCAATGGCTTCCCCTTTGGCGACTTTCACAAATCGATCGTGAAGCATGACGTTTACCTGCCAACGTGGTGGGAGCCAGAGCGTTTGGCCTATACCAAGAATCTGGTAACCATCCTCGACCGTCTGCTTGCCCCGGGAGAAGAAGGAAGTATCTCGACGATGCCGATCGCTTGGGGTACGCCTGAGCCCAGCGACCAGCAGTGGTCAATGACCGTACAGAACATGCTGGAGCTTGTGCGGCACCTGCACGAGTTGGAGCAATCGACCGGTCGGCTTATCTACATCTGCATCGAGCCCGAGCCTGGCTGTCTTCTCGACACGACAGAAGATGTGATCGATTTCTTCCAGCAGCGTCTATTCCCAGCAGGCGATGCCGAACTGATTCGCCGTTATCTACGCGTGTGTCACGATGTTTGCCATGCGGCGGTCATGTTCGAGGACCAACTGAGCGTACTCGAAAAGTACGCTCAGGCTGGCATCCTGATTGGGAAGGTTCAGATCTCATCCGCCATCGAGATTCGTTTTTCCGAACTGAGTGAAGACGAACGCCACAACGTACTGGCCGAAGTCGCCGAGTTTGCCGAGGATCGCTACCTGCATCAAACGACCTCGCGAGCTGCCGACGGGACAATGCGTTACTTCGACGACCTGCCGTTCGCATTGCAGGAAGCTTCGCAAAAGGTTCCCGAAGATGAAACATGGCGGATTCACTTCCACATGCCCATCTATCTCGATCAGTTTGGTTTACTCCGAACAACTCAGTCGCACATCCATGACTTCCTTTCCGAAATCAGGAATCATCCTGAGATTCGCCACTTCGAGGTCGAAACCTACGCTTGGGGTGTGCTCCCGCAGGAACTGCAACATAACGAGTTGGCCGAAGGAATCGCTCAAGAGATTCATTGGCTCCGGCAGCAACTCACTCACAGCAAACAGGTCTAAGGATCGTTCATGCAAACCGTTTCCAAGCGTCAGGAGACGCACGAATTCGTTTGGTTTGATAGCCAAGGCAAAAAGCGAAGCTTTCCTTTTCTGTGTTATCAGCCTCGCGAGTTTCAAGCAGAAACCAAGCTTCCGCTGCTCATCTTTTTACACGGGGCAGGGGAGCGGGGAACGGATCTGGAACTGGTCAAGAAGCATGGTCCTCCGAAGTTGATCGACCAAGGCGAAGATTTTCCGTTTGTGGTCATTTCCCCCCAGTGCCCCATGGACCAGTGGTGGGCGATGAAGGAGAACATCAACGGAGTGGCGCAGCTTACCGAGCATATTCAAAGCGAATACTCCGTCGATCTCGAACGGACTTACCTCACCGGCATGAGCATGGGTGGCTATGGAACGTGGGCAGCCGCGGCCTCATATCCCGATCTATTCGCGGCGATTATCCCGATATGCGGAGGCGCCGACCTGGCGATTGCTGCCGATCTGAAAGGGATGCCGACGTGGGCATTTCATGGCCGCGACGACGACATCGTTCCGCTTATTCGAAGCGAAGAAATTGTTGACGAGGTTTCCAAGATTGGTGGTGACGCGCGGCTGACCATTTATGACAATGTGCAGCACGACAGTTGGTCGGTCACCTATGCCAATCGCGATATTTACGATTGGCTCCTTTCTCACAAGATTCGCAACCGGAGGAAAGCCTGATGTCGACGTCTGGAGACAACCCGTTCGCTTCGCCCGAGGGCACCAACTACGAGCCTCAGCCAGCGGAAGGAAGCGAGACCGTCGTTCCACGTTCCTCTGTCGACTACATGGAAACGGTCGGAGATGTCTTCAATAACCCCAACTGGTTCGTCAACATCTTGCTGGCAGGTATCGCGATCATCATCCCGATTATCGGCGGCATGGTTGCCCTGGGATATGTCGCGGAAATCATCGGTGCTCGAGCCTATGGGCGGATGAAATCCTACCCGGACTTCGACTTCAATCGCTTTGGCGAGTACCTGACACGCGGTTTTTGGATGTTCCTGGTGACGTTCGTCACTTCACTCTGCCTGATGCCGTTGACCATGCTCGCCGGGGGAATCATGGGCGCGATGCAAGCTTCTGACAACGAAGCACTCATTGCGATCGGTTTCGTGATCTACTTTGGATCGATTTTCGCAATCAACCTGATTACGTTTTTCATCACGTGCCCCTTGGTGATTCGCGCTGGCATGCTCAACGATTTCGTGGGGGCGTTCGACTTCAACTGGATCATGGACTTCATCAAGAAGATGTGGGTCGAGCAGTTGCTAGGCGGCATCTTGCTCTACATCTTTGCCATCTTCTTTATGCTGGTCGGCTGTTTAGCGCTCTGCGTTGGATATATCCCTGCAGCTGGCGCCGTCATGATCATGTGGTCCCTCTTTCTCGCACAGCTTTACCAGGTGTACGTGCACCGTGGCGGTCGGGGACTGCCGTTCAAAGAAGCGACGAAGCTTTAATCGCTTGAACATCTAAGCAAGGCGGCCGTCTTCTGCTAAGACGACTGCCGGAACCACATCGGCGTCGGTGTACCCCTCAGCGAACTGAAGAAATTCGGGGCTGGCGCCACGCAATTGGAATTCGCCTTTCTTGTAGGCTTTCACTACGAGTGGGCCGTTTGCGCGAATGGCAAACGTGAGCATCGCCACAAAAGCTATGATGACGCCGAGAGAGAACCAGCCGTTCTCAAGGCTGATCATGAGCGCCACCATTCCGATAAAGACGGCCAATGATGCCACGCAATAGACGATGTTGATTCGCTGCTTGGCATTGCACTCTCGACAGAGAGAATACTCGACGCGACACTTCTTGCGCGTGGCGAGATAAACAATCAGAAAGATCAATAGCTGGATCACCAACACGAAGATCGCCGGATGCACCCAATACAGATCCTTTTTGCGACGGCTGGAACTGTCCTGCTCCGATAGTACATCACCACACTTCACGCACGCATGCGGAAGGATGATTTTGTCCGTCCCCAGAATCCGCTCTCCCTGGATCTCGTAATTCCCAGCAACGACCTTCACGGTCTCGCCAATCGACGGTGGGGAAGCGAATGGATTCGTGGAATTCTGGCCAGTTGTCATACGATTCAAACCCACATTGCAGGGGGACACTTTGCTACTTAAGGGGAAGTTTAGTGACTTTCTAGGTGAGAATCGAATCCCAATCCGGTTCCCACCGATGAATTTTCAATCCGGATCTGCTATACCAGATGGATTAGACACTCAAAATTGCTGATACCCTTTCCTATAGTGCACCCCCACCATGTCGATCGAACTCCGAAATCGCCTCTTCCAGCAGCTCGACCAACTCGTTCTGATTGACCCCCATACGCACATCAACGCACTTGATCCGTCGTCGCATACGCTCGCCGACATCCTCGGGTACCACTACTACACCGAGCTGGCTCACTCAGCCGGTATGCCCAAAGATCGGATCGAAGAGGAGGGGATCTCACCTAAGGAAAAGGTGGGCCGCCTGATCGAGAATCTCGGCCCGATTTCCAACACGATCCAATACAGCTGGTTCATCGAAATGGCCCAGAAGCTGTTGGACTTCGAGGGAGACACGATCGATACCAACAACTGGGAATCGTTCTACGATTCGGCCGAAGAGAAGATGTCGGCGGATAGCTGGACCGATACTGTCTTCAGCAAGAGCCGCCTGGAAAGTGTCTTCCTGACCAACGACTTTGACGATCCGCTGGAAGGTTTCGACACCTCCAAGTACATCCCATGTCTGCGAACCGATGACTTGGTGTTTCATCTCACCAATCCTCGCACCAAGGTACGGCTTTACGAAGCTACAGACGTCGACGTCACCGACGTAGCCTCGGCACGCCAGGCGATAGGGAAGCTGTTCGACCACTTCGTCAGCAACAACGCCAAAGCCTGTGCGATCTCGCTGCCACCGACCTTCGCCCCTTTGAAGGTATCGGACGCTCGGGCAAACACGGCCTTGTCCAATGTATTCACCCAAGGCCCTAATGCTGACGAAGACGATCAACGAGCCGTCAGCAACTTCATCTTCTGGACGCTGGCTGAAAACTGCCAAGAGCGCAAACTGCCGTTCGATCTGATGATTGGCGTCAATCGCAAGGTCTTCCCCGAAGGCGTTTTCCAAGGCCAGGATCTCTACGACAGCCGGGTTTCCTTGATTCAGTACAAGGAGTTGCTTAACGCATTTCCCGACGTTACCTTCCCGATCTCGGTGCTTGCCAGTGTGACCAACCAGGAACTGGTCAGCTACTCGTGGATCTTCCCGAATGTCGTTGCCAATGGTCACTGGTGGTATAGCAACACACCAACCTTCATCCAGCAGGATTGTGCGTCCCGCTTGGAAGCGATTCCACGCACCAAGCAGATCGGCTACTACAGCGACATGTACAAAATGGAATTCGCCTTGCCGAAGTTCGCTATGTACAAGCGAATCCTGGCGAAAGTCCTGGCCGAGAACTTTGTCATCGACCGTAGTTGGTCGGAGGAAGCGGCAGTCGAGCTGGGAACGCAACTGCTGCGAGGCAATGTCGAGACGATTTTCAACGTCGGAAACTAAGCCGCGGCCCAATCCGAACAGAAAAAGCTCGCGATGCTATCATCGTGAGCTTTTTCATGGGTTCACCGTGAAAGACAAGAAGTTTCCCGAGAAACTCCATTCGGACGTAAACTCCTTGACAGGCATCACTTGTGGGCATCCGCATGGTCATTTCTTGACCGGTTCGGCCAGGTTCTGGACATTTTTTCTCCCCGCCTGCGAACCTTTTTTAGGCACCTGGCATCTATCGGGTATCCCCGCTGACGGCAATTTCGCCGCACGCTGGGAGAATCTTTGTTGTTGCCGAGTCCTTTTCGGCGATTTAAGATTCATGATCCTCGCACTTGGAAGGTGCCAGGATTTCAAACTTCCACTTCATAGTTCTCTCACTGCGCGTAGACGCGTAGGAGGATGAAACAATGCGTTCCAACATCATCAACATTCGCGCCAATTTTGCCGCCGCCGTCGCCCGCGTTTTCGTGGTCGCCGTTGATGTTATTCGCAATGCATCCGCCACCTGTCTGCGCCTCTATGGCCATACATGGCAACAGTACGGACCAAAAACGTGGGGCAAGCAAAGCCCCCCGAAACCGTCCGAACACGATTTGCCGTGTGATGCTCTGCGATGTCTTGGCGGCAGCCTACTACTAGGCAGTAGCCCGTCAATGTCGCTCTCGATGCGATTCCGAAATGAGGGATCGCTGGGCCTGATACCCAGAAGCTAAAGGACCGGAAAACCCAAGCAATTTCGCAAGGGTTGGTCCCGCACAATTCGCGAAGCTTCTGAGACGCTAGGCCCCCGAGAGCTCGAGTTGTCCTGCTGTGATGCGCTTCATGCCATCCGTTTTCAGGCCATCTCGCCGCCGGGTTCCTTTGTGCCGTGTGCATAGCCGTCGTTTGCCGCCGCATGCACTTATTTCGCCAGAACTGCCCTGAATATATACGTCTGGAAACTATGATGAACGGAAACTTGTACAACGATGAACGGGATCGGATCGTCGATTTGGTCCTTGCAGCTCAGAACGGTGATCGGGATGCATTCGGTCAGCTGGTGGAAATCTTCCAGCCGGTCGTCTTCGCCATCGCTTTGAAGCGTCTGCGTCACTACTGGGAAGCCCAGGAACTGGCTCAGGACGTGTTCATCCAGGCGATGCAGAAGCTGGACCAGTTGCGTGAGCCGGCTGCCTTCCCAGGCTGGTTGCGTTCGATCGCGGCCCGGATGGCTATCAACCGGGCAGTTCGTCGGCCGCACGATTTCGCTACCGAACCGGAAGCCTTGGCTTCGGTCTGCGTAGAAAACGAAACGCCGCTGCACGCGATTTTGGAAGTCGAACGTCGGGATAACCTGGCAGTCGGCATCAGCCGCCTCGGCGCAATGGACCGGGATACGCTCCAGGCCTTCTACGTCGAAGGACAGTCGCTGCGTGAAATGAGCGATGAATTCGAAGCTCCGATCGGAACGATCAAGCGTCGTCTGCACGTCGCTCGTAAGCGGCTGGCAAAGGAGATGGAAGAATTGGAGGCGGTCGCCGTTTAGGCGACCAACACCTAAACTTCCGTTTCTAAATAAGATTGAGTTGACCGCGCTCTTGGGCTCCACCGAGCCCAGGGGCGTTTTTTATGCGCGGTGTCCAGTCAGTCGGTTTGGTCCAAGTGTTCTAGGGGTTCTCTTCGCCTGGACAATAGCTCGACAGAACTTCATTCAGTTGCTGATAGTCGCTTCCTTGAAACCACTTGCAGTAGAACTCGTAAGTTTCGCCGTCCTTAGTTACCAGCCTAAGTGTCGCAGGCGAATTGATCAGTTGAGGCAACCCTCCGAATTCAAATGACTCGACCTCTCTCAGATCAATCTCGTCGTAAATTTTGTATCGATCACGCCGGAATCTGCCACAGAGTCGGTGATCTACCAGTTGCAATCGGCCGTTGTACCAAGAGTCTACCGCCCCTTTCAGAACAAAGATGCCGAGAAGCGTGAACCCCACCACGACATACCAGAACGCCGACGGAATATTGTCTCCGGACATGAAGGCAACAAGAGCAAGCCAAGCTCCCACTAAGATCGAGAAAACACCAGCGATTGCCAGGGTGATCGGCAGACTAAAGCGAAGAGGAAACGTGCTCTGTGAATCGAGGCTCTTCTGAGTGGGAGACGCGAACGGATTGGATTGGCTTTCACTCATCCGTAGTGGCCATCGCGTCCGAATAAAATCGCAGCGTCTCCTTCAATGGGTGCCACTTTCGCGATCCCATCAAGCTAAGGTCCGCCACAAACTCTTTTCCATTCACCTCGGTCACCACCATTCGATTCCGCGGCGCGAAGGTGACTTTAGTAATTTCATTCCAAGCGAAGTAAAGCCCTGTCCACTTCCCACCGTCTTCAAACTTCGCGCGGACACCTTCATCATTTAGCTGAAGTGGGAATCTCTCCCAGGCTCGACGTGCTCGTACGGAATGATTGACAACAGTTGCCACGCAGCTAAAGGTCATAAAGGCCAGTACGCCATGACCAATGAGAACATCACTCGCAAAGAAACCAGTCTGAATGAACAGATTGATCCACATGCCTGCGAAAACCAAGACGAGAGCGCCCGCGAATACTGCCTGGTATTGCTCCCGCGAGGCGACTTCCCGATCACTGACGTGAAATTCACGATGCTCCTTCGCCGATACTGTGGCCGGAGATGCGAACGGGTTTTCGGAGGCCTCATTCACAGCATCAGGTCGTCAGCGGGATTTCTGATTCACAGAATGCCTGGTACTTGGCCGCCAACTGCTCCATGGCGTCTTTGCCTTCCGCCCGAACGAATTGAATCCGCGATCGTCGAATCACGCCCTTTTCCAGGTGAAGCGAGAAGAGAGGAATCGTGACCTCGACGGTTTCTTCGTTGGTGCGCTGGGCCAGAATCGAAGCGCAATCGCCGGGATAAGCAAATACAGCATATTGAATCGCATCGAGGCACCCAATCGCGACGATCATAGGATCACTCAACTCGGCGCGGTTCTCATGGCCTAACCCCGGCGCATTCCATTGGCCTGTCGCGTTCATCGTGATGACCGAGTTCGCGTCATCGAAACGAAACTTGAGTGCCATCTCGGCATCCGAATCGAGCGTTGATGTCTGACGCGAGAGAATCAGTTCGACACCATCCAGATCGGGCAAAACCCGGGAATAGATCTCGGTGGAAAGCTTGTCTTCGTCCGAGGTGTACCTTTCGACGAGATCGTTTCCACGAATGTAGAACTCTTCGCGATTGCCGATACCTTCCAGATTCCACTCGGCAACCTGCCAGTTTTTGGGCTGCGAGAGGAACTTGGCGTTCATCTTGCCGGGGAAAGCCGCCACGGAAAGCTGGAAGTTATCCGTTTTGCAGCGGTGAACGATGTCGTAGTCAGATATCCAAATCGAGTTGCTCATGGGCTCGATTTTGTTCGATGCGGGCGTTAGTCGGAAGACCACCGGCAAGAAATAAAAAACCCCGTCGCTCACTAAAGCAAGTCGACGGGGCCGGAACAGAGAAGAGGCCGAAGTTTTGCCCTGCGAAATTTTCCTTCGCAAAGCGGGTATGGGCGGTATTTAACCGCTGTCCCGGGGATGATGTAGTTGATGATACCAAAAATCGGGAAGGTGTCCACAATAATTTGCAAAGATTCTTGCGAAACCTGTACCCCGCATCAACCTTACGTATTTTACGCGAAGTACCCCTGGTAAAGGCAAGTACCCAAGTCCCAAAATACGTGTTAAAACGCACCCCACACCTCCGATTTTCAAACAACTCACTCAGCCCCCAAAAAGGAACGTAATGTCTTCCTATTTAACGAGTTGCGAAACAGCAGCCAGAGCTGCAGGTGACGTGCTGAAGCAATGGCGAGGCAAGTTCAATGTTCGGGAAAAAGGGCGGTCTGACTTTGTCACTGATGCTGACGACGCAGCCCAGAAGGTGATTGAAGAGATTCTTACGGCCGACTTCCCAGAATTCGAGTTCCTGGGCGAAGAGGGGCCATCCGGGTTGTCGCGCGAGACAGGCAGTCCATTCTGCTGGATTGTCGACCCATTGGACGGCACGATGAACTACGTCCATGGGCTGCCCAATTATGCGGTCTCGATTGGCCTTACCGAAGCCGGAAAGGTAATAGCAGGCGTGGTTTACGATCCCGTCTTCGATCGTTGTTTCAAGGCCGAAAAAGGGCAGGGGGCCTACCTGAATAACGAGAAAATCGAGGTCAGCGGAGCCGAATCACTCGATGAAGCGTTGATCGCGTTCAGCTTTCCCACCACCGTTAGTCGAGAATCCCAGGTCATCGAAGACTTCATCAATGTCCTGGTGAAATCGCAGGGAATTCGCCGCCTGGGTTCGGCAGCTCTGAACCTGGCCTATGTGGCCGCCGGACATATGGATGCCTATTGGGCGGCGTTTAACAAGCCTTGGGACGTGGCTGCCGGAGCGATCCTGGTCGAAGAGGCCGGCGGCGTTGTGCAGGGATTTGGCAATCAACCATTCGATATTAACAAGCCCAAGATCGTCGCGACCGCTACCCCCCAATTACAGGCAGATCTTCAAGCCCAAATTGCCACTTCGTAGAGTTTAGGGCGTCTTCCTCCCATCGGGCGGCTCTCCTGATAGTTGCGGGTGGTATAATTGGTGCGACTGGATTTTTTTTCGCAGTTTTCGCAGGCCATTGGCGTTAACCTTTCGGGAACAACGGTCATGGCTAAATAGACTTAGATTACAACGCCAGGCAGTGGGAATCGTGAGACAGCGGTTATTACGATCGATCTTCCCATGCGAGTTCAGGACACGTTCTCCAGCGGAACTCGCTCGTGCTTGGCGATCCCCCATGAATCTTTGGGGCACCTTATCAGACTCCTCGTACCACAGATTTCTCCTGACTCTATGAACACCGCGTGCCGAGAACATGGTTCCGCACTGCCGGGGCTCAGCGTTTATTGCTGGTCGCGCAGGATCGGTATCGCGCTACTCGCATGGGTGGTCGTCGCTTCGATCGCCAGCAGCAATTTCCTGTACGCCCAGGTAGGCTCATCAGGAACCAAGATCGAAGAACGCGAACCCGAGATCATTTATCTACCCATCAAGGATGGTGCGATCGCCGAAGGGGGACCACTGGAACGCGTTCTCGATTTCCCTGCTGAATCGTTCCGAGCCTGGTACAAAGATGTCTACCTGAACCGCAATCCCAAGGATCTCCCCAAGTATTCGCTAGAGGGAGTCACGGCCGACATTCAGATCCAGGGCCCCAATGCCGTCTTGGATGTGACGTACGAAGTCATCCCGTACGCATCTGGCTGGATACGAATTCCCATTGGCTTACAAAACGCCATCATTCGCTCAAGCGTGGAAGTCTCGCCGGCTATGCCAGTTCGACCTGATCGTCCGAACGGCAGTACGTCCAGCGGCGGATACGCTTTGTGGTGCGAAGTCCCTGAATCGGAGAGTGGCCTCCTTTCTCCACAACCGGCGGAAACGATCACCTTTCGAGTGACGGCCCTGCTTCCACTCACCACGCGAGGTGACGAAACCTCTCTGGAAACCAACCTGCCGGTTGATACCAAGTGCGTGGTCAAGTTGGATGTGCCTCAACCAGGCGCCAACATCTCGCACAAAGGGAGCATGGTCGTCAAAGATCCGATCGAACCACCGCCGGCCGACCATAGTCTTCAACACTTGGAGTACGCCGGAGGAAGCCTTGGGCTGAGCTGGCGTTTTGACGATCAGGCGATGGAAGAACAGCCGGTCCATCTCAAAGTGAAAGGGGAAGTGGCCGTTTCGGTCGACGTCGATGACACAGTCACCACGGTTGCCAAACTACAGGTCGAAAGCACGACAATTCCATTCGACTCGTTCATTGTCGAGATCGCCGACGACGCTGAGTTCGTACCGCCGGCCACGCCTTCAGCCGTATACGAGATTCATCCGCTCGAACGGCAAGGTCAGGCGTTTGGCAATCGCCTTCTCGTCGAACTCAGCGAAGCAACCAAAGCCCCTGTCTCGGTAACGATCAACACGAAACAGACCGATCCCGTCCCCGGAGAAAGAGGCAAGCGGCGATTTACCGTGGGCCAATTCAACGTCTTGGGATGTGATATCCAAGATGGCCGCTTGAGCCTGACCTCGGCCGGCAATGTCCACGTCACTTGGGATACACCGCGTGTCTTACGAGAACAATCGTCACGTGGGACCGATGGCATGAACTACCGTGCCACGTTCACCTACGACCAGCAGCCGGCGGCGCTTGTTCTGCACACGTTGCCCATCCAATCGACTGCTCGCGTTAAGACCGATTACGAGCTTCATGTTGGCAAGCTCAATTCGCAATTGGTCGGCAAGCTCTCTTATCGTTTGCCGCGTACGTATAACGACGACTTGGTGATTGACCTGAATGGCTGGAACATCGACTCCGTGGATACCCAAGGGGCATCACAGTGGCAAATCGCAGAAGGGGACGCGGACCAATTGATCCTTCCGCTCGCCGGCGAGACTGGTTCCGAAGCAATGACGGTCGCTCCGTACCGCACAATTGAAGTCAACATCAAGGCGCAGCGAGATCACGCGGAAGAAGATCCCACAGAGGTCAGCTTGGCATGGCCCATCCCTCGAGCCGAACCACTGGGCACCGCCACGGTAACCGCCATCCCTGATAACGACATCGAGATTCGCTTTCAGTCTGAAAAGAGTGAAGGCTTTCAACTCGACCGAAGCCGCAGCCAGGAAGTGGAACTCTCGGGCGAACGAGGTACGATCGTCCTGCGTGCCGCACCTTCTCAGGAATCGCTCCTCTTGGGACTTCGCCTGACTCCGGTGGTTCCGCGTTTGATTGTCGGTTCCACAGCAACCGTTCAACTGGCCGAAGGAAACGATCACGCGACGGTCACCCATGAATTCACTCTCGAGCCTTTCCATAGTTCTCCGGAACAAGCGGTCTTCAAGCTTCCCGAGAGCATCTATTTCTTTGAGGTAACAACGGCGGAGATCAACACGAAAGATGTCGCTGGACAGCGTGTCGGTCTGGGCGAAAACCAGACGATGGTTTATTCGCTTTCTGATCTCGCTCCGCCATATCGCATCAAATTGAAGTACAACTCACCTCTGGAAGTAATCTCTGAAGGTGGCAGCGACTATCGCCTGAACTTGATGACCCTGGATTCGACAGGCCTGACCGAGAAGGGAATTGATGTCGACTTCAAACCTCTGGAATTGACCTTTGAGTCTTCCCAAGAGGTGGAAGTCCTGTCTCAAACGGAAGACTGGCGATCGTTCACCATGAGCCATCCGGGGCAAACGGTGCAACTGCCCGGGGATCAATATGAACAAGTTGAATTCTCTGCTCCATTTCTGACCCCGAAAACCGACGATCGCGTTGTTGTCGACTTCCATTGGCTGCAGGTCGCGCTGACTCCAGACGAACGAAGAGATCGCGCCGTATTCACACTCCGAACTCTAGCACCGCAGTTGGACATCCAGGTCCCTGAAGGTGCCCGACAAGTTGAAGTGTATTGGAATGGAATCGAGCAACCATTGACCTTGAATGAAGATCGTATCCAACTCGATATCCCCGAACGCCGCGAGACTGGACGAGACCGTTTAGAGATTTGGTACAAGTTCCCCGCGGGTGATGGGATGCAATCTTCCCTCACGATCAATTCGCCGACCATCAAGAATTCGGTCCTGGGTACCAGCCAACCAGGACGCGAAGGTGGCTACACGTATCTGCAGATCGTTTCACCTGGTAACTGGCTTATCCTTTCCGCCTCGGGCATGTCCGATGAAATGGACTGGGCCTGGAGTGATGGGCGGTATCGTCGAACGGCTCGCCTGACGCAAAAGCAGCTAGAAGCACTGGCGAAGACCAACATTTCGACCGCCTACCCAGAAGGCATGCATCGTTCTTTGTATAGTACGATCGGGCCCGTCGAGAACGTGCGAGTTTCTTCCGCCAAGACAAGCTCGTTGATGCTTTTGTTTTCCGGAATCGCCCTGGGGGCGTTACTGACGCTTTTCTATCTACCACAGTCTCGGCATGTTCTGGTCTTTGGGGCCGCTGCGATCTTGGCGATTGGCATTGCCGTGACGTATCCCGATTTCGCCGTGCTTGTCGGAGAGATGTCGACGTTGGGCATCATGTTGGCCATCTTCGGAATTGTCCTCTATCGGCTCGCTTCGTACCGTGCCCCTGTCAAATCGGCTGTACGTGCGCGATCTTCCAGTGACAGTCAGGCCTCGGTTCCTGCGACCTCTCAGTCTGGTGTGGCAGGGAACTCAGCGGTTTCGACAACGTCCATGCCAGCCGCGGTTCAATCCAGCGGACAATCTCGATGATCGTTTGGCTTCGTAAAACGCTCGGCATGCTCCTGGCGGTATTTGTACTAACAAGTGCCGTCGTCGCCCTATGCGCAGCGCAAGAGAAGCCTTCGAGCCAGGCCATCGAGTTCCAACGCGTATACGTGCCGGAGAATCGCTCGCAAGAGTGGCCGCGGTCAGGCTTCGAATTTGCTCCACAGATGAAACTGGAAGACTTCGAGAAGCTGATCACGCAGTTTGCCAAAAGCCAGAACGACGTCGCCGACGATCTGGCGTTAAAAAGCCTCACGTATCATGCGACGCTTGATGGTCGTACGCTTCAAGGGGAAGCCGAATTCCAAGTCGAGGCACCGCAAACCGATGCGTCCGGGTTTGTCTCGCTCAAGAGTTCCAACCTGTTCTACTTCGATCAGCATGAGCGGTTGTCGACGATGCCCACGTTGTGGGTCGGCGGGAATGGTTCGCGGATGGGAGTCTTCTTAAAACAGGTCCCAGCTTCGTTCACCCTGGATTGGAATTACCAAGCCTCCGCTCGAAACAGCGACGAGTTAACGGTCGACCTGAACCTGGCATTTGCACCGAAAGTCGATTTCTACCTGGAACTCCCTTCCCAATGGCAAGTGGTCATCCAGGAAGGCATTTTGCTGGAAGGCCCTGGCGATTCGGATGACAGCGACGAAGAGACTAACGTTTGGCATCTAAGCCCACAATGGCAGGGAAAGCTTAAGTTTTCGCTACTTACCAGCGATCGGCTCTTTCAATCCGATGCCGCCGTCGCAACGCAATCGACACGTTATCACGTGCAAGATAACGTATGCGAAGTCAACACTCAGGTTTCGCTTCAGTCGCCGCCCCAAGCCACCTTGGATCTTTCAATACCGAAAGAACTGGTTGTCACTCGAGCTTCGGTTAACGGTCAGATCCTTGACAACCTCGATCTGCACGAAACGCCGGAAGGTCACCAGTCACTGATCATTCCCCAAGCGGTCTTCACGATGGGAGAAACCGCGGCGATCTCGGTTCAAGGATTAACTCCAATTACCCTCGGGGATTATTCTCACATCGATCTTCCCATTATTAGCATCACTTCGCAGCCAACCGAATCGCATGTCGTCGCGGTGCAATTGGATGAGGGAATCAACCTTTCGTTCTGCACACTCAAGAACGCCCAACAAGTCGACTTCGTCCCGCATAATTCGCTCGGACGATCCAATCTTAAGTTTCGACTGTTCGACGAATCTGCTCAGATCGGCCTGCAGTTGTTTCGCCGACAAAGTAAACTTCGCACGTCGATGGGGCATAAGGCGACCGTCAACGACTTGATGATTCAGTCGGACAGCGTGATTCACATTCTCGAGCGAGATGATCCGACCGATCACCTCGAGTTGCCACTGTCGCCAGGCTGGCAGGTAGAGTCGGTACAGCGATTCCCCGAAAGCACAGCCGTTCGATGGGAAGAAACAACTCGTGACCAGCAGCGGCTACTGCGTATTGAAGATGTGGCCGAGCTAGGCGATTTCCAGGTCACACTGCGTCGCACGCGTGAAAATGACTTCGGAAATTTGAAAATTGCCGACTTCCGCCCCTTCGACTTTCCTCCGGGAATTGGTCATGTCGAATGGCTCTCGGTGAAGCCTGCCCCAGGATTCGATCTTCAGCTTGAACCAGAAGGACTGGTCGCACGCCGATTGATCTCGGAAGCTCCCGTAGAAATCCAACGGATGTTTGGGACCAAGTGGCAAATACCGGCGTTTGAGATTCGTGGAAGATCCGATCTGCAGCACCTGACTCGCGTGACTCGAAAACGTGCGACCTACGATGCCGAAATGGACGTGCAGATTACCGCCAACGAAACATCCACGCGTCGCCAGGCAGCCATCCGCTTGAGTGGTACAGGCCTCTTGCCCGAGACCATTTTCGTCTGGTCGACGCAACCTTGGTCCGAGGATGTTTCCTGGACGACTCCTGACTTGGCGCCGATTCGTTGGACGGCCATTACGACTTCCGCTGGCGAAGGCCCCAATCAGCGCGAACCGTATTACATCTACGAAATGCGACCGCCATCGGATAGTTCGTTTCCCTTGATCTTGCGTGGCAGTTTTCCCCTGCAGGAAGAACAATTCTCCGAACCACTGCTGCTTGCCGTTCCTTCAGCGGAAGCCCAGTCCGGCGTGCTTACCCTGACCACACCAGAAACATGTCGACTGACGATTGATCCGGTACTGCTGCGAAAGATTTACCTCGATTCCGATTTCGACACCTCGTTGGAAGTCACGCGACTTGATTACCGTCCGGACGAAATCCGACGATTGGCCGAGAACATCTCGCAGTTGGTTACCTGCCAGTGGCAAGGGGCCCAGCCGCTACCGGATGTTTTCTCGACCCAAGCCAATCACTGCGTCAGCATCGAAAACAACGGTCGGCAACGCATGAACTCGGTTTGGACAATTGTCAGTCAAAGTACTTCGTCGGCTGTTTTCACGTTGCCGGAAGATGCCAAGGTCGAACTGATTCAATGGAATGGGGAACCCTGGACGCTCTGGACGCAAGACGGACAAAAGGTCGAGGTCGAATTACCGGAAGCCTTGTCTTCCGGCGAACTAGAAATGCATTACCAGATCAACCCTGGCCCCATTTCGCTGATTCGGTCCGTCTCACCGAAATTTGCTACGGCCGAGTTCCCCACCTCAACGGAGGAACGAGAGTTCGCATTGGGTAGCCTGATCCAGCAAGTTCAGTATCCTAGCCCTCGCTGGTCGAAGTTCGGCGATCGCATTCGTAACGGGCTTTGGTCGGGACTTTTCCAGGCCGATCTGATTTCAAGCCACCAACCGGCCAAGATTGCCGAGGCCAATACCTTACCGCTTCCGCCAGGTTCCATTTGGGTCGTCCATCGAGTCTCTCTCTTGATGGTCAGCCTTGCGATTCTCATGGTCGCGCTATTTATTGGTGCCTTTGGGTTCCTCAGGGTGCCTCGCGTGTTTTGTGTCGTTCTGCTCGTGCTACTCGTGCTCGTGCCATGGCTGCCGGATGTGACGGCTCCCATTTCGTCGGCCTGTTTTTTGGGGCTGATCTTGGGTGGCCTGGGCTCCTATCTCCTCATTCGACCGACCGAAGCCGCCTGGAAGTACTCGACGGGTTCGACGGTTACCGTGACCAGCTTGATCTTGGCTCTCACACTATCCTGGCTGGGGCATGGAGCTACGCCAACCATGGCACAAGATCCGGTTTCAGATTCCGTCACAAAACCCACGGTCTATCCCGTGCTTATACCGATGGACTCCAGCCGTAAGCCAGTCGGACAAGCCTATCTTCCGTTGCCGCTCTATGAACGACTCAGTGATTTGTCGGATCAACCTGAGGACGTCATTCCGCTTTGGATCGTGGAAGGGATGCGTTATGAATTCGCGCTCGTTGATTCGCTCGAGTTGACGCCAGAGATGACCGTGACGACCCATATCGAACTCGTTACGACGAAGACCAATCAGACGATTCGACTTCCGTACGATTCTCAGCTGGGAACCGGCATCAATACAGCTGTTGACCAAGTCGGAAGCGTCGCCGATACAGGAAGCATTCTTCCGAATCCATTTAACACGGACGAGAACGAGCTTGTCCTTTCCATTAAGGAAATGGGACATCACACGATCGTGATCAACAGTAGTGTCCCCTTGCAGCAAAGCGAAGATGGTCCTCTTCGCTTACACATTGACACTCCGTCACTCACCAGCACGGCTGTCACGATCGCCGATTCCATGCAATTGGGGTCACCCTTGATACGATTTGACGATCGCGAGGTTTCGATTGAAGCATCGACAATTCGGCAAACCATTCCCCTAGGTACCGTGAACGGATTCGATCTGGAGTGGAAGTCATCGGAACTTCAATCGACCTTTGAATTCCGAGAGCTAGACCTGCTCGAGTTCAACGATGAGAACGTTCAACTTCGCGTCCGGCTTGACTTGACGAGTCGCCCTGAAGAGATGGGACCGATCGTGCTGGCTGTCGACTCCCGTCTAACGTTGGATATGCAGCAAGCTCTTGGCTGGACGGCGGAAGTGAAATCGACCAGCCTTTCCGCTTCCACACGGACCTACGCCATTCACCTGCTGGATGGAGATGCGCCAGTCGAGCAAGTCGATCTAAGGTTCTCGCTGGAAGGTGCTCAACAGGTTGGCCAGCTTCGATTTCCCAACGTCGAAGTCATCAACGGATTGCTCCAACGCCGCTGGGTGGCCGTTGCCGCAACAAGCCAGTTGCAGGTACAAAGTCAGGCCCAGTCACGTGTCAGCATCCTGTCTCAGGAAGAATTTCTCAGAGAGTGGGACGAAGACGAACCACGCTTCCGCTTTGCCGTGGCGGTGGGCACCCTCGAGCCGCTGGACTGGCTCATCTCGACTCGTCCGATCGCAACACGCGGCAACGCAGACCTGCGATATCGCCTGATGTTTGATGAGGACGGCTTCGATTTTGATATCAAAGCCCAGATCGAAACTTACTCGGGCAAGGCCAAGCAGTACGTTGTCGAGATGATGCCTGGCTGTGAAGTTGATTCTGTTCAATACTTGGTCGACGGACTCTTGCGACCGATCCAGTGGCACTACGACATAAAGAGTGGGGAACTGGGGATATTGCTGTTGTCCGATGTCAGCGGGCTGCAAGAGCTTGCGATTACCGGAAGGAACTGGTTATCGCCTGAAGTTCATGAAGTGAAGATGGCTCCCATCAACATTCATGAAGTCCATACCCAGTCGAGTCGTATACAGATTGTCCGAGATCATTCGGTTCTGGTTCGCCCAGCCAGCACGATGAACCTGATTCCCATCCAGGAAGAAATCTCGGAACCGAACAACGACCAGATCATGAACGTTGGGATCTGGCAATCGGTTGATCCGGCACTCCCGCTCGAGTGGCAAGTTCTTCCCAATAACGTGGTGATCTCCAGCGATCTCCTAACAGTCGTAAATCGAATCGATAGCCAATGGCAACTTAAGTGGGTTGGCAAGATCGACATTCGTAGTGGCAGTGTCGGCTATCTCCAATGGTTAGTTCCCAAGGAGATCGAACTGGACGTTACTTCGATTGACGGGTTCGATGTTACGTCGCGACTTCTTCCCGATGAGTCCGCGTATGTTTATACCCTTATCCCGCGATCGACTTTGCCGAGTTCCTTCGCATTCGAATGGATCGGCACACTGAAGACCACACCAGGAAGACGCGTGTCCTTTTCCCCGATTCGATTGATTGGGCAACACCGCGTCAGCCAATGGGTGGCTGTGCCACGCGAAGTGGATGACCAGGAGGTCCTATGGCTTTCCCAGGCACTGCGCCCCACAACGGTGTCAGGTCGCTGGTTGATCGCAAACACCCCGGAAACGCATCAACTACTCAATGCCACGCGGCCTGACTACTTGTGTCAGATGATGCAGCGAGCCAACCCTACGGGCAATCCCGTGATTAGCAGCCTGGAAACGACCCTTCAAGTTGATTCCAAAGGAAGAGCGATTGGGCTGACGCGCGTCTCGGTTGTTCCGCAAGGAAACAACGCGGTCGAGTTTAAGATCCCTCAAGAGGTCGAAGTCCTGGGCATCTCGGTCGATTTCGATCGTCAGCGTCATATCGAAGAACAGGCTGAACGCATCGTACGGGTTCCGTTGAAGTCGAATAGCCTGCCGCAGGTGGTGGAAATCGCGTTCTCGTCGAAACTGGTTCCAAGCCAAAAGGAACTTTACCAGTTAGAGCGTCCGTCACTGAACTTCCCGATCAAAGTCGAAGAGATGTTGCGGGCTTCCCTACCACCCCAGTGGACACTCGAAAACGCCCCCCATCTCGATCGAATGGCTTGGAGCCGCGATCAGGTGACTTCGGCGTTTCAGTTGAAAGACGCGTCGCGAGATACGCAGTCTGGACTCTCAACGGCCGAAATTCAACGCTGGGATAAACTGCGGATGGAGCAGGCCTTCGCTGCCGTAACTCAATTCCAAGAGATCCTCCGTAAGCGAGGCGAGACACCTGACAATACATTAGACATTGTCACGAAGTTACTGGGTGATAATGTGACCGAAGTGGAATCCTGGACTGTTTCCCCAGACGCCGAGCAAGGGCTAACATCCGATAGGTTTTATTCGGCCGCAGAAGGGACGAATGACCGTTTCCACTACTATCGACTTTCGTCGAATTCCGGTCCGCTTTCCATCCGCCCATCCTCTCCCCGCGCGTATTCCTACTGGCCGCCGATCATGACGAGCCTGCTGGCCCTGGTTGCGATCGGGCTTCTTGTGGCAACTCCCCCGCTTCTGGTCCAGCAAGTACAACATGCACGAGATTGGATGAGTCGCAATCCACAGATTTGTGGTGTTTTAGCCGGGCTTTTCTGGTGGCTTTTCCTTCCCCCGCACTTCATTGGTTTACTGCTAATTGCGATGGTTGTCTGGGCTTCGCTTCCCTTCCGAGCCAGTGCCCTGTTGGGGCGAAGTTAGCCGGTTAGCGGGACTTTTCGACGTGGTTTGATAGCTAGCGTCGGGTGCATCTAGTTCGCTGTGCAAAGAGGCCGTCTTTCGGCTTGGCACATTTCGCCAATTCTGATAGGTTACCGCTTCCTCAGACAGACAATCCGAGCCGGTCGTGAGGAGGATGCCTTTCCGAGATCGATGCGAAAGGCAACCAAACGATTGGCACTAAACGCTCTCGGCTAAATACAGCTTTGGCTATTTCGGAAGGAGTCCGGCATGAGTCAAATTAGTCAACGAACTTTGCCTGTTCATATCCGCTGGATGATTCGACGCGATATGCAAGAGGTTCTCGATATTGAAAGCCTCAGCTTCGAATACGCCTGGAGTGAAGAAGAGTTCGTCAAATGCCTTCGTGAACGCAACTGCATCGGTATGGTTGCCGAGCACGAAGACCGCATTGCCGGCTACATGATCTATGAGATCCTCAATACTCGATTGCACCTGTTGAATCTCGCCGTCGCTCCTTCGATGCGTCGTGCTGGTGTTGGTCGCCAGATGATCGGCAAACTGGTTTCCAAGTTGACTCATCGTCGACGACGCCAGATCCTTCTCGAAGTTCGCGAAACGAACCTGGAAGCTCAGAAGTTTTTCCGCAGTCTCGACTTCAAAGCGATTTCACTGCTGCGTGACTTCTACGAAGACACGACTGAAGACGCCTACCTGATGCAATACAAGCAGATGGAAGCAGGCGGATACACTCCGGTCAACCGAATCGCACGTCTGGCCAGCTAAACTTCCACGATCTCGTGATGCATGGTCACAAGATCGACGATGGCAATCGTGTGCCTGACAGCGCGAAAGAGTGCTCCAGGATTTAGAACCAGCGTATGCCCAACCTGGCGCACATTCACCTGGTGAGTATGACCCGAGCAGACCAGGTCATACTCTTCGCTGCGGATCATTCGCATCAATAGGGCCGGATCGTCTCCATGGGTCATGCCTATCCGGCGGCCGCCAAGCTCGATGTCGGCAACTTGGCCATAATAGCGGCCTCCACTTGCTTCGATCTCCTCTTGGAGCACACTTCGGCTATCATCGGTATTTCCGTAGACATAGTGTGTCGGCCACTTCGAGAAAATCTCGACGACGCCCGTACTCCCGATATCACCGCAGTGCAAAACTTGCTCTACTGAGAACGTTTCCAGCATGTATGCAGCGGACTGGGCAAAACGACTGTGCCCGTGTGTGTCGCTGACAATTCCGATTTGCACTTTGTACCCCCTAATCCCGATCAAGAATTGAACGTTTCGTTGGTACTCGGCTTGGTAGTATCCACCTTACTGGTGGCATTTACCGTGCTTTGGCTTTTCGCTCGCCGTACAGAGTACACCATAGTCCAATTTCTGTTAGATCGCACGGCTTTTATCTTATTGCGATTCCTTTGGCATACTAAGGCCCCCTACGGACTACCGCTATCGGAGGATCAAGGCGCGGTCATTGTTGCGAACCATCGAAGTAGCGTAGATCCCTTTTTTATCCACCTGGCCGCCAAACGAAGAGTCCGCTGGTTTGTGGCCAGAGAGTTCTTTAGCAACTGGTTTTTCGGTTGGTTCCTGAACGAAACCGGCGCTATTCCTACACGTCGCGGAGGAATCGACAACGCATCGATTCGCGAAGCGGTCAGGCTCCTCCACGAGGGAAAATGGGTAGGCGTATTGCCGGAGGGACGAATCAATACCTCGGACCAGTTTATGATGCCCGTTCGCCCTGGTGCGGCACTTTTGGCCCGCAAAGCGGACGTCCCGATCCTCCCGGTCTACATTCAGGGTGCCCCCTATAACAAGACGGTGACCAGTCCCTTCTTCATGCGAGCCCAGGTTCAAATCACCGTGGGTGACCTGATCTACCCAAGTGATTTCGAATCGGACAAAGAGATGATTGTGGCGGCAGTCAAAGCGATCGCCCAGTTGGCTGGCCAAGCCGACTACGAACCAACCCTGGCCGGCAAGAAGTGGAAACCAACGCCGGAAGAGTTGGCCCAGAATCACCAGTCCCCAGAGGACTAAAACCCAGCGTAGATGATCTCCTCGAGCATCTCTTGGCTACTTCGCAATTCTTCTTCGGCCAATTCCTCGGTCTTACCGTCGGCATACAACGTGCAAACGGGGCTGCCAACATCGATGATTGTCCCCGGCATGGGAATATCACCAACTCTCGGATTGGCGAGAAAACTTTCTTCGGTCAGTGAGAATGCCTCCTGAATCTTGCGCAGCATCCGATCAGTAAACTCCAACCGCTGCGACGCATAGACAATCCTGGCTCCACTGGACCAATAGGCGAACCGCTCGCTCAGTTTGACCTCCGCATCAAGACAAGCCTGAATATGACAAGGCATCAAAGGATTCTCTCGCATCCGCTCATGCAAAGCGATACTCGCCGTCCAACGAGGATTGACTTCGAGCAGTGTCGGACGATCGGTTTGCAGAAAGTCGATTCCCCAAAGCCCAATCATGCCTGCCTCGTCATGAATGGCACGGACAATCGGATCGAGCGCGATCGTCGACGGTGTTCCTAGGGTAATCGCTCCAACAAAAACATACGGACCAGGAGCTCCGAACTCGTTTCCCCCGTGCAGCCGATTAACACCCACGATCTGGCATCCTTGTGAGGTCGACAAGACCACGGCGGACATCGGCACGCCCGGCAACTTCCGCTGCAAATAGAATCGGTGAGCCAACGCCGGCAAGGCACTCACCCTTTCGATATTTAATCCGCCGGCCGATCGATACGGCTTGAGCAGCCACTGATCACTTGGCCTGGGATGGATGGGATCATAGTCCGGATCATGAACACGACACGTTTCCGGAAATTCAAAACCATAGCGTTTTGCTAAGTCCGCCAGCCAGAACGGATCGCGAACCATTCGCAGTGTCTGCGGCGAATTACCCAGCAACCGCTTCTCGGCGGCCATCCGCTCGATTAACCGGGGGTAATTCTCTAGCCCACCTGTGTAGCACCAAGCATCCAGTTCCGTCTCGCGCAGCCATCTTCGAGCCGACCAGGGATAGTTGCGCAAGCCCTTGACCTCACCGATCTGCCCCAAGTCATAGTCGGCAAACATATCGGCAGCGGTGACGGAAAACCCGCCACGCACAAGAGATGCGGCCATGGCTCGGCAACTAGCACCGATCAATCCGATTCGCTGTACCATGCTCTTCCCAAATTCGTGTCCACATTTCGCGCAATCTGAAAGGTTTTTCCGACCTCGAGATCAGACGTAACCTACGTTTTTAATTAGCAAGGACACTCGTCATCTCTCTCCTTCAGAGAGGTTTACCGCAGAAAGCTGATCACCACATGTTGCGAAAAAGCATCATCGATCAGATGGAAGCGAACTCTCTAAATCTCGTTTCAGCCCCTTTTAAATAGTTCAGTTGCCCCGAGCACGCCAGCACGAATTTCCATCGGCTCGCCGCGACCCAACAAACTTCTTCCAACGTCCAGGAGAGAGTCTATGTTTCGCCGATCTACTTCCCCCGACGAGGAAATGTCATACGTAGGTTCCCACCGAAAACGTGGCATCATTGTCGTCCTGTCCGCGGTACTCATGATCGTCATGATGGCCATGCTCGCGTTCAGCATCGACGTCGGCTACATGTATACTTTGCAATCCCAGCTGCAACGCAGCGTCGACGCGGCCACCTTGGCCGGTGCTGGCTCGCTGATCAACGGCGAAGACGCGGCCACCGACGCCGTTCACGAATATCTTGTTCGCAATCCGGTCGGGACTCAATGGAGAGAATACGAAAACCAAGCGGTCGAAGAAAGTGTGGCCCACTTCATGGACCACTACGCCCAAGGGCTCGACGTTAATTTCGGTGAATGGGATGACACCACCAAAGAAGTTGTCCCCTCGGATCGGCCCGCGTCCACCGTCAAAGTGAGCATGCGGTACGACAACATGCCTTTCTTCTTTGGTCATCTGCTGGGTCGCGATACCTTCAGTATCCAGGCTCAAAGTGCCGCGGCCTACCAGCCACGCGATATTATGGTGGTGCTGGATCTCTCCGGGTCGATGAACGATGACAGTGAATTCAAAGCCTTCAATACACTTGGTGCTGGCCATGTTACTGCCAATCAGTTCCAGATGTACGAAGAACTAGGTTCTCCGATTTACGGAAACCTGGAATTTGACCCGCAGTGGGCAGTCGCCAAGGGACCGGTTCCTCAAATCGATGCCCAAGCTCAAGTCACCGTCGAATACCAGTACGACACGGTCGTCGTCAATTCGACGAAATCGTACAACCGAATTCGCGTTCGTCGAGGCAATGGAGACATCATCACTTACTACCCAAGTGGCACCACCGGTACCTACAGCCCTGGTGGCCAGGTTCGGGAAGTCTGGGCCTATAGCGGTAAGAACGCGGATGGCTCCAACCAGATTCACTACTTTGACTTTACTCGCCGCGATACATTCCTCTCTGCCCTGGGACTCGATACGGTTGACTATCCCTACAGCGGCAGTTGGGACAGCTACATCAACTACTGCACTTCCAGCAGTGGCCAGAACAACAACGCTGGCTTCCGCTACAAGTTCGGCTATCAGAACTTTATCGTCTACTTGCTGGAAAAACGAACCCTGCACGCACAGTCTACCGATATGTGGAAAGCCAGTGCTCAACCAATCACGGCTTTGAAATCCTCGGTCGCGATGTTCGTCAACTTCATTCAACAAGCCGACTCCGACGACAAAATGGGCCTTTCGATGTACAACGGCCCCGGTGGAGAAGGCATTCTCGAATCGACCCTGTCGGATGACTTTGGCTTCATCACAGCTCAGGCCAATCAACGCCAAGCTGGTTACTACCACAACTACACCAACATTGCCGGCGGCATGACGGTCGCTCGTGAAGAACTAGACGCTCGAGCACGTCCTGGTGCTTACAAGATGATGGTTCTGATGACCGATGGAGTGGCCAATTGGCATAACGGTGGTGTTAATAGCTCGGCGGCTCGTGACGCGGTGATCAACGAAGCTCACCTGGCCGCAGAAAAGGGCTATGTGATCGTCACGATCAGCATGGGAACTGGTGCCGACAAAGATCTCATGCAACAAGTGGCCGACATCACCCAAGGTTCACATTTCAATATTCCCGGTGGTAAGACTGGCGATGAGTATGCGGAAGAGCTAACGCAAGTCTTCCAGCAAATCGCCGGATATCGCCCACTGCGACTCGTCCAATAAGACCGTCGCAGGGAAATCGACTCTTCCCGCCAGAGGCCGTCGTGCACCGCTGCCCGCGCGACGGCCTCTTCTCCTTTCGAAGCCGCTGATTGCGGCGTTCACCTTTTCCAGGGTTCGATCAAGAATCACGCAAAATGAGTCTCGTGATTCCTGCCCCACCCCTCATCACAAGCGATTTGAAGCATGAGTTGGGCGCGGAAGCTTCTCTCTACTGAAGACTGAACGCCAAGAACTCCCTCCGAAAGCCGAATATCCACCCGCGAGATGTCGAAACGTTGACGAGCCCCACTACTTGCAATTCGGGCATAGTTTGCTATCGTCTTGGCTGTCAGCTGGCCCAAAGTCTTTTCGTACCTCGGCTTGCCGGGGCTTTCGATGCGCCTTGGGCCTCGTTAAATTGGACAAATCCAATAAGCCTGCGCACTGACGTCTTTGCATGAAAGTCGTCGCGGGCATCACCCCGTATCTTCTTAGTTCCCGCACGGAGAATCCCGGATGTCGATGTATATCGGAGAAGCCCTCGCTGGCGATGGCAACGAAGTCGCGCATATCGATCTGATGATCGGTTCCAAGGATGGCCCTGTCGGCCATGCGTTTGCTTCGGCGCTGGTCAATCAAACCGCCGGTCACTCCAACCTGCTGGCCGTTTTGACCCCCAACCTGGCTGTTAAGCCAGCCACTGTGACCATCACCAAGGTCACCATCAAGAACTCGAAGCAAGCCGTTCAAATGTTCGGTCCAGCCCAGGCTGCCGTCGCCAAGGCTGTTGCTGACGCTGTTGAAGAAGGCGTCATTCCTAAGGATCAGTGCGAAGATCTCGTGATCGTCTGCGGTGTCTTCATCCACTGGGAAGCCCAGGACGACAAAAAGATCTACGACTACAACTACGAAGCAACGCTGCAGTCGATCAAGAACGCCATGGCTGGCAAGCCGACTGCCGATGAAGTCATCGCTGGCAAGGAACAAGCGGCACATCCGTTCCGCGGTTTCTAAATAAGTGTCCAGTTACGGCACCGTTATCAAAGTCCCGCGAGGCCTCATCGATGGCCACGCGGGACTTTTTTGTATCGGTGCTGTTCGAAATCCTTCCCGATGAGCCTGCACGACAATCGAAGTCCCTTTTCATTGAGCACCCCCGATGAAAAACATCCTACTTCAGCTAGATACCGATACCCAACCAAGTACCTTTGATTCGGTCGTCGCCGTCGACTCTGGTGCCGACATCATGTTCCGCCATGGTGGAGTCAGCCCAGATCAAGTCGCCGGACTTGTGCACGGGCTCATCTTCACCCGTGCGCCAAGCAAGCTGAAACATTCGGCCATCTACGTAGGTGGCTCAAATGTGGACAAGGCCGAAGAGTTGCTCACTGCGGTTACCAAAAGCTTTTTTGGTCCCATGCGCGTCTCGGTCATGATGGACGGAAACGGCGCCAACACGACGGCCGCGGCCGCGGTCATCTGCGGTGCTCGCCATCTTGAACTCGAAGGGGCTCAGGCACTGGTCTTGGGCGGCACAGGTCCCGTTGGACAGCGTGCCGCTCGACTCTTGATTCGGGCAGGTGCCAACGTCCGACTCGCTTCACGGTCGTTGGAGAAAGCACAAGCAGCCGCTAAACAAATTGCCGAAGACATCCAGATCGGCTCTCCCGAACCCGTTGCCGCAAACGATCCCGATTCGACTGCATCGGCACTTGAAGGGGTGCAGCTATTGATCTCGGCCGGAGCTGCCGGTGTAACCTTGGTCCCGCATGCTGTTCGCCGAGAAGCCAAGGACCTTAAGGTCGCGATCGATTTGAATGCCGTTCCACCGCTGGGGATTGAGGGAATCGATTTCCAAGACAAAGCGGCGGAGAACCTCGGCCAGATCTGCTACGGAGCGATCGGCGTGGGTGGCACCAAAATGGCCATTCACAGAGCAGCCATCGAGCGTCTTTTCAGCCGCAACGACCAAGTTCTGAACGCGGAGGAGATCTTCGCCCTGGGAATGGAGCTCGAGGGTTAATTTTCACTGCGTGCTATCACCTGCGATCGGTCGACAATAGAGGAGTCGACACATTAGGTTTCTGCTGCAGGGAGAGAACGCATGCGAAAGTGGATGCTGGCATTTGCCGTGCTTGCTAGCTCGGTCGTAGGATCATCCGCCCAGGCCGCTGGTCCAGCTCAATACTGGATTATCGCACCAGAATCGACGGCTTCGCCCATACTGACACCACGCCCAAAAACGCGCTATTCGTATGGCTGGTTCGGAGTGAGCCAGCCCTATCGAACCGCAGGCTACCATCACGGGTATCAAAACACGTACGTCGATTGGACGTTTCGCTAAACGATTAGCGAGCTGCACCCACGAAGAAGCTGAAGACCTGCGTCTGATCGGTATCGGCGTGATTGACTGGGAAGGCGAAGTCCAACGCGATCGGAGCCTGCCCCAAGGCGGGTACCGAAATGCGGAGACCAAAACCTGGTGCGACGTCGAAGTCGTCCCAGACGATCTTGGTGGATTCTTCCACCGCACCCACATCGGTGAAGATCACACCTTTGACCATGTCGTCGGCGGTAATGGGGAAGGTGTATTCCACCGATCCCAACACACGGAACGGACCACCGACAAACACGTCACCCGATTTCGGACCAACACGTCGGAAGTCGAAACCACGCAAGGTGGAGAAACCACCAGCGTAGAAGTTTTCGAAGATCGGTGTGTCGGCTCCCGAGAAACCGGCTCGCGTCGAGAAGCCCAACGTATGCCGCCCGGAACCGTCGGGGCGTTCACCCAGCAGGAAGTACTGTCGGAAGTCGAATTCCGCCCGCGAGTAGCTGTATTCGCCGAACGCTTGTTCCAGGTTGATCTCAAACAAGTGACCTTCGGTTGGGGCGAATGCCGTGTCGCGCGTATCGTGCGTGACACTCCAACTTCCCGTGTAGAGATCCTGGTGACCCAACACAGCATCCAGTTCAGGTACGCCTGGGACGCGTGGATCACTGATCTCGACGTCCTCCATACGCAAGCTAACTGCCGTCGAAAGGTCAGGCGTCAACCGATAGCCAAGACCCACTCGGCCACCGACGCGCTGTTCGTCCCAGTCGCGGTAAATTCGGTTGAAGAAGTAACCACTCAAGTTCAGGCTCACCCGCGTATCAAACAGGTAAGGTTCGCTGAAGCTGACCATGTATCGCTGAACCTGGGTACCTGGCATGGCTTCAATTCGGAACCCCTGCCCTGCCCCACGCCACGCGCGGCCATTCCAGATGTCGTCCACGCTGGACGGATATCGTCGCCAGTCGAAGTTTCGTTCGTCGATCACGATATTACCGGTCACACCAGCGTCGGAGTTAATACCCACGCCAAACTGGAAACGCCCGGTCTGAGCTTCTTCTGCACGAATCGTCAGGTCGGCCGTACGACCAGGATCGTAGTAAGGGTTCGGCGAAATGATCGCATCAGGACCCAGCGGAGGATCGTAGATACGAGCACCACCCAGTGGTCGACCGTTAACTGGTGGGTAGCCATAAGGATTCATAGGCCTGGTAACAGGTGCCGGAATCGGAGGACTACCGTACCCGGATGGGTCCTGGCTATACATGCCTGTCTCGGGACTGGATGGCGACGGATATCCTTGCTGGTACTGAACCGGTTGGACCGGTTGCTGGTACTGCTGATAGGGATCGTAGTTGCCAACCGGAGCACCGGAAGCTGGCATGCCATTTCGGTACTGGTTCGGATTGCCGGGTGATGACTCGTAAGCTGTGCGATCGTACGAATCCCAGTTCTGTGCGCTTCCAGGATAACCTTGATTGTCGCGTCCCTGCACATTCCAGTTGGGAGCCGCTTGTTGCCCGTAGCTTCCGCCAGTCCAATCCTGAGCCGAAGCCGAGTTCCATCCGGCACATAGACCTGTGACGAGACTCAGAGCGAGGGTTATCTTCAGCAGTTGTCCGCTTCTGTCCACCTAGGGGTCCTCATTCAGCGTTGGCGCTCGGGGGGGAAATCGAGCTGAACCAGGCTTCTTAGTTGCTGGGCACGGATGAATAAACGGAAGTAGGATGTTGCTGCGGCGGTGTAGGCACAGCAGCTTCCCGATAAATAGGCTGCGAATAGCGACTCACTTGCGGCACCGCCTGCTGGGGAGGCATTTGCTGCGTTGGAGCCGGTTGATAGCCGCTGGGCTGCCCTGCGTATTGCTGGGGCGGATAGGCCTGCGGCTGATAGTTCGAAGTTGGGCTCTGACCACGGTAGGTCTGGCTTCCGCCTCGCTCGGCAACCTGAGTTTCGACATCCGTCAGCTCAGGTGGAGCCACGGTAATCGAAGGGGCCACGCCGCGATGCGGTTCGTTGACAAACAATTGCGAAGCTTTGATGCGGCGTTCGTCGTCGCGAATCTTCGTAATGTCGATGATGTCGCCAGGCTGCAGCGACATGCGATTCAAAATCACGGCGTGCTTCGTGTGAGGAAAATCACCGGAGATCTCGATGTTGATGTTACCAACCCGATACTGATCCCCTTCTCGGATGTCATACACCAGGTCCAAGGTACCTGGCGTTTCCAAGAAGCGTGGCTCCGCTTTCACGTCCGCGTGGATGTAACCCTGCGAACCATACAAATCGGAAATCGCACGCACATCGGCGGTCATGTTCTTTTGATCGAAGTACTCTCCGCGTTCCATCTTGATCTGCGAGAATAGTTGTTCAGAGTCAAACCGAGTCTGGCCCACGAACGAGATGTTTCGCACTTCGTAGCGTGGACCTTCGTCAATGACAAACGTGACATAGGACCACTTGCCGCTGTCGCTGTACTTGATGATTCGATTGATCTGAGCTTTAAAGAACCCAAGGCTTCGATAGTATGCCGTCAAACTGTCGACATCCTGTTCGACCTGAGTCTTGTCGAGTTCGCCATTGATTAGATAAAACAAGCCAGGCTTGCTTTTGATCTGTGTTTTCAGGCGTGAATCCGACGCAATCGAATTGCCAACAAAGTTCGTACTGCCAATTCGAGCCAGCGGCCCTTCGTGGATCATGAACGCGACGCCTTTGTCTTCCGGCTTTAATCCTTCGACCACCTGAACGGTCGCTTTGCCGTGTCCGCGGGTATGGTAGTAATCTTCCAGCTTCAGCCGAGCTTCTTCGATCACGTACTTATTGAGGGTGCCTTCTAACTTCATTTCCGACTTCTTCAGCAGCGTCTTGTCGCGTACCGATTCGTTGCCGAGAAACTTGATGTAGGCAATCCGCGGGCGTTCCTCGAATTGGAACGTGACGTAGATTCCCTCGGCCGACTTGTCGGTCAGAATCTGAACATCGCGAAACAATCCCGAGGCGGCCAAACGGCGAACATCAGATTGGATCTGTTCCGGATCGAACTCACGACCAACGCGTGACTTGATCATCGAACGAATCCGAGTCTCTTCCGTTTGGGCATTCCCCTGAAGGCGAATCCCGGTAATCAGAGGTCGAGTCGGAACACTGGGTGTAATCGGCGATGGAGCGGTGAGTTGCGGCACAATGTCCTGTGCTGCAACCTGTCCCTGTGCTAAGCCGAGATAACTTAGCGTGGCCGATATAACGACGCTCGTCAGCCCGTGGCGTATCCACTGCATGCGTTAAATCCCTTTATCAACTTCTCTGGCTGGCTTCCGTGCCTACCATCGCGTCCCTTTCGCGCAAAGCTTTGGGACGCAATGTGGAGAAATACTGAAACGCCAGACTCCTGGCAAGACGAATATCGCCTAGGAGTTACGATGAGCTGAGATACGCATCGGAAAAGTTTATGGTTCAGGCAAAATGTGACGCTAGCGATGCCTGCAGAAGGCCCATTTTCCGCCTACTGCACCGGCAGCAACTGAATCGCGTCCAAAATGACAAACCCATCAGTATCTTTATTCCGTATCACAATGGTGGTTGGCTGGTCAGCCGTAAGATTCACGGTACCGATCTTCCGAAAGGCCTCGCCACTAGGCAGCGGTACCGTTTGATCGACCGATAACGCAAAGGTTTCCGATCCGTTGATAAACGTCACCGGGACCTGCTTGGCCCGGGTAGGATGAGCTGAGTAAGCCATCCGCACCTCGTACTTGCCACTTTTGGGGACCTTCACCTGGAACGTCGCGGCCGATGTGGCGTCCCCCTTGGCCTCGTCGTGCACGTAGCTGCCGTCGATGCATGGTTTGAAGTTGGAAGAACTTGCCCACGTTCCCTCTAATTTGGCCGCCGAATCGTCCAGCACAATGCCGGGCAGGCTCTTCGAAGCGATACCACCGGCAACTGAAGGACGAGGAAGTTCGGCCAACTCCGGTAGTTCCAGGACTTGGCCTTGCGCCACGAGACGCTCACGAAGATCCGCATAGGGCAACGTCTGAACAGTCGTCCCTTGTTTCGCCGACATCGCAGCAGCAATGCCAGCACTCTGCCCAATGATCATCCAGGTAGGCTCGACCCGAATCGAAGAGATCCCAACATGCGTGCATGACATGGCCACCGGCACCAGCAAGTTGTCGCACTCACTTGGCTTCGGCAGAATCGACCGATAAGGGATGTGATATGCGTAACCATGTCGTCGGCCAGGCATACGAACCGGAAAGATCGTCCCCTCGTCAGCGACTGTCCCATCGGCAAAGGCCACACGTTGGCAATCGTGGGAATCAATTGGAAAAGACGAGATTGCGATCGGGTCTTCCTGCTCCGGCGCCTCAAGAATGTCCTTCTGACTGACGACGTACATCCCCTGCATACGTCGTCCTTCACGAACATACAATTGCGGCGAGAAGTGATCAGTCGCAGCGAACTCGTCTTTGCATAAGCCAAGTCGGGCGTACTTGTCCTTCACATCCTGCGGCACAGCAGGATCGGTGGTCAGGAAGTGATAGAACTCGAGCGTGTATTGTTTGTGCTGTTCGAAGATCTTATCGCGGCCCGCCTGATCGGCTTCGCTCCAGCCGTTGCAAGCCCCGACGAGCCCCAACGAGAACTGCCCGCCAATCGAGTTGTTACCGTCGAATTTGTTGCCTGGCAGTGGATACAGGTCGATACCATAGCTGCGACCACCCGTAGCAATGTAGCGCCTGATCGCTTCGAACCGAGCCGGATCGTAGTTATCAGGCTTGGGCATGGGAACCTTGTTATCCGCCTCGGCGGTCAAGCAAAGCCGAAAGCTGTAGACCATCACCAAATCATCACCGGCCGCTTCTTCGCCTGGCTGATCCGTCGTTACCAAAGGAAGCAGACTTCCGTCCGCAGCGAAACCGTCGATCTTCATCTTTCCCTTGGGATAACGTTTCCCGGCGAGCGATTCGCCAAAGTCGGCTTTGCCTTCGCGGCCGATCGTCCAGCTGACATTCGCCGCCGCCAACAAGTCACCCTCGTAGGTTGCGTCGACATAGGTCTTCGCCTGGAAGGTTCCTTTGTTGGTCTCAAGCTGTTTGATCGTTGCCCCCTGCATCGTTGCCGACTCAAGGACGTGCCCTGGCAAGACCTCAACGCCAGCTTCGTTGAGCATCGCCATCGTGACCTGCATCGCAACATGCGGTTCATAGGTCCACTTCGCGTTATCTTTCACGCTCACGTCGTACGGCAACTTGACTCCGCGAGCCGTATAGTCTGCTTCAATCCGTCGGTGCCATTCGTCGAACAGGCCCATGACGGTCGAACGTACGGTTTGGTTGGAATCGCTAAAACTCAGCCCGCCCGTATTCACGCCACCGACGTGCGAAGTAGGCTCTAACAAAATGACCGAAGCCCCTTCCCGAGCAGCCGCAATCGCCGCACAGAAGCCGCCAGGGGTCGAACCGTAGACGATCACATCCGCCGACTTGGTTTCCGCTTGAAGCGAATTGCTGAAGACGCAGGCAAGCGAGATACACAGAAGGGCAAAAAGGGGGAAGGGAAATCTGTTCATGGTGTTGGCAGAAGCTAAAGGCAGGAAATGGGTGGCCTCGATATTGTAGTCCAATCGACGTCGGGGTTCCAAACATCCCCCCCAGAGCTTCCACCAGGATTGCGCTCCTACGTTAGGACCAGGCGAGAATGTTCGTTCGCACGAAGAAGTAGATCAGTGCGACGGCAAGTCCAACCCAGTGGAGCCAGTCTCGCCACTCACGCTGAATCAATTCCCACACGGTCAGCAGAAGCATCAAGACAAAGATGATAATCCTGGTGACGACACTCGACCAGCGAAGCGTTTCAAATGAAATGACCTGCCCCATGGCTAACTCAAATGGATTGATCATGCAGAGAATCAAGAGATTCTCGAAAATCAACATTCCAAAGACGAATTGCCAAAACCGCGTCGTACGGATCAGGCACAAGTAAGCTGAAAGCATCAATGTGATGCCCGTATACTGGACGAGTCCTTCGTATGCGTAGATGCTCTGCCGAAACGAAGAATATCCGACTTCTTCATCGAACATCACGAGATCGACTGCGACTGCTAACATCGTGACCAGTTCGTAGAAACTCATCGCGGGCGGCAGAATATGCCCTGGCTGCCATGCCCAGCAGTGACCTCGGTAAAACCAGAACCCAATCAACGCTGCAACTGTGACGCCCGTCCCTAAGACAATCGCGCTGGTACCGTAGAACAGCATCGAAAACCAATCGAGCAGTCCGGTGAAGTCGTCTTCAAAGAATCCTTGAAGCAGCATCAGCCAGGCACCGACCGATACCGAGACCAGGGTTACCCAAAGAAACAGAATCGCCAGCGAGAACCTCGGCGTGCCTGAAAGGGGCTTCGTCGTTTCGCTCACTTTTACCTCATTCACGGCCGCTACTCAAACCGCTGCCAAACCCCACCGATCCGCCGTTCGTGCGGCAGGTAGCTGGCTTTGTATTTCATGTGAGCATTCCCCGCGACGTAGAAGCCGAGGTACAGATACTTGATCCCCCACTCGCGACATGCTTCGATCTGTTTGAGAACCGAGAAGTTGCCGATGCCCAACTCGGATAACTCCGAATCGAAGTAGCAATAGACGGCCGACATCGCTTCGTAACCGACATCGGCAATGGCTACCCCAACCAGGTCGTCACCGCGATAGTAACGGAACTCGCGGCTATCGCAGCAAGTGATGCCGATGAACTCTTTCAGGCTTCGCAGATCGACCTCGCTGCCTGGCTCGCCGAGCCCCCGCCCTACTTTGTGTTTGTTATAGAGTTCGACTCGCTGGCGATCGATGATCGGTTCACCAATTTCGACACGAAGCTCGGCCTCTGCCCTTTTCAAAACACGACGATGGCGCCGACGCGGAACGAAATCTTCGACAGGGATGCGGATCGGCTCACATGCATTGCAGCCAGGGCAATTGGTGTGATAGATGAAAATCCCCGAACGACGGACGCCTTCTTCTAATGCCTCGTCGAATGCTTCAGGCTCGGCCCGAAAGTCGGTTAGATAGAACGGGAGCACCGCCAGCCGATTGGGCAGGTAGGGGCACGTCTCTTCGACGTCGATAAATTTCGCCCCGTAGCGATGACTCATTCGAGCTCTCTACACCATGACACAAACAAAGCATGGCATGCTGGAAACATGACGCAGGCCACCGTCTAAATTATACCTCTCAAAATGGGTGGCAACTTCCCAAAAAAGAGAGGAAGGCTAAAAGCCTCCCTCGCCCCCTTGGTTGAATGCCGAGAAATCATCAGGCTCGCGGTCAAACGCGTTCTCGAATCGCGTAAAGTCCTTGAGCCACGTCAGTTTGACTTCACCCACCGGGCCTGCACGCTGTTTACCGATGATGATTTCGGCCTGACCGGCGTACTGCTCGCGTTCCTCGCCGTGGTGATAATATTCTTCACGGTGAACGAACATGACAACGTCGGCATCCTGTTCGATAGCCCCCGATTCGCGGAGGTGACTCAACTTCGGCTTGTTATCTTTGGAAACTTCCGCCTGACGATTGAGCTGTGCCAGACAAAGAATCGGCACGTTCATTTCACGCGCCAAACCCTTCAGACGCCGGGCAATCTTGGCGACCTGCTCCTGTCGAGGATCGTCCGCATTGTCAGGCTCGATGAGCTGCAAATAGTCGATCACGATCAGGCCCAGACGCTTCTCATTGCGAATGATGCGTCGAGCGGAGGCGGCGATTTCCGCCACTGTTCGGCTGGGCGAGTCATCAACAAACAGGGGTGCTTCCCCCACAAGCGACGACTTCTCGATCAAGCGGGCCCGGTCTTCATTGCTGAGCGTTCCGTTTCGCAATCGATGGCCATTCACGCGGGCCACACTACACAGCAGACGATCGCAGAGTTCGACCGATCCCATTTCCAAGCTGACAAACAGCACCGGGACCTTATCATGCACAGCAACGTTTTCGGCAATGTTCATGGCGAACGCCGTTTTACCCATGGCCGGGCGAGCCGCGAGAATCAGTAGTTGGCTGCCATGGAAACCGCTGGTCATTTCATCGAGATCGTTGAAGCCCGTCAGAACGCCGTCTTCGTTCGCTTCGCCACGCAGACGAGCATCGATGCGTTCCATCGCTTCGGTCACGATCTCGCGCATGCTGGCCATGCTGCGGCTGTCGCGACCATCGAGGATGCTGAAGATCTTCTGTTCCGCCCTACCGATAAGCTCTTCGGGCTTCCCTGCTTCCTGGTAGGCATCTTGCAGGATATCGGTCGCCGCGATGATCAGGTTTCGGCTCGTCGCTTTCTTCCGCACGATTTCGGCGTAGCTGACGGCATGGGCCGCGTGCGGAACACTTCGAGCGACCGTTGCCAGGTAGGCGGCACCACCGCAGAACTCCCAGTCGCCAGCATCACGCAGATGCTCGCTGAGAAGCGTGATGTCGATCTTGCGACCGCTGTTGTGCAGGTCGACCATGTGCTCGAAGAGCTTTTTGTTTGCCTCGTCGTAGAAGTCCTCGGGACGCAAGACCATGATCACGTCGTCCAGACAATCTGGCAGCAGAATGATACTGCCTAGCACACACTGTTCGGACTCGATGCTGCACGGCGGCTGGTTATCGAGAAGGTTGGTTGTTACCTCTTCACGATCATCGAATCGCCGCTTCTTGGATTTACTACCGGTGGCCAAGGATGTGCTCCATCCGTAGGTTGTGAATACGTCTGCCTGACTTCGATTTCCATGTTACCACGGAGCTAACTCAGAACAACGACATCCGCAGATTTAGGGATCGGATTTACGGGCATCACAAAATAGACGCCGCGGCATAAAAAAAACTCCTCGGGGAGGCCGAGGAGTTTTTTGGGATTGTCCGCAGGGGAAGCTAACAAGGCCGGCGTTCTCGCCAAAGGGCCGACCGAGCTTCGTCACCGTTGGAAAAAGGGAGTGCGACTTACTAAGACCAGCAAGCTCCGAGTCCAAGGGAACGGGACTCAAGGTGCCTGCCGTAGCGTGCTATGCGTTATGCGTTTCAGAGCGATGCCGTGCCTGAAACACAAACGTTTGCACAGTTAAACTCAGTGCGAATCTCGCACATTTGACTGTCTGGGCGAATTAGTCGCCGGAGACGGTCGGAACAACCCAAACCTTCAATTCCGATTCGATTTCGGCATGAAGGTGAATCTTGACGGTATACAAACCGAGTTCCTTCAGCGGACCCTGCAGGCGAACCTGGTCTGGGGTCACGGTGAAGTTCTGTTCCTTCAAAGCGGCCACGATCTCAGCCTGACCGACACTACCATACAAGTGGCCTTCGTCGTTGGCATTGGCTTCGATGGTAACGCTTTGACGGTTCAACAGATCTGCGATGGCACGCAGACCAGCCAGACGCGACTTTTCGATCTCCGCCAGCTTAGCCTTGTGCTTTTCGACCATTCGCTTGTGGTGCGTGGTCGCGATGGTAGCCAGACCCTGTGGGATCAGGTAGTTGTTGGCATAACCAGGACGAACTTCGACAACGTCGCCAGGCTTACCCAAGTGATCCACCGATTGGATCAACAACAGTTCGATGCCGCCGTGCTTGCCTTTTGGCAAACGCTTCCAAGGACGTGCTTTGTGCTTTTCAGATCGAGTTGGCATGGTCTTACTATTTCCAATAATAGCCAGTGGTTTGGCGATCTTGTTTTGAATGTCTCGGTGACGTCGACTCGGGTCGACCGCCAGCCACTAAAACGGGATGTCGTCGTCGGCTGCCCCTTGCGAACCAGGTCCGCCAAAGCTGCCGTCATCGTAGGAATCGTAGTCACTGGAACCGCCCTGGTTGTAACCGCCACCACCTTGTGGCTGCGATTGACGCTGGGGAGGTCGCGATCCACCGCGGCTACCACCGCCGCCGCCACCTTCACGGCCGCCGAGCATTTGCATCTTCTCGCCGACAACGCGAAGCTTGGATCGCTTCTGTCCGTCCGTTTCCCACGTGTCGAGCTTAAGTCGTCCTTCAATCAACACGGACGAGCCCTTGCTCAAATATTCGCTGGCGATTTCTGCCGTGCGTCCCCAGAGGGTCACATCGACAAAGGTCGTTTCATCGACCCACTCGCCGCTTTGGTTCTTTCGTCGATCGTTCACCGCCAAGCCCAGCTCGGTAACGGCGAGTCCCCCGTTGGAAACGTAGCGGACTTCAATGTCCCGTGTCAGGTTCCCGACCAGAATAACTCGGTTGAAACTTGCCATCGTGACGCTCCTTCAAGGGAAATCAAAATCGACTTGAGTCTTTACCGCAGATGACTGACGACGAACTAGTCGGCAGCTTCTACAGTTTCTTCTTCATCTTCCGACGATGCTTCATCGTCATCGGATTCATCCGAACCGGTGTCTTCCGAATCGCCGTCGCCGGCGAACTCATGTCCTTCGGCGTGGGCGATCAGCATGTCGACCAGGCGTGGATCTTGCTTGATGAAGAGGTAACGCAGCATGTCATCGCTGATGTTACATGCGTAGTTCAACTCTTCCATCTTGGAGCTATCCAAGCGGAAGTAGGTCAACCAGTAGGTACCACGACGATGCCCTTCAATTGGGTACGCCAGGCGCTGTTCCGCCCACATGCGGCTGACCAGGATTTCGCCGCCCAGCTTTTCGACCAGGGCGTTGATTTTTCCGGAGACCCCACTGGGGTCTTTTCCATAGCGATTGGAGTCCAGAATGAACATCCCCTCATAAACGTAAGCCGCCAAGGTTTCTACTCCTCGAATGTCGACGTCAAAATGATCGGTGAGTGGCTGGCCGCAACTTGCTGGGCCGATAAGCCAACCACATGATTAAATGATTTGTTATCCGTTGTACTGATTCATGGTGTGCACGAGACCGTGCTTGGCCCAGTCCTCAACGACTGAAGCGGCCCGCTCAACACACACATCTATCTCTGGCTTTTCTGCCTTGGCAAAGTTGCTCAAGACATATCCGGCCACATCCGCTCCTTCACGGGGAGGTCCAATTCCGACACGCAGTCGAGGAACCTCATCCGAGCCGAGCTTTTGAATCACATCGGCCAACCCGTTCTGCCCGCCTGCCGATCCCTTCCCCTTAAGCCGCAATTTGGCCAAAGGAAGATTGAAATCATCGCAGACGATCAAAACGTCTTCCAGCGTCAGTTTATAAAAATCGAACGCCGGTCGAACACTGTTTCCACTTTTGTTCATGAAGGTGTGCGGCCAAAGCAACATCAGCTTTTCGCCACCTACCCCCACTTCCGTCAGTTGACCGTTGAACTTCGACTTGGGTTGGGAGGCCGCATGTCGCTTGGACAGCGTTTCCAACACGTCGAAGCCGACATTGTGCCGCGTACCGTCGTACTTCTTACCTGGATTTCCGAGCCCGACAACGAGTTTCATCACATCCAGTCAGTCAGCACAACGCTTACGACAGTCCGCCGTCTTAGTTTCCGGCTCGGAAGAAGTCGACGTGGAGAACTTCGGTGCCGAAAGTGTCCCATTGGACCTCTCGCATCACAACGCTCTCGGACACGTCCCCTTCCAGGGTAATGTTCTTCACACCGTGGCGAACAATCGTATTGAATTGATCCGCACACAGTTCCAAATGCACGACGTCTTTGCCTTCACCGTACAAAACGGCGGGAATTTTCCCGTTCAGGCGCAGGTTGCGATTGGCAATCTTGCCGGTCTTTTCTCGCTTCGTGGCTTTGAGTGTTTCGGCCATGAAAACTTGTTCCGCAGTCAGTAAGTGTTGTCTAGGGGCGACCGGGCAAAGGTGCGTCTGGTCGTTTCGTATGAATCAAAAGTGATCTGGCAAAGGAACGGGTGTTCCCTAGGGACCAACTTCGTAATTTTGGAAACTGGTTATTTTGCCAAACTATCTGCCGTTGGCAAGTCCAAACCCAGCCCTCTCGGCTTATTTCATGCCAAGTGGACTGCCAGTCACGGCAACCGGCAGCGCAAAGCCAGACCCAGCCAGGCATGATCCTCCCCGTAAAAGACCGAATCTCCACGCCATAAAGCAAGTATCAAGGGGAAGTTAGGCACATCCTTCCGCCAACCGATAAAGTTTGCCACAACTGGCCCCCACACCGGAAAGCCGAAACATCCCGGGGGATTGCTAATCCGTTTTCTTTAAGAACAATTGAACAGAGCCCCTGTCAGTCCCCGCATCGCAACCCTGAAATCGGAAATCCATGGCCAAATCGTCCCGCAGTAAAGTCATCGAGTACGTCGAACCCATCGGTGCCCGTGTTCTTGTCCGCAAGGATGAACCGAAACGGACAACCAAGGGGGGCATTGCGCTGCCGGATCAAGCCGAGATTCCGACGATCACTGGGCGAATCGTGGCTATTTCCACGCGGATCGAGAACGACGAAGACTTCCCTCTTCGCCAGTACGACAAGATCCTCTTTCATCCGAAGGAAGCAATTCCGGTCGACTTCGAGACCGACAACCAGCTGTTTGTTGTCCCCGTCGAGGATGTTGTGGCCGTATTTCGCCGTGAAACGGGCAGTAAGGCCTCTAAAGAAGATTAGGCAATGCTCTCGCGGAACAGAGCGCTAATCGACTCGTCGTTGTGAATACGCTTAATGGCCTCCCCCAGAAGTGGAGCGACCGATAGCACACGCATATTGGTCAGCAGATCTTGCGATTTCTGGGGAATCGTATCGGTCAGGATCAGCTCTTTGATGGGTGCTGCCTGCAAGTAAGCCACGGCTGGTCCACAAAGAACACCATGGGTGGCCGCGATATAAATCTCTTTTGCGCCGGCTTGGTGAACGACTTTGGCCGCCCCGCAGATCGAGCCGGCCGTACTGATCATGTCATCAAAGATGACCGCCGTCTTGCCTTCTACCGGCCCACCGATGATGTTCTTCGACGTCGTTTCACTGGCACTGGTTCGTCTCTTGTCGACAATAGCCAGCTTCCCATCCAAACGACGATTATGGGTCACGGCGCGTTTGATACTCCCTGCGTCGGGACTCACAACGCAGAGGTCTTCCGTCGGAATTCCTAGGCTGAGAAAGTACTGATTCAGCACCGGCGAAGCATTCAGGTGATCGACCGGGACGTTGAAAAAGCCCTGAATCTGGGCGGCGTGCAGATCCATCGTCAGCACGCGGTCTGCTCCAGCACTGGTAATCAGGTCGGCGACCAACTTGGCGGTAATCGGCACGCGGCCTTCGTCTTTGCGGTCCTGACGTGCGTAACCGTAGTACGGGATAACCGCCGTGATTCGCTCGGCACTGGCCCGACGACAACTGTCGATCATGACCAGCAGTTCCATCAGGTTGTTGTTCACTGGAGGACAGGTCGGCTGCACGAGAAACACATCGCGACCGCGAACGTCTTCCTCGATCTTGCATTGGATTTCGCCGTCCGGGAACTCGCCCAGAGAAACGCGTCCCAGCTTAAGATGCAGGAAGTTGCAGACATCTTCGGCAAGCTTGGTGTTAGCGCGACCGCTAAAGATTTTGATCTCACGCATGACGTAAACTGGGCAACCGGCTGAGAGTTGTCGAAAAAGGTGCTACGAACCAAGAAAGGGGCGAGTGCCCCTCGAACCGCTTCCGTCAGGACTTATTGTAACCAATTTCCGCCATCACACGCTCTACCTCAGCTAATTGCTCGCGAGAGTTAATGCTATAAGCCTCGCATGCTTTCAGCACGGGTAGGGCATCTACCTTGTCGCCCAGCTCTTTGAGAATCTTCGGGCAATCGGTGAGATAATACTCTCCCTGGGCGTTGTCGTTGGTGAGTCGCGAAAGTGCCTCGACCAGCCGCGGAGCCTGGAACACGTAAGTGCTCATGTTGACTTCGTTAATACTCCGCTGATCCGGCGTGGCGTCTTTCTCTTCGACGATCCCCTCGAACACGCCTGAAGCATCACGAACGATGCGGCCCAAACCGGTCGGATCTTCCCGCTTCAGCGTCCCTAGCAGGCAAGCATGTCCATCGACCTCGAAGGCCTCGAACAGTTCGCCTAGCGACGAAGACTGAACCAGGGGCGAGTCTCCGGCCAGAACGACCACGCTTCCATCGGCAGACCTCAACTCGTCCAGGCACATCTGAACGGCATGTCCAGTGCCCAGCTGTTCTTTCTGTTCGACGAAAACAAGATCATCGTGCGACTCAAGGGCCTTTTGCACGTCGTCGGCTCGATATCCGACAACACAGACGATCTTTTCAACCCCGACCTCGCGCAGCGCGTCCAGGACATACTCGATCATCGGACGTCCCAGGACTGGAAACAGCACCTTGGGCATCTCTGACTGCATTCTGGTCCCTTTACCAGCAGCCAGAACAACTGCAATCCGCTTTCCCATGTTGCCTACTCGCTTCGGCCTCAAAGCACATATGACCAATGGACAGGGCAGGAATCCGTCCGTAAACGGTCGTATCTTGGCATTTTTTGGCTTTGAGTTCCAGTGGCACGAACGGCTAAGCCGGAAAATGGATCGATCGGAACCTATTTAATCGTCAAGACTTAGGAACCCGGCAAGAAAATTTAACGGCCTTAACGGTTACACCGACTTCCACCCATCTGAGTTGTTTGACAGGCGATTTAATTTGGGCGGCTGGAATTTGCTTTCACGCGAAAAGTCGAATAACATAACGTGCGGAACAGAAAAGTCTTATCCCCGCATTCTTACCCAGACGGAAGAGGTGCCCAGATCGCTGCTGGACGGTTCGGGCCCAGGAAGTTTTTATGGCTGATCTCACCGCTGAAGAATTTGCGCAGCGCGTCATCGACTTTAACCTTCTCGAACATCACCAGGTCGAACAGGTCTGGAGCGAACTCGGAACCCGAGAAGTCTCGCTGGGCGAAATCCAAAACTTGATGCTACGCAAAGAGCTTTTGACCAATTATCAGGTCGAACGCGTCGTTAAAGGTCTGCGTACTGGATACTTCTACGGTGACTACAAAGTTCTGTACATGATCGGTACCGGCACCTTCGCGCGGGTGTTCCGCACGGTGCACAAGGACACCGGTAAAGTGGTGGCCGCCAAGGTGCTGCGTCGTCGTTTCAGCGAAGATCCCAAGCGTGCGTCGCAGTTCATGACGGAAGGGGAACTCGGCAAGGGGCTGCGTCACCCGAACATCTGTCCGATCTATGAGGTGCACTCGGAAACTTCGATGTACCAGCATGGAACCAGCTACTTCCTGATCATTGAATTCATCGAAGGGCAAAATCTGCGTGACTTGCTGCGAATTCGGGGCAAATTCAACCCGAAAGAAGCAACGCAGTTGATGATCGATATCACCTCAGGCTTGGCCTACGCTTCCGAACGTGGCCTGACGCACCGCGACTTGAAGACCTCCAACGTGCTGATCTCGGCGCGTGGTCGTGCCAAGCTGGTCGACTTTGGTCTGGCCGCATTTGCCGAACAAGTCAACGAAGATGGACAAGCATCGAACCCGCGTACGGTCGACTACGCCGGTCTCGAAATTGCGACCAATGCGCCACGTGACGATCCACGCAGCGATATCTACTTTGCCGGGGCCATCTACTACCACATGCTCACCGGCGTACTTCCTCTTTACGAGACGCGTGATCGCCAGAAACGTCTGGCTGCCAGCCGCTATTTAAACGTCGAACCAATTGCCAAGGTCGCTCCTGACCTGCCGCGTTCGGTCGCTTCGGTCGTGATGAAGGCGATGGAAACCAACCCGGATCGTCGTTATCAAACCACCGGCCAGATGCTGATGGACCTGAAGATGGCCGCCAAACGGCTGGAACTCGGGGACGATTCTACCGCTGGCGAAATCCGTGGAAAGATCGAAGCACAAAACGAAGCCCGCATCGCCAAGCAGTTTGAGGGCTACAACAAGACGATCATGATCGTCGAGTCGAACATGGACATGCAAAATGTCCTGCGGGATCGCCTGAAGAAGTACGGCTACCGCGTGCTGGTCATTAGTGATCCACAGCGAGCTCTGAGTCGTTTTGCCGAAGATGCGTCACCGGCCGACATCATTGTCTTCAGCGCCATCGACATGGGTGAGGCAGCCCTGGAAGGCTTCAATCAATTCGCCGAAGACATCCACACCAAGGATAAACCTGCGGTGTTGATCGTGAAGGAACGCCAGACTGCCATTCGAGAAGCCGCCGAATTGGGCGAGAACCGAGCCATCATGACGATGCCGGTCAAAGTTCGCGAACTTCGAAAGTTGATTCACGAACTGCTCAAAGATCCGCTCGATCCCGAAGAAGAAGACGCCGAAACGGAAGCTGCCAAGTAGCAGCCGTCTACTTGGCAGGCTTGGGAATCGCGACTCCCATATCCTTGAGCATCATCTTCATGTCTTCCCACACGTCCTTCTTGGCCGAGGGATTCCGCAACAGGTAGGCCGGGTGATACGTCACCACCACCTTACTGCCACGGTAAGGGTGGAACTGGCCACGTAGCTTGCCGATCGGCGCAGTCGACTGAAGCAAATTCGTGATCGCGAATCGTCCCAGGCAAACGATGTACTCTGGCTGGATGATTTCTAACTGTCTCTCAAAATAGGGTCGACAGTTCTCATTTTCTTCCGTGGTCGGATTTCGATTGCCTGGAGGGCGGCACTTGAGCGTGTTGAGGATGTACACGTCCTCTCGCTGGAACGTACAAGCCTCGATGATCTGCGTCAGCAGTTTGCCTGCTCGCCCCACAAACGGCTCTCCTTGCCGGTCCTCGTCCGCCCCTGGGGCTTCGCCGAAAAATGCAATCCGCGCCTTAGGGCTCCCCACGCCAAAGACGGTCTGCGTTCTCGTTTTCGCCAGTTCTGCGCAAAGAGTACATCCAGCCACAGTCGCTTGGAGTTGATCGAGTTCTTCCTGCCGTTTTGCCTTCGAGAGCTTGGCGTATGGGGCTGGCCACGGCTCGTCCGACGAACTGGGCAGCGTGGGCATGGCGGCCGGTTTAATGGCGGTCTTGGCTGCGGAAATGGTCTCCGTCTTCTTCGGCTTGGGCATCTCGCTGACTCCTTGCGGTGCGGGCATTTCCGGTTCAATTGGGGGTGGTGCGTCAGGCGTATGGGGAAGCTCAATACCGGCCTGCTTGGCCAGGAACTGCACACCGGACGAGCGCCAGGCTTGAGCCTGTTGAAGAAGAACTCGGCGAATTTCAGGCTCGTCCATGCCGGATGTTGCGGAGTTAAATAGGTGGCTTGGGTACTCAGAATTCACGCAGGAATGGGAACGCTAAGAAGTTTTCCCTTACTCAGGCGAGACCTAGCACGTAAAATGAAGTTAATCCATATTAGGGTAAGTAATTCATGCTTTCCTGTCATCCATACTCGCACCCCTGATTGAATTCTGCCCCTATGGCGGTACCCCAAGTAGTTATCATCGGACGCCCGAACGTCGGTAAATCCAGCATCTTTAACTGGTTGGCCGGTCGTCGGCTTGCCATTGTCGACGACGTCGCAGGCGTCACCCGTGACCGGATGGTCCATCTGCAGAAGTGGAACGACCGCTTCTTCGAGATCGTCGATACCGGCGGGATTGGCGTCAATGACGTCGATAATCTCACCGACGAAATCGAACGCCAGATCCAAATCGCCATCGACTCGGCCGACATCATCCTGTTTGTGGTTGATGTCCGCAGCGGTATGCTGCCGCTGGATCAACAGGTCGCCCAGCGTCTGCGGAAGATCGACAAACCCGTCGTGCTGGTCGCTAACAAAGCCGACTCGCCGCACATGGATGTCGAAGCCGACCAGTTCTATCGCCTAGGACGGGGCAAACTGGTTGCCGTCAGCACCCTGCAAAATCGCAACAAGAGCGACCTGCTCGACGTCATCGCCGATCGTCTGCCCGACACGGAAGCCCCTCAGGATGCCGACGACGGGCTGCCGGAAATGAAAGTGGCGATCGTGGGCCGCCGTAATGTCGGCAAGAGCACCTTCGTCAACACGCTCGCTCAGGCCGATCGCATGATCGTCAGCGAAGTGGCCGGGACGACACGCGATAGTGTCGACGTTCGCTTCGAGATGGACGGCAAGTCGTTCGTCGCGATCGATACACCAGGTCTCCGCCGCCGTGTGAGCGTAAAGACCGACATCGACTATTACAGCACCCACCGCGCCGAGCGAAGCATCCGCCACGCGGACATGACGCTGATGTTCTTCGATGCGTCGCAGCAGATCAGCAAGGTCGACAAACAACTGGTCCGCTACATCAGCGACGAGTTCAAGCCGTGCATCTTCGTGGTCAACAAGTGGGATTTGTACAACACGCAGATGCCGACTGAGCGTTGGGCGACGTACCTGCACGAGACATTCCCGATGATGTCGCACGTCCCAATTGCGTTTATCACCGGCAAAACGGGCAAGAACGTCAAGACGCTGCTCAACCACGCCCAGATGCTGTACAAGCAGTCTCTCTCGCGAATCAACACCGGCGAGTTGAACCGGATCTTGAAAGAGATCATCGCCCATCATCCGCCACCGCTGCACAAGAATCGCAAGCCGAAGGTTTACTACGCCACGCAAGTTGGGGTTCAGCCCCCGACCTTCGTGCTGATGGTGAACATGCCCAAGGCGTTTTCGCAGAGCTATCAGCGTTACCTGATTTCGTCGTTCCGCGACGCGGTCCCCTTCCCCGAAGTCCCCATCAAGCTTTACTTGAAGAAGCGCGAGTCCTCGGACGAACGGGACGACTTCGGCAAGGTCGGCAAGCCGGTCTACGAAGAAGACACGTCGGATGAATTTCTGCCGGAAATTGACGAGGCAGGCGATAGCGCCATCGTCGAGCAATACGACGATGCCAACGAGGAAGCCTGATCGACTACCTAGCAGAAATCGATTCTTTCTATCGAAAAATTGGGGCGAGATTTCTCGTCATTTCGCCCCTCGGGTACCATGTCCACATCTGCGTGGACATGTTTCAATAGCGAATGCCCCTAATCTTCGTGCGCTTCGCACTCAAGCTAATGAAACAAACGTAGGGATCACCAGATGATCGTTGGCATTCCCAAAGAAGTCAAAAAAGACGAGTACCGCATTGCCATCTTGCCCGTCGGTGCCGAAGAACTGGTTCGAGCAGGCCATACTGTCGTTATCGAGAAAGACGCCGGAATCGGTTCCGGCTTAACCAACGAGCAGTACCAGGAAGCGGGTGCCACGCTCGTCGATACGGCAGAAGAAGTTTTCTCCCAGGCAGATATGATCCTCAAGGTGAAAGAACCTCAGGCTGAGGAATTTCCCCTGATCCGTCCCGGGCAAATCGTCTTCACCTACTTCCACTTCGCTGCCAGCCGTGACCTGACCCAAGGCATGATCGATTCCGGTTCGATCTGCCTGGCGTACGAAACGCTCCGCGACAAGCGCGGCACGCTTCCGCTGCTAACTCCCATGAGCGAAGTTGCCGGGCGTATGAGCATTCAGGAAGGCGCCAAGTACCTGGAAAAGCCACAGATGGGACAAGGCATCTTGCTCGGTGGCGTGCCAGGCGTGGCCCCAGCACACATTACGATTCTTGGTGGTGGGATCGTCGGAGCGAACGCCGCGAAGATTGCCGCTGGCTTCAACGCCGACGTCAACATCCTCGATATCAACATGGACCGGTTGCGATACCTCGATGACGTGATGCCGCCGAACGTGAACGTGCTGTTCAGCGATCGCCACGTGATCCGCCACCAGCTGCAACTGGCCGACCTGGTGGTCGGCTCGGTGTTGATTCCGGGAGCCAAAGCCCCCATGCTGGTATCTCGTGAAGACCTTAAACTAATGAAGCCTGGGAGCGTGATCATTGATGTCGCCGTCGATCAAGGTGGCTGCATCGAAACATCGAAACCGACTTCCCACAGTGACCCCACCTACCTGGTCGACGACGTGCTGCACTACTGCGTCGCCAACATGCCAGGTGCCGTGGGACGTACCAGTACGTTCGCGCTTTGCAACGTCACGCTGCCTTGGGCACTGCGTGTCGCGAACGAAGGCATCGAGAAGTCGCTGGCCAACTCGCCAGAACTTCTCACAGCCCTGAATATCCATTCCGGCAAAATCACCAACCAGGCGGTTGCCGGAACCTTCGATCTTCCCTATCAACCCCTGACTGCTTAGCCATGACCACTTCCACGCCCGAAACGACCGCCCCTGATCCGATTCGTTTTGTCGGCGAAACGGACGGCCATCTCGTTCTGATCGATCAAACCAAGTTGCCGGTCGACCTGGTTCACATTGAATGTCGCGATGTCGAAACCGTCTGGGAAGCCATCAAGATGCTGCGTGTCCGTGGGGCACCGGCAATTGGCATTGCTGCCGGGTACGGGGTAATCGTTGGCCTGCAAACGGCCGTGGATCAAGCGGCGGAACAGTTCGAGGCCCGCTTCCACGAAGTGGTCGAGTACCTCGCAGGCAGCCGCCCTACGGCGGTCAACTTGTTCTGGGCACTCGATCGTCTGAAAGCCACTTACGCTGCCGAGAAGGAAGCAGGCAAGTCGCCTGCTGAGATCCACGCGGCACTGTTGGCCGAAGCTCGCTTCATCCACGAAGACGATCGTCAGGTCTGCCGAGCCATCGGCCGTCATGGTGCCGAGCTGATCCAGTCCGGCAACGGAATCCTCACCCACTGTAACGCTGGCGGCCTGGCCACTGCCGACTACGGCACGGCCCTGGCAGTTATGTTTACCTGCCACGACCAAGGCAAGGACATCCATGTCTACGTCGACGAGACGCGCCCGCTACTGCAAGGCTCGCGTCTGACGGCTTGGGAATTAGTGCAGCGAGACATTCCGGCGACGCTGATCTGCGACAACATGGCCGCCCAGGTCATGAAAGAAGGCCGCGTGGATGCGGTGATCACCGGTGCCGATCGCATCGCCGCCAATGGTGATTCGGCCAACAAGATCGGAACGTACGGCGTGGCCCTGCTGGCCAAGGCGCACGGCATTCCGTTCTACATCGCCGCACCAATCAGCACGTTCGACCTCACCCTGCCCACCGGCGAAGGCATTCCCATCGAACAGCGCGACGCCGTCGAGATCATCAACGGCATGGGCAAGCAGACCGCTCCAGAAAACGTACAGGTCTACAACCCTGCCTTCGACGTGACCCCAGCCGAACTGATCGCCGGGATCATCACCGAGAAAGGGGTCATCTCGCCCGTCACGCCAGAGAACATCGCCCAAACCATCGCAGGTTAGAACGAGAGGCGATTACGATACACGGCAGCCGCCTTATCCAGTCCCCTCTCCCTTGAACAACATTATTCACCAGCTAGCGGTGGAGGATGAAGGTTGAGGAGCATGTACATGGCATGGATCAGAAGTTTGGCTTGAACCCACTCGCGGACGCGGTGTATTCGTCGAGCCCAGTTGGGTAGTGGTTCGAGGCCTCCGGCGTGATTGCCAAGCCAGGCGAATCTTCGTTCGACCTGGTTCCGGAACCGTATTAGGGCGCGACCGAACTCCTGCTCTAGTAGGGCGAAACAGCGAATTCGTCCTGGGCTGTGGCGGCAATGCCCCAAGCCTTTTCCTGGTCGCAGTTTTTCGGCCACCAGTTGATAACCGGCTTCCATCGCCGCGTCGTGGAGCTGGTTGCTGTCGTATCCACGATCAGCCACTAGATAGCCTCCGCCTCTCCCTAGGATCGGGAGAAGCCGAACTGCAACCGGCGTTTCGGCCACGTTGAGCGGTTCGACATCCCAGGCCAGCGGCATGCTGCTCGAGCCGTAGATCGCGTGGACCTTGTAGCCCTTGCCGTAGCCGCGTCGTGCGCGGCCCCAACGGGCATCGGGATCCTTGCTGCAATGACTCACCATTTGCGGCTTGCCATCAACGAGCATGACAAAACCGAAATCGTCCACCGCGATCATGCACCGTTCCATTTGAGCGAGCAGTGCCTGAACTTCCGTGGTTGGCAAGCGTCGGCTCATCGTCGGTTGAGACGGTAATTTCCGAGGCCTGAGATCGTCAGGCCAGTTGCCCGGCTCGCATGCCCAGCAGGTTGGTCGATCGTGAATAACCGCCCACAAGTAGACGCTCACGATCTCCCAATCGAAAAAACTTTGTCATCGCCCACCAGGGATTGGCGTCGCACTGGCGAGCCAATTTGTATAATGCAATCCAGAGTTCACGTTCCATGGCTTGGCTCCCAATTTGGGAATTCGTACACAACTACCTAGCCTAGTACGTGAACTCCTTTTATTGCTAGCTGGTGAATAATGTTGTTGAAGGGAGAGGGTCAGGGTAAGGGATTCTCTTAAATGTCGTAGTACAAGCAGAACTCATAAGGATGCGGACGCAGACGAATCGCGTCGGCTTCGTTCTTTCGCTTGTACTCGATCCACGTTTCGATCACGTCTTTGTGAAGACGTCACCACGAAGCAGGAATTCGTGATCGTCTGCCAAGGCGTCTAGCGCTGCATCAAGCGAGCCTGGCGTCTTCGGCACGGCGGCTGCTTCTTCCGGCGGCAGGTCGTAGATGTCCTTATCGAGCGGTTGCCCCGGATCGATCTTGTTTTGGATCCCGTCGATCGCCGCCATGGTGATCGCGGCGAACGCCAGGTAAGGGTTACAGGTCGGATCGGGGCAGCGGAATTCAACCCGCTTGGCCTTCGGGCTCGGGCTATACATCGGAATGCGGCACGATGCTGAGCGGTTCCGCTGCGAGTACGCCAGGTTCACCGGAGCTTCATAACCAGGGACCAATCGCTTGTAGCTGTTGGTTGTCGGGTTGGTGAATGCCAGCACCGCCGGAGCATGCTTCAGCAGGCCACCAATGGCATGCAAGGCCGTTTCGCTGAGGCCAGCGTAGCCGCTACCTGCGAAGAGTGGTTCGTTGTCTTTCCAGAACGAGAAGTGCGTGTGCATGCCGCTGCCGTTGTCGCTGAAGACCGGCTTGGGCATGAACGTCGCGGTTCGGTTGTTGCGCTTTGCGACGTTCTTGATCACGTACTTGTAGATCAACAGATCGTCGGCCATCTTCACCATTTCATTGAACCGCATGTCAATTTCGCACTGACCGGCGGTCGACACTTCATGGTGCTGGGCTTCGACATTCAAGCCGCACTCGATCATCGTCTGCATCATTTCGTTACGCAGATCCATGAGCGAATCAGCAGGCGGCACCGGGAAGTAGCCTTCCTTGTGACGCAGCTTGTAACCGAGGTTCGGTCCCTCGTCGCGACCGCGTTCCACTCCCCTTCCACGCTATCGATGTAATAGAAACCGTGTTGAGGTCGTTGATCGAAGCGGACGTCATCGAAGACGAAGAACTCGGCTTCCGGGCCGATGAAGCAGGTATCGGCGATGCCAGTGCTCTTCAAGTAGTTGGCCGCTTTGCGGCACACATTGCGTGGATCGCGGGAATAGTCTTCACGCGTGATCGGATCTTGGATGTTGCAAATCAACACCAGCGTGGGCAATTGCGTAAACGGATCGACAAAAGCCGTATCGGGCTGCGGCACAACGAGCATATCGCTCTCGTTGATGGCCTGCCAGCCACGGATGCTGGAACCGTCAAAACCGAGGCCATCTTCAGAAGGTATCTTCGCTCAAATGGCTGACAGGGATCGTGAAATGCTGCCAGAGGCCGGGAAAATCCATAAAGCGGAAATCGACCGCTTTCACGTCGTTTTCACGGCACAGGGCTAAGACTTCTTTGGGCGTCATGTTGGGGCTCCCTTTCATAACAATGGTGACGCAGGGCAGTCGAAACGGGAACCGAGACACCACTTACCGCATTACGAGCTAAGTGGCGTCACGACTCCTGCATGAATCCGTAATATGGCGCTTTCACTGCTGCGATTCAATTAGACCGGAACATTTTCTTCCGGCGGCTGCCCAGATTGAGGATGAGTTTCTTCATCAGCAAAGCGATTCATCAGGGCGAGAAAGCTCGGGAGCATGATCGTGCGGACGACAAACGTATCGAGCAAAACACCCACCGTCAGGGCAAATCCAATTTCGATCACCCCAAGTAGTGTTCCCATACACATCGACGCAAACGTACCGGCCATCACCAGACCGCAACTGGTAATGATGCCACCGGTTGTCGTCATGCCTCGCAGCAAACCGTCGCGTAACCCTAGTCTCTTTTGCTCTTCAAAGACGCGTGTGGCCAGGTAGACGTTATAGTCCTGGCCAATCGCCGCCAGGATCACAAACAAAAACAACGGCACTTTCCAGTCCAGTGCCTGATACGAATCGGCATAGACAGTGCGAAAGAACATTTCGGTGATTCCCAGCGTGACGTAATAACTGAACAGCACCGAGAGGATCATATACGCACACACCATCGGCCTGCGAAGGATTACCAGCAGCACCATAAAGACGGCCACGATCACGCCTAGTTCGATGCGCCTTTGATCTTGCGTGGTCACCTTCATCAGGTCGCGGATCGATGGCGTTGTCCCTTGGATATAGATCTTCGTTTCATTCCAGGGTGGCGGCAGCGTGGCGATCTTTTCCTTGAGGTTCGTCTCGATGTTATCCATCAGCGCGATGGCTTCATTCGAGAACGGATTGCGATCGGTCAGCACGCGAAACAACGTGATTTGGCCACTCAAGGTGGGCTCTTGGGCCAGGAAAAACTCTTTCGTACGACGATGCTTCTTGAGCATCCAAATATGTCGTCCGCGCGAGGAAATCGAGAAGCCTGCGGGCCGATCGCCCAGTGGCTGCTCGCTGGTGAAGACGCGTTCCACGTCTTTGTTGGTATCGAAGATGGTCTCGGCAAGTTGGTTGGTGATGGCCTGACCGTCGGTCTCCATGAACTGGCCAGCCGGGTTCACCGCCAAGATCGTCAGCGGCCCACTTTCCCCTAAGGGGAAGTAATCGCGGATCTGAAGCGCCGTCTGCTTGGCCATGCGGTCGTTACCGAGATCGCCGAACAAGTCGTACGACACCTCCACCGCCCTGCCGGTTGTGATGCTTGCTTGTAGAGACTGGGAAAGCCTACGATTCCCAAAAGCAGCACCACAACGGTTAACGTGAGGCCTGGCCGGGCACAAACTAAGCGGGAAATGAGATCCCACCATCCAGCCGAAACGGGGCGGCTTTTCTCGACGAAGCTCTGCGTATCGCCCCATGGCCAGAACAACACCTGCCCCAGGAATCGCATGATCGCAGGGGCCAAGGTCAAACAGGTCAGTAGCGTGATTAACAGGCACAGCCCAATTGCCGGACCGCTGTTTCGGTACTTCTCGAAATCGGCGAAGAACATCATCCCCAGCCCCACGACCGTTGTCATGGCGCTGGCCGTAAGGGCCTCCCCTACCCCGGCTAGTGCCTGGGCAATCGCCAATTCATGATCGCGGCAGCGAGCGAGTTCTTCTCGGTAACGTCCAATCAGAAACAGACAGAAGTCGGTCCCTGCCCCAAACAAGATCACGACGATAAAGATCCGCGACGTCTTGAAGACCTTGAAGTCGAACCACTCCATGCCTGGCAGCAGATGCACTTGCGTGAGCGAAGCGACCAGCCACGAAGAAATAATGAACGACACCGCAATCGATAACAGCGGCACGGCCAAAAGCATGGGCGTGCGGTAGATCAGCAGGAGGATGACGATCACCAGCACAATCGTGTAAAGCTCGGTATTGGCGATACTCTCTTTCGCCGCCATCAGCATTTCGCCACCGATCGCCGCGTTGCCGGTCACGCCGATCTCGAGATGCATAAATCCTGCTTCCTGGGCGCGCTCACGCCATGTATCGACGTACTGCGTCGCCTCTTGCAGGACGCGAATATTATCGGTCGCCATGAATTCGTTGCGCGACTCAACGACGACTAGGACCGCGTGTCCGTTCTTGCTCGTCAGCATGTCGCCGCACACCATCGTGTGCCGCGTCAGCACATCGAACTGATTCCAGTTGAAAGGATCTTCCGGGACCAGCTCCAGCGTTTCGTCCTTCAGCTCCGGACGTAGCGTCATCGCGTGCTCGAGAAACTGCTGCTCGGCATCGGCATCCCCATGCTGCTTGCTCGCGTAGGCCATGTTCCACAGCGGATGCCAGTTCTTCGAGTCGAGTAGCGCCGACTCTTCCCAAGCATCCATCGCATACTGCAACGGGGCCGATAGGTCGTCCTCTGGCTCTTTGGTCGGCGGAACTTCATCCGCGATCGCCGCTTTGTACAGGATTACGCCTTGGGCGTTTTGCAGCGGCGAGGCCATGTTGTCGGCAAAGCGAAGATCATCCTCGGTCAGCGGCTCGTCTTTCCGGCTGATGGCGAACACCAACTGGCTTTTGGCCTGACGCTGAGGAAACGCTTCGCGGTAGAGTCGTTCGGCTTCGACGCTGGGAAGTCCGGCAGGCAGGAACGCCAAGTCCCCGTCCAGCGTGACATCGTTCCAATGCGGCGGAAGAAGGGCGGCCGCAACCGCGAATACCATCCAAAAGCAAAGGATGGCAATGGGATAGCGGACAACGAACTTCCCAAGCTTTTGGAACAACAAGATACGAGGCCTTCGCCACGAGTCATACGAGCAGAGCGCGAAGCCACGGGTCTACGTGACTTACCCAACCCAATTAATCGTAGCGGTTACCCCAGGTGTCGCCAACCAGACACCGCCACGTAGAAGTGTGGCAGTGGATGAAGAACCAATCGCGTTATCGCTGATCTTGCGTGCGGGTCGACAACCCTGGCACGCCCAGAAGCTGGCGAGCAGCAACCAGGCCAGCGTCCATCACGGGATCGGCCTGCGAGGCGGCTTGATCGACAGCCGCTTTCACTTCGGCAAGATCAGGCTTCCCGGCGACGCGGACGTTCACGTCCGGCATCACGCCGTTGCGGCTGATCGCTCGTCCGCTAGGCGAGAAGAACTTAGCCGTCGTCAGGCGAAGCCCCGTTCCGGCCGTTGCCAGCGGGAAGATCCCCTGCACCGAGCCTTTGCCGTAGCTACGCTGTCCGACAACCGTTCCGCGACGATGATCACGAATCGCACCGGCGAAGATTTCACTGGCACTGGCCGAGTTCGAGTCGATCAGCACGACCAGCGGCACTCGCCAGGTACCGGGCATATGAGCGGTGTAGTCGAAGTCTTCGCGAGCGTTGCGACCGCGGGTCGAGACGATCGTGCCTTGCTCGACAAACAGGTCGACCATGTCGACGGCTGCCGTCAGCAAACCACCAGGGTTGCCGCGAAGGTCAATCACCAGGGCTCGCATGCCATCGCGATGCAGTTTCCACATCGCCTGGCTGAGATCGGCCGGGGTGTTCTTCTGGAAGCTCGTGATCTTCAAGTAGCCAACCTTCGACTCGGTATCCATGATGTGGATGTTGTCGACGCTGGGCACTTCGACGCGATCGCGACGCACCATCATATCGCGGGCAGGCTGATTAGGGCTGACAACCGTCACGCGGACGCTGGAACCGATCGGGCCTTTCAGCATGTCGGCGGCTTTGTCGGTCGAAATCACTTCAGTCAGGTGACCGTCGACGGCGATGATGCGATCGCCCGAGCGGATACCAGCCTGGTGAGCAGGGCTGCCGTCGATCGCATGGACGATCAACAGGTTGCCGGAATCGGCCTTCAGCTCGACGCCCAGACCAACGAAGTTACCTTCGATCTGTGAGTAGACTTCCGTCAGCTGATCTTGCGTGAGGAAGCTGGTATATGGATCGAGCGAAGCAGCCGTTCCGCAAGCGAATTCGAGAATCGTCGCGGTCGGCTTCACGCCCAGGTTTTGCCACATCAGTTCGGCGGCGTAGTTGGCCGTTTCAATCGCTTGCTGAGGCGAACTGACGTTCTGCCAGTTCACGTTCTCGTTCAGCATGCGGCGAACTTGATCGATACGGTTGCGATCGACGTCCTTCAGGTTCTTCTTATTGAAGACGTCTTCTTTCAGAGCCACGTCCAATTGCTTGACGCCTTCGCGGCTGACATCGCTCCAGCGGGGCGAGTCGACGTAGCTGGCCTGAACCTTACGCAGCACCGTCATACAGACGCAACGCTTCGTCGCGAGACATCGTATCGATCGAGCGAACAAAGCTTTGATCGGTATAACGTCGACCGACATCATAGTGAAGTCGAGCGAGGTTCGCCTTTCGCTGCACGCTGGAATCGAAGCCGTGCAGGCGCAGTGCGTCTTCGTAGAAGGTGAGTGCTTCACCCCAACGGCCCTGTCGTTCGAGCTGCTCACCGTTGGCGATTACCTCGCGAACGGCGGTCTCGTCGATACGAGCTTCGTCGGGAATCCGGATCTGACCGTAGACAGTCGCCGGAGCTAAAGAGAGCAGGGCGATCAGCAGAGCAATCGCCAACTTGTATGATTTGTTTACTGTTTGCATGATCCGTCGCAGCGTCCAGTGTCCGTAGTCACCAGCCACGACGCATTAATCATCAGCCCAATTAGAAATTGGCAAGGACTGAGAGCGGGTCGAAGTACCGGCAACTTGGGGGAGTAAATCTCGTGAAGGACGGGCCATCATTTCGACCCAGTCCACTATAGATCACGAAAATGCCCTGGTCAAAAAATCGACGACTCTTTTTGGCGGGATATTTTCCCTAGAAACGCTACAGCCTGACTTCCGGGTTCCGGTGAGTCGGGTTGAGCCTAATTTCGAGTTTTGCGTCGATCGCGCTTCCTGGCGCTGCGCGGTACTTCCTGAACCGATCCTACATCTGGGCTTCCTATCGCACTGTATTGTATGCAGAAGACCCTCAAAAGGTTCGTTTTCAGGTCAAAAACGCCTGAAAATGGCCGAAAATGCCAGCATTGATGGCGGAATCAGTCCGACTGGGCAAACTACGCCAGCGGAAGAACGATCGCCATTATCACCGCACAGACAAAGCTGGTTGCGCCCAGCACCATCAACAGCGGCGTCCACGTTTTGAGCGCTTCGACTTCGGTCAAGCCGCTCATCTTCGCGAAAATCCAGAACCCGCTGTCGTTCATCCACGAACCGAACAGCGAACCAGCCCCGATACTGGCCGCCAGGTAGACCGGGTGAAAACCGAGCACTTCCGGATTGGCTAGGCTGACGAGCATACCACTCGAGGTGATCATCGCCACCGTGCTCGAGCCCTGGGCGACCTTCAACACCGACGCGATCCCAAAGCCCAGGAACAGAATCATCAGCTTGGCCGAAGCCGCGTCTGACCCGACCGGGAACATGTTCTGAATGGCGTCGCCCACATTGGCCACTGTCAGCATCGCACCGAAGGCACCACCAGCAGCGGTGATCAGAATGATCAGACCACCACTCATCAGCGAGACTTCCACCGACGAGGCGAGCTCTTTCAACGACAACGATCGCTGTACGGCCAGCGTCCACATGGCGATCACCGCCGAGATCAGCAGGGCGAAGTTAGGATCGCCCAGCATCGAAGTCACGTTGGCTGCTTTACGGTTCGGCGTTTCCCAGGTGTACGGCTTCACGACGTCGGCACCATACGCCGATTCCAACACTTCGCGGTTCATCCGTTCTGCAGTCACGGGCGCCATGCGTGCCGGGTTCTTGCCAGCCAACGACATGGCCGTACCCGAAAGCTTCACACCAAGGAATGCGTCCCGGTTCTTCGGAAAGCTTTTGTCCAATAGCAGAAATCGGTTCAGCCCGGCACGAAGTTCGTTTTGCTCTTCGCCGTTGAGGTCTCCTCTCTTGCAGAATCAGCTCGGCGATGCGTGCTCGTTCGGCATCGCTTCCATCGCCGCGAATGGTGCCCAGCACGTGCTTACCGAAGTTCGTCTCGGCGTCCGCAACGTTGTCATCTTGGATCCGACTACGAAACGTACTCCAGTCCGCAATATCGCCTTCACGCAGCTGCGCGCGCGTTCCGCGTCGGCCATCGTGGTCAACACGGTATTGGTCGAGATCAATAGCACCGGCAGCAAAACGGGGGCGAGCGAAATCCACAGCGAAGGAAGCTTGTCGTCCGGAATCGCTTCTGGTTCTGGCTCGCTACCCAAAGGACGCATCGGAAGTGGCATCAAGCGGTTCATGAATGCCGAAAACCACAGCCCCGCACACGCTGCTGGAAATGCGATCATCGCACCGATCAAGATCATCAGACCTTTGTCGACATTCAACTGATCGGCCACGACCAGCGGACCTGGCGTCGGTGGCACGAGTGTATGCGTAATACAACCGCCGGTTGCGATCGCCATCACGTACAACAGGTAGTTCTTCTGCGTCTTGCGAAACATCGACCGACCCAGCGGCACGAGCAAGTAGAAGACCGTATCGAAGAACACCGGCACGGCCAGCACGAAACCGCTACCCATCAATGCGATCGGCGAACGTTTCTCGCCAAAGACCGACATGAATGCCCGAACCACACGGTCGGCAGCGCCACTATCTAACATGCACTTGCCGATGATCGCAGCCAGGGCAATCACAATGCCGACGCCGCCCGCCGTTCCGCCAAACGAGGAAGCGACACGCGAGAACTTGTCTTGGATCGCTCCGTCGGCCATCAAGCTGACAACCATCGCGGCGGTGATCAGTGCCAAAAAGGCATTGGCCCGCATGAAGATAATCAAGCCCAACACCGTTGCCATGCCTACGAACAAGCAAAGCAGGGAATATTGGTCTGGCGTGATGGCAGATTGAGCGAAAAGAGAGATATCAAACGGAATCATTCCGGGGATCTCGACTAGCTGGGGCAGGGCAGGGGAGTCGTACGAAAAGCTTTCTTTTCTTCAAGAAAGATTTCGTTGAAGATGCCATAACTCTATGGCAAATACAAGTCTTCCCCCACCGATCGACGGTATGATGAGCCAATTGAATCCACTTTTTTGGGGAAACACACATGTCTTCCGACATCGAACTCACTGCCAACTGGCTGCGCCGCAAAATCGGTTGTTGTCTTCACCGGTGCCGGAATCAGTACGGAAAGTGGCATCCCTGACTTTCGTTCGCCTGGCGGTGTCTGGTCGAAGTATCGCACCGTCTACTTTGACGAGTTCTGCCGATCGGCCCAGGCACGGCACGAGTACTGGGAGCAGAAGACTGAAGCTCATGTCGCGTTCGCCGCTGCCGAGCCCAACATCGGTCACCAGACGATTGCCAAGTGGGAAGAGAAGGGGAAGGTCCGCGGCGTAATCACCCAGAACATCGACGGACTGCACCAGATCGCTGGCAGCCAGGATGTGCTGGAACTGCATGGCACCGCCCGGGAAGTGACCTGCCTGGACTGCGACTGGCGTGCGCCCGTCGACCCGCTAGTCGTGCAGTTTCGCGAGACCAATGAAGTCCCACTGTGCCCTGAATGTGGCGACGGCCGCTTGAAGCACGCCACCGTTTCGTTCGGACAGGTCTTGCCTGAGGAAACGCTCAACCGTGCTCACCAATGGTGCCTGGAAGCCGACCTGATCATCACGGTCGGCTCCTCCCTGGTCGTCTACCCAGCCGCAGGCCTGCCAGAAGCAGGCAAACGCAGCGGCGGCAAACTCGTGCTCATCAACCGAGACGAAACGGGTCTCGACATGATCGCCGACATGCTGATCCCCGGAAGTTGCGGCGAAGCACTCGCCGCGATCGATGCAGCGTTATAACAAATCCAGTCCCCTCGCCCCTTAGGGGAGAGGGTTAGGGTGAGGGGGCGAACCGGGCACCAGCGTCGAAGTCTCGAGAGAGGACCAACCACAGATTTCACCGATGGTCACGAATAAAAGCAGGGCCCGCGCCAGCGCGGGTCGCGAAGTGGGTACCAGGGTTCCGACCCGAGCTGGCGCGGGCCCTACAAAAAATCTCGCGCACTATCTCGCTGAAGCACTTCGCTGATAGATTGCACGTACGCCCAACGAAGCAATCTTGCTTCTTGGGCGTGCGAACTTGTAACCAATCATCAACACACAACAAACGTCATGTCCCATCACCACGCACCACAACTGGAAACACACGGAGCTGGCTCAAAAGGCCACGCTCCGCAGGTTGCCGTGCGCGATCGGAACCGGCTTCTGTGTCCCTGCTGTGGGGAAGTGTTGCTGGTCCTGCCGGAGACGCCTCCTTCCTATGGAGCCAATCGCCAGGTCGTTGACATCGATCCAGAGACCGCCGCGCACGAGTTCCCCGAAGATCCGCCTCCGCAGATTCCTACTCGGCGGCCAACCACGCTTCGGCCTGCGTCCCTCGATCAGCGCGAACCGCGCGAGCGCGACGAAGCCACCCGGGCTCGTGAACGCGAACTCTATCGCTCCAAACGCCCCCTGCGAGAACCGCTCACCTACGAGGCTGCCCGACTGTTCGCGTACACCTTCTATCGCCTGCAGGCCCTTGATCGGCAACTGCACCGAGAGATCTGCGAGAAGCAGGAAGAAATCGACCGGTTGCAGCAGGAACTGGATGGCCGGAAGGAAACGTCTTCGCACGGAGTAGGTTCGCCCAGCAAGACACTGCAGAAGGTGGTTGCTCATCGAGAGACCAAGCAGGCCATCACGCCACGGCGACGAGAACGCGTTCGCCACGCGCTTCAAAGACACGCCCAAGCAGACTTGGGCGTGGCACCCCGTCTTGCAAGGAACGAGAATCACGCCAACGAACGCGGCCCACCACGCTAATCTTGTCCCTTCTCCCTCGCAGGGAGAGGGCTAGGGTGAGGGTTTCCTGAGCGACCCTTCACTCAATATGACGAGAACAATGTTCCGAACTGATTAGAACACGACTTGGGCATGCGCTACGAAGGAGCGAGACGCCCCCTCACCCTAACCCTCTCCCCCACAGACGGTGGAGAGGGGACTGGAATGCGCGCGCATGCGCTGTCCATATTTGCGAGGAACGTGATCCATCGAAACGCTCGCTGTTACAGCAAGCTTTCCAGCAGCAGGCGGATCTTTCGCATTTCTGCCATCTGGTCGGTATCGGGCAGAGGTGGCATGTGAACCGTAAGAGCACGGTTGTAGCCGGTTTGTTCGAGCTGCTGGATCAGGCGGCCGTACTCGACTTCGCCTTGGCCGACGCGGACTTGCATGGCGTCTTTGCTGGTGTCGCGAAGATAGACGTGACGGACATACTTCAGAACCTTGTCGTAGCTCTTCTCGCCGTCTTCGCGGCAGATGAAGTGGCTCGGGTCGAGCGTGATGCCGAGGCCTTTGACATTGTCGCATAGCACTTGAATCGTGTCGCAGTCTTGCGACAGGCAACCGACGTGGGTGTGCATGCTAGTGACGATCCCTTCGGTAGCGGAAATCGCAACCAACTCACGCAGGTGCTCGACCTCTTCGTTGAAGGGGGTACCGAACTCACCGCTGGGGACCGTGATCGAGGCAACCTTGACCGCTTTGGCCAACTTGCAGATCGCTTCGTACTCGGTGTAGCGATCGTTTCCTTGGGCGGACGACAGCAGGCGAAAGTTGGAAATCACCAAACGCTGCGTGTCGTGGCAAATGTCGATGGCCCGCTGCAGGTTGCTAAGCACGTCGGAGGGGCGCAGATGCTCGCTGTTTTCGTCCAGCGTCATGTCGACGGCGCTGAACTCCAGATCGACCAGCTTTTCCATGCACTCACGCAGGGGTAACTCGGGAAAACACTCGGTCGACGCGGAAACGAACACGGCTCGACTCCTTCACTTGCCTGGGGGATGTTCAGCTAGAGATAAACGCAGATCTGCTACAATCCGGCGTAGCTTACCGGGATTAGGGGCAATTTGACAACACCAGACTCCCATCCGGCCCCAATTTGGGTGAATTGCCTGGAGATTTCGCCCCTCAAATTGCCCTAGTTCAAGCGGAACGTAGAATATCAGTGCCTGATGCCACCCTGAGCACAGGCCTACAAAGATCGATTCCTCATTTAGCAAGGCAGGACCTCTGAAATATGGCTGATCAAAATTCCTCGGACATGGTCCAACCGATTCACAACCAACCTCAACCGATCATCATCCAAAACCACCACTCGGGAAGTATCCTGTGGCGAATTGTGGCCGCGATCGGCTGGCTCGGGCTGTTCTTCTGCGTGCCGATCATTCTCGGCCTGATGATCAGTTCGGCCAGCTACTACAACACCACCGAAGGGGTATCGGAGAAATACTTTGCTGGCAGCAAGACGGCCAGCGACAAGATTGCCGTGATCAATGTCACCGGCCTCATCATGGAAGGCCAAGGTTACGTTCGCAAACAGATCGACCTGGTGCGGGAAGACAAGAACGTGAAAGCGGTTGTCGTCCGCGTTGACTCGCCTGGCGGTACAGTGACCGGTTCCGATTACATTCTGCACCACCTGAAGAAGCTCAAGGAAGAACGCGACATTCCTTTGGTCGTCAGCATGGGTGCGATGGCCACCTCAGGCGGCTACTACGTCGCCATGGCGGTCGAAGACGAAGAGGACTCGATCTATGCCGAACCGACCACCACCACCGGTTCGATCGGCGTGATCATTCCTCACTACAACATCGCGGGCCTGATGAAGGAGTACAACATCGAGGACGACTCGATCATGAGTCATCCGCGGAAGCAGATGCTGACCATGACCCGCGAGATGCCAGAGGAACATCGCGAGATACTGCAGGAATACGTGAACCAGGCATTTACTCGATTCAAAGACATCGTCAAGGAAGGCCGTCCTGCGTTTGAGAAGGATCCTGCCAAGCTCGACGTCCTGGCCACTGGAGAGATCTTCACCGCCAACCAGGCACTAGCTAACGGCTTGGTTGACAAGATCGGCTTCATCGAAGAAGCCATTGACCGTGCGGCCGAACTCGCCGACATCGACTCGAAGAAGACGCGCGTGGTCACCTATGAAGAGCCTGTGGCACTGTTCGACCTGGGACTCGCTCAGAACCAGGCCCTCAGCTTCGACAAGATGCTGGAGATGTCCGCTCCCAAGGCGTATTACATGTCCAGCTATTTGCCGCCGGTCGTGAGCACGTTTCCTTTGGGTTCGCGATAACCGGTAGCCAGCGGAGTTTATCCGAAGGAAGACCGCGAGCCGGTCTTCCTTTTTTTCTGCGCGTGCTCAAATGAGCAGTCGTCCGAGCACCAGCACGGTGATCGAAACGAGGATGATCGAGAGAATGTTCAGCACGATCCCGGCTTTGATCATGCTGCCGATCGGCACCCGGCCCGAGCCGTAGACGATCGCGTTGGGAGGCGTAGCGACCGGCATCATGAACGCGCAGCTGGCTGCCAGCGTCGCCGGGACCAACAAGAGCAACGGCGGGACACCCAGTTCCTCCGAGGCACTGCCAAGCACTGGATTGAACGTTTGCACACTGGCCAGGTTCGAGGTGAACTCGGTCAGCCACACCATGCCGGTCGCCGTGACGATCACCATGGCCGACTGCGACATCTGGCTCATCACGTTGGCCATGTGCGACCCGAGGTAAAGGTCGAACTTCGAGGCATTCACGGCTTGAGCCAACGCGATACCGCCCCCGAACAGCAGCAGCACGCCCCAGGGCACTTTGACGGTCGTGGGCCAATCCAAAAGTGCACCGTGCTCTTTACCGCCGCGCGGAATAATGAAGCACAGGATTGCCATCGCCATAGCCGTCGTAGCGTCGCTGACGAAGGTCTTTCCATTTTCGTCGACGAAGAAAACACCCCAGCCCCAGCCTTCAACCGGTTCTCGCAGAATCCACAGCAACGCCGTCGCGAAGAAGATAATGCCTGACCGCCATTCGGCAGCGTGAATGGGGCCTAGCTTTTGTAGTTCATCGGCGATCACCGTTCGCCCACCGAGCGAGTCAGAGCTATGCACAGGGAAGAGCATGTACGCCAGAACGCCCCAGGTAATCAGCATGAAGACCAGCGAGAAGGGGAGGGCCATCAGCATCCAGGCCAGGAAGGATACCTGCGGCAGGTCCGGATAGGTTTGGCTGTAGAAGGACGAGAACGCGATATTGGGTGGCGTACCAACCAGCGTTGCCACGCCGCCGATACTTGCCGCGTAGGCAATGCCCAGCATCAATCCGACACCCAGGTTTCGCCGGGCAGAATCGTCGGTCAAGCGCATATCAGCCACGGCAAGAATACTACCGGCGATCGGCAGCATGAGCAGCGTTGTGGCAGTATTGGAGATCCACATCGACATGAGCCCGGTCGCGACCATAAAGCCTAACAGCAGCTTCGCCGGGTTGTCGCCCATCACGTACACAATCGAAAGAGCCACGCGGCGATGAAGCCCCGAGCGTTCGATGGCTAGGGCGACCAGAAAGCCGCCCAGGAACAGAAACACGTTCTGATCGCCATAACTTGAGGCGACCTCTTTGACCGACTGAATTCCCAGCAGCGGAAACAACACCAGCGGCAAGAGAGACGTCGCGGCGAGTGGGGCAGCTTCGGTGAGCCACCACACGCCCATCCAGATGAATGCCCCCGCGATCGCATTTAATTGCGGCTGCTCAGCATCGAGGTAAAACCCCAAGCCAGGCGACAACCAGAGAGAGAGCGCGAATATTGGTCCTAGCCACAATCCGATCCTGGCGGCCAAGGTCGGGGGTGGCATTGTATCTACCGTCAATGGACGTCTCTCTTCGCAGACTAGAAGTTGCCCGTGATCTCGACGCGAACCTGACCACGATTATCTTCGTTGTTCAGGTCGTGCATCTTGAGCAGCAAACGTCCCGTTTGAGGAACGTTCATTCGCTTTTGGGTACCGATGGTGAAAGGGACCGTATCTTTATCAGGCGTGGCCGATTTGGCAACAACCCCAATCAAGGAACCAAGCTTGTAATCACGGATTTCTCGGGGTATCTCCAATCCATTCGCGTCACTCGGGTGAACTAACAGCCATTCACCTTCGACGCGAAACGCGATCGGACTGCCTTCAATGACATTGATGCCGGTGTCTTGCCAACCTTCGCTGGCTTCGACGGTCACCAGTTTTTTGTTGGCGTTGGAAAGCTCTCCGTTGATCACCTTCATCTTTTCAACGGCCGGTTTGTAGTTGGGCACCAGCTTGAGAACTTCGCCGAAAACGATGCGTGCCTTTTCCCAATCTTTCTTCCGAGCATATTCGTCACCGAGCTTCTCGGCCTTGGTAACGAACTCGCGATGGATCTCGACCAGGCGTGGATCGGTCGGCAGTTCCAGCGGCTCTTCTTTGGGCTTCCGCTGGGCGAAGGCATCGGACGGGCAAAGACCGATGGCCACGAACATTAAAAAGAGGGCAAGTCGCATGGGGGGGGATCCTCGAGAGAAGCGCGCTAAGGGCAAGACACTATTTAAATTCTAGCTCGTGTCGCTTGCAAGTGATTGGCCTAGATGCCCTGAATTGGCGTGCCGTTTCTAGCGAGAACGCCAGAATCGCGGCATAAACAGAACCAGAACCGCAAAAATTTCCAGTCGTCCAATCATCATCAACGCGGTAAACAGCAGCTTGGTCCACGAGGTGAAATTGGCGTAGTTCTGCGTCGCCCCGATAATCCCCAGACCCGGGCCCACGTTGTTAAGCGTAGCCGCAACAGCGGTCGCGCTATCGATCAGCTTGTGTTCGATGTGCTCTTCCGAGGCTCCCCAGGTCGAATCAGGCTCCAACGTCACAACCGACAACCAGCCGAAGACAAACAGCACCAGAATCAGCGAGAAGTAGATCAAGATATTGTTCTGTAGTTCCGGATCATCCACCGGTTTGCCACCCAGACGCAGCGGACGCACCACCGTGGGATGGTACGATTTTTCAAGCTGCAGGAAGAGAATCTTGTGGAACAAGATGTGGCGAATCACTTTCAAGCCACCGCCGGTACTACCGGCACATCCGCCGACGAACATCAACAGGAAGAGCACACCACGCCCAAAGCTATTCCATTGATCAAAGTCATGCGTCCCGTAACCGGTCGTCGTGATGATCGAAACAACCTGGAACAAACCGTAACGCAGGGCATAAAGGAACTCGTTCACCAGTGAGGTTTCGGGATCGATGACAAAGTCATCGTAAAACATCCCGAAGGTCATCACGGCGATCGTGACGCCCACGATGATTCCCATGTAATAACGCCATTCGATATCTTCGATTAAGCGAAAGGCCTGACCGATCATCATGAAGTACAGCAGCGTGAAATTCGTGCCTGCCAAAACCATGAAGACGATCACGACGTACTCGATCCAGGCTCCACTGACAGGATCGGCCTGGACGAAGTGTCCGAGACTGGCGTTGTAGGTGCTGAAGCCACCGGTGGCTAGTGTTCCGAACGCATGACACACCGCGTCGTAAAAATTCATGCCCAACAGCCACAGCAGCACGGTCAGGACGAGATTCAGCCCGCAGTACAGCCCAGCAAACATCCAGGCCGTATGCTGCATACGTGAATGCGATCCTTCCTTACTAGGGCCAGGCATCTCATTCCGCATCAGAGCCTTTCCCGCAGAGCCTTGCCCCAGGATCACCACGAAGAGCACGATGATACCCAAGCCGCCGAGAAAGTGCGTACTGCTTCGCCAAAACAGAATGCAATGCGGAATACTGACCGGATCTTCCAAGTCAGCAATCACCGTGGCTCCGGTCGTACTAAACCCCGACTGCGATTCAAAAATGGCGTCCGCGATGCTCATCGGAACGGCGCGTATTCGATAGTTGTTACGCCTATCCTTTGGCGCGTCGGGTTCTTCGTCCGGTTCGATCAACGCACCGCGCCAGTGCGGCAGTTCTCGCAGTTCATCAAAGACCTGGTCGAAAGGGCGTTCCGGGCTTTCTCCCTTATTCAGTTTCGTAACTTTGGCATTGTACTGTTCGGCCAGTTTTTCTTTCGATAGACCTCGTGCACCGGCGGCGACCAGCGACTGCACCAGCGCGTACTGATCTTCCGAAAGAGGTGACACCGCGTCACGATACACCTGAGGTGCATGCTGATGAGAATTGAACAACCGCACCGAGAGCTTGTTGCACGAACCGGATAACAGGTACGGCATCGCGCCCAAGATAGTGGCGATCAACCAACTGAGCCCCACGATCGCCATCGCTTCACGGCGGTAAAGTTCCCCTTTCGACTTGCGTCCGATGCGCCAGAGAACGGCCCAGCAGATAATGCTTAACAGGATCGAATAGACCAGCCCGAGAAAACCGTGCGTTTCAAACTGCTGAAAGTTCTCGTCCGTACGATGCCCAATCGTTGGCCAGGCCCACGGCAGGCTGAAGACCATCGTCACCCCGATAATCAGGCAGACGATCGACAGAAGTCGGCACACCAGACGATAATTCATGTTGCTGCTAGTTAGGTGTTGCCAGGGCTAATTCGTTGACGGGAAATGCCACGCTACGATTATTCTTCAAACAGTTTGACGACCGCATCCAAGGTCGACTCTTCCACAAGTACGACCACCGTATCGCCCGGCGTCAGACGATCGTCTGCCGATGCCACACGCACATAGTCAGAACTCATGATGGCCGCGATCAAACAATGCGGCGGCAGCTTGAGGTTGGCGATCACGTGTTCCGTCGCCACAACACCAGGCATGACCTCGAACTCGACGATCGCGATCCCGCCGCCTGGCAAGTTCTTCTTGGAAATGATCGGTCCGCTGTTGAGCAAACCAAGCACCTGTCGCGCGACCACGTTTCGCGGGCTCACGGCCAGGTTAATGCCCAGCTTCTCGACCACGTTGGCGTAATCAGGGCGCTGGACGATGGCCATGCACTCCTTGGCACCGATTTCACGGGCTTCGACACAGGCCATGATATTGTTTTCGTCATCGCCGGTACACGCCACAAAGACATCCATGTTCCCGACGCGTTCTTCTTCCAGAATCGCGCGGCGCGTGGCATCGGCATGAACGACGGTTGTGTGCTCAAGCAGACGAGACAGGAACTCGCAGCGTTCCATGTTCTCTTCCATCAGCGTGACATGGTAACGTTGGCCTTCCAACATGCGAGCCAACGCCAGGCCTGTCTCACCACCACCGGCGATCACCACCGATCGGACGGGAGCCGCTTTAACCTGAAACTTCGATTTGACCGAGTCGATTTCCTCGCGTGTTCCGATCAACGTGATATGGTCCCCCACGTCAATCGAGTCGCCTGCCCCGGCAATCCAGGTCTTGCCTTGCCGCTGAATCGTTCCGACACGCACGCCCTTGGGCAGCTTCACTTCTTTGAGCTCTTTACCGGTCGCAGGTGCCGGATCGTCGCAAATGATTTCTTGAACTTCGAGCTCGCCTCGAGCAAAGTTTTCCAGCACTGCACTACCGGGCGAGCGAATCGCGCGGACGAACTCAACCGCAGAAAGATGTTCAAGACTGAGGAAACGATCGATCCGAAAGTGCCGCTGGTAGTCGAACGTACTCAGGTCGCGAAACACGCGACCGTACACGCGCGCAACACAGCGGCGGGCCCCCATGGCTTTGGCCATACTCGCGGCAACGATGTTCACTTCGTCGTCGCCAGTCACTGCCAGACACAGGTCACAACCGATGATCCCGGCTTGAAACAGAATGGCCGATTCGGATGCCGAACCATGAATGGCACGAATATCGAGTTCCGCGTTGATGACACGTACCGTTTCAACGTTCGATTCGACGACCGTCACGCTATGGTTATTGCGACATAGCAAGTCCGCAATCCACGTACCGACCGTTCCCGAACCCAGAATTACGATTCGCATGAAAGATCGCCTCTAGTTTGAAGGGGAGGGTGCGGAAGACTCAGGTTCCATTTTCTTGGCAGCCTTGCCACATCTAAGTCGTTCGTCGGGAATCTGCAAATCTTCTAAAACCTTTCCTGCAAGAATGGTTTCGTGGATGATTCGCTCGGCATCACCCTCGGTGACTCCGCCATACCAGATGGCCTGGGGATAGATCACAACCACTTGACCGTCATCGCACTGGTCGAGACAACCCGAGTCGTTGGCACGGACCTGAGCTTTGAGCCCCAGGCGTTTGATCTCTTTCTTGAGGGCGGCCCGCAGCTTTGCGGAATCGTGCTTCCCATCCCGTAGATGCTTAGGGGGCTTGCACTTATTGCAGACAAAAATGTGATGCGTGAACTTTGACATACAGCACGAGGTGAAGACACTCGGAAGTTGCTTTCCTAAGAAAACAACAGAAAGCTTACCATCCTACGATTTCAGAGCGTGCTTACTAGCCCATTTCGGGCCCCCCACCCGCTGCCTGGGGGCCATTTGCGAAGAAACGCCTTAAGTGTCGCCTTCTTTCAGGCCTAAACGCGACAGCCAATTTCCCTTGGCCGCCTTCTCATTGCCCGGATTCGCGGGGGCTGCCTTGGACAGCCTGGACTTTTCGATCTCAAGCTGGTTGATTTTTTCTTCGAGTTCGGCCCGATCGCGGGCGATCTTGGCTCGTTCGACCGAAATATCAACTTCGGCCTTCCGCAGCTTTTCTTTCCACTGCTCCTGGAGCGTCTTCAGATTCTCGCGTTCTTGTGCGATCAACTCGTCCTGGTCCAACATTTGTGCGATCGCGTTGGCCCCGTGGGCAACGCCTGCATCGTTGTTGCTCGATTCCAATTGTTCGAGCTGCTCGCGCAATTCTTCGATTTCACGCTGCTTGGCTTCGACGGCTGCGTTGCCGCTGTCGATTGCCTCTTGGATCGAGAGCCTCTCGGCAGCTTCTTCTTCGTCGCCATCACCATAATCCGCTTCCAACTGGGCGAGCATACGACGCTTGGTGGCTTCCCAATCGCTGCCACTATCGTCGACCACGGCTCCGCCGGACTTCTTCGCGTTCTCAAGATCTTTGGCGAGTTTCGCGTTTTCCTTCTTCAGATCTTTGAGGTCGTCCAGGGTCAGCTGCAGACGACTTTCGAGGGACTGCACGCGTTCGTCATCAGGCATTTCACCTGATTCGATTTGATGCTTGAGATCGCTGACTTTTTCCAGAAGCGAGTCGCGTTCCTGGCGAAGCTGAGCGAAGGCCTCTTCATCGGCACCGCCGCCACCTTCGGTCTTGAGCGTTTCATTCTCTTCGCGAAGCTTGTTCGTCTCTTCCTGCAGCGATTCGACCTGACGTCGCAAGCCACCGACTTGTTCGCGGCTTTGTTCGTGATCGGAACGAGCCTGAGACAAGGCGACCTGCGAAGCAGCCAACTGGCTTTCCAGTTCGCCCTGAGCATCTTCGACCTGCTTCTTGAGCGACTCGTTCTCGACTCGCAGCTGTTCCTGCGAATCGCTTAGCTCACCATGCTCCGACTGTCGCTTCTCGAGCTTCTCAGCCAGCGCATCGCGTTCGTGCTTGAGGTGCTCAAGCTCGTGTTCCAAGTGAGCCAGGGCTTCGTGCGACTCGGTCGAGCCTTCAAGTTGGCCTCGGGCCTGGTCAAGTTCACCGCGTGCTTGCTCGAGTTCACCGGTTGCTTGATCCAGCTCGCCACGGGCCTGTTCGAGCTCGTCACGTACTTGGTCCAGATCACCACGCGTCTGATCGCGTTCACTTCCGATCGACTTGAGCTGCTCCGTGAACTTGGCCAGCTCCTCATCTTTCGCTTCGAGCGTCTTCTTGAATTCGGCCTGCTGAGCTTCGAGCTGGGAACTATCCGCCGCTGCAGCGTTGAGTGCTTCGATCTGCCCTTCGAGCTGTTGGACTTGCTCGGTAAGCTTGCTGCGTTCTTCTTCCAGTCCAGCAGCCGATGATTGGGCTGCTTCCAACTGCGTTTGCAACTGGGCAATTTGCTGCTGCTGATCCGCTTCACTTTCCGAGAGGCGGGCACTGGCTTCGTCGCGCTGCTGCTGGGCTTCATTCAGCTTGCCGGACAACTCGTCGGCTCGCATCTTCTCTTCCTGCAGACGACCTTCCAGATCGGCATTTTGCGAGCGGATCGAATTGAGCTCTTCAGCCAGCTGCGACTTCTCGCCCTCCGCGGCATCGAGTTGACCCTTTAGGTCCTCAGACCGATTCTGTTCGCTGGTAAGCTCGGCTTCCAGTTCGGTGATATGTTCGTTGGTTGCCTGCGACTCTTGGCGAAGCTGATCGAGCTCGGTTCGTGCTCCGTCACGTTCCTCGGAGACTTGCGAGAGCTGCTTTTCGAGTTCAGAGATGCGAGCATTGAGCTGGTTTTGCATCTCCTGGGCGGCTTGGCCGTTCTGCTGTGCGGCCTGAAGATTCTGAAGTGCTTCGCTGTGCTTGGCCTGTTGATCGAGAATATCTTGTTGAAGCGAAGCTTTGGCTTCGTTAGCGGCACGAAGCTCGGTCTGAAGTCGGTCGCGTACCGATACTAGTTCATTGCGTTCGGCATCCCATGCCTGGTGATTTCCCTTTTGCTCTTCAAAGCGGCCCAGCTCGACCTCGAACGCTTCTTTCTCGGCTTTCAGCGCATCGATTGACGCAGCCAGTTCGGAAGACTGGTTTTCGAGTTGCGAATTGGAGGACTCAACTTCCGAGGTGCGGTCGTTGAGCTGACTCTCTCTTTCGAGAAGCCCTTGCGAAATTTGCTTCAACTGCTGCGAGATGCTCTGCTCAATTTCGCTAATTCCCTGGCGGTGACGCTCTAGGAATTCGCGCGCTTGCTCCCGCTGCAACGAAGCTTTGCTTGCAATCTCTTCCAAATTCGCGATGTCGTGAGGGTGAGAGTTTACGCCTTCCATGTCCTAATCGATTTCATTAAATGAGACGTGTCCACAACTTCATGCGTTTCTCACGCCCTTCCACGCTGCTGCCAATCTTATGCAATGCTGCCAATCGGTTGCGCGGAACGGCCTACTGTTCTATAGGTTAGTACCAGCGACCGGTCAAAAGCCTGAGGCATTCTGCGGCAAAGTGCAGTCCCTCAGCGACGAATAACTGAAGACATGTGCGAGATGTAAGGATTATGCAGGCGCATGAAAAAGGCCCCCTCCGTAAGCAGAGGGGGCCTTTTTTGCTGAGCATTTAGTGCGATAGCGGCAACTATTTGCCAATCGACTTCTTCGCGGCTTCCACCACGTTATCGGTCGTGATGCCGAAGTATGGGAATAGCTCTTCCGCCGGTGCACTGGCACCGAAGCTCTTCATACCGACAAACTCGCCCTGCAGACCGAGGATGCGATCCCAGCACTGGCGAATACCGGCTTCGACGGCGACACGAGCCGTCACGCCGCAAGGCATGACCGACTTCTGATATTCAGCGTCTTGCTGGTAGAACAGTTCCAGACAAGGAACACTGATCGCACGGGCTTTGACGCCTTCGGCGGTCAGCTTTTCGTAAGCTTCGACCACCAGCGACAGCTCGCTACCGGTACCCATCAGCAGAACTTCCGGCGTACCTTCGCAGTCGGCGATGATGTAGGCACCCTTCGAGGAACCGCTTGGGCAAGCGTACTTTTCGCGATCCAGCGTCGGCAGGTTCTGACGGGTCAGGACGAGCACCGAAGGACGATCGGTCAACTGCATCGCCGTCTTGTAGCACTCACCCACTTCGTTGGAATCGCCAGGACGGAACACGGCGACGTTAGGAATCGCGCGAATGGCCGACAGGTGTTCAACCGGCTGGTGCGTCGGACCGTCTTCACCGACACCGATCGAGTCGTGCGTGAAGATGTACATGACCGGAGCACTCATGATCGCCGACAAGCGGAGCGAAGGTCGCAGGTAGTCGCTGAAGACGAAGAAGGTCGAGACGTAAGGACGAAGACCGCTGAGGGCCATGCCGTTACCGATCGCAGCCATCGCATGTTCGCGAATACCGAAGTGGAAGTTACGACCACCGTAGGTACCAGCCTCGAAGTCGCCAGCGCCTTCAAAGGTCAGGCCCGTCTTGGTCGAAGGCTCCAAGTCAGCCGAACCACCGAGCAGACCAGGCACCTTGGCGGCGATGGCATTCAAAACCTTACCGCTGGAAGCACGCGTGGCGACACCCTTGGCGTCGGCTGGGAAGGTGGGGACGTCGGCATCCCAACCAGTAGGCAGTTCGCCCGAATTGATGGACGACCAGGTCGCCGCCTTTTCAGCGTCTTCCTTGCTGAACTTCGCGAAGTCGGCGTCCCATTGGGCCTTAGCTTCGGCACCGCGAGCACCCAGGTTCGCGTTGAAGTCTTCGTACACTTCGGCAGGCACTTCAAACTTGTCGTACGTCCAACCGTAGACTTCCTTAGTTGCCGAGATTTCGTCTTCGCCAAGCGGAGCACCGTGAGCACCGTGCGTGTTGGCTTTGTTCGGGGCACCCCAGGCGATGATGCTGTGTACGACGATCAGGGTCGGCTTGTCGGTCGTTTTCTTGAACTCAGCAAAGGCGCTGTCGAGAGCGGCCAGATCGTTGGCATCTTCGATATCGATCACGTGCCAGCCGAGTGCACGGAACTTGCCAGGGATGTCTTCGCTGAACGCGAGATCGGTGTCCCCTTCGATCGTGATCTTGTTGTCGTCGTAAACCCAGCACAGGTTCGACAGCTTCAAGTGACCGGCGACCGAAGCAGCTTCCGAGGCGATCCCTTCCATCAGGTCGCCATCGCTGCACAGGGCGTAGGTGTCGTACCCGAACATTTCGCCAAAGCGGGCTGCGTACCACTTACCGGCGATTGCCATACCAACGCTGTTCGAGACGCCTTGACCGAGTGGGCCGGTGGTCGTTTCGATGCCGGCGGCTTCGTGAACTTCCGGGTGACCAGCACATGGGCTGTGAAGCTGACGGAAGTTACGGATGTTGTCGATAGTGATCGAAGGCTCGCTGGCCCCGTCTGCCTTCTTCACGCCGGCAACGTGCAGCGTGCTGTAAAGCAGCATCGAAGCATGGCCGCACGAGAGGACGAATCGATCGCGGGCAGGCCAGCTTGGGTTGGCCGGATCGTACTTCAGGTGCTTGTTCCACAACGTGTAGGTGACCGGTGCCAGGGCCATCGCCGTGCCAGGGTGTCCACTGTTGGCTTGCTGAACGGCATCCATAGACAAGGTACGGATGGCGTTGATCGACAATTGCTCAATACTGGTCGTGGATGTAGACATATTTCGTTCGGGACTCTCTAGCCAACTTAGAAACGGAAGTCGCAGGCTACCTAGACAAGCCGGAGCACTCGTGGAACGCTTGTTGGATCAGCGTGAATTACCCTGGCGATCCCGCTGCGACGCGGACACATAAGTCAAGCATTTTAAATCCAAAAGAACTCGGAAGTCAACGCAACGGTTGCCGCGGTATGGGTTTGCGAATCGCCGCGGCACCCTATCAAAACGGCATAAAATCGATTTGAATGAAGTTATGGAGAAGCGTCCGCCCTGAAATAGGACTCGAAGGTCCCTAAAAGGGAGTTAAAGACGGAAATCTTCCCCCATCTCGAAAGGGCGTCCAGAATGCCAGAAGAAAACGTTGTCGAAAGAATTACATCACTTGAAGAAAAACACGCCCACCAAGAGCGCATTATTGCGGATCTGAACGAGGTCATTCTGGATCAACAGAAGCGAATCACGCGATTAGAGTCTTTGCTGCGCCGGGCCGATGACCGGATCGAACGATTGAGTGTCGCGATTGAACAACCGCGGTCCGCGGCGGACGAGCGTCCACCCCACTATTAATCAGAGATCCCGACAGGCCAAATCTATTCGCCGTCGAGCGCTTCGCCCAGCATGCTCTTGAGCGAGTTCATCACCTCGGAAACGTAAGCCGTGATCACGAGGGAGTAATCGTTAAACTCCTCGACCGTATCGATCAGCTCGCCCTCAAAGACCAGCTCGATCTCGGTTTCAAAGAGCTCTTCATCTTCGAGCACAATCGACAGCACGACATCGCCGTCGACAACTCCACCATCTTCGCTGAGCGAGGCGGCGCCGGTCAGTCGGTCGATTTGAATGCCGTTCCAATTCACGCCGGCGATCATCAACTGAAAGACATCGTTCGCACCTGGCAAGATGACACCCACCTGGAATTGGCCCAGATTGAACACTGGCGGTGGTGGTGGATCTTGCCCGCCGTTGGGATCTTCAGGGTCGACAACACCCCCTCCGCCACCACCATTGGACCCGGCAGGCTCAACCCAATCCTCAGGGTAATTGGTCGGGAAGGCGATGTTCTCGTCAGCGTAGGTCTTGCCGTAATTGCCGATGAAGTGGGTGAAGTCCGATAACCCAACGGCATACGACTTGTCAAAGTCGGAATACCACTTCAATCCGTCGGTGGCTGCTTCGGTCTTTTCACCGAATGACTGGATGAATTGGGAGAAGTCAGCCAGTCCGATCTTCTGATCGTCGTTAAGATCGTAAATCACCGGAAAGAGGCCCATTTCCGGCATCTTATCGGCGGTGGTAATCACATCCAGTCCAGCGGATCTAGCTCCGAAGTTTTCGGTGGCCAGTTCCAGTGAGTGTGGTCCGACGATGCCGGTCTCCATGTCCAGGCGGACGTTATCGCCGTACTGCGGAACGGCCTGGAAGTGGACACGAGCAAAGAGCACGCGATCGGCGTCGGTAAGCGAAACGCCGACCGTGCTACTGTGGATATCGCGGACGTGCCCTGTCTCGTCATCCAGTTGGAACGTGCCAGGGCCCTCGAACGAACGACCAAACTCCACATCAACGGCAGAGGTCAAATCGGTGCGATAGCCCAGGTCGAGTTTCATTTCCTGGATATCAACAGGCTCTTGCCCTTCGCCACGCAGCCAGACCTCGACAACAAAGCGATCCCATTCGTGGGTCCGCTTCATGCTTTCGGGCAACACGCCCATGCGATCGGCGACCAAGTCATCCGGCCGCGATGCATCAGAGAACACCGCGAACTCTACCGCAATAGCGGCATCGCCGGCCAAAAGATCCTTACGTTCCAATAGCTGAAACGCTGACCTACGCCGAGCGAGAGGATTCGACCTGATTTGACGAGAATTCATCCGCCTCTTCTCGAAACCACACGTGTTTTGATCACGGCAGATCTACCTTGAATCAGGCAAATCGCTCGTTATCAAGAAGGTGTTTTGAATGGGAAAAGCGTGGTTTGAACACGGGCAATCAAACCAGCGAGGGATTGAGGTGTTCCTAAATCGGGTGAGCGAATCAGCAATGACCAACCAATCCAACCTTGGCCACGTGCCGGCAATCATCAATTCGCGAGTTGCCCCTTCGACGAACAATGGCTCATTCGCTACCCCATTTGTTATATACAACTCACAACCCGAAAAAAACCAATAAGTGTCGGAATCATTCAAGATTTTGAATGGATTATCCGACATCCCGTTTGACTTTTTGATATGGTCGGTTGCGCGTAAAGCAGTTTGCGGTTCATGACTTAGGTCAATTACGCAGTGCGCTAAATCCTACACTTTGAGGCTTTTCGCCTCACTATAGCCCTAAGGAGTGACTTTAATGGCAGAATGGGTTGAAGCCGGCTCTAAAGCCCCCAGTTTCACATTGACGGCAGACGATGGTTCCAAAGTGAAGCTTTCGGACCTCAAGGGATCGATTGTCGTCCTCTACTTCTATCCCAAAGACGATACTCCTGGCTGCACGAAAGAAGCTTGCGCTTTTCGCGATCGCCAAAGCGAGCTGGTAAAGCACGGCGTTACGGTACTTGGGGTAAGCCCGGACGACAAAGACAGTCACATCAAGTTCAAAGAGAAGTACAAGCTCAACTTCCCTTTGCTGGTCGACAAAGACCACAAGCTGGCCGACAAGTACGGTGCCTGGCGCGAGAAGAACATGTACGGCAAGGTAAGCATGGGCATCCAGCGCAGCACGTTCCTGATCGACGCCGATGGTAAAGTGGCGAAGGTATGGAAACGTGTCCAGGTCGACGGACACGACGAGAAGGTGCTTGAAGAAGTGGCCAAGCTGAAAGGCTAGTTCGCACCCGATGAAGCCAGCAAAAAAGGGAACCCGCAGAAGTGGGTTCCCTTTTTTCGTTTTGAGTGGGCGATACAGGATTCGAACCTGTGACCCCTACCATGTCAAGGTAGTGCTCTAACCAACTGAGCCAATCGCCCGTTTTCGCTTGTCGTGTGCAAGCAATTATCTGTGATTCACCCCCGAAGAGGTTAACCAAACGCGTAGTTTGCCATTAGAACCGTCGAATCGTCAAGGGGCTAGAACGAAAATTGCGATTATGCCCCCTCACTCAAGCTGCCTATATCGCAGACTTACGACTCATTTCACCGATCGAAGGAGAACCTGGACTTTTCCTAATGCGTAACTCCTGTCAATCTATACGCTTCTTGCAGTGAACCCGCTGGGCGTGAAGGCCGTCTCTACCATCACATGATAGGGAGAGCCCTGCAGCCGGCAGAAGGTTCACCTTGGCCGATGACCGCTTTAACGACTTCATCGGCCCGATCCATCCTCACGGTTTTAGCGACATCCTTTGTTTCGATGTCCTCGTGAGCCTGGAAATCGCCATTAGGATAAGAAACCGAACACACCATGCTCGAGGTTATTCTTCCCGACGGATCCAAGAAAGAATTCGATCACGCAGTCACCCCGATGGAGGTCGCCGCCGACATCGGCCCCGGCCTGGCCAAAGCTACCTTGGCAGGCGAGATCGACGGTAATGTCGTTGCCTTTGATACCAAGCTGCCTGACGAAGGCAGCGTCAATCTGCGACTACTGACTAAGAAGGACGAAGAAGCCCTGGGAGTCATGCGGCATAGCTGTGCCCATATCATGGCCCGGGCCGTCATGCGGCTGTTTGATGGAGTGCAACTTGCTTTCGGGCCGACCATCGAAGGGGGCTTCTATTACGACTTCGATCTCGAGCACAAGCTTTCCGAAGAGGATTTCCCGGCCATCGAAGCCGAGATGAAGAAGATCATCAAGCAGGACGAGCCCTTCGAGCGGATCGAACGCAGCCGCGAAGAATCGCTGCAGGTCGTCAAAGACCTGGGCCAGCAGTACAAGATCGAGCACATCGAGACTGGGCTCAAAGATCACCCGTCGATGTCGTTCTACCAGCAGGGCGAGTTCGTCGACCTGTGCCGCGGCCCCCACATCCCTCGCCCCAAAGCGATCGGGGCCTACAAGATCCTTTCGGTCGCCGGCGCTTACTGGAAAGGAGATTCCAACAATCGCCAGCTTCAGCGGCTGTATGCAACCGCCTTCTTTAACAAAGAAGACCTGGAAGCGCACCTGACCAAGATCGAAGAAGCCAAGCGTCGCGACCACCGCGTGCTGGGCAAACAGTTGGATCTGTTCTCGATCAATCCGCTGGTAGGGCAGGGGCTGATCCTCTGGTCTCCCAAGGGGACCATCATCCGCAACTTGTTGACCGAGTTCGTGGGAGAACAGCTCAAGAAGTTCGAGTACCTTCCGGTCGTAACTCCCAACATCGGCAAGGTCGACTTGTACAAGATCTCGGGGCACTATCCTTACTACAAGGACAGCCAGTTCGCGCCCATTCATCAGGCAGAAGACGAGGAATACCTCCTCAAGCCAATGAATTGCCCGCACCACATCATGATCTACAAGTCGCGGCCGCGTAGTTACCGGGAACTGCCGTACCGCTTGTCAGAGTTCGGTACCGTCTATCGCTACGAGCAGTCCGGCGAGTTGAACGGGATGACTCGCGTTCGTGGGTTTACCCAGGACGACGCCCACATCTTCTGCACCGACGAGCAAGTCGAAGACGAGTTCCGCAAGTGCATCCAGATGACTCAGTACGTGCTGAGCAGCCTGGGCCTGACCGACTACCGTGTGCGATTGGGTTTCCGTGATCCCGATAGCGGCAAGTACGTCGGTAAAGAAGCGGTCTGGGATCAGGCCGAAGAGGCATTGGTCCGCGTCTGTAAGAATATGGGCATCACCGCGACTGCCGAAGCGGGCGAAGCTGCGTTCTATGGACCGAAGGCCGACTTCGTGGTCAACGACTGTCTGGGCCGTGAATGGCAACTGGGTACCGTCCAGTTGGACTACAACCTGCCGAGTGCCGAGCGCTTCGATCTGGAGTACATCGGCAAGGACAACCAGCCGCACCGACCGGTCATGATTCACCGTGCTCCGTTTGGCTCGCTGGAACGCTTCATGGGCGTGCTGATCGAGCACTTCGCCGGGGCGTTTCCGCTGTGGCTTGCCCCCGAGCAGGTTCGTATCCTGACCGTCAGCCAGAAGTTTGACGAGTATGCCCAGAAGGTCGAGAAAGAACTGCAAGCTGCCGGCTTCCGAGTCAGTGGCGACTACCGACCTGAAAAGATCGGCGCCAAGATTCGTGCCGCTCAGTTGGAACTGATCCCTTACATGTTCATCATCGGGGGTCGTGAAATGGAAGAAGAAGCCGTTTCGGTCCGCGACCGGATCGATGGCGACTTGGGTTCCATGAAGATCCCCCAGGCAATCGACAAGCTAAAGGAAGAAATGGCCAATCGTGTGGTTCGCCAAGTCTTCAAAGGATCGTCCGGGCTCGGTACCTCCGGAACCGCCACCATCAGCGAAGGCTATTAACTGCCAGGTGACACAACCATCGCCCCCAAACAAGGGGGCGAGCTGTCATCACCCAGGAAAAGAGTCCAGTTTGATGCCGGGCGGATTGCCCTCCAAAGGGAACATGAACAGCCATTACCACCCGGAAAGGTGGCAAAATTCGCCGATTCCTATTTTCGTGCGTTAACGTGGCGGTAAGTTGACGATAGAATGTTTTCACTGTGGTACGATTTTACGGGTTGGCCACGAAGTCGATATGTTTTCTCTACCCGTTTCCTAGCCTAAAAAGGATCACTAGCCATCGCCCTGCGAAATACGTCTCGCGATCGAGACCGCGATCAAAATCGCGACCAGACTCGAATCAACGATCGCATTAGAATCTCGCCCATTCGAGTCATTTCTGCTGAAGGAGAACAGTTAGGCGTTCTGCCCACTGACGAAGCCTTGTCCATTGCTCGAGAAGCAGGACTGGATCTTGTCGAAGTTGCTCCTGGCGCTAAACCGCCGGTGTGCCGCATCATGGACTACGGCAAGTACAAGTACCAACAAAGCAAGAAGCAACATAAGAACCAGTCGCATCACACCAAGACGAAGGAAATTCGTCTGCGTCCTAAGACGGGCGACCACGATATCGAGTTCAAGGTCAAGCAAGCGATTAGCTTCTTGAAGCACAAAGACAAAGTCCAAGTCTCGATCCAGTTCAAGGGTCGCGAAATGGCTCACGTCGAAGAAGGTCATCGCGTCATGGCCCAAGTGATCGAACTTCTCTCGGAAGTTGGGAAGGTCGAATCACCACCGAAACAAATGGGACGCCGAATCATGGCGACCGTTTCTCCGAAAGCTGGCTAGCAGCAAACGTATCGACAAAGAGGCTAGTTCCCAAATGAAGTAGCCTCTTTTCATGCGCCGATGTTGTTTTGCTAGCACCCATCAAAATTCGCGAATGCTCTTGCTGAGTCGGTTTCCCCTCTGGTAGTGTTCCGCGTCGCTGTTGGCAAGGATGCCCCGCTGCGCCACCCCGGAAGGCAAACCCATGAAATCTTCGGTCATCATCACTACGCACAATCGGTCGTTTTATCTCGATAAGGTGCTGTACGGCTATCTGCATCAAGTCGTCAAGCCACACCAGGTTGTGATCGCGGACGACGGATCGACGGACGATACGCCTGAGATTGTTCAGAAGTATCAACAACAGGCCGACTTCCCAATCATTCATGCCTGGCAACCCTTTGGCGGAATGCCTCAGATCAGTAAGGCTCGCAACGCGGCAACGCGTGAATGCACCGGCGATTACCTGATCTACACAGACGGCGACTGTATTCCTGGACCGATGTTCGTTTCCGACCATCAGAAGCTGGCCAAGCCTGGCTTCTTCATGCAAGGTCGCCGGAACTTCCTGAATTACAAAGCGTTCGATACCTTCAAAGGCACCGAGAACACCTGGCAGCTCTTCAAGCATTGGCTCAATGGTGGACTCACCAAGCTTCACCTGTTGGTTCACATTCCCGGATTTGCCGTTCGCAGCCGTGGCATGAAAGGAATCCGGGCTTGCAACCTCGCCGCATGGCGATGCGACGTCGAGGCCATCAATGGCTGGAACGAAGAGTTCGTCGGCTTCTGGCGTGAAGACAGCGAGTTCGTTACGCGCCTGATGCGAACCGGCGTCAAGCGTCGCAACGCACGCTATTCGGCGATCGTGTTTCACATGGAGCACGAGAAATTCTTCAACCAGGAAGACTTCGACCGCAACAACGCTCTGTGGGAAAAGTCGAAGACAGGCCCGATTTACATTGAGAAGGGGATGATGCCACCGCCCCGCCTGCAGCCGATTACCTCGGAAAACACTGCCCCGACTACGTCTATCAGAAAGGCTGCGTAGCGCGAGACGTATCGCAGCTTCAGTTCAGCCGGACGAGCGAGCCAACATCGAACGATAGATTTCAATCGTTTCGGCCGCGGCGACATCGGCTCCGAATTTCGTACGGACCGTTTCCGACGCCGACGCACCCAGGGCTCGCAAGGCTTCTCGATTGGCGAGCACCTCCGACAGCTTTTCCGCCAAGGAGATTGGATCGTCAGGACGCACCAGGTGCCCACCTCCGGTCGCGGCGATCAACTCGGGAAATGCCCCATGATCGGGCTGTACCACCGGAACGCCTGCCGACCAGGCTTCCAGCACGAACAGCCCCTTCGGCTCGCGGTAGACCGTCGGCACCGATAGAACGTCGATCGATTGCAGAAAGTCCAGTTTGCCGGCTCGATCGACCGTTCCCAGGTACTCGCATCCACCGAAGTGTCCCGCATCTTTCAGCTTTGCGAACTGCTCATCGAGATAGGCCTGTTGCTGAGGACCAGCCCAACCAGCGATCTTCAACTGGGCGTCCTCCAAGCCGGGAATCTCTCGTAAGTGCATGAACGCATCGACCAACACGTGCAGGCCCTTCTCAGGAGCCATCCGCGCGAGATAGCCAATGGTGGGCGGGCGATCCGGATCGTGCTGCGGCCTGGGCTCGTCTGGGAAGTCACTCAAATCGATGCCCAGCGGCACCAGGTGGAACTTGTCGCGCGGAATGCCAAAGTACTCGGCCATGTAATCCGCATAGTAATGGCTGAAGACGATGAACCCGTCGATGTGCTCGACCAGCTTGCGGATCTGATCAAAGCACTGCGTTCGGTACGGCTCTGGAAGATCATCCATGAAGATGTCGTCCCCTTGCAGGGTCACCAGAATCGGACAGTCGACTTTTTCCTTCAGCAGCGGCGCCGTGCCGGCGATCATCATGTTGCTGAAGTTGATTACCTGCGGCTTCAGATGCTCGGAAACCCACTTCGCCAGACGCTGGGCTTCCTTTCGCTGGTTGCCCTCTTTCCCCTTGAGGACCGACAGAGTCAACGCGCCCAACTGCTTGGCGCTCGTCTCGATTCCGCGGGAGGTGGCCCAGCGGATGATCCACTCCTGGTCGAGCCAACGTGTCACCAGGTCAGGCAGAAACCGATACCCAGGCACGTTCTGTTCCATGTACACATTGATGCCGCCGTAGAAGAGCGTCTTCTCGCTGACGTCCTCTTCGTCGACGCGAATGGGCGTGTACATCGGCAGAAGATGCACATCGTGCCCCAGGTGATGCATGGCCCGGGCTACCGTGTTATCGCGCATGCAGCTCCCGCAAAACATGCCTGCCCCGCCAGCGGTCAGGTAGGCGATGGTGAGCGGATCGGAGTTGGAATCGTTCGCTTGATGCATCAGCTTGTTACAAATCGGAGGACTCGGCCAGTTCGGCCCTTGGAGTGGGCAGGAAAGTAACCGTTAGCCAGACGAGCCCCAAAACGGCAAAACCAATCAGTCCGGACACACGCAGCGGACCATCCTTGAACACCACCAAGCCGTTGAAGGCGATGAACAGGAAGAAGCCCACGATCCACTGTTCCCAGCGAGGGCTTCGCGCCGCGTAGCTTTGCGGTGCCATCCACCACCACAAAACATCCGCCACCCACAGCACGGCCATGAAGTGATTCACGTAGATCCCTCCACCAAACCGCACACCCAGCTTGTCGTACGTTTGCTGGGCGGTGTCCGCGTAGGCCTGGGCGTTGCTCCAATCGTGGTAATAATGCATGCCGGCGACGATATGGGCCAGAAAAAGTACGCACGCAACGGTCCAGAGCATCCGCTGCACTCCCACGTTGGTGGTCAGCCAGGGACGCACCATTCGCAGCACAATACTGGCCATCAAACCCAATAAGGCAAGGCGAATCGTCCAGGCAGTGATCTGGGGACCATCCATTAGGTAAGCAGGCCGCTTTCGAGGGAATCGTTGTGGGGTAATCCATATTTTAGGTAGGCCCGCACGGATATTCGACCTCGCATTGGCTGAAACGGGCCGAAAACCGTATCGGTAAAACCAATTGCGACAATAAGTTGCGTCAATAGCTTGTCTGGCAGGGGCGATTTTCAAAATCCTTCGCGTCCCCCTACCGCTTGCGGAGCGAAATCTCTAGAATATTGGGTTTCCATGTATCAGAAGAATGTCCACTAAAGGACATGACGTCCCAGATATTCATTGGGGAATGGCATCATGCCTAAGATGAAGACCCACAAGGGTACCAAGAAGCGCTTCCGCATCACCGGGAAGGGCAAGATCAAGCACCGTCAGTGCGGCACGAGCCACTTGGCTAACCGCATGAGCCACAAGCGGAAGCGAAACCTCCGCGGCACAACCGTTTTGGCCGAAGCCGAATCGGTGGCTCTGCGTGAAGCTTTGGGCAAGTACAGCTACTAGACACAACTCAGGCGGCACTTTGAACTGATTCACAGCGTGTGATCACCTCTCAAGTGTCATTTTTCAGTACACGGGCAACAAACATCCATTCTTAGCGAGTGGGGGCCCAGTGGACGAAAGTCAGGTAATACGATGAGAACTACTTACGGCAAGGCACGCCATAAGGCCAAGAAGCGTCTTTTTAAGAAGGCCAAGGGTAATCGCGGTGGACGTGGTAATCTGCTGCGTACCGTTAAGGAAACCCTGGTCCGTGCTGGCGTATATGCCTATCGCGACCGTAAGGTCCGCAAGCGTGAGTTCCGCAAGCTCTGGATCATCCGTCTCAACGCCGCCGCTCGCGAACGTGGCCTGCGTTACAGCGAATTCATCTACGGCCTGAAGAAGGCTGGTATCACCTTGGATCGAAAGGTTCTGTCGGAAATGGCAATCCACGATCCAGGTGCATTCGACGCCGTGGCGGAAGAAGTCAAGGCTGCCCTGGCTGCCTAAGTGCCTGCCCACCTTGGATGGGCAGCAACCAACACAGATGCAATAATACAAGCCGCCGAGGATGACTCGGCGGCTTGTTTCATGAACGCACTAAATTCACAGGCATCATGTCACTCAACGATTTCATCAAACAACTGGACGATCTGGTCGAAGCCGCGTCAACACGTTTCGAGCACGCCATCAACTCGGTCGATCAAGAGGTCTTGGAAGAGACTCGGATCGAGTACCTGGGCGCCAAGAGCGGCAAACTCAAAGAAGTTCAGAAGGGACTCGGCAAAGTCGCCAAGGAAGACAAGCCGGTCGCGGGCAAACGCTTCAACGAGGTGAAGACGCGTCTGGAAGAACTTTTCCAATCGGCTGCCGATGCCATTACCGGTGGCGGCGGAAAGAAAGGGAAAGTCGAAGCCCTGGACGTGACCCTTCCCGGCCGACGCCCTCGACTCGGTCATATCCATCCGATCACCCAAACGATTGATGAGCTTAAGGACATCATGGGTCGGCTCGGATTCTCCGCCGTCGAAGGCCCCGAAATCGAAGACGACTGGCACAACTTCGAGGCTCTCAACATTCCCCTGGAACACCCGGCACGCGATCCGCTGGACAACTTCTATTTGAATGTCGCCTCGACCGGTACCGGTGGCGGCAATCAGTTGATGCGGAGCCAGACGTCGACCGTTCAGATCCGCGTAATGGAAAACGAGAAGCCGCCGATTCGGATCGTCTCGCTGGGCCGCGTTTATCGTCCCGATGAAATCGATGCGACCCATTACGCAATGTTCCATCAGATCGAAGGGCTGCTGGTCGACACGAACGTCACGATGGCAGACCTCAAGTATGTGCTCCGGTTGTTCGCTTCGAGCTACCTTGGCCATGACGTCGAAATCCGCTTCCGCCCTTCGTTCTTCCCATTCACCGAACCGAGTGTGGAAGTCGATATGCGTTGGCAAGACACCTGGCTCGAGTTTGGCGGAGCCGGCATGGTCGATCCGAACGTGCTCAAGTCCGTCGGTTACGATCCCGAAGAAGTGACCGGGTTCGCGTTTGGCTTAGGCGTCGAGCGTCTTTGCATGCGACGTCACGGTATCAACGACATCCGCTATTTGTACGACAGCAATACGAAGTTCCTGGCCCAGTTCTAAATCTGGCCGGCGACACGTTTGCACGGAATCGCTACGAAACCTCGAACACACGACCCTGTAAAGAAAAACTTTGACATGCTCGTTTCCTGGGATTGGCTGAAGCAGTACCTCGATCTAGACGTTAGCGAAGCGGAAGTCTGCGATCGTTTGACCTTGGCGGGTTTGAATTTCGACGGCTCCTCGACGGTCGACAACGACCGCTGCCTGGACCTGGAAGTCACCAGCAACCGTCCCGATTGGCTCGGCCATATCGGGATCGCCCGCGAAGTCGGCGTGCTGTTCGACCTCGACCTGAAGGTCCCCAGCGCCGACATCTCGAAAGTTTCGACCGGGGGAGCTTGCTCTAAGATCGTTCAAATCGAAGACGAAGAGTTCTGTCCACGGTACATCGCCCGAAGCATCACCGGCGTGACCATTGGGGACAGCCCAGCCTGGATGGTCAATCGCCTGCGTACGATCGGTATTCCCACCATCAACAACGTGGTCGACGCCACCAACTACGTTCTCATGGAAATCGGTCAGCCGCTCCATGCGTTCGATATGGACAAGCTCACCGGAGACACCGTTCGCGTTCGCAAGGCCGAGCACGACGAGAAGTTCCTGGCGATCGATCATCGCGAGTACCTGTTGAGTACCGACGACTATGTAATCGCCGACAAGAATGGTGCCGTCGCTCTGGCCGGCGTAATGGGTGGCAAAGAGACGGAAGTTACCGAGATGACCTCCGACCTCTTAATCGAAGCGGCTCAATTCGCTGCTTTGCCGGTACGCACAACCTCGCGCCGGCTCAAACTGAAGAGTGACTCTTCGTATCGTTTTGAACGAGGGGTCGATCCTGAGATGATCGACTGGGCCAGCCGACGCTGCTGCGAACTGATCGTCGATACGGCTGGCGGCGAAGTGTGTGAAGGCCACGTCTATGCCGGGTCGCAGCCGAGTGCCCGTAAGTCGGTCACCTTGCGTCTGTCGCAGATCCCGCGAATCTTGGGTATTGATGTTTACCAGCCCGAAGTTCGCCGCATCCTGGAACGCCTGGGCAACGAAGTCACGCAGCAAAGCGAAAAGGCGATCACCGTGATTCCGGCCAGTTGGCGACGCGATATCGAACGCGAAGTCGACTTGGTCGAAGAAGTGGCTCGTATCCACGGCTACGACCAGATTCCCGAACACGCTGGTGTTTCCCTCAGTGCATCGCATCAAAGCGACTTGGATCGCGTGCGCAACAAGATTCGCATGGGCATGCTGGGGATGGGCTTTGATGAAACCCTGACCCGTAGCATCGTGAGTGACATCTGGTCCAAAGCTTTCCAAGGCTGGTCTCTCGCTGAGCCGCTGACGACCAGCATGCCGATGGTCAAAGGGGAAGATCGCCTTCGCGTGAGTTTGATCCCGAGCCTCTTGGGTGCACGTCGCAACAACGAGAAGTTCAGCTACACCCACATCGACTTGTATGAGATCGCCAAGGTTTACCTTCCCAAGCCCAAGGCGCTGCCGGACGAGCGTTACATGGTAGGTATCACCAGCGGACGTGACTTCTTCGAGCTGAAGGGAGTCATCGAAGGGCTGGTCGGAATGCTCAACCCGAACGTGAAGATCAACACGATTCCTTACACGGACCCGATCTTCGCCGAAGGGCAGGGGGCTCATCTGACGATCAACAGCACGACGCTCGGTTACATCGGAGTCGTGTGCGATAAGGCACGTAAGGCATTCGGCCTTCAGCAGCCAGCGACGGTCGCAGAACTCGACTTGGGTGCGTTGATGAAGTTGGCTGTCCTCATTCCACAGCATCAAGATTTCAGCACTCACCCGGCGATGAATCGCGATTTGAACTTGATCGTCGATGAAGACGTCAGCTGGTCGAAGCTGCAAGACATCAGTTACTCGGCCGGAGGCGATCTGGTGGAAGTCGTTACGTTCCAAGAGATCTTCCGCGATCCGAAGAAGGATGGCCCTGGCAAGAAGCGTGTCCTCTTTACGGTCACCCTTCAGGCCTACGACCGCACACTGACAGGCGAAGAAGCCGATGCGACCATCGCCCAGATTTTGGCGGCCTGCGACAAGGAAACCGGCGCGAAGTTGCTGGCCTAAGCCCTGCGTTAAAAACCCACGGCAAACCGATTTAATCTCTAGCCCAGGCAAAGACCATGGCGGATCATCAGCAAATCTTCGACCAACTGTGCGACCACTATCGCGAGACAGCCAAGCTCGAGAATATCAATTCGCTGCTGGGCTGGGATGAACGAGTCCTTTTGCCCGAGAATGCCGGCGAGTATCGTGCCGATCAGATCACGCTGCTTTCCGGAATCATTCACGACCGGAATACCGATCCCAAGATCGGAGCCTGGCTGGAAGAACTTCACGAATCTCCGCTGACCGAAGAGCCCAACAGCCCGGCCGAAGCGACGATTCGCCGTATCAAGAGCGACTACCTGAAACAGGTCAAGCTGCCCAAGCGACTGGTCGAGGAGTTCAGCCATGCCCGGATCATCGGTCAGCAGACTTGGGTGAAAGCGCGCTCGGAAAACAACTTCGGCACGTTCGAGCCAATCCTCGACAAGCTAATCAGCCTGAGCCGCGAAACGGCGGAAGCAATCGGCTACCAAGGCGAACAGTACGACGCTCTGCTCGACTTCTACGAACCGGAAGCCAAGACTTCCCAGGTACGCAGTGTGCTTGAGACCCTGAAGGATCAACTCGTTCCGCTGGTAGCCGAAATCAAGGACAGCGGGCGCAAGCCGAATATGGACATCCTGAAGCGGCACTACCCGATCGCCCAGCAGGAAGTCCTTGGCACGTCGGCGGCCTCGCAAATCGGATTTGACTTCTCGGCAGGCCGGCTCGATGTCACGCACCATCCGTTCTGCACGACGATCGGTCCCTACGACATTCGCATCACAACGCGTTACGACGAGAACTTCTTCCCCTCGGCCTTCTTCTCGACGCTACACGAAGCGGGCCACGGGTTGTACGAGCAAGGCCTGCCGAAAAAGTGGTTCGGCCTGCCACCTGGCAATGCGGCTTCGCTGGGGATTCACGAGTCGCAGTCACGACTATGGGAAAACATCGTCGGTCGCAGCTACGCTTTCTGGAGCCACTTCTATGGCGATGCCAAGAAGATGTTCCCGGAAGCCCTGGGCGATGTCCCGATCGGTGACTTCCACTTCGCCATCAACGAAGTTGCTCCGTCGTTGATTCGTGTGGAAGCGGACGAAGCGACTTACAACTTGCACATTATTATCCGCTTCGAACTGGAACAAGCACTTCTTTCTGGCGACCTCCAGGTGAAAGACTTGCCGGGAGCTTGGAACGAGAAGTACACCCAACAGCTCGGCATCACGCCTACCACTGATGCCGATGGCTGCCTGCAAGATGTCCATTGGAGCGCCGGCCTGATGGGCTACTTCCCCACCTACAGTCTGGGCAATATTTACTCAGCTCAGCTATTGGAACAAGCTCGCGAAGATCTGGGAGATCTGGACGGCATGTTTGCCGCCGGAGAATTCATGCCGCTGCTGGATTGGCTCCGAGAAAACGTCCATCAGCATGGCGAGTGCTACCCGGGTGCTGAATTGGTCGAACGCGTTTGTGGCGATCCCATCGATTCGACTCCGCTGATTCGCTACCTTCGTGCGAAACTTGGCCCGCTCTACGGCATCGAACACTAAACCGATCCGTTTCGCGAGAGCGAACTATCGGTAACCCAGGTTCCGTTCAATTTGTCGAGAACGGTCGGACAGCCCTGTGCCAGGGTCATCGGTTCGACCATTCTTCTTGGCGTAGGTGGCGGAGTCGACAAAGTCGTCTTCCTGATCTTCACTCGACTCCGATTTGTTGTCGGTGAAGTTATCGACGAGATGGGTATCCTGCTTTGATTGCTTCCCACCCCAGCCCCATGTGCGGCAACCAGGGACGATAGCAATAAGAGTCAGCATGACAACGAGTGTTCGGATGGTCATGGGTGCGAAATCAGCAGGGCCCTAAAAATGAAAATTTGTGCCGTGGTAAATACCTGATAACGAGTCATGGTTCCAGATCAAATGAAAACCCCCACACCGCTCGACATCCTGGTAATCGCCCCCCATCCTGACGACGCTGAACTGGGCATGGCAGGTGCGATTCTCAAATTCAAAGCGGAAGGCAAAAAGGTTGGCATCCTCGATCTGACCTCAGGCGAACCGACCCCCTATGGCAGCCTAGAAAAGAGAGCCGCCGAAACAACTGCCGCGACGGAGATTCTGGGAGTCGATTGGCGAGACAATCTAGGGCTTCCCAATCGCAGCCTGGAAGCAACGCTAGCAGCCCGCGAGAAGCTGGCTTCAGTCATCCGACAGCTCAGACCCAATTGGCTGTTTGCTCCTTACTGGGAAGATGCCCATCCCGATCACCTGGCCGCAACGCAGCTGGTTGATGCGGCACGTTTCTGGTCGAAGCTGAGTAAGACCGACATGCCCGGTGAGCCCTTTCACCCGCAGCGAATCTACAACTACTACTGCGTGCACTTGAAGATGACTCCCCAGCCGGCGTTCGTGCTCGACATCAGCGAGTACTGGGAGCAGAAGCTGGCTTCGATCCGCTGTTATCACAGCCAGTTCATCGAAGGGCGACCGACCGAGTACCCCACGTTTCTGGACAAGCTACATGACGAAGCCTCGTATTGGGGCAAGGTGATTGGCACTCGCTACGGAGAACCTTTCACGTCTCGAGAGCCGATTGGCATGCAAAGCATGAGCACGCTGGTGTAGCTTGAGCCATTCTGCCAGCATCGCTAGCGGCGTCAAACTTTCTCCAATTCGCGAAATCGGATCGATTCGCGTGAAGAGCACAGGCCCACCTCGTCGATGACAGACACATCGGACCATGCGCGGCGAAGGATTCGCGAAGCGCATGCAGCAAATCAGGGGGGCTACCTGAATTGCTACGATTGTCACACTCGTGCGTACCTGGTTCGCCATCGCCTGTTTGACTCTGCTATGCAGCGGCTGCGCCGCCATCCCCGAGGTGCGCGACAAGCCGATCTATCACAATCCATTTCCGCAGCTCGCTCGCGTCGCGATTGTCCCCTTCAACAATCAAAGCGACGTGCCCACGCTCGACATGGACGAAGTGACGCTGGCCTACTACGGCGAGCTTCAATCGATCCGTGGCTTTGAAGTCGTGCCGGTAGGTGTCGTCATGCGGGCGATGCAAGCAAGCAACAATAACGGTACCGACGTCGAACAATTACGTGCCCTCGGAAAAATGTTAGGTGCCGATGCCGTCGTCGTTGGTTCGGTGACCGACTACACGCCCTATTATCCGAAACGTTTGACTCTCGCGATCAATTGGTACTCGACCAATCCCGGATTCCATCCGATTCCGCCTGGCTATGGACTGCCATGGGGCACGGCCGGTGAAGAATTCATTCCCGAATCGCACGTCTGGGAAGCGGAGTTCGCGCTCGCTCGCGAACAACTTGCGACGCAGACGCCCGCGGAGCCAGATCTCGACGATCGCATTGAAAACCCCGAGAAAAACGAACAAATCGCGGTCGAAGGCCTCCCACCGAATTGGCCTGATCCAAGCGGGTTCATTCCCGATGCACCACGCACTCAACCACCTCCGATGCTGCAGCAAGATGGCCCGATCATCTCGCAGATTCGGAGCTATAGTGAAAATGACTCTAACCTCACAGAACGTGCCGAACAGTATTACTTTTTTCTGGACGATGCGCGTAATGGGGGTTGGCAGGGTTTTCTTGATCGTAGCAACGATTTCATTCGTTTCTGTTGCTACTCGCATATCACAGAAATGCTCTCTCTTCGTGGCGGTGCTGGTGAATCTCAACTGGCGATCCGGTGGGGCGAAAGCCGATAACCTTCTTTACCACGGATGAGTTTAGGAATTGTCTGGGAGGCTGCCACACGTGACGGAAGAGATCAACGTACTAGCACTGGTCAAGGGTGAAGAACGCTACGTCTTTCTATTCAGCGATCAGCGCAGGGCAGAAGCCCTTCGCACGCTGGGACGGTACGCGAGTAATCCGGAACTGAGTTTCACTTGGTACGATGCCGCTGTGCTCAGCCAAAAGATCCGCGCCCAAGCCGCCGATCAGGACGAACCGGTCGCCAGCGATGCCGCAGTCAAGCCGCGATTCGAGTTCCCCGCCAATGGGCCGATTGATATCGGGAGCCTCGATTCCGATCACCTCGACTTCGACGAGTTCAGCTAACGCGGAGCTATCACCTTGATTGATCGCGTCGCAAATTCCTCGATGCAGGGCTTGCGTAGTGTCATTGATAGCTACCTCCGCTATCTTCAGGTCGAACGAAATGCGTCCGACCTGACCATCAAGAGCTACGGCGAAGACCTCGACGCGTTGGCGGAATATCTCGAAGAGAGTTTCGCCTTGGAGCCTGCTCCCAGCGAAGTTACCACGCTTGATCTCCGCGGCTACGTTTCCGCCGTCTCCGAAGCAGGCTACTCCAGTAGCACGGTGGCCCGGCGATTGGCTTCGATGCGAAGCTTCTTCAAATTCGCCCAGCGGCAGCAGTTGGTTGAAAAGAATCCCGCCAAGCCGCTTCGCAATCCGCGAAAGAGCCAGAAACTTCCTCACTTCCTGAGCACCGACGAAATCGGCAAGCTCTTGAACGCTCCACCTCGATCTTCATCTGCTGGAATTCGTGACCGGGCAATGCTCGAAACCACCTACAGCGCGGGTCTGCGTGTGAGCGAACTGGTCGGCATCAACGAGAACGACCTCGATCTTCACGATGGCCTGGTACGTGTTCGCGGTAAAGGCCGTAAAGAGCGACTGGCTCCACTTGGGTCGTATGCACTGGTTGCCCTCGAAAAATGGCTCGACCTTCGCCAGCTCAGCCCGAAGAGTGAAAAGTTGAAAGAGCGTCCCGTCTTTCTCAACAAGTTCGGCAATCGCATCACCACGCGAAGCGTGGGACGGATGCTCGAGAAATACTTGAAAGAGGCAGGCCTCGATTTAAGGACCAGCCCTCATACATTGCGGCATAGCTTTGCCACGCATCTGCTGGATGCAGGTGCCGATATTCGCAGCGTGCAGGAACTTTTGGGACACAAAAGCCTGGTCACCACGCAGATCTATACGCACTTGAGTACGGCAACCCTGAAGGGCGTGTACGAACTCGCTCATCCGCGAGCCAAAGCCTAGAGCGAACCGAACCGCCCTACGAGTGCAGTCCGAACTGCGAGTGCCCTGTCCGAGGCGTGTACTTCAGACGCATGATCGGACACTCGTGACCGAAGGGAGACTGCTCGAACGAAATGCGAATTCTCTCTTGGGCGTCATCCCCGATCGTGTGCCCATCTTCGATCACCGGACCATTTTCCAGCAGGTAATCTGCCAGCCCATAGAAACGCTCGCACAGATCGGCCGGCTCATCGGTTGCATCTTCGGTGACGAAATCCATCACATCAAGCGACTGCAGTCCGCGTGTGAAACCGACCGTCGTTCCATCCTCGTTCTTTCCCAGGAAAACAGCGACCCAAATGCACAGCGGCAACTCACTCGGTAACGCCTCCAAGGCAATGTCACGAAACACGTCAGGCGACACCATGAGTCCAGCATCCCCCCAGAGGATGCCAGCTGGCTGACCGCTGGCAACCACGAGCGAAGCGGTCACCATGGTAAGAAGTTGTGCCTGCTGCAGTGGCGAAGCGTCACCGACTGCGGTAACAATAAGATGAGTCTTGTGATCTTGGAGCTTTTCGACCGCATCGGGCCAAATCCATGTCTGTCGTTGAGGTACTGCCCAGCTATCCTCAGGGATAGGTCCAGGCATCATACCCATGGCAATACTCTGGGGCCCAATGTCGAAGGAGAGCGTGTTCTCTTCCTTTTTCACATCCGTTGGAGATGGCAACGTCGGCCATGACGAAGCGAGATCTTCCTCGAACGCCTTCCAAGAAACCTTGGAACCGCGATTCAAGGCGATCATCGAAAGCGAGACTCCCACGACTACCTTCCTCTCGGAATAAGACCGCGAATCGTGAACTCACTAAGTGAAACGCTAATTTGGATTCTAAACCTTCCGCCAAGAGAAACCAATGAAAATCCGAAGGCGTCCAGTCAATTAGTTTTCCCAAGAACATTCCGCGGACTAATGTCTTGACAAATCGATTTCCGTTTCGCCCTTGCGATATACTTCGACATTATTCCACAACACTTCCTTATCACTTACTCACTACCTAAGACCGCTCTTCTGACACCAACAGGACCTCACATGCCAAGCGTCGCGATTATCGGAGCCGGGATCTCAGGACTTATGTGTGCGCGCAAGCTGGCCTCTCGGTTTGATGTTCGCCTGTTTGATAAATCGCGAGGTGTTTCCGGACGCATGGCAACCCGTCGTGCTGGCCAGGACGAGGCATCGTTCGACCACGGTGCGCAGTACTTCACCGTACGCAACATGGAAGTCCTACCGATGCTCGAAGAGTGGATCGACGACAGCATCGTCGCGCTGTGGCGCGGCAACGTGTGCATCCTTCGCCCTGACTTGAAAATCCAACGAGAGCCCACGCCGCGCTACGTGGCCATGCCGGGCATGAATTCGTTAGGCAAACATCTGGCCAGGTTTCTTAAAGTGGAAAAGAACACACGTATCGCGAAAGCAAAGCACACCGCCGCCGGCTGGACGTTAACAACCACCGACGGGGACAAGTATGGCCCGTATGACATCCTGGTGAGTACCGCACCGCCTGAACAGTCGCTGGAAATCTTGGGAGACGCATCGCCATTTGCCTCGATCCTTGCCCGCCAACAGTTCGATCCCTGCTGGGCGACGATGATTCACTTCGAGAAGCCTGTCCCCGTTTCATACGACGCCGCTTTCGTACACGAAAACCCACTGCGTTGGATTTGCCGCAACAATAGCAAGCCAGGCCGAAATCCGGACAAGGAGTGCTGGGTTCTCCATGCTTCGCCTGAGTGGTCGAAGGAGCATCTGGAAGAGACGCCGGAGCAGGTCACCCCCCAGTTATTGCAAGCATTTTCCACCGCTATCGGTCTGCCGCTGGGTGCGATTGTGAACGTCACCAGTCATCGCTGGCGATACAGTGCTCCGGCCGATCCGCTGGAAGAAGGCCATTTGTGGGACTCCCAGTCAAAACTTGGGATCGCAGGTGATTGGTGCTCCGGGGCAAGGGTCGAGGGAGCAATGCTCAGCGGAATAACTTTAGCCAAGAAAATCGCCGGATAGTCTCAAACAACTTGAAACCTTTTTCCCCTCAAGAGACATAATAGAGAAGGAGCAACATCTCCCATTCCGGAACAATCCTAACAGATATTCTTGAGGCACCATGTTCGCGACGCGACTTCTGAGCAATATTCTATTCGCGCTGTCCATCATTCTGATCCTTTCGACTTCGGCTACGGCCGATGACGCCGTAGAACTGGCCCCCAACGGTACGTTTGAAGCACCCAATGCCGACGCAAGTTGGCCAGCCGACTGGGGTGGAGTCAAAACAGGTGGGACCTGGGAAGAGGAAGACGGCAATCGGTTCGTCCGTCTGAAAAGTCCTCAGCCCGGCGAGATGGTGATGCTGTACCAGGAGATCAAGCTCCCGACCAATTTGGGTGCATTGAAACTGAAATGGAAGCAGCGCGTCAGCGATTTGAAGAAGGGTAAGAACTCGTGGTTTGATGCCCGGATCATGCTCGAATTCATTGACGATCAGCATCAAAAAGTTACGCCAACACCCAGTGCCGCAACGACCGGCAAAAATACCGATGGCTGGGTCGAACGCGAAGCGGAATTTCTGGTTCCTGAGAACGCTTACTGGCTGAAGTTCATGCCGGCCCTCTTCAACGTGGAATCAGGCACTTTTGACCTGGATGACATCTCGCTGCAACCGATCGACCCCGCTCCGCTTCGTGAAGAGATGGAACGAAAAACCCGAGAGCGGCTTGCGAAGCAACAAGCGGACGCCATCAAGCGACGTGCGAAAGCCCAGGCAATGCTTCAGCAGTGGGGCTCGCTCATACCCAATGGCGATTTCACGGAGCAGACCAAGGGACTTCCCACGGCCTGGGGCAAAATGTCCGGCGATCTTTCTTGGCAGACCGAAGGCGAGAATACGTTTCTGCGGATCCACTCCTCGCAGCCTGGGAAGCTGTCGATGGTGTATCGGATGTACGATATTCCTGCTGGGACCGACGCGTTAGAGCTCACGTGGAAGCAGCGCATTTCTGATCTGAAAACCGGCAAGATGCCTTGGCACGACGCTCGCATCATGATCGAGTTTCAAGGCATCGATGGCAAAAAGCTTTCCTCGAAGCCGTCTCCTGCGTATACGCAAAAGAATACCGATGGCTGGGTCGAGAAGAGCAAGTCGTTTCTGGTTCCTGAAGATGCTTTGACCGTGATCTTGATGCCAAGTCTGTTTGAGGTAGCGTCTGGCACCTTTGACATCGACAACCTTCAATTGAAACCAACCAGCCCAGAACCTCTGCTGGCTGCCGTGAAACTTCGTGAAGAAGAAGCCAAGTTCCGTCATGTCCCGCGGGAAGAACCTAACAAAGCCAACTGGCCAAAGATGCTGAAAGTCGTCGGCAATCGCGTTCACGACACCGACGGCAACGACGTGTGGCTGCAAGGCGTGAATGCTGGTGGCCTGGAGACGCTTCCTCAGGACAAGCAACAGATCAAATCGACGGTTGTTGCAATCGACGATTGGAAAGCCAACTGTGTTCGCGTGCCGATCAAGGACGAATTCTGGTACGGTAAGAGCCACTACCAAAACGATGGCGGCAAGGAGTACCGCGAGACGATCGACCGAATCGTCAACCTGGCGGCGAATCGTGGTGCCTACGTCGTGATTGATTTACACAAGTACCGCGCGCCGAAACAGGAATATGTCGACTTCTGGAAAGACTGCGCGGCGGTCTATAAGAACCATCCGGCCGTGCTATTTGACCTGATGAATGAACCGCATGGGATCAACTGGGAAGTCTGGCGAAACGGAGGCTTCGTGGGAACCAAAAGCGGGACCGACGAGTCTGCCTTTTTGAACGACGAAGAGAAGAAGAAAAACCAAGGCTTCGAGTCGGTCGGGATGCAGGCCCTGGTGGACGCAGTTCGCTCGACCGGTGCGAAAAACATCGTGATCGCTGGCGGTCTGTCGTGGTGCAACGATCTAACCGGGATCGCCGAAGGCTACGCGTTGGATGACCCAACTGGCAACGGAGTCATGTACTCTTGGCACACTTACCACTGGCATACCGATTGGGAAAAGCGAGTCCTCCCGGCAGCCGCGAAGTACCCGATCTTCCTGGGTGAAGTGGGTGCCGATATCAAAAAGATGGATTTCATCCCGGCAGAAGCTCAGGAAGATCCTTATACCTGGGTTCCCGATATGCTCGGCTTCATTCAGAAGCATCATATCCACTGGACCGGCTGGTGTTTTCATCCCAAGGCGTCCCCAATCATGATTGAGGACTGGAAATATACGCCCACTCCGTTTTGGGGTCAGTTCGCTAAGGATGCCTTAAGTGGCAAGAAGTTTGAGCTGAAAAGAACGCGGTAGCCACCGCCATCTTCTCGGAATCCCCTTTCCCTTGCTTGCACTACCTAGTTAAGTTGAAGCCTTCCTAGGATATCTGCAAGTGAAGAGGATTCATGTTCTGGATTGACGAAGCGATGCTGGTGGCAGGGACGCTGCTGCTTTTGGGAGTGATCACCAGTAAAATCTCGGCCCGCTATGGTGTTCCGATGCTGGTACTCTTCTTGGGGCTGGGCATGCTGGCCGGGTCCGAAGGCGTTGGCGGCATCGAGTTCGAAGACTACGAACTAGCGCACGCCGTTGGTTCGCTTGCGCTGGCGATCATCTTGTTTGATGGTGGCCTGGGCACCACGTTCGCGTCGATTACGACGGCCTGGAAACCCTCGCTGGTGCTGGCCACGCTGGGCGTCCTCATCACGTCCCTGGTAACTGGCCTGGCCGCTTGTTGGATTCTTGGTCTCCCACTGCTCAACGGCATGCTACTGGGCAGTATCGTTGGCTCGACCGATGCGGCGGCTGTCTTTTCGGTACTGCGAACAGGCGGGTTTGCCTTGCCTGCCAAACTCGGTTCCACGCTCGAGATTGAAAGCGGCTCGAACGATCCGATGGCCATTTTTCTGACGGTCGGGATCATCGAACTCTTAACCAAAGAGGTCGCCTGGGGCGGCAGTTTGATTCTGCTCTTCGTCAAGCAAATGGTCTTGGGAGGAATGATCGGCGTCGCCTTGGGTTACGTCGCGGTTTGGGTGACCAACCGCCTAAACCTTGATACGGCAGGTCTCTATCCGCTGCTGGCTACTGGAATGGCACTGATTACCTTCGGCCTGGCATCGCAGTTTGGTGGAAGTGGCTTTCTGGCCGTCTACCTTGCGGGAATCGTGATCGGCAACAATCGTGTTGTCTTCAAAAAGGGAACGCTCCTGTTTCACAACGCGCTGGCATGGCTCGCGCAGATCGCCATGTTTATAGTGCTGGGACTGCTATGCTTTCCCAGTAGTTTGTTGGCCGTCGGTTGGAAGGCCCTGGGGATTGCACTGGTTCTGATCCTGATTGCTCGTCCGATTGCCGTGGCCGTCTGCATGCTGCCGTTTCGCTTCCGCTGGAACGAAATGGCATTGGCCAGTTGGGGCGGCTTGAAAGGAGCTGTTCCCATCACGCTGGCCACGTTTCCACTGCTGTTTGATTTGGAAGAAGCTCAACTGATCTTTAATGTGGTCTTCTTCGTTGTGGTTGTCTCGGCGCTGGTTCAGGGATGGTCATTGCCGTGGGTCGCGAAGAAGTTGGACTTGGACGAACCGATGCCAGGCAGCCCGCCGGTGCAGTTGGAAATCTACTCGCTGCGACATGTCGACGGAGAGATTTTCGACTACAAGATTGAACCCGGTTCACCTGCCGATGGAAAGAAGGTAAGCGAGTTGGGCCTACCCGAGGGAGCAACGATTGCCTTGATTGCCCGTAATGACGCATTCATTCCACCGCAAGGGAAAACGGCGATTTCCCCAGGCGATCATGTGATCGTGGTCGTGAAGAGCGGGGCAGGGGAGGGGCTTGACGCGATCTTCTGCGGGGCCGCATCATCCGACGATTGCCTGAAAAATGAATGAGGACATTGTCGTCTGAACGGGTTAAGCTGATGAAATCACGTCGTCCGCTTTCAACACCAGTGTTCGTGTCATGGCATACAACGAAGAGATCTCCTCGAGAATCTATCGATTGCTGCGTCGCCGGAAAGGACTAACCGGCAAGAAGATGTTCGGTGGATTCGCCTACCTGCTGCACGGCAATCTTTGCTGCGGAGTGCGCGACGATTACATCATTCTTCGCGTCGGTCCCGATGCGTACCAGCAGTTTTTGCAAGCACCCAATACACGTGAGTTTGCTCCGACTGGCCGAGTCATGCGTGGCTGGGTTGTGGTTGAACAAGAGGGCTTCAAAGGGGAAGATGACCTACGCCGCCTGATTACTCAGGCCGTCGATTTCACTCTCTCGCTTCCTCCCAAAGACACCGCATAACGTCCCATGATCAAACGCAAACTAGGAAACACGGGGCTAGAAGTCACTCAGCTTGGCTACGGCACGATGGGCCTTCGTGGCCCAAATACCTGGGGCGTTCGTGTCGTTGAGGATGCCGCGGCCCATCGTTTTTTGAATCGCGTAATCGATGCGGGCATCAATTTCCTTGATACGGCCCCTGACTATGGACAGGCCGAAGAACGCATCGGCAGGGCACTGCATTCGCGGCGAAAAGAATTCTACCTGGCGACCAAGTGCGGATGTGCCTACATCCAGCACGCCGACCATATCGAGATCAAACACGAATGGAATAAAGACGTCATTCAGCGCAATTTGGAAACAAGCTTGCGGCGACTTGAAACCGACTACGTCGACCTCATGCAGTTTCATGGGGGTGACGCAGTCACGCTTGAGCAGAACGGCCTGATCGATCAATTGCTCGACTTCAAGAAGCAGGGCCTGGTTCGGCACATCGGCATCTCGAGCAAGCTACCTGATCTTCCCAGCCTGATCGAACTGGGCGTTTTCGAGACGTTTCAGATCCCCTATTCCTGCCTGGCCCCTGAGCATCACGATATCATCACGGCTGCAAGTCAGGCGGCAGCTGGGGTGATCATTCGAGGTGGAATCGCACACGGGGGGCCGGATGCTGAGATTCAGCGGCCGAACCTAAATGACGTCTGGACGGCCGCTAGTCTCGACGAACTGTTGACCGATGACATGACGCGGGCCGAGTTTATCTTGCGTTTTACCCTGGCTCACCCGCACTGCGATACGACCATCGTGGGCACGTGCAACGAAGATCATCTTGAAGAAAACATCGCGGCCGCAAACAAGGGGCCGTTAAGTGCCGACATGGTGGAAGAAGTGCAGCGACGCGTTGCTGCGTTATGAGCCGTAGTGAATCGCCAGCCAAACGGTTTTCTCATTGGGATCGGTCGATTCGACCCGATGCTTTTGATGGGCAGGTAGATTCACGACGTCGCCTGGCTTGAGCGTTCGCGGCTGATCTTCTCCTTCAATCTGCAGCCGGGCCGATCCCTGTAATAGGACCACGAATTCGCTTTGCGGCTGGTCGTACCAATACTCCGGCGGTGAAGCGTGCCCTTGCGAGATGATCCGCTCGATACGAACGCCACTACTTTCGACGAGCGTTTGAAACACTTCCTCCGGCAGAGATTCCGGTAGATCACGAAAGAGGTTAGTTACGTCCACTGGTAACTAGCCTGCTTTTTAAAGCCTTCGATCTTCAAGCGTCCCTGGCGATCAATTTCCAGGATGGCAAAGCCATTATTCGCTGGCCCTGAATCTTCGATCATAGCTCGGAGCGTGCAGTAGTGAATGCCGTTGACCTGGTGATAGTCATTGGCGTGGCTATGTCCTTGAAAGACGGCTGTCACGCTGTTGGACTGTTCCAGAATCTTTCGCACGTCAGGCGAGTTATTGACCGCATGACTCCCTTCGTTGTCGAGTCGCTGGTGAGCAAAGACGATAGTCTTCTTGTCCGTTTGCTTGAGGTCATCGGCCAACCACTCGAGTTCTTCCGGCGGGACATTGGCGTCGGTCCAGACCGAATTCTTCCGACCGTAGGGTTTGCCATCGGAGCGAAAACAAGCGTCGAGCACAACAAAGTGGAAGTAGCCGCGATCAAACGAGTAATACGACTTCTCTCGCTCGACCGTTCCGAGAAACTCTTCTTTGGTCAGCGTGTCGACACAGTGATTACCTAATACATAGTGACGCTCGTCGCAGATCTCGGCGAATGGCTTGGCAATTGTCTTTAGGTAACCCAGTTCGACGTCCACCGCATCGGCCGCATCGATGAAGTCGCCCAGTTCTACGAGAAAGTCGAGGCGGGCTTCAGAAAGCTGCGCGGATGCCTCGGCAATCTTTCGCAGCGTTTCGCGATAATACCGAGATCCAACCGGCTTTTTATCCGCGTAATGCAGATCCGTCATCAAACCGATCCGCAGCATCGGCTCATCTCCTTGGGCAAGCACCGGGCTCGCGCTGGCGCCTGCCATGAAAAGAACTCCGGTTTGCAGAAACCGGCGACGGCTTTGCTCTGCTGAAAACGATCGATCTGGGCAACTGGACATCGACAACCTCACAGTGACTTCGTGAAGTATGCAAGGTAGTCGAGTTGATGGCCAGTCTGCAAGGCGTAGTCGACTTGAATCGAGCGTTAAACGTAGACCGGAATGTTCTGCAAATTCGGCCGGTAAAACGTCCCGCGACAGTGATTTTGCGGGGCGAAATTAGGACCGATATCGGCCAGAAATTCCTGGGCTCCGACAAATAAGTAGCCTTGAGGGCTCATCGTCGCCGCGAGTCGCTGAAACAGGTCGCGGCGTACTTCTCGGGTGAAGTAGATCGCCACATTGCGGCAGAAGACCATATCAAAGCGGGCCGACATCCCGAGCGGCTCAAGTAGGTTCTGTCGCTGGAAGCTGCACATGGCCCGGATCTCGTCGCGAATCCGCCAACCGTTGCCATCGGGAATGAAGAAACGCTGTAGCCGTTCTGGCGATACACCACGTTCGATTTCATGGGTCGCATACCAGCCGCGACTCGCCTTGGCGATCACCGCATCGGAGATATCGCTGCCTAGAATCTGAATGTCCCAGCGATGCACGTCCGGAATCATTTCTGCCAAGGTCATCGCCAGGCTATACGGCTCTTGCCCGGTGCTACACGCAGCGGACCACAGCCGGAGACGCGTGGGGAACGCCGACTTTTCTTTGCTGTCGATCAGTTCCGGCAAGGCTTTGTGACGCAAAGCCTCGAACAGATAGCTGTCTCGAAAGAACAAAGTTTCGTTGGTCGTGATGGCGTCCACAACCTGATTCTTCAAACTTACATCCGTGCCGCGTCGTACTTTCTGCACGAGATCGGCGTAGCTGGTACAGCCGTGCTTCTCGACAATTTGACTTAAGCGGCTTTCAATAAGATAAGACTTCGATGCGTCGAGGCAGATCCCACACAAGTCGTTGATCAGCTCACACACAGCATCGATATCGCCCGTAGTTACCGGCATTTGCTACCTCCATGGACCCCGGCACTTTCGATGATCTCGTGCATTTGATTCAGGGGTGTTACTTTATCTGCCAGACCGGCGGCGATCACTTGCCGTGGCATTCCAAACACAACGCAGCTCTTTTCTTCCTGGGCGACCACCATGCAGCCGTGCCGTTTGAGCAGACGGCATCCCATGGTTCCATCATCCCCCATTCCGGTCATGATGATTGCCATCGCTTCCCGGCCGTACTCGTGGGCCATGGAGCGAAACAAGTAATCGACCGAAGGCTTGCAACTTCTCTCGGAGGGATCATCCGTAATAAGAATCTCCTTTTGTCCGTTTTCAGTCGTGACCTTCATCTGCTTGCCGCCTGGGGCGATATAGGCATGGCCAGGCAGAATGGGTTGGCCACTCTCTGCTTCATGGACTTTAATCTTGGATGTTCGATCGAGGTCAGCCGCCAGCGAATGAGTGAACTTTGGGGGCATATGCTGAACGATCAATAGCGGAACAGGAAGAGACGCAGGCAGCTTAGGCAAGACACATGCCAGTGCCGCCGGTCCGCCGGTCGAGACGCCGATTCCGATAACCTTGGTGTGCCCCGGTTCAAAGGGACGCGTCATCGAGCCGAAGTCTACCGAATCTTCTTCTTGAGCCGGGGTCGCTCCCAACTGCTTTCGCAGTCGCTCTTGCAAGACCTTAACCTTAGGCAACAGATCCTTCTTCAGCTGGGCACAACTGTCTTCCAGCTTGGACTGATTCGGCTTAAGGACAAAGTCAAATGCTCCCAGCCGAAGTGCCTGCGTGGTCGCCAACGCGCCATGATCGGTCATGGCACTCAGCATGATCACTTCAGGCTTGGACGGTAGCGATTGCAGCTCACGTAGAACTTCGATGCCGTTAAGAACGGGCATTTCGACGTCGAGGGTCACCAGGTCCGGTTGGTAGTGACGAATCTTATCGAGCGCGCTCTTGCCGTCTGAAGCAACGGCAACGACCTCCACTCCAGGGCACTCTGACAACGTGTCTCGAACGACCTTCCTGAAGATGGTCGAGTCGTCCACAATCAACACACGCATGGCTTCCGTTTCCTTATTGACCCCAAGTTAGTCGCCAGATCCCCTTTCCGGTGGACGAGGCGACTCGTTTCCACAATTGTTTTCCTAAGCGCCCATGACTGGGTGATCTTCTTTGGCTTTCGTCGCCGTGGAGGAATCACCAATTCTGAAACGCGAAACGACACTTCGCAGGTTTTCGGCAAGTCGAGCAAGTTCTTCACCGGACTGCTGGGACAGGCCTGCACCTTGAACGGTCTCGCTCAGGACGCGATCCACCTCGCAGATATTCTGCGTGATTTCACCGCTGGCCGTCGCCGATTCGTCGACACCACGGGCCACCACTTCCGCGGCCGAAGCCGTTTCAGACATGTCCTGCGAGATTTGACGGGTCGTGATACTTTGCTCTTCGACAGCCGAAGCAATCGTGCGAGCCAGTTCATTGACACTGTTGACGACTTCGCTGATCTCGGAAATCGAACTGACGGCATCCTGCGTCGAGCTTTGAATGTGCTGGATTCGCTTGCGAATGTCGTCGGTTGCCGTCGAAGTCTGCTTCGCCAACTCTTTGACTTCTGTCGCGACCACGGCAAACCCCTTGCCAGCTTCACCGGCACGAGCCGCTTCAATGGTCGCGTTGAGAGCCAGAAGGTTGGTCTGCTCGGCGATGTCTTCAATGACTTCGATCACGCGACCGATTTCATCGGCTGCTGTACCAAGATGGCAAATCTTGTTGTTGCTGTCCTCGGCGATTCGAGTGGCCTTGTCGGCAACACCTGCACTCGTTTCGGCATGCTTGGCAATTTCCGAGATGGTCGTGGTCATTTCGTCGATTGCCGCAACAACCGAATTGATACCGCCCGACATCTGAGTCGTGGAGCTGGCCATATTCTTCATGTTGATCGACATCTCTTCGGCAGCGGAAGAAACGCTGGCCGAACGATGCTTCGACGACTCCGCCCCAGACGAAAGCTGGGTAGCGGTCGTGACCAACCGGGTCGAACCTTCGGACAGAATGTTCGAGTTGGAAGCGATCTCCGCCACCATGTCCTGGATTTGGCCGATGAACAAGTTGAACCAATGGGCGACTTCGCCGATCTCGTCGCTGCGAGATTCATCGAGTCGCTTGGTCAGGTCGCCATCTCCCTCGGCAACGTCTTGCAACATGGCGATCGTTTTGTGCAGTGGCTTGGTGAACGTACGTGCGATCAGGAAGGCCATGAACGCGATGACCACCGAAGCGATCGCCGTGGTCACTCCCCAGGCATAAAGGGGACGGTAAGCTTCGGCAAATGCTTCCGCCGCGCTAACACGAACCAAGACGTTCCACTTCATGCCGGGAAAGCCCAGGGCTCCACGCAGCGGAGTGTAACCGGCAGCCTGGCCGATCCCTTTGCGAGCGTGATACGAGTCGGTCATGAAACCGCTTTCGCCTGCCACAACACTTTGAGCAGCAGCCACTTGCTTCTCAGCAAGGTTGAACTTGCCGATGATATTGGTATCGCGAACGATCTCTTCCGTTCCCGTAGTCGCAGGATCGCAATCGACGATGACATTTCCCTTTTCATCCAGCAAAGTGATCTCGGCCGTTGCCAAGCCACGTTGCTTCAGCTTGTTGTAAGCGTCCCAGACGATTTCTTCGACCAGGCTGAACTTGGCGACGTTCTTCCAGACAGCAATCACATTGCCGTCGGCATCGTATACCGGAGCGGAAAAGCCAAGTGAGTAGCCTTCGTTGCCATAACACTTCTTGACCTTGTCATCGACATAGAGGTGCTCGACGACGGTACCGGAGCAAGCTCCCGTTTCATCTTCGTAGAAGTTCTTGGCAAGCACGTCCTGAAACCACGACTTATCCGAGAAGTTCTTCTCGTACAGTTCGTTTGTGTCAACTGCGACGCCGTCGTGATCGCGACTGTTAACGGCAATCAGCTTGCCATCCAAGTCGACCAGCATTGTCAAATAGTAGATATCGTACGTATCGACGTACTTATCCATGGCAGTCACGATCGGATTGTCCGTGCCCTGCTTGTACCACGAATCGCGATCTTGAACGACTTGGTTCAAACCGAATGCCTGAACATCTCCGTAGCGTTCGAAGAGATTACGATCGATGGTATCCGCGATATTTTCAGCGGTCGTACGATAGTCTTGAGCAGCAACCTCGACGGCCTTGTTGGCCGATTGCCACATAACGACACCAACGGCCAGAAGCGGGAGGATACCGAATACAAGACAAGCTACTATTAGCTTGCCAGTCATCTTCATTTGCAATACGTTCTTCACTTGGGGGCAACCTTTGAATTGGGGGCGTAGGAACCCTAACAGCGTTCCTTAATTAATGGGGGCTTACATGAAGGGGTAAAATCCGGGAAGACTATTCCACATCCAGGACTTCTTGGACATCAAGGATCACGACGATCTCCGAATCATTTCGGTAAACGCCTTTGAAAAAGCGACCATCAGCACCCGAGATATTGGCAGGGGCTGGGGTGATACTGTCGCTGGTGATGGAAATGATGTCGGCGATTCGATCGACCCAGAGGCCGATCGATTCATCACCCGATCGAACGATCAGGTTCCGACTTTGTGGCGTGACTTCCGCCAGGCTGAATCCCAGGATTCGTCGCAGGTCAATGACCGTCGCGACATCGCCTCGCAGATTGATCACACCACGGACATGCTCAGGAGCGTGCGGAACTTCCGTCAGCTCGAGATTGCGGTTGATCTCTTGCACGTAGTCGATGGGCAGAGCCAGAAGCAGCTCACCGACGTAGAACGTGGCAAATTGAAGTTCCATCGCGGTGGACTTGGTTAGGGTGGCGGCACTCATGACAAACATCCTTCCAGCACTTCAGACTTGATATGCGAACCTTTGCGATTGGTCTTTTTCGGGCTGAGCAATCGCCAGACAGCCGACATGACACGTTCGCGATCCATTTTGATTTGGTAATCGTTAACGCCTGCTTCCACACCGCGGCGTTGGTCTTCATCGCTGGCCAACGAGGTCAACGCGATGACAGGCAGATGACAAGTATCCGGATCCGCCTTAATCGTTCTGGTCAGCTCGAAGCCATTCATGAATGGCATTTCGATATCGGTAATGACCAGATCGATCTGATGTTCACCTGACTTGAGAAGCTCCCAGGCCTGGGCACCATCTTCCGCTTCGACAATGTCAAAGCCTTCGCTTTCCAGGTATTCTTTGGCCTGTTTGCGGAAGAAGGAGGAGTCTTCGGCCAGCAGGATCTGGAACGACGATTCGTCATTCACGGCGACCTTTGGCTTGTCCTCGAACCACTTCGGATGGGCCGAGAAGGCCAGTTCGTAAAGGTCGACGATCCGAATCGTCTTCTCATCGACCACAATCGATCCGGCGATGCCAGGTTCTCGGAAGGTATTTCCGTCGATCTCGGCAGCCACTTCTCGAATGTCGTTCAGCTCTGCGGCAATCAACCCGACTTCACGACCGTGAATTTGGAACACGACGACGTGGATGAAATCCATCTCAGGTCGTGTCTTGGCCTGAATATGGTGTTCAATGGTCAACAGCGGTAAGGATGTTCCTCGGTATTGCAGGAGTTCCTGTCCACCAACCATGTCGATTTGCTCGGTACGAATACGTTCAATACGCGAGATCAGGCTCATCGGAACAGCGAACCGTTCGTCCGGATCGTTCGTGAACATGAGCAGCGACTGACGTTCGCTCGATTGCGATGCATCATCGAAGTGGTTTTCGTTGCTGTTTTCCTGCTCGTGGGTTCGCAGGTCGGTCTTGGCGGCAATTCCCGAGACATCGAGAATTGGAGCGACATGACCGTCTCCGAGAATCGTCGCACCTGCCAGGCAACCGCACGACTTGAGATGACGCCCCAGCGGCTTGACGACGATTTCTTCCGAGTCGTCAATCTCATCGACGATCAATCCGTATCGGAATTGACCACTCTCGACGACAACGATTTGACGTGCTCCCTCTTTGTCATTCGCTTCGCTGGCGTGATCAAAGCTCAACGCCTGATCGAGATCGACCAGCGGCAACAACGATCCCCGCAATCGTAAGACGCGGGCACCCTTAACCTTGCTGATACGCTGCGAAGATTCGCTTGCTCGGACGCGGACCAGTTCGACAATGTTGACTTGCGGAATCGCGAAGCGGCGATTGCAGCTGCGAATCAGCATCGAAGGAATGATGGCCAGAGTCAGCGGCAACGTGATCTGAACAGATGTGCCTTGACCGAGCGTCGATTCGATGTCGACTGAACCACCGATCTTTTCGATGTTGGTACGAACCACATCCATTCCCACGCCACGGCCGCTCACATCGCTGATTTTCTCGGCGGTCGAGAAACCAGGATGGAAGATGAGCCACACGGCATCACGATCCGACATCTGGTCAGCACGTTCCTTCGAGATAATCCCTTTGTCGACTGCTTTGCCTTTAAGTCGCTTGGTATCGATACCGCCGCCATCGTCGCAGATGTCGATGCGGACCTTACCGGCCTGATGATAGGCTCGGAGCGTAACCGTACCAGTTGGCTCTTTCTGACTGGCCATCCGCTGTTCAGGCATCTCGATGCCGTGATCGACCGAGTTGCGAACCATGTGCGTCAATGGATCGCCAATGGCTTCGATAATGGTCTTATCGACTTCGACCTCGCCACCTTCCATGACGACGTTACACTGCTTGCCCAGCTTGGCCGACAGATCGCGAACGACTCGCGGAAACTTGTTGAAGACATTGCCGATGGGCTGCATACGCGTCTGCATGATGGCTTCCTGCAACTCGCTGGTCACTTGATCCAGGCGAGCGGCAACCGCTTGCATGCTTGTTCCGTCAGCATTGTTCACGGTTTGCAGAAGCTGGTTTCGGCCCAACACCAGTTCACCAGCCAGGTTCATCAAGCGATCCAGAACGCCGACCTGTACACGAATGCTCGATTCGACTTGAGGCGATGCCGGTGCACGCTGAGCGACGGCTGCTTCCTTGGCATCCGACTGCTCTTCGGCAGGCGTGCTCTTTGCAGCGAAAGTCGGAGCGACGGCCACCGGTTCTGGCTCAACTTCTTCAGCCGGTTGGTCAGCCGGGGAAGGCGTGGCGGGCGAGGAATTCTCTGATCCCTCGAAGATCTCATTTAGCAACGTGATATGAGCTGAGACGTCAACACTATTCGAGTTCTCGATGTCGTTGATCAGGCCAGACAATGCATCGGCCGCTTTCAACATAACGTCAACAATCTGCGAATTGGGAGTCAATTCCTCAGTTCGCATCTTGCCAAGGACGTTTTCCAGTGCATGGGCTAACTCGTTCACTCGGACGAGCCCCATAAACCCAGCAGCACCTTTGATCGAATGAATGGCCCGGAAGACCTTGTTGACCAGGTCAACATCAATATTGGCCCCATTGGCTTCGATCTCGAGCAACTGCCCCTCGACATCGGCGAGATGTTCTCGCGACTCGGTTACAAACTCAGCTAAAAGTGCAGGGTCATCGAACGGCATATGCGTTCCTCTCCATACGTACGGGAATTCGGTTGCAAAGATGTAGGTCGCCTGAGCGCGTAAGTGAGAAATCGCGCATTAATTGCGAAGCCAAATACGGGTACGCGCAACCAGCTTTTGCGGGTTTTGCCGATTACAAGAAAGGTGCGTTTCGCTGAAAGAAAGCCAGCTTCGAAGAACCAGTACCCTCGAACTAGGCGGTCACCTCAAAGGTGGCAAATGCCGCTTCAATGGCGTCGATATCGAGATTTACGGCGCCATGTTCCGATAAACGGCCTTCTGACATGGCCGTCCGAAACAACTGCAACTCGGTTTCCAACTGGTAGGATTCGATGGCTCCGATATCGACCAGAACCTGCGCCAGAGGAATTGTGCGTTCGATCTGAAGCGCCAGCAGATCGCGAATATCGACTTCGGTAAGAATCCCCAATTGAATTGCCAACTGACCAAACGGTTCGTTCGACACGCTTTGAAGACTCAAAATGCGGAACACATCGCGCATGGTCAGCCGCCGAGTCGCAATCGCCAACGAACCGATCTGCGGCCGAGTTTCCAGCTGTCGCGAAACAGCCTGGATGAACTGAGGTCCGGTGATACATTCCTTGCGGAGCAGGTAGAGTCCGAAGTGCATAGCGTTGGTCCTTGGCTTATTGTCACTTGGCGCCGAGCCGGATGAGTTGAGTGACAAGGGGGCATACTACAAACTTGTGATCACTTCCCCCCCTCGCAACTCAAACTGAAATGAATTTCCGCGAACGGCAGGAATTGTCCGTCTATCGCGTTCCGGTTGTGACGGTTATCTATTCTGCTCTGCTCAAATCCTGCGTTCGTCGCTCGCCGCGTGGGAAAGTTTTTGTAATTGGTCTCACATTGCCAGCCACGACGGTCCCGAATTCTTACAATACGAATCCATGGAAGAGATCAATGCTTATCATGAAGCCGGACACGCCTTACTAGCTATTCTTGTGGGAGCCCGCATACGGCACGTCTCGTTAATCCCCGAGTGGGATGACGGCCCGGACCGATTTGCCGAGATTCAGGTCGAGTGGCCAATCGACCGGTTCACTCCCCGAGAGCTGCACCAGAAGATGGTGATGGTTGCCCTGGCCGGTCCCGTGGCGGAGATGATTCACACGGGCGAGCCCTATCATCCGGGGTTTGTTGGCGAGTGGGCCGCCGACTGGCAGGCTGCCTGGCAGTCGGCTACCCAGTTCATTTCGGACCGACAGAAGCGAGTAACCTTTCTCGAACGAGCGACCAAGGATCTCTACTCGCTACTTTCGCAGGATCACCACTGGGCGGCTCTCGCGGCGATTGTCGACGATCTTGTGGCCCACGAGACCCTCGATGGAGACCAGGTCGAGGAAATTGTACAGATCTGGCTTTGATGCTGATCAAGAAGTGCGAAAAACTTCTTCACTGATTCTTCTTCGGTGCATGCTCAATAACCGTGGTTTCTCGCAATCCGGGATGGTAAAGTGAAGGAATTACGCCTTTTCCAGTATTTGCTTGTCGCTGAAGACGACCACCTAGGAGCCACATCAATGATCCGGGCACTTCTCTGTGGATGTATTGGTATCATCATCCTGACTTCTCATCCAAGTTCGGGCTTCGCCCAGTTCCGTGAACTCACCAAACGCATCCCAGACGGGGCAAATGCCATTTTCTTCGTGGATGTTAACAAGCTGCAAAACAGCCCTCTCGGTAAAGCCCATAACTGGCGAGAAAAGCAGGAAGAGGCGTTCGAGGCTGGTATCGAAACGATTCCACCGCAAGCCAACAATTTCGTCGCCGCGGCAAAGCTCGACCTCGATACCAAGCATCCGGAATGGCAAGTTGGCCTGATGGAGTTGAAGTACGATCCTTCGCTGCCCAAAGTCGCTGTTCGCTATCAAGGAACGACTGACTACATCTCCGAGCGTCCTGTCGCGGTTCTGCCGGGCGACATCTATGTGGTTAAGTTCATGGAAAATGTTGTCGGCTTCGGCACGCCTGCCACTCGCCAGGACGTGGCCCGTTGGATCACGCGGTACTACGACAACTCTCTTCGTGGCCTGAGCGACTATCTTGCCGAAGCGCAAACATTCGCCGACGCAGGCTCACCGATTATCGTCGCACTTGATTTAACGAATGTTGTTTCTCCTCAAATGGCTCGCAGTCGACTCGATTCGCTGGAAACGCTGAAGGGCAAACAAGTCGACTTGGATCAAGTTGCCAAGGTCTTGGCCAGCATTCGCGGTATCTCGCTGGGAGTGACCGTTCAACAAACGATGACGGGTGCCGTGAAGGTTGACTTCAGCGAAGACGTTTCCGTTCTCAAGGACTTTGCCAAACCGCTGCTGCTTGAGATCCTCGGCCGGCAGGGAATGATGATCGACGAAATCGAATCGTGGGATGTAACCGTCAGTGGAAATCGTGTTCAGCTCACGGGGCCACTTTATGCGAGTGGACTGCGTCGTATCTTCAGTCTGATCGATGCGCCCCCTTCGCTTCAGGACGCCAAGGCAAAAGCTGCCACGACGGGTGAAGAGTCGGAAGCCGATCAGCAGAAAGATCTAACCATCGCGGCCTCGCAAATCTATTACAAGTCGGTGGTTTCCCTGCTCGATGAGCTACGTATCAAAAAGAAGGGACGTCAAACCATGGGCCAAATCGCCGTTTGGTTTGACAAGTATGCTCGTAAGATCGATCGCCTGCCGATTGCCAACGTCGATCCAGATCTCTTAAGCTATGGTGGGTACGTCTCGGAAAGTCTGCGGACTGGCCAATCGGACGTCACCAGTGCTGCGGCTCGTAGCCGAATTCGACAGAACGAGGTGCCTGAGCAGTACGACGTGACGACCTACTCGACGCCGATTGGTGCCAACTGGACCGGGCAGTACAGCTGGAATGGCTGGGAGGCCACGCCCAACTGGCAGCGTACTGGTTCGAAGATGTCGAATGTCCGCATGGAAGAGCAAATCAAAGGGGCCAAGTCCGCTAACGATGTCATGCGTGACATTGATAACGCAACCGCAGACATTCGTCGTCACATGACGCAGAAGTACGGCGTCGAATTCTAGTCGCAAGCCACCCAAAACTTGATCGGGGATTCTTATGATAGCGCGACATGCTTTAGCGTGTTCTCGTCTACTTGGGTGCAGTTCTACACTTGCACTGCTCATTCTGACTTTGTTGGGATGCAATGCTCCCAACGAGTATCAGGCGCCGCCTCCACCTGAAGTCAACGTCGCCCTGCCGTTGGTGCGCGACGTGACGATCTATATGGAGGAAACGGGTACCACCGAAGCAGTCGAACGTGTCGAGATCAATGCCCGCGTGGAAGGGATTATTGAAGAAGTCTTGTTCGAGCCAAACGACGAGGTGGAAGAGTACCAGGTTCTTTTCAAATTGGAACGCCGACGTTATGTGGCCGCCCGAGATTCGGCCAGTGCTGAGCTTGAAGCCAAGAAGGTCGAACGTGCGAAAGCCGAGATCGAGTACAATCGCCAAAAAGAGTTGTTCGACAAGAAGGCAACACCTGAAACCAACTTGGTTGCGGCGAAAGCGGAGTGGGACGGCTCTGAGGCAGCCGTTTTAGCTGCCGAGGCGCGACTCGACGATGCTCAGTTGGACCTGGACTACACAGAAGTCCGCTCCCCCATCAAGGGACAAGTCGGCAAGGCACTGGTCAAGCGGGGAAATCTCGTGACGGGCCAGCCATCTACCCATCTTACGACAGTCATCTCGTACGACGAGATCTACGCGAACTTTTCGATTAGCGAACGTGCCTACCTGGAGTTCCTGGATAAAGAAGATCGTAAAGAACGAAAGGACCATGGAGACGAAGTTCCTCTGTATCTTGCTCGAGCAACCGACACGACGTTTCCATTTGTAGGCAGTTTTAACTTTGCCGATCTGGCCGTCGATGAGAGCACCGGTACATTTGCCGTGCGTGGGATTTTCCCTAACCCGGATCTCAAAATTGTTCCAGGTTTGTATGTCCGAGTTCGTGCTCCCATCGAGCAAAAGAAAGACGCTTTACTCGTTCCTGAAAGTGCAACGGGATTTGATCAGGCAGGCTCCTATCTGCTAGTCGTCGATAAAGAAAACGTTGTCCAGCGCCGCGACATCACGCTGGGAAACAAGTTCGGCCCAATGGTTGTCGTCACCAAGGGGCTAAATCCTGACGATCGAATTGTCGTTGAAGGTGTCCAGCGATCGCGACCAGGAGCGATTGTTGCTCCCAAAGATGTACCGCTAACAATGGATGAATCGCTGTTGAATCCAATCGATACTCAGCCTACCGAGGATGCTGAAGAGTCCACTGCGCCGGAAGAGACTCCGCCCAAGCCGGAAACGGCTGATCCAGCGGAAGCCCAACCCTCGTCCTAATTGTCAAACACTACTAACCGAGCGGTCGACGCATGTCTCGTTTCTTCATCTATCGTCCGATCTTCGCAACCGTCATTTCGATCGTGATCGTACTGGCCGGTGCTGTGGCGCAAACGACGCTTCCGGTTGCCAAGTTTCCCCAAATCACACCACCCACCGTTCAAGTCACCGCCTTTTATCCGGGTGCGAATCCACGGGTGATTGCTGAAACGGTTGCGGCCCCGATCGAACAAGAGGTCAATGGTGTGGAAGACATGTTGTACATGTCTTCCAGTTGTGCGGATGACGGCTCCTACACGCTGAACGTAACGTTTGAAACCGGCACCGACATGGACATGGCGACGGTGTTGGTGCAAAACCGCGTTGCCATCGCCAATTCCAAGTTGCCTGAAGACGTCAGGCGTCAAGGGGTCACCACCAAGAAGCAGTCTACGCAAATCGTGCAGTTCATCACGATCACTTCCGAAAACCCCTCGCATGACAGCCTGTACCTGAGTAACTATGCAACGATCAATCTTCGAGACCAGTTAGGCCGAATCAAAGGCGTTGGCTCGCTCAGCATCTTTGGTGCGGCCGACTACAGCATGCGTGTCTGGCTGGATCCAACGAAGTTGGACGCCAGAAATCTGACAACCGCGGATGTCCTGGCTTCCATTCGAGAACAGAATGTTCAAGTGGCCGCTGGTCGCGTTGGTGAGCCGCCCACCTCGGACAATACGGCCTTTCAAATGGTGATCAATACTAAGGGTCGCTTAGAGGAAGCTTCGGAGTTTGGGGATCTAATCATCAAAACCGGCGGTCAAGGGTCAGGGATTACCCGGCTCCGAGATGTCGCGACGGTGGAACTTGGTGCGAAGACCTACAACTACCAGGCAACCACGAACGGTACCCCATGTACGGCCATCTCAGTGTATCAACTGCCAGGAGCGAATGCGTTAGAGCTTTCCGCGAATATCAAAGCCAAGATGGACGAAATGGCTGTCAATTTCCCGGAAGGCGTGACGTACGCGATTCCCTTCGACACCACACGATTTGTGGAAGCCTCGATTGCCGAAGTGTACTCCACGCTATTTGTTGCCGTGCTTCTAGTCGTGCTGGTGATCTTTATTTTCCTCCAGGATTGGCGAGCTACCCTGGTCCCCACCGCCGCCATTCCCGTGGCTTTGATCGGTACGTTTGCGGTGATGGCAGGCCTAGGTTTCTCGATCAACATGCTCACGCTGTTCGGCGTGGTTCTGGCGATTGGGATCGTGGTGGACGATGCGATTGTCGTCGTCGAAAACTCTACCCGACACATCGATAGTGGACTTTCATCGAAAGAGGCAGCGGTCAAAGCGATGGATGAAATCACCGGCCCTGTGATTGCCACCACGTTGGTGCTATTGGCCGTGTTTGTTCCAACAGCATTCATGGGTGGAATCGTCGGACAGATGTACCGGCAATTTGCCCTAACCATCTCAGCCGCGGTGGCCATCAGTACGATCAACGCCCTTTCCTTGAGTCCAGCGCTGTGCGGGCTACTCCTTCGACCAAGTGAAGAAACAAAGCGACGCGGCGAGTTTATACCTCGTACCGTGATTGCCCTTCTCCTGGCAATTTTTGCCTGCTGGTTGGCCTATCGCTTCCTAGCGGGGATGGGCATGACCTCCTGGGCTGTTGCCATTGGTGCCCCAATCGTTGCGGCACTTGGCGGCTGGTTTTGTGCCGCGTTTCTCAACGGATTGCTGCGAGGATTCTTTAACGCATTTAATTATGTCTTCGATCATACGACTAGCGGTTACAAAGGAATCATCGGAGCCTTGGTGCGAAGAATTGCGGTCGCTGTGATTCTCTTTTTCGTACTGCTGGGACTCACCGGGTATGGACTTCAGTCGATCCCAACCGGATTCGTGCCACTGGAAGATCAAGGCTACGCATTCGCCAACATTCAACTTCCCGATGCCGCCTCGCTTGCGCGAACCGAGGAAGTTCTGAAAGAGATTGATACCATTGTCAGTGAAACGCCCGGCGTCGCAGACTGGGTCTCCATTTCGGGGTACTCGATTCTAAGCGGGACCGTCGGGTCCAATAGCGGGCTCGTGGCGATCGTATTCGAGCCCTGGGAAGATCGTCAAACGCAAGAACTAAGCCAGGAAGGCATCCTGGGGAATCTTCAAAAGCGCCTTTCTGAACTGAAGAAAGCCAACGTGGTAGTCTTTCCTCCACCTCCGATTGACGGTCTGGGAAATGCCAGTGGTTTTCAGATGCAAGTTCAAGACGTGGGCGGCGCAGGCATGACGACCTTGCAAAACATCGCCGACGAAATTGTTCGCGACGGGAATGCCCAGTCAGGCCTCACTCGCGTGAATACAACCTTCCGCGCTGATGTTCCACAGCTCTATGCCGACATCGACCGAACAAAGGTCAAGAACCTAGGTATCCCCTTGAACTCTGTCTTCGAGACCATGCAGACCTTTATGGGTTCGGCATATGTGAACGACTTCAACAGGTTTGGCCGTACCTGGCAAGTCCGTGTCCAAGCGGATCAAAATTTTCGAATCAAACCCGAAGACCTCCTGCGTCTGAAAGTCCGAAATGATAAAGGCGAAATGATTCCGCTGGGAACCTTCACGACGGTCAAGCGAACGGTGGGCCCCCAGGTGATCCAACGTTATAACCTCTATCCGTCCGCTCAAATCAATGGCGAACCAGCACCCGGTTACAGCTCTGGCGAAGCGATCAACTTGATGGAGCAGATGGCTGCCAACAAGTTCCCCCGATCCATTTCGTATGAATGGACAGGCATGTCCTACCAGGAAAAGCTCTTGAGCGACTCGAAATCCCTTACCGAGAATCCGACGTTCATCCTGATGCTTTCGATCTTTTTGGTATTCTTGGTCCTTGCGGCGCAGTATGAAAGCTGGACAAGCCCACTGGCCGTTATCTCGGTCGTGCCCCTGGCGGCACTTGGGGTCGTGATCGCTCTTCTGTCGCGGGGGGCTGACAACAACGTCTATACGCAGATCGGCTTGGTGCTACTGGTGGCCTTGGCAAGTAAGAATGCGATTCTTATTGTCGAGTTCGCTGCCGAGCAGCGGCGTGATGGAAAAGGCCTGTTCGAATCGGCTGTGGAAGCAGCGAGCCTTCGTTTCCGGGCGATTCTCATGACGGCCTTCTCGTCGATCCTGGGCTTTTTGCCTCTGTTGATCGCATCGGGAGCCGGGGCAGCAAGTCGACAAGCCGTGGGTAATGCGGTCGTCGGAGGTATGGTCGCGGCTACGATCTTCTCACTTGGCTTTGTGCCATCCTTCTTCGTCATCTTCCGTGGACTGGGCGAACGCCTGGCAGGCTCGAAAGAAGAAGACACATCGACTCCGCCTGCTGCGGAGGTTTGATCCGTCCGCTACAATCGCCGGGTGCCGATAGTAAGTTATTAGAATCAAAAGTTGTGGGGGCTGGAGATGTCCGCGAAACTGACATCCGCGGAAAGGGGAGATGAGATTCGATTCTCAATTCTCCTGGCTTCGCTCATCATCGCCGTGGTCATCGCACCACTCTTGGAAACAACACGACTAGGAGACTTGATTCAACTCAGTTGTTTAACCCTCGTCTTTGTCTCCGCGGTCATTATTAATTGGAGGCACCGAACGAAACTCTCGTTATTCGCGGCTGCCGCAATCGTTTCTTTGGCGTTTCATTGGTGGGCCTTCTTTTTCCCCAGCGACGGCGCTTCCGCCCTAAGTTATGTCGCGAGTTTCTTTTTTCTCGGTTTCACAGCCGTAATTCTGCTCAAATCGATCATCACCCGAGGTGAAGTATCTCTCAACGAGATCCTTGGATCGATTTGTGTCTATCTTCTGTTGGGTCTGATGTGGGCGCTAGGATACGCTGGCTTGGTATTCTTTCAAGCCAGCCCCTTTGACATCCCCGCACCACCTGTTGGCGAAACGCCTGAGCATCATCCGACCTTAGCCACGTTGCTTTACTTCAGCTTTGTTACCATGTCGACCCTTGGCTATGGTGACATCACTCCGCAGACCGACTTGGCTCGGACGCTAACGTGGACGCAGTCGGTCACAGGCCAATTCTATCTGGCCGTGTTGGTGGCTCGCCTTGTCAGCGCGATGCCTAGACAGGATCGGTCACAAAGTTCCGAAGTCGTAGAGCAGTAGCTGCCCCATTCTTTTGAAGGGGGAGATACCACGGCTCAGCCGGAATGCGGTCCGCGACCAGAATCCAGCTCGCTTGACGAAGTCTGGTAGCCCGTTGGTGTTCTCCTCTTTCAATCTCAACTGCTGCACGGCGACTTCCAGTTTCCGGGGATCGTCAACGGCCCAATGCAACTTCTCTTGCGTTTGTCGCATGATGGGCAACTGATTCAACCACATCACACCCCATCGGTTGTAGGCGTCAAAGGCAATCTGTCCGGCAGAGAAGTGCGATACGATATTGGAAAGCAGCCTGGTTGCTTTCGCTTCGGAAAAGTAGGGCAGAACGCCTTCGGCTACCACGATCGTCGGCACATCGGAAGGGATCGCTTGTAACCAGTCGTCGTCCAGAATGTTCGCACCCAGCAAGTGGCAACCTGGCTGCTCCTCGTAGATCTTTTCGCGAAGTGAAACCACTTCGGGATAGTCGACTTCCCACCAGGCCACATCCTCACCAGGACTCAAGCGAGCCTGGCGGCTATCGAGTCCACATCCGAGGTGAACGACATTTGCCTGCCTGTTTTCCTGCAGGAATTCTTGCGTCCACAGGTCCAGCGCCTTTGCTCGAATTGCCAACGCAACAATCGCGTTATGCGAGAGCCTAAACCTAGAGAAGTTGAAATCGATCTGCTCCGCGGCCCTCGCCGCATAGTGATCATTCAAGATGGAATCCTGGAACTGACTTTCTAGCGCCTTGGCATGAAGCGTAATCAAAAGCGTCTTCTGCAGAGTCGTCAGCGAAATCGTATGTTTGGGATTCACGAAGAACCAGTTGGGAATCAGTTGGGTTTCGAGTACGATTGTTCCTACCCTACCTTAGCGTATTTGCTTACGCCGGCGACCCACGTCTCGCACGAAATCACCCCTTGTCTTTAAAGGTCTATCATGAATTTGATCACAAAGACGCTCCTCGCATGTTGCGTGATTCCCTTAAGTCTCATATCCGTAACCTACTCTCAGGCAGTCGAGAAATCGCAACCGAACATCCTGTTCCTCTTCACCGACGACCAGGCCCCCTGGGCGCTCGAGGCCTCTGGGCATCCTCACGCGGTCACTCCCAACATGGACTCCCTGGTCAAAGAAGGCGCTTACCTGACCAACGCGTTTACAGTGACGCCTGTTTGCAGTCCGTCGCGGGCATCGTTGATTTCTGGGCGATATGGCTCGGAACTGGGAATCACCGACTGGATTCACCCGCAACGCGAACCAAAACTCGGCCTTCCCACGGATACGACGACCTGGGTTCAGCTCCTGCAGAAGGCTGGGTACCACACCGGCCTGGTCGGCAAGTGGCACTTGGGAACGCCGGATTCGATGCATCCCACCAAGTTTGGCTACGACTACTTCATGGGCTTCCGCACCGGTGGCGCACCGACGAAGGATCCTACCCTGGAAAAGGATGGCAAGAACGAAAAGATGGAAGGTCTAACCACCGACATCCTGACGGACTACGCTCTCGAATTCCTCAAGAGCGCCCCATCCGACAAACCGTTTTGCTTGTCGCTGCACTATCGTGCTCCCCATACCCGATGGCTTCCTGTCGCCGAGGAAGATTGGGCCCCGTTTGCCGAACTGGATCCAACGATTCCAAATCCCGATTACCCGAACCTGGACGTCCCTCGCGTAAAACGCATGACGCGTGAGTACCTGGCAAGTGTCGCCGGGGTTGATCGCAATGTTGGTCGTATCTTGCAACTGCTGAAGGATAAAGGCCTCGACGAAAACACGATCGTCATCTTTTCCAGCGATCACGGCTACAACATGGGACACAACGGAATCTGGCACAAGGGAAACGGGCACTGGGTACTAACCAAGAACCCAAAGGCGACCGAGAATATTCCCAACGGTCAGCGTCCTAATATGTATGACAATTCAATCCGAATTCCTACTATCATTCGCTGGCCCGGTACGGTTAAGCCAGGCATCCGAATTGAACAGACGGTCTCCAATCTCGATTGGTTTCCGACGCTGCTGGAGATGGCCGGAGTTGAGATGCCATCGGACGTGAAAGTCCACGGCAAGAGCATCGTTCCGATCCTCCAAGGAAAGGATATCGACTGGGACAATGAATTCTACGCCGAGTACAGCACTAAGCATCAGTCGCACACTCACATGCGAATGATTCGCACGCCTGAGTGGAAATTAATTCGCGACTTCTTGAATGAAGGTCGCGATGAACTCTACCACCTGACCGATGATCCGGCAGAGGCGAACAACCTGATCAACTCCGATTCGCCTGAAGTTAAGGCAATCATCAAAGAGCTCGACGCAAAGATTCTCGACAACATGAAGGCGATCAACGATCCCGTCCTGGCTTCCGCTTCGTCGAAGTAAGTCACGCCTGATTGCCAATGGGAATCACGAAAAAAGGCGACCCGTGTGGGTCGCCTTTTCTTTTTGGCTAATTGGCACCAACCTAACTACTGAGCCGGTTGGGTACTATCTTCTTCCGGCTGTGGCAGTCGGACCATCAACCAGGTCTGGGTCTCTTGTTCGCCGAAATGGACCAAAGCGGTTGCTTCGTCCTTCGTCAAATTATAGATCCCCGTTTCCATGACAATGTCCTGGTTCTTGCCGTCTGCAAACTGCCAGGCAGCCCGCTGCGTCTTCTGATCGACCATTCCCTGAAGCGGTCGATCTTCGCCAGTGATATCGTTATAGAAAGTGCCTGCGATGATTCCTTCTTTACTGACGGCCAATTGCACCATCATGCCGGAATCAGTTGCCGATTCTTCCGCGATAGCGAAGACGCCTAGTGGCATCCACTCGACCGTTTCTTCATTCAAATCCTCAGGAACACTTTCGGCAATCGTGACCGCCTGGTTGTAGTACTGATCGGCCGAGGCGTATTGCTGATCGTTCACGTAGACGTAGTTGTCACGATAGACCACGGTAGTCCCATAGTCATACGTGTACGGCTGCGGCCACGCTGCCCAGGTAAACCAGGTCCCGAAAGTCGCCCAGGCTGCCGGTCGCCAGCACCAACCACTGGGATATCGATTCCAGTGGTTGTGCCAATGCCAACCATGATCGTGATGATGATGTCCACCATCCCACCAATCCTTGTTGAAGGGACGACGGTTATAGTCGAGATCTGCCCACTTGTTGCGGATGTTGTTGATGTTGTTTTCGCGATTATTGATATTCAAGTTGATGTTGTTGCGGTCACCACCACCGATGTTGATTTTGTCACCGCCACCAATATTGATCTTGTCGCCACCGCCAATATTGACGCCGTCACCACTTCCGGGGCGATTCGGGAAGCGATCGCCATCACCTGTGCCAGGACGGTTAGGGAAACGGTCCCCGTCACCTGTACCGGGGCGATTCGGAAAACGATCTCCATCGCCAGTACCAGGACGATTAGGCAAGCCACCCTCACCACCTGTACCGGGACGATTGGGGAAACCACCATCACCAGGCTTACCAGGCAAGTTGAGAAAGTCTTTCAAATCGTTATTGCTGGGACGTGAAAAGCCTGAGTCCCCGCCACCAGGACGAGTAAAGTTCGGCCGATCACCGGTGCTCGGACGATTGAAGTTCGGGCGATTGCCATCACCACTTCCAGGACGAGTGATCCCTGGGCGGTTCCCGCTATCGCCGCTACCAGGACGCGTGATACCTGGGCGGTTTCCACTGTCTCCGCTACCGGGACGTGTGATGCCAGGACGATTGTTGCTGGAACCACTTCCAGGCGTGGTAATGCTCGGCCGTGTCGTTCCCCCAGTCGATGGGCGGGAGATGCTCGGCCGTGTCGTTCCCCCGGTCGATGGGCGCGAGACGCTTGGCTTACTTCCGGTGGTCGGACGACTAATTGTCGGTCGGCTCGAAGTCGGTCGATTGACCGAAGGCGTACTAATCGATGGGCGACTGGTCGACGGCCGGCTTGTCGAGGGACGACTTACTGATGGTGAGGGGCGACTCACGGAAGGGCGGCTCGCCGATGGCGAGGGCCGGCTAACTGAAGGTCGGCTCATCGATGGGGTACGGCTACCGCCACTTGGCCGAGATATCGAGCGTCCTCCTCCGCCACCTCCACCGATCGATCTTCCTCCACCACCGCCGCCGCCACGACCACCGCGAGCGTAGGCGTCACCAACGACGAGCGAACCAATCATGACCGCTACAACGAGTGTCGTTACTTTCATTTTCATGAGACTATCCTTGCACGTTGAGTATGCGTTTTGAGTTGGTTTATTCGGCGGCTCGTACAATCGTGAACGTGTCGATACTGGGAAGTAGTTCCCCATCGACTTGGCGACCGATCGATTTGAATTCGATCGTATTTTCGTCCAAAAGGTCATAGATATTGGTCGACGATCCTCGGCGGCCGTCCGGCAGGACATTCAGTGCCTGGACCGTCCAACGACTGCCGGAATTCGACCAGCGACCGACGCCAAAACCACCATCGGAATCGAACGTCCACGAACGAATTGCGCCGATACTCGGGTCCCAACCAACGACCTGGGTCCCCTCGAAGTCGACTCGATCCTGAATGAACACGCGGAATGTACGGACGATGAAGTTACTGTTTGTTGTCCAGCGACCGGTGGTTTCGATCGTTATGCCTTCTTCGGCGTTGTCGACCCATGTTCCAATCATCCACTCGAGGGCCTGAAGCTTTTGGTAGTGGGTCGGTGGGGTCTCGCGAGGGGCGTCTTCCTTAACACTATCAATCCGCCATCCCTCCGCTGATTTTACGTGAATGGCCTCGTAACTCGTCTCGCTGGGAGCCTCGCCTTCGAGAATCACCCGGGCAATGCCCGTTTCGGAAGCCACGTGAGGAGAAAGCATCTTGATCTGCGTCTCAATCAACTCCAACTTCACTCCAGAATTCTCCGCGAAGTACGCCGTGAAATCTTCTTCCAAGGCCTTACGTCCCTTCAGGACATTGCCTGCTGGAGTGACAAACTCACCATTTTCGGTCCAATGCCCTGCTAAGGCCTTGGCATCTCCCTTATTGAATGCCTCGGCGTACGAGTCGACTGCCGCCAAGATCGCGGCTTCGTCTTCGGTCAGGACCAACTCAATTTCAACGATGGCCTCCCCCACGTCTGGAACTTCTTCGGCAGACGCAGGTGAAGCGTCTTCCTGTACCTCCTTCACTTTCTCTTCGTCAGCAGGAGCCGACGGAGTGGAATCTTGAGACCAACCTGGCCCGCACAGCAGCAGGGCCACCAAAAGACCCGAGAATAAGCGTTTCATGACGTACCTAGCCAATGCAAGATAGAGCAGTGCTTCCGAAATCACGGCGAAGAGATGTCAAAGTGACATAAAACTGCCACTTCCGAGTTATCAACCATCAAGATAACGGTCTCACAACAAGAAAACCACAAATCGAGGATTATTCACGCACATTTCACCACATCAACGATGAGTGATGAACAAGCGTTTCCGCAGAGAATGCTTCACGGGATTACAATCATTGTTGGGCTAATTTTTTGGCGTCAGATATGGTTTCTCTGGGCTGAAAGTAATTGCTATGGAATCGATCTCGCCTTCAACCTCGGAAGCTTCCGGGATTTCCCCCGACTTTGCCCAACACCTGATTGCCAGTCAGAGTGCCTTGTATGCGTTTATTGCTTCCCTAATGGGTGGCGTTTCTGAGGCTAACGACGTGCTGCAAGAGACCAACCTAAAACTTTGCAACAAGGCAAGCGACTACGATCCCGCGCAACCGTTTCTTCGCTGGGCGTACGTCTTTGCACGATTCGAAGTCATGGCCTGGCGAAAGAAGCAATCTCGGTCGCGAATTGTCCTCGACGATGAACTGGTTGCCCTCATCGCTTCCGACTGGGAAGGCACCGCCGGCGACTCGACTCAACAACTTGTCGCTCTCGAAGGATGCCTTGATAAACTGCCCCAACAGCAGCGCGATCTGCTCGACGCCCGTTACGGTCGCGGCGAAGCCGTGCAAGATATCGCCGCGCGTCAATGCCGTACCGAAAATGCGATGTCGGCACTGTTTTATCGCGTCCGCAAGTCACTGGCGGATTGCATCGAATTGGCCCTTCGTCGGGAGGCCTACGAATGAGTGATAAAAGCAAGTTCGTCGCACTTTGCAACGCGGTACTCGAAGGCCACGCAACCGAAGCTGAAGTTGCCGAATTTCAGGAGACCCTCCGAGACGATCCCGAGTCGCGTCATGCCTATCGCGAGCAGATGAAGATTCATGCCTACCTGACGTGGCAACACGGCCGTGCCGCGGTCGATGAGTCATTGGTCATTTCGGCGAAACCTGATGCACCCGTGGCACCTCGGTCCTGGAATGTCCCGTTTCTCAGCATGGCCCTCTCACTACTCCTCCTGGCCGCAGGTCTTACCGGGTGGTGGTTATCGTCATCCAGTGGCGTTCCGCTGGTTGTGATCTCCGCAACCGACTCGGAACTGGCCAAGGGAACCCGCATCCATCGCAATCTGATCGAGTTCAATGAAGGCTCCTTGAGGTTCCGTCTCGATTCTGGGGCAGAAGTCGAAGCGATTGGTCCCGTCAAGTTCGAGCTTGTGAGTGACATGTTTCTGCGTGTCACTCACGGTAGCATCACCGTCGACGTTGGAGATGACGCAGTCGGATTTCAGGTAGAAACCGCCGAAGCGCAGATTGTCGATCTGGGAACACGATTCGGTGTTTCCGTTCGGGACTCTGGCGAGACCGACGTGGTAGTCTTTGAGGGGGCAGTCGATGTTCATTCACCGCCTAAGAAGTCGAAACCTTCCAGTCCGATCGCGAACCTGAAAGAAGGCGAAGCGATTCGAGTCGACAAGGGAAGCGGTTCCCAACGACTAACGAGCGTTGTCGTACGAGGGGATCGCAACGAAGTTCTCGCCGGCAACAAAGATCCTGTCCCGGTGATCGTCGATATTACCGACAACGGAAAACACAAACGAAAGAATCGCTGTTACAGTGTGCGTGTCGGAGGATTGGGACCACCGACCAAGAGCTACGTGGGCCTTGGACTTCCGAAGTGGCGTCCCTTGGAGGGAAAGCGTTTCCCGGTTCCCATGCGTGGTGCCGATGTCGTTGTGATGTATTCCCAAGACCGATATCATCCCAACCTCGAATACTACGTCGAGCTTGCCGTCCCCAGTCGCTTGTTTGCTTGGCACGATGCACGCTTGAAAGCGCCTGACTGGCTAACCCAGGATTTTCAAAAGACGGACATGAAGCTAAGAAGCGGTCCGTGGGCTCCTTCCAATGATATTATTTCGAGTATTGAAGTATCGGACGGGGAAGACATCTATGTCGAATATGAAGTCTGGCAGCGTGACGTCCCTGCTGGCACCGTCACCCTCGGCGGCAATCACAACCGGTCCCGCAGCGTGCGATACGCCATGTATGGCTTTGCTGCCAAAGCCTTGGAAGAGTAATCTTTTCACAGGCCAAGTCAGATTATGGCTCTCTTGGCTGAAGACTCAAAATCCTTATCGCTTAACCATCCACTTTTCTCCCTGGCCGCTTGGTAACGAGAATTCCCCTCATGAAAACTCCCATCAGAACCTATATCGCCGCCACGTTGTTCGTGGCTATTGGTCTTCTTGCCACGAATGTATCGGCTGCGAGCAAAGATCCTGCAAAACCGAACGTGGTCATCCTTTTCTCGGATGATGCAGGCTACAACGAATTCTCCCTGCATGGGGCCGAACTCTTTCCCACACCACGCATCAACTCGATCGCGGCCAACGGGGTTCGCTTCACTAACGGCTATGTCTCTGGTACCGTCTGCAGTCCATCGCGTGCAGGGCTTCTCACCGGCCGGTATCAGAATCGTTTTGGACACGAGTTCAACATCCCACCCGTATATAGCGACTCGAATGGTCTGCCCCTTGAAGAAACGACCATCGCGGACGTGATGAAGCAGGCCGGCTACCAAACGATTGCCCTGGGGAAATGGCACCTTGGGTATGCTCCCAAATTCCATCCCATGGAACGAGGCTTCACCGATTTCTATGGCTTTCTGCAAGGGGCCCGAAGCTACTTCCCGCTTGAAAAGCCGACGCGTCTGAACCAGCTACTGCGTGATCGCGAGCCAGTGCGGCCCGAAAGCTTCGAATACATGACCGATGAATTGGCAATCGCTGCAGCGGACTACATTTCCAAGAGCGAAGATCGCCCGGTGTTCATGTACGTTGCCTTCAACGCGATTCATACGCCGAATCATGTTCTTCAATCCGATCTCGCTTCCCTCGGGGAAGATACCCGACAGGCCAAGCACCGAGCGATGACGATCGCCCTCGATCGCGCCGTGGGAACGGTCCTGGACGCGATCGACCAGCAAGGCATCAAGGACAACACCATTGTCATCTTCCTGAACGACAACGGCGGCGCGACCGGGCATGACAATACGCCCCTGCGTGGTAAGAAAGGTTCGGCCTGGGAAGGGGGCATCCGTGTTCCCTTTGTCATGCAGTGGCCCGCCAAGCTCCCGCGAGGCAAGGTCATCGACGAACCAGTCATCGCGCTGGACATCTTCCCCACAGTCATGAAAGCCGCTGGCGTTTCCCAGTCGCCGGGCCTGCCGCTGGATGGCACCGACCTGACTCCATTTTTGACCGGTAAAACCCAAACGGCACCGCATGACACGCTGTTCTGGAAAAGCGGTGCCAATTGGGCTGTCCGCGAGGGCAACCTGAAACTGGTCGTCGCCAATGGCGGTTCCGGCAAACCAGAACTTTACGACCTGAGCGAGGACGCCGAGGAAAAGATCAACATCGCCGCCCAGCATCCAGACCAAGTCAAGAAGATGGAAACGATGTACCAACAGTGGAAGAAGGACTTCCCTGCCCCTACATGGGGTGGTGGCCGTAAGAAGAAATGATTCCCAGAAGCGTCGCGGGTTCGCGTATCTTAGGCCGCGAACTTTCCGTAAGCTCAAGCGATTGCGATGATCTTATCGAGACCGCTTGAGCTATCTCGCTTAAGAACCGTAACCTCTTATTTACACTGATCTTTCGCCAAGGGGCAATGTGATCCCAAGCCCCTCTCACGGCTTCTTTCGCGCGGCATGGAATTCGGCAATTCTTGTCTCCAAACCGATTTCCCAAGGGGAATTTGAGTCGCCACGGTAGAATACATAGTGCGACAGAACCTTCCCTAACAGGTCTTCTCCTTCCACATCATGGCCGAGTCCCCCCCTTCGCATCGAGATCCGACCCCTTTCGTTGAATTGATTGTGAAATTCGAAAGGCCCTTGATGCGCTACATCCGGTCCTCAGTCCCCAGACTAGACGACGCAGAAGAAGTGTGGCAGGCGACGGCGATCGTCTTGTGGGAGAAGTTTGAAGAGTTTGATCACGAGCGAGAATTCCTTCCTTGGGCACAGAAATTCGCCTACTTCGAGTCGCTCAAGCAGCGACGCAAGATTGCCCGCGACCGGATGGTTTTCTCCGAAAGTGCGATGCAAGCCATCGCGGATACGCATCAAAGCTCGCAGGAACATCTCGATCGACGAAGTCGCGCCTTGAAGATCTGCATGGATTCGCTGGGCAGTAAAGACCTGGCGCTGCTCCGATCTCGGTATGACTCTGAGATCACCATCGGGGAACTCGCCGGGCAGATGGAAACGACCGCCAAGACCTTGTACCGCCGCCTGGACCGGATCCGCGATAAGCTGGCTCAATGCGTCCGCCGACGTGTGGCCTTGGCAGAAGAATAATAGCCGAAAGTCCTATGTCTCAACCGACACCAACTCAACTCGAACGTGAAGCACGCCTGGCAGTCGACCGTCTGGTCGATGGTCAGATGACTCACGAAGAATTTGCGGACCTGGAGCGTCGGTTGATCTCAGACCAGCAGTTCCGCACGGCCTATGTCGAGCAGTCCGATCTGCAGACAGAACTGGAATACCATTTACGGTCGTATCCACCGCTGACCATCAACTCCAGCCAGCCTACTTCGCGTTCGTGGGGCATTCCCTTTGCGATCGCGTTATCGATTTTACTGCTGTTGGGGTTGGCCAACCTCTATTTCATCGACTCGTGGAAGCTCGCCTTTATGGGCGACCCGATGCTCGATTACACCGAAACCCAACTGGTGGGTCAGGGACCAATTGCGATTGTGATCAGCCGCAGCGAGGAAGAGGGTGCCGAATCGCCGCTGCAAGTTGGCGATCGCGTCAAACCGGGTGCCCTGCGGTTGAATCGCGGTGACCTGCGGCTCGAATTCCTCTCAGGCGTGCGTGTTGAACTGACTGGTCCGGCCGAGATGCACCTGCTTACCGAGCACCAGGCAACCTTGCTCAGTGGACAGGCCGGCGTGGTTACGCCTCCCGATTCCGACTCGTTCTCGCTCAATGGACCGGTATCTGCTGTGGCCGTTGGATCGAGTGAGTTCGTTTTCCGCGTCGAAGGACCTAACCGCGGGGAAGTCGATGTCTACCAGGGAGAAGTGATGGCGTCTCTCCTGGGTCCCTCCGGCGATACGCTGTTGAATGAATTGGTTTTGTCAAACCACTCGGCGTCCTTCATCGACGGGGAACTGGCCGTCTCAGCCAAGACATTCAATGAATCGGATCGAGTCGATACGCTTCCGGTGGACAACCTCTACTTGAACCCGACCGATCAATATGCCGAGGCCGTTAAAGCAGATCGCCCGCTTGTTTATTGGCGTTTTGAAGATAGTGATGTCATCGGCGACCGGGTCGTGAATCACGTGGGTGATCATCACCATGGCGTGATTCACTCGGCTAACGACGGCTCAATAGAGATCAGCCGTGGACGCATTCGCTTTTCCAAAAGCAATAAGGGCCGCCACCTGGGCATGAGTGAACCCATCGAGGGAATCAATCGTCGCGATTTTTCGATTGAGTTTTGGGTACGCACGGATAGGATGCACTGGGGAACCTTTTTCGGACTGCTGCCCGAGACGCAAGCCGATCCCAAGAAAGAGAGCCACCTGTGTGTCATTGAATATGCCAACCACACGAACGTGGTTCATCGCCCTGCCACGATTCGGATGCTTTATCGCTATCCGCCAACCACCTACGAAGGCGGCAAGAATGTGTTTAGTCCCAACTCCTGTACGCCAGGCATTTGGACGCACATCGTTGCCGTGAAGACTCCAGAAGCGATTCGCTTGTATTGCAACGGTCAACTCCAAGTCAATCTGGACGACCTCGACTTTGACGATTCCTCGCCGTACACAGCCGTGCTGGGACAACTTGATTCAGTTCGACCAATGCGGCAACTCGAAGGGCAGCTCGATGAAGTTGCCATTTACGAGAAAGCCCTGACGGAAGAACAGATCCGTCACCACTACGAAGTGATCACTGGCCCGCCTAAGACCTAATCGTATCCTTATTGATAGACTACCCGCCATGCAGATGATTTCTATCCGCACGCTATCGTTTTCGCTTGCCATGCTGTTGGTGACGTCGTGTCACGCGGCGATGGCCGAAAAACCGCTGGACTACAATCGCGACGTCCGGCCGATCCTTTCGGAAAACTGTTTCTACTGTCACGGCCCGGATCCGGAGCATCGTGAAGGAGACCTGCGTTTCGACGAGGAGGAAGCGGCCAAAGACTACGCGATCGTCCCCGGCGACTTGGATTCAAGCGAGTTCTATCAACGCATCATTGCCGAACCAGATACCCGGATGCCTCCGGTCGAATCAGGTAAAAAACTTTCGGCCAAGGATATTGCCACGTTAAAGCGTTGGATCGAAGAAGGTGCTCAATACGAAAAACATTGGGCTTACGTCCCACCCAAGGCCCACCCAGTCCCTGAGGTTGAAGCCAAAGACTGGCCCGAAAGTGATATCGATCTCTTCCTATTGGCCAAGATGGAGTCCGAAGGGCTCAAGCCATCACCTGAAGCTGACAAGGTCACGCTACTGCGGCGGGTAACGTTCGATCTGACCGGACTTCCGCCAACGGTCGAAGAGGTAAATGCCTTCCTCGCGGACGAATCACCTGACGCGTTCGAGAAAGTCGTCGATCGCCTGCTGGCTTCCGATCGCTATGGAGAGCGCATGGCGATCTACTGGCTGGACCTCGTTCGCTTTGCGGATACCGTCGGCTATCACGGGGATCAGGATCACAACATTTCTCCATATCGCGACTACGTCCTGGATGCTTTTAACGACAACCTCCCGTTCGATCAATTCACCCGGGAACAGCTTGCTGGCGATTTGCTGCCTGACAGTACGCTCGATCAGAAGATTGCCTCAGGCTACAACCGTCTGCTGCAAACAACGCACGAAGGGGGCCTCCAGGAGAAAGAATACCTGGCAATCTACGCCGCCGACCGCGTCCGCAACGTGTCCCAGGTCTGGATGGGCGCGACCGTCGGATGTGCCCAGTGTCACACGCACAAGTACGATCCTTATACGATCGACGACTTCTATAGCCTCGCGGCATTCTTTGCCGACGTCGACGAAGCGAAGCACTTCAAAGTCGGTACAAATGCCCTCCCCACCAAACGGCCTCCTGAGCTTAAGGTTCTTTCTCGGCGAGAACGGGGCAAGTTGGCAGAACTTGAAAAGGAACTGGCAGAAGTCTCCAGCGACGACAAAGCAGAAACCGAACGACTTAAAAAGCAAATCGACGAACTCAACAAGTCGGCCCGCCTGACAATGGTGACCGAATCCATCGAGCCGCGTCAGATGCGAGTTCTGCCGCGCGGAAACTGGCTGGACGACAGCGGCGAAATCGTCACCCCAGCCATTCCTACCTTCCTAGGTAACATCGAAGCCGACAAAGACCGAGCGACTCGGCTCGATCTGGCCAACTGGCTCACCGATCCGCATCATGGTTCTGGCGCCCTGACCGCTCGCGTGTTTGCGAATCGCTTGTGGTACCTGTTCTATGGCGTCGGACTTTCTTCCAGTCTCGGAGACTTCGGCGGCCAAGGCGAGCCTCCTGTTCATCCAGAGCTACTGGACCACCTTGCGATCGATTTCTATGAAAACGGCTGGGACGTGAAGCGTCTGGTAAAGACAATGGTCATGACCTCGGCCTACAAGCAGTCATCGTACGCCAGCCCCGAAGTTCGCGAGCGAGATCCTTACAACCGCTACTACAGCCATCAAACACGACACCGTTTGCCTGCGGAAGTGATTCGTGACAACGCCCTGGCAGTCAGTGGTCTGTTGAATCTGGAGTACGGTGGCCCCAGCGTGAAGCCGTATCAGCCAACCGGCTATTACCGACACTTGAACTTCCCGCAGCGGAAGTATCACGAGGACAAGAATGAGCAGCAGTGGCGGCGAGGTGTTTACGTCCACTGGCAGCGCCAGTTCCTGCACCCCAGCCTGAAGGCCTTTGATGCTCCGAGCCGGGAAGAGTGCACCGTCGAGCGTGCTCGTTCCAATACGCCGTTGGCGGCCTTGGCACTGCTGAACGACCCAACGTACATCGAAGCGGCCAGAGAGTTCGCCACACGCATCCTTTCCAGCGAAGCCGACGACGACGAAGCTCGCCTGGATCGTGCTTACATGTTGGCACTTTCTCGCCAGCCTGATCCTGATGAAAAACTAGTTCTCAGTCAGATCCTAAATCAGAACCGAGAGATTTATCGCAAAGATACGCAGGAAGCCGCCAAGCTCTTAGAGATTGGCTTGAAGCCTACGGACAATGCGATCGAAGTCGCGGAACTGGCAGCCTGGACCCAGGTTGCCCGCGTGATCTTCAATCTCGATGAATTCATTACCCGCAATTAAGACACCGAGTTTGTCATGTCTGAATTTCACCCAATGCAACTGAATCGTCGCACGTTCCTTTCCCGAACCGGAGTTGGCCTTGGCTCAGCGGCCCTGGGCTCGCTCCTGGCGCGCGATGGCTTCTCGGCAACCAAGAGTAGCGGCGGCGTTCCAGGACAGCCTGGCCTGCCTAACCTTCCTCAGAAAGTGAAACGTGTCATCTTTCTATGCATGGCTGGCGGTCCTTCCCACCTGGAAACCTTCGACTACAAACCGAAGCTGGCCGAGATGAATGGCAAGCCATTCCCCACTTCCTATACGGAAGGCCAGCCGATCGCTCAGTTGCAGGGGAAGGAACTGAAGTGCCTGGGCTCGATCGCTAAATTCAACAAGCATGGTGCCAACGGCCAGGAAATCAGCGAGTACCTGCCGTGGCATGCCAAGCTGGCCGACGACATTTGTATCGTGCGATCACTGGTCACCGAACAGATCAACCACGATCCGGCCCATACGTTCATGAACACAGGCACAGCCATCAGTGGCCGCCCTTCGATGGGTGCCTGGGTCAATTACGGTATCGGCTGCGAAACCGACGAGCTTCCAGGCTTTGTTGTTATGAGCAGTGTCGGTGGTCGAAATCCTCAGCCTATTGCTTCCCGGCAATGGGACAGCGGTTTTCTGCCGAGTCGCTACCAGGGCGTCGAATTCAGCTCGACCGGCGATCCGGTCTACTATGTTCGCAATCCGAACGGAGTAAGCACCTCGCAGCAGCGCAACCTGGTCGATGCGATCAGTCGACTGAATCAGCAGAACCAGTCCGCCGCTGGCGATCCTGAAATCTCCAGCCGCATCGCCGCCTACGAAATGGCATTCCGCATGCAGATGTCGGTCCCAGAGCTCACCGACATGTCGGACGAACCTCAGCATATTCTGGATATGTATGGTGCCAAGCCAGGAGATGGTTCGTTCGCGTCGAACTGCTTGCTTGCTCGCCGACTAGCCGAACGTGGCGTTCGCTTCATTCACCTGTATCACCGCGGCTGGGATCATCATGGCGGATTGAGCAAGTACATGGATATTTGCTCTGGCCTTACCGACAAGCCGACCTATGCCTTGCTGACGGACCTGAAACAGCGGGGCATGCTGGAAGATACGCTGATCGTCTGGGGGGGAGAGTTCGGTCGGACCCCGATGTCGCAAACCGGCAAGGGGGACATTGGCCGCGACCATCACATCAAGGGCTTCAGCATGTGGATGGCTGGTGGACCGATCAAAGGCGGAACCACCTACGGAGCAACCGACGACCTGGGATACCATGCCGTCGAGGATGTCGTTCATGTTCGCGATCTCCACGCGACGATGCTGCATCTGCTAGGCATCGATCACGAACACTTTAGCGTCAAGTTCCAAGGACTCGACATGCGTCTGACCGGCGTCGAGCCCGCCCGTGTCGTCAAGGACATCATCGCTTGATGACCAACGGCACGATTACGCCGTTGGTACGTTTCCAGAAACTGCGATTTCATCCAATAGCTGCTTCAGCCGTTCTGGCTGGATAGGCTTGGACAGATAGTCATCCATGCCTGCGGCTAAACAGTTCTCGCGGGCACCTTCCAGGGCATGGGCTGTCATCGCGAAAATCGGTGTCCGCTGGCCGTTCTCCTGTTCCCATTGCCGGATCGCATCGGTTGCTTGTTTGCCATCCATCTCGGGCATCTCGAGATCCATCAGCACCAAGTCAAACTTACCGCGTTGGTAACATTCCAATGCCTCGCGTCCGGTGCTGGCAACCTCACACGTGTGGCCAAACACTTCAAGAATGCCTGCGGCAACCTCTTGATTCACAGGAGCATCATCCGCGAGCAGGATATGCAGCGAACGTTCTCCCGACAATTGCTGCATTGGCTCAGCATCTCGAGATTCAGGACATGCGTTCTTGGCCGATCCAATGGCTTCGATCAATTCGCCAACGGAAATTGGCTTAGCGATCGTCACCATGCTGCAATGATCAACGTCGTCAGGGACACCAGTCGGCGGAATGAGGACAATATGCGGAATCTTGAACAGATCGACCGAATCAGGCGTTAAGAACCATTGTTCCAGCTTGTCTGACTTCGCCTCCCAGTCAAGCAGCAAGACCGTATCATCTGCGGTGCCTCGGCATTCCGCGTCTTGAACTCGTCGCAAAGCCTCGTCGAGGGTCACATGCTCCCAGCTTGCCCCGGCGTGATCGAGAATCTCTTGATACAGCTTCTGAGACGATGGATGCTCGGAAACCAGCAGGACACGCTCGCCAGCCAATGGCTTGGTCGACTCGATGGTCTCGCCTGAGATCGATTTCAGTGGAATGGTAACGTGGAACGTGCTTCCCTGTCCCAGCTGGCTTTCCACCCAGAGCTTTCCTTCCATCAGGCCGATGATCTGCGACGAGATGGACAGCCCCAGACCAGTTCCTCCATAGCGACGCGTTGTTGAGCTATCGCTTTGCTCGAAGGACTCGAAAATGGTCGCGAGCTTGTCTTCGGGAATGCCGGCCCCAGTGTCTCGCACGGAGATGTGAAGCTGCTGACCTTCCACGTCGGAATCGACCGTGCAATCGATGAACACTTCACCTTGGTCGGTAAACTTGATCGCGTTGCCCACCAGATTCATGATCACCTGACGAAGTCGACACGGATCTCCTTCGACCGACTCCGGCACGCCTGGAGCAATGCGGTAGAGCAGTTCCAGCCCCTTCTTGGCGGCGTTGACGGCCAAAGGACGCACGGCGGCCGTCACCACGCTTTGCGGCTCCATTGGGATGGCTTCCAGCTGCATCTTTCCTGCTTCGATCTTCGAGATATCGAGGATATCGTTGAGCAGGCTCAGCAAAGCATCGCCAGACTGATTGATCACCGTCAAGCAATTTCGCTGCTGTGAAGTGAGCTGGGTTCGCAGAGCCAATTCGGTCATACCCAGAATACCGTTGAGTGGCGTGCGGATTTCGTGACTCATGGTTGCCAGGAATCGGCTCTTGGCTTCGTTGGCCGTCTCTGCGGCAACCTTTGCCACACGCAGTTCTTCCTCGGTCAGGCGCAATTCCTTCGCGGTTCGCTCCAACTGGAGATTCGATCGCGCCAATTCAGCTGCTCTCGTCTCGGCGGCTGCTGTTCGCTCGGCAACGCGTTGCTCCAGAGTCGTGTTCAGATTGGTTAGCTCCATGAAGCCTTGGGCATTTTCCAACGCGGCACCTGCGATGGTTCCCACGAAATCAGCCAGGCGTTCTTCATCCGTGCCGAACAGGCCGACAACTTGGGAATGCATCACGCAGACACAAGCCGAGAGACGATTCCGGACAAAGATCGGAATGTAAATCGCCGAACGTGGGTTCGTCGTTTCGCGGTGCACGTCTCCTTCGGTGCAAGTCTCGATAAACGTCATCGCCCGGCCAGCTTCGGTTGCACGCTGGAGGTTCGTTCGATCGAACGGAACATCCGTTCCCCCGAGCACCAGTTGTGGCTCTGCCATGGCGTCATCGCGATCGAATTCCAACAACAGGCTGTTTTCACCACGCAGCAAACGTGTTGCTCCGAGCGAGGCCTCTTCGTAGATCTTGTCGGTCGACAACGCGGAAGCAATGCGACGTCCAACGTGCAGCACCGTATCGAATCGATCGACCAGCGACAACGTTCCCATCTGACCGCCACGAGCGCTGTCTGCTTCTTCTTCGATGGTCAAATCATCGAAGAGCCGCTGCGACTCGCGTTCGTCCTGAGCTGCATCGCTCCAATGAGCAAACTGCCCAACCTGGCCTCGATGTTGCAGCGTCAGTGCTTGTTCGTAGATTGCCCCCAATCGCTTCGCGATCGCAAATGCCTTGTCGAAAAAGTGACGCGACTTGCGATAGTTGCCTCGCATTGCCGCGACGATGGCGCGTTCGCGGATCGCTCGCGGCAAGTCATTAGGACACACCTTGGCAGCGGCAATTCCACGAAGTGCGATCTGCTCGGCCTTGGCAAGTCGTTCATCTTGTAAAGCGGGTGCATGAGGCGGAGTGGCTTCTGCCTGCATACGGATGGCTGTCGCTAGCCAGGGCAGGGCAGGGGCCGTGTAGGCATTCTGGATGCCTGCCGAGTTCGCCGTATCGACGGCCTGCTCAAGTGCCGCGATCGCCGACTCGATCTTCCCTTGATACAGATCACGGATGCCGACAGCGATATAGAGCTGCGTTCTTCCTTGGGCATCGTGACGCGTTCGCGCAAGCTCTGCTTCAAAGAGCGAATCGGGGATATTGCCCTGCGTTGCTCTCGCCCAAACATCGAGAATGATTCCGGAGGCTTGCTCGTCCCCCAGTTCCACACCTGACCGGTGATTGTTCTGGGCCTCGGCAACGGCCTCTCGGAAATTGCCGAGGTGATAGTGGGACGCGGCCACTTGATACCGGGCAATATGCACCTGCCAGTAGTCACCCGTCCGCTCCAGCAGTTGAATGGCTTCACGTCCCTTCTCGATCGCTTCTCGATATTGCCCAGCGGCGTAAAGGGAACAACTGTAATAATTGAGTGACTGTCCTTGCCCCCAGATATCGTCTAAATCTCTACGCAGTTCCAACGACATCTTCGAGTATTTAAATGCTCTCTCGAAGAGTGGAATGAGCGAAGCAACCGGCGAATGCTCGGAATAAACCTGAGCAAGCTCAGCACTCGGAGCGAATCTTTCTGCCAGATTCAGACTACGCAGATGCGCCAACACGCATTCGAGTTTGCTACGACAATACCAGCAACCGTGCGTCAACAATCCGAACAGGCGAATCGCCAATCGTTCGGATTCACTTGGTGGACGCCCTTTGCGATTGAGCATCAGACTTGGCAAGAAGGTATGCAATAACTGTTGAACCGCTTCCATCATCGCCAACAGAAAGATGAGAAAGCGATTGCGAGGGACAAAGATACCCAAGGAACGCAGGGCTTTCTCGAAACCCTGGGTAGCTCCTTCCATATCTCCACGCTTGAACGACAATTCTGCCAGCTTGCTCTGGATCTTGGCGCGATCGAGATCTCCTTCGGCAAGCTCGCCGGCCAGTTCAAATTGCGGTGCGGCTTCCGGGTATTGCCCCCGCAGCATCAACGCATCGCCAAGCCCCTCGGCAATCCGGAAGCGGATGGACTTCGGTTGATTCTCAGCACCCTTCTGAGCAATGCGATACTGCCGCTCGGCAATTTCCAAGGAAAACTGACTGCGTGCCTGCTCGGCGGCCTGCAGAGCATATCCCAAAGCTGTTTCCGAGGCCCCTGCTTCGTCCAGGTGATAAGCGATTTCGGAAACGCGTGAAGGACTGTGTTCCTGTAGATGTAGCGCCGCTCGAAGATGCAATTGTTTTTGCTCGTTTGGATTGAGCCGATCCAATAGCGAACTGCGAATCTTGTCGTGCACGAAGACGAACTGACCGCCATCGGCACGTTCCCAAATCAGGTTACGATCCTTGGCGTGCAGCAAGGCCCCCACCGCGGCAGGCACGGACAGCCGAGCCAAAGAAGCAGCCGTATCTAAACTGAATTCTTTGCCAACCAGCGCGCCCACGGACAGCAATTCAATCGTCTCTTCCGGCAGCATCTCGATACGATGTGCCAGGAACGACGCGGCCTCCTGCGAAGATTGAATGTCGCGGATCGCTCGTTGATCGACCTGCCACGTTCCATCTTCGGCGACCAATGCTCCCGATTCGACCAAGCCACGCAACACGGCCGAGGCCATGAACGGACTACCGCTGGCCAGACGCGTAACGACCTCGATCGCTTCCGGTGGTAACGATCCGGCCATCGATTCGGCCAACTGCCGGATCTCATCCTTGCGCAAGGTCAACAAGCAGATGTGCTGACACCTGGGGATGGTCCGTAAAGCGTGATCTTCGCTAACTTCTTCGCTTCGGAACGAACAAATCAGAGCGCTATGGCGTTCCGTTTGCCGCGACTGCGTATGCCAGCGACGAATCAAGCTATAGGTTAATGCATCGGCCCACTGGCAATCGTCTAAAATGATAATCGCGGGACGATCACGACTTCCCAAGGCACCGAGGAATCGGATCAACGAGTCGATCGTTCGGTTTTCACCGAACGCGGCAGGCGATTGATCGGTGATGCGGCTTGTTGGCTGCAGAACGGCTCCCAGCGAAGGCAATGCGGCCACCAACGCATCCGCCATGTCTCCCACTTGTTCCTGCACGCGGCTGAGCAGGTCTTTATCTTTCTGGGCGACCGAGAGGAAGCCATCCACGATGCCTTCCAGTGTCCGATAAGGACGTTGGCCGACATTTGTCGTCGCTTGTCCGCGTAACACCCAATTATTGTTACGGCGAGCCACTCGCACGGACTCGACCAGCAAGCGGCTTTTCCCGAGCCCAGACTCACCTTCGACCATGATCACGGAAGACTTACCCTGCCGTGTTTCGCGGACGAAGTTGTTGAGTTGCTTCAGTTCTTCTTCGCGTCCGACAAAAGTCGGCTCCGTCAGCGTGCAGCGGCGATCGCAGGCGCCGATCGCGACGTGTGCTCCCGAATCGCCGGCAGCGAGCGATTCCTCAATTGCCAGTAGGTCGGCAACCACGGCGCTTGCCAATTGATATCGATCGTGCGGATCTTTCCGGAGCAGGCGTTGAACCAATTCGTCCAAGTCCCGCGGGACTTCCGGGTTGATGGTGGGCAAGTCCGGCACAGGCGCCGTTAGGTGCTCAAACAAGATCGCCCCGGCGCCTTGTCCCTGGAACGGCAGCCGTCCAGCAAGACAACGAAACAGCAGAATCCCGGCCGCATACAAGTCGGAAGGAGGCCCAACGTCCGTATCAATCGAACCCGCCTCTTCAGGCGACATGTACGAGACCGTCTCGCATTCGCGTTCGCCAAACAGTTGATCGGGATGAAATCGCTTGACGGTGCCAAAGCCCCCCAGGCTCACGCCGCCAATCGCCTCAGGCTTCCCGTTCTGGCGCCGGACAAACATGCTCGAAGGAGTCACATCACGGTGGAGCGAACCTCGTCGGTGAAGGGAGTCGAGTGCCGTAAAAATGTCCTTCCCGATTTGAATGGTCTCTTCGACTGAGATCGGTTTGGAAGTCAACTTATGACTGAGAGGCACCTCATCATTCCATGGCATCACCACATAGAATTCCGTGTCGGTTCGCACGAAATCAAGAACGGAGATGAGCTGCTGGTGAGGATGCTCCTTGCGGATCGACGCCTCGAACTCGATGCGCGCGCGGGTCCCGGACGAGACGGACTTCAATTCGATGACTTTGATCTCGACGCCGTCCCCGGTTTCTCGATCATTCCCCCAATAGGTCCGCACAAACGGAGAATCATCGCTTGATGCATTGACCTCGTACCGCGCGAGAATCTCCTCCGGCATCTCCCAATCCAAATCGGTCGGGGTGACTCTTGTTCCCGCTTCTCGTTCCACCATGGCCCTACTTTGTTCTGTTCTATAAAGTCGTGCCAGCTATTGGGGATCAGAAACCTGGTCTGAACCAACGCTATTTCGACCCGTGATACCGAGAGAGTACGCTGCATCTCTTGAGGTCATTTCCGCGCGCGCTTTCTGCGCACGAAATCAGATAAACCATAGCCTTTTTTCAAGCACATTAACGAACGGAGATGGTTATAGCGCTTACTGCGCAATACCTATGGGTCATAAGGGGCACTTAATTGATTGATCTTACGCAAGCGCACCCCCCCTTATGTCTAAATAACGACTTTCTTGGTTGATTTTCTCATCCTTACCTATTCTGATGTAGAGGCGAGTCACGCCGTAGTTATTTTCCTACGGCGAAATATGCCCGATTTGGACCTGAGTTTTAGGTATTAGCCATGATACAGTCGAATGAATCGACCACGTTCAGACTGCCGAGTGTGATCGAATTCTTCTCGAACGACGTGGCGGAATTTAAGCGTCAGCTAACTCAACTGGAAAGCGAGATCGACAAGGACGCCATCCCGCAACGAAACGATGAGTTTCATCAGCGAACGCTCGCCGCCTTCCAACAATCTCAAGCTGCTTGTCGAAAGTTTGAGGAGGATCATCAAGACGATCCTGATTTAATCAAAGAAGTCCAGGCACGGTTTCGAAATGAAACCGGCCCCTGGTTGAGTCAAAGCTGGTTTATCAACCGAGCTTGGACCAAACCGAGCGGATTCTCGGGGGACTACGAGATGCTGCTCAAAATCTACGAGGAAATGACTCCCGCCCGGGGTTTAGGGGCTTATTTAGATCTTTGCTTAGGGGACCTGCAGCTATCGCAAGCGGTCCGCGGACGCAAAGATTTGGTCCGTGAATACCTCGTGAAGGAGATCGCATCAAGAGAAGGTGATGTTCGAATCATGGACATCGCGTGTGGCCCCTGCCGCGAATTTATGGATTGGCCAGAGTTTGAGGGTCGTAACATCGAAGTCGTTGCGATGGATAATGACCCTGTCGCTTTGGAGTACATCGAAGCCACGGTTGCACCTCAACTTCCACCTTCGACCACGCTTAAGCCTGTTCGCTTCAACGCCATGCGTGCTCGCAACGCGGAAGCAACCAAGGCCAAATATGGAAGCTTCGATATCATCTATAGCGTCGGTCTTGCAGACTACCTTACTGACGAGCATCTAATAGGTATCTTTAGCGGGCTTGGGCAAACCTTGTCGGATGGCGGGGCTCTAGTAATTGCCTTTAAAGATACCGAACAGTATGACGAAACCCCCTATCAATGGCATTTAGACTGGTTCTTCTATCAACGTACGGTAGAAGATGTGTTAAATGTTTACGATATGGCAGGATTTAACACTGAAAAGATGGAACTGACACGAGATCGCACTGGGATCATCGTGAATTACGTCAGCCACCAGGCACCAGATTGCATTCGACGACTGGACCCTGCCGAACTGCCACGTCCGGCACGAGCTGGGCGAATCGCCAAGAATGGCAAGGTCATCGAGAGCTAGTTCGCCGTTGGAACTGGTCCCACAGGATACGAGACGCTTGGTGACATCTGGGGGAGCTCCGGACAAACCATTGCGTCGTTGAGTCGCTGATTAATGTCGACGATCTCTTCTTCATGGCGGAAGAAGGCGTCGACAATATCAGGGTCAAAATGGGCTCCACTTCCCTCACGAATGATCTGGCAAGCTTTCTCGTGACTGAAAGCTTCCTTATAAACGCGTGCGGTGGTCAGGGCATCATACACATCGGCAACAGCCACGATGCGGCCGCAAAGGGGAATGTCTTCTCCTTTGAGACCATAGGGGTAGCCACTGCCGTCGTATTTCTCGTGATGCGAACAGGCAATGTCGCGCGCAAAACGCAAGTAGGCAGCCTCAGGCTGTTCGCGCACGGCAGCATCCAGAGTGTGGAAACCCACCAACGTATGCTGCTTCATGATCTCGAATTCTTCGGCAGTTAGCTTCCCTGGCTTCAACAGCACGTGATCCGGGATACCCACCTTGCCGATGTCATGCAGCGGACTGGTCAGGTAGATCGTCCGCACATAGTCGGCATCGACAATGTCGGCATACTTCGGTTGATGCGACAGGTCCTCGGCCAACAGACGCGAGTATTCACGCATTCGCTCAAGGTGAGCGCCCGTTTCGGGATCGCGTGACTCGGCCAGCTTCGCCAGGGCGAAGATAATGACGTTGCGGCTTTCCAACGACACAATTCGATTCGCTGCACGCAATCGAATATTAAGTTCTTCCGGGTCGAATGGCTTGGTAATGAAGTCGTCGGCACCGGCCCTCAGGCCACTCACCAGGTTGTGTTGGCGATCAAGCGACGTGAGCAGAATAAAGTACACGTATCCGCTCAAAGGACGCTGACGAACCCGTCGACAAAGCTCGACGCCAGACATTCCGGGCATTTGCCAGTCGGAAAGGACAATGCGGAAGTCACCCTGGTAGATCATCTCCAGGGCTTCATTTCCATCGCGTGCGGTTTCGACGGGAATCCCGAGCGCACCGAGAACGTCACTCAGCATACCCAGGCACGCCGGATCATCGTCCACTAATAGAATCGGCGCTTGGCTTGTTTGGTTAGTATCTTGATCGTGAATGATCATTGATTTTCCCCAGTGCGATGCTGCGAGATGAGTTGGCTCAACCGGCAACATTCGTCACGAATATCAGCGAGAGATGCTTCGTTGTAGCTTGAGTCTTCTTCTGCTTGTCTTTCCAGGTGCATGGCGAACCCTGCCAGTCGATCTGCAGAGACAGTCAAGGAAGTTCCCTTAATACGGTGGGCAATCCGAGCAACCTCCTCCGTATTAAGCGTTTCAAAAGCCTCTTCCAGTGATTGCAGATCGTCTACCAGGGAATCTTGAAATCGATTCAAAGCCTTCTCGACCAGATCGAGACGACCAATACATCGCGACTTCAAAGTTTCCCAATTGATTGACTGGTCTTCAGCCGGCGCGTGCGTTTGCTGCAAGCTCATCAACTGCCTCCCTGGGACGTAACCTGTGCACTGAGAAAAGGAATCAGCGTGCAAAAACGGGATATCTTCCGAAAGATAGGTTACATTTTCCCGAGGGTCAAAACGTTCCAGCTCAGGCCGATCGATAGGCAGTACTTCAGGAACAATCCCTACAGCACGGCCACTTACCCCCAGATTGCGTAGCGCGAAATAGGCAAACGACCAAATTCTGCCTAGTACCGAATCTGGACACCCATCACCAATGAGTGGGCACTGATGCGATGCTCGATGGTGTCGTTCGGGCCGAACGGAGGCGATGGAGCAGGTCCCGATACGGACGAGTCGACCAAGTAGACATACGCGAGATTCAACTCGACTCCATCCGTCAGCAGACACCCGGCACCCAAGGCAATGTTGTGTGTCTGGATCAGAGGGCTGGCGATATTCGTGAAAACGTCTTCCGAACCAATCGGGTTCTGATTGAAGTTGTAACCAGCTCGCAGCTTCCACAGATCGCTGAGTTGATACTGAGCTCCGATCGCTCCGGCAAACACGTTGTCCCAGCCAAGATCGCTAAAACCCTGAGTATTGGCATAGTCGAAATAACGTGCATCGGCAGCGAAGACCCAGCGTTCAAATCCGTAGTAAGCCAAGCCACCCGAAAGAATCATAGGGTAATCGAGGTCGAAGCGAACCACCCCAGATGGCGTGAAGAATCGGAACTGCTCAAACCACTGGGTGCTCTTGATCGTGAAACCGGCTCGCCAGCAACTTGGGCTTGCATAGTAGATACCACCTTGGATACCGCCACCCCAATGAACGCGGTTGCCGGAACCAGGCGTGCTCGCAGTAGTGATTGCCGAAGGACCAAGCGGATCGAATTGCATACGAGCTGCGGAGATCGTTGGAGCCACCCCGATCGACCAGCATTCGCCCAAACGAACGGACATCGTCGGAGCGATCTGCATGATTTCGGCATCGGCAAACACGGGTCCGGTTCCCAACAGCGGGTTGCTTGCATCCATGGGCATATTGTTGCGGAAACCGCCAATCCCATAGACACCCATGCCAATTGTCAAAGGAGTGCCTTCAAGATGATCGACCCAGCCAACCGCTGGGATGATAGCAACACCGGCTTCACCGCTGGTTGTATTGGTAGATCCACCGACGGTCGATGAAAGTTCGACGTCACCAAGCAAGCCTTCCATGCCGAACGACACTTCGGACTGCTCGAGATAGCTGATCGACGCCGGGTTCCAGTGCAGCGCACCTATCGCGTCCAGCGGAGCTGCCGTGCCTGCCCCACCCATCGCTCGATTCACTGGGCCCACCCCGGTCACAGCAATACCTTGTCCATAAACCATGGAGCTAGTCGCCAGAACCAGAAGCAACGTCAGTACGCATCGAGTAGATGTAGATAGAGAGAGAGTCGCCATTGTCCGCCTCGCCAAAGTAGATTCCGCCTGAAGAATCGATAGAACCCGTCCAGCAGTTGCCATCGGCGTATCCGATAGCATTTCGGTAGCTATTTCATCGTCGTATCCCCATATTTTCGGGTGCCTACGCAAAGCTTTTCGGATTTCTGCGCCCAGAAAAGCCGTACCCACGAGTTTTCGGCCCTGCGATGCTGGCACCCCCATCCCTTCGGGGGAATCCGGTTTACCGCCGGATTCTGTGTTTTGGCCTGCCGCAATGCCAACAGGCGACCAGCAGTCCTCCTCATACAACCTCAAAAGAAAAAGCTTTACTCACATGATGTCACGTGGTATCTTGACGTCATCGGTTTGATGAATTTGGCGTCTTGGCTGCTTGCCAGGCGTCTCTGCCTCCCGCAACCAAAGGCTTTGCCCGTGAGAACCTCCCTCGCTATCACCACGATCGCTTGTTTAATGGCTTGTTCGTTTATGACCACTTCAGCACATGCGGCCGAGACCCTGCGGATCGGGTTGATTGGCCTCGACAGTTCCCACGCCGTTGCCTTCACCAAGACAATCAACGCGGAAGACCCTGCCCCTGAATTAAAGAAAGCCAAGGTCGTTGCCGCGTTCCCTGGTGGCAGTCCTGACTTGCCGACCAGTGCCGATCGGATCGAGGGCTTCACTAAGCAAATCAGCGATATGGGGATCGAGATTGTTCCTTCGATCGATGCCCTGCTGAAGAAAGTCGATGCGGTCATCATGAACAGCGTCGACGGGCGGGTGCACCTGCAACAAGCCAAGCCCGTGCTGGAAGCTGGCATCCCTCTCTTTGTCGACAAACCGATTACGGCCTCGCTGGAAGAAACGAAGCAACTCATCGCCCTGTCGAATAAGACAGGCACTCCTTTCTTCTCCGCCTCGACACTCCGGTTCTGCCAGGAAGTGATCGACCTGAATAAAGAAGAGGTCGTGGGCTGCGTTGCCTACAGCCCATGCAAGCTCGACCCAACCCATCCCGATCTTTTCTGGTACGGCATCCACGGTGTGGAAACTCTCTTCACCGTGATGGGTCCCGGATGCAAAACGGTTCAACGCACGAAAACCGAAGGAGCCGATATCGTCACGGGAGTTTGGGAGGATGGCCGCGTAGGAACCTTCCGTGGTATTCGCGACGGTTCGTACGGGTATGGTGTTGTGGTCTTCGGAAAGAAAGATATCGAGCTCACCAAGATTCGTGCCACCTATAATTTATTGGTGGTCGAGATCGTCAAATTCTTCGAGACGAAAGAGCCACCTGTCTCTCCGGAACAGACGTTGGAAATTGTGGCCTTCATGACCGCCGCCGACATGAGCCGAGATGCGGATGGCCAAGCCATTTCTATGGATAGTCTTTTGAGCGAAGAGAAATAGCTGCTCGCCGCGACCTTGCTGTCCCTTCCAATCGATCCAAGCTCTGCCCAATAGGTACTGACATGCTTTCCTTCAATCGTCGCCAATTCCTTGCCGCTGCCTCTGCGACTGCCGTTACCTCGCTGTCGACACCTTCTGCGTTCGCGGCGGCGAATGACGAACTGCGGGTTGTCGTGATTGGTGCACACGGGATCGGTCGAACGCATCTCAATGGCTTCCCCGAGATCTCTGGCGTTCGCGTTGTGGGTCTATGCGATGTCGATAGTGCCGTTCTAGGTACACAGGCAGAAGCATTTCAGAAGAAGTTCAACAGCAAGCTTAAGACGTATGGCGACATGCGTCGGGTGTTCGACGATCCAGATGTCGATGCCGTTGTTCTGGCTGTCCCCAATCATTGGCATGGCCTTGGTACTGTCTGGGGATGCCAGGCAGGCAAAGACGTCTATACCGAGAAGCCTTGTTCCCACAACATCTGGGAAGCAGGTCAGATGCAAAAGGCGGCCGAGAAGTATGATCGAATTGTTCAGATCGGAATCCAGCGCCGCAGCTTCACGCACCTCAAAGACTTCTTCCAGGAAATCCAAGACGGCGTGCTCGGCAAGGTGAAGCAGGTCAAAGGTCTTTACTTAACGCGCCGCAACTCGATTGGTCGCCCGGAGAAAACTCCCACGCCGCTGGCCACCATAGACCACGATCAGTGGTGTGGCCCTGGTTCCACCAAGTTGGAACGCGCCAACTATCACTACGACTGGCATTGGTTCTGGGACTATGGCAATGCGGAACTTGGCAACAACGGCCCCCATATTCTTGACCTTTGTCGCTGGTCGATTGGTGCGGAAGAGTTCCCAACTTCTGTCAGCAGTGTTGGTGGACGCTATGTATGGGACGACAACGGACAAACACCGAACACCCATCTGCTTCGTTATGAATACGCCCAAGCTCCGATCACGTTCGAGATCCGCGACTTGCCAACGGCGACCGGCAAGAAGGATACCTGCAACTACATGGGACTCAGCTACGGTATCGTCGTTGAAGGGGAAGATGCAACCTACGTCGGCTTCGACACCGGCAAGGTGATCGATCGTGACGGAAAGACGATTCGAGAGATCAAAGGAACCACCGGCCCTGATGGCGGCCGTCAACTTCACCGTGAAAACTTTGTAAAAGCCGTACGTTCGCGGAAGACATCCGACCTGAACTGCGACGTCCGGACAGGACACCTTTCGACTGCTCTTTGTCATCTCGGAAATATTTCGCACCAGGTGGGTGATGCCATTTCGCTGAAATCGCTGCCAGAGCGTACCCAAGAGCAACCACTTGTTCATGAGGCCGCCGCTGGGATGCAATCTCACCTGGCAGCCAACGGGGTCGATGTCAATTCGGCCCACGTTCAGCTGGGAAAAACGCTGCAAATTGACCCCAAAACCGAGACTTTCCCTCAGGACGAAAAGGCCAATGGGCTGCTGAAACGCGAGTACCGTGCCCCCTATATCGTGCCTGAAGTCGTTTAGGGTTCGTAACTTCGTTCAATCGGCGGGACTTGATTCAAGGACACTGTTTTCCGTATTCTGGAAGACTTGTCCCATTGCCAAGTCCTATGTGGCAGCTGCTCGATGCTCAAATCGATCGATTGCCATCTTTTCAGATGAACGAAACACATGGCCCAAGAACCACGGAAAGTCCGCCTTCTCGACATCGCGAACAAAGCTGGGGTCTCCCGAGCAGCGGTGGGGCATATCCTCAATAACTCGGGAGCGGATTGCGTTCGCGTCTCGGAGGCGACACGCGAGAAGGTTCTCAAGATCGCGGCCGAACTCGATTATCGTCCCAACCGCGCCGCCCAACGGCTCCGCGGCATGCCAACCAAGATCATCGGCGTCGTCCTGGATACGGTGAACCTGGCGGTCTTCTCGGCGCGACTTGCCGCCATCGAAGCCGAAGCGCATACACGCGGCTATCGGTTGATGATCGGGCAGGCTCATCACGATCCGGATGAAATCAAAACCTACCTGGACGACTTCGCCGATCATGGAATGGATGCCATCCTATGCATGTTCGACGTCATGCAGGACTTCCGGCCCAAGCTGAAGAAGGTCTTCCGTGGTCGTGACAACATCATCGTCCACTCCTCCCCCATCCTCAAATCTCAGCCGTGCGTTCGTGTCGAGACCTCTTCGGCGATCGAGCAACTGGTAGATCACCTGGCCGACAGAGGTCGCAAGAAGATCGCGATTCAACTTTGGTCCCCTTCCGATCAACTCATGTCGATTCGAAGCGAGGCCTGGAAAGAAAACGTCAAACGGCGCAAGCTGCCTTCGACGAACTCGCTGATCTGGACCAACCCAGAAGCGACTCAAAAGCCATCGCGGGAAGCGATTGACGACTGCATACAGAAGCTGGTCGTCAGTAACAAAGCCGACGCGATCATCGCGTCCAACGACGAATGGGCCGTTCGCTTGATTCAAGGTCTCGAACGGCACGGGTACTCGGTTCCCAAAGATGTCGCCGTTACCGGCTACGATAACCTGGACATCGCAGACGTGATTGAACCAGGGTTAACGACCATCGATCAGTGTCATGCCGAGTACGCCAAGCAGGCACTGGACCTGGTTGAAGAATCGATCGCCGGCACGATTGCTCCGTCGAAACGACTGCGTGTCATTCGACCGCAATTAATCGTCCGCGAGTCGACGTAATCTCGCTAGGTCGTTGTCGCTTGATGCCCACCGTTTTTCAGTGGAGCATTCATCCGAAGAGGGACCACCTTTTCAACGCCGCCCATCTGATTCAGCGGATTGGTATACGTGAGGCGGCGGACCTCGGTCGAGGTCAGACCTAATCGGCACTGAAGATTCTCGGCCATCTGCTGCATCGTGGTTGCAGAACCAACCAGGTGACTATCGTCTTCGGCGCGAGGAACTCCGTCGTCACCGACGGTCACCTCTTGATCGCCCAGCGGATAAACGCCCGGGCCGCAGCCTGCGGCAGAGATGGCATCGGATACGACAAATGCTCGATCGATACCAATGATGTCGAGGTAATTCTTCAACGCGAAAAACGGAACGTGCGCTCCATCGGCGATGAGGCCGATTTGGAGATGTTCCGATCGACTCAATACCCGCTGAATGATGTTGTCGTGTCGGTCCATCATCCGCGGACAACCATTGCCCAGATGCGTGAACATGGACAGACCGGCATCGATCGCCGCATCGAGATCCTTAAGCGATGCATTGGTATGTCCGGCAGAAACAACGATCCCTTCGTCGACCAGACGGCGCGTTACCTCCTGCGAAGGATCTTGTTCCGGAGCCAGAGTAACAATGCGAACCAAGCCACCGGCCGCAGTCAGAAGCGTTTCCATTTCCCGCCAATCGGCCTGCTTGGCGGCATAGACGGGATGTGCGCCAACATAACCGGCTTCGGTACTGATGAAGGGTCCTTCGACATGCACGCCAGAAATGATGCGGCTGACCAGTGGGTCCTCATTTCGCAAGTCGACAATCCGCTGAATCCGCGAGGCCATCTTGACGATTTCGTCGGTGATGACGGTTACCAAAACTTGCTCGACGCCATCCCGCTCGAGCGCCACGCAGGCCGCGTTCAGATCTTCCGCAGAGATGTCGTCCTGATTGAAGTCGACACCAAAGTAGCCGTTGATCTGAAGATCGACATATTTCGGAATAGACATGTGGCTCCTGGCGTTCTAGTCGGAGAGGGTCGATGAGGTAAGCAGCGATGCGGCCGCCTTGTCAACAAACAAGGTCGTACCCTCATGCGTCTGCAAAATGGAGGCAGGAACATCCGGGGTAATAGGCCCTTCCAGACTTCGTCGCACAGCTTCCGCTTTGCGTTGGTCAGGCACACTACAAATGATCGTTTTCGTCTTTAGTATCTGGCGACAAGACATACTGATCGCTTGCGTCGGTACATCATCGATCGTGGCAAACCAGCCTTCGCCGGCTTGCTGCTGTCGGCAAGCTTCGTCCAGTTCTACCACCAGGTAAGGCTCGTTCGTATCGAAGTCTGCCGGAGGGTCATTAAACGCCAAGTGGCCATTCTCGCCAATCCCAACGAAGGCGACGGCTATCGGATACTTTTGGATTAACTGCCCCAGCTCGCGGCATACCTGCTGAGGATCACTACTTGACCCATCGACATAGTGAAACTGCTTCAAGGGGACAAGCTCGACAAAACGTTCCCGCAGGTACCGACAAAACGAAGCGGGATGCTGATCGTCCAGTCCGAGGTATTCGTCCAGGTGAAAGCCGGTGACACAACTCCAATCGATATCAGGCTCAGCGATCAATGCCGACAACGTTTCGAATTGGGAAGCTCCGGTGGCGACAATAATGTTGGCCTGACCGTTCTCGGCGATCGCTTTACGAATCGCCTCCGCACCAAGACGAGCGGCGGCAACCCCTAACTGTTTTGCATCTTCTAAGACTTCAAGGTTCATCAGTACGATTGCACTTCCTAACTACAACGATCTTAACCTGTCACGGCTGTCCAACAGGGCTTTGAGCACCAGAAATGATGTCACGAGACATCATTTTGACATCATTCCGGTTGAAGTCAACCTGTAAAAAACTGCCAGGTCACCGTCGTGCGAGGGACCGTTGGTCTTGTCGATGCCGCCAGCCATATAATCTATATCGCCTTCTAGGTAGATTCTTTCAGAAAATCTATCCTAACCTATTTTTTGTCTTGGCCGCCATGATGTCAGCTGATATCATTTTGACGGGTGGACTGACCAATAGCAAGCTTTTCCCGCTCATTTTTTGGGCGAATTGCCAGTGGCCACGATGAAATTCATGGCACGGTCATCTCCTCAACTTGCACCTCGTCTTACTTTTTTAGGCCGTTTCTCGGCAATTTGAGACCATTTCGGTCGAAAGTCGAGATAGGTCAGATGATTCGATCGTTCGCGGCGCACCCTTTGCTAACCAGAAGGTTCATACCCATGAACGAATCGGGCACACGACCTTGCGACTGTCCCTTTTCACAACCCTTCATGCTTTTTTTTGGCCAAGTTGATATCAGCTGACATCATCGGCCAACTTTACCTGAAAGTCATCTCTCTTTCGTTCCTCATAAAGGTTACACAATGAATCGAAATCGTGGATTCACGCTGGTAGAGCTCCTTGTTGTTATCGCCATTATTGGTGTGTTGATTGCCTTGTTGTTGCCGGCGGTACAGCAAGCACGAGAGGCCGCTCGACGCATGCAATGTAGTAACAACTTGAAACAACTCGGCCTGGCATTTCACAACTACCACGATACCTACGGGCGGTTCATGACCGGCGGGGATACTTCGTGGCAGTTTTATGCCGTGGGCTGGGTTCCACGTATCTTTCCCTTCATTGAACAAAACACCCGCTATGAAGGAATGGAAGCACTCGCAGCGAACTACATGATGACGCGTAGCCCTTACCGGAGCCACAACCAAGATCATCCGATCTTTGGAGCCGTACCAGGCATTACCTGTCCGTCATCGCCACTGGGCGAGCTTTCTTCCGACCAGGCCGTTACCGCAAACTTCCCCTATCACAACGTCCAGGGTGGGCTGCATTACCGCGGCAATGGCGGTTCAGTAGATACCGACTTCGTCGCGGCAACAACCTCAGGTCGAGTCGGCTACTCTCGCTCCGGAATTATCTACCCCAACAGCCGCACCCGTTTTGCCGACATCGTGGACGGAACGACCAATACATTCCTCTTGGGCGAGACCTCGAAGATCAGCACGGCCTCGGGGTTTGCCGGTCTGAAGCCGTGGACCTGGGGTTCGACTTCCTACAATTCGACCGAATACCTGATGATCGATCACAAGATGATCCAGTATCCGATCAACTTCCCCGGATCGTACGGCAACAACTCGACGCCCTTCTCGAGCTACCATCCCGGTGGTGCGTTGTTTGTCATGTGCGATGGAAGCGTCAAATTCCTGACCGAAACGATGCCGCTGGATACCCTCAAGGCCGTCGCCACCCGAAGTAACGGCGAGGTCATCTCGGGACTGTAAAAACCGTGTCGGCACGATCGTCGCTCGAATTCGTTGGGGCGACGATCTCTTTTCACCGCTTCGTTCTCTCTATCGTTAAGTGATTACGTCATGAAAAGCTTTGTCTGGACAACGACAGGTTGTCTCTTTTTGCTCGCCCTGGTAGCCGGATGTGGTCCCAAGGGTCCTGAGATGGGGCAGGTTTCTGGCACGGTAACTTATAAGGGCAAAACCCTTCCGACCGGTACGATCGTGTTTGTCCCTGAGAAAGAAGGCTCATTGATGGCTATGGCTGAGATTCAAGAAGACGGCACATACGTTGCCGGCACCGAGCAGTTTGGCCTCGGGGTTCCCCTGGGCAAGCATCGTGTGATGATCTCAGCGTTCATCGATCATGGGCCTGAGAAGTCGGCCGAAGCGATCCTGCCGGAGAAGTATGGCAGCGATCGCAAGTCAGGACTGATCGCGGAAGTTGAGCCAGGGGAAAACGTCGTTGACTTTTCCCTTTGAAAACTTCGCCGTAGATCGGTGATAATAGCACCCCTCTCCCAACCCCATTGCGATCAGCGAAAGACGCAAGTCTTCGCGGATCGAATCGCATGAAAGCGAGTCAGTTATGTCGGATGCGACGGCCGAAAGCCCGAAGCAGCTTTCCTTCCTCAGAATCCTCAAAGCGATTGGTCCAGCGATTGTCGTCGCCTCCGTTGTTCTTGGGCCAGGCAGTATCTTGTCGAACTCGAAGGTCGGAGCCGCGTACGGCTACAGCATGATCTGGGTGCTCGGCCTGGCGTCGGTCTTTATGGCCCTAACGGTGTTCTTGGCCGCCATCATTGGAACAAGCTTCGATCGCACCCCGTTTTCTGAAATTGCCCATCGGTTAGGTCGACCCGTATCGATCGTGATTGGGATCGTATTCTTCCTGATCACCAGTTGCTTTCAATTCACGAATAACCTGGCCATCATCGATGTGATCAATATCGCGACCGATAGCACCGAGATGGGAGCCTCGGCCAAGTGGATGTCGCTGGTGGCCATCGTTTTGATCAATGCCGGGTTGGTGTGGGCGCTTTACGGCAGTAGCACGCCGTATCGCTTTATTGAGAAGATGATGATGGTGATGGTCGGCATCATGTTGATCGGCTTTGTCGTGAATCTGGCAGTCGTTCAGCCTTCGATTTCCAAGATCTTCACCGGGATGGTTCCTTCGTTTCCTGAAGGAGGTGGCTCTCCCGAAAACATCGTGATGCTGCTGGGTATGTTCGGCACCACGTTTTCCATTGCCGGCGCGTTCTATCAAATCTACGGCGTCCGTGAAAAGAACTGGTCGCGTGATGACATCGCCAACGGGATTGTCGACTCGATCGTGGGGATCGCAGTTCTCGGGGGCATCAGCTTCATCATCATGGTCACTTCGGCGGCGGTTCTGAAGGACGCGACGCTGACCAGCATTACGGATGTTGCCAAGCAACTTGAGCCGCTGATCGGACCGCAAGCCAAGTTCATGTTCTGCGTCGGTATCTCGGCAGGTGCTTTCAGTTCGCTTTTGGTTAATGCGTTGATCGGTGGAACGGCCCTGAGTGACAGCCTGGGGATGTCGGCCAGTGTGAAAGATCAGCCGGTCAAAGCCCTGACAGTCGCCGGCCTGGCCGTTGGCATGTTGGTCGCGATTGCCATCAATTGGTTGGGTATGTCCAGCGTGTCGCTGATTGTCTTCGCCCAGGCCCTGACCGTGATTGGCGTCCCGCTTCTTGCCTTTGCCATGCTCTTTCTGGCGATCAAGCTTCCGCCCACCAAATTGAAAGTGCCGGCATGCACCATCGCGACGTGCTCGCTGATTATCGCCGTCATCCTTTCCGGCCGCATGGTCTTGTCTTTGGTGGAGCGATTTAGCTGATCGCGTCCCATCGATCGAAGCTGCTTGAGCCGATTCCGCGTGGTGAACTGCGCGTTATAGGCAATTATGTAAGCTATTTCTCATTCGGCTCGATCAGCGCCGTCGTGTTAAGCCAAAACTCGGGGTAAATCGTTCTCTAGTCACTCAATACAAAGAGGTTGCAGCCACTGGCGGGGTAAAACATTGGCCTTCATCGCAAGTCCTTGGTGTGCTAAGTTGACGCTGGCCGTTTCTCGGATAGAAACTTGTGGCAAGAACGGATTGTATTTGACTGATGACCCCACCGATGCGTCGACTGTTGATCGACATCACGCACACCGCTTCTCAAGATTATCACACGGGAATTCAGCGTGTTGTTCGCAGCCTTGCGCGAGAGTCGCTGGTCTATTCCGCGAAACGCGAAACGCAAATCGAATGCTTTCCGGTCGTTAATCTCGACGGCCAGTTCGTCCACGTCGATCGATGGTGTGCGGCCCGCGGTTACCGCAAGTCCGAAAGGGACTGGTCGTCCTATTACCAAAACATGATTCCCAACATGATCAGTACGTCGACTCGACTGAAACTGAACAAGCTGGGCACGCGGATTCGTAAGCTTCTGTATCCGCGGACACTCGATCGGATCTGGCGAAAAACGCTTCGAAAGATACGTCCCGAAACCCCATCCGTGAATCCAGGGCCTGGCGACGTCATCTTGATGCCTGACTCTTGGTGGGACTTGCCAGAAATATTCGACACAATCCAGGATGCTCAAAACAGCGGAGCGATTGTCGGAGCGATGGTTCACGACCTCATTCCGATACGCTATCCCGAGTTCTTCGGCCAAGAACTCCGTACGAAGTTCACCGACTGGGCAGAACGCCTGGTGCATTCGGTCGACTTCTTTCTCGGAGATGCCCAGGCAGGCGAAGACGACTTGTGGCAATTCATCCAGGAACAGAACGCCCCGCTCGATCGATCGCATGTCGGTCATGTTCGCTTAGGCTGCGATATCAAACCAATAAGTCGTATTTCTTACTCGCGGGTTCCCACAAATATCAGCAACATTTTTGCCCAGCGAGACAAAGCTCCCTACCTGATGGTTTCGACGATCGAGATTCGCAAAAACCATCACTACCTTCTGGATGCCTTTGAACTGCTGTGGAAAGAAGGCAAAGATGTTTCGCTAGCACTCGTTGGGCGTGTCGGCTGGAAGTGCGACGACTTGATCGATCGAATCGCCAACCACCCGGAAATTGGCAAACGTCTCCATTTGCTGAACAACGTCAACGATAACGCCCTGAATTACATCTACGAACGCAGCAAAGCGTTTCTTTTCTCGTCCAAGGCGGAAGGTTTTGGCCTGCCGATTGTCGAAGCGCAACACCACGGTCTGCACGTGTTCGCCAGCGATATCCCCATCTTCCGCGAGGTCGCAGGCAGTGGTTCCCAGTTCTTCTCGCTGGAAGATCCATCGCAGCTCCAACGCCAGATCTCCGAATTCGAAGACAACCGCGGCTGGGAGACCGAGCCCAATATCACGGTTCAAAACGAGCCCTGGAAAGCCGTCTTCCCCAAACTCGTCGATCGAGTGGCTGTGTTAGCGCAAAATGTGCAGGACACACGTACCGAGAATTCTAGCCAAGCCGCCTGATTCTGAGCGGCCTCTCGTCTTCGATTGGCATTTTATCGGGCGGCAAATTCCGCTATCTTTCCTGTTCCACGGATGGTCTCCTGTCAAGCAAAGAAGGCGTAGAAGTTGTCATGTCGAATGTCGCGCTGATTACCGGAATCACGGGCCAGGATGGTTCGTATCTTGCCGAATTCCTTCTCGAAAAAGGTTACGAAGTTCACGGCTGTTTTCGCCGCACGAGCACCAATGCCTTCGAGCGTATCGCACACCTGCAAGATAAGATCGAACTCCACTGCACCGATCTGCTCGACCAAGCATCCCTGGAACGTCTGATTGCCAAAGTCAAGCCGACCGAGGTCTACAACCTTGCCGCCCAAAGCTTCGTAGGCAGTAGCTGGGACCAGCCGATCCTGACCGGCGAAGTCACCGGCCTGGGCGTGACCCGTCTGCTGGAAGCGATCCGCATGGTCGACACCTCGATTCGCTTCTACCAGGCAAGTAGCAGCGAAATGTTTGGCAAGGTCCACGAAACACCCCAACGAGAAACGACACCGTTTCACCCGCGCAGCCCCTATGGGGTCGCCAAGGCTTACGGTCACTGGATGACGGTGAACTACCGCGAGAGCTACGACATGTATGCCTGCGGTGGGATTCTCTTCAATCATGAATCACCACGACGCGGCCTTGAGTTCGTCACGCGTAAAATCAGCGATGCCGTCGCGCGCATTAAACTGGGCCTCGCGACCGAGGTTCGCCTGGGCAACCTGGATGCCCGTCGTGACTGGGGCTTCGCTGGCGACTACGTCGAAGCGATGTGGCTGATGCTGCAACAAGACAAGCCGGTCGACTACGTGATCGGCACCGGCGAAACCTATCGCGTGGGTGACTTCGTCCAAATCGCGTTCGATCGAGTTGGTCTGAATTGGGAAAACCATGTGGTCATCGATCCTAAGTTCTACCGTCCTGCGGAAGTCGATCTATTGCTGGCCGATCCCAAGAAGGCCCAGGAAGAGTTGAACTGGACGCCCAAGATGCCATTCCAGGAACTCGTCGAAACCATGGTCGACCACGACCTGCAACGGCTTTCTGCCGTGGCCGCTACCAGCCTCAAGGTTCTGCGTAAGTCTGCCTAAGCGAGACGACCAACCGCCAGGCATTCGATTCAATAAGCCGAGAGACGCAGCATCGCGTTTCCCGGCTTTTTTTGTGCGCCGGCAGGGCGAGTGGTTATACTACACGCTCTTCGAATTTTCCCGCCATTTCTCTCGTATCCTTCGTCACTGGCTACTTACGGTACCCGCCATGCTTACCCGCTGGAAACAAGTCTCTCTTCCCCTTCTTCTCGTGCTCTCCTTGCCGCTGGCGCCTACGCAGTTGCCAGGGGAAGAGCCGGATGAATTCTGCGGAGATCCCACGGTTACCGTCACCAAGCCTCTGCCGGCCGCGTTCGACGAAGGCTACTGTGACGAGCTCGTCCAACTGGCAACCACGCATGGCGATGCGATGCGCGGGATGAGCGTGTTTCGATCGGCGAAGTTTGCCTGCCTATCGTGTCACCAGGTCGGAGAAAAAGGAGGAAGCGTTGGCCCTTCGCTGAATGAAGTGACCAAACGTCTGAGGCCCAACCAAATCGTCGAGTCGGTTTTATGGCCAGGTCATACCGTCAAGCCAGAATACACAACCTGGCTTTTTCAACTGACCGACGGCCAGGTCGTCCAAGGTTACAAACGATCTGAAACCGACGAGACAATCGAAGTATTCGATCCCGCGACACAGAAGACGACCTCGCTAGCGAAAGACGACATCGATCAGTCCCGCCCGTCCGGCACGCTGATGCCCGCGGGAATGGCCAACGCAATGAGCCTCTCTCAGCGCCGCGATCTGGTTCGTTTTCTTCTGGATCTCGATCAAGACAAAGAACTTCAGGCGCTTGTCCATCAGGCCGATCACCCCGCTGCATTTGCCTTCGACCGAAACCCTCTGGTACCAGCTCTTTGGAACCTGTGGCAAGAGAACGTCAACCGCGATCGCGTCTATGATTTCTATCGCAAACAAGCCATGCACTTCGCTTCGGCCAGTCGGCATTGGCACCTGCTGCCTGCGTTCCCGGGGCTCGACGGTGGCAAGTTTGGCCACTGGGGCAATCAAAATGAAGCGGTCTGGAAAGACGGTCGCTGGAGCCAGCGCGACAAGGCCCCGGTCCTGGCTGGCGTCACGCATCTTCCCGGCAAAGCAATCACCAAAGGGATCTGCGTGCAACTGGGAGATGAAGGGGAGCTATCGACCTGCTTCGATCCGCAAACCCTGACCTATGCAGCGGTCTGGCGGGGTGGCTTCGTCAAGTTCTCGGAGGTACGACATGGCTTCATGGATGGCCTTCGCCCAGCCGGTCCCCTGGTCGATCATCCAAAAGAGAAGCGGCCCGACCAGCCGTTTCAGTACCACGGTTACTACCGCGTCGGCCCACGGGTTGTCTTTTCTTATCGAATTGGTGATACCGAAATGCTCGACGCTCCTTGGATCGAAGACGGCAAGTTCACGCGGACCGTCGCCCCTGCCAACGAGCATCCATTGGCCAAGTCGATCAAGACGCCTCCCACGCAGTGGCCGCAAGAACTCATCACTCACGCCCAGCTTGGCAATAACGACTTGCCGTATGCCATCGATACGATTGAGTTGCCTAATGACAATCCTTGGGGCACATTAATGTTCGTCGGCGACCACGACTTCCTGGAAGATGGCACCGCCGTTCTGGCCACCATGACCGGGGACGTTTGGCTTGCGACCGGCCTGGACGCGGACCTGGATGAGATTCGTTGGAAGCGTTTTGCGACGGGTCTTCATCAACCCCTGGGAGTCGCCGTACGGGACAATCAAATCTATGTCCTCGGGCGGGATCAAATCACGCGTCTGATCGACAACAACGATGATCGCGAAGCAGACTTCTACGAGTGTTTCTCGAACGTCTACGCCACCTCACCCGGCGGGCATGATTATACCTGCGGGCTGGAAATCGATTCTCAGGGCAACTTCTACACCGCCTCCGGCAAGGATGGCCTGCTTCGTATCTCAGCCGATGGTAAGCAGGTCGAAGTCCTCGCGACAGGCTTCCGCAACCCGGATGGCCTGGGGGTCACGGCCGATGGCAAAGTGACCGTTCCTTGCAGTGAAGGAGCCTGGACGCCGGCTTCGATGATCTGCCTGGTAGATCCCAGTTTGAAAGAGCCTCCTCATTTTGGATATCGTGGCCCCAAGCAGGGTCAGGCACCTTCGCTCCCACTGATTTACATGCCACGCGGTCTCGATAACAGCAGCGGCGGCCAAGCCATCAATCCCGACTCGCGATTTGGACCGCTGCAAGGTCAACTGATCCACACTTCGTTCGGCATGGGAACCCACTTCCTGGTGCTTCGCGATGAAGTCGACGGACAAGATCAAGGCGCCGTGATGCCGCTGCCTGGCGAATTTCGCTCGGGAGCTCATCGCGGGGCAACCAATCCGGCGGACGGTCAGCTGTACGTCAGCGGCATGGCGGGCTGGGGATCGTACACGCCGGATGATGGCTGTCTTCATCGGGTGCGATACACGGGCAAGGCGATGCAGATGCCGATCCGCTTCCATGTGCACGAGAATGGCGTTCTGATCGAGTACCAGGAACCGATCGACAGCGAAGTCATTCGCAGTGCCAAGACACATTTCGCCCAGGCCTGGAACTATCGTTACGGCCCCGGATACGGCTCGCCGGAAATGGCTCCCAGCCACCCGAATGTCGTTGGTCACGAAGCCGTCGAGATCGCGTGCGTTCACCCACTTGATGAGAAGACTATTTTTGTCGAGATGCCTGACCTGCAACCGGTCAACCAGTTGCATCTACTGCTGAAGGTCGATTCTGGCATCGAACAAGAACTTTTCGTCACCGTTCACAAGCTGGATCAGCCCTTCACTGGCATCCCCAACAATCAACCTCGCGAGAAAGTCATCGCTGCCCATCCCCTGTTGCGGGATCTGGCTTTGCTGGGAAATCGCAAACCGAACCCTTGGCAAAAGAAACCAGCGTCCGAGCCCGATCGTCAGCTGAAACTGGAAGCCGGAAAGAATCTGACCTACTCGACCGCTGAACTCCAAGCCAAAGCGGGCGAGATGGTCCAGCTGACGTTCGTCAATCCAGACGTGGTGCCGCACAACTGGGTTCTTATCAAACCCGGCACGCTGGCGACCGTTGGGGATCTTGCGAACAAGCTGGTAGCCGATCCTGAAGCTGCCCTGAATCAATATGTGCCGAAGTCGGACGACGTCTTGGCATATACCGACATCGTCGACCCGAAGAAGGAGTTCACGATCTACTTCCAAGCACCTGAGAAGCCCGGACGGTATCCGTACTTCTGCAGTTTCCCAGGTCACTGGATGGTCATGAACGGTATCTTGGTGGTGGAGTAACCTTACGCTCCCACACCACCGGCGGCTGCCGTACGGGCTTCTTCCAGCAAGTTCATGAACGCTCCGAAGTAGCGTCCGTTGTCATGGAACGTGCGGCCGCTGACGATGTTCCCGTCGACAACACACGCTTCGTCGACAAACGTCCCGCCGCACACTTCCAAGTCGAACTTACACTTGGGGACCGTCGCCATTTTGCGACCGCGGACACAATCGGCGTAGGCAAGCACCTCGACCCCGTGGCATACCGAAGCCACCGGCTTCCCTTGTTCAACAAACCAGCGGGTTGCCGCCACAAGGTGTTCGTCGTAGCGAATGTACTCAGGGGCACGGCCGCCGCTGAACATGATACCGGCGTACTGCTCGGGAATGATTTCGGAGAACGCAATCTGCGCTTCGATCGTGTAGCCTTCCCACTCTTTGGTGATGGTCCAGCCTGGCTTGATCTCGTGCATCACCATCTGAAACGATCCCCGGCGAGGTCCCGCCACCACCGGCTCGAAGCCACCTTCTTGCAGCCGGTAGTAGGGATACAGCGTGTCCAGTGTTTCCGATGCGTCGCCAATAATGATGAGTACTTTGTCCGACACGTTAGTTTCCTTTATTCAGTTTCGAAACACATTGGCTCAGGTAATCTCGCCCCCGCACGATCTCGGCCGTTGTTTCGGCCACGGTAGGCAAGATGGGAATCCCGCGAGGATACGGGTGCATGAACACCTCGGTCCACCCTTGGTACTTCACGTCTGCCAAGGCCTGAAGCAGCGGCTGGAAATCGAGCGGGCCGCGACCTGGCATCTGAAGCAACTGCTTCTCAACCGGCATTGGCTCATGCGAACCGGCCCCGTGCTGCCAGGCATAGAACATCTGCATCCCCTCACCCAGTTCACGAATGAGCCCGGCAAGCTGCTCTTCATCCTGCGGCAGATGATACGGGGCCAAGGCAATGGCCAGATGCTTCGAGGGACGAAGTTCTAGCAGCCACCGCAGCGAGTCAGGCGAATCGATCAGGTTGTTCGCGTGATTCTCGATCGCAATGGTGACGCCGTTTTCCTCGGCGACTTCGATATGCGGTTTCATCTTCTCAATGAATGCCGCGACGGCCTTCTTCAGTTCAGGCCCCTTGGCATCTTTGGGTCCGGCGCCGCCGGTAATCATCAGGGGGCAACCCAGTCGCTTGGCCAGCGGCATCTCGCTTTGCAAACCGAACGGTCCCAGTTTGTACTGCGTGATACAACCAAGCTTGACGTCATTGGCTTCCAGCAGTTCGGCAAAACGATCGACTCCCATCGCTTCGACTTGCTCGCGTTGATCGCCATGAACCTTGGGCCAAATGTCGATATGCGTCGCGCCGATCTTCTTGGCTTCCGGAAGAATTTCTTCCAGCTCGCTGTAGCCGTACATGCACGAAGGCAGCATGTATTTCAGTTGAAACTGGCTTTCCGATGCCAATATTGGCGTCGCCCAGGCGGCACCTAACAGCCCAGCAGAAAGCTTATGGAACGTACGACGGTCAATCGTAGGCTTGGGGTTCATAGTCATGTCTTTGTCGGCACATCAGGGGTGGGGTGTTAGACGATCTCGTAGCCGGCGCGTTGCGGGCGGCTGAGATGTTGATTGGCTTCGTCGTCTCCGTCGAACATCTCGGTCTTGGGGTTCCACGTCAGCTTTCGCCCAACTCGCATCGAGATATTCCCCAGGTGACACGTACTGACGCTGCGATGCTGGCCTTCGATATCGGAAACCGGCAACTTTCGTGAAGCAACACAATCGAAGAAATTACCCATGTGATTGATGATCGCATCGAGCTTGCCTGCCCGCTCGGGGCGCTCGAGATTATCGAAGTCGTACAGCACAAAGTCCTCGCGGGGGAGCTTACGTTCAGTCGGTGCGCCATCGAGCGTCCCGCGATTCACGAAGATGCGTCCCTTGTCGCCGGTAAACATGACCCCATTGCGACCCGTATCCGAGACCGTCATTTCGACGCCATTGTCGAGCTTGTACTTCACATGATAGTCGACCGCCACGTTGTAGCCGTTCTCGACCGACGGCATCTTGGCGGTTCCATCGATTTCCACCGGCAGACCTCCTGCTCCCCACTGACCGATGTCGATATGGTGAGCTCCCCAGTCAGTCATCTGACCACCGCTGTACTCGTACCACCAGCGGAAGGTGTAATGCGAACGCTCAGGGATATACGGCACGTCCGGAGTCTGTCCCTGCCACATGTCCCAGTTGAATGTCTTGGGAATCGGCTTCGTCTCGAAGGGACCACCGGTCTTGTTCTTACCCAAGACGATATCCACTTTTTCCAGGTTACCGACCCAGCCTTGCCGCACCATTTCGACGGCGGTGCGAAAGCGGATGTCACTTCGCTGCCACGAGCCTACCTGTACCACACGGCCGGTTTCCTTGACGACCTCGCGGAGCTTCTTGCCTTCATCAATGGTGAGCGTAAGTGGCTTTTCACAGTAGACGTCTTTGCCCGCTCGACAGGCATCGATCACCATCTTGGTGTGCCAATGATCAGGCGTGCCGATCATGACGACGTCGACATCCTCACGAGCGAGCAACTCGCGGTAGTCCTCCATCAGGGACGACTTGCCACCAAAATCGGAATTGGCCTTTTCTAGAATCTCGCGATCGACATCAGCCAAAGCGACGATATCGCCATGGGCCGCTGCTTTTTCGGTAATGACCGAACCTTGATAACGCAGGCCAATCGCACCAATTCCCAGCCGACTGTTCGCATCCCGCGGTTTCTCGGCGGCGCGTAGCGCCGGCAGCGAACCGAAAACCATGGAAGTAGAAGCGGCCGCCGATACTTGGGTAATCCATTGACGGCGATCAAGAGTCGAGCGGGACATAACGTAGCTCCGAGGCAGGCAAGGGCATGAGGAAGATAAGAGGGGCAAGGACTCGCGACCAGCCAGAACGGTTGGCCTGAGTGATGCTTCTATCGTGACGCATCCTGGCGGCAGATACAATCCGCAAATGCGTCTACCTACTCCGTTATTTTGCCATGCCCATACTTGAGTTAACGAGCCTTGCGACGGTCTTGGCGATATTGCCCTGGCGGCATGCCATACAGTTCCCGGAACGTTTCGGCCAGGTGTTGAGTCCGGCGAAAGCCGCAGCGCTGGGCAATGACCGCGAGCGTGAGATCCGTATGCGTAAGCATTTCCTCGGCGCGCAACAGCTTCAAACGGATGAGTTCCTGGTTGGGCGATCGTCCTAAGAGCTTCCGGAGCCCACGTTCCAGCGAGCTTCTTGAAATGGCGACCTCCTTCAGCACATCCGATACACCAATGCCTTCGCAGGCATGCTCGCGCATGAAGAGCAACGCATTGGCCAGATCACGGTCGTCCACCGCCACAACATCCGACGAGAGCCGGGTAACGATCCCCAGCGGTTCGACCAGGACCGGCTTCTTGGGCGGCTTACCGCCTTTCATCATGTGTTCGAGAAGCTCGGCGGCCCGGTAGCCAATGGCCGTGCCGTTCAGTTCGACACTTGATAGGGGAGTCGTGGCCATCGTGCAAAGCGAAGCATCGTTTTCGACCCCGACCACGGCGACCTCCTCCGGCACAATCGCTCCACATCGGCGGCAGGCATCCAAGAGCCAGAAGCCGAGTTGATCGGTACACGCCATCACACCTACCGGCTTGGGCAAACGATGGATCCAGTCGGCTAATTCCTTTTGGGCCTGCTCCCACTCGGTCGGTTGTTCACGGCGGTTGAGGGGATGGTAGCGCGAGGCTGCGTAGCCGTTCTCGGCGACGGTCTGCACGAAGTTCTCGCAGCGCTGCTGAAAGTATTCCTCGGCCCCCAACTGATACACAGCAAAGTTGCGAAAGCCACGATCCAGGAAGTGTTCGGCCACCAGCTTGCCCAACGAGTAGTTGTTCACGCCCACCAGCGGAAAGGAATGCTTCAGCCGCGTCGAACGCAATTCGACCGTCGGCACCCTGGCACGCTTTACGGCATCGACCATGGCCTGTGAGCCACTGCGGGTCATGATTCCGTTGCCACTCCAGGTCGGCAGCCAGGGCGGGGCAGGGGACTCGAGCGAACGCGACTCCACCAAAAGGGACCAGGGACCATGTTCGGCCACGTACTTGCGCACGCCGTGCAGCAGTTCTCGTCCATACGTCCGAGACGTTTCAATCAGCAAGGCAACATGCGGCGAAGCACTCTTGGTGGGCATTAGTTACGTCACGTTGAAATCAGAACATTGATCGCGGTATCTATCGTGCGTTCTCCGGAAAGGAAAGACAAGTTCCCCGCCGTGGCATGGGACGATACGGTCACGCAAAGTGGTCAGCTGGAAACAACTGAACTTGCCTTACAAGCATTCGAAGTACACAATACTAAAAGAAGGAACTTGATCCGTGCGAAGTATTTCACTGCTCACCATCCTGGCATTGCTTTACTGCCCGCTCGCTTGTGCGGTGGGTCAGGGGTATGGTGTAAGCTCGCAACTTGGCGACGGATCGGAAAGCGAATCGCCTGTTTGTTGCTGCTGTTCCAACACTTCCAAGAACTCCGGGCCTGCCGATTCGGATGATACCGAATCGAAGCACAAAGACTGCCAAGGCATCTGTAACGGTGCGGTGGTCGAGCGCCATGACATCAGTATCGATTTGCCCGAGATGGCTTTCGTAGCCATCTACCCTGCATTTCCGCACGTTGCTATCGATCCGTCGACCACGCTACGAAAACATGACTTTTCGCTCCCGGACGAGCATATTCTTTCAGGTCGCCAGCTGCGCACACGATTTCTAGCGCTGACCTGCTAAATCGCGATGCCCTCTCGCATCGTGAAGCCTTAACTTGTCGCCCAGCATATTGCTGCGCGGATGATCCGGTTAGGCCTCGTTCACTCGATTGATCCCTGAGATGGGTATCGCTATGTGGTTTCGCCCCCTTGCCTGGGACTACGCGATCCGAAACCTGTTCCGTCGACCGCTGCGTACCTTGTTAACGTTGGGTGCGTTGACGGTGGTGATTTTGCTGGTCTTTATCGTCGTCGGTTTCATCCGCGGGTTGGAGAGAAACCTGCAAGTCAGCGGAGATTCCGACACCGTATTGATTTTCTCACTCGGAATGGGAGAAAACCTCGAATACTCCTCGATTCCCATGCGATCGAGCGACTTGATCGCGGCTAGTATTCCCGGTATTCGCGAGCGACAAGGCAAGAAGTACGTTTCGCCTGAACTGTACCTAGGCACAGAAGTTGCCACCGATTCGATGGCTCAGCCTGCGATGGGTTTGGTGCGCGGTGTGACACCGGAAGTGCTCTTGGTTCGCAATCGTATTCAGCTGGAAAAGGGTCACTGGCCAGGCCCCGGCGAGGTCCTTGTCGGCCGGATGGCGGCGGTCAAACTCGGTCTTGAACAGGATGCGATTGTCCCCGGAGATGAAGTCCAGTTTGAAGGACGACCCTGGAAAGTCGCTGGTACCTTTTCCGCGACTGGGGGGGCCTTTGAATCGGAAGTGTGGTGTCGGCTGGACGAACTTCAGCAATCGATGAAGCGGCAAGACCTGAGCCTGGTGGCGCTGCGGCTTAGCTCTTCCGGCGACTTTAGCGACGTCGACTTATTCTGCAAAGAACGACTCGATCTCGAACTGCAAGCTGCGCGAGAAACCGAATACTACGCGGGCCTCCAGCGCGATTATGGCCCCATCCGCTGGCTTGCCTGGCTGGTAGTCTTGTTGATCTCCGGTGCCGGGATCCTGGCGGGGTTAAACACCATGTATGGCGCCGTCGTGGGTCGCATCTCGGAACTTGCCATGCTGCAAACCCTCGGGTTTGTACGGCGTGCCATCCTGCTCAGCTTGATCCAGGAAGGTCTCCTGTTAGCGGCCTCGGCCAGCTTATTGGCAACACTGATCGCACTGACCGTTTTCAACGGAGCATCGGTGCGATTCACCATGGGAGCGTTCGCTCTCAGGATTGATAACGTGTGCATTCTGGTCGGATGCGGCGTTGGTTTTTTACTCGGATTCTTAGGCTCGCTCCCGCCTGCTTACCGTGCCTTGCGGATGCCGGTGGTCGATGGTCTCAAATCTGTTTGATTTTGATTTTTCACCTTGGAAAGGAATAAACATGAAAACGACACTCTCCCTGGTTTTGTTCACTGCGTTGTCCCTCGTGGTAGTTGGCTGCACCCAATCAAGCGACACGACGAGGACGACTAATAGTGATGAAGTCCTTTCGCCGGAGATGAGAAAATATGTGCTCACGTCGGAACCGTCCGGAGCCCAGGAAGTAATCGCCGTTCGTGAGTCGGCAAAGGATGACGATGAAATCACCATCGTCGGCCGCATTGGTGGTTCGGCCAATCCCTGGGTCGAGGGCCTGGCTGCGTTCTCGATCGTCGACCCTTCCCTCAAAGCTTGCAGCGACATCCCCGGCGATGCGTGTGAGGTGCCGTGGGACTATTGCTGCGAAACCGACAAACTCCCCGGGGCAACCGCATTAGTCAAAGTCGTCGACCAAAACGGAGACGTTCTCAAAGCAGACGCGCGTCAGTCGCTGTTGCTGGACGAACTCCAGACGGTCGTTGTCCATGGAAAAGCGAAACGCGACGCCGAAGGCAATTTGACCGTTCTCGCCGATAGTCTCTACGTGAGGAAATAACCGATGGCAGAAGTCGATCTGAAACAACTCGCGATCGACCGAGGCGCCACCGCGGCAGATCGAAGTGGTAAAGATCTACCGATCCGGCATCACTTCATTTCACGTGTCTTAATACCAGGCATACTGGTCGCCGGATTCGTGGCCCTGGTGGTGTGGGCGTCGTGGGATCTGATTTTCCCTGCGATGCCGGTGAAAGTTGTCCCGGTGGTCGCCTCGAAAGCGAGAATCCAGTCGGCCGGAACGCCCTTGTTCCAGGCCGCTGGCTGGGTCGAACCGCGCCCGATACCGATTCGCGTTGCCGCGCTTTCGCCAGGTGTGATCGAAGAATTGCTCGTGGTGGAAGATCAAGCCGTCAGCAAAGGCGATCCGGTTGCAAACCTCGTGCGGGAAGACAACCAGCTTGCCTACGAACGCGCCATAGCCGATCGCGATTTGCGTCAGGCCGAAGTCGATCAGGCCCAAGCGGCACTCGATGCGGCCAACATTCGGGTCGAACAGCCTGTTCACCTGGAAGCCCAACTGGCCGAAGCCGAAGCCCAGGTTTCGCGAATCGACACGCAACTGCAAAACCTTCCGTTCGAGGTGCGCCGGGCCGAAGCGATGCGTGAATACGCCAAGCTCGAACACCAGCGAAAAGTCGATGCGGGTATCGCGGTCTCGAAGTTGACGGTTGAAGAAGCCGTTTCACGGCTGGCAACCGCCGAGGCAACGCTCGAGGAACTAATCCAGCGCAAAAGTACTCTTCAAGCTGAAAAGCTTGCCTGGAGCAAACGCCAAGAGGCGCTCAAGACCCAGCTCGATCTGTTAGTGGACGAGATGGAAGCGAAAGCGACCGCCCAGGCCGAACTCCAGGCCGCCAAGGCTCGCCTGCGACAAGCCGAAGTCGCGCTCGCCCAAGCCAAGCTGGCCCTCGACCGAATGGTTGTCCGTGCCCCGGTAGCTGGTCGAATCTACCAACTGCTCAGCCCGCCTGGTACGCACCTCGGCACGATGCCGTCGCAGCGCACCGAGTCGGACAGCAGTACGGTTGTCACCATGTATCGGCCCGATAGTCTTCAGGTACGCGTCGATGTTCGTTTCGAGAACATCCCGCAAGTGTCACTCGATCAGCAAGTGACGATCAACAACCCGGCACTCGACGAGCCGATCGTCGGCCGCGTGCTATTCATCAGTTCCGAGGCGGACATCCAGAAGAATACACTTCAAGTGAAAGTGGCCCTGCCGGATCCGCCCAATTATTTCAAGCCAGAAATGTTGGTCGACGTGACGTTTCTCGCTCCTGAAGTCGAGCAGAAAACCGACTCGATCCAGGAAGAGATGCGGATCTATATCCCTTCAGAATTGGTGCTCAGCGAAGATGGCCAGGCATTTGTCTGGCGAGCGGACCAAGCTGCCGGCAAGGCTCGAAAGACTTCGATCACCGTTGCGGCAACTCCCTCCGGCCCGATGACCGAGGTCCTGTCCGGCTTGAACCTGGGAGATCGACTGATCTTCAATCCATCGCCTGACCTGCAAGAGAACACCGCGATCCAAGTAATTGACGAAGTCGAAGAGTCGTCTGCCATGACTACGCAAAACCGCGTTGTTCGCTCCACGCTCCACCGACTTCCCCCGCAAGGAGAATAACCATGGCCTTGGTTGAAGTCAGCCACGTTACCAAGCAGTACCACAAAGGCGACGAGACGATCACGCCGCTGGATGACGTCTCACTGGAGATCGAGCGTGGTGAGTTCCTGTCCCTGATGGGAGCCAGCGGTACCGGCAAGAGCACCCTGTTAAACCTGATCGCCACGATCGACCGCCCCAACTCCGGCAGCATTGTGGTCAATGGAACGGACCTTACCAGGCTCTCCCGTACTAAGTTGGCCAAGTGGCGTGCCGCGCACCTTGGCTACGTGTTTCAAACCCATAACCTCGTACCGGTACTGACGGCCTACGAGAACATCGAACTTCCCTTGCTGCTGCTGCCCATGTCGCGGGCCGAACGTCGGCAACGTGTGAAGATTGCCCTGGAAGCGGTCGACCTGATCGACAGGGCAGGGCACTACCCACGGCAACTCTCAGGCGGTCAGGAACAACGCGTCGGCATTGCCCGGGCGATCGTGAATCACCCACTGGTGGTCGTGGCCGACGAACCGACTGGTGACCTCGACCCGGAAACATCGGAGCAGATCCTGCACCTGCTCGGTCGGTTGAACCGCGAACTGGGTGTCACGCTGCTGATGGTGACCCACGACCGGGAAGCTGCCTTGGTCGCCCACCGGCAGTTCCAACTCGACCGAGGCAAACTGGTCGAAACGACCAACCGCGAGGTGGAACATGCTTAAGTTCTTTCCATTGATCCTCAAGACACTGTGGAGACATCGCGCCCGAACGGCATTGACCTGCCTGGGTGCCGCGATCGCGCTCTTCGTCTTCTGCTTTGTGGGTGCCGTCCAGGAAGGCATGGACGACCTTCAAACAAGACAGGCAGCCAAGGGTTCGTTGATTGTCTTCCAGGCCAACAAGTTTTGTCCGGCCACGAGTCACTTGCCGCAAGACTATCAGCAGCAAATCCAAAAGATGCCTGGCGTCGACGACGTGATCCCGATTCAAGTGTTCACCAACAATTGTCGAGCCAGCCTGGACGTGATCGTCTTTTATGGCCTTCCGCCTGAAAAGATTCGCAAGGCGCGCGACTTTCAGTTGAAAGCGGGAAGCTGGAGCGAGTTTGAAGAACACCAGGACGCGGCCGTCGTAGGCAGTGCCGTGGCATCACGCCGAGGAATCGGCGTGGGCGATAAGTTTTCAATCGGCGATCTGACTGTGCAGGTAGCTGGGGTCTTTACCTCGTCGGACCCAGCCGAGGAAAACTACATCTATTCCCACCTCGAGTTTCTGCAGCGTAGCAAAGGGATGAACCTGGTTGGTACCGTTACCCAGCACGAAGTGCTGCTGAAACCAGGCACCGATCAACTGGCCGTCTGCGAGATGATTGACGACAAGTTCCGTGGAGGCTCGGTGGAAACCGACACGCGGCCCAAAGGGGTTTTCCAAGCCAAGAGCCTGGGAGATCTGACGCAATTGGTCGCCATGTCGAAGTACCTCGGTTATGCGTGCGTCATCATCGTGCTCTCGCTGGTCTCGACCACGACGGTGATGTCGGTTCAGGACCGCATCAAGGAACACGCTGTCTTGCAGACACTCGGTTTCACCGGGCGGACCGTCTTCACCCTGGTTCTTTCCGAGAGCATCATCCTGAGCGTGATCGGTGGCGTGCTGGGTATTGTCCTTGCCGTTGTCACACTCGAATTCAGCAGCCTGTCCGTATCCGCCGAGGCAGTCAGCGTTGCCTTCCTGCCTTCGCTTCGACTGATTCTCGTTTCGCTGGTCGTCGCACTCGTGACAGGGCTTGCCGCAGGAATCTGGCCCGCATGGCAAGCCGCACGTGTCGATATCCTCGGAGCCCTGCGTGCTTCTTAGTTTTCATCGACCGGCACAAACACGACCGCGTCGATGATCACAAACCCGTTGGTCCCTTCGTTGCTGACAACGACTTGGCCTTGCTCGTCGAAGTGAAACTTACCTAGCGAAACGAACAGGTCGTCGATGCTCGGTTTCTCGCGCTGGTTGACGGTAACCTTTTGCTCGCCGCCCGCATGCTGAATCGTCACCGGCAAGTTGCGGGCGCGGTTGCCGTTGGCCGAATACGCCAGGCGGACTTCGTACTCCCCTGGCTTCAGCTTCGTGGCAAAGGTTGCGGTCGTTTTGCCTTTGGCTTGATCTTGATCGTGACGATATCCGCGACCGACAAACGGGCGAATGTGATTGGATTCTTCCCACTCGCCAGAAAGCTTGGCGTCTCGATCGTCGACCACGACCCCCTTCAAGGTCTTCGGGCTGATCGGTCCCTTGGAAGCCCCTTCGTACTGGATGATCTGGCCATCGGCTAACAATCGCTTGGCCAGTGGTTCGTACTTCACGTTCTGCACGGTGACCTGGTCGTCGATGGCCTGTGCGGCGGCCGTCGCGGCGCTTTGACCGAGAATCATGAACACCGGCTCCATACGAATCGAACCAAACGAAATGTGGCTCGACGAAAGAGCCACCGGTACCAACAGGTTCGTGCATTCGGACGCCTTAGGCGTGATGGCTCGGTAAGCGACTGGGTAAGGCGAAACGCCGATCTCGACATTCCCTTCGTTGCGAATTGCCCCATCAACCGCCACCATCTGGCAGTGATGCGAATCCATGTTGTACGACGCCAGCCCGATCGAATCCTCGGGGATCTTGTAGCCTTGGCAGTTGTCCTGGGTCATCACGTAGTCGCTGACCATGCGGCGACCTTCGCGGATGTAGAGTTCGTGCGTCCAGCCGCTGGTGTCTTGGTACTCGTCGCTGGGCAAACCAAACGACGCGAACTTCTCCCGCCACTCGTCCGGGATGCGTGGCGAGTGGGTCAGGAAGTACATGACACCGATCTGGTAGTTCGCGTGGTCCTGATAGATTTTCTCACGCGTTACCCAGTCTCCTTCCGGCCAATCGGTATTTCCGCCGACGAAGTCAATGAAGTAGGCACCGTTGAACAGATGGTGATTGTTCGTATCGATCGACCAACCCATGCGTGGATCGGCTCCTGATTCGAACAAGCGAGCCAGCACTTCGTACTGCTGTGTGTCGTAGATGTTCGGCTTAGGAAACGGTATGCGATCCTTTCCTTTGACCAATCGCATGCGAAAGCAATAGGCCTGGATCGCCTTGTCCCCTTCGCCAGGCACACCGCCATCGGCAACAATCCGCGGCAGCAATCCGCTCGATGGATCACCTGGCTTCACGTACGGGTCGACTGCCGTTGGGAAGTTGTGCCCGCCGGTGCCTGGCTGACGGATACCATCGTACGTTTCGTCGTAGACACTGTTGGCTTCACGGCCCACGGCGTACGACACGCCAGCTCGGGCAAAGAGGTCCCCTTCATACGTCGCATCGATAAACTGCTTGGCCTTGACGACCAGGCCATCTTCCATCGAGATCGATGTGATCTGCGTACCGTCCTTGGTCACTTTATCGAGGTGCGCCAAGTAATGCACATCCACGCCTGCGTCGGCCAGCATCTTTTTGTAAACGTCTTCAGCGTCCGACGGCTTGAAGTTTCGTTGTCCGATCTGATTGTAGAACTCGCGTGCGATCCCACCGCACACGTCCGCGCCGCCCCCGTCGGTATGGCTCAGGCCGCCGGTCGTTAAACCACCGACATGCTTGCCGAACGAAAGGAGCACGGCCGACTTGCCCATGCGACGTGCCTGGATCGCCGCGACGACACCACCGCTGGTTCCGCCATAGACGCAAATGTCCGTTTCGATTTCACGCGGCTCCACCTTCTCTGGCGGATAGTAATAACGCAGACCGGCAACCGCAGGTTCCGGCAACGTTTGAGCCAGGCCGTGACCGGCCATTGCAAGAATCAAAAGGACGACAGCAGGCAGAAGAGTCTTTTGCATGATGGGATGCCATGAGGGGGGAACAAGTCAGACGAAGTCTTTCTATTACACTCTGTGGGCCGCCAACATTCAAACCCTGGCAAACACTCGATCGCCGCGGATCACAGCCTCGGCAACTCCTTTCGATATATAAACTTACGCAGCAATCGATAATCAAATGGATCCTCGTGCTATCAATCGCGTGTGCTATCGCGCAGCGTGCCTGAAATCCGCGAGCACTGATACGTCTCTCGCTCCCTTTTTTGCCGTCGTTTAAGTATTGATCTCGATAGTGCTTGCTGCGATTATCTCCGCGTCAAATTCGGTTCAACTGGCGCAATCCGAAAAGTCGATACCTTTGCTGGGGCGATACGTTTAGACCAGAGTGTTCCCCAACAACCGGCGGAATGCCTTTGGCCAAGGAATGAAAGAATGCAGCGGCGACAATTTCTGAAAACTCTCACGAAACCTGTGGTTTTGGCACCGGTAGCGTTAACACCCGTGGCGTTGTTTTCGACCGGATGCGGATCGCTGATGCATTCCAACCGCGTTGGCCAACCGCATACCAATCAAATCGACTGGAAGATCGCTGCGCTCAATGGGCTGGGGATGCTGTTCTTCTTCGTCCCGGGCGTGGTCGCATTTGCCGTCGACTTCTACACCGGTGCGATCTACCTTCCTTACGAAGAAACCTACCCGACGTACCAAGTGCCGACTCCTGCTGCCAACCAATCACCCACGTGGAGCCCCAGCGACGCCCCTGGCATTGCCCCCGCTGACTTGCCAGCGCCTCCACCAACCGTGCCGGTCATGCAGCAAACGTCGACCGCCGTTCCTGGTGCCCAATTGCGTCAGGTCCAGATTCCAAAAAATCACATCAATTCCCAAACGCTCGAGCACGTCGTCTCGACCCACACCGGTCACCAGATCTCGCTGGATGATCAGTACATGCGACTGAGTGTCCTAGACAAGCTCGACGGCTTTCAAGATCAGCATAAGCGTCACGAAGAAGACCACAGCTTCGGCTCAACCGTGCATAACTTCTTTGCCCGCCTGCGAAATGCTTAGTGGGATGGTTGCGATCGGCAGCCACCAAGTGTTCGCTATTTCACTCGGTACCTGCCTGCGGTTCGAGTAGACTTGAGGGCTGACCCTTCGATCGAACTTTCCCCTGCGTATCGACACTTCCCGAAGGTGTTCGCCGATGCGCTGAGTCTCACGAGTGAATGAACGCGCATCTCGGCTCAGATTCCGAAGCTTCCACCGACGCGATCGCTACATGGCTGTTGCGTGTCCGCTGGATGGCCGTTCTGATCGGGGTGATCTGCCTGGTGGTGCTGGTCCGCAGTTTACCGACGCAGGACCTATTGGCATCCATCGAGTCGTGGATTTCATCACTCGGGGTATGGGGACCGGTCGTCCTGACGCTGGCCTATATTGTGGCCACGGTGCTGTTTGTGCCAGGCACCATTCTTACGCTCGTCGCCGGGGCCATTTATGGTCTGGGCGTTGGCATGGTGATTGTCTCGATTGGTTCGACAATCGGGGCGGCGCTGTGCTTTCTGATCGCTCGTTACGCGGCCCGCGAGCGTGTTGCCCATTGGGCGGAGCGTTATCCACTGTTCGCGGCAATCGATAGTGCCATGGGGGAAGGTGGCTGGAAGATTGTGGCCTTGCTGCGTTTATCGCCAGCGATTCCCTTCAACGTGCAGAACTATCTGTACGGACTGACTCCCATTCGATTCTGGCCGTATGTCCTTGCAAGTTGGCTGGCCATGTTGCCGGGCACGTTTCTTTACGTTTACTTAGGACATATCACCGGTGCGGCGTTAGGCCAAGATCGCGATCGCACGCCAGCGGAGTGGGTCTTCCTGGCCATCGGCCTGGCAGCCACCGTAATTGTCAGTGTCTACATCGCCCGACTGGCGCGCCGTAAAATTCGCAGTCAGGTTGTGGATGAGATCGACTCCCCGGCAACCCGCCAGCCAGAAGTCAGCGAAACCAAAGAGCCGCTTCCCAGGTATGTAGGTCGTACGATCCTGCTGGTCGCTTTCGCATTGGTTTTAGTGCTGCTGGCAGCGAACTCACACTTGATCGAGGCCTGGCTCAACACGCATCCTCGCGAAGCATTGTAAAGCAGGAAACCCGCATGGCTCCCCAGGACAGGCCGCAACCACTTCCCGACGCCATCATCCCCAGGCTGCCGCAGACAAGTCCTGACGATGAAGCGAATCGCCGCCTTGTCGACAACGTCCATCCGCCCGGCTGGAAGCCACCCAAGCCTGCGGGTCGATACAACCTGGTTGTCATCGGTGCCGGTACGGCTGGCCTGGTCGCGGCGGCCGGTGCCGCAGGCCTCGGCGCGAAAGTCGCGCTGATCGAACGCGACCTGATGGGAGGCGATTGTCTGAACGTGGGGTGCGTTCCCTCGAAAGGAATCATCAGCGCTGCCCGGATGGTTTTGCATCAGCGGCGCAGCCGCGAGTTCGGTGTGAACACGTCCCAAAATGGACCCACTGATTTCGCCGAGGTCATGCAGCGTATGCGTTCGCTACGAGCCGACATCAGCCCCAACGATTCGGCCGAGCGGTTCCAGAAGTTGGGCGTCGATGTCTATTTCGGCCAGGCCCAGTTTGTTGACGCGCAGACGATTGAAGTCGATGGGACGCGTCTCAACTTCAAGAAAGCCGTCATCGCGACCGGTGCTCGGGCCGCCGTCCCGGACATCCCTGGCCTCGACCAGGTAAACTACCTGACCAACGAAAGTGTCTTCTCACTGACCCAGCTACCACCACGACTGGGCGTGGTGGGCTCAGGGCCGATCGGCTGTGAACTGGCCCAAGCGTTTTCGCTACTCGGCTCTCAGGTCACTTTGCTCGGGCGTGCACCCCACGTCCTACACAAGGAAGACGCAGACGCCAGCGCGATCGTTGCCCGGGCCATGCAGCGCGATGGGGTTACTGTGCAAAACGGAATCTCCGATCTCCGGCTCGCGTCCGGCGACGGCATTCAATTGAATTGGAACGGCAGCAGCCAACACGCGGTCGTCGATCAACTTCTGATTGCGACCGGACGTCAACCGAACGTCGAGCACTTGAACCTGGAAGCCGTCGGGGTCGACTACGACGCCAAGGGAGTCAAGGTGAACGACCGTCTGCAAACGACCAACAAGAACATCTTCGCCGCTGGCGACATTTGCTCACCTTACCAATTCACCCACGCGGCCGATTTCATGGCCCGAGCCGTCATTCAAAATGCCCTCTTCTTCGGACGCAAGCGCTGGACCGACCTGGTGATTCCGTGGTGTACCTATACCTCACCCGAAATCGCCCACGTCGGTTTGAGCGAGCACCGAGCAAAAGAAGCAGGGCGGCCTATCGACACGTACATTCAGCATTTCTCCGAGAACGATCGAGCCCTGCTCGTGGGCGAGACCGAAGGCTTTGTCAAAGTCCATGTTAAACAGGGGACCGACAAGATCGTGGTGGCGACGATCGTCGCTCCCAGCGCCGGGGAAATGATTTCCGAGATCACCCTCGCCATGACCCACGGCCTGGGGCTTAGCAAAATCGGCAGCACGATTCACCCGTATCCCACCCAGGCCGAGGCGATCCGCAAGCTGGGAGATCAATACAATCGCACGCGATTAACTCCTTTTGTGAAGGCCCTTTTTCAGCGTTGGTTAAACTGGTCACGGTAATCGCGGTCGAACTTGCGTAGAAATTAAGATTCGGTCCAACGTCACTCACTAGCTGCAAACGTGAAACCCACTATGTCTACAACTCCAAATATCGACAGCGATCAGGCCGTGGCCCAGCGGTATGCGGGCGCCGCGCAAGAGCGTGAGGCGGCGCTCTGCTGTCCCGTACAGTACGATACCCGGCTATTGGAAGTGATCCCCGACGAAGTCATCGAGCGCGACTACGGCTGTGGCGACCCCACCCCGTTTGTGCGGCCAGGGGATACGGTGCTCGACCTGGGTAGCGGCGGAGGAAAACTCTGCTTCATCGCGGCCCAGATGGTTGGCCCCGAGGGACGCGTGATCGGTGTCGACTGCAATCCCGAGATGCTCGGTCTGGCCCGCAGACACGCCCCGACGGTGGCCGAGCGTATCGGCTATGCAAACGTCGAGTTTCGCAATGGAATGATCCAAGACTTGCAACTGGACCTCGACCAACTCGCTACCGTACTGGCCGACCAACCCGCCAGCGATCTTTCCAGCTACCATGCCCTGCGGCATGCAACGCAGCGGATTCGCAGCGAGCGGCCTTTGGTCGAAAACGACTCGGTCGACTGCATTTTATCCAACTGTGTTCTGAATCTTGTGAAGCTGACCAACCGGCGTCAGCTGTTCGCTGAAATGTTCCGCGTTTTGCGTATCGGTGGCCGTGTGGCGATCAGTGATATCGTGAGTGATGAAACCGTTCCCGAGTCGCTCAAGAACGATCCGACGCTCTGGTCAGGATGCATCAGTGGTGCGTTTCGCGAAGACGAATTCCTCGCGGCGTTTATCGACGCAGGCTTCCACGGCATCGAAATCGTCAAACGCCAGGCCGAGCCTTGGCAGACCGTCGAAGGCATCGAGTTTCGCTCGGTGACCATCATGGCCTATAAAGGCAAGCAAGGTCCTTGCCTGGAACGCAATCAAGCGGTCATCTATCGCGGCCCGTTCTCGACCGTTAAAGATGACGATGGCCACCTCTACCATCGCGGCGAGCGGATGGCCGTTTGCGACAAGACCTTTCGTCTGCTGCAGCGTGAGCCCTACGCCGCGATGTTTGACTTCGTCGAGCCTCGAGAACCGATCCCCCTGGACGATGCCGAGCCGTTTGCCTGTCACCGCAGTGCCCGGCGTCATCCGCGGCAGACGAAAGGCCTGGACTACGACGCCACCACCGAGGCGCCCGGAGATTGCGGCGAGGACTGCTGTTAGGCGCCAGATCGCTTAAGACTTCAAAACACACCGACCGCCCTGAAAGCGACTCATCGATGCAACTGTCACTTGTCAGACGTCAAAGCACATTGGCCAAAGCTCAGGCCCAGCGCGAAATCCTGCAAGGCAATCAGGTCGCCCAGCTTCCTCAATTCGAGGACTTGCTGCGTCAGCACGCCTTGCCGGTGCTTGAGGCCGCAGGCATTGAAGTCTTGCAGATCAATGTCGGCAAGCTCTGCAATCAAACGTGCACGCACTGCCATGTCGATGCCGGGCCGGATCGCCGCGAGAGCATGTCACGCGAGACGGCCGAGGCGATCATCTCGGCGCTTCAGAAGTTCGAGATCCCCACGCTCGACATCACCGGCGGCGCTCCCGAGATGAACCCCAACTTCCGCTGGCTTGTGGAGCAAGCCTATGCCCTCGATCGACGCGTCATCGATCGCTGCAATTTGACGATCCTGGTTGCCAACGGCTATCGCGACCTGCCCCAGTTTTTGGCGGATCATGGCGTCGAGGTCGTCGCGTCCTTGCCCTGTTACCTGGAAGACAACTGCGACCGTCAACGAGGCGATGGCGTCTTCCAGCGTTCGATCGAAGCGCTGCGCATCCTCAACCAACTCGGCTATGGCCGGGCTGATAGTGGCCTGCGGCTCACCTTGGTTTACAACCCGGTCGGCCCATCCTTGCCACCCAATCAAGCGGAACTCGAAGAGGCCTATCGCCGCGAACTGAAGGCCCGCTACGACATCGTTTTCAATCAACTCCACACGATCACCAACCTGCCGATCAGTCGTTTTCTGGACGACCTGCTGCAAGCCGACAAGTACGAAGCCTACATGCGGAAACTGGTCGACAGCTTCAATCCGCAAACGGTGCCGCATGTCATGTGCCGGACGACCCTCTCGGTCGACTGGCTCGGCAATCTCTACGATTGCGACTTCAACCAGATGCTCGAACTGCCAGTGACCACCCAGCACCGCCGGATTGAAGATTTGGATTGGGACACGATCGCCCGGCGGACCATCGCCACCGGCAGGCACTGCTATGGGTGCACGGCCGGAAACGGCTCGAGCTGCCAAGGTGCGGTTCTGTCATGACAACGCAGCTGATCGTCTTTACCCGCTACCCAGAACCAGGCAGCACGAAGACCCGGCTCATTCCTGCCCTGGGCGCGGAGGGGGCTGCGCTGCTCCAGCGGCGACTCACGTCGCATACCCTCGACACCGTGCGTGCCTTTCAAGAGCAGGCTCCCTGCGCGGCCGAGGTGCAGTTCGCCGGTCGCGATGCGTCCGCGATGCAGGACCTGTTCGGCGACGACATCACCTACGTACCTCAACAAGGAAACGACCTGGGAGAACGTCTGCATCATGCGATTCAAACGGCACTGCATAGCGATGCGGATCGTGTGATCGTGATCGGTGCCGATTGCCTGGATCTCGATGCGAAGACCTTGGCCCAGGCCCATCAACAGCTGGAACGCCACGACGTGGTGTTGGGTCCGGCCGAGGATGGGGGCTATTACTTGATCGGCCTAAAGTCTCCCCGAGAGGCTCTCTTTCAAGACATTCCTTGGGGAACCGATGCTGTCCTTGCCAAGACACTTCAGAAGGTGGACGCGGCGGGGCTGAAACGAAAGCTGCTGCCCACGCTTTCCGATATCGACTATCCGGAAGATCTCGTCCTCTGTCGCCAATGGCCGCAACTGGTCGACGGCATTTTACCGACGCCGGTAGCTGGTCGACTTTCAATCGTGATCCCCACGCTCAACGAGGCAGCGCGTCTGGCCGATACCTTGCAAGCAGTACGAAGCCGCTGTAGCAAGCAGTGCGACCTGGAGATCATCGTGGCCGATGGTGGCAGCCAGGATGACACCGCGAAAATCGCCCGGCAGCACCGAGCCAAGGTGGTCGCCTGCAACCCAGGCCGCGGAATCCAGATGAATGCCGGTGCGGCACTGGCCAGCGGCGAGACGCTTCTCTTCCTGCACGCCGACGCGCAGCTACCAGACCGTTACGACGAGACGATCCGCAGCACGCTGGTTGGCGAGTCGATCGCCGGGGCGTTTCGTTTGCAGATCGATCACGACACGCCTGGGCTACGAATGGTAGCCCACCTGGCTAACCTGCGTTCGCGCGTCTTGCAGCGCCCGTACGGAGATCAAGGCTTGTTTCTGCGCCTGCAGACGTTCTGCGAGCTAGGCGGCTTTCGCAACTGGCCCTTGATGGAAGACTTTGAACTGGTGCAGCGACTTCGCAAACGTGGCCGCATTCAACTGGCCGATGCCTCGATGACGGTCTCGGCCCGTCGCTGGCAGAAGCGGGGGATCATGCGCACGACCTGTTTGAATCAGGCCATCGTGCTGGCTTGGCGCATGGGCGTTTCGCCGCAGCGGTTAGCGATGTGGTATCGTGGAAAGCCTGCGTCTTCCTCCTAAGGTAATTCCAACGAGCATGCCCCCCAACGTCGAGATGATCGTCCGGCTTTCCTGCTTCCTTGGCGTCCTGACCGCCATGGCACTGTGGGAACTCTTCGCGCCGCGGCGGGTGCTGAAGGTCGCCAAAACATCGCGTTGGCTGAGCAACCTGGCCTTGGTGGTTATCAACACGATCACCGCGCGGATCGTGTTGCCAATTACGGCCGTGGCCGCGGCCCTGTTTGCCGAGTCACGCGAATGGGGCCTGTTGTATCTGGTCGACTGGCCGATCTGGGTGGAAGTGATCGTGGCCGTGCTGGTGTTCGACCTGGTCATTTACCTGCAACATGTCATATTTCATGCGGTGCCGCTACTGTGGCGAATTCACATGGTGCACCATGCCGACCTCGACTTTGACGTCACCACGGGGCTTCGGTTTCATACGCTGGAAATCTTACTGTCGGCGCTGATCAAGTTAGCGGTCGTCGTGGTGCTGGGACCGCCGGCGATCGCCGTAGTGCTGTTTGAAGTGCTGTTGAATGCCACGTCGATGTTCAACCACAGCAACATCTCGCTCCCTGCGTGGCTCGATGCGATCGCACGCTGCTTGCTGGTGACGCCGGACATGCATCGCGTGCATCATTCGGTCATTCGTCGCGAGACCAACAGCAACTTCGGCTTCAACCTGCCGTGGTGGGACTTTCTGCTGGGGACTTACCGCGACCAACCGGAAAAAGGACACGACCAGATGGACATCGGGCTCAACGAGTACCGCGACCAATCCCAGGTCGAACGCTTGCCAGGCATGCTGCTACTGCCGTTCACTCGAGCATCCGATGCGTACTCGATTGGTAGCGAGGAAGAACACGATTCCGAGGAAAGCGTCTAGCCTTCGACCGGTTCTGGGTCTTGCGCCGGTGGGCGATTCCTCAGCATCTCGTAACAGACTTCGTCGAACACAATGTGGTAGTAGAGATACTGGCTGGGGTTCGAGAAGAATGCACTGCTGTTGTAGTGACCCCGGTTACTCACTTCCTGCATGAAGAAATCGAGATCGATCTGAGCCTGGCGGTCGTTGGCGTACAGCTGCTTCATGCACCACAACAAAAGCGAGTCCGACCCGAACGAATTGAGCGCCGTGATCGTCGTCCGCAGGTCACCAAACAGGGTGATCGTCGTCACAATCAACAGCACGATGTTCGTCGGCCCGAGCAATTGAAACGAATGCTTCTTGTTCTCTTCCAGCACCTTCTTGCTCAGCAGTTCATGGTCGCTGGGCCGCGCGGCGCGGATCTTCGGCAGGTTGGCCAGGAACTGGTCGCGATCAAAACGGTCGACCACTTCGTACGAGAGCAGGTCGTGCCCGACCGTCAGCTGATTGCGCAGGGCGATATCGATACTTTCCAGGTTAAAGTCGCCATCAATCCCGTTGAGCCGCTTGTCATTCGGTTCGTAGTTTTCGTCATGAGGCCCCAGAATGTGCCGATAGAGCAGGGGCTCGATCTGGACGTGCCGCATCAACAGTTCGGCCGCGTCCTGCGTGGCAACATACTTCAGCCCGAAGGTCATCCACCAGTCGATCAGGTAGGCCTCGCAGCCAAACGGAAAGCGATGAAAAATGAACTTCAGCGGGAAGCTGATCGTCCGCTGAAAGAAGTAGCTGAAGACGATGATCGGGCGCAGGTAATTGAAGTCCCAGCGGTTTCGTTCGCGAGCAAAGATCTCGTTGATGTAGTCGGTGATGTAGGGAAACTGATTCATGATCGCCTTTCCAAGCGGGCCCGTACGCCGTACTTCGGAGTCATCGTCAGATTGGCCGCCATCTCGTGGCGATGGGACTTATCTAGCATAACCTTGTACCGCCGGGCAAGCACGGCCAGCACCACGACCAGTTCCATGATGGCAAAGTGAATCCCGATACAAATCCGCGGCCCGCCACCAAAAGGGACATAGGCATAGACCGAACGTTTGTTCTCTTCCGCCCCTGGCCGGAACCGCTCGGGGTTGAACCGCTCGGGATCTTTCCAGAAGCCAGGATGCCGATGAAGGGAGTAGCGACTGAAGACGACCACCGAGTCCTTCTTAATTGGCACTCCGCCCAGCTCGGCATCGGCGGCCACGTTGCGGTTCTCGAACCAGAACGGCGGATGCAAACGAATGGCTTCCTCGATCACCATGCGCGTGTATACCAGCTGCTCAACGTGTTCCAGCTGAAGCGGTCCGTCGCCGATCACCTCGGCCAGCTCTTGATGCAACTTGTCGCGAACATCCGGATGCTGGTCCAGCTCGCACCACACCCAGGCCAAAGCACTGGACGAGGTCTCGTGTCCGCCGATGATCATCCCCAGCGCCTCTTCGGCGATCTCCGAGTCGGACAGCGGTTGGCCGGTCTCTTCGTCGCGCGCCGCCAACAACCGACTGATCAGGTCGGTCGACTGCTGACTTTCACGACGCCGCTGGATCATCTCTTGCAGAAACTCGTTGAACTCGGCCAGCGCCTGCTTCAGCTTCCGGTTGATGCGCGAGGGAAACCAAAAGCTGCGAATAATCGGCAACGGAGGTTTCGCACTGTACAGATTGATGATGTGCGTCCAGTGACTGATTTGCGGGGCGATCTCGTCGAAGGAGTCATGAAACAGCGCCCGCCCAGCGATTTGCAGGGTTACGTGATTCATCTCGCTGGCGACATCCAGCACCTGACCTGCCTGGCACGTCGGCTCCCAGCGGGCAGCCATCTGATCGGCCGAGTCCCGCATCAGCTCGAAGTACTGCTCCACCGCACGCGGACCAAACAGCGGCTGCATCAACCGTCGAGCCCGTCGCCAGCGATCCCCTTCGGCCACAACCAGCCCGTTACCAAACGCGTTGCGAAACCGGTCGTAGATGACGCTGTTCTTATCGAACGACTTATGCGTCTCCATCAGCACTTGCTTGACCAGCGACGGATGATTCACCAGGTAGAAGCTGAATAGGCCGCGATAATGAACGAAGTCTCCCAGGTCATTGGCCAGCGTGTCGAAGAACTTCGCGCGGTTTCCGGCCAGCAGCCACTGCCGGTACATCAACGGCGGGCGAGCCAAAGTGCCGGTAAAGGTCGTCGACTGCGAATCGGATTGCTGCGAGTCCATAAACGGTGACGCCTAAGAAGGAAGATGAGCAGCCTGACGACGGAACATTCGCCGTACGATTCGAAATCCCCAGTCCAACGGCTTGAGCATCAGCAGCAACAGCACAAACACCGACGGCATGTAGACCGGGGCACCGCCGAAGAAGCGATGCGTCGGCTGATCTTGATAGTAGTAGTGCGCCGTCGTCGCCGGTTGCAACTGGATCCGCCACCACTCACGCAGCGAGCCAGCAGTTTTCACCGTCGGGTAGATCTTCATTTGCCGAGCCAGATAATCGCAATACGGGAACATCTCGACCGGGTAGATGATCTCGAGATCGAGCCGCGGGTAGCGCGCGTAGTTGGCCTCTTGTGCCAGCTTGTGCTGCTGGGCGATATCCGGCGGCCGGGCAGCCGCACCACTGATCAGCGCGGCGATGTAGTTGGCCTGCATTTCACTGATCGAAGGAATATTGCCGATCACCGGTCGGGCAAAACCAACCAGAAAAATGTCCGGGTAGGCCGCATGAACGCATCCCAGGTAAAAGTCGGCCAGGCTCATCGTGCCGCCAGAGATCGCGGCCAGGGTCGACTTATATCCCACCGCAGGCAGGATCTTATTGGGAGCAACATCGACCGTATCGTCGGACTGGAACTGATAAAAGCAGTGCATCGAATCGTCGACCGGCTCGCCCACAATCTTGATGCGCCCATCGGCGACCCCATCCAGGAAGTCGTCGCTCTTGTTGTGGAACATATTGAACAGTTCGTCCTTGGCCCCCTTGGTCAGCCGATAGGCCCACTCCTTTTTCAGTTCCTGGTGGCTCGACTCTGTCGTTTCTCCCCCATGGTTACTTTTCGAGGGAAACCACTTTTCGAAGCGTTCCTGATGCAGCATCCGCGCTTCCACGAAACGTTGCCCAATCCAGTTCCGCAGCACCGGATGGATAGACAGCATCAAGCGATTCCGCAGAAAGTCAGACGGCACACCGCGGATCGGATGATAACGCGGACTTACCCGCACGCCGGTCCGCAGCGAAAGATAGACCTCGTTGCCCAGTTCTGGCCGCGATAACCTCGTCGCATAGTCGACCGCCGATTCACCGCCCCCAAACACAACGATCCGCTCGCCGCGAACTTCCGTCAGCCCATCAGGTGCGTTCAGCTCACGTGGCGAAAGCTTCGGCAACTTCGTTTCGATCTCCTTGCACTCCGCCGTCAGTCCCGTGCAAATGACGACCGCGTCAAACTGCTCGGTCACCGCTTCTTTCTGGTTTTCGTCGCGGGTGATCTGATAGGTGACCAACCAGCCCGAGTCGTTGGCCGCTCGCTGCAGCCGCCCAACCGAATGCCCCAGCTTGATGTGGGGGCGCAATTGGAACGCATCGGCAAACTGGTTGAGGTATTCGCCGTATTCTCCATCGCGAAAGAACTCGGCTCGGCTCTTCCCTCCGTCACTTTCCACGGCCGCATCGCGCACCGGAAAGCAAGTGAACTGGGTCGTGTACTTGGTCGAGGTCGACACGAAGCCGGGATAGGGATTGCCCCACACGCCGGTGATTCGCTCTCCCTTTTCAAAGCAGACAATCTGCCAATCAGGCAGCGCATCGATCGCCGATTTGAGCGTGATGAGTCCGCTGCTGCCGCAGCCGATGATAGCCAGCTTCTTGCCGCCGCTTTGCATGTTCGCGTCACTCACCGTCATACCGCCGTCAAGCTCACGAGAACGAAATTGAACTGGCCCGACTCGGGGATGAACAGCAACAGGCGATCTCCCGGAGCAATCTCGTGCGTGCGGACGAACTCATCGAGCATGACATAGATACTCGCCGCCCCTGTGTTGCCGGCCGTTGCCAGGTTCGTCCAATAGGGAGGCATTTTCTCGGGATCGGACGAGAACTTCTGCATCGTCTTTTCCATCTTCCGGCGGAAGAAGTACGACGACATGTGCGGCAGGATCATTCGGTAAGCGCCCAACTGCTCGTCGTTCTTCTCGAGCGCCGCCGCGACGAACTCTCCGGCGAACTGATACAAGTGGCGCGTGAGGATGCCGACGTCCTGGCTCAGCAGCCGATTCGAGTTATCGAGCTTCATACACAGGGGAGCCCGATGCGCAAACGACATCGAGTGGGTCCAGTCGACGCGAAACGATAACCCCTCGGCAAGCGGCTGACTTTCCAGCAAACACGCGCCACCACCATCGGAAAGCATGAACCGCAAAAAGACCGACATGAACCATTGGCTTTTGCGGAGGTCAGCATGTTCGGCCCGATCGTCGATCGGACGAATCGAGGAGGACTTCAAAATCTCGGAGGCATGCTCGGTGCCGATGCTCAGGGCCGCTTGGTGTTCGCCCAGCTTCACGCTTCGTACGGCCGCTACCAAAGCCGCCGATGCGGACGTACAGATCCCCCCATGCGAACTCAGTTCCAAGGATCGATCGACGACGCCAGCTTCGCCCAGGCGGCTATGAATGATCGAAGCGATCCCCGGTCCGGAATATGGGGCGTAGGTCGAGCCTGCCGAAAGGAAGGTCACCGGCGATCGCGGGGTGGCTTCGCTCAGACAGGCCTGCGTGGCCCGCGTGGCCAGGTCGTAGACATCGTGCGTGGCCTGTTGTTGTCGATCCGTCGCGTAATGGCGGGAAACGATGCCGTTCATCTTGAGCACGCTCTGAGCAACCTGCGACTCGCCATCAAGCGAGCCCAGGTACTCGTGGATTTCCTCATTGGAAATCGCCGGCCCAGGCAAATAAGAGCCTGTCGCCGTAATGAAACATTCCATCGTCTTCGACTTTCAGACACGAAACCCCGGAGCGACTTCGTTGCCGACTGGCGGAGCCTGGGAGATAAGAGAACATTGCTGTCACTCTAGCCCCCTGGGCCTCATCCGTCCAGACAACATGAGGGACGGAAACACCCCCTTGTCACTTCCGCCTTCTGACTAACATCGTGGAAAACGGCCTTACCCAGTCAGGGCACGTTGGCCTTGTCCCTACTACGCGTGGAAGAAGTCCTTTTCGGTCAACGCGCAAGGTCCCAAATCCGGCAATTGTCCCTCGGCAGAACAAATTTTTCGCGCGCACTATCTTACGGCAGCGCTCGTCCTGTAAATTACATGTACATCCATCGAAGCACTCTCGCTTCCAGGTGCACGCCCAAGTCTTCTTGGACGTGGCAGTCCCAACCGCGGTGTGCCACTGGCCTCTGGCCAATGCTCTGGCACCCAATTGGGATGGCTCACCATTTTCTCACTTCGCACTGCCGAGGGCGGCAGTGTCACACGATTCATCAACACTACTTCACCACGCAAGCGAACGTCATGTCCCATCACCACGCGTCACAACCTGAAACACACGGAGCCGGCTCAAAAGCCCATGCTCCGCAGGTTGCCGTGCGCGATGGGAACCGGCTGCTGTGTCCCTGTTGTGGGGAAGTGTTGATGGTGCTGCCGGAGAAGCCGCCTTCCTACGGAGCCAACTGCCAGGCAGTCGCCATCGATCCGGAGATCGCGGCGCACGAGTTCCCTGCAGATCCGCCTCCGCCGATTCCTACCCGGCGATCAACCACGCTTCGGCCTGCGTCACTAGACCAGCGTGAACCGCGCGAGCGCGACGAAGCCACGCGGGCTCGCGAACGCGAACTCTATCGTCTCAAGCGACCCCTGCGAGAACCGCTCACTTATGAAGCGGCCCGACTGTTCGCGTACACCTACTACCGCCTGCAGGCCCTCGACCGGCAACTGCATCGAGAGATTTGCAAGAAGCAGGAAGAGATCGACGCGTTGCAGCGGGAGTTGGATAGCCTGAAGGAAACGTCTTCACGCGAACAACGCGAGACACGGGTGAAGATTCGTCTTCATCACGAGCCCAAGAAGTTAATCACGCCCACGCGACGTCAACGTGTTCGCGGCGCCATTCAAAGACACGCCCAAGCGGACTTGGGCGTGGCACCCGGACGAGTTGGCGATGCGAAGGTCTTCGAAACGGAAACGCAGGAAACGAATGAAGCCCATGAACGCGGACCGCCGTAAAACATCCTGTCCCCTCTCCCTCGCAGGAAGAGGCCTAGGGTGAGGGTTTATTGCGCGACCTTTCCCCTCACATCGCCAGACCGAAGTTCCGATCTAACTTGGAACACCACTTGCGCACGCGCTGCCAACAAGCGAACCGCCCCCTCACCCTAACCCTCTCCCCATAGGGGCGAGGGGACAGGATCGCGGGTGCGCGGTTATGCGCTGGCGACGTCCCCTATTCCTTTTTCGTCAGAACCCATTCGCCCGCGAAGACTGCTTTGCCATCGATGAAGCAGTGGAATTTTCCCTGCGCCTGCTCGGGCGTTTGTACCTTGCCGATGTAGTGAAAGGACAAGATCGAAGACTTCTCGACCTCGGTGACGCCCACCTTGATGGAGCCTGCGTTCATCATGCCCCGTAGCGTTATCTTGTTGCCGGTCATTCCTTGTGTCTTGATCACGACCTCTTGCTTCGTCACTTCCACCTCGGCAGGCAGGGCGATGTCTTGCTTTCCCTTGGCCATCTGGGGTGTGACCAATCGAAGTTCATAACTGCCGCTGGCCAGCTCGGCCGCTTCGATAGCTGCGTCTTGGGCGACGATCGACAACCCAATCGCCAGGCTGCACGCGACAGCCCATTTCAACCGTTGAAACATTTGATGAGGTCCTATCAGAAGAATCAGAAAAAGGACGGAGACCGCCTGAGTTGGAAAACTGCCCTTACTTATCCATTGAGTACACGCGCGAGATAAACATCAAGACCATCCACGCTTCGGCTGCGGTAGGCGATGTAGCCGTCGGGCCGGATCAAATAGAGCCGTGCGTCGTTGCCACCGTAACTTTGCCGCAGCTTGCCTTCCGGATCGGTGATGAGCGTCGCCCCGTCCGGCAGTTCGCCGCCACCTTCCGGACCAACGATCAGTACTTTGAGCCACTTGCCATGGGCCTCCAGTTCCTTCGTGGCGGCTGCCAGCAAGTCGGCATCGATCGTCTCCGCTTCAGGTGGATTGAAGAGCAACAGATGATGATACGGAGCACGCAGCGTGAGAAATAAGCTAGTCACGACCCCGGAAGCCGTGACCGGCACGACGTCGGGAGCCCTGGCCCCAGGCGTCGGTCCAACTTCCAGCGGCTCGAGTTCCAGGCTCAACCGACTCGACCGGTAGTCGAGATCGAGCTCTTCCTGATGATTGCGGAGCGGAAGCCGATCACTCTCCGGCACCACCATGTGATCGCACAGACGTTGTTGCTCGGCGGGGCTCAACTCGGCAAAGTGAGTGAGCTCGTCGGTTGCCTTCTTCGTCCAATGGATGACGTCGGCCGCGACCCGCCGACGCTCGCTTTCGTACGTATCCATCCACCACTCAGGCACCACGCCCCGCAGCACCAGGGCCAGCTTCCAGGCCAGGTTGAACGCATCCTGAATCCCCGTATTCATGCCTTGGCCGCCGATCACACTATGGATGTGAGCCGAATCGCCTGCGAGAAATACGCGGCCAACCCGATACTTCGGGGCGAGACGATAGTGCGTCCGATAGGTCGTCAGCCAACGCGGATCCGAGATCCGAAGCTTGGTGAAGCCACGCTCGTCGACCAACTGCTGAACCTCTTCGAGCGTCGGCGGATGGGTTCGCTCGCTGTTCTTGGGCAGCGTGCTGATGATCTGCCGCCGGCCTTCGTCGAGCAGAAAGATGAACAGGTCGCCTTGGTCATGCAGGCAAAGATAGGCGATCTCCGGCTTGATCGGTCCGTCGATCATCACGTCGGCCGCGAGATAAGGAAAGGGATCGATTTCGCCGGGAAACTCCTCGTCGATATGCCGCCGCGTCGTGCTATGAGCTCCGTCACAACCGATCAGCCAAGGAGCCGTGACCACTTCCTCCGTGCCGTCCGCTTTTCGAATGGTAGCTTGTACGTGGCCATCGTGCTGCTGAAGATCGAGCAGTTCGGTACTCCGCTCGACTTCGATACCCAGGCCATTCAGATGACGCTGCAAAATCGTTTCGGTCTTGCTCTGGGCGAACGCGGCCCCCCAAGGAAACGGCGAGTCGACCGGCAAGTCAGGCGTCGTCGTCACGTGGCGACCGTTGGCATACATACTGATCGCCTTCATGGGTTGCCCCTTGGCAACGATCTCGTCCGCGACACCCAGCATCTGAAACACCTCCAGCGTGCGGGCATGCAGATAGGTCGCACGCGAATGAGGATCGATCCCCGGCGACTTGTCGATGATCCGAACCGGCACCCCATGCCGCGCCAGCTCGGCAGCCATCATCAAGCCAGTGGTACGTCCTCCGACGACCAAAACAGGATCGCTACTGGTGGTCATACGCTCGCGTCCTAATGGGTTACCTTCGATGAGTTAGTCCAGAATCGCTGGCCGCCTGCCAACATCCGAACCTGAAGAATACCACAAAGCGGCATCGGTCGCGCATGCTCTTTTTGATGAAGACCTGGGTGAAACCTCAAAGAAAAACGCACCCTGCCAAAGACTAACAAGGTGCGCTAACGCGAAGGAGGCAACGGTTTGATTTCGATGGGCTAAGGCAGCTTATGCCTATTGCTTGCTGGGGGACGCGACAACGTCGTGGCGAATGCGGAGGTAGTGTTTGACGAACACATCGCGCGGCATCGGCTTGTTAATGTCGACGCCGTCCTTGGTGAAATCAGCTCGAATGTTCTGACTGCGTTGCCACTCGTCGGAGTCGAGGTTGCCGTCTCGATTCGCATCGAAGTTATTAAACCAATAGATGGCCGTTTCCTCAGGCGTCTTGCCTGGTAGCGGCGAGCGTGGGTGTGATTTGGGCCCCAGCAGCCGTTTCCATTCCGCTTGCTGTTCCGGCGTCAAAAGGGCCAGGACCTTCGCTTCGACTTCGGCGGTTGCCACGGCCGTGGCACCAAAGCCGGAACGAAATGAGCGTTGCCGCGGGCTGCTCAACAAGACGGCAATTTGGCGAACCTGGTCCGTCGAGAGTTTCAGTTTCTCAACAATCGATGCATCGAGGATGGCGTCAATTCCGCGGGTTTGAAGGATGAGCTGCTGCACGCGGGCAAGCTGCTGGGGCGTAAGTATCTTGCGGAGCGAAGCATCGGCCGCTTTGCCAACCTCAGGCTGAGCTTTCACGAGCTTCTCCCATTCTTCTCGAATGGCGGTACGTTCGTCTTCGGTCTTGGCATCGCGATGCTTGATCATGTACTCGCGAAGATTAAGTCGCAGTCCCGGTTGGCTCAGCACGGCTTCGATCTTCTCCTTTTGCTCGTCGGTCAGCTGCAGATCGCGTTGCCCGATTGATCGCTGCAGTTGCCCATAAATCGTTCCCTCACCATTGGAAACGCCTGCGAGTGAGAGAGGCGTACTGCCCCTGGTCCCACCGCTGCGAAAATCTGCGTAGTCTCTAACGTTGCATTCGGGGAGGATCTTTCGCAGCAATTCGACTCCTTCCGCCGTAGCCGATGTGTCATAAAGGGACAACGAAGTCAGGGTCTTCACTTTTTCCAAGTGCTTGAGCCCGGCGTTGGTAACGCCCGACCCTCGGACCAACACCGACTTGAGCCGGGGAAATGCCGTGAGCAATTCCAGGTCGGCATCGGATGTCCGTTGGACTCGGCTGAAGCTGATCGAACTGACGGCGTAGTCTTCGTCGATCTGAATGGAGGCTCCCCTCTTGATGAGTTTCGCAACTGCCTGACGTTCCTCGGCAGATGGAGTCGCCGCATCTTGTGCCAGTAGATTGGGACTAGCGTAAAGTAGTCCGAGCAACGTAACCGCTAAAGCCAACGCGTGATTTTGCATTACTCCATCTCCTCGAACAGCGATCAATGACAGGGTGTTAGAACTCTAGTGGGTGTCGATTTCACTCAACCCAGCAATGAGTTGAATGTTCTTACGCTATTGCGCGTCTTCGCTGGTGAATGTATCCACTTCCGGTAGCCGAGAAACCTCATCGACGCCGGGGAGGCCGAAGCTGTAGACAGTACCATGGTCGGTCAGTGGAAAAGCGAATCCGCCCAGCGACCGCTTTGCTTTCTCCGCGTTCCAGGGGCGGAACAGATTATTCCCACTACCCACGTAAACGCGACCGCGTGAAATAGCGGGGCCGCACCAAACTGGCCCCAAGCGAAACTCCTTCAAGAGCTTTCCATTCGCGGTATTCAGTGCGGAAAGCTTGCCGCTTACATTGGTGGTGAAGAACATCACGTCATTGGCAACGGCGATTCCGGACGGGACCGGGTCGCCAGATAAATAGTGTTTGCCGTCGTGATTCTCGAAGTCAACCTTTTTACGCTCGTGTCGCCAGTTTTCGACCAACGATGTCGGAGATATCGCCGTTACGCGGCCGCCAGAAGGAGCGAAGGTTGATTCCTGACGAGAGAGAGAGACGCCCAGCCCTGGCCAGTCGATGCCGTTGACGTACACACGTTTGCCGTCATAAGCACATCCCGTTTGCAGTCCACCAATCGCGCTGGGCAATGCCAGAATACGCTCTTCCTTCGAAGCGGTGAGTTCTGGTTTCGGTGGCCCTTGGTAGGTTGGCGTCTTATGAATGATTTCGCCCGAGTCTCGATCGATAACGTAGAAGCTCCCATTTTTGCAGCCAACGCCTAGGACCTCCTTGCGTTTCCCCTGGTCCTGAATCGTATAGATCTTGGGAGTATCGCCGATCGAGAGATCTTTGTATTCGCCGGTCTTCTCGTTGTAAGCGGCGAGCGCATTGTTCCAAACATCGTTGGCGACGAGCTGACGTACCCACTTCTCTTTTCCATCATCGCAGTTGATCGCAATGATGGCGGACGAGTACTTGTTGTAAGGTCGCGAATCATCCGGCGTCGCACGCCGCGGAGCGTTGTGGGTGTCGGTGCCGAAGAAGAGTGTCTTCGATGCAGGATCATAACTGGGGGTACACCACACGGAACTCGTCGAAGGCCCCGCCACGAAGTAACGCTCCTTGCCGTCGCGCGACTCCATGGCAATCGGTATCGGAAAGTCCTCTGGCTGGGGACCGACATTGTAAACCCACAGCGAGTCGCCGGTGTCTGGATCGAACGCCGCGACAAACCCTCGCCCGCTACAACACTTGTACTCGGGAATCGCGCCCAGAGAGTGCTCGAAACCGCCGCCGGCCACGATCAGTTTGCCGTCGGCCATGATGGGGGATGACATTACCGTGTTGGCTTGGTGTGCACTGGGGAAGGGGGGCTTCTTCGTTTTCACACGCCACAGCTCTTCTCCCGTGTAGCGGTCCAGGCAGATGACCTGCCCGCCGAAGGTTCCAAAGAAGACTTTACCGTCTTGAACAAGTGCCGAATTCATCACTCCGTCGGTGACGTTCTCGGCATTGTGTTTGATGTAGGGGTCGCCTTCCTCGGCCGTTATCACCGATTTGATCTGATACTTCCAGGCCAGCTTCCCGCTGGGTGTCAGCTTATAGAACGCCGGATTGGTACGTGTTGTGCCGAAGTAGACAAAGCCGTTCACGATCACCGGCATGGCATGCACGATGCCAATTCGCTCCGAAGAACCTTTGCCTGGAAATCGCCACTTCTCGACGAGTTCTCCCGCGTTTGAGGAGTTCAACGTCTGCTCGCCGTGATTAAACCGCCAACCAGCGTTGTCGTAGTTATATTGCTTCCAGTCCTGGGAATCCCCGGCAAAAAGAAGTGATCCCCAAGTGAGCACAAGCAGCAAGCAGAGAAGTCGAATCATGAGAGGTCTCCAGACGCAATGACAAGGTTCTACCCTTATCAATGCGATATTTCAGCCTGGAACCCGCAATAAATCCTGAGATTTTTTTGTCTGGCAACAACAGCCTTTTTAAGAAGTTGCTGCCAAGACCGCGTCGATATCCTGGCGCGGAGGTGCCCCGAACATGCGACGGTACTCTCGGCTGAACTGGGAAGGGCTTTCATACCCGACGCGGAAGGCTGCTTGGGCGGCGTCGATTTTCTCGCCGAGCATCAGGTTACGAGCTTCCTGGAGTCGCATCCGTTTTTGATACTGCAGTGGCGTCATCGCTGTTACATTTTTGAAGTGCAAGTGAAACGAGGAAGTGCTCAGCCCGACTTGCTCGGCCAGCGATTCGATTTTCAACGGGTCCGCAAAGTGGGCCTTGAGCCATCGGATCGCCTGAGCGATCCGATACGCAGGGGCACCGGCCAATGCCATTTGGCGAAGCCTTAGTCCCTGCGAACTGGTCAGGACGCGATGCGTGATCTCGCGTAAGACGTACGGGGCCAACGGCCCAATGTCCTGAGGTTCATCCAAAAGGTGGACCAGTCGCGTCACGGCATCCAAGAGCTTCGGCTCGACGTTGGATACGGCGAGTCCTCGCTCTGGCGGGCCGGTCGATGAAACGGCCGTGCCATCGGCCAGCAGTTCACCAACGACCTTGGGATCGAACGAGATCTGCAAACCGACATAGGGATTGTTCGCGGTCGCCTCCAAGACGCGGGCATCCACCGGCAAGTCGACCGATACCAACAAGAACTGGCCAGGATCCATGCGATACGAATCGCCAGCCAATACGACTTCTTTGGCCCCTTGAGCCACGATGCACAAGCAAGGTTCGTAAACGAGAGACGTGTTCTGGGTGGGACTCGCGAAACTCGAAAGCTTCAGTTCAGGAATCTCCGTCGGAATCAACGCGTCGGCCTTGGCATGGCGTGCGATGGCGGAAACGAGCGTTTTCATTTCAGGGCTATTCATATCACCTTCTCCGGTAAGGGTCATTGACTCACTATACCGCCAACGCATGCCGATGGCCACGAAAACGCCCAACACCAAGGAGAATCAGGCAATCGACCTACAGGATTGTGTTATCCGATCGCTATGCCATGCCCATAACATGAACCTGGTAATACCAAGGAAGACATCAGCACCTAGACAATGAATCCTAGCGAGTTTTTACCTAAAAGCCTATTTCAGGCGACTTTCAGTCACCCGGCAGCCCAATCGAGGCCTGACCAGCAAGCCAAAGAGAATTAGGCAATAACCCTGGAGAATCGGCTTATCGGTCATTCCCGCGAATTGCCTACGATGGAAGTACTGAAAGCAACACGCCCCATCGCACAGGACAAATACAAATGGTAACGCACCACGAGAGCAACACGGAAACGCCCTTGCCGTTCTCCCAGGCGTATCTCGGTCGCCGAAAGTTTGTCCTCGTGGCCGGGGCGACCGCGCTCGCATTCTCGACGATCGGTCGAACCTGGGCAGAAGATCAACCTAAAACGATGAAGGAGCAAGCCGTGGAAATCAAACGAAACGGATCGCAACCATCCCAACCAGGCCCTTCGGATTGGTTCACCGGTCAGACCCGCATCGATCCCTTGTTCGGATCGCCTGAGCCTGCACGTGCCGGTGGCGCCAACGTGACCTTCGAGCCGGGTGCTCGGACGGCATGGCATACCCACCCACTCGGCCAGACACTGATCGTGACTTCGGGAGTCGGCCGCGTCCAAGTCTGGGGCGAGCCAATGCAAGAGATCCGCCCAGGCGACGTCGTCTGGTTCCCACCAGGCGAGAAGCACTGGCACGGGGCTGCACCGAATAAGGCCATGACGCACATCGCGATCCAAGAAGGTCTCGACGGCAAGTTCGTCGAATGGATGGAACACGTCACCGACGAGCAATACGGCAAGTAGTACTCGAACAGATACGCGGTGAACTCAACACCCAAATCATCAACAAGGAAACGAGTCATGTTAAGTCAAAACATTCAAGACAAAGTTGTCGTCATCACCGGGGCCAGCAGTGGCCTGGGCGAAGCAACCGCTCGACTGCTTGCCTCGGAAGGAGCCAAAGTCGTCCTGGCTGCCCGTCGCTCCGATCGCATTCAAGCGTTGGCCGAAGAGCTTGGTGAAAATGCCCTGGCGGTCCCCACCGACGTTACCGACCTCAAGCAGGTCCAGCAGCTCGTCGACAAGGCAGTGGAAGCGTTCGGTCGAATTGATGTCATGCTGAACAACGCAGGCCTCATGCCCCTGGCCCCGCTGGAAGAGCTCAAGACAGACGAGTGGAACCAGATGATTGATGTGAACCTGAAGGGAGTTCTTAACGGAATTGCCGCGGCACTTCATCAACGTTTCGTCCGTCTATGGTCACAAACTGGGTCCGGCCGCGACGGTCTACTGTGCCACCAAGTTTGCTGTCAGAGCTCTATCCGAAGGCCTACGCCAAGAGGTCAAGCCGTACAACATTCGCACGACGGTCATCTCCCCTGGGGCCGTTGCCACAGAACTGTTGGAGCACATCAGTGACGAAAAGATCCAGGCCGAAACCAAGGACTTCGTCAGCCAGATTGCTGTGCCTGCGGCCACCTTTGCCCGCATGGTCGCATTTGCAATCAATGAGCCTGAAGATGTCGACGTGAACGAGATCCTGTTCCGGCCGACCGCACAGCCTATTTAAGACCTGTGCATGTTGTTACCACTAGTCACTCCTTCACCAGCAATAACGAGGTAACCGGAGAACGAACCATGCCCCATATCATCGTCAAACTCTGGCCAGGCAAAAGCGACGAGCAGAAGCAGCAACTCGCCGAGCGTATTACGAAAGATGTGATCGACGTGCTACACAACAGCGAAGCGTCGATCTCCGTCGCGTTTGAAGAAGTAGAAGCCAGCCAGTGGGGCGACAAGGTCTATAAGCCAGACATTCTCGCCAAGCCAGAGCAGCTCTACAAAAAGCCCGGCTACGACATGGGTGATCTGTAAGCATCCCACATCCATTGCAGCACGACGGTCACATCAAGTGATAGGAAAATTCATGAACATATCTTTCGAGAACCAAGTCGCCCTGGTAACCGGTGCCGCATCGGGTATGGGACTGGCAACCGCTCGAGCCTTTGCCGAAGCGGGAGCAAAAGTTGTCTTAGCCGACTACCGCGAGGATGTCGTCCAGGCGGAAGCAGAGAAACTGCTCCGCGAAGGCAGACAAGCCATGGCCGTTGGCTGTGACGTGAGCGACGAAAGCCAGATCGAAGCGATGGTCGATCGCGTCGTCGCCCAGTTTGGCCGATTAGACGTTGCGTTCAACAACGCAGGTGTCATGGCAAAGATTGCTCCTATTGCAGAAAGCCAAACCGACGAATGGGAACGCGTCATCGGGATCAACCTGCGAGGCGTCTGGAGCGGCATGAAGTACGAGCTGCGACAGATGGAGAAGCAAGGCAGCGGGGCCATCGTCAACAATGCTTCGGTCGGGGCCATCACCGGCAACCCGGGCATCGCTTCCTACATTGCATCCAAGCATGGCGTTGTCGGACTGACGAGAACAGCCGCTCTGGAATACATCAGCAAGGGGATTCGCGTGAATGCGGTCAATCCAGGTTTGATCGATACACAAATCGCTCGAGACGTGGTGAGCGGAGACGAGAAAGCTTACGACGACTTTGCCAAGCGTGTTCCGATCGGTCGGGCAGGAACTCCAGAAGAAATTGCTTCGGCCGTGTTATGGCTCAGCAGTTCGGCAGCCAGCTATGTTGTCGGCCAGGCAATCACCGTCGATGGCGGAATGACCGTAGGGTAGTGATCGATCTGATCACTACCCTTTCGATCGTGTCGGCTTAGCTGCTGGCCACTACTATTCGGTCGACTTCGCGTCTTCAGCAGCAGGCTCAGCGGCTGGCTCAGCGGCTGGTTCAGCGGCTGGTTCAGCGGCTGGTTCCTCTTGAGCTACTTCGGCCGGGGCCGGCTCGGCTGGTGGCTCTGGCTTCTTTTCGAGCTTGATGGCGATGTCGTTCTTGCCGCCGGTGACGACTACCACCTTGTCTTCGGCCTGCCATTGGTTCCACTGGCTAACCACGACCGGTTGACCACTTTCATCCTCCAGAGTTTCTGGGGGAGTGAATAGCACGGTGTAATTTCCTGCCGAAAGGAGATCATTTCCGGCGGTGCGTACTTCGTACGTCCCATCCGGGTGGATCTCGCCCGAGGCCGGCTTGGTGCCGCTACCGGATTCCGGTTGGAACACGAGCGAGCCTTCGGTCACCTTCTCTCCTTCGGCCGTAACCGTTCCGGTAACCGCAGCGGGTTCCGTGCAACCACTTGCCAAAAAGAGAATCGTAGCAGCAGCCATTCCGAGAAGATTCGTACGCATGGGAGGTTCCAATTTTGTGAGATGAGTGTGACGGGCTGGCATTCGGAAAGGAATCGCAGCCGCTTCGTTCCGCTGCCGGGAGACAGCCCGGCTGGATGCGGAAAGCAAAGTCTGGGACGTACCTGGCGTACTTGTTACCAGGGTTCCTCGATTTCTACTTCGTCAGCTCGATCGTGATGACGTTTTCGCCCGCTTCGACGTTGATGGGCTCGGAGGGAGCTTTGAAGCCTTTCCATGGGCTAACCTTAACGGCTCGGCCACGTTCATCTTCAAGCGTATCCGGAGCGGTGTATAAAACCTGGTAGGTTCCCGGCGAAAGAGGTTCGTCGCCTGCGGTTCGCATCCGGAACGTGCCGTCTTCCTGGATCGTGCCTGCGGCAGGCTTTACCTTGCCGGCACCATCGATGGGACGAAACACCAGCTGGCCGTTGTCAACGTTCTTGCCATTGCTAGTGACCACGCCCGTGACGGTTGACTGTGCAGAACAGCCGACGGCACTCAACAGGATCGCAACAGCCAACAGTCCCAAAACTTTCGTGTGCATCGTTTTCCTCGCTGATAAGTATGGCGTTCTACGGCAGACACGCTGCCCGTGGCCTGCCGTAGAACAATCCACACCGTATAGGGGCTTGCTTGAATAAGGGGTTTAGAATCCAGGAACGACGTTGCCATCGTTACGCGTGCCCAGGTCGTCGTAGGCAGTCAGGTCGATCGTTTCTGCCAGGAAGTGAACCGAGGCATCCGCGAAGATGAACTGACATCCGCCTGGGTGCAGGCTACCGAAGCCGGAGTTCAGGCTCCACGAGGTCGCTCCACTGCCATCGACACCACCACCATTGTTGAGATTGATCGGAGCACTGGCATTGGCCTGACGCTTGTTCGACCACTGGGTGTAGTACGAGGTACCACCGCGTCGAGCGTAACCGGCCCAGATCGGATAGGCTTCGTTGTCGCCGTTGGGTGCAGCACCGGCCTTGCTACCGCCACACTCGCCAAGGGCGATCGTGTTGGAGGTACCGTCGGTGATCGAAGCCATGTCGACGAGTTGTCCGGTGCGGAAACGATCGGTGAAACCGTCGCCGTTGGTACCGTAGTTGGCGGCGTAGTTGCTGGTACCACACTTCACTTGCTCGTCCGAGTGAGGACGCTGACCAGGCAGCACATCGGAAGGGCAGCGGTAAGCATCAATCACGGTCTGCTCATACCCTGGGTCGCCCCAGTTGCCGTTACCACCGTCCGAGCAGTTGCAGTGCTCTAATCAGGCAGCGGAAAAAACCGGGAAAATCAATTATTTGTCCGAAATCACCGCCCAATTTTTCTTTCCGGTGGGGATACCCCTATAGAGATAGAATCGCGAGAGGTGGATTTGCCAGCCTCTTCGCAGCACTCGAAAGCCGTAGCCAAATGGACAGTCCAGACGTGGACATTGCCCGAAATGACTTCGTCGAAAAGTTCGCTACCAATCAGCAGCGGATCTTTGCGTTCGTGGTGTCCCTCGCCCCTGGGTGGACCGAGGCCGAGGAATTTTTTAGCGCGTGAGCGTCGTGCTTTGGCGGAAGTGGGACGAGTACGATCCTGAAAAGGAATTCCTCGGCTGGGCATTGGGTGTGGCCCGGCTCGAAGTACTCAAGCACATGTCCGACATCAAACGCCGACGCGAGATCATCGATGCCGATGCGATCAAGGCCGTGGAAGCCAGGACACTGGAAGTCGCCGAAGACGTCGGCGATCGGATGGTGGCCCTGCGGGACTGTCTGATGAAGCTACCGCAACATCAGCGTTCGCTCGTCGAGCGGTGCTATGCCGGAGTCGAACGAATTAAAGACATTGCCGATGCCCTCGAACTAACTTCAAACTCGCTCTATTCGCGGCTGAAACGCATTCGTGAAGTATTGCACGAATGTATTGACCGCAAGATGGCAGCGGAGGAGTCACAGATACCGTGAACAAGAACAAACCACCAGAATTATTCGGCGACATGATTGCCGACAAACAGGCTCGCGACCTGGTCGACGCTTGTGTCAGTGGTGTTGCCACGGAAGAACAACGTGACCAACTGAGCAGGCTCATCGTCGAATCGCCTGAGGTGTGCGACTATTACATTGCCCAGTGCACGATGGTCAGCCAGTTGCTGACGTACTCGAAAGACGTTCCGGAAGTTAAACCTGAACCTCCCACGATCGAGCGGCCGCAAACCCGTGGGCACATGATCGCCGGATGGTTCGTCGCGATCGCCGCGTCCGTTCTGATTGCCGTCATCGTGAACTACTCGCAATGGGATACGCCGAAAAACGTCGTCAATGTCGCCCAGTCGGAAGTCGTGGGCGAAATGCTCAGCGAGATCGGCATCAAGGAGTCGAAACCTGTCGCTTTGATGATGGGGCAACCCATTTCAGTGGAAAAGGGTTCCCGAGAAGTGCGACTGCTGAATAACGTCAGCTTCTCCGTAGCTGCTCCGGCATCCTTTGTCATCGAGAGCGCTAACCAATGCCGCGTATGGCAAGGGCGAATGACGGTCAGCGTGCCGGAAGATGCCAAGGGCTTCCGCGTCGTCACCGATCATGCCGATATCGTCGACACGGGAACGCGTTTCGGATTGGCCGTGAATCCGGAAACAGGGACCGACGTGGCCGTCTTCGAGGGACGCGTCGACCTCGCTTCGCAGCGTCAGGAGAAACGCCTGGAGGTCGGCCGGGCTGCCAACATCGCGACCGACGGAACCATGTCGCGGATGCAGCTGGTCAAAATCGATACCTTCGAAGCGTCGAACCGATCCGCGGATTCCCAGGAATCGACCTTATCGTCGGTTCACGACAATATCCATTCCAGCGATGAGTTCGGCTATTACCGAATCGTGCCCAACGGCTTTGGCGAAGAGCAACCAGCCTATGTCGATCGCGACCACCAGTGGAACGGTGTCACCGCCGATGGCTTGCCGCGGGAACTGCTGGGCGGCGATTACATCATGCCGTTCAACAACGACAAAGTGGAACAAGACATCGAAGTCACGATCACGCTTTCTCGGGAAGCAGACCTCTACGTTTTGTTTGACAAACGAGGTGAAGCTCCGAAATGGCTAACCGATGGCTTCGTCGATACCGACGAAGAAGCGGGACAGGACGAAGGCGGCGAAGTACCTGGCTTTAATACCCACAAGCGGACAACGATCGGCAGTGGTGTCTCGATCGATGCGGTCTTTTCCGTCTGGAAGAGTCGCAAACCGCTCAAGGGAGATGTCACACTCGGCGGTCTCTGGAATGAAAAGCCTGATTCGGCCATTACCACCGGGGCAGAGATTTCGATGTATGGGGTTGTTGCCGTACCCGTTTCCGCGTCGGACGCCAACTAACTTCATTCAAGCGATCGCGATCACCTTCTTTGATTCGCTGCGGAGTTCTCCTCATGTTGTTGCCTAAGCTTGCCCATGCCTTGCCGCGAGTTCAGCCCATTCGTATCGCCTTGGTTGCGTTCGCGATGGTGGGTTGCTCTTTCATGGCCCTACGTGAGGTCAGCGCACAGCTTGCCAAGATCGAACATCAGCTCGGCCGGTCGACGACTTCTACATCGCCGGAAGCGATGCGATTTGATTTCGGCTCAGGCCCGGTCAAACCAGGCTGGATCCAGGTTCAACCCGATCTCATATACGATGCCGAAATCGGTTACGGAATCGACTTAGGCACCAAGCCTACGGCGGAAACTCGCGAGGGCAAGGATGCGGTCCAGCGAGATCGGCTGACCAGCAAAACGCCGTTCTACTTCTCGGTGCGGCTGCCTGAGGGCAACTATCGGGTGCGGGTGATCTTCGGCGACTCGCAGTCCGCTTCCTCCAATACGGTTAAGGTCGAAGCGCGGCGGCTCATGCTGGAGCATGTGGCAACAAGTCCCGGCGAATTTGCGGTCCATGAATTCACCGTCAACCTGCGATCCGCCCAACTCCCCAATGGAGACTGGGTGCGTCTGAAGCGAGGCGAAGCCGACAAGTTTCATTGGGACGACAAGCTGACCATCGAGTTCAACCGTTCGCGACCTTCGGTATGCGGACTGGAGATTCTTCCCACCAGCAAAGCGACGACCTTATTCCTATTGGGTGACTCTACCGTGACCGACCAGGCCAACGAACCCTGGAATAGCTGGGGGCAAATGGTCACGCGGTTCTTCGATGCGGATGTCGCCGTTGCAAACTATGCCGAGTCGGGCGAATCGCTACGGAGCTCGCTCGGTGAACTTCGCGTCGAGAAAGTGTTGTCCTCGCTGCGGCCCAACGACTACGTGTTCGTGCAGTTTGGACACAACGACCAAAAGATCCAAGGGGACGACGCACTCCCCAAGTATAAGACCAACCTGGCAAAGCTTGTCGACAAGGTTCGCGAGCGGGGAGCGACGCCGGTGCTGGTGACGTCCATGGAACGCAAGGGCGGGCAAAAGAAGGCGACCTTGGGCTTGTACCCGCAAACCGTTCGCGAGGTGGCCGCGGAAAAGAAGGTCGCGCTGATTGATCTCAATCAGATGAGCGTGCAGCTATACAAGGGCCTGGGAGGAGACCTCAACAAAGCATTTCAAGACGGAACGCACCACAACGCGTACGGCAGCTACCAGTTGGCCCAGTGCGTCGTGCATGGCATTCAGCAAAGCGTACCGGAACTGGCCAGTCATCTAAGATCGGACTTTCCGTCATTCGACCCAGGCGAGCCAGACCCGGTCGACTCGTGGAATCTGCCGCCCAGTCCCCACGTCGATCTAACGCCCCCGGAAGGTAGCTAGTTTCGACGCTTCTACCAGAAACGAGTTCTTACTTGCGGGTTTCACTTTGAAAAGTACCGCACCAGCCACAAGATTCCGGTCAGCAGCAAGCTCAGCACGATGCAGGTCGTGATGGGGATATAGATTCGGGTGTGCTCCCCTTCGATGCGGATATCTCCCGGCAGCTTGCCGAGCCAGGGGATCGAGGGAAAGAGGAGCCAGACCAAGCCGACTCCTGCAATCGCGACGCCGATGATGATTAACGTCCAGGCAGGATGCAGCATAGCCCGTTACCGCTTCACGGCCTCGATGATGCTGACCTCACTTGTGGTCGGAATCACCTGTGTCAACTCAAAGCCCGCCTGATCGAGTAGTGCCCGATATTCTTCTGCGGTCCGTTCCTTGCCACCGGGAATCAGCAGCATGACCAAATCGAGGAACTTGCCGCCGAACGGGTCGTTGCCCGGCGGAATCACACTTTCCACGATCAACAGCTTCGTATTGGCCGACATGGCCTGACGACAATTCCGCAGTATGGTGAGCGACTTTTCGTCATCCCAGTCGTGGATGATGTGCCGCATCAGGTAGATGTCGGCCCCTTCAGGAACGGACTCAAAGAAGCTTCCGCCGACCAACTCGCAGCGATCCAACAACCCGGCCGATTCAATCGAGTTCTTCGCGCGCTCGATCACGTGCGGCAAGTCGAACAGGATGCCTTTCAGATCGCTGTTCCGGTTAAGAACCTGGCTGATCTGCGATCCGTTGCCACCCCCGATGTCGGCCAGGACACCGACCCCTGAGAAATCGTAGGCACTGAGAACGATATCCGATTCCCGGCCGTGGATACCAACCATCGCGGCATCGAAGATACGGGCCTTGTCGGGGTTCTCGCTCAGGTACTCGAAGATCGGTTTACCAAAAGCTTTGTCGAAGGCCGTCTTGCCGGTTTGAATGCTGTACTCGATCTCGGCCCATGTGCGGAACTGTTCATCCCCGGCCATCAACGCCAGCGCCCGCTTCGACCCAGGCACATCACTTTGCAGCGGCTCGGCCAGTGGTGTCAACGCGAAGTGACGTGGCTCACCTTCCGCAAAGATCCCTACGCTTGCCAGTGCCCGTAGCAGTCGGTACAGGGCATCCGCATTGGTCGAAGTGGCTTCGGCCAACTGCCCGATCGACTTCGGGCCATCGATGAGATGGTCGGCAATATTGAACTTGGCCGCAGCGTAAATCGCTTGCGAAATCCAATAGCCGGAAATCATCTGATCGAGTTGCTGCGGTGGTGATGCTTTGGTCATAGCTTTCCTCTTTGTCCCCAGGCGTCTACTTCGACCATTCCATTTGAAGGTTGGTTTCATGGTGAAGCGGTCATCTCGATCTTCACCAATCGTGATTCTACCGGGCAAGAAGACGGCGTGGTAGATTTGCTCGACCATCCAGTGCAATCAAGCTGGAAAGTCGCCCTGATCTGGCAGGGGCATTGCCAGCAGGTTTCTATTTTTCGCTATCAAATGTTGGCCTTACGATGCGAGAATACGCTTTCAACTCGACAACCAGGAGTACCCAATGGCAATCCGCTTGTACTGCCCGGCGAAGTCGTTGATGTCGTAGCGATGGATTGAAATGGACAACGAAGAACTCCCGACTTCACCGAACCATCCACGCCTGCCCCGGAACGTCAAGTTGCTGGGCTGGGCAAGCTGTTTGAACGACATCGCCAGCGAGATGATCTTCCCACTCTTGCCGCAGTTTCTCATCACGGTCTTGGGTGGAAACCGGCTTCACCTGGGGATCATCGAAGGCGTGGCCGACTCCGTCGCGAGCTTGCTCAAGCTATGGTCAGGTGCCTGGTCCGATCGAGTTTCCAAGCGCAAAGGCTTTGTGATCTTTGGCTACGCGCTGGCCGCCATTTCACGTCCCCTGATTGGTGTCATCACCGTTCCGTGGCAGTTGTTCTTTGCTCGTACGGCCGACCGCATCGGCAAAGGCATCCGCACGTCGCCACGAGACGCTTTGATTGCGGACTCGACGTCCGCCCATTATCGCGGCCGTGCGTTCGGCTTCCATCGTGCTATGGATCATCTGGGCGCCGCCATTGGTCCAGTGATCGCTACCGCCTTTCTTTGGTTCTGTCCTGGCCAGTTGAGGCTGCTCTTTCTACTGACGGTCGTGCCGGGGTTGGTCGTGGTGGGCCTGCTGATCTTTGGTTTACGAGAAGTCGTTCGAACCGAGCCGACCAAAGAGCCGTTTCAGTGGACGCTCAAGCCGTTCGACAACAACTTTCGGTTGTACCTGCTCGCCTTGGTCGTCTTCACGCTGGGCAATTCCAGCGATGCATTCCTGCTTGTGCGGGCAAGCGAGCTAGGCGTGCCGATGTTCCTGTTGCCGTTGCTCTGGTTCACTTTTCATATCGCCAAGAGCATTGGTAATCTGCTGGTGGGTGGACTTGTCGATCGCGTGGGTCCTCGCTTGCCTTTGTTTCTCGGTTGGTTCATCTATTCTGGTGTCTACCTGGCCTTTGCTCTGGCGACGACTGCCTGGCACGCCTGGGCGTTCTTCCTGTTGTACGCCGTCTTCTATTCGTTAACCGAGCCTGCCGAGAAGACGCTGGTCGCCAACCTGGTCGGCACCGAGCGGAAGGGCCTGGCGTTCGGTTGGTACAACTTCGCGATCGGCATCTCCGCTTTGCCATCGAGCCTGATCTTCGGTGTTCTGTACGAAGAGTTCGGGCCGTTGCCCGCGTTTGGCTGGGGAGCCGCATTAGCGCTGGTAGCCGTGATTTTACTGATCGGCGTTAAGCAACCAGATGCGATGACCGCCGATTAGCGTGCTCACGATTTTCGCAAGCAACCAATCCAAGGAAACTTACAGCGACGCCTGCGGACGGTGCCCGTTCGCTGGACAAAAAGTGCAGAAAACCGGTACTCTTCCCAATAGTGTGGCCCCACTGGCCGAGATGCTGCGACTCAACGGGTACAGCACAGGTGCGTTCGGCAAGTGGCATGAGACCGCGGCGTGGGAAACCAGTTTGTCCGGCCCATTCGACCGTTGGCCCACCCATCAGGGCTTCGACAAGTTCTACGGCTTTATCGGCGGCGAAACGGATCAGTGGTATCCACTTGTCTACGACGGCGTAACGCGGGTGACACCACCCAAGACAAAGGACTACCACTTCACGACCGACATGACCGAACAGGCAGTGAATTGGATAAGAGCCCAGCAGTCTTTGACGCATGGATGTACCTTGCACGACTTCCGCAAACGCTTCAAATTCAGCAAACTCAAAACGCGCCATGTTTCAAAACGACCTTTGTCAAACGAGATACGACATTTGTCTTGCTGACCAGAAGGTTGGCCGAAATTTTGTAGACATTTGGTTCTGGCCACTGGTAAAAATAGGGCGAGAGTGCCTGTGCTGCGGCAAATCGCGACCGACGGGTAGTCGACCTCGCTAAAGGGTTTGGCGAACGCTCCTTGGCAGCGATCGGGGGACATTTCTAAAGGGGCCGTCGATTCTGACTGGAAGTCTATTAATGTGAAACAACTGCGGAGAAGAAGAAATGGTTAGTCGAACCGCGCTAGTCTTCATCCTTTTAGCAATGTGCGATGCCATATGCACGGCACAAGACGTTACGCCCGAGAACTACATCCGATCCGAGGTCGATTTTGCCTTCGCGGATTTTCAGAAGAACGCAGGTGGCAAGATCAACGAGTTCTTCTACATCACTAAACCCACGCCACTCAACGAGCAAACCGTGGTGCGGATGAACCGGGATACCTTGTATGCGGGAGCGGTCGTCGATACCGAGGGTGGCGCTACCGTCACAATTCCGGAGTTCCCCGATGACCGCTACTTTTCCGTACTCATCGTCGACAACGACCATTATGCGCCGGCCGTTTTCTATGAACCAGGCACGCACAAGATTCCTGGCGATACCAAGTACGTCGCGGTGATCCAACGCATTCAGTTGATGGACCCCTCGGACCCCGAAGACGTGGCGCTTGTTAACAAGTTGCAAAAAAGCATCAAGATCGAGACGTCCAGTGCGGACCCATTTCCAGAACCTAAATGGGACAAAGATTCGATGCTTCGTTTGCGTTCGGAGTACGAGAAGGAGTTTCAGAAGTTCGATCAGTACGAGCCAGACTGGATGGGACCGCGTGGCAAAGTCAATGAAGCGACGCGACACCTCGCCGTCGCCGGTGCGCTCTTTTTGTTCCCGGAAAGAGACGCAGTCTACATCAATTACACCGGGCCGGCCGATCCGTCGAAATGCTACCAAGCGACTTACAAGGTCCCTGATAACGATGCCTTTTGGTCGATCACCGTCTATGGAGATGACGGCTTCATGAAGAGCGACAAAAACATCGTGAATGACCGCAATGTCAAGCTGAACGACGACGGTACATTTACCGTTCACTATGGCTCGCCCGAAACGTGTGGCGACAAGCCGAATCGTGTGGACATCACGGAGGGATGGAATTTTCTGATGCGGGTCTATCGACCGGGTTCATCTATCTTGAGGCGTGAGTACCAGTTGCCCGCAGTGGAAGTGGTGATGGATACTGAGTAGGCGATTTCTTAAGCCAAGCAGCAAAGCACCGCTGGCCTGATCGGCTAGTCCCATTCCGGTCGATAGCATTCTTGGGACAATTCCTCGAAGCGTGTTTCTAGCGTCGCGATGAATTCGTCTCGGTTGCCGGTCCATTCGACCTTCTCGCCGACAAAGATGTCGACAAAGAACGGTACGAGAATTCCTTCGCCACGCGGCAGGGCTTTTCCCAAGCCATGCAAAAACACCGGTACGACCGGGACGTCAGGTCTTCGCTTGGCGACATGGGCGATTCCATTTTGGAGCTTCGCCATCTGCTCAGGCTCGCCGCGTGAGCCTTCGGGAAACAGGATCAGAATCTCGTTTCTTTCCAATCCTTCGCAGATGCCGGCCAATGGGTCGGTACGCATGCCGGCGACCTTCCGTTCCAGCGGCAAGATGCCGATGATTTTCGTCGAAAACCAGGCCCGGCGGGGGTTCTTCAGAAAGTAGTCCGCAGCGGCGACCGGGTGCACGTCATGCAGACGGCTCATGCCGAACAAGGTCATCAACACGATCGCGTCGAGGTGGCTATTGTGATTGGCAACGACAATCGCCGGTCCTTTTTTGGGAAGCAGTTCGCCGCGACGAATGTTCAGTCCAAGCACGATCAGAACAATCGGTCGCACGACCAGCAGGAAGAACAGATATCGCAATACGTTGTTCAAAACCGAAGCTCTCCGAGGGTGACCCTGTTTCCCGTGGTGGGATCAAGCGGGACGCAATCTAGCCGTAGCAGTAGTACACAAAGTGAAAGAAGATGGGGGTCGTGTAGGTAAGGCTATCGACTCGATCAAGGATACCACCATGGCCTGGTAGCATCGAGCCAGAATCTTTGACGCCCAAGTCTCGCTTTAGCGCCGAAATGGAAAGATCTCCCGCAAAGCCGCTCACCGCAATCAAGACGCCACCCAGCGCGGCCGTCTTCCAGTCCAGGATCGTCAGCCAAGGCCCCAGCAGCATGGCCAGCACGACCGTCGAGCCGATACCTCCCAGCAGTCCCGCGACCGTCTTCCCGGGGCTGACCGTCGGGGCCGCCCGCATTTTGCCGAACGATTTGCCCCAGATATATTGCGCGACGTCATTGAACTGCGTGAGCAGCACCAACAAGACCAACAGGCCAACGCCAGGGGCAAACTGATTGTCGACGTCAGGCCACTCGGGAGCCACCAAGGCGGTCTCGGGGATCTTCAGCGACATCAGGGCCACCATATGCGAAAGACTGAAGACCATGGTCATCAGTCCCCAGTTCAACGTGGAAATGGCCCGCAAGAAGCCTTTAGTTTCACCGATAGAAACGACGCGAGCCGGCAGGAACAGGAACATATAGACCGGGATGAAAACGAGAAACATTCCATACCAGCCAATGTAGGCCAGGTAGTACTGAATCGGAATCGCGAGATAAGCCCAGAAGAGAACCCGCCGATCTGCCCGGCGTGTCGGAATCAACGAGAGATATTCCTTGAGCGCCAAAAAGCTCACGAAGGCCAGGAAGATGGCCGACAACATTGGCGACAACACCACGGCAAGCCCGAACATCCAGGCGATCACCCACCACGTGCGGACGCGTAGCCGCAATTCGGTATGGTCGCGCTCGGGCTGCAGTCGTTGCTTGACTCTTACCAGTACGCTGGCAATCACCAACGCCAGGGCAATACTACTCAGCGTGATGATCACTTCGGTCGTCAGATGATCGAACTGCGTCCAGCCGCGAAACCATTCCATCAGTGACTCGATCATTGGGCCGAATCCCCTTGCGCAGCACGCTCGCGCATCTTATTTGCAATGACGATCAGGCGTCGTACGGCGGTGACCAAGCCACCGACGCACAGAAGGATGAGGGCTGCTGCCATGATCCCCATTTGTGTCTCGGTATGGATGGGTTGCCACGAAGTGGGAAGCAACGCACACGCGACACATGTCAGTGTCATCAATGCCATTCGCTGCTGCTTGGCAAACGGACCGAGAAAGACCTGTCCGACACCCACACTTGCGCCAATGGCTCGCACATAAGCCACAAACACGGCAATCAGCGCCGCTGCCATCCCAGCGATTGGGTTTCCGCCAAAGGCCAGGCCGGCGCCGATTAAGATGGCCGGGTCGGAAAGGCGGTCCGGAACTTCGTTGTAAAGTTCGCCGACTGCCGAGGCCTTGCCCCCTTCGACCGCTACCATGCCATCAAGCAGGTTGGCAATCAGCCGCAGTTGGATGAAGACCGCGCCAGCAAACCATAAGCTGCGTCTTAGCAGTTCGGTTTCCACATGCGAGGTCGCCGCCAGGCAGATCCCCGCGAGTACGGCTGCGACAACACTGCTGACAGAAATGGCATTCGGGGTAACGCCTGAATTTGCGAGCTTCGCCGCCAGCCATTGAAAGAAGGGCCACTGTCGACTTTTCAGCGGGCGTCGGCCGGCAGGTTCTTGCGGCGAGTTCGGTGATGTGGATGCGGTATCGGTCACACTTAGCGTCCCATAAGATACATTCCACCAATCAATAGCAGCATGCCAGCCACGTTGATCGGTCGAATCGGAGTTTCGTAAGCCATGAGCCCGATCAAAGCGGCCCATATGAACGTAGTCGCGTAAACCGGATACAGTACGGACAACGCCCCTCCCTTTTTGAATGCAGCCACGAACAACACCATCACCGCGATATAACAGACAACGCCCCCAAGGATCCGCGGATTGAGCAGATAACTGCTGATCGAACCGCCTGCGGTTTCGGCACCCGATTTATAAAGAAACTGTCCCACTGCCCCTATCAAGGAAGCCAACAGAAAGAGAATGATCGACACGACCGGAGTTGTCACAAAGATGCCTCCCAATGAAGTCAAAAGAGAAGTTGGCCAGGTAGCCGGAGCCACCATAATCAAGTCGGTGGCGCCCCAAGCAATGCAGCGTTGCCTAGATCATACTTGGCAGCCCTGACCAAATCACCATCCTACCGGTCACTTCCAGCGAGAGTTCTTGGCGGTCGTTCGATCCATGCAAGGGATGGCTGGCTGGCTTCAGAAAAGCGAAAGAAAAACGCATCTTGCCAAGTCGGACATGGTGGGTCGCAGTGGGGGCGGCCAAAAGGACCCGCGACGGGTCTAGCGGCTAATTAACTCAAACTGACATAGAGATTTGATCAGGGGATGACTTAATAGTTACCCAGCCGAACTCCATTCGCCCTGACTGGTGAAGAGATTGATCAAACTCTGAATACGCGACACCATCAACGCGCCTCCCATCAGAATAAACATGCACGACATCAACAGCGGTAGGGCTATGGTGCGTACATATTGTACGTTCGGGTAGAGTACCGAATCAGAATGTTCTTCAGGGTTAACGTAAACGACGACCTTACGGCCGACGGGATACTTCGCTACAAACCGATTTGCGAAAAACTTCGTTTTAAAATCAAGATGATCCTCTCCCCGCAATTGGGAAGACTCGTAAGTACGACCATCAATTTCGTAGCTGTAAATGATGACTACGCCATAAATATTCTGAGTCCCCTCCTCGCTAGACCGAACTGTCCTACGTATCCAACCTGAGTCTACTATCTCCCCCTCGACTTGACGCCACATCGTAAACGAATGCTGCCTTCGCCAAGAGTCAGGTATAGCGGCCATACCGCCCAGTCCCAAAAGCAGTAGAAGGAGACCACCAAAGAATTTGAATTCGACTACGAGAATGAGGAGGATTACAACACAAATAACACCGAGCAAAATCCACTTGAGAGTACTACTTAGCCCTGCTGACTTACCGTGCAGCGAAGCCAAGTTCGCAGATTCATCTACTGTCGACGGCTCACACGGAACGGAAGGTTGATCCGTTTTCTCATCTTGGGAAGGCGGTGCTTCGGCTTGGTTGGTTTGGATTGCGACTCTTTTGATCCTGTCCCAAACTGATTTCAACTCTTGAAAAGGACCATCCGCAGAATTACTTACAAGATCGGAGCCCACCACTTTCTTTGCTCTCACAAAGCCGAGCAATTGCTTGTGGCTGAAAGGGCCTTGTACTTTTTCGCCGCGTTTCAAGAAGTACTTCAAAGCATCGTAGTCCTAATTTCCTGATAATCGGAAATCGATTTGCGACGGGAAGCAAAGTGCTGAACCTTATAGACGTGCTGACAACCTCCTTATCCTTCGCGTCAATCGACTCTGCTGAACTCTCATCGCCGAGAATTTGAACACTTTCTAACACAATTCTAATCGAATCTCAAAAGATGACGTTCAGCAACACCTTTTGCCCAACCCAGCCGTTTTTCGGTTTGGACCGTTCATGGTGGCCAAATTCAACCATGATCAAGAGTTCGACCTTGTGGAAACAATCCACCAGCGGTGCCCGTCTATGATGTGGACGCCACAATGTATCGGTGTTTCTTTGCGTTTTCTGTCAACGAGTGGAACTGACCATTCACTCAAGGAAATCGTAGTCCTACCATTATGTTTCATGCAGTTTCCGGCAGAAGAAGCATGAAATGACGGATGAGAAACCGAGGGAATTAGAACGGTGCCACTTACCTCTGGCAACACTCGATATCGTGATCGCCGGGATGGTTGCGACCGCAAGGGAGTACTATAAGTGGTGATCGTTTGCGAACGTGCTTCGATTATCGATCACATCCTTGGATTTGTGTCGGTGATTCAATGAATGGCTACTTGCTTCTAATTCTTCTCGTGTTCTTGTTGGCGGCCATAACAGCTTGGACCTGGTGGCAAAAGGGTCGAATTCCTTACCGTTCACTGCCACGACCGTTTCGAGAGCGACCGTCATTAGAAGAGACTTGGAAACAGGCCTGCCACGATGAAACGATATCCGAGGCAGACACTTGCCTGCAGATGTTATGCGAAGCATTCTCGTTCGACCCAGATGATCGCTATCGATTTGCCCCGAATGACCGCATCGTGGATGTGTACCAAGCTTGCTATCCTCGCTGGCAGATATGGAATATCGGCGATTGTATGGAGATCGAATCACTAATGATGGACCTTCAGCGGCGTTTTCAACTCGACGACGTAGAAATCTCTGAGATGACGATCATCGAGATTGCGGGCCTAATGAAGTCCTCTTTACGGTCCCAAGAAAGCTAAGCGATCGACATAAGCCATCCGCTTTCTTTCCAGAGGCTATTTCTTCAACGATACCGTCGCCAAATTTGGCGGTCCCATTCAGCCATGATCGAGTGATTCGCTTGTGAAAACTTGGGTCTACGGCATTAAGGAAATGATTGCCCAGTATGTTCGGGCGATTGCCGCTGGCAGCACGATTAGGATCGCGATGAAATGGGGCCAGCGAACCTCCATCCCTACCAGCAAATCAACGATGTAGACCACCCCAAACAGAATGCAAGCCGCCAACCAGATCAAGGCCGGCGCGATACCCGGATAGTCGTAACGTATGCTGTGAAATTCGGTCATCGCTCCAAGCATCATGAGTACTGCGAAGATCCCATAAGCAATCATCCAGCGAGTTGGCAGAGGGTGTTTTTGTGCTCGAAGTCCGAGTAACAACGGTAGCCAATACAATGGCACGATTACCCAATGAGACACAATCCGAATCACCGAGATAGCTCCATCCCCCATCTGACCTTGGATCCACACCGTTTCTATCTGTCCGTCCTCGTCAATCATTTCAAACGACGTTGGACTCAAGTATGTGTATGAACCCTCCAGCAACTCGACGGCATCTAGGCTGTTATTCAACAAACAGAGCGTGGCCGCCAGGTACCATAACCAGACGCCCGGATAAGGGATGGGTGGTAGCTTTTGCAACAGCCTCGATACGAAAAACACGAGACCTGCCAGCGAGGTGCCCACAGCCAGACCGATGCTGATCTCTACGCCAACGGTCACAGGGGTCCATCCTTCCGCGTCGTCCGGCGCAAAGAGCAACCCAGACACGGCGAATGCTACCGTACAGCAAGTGACCCAAACAAATAGGTGCGCGATCGTAAGTTTTTGCTTGTCCAAATTTCAGCCCCGGAACCAACAAGGGACGGGTGTCTTTGTAGATACAACCTTACGACCGTCGATGCCGTCGCCCCTTCACCTGATTTGACCTACTCACACCTAGGATTGTCCTTCGTAGCTGGATTGACCAACAACTCGCCGAACTCGGCTTGCTCTCCTGGCCACTCAACGCTGCCGAAAACGCTGCGAGGCCATGACGTGACCGCAACTCCATGTAGAAAGCCACCTTGCGACGAAAGAATCTTGCCGAAACGTCTCCTTATCGGACCATTTATAGGGCCCATCGGAAAGCTCTCGACGGTAATTAGAAACCAACCACGACATGATCCCTAACGAGGTTTATCTTATTCGTCATCTCACCCAGGACTCGTCCTTATTGTGCACGAACGGCATAGTCGAAGTAGGCTTCGGTGGCGAGGGCTGGGTTGTTGTCAATTTGGTGGTGCTCGTACGGAGGTGGCCACAACCTCCTGCTTCAGCTTTGACTAGATCGCCATCAGTAGCTAGTGGGCGTCTGCTTTGCCTTGCCCTGCGAGACCCAACTGGCGCAGCATCGGCCCCATGGTCAGCCCGCCGACGAGGATCGAGAAGGCGACGACAACGTAGGTCATCGTCAGGACGAGTTCGCCGACGTTGTCGTACTGCGATTGCATGGCGTGGATCTCTTCCTTGAGCGATAACGCGAGTGCAACACTGATCCCGCCGCGCAGGCCGCCCCAAGTCATGACCTTGATCGCGTGCGGCGTGAATTCTCGGCCGGTCATCTTCTTCAAGGCAGTTATCACCGTGCCAACTGACAGGAACCTCGCCAGCAGCGCCGCGGGGATCGCCAGGGCCCCGGCCAACAGATACGGCACCGTGAACGAGAGCACCAAGACCTCCAGCCCGATCAGCACAAACAGAACCGCGTTCAGCAGTTCGTCCACCAATTCCCAGAACGTATCGAGGTGCTCGCGCGTCTTGTCGGACATCGCAAACGTTCGGCCATGGTTACCCAGGATCAGCCCAGCGACCACCATCGCCAATGGCCCGGACACGTGCATCGCCATCGCCAAGGCATACCCGCCGGTCACCACGGCCAGCGAAAGCAAAATCTCCGTCGCGTAGTGATCAATGCTTCGCAACAGGAAGAACGCGATCATCCCCAGCACGAAGCCCAGTGCAAGCCCGCCGCCGGCTTCGAGCGCGAAGAGCTTGGCGACATCCATTGCTGTCGTCTCCGCCTTCTCAATGTGTTTTTGATCATCGAGCGAATGTTCGCTTTCGTGTTGTTCCGCATCCTTTGCTGCCTCAGGCGTGACGGCTGGTGGATCGCTATCCGCGTCGGGTCGTTTCCCTAAATCTTCCTCGCTCTGTTCAACGACGTGGTTGGACTCATGCTTCTTCTCTACGTCTTCATGCGATTCCCCATGCTGGCCCAACCCCGCGATCCCCAGCAGCGCAATAAACACCACCACGCCCACGCCATCGTTAAACAGCGACTCGCCCGCGATCTTGGTCTCCAGCGGCTTGGGCGCGCCGAGGCTCTTGACGATACCCAAGACCGCGATCGGGTCGGTTGGCGCGACAATCGCCCCGAAGATCAGGCAGTAGATGAAGCGGACTTCGATGCCAAGCCAGCCGGTGATGACATAGGTGAGCCCCCCGACGATGAACGTCGTCGCAAGGACGCCGACGGTCGCGAGTAGAGCGATGGCCGCAGACTGCTTCTTGAGGTCGTTTAGGTCGACATGCAACGCCCCGGCAAAAAGCAAATAGCCGAGCATGCCCTCCATCAGCGTCTGGTCGAAGTCGATCGAACCGACGAGCATCTCAGCCGCGGTGAGCGCGCCCGCCTCCGGTACGATCCAATCAATCAGTAGCAGGGCGACCGCGTGCAGCATGGCCAGCAGCATCAAGCCTACCGTCGTCGGCAGCTTGAGCAGTTTGTGGTTGATGAACGCGAAGGCCGCTGCGAGGGCCACGAGGATGCCGGCGATATTGAAGAAGCTCATGGCAACCTTTATACCGTACTTCGCTGGAGGAAAAAGAGGGAGAACACTGTCTGATCGCCTGCCGATACGCCGAATGCAGGCGCGCTTCGCGCTGGGGTCGTCAAACGATCAGATGGAATGAATGACGCTGGATTCTTCCGTCGAAGATCACAGTCTGCGAACGCCGTCATTTCCAGAAACTTTAGGGGAGTTGAACCTGAGTGCGGTATGACGATCCTGTCGGCTTGTTGTCTGATCCCCTAGGAGGTTTGCTTCTTTAATAAACCTCCCGCTGTGGTTGTCAGCATGCTTATCGACCGTTTCGTTCAATTAGCGGGGCGAGCGACACCTTGTCATGATGTTGATCTCAGGCCGACCGAAAAGAACTCGCCGACCGCACCCGTTATGGCATTCACGTAACCCAAAAGAAAAACGCACCCCGCCGAAACCGACAAGGTGCGTTGAAAGTGGAGGCGGCGGGCTGGCAGTTTGGTCGCCACAACCCCAGAAATACAAGGGCTTTACAAAACGGCCTTTTTCTAATTGGCCACTGGTTTGGCCACCACCAACCAGACTATTTGGCCACTTTGTTTTGCGAATTTTCGCTCTCTAGGCACCTGCTACCTCTCCAAATTTTGAACCACAAAGTTTGGAGCCATCATGCGAAACAGCAGCGCCGCCGAAGTCATTGCCCGATTCTGGATCATGGGGTTCTTAATCTCATTGCCCATCGGCATTCCCGCCGTCGTGACCGGGGCCATCAGCCTCGGATTCTTGGCCTCCATCGCCTTCATCGTCGCCGTATTATTCAACACCGCTCAGTGGCTCGGGCATCGACTCCTGTTTGGTCACACCGAAGAGTATCGGGAGTTCACGGCCAACGGACTCGACCCGTGGTTTGACCATTCGTGCCCGTGGCCCTTCCGCTCGGACGCTGAAATTCTTGCATCGCCAGAAGATGGACCAGCAGAGCGATGGTACTGCCCATACTGCCACGCTGAGATGGTCGATCTGGATTTCCATTGTTGGAACTGTGGCCAAGGCCATTGGCTGTGCGGGAACTGTAACGCTCCCATTGAAGGTGAGTTCGCTCCGTGTAATCGGTGTGGGAACAGTCCACCTCGGTAAGTAGGCACCTGCTAGTGAGGAAGCGCTTTGTGCCCAAAAACTGCAACCGAGAGGAGTTTCCAAATGAAATTGGATGTTGCCGAGTGTGAAGTTCTGTCGCTCGATACCGGCGTGATTGACTGCCCAACCACGGCGAAGAAAGTGCCTGTTCTGTTTATGACAGTGCGAGTCACAGGCCAAGGGATCGTCAATCTGGCCATTCGCAACCCGAGACGACTCAAGTACGACGTGCCGCTGGTGATCCGTAATTCTGCTGTCTTGAACGGAGGCAAGTTTGTGCCCGAGCATCCAGAGGGAGATGACAATGAATGAGAACATACCAGCAATCACCGTCGTCAAGCGAGGATGTGACAAGTTCCCACGCTTCATCGTCGCCAAAGGAGACGCCTACAAGAATCCCGTGTTTTGGGACGGCTCGGATTGGACGGCCAACGAATCCGAGGCCCGAATCTTCGCAAACGTCACCGAGGCGTCTTGGGTTTACCACGATGCGATGATGGAGAGTCTTCAAGATCGCCCGGTCCATCGATTTGTGGCTCCGCTGTATATCGAACTACACGGGGAAAAGCCGAAGCTCGAAGACCTTCGCAAATGGCTGGAGAAGGCCGTGCGGGTTGTGGTGAACTCACCCGATCATGGTCTTGGGCCGGAAGAGTCCGTGGCGATGATGATTCTCGATGCAGAGGAGACGAAGGGGGAGTGAATGTTGCAGTTCGTGAAAAGTCAGGGGATAATGCCAAGCCATGAGCGAGAAACTTTGGCACTATTCACAAAACGGCGAAACGCACGGTCCAATCACGTCGTCGCAACTGAATGAACTGGCCACAACTGGCCAGCTTTCCCCCGACGATCTCGTTTGGCATACCGACATGAAAGATTGGCGTCGGGCAGGGACCGTAAAATGGCTGTTTCCTCATCTGTGTGAAACAAAAGTTTCAACTCCGACTCAACCACCTGAGGCACGAAAAACAGGTGTGTCGCTTAAGGAGGGTCAAAGGTGGTGGCAGAACCTTTTCGTCATTGGTTTGTTTTGTCTGATCTTTCCTCCGGTCGGTTTCATTTTGCTCATTTTCAAGCTCGTCGGCACTGAGAGACTTTCAAGGAAAACTCTACTCATTGGTGGAGGTGCCGTTGCTGCCCTGCTTGTCATGAGCATAGTAACCTCAGTTTTCCAACGTGAAGCTGCTGCTGTCAAGATCGCACAAGCGGAGTCGCTATGGGATCAGGGAGATAGAAGTGAGGCAGGCCCATTCTACCTTTCCATCGTACAGGAATTATCGGATTGGATTCCCACAGAGAAACGATCCAGTGTCTATGGAAGGACATTCGACTTTCTCGCCGAAGATGGTCGTGAAGCTGAAGCTAAAGATGTTTACGAGAAAATGAACTCCTATGTCTCGCCCGTTAGCCCTATGGTTTCGAGTGATGTTGGACGGGAGTTGATTGCGACAATTCGTTCGGGGTCAACAATCGCTACAAAAACAAAGTCTTCCTCAGCTTCAGCGGAATCTGGCGAAATCGGAACACTCGAAGAGTTGGGCGATGCAGCCTATGAAAACCTGCCCTTTGCGGACGTAGAAGAAAGTCCAGATATAGCAGCAGTCCCTCTCACGGAAGATTTTGCCAAGGCTGGCACTTTCCGTTTCCGCTCCATTAACCCTGATATGCTTAAAGCTTCCTTGACACCACAATTATGGGAACAGACATCGATCACAGGTTACAAGGAACGCACGCAGATTGGTGAATCAGACGTGACGTTCAATATTCAACTTAGTAAAGGTGAGCCAAAAACTATGCTCCAATATCATGGTGAAGGCTTCACCTCCCCGATCATCCGTATCGGTGCCTTGCCCGGAGATCAGTGGGAATGGATTAATCTCGATGTGGTTGGTGAGGAGGTGATAACTCGTTTCCATTACCGACGCTGTGTACGCCACAATGAAAGACGCTGTGTCATGATTGAAAAAGAAATCTTAGGCGATGATAGAATGCCAGTAGTTGCAAAGTGGGTTAATTGGTACGCCGAAGGAATCGGTCTTGTGAAGCAATCTGAGTATCATTGGTGGTCGTCAAAATTGAACTTTACACATATCAGAGCCAAACACAGAATCATCGATCAATAAGTTGATAGAGCCGATTCATGACAAACGAATGGTTTTTAGCTGATGACGGAAAGGGCTATGGACCTTTCTCAGCTTCACAGCTTGAGAAATTGGTAGAAACTGGGGTTATAGAGCCTGATGACCTTGTGTGGCGAGATGGTGACTTGGAGTCCATTCCAGCCAGCGTCATTGGAAGCAATCCACCGCCACCTTTACCTGATGGCAATACCCCTAAAACCTCACGTTCGCTCAATATGAAAGGCTGGGGGGGGGTAGCACTGTGGACGTTGGTGCTAATGATAATTGGCTTCGGAATCGTGGCTCAGTTTCGAGATGAGCCAACCGCTTGGGCAAGGGTCTCGGGTGCCATTCAAGACCTCCGAGATAAGATTACCGGAGAAGACCTTGTTCAACAGACCCGAGAATCATTGGATCGTCAAGATGCTTTGCTCAGACGAGAATTGCAAGCAATGGACGAGAGGGTTGACGCAGCAGCAGCAGCAACCACTCCCAAACCACAGCAACCAGACTCGCCTGAAAAAAATCCGAGTAAGACGAGCGAAACAGCCAATGTGAACTCCCCAGAGATTCCCACAAATGTTGGCGGATCGGTAACGCCCGACACGGTATTCTCGTTGACGTTCGATGATAACTATGTGCCACGAAGTCAACTTGCCGCCAAAGGGATCGTTCTTGTGGACGGTATCGACGGAAGGGCAGCAGCGTTCAAGGATAGGCGATTACTTCAAGTGCCTTGTAAGCTTCCTGCGGGAAAGGCTCCACGCACACTATCGGCATGGATCAAAAATGGCGGTGAATCTGAAGCAAGAAACTCACATGTCATCTCATGTGGCAAGGATGAATTCGGCAAAAGAGCGTGGGGTATCTGCCACGTTAAGGGCAGATGGTGTATGTACGGATGGGGTGGCCAGCACTCCACTGACGCCGTAGTAGATCGTGAGTGGCATCATCATTGCCTGACCTTCGATGGCACTACTGTACTGTACTGGTTTGATGGGAAAGTTGTTGCAAATGTCTCCCGTACACTGGACACAACAAATGGTCCAATAACATTGGGCACATACACAACTGGCAGCACCTACTACGCATTTTCCGGTGTGATTGATGAATTAGCTGTATATGATGTGGCTTTGACCGAAGAGCAGGTGGCGAGACTTGCCAATAGGAGGCCAAGGTAACATGGCACAATGGTTCATTCGTCGTGAAAACAGGTTGAGCGGCCCTATCTCTGGCCACCAGCTTCGGGAGCTTGCGCTGGCAGGAAAACTCAATTCTGATGATCTCGTTCGTAAGGGAGGCGATGGCGATTTCATAATTGCTGAGAAAGTGAAGAACTTATTTTCTTCGGATCAGGTGGCATCACGTCCCAGTTCGCCACCCCCCAAGCTTCCGTCTAAACGGAAGATCGACGAACTAGAAACTGCTGGGAGGGTCCAAGTATTCACGCCGAGGCGGTTGCTGGTGGGTGTGGCGTTTGCCACAGTCATGGTCCTTTTTATCGGACTTTTGAGTATACCGCCGTCCGACGGACCTTCTGCGACAATCGAGAGCAATTCCGATGTCGTAGCTGAAGCAAACGAAAATCGCAACGATCATTTTGGCAGTGGTTTCGAAGCCACTTCAAAAAGCAGCATTTCTTCCAACTCAGCAGATTTTTTCCAGAACCTACCCGCCAATATCGATTCATCAGATTTTCAGGGCCGGAAGATCAGCGTCACAGGACTCTGGACCAATAGAGGAAAGGCCAGAGACTTGGATGGAGGGAGCATAAAGGGCAAGATTTCTATAGGACTCAGCACTGAGTACAAGGATGTATCAGCAGTTTGCCACTTCGACCAGACGGAAGAGGATACATTAAAAAATGTAACGAGTAGCCATTCACAGCTTACAGTATCTGGCACGTTCATCGGACGACATCCTTTTCCCGACAAAGATGCCTACATCATCATGTTGGATAACTGCTCGGTTGTGGACAAGCGAGAACGAGGACAAGAAACCATAGAAGCCTTTTCACGGCGATTACCACTCCCCAAAGCAGACACATTCATGGCTCAATTTGAGCAAATGGGTGGTTCGATAAAAAAACAATACACTGATCCACGCACAATACAGCATGGCACTAAGGTAAACTTCGGAATCGACGATGGTGTGACCCGGAAGTACTATGACATTGACTTTGGATGCAGCTACCAAGATTGGGTTGACGGGTTCGGGGAGCCAACTTTGGTCCGGGACGCCCCGGGTGATCGGGGTCATGTGTGGGTACAGTCATACAACGGGGAGACTATTCATGTTCTTGGTGTGTTGAAAACAGGACTTCACTTTACTCCGATGATAAAGACCAACGAACTCGTTCCCGGCTCTTACCCTCCCAGTTCGTGGAATGTGATTGTTTGGGGGGCCTGCGTCGAGTGACCCCGACCACGCACGAAGTGGGTGCTTACAACAATAAGGCAACAAGTCAGACCTCATAGCCCGAGTCCAACGACTGTACTGTGCGGAAAAACTACCATTGAAGATGGATGTCGCAAATGGTTTTGGTCCTGATGAGACCTTGGCAATGCTGATTCTGGATGCAGAAGAGACGGACACAAGACAATGTGCTTGGTCTTAGGTTCCAACTTTTGTAATCGAAAAAATGCAGCCGTCTGAAATACCGGTTTCTCAGACAGAGCCAGCCCATAGTTCAGTAGGTGAAGATTGCTGGGGCATCAGACTTTGCTTCGATCAATTGGCCAACTGTGACGTTGATCGCACGGTACCATGACTTTCATCAGCGAGTTCGAGTGTTCTGCGATAAATTAAAGAATGGCTAAAATCTACGAGTGGCCCGTTGTGTTTTGACCTTTCGGGCCAAAAAGTATGACATTTTTCAGTTGCGATCTCCCAACTTTGAGCTTCAAAGTTGTCTATCAAGGTGGCAGAACAGATTTTTGACCTATTCCTGAATTTTTGAGATCATCCACACTACATAAAGGTGCGGGGAACGGACGCCAAGAAAGCACCGAAGACATCTATCAACACAACTGGACGCCTCGGCCCGGTGCTTTTCCGTTTCCCAACTGAAAACCTGCTGAGGCGTTCTTTATTTGTTGAACGATACGATGGTTGTTGAAAGAGAACATGCGGACGAGTTCCGCCGAAGGATCGCTGAAAGAAATGCAACGCCGACGAACGAGCGGACTACCTCACCGTTGGCGTGGTTCAAGCGGCATGTGTCCGAGATTGATCTTGGAGAACACTTCGCCGGTGAGCCTCGCCCAAAGCATTGCAACAAGAATGAACGTGTGCTGAAGCACTTCGCCGTTCTGGAGCGTGGAGAGCCATCCTTTCTTCCGTTCCGCTGGGGCTGGAACAATGTCACTCCCCACTGTCACGCCCTACGACAGATGTATTTCGCCGGGGCTGGCGAGTCCAAGAAACTACTGACACTCACAAACATCGACGTGGACTGCAAGAAGAAAGGCTCGCCCGAGGGCGCACGTCAGTATCTTCAATTCCTCCGTGACAACTACTTTCCCAACCTCTACTCCGAGCCATCGACGAATGGCAGGGGAGGCCACGGCTATTTTCTGCTCGAAAAAGAGGACCACGACACGGAGCATGTGAACAAAGCCCTTTTGCAAGTACTGACTCCGTGGCTCAATGATCTGGCTGCCGATTTTGACGTAGAGTTTGTGGAGATCAAAGGAACCATGCCAGTGGTGGAGTGGGGATGGCGAAAGTTTGAAGTGCTGAGCTACAAGTCGGGGATGCTGGCCAAGGTACCAAGAGGTCTCGTCTCCCGGTTCGACGAATTAAAGAACACGACTCGCATTGCAGCAGGTGACATCCTGTTTCATCTGCCTACACCTGAGACCAAGCCTTCACTGATTCAGGTCGATCCGTCGTCTGGGTCGGTTTCTGGCAAACACTTTGACGCTGAAACCCTTGCTGGGCTGAAGAAAGACGGTCGTTTTCAGGTGGTGGCATCAAGTCTGATCTCCGCTCATCCGTTGAAGACGAGTGGCCGGTCGGTGGTCACGGTTGGGGACATGGCCATTGCCCTGATGCTGGGTGAATGGTTGACGAACAACATGCCTGCCAATGGTGCCATGCCAACGAAGCGGTGGGCTGAATTGTGGAAGGCTTTGTACGAAGCTGGTGATGTTGAGCGAGGCTGGGACCACAAACGCTTCGCCGTGATTCGGAACTACCTGTCTTCGCTGGGCCTGATTGAGTGGGAAGACGAAAGCTACCGGCCCGGTTGGTACGCCGACGATGGCACGTTCGTCAAAGGCAAGGCTGCCAAATGGCGTTTTTCGGCTGAGTTGATGGTGAAACTGGCCGAAGCTGGTGAAAAGCAGTTGGAAGCAGAAGAAGCGACTTTCTTTACAGGAGGGGGGAGCATCCTCTATGGAAACCCCATTTCCCCATCACTCCTCAGTTGGTCCGAATCACTGACTAGAACACCGGACCAAGACGTGATTCGCCCCGTGGAAGTCATCCCAATCCGTCCAGAGCGGCTTCATCCCGACTATGTGACACGATTTGTTGGGTGCTTCGACATGTTGGCAGCGTGATCTCAACGTTCACGTTGCGCACCCACGATGGCTCAACGTATCGACGGCGGTTTTTGGGGGGAGTCCCGTTCCTTCTGAACCACGAACAGGCCACCAGCACACCGACTTTTCACGCCACGATTACAACTTTTGCAACAGCAACACTTGGACGACCCTGCCGCCAACAGATTTCGAGGCGACGGTGATTTTTCAATCTCGCTTTTCCCATATTGATTCACAGCCCATTGGGGAAAACGAAACGAGCGGGGACCAACAAAAAAGAAACAGGGTTAAGTCATCTGCAACCCCGGCCTGCCTGACATCGATGTGAAGAAATGGTTGAGAATTGTTTGGTTTTTAGTTCTTCAACACGACTTGGCTTGTCGCCGATGAAGAAAAGGCCAGCCTCGGGTCGGAGACAAAACCACGAGGCTGGCGGCACGGAGACAACTCGATCATTGATTTCTATGTTGGATTAGCAGGTGCCTGACCTAGTAGCAGGTTGGGAGCAGCACGCATGTACTCGACCTGTCTGCCTCGGTGATGATCCAGACCTTCTGGCCGGTGTTCTTGAGGATGTACGCCGAGAGGATGCGTGACCCGTCGTTGAGAGCTTCGTCGTTCAGTGCTTTGTCCTCATCGCAAAGTGCTTCGCCCCAGTCACCGGATTGATGACGAAGGATGAAGGGCATGGCGGACTCGCCTGCCTCTTCGAGTGAGGCGATGGCGTCCGGCGTGGCGACGACCTGACCAAGAGGGAACAACTGTTTGCGTTCTGCGACCATGTGATCTCCGATTGTTCGAGTTGGATTGGCTGACGGTGAAGTAGCAGGTGCCTAGCACTGTCACGATCAGACGATGATGGCTCGGCACTTCCGCTTCTCAGCACGTCGGCGGTGATGCTCGACCACTTGTTCTCGCCACTCGGCATTACCCCCGTAGCGGTCGATGGGAACGAGTTCGAGGTATCCGAGTGGACAACTGAAGTAGAACGGACCCATCGACTCCTCCATGTCCTTGTAGCCCCAATCACCACGGTCGCAGCGGAGCAGGTCACATTGAATCCATCGCTCGGACGGCTGCGCTTCCTCGCCGTTCTTCGTGAAGGTGCGTTCCCAGACGCTCCACAGCACGCCAGAGAACACACCACCACGGTAGCAGTGCTTCAGGCATGTGCTTTTCACCAGCATGTCGCCGGTGTCTCGCTCCCAACCTTCCACTCGCTGGGCGATCAACTGCTTGCGGTCCACGCCGTAGGGATAGGTCCAACCCATGTTTAGTCTCCTGCGTCTTGGGGATGATTGATGTCTGCCCGAGTTGCAGGTGCCTATTCCTCGGCGTCGAAGTCGTCCCAGCAGAACTCGGTGGGATCGATGCCTTCGGGTGGCAAACCTTCGCCGTGGTATCGGCATGGGAATGGCACGTCGCAGCCCTCGCACCCGTGGATGGCCAGGTGGTCAAGATCGAGAACTTGGCCAGACGGCCCGTAGTGGCAAGTTTCGGGGTCGTAGTCGCCCAGATCGGCGTCATCGACCACGATGTTGTGGCCCCACTTCTCACTGTCGGCCAGTTCGTCGATGGCGTCACTGGCCGAGTCCGCTTCGACGATTAGGAACAGCGGCGTGTAAGAGCCGCCGATTTCCAGCAGCCACGTCTTGCCGAACCAGTCGCCGGGATTGACGACGGGAACGTCGGTGAGTTCGTGGCCGTTCAGCGTGCAGGTTGCGGTGATCGTCTTCGACATCGCCGGTCTCCAGTACAAAATTTGGAATGTTGTTTGTCTGGCGACGTAGCAGGTGCCTCCTGTCGGCGATCAAAGTGGGAATTGCCTTTTTGGTCACAGCGGGATCACTTCGTACTCGACGTCCTCTCCACGCTGAAGCTTGTCGATGGCGGTGAAAGCGGCCATCTCACGGTCGAAGTTCATCCGACACAAACTGCTCAACTTGCTCACGAAGGCGATGACAACTGGATGGTTGATGAGATCGTCACCGCAAACATCGGCATGATGGAGAGCGAGCAGGTGACGGTGGAAGCAGCCGACCACTGCCACGAGGTTGCACGCATCTTGCACGGCATTAGCATCAGCGGCGGCTTTCTGTATGGTCTCGACTTGGCCGTTGGCGATTGCGGTCTTGGTCATGTGCGTTCTCCGAGAGAAAGGGTTGTGATTGTTCCCTCGGATAGCAGGTGCCTCGCTCAGAACTGCATCCGCTCAGCGGCGTCGGCCAACTCCTGCTCGGTTCGGGCGACGTACCGCTTCGTGGTGTTGAGGTTCTCGTGACCGAGGATTTGTGCGAGCGAGACCAGATCGCCGGGATTGTCTTCAAGGAACTTGTGCGCCATCGTGTGACGAAGCAGATGCGGGTGAATCTTGAAACCGCAGATGACGCTGTACTTGTCACACAGGCATCGCACTCCCTTGTCGCTGAGCGGTCCACGCTCGCCGACGAACACTTCATCACCTTCAATGGGTGGCCGTGTTTCCAAATAGGCCGAGAGTGCTTTCCGTGCGGCCAGTGGAACCGGAACCGAGCGTTGTTTGTTCCCCTTGCCAGAACGGAAGACCGCCGTGCCGGATCGCTCGGACAACAAGAGATCATCGAGTGTCAGGTCCACGAGATCACCGACTCGGCAGCCGGTGTAGATGATGAAACTGAAGACGGCATTCGCTCGCACGTCGTTCCGAAGTTCAACTTCTCGAAACAATCGCCGGACCTGCGCTCGGTCAAGTCCCTTGGGAGCAAGCTCCTGCATCCTGAGTTCTTTGACGCCCTTCGCTGGATTCATTTGCAGGTGCCCAACTTCGCACAGCCAACGGCAGTAACGACGGACACTGACGAGGGCACGGTTCACTGTGGCGACAGCTTGCCCTTGGTCACGAAGCGAGTCTCGGAAGTCGGTGATGTCTCTGGTGGTAACTCGGGCGAACGTCAGTGTTTCCCGGTTGGCGTTCACAAACCACCGTGCGAATTTTCGCAGGTCGTTGACGATGGCTCGCTGGGAGTTGGCCGAGAGATCGGAAGAGCCGAGGTACTCCCCGAACAGACGGGCCTCGTCTTTGCCGACAGGGATGTTGTCGAAAACATTATCACTCGGGTTTTTGCCGCCTTCTGTACGAGAATCAGACACTTTGTTGACACCTTTCAGACAAGATTGGGGAAGATAATCTCAATTATCGGAGGACGTTATCGCTCGGATTCTTTGCGCTTCAGATGAAGGAACACCGCCCGAACCACCTCGCCCGAATCCAACTTTTGGATTCCGTCAGGGAAGCATTCAGCGACGGCGGCTTCTACCTGTTGGGCGGTCGCCGATAGGCCGAGGCACGACAACGAATCGATCAGGTCTGTGTATTCGCTGGCCGGTTTCGATGTGGTTTTTCGCCTCGGCCTCCGTTTTGATTGTCCTGAAAGCGGGTGCCTACTTCCGTAGAACATCACCACCTTTCCGTTGACACCGACGTTCCGACGTTTCACTTGGATGCACTCAGCCTGCATGTCTTCGTCGTAGTACGGACGGCTGTTCGAGTCATCGTACTTCGGCTTGGGGAACACGCCCTCGCTCATCAATTGGTAGAAACGTGCCCGGCTTAGCCCGACGATTCGAGCCATCTCCGAGACGGATACGGCGGCTTTCTGAACTTCGTTCATTCAACACTTCTCCAAGATTTGGACAATGACTTGCTGACACCCAAGTAGCAGGTGCCTAGCCGAAATAAGACGGCAATCAAACACCATCTCAAGGAGATTCAGACAGGTGGCGATGGCCTGCTTCGGTCAGACAACGCCGCCCCTGCTCGTCCTTGCCGATTAGTCCGACACGAATTAGGAAACTCTCGGTCACTTCGCTCACAGTCCGTGTCGGCAGACCGATCCTACTGGCGATCACGTTGAGACGAGTCGGCCCCTCGGCAACGATGTCGAGATACTGCTGTTCGGTCGGACCAAGCCCGAGTTCGTCGAGTTGTTCAAGCTCACATGCTCTCAGTAGGTGCCTCTTCGTGATCGTGGTCTCGCCTTCGCTGCGGCAACAACGAAAACAACTCTGGAGCAGTCGCAACCCGAGCCGTGGCGTGCCACGAGATCGTTGAGCGATTTGAGGGAGAGTTTCCTCGTGGATGTCCCAGCCGAGGCCACGCACACGGTTTAGGAGCAACGTCGTGAGTTCCTCGTTGTTGTAGTACCCAAACCGAAGCAACATGCAGCGATCTGAAAGCGGCCTTGGGACCGCATATTCTTCAGTCGTGGACATGAGAAGCGTGAAGTCGGCCAGCGGCAAACTCTGTGGCGAGCGATTCTTGCCTGACAGAACGATCTTCTGCTGATCGAGCGCCAATAGAAGCGTCACGAAAATGTCCTTCGAGGCGGCATGGACTTCGTCGATGTAAACGATATCTTTGGCCTTTGCTTGTAAGAGCAAAGCAAAGAGATCGCTCGTATTCGTAAGAGTGCTGCCGAGGACTTCGTAAACGTCGCTCGCCATCTCAGCAGCAATGACATGGCACATCTGCGTCTTGCCGCAACCTGCGGGGCCAACCAACATCGAGCTTGGGTACTTCTGCCCGTCCATCTGGCAAGCATCGAGGGCGACACGAACTTGCTCGACGACTCCTTTTTGGCCGATCATCCTCGACAATGAAGTCGGCTTCACGTCGTTGACGTTGTGGTTCGCCATGAATTGATCTCCTGTACGAAAGTTGGATTGGTGATGCGGTACTAGCAGGTGCCTGTTTGCGAATGGCAGTAGCCTCGCCCGTCAATGGGGCCAAGAAATGGCCGAGCAGGACTGCCGATGACTTGCGAGATGCTGGGTCTCCAGCGAAACAGCACAAGGCTGAAATGTGCGGGAAGACCACAGATCGGCGTTGTTCACCGGCGAGCGTCCTGCTCGACTGAATGACTAGCAGGTGCCTACTTGGTCGCAAGCTGGTTGCTCTTCCAGCTGGCGGACGTGGCTCAGCAGGTAGTCCACGGCCTTCGACGCAGTGGCCGCCGCCTTGAAGATGAAGCGAGTGTCGCCGTCCTTCATGGCCCAAGAGGATGAAGCTTTCGCCAACCTCAAGGACTTCGGCGATGTTGTTATCGACGGGCTGATCTGGGCGCTTCAGCAACGGGACATCGACTTGAAGTTGACAGTCCTCGTGCTTCTCCAAGAGCGCTATTCAGACGCCAAACGTGCAATGCCAGCCGTCCGTGCGTTAATCTCAGGCATGGAAGACCGCCTCGTCAGGGTGACTGCGATCAACACGCTTCAAATCATGGAGGAGGCAGAGGGATGACTTGGAAGGAATGGTACAACAGCCTTGAGAAGCCGTCGTGGACACCGGAGCCGTCCACCATCGGGCTGATGTGGCAGATCATCTACCCCATCATTCTCGTCACCTTCGGCTTCGTGTTCGTGCAGGCCATCAGGAAGAAAGTGCCTTGGATGGTCGCCCTGCCATTTGGCATCAACCTCGTGGCCAACCTGATTTTCACACCGATCCAGTTTGGGCTGCGAAACCTGCCGCTGGCGGCACTCGACATCGTGATCGTTTGGGTCACGATCATCTGGATGGCGGTGGCGATCTGGCGACACTACAAGTGGGTCGCTGTTGCACAACTGCCGTACTTTTCTTGGGTGTCGATTGCCACGGTGCTTCAATTGTCCATCACATTCTGGAATTGGGGCCGATGATCCTGCGACTTTCACAAAAGCTCAACACGAAGATCAAGGCTGGCAAACTGACCGAGATGCCGCTGGATGAGAACCCGTATGCGGACTGGTCATGCCATCTTTTCACCGCTGATCGAACGCAGTACATCATCCTGACGAACACAGCATCGTTGTATTCGTGCGTGATGTATGGAGCAGGAATCACCAACGACGGCATCTTCATCGACCGAGCGCTGGACACGATTCGGGAATTCACGGCAGACGACGGGCAGCAGTTCATCTACCGGAAGTTCATTGCCCCATCGAGCGAGACGGTCTCTTTCGCCAAGGCATTGAATCGTTCGGTGACGGGATCAATGAACGATCACATCCATGCGGCCAAATGCATGCTGGAAGACGACATGGCCCCTAGCGAGATTGGGTATCGCCTGAATGAAACACCGATGTCAGCACTTGTCGGCCCTGATGGTCGGAAATACGGCTATCCCAAGGAAGTATTCAAGGGACTTGTTGAGTCACTCGACACCGAGTGAAAGCCTTGGCTACTTGCGCAGCGATTTAGAGATCAAGACGGCAATTCCAAGCAAGCTGCCGACGCCGACCAAAGCGTACCCAACCCGAAACGCCATGAACTGAGTTGTCTTGTCAGTCGGCTCGAATGTCGCCAAGAATCCGAACAAGCAGAAGGCGGCGACGGCCAGCAGGAACAGTGAACAGAAAATGGCGACAATTAGTTTCATGATTTCGTCGCCTGCTTATCACGCTTCTTCCGGCACGACTCGCTGCAATACTTCACGTCGTCCCAGACCTTGGCCCACTTCTTCCGCCACTTGAACGGTCTTCCGCATGTCACGCAGGTCTTCTCGGGCAGGCTGGGTTTCTTGTGGGCCATCGATCAACAACGCTCATTCTTGTCACCAAAGGCCCGGAACTAGCTTGTACCGGACTCTCTGAGTGTACTCCTTGTATCCGTTCAATTCGTCCTGCAACGTTTGGTCCTCCCACTGGGTCCGCACGATCAGCACTAAGGAGGCGATACCCGCAGGAATCAGTGCCCACAGAGAACCCAACGATAGTGCGATACCAATTGCATGGAGAATCCCGCCGACGTAGCCGGGATGACGAATGATGGCATAGGGGCCAGTATCGATCACTTCATGCCCCCGATCCGTTTGAATCCTCACCGTCACTTCAAAGAACTTGTTCACTGCTTCGGCCCAAGTGACGATTCCAATTCCGACAATCAGCAAAGCGTAGCCTACCCCGCATACCCACCACTCAACAGGGAACCAGTGGAATCGGCCATCATCCAATGCCGCCACGAGAAGGACGGCTGCCATCGCTGGAAAGTAAACGCTGAGCAGAATCTTGTCCCAGCCCTTCGTTCCTTCGTGAAAGCTGCTTCTGGCGACAATGACTTCTGGATTCACCCGATGGAGAACAACAAAGACTGCCGAAACGATGCCCAACACAACGGCGACGAAAAGCCACCCCTTTGTCCAAGCCCATGTGCCAGCAGGCAGGAACATTAGCAGAGCGATGAACACAGGCAGGCAAGCTAGTCGCAGCACCAGACGGCGGCGATTTACTCCTTGTGGCGGATCGTTCGTGCCGCTGGCATCAGTCATCGGCACTTTCCCGTCAGTCGCAAGCACGCTTCCAGCATTGCATTCAGTGGCTCAGCATCGGCGAGACGGTGATCGTTGCCCACTTCGATAAGCGTCTCAGGTGGCAAGCCGCTGTTGGCGACGAGTTCCTCAGAGTCAGCAAAGGGGATCACGTCGTCTTGGCGTGAGTGGAGGATGGTAGTGTTCGGCTTGACACTCTTGGCCGTGCCCCAGTTTCTCCAAGCTGGGCAAAGCAGGACCAATGGGGTTTTTCCCGAATTGATGTTGATGGCCACCGCTCCACCTCGGGACGAGCCGACAACGACATCCGGTTTGTGTTGGTCGTACTCGGATTGCGCTGTGCGGACGGCGAGATCAAAGCCGTCATCATCGAGCGCAGGATTGAGGACTTCGTGGCCAGCGTTTTTCAGGTAGGTCGGCTTTCGACCGCCCGGTATGCTGGTCCAGCCGTGGAGAAAAAGAATCTTCATAGCATCTTCTTACCTTTATCGACCTAAGCCAGCAGGCGGGTACTTGATCTCGGGTTTGGCCTTAATGGAGCCAGATCGAAACCGTTTCAAGTCGATTGTAAAGACGCTGACGGTTGCTTGATCTGCACCATGGTGGTGCATAATTACCTTTCGGAAATGGTCTTTGTAGGGAGCCTGCGCCGTACTGCCTCCGAATTCCGCTGAGTTCACGAGAAGCACATGTTGATACATGTGGTAGTGCAGAGCCGTCACCATGGCGTCAAACGTTCCGATGTCCTTGTTCAAGGCGGACACGATAAAGGCATCCGTGTGTTCCTTGAGATCGGCAGCGAGGCGCAGGTCGGTTGCGTCGTAGCAGATTGCTGAGCTAAGTCGAAAAGGATTCGAGGTGGTGCTACGGTACTCGACCAGCCATTGACATGGCCTAAATGGAGCGATCCCCACTTTCTTCTCATTAGCGGTCATGTGGTACTTCCCTTGTTCAAGGAAGCGAATTGACCGTCCATCGCTTGTTTTGATTGGAAGAATCCACAGTCCAGAGTTAATCAACTCATCTTCGTTCTCAGGCTTTGGGTGGAAGACAAGGCCGCAAAATACCATGCACTTGAGTGAATCAGCGAATCGCTCAAGAAGGAAGATGTCTTCAGGGTGGACTGAAAGCTCTGGGAGAAGAACGATGTCAATTGGCTCCCGTTCATTTTTGTAGCCTTCCCGAACCTCCGTCATCTTCATGAACAATCGCAACATTGCTGACAGATGCCTGCGGTGTTTCCGCCGTGTCGCTGGATCACTTAGGGTAGGATCGGTAGCGGATTCAAGTTGTTTCATGGTTGGAAGGGCAGTCTGAACGAGCGCAACTTTCAAATGCCCTGCCTTGCCGTTCTCCGTGACACTCGGCACCGGAAATGGATAAAGTGGGAGGCCGCTCAATCGGCAGTAAAGGCCATCCAAGACACTCAGCCGATCTGTCACTGCACGCCTCAGTCCGGCTGGACTGTAGTTGGATGGGAGCTTTACCAATTCACGTCGCTGCCTGCTTCCGGGCCACTCCAGCAATCTGCCAAGTAGTTCGGCAAGCCATGGCGATACCGGCATCAGCCGATGCCCAAGCCCTTGACGATCATTAAAGAGGCCATGCTTTCGCTTGAACCAACCAGTGGATACTCCTCGATACTTGGTGACTCCCGGCACCACGGGCCGATAGAGAAATGGTTGCGTGTAATCGGTCTTTCCGATGACCGCTGCCCGGAGAACTTGCCCAACTTCGTACTTCCAGCGGTCTGGGGAACGGCACCACGAGGGAACCGCAAACCGCTCATCAACTAATTCCGGCTCAGGAGAAATCTGCACTTCAAATTTTACGTCGGCAAGATTGTCACCGGGATCAGCAAGACGCTGCCATGATGTGCATATAACCAGCACACGGGCAGGTGTAAGTGTTCCCTCGCCAGCATTCTTGCGATCCTTGGCCGCTCCCCATTTCATTGACAGTTCACTAAGAAGTCGAATCGCCGCCGTCTCCTGCTGGAAAGGGTTAACATCGCTCGTGATGATGTCAACGAGACGGTGAACCGTCTCGTCCTTCTCTAAAGCAGTCCATGCAGTTCGAGATGAGATTACGGAATAACCTGTGGCTGAAGCGAGGTTTCTCCAGAACGTTCGTTCGTTGGTTGGAAGTTTAGACAATGCTGCGGCGTAGAGATCATCGAATTCAACGATGTAGCGCAACTGACTCTGAACTCGACTATTTGGAGTGCGCTCAATCCATTTGGCCAATGCTGTTGAAATCGATTTTGCGCCGCCGCTGATCCGATGAGCAACAAGGCACAAAGGCACGGCAATGTCAGCCGAAACACTTCGCTTGGCCGTGACTTTCGGCCACCCGCCCCCTAGCAAATCGTGGAGATAACCGTAGTGGCGATTCTCTTTAGTCGTTTCATGAGAATCTTTGACGGGTTTCTGCATGACTGCGAGGAACAGCAGCGCTTGCTGACGCAAGTACCACGGCGAATCATCTGCATTGTCAAGAATTCCTCGTGCGAACTTTGTAAGCATCTCCCTATACTCACCAATGTCAGTTCCGCTTGGCAGTTCGTCGTCGTCACGAACAAAGCCCGTCTCAGTCGCACCGGCCCGGAGTATCTCGGAAGCGACGTATTGCGCTGTGAGGCGGCACTTGTCTCTGTCGTCATCTTTGTCCAAATGAGATTGCAATAGACTGGTGACGATTTCCAAATGGTCTGGAACCGGAAAGAGATCAAGCGAAACTCTGAGAATGCGAACGTTCGAGGGATCGAGAATCCATTTTCGAAGTAGCTCGACGGAGAAGGTTCTTGCTCGTTGATCGAGAACTTTTCTACCAACATTCATTGTACAGTCGGTGACGTTTTCATCTTCAGCCATAACCCTTAGCGTCCGGTAGACTCTGCGCCACCTGTGAGCAACAAATCTTTCCAGAGTGTCATTCCTGACATCTGGCTCCACAGCTAACACCCGTTTGAGCAATTCATCATGGCCAGTACCTTCAGGGGCTGGCTGGTTCTTGCGGCTGTTAGATACAGCGAGCAGTCCGTCCAGCATTTCCAATGCGTGTCTGGCGGTCTCGACATCCAACGGCCCTGAAACATTCGTATTCACTGATTGCATTGCTTCGGCGACCGGCACGTTGGACGAGTGCGAGTCACCGTACATGATCTGCGTCTTCTTTTTGTTGAGCAGCAGTCCCGGCGCATGTCTCTTCAGTTGACGCTCGATCATCGCTTCGAATTCGTCTCGAAAAGCCTCGGGAGTTTCGTCATCGAAACGAACCACAAAACGCATGTCATCGACGTAACGGCAATAGTCCATTACTCGCCAATTGCGTTTCTTCAATCGCTTGCCAAACAGACTCACCATGTATGAATCGAAATCCAAGAGGTAAGCGTTGGCGAAAAAGCCGCTGGCCGCCAACCCTTGAGGAAGCCCTACCCCCTCATCGTTGCCGCAGATTTCTTTCGCACGACCTGCATCGTTATCATGCCAACTCCAGTCGAAGAGTTGCGTGACGGTCTCAAAGAATCGTTTGTGTGCAATTTGGTGTGAAGGTCTTGCTAGGTCACATAGGGCTTTGAGTTTTCCTAGGAGACCGTCACGAGGAATCAGGTCATAGAATCGTGACAAGTCAATTTGGACAATGGCCCATTTGTCCGAGTCTTCGAATAGCTCTTGGCGAATGCGCTCTGGACGACGCACGAACTGCTGGTAGTCCTCGAAGTATTGCCGATAGAGCTTTGCATTGCCCCATTGAAAGTGTGCGGAGTCGTCATCCCATCGAGCTACGAGCCGATGGCCATAACTCACGACACTCTTCTGGTTTTCTACATTTAGGGGTAGGCGGGGGTCTCCTTGCTCAGTCTCCACGAGATCGGCGAGGCAAATCAGGACTGCCATTGCATACGTCTGATCCTGAATGGCGATGTGCGCTAGTGGCCGCAACCGAAGATCATCAGAGTTTTCTGGATTCCAGCCATCACTGGTACTCCACGGCGCAGCCTTCGGCGCAGTCACCAACCGCATTGGTTCGGGAGCAAACTCGTCGATGGTCTGGGGATTGAGTTCCGACGACCACTCTTCGATCAGTTCTCGCAATCGAATTGCGGAAACATCCAGTTCAAGTGAGTCGGCGTACCAGTTGTGTGAGCGGATATAGGCGTGCGTTTTTTTCCAAGCTTGAACAAGAACCGCATGATCGGCCAAGAACTGGATGTGTGGCTGAATGTCGGAGTAGTCTCTGCTCTTAGCCATGCGTTGCCCCAGTTGCCTATCACGCCATCTGTGCTACTCCGTTAGGTTCTTATCTTCCGTGCTTGCCTAGCCACCGTTGATGAGAGACTTCAGTTCGGCATCACTCATCGCAGCTAGTCTGCGAAATACATCCGGCTGTTCCTGAATCCTTCGCCGAATGGCCTCCGGTACTCGGTCAGTTAACAGCAACAGTTCATCTTCGTCCGCATCAAGTGCCTCGGCCAATCGATTCACGAACTTCTCACTCGGGTAGTCGCCGACGTTAAGTCGTTCGTTCTCGACTTTCGAGATGTACGAAAGGCTGACATCGAGACGCTCAGCCAGTTTTTGCTGAGTGAGTCCCCGTTTCTTTCTGAGTTCACGGACTCGTTCGCCGAACCGCATCGCAGTTGCCTCGCCAGTCGATTGCCGAACCGAAAGCTTTACTGTAGAGTAGTGGTACTAAATGGTCAAGCAATCGGCTGCGTCACTGAACAGGAAGATCGATGGCGAACGGAAACGGGAACAAATCGGATACGGTCTCGCAGTCAGAGATCAACGGCATTCTCTGGAAGGCGTGCGATACCTTCCGAGGGGCGGTCGATCCTTCGGAGTACAAGAACTACATCCTCGTGATGTTGTTCGTGAAGTACATCTCGGATGTCTGGCAGGATCACTATGACACGCTCAAGAAAGAATACGGCGACGATGAAGAGCGGATTCAGCGACGGCTGAAGCGAGAGCGGTTTGTGCTGCCTGCTCACTGCACGTTTACCGCCCTGTACGAGCAGCGAAATGCGACCAACATCGGCGAGATCATCAACACCGCTCTTGATGAAATCGAAGACTCGAACAAGGAGAAGCTCGAAGGCGTTTTCCGCAACATCGACTTCAACTCGGAAGCCAGCCTCGGCCAAACGAAAGAGCGGAACAACCGGCTAAAGTCTTTACTGGAAGACTTCAGCGATCCCCGTCTCGATCTGCGGCCCAGCCGGGTCGGGAACATGGATGTCATCGGCAACGCTTACGAGTACCTCATCGGCAAGTTCGCTGCCAACGCCGGTAAAAAAGCTGGTGAGTTCTACACGCCGCCCGAAGTCTCGCAGTTGATCGCTCGGCTGGTCGATCCTCAACCGGGAGAACGCATCTGCGATCCGGCCTGTGGTTCCGGTTCACTACTCATCAAGTGCGGTCAACAAGTGGGCACGAGAGACTTCTCGTTGTGGGGGCAGGAAAACATTGGGGCGACTTGGGCACTCGCCAAGATGAACATGTTCCTGCATGGGATGGACAACGCTCGGATTGAATGGGGCGACACGATCCGCAATCCGAAGTTGCTGTCGGACGACAAGCTGATGAAGTTTGAAGTGGTTGTCGCCAATCCTCCGTTCTCGCTGGACAAATGGGGGCAGGAGGAAGCGGGGGCCGACCATCACGACCGCTTTCATCGTGGTGTGCCGCCCAAGAGCAAAGGTGACTTCGCCTTCATTTCTCACATGATCGAGACCATCACAGAAACCAGTGGACGTGTTGGCGTGGTTGTCCCGCACGGAGTTCTGTTCCGTGGATCGAGTGAGGGCAAGATTCGCAAACAACTGATCGAGGAGAATCTGCTTGATGCCGTCGTGGGCCTTCCTGCAAACCTGTTCTACGGCACGGGCATCCCCGCTGCGATCTTGGTTTTCAAAAAGGGGAAACCAGACAACACCGTGCTGTTCATCGATGCGAGTCGTGAGTACGACGATGCCAAGACGCAAAACCGTCTGGCAGATGAGCATATTGAGAAGATCGTGGCTACGCACAAGGCCCGTGAAAACGTGGACAAGTACGCCTACGTCGCCGACTTCGACGAGATCAAAGAGAACGACTTCAACCTCAATATCCCCCGCTATGTGGATACGTTTGAGGAAGAAGAAGAGATCGATATTCGGGCGGTGCAGGAGGAAATCGATTCTCTTGATTCCGAACTAGCCCAAGTCGAAGAGCAGATGCACGGGTATCTGAAAGAGTTGGGGCTATCGATCCATGATTAGGCATACACTTCCAGCCGACTGGAGAGAAATGGTCTTGGGGAAAGCCGCCAAGGTTTCGATTGGCTTGGTTACAACGATGACAACCAACTACTCGGAAAGCGGTACTCCTCTAATTCGCAACTCGAACATTTCAGAGAACCGCATCAATAAGCCGGACCTGATATTTCTTCGAGACGACTTTGCCGACCAGTATCCGACACGAAAACTCCAAGCCGGGGATATTGTCACGGTTCATACTGGTGATGTGGGTGTGTCTGCCATCGTCGATCAAGAACTCGACGGATGCCTCGGATTCGCAACGCTAAACACGAGAGTTGACCCGGCCATTCTTCTACCTGAATATCTCTGTTGGTACTTTAATAGCCATCCGTTTATCAGCTATTCACTGGCAGTTTCAACGGGCGATGGGCGAAACAATCTTAATCTCAAAGATTTCGTCAAGGCTCGAATTCCAGTTCCTCCCCTTCCAGAACAGCAGAAGATTGCCGCCATTCTTTCGACGTGGGATCGGGCAATTGAATTGACCGAGAAGCTGATCCTCGTCAAGCAGAAACGCAAACAAGCCCTCATGCAGCAGCTTCTCACCGGCAAAGTGCGGTTTGCTGAGTTTGAAGGTAAGCCGTGGAAGCAGGTACGGCTTGGCGATCTTCTCAAAGAAGTGAAGCGGATGGTGGAATGGGACGACAACGCCGAGTACCACCTGTTGAGCATACGCAGGCGTTCGGGGGGCATGTTCGACCGGGAAACCAAGCTTGGTCATGACATCAAGACGAAAGTAATGATGAAGACTGAAACTGGTGATTTCGTGATTGCTCGAATGCAGGCGGTGCATGGAGCGATCACTGTCACTCCGCCAGAGTGTCATGGAAAGCACGTTTCAGGCTCGTACTCGACTTTCGTTGCGAAAGACCCCGACAAGCTGCACATGCCTTTCTTGAACTACGTCTCGCAGACACTTTCGTTCTATCGGCTGCTGCTACTATCAGCTTACGGTGTGACCATCGAAAAGATGACCTTCAATCTACCGTGGTTTCTCAATGAAAAGATCGAGATGCCACCGACGTTGGTGGAACAAAAGCGAATTGCTGATGTGTTTGACTCATTCGAAAGAGAAAACGCAGCACTTGGAAGACGCCTTGACTCATTGAAACAGCAAAAGAAAGGACTGATGCAGCAACTTCTCACCGGCAAAGTCCGTGTCAACGTGGACGCCGAGATGGTGAAAGGGTGACGAATGGCTGTCTCGGAGTTCCTCGAAGATTTGGTCTCGCACCTGCCTGCATTACAACTATTGCAACAGATTGGCTACCAGTACCTCACTCCGACCGAGGCACTTGATCTTCGTGGCGGTAAACGCAGCCGAGTCGTGCTGGAATCCATCCTTTTCGATCAACTCCGCAAACTGAACAAGATCAATTTCAAGGGACAGACGCACGACTTCACCGAGACCAATCTCAAGAACGCTGTCGATGCTCTGACCAACATTCCGTTTGACGGCTTGGTAAAAACCAACGAGCAGGCGTTCGATCTGCTGACTCTGGGCAAGGCTCAAGAGCAGACCATCGATGGGAACAAGCGGAGCTACACGCTTCAGTACATCGACTGGGAGCATCCCGAAAAAAACGTCTACCACATCGCCGATGAGTTCGAAGTCGAGCGAACCGCATCCCACGAATTGCGTCGGCCTGACATCGTGCTATTCGTGAACGGCATTCCGCTGGCCGTCATCGAATGCAAGCGCCCTGACGAACACGATGCGGTCGAAGTCGGCATAAGCCAAAACCTCCGCAACCAGCGTCAGGATGAAATTCCGGGCCTGTTCGTGTACTCGCAGCTACTCGGCTCCATCTGTCAGAACGCAGGCAAGTACGCCACGGCTGGAACGCCCAAGAAGTTTTGGTCAACATGGAAGGAGGAACATTCCGACGATCTGGACTTGAAACTGGCGAAGCTCATCAACACGCCGCTTTCGCAGCAGCAGCTTGACCGAATGTTCGAGAGCCGAAAGCCGTGGATCGTTGCCAAGATGAAAGAGGTACTGGCAGCCGGAGAACGAATGCCTTCTCCGCAGGATCGACTGCTTTATTGTCTATTCCGTCCCGAACGACTTCTGGAGTTGGCTTTCCGGTACATCGTCTTCGACCAGAACCAAAAGAAAATCGCCCGGTATCAGCAGTATTTTGCCATTGGCGAGACAATGGCAAGGATCACAAAGTCCAAAGGAGACGAGCAGCGACCGGGTGGCGTGATCTGGCACACCACTGGCAGCGGCAAGAGTCTGACGATGGTAATGCTCGCCAAGGCGTTGTCACTTGAACCGTCGATCAAGAATCCAAAAGTTGTAATCGTCACGGATCGGGTTGATCTCGACCGGCAAATCTGGAAGACATTCCTCGCCTGCCGAAAGTCGGTTGAACGTGCAGGTAGTGGCAAACATCTGGTTGAACTGGTGTCTCTGGGCAAAGCCGACATCATCACCACGATCATCGACAAGTTTGAGTCGGCGGCATCGACTCATGAACTGAAGGACGAAGGCAGCAATGTCTTTGTGCTGGTCGATGAAAGTCACCGCAGCCAGTACGGACTGGCTCACGCCAAGATGAAGCAGGTTTTTCCTAACGCCTGTTACATCGGATTCACCGGCACGCCGCTGCTCAAGAAGGAAAAAAGTACAGCCACGAAGTTTGGTGGTTTCATTCACAGCTATCCCATGCGTCAGGCAGTTGAGGACAAGGCCGTCACACCGATCCTCTACGAAGGTCGGATGTCCGAGCTTCATGGTGACCAGAAGGCTATCGACAAGTGGTTCGACCGAATCACGAAGGACTTGTCCGAGGAACAGAAAGCCGACCTGAAGAAGAAGTTTCGTCGAGAAGAGGAACTGACCAAGACATCTGAGCGACTGTACGAGATCGCCTTCGATCTGGTCACTCACTTCTGCGACAACTTCAAAGGAACCAAGTTCAAGGGGCAGTTCGCCGTCAGCAGCAAGGCGATGGCACTCAAATATCACCAGTTGTTCGAGGAGATCGGCAAGGAGTATCCAGAACGCAAGGTGTCGTCTCGTGTCATCATCTCGCCCCCTGACACTCGGGAAGACAATGAGACCATCGAAGAAGAGGACGTGCCGGAAATCCAGCAGTTTTGGCAGGAGATGATGAAGGAGTTTGGTTCGGAAAAGAAGTATCTCGAACGAACCATCGACGACTTCGAAAAGAAGCCGAATCCCGAAATCATCATCTGCGTCGATAAGCTGTTAACTGGATTCGACGCTCCCTGCAACACGGTCCTGTACATCGACAAACGACTGCGAGATCACAACATCCTGCAAGCCATCGCCCGTGTGAATCGCCTCTTCGATGGCAAAGATTTTGGACTGGTCGTTGATTACCGGGGCATCTTCGGCGCACTCGACGAGGCAGTGAAGAAATACGACGCTCTCAGTGGCTTTGACGAGGAAGACCTTGAAGGGACATTCACGGCGGTCGAGGAGGAGATCGCCAAACTCAAGGAACGGCACACAAACGTCTGGTCTGTTTTCAATCCTGTACAGAACAAGCAAGATTTGGAGGCGATGCAACAGCATCTTCGCCACGAGGACATCAGGCAAGATTTTTACGATGCCCTGAACGACTTTGCAAAGACGCTGCAACTCGCCATGTCTTCAGCGAAGTTCCACGACGAGACTCCCAAGGAAACGATTCAGCGTTACGTCGACGATTTGAAGTATTTCCGAAATCTGCGAGCCGCCGTCAAACAGCGTTACAACGAAGCCGTGGATTACAAAGAGTACGAAGACCAGATTCGGAACATGGTCGATAAGTACATCGGCGCAGACGAAGTGAAGCAGATCGTCGAGCCAGTCAATATCTTTGAAGTCGAAAATCTGGACAAGGAACTGGAAGACATCGAGGGGACAGCGGCCAAAGCTGACTTCATCGCATCTCGGGTGAAGAAGACCTGCACTGAGAGGATGGAAGAAGACCCTGTTCTCTATCAAAAGCTCTCAGAGGTGATCGACGAGGCAATTCAGGCTTATCTGGAGAAGCGACTCAGCGAGGAAGAGTACCTCCAGAAGATGTTCGAGGCATGGAAGGAAGCCAAAGAACAGGGGTCTTCCAAGGTGCCTTCCGAACTCCGCACCGATCCAGAAGCCAAGGCGTACTTCCGGTTGCTGCTCGAAGGATTCGAGAAGATAGCTTCCCAGTCGGATCAGGTTGCCGAATCCAGCGAGGAATACGCCGCTGGTGATGCTGCCCCCAAGCGTAGTGATCTCGCCGCAATTGCTGCGGAAACGGCGATCAAAGCTAAGAAAATCATCGACGAGAAGAAGATTCGAGACTGGGTGGACAACAGAGACGTTGAGAACGCCATGATTAACGATCTCGATGATCTGATGTTTGCCGCCAAGGGACGCTATGACTTGGCTTTGACTGGCGACGACATCGACGAGATTCTTGAAGGCATCATGCGAGTCGCCAAGCGGCGGGAGGTTCAAAAGTGACCAACCGCAATGGCCACGCCACTCGACGAATGACGACTCAGTTCGGTCGCAAACGCATCGACTACGAACTTTCGTATTCGACTCGAAAGACGTTGGCCATTGACGTGCATCCCGACCTGTCTGTCGTGGTAACGGCCCCCAAGGATGCCTCGGACTCTGCCGTTGAAGGGAAGATGCAGAAACGAGCGTCGTGGATCATCCAGCAGCAGCGTTTCTTCGAGACTTACCTTCCGGCCATTCCTCCCCGTCGATACATCAGCGGTGAATCACACCGTTATTTGGGGCGGCAGTATCGCTTGCGTGTTCACAAAAGCGACGAAGATGCCGTCAAAATGGCCCGAGGCCAAATCAACGTCTATCTGACTGATCCGAACCAGAAAGGCCGCATCAAGTCACTGGTGGTCGGTTGGTTTCGCCAGCGTGCGAAAATCATCTTTCAAGAGCTTTTCGACGAAATGGCTGCGAAAGCGAGTCGTCACGGGATCGAAGCGGGGAGCTTCAGGATTCAACGAATGAAGAATCGCTGGGGCAGTTGTACCAAGGAAGGTCGCATCCTGCTCAACCCAGACCTAATCATCGCCCCCAAGCAGTGCATTGAGTATGTGATCGTCCACGAACTCTGCCACCTTCAAGAACACAACCACGGCCCACGGTTCTACCGCTTGCTGAAGACGCTGATGCCCGATTGGGAGCAGCGTAGAAATCGGCTAAATGTGTGTGTTGTGGGGGCGTAACAAGAACAAGGAAGCACAATGCGAGCAATTGGGGCATACACAAATGGCAAGTGGGCTGATGTCTTTCCGTCTGACGACGAAGATGAACCAACACCGGGATGCGAAGAGCAGCTTCGACAGACGCTCACGGAATTTCTCCGCAGCCAGAATCTTATTGTTCTCACTGGACTTGGAACTTCACTCTGTATCAAAGATGAAGGCGGGGATCAGCCTGCTCCCACGATGTGGCATTTATGGGATGGGATCGAGCAAGAGGTTTCAACCGAAAAGCTGGAATGGGTTTGCGAACGTGTCGGCCAGCCTGTTGAAGACAACGAGGCATACAAGCAAGACATCGAGTTGCTTCTGTCAAAGTGTCTGCTGTCTCAGGAATTTCAGCCCCATAAGAATGTTGCTGCTTTCATTCGCAAAGCTGAAACAGTCATCAGTGAGTTGTGTAACTTTGTAACGGATGACCTTTCACTCGATGTTCATGAGGCGTTTCTGCGGAGAATTGCTCGCCGACCGACAAGGCATCCCAGAACGAAGTTATTCACGACAAACTATGACCTTGCATTTGAAACCGCTGCCAGCAGGATTCATTTCATTGGAGTCGATGGGTTCTCGCACACCCTCCCTCAAGAGTTCGACAGCAGCTATTTTGCCTACGACCTTGTGCGCCGAGACGAAGACGGGTCATCGCCGGATTACATTCCGAATGTTTTCCACCTGTACAAAGTCCATGGAAGCATAGACTGGGAGAACGTCGCAGGGCGTATCGTGAAGTCGCAGTCCACCGAAAAGCCAGTGCTGATCTATCCTCGGCACAGCAAGTTTGAACTGTCTTACGAGTCACCCTTTCTTGATCTGATCTCCCGATTTCAGTCGGCTCTCCGTCAAACTGAAACGTCCCTGCTTGTTGTCGGATTTGGCTTCAACGACAAACATCTTACGCAGCCAATCCTGTCCGCAATTCGCAGTAATGTCGGCCTTCGCACTATAGTTGTTTCACCTTCGCTGGAGAGTGACGGTGGTGAGGCGATTGATTTGATGCAAGAACTGATCGAGGCCGGGGACTCTCGTATTTCTCTGGTTGCTGGGAAGTTTGAGCAATTCGTGCCATTGATCCCTGACCTTATCTCGGAGACCGAAGAGGAACGTCATCGACGGCGGATGAGGGGAGATGCTTAGATGAGCGAACTACCACATCCATTTGAGTCCCAACGTTGTATCGGAACGGTAACGCAAGTGGGGCCGAACTCGGTGCGTGCCAATCTGCCAAGGGCAGGTGAGAACGGCAGCCGGTTGCACCACGGTTTGCGAGTTGGAGGCGGTGAAGTTGGAGAATTCGTTGTCGTCGAGTGCGACGAGTTAGCGGTATTCGGTCGAGTCCTCGACGTTCGCCTGCCCGAACGAGAGAGATTGACGGTGGAGCCGTCTCTTGGCTCTCAGGATGAGGTACACCCCGTCGGCGCAATTCAGCTATTGGCAACCATTGATCTCTCGGAAATGAAAGCGACTCCGGGAATTGGACGCTATCCAAGGCTCGGCGGGAGGATTTACTCGGCACATCCCGAATTGGTTCGTTGGTTGCTGGCCGATTCGGCCAGTTCAAAAGACAAACCCCATGTTCTGCATCTGTCATTCGCATGTCTCACCGATGACCATGCAGTCACACTCGGTGTGACACCGGAGCAGGTCTTCGGACGCCATTGCGCTGTATTGGGGACAACTGGAGGCGGAAAAAGTTGGACCGTGGCTCGCCTGCTTGAAGAGGCAACTCAGCACAAGTCGAAATTGATCCTGCTGGATGCAACTGGAGAGTTCTGGAGGCTGGATAGCGAGTGCGTTCGCCATGTCACCATCGGTGAAGGCCCATCCCTGCCTGACACGGCAGAGAGAGTTGCTTTTCCCCACTCAGATATGGTCGAAAGCGATCTGTTTGCATTGTTTCGACCAAACAGTCAATCGCAAGGCCCAAAACTACGAGAAGCGATTCGAAGCTTGAGGTTGGTACATTGTTGCGATGAGATGGCAGACGACAATGGCAATCTCATTAAGCGCAATGCTGAACGAGAGCCAATCGAGTCTGCATTCGCCGAGTATGCAGAATACGTTGAGTCGCCTCGTTCGCCATTTGCAGTCAATGTATTGGCGAGGCAGATTCGGGAAGAATGTATCTGGCCTTATGCGAGAAACAGCGATTACCGATTTGGCGACAGCAATCAGCAAGATGAAGGATACTGCCTGCCACTGATGATGAGGATTGAAAGCATTACGTCGTCGTCGGACTACGCCTGTGTCTTTCGCACAGAAGGCATGGCAACAGTGGCAGACTCTATTGACGAGTTCCTCGAAGACGAGTCCGCACGCCTACTTCGAATTTCGCTCCAGAATGTGCCGTTCGGAAACAACGCAAGGGAGGTTGTTGCGAATGGCATTGGGAGGGTGCTATTGGACAAAGCGAGAGACGGCAACTTCAGGGAGCAACCGCTCGTGGTGTTCCTTGATGAAGCTCATCAATTCTTGAATAGAACAATTGGCGATGACTTTCTCAGGGTCGAATTGGATGCCTTCGGTCTTGTTGCGAAGGAGGGAAGGAAATACGGTTTGTCCATCTGCATTGCGACTCAGCGACCACGAGACATACCGCAGGATGTTTTGAGCCAAATGGGAACTCTGGTTGTCCACCGACTCATCAATGATCGGGACCGTGAAGTTGTCGAACGTGCTGCTGGGGAAATTGATCGTTCTGCCGCCGCCTTCTTGCCAACACTCGGACCCGGTGAAGCCATTGTCATTGGCGTAGACATTCCTGTCCCGATGGCCATTCAAGTTCGAAAGCCTACAGCAAGACCGGATTCGCAAGGCCCGAACTATCAAGTGTTTTGGGCCTATCCAAAGACGATTTCCGCATCATCACTTCCGAACGAGGAGTTCGGCATTGTTGGCATGAGCCAGTTTGAAGAGCGAGAGTACGAATTGCCAAACGGAGACGTTGTGGATGGAATAACGTGCGTACTTCAGTTTGACGACACAAGCTTTGAAGTTGGAGAGGGGACGGTTTTTTCGTGCGGGGACTTTGACTGGGAAGTGACCACAATTGACGACTTTGACGAGTCGATAACAGTCAAGCGAGTCTAAAAATCAGACAGCAAAAGCGAAACGAAGAAACACTAAGATCATGCACATACTTGTGGCCCCCTCTCTCCTTTGGCTTTTCGTCTGGTGGTGTTGGTGCTTAGCTTCCTAAAAACACCAGTGCCTTCGCCGATCTGGTGTTTTGGGGCCGCCACCTGCGGCTTGACCGGGGTTGTTCTTCTTTATCGAAACACGCACCGAGTCACTTACTTGAAAAGACGCAAGAAGGACTTTGAAGGGGCATTGAAGGTGATTCGGCATGAGCAATCCAATTTCCAACAGATCGTAGACGCACAAGCAGAAGGAAGGGAATTCGGAGGATATCACCAGAGGGCTGTCGAGGTGTATTCCTATGAAAAGACGCTAGAGGCTCTCACCTCGATCAGCGAGTATTTCACCTTCAAAAGAATAGCCAAGCGTGCAATTTGAGAGGTTGAGTCGAATCAAGGCCGTGATCTCTCGGAAATGAACGTGCAGCCGCTTCAAGCTCTGTTAGAGCAACTTGAAGAAAAGCTCGAACGGGAATGCAAGAAGATCAACTTGCCAGATGACGAATAACGTTTCAGGTTCTCACGAGTTGCTCCACCCGGTCATCCATCGTCTTACCGATGAGAGTGGGAACCTGCTCAGCCACACAGACTCTGACCGCCATCCTTCCTGCGCCGAAATGAGAAGAGCCGGGAAATCCCGGCTCTTCTCACGAAATCGACTTCGCACACCCAGAGGGCGTTAGTAACCACGTTTCTCATCTCCTTTTACGAGAGTTGGACTAATAACGAACAAACATCGGACAGTTATTAGGCAGCTTGTGGACCACCCTCAGACAGTCGCCGCCGAGCGAGGTTGACGTATTTCTTCATTACATCGATACCGTAGAAGTTCCGTCCGGTAGCCCGTGCCGCTAATAGCGTCGTCCCCGATCCAGCGAAACAGTCCAAGACTGTGCCATCCTCGGGACAGAACGTCTTGATGAGCGACTCGCAAAGCGTTTGCGGGTACTTGGCCGGATGATCCACGCCTTTGGCATTTCCACCAACAGGTACGACAAGCACATCACGCATCCGGGCAGTCCCTTCCTTCTTACCCGTCTTGCCGTTGGTCCAATCGGACTGATCGTAGTTTCTCACGGCAAGATTCGTCGATGGCGAGCCAGCAGCCCATGGATCACAGAAGGGGTGAGTAGTGCGGCTGAACCACAGAATTTCTTCGTAGCAGTGGTGAGGCCACCATCTGTGCCCGAGTGGGAGTCCATCGTGTTTGAACCAGATGTGTGTCATGTGCTGAGTCCACCCAAGTTGCCTTAACACAAGCTGTGTGATGAGCAGAAAGTCAGACATCACACCATTCTTGACATGTTTGTCAATTACCATGAGGACGCTACCGTCGTCAGCCAACTTGCCGACAAGCGAGTCCATCCATCGTGCTGTCCATGTTGGAAAGTCAGCTTCCGAAACGGTCGGGTACTTGTCGCCCCGTTTATCTGGGTAAGGTGGTGAACACAGTGCCAAGTTGACGGACTTGTCACGAAGCCGATGAATGACTTCCTTGCAGTCACCAAGCTCGACTGTGTTGAGTTTGAAGTGGTTGTCCATGTGTTGATCCTCCAGAGTGCGCACGGGTTTGGTTAGCGACCACGCTCAGTGCGCACCTTGAGCGCAGTCGCAGTACAAATGTTGGATTCGCTAACCGGATTGGTTAGATGTCAAAGCAAAACGGGCTGCGGTCCGAGAGGAACGCAGCCCGTTTCTAAAGGCCGATAGAGATGAGACGTGGTATTTATGCGGCCTGCTCTTCGCCAATCAGATCGAAGTCAATTGCAACAGTTCCCTCGGGAGACTCGCTCTCTTCCGACGCTTGTGCTTTGGCGAGTCGCTCCAAGCCTTGGACGACGTATGCCTTCTCGATGTCGCAGGATATGCACCGTCTGCCGAGTCTTTGACAGGCGACAGCCGTGGTGAATCCGCCACCACATGGGTCGACAACAAGATCGCCGGGCCTCGTAAAACTGAGGAGCAGGCTTTCGACTTCAGCCAGCGGTCGTTGCCACGGATGGTATTCCTTCTCCTGACGGTCGAGATCGAGCGTGTCTACCCATTTTGTCCACTCGTCAGGTTTCCGCTGACCTTTGGTGTAGATAACGAAGGGCGTATAGTTGCTTACAACCTTCACTGCGTGCATCTGGTTGCAGCGTCCAACCCATCTTGAGGTTCCCATCCACTGGTAGGTCAGATGATCGTCGAACGCTCTCATCTTGTCGTTCAACTTGTGCTGACCAACAAAGCAGATGAAGATGCCTCCCTCAACAAGCACTTCGGCAGCCAGTCGAGCCAAATCCCCAATCTGACTGACGAACTCACCATCGTAGGGGATGTCAGTGAGGACACACTGCACGGAACCCGGTTTAAGGTTGGCGACTTCCTTCAACTGCTGAAATGGGGTATGGAGAATCTTCACGGATTCCGAAGCCAATGGAGCTTCAAGCTCGGCCTTTCGTCGTTCCGCAAGCTTCTTCTGGTTCTTAAGACGACGCAGGGTTTTTAGAATGCCTCGGCGCTCAGCAGCAGTCGTTGCTGATCCGAGCCTTTCAACAGCCTCACGCTGAATGTCTTCAGGCTCATCCACCAACTTGGCGGCGGCGTGGGGTGACACCTTTCCTTCGTCCATTGCACGCACCAGTTCGTCGATGGCGTTCTCCACGACCTTCTTTGCATCATCGTACTTGTCAGTCTTCCAACCAGCGATCTCGCAGGCTTCCTTCTTGGTGACACCACTACCGTTTTTACGGTATTGATCGGAACGACGATCTCCACCACGGGTGAAATCTCGAAGGGCGTCGGTGATTGCGACCATCTCCGAGAGAGTCAGGTCTTTGCGGATCGTATTCTCGATCCACTCACCATGCGTCAGATTTTCGGTGTCGATGACGACGGCGGGAATCTCGGTCCACGCCAAGTGGTCTCGGCAAGCGAGGAGTCGGCGGTAGCCGAAGACAAGCCGGTTGTCTGGGGTAACACCGATGGGTTGGAGTAGCCCATCGTCGGAAATGGAATGGGCTAGGCCGCCGATGTCACCGATTTCTTTGCGGTGACGCTCGCCGATCTGGATGTCGTTGATGGTGATGGATGTCGTGTTCATGGATTGGTCTCCTTGGTTGAAAATGTACCCGGAACAGCCGCAAGGCACCAGCCTTGCTTGGTTGAAGCAGTTCCGGGCGTTCCGAAAAGGGCATAAGAAAACCCCGTCGCACGAATGCACGCCGGGGTTCACGAGTCGTCATACAGGCTGCTGGTTCTGGTCCGGTCAGCCTGCTCACCGTGTCACTGATCTACGAAGTCACCTCCTTTCGTTGTTGCTAGGACTGGTTTCGATCTGGCGGACTAGCAGGTGCCTAGAGGCATCAGCCTTGCCTTCTACGTCGAGTGCGGCTCGAACACTGAAGCCAGCGAGGTTCTCAACTCTCGCAGGGCTTCTCGGGCTGGTCGTAGAGCGTAATCCGTGAGGGTATCGGTAGTTCGAGAGTGCCCGAGAAATTGTCGGGCGACTTCATCGCCATACTCTCGTCGAATACGCTCGGCCATCTGGGTGCGAAGTGTACCCAGAGGCAATTTCGGAACTCCTTGGTTCTCGACGGTCTTCAGAAGCCGATCCCAGTGACGGGCGAATCCAGACACAGGGTTTCTTGAGGCTCCTATCCCCATTGGCGTCCCTTTGTCTGAAACGAACAGCAGGTCCCTTCCGAGTTCGTCGGCACGGGCGATGGCCAGCTTCGCCGCCTCTACAGTTTCCGGCCACAAGAGCCATTCGCAGCACGCCCCAGTTCTCGGACGCACGAATCTGAGGATGCCTTCTCCCGGCTGTAGGTCAATCATTAAGTCGTTGTCACCGTCCATGATGATGTTGCTACGGTTCAGTTGCCCCATCTCGACTGCTCTCAGACCGCAGTTCATCGCAAGGCACAGCATGAGCCGCTGCATTCGGGCGGCATGGCGATACAGAATGGCGAAATGCTCGTCGGTGAACTTTTCTCGATGCACGGGGCGACGGTCGCTCGGCAACCGACACACTCGTCGTGAGACTTGTCCAAAGTGAGTTGGGGCTGTCCATTGAAATTGATCGGACATGTCGAGCCAGTAAAAGAACCGAATGAGTTCAGAGAGGACTTTCGCTGCTGTTGAAGCAGCATAGCGCTGGCCGGTCTTCTGATTCACGGGGCGGGACTTCCACAGATCAATCATGTCCACGCACGCAGCGAGATCGATCTGAGCGAGTGGAATGTTGTCGTGGAACTGCTTGAGCAGGCGCACAACCGTCCTCCGACCGGCGATTGTTGCGGCGGTCAGGAATCCGGCCTGCCTGCCAATTTGTTCGGCGTAGATGTCGAGTGCGGAATGTAGGGTTGAAGATTCGATGATATTGGTCATGTCGGTCTCCTTGTTGTAGATGCGCTGAGAGCTTTCAGACGCAGGTGAATACTTGTCTGATAGCCTTCGGCAAATGGGTCAGGGCATGAAAAAACCCCGACGTGTTCAACGTCGGGGTTACAAAAATTGGACTGCCTCTCGGCAGCACGCTTGTCGAGCAAGTGCCCGTGCAACCGGGCGATACGTCCCGATTTGCCCGATTTGACGGTCAGGCACCTGCTACACACTCTTCGGTTCTCCTGCTTCTATGCCATAAAACGCACCTCCTTTCTTCTTCGTGATTGTGTTTCAGTTGGGCCTGAGTAGCAGGTGCCTGCTCGCCGTCCTGCCTTCTGCTTTGTGGAGAGGACATGATCGCTGGGACGCTGGCTCACCCGAGTAGCAGGTGCCTACCGGGTGTCACGCTCTCTTTCTCGGCTGGGAAGATGGGGCGTCAGACTAGCAGGTGCCTACCTTCTCTCAGGGGACTGGCTCGTATGAAGCACGTTGCTGAAACGCTGACCTGCGTGAATAGCAGGTGCCTGCTTGGTTCCAGATTCAGAGACGGGGCGATCAATGTGGGATTTCCCATATTGATCGCCCGAATAACTCCGAGCTTTTGGTCTCAGTTGGAGTCGATTCGTTGTCTTTCACGGCAGACCGTAGCTCTGGAAACACAGCAGGTTTCGGCAATCTCTCCACTCGGGCGTCCCGCTTTCAGCATTGCTCGCATTTGTTCACGAACTTTCAGAGGAATGTACTGTTGGGTCGGAGCCTTGGTTGGGTCGCCATCGACGGCATCAAAGACAACTTCCACCATGCCTCTGGCTTCACGCATCAATTCGTGAAAGCGACCGAAAGGCTTGTTGGTGTAGCAGTCGATCAACTCGTCACCCTTGAACGTCGAGCCGTGGGCCAAGCAGATGCTCGCCATTTCGCTGGAATGGCTCAGGCGAAGCATGTTCGGCAACGTGTCACGAAGGGTTCCAAATGCCAGTTTGCGAAAGGTCGGTTCGCTCTTCTGGATTCGTCGAATCAGGGCGGTGAAGACGTTCGTGAACTTCGCCTGTGGATTTCGTTTTGCTCGTTCCTTGTACCACGGGTCGCCCTTCTCGGAGACAAACAGCAGTTCACTTCCGGATTGGCGTGAACGGGTGAATCCCCAGCGAACCATCACAATCGTCTCGGGCCATAACAGCCACTCACCAAATACACCTGTCTTGGGGCGAAGGAACCGAATGAAACTGTCCCTCTCCGTGGAAGTAAACCCCAACCGACTGGCATGTTCATGCTCATGATCGAGAAGAAAGTCCCCTGAACGAAGCCGTCCGAGTTCTGCTGCCCCCATCCCACAGTTGAGTGCCACATAGAGCAGCAGTCGTTCGAGTGGAGTGGCGTGACGATTCAGTACAGCGAGTTCCTCTACGGTGTAGGTGTCCTTCTGCACCGCCTTCAATTTGTTCGCTTTCTCGACATCAAGTTCTGCGATCTTCCGGCTGATTTGGTCGAGGCCACGAGGTTTGATCCATGAGAATCTACTTGTGGCGTCGAGCCAGTTGAGAAAGCTGAATAGTTCTTTGATGTGGTGTTCAGCAGTCTTTCGTGCGATGGGCTTTCCATCAATTTTTCCCGTCCTCCGATTCTTGGTCGGTGGCCGGTTCGCCCAGTAACGCACGAGATCAGTGCAACTGTCGAGGTGCAGAGCAGAGAGGGAAATGTCAGGGTGACGCTCCTTGAAGCGGCCAATCCTTTCCATGCGGAGCCGCCCGTACTGAGTCAACTCACCTTCAGACCCGGCTCGCACGTTATTCTTGTGTACGACTTCATAACCGAAGACATCGAGAGCTTCGTGCAGTGTGCCAGTGACAAGTTGGTCGGGCATGACCTGACGTGAGGTGATGACTCCAAGAAAGCGAGCCGACTCCTCAAGTTCCTTGAGTTCTTCACTCACAGCGTTGTCGTTCACCTTGACACCGTGCCTGTAAAGTTCCGGCTCAGCGGGAATGATGTGCAAGGACGGGTAGCGATTTTGCTCAACGTGCAACAACTGAGCGTACTGTGCGGTCGGACTGTCCTCTTCTGCCAGTCGCATCAGGAATGGATAGGGAATCGTGAAAGTTCCCTTTGCGATTAGCTTGGCGGCGTAGAGTGCGAATCCAGTCCAAGTTGGCTCGCCTGCGGCGGCTTCGCTCTCGTCATGAAGATCGTAAAGGCGCTCCATCCGTCGCTCGGCCTCCTTCTTGTCCGTTCCGAGGTTAAACCGGCATTCCTTACGGTTGCCATCGGCGTCCAACCGGAAGCCGAGGTAGGGGCGATAGCGGCCCTTCGTGTCAGGTTTGAGTTCTCGTCTGCGTGCTGGCATCTTGTACCTCCAATCTGGTGAAAATGGGTTGACCAAACTGGGGCACTTAGCAGGTGCCTACCTACAGTTGCGGAGAGGCTAACCTGACACTTTTGGCGGCTAACCTGACACGCTACCTGACACAGAGCGTTTTCCGAAGTCCTTGTTTTGCAGGGGATTTGACGTAAGCGCATGAAAAAAGCCGTCTTACGAAGATCGTAAGACGGCTTAAAGTGGAGGCGGCGGGAATTGAACCCGCGTGCCGCGATATTTCCATGCAAGCGTCTACGTGTGTATTCGATTATTTAAATTTCGCAACCTGGGACTCCAATCGACAGGATTCCCGGGAAGCTAGAGGAGAACGGTTTTTAACCTCAGGCGTGCTCCACGTGACCTTCGGCGAGTCGGAATTGGCATCCAACTTTCAGGTCTCTCCGACAAAGACCCTCAGTTGGGGCTACAACTAATTAGGCAGCCAGTGCAAAGTTATCGTTTGCAATTATTGTTTGGTCTGCTTTTTACGTGGCCTGCTGACCAACCACGACACGCAACTTACACTTCAGACTATCCGGTCGATACCAGTTCGCCCCCGGTGTAAGTCTCTTCAATCTCTCGTTCTCATTTCTGAGATTTCGTCCTCTACCTATCGGCAGTTGACCCCAGAGGCTTGAAGAATTGAGTACAAAGAGTGGGTCGTTCAAATCAAACGCCCATCTCACTTGTTAATTTTAGGTTGTCCTTGTCCGGAAGAAAAGCGACCAACACGTCGGAAAGTACCAAACAGCAGTTGCTTTCGTCCGATTTTGCCCCCTTGCCAGCACGGCCGGGGCATATTTCCGGACTTTTCGCAATGGACCGGGGACTCTTCCTCCTTCCGTCTCGCATCGGACTGGATGTGACACGCCGGCAGGCAATTGGGTTCATTTCACATGCGCACATGGACCATTCCGCCCATCATGCCCTAGCGCTGTGCACCGAACCGACGGCCAGGCTGGTTCGTCATCGGCTGGGGAATGTGACGACCAAGACCATGCCGCTGGGCGAAGCGGTCGAAGTGGCCGGCCTGCGGATGACGGCCCTACCGGCAGGGCACATCTTCGGCTCGGCGATGCTCTATGCCGAGCACGAAAAGGGAACGGTCCTCTACACAGGTGACTTCCGCCTGGGGCCATCGGCGACAGCGGAAGAGGCCCAACTTCGGTCGGCCGAGTACCTGATTATGGAGTGCACGTTCGGCCATCCGAATTATCGCCTGCCGGCTCGCGATACGGTGATCGAGATGCTGCTGGAGAAAGTCCGCGAGGCATTCCACCGGGGAGCGACGCCGGTCATCTCGGCCTACGTGCTGGGCAAGTCGCAAGAGGTGACCAAGATCTTGACCTCTCATGGGATCCCCGTCCTGCAGCATCCCGACATCTACGCGATCAGCCAGGTCTATGAAGAGGCCGGCTGCGAACTGGGAGACTACCGACCCTACACAGGGCGTCCGGTCCCTGGCTGCGCGGTGATCGTCCCTCCGAAACCACTCACGCCAGGCGTACTACCAGGGGCGGTTCATGTCGAGAAATTCCATGTCACCGGCTGGGCTTTTGATCCACGACGAAGGCGCAATGCACCGAAGGACCATTGGATTCCACTTTCGGACCATGCCGACTTCGATCAGTTGATCCGTGCCGTGGAAGAGGTTGGGCCGAAGACGGTCTTTTGCACGCATGGCCCGAAGAGCTTTGTGGAAGAACTCAAGAGCCGCGGTCATGATGCCCGTTGGCTGGAATGATCGCCGTCGATTTGTTCTTCCACATCAGGGCGAGCGAGGAAGTCGATCACCAGGACAACGATCGCCGCAACAACCATCAGGGCGAAGCAAATCGCTGCTTCGTTGGCGAATGGGGTTTCGATTTCGTCTCCTTGCCAAGGCCACAGCTTGCGTAGTGCTCCGATCATAAAGCCACCCATGATCGAGAGCGTGACGGCTTCGTGTTGATGCAACAGCCACTTGAGTAGTTTGCTGAACGACAGCAGCCCAACCAGGCACCCCAACGCGAAGCAGGCAAAGGCGAACAAGTCTCCCAGCACGATCTCGCCCTTGGCCAAGGCCTTGGGAACGCCACTGAAGTAATGGTAAGCACCAAATACCAACAGCAAGTACGAGCCGCTGATGCCTGGCAAGATCATCGCACAGATAGCGATCGCCCCCAACAGAAATGAAACGATCGGATTGGGCGCCGCGTCGAATGCTTCCAGGGCCGGCAGTCCGGTCAACCACCAGGCAAAAACACCTCCGGCGACGGCCGAGAGAAGACAAAGGATCCCGTGCCCGGTGCTGGCTGGTCGGACCATCTTCGCCACGAGAAAGCCTGAAGCGACGATGGCGCCAAAGAACACGGCGTACACAAAGGGCCGCGTCGAGGCCGGATGATCGGCTTCTCCGATCAGTTCATGCAACACGACCACAAACGTGAGCAGACCGCAAACAATCCCACCCAGCAGGACCACCAGAAACCAGAAATCGAATCGCTCGGCCAACGCTTTCCACTGACGCTTCAAAAGCAGCCGAACGGCGTCGGCGCTGACGGCACTGACCGCATCGACCAAGCGGCGGTAGATACCCAGCACTAGGGCAACTGTCCCCCCAGAAATCCCTGGCACCGCGTCCGCAGCCCCCATGGCGATTCCGCAGAGGAAGTGTCGAATTGCGTCGATTTTCAAGGGTGCCATCTCACGAGTCCATCTTCTTTCGTGTTGAAAGACAGGATTCTAGAGAACCTTGGCGAACAAGGGCAGGGCAATCTGGAGAACTTTGGGACGTTAAGGTTTGAAGAAAAGACCCACGCAAGCCGGGGCTCTTCCTCGGATAGGCGGTAGGCCTCCCATAGAATGGGATGTTTCGCACCAACCTTTATGTCTTTCCCGACGTTTTCTGCCTTTTATGCCTGAGGTCTCCGATCGAAGTTCTCACCGAACGTTGCCGCTGTTTGCGGTAGCAATCGTGGCGGCATCGGCAATCTGCTATCACCGGACCTTAGACTTCCGCTTGGTCGTACAACAACCGATTGTCGACCAACCGACTTGAAACACTGATGTCAGAAGCGATTACCCCTTCATCCAACCGCCTGAAATGGATTGCCATCGTGGCGATCCCAGTGCTTGTTTTGGTTGTCTACCATCGGACTTTCACATATCCGTTCCAGTTTGATGGCGCGGCCAGAATACAGACCAACGAAACTTATCAGACACTTCGCTGGGAATACTTTCCTACACGCACCCGATCGCTCGTCAACCTGACCTGGCGACTGAACTACGTGGCCGACGGGGGAACTCTCGTTGGCTACCATGCGGTAAATATCGCAATCCACATTACGGCCAGCCTGCTGCTGTTTGGGTTTATCTACCGAACCCTGCAATTACCCAAGATAGCCCAGCGTTATCGTGAGCACGCCGTGCTGCTGGCTGCATCCGTCGCGCTGCTATGGGCAATCCATCCACTGCAAACCCAGTCGGTCACCTACATCGTTCAGCGATACGAATCGTTGATGGGGATGTTCTTCGTGCTATCCCTGTTTTGCTTCGTCCGGGGCTTCACCTCGAAGAATCATGTGCTCTGGTATGTCGGTAGTGTGCTGGCCTGCGTGGCTTCCGCTCTCTGCAAAGAAGTGGCCGTGGTCATTCCCTTGGTGGTTCTCTGGTACGACCGCGCCTTTCTGGCCGAGTCGTGGGGCGAGCTGTTTCGCAATCGCTGGCCAGTTTACTTGGGTTTATCTGCGTCTTGGCTGATTCTCGCTCAGGTAGCCCTGATACCTATCGAGAATCACAACGAACATGGCACGGTGGTTGTGCATGAAGTGGACTTCACCGGGGACGAGCCTGTACGCTCGCTCGTTGGCCCCAAAGAATATCTCTACAGCCAAGCCCATGCGATTCCCTTCTATGTTCAGCTAACCTTCTTGCCGATGGGACAGTCGCTAGACCACGGTTGGCGGGCAACCTATTCCCTGGCCGATGCCATCTGGCCAGGCGTCCTCGTGGTAGCCGCGTTAGGCCTGACGATCTGGTGTATCTTCCGTGCTCCTCGGTGGAGCTTTGTCGGCGCATGCTTCTTTTTAATTCTCGCCCCGACCTCCAGCATCCTGCCGATCCAAGACATCGTCTTCGAGCATCGGATGTATCTTCCGCTGGCAGCCGTACTGGCGCTAATCGTCTTTGGAATCTTCGAAGGGCTCCGACGAGCCACGCCCGACCATTCGACCGACTCGTCGCATTTGTCGGTGTCGCAAGCAATGATCGTGCTGCTGGTCGTGCTGACTGTAGTTTACGGTGGCGTGTCGATCGCCAGGAACGAAGTCTATCGCAGCGATGAATCAATGTGGCGCGACGTGTTGGCGAAGAACCCCAAGAATCCTCGGGCCTATCATGGTATCGCTCATGCCTACATCATGCGCGGCCAGTGGGCCGAGGCCATTCCCTATCTCGAGAAGACCATCGAACTTCACCCAGAGTACGAGTTCAAAAAGAGCTACTCCGAAACGTTCCGTAAAGGTGCCGCCAAGGCGATGGAAACCGGGGACCTGAAGATGGCCCTCGACCTGCTTGACCTGTCGATCAAAATGAATCCCGAGGACGCCGAGGCCTACCTCCTGATGGCCAAGCTGATACAGCAGCAGAATCCGCGGCAATCGATCGCTCTTCTACAACTGGCGATCAAGCGCGACCCCGACAATGAAGAAGCTCAACAACTGCTGAAAGAATTGAGCCAGTAGCCATGTCGCAGGGAATTGGCAAGCAATTTGCCACTTCTGGCGGCGTCTGTGGTGTTATCAACAACACCCCGAAAGTAGCGAAATCTATCGCATTTCGAACTCATCGTGAAACGCTAGCGAATTACCTTGACCGAGCAGTGAGGGGGGGATAAATTGCGTTAACACTCACCTAGGTTGGTCGAAGTGTGCGCATTGATCGAAACAGAGAAATTGCTTCGCGTGACTCTTGGCTTTTCTGGCACGCGTACCAGTACGACGCCGAGATGATTCCCCCAGAGTCTCCGAATGCATCGGCAAGGTAGCACGGATGTTGTTTCAGCGATTGGCTTCCAAGGTATCCGTACTTGCTCCGGCGAAGATTAATCTCTTCCTGGAACTACTAGGTAAGCGCCCCGATGGCTTCCACGAACTGGAAACCGTCATGGTGGCCGTCTCGCTGTTCGATCGACTGGAAGTCACCCCCACGAAGCAGCGTGAAATCATTCTCGAATGTGCGTGGGACTCAGGGCAACTTGCGCAAGCCACGAAGTTAGGCGACAGCAGTCAACTACTTGGCGATCTTCCACCTCAGTACAGCAACTTGGTTTATCGGGCCGTGAAATTGCTTCAGTCGGAAGAAAATGTCCCGCACGGAGCGCGAATCGTTTTGCAAAAGCGAATTCCGTCCGCTTCTGGTTTTGGAGGAGCGTCCAGCGACGCTGCGGCCGCCTTGTTTGCTGCGAGCCAAGCCTGGAATTTGAACCTTTCCATCCAGCGGTTGAGCGAGTTGGCTGCCCAACTGGGAAGCGATATCCCATTTTTCTTTCATGCCGGGCAACTAGGAAGCGGCCAGGCAATTGCCACAGGACGCGGGGAAAACATCGAAACCTTCTCGGGGCGACGGCTCGATCTGGTGTTGATCCGGCCTGCCGGGGGAGTTTCAACCGCTGAGGCCTATCGGCGCTGTCGGCTGCCAGAAGTGCCTGACTCATCCAGTGAACTTCTTGCCAGCCTGAAGTCACATCAGCGCATGTCGATGCCGCGTCACCTCACCAACCGCCTGACAGAACCTGCCCGAGAAATTTCGACCCGAATCGACCAGCTCGCTAACATTTGCGAACAATTAGACGTGGTCGCCCATCAGATGTCAGGGAGTGGATCCGGCTACTTCACCATTTGTCGTAGCCACACTCACGCCAGGCGCGTTGCCGCCAGGCTGAAAGCCCAGAACGTCGGCATGGTTTTTCCAGTCACGACGTGCGGGCTCCAGTCGCTGCGAAACTGACGCCGCATTTAACGTCCGGGAGTATGCAACCGTGAAGATCACCGAAGTCCGCATCAAGCTGATGGAAGATTCCAGCGATCGGTTGCGTGGATTCTGCTCCATCACCTTCGACGATGCCTTCGTGATTCGCGATTTGAAAATCATCGAAGGTGCCAACGGTCCATTCGTCGCCATGCCCAGTCGCAAGCTGACCGGGCATTGCCCTGGCTGTGGCTGCAAGAATCACTTGCGCGCGGCCTATTGCAACCAATGTGGTACGAAGTTGAAGCTACCGCAGATCGAGCGCGGCTCGGATCAACGGGCCAAGCTTTACGCCGACATTGCGCATCCGATCAATTCCGAGTGCCGCGAGCAAATTCAAACGCGCGTCATCGATGAGTACCTCAACGAAATCGAAGAGGCCAAGCGTCCCGGCTACCGCTCGAAATACGACGACTACTTCAGCGATGCGGGCGAAGATTACGACCATGATGATGACGACCAGCCATCGTCCACTTCTCCGCCCGCGAAACGGGAAGCGCCTCCTCAGGAAACTTCGGATTCGATCGAGCGCAGCGAAGGTGCTTCCCAGCTGAAGGGACCTCATTCGCCACCAGCGGACAAACCGAGCCAGTCCAGTTCGTCTCGCCCCCGAAAATTCGGGGAAGGCATCTTCGACGACTAGTCATTGCGGCCGGGCCTCTTCTTTCGCCTCACAGCGAACCGTCATAAAATACGCGGTTGGTACTATCTGATTGCAAAAATCACCGGATGAGGCACAACCAATGTCGCAGTTTCGCACCGAAAAAGACTCGATGGGGGAAGTTCAGGTTCCCGCCAATGCCTATTACAGCGCTCAAACACAACGAGCTGTCGAGAACTTTCCGATCAGCGGCTGGACATTGCCCCCGGCGCTGATCCACGCGATGGGCTGGGTGAAGTATGCATGTGCGATTGCCAATCGTGATCTCGGCAAGCTAACCGGAACCGGCAAGAACCCGCTCAATGATGACCAGGTCAAAGCCCTGTTGGATGCGTGCACCGAAGTACGTGAAGGCAAGCTCGACGGCGAGTTCCCGATCGACGTCTTCCAAACCGGTAGCGGCACGTCCAGCAATATGAACGTGAACGAAGTGATCAGCAATCGGGCCATCGAAATCATCGGTGGTGATCGCCTGGCCGTGGCCAAGCCGATTCACCCCAACGATCACGTCAACATGGGGCAAAGCACCAACGATACTTTCCCAACCGCGATCCATGTGGCCGCCGCGATGCAGATCAAGTCGAGCTTGATTCCGGCACTCGAAAAGCTGCACGCTTCGCTCAAGAAGAAAGCGGAAGCCTGGGACAAGATCATCAAGATCGGCCGAACCCACTTGATGGACGCGACCCCGCTTCGCCTCGGTCAAGAGTTTGGTGGCTTCGCTCGTCAGATCGAACTCTCGATCAAGCGGGCCAAGATCGCCCTGGAATCGGTGCTCGAACTTCCCGTCGGTGGCACCGCCGTGGGCACCGGCATCAACACTCACCCTCAGTTCTCGGAAAAGGTCTGTGCCGCACTTGCCGAAGGCTTGGACATTCCATTCATCGAAGCCATCGATCACTTCGAAGCTGCTGCCAATCGCGACGGCCTGGTCCAGTGCCATAGCGAGCTGAAGACGATCGCGACGACGTTGTTCAACTTCGCCAATAACATTCGTTGGCTGGGTAGCGGTCCTCGTTGTGGTTTCTATGAAGTGGCTCTTCCTTCGCGGCAACCTGGTAGCAGTATCATGCCAGGCAAGGTGAATCCCGTGATGAGTGAAGCCATGATGCAGGTTGCCGCCAAGGTAATCGGTAACGACAGTTGCATGGCTCTTTCCGGTGCCGCAGGCGGTAACTTCCAACTCAACATCATGATGCCGGTCATGGGACACACGGTCCTGGAGAGCATTCATTTGCTGGCCAACTCATGCGACGCATTCGTCGAGTTCTGTGTCGAAGGCATGGAAGCGAACGAAGACAAGTGCAACGCGGCGGTCGAACAAAGCCTGTCGATGTGCACCAGTTTGAACCCGCTGATCGGCTACGACAAAGCGGCCAAGATGGCCAAGGATGCGTTCGCCAGCGGCAAGACGATTCGCGAACTGGCCGAAGAGCAGGGCGAAATCGAACCCGAAGCCCTGAAGGATGCGCTCGACCCTTGGAAGATGACCTACCCGCACGAGTAAGCGCGTGCAGACAGGCTCACGCCCGATTAGAATTGCCCTCGTATCGCCACCGTGATACGAGGGCTTTTTCATTTCTTGATGAAGCAATGGCCCTCGCCCCGTTAACACCCCTCATCGAAGAACGGAACTTCATGCTCGGTCTGCTTTTCTTTGGAATCCTGAAGACACTAACGCTAATCCTCTGGATTATTGCTCTCGCACTGGGACTCAAGTGGATCAAAGCAACGACGTTCTCCTGGTGGAAAATCACCCTGGCGGGCTTGGTAATCATCGTAGGTTTCCAGGTCATAAACGGCATCCTGATTCGGATGATGACTGCGGCAGGTTTGCCGTGGGTAGCAAGTTGGGGGCTGATCGCTGTCGCCTACGTCATAAGCACGATCGTCCTGGTCGCTGGCCTCTTTCAGCTACCCCCTAAAAACGCCGTGCTCGTGTCACTTCCCACTTTCGCGCCAATGGTCGGCATGCTGTTAGTAATTAACTTGATCCTCACGCCCTATGTATTCGAGGCTTACAAGATCCCGTCCTCGGCTATGAGCCCGACGCTGTTGGGTAGACACATTCGTGCGGAATGCCCCGAGTGCGGAGCAACCCGGTATGGTTCGGCTCCGAGAGATTACATCTCGGACGAATTCTTCGAAGACGTCGATATGATCTGCGATAACTTTCATATCACCCAGGGCTGTCCACCGACGGATGAATTCTACAGTGGGGATAGAATCCTCGTCTCCAAACGCTCTACTCCGAAACGCTGGGACCTGCTGGTCTTCCGCTATCCGGAGAATCCGCAAGTGAAATACATCATGCGTCTGGTTGGTATGCCGGGTGAAACGATCCACATTGAAAATGGTTCTGTCTATGCCGATGGCAAACCACTTACCCTGCCGCCGGAACTGGAAGGCATTCGCTATGCCGATCACATGGAGGGTTTGCCCATCGGCTATTTCCTGTGGGGCACCGTTGATGAACCGGCCAAGCTTGAAGATGACGAATACTTCGTCCTGGGTGACTTCACCACCAACGCCAAAGATTCACGCTTGTGGCGTAGCCCTGCCAAAACGGGCTTAAGCCCTTATGCCGTGCCCCAGGAATACATCATTGGCATCGCAACTGAAATCTACTGGCCGTACGACCGCTGGCGACCGTTTCCCTAGATCGCGAAGCGATCAACTGGCTGCACGAGTTCATCGTGACAGATTCCAACGTTGACCGTTACAATGGCCTCCGCGCTTTGCTGAGGCTATTTTTTGTTCCGCTTGTCGAAGGATCGAATGCCATGCGATGGTTCACCCCTGTTCTCTTCATGCTTGTTGTTGGCAGTACCTGGTCGCTAGCAGTCGCCCAGGACGAAACGCCCCCTGCGGCGGATTCGCCCGCGGCGGAGAAGTCGCCCAATGCCGACAAGATCCGCGAACTGATGATCGAGAAGCGCGATGCGTTAAATGACTACTACAAAGTGGTGTACGCCAAATATGTCGCCGGACAGGTTGCCATCGTGGAAGTCTACGATGCAGAGTCGAACCTTATGGACGCCAAACTCGACCTGGCCGAGTCGGACGAAGAACGACTCGAACTGCACAAGGCCCGCGTGAAACTTCTGAAAGAACAAGAGAAGAAGCTGTACGCCTACACCCAGTCGGGCCAGATTCCCGCCGGCGAGTTCCTGCAAGGCAAAGCGCGGCGACTGGCAGCCGAGATCCAGCTGCTTGAGGAAGAAGATCGTCAGCGCTAAACAGCAGGCATGCTATCACCTCACCGAATCGCTCTATCCCTCTTTCGGTGAACTCGCTAAAGTCGCCGCCGGTACCCCTTAGGTAGAAGAGCCAGTGGCTCGGTTTTTTGTGGCGAGATTAGCTGTCATGCGGAAGATGCTTTGGCAATCCGGTTGGACATGGTTTGTTCTGTTCGCTTGTGTTTCGATGGTTCACGGCCAAGACATCAAGGCCATGATCACCGAAGCAGCGAAGCTAAGCGATACGGCTGAAAACCAGGACGAACTGACCCGTCTGATCGATATCTGCGAAGAAGCCAGCGAGCTGGAACTAGGCGAAGAACAGGTCGAGTACTTTACCAAGCTCGAGGCCTGGGCACGCAATAAACGGGGCGAGATCTACGCCGAAACGTCCCTCATGACCGACGACCCCGAGAATATCCAGAAGCTGGAAGCAGCCGCGCTGAAAGACTTCTCGCTGGCCATCAAGAAGAATCCCAAGCATTGGCAAGCGATTCACAACCGAGCGCTGTCGTATGCTTTGCTCGGACAAATCGAGCAGGCGCTGGCCGACTTGGACTTGGCCATTCAGCTGAACCCCAAGTTTGAAACGGCCATCTACAACAAAGCGGAACTGTTGTACGAAGCCAGTCACTTTGCTCCGGCTTTGAAGCAGTATCAAACGGTGCTGAAGCTGAACCCGAAAGACGTCGGCGCGATGACCGGTCAGGCTCACTGTTTCTATCGTCTGGAAAACTACGAGGCCGCGATGATGGCCTACAACCAGGCCGTCAAACTTGCCCCCGAGAACGCGCTGGTTTTGTCGAACCGAGCCGACGCCTACAGCGACCTGGGTTACTTCAAAGAGGCTGTTCTCGATTACAAGAAGGCGCTCTCCGTCGAAAAGGATCTCCCCCGAGCCCAGCAAGGCCTGGCTTGGATTCTGGCAACCTGCCCTGACGATACGTACCGCAACCCGGAACTGGCCCTGCGGTTCGCCAAGGCAGCCGTTACCCAGTCGGACGGCCTCGACTTCCGCTACTTCGATACACTGGCCGCCGCGGAAGCCGCGACCGGGCAGTTCGATGTCGCCAAAGCACGAGTCGGCGAAGCGATCAAGAAGGCACCGACCTCGGAGAAGCCATTCCTACAACATCGGCTGGCCCTGTACGAAAAACGCCAGGCTTATCGCGAACCGAAGCGGTAAGCAAGGTCTCTACTGTTTGCTGGATGATCCGGTGACCATCACACCACCGATCCGAAGAAAAGCGGTACATCCGGCATTCCAGGGTTCACCGCATTGATAAAAAACGGTGAAATTTTCGCCTTCCCCATTTGAGGGCCTTGGTATACAAATAGGGAGTCAAGCGGCTAGGGCGCTTTGCCATCCCTTAACACTTTGTGATTCCCGATAAGGGACGCCGAGAGCCTTTTGAGGGTCGCTTGCCGGTGATAACTATTGGCCAGTTAAGCCTTTACAGGGAATTTGTTCCCGCACATTTATGAAGACCATCCATCTTCCCATTCTTCCGTCGCGTCGTCCCATCGTTGTGGGACCAGGAATTTCAGCTGCCGCTTAAGCTGACGTTCCCCTCTGGACATGTGCGCTGGTTTCTCCTAAGTGACCTAGCGGGAAAAGCCAAAACCAGTAAGATGCTGGATCACTATACACAGGCTCCGCGAGCCCTTTTAGGGCAGACTGGGCCCGATGTCCGAGACGAGTCAGTAGCGGTATTACCGGATTCTGTTTCCGATTAATGGTTTCGGGTCATCTCTTTCCAACCCACCGAGACGCCCCGATTCCTTTCGCACCCTTACACCTGTTTTTTAAATCAATCGTGACATTATGGACCTGAAGAAACTACGAAACATCGGTATTTCGGCTCACATCGACTCCGGTAAAACGACGCTGAGCGAGCGCATCCTGTTCTATAGTGGTCGTATCCACAAGATCGAAGAAGTCCGCGGTGGTGGCGATGGCGCGACCATGGACCATATGGAACTGGAAAAAGAACGTGGTATTACCATTACCTCGGCCGCCACGAGCGTTGCCTGGAATGGTCACCCGATCAACCTGATCGATACTCCGGGCCACGTTGACTTTACCGTGGAAGTGGAACGTTCGCTCCGCGTGCTCGACGGTGCGATTCTCGTTCTCTGCTCGGTCGGTGGTGTTCAGGCCCAGTCGCTCACCGTTGACCGCCAGATGAAGCGTTATAAGGTTCCGCGTCTGGCCTTCATCAACAAGATGGACCGTACCGGTGCCAACCCAGACAGCGTTATCCAGCAGATGCGCGACAAGCTGGGTGTTGACGCCATTGCTTACCAACTTCCGATCGGCAAGGAAGACAACTTCAAGGGCGTTGTCGACCTGATCGAAATGGAAGCCATCTACTACGATGGTGAAAAGGGCGAAACGGTCCGTAAGGAAGCCATTCCAGCCGACCTGGAAGAAACGGCCAAGCAGGCTCGTCACGACATGCTCGAAGCACTGTCGAACTACAGCGACGAGATCATGGAACTGCTGCTGTCCGAAGAAGAAGTGCCTAACGACCTGGTCTACAAGACCACGCACGACGCGGTTGTTGGCCTGCAGATCACCCCAGTCTTCATGGGTACCGCTTTCAAGAACAAGGGCGTGCAAACGCTGTTGGACGCGATCGTGCGTTACCTGCCGTCGCCACTGGAAGTGAAGTACTCGGCCAACACGTTCGTCGAATCGGACGAGAAGATTCCGCTGGCTTGCGATCCTAAGAAGGATTTCGTCGGCATGGCGTTCAAAATCGTCGAAGACCCCTACGGTCAGCTGACGTTCATGCGTATCTACCAAGGTACGATCGAAAAGGGTCAACCGTACGTCAATCAGCGTACCGGCAAGACCGAACGTTTCGCTCGTATCGTGCGAATGCACTCGAACAAGCGTGAAGAAATCGATTCCGCAGGTGCCGGTGATATTATCGCCGTGACCGGTATAGATTGTGCTTCCGGTGATACGTACGCGAAAGAACGCGAATACTGTTCGCTGGAAAACATCTTCGTGCCGATCCCGGTCATCAAGATCTCGATCGCCCCGAAGAGCCGAGACGACAGCGACAAGCTGAGCAAGGCCCTGCAGCGTTTCCGTAAGGAAGACCCAACCTTCCACGTGTTCACCGATGCCGAGACGAACGAAACGATCATCGCCGGTATGGGTGAGTTGCACTTGGACGTTTACGTTGAGCGAATCAAGCGCGAATACAAGGTGGAAGTTGAAACCGGCCCACCGAAGGTTTCGTACCGCGAAAGCCCAACGCAACCCGTCGAGTACAACTACAAGCATAAGAAGCAGACGGGTGGTTCCGGTCAGTTCGCTCACATCGTGGGCAGCATGGAACCGATTCCGCAGGATAGCGAAGACGCCGAAAACTTCATCTTCGAAGACAAGATCAGCCAGGGTCGTATTCCTAAGGAATACATCCCAGCGGTTAAGGCTGGCTTTGAAGACTGCATGGCCAAAGGCCCTGTCGGCGAGTTCCCGGTTGTGGGTATGAAGATCGTCCTTTCGGATGGTTCGTACCACGATGTGGACTCCTCGGAAATGGCGTTTAAGACGGCTGCCAAGGGTTGCTTCCGCGAGAACTTCATGAAGATGAAACCGACCTTGCTTGAACCTGTCATGAACGTGGAAGTCGAAATTCCAGAAGCGTTCCAAGGTCCTGTTACCGGCGACATCATTGTCCGCCGTGGGATGGTCAACCAGACCGACATGAACGGTGACACCACCGTCATCCGGGCTGAAATTCCTTTGGCCGCCATGTTCGGTTACGCGACGGAACTTCGTAGCATGACCCAAGGTCAGGGTACGTTCAGCATGGAACTGGGCAGCTACAAGCCAACTCCTTCCCACATTCAGGAAGAAGTGATTGCCGAACGTAAGAAAGATTTGGAAATGGCGAAGTAAGCACGACTTACGCCGTTTAACATACCAAGCACCCCGGTCAGGTCTTTGCACCTCTCCGGGGTGTTTTTTTGCGCCTGTAGGCAAGAGAAACCAACTTCTCGGGTTGTCACAGATGCGCATTTTGGCGACTTTAATAGAAACAAATTGGGGCAACTCAAACGCCTTTGCATCTGATCCCCTCTCCATCGCCTGCGGTCGAGAGGGAACCGGATCTTCCAAAGAGAATCACCCATGAAATTCTTCGCCTTCCACTTGATGCCCTGGGACCGGTTGCCGGACGACTTTGCCGAGAAGTACGACACGGCCTGGACCTGGCTCCCTAACGAAATGTTCGACCCAGAGCATGGCGGCGAACTGTACAACAACTATCTCGATCAGTTGGTGCTCGCCGACCAGCTGGGCTTCGACGGGGTGTGCGTCAACGAGCATCACCAGAATGCTTACGGCACGATGCCCAGCCCGAACCTGATGGCCTCGATCCTGGCCCGTCAGACCAAGAACTGCCGCATCGCCGTGGTGGGCAACGCGATTCCCTTCTACGATCCGCCCACCCGCTGCGCCGAAGAGTTCTCGATGATCGACTGCATCAGCGGCGGTCGATTGATTGCCGGTCTGGTTGTCGGTGGTGGTCCTGAATACTACAGCTTCTCGAAGAACCCGACGTTTGCCCGCGAGATGTACCGGGAAGCGTTCGACTTAATCATTCGTGCCTGGACCGAGCCAGGTCCGTTCGAGCACTACGGCAAGCATTGGAAGCTGAAGTACGTCAATCCATGGCCGCGTCCGATCCAGCAGCCGCATCCGCCAATCTGGATCCCCGGAGCTGGTAGCCGCGAAACGATTCAGTTCGTCGCTCAGCGCCGCTTCGCCTACATGGGCATTCCGTACTTTCACATGGACTTCTTCCAACGCAACTTCGACATGTTCCGCGACGAATGCGAGAAGTGCGACTACACAACCGATCCGGAACAGCTTGGCTGGCTGCTGCCGATCTACTGTGCGGAAACGGATGAACAAGCCTGGGCCGAGTACGAACCGCATCTCTGGTACTTCGTGAAGAAGCTGCTCAAGGGCTTGGTGGTCTTCCCGCCTGGCTACACGTCGGCTCGCTCGATCGCTGGCATCCAGAAGGGCCTGCAGCAGTTCATGAGCACCTGCGAAACCCGCGAAGACATCGAAGCAGGCGGGTACGCCATTGTCGGCAGCCCCGACACCGTGCGTCAGAAGCTATCCGAACGCATCAAGAAGCTGGGCGTGGGCAACCTGCTGGGCTTGTTCCAACTCGGTACGCTACCGCACGACATGACCTGCAAGAACATGAAGCTGTTCGCCGAAAAGGTCATGCCCGGCCTTCGCGAAGAGATGAATGCCGCTCTGACGAGTTAAGCGCCGCAAGTCTTCTTGCTGAAAACTGAACACTGAAAACAGAACGCTCCTTCCGCATGAAAACTGAAAACAAGACGCTCAACATCGCCGGTAAGAAAACGCAGCTCACCATCCTGGGCGAAGGTCCTCCGCTGCTTTACCTGCACTCAGCTGGCGGCGAGACCGAACCGATCGCGTTTCATCACAAGCTGGCCGAGAAGTACACCGTCTACCTACCGGCTCATCCTGGCTTCGCGCTCAGCGAAGGCCTGGACCAGATCGAAGACATCCACGACCTGGCCTGGCACTATGTCGACCTGCTGGGCGAGCTAAACCTGGAGAACGTTCCGGTCGTCAGCTACTCTCTGGGTGCCTGGACCGCGGCCGAAGTGAAACTGATTCGCCCCAACCTGATCGGCCCGCTGGTGATGATCGCCGCAGCCGGTTTGCACGTGGATGGGTCCCCGATGGAAGAGCTGTTCATCGACAGCTTCGACAAGCTCCGCGAGTTGCTCTTCTTCGATCCCGCCAGCCAGGAAGCGATCGACTACTTCCCAGCCGATACCAACGACCCGCGGATCCTCATGTGGCTGCGAGCACGTGAAGCGACGGCTCGTGTTGGCTGGAACCCTTATCTGCACGATCCCAAACTGGCAGGGCACCTGCATCGGCTGGACGGCCCGGTACAAGTCATCTGGGGCCGTCATGACAAGCTGATCCCATTGGCCCACGGCGAGTACTACACAGAGCATTTGCCCAATGCCAAGCTGGCCGTCCTGGAAGAGTGCGGGCACATGGTCCCCTACGAAAAGACGGACGAAGCCGCCGCAATCACGTTGGATTTCTTGGGTTCGGTCTAGTAGCATTGGAGCTAGTCTCCAACCATCGACCGCTCACCCAACGCCACTATGACCAAGAACGACTTCATCATTCCGGCTGTCTTCGGGCTGATTCTTGTCGTGATCTATCTTGCGTCGCTGGATTGGATTTCGCCACCGTCACTTACCGTAAAAGTCTTTGGCAAACCTGTCGCGAACGCTCCGGTTGGGTTCTTCAATTCTCAATACGGTCATGCCGTGACCGACGCAAATGGTACCGTCCATTTGCCAAGCACGAGAGGTCCCGATACTAGTATCCGTGTTTCCCTTCCCGATGGCACCGGAGTATACATTCGTTTTCCAACATACGGAAATAAGACGGTCGACATCCAAGGCCCAAAAACGATCACCCGAACCGAGATCTATTACTTTGGAATAATCAAGTCGACAGAAGAAAGCTCGATGTACAGGTTCACCGGCAAGCAGGCCGATGCCATCAAGGGCAAGAAAATGACGATCGAAGAACTTCAGGAGCAGATCGATCGCAAAGTCGAACAGCAAATGTATCCCGCGACCTAAACATACCGATGCATCGGCAAGTCATAGTGCGGTGCCCAGCCCAGCGGCAGCGTGACGCCGGTGATCCAGCTGGCTTCTTCCGAGACGAGAAACGCGACGGCGTTGGCTACGTCGTGCGGCACGCCAACGCCCAACGGATGACAGGCTTCGATATCCTGGCGTAGCTGTTCGACTTCCTCGCGGGTTTCGCATTCTTCGGCGAAACGCATGGCCATCGGCGTGGTGACGATACCAGGAGCGACGGCGACGACGCGGATCTTCTTCGGCCCCAGTTCCCAGGCCAACGACTGCGTGAAGCCGTTGAGGCCTGCTTTACTGGCACTGTAAACCGAGAAGCCAACGCACCCACCCAGCCCCAGGGCTGAGGCCACATTGAGGATGACACCGCCGGGCGATGGCAGCAGCGGCAGAAATGCCCGGGTCATGCGAATCGCACCGGTCAGGTTGATATCCAACAGTTGTTGCCACTGACCTTCAGCGTAGTCTTCCAGGTTCTGGCAAAGCTCGATGCCGGCGTTATTGATCAGGTAATCGATCTTGCCGAACTTTTCCTCGGCCGCGGTCTTCAGTGCCGCAATCTGCTCGTCGCTGGTGACATCGCAGTTTTGATAGAGAAACGGGGTGCCTTGTCGCTCGAGCCGCTTGAGAACGCGTTTGGGCTCGTGGCGATTGGCAACGACAATCGAGGCTCCTTCTTTCGAGAGACGCTCGACAATCGCTCCGCCGATACCGCGATCGCTGGCCCCGGTAATCAGGGCCACCTTGCCGTCGAATCTTAAAGAACTGGAAGCATCTGTCATGCGCGGCAGCCGTGTACCTTCGTCGCCCCTCACCCTAGCCCTCTCCCCTAAGGGGCGAGGGAACCGGAGTGGCTTAGTGCTTGCTCGCGGGGCGATCGAACCATTTGCGAAGCGTGTTGAAGGTCGTATCACGCCCGATCTTGCCGATGCTCATCGTCAGCGGAATCTTCTTTGGGCAGACGGCCACACAGTTCTGGGCGTTACCGCAAACCTGAATACCACCTTCGTCGGTCAGTGCGTCGAGGCGTTCTCCAGCCATCATCTTGCCGGTGGGGTGCAAGTTGAACAGCACCACCTGGCTGATCGCCGCGGGGCCGACAAAGCCATGGCTGTAGGCATCGAGCTTACGCTTCTCGAAGTCGGCATCTGATTCGCCGGAATGCGGCATCAATTCGATCTTCGAGTACTGCGGGCATGCTTCCACGCAGCAGCCGCACGTCATGCATTCGCTCAGCGGGTAGGCCATTTCCTGGTTCCCGCGCGACTGCTTCGGACCTGGCCCCAGGTCGTAGTAACCGTCGGCCGGGATCCAACCTTTGACCTTCTTCAGGGCGTTGAACATGCGGCTACGATCAACGAACAGGTCCCGCACGACCGGGAACTTGGTCATCGGACGAAGTTCGATCTCGTTGCCGTCTTCCAGCAGCTTGTCGACCAGGCACGAGCAGGACTGACGAACCTTGCCGTTGATCACCATCGTGCAGGCACCGCAAACTTCTTCCAGGCAGCCACAATCCCAGCAAACAGGCGTGGTCTTCTCGCCGTTGGAAGTCTTCGCCTTGGCGGCGATCTTCTGCAGCACGCTGATCACGTTCAGTTCGGATTCGTAGTCGAGCTCGAACCGTTGCCAATAGCTTGGTTTCCCCGGACCATCCTGGCGAAGGATTTTCACGAAGAACGTTTTTGGCGTATTTTGCGAATGGGCAATCATATTCTTAGCTTTTCAGGTTCCAGTTTTCTGTGCTGTACGCTTGGCCTAAGCCAAGCCATCTCTGACACATTCGAAGGCGGAAACTAACCAGTCGCAGCGGCGGGATCGCCTTGGGCTGCGGCTTTCTTCTTCGCTTTCCGTTCCTTCCAAACTTCACTGATCTGTTCGGCTCCAACGAGGCCGTACAGGCGAGGCCGTGGTGGCTCGATGCTTGTATCGACTTCTTCGTAGCTGATATTGACGTCTTTTCCATCGTAGGTCGCGATGGTGCTCTTGAGGAACTTATCGACGTTTGCTTCAAACTTGTCGCACCACTCTTCGGCCTGACGACGATGTTCGACGGGATCGGTAGCGGTGAGGCCTGGTAGTTCAAACTCGGGCTTGTAGTGAGCACCGCGGCATTCGTCACGCTGCAACGCACCCTTGAGGATCGCCTCGGCGATCGGGAACATGTCTTGCAGGGCCTTGGTGAACAGCACGTTCTGGTTTGACCAGTTGCCCGTATCGCTCAAAGCACACTTCCAAGCTCGCTCCTTTAGGTCGGCCAGCTTGCCGATGCCTTCTTCGAGCTGCGCGTTCTTTCGCACGACCGTCGCAATGTTGGTCATCATATTGCCCAGCTCCTGATGGATCAGGTAAGGGTTTTCGTCCCCCTTCTGCTTGAGCAAGTTGTCGTGACGTTCCTGGTGTTCCTTGACGGCCGCCTCGTAAAGCGAAGCTGGCTGATCGGCAGCCGAGGTGCCTGGGGACATGCTGCTCAGCAAGGTCTCCAGACCCGGTGCGATGAACAACCCCGAGAAGATACACGACAACAGCGAGTTCGCCCCCAACCGGTTTGCACCGTGGTAGTGGTAATCGACTTCGCCGATGGCGTACAAGTTCGGGATATTCGTCTGCTGGTTGATCGGCGAACCGGCAACCAAACCGCCGCTTTCTTTCTTCTCGTAGTTAGTCCACAGGCCACCCATGCTGTAGTGAACCGCCGGGAAAATCCGCATCGGCGTGTAACACGGGTCGACACCTTGGAACTTGCGGTAGATATCGAGAATACCGCCCAGCTTACGATTGAGTTCGCTCGCTTCGATGTGCGTCAGGTCAAGGTAAACGCACTGTCGATCGGTCTCAACGCTGAGTCCGCCGTTCACACAGACATCGAAGATTTCACGCGTGGCGATGTCGCGAGGAACCAGGTTGCCGTATTCCGGATAACGTTCTTCCAGGAAGTAGTAACGTTCCGATTCGGGAATGTCTTTCGGAGCGCGAGAATCATGAGGGGTCTTGGGAACCCAAACACGTCCCCCTTCACCACGAGCCGACTCGCTCATCAGGCGAAGCTTATCCGCACCGGGGATGGCCGTCGGATGCACCTGGATGCACTCACCGTTACCGTACTTGGCACCGGCCTGCACGCAGCGACTGGCGGCCGAACCGTTACAGGTCATGCTCATCGTGCTGCGGCCATAGATCAAACCGCACCCGCCGGTCGCGACGACAACGGCGTCGGCCTTGAACGAGCGGATTTCCATGCTGTATAGGTCTTGAGCAACCGCACCGACGCACGTTCCGTCTTCGTTCTGGATTGGGCCAAGGAAGTCCCACATCTCGTACTTCTTGACCAGGCCTTCGACTTCCCAGCGGCGAACTTGTTCGTCCAGGGCGTAGAGCAGCTGCTGTCCGGTGGTAGCACCGGCGAAAGCCGTTCGCTTGTAGAGCGTACCGCCGAAACGACGACGGTCGATGAAACCTTCCGTCGTTCGATTGAATGGAACGCCCAGGCGATCCATTAGGTCGATGACCTTCGGAGCCCACATGGCCATTTCGTAGACCGGAGGCTGGTGATTCAGAAAGTCGCCACCGTAGACGGTGTCGTCGAAGTGCTTATATTCGTCGTCACCCAGTTGGCGAGTGGCGTCGTTGACACTATTAATGCCACCCTGAGCACACACACTGTGCGAGCGTTTGACCGGCGTGAGGCTCATCAAATCGACTTTGATGCCCAACTCGGCCAGCTTCATGGTGGCAGCCAGACCGGCCAAACCACCACCGACAACTAGAACTCGCTTCTCTGCCATTCCCGTCCACCTTTGGCTCTTGGGTTTTCAATTGGCGGCGTCTCTCCTTTCAGGGGTTAACCGAAAGGAGTCGCGTGGCTTTAACGCTTCGACTCGGCCTGGGCGGCGTCGTCCGATTCTTCCGCGTGGTAGTACTTCGACTCTTTGGAGTGCTTATGATCGTTCGGCACAATGTCGCCTGTTTCGACCAGCAGCTCGTAGGCTTTGTCTTCTTCCTTACGCACTTCGGCGATCTTCTCTGAACTCATCGAGTAAAGCCCGATGATCGAAGTCATGCCAACGACGGCCAGAACAACGAACAGCACGTTGGCCACAATCTTGGCCTTCTCCTGGGCCTTGGCACTGATCCAGAAACCCCAGGTAATCCCAAAGGTGAACAGACCGTTGGTGAAGTGGAACGTGGCCGCCAGCACGCCGATCGCGTAGAGAATCGGCACGATGATCGAGGCCTGCATCGCTTCGGCACCGCTACTGGCCGCGTTGTACGGCGAGAACTGAGCACCGAACAGCGGATGAGCAATGTTATTCACCCAGAAGCTGGCATGAATCCAACCGTGCATGTGAAACACGTGCCAGGCAATAAACAGGAACGCAATCAGCCCTGTTGCCCGCTGCATCGTGTAGCGGAAGTTGCTGTTATAGGGGTAGCTTTGCGTGTTCGGGTTGCCATCTTTCGTGATGATCAAGCCGTACACGGCGTGAAAGATGATCGGCAGAAAGATCAGCGACCATTCGACCAGCGGCAACAGTGGCCCCAGCGAATGGATATGAAACACTAACCGCTGAAACAACCGCGGCGAGCCGAACACGCTGGCGTTCACCGAGAGGTGCACCACCATGTAGGCACCGATGGGGATCAGGCCGGTTAAAGAATGCAGGCGACGCAACAGGAACTCGTTGCGTTGTAAAAAACTAGGTGCCGAGCTCACCACAGACCCTTTCCGAAATCGACATTTCGCTGGTAGGGCGAAATATCGCTTACAAGTGTTGTCTTCAGATCGCTTTTTGACGCAATCAGCGCCCTTCGGCCGCTACTCCGACCATCCATCGAAAGGGGCCGCTCGCATGTCACAAGTTATAGCGGAATCACGACTTAGTTATAAGTACCCCTTCATTAAGAGACCGAAAATCGAGGGTAGTATCAACATTGCTGATAAAGTGGGCAGGTTTTCCACATGTTCCTGTCAGATTGGCAGCAGCTGTCGGTAAAGTTGCCCTTAGCCGAATGTGAAAATGGCCGGAAGATACCGTTTTCTGTCGTATTTTCCGCATCCGATCGATCGGTATTGCACCTGGTGGGCTTTCTAGCCAAAAATGGGAACTACATTTGCATGTTAAAGCGTCGAAGCTTTTGTCCTGCCAACACGTTACGCGTGCGTAGCGACTCAGTGCCATGCGAAATTCTGAACATCCCACAATGTTGATCACCGACGACGATCGCGCCTTCCGCGAGACGATGGCGGAGGTGTTTGCTCGTCGCGGGTTTGAACCCATCCTGGCAGCCAACGGCGACGAGGCAATCCACGTAGCTCAGGGAACTACAGTTCACGTCGCACTATTCGATTTCCACATGCCCGAGCGAACCGGTTTGGAGTCGATTTCGGCCTGTCGCAGCCTGGGAATCAACATTCCCTACATTCTTTTGACCGGCGGACTCGACCAAGCCATCGCCAATCAGGCCGAGAGCGTGGAAGTCTTCTCACTGCTGGAGAAGCCTGTCAGTATTCAGATTGTGACCGGCGTAGTGAAAGAAGCGATGGCCAGCCATTACTCATGGTATGAAGCAGGGCGATAATGCCCGACCGTTGGAAATTTCTCTGTGCGGGCCCGGAAGACTCCCCGCTAGAAATCGAGGGCGTTCGCATCTGGCAGCACAAATGGTTACGTGTTGCCCAGGACCAAGTTGAAGTAATTGATCCGTTATACGGTCAAACCTATCAGCTTGAAATCTACGAGATTCACCACGATGACAGAACAATAAAGTTCGCCGCGGGTGAGTTCTCTGCCTCGGTATGGGGTTTCTATGTTGTCACGGATGAGTGTTAGCTGTTATCGCCGCAGCAACTTTCCAGACTCCATCATTCTGCTCGACGCGGTAACCGGTTAGATCTTCATCGCCAGCTAAGCCAATCAATGGTTTATCCTGCGAGTCATCCCCGCCGTAGACTTTGCCGATAGCCAGAATCGTCGTGTCGTCAAATCGTCTGGCCGACTTGATCATGAAGAGAACGATATCACCATCCGGATCGACTTCGCCGAACGATTTAATGACTTGTGGAAAATCTTGGAACCGGGCGACAAACTCGTCCGAGGGCGTATCACCAAAGACCATAAACAGCCACTGTGCCTTTTTGGCCTTACGTCCTGAAACCTCGTTCTCGATCTGATAACGCAGTATTGCCTCCGCAACGTCCAGCGCTTCTTCGTCCGAGATCGACCACGTATCGTAAGGTGGAGTTGGTCCAGGATTCAGTTGCCAAATGCTGATTGCAACACCCAAAAAGATCGACCCAACCGCTCCGATAACTCTCCACATAATCATCCTCGCTGAATCTCTAGGTGAGGGAATGAGCTCCTCGAGCGTCCGAACGTTGGCTTCGACCATACCTAAACAAAGAGCCAAGGGCTATTCCCTTGGCTCTTTGTTTTTCGTGATTAATCGTGGTGAAGCTGGTTCGACTAGCTTCCTTGATCCGCCGCACCGGCAGGCGGGATGTCGTCCGAGTTAATCTCCTTAGGCGTTCCGTGCCGCTTCACTTCGGTGCCTGGCACAATGCGAGGACCGCCGGAGGTTTCTTCGATGACGCGTTTCAGTTCCTCGGCATCGACGACTTCCAGTTCCATCAGACGTTCGGTCAAAGCAACTAATGCTGCTCGACGATCTTCCATCATCTCCTTGGTGCGTTTGAGCAACTGGTCGATGATGCGTTTGATTTCGAGGTCGATCTCGCGATAGGTTTCTTCGCTGTGCGACCGGGCTCGTTCTTCCGACTGCTCCGGAATGAAGGCCGAACGTCCGCTGGCACGGAAGTTCACCCGGCCTAAGCCGCTCATACCGTAGTCGGTGACCATGCTCCGAGCGATTTCGGTCGCCCGCTCCAGGTCGTTTTGGGCACCCGTCGAGATCTCTTCGTAGACCATTTCTTCGGCCAGCGTTCCGGCAAGCAGCACCTGAATGCGGCTTTCCAGTTCACTTTGCGTCATCAGAAAGCGATCTTCGGTTGGTCGCTGCATCGTGTAACCCAGGGCCGCCAAACCGCGAGGAATGATCGAGACCTTGTGCACCGGGTCGGTATTGGGAAGACAGTACGCGACCAGAGCATGGCCACTTTCGTGATAGGCCACACGCAGTTTTTCGTCTTCGTGCATCACACGCTGCTTCTTCTCGAGACCAGCGGTAACACGTTCGACCCCTTCATCGAATTCTTCCATACCCACAGCCGCTTTGCCCTTACGAGCGGCAAGCAGGGCCGCTTCGTTGACCAGATTGGCCAAGTCAGCACCGGAGAAACCGGTGGTGATCGCGGCAACACTCTTCAGGTTGACCGTATCGTCGAGCTTCACGCTGCGTACGTGGACGCGGAGGATGTCTTCGCGTCCGCCTGCGTCGGGTCGGTCGACCAGCACCTGGCGATCGAATCGACCAGGGCGGAGCAGGGCAGGGTCTAACATTTCGGGACGGTTGGTTGCCGCGATGATGATGATCCCGGCATTCGCTTCAAAGCCGTCCATCTCGACCAGCAGGGCATTGAGCGTTTGTTCGCGTTCGTCATGCCCACCGACAATGCCGCCGCCGCGGGCCTTACCCAGGGCATCCAACTCGTCGATGAAGATGATACAAGGGCTCTTCGCTGCGGCTTGTTGGAACAAGTCACGCACACGGGCCGCACCGACACCGACGAACATTTCAACGAAGTCGCTTCCGCTCATGCTGAAGAACGAGACGCCTGCTTCGCCGGCGATGGCCTTGGCCAGCAGCGTCTTACCCGTTCCTGGAGGGCCGACCAGCAGCACCCCCTTGGGAATGCGTCCACCCAGTTCCTGGTACTTTTCGGGCGAGCGGAGGAAGTCGACGATTTCCTTCACTTCGTCCACGGCTTCTTCGATGCCGGCAACGTCGTCGAAGCTGATGTTCAAATCGTCCTGCATGTGCAGCTTGCCGCGGCTTCGACCGAAGGCGATCGCACTGCCAGTCCCGCCGATACGGCGAATCATGAAGTAGCAGAACGCAATCCCCAGCCCAATCATCAGCAGCGGACCGCCATAGATTTCAAAGAAGTTCGGGGGGCCGGTCGCCTTGTAGTCGGTGAAACCCACTTCATCGAGCATCGTTTGGATCTTGCCGGCCGCGTTTTCGCTGCGGACCAGGTAGGTCACAATCTTCTGCCCGTCGGTCTTCGCGGTGCTTGGATCCTTACTGTCGTTGTTGTATCGATCCACAACGGCCGTGACCGAGCTGGGACCGATTTCGACATTTCGCAAATTTGAGTAGCGGATACTGGAAACTTTGCCGTCGCTATCCTTTCGCTTGACGGTTACGCCAGGCTCGACGCCTTCGGCGGGCTTATCGTCGATCGAAGCGATCAGTTTCTCCAGGTCAGGCTGGGCAAGCTCTTCGGAACCCGACTGCAACAAGTACATAGCAAGCAGGAACACGAGTGCCCCTGCCACCAAGATGTACCAGAGATTGCCAGAATTACCTTTATCGCCCCGCCGTTTGGGAGAATCGTCGTTGTTATCCATGGGCTTTCGCTTGGTTTATGTAGATTTAACGGGCTGCCCAGCGACTCGCGCTGCCTAGTGGGAATCTCATAGTATACCGGGCATGTCCTTACGACTATCTTCGCCATCAGGCAAAACAGGACAAGCTGCTAGCTCGCAACCGGAGGATAAGGGTTGGTCCGATTGTGCGGACCAGCAGCGAGATTAAGGGCTCTGAATGCGGCGCTGAACACGATCGAGAGCCACGAAACTTCCGTTTTGATACGTGCAATACCGCGCAAGCATCGTTATATTGAATAGCTTATCCCATGCCCCCAATGAGTTGCGATGACGACCAAATCGCGACTTCCTATCTTCTCAGGATGCTTACCCCACGTTCGGCGATGGAGTGCCGCTCAGTTTGTTTGAGACTCACGCACTTTTTTCGTAGGTTTCCCGATGCTACGCCAATATCTCTGCCCAGGTATGTTGCTCGCTGGCGTTCTTTTATTCAGTTCGCCCCTTGCAGCGGAAGACCGTTTCCTGACGGTCGGTGGTGGTCCGGTTGCGGACGGAAACCAGATCTCGCTGGAAAACAATGTTCTGTATTTCCAACGGGTCCTTTCGCAACTGGGACTCGAGAAAGCCGAGCACCGGATCTTGTTCGCCGATGGCTCGAATCCTGATGTCGACCTGCAATACGAAAATGTCGATCGCGACGACGAAGAGATTCATCGACTGATGGCTGAGATTGTCGGCCCAGGGCAGGGGATCAAGTTCGATTACCGCTCCAGCACCATTCCCGGCATCAACGGTGAAGCGACGCCTGAGAGTATCGAGAAGACACTGGCTGACCTGTCGCACCGCCTAAACTCGGGTGACCGCGTCTTGTTCTACTTCACTGGACACGGCGGCAAGGACCACAGCAAACCCGCACCACCGCCGAAAGCCAAGCCGGAAGATAAAGACAAGAAGAAAAAGGAAGAGGGAAAGTCGGACGACGCCGAAAAAGAAGACGCCAAGAAGGACGTTGCGAAAGAGGAAAAGTCCGACTCCCAAAAAGAAGAGAAGCCTGCCAAGAAGCATCGCACCGAACCAACCTACAGCGGCAACATCACGCATCTCTGGTACAAGGACAAGATGACGGCCAAGGATTGGACCGAGAAACTGGATGAATTGCCGGCCGATGTCCCGTTTGTGGCCGTGATGGTGCAGTGCTACAGCGGCGGCTTCGGCAACCTGATTTTCCAGGGTGGCGATCCGGACAAAGGCCTCGCTGACCATCTCCGCTGTGGCTTCTTTTCGACGGTGCCTGACCGCGTCGCCGCGGGCTGCACGCCGAATGTCGATCAGGCCGAGTATCGCGAATACTCCTCCTATTTCTGGGAAGCGCTGAGTGGTGTGTCGCGAACAGGCCAATCAATCGAGAAGCCTGACTTCGACCAAGACGGGATCACTTCGTTTTTGGAAGCACACGCTTACACCGCACTGCATGCGGACACGATCGATATTCCGACACGCACGTCAGACTTCTTCCTTCGCGAGTACTCGACGCTCAAAGGGGAGAAGGACCTGTCCACGATTCATACGCCAATCGATCAACTGATGGCCGGTGCCGACGCCAGTGAACGAGCGGTGATTGAGGGCCTCAGCAAACGATTCGAGTTTTCCGACGCCGACCGAGGCAAACAGGTTGAAGAAGCGATCCGCGACAAAAAGGGCGCCAAACGGAAAGTAGACGGGGACGTTCGCCGCAAGCTCGGGGAAATCAGTGGGTTCAAGCGAAAGATCCGCGACTCGCTGGAAAAGAAGTGGCCCGAGATTACCAACCCGTGGCATCCCAAGACGGTTACTCTGCTGACCGAAGAACCGGACGCGCTGCGAACGATCATCCTTGAGCACGAGCAGTACCCATCGCTGAAGAAAGCTGCCACCGAGGTGAAAGAACTCCGCCAAGACCAGGAAGCCCTGGATCTCGAGATCGTCAAACTGGAACGTCTCAAGTTCTGGCTCGAACGCCGTGCCAGAGTTCTGAACCTGGAGAAGACCGCCGACAGCGACCTGGTCCAGCGACTGCACGACTTGGTGAAGCTCGAGTCGCAATCCATTTAGCGATCATTCCTACCGCTCTTTGTGATACTCGCTACGTCGATTCTGCCGACGATATTGGCTCGGCACGTCTCCCATGGTTCGTTTGAAACTGCGGATGAACGACTCGGTGTGATTAAAGCCACACTGGTAGGCGATCTCTGGGATGGCCAGCTCCGTATCTCGTAGCAGCACGGCGGCGCGTTCCAAGCGAACACGACGAAGGATGATTGCCGGCGATCGGCCGACGGTCCGCTCGAAGCGGTTTTCCAGCACACGCCGCGAGACATTGATTGCCTTTTCGATGTCGTGAATGCGAATCGGTCGAGAGGCGTTGTCACGGATGAATTTGATCGCTTCGGCGACCACCTCATCTTGAAAACCGGTCGCATCGGATGACTTCCTTGCCAACACGCCGCGGGGAGGAATCTCGATCGGGTGCTCGGGAGCTGGCTCGCCTTGAATCATTCGGTCTAACAATTCGGCTGCCAGATAACCGACCGTACGCCCTGCCTGATCCAGGCTTGATAGTTCGACCGGGGCAAGCGCCGACATCAGTGCATCGTCCTCGATACCCAAGATCGCTACATCGTCCGGCACTTCTATTGTCGCATTGGCGCACTGCGTCATCACGGCCCGCCCAATCATGGCACTCCAGGTGATGACGCCCACCGGCTTGGGCAACTCGAGTAACCACTTACGCAAGAGGTGCTCGTTGGAGCGAATGCCGTGCTCGCGCGACTGCGTCTCTTGTTTGCCGTAGGAAAAGACGTGCAGCCTGGCCTCGTCCGCATCGGCCTTCTCGCGAATGGCATCTTCCAGCACCGTTCCATACGGCATATGCGGAGCGGGACCGATATAGGCAATATTGCGGAAGCCCCGATCGAGGAAATGCTGGGCGGCCATATGACCACAGGCACGCTGATCGGACACGACATTCGGATAACGCTGAGAGTGCTGACGCGTCCAGGATACGTTTACGCACGGGATCTTCCGTCGGGCAATTCCTCGCACGAGACCCGGGTTGGTTAACCGTCCAATGACGCCATGCCCTTTCCAATCACGCGGCAGTTGCAAGGTATCCCAGAATCCATGCGGCTCGATGAAGCAGTCCCAGCCTCCTTGTTCGCCGGCATAATCGGCCACGCCGCGCAAGACTTCGCGGCTCCACTCGGTCGCCGTTTGTACGACCAAGGCAATCGATCTACGGGCAGGCACACCCAATAGAGAAGTACTCATCACCCCAAACTCCGAACCGATCGCCATCCGTCGTGACTGGCATTTCGTTCGAATTGTCGTTCAACCCGAGGCCCAAGGGTCATAATGTTTCTCTTGGTGAGGCGAGAACCGCCAGTGCATTTCGTCAAACTCTATACACATTTTTTCACCTCGTAGATCTTGCTTCAAGGCGGCTATCAGCAGATACCGGGGAAACGAGCGACCAAGAAGTCTCGGGTGGCGACGGTACCCAACTGGCTACCGCAGCGGTGGGCTCGAAGGCGTTCGAGTCACCGCATTGTTGTACTGCGGGTCGAAGTACCAATACATGCCGCCTGGGCTGGAGATATCTCGCAGCCACTGGCGCTGCGTTGGCATCCGAGCATTTTGCATCAGCGCGTAGATATCGCTGATGACCGTCGTGTTGTCACCGTAGTAGGCGTGCCCCATCAAGCTGGTATCGATCTTCGTAACATCGATGGTGTCGATGCCGTTGAGAATCAGGATGTTCGCACCAACATCGCCGGCTCGTGGATAGCCATTGACCGCACGAGAGGCCATCAGGGCCATGTCGTTCTGAGAAGCGTACAATGTCACGTGCTGGGCCAAGCCGGTCAGGTTGGGCGCGATCTTTTCTTTGAAGACACGAGCGTCAACGTCGGGGGCTGCCAGAATGACTTCATTGAAGATCTTCTGATTCTGCTGAAGGTCCTGAGCCAAAGATTCCACCGCGGCACCAAACGCACGGTTCCCCATGCTGTGGGCGATCAGGTGCACCGACTGGGCGCCACTGTGTTGATGGACTTTCAGCAAGAACTCTTTCAGGTGGGAAGCTGTCCAAAACGAGTTACCACGATCAGTGACGTAACCGAGCAGTTCTCCCTGCGAGGGCCAGCTGAAGAAGACCGGAGCGCCTTGGAAGTCTAAGTCATGCGCGATCTGAGCCGTTCGTCTGGCCGCATCTTCAAAAGTCACGTTGTAGCCGTGGATGAAGATCAGCAGGTCGCGGTTGGGAGACTCTTCGACACGCAGTTTGAGCATATCAAAGAATTCCTGCTCCTCTTTTGATTTCACTTCCATCAACATGACGTGCTCTTCAGGCTTCTCCTCGAATTCAAAGTGGATGACCGAAGGAGATTCAAGCTGACCTGCCTGATGCGACTTAGGAATGCTGACCTTACAGGTACCCAGCTGCAGGTCGCCTTGCTCTTTGCCGTAAACAACGGAGTCACTGGAGAGGAAGCGGTCATATTTGTGGTACTGCACCCAACCTTCCTGCCCGACAACGACGGCTCCGCTGACGGCAACCACCATGGTCAGTCCCGCGATGACGTACTGCTTGAATTTGGTAAGCAGCAGCGCGACCGCAATGCCCAAGATGACGCACGTGATCGCTGGCAGCAGGGCATGGAACTTATGAGGCAGCACACCGCCGGGCCAGATCATCGGCGCGCGGTCGGTCCCGTAAAACACTTCGACGACGTCAAATGGATCTTCACTTTCCGCTTCCATCTGCATGGCTTCCACCTGCACCGGTTCAGGCTGGGCCTCCGCAACCATGGGCTGCATCTCGCCAGGTGCTTCCATCATGCGGGGCTGCTCCAGGGGAGCTTCGATACCGTACGGCTGCTGCATCTCCATCGGAAGAGATTTGGGCTGCGGAAACGGAACGTCCTCCGAGGCAGGACCTCGACGAATTTTCGGAGAACTACCTGGGGCCTGTGGAGACAGGCTCCGCGGAGTATATTGCGGCAGGGGACCGGTTTCGATTGGATCGGAATATCCGAACTCAACATCTGGCTTAGGCTGCGGCGCAGTCCCTTCTGGAACCATCTGTGGTTCGACGATCTCTATATTGAATGGCTGCTGCTGGGGCGGTTGAGCCGGATCTTGGACCGGTGCGGCATCGGCTGGAATGGACGGTTCAACGTATGGAGTGTCATCCGGGTCGCCTGACGCGACCTCTTGTTCCCCCTTATCTTGAGCACAGCCCAAGATAATCGCTAAGAGGAACAGACTAAGCGAAACCGTTTCCCAGTAGCTAAAACGTGATGGCGAGTTCTTAGCGTGCTTTTCGTTATTGGACATGGTCCAAACCCCTATTCGCATCCATGCATCCAGACCCCCGTCTGGTCAGAGTGGGGGTGAATCTTAGCGGCGTTATGCTGCAGGCAAAAGATCGATTTTCTTGACGACCCGGCCATGGAAAGGGGCGGCAAAGCCCCTCTGCAGATTGCATTAAAACATTGCTACTTCGCTACTTATGACCTAGAAATGAGGTAGACCAACCGACGACGTTGCCATCAAAAACGACGAAAACCATTTCCTGGCCCAATTCGTCTATGTCTGAGATAAAGAACCTAGTCGCGACACTCTTCTATCCTTTAGCCCCGGGGACTTCTCTGATGTTGCCGCTATTTCGACCGCTGGCGTGGAGTTTCGTATTTGCCCTCTGCCTCCCAATCATCGCGACAGCCGCAGAAGGGGACATTGAGGACGTAACCAAGGTTGACCAAACGCTTTACGTCCTGGCACCGACCGCCATTCGTGATGCCTTGCAGGATCGCAATTACGACGAAGCAATCCAGCTGATCGACGCGGATCTGGCCAAAGATGGGGGCGACAAAGAGCAGTTGCTCTACCTCAAAGGCCGAGCGCTGCATTTCGCAGGCAAGTATCAAGATGCCGTGCGCGTCTTCGAAGAACAGCTAAAGCGGTTTCCAGAGTCGAAATGGTCGCGTAAAGCTAAGTTTGCCATAGGTTTAGCCCATGCACGCCGGGGCGATTATCGCAGTGCCGAGGTGGCTTATCGTGAACAGGCTCGCTATCTCCTCTCGCTCGACCGCAAAGAAGAAGTCGCCGAGATCTACCTCAACCTTGCCAGCGTTGCCTACGAGTGCGGCGAGGAAACCAAAGACAACAACGAATACTCCAAGGCGTTACAGTTCTATCAAAAGGCCCTCGAGGTCGGACCAAAGCCGAAAACACGCGACAAAATCAACCTTCAGATCGCGCGAAGTCAGAAGCACCTCGGGCGTCATGGCGATGCGATCAACGTCTATGCGAATCTGGTTGCCAAGAGCACCGATCGTCCGATCCAACTGACCGCTCGTTACGAACTGGGTGACCTCTATCTCGCGGCAGGCCAACACGCCGCAGCCCGCAAGACTTGGGAAGACCTGCTGGCACTGCACGAAGGGGAAGATTCCAAACTGCTCCCGAAAGCAGCATTTCGCTTGGCCGAGACCTACAGCTTTCCCAATCCCCCTTCCGAACAAGACTTGGAACTTGGTGTCGCAGCCTTGGAAGAGTATTTGGCCAAGTACCCCGAACATGAAAGCGTTCCGGAAGCACACTTCCAACTCGCACGTGCTTTCTCGAGTCGCGGTCGTGGTGATGACGCGGTCAACGCACTGCAGTCGTTCCTGAAGATCGAGCAGTACGCCAGTACCGATGCCTACGCAGATGCCCGGTTCTTACTTGGTTCGATCTACGCCCAGCAACATAAATTCGACGAAGCGATCGCTGCCTGGAGCGAGTACCTTTCGAAGCACCCCACCCACTCGAAGTGGAGCGAAGCCCAGCAGCGGATTATCAACACGCAGTACCAGAAGGCCGAGTTCGCCTACGCCGAAGAGAACTACGACGAAGCTCGCAAGCTCTGGCGTGAATTCCTGGTGAAGTACCCGGTCGATTCGCGTTCGCAGCAGATCCAGTTCCGTATTGGCGAAAGCTTCCATCGAGAAGAAAACTGGTCTGAAGCGATTTCAGCCTGGGAGCAATTGGCCAGTAAGTTTCCTGGATCGCAGATTGCAGCCCAAGCGAAGTACAACATCGCACTCACCACCGAGCAAAAGCTAGAGAAGCTTGCCGAAGCAATTGAACTGTATAAAGAACTTGCCGGGACCCCTTTCGCATCGCAGGCGCAGCAGCGTATCACTTTGCTGACCGGCGAACAGTTGGAACTCGCGACGCTTCGTAAGTTTCGCTCGAACCAGAAGCCTTCGATTCAGCTGAAGACACGGAACCTCGAAAAGGTAACCGTACAGATCTATCCGATCGATCTGGAAACCTACTTCCGCAAGATGCAAACGACCGGCGGCATCGAAAGCCTCGACATCGCGTTGATCGATCCGGCTGAGAGCTTCACGTTTGAAGTGCCCGAGTACGAGAAGTACCGCCTCGACACACACAATGTCGAGATCCCAATCCCGATGCCGGGTGAGAAAGATGGCGATAAGGTCGCCGAAGCAGGTGTCGTCGCCGTCACCGTCACGGGCGATACGAAGGAATCCACAACCGTCGTGCTGCAAAGCGATCTGGACATGATCGTTAAAAGCTCGCGTGACGAGGTGTTTGTCTACGCTCAGAATATGAAGACCGGTAAGCCTTGGGCTGATGTTCGCCTGTTGATGTCCAACGGCAGCGAGGTCTTCGCCGAGGCAACCACCGGCGAAGATGGCGTTTTTCGGGCAAGCCGCGATGAGCTTCACGGCTCAGGCGATATCCGCGTACTGGGTGTTATCGAGGGGCATTCGGCTGCCAACATCGTGAACCTCAGCGGACTTGATGTCGCTCGAGGTCTCGAAAGACGCGGTTATCTTTACACTGATCGCCCGGCGTATCGCCCCGGTCAACTCGTGCACGTTCGCGGCATTATTCGTCACGTGAAAGACGACCGCTACACGGTTCCTGCGGGAGACACCTACCAACTGGAAGTGCTCGACCCACGCGGCCGTTCGCTGCTTTATCGGGAGGTGAAGCTTTCCGACTTTGGTTCCGCAGGCGGGCATTTGCTGCTGCCTGGTCAGTCGCCGGTCGGTTCTTACCAAGTGGTGATGAAGTCGGTTAAGAACAAAGACGAGGCTTACTACGGCAACTTCCAGGTCGCCGAGTTCCAGCTGCCACGCATCTTCCTGGAAATTGAAACGGAAGAAGACGTCTATTACCGCGGCGAGGTCGTCAAAGGAACGATCACCGCGAAGTACTACCACGGCGATCCGGTCATCAAACGCAATCTGCAGTACTTCCTGGATGGTAAACAGATCGACGCCCAGACCAACAACAAGGGCCAAGTCGAATTCGAATTGCCAACACGCGATCTGCGAGATTCCAAGGTCGTGCAGATTCAGGCCCGAATGCCCAGCGAGAACGCCTCGACGGCGAAGAGCGTGTTCATCTCGGCTGTTGGCTTCACGATCAATGCCTCAATCGTTCGCGACACGTACTTGAGCGGCGAATCGTTTGATGTTTCCGCCAGCGTCAAAGACCTGGAAGGGGAACCACTGGAAACCGATCTGACGCTTTCGGTAATGCGGCTGGCCGATGATCAGCCTGGCCGTGCTCAGGAGGTGCTCGTCTCGAAGCATGAGCTGAAGTCAAACGACAAAGGGGAAGCTCGACATACGTTGACCTTGGAGAAAGGGGGACGCTATGTCCTACGTTTCACCGGCGTCGATCGCTTCAAGCACGATATCTCAGCCCAGACCGCGGTGAACATCTCGGACGAAAACGATCGGATTCGTCTGCACATCTTGGCCGACAAGCATCTGCTGAAGTCGGGCGAGAAAGCCTCGATCGATGTCCACTGGCGTGGCGAACCAACGATGGCCCTGGTGACGTTCGAGGGTTCCAAGATACTCGACTATCGCCTGGTGGAACTGAAGTCTGGCAAGAATGCTCTGAAGTTCGACGTCGATACGTTCCTGGCCCCGAACTTCCAACTCGCGATTGCCGCGATGACCGATGTGAAGAAGAACATCAAGGCTGACGACGCGGAGGCCCCCATCCGGTTCCATACCGCCGAGAGTGTCTTCCAGGTTGAACGCGATCTGCGAATTCAATTGAAGCTGCCGAAGAATGCCCAGCCTGGCGATACGGTGAAAGCCGAGCTCAAGACAACCGATGCCCTCGGCAATCCGCTTCCCGCGGAACTAAGCCTGGCGCTGGTCGAAAAGAGCCTGCTCGATCAGTTCCCGCCCAGCTGGCCCAAGCCAAGTCACTTCTGGCAAGGCAATCCACGCGTCTTCGCGATGCGGGCAACGTCCAGCATCGACTTCCACTACCAGCCAGCGACCGAACAGATTGACGAGCAACTGTTAGCGGAAGAGGAGCGTCTGGAAGCGGTCGAGGAAATTCGTCTCGAACTGAGCGATTTCAATCGATCCGGTATGCGTGACTTTGATGGTGCCGCACCTGATCCATTCGGTGTCCCTGCAGATGCCGAAGCCGATGATTATGGCACCAATAGTAACTTCGGAGGTTACGCTGGTGGTGGTTTTGGAGGCAGTGGAGGATTCGGTGGCATGGCAGGACGCCCTGGAGAACCGGTGCCGAATGCTGCTCCAGCAATGCCACAGGGCGTACCAGAACTTGCGCAAATGAAACGGCGGCAATTGGCCAGTGGGCGAGAAAAAGAAGCTGGCAAGAAATTTATCGCTGATCAGCAATCGATGTACGACTTCCAACTGGGCGAACAACAACTGGGTTGGGCCGCCAAAGACGTGCGTTGGGACGACATGTCGACCTTCCAAGATCGCAGTTGGTACTTCGATTCCAAGGGGAATGCCAATCTTGGCGTGCAGGTTCTCGATGCGCGAGGTCGCTACTCGAATCGTGCCATTCAGCTGGAAGACGGCAAAGTCGCCAACAAGGCTTTGATGAAGTTAATCGACGAAGCCGAGAAGAATGGCGATCTTCTCTTGCCGGGCCTACCACCTCAGGAAACCGCCTTCTGGGCACCTAACCTCGTCACCGACGAGAAAGGGCTGGCCAGCGTTGACATCACGCTTCCTCCTAATTCCACCACGTGGAAACTGCTATCCAAAGGCATCACCGTCGAAACCTTGGCCGGCGAAGCTGAAGCGGAACTAACGGTCGCCAAGCCGCTGTTTGCTGACCTGACGTTGCCCATGGCACTGCAAAGTGGTGACACGATCCAGATTCCGGTACGGGTCTTCAAAACCAATGGCAAGCCAGCCAAGGTTGAACTCGCCCTCGAAATCAGCATCGGTGAGAAGAAAGTTACCCAAAAGAAAACGATCGAATTCAAGGATGAGACGGAGAAGGATCTCCTCATTCCACTAGAGCTCGATCCGGCGTCGGTGAAGAGTGCCGATCCGGCCGTGGCCGAATTCCGCTTGGAAGTTCGATCGGGCGACATGGCGGACGTGAAGCGTCAGTCCGTACCGATTCGCCACCGCAGCTATCGGATTGTCCGCTCTGCCGCCGGTCAGGCGACCAGTGATATGACGGCCGTGGTCAAGTATCCCGAAGGAATGCCTTGGGAAAACCCAATGCTCGATATCGTGATCGGTCCCAACGTCCGATCTGACCTACTCAGCGTGCTGGATCCTCCGGTGATTCCCATTTATCGTTGTGCCCCCATCGCAGTCACACCGATCGATACGCTGACGAGCGATATCCTCGCTGGCATCGCTTTGGAAAACTTGCTGAAGCAAAGCCCCGACCAAGGCGGCCCTTCGCTCGATACTGTGAAGTCGAAAGTCGATGCCGCGATCGCATCGTTGATCGTGATGCAAAACGACAATGGTGGCTTCAGCTGGAGCGGCTCGCAGTCGGGAACCAACCGTTACTCGACGGCTCGGGCTCTTTGGGCCTTGGCCGCCGCTCGCAAGGCAGGGCATCGGGTTGATCCCGACCTGATCCAGAAGACGGTCCATGCAATCAAGAACGAGATTCCTAAGTTGCCAGTCGGCGACTACGACAGCAAGGCCACCCTGCTGCATGCGTTGACGATTGCCGATGCAGGCGACTTCTCGTTGGCTAACCAATTGCATCGCAATCGCCAGTCGCTGACCGCTTCAGGCTGTGCCTACCTGGCACTTACCTTTGCCGAGATGAATCGGAACGATACGGCCCGTGAGTTGACGGACCTGGTCAAGAACAAGATCGGTCAGCAGGGCATCTCAGGGTGGAACAGTTCGGCTGTTGAGTCGAAGGCCTTGTATGCGTTGTGCGTGCTGGCAACCCAGCCGAAGTCGCCCGAGATGACCAAGGTGGCCAAGGACGTTCTGCAGGCTCGTAGTGGACATCGTTGGCATCCGGACAAAGCGACCGGCCCAGCCATGATGGCCATTTGCGGCTGGACCTCTGGTCAAGAGTTGCCTGCCGAAGAATATCAGCTGGCGATCCTGGTCAATGACAAAGAGATTAAGACCCTGAAGATCGACGCGAAGAGCCTCACGCAGACGGTTGAGATTCCTGCCGACTTCCTGAAACGCGATAAGCAGGAGACCGTGCGTTTTCAATTGACCGGCCGTGCTGAGTTCACCTATCGCTGCGAACTCTCGGCGGATGTTCCGCTGGATAAGCTTCAGTCGAATACCTCGCGTTGGTATGTCCGCCGCTACTACGACCCAGCCCCGCTGCGTTTCGACGGCGAAGAAATCCCTCGCGGTTTCGGCGTGGTCAGTGGTAGCTACCAGTCGTTCCGAAATGAACTCACCGAGTTGCCTTCCGGCGAACGAGGTCAGGTACGCGTCAACATCTATCGCAGCAACGTGCGAAATGATGAAGAAGAACAGCAGATGGAATACCTGGTCGTAACCGAGCCAATTCCAGCTGGGACGACCGTGGATCCAAGTTCTATTAACGGAAACTTCGAACGCTACGAGATCCATCCAGGCTACATCTTGTTCTACCTCGGCCCAAGCCGTGGCTCGCGATATCTCAACTATGAACTGGTCGGCATTCAGCCTGGCGAATACTACACTGGTCCTACGCTGGCCCAAGATGTGTATCGTCCTGAAAGCCTGGCCGTAGGAGAGTCGAAGTCGCTTAAGGTTCTCGCCAGTGGCGAAGAGAGTGGCGACAAGTACCGTCTCACGCCGCAAGAACTGTACGAACTGGGACGTCGCAAGTTCGAGAAGGGAGATCTCGCTGGTGCCGAGGCCAACCTCACCGAACTGTTCAGCAACTGGTCGCTCGACAACAATCCGTTCCGCGAAACGACCAAGATGCTGTTTGACATTCATCTTCAAGCCGATCATTCGGCCGAAGCGGTCAAGTTCTTTGAACTGCTGATCGAGAAGTTCCCGAACGAACAAATCTCCTTCGCCAAGCTGTTAAAGGTGGGTGACGCCTACAACGAACTGGGCGAGTACGAACGGAGTTATCTCGTCTTCCGAGCGACCGTCGAAGCCAATTTCATGGTGGAAAGCCAAGTGGCTGGTTTCCTGGTCGATCAAGGGGAAGTCATTCGCAGTATCAAGGTAATGGAAGACCTGCTGAAGAATTCGCCCCAGGAATCGTACACGGCAATTGCTGAATACGCTTTGGCAACAGACGTGTACGGCAACGCAGCCCAGGCGGCGGCGTCGCGAGAAGGGAAGAACCTGAAACTCACGAAGGTTCACTTCCTGAAGAAATCGCTGCAAATGCTCGAGCAGTTCCTGACGACGCATCCCGAAGATCCTTCGGCGGATGAAGCCGCGTTCGCGTTGGCCTCGGGCATGACCGAGCTCGAACAGTATGATCAGACGATCAAACTGTGCGACAAGTACACCGAGCGCTATCCCAAGAGCGACCACTTGAGCAGCTATTGGTACCTGACGGCGTTCTGTCATTTCGCACTGAGCGAACCAAAGCAAGCCCTGGAGATGTCCGACAAGGTCGCCCAGAGCGTGCCGGCCTCGCAGCGAAACTCGAATAGTGTCGCCGCTCAGAACCGCTGGCGAGCGATTTACATCATGGGGCAGATTCATCATTCGCTGAATGAAGCCGCCAAGGCGATTGCCAACTACACGGAAGTGAAAGATCGCTTCGTCGATGCGGCTCAGGCCATTAACTACTTCACGCGCCAGGCGATCTCGCTCGAGGAAGTAACGAGCTTCCTGCCGGACGAAAAGGTGCACCTGGAACTCGATTATCGCAACGTGAAAGACTGCGAAATCAAGGTCTACCGCATTGATCTCATGAAGTTTGGCTTGCTGCAACGAAACCTGCAAAAGATCACGACGATCAACCTCGCAGGCATTCAGCCTCTGCATGAAACGACCATCGAGCTTGGCGACGGCAAGGACTACCAGGACAAGCAGAAGGACGTTCCGCTTCCATTGAACGAAGAAGGGGCCTACCTGATCGTCGCTCGGGCAGATAACCTGCACGCCAGCGGCCTGGTCTTGATCAGTCCCTTGAAGCTCGACGTCAACGAAGACCAGGTATCGGGACGTGTTCGTGTTACGGTGAAGAACAAGATGAAGGACACGTACGTCGATGACGTCCATGTCAAAGTCATCGGCACGAGTAACTCCGAATTCGTTTCCGGTGACACGGACCTTCGTGGAATCTTCATCGGGGATGGCATTCGTGGACGCAGCACGGTAATCGCCCAGGCTCAAAAAGGAGAGTATGCGTTCTTCCGCGGCACGACCGACTTGGCTCTTACCGCCGAGGAAATGAATCGCCGCAAGTACTCTCAGCAACAGCAAGGGCAGCAACAAGCGGCTCCGATGAACCAGATGGATGCCAAGCAGGAATTGCTGGAAGGGATTCAATCGGGTAACGGCATGATTCAACAAGAACAACGCCGGAACCTCGATCGGTTCTACCGCAATGACGTCAAGGGCGGCATCAAGAACTTCAAGTTCTAATCGTCCAAGCCGATGGCACTGCTTCGCCTAATCGCGAAGTGGTGCCGCCATGGCTGTGGCGATCGGTACGAAGATAATTAGCGGAATGAATGCCGCCAGGGACGTGGGGCGAATCCACGAGGTCGACCCCATGGCCTTGCAGACCAACGTGACCGCATAAAAGCACATCACCAGCAGTAGGCAATAGCCGATTGCAATGAAGATGTTGCGGTTCTCTTTTCGCAGAACGATCGGCAGCCCTAGAAAGAGCAGCGTGATATCGAGGAAGGGCTGCACGATGCGGCTATGAATCTCGGTACGGACGTCGGCACCAACATCGAGGCTGCGATTGCTGAGCGTAGCGATCAGATCGTACGTCGAGGCATAGTCGCGCCATTGGCTACTGGCCGTTAGCTGCTCGAAGGTCAATTCGGTCACCAGGAAGCACTGGTTGGGCTCGAGCCAGTCGTTATCTGCGGGCATGAGCACCAGCGGTGTCCCCTCGAAGTCGACCGAAGCGACTCCTTCCGTCGTGGCCGGTCTGGACAGGTTCTCAATCAGAAACCCACTGGGATGATTTTCATTGGCGGCTTGGTAGAAAGCGTTCTCGCCATTGATCTGGTTGCCGATTCCTTCGTAGTTTTGATCCAGCCGAAAATTGGGGGACTCAATCCGCGAATCGCTGGCAACCGTCGCGGCACCATTCAAAAGGACGCCGGTGCGGTTATCGAACTTCGGCTGAAAGGTCTTCTTCGATTCGCCGAGCCAATCCTGAGCATTGCGCGTCAAACGATCCATGTAATGCGGAATCAGCAGTTCTCGGTTCAGCACACCTAAGATGGCGATCACGATCACGGCGATAATGACAGGCCGCACGATACGAGCCTGAGAGATGCCTGCCGCCATCAGGGCCGTCATTTCATTGTGCCGCTGAATCCAGGTCACCGTGAACATGGCCGAGATCAAGGTCAGGATCCCGCTGGTCATTCCAAAGAAGGTAAACACGCGAGGGCTGTAGTAATCCCACAGAACGCCAAATGTGCTGCCGGTTTGATCGCCGTACTTGAGGAACTCGTCGAGGTTGTTGAACGAGTCGATCACGATGAACAGCCCCGTGAAACTGATAAAGAATATCAGAAACGACTTGAGAAACTGAATCAGTAGGTATCGGTCGATCAGCAACATAGGTAGGGCCTTCCGGCCGGATTGCTAGCACGGGCAAAGTATAGATGGAGGGGATTTATACCGATTTTGGATCAATCTCCAAAGACGAAATGTCCTGTTTCGTTTGACGATGGGCCTCGCAAAGCGGATAAAATCAGCTGACCGTGACCGACTTCCCGTCCTTATTTACGACGCTGCGAGTTCAAAATTCCATGTCTCAGGGGGCCATCTCAAGCACGGTTCGCAGCTTCGGGCGGTCTCTGTCAGGCCTCTTGCTTCCCGGCTGTTGCTGTCTTTGCCGTGACGATGTCGTTGACTATCGAAACCCCAAAGTCCTCTGCCCGACGTGTGAGCAGGAGCAAGCCAAGGCCAAGAAGTGCGTCCGCTGCTCAGCAGTGCTATCGCATGAGAACGCTCTGCCGTCGGAAGATTGCCCGGCCTGCCACCACCTGAAGCTTCCATTCGAAGAAATTACCTCGGTCGGCAACTACGACGGTTTACTGCGCGAAGCTGTTCTTTCGGCGAAAAGTAACCGTGGCACGGCTTCTGCCTGGGATTTGGGGCAACTTCTTACGAGTGGTCTGGAGAGCCACCCGGCCGCCCAGCCGTGGATTGTGCCGGTGCCCATGCATTGGACACGGCGTATTCGACGCGGCACCGATACGGCCGCAATCTTGGCGAAGTCCTTTGCCCGGAAGACAGGCTGGTCATACCGTAAGCTGGTCACCTGCCAGCGTTCGATGGCCAAGCAAAGCGAGTTGCCAATCACCGCCAGAAAGAAAAATGTCCGAAATGCGTTTGCTGTTCAGGGTGTGGTCGTGCCAGATCGTCCGATTGTGCTGGTCGACGACATTATGACGACGGGAGCAACCTTGGTTGAGCTTGCCCGCATTCTTCGCAAGGCAGGGGCTTCGGAAATCCGCGTGGCAATCGTGGCGCGTTCCACTCCCCAGTACCTTAACGTTTAAGCAGACAATACCGGCAAATTTCATGAAAATACAACGGGATTGACTATTTTCTTCGCGTAGAAAGGATCGAAGCAAGAAGGAGGACATCCTCCCGACATTCGGGCGAGTGCCGTTATCAGCGCAGGAATTCCCTTAGCAAGGATGGCCTTTCCCCGGTCCTGAAAGATGTCTCGTTAGTAAACGAGCCGACAAGGTATCCCCCCATGGCCAATGAAGTAACCAAGACCGATCCGAAAACCGTGAGCGGATTCTATACGTTTCGCCGCGCGGTTCTCCGCGGCCTGGCGATCGCTGCGCCTCCGCTATTGACGATCGTCATCTTCATTTGGATCTTCTCCACGATCCAAAACTACATACTCGTTCCGATTGAAACGACTGCCCGAACGACCATCGTTTGGTTTATCCAGGACGTTCATCGTGACCTGCCGAATGTCGCTCCAGAAGAAACGCGGGCCGAGTACGACTCGAAGATCTATCGCAAGACAGCCAACGGGCAGTGGGTCCCCGAAAAGATCTACAACTTCGTGTACGAGCACGTTCATGACCAACCAATGCCTGCATCAGGATATGGCGTGTATGAACAGTACGTGCAATATCGCTGGCTGAAACGCGAGCTGACGATTCCGTCCCTTTTGGCCGTCTTGTTGCTAGCCCTTTATTTCACCGGAAAATTCCTGGCAGGGGGCTTAGGCCGGATGATCTGGAACGCTTCCGAGCGGCACGTGATGCAGCGATTGCCAATCATTCGAAATGTCTATGGTTCGGTGAAGCAAGTCACAGACTTTTTATTAAACGAACAAGAAATTCAATTCACCCGCGTGGTTGCGGTTGAGTATCCACGCAAGGGGATGTGGTCGCTTGGTTTCGTTACCAGCGAGAGCATGCTTGATATTAAAGACAAAGCCGGTGAACCAGTCGTTACGATTCTCATTCCGACCTCACCGATGCCGGCAACGGGTTTTACCATCAACGCCAAGAAGAGCGAAACGATCGAATTGAATATCACCCTGGATCAGGCGTTTCAGTTCATCGTTAGTTGTGGTGTTGTCGTTCCTCCCCAGCAGCAAACGCAAGCATCTCCGGTGGCAGGTCAGATACAAGCTCGCCTAAAACAAAAACAAGAATCGGACTCGAGCGACGAATCACAGCAGGAAAGCGGCTAACCTAGCCGTTTTTGATGCATCGAATTATCAGTTTTGGCGAATATCTAGTTTTACTTACCACCCCAACTCCCCCAATGCTCATTTGTTTTGTATGCTAATGACTTGTTCAGATCTTTAGCCAGCCTAATTACTTGACGAGCATGATCAGACCTATCGGTCTGAGTAGCCAAAAGTCTGAAAGCACCAACAGACGTCCGCCTTAGCCCAATCTTGTCACTGGGTCAGGCGACCTCCATCTCGTCCCGCCTTCGATTCATGGAACGAAAAAGCACGTATGAATGGTGAGCCTCTCCGCATCGGTACGCGCAGCAGCCCGTTAGCTCTGTGGCAAGCCCATTGGGTTGCCGAAGAACTCAAAAGAAGCGGCCAGTCCGTGGAAGTCGTTCATGTTTCGACCAAGGGTGACGTAACCACAGGCCCCCTTGGCGAAATTGGCGGCCAAGGTCTGTTTACCAAGGAGATCCAAGCGGCACTCCTGGAAAACCGGGTCGATATCGCCGTTCATAGCCTGAAGGATCTTCCTACAGATCCGACGCCAGGTCTCGCTCTAGCAGCCGTCCCCTCGCGCGAAGCTTGCGGCGACGTGCTAGTTTCGCGTGGTGGGTTCCATGTCAATACGCTGCCGCAAGGAGCGATTGTTGGTACCGGTAGTGTCCGTCGTCGTGCTCAACTTCTTCATGCCAGACCCGACCTCGAGATTCGCGATATTCGTGGTAACGTCGAGACGCGTCTCCGCAAGATGGACGAAGGCGAATACGAAGCCATCGTCTTGGCCGAAGCTGGACTTCGCCGCCTGGAAATGGCCGACCGGATCGTGCACGTGATCGACAAGCGTGTCATGTTGCCTGCGGTTGGGCAGGGGGCACTGGGAATCGAAGTGCGTGATTCCGATCAACGTGCCAAGGTAGCCGTTGGCGTGCTGCACCACCCGGACAGTTATCACTGTGTGCAAGCCGAACGCGTCTTGCTAGCAGAACTGCGCGGTGGTTGTCTGGCACCGGTTGGCGCTTGGGCTCGACTCGAGATCGAACGCGACCTGCTGCATCTCGATGGGGTGGTCATCAGCGGAGATGGCGTACAGAAGATTTCTGCCTATGCCTGCGGACCACCTACCAAAGCCGTGGAAATTGGACGTCAGGTTGCTTCGCAGCTAATTATTCAAGGTGCTCAGCGTATCATCAGCTACGCGAGAACCTCAGGCGGACGCGGCTAGGTTTTGCCACTTTCCGCAATCTTTGCCGACCATGCCCGGCAGCTTTTTCCGGTTGCCGGGCGTTCGGAATTTCTTTCCGCCATGCTGGCGGTTGTTGCTATCAGACAGGTATCTACCGTCTTCTGCTTGACTTAGATCAAATACAAAACTTTCTTGGCCTTGCCATGAATCTTTGGCACGCACATTGCCTTAGGAAAGAGCGTGTCCGGGGGGGCATGTTTCAGACCAAAGATTCATCATGGTTTACGGCCTGTATATTTCGGCAGAAGGAGCCCAAGCTCAATCGCGTCGCATGGAAGTGATCGCGAATAACTTGGCCAACGTCGACACACCAGGTTTCAAAAACGAATTTGCGATCCTCGAAGCTCGCGATTCGGAAGCCATCGACCAATATCTCGATTCACCCGGTTCCGGCAGCATCAACAACATTGGCGGCGGCGTGATGGTTCGCGATACGCAGACCAACTTCAAGCCTGGCCCCATTACCCCGACCGGCAACCGCGACGACATCGCCCTTCGCGGAGAAGGCTACTTCCAAGTGCAGCACGGCGATCAGGTCATGCTGACCCGCGGCGGCAATTTCGTATTCACTCCGGATGGACGTCTCACGACGCAGGAAGGCTACCCGGTCCTGTCTAGCGATGGCGATCCCGTCCAAGTCGATCCGGAAGCCAAGGCCGTTCATAACGGAGCCTACTACAACGAACGAGGCGAAGTCGTGATCGGCGGCGAAGTCATTGAACTGGGCATCGCCAAGCCTGAGTCGAATGCCGACCTCGTTAAGTTCGGTAAGAACCTGTTTCGCTCGCTTGGTCCTGTCGAGCAAATCCCTGAAGAGCAGCGTAGTGCTGCCCCAGGCATGCTGGAACGATCGGCTGCGAATCCCATCACGGAAATGATGGCCATGATCGAAACGACGCGAGCCTATGAATCCAATATCAACATGATCAAGTCGCAAGACGAAGCCCTGGGCAATTTGCTGGGCCGCGTCCTCCGTCAAAGCTAACATCCCCCGCGTAAAACACTCGCGAACTTAAGGCGAACAAGGAAGTAAGCCATGAGCGTCCAAACCCTTTACACCGCAGCCACCGGCATGCAGTCGATGCAAACGAAGCTCGACGTGATTGCCAATAACCTGGCCAACGTGAACACCACCGGGTTTAAGAAAGACCGAGCCAACTTCGAGGATCTGTTTTACGATCACGAAGTGCTGCCCGGCAATCCAGATTCGACCGGAAACCTCACACCAACCGGCACGGAAGTCGGTCTTGGTGTTCGCGTTTCCAGCGTTCAAACCGACTTCAAGCAAGGTGCGTTCACCAGCACCGACCGTCCTTTGGACATGCTGATCGAAGGCGAAGGCTTCTTTCAGGTTCTCGATCCAAGCGGCGAGATCTATTACTCCCGAGCCGGAAACTTCTCGGTCAATGCCAACGGCCAGGTCGTTACCGGTTCGGCAGGCATCGGTCGACCACTCGAGCCTGCGATCGTCATTCCTCAAGACGCCACGGCAGTTGAAGTCAGCCCCGACGGAATCGTTTCGGTTCAGCAGCCTGGTTCGAGCACCTTGAACGAAGTCGGTCAGATTCAACTGGCAACGTTCATCAATCCGGAAGGCCTCCTGAAACTCGGCGAAAACCTGTACGCCGAAACGGGTGCCTCCAGTGCTCCGATTACCGGCAATCCTCAAACCAATGGTTTAGGTCAAATTCGCAAAGGGATGTTGGAAGCCTCGAACGTCGAGCCTGTCCAAGAGTTGATCGACCTGATTACGACGCAGCGATCTTTTGAGCTGAACTCACAGACGATTCAGGCCGGCGATCAAATTCTGCAACTCATCTCGAACCTGCGTCGATAGGATCCGCGTTTAGAATCATGACGATTGTGACTTCAATTCGTTCCCTCTTCACTATCCTGATGGTTCTGACCATTTCCGTTGCGGCGATGGCTCAGTCCGGTCAGGTCGTGCTGAGGACATCCGCCATCGTCGACGGACCGCTGGTACGTCTGGGCGATGTGGCTGCGATCGAAATTCAAGATCGCGAACTTCGTGCGGAACTGACCGACATGGAATTGATGCCAGCTCCTGGCACCACTCACTCGACCTATCTCACGATCAACGATATCCGCTCGATCTTGGCGGCTCGCGGAATCTCGAGCGACGACGTCAGCGTCATCGGATCGAGCCGAGTTCGCATGGAAGCGGCATCCGTCGAAGAAACCGTTGAGCACGCCGCCGTCACGGCTAAGCGCGTTCCACGTCGTACTTTCGGCGGCCGAGTCGCTAAAGATCAGCCCATGGAGATCATGACCGTCGCTCACGTCGTACGAAACGTCCGCCGCGGTGAAGTCATTCAGGCAAGCGACGTTGAAATGCGAGAGCTGACCGTCATTCGTCGAGACGACTCCTACCCTTCGGCACTGCACAACGTGGTTGGCAAGGAAGCCACCCGCACCATCGCCGCCGATCGTCCCGTTTCCGCAGAGGACATTCGCGAACCGGTCATCGTTCGCCGCAACGACGTTGTTACGGTTTATGCTCACGCCGGCAACGTGGTAGTACGACGCGAGATGCTCGCACTAAACGATGCAGGCCTCCGGGAACTGGTCGAAGTTCAACCCATCGAACCCAAACATTACGGCCGTGCTCGCCAAGTGGAACGCTTTCAAGCTCAAGTCACCGGTCCCGGAGAAGCCCTGGTTCTGGGTGGCCATGTGAAGGTTCCTACCGCGAAACCATTGATGCCGCTGCCGCAACCGGAGATCAACCGATGAAACTTGCTACCGTAGCCTTAGTCTTGTTGCAAATGGTGGTCATCAGCGATGTCCTGTTTGCTCAGCAAAGTGGTCCGATCTCGAGCCTCGGTCAACGCAATATGCCAGAAGGCCAGATCGCCGAAGGCATGCCTTACAGCGGCACCACCAAAGATCTGAGCTGGATGTATCGTGAACTGCCGCCACCACGCGAAGTGCAAATTCACGACCTGATCCACATTCGTGTCGACGAACGTGCCCAGGCATTCTCCGACGGCGAAATCGATCGCAAGAAGAGCGGACAGTACGCTGCCATTCTGACCGACTGGATTCGCCTGGATGGAATCAATTCGATCAAACCGGCCGTTCAAGCCGATGGCGATCCAAGAATCACCGGTACGCTCAACCAGCGTCTGAAGTCGGAGGCCGAGATGGAAACATCCGAGGGCTTGAAGTTCACGATCGCTGCCGAAGTCCAAGAGATTCTGCCTAACGGCACGCTGAAGCTAGAAGCCCGTAAGACGATCACCGTCAACGACGAGATCTGGGTTTATCACCTGCGTGGCGTCTGTCGCACCGAAGACATCAATCCAAACAACACCGTGTTGAGTGAGCACCTGGCCGACCTGACGATCACCAAGGAAGATCACGGCTCGGTTCGCGACGCCTATCGTCGCGGCTGGCTTCTCACCCTTTGGGACAAAGTCCACTGGTTCTAAGCCAAGCCTGGTCACCCAAAACACAACGTCATCATGAGTAATCCAATGACTCGACACATCGCCTGCCTGACAATTTTCGCTCTCCTGATTTTCGCCGGTACTTCGGTCGAAGCTCAGGTTTCGCGTACGCAGTACAGCTCGATTGATTCGCAGCGATTTCAAATCAATCGACCGCTGTCCGACTTCGTCCGCGTCAAAGGACAAGAAGGCAACTACCTGCAAGGCGTTGGCCTAGTGGTTGGTTTGAAGGGAACCGGCGACTCGGATCTGACTCCTACGCATCGTGCGTTGTCGTTGATGCTCAAGCACATGGGCAACAACGCCGGCAGCGGCCCAGGCGGTGAGTACCTGCCTGAGGAACTGAAGAACATCAAAAACATGGCCCTGGTTCTCGTCCGTGCGAATATCCCTGCTGAGGGTGCCGAGGAAGGGGATTTCATCGACTGTGAAGTCAGCTCGCTGGGAGCCAAAAGCCTGGCCGGTGGCACGCTGGCGATCTCGACACTGCAAGGCCCCAACCCGCATGACAAAACGGTTTGGGCACTCGCCAGTGGTCCCGTTGAACTTGCGAAACAAGACATTCCCACTCGGGGCTACGTCATGAACGGCTGCCGCATCGAAAAGACGATTCGCAACCCATTCGTGACCCAGGACGGCAAGATCTTCCTGGTTATCAACGAAGGGCACAAGGATTGGCGAATGGCTCAGGAGATCGTCTTCGGGGTGAACAACCTGGAACAGAACATCAGCCGAGGCACCAGCGGCCAAATCGCCCGAGCCCTCGACCAGAAGACGATCGAGATCACGATTCCTCCTCAATACAAGGAAGAGCCGGTCTTCTTCGTTTCGATTCTGATGGAGACTCCGATCGTCGACAGCCTGCTGAACAACAAGGTGGTGATCAATAAGAACCAAGGGCTGATCGTGATTGGCAGCGATGTCGAGATCGGCCCGGTGGTGATCAACCACAACGGCATCAAGGTCGAAACGGCCAACCTGGAAGCATCGAAGTTTGTCACGGTCGACACGCAGAAGCAGTACGCAACGCGTCTGAAAGACCTGGAAGACGCCCTGACAACCTTGAAAGTTCCAGCGACCGACATCATCGACATCGTCGAAGCTTTGCATCACCAGGGCAAAGTGTACGGCGAACTGATCTACGTCAACTAACAAACGAAATAGCCCATCCCATGAACGTCAACACACTAACATCGGCATCCGGCGCGGCGGCCCCTCAAGGCCAGCTACGTGAGAAGTTCGACCAGTTTGTCGGCGAATCGATGTTCGGGCAGATGCTCAAGAGCATGCGAGAATCCCTTGGCAAGCCGGCCTACTTTCATGGTGGTCGAGCGGAGGAAGTCTTTCAGTCGCAGTTGGATCAACTGCTGGTCGAGAAGATTTCGGACGCGAGTGCCGAGCAAATCTCCAAGCCAATGTTCGAGCTCTTCGCCGCCAACATGGGTAATCGACACGAAGCTTCCGAGCTTTCTTCGTTTGTCAGCGAAGACGAAGCTCAGCAGGCAATCCAGCAGATTGAAACTCTGCAGCAGCAGAATAAGTCGCAAGACAGTGAAACCAGCTCGGCGGCCCTGTCGCAGTTGGACGTTTCCATTTAGTTCAGAATGTCTCCCACTCTCATGTAAGTGGTTTTGATCGATATGAATTCGCCAATGCCTTCCACCGCAGAACCATCGTCACCGCCGTTGAATCTCGAAAACGATACGGCGACCTTTCTGCAGGAACTTTCCGACGTCCAGGCCGACCTGCTGAACGTGCTGCATCGAAAGCGCGAACAAATGGTCGCGAACGACCTGGAAGCCATGGAGCAAACCATGATTAGCGAACAGGCACTACTTGAACGGCTCGATCAACTTCGCGACTCGCGCCAGATGCTTCTGGCCGATGCACGCGGCAAGGGATTGCCGTCCGATAGCATGCACTCGCTAGCGAGAGCTTTGGACGAGGATCAATCTGGCGAACTTGCGACAAAGGCGCACACGGCGAAAGATGCGATGCGTCATATTCAAAACGAAACGCTGACAAACTTCGTGCTAGCCCAGCAAACCGTGTTACATCTTTCGCAATTGCTACAAATCATTGCGACCGGAGGGAAACTTAAACCGACATATGAAGCGGAGAATGCCTCGAATCAGGGTGGAACCTTGGTGGATCAGGATGCATAGGTCGTGCTAGCGCGGCTCGCCTAACGAGGTAAACAAGGATGTCTCTATTTAGCTCACTACAACAAGCGAACAATGCCCTGCAAGCAGCCCAGGTCGGACTGCAAGTCACGGGCAACAACATCGCCAACGTCAACACGCCGGACTACCTTCGCCAGCGCGTGATCTATACGCCTGCGCCGACGCAGGCGATTGGCAACTTGCGTCTGGGGCTGGGCGTCCGAGTCGAGGCGATCGTTCAGCAGGTCGATCAATTCCTGGAAGAACGGCTACGTGGTTCACGAAGTGATCTGGCCAAGGGAGAGGCCGAAGAGAACACATTTACCCAACTGGATGCCCTGATCGGCGAACTGAGCGATACCGATCTCAGCACTTCCCTCAATAACTTCTTTGGTTCGATCAACGATATCCTCAACCAGCCGGAAGACTTGGGCGTTCGCAACTTGACCATTCTTCGTGGTCAAACGCTAGCGGACGATATTTCTCGACTGTACCAGCGTGTTCGCCAGGTACAACTGGATACAAACGATCGAATCCGCGACGCGGCCGGGACCATCAATGGACTGCTGACCGACATCGCCGAAGTCAACAAAAAGATCACGACCATGGAAGGGGGCATCACCAAGAGTGATGCCGTGGGTCTCCGCGATCAACGTCAACGGAAACTAACCGAACTTTCCGAGCTGATAGGCATCCGAGCCGTCGAGCAGGAAAACGGCTCGGTATCTGTTTTCGCCGGTGGCGAATACCTGGTCACCGACGGGATTGCCCGGCAAGTTTACGCCGATGAAGAACCACGCGATGGAGCCAACTTTGTCGACATCAAGATCGTCGACTTTGAATCTCCCCTACAAACCGACACCGGCAAACTAGCCGGCCTGGTCAATTCACGCGATCATATTCTCGGGGACTTTCTCGGACAGCTCGACAACTTTGCCAAGTCGTTCGCCTTTGAGTTCAACAAGGTCTTCAGCAGTGGTCAGGGTCTGACCGGCTACGAATCCATTGAATCCGAACACTTTGTCAGTGCCGAGCAATGGGATGATGCCCTCGACCAGGTGGGGCTTCCGTTTACGCCTGAGAACGGTTCGTTCCAAGTCAAGCTGCTCAATCGACAAACAGGCGTTACCGAAACGCACGATATCTTCATCCAACTCAACGGCACCAACGAAGACACTTCACTCGAAGATCTCCGAGCGGCACTGGACGATATTGATGGACTCTCGGCAACCATCAGCCTAGAGGGTCAGCTTCAAATCAATGCCGATCAGCCGAACATCGAGTTTGCTTTCGCGGATGATACCAGCGGCGTATTGGCAGCCCTGGGTGTGGGTACGTTCTTCACAGGATCGTCCGCGACCGACCTCGGCGTGAACGAGATGGTTAGTGGAGATCCTTCCAAGTTCGCGGCTAGTAGTTCCGGCATCGGCAAAGATACGGACAACGCGGTGGCTTTGGCATCATTCTCTGAACGAGCACTCGACTCATTCAGTGGGACGACTGTCACGGCATTTTATAAAGACCTGGTCGGTGGAGTCGCCCAGACCGCCGCGGTCACGAAGGGAATCACCGAAGGTTTTCGCGTATTCAAAGATACGCTCGAAGGACAGAAGCTCGGCGTAAGCGGAGTGAACTTAGACGAAGAAGCGGTGCGAATGATCACTTTTCAACGTCAGTTCCAGGCATCATCCCGAATGATTGCAACGCTGGATGAACTATTAGAGGTTTTGGTCAACCTGTAAGGAGGGCCTCGGTCTGCGAGTCCTTGTTACTGAGCCACAGCTCAGCCTCGCGGCCACGGACACATATTCATGACACGTATTATCCCGGTACCCACAGGTCGAACGAGCGACTACCTACTGTCGCAGCGTCTCACCAATCAGATGTCGGCTGACCAGCTCGACTTGCTGCGCTTGCAAACGCAGTTGAGTACCGGACGTCGTGTGCTTTCTCTGAGTGATGATGCGCCTGCTGCCATCCGTGGCGTCACGCTTCAGTCGCTGCTGGAACAAAAAACGCAGATCCAAACCAACCTGATCACGAGCCAGTCGTACCTTTCGGCAACCGACGTAGCGCTGGCCAACGTTCAAACAACGCTGAACGACGTCAAAGGTTTGGCCGTTCGGCTCGCTGATACAACCTTTTCAGATACCGAACTTGCCGCAGCCGGCGAGCAAGTCGAGCGTGCTATTCAACAGCTGATGGACCTGGCCAATCAGCAGTTCCGCGGACGTTATCTCTTCGCAGGGTCAAACACCACGACGAAACCGTTTCAGACGCTCGATAGCGGCCTGATCGAATACCTCGGCAATACAACCGGCCTGCAAAGTTTTGCCGACATCGACTTGCTCTTCGATACGACCGTTAATGGTCACGACGCGTTTGGTGCGATCAGCCAACAAGTCAAAGGCATCGGCGACCTGAACCCCATCGTAACTGGCTCCACTAAGCTCTCCGACCTCCGGGGAGGGAAGGGGATTCAGAAGGGAAGTTTCCAGATTTCGGATGGTCTTGCGCCGCCGGTTACCATCGATATCAGCAAGGCGAACACGCTTAACGACGTGGTTCGCTTGATCGAGGCGAACCCGCCTGCGGGTCGTAAAGTGACGGCCCGGATCAGCGATACCGGCCTGATTGTCGACATCGACGACGCCGGCGGTGGCAACCTCACCATCCGCGAGTTGGGCGGAAGCCGCGTCGCCGCACAATTGGGCATTCTCAAAACAGACGGCAATCTTACCAATCCGATCGTTGGGGCCGACCTGAACCCACGGGTCACGCTGACCACGAAGGTCTCGAACCTGCTCGGTACCAAGTCCAATACGATCATTGAATACCCTGGCTCGAACAACGACATCATCATCAAAGCCAATGCCAACGGTGAGTCGCTCAACGGCACCAAGATTCAGTTGGTCGACCACAACCTGCTCAAAGCAGGTACCGGTATCACCCGTGGCAATGAAATCGTTACCAAGGGTTCCGATCTACTACGTCCTCAAGCAACGCTGAACCTGGACGGAGCCGACAACGACCTGCTGCTCACAGCAAATTCGACCGACGGCAGCCTGGATGGCGTGGAAATCATCATCGATGCTTCCAATGACATTGGCGACTCGGCCGTTATTGGCCCAACTACATTGGTGGACGGTGTCCCGACCATCACAGTCCAGGTCGACGACACCGACGAGACAAGCCTCCAGACATTAATGAATGCGTTTGCCATCGATGGTCGTTTTGCCGTCGGCAAGGCGAACACGGGGGAAGGCTTCAACCCTGCGAGTGCCGTGACCGCCGCCAACGATGGCACCTCGTCAACCGCTACGGTTACCACCCAGGCCGTGAAAGCCAGAGCCTCGCTGCCGCTGGTGGGTGGCGGCAACGATCTGACGCTGATCGCGAATCAAGCCGGCGATCTGTTTAACAACGTTGAAATCGTGATCGACGCCTCGAACAATCTAGGCGACGCCGCGACCGCGAGCTATTCGGACGACGGCACAACACGTCGGCTGACGATTCAGATCGACGACGACAACGAAACGACAGTTCAGTCGATTATCAACGCGATTGCCGCCGATGGAACCTTTTCCGTCACTAGCGATAACGGGAATGGCGAGTCGTTCAATCTGGCAGCAACGGTCAACGTGGCAAGTGCCGGCACGATCGGCAACACAGGAAACACCGGCGGCGATGTCGACGCCTACTATGTCCAGGTCGCCTCTGGCACGACCACTGCGGACGACCTGATCCGGGCCCTAAACAACAACGCGGCGTTCTCAGCTGACTTTACGGCCAGCATTGATGCGAAGGATACAACGGCCGAATTCCTGACCGCCAGCGGCGTGGTCAGTACTTCGGTCATTGGCAAAACGACCGGCGGATCAGGCACGACATTCGACAGCGAATCAGGGATCCAAATCCAAAATGGCACGGTCACTACGACCCTCGATTTCAGCGAAGTAGAAACCGTTGAGGACCTGTTGAACGTCTTCAATGGAAGTGGTGCCGGCCTGGTCGCCGAAATCAACGCTAATGGCAACGGCATCAATGTCCGTTCGAGCGTAAGTGGTGGCGACTTCTCGATCGGAGAAAATGGTGGGCAAACGGCCACACAATTAGGCCTGCGAAGCTTCACTACGGAAACACGACTTTCGGAACTCAACTTCGGTCGGGGTGTCACCGGTACCGATGGCACGGACTTGACGATCACCCGTAATGACGGCGTCGAACTGGAGATCGAGCTTTCAACGGCCAAAACCATCGGGGACGTGTTGAACCTGATCAATAATCATCCAGACAATCTGGATGGTCCCAATGCTTTGGTTGCACGGCTCTCTGAGTTCGGCAATGGCATCGAATTGATCGACGACAACCCGCCTGGGTTTGGCCGTCTCACGGTATCACAAGGCGTGCTTAGTCATGCCGGCGTTGATTTGGGGCTGATTCCCCCTGGTCAAATCGAAGCAACCGTTTCTGATTCGCCCGATGCTACGCCAGCCACGGCAATCGTTCAATTTGCAGAACCAGACGACGTCAATAATGCCTTTAAGCTGACCGCCCAGAACCCTGGTACCAGCTACAACAATATTCAAGTCGAGATTGTTAACAGCGCCGCCAGCGGCAATCAGGCCCTTGTCACGTTCGATGCAGCGACACAAAAACTGACGATCGATGTCGATCCGACCCTGACTTCCGCAAACACGGTAATCGCCGCGATCCAAGCCGAGGGGACATTTTCAGCGGAACTTTACGCGGCAGAAGATGCAACCAATGCAGGGACCGGGCTGATCACGCAAACCGGTGTTCTAGCAACGACCAATGGCGGAACGCCGGTAGCCGATTCAGCCGCAGCGACGGCCGACATCTCGTTTGCTTCGCCCGACAACCTCAATACGGCGTTCTCCCTGGTGGCTAAAATCCCGGGCACGCGCATGAACGACGTGCAGATCGTCTTTGAAGACTCTCTGTCGGGCGGTGTCCCGAGTGCGGTGTTCAATTCAGCAACCAAAACACTGACCGTTCAGATTGAAGCTGGCGTGACGACGGCCAACCAGGTCATTGCCGCGATCGACCAACAAGGCGATTTCGACGCGAAGTTGAACTTCGCCAATGATCTGAACAACTCTGGTAGTGGTATCATCAACGCGACAGGAACCGTCGGAACGACCGATGGCGGAAGTCCGGAAGTACTTCAAGGTCGCAATGTGAATCCCCAGGAGACCAAGGGCATCTTCAATTCGCTGCTGCGACTGAAGGACGCGATCGCAGCCAAAAACGTCCAGGAGGTCTCGCGAATCGCTGGACTACTGGAAGAAGACATTGAACGGCTCAGCTTTACCCGCGGGGCACTGGGTGCTCGTGATCAGCATGTGGATGTGCTCAAAGCGCGTGGTGAAGATGAAATCCTGGAACTGAAAACGAATCTGTCGTTGGAAATCGATGTCGATATCGTCCAGGCCATTTCGGAAATGACCGCTAAGCAGGCTTCGTTTCAGGCCTCGCTACAGATGACCGGCCAGCTCTATCAATTGACCTTGTTGGATTTTATCTAGTCCGACTTTGACGATTCTATGGATTCCTCCGGGCAATCGGTCGATAGAGAGAATAGGGCGTTTTCCTCGCGCCCTCTACTATTAAGCCGACAAGACTGTGTAAGGACGCCAGGGGCTATGGAATTTACAACCACTCGCTTCGGCCAGCTCGATATCCGCCAAGATGAGATCATCACCTTCCCAAACGGTATGATCGGATTCGACGATCATACGAAGTGGGCCATTCTGGCAGATGAATCCAACGAGTCGGTTGGCTGGTTGCAGTCGCTGGAAGATCCAGGACTCGCCTTCGCAGTGGTTAGCCCACGGCGATACATACCGTCTTACAAGGTGCGTATCAGCCCCGAGCAAGCCAGTTCGCTGCAAATCGATGCCGGCATGGAAACCTTTGTGCTGGTCGTCGTAAGTCGAGAGGACAGCTTGGTTACCGTCAATCTCCGAGCTCCTCTTCTGGTAAATCTCTCGCTTCAGATCGGCCGTCAGGTCATTACCACCGACGAACAGCCACTGCGGCACGTCATTGCGACTGAAACAATCCCTCTGCGTCGCAGCGCGTGAACAACCGGACTTGCCGTCAGAACAGTATCCACGGATTGAAAAGTGAATCCGTATCTCTAGGTGTCCGATACTCAACACGTCGAGTCATAGCAATGCACTGCTATCATTGCTGGCGAGCGACTGCATTCAGTGCAGTCATTCGGGGCTGGACGGAATCTTACAAGCACCAAATGCCCAATACCCTGATTGAAATAAAAGTAGGAAGGAGCCAGAGATGCTGGTACTCTCGAGGCACCGTGACGAAAGCATCATGATCGGCGACAATATTGTCATCACGATTGTGGACATTCGTGGAGATAAAGTTCGCTTGGGCATTGCTGCCCCTCAAGACATTCCTGTGCATCGCCAGGAAGTCTACGAGGCGATCAAGCGTGAAAACATGCAGGCCTCCGGCATGCAGCCGGAAGACACGGCCATGATGAAAAAGGGTCGCAAATAATTGCGGCCTTGCATCGGAGGTCGTCTATCCGTCAGCCAGGCGACCTCCTGATCCCTCTCCCTGAACACGTGTCCGCGCAGCAAATCCCACCTTGCGCTGCATGAATCTTCGGCAAGCCGCACGCCGGTACCGCACAGATTCCTCTCCCAGCGGATTTTCGGCGAAATAGTTTCGCGCGTAGCCTGACTTTCGTTCTGTAGGTTGTCCTATCGATCGGTTACACGCTACGCATGCGCAAACCGCTGGAAAACACGGCCAATCTGGCCCCTACGAATGGGCTTCTGCCAATCGCTTATCTCTCGGAACCCACCAACTTCATGGTCCGGTCGTAACGTCTAATCTGACGATGCGGAATGAGCAAGGGAAACAACTTCCGTCAACTCATACGTCAATGAAAAAGAATGTCTTTATCTCAAGCTAGTGTCAAAGTGTGACGATCTTCCCATTTAGACGTTTAGGAATCCTCGCGGAAGCTGCGCCGACCACGTAGCTAGCTCGGATAACAAGCGTTAAGCGGGGGCAGGCCTAAACTGGCTACGACGTTCGTAGAAAGCAACCGTGGCCAAAACTCGAGATTGACAATCGTTCGTTCCCATATTTCGGGGCTGCGTTTTGCAGCCGCACCAGCTGAGTCACGACTCCCCGTCTCGGTTGGAACCAAACGTAGTCCTCAACTAGGAGGGGTGTCTCAAAATGACCCGAATCAATACTAACGTCAGCTCACTCATCGCTCAGAACACGTTATCGCGTTCGAACAACGACTTGCAAACCGCTCTGGGTCGTTTGAGCACCGGTCTCCGGATCAACCGTGGTAAAGACGATCCGGCTGGTTTGATCGCCAGTGAAGGTCTGCGTAGCGACATCATCAGCGTGGAAAAGGCCATCACCAATAGTGAACGTGCCAACCAGCTGATCGCAACCGCAGACAGTGCACTTGGCCAGGTGAGCCAGCTGCTCAATGACATCCGTGGCTTGACTTCGGAAGCCGCCAATACGGGTGCCTTGAGTGAAGAGCAGATCGCTGCTAACCAGCTGCAGATCGACTCGTCGCTGGAAGCCATCGACCGTATCGCACAAATCACTTCGTTCCAAGGCAAGCGTCTGCTGGACGGCAACCTCGACTTCATCACCAACGGTGTGGATACCAAGTCGATCGAAGGCCTCCGCGTCGACCAAGCCAACTTCGGTTCGTTCAGCGAAATCGGCGTCTCGGTCAACGTCGTCAAGCAAGCGACCCGCGGTCAGCTCAACTACAACTTCGGAGCCATCGCTGAAGATCTCGTGCTGCAAATCGGCGGCGGCAACGGTACCGAAGCATTCAACTTCGCCAAGGGTTCGACCATCGAAGAAGTCGCTTCGGCCGTCAACCTGGTGTCGGACGCAACCGGCGTGGAAGCCATCGTTGAAACGGCTGCCACCAAGGGTACGCTGGTCGCTTCGAGCTATGGCGAAAACAACGACGTCCTGATCACCGCCAACGAAGCCGGCTTCGATGCTGGTGATGTTCGCATCAAATACACCAAAGGCACCTCGAGCACGACCAGCGCAACCTACACCGCTCCGGTTGGCGAAAACGCTGCTCAGATCGAAGTTGCTCTCGGCGTTCGTGATTACGAAGCCGCATCCGTCACCGTCGATACGGCTGGCACGGACAACGACTTTACGATCACTGCTGATCAGTTGGGCGCCGACTTCAATGACGTCAGCGTTATCTTTGCCGACGGTGCTAACACCGGCGAAGAAACTGCTGTCTTCGATGCTGACGCCAAAACGCTGACGATTACGAAGAACGCTGCGTCGACCGCTGCCGACATCGTCGCCGCGATCAACAATACGCACACGCTCGCTGACACCCCAACCGTGGTTATTGGTACGAACTCGGGTGGCAACTCGCTGTTCACCTTGACCTCGGACACGACCGGCCTGGCCAACGACGGTGTCACGATCAACTTCACCGACACCGTTACCGCTGGTGGTGAAACGGTCGCCTACGACAACAGCGATCCTGATAACGTGATCATCACGGTCGGCATCGAAGCTGGCGTGACGACCGCGAACCAAGTGATCACTGCATTGAATGGTGACGCCACGGTCGGCGGTTTGTTCACGGCTGCTGCCAACGTTACTGGTAGCGATGGTTCGGGTACGATCGCTGTCGCCGATAGTGGTGCAGTGACCGCAACCTCCAACAACGCCGCTACCGCTGCCTTGTTCACCGCCGCCTTGGTCGAAACTAACGGTACGGGTGCGGGAGCTGTGACCTTCACTGGTACCTACGGCACGGCAACCTCAGGTGGCATTGACGGTGGCGATGTTATCGCAACGGCCAACGACGTTATCGAAGCGATCAACAACGCTTCGGGCAATGACAAGGTCACCGCTTCATTGCAAGCCGGCAACAACGGGTATGGTGTTGTCTCTGAGTTCACCGACGTTGCTTACAGCGGTGTCGCCGAACAGAACAACGCTCTGCAGTTCCTGGCTCCTGAATCGAATCCAAACATTCGATTTGTTTCCAACCCAGGTACAGGCCTGAGCATCGACACCTCGACCGATCCTCGCGTCGAAGGTTACTCGACCTCGGTTATCCAAAATGACGATGCCAACGGCAGCTTTGAAATCAGTGCCAAGCTGAAGGGCACCGAATTCGACGGCTATTCGATTAGCTTCGTCGATAACGCTTCAGTTACCGGTGGTGGCAATGAATACGCTGTTCTCGACAAAGAGAACAAGACCATCACGATCAACATCGAAGATGGTGTGTCCACTGCGGAAGACGTGCTGTCGGCCATCAACGATGACGCCTATGTGAGCCAGTACTTTGAAGCATCGAACTTTGGTTCGAGCGACGGGTCCGACGCGATCACGATTGCTGATCTCGACATTCCGACGGCTACCACGGGTGGCGTTTCCTCGGAAGGCACGTTGATCATCAACCTGGCCACCGACGAAAATGGAACGATCACGACCACCGCAAATGATCTGATCGCCTTCTTTGATGATCCTAGCCAGTTCATTGATGACGCGACGGAAGCTTCCAACACGGCTTCCTACCTGGCCGATCGTGGCATCAGCGTGACGAACGTTGGTGAAAGCGATGGCTCGGGCGTCCTGGCTGTCACCACCGAAGACATCACTTTCGCTACCAGTGGAACGGACCTCGAAGATGCTCAAGCATCCGGTACGACCACGGCAGTCAATGGCGAAAACGCTCAGCTGACGCTGACGGCCGTCAATGGTGGTGCCGACTACGACGACGTCACGATCCAGTTCGTCGCCGATGGTGGTGTGACCGCTGGTACAGACGAACGTGCTGAATACGACGCCGCATCGAAGACGCTGACGTTCTTCATCGAAGAAGGTGTGACGACGGCTGCTGACCTGGAAGACATCTTTGATTCCGGTGATGCAAACTACGATGCCGACATCGCAGCTCTGTTCAATGCTACCGCTGGCGGAACCGGTGCTGGCGTTGTTACCGTTGACGACACGGCAACGCTGACCGGTGGTGTTGTCGACAGTGGTAGTGTCCAAGGTGCCGCACTTCAGGGCAACTCAGATCTTGAAAACACTGGTTTGACCTTCCAGGCAACTCGATACGGTTCGGACAGCTTCGTGAGTGTGAAAGCACTCAGCGGAACGTTCCACCTGACGAACGAAAGCGGTGCCGCTGCTGACCGTTCGGAAGGTACCGACGTCGACGTCCGCATCAACGGTATCCAAGCCGTCGGTGATGGTCTGAAGGCTTCGATCAACACCTCGTCGCTCGACTTGAGCTTCTCGCTGAGTGCTACGGTTGGTGACAACACGAATCTGAGCTTCCAGATCTCGGGTGGTGGTGCCTTGTTCCAACTGGGCCCAGACGTGGTCAGCAACCAGCAAGCCCGCCTCGGCATCCAGAGCGTCAGCACGGCGACCCTGGGTGGTGTGAGCGGTCGTCTGTTCGAGCTGCGTTCCGGTGGTTCCAAGAGCCTGACCTCGGACGTTGGTGCTGCTGCCAAGATCGTTGACGAAACGATCACGGTTGTTACCCAGCTTCGCGGTCGCTTGGGTGCATTCCAGAAAACGACTCTGGAATCGAACATCTACACCTTGAACGACACGCTGGCCAACCTGACCGAAGCAGAAAGCTCGATTCGTGACGCGGACTTCGCCGCTGAATCGGCCAAGCTGACTCGTTCGCAGATTCTGGTCCAGTCGGGTACCTCGGTGTTGGGTATCGCAAACCAGAACCCACAAAACGTCCTGAGTCTGCTCCGTTAAGAAGCAACTCAGCTCCAATAAAAGGAAAACGCCCGGCCATTTGGCCGGGCGTTTTTCGTTGGTGACCGCATCGATCAAAACTACCTAATCGGAAAATTCCTCCAGCCTATGGCCGCAGATGGTCGATAAAGGAGACTAGCGCGGGGTAGATTTCTGCGGAACTATTGCGTGAGCGACGGCTCACCCATGCGACACGAAGCAAATGGCAGGCATTCAGGCCAATACTGGTTTAATCACGGGCATTCCCATCGCGGAAACGGTCAAGCAATTGCTTGCGATCGAAGCCCGTCCGCGCGATTTGCTGGTCACCCGCACTGAGGCTATCAATGACGAAGCAGCAGCGATTGCCGAACTAACAGCTAGTGTCTTGAGCTTTCAGTTCACGGCTAGGAAGTTCGAGAAGACCTCGCTCTTCAACACGTCTAAAGCGACCAGCAGCAATACAACGTTTCTCTCGGCCAATGTTACCGGTACGCCCAAGACGGGCAACTACCAGTTTACGCCCATCCGGACGGCTCAATCGCAACAACTGTTGAGCTCTGGCGTTGCTTCCCTTGATCAGCCGCTGTCTGCCGGAAAGATCCAGATCAGCCACGGTCCAAGGCTCGACGACGGGCTCTCGCTCGACCAACTCAACGGGGGACAAGGCGTCCAGCGTGGCAAGATTCGCATCACCGATCGCAGCGGAAGTAACGCTGCTGTCGACTTGAGCTACGCCCAGACGATCGACGATGTCCTGGATGCGATCAACAACAACGATGACATTCAGGTCACGGCAACCGTTGACGGCGATCACATTAAACTGACCGACAATACTGGTCTGACGACCTCGAATCTCATTGTTCAATCCGTCGGAAGTAGCAGCACGGCTGCCGACCTGGGTCTGGACGGAATCAACACCGCGTCGAACACGGCCACGGGTGCTGATCTACTGAGCCTGCATGCCAACACGCTGCTTTCCTCACTGAACGATGGAAACGGAATCAGTGTTAACCGCAGCGCGGCAGATCTTTCGGTTTCTTTACGTGACGGAACATCGCTCGAAATCGATCTGGGCAAAGCGGCTGCCCCTGAAGACTTCGCGACAGCCGCAGCGAAGTCAGGCGATGCCCGCCTCAGCTTCACATCGGTGCAAAATGGCAGCGCCTACGACGGCGTCCAAATCATTTTCCAAGACAATGGATCGGTGACTCAAGGCAGTGAAACGGTCGTCTTCGACGGCAATGCCAAGACGTTGACCTTTCAAATTGACGCCGGCAACACAACGGCAGCCGACATCATCACGGCGTTGGAAAACGACGTGACTGCTAGTACTTACTTCTCGGCCGAGACCGTGAACAATGGCCTCGGCGATGGGATTATTGACCCCAATAAAGACTCCGTAACTACCGCCGGCACGACCGGTACCGCCACCGCCACAACAACCTCGGTCGACCCGAACGCTGCGATTACCCTGACCGCCGCCGGTACCGGTGGAACTTATGATGACGTTACGATCGTCTTTGTCGACGACGCAGGTGTCACCGCAGGCGCGGAAACGGTCACCTACGACGACTCGGACCCGAACAACAAAACGCTTACAGTTCGGATTGATGCGGGCAACTCGACCGGCACGAACGTCATTGACGCCATCAATGGTGACCCGACGGCAAGTGCCTTGTTCACTGCCTCAAACGGCAGCGGCAGCGATGGAAGCGGCTTGGTGGACCTTACCGATACGGCGGTAACCACTGGCGGCGTGCTGCTATCTTCGGCGACCACGCCTGACGACGCTGCCAATGGCCAAGTCAACCTGACCGCCAAGGTGAAAGGCGCCGAATACGATGGCTATCAGATTTCCTACGTAGCCGATGGTTCGGTCACCCAGGGAAATGAAGTCGTCGAATTCGACGCAGATGCCAAAACAATCACTGTTCGGATCGCGGAAGGCGAGACGACGGCGGATGACGTGGTGACGGCCCTCAATGGCAGTACGGCTTTCGCAGCGACATTCACTGCCTCCAAGCCTACCAGTGCTACCGGCGACCGGATCATCGACGCCTCGATCGTTGCGACAACCGACAACGGTGAAGCGAGCGAAGCTTCGGAACCACAAACGCTCGGCGAATTGATCGACACCATCAATGCCATCGATCCTTCGAAACTGCGAGCGCAGATCAGCGACGATGGCGATAGCATCGAATTGATCGACCTGTCGACTGACAACGGCGGGACATTCGCGGTCAGCAGTATCAACAATAGTTCCACGGCAGAAGACCTGGGACTGACCGGAACGGCCTCAGGCGGCACACTTACCAGTCGCAGACTTCAGGCGGGCCTGAAAACGACCCTGCTAACCACGCTCAATGGTGGCCAAGGCTTGGGCACGCTTGGCACGATCGCACTTACCGATCGCAGTGGCAGTTCGGCAAATGTCGACTTGTCCTCAGCCGAAACGATCGAAGATGTGATTGAATTGATCAACGCATCTGGCCTGGCCATCAATGCCAAGGTCAATGCCTCGGGAACAGGCATTTCGCTGACTGAAACAAGTGGTTCTTTCACCAGCAACTTTATTGTCGCCAACGCCGACGGAACCAACAGCGCCGAACTGCTCAATATCGAGCATGACTCAACCAGCTTGACCGTAAACTCAGGCAACCTCGGGCGTCAGTTCGTCAACGAAGACACCAAGCTCGACGATCTCAAAGGTGGTGAAGGGATCGAGCGAGGCAAGTTCCTGATCAAGAACAGCGAAGGCAATACGCGACTCTTCGACCTGACCGATACTTCGATTGAAACGGTCGGAGACCTGATCGATAAGATCAACGCCGAGCTGTCGCTGAACGTCGAAGCCCGTATCAACGATCGTGGTGACGGCATCGTCCTGATCGACAAGACCTCAGGCTCAGGCACGCTGACCGTAACCGAAGGCAGTGGCATCAATACGGCCGCAAGTCTCGGAATACTTGGCTCCGGTGTCGAAAAGGAAGTGGACGGCGTTACCCGAACCGTCATCGAAGGATCAGAAGTCACGACCATCGACATCGAAGCCGGTGAAACCCTGCAAGATGTCATCGACAAGATCAACGATGCCGACATCGGACTTTCCGCAAGTTCGCTCAATACGGGTTCTGGCACGAACCCAATTCGCATGTCGTTGACCAGCACGATTTCGGGGCGCAAAGGACGAGTCGTCATCGACTCGAGTCAGTCGCAATTCCGTTTTGATGAGATCGTCGAGGCTCAGGATGCCCTCTTGTTGTTTGGCTCTGCCAGTAATGCAGCCGCCGGTATCCTGACTTCGTCCTCCACGAACAAATTCAGTGAAGTGTTGGAAGGCGTCTCGCTGACCGTCAATGCTCCGTCCGAATCGGCCATCAACGTAAACGTACAGGTCTCGGACGAACCGCTGGTCAAAGCTGCCCAGGAATTCGTCGATCAGTACAATGCCTTGCGTGACAAGCTCGATGCACACACCTTCTTCAATGAATCGGACAACTCGACAGGGATTCTGTTTGGATCGAACGAAGCGCTGCGAGTCGATACCGAACTTGGCAACCTGATCACTTCCCGCTTGGTTGGTAACGGCAAGTTCCAGTCGCTTGAACAGCTTGGCTTCGAGTTCAACGATACCGGCAAGTTAAGCCTCAACTCGACCAAACTCAAAGCTGCATTTGAAGACGATCCGGAAGCCGTCGAGACTTTCTTTACTCGAGAAACAACCGGTTTCGCTCATAAGGTCTTCAATCTAACGGAACAATTTGCTGGTGCCGGCAGTTCGTTGCTGGTCAGCCGGGCCCAAACACTGCAGGCCCGTGCCGAACTGAACACCGATCGTATCAAGGCCATGACCGATCGATTGGAGCGCAAGTCCGAGCAGCTTCTCAAAGAGTTTTATAACCTGGAACTGACCATCGGAAAGCTGCAAAACAACCAGACGGCACTGAGCCAGATTCAGTATATTGCGCCCGACGGTAGCGCAGGGTAATTGCCGCGTAGGTGGATGTTTCCTCGCAAGACATCCGGCGTACTGGTCGATATTACCGATAGACCCAACTCTTCGACCCTCGACTGACCCAAGTTGGTATCCATGAGCTTTGCTAGCGATTCGACAGAAAACTATCTGGAAACGGAAGTCCTCACGGCAACTCCCCAAAAGCTTCAGTTGATGATGATCAACGGGGCGATTCGTTTTGCCTATCAAGCTCGGCAACTGAGCGAACAGCAAGAGAAGGAAGAGGCCTGGGAACGCCTGATGCGTTGTCGAGAAATCGTCGCGCAGATTCTGTGCAGCATCAAGAATGATGGCAGCGAATTGATGCAGAATGTTGCCGGGATCTACTTCTTTCTGTTTCAGGAACTCACCGATCTACATGCCAAAGACGAGTACAACCGTCTCGATGGCGTCCTGAACGTTCTAAATGAGGAACGGCAAACCTGGGAAGAGCTCTGCCAACAGATGCCCGAGGCTCCTGAGCGTCCCAGTGAAAGCGAGCGAGAAATCACCTCTTCCGATGCGGAAGAAATGATGGGAACGCCCGAAGAGATTACCAATTCCGAGGCGATCGAGCAGCGTCCACCTAGCTCGTATGGCTACGATAGTGGTGCCGACTACTACCCCAACTCTGGTGGCGGCATCTCATTTGACGCCTAATCGCGTTACAGAGCGTAACTTACGCCCAAAAAGGCGTGTTATCCGGCCAGATTCGCACCGGTTCCCTGGTTGATGGAAAACACCAATCCACGCAACAATGGATGGTTTGATTTTTACTGCTTCACCCCAACCAGGGACCTAGTATCTTGGCCGAGAAAAAACTGATCCGCGTTGGGCACAGTCCTGACCCGGACGATGCCTTCATGTTCTACGCTTTGGCCTGCGACAAGATCGATACCGGCAACTATCGGTTCGAGCACGAATTGGTCGATATTGAAACGCTCAACCGGCGCGCCTTTTCTGGCGAGTTGGAATTGACCGCGATCAGCATCCATGCGTACGCTCACTTGCATGACAAGTATGCGATCTGTTCGTGCGGTGCAAGCATGGGGGACAACTACGGCCCCATGGTGATCGCCAAGCAGAAGTTCACGCAAGATGAGTTGAAGACCAAGACGATTGCCGTCCCCGGTACGCTGACATCGGCCTTCCTTGGATTGCGGATGTATCTGGGACAGGAATTTGAGCACGTCGTGGTCCCTTTCGACGAAATCATCGAAGTCACCGCGGCCGGCGAGTACCAAGGCAAGCAAGTTGATGCCGGTCTGATCATTCATGAAGGTCAGCTCACCTACCAACGCCAAGACTTGCAATTGCTTGTCGACCTGGGCGTGTGGTGGCACGATCGTACCGATGGCCTTCCACTTCCGTTAGGCGCCAACGGCATTCGCAAGGACCTGGGCGATGAGACCATTCGGGAAGTTACTCGTCTGCTGAAAGAGAGCATCGTCTACGGCCTGGAACATCGTCAGCCAGCGCTCGATTACGCGTTGCAATTCGGTCGTGGCCTCGACAATCAACTCGCCGACAAGTTCGTCGGGATGTACGTCAATGACTGGACGATCGACTTCGGCGAGCGTGGCCGCGAGTCGGTGACTCGCTTCTTGAAGGAAGGCTACGAAGTAGGAGCCATTCCTGAATTGATCACGCCGGAATTTGTTGACGGCTAGTCGGCCAAGGTCAGCGCGGAATTCCTTTCCAAATTGATGGTGATCGGTACTCCAATTGCATGTTAATATTGGAGTACCGAGATTCACTGACTTGACAGGAAAGTTCCCGCAGCATGACAGCTTGGCAATCGCGACTGAGTGCGGAGATCGACCAGAATAGCGATCACCTCGTTCAATTTCGCCGTAACTTGCATCGCTTTCCCGAAGTTTCTGGCGAAGAATTCCAGACTAGCCTCTCTCTCTATCAAATCCTGGGCGACCTAGGTCTATCGGTCCGCATGGGACCCGAAGGTCGTGGTGTTATCGCTGATCTCGACACCTTTGAAGGCGAAGGTTCTACCGCCATCGCACTACGGGGTGACATCGACGCCCTCCGTATTCATGACTGCAAAAAGGTCGACTATTGCAGCCAGGTCGACGGCGTCATGCATGCCTGCGGTCACGACGCCCACACCACGCTGGTCCTCGGGGCGGCAGAGGCGATCCAAGCGTTAGCGAAGAACAACGAACTGCCCTGGCCGGTCAGGGCTCGCTTTATCTTTCAGCCTGCGGAAGAAACCTGCGTGGGCGCGAAAGCGATGATCAAGGCCGGAGCTCTCGAAGATGTTTCGGCCATCTTCGCGACGCACATGGAGCCTGGCCTTCCCTTTGGCAAAGTCGGATTTCGCAAAGGTGAGCTTACCGCCAATTGCGAAGAGATTCGCATCACTATCCATGGCTCTAGTGGCCACGGAGCCCGGCCCTACGAAGCCAACGATCCAATTGCCGCTGCGGCTCAACTGATCAACACGCTCTATCTGGCGTTACCTCGCGTCACGCAAACACACGAAGCGGTTGTCGTCAGCTTTGGACAGATTCATGGCGGAACGAGTGCCAACGTCATCCCTGAAACAGTCGAACTGCAGGGCACCATGCGAACCCTGCAGGCTCAGACACGCACCGAGACGATCCGCCACATCCACCGGATTGCCGACGGTATTGCGATGGCCACCCAAACGGAAATTGAGGTCAGCTTCGACCTGGGAACGCCTGCGGTTCGAAATGATGGCAACGTGATCGACTTGCTAAGAGAGAACTGTGTCGAGCTACTAGGCATGCCTGCGATCTACGATGTCCCGCGCGCCAGCATGGGAGGGGAAGACTTCGCGTTCTACCTGGACCATGTGCCGGGAGCCATGCTTCGGCTCGGTTGTGCCATCCCAGGTTCAAGTAACTGGCCGCTTCTGCACAGCACAAAGTTCGATATCGATGAACGTGTTTTGCCCCTGGGAGCCAACTTACTTGCTCGCAGCGTGATTGCCTGCTTCGAGCCTGGCTCGCGATTCAATACCCGACTGCTACAGTCTCGGACGACTTCTTCTCCCGATTCGGCTTCAGACTAGGATGCCCCACATGTCGAAAATTGAGTTTCGCGCCAACAATTACCCGACCCTTGGTGTTGAGTTGGAATTAGGTCTGGTCGATAGCAAGACGATGCACCTATCGTCCGCCGTTCAGACGATCCTCGATCAATTGCCGGAAGAGGAAAAAGGGCAGTACAAGCCCGAACTGATGCAGTGCTGCCTGGAGATCAACACAGGCATATGCCACACCGTTGGCGAAGCCGAACAGGATCTTTCCGACAAGATCAAGCGCATCGAGACGGTTCTCGACAAGTTGGGGCTGAAACTTTGGTGGGCTGCCACGCATCCCTTCTCGCGATGGAAGGATCAACAAGTCACACCCAACCAGCGTTACCTGGACTTGCTGGAGCTTCTGCAAGAGATGGCCAGACGCCTGGTCACCCAAGGTTTGCATGTGCATGTCGGGGTCGAATCTGGCGACAAAGCGGTCATGCTCTGTGATCGCATCATGCAATACCTTCCTCTGCTGTTGGCCCTTTCCAGTTCGAGCCCTTACTGGGAAGGACGCGACACAGGCCTGTCATCTCATCGCAGTAAGATCATGGAAGGATTGCCCACCGCTGGCATTCCGACCCTGATGCGTAACTGGAGTGAATACGTATGGATCGTGAATCACATGGTCGATACTGGCTTTATCAATACCATCCGGGAAATCTGGTGGGACGTTCGCCCTCACCATAACTTTGGAACGGTTGAAGTTCGCATCTGTGACATGCCGGGCAGCCTGGAAGATGTGCTGGCTCTGACCGCCATGACCCAGTGCCTGATCGTGTATCTTTCGCGACAGATCGACGAAGGAGCCTACCAACACGATTGTCACCCAATGATGGTTCGACAGAACAAGTGGCGTGCGGCCCGCTTTGGCACTGCGGCCCGCTTGGTTAACTCGTTCACGTTCGATGTCGAAACGGTGCCTGAGATGACCAAGCGTCTGGTGACCAACCTGGCACCGGTCGCCAAACGGCTTCAATGTGCCGACCAGCTTGAACACTGCAACGTCATCGCAAATCGCCCTAGCTGGGCAGCGCAGCAGCGGAAGTTGTTACAAGAAACAGGATCAGCGGCCGAGATGGTCCGCATCCTGTCTGAAGGAGCAAGACTATCCAAGGCCGCTGGTTCCGAAGAATCAACCGTTTGACCGAATCGGTCCACTAAGCCGCACCGGCGGGATTGAAGTATTCCGGTTCCTTCCCGGCGATCCATTTGATGTTGCAGCCGATGCTGGGCATGTGTGGTTCCGGCACAGGATTGCCTGCGGCTACGGCATCAACCGCCTTGCGAAGATCGTCGCCAGAGACAGCGATGTCGTTACCTGGACGGCTGGCGTCGAACTGCCCGCGATAAGCAAGCTTCATCTCGCCGTCAAAGACATAGAAGTCCGGCGTGCAGGCCGCTTTGTAGGCTTTGGCAACACTCTGATCTTCGTCATACAGGTAAGGAAACGTGTAGCCGCGGTTTTCGGCTTCGTGAACCATCTGTTCTGGGGAATCGTCCGGGTAGTTGGCAACGTCGTTGGAACTGATCGCCACTACGGCAACACCCTTCGCCTGGCATTCACGACCAAAGTCGGCCAAAGCATCTGCCAAATGTTTCACGAATGGACAGTGATTGCACATGAAGATCACGACCAATGCCTTGGCATCTGCAAAGTCAGCAAGCGAGACCGTCTTCGAGTCGACGTTCAGAAGGGAAAAATCGGGAGCAGGCGTTCCCAGCGGAAGCATGGTACTGGCGGTCTTAACCATCGGAAAGTTGTCCTAGGGTAGGGGAAGCAAAAAGTCGTGAGTCGATTCCGTATTCTAACGCAGTCGCAGGCTCTCTCAACCGCAGGCAGTCGTAGCGGCAACTTTACGATTCCGCGATGCCGAACAGCTTTCGCGCGTTTGCCGTCGTGATACTTGCCATCTCCGAGGGTTCAACACCCCGCTCATTCGCCAGACATGTTCCCGTGTGAACAACGAGTGCCGGCTCATTGGGCCTCTGTTTACGGCATGGCTCAGGGCTCAGGTAAGGACAGTCGGTTTCTACGAGTAAACGATCGACTGGAATCGTTTTCGCCACGTCGCGAAGCTCCTGGTTCCTCTTGAACGTCAGCATTCCTGCAAAGCTAATATGCATGCCACACGCGACACCTAGTTCGGCCAACTGGGCGTTGCCAGTATACGAATGCAGAATTCCGGAAAGCGGCCCCTCTTTCTTCGAGGACTCTAACCACTCGATGATGTCATCTTCACAATCTCGCATGTGAATCACGAGCGGCTTCTTGTACGCCCTCGACTTTTCCACATGCCACTGCAGGTACTCTTTCTGAAGTTCGATCGGGGCGAAGTCCCAGTATCGATCGAGGCCTGTCTCTCCAACGGCGACCACCTTGGGATGAGAAATCAACTGCTCAACCTGATCGAGATCGCCATCTTTGGCCTCGGCACTATGATTGGGATGAATCCCCACCGAAGCGTAGACCTGTGGAAATCGCTCGGCCAGCTCGACGCAGATCCGGCTATCTTCCAGAGTGGTACCGATGGCCACAATCGTCCCCACGCCCGCCTCTTGGGCTCGAGACAATACGTCCTCAATTTGCGGCAGGAGCCCTTCGTCGAACAAATGGGCGTGCGTGTCAATCCATTCCACGTTGGTTACTCTTCTCTCAGCTTAAAACAGCGAATAAGAAACGGTCCATGGTAACGCGGACGAAGCTGCGACGAAACGACCGTTACGCTTTCATCGCAGGCGAATCGCCGTTTGCCTCGGCCAGGTTCTCCAGATGCCCCATAGCCATCCCAATCGCCATATTCACCAAGAGATACGACGACTGATCTCGATCCATCCAGCTGGCAATCTCTTCCAAAGTCTTCAGCAGGCGACGCTCGTAATGCATTAGTTCCTGCAGAATAAAGTCGAGAGAAAGATCGTTCAGGTCGGTATAGTTCATCGGAAAATCGCCCAGCATCACGGGCCGGTCATCCGCTTCAAGAACTCGCAGAATTCGCTGGACCAGGTCGTGATGGTCGGCTGCGATATCTTCGATGATGGCCGCGTTCGCTTCGCTACCGCTCCTTACCCAGGGACGCGCATACGTCAAATAGGTCGGCAATGAACGATGATGCAAAGCGGCGACCTGGTTCAGCAATTCAAATTGTTTGGCAGGTAACATTAGCAGCAATACACCTTCAGCATCACGAGATCAAACCGAGAACGGCCTGCTGAATCCAAACGTTCAGAAAATCCCAACCGACAATCAACACCATGACAGGCACCGCTAACAACCACAGATAGCCTGCCTGCAGAATACTCGGCGAACTTCGCAACGGTGCCGTGTCCGCTTCGGCCGAGTCGATCGTCATCGTTTTCACGATCCGAAGATAGTAGAACAAGCTGATCGCCGTGTTGACGCAACCAATCACAAGCAAAGCGACCAGGTACGTTTCGCCACTTGCCAGGTATCCGCGAGCTAGTCCGGCAAAGACTGCAAACTTGCCAATAAAACCGGCCAGCGGCGGAAGACCGACGAGACTGACCAGCATCACCGTCAGGCAAATCGTGAACGACTTGCTGCGATGAATCATCCCGGCATAGTCGCGAATCTCTTCACTTCCGGTGACATCACGGACCATGGCCACGACGGCGAACGCTCCGAGATTCATCAATAGATAAACGGCAATATAAAGTGCCAGATAGCCAACACACTGGCCGGCCACGTAGGTATCGATTGAGACGAGAGCGAGCACGGCAGGCACAGCCATCATCATGTAGCCTGCGTGCGCAATTGTGGAATAAGCCAAGAGCCGCTTGATGTTTGTCTGAGCGAAGGCTGCTAGATTTCCAAACGTACAAGTTACCGCCGCCATCACGGCAATCACCCAAGCGACTAAGTTTTGCACAGAACCCAATGCCAGGCCAACTAACTCGGCAGAGTCAGGAACGTTCAACTCACTTCCATCGCCCCATGAAATCAACTCAAGGGGAGCACTTTCCAAGCACGTCAGTCCGACTGACAAGCGAACCAAAAGTGCCAAGGCGGCAGCTTTCGATGCCACCGAAAGGAACGCGCCAACTTCGGCGGTCGCCCCTTCAAACACATCGGGACACCACTGATGAAACGGAACGGCCGACAGTTTGAACGCCACACCCACCAGAATCATCAGCATGGCCATCACCAGGATCACGCTCTCAGCCGGCGTGATTCCGGCGGCTGCCATTTGCGCGAGGTGCAACGCCATCGTTGGCACATGCGCCGAATTCAGCATGCCGGCCAGTAGACTGATTCCATATAACATCACCCCAGCGGTGCCTGCCCCGTACACGGCATACTTCAGCGCGGCCTCCGATCCTTTTCGATCGTGACGATGGATCGCCACCATGGCATACGAAGGAACCGAAGCCATCTCGATCGCAAGGAAGATCATCAACATATGGTTGGCCGACACCATCAGGCACATCCCCAGGGCCGAACCTAAGACAAGCGTCGAGAAGTCAGGGCTATCGGGCTTGCGATGTGCCCGGGTCAGCTTTACGAGAACAAAGAAGAGCAGCAGGAAGACCAGTAAGAATGTCTTGATGACAACCGTGAATCCATCGTGAACAAGCATGCCGGTGAAGATTTCTACCCGCGGCATCTCACCGATGCTGACCATGCGAGCCGGACTTTGCGAAATGTCCCAAGGGGCCAGCGGCGACAACACACAAAGGGCAACCAGCGTTCCTAGCAGAGCGAACCAGGTCGAGTCGATTCGCTCAGAAAACGGGAACATGCGAGCCAAGAGAATCACAACAATCGTCACGCACAATACCAGCTCTACCCCAAACCCGGGGAGGCTGGCAAAGGTATCGGACGTCAGGTGATTCACAAGGGTGAAGAACATGCAGGCTGTGATTCTACTTAGGGAGCGTTCGCGGCAACGTCTTTATCAGCTTCTTCTCGTTCGGCTCGAAGCTTGGGAAGCTTCACGTCCTCGGTCCACTCGACCAAGTCGGATACCTGTTGATCCACCGTGGCATCCATGTATCGGAACATCGTCGCCGGAAAGATCCCTAGGACAACCGCAAGGACACAAAGGGGCAGGGCAATGGCCATTTCTCGCAGATTGATCTCCGATAGCTCTTCCTGGTGCGGGCCTCGGTATTCGGGCCCCAGATAAACGCGCTGGATCGCCCACAGGATGTACGCCGCCGTCAGGATGACAACCGCTGCCGAAATCGCCGCCAATGTGGCGCTCAGTTTCCAAACCGAAAGGACAACGAAGACTTCGCCAATAAAGCCACAGAGACCCGGCAACCCTAGCCCAGCGAAAAACAAGAGCATTGCCATCGCGGTATAAACAGGCATCTTGCCGTATAAGCCTCCGAACTGATTCAAATCACGATGATGGACGCGGTCATAAATCACACCGACCATGAAGAACATCCCGGCTGAACTGATTCCATGACCGATCATCTGGAACAATGCGCCTTTAACGCCCATGCTCCACGAGACCGGGTCAAAGACGGCTCCAGCCGTGGCACTCCACACACCCAGCCCCAGCACGACATAACCCATATGGCTCACCGAACTGTAGGCAACCATTCGCTTGAAGTCCGATTGGGCCAGAGCCGCAAAAGCCCCGTAGACCATGCTGATCACCCCGATCGAACATACGACCCAAACCAGATCGTAACCCGCATCTGGGCAGATGGGATAGCAGATCCGCACGATGCCGTAGCCCCCCATCTTCAGCAGCACGCCAGCCAAGATCATCGAGATGGGGGTAGGAGCTTCGACGTGGGCATCCGGCAACCAGGTATGCAGTGGCACACTGGGGACTTTGATGATGAAGCCAATAAACAGCAGGACAAACGCCCACCACTGAATCGACTTACCGAACATGAGCACCTGGTCGAATACGTCGGTGTGCTGACCGAGTTGCTGGAGAGCCAGAATATTGAATGTGTGTACCGGATACTCGCTGGCATCAATCTTGGTTTTGTAATCCTCAGCCGATAGTAGTTGGCCAGCTTCATCCCAGGCAGCGATATGCGCGGTGGCAAGTTGATCTGCCGAGAGCTGTCGCAGATCGCTATTGAAGTACAGCATCAAGAGCGCGATCAGCATCAACACACTACCAAATAGCGTGTACAAGAAGAACTTGATCGCCGCGTATTCTTTACGTGGTCCGCCCCACACACCGATCAAGAAGTACATCGGCAGCAGCATGACTTCCCAGAAGATGTAGAACAAGAAAAAGTCGAGCGACAGGAACACCCCCATCATGCCAGCCAACAATAACAGGTAAAGCACGCAGTAGCTCTTCACGTATTTGTCGATCGTCCAACTAGCACCCATCGCCAGGAAGGAAATCAACGCCGTGAGCATCAGCAGCGGAAAACTAATCCCATCGATGCCCAGAAAGAATTGAATATCGAACGATGGAATCCACGAAGTTTGAACGACGTTTTGAACCCCGGCTTCATTGATCTCAAAACTAAGGGCCTCACTCCATGGCAGCGCAATCCAGAGCGTCGGCAGCAAGACGAGCACCGTAACGAGCAACGTAAACCAGCGCAGCAGCGACTTGTTTTCCGAGGGGAAAAACAACAAGACGATCGCACCCACCACGGGCGTGAAGATCAGCGACGTCACCATGAAATTTGTCAGGTTATCCATACGTGTGCCTCAAGGGCAAAACATTAGCTGCTACCGAGCCAGGGAATAGGTCCAAAAACTCAGAATCAAAAACAACGCTACGGTACTGACAACGATCAGCATGACATACTGACGCAAACTTCCTGTCTGTAGCATCCGCAAGCTGCTGCCCAGTCGATAGGTCTGTCGCGAGAACCAGTTCACGAAACCATCGACACCACGGCGGTCGATCCAGTTATCGGAAAGCCGGGCAAAGCCCACTGCCAGCCACGCTGAACCATCGATCAGTCGGTCGATCACCTGTCGATCAAACCATGCCACACAGGCCGCCACCGCCAACGTCCCGCGAACGAAGACCGCCTGATAGACTTCATCGAAGTACCACTTATTCACTAGGACACGATACAGCGGATCGAACGAACGCCGCACGTCCGCTGGGTCCAAGGTCTTCCACAGATAAAACACCGATGCCAACAAGATGCCGCTGATCGCTGCTCCGAATGCCAAAACGCCAACCGGCCCTTTCACTGCGGCGACGTGACCTTTGGACTCTTCCGGCATCGTGACATCCCAGTGGCTGCCAACCATGTCTTGCCAGATACCTGCTGGCCGTGCCTGTTCGATCGTGCGGGAAAGCGTCGGCAGACCGACCCAATCATAGATCGGCCAGGCGACAACCACTGCTAGAATCGCCAGCAAGACGAGCGGTACCACCATCGTTTTAGGCGATTCGTGCGCGTGCTGGTGTTTGTGGTCAGAACGTGGCTCACCGAGAAACGTCAAGTACCACATTCGGAACATATAAAACGCTGTCAAACATGCTCCACCGCAAGCGGTCGCAAAGAAGAACGACCCCCAAACGGGATTGAGATACCGAAAGGAAAAGACCTGTTCCAGGATGGCGTCCTTCGAGTAGAAGCCACTCAGACCGATCGGCAGCCCTATGATCGAAGGGATTCCGATGCCGGAGATCGCCAGGCAGCCGACGAGCATCGTATACCCAGTCCACGGCATCTTGCGAATGAGTCCGCCCATGCGGGGCATTTCGTTGGTTTGCACTGCATGAATCACCGAGCCTGAGCACAGAAACAGCAAGCTTTTGAAACAGGCATGAGTTATCAAATGCATCACGCCAGCGGCCCAACCACCGACCCCCAGCGCCAACATCATGTAGCCCAACTGACTGACCGTCGAATAGGCAAGCACCCGTTTGATGTCGGTCGCGACCAAGGCAATCGTCGCTCCGAGGAATAACGTAATGCAGCCAACGCAGGCAATCACCAGCAAGACTTCTGGCAAGAAGATCGGATACGACCGGGCAACCAAGAACACGCCTGCTGCGACCATCGTGGCCGAGTGCACCAGAGCGGACACAGGCGTCGGACCTTCCATAGCATCAGGCAGCCAGACATGCAGCGGGAACTGAGCACTCTTGCCAACGCACCCACAGAAGATTCCGAGGCCGGCTACCATGAGCAGCGTATAGCCGTACTTCGTCGTGTCGCCATCAGCCGCACCATCGCGCCATGTTTCAATCGACGCATCGACCTTCGCCGTCAATTGCTCTTGGCTTAGCGGTTTACTTGAGGTCAGTGCGATCTCGTTGATTCGATCCGCAGCCGCCAGGCGGACCATGCCATCAGGCACCTCGAGTGCGTAGTGGTGTACTTCGCTCCGCATCTGCGAAAACACGCCATCACTCGAATCAGGCACATCGCCGAAATTGAGCGTTCCTAAGCTCGCCCACAAAGCCATCAGCCCGATCAGCATACCAAAGTCGCCGACTCGATTGACTATGAAGGCTTTATTGGCAGCGGTCGATGCGGACTGGCGTTCGACGTAGAAACCGATCAGAAACCAGGAGCAGAGCCCGACCAATTCCCAGAAGACAAACGTCATCAGGAAGTTTCCGGAAATCACCAGCCCCAGCATGCTAAAGCAGAACAGGGAAAACGCCTGAAAGAATCGAGCGTACCGACCAGGCCGATGCAGAGACTCGCCATCCGCCAGTAGCGCTTCGTTATCCACTACGTCATGCAGTTCTTCGTGCATGTAGCCGGTCGAGTAGAAATGAATGCAGGTAGCAATGAATGTCACCATGCAAAACATGAGGATCGTCAGCGCATCGATGTAGTAATTGATACTAACATCGGCTCCGGCGAAACTCGCGAGCGTGTAGCCGTTGCTCGTAATTACCGGTGGGGCGTGATGCTCGGCAACATGATGCAGGTCACCCATCGCGTGCGGGACAGGCGTCTGGTGAACAGCGAACCAGACACCAGCGGAGAAGAATGACAGGATCGTCGAGGCGAGAATCGCGCTGGTCGCAATCCATCCTGCAGGCTTCCCGCGATCACCCAGCCACCTACCGGCCAGGAGGATCACGCAGAACGACACCAACGGTAGCAAAACCGCGGTCGCCAGCAAGCTCGGGAGGTACGGCAGGAAAACTTCCATCAACCTTTCAGTTCATCTGCACGATCGACATCGATGGTCGCATGGTTGTTGTAAAAGTTCAGGGCAATCGCCAAAGCAACCGCCGCTTCTGCTGCCGCCAACACGATGACAAACAGCGCGATTAGATGTCCATCCAACCCCAGGTTCTCATCACGAAAGTAAGGACTCGCAAAGCCCACGAAGTTGACGATCGCTCCGTTGAGCACCAGTTCAATGCCCATCAAAATGCCCAAGGCATTCCGCTTGGTGGCCATACACACGATGCCGGTGACGAACAGAAATGCTCCGACCGCCAGGTAGTGCGATAATCCGATCGGTTCGCTCAGAAAGCTCATAGGTGGTCGCCTCCGTGATGATGCCGTTTCGCTCTGGCCAAGTACGCTGCCCCGACCAACACCACCAACAAATGCACCGAAATGATTTCAAAGGGAAGCAGGTAACCCGCCAATCCGGTTTCTTCACTTTCAATCTTGTCCGCCCGCACGCCGACCAGGGCCAAACCAATCTCTCCGGTTCGCTGCGGCATTCCTTCGCTGGCCTTCGCTGCCAACAGTTCCAGTTTGCGCCGCTGCTCTGGGGTAATCTCTTCTCCGCGATCTTGCTGACTCTTAAGCTCCTCTGCGAAAGCCAGCAACTGCTTATCGGCGACGGACTGATAATCTGAGCTTTGCCACTGTGGAATCAGAAAAACCAGTTGCACTAAAACGGCCAACAAGGTCCCGCCAACGAGCAAGCCCAGGATCCAGTCGCCTGCTTGGGTCCGCATTGTGATGAACGCCTTTTGCGCGGTGAGCATCACGCCGAATATCAACAGCACGACCGTTCCGCCCACGTAGATCATCAACTGCATAGCGCCGACGAAATAGGCTCCCGCGAGAAACAGCAAACCGCTGGTTGCCGCCAGGCTGACAATCAACGCGAATGCCATACGCACGATGTTGTTCGTCATCGCCACGATTACGGCAAATCCGCAAGCACACAACGAAATGACATAGAACATCACCGTGTGCCAGTTGATCGCCACTTCACTGGTCGCTGCGAGAAGGGGAGTCATTCAACGTCTCCTTCCTCGTCGGTGGAAGCCGAAAGCGACTCAAGGAGTGCATCGGCTTGCTTCTCGCCGGTTTTAAACCAGCCTTCGCGAACCAGTGACCGCTCTTGAGCCGGTAATAGATCGTTGAAGAAAGGAACGCCCAGTGCAGTCCAGAACATCACGCCCAATAAGCAGACGGCCGCGATCGGAACGCAGTACTTCAGACACATCGTGATCACCTGATCGACACGCAGGCGAGGAAACGTCCAACGCACCCACATCATGGCAATCACGCCGATAGATGCTTTTAATAAAAGGCAGAGAACACCAAACATATTGGCGATCGAGCTAAACCACCAGCAATTGCCGAGGTAGTCAGGGAACCAATCCATCAAGGCACTGAAGATGGGAATCGGGCCGTTCCACCCACCGAAGAACAGGATGGCGGCCAAAGCCGAAACCAGGATCATCGAGCCATACTCGGCCATGAAGAACAGGCTCCACCGCATACCGGAATACTCGGTGAGAAAACCGGCAACGAGTTCACTTTCAGCTTCGGCCAAGTCAAACGGGGCTCGATTCACGCTCGCAACGGCACAGGTGAAGTAAACCCAGAAGACGACGAAGATGAAAGGATCGTGGAAGATGAGCCAATTGGTAAACAAGCCACGCTGCTGATCACCGATGGCCACCAGGTCCATTGTTCCACAGATCATCAAGGGAACGATCACACAGATTCCCAGCGGCACTTCATAACTAACGACCTGGGCTGCCTGTCGCATGGCACCAAACAGTGACCACTTCGAACCGGATGAATAGCCTGCCAAGATCACGCCGAAGACTTCTAAGCCTAGAACAGCGATCAGGAAAAACAGGCCAATATTCAGATGCAAAGCCACCCAGCCGGAAGCGAAGGGGAGGGCCATGAACGCAGAAAAACTGGCAGCGAACGCCACGTAGGGAGCGAGCTTGAAGAGGATGGGATCAGCATCCTTCGGCATCAAGTCTTCCTTTGAGAGAAGCTTGATCCCGTCGGCCAGCGATTGAAGCCACCCAAATGCTCCGCCAGTGCGAGTTGGTCCCAGGCGATCTTGAATACGGCCAGAGACTTTTCGTTCAGCCCAGATGAATACGAACGCACCAAGAGCGATCACATTGACCAGCAAGAAAGCTTGAATCAGCGCGGCGACCGTGTACCCCAGGAATTCCCATCCTGCAGGAAACCAACCTGCGAAGAACTCTCCCACGTGCGCGCTTTCCTTGTGCGTAAAAAATCGGGGCAAAACACTGTCTTTTCCCGGTTCCTCATGATACCGGTCCAGGCCCCCGGCGAAAACTACTTAGCCGTCAATCTCGAACTTTCTCAGCGAGTCGCCGGCGAATCAGCGATCGATTTCCCCCATGACAATATCTAGCGATCCAACAATTGCCGGGATGTCGGCGATCAACCCGCCACGACAAAGCTCTTCCACCACGGAAAGATTACTGAAACAGCTGCTGCGAGCCCTGGCTCGGCGAGGAATCGAGTCGCCACCGTCGGAGACAACATAAAAACCCATCTGCCCCCGAGGACATTCCGTCTCGAGATAGGCCTCGCCTTGGGGCAATTTGGTCGCCAGCTTGATGGGCGTACCCCAGTCGCCGCTCGCCTTACGATAAAAGTCCATTCCCTGCCGGATCAGTTTGATAGCTTGAATCACCTCAAGCATCCGCACGTAGAAACGGTGCCAACAATCACCCAGCACGGCCTCATCTGGAACCGTCGGATAAACCTGGTCTTTGGGATAGCTGCCACTTTTCTCGACGATCACCTCGAATTCGTATCCCTCATACATCGATGTGTAGCGAGGCTCACCATCCCGACGCAGGTCGTGATCGACGCCGGAACCTCGTAGCACAGGCCCCGAGCAACCGTACGCAATTGCCATATCGGCCGACATGATTCCAATGCCTGTGGTTCGCTTGATGAAGATGGCATTGGTGGTCAGCAGCGTGTGATAGTCAGGAATCTGGGGCTCGAATTGATCCAGAAACTGGCTGCACTTATCAATCCAATCCGACGGCAAGTCCGCCGTCACGCCTCCTGGCGTGATATAGCTATAGGTAAGCCGCGCTCCGCAGACCCATTCCAACAGATCGAGAATCTTCTCTCGTTCGCGAAACGCATAGAGAAACGGACTAAACGTTCCAAGGTCTAATCCGTACGTCCCCATGCCTACCAAGTGACTAGCAATCCGGTTCAGTTCCGCGATCATCACGCGCGTGTGCCGAACTTTCTCAGGCAAGTCGTAGTTCAGCAGTTTCTCAACTGCCAGCGACCAACCGAGATTCATGTTCATACCGGCCAGGTAATCCATCCGATCGGTATAGGGAACAAATTGCCGCGGCGTGAGATTCTCGCCGATCTTCTCGGCACATCGGTGCAAGTACCCGATGTGTGGTACGGCTTCCGAAACAACCTCGCCATCGGTTCGCAACACGAGCCGCAGAACACCGTGGGTGCTCGGATGCTGCGGCCCCATGTTCACCAACATCTCGTCAGTGCGAACATCGAGTTCAATGATTTCGGAATGATTCGCGTTGGACATTCAACGGGCTTTCAACGAACTAGCGTCCACGGATTCCGTGATACTCGAGCGGCATTTCGTAGTCTTTGCGGAGAGGATGTCCGACCCAATCTTCCGGGCACAAGATCCTCCTCAGATTGTGATGCCCGACAAACAGCACGCCGGACAGGTCGTAAGCCTCGCGCTCGTGCCAATCGGCAGTTCTCCAAATGCTGGCAACCGAAGGGAGTTCCGGAATATTGCCTTCGACGTCATCCTTCCACCTTGGAAGCATCACTTTGATAACGCCGGTCGTCTTATGGCGAATACTGGAAACGTGATAAACGACTTCTAGGTGAGGTTGCCACTTTGCCTTGGCAGCTTTCTTCGGGTCTGTCTCACAATAGTCGACCACGCAAATCGAATTCAGGTAGTCGAACGCGATCGCAGGCTCCTCCTTGAGGTAACGGCACACTTCTACCAACCCAGCAGGTGAGACTTCGATCCAAGGATCGACATTTTCAAGATTCGCACCAGAAATCTTCTCTCCGAAACGCTGCTTGAGTTTCTCGATGAAGGTTTCGTCGATCATGCTTGCGTACTACTTTCCGGAACTATCACGGCGTTGTTGCCACTTGAGTCGAGTCTCGCCAGCTTGATTTAGATTTGGTGCGCGTGTGCGCATGCCCAGCCATCGATCGCACCCAATCGAGATCACCACGTTTCCAAACGTACGCAAACCCAACCATGAGGACTGCGAAAAAGACCATGATGTCCGCTACGCAGGTCCAAACTAATTTCGACGCGGCAGACTGGGCCTCGGCGTTACTTTGGGCAACGTCCTTCGATGCTAACAGCTGCTCATCACCGACCGGCAATCCGAGCTCGATCATCAGGCCTGCGTAACCAGGGCCGATCACACGTGTACCATCTTCCATCTCAACAATCGCAGGCGTTTCCGGCTTGGCCAGTTGAGTCGACTTCCCAAAGACAACGGCCCAAGGAAAAAAGAACGCCACTTCCACGTCGAAGATAATGAACAGCAACGCGACCACGTAGAAACGCAGATCGAACTGCACGAAGCTAGAACCGATGGTTGGTTCGCCGCACTCGTAAATCTCTAGCTTTTCCTCGTGCGGATTCTTCGGCCGCAGGATGCTTCCCAACAACAGGTTGATCAACACGAAACCGAAGCCTGCTACGGTGAACAGGATCAGATAGGCAACAATCGTGGTTGATAAGCTCATGGGCGATAGATGACTTGGAAGCGTGACCTACGATACGACCCAGCATTGCTGGCATGACCTCATTTAAGGGGCCACACGAAAACTATGCAACTAGTCCGATTGCTCGGACGGTCCGCCATGCACGGGACGAAGCACGGCTTTGGATTCGGCGACAGCCGTTGGATTCAACGTCGCTCGGCCCCAGGCAACATCAATCGGCAGGCGAGAGTAATCGACAAAGGCACCATCGCGGCTGTAAGAACTCAGGTCGAGTGTTCCCCCCATGAAGATACAGTCGACAGGGCAGGGCTCGACACACAAAGCACAGAACATGCACTTGGTGTAATCGATGGTGAAATGCGTCAGCTTGAAACCCTTGCCGTTCTCGACACGTTCTTTGCCGATGTAGATGCAGTCGACCGGGCAAGCCTTGGCACATTGATCACAACCAATGCAGGTCGTGACATCGAAGCGATGAAACCCTCGATAGCGGGGGGCCACTTGGGCGGGAAGTTCCGGATATTCGAAGTGCTCCGTAAATGTTTTTCGGCTTGGATCGTAAGTCGACTTCCAAACCCGGAGCGTCACTAAAAGGCCCTGAATGACCGTTGTGATTGCGCGAATCAGATTTTTCCACCAACTAAGCATGCCTTCCCTTTGCACGAATTCGGTTGGCTATCATTAGCTCGAAAGCGGCGTCGCTTTCCCTTACAGGACCTCAGTTTGCGTTAACGGTGAGCGACCTCATATTAACGACTCTCCCCCTCCTGACAAAGTGAGACCAAGTGGCCAATTAGCGGGGCAATCTACGCGAATATCAGGGACCTTAGATAACCTTGGTAGCCAAGGCAAATACTCCCGTTTTTTCGGCACATTCCTCGCGACTGGCTCCAGAATTCACTAAAGTCCGAGATTTGCTTGCTTGACGCGGCTAATTTAGCGCGTAGAGTGAAGTGAGAGTTTCCTCGCGCACAACAGGCTGTTCTTGTTGCGTTTGGGAGATTTTCGAGGATGTCGCTGTATTAGGTCGATTTGACTCGAACCTTTTGATTTCTGCTCAAGTCTACCGAAGGCTACAAGAAGGTTCAAGCATTCGACAAGGCAGTGCCGCCAAAATCATGAAAGAGTATTCCCCCTTGGCGGTTGCGTGGAGAGCATAAAATGCTGGTATTATCGAGGAAGAAAAACGAGAGCATTGTGATCAATAACGACATCACCATTGTCGTTGTTGAAATCCGTGGCGATAAGGTTCGACTTGGGGTCGAGGCCCCGAAGGAAGTACCTGTACACCGCCGCGAAGTTTACGATGCGATCAAACGCAATGAGAGCGGACAGTCGGCCACCGATGCGTCGACAAATTCTGAATAGTCGTTCGGATATTAATCTCGAAAACGCCTATCTCATTGAAACAACAAGCGTCAATTAAGTCCGCGAATTCATACCGTATTCTGCTGCGGTTGTCTGTTTCGAAGCTTTTCGGTTAGCCCTGAAAGGTTTTTCACTTCTCGGCGGCATACCCCCTTGAAGACATCGTGCGTCATTGGGTATATTTAAGCCCTTCAACAAACGGCCCCTTCGTCTAGTGGTCTAGGACACCGGCCTTTCACGCCGGTAACACGGGTTCGAGTCCCGTAGGGGTCACTTTAAAGCCTTTCGTCTTTTCGACGGAAGGCTTTTTTTGTGGACGTACCCAAGCCATGCCGTGGCGTGAAGCAAGAGCCTTCAACACGCAGCTGGCTTCCCAACACTTCCCTGGGTGAGTTGAACACTCGCTACGATTGCGGGTAGGCTTTCTTTCATCTACCGCCACGTACGCTAATAGCCAAGCAACATGACAAACTTACCTTACGACGCCGTACTCGTCCTCTCCTTCGGCGGCCCCGAGAAGCCGGACGATGTCATTCCTTTCCTCGAAAACGTGCTTCGCGGTCGCAATGTCCCCCGCGAGCGAATGCTGGAAGTCGCGGAGCACTATTATCACTTCGGCGGCAAAAGCCCCATCAACGATCAGAATCGAGCGTTGATCGAAGCCCTGAAGTCAGAACTGGCAGCCCACGACATTGCACTTCCTATTTACTGGGGAAATCGCAACTGGTATCCGCTGTTGCCAGATACCTTGAAGCAGATGCACGCTGACGGACACCGCAACGTGCTGGTCTTCGTGACCTCGATCTTCAGCTCCTACTCAGGCTGCCGCCAGTATCGCGAAGATATCCAGCGAGCACTCAAAGAGCTGAGCCTGGAAGAAGAGATGACGCTCGACAAGATCCGGACTTTCTATAATCATCCGGACTTTGTCGAGACGATGGCAGATCGAGTTCGTGATGCCATCAGCGAACTTCCTGAGGATGGCTCGGACCAGCGAAAAGTACTGTTCACAGCGCACAGCATTCCCAGCGCCATGGCGGTTAATTGCGCCTATGAGAAGCAGTTGCATGAAAGCTCGCGACTGATTTCCGAAGCGGTCGGAGTCGAAGACTGGTCGCTCGTTTATCAAAGTCGCAGTGGCCCTCCGCAACAACCATGGCTGGAACCAGACGTATGTGACGTTATTCAAGAGATCGCGGATCAAAAGTCGGCACGCCAAGTTGTGGTCGTTCCGGTCGGCTTTGTTTCCGATCACATGGAAGTTATCTATGATTTGGATGACGAAGCAGCCACACTTGCCGAGGAAGTTGGCATTGCGATGGCCCGCGCCAAGACTGCCGGGACCCATCCCAAGTTCGTTGGCATGATCCGCAAGCTGATCGAAGAACGCCTTGGCATCACTGACGAAAAGGAGGCGATCGGCAAGTTTGGCCCATCCCACGATGTCTGCCCGATCGACTGCTGCAAATACGAGCCGCGTCGACCGTCTCCTGTTCAACCTACTGAGTAAGCCTTTTGATGAAGCATCGGATTCTGATAACGGCCTTCGAGCCCTTCCTGCAGTACCCGACCAACGCATCGATGCAGATCCTTAGCCATTGGGCTGAGGATAGTCCCGGCTCGGAGCGAGTCGTGTTCACGACCGAAATACTGCCAGTCGACTATGAACTGGCCGAACCACGACTGGGTGACCTGCATGCTGATTCGTTCGACTTTGCCCTGCACCTGGGGCAGTCACCAAGGATCGATGAATATCAGCTCGAGATGGTGGCGCTCAACCTGAAGTCCGATCCCACGACACCGACTTCACCACTAAGTCCCCTCGGCCCGACCGCATTTACCAGTCAATTACCACTGGATACTTGGTGCCAGGACTTACGAGAGCACGACCTTCCTACCTCCGTGAGCTTTCACGCCGGGACCTATCTCTGCAATGCGACCTACTATTGGTCGACGGAAATCTATCGTCAACGCGGGCTGTCTGACCGTAGCCTGTTCGTCCATGTCCCACTAATCGACATGGAAGACACCAACGCCGAAAACCAAATACGCCGTGGATCGCGAATGCTGGCCCGGTTGGTACGTCTGATCGAGGGGCATCTTGACGTTAATCAAGCACCACTCGCCTGACGCGAGTGGATCTCCTGAAAGCCGCGGTAGGTCATAGAGGCCTTAAGACACGCGGTTCGAAAGCCTTCCGGGTAGGGAACTCCAGGCAGTGAGAAGACTTCCTCTTCCCCCTTGAAGAAGACAAGATCGGCGGATCGAAACCAGGCCTGGCCGGGCATTTGCCGCACTTCGATTTGATCGAACTGATCCAGCGCGATTTGCCGCTCCATGACGCCTTGAACGCCGCGCTCGACATTCACATGACGATTCGTAACTCGATACCGCGTTCCTACCACCGGGAGAACATTCCACAGATAGAGCGGAATCGCGATGGGGATCGAGAGCAACACGAAAAGGTTGCCAACGGTAAAGAACGAAACGCCTGCCTTCTTCTCGTACAAGCGACCGAGAAACTGCCCCATCGAGGTCGCAGAAACAGACGGCCAGACAATGAGTGCTGTCGACTCGCGTTCTGAACTTAATGAAAGCCCTGCGATGGCTTGTTTCATAAATGCGACCCCAACCTGGCGGCTGGCGAAACCAAAATTCTTATTCTTAGCCAGCCTGACCGTTCTCTGCCTGGGTGTGCATCTTACCGCTGCGGAATGCCTCGGCCATGGCCTTGGGAACCTCGGCTTCTGCAAAGACAAGCTTCGCGCGGTTCATCGCGACCTTGGCCTTGTTTTCCTGTTCCGATGCAATTGCCTCGGCACGCCGCTGCTCAGCTTTAGCCCGAGCCACACGCGTGTCCGCTTCGGCCTGGTCGTTTTGCAGACGAGCCCCGACGTTTTCGCCGACGTCGATATCGGCGATGTCGATCGAAACGATTTCGTATGCCGTATGAGCATCGAGACCACGTGCGAGCACTGCCCGGGTAATCACATCAGGATTCTCGAGCACATGGGTATGATGTTCCGACGAACCAATCGCGGAAATAATACTCTCGCCAACACGCGCGATCACGGTTTCTTCTGTGGCACCACCGATCAACTGTTCGAGCGAAGTTCGCACCGTCACCTTGGCACGAACGCGAAGCTCGACACCATTCTTGGCGATCGCGCTAAGCGTGCTCTTACCACTACGGCGAGGATCAGGGCACTCAATCACCTTGGGGAGCACGCTCGTCTTCACAGCGTCCACCACATCACGCCCGGCCAAGTCAATGGCGGCGGCGCGATCAAAGTCCAGGTCGATCCCGGCGCGCTGTGCCGCAATGATAGCGTGAATCACGTGCATCACATTACCGCCGGCCAGGTAGTGGGCCTCCAGCCGTTTGGTACTGATTCCACTGCGGCGGTCGATATCGAGGCCCGATTGCTTCGCCATAATCTTGGCTTTAACGATCAGCCGGCTGTTCACCTGACGCAAGCTCATGCCCACGAGGCTCCATAGCGAAACGTCGGCACTCGACATGTACGCTTGAAACCAGAGTTGGCCGTAGTTCAGCAAGACAATGAGAATCACAATGCCGAAAACGATCAGCATGAACGTCGCCAAAGCGTAGACGTACCACATGGATCCGCCTTCGTTGTCGAGTTGGGCAAACAGCAACAATGCGTCATTCATGGGTGGTATTCTCACTTGCAGACATTGCACAAGGGATGGAGCATCATCGAATCAGCTGACCGCAATCATAACGCATCCCTTAGCGCGACTCCAGCAATCACCAAGAAGTGCGATGGAATTTCGTCGCTAGGCACCAATGGCCTTAGCCGATGCTATCTTGCGTCCACGTTCCGTCCACAAAACGCCAAGTCTTGCCGGTAGGGTTCTCGTCTTGGAGTTCCCGCGGAAGGCGATTGGCTCGGACATTGTCGAAGCACTGCAGGGCCGCGAAACGATGAATCGAAGCCGGGATACCTACAGCAGTGAAGCCTGGATGCCCAGTCGCCGGGAAGGGACCACCGTGATTCATGGCGGCACTGACGGCTACCCCGGTCGGCATCTTATCGTTGATCAAACGACCGACCTTCGGACGCAAATGATGAGCGACTTGATCATAGGCAGGATCATCGCTACCGTCCGTATCCGAGTAGATCGTCCCGGTCAGATTGCCTTCCAATGAGTCGATCACCTCGCAGACTTCCGCCAGGTTCTTTGCCTTGACGAACAGGGAGCAGTTTCCGAAGGCCTCGGTTTGGAACGTTTCCGCGTTGGACAAGAACTTCTCGGCGCTGGTCGAAAGCAACGTGTTCGGACAGGTATATCCCTGCGATGAACCTTCGCCACTTCCACTCGCTTCAACATCCGCCCCGGCGTCGATCAGGACCTTCAGGTTTTGAGTCAGCCCTGCTTCAACACCTTTGGTCAGAAGCGTGCCGCTCGGAGCCTGGGCAAAGCCTGTCTTCACGGCTTCAACGAACTTGGTCGAGTGGTCATCTTCCAACAAAATGACCAGTCCGGGATTAGTGCAGAACTGACCGGCTGCCATCAGACAGCTCGTTTGGAATTCGCCGACGAGAGCATCGCCGCGTTCTGTCAATGCCCCTGGCAGGATCACGACCGGATTCACGCTCGACATTTCCAGGTAAATTGGCTTTCCAACCTTATCGGCAGCTTCCTTCAACTTCAGCCCAGCGGTCTTGCTGCCCGTGAAGCCGATCGCCCCGAGCCGAGGGTCGGCCACGAACTTCAAGCCATCTTCGTTGGCCATGTGATAGATCAACTGCACCGCAGCTGCCGGAAGTCCGGATTCGTCGGCGGCTTGCTGAGCAAGCTTCACAAGCTCGCGGGTGGTCCCTGGCTGAGCCGGGTTGGCCTTCACGATGACAGGATTACCAGCAGCGATGGCCGCAGCAAAGTCACCGCCAGAAGCACCACTGAATGCCAGCGGAAAGTTATTCGGGCCGAAGACAGCAACCGGACCGATACCTGCGAAGTACGAACGGATTCCACTTTTCGTATCTATCGTCGCCGCTCGCCAAGATCCATCGACGGCCGCAGCGGCGGCCAGGCGAAGCTGATTGATCGTTCGCGGCATCTCGACATCCAGCAGGCGAGGCGACACAGGCAAGCCACTTTCGGTGTTGGCCAGTTCGCAGATCGCTTGCTTGTTTTCGTCGAGTAGTTCCGCAAACCGATTCAGGAACAACTCCAGCTTCTCGACCGCCATTTGGCGCATTTCCTGAAACGCGCCGGCGGCGGCACTCAGCACCTGATCGACATCACTCCACGTGCTGATGGGATATTGTTCAGGTAGTGCCTGTTTGCTTGCGGGGTTCTCGGCTTGAAACGTTTCGTTATGCTCAGCGTCTCGCCATTTTCCGCCGATGAGAACCTTTTCTGCCGCCATGAAACCAATCACCTTTCCCGATGCGATACGGTCTATGTCACCCTTGAACAATCTCGCTGGTCAGGGTGCCAATACCTGAAATCTGTATGCTCACGATGTCTTGCGGCTGCAGAGTGAAATCATTGTCGGGAACAATTCCGGTTCCCGTCAGCAAAAATGCTCCGCGTGGGAAGTGCTGATCTCGGAAGAGATACTCGACCAGGCCTTCCAACGAGCGGGCCAATTGATCGAGGCTGGTATCTCCCTGAAAGACCTCGTTTCCAGCCCGGACGATACTCAACTGCACTTTCACCTGGGAAAGTTCTGAATGGTCCTTCCAATATTCGGAGGCCAGAACAACCCAAGGTCCTAATCCGCAACATTGGTCATAAACTTTTGCTTGCGGAAGATAAAGGGGGTTCTCTCCTTCGATGTCGCGACTGCTCATGTCGTTGCCGATCGTCACACCGACAATTTGCCCGCGAGAATTCAGAGCCAACGCGAATTCTGGCTCGGGAACATTCCACTTGGAATCTTTTCGAATTCGTAGTGTCTGCCCCGTTCCGGTAACTCGGCCAGGCGTCGCCTTGAAGAAAAGCTCGGGCCGATCCGACATGTACACCCGATCGTAGCAATCGGCCGCCGCTTCCGACTCTTCCATCCGCGCCGTTTGGCTTCGCTTGTAGGTTACACCGGCAGCCCAGACTTCCTGTTGATCGATGGGGGGCAGCAGGACCACTTGATCAAGAGCTACCGTATCCTGCGCGTTGTCAAGTAATGACTCGACCTTTTGCACAGGATCGTCCGCATCGAGAATCTCGAACAGGCTGGTCACATCCTGGCTGGAAAACTGGACGACTTCATTCTCACGCACCAAGCCAACCGCTGGGGTTCCGTGGGTTCCGATAAACTTTGCGAGGCGCATAGCTATTAATCTTTCGATGAATGGGGAGAATTCCTTTCGCCGCATTCTAACCCTCCAGGAGTAGCGAATGTAGATGACGGATAGCCCCGGGCCTGCTGCCCCGGAATTAAGCACAATAGGCGCGCATCCGTAGCATTGGTTATGAAGAAACCGTGCATTCCCCGCCTAGGACCAGGCACCTAGCGTCGCTAACTCTCGCTACAGTCAGTGCCTACGGCAGGTGGCCAAACTGTGACCACCTAAGGGTTTATGGTACGCGGCATGCAGTTTGCTTTTGTCTTTATGTCCGCGACTCAATGGTCACAGCCTCCTTTCCCGTTATCTGCACCATGGCTAATACGGCCACAGTTCCGCTTTTGCGAACTCCTTTGAGATAACCCCAACAAGGATCTTGCCGCCGTTGCCGTCGCGAGGAGCTATCTTGCGGCTGACGTGCGCACCGTTGCCGGCCGGTGATTTGGTTGTCGGGAGAGGGCACCTGGTTGCCGGATCGGCGCGGTGCGACGTAGCCTACCTTCGAGTCGACTCCGATTTCTTATCCCGAACCTTTCTACCCGGTTTGTGTATAATATTCGTAGCCGTTTTGTTGTCGACCAGAACGCTCTTTCCATTCAAACTCGTCGACTCGTCAGCGAAATAAGCTGGCCATCTCTATGACACAACCGTCGAAACTGCGTCGCCAGATTGCCCATCAGGCTGCGCGCATGCTGTACGACCGCCAGGAATCTGAGTACTACCACGCCAAGATGAAAGCAGCCCGTCGAGTCCAACGAGGCTGGGTCAAAGAAGCCGACCTTCCGACAAACGCCGAGATTCGCGACGAAGTGCAATCGATGGCGCGTATGTTCGAGGGGGACAACCGACTCGATAACTTGCTCACCATGCGGCTGGAAGCTCTTCGCATGATGAAAGTTCTCCAGCGTTTCCGTCCTAAGATCGTGGGAAGCGTTCTCACGGGGCATGTCCGCAAAGGGTCGGACATCGATCTGCATATTTTTAGTGACAGCATGTCGGCCGTAACCGCAACGCTGGAAGCCGAAGGAATACGCTACGACGTCCAGCGTAAGCACGTTAACAAACCTGGTGCCGCTGGCGTCTATACACACATCCACATTCGAGAAGAATATCCATTCGAGCTTACAGTTCGAGCCACGAAGGATGCCTCGGTCGTTTCCAAGAGTTCGATCACCGGCAAACCACAAGAGCGGATGACCATTGCCGAGTTCGAACAATTCCTGGCAGACACCTACAACGAGATTGAGTACGCCGAAGGACTCGCGGCGGTCGAGAACCAAGTCGATCGTTTCCTTCAGTACGAGGCACTGCTACTACCTCTGGAGAACGTCAAGCAAAGCCCCAAATGGCATCCTGAAGGAGACGCTCTTTACCATAGCCTCCAAGTCTTTGACCGAGCGCGCGACCACTTACCCTACGACGAAGAGTTCCTGCTGGCCGCGCTACTGCATGACGTGGGCAAGGGGATCGATCCTTACGATCACGTTCAAGCAGGCCTGGAAGCCCTCGGAGACGACATTACCCAGCGAACCCACTGGCTCATTGCCCATCACATGGAAGCTGCACTAGTCGTCGACGGTACGATTGGAGCCAGAGCGAAACGCCGCTTGAAAGAGTCGGAGGATTACGAAGAGCTAATCCTCCTAGCACGCTGCGACCGCGAGGGCCGGAAAGTTGGCGTTGAGACTTCGGAGCTCGAAGAAGCGATCGACTATCTGCGTCAGCTTTCCTACGAATGCGACGCCTGGTAGGCCGCTTTAGAAGGTAACCGGCTCGTCAATCCAATCCTTCAGCCCTGCGCAAGCACTCGACTTACGAAGCTTCCGCAGGGCAGCGATTTCGATTTGTCGGATTCGCTCACGCGTCAGTGAGAAAGCCTGGCTTACTTCTTCCAACGTTTGCGAACGACCATCCGGAATACCATATCGTCGGCAGAGGATCTCCTGCTCTCGTGGAGTCAGGACACTAAAGACGTTCGCTAATAGTTTTTGAACCGTCTCGCGATTACCTTCCGAGAGTCCGGAAAAGTCATCTTTGGCCGGCAGCATATCGGCGAATTCGTCGTCATCGTATGGCTTTGCATCAAGCGACATCGGCCCGCGCATCAACACATCGGCCTGCAGAACATCGCGTTCGGTTACCTTCGCTCGGCTCGCGGTCTCTTCGATCGTAGGATCGCGATTCTCTTCCTGACGGAACTGCGCCTTGGACGACTGAACGTTCTGGATCCGTTCCTGCATCCTTGCCGGCACGCGAATCAACTTCGCTTGGTCGGCAATGGCTTTTAGAATCGCCTGCCGAATCCACCACGTTCCGTAGGTAGCAAACTTGAAGCCGAGTGATTCATCGAATTTCTCGACCGCGCGAATCAGGCCGACATTTCCTTCCTGGATCAGATCCAGAAAACTCAATCCACGATTTCGATAGTTCTTGGCGATGGAGACCACCAGTCGCAAGTTCGCGGCGACGAGCTCTTTCTTAGCCCGCCCGTACACTTCATGAGCCTCGCAAACCTTCGGCCATTGAAACGCTAGAGTTCCTGGCGTCTCTTGATAAAGCTCGAATATCTCGAGTGCTTCCGGAGAGACCGGCATGTCGAACATCTGACCAGGCGCACTACCTGCCGGCAGATTAAGCGACTGAAGCAACTGCTCCACTTTGCGCTGCCAGTCTGGGAGAAACTTTTCTCGCAAGCCAAACGACTCGAGAAAACACGCCGTTGCATGACGGCGACGCATGAGGCGTTCAATCGCCCTTTCACGCCGCTGGGGTGTTTCCTCGTCAGTACGCATGGCCACAGAAATATCGTAGCGATTGCGGTGTGCGGACTCGGCAAGGTATTCGATGGCCTCACGGACCTTGCCTAGCAATTTGGCTTTCTGGCCCGGGCTACTGACAGTGACTTCCAAGGTACGATCCAGTCGCCGGTCGCCTTCTGCCACTTCCACAAGCAGATCACACACCATCTGTGTGACAATTCCACACCCGAACAATCGACGCAGGTAGCTGCGACGAGCCTGGGCGACATGCCGGGTCAGATGCCGCTCCTGCTCAATAGTCAGCCGAGGGATCTTTCCCATCTCGACGAGATAGGTACGAAGCGATTCAGAATCGGTGGCCGAACGCACTTCCGGTTCATCCGAGGAAGCTTCAGCAGACTTGGACCGAACTTTCGTCCGATTCAAAGCAAGCGAATCGGCAGTAGATGCGGAATCGGCATACGCGGACTCTTCCTGACTCTCCACGATGCTGCCGCTTCCCTCGTTCATCTTTGACGTTTCTCCCCTTCGGTTGGATAGACTGCCTGGATATTCGTCCGACGAACATCATTATCCAACGCGGTTTTCCGTAGTGTTGTGACAGGCAAGCTGGCGTGAGCTGCCACAACAACGTCATTCTACGCAGTCAGTCTCGCAAAGAAAGGTTTTTCACCCCCCGATATACCCAGATCACTACTTCCGCACGGCTTTCCGTACCAGATCCACGGGTAAACCCAGGAGCATACCCGAAGGGCTAGAGGTTTTCCGCTTCGACAATTAAGTAGAGCTCGTAGGCTGAGAGACCATCACGACCGACGTTCTCCATCCGCGGCGCGAGCGTTTCGTGCTTCTCTTTCAGTCGCATTAATTCACGACCTGCCAGCTGTCCGTTTCCGTCCCGATCAAATTCGCTGAGCAGCGACTTCGTTTGATCGTACGACTGAGGATTGAGAATCTTCTGTTCCCAATTCTTCAGCACAAGCTGAATCTGGTCTGACGAAAGTGCGAATTCCAGACGCGACACATTGCCATCGCGAGAACGGTCCAAGAGTGCATGCCACTGCACGAGCTGCTGCGAGAGCGGAGGAGTGCCCATCGTGGCAAAGCGAGCGTTGACAGGAAAATCTTCACGTGACCAGATACCGTCACCATTGGCATCCAACCGATACCAAGCCTTGCGAAGAGCTTCGCTGCCATTCCAACGAACTGACGCGACGGCCAAGTGGAACTCAGCAATCGAAATCTTCTGATTCATATCCTGATCGATCGCGATCAAGGCTTCTTCGCTTAGCGCGGGAACCGCACCTTCGGTCTGCATAAAGCGGAACCAGGATTGCTGGGCCTCGGAGTCAGAAACCTGACTATCCTGATTGAGATCTGCCCAAGTCGAAATCTCTTCGGCGACATCATCCCGCTTGAAATTCGTCAACTCGATACGATCCAACTCGGGATCTTCCTGAGGATCAAGATTGAAGACACTTCGAGCCAGCGAGCCAGGCCGTTTCATCGTCGATGGAGTCTTGGGATCTTCTCCTGGCTTCGTGCGGACATTGACCCGAATACCGATCGGACTTCGTGCCATTCCCGGGTCATCCATCGGGATAACTTCCATCGGCGGATTGTTCTGGCTGTTGGCCAGTTCGTCGACCGTGGGGAAGGGGGAGTGCTTCGGATCTTCAGGTGAATTATCGACAGCCGGCTTGATATCTGGTGTGGCCGGATTCCCAATTGGCTTCACATCGGAGGGAGCAACCGGATCGTTCTGGGCGATCATTGGATCGCTACCGGAACCGAACATTCCAACCTGATAAGCGATACCCAGGCCGGCCGCAATCAATAGGCAAGCCGCAACCGCAATCCAAGCCGATGCGTACGGAGAATCCTTCTGACGACGACGCTCGAGCATTGATCGATCGGACGAAGTTGCCAAGGTGACCTGAGAAGCAGCCGCCTCGTGCCCAGCCTGCCCCTCTTGCTGCTGACACTCTTCTTGTTGACGCTGTGCAATCTGGGAGAGAATATCCTGCGAGAAATCTCGTGGCAGCGGAATCTCGGGCATCGTGCGAACGGCGTTGACGGTTTCGATCAACTGGTGATACCGACTCCGCCACTCGGGGGACTTAGCCAGCAAAGACTCAATTTGCAAACGTTCTTCTTCTGAAACTTCCCCATCCAGGAAAGCCGAAAGAAGTTCGTCATTAAGTTGCAAATCCATGGGTCTGAGCCACCTAAACGGATGGAGCTATCAAACTAAATTTCCCTCAACCTGCTTCTATTTAAAGAGTTAGGTCGCGTGAAACGGTACCGCAACAATGTAAGAATCGTTGCCTGAAAACGTAGATGGCCTTGTAGCCACGAAAGTTCCCCAAATCCAGGTCAAAACTTCCGTCATTTTGAGGGATCTACGTGACAGCACTGAAATCGCGCGAACTACGCCAGCCCCCCAGCTTGCCTCTAACGTAAAGTCTCCAAGATCTCGCACAAGAACCAATGCAAGAATCCAAAGCACTTTTTCTTTCGTCTTACGTAATGGCACATACCCGGGGAATTCGACCCTACACCAATTTAGGGGAATTTTCTGGCAATTAGTTTGAACAGATTCGGTAGACGAAAGATAATGAGCTCGTCTTGATCACCCATCGGACGCCCATCCAGCGCCTCATCCCAACCGGAAGCCCCATGACTTTTCGGCCCCTAACTGCATTTCCATGCGCAGGGTTATGCTTCGTACTTGCCCTATTCACTTGGCTGCCTGAACTTGCCAGTGGCCAGGAAGAAGAAGCTCTCCAAATTCAGACGATCCCCGCACAAGGCCGCCCGGGAGGTTCGATGCGTGTTCGTGGTCCGCGTCCTTCCCCTAGCGGAGAACATCCCAAACCAGAAGAAGGCGAACCAGAGCCCCAAAACGGAGAGACCAAGCCCGACGAAAAGAAAGAGGACGCGAAACCTGGCGAAGCCCCCACCGAAGGCAACAAGGGACCGATCCAACGCAAAGATGAGCCAGATCAGCCTTCCGATCCCCAAGAGCTAAAAGTCCGTCCTGATGAGCGTGGGATGGTCCGGTTCAATTTCCGAGGCCAAGCTTGGCCCGACGTCTTAGACTGGCTGGCCGATATCTCGAATACCAGCCTGGATTGGCAGGAACTGCCTGGTGACTATCTCAACCTGACGACCCAGCGTGCTTACAGCGTCGATGAAGTCCGCGATCTTCTGAACGAACGCCTGATGACACGCGGCTACACCATTCTCCAACAGCGGGAAGGATTCGTCGTCGCCAAGCTGGAAGGCCTAAACCCTGCTCGCGTCCCGCGCGTGTATTCGGAAGACTTGCGTTATCGGGACGACCACGAATTCGTCAAGGTTTCCTTCCCGCTCAGCTGGCTCATAGCCGAAGATGCCGTGGAAGAATTGAAACCGATGCTGAGCAAACATGGTTCGATGTCGGCGCTGGCAACCTCGAACCGCTTGGAAGTCCTGGATGTGGTTTCCAACCTGCGCGAGATTCAGCATGTGCTGCAGGAAGAGCAGTCGTCCGAGGTTCGATCTTCCAAAGTCCACGAGTTCTTCCTTCGCTACACGCGCGCCGAAGATGTGGTGGCCCAGCTGCAATCGCTGCTGGGCATCAGTAAGCCGAGCGGTGGCGGGATGGCGATGAATCCGCAGATGATGCAGCAGATGCAACAAATGCAGCAGCAGATGATGCAGCAAATGCAACAGCAGCAGCCAGGCGGAAATAGCGGTGGTCGCCGACGTTCCAATTCTACGGACAATATTCACCTGGTCATCAACTCGCGACAAAACAGCATCATCGCGAATGCTCCGCCAGATAAGATTGTCGTCATCGCGGAAGCGGTGAAGATGTTCGACGTCCCGCCACAACCGGGTGCGACCATTGGTGCCAACTTCCAAAGGGTAAAAGTATTTCGGCTTGCCCAGTTAGATCCGAAAGCACTTCAATCCATGCTACTGCAAGCAGGTAATCTCGACCCCACAACGCAGCTAGTCGCCGACGACAAGAACAAAGCTCTGATCGCCTATGCAACGCCCGCCGACCAAATCACGATCGAAACGCTGATCAGCAAGCTGGACGGCACGGGCCGCCAATTCAAGGTGATTCGTCTGCGTCGACTTCAAGCCGACTACGTAGCCGGTTCGATCCAGTTCATGATGGGAAGCGAGGAAGAGGAAGACGACAGCAATTCACGCCGCGGATACTATTCGTTCTACAGCTACGGTCGCCAGCAAGAGGACACCAAGAGCAAGGACAAGTTCCGCGTCGATGCCGACGTCGTCAACAATCGCCTGTTGCTTTGGGCGAATGAGGTTGAGCTCGAGGCAGTTGAAAACCTGCTGGTCCAACTGGGCGAGATCCCCGCCGGTGGCGACTCGCAGCGAGGCCGATTACGCACACTTGATCTGGGCTCAAGCCAGTCAGCTCAAGAGTTAGTCAAGAAGCTGAAAGAAGTTTGGCCGCAAGTTTCTCCTGCCCCACTGAAAATCGAAGTCGCGGAACCGAAGAAGAAGCCTGAACCGGAGCCCACCAAGACCGAAGAGACCCAAGAAAAGAAACCGGATGCCGATAGCTCGGTAATGCATCAGCACGGTATTACCGTACCGGTCCACCTGGCGGTTGCCTCACAAAAAGAAGACGCCGCCTCTGACGAGCCAGTCTTGGAGGAAGTAGCAGCGGACGACAACCAGTTGGATGGGCTCTCGCAGGAAGAGCTTATGCGGAAGTACTTCCCGCAAGCCGCCGGTGCTGGCGAACAGAAGAAACCTGCTGCGGACCAACCCGTCGTCATTCAAGTGGACGAAAACGGCCGGATCACGTTGGCATCGGAGAACCCGGCAGTGCTCGATCTGTTGGAGGACGTCCTTCTCGAGATGACGCCACCTCCCAAAGACTACGAGGTATTTGAACTGAAACATGCACCGGCATTGTTTGTCTCTTGGAACCTGGAAGACTTCTTCGAGGAAGAAGAGGAAAAAGAGAGCAATTCCCGATCGCCTTGGTTTTGGGACTTCAACCAGCAGGATAAAAAAGATGACTCTCGGCGGCTGTCGCAGCGAGCACCGATCAAGTTCCTGGCAGACATCGACACGAATACAATTCTCGTTCAGAACGCGACCGCCGAGCAGCTAGAGACGGTTCGTGAATTGATCCAACTCTATGACAAGCCAGAGCCGGTTGTCGAAGAGTCAAAACGTCTCAACGCAACCTACGCAGTTCGTTACTCCCGGGCATCGGCCATCGCAGAATCGGTCAAGGAAGTCTTTCGCGATCTACTCTCGTCGAATGACAAATCGCTTCAGGCTCCTCCGCAACAATCAGGCGAACGCGGTCGCAATGAGGAGCGATCAGCGAGCGACTACATCTCTCGCAGCGGCTCCGCATTTCGCGGCAAGCTCTCGATTGGCGTTGATGACATTTCCAACACGCTGTTGATCTCCGCCGAAGGCGAGAGCCTGATGACGCTGGTGATGGACATGGTGAAGCGAATTGATGAGTCGGCGAAGCAGGTTTCCACGGTTCGCGTCGTCAACCTGAAGACAGGCGTTGGCGGAGACAAGTTTCGCGAGCTTCTCAACCGGTTGCTGGAAAAAGTCGATCCACAACAGCTTCAACAGCAGCAACAAATGCAAGACCAGAACGGCCAGCCTGGCGGTCCTCAGCCCAACCCAAACGGACAACGGGGACCACGCAACTGGCAGCAGAATCGCGGCCAATCTCAGGTCCTTGAGGTAGAAAACTAGAGCTCACGGCCTTCGGTTTTAGCAATCAGTTTTCGCACGTCATCGGGAATGACGATTGGCCGTTGATTCGCGTAGTCGAAGTACACGACGCCTGATTCACCATCCGCGACAGTGTTACCCTGTCCGGTGCTGTAGACGACGTGCTCGACCTTCATGCTCGTCCCGCCAAGCTTCACCATCCGGGCACCAATGAGCACCGTATCGGGATAACGAAGCTGCTTCCGATAATTGCAGTGCACTGAAGCCAGGATCGGCCCGCAACCGGTGGCTTCCATGATGGGATTCAGACCGGAGACCTCCAGGTAACGCACACGAGACGTCTCGAACCAGCGCAGATAGACCGTGTTGTTCACGTGCTGAAACGAGTCCATGTCTCCCCACTGCACGGGAACCTGGGCGACAGCAGCAAAATCTGCCAGCTCAGGGGGGAGGTCGCTTCGATCGATCATGCCTTCTCCGTTGGTCTCTGCGTTCCAATTTCTTCGAGCGAAAGACTAGTCCAGCCACGAACGTTCCGCCAAGCGGGCCGGGACATATTCTTCGGTCACGTAACTTACCCCTTGGCTGATCAGTGCTTCGACTTCCAACTTGAAGCCGTTGTCGAGCATCTTCTGGATTTCTTTTTGCCAGGTCTTCTTCTGCTCGAACCAGGGGTAGCTGGCGATCTGTTTGGCGCGTTTTCGATCCGAATCGTTCAGGGCGATCTGAACGCTGGGGGAAAGGTTGCAGCGTTCATAATCAATCGATCGCAGCCCGATGAACTTGGCATCGGGGACAGCCATACGCTTCGACTCGTAGGCCAGGTTGATCGAGCCTTGCTTGATAACGCTGTAGATGTAATACCCCCAAGGGTCATTATCGAGCACGCAATAGATTGGCAAGTTGAGCTCGTTGTTCAATCGCGAGAGCAGCCGCCGAACGCCACGCGATGGCTGCCCACCACCGTGCGTCAGGATACAGTTGTGCGTCTTCCAAAACTTGTCTTCGTTGAACCGCTGCCAGACCGTACCTTTTTCGACATGCAGGACGAAATCGGCTTCGCATTTCACGAACTCAATCGTTTCCGGCTCGACGATCGACGGAATCCCGTACCCACCGCTTCCCATGCGTGAGCAATCGATTTCATCCCCCTTATCACGGAGGACGATATTGCCGACCATGTCTCCCTTCTTTTGAGCGTACAAGTGCAGCTCTTCACGGAGCACGTTCAGCAACACTTCGACGTCTTCGATGATCGGGTCGCTCTCGGCCTGATCGGCAAAGGTTTCTTCCTTGGTACCGGCAATGGTGTGCTTGAGCAGATAGTAGAGACCTCGAATGCTGGTCGACTTGCCTTCGTCGATCAGCTTCTTGCAGCCACTGCCGACGAGCATCGTCTGCATATAGCTTTTGGCCTGATTCAGATTGAACAGTTGCCGCCCCGTTGTATTCTTGCCCATCTCGATAATACGCTGCGACTTGTTGTAGCGCACGTTCGAGAGACTGCGGGTCGGGATGTCCATCTTCGGATCGCGAACTCGCCCAGCAGCAGAGACCACACTGTCGGCCAGGCCCACCAATTGCTTCAGCGTGTGCTTATCCTTTTTCGATAGATCAACCTTCGCCTTGCTATCCGTCTTGGGTGCTACCTTTTTCTTGGGGGCTTTCTTCTTGGCCATCCGCTGCCGCCTGATCGTATAAAGTTACAGAGCTTAGAGAAAATATCCGTATCGCGAAGAATGGTACAGGATAACGCACTTTGAGCGATCCGAGAATGGGCTTCCCGGTTCAACTCAGTTGGCAGCCCGAAGTGCTTCGATCGGGTCGAGATCTGCCGCTCGGCTTGCAGGATACAGGCCGAAAATCACGCCAACGAGGACCGAAATCCCAAAAGCCAGAGGGATCGAAATTGGCACGATCTGGGGGCTCACGTCCCGAATAGAATCGGGCAACTGTGCTATCAATGCCGGGTCATACGTATTGGCCAGGAAGCGAGCCAATTCGACGGCTGGAATACAGAGTAGCCCGCCCAACACACCAGTGAGGCCACCGACGACCGAAAGAACAATCGTCTCGACCAGAAATTGTCGGATGATATCGCCCCGCTTCGCACCTAATGCCCGACGAATACCGATCTCGCGAGTACGTTCCGTCACCGTGGCCAGCATGATATTCATAATGCCGATACCGCCGACCAGCAGCGAGATGGCCGCGATCAGGCCCATAAAGACCATGAACATAAACTTTGTCTGCCGGGCCTGCTCCAGTAGCTCGAGCGGGACCACCACCGAGATGTCGCGTAGTGTATTGTGGTTCTCCAAGCTCTCGCGAACCAGGTCAGCCGTGTTCATGACCTGATCGGATTTGGCAATCTTCAATGTGACTTGGTTGAGCTCGACGATCTCGCTGGAGAACGTCCCCCCTTCGATCATCACGACATGATCGCCGATGCGTTGCCAGAGGGTGCTGATCGGAATGTAAACGTCCTTGTCGTATTGCTGCCCCGACAAGCTTCCGCCCACAGCAGCGGTCGCGGCCTTGGGTTTTAAAACACCGACCACGGTATAGATGTCGTCGTCGACGTGAATCGTCTTACCGACCGGCTTCTCAAAACCGAATAGCGAATCGGCGACTTCCGCAGCCAAGACGCAAACATTTGATTTATCCTGGACTTCCACGTCCGTCAGAAAGTGACCACGGCGTGGTTGCACTTCCAGGTGGTTCAATCGTGCGTAAGCTGGCGTACAGCCAACCAACCGACCATTGACCGAATTTGGACCGTGGCGGAACTGGCGTCTAATTTCACGAATGGGCGTTGCCGTCTCGACGGAATGAAGCGTTTCCTCCAGCAGTTTCCAGTCGTCTCGCTTCAGACCGTAAGTCAACGGACCACGTTGTTCCGCGATGGCCTCGGACGGGGGCTTCACAGTGCGAACGATGATGTTCTCGGCACCCAGTTTTTCGATTTGCTGTTGGGCTTTCGCACTGATCCCTTCGCTGATGGCCAGCAGCCAGATCACACTCGCTACGCCGATGAAAATACCAAGAATCGTCAGCAGCGACCGCATCGGATGCAGCAGCAAGCTTTTGATTCCAAGTTTCCAAATTCGTAGCCCAAGCATGGGACCAAATTCCTGTGCGTTACGCTAAGTTCAGTGCCGAAGTATCCATCGTACCGCGGGCGTTGGCCGAACGGCGATTCTCTACTATGTGATCCTCCTGAATCAGCCCGTCCATCAAGCGAATCGAACGTTTCGCATGATGCGAGACGTCATCTTCGTGGGTCACCAGAATAATCGTGCGTCCCTGATCGTTGAGGGTCTCGAACAACTGCAAGATCTCTTCGGTCGTTTTTGAATCCAAGTTACCGGTCGGTTCGTCGGCCAGGATGTAGTCAGGGTTATTGATCAGGCTGCGAGCGACGGCAACACGTTGCTGCTGTCCACCAGAAAGCTGAGTTGGCCGATGCCCCATGCGTTCGCCCAGGCCTACCATTCGAGCCAATTCCCGAGCACGCTTGTGGTCGGCTGAAGACACGCTACCTCGATAGAACAACGGAACTTCGATGTTCTCGATCACCGTCAGCTGCTGAATGAGATTATACGACTGGAAAACAAAACCGATCCGCGACGCTCGCAGCTGCGAGAGTTGATCGTCGGAAAGTTTGCTCGTGTCATTTCCCCCCAGAACGACCTGTCCGGATGAGGGTCGGTCCAGGCACCCCAACATATTCAGCAGCGTGCTTTTGCCACTACCGGATGTTCCCATGATGGATACATAGTCACCCTCAGGAACATCGAAGTTAATTCCTCGCAGTGCGTGAACGGTTTCGCCTTTGAGGTGGTAGATCTTCTTGAGGTCAACTACGCGCGTGGCGTAATTCACTGAGCGCCTCCCACTGGTTGCGGAGGCTGGTCTTCGGCAATCCTTACAGGGTCTTCCTCAAGAGCTTCTTCGGCATTGGTCGCCGCGATCAATTCGTGGCGTTCGATCTGACCGTCTCCGTCTTGATCGGCACTGGTGTACTTCTCGCCACCACTGGCAGCCAGTTCATCGGCAGACAAGATGCCGTCGTTGTTGGTGTCAAAGTTCTTTAGCACTCGGTCGACCAATTGTGTTTGCTCGCCTGAAGAATCCGTTTCGCCAGGGCTCTCTTCACGTGTCTCTTGTGCAGGCTTACCAGGACCTCGCCCCGGTGGTCCCTTCCGATTGCCACTACCTTTTGGCTTTGGATCAAGCTGCTCTGGAGAGAGTTCAGGCATCTCGACCGTATCGATCAAACGACGAGGGCTCATCGAAACATACTCACCCTCGCTCAGTCCATTCTTGACAACCACAAATCGATTATTGCTCGCTCCCAAGTCCACTTTTCTGGGTTCGACATCCTCGGCAGTCTTGCGAACCATGCAGAAGTATTCGTCACCGTGGGGGAATACTGACTGTACGGGCACCATTATGACATCGTCTTGACTATCGACGTGGATGGCACAGTTGGCCGTCAGACCAGGCTTGATTTGACGCGGCGTGCCATCGATGGTCACCACGGCAGCATAACGCTTGATCTGAGCACCGAATCGACTGATCGGTTCGGGATACTCGTTGACCTTCGTCACAGTGCCGGACAACTTCAAACCATCAAATGCATCGAGCGTGATCGTCGCTTTCATGCCGGGGTCGACCATGGCGACTCGCGATTCGTTAATCAGCACATGAACCTGCATGGCGCTGTAGTCAGGCAGGCGAATAATCGTCTGCCGTTCTCGCACCGATGTTCCTGGTTCGACAATGAATTCGGAAGCTTCGCGATTACCGCGTTCGTTGGCGTAGACCACCTGACCAGAAGCGGGAGCTGTGATCGTGCAGTTCTTGATCTGCTCTAAGAAGAAGTCGAGCCGCTTTTGCTCAATGGAGTTTCGCTCTTTGGCTGACTCTAAGTCTGCCTTGGCAACACCAATATTACTCTCGAGTTCCTTGATCTTCTTATGTTTGGTTTGCTCGATGAGCACCGACAGCTTGAGCTTCGCGTTGTCGAGTTCAATCTTCGCCTTATCGACGGCGAACTTATCCCCTTCCAATTGAAGCGAAGTCACAAACCCCTTGGCCGCCAGACGCGAACTATAGGCGTAGTATTCCTCGGCACGCCGGAGCGTTTCTTCGGCGAACTTAATTTCGGCTTCGAGTTCCTTCTTCTCTTGAACAAACAGTCCGTCGACGTATTCGGTCATGGCAATCTGAGCGGCTTCGAGTTCGTTCTGGGCCTTAGATAAACCGGCAACCGAACCACTCAAGTCGAGTCGCTGAAGCTTTGCCTCTTCTTCCAATGCCGACGAATCGAGTCGGACCAGAACATCACCAGGCTCGACCATCTTGCCTTCTTCGATCACCCATAGGATCTCGAAGCTGTTCAAATCGCGGTAGCCGCGCACGACCGACATCACATCGACGTTCCGGGCACTTTCGACTTCGCCTTTTTCCACTACATCGTGGACAAAGTTTCCGACCGCTACTTGATGGAACATTTCGTCTTCGACGATCGGTCCCTTTTTGCCGGCGGTGTAGAAGTAGATTCCAGCAGCCCCCGCAACGACGAGGCAAACAATAGCTGCCTTGGCGAAATATCCCCCTCTTGCCGATCGACGATATCGCGGCCGCGGAATAGGAGCACCTAGCGAACGTAGCAAACTAGACGGAAAGCTAGCCATGGATATTTCTCAACGAAGGTAGGATGCACGGACCTAACCATGGATTTCCGTGCATGAATCTTTAGAAGGAAGGGAGTATGCCAGGAAGGCACTTACTAGTTTACCAAACAATGAGCCGAGGATAACCTCAAAAACCGCTCCAATTCTCAATATCTGTACCTCCTAACCCATTGGTCAGAAGGTAGTTACCGAAAAACCGGAGTGCGATTCACCGCTCATATGGTATAGATCGACTCCCGAAGTACTTCACCCGGATGAAACCCCGAGAAGTCGCGGAAGATTCTGCGAATTCCAAAAAGATTGTTAAAACGGCTATCAGGCAGATAAGTAAACCGTGCCATAACAGCGATTTACGCAATCCCGCGCAGAGATGACACTTCGGGTAACTTTGAAAACACAGGCAATCAGCCTGAGGAATTCCGTCTGCTTGATGCCTATTTGGGGGGCTCTAATCGTAGATCGATCGCTTCGACCCTCGTTGGCTCGAGCTCTCCTACCGGAGGAGGCAGCTCGATGGGTTCGGCTCCGTCGACTTCCAGTTGTAACGAACCTGACGACTGGATCTCTTCCGGGACACCCGAGGAAAGATCGGAGGCCTCCGATAGTTCTGGAATCTCGTGTTCAAACTGCATCTCCTGCAGTTTCGCTTCCCAGTAGGTTCCGTCGACCGGGCCTGGATCAACCCAGACACCTCGCTCATCGAGCTGGATCGTTCCCATATCGACATCAAGACCACGCCGCAGAACTTCGTAGTTCACGCCCACGGAAAGGAAGTCGTTCTGTGCCGAGAGAAGACTGTCTAACGCGTTCAACAAGTCACGAGCCGTACTCGAGTCGAACTGCTGATTGTTCTGGTTGGGCTTGGCAGGTTCCTGCAAACGCAACTGCGTTCGTTCAACCTGCGAGATCGCCACTTGAACAGCTGCACGTCGCAACTCGAAGTTGATGCGATTCAAGTCAAGCGTTCGAATGGTATCGCGTAGCCCCTGGCTGATGAAGTCGCGGTATTGGTAATAGGCACGTCGGGTTCGTTGATACTGAATCTGAGCTTCCCGGTAGTTGTTGCGTTCCACCAGTCGTGTAAGTGGCGCGTCCCACTCAAGGCCGGCCCTTAGGCGACCATTGTCGCTGTTGAACTTGACTGGGTTATCTCCAAGGTTGCCGATTTCGCCGGTAAAGACAATGTCGAGATCGCTCATCAAATCGTTCGCGACAACTTGAATGTTTCGCCACGAGTCGACGTAGGCCGCTTGGGCATTCATCCAGTCGAGACGATAAACCCGTGCCACATCGAGTGCCGTATCCGAATCGATATCGACCGGCACCAGCGACACTGTTTCGGCTCGGGCACGAGCTTGAACCAGCGACAATCCCAACACGTCCGAGATAAGCGTCGTGATTTCATCCGGTACAGGATCAAACACGGCGATCTTCGCCTCACCGTACAACTGCTTGGGCTGCATGGCTGGGCCGCTTTCGATCAACTTGCCCACGTTCGCATTGATTTCGTCCAGGATCGTTGTGTGTTGGGCAAATCGAACTTTCAGATCGTCCAGCACGGCACGAAGCTGCGGAGGCAATTCCTCCAGACGGCGTGTACTAAGTACGCCCCCTGATACCGTTTCGTCCTGGACATTCTCGCTGTAACCCGCCAACTTCTCGGTAATCTCTTTCAGATCCTCGATACGAGTTGGCAGCGCTTCTTCCAGACGCGAAACATCTTGTTCGACCAATGGGAAGAAGTCTTCCTGAACCAGTTGCAGAATCACCTTCAACTGCTGGGTCAGCGTTTGTACCGCCTTCAGTCGTGCTTCGACTTCGTCGTCCCATACCAGCTCAGGCTCAAAAGGTACGTTCGGATCGATCTTTTCCGGATCCGGCAACACTTCCAAAATCGAGTTACCCACGGTGATCTGAATATCGTTCAGCTTATTGGTTACCGGAGTAAACGCAGGATCAATCAGGTTGAATTGGTCAAAGAAAGGATCTCGCTCTAGCTCGACATTCAGCTCAGGCGGCAGCCCCATGTCGATCTTGAACTGATCGAGCGAATTGGCCAGCTGTGTTTTGTTGGACAACAACGAGCTTTGCGTCTGAAACAGCGATTGTCGGGTAAGTTCCACCTGGAACGAGTCGATTCGGCCCGCCTCGAACAGTGCTTCAAGCTGAGCCAGGCTGCTTCGTAGCGAAGCAATGTTGCTTTCCTGGTTGCGAATCGTCTGTTGCCGTTGCAGCAATCCGTAGTAGCCGCCAACACCAAAGGATCCGTTGGGACCTGTGGATGGAAGCCCTCCACCAATGCGTGGCCCGGCTGTGAGTCCACGTCCGGCAACGATATCGAGATAAAACGACTGGTTGAATCGTTCCATGTCGCGAACGGCGGCAAGCAGGTTTCGTTCCTGCTGAGTAAGGTTCTCGAGCACCACCTTGCGGCCACCGCCACGCAGCAGCGGCTGAACAAGCGAGAAGTCAATCAAACTGTTGACCGAATCGGTGTTGGGTCCCGAGAACTCCCACATCATGCTGTTTGCGAAACCAACCACCAACTGGCCGCCGGTCGCGAAAAGCTTTTCCATCTGAATGCTGCGGGTATTCGCTTCGAGCAAACTCGACGAGTCACCGCCGCCGCGTTCTGGGCCGTCGGCTGTGTAGAAGACTTCATAACCGCCGAAAAACTGGGCATCGAATCGAAAACGCTCAAAGCTGACATCAAGTGCCGACAAGTAAAGGTCTTCGAGCTCTCGCTGGTAGGTGGGCGAATTGAGTCGTGCCAGTTCGACGGCACGATCGACGTTTAAAACCAGTTCCCCTCCTTCGTTCAACGGAAGGTAGGCCATCCAGTTCGGATTGGCGACTTCGTCGGTTACGCCTTCATTCTCCCAGCCCCAGTAGGCCGGCTTATGATCAACCACATGCATGAATTGATTGGACGCCGGGTCGTCCAACGGCATCGGAGGACAATCGGGGCTGAAGGGATCAAACATGCGCGACTGCGGATTCGGATCGATCGAGATCCGATCAAGATGCCACCGAGGATCGTTGTTCTTCTCGGAGACAAGATGGTACGCGTCGTCATCCGCCTGAACTCGGTAGAAGCCCGGCGAATGGCAACCAACGACAAACAGGGCACTCATCAACAGCGCCATGGCGACCCAGCACGAGGGAACTGGCGATGTCCGTAGGTTGGATGGATTTCGGTGAGGATTGATTCGCATGCTGACCCATCTCCCTATGCGGCGTGGGATTTGACAGGGGAAACCGACGTTGCCAACGCTTGGGTATTCAGGGAATCACCAAGCAAAGCGACCAATTGCCGAAAGCCTTCCAGCAGCGTTCGCGGATCGACGGGAAGCTGATCGAATTGCCAGGCATCGTGAAACCGAGGAAGGATGTCTTCGAGCCGTCGATTGCCTTCTTCGGTAAGCGTCCAAAACTGACGCCGCCGATCACGCTCATCGCGACTGGCTTCAATCCAACCCTCTTGCCGAAGCTGTTCGACCAGGTTGCTCAGCTGAGCCGGAGAAAGTCCCACTGTCTTGGCCAACTTGGACTGCGGCAGTGGCCGATCCAAGTTTTGCTGGCACAACACCAGGATGAAAAAGGCATTTTCGGAGAGAGAAAACGGCGAGACCACTTCCGCGATCGCAGCCCGCATGGTTTTCTCGCACGACGCCATTTCAATGGCCATACGAATCAATTCCACCGCCACATGTGGCGATGTTCGCTCCGAGTTTACCATGGGAAACTTCCCTGAGTTCAGCTGGGACGCCCACGCCTCACGATCGCTAAAATCGCTAAGGTCGCAGACGCGAAAAACCATTCGGTAGCGAATCATCCCGGGGAAGAATGTTCCGCTATCGATAAGGTTTCGACCGAAAACCGTTCGGACTTGAACGATTTTGCGGCTTGTAACGTCACCCAAACATGGCAAATAGGAGCTAAACTATTACTAACAATGGGCTTATAACCAAACCCCCTCCAATGATACCATTTGACTGCCCAAACCTCCCAATTTATGATCTCGGAGTCTTTTCTCTGGAATGCCATGGCAATTTCCGTGAAAAGTCCCGGGTCTGAAGTACAATACACGGATGGATTTGCGCGGACAGGTCAGGACTGACAGTTCAAAGAACGACTGGCCCGCATGCAAAACAGATCCAATCCTTGCCTTTTCTGTCCCTGTCACGATCGTCAACTCCCAGAACCTAAGCCCACATGACCGTTTTTTACATTGTCATTGCCGTGCTCGTTCTGCTGTTCGGGATCTTCTCGTACCTGAACGCGGCTAACTGGAATGTTCTGCATGTGTTGGGCCTGTTCCTAACCTTCGGGGCAGCATTCGCTTATTTGGTTTTGGCCGCCGCCGTGCTGCGAACCGAGTCAAGCTGGAAGAAGTTGGCCGAACAGAAAGATAAAGAACTCAGCCAAGCCGTTTCCCAAGTCGAACTCTTGGAATCAGGTCGGACCGTCAATCCGCAATCAGGTCGCCTGGAATCGGTCGATGATCCCACCGACAGCCTGGTTGGCGCCAAAGCGGAACTCAAGCGAATCATGTATGACCGTGGACGTCTGTGGCGAAACGTTGCCCGTGGCGCTATTAATAACAACCAAGTTGGTCTGACACTTCCTCCGGTCCAAGCGCCAGCGGCGACGAACCCAGCCGGCGGTGCCGCCCCGGCTCCAGCCCCTGCGTCCACGCAACGATCTTTGGCTCCGGACGACATCGTGTATGCGTTCGGCCAGATGAGTCATCCAGAAGATCCGACGCTAACCGTTCCGGCTTACTTCATTGGTGAATTCGTCGTTCGTACGATCCAAGACCAAAACCTGACCGTCGAATCGACGACCAAACTGGATCGAGCTCAGCAACAAACGCTGAATCTGCCGAACCAGTGGATGCTTTATGACAAGATGCCTGTCGACGATCATGAAGTCTTTGACAATATGGACGATGCCGAATTGGCCTCGCTTATTCGCGGTGCGTGCTCGCGGATGGGTCTGCCGCAGCCGATGCAGGACGAGGTGCTGACGAGCATTCAGCGCAATGGCGAGACCGCCGGAGCCGACGCCCCGGAAATTGCTGTGATGAGCAAAGTCACGTTCCAGCAAGATTACGAAGTGCCGGTCGACGCCCAGGCAAATACCGCTGGCGTTACCCAGGAATTTGAGCCTGCCTCTGGCCTAGCCGCGGCAGCGTTCCTGAAGCAAGGTGAGCCAACCAAGTTCAGCAAGGGTGACCAGGTCGTTCTGTCGACCTCGCGTGATCCAGGCAAGTCGCTTGTCGATCAAGGGATCGTTACTGTCGATGAGAAGGTCTACATCCGACCTCTGAATGACTTTGCCTTCCAGTTCCATGCGTATAAGGCTCAGGTCGAAGACATGCGGGACATGGCCTATACGCTGAACGAAGACATCAAGATGTTGACCGAAGCCGAAGGCATCGCCAAAGACGTCATCGCCTACCGCGAACAGGAAAAGTCCAAGCTCCAGGCCGACAAAGATAAGGTCGTCTACGAGCAGGAACAGATCGCTGAGTACAAGCAAAAGCTGCTCAACTTCCTGACCGAAACCCTGAAGGTGAATAGCCGCCTGTATCGCACGAATCAGACGCTGGTCGAAGAACTTCAGCGTGCCAGCGACGCCGTTTTGCGAAAGCTGGGCCAGGAAGAACTCGACAAGGCAGATCCTGATTCGCTGACGCTGGCCTTCTAAATTCGCCAGTTTCTCATTGCTCCACTGCTGTCGAGTCCTACGATTGACGTGTTTGGGCCGTTTCGTGCATGCCCCGAAATCGCGTTAAGCTATCAGTCTGTAGGACTTTGCAGCTTCTGGCTAAATCCATCCACAAGAAGCCGCACTGCACTTTTCTCATTGGCGCACCTAAGATAGTTTGATGGATGCATGGCCATTACCGTGCGTGTGCGTTACCTCGAAACCTTGTTTTGGTTGGGAAATGGGTCTCTACGATCGGGAATATTACCGCGAAAACGACGGACAAATGTCCTTCTCGATGGGAGGTCAGTCCGCCACGATGCTGCTGGTCTACATCAACGTGGGCGTTTTCCTAGTCGATTGGCTGCTTCAGCTTGACCTGGGACAATACTTCGGGGCTCACGTTGATACGCTCTACCGACCGCTGCTCTGGTTTCAGTATCTGACCTACGGCTTCCTCCACGATACCAAGACGATCTGGCATATCCTGTCGAACATGTTTGTCCTCTGGATGTTTGGTCGATTCGTCGAAGCTCGCTACGGCAAAGCCGAATTCCTGAAGATCTACGTCATCAGCATCGTCCTGTGCGGAATTATTTGGAACGCAGGGACGTTGGCGGCCTTTGGCGGCAAGATTCCGCTAATGGCCAACGGCGAAGCACTTCGCATGGTGGGTGCCTCCGGGGCGATCTCGACGATCATGGCCCTCTTTATCTGTCTGTATCCGAAGATGACGGTTTACCTGGGCTTCCTCATTCCGGTCCCAGCGTGGGTGGTTGGCGTGCTAATCTTGCTGTCCAATATTTTCGGGCAAGACGAAAGTGTCGCGTACTCGGCGCATCTGGCCGGGATTGGCTTCGGGCTTGCCTATTTCTTCAGTGGTATTCAACTGGGGCAATTCATCCCCAGCAAGTTGGCACTGCCGAAGTGGTCATTACGGTCTCGACCGAAACTACGGATTCATACCGAGGAAGAAGATTTCGATCCCTACAACGACTCGGACGAAGAGGCCGAACGTATTCTGGAAAAGGTGAATCAATCCGGAATGGAATCGCTTAACGAAGCCGAGCGCAAGAAACTGGAAGCCTACAGCCGTAGGATGCGGCAAAAACTAAGCTGACACCACTTCGATCGCACCGCTGGGAGCACGGATGCCTGCTGAGCGAAACAACTCGAAAACCCTCTTAGCGTTAGGCGTGATCTGCCTGCTCTCAGGCGTCGGTATCTACTTCACCTTCGGACGGAACGCCGATTCGACGCCTCCTTCGCTATCGATCGATTCCAGTACCGAAAAAACTCCCTCATCCGAGCCGATCTTGATCCCAAGCGGCACGTACCTGATTGGCTGTGATACGGGTCCACGTGATGCGCGACCGGCACGACGCATCCAGTTAATGCCGTTTCACATCGATCCCACCGAAGTCACCAACGCGATGTTTGCCAAGTTCGTTCAGGCAACCGGCTACCAAACTGACGCGAACCGCAAGGGATATAGTCTTTGCTTTGACAAACGTTCCCGCCAGTTTGTTCGCCAGGAAGGAGCAAACTGGCAACATCCTGATGGCCCCGATTCGTCAATTCTGGGCAAAGAGACCTTCCCGGTCATTCATGTCTCCTGGTACGACGCGAATGCCTACGCCAAGTGGGCTGGCAAGAGCTTGCCTACCGAGTTCCAGTGGGAAGCTGCTGCTCGCGGGCAGTCACTAAGTGGAGACTTTCCCTGGCCGCGCGGTACGAAGCAGGAAGCCCATCAACTGGGAAACCTCTGGCAAGGTGAATTTCCCCTGCATGATAAAGCCCTGGACGAGCATCACGGTATCGCACCGGTGGCCACTTTTCCGGCATCCCAGCACAATCTTTTTGACCTGGCTGGGAATGTGGCCGAATGGACTTCCAGCTATTACGCCGAAGACAGCTATGACCTGATCGGCGAAACCGATCCGACCGGCCCCAACCAGGGCGAGATGCGTGTCACCCGCGGCGGAAGCTGGCTCAGTTCCGACCAGACAGGCGTAAGCGAAGCAGCCGTCTGGTATCGCGGAAAACTGACGCCTGAGACAAGCACTAACTTTACCGGTTTTCGCTGCGTCTCGCGTAGCGAATAAGCTCGCTACAGCGACTCTTGTGACAATGCGGCCTCAGCGATCCGCAGATTATCAGCCATATGCTTCAGGTTGAGTCCACCCACAACAAGGCTCGTCACGCCGGTTTGATTGAGAACGAAAGGAATGGCCTGGTCGGCAGGCAGATGCCCCGAGGCAAGGCCCTTCTTCACCAAGACACCAATCTCGCGACGAGCGGCCTCCTCGATGACCGCGGCATGCGCGGCGTCTTCCGCACTGAACTCGACCATCAGCAGGTCGGCCCAGTCCAATGCCATCGTCGCCGCTTGGGGCGTTTTGCCTGAGAGTCCAATCGCTCGAATGTCTCCCGCCTCTTTCAAGGATTGAAGCGTCTGGACAACCGGCGTCTCTTTCAGCACCGCCACGTCATCATGCGGCGTGTGAATCAGCACTATGTCAAGCACATCACGCCGCAAGAGCCGTAAGCTGTTGGCCACGCTGGCCCGGACTGATGCTTCGTCAAAGACGTATCGCGACTCGCCATCCTCGAACAACTCGCCCACTTTGGTCGAAACGACAACCGGCGCATCGCGCCCGCTAAGCCAATTGCCAACTCGCTGTTCGCTAATGCCGTATGCGGGAGCCGTATCGAAGTGCTCGATCCCCAGGTCGATCAACCCATCCAGGAGATTGGCAACTTCCTCATCGCTGGGAAGGTCGTAGGGGCGAGGATACTTGATCTTCGCGTTGCGGCCGATCTTAAAGGCACCAAATCCGATTGGGCCTAGTTGGAAGCCAGTGTTTCCGAGGGGGCGTTTGAGCATTTCGTTGCTAGGCTGCTGCTGTCGACTGGGAAAGGGTCAGAGAGGTCCAGGCTTGCTCGCGATCCCACGGGGCTTTTGCCACCGCCGGACGAGCCCATGACGCCAGTTTATCGAGCTCTTCGGTATCCCGAGCCGGTACTGAACCGACGGTATTGGATAATCCTCGGATCAATTGCGGAACCAGCACTAGCTTCGTTGGCCAAGCTGTGAGGACATTGCCCTCTTTTTCAATGCGGAACGAGTCGGGACGTCCTCCCGTCATCGTGATTCCTTCGGCACGATCGACGCGATACGTTGCCCAGGATGCGTCTTCCAGTGAAAGACGAGGCATCGTTTCGAGTAGTTCTGTCCGCGCCAGAGCAATCAAGTCGTCGCGATCAATGCTGACGCCATCCTCGGCAATCTTACCACCAACCTGCCATACGACTTCACCATCGCTACGCTTGGCGGAAGTAATCGAGACGCGAGTCGTCGCACCGTCGACGCAGTGTCCGTAGAACTCTGGCAGTCCGCCGCGCACCATCACCATGTGTAGCGGTCGCGTTTGTTGTTTTCGTGAATCAAGGCCTGCCGCAGCACGCAGCGGAGCATTCCCTTTACCAGCCGAGAAGACATTCCAGTCGGCAATAACTTCGACCTGCTGACCGTCTGGCGAGTTCAGCACAATCGATTGGACTCGGCCATCGGACCCCAGACGAATTTCCGTTCCCTGATCCTCTGCGACCTGAACGATCTGTTTCTGATTGGTTTCAGCCAGATTTGCCAGCAGAGACTCACACGAGATGACCTGCTCGGCAACACTGAAAATTGATCCAGAGCATCCCTTGAGCAGGGCAGGGGCGTTGTGTGGGCTGACTGCTTGGGGAGTTACTTGAAGCCCCAAACGAGCGCCCCACATCCCCAGCTTAGACGATGCTGAATTAGTCCCCCACAGATAAAAGGACTGCGAGCGGATATCTGTCTGCGATAAGTTAGGCAGTGAATTGCCCTCGAGACATTTTCGCCAGATCGCAGGCATCTCGCGAGCTTCCCGTGCCGAAGCCGTCAGCAGTCCCTGAAGCGAATACTTCAAGCCACTGTGCAAGATCCCTTGGGCAGCAATGGTTTGTCCCGTACCCAGCGATTTCGATTCGACCAATAGCGCCGAACGCCCCTCGTGCCGCAATTGATCAAGCAGCCAAAGCCCAGTGGCTCCGCCACCAATAATCAATGCGTTGACGTGAACTTTTTCCATATTCCCTGTCCCCCAGTTCGATCCGACTGACTAGCAGGGGCAGTGTAGGAGTTTTGCCGTGAATGGGGCAATATCAGTGCTGGCCCGAAACGCCACGAAGTTCCCCCGAATCGAAAAGCATCTGGCGGCTCAAACGGTTAGAGATACATAACTTATGGTTCGACTTACTCCACCATGTGGGTTAGTTTAGATAGGTGGATCGCATCCGATCTTGTCGCCTTCAGCATTTAGGCGACTACCTCCAAACCTCATTGATTCGCCCATGATTCCACGTTATATCTAGGGATTCATGGGACTTTTCCCCTGAAATCATACGATCAAGTCAATCCGCCTGCCCTCTGCCTCCGACCTCCTCAGGATTCAGCGAATGCGTCACTTTGCTTTTGCGTTCACTTTCGCCCTGCTGCTTTCATTTGGCATCTCCGGTCCACTGCTAGCTCAATTTGAAGAAGACTTTCGCTCTGGCCTGATCACCACAATCCAGGGAAGCGATGGCTCGAATTGCGTTCGTATCGATCCCACGATCTCGTTCAACTGGCAGCGCGGAGCGCCGGACATCCGCGTCAGCGATGGCAAGTTCAGCGCACGCTGGGACGGACTGCTTTTGAGTCGCACCTCAGGCAACTACACGCTCTACGCCTATGTCTGCGGCAAGGTCCGGATTCAACTGGAAGGACAGATCGTTCTCGAGGCCAATACGAAAACGCCCCAGTGGGTCGCCGGCAAGCCACTGGCCATGAAGTTCGACTGGCATCCACTTCAAATCGATTTCGCCAAGACACAACCTGATGCCCAGCTGCGTTTGTTCTGGGCCGGCCCTGACTTTCCGCTGGAACCAATCTCCGCGGAGTATTTCTACCACGACATCGACAAGACAATCGAGCAGCCGTTTAATCGTGGTCGCGAACTGATCGCCGGTTACCGCTGCACGTCATGCCACGACGTTCAACAACAACCGCCTGCGGTGAAAGCTCCTTCGCTGGCGAAGCTGGATGGGAATCTTTCCGAGAGTTGGCTGCGAACCTGGCTGAGTAGCGACGAAAAAGAAACCGATACGCTGCGCAGGATGCCCCACTTCGATCTTTCCGACGACGATGTCAAAGCGGTTGCCGAGTACCTGATGTCGGAATCTCAGCCGCGCGGCAAAGCAAAGGACTTGCCGGTAAAGGGCTCGGCTGCCAGTGGCCAGAACCTGGTACTTAGCCTGGGATGCACCGCATGCCACAAGGTCGGAGAACTAGGTCGCGCCGATGTCATGGGTGGCCCTAATCTGACCGACATCGCGGTGAAACGCCCCAAGGAGTTCTTTGCCACCTGGCTTAAGGATCCGGCCAAGCTAAATCCGGATCATCGCATGCCGGTGTACGACCTGAATGATAAGCAGCGCGACGACATCACGGCCTTCCTGGTAACGCTTACCAAAGACAGGTCGATTGCGAAGACACCCGTACGAGGATTCAACGATCTGCTGGTACAGCGAGGGCGCGAGGTCGTTGCCGCCAACCGCTGTAACACGTGCCACACGCTTCCAGGCGATTCCAAACAAGCCAGCCACACACTTCAGGTAGCACTTGCCCCCGGCAACTTGTGGCAGGCCGGTTGCATGGATCAACCCAATCCCCAAAAAGGACAACCTGGTTATCGGCTGCCCAAAGAAGACCAGGAAGCCATCGCAACGTATATTCGGGAAGTATCTCGGGCCAAACACGCCAAGTCCGATACGCCTGACGCGGCCTGGGTTCTTACGAAAAACAACTGCTTCGCTTGTCATCCTCGTGGAACGAATTTGGGGCTAAATAAGACCGCAAAGGAAGTTACTGATGCGCATGCGAACCTGGCATCACAACTTCCCGCGATGGTGCCTCCTTCGCTCAACAGCATTGGCGACAAACTGCATGACGAAGCCCTCCTGGCAGCTATTCGGCGCAGCGAAGGAAACCATCGACCTTGGCTCAAAGTCCAGATGCCCAAGTTCCAGCTCTCGGCCGAAGAACAGCAAGCTCTAGTCAACTATTTCGTAACGCAGGATCGTATTCCGGATAACGCGCCGGCCTCGCTCGAAATCCCTGAACTGGAAGGCCTGGCGGCCACCGTCGCAGGGTCACGTCTGGTGACGACCGACGGTTTCGGCTGTACCAGTTGCCATCAGGTGGGCAAGATGATCCCGCCCAAGGCACCCCTGAATGCCAAGGGACCTGACCTGTCGATGCTGGGCAAGCGCATTCGCGAACCGTGGTTCTATCGCTGGGTTCACGATCCGGCTCGAATCGTTCCCCGCATGGAAATGCCCAGCGTCAAATTGCCTGTCCAAGGCGTTCTCGATAACAACGTCGATACCCAGCTCGCCGCCGTCTGGAAGGTGCTCAACACGCCTGACTTTACCCCACCCAAACCAGACCCTGTCCGTATCGTCCGGTTTAATGGTACACGCAGCGAAACCTCGCGTCCGATCGTACTGACCGACGTGATTAAGCTGAGCGACAAGGATGTCCTGGTCAAACCGCTGCTGGTTGGTCTGCCCAATCGCAACAACGTGCTTTATGACCTGGAGAGTGGGAAGTTACTGCAGTGGTGGGTCGGTGATGTCGCTCGTCAGCGCAGCGAAGGCAAGACCTGGCACTGGGAGATCGGTGCCCGAGGCCTCCTCACTGATGTCCGGCAACAGCCTGAAATTCGCCTGTTGGTCGATAAGAAAGATACCCCGCCTGAACCAGCTCGCGACGGTCAATTCATCACCCGATTCAATGAACTTCGCTACGAAGAAGACAAGTTGATCTGGTCCCATACGCTGCATTTTGTACACGGCTCGGACGAATACGCCATCGAAGTTGTGGAAACGTGGCAGCCAATCTGGACCGAAGACGGAAAGCCGATCAATGGCTTCCATCGCACGATGCAGTTCCAAAATGTTCCCGAAGGAGGAAGCATCGTCCTTCATCTTCCGCAGGAAACACTCGCAGGTGCCCTCCTCCGCGACCGCAACTCGATCGATGACCAACCGGCCCAGCGTTTCGAAGCGGGCAACATCTCCTTCGATATCAAAAAGCAACCCAACATCTTTTATGGCGACGACGCGACCGTTTGGCTGCGACCTGGCGAGAACCGCACGATTGACATGACGGTGCGGCTCGACCTGCCTGGCGAAACGCTTGCCGAGCAGCCTCCTGTTCCCGTTCGTAAGTCAAACGCTGTGTCCCTCGACATCGTCCCGGGATGGTCTGCGACACGTCTGCCCATCACGACCGAAATGATGCCCATCGCCATGGATTGGCAGCCGGATGGGGCCCTGATTGCCGGTTCACTCAAAGGCCGATTGTGGAAATTGATCGACACCGACGGCGATGGCCTGGAAGATACCTACTCGCAGTTCGGTGACGAATACGCAGCCCCTTACGGTATCAGGGCGTACGACAAGTACGTCGATGTGGTCAACAAGTACGCCCTGCTTCGTTTGTGGGATCAGGACGGAGACGGGGTGGTCGAGAAGGTAACCAACCTGTCTCACGGCTGGGGACATACCGACGACTATCACGACTGGGTCGTCGGCTTGCCACGCGATGAAGAAGGCAACTATTACCTGGCCATCCCTTGCCAGCAAGACAAACGCACGGCGGAAGCGGCCGCGTTGCGTGGGACTGTGCTCAAGTTAATTCCTGACACGCTCGATCCAGTCGAGCAATCATTCCGAATCGAGGAGCTTACGGCTGGCCATCGCTTCCCGATGGGCATCGCTCGTAACAACCGCGGCGAGCTGTATGTGACGGACAACCAAGGGAACTTCAATCCGTTCAACGAATTGAACCACATCGTGCCGGGCCAACGCTATGGCTTTATCAACGCCATCGATCGCAAGCCGGGATTCTCTCCGCCAGAGACACCTCCATCGATCGCCATTCCGCATCCTTGGACACGTAGCGTGAACGGTATCTGCTTCCTCGAGACCCCCAAGAAGGAACGCGAACGGCTGGGCTACGACCTATACGGCCCCTGGGAAGGAGACCTGATTGGCTGTGAATACGATACCCGCCGCTTGGTTCGCATAAGCCTGGAAGAGGTTGATGGCATCATGCAGGGTGCCGTCTATCCGATGACAGTCGATCCTCCGCAAGATGTCGAAAAAGGACTCCTTGGTCCAATCAGTTGCGCGGTCGCTCCAGACGGGGATGTCTATATCGGCAACATTCGTGACGCCGGCTGGGGTGGTGGGAACAACATTGGCTCGTTCACGAAACTGCGTCCCAAGTCGGTTCACCTGCCGCTTGGCATCGACGAAGTAACGGCGACGCCGGCGGGCTTCAAAGTTCGCTTCACCGACCAGGTCGATGCCACACGCGGCGGTTTGCCAACCAACTACACGGTGGCATCGTATACCCGCGTTTCGACTCCGGCCTACGGCGGCGACGACCAACAGCGTCGGCTGGAAAGCGTCCTGAAAGTCGACCTTTCCCAAGACCGGCTGGAAGCGACCATCACGCTGGAAGCTCCCCTTCGGGAAGGTTTCGTCTACGAGATCTTCCTAGACGACGAAATCGCCGGAGATCAAGGCAAGCTGTGGCCGAAGGAAGCCCACTATACGCTACGCAAACTGAAAGCGCCGTAGCCGCTTACTCCAAGTAGGTGTAACCACGCAGGCCCGATTCATAGAACTTCATGATCGTGCCTGCTTCCTTGGCCTCGATGGCCCCGCGTTTGATCGATTGCTCGACGCTGCGCTGCATCTGGCGGGTCAACTCTTCTTCGTTGAACTGCATGTAATGCAACACTTCCTGTACCGTATCACCCTTGATGATATGCGTGAAGGAAGGCTGGCCCTGGTCGTCCAGTTCGACGTGCACCGCATTCGTATCGCCGAATAAGTTATGCAGGTCGCCCAGCACTTCCTGATAGGCTCCGACGAGGAAGGCACCCATATAGTAGGGCTTACCGTCGTAGCGATGCAGTTGCAGGGTTCGCTTCACATGACGACGATCGATGAACTGGTCGATCTTGCCGTCACTGTCGCAGGTAATATCACCGATCACGGCATGCCGCTGTGGCTCTTCGTCCAGACGGTGAATCGGCATGATGGGGAACAACTGGTTAATCGCCCAGTTATCTGGCAATGACTGAAACAGCGAGAAGTTGCAGAAGTAGGTATCGCACAGCATCCGATCGAGGCCTTCGAATTCCTCCGGCACGTGATCCAGTTCGCTGATGAGCCCACGAATCTTGAAGCAGAGATTCCAGTACAACGTTTCGGCTTCGCTACGTTGCTCTAAGCTGAGGTTGCCGTTGCCGAACATCGACAAGGCCATATCGAGTGCCATCTGAGCATCATGGAAGCTTTCCAGGACAGTCCGTGGACCGACCGAGGCATACGCTTCTTTCAAGTCGCGCAATGGTGCCGGCGTATTTTCGTCGAATTCCTGCTTCAGTTCGCCCAGACCTTGCTCGGCAACACCAAGCGTGCCAAAGACCAACACACTGTGAAACGCCACGACCGCGCGCCCGCTTTCCGACAACAAGTGCGGATGGGGAACCCCAGCTTCATTGCAGATCGACTGAACGTGCGAGACCACGTCGCGAGCATATTCGTCCAACGTGTAATTCATACTGGAATGGAAGTCGGTTTGTGAACCGTCGTAGTCGACACCCAAACCACCACCGACATCCAGATACTTCAGGCCGGCGCCTCGCTTGACCAGGTCGACATAAATGCGAGCCGCTTCGATCAACGCCGCTTTCACGTAGCGGATGTTGCTCACCTGGCTTCCCTGGTGATAGTGCAACAGGTTGAAGCAGTCTTCCATACCGCGCGATTTGAGTTCGTCCAAGGCCCGCAGGACTTCCGTCACGGTCAGGCCGAACTTACTGTGATAGCCGCCACTGGCCGACCAACGTCCCTTTCCGCGGGAGGCAAGCTTCACACGGAAACCAATTTTCGGACGAACGCCGATCTCTTCGGCCGTCTTCAGAATGAGCCCAAGCTCGGTGTACTTCTCGACCACGGGGATGATCGTCCGGCCTAGCTTCTGGCCGTACATGGCGATCTCGATGTACTCTTCGTCCTTGAATCCGTTGCAGATGATCGGCGTGTTTTCATCCGTCATCGCAATCACGGCCAATAGCTCTGGCTTGCTACCGGCTTCCAGTCCGAAGCCATACGGTCGGCCATAGTCCAGGACTTCCTCCACCACGTGCCGCTGCTGGTTTACTTTGATCGGGTAGATGCACGAATACTTGTTTTGGTAGTCGTAGTCAGAGATGGCATTCGTAAATGCGTTGTTGATATCCTGCAACCGGTTCTGCAGGATCTCGCTAAAGCGCAGCAGGATCGGCAGGTCGATGCCACGGGCCTCGAGACGGTCGACCACGGTCTTCAGGTCAATCCCGCTCTCAGGAGTCTTCGACGGGTGGACCAACAGGTGCCCTTCGTCACTGACGCTGAAATAGCCTTTTCCCCACCGGTCAACTTCGTACAGATCGGTAGAATCGGCGGCGGTCCACCGGTTGCCATTCTCTTTCAGCATGAGTTCCACTCTCCTGGGGCGTGCAGAACAGTTTTGGGGCGCGTGGCGACTACCTTGGAAGAAACGTTTCTCCCTGTCGGTTGCAATCGTCCGCGACGAAAGAGATGATTTTAGAACATGAACCCGCCCCTACGGAAGGAACCTACGGATGAATCTGGAACTTCGCTGGCAAGAAAATACCTGGACCAGTTGCTTGCATGCCGCCCAGATTCTCGCCGGAAACCCTCCCTCAGGCGTTTCTGAAGATATTGTGAATACCGTAGCTCCAGCTGCCCGGCGTCTGGTAAGTGAACTTAAAACGGCCCAAGTCGCTCCCAAACTGTTCTGGAGACACGCTTTACCCCTTTCCGCGCAGCTGGATGGAAGAGTCGAGCTGGCCAAAGCGGTCCTTCGTAAAACACTCGGCCTGGAGGCCAGCGAATCGGGCTACGCAACGTCCATTGGTGGTGCCCTATCGGACCTCGCCAACGCTTATGCCGCGGCCGTTCCCAAAGCGGCAGAAGAACTCTCTCTGCGTCGTCGTCCTTTGCGAGAAGCTTGGGAGGCCCGCGGCCCTGGCCTGCTTCACTTTCTGCAACGAGTCCTGCCGGAAGAGTTCTTACCGGAAACGGCCGACGTGATCCTGGTGCTACCGATCAGTGGCGGCCGCGGGACAGCGCACCTGGCCTACAACAGTGTTCGCCTGGAAGGGATGCTCTACGACCCGAATCCACAACTCCCCGAGGTCGCGCGACTGGGCTGGCTGATTTCGCAGTTGAACCTCGATCTGCCCAAGTACAGCGAAGAGATCGATCCCGACCGCATCGGCATGATCGCGCGGCTGGCTACCTTGCCAGGCATCTTGTACGCAGCCGAAGAGGTCGAACTGGTAAGACCAGCAACGGTAACCCTGGCCGACGCATTCAAGCTATGGCAGGTCGCCCATGCCGGACACGAAGCCCTCGCAGAAATTGTTGGACAGTGGTGGCAGACCCAAGAGACCCGCCAGGCCCCCTGGCGGATCGCACTGATGGCCTTAGATCGAATGCTTGGTTAGTCGTTTAAGCAGGCTCGCGTTATTGGAACCAAACCGCAAATACCAAGAACCGTCCTTGGAACGTTCTGGAAAGGGTTCTGCCGGTCTCCTGCGAGACGACTTCTCCTTCTTCCAGGTACGGTAGCGCCGAGACCCCATGCGCCCAGCCGATCAAATCGAATTGGGTCGGCTCCGTAAATACGCTGCGCAGGTTAATTCCACGACCGTCATTGACGCGCCAGTGCGGAATCAGCTTTTTCCCTTCCAGCACCTCTTCGGCCTCATTCAGGAACTGGGCCCAGCCAGCGATCCGTTCCTCGTTGACCGTCAGGGGCGTCAGGCTCGTCTGCTTGGCATTCGGGATCCACTCGCGATCGTCATCCGTTTCCTGGGTGCAGTACTCCCACACCAAGCGGCTTTGCGAGATCATCGTCAACAGATGTTGCCGCGACACTTCCATCCGATCCGGCTCGACCAGTTCAAATTTCATCAGATGGATCGTCAGCACCGCATCGGCGATCTGATCCATGAAATCGTTCTGCCGTGCGGTTCGCAGCTGGGCCAGCGGTGACTCGACGCCTGAGAAAAAGATGGACGCCGTGTTCGTGAAGAACTCGCTCGTATCGTAGGCCAGGTACGCTTCCGCCATCGCACGCAGCAGGTGGGTATAACCGATCATCCAGTGGACATCGGCTTTGTCGAAGCCAATTTCAAATCGCTTCTGGTCTTCGTCCAGCTTGGCAGCCCGCCAGGCAACCGACGTGAAGACTTTCCAGAACGTTTCGCCGTCTTCCGCCTTGCCATCCCCGTTGAGGTCCATCCGCACCATGCCGACCGGCAGCTTCAGCTTAACCTCGGGATCGTCCACCTTGGCCAGTTCGGCCTCAGCGACCGCCAGATCATCGATGAACTGCTGAAGTACGGCTCGCCACTTCTCGTAGGTCAGCTCTTCCGGATCGGGATTCTTCGGCACCGGCATCCGCACGAAGGGAGCACGCGGGGCGTCCGGCCGCAGCCCGTAGCGGTACAAGTTCTGCGACAAGTTCTCCGCCGCGATCAGCACCGAGAAGATCCCCACGGCATACTGCGCCTCGGCATCTTTGGGTTTCTCCTCCACCCGAGCCTGCATCGCCGCTTTGCCTTCAGCCAGTTTTCCTTCAATCAAAAAACCTTCGACATCGGCGGCGGTGGTTTCGGCGAAAGCCTGAGCGGTGATCGCGACAAGAACGGCCAGCGTCAGAGAAATACGCATGAACATGGTGGGTATTCCTGGGATGAGGAGAAGTGAGAACCAGGGCTGTGAACTATGGGGACAGCGAGGCTGGTTTATAGGGAGTACTAGAGATAGACGCGAAAAGTTTGATCGAACTAGTCAAACTTTTTCGCCAAACCCAACTTTATAGTACCAGTCGATCGAGGAGGTCTTTTCTTCATCGGACGAAATCTGATTCAGCACTTTGTGTAAATTGGCATGGCTAGTACGCGCCATTTTTTCGTGCAAACGTTGCCCCAAGTAGCATTCCATCCAGCACACTTCGCGATCGGCAGAATCGATTTGCAACCTCAAATAGATTGGCACCACGGTCTGGTCCGAGATGAGATAGGCGCCACCTAACAGCTCAATTTCCCGATCCCCTCTTTTCCGAAACTCAACGGGTAGAATTCCGTCCAACGATTCCCATTGGAAATCTTCATGAATCTCCCTGATGACATGGGAAACGAAGCTCTCCAATGCACTCAATATAGGCCGACTATCGTCCGACTCAGGAACGACTTCATCGACATCCATTGTCTTGAGCAAATCGCTGAGACGTGCGCACAGTTCGTTTTCGACAGTATTGCTCACGACGGACTCCAGACAAACTGTACCAAAGTGCATTCTTACTTTCGTAGTGACGGGAGGGACCTCACGGTCAGATCAGGAGTGATGGTTTTTACTCAGATCAGCTTACCACGGTGTCCTTTGGAATCGATTCGAGTCGTTCCAGTCAAACTCCGTATACCACCTTACATCATTACACTCAAAATCACTCGACAGCCAATTGAATACAAGATTGCCCACGCCGCGCCCACTAAGGGAATTAGCTACAGGATGCCAAATGTGCCACCGAAGCTTTGGTTCTTTAATAGTGGAAAAGTAAACGTCGTGAAAGTCGTCGTCATACCACGCGAATGCAAATGCCGCACTGCTGCCAGACTCTTCAATTTCCCGAAATCTGAACTCACGCATGCCATCGACGTTGAGCGAAATGAGGTACTTCTGAAACTTTTTCGCAAGCCGGCTGGCGTTATCGCCCTCAGAGACAAATGTCACGTGGTTTCGATAGCACGGCACAATACCGGTCGGCGGAGCAACATCGCATAATTGACGTAGGTCAAGTTCAGCAAGCCTACGGAGAACGTCTGCATCGTCTCCTCGATATCGAATGCATTGGAGCTCTGCATTCCATGCCGCACCGATGGCATTGGTAATTTCTTCCGCCGTATTCGGTTGACGCTTCAAATAGCAATGGTTGTCGGAGTCGTATGCGAAGAGCCCTGGCGCCTCAACCATTGGCACATCACACGCTGTGCAGCAGCCATACTCGACATAGAACGGACCTTCGACGTTCTCTGGATGGGGCTTGATTGGCTCACTCATTTGCACGATTTACTCCCCAATAATCTTCACCAAGATCCGCTTCCGCCGTCGCCCATCAAACTCGTAGTAAAAAATATGCTCCCACGGCCCCAAGTGCAGCTTCCCTTTGGTAATCGCCACCACCACTTCCCGCCCCATAATTTGCCGTTTGTGATGCGCGTCGGCGTTGTCTTCGCCGGTACGGTTGTGCAGGTAGCCGCCGCTGGCCGGGTCGGTGCCGGGGTTGAAGGGAACCAGTTCTTCCAGCCAGCGATCGTAGTCCTGATGCAGTCCGCTTTCGTTATCGTTGATGAAGACGCTCGCCGTGATGTGCATGGCGTTCCCCAAACACACCGCGTTACACACTACCGTTTGTGGTCGAGGGTCAAACATCATCTCCTTCTTGCTCGTGGAGGAATCGTTCATGACTCCAATCCAGGTGGCTCAACTGAGTCAGTCTCACGTCCTTAGGAAACTCGCACCATGCCAAGACTCTGCACGAGATTTGTTTCCCGACGGCCGGGAAGCTGCCGGGAAACGTCAGCTTTTGATTTGGGGTAGTCTCGATAGCCTCGAAATGAATGATCTCCAGAAGCGCCGGGACTTCGGGCAACTCGTCCAGCGTGACCCAAACACCGTACTGTTGCTGGTTCTTGACGACTCCAGTCATTGGCGTCCCGGCAGGATAGGTAACTATCAGCTTGTCCCATTCGTCTTGCGTGAATTCATTGGTCAATTCGCTTGCTCCGAGGTAAATTCTTGTTGGGGTACTTCATCTAATCGTTTCGATGCAAGTGTTTCAAATCAGCGAGCATCCGCTCAAAGTCTTTCGCGCACAACTTGGCTAACTCGCTGGGCCGCATCCAGAAGGAAATCTGCTCCAGCTTGGACAGAAGTTCCTCGTCCTCTCCATTTGACAGTCTCTCTTCGGCCCACGCGTGATATCGTGGTGCTTCCCTCAGCCGAAAATACATCGGTCCATCTTTCCCCTGCTGAAACACGACTCTCACTCCCCAATGATCTTCACCAGCACCCGCTTCCGTCGTCGCCCGTCGAATTCGTAGTAAAAGATGTGCTCCCACGGTCCCAGGTGCAGCTTACCCTTAGTGATCGCTACCACCACCTCACGCCCCATGATCTGGCGTTTGTGATGCGCGTCGGCGTTGTCTTCGCCGGTACGGTTGTGCAGGTAGCCGCCGCTGGCCGGATCGGTGCCCGGGTTGAAGGGAACCAGTTCTTCCAACCAGCGATCGTAGTCCTGATGCAGTCCGCTTTCGTTATCGTTGATGAAGACGCTCGCCGTGATGTGCATGGCGTTGACCAGGACCATTCCTTCCCGAATGCCACTTGCGGCAACGCAGTCCTCTACGTCGCCATGGATGTCGACGATCATGCGCCGTTTGGGGACGTCCATCCAGAGTTCTTTGGTAAACGATTTCATCGCCGAAGCTTTCCTGAGGTGAGACTCGTAAGTGCTTTTGAGCGATTGTAGTCGATAGACGCAGCGCATGAAAAAAGGCTCGCCAGTGGCCGAGCCTTTTCGATAGTTCGTGATGCGTTTGCTGCCTTATGACGTCAGTTCAAAATCGAATGTGTTCTCACCAGGCTGCACGTCTGCCTCGAGTTCGCTTTGCGTGTTGTAACGAGCTGGAATTTTCGCCTTTCTCGATTTTGTAGGGCGTTTGAACTCGAGTGTGTCAGGATCTGCTTCCTCCGCGATGGGATCGTCTTCCTCTTCGCTTGGTGCAATTTCAACGCGATTGTGGCCGATCTTGGTCCCACGGGTATCGCGAATGTAGGTCAGCTCGTATTTGCCGTCAGCATCCGTGCGGCCACGGGCCGGACGGCCGCTGTCTGGTTGAAAGACGACGACAATGTTGCTGAGGGGCTTCCCGTCAAGCGTGATGGTTCCGCTTACCTGCCCCAGATCCGGCTGATCGCCAACTCCACCACAGCCAGGCAGCATCAATAACATCACCGATAAGGCCGCCGCCAGGCGACCGGCTTGCTTCGACTTCACTGGACGACTCCAAAATATGGCTTGTACGATATTAAGATTTCCGCTTGGAAACCGTGCCACTGCATGATTGGCGGCACGGTTTGTTTGTGACCAATTTTTCGGATTAGTAGTCGCCAAGGACTTCGCGACCATTGCGGGTGCTGAGTCCTTGATAGGTTGGCATGTCCATGTTTTCTGACATGAATCGAACGCTGCCGTCCCCCATGAGGAACTGAGCTCCGCCGGCGTGCCAGCTACCAGCGGCTTCTTCGGCACCACCGTTGATCGGATCGTTGCCTTCGGCGGCGATCAAGTATTCCGTCATCTCGGTAGGCGGATTGCCATCGGCCCCACCCGAGAACATGGCGTGTCGGTCGCAGCCGCCGCTGTAGTGGCCCATGACGTCGCCGCCTGTGTCGACGACTTCACTGACGAAGATCGTGCTGGACAGGCCGTCCTTCACATCTTCAAAGCGAATCTTACTGTCGACGAAGAAGACCCCATTGCCATTCATGCAGCCCCAAGCTTCCGACTTCATTTCAGCAAGGGTCGACACTCCGGTGCAGACGCAGTTGTCGTTACCGTTGCCGATCCGGGTACCCATGTTGCCGTTGTAATTGGATGGCTGGTCACCATCGCCATACTTCTGAGCACCGTTGCGGACGTCTGGCTGCGAGGGGCACCAGAAGACTTGAACGTCGGTTTCCAGAACAATCGTTGGCTTCCCAGAGCCTGTGCTGCCCGTTTCCTGGCCATATCCATCGGGACCGCTAACCGCGTCGAAAAGCGCCCCTTGTTCGAGAAACGGAAGGATGCTTGCCTGCCACGTCCAGCCGTGTCCGTAATACTTGGTACCAGCCGCATTCACGATCCCGTTATTGCCCAGGGGCAGGCGGTTGAATGTGCCATGATAGTTGTGGAGGGCCAGCCCGATCTGTTTCAGGTTGTTCTGGCACTGCATTCTTCGGGCTGCTTCGCGGGCTTGCTGCACAGCCGGCAACAGCAGGGCGATCAAAACGCCAATGATCGCGATTACTACCAACAGTTCCACCAGGGTGAAACCTTTTCGCGAAGACAACGCGCGATTTGTGCTTCGAAGACTCATCAGACTCACTTTTAATAAATTCACAAGTTATGACTTAACAACTACGCCACACTTTTCGGCGACCGCGATCGCTTACGTGACGATGGCGGCAATAGAGATGGAATGAGTCGAAAGCACAATCGCTTTTCCCACGGGCCCAGGACAATTCACCGAATCTACACATAGGTCGATTCCTGCCCTGGCACTATGGGGGTCAAGAATGCCGCATATGCGATAGTCTTTTGCGCAATACGGATATTAGGAGAAAGTGCGACTACTCTGTTATTTTTTGCCGATGTGGGCAGCCGCACGATTGAAGACGATTTGCCTGCCGCTTAGAGCCGTTTATCGCACGTTATGTCCGTGACTCAGAAAATCGTAGACGTGCAAGAAGACGCTAGTTCGTAGCGGGTTCAGTCCACTCGAGAACGGCTAGAATGCAACGATGATCGGATGCGACAGGCTCATCGAGTACGCGGCACTCGACGACTTTCCAGCCTTGCTTGGGACGAAGCAGGATGTAATCGATTTGCCGAGTTGGCTTGTCGCTGGGAATGGTGGGCAGGATCTCTTTGTTGGAGCGTGTCCAATCTTTTTCCAGCAGCGCCAGCGGTTTGCTCTCCGGGACAGCATTCAAGTCACCGGCCAGCAGAGCAGGGCGGTCGCCCCAGTCCTGGATCAACTGAGCAATCATCTTGCTGGACGCAATGCGTTCCTTCTCGTCCGGTCGATGGTCGAAATGCGTGTCCAAAAATTTCAGCGACTGCTTAAGGCCTGGCACCGTGATATCGGCCTCTAACACGCCTCGCTGCTCACCTTCGGCCAGCAAGGGAAGCGGATGATTGGACGCCGAGATGGAAGCGAACCTGGTCAAAATGGAGTTGCCGTAGCGACCACCTTGGAGGTTAATGTTTCCTCCAAACACGTGGTTCATCTTCAACAGCTTGGCAAGTTCAGCGGCCTGATCGACGTTATCGGTCCGCGTGGTGTTTTGATCGACTTCCTGCAGCGCAATGATGTCTGGCTCGGCATCACTTAGGACCTGTGCGATACGCTTCAGATCGAGCCTTCTGTCGGTTCCTTCACCGTGGTGAATGTTGTAGCTAACCACTCGGATCCGAATTGGCTCTGCCGCCGTAGCTACTGACGCAGCACAGAGCGTCAGTAGCACAAGTAGCGAGGTGAGAAACTTAGGCATTGGCTTACTTCACCGGCAGAAGAACAACGGCATCGGCAACCACGTAGCCGTCAACACCTTCGTTGGTCAGCGTCACGATCGTATCTCCGCTGAGCTCGAATTTACCGAGCGAAACGAAAACCTTGTCGACGCTTGGAGCCTTCTTCTGATTGATCGTTCCCGCGTAGACTTCCTTACCTTGCGTGGTAACCGTTACCGGCACGTTCGAGGCGCGATTGGGATTGGCAGAGTAGGCAACGCGAACGTCATACTTGCCCGCTTCGAGCTTCGCGACGCGGAAAGCAATGGACTTCTTGCCCTGACCTTTGTTTTCGTCGTGCACGTAGCCGGTGCCGACGTAACCCGAAATGGAACTACTGACAGGCCAATCGCCGGTTGTTTGTGCCTGGGTGTCGTCAATGACGACGCCTTCTAGCTTTTTGGGGTCGATCACCTGCTTCGGATAGGAAGGCTTGCGTTCCATTTCCAGAACCTGGCCATCCTTCAACAGCCGCTGGCTGAGTTCCGAATACTCAACGTCTTGAACGGCAATCTCTTGATCGATCGCCATGCATGCGGCCGTGGCAGCCGATTGGCCAAGGATCATGAAGACCGGTTCCATGCGGATCGAACCGTAGGCGATGTGCGAAGACGAAACACACACAGGCACCAGCAAGTTCGTGCAGTCTTCCTTTTTAGGGGTCACGCTGTCGTAGCTAATTGGGTAAGGGCCGCCGGGGCTGATCTGAATATCACCTTCGTTACGGACATGTCCCTTCTCGGTGACAATCCGCTGAACGTTATGCGAGTCCATATTGTACGAGCCCATACCAATGCTTTTCGGTGTCGGCACCTGGGCTCGCAGCATGGGTTCGCACATGACGACCGGGCCGATCATACGCCGGGCTTCTCGGACGTAAATCTGATGCGGCCAGTTGCCGTTGTCGACGAATTCATCCTTCGCCAATCCCCACTTGTTCATGCGATCTTGAATGTCCTGCGGAATGGACGGATCGTTGGCAATAAAGTAGAGCCAGCCCTTTTGATAGGTTTCGTGCTCTTGAATGATTTCCTTGCGGCGCTCGTACGAAGCTTCCGGATAGTCGTAATTCATCCCGATGTTATCGGTTGAGAACGCACCGTGATTGTTCGTGTCGGTTTTAAAATTCGGGGCCGGATCAAACTTATTGAAGACGCCCTTCCAACCACCTTTGAGGTACCGAGCCAAAAGTGCGTACTGTTTTGGGTCGTAACCTTCCGGCTTGGGGAACTTAACCTGATTATCTTTCGCCGTGGTCAGGCACATGCGGAAGCAGTAGGCCTGAATCTTGTTGTCACCGCTTCCATCGGGACCTGGCTTCTCGGCCGAAATGCGCGGCAACAATCCACTGGTCGGGTCGCCTTCGACGACGTAAGGGTCGGTTGGATATTCAAATTGATGGCTGTGAGCGCGTGCGACTTGAACGCCGTTGATCGTTTCGCCATACACATCGTTCGACTCGCGACCCACGTGATACGAAACACCAGCGGCGGCCATCAGATCGCCTTCATAGGTCGTATCGAGAAAGATCTTGCCGGTGTAGGTTTTCCCGTCGAGAGTCGTGATGCTGACGATCTTTCCGTCCACCTTCTTCACGCCATTCTCGCGATCGAGCCACTGGTCGCGGATGACAGGAATCTCGTACTCTTCGACCAGCTGCTCGAATACCTTCTCGGCGACATGCGGCTCGAAGACCCACATCGCGTTATCGTTGGCTCGATAGCGGCTGTATTGTTCCGGCTTTTGTTGACGCCAGGCGCTATCTTGGTCGTAATGCTTCTTGACCCGTTCGTAGAAGTCGAGCGATAGCCCACCGATGGCCTCTTTTCTTCCGCTGTCGGTCCAACCAAGTCCGCCGCTGGAAAGACCACCCAGGTGCTTATCTGGCGAAACGACAACCACGGTCTTCCCCATTTTCTTGGCTTGCACCGCAGCCGTAATGGCCGCAGAGGTTCCCCCGTAAATGACCACGTCATAATTTTGCGGGGCAGCAGAAAGGGAAGTCACCATGGTAGACAGCGCGATGGCGAACGCAAAAAGACATCGAATCACGGGAAGAACTCCAAAAAGGCAGGGGTTTTTGAGGTTCTAATATGGTAGCCCAAAGATAATGCCGATCAATCCGCCCAGAAGCTCGACCTGAGTTGCCTTATTCGCCAATAATCTGGCATTCCCAGTAACTGCCTCCTGGAAAGCAACAAAGCAGCAATAATCGAAGCTAATCCCTGGCAAGACTTGCCACCGGGACTCTTTCCATACGGTGCTCCCCGATTCGCCTGAGGCGAAACGCCAGTCAGCCCAAGCCAATCACCAATCGGATGCTTGGAAAATACCAACTTCCACAGTTCACGGATCATCACCTGCAGGAACTTCACGAAACGCTAACGATGTAGGTCGTTCGTAGAAAGTTGCCCGAATTTATACTTGAGTGGGTAGGTCGATTCTTCACCGCAATCGGTTCCCCAATCCATCATGTCAGAAACCAATTCCCCTTCGCTCGAGCAGCCACTTATTTCGGTCGTAATGGGTGTGTGGAATCCCCATCCACGTCACTTTCCCGAAGTGGTGGAAAGCATCCTCGCGCAGACGTATCAAAATCTGCAAATCATTTTGATTGAGGATCCTTCGGAACGTGATGGCCGTGAGATGATTCGCCACCTGCAAGACGATCGAATCATTCATATTCGGAACGAAGAACGCACGAGCCTCCCTGATCAGCTAAACAAAGGACTTGGTCTTGCCACGGCGGACTTAGTCGCCCGAGGGGATGCGGACGATATCTGGGAGCCCCATCGCGTTGCCACGCAAGCCAAGTGCTTTGAAATGGATCCCGATCTGGTCGTCCTTGGAAGCACCTTGAAGATCATTGACGACGACGGAAACCATTTGGGCTATCGCGACTATCCGCGAAAACACGAAGACATCATCCGCGCCCTCCGCCGGTATTGTCCCATTGCCCAACCAGTGGTCATGTTTAAACGAAAGATCGTCCTAGAGCTTGGCGGATACCTCAAAGACTTCTTTATCGAAGACTACGACCTTTGGTGCCGTCTGGCCAAAGCAGGGGCGAAGTTTGAAAACTATCCCGAACCACTGGTTCAATATCGCATTCATCCAGAAGGCATTAAGAGCACCAAGCTCAAGAAAACCTTAGACTCCACCATTCGTATCAAAGAAACCCACTTCCGCGGCCAATTAGCGGCCGCTGATCACATGCGAATACTGGCCGAACGCGGCCTGATGATGATGCCGAGCAAGTTCGTTCTCTGGCTGTTTGGACAAATGACCTTCAGCAAGGAACTTCCCTCGTCAACTTAGGCACGCTCCTGGGCCAATAATTGGCACGCTTTGTGCAACTGGATTAGGTGAATTCAACGAAACCTGTCCTGAAAGGAGCAACAACCATGGGTATTCTTTCTTGGATCGTATTCGGCCTGATTGCCGGAGCTTTGGCCAAGTTCCTCTTTCCGGGAGACGATCCAGGCGGCTGTATTGTCACCATCATCATTGGCATCGTTGGAGCCATGGTGGGTGGTTTCATCATGACCGGCCTGGGTTATGGCACCGTCACCGGATTCAATTTTTACAGCTTCTTTGTCGCGATATTAGGTTCGATGGTCGTTCTGGCCATCTACCGTGTTCTATTGGGTCGAAAAGCAGAGTAGCCGCTTCTACCCAAGAAAAGACAACAGCCTGGTGGATCAACACCAGGCTGTACTTCATATCAGTTCTTACAACTGAATCTGAGAAAGGTTCGGACTGCAGCAGCCCGACTGTTCATACAGCTCATCTTTCGCGTCAGCATTCATGACAACGAAGACTTCCCACTTATGCCCATCTGGATCAGCAACCCAAACCTTATCCTGCACGGCATAACAACAGGTCGTCGCTTCTTCCTGCATCACCTTATAGCCGGCTGCTTGAAAACGCTCGGCGGCGGCGTGCACTTCGGCAATCGACTTGACTTGGATACCAAAGTGAGCGGAACCTTGCTCGACTTGAAACGGTTGGTCGATCTCGTTCAATGAAAGATTCACCGACGGATCGGTTGGCTCGAACTTGGCGTACCGAGGCCGCACCTTACTGGGGGCAGTCCCCAAGAGCATTTCATAGAATTTCTGCGATGCTTCGAGACTCGACACATTCAAGGCGACATGAATGCGAAAGCTGCCTGGAAAATCAACTGCGGATTGCATCTTAGACTCCTAAATATTCACTAATCGTGGCCTTGATTTCGTCACGTACTCGACGAAACGTCGGCATCTTTTCTTCATTTGTTCCCTGGGCATCGGCCGGATCATCGAAAGGCCAATGCAGTGTCTGTTTCGCTTCCGGATAAATGGGGCAATCTTCCTTGGCGTTATCGCAAACGGTAACCACCAGATCAAAAGGCTGGTGCTGAAAGTCGCTGGCCGACTTGCTTTCGTAGCCACCAATATCGACACTCAACTCCTTCATCGCTTCAATCGCCAGGGGATGGACGTAGCCGGAAGGTTTCGAGCCGGCCGAATAGGCGTCCCATTCCCCCTTGCCAAGTTCCGCCCAAAGCGCTTCCGCCATTTGGGATCGGCACGAGTTGCCTGTGCACAAGATCAAAACACGTTTCATGACACTTCCTCTACCGCATGATGCTCCGCTACAGGTTCTGTATCGGAGTTGGTTTCAGTTTGAACGAATTGATAGGCAAACACGGCCAAGATTGCACCGGCAATCGTGGCCACGATGTAAATCCACAGATGTTCCAAGTGACCACTTACTAAAGCGGGCGCCATCGAGCGGGCCGGGTTCATTGAGGCCCCACAAATTGGCCCAGCGAACATCGCTTCTAAGCCAACCGTTGCCCCGATTGCGGCCCCTGCCATGATGCCTTTCTCCTTCGCTCCGGTCGCGACATTCAAAATAATGAACATCAACAGAAACGTAAGGATCACCTCCAGTACAAACGACTGCCACCAAACACCCGCCGGCAAAGTCGCACCGAGCGTGTCGTGCTCTAGAAACAAGACTCTTAGAGTGGCACTCGCTGCAATCGCACCCAGCAGTTGAGCAATGATATACGGGACAACTTCCTTGCCATCAAACTGGCGAGCCGTCCAAAAGCCAATCGTGACCGCTGGATTGAAGTGCGCTCCCGACACATCACCAAGAGCGTAAATCAATGCCATGACAATCATGCCGAACGTCAGGGCAATCCCCACATGCGTGATCGATTCCTGGGTCACGTCATTGACGACGATGGCGCCTGTTCCGGCGAAGACGAGGGCAAACGTACCGATGACTTCCGCCACATATCGTCTCACGTCGGACAGCCTCCATCACACGCAGAAGTTCGCTTGTCGACGTCTAACTGGACGACGGTTTCTAAACACCCAAAAAAACCATCCAGGCAGCCACAGGTGAGCTTGTAGAAGTTCGAGGTGCCCTCTCGCCGTGACTCAATCAGGCCGACTTCTTTGAGGATGGCCAAGTGCTTGGAAACGGTCGACTGATCGCAACCGACATTCTGCGTTAGCTCTTGCACGCACATTTCGCGCTGTCCCAGCAAATCGAGCATGAACAGCCTGCTAGGGTGAGCCATTGCTTTGGCTACCTTGGCACGCGCCTCGTACTGGGCGAGCGTTTTTACTACGAGTTTTGTTTCGATTTCATTCATGGCTTCATGGCTTCATGGCAATATAGCCATATTAAAGCTCGGCGACAATACGGGAACCGGCATGCCTGGACGTGAATAGATGTGAACTTTTCTCAGCTATCACATCCAACTCGGGCAATTAACTCGCAGTTTTCTGACAGAAAACAGATACGTTAGCCGCCCAGGAAGTGATAGCAGTCGATGAGAATATGGCGCGAATATATCAAGTTTAACGGCCAGGCATGCCGATCATTCCTAAGAAGACGAACGACAATCTATCCGTGCGCGCTGCATCCCACTCAGAACTATGACTGCATTCAACATCGAAGCTCTTTCCGAAGTCATCGCGGCCTGCGAAGCAACCGCTGTGGAAGCGTCGGATGCGTTTTCGAGGGCATTTGATCAAAAGATCCAGCTCAAGTTGGGTGAAGGGAGCGAACTTTCGGTCGATGCGGACTTAACCGACTGGAAAGTCCCCGGCCTGGCGATTGTCTTGAATGTCGAATCTGAGGCCGCATTGATCCTCATTTCCCAGTCCAGCGGTATACTGCCGGATTGGTATACCGATCCGGACCCAACCGGCGAAAGCAAGTTAGCGACACTCGGTCAGGAACTCGGCATGACGCTCTTGCCGGAAGAGTTCATGGCCATGGAGTTCCAAGTCCAAGCCACCGACGACCTGGCGACTGCCTGTCAAAACGGAGCACCGGGAGAAAGCCCAGCCAAGCTTTCCTTGCAGCTGGAAATCGACGGTACAGAACACGAAGCGTTGATGGTCTGGCCTTTAACCAAGCCCGCCGACGTTTTCCAAGCCGAGGCAACTCCGCCTGAGGCAGTCACTGAGGAAGTAAAGGAAGCCCCGGCTAAGCCTGCCGCCCCAGCACCATCCCCCAGTCCTCAGCCAACGGCGACTCGTCCACGCATTGGCAGCTACAGCGAACTGCCAAGCTTTGGTCGTAGCTTGCTGCAAATTGAAGTGCCGATCCGTGTGATCTTGGCGGCCAAGAAGATGAAGGTGAACGACATCGTGAACGTCGGCGTGGGGACGATCATTCAATTCGACAAGTCGTGCGAAGACACGCTCGATGTCGAGATCGGTCGTCAAAAGATCGCCGAGGGAGAAGCCGTGAAGATCGGAGACAAGTTCGGCGTGCGCGTCACCAGCATCACCATGCCGGAAGAGCGCTATATCGCTCTCAAAGCACGCAAACGAGTTCGCTAGCAATACCATCAGCGATAGCTATGACAGGATATCGCTGACTCTTCAGCCAAATCGCCGCACAGTCTGTACGGCTTCTCGCGATAAAGCTAACGCTACGCGTTCGGCGCAACCGATTCACTTCAAGGGTTTCCGATGCGTCATTTACGCGGAATGACGCGTCGCTTTTGGGTATCTAATCCGCGGGGATTCAACATGTTAGTCGTACTCAGCGATCTCCATCTCACCGACGATACAAGTTGCGAGACCCTCGATTCCGGGGCCTTTCGGATCTTCACGGAACGACTACAAGATCTAGCTGTGCGCGCCTCGTGGCGAAGTGATGGCCAGTACCGCCCCATTCCCAAAATCGATCTTGTTCTGCTGGGAGATGTCTTAGACATCATGCGTTCGTCACGGTGGCTCATCGATGGGCCGAAGCCATGGAACGCACAGCAATCAGGCGAATTCTGCAAACGCGTGAGCGCCGTTGTTTCTAGTATCCTCACCCGCAACCTTGAAACGACCGCTGTGCTGAAAGGGATCAGCACACGACAAGCCGTGCGTGTCCCTGGCATGTCCTCCGATGGCAAACCCGCTTTTGATGACGACTTGCAACCCGTCCCCGTTCGCATTCACTACATGGTGGGCAATGCAGACTGGCCATTGCACTTAGCGAATCCAGAAATGAACGAGGTTCGCGCCGCCATCGTCGATGCGATCGGACTCAACAACTCGCCGGAGCGCCCCTTCGCGCACGAGCCAGCCGAAGATACCGAATTGTTGGCCGCTTTCCGTCAACATCGCATGTTTGCGCGTCACGGTGATGTTTTCGACAACCTTAGCTACGCAGGCCACCGCGACCGAGCCAGCCTGGCAGACATCGTTCTCATCGAAGGACTCATGCGTTTTCGCTTCGAGATCCAACATGGCTTTGCCGAACAACTGCCGGCGTCTTGCCAGCTGGGACTGCAGGAATTGGATCACGTTCGTCCGTTGGTGATGGCTCCGGTATGTCTGAACCAAATGATGAAGATCTCTTGTCCCGTCACTTCGCTTCAGTACGAACTGAAGAACTGCTGGGACCGCGTGATTGCCCAGATGATGCCTCTGATCTACCAGCTCGACCGCGACAACTCATTCGGCGTGCGAGATCTGGAAGAGCTTGGGACGCTCTTGAAGTTCCGGTATCAAGATGAAGAGACCTGGGGGCAGCGCATCATGGCTTGGCTGCGTAAACAAGGTCAAACCAAATCACTCTCGAAGAAAGCGATGGAAGAGTGCGAGTTCCGCAATCGTCGCGCAAAACACATCGTCTTCGGTCACACACATAGCGACGAGACCGTTCCACTGGATGCCAGTTTCGCGGATGGCTACATGCTCAGCCAACTCTACTTCAACTGCGGAACTTGGCGTCGCGTTTACACGCCTACATGCGGCAACGGCGACTGGCGAGAATTCCTCCCCTCGGAGAAGATGACCTACCTGACTTTCTACCGAGACGATGAGCGCCAAGGAGCTCCGTACGAGGTCTGGAGCGGAATCCTCGGAACGGCACCGTCGCCCATTCGACGATTCCGCGTGGATGGCGCGCAAAACGTCATGGCTCCCAAAGCCAACCCGGTGTTCACCCCACCACTTCGATCACCCGGTAAATCATCGCCGCTGGGTGGTCATACAATACCCGCCCCCCCCTCTCCAGTCTATGAACCGCTAGGGGGTCCGTTGCGCAAATCGAACCAATCGATTCGTCCGCAACGATAACCTAACGTCCTTTGCGGAAACCCACACGGAAAGACGTGCCCGCATCCCCAATCAATCAAGTAGACTATCGCGTGGGGCAGCACGTTGGAGATTCTTCCTTCTTTTGGAGGTGTTAAACGGCATGTCGCAGGCGATCGTGGTTCAAACAACGACCGGTAGTTCTGCGGATGCTGAGAAGCTTGCCGAGATCATCATTCAGCACGCCCAAGGGGCATGTGTCCAGATTGTTGGTCCGATGACATCTGTCTATCAGTGGCAAGGCACCATCCAGAAAGAAGAAGAGTTTTTGGTCTCGATCAAGACGACGAGCCAAGTATTTTCCTCACTAGCCGAACTGATTCGCCAGCACCATTCATACGACGTTCCGGAGATCATTGCGATCCCCATCGTCGATGGGTCGAGCGAGTATTTAGAGTGGGTGGCCCAATCAGTAACTTAATTAGTAATAAGTCGATGTATCGGTTCCACGTTTCGGTGCATGCCCGCCCCCGATCCCTGCAGTTGGGTCCTTTGCTCAAAGCACGAGGACTACGACTACAGACTCTGTCGATATCACCCGTCGTTTTGGGTGAACCGATGGGATGCTCATTCGAGAGCGCGCAGTCCCGGCTGAATAATCTACCCCGCATGTTATTCGAGCCTGATGGATCATTCGTCTGGGCAGATGAAAACGAAAGTGGTGACACCTGGCAAGTCGATGGTGTCTTGTACGACCGCAATGGTCGTTTGCACTCGGCTGAGATCAAGGGGAACTGCTCGGAAGAAGCGTTTGATACGCTACTGAGCGCGATGGGCTGGCCCGGTACGGACCTCGTCTTTCAGCTTTCCAATGAAGCAGTCTTCATCGACGAAGGAGAGTTTCGTCGATTTGCCGCCTGCCCTGCCTGACTATCTACCCGCTACGTTATCGCGGTCCGAACAATTCCTGCAGGCCGCGATTGATTCCATCTTGCAGAGCTCCGCGGGCAGCATTGTCCAACATGCCCCGCATCATCTGTTCGATCACCTGGCTATCGATCTTCGGCTGCTGCATGGAACCTGAAATCGGCACGTTGAGCGCCGTACCTCGCATCGATGCCAACCAGGGAGCTTTCTGTACCCAGCTGTCTTGAATCGGAATAGCGGCCATCATCTGCATCTGTTGGTTCGCGTCGACCCAACCAGAGGTGATCACGCGAACATCTCCCGACTGAACGATTAAATTCTCGTGATACACGCGTCCCTTCACGACGCGGTAGCGAACCTGCTGCGGAGGTAGTGTAAGGAGCGACGCCGAACCTTGATCGATCGCGGCCGCTGGCTTTCCTTTCACGAGCGCCTCGACATTTCGAGCGAGCATCACGTATCCCTGGGCCAACGGGCCAGAACGCACCTCGGCTCCTTGAATGTGCAGCACACCGTTGGACTCGCCCTGGATCGGATCCTCGACGGGGAATAGCCCTCGTTCCACATCCAGCGAAAACCGTCCCTCCACGCGGGTTGCATCGGCCACAATCGGAGCAACGTACTGCAGCCACGTGCGACACATCTCCGGAGTGATGGCGACGTTCTCGATGACTCGCCCTGCGGGAACTTGCCACTGCATCGGCTTCGCGTTGACTAGCAATTGGGTGTTGAGCGCCAACTTCCCTCCACTAAGCTCAGGGCTATTCGCCGTCAGCTGGATGACGCCTTGTCGTAGTTGAGCATTCAAGGTCGACTCACCGGCCGGAATGCCGAAGAGGTTGGCTTGTTGCCAAGACACATCGCCAGCGGCTTCCCAGGCAGGTGAGATCGTCAATAAATTGCCGGCAGAGTTCGCGCCGCCCCACAGGGGACCATTCCATTGAAAGCGAGACGTACGTTGTCCTTGGATTTGAACTTGGGGGCCGATGATCGCGGCCACCAGTGGAGAAATCTTGGCCCAGTCGTACTCTGCCTGCCCTTGAATGGCAACGTTTCCGACCGACGACAACTGGCTTATGCCACCCTGGGCTGAAAGCTTCAAGGCGGAGCAGTTCAGTTTGCATTCGTGCAAGGCCAAGGCGTCTTCGTTGTGATTCAAACTCAGCGATTGCATATACGCCAGGTTGGCTTCACGCCAAGCGAGCGTCTGGCGGCTCACTGAGGCTGGCTGCATCTGCGGCTGAAGGGTTCCGTTCGGGCTAGTCCCTGGAACGACGAACTCCCAATTGGCAATCTGTCCGCTATTCTGGAGAACAATGCCATTGCTATCGCTGGAAAGCGTCATGGTACCGGACATCTCTCCGGCAACTTGGTTTTGACCCAGCCACTCTGGCGGAACGACCCAGTGCACACCGCGACTTAGATCGACGCGATAGGCCAGTTGCCCCGATGCCGTCTCGCCGCTCGCAAGCGGAACGTTGACTTCCGTCCCGCGAGCCGAGATCGTCGTGCCGACCACAGTGAACTGTTTGCTCGAAAAGTGCTGCGCCGCCCAATCGACCAAGGCACCGCCTTCCACGCGAAGCTTCTTCTCGTGAACTTGCGTCGCAGGCCCAGTCAATGAGAACTCATTCAGGTCGACGTTCACTCCTTCAATCAGCCATTGGTTGGTCCCCATGGCCAGCTTTGCCAGGACCATGCCATTACCGCCGACCTGAAATTCCTCGAAGCCAATCAGTCCGCGAAGCTGCATCCAGATCGGATCGACTGCCCCTTGCAACTGCAGCTTAAGTGGCCAGACCGTGTCCTCGCTCAAGATGACTGGCGCCGAAGTCTGGGCAGTAAGCGTTGTCGTACCGGCTTGCAGCGAGGCATTGGCCGACTCGATCTGCTGTAGTGCTGCGTTCTGCAAGACAATGTTCGATTGTACCTGCGTTTGTAGATTAGGCTCGGCGAAGATCATCTGCGAACCTTGCATCCACTTCACATTCGCCCCATTGGCCACAGCCGCAAGTCCGACTCGACCACCCCCCATGTTTTGGATTTGCAGCGATCCTTCGAGGGTGCCTGCGAACTGGTTCCCGTTCAAATCAACAAACCGCGAAAGGTCCGAAGCCAGGCGATTGCCATCGATGGAGAAGCGGACGTCCGTCTGAGGACCATTGGTTCTTCCATCGGCTGTCAAGAAGGATGACCGACAAGCGATCGCATCAAGCTGCAACTGGTCGCCAGGCATCGAAATGGCTGCCGACAGTTCCAACGGCTGCTGCCAATCAGCGTGTCGCCCATTTACGATCGCCACAATATTGGAAACAATCGCGGACGCTCGCACCGAGGAATTCCCTGCCTCGAAATGATTCGCCAGGTTCAGTGTGACACGCCCTTCCTGTAGCTGGACATCATCGCGTATCTGCAGCAGTTCCGGAAACGCATTGGCCAACCGAGCAATATCAATGGTGCCACGCAGTTCCCAAGGTTCATCTCCCAGGATCTGTCCAGTGGATGCATTCGGAGAAGATGTCGCCGTCAGGGTCGTCGGAATCCTTCCATTGATCAGCACTTGTCCCCAGTCAGTGGTCAGCGTGAATTGATTCGCCTGAGCATGGCTTCCGGCGAGACCAATTTCGCCGGTTGCCCGTAGGGTTCCATTGCTCCAGCCGGCGCCCCGCGCCGAGTTCAACGAACGCATCTGGATACCGCTGGCTTCCAGATTGCACAGAACCGATGGTCCCACTTGCGATGAAACAAGATCGACCTGCCCGTTGAGCTCTCCTTGGGCAAAGATCTGCTGCCCCATTCGTGTACCAACAAGCTCAGTAATACCTAGCGGAATCCCCTTTGTCACGACTGAAAACTTGGCGTCGCCGGAACCGGTAGGCAAAGCTCCCTTACCCTGCATGGCTCCAAGTTGATCACGATCCCGCAGGCTTGCGGAAAACGTACACGGGGCAGGAATATTGGCATCACGAAAGTCGACGTCGGCTGCCAGGTCTTCCAGGGTCCAAGTCCGCGAAGAATTCCCATCGGCTAAATGAACCGTTCCTTGGCGAACGACCAATCGAAACGTCCGCGGAGTAGACGCCTCTTGCCCATCGGCTTCCGAGGGCGCTTCCGCAACCGGCAACAGTTGTTCGAGATTGCTCTTTCCCTGCGATACGGTCACATGGACGACCGGCTGGTTGATTTCGATCGTCCCCAAATTCGCCGCATTGCCGATCAGCCCTAGCAGCGATTGGCTAACACGAATCGTAGGAATTTCCGCAACGGGAGCTCCTTCGGCATCGACGACTTCCACTCCGTTCAAAACGATGGGCGAGAACCAGCCCAGCGAGGCCGAGCTGACAGTAACCTTGCCGTTGAGATCAGAAGTCGCCTGGGCGACCCCCCACGACAAGAGTGGCGTTTGCGCCGCGATCGACGGCAGCATCACCACCAGGAAGATCAGAAACGTCATGACCACCAAGGGGCGCCACTTGCTCCAACTGCTGGTCGTTTCTGTCGAATCCGTTCGATCTTTTTTCATCGTTTTGACCTTAATGATTACGCTGCGCGCATACTTCCACGCGGTTTGTATCGCATTGCGGAATATCAAGCCAGAGCGACTTGCGAGCTAGCACTTCCCCGGGGCAAAACAGACTCAAGAACGGCGATGGCCCAGAAGTACACTTCTGGGCCATCGTGAAATACCTGCGATTCCTGTGACGGGACTAGGCGGCCCCGCGTTTTTCTTCCTGCTGATCGGCAATCGGCAGATTCTGCTGTTCCTCGGGCACACCCAACGCAGCCGCCACGCCAGGGGCGGTTCGGATGTGCAGATCGCGTTGTGGGAACGCAATTTCGATCTTGGCATCTCGGAACGCCAAATCGATCTGCGTATGCAGGTCGGTGATCACCATCAGGCGGTTCTCGAGGTTCGGCAGATATGCCCGCAAAATCAAGTTGAGCGTACTGTCGCCGAAGCCCTCGAACGTGGCGCTCGGGCCAGGATCCTTGAGGAGATACTGATTCTTGTCGGCGATCTCCAGCAGAATCTTCCGGGCAGCTTCCGTATCGGTACCATACGCCACGCCAACATTAATGACCACACGATTGACCGTGTCGGAAAGGGTCCAGTTCAACAGACGGCCGGTGATGAATTCCTTGTTGGGAACGACGTATTCCTTGCGATCCCAGTTGGTAATTGACGTGGCACGAATGCGAATTCGCGAGACGACGCCGGTCACGTCATGAATCGTCACGATATCTCCGACGCGAACCGGACGCTCGAACAGGATAATGATCCCGGCGACAAAGTTGGCAAACATTTCCTGCAAGCCAAACGCCAAACCAAACGTCAACGCGGTGGCCAACCATTGGATCTGCGACCACTGCAGGCCAACGCTCGAAAACGCCCAGATGACACCGACCATGACGATCGCATAACTGGTCAACGAAGTGATCGCATAGCGTATGGATGGCTCGAGCGGTAATCGTTGCAAGATGGTCATTTCCATCAAGCCAGGTATATCCCGCGCGAACACCAGCGTCAGCACCAGGATCAAGCCGGCAAACGCAAGTGTCAGGATCGTGATCTTCTTCGTGACCATTTTCTCGTCGGTCGATTCTTCGGCCACACTAGGAACATCTTCGCTGGCCGTGTTTTCCTTCGACTCCTTATCCGTTGCGGCCGGCGGCATGCCGGGCGTGGTTGGCATTTCGGCCTGAGCAACTTCTTCGGTAGGCGCGATCTCGTAGCCGTACTGGTCGAGCATTCGCAGGGCAGGCAAAACCTGTCCCCAGATCAGCCAGAACCCGACCAACGAAACGGTGAACATCCCAGTCGCCAACAGACGTTGCGTTTGAGCACTGTGAGCCGAAAGTTCTTCCTTGGCTTGTTCGGCCAGGATCGAATTCGAAAGCGAAGCGGCTGCCGAGTCGCCTGTTTGGGCAGCGGCGGCCGCGGCACGTTCACGAGCCTGAGCAATGCTCAACTTGCGACGAGCCAGCATGATCCAGCGCATCAGCGTCGCACGAATCAGCATCAGTCCCATCACACAGCAGAGCGTGGCAAAAAGACGCCACGATAGAACCTGAGCGGTGTAGTAATAGCCCCAGAATGCCAGGCCTGCCAACACCAGTGGTGCTGCAACAAAACCCCAGTACCAAACGTACTTCAGACGGTCTAACCAACCACCCTGGTTGTAAGCGAGGTATTCCTGGAAGACGCCAGTCGGATGCAGAATCCGCGCGAGAAACGCCGCCATGAACAACGCTTGAACGATAAAGCAAATACGTTCAATCGCATCGTGGCCATGCGTTGGATCGCTGGCGTAAAAGGTGGACGTGACAAAGGTCAGCGGTAAGAGTACCGGAATCAACCAGGTCATGCTCTTACCCAACAATCGCAGCGAGGACTCGGGCCATTTGAAGTGAGCTTCGCCCAGACCATCACCTCGGCACACATTTCGGAGTAGTTCCAGCGGGAACCACAGGACGGCCGTCCAGTACAGCCCGTTGCCTACCGCGATCGAGAACGTTTGGTCAGTCCCGGACGACATCAAACGCCAAGCCACAAACGCGATAAACGCAGGATTCACGCCTGCGAGGATCACCGAGTAGAAGATGGCATGCATCGTCGGCCAAAATGCGAAGTAGCCTGGTTTTTGCGCCAGTTCGCCCAGCGATCGCAGCTCGGTTCGCAAACGCCCTCGCTTGAGTACCAGGGCCACAAACAGCGAAACAACGACAATCCAGATCAACAAATTCCGTTTAACATCAGACCAAAGCACGCGCGAGACATCGATCCAAGTGGCCGGCGACAAGATCGACTTGTCCGAATCGTCGACTTGCAGTTCGGTAGCCAAGATGTTGCCGCTACGAATCCACAAGACACGTTTGTCGATGTAGTTCTGATAGGCAGCGATCTCGCTGACCGTTTGTTGTTCTTTCGTCTTGAGATCGATCAGCGTATCAAGGTACTTCGTGTTGTTCTTAATCAGCAGTCCGAGGAACTCTCGTTTCCGCTCGAAGAGCTCACGGGCAGCCAGCTCGAGCTGCTCGCGTTCCGATTCGTCTTGCAGGCGGGCCTCGTCCATGATGCGTTGTACCAGGACTTCCGGATTGGCCAGCTCTTCTCGTTCGTCGTCATATTCAAAGTGCTTGAACTGCGACTCATCGATCAAGGCCTGTCGGTCCGGCATCCCGGTGCGCCAGGGGGACATTTCGATAAGATCCGTCCGCTGCTTACGAAGCAATGCACCAATCGAGCTGGTCAGTCCCAGCTTCTCCACCTTCTCACGCGTCTCGTTGAACTGCTTTCGCAAGTTCCTCAGTTTTTGGTCGGCTTCGTTGGCCTCTTTCTCTGCCTCGGCCAGCTTCTTGGCAATGGCCTGAGATGTTTCTGCCAATTCTTGATTCCGTTCGGCGTACGTGCGCAGCACTGGCTGAACCATGATCAATTGTTCGCGTGCCTGACGAACCGCTTCCTGGGCAGCTTGCGCACGCTTCTTTTGCACCTGTTCGGCGATGGCCTTCATCGTTTGCTCTGCAAAAGCCAGACGCTGAGTCGCCAAGTCGCGCTCGAAGCGCACCAGATCCACTGCTTCCTCGGTGTCGTACTTGGCCAGTTCCGCTTCCGCGGCGACATACTGACGATAGAGCGAAATCCTGCGAGCCATCGCATCGGTCTTGATGGCCTGGGCAAGCAGTGGATGCTCGTCCTGAGGAATACCTTCAACGGTCTGTTTGATCTTGGCGAACTCTTTGGGAACTTCGACCATCCACTCGCGGATTTGCTTTCGTCGGTCAACTCGGCGCTTGGGCTCGGTTTCCGCTGCGATCCGATCCTTTTGAATGGCCGTATTGTCGAGTTCCTGCTTCGCCTGACGTTGCTCAAGTTCAGGAAGTGGGACATCGACGAACGACTCCGGCTTCAACTTCTTGATCTCTTCGAGGCTGCGTTTGATCACATCGAGCCGCTGCTGAATGGCTTCCGGCTGGGCCTCGGTGGCCATGGTCTTCGCCTTAGCGGCGAACTCGTGAGCTTCTTTTACTTTGGCAGCCGCGCTTTGGTAGAGCTCGATTGCCCGCTTCTTTTTCGCTTCGTCAAGGTTGGTGGCTTCTTCCGCTTCTCGGCGAAGCATTTCAACGCGTTCCAGCGAGAGCTCTTCCTCAGGTAGCGTTATTCCACCGGGCGCTGGCGCAGCACTGCCTGGGGCCTGAGGAACCATCGACTGTTGTTGGGGAGCGGCAAACGCACTGCCGGCCGGCTGGGTACTGGGCCCGAATGAAGGTTGATACTGCGTGGGAGCTGGTTGCTGTTGCGGCTGCGTGAACTGCGATGGCTGCTGGGCCATCCGCTGCGGCGGCGCATCATATTGGATGGGAACGGGCCCTTGGTAGGCGCCGGCAGGTGCATCGTTGCCGTCGACAGTGATCGGAATCGGACCGTAGCCAGATCCCCCTGGTTGCTGAGCCAAGCTCGTTTCCCAACCGACCAAAAGTACAAAGCCAGCCAGGACGACGCTCATCCCTGAGCGCTGCAATTGCAACATAATCTCTTTCCATTCCGCCCCAAGACACGGTCATTAGAAGATCGACCGCTATGAGCAAATAATCCTTACCTCACCACAGGCCAAGCAACGATTCCATCCATGCCTAGAGCCTGCGGGGCGTGTACGATAGAGATTGCCCCTAAGGCGGTCAATCGAGATCAATTCGCTTTCCCAGGACCGCCGGAAAAAGATCGTTCGCCCATGGTGCTAGCAGGGCGAACGAATGGTCACTTGGGGGTCCTAGCGGCCCATTTTCAGCCGATGGGCGGATCGCCGGAGCACCTCTTGCGTGAAGACGTCTCCCAGCACCACAGGGATCGTGCTCTTGTCCTTTGCGGCCACCAGGAAGAAGCAGTACAGCATCTCGTCCGTGGTCTCTTCCCCAAAGGTGACACGCTGAGGAGGCGAGCTGGGATTGGTCGGATTGTTTTCCGAGTTGTCGTAGCTAGCGACCACTTCAATCTTAGTCCCCGCCGGAAGTCGCATCGGATCTGCTAGCATGTACTCGTCTTGCCAGTTGAAATCCCATTGCGGCACATCGATCAGCACCTGGGACGTTCCATCGGGCATGTAAGCCGTGGCTTTCATCTGATGCCCCAGCAGGTGCATGTGCGGAATGCAACTGAGCAGCGTCACCTCGGCCGGCAACTTGTAGGACGCCGTCGCTTTGTAATTCCCCTCGCCCGGCGGAATGTCCAGGTCGAACGACGAGGTCCAAATGGCGAACGCTTCGTTCTTTGGCTTGTCGACGAAATAGATCCCAACCTTCGAGCGATCCTTCGTCGCTTTGCCGCTAGGGTGATAGTGAATCTGCATCACCAGATCGGCTCCCTTAGGCATCTTTCGTCCTAAACCATTGGGCAGGGGATGGGGACGCTTACCTGGCGACCAACCACCGATCGATCCCGAAGGTACGAACCCGGGACCGCCAAAGGTCGAATAGCCAGGTCCAGCTGCGGCCTTATCTTTGGCACGGGCCTTACCGCTACTGTCGAGGTAAAGAATCGAGTGGTGTACCACCGTGGCATCACCTGGCTTAAACTCGACCGTCGCGACAAGCTTGTCTTCTGGAATCTCGTAAGGAATGACAAAGTTGCGGAAGATATCCGAACCACCGGCCGGGACTTCAAAATCTTCTTGCATCTCGAGCACCAGGTCAGGCTCGCCCAAGATCCAATCGGACGCAAACGTCGGCGTTGGTGGCAGATCGGCTGGGTCTCCTTCGGCACGATCCGACTTAGCCCACGCTTTCAAGGTTTCAATTTCGCGATCGGTGAGCGTTCGTTGTCCCTCAAACTCGCCGTGAACCTGAGCCGCTTTCCAGGGAGGCATCAGCTTGGAATCGACCACGCGAGCAATTTGCCGGGCTCGCTTGGCCGCATCCATGTAGCTGGTCAGCGTGAAGGGTCCGACTTCTCCTTCGCGATGGCACACCACGCAGTTGGCATTCAAGATCGGTGCGATATCGCGATTGAAGGTGAGCTTCGCGTCCTCGGGGCTTGGTGTCGGAGGAAGCTCGTAGTAGCAGCCCACTGGCTTCGTTGCCGCTTCCAAGACCGGAAGCCCTGCGGCTACCTTCTCGACGGCTCGCTTCAACGTCTCTTCGGTTGCCTCCGGTTTTCGCGATCCCAACTGGAGAAAGCGGTCATCGATACGTCCCCGGTAGGACACTTCTCCATGGTGATCCAACACGAAGACTTCCGGCACGGTCGTAGGTTTCAGCGCTTTGCCGAGACTGGCATCTCGATCCAACAGGACGGGAAACTCGATTGAGAACTCTTTGACGATGCCGGCCACGTCCTGCGGAGTTTGTGTCACGTCCGCCCAGATACCCAGCAGCTGAATGTCTTTCTCGTTCTTACCCCACTCCTTATACAGGTCGTTCAAAACCGGAAAGTAGGTTCGCGACACGGGGCACTCGCCGGTCATGAAGACGAACACCCGCACTGCTTTGCGAGAGTTGGCCGCGATTTGATGCACATTCCCTTGGTGGTCTTGCCGGGTCACGTTGATCAACGTGGCGACCTCGGAAGCCGATGCTGCTTCATCAGCAAGAAGCCAACCGCTGGCACCAACAAGCAGAAAGCTGACGGACAAGATTCCGGAAAGAAACTTCACGATTGCCTACTCCTTAATAGAATCGCGGAACTTCGCAGAGCGATATCGGTAATGGTACGCTTTGACGTTCCGTTTTCCAGAAGCAATCAATCGCGCGGGGCTGTTCCTCTTCCAGACATACTCGCGCAGCCGTTAGCAAGTTTCCGGCTGCCACGAATTTTCGCGCGGAATATTTCTCAGGCGAATTTAGAACACCTGCGAAACTCTCGACTCAGCTTGGGCAAAAAGCCTTAGGAAGCCCGAGCTACTTCTGAAGCTGCGGGTCCAGCTCCAGCGTGTCCCCAACCTTCGCTTGCCACTTTTGGAGTGTGGCAAACAACTGCTGCTTCCGCTCGGCATAGGCAGGGTCGGCCGAAAGATCCTTCACCTCCGTCGGATCGTTGGTCAGGTCAAACAGCTTCACGCGATTCGCCTTGGGATAGACCATCAGCTTGAAACCATCTTCGGTGATCGATCGCTGCACATTGAGATAACAGTTGTAGATCGCATCGTACGATTCGGTCTTCTCACCGTGGATCAGCGGCAGCAGACTGCTGAACTCAACGTGATCTGGCTTGCTGATGCTGGCCAGTTCAAGCGTGGTGGGCATCACGTCTTGCAGGTAGACGGCCGCGTCATTCTTGCCTGGTTCAATACCAGGGCCGGAAACCAACAGTGGCACACGGATGCTGTGATCGTACGAGTTCTGCTTACCCATCAGCCCATGATGACCACAGGCCAGGCCATGGTCGGACGTGAAGAAGACGAACGTTTCGTCCGCTTTGCCTGTCTTTTCCAGGGCTTCGAGAATGCGACCGATCTGCTGGTCCATGTGCGTGATGATAGCAAAGTACTCTTGCCGATGAACCTGAACCGCATACTTGGTGCGAGGGAAGGGGGCTAGGTGCTCGTCTCGAAGAGTCGGCGGGCAGCCAATCTCTTTGCACTCGGGATACTCCGGCAGAAAATCTTGGGGCACTTCCACTTCATGGGCCGGGTACATGTCGACAAACTCTTTCGGTGACTGTCGCGGATCGTGCGGAGCGTTGAACGCGATGTACATAAAGAAAGGCTTCTCGTCCTTGGCGGCTTCTTCGAGGAAGCCCACCGCTTCGTCCCCGACGACTTCGCTCCAATGCTTGCCACCTTCCCAGAAGCCGCCAAACTTCTTATCCCATGGCTGCCACTGGGTGTCCTCGGAATTCTTCGGGCGGTCGTAGCCCTGAGGTGTTTGCTGCGGCATACCACCCCGGACATGACCCGTCACATCAAAGGCCTTGGCCGCATTGGCCGGCACATGCCACTTGCCGGTCATGTAGGTTCGATAGCCGGCCTTCTTCATATGCTCGGACCAGAATCGCCCGGCAGCTCGCTCTTTCTCAGAGGTCTTATAGATATCGTTGGCGTGCCAGACAAATCGCCCCGAATTGAGCATGGTCCGACTGGCGACGCACACGGCCCCACTCCAGGAACCCTGGTTGTAGGCATGGGTGAACGATACCGACCGCTTAGCCAACTCGTCCAAGCTCGGCGTCTGGGCTTGGGTCATCCCGACATAGCCAGGCGTTTCATAGCTTTGATCATCCGAAAAAAGAAACAGAATATTCGGCTTCTTCGTTTCGTCGGCCTGGGCCAGGGAAACAACGGCAAGAGCAAGGAACGGAACCAAGGAAAGGATTCGGATCACGAGAAGAACTCCGCAGGAGTGACAATGGCAGGAAAGTAGCGCGTAGCCCTAGCATAATCCATTCGCAGCCACGCTTCCACGAGCGCATAAAGAAGCACGTCCCCGCGACCGAGAACGTGCTTCTGCAAGAGGACTTACCGCCACTGGGACGTGGGGGAGTTACTGGGCGGCAACTTCCTCTTTCGCCAGCTTATGATCCAAGCTCCACGGCCCCGAGCCGACCGCCATGATGAATAGCATGGTGCCCATCATCGAGAGATTCTTCATGAAGTGGATCATCTGCCCCTGGACGACATCCCCTTCCATGGTCCAAAAATCATGAAAGAAGTAGGTTGCTAAGACCAGAAACGTAAACAGCAAGACAGCCCCAACCCGAGCATAAAACCCAAGCAGGATCGACAGCCCGCCCACAATCAGAAACACAATCGCTCCGGCCAGCATGACCTGAGGAGCCGGCACGCCTTCCGAGGCCATGTACTGAGCCACGCCACTGAACTGCGGGATCTTGTTGCCAACCGCACTCATCAAAAAGATGGTGACGATAAACAACCGCCCGACCACCGTGAGTAGACCTTGAACTATCGGATTCATACTGCTGACTTTCCTCTTGATTTCTCTTAGGAATGGAACTTGCCGTCGAATCAGGCGAGATCGAAAAGCATGATCTCGGCATCCTCATCGGCTTCGATTTTCAACATTCGTTCTTCACTCACGGCGGCACCATCGCTGGTGGCAAGTGACTGCCCGTTGAGCGTTACCTTGCCGCGTAATACCTGCAGCCACGCATGCCGTGACTCGTCCAGGGGATGCTCGACAACCGCGCCGGCGTCGAGCTTGCTGAGGAAGACCTTCGCGTCCTGATGAATCATGAGCGAACCATCTTCCGCGTCCGGTGAAGCGACAACCCGGAGCCGATTGCTGAGTTGCTCGTCGGGAAATCGCTTCTGTTCGTAGCTAGGCGTATGGCCTTTCCGATCGGGGAAAAGCCAGATCTGATAAAGGTGGACCGGCTCGTCCGCGGACGGATTGAACTCGCTATGGGTGATCCCGGTCCCGGCGGTCATGCGTTGGAATTCGCCAGGACGCAGGACCTCGCCGTTGCCCATCGAGTCCTTGTGCTCTAAGGCACCTTCCAGCACATAGGTGACAATTTCCATGTCGTTGTGCGGATGGGTACCGAAGCCTTGGCCCGGGGCCACGCGATCTTCGTTCATCACACGCAGGGAACGGAATTGCACATGATCGCGATCAACGTACCCTGCGAAGGAAAACGTGTGGTACGTATCGAGCCAACCGTGATTTGCATGACCGCGATCGTTCGCTTTTCGGACATTGATCATGACTGGGTTCCTTTACTTGGCGAGGTAGCCGCCATCGACCGGCAGGCTGACACCGTTGGTAAACGTGGCCGCATCCGAGGCAAGGTAAGCCACCGCCTGGGCAATCTCCTCAGACGTTGCCAAACGATTCATCGGATGCTGTTCCGCTAGGGCCTTGCGGCTCTCAGCACCTTCTTTGCCGGCGAAGCGATCGATCATGTCGGTGGCCGTCGCCCCGGGAGCTACCGCGTTGATGCGAATTCCTTGCTGGGCATATTCCAGAGCAGCCGTCTTGGTGGCACCTTCGACCGCATGTTTCGAGGCGATGTAGATGCTCGCTCCTGGCATTGCGATGTGCCCTACGATACTGGACGTGTTGACGATCACGCCGCCCCCTTGCTTGAGCATCTGCTCGATCTCGTACTTCATGCTGAGAAACACACCCAGCACGTTGATGTCGAACACCTTGCGGTAGTCGTCGACGGTGAAGTCGGTCACCATGCCGGTTGTCTCGACGCCAGCGTTGTTGAACGCAATGTCGATGCGTCCGTACTTTTCAACGGTTTGCGTGACCAAGGCTTTCACTTCGTCTTCGCTGGTCACATCGGCCTTCACGAAAACGGCTTCCCCTCCGGCAGACTTGATTCGATCGACGACCGCGCTGCCCAACTGATCGCGCCGCCCGGCGACGACTACTTTGGCCCCTTGCCGCGCGAACAGCATGGCACTGGCCTCACCAATCCCTGAAGTCCCGCCAGTAATCAGTACGACCTTGTCTTGAAAACTCATTTCACCAACTCCCTGAGAAATAACGCCAGGTGAATTATTTATATGTCAACTAATGCACTAAAAAAACAGATGCCTACTCTTGCTCGCGGGTTACAGCTTCGCGTGATTTTTCTAACAAGCCAATCAACTGCTGCAGCTCTTTCTGGCTAAGATGGCCGATCAACCGCTTGTGCATATCCATCAGGGGCTCGTCGATCTTAGACAGGATAGCGAGAGCCTTGTCCGTAATGTCCACGTACACGACGCGACGATCTTTCTCACACCGGACGCGGCTCACCAGGTCCTGCTTCTCTAATCGATCGATAAGTCCGGTGATCGCAGGAACGACCTGAATCAGTCGGCCTGCGATCTCCAACGAAGGCAACGGTTTTCCTTCCCCACGCAGAATCCGCAGCACGTTGTACTGCGATCCGGTCAGACCATACTCACGTAGCAAACGCCCCAGACGATTATGAAACAGGTCACTGGTCCTCAATATATTGAGGATGGCTTCCTGTTCCTTCGATTCGAAGGGATCGCGCTTCTTGAGTTCGTCTTTGAGTCCAAGTGGGGTCATTTTTTTCTCCGTCTGCTTTTACTTTACATGTAAACCATTAAGCAGGCAAGGGCGATCCAGAAGAAATTTCTTCGCATACGATTTTGCGCCCTGAGATGTGGCTCAATCGCCTGTCAGTACTTCCCTTTCAACACCACCGTGCAACGCAGATCCTTTTTTGCGAAATCTATTTATTTTCCCACTTTCCTCGGCTTCCCTGTCACCAACCGGGGTTTAACATCAATACGTCTGATGGACTAAAGGCCCCTCTGGAATACTATCCCTGCGGATTCGGACATCCGCCGCTTCCAACGGCTCCGGAACTCCCTCCTATATCCTTCGACGCCTGTCTATCACGTCTCAATTTCGCTCGCTTCGTAACAACCACTCCCCACGTTTTTCTTCCTAATTCCTATTTGTTAGAGGGTTTGTATGCGCACTTTTGTGTATCGACGCGGTGGATTTACACTGGTCGAACTTCTGGTTGTTATTGCCATTATCGGTGTTTTGATCGCCCTTTTGCTTCCTGCTGTGCAACAGGCTCGTGAAGCCGCACGACGCATGCAGTGCACCAATCACCTGAAGCAACTTGGGTTGGCGCTGCACAATCACCACGATACGTACCTTCGCTTTCCACCAGGCGGTGCCCAGGACCAGCCTCCGTTTGGAACCGCCACGGCAAACAATACAACCTGGGGAAGTTCGTGGCTCGTCTACATTTTGCCGTTCGTTGAAGAAAACACCATTTACGACCAATGGCAATTCTATGGGTCGTCTGGCGTGTTCAACTCCAACAACAATGCCGTGGTCAAGGGAATTGAAATGGACAAGTACCGCTGTCCATCTTCTCCTCTCCCTGGATTTTCTCGATCTAACAGCGGCAACTCCGCCTCGGTCACCTACGTGGGCATTAGCGGTGCGGTAGACGGGATCATTCCTGGCTACACCGAAAGTCGAATCACGCACAACGCCCGTGGCGGTATGCACAGCGCCGGCGGAATGTTTTTCGCCAGCAGTAAGATCAAGTTCTCTGACTTAACCGACGGTACCAGCAATACCATGGCCGCCAGCGAACATGGCAACTGGCTCACCGATACCTCCAACAACAAGCAGGACTGGCGTGCCAGCCAGCCATGGAGTTGGACCATTGGCTGCAAGAGCTCAGACTCGCCACCAAATATGACCTACAACGGCGACAATCGCCCGTTCAACATCACAACGGTTCGTTACACCATCAACCGCACTACAGGTTGGACCGACGACGAGGACACCACGGGTGTTGGCAACGATGGTGGTGCGAACATTCCTCTCAACTCGACCCATCCTGGCGGCGTGAATGTTCTCTTGGGGGATGGCTCAGTGCGATTCATCGCCGAGACCATTCAGCTCGAAACCTTGGGACGTCTCGCTACGCGTGACGACGGTCAAGTCGTCGGCGAATACTAAGCCTTCGCCATCGGCGCGATGCTGACTCTTATTCAGCGTTTTCCTGGCGACTAGCCCAGTAGCTAGTCGCCTTGCGCGCCGAACTTGCCCTTTCCCGAAATAAGCTCTCATTATCTTGCTAGGAATCCTATATACATGGTTACTCGATTTTCACTTTGTTTTCTCCTGGTTGGCCTCTTGCTCTCGTTGGGTTGTACGGCTCAAAGCAACGAGCCTCAGCGACTACCTGTCAGCGGAAGTGTTAGCCTCGACGGCAAGCCGCTCGATAAAGGGGTGATCTACTTCAAAACCGTATCCAAAGGTTCCGTGGACGCGTTGGATATCGTCGCGGGGAAATTCTCAGGAGAAGTCGAACCCGGCGAACGACGCGTTGAGATTTCTGCCTTTCGAACAGCATCGGGAGGTACGCCCGGTATGGACGCAGGCGAAGTGAATTACATCCCGGCGAAGTACAACAACAAGAGCACTCTGAAAGCGAATGTGACCCAGGGACAAGCCAACGAGTTCGACTTCGCGGTAACGTCCAAGTAGTCACAGACCAACGAAAATTGCCAACGAACGAGCGGGCCTGCGCAGAATTACTCTTCGCAGGCCCATTTTCGTGGATGATTCCCCAAAAGTCGCATTCCCAGCGTACCAAAACGCGTCATTTTTATTCCTAATTATGTGGGCACGGGTGTAGTATGTTACACTAATGAGACTGTAGATTCTGATTCTACGGACACCAATCCTGCCACCTTCCTAATCCGATACAGATCCTCGCATGAAAAGCATTTTCTCGGCCGCATTGACGGTCCTGTTCTGTTTCTTGTCTTCCTCTTTATTGGCTGCTGACTTGCTTGTCGAAGCCGAAAGCTTTACCGACCACGGTGGCTGGAAACTCGACACACAGTTCATCAACGAAATGGGATCGCCTTACTTGTTGGCCCATGGCCTGGGTAAGCCAGTCGACGCCGCCAAGACGGAAGTCACCTTCCCAGAAACCGGCCGCTACCGCGTCTTTGTTCGCACCAAAGACTGGGTGGGCCAGTGGAATGCCCCAGGGGCCCCCGGCAAGTTTCAAGTCGCGATCGATGGTAAGCCACTCGAAGAAACCTTTGGCACCGAGAGCGCCGAGTGGTTCTGGCATGATGGCGGCCTGGTCGACATCGACAAGAAGGACGTCACCCTCAGCATCCAGGATCTGACCGGCTTCGACGGTCGCTGCGACGCGATCTATTTCACGACCGACGTGAACACCACACCACCTTCCAGCAAGAGCCAACTGGCCAAGTGGCGTAAGGACCTGCTGGGCATCACCGAAGACATCAAGACGGAAGGTCCCTATGACCTGGTTGTGATCGGCGGTGGCTACTCCGGCATGGGTGCCGCAATCAGTGCCGCGCGCATGGGCTGCAAGGTCGCGTTGATTCAAAACCGCCCAGTGCTAGGGGGCAACGGCAGTAGCGAAGTTCGCGTTTGGGCGATGGGTAACATCCGTCGTGGTAAGTACCCACGAATTGGCGAGATCGTCGAAGAGTTCGCCGACAAAGCGAAGAAGTCGCCAGGCACCTACGAGGAATTCGGGGACGAAAAGAAGGAAGAGATCGTTCGTGCCGAAGAGAACATCGACCTGTTCCTGAATCACCACGCCAACGATCTGGAAATGAAGGATGGCAAGATCGCGTCGATCACGGCATTCGATACCCGTTCCAGCCAGGTTCGCAAGTTCGAAGGCAACCTGTTCTGCGATGCCACCGGTCACGGCACCATCGGCGCCTTGGCAGGTGCCCTGTACGACCAAACCGACAAGGGCCGCATGGGTATGAGCAACATGTGGCGTTGGGATGAAGCCGACCAGGAAACGACCTTCCCGGAAACGCCTTGGGCTTTGGACCTGACCATGAAAGACTTCCCTTATCCACGTGATCATCATGGTCAGTGGTTCTGGGAAAGTGGTTTCGACAAAGACCCGATCCAAGGTGCCGAGTCGATCCGCGACTGGAATCTGCGTGCCGTGTATGGTGCCTTCAATGCGATGAAGAACCGAGACGGGGCCTCGAAGCACAAGAATGCCGAACTGACCTGGCTGGCCTACGTTGGCGGTCCTCGTGAGTCGCGTCGGCTGATTGGCGACGTGATCCTGACCGAGGACGACATCGTGGCCAAGCGAGACTTCAAAGATGGCTGCGTGCCGAGCACTTGGTCGATCGACCTGCACTACCCCAAGAAGGAATTCGCGGACAAGTTTCCCGACAACCCGTTCATCTCGATCGCCGTACACGATCGTCGAGTCGACCGCTCGTATGGCTATCCGGTTCCTTACCGCTGCTTCTACTCGAAGAACGTCCCGAACCTGTTCATGGCCGGTCGCTGCATCAGCGTGACCCACGAAGCGTTGGGTACCGTGCGCGTGATGAAGACCTGCGGCATGATGGGCGAAGTGGTCGGCAAGGCCGCTTCTCTCTGCAAGCTGTATGATTGCTCGCCGCGTCAGGTCTACGAAGAACATTGGGACGAAATGGACCAACTGCTCAACCTGCCAGGCCAGGCACGTCGTGCCACCGTCGATGCCGAAATCGAAATGCCAGCCACGCTGCTGCCATCGTCACCGTATGGTCCTCCATCGGGACTGAACCCAACGAAGATGGCCGGCATTGTCATTGACGATCGTCAAGCCGAGAAGACCGGCAAGTGGACCGAAGGCACCGGCCTGAAGGGCTACGTGAATCACGGTTACCTCTATTCCGGAGAGAAAGGCGCCAAGGTTCGTTTCCCGATCAAGATCGAGAAGGCCGGCAAATACGACGTTCGTTACGCGTACCAGCCGCACGAAAATCGAAGTGCCAATGCCAATGTCACCGTAGCTGCCGGTGGCTCGCGTGACACGACGGTCATCAACATGAAAGAACAACCGCCGATCGACGGGGGCTTTTACTCGCTGGGTATCTTTACGCTCGAGCCAGGCAAAGAGTCGTACGTGGAAGTCGAATCACGCGGCGATGGAAATATCCATGCCGATGCGATCCAGTTGATTCCTGTCGCTGGTAACTAACGCAATTTAAATGGCGGAAGAAACTCCAGCAGCCAACGTTCCACCCAAGAAACGCAGGTCCCTCGGCCTGCGTTTCCTTCTGCATGGGTATCGGTTCGCACTGATCGCGGCGATCGCGCTGTTGGTACGTCTTCATAGCCAAAGCGAAAGCCTGGCAGCGCTCGATCCTGTCGAAATATCGCTTGGCAAAGTCCAAGGCTTCCTCCCCGAAGCGGCCTCCCTAACGGCTGCTGCCGATCGGGAAGGAGCCTACATCCAAAACTCCGATGGCAAGCGAATCGGCTGGGCGGTCACCACTTTGCCCACAGCCAACAACATCATTGGCTTCTCAGGCCCCACCAATTCACTGGTGGTCGTCGATGCCAACAATACGATCCGCGGCATCGAAATCCTTTCCAGCAAAGACACGCCAGAACATCTCGCGGCCGTTGAAAAAGCAACCTGGTTCTTAAAGCAGTTTGTCGATAAGTCTCCCGAAGACCTCGGCGGCCAGACGAAGCTCGACGCCGTGTCAGGTGCCACCCTGACCAGCCTGGCGATCATCGAGTCGGTCACTAAAACGCTAGGCAGCGATCCCCCCAACTACCGCTTTCCCAAAGAGATCGCGTTCGAAGAAGTTGCCGAGATCCTGCCTAAGGCGAAACAGCTGGTCGCGAAACAGTCGCCCCGCGGCTGGCTCGAGGTCCTCAACGACAATGGAACAATCATCGGTACCGTCTGGCGCACAAGTCCCCAGGCCGATCAGCACATTGGCTACCAAGGACCGTCCGACGTGCTGGTAGTCCTGGATACCGAAGGAAAGCTGAAAGCGGTCGCCCTGCGGGAAAGTTACGACAACGATCCTTACGTACGTTACGTTCGCGAAGACTGGTCCTTTCCCGAGTACCTGGCCGGCTACGATCTCGATCAGTTGGCCAAGCTTGATATGAAGCAGGCCGAGATCGAAGGTGTTTCCGGGGCGACCATGACCAGTCAGTCGGCCACGCAAGCGGTTGGTATCGCGGCCGCGGCCTATCAGCGCGAGATACAGGCCGAGCAAAAACCACAACTAGCCGCGACGCCGATCTCGTTCACCTGGCGTGATGCGGCCACGCTGCTGGTGATTGTCGCGGCGCTGGCCATTGCGTTCACCGATCTGCGCGGCAAGAAGTGGGTGCAGTTTGGCTTTGGGTTTATCGTGATTGCCTATCTCGGCTTCTTCGCGGGCGACATTCTTTCCATGGCACTCTTTGTCGGCTGGGCCAGCCACTCGGTTCCGTGGCAGAAGTGCATCGGCCTGGTGGCTGTGGCAATTGCAGCATTTGCCGTTCCCCTCTTCAGCAAGAAGCAGGTCTATTGCAACCATCTTTGCCCTCATGGTGCCGCCCAGATGATGATCTTGCGGTTCTCGAAGTGGAACTGGAAGGTGCCCAAGAAGCTTCGCCTGGTCCTATCGGCAGTGCCTGCGGTGCTGCTGGCCGTTTGTATCCTCATCGCGTTCTCGATCATCGATGGCAACCTGGCGGCATTGGAACCCTTTGATGCGTACGTGCCCACCATTTCCGGCTGGGCTTCGCTTTCGATCGCTATCGGAGGGCTCATTTTTTCTGCGTTCGTCCCGATGGGCTTCTGCCGGTATGCCTGCCCAACTGGGGCGGTCATCTCGCATGTGCGCTGGAATGCATCGAGCGATAAGTGGAGCGTTCGCGACAGCGTTGCCACCCTTTTGCTGGGTTTGGCCGTGATTTGCTTTTGGCTGTAGAGCAGTCGTCGAAGTTCGCGGAGTATGCTTCTATAATAGGACACACGTCCCCTGGCACTTTTCTCCGCCCAGACTAATCACGAACCGTAAGCGGCATTGTTATGGACCAGAAAAAGATGGGCCCCTATCGCCTGGAAGCCACAATTGGCAGTGGTGGCATGGGGACCGTGTATCGTGGCATCGACGAACGAACCGGCGACAAGGCTGCGATCAAAGTTCTGCCCAGCAACATGTCCCACAACGAGGGGCTGCGCGAGCGTTTCCAACGCGAGATCGAAACGCTGCTCCAGTTGAAGCACCCCAACATCGTGCGTCTGTTCGGATTTGGCGAAGAAGATGGCGAGCTGTTTTATGCCATGGAATTGGTCGACGGTCGCAGCCTGGCCGAGGTGATCGTCAAAACGCCGATCAAAAGCTGGCGTACGGTGGTGAAGTATAGCCTGGCGATCGCAGCTGGTCTTCGCCAAGCCCATGACATGGGAATCGTCCACCGCGACATCAAGCCCGCCAATGTCTTGATCACCCGCGACGACAAAGTGAAAATCCTCGACTTCGGAATCGCCCGGCTCTTTGGCGCAACAGGAGTCACCATGGCCGGTGGTATCGTGGGCACGGCCGACTACATGGCTCCTGAACAGGCTTTCGGCGAAGGGGTAACCCCCAAGGCCGACCTCTACAGTCTGGGTGCGCTCATGTACGCGATGCTCGCACGGCAGCCGCCATTTCGTGGCAATACGGTGACCGAAATCCTCGACAAGCTGCGGTACAACGAGCCTGTTCCCATTGATCGTCTTGTGGAAACACTCCCCAACGACTTGAGCCAACTGATCACGCAGCTATTGGATAAGAATCCGGAGAACCGTGTTCCGACGGCTCGTGCTCTTTGCCGCCGTTTGGAAGCTCTCTTAGAACTTCCCGAAGAGACCGACTTCGACCTGAACTTGGCCGATCACTCGACGAAGAAGCCCTCGGCTCCCGAGGATGAATACCAATTAAAAGACGGTGGCGGAGACGAAGCCCCTACACTTGATCCTCAGGCACGCAAGCTGGCCGAAGCCCCTACCATGCAGCTGACCGGCGATGGTGGGTCACACGAGCCGCAAGCCAAGAGCCAAGACGGAGGCACCGAGGCCCCGGCAACAATTGTTAGTCAGCGAGCTAAAAAACCGGAATCTCAAACCCGCTTCACCACCGTTGCCGAGCAGCGTCAGAGGACTTCTGAAGAAGAGTCACGCCGCGAAAAGAGCTCCGCATGGATCAACTACATTCAAATCGGCGGCCTGCTGGTAGCGCTCGGTGTGGTCGTAGCCGTGATGATGATTGCTCCGAAGAAGCCAACCGCCGACCAGGTCTATCAATCGATCGAGGACGGTGCGAATGAAGGAGACTTGGCCGAAATTTCCGACGAGATGGACGACTTCCTGGAACGCTTCCCGGAAGATCCTCGCTCCGAAAATGTCGCCCAGCTCAAAGAAGAATTGAATCTCCGTCGACAAGAGAATCGCTACCGCCTGGCTGCGGCCTTCGGAGGGGTCAACCAAGGTTTGCATCCTGTCGAACAAATCTATTTGGATGCGATGAAAACCAACGAACTCGATCCGCAAGGTGCACGCAACAAACTGCAAGGCCTGATCCTGGCCTACGGCCCATCCGGTTCGCAGCAAGGTGATATTGCCCGCTGCCTGGTTTTGGCAGAGCGACGCCTGAAACAATTGAATTCGGCCCTCGCAAGCAAGAGCAAACAACAAACGGTATCGATTCGCGAGCGTCTCCAATACGCGGACGAAATTGCTTCGGACGATCCCATCAAGGCTGAGCGAATCTATCGGGGCGTGATCCAACTGCTCGAAGGCGAATCGTGGGGTACTAATCTGCTTAACGATGCCCAGATGCGACTTAATAACCTGAAGTCCAGATAGAGATGAACAAGGCCCGTGATTGGACTCGCGGCGAGGCTGTTCTATCATAAAGGAGTCTCCCCCGCCGTTCCCGCCGATTGATTCTCCCTGCCAAACTACGGAATCGACCAATGACGCTGCTTCGTTTTGCGCCGCTCTGGCTCGTCGTGTTATTTGCTGTTCCTGCCTCTGCCGCGCAGTGGTACGTCGCCCCTAATGGAAGTGATGAGGCCGCCGGTACCCAGGCAGCTCCGTTTGCCACGCTCGCCAAGGCCCGCGATGCGATCCGCAGCCACGCCACCGACGAAGCCCACACTGTCTGGGTTGCCGACGGCACGTATCCACTTGCTTCGCCGTTTGTTCTCACTCCGGAAGATAGCGGCACCCAAGACCATCCGATCGTTTACCGAGCCATGGAAGGGGCTTCGCCGATCTTCTCTGGTGGAAGCGTTGTTACTGGTTGGCAGCAACAAGGAAAAACCTGGCAGGCCGTTTTGCCCGAAGAGCTTCATAGCCCTCTTCCCGAGCAGCTGATCGCCGGCCAACAGCCGACCACGCTGGCCCGCGAGCCTGACGAAGGTCTTTTCACCCTGACCGGCGTGACCGAAGAAGCTCCGGAAAAGGGTCCCGCCAAGCAGACGCTTCGCCTGACCGGCAAAGACTATGCGGCCACGCTCGCAAACGTGATGCCTGAAGAATTGCCTCAGGTCCAGTTCTTAGCTTTCCACAAATGGGACAACACTCGGCGTCACGTAGACGAGCTTCTGTTCGAGCAGCATGCGATGGTGACCTCAGGGCGAAAGATGAAGGGGCACAATCCGCTTAACGAGAAAACCCAGATCCGCATCGAAAACTACTCCGCGGCGCTCGATACGCCCGGTGAATGGCACGCATCGGCCGACGGTGTGATTCGTTACATGCCGCGCAAAGGGGAAGACCTCTCGAAGATTCAAATGATTATCCCGCGTCTCGAGCAACTATTGATCGTGCGTGGCCAACCGGATGCGGATGAATTTGTGGAGCACGTCGAACTTCGTGGCCTGCGATTTTTACACGCTCGCTGGACAACGCCTAAGAGTGGCTTCGAGCCCAGTCAGGCCGCTTCCCCTATCGAAGCAGCCGCGCTGATTGATGGTGCCCGACATTTGACGATCGCCGACTGTGAGATCGGCCACGTGGGCATCTATGGCCTCTGGTTTCGCCGCGGCTGTCAGCACTGCACGCTCGAACGAAGTTGGATCCACGACACGGGTGCCGGTGGCGTCCGTATCGGGGAAACGGCCATGCGGCGCGATCCCAAGCAGCAGACCAGTCATATCACCATCGACAACAACATCCTGAACCGCGGTGGGCGAATCTTCCCCTGTGCCGTTGGTCTCTGGATTGGACAAAGTCCTGATAATCGCGTCACCCACAACGAAATCGCCGACTATTTCTACACCGGTATTTCTGTCGGTTGGCGATGGGGTTACGGCGAAAGCTTCACCAAACGCAATACGATTGCCAAGAATCATGTTCATCACCTTGGCTACGGCGTGCTGAGCGACATGGGCGGCATTTACACGCTCGGACCTTCCGAAGGAACCGTCGTCCGGGGCAACATCTTCCATGACATCCACGCCTACAGCTATGGCGGCTGGGGACTCTACACCGACGAAGGAAGTAGCGGGATTCTATTTGAGAACAATCTCGTCTATCGCACCAAGACCGGCGGCTTCCACCAGCACTATGGCAAAGACAATATCGTTCGGAATAACATCCTGGCATTCGCGCTGCTTTATCAATTACAGGCTACCCGCGTCGAACCGCATCGCTCGTTCGTCCTGGATCGCAACATTGTCTTTTACGACCAAGGGGAACTACTGCACGGGCGGTGGAGCCAGGTAAAGCACGACAGCTCGAACAATTGTTACTTCAACGCTTCTGGCAAGCCGGTAACGTTTGAAGGAAAATCGCTCGAAGAGTGGCAAGCTCAAGGCCACGAGACTGGATCGATCATCGCCGATCCCAAGTTTGCTGATGCCGAGAAGTTCGACTTCACGATCTCCGAAGACTCACCGGTCTACAAGCTAGGCTTCCGCGCGTTCAAGACAGACGACGTCGGCGTTTATGGAGATCAGCAGTGGATCGACAAAGCGAAGAGCTTCGAGTACCTGCCTGTCCGACCCGAGTAGAGGAAACTTAAAATTGGCCAGCGGTGCACTGCACTGGCCGCATCGTTTCCACAGAAGAGGTTCCCTTAGGCAACTTCTGCCAGCAGTTCGACTTCCGGGAAATCAACTTCCGTCCCGGCGACGTGGTTGAAGAAATTGGTGAAGAAGTTCAAAGCCACCAGGCCAACCACTTCGGTGATTTCTTCGTCACTCAGATCCGCAGCTTTTGCGGCGTTGAACTGATCGTCGCTGATGAAACCCTTGGTTTCGGTAATCGCGTCGGTCAGGTTCAGCACGGCTTGCAGCTTGGGATCGGCCGCTTCACCCTGTCGGACTTTCACGGTCTCTTCTTCAGTGTAGCCAACCATCTTACCGACGGTCGTATGAGCCGAGACGCAGTACTGGCATTGGTTCTTTTCACCAACTCGCAAGGCGACTGCTTCGCGGGCCTTGGCCGACAGTTGGGAGTGTCCCATCGCGCCGGAAAAGCCGAGGTACGCTTCCAAAACCGATGTCGAGTTGGCCATCGTCGCGACGATGTTGATGTGCTTGCCGAGCTTCTTCTTCGCAGCATCGAGCAGCTCGCGTTGTTTGCCTTGGGCACTTTCCAATGCAATGGGTTGCAGGCGAGGCATGAGGTGTTCTCCTTGTGTGTGGTTGTCAGTAATTCAACGTAACTGACCACTTCGATACCGCTTGGATATGAAGAGTTACACAAGAGAAAACTGATTCTCAAGAATTCATCCCAGGCGTAATCTACTTCACGTAAACGCCTGCGGTGATGGCATAGCGAAGGCCGGCACAGTACGGAATGCCGGGATCGATGTCGATGACCTTACGAGGCGGCCCCAAGATGGCCTCTTCGAAACGACACTTCCAAACCTGGCTCGCATTGATGCCGGGAAAGGCCTGACCGTCTTGCAGCTTCGGACCATGCTCGAAGACTTCTAGAGCCTTCTCGTAAACGATCTGCTGAATCTCGCGCCAGTCCAATCCACGGAAGTGACATTGAAAGTCAGGCCAACCCAAGACGCCCAACCCCAAGCTATCGACGATCATGTCGCGCGATTCATCATCACGTCGTTCGCCATAGCCAATCACTCGCGACACGCGAACGTTGAAAGCCCCAGGTGCCTTCCAGGGTTTGGCCGCCACGTCGTGCAGACCATCCAGGAACTTCTTCGGCTCGAGAAACTGTTCGGTCGCTTCCCAGTAAATGGCATCGCAAGGAATTGCTTCAATGATGCTGGCCACCAGGAACTGCATCATCTGCAAGCGTTCCAGCGGTCGCATATTCGACGCGGTCTGATCCAGCACGACCAATTGATGCTCGCACTCGCCGACCGCTTCTTCCGCATCATCCCAGAGCCAAGACTGTTCCAGCGCCGGCAGGAAGGGCGTCAGGTCACCTGGGTACTCGATCTCTTCTTCCCGAATACTCCAGGTTGCACCGACCGACTTACCGCCGATGTTCGCGACATGCTTGGGATGACGAAAGTCGAGACGCTCCGAATCTCGCTTCCCATCGCGCGGCGCAAACCCATCCGACCTCTTCTGCATATTGTCCAGGATGAGGCCCTTGGGAACGTCCGGTTTCGCCTTGTAGAACAATCGGACGCGATAGTCGCGCGAGTCAGCATTGTCGTCGAGCACGAATTCTCCTTGTGCTTCATGGCAACCAATCAGTGCACCTAACCACGTAGGTGCACTTTAGTATAGTCAGCCGGCGAACCCAACACTCACTGCTTGACGTACTTTATTTTGCCCATTTCGGCTTCCGTATCGCCGGTCACCTGAGACAACGTAAAGACAAAACCGTCTTCGGTCGGCACCGTGGTCAACGTGAAGTTCATCGGCCCGGCGGGCGAGCTGCACGTACCTTTTTCGGTCATCACGCCGGTCTTCTCGTCGAGCTGTCCTTCAGTGTGCAGGATGTGGGTCGACATGTTGTCGATCCAGATGCCCACAAACTTCTGCGCGGCGTTGTCGTAGCCCATGATGCCGAAGCCATTCATCGGCTGGCCGTCGTAGGTACTTTGGAAATGCTGCGTCACAAAACGCCCACCCAGAATTGGCTTGAACTCGGCCGTTCCTTCATCCACGGACTCTTCGTCCTTGCCCGGGACAATCCAGTGGGAGGTCGTCTTATATTTGCCGACCATCGCCTGAAGATGCTCGTGCGGTTTCCCTGGTGCGCCGAGCTTGGCCATCATCTCCTGCATCGCGGCCGAGTCCAAATTGCCCGAGCCAGGCGTTGCCGGCTCGTCGGCAACCGCGGTCGAAACCAATCCGATCAAAAAAAAGATCCCCATCATTTTGCTAGCAACTTGCATCAATCTAACTCCTATTTATGCCCCCCGAGTGAACGTTATGTGACCACACATGAGCTGATTTTATCGCAGCAAGGTCACCCTAATCACGCTCTTTTCCCAAACTTCATCTCCGACGCGACGCATAGGGCGATGTTGATCCCCTTAGTCATTTCCCCCGCTAGAATTGACTAGTTTAACCGTAGGCTTTGGCTCTTTTGTTTTTTGCACTTTCCGCGAAAAGAATTGATTGACGACTCACAGAATCCGGCATAAAACCACAATTGAACGGACGCAAACGGATTGCAGGATTCGCAAAATTTATTTCGGAGGGGCGCCAGCTTATCATTTCCTCTCACCGCTAAGGAGGATGCCATGCCCGACCTGCAACGATTGACGGATGCCGCAGTAACGAAACTTCTTACCGAGCACGCCCTCCTGCACGATCTTCTTGAAGAAGCAGATCGGATTGCGGCAGAGGGAGATTCGGTGGAACCTTTGGTTCTAGGTCTGCAAGAATTACGCGACATGATGCATGACCAGTTTGCCAAGGAAGAATGCGGCGGTTACTTGCAAGACACCATCAGTATCGCTCCGCGTTACTCGTCGGAATGCGAGCAGCTACGGCTCGATCATCGCTTGCTACTGAGCGACATCGACGCGATGCTTGATGATTTGCATCACAGCCCCACGGAGACCCTGGCCACATTCCACGTCCGCTTTCGCGATTTCACCACCCGCTTTTTGAACCACGAGCACCACGAGAACGCCGTCGTTCAGAAGGCCCTGGAAGAAGACATCGGCGTTGGCGACTAAACAGCCCCGAACAACATCCCATCTCATTTTCTAGTCATGGCCACCGAGGTCTCCGCGGTTGGCCATTTTTTATGAGTAGCACGACCAATCGCGGTAGCCGTCGCTTGAACTTGCGAAAAACCGCGGCATTTCGTCCCTATCCGTAGCTGCCAAGCCCCAGTAAAATCAACCGATTCCCCTCGATACTTTGTTTCCCACTGGGCGTTAGCGCGAATTTTGATGAACGATAGTCAGGCATCGACGGTCACGCGGCCGGAACTTCTTGCTCCGGCAGGCGATTGGGACTGTGCCCGTGCGGCCATTGCCAATGGTGCCGACGCGATCTACTTCGGCCTGGAAACCGGCTTCAACGCCCGGGCCCGAGCCAAGAACTTCTCGCTCAACGACCTGCCCCAGCTGATGGAAATGCTGCACTGGCACGGGGTGCGAGGGTACACCACGGTCAACACGCTGACCTTCAGTGACGAGTTGGCCACCATCGAGCCCATCATCCGCCGCATTGCCGAAGCCGGCACCGATGCCGTGTTGGTGCAAGACTTGGGCCTGGTTGGGCTGATCCGCCGCACCGCTCCGGAGCTACCGATCCATGCTTCGACCCAAATGACGCTGACCAGTGCCGAGTGCATTGCCGAGATCGAAGAGACCGGCATCGAGCGTGTTGTGCTCGCTCGCGAACTTTCGGTCAACGAGATCGCCAAGATCCATGAAAAGACGCAGATGCCGCTGGAAGCGTTCGTGCATGGAGCGCTTTGCGTTGCTTACAGCGGACAATGTCTGACCAGCGAATCGCTAGGCGGACGCAGTGCGAATCGCGGCCAGTGTGCCCAAGCGTGTCGCTTACCGTACGAGTTGGTCTGCGATGGAGCCGACATCGACCTGGGTGATCAGAAGTATCTTTTGAGCCCGCAAGACTTGGCCGCGTTCGCGTTGGTGCCAGAGCTACTCGAAGCCGGTGTGGTCTCCTTCAAGATCGAAGGGCGCCTGAAGACACCGGAGTACGTCGCCAACATCACACGTCACTATCGTCAGGCCATCGACGCCGCCCTCGCTGGCAAACCGGTGACCTTCACCCCACGGCAGGTCGAAGAGATGGAGCTCTCCTTCTCGCGCGGCTTCTCGCCTGGATGGCTGCATGGCTGCGATCATAAGATGCTTGTGCCAGCGACCAGCAGTGCCAAACGCGGTGTCTTGGTTGCCGAAGTAATCTCGGTTGACGATCGCCGCAAGCGGGTCAAGCTGGAACTGCACGGCCGACTGAAAGCCGGCGACGGTATCGTCTTCCAGGGAGATCGTGCCGCCGGGAAAGAGCAGGGGGGACGCGTCTTCACCGTCAGCCAACGCGGACGCCGCGTTACCGGCGAAGCGACCAGTGGCGTGGTCGAAGTCGACTTTCCCCGCGGCTCGGTCGACTTTCAATACATCACCCCAGGCCTCAAAGTTTGGAAGAGTGACGACCCCGCCCTCACGCGTGAACTCCGCAAGACCTACAGCGGCGAACTGCATGGCCGCGACATCCCGCTGACGATCAACGTCTCGGCCCGCGTCGGACAGCCGCTGCGTGTGTTCGTGACGAGCGAATCGCTCGGCAAGATCGAACTACAAACGGAAGCCCCGCTCGAGGAAGCCCGCAAGCACGCGCTCAGCGAATCGTTACTTCAAAAACAATTCGCTCGGCTAGGCGGCAGTGGTTACGCGTTGGAATCGCTTTCCGCCAAGATCGCCGGAACACCGATGGTTCCGCTCAGCGTGCTCGGTAAGCTGCGCAAAGAGATGACTGCCCAGCTGGACGAAGCTCGAAAGCAGATGGCGACCCGCGGACGCACGATCGAGCACGACCTGGTTCTTTCCCAGATGCAGTCCGAAGTGGACACGGCCGCGGCGGAAACTGGCGAGCCGAAGCTGATCGTGCTGACGCGCTCGATGCACCAACTGGAAGCCGCCACGAGCCTAGGCATCGAAACCGTTTACGCCGACTTCCAAGATATCCGAGAGTACAAACAGGCCGTGCCCTTGGCACACGAGGCCGGCGCGAAGATCTTCCTGGTGACCCCACGCATCCAGAAGCCTGGCGAGATGGGGATCTTCAAGGCGCTTTCCAAACACGGTGCCGATGGCTACGTCGTGCGAAATCTGTCCGGGCTGAAGTTCTTTGCCGAACTAGGGGCGACCTGCATCGCAGACTTCTCGTTCAATGCGGCCAACGAGTTGACCGTTGACTGGCTACGCAAGCATGGGGCCAGCCGCGTCACGCCATCGTACGACCTGAATCGTGATCAACTGTTGGTGATGGCCCAGCACTGCGCGGCCGGGCACCTGGAATTAGTGATTCACCAGCACATGCCGATGTTCCACATGGAGCACTGCGTCTTCTGCAGCGTCCTTTCCCCCGGCACAAACAAGACCAACTGCGGGCGACCCTGCGACGAGCACGAAGTGAAACTACGTGATCGCGTCGGAGCCGAACACCCGCTGGTCGCGGATGTTGGTTGTCGCAATACGCTGTTCAACAAGACGCCTCAAAGCGGCGCGGAAATCGTTCAGCCGATGCTGGAGCTGGGCGTACGCAACTTCCGCATCGAACTGTTGAACGATGACCCACCCAGCGAGATCACTCGTATCATCCAGTTGTATCGTGACCTGCTGCAAGGCAAGATCGGCGGCGAAGAGGTGTGGCAGCAGCTCAAGGCCTTGAACCGGGTTGGGGTCACACGCGGCACGCTGGAACACGATCGCGATCCTCTAGCCATTATCTAACTGCCGGTCATGTCACCACGTCTGAGCGAGTGCCACGAACTGATCGTCGCCACGTCGAACCCGCACAAGGTTCGCGAGTTGACCAGGCTGCTTCAGCCGCTCGGGCTTCCGGTCCTTCCCCTTCCTCAGGATGCGGATCTTCAGCCGGTCGTCGAAGATGGTCAGACGCTGCTGGAAAATGCCCGCAAGAAGGCCAGTGGCTATGCTCGCCAGCTTCAGCGGTGGGTAATCGCCGACGATACGGGCCTGGAAGTTGACGCCCTGGCCGGAGCCCCCGGCGTGCGTTCGGCCCGCTATGCCGGCGACGATGCGAGCATGGCCATGAACCTGGCACTTTTGATCGAACATATGCTCGACGTTCCCGATGATAAGCGTGCGGCACGGTTCGTCTGTCATCTATGTGTCGCCGCCCCTGACGGCAGCGTCATCATCGAAGGGGCAGGGGAGTGCCGCGGTCGAATCGGCCGGCAACCGATCGGTGAATTCGGGTTCGGCTACGACTCGGTCTTCCTCTTGGCGGGCAAGGACCACACGCTGGCCGAACTCGATGAAGAGCACACCGCCCAGGCAGGCCACCGCGGGAACGCCGCGCGATCGCTTATCGCCGCCTGGCAGGCTTCTTAGCGGGTTCCCACCAACTGCCGCAGTGCGAAGATGATGTACCGGCGACGTTTGTCGGAGAGCATGCTACCGAAATTGATGTCTCCGTTATCGCGGTAAAGCGTGATCTGCTTCGAGCGATTCTTGCCACTCGACAGTGTCTCGTCGATTCGTCGCACTTCCGACCAGCGAAAACGAGTCGTCCAGCCAAGTGGGCCGACTCCCAAAAAGATACTGCCGGCGTCGTGATCCATTTCGTCGGTCTTGATGACCGTTCGGCCAATCACGCTCAAAACGGCAAACGATCCGAACAGCAAAGTCCCCAGAACAAAGGGAATGCCAAAGAGCGAACGAATCGGATCGAACTTGCCTTCGGCGATTTGCGAACCGTAGATGCCGCCGAGACTAAAGCCCGACCAAACGCACATGAACGGCACCAGGAAGAAGGCCGACGCGTTGCGTGTCGTCGATGCGATACGCCACCCCATGCCGTAGTTATCGTACGAAACACCGAAGGGAGGATCGTTGACGTTGAACGACTCACCTGCGTCGCTGACCCAGCCGGCGTTCTCGTAGACTTCCGGCTCTGGCTGCGGTTCGAGCAGCCGCGAAATCTTGAACGCTTCGTTGCAGTCGTGGCAAATCGCGAGATCGTTATCGACGTTCATCTGCCGCGTCGACAGGTAAACATCACAGTTGGGACATTTCAGCTTCAAAGGTTCTATCCGACCGGCATTGCCAGTTCTTCGTTCTCAGGTTCTTGGTCCGCTTCCGGCGGCTGCGATGTGAGCAGTACGACATACTCAGGAAATAGCGTGGTGAACTCGTCGATGGCGACGATCGCTTCCCGGCACGACTCAGACCGAGCCAGAAGGACGGCTGCGACAAAGGTCAGCAGTACCGCGCCCACGGCGGCCAACCAGATGTACCAGACCAGGAAGAAGAAGGCGAACAACACGCCCACCAACCCCAGCATGGCCGCTTTGCTCAATAGCTGCTGCCAATGCAGTACGCGGTAGCGACTCGTCCCCATCCGCTGCATCAGCCACGTACGGCTGAACGCCGGTGGGATATTCGTTCGATAGACGTTTCCTTGGTAAATGCCATCCGGAATCTCTAAATTTCCACACATATCGGGAAATTCTTCCAGCAGCGGGTTGTGCTCGCGGTACATGAACTCGAGCCCGCCAAAGTAGGTATCCCCCTTCACGAAGACGTCCGGGTAGTGCTCTTCTTCTTCCAGAAAACTACGCAGATCGGCCGGCGGGTCTTCGTCGACATAGACGCTCACGGAGAAGTCCCCCTCTCCGTCGCACAGAAACCAGATGATCTTTCCCTCTTCGCGCATGGTTTCCGCAAACGAGAACGGGTCGTTCTCGAGCATTGTGTCCGCTTCTTCAGGCAGGTTCCCCGGCCAAAACATGACCATGTTTCCGCCGTCGGTTCCGCCACTTCCCGTGTAGTGCGCCATCAGGTGCTATCACTGCTGTCAAATCGAGTCTCAGAATGCATTTGTCATACTTTATCACAACTAGCAAGGCTAGGGAGAACCACCTTATGGCACCGATGGTGGGGCTGGGCGATCCCGGGGTTCGTCTTGTCTCGTTTTGGCAATTTCGTTAAGAACGCCATCCGATCTGCGCAATCAGCCGCCGGATCGGCTTGACGAGACACCCAGGAACCATGCGGCCTCCCATGAAGATCGTGCAACTTATATCCGGAGTCGGCGTTAACGGCGCCGTGATCCAGTGCCTCCGCCTGGCGGAAGGGCTCGCGAAACGTGGGCACGATGTCACCCTGGTCGGCGAATGGGATTCCTGGATTCAAAGCCAACTTCCTGGCACCAATGTCAAATTCCGATTCTCCGATCTACGACGCTGGCCTTTTCATGACCTGAAAGCGATGGCCCAGTGGATCGAACAGCAAGACATCGACATTGTCCATACGCACAACACCCGAGGTCAGATCTTCGGCACGCTGCTGAAGATGTTCACCAAGGTCCCGGTCGTGGCGACCGCCCATCACACGAAACTTCACGCCTATTGGATGATGAAGGATTTCGTGATCGCAAATTCAGATCATACCCGGGGCATCGAAATCAACTGGAATCGTGTCCGGCCTCGAAACATCGAGACAGTGCGGGCCCTGATCGACCACACTCCGATCCCAAGAAACGCAGAAGTACTTCGTGATCGCTGGCGTGAGGAAAACGGATTCACCCAAAACGACAAGGTGATCGGGATCGTCGGGGACGTTTGCCCGCGAAAGAATCACCTGCTGCTGGTCAAAGCCATGCCGGAAATCTTGCGGCGAGTCCCCAATGCCAAAGTAGCCGTCATTGGCAACCGTTGTCCACGCTACATGCCGAAGATCGATGCCCGGCTCAATGAGCTCGGCCTGCGAGACCATTTCCACTTTATCGACTTTCAATTCGATATCCCCAATATGATGCGGGCTATTGATCTGCTGGTGGCCTGTCCTACGCAGGAAGCATTCGGCCTGACACCTCCCGAAGCGATGGCCGCGTTCAAACCGGTTGTCGCCACACGCGTCGGTGGGCTCATCGAAAGTGTTGTCGACGGCGAGACCGGTTACCTGGTCCCTAGCAAGAATGCCGCTGCGTTGTCAGCGGCTGTTGCCAAAGTGCTGGAAAACGACGACTTGGCCGAGCAGATGGGTGTTGCCGGACGAGCTCGATTCCTCGAGATGTTCGACAACTATCGCAATGTGATCCGTCACGAAGAGATCTACACGGATGTCGCCCGGCGAGTCCTTCGCCGCGAAGTTTCCAAGCCTGTCTCGCTTCCCAAACGCACGCCGGCCTCGCTACCCACCGCCGGCGTACCGCCGATGGTCTATCACCGCTAATGCATCCCTCGTATTGCTTCTCCGTCTGAGTAGGGGAACAATAAAAGAGATGAAGTCTCGCGTGATCGCGATCCCCACTCGCCGGCGCGAAAACTCACCTCATCTATAGCCCCAGCAAGGTAGGTTCGCCATGAATGCCCCAACGAATGTCGATCTATTCTCCGGCGCGATCGCTCGTCTCGACAAAGCGTTTCAGTTTGCCGACATCGATGCCGAAGCGCTCGAACGCCTGAAACATCCCAAGCAGATCCTGCAAGTCTCAGTCCCTGTCCGCATGGACGATGGTTCGCTGAAGGTATTCAACGGCTACCGTGTTCGCCACGACGATACGCGTGGCCCAACCAAAGGCGGTCTGCGTTACTCCCCAGCTGTCGATATCTCGGAAGTCAAAGCGCTCGCGTTCTGGATGACCTTCAAGTGTGCCGTGATGAACATTCCTTACGGCGGCGCCAAAGGGGGCATCTGCGTGAACCCCAAAGAGCTTTCGCGGATGGAACTCGAGCGACTCTCGCGTGGGTTCATCGAACAGATCGCCGACTTCATCGGCCCCGAGACCGACATCCCTGCCCCGGACATGTACACCAATGCCATGATCATGGGCTGGATGATGGATGAGTACTCGAAGATCCATCGTCGCCGCACGCCTGGGGTGATCACCGGTAAGCCGATTCCGCTGGGCGGTAGCCAAGGCCGCGAAGACGCGACCGGACGTGGGGCTTACTACTGCATCAAGGAACTCGAAAAGAAGCGTGACTGGGTTCCCAAGAACACGCGTGTCGCGGTGCAAGGTTTCGGTAACGCCGGTCAATCGATTGCTCACCTGCTGCATGCCGACGGATACCAGGTGGTGGCCGTCAGTGATTCACGCGGCGGATGCTACAAGCCGGATGGATTCGATGTTCCCAGCTTGATTCAGATCAAGAACGAATCGCGGCGACTACAGGCCGTCTACTGCACCGGTTCGGTTTGCCAGGCGATCCAAGCCGATACGATTACCAATGAAGAGCTCTTGGAGTTGGATGTCGACATTCTCATTCCAGCCGCGCTGGAAAACGTGATCACCGTCTCCAACGCCGACAAGATCAAAGCCCCGGTAATTATCGAAGTGGCCAATGGTCCAGTCACCGGCGAAGCGGACGAGATCCTGAACGAAAAGGAAAAGCTGGTTGTCCCTGACATCCTGGCCAATGCCGGCGGTGTAACAGTCAGCTACTTCGAGTGGGTTCAGAATCAACAAGGGTTCTACTGGAGCCTGGATGAAGTCCAGCAAAAGCTGCACGCGATGATGGTCCAGGAATTCAACCACGTGTACGACTGGATGGTCGAAAAGAAGATCGATATGCGAACGGCCGCCTATGCGGTCGCCCTGTCGAGAATCGGTGCCGCGATCTCTTCGCTGGGTACCGTCCAGTATTTCTCTGACAACGATTCGTAAAATTGTACATTTAACAGGTTGGCGGGAAATCCTTCGTCGTTCAGAATAGAGGCACCCCTGGTTTGCCTCGATAGTCCCTGAACGTCCGAAGGATACTGCATGTCGCTGCTTCGCTTGGTCGCCGTCGCGTTGGTCGCCCTGGTTGCGCTCCCTGATTCCCTTTTCGCCCAGGAGAACTCGGCGGCCGAACAGCTTCATCAGCTGTTTGCCGAAGACTGGGAGTGGCGACTGAATAACTACCCCACGATGGGTACGTCGATCGGTGACCCGCGCGGTAACGACAAATGGACCGACTATTCCCAGGCCGCGATCGACGAGCGGAACAAGCACCCGCACCAGCTTCTGAAGAAACTGCAGGAGATTGACGCCAGTCAGCTGACCGGGCAAGACCTGCTGTCGTACGAGCTGTTCGAATACAACGTTCGCCGCCAGATTGAAGGGCAGAAGTATCCGACCGAGCGTTTCGCGATCGATCAGTTGGGCGGTCCTCAGTTCGACCTGGCCTACACGGCCGAACAAATGCCGTTCAAAACGGTAAAGGACTACGAGAACTACATCGCCCGGCTCAACAGCTACCCCAAGTACCTGGAGCAAAACACGGCGCTGCTGCGAAAGGGAATTGAAACGCGTTGGGTGCAGCCGCCTGGGCCGCTGCGTAGTATCCCCAAACAGATCAGCGGCCAGGTCTTGGCCGACGCAACCGACAGTCCCTTGTTCAAGCCGTTCAACGACTTTCCGGATTCGATTTCCGAGGAAGAACAAGACCGACTGACGAAGCTCGGCAAAGCAGCAATCGCCAGCAGCGTCTTCCCGGCCATGCTGAAGCTGAAGACGTTCATCGAAGACGAATACCTACCCCAGGGCGCTGAGATCATCGGCGCCGCTGCGCTGCCCGATGGCCGGGATTACTACGCCTACAAGTGCCGCAACTCGACGACTACCGATCTGACGCCGCAAGAGATCCACGAGATCGGCATGAGCGAGGTAAAGCGGATCCGTGGCGAAATGGAAAAGGTAATTCGCGAGTCTGGCTTCGAGGGAAGCTTTGAAGAGTTCATCCACTTCCTCAAGACCGACCCGCAGTTCTATTACACTGAAGCAGACGACCTGCTGATCGGGTATCGCGACATCGCCAAGCGCGTCGATGCCGAGCTGCCGAAGCTGTTCGTCGAACTGCCGCGTCTGCCTTACGGCGTCCGGGCATTCCCTGATTATGAAGCCCCGAACCAGACGTCGGCTCGCTACTACCCAGGCTCAGCGGAAGCTGCCCGAGCGGGGTTCTTCATGGCCAATACCTACGCGCTCGATAGCCGACCGAAGTACGAGATGGAAGCCCTCACGCTGCACGAAGCCTGCCCTGGCCATCACCTGCAGATTGCCCGAGCCCAAGAGCTGACCGACCTTCCCAAGTTCCGCCGCGAGGGACACTACACGGCATTCGTCGAAGGATGGGCGCTGTATGCGGAGTCGCTCGGCGAAGAGATGGGCTTCTACCAGACTCCGTACGACAAGTTCGGCCAGCTGACCTTCGAGATGTGGCGGGCCTGCCGGCTGGTCGTCGATACCGGCATGCACAACATGGGCTGGAGCCGCGCGCAAGCGATCAAGTTTTTCAAGGAAAACAGCGGCAAGAGCGACCTGGAAGTCGCCGTCGAAATCGACCGCTATATCGTCTGGCCCGGTCAGGCATTGGCCTACAAGATCGGCGAACTGAAGATCAAAGAGCTGCGAGCCAAGGCCGAGCAGCAGCTGGGAGATGACTTCGATCTGCGTAAGTTCCATAACGCCGTTCTGGACAACGGGGCGATTCCGCTGCCGGTTCTCGAGCGTCTGATCGACCGCTGGATTGCCGAGCAAAAAACAGCGAAAGCGAGTTAAGTCCTAGAAATTGCTGCGGTTTAGGCGTTTAGCGCGATGATCATGCCTACCCCCGCAGCATTTTTATGGACCTCACGAATCTACTTCTGCTCAACGCTGGCGTCATCGCAGGGTGCATGGTTTCCCTGTGGCTGCTCAGCCTATGGTTGAAGGATGCCAGTATCGTCGACCTCTTCTGGGGATTCGGCTTTGTGGTGATCTCGTGGGTCTCGCTGCTGAACGCTCCCGCCCCAACGTCTGCTGCCTGGGTGACAACCATTCTGGTCACCCTCTGGGGCTGCCGATTGGCCGGCTACCTCAGCTGGCGAAACATCGGCAAGGGAGAAGACTCTCGCTACACCGAGATGCGAGAGAAGCCCGGGCGGAACTTCGCCCTTTTCAGCCTGGTTGTCATCTTCGGGCTGCAAGGGACGATCATGTGGATTGTCTCCCTTCCCTTGCAGGTCATCCCAACGCTCGACGCGAGCTTCACGACGCTCACGCCCATTGGCCTGCTGCTGTGGCTGGTCGGCGTCAGTTTTGAGGCCATCGGCGACTATCAGCTTGCCCGCTTCAAGAGCAATCCCCAGAACCTAGGCAAGGTGTTGGATCAAGGGCTGTGGCATTACACGCGGCATCCCAACTATTTCGGCGACTTTCTCGTCTGGTGTGGTTACTACGTGCTGGCGATCTCGTTCGATGCGTCGGCCTGGTGGACGATCATTGGCCCGGCACTGATGACCTTCTGCTTGCTGTGGTTCTCTGGTGTAGCCCATCTTGAGAAACGCATCCAAACGCGTCGGCCCGAGTACGCCGACTATATCCGGCGAACGAGTAGTTTCTTTCCGTGGCCACCGGCGCCGAAAGAAGAAACCAACAGCTACTCGTCCCATTCCCACTCCGCTACGTCTTAGAAAGCGTGCCATGAATCGTCAACGGATCGCAGTCATCGGGGGTGGTATCAGCGGCAATCTGGCTGCTCGCCTGCTGCATAACGATCATGACATTACGCTATTCGAGGCCGCCAGCTATCCAGGCGGGCACAGTAATACGGTCACTTGCCTGATCGACGACCATTCCTATGACGTCGATACCGGGTTCATGGTCTTCAATGACCGAACCTATCCTAATTTCTGTCGCCTGCTGGATATGCTGGAGGTCGATGCTCAAGACAGTGATATGAGCTTCAGCGTTCGCTGTGAAAAGACGGACCTCGAATACCAAGGCAGTAGTCTCCGCGGGCTGTTTCCCAGTTGGAAGAACATAATCTCGCTCAACTACTGGAATATGCTGCGGGACATCTTGCGGTTCAATCGCCTGGGGACTGAAGCCGTCCAGCAGTCCACGATCGGCGAAGGGGAAACGATGGGCCAGTTTCTCGATCGCTGTCGTGTCGGCACGATGTTTCGGGAAAAGTACCTCCTGCCGATGGCCGCCGCGATCTGGTCGGCCGAGCCGCAGCAAATCCTCGACTTCCCGGCCCAGTTCTTCCTCGGCTTCTGCGACAACCACGGCCTGATGGCCATCAGGAATCGCCCCCAGTGGAAAACGATCATCGGCGGATCGAAGCAGTACGTCCGGAAGCTCATCGAGCCGCTAGGAGATCGCGTCCGCTTGAACTCGCCGGTCAAACGCGTTCTACGTGACGGTGAGCGAGTGACTGTGATCACCAAGGACGATCAGGCGGAAAAGTTCGACCAGGTGATCTTCGCCACGCATGCCGACCAAACGCTGAAGATGCTCGACCAGCCCACCGAGCAGGAACGAGAGATCCTCGGTCACTTCCCCTATCAACCAAACGACGCCGTCCTGCATACCGACACGCGGCTGCTGCCCAAGCACCGTCACGCGTGGGCCAGTTGGAACTACCTGCTGCCTGATAACCATCGGTCGACCACGGCCAGCGTGACCTACGACCTTTCTCGCTTGCAGAACGTCCCTTCGCCAACGCCAATCCTGTTGAGCTTGAACATCACCGACCGGATTGATCCCGACAAAATCCTGCAGCAGATCAGCTACGATCACCCCGCGTTCAACCGTCACTCGTATTCCGCCCAGAAGCGTCTGCCGGAAATTCAGGGTCAGCGGCAAACGTACTTCTGTGGTGCCTGGTGTGGATATGGTTTCCACGAGGATGGTGTGAAGAGTGCCTTGGCCGTTGCCGCTTACTTTGGAAAGAACTTGGACGAATGCACAGTTGCTTGTACGAAGGAACGGTCTCCCACACACGCTATGGGCCCGTCAAGCATCAGTTTGACTACCGCCTAACGATGGCCTACTTCGACCTTGCCGAACTCGACCAGGTGGTCGGCCCTGGCAAAGTCTTGTCGGATCATCGCCGCGCCGCCATCTCGTTTCCGCGTGATGTCCACCTGCGCGAGCAGTCAGGCTCACTCGAGCAGCGTGTCAGGTCGCTCGTAACGCAAAAGCTAGGCACGTGTCCCCAGGGGCCGATCCGGTTGCTCACGCAATTGCGATACTTCGGACACTACTTCAGCCCGCTGAATATCTTCTTCCTGTACGACTCGCCCGAAAGCGACTTCCCGGCAATCATCCTCGCCGAGGTCAACAACATTCCCTGGGGCGAGCAGCAGGTCTACCTGCTTCAGCCGCAGTGGAGCGAAGCCGATCAGGCCTGGATCTGCGAGCACCCCAAAGAGATGCATGTCTCGCCGTTCATGCCGATGAATCACACCTACCGCTGGTCGTTTCGCTCGGTCGGTGAGCACCTGGCTGTGGGTCTCGAGAATTATGAAGAGGGGCGTCCTGTTTTTTATGCTGGGATGTCTTTGGAAAAAAAGCCGTTAGCTCAGCGCACCATTCAACGGTTTCTATGGCGACTGCCTGCAATGAGCCTGAAAGTCGTTGCCGCAATCTACTATGAAGCTTGGAAACTTTGGTGGAAACGATGTCCCATATATCCTCACCCGCAGAGTCAGCACGCAGCCCACGTTCCTGTGCAAGTGACCGAACCGGCCTAGTCGAACTGGCGATCGAGCATCCTGCGCTGCGGCTACGCAAGGCACTCCCCCAAGTTTCCGCAGGCCTTCACTGCTACGTCGCGCGGCAATGCCGCAAGATCCTGCATCGCACGCTCTCGAAGATCGAAGCAGGGCACGTGCTCATCATCGATCCGCTGGGCCAGGTTCAGTTCGGCCCCAGCCACGATGTCGAACTGCGGGCGGTCGTGCGTATCGACGACCTACGCGTCTATCGACACATGATGCTGGGAGGAACGCTCGCTGCGGCGGAAGCGTACCTGGAAGGGAAGTGGGTCTGTAGCGACCTGACCGCGCTACTGCGGATCATGGCGCGTAATCTCGATCGTTTGAAAGGGGTTGAACGTCATTCGTCGTTCTGGCTGGCACCGTGGCGCAATCTACAGCAGTGGCAAACGCGAAACTCCAAGGAAGGAAGCCGCAATAATATCGCGGCGCACTACGACCTGAGCAACGAATTCTTCCAGTTGATGCTCGACCCAACGATGATGTACTCCTCTGGTATTTACGAGCGGGAAGACGCGACCTTGGAAGAGGCATCCATTGCCAAGCTCGATCGCATCTGCCGCAAACTCAACATTCAGCCAGGAAGTCGCGTACTGGAGATCGGAACGGGCTGGGGTGGCTTCGCCGAGTATGCCGCCAAGCACTATGGCTGCCACGTTACAACGACCACCATCTCGCAGCAGCAGTTTAATTATGCGTGCCGCCGAATCGAAGATGCGGGCCTTCAGGACCGTGTCACGCTACTCAAGCAAGACTATCGCGATCTGACCGGTACCTACGATCATGTTGTCAGTATCGAAATGATCGAAGCGGTCGGCCGCGACTATCTCGACACCTATTTCGAGAAGTGCGGGTCGCTGTTGAAGCCGGACGGAACGATGGCCTTGCAAGTGATTACGATTCCCGATGAACGCGTCGCAAGCTACTCGCGGGGGATCGACTTTATTCAACGCTATATCTTCCCCGGCGGTTTTCTGCCGTCGTACCACCTGATGGCAAGCTCGATCGCCAAGAAGACCGACCTGCGGATCGTGCATGCGGAAGATTTCGGTAGTCACTACGCTCGCACCCTGGCCGCCTGGCGAGAGAACTTCTTCGAGAATCTGCCCCGCATTCGCGCCCTGGGTATGGACGATTACTTCCTTCGCATGTGGGAGTACTACCTGGCCTACTGCGAAGCCGGCTTTGATGAACGCCAGATCGGCGTCAGCCAGCTGGTCATGGCCCGGCCTAAGTTCCGCGGCGACTCCATCCTCGGCAAGCTTTAATCCACTATTTCTAGTCCCCTCTCCCTTGCAGGGAGAGGGCTAGGGTGAGGGTTTCTAGAGCGACCTTCACCAGTCATCGCCAACTTCGATTTAGGCACCGATAAGAACCCCGTTCGCACATGCAGTTCACAGGACGCGACATGCCCCCTCACCCTAACCCTCTCCCCCGAGGACGGTGGAGAGGGGACCGGATGTGCTAATCCACCACCGTGTGAATGTCTTCATCCGGCTTCAGGCCACGCAGCTGCCGCCATAGCCAGCGGATCTCGTTGCGGGCAAAGACAAAGTAGATGATCACGCCGACGATGATTTCTTCGGCCAGAGTCAATGCGTCCGGCAGGTAGTAGTCCAACAAGCCGGCAAGGTAGACGACTGCTCCCATCAAGATCGAAGCCGCCAGAGCCGGCGTTAGCTGGCTGAATGTTTTCCCGACAGGGACTCCGGTACTCTTAAAGCAGAACGCCAGATACGGTCCGCATACGGCAACGGTCGCCAGCATGACCAGGCCTGCCAAGTCGATCGTAAACAGTTCGGCGTCATTTTTCCCGGCAAAGAAGTACGCGGCGCCGCATGCCCCGGACAGAATCACCAAGTTGCCGAAGGCTCCGACCGCCAATAGGTCGGCCCGACCAGCGGCACTCATCAAGCTTCCCGAGATATTGATCCAGCTCTGGGCGACAATCATCAAGCCCATGATCGAGAGGATATCTCCGGCCTGAATCCAATCTCTTCCCCCCAGCACTGGCATCAGTTCGTCTCCGACGATCAGCATCCCGATCGAACAGGGAGCCAACATGATGCCAACCATACGGTAGAACGAAGCCGTCAAGGCAGCGAACGATTCGGGATTCCCTTTTGCCTGCGACAATGCCGGCAACATGGCCGAAGTCACCGGCGAGGTCAGCAAATAGACCGGGCGAATCATCTGGTTGTAGGCCTGGGTGTAATAGCCGATCCATTGCTGCCCCTCGGCACTCGAACCAAAGACGGCCCCCAAAACGATCTTGTCCAGGTTTTGACCCACCGCAAAGAAAACGCCGCCCAGCGTGTAGTACCCGCTGAAGTTGAGCAGCTGCTTCATTTCCGACAGCGGAGCACACTTGCCAGGTCGCCATGGTTCGATCGCCCAGAAGCCGATATTCAGCACCACCAGTTCGCTATACTGCTGGACGACCAAGGCCCAGATGCCCCAGCCACTATACGCCGCGACGATCGCCAAGATGCCGCTCACGATCAAGGAAAGAACTCGCACGATCGTTAACCGGCCGAAGTGCAGTTTCTTCTCGGCCAGCGATTTATGTTGCGAATAGCTGTTGTACAGCAAGGCCGTGCCTGACAGGGCGATGCCCACCATCGTTAACCGCTCGGCTTGAAACCACATCGCCAGAAGTGGCGAGAGCCCGATCAGGATGATCGTCAGAATGACGCCGGTAATCACCTGGTACCAGAACAGCGTCGAGGCTTCTTCGTTGGTCAGCCCCTTTTTCTGCACCGTCGCAATATCCATCCCCAGCGACCCGAACGAGCGAATCAGCAGCATGATGGGCATGAACATCCCCAGCAACCCGAATTCGGCCGGAGAAACCAGGCGATACAATTCGGCGATGACGACCAGCGAGATGACTTGCCCGGCGATCTGACCAATCATGGTCAACCGCGTTGCCCGCTGCGTCTTGCGCATCAGGTCGGGGTCGATAGGCGATGCCGCGTTCTCGGGCGTGGGGGCATCATTCATATAGCGAAGGCGAGCTGATAGGTGGTGTGAAACTTAATATCGGATAGCACACCACAGGGCCCGGATGCCATCTTTCCAACCGATCTTCTTTCCCTCTTCAAAGGTGCGAGGGTAATAGCGGATCGGAACTTCGCGAATTCGCAGCCCCTTGCGGCGGGACAGCTTAGCCGTGATTTCCGGCTCGACGCCAAAGCGTTTCTCGCGAAGCGTGGGCGCGATCTCTTGAATAACCTCGCGGCGGAACACCTTGTAACAGGTTTCCATATCGGTGAGCAGTAGATTGGTGAACAAGTTCGACCACATGGTCACCATCTTGTTGGCCAGGTAATGCCGCACGCGGGGAACATTCCGCTGACCGGTGATAAAGCGGCTACCGTAAACGGCGTCGACCCCTTCGCAGATGATCGGCTGCAGCAGAGCGCGGTAATCGTTGGGTGTGTATTCCAAATCGGCGTCCTGAATGATCACCGCATCGCCGGTCGCTTCCTTGAAACCGGTCGCCAGGGCAGCCCCTTTGCCTTGATTCTTCTCGTGCAGAATGATCTTCAGGTCGGTCTGATCGCGGAGCGTTTCCAGCAATTCTCGCGTTCCGTCGGTGCTGCCATCGTCGACCAAAATGATTTCGCACTTGAAACCGCATTGGCGAACTGCTGCAATAACTTGTTGCAGCGAGTTGACTTCATTGAAAATGGGCACCACGACCGAAAGCAGAAAGTCGCGAGGAATCTCGTAAATCGACAGCCGATAGCATGCCGCTTCACCCAAAAGCTGGTGCAGCAACTCCACCCGGCGCGATTCGTCCGTAGAGATCTCCAAGAAGGTCCGCTCCAGAAGCGACAAGACGTCCTGATCGTTTTCAGAATGAATACTCATTGGTTTTGGCAATTCCGGGAAGAAAAAAACCCGAACCCGGAAGGGGCCACGTTGACCAACCAAGTCCGCGTACAAGTATAGAGCACATCTCAGAAAAAACGAACCTTGGAGACCCGCAGCTATGATCGCTCCTTACGTTGTTGCCGCCCTACAAATGGACTCGGGAGCGGAAAAATCGGTGAATTTGGAACAAGCGGAATCAATGATCACGGATGCGGCCCAGGAAGGGGCCCAATTGGTGGTACTTCCTGAGCTGTTTCCTTACCTCGGAAAAGTTTCTCAGCTGCGTGAAAACGCCGAAACGATGGACGGAAAGGTCCTGCAAACCATGCGTGGCCTGGCCATCAAGAACGAGCTGGTGCTGTGTGCCGGCAGCGTGGCCATCGCCGCTAGTGACGACCCCAGCAAGGTGATGAACCGAAGCATTCTATTCGGTCCGCATGGCCAAGTTTTGTCCACCTACGACAAGATCCACTGCTTCGATATCAACCTGCCGGAGGTGAAAGTGGTCGAGTCCGACTACGTGCGGGCAGGCAGTCAATTGTCGGTCGCGGCAACGCCGCTGGGGCATATCGGCCAGGCCATCTGCTACGATTTGCGGTTCCCCGAGATTTTCCGTCGCCTGACCGAAGACGGAATGCAGGTCTGTGTGCTGCCTGCCGCGTTTACGGACAAGACTGGCGAGGCGCATTGGGAAGTTTTAGCGCGGGCACGTGCGATTGAAAATCAAATTTATGTTATCGCCGCGAATCAATGCGGGATGTATGGCGACACGATCAAGTGTCACGGAAATTCTTTGATTATCGATCCCTGGGGAAAGGTGCTCGCCCGTGGCGATCGCGATAAGCAAGGCATCATCTACGCCGAAATCGATCTCGCCGCCCAGCGTAAAATACGTGCGGAATTACCGGCCCTTTCGCATCGCCGAATGGCTTAGTCGGCCTGTGAATCGACTTTCACACTATCTGCCATGTGAGCGCCAATAACGAAATAACACCTAACGACTCACTAAATAATTACTCACTCTTTGATTTCGACTTTCACGCTTTGCGTTTTTTGAGCACAAGCCTTGACAACGAAATGCAAACGATTTTTTGCGATGAAATTCAAGCCAGAATCACAATGTGAAAAAAAGATTACGATGGTTGCTTGACAACTCCGCTTCGCTTCGCAAAATTAGTCCCTATGTTGATTGGAACCAAGGGACGCGATTAGCGTCTTTAACACCTCTCTCCTCCTCCAAATCCCGTGTCACTTGTTGCAAATTGGTCTTTCTGACCTTTGGTTCCTGGCTCGCGAATATAGGAAATCCTTAGGGACTTCTGCGCGCCTGGAAAAGTGCAGCAACGCCACGCGGTTTCGACGGCAAGTGTGCAAGCCGTAGCGGAGAACGAGAGGGATATGAGTGCGTGCGAGAGATATTGCTTTCCGGCAAAGGGAATTGTCACACATAGGTTGGCAACACTCTCCGCTAAAAAGTTTGAAGGGCGACGACTGAATGGACCGACGTGCGACAAGCTTCCGAGCTTGTTTATGGAGATCCCTTCATGCTTTTTGGCGTCCTGATCAACATGTTATTCACACCTGTTCGTCTGACGTTTCCTCGAGCCGCTCGCAGAGCAACTGACTTGTGCCCACCATTTTGATTGCCCTGGGCGCGAATCTCGGAGATCTGGGCGAAACCCTGACGCAGGCCGTTGACCAACTCGCTTCCGATCCAGAGTTTACGTTGGAAGCACGAAGCGAACTGTTGATCACCAAACCGGTCGGTGGTCCCAGCGGGCAACCCGATTATCTCAATTCGGCGGCGAAATTTTCTACCTCTCTCTCGCCCGAGCAAGTTCATCAGAAGCTGATCGATATCGAGCAAAGCCATGGCCGCGTTCGCATCCAACGCTGGGGTGCTCGGAAGCTTGACATTGACTTGCTTCTCTATGACCGGCAGATCATCAAAACACCGCAGCTTACCATCCCGCATCCGCGCATGAGCTTCCGACGTTTCGTCATGCAGCCTGCTGCGGAAGTTGCGACCGAGATGCTTCACCCCGAGCTCGACACGACGATAGGGCAGCTGTGGGAGCATCTCTCGGGTGCTCCACCGGTGGTTGAGATCGCCGCATTGCCGGGACCTGCGGTCGGCGACTTGCTCGCTGCGACTGAAAAAGAACTAAGCGACCCAAAACATTCGCTTGCGAACGAATTGCTGCCGCTTCCCAAGTCACGAGACGAATTGGTGACTTCGCTGCAGAATTTAACCAAGCAGCAGTTGGAGCATCGTAGCCTCCCCCCTGGCTCGAGCGTCCGCGTTCTTCCCTGGTGGTTCGGTATCGCCGAGGTCCTGGGCGGGACCATTTCCAGCATCCCACCAGGCACATCACCAGCACGGCTGACGGTCTATTGGAATCGCCCGGAAGATACCTACGGCGACGTCGAAGCAGGTTGGTGGTCGCCTGAAGAAAGAAACGGCCTTCAAGCTGCGTTAGCTGAGGCCGTTCGTCAAAAGGTTCATGCGCCGCGTCTTTGGTTGGAAGGCAACGACCTTAAGTCGGCCGTCACTGAATTGACTGCGGCGATTCAAGCCATGCAGGGCTAGTCGATCTACTCCGAGTGATGCTCGGTGAGAAATTGATCGGCGGCTTCTTTCCTTTCGCTGGGCACCATAATGCGGATCGCCAGCACGCCGGTCAGGCCGCCCTGATGGTCGTTGTCCAGGGTGCACGGAATACCTTCTTCCTGAAGCGCGTTTTGAATGATCGTCGCTTCCTCGTGACTCTGGCACGTACGGACAGGCACAAAATCCATATCTTCCATAAAACCGGTACTCCCACTCATGAAGTCAAACTCAAGGGTTGCGGACTCCCACAAAAGGGACGCGCTTATTAGGCAATTGTAACCTAGTCTTCGAGTGAAAACCCAAACCATTCTTAGTGATTCTTAGGGCGTTAGGATCAACAATATGTCTAGCCGCAAACTGAAAACCGTGATTCTCGACGACGATGCTGGTATCGTTCGCTTGGTGAAAACCATCCTTCGCGGAGCTTTTGGCAACGAACTTGACATAATCGACTTCACCGACGCCTACGAGGCCCAAAGCTGGATCGGTTCCAACTGCTGCGATCTGCTGATCAGCGATATCGAGATGCCGCAGATCAGTGGCCAGGATATGCTGGTCTTCGCCAAACAGCGAAATGCCTGGACTCAGGTTGTCTTCCTGACCGGTCAGTCGAGCTGGATGCATGTGACGCAAGCAGTCGAAAATGGAGCCTCCGACTTCCTGCTCAAACCGATCCAACGAGCTGAATTGTGCAACATCGTTCAGCAGCACATCGAACGTGCCGCTCGCTGGCGGACGGCCTTGTTCCCGAAGCAAATCGCCTCGGCCGGAGCTTAGTTCTGACGGCCCTGGGTCACTAAAACCGAAACGATCGCTATCACCCGAAGAGGTGATGGCGATATTTCTTGCTTGCGCCAAGACAGTTGGCTGCGCGGACCTTTTCGGTGGGGTAACGTTTCATGGCGAAATTCGAACTCAATTTCGCTCTGGTGCGCATGTCGTGATGGATGACATGTCCCGACACACTCCCCACCCAAAAAATGCAGGAAGCGAATCTCGTGGTCCGCTGGAAGCCGACATTTGCCGCCCTTTGCGCTGCGATCCTGTTGATTCAGTTCGCATCCGGCTGCGCGCTCTGCCGCAAGGGTCGCTGGCGCGATCCTCAAATGGTCGCTCCTTGTCCGGAAGCCAACCCGAAGTCGCAGTATCCGTTTGGTATCTGGTGGAACTCTTGCGAAGTCACCGCGATCGAGTCGACCGACCTCGATGCCGACTCACTGGCCGACGCCCGGCCAGCTACCGAAGTCGCTTCTTCCTTCATTCAACTGTGCGCCTTCGAAGAGGAAATTGACGCTCCCGAAGGTTACCAGGACGTTTCGACCAACCTGGGTGAAGCGGTCGTCGGTCGTCCTCTGAAGCGCATGTCGAACATGCCCAACCTGTTGGATCACGGTGGCGAACGTATCGAAACGCCAACCTACCCGGTGACGGGTCCTGAGGTCGTCGGCGAGCCGACCAATATCGGCCCCGAGTTCTTTCAAAGCGAACTGGGCGAAGGGGAAGTGCTCTACATGCCTGAGATGCAAGGCATCGTCGAGACATCGATACCAGAAACCGAATCCGCCGATATCCAACTACGACAAGCCGAGTCGTATTACGCAATGGCGGTCGATGCCGATAAACAGCTCGATGAATCGGCGATGAACATGTATCTCGATGCGGCCATCGCGGCCTATCGCTACATGCAAACCGTCCCGCCGCAACCGAAAACGACCCCAGGCACCGAAAGGGCGTGGCAGGTCTATCACTCGTCGATCGCACGCTTGATGTTCATTGCCGATAAGGCGGGCTACATCGATAAAAAGTGCGGCATCAAGCTACCCGTTAATGGTGGCTACAAGATCGTCGAATTCGAATACGTCAACTTCCAGCGCACGGCCGACGACTTCGATCGCTGGCACGTCGTGGGGGACTACCAGTCGCGTTACCTGCTGACCAAGCACCGCTCGCCGGGGCTCGGCGTGCCAATGGTCTGCATCCGCGAAAAGAAGAAGGCCGACAAGTGGTTCCCGAAGGAAGTTCCGTTTTCGGTCACCGGCATTCTACGACCTGAAGCGGAAATGAATCTGTACGACGCAACCGTCGAAGCAGCGATCCCCAGCGGTACGCATGTGGAACAGGTCGTCGCTAAGCTTGAACTGTACGACCCACGTACCTCAGGCGATGTCGAATTCAATTGCCGCCAGATTCCACTGGCCAAAGACACGACCGCTCCTTACGCTTACTTGCTCAGCGAAACACGCGGCGAGTCGAAGCTACAGGCCATGCACCCTTACCGGAACATGGACGAGCAAGGACTGTTCATTCTCGAACCGCATCGCAAAGGCAAGATCCCCGTCATCTTTGTCCATGGTCTCTTCTCGGCTCCTTATACCTGGGCTGGAATTGCCAACGAGATCGACGGCAACCCTGACTTAGCATCGCGTTACGAAGTTTGGGCGTTTCACCATCCCAGCGGTGCTCCGTTCATGGAGTCAGCCTCCGTGCTGCGTGATCAGCTCAATCAGATCATTATGGAAATGGACCCCAGCGGGTTCGATCGTGACCTCCGCAATGTCGTCCTCGTGGGGCACAGCATGGGAGGCCTCATCGCGAAGCTGCAAGTGACCGACAGTGGCAACACGCTGTGGGAACACATCGCCTTCCAGCCGATGAGTACCCTGGATGCTCCGCCAAAAATGCAGCAGTACCTGCGCGATCAGTTTTACTTCACCCACTCGCCCCATGTTGGTCGTGTGGTTTTCATCGGCACGCCTCATCAAGGCACCACGCATCTGTCCGCCAAGACAGGTCACGTATCGTCGGTGCTGGTCCATCAAGATCCCTGCTTGAAGGATGCCCATAAGCAACTGCTTGAAGACAACCCGGCCGCGTTCCGCAAAGAGTTCCGCCACCGCATACCGATCAGTCTCGATTTGATCAGACCCGATAGCTTGCTGCTAACCGGCATCTATCGCTTGCCGATTCAACCGGACATTCCCAGCCACACGATCTTAGGCAATGGCTGGTGGTCGCCGCACGATGGGCAAAGCGACAGCGTGGTTCCTGTCTCCAGCGCTCGACTGCCAGGCGTGCAAACCGAGATCATGGTGAACTCGCTGCATACCCATCTAAACCGCGACGCGGGAACGGTTTGCGAAGTGCTGCGAATCCTCCGCGTGCATGGAACCCGGCCTGCATTCGCCGGACAAAATGTGCCGATTCGTTAGCCTGCCGAATTGCCAGAGAAATCTGCGATTCATTCTTAAAAAGAAGCCTGCGGAAAACCTCAAATTGCCGCTTCCCCTAGCTCGTGGCATCGCTGGCTTAACGTTCAAAATTTTTACGCTCTTGTCTGATTCGCCCCAATATGTCGGAAACGGCCCAACTCGAAATGGCCGTCAAAGGTTTTAACGCGGCGACGCTCACGCTTATAATCCGAGGATTCGAGTTACCACTGTACGGCCCACAGAGGCCTTAAGGGGACCTCGAACAACCTACCTCGCTTCGCTGGCACTTCCCCACACCCGTATGCCTCGCACCCTTTTCGAAATCAGGAACACCATGATTCGACCAATGAGTACGGCAGCCTTGCTGCTGGGTCTGTGCGTTTCGCTCTTCGCGTCATCTTCCGCCGATGCCGCCCAGCTTGAACTGAAGAAGGGCGACAAGATTGTCTACATCGGCAACACGCTGGCCGAACGGATGCAATACTTCCCTCACTTCGAGACGCGTCTTCAGGCACGCTTCCCCGAGCTGAACCTGGTCGTCCGTGACCTTGGCTGGTCGGCCGACGAACTGACCCTGCGTCCTCGCAGCAAAGACTTCTACGATCACGGCACGCGTCTGGAAGACCACAAGCCCGACGTCATTATGGCGTTCTTCGGCTTCAACGAATCGTTCGCCGGTGCCAAGGGTCTCGACAAGTTCGAGAAGGACCTGGAGAAGTTCATCGCCGATACCAAGAAGAGCCAGTACGACGGCAAGTCGCCAACGCTCGTTCTCGTTTCTCCGATCCCGCACGAAGACCTTCACTCGCGGTACCTGCCCACGGGCGAAAAGAACAACGAAAACATCGCCATGTACGCCGAGGCCATGCACAAGCTGGCCGACAAGCACGATGTGGTTTACGTCGATGTCTTCGCCCCGATGCTTGAGCCCATGGCTGGCGAAACCGATCTGACAATCAACGGCATCCACCTGAACGACCAAGGCTATCAGCTGTTTGGTAAGGTTCTCGATGAAGGTCTCTTCGGTCCTGCTCCGCAGTACAAGACCGACTTGGCCACGCTTTACCCCGAGGTGAAAGAGAAGGACCTACAGTTCTTCTACGATCACCGCGCGGTCAACGGCTTCTACATTTATGGTGGTCGTAAGAATCCATTTGGTGTGGTCAACTTCCCGGCCGAGTTCGCCAAGCTGCGCAAGATGATCGAAAACCGCGATCAGCGCATCTGGAAAGTGGCTAACGGCGAAAGCGTGCCTGAGCAAGTCGACGACAGCAACACCGGCGACTTCACCTCGATCGAAACGAACGTGAATCGTCCGGTCGACATCTTCGACCCCGCGGCCGAAGCCAAGACCTTCTCGCTGCCTGAGGGTTACGAAATCAACCTGTTCGCCTCGGAAGTGGAATTCCCCGACCTGGAGAACCCGGTTCAATTGGCCTTCGATGCCAAGGGACGCCTGTGGGTCACCACCATGGAAAGCTATCCGATGTACCTGCCCGGTACGCCACCGGACGACAAGGTGCTGATCCTGGAAGACACTGACGGCGACGGCGAGGCCGACAAGCAAATCGTGTTTGCCGATGGTCTGCACGTGCCGACCGGTATCGAAATCGGTGACGGGGGTGCCTACGTTGCCCAGCAGCCGAACCTGATGTTCCTGAAGGACACCGACGGCGACGACAAGGCCGACGAGCGAACGCTTGTGCTGCACGGCTTCGATTCGGCCGACTCGCATCACTCGATCAGTGCATTCACGTGGGGTCCAGGCGGTGCGTTGTACTTCCAGGAAGGCACTTTCCATCACTCGCAAGTCGAAACGCCTTACGGTCCGGAACGCGTCGCTAACGCTGGTATCTTCCGTTACGAACCCCTGACCGAGAAGCTCGATATCTTTGTCTCCTATGGCTTTGCCAACCCATGGGGTCACACGTTTGACGACTGGGGACAAAACTACGTGGCCGACGCCTCCGGTGGTGCCAACTACTTCGGTGCGGCATTCAGTGGTGACGTGGTTTATCCGCAGAAGCATGGCCGCATGAATCAGTTCCTCAAGAAGCAGTGGCGTCCGACCGCTGGTTGCGAAATCGTTTCCAGCCGCAACTTCCCCGAGTCGGCCCAAGGCAACTACTTGTTGAACAACTGCATCGGGTTCCAAGGGATTCTGCAGTACAAGGTCAAGGACGAAGGAAGCGGTTTCCATGCCGACCCCGTCGACCCGCTGTTGGTCTCGAAGGACACCAGCTTCCGCCCGGTCGATATCCAGTTTGGCCCCGATGGTGCTCTGTACATCGTCGACTGGTACAACCCGCTGGTCGGTCACATGCAGCACTCGCTGCGTGACCCTAAACGTGATAAGCACCATGGTCGTATCTGGCGTATTCGTTACACGGGTAACGATCTGGTGAAAGCTCCGAAGATCGCTGGTGCCTCGGTGGCCGAGCTACTGGACCTCTTGAAGGAACCAGAATATCGCACCCGCTACCGCGTTCGTCGTGAACTTCGCAGTCACGACGGCAAGGAAGTTTCCGAAGCTTTGGAAGCATGGATGGCTGGTCTCGACAAAAACGACGAGAACTACAACCACCACTTGCTGGAAGCCCTGTGGGTCAAGCAGAACTTGGACCTGGTCGACGCCGACCTGCTCAAGCGGATGCTAACCGATAGCGACTTCCGTGCTCGTGCGGCCGCGACCCGCGTGCTGTGCTACTGGCGCGATCGCGTTCCCGGTTCGCTCGATCTGTTGGAAACCCAGGTCAACGACGAAAACCCACGCGTCCGCCTGGAAGCCATCCGAGCGCTCAGCTTCTTCGATGGCACAGACGTGGAACGTGCTCAGGAAATCGCCCTGCAATCGCTCCTTCACGACCAGGACTACTACCTGGAATACACGCTGAAGGAAACGTTGGAAACACTCGAAAAGCGAGCCAAGCAAGGCTAGTTTTTTGAATTACAATGAATGATGACTAAGGAAGAGTCATCCTCGACTTGGGGGATGACTCTTTTTTTAGACAGACCGCCTGCCTAACTTTCGGAACAGACCCACGATGTACCATCGACCTTTTGTCCTCTGTTGTTTGTTGCTTGCGAGTATGCTGCTCGCCGCGCCGCAATCCGCTCATGCTCAAGGCGCGACCGACGCCATGGTTCGCTTGTTGCAAAGTGGCAAGTTGCCGGAGTCCCGTGTCGGAACGGTCGTCGGCATGATTGCCGAACGCGGGAATGCCGAGAACCTGGGGATCCTCTTTCAGGAAGCGACCAAAGCCGACGGCTTCAGCCCCGAACTCAAACTCGAGTCGCTGCAAGCCTTGAAGAAGGCCAGCGAAAGCCGGAACTTGATTCCCGCTGGCGATCTCTCGGCGATCGGCGATCTGATTGCCAGCGACGACCAAGGCATGAAAACCCTGGGCATCCAACTGGCCGGTCTCTGGAAAGTGGAAGCCACCGCCGGCACGCTGGCCGGGCTGGCCCTTGATAACGAACAACCTTTGAAACTGCGTCGCCTGGCGATCGACTCGCTGATTGCAACCGGCAGTGACCAAACGGCCGAAACGGTCGCCAAGCTGACCAGCGACGACCAGCCTCTTTCGATCCGCTACTTGGGCGTCTCGGCCCTGACCAACATCGACATCCAAAAGGCCGCCGCGGCTGCCGCGAAGGTGCTTACCGGGGCCGATACGTCGACCGATCCGGCCGACATGATCGATGCCTTCCTGGCCGATACCAAGGGGCCTGATGCACTTGCCGCGGCCCTGGACGGCAAAGAGCTTGACGGCGACGTGGCGAAGATGTGTCTTCGCCAGATGTACTCGGTCGGTCGTTCGGACGCTTCGCTGGTGAACGTCCTGAGCGCTGCCGCTGGGATTGACAACAATCCCGATCCCCTCACCGAAGAGCAGCTGCAAACGCTTGTCGCCCAGGTTTTGAAAAAGGGGGACCCGGCTCGCGGTGAAGAGATCTTCCGCCGCAAGGAACTCAGCTGTCTGAAGTGCCACGCGATCAGTGGTGCTGGCGGGCAGATCGGTCCGGACCTGAGCCCTGTCGGCGCGACCAGCCCGGTCGACTACGTGATCAACTCGATCCTCTTCCCCGAGATGGCCGTCAAGGAAGCGTACATCATGAAGTCGATCGTCGACTTCGACGGCAAGATGCACCAAGGCATCGTCGCCGACGTAAACGAAGACCGCACGATCCTGAAAGATGCCAACGGCAACGAAATCATCATTCCGGCCGACGACATCGACCTGGAAAAGGAAGGGGGCTCGCTCATGCCCAAAGGCCTGGCCAACTTCCTGACCGAAGACGAGTTCCTCGACCTGGTCGCCTACGTCGCCGAACTGGGCAAGCCTGGCCCTTACGGCATTCGCAGCGAACCGACCGTGCAGCGGTGGCGCGTGCTGAAGCAGGTGCCTGAAGCCCTTCAAGGCGAAGCGAATCCTTCGACCGGCGAGTTCGAATCGCAGATCCTGGGCCTCGATGCCGATGCCTGGCTGCCGGTGTACGGTAAGGTCAATGGCGAACTGCCCCTGGCCGATCTGAGCGAAGTCGAAAGTCCCGTGCTGTTCCTGCAGGCCGAAATCGAAGTCGTCGATGGCGGCGAAATCGGTGTCGAAATGAACCATAAGCAAGGCGTTACCGTCTGGATCATCGACGACGAATTCCCCGGTGCGGAAGCGATTCAAGCCGATGTTCTGCCTGGCCGTCACAAGATCACCTTCCGCTTGGACAGCCGCAAGTTCGAGGGCGACACGTTTCGCGTCGTCGTCACCAAGCCAGCCGGCTCCACGGCCCAGTACACGGTGGTTGGTGGCAGCTAGTCGGCTGACGACGTCTGATTAACATCAGCGCAGGCACACGCCGCGACTGCACGCCCAAGAAGACTTGGGCGTGGCACCCGGACGATTTGAGAAAGCATGCGCGCCCACACTCTCGTCCCCTCTCCACCGTCTGCGGGGGAGAGGGTTAGGGTGAGGGGGCTTCATGCTGGTTAGAAGCGCATGCGCGAGCGGTGTTCACGATCGACTCGGAACATTCATCTGGCGATGCGGGGTGAGGATCGTACAAGAAAGCCCCTCACCCTAGCCCTCTCCCCGCAGGGGCGAGGGGACAAGATGTGGTTCGTCAGGCGGGCCGCGTTCTTGGAGTTGGTTCGCGCCGGGCAACCCGTTCTCGGGTGCCACGCCCAAGTCTGCTTGGGCGTGCGTTTGCTTCGCCCTGCATGCGCGGCTTGGTGTTGAATGTGTGGCGTCTGACTTCGAAGGGGCACCAGGTGGTGGGCAGGGCACCCTTTGTTTCTTGAGCAGCTTCTTCAGCCGATGGATTTCACTCCCTTGCCGATCGAGTACCTTAAGGTGAAACGACACCCAGGCCAGCGCGCGGTCTAGCTCTTTCGCGGACGGCACGCGCAGTCCGTCGATGAGCTGGTCGGTGAAAGACGTCCGCTTCGGTTGCCGCGGGCGGTTCGGCTTCGGTGGTCGGTGTTTCTGCGGAATAGATCGCGGCGGCGGGTCTTCTACCGCCACCAGATGGGTCCGCGTTGTCAGATGAGCACGCGACTCATAAGCGTTGTTTTTCTGTGGCGTTTGCGGTGAAGCGGTCTCCTGAGCAGGCGACGGTTCGACGTGCGAGACCTCCGTTGGAGGATCCACCGCAAGCACCAGTTGCCCCACGACATCTTCTGGAATCTCCACCAACGTACCGCAAGCCGAGCACACGTAGGTTTTGCCTGCGCGCACGACCACCTGCGGCTTGCGCTCGGTCGAGCGCTGGCCGCTTGGTTCAGGTTGTGCGTGGGCTGCAGACATGGTGATACTCGTTGCAGAAGGTGTTCGTGGCTAATTCATAGCAAGGACTTAAATGGTTCTTTCGTGTGCCACAGGCCTCGGGCCAGCGTGAAGTAGGTACCAGGGAGCCAGGCTCAGTTTGGTTTCTAAGACACTGGGCAGAGGCCCGTGGCACATTGAGAGTTTCGTTCGTTTTGGGGAAGAGTCCCCGTGCGATGATTAGGTATACCAGCCAGGGTGTGCCTGAAGATAGTGCGCGCAGAATTTTTTTCGCAGGGCATCCATCCCACGGCGATTCTACTCTTCTTCCATCGTCCGTCGAATGCGCCGGACGACGAAGTACTGGATCATGCCCAGAATGAAAATCGACATCATCATGACGGTGGCGTCGAAGAAATCGACATAACCAACCGGGCGAAGTGTGGCTCCGACAACGACGTGCGTAAAGTAGCCGATCGCGGCCAAGGTCATCGTGTACCCGACCAGCCCTTTCTCGTAGAGCGTCGCGCTGGCCGCGACCAGCAGCAGGTAAATGAGTGCCAACGGACTCGCCGCGCCGTGAACCAGAAACAATAGGCCAGTCAGCAGCACGAAGTTCCAGGTCATCCACGCATAGATGGCCACGTTGCGCGTGCTGGGCTTCTCGTACATCCGCTGAAAGAACCAAGCCGCTACAGAAAAGGCAATCGCGAACAGCACCGACGCCACCCGAAACCACGGCCTCGACGATATAGGATCGTGCAGGATGTCTGCACTGATCACGTGATAGATGTAGAAGAGCAGGACAGCCGCCAGGGTGCTGGCCAGGCCAGGCTTTCGCCGAGCCCAATAGATGATCCGCTCGCCGATGCCTAGCGGCTTGGCCCGGATCGGCTCGTGCTGTAGGTATGACTGAAGGTCGGCGGCTAGTTCTTTCATGCTGCGATACCGAGCCGCCGGTGTCTTATGCATACACTTCAGGCAGATCGTTTCGAGCGACCGGGGTACGCTCCAGTTAAGTTTCCGCGGAGGGATCGGATTCACGGTACAGATCTGGTCGATGGCATCCAGCATATTGCTGGCAGCAAACGGCGGCTTGCCGGTCAGCAGGGCATACAGGATCGCCCCCAGGCCGTAAATGTCGGTCGCGTGGTCGATTTGTTGATTCTTGCCGGCGGCCTGCTCTGGGGCCATGTAGCCCGGCGAACCGAGAATCTGCCCCGAGTAAGTCATGTCGGAATTGCCATCCATTCGCTTCGCCAGACCGAAGTCGGTTACCCGAGGGTGGCCGTCGGCGTCGATCAAGATGTTCGACGGCTTCAAGTCACGATGCACGATCCCCATCGAGTGGGCATGGGCCATGGCCTGGGCGATCTCGAGAACCAGCTCCGCAATTCGCTCCGGCGTGAGTCCTCCTTCGCGAATCACATCGGCCAGGCTGCGTCCTTCGACGTACCCCATCGAGAAGAAGTGTCGACCTTGATGGTGCCCTACTTCGTAAATCGGCACGATCCCGGCGTGCGACAAGTTGGCGGCTGCTTCCGCTTCCGCCCGGAAGCGTTGAATCTCCTGGGCCGATGCAAACTGGCCGGAGAGAATCATCTTCACGGCCACCACGCGTTCGGGCGCCAGCTGTCGTGCCTTGAAGACGACCCCCATGCCGCCGCGGCCGAGTTCATCGATCAGTTCATACCCTGGCACCGATTCGACCTTGTCGGCTTTCCTGGTGGAAGAGACCGTCCTCTCGGGATCGAGATCGACCGTCACCTCCGTCAGATCATCGTCGGCCAGATGCACGTGCAGGGGAGAATTATCGAGCGAAGAGTTGTCGTCGTTGGCCAACATGCGGCGGACTTCATCATGCAGGTCCGCGCGATCGGCGAAGCACTCGGCCAGCCAAGCGTCGCGCTGTTCAGGCGGCAGTTGAACCGCTTTCTCGAAGGCTTCGCAAAGTCGCTGATAATCGTCTGGCGTCATGTTCGATCGACTGATACTTTAGGCCCGTGTGTCCTCAGTGGCAAATCCTATCAGGCTAAGTGGCTGAGGAGTTATCTTCCAGTCTGGCAGTGAGCCATGCTTTGGCCATGCGCCAATCTCCCTTCACCGTCGATACCGAAACATCGAGCGCCGCGGCGGTCTCTTCCACAGTCATCCCGGCGAAGTAGCGCATTTCGATGATCTTGGCGTGCCGCGGATTGAGTTCGGCCAGTTCGGTCAATAGCTCGTCGAGCTCGACCAGGTCGACGTTGTTTTGGGGATCGCCGGCGACGAGTCCTTCTTCCAGCGTGATCCGCTGAGCGCCTTTCCCACGTTTGGCGGCGTTCTTCGTCCGGGCATGATCGACCAGGATCCGCCGCATGATATTCGAAGCGACCGCGCAGAAGTGGGCTTTGCCTTTCCACTCGACTCGGTTTTGATCGACAAGCTTCAGGAATGCTTCATGCACCAGGGCCGTTGCCTGCAGCGTATGATCGGCCCGCTCGTTACGCATGTGCTGATTGGCAATCCCCTTCAGTTCCTGATAAAGGACCGGTAACAGCTTGTCAGCTGCGTCCCGATTGCCTTCGGAAAGGGAAGCCAACAAACTTTCGACGTCATCGCTCATGAAGATAAGATTCCTGAATAGGGAGGGCAGGGGGGTCGACTTGATTCTCCTTGCTTCCACGTCTAGCTTAACAGTCGACAGGGCGGGGGAGAATGCGCTCTTGCGTTTTGTGGGCAAGCAGGAAACTTGAAAGGATCTCGATGAACCTGGTAATCGTGCATCATCACCTGAATCGCGGCGGCGTGACGCAGGTGATCTTAAATCACCTACGTTCACTGCACGAAGCCGGGGCGAAGGAGATTTTCGATCGAATCGTGATCCTTTACGGTGGCCGGGCCACGGGTTGGCCCGATCAACCGGAGCCTGCTTTGGAAGGGATCGAACTGGCCGTGATCCCCAGCATCGACTACGACACGGTCACCGCCGTGGGCGAAGAAGCCCCCTACCGGGCAACGTCCGAGATGCTCGAGCAGTTGGGACTCGCTCCGGAAGAGACGCTGCTACATGTCCACAATCACACGCTGGGCAAGAATGTCGCCTGGCCCAATGCCCTGGCTCGCCTGGCCGAAGCGGGCTTTCGGATGCTGCTTCAGCTGCACGACTTCGCGGAAGACTTTCGCCCCGACAACTATCGCCGCCAGGTCGAATACTATGGCGAACGGGGAACAGGCATGGCCGAAGTTTACTTTCAGGCCCCCCACGTCGACTACGCGGTCCTCAACTCGCGCGACCGGGGGATTCTCGAGAAGGCTGGTTTCGCGAGCGAAAAGCTGGCCTGGCTTCCCAACCCGGTGCAGCCGTTTCCGGCGCTGCCCCATCGAGCCGATGCACGACACACGCTAAAGGAGAAGTTAGGCGTCGGCCCCAGCGAGCCGTATATCTTGTATCCCGTGCGGGGCATTCGTCGGAAGAACGTGGGCGAACTGGTCCTGTGGTCGGCGCTGGCCCTCAAGCCGGCCAGCTTTGCAATCACGCTGGCCCCGGTTAATCCCGTCGAACTGAAGCCGTACCAGGCATGGGAAGCGCTGGCCGCCGAGCTGGGGCTTCCGTGCAAGTTCGATGTCGGTGGCGATGCGGGTCTTTCCTTTCACGAGAACTTGGCCGCGGCCGATGCGATCATCAATACGAGTGTGGCCGAAGGATTTGGGCTCGTGTTTCTCGAAGCGTGGGTCGCCGGCAAGCTGCTGATCGGGCGCGACCTGCCGGAGATCTCGGCCGACTTCAAAGAAGCCGGACTGCGGCTAGATAGCCTGGCGGCGTGTCTCTACATTCCGAAGCGCTGCCCGATCACCGGACGCGAAGTCTTTTCGGAACAAGCGTATCGCGAGCGAATGACCGAGTTATTCACGCAGGTGCAACGCGACTTTGGTCATGACGAATTGGAAGCCGAAGACCTGGAGAAACAACTCGACGAGCGGCTAAGCGACGAGTGGATCGACTTCGCGCTTTTAACGGTTGAGGCCCAGCGAGAAGTCGTGCAAGCCGTTGCCGGAAACCAAGAGCTTGCCGAAGCGATTGTCGAAGAGAACGCCCAGGTGATGCGTCCCCTCACGCAGGACGATGCCAACTTCGATTCCACCATTCAAATCAATTCACAAATTGTCCTGACTCGGTTCGGCTTGAAGGGAACCGGAGAGCGACTTCGCGAACGATACGAGCGGTTGGCCAAACTGCAACCGGGGCCCGTTTCGTCGTTCAACGGAGCCAATCGTATCTTGCGACAATTTGTCGAACTGTCCCGCTTTCATCCTGTTCGCCTGGAAGACGCATGAACTCTTTTTCGGAAATCTTGAAGCACAACAGTCAGCCACTCGAACCCATCCCCACAGATCAGCAGGCAGACCTGAAAGAATTGCCAGGGATCCGCGCGGTATTGTTTGATATCTACGGAACGCTTCTGGTGAGCGGCAGCGGCGATGTCGGCACCGCCATGGAAATGACCAAGGGAGATGCCCTGGAAGCGGCCTGGGTGGCCAGTGGCGTGCAGTGCGAAGTGCCTGCGGATGAGATGATTGCCCAATTTTACGACGTGATTAAGGATGATCACAAAATTGCCACTAAAAGAGGCACTTCTTATCCGGAGGTGGTGATCGAAGAAATTTGGGAAAAAGTTTTTGACGGTCCGATGCGTCGTGGGCAGGTCGAACTGCCGTGTGATTTCGATATGAAATTGTTCGCTCTGGAGTTCGAAACGAGGGTCAATCCGGTGTGGCCGATGCCCGACTTGCGGGAGGTGCTCGCCTGGCTAAACGAGCGAGAATACACGCTCGGCATCATCAGCAATGCCCAGTACTTTACGCCGAAAATAGTGGAAACGTTCCTCGAATCGCCACTTGAGGAAAATGGTTTCCGGCCGGAGAACTGTTTTTTCTCGTACGAGCATCGTGTTGCCAAGCCTGGGACAGAGCTTTATGAGGCCGCTGCGAAAAGTTTAGCCGACCAGGAAATCGACGCGTGTCATATTTTATATGTTGGCAATGACATGCTGAACGATATTCAGCCCGCATCGCAAATTGGCATGAAAACTGCTCTCTTTGCAGGTGACCGTCGTAGTCTCCGACTACGGAAGGACGATGCTCGAATGTTGCCAATACACCCTGACGTGACACTCACTAGACTTTCCGACATTTTGGCTTGCCTTCCGAGATAATCCAGCATGAACGTAACTGATACCGCAGGGCACAACATTGGTTTCGTAGGAACACGTTTCGCCGGGACCGACGGCGTTTCGTTAGAGGCGGCCAAGTGGGCCAAGGTCCTCTGGGACTATAAGCACGTCAGCTACTGGTACGGCGGGAAGATGGATACCGATCCCGACATTACCAGTTTGGTTCCCCATGCCTATTTTGGTCATCCAGACATACAATGGATTAACCGGCGTATCTTCGGGACGACGACTCGTGACCCGGAAGTTACGCGGCGGATATTCGCGCTTGCCGAGTATCTTAAACACACGCTGTACGAATTCACTCGTCGCTTCAACATCGAGGTGATGATCGTGCAAAATGCGCTCTGCATTCCGATGAACGTTCCTCTGGGCGTGGCCATCACCATGTTCATCGCCGAAACGGGATTCCCCACGATCGCCCACCATCACGACTTCTACTGGGAACGCGATCGCTTCTCGGTCAACGGCATCAACGACATCCTCAGCATGGCCTTCCCGCCAACGCTGCCGTCGATTCAGCACGTTACGATCAACTTGCCAGGTCAGGCCGACCTGTCGCACCGTAAGGGGCAATCGTCGATCCTGGTTCCGAACGTTCTCGATTTCGAGGACCCACCGATCAACGACGACTACCCGCTGAGCTTCAAGGAAGACATTGGCCTTACGGACGATGATATCGTCATCTTGCAGCCAACTCGCGTGGTGCCGCGTAAGGGGATTGAGCATGCGATTTCCCTGGTCAATTCGCTCAACAACCCTAAGTACAAGCTGGTGATCACGCACGAGTCTGGCGACGAAGGGGATGAGTATATGCATGCCCTGCGCGAGATGGCCGAACGACAAAACGTCGACCTTCGTTTTGTTGCCGATCGCGTGGGGGAAGAGCGAGGCACCGACCGCGAAGGTCGCAAGATTTACACCCTCGGCGATTGCTACGCAGCTGCCGACTTTATCAGTTACCCAAGCCTGTACGAAGGGTTTGGAAATGCATTGATCGAAGCGTTCTACTTCAAGAAGCCAGTCCTGGTGAATCGCTACTCGATCTTCGTCACCGACATTGAACCCAAAGGCTTCAAGGTCGTGACGATGGATGGGTATCTGACCAAGGACGTCGTCACTCAGGTCCGTAACCTGATGGAAGACGAAGCTTATCGTCAAGAAGTGGTCGAGCACAACTTTGAGCTCGGCAAACGCTTTTTCAGCTATTCCGTACTCAAGCGAAAACTGCGAGCCCTGGTGACCAATTTCACGGGTATGGATGATTTATAAGACGTGTCGCGCTCGCAGCCCGAGGCGCGACAGTCGGATAGGGAGGTTCAATGATCGGCACGACACAACAACACGATACGCTCCAGCAGCACCTCACCCGCATGTATGGCGAATCTGTTGCCACCGATGTTCTGCCGCGTTTGGTTGCCTTGCTCGAGTCGTATACCTCTAAGATCCCTGAACCTAAACGAACCGGCTGGGACGAAACTGACGTCGTCCTGATCACTTATGCCGACCAGGTTTATGGCCCCGAGAAGTCGCCCCTGGGCATCTTGAAGGACTTTCTGGTTCACCACGGCTACCAGAACCTGCTCAACACGGTTCACCTGCTTCCCTTCTTCCCGTATACCTCCGACGACGGTTTCTCGGTGGTCGACTACTACCAGGTCGATCCCAACTCCGGAACGTGGGACGACCTGCATTCGCTGGCCGAAGAGTTCAACCTGGCCTTCGACATGGTCGCCAATCACTGCTCGCAGAAGAGTGAGTGGTTCCAGAAGTACCTGCAAGGCGAGAAGCCTTACGACGAGTACTTCATCGACGTCGACCCGAGTACCGACCTGAGTCAGGTCGTCCGGCCGCGCGCGTTGCCGCTGCTTTCTCCTTATGAATCCTCGACTGGCGAAAAGCATGTCTGGACTACCTTCAGCGCCGATCAGGTCGACCTGAACTACGGCAGCCCGGAAGTCCTGTTGGCGATGACCGACGTGCTGCTGTTTTACGTGCAGAATGGGGCCCGCGTCATCCGCTTGGATGCAATCGCATTTCTGTGGAAGACGATCGGCACGAGTTGCTTGCACCTGGACGAGACCCACGAGGCTGTCAAGCTGTGGCGTACGGTTACCGAGATTGTCGCCCCGCACGTGCTACTGCTGACCGAAACCAACGTACCGCACGCCGAGAACATCAGCTACTTCGGCCTGGCGGACGAAGCTCACATGGTCTACCAGTTCAGCCTGCCACCGCTGCTGTTCGATGCGTACCTCAACGAAGATGCCACGACACTCAACCAGTGGATGGACACGCTGTACGACATCCCGGCGGGCACCACCTACTTCAACTTCACCGCATCGCATGATGGGATTGGCGTGCGGCCTCTGGAAGGGCTCGTTTCGCAGGAACGTCTCGACAAGCTGGTGCATGCCACGCGTGAACGAGGCGGGCTGGTCGGCATGCGGACCATGGCCGATGGTTCGCAGAAGCCCTACGAATTGAACATCACCTATGTCGATGCCCTCGGCGAGCCGGAAGGCTTCGGCCCCGAGCATCACGCCGTGCGGTTCCTTGCGACGCAGGCCATCATGTTGGCCATGAAGGGAATCCCCGGCATCTACTTCCATAGCCTGGTTGGTACGCAGAACCACGTTTCCGGCGTGGAAGAAAGTGGGATTCCACGGCGGATCAATCGTCGCAAGTTCGAGCGACTGGAACTAGAAAACCAGATCAGCTCACACGAAACGCTGCAGAATCGCATCTTCCATGGCTATCAGAATCTGATTGCCAAACGGATTGAACAGTCGGCCTTTCATCCCGATGGACCGAGCGAAGTGTTCCACACCGGCCATCCCGCCATCTTCGGATTCAAACGGACTTCGCCTGATCACGATCAGACGATTCTCGTTCTGGCGAATCTCACCGATAAACTCCAGGGGCTTCCCCTGAGCGACCCCAAATTACAGCCGCTAACATTCGACTTGATCAGCGACGAGTACGTGGTCGAGTCGCACGGCATCACACTCGATCCGTATCAAATCGTTTGGCTCACCGAGCCGGAAGACTAGCGATCTTGCATCGAGTTCACCGCGATCCCTCTCCCCAGCAATCGCCCCCGGCAAGGAGACACAGACTTGTCCGACTTTATCCAACAAGGCCCTATCTCGACACTGCATGACTTCGGAACGCTCGGTTCCGAACAGCTGGAACGTACGCTCGAAGACGCCACCACCGAATACCCGATGGGGCTTATCCTGCCAGTTACTGCCAGCGATATGCGGGCACCTGCGTTCTCTGCCATCATGGATGAACTCGAAGGGACGAAGTTCCTCAAGACGGTCGTCGTGGTGCTCAACCGGGCACCGGATGTCGAGGATTATCGCGAATGTCGCGCGCTTACTTCCAAGCTCGGCAACATGTGCCGCGTGCTTTGGAACGATGGTCCACGAGGCCAGGCCGCGTTTCAGCAACTGACCGACGCCGGGTTCAACGTCTCAGTCCCAGGCAAGGGCAGGGCCGTCTGGACGGCGTTTGGCTATCTTCTGGCCGATCCCGACATCAAAGCGATGGCCCTGCATGACTGCGATATCGTCAACTACCACCGCGACATGCTGATGCGGCTCTGCTTGCCGATGGCTCACCCAGGCTTCGACTTCGACTTTTGCAAAGCCTACTATGCCCGCGTCACCGACCGCATGCACGGCCGCGTGGTGCGTTTGTTGGTAACGCCGCTGTTGCGTTCGCTGATTCGCGTGCTGGGCAACGATGACTTCCTGGTCTTCTTGAATAGCTTCCGCTATCCACTTTCGGGCGAATTCGCCGTGACCTCGACCCTGGTTCGTGCCAATCGCATCCCGAGCGACTGGGGTCTGGAAGTGGGAACGCTGGCGGAAGTCTTCCGGAATACGGCCCCTAAGCGAATTTGCCAGATCGACCTGGGGCATCCCTACGAACACAAGCACCAGCCGATCTCTCTGGAAGATGCCAATCGCGGTTTGATGAAGATGACCGCGGACATCCTGCACAGCATTTACCGAACGCTCTCGAGCCGCGGGATTGTGTTTAGCATGGGGATGTTCAATACGCTGGAATCGGCCTACCTGCGAGATGCCCAGGACGCCATTCGTCAGTACCATGCCGATGCCGTGATCAACGGTCTGAACTTTGATCGTCACACCGAAGAGCATAGCGTTGAAGGCTTTGCCCGCATGATCACGCAGTGCGGACAAGAGTTCTTCGAGAACCCCGTGATGGCCCACGAGATGCCGACCTGGACGCGTGTGCGAAGCGCGATCCCCGACTTCCCCCACACGCTACGGCGTTCGGTCGAAGCGGACTCGGCGGAATATACTTAATTGCCATCTCAGAATTTCGCCAGGCAGGCAACTACTTGTCGGTAACTTCTCTCAAAATGGCAACACCGTCTTTATCGACGCCAATGAATTCCATTCGGGGAATGTCTTTCGCATCGTAATGCTTCGGGCGGTACTGAAACGCAGGGTTCTGCCGCTTCTTCTCGATGATTGCCGAGAGTTCCTGCTGAAGCTTGGTGGCGGTTGCCAGATCCATCTGCGCCGTCAATGCGGTGAAGTTATGCTCCGGGTCGTAGAGCCTGAGCATGATGCGGGTATCGGGGAGTTCGTTCCCACCGGCATCAATGCCCCGCCAGCTGGTTTCTACGCTCCACTGATAGCGAGACGGAACAGGCACGACTCCGGAATCTTTTATGTCGAGTGCCCCCGTATAGAGATAGTACGAGTTGGAGAGTGAATCGACCGCTGGGGGCGCGGCGTAAGTGAACGTCAACAATCCAAACGCGATCACCGGTACCAACAGCAGCAACTTACGAGCGGACTTCATGGCCAAACCTCCTGGGCGAAAAGATACGACCCGATTCTAGCGAGACGGCTTGGCATTGTCTTCGTGAATCGGAGATTACCTTAGGTGGCATGTCTTGCTTTCGTCTTCAAGAAACAAAAACGACCGCGATGTTGATCGCGGCCGTTCTCGTTTTGTCTTCACTAGTGAAAACTAGTCGTCCAGACGACGAACCTGGATGTCCTTGAACCAGACGGTGCTGCCTGGGTCGTGGGCTTGCAGGGCGAAGGTGCCCTTGTCCAGGACTCGGGTGAAGTCCTTGCCTGGCTTGGCGTCTGCTGGTTCGGTGTAGTCGGCAGCAACTTCACCATTGATCTTGGTGATGATGTGCTTGCCATCGACCTTGATGTAGTAGTCGAACCATTCGCCGTCTTTCGCTGGCGAGTTGTTCATGACGTCTTTGACCGAGTAGATACCGCCGGTCTTCTTAGGGTCGCGATGGGTGTTGTTCACCTGGGCTTCGAAGCCGTACTTTGGCCAGCCAGTGTCTTGGAACTTGGTGTGGAAGTAGATCCCACCGTTGCTGTTCTTGTCGGTCTTGACCTTGGCCTTGAATTCAAAGTTCTTGAACGGCTTGTCTTCGCCGACATAGAACAAGTGACTGCGATCACCCTTGGCGACGAACGCGCCATCTTCGATCTTCCACGACTCTGGGTTTTCACTGATCTTCCAACCTTCGAAGGACTTGCCATCCATCAGCGACTTCCACTCGCCTTCAGCGGCGGTAACGACAGCGGACAACATCAAACAAACCAGGGCACCTGCGGCCAAACGCTTCAACATGAGCTTTCCTTTACGAAGTACGATTGTCTTCTTTTTCGGGGATGGAATCGTGTCAGTGGGGGGACCGACGAATCATAGAGAATTGCGCAACGTCGGCGGACACGAAATTTATGCATTTGATTTTGGTTGAAACAAACGAGCGTGGCAAGATTCCACACGTTTCAGACGAAGTTTTTATGGATTCGCGACGAATTTTCGCTATTTTTTGAGATCTATAGCGAAGCGCCATTTGCATAAAGCCCCATGCGTTTTTGCATTTCGATCCAAGCGAGAAAGCAAGCATACGATGAGCACCGCATCACCCCTGCCGATGAGTTGGGAAGTGCCCCAGGTTTTTCACGAGCGACTCGGCGATGGCCCCGGCCGCCAACGTGTCATGGAAGCCGAAGGACACATCCTGATTGTGACCCACCGTCCACCGCGGCATGGCGAGGCCGTCCGCAGCGGGCGATACTTCTGGCGCAACCCCAGCGGCGTCCTACAAAGCAGTGACCTGGGCCAAGGGCCTTCGTCGATGCTCAAGCACCTGGAAGAGTACAACGTGGCGATTGGCAAGCTTGAAAAAGCGGAATCCGATGCCCAGTCGAGCGAAGAGTACTTTCGCGTCATCAGCGAACTGGGGCCACTACTGCGAGCAACCCGAAACCTGCACAGTACACTGCAAGCGGCTCGCGAGCTTTCTGGCAACGATCGGACGATGATCAACTTCCGCGATCGAAGTTACGAATTAGAACGTTCGGCGGACCTGCTTTATAACGAGTCGAAGAATGAACTCGACTTTCTGATTGCTCAGCGTACCGAACAGCAAGCGGCCAGCAGCCATCGCATGGCGGTCTCGGCACATCGGTTGAACATCCTCGCGGCGATGTTCTTTCCTATGGTCACGCTGGCCACCATCTTTGGATCGTCACTGCAGCATGGCTGGGAAACGGCCAGCGCACCGATTCCATTTTTCACGATGCTGATCGTCGGCTTCGTCTTGGGACTTCTGCTCAACTGGTTCATCAACGTACCGGTCGAGCCCAAACCTAGAAAGCGACACGGAGCCGATGCCCGGATTCCCCGCTCGCCCTAAGAATCGGGCTCGGCAACTTCCACCGCTTGCTCTTGCGGCGGCTTGCTATGGTCGTGCAGTCCGCCTGGTTCGGCAAAACCAATCAGGTAGGCGGCACCGACCCCTAGCAGCATGACCAGCGAAAGCTTGACCTTGTCGTGCGAGTGGAACTGTACTTCCGGCAGAATGTCAGCCAGCGAGATACACAGAAAGACGCCAGCCGAAAAGCAAAGGGCCAGGCCGACCATGAACTGCTTGTCCGCATCGAACCCGTTGTAACCGGCGAAGAACAACGCGACGCCCAAAGGGCACATCAGGGCGTAACCAAGGTTAACCACGTTGATGGTGCTCACCGGCCATTTACTTTGCCGCATGATGAAGGTGATCGATAGTGCATCGAGCGGCTTGTGCAAGAAGATCCCCAGGAAGACGCCCAGGCCCAAGAGTCCCATGAAAGCGGAATCGTGATGGGCGGCTGCCGAAACGCCTGCCGCTAACGCGATACCATCCAATAGCGTGTGCAGCGACAAGCCCATGAAGACCCCCAGCCAACGCATCTTGGAATCGGGGGCATCGTGCGAGTGGTTATGCGTGTGCGTATGCCCTGGTTGCTCGTGCTCGTGGTCGCAATGCAGGTGGCCGCCGTGCTTGTGGTCGCCGGCCGCGGTGCCTGGGTATTCATTTTCGATGGGGGCATGCTCATGAAAATGAAACAGCCGCATCAGGAAGAAGGTGGTAATCAGCCCCACCAACAGAGCGCCCATTGCCCAATCCATCGAATTGCACTCGGCAATGCCGTGCGGAAGCATGTGCAAAATTCCCACCCCCAGCATGAGCCCGCCAACGGCGCTCATCATCATCTGCATACGGGTATGCGTCAGACGAATAACTACTGGCAGCCACCCTCCCAGCAGGGAAGCAGCGATGATCAGTAGGCAATAAATCGCCAGCAGCAGCATGGATTTAGGTTCCACAACAAAGAGGGTTGTCCCCGGCATGCATACACACGTTCGGGGGAAACGATTCAGCTTAGACGCCAACTGCTTAGATGCCAAGTGGTTACAAGGGCTTTGACCGCTGGCTTTTCGACGCTACCATTCGGATACATCCGTTTTCCTAAATCCCTATCCCTGAAGTAGATCCGGATGACACACCACCCCCAGGAAGACACAACTGACGGCAGCATTTCGGTCAGCCTTCAGGTTGCCGAACTCGATTGCGCGGAAGAAGTTCGGATCCTCAAGGATGGCCTGGCAGAAAAACCGGGCATCGAGAAACTCGACTTCGACGTCATGCGGGGACGGATGGATGTCCATTACGACGCCCAGCAGTGGAACGTCAAACGCTTGCTGGAGGCCGTCAGTTCGCTGGGCATGACCGCTCAGGAAGTGGTCGAGACACCCAATACGGCTTCTCCGGAAGGGCCTGTCCGCCAGAACATCAATCGCGAACGAGCGTTGGTCCGCAGCGGTGCGTTTCTGTTGGTCGCGGTCGTGATCCAGATCTGGGACTCCGGCGGAATCGCCGCACTCTTTGGTCACGGTGATGGCGCCCATACCATTTCGGTGTTGGCGATCCTGCTTTATCTGATTTCGACCGGACTGGGAATCCGCTGGATCTTTCCCAAAGCGGTCAAATCGGTCCTGCGGTTCTCGGCCGACATGAACCTATTGATGACGGTCGCCGTGATCGGGGCGATCATCCTGGGGGACTTTTTCGAAGCGGCAATGGTCACCTTTTTATTCACGCTGTCGGAAGTTCTCGAACAGCGTAGCGTGACCAAGGCTCGTCGTTCGATCCAATCGCTGATGTCGCTGGCCCCCGATTTGGCACGTGTCAAAACGAAAGAGGGGATCGAAGAAGTCGCGACCGACGAGATTGATGACGGCCAGATTTGTCTCGTTCGACCAGGGGAACGCATTCCCTTGGACGGCACCATCGTGCAAGGCGTGTCCGCGATCGACCAGGCCCCGATTACCGGCGAGTCGGTTCCGGTCGAAAAGGAACCTGGCGATCCCATTTACGCTGGTACGATCAACGGAAGCGGTAGCATCGAGTTCCGTGTCGAAGGCACTTCTGGTTCAACGCTGCTCAACCGAATCGTACGGCTAATCGATCAGGCCTATCAGCGACGTGCCCCTAGCGAACAGTGGGTCGACCAGTTTGCTCGCTATTACACGCCGACCATGATGCTGCTGGCAGTTGCCGTGATGGTGATTCCCCCGACATTCATCGGATGGTCCGTCGAGTCCGCGACTAACTGGTTCTACAACGGACTCGTCCTTCTGGTCATTGCTTGCCCTTGTGCGCTGGTGATTTCGACGCCGGTCAGTATTGTCTCCGCGCTAACGGCGGCGGCACGCAATGGAGTGCTGGTCAAAGGGGGCCTTTCGCTCGAGACGTTGGCCAATGTCAAAGCGGTGGTGCTCGACAAGACTGGCACCCTGACCACCGGCATGCCGACCGTCACAAAGGTGGAGTGCTTGGGAGACATGACGGAAGATCAAGCACTGGCTTTGGCTGTCGGTTTGCAGAACCATAGCACGCACCCAATCGCCAAAGCCATTCTGAACTATGCGGATCAACACGATGTGACCCCAGCCGATGTCGTCAGTGTCGAAGAAATCCCCGGGCGCGGCATTTCCGGGCAAGTCGACGGTCAGCAAATTTGGCTGGGGAGTACGCGCCTGGCAGATGAGCAAGGCACCCTAGTCGCCGGCATCGAAGACGGGGCGGCCAATACAGGAGCCAACGTCATCGTCCTGGGTCAAGCCAATCAGATCCTGGCGACGTTCCAGCTACAAGATCAGTTACGCGATACGGCTGCCCATGCGGTCGAGTCGCTGCATCGGCTTGGCGTCGCCCAGGTCGAGCTGATTTCCGGTGATCGCACCAACGTTGTCCAAGACGTGGCGGAAAAAGTCGGGGTCGATGCCTGGAAGGCAGAGCAACTGCCGGAGGACAAGATCGACGCCGTCACGCGTCTGCGTCACGAGTACAAGCTGGTCGCCATGGTCGGCGATGGTATCAACGATGGCCCCGCCTTGGCGGCAGCCGACGTGGGAATCGCCATGGGAGCGATGGGTAGCGATACGGCAATTGAAACGGCCGATGTCGCGCTGATGTCTGACGAGATCGAAAAGCTCCCCTGGTTGATCGGTCATGGCCGCAAAACGCTGAGTCTGATCCGGCAAAATATCTTCGCAGCCCTGGCGATCAAGGTGATCTTCATCATTCTGACGATGATCGGGTACTCCAATTTATGGCTGGCCATTCTGGCCGACACAGGCGTTTCGCTGGCCGTGATTGCCAATAGCCTGCGATTACTGCGGACGAAAACGTCGTAAACGCCTGTCCCCGGGGCGGCACCTTTTGCGAGGCCCTTTCAGGCGTTACATTGGCGGTTTCAACGCACAAACTTAGAGATCCTCACTCGGAGCTTGAATCGCAAATGGCAAAGCTATCGATCGCCGACGTAGACGTTAGTGGCAAGAAAGTCTTGATGCGGGTCGACTTTAATGTCCCGCTCGACGGTGGCAAGATCACGGACGATCGTCGCATCGAAATGGCCCTTCCTTCGATCAAATCGGTCGTCGATCGTGGCGGCCAGCTGATCCTGATGAGCCACCTTGGCCGTCCCACACCTGGCGAAGACAACTCGGCCTACAGCCTGAAGCCAGCTGCGGTTCGTTTGGGTGAACTGCTGAGCAAAGACGTTGCATTCGCTTCCGACACGGTCGGTGAAGATGCCGCTGCCAAGGTCGCCGCACTGACCGATGGCGGTGTCGTGGTGCTGGAAAACCTTCGCTTTGAAAAGGGCGAAAAGAAGGGTGACGCCGAGTTCGCTGGCAAGCTGGCCGCATTCGCCGACATCTACTGCAACGACGCATTTGGTACCTGTCACCGTACCGACGCTTCAATGCTCGCCGTTCCCGAAGCCATGGGCGACAAGCCAAAGGTTGTCGGTTTCCTGGTCGAAAAGGAAATCACCTACCTTTCCGATGCCATCGGCAACCCCAAGCGTCCTTTCGTCGCCATCCTGGGTGGTGCCAAAGTTTCCGACAAGATCATGGTCATCAAGAACCTGCTGGGCATCTGCGACAAGGTGCTGATCGGCGGGGCCATGGCCTACACGTTCTCGCTCGCTGAAGGCGGCAAGGTCGGCAAGAGCCTGGTCGAAAAGGATAAGGTTGAGTTGGCCAAGGAACTGATCGCCGCTGGTGGCGATAAGTTGGTTCTGCCCGTCGACACGCACTGCGGCGACGACTTCAGTGGTGACTGCAATAAGATGGTCGTTAAGTCGGGCGAAATTCCGGACGACTACGAAGGTCTCGATGTCGGTCCAGAAACCGCCAAGCTATACGCTGAACTGGTGAAGGATGCTCAAACAGTTGTTTGGAACGGCCCGATGGGCGTGTTCGAGATGCCTCCATTCGATGCCGGTACCAAGGCCGTTGCCGATGCAATTGCCGAATCGGACGCCATCAGCATCATCGGTGGTGGTGATAGTGCCGCAGCGATTGGCCAGTTTGGTCTGGACGACAAGGTGACCCACGTTTCGACCGGTGGCGGTGCCAGCCTGTCGATGCTGGAAGGTCAAGCTTTCAAGGCCGTCGACGCCCTCGACGACAAATAACGTCGAACAAATTGCATCGATCGAATATCTTAAAGCGGTCCTGGCTTCCAGGGCCGCTTTTTTCATCGCTAGGAGTTCTTCATGAATGCCTTCACTCCGAGGCCACCCTTGATGCTGATCACTCTGGCCCGCAGCCAGGCTGTCGCCTAAGCTGAAGTCCAATCGCCGAAAGCTGTTGGGAAGAAACTCATGACCAAAGTAATCCTCATTCTGACTATCGCCGGGTTCGGAGCACTGGGTGCACTGGGCCGCGTCTACGTAGGCTCGTTCATCCAAGGGTTTTCTCCTGAGTTCGATGCGGTGAGATTTCCGATCGGCACGCTCACGGTGAACGTGCTCGGGTGCCTGGTGTTTGGCTTTCTGGGGTACCTGGGGCATCACCACGAAGTGCTCCCGGCGTTTTGGCGCACGGTACTTCTCTCGGGCTTCCTGGGTTCTTTCACTACGTTCTCGACGTTTGGCTTTGAGACCGTACTGCTTTACCAAGATGCACCGTACGGCAAGATTTACCTGGCAGCCGCCAATGTTCTTCTAAACGTCACCTTAGGGGTTGGTGCCATCTTGCTGGGGCTTCAACTGGGACGATTTTGGACCGGAAACTAAGGGTCAGCGCGACCATTTGCGAGGGGTTTGTTGCGACCAGATTAAGAATGCGCTAATTGCATTTGAGCCACAATTGGCAACACGGGAAGTCGTCTACAATGCACGCCTGATGCATTTGTCCCGTCCGACAGTATATGCCGGACGGTTCTAGAAACCCGTTGATGGGTAGACGGACCCATCAACCTGACTCCCACGGTTCGCGATGACTTTTGGCTCTATGATTTGGGCAAATTCGAGGCGTCTGGTCTCGTTCGTTTTCGTAGTGTTTCTGTGCTTTACCGTATCCGGCTGCGGCGGTTGCGGGGGTGATTCGCCATCGAGCAAGCTCGCCAGATTCAATCTGTCTCGGGGAGGTGACGACGAAGAAGAGAAGAAACCGGCAACTCCGGCGAAGAAGCCAGCTCCTGCCGAGAAAAAGCCGACGGCCAAGCCAACTGCGACCGAGAAACCTGCTGAGACTAAACCGGCATCGGCAAAACCGGCTCCGGAAAGCAAACCAGTCGAAAAGCCTGCCACAAAGCCAACCCCAAAGCCATCGGCTGAGCCCGCTGCTCCGATGACGCCAGAGGCTACTCCTGCCGTGGCTACAATCACTCCTACGGAGTCTACCGGAGATCAAATCGCTGGTGCGCGCGATCGCTTCGCGATCCTGGAAGGCTTTAAGCTTCAACCGGTTCATGGTGATCGTGCACAGACGAAAGCTCGTTCGCGGGCCGTGCTACACCTGCTCGGCCAGGCTTTGGCCCAGAAGATTGCCGACGACCAAACGATTCCCGCTGCGTCCCCAGCCGACGCGAAAGGACGTCAACTCTTAAGTTGGCGAGTGCACTTGCTTCCCTATCTCGGATACACCGACCTCTACAATAAGTTCAACCTTGAAGAGCCATGGGACAGTCCGCACAACATTAAGCTCGCGGCAGAAAAGCCATACGCATTTATGACGCCTGACACGCCGGACGACCGTACGAATTTTGTATTTGTGACCGGACCTACGTGTGCCGCAAATGGGCGTCGAGCGACTCCGGTTAGTTCGCTCATTCCGCGCGGTCTCCACAATTCGGTTGTTCTGGTAGAAGTCGCCGATCCGGCCAGTCGCGTCGTTTGGACCAAACCCGAAGATTTGCCGTTTGATCCTGCGGACCCTGCCAAGGGAATTACCGGCTGGCCCGATAGTCGATTCTTCGCGGTCACGGGGGATGGCGTCGTTCATGAGTTTCCCGTGATCAGTGAAGACCACCTCAATCGCCTTTTTGTGGTCAGCAACCCGATCAGCTTGAGTGAAGTCGCTTCGATTGCCCCCCAACCTCAGAACCAAGACGCTCTCGCAAATGGTTCTCAGCCGTCCACTTCGATGACGTCCGCCGAGCCCCTTGCGGATCCCCTGTCACGAAACGATTTAGACCCGTCGAAGCTGCCGCTTCCATCACGAGCGGAAATTGACAACGCGACGGTCGAACTGCGACGCCTGTTCCAAAACGAAGCACGCAATGCCGATCAAGACAAGAAGAAAGAAGAGATCGCCGAAAAGCTTCTGCAACACGCAGAGTACCTGCAGGACGATCCCGCCAAGCAGTGCGCGGCACTGCAGATTTCCTATCGCTTTGCCATCCTGGCCAAGAACCCAGTTTTGCTGAAAGACGCGTTTGACAAGCTGCAAGAGCGGTTCCAAGTCGACAGCTTCAGCTCGGACTTGTACACCGTACGCTTCGGAGCCGAACATCTAGTAAAGATTCCAGCCCACGAGCTTCCCGAGTTCCGCGAACTTGCCAAATCGATCCTGGAACGTGCGCGAGACGAAGACAACTACGAAGCGATGGAAGAACTGATACAGATAGGTACCCGTTACGCGGCCAGTCAGAACGACCAGAAACGCATCGCTGAGTTGGAAGCCTTTAATGCGGGACTCAAAGCGGCACGCAAAGATTACGATGCCATTCAAGCACGCTTCCTGTCGCTTCATGTTCCTTCGCTTGACGAAGAAGGAAACCTGATGGTCGGCAAGTATTGGTGCGTTCATCGCAACAACTGGGAAAAGGGCTTCGAGTTTCTGCTGCACAGCAATGACGATCGCTTTGAGTACCTCGCAGAGCTTGAACGCACATCGACGATCGATCCTCGCATTCAATTCCGGATCGCCGAAGGCTGGTGGGACATCGGTATCTCCAGCCCCCCAGGTGCGGAGCGTAATAAGTTCCTGGGACGTGCGGCCCAGTGGTACAAGAAGGCAGACGACAACATGAAAGACTCGATCGAAAAGGTCACGTCTCAGCAGCGTCTGCAAGAGTTCACACGGCTGACCGGTGTTAAGGACATTCCATCCCTGAAATAGGGTTGGGATCACTCTCTCGCTTATCGCGGTTGTACCGATCGATTCGATTCCCAGCGCCAAGGTAAACTTTCCTGCCTGCTTCTGGCGAAGTCTAGATTGATATCCCTCAGTCGCAGACTTCCCTCAGCAAGGATTGGTTTCGTATGGCATCTGGTGGCGGGCACTATGATTGCGTCGTAATCGGCGCTGGACACAACGGCTTAATTACCGCTGCGTATCTGGCCAAATCCGGTAAGAGAGTCGCCGTACTCGAACGTCGGCACGTGCTCGGGGGCTGCTCGACTAGTGAAGAACTTTGGCCCGGCTTCAAGGTCTCGACCGCCTCGTACGTCGTCAGCCTGCTGCTGCCGGAGATCATTCGTGACCTGAAGCTGAAACAAAACGGCCTGAAGATCCTGCCGCGTGACCCGGCTTCGTTCACCCCTACCGACGACGGTCGCTATTTGCTGCTGGGGCACGACGTCGCCAGTAACACGAAGGAAATCGCCAAGTTCAGCCAGCAAGACGCCCAGCAGTATCCGAAGTACAACGAGCTGCTGGAACGTATTGCCGCGGTCGTCGAACCGATCCTGATGAAGACGGCACCTGATCCGCTACCGATGCCCAAAGATTGGCGCAGCATTCCGCTTACCAAGCGACTTCGCGATACATCGCGACTGTGGAGCTTCTATCAAACGTTCGGCAAACTCGGCGGAGAAATCCCGGAAGCAATCGAGCTTCTCTCAGGCGCTGCCCGACCGATTCTGGAACGGTGGTTTGAAAGCGAACCGCTTCGAGCAACCCTGGCAACCGACGCCATCATCGGCGCGTTCGCATCGATCTCGGCACCCGGGACCGCTTACGTGCTGCTGCATCACGTGATGGGAGAAGCTGGCGGCAAACGGGGCGTGTGGGGGTTCGTCGAAGGAGGCATGGGCGGCATCGCCGCGTCGTTGGCCAAGACGTGCGAAGAGATGGGCGTGACGATCGTCCGCGAGGCACCGGTCGCGAAGATCCACACCAGCGACAGCAAGATCCAAGGGGTTGAGCTCGAAGATGGCACGACCTACGAATCCAAGGTGGTGGCTTCGAGCGTGGACGCGAACCTGACGTTCCGCAAGTTCCTTTCGCCGGATCAACTGCCGGCCGACTTCCTGCGGGCCATCTCGAATATCGACTATGCTTCCGCCTCCGCCAAGATCAACCTGGCACTAGCCGAGCCGCCGCAGTTTACGGCTTATCCAGAATCGGGTCTCAGTCCCATTCATCGCGGGACGATGCACATCTCGCCGACGATGGACTACATCGAACGCGCCTACGACGACGCCAAGTATGGTCGTGCGAGTGAAGAACCGATTCTGGAAATGACGATGCCCACATCGGTCGATAAAACCATTGCCCCGGAAGGGAAGCACATTCTGTCGATCTTCGTCCAGTACGCTCCTTATAACCTGCGCGACGCCAACTGGGACGACATCAAAGAATCGTTTGCCGATCGCTGCATCGCCAAAATTGGACAGTACGCCCCAAACGTGCCCGGCGCGGTCATGCATCGCCAAGTCCTTTCGCCACTGGATCTCGAACGCGTCTACGGGCTGACCGGCGGGAACATCATGCAAGGGGCAATGAACTTCAACCAGCTCTTCGCTATGCGGCCGATTCCAGGCTGGGCCGATCATCGCACGCCGGTGAAGGGGCTTTACCTTTGCGGAGCTGCCAGCCATCCCGGTGGTGGCGTGATGGGAGCATGCGGCAAGAACGCCGCCGTTGAGATCCTGCGTGACTACTAACGAACCAGCTCGAGCGTCGTCCAGATGCTGGGATCTTCGTCGATGGGAAACTGCGTGTTGACGCTCTGCGTCTGCCATCCCAGTTCGCGATCCATAACGGCGTAAAAGAAACCGAGCTTGTCGTATTCGCTCGGATCATACCCGGTCAGGCTAGTCGCCGGCACGCAGCACTCCAGCAGGTAGCCATCTTTGGTCAACGTTCCGCGGACCCGCAAATCACCAGGGCGGACCGGATTCGCATTCTCTCGTGCCCGATTGATTAGCAGCTGATCGCCAACCGGGTCGCGGTAGCTTGGGCCGGCACCGATGGGCAGGAAGGCAAACCGATGGCAGAACCGCGTCGCGCGGTGCACGTTGTGCGTTGCCCGAGTATCAATCCAGAGTTGAAAGCCATCACTCTCGTCAACGCGACTCTCGCGGCACCATACCGGCTGACGTTTCCCAGAGACCAGCACTGAGAAAGAAACGCCTCGCTCGTTCCACCCACCACGGACATCGGCAAACTGCTTCCGGCTGTCGAGTTCTCCGAACCCGCGCAGCTTGTAGTCGTCGGAGTAGGCCAGCGGCTTTTGCTGCCAGATCTTCTCGCGATAGTTCAGCGGGACCGAATACTGAAACAGGAAGGATGGTGAGAGAACCGATTTCGCCACGGGCTTACCTATTTCGCTAGTGGAAGTTCCATTGGGCTAACAAAGGCCACATGCGGACCTACGACTCGCGTTTCGTACCAGTGAAGATGTAGTACGGCGTCTTGAACCACAACAAGTAAGGAACCTTGGCGCGATTCTCTTCTAGTTTGGTGGTTTCAAAGTGTCGCTGCAAATAGGGGACGTGATCCCGCGAAGGAAAGACGTTATCTGACGCGAACCAGACCGGCCAGAAACTTCGCGTGAACCACGAATGTCGCTTGAGAGCCTCATCCGGGAACTTGCGCGAAACGTAGAAATCGACTACACCGATCGTTCCGCCTGGCTTCAAGATCCGCAGCGCGTTGTCGATTGCCGCGAACCAATCCGGAATCATCGTCAGCGAGTAGGAAAACGTCACGACGTCGGCGTACCCTTCGTCAGGCGTCCAGGTCGTGGCGTCCGCTTCGACCGTCTTCACATTGTTCCAACCGCGTTCCTGGATGCGGTCATCACAGACTTTCAAGAGAGACGATGCCAGATCGACCACATAGCCCTGCTTCAGCTGGCCAATGCGATCGGAAATGAACTCGAGATTCGAGCCAGTTCCACCTCCCATGTCGACCCACACGGCATCTTGTGGCGGATCGATCGAGCGGTACATCTCTTCCCGCCCTTTGAGCAGGCGTTTGCGAAAGTCGTCGTACGCGCCTGCCTGACCGCTGTAAAAGCTGTCCAGTCGCTCGGCGTGGTTGTCACCCTTCACCGGCTTCACGGCAAGGTGATACAAGACTTTCAGGTCCGAAGCCAGACTCATCCGATGCTCCTCAAAGATTGGCGTGACTTAGGCAGCGATGTCCGCGATTCGGAACGCCCCGTAGGTATGCACGCGATCCTTGACGTGAAGCTCGTCGGCCAGTGGCTGGTTGTAGGTCAACAGTTCGCCAACCTGCTTCTTTTGACCGTTATGAGTGATCTCGACTTCGTCGATGAAGTCCGTGTTCAAGCCGCCGGTGCGCCAGATGATGCGGGCATCTTCTTCCCCTTCCATCCGGTTGGCGATGGCCTGCCATTCGTTTTCCAAGGCAAAGTAGAGCTTGTCGGTCAGCCAGTCTTGATGATCCAACAGCACCAGGCGATGAATTGGATGCCCGTCGTGCTTCTCGAGGAAGTGCTGTACCGAGTCGGTATGCGTGCTGACCTTATGTACCAATCCGTCCTTCAACTTCTGGAAGTTTTCAGGCTTGAGGTACTCGGGGCAACACTGTTCGGTGTACTGGCCGGTGACGTAGACGCGCCAGAAGTAGTTGTCCTGGATTGGCAACTCGGCGAAGACGGCTCGCATGTTGTCCTGCACGAAGTCGACGATGCCGTTGGAGTATTGCTTCTCCAAGTGCTCGCGCTGGGCTCGTGGCACACCGACCAGGCTCCAGGTCGTGTCGCGGCTCATGGCAAACTTGAGCGGCCCGGTCCACAACTTTCGGTCGATGACCTCAAAGATCTCTTTCTGCTCGTCCAGGTTCTTCGCATCGAGCAAGTCGAGAACCAGCGGTCGCATCCGCAAGACGTTCTCGACGTACATGTTCACCACCTTGGCGAACGCACCGGACGTACCGCGAAAATAGAAGCTGCGTTTCTTGCGAGGGCGGAAGTACTTGATCTTCCGATCCCAATAGCTGCGAGACCATTCCGGCAGCGAGCCACGCAGCTGCGACTTGTACGTATCCTTGAAGTCGAGCAGCTGCCCTTTGCCGAACATGGAGAAGAAGTCTTCATACTCCAGGTTCTGGATGGCCGCCTTCTTGAGATCCAACAGGGCGTTTTGCCGTGGATTCATGTCGACGGCATAAACGTGGTTTGCGCCGGCCAGAACGTAGTCTAGCGCGTTGCAACCTGCCGACGTGATGACCATCACATTGTGGTGAGGTTGAATCTCCAGGGCGACCCGGTCCAAACGGGGGTCTTCCCAGCACGTGTTGTACACTAAGTTGTTACGGTGAACGAAGTTAAAAACACGACCTCGAACCCAGCTAACCAATGCCATTGCGGCCCTCAAAGAACTAGATCAGGCAAGGATGGGGGAAACCGGATGGGTAACCCTGCCAATTCACGGAGCTCTAGAATCAGAACCCCAAAGTAACTCATTGATTGTAGGGGCTCTTGGGCCGATCACAAGCCACAGTGCACCCCATTCCCCCTCCATTTCCTCGCTTCTTACATAAGATTTACCCATTCTCGGGATCCGGGAGGGGAACGTTTATGCGTTGGTGAAGATCACTGGCAAAGGGCAATGAATCGCCTATCCATCTCTTCGCTCCGAAGGGACTTCAATTGCCAGAAAGAACTGCTCGCTGGTGAATTTCTGGAAAGCAGCCGCTAGCAATTCCGTAATATCTTCTGACGGAACGACTTCGACGACCGCTCCTGCGATCGCCTGGGAAACACTCTGCCCCTCGGCAAGCCGCACCAGCAGATGATACTGCCAGCGCGAAAGTGGCACCCTCCGTACGACGTAGTCCCTCCGCGTTAAAGCCAACCAACTGGGTGAAGCTTCTGGCATATCAGCTTGGGGATCTTGCTTGATCGCGGTGATGAAGTCACTCACCGGGAAAGCAAACGAGTGCAGCCGCAGACAGGGCACCATCTGGAACGTAGCCTCGGCAAACTGATCGGGCGAGATGCCTTCCAACTCCGACGGCGAGAGCACGTCCGTCTGCTCGACACCAGGCCCGTCGAAGATCGCATCAATGGTGCGTTCCGCAACGGCCAACTCGACCAGGAAGTCCTCGAATCCCAGCTGATCGGTTCCGCGGGTCGGGCTCGTCTCTTCCAGGAAATCGGGAAACTGATCTCCCAGCCGATTCAGCGTGTAAGATCGTGACGGATGCTGTTGCAAGTAGGCAATCGCGAACTGATCGAATAGTTCATCCCCAACCGTCTTGGCAAACAGGGGATAGATCGACTTCAAACATTCGACCAACCTGGCATAGTAAGCGTGGGCGTACACTTCCAGTCGCTCGGTGCTGGTGCGTCGCTGACTGGGCGTGACGACCGACTCGATCTGGGACGCGTCTACCGGGATCTGCTGCTGGGCCTCCGGCGAATGGATTCCTTCCACCACGCCGTCCACATGAGTGATCACCGACTGCATCCACTTTTGAAGCACCGGCAAGTCGTGCAAATTCTGTTTACTGTCGGTCATCGATCTAGCTCACTTCGTGCTCGATACGATGCGCCGGGTGCGGAACAGCCGTGTGGCCGTTGCCGACAGGTTCATCGACGGTAATCGTTTCCCCTTGGATAAACCGCTTCGCCTTGAGAACCTCGGCATGCAGCGTCGGAAAGTCGGGAATGTTGGCATCCCATTCCAACAACGTCGATACGCCTCCAGTTCGCTCGTGAGTCAGGCGATACAGCTTCCACACGGGATCGATCACGTGGCCGTCGTGTGTGTCGATGCAGTAGTCACCCATGTTGGTATGCCCCGCCAGGTGAAACTGAACGATGCTCTCCGACGGAAGATTCTCGATGTACTCGACCGGATCAAAGTCGTGATTCACGGCCGAAACATAAACGTTATTCACATCGAGCAGCAGCCCGCAGCCAGTCTCTTCGGTCAAAGCCGTTAAGAATTCCCACTCGCTCATCGTTGACGCGGCGAAGGTGACATAGCTGCTGGGATCTTCCAGGATCAGCGGACGCTCAAGGAACTCTTGCACCTGGCGTACCCGCTGGGCAACGTGCTTGAGCGACTCTTCGTTGTACGGAATTGGTAACAGATCGTGCGTATTCTGCCCGGACACGCCGGTCCAACAGACATGATCCGAGATCCATCGGGCACCAATCGCCTGCGATAGCGACTTCAGTTTGGCAAGATAATCGAAGTCGAGCGGATCGGTGCTGCCGATCGAGAGCGATACGCCGTGCATCACCACCGGATAACGTTCGGCGATTTGATCAAGGACATACCGAGGGCGTCCCTGCGAGTCGATGTAATTCTCCGAGATGATCTCGAACCAGTCGACCTTCGGCCAGTGCTCAAGTATGTAAGAGAAATGAGGGGCGCGCAGTCCGACCCCCAGTCCCAGGTTTTCGTGGCCAAGCCGTGGCTGAGGCATAATCGCTACTCAGAGTCTTGGGCGAGCGGTGTCTTAGGCAGCCGGTTCCGGAGCAGGCTTCAGTTCGAGGCCCTTTTCTTTCATCTGCTCTTCGAACAGCTCGCGGGCCTTGGTCCACATGCCGCCGCTCATCGGGACATGGCAGCCACCTTGCCCTTTGCAATCATTGGCCCCCGGCGTCTTACCGCAGCCGCCTTGGCCTTTGCACTCGTTGTGGCCACCACATACGTGATGTTCGACGGTCGCACACGCTCCGGCACCAGCACATTCGTTGGTGCCCTTGGCGCCTTGGCCTTTGCATTCGTTCAATCCGCGACAAGCATGCTTGGCGACGGTGGAAGTGCCTTCGCCTTCGGGCGAAGCATCGCCGTTACCGGTAGCATCGGGCTTCGCACCACAACCGATCGTGCCGGCCGCCATCATCCCACTCAGGGCAGCAGCGGAAAGCTTGTGAAAGTCGCGTCGGGTGTAATCTTTTTGAGACATTTGCCTGAATTCCTGTCCGAAAAGAAGCGAGATGTTGAACGTGCCTAACGACCAGTCTAGCGAATTTAGGATGCCGCGTCTGGTAATCTTCGATCCGGTTTAACCGAAAAACTCGACCGTCGTCCGTACAGCATCCGCCAGCTTTTCGACCTCTTCCCGCGTGTTGTACAGATAGAAACTGGCTCGCACGCTCGCGCTGATTCCCAGCTTCTTATGCAGCGGCAGGGTGCAATGATGCCCCTCGCGAACGGCAATCCCGCGTCCATCCAGAAACGTCGCGATGTCACTCGCGGCCAGGCCATCGATGACAAAGCTGACAATGCCGGCCTTCTTACTGACATCCGGGCCTAAGATCTTCAGGCCCGGCACATCGGCCAATAGCTCGTGAGCGTATGCGGCCAGCGATTGTTCGTGTTGCAGGATACGAGCCAAACAAACTTGTTCCAGGTATTCGATCGCCGGTTTCATGGCAATCGCATCGGCGATTGGGGGCGTACCGGCTTCAAACTTGGCTGGCAACATCGCAGGCGTGAAGCGATCAATCTCGACCACATCGATCATGCTGCCGCCACCCAAAAACGGTGGCATCTCTTCCAATAGCGACTGTTTGCCGTAAAGTACCCCCACGCCAGATGGCCCTAACATTTTGTGACCGCTGAAAGCCACGAAATCGGCATCCCAGCCAACGACATCGATCGCTTCGTGCGGCACCGACTGGGCCGCGTCGACCAATACCTTGGCCCCCACCGCATGGGCTGCCTCGGTAATCTCGCGCACCGGGTTGATCGTCCCCAGCACATTGGAAACGGCCGCAAAGGCGACAATCTTGGTTCGCTCAGAGAGACGGGCGGGAAGTGCATTGAGATCCAACTGCCCATCCACGGTGACCGGAATCGCACGAATCGTGGCCCCGGTTCGCTCCGCAAGTTGATGCCACGGCACGAGATTGGAGTGATGTTCCATCTCGGTCAGCAGAATCTCGTCGCCAGCGGTGACGTTGGCGTCCCCCCAGCTGCGCGCCACCAGGTTGATGCCCATGGTGGTTCCGCTGGTGAAGATCACCTCATTCTCGGAAGACGCACCGATGAACCGCTGAACGGCACGCCGGGCCTCTTCAAATAGATCGGTCGACTCGCCACTAAGTCGATGGGCACCACGATGCACATTGGCGTAATGCTTTTCGTAGACGTTACTTAGGCAATCGATCACCGACTTCGGGCGCTGGCTACTCGCACCATTGTCGAGGTAAACAAGGGGATTCTGTTCTTCGTCAACCTGGTGGAGAATGGGGAAATCGGCCCGGATGCGTTCGACATCCAATTGCGATTCCACGTCGAAAGTAGCCATAAACTTGTGATTCTGTTGGGGGGAAAACGACGAATTCGCTCGCCGCCTATTTTTCACATACTTTGGTTATTTTATTCCCCTGGCCCCAGATCGACAACGAGCGGTTCGCGACCATTATTTGAGTCGCCAGAATGTTTCCCACGGAATATTCAGTTCCTTACGGCTTGCTTCGGTCTCGTCGGCAAAGCGAGCCGCGTCGACCGGATACCCGGCGGTCTCGGCGATTCCTGGAATCTGTTTCGCCCAGTAGGCATTGATGGCCCGCATCGCGACCTCGCGGTGGAACTTGGCGTAGATCGACGCCAGCGCGGTGGGGAGAAAGCCTTCCCCTTTCGAGCGAAACTCGATCGACACTTCCAACGGGCCGAACTCGCCGAAATAACGGCTGACACTGCGCGACTCCTCTTGAATCTGCCACCACGTTTCGGGGAAGAAGTGCTGCAAGAGCCCGGCGTAGTAGTCTCGCCCGCCATGCTTGTCACACACGATGCGTACGGCCTGGGGAGTCGGGGACTCGATCTCTTCGAGCAGCCGCCGCACCAAACCGAGCGATGCGTGCGAGAGCACGGTGCTCTTGTTACCGATTCTAGCGAGACGCTCGTTGTACGATTTCTCCGTCAGAAAGACGCTTCGCACCTGGCTCAGCGACACGCCACATGCCTGACAGGCACTGGCGAACTGCGTCGTTCGCTCGGCGACCGTGTCGCTCGCGGCGTGCAGCGGGCACACATGCTGCCACCCCAAATACCATGGGGCCAGGTCCTGTGGTGCGGCGTCCCCCAGGTCGGGCTCACAGCATCCATCCCAGATCGGATGGACATGGGCCAGATGATCGCCGGTTGCGAGCACGGCTTCTTCCAGCAGCGAGAGATCGTCTCGCTTACCGTACACGACCTTTGAATCCGCAATCGCCAAATGCTTACGACTTGGCTTACGCGCGATGGCTTCTTTCAACAGGTCGTACAGTTCGATACCGTCGAGATCGTCGTGGCGGTCGTCGAGGTGCCATACGGTTCCACCGATGACCAACGGTCCCAGGTTGGGGCCGTATCCAGCTTCATCGATTCCGATCAGATATGCCACGCTTAATGCCGTTTGCGAGAGAACTCTACTGGTTTCATCTCGCACCGTTCTAAGCAGATTTATTGAAATTGCAAGAGACCGAACTCACTCGGTCCCATTTCATAGAGGGCACTGGAAGGCCACGCCTCGGTTCCTTCGCTGACCATCACGCGTTGGACGGCCATTCCCCAGGTATCGCCCGGCTGAAGCATCTGGCCTGACAGTTCCTTGAAAGGAATGGCCGCTTCGATGGTCCAAGTCGTTGCATCCTGATCCGCGGCGACATACCAGTTGGGGTTCCATGCCAGGTTGCCCACCAGCGAATCGGCGGTCCTACCGCGATAGTCGACCGACAAGCAATACGAGGTCGCGTAGTCGCGATCGAGATCGAGATAGATATGAACGCGATCACTTGTCTGAAGATCGGCATCGCGTTCGCGTGCGCGTTGCCCTGGGGCTTCGTAGCGGAAGTTCTTCGACTTCATGCACCGAATTGCCAGGTAGAGATAGTCCTCGTCAAAGCCCACGATCATTGCGGCTGGGGGCGCGCCCGATTCCGGTGACAAGGTACCTGCCTGGAAGTCGACCGGCTTGCCCGTTTGCCAGATCCGGTCATTCAATCGGCCATCGAGTACTGGCTTCGACTCTTCATAGTTGGCCGCCACGACCGGGGCATCGACGCGGCTGTTGCCTCGCCCGAGGACAAGTTCCCATTGGGCGCGACGGCACCAGGGGTTTTCCTGTCCCAAGTTCAATAAACGTCGGATGTACGATTCGCCTTGACGCGAGTGTCCTTGCTCGGAATGCAAACGCTCCAACAGGAACGCTAAGGATGGGTCAGCCAATACTTGAGGCATCGTCTGGTTCAACTGGGCAATCAACTTGGCAGCACGCTCAGGCGACTTGGTTGGACGCCGGTAGTTGTTGGGATCATCGAACGATACCGTTGCGACCCCACTCTGCTCGTCCGTCTCTTCTTCTGGCGTTTCCGTGGGTGCGGTGGGAGTGGCGAATTCCACCGAGCTGCGATTCAGAAACTGCATCTCGCTACTTGCGTAGTACGCCAATAGCCAAGCGGCGGAACGCTCGGCCAGGACGTGCGATGGATAGGTGCTGACAATCTGGTGATGCATGTCAGCCGCTAGAGACAGGTTACCGCTTTCATTGGCCTTCTCGGCCAGGTGCGAAAGGACTTCGACGCTACGTGCCGGCGGCAAGTCTTCCGATAGCTTGAGCATCTGCCCCAAGAGCAACGCGCCGCGCTGCTCATCTTGGACGGCGTGATTGATCATCTCGAACATGTTGCGGCGTTTCTGTGCTGCTCGCTGTAGCTGAGCCAGATCGACCAGCGACATTTGCTGCGGTGGTCGCCGTGCTCCTTTGCCAGCTGGCACGGAAAGGCCGGTGAAGATATCGCTCAAGCGACCTTCGATCAGCCCCGACGAACGCAAGACTTTCATTTCTAATGTCGAAGGCGTTTCGATCAATTGGCCTGTAGCGATCCCCCGCGAGACGCCAGCGTGCTCGGACAGAGACATCGCCAGCTGCGGAGAGATCTGCGTCGCGTTCAACGTGATCGAGCCGTTCTGGCCTTCCGGTACGACGCTACACACCCTGGCAACTGTCCACGGAGCGAGTCCCAGTTCGGACTGGTGCTGCGGGAAACTATCGGCATCGCCCGCTTTCTCGACGGCGCGAAGCACCAACTGGTTCACCATGTAGGCCAGCGGATCTTTGCCGGTTGGATCGGCGTAGTCGGTCAAAACGACGGTGGGCTTCCATTGTCGAATGCGTTGGACCAGGTAGCTTTCGGCAGCAGCAAGACCCTGACCGTCGTTGGCGGCGTCCCAGGTCTTGGCCATTTGATCACCGGTCAGCTTGAGCTTGGCGTCGTAGGCTGGGAACTGCCAGGCCGTGTGCCCGACATTTGCTCCGCTATGCAGCAGGGCATCGTCCAGTGGTAGCCGAGGCTTACCGGTTTGCGGCATCGGTCGGTTGATCACTTCCATGCCGGTGAGATATCCCTGGGAACCAGCGTGGTAACTCACCAGTTCGTATGGAATGATCGAGGCATCATGAAAGATTCCCAGCAGTGCCAGGCGTTGGCCACCTTGTCGCTGTACCTTCCACGTCTGCCCACTATCTTGCGTATGCAAAATCGTTCCCAGCGAGCCAACAGCCCAGCCAGTCGTTTCACTGCGAAAGAAGATGGCTCGAATAGTCGCTGTGGTGGGTAACTTTTGTGTTTGGAATGATTGCCCGCCGTCGGCCGAGTGCAGCACGAAACTACCAGGGTCGCCGGCAATCCAGACGTGCTTGCCCAGACGTTCGACCGCGTAGAAGTCGACCTGTCGATCGGTTTGCTGGAGTTGTCCCGGCGCGATGACTTCCCAGGAAGTCCCGGCGTTGGTCGAATTGAGGATGAGGCCACCTTCACCGACAGCCGTCGCGTCCTTGGCACCGGCCACGACGATATCCTGCATGTCCCTGAGTGGGTCGACGAGAATCGTCGGCTTGCGAATTCCGCCGCGATCGGCCAGTGAAAGATTACCCTTCACACCGGCCAATAACAGTTCGCCACCGGTTAGTACTGCAAACTTTTGAAAGCGTGTGTTCTGGGTGCCTGGCAAGCTTCGCCAACTGCGACCGCCATCGGTCGTTTCAAACAGTCCGGTTGGAAACATGTGCGAACCATGCCCCACGGCCCAGCCGTGCCGGGTATCTTCAAAGCGTACACCGGTCAGTTTCGGCAGCGACTGCTCCGGCATCGTCTTCCAGGTCATCCCGCCATCGCTGGTCGCCAGAACAACACCACGCGTTTGAGTGCTGTAGGGTTGCTGATGACCACCAACCGCCCAGCCGTGCTGAGCGTCGGTGAAATAGACGCTCGCGAGATGCGCATCGGTGCCCGAGGGAATCTGTCGCCACTCGCGTCCGCCGTCATCGGTTTGCCAGATGGCACCATGATCGCCCACCGCGATGCCATGCCGGTCATCCACGAAGGTCACGTCGTTCAGCTGCGCATCCAAATACCAGGTGCCTGGCACCTCGGCCTGGACCGACGACGCTAGCATCGTCAGAGAGGTCCACAGCAGCGCGCACGTGAGAAATCGACCGGCGTTTGGAATGAGTCCGTTCATTCGTGAAACCACGATGGGTGAGAGAGGGGGAATCGTACGAGAATCGGGACGGAATCTTAGAAGAATTCGCACAACCGTGCCAATCCGGTTCGTCCGACTTTAGAGAAATCGTGCGAACCAAATCGAGAAAATTGCGATAAACACTCTTAGTGTCCACACCTTCTTGGGGAGAAGCTCATGCCGCTGCGAATCTGGAGAACGTTGCCGCTGCTCGTTATGGGCATCTGCTTGCTCGTTCCGTCGATGCTAGCAGCAGCCCCCAAGGCCGACTTCGAGAAGATTCTCTCCCCCATTTTGGAAGACGCCGTCCGGCGGTCGCTTCCGTCCTCGTTCAAAGACGAATCGGACTGGGGACGCACACACGACTTCACCAAGCGGCTGAAAGTCCGCGGCAAGTGGAATAGCTTGAAGCTGGAACGCGTGAAGGAAGCCAAGAACCACGGAGACTGGGTTCGTTACCTGGGGCACATCGAAGACCCGAATCAGCATGTCCGGATTTGGATCGAGGATCTCAACGTCGGCCCCATGCGTTCGACGTGCCAGATCCATGCCCGGGTCGAGTTCCAAGGCGAGGCCGAATTCCAACAATGGGTCCGCGGAGTGCGCCTGCTCGGTGTGAGCGTAGTCGCCGAGGCGACGGTCAAGATTCGTCTGGATGTCCAGCTTGAAAGTAAATGGGACATGTCCACGTTGGTTTCCACGGCCGAACTGACGCCCAAAGTGACCGGCGGCCAGATCGAACTCGAGCGATTCTATGTTCATCGTATCGGCAAGGCCCATGGCGAAGTAGCCGAGCAAATCGGCGAACAGCTCGAAGGCACGCTCGCCAAGAAACTCTCAAGCAAAGAGGAAAAGCTCGTTCGTGAAGCGAACAAGGCAATCGCCAAAGAGCTGGAAAACGGCACGGTCAAGCTCGACCTGGTCGACTATCTCAAAAAGCAGCTGCTGAAGTAGGGTCAAGCCCGTTTGAGCGATCGGCGTGCTTGCGAAATAATAAGAGTAGACCTCTATTTCGCGAGTAACCCATGTTTGATTCTCTGGCTTGGATTCCCGAACAACTTGATCTGCTCCATGCGATGGAGCGCCGGCGCGCGATCCACGTGCGCTCCACCCAGCAGGGAGCCACCGTCTCGTGGAAAGAGAACCACCTGATCAACTTCGGCAGCAATGATTATCTTGATCTGGCCGCTGACCCTCGTCTTCAAGATGCGGCACAAAAGGCCATCGTCGCCGAAGGGTGGGGCAGTGGTGCCAGTCCGCTGATCACCGGCCGGGGCAGCGAGCACGCCCGGCTTGAAGCAGAGCTGGCTCGCTTTGAAGACACCCAGGCCGCGTTGACGTTTTCCAGCGGCTTTGCCGCCAACGCCGGCACAATCGACGCGCTGACCGATCGGGGCGATGTGATCCTCAGCGACGAGAAGAACCACGCCAGCATCATCGACGGCACGCGGCTTTCTAAAGCGACCGTTCGCGTTTATCCTCACCGTGACGTCGACTACCTGGAAAACCTACTGAAGCAGTGCGGCTCGTTTCGGCGGCGCTTGATCGTGACCGATACGCTCTTCAGCATGGACGGCACGATTGCTCCTCTGACCGAACTGGTCGATCTAGCCGAACAGTACGAAGCAATGCTGATGGTCGACGAAGCCCACGCGACCGGCGTGTTCGGTCAGCATGGTCACGGCCTGTGCGAACACTTCGGCGTGGAAGATCGGGTGCCAGTGCGAGTCGGGACGTTCAGCAAGGCGCTGGGTGGACATGGCGGCTTTGTCGTTGGCAGCCAGATGCTGATCGATTACCTGGTGAATCGCTCGCGGCCTTATGTCTTTTCGACAGCCGCCCCGGCGGCCAATTCGGCGGCCATGGTTGCCGCGCTGCAGATCGTGCAGCACGAGCCTGAGCGTCGACAAAAATTGATGGCCAGTGCCGAGTTTCTGCGAAACGAACTGCGAGGGCAAGGCTGGAGCCTGGGAGACTGTCACAGCCAGATCATTCCGGTGATCGTCGGAACAGAAGCCTTGGTGATGGAGCTTTCTGCCAAGTTGTTTGAACGCGGCATGCTGGTCCCCGGCATTCGGCCTCCTTCGGTGCCTGACGGAGAGTGTCTCTTGCGAATCAGCCTTTCCTCGGGGCACACGCAGCAGCACCTGGACACGTTGGTGGAGGCCCTCGGGCAACTTCGTTTCTAAGCTTCCGCGATTGGCGACGAATAACTGCGTGTTATCATTCCCGTAGGCGATTTGCTCCTTTCAACACGGATTAGAACCATTCAAGTTTTTGCTATACTACTCGCTCTCTTCGTCACCGTTCCCTTGCTGGAACTCACCTTGCTGCTGTGGCTGGCCCAGTACGAAGGGTGGTTGGTGACGCTGGGCATCGTGCTGTTCACTGGCATCCTGGGAACGCTTCTGGCACGCAGCCAAGGTTTTTCGACCTGGCAGAAGATTCAATCGCAGCTAGCGACCGGACAGATGCCCGGCAGCGCGATGGCTGACGCCGCGATGATCTTCGCGGCCGGTGCTCTCTTGATGACGCCAGGACTGCTGACCGACGGGCTGGGTTTCGCTTTGCTCATTCCGCCCTGCCGCGAATGGATGAAGAAACGCTTCCTGAACTGGGCCAAGTCGAAGTTCCACATCCAGGCCACGACCACCGTGGATGGCGAAACGCACACCTACACTAGCTCGCCGGGCAGATCGGAAATCGTCGACTCGTACGTCGTACCTGACCCGAAGGAACGTAAGGCACTGGAAGACTAGCGGGCGTCAAGAAACGAAAGATGGCCACCGCCGAAGCCGGCGGTAGCCATCTCTTGAAGTTTACTTCGCTGCGTTAACGTGGCCGACGCGGGGGCAATTCTTCCGCCATGTGCTCGGACATCTTGCTCTTGCTCGGACGATAGGTGGTGTCCTTCGCGACCGCCGGGTGCTGTGGGCGTTTGACGGCCGTTTCCAAGGCTCCGACCTCTTCCGGCGAAATGATCACCTGCCAGTAGATGTCGGTCCCCCGCGGAATCTCCGCCAGGCTCAGGACAGTAACCTGCGGGAAGTGAGGCGAAAGGATTTGCCACAAGCGATTCCGCAGATCGGACGAAACGATAACCGCGACCGGTCGCTGTTGTTCGTCGAGCCGATTGAACGCTTCACGCAATACGTCGACAAGACGTTCCATCCAGCCGCGTACGTGCCGACCAGCGTCTTCGTCGCTCATCTGCAGTAGGGGAGCTTCCAACTCTCGGTCGAGACCGATCGCATGGACTTTCCCATCCGAATCGATATAGCGCTGGACTAACTGTCGTCCGAGTCGGACGCGGACCATCGCGACCAGCGATTCAATGTCTTGATTGCGGTGTCCGTGCAGGGCCAGAATCTCGACGATTCGCGAGAAGTTCTTGATCGACTCCCCTTCTTCTAATAATCGCCGTAAAACTGCGTGCAACATGGACACTGTCATCGGGCTCGAGCGAATCTCGTCGAACTCGCCCGGCGAGCGATCCCGCAGCCGTTCGAGCATTTCACGAACGTCGCCCAGCGTCAGAATCTCGTGGGCATGTCGCCGCAAGGTTTCCTGCAGATGCGTAATCACCAGCATCGAAGGATCGATAACCAGATAGCCAAGTTGCTCGGCCTCTTGCTGCTGATCGGACTTGATCCAGATACCTGGTCCACCAAACGTAGGATCGATCCCGCGGACGCCTTGCAACGTTCCGCTGGAGGTTCCCATGTCGAGGGCCAGATACTGTCCAGGGCCCAGTCGGCCGCGAGCGACCTCGTATTGATCGATGAGGATTCGGTATTCCTGATCCCCTAAATCAAGCGAATCACGCAGGCGCAATCTCGGAATCACCATCCCCAACGAATCGGCCAAATGACAGCGAATCGCAGAGGTCCGCTGCATGATGTCCGTTGACTCGGGATGCACGAGTTTGACCAGTTTTTGCCCCAATTCCAGGGTTAAACGATCCACTTCGAGGAACGCTTCCCAAGGTTCCTGCGTGCTCCCTTGGGCTGTGGTGGTGTCATTCTCGACCATCGGTTCAGACGACTCTGCACTGAATTCCGGCAGCACCGGAACATCTAGCAATTCGTCATCCGCACAGCGGATCGCGACAATGTGATGAAAGTGGACCAGGGCTTCCGAGCCGTCCGTTTGGGGTCCATCATCACCAAAGTCCGTCACCGAACTAGACCAAGGGGCATCCTCAGACTCTTGCGAAGTCGAGGCATTAATTAGACGGACGCAGTCTTCGTAAACTGCGACCAATTCTCCACGTAAGCGAACGTGGCCAAATGTCGATACATAAACTTCCCTGCCGATGTAACGAGCCAGAATCGACGCATAATCCATTGAGAACCTTTCGTCTCAAAAGGTGCACGACTTGGATCTCGCAACCATCCGCGAAACCGCTTCCATGTATTGCTCGATTGTAGGCATTGCCCCCAATAGGCGGCAACTCAAAGACCGGAGTTTTTCGATCTTTGCGCTGTCCACCTGGGTAGACTTTCCGGAGAGGCAAAATTCTGGCGAAGGTTCCGCAAAGTTTCTCGTAAGTAGACGTTACGTCACTGGTGCAAAAGGTCTAAGTGCTAAAACGAGACGAACCTGAGAAACAGGGATATGTCCGATACGGTATAATCAATTAACGCACGGAAGATACTCAGAGGGGCCATTTCCTGCAGTTCGCCTATTTTCCTGAAAATGTTACGACATGGAAAAAGCGGGCTTTTCCCAGGATGGCACCTCGGTCACAATCCAGCTAAGCAATGGATTGTGACCACAAGGGACGCACAGTTGCCCTTCGACTCGGCATTTCACTCTCGCGTGCCCATGGTCCCGTGCAAACGGAGAACGCATGATTAGTCAGTCGGTGCAGACGCAGTTGAAGCTTTTCGTTCTCGACACCAACGTTATCTTGCACGATGCAAGATCGTTCCAAAATTTTGAGGAGCACGATGTGGCCTTGCCCATCACCGTCCTCGAGGAGTTGGATCGCTTCAAAAAAGGCAACGAGGACATCAATTTCCAGGCCCGCGAGTTTCTTCGCCAGATCGACCAAATGACCGGCGATCTACTCTCTGAAGAAGGGGCCACATTAGGCGAAGAACAAGGCCGCCTCCGAGTCATCATCACCAACGAATTAGACGCTCGCCTCCATCAGGTTTTTCTCCACGACTCGCCTGATAATCGTATTCTGAACACGGCCCTCCATCTGCAACGTTACGTCAACGATCGGCGTGTGATCCTGATCACCAAGGACGTGAATCTGCGGATGAAAGCTAAGAGCCTTGGCCTTCAGGCACAAGACTATATCAACGACAAGATCGAGAGTTTCGACAGCCTCTACTCGGGTCGCCGAACCCTCGAGAACATCACGACCGAACAAATCGATCGTTTCTACCAGGACTCTGGCAACGTTCACCTGGAAGATTTTCCCGAAGTGAGCGATCCGATCGCTAACGAAAACTTCGTCCTGCGAAACGGATCGAAGTCGGTTCTGGCGACCTTCAACCACGAAGAACAAGTCCTGCGGCGAATCGAGAAGTACAGCCCGTACGGCATCAAGCCGCGCAACGCTGAGCAGGTGTTCGCCATCAAGGCATTGATGGATGACAACATCAAGCTGGTCACCCTGGCCGGCAAGGCCGGTACCGGTAAGACACTGCTCGCGCTTTCGTCGGCCTTGGCTTGCTCATCGGCGTATCGCCAGATCTTGTTGGCTCGGCCGGTCGTTCCTCTTTCCAACCGAGACCTGGGTTATTTGCCTGGCGATATTTCGGCGAAGATGGATCCGTACATGCAGCCGCTGTTCGACAACCTCTCAGTGATCCGGCATCAGTTCAACGATACCGACAAAGAAGCCCAGCGTATCAACCGTATGCTGGAGCAGGAAAAGCTGGTCATTACGCCGCTGGCCTACATTCGCGGACGTAGCTTGCAGCGGATGTACATGATTGTCGACGAAGCCCAGAACCTGACCCCACACGAGGTGAAGACCATCATCACCCGGGCAGGCGAGGGGACCAAGATCGTCTTCACCGGCGACATCAACCAGATCGACCATCCATACCTGGATAGTTTGTCCAACGGTTTGTCGTACATGATCAACCGCATGAAAGGGCAAGACCTGTACGCTCACATCTCGCTTGAGAAAGGCGAACGTTCGGAACTGGCAGACATCGCCAGCGAACTGCTGTAGTGCGGTCTACGAATCACGAAGTTCACTCGAATGCCCACGTCTAGCGCGTGGGCATTTTTTTGTTGGTGCAATTGAATAACACTTTCAATCACCAGCGAAGTCTGGCAAGTTAGTATCGAACGATCCCTCCCTGTTCCCGCCAGAGATCCTACCTATGAACGCGTTTCGCATCGCCACGCTCCTCTGTGCAATTGCGCTTTCTTCCTCAATCGCTACAGCCCAGGAATTTCCTAAAGACAACAACGTTTCCCACAGCTTCGAGCTTCTCGGCCACCAGGTAATTCCCGCCCAGCTATATAACGCGACGACTCCCGAGCAGCATGAAGCGTGGAGGAAGAAGATGCACGCCACCGTGGTTGACCTCTTAGGCGAGATGCCGGAAGCCGTTCCGCTGGAAGTAAAATGGACCGAAGAGGAGAAGTTCGAGAAGTTCACGCGGCATAAGATTTACGTGCATACCGAGCGGAACTATTGGGCACCGGTCTATTACTTCGTCCCGCACGAGCTTCAGGGAAAAACGCCGGCGATTGTCTGCCTGCATGGACATAGTGGTATCGATCCGTACATCCGCCTGAACGAAACGCCGGCTCAAAAGAAGAAGACTGACGACAGTGCCCTCGACTATGCGGTTTACATGGCCGAGCACGGCTACATCACGGCGGCGATCGTCGTACGCGGTTGGAATGAAACGGTGGGGCGACAAGACCCAGGCGTGAAGTCTCCGCCGCGAAGTTGCTACGAAACCTCGATGAATGCCTTTCTGATGGGCATGACGCCACAAGGCATTCGCTGCTGGGATGCGATGCGAGTGATCGACTTCCTGCAGACGCAAGACGAAGTCGATGCCGAGCGAATCGGAGCGTGTGGCCTGTCTGGCGGTGGCACGTTGACCATGTACCTGCCGATTCTGGACGAGCGAGTGAAACTGGTCATGATCGCGGGAGCCTTCTCTGAATACCGCCAGTCCATCTATGCCATTCATCACTGCATCTGCAACACCCTGCCAGGAATCATGCGAGAAGGAGAGATGGCGGATGTGGTCGGGCTATACGCGCCGCGACCGGTCTTGCTGATCAATGGTATCGACGATCCCATCTTCCCGATCGACGGTGCGCGGAAGGAATACGCACGTCTTAAGAAGGTTTACGAGGTCCTCGGGCAGCCGGAAAACGTCGACACCGATTTCTTCGAGGGAGGTCATGTGTGGTCGAACAACAAAACACTGACGTTTCTCAAGCAGCACTTTGGCCGGTAGGCTAACTGCCGTCCGGCTTCGTTAGATCAACGCTTGGACTCGCCGGCACATCGAAGGCCTCCGGCGACATCGGCTTGCTCGGGTCGAACGGCGTGGCATCTGCTCGCAGATGCTTGGCCAACTCAGGGACATTCTCGCGAATTCCTTCCGCCACGCAGTTGGCCAGCAGATAGCTGCCAAACGCGTTGTGATGGCTTCCGTCTTGAAAAGCCGCGTCGAGCTGGTCCCCGAGAGCTTTATAAAGCGTGACACTCATCATGTTCAGATCGATCAATGGAACGTCCTTCTCTTGGGCAATCGCCCGGACGGTATCGGGGTAATCTTTCAGGGTGGGGCGCTCGACGCCGGCCTTGCGTGCCATCGAAGTTATGAGCACCGGATGGGCCCCCTTGGCCCGAACATCGTCGATCAACTGCTGGAAGTTTGCTTTGTACTTGGCCAAGGCATCCGGATCTTTGTCCTTCATGTCGTTGTGCCCGAACTGCACCAGGACGTAGTCCCCTTCCTTAAGCGAGGTGAGGACCTTTTTGACGCGTCGCGCTCCGAGAGAACTTTTAATCGACTCGCCAGATTCGGCGTGGTTGGCCACTGCCACCCCTGGCCCCAAGAACCGTGTGAGCATCTGCCCCCAGCTGTTCCACGGCTCTTGGGGCTGGTCGGCGACTGTTGAATCCCCCAGAACAAAGACCGTCACCGCTTCCGTGTTCGGGGTTATTTCAATGGCACACACCGCAGGACGCTTGCCACTGAACTCGAGCGTCAGCTTGTCGTCCCAGTGCAGTACGCCATGCTCGCGCGACTTCAGACGGACGTGGTCGTCGCCGAGGATCATGGGTGTACGCGTATTCACCGTGAACGTTGCCTGCACGAAGTCACCCGGCTTGGTTTCCACTTTCGGGAGCATCAGCCTCCGCGACTCTGCTTTCACGTAGGTCGATGTCGCTTCCTCGGGATCACCAAGCGTAAGCGTCACCTGGTAGTTACCTTCCGGTAGCTTCATCGAGAAAAAGAAAGGTTGGTCGCTCGTTACCAAATCGCCACGAAGAAGATCGCTCGTCGAACGCTTAAGTCCGCGAGGCTTTGAATCGAGGTCGAAGCCAAAGTCATGTTCTTCATCCAGGCGCTGTGACGCAGGTACCTGCACGTATCCTGGCGCTGCCGGCCCTTTACCAAGATCAAACCGCCAACCCTGCGTAGTATCCATTGGCTCGGCCTGAGTGACCGATCCGACGGCCATCAGGCATCCCAAGACAACGAAAGCAGAAAGAGAATTGGCAGTGCGAACGGTTGCTGTGCTCATGGGCCGGATACTCGCTTGGCGAACGGGGATGTGCCTTCAGAGTGTTAGGTTAGTCTATCTCCCGCGTGAATTCCTCTTTCACATGTCGCAAAACAAGTATCATAAAAACTGTCATTATTCCATGCCCCAGTTCAATGCCCCATTTTCTGAACGATTCTCAGTAATCCAGTTCATAAAGCACGGCACAAATATGACGCAAAACAAGCATTGCGAACTAGAAACAGGTATCGTTATTTGCCGCCAGGCAGGTCCTCGTTTGAGCAGCGGAGACAACCTCACAACGAATTTCCCCGATTCCCAAAAAATCTGGGCAACCAAACACTGATTCGTTCGTTAATGATCGATAGCTCCTGATATGATGGGTAATAGAGAAGAGCAAACTTCACCCTTTTCTCCACAATTGAAACTCCCGAGGAACTCTAGCGATGGCTCCTACGATTCCTACGGTCCCGAACAAAGATGGGGAGGTCAACAAGTACAACTTGTTGAACATCCCGGTGAATACGCCTCGGCTGTATTACGTCAACGGAATTCGCAACAGTGCCAAAGACCATGCCTTGACGGCGTCGCTTCTGTCGATTGTTTGCGAACACCCGGTCTACGGTGTTTACAACTTGTCCAACGGAGCAATCTTGGACATGGGGCAATGCGTACTCGATTACACGCAAAATGCCACGGCTCGAATGTTTGGCAACCGGAAACTCGTCCCAGGGAAGACGCTTCGAAACGACGAAGTCCAAAAGATTGTCGAAGAAACGATCAAAGGTGCGTTTGTCTGGAATCAGGCTACGGTCACCTTGTTTCGCGAAGTCGCGAATAACTATGGGCGCAATACGCTGATCGTCGCCCACAGCCAAGGGAACCTGATCACCTCGAACGCGTTGTTCTTTATCGAACGTGTCTTTGGTTCGGCAGCGCTGAAATACGTACGGGTTTACTCCTTGGCTTCTCCATCGCCAGCATGGCCGTTGGGACTTCGCCATACCAACGGTGGCGGTGGACGTCAGGAGAACGCGTTCATGAATGACCTGGTCTCCTTGCTTCGGCCCCACAACCTGGCCGCCAAGGTAGGCATAACTCGCTTTCAAAATGAAGGCGATTTCCGTACACATGCCGGTGGCGGCGCGGTCGGCCTTGTTCCGCACGCCGTAAACGAAAACATCGCCCTGAACTTCCTTCGATCGATCCGGTCTGACCTGGGCAAATCGAAAGACTTCGCTCCCGACTTCCTCGAAAAGTCGGCTAAAAAGGCGGAAGATGCGATGAAGATGATTGGCGTGAACAAGTAGCGCAAGCCTGGGTGCAATCCACGGATTGGTGCCCAGGAATCTTGTCTGAGCTATGCCTATTTGACGATGCGTTCTTCGCGACTGGCCACGCTTCGCACGTCTGCCCCATATTTCCCGCGTTTGCCAATTCCGCTGAGACTCTGAAAGCACTACAATCTACGGCTTGCTATAAAAAATTCCCCACGACTTGATTGATTTCGCAAGGACGTCGCCATGCACAAATATGTGTTCATGGGCGTACAGGGTTCCGGCAAAGGAACTCAGGCCAAACTATTAGAACAGCACCTCGACCTGACTCACATTGGTGTCGGGGATATCTTGCGATGGAACATCAAGAACCACACCAAGTTAGCGGCAAAGATTAAGCGTATTCTCAACGCCGGCAAGTTGGTCGATGACGAAATCGTCGAGGAGATCGTCCAGCGTCGTCTGCAGGAACACGACTGGAACTTTGGCTTCATCCTGGACGGCTTTCCCCGCAACGCCAATCAGGCCGCGTTTTTCCTGGAAAGCTACGACATCGATGCCGTCGTCCACATCGTGGTTCCGGACGATGTGATCAAGAAGCGGGTCCTCGCGCGGCGACTGTGCGAAGACTGCGGCGTCGACTTCAACGTGATCGATCACCGTCCGAAGATCGAAGGTCGCTGCGATATCTGTGGCGGAAAGCTGATCCGCCGGGCAGACGATACCGAAGAAGTTCTGGCCAATCGCCTGGCCGAATACCACGAGAAGACCAAGCCGGTGCTGGAAATCTTCCGCCGCAAGGAATTGGTCGTCGAGGTCGACGGAACCCAGGCCGTAGATATCGTTCAGGCCGAGATCCGCAAGTCGATCAACATCATCTAGCCACCCCCCCCCTATTGGGCCACGGCAGCTCTTTCTATCAAAACTCTGGCAGGTCCTGAACCTCGCCCTAATTCGACTGTCTGCTGGAAGTATGAAGTTTAATACTCCCGGCTGGGAGACCCTCAGGGGGCTCTAGGGCAACATCATAGGATTAGGGTATAATGCGAGTTTCCACCCCACACCCCGAATCTCCCAGTAAGATACCCATGTCCGCGAAAGTCTATATCAACGGGAAGTTTTTCGCCCCCAACGAAGCCATGGTCAGTGTTTTTGATCATGGCCTGTTGTACGGGGACGGGGTATTTGAAGGTCTGCGGATCTACAACGGCAAGATCTTTCGCCTAGAACAGCATATCGATCGGCTTTACGACTCGGCGAAGGCCATCTGTCTGAAAATCCCGATGACGACGGCTGAAATCACCGAGGCCTGCCTGGAAACGGTCAAGCAAAGCGAATTCACCGATGGGTACATTCGATTGGTCGTCACGCGTGGTGCCGGTACGCTGGGGCTCGGTCCTGAACGAACCGAAAACCCCCAGGTGATCATCATCGTCGACAAGATCAAGCTCTACCCCCAAGAGTTCTACGACAACGGATTGGCCATCATCACGGCCGCGACCATCCGCAACCATCCAGCAGCCCTCTCGCCGCGGATCAAGTCGCTGAACTACTTAAACAACATCATGGCCAAGATCGAAGCCAGCAACGCAGGTTGCCTGGAAGCCTTGATGCTGAATCACAAGGGTGAAGTTTCCGAGTGCACAGCGGATAACATCTTCATCGTCCGTGACGGCAACCTACTGACGCCACCGACCGACGCCGGCATTCTGGAAGGCGTCACCCGCGATGTCGTCCTGGAATTGGCCCAAGCAGCCGGTATTCCGACCTTCGAGAAGACGCTCACCCGTCACGACATCTACGTTGCTGACGAGTGCTTCATGACCGGTACGGCCGCGGAAGTGATTGGTGTGGTGAAGGTCGACGACCGTGAAATCGGCGACGGCAAGCCTGGCCCGATTACCAGAAAGTTGAAAGCGCTTTTCGTGGAACATACCATGAGCTAATGCATTTGGGATCTTCGTGAGGTTTTGCGAGTCGTCCCAAGTGACGCCTACTCCTACTCACTTCAAGAAGGTCCCACCCATGCATCGACTTAGCTTGTGTCTTTCCCTGATCCTTACCGCTGCCTCCACGGCACTGCTGTGCGCCGAGGAAGCCAACCACCTAACTCCCGATGAGAAAGCTCAAGGCTTCGAGCTACTCTTCAACGGAGCAGACCTCGAAGGCTGGAAGCAGAACGGCAATTGGAAGGCCACCGACGGCGTTATCGAACGAACGGGCCGCGGCGGCGATATCATCTACGACGTGAAGCCCATCCCAGACGACTTCGAACTTCGCTTCGAGTGGAAAGTCGCTCCAGGCAGCAATAGCGGGGTTTACTATCGACCTGGTCAGTACGAGTACCAGATTCTCGACAACCAGAAGCATCGTGACGGCAAGACGCCTGACACGTCCGCCGCATCTCTCTACTACTGCATCGCGCCTTCGCATGATGCCACCAAAGAGCCGGGCCAGTGGAACACCGGGCGAATCGTCTGCCAGGGTACCGTCATCCAGCATTGGCTCAACGGCGAGAAAGTCGTCGACATCGACTACACCAATCCCGAGCTTGCCCAACAGGTGGAAAAGCTGAGAAAGCGTGGCGCCAAGCTTGCTGATCGTGGAGCGAAGCTAAAGCTTCAAGATCACGGCGACCCAGTCTGGTACCGTAGCATTCGTCTGCGTGAGCTGGACGGCAAGGAAGAACTCGACAAGTCGCCGCTCAAAGAAAAGTAACAGGCGAAGCAGCCGCGGATGCGCGTGGTTGCTATTGCTTCGATTGAAAACCCCTAGGCCGCTTCCCCCTCGCGGATTTCCTGAGCGGCCTCGTCCTCAGGCTTCGGCTGGATCTGCGTTTCCAGATCGGTGATCTCCTCTTCGAGGTCTTCGATCTCGCGTTCCTTCTCCTGGATCATCTTCTTCAGCGTTTCGATCTTCGCCTCGGGCGTCATACGCGCCAGGCGACTGATCACGTCCATCGCCAAGAGTCCTCGCCACACACGCAGCGCCAGGCCACGCATCCGGTAGACACGCGTCGCTCGAGTTACCTGCTGCAGACGCACAAGTTGGGTAACGCGGAAGGCCCGGAGAAAGGCGATCAGCGGCAGACAGATAATGAGCAAGTCGACCCAATGGGTCTTCAAGTAAAGCATCTTCTTGTCGACGATCGAGAACATCACGATGAATTCCATCGTGAATGCCAGCCAAGTGATGCTGTAGCCTGTCTCGACCACGATTTGCAATTCACGCGAACGCTCGAGCTGCGCGGTCCATACGAAATCCATTGCCAGCAGCGGAAGGATCATGACAGCCACGATAATCATCGGCACGCTCAGGTCTCGTTCGACCTCTTCGTGCAGGTCTTCATCGATGTGTCGCCATCCCAAAATGGGCAGCCACATCCGAGAGCCATCCTCCATGTCTCGCCGGGCCAATCGCAGTGGTGGCAGGACACATGCGTAGAGCGTTTTCCATTTGCGAGGACTATCGATCGCAAAGTGCCAGAGTGATTCCGCCCAAAAAATCGGGTACATGGCCAGCGTCAGCCAGAAGAAGGCCATCAGCCGCGGGACATAGAAATGCTCTTCCCGCGTCATGAACTCCTGGACGGTGAGCGCAAAGAACGAAAGGATCGCCACCGTCGCCACAAACATGGGGATGGCTAAGACTTCGTCGCTTTTTTGCGTCCTGCTTTTCAACGGGGATAGCTCTTAAGGGGACCACGAAGGGAGTGGGAGCGACGTTTTCCCGAATTGTCGAGCGTGAGTCAACCTCGGCTTGCGCCCCATGACAAACAATGGTCGAGTCGTTTATTCTATCGGTTCCGGATAAAACATGAAAACTGCCGGCATTCGCGGCCCAATCTCCAAGTGATAGCACCAAACGATGAATTACTGGTTAATGAAAACGGAGCCAGAATCGTACTCGATCGATGATCTGGCCAAGGAAAAGAAGAAGACCACCTTCTGGTCCGGTGTACGCAATTACCAGGCCCGGAATTTCATGCGAGACGACATGAAGAAGGGGGACCTGGTGCTCTTCTACCACTCCAATGCCAACCCACCGGCGATTGTCGGCGTGGCGGAAGTGGTGAAGGAAAGCTATCCCGACTTCACCTCTTGGGACGAAAACGACCACCACTACGACCCAAAGAGCACCCCAGAGAAGCCGCGGTGGTTCATGGTCGATATCAAGCTTAAAAAGAAGTTCCCCGAACCGCTGGGGCGTAATGAACTTACCGGCGTGAAGGCACTTTCCGACATGGAGCTCATGCGCAAAGGCTCGCGCCTTTCGGTTCAGCCGGTGAAGAAGAAAGAGTTCGATGCGATACTGAAGCTGGCCAGCGTGATCCTCTGAATGCCGCGTAACTAGCTCACCTTCACCTGATTGGCCAGGTTTTCGCCGGCGGAGAACTGCTTCAAATTTTCGACCGTCACATTGGCGATCGCCTCCAAAGCGTTTTGCGTGAAGAAGCCCTGGTGACCGGTCACAAGGACATTGGGAAACGTCACCAGCCGGGCAAAAACGTCGTCTTGAATAACCGACTCCGACATGTCCTCGAAGAACAGGTCGGCTTCTTCTTCGTAGACGTCGATACCCAGCGAGCCAATCTGACCAGACTTCAGACCACCGATCGCGGCTTTGGTATCGATCAGGCCGCCGCGACTGGTGTTGATGATCATGGCCCCTGGTTTCAGCTTGGCAATCGCCTGGTCGTCGATCAAATGCTTGGTCGCCGGCAGCAGCGGACAGTGCAGCGAGATAATATCGCTTTGGGCAAGCACCTCTTCCAGGGCTTCATACTTCACACCGAGCTTCTGACATTCCTCTGCCGGATGGACATCGTAAGCGAGCAGTTCACACCCGAATCCGTGCATGATCCGGGCGAAAATCTGGCCAATCTTGCCGGTACCAATCACGCCGACCGTTTTGCCATGTAGATCAAAGCCCAGCAGACCGCCCAGCGAGAAATCCCCTTCACGAACTCGGTTGTACGCCTTGTGGTATTTACGGTTGAGCGTCAGGATTAAACCAGCGGCATGTTCAGCGACAGCGTAAGGGCTGTATGCCGGGACTCGAGCAACTTGGATCCCCAGCTGCTGAGCCACGGGCAGGTCAATGTTGTTGTAGCCGGCACAGCGCATCGCGATTAGTTTGGTTTTCCCGTCGGCCAACTTTTGCAGCACACCTGCGGAGATCTCGTCGTTGACGAAACAGCAGATCGCCTCGAAAGGGGAGGCCAAGGGTGCCGTGGTCTCCGTCAGACGAGGCTCAATAAAACTCCACTCGATATCGGTCCCATGGGCCGCTGCCTGGAGAAACTGACGGTCGTACGATTTCGTTCCAAAGACAGCAACTTCCACAGAGTTTCCTTTCAAGTCTTATGGCCTTGTCCCTAGCGGGCGAGGGAACATGATTCTTTACATACACTCGCAGTACAGCAACTCACCATGACGGCACTTTCCCATCTCAAAGGCATCATCTTCGATATGGACGGGACCCTGGTCGATTCGGGTCTCGACTTTTCCGCAATGAAGGCCGATATGGGGCTGCAGCCTGGCATTCCTATCTTAGAGCAGTTGGACGAACTGTCCCAAGACGAGCGAGCAGCGAAAGAAGTGATTCTTCATCGCCATGAGATGGAGGGTGCAAACCGGGCCTCGATAATCGATGGAGCCGATCGCTTGCTGAAAGCTTTAGCTCGAGAGGGTCGACCGATGGCGATCGTAACACGCAACAGTACGGCGACCACTCGGCACACATTAAAGTTTCTAAATATTGGACACTACTTCGACATCGTCATCTGCCGGGAAGATGGCCCCCACAAACCTGACCCGTGGGCGATCCTCGAGATTTGTCGCCGCTGGAAGTTCACCGTCGACGAGGTCGTGATGGTGGGAGACTACGATCTCGACATTCAATCGGCCATTAACGCCGGCTGTCCGAGCGTTCTCTTTACCGAAGGAAAAGACCCCGCGAGCGTAGACGGCAGCGAGCTTGCCACGCACGTTGCGACCCATTTCGACGAGCTTTATCACCTGCTAGCTCCGCGGGAAGATTCGATCTAGGTCGCATGCAGGCAATGTGATACGATCCAGGCTCGTTTCCCCATCGGCTGGGGCATCCCAGTCGTGTTTGGTCCCCCTCAAAAGCGGAAATCCTCGATGAAGAATGGAATCTTCCTCGCGGCGTGCATGGCCATGGTTGGCCTCGTCAGCAGCAACAGCTTTGCCCAGGTTCAATCTGGCACCGGCCAACCTCTGGGACTGGCCCAGAATGGGCAGCAGGTCAATCCGCAGCAACAGAATCTTCAGCCAGGCATGGTTGGCGGTCAGGCCCAAGCCGGCCAAGGCCAGATGATTCCGGCTCCGTTCCAGGTCACTCCGCAGGAACAGAAGTACATCGACGACATCCTGCAGTTCTGGGAATTCCGCAGTAAGAAGGTCAATCACTACGAAGCTAACTTTGAACGTTGGGAGTATGATTCGGTCTTCGGCCCTGCCAATACACACAAGACCTACAGCAAAGGCACCATCAAGTACGAGCAGCCTGACAAAGGCTTGTTCAAAGTCGAATCGATCCAGCATTTCACGCCGGCCAAAGAAGCTGGCAAGCCGGCGACCTACGAGTTCCGTCCCAGCGAAGTCCTGGAACACTGGGTTTGTGATGGTGCTTCGATCTTCGAGTTTGATGTCGCTGCCAAGCAGCTGAAAATCTGGCCGCTACCGCCAGAACAACAAGGTCAGGCGATCACCAATGGCCCTCTGCCATTTTTGTTTGGTGCCAAAAAGGAAGAGATCAAAGAACGCTTTCATCTACGTGTCTCCCCTTACCAAACAAACAACCCCAACGAATACTGGCTGGAAGCATGGCCAAAGCGTCCTCAAGATGCCGCCGAGTACCGCTACATCGATATCCTGATCGATCGGGAAGAATTCCTGCCGTTTGCCATCTCGGTGTTTGACCGGAACTACAATCCGAATGCCACGCCACCGAACATGCCGAACTACTCGCGAACGGTCTACCAGTTTTCGGATCGTAAGACGTACGAAGAAGGAGGCCTGACGGCCAGCCTGCAGGCGATGTTCAAACGCTCGTTCTACCAGCCGCAACTGCCCAGCGGTTGGCAGCGAGTCGTTCAGCAGACGCCTGGGGCTCAGCAACAGCCGCAAGGACCCGCCAACGCGGTTCGTCCCAATCAGGCGATTCCTCGCTAAAGTGTATTCCGCCTAAATCGCCTTAATTCGCACAAAATCCACCTTCTCGATTACTTCATGAATCGGAAAGGTGGATTTTCTTTTGCCCTGTTTCGTCACGCGCTATAATTCAGTTATCTAAGAATAGGAACGCTAGTTCTAGCGCTCATTTCCTGCGTAGATAGGTCCCCGGATGTTGAAAGCTCGCGGCACCTGGATCTGGTGGGCAGAAGCTTTTCTGCTCCTGGCTCTAGTCATAGTGTCCCCCTCGGCAGTGCTGTCCCAACAGGACGAACTTGCCGCTGAGAAGAAGGACCAGGCCAATCAAGGGGCGGCCCCGAAGCTAAAGGGTGTCCGCCTGAAGATTCCGTTGCCGATCAGCGGCACCGTGGATACCGATGTTAAGAAGAGCCTTCAGAAGCTCGTCTCTCGGCTCACGGACAAGGATGAGCGCCCGGTCGTGATTCTCGAACTGGAAGCCGACCCGGATGGTCAGTCGCGCGGCAGCGAATTTGAACGCAGCCTGGCGATCGCGCGCTTTCTGACTTCCAAAGAGGCGACCCGGCTCAAGACGGTTGCTTATCTGAAGGGGCCGATCGAGGGGCATGCCGTTCTCGTTCCGTTGGCATGCGAACAGATCGTAATGCATCCGGATGCGGAACTCGGCAACGCCGGAATCGACGAAGCCGCGATTTCCAACACGATGCGACATGCCTACGAAGAGATCGCCGGGTTCCGCAATGTCCTGCCCTCGCAACTGGCGTTGGGGATGCTCGACCCAAGCTTGGAACTCTACCGCGTGAACGATCGTCGCTTCGTCAGTGGTGAAGAGTACACCCAGCTGAAAGATGATGGTCAGGTCGCAACTTCCGAGAAACTCGTTCCTCGGGGTAAGATGGCACTCTTCACTGCCAATCAGCTGCGGCAAGACCTGCAACTGATTAGCCACGTCAGTGAAAACTATCGTCAACTGGCAGACCTGCTAGAAATCCCTGAAAACCAGATCACGCAAGACCTGGGACTCAACCGAGACTGGAAAGCGGCTCGCTTCGTCATGGATGGCGAGATCTCCAATCGGATGGTTCAGCGAACCTCTCTTTCCATGCAGGATTCTGTCACGCGCGGCGTGAACTTCGTCCTGATCGAGCTCAAGTCGCGCGGAGGCGATCCGGTCGCTTGCGAGAACATGGTCAACTTCCTTCTCGGTTTGCCGGATACCGTGCATACGGTCGTTTTGATCACCGAAGAGGCCTCCTCCAATGCTTCGCTGATTGCGATGGCCTGCGACGAGATTGCAATTGCCCCGAATTCCAGACTCGGTGGAGAGGGGACCTATCGCTATACCGAGCAAGGCCGAGCTGATCTGGAGAATTACCTGTCCAAGATCTCGGTCGAAGCCAGTCGCTCGTGGTCGGTCTGGGGCGCGATGAATGATCCCGACCTGAAGGTCTTCCGCTACCAACGTCCCGGCACCACGCTCACCAAATACCTTAGCGAGCGCGAAGCGGCGGAACTTCCCGATGCCGATCAGTGGAAGCAAGGCCCTGAGATCACCCAGCCCGACGTACCGCTGCAATTGACCGGTACTCAGGCACTCGATTGGGGCGTCGCCGACGCAGATGCAAGCAGCGTTTCCGATGTTACCCGGCGATACGGCCTGCCTGATGAGTTAGAGATCCCCAAGCAGAATTGGGCTCACCAGTTTATTGAAATCCTGGCCAGACCAGGCTTGGCCATGTTCTGCTTGTTCATCGGCGTGATCGCGTTGATCAGCGAGTTTAAAGCGCCTGGTGTGGGCATTCCTGGGTTTGTGGCGGTGATGTGCTTTGGGCTCTTCTTCTGGAGTCGATTCCTCAACGGGACAGCCGGCTGGCTGGAAGCCATGCTGATTATCGGTGGCCTCTTCTTCATCTTGCTGGAACTTCTCGTACTGCCAGGCTTCGGGATATTTGGCTTGGGAGGAGGCGCGATGTTCATTGCCGGGATCGTCCTGGCCATGCAGACATTCATCTGGCCGACGACCGACTACGAACTGGACCAGGTACCATACTCGTTGGGTACGATCCTGGTTTTATTTGCTGGAATGATAGCCGCGGCTTTCTTTGCGAAGCACGTTCTACCGAAGACGCCGTTCTTGAATCAGACGATGCTCGATGCTCCGGATGACGAGGCAATGGAAGAAATTCGCCGCCGCGAAACGATCGTCGACCTGAGTCACCTGGTCGGCAACACAGGCCTGGCTCTCACACCGCTGCGTCCCAGTGGCAAAGCGAAAATCGGACACGAAATCGTGAGTGTCACATCCGATGGTGATATGATTGAGCAAGGGGAAAAGGTTGTCGTTGTTCAAGTACGCGGCAACTATGCCATCGTTCGCTCGGAATCGTAATCCTTCATCCGAGTTCCTTCGAGGGATTGTTTATGTCACCAATAACCATCGCCCTGATCCTGCTCCTCTCAGGACTGGCGTTCATCGTTCTCGAGATGTTCCTTCCCTCAGGAGGTGTCTTGGGATTTATCGCGGCCGTGCTGCTGGTGTCATCGGTCGTTTATGCCTACCTAAAGTGTGACATCGCCGTAGGGACGGCGTTCCTCGCGGCTGCCGTCGTCACGGTTCCCGTGATGATTGGAATAGCGATTCGCGTTTGGCCCCATACTCCGATGGGTCGCATGATATTGCTCGATTCGGCCACGGAAGAGTACGTCGATTCGCGCGAAAGCTCTGGCCATACCGAACTGGTCGGCCGCCAAGGGATCGCGCGCAGCAATCTCCTGCCGAGCGGCGTCGCTGAAATCGATGGCAATCGCTGGGATGTGATCATCGTGGGTCCAGCAGCGGATCGCGGAGATTTAATCGAAGTCGTGGAAGTGGAAGGGAATCGAATCCTGGTCGCTCGGGTCGACGAAACCGAAGATGCTCCGGAACCAGCCCCTGAGCCCAAAACTACCGAATCGCTGACAACTCGCAACGACGAAATATTCGAAGACGACCCCTTTGCTTGACTTTCGCGGTCAGAATGGCATAACTGGTGGCTGAATCAACACCTACGCCCTCGCGGTAGAAATACACCTCATGCAAAACTTTGTTGAAATCGCTCTGCTTGCCGACTGGTGGACGAATCTGATGATCATTGGCATGCTGGCTGTCACGCTGGTGATGCTGATCATTATCGGGATCTTTGCGTTTTACTTCCGCCTCTGGATTCAATCGATCTGGACCGGGGCCGGAATCACGATCTTCGACCTGCTGGGCATGTCGTTTCGAAACGTGAACGCCAAGATGATCGTCCGGGGCAAAATCATGGCCGTCCAGGCCGGCCTTGGTGATTCGTCCGGGATCACGACCAAAGCACTCGAAGCTCACTACCTGGCCGGCGGCAATGTGCCCCAGGTCATCAAAGCGATGATCGCGGCCAACAAAGCGAAGACCATACAGTTGACCTTCCGCGAAGCGACCGCCATCGACCTGGCAGGACGCGATGTCCTGGAAGCCGTGCAGACGAGCGTCTATCCGAAAGTGATCGACTGCCCGCCGCGCAATGCCAAACGAACGTCGCTCGATGCGATGGCCAAGAACGGTATCCAGCTGAAAGTGAAAGCACGTGTGACCGTGCGGGCCAACCTGCAGCGTCTGATTGGTGGTGCCACCGAAGAAACGATCATCGGTCGCGTGGGTGAAGGTATCGTCAGTGCGATCGGTTCAGCCGAAACGCATTCCGACGTGCTGGAAAACCCAGACCTGATCTCCAAAGCGGTGTTATCGCGTCGCCTGGACGCCAACACGGCATTCGAAATTGTCTCGATCGATATCGCCGACATCGACGTGGGCGAGAACATCGGTGCCCGCCTGCAAGCCGATCAAGCGGAAGCCGACACTCAGGTTGCTCGGGCACGTGCGGAAGGCCGCCGAGCGATGGCTGTGGCAGAAGAACGAGAAAACCTGGCCGAGATCGAGAATGCTCGCTCGGCTGTTGTGGATGCCGAATCGGAAGTCCCCAAAGCCATTTCGGAAGCCTTTCGTAGTGGCCGCCTGAGCATCATGGATTACTACTCGCTGCGAAATGTGCAGGCCGATACCGATATGCGTAAATCGATCGCCCATTCCAGTGGTACCGGCACGACCTCCAATAAATAAGCCCCACCAACTGGGACAACATTTGTGGGATTTTGGAATTTACTAGCCGACGTCGACGCCATTGAACTGCTGATCCGTATCGGCGTGGTGGTGATCTTTATGGTCGGCCCCTATTTGCTTCAATTGTTAGGAGGGAAAGCCGTGCAAGACGATCGCGGACAACGTCGCAGGCGAGAACCTCAATCCGACCTGGAACGTGAGATTCAAGAGTTCCTGGAGCAGAGTCGCGGCGGCGGGAGCACTTCCTCATCGCGAGTTCCAGCTCAGTCGGCTGATGAGTACCACGAGGAAGAGTTCGTTGCAGCCGAGTCGGCGCATGAGTCGCTCAGGGATCATCACCTTGAATCGACAATCGACACGACGCATCCAGAACCCGAGCGGCATGTTGAAAAGCAGCCGTACGCTACCGACCTGCCCGTCGAGCCGGCAGTAGAAGAAAACCACTACGAGTCAGAGACCTTCAGCTACGATACAGAAGCGACTACTTCTTCATCCGATGCTGGAGCAGCCATCGCGGCCATGTTCCGCGATCCTACCCAGGTTCGTAACGCGTTCATTCTCGGCGAGATCATGAATCGCCCACAGGTACCGCGTCGGTAACGCACGGCAACGTGAATTTCGTCGTGCACTTTCACGGGTGGACAGAGATCTTCTTCGCATCGATCTGGGTCTAAAGTGACTCGACATGCTGTGTTACAATCCTCGGTGCACAGCATCGCTTCGACTCGAAAGCAAGCCCACTCGAATAGCCCCTTCTAGGTAAGGCCTCTACCATGCCAAGCATTGAGATTGTTCCGGGAAAAACCAAGGTCGGCTGGATCGGCACCGGCGTTATGGGCGCCAGCATGTGCGGCCATCTGATCGACAAGGGCTTCTCGGCAACCGTCTACAATCGCACCCAAGAGAAAGCCAGTGGATTGCTCGACAAGGGTGCGCAGTGGGCCGATACCCCCAAGGCAGTTGCCGAGGCCAGTGACGTGGTTTTCACGATCGTTGGTTTTCCGGCAGATGTTCGCAGTGTCATTCTCGGTGACGAGGGCATTTTGGCAGGCAGTAAGCCAGGCAACATCATCGTCGACATGACGACCAGCGAGCCGACCCTGGCCATCGAGATAGCCGAGACCGCCCAAGCCCAAAGCGTTTACAGTGTCGATGCGCCGGTCTCTGGTGGTGACATCGGTGCGAAAGAAGCTCGGCTCTCGATCATGATCGGCGGGGAAGAGGAAGTCGTTACCGCGCTCAATCCTTGCTGGGAAGCAATGGGCAAAACGATTGTTCGCCAAGGTGGTCCCGGGGCGGGGCAACACACCAAGATGGTCAATCAAACATTGATCGCCACTGGCATGATTGGCGTCTGCGAAGCACTGCTTTATGGCTATAAGGCGGGGCTCGATTTAGACACAGTCCTCAAGAGCGTGGGATCGGGTGCGGCCGGCAGTTGGTCTCTTACCAACCTGGGGCCACGTATCATCGACAACAACTTTGACCCAGGCTTCTTTGTCGAGCACTTCATCAAGGACATGGGCATCGCACTTTCTGAAGCCCGCAAGATGGGAATCGCTCTTCCGGGTCTTTCTCTGGGCGAACAACTCTACCAGGCTGTAAAAGCCCAAGGCCACGGTCGACTCGGTACGCACGCCCTGGAACTGGCGTTGTGCCAATTGAATGACATCGATTGGAAGAATCGTTAACCGTTCGACTTTAACGGTTATCCGGCTGGCCCCTGCAAAAAACGTTGCCTTTTCGCAACTGTTGCGTTTTGACAACATCGGCCCATAGGCAAAGCTTGAGTGCACGATGGACTGTAAGCACCGGCGAAACGCAAACAGGGGCCAAGATAATGATTGCGGATGCCATTCCTCAAATGGAGGAACTCACCGATTTCCAATTCCGCGGTGAAGTTCTCATTTGCGACGATGAGCCTGATATTTGTGAGGCGTTAGCTCACTTCGTTAAGAAGCGAGGCTTTGACCCGATCGTTACCCACAAAGGGAACGAATGCGTTCGGCTTGCCTTCAAAGAACGTCCCATGGCCATTCTTTTGGACGTGAATCTCCCGGACTCAAGCGGGCTGGATGTTTGCTCGCAATTAACCGACGCCGCGCAGACGAGCCAGATCCCGATCATCATCCTCAGCGCCAACGGCAGCGAAGATACGGTTCGTCAAATTCGTCGCAGTGGAGCACGCTTCTACGTGCGTAAGCCGTACGATCCGAACACGGTTGTCGCGATTCTGGAACAAGCCGTCAACGATGCTCAGGCCTGGTAACGCGTCTAGTCTTCGAGACTAATGCAAACCAGTTCGTTGTCGTTACGAGCAATCACGCACTGCTCGGCAAACGCGGGATGCGACCAGCACACTCCATCGCGACGCGAAAGCTGATCACGTGTCGGGCTAATGATCTTCGTCCGATCGATTTCGCGAAACCCTTCGGGAGACAACTGGCCAATAATCAGTTCGCCTCGCTCGTTGAACATGAAATAACGATCGCCATGTTTTACAAAATGGATCGTGCTCCAGCGGGCCTTGGGGACGGCCGTTTGATCTTCCCAAACACGATCGCCGTTGGCAGCATCAAGACATCGGAACTGCCCGTAGCTATCGACGCCGTAGATGTAGTCCCCCTCGAAAACCGGCGTGCTGATAATCGAATGCAGCCCGTCGGTGTCGTTTTCTGAACGACCAACGCGATGCCACAACACTTCATAACCAAACTCGTCCGGCTTGATTCTGAGCATCAACGCGCCGTCATAAAACGAAGTAAGAAACACGCGGTCGTCATGCACCACCGGTGTCGCAACGCCGATCGGCATATTTTTTGGTGCCCAGGGATATCGCCAGCGAACATCACCATCCTTAGGATCTAACGCCGCAACACTGTCGCCGGTCCAAACCAGTACCGTGGGACGTCCCGCCTGCTCGATCATAATGGGGGAAGAGTAGCACGCACGATCATTCAAGGCCCGCCACTCTTCTTCGCCGGTCTCTTTATCCAGGGCGATCACACAGGCCCCTTCGGCACCACCAATCTGCAGAATCAACAGGTCTCGCCACAACAGAGGTGCCGCCGCGATTCCCCAGTTGGGCATCCGAATCTTGTAGTCCTTTTGAAGATCACGCGACCAGATCTTGTCGCCTGTGATGGCATCCAGACAATGCAGATGTCCCATCGCACCTAATGTGTAAACGTTCGAGTCATCGACCAAAGGACATGCCCGAGGGCCAGCCGTATAGCCGATGTTGGAATAGGCACACGGATATTCAAAGCTCCACAGTTTTCGCCCGTTGGCCAGGTCGACGCAGTGGACACGTTCTTTCTGCTCCGGTTCGATAACACGGTCGGTTACGTAGACATAGCCGTCGGCAACCACGGGGCCGCTGTAGCCAGCTCCGATCGGCACCGTCCACTCGCGACGTAGACCTTCCTCGGGAAACTCACGAATGATATCTCGTTCCCGCCATATGCCGTCACGGTTAGGACCACGCCACTGCGGCCAGTCATCGGCCATTGCGGTCATGCAGATAGAGAACAGTATCCCAAGACAGGCAAGTCGTCGCATGCTTTCACTCCCAGGCAAACACGAGAAGGGCAACTGCCAGCAGCGTGAAGGATCGACCAGGGAAAATCAAGCGGAATCTGTTTGTTTTCTTTGCTGAATCGCCGCGGTCACTATCTGGTAAATGTGATCGGCTACACGATCCGCAGTTAGTGCCTGAAGCTCGTCTTGAGAGATGAGCATATTGATAATCGGTCCCGCCATTTTGTAGTGCATACATTGCCCCACCACACTGAAGGCGAACATATGGCGATCCCCTTCCGGCGTTCCCTCCGGCAGAAGCTCCTTCAAAATGTCATTCAATCGTTCGAAGTGAGGACGGATGAATTCCTGCACAATGTCCTGGGTTGCCTCCGATGGATCGGCCATTTCGCGAAAGATCAGCAAATGCTTATGATCGATTCGATCCTGGGCAGACATGGCCATGGTAACCATCTGGCGAATGAAGCCCTGCAATCGGACCTCGGGAGCTATCTCGGGGCTGTCCCCCGGAGGAATAAAGCCACTCGGAGCCATCGATCGATGTCGAGCCCGGTGCGCTTCCTTCACCGCTTCGATATACAGCCCCTTCTTATCCTCGAAGTAGTACTTCACCGCGTTGACGTTCACGTCTGCGCGACCACAGATACGGCGAACCGTACCATGGTCGTAACCATGCAGGGCAAACTCCTGAATGGCTGCTTCCAGCAGGCGATCTTTGGCGTCCGGCGGTGACGAACTCATGAATTTTCGTGTCTTGCGATTGTTTTTTTAGGAATGCGGCGATACTATCGAGTTAAACACGTGTTTAATACTAACGTAGCTAATCAAATTAGCAAATCACTCGTCCTCGCATCTGAGAACGCTCCATGTCGAAGTTTTCCGGCATTTTAAAGCTAGTCCTGAAATCCCTCATCTCCCTCTGTTTGGTGGGAGGCGGGGTTGCTGCCGTTATCTTCTTGGGACAAGCGAAGACCGAGTCGGATCAGCCGCCCCCTGAGGACATTCGACTTGTCGAAATCCAAACCGTCCAGCCGCATGACTCGGGAATCACCTTCCAGGTCGATGGCGTTGTCGTTCCCTATCGCGAGATTCAGTTAGCCGCGGAAGTCGCCGGCCGCGTCATCGAAAAATCGGACAAGCTTCGCATCGGCCGTACGGTCACCGCCAGCGAACCGATCGTCTTGATCGATCGTCGCGACTATGACCTGGAATTGGAACGCCTGCAAGAGGACCTGGAACAGGCCGAAGACAACATCGCCGAAATGGATGTTCAAATTGCCGCGGCTGAGGGACAGATCGAGCTGGCTTCCGAGAACCTGGTAATTCAGACCCGCTCGACGGACCGTATTCGAAGCCTCGTTAGTCGCAACGCCACGACCGAGTCGAGCCTGGACGATGCCCTGCGAGCCGAGCTCACCGCTAAGACAACGCTGCAAACACAACGCGACCAACTAGCGCTGCTCAAAGCAACCAAAACCCGTCTGGAAAATGTGCGTGATCGCACGAAATCGGAAATCTCAGCTGCCCAACTGCAACTCAGCCGTACGACCATCAGTTCGCCGATCGACGGAGTGGTTGTTGAAGACAACGTGGAGCAAGATAGTTACCTCCAAAAAGGAACGGTAATCTGCTCGATCCGTGATACTTCGAAACTGGAAATCAAGTGCAGCCTGCAAGCCCATCAGATGAAGTGGCTCTGGGAATCGTCGACCGGTTCCACCGAGACAAAGAAACGCGGAGCCTACGAACTGCCGGAAACACCAGTGACGGTAAGGTATCGGATTGGCAATGAGGTGTACGTCTGGGACGGAAAACTGACCCGCTACGACGGCGGCCAGATCGACCAGCAAACACGGATGATTCCATGTCGCGTTCAAGTCGACGATCCACTTCATGTTCAGCGCGTCACCGACGATGGAGAGGTCGACACGTTGGTCGAAGTTCCGACGCTCATGGTGGGCATGTACGTTCAGGTCGATGTCCACGTCAATCCGCGAAGCCCATTGGTCTCGGTCCCGGTGCCGGCCGTTTACCCTGGCAATCGGCTGTGGGTTGTCAAAGATGGGGAACTACAACGCCGAGAAATCTCGGTGGCGGTCAGCAACGATGAAGACGCTCTGGTGTATGCGGGCGAAGGGAAAATTCAACCTGGCGAACAGGTTGTTGTCTCGCCCCTGTCGGCCCCCTTCGACGGTGCGAAAGTCGAGGTGGTTGAATAACCATGAAAAGTATTGTTCGCTGGGCGATCTCCAACACGCCCGCCATGAATATCCTGATGGTCGCCGCGGTCTTGGTCGGCTTTGTCTCGCTTTCGCGGATGCATCGCGAGACGTTCCCCGACTTCGATCTCGACATGATCCTCGTCCAGGTCCCCTACCCGGGAGCTGCCCCGCAGGAAGTTGAAGAAGGGATTTGCCAAAAGATTGAAGAAGCCGTTCGCTCGCTCGACGGCATCAAGAAGGTTACTTCCGTTGCCGCTGAAGGGGCCGGAAGTGTTGTTATCGAGTTGCATTCGTCCGTTCTGAACCCGGATCGCGTGCTGGACGAAGTTCGCTCGGAAATCGATCGCATCCCCAGCTTTCCCGAAGAAGCCGAAGACGCCGAAGTGCGCCGGGTTACTACGCGTCGTCCGGCCATTCGTGTCGGGGTGATCGGCCCCGAGTTTGATTCCGAAGAAGCCCAGCTGCAATTGCGTGCGGTCGCTGAGAAAGTTCGTGACGAACTGCTTCAGCTGGACGGCGTCTCTCAGGTCGACTTCATCAACAATCGAGATTACCAGATTGATGTCGAAATCGACGAATCGACGCTCCGATCGCACGGGCTAACGCTCAACAACGTGGCCGAGATCATTCGCCGGGAAAACCGTGAATTACCTGCGGGCACAATTCGCGGTGAGTCGCAGGAAGTCTTGCTGCGGGGCAACAATCGCCGCACCACCGGGGACGACATTGCGAAGCTTCCTTTGATTACCCAATTGGATGGCGCTGTTCTTACGATTTCCGATTTGGGGACCGTACGTGACGAACTGGCCGACACCACGTCTCGAGCCTACATCCAAGGCAAGCCAGCGATGGCGATGACCATTTCGCGGGCCTCAGATGAAGACCTGCTGAAAATGGTCGACGCGGTCAAGAACTATGTGGCCGAGAAACAGCTGCCCAGCGGCTACGAAATGCTGACCTGGAGCGACCAGTCGGTCGAAGTCCGCGGACGCTTGAACCTGCTGATCGAAAACGCGATCTACGGGTTGATCATCGTCTTCGTGCTTTTGATCTTGTTCCTGGATCTCGAACTGGCCATCTGGGTTTCGATGGGCATTCCGTTCTCCCTATTCGCGGCGGGGATTTACCTGTTTGCCGCCGGGGAAACGATGAACATGATTTCCATGTTCGGTTTTCTGATGGCCTTGGGCATCGTGGTGGACGATGCGATTGTCGTGGGAGAAAACATCTACGCACACAGGCTCATGGGCAAGTCCTTCATGGACTCGGCCGTCGATGGCACGTCGGAAGTGATGAGTTCCGTTTCTTCGTCGACCGCGACGACCGTCATGGCCTTCATGCCGCTGCTGTTCGTCAGTGGCGTGATGGGCAAATTCATGGCGGTGATGCCAATGGCGATTATCGCCATTTTGATCGCATCGCTCTTCGAGTGTCTCACGATCCTGCCGTGCCACTTGGCCCACAAGAACGACGGCTTCATGAAGTTCCTGGGCTGGGCGCTGTTTATCTTTGCCTGGCTATTGCCGATCGTTCATTGGGCCAGCGATACCACCACAAAGATTCTGGAATGGTTCATTCGGAACGTCTATCAACCCTGTTTGTACTGGGCCCTGCACAATCGAATCATCGTGTGCGGAGGTGGTGTGGCGGCGATCCTGGTGACGTTTGCCATCGTCCGCTCCGGGCTGACCCCGATCGAGTTCTTTCCGAAACTCGACGGCAACACGGTCCAAGCCCAGGTGACCTTCCCTGATGGAACACCGGAACGCGTCACACAGCAATGGACCAAACGCATTGAAGATGCCTTCTGGGTGGTCAACGAACGACTTTCGCCGGAAGGCGAGAGCCTGGGGCAAGTTTCTTTCCGCACCGTGGGATCGCAAGTCTCCAATGGTGGTCCTCCGGGAGCGAATGCGAACGAGGCCAGCGGCAGTCATGTCGGGAGCGTCGAGATTGAGCTGCAAGATACCGAGCAGCGTGAAATCAGCAGCATGGACATCGTTGCCGCCTGGCGAGAAGAACTTGGCGCTGTCCCTGGTGCCGAGTCCCTAACGATTGCCTCGCAAGCGATGGGGCCAGGTGCGACCCCAATCGAGTTTCGCCTGCTGGCCGATAGCGATCACATGGATCAGCTCGAGGAAGCGATTGAGAAGACCAAAGCCCACATGGAGACCTACTCGGGGCTGATTGATATCGCCGACGACTCCATCCCAGGCAAATGGGAATATCGCTTCCGCATCAAGCCAGACGCCCAGGCTTTAGGCGTGCGAACCGCCGATCTGGCCGAGACCGTTCGGGCGGCATTCTACGGCCAGGAAGTGATGCGAGTGCAACGGGGTCGCCACGAAGTCAAAATCATGGTGCGCTACCCGCAAGAGGATCGCCATCGCCTGGCATCGTTCAACGATATCCGCATTCGCATGAACGACGGGATCGAGCGCCCGATCACGGAACTCGCCGAAGTCGACATCGTTCGTGGCTACTCTGAGATTAATCGCGTCAAGCAAAAGCGTTCCATCAAGATTACCGCCGACATTGATCCCGAGCATGGCAACGAAGTCGAAATTGTTGCCGGTATCAAAGCCGATTTTATCCCCAAGCTCTTGAAAGAATACCCTGGCATCCACGTCTCCTGGGAAGGACAGAACGAACAACGCAGTGAGTCGATGGGCAGCCTTTTCAATGGATTCATTGTGGCTCTGGTGGCCATGTTCATGCTGCTTGCGTTTGAATTCAAATCGTACTTCCAGCCGCTTCTGATCCTGGCCATTATTCCTTTCGGAGCGATCGGAGCTGTCGCTGGTCATGCGATCATGGGCATTCCGCTCACCTTTTTCAGCATGTTCGGCCTGGTCGCGCTTACCGGGATTGTCGTCAATGACTCCATCGTGCTGGTTGACTTCATCAATCAACGGGTACACGCCGGCATGCCGCTCAAGGAAGCACTCCTGGAAGCTGGTACACGGCGATTTCGCCCTGTCCTGCTGACCACCATTACGACCGTGGGTGGCCTCTCGCCACTTTTGACAGAGACCTCGCTTCAAGCTCAACTTCTGATTCCGATGGCAACGAGCATTGCCTTCGGTGAAATCTTCGCAACGGTCCTGGTGCTGTTTTTGGTTCCCGTGGGTTACTCGATCAAGGTAAGCTTCATCGAGTTCTTCGCCCCTGGAACAATCCTGAGTGAGGAACGCGACTACCACGAGCCTGACGCCCAACCAGCTCATGCATTTACTTCGCCTGGCAAGCTCGAAGAATCTTCTGTTGGAACGTCGCATTAATGGCTGTTTGAATCAGTCGGTGCGACAACAAAGTACGCTTTGGCTGTAAAGCCAAACTGCTTGAGAATGCTTCGTTTTCTGAGCTGGTTACCTGTAACTCGGCTTCGAGCCCATGCATCAAAAATAGTCAAGTGTCAATCCTGCGTTAGAAATCGCGTGGTACTAGCTGTCCAGGATTGCACCTTCTTTACTCGACTGAGTCATCAACGGGCCTTTTACGATCCCGCACGAGTTTGGCCTGCTCGTGCCGTGTCGCCGTAGAATTAAGGCAGGCTCCCGCTGAATTCACGCAACCGACTCGACGAAGGCTCGTCTCGGTGTCGCCTTCGATTTCTCATACTACTTGCTAGAAAGACGATCTCATGGATCTTCAACTGAAGAACAAGAACGCCCTGGTTTCTGGCTCGACCAAAGGGATTGGCTACGCAATTGCCGAGGTTCTAGCCAAGGAAGGGGCGAACGTCATCGTCAATGGACGCAGCGACGAGTCTACCGAGGCCGCGGCCCAAGCGATCGGGCACAACACGCGGGGCATCGCCGCCGATGTCTCCACATCTGAAGGCTGCAACCAACTGCTCGAAAAGGCAGGACAAATCGACATCCTGGTCAACAACGCGGGAATCTTTGAACCAAAAGAGTTCACAGATATCCCCGACGAGGACTGGGAACGTTTCTACCAGGTGAACGTCATGTCCGGAGTGCGTCTCACCCGTGCCGTCTTGCCAGGAATGCTCGAACGCAACTGGGGCCGCATCTTGTTTGTCTCCAGCGAAAGTGGCGTCCAGATTCCTGCCGAGATGATTCATTATGGTATGACCAAAGCCGCGAACATCTCCCTGGTTAACGGTATCGCCCGACTGACCAAAGGGACGCACGTGACCGTGAATGCGATTTTACCAGGCCCAACCGCGTCGGAAGGCGTGTCCCGATTTGTTGAAGAACTGGCCGAAGAAGCCAAGCAATCGAAGGAAGAATTCGAGAAAGACTTCTTCAACCATGGCCGGCCAACTTCGCTCATCCAGCGATTTGCGGAGGTCGAAGAGGTTGCTAACACCACCGCGTATTACTGCTCTCCCTTATCCAGTGCCACCAACGGCGCAGCCATCCGAGTCGATGGCGGTGTCATCCTGGGAACGTAAATCTTCCGAAACCGACAGGCAATCTCGCAGGTAATACCAGGTAACCAATCACCCGTTACCCTTGCGAGGTTGCCATGTTCCATCGTCGTCGCTGGCTTGTGATCCTTCTTGTGACTGGAGTTGCCGGCTGGCTGCTTTGGGGTGGCAACGACTTTCAAGCAGCTGAAATCCCATTCCCACCCATAGCTGGTGAGTTTGAGATCGAAACCGAGTCCGATGGCTATACTCGGACTGCGTTGGTTCATATCCCCAAAAACTACAACGCGAAGACACCTCCTCCCTTAGTCATCGCCATGCATGGAGCAGGGGGCGGTGCCGAGTCGATCTTGCACCACGACAACTGGGCCAAACTGGCCGATGAAAAAGGGTTTGTCGTTGTCGCTCCCAACGGACTGCCGGCCAGGCCGCGTCTGCCCAGCAACTTCCTAGCGAATCCACCGCTATGGAACTCAGGACAACTCCGCGAAGGCTCACCGCGGTCCAAGATCGACGACGTCGCCTACATTCGCCTGCTGCTGGATGACCTTGCCAAGAAGGTCCCTTTCGACAAAAAACGCGTCTTCGCCACCGGGCATAGTAACGGTGGCGGGATGACCTTCCGCCTTGGGGCCGAGATGGCCGATCGGCTCGTGGCGATTGGTACCGTGGCAGGCATGGTCGCGGTTGAAGACCCTAAACCAACCAAACCGCTGCCGACACTTTTTATCTTCGGAATGGCTGATCCTGTGCTGCCGATCGAAGGAGGAGAATCCTCGCTTCCTTGGGGCACGCGAACGACTCCCCCCGTTGCCGATCTTATGAAGAATTGGGCCCAGGCGATCAACTGCGAGACAGAACCGACAATCGTTTCGGATGACGACGAAATCAAGAAAGTTCGTTATCGGTCGAAAAAGAATGGTCCCGAGCTGACCATTCTTTACCTACACGGCCACGGTCATCAATGGCCAGGTGCAACCCGAAACTTGCCACCTCGCTTGATTGGCCCGATCACCAGCAAGCTCGACGCAACCGCCGAGCTTTGGAAGTTCTTCGAGAACAGCACGAAGTAATTATTCGTGGCCGGCCGCCGAGCCATCCTTCTTCAGGCTCGCCAGGAATTGGACCAGGTCGCGCAGTTCCGACTTCGACAGATGCTTGTAGATATCCTCAGGCATCGGGCTCTTGGCACTCTTGCGCCCCTCGATATCGTCCTGCGGAATCGTAATTAGCTTGCCATCGGCATCGACCAGATTGACGGCTTCATCCGTTTCTTCCTTGAGAACACCGGAGTAGGTCTGACCGTCGATGGTAAGGACCAGAATCGATTCAAAGCCTTCGGCAATCTTGGCATTCGGCTGAACGACTGCCTCGAGCAGATATTCACGAGTCTTCGTTTGCCCCAGGGCATCCAGTTCTGGACCAACGCGACCGCCTGTCCCCATGGCACGGTGACAGCGAACGCACGAGGTTTCCGTCTTCTCGAAGAAAATCTTGCGTCCTCGCTCGAAGTCGCCACCAGCAAGTGCGACTCGATATTCGGCCAACGGGTCAGCTGGATCCAGGGACAAACGATACTTCTCAAGCAATGACGAGACTTCTGCCGAATCCTTGAATGCGGTTGCCGCTTCGATCGCATCCAGACGCGTATCCTCTGGCAACTTTCCGGAAAGCAGGCTTTCCATCGCCGAAGCAACAATCTCGCCACCACCCATTGGCTTCAAACTAGCCAGAGCTGCCAAAGCCTTCTGACGTTCGATCGTCGAATCGGCAGCAATACCATCGGCAAGAGTCTTAGCTGCGGCATCGGGGGTCAGCTTCGCGACCTGATCGCGTGCAACAGCTCGGACCAGTGGCTTGTCTGAATTCAATGCCTCGAGGACGATTGGCAGCGCTTTGTCGGCATCAACACTTACCAAAGCGGCAATCGCGTCGGCCCTTGTTTCGGCCGATTGCTTATCATCGGTTGCCAAGCCAATCAACACAGGAGCAACCTCTTTGATGCCGAACGAAGCAGCCAGCTTGGCAGCTTTGTTACGAACAGCTTCGTCGGTGGTTAACAACTTCGGCAACGCGGACGCCAAAGCTTCCTTGGCAACCGCTCGATCCCGTTCTTCCAGTGGGCGGTAGAAGTTGATCACGCGATCCAACTGCCCTGGCTTCTCCCAGGCTTCCAGCATGGCCAGCGATTCCAACCGCATCGCCTCAGGCATATCACTTCGCGCTGCGAAACGAGCCAGTGCCTCGGCGTTCTCTTTATCTCCCAAGCGGAAGTTGGCATTGAGCACGCGACGCAACAGCGCGTCATTCTTCCAGCCTGCATCAATCAATCGAGCTGCCTGAGGCAGAGCATTTTCCATCGGCAGATCGTGGATAGCACGAACCGCTTCCAGAACCACCAGCTCATTGCCATCGGTTAAGTAACGAACCAACGTCGGGCTTTCGAGCCGACGCAAAGCAACCACGGCCGCAATGCGTACGCTGGCGGAAGGATGATTTGCCAAGTCGGCCAAAGACTGAAGACTTCGCATACCGGCCATGGCCATAATGCCGCCGTGTCGCAAGACAGGATCCTGATCGGCATTCTTAGCCAGAATCGCAGCCACGCGATCGATCACCTGGTTCGGATCTCCATGAGGCCCGGCATTGCCCAGACCGATCATGGCGAAGTACTGAACGCGTGGGTTCTCGTCTTCCAGCAATACAGGAAGCCCATAGATCACGCGAAGCTCTCCCAGCACGCGACCTACTTGTGCCCGGACTTCTGGGTCTTTGTCTTTCACGAGTTGCGTCGAAAGCAGCTCGACGGTCTTCACGCGATCCGCGATCTTGGCTTCTCCTTCGGCAATCTGTCCGATGCCCCAAATTGCATGCAGCCGGGCCAGCTGGGACTGATCGCTGTCGGCGGCCACTGCCTTGAGGATATCGAGCTTGTCGCCAGCAGCCAGGGCAAATTGTGCTTTCATGCGAACGCGCCGATCGGCATGGCTGAGTAGCGTCTTCAACTCGTCGTCCGACTTCGCCGTGAAATCGCTCGGAAGCAATGCTTTCACTTCCGCGATTAGCTCCGCGTCTTCAGGATTATCCTTGGTCAAGCGATAGATGCGACCCTTATTCAAACCAGTCCAACCATCGACCCAGTCACTAACATACATCGCACCGTCTGGGCCAAAATCAACGTCGGTAACCAGGCACTTCCAGAGGAATTGCTCAGAGTCGACCAAGTCGTAGCCTGCTCCCTTGGCTTCCATGCGGAAGGTCCGAATGCCACTGTTTGCGGGGCCGCCCCGAAAGTCGCAGAGAAAGAATGTTCCATCGTATTGCTTTCCAAAGCCGGTGCCTGGGTAGTAGACCAGACCGCTGGGACCATCCGAAATGTTAACAATCGGTGGAACGATGTAAGCGGCCTGACCTTCGTGGTGCGGATGCCACAGCTTCTCTCGGTTCCAAGGTCCACGGTCACTCAGGTATTGGTAAGCCATATTCCAGCCGGTGTGACCATCTTTCACCAGGTAATGCCACCGGGCCTGGTCACCACTGTCCGAGTTGTTATCGCAAGTAAAGAGATTGCCGAAATCGTCGAATGCAAGCTCCTGAGGGTTACGAAGCCCTGTGCAGAAGACCTCCAAGTTCGATCCATCCGGATTGCAGCGGAACACGGCTCCGGAGCCTGGATCTTTCAGTCGAGTTCCATTGACTTCGATGTTGTAGCCGCGGTCACCGATGCTGAAGTAGATCTTGCCATCGGGGCCAAGGGTCAAACCGTGCAAGTCGTGACCTCGAAATGCGAATCGAACTCCGTACCCTTCGCTGAGGGACTTCTTTTCATCGGCAACACCATCCCCATCGACATCTTTCAACTTCCACACGTGAGGAATGTTGGTGTAGTAAACACTACCGTTGAGTGCCAACACGCCAGCTCCGGTTCCTTCAACGATGTCGTTGTAGCCGGAAGAAAAGACTGTGTCTTCGTCGGCCTTCCCATCACCATCGGTATCGACCAACATGCGAATTCGATCGTCATGCTGAGTATATTTTTGAGCCGCTTCCGGATGATGCTTCAGAATGTATGCTCGACGGTCGGCAACGGACTGAGCCGAGAGATCGTCGATCAACCAATAATTATGACCGCGGTTGTCCTCGACCCCTTGGCCTTGGCGGTAGGTTTCCGCGACATAGACGCGTCCGAAATCGTCCAGGCAAAATGCCACCGGGTTCGCGGTCATCGGTTCGGCCGCGAAGAGGCTCATCTTGAAACCCTCAGGCACCTTGAATCCGGAGATCGCATTCTCGCCCTCGTCAGATGCGGGAGCAAGTTGAGGAACTTCTGGCTCAGGCACTTCAGCATGTAGCGGCGAGCCACCCATACAAGTCAGAGCCAAGAGCACCCAAGAACGAGACAGAACCTTCACGCTTTTCAAATTCAACATACTTCTCACGATAGAAATGGTGTCCCCTGAGAACACTTGTCGATGGGCAGGGAGTTTTCCCGCTTTTTTTCAGGAGGCTGACTATGAATAGGAGAATATTTGGCTATTCGCGGTAAACTTTTTAGAGTAGTCCGTTTTGCACGGCTCCACAAGATTGCAGATATGCGCGAATCTATATACTTTTTCACGTAAGCCCAACCAATACCCTCTCGACTCAGGCCCCACCAATGAGTGTCATATGCAGCAACTGCGGTGAAGAGCTCATGGGAGCAGTCAACCGCTGCTGGAAATGCGGCACGCCATTCATTCGTAGCGAAACGGTTCGGACTTCGACACTCGACGGGTCTGGTTCGACCCAAACGATTCAACTTCAAGTTCCGCCCATCCGCCGGGCTCCTGTTCTGGCGCTCTACCTCACGCCTGAAAAAGCCGAAGAAGATGAACCCATTGAAGCGATCATCGAAGAAGAGAGTGATGAGGTGGAAGCAATCCCAATTCACTCACAGGCGTTAGTTCCGAAGATCAAGAGTTATTTAGATTCGCTTCCGCTGGACTACCCAAGCCTTGGCGGTTCCGCTCTCGCTTTCCTGGCAAACGTTGTTTGCTACTATTCGATTTTCGGTGTGCTACTGGCAGCGGTCGCCGTTATCTCGAATGTATACCTGTTATCCCATCGACGCTCCAAAGCTCGCTGGGTAGGGTTTGGCCTTTCCATATTGTCCTTGCTTTCGGCGCTCACCCGCACGGTTGCAAGTCTCTACCTTTGGTTCACCGGCATGCGTCTGACGATGGCTCTGTTCGGTTAGTTGGAATTATCCACGGCAGACATGGATCCATTAGAAAAGAACGCTATTCGCCGTCAGGCAATCGCTCGACGCCAGGCACTCGATGACGGCGGCCAGCGAAGTAACGCGATTCACCGCCGACTTCTTACGGAGTTTCCCATTCGTAAGGACTCCAACTGGCTGGTCTATGTAAGCGTCCGCAACGAAGTGAGAACGGCAGGTATCTTGGAGGAACTGCTGCTTGAGAAGGGCCACGTCGTAGTCCCCTATTGCCTGACCAATAATGAGCTCGGCCTCTTCCGACTCACCGACCTGCAGCAACTTGAGCAAGGTGCATTCGGCATCAAGGAACCCATCCCATCACTTCGCGACGAGCATAATGTCTCCCCCGAAAACTTAGATACCGTTGTGATGCCTGGCGTCGCATTCGACCGCCGTGGCAACCGAATCGGGTACGGCAAAGGCTATTTTGATCGCCTCCTTGAGAAACTCAGCGGCGAGTGCCAAAAGATTGGCTTGGCATTCGATTGCCAGATCTTTCCAAAACTTCCCAGCGAAGCCCACGATATTCCAGTCGACCACTTAGTCACTGAGACACAGTCGATTCGCTGCTCGACAGAAGCTTAACGAGCCACCAAAGCGTGGACGTTCTCTAGTCCGCTTAGCGTGTTTTTGAATCCCGGACCTTCGTAGCTGCGTTCAAGCCGCGCACTATGGCCGTCCCACACCTTCAGCAACTCTTCCTCGCTCCAGAACTCGATGCCAATGTCAGGGTTGGGATCGGCAATGACATAGTAGCCTCGAATCTGTCCGAGACAGACAACCGAGTGGATCTCTCCAACCTTCCATCCTTCGGGCAAACCGGCGGCATTACCACTGCCGAACCACGCTCGTTTTCCGACACGCAAGACAACGGGTCGTCGTGAGGCGGCAAGCTGATCAGCCGTGAGGTAGTCCATGCGTACTTGGTAGGACGTATCTTTCGTTTTGAGCTTCAGCCCTCGGTAAAAGCCCTTCCACGAAGTTCCCTGCCGAGTCAAACACAACTCGGCCATTTCTTCTTCCGTGGCCACGATATCGTAGTAGTTCAGCAGGGTCGCGGCGCAAGCAGCGGTACAGGTTTGGTCTGTCGTCTGGTAACAAATACCTTGCGAATCCCAATTCATCCGGCACTCAGGTGCCTGCCCCATCACGGGATAAGCCAAGGACCAGACACCAGCTCCCAGGAGGCCAGTCATTGGAATAACACGTCGCCACCCTTGCTCACGCAAGCGGTTCGAAGCGATCGCGGCCAGCACGAGTGCAGCCAAGGGATAGATGTTGCTAAGGATGATTAAGTTTGAGAACGGCAGTAGCTCAGTGAGAAACAGGCTTTCCCAGACAAAAGCCGTATAGAGGCCGACGATGGCAATCACGATGATCGCAAATTGGTTCAGAGCGAACACCGACCATTCCTTGGTCCACGCTCGTGTAGCGAAGAATCCACCTAGGCTGACGATGCCTACGATGAAGTAGCCCGCGATTACATCCTGCATACGAGCCTCCTTTATTAATGGCTAAACGCCACACCCTGGAGTTGAATATGGATGTCCGGCAGAGGGGCATTTGCCGTGTCAATCGATCACAGATGAGGTATTAACAATAGTATCGTTAACTTCTGATGAAGACCATAGACAAATGACTCGGTTCTCCGCGATAATACAGGGTTTTTCGAAGCCTTTTCCGGCAAGTCAGGCACAAAAAATGCCCACACAGTGGGCAGCTGCCCCACTCGACACAGGGGCATCTCATCAACAAATAAGAAGCAAGTAGAGTGCCAACACTCCGCAAGTGCTAGCCGAACGCCAGTAGAACAAAGAGATTAACCTGTTACCATAACACAGGTTATAAATCAGACCTTACTTCATTCCCGCCATCTGCTGCTCGATCCACTGCTCAAGTTCTTTCCAATCAATCTCAGGAACCTGGCACAAATCTGGGCGGAGCCTGACAGCATCGCGCACATAGACATGGTGGATTTCGTTCTGGGCTTTATCCGTGTTCCAGTGCAGGAGAATTCGCAAGCACCGCGGCAATGAGCCTGGGACACTGATTTCATGCGTGCAGATCAGGGGAACATCCATCCAGCCGATTTGACGTGCGGCGAGCGCCGGAAACTCCGCGTCGAGATCGCTGGTCACCGTAAATATGGCGCTGGCCACATCCTTTGGGTCGATTCCATTCTGGCGAATCATGAGGGCCAATAGCTGCCGAGTCGCTTCGAGGATCTCGTCTCGATCGTTATGCGTAACGGTAGTCGCACCGCGAACTCCACGACAAATCATGACATTCATGCCCTTCTTCTATGGCAACCAAAATAAGGCTTCAGCAATACACACGCTTCACCACTCGTAAAATACAAGATCCAAGCCAACGTTTACAGGGTCGCTGAGTCCAACCGAAGCGAAAAGGGAAACGTTCCCCCGGAATTCGCATCGTCGTAATGTGTTTTACGGCAGGACCTTACAACTTGATTTCATCTTTTCCAAACAAAAACCCGGTGAGCCCCTTTGACGCCAGACCAAGAAGCGATAGGATATACCGTCTCACCTGAAGCGACTGACGCCGACAGGGAGAAGCGAAAGCTTTTGATCTTTGACAATTTGGTAGTGACCTCTGTTTGAGAACAATAGTGGTTGTGCTTCTTTGAGATTGCTTGCAGTCTTGGAGAGGCGATCACAATTTGAACTCAAGCTAGTTCAATTTTTTTGAAATCTAGTAGCTAGTTCAAACATTTTCGATTGCTAACTTGCTAACACACTGATTCGGCTTCGGTCGTCTTGGTTAAGCAAATATTTAATTGAAGGGTTTGATCCTGGCTCAGAATGAACGTTGGCGGCATGGATTAGGCATGCAAGTCGAGCGAGAACCAAGAAAGCTTGCTTTCGAGGGGACAGCGGCGAAAGGGAGAGTAACAGGTAGATACCTACCTCCAGGCTGGGAATAGCGTCGGGAAACTGGCGGTAATGCCCAATAACATCTACGGATCAAAGCTCCGGCGCCTGGAGATGGGTCTGCTCACTATTAGCTAGTTGGTAAGGTAATGGCTTACCAAGGCGACGATGGTTAGCGGGCGTGAGAGCGTGGCCCGTCTCACTGGGACTGAGACACTGCCCAGACACCTACGGGTGGCTGCAGTCGAGAATCTTCGGCAATGGACGCAAGTCTGACCGAGCGATGCCGCGTGCGGGATGAAGGCCTTCGGGTTGTAAACCGCTGTCAGAGGGAAGGAAATTTTGACCAAACCTCAGAGGAAGGTCGGGCTAAGTTCGTGCCAGCAGCCGCGGTAAGACGAACCGACCGAACGTTATTCGGAATTACTGGGCTTAAAGGGTGCGTAGGCGGCCATGCAAGTCAGATGTGAAATCCCACGGCTCAACCGTGGAACTGCGTTTGAAACTGCATGGCTTGAGGGAGATAGGGGTGAGCGGAACTGATGGTGGAGCGGTGAAATGCGTTGATATCATCAGGAACACCGGTGGCGAAGGCGGCTCACTGGGTCTCTTCTGACGCTGAGGCACGAAAGCTAGGGGAGCGAACGGGATTAGATACCCCGGTAGTCCTAGCTGTAAACGATGAGCACTGGATCGAGGGACCTCCCACAGTTTCTCGGTCGTAGCGAAAGTGTTAAGTGCTCCGCCTGGGGAGTATGGTCGCAAGGCTGAAACTCAAAAGAATTGACGGGGGCTCACACAAGCGGTGGAGGATGTGGCTTAATTCGAGGCTACGCGAAGAACCTTATCCTAGTCTTGACATGCTTAAGAATCTCCCTGAAAGGGGAGAGTGCTCTTCGGAGAGCTTTTGCACAGGTGCTGCATGGCTGTCGTCAGCTCGTGTCGTGAGATGTCGGGTTAAGTCCCTTAACGAGCGAAACCCTTATCTCTAGTTGCCAGCGAGTAATGTCGGGGACTCTAGAGAGACCGCCGGTGTTAAACCGGAGGAAGGTGGGGATGACGTCAAGTCCTCATGGCCTTTATGACTAGGGCTGCACACGTCCTACAATGCAACATACAAAGGGAAGCAAAATCGCGAGATCTAGCAAATCCCAAAAAGTGTTGCTCAGTTCGGATTGCAGGCTGCAACTCGCCTGCATGAAGCCGGAATCGCTAGTAATCGCGGGTCAGCATACCGCGGTGAATATGTTCCTGAGCCTTGTACACACCGCCCGTCAAGCCACGAAAGTGGGGTGCACGCGAAGTCGCTAAGCTAACCTTCGGGAGGCAGGCGCCGAACGTGAACTCCGCGATTGGGACTAAGTCGTAACAAGGTAGCCGTAGGGGAACCTGCGGCTGGATCACCTCCTTTCTAAGGAAAACTTTTGGTTCAAGTGGTTTTCACGAACCCAATACGAACCTCAAGTGGGACGACCACTATCCCTCAAGCAAGTCACTACCTTATTTATATTGAAGAACCTCTTCGAGCTAACGCTCGAAGAGGTTTTTTCATGCGCTGATGGGAATGTTGACGGGCTACTCGAACTCTGTAACGCGATCAAATCATCTGTGTCCTGATACCGTTCTTCCTTAGCTTCTAAATTTCTGGGGATTTCCCCTAGTTTGTCCTATATCAGCCCCGGACAAGCAATGTAGTAATTCGCGCAAAACGCTTGTCTCGGCTGCTTATTTCGTTGTGCGAAATATTGAATAACGGAATAATGGTGATTCTATTTCTAAAGATCTGGTCCACTTCTTATCTTTTGCAGGGAGAGCTTGAAATGTCGCGTTTTGTTGCTGCCGTGGGAATTACTTTGCTACTGCTTTCAGGAAACCTGGTTGCCGCGGCGGAGTCACCGGCCCCCCCTGCCATCGAAGAACCGATTGACATTGATGAGAAGTCAACGCACGAACAAGTCAACTTGATTGAAGTCCCCAAAACATCCAAGCTCAACGCATTCTGTCTCGATACCAAAGGTCAGATTCTCGCGGCCTGTGGAAGCGGCCCCGGCGAGATCCGCGTGATGGACGCAAACGGCGAACTTATTACTTCGTGGGCTGTTTCCATCAAACCTGAGGCGATCAACACGGCTCCTGACAGCACCATTCTCGTTGCCGGTCACGGAAAACTACTCCGCTTTTCGTCGGAAGGCAAGCTGCTGAAGGAAGCGGATTCCCCGCATGCCATTGCGGTTCAGGAAAACGAAGTAGCCTTGCGAAAAGAGGCTGAAACTCAGGTTAATCGGCCTATCGCCAGCCTGGGAACGATCATCGAGTCGTACAAACGGATGATCGCGCAGCTAGAAGAGAAGCAGAAGACAGAAGAGCTCAACGAACAGGAAATTCGTCTCCTGCAAATCCTGCCAGAAAACGTCGAGAAACTCGAAGAACGGAAGAAGCAGGAAGACGAAGCAGCTGAGTCGAAAGAGAAGCCTGACAACACGGCGAAAATTGAGCAAGCACTCAAGTCTATTAAGGTTCGCAAACTTCGCATCGCATCGATCAGCACCGACGGCAAGCACGTTTACATTGCCACTCCTGCCACTTTGGGCTATCGGTTTGAAGTCTGGCAAACGTCCCTGGACTTTACCGGCGGCGAAAAAGTCGTCACCGAGTTGCGCGGCTGCTGCAGCCAAATGGATGTCCAGGCGTGCGAGTCCGGCATCTATGTGGCTGAGAATGCCCGACATCGTGTGGCCTGTTTCCAGCCCAATGGCGAGTTGGTCACGGAATGGGGCAAACGTGATCGCTCCGGCAGAGATGGTTTCACCAGTTGCTGCAATCCGATGAATGTTGGCTTCAACCGAGACGGCGATATTTATACGGCCGAATCGAATACGGGTCGCATCACTCGTTTCTCGCCAAAAGGTGAGTTCAAAGAATATGTCGGCGACGTCAAGTTGGTACCGGGCTGCAAGAACGTTTCCATTGCCGTTTCGCCTGACAACGATACCGTCTACATGCTGGACATCACGCGAAACCACATTGTGGTTATGAAGCGTAAGGCCGAATCCCCGACAGAACCTTCCACGGAGGTTACATCGGCAGAGACCTAGTGCGATTTCTCTCGTAGCATTTTCGTTGTCCCTTCGATTCCCTCTTCTCGATATTCGCGAGAGTTTGCTCATGCGATTCCAACTACGTATCGTCGTGTTGGCCGTTCTGGTCACTTGTTCCGTCTTGGCTCTACGCTCCGAAGCTGCCGAAACCAAGGCTTTGACCATGGTCGTCATGGACCCATTGGCGGCCCCCTTGTCTTGTCCTTGCGTCGAAGGTTACGCCCAGCGCAAGTACGAGCACCTCGAGGCCTTTCTTGAGGCAAAACTGGATCGGTCGATCAATCTATTGTTTGTCGAGTCGTTGGAATCGCTCAAGCAGGAAGACCTCGCCGGAGGCACTATCGATTTGATCATCGGCAAAGACTCGGTTGTTCGATTCGATGCGAAAACGCGTGATCTCAGGGTCACGCCGTTGGGCCGTCTGACGGACAAGGATGGATCGACCACGCAGTTCGGCATGATCGTCGTTGGCCGGGATGATCCAGCTCAGAAGCCGGCCGACCTTCAAGGGTATCAAATCTATTTCGGAGCAAGCGAAGCCGAGGAAAAGCACCAGGCAGCAATCGAATTGTTGAACGATGCCGGCGTGAAGCTACCTAACACGCTTCAGATTTCACAGGCATGCAGTGACGGGGCATGTAAGATTCTGGAGTTGAAAGACGACGCCAAAGGAGCAGCCGTCATCTCAAGCTACGCAGCACCACTTTTGGAAGGTTGCGGCACCATCAAGAAAGGAGACCTTCGCGTCATCGGCAAGACGAAGATGGTTCCTTTCATTACGGCGTTTGCTACCCACCACGTGGGTCCAAACGAAAAGAAAGAACTCAAGCAGGCACTCATGGACGTGCTTACTGAACCTGAGCTTTGCGCCCAACTAGAAACGCTCATCGGATTCGTTCCCTTAGACACTAAAGATAGCTCCGTAAAAAAAAAGTAACTAGCCACAACTCACCTGCTTGGAATGGCTGGCGTGGCCCCAATCGCGATGGCCGCTATCCCAAGCTGCCCGATTCCCTGACGGCGGAACCAAATGCGATTTGGAAGGCTTCGCTTTCCAGCAACGGCTTAGGAGGCATCGCTGCAAATGATCGCTACGTGATTCTGGGCTATCGAGATTTCGACGACTTCCAGGACGTTTTTCAGTGTTTGGATGCCCGGACTGGCAACCCGGTGTGGAATCTCGAATATCTGGCGGTCGATACGCTTGACTACGGTTTGTCGACACGTGCCACGCCGAGCATTGTCGACGACAAAGTTATTCTCCTGGGTGCTATGGGAGACCTGCACTGTGTTCAGCTTGCCACCGGCAAGATCATTTGGAAACACAATCTGAAGTCCGAGTTCAAGTTTGATGGCGAACTGCCCTGGGGCTACTGCGGTTCCCCGTTAATCACAGAAGACAAGGTCATAGTTCAGGCTGGCGGCACCGACGCTTCCCTGGTCGCCTTTGATTTGTCCGATGGTACGTTGGTATGGAAATCCCCGGGCCTTGCGCCTTCGTACGGTTCACTCATCATCGGTTCGTTCGGCGGGCGAAAACAGATTGTTGGACACGACGCAACAACCCTGGGCGGCTGGGATGTCGCTACCGGCAAACGGCTCTGGAGGCTGGAGCCGGTGATTGAAGGAGACTTCAACGTACCGACTCCCGTTCAAATCGGTGACAAACTTCTGATCACTACCGAGAACAACGGCACGCGGCTCTACCAATTCCAGGAAGACGGCACGATCGATCCCCAGCCGGTCATGGAAAACAGGAAGCTCCGCCCCGACATGAGTTCGCCAGTGGTCGTCGGGAACCGCGTCTTCTGTGTCAATCGCTTTCTTTTCTGCCTGGATCTCTCAGAAGACTTGCGGGAACTTGCACGGGTACGTGACGAGGCTCTGGGAGACTACGGAGCGATCATCGCGAGTGACAATCGCTTGCTGGTCGTCGGTGACGGACAAATACTGCTCGTCGACGCGACATCCAACGATTGTCCGGTTCTTTCCCGCCTCGCGTTTTCGGAAGAAAAGATCGATGCCTTCTCTCACCCAGCATTGGTGGGTGACCGGCTTTTCCTTCGCAGCGGAGCGGAACTGACCTGTCTGCAATTGTCTCCGTAGGCGAAGCAGTACGAAGCTGACGAATTACTCGCCTTCCAAATTGAACTGAACCGGAGTTCGCACCTGCGGAATCGCAAAGCGCGTGGTCTTCGCCAGGACGTCCCAATCGAGATTCAGTTCGACTCGTTGATACGATTCGTCATGCATCCTTCCACGTTATCTAACCTGGAACGTGATCTTACGGTCGTTTTCCACCTTTTCACCTGGCGTGCAGCGTCCCTGTTCGACCTGCGTTTCAAGCAATTCCAGAAGCTGCTTGACCTTTTCGGGATGGCTTTCGACCAGGTTCTCTTGTTCGCCGGGGTCAGAGCTCAAGTTGAACAACTGCATCGCAGGCAAGCCTTGCTTGATCGCCGAAGGCTCTCTTGGATCACTCCACCCACCACTCCCATGCGACAAGCACAGTTTCCAGTCGCCTTGTCGAACAGCAAAGTGCCCCGAGATGGAATGGCTGATAAGCGTATCGCGACCCGACGTTTCTTCGCCTTCAAAGACCGACACCAAGCTGTAACCATCTTCGCCCCCGGTCGGCTTGCGAGGCTGATTAGTAATCGTTTCCAGCGTTGAATAGATATCGGTCAGGCACGCCAACGCGTTGGTCTTGCGTCCCTTTTCGATATGTCCTGGCCATCGAACGATGAAGGGAACACGATGCCCTCCTTCGTAGATGTCTGCTTTGTGTCCACGATAGACCGCACTCGGATCATGGCCTTTTTCCAAGAGCAACGGAAAGTTTGCCTGTGGCGAGCAGCCGTTGTCACTGGTAAAGAAGACCAACGTGTTTTCGTCGAGCTTGTTGTCCTTCAACGCAGCGAACAATTGCCCCATGTGATGATCGACCTGCATGACGAAGTCACCGTATGGATTCAAGCCACTGGCCCCCTTAAACGGCGGAACAGGCACAATCGGCGTGTGGGGAGCTGGCAGCGGCAGGTACAGAAAGAACGGCTGGTCCGCGTGTTCTGGCTTGGCTCGCTCGTTGACGTAGGCAATCGACTTATCAAACAGGTGCGGCAAGACTTCTTCAATGACAAAGTCGGGACCAATTGGACCTTTACGATACCAGCCGTAACGATCCTCTTTAGAAGTCACCCCTTCCTCACGCTCCGGAACTGCCGTAACTCGTCCGGTATCGACCCATACGTACGGAGGCATATCGAGCGAGCCGCAATGGCCGTAGTACTGATCGAAGCCGTTGATATCAGGCCCATTGGTCACTGGCTTGGTGAAGTCAATCTTGCCGTTTTCTTTATGCCAGTCCCAGCCGAGATGCCACTTGCCGAACATGGCCGTGTGGTAGCCGGCCCCTTTCATTAAATGCCCAAGCGTGGGGCGATCGGCTGGAATGAGATGTTCGCTCGTTCCACTCAAGACACCACGAGCGAGTCGCGAACGCCAGTTGTATCGTCCCGTCAGAAGACCATAGCGAGTCGGGGTACAAACCGAACTGGGAGTATGCGCATCGAGAAAGGTGAGGCCCTCGGCCGCCATCTGTTCAAGATTCGGAGTCTTGATCTTGCATTCCGGATTGGTCGCAGAAACATCGCCAATTCCCAGGTCGTCTGCCATCACGACAATTACGTTCGGCAGTTGGGGATTATCTTGCTCGGCGGCAAGTCCAAGCGTTGCAGAAAGCGCGAAAAGGCTTAGCGAGACGACAGAGAGTTTTAGAAAATTCATGTTTCAAGCGAGAGTCAGAAGGGCAGGGCAGAGGGGAAAGACCAGAGCCTTCTATCTTAACCTCGCCCGATTCTGAATGCATCCCTCGTCAGCTGGTCGCCGTCAACTCTTCCGACGATTCAACTGGATCGGAATACTGCTCAACAAAGCGTACGAAATCTTCCTTGCAGGCTTCAAATGCCCGCACAACTTCGGGGTCGAAATGCTTTCCGCTCCCTTCGCGAATAATGCCTTCCGCGTAATCGGTGCTGAAAGCATCCTTGTAGATGCGTCTGGTTGTCAAAGCATCGTATACGTCGGCCACCGCGACAATCCGAGCAGCTAGTGGGATTTCCAAACCACTCAAGCCATAGGGATATCCACTTCCATCCCATTTCTCGTGATGAGCCACTGCAATGTCCCTGGCCATCTGCAAGAACTTGGCTTTGGGGAACTGCTTGAGGGCTGCGTCGAGTGTTTCCGCTCCAAGGATGGTGTGCTTCTTCATGACCTCGAACTCATCCTTGGTCAACTTACCAGGCTTGAGCAGGACCCCGTCCGGAATGCCAACCTTGCCGATATCGTGCAGCGGGCTCGTCTGATAGATCAATCGAACAAATTCGCCGTCGATAACGTGCGCGAACTCAGGCAGGGCCGACATCTCTCGCGCTAGTCGCCGCGAGTACTGCCGCACGCGTTCCAGGTGTTGGCCCGTTTCCGTGTCTCGCGATTCCGCCAAACGTGCGAGCGAAAAAATAACCAGGTCGCGTGTTTCCAGCCCGATTAAGCGAACGCCCGCATTGATCCGTGCCAAAAGCTCTGGCGGATTGAAGGGCTTGACCATGAAGTCGTCCGCCCCCGATGCCATGCCTTCGACGATCTCGTCATTTCGGCCACGACTGGTCAACAAGATGCTGTAAATATAGTGTTCCGTAAAACGTCCCCGGATCTCACGAACGAGTTCCAGGCCGTTCATCATTGGCATTTCCCAGTCGGTCACGACGATCTGGATTTCATTCTCCTCCAGTCGCTTGACCGCTTCGACGCCGTTGATTGCCGTGAATACCAGGAAGCCTTCCCGCGTCAGATAGCTCTCGATCATATCGAGCGCTATGTCGTCGTCATCGACCACCAAAATGCTGATGCGTGTATCCATGCCTATCGATCTCCGGGCTCACGATTGTCGTTCTTCAACAGGTGCGCAATAAATGCTTCACACGTGTCGAACTTTTGACTGAGGTCTTGCATTAAGAGCTCATATCCTTCGGTCTGCTGCTCTCGGGCAGCCAGCTCGATCGTTCCTGCAACCTTGGAAACGGGCTGAGCAGCGACATTCGCTGCCATTCCCTTCAAGGAGTGGGCGACCTGAACAACCTGGTCGATGTTTCCATCGCGAACATGTTGCTCAAGCAGTGCGATCTCCGACTTTGCTTTGACCGTAAACTTCTGCAGGACTCGTTGAATCAAGCTCTCGTCGTCACCGCAACGATCACGCAATTCAGCGATCGAGATCTGCTCTTCCTGCCCTGCATCAGGCTCATCTCTTGTCACCTGCCGATCAGCTTCGACCGACGATTGTTCCATGACCACAGTCGATCGTTGATCAAGCTGTTTCAGAATGGTTTGAATCAGTTGCTGGCGATTAACTGGCTTCATGACATAGTCATCCATGCCGGCTGCCAGGCAACGTTCTTGATCTCCCTTGATGGCCTGCGCGGTGAGTGCCACGATCGGCAGATCTTGTAATTTAGTGTGCGTCGTCGATGCCATCTGGCGAATCTTGCGAGTCGCCTCGAAGCCGTCCATCTCTGGCATTTCGCAGTCCATCAGTATCAGATTGACATCCGTCCCGCTAACTTTGTCGACTGCTTCTCTTCCATTTTCAGCCAGGACAACCTGGAACCCTTCGGCCTGAAGGATCTCATGGGCCACCAACCGATTGATCTCGTTGTCATCGACAACCAAGATCTTTGCATCCTGATGACGCCGGTCATTGAGCGGCTTTTCCTCGGCTTCTAGTCGAGCTTGCATTTCGCTCGAGCGCCGTCCGCCGGACAAAGAAACCAGCGTGTCAAGCAGACGCGACTGTCGAATTGGCTTCGTCAGGCACGTCATTTCCAAACGCTTGAGTGCCTCGTTGGAGATGTCGCGATCGTACGATGTAAGCATTAACAACTTGGTGTCGCGATATTCTTCGTGCTGATGGATTCGATCGGCCAACGTCAGGCCATCCATCTCAGGCATGATGTGATCGAGAATCGCCAACTGGAATGGTGCGTTGCGTTCCGCCGCTTCTTTCATCAAATCAAGCGCTCGCATCCCGCAGCTGGCCGTTGTCGCTTCGACACCCCACGATTGCAACTGCTCTTTGAGCACCTGCAGATTCATGTGATTATCATCGACGGCCAAAACACGCAGCCCATGAACGTTTGGAATCACGTCGCAGGTTGATCGTTCGGTGTATTGCAGCGGGATCCTGAACCAGAACGTCGAACCTTTTCCAGCCTCGCTGTCGACACCGATCTCACCACCCATCAGTTCGACGAGCTGTTTGCAGATCGCCAGCCCAAGCCCGGTTCCACCGTAGTTACGCGTGGTCGAGGCATCGACTTGCGAGAAAGCTTTGAACAACCGATCGATACGGCTCTGAGGAATACCAATCCCCGTATCTTCCACCGCGAACTGAACGAATACCTGGTTCTGTAGGTTCGGATCGCTTTGTTTTTCAGCCAGGGTGACATGCAAGCTCACGCCACCATGCTCGGTGAACTTGACGGCATTGGAGAACAAGTTGATCAACACCTGGCGAATTCGCTCTGGATCTCCGATCACGGCCTGCGGAACGTCAGGGCTAAGACAACAGTTGAGTTCCAGCCCGCGTGTTCGTCCCTGGGGCGAGAACATCTCAGGCACTGATTCCACGAGTTCATGGACGACGAACTCGGTGGATTCAAACTCGATGCCGCCAGCTTCGATCTTTGAGAGATCGAGAATGTCGTTAATCAGGTGCAGCAGGGTCCCGGCCGAACTCTTGGCCAGGTCGACAAAACGCTGCTGATTATTCTCTAGTCTGGTCGCGGCTAACAGATCGAGAAAGCCGATAATACCATTGAGCGGCGTGCGAATTTCGTGACTCATGCTGGCCAGGAAGTCACTCTTGGCGCGATTGGCTGCGTCGGCTGCGTTGCGTTCGGCTTCGAAGTAGCGTGCTTTGCGCCGCTCGGTGATGTCCTCGACGGTGCCTTCGTAGTACGAGACATTTCCCTCGAGATCACGTCGAACGGATGCATTTTCCGAGATCCACATCGTCTCGCCATTGGCTCGACGGATTTCGGATTCAAAACCAAACACAACTCCCTGCTCGTCGAGAGTCTCGATGAACTCGGCGCGTCGATTTTCGTCGACATAAACCTGGTCGGAGATGTCTGTGATACGCTCCGTCAGATCAATCAGATTCTCGTATCCTAACATCCTTGCGAGTGCAGGATTGACGGTCATGAACTTGCCATCGGGAGTCGTCTGGTAGATCCCTTCAACAGCATTCTCGAAGATTCCGCGGAACCGTGCCTCGGCCTCGGTACGCTGCTTCATCTCTTTATTGACACATTCGAGCACACGGTTGTATTCCGCGGCAATCTGCCCGACTTCGGTATGCGGTTCGATTTCGACTTTCTGCGAGAAGTCCCCTTGCTCGCGATGTCGAGACATATTCGTCAGCAAGTCGATCAGTTCCGTACTTGCACCGTGCTCTGAGATATTCAAACCAGCGACTTCGTCCTCCGCCGATGTCCGGAACGGCATCACCCGGTTGATCAAGTAAATCAACGTGAAGCCACCGCCAAACGAAAGCACGGCACACGCAGTAACGCCTTTAAGCTGGATCCAGAACTGTGACCAAGCGGTCATCCCCTCACCGAAGTGGCTGGGATCGGCCAGGAATGCGAGGGCCAAGGTTCCAAATGCACCGGCACACGCATGAGCAGGGAACGCACCGATCACGTCGTCGATCTTCAACTTCGGAAGAAGTTCCGTAACCAGGCAACAGATCACACCGGCACCGCACCCAATCGCAACGGCAGCCCAAGGGGCCACAATGTGACAGGAAGCCGTAATGCCGACCAAGCCGGCAACAGCACCATTCATGGTATGGCCCACGTCAGGACGGCGATGAATGAGCCACGAACACGCTAAACAGGCCAATCCGCCAAAGGCCCCAGCGAGGTTTGTGTTCACGATGATCAGCGGCACCGAGTCGTTCATCGCCAAGGTGCTACCGCCGTTGAAGCCGAACCAGCCAAACCACAGCATCAACACGCCGAAGGTTGCCAGTGTCAAGTTGTGGCCATGAATACCTGGGCGTTCCCCGTCAAAACGTCCGATACGTGGTCCAATCACTAGGATCGCAGCCAATGCCACCCAGCCGCCCACCGAGTGGACGACCGTCGAGCCAGCGAAGTCGATGAAACCTTCCTGAGCCAACCAGCCAGTTGCAGCTCCATCGGCAGCTCCACCCCAAGCCCAATGGCCGAATAGTGGATAGATCACACCCGACACCAATAAAGCAATGACGAAGTAGCCGCGAAAGCGAATGCGTTCGGCAACCGCACCTGAGATGATAGTCGTTGCCGTACCACAAAAGACCATTTGAAAGATGAAAAACGCCATCAGCCATGGCGAGGAATCTTCACCCGGACAAAACATGGTTGTCCCGAACCATCCGTAATAACTGGCACCGAACATAATCGCGAAGCCAAACACCCAAAACACGGCGGCCGAAACGCAAAAGTCGACCAGGTTCTTAAGCGCTACGTTAAAGCTGTTTTTGGCGCGGACCAGACCACTCTCAAGAAGACAGAAACCGCCCTGCATAAGCATGACCAGGGCAGCACAGATAAGCATCCATGCAATATCGAGTTGAGGTAGGGCGGACGACATGATTCTGTATTTCCGTGAAGGTAGCGCACGAATTCTCTATGGCATCTCGTTCCGCCTCGAATCGAGATTAAACCAGGACTACCGTCGACCACCCCTAAAGTGGCGACCCTTAGTAATCAAAAAACCTTAGGTCGCAAATAAATTTTCATGAAGAGATTTCGCCAGATTGGCAGGTCAATTTTTGACCACATTCTTAGCCACGATCATGAGTCGGTCGTTTTGTAATGATGGCAACGAAGATACGGCCGCCAGATGTCCCTCACGAAGCGGGAAGGTGACCACTAGCTGCTCTCAGGGCGCGCCCGGCATGGCCTGAAGACCGAAGATTTCAACATCTACGCCTGGTGAGAAGTGCGCAAAAGCAGGTGGACCAGGAGGGATCTCAAGACCTGCGGCATTCAAGAGGGAGTCCTCGATCTCTAAGAGCTCGACCTCGTGTGCAGGGTAGGGGACATGATGTACCTGCCCAGAATAGAGTGTTCCGCGATGTTCAAGAAACAAGAGGTAACGCTCGAGGAAGAAGTGCTCGAGCGACCCAGGCTGCGAAGGTTCCAGCGCTGCACCAATCCGGTAGCTCACCTTATGCCGCGCGCTGCCGCCTGGGCGGGACGTTTCATACGCGATTTGATCTTCCGTGCGAACCAGGTTCATCGCCGCATGATAATACGGCAGCCCCCAAAACGTTCGAGCACCCCAAACGGCTAAACGACTGGCCGCATCGAGCGAAAGGAAATAGACGCCTGGCTGACTACCGTGATAGACATACGTCCGGACGTTTGTCTCCAGGAAGTCCATGGCAGCCCACTCAGGCCACCAAGCGTTGCGTACTCCTTCCATCGCAAAGGGAACGACGCCAACATAAGCAACGCCGTCGTAGTGATCGATCTCCAGGCTCTCAGGCACCAGAGGCCGCAGTGCTTCCATCGGGACCGGCCAATGCAGAAACAACAAGGATCGCCATCGCTGATAACCACGAACGGAGTCACTGGGTCGAAATGTCGGAGCAATACGATCAATCACGGTTCTAGATTCCCTACAAATCCGCTATCAGCTCAATCACCGTTTTTTGCCATCGGGCGTAACAACGATTATCTTGGCGAACAGAGTCTCGCTCAATCGAATAAAACGTGTCGTCGAGGAGTTTCGTAGTGACCCTGGTAGTCGTCTTAATCGTGCTTAATGTACCTGTCTATCTCTTTCTGGCCTGGGTCGTCTTCGATACGGCAGGGGACGCGGCGGATACTTTCTGGGACACAATCGTCACACTGCTGAAAATGATCTTCATCCCGCCCTGGCTTCGCATGATGATGGGTATGGAGGAGTCGGAGGCACTGGGAGTCTTCCCGATCGCCGCGTTCTTCATTGGTTGTGCAGCCATCACCTTTGGCGAGTGGTGGCTACTCGATAAGTATGTGATGGGAACCTAGTGAGACAACCCCGCGAACCTAGTCGACTCTCAAAGCGTCAACAATGTGAAACACTATCCCCCGATCGTCCACATTCATGCGCCAACTACCAGATGAAATCGCTCAACTTGTACGCCAGTTAAACGACTGCCGCGAAAGCAAGAGTTGGTTTGCATCCGGTAAGCACAATGCGACGATCTGCGCAATTCTAAAGCAGCTAACTCACGAGGCCGGCCCGGAAGTTCTGCCATATGTGATGCGTTGTTTACTCGTCTCCGACGAAGACGTCTGCCAAGCGACGCGGCGGTCGATCTTTATCCTGGCAGGCAAATCCAGGAGCCGTGACCTAAGTTCCTTGAATAGCATTTTCCTGGAAGACTACTATTGGCATCCGCAGGACAAGTGGCATCAACTCGAACCGACAGTCGTCCGGAAACTCGCCGGTCCTGCCGACAAGCTAGAGTATCCACACGTCCTGGGCATGCTGAGCCTGCATCGAAGCGGATATGTCCGCCAGGAAGCAACCCGTCTGTTAAGCGAGTACCATGGCGGAGAAGAACTGCGCTACTTGAACGCCCGCCTCAACGACTGGGTTGATGTCGTTGCTGAAACCGCGGCCCAGGCCGTCTCGACACGTATCGTCGTGAATAACTACGAGTGGCTGCTTAAATCACTCCCGTCCTTTCTGCAACTGATCAAGCAAAACCGTCGTGATCACTCCGAGTTTGTAACTCGTGTCGTCGCTACACTGCTTGATGGCACGAATGAGAGTGATATCGGGGCAGCATCGCGTCTGAGACTGTTGATGAAGCCAGCCTTCGTTCACGCAGGAATGAAGCTATCGCCTGATCGCAGGTCCAAGCTGGTCCGGCTTGGCATTTCGGCAACCTCACCAACCGTGCGTCTGAGTTGTTGCCGGATCCTTGCCGAACAGTTTCAAGGAGACGAACTGCGTGACGAACTCGTAAAAGTTCTTCACGACCCGTTCATGCCCGTCCGCCGCGAAGCGTATCGAATTCACACGACACACTTTCCCGAAACATCTGCCGAGCAGTGGCATGCCGGGCTCTTCGACAAGGCTCGTTCGATTCGCGAAGAAGCTCGCTATTGGCTAACCAAGCAAGGCATCGCGAACATTGCCGAGCGTTACCGCCGCCGTCTGCGCGAGAATCCAACGCAACGAGAAGCGATCCAGGGACTGGCGGAAACAGGAGAGGTGGCTGACATCGACACGTTCCGTGCTTGGACCCAAAGTTCTTATCCCAGCCATCGCGCCGCAGGGATCGAGGGACTCCGACGCGTACTTGAAGCGGAATCGCTTCCAGAGGTGCTCCCACTGTTGAATGACCCAAGCCCGCGTGTTGTAAAGGCCGCCGCATTCGCCTTGGCCAAACATGGAGAAACGCTTTCCGATTCGGAAATTCTTTCTTTGGCGATCCACGCCAAGAGCGAATACGCATGTGGTGCTGCGATGAAACAAATCGCCAGCCTGGGCAAATGGCGCGGCTTGCTACTCTTGCTTCAAAGAGCCGATCGGACAGAAGGGCGAATGTATCAACGAGCCATTGAAGCTATTTCGGGCTTGCTTACTTCCAATACGTGCTTCGTCAGCCCAACACCGGAAATTCGTATGGCGCTTTACCAAGTACTCGATCAAGCAACGCAACTTCCACAGGCGTTGAGAAACCAAGTTCGATCCGAGCTCGATCGATTCTCGTGAACCAACTGGGTGTTGCTTCGCGTTCGCCCCGTTCTCTAGAGACGGGAAACAATTGCGACACCGACTACCCGGCGACTGGAATCAGTTTTGGTCGGGGAATCTTCACGCCATAGATTCCACTGCTTTTTTGATACAGCGTGGTGAAGTCGTTTTCTAAGAAGGCGTACAAATCAGGCGACGGCTTCTTCATCAGATACTTGTTCGACAAAACGGCCATGTGCTCGTCGTATTCTTTTTGACTCGACGAATGGGCATAACAGCGGCCTGGGTGACGTCGAATGTCGCCATCAAAGTCGGGACTAACGTGCCACAATTCGTGGAAGATGGTGATCATCTTCTCGGAGAAGTCCATGTTCTGAAATCGCGGCAGATAGAAGCTGAGAATGTAGAGCATTTCTCGGCCGTGCTCATCCAAGAGCGACTGGCAGCAGTATTTCCGCCCACGACGGATGGTGAATCGCGATCCCTGGTCAAAACGCATGGGGGTCAGCGAAGCGAAAATACCATGTGTCGAGTCGACGCGTGCTTGAACGATGGCGACGGCCACACGGGTCATATCGATGTGTGCCAGCTCTGGCATGCGATCGATCATGTCATTCACGAGCAGTCGCATGGCAAACGTGAAATCAAAACCACGTCGGCCAGAAGACTCGTGCAGCTGCACACGCCGCATCGCTCTTTGCGGCACGCGGGCTTGCTTCGCCCTCGAGCTTTTGGCGGGCGACTGCTTCTTTCTTTGTTTAGGCCGTGAGGAGCGTTTCACGTCATGTCCGTCCACGAAAAAACCGCTATACCCGAGCGAGTATAGCGGTTTTGATATTTTCGAGCGATGCGAATCGCGAAGAGGCGTCTAGCCTTCCTTCTTTTCTTCGGCGTCACCAGCTTCCTCCGCAGGAGCTTCAGCTTGAGGCTCTTCGGCTTCTGGTGCGGCAGCTTCTTCAGCGGCTGCCGTTTCTTCGTCGCTGTCGAATGCAGGACGTTCGGCTTCGGTCTTCACACGATCGCGATCGTTGCCGACGAATTCCAGGATAGCCTGGATACCAGCATCACCCAGACGCGGCTTAGCCAACTTCAAGATGCGGGTGTAACCACCATCGCGATCTTCGAAGCGAGGAGCGACTTCGTCGAACAGGATTTCGACAGCACGCTGATTACCGAGCAGAGCGACCACGCGACGACGAGCAGCAAGAGCTGGCGCCATGGCGGCGTTCCACTTTTGCCACTGTTCGCTTTCACGCCATTCTTTGTATTCAGGCGTGTTAGGCTTGGCCTTGGTGCCGAACTTTTCGGCTTCACGAAGGTGCGGCAAAGCCTTCTTGGCGACCGTGATGCACTTTTCGACGTAAGGACGCAGTTCCTTCGCCTTCTGCACGGTCGTGACAATGCGACCCTTAACCTTTGGCGTATTGTGCCCGGTTCCTGGAGCGTCGGCTGCCAGGTAGTCGCTGTAGAGGTAGTAGCTTTCGTTGACGTCGTCAGGACGTTCGGTCAACAGCAGGCTGCTGGCCATGTTGCGGAACAGAGCCTTGCGGTGGCTCGCCGAGCGTCCGAGTCGTCGACCTTTTCGTAGGTGTCGCATGGTACTTCTTGAGTGTTGTCAGTGCCGTGTAAGGCAGGGATATTTTGGAATGGGATGTCCGATTTAGTGCATCGGGCTTGCAGCTGGCGGCACTCGCATGCCGAGGTGCAAATTATATTCCTTCAGCTTCTCGCGAACTTCGGTAAGGGTAGTTTCGCCGAAGTTGCGGACTTCCATCAGTTGATCTTCGGTGCGGCGAACCAGGTCGCGAACCGTATGAATGTTTTCCGATTCGAGGCAGTTCGAAGCACGAACGGAAAGGTGCATTTCAGCGAGGCTCATGTTGAGCTTGGCTTCCATGACCGGATCCAACCCGCTTGGGGTCGATCGGCTAGGCATGTTGATCGTCGCACCCAATTCGTTGTACTGAACAAACGGGTTGAGGTGCTTTCGCAAGATCTTGGCAGCTTCGACCAGTGCCATTTCTGGATGAGCCGAACCGTCGGTCCAGATTTCCAGAATCAAGCGATCGTAGTTGGTCTTCTGACCAACACGAGTTTCTTCAACCGTATAACGAACGCGGGTCACAGGACTGAAGACCGCGTCGACCGGGATAATGCCGATCTCGTGTTCATTCGAGCTGTGCTCGGTCGAAGGAACATAGCTGCGACCCGACTCAACGACCATTTCCATCATGAATGGAATTTCGCCGGTGACGGTGCACAGGTGCAGGTCTTTGTTGATGATCTCGACGTCCGCGTCGCACTGAATGTCGCCGGCAGTGATCTCACAAGGACCCTGCTTTTCGATCGTGATGACCTTGGTCATCTCCGAATGCTTCTTGACGACAACCGACTTCACATTCAGGACGATGTCGGTCATGTCTTCGACAACGCCAGGAATGCTGGTGAATTCGTGTTGGGCACCACGGACCTTGATTTGCGTGACGGCCGCACCCTCGAGGCTCGAGAGCAGGATGCGTCGCATGCTGTTGCCGATGGTGGCACCGAAACCGCGTTCAAACGGTTCGGCAATGAACTTGCCGTAATTGGAGGTGAGGGTTTCGGCTTCGCAAGTGACCGCACTCGGCAATTCCAACCCACGCCATCGAATATGCATAGTTCGCTCCGTTTTGTGCTGCTATGTGTGTCTTGAGACCGCCTAAAAACGTTGCCAGGAAAGAATCGTCGTGATACTAGACGCGACGCTTCTTCGGGGGGCGGCAACCGTTGTGCGGGATAGGAGTGCAATCTTCGATCGACTTGACGGTCAGGCCGGCGGCGGCCAGGGCGGTGATGGCGCTTTCGCGGCCACTGCCTGGTCCGTTGACCTTCACGTCTACTTCCTTCAGACCAAACTTCAACGCCTTTTCGGCGGCTTGTTGAGCTGCGCACTGACCCGCGAACGGCGTGCTCTTACGGCTTCCCTTGAAGCCACAAGTTCCGGCGCTGGCCCAGCACAACGTGTCACCCTTGCTGTCGGTGATGGTCACCTGGGTGTTGTTGAAGGTTGCCTTGATATGGACAGTCCCTTGCTGGACGTTACGTCGTGTTTTTCGCTTTGCGACCTTGGCCACTTAACTATCTCCCACCACAACGGGCGTAGCGTTTCAAGCTGAATGATGATGTGTTATGCAATTTGAGAAGCGCGAAACAGGAACATCGCCGCGTCGCACTTCACAGAGATCGACAAGGATCTGATTAACGAAGATCCTTCACGCCCTTCTTACCGGCGACAGTCTTCTTCGGACCCTTACGGGTACGAGCGTTGGTTCGGGTACGTTGGCCGCGAACCGGCAAACCGCGACGATGACGCAAACCGCGGTAGCAGACGATGCGGTTGAGACGTTGAATGTTCTGCGAAAGCTGACGGCGAAGAGGACCTTCAACCGTGTATTCGCTTTCCAGCAGACCAGCCAAACGGCTCAATTCATCTTCGTGAATTTCCGAAGCCGGGCGATCTTGATCGATGCCCACCTTCACGCATAGTTCACGAGCAACCGCTGGACCAACACCGTACAGGTACGTCAAGCTGATCCAGGTCTTCTTATCGTTGGGAATGTCCACACCGAGCAAACGTGGCATGGTGATCTCCTAAGGCTGCCCAACAGGGCAAATGATTCCGAAAATGTTTTGTGCTATGGATTTGCGAAGTGGTGCGATGTTTCGTTTTGCCCTTCCGGGCCACCCTCAGATTAGGGGAAACACCGTGGCAAGACGGAAAACTAGCCCTGTCGTTGCTTGTGACGGGCGTTTTCACAAATGACATAGACCCGGCCTCGACGGCGGACCACTTTGCATTTGTCGCAAATTCGCTTAACGCTGGCTCTTACCTTCATGACTCTCTACTTCCAAACCTTGGGCGTTGGGGAAGCGGGACAGTATACCCGACTTCCTTTTCCACTGACAAGGGGCGCGACTATGAAAACTTCGGTTTTCGAAGGGCGAAATGACACATTCCTATTGACCGTTGAAACATACCAATCCTTTCAGCACTTGCGGCGAAAGGTCTAGCCCGACGAATTGGCTTCGCAGTTATAAATCACCGGCATTCGCCCAGCCCATTTAGCCCATACTGCCTCGTCCGTGATCAATTCGGCCATGAAATGGGCCACGTTGATGCGACTGGTCGTTCCCGCGTTGAATATGGGGTCACGCGTTGGCGAGGGATACATCTCGTAGGGCGTGACTTCTGGCAGATCGACAAGGCTATCCGGCCGGACGACGACCCATGGTATCGACGAATTATTTTTTCCAATTTTTTGCCGGAGCACGTCCGATGCCTGTTCGTTGTCGGCATGAGGCGGCACAGCCCAGCGTAACAAACCCACAACAAATCGATTGCCAAACGAGGCAGGCTCGGCCAGATCGCGATTTTGGTTGCCAGCCGTATTCATGAGGACATATTTGACGCCAGTTTCGGCCTTGGCCTGCTCGATTGCCCGGCAAAGTCGCCGCGTAGCGTCCGTGACAAGCCTTCTGGGATGGCCAAAGACGCCTTTGAACGTCAGATTGTGCCCCAAACACGAGGCGACACCGCTACAGCCAGAAACATGCTGCAGGAGCTCTTCGTCGGTCAGCTCGAACAGACTGGCTTCGACGATCTCAACTCGAGCATGATCTCTAACGGATTCAGGCAAACGATCTCGTGAACGGACAATGACTCGAACTTGATGGCCTCGGCTGAGAAGCTGCTCGACCAGCAGCTTGCCGGTCGCTCCGGTCGCCCCTACTACGAGAACCATCATCCGGCCGCCTTAGTCCTGGCCCGTCAAAATGCGGACGCCTGACGACGTCAGGGCGAGTGTGTGCTCGAAGTGAGCCGTTAGGCTGCGATCTTTCGTCGAGAGTGTCCACCCGTCACCGTGCAGGTACAGATCCTCTCTTCCAACAGCCACCATGGGCTCGACCGCCAAGACCAAGCCTGGCCGAAGGTCGAAATCGCCTTTCTGCCGAAATTCGCGAGAATCGTAGTTAGGCACCTGGGGCTCTTCGTGCATCGTGGTGCCGATCCCGTGGCCAACCAGTGTCGTAATCACCGAAAACCCTGCCGATTCGACCTCGTTTTGCATTTCCTTGGCGACTTGGCTCCACCGTTTTTTCACCGGCAGCAACTCGATGGCAATCTGCAGAGCTCGCTCTGTCACTTCCATCAGCTTCTTGGCTTCATCGCTGATCTCGCCAACGGCATAGGTCCAAGCCGAATCACCACACCAGCCACCGATTTTGGCTCCAGTATCGACACTGACAATGTCACCTTCTTTGAGGATCCGCTCGCCAGGGATGCCGTGGACCACTTCATCGTTAACCGAGATGCACGTGGCAGCAGGGAAGGGGATCTTGCCGGGAACACCTTTAAACAGGGCAACGGCACCTGCCTCAGCGAAAAGATCGTCGACAGCCTTGTCGAGCACCGCCGTGGTGATCCCTGGTTTGACCAGCTCGGCCACTTTTTGATGGGCCTGCCGAACGAGCTGTCCGGCGACATGCATTTTCTCGATCTCGCGTTTGGAGCGGAGCGTGATCATGCGTTCTTCTTTCGGTCCACTTCTTCCAGAACGACTTTGATGCGGTCGAAGACTTCCTCAATCGAACCAATCCCATCGATTCGATAGAGAATCTTCTGCTCTTCGTAATAGGCGATCAGTGGCGAGGTCATATCGTCGTAGACCTTCATCCGGTTGCGGATCGTCTCTTCGTTGTCGTCGCCGCGGTCTTCCTTCTTAGCGCGAGCCAGCAGGCGGCTCAAGAGTTCTTCCTGGTCCACCGTCAGGTTCAACACCGCATCGACGGCTTCGTCGTCGACAGCCAGTCCAAGATCAAGCGACGCGGCCTGCGGCAAAGTACGCGGGAAGCCATCGAGCAGGTATCCATTGTGACAATCGGGTTGCGCGAGACGCTGACGCACCAACTGGACCACGATTTCGTCAGCGGCGAGGCGTCCACCTTCCATCTGAGCAGCAACCTTCAAGCCGAGCTCGGTCTTATTACGGATCGCTTCCCGTAGCATTTCCCCCGTTGAGATGTGAGGGATGCGCAGAAATTCAACCAGCTTATGGGACTGGGTCCCTTTGCCGACACCAGGAGGTCCGAGAAAGATAATCCGCATGGACTAACCGCAGCCTAGCTTGGGCATCGATGACGTGGGACCATCACCGACACCGAAGTCACAAAATCGAAGCCGCCTTCCGCATGGGGTATGGGGGAAGGCGGGACGTGCCATCCTGGCGAGAAAGGGTTAGCCCTCGATGAGCCCCTTGTAGTTACGCATCACCAAGTGACTGTCGATCTTTTGCACCAGATCGAATGCCACACTAACGGCGATGAGCAAACCGGTTCCACCGTAGAAACTTGCCACCTGAGGCGAGACACCCAGTTCCGCGGAAACGAGCGTCGGAATGATGGCGACCAAGGCGAGGAAGCCCGCACCAACATAGGTGATGCGAACCATGACTTTTTCCAAGTATTCCTCAGTTCGACGACCTGGGCGATAGCCGGGGATGAACGAACCGAAGTTCTTCAGATTCTCCGAGACGTCCTTCGGATTGAAGGTAATTGCCGTCCAGAAGTAGCAGAAGAAGTAGATCAAAGCGATATAGCAAGCGATGTACAGGAAGCTCTGTCCCCGAGCGAAAATGTCGGCCAGGTTCGCAAGCGTTGCCGATTCGGTCCATCCGGCCAAGGCCTGGAAGATGAACTGCGGGAACAACAGCAAACTGCTGGCGAAAATGATCGGCATCACACCGGCTTGGTTAATACGCAGTGGAAGGAACTGGCGAGTACCACCATAAACGCGGCGACCACGAACGTGCTTGGCACTTTGCATCGGGATCTTGCGTTGCCCCTGCATGATGAACACCACCCCGGTAATCACCGCCACAAACAGGATCGCTAACACCACGATGGTTTCGATACCAAACTCCCCTCGTGTGAAGTTTGTCAGCTCTGGCTTGGTGTTATACAGCAGGTCTAGCAGTGCGCCAGGCATTGCCGCGAGGATACCAGCCATAATCAAGAGGCTGATACCGTTACCAATGCCGAACTCGTCAATCTGTTCGCCGAGCCACATCAGGAAGACGGTACCGCAGGTCATGATCGCCACAGCGACGATCGCCCAGCCCCAATACAGGCTCTTATCTATATTTCCGGGTTCGGATGAGGTCCAGAAGGCCTGGTTGACGATGCTATCACCCCCTTCCCCCACCGCCGTCATCGACGCCAGGTAGAAGTAACTCTGGATGACACACAACGCCACGGTGGCATACCGGGTGTATTCGTTGATTTTCTTGCGTCCCGTTTCCCCTTCCTTCTGCAACTCTTCCAGGGGCTTCCAAACGGTACCCAGCAGCTGGAAGATAATCGACGCCGAGATGTACGGCATGATGCCAAGCCCAAAGATCGTGATCTGGCTCAACGCACTGGCACTGAAAACGGAGACCTGTTGCAACAGACCGGCAACGCCTTCGTTTCCTTGAGAGGCGAACATCTCTTGCAGCTTGACCTGGTCGATCATCGGCAGAGGAATTTGCGAGCCGACACGAAAGACGGCCAACAAGCCGATCGTCAAAAGAATCTTCGTCCGTAGTTCGGGGATGGTGAAGAGGACGCGTACTTTTTCCAACATGACAATCTAACCCGATTTGGCTAGTTCTAATGGATGCCTGAAATCAGGCATAGCAATGAACAATGGTTTGCAGGGATGTGCGGATGAGTGAATTTACACCAAACCGCGTGTCTCAGACTAGACCACCCGAATGAGTCCTATCCGTAAATTCGAGCGTATTTCCGCATTCTTGCGGATCGCCAATCAGTGCTTGCGCAAAAAACATGCCCACGTAACAACGTGGGCATGTCCATGTCTTGTCTCTTAATTAGGACTTTGCCCCTTTGGCAGCGTCCTTTTTCTCGGCCACTGTCGTGATGCGAACGACCGTGTTGCAGGTACCGCCTGCCTTTTCGATCTTTTCCTTGGCCGAGGCGCTGAAGCGGTGAGCTTCGACGGTCAGCTTCTTGGAAAGTTCGCCATCGCCGAGAATCTTGACTTCGTCAAAGCGACGCTTGCAAAGACCTTTTTCGCGAAGCGATTCAATGTTGACGGTATCGCCATCGTTGAACAACTCGTTCAGGTCCTTAATGTTGACTGCAGTGACCGTCAGTGCCCAGCGGTTATTGAAACCACGCTTAGGGACGTGACGCACGATCGGGGTCTGACCACCCTGGAAGGTCGCACGATTCGACCAGCCAGCACGGCTGCGAGCACCCTTGTGACCACGCTGCGAAGTCTTGCCCCAACCGCTACCGGTACCACGACCGATGCGTTGGCGACGCTTGTTCTTGTGAACGCCTTGGTTGATATCGTGCAAACTCATTAGACAGCAACTCCTCGCAGGCGTTGAATTTCTTCCTTGGTTCGCAGCTGTTCCAATGCGTTCAGGGTGGCTTTCACCAGAACGACAGGGTTAGTCGAACCGAAGCTCTTGGTCAAAACGTCGTGGATGCCTGCGGCTTCGCATACGGCACGAACCGAAGCACCAGCGATAATACCGGTACCAGGGTGAGCTGGAAGCATGACCACGCGGCCAGCACCGAAAGTACCAATCACCTTGTGTGGGATGGAACCTTCAACGATCGGCACGTCGAGCATCTTACGTTCAGCTTGCTTGACGGCCTTCTGGACGCTCGGTGGAACTTCGTTAGCTTTGCCATAGCCCCAACCGACCTTGCTCTTGCCGTCACCAATGACGACCATTGCCGCGAAGCTGAAACGACGACCACCCTTGACCACGGCGGCACAACGCTTGATCTTCACGACCTTTTCGACGAATCCGCCTTTGCCAGAATCTTTCGCCACGGTATTGGCTCTCCCGTTTGGATACTGCTGACCTAAGGATCAGCTTTTCCCAACGCTTTGAATGACTTAGTTATCTTCTAGAAGTCCAATCCACCTTCGCGGGCGGCCGTTGCCAATGCGGCGACACGACCGTTGTAACGAAAGTGACCACGATCGAAGCAAACCTGCTTCAGCCCGGCAGCCAATGCCTTTTCGGCGATCGCCTTACCGATCTTCGCGGCGGCTTCACAGTTGCCAGCGGTACCATCCGCACGCAGATCTTTGTCACGCGAAGAAGCCGACACAATGGTGCGACCTGATTCGTCATCGATGATCTGACAGTAGATGTTGTTATTGCTACGGAAAATGGTCAGTCGGGGACGTTCGGCGTTGCCGCGAACCCTTCGACGGACGTGATTACTCCGACGCTTCCGCTGCTTGGCAATGAATTTCTGCTTGTTCACGACTCAACTAGCCTCGTGGGTGCCGCGGTGACAGCCGCGACACGATGACTTCAATTAACGTGGTTGATTACCGATTACTTACCAGCGGCCTTACCAGGCTTCAGCTTAACGCGTTCGCCTTGGTAGCGAACACCCTTGCCCTTGTAAGGTTCAGGCTTACGGCTGGCACGCACTTCGGCAGCAAACTGACCGACGCGTTGCTTGTCGATACCCTTGACCAGAATGTGGGTTTGGTCCGGGCAGGTCACGGTGAGATCCTTGGGGATCTTCTTGTGGATTTCGTTGGCGAAACCGACACGAAGTTGCAGGACGTCGCCGGCGATTGCCGCCAGGTAACCCACGCCCACGACTTCCAGTCGCTTCTCGTAACCCTTTTCCACACCTTCGACCATGTTGGCGATCAGAGCGCGGGTAAGCCCGTGCATGGCTTTGCCGGTACGCGTATCTTCTTTACGCGTGACCAGAACTTCCTTGTCACCTTCGCCCAATTCGACGGTGATGACAGGGTCTGCCGTGTACGACAACTTGCCCAGCGGGCCTTCGACATTAACGGTTTGGCCGTCGATCGACACCTTGACCTTATCGGGCAAGGCAACAGGTTTTCTACCTAGTCGGGACATTTTCTTAACCTAGCTTAGGCAATGGGTCTCTACAAAGGAGACTGTCCTGGTGGATGGGGTGTACTGCGTATCTGGGCTTACCAGACTTCGCACAAAACTTCGCCGCCGATCTTCTTTTGGCGAGCTTCACGATCGCTGATCACACCGCTGGAGGTGCTGATCACGGTGATGCCCATGCCGTTGAGAATCGGACGCAACTCGGTCGACTTGGAATAAATTCGACGACCTGGCTTACTGACGCGCTTGATGTGCTGAATTACGCGTTCCCCGCTGGGGCCGTACTTCAGTTCCAAGCGAATCTGCTTCACCGGATGGTCCTCGGTTTCTACCCAGTCCCAGATGTAGCCTTCACGCTTTAGCACGTCGGCCAAACCGCGTTTGACCTTGGACGTGGGCATTTCAACGTGTGGGTGCTCGACGCGAACCGCATTGCGAATGCGGGTCAACATGTCGGCGATAGGGTCGGTCATCATAATACTTCGGGTCCCCTTACCAACTCGCCTTGCGTAAACCTGGAATCAGCCCTCGATCCGCCAAGTTGCGAATACAGATTCGGCAGACACCAAACTTTCGATACACGGCACGCGGACGGCCGCACATGGTGCAGCGACGTTCACGCCGAGACGAAAACTTCGGCTCGCGATTGGCCTTGGCGATTTTTGACTTGCTTGCCACGAGGATTTCCTACCTGGAAAACGAATCGACTGGGTAACAAACTTCTATACGGTCCGGTCTAAGTACTACGACTTAGGCGGTCTTCTTCTTTGGGTCTTCTCGCTGGAACGGCATGCCCAACAGAGCAAGCAGTTCGCGAGCTTCGTCATCGGTTGCCCCGGTGGTGACGAAGGTGATGTCCATACCTTGCTGACGGGTGTACTTATCCGGGTTCAATTCCGGGAACACCATCTGCTCGGTGAGGCCCATCGTGTAATTGCCGTTACCGTCAAAGCTCTTGGGATTCACACCACGGAAGTCGCGAACCTGTGGAAGGGCCAGCGAGACCAGGCGGTCCAAGAATTCGTACATGCGTTGACGACGGAGGGTGACCTTCACGCCGATCGGCATGCCTTCACGCAGCTTAAAAGCAGCGACGCTCTTACGAGCACGGCAAATCATCGGGCGTTGGCCGGTGAATTCGGTCATAGCTTCTGCAGCTTCGTCGACATGCTTCTTTTCGGTGACGGCCGTACCGACACCCATGTTGACGACGATCTTCCGCAGACGCGGCAGGTTCATCGGGTTCTTACGACCCAACTTTTCTGCCAGTGCAGGAAGCACTTCGTTTTCGTATTGTTCTTGAAGTCGTGGTTTGCTCATGGCTTATCTCGAACGATTACCGGCTCACGCCTTTTGATTTGGGACTGCCGCTGGGCAGTGATTACTTGGCCGGACTCAGCTGGCCGATTTCGGCACTGCACGACTTGCAGTAGCGAACCTTGCTGCCGTCCTCTTTGATCTTGGCACCCGTCTTGGAGCGTTGCTTGCACTCAGGGCAAACCAGCATCACGTTGGAAATATCAACCGGCATTTCCTTCGACAGCTTGCCACCCTTCGGGTTGCGCTGACTTGGCTTGACGTGCTTGTAAACCTTGGCGGCACCTTCAACGAGGATCTTGCCCTTCTCGGGGAAAACCTTCAGGACCTTGCCACGAAGTTCGCTGGCCGCATCGCCACCGGTGATGATTTCGACGGTGTCGTCAACTTTGATATGCATTAGACCACCTCACTGGCCAAACTGACGATCTTCATGAACTTGCGATCTCGCAGCTCACGAGCGACCGCACCGAAAATACGCGTGCCACGCGGATTATTGTCTTTGTCAATCAGCACGACCGCGTTGCGATCGAACCGAATGTAGCTTCCGTCAGGACGACGAGTCGGCTTCTTGCAGCGAACGATCACAGCTCGCACAACGGCCTTCTTCTTCACGTCCGCACCGGGCACAACTTCTTTCACCGAGCAGATAATCACGTCGCCGAGGCCAGCGGTTCGCTTACGCGTACCACCGAGAACCTTGATGCACATGACTTCCTTCGCTCCGGTGTTGTCGGCGACGGCCAGTCTTGTTTCTTGTTGAATCATCGCTTTTTAAATCCAACCCTATGCCGCAGCTGAAAGCCAGCTTTGGCGGTGTACGGGAGCTTAGCTATCTTCTTGTTCTTGCAGGTGAGCAGCTTGTTCACGGGCAGCCTTCAGCGCGGCCACGTCAACTTCGGTGCTCTTCTCCACGATCCGAACCAGTTCCCAACGCTTCGTTTTGCTGCGTGGGCGGCTCTCGATGATCTCGACACGATCGCCCAGACCCGACTCGTTGTTTTCGTCGTGCACATGGCAAACCATGCGACGCGAGTAGTACTTGCCGTACAGCGGATGACGGATACGACGGGCGATTTCAACGCGTCGCGTCTTGTCTTGCTTGTCGCCCGTCACTCGACCGACCAATACTTTCTTGGGCATTGCCGAATCTCTCTTTAAACTTCGCTTGAATTAGGTACTGGCCGCGGCGGCTGATCGCTCGGCTTGAATCGTTTTAATCCGAGCCACCAACTTGCGATTCTTCGCCAGTTCGCTGGGGGCGTCCAAACGTTCGGTCTGGGACTGAACTCGCAAACGGAACAAGGTATCCATGGCGTTCTTCAAGTTCGCCTGGAGCTGTTCGTCGCTCAGTTCTCGCAATTCACTTGCTTTCATTGCCTTATCGCCTAATCACGTTTCGCTTGCGGTTTACTCGCCGCCGACCATCGTGGGCCAGGTCCCCCGTGGGACTAAGCCTCGGTTGTTTCCAAATCCGGGCGACGACGCACGAAGCGACATCGAACCGGCATCTTGTGAGCCAAACGAGCGAAACAAATCTTCGCTTGCTGCTCGGTGACACCCTTGAGCTCGTACATAACCGTACCGGGCTTCACGGTGGCGACCCAACGATCAGGCTCACCTTTACCCTTACCCATACGAGTCTCCAACGGACGTGCCGTTACCGACTTGTGGGGGAAGATCCGGATGTACAACTTACCGATACCACGGACGTACTGCTGGGCAGCGATACGACCCGCTTCGATCGTTTGAGCGGTAATGTGACCCGCTTGTGTGGATTGAAGTCCGTAATCACCAAGGACGACGGTATTGCCACGAGTGGCATTACCTTTTATACGTCTTCTTTGGCTTTTTCGGTGCTTCACTCGTCGAGGCATCATAGCCATCGGAGTCGTCCCCTTCGTAAAAACCGTTATTGATCCAGACCTGGACCCCGATGTGTCCCTGCGGCGTACGAGCTTCAGTGAAGCCGTAATCGATCTTGGCCCGCAGGGTGCTCAACGGAATCGATCCTTCAATTTGCTTTTCGCGGCGAGCCATTTCCGCACCGCCAAGACGACCGGCCATCTGGATTTTGATGCCTCGGGCACCAGCCTCCATAGTGCTTTCGATCGCACGCTTCATGGTGCGACGGAAGCTGGCACGCTTGGCCAACTGGTCGGCGATATCCTCGGCAACCAACTGGGCTCGCAGTTCCGGACGACCGACTTCTTCAATCTTGAGATTGATACGACGGCCAACCAGGTTTTGCAGTTCTTCCTGCAGCTTTTCGACTTCCTGACCCTTCTGACCGATGATCAGACCTGGTCGGGCGACGAACAACGTCACGCGAACTTCGTCGCGCGTCCGTTCGATTTCGACTTTGTCGATGCCTGCATTACGATACTTCTGGCGAATGCGTTGATCAGGATGCTTCAGGATGAAGTCCCGGATCTTTTTGTCTTCCAGGAGTAGGCCTGGAAAATCACGCTTCGACGCAAACCATTTGCTCTTCCAGCCGACCATGACGCCGGTACGAAACGCAACTGGATTAACTTTTTGTCCCATGCTTGTCTCTCGACTCGAAGACGGGGCAGCCAATCGGATGCCTTAGCCTTGGAGTTCCTCCAGGGTGACGTGAATGTGACAGGTCCGCTTCAAAATCGGGAACGCGCTTCCACGAGCTCGGGGGCGGAATCGCTTAATGATCGGGCCACCATCGACGCGAGCTTCGCGGACGAACAAGGCTTGCTGATTAGCAGCTCGGCCTTCGTTCTGTTCGGAATCTTGCGAGTTGCCGATGGCACTCTTAATGACTTCTTCCAGCAAGCGAGCACCACGCTGCGGTTGGTATCGCAGAATGTCGAGTGCTTCGTCGGCCAGCTTGCCACGCACCAAATCGGCTAGCGGGCGCACCTTGCGTGGGCTGATGCGTGCCAGTCGGTGGGTCGCTTTGAACATGGTTGATCAACTCCTCGAACCACGGGCGTTGGGCAGGGCCCTTCTTAGCCGTGGGCAGCCAAGCTGCGTTTGCCAATCGGTATGCGTTATTTCTTCTTCTTATCAGCGCCGTGACCACGGAAGGTTCGCGTCGGTGCGAATTCGCCGAGCTTGTGCCCGATCATGTCTTCAGTGACATAAACCTTCAGGTGGGCCTTGCCGTTGTGGACCATGAACGTGTGACCGATAAACTCAGGAATGATCGTGCAAGATCGTGCCCAGGTCTTGATCGGGTCCTTGGTGCCAGCTTCTTCTTGCTTGGCGACCTTTTCGTAAACGTTCGGGTCGACGTACGGCCCTTTTTTTAGGGATCGGCTCATCTTTGAAAACCTTTAGGATCGCGGCTTGGCGGCCTAACTTTCCGAGTGCTGTGGGTGCTCTTACTTCAACAACTTCAGGACACCGTAACGACGCGAACGACGGCGACGAACGATCGAGCGGTTGGAAGCCTTCTTGCGGTGACGCGTTGCTCCACCCTTGGTTGGCTTACCTTGTGGCGTCACCGGGTGACGACCGCCCTTGGTACGACCTTCACCACCACCGTGCGGGTGATCGATCGGGTTCATCGCGGTACCACGAACGTGAGGACGGCGACCCAACCAACGCTTACGACCAGCCTTACCGAGCGAAACCTTTTCGTGATCGGGGTTGCTCACACGACCGATGGTCGCACGGCAACGGCTCGAAACACGACGAATTTCACCACTGGGCAGCGACAGCTGAGCCCAATCGGCTTCACAGGCCATCAACGTGGCCGAGCTACCAGCCGATCGGCACATTGCACCACCACGACCTGGCGTCATCTCGACATTATGAACGGTAGTCCCGGCAGGGATGTTCTTCAGCGGCAGGCAGTTACCAACGGTTGGCGATGCTTCGCTACCGCTTTGAACCTTGTCGCCAGCCTTCAACCCATCGGGAGCAAGGATGTATCGCTTTTCGCCGTCCACGTAGTTCAACAGAGCGATACGAGCACTGCGGTTCGGATCGTACTGCACCGAAGCAACCACTGCCGGCACGCCATCTTTGGCACGACGGAAGTCGATCACACGGTAACGGCGTTTGTGACCACCGCCACGGTGACGGGTCGTGATCTTACCTTGGTTGTTACGACCGCCGGTTTTTGTGATCTTCCGGAGAAGGTTCTTCTCTGGCTTTGCACCCTTGGTCAACTCCTTGAAGTCGCTGACCGAGGCGTTACGACGCCCAGCGGAAGTCGGCTTGTATTTTCGGATACCCATGGTTCGTCTCGTAGTTTATTACGGGTCGCTGTCTTAAGCGGAGGACCAGTCGCGATTAATAGAAGTCGATCTTTTGATCATCAGCCAACGTGACGATGGCCTTCTTCCAGTTACGGGTCATTCCGTTGCGAAAACGATAACGGCGGGCCTTACCCTTCCGTGTCTGCGTCTTCACGCTGGCGACTTTGACGTCGAACAACTCTTCAACCGCACGACGGACATCCAACTTGGTGGCAGCCGGGGCGATCTCGAATGTGTATTGATTCAAGTCTTCCGAAACCTGAACACCCTTTTCGGTAACCAGCGGACGCAAAATCACCTGGTGCGAATCAAGCGTGCGGGTCGGGGTGTCTTCGCTCGGTTTGTAGTAAGGCCGTGCCATGTTGGCACCTCTGTCACTATGTCAGGTTGAATTGATTTACTGCTAAAGCCAATCGATCGCGGCGACTAATCGCTCTTATCGCTGCTACGCAACGAGTCGAGGGCAGCCTTAGTGATGACCAACTTCCGCGGACGCAAGACCGAGTAAGCATTCAGTTCAGCAACTGGGCTGACTGAGACACCTTCGATGTTACGTGCACTGCGGTAGAAGACCGGATCGTGCTTTTCCAACGCGATCGCGACCTTTTGACCGTAAATGCCCAGAGCCTTCAAAGCACCTGCGACACTCTTAGTCTTGATTTCGTCTTGAGCCAGGTCATCAACGACAACCACCTGCTCGCCTTGGATCTTGCTGGCGATCGCCATACGGGTCGCAAGCTTCAAGGCCTTCTTGTTCAGTCGGTACGAGTAATCGCGAGGGCGGATCGCGAAGACGTGACCACCACCACGGCGAACACCGCTACGCTTGGAACCGGCACGTGCGTTACCGGTACCCTTCTGGCGATACATCTTCTTCGTCGAGCCAGCCACTTCGGCACGAGTCTTGGTGCGGTGTGTACCCTGACGAAGATTCGCCTGGTACATCACAACGGCGTCGTGCATCAACTGCTTGTTGATCGACGGAGCGATTTCAGCCGGATCAAGTTCGTACTTGCCGACTTCCTTTCCGCTCTTGTCAAAAATGGGCAAACTGACCATGGGACTATTCTTTCACGCGTTGACGCGACTTAATGCTTCAAGGACGCCGTTAGCGGACCATATTTGTTTCACGAACGATCACGTATCCGCCATTGGGCCCAGGCACGGCACCATTGAGCAGAACCACGCCGTTTTCTTCGTCGACCTTGACCACCTTCAAGTTACGAGTGGTGACCTTGGCGTTACCGTACTGGCCGCTCATCTTCAGGCCCTTGAACGTACGGCTTGGATAAGCACTGCACCCAGTACCACCCGTGTGACGGTGAACCTTCTTCACACCGTGGGTAGCACGCTGACCAGCGAAGTTATGTCGCTTCATCACACCGGCATAACCACGACCGCGGCTAGTTGCGATGACATCGACACGGGCTGCTTCAGCGAGAACGCCGATGCTGATCTCTTGACCAACTTCAGCACCTTCGATCGAACCACGAAGTTCACGGACGAAACGCTTGGGCTCGCAACCGGCCTTCGCAGAAGCTTCACCACCAGCGGCGGCCAACTTCTTCGATCGCTTGCTCGAGAGAGGAGCAACGTGACCACGTTCACTACGAATCGCTAAACGGCGAGGCTTGTCGTCGTAACCGAGCTGAATTGCCTCGTAGCCATCGCGTTCCAGGGTTCGCACCTGAAGCACGTGACAGGGACCTGCTTGTACAACCGTAACCGGGATAACTTCGCCAGATTCTGTATAAACCTGGGTCATCCCGACCTTACGGCCGAGTATGCCTTTTGCCATGATTCGTCGCCTTGTAGTCCGTTGCTCGCTTCGATGGATTAGCCTAGTCGGCCAATTACCACCCGAAGCTTCCAGCCATCCAGAGACTCTTTAAAACGAGCTAAGTGGGTAAACTATCGAGTTGTTGCCTTGATCTTGATATCGACACCAGCTGGCAGGTTCAGCTTGTTGAGCGATTCAATCGTCTTGGCGGTAGCCTGAACGATATCGATCAGACGCTTGTGCGTCCGAACCTCAAATTGCTGGCGAGCCTTCTTGTCGATATGCGGGCCCGACAGAACGGTGTAACGTTCGATACGGGTCGGCAACGGAATGGGACCGTGCACTTCCGAATGGGTCCGCTTCGCCGTGTCGACGATGTCGAGAGCACTCTGATCCAAGATCGAGTGATCGTAAGCTTCCATCCGAATGCGAATAATTTCTTTCGCCACGTGCGTGATCCCTATGAACTGCTTCCCGGAAACCCGGGGATGTAATTTTCTTTTCGCTCCCTAGTCGCTCTTTGAGCTAACTGGGAAACAGATGATATTAAAAATCCAAACCGCTTTCGTCAATGGGCTCCGGTTTGGTTTTCGAACCTTTTTCGAATGCTCGTCTCGAATGGCGAAAAAACCCCGGTTTTCAGGCGGAAAACAGCATTTTTCGCGGGTCGCCGCGGAGGGCGAAAAGTGGAACAACCTGTCGAATCTTCGGTTCGCATCGCTTTGTTTTGCAGGCCAGTGGCAAAGAATCGCCATAAATGATCAGGCGATTCGCCAAGCCTGGGCCGACTTCAGGCAATTCGAATCCGAATGAGGACCACAAGCGGGGAGCCTTGGCGATCAAAACGCTGCGAACAATAATGCCCCGAGCAGCCCACCCAAACCCCGCAGACTACATAAACTGCTTGATCAGTTCTGGTGGGGCGGCTGCGTATTTCAGCGGCTCCATGCTGCTGGAAGCTCGCCCCTGACTCAGGCTTCGCATCGCGCTGGAATAACCGAATAGCTCGGCCAGCGGGGCATGGGCCTCGATGATTGCATCGCCTGAGCGGTTCTCGGTCTTAGCGATCTCGCCGCGACGCTTCATGATGTCACCGACAAAATCCCCCATGTAGTCCTCAGGAGTCGTGATCGTCAGCTTCATGATTGGCTCGAGCAAGGTCGGCACTGCAGCCTCCAGCCCCTTTTCAAACGCGTCGCCAGCGGCAATCGCAAAGGCGGTGTCGGTCGATCCCACTTCTGCCGCTTCCGCGTCGAGCACCGTAATCTTGATATCCGCCAGTGGAAATCCGCCAATGATACCGCCACCGACGGCCCGGCTGTGCAGCTCTTCGACGGCAGCCTCGACCAGGTGATACGGAACACGCTCTGGCGGAACCTTGGTAATTACCATTACCGGCTGCTGCTGATTCGGGGCGTGCTCGACCTGGATCGTCACTTTCGCGAACAACTGTTGCCCCTGAATAATCCGATGGCACTCGCCGGTCACCTTGGCTGTTTTGCCGATCGTTTCGCGATAACTCACGCGCGGCTTATGGACCTTCACGTTCAGCTTGAAATCGCGTAGCAAGCGATGGCGAATCACTTCGAGATGAAGCTCGCCCATCCCGCTAATGATCGTCTGCCCGGTATCTTTGTTTTCGTCCGCGGCGAACGTTGGATCCTGACGACGCATCATCGCCAACGTTTCAGAGAGCTTGTCACGATCGGCCGACGACTCAGGCTCAATCGCCATGCCGATCACGGTCTCTGGAAACTTGATCGACTCGAGCAGAATCGGGCTTCGCGTATCGCATAGGGTATCGCCAGTGACCGAGTGACGCAGACCAATAATGCCAACGATATCCCCAGTACCAACGTGATCGACCTGCTCCTTCTTGGAGGCCTGGATGTGCCACAACTGGGCGCAGTTCTCTTTCACATCGCGACCCGGGTTCAACAGACGCGAGTTCGGCTTCAGTTCGCCGGAATAGACGCGAACCCAGGTCATATCGCCGTGCTTGGCAGGCAACACCTTGAAGACGAGCCCACAGAACGGCTCCTTCGGATCAGGCTCACGCTTCTCGGCCTGATTCTTCTTCGCCGGATTCGTTCCGACCACAGCGGGAACATCCTTAGGACTCGGCAGATAGAAAGTCACCGCGTCGAGAATCGGCTGCACTCCGATACCGTCCAACGCCGAACCGCACATCACCGGCTGTAACTCGCGGGCGAGCGTCCCTTGCCGCAGCACTTGGCGAATCAGCTCTGGCGGAATCGGCTCTTCCGAGAGACTCAGCTCCATCAGTTCGTTGCTGAGGTCGTACAGTTTCTCGAGCAAGTTGTCGCGCCACTGCTGGGCCTTTTCGACGTACTCTTCGGGGATGTCGAGCACATCAACCGTCCGGTCCTCATCGCCCTCACCAAAATGAAGCATCTTCATTTCGATAAGATCGATCACACCTTGAAATGCATCCGCAACATGCGGCGGACCGGCACCGACCGGGATTTGAATCGGAACCGGATTCGCTTTAAGCCGTTTTTCGATCTCCTGCAGCACCGAGTAGAAGTCGGCCCCTTCGCGGTCCATCTTGTTGATGAACGCGACACGCGGCACCTTATATCGGTCGGCCTGACGCCAGACAGTTTCACTCTGGGCCTCGACACCTTCGCGAGCACTGAAAACAACCACGCCGCCGTCGAGCACGCGCAGACAGCGTTCGACCTCGGCCGTAAAGTCTACGTGCCCCGGCGTATCGATGAGGTTGATCGTGTAGTTTTTCCAGGGAAACGTTACACACGCCGAGTAAATCGTGATACCGCGCTCCGCTTCCTCGGGATCAAAGTCGGTCTGCGTCGTCCCCTTATCGACCTCGCCGACCTTATGCGACGTACCGCTGTAATAGAGCATCCGCTCAGTCACCGTCGTCTTACCGGCGTCGATGTGGGCAATCACCCCAATATTGCGGATGTCTTCAAGTTTACGTTCCATGACTCTGATGCCAGCCGCTTTCGACTGGACCTTTCTTGCTTCTCGGTGAACGGCAAAGGGAAGTATCTATTCTGCCGATTTCTTATTCCGTCGACTATGCCTGGAAACCGGACAGGTGCTTCGGTCAGCGCATAAAAAAAGCCGCACTTTTGAAGAAGCACGGCTTTTGCTTTGTATTCTTACCAGGCGAAGTGAGCGAATGCCTTATTCGCGTCAGCCATACGGTGAACGTTTTCACGTTTCGTGTAGGCGGAACCTTCGCGGTTGTACGCAGCGAACAGCTCGTCAGCCAGCTTCAAGTGGGCCGGACGACCCTTCTTTTCGCGAACCGCGGACAACAGCCAACGAATAGCCAGCGATTGCTGACGAGTGCGGTTAACCTGCATTGGAACCTGGTAAGCGGCACCACCGACTCGCTTCGAGCGAACTTCGATGTGCGGCTTGACGTTCTCGACAGCCTGGGTGAAGACGTCAATCGGTTCTTCGCCTGGAACACGCTTCTTGAGTTCATCCATGGCACCGTAGAAAACTTCCTGAGCGGTCGTCTTCTTGCCATCCAACATCAGGCAATTGATGAACTTGCTGGCCAAGATCGACTTGTAACGTGGATCTGGCTTCAACGTTTCTCGGCTGGCGGTAATCTTACCCATCGTTGGTAACTAACTATTCGCTATGGCTTGGTTTGTGGGATGACTCTTAATTGCGTGACGCCTGGGACAGCAGCCCAAACACGTCCCGACTAGCTCCGCTTAGCACCGTAACGGCTGCGGGATTGCTTACGACCGTTAACGCCCAACGCATCGAGGGCACCACGGACGACTTGGTAACGCACACCCGGAAGGTCGCGGACACGACCGCCACGCACGAGCACGATCGAGTGTTCCTGCAAGCTGTGACCTTCGCCTGGGATGTAAACGGTGACTTCCTTCTGGTTCGACAGACGCACACGAGCGATCTTCCGAAGAGCCGAGTTCGGCTTCTTAGGGGTCATCGTGCGGACCTGCAAACACACACCACGCTTCTGCGGGCACTTCTCCAAAACGGGGGACTTGGAGAACTTACGCTTCTTTTTTCGCGGCTTACGAACGAGCTGATTGATGGTGGGCATAGGTCGCCGTTGCTTTTTCCATAGGGCCGCGATTCAGGGGGCGGCCGAATTTCTGTTTGCTTACTGTCGCTTCCCACGGATTATGGGAAGCCCTTTAAATTATCCGATTGCCGACGACTGTCAACCCGTAATGAAGATCTGACGGGAAAACGTGATTCAACAATCGCTGGTTCCCCTCGTTTTCCCTGAAGGGAAGAAGGACAGGAACGGCACATGGCCACGCGGACGTGGCCATGGCACTTTAACTTGCACTACGCTTCGGGCCTTCTAACTTGCCCAAACGCTTTGATTTACAGTTCGTCCCGATTCGGGTCAAAGCCTTCACCACCATCTTGTGGCGGCATCGGAGGCAGTTGCGGTGGCTGCTCGCCGTAGGTCGGGCCTTCGGTAGCAGGAATCGGTCCGCCACCACCCAGCAGGCTTTCCAAACCAGGAGCCGGAGCCATCTCGGAGATCGCGGCAGGTCCCTGACCTGGCTGCGGTTGCTCGCCGCCATCTTGCAGAAGCGGGAAGCTCTCTTCCAGCGTGCGTTCGCGAGTTCGCGATGCCAGTTCGGCCAACGCTTCTGGATTGATGCGGACTTCCGAATCCTGGAAGGTGCGGAAACCGGTACCGGCCGGAATCAAGTGACCCAAGATCACGTTCTCCTTCAGGCCGATCAGTTCGTCGACCTTGCCTGCCAGGGCGGCCTCGGTGAGAACCTTGGTCGTTTCCTGGAAGGACGCCGCCGAGATAAAGCTGGAACTCTGAACGGCAGCCTTGGTGATCCCCAAGAGCTGGGTCGATGCACTCGCCGCGGCAGGCTTGGTTCCCTTGGCGGGATTGCCACCGAGCGATTCGATCTGACCGTTTTCCTGTTCTAACGCTTCCTTCGGCACGATCATCCCTTCGGTGAACTGCTGCGAGTCACCGGTACCGCTGATCTTCAGGCAGCGAGAAAGCTGATCGTTGGCTCGACGGAAGTCGAACTTGTCCATCACCAAGCCAGGCAGCAAACTGGTGTCGCCAGCCGAGTCGACCATCACCTTACGCAGCATGCGTGCGACGATGATTTCGATGTGCTTGTCGTTGATTTCCACACGCTGGCTGCGATAGACGCCTTGGATTTCGTGCAGCAGGTACTGCTGAACGGCTTCCTCGCCGGAAATTCGCAGGATGTCGTGAGGAACGAGCGGTCCGTCGATCAGCGACTGACCCGCTTTGACATAGTCACCGGTGTGGACCAGGAATCGCTTACCGTGAGGAACCAAATGCTCGCGTTCGATGCCTGACTCGCTGCGGACGATGATCGTACGCTTGCCACGCTTCTTCTCGGAAAGGATTTCGACGACACCGTCGATTTCTGCCATCACCGCTGGATCCTTAGGCTTTCGAGCCTCGAAGATCTCGGTAACACGCGGCAGACCACCAGTAATGTCCTTAACACCGCCCGATTCACGAGGCGTACTGGCAACCGTGGTACCGGCCGAAACCTTGGCACCTTCTTCGGCATCGATGATCGCCTTTTCCGGCAGGTAGTAAACGTCGAGCGGCTTACCGTCTTCGTCTTCAATCACCAGCTGCGGATGGAAGTCGCCCTTGTGCTCGGTAATCATGCGACGAGTCGTCCCGGTGGAGTCGTGCTCGATGATCATCGTTTCGCCTTCGACGACGTCCTCGTAACGGACGCGACCGCCGACTTCGGCAACGATCGGAATCGAGTAAGGATTCCACGAGCAAAGAACCTGACCGGTCTTCACTTCGCTGTTTTCCTTGACTTCCAGGGTAGCACCGGTCGGTACGTCGTAGCTTTCGATTTCACGACCCTTGGCATCGACGATCGTGATTTCACCGTTACGGGTGAGCACGATGTCCTTGCCTTCGTCGTTTGTCGCCGTACGCATACGGGTAAACTTGACGAAACCACCACGCTTGGTTTTCTTTTCGTGCTCTTCGGTATCGGTAACGGCCACACCACCGATGTGGAAGGTACGCATCGTAAGCTGCGTGCCAGGTTCACCAATCGACTGAGCAGCGATGATACCGACGGCCATGCCTTCTTCGACCTGATCGCCGGTCGACATGTCCATGCCGTAGCAAGCCTTGCAGCAACCCAGACCATTGTCGCAGGTCATTGGACTACGAACCTGAATACGTTCCAGGCCCATTTTCTCGATCTTGCGAGCCGTATCAGGCGTGATCATCTCGTTTTCGCGAACGATCACCTCGTCGGTGATCGGGTTCACGATGCTCTGGCGGCTGACACGGCCTTTGATCGCGTCTGCCAGCGAGACTTCCACCTTTTCACCGCGGTAAATAACACCCTTGGTAATACCTTGGGTCGTACCGCAGTCTTCGGCCGTGATCACTACGTTTTGGGCGACGTCGGCCAGCTTACGTGTCAGGTAACCCGAGTCAGCCGTCTTCAACGCCGTATCGGCCAGACCCTTACGGGCACCGTGCGTCGAGGAGAAGTACTCGAGCACCGTCAGACCTTCACGGAAGTTCGACTTAATCGGCGTTTCGATAATTTCGCCCGACGGCTTAGCCATCAGACCACGCATACCAGCCAGCTGACGAATCTGTTCGGTACCACCACGAGCACCCGAGTCGGCCATCAAGTACACCGGGTTGATGTAACCATGACCGCCACGATCGTCGTTCTTCATCTCGGTCATCATCTCGGCAGTAATCTGCTCACGAGCATGAGTCCAAGCGTCGAGAACCTGGTTCACACGTTCCTTGTCGGTGATCACGCCGCGTTCGTACAGCTTCTTAAACTTGATCACCTTCTTTTCGGCTTCACCGATGATCTTGTGCTTCGAATCCGGAGTCACAAGGTCGTCGGTCGCGAAGGACAGACCACTACGGGTCGATTCGCGGAAACCAAGTTGGTTCATATCGTCCAGCAGGTTGATCGTTGCACGACGACCCAGACGCTGGTAGCAGTCGGAGATCACCTTGGACAGTTCACTACTACCCAGCGAGTGGTTGTAGTAGTCCATTCCCGCTGGCAGCATCTCGTTGAACAAGACGCGACCGAAGGTTGTTTCGATGATTCGGCTGCTGCTCTCTTCGTCGTCCTCGCCCTTGAGCTTGCGACCTTCGGGGAGACGAACCTTGATGAGGGCATGCAGGTCGATGATGCCCTGGGCGAACGCATAGTCTGCTTCGTCCATCGAGGAGAAGGTCATGCCTTCACCAGGACGATTTGGCAGGCTGATGGTGATAAAGTTACAACCCATCACCACGTCCTGCGACGGGCTCATAATCGGCTTGCCGTTGGACGGAGCGAAAATGTTATTGGTTGCCAACATCAGCGTATGGGCTTCGACCTGAGCTTCAATCGAAAGCGGCAGGTGAACGGCCATCTGGTCGCCGTCGAAGTCAGCGTTGAAGCCTTTACAGACCAGCGGGTGAAGGTGAATCGCGTTACCTTCCACCAGGGTCGGCTCGAATGCCTGGATACCCATACGGTGAAGCGTCGGGGCACGATTCAACAGAACCGGGTGATTCTGGATCACCGATTCCAAGATGTCCCAGACTTCTTCATCCTTTCGCTCGAGCATCTTCTTTGCGCTCTTGATGGTATCGGCGTGACCCAACACCTTGAGCTTGCGGATGATGAACGGCTGGTACAGTTCCAGAGCGATCTTCTTAGGCAAACCGCATTGATGCAGCTTCATCCGAGGACCAACCACGATCACGGAACGTGCCGAGTAGTCGACGCGTTTACCGAGCAGGTTTTCACGGAAACGTCCCTGCTTACCCTTGATCATGTCGGTCAAGGACTTGAGCGGACGGTTGCTGCTACCGAGAACCGGACGCTTGCAGCGGTTGTTGTCGAACAATGCGTCGACCGACTGCTGAAGCATACGCTTTTCGTTGCGGATAATGACTTCCGGAGCGTTCAGGTCGACCAACTTCCGCAGACGGTTGTTGCGGTTGATGATACGACGGTAGAGGTCGTTCAAGTCGGACGTGGCAAAGTTGCCGGAATCCAACAGAACCAGCGGACGCAGATCCGGAGGAATGACCGGAATCACATCCATGATCATCCATTCCGGCTTGTTATCGCTGTCACGGATCGACTCAACGATCTTCAAGCGGTTGATGTAATCCTTACGCTTCTGCTTCGAGCCGGTTTCGGCCAGATCTTTACGCAGATCGATCGACAGTTGGACCAGGTCCAAACCTTGCAGCAGCTTACGAACCGCTTCGGCACCCATGTCGGCTTCAAACGAGCCAGCACCGAATTGCTCGACTGCACCGCGGTATTCTTCTTCGGTCAGTGTCTGGAATTTTTCGAGATCGGTGGAGCCTGGATCGATCACGACGTAGTCCTGGAAGTAGATCACCTTTTCCAGGCTCGAGGTCTTCATTGCCAGCAGGTTACCCAGGCGGCTAGGCATAGCCTTGAAGAACCAGATGTGCACGATCGGGGCGGCCAGTTCGATATGCCCCATGCGCTTACGGCGAACGCGGCTGTGCGTGATTTTCACACCACAGCGATCGCAGATCATGCCTTTATACTTCATGCCGCGGTACTTACCGCAGGCACATTCCCAGTCCTTTTCCGGGCCGAAGATACGTTCGCAGAAAAGGCCGTCCTTTTCTGGTCGGTAGGTTCGGTAGTTGATCGTCTCTGGCTTTTTGACTTCACCGAACGACCAGCTGCGAATGTCATGAGGCCGTGCAAGGCTGATCTTGACCGCGGTGTAATCGTTGATTCGGTCGTAAGAGCTTTCGAGAATACTCATGGCCCGTGCTCCTTATTTATTTCCACTTGGATGGTCGAGTTGGTGAAGGTGCCGTTGGCTGCCAGGTGAGGCGCCAACGGCGGGGTCGCCAATCGCGGACTGACCGTCATCAGTCCGCCGCAGCGGAGGCCGCTTGATTTACAAGCGGCGTTTTTCCAGCTGCATATTCAACCCGAGCCCTCGGATTTCGTTGGTCAACACGTCAAAGCTGGCGGGCGTACCGGCTTCCAGCGTGTTTTCACCTTTGACCATCGATTCGTAGATCTTCGTTCGTCCTTCGACGTCGTCACTCTTCACAGTGAGCAATTCCTGAAGGATGTAGGCGGCACCGTAGGCTTCCAGAGCCCACACTTCCATTTCCCCGAAACGCTGACCGCCGAAACGAGCTTTACCACCCAGCGGCTGCTGAGTAATAAGCGAGTAAGGCCCAGTGCTTCGAGCGTGCACCTTGTCATCCACCAAGTGATGTAGCTTCAGCATGTAGATGTAACCGACCGTGGTTTCCTGGTTGAGAGCTTCGCCGGTACGTCCATCGTGAAGGCGTGCCTTCCCGTGACGCGGCAAACCTGCTTCTTCCAGGCAGTCGTTAATGATCTCTTCGCTCGCCCCGTCGAACACTGGAGTGATCGCCTGGAAGCCGAGCTTGGCACCTGCCCAACCCAGGTGGGTTTCCAGAATCTGACCCACGTTCATACGGCTAGGAACGCCAAGCGGGTTCAGCATGATCTGGATAGGGGTGCCGTCCGGCAAAAACGGCATGTCTTCGACCGGCAGAATCTTAGCGATCACACCCTTGTTACCGTGGCGACCGGCCATCTTGTCACCCACCGAGATAACTCGCTTGGTGGCAATGTAAACCTTCACCATCTGCAGAACACCACTGCGAAGTTCATCACCTCGCTTCATGCTGTTCAACTTGCGATCGCGTTGATCGATCGCCAGCTCGATGGCAGGCCACTTGGCGGCGTACAGCTGACGGATCTGGGAAATGCGATCGTCGCTCTTGAGGTTTTCCAGAATCTTGTACAGACGGAACTGCTGTGCCTGTTCCGCGATGTACTTTGCATCCTGGTCGCGAGTCAGCGGAGTACCGTCTTCGTCGGTCACCGTCTTACCGAGGATCTTTTCGATTTCGCCAACAAACTCGGCGAAGAGTTCGGAAATGGCGCTATTGCCTTCGGTTTCGGCGTCCTTCAAGGTCTTCTCGAAGGCCTTTCGTTCGTCGTCCGAGAGGCTCATGCGGCGAGCAAACTTCTCAGCCTGAACGACGATCCCTTCGATGCCGGAAGGAACTTCCAACGAATCGTTCTTCACGTCTTCACCGGCACGACCAAAGATGGCGTGCAGCAGCTTTTCTTCCGGTGTCAGCTCGGTCTTGCTCTTCGGCGAAACCTTACCGACCAGAATGTCGCCAGGCTTCACATAAGTACCAACCTGAACGATTCCGCTCTCGTCGAGATTGCGGAGCATCTTCTCGGAGACATTCGGAATGTCTCGCGTGAAGTCTTCGCGACCCAACTTTGTTTCGCGAATTTCGACGTCGAACTCTTCAATATGAATCGAAGTGTAAACGTCTTGCTTCACCAGCTCTTCGCTGATGATGATCGCGTCTTCGTAGTTGTAACCGTCGAACGACATGAAGCCGACCAGCACGTTACGGCCCAGGGCCAGCTGACCACCGTGGGTCGCGGCACCATCGGCCAGCACGTCACCAGCGGTAATCTTCTGTCCCATCTTCACGACAGGATGTTGATTCAAGCAGGTACGCTCGTTGAGACCAACGAACTTACGCAACTCGTAAACGTCTTCGGCATGCTCGGCAGCGCCACTACGCTCGACAACCACCTTCAGGGCGTCGACGTAGGTCACCACACCATCGTACTTGGCGCGGATGATCATGCTGGAGTTCATAGCCACGTCGCGTTCGACACCGGTGCCGACGATCGGCGGTTCGGCGATCAACAGTGGCACAGCTTGCCGCTGCATGTTAGATCCCATCAAAGCACGGTTAGCATCGTCATGCTCGAGGAACGGAATCAATGCCGCGGAGACGCCGACCATCTGGCAAGGAGCCACGTCGATGTAGTCCACTTCGGTCGGGGCGACCATTTCGAAGTCGCTGCGGTAACGGGCGATGATCAAATCACCCAGCAGGTTATCGTCATCGTCGGTCGGCGTATCGGCCGGAGCCACCAGGGCGTCCGACTCTTCGTCGGCACGTAGCCAGACAAAACCCTTGGCGATCTTACCGTTGGTGATCTTACGGTACGGCGTGATCAAAAAGCCGTACTCGTCCACTGACGAATAAAGAGCCAGGCTGGAGATCAGACCGATGTTCGTACCTTCCGGCGTTTCAATCGGGCAGATACGACCATAGTGAGAGATGTGAACGTCGCGAACTTCGAAACCGGCACGCTTTCGGTTCAAACCGCCTGGGCCGAGGGCCGACAGGCGACGTTCGTGCGTGAGCATCGAGAGCGGGTTGGTCTGGTCGACCACTTGCGACAATTCGCCACGACCAAAGAAGTATTCGATGGCAGCCGAAATGCTCTTTGGATTGACCAGGTTCCGCGGAGTCATGTCTTCCGCGTCCTTCAGGCTCATGCGTTCTTGAACCGTACGACGCAGCTTGAGGAAGCCCTTTCGCATTTCGTCGCAAGCCAGCTCATCGATGGTACGCAGACGACGGTTACCGAGGTGGTCGATATCGTCGATGCGGGCCCGCTTATCGCCGGACGAAAGATTCAGGATGTAGCGAATTGCTGCGATCAAGTCTTCGGGGCGAAGGGTTTGTTGACCTTCGTCGATATCGAGACCAAGCTTTCGGTTCATACGGAAACGACCAACGCGACCAAGGCGATAGCGGTTTTCGTCGTAGAACTTTTCGGCGAAAAGGGTCTTGGCCTTTTCCAATTGTGGCGGGTTACCAGGACGCAGTCGCTGGTAGATACGCAACAAGGCTTCTTCATGACTCGAGGTGTTGTCCTCGCCCAACGCGTTGAAAATCAACTGCGTCTTGGGAGGTTCCATCACCTCGACCTTGTCGATGCCGGACGAGCAGATCAATTCAGCGATGTTGCGGCTGATCTTCTGACCTGCTTCGAGGATGATTTCACCAGCCCGGTCGTTTCCGCTGGGATAGATGATATCGTCGACGGCAATCTTGTTTTCGATCTTCGAGACGCTACGGCCATCTTTGACGGCTTCGACGCTCGATTCGTAGAACGCGCGGATTACATCGGCGTCGCTGCTGAATTCAGGCGACATCGCACGCAGCAGCGTGGTAGCCGCGAACTTACCGCTCTGGTCGATGCGGACCGTCAGCGAGTCCTTCTTCGAGACGTTGACTTCGATCCAGCTTCCACGCTCCGGAATCACGCGGCAGCTAGGGAGCTTCTTGTCGGAGGTCGTATCTTGCTCCAACACGAAGTCGACACCAGGGCTGCGGTGCAGCTGGCTCACCACGACGCGTTCGGCACCGTTGATGATGAACTCACCACCACCCAGCATGACGGGCAGATCGCCCAGGTACACTTCTTCCTCGATTGGCTCCTCTTTGTTCAAGCGAAGCCAGATTCGGAAGGGGCGACCATAGGTCAACCGCAGCTGCTTACATTCCTCTGGCGTGTAGCGCGGCTTGCCCAATTCGTAACGGACGTAATCGAGCTGATTCTGTCCGTCGTAGCTTTGGATCGGAAAGATCTCGCGCAGGACACTTTCGATGCCCAACTCTTGATCTCGCTCTTCTGCTTCGACATCCGCCTGCAGAAAGTTTTGATAGCTCAGGGTCTGAATCTTCGTCAGATCCGGGGGAGCCATGTAAATCGATTGACTTCCAAACCGACGAACTTCAGTAGGTTCCAGCCGTCGTTGCGACGAGGTAGCCATAGGCGACGCGACTCCTTGGGCGGCAAATCAAAAAACAACATACTTTCGTAGCAAATCCAATACGGACGTTATGCAGGGTTCTAGCCAACAGTCCGAAATAGAGTGCGTGAAAGCATGAGTGATACGGGCGGACAGTAGAGGTTCAGATTCAAGCGGACTGGCGAAAGCGCGCAGCTGGCGCCACGCAAGCTAGCACGCCTGCCTGTGCAGGCGCGCGCTCTTACCTGATTCCCATCCATGCTGTCAAAAGAAAAAGAAGATCCGGAAGACTTCAAAATCACACCTCGCGACGTTGCCTCTTTAGTATAGGGGAGGCAACGTCTGAGTGAAAACAGGAAATCAGCCAATAACCGCAGTCTTACTTGATTTCGACAACGGCACCAGCGGCTTCCAGTTCTTCCTTCGCCTTCTCGGCGTCTTCCTTGGAAACGCCTTCTTTGATCTTGGCGTCCTTGGTTTCGACCATGTCCTTGGCTTCCTTCAAGCCCAGACCAGTGATCGCACGGACGACCTTGATGACGCCGATCTTCTGAGCACCGAAGTCGGTCATGATGACGTCGAATTCGGTCTTTTCGGCAGCAGCTTCTTCACCGCCACCACCGCCACCTGCGGCCACCATGACACCACCGCCAGCGGCGGCTTCGATGCCGTGAGCGTCTTTCAGGTAATCGCCCAGCTCAACGGCTTGCTTCAGGGTCAGGCCAGCGATTTGATCGCCCAAACCCTTGATTTCTTCGGACACTTCGACGGTTGCAGTTGCTTCTTCGGACATTTCGGATCTTATCCTTTCAACACTTATTTGCAGGGGAACGGGCCCGCCTGCGCCAGGGAATACGGATGTTTTGGTTTATGGAAACGTTCTTTCGGCAAATGCCGCCAGGACGTTTGCCGAGAGAAGGCTATTAGCCTTCTTGCTTTTCGCCAACTTGCTTGACCTGCGAGGCCAACTTGGCACCTGGCCCCTTGATTTGGGCTGCCAGGGTACGGCCAGGTCCCAGGATCTGACCCACCAGAAGCGAGAGCTGTTCAGCTCGGTTGGGCCATTTACTGATTGCCTTGACCGAATCGGGGTTCAGGGATTCGCCATCCATGACACCGCCTTTAGCGGTGAATCCCGGAAACGTATCGTCTTCGTTCAGCTTGACAACTTCCTTGGCCAAGTCGACGAAATCTTCGCCACCCCAAACCAGGGCAGTGCTGCCTTCCATGCTATCAAAGGCAGGTGCGAGCGAGGTACCTTCACATGCCTTGGCTGCCAACGTTCGGCGGACAACCATCAGGCTCAGGCCCTTTTCACGGAGTTGCTTGCGGACCAGATGGGTCTTTTCCGCATTCATCCCCACAACGTCGACCACCAGAAGGTCGTTCACGCCATCCAATTTCTTGGACAGGTCGGTGATCACCAGTTTCTTTAAATACTTACTCATGGCTCAGGGCTTTGTACGTATGGGTTATCGCGTAACGCTTGAACTTGCGAGGAACAATTTAGAGGGCAACTAGAACGCCAGGGCTCATCGTTGCACTCAAATTGACGCTACGAACATAAGTGCCCTTCGCCGCTTGGGGCTTGAGGCCATTGATATGATCGATAAAGGCCTGGATGTTGTCCTGCAGCTTGTCGGCTTCGAAACCGAGTCGACCAACCACTGCGTGAACAATTCCAGTTGGATCATTACGGAATTCGACCTTTCCGGCCTTATATTCCTTAACCACCTTGGCAACGTCGGGGGTCACGGTACCGGCACGCGGCGATGGCATCAAACCACGCGGACCGAGGACACGACCCAAAGGACCGACCAGGCCCATCATGTCTGGGCTGGCGATACAGACATCGAAGTCGAGCCAACCATCTTTGATCTTCTTAGCCAGGTCTTCCGCACCCACTTCATCAGCACCAGCTTCCTGGGCAGCGGTTGCGTTGTCGCCCTTGGCGAAAACGATAACTCGTTGAACCTTGCCGATACCGTGAGGCAGAACCAGAGCACCACGAACCAACTGGTCCGCTTGCTTCGGATCGATACCCAATCGCATCGCAATTTCAACAGTTTGATCGAACTTGGTCGTATCGAACGACTTCAGCAGAACGATCGCATCTTTCAGGTTCAGCGCTTCCGCTGGCACCTTTTCTGCCAGGGCTCGATATCGTTTGGATTGTTTAGCCATCGTCAATCGCCAGTATGTAGGGAGATGTTGTTCGCGTTAGGGGCAGGGACTATTCCGTGACTTCCAGGCCCATGCTCCGAGCCGTTCCTTCGATCATTCGGCGAGCATGTTCCAAGTCGCGGGCGTTGAGGTCCGCCATCTTCTGATTGCAAATGTCGTCGATCTGGTCCTTGCTGACCTTGCCGACCTTCTTGGTGTTCGGAGTGCCGCTACCCTTGGCTAGGCCTGCAGCCTTCTTCAACAAAGCAGCCGCTGGTGGGCTCTTGCAGATGAATTCAAAGGTACGGTCGTTGTAGACGGTCACGACGACGGGGATCGGCATGCCGTTGAATTCTCGGGTCTTGTCGTTGAACTGCTGAACGAACTGACCGAGGTTCACACCGAAACGTCCCAACGAGGTACCAACCGGAGGAGCCGGTGTGGCTTGACCACCAGGGACTTGAAACTTCGCTTGACCTACTTGTTCCCGTGCCATTTTGCTGTTTCCCGTGCCGCGGTGTGCCGTGATGGGGCTTCCGCAACCGTATGCTTGTAAACCGTGTGCTTATTAAACTAAGGCCCCGAGGCTCGTTCTCTCTGTCCGCCGGCAAAGGGGGAATAAGAAGAATCGACCACCGGTCCAACGCCTGAAATGGACTAAACTGGCTCCATTTGCCAGTGTTCCATCTCCACCGGTGTTGTGCGGCCGAAAATATTAATCATGACCGTCACGCGGCCATTGGTGTTGTCGATCACCTCGACATCCCCCTCGAAGTTCTCGAAGGTGCCTTCGGTGATGCGAACATGGTCGCCAATCTTGAAGCGAATGTTCGTCTTGACTTCTTCTTGCTCACCCTCTTCAGGCTTGCGCGTCTTCTTGACGATGCGATCCACTTCGTGCGGCAACATGGGCACTGGCTTGCCAGCGGCGCCCGTGAAGTCACCAATGCCGCCGGTCTCACGAACCAGGAACCATGTTTCGTCGTTGATTGCCATGTGCACGACGATGTAGCCTGGGTAGAGCTTCTGCTTGGTGACTTTTTTCTTGCCGTTCTTGTATTCCACCAGGTCCTCGGTGGGAACAAGAATCTCGCCGAAGTAATCCTCAAGACCGGCCATTTTGACCCGGCGAACCAGGTTGTTGGAAATCGACTTTTCGCGATTACTCTGAACCTTGAGGATGTACCACTCCTTATTCGCTGCATCCGTGGCAGCGTCTTCTTCATCTTCAATGATCTCTTCGATGGGGCCACGCTTCTTGCCGGCAGCTGCAGGAGCAGGCGCTGGCGCTGGCTCGGCTGGTTCTTCGGCCGCCGCTTCTTCCACGACTTCCTGACCAGCATCAGCGCCTTCGGCAGCACCAACGTCTTCCGACTCGGTCGACGCAGGCTCTTCCGAGGCAGCTTCAGGTGTCGCTGCTTCTTCCGAGGGAGCTGCTGCATCCGCAGGAATATCCGTCTCGGGATCTTTCTGAGGATCGAACGAATTGTCAGGAGAACTTGCCACGAAACTAACCTTAACCGGCTATCGAAACCGGACCATCTAAGCAAAGTGCAATCTGGAATCCAGGGCCGCTTGCTGCCGCCTAAGTGGCGGGCGTCTGCGGATCAGGCGGGATCAGTCCAATCGTCTTGAACAAGGTGATCCACAACAAGTCAAACGCAAACAACAACAAGGCCAGGATGAAGATCAACGCGATCACCACGATGACACTTCGCCACAACTCGGCCTTGGAAGGCCAAGTCACCTTATTCATTTCTGCCTCGACCGCGATCAAAAAGTCCGCGAACGTAGGCCAGTTAATCAGTCGGTAAGCGACCCAAAAACCAACAACAACCAGGGCAACCGGAAGCACGTAATGCAACTTGTACTGGGCCATGGATGCGTAAGCTTCCAACTGTTGATACAGCTGGTAAGCAGCGATCGCAATCAACACCCAAATCGAAATCAGCGTTGCCTGGCGGGCAACCCTACCCTGTGTCGGCTTATAACCTTTCCACTGCACCATCTCATTGAGAAGGGAAGCGGAACCGACGGTCTTCTCCTTGGCCATGGTCACTCTCAGTCTTTGGCGTTCTTGCCGCGGCGGCGACGCTGGGGTGTTTCCAGGATGTCTCTACCGGTGCGACGCGCTCAACAAGTTCGGTAACACCAACGAATTAGCAGGGGCGGAGGGACTCGAACTCTCAACATCTGGATTTGGAATCCAGCGCTCTGCCAATTGAGCTACGCCCCTGTAGCATCGCCGAACCAAAGCCAATGCCTGGTTCGGCGAGCTGAATTCTAAACAAGTCTTACTCGGTGATCTTGGTAACAACGCCGGAACCGACGGTCTTACCACCTTCGCGGATAGCGAAGCGAACACCTTCAAACATAGCGATCGGCTTGTGCAGTTCGACTTCGATCTTCACGTTGTCGCCTGGCATGCACATTTCGGCACCTTGCAGGTTTGCAGTACCGGTGACGTCGGTCGTACGGAAGTAGAACTGTGGGCGGTAACCGCTGAAGAATGGCGTGTGACGACCACCTTCTTCCTTGCTCAAGCAGTAGATTTCTGCCTCGAACTTGGTGTGCGGGTTAACCGAACCTGGTTTAGCGAGAACCTGACCACGCGAGATGTCTTCACGCTTGACACCACGCAGAAGGCAACCGACGTTATCGCCAGCGTGACCTTCTTGCAGGATCTTGTTGAACATTTCGACACCGGTGACGGTGGTCTTGGTCGGCTTCTCGGTCAGACCGAGGATTTCGACTTCTTCACCAACCTTCACAACACCGCGTTCGATACGACCGGTAGCAACCGTACCACGACCTTCAATGGAGAAGACGTCTTCGATTGCCATCAGGAACGGCTTGTCGGTTTCGCGTTCTGGTTCTGGAATGTAGCTATCCAGTGCTTCAACCAATTCGGTGATGCAAGCGGAAGCTTCCGGATCGTCTGGCTTGTTATAGGCAGCCAGCGAGTTACCACGAACAACCGGGCAGTCGTCGCCTGGGAAGTCGTTCTTGTTCAGCAGTTCACGAACTTCCAGTTCAACCAGATCCAACAACTCTTCGTCGTCGACCAGGTCACACTTGTTCAAGTAAACCACGATGCAAGGTACACCAACCTGGCGAGCGAGGAGAACGTGTTCCTTCGTCTGCGGCATTGGACCGTCAGCAGCGGAAACCACCAGGATCGCACCGTCCATTTGGGCAGCACCGGTGATCATGTTCTTCACAAAGTCGGCGTGGCCGGGGCAGTCGATGTGAGCATAGTGACGAGTCGGCGATTCGTACTCGACGTGAGCCACAGCGATGGTAACCGTCTTCGTTTCGTCACGAACGGTACCGCCCTTGGCGATTTCCGAGTAGGCCTTCATCTTGGCCAGACCCTTAGCAGCCTGAACTGCCAGGATAGCGCCAGTGGTGGTCGTTTTACCGTGGTCGATGTGACCGATGGTGCCAACATTGACGTGAGGTTTAGATCGTTCAAATACGTCCTTGGCCATTTTCTTTGTCTTTCTTACCCCAGCTAAACCGTGAAATTTGGGATTTGTCTAAATACGAAAATCAAGGTGCCGTGAAGAGCTGCTGATGGGACTTGAACCCATGACCTCTTCCTTACCAAGGAAGTGCTCTACCACTGAGCTACAGCAGCCGAAAAATGGGAAGCTTGTTTGGGGCTTTGCTTCCGCCACCTTTACCCGGCTACTCGCTTCCGAGCCGCCCAAACGGACAACCCGATTCTCGACAACGAAGCCTTATCGACCTGCGGGGCCGCATCGGCAAGCTCACAACATGCCCGGTAAAGAGGCGTGCTGCGAAGCGGGTGAAGGGAATCGAACCCTCGTCTTCAGCTTGGAAGGCTGTTGCTCTACCATTGAGCTACACCCGCAACCTACCCAGGCCTTGCTGTCTTTTCTTCCAATAAAGCCCAGGAACTATTCAGTGGGGGGTACAGGATTCGAACCTGTGAAGGCAATGCCAACAGATTTACAGTCTGTCCCCTTTGACCGCTCGGGAAACCCCCCAACATATCCGCTTTTCCAGGCGTCCGAAACTGGTGGGTTCGGCAACCCGATGAAAACGGCAATGATCCGTCCAAATTCAGCCACAAAAGTGGGCTTTTTAAGCTAGCGGAGGGACTTGAACCCACAACCTGCTGATTACAAATCAGCTGCTCTGCCAATTGAGCTACGCTAGCCCACTACCTGGGCTTTATGGAAAACCAATAACTATAACGAGTCCGAATTTCCTCGCAAGCCAGGATGAGCACGGGAACGGCAAATTTCGTCCAAAATCCGTGCCGCCTTACAGACACCGCATCCTGAGAGGAGTTCACGAGACTATTTGCGCTCACTAACCCCCCGTTACAGTCCAATCCAGTTTGCCTAATGGGACGGGCTCGATGCGGCATTTTTCGAGGTGAAGTCGCGCGTCCGCAAACAGAACGTGCCCAGCCTCAGCTGGGCACGGAAATCGTCTAGATGCCGCGTTTTAGAGCATGCCAGGGTCAGACTTCCCGCTGCCCCGAAAACGCCGACTCGTTCCACACTTCGATGTAGTAATCCTGGATCATATTGCCACTTTGAACGCGCATTACCAGGAATGGGTCAACCACAACACTTTTCTCTTCCAACACATCAACGTAGAAGCTTACGCCTGGGTGCTTCTTCTTGATGTCCAAGGCCGTTTGCAGCGCGTATTCCGGGACGGGCTCCGGATACGACGCCAGTTCAAGCATTCGCCACTCACGCCGGACGAGAGGGGAGCTGAAATATGTAAACAAGATTCCCACCACGACACCGCCAACGATGGTCAGAGCACAATAGTAGGAGACCATGGTATTCATCAATAATGCCGAAAAGAAAAGCCCACCCATCGCCCCCAAAATTACCGTAAAAGTCAGCCCCAGGACCGACTCGACGACCGTTGGCCAGAACATAGACGGCTTGATCTCGCAGGCTTGCTTGTATTTACGCACGCTCTCAGGCGTAAAAGGGCGGATGTCGTACTCGGCCATGGTCTGCTCGAGTGTCGTCTGCCGGCGAGCTTCTCGCTTCTTCTTGGCAAGTAGCGTGTAGCCCAATAGCTCGCTGGCCTCCTGGGCAAGCTCATCCGAAAGCGGATCGTCGTCCCCCAGACGCTCCCATTGGCTAACCGGTGTGTCCCATGTAATTGTTTGACGCTCAAGGACAGATACGTTCATGATTCGACTCCTACTTCTCAGAAAAGACACTCTCGAAATCGATAAGTTCGAGTGCAAAAGCGATGCACTCGTCGAAAAGCAGGCCCACAAACGAAGCCTATCAGATCACCCCAAAAATGACGATAAATTGGTACATCACACGGACCTCAAGCCAATAAAAAAAGCCAGAGACCGAAGTCTCTGGCTTTTCGCATGATGGGCAGGACTCTCGCGAGCCCCAGGGGTTTAGTTGGTTTCTGGCAGATCGAAGTTGTAGTCCCGGGCAGCCGTTTTCAGCTTGTTGAGGGCCCGAGCTTCAATCTGGCGAATTCGTTCCTTGGTCACACCCAACTCTTCACCAACCTCTTTCAAGGTCTGTGGCTCGCGGCTGTGATCCAAGCCGAATCGGCGGATGATGATCTTCTGCTCACGTTCGTCCAAGCGATGCAGGATCTTGTCGATCTGCTTTTCACGAGTCTGTTGAGCCATTTCCTGCTCGTACTGATCGCTTCGCTCGTCAACACGCGTGGTGAAGTACTCGTCCAAGCTCGTTCGGTAACGGTCGCGATGACGGAATTCGACCGGAATTGTCCGGGCAAAGTTCTTCATGATCGCCCAGCTACAGTACGTGCTGAACTTATTACCACGCGAGTAATCGAACTTCTCGGCAGCACGAATCAGCGACATATTGCCGTCCGAAACCAGCTCGAAGAAGTCTTCGGTAGCACCAACGTGGCGTTTGGCGATCGAGACCACCAGTCGCAAGTTCGACTGAACGATCAAGTTCTTCACGTCGCTGGCCTGATCGTACAGCTGTTCGATGGCGTCCATGTCGCTCGACTTTGGACGCTGTTCGTCCAGGGTTTCGCGAATCTTCAACGCCTTGTGCTTCAGGAAGTTGAACTTCCGGAACAGGTGATATTCCTGCTCACGCGTCAGCAGCGGCATTTCGTACAGCGAAGCCAGGTAGGTCGGCAGACCGGATGGAACCCGAACCTTACGGGCGGGCTTTTCATGAGGTGGCATATCACCCAGGATTTCTTCTTCCAACTCCGGCTTCTCGAAGTCGTCGTTGTAGATGCAATCCAGCGGCAATTCCATGATGTGACGGAAACGAATTTCGTTGATCACACGATAGATCGATGCCCGGGTACGGCCGTGCTTTTCCGCGAGTCGATCGACCGACACACCATGGCGGTATTCGCCGTAGATGATCTGCTTGGCCGATTCGGTCAAAGGGCCGGTTCCTCGGGGAAAAACGGCTTCTTTCGGCTGTTCGTCATCGTGATGCTTCAGCGTGTAACGAATCGTTTCGACGCTACGTCCCATCTTCGCGGCAACGCGTTTGGCAACCTCGGAAGGCGTACCGCCAGCGTTGGCCAGGCGACGAGCTCGATCAATGATTTCCAGCTTTTCCGCATCGGTGAGCTGACTGAAATGACGACCTCGTTCGATCCGATCAGGATTGTCCTTCACGAAGCGTTCGACGCTGCTTCGAAGGAAGCCCACTCGCTTACGCCCCTCGAAGAGGAACTTACGGCTCACGAGCCCCTGCTTTCGCCAACGCGAAATGGTCTTGGTCGAAACGTTGAAGCGATCGCTCAGTTGCTCGACCGTCAGCACTTCTTCCGGAACAGTATCGACGGAGACGTCAGCGGCATCCGAAAGGTCTTCCACCATCAGACGCAAATCTTCAGCGGCGGACTTACCTGGAAGGAGTGAACCAACGCTCGGTTGTTCCGGGCGGAAATCGGTCAGACGGTAGTAGATGTAGTCGACCGGATATTGCTTGTTAGGATCGATCTCGGTGATCAGCTTTTCCGCACGATTAGCCTGATCTAGCTTTCGATCCCGGGGAGCATATTTAATTTGTTGATCGCGCAACTGTCGGAGCGCGACATTCTTATATCCCTTGTTCATGTTGTCCCTCACTCAGTGATCAACAACACCTGTCTGGTTTTCCCTGCGAGTTCCGATCGCCCAGACGATGCCTAACTTGGAGAGAGCTCCCCTTCCCGGGGAACTATCACTCAAGCAACGGGACAGCTACTCATCGGTCGATGAGCGCCTCTTTCTGTCAGATGCTTGAAAAGTCTAGTGGAACGCAAAGTAAACGGATGAACGATCAACTATTAGCTTGCGAACCAACTTTCTCTATGACCTTATACGAGGAAATGACTCATTTGGTTGCTCATTTGTTCATGCTTTTCTCAAAAACCCCCGTTTCAGGGGTCATGACTAGCGACTGCCATTTGTCGTAAGTCAATGCATGAAAACCTGTTGCGAATATCATGCCAAATCCAGCGAGACATCTCGCTTTCGTAGGCACACATGCCGCAAATGTCAAATCCTGACGCTTTGTCCACTTCTTGGAAGCAGGAAAAACAAAGGCCTCTCGTGAGATAGACACCGCAGCGGCAACTTTCTTTCAACCTGTTCCGCCGAATTTGACGATTCTCCCGTATATAGCGATTTCGCTTTTTCCCGAGAGACCTCAAATTCCAGGCCGAACACATGTATTTCGATGCTTACCGGGCAATATTCGTTACACGAAATTACGGAAACCCGAGCACCTTTAAGCACATCCTACTGGCCGGTTCGATCCTCGCACTGTGGGCCACTTCACCTATTTTGGCAGAAGACACCTGGAAGCTGACAGAAAAGCTCGACGGGAAGACTCGACGCGTTAGCACCGAGCTGAAAGTCCAGGGAACCATGCGTGTGAACCCGGACGGTAAGAAGGTACGCCACTATCCGATGACTCTCGAAGGCAAGTACGTCGCCATCGAACGAGTCCTGGGCCCAACCTCAGCAGTACGCTACTACGAAACAGCTGAGACGAACTCGACGGCCAATGAAAAGCCCCTGGACGACAAGCTACCGACCGTTAAGCGTTTGATTTCCGTCGATACCAGCGAAGATCAACCCATTCTGTTCAGCCCGCAGTACACCCTGACGCGGGAAGAACTGGAATTGATCAGCGTTCCTGGCAACCCGGCCGTCTTATCGAAACTATTTCCTGCCCAGCCGGTTGCCATCACCCAAACCTGGTCGCCAGACGACCAAGCACTCGCTCAAGTCTTGGGCATCGATGCCATCAATAACCACGAAGTGGTGGCGACCCTCACCGATGTGGACAAGTCTGGAGTGGCTAAAATCTCGCTCGAAGGTAAGGTTTCCGGAGCCATCCAAGGCGTCGCAACCGAAATTGAGCTGAAGGGACGTTTGAACCTGGACACCAGGAATCAGGCCATCACCTGGTTTGCGGCTTCTATCAAAGAAGACCGCAGTATTGGCCATGCACTTCCCGGCTTCGATGTCACCGCGATTGTCCGCACCCAGATTGAAGCAGCCAAGCCCACCGAAGAGCTTAGTGACACCAATCTCGCGAAGCTGAATCTGCAGGCCAACGACGGCAGCAAGATGCTGGCCTTCGAGGGTAAAGAGGGCGGATTTCGCCTGATGCACGATCGCCGCTGGCATGCCATGGCCGAAACACCCAAGCAAACCGTCTTCCGCATGGTTGCTGATGGTGAACTGATTGCCCAGGCCAACGTGAATCGCCTGACCAACATGAAAGCGGGCGAACAGATGACGCTCGAAGGCTTTGAAGCGGAAGTCAAGAAAGCCCTGAAGGAACGCCTGGGCCAAGTTGTCGATGCCTCGCAGGCAATCAATTCGCAAGGTCTTCGTGAGCTTCGTGTGACCGCCGTCGGTACGGCCAACAAGATGCCAATCACCTGGATCTATTACTTGATCTCGGACGACAACGGGCGACGCTACTCGACCGTGTTCACCTTCGAGACCAGCTTGGCCGAGAAGTTCGGGCAGACGGACCGCTCGTTCATGAGCGGATTCGATCTGATGGAAGGCCCCAAGCCGACCGTGGCCGAGAGCCCAAAAGAAGAAGGCGCCGAGGAACCCGAACTGATCTCAGCGAAGGTCGAATCGGCCGAAAAACGCTAATCGCGACGATCGGCGCGTACAATTACTCAGAGCGCTGTCACGACTCGTCGTTTGAACAGTGCTCTGCTGGTCTATTTGCCCGCTGAAAGGCCCCGCTGTGATTGTTCGCCCCTACAAATTACCCGACGGTGAACCCAAGTTGTTCCTGATACAACAGTCGGTGCACGCCGCCCTTTCAGGCGATCTTGCTTCGCACTGGGGCAACAAGCCGTTCGCCCCTTTGGTTCACCCAGAGGTGGTCTGGCCAGCGATCTTTCATCACGACGATGGCTGGATCCCGGTCGACAAGTCTCCGCCGATCGATCGCAAGACCAAGCGTCCGGTTTCGTTTCTCGACTCCCCGGCACCTGACTCGCATGCCATCTGGACGAAGTCGATCGAGTGGGCCGCACGGATCAGCCCGTTTGCTCAGTACCTGATTGCCGAACACTTCATGACGCTCCGCGAGCATAGCGAGTCGGCCGAAAGCGAAGCAGGTCAGACCTTCATCCACAAATACGAAGAACTATGCGAGACGTGGCGCGACAACTGGGAAAAACGTCATCCCCAGTGCTCCGACGAAGAAGAAAAGCTGGCCGTCGCGCAGTTGCGATTCTTTGACTGGTTCAGCCTGTGGCTGTGCCTGGACGAACGCAGCGAGATTCACACCTTCGAGAAAACCCCTGACGAAATCCCGCTGACGGTCGAGCCGCAGCCCAATGGCAACATCCTGACGTCTCCTTGGCCATGGACCGTCGACCATGTGCATGTGGCCGTGGGGGGCTATTTGGTGCCCGATCGCGACTACGCTGATACCGACGATGTCCTGCGCGAAATGAACGATTGGTGTCAGCTTGAGTGGCGGTTCGCCCCCAAGTAGCAGCGGCAACCAAACAAAAAGCCCTGACGAAATCGCCAGGGCTTTTGCTTGTATCGTTGAATCGCGAAAGACGACTACTTCTTCGCGTCTTCTTCCTTGACCTTCTTCTTCTTCTTCATCGAGATCTTCACGACCTTGGTCTTGGGCAGACCGATAGGCGAAGTGCTCTCGTCATTGAAGGTACCTTGCTGCTTCATTTGAGCAATACGTTCGCTACGCTTCAGTACACTGCGGGTCGAAATACCACCCCGCTTAACCTTAAGGCTCTTATCGATGGTCACGGTAACTCTCCTGATTTATGCGTTATCAGGCGGAATACGGGCAATCCGCCGGGTATTCTATCGCCTAGGCGACAATTTTAGATCGAGGGGAAACGCATCATGATACCAGAGGCCGAATGGGCGTCAAGGCGTAACTCACCCACCAAATGGGCCGCCTCTAAGCGTCTAACCGCTTGATTCTCTGCAACGCGTTAAGCAGGTCACGGGCAGTCTCGGGGCGGTTGCGGGGATCACGGTCGATGCACGACATGATCAGCTCCCCCAATTCCCGATTGAGCTTCGGACGATGGTCAAAGATGTTGCCAGGTGGGACGGTATCGTGGCTCAAAGCATCTCGCCCGGTCCCTTCCACGCTGGCCCATGGCAATTCGTAAACCAAAAGGCGGAAACCTGTTACGCCCAGAGAAAAGATATCCACGCGTTGGTCGGTAGGTCGGCGACGAACGATCTCAGGGGCCATGTAGTTTGGTGTCCCCGTACGATTGCCAGGAGCCATGAACTCCGGCAGGGCGGGCAGCGTGAGCCCAAAGTCGATGAGCTTGCACGAGCGGCAATCTGGGGCCGCAATGAAGTTTCGAGGGCAAATGTCGCGGTGGATGTACCCGGCCTCGTGGACGCAGGCCAGGGCGTCCGCCATTTGACGCAGCAAGACCAGCTGCTTCCCTTCCAGCATCGGATCTCGGTCGACAATCAGCGAATTGAGCCCTTTGCCTTCTAAGTACTCCATCAGCACGTATTGCTGGCCAGTGGTCACCAAGCCGTGCTCCAGCGTCCGCACAATGCACGGATGCGTGAGCGACATGGCGATTTCGCCTTCCTTGGGACGCTTCAGCCCCTGAAAGCGAGAATCGAAGAATTGCTGCTTTTCCAGGTCGAGAATCTTGAGCCCGAGCGTTCGGCCGGTCGAATGCTCGCGGACCTTGTAGAATTCGCTCATCGTCCCCGAGACGGCTTCTTTCAAGATTGAAAATCGCGAGGCGATATCAAGCCTGGGTTGGCCGGCGAAGAATGACGTGAACTTCTTGAGCAGACTCATCGGGAAAAGCGACTCGCGCGATCAGGGTACAAACTTGAAACGATACTTCAAATCTAGGCCCCTGAACGGATTTCGTCCGACAAAATTGGCGCATCAGTCGCCAAAATCGACGTCGCTTGGATGGGTTTAGTCTGTCTGTTCCGGTGCCTCTATCCCCCACTTTAAGCTGGCCTGCAAAGCGACACAAGACACACCATCCGTGAGAGTGTCGCCGGTGGGATTAGGGCGGACTGAGACTATTTGCCGCAGTAGTCGATCGCGCGGGCGATTTCGAGCTTCAGCTTGTTTCGCGGGACAATCCGGTCCACAAAGCCGTGTTCCAGCAGGAATTCGCTGGTCTGGAAGCCTTCTGGCAGATCGATGCGAATGGTTGCCTTGATCGTTCGTGGACCGGCGAAGCCCACCAAGGCCTTCGGTTCGGCGAAGATCAGGTCACCCAAGGATGCGAAGCTGGCAGCCACGCCACCCATGGTCGGATTGGTCAAAACGGAAATGAACAGCCCTCCGGCCTCGTGGAACTTGGCCAGCGCCGCGGTTGTCTTGGCCATCTGCATGAGGGACAAGATCCCTTCGTGCATACGGGCACCACCGCCGGAACCACTGATGATGATCAGCGGCAAGTCCTGAGCGGTCGCACGCTCGATCAGTCGCGTCAGCTTTTCGCCGACGACGCTTCCCATGCTACCCATGATGAACGCACTGTCGGTCACACCGATGGCGACACGTCGAGCACGGATCATGCCGCAGCCGGTCAGAGCCGCTTCTCGCAGGCCAGTTCGCTTCTGCTCGGCCACCAGGCGGTCGGCGTACGACTTTTTGTCCTTGAATTCCAGCGGATCGAGTGAATGGAGGTTGGTGTCCCATTCCTCGAAAGTTCCGGTATCGAGAACCTGCTCGATTCGCTGCTGAGCCGTAATGGTCCAGTGATAGTCACACTCGGGACAGACGCCCAACTGCTGTTCGGCTTGCTTACGGAAGATGGCGGCCTGACAGCCGGGACATCGTTGCCATAGGCCTTCCGGTACGCCGCGTTTCTTAGGTTTGCCGGATTCTTCGGTTTGAGATGCGATATCCGAGGAAACGGATGCCATGTTGGATGCCTCGACGAGGGGAGTAGTCGGAGAGGTGGTTTCGTCAGTTTCAGCCACTTGCTTCTTGCCAGGCTTAGACTTTCGAGACGACTGCGTTTTTTTCATACTGGATCAATTCCCACCATCCACATCGACGTTCGGCCTGCCACAAATCACCGAAGTCGGTTTGCAGGATCTCGCTGCGAATGATGGATGCCAGAGGTTCTGGGGCGACTACAATCACATTGCCGTCACCTTTTTGATGCTTTTTCCATATCTTGTCTAGGGCGTTCTGCACACGCAAGCGCACCTCGCCTAAAGTCTCCCCTTGGGGGGGACAGACCGCCTCTGGGTTTTCCTGCCACAATCGGTAGACGGTCGGCTGGTTTTGCTTGACCTCGGTGATCAGTTTTCCCTGCCAAAGTCCGGCGTTCAAGTTCGCCAGGCAGTCCATTTGCTTGATTCGCTTACCCAGGGCATGGGCGAACGTCTCAGCGGTCTGCTGACATGACTGGCAAGGGCCACAGTAGATGGCCTGAATCTCCAGGGCCTGAAGCTGTTGAACCATTTCCGACGCCTGGCGTGTTCCTTCTTCGGTCAGCGGAACGGCAAGACGGCTACGGATGCGACCCTGAAAGTCGTATTCGGTCTGCCCAGGTCGGACGAGCACTATTCGTAACATGGCTAAGCTGTTCTCAATTAGGTCGAAACTTGGGCAGATCGATAGAGTTGGTCAATCGCTGCGCCGTAATCCGATTGATTGAAAATCGCTGATCCTATTACCAAGAGGTCAGCCCCGGCTTCGGTACATGCCTGAACCGTTTCCAGGTTCACGCCTCCGTCGACTTCCAACAGAAGTTCGGGAGGACCGACTTTTCGCAAAGCTTCGAGCTTCTCCAACGCCACAGGATTGAACGTTTGACCGCCAAAACCTGCATTAACACTCATGATTAGTATCAAGTCGGCTGTGTCCACGAAAGGGAGAACTCGCTCGACAGGGATATCGGGGTTAATGGTCACCCCGGCTCCACAGCCCATATCCTTGATCTCTTGTAGGACACTGGCCGTGTCGATTCCAGTCGCTTCCTCGTGAACGGTAATGATATCCGCGCCCGCCTCATAGAACTGTCGGATATAACGCTCCGGATTCTCGATCATCAAATGGACGTCGAGCGGAAGTTGTGTCAACTTACGAAATGCTGCCACAATGGGCATTCCGTAAGTAATGTTGGGGACGAAATTTCCGTCCATCACGTCCAAATGAAGTGCTTGCACGCCAGCAGCTTCCAGTCGCTCTACCTCACCGCGCATATCGCTAAAGTCACACGATAGCACTGATGGCAGAATAAGCGGAGACTGTTGGCGAAGTCGCGCGAGATGCGAACGACGGGACATGCCAAACCTTGCGTCGGGGGGATGAATCACTTCCGAGAAAAACCACTTGGGCTTTCGCCTGACGATACTCACTAAGTATCGCGGAAGCGAGTTTAGGGGCAACTTGTGCCCCTCAAAATCGATGGGACGCATTGTACCAAGCGGATCTTGGCTCGTCAGCTGCCAAAAGCCGCAGTCGCCATAAGCCACCTATATTCAACGACTTACAGCGACCTTATTTTCGATAGACACCTTCTCGAAACGAGCAATCTCTACGAATTTCATGGTGCCTACTTCTGCTCATCGACTTCGTGATGAATCTGTAGCACACGACGTTTTAGCGCTAACGGTTCGTCATTCACATGCGGCTGCAATGCACGGCAAATCCAAAGTAGGCCCATGCCTCGGGAGAACAGCAACCGAATCGCGTCGCCTAGGTCCTGTGTTTGGGCGATCGCTTCTCGTCCGACAACGACGAGTTTCTCTTGGGAATGCACAACATCAATCTGAGGCTCATCGCCTTCGGGTTCGCCCGACACGGCCTCTCCAATCAATCATCAAGCGATTGGGGCTGAGGCAGATCATCGAGCGAGGTCAGCCCGAACAACTGCAGAAAGCGTTCAGTCGTCGTGTAGCGTTTCAGCCGCTTATCTTCCGGGTCAGGCTGCACACGCAACAGCCGGCGACGCACCAACTGGGTGAGAATTGGCCCGCTCGGCTTGTTCCGCATGTCATCAACTTCTTCCCGCGTGGCACCCTGGTTGTAGGCAACCAACGAGAGGACATCGATCGCCGGCTGCGAGAGCTTGGCCTCACGTACCTTGCCGTAGAACTTCTCGCGCAAGGGGCGAAACTCGTCACGGAGGGCCATGCGATAAGTTCCGCCAACCGCCGTGATTTCGTAGGGGCAACCTTCAGATTCATACTTGCGATTAAGCTGCGAAACCAAATCGTCGATTTCGTCTGCTTGAACCCCACGCATCACCGAAGCGGCCTTTTCAGCCGTCAATTTGTCGTTCGACGCGTGCCCGACGAATAAGATCGCTTCTAGAATGGTTGTGGGAGACAGTTCGCAGGGATCATCCGCTTCTGCTTCATCCGCCAGTCGCGAAATGGCTTCAGCGGTCGATTCGTCGTCTGGCGCTTCCTCGTCAGACTCCGGTGGAGTCTCTTCCTGAAATGGCACAGGACGATTGCCCAGGGCCTCGGCGTACGTTTCCGACAAACGATCCAACGAAAGCCCACCGTCGTCGGCGTCGTCGGCGAACATCGCAGAGAGATCGAACTGTTCCTCGTCGTCCGTCATAACCGAACTATATCGATCGTTCCCGCTTTAACCAAGATGAAAGCCGAGGAAGAGCTAGCCACAGAGGTCACAGAGAGCACCGAGGAAAGGGGAACAAACTGGACCAACTCACAACGGCAACCTGTTGTTGCTCCTCTCATCCGTGGAATCTGTGTAATCCGTGGCTCTTCTTAATTCTTCCCCCTCGGTGCTCTCTGTGGCCTCTGTGGCTAAATCTCTTCAAAAAAAGAAGGCCACGCGAACGTGGCCTTCTGCTTCAGATCAATTAAACCGGCGGACTACCAGCGTTTGGCAACTTCCTGCTTCATGAACGCCAGGCCGTCTTTGGCCAGTTGCAGTTCGGTGTCGAACATCTTGCGCCAGATCTTGGTAGCGGCGGCGATTTCCGGCAGGGCCAGGCCAAAGGCTTCCACGACCATCCAGCCGTCGTAGCCGACTTCCTTCAACGTGTCGAAATTCACATCGAAATCGATGTGCCCGCTGCCTGGAGTGGCACGGTTGTTTTCTGAGATGTGGACGTGATGCAGTACGTCCGAACAATCGCGAATGGCCTGAGCGATATCCGATTCTTCGATGTTCGAGTGAAAGGTGTCGTACATCATCTTGCAGTTAGGATGATTGACTTCCCGGACGAAACGAGCCGAGTCCTTATGGATGTTCAGCAGGTACGTTTCAAAACGGTTGAGCGCTTCTACACCCAACATCACGTCAACATTGCCGGCATGCTCGGCAACCTGTCGCATGGAATCGACGCCCCACTTCCATTCGTCTTCGGTTGGGCCGGCACCACTGAAGATACCGATCGCCGAGTGATAGGGGCCGACAAGCGTTTCGGCGCCCAAGGCGGCACAGCAGTCAAGCGTCTTCTTGTTGAGTTCGACACCTTTCGCACGCACCGATGCATCGGGGCTGATCGGGTTGTCCTCTTCGTTGCGGACCGTGACGGCGGTGCACTTCAGATCCATGGCTTTGATCTTTTCGCCGTACTTCGTCCACTTGTCGACGTCGAGATTGAAAAGTGGAATCTCCACCCCGTCATATCCCATGGCCTTCAACTCTTCGATCACCGGCAGCAGGCTGTCATCGGGATCGCCGGACCAAAGCAACAAATTCATGCCAAATTTCATCGACGGGGTCTCCTGGTCTTTATGAAAAATCTTGAGGGGCAATTAAGTGGAATGTGCGGTCAGCAAGGCCGCGGACGAGGCCCGCACGTCTCGGCGAAGCTCCGGCAGGAGCGCACCAAATGCGTCGGGCAAAGCTGGTAGTTTGACGCGCTGCATCACCTGATTCAACCGGTAAAGCAGTTTTTCGTCGCTGGGGTAATCCTCGAGAAAACGCACCTCGACGAATCGCCCAATGAACCAATCTAAACGATCCGCCGGCCGCTCGGCGATGCGTTCCACCGTTTGCTGCACGAGGCCTCCATCGACCTCATTGAGTGCGGCATAGTAAGCATTTAGCTCATCGGGATCATTTTCAATTAATACCGAATCCAACAACAATTCGACGAGAATATGACCGAGAAAACTAGGCCGAAGGCCGCTGTCTTTGCCGAGGAAATCACGGATTCGCTTCGTAAAATCCCACTGCAGTCGGTTAAATTCTTCGGTCCGATGAAACCAATCGTCGTCGGCATGATGCTGAACCACGCCAGCGGCAATCTGTGCTTCGATTGGATCACTGGAATCGCAAAGGGGAAGGGCCTTCTTCGAGCGGGCTCGGCACTTGCGATCAACCACGTTCAACCAATCCGGCACCGCTGTTCCGGCAAGGAAGTACGGCTGATCGAGAAACAGTCTTCCGTGGGCTAAGTAGTTCATGCGAGTATCTTTGCCACGAAACGAAAAAGGGAAAGGGCGTTCGATGGCCCTTTCCCTGATTTCGATCGTGGATGCCTATCGACTAGACGTCCTTCCAGACCTTTTCGGCGGCACTGGAAAGAACAGCGTCGCAGACCTTCTGAGTTTCCAGGGCACTGCGGAAGGTTGGCTCGCATGCCGTGCCTTCTTCGATGCTCTTGAGGAAGTCCGCCACGTGATGGACAAAGCTGTGTTCGTAGCCGATGTTCAGGCCCGGCACCCACCAGTGATCCATGTAAGGATGCTCACCGTCGGTGACATGGATCGAACGCCAACCGCGGACTTCGCCTTCGTCGGAATGATCGAAGTATTCCATGCGGTGCAGGTCATGCAGGTCCCAGCGGATCGAGGCATGTTCGCCGTTGATCTCGAAGGTATACAGGGCCTTGTGACCGCGAGCATAACGGGTCGACTCGAACAACCCGAGCGAACCGTTCTCGAAGTGACAGAAGAACGAGCAAGCATCGTCGATCTTCACAGGCTCTTTCTTACCGGTTCCGCTGTGCAGACGTTCCTTGACGAACGTTTCGGTCACGGCGTTCACGTCTTTGATGCTACCGTTGAGCCAGATCGCCGTGTCGATGCAGTGAGCCAAAAGGTCGCCCGTCACGCCGGAACCAGCCGAAGCGGCATCCAATCGCCACAGACCAGCACCACCCTGAGGAACATCGGCGTTAATTGTCCAGTCCTGCAGGAAGTTAGCACGGTAGTGGAAGATACGACCCAGCTTGCCGCTGTCGATGATCTTCTTGGCCAGCGTCACCGCGGGAATACGACGATAGTTGTAGAAGATGGTGTTCGGTACGCCGGCGTCTTCGACGGCCTTAACCATCTCTTCGCCTTCAGCGGTGCTCATACCAATTGGCTTTTCACACAGAACCATCTTGCCGGCCTTGGCGGCAGCGATCGAAATCGGACCGTGCGTGTCATTAGGCGTACAGATGTCGATGGCGTCGATATCATCGCGAGCGATCAGTTTGTTCCAATCAGTCTCGTACGACTCGTAGCCCCACTGCTCGGCGAAGGCCTTGGTCTTGTCTTCGCTACGACCGCAAACGGCCTTCAGCACAGGTTGGTATTCGAGTTCTGGAAAGAAATCAGGTACCCGCTTGTAACCGTTCGAATGAGTACGGCCCATGAAGCCATAACCGACCAGGCCAATACGCAGGGGTTTCTTTGCCATGTTGTCTATCTCCCAGAGGATGAACGCGAAGGAATTCGCGCGGGGTGTTAGTGAAATGAGTCGCAGGCGGGCCTAGTTCCAGCCACACTGGTCGCGAACTTTGATCATGACATCGAGGATCGTGTTCCAGGTTTCCTGCTTCTCGAGCATTTCATTCGGGAACATGCAACCGTCCCAGCAGATATGCTTGATACCGCGATCCTGGGCACCTTCGAGCCAGTACTGGCTGCACTTGACGATATCCAGCTTGCCGTTGGGATCGTCGGCAGGGCAGTGACGGCCGGTCTTGTCGTGCGAGCCGGTTCCGTGCACGCTGCCGTCGTTCTGAGCGACGTGGAAGTCGATCGTCCACTTTCGCAGGGCATTGGTCATTTCGGTGTAGGCAGCCCAGAACTCTTCTTCGGTGTAGCCTTCCTTTAGCAACGCATGCTCTGGTGCGTTGTAGCCCAGCAGGTAGAGATAGGTATGGGCCAAGTCAGCCTGGAAGCCAACGGTTTCCGGCATGCCAACCGCTTCTAAGAGATTCAACATGTCCTTCCACGAGTGCATGCCGCCCCAGCAGATTTCCCCTTCGGCCGCCAGGCGTTCGCCATTGTCGGCGGCAACCTTGCCGGCTTCCTTGAAGGTTTCGGCAATCATTTTGGTGTTGGCTTCCGGATCCTTGGACCAATCTTCAACGCCGCTGGCCGAGTCGATACGAATGCAACCGTACTGACGAACGCCATGCTCGTTGAAGATCTTCGCGATCCGGCACGCCTTCTTCACGGCGAGCACGAAGTTGGAACGTTCTTCATCCGTACCCATCGCCGGACCACCGACGGTGCCGGGCCAGATCGGAGCAACCAACGAGCCGATCGTCAGGTTGTGCGAAGCAACCAGGTCAGCAATTCGCTTCAATTCGTCGTCCGAAGCATCCGGGTCGGTGTGGGGGTGAAAAAGGAAGTAGTCGATCCCGTCGAACTTGATGCCATCCACTTCGGCAGCAGCGGTCAGTTCCAGCATGCGTTCCAGGCTGATCGGCGGATGATCAGTTCCTTCTTCCTTACCAACCAAACCAGGCCACATGGCGTTATGAAGTTTCGGGGACGCGTTGGGATGCGTACTCATGAGAGAGTGCTCCGATAGAGATTATGTTTCTGTGAGGATGAGAATGAGATGTGATGGCAGGCAACGGATTGGCTTCAAGTTTTCCGCGTTGCGTCCAGAATCTTGGCGATGGTATTCCCTGGAACAATACTTTCGATCATCTCGGCTCGTTACTCCGGTCTGGTAGCATGATGCAGTGGGAACACATGCCGTAGGGGCACAAGACGATTTGATTAGCGCAGACCCTGAAGGGCCCTCAGCGGTCAAGGGAAAGCGCTTGTTTTAACAAGTTTTATCCTGGTGACAAGTAAATGAAGGCCCTTTTCAAGCCTTCTGTGCTGGAATTTCACGCGTAGCACGCGTATGGTAACGGCAATTTGTCCGTTCGTGCCAAAAACCTGTCTAGAAATGACAAATCAAGAGAGAGCAACATGAGCAATCGCTGGGTCCTAAGTGAGTACGATGTCACGTCCCCTTATCAGCAGCCCGCTCCCTTCCTGAAAGCGGCCAAGCAGCACGGTCTGAGTGTGACCCACACGCGGCTTTTCGGTGGAAGGCGCGACGGGGTCGAGCTTCTAACTGTCCAAAACGGCGAGTTCTCTTTCACCACCATTCCGACCCGTGGCATGGGCATTCACCAGGCCAAGTATGGCAACACACGTATTGGCTGGGATTCTCCCGTAGAAGGCCCAGTTCATCCCCAGTTCGTTCCCCTTTCCGAACCCAGCGGACTCGGCTGGCTCGATGGAATGGACGAACTGATCGTCCGTTGTGGCTTGGAAAGCAACGGGGCCCCCGAGTTCGACGCGGATACAGGCCGGCTGAAGTATGGCCTGCACGGTCGAATCGCAAACCAACCGACCGAAGACGTGGTCGTCGAGGTCACTCCCGATGGCGAGATGTGCATCAGCGGCGAAATCCGCGAGACGCGGTTCCTTTGCTACAACGTCGCGATGAAGACCGAGATCCGTACCAAGCCGGGCGAAAACGGTTTCCGCATCCGCGACCAAATCATCAATCGTGCTGCCCAGGAAAGCACAGCCCAGATGCTGTACCACATCAACATGGGAGCCCCCATCCTGGGCGAAGGCGCTTCGGTCGTTTGTCCCGTGACCGAATTGTGCCCTCGTGACGAACGGGCCGTAGAGGACGTCGATACGTGGTCAACTTATAAGGGACCAACCGCCGGCTACGCCGAACAGGTCTACTTCATGCAGCTTGCCGCGGATGCCAATGGCGATACCTGTGCACTGCTTAAGAATGCATCCGGCGACCAAGGGGTTTCTGTGCACTTCAACATCAAGCAGCTTCCCTGCTTCGTCATTTGGAAAAACACGGCCGCTGAAGCGGATGGCTATGTAACAGGGCTTGAGCCGGCGACTAACTTCCCGAACCCGCGTTCGTTCGAAGAAAAGAACGACCGCGTACTCAAGATCGCGCCAGGTGCGACATACGAGATCGAGTTGGCACTGCAATTCCACCCAAATGACGCGAGCGTGGAAGCTATCGAGAAGAAGATTGCGGGCCTAACGGAAGGAAAAGAGGCAACAGTCCACACCACGCCCCAGTCAGCCTGGTGCAGTTAGCCCTTAGGCATCTTCCCAACTACTTCACCGCACAGTAGGCACCGAAACACGCGTTGAGGTGTAAGACCTCGACTTGGCGAAAGCCTACTGATCGGCATACATCGACTTGAAAGAGGACGCTCCGCGGGGTGTCCTCTTTTTCTATGTAGTCGAAGACGGCTTGGCGGTAGTCATCATCTCGGAAGTCGGTGAGGTACTCGCCGTAGCGATTTCGTTGAACTTCCTCTGCCGCTGGTAAATCTGAAGTCACCAGATCGCTCACCAGGAAGATTCCGCCGGGACGCATTGCCTGGTGGATTTTCCGGAAGACGTTGTTCCAGTCGGCATCGTCGCGAAGATGATGCAGCACGGCAGCAGCCATGACAACATCGTAGGTTTCGTCGGGAAGTTCGACTTCGCGAATATCCCTTTGAAGCGTTATCACCTCTTCGGCCGTGCTTTGCGAGAGCCGCTGCTTCGCTCGATCAAGCATCGGCTGGCTCAAATCAATCAGCGTACAACTCAAGCCGGAGATTCGCTCGAGCAGCTTCAAAGTGTAGTTTCCGGCGCCGCAACCGATATCGAGCACATGCTTCGCGCCGGGCAGGTGAGCCGTGGCAACACGCGTGATGAGATCCAGCACCAACGGGGCATCCATTGTGGCTGATTGCCCTGTTTCCAAGTTCGAGAAGCGATCGACATCCTTGTCAAAACGTTCCCTGATTTCCTCGACGGTTGATTTCTCTGCGGAATTCATCGGTGTCCTTTAATATTCCAGACTTCGCCTACCTATTGTCGAAGACAGTCTGCAATCCACATCGGTTCGCTGGCGAATTAACCGTTATGGTCCGCACGACAAGTTTCCGCTTTGCGCAATCCGCTAGCGAGTTGACCTCATTTTTTAGTTTTGAGGTTTGGGTAAAGCCGATAGAATGCGACAGACACCTCGGAGGCCCGCCCCAAGCTTCCCAAGCCTCTTCCCACACCCCAATCATAGCTGAGGTACGCAACGGATGGAGAACGTACTCACCGTGATCCTTGCCGGCGGCAAGGGTTCCCGCTTGGAACCATTGACCCGCGATCGCGCCAAGCCCGCAGTCCCGTTTGGCGGCGTCTATCGCATTATCGATTTCGCTCTTTCGAACTGCTTGAACAGTGGCTTTCGACAGATTCAATTGCTGACGCAGTACAAAGCCCAAAGCCTGGACCGCCATATCAATGTCGGATGGCAGCGCTACTTTTGTCGCGAACTGGGCGAGTGTATCGACGTCGTTCCTCCGCAACAGCGGATTGACGAACAGTGGTACCAAGGCACCGCGGATGCCGTTTACCAGAACATCTACGCGATCGAAAAGCATCGTCCGAAGTATGTTGTGATCCTCGCTGGCGATCACATCTACAAGATGAACTACGCATCGATGCTCGAATTTCATATCGAGAACGGAGCCGACCTGACGATCGGAGCTCTTAAGACAACCGTCGAGGAAGCTCGTTCGTTTGGCGTGATGCAGATCGATCGCGAGCAGAAGATTCTCGGTTTCGACGAGAAGCCAGAGAACCCGAAGACGATCCCCGGCGACGACCAGCACTGCCTGGCCTCGATGGGTATCTACGTCTTTAACGCTGCGTTTTTGTTCGAACAGCTTTGCAAAGACGCCACCATTCGCACTAGCGCCCATGACTTCGGTCGGAACATCATTCCATCGATCATCGATACGCATCGCGTCTACGCGTTTCCTTTCCGGGACGAGAACCGGAAGCACGATGCCTACTGGCGGGATGTCGGAACGCTGGACGCCTACTACGAAGCGAACATGGACCTCGTTTCGGTCGATCCACAACTCAACATCTACGACGAAGCCTGGCCACTGCGGACCTATCAGCCGAACGTGCCACCACCGAAGTTTGTCTTTGGTGGGGAGTCCGATCCGAATCGTCGCGGATATGCTCTCGATAGCGTCGTCTGCGGAGGATCGATCATCTCAGGCGGCGAGGTCGAACGCAGCATTATCGGCCCGCGCGTCCGTGTGAACAGCTTTTCATCGGTGCACGATTCGATTTTATTCGAGGGAGTTTCGGTCGGGCGTCACAGTCAAATCCGCCGAGCGATCATCGATAAAGGCGTTTCGATTCCAGCGGATACCCAAATCGGCTTCGACCTGGATCTCGACCGTAGCCGTGGCTTCACCGTCACGCAGTCGGGCCTGGTCGTGATTGCCAAGGAAGACCTCATCGAACCGCAAATGAACTCTGGCAAGCCCCAAGTTGCCTAGAGAATGGCGGTATCGAGCCTGAAATTGCCATGGTTCGAATTTCGCAGAACTCTTAAACTGACGCGAAGTTCGGCCCAATAACGTAATTTCCAGCTCGAAACGCTTCCATGATTCGCGTCAAGAGTCGCCAGAAAACCGAGTATGGCGACTTTCAAACCCCGATGGTCCTCGCTGAAGCCGTCTGTCGCCGACTCCGCGTCGATGGTATTGAGCCCAGTTGCGTCTTGGAACCGACGTGCGGGCAAGGAACGTTTCTCGAAGCAGCGGCCAACGTCTTTTCCGATTGCAAGCAATTGGTCGGTCGTGAATGGAACCGAGCGTATGTCGCCGATGCGCGTCGTCGGCTTGCCAACACGGGCTGCAAGGTTGACCTTGCTCAGGCCGATTTTTTTCAGCAAGACTGGCCATCGCTCCTAAGCCGACAACCGGGTCACCTGCTCATCCTGGGAAATCCACCTTGGGTCACTAATTCGGCGCTTGGTACGTTAGGTAGCGCCAATCTCCCTGCGAAATCGAACTTCCAGAACGAACGTGGCATCTCGGCCAAGACCGGGAAAGCCAACTTCGACATCTCACATTGGATGATCCTACATCTGCTGGAGGCGATGCCGCAGCAAGACTGCACGCTGGCCATGCTTTGCAAAACAACGGTTGCCCGCAAGGTTTTGGAACAGGCCTGGAAAGTCGGACTGCCGATTGCCAACTGCTCGATTCGCAAGATCGACTCGCGTGAACACTTCGACGCTTCGGTCGATGCTTGCCTGTTGGTTTGTCACATGCAAGCCGCGAAGCCGAACACGTCATGCGAGGTCTACGATCAACTCGACGCAGATCAAGCCGTGACTGTGCTGGGTGTGCACTCCGGCAATCTTGTTGCCGACCAAAGGGCACTGGCACGGCAGAAGCACCTGCTGGCTTCTCAAGTGACGACGCGTTGGAGAAGTGGCGTGAAACACGACTGCCGTGCGGTCATGCAACTAGAGCGGCAGGGATGGGGCTTCGTGAATGGACTGGGCGAGGCAGTCGAACTGGAACCTGATTACCTTTACCCGTTGATGCCTGCTGGTGCCGTCTATCGCGGTGATGTGAAACACACGGACAAATTTTTGATCGTGCCTCAGAAGCGTACCGGGGAAGACACAGCCCCCATCGAATCGACTGCACCCAGAACATGGGCTTACCTGCAAAAGCATGCCCATCGACTGGCGGATCGCAAGAGCTCGATCTACCGAGGACGCCCTCCGTTTTCGATCTTTGGCATTGGCGAGTATTCGTTCGCCAAGTGGAAGGTGGCGATTTCCGCCCTGCACAAGCAGCTTTCGTTTCGCGTCATCCGTCCGCAAGATGGCCGACCGGTGATGTTGGACGATACGACCTACTTCCTCTCTTTTCGCACGAAGAAAGAAGCGATCGCGGCAGCAGCTCGGCTGAACAGCCCGGAAGTGCAAGAGTTCTATCGGGCCTGGATCTTCTGGGATGCGAAACGCCCGATTACGTCGGAGATTCTTCAGCGGCTCAAAGCGGCCAACTAAGCAGCCACGATTGCCATCGGTGGAAAGCAGAGCAGGGGAATGCTCAGCGACACGGTTCCCAGCGCGTAACGAAACCATCCGATTGGGACACTATCGTCGCTGGTAGGCGGATGTTCGGGACGCATTAAGATGACCAGCAGCAGCATCAGGCTCCACTGGTAAGCGCCAAGCCAAATAATGAAGGCCACCGCCACCACGAGGAAGATTCGAGCAATCCAGTGGGCACTCTTTCCAAACATGGTGTATGTCACGTGCCCGCCGTCGAGTTGGCTGACCGGTATCATATTTAGCCCCGTCACTAGCAGCCCCACCCAACCGGCCATGAAAAAGGGATTGAGCTGGCTTTGATTGATGTACATCCCTTCTTCATACCCAGGGACGTTAAACCACTGCATCATCCACGCCATCGCGATGGGCAGATCGAGCTTGAACGATCCAGTTCCCGGCGCAGATAAGTCCATCTGAGAGACGCCGTACCATAGCACTGGAAATGCCACGACCAAGCCAGCCAAAGGACCAGCTAAACCGATATCGAATAGCTGTTTGCGATTGGCACGCATGCCGTCCATGCCGATCACCGCGCCGAACGTTCCGATCGGAGAAATCGGCACGGGAATGAAGTAAGGCAAACTGGCCGGCACTCGGTAACGCAGGGCCATGATGAAGTGCCCCATCTCGTGGGCAAACAAGATCCCCAACATCGCTGCCATGTAAAGCAGCCCACTCTTCCAGTCGGCCAGATAGTGGATAAGGTCGCGCCGCATTTCGACGGCGGGGCTTGAAAGGAATGAATCGTAGGCATGGGGAATCCCCATCGTCACCGGATTCGACCAGGCAAACAAATTGATGATCGCTTCCAGCGGCTGCCAGTTGGTCATCCCGGCCAGGAAGGTCGAAGCACACGTGGCAATGAACAATATGACCGGCAATCGAACACGACGCTTACGAACAGGCGGATCGGCGTGCAGGCGGGCCTGAGACGAAAACTCGACCGAATCTTTTTCCCACGATTTCGAAGCCCCCTCTTCCAAGGAAGACTCGTGAGATGTCGTTTGCTCGTCCACGCGGGATTCCATCGATTCATTCATAGAGACCAGGGTAACAGAATTCCGCAGGCAGCGGATAGCGGACCAGCTAACCAGTTGGATCAGCCAGACCGACTCTAAAGCCTATAGAGCAAGCTGGAAATGGTAAAGGTTAGCCCTGGCTTTCCCTTTTCCATGCCTAGGTTTCCGCCCAACGAGTCCGTGCAATTGGCGGCTGACCAACCAGCAGAATTACAAAAACTGCAAGCGGTTACAGGACTTCGATGCTCTTGATGGCGTTACCGCCCCCCTTCGAGGCTGCCAACAGGCACCGCCGGGCTGCCTGGAAGATCTCTTGCGGAGGAAGACTCTTCGGCGGCACGCATGCAGATGCCACACCACCGCTGAGCGTCAGTTCGACTCCATGATGGCACTCGCGACGCTGCGACCAGGAAGTCACCAAGTCGAGTAATTGACGCGTCAACGTGACCGTTTGATGGCGATCGTGATCTTCCAATAGAACGGCCACGCTCATTTCGCCACACGGCAGCACGCGTCCCAGGCCATCGCTCAGACGGTCCACAATGGCCGCGACCAACTGTCGCCAGACATCGACTTCTTCGACACCAGCCACCATCAGAAAGTCTTCAAATTGATTGATCTTCAACAGCGATAATGAAAACTCACAGCGCTGCGAACGGCATCGCTGCATCGAGGTAGCAATTTCGGTCAGCATGCTCGCATCGGCCATGATCGGATCGACCGGTAATTCTTCGGCAGGTGCTTCCGAGTTGCCCTGCTTTGCAGAACGAACAGGAACCCCGCCGTTTTCAGCGAGAGACTTTGTCGTGTCGATCAATCGCTGGACTTCCGGAGATTGAATCATCTGGTCATGGGGTGCCCGATCTCCCAAGGCCAGCGGCGCCGCAACCGACTCAGCCAATTGAGATAGCTGAACATATGCCTGGGCAACCACTTCACAGTAGTCCGTTCCATCTGGCAACGAAACGGATAAAACGCCGGCCAGTTGATAGAGCTTTTCCTGAATGTCTACCACCAGGTGTTCGACCGTATCCTCATCATGTCTGGTCGTTGATTTCAATTGATCGAGGAACTTCGGCATCAAGTTAAGTCGATGATGCGCAAGCACCTCGGCCAGATTATGCGCCAGGCGAAGTGTTACCGATTGCCCGCTAAGCCGGCCGAATTCAATTCCCGAGGAAGGGCTTCCTTCCCGAATCACTTCGACCAGGGCCTCTGGCAGGTTCCAGCTTTGCAGTAACCGGCACCCGAGAATATTGTGATCGAAACCGAGCGTTTCCCACTCCATCTCCGAGAGGTCGGCTTCTTCCTGCAGAACCTTGTTGGCGAAGTTGGCATACGCATCGCCCAAGTCCTGCAGCATGACCAAGGCGCCGATCTCGGACAGGAGCCCGGCGATGAACGCTTCGTCGCCGAAGTTCTTACCCTGTAGATTCGCGATCTCGCGGGCAGCAACTGCCTTGGTCAAAGCAAACTGCCAGTACTGAGCCAAGACTTCGGCTTCAATTCCCTGCAGCATGGCCTTCGGTAGACTGAAGCCGAGTACGAGTAGCTTAAGCGGTTTGATACCAAGCAAAGCAAGTGCCTGGTTCAGATCCGATACCTGACCCGATAGCCCAAACAGTGGGCTGTTGACGACTTTCAGGATCTTGAGGGTCATCGCCGGATCGCGTTGGATGCATTCCTTGATTTGCACAACCGTGGCATGCTCGTCAGCGGTAAGCTTGAGTACTTCCATCGCGACGGTCGGAAGTGAATACAGCTGCTGAGCCCGAGAAACCATCTGAGCTACCAGCCCCACTTCGCCCGAACCATGTTCATCGTGACCAAGTGTCTTGGGTACGCTGGTCGTTATGGAAGAACCGCCTGTCACGTCAGTTGCCTTTTGCATAGCCAAACCAAGAATCCATTGGGTGCCCTATTTCGTTTAAAAATATAGGTCACTTAGGGCAATGAGTCGGCGGAATTGTCAGCTGCGAAATGGTTTGCGTCGATCGGGATAGTTTCTCCCGTCGTTTGCTTAAAACCACTCCTCCGGGTAACCTGAAACGTTGTCACCTCCCCCTAAATTCACTACGACTGTTACAACCGCCCCCCCCTACCTCATGCCATCGCAAGCCAACATTTCGGGACGCTACCTCCAACGAGGGTTCACGCTGGTCGAACTTCTGGTGGTGATTGCGATTATCGGAATTCTGATCGGTTTGCTGCTCCCGGCAGTCCAGCGAGCTCGTGAGGCGGCCAGACGAACTCAATGCGTCAACCAGCTCAAGCAGATCGGCTTGGCCTGGCATAACCACACCGATACCTACAACGCATTTCCGACCGGCGGCTATGCCCAGCATGTCTTTGCCACGTTTAATGGTGGCAAACCTGGAGCTCTCGACAAACAGGCTGCCGGCTGGGCCTTTCAGATCCTGCCGTTCATGGAGCACGATACCGTCCACAACGGGATGCCAGGCGGAACCGACTTGGACTCCTCGAAGTTTGCCATGGGCGTTCCGATCCCGGAGTATTTCTGCCCAAGTCGCCGCTCACCCTCTTCCGAACCTGCCAAGTTGATCCACATGTGTATCAGCTCAAGCGGGCAGAATTCGAATTCCTTCGACCAAGTCCCACGGGCCCAGATCGACTACGCCGGCGGTAACCAGGAAGGGACCGGCGTATTGGCCAGGAACTTTACCGGTACCTGCGGCGATACATCCAGCGGCAGCGTCGGACCACGTAAGAACCTATACGACTTCTCTTCCGTGACCGACGGAACCAGCAACACGTTGATGGTGGCCGAGAAATGCGTCAACCTAAACACGCTCGGCCAAGGCTCGCAGGAAGGGGATATCTACGGGTACACGTCCGGCTGGGACGGCCCTCCGTCAAGCAACCCAGGCATCACGCATGAGACCGTTCGTCGCACCGACCTGGAACCTTGGTCCGATATCACCGCAACCAATCCTCTCAATGGCGCCAACCGCTTTGGCAGCTCGCACGATGGTGGCCTGAATGCCTTGCTGGTCGATGGCAGTGTGCGATTCATCCCCTACACGATCGAGCTCGATCTTTTTCGGAAACTTGGGGACAAGGGGGACGGGGAAGTGGTAAGCTTGCCGTAAGACACGTCGAATGTCCTCGCACAATTTCAAACCTCTTGGAAATGCCTGATGATCGTTCACATCAAAAAAATGGGCGACCAATACATCTTGGAACTTGATCCGTCGATCATTGAGAAAATGCAGATTGACGAGACGACGCCATTGATTATCAAGGCCGACACCGAGGGGTTATTCTGTGCACCGGTTGATGATGTTTCCGAGGCAGAGTTTCAAGCCTCGCTCGAAAAGGTAAACCAGAACTATGCCAAAGCTTTGCAGAAACTAGCAGAGTAGATGGCCGGTAACATTCGATTTCTCAAGTTGTCTCGAGTCCTCGCGATTCATCATTCATCGACTAAGCACTATGGCGGTGATCCTGGCATCCGCGACATCGGACTGCTGCAGTCAGCGATCGCAATGCCACAGTCCATGTTTGCCGGACACTATCTCCACGCGACGCTGCACGAGATGGCATCGGCGTATCTCTTCCATATTTGTGCCAATCACCCATTTGTCGATGGCAACAAACGCACCTCGGCAATGACCGCGATTATCTTTTTAGATCTCAACGGGATCGAGGTCACCGCCTCACAATCGGATTTGGTAGACCTCGTCTTAGGGGTCGCCGAAGGAAGAACTCAGAAACCCGAGATTACTGAATTCTTCCAAGCCAATACCAAGCCAAGAGCTTAGTCAAACTTCAACGAGATCTGCTTCAGACGCTTTTCGGTTTCTTCCATCAGTGCGTCTTCGGCTGCTTCATCAGCTGCGACGTAAGTAACCGAGAACCGCAGGAAGGAACCGGCGTCGTCCCATGGCACGGTACAGATCGACTTCTCGGTGATGAGGTACTGCGAGGCCTCTTCGGCGTTGGCAAAGCTCGGGCCGCCTTCGACGCCGGATGGGCTCTTGGTGTACAGGAAGTACGTTCCGCCTGGGACTTTGCACTGAAAACCACACCGGTTGAGCATTTCGACCAGCTTCTTCAGACGTCGCTCGTACTTGGCCTTGGTTTGCTTGGGGATCTCTTCATCGGCCAAGGCTGCCGCGGCGGCTTTTTGAATGGCGATGAACTGACCGCTGTCGCAGTTGTCCTTCACATCGCTGAAGGCCTGAACCAGCAGAGGGTTGCCGCAAACCCAACCGATTCGCCAGCCGATCATGTCGAAGCCCTTGGACAACGAATGGACTTCGACGCCCACGTCCTTCGCACCCGGCACGCTGAGGAAGCTGAGTGGCTCCCCTTCAAAGGTCAGCACGGTGTGGGCCGCGTCTTGCACGACCACCAGGTTGTTCTCTTTGGCAAACTTAACGACCTTCTCGTAGAACTCTTTGGTCGCCACCTTCCCGGTGGGGCTGTTGGGATAGTTGATCACCAGCAGCTTGGCCTTCTCTTTGACATCCGCTGGAATGCTGTCGAGATCAGGGAAGAAGTCGTTTTCGGCCAACAGCGGAAGCTTGTAGACGGTACCGCCGTAGTAGGCTGCATGCGTACCTGCGACCGGATAACCAGGAACGGTCATCAGGCAGATGTCGCCAGGATTGATGAAACAGGCCGGCAGCATGGCCAGAGCCGTCTTGGAACCAATGCAGTGGTTCACTTCGGTCGCAGCATCCAGCTCGACACCGAACATCCGCTTCATGTAATCGGCCGCTGCCTGCTTGAACTCGGCAACACCGTTGTCCGCGTAACCGCGATTCTCTGGCTTATTGATCTCTTCGGCCATGACCTTGCGGACCGATTCCGGGGCCATTTCGTCGTTTTCGCCGATCCCGAAGTCGATCAGCTCGCGATCGGGGTAGTCGGCAAGTGCCTTGCGTTTGGCCCGCTTAATCTTCTCGAACTTATAGATCGCGGTTCCCTTACCGTAATTTTCGCCACCGATACGTTCAGCAAACAGCTTCTGGAAATAGGGATCGCTCATGGTCTTCGTTCTGAGATTTCTTAGGGTCAAACAGATGGCCGGAATTCAAACCTACTAGCCTACCGCCGCTCAAAAGAGACAACAACCAGGGCAGGGGAGTTCGGCATCAACACGTTCACACCTGCCAAAATCTCGACGCATTGCTCCTGAAACCCTATCTTGAGGGGATGCCTGTAAAAGAAGTTGAGGTAAGCATGTCTCGCGTCCCCCTTATCGCTCTAAGCGTACTGCTGTTCATTGGTTGCAACGATTCCGCTTCGACTGAGTTACCTGACCCCCGCGCAGTCGCGGTTGGGGAGAGCCTCACCGCATTCCACGCGATGAATTCTCGTATTCGCGATGAGGTAATTTACGTTCGGCCTGGTGAATTTGTCGATGCAGTCCCTCAAACCCTTGGCGGTAAACCTGTCGAAATCATCGAGAGCGAGGAACTCCTACAGAGAATCGGTTCGCGAAAGACAGCCCCCCGCTACACGACTTACTCAATTGGAAACAACCTACGGGAATTCGATTTTTACGTTGCTGTTTCCGTGACTGGCATCGGCAACTTCTCACAATTTGAGACGATTCCATTGGGTGGAGGGAGAATCTATTGCTACACGATCGAAAATGGTGTCCCCAAGGTTCAAGACGTCATCATCGAGGAACACTAGCGGCCAGTCCCTCGTCAGAGAGACTGATAGAGCGCCGCGTGCCGGTCGATCATCTGCTGGACGCTGAACTGTTCGGCGATCGTCTTTCGCGCTGCTTCAGAGAAGCGATTCCTAATCGCTTCGTCTTCCAGCAGGAAGTTGGCAAAGCGAGAATACTCGGTCCGCTGCCCCAGCCCGACGAGGTACCCGTTCTCGTCGTGGGTGATTAGATCGCGGTTGCCAGGAATATCGCTGACAGCCGCCGGCAGACCAATCGCCATCGCCTCCATCAAGGCATTCGATTGGCCTTCATAACCACTGGCCAGCATGAACAGCGTGGCATGTCGCATCACATCCGCCACGTCGTCACGTGGGCCGGCAATGCGCACCTTATCGTCGATGGTGACCTGCTGGCTGTAACGCACCAGCCGTTCACGCTGAGGGCCGTCGCCAACGATCACCAGATACGCATCATCCCGGATACGTTTTAAGATCTCGGTCGCCCAGATGAGATCTTTCATTCGCTTCTGCGGCCACAGACGCCCCACGCTGAGCATCATCTTGGCGTTCGACGGCAAACGCAATTGATTCCAAAGGTCTTCCTTGCTGATCTGAGGAGCCCCGTCGATCAGATCGATTCCATTGGGGATGACGACAAACTTGTTCTTGTCGCGTCCTTTCTTCACGTAGAAGTCGACAATGCCCGAGCTATTGACCACGATCTTGTCCGTAACGCGATCGAGATAGCGATCAATGAAATGTTCGTGCGTTATCTTCCAGGGATCGACGCAGCGCTCTCCACACAAAATATGACGCACGCCGGCGGCTTGGGCTGCCTTGCGGCCGTAACTATTTGCCGCAAAGAGCCAGGTGTGAACGATATCAGGCTTTTCGTCCTGTATGTGCTTCTTGAGTCGCCAGTACGCAGCAGGATCGATCTTCAGTTGCTTGCCAATCACTGTTACCGGAATGCCGGCAGCGGTCAGCTCCTCGCTGTAGGGCCCGCTGCGTGTCAGGCAACAGACCGAAACTTCGAACTGATCGCGTGGCAATCCCTTAGCCAACATCGTCAGTTGTTTCTCGGCTCCCGAACGATCAAGCGTCGGGATGATGAGCATCAGTTTCTGCATCTTCCAGCGAATTCTTCACAGGTGCACATGATCTAAACAATCCGGCGGCGTTCTTTTTCCAGCGAATCCCACAGGAATTGAACCACCTTAGGGGCCATCAGGCTGTAGTAGTTAAAACCGTGCCCCCCGCCTTTGGTCTCCAGGTCGCATGTGTGCGGCACACCCAAAGACTGCAGCTTCATTCGTAATCGATCCGAGCTTTCCCACCAAGAGGTGTCCTCTGGGCAGCAGCAAAAGAATTGATTTCGAGGCCAATTCAGCGGGTGAATGTGCAAAGTCGTCGTGTCCTGCCGAGCCTGCTCGGCACTATCGTACATTTGCCACAGGTTATCTTCCGGGTCGTCACGCATCCGATTCTGGTAATCAATCGCAGGGCTCACGGCCGCGACAATTGGAAAGACATCGGGAAATTTATAGGCAAACCGCAGCGATCCTTGCCCTCCCATGCTCGTCCCAAACAGGGCCACCTTCGGTGTCTTCGCCTTGTATTGCTCTTCAATATAGGGCAGTACGCTTTCCAGCAAATAAGCCTGGGACGACCGCTGGGGATCGAATTCCTCACAGATTCGATCGGTCCACCAGCTTCGCTGCGTTACCGGGGCAACCACCGGCAATCCGAATTTCTCGATCTGCTCGACAAACGCCGGGCTATGATACAGCTTCCCTAGGTGTACCCCGTGCAGATAGATCCCAACATAGCCATGCTCGTTCCGCTGCTGCGGCTCGAACAGTTCGCACAGATGGCCATCGAGATCGATCTCGCGCCAGTTGCCGTAGGTCGGTTTATCGGTCATGAAGGTTCCCGACTGGTGAACGTCGTCCGCGGTGATGTGTCTCTTTCGTGTCTCTTGGCACGACCATAGAAACAACATGATATCATGGGGTCGAGAATCTCCCATTCAGGTCCACCAAAATGACAGCCCCAATCTCGATCTTTGCTGGGAATTGATACGGGGACTTGTTATCATACTCCGCGAGGTTGAGGCCTCATCGGATTGCTTCTCGGATTATGGCGACCACTTTCAGCAGTAAGGAAACGCGGACATGAAACCACATCGTGGTGTGCTTATCTTGGTCCTGGGAATTCTCGGTATCATGGCCTGTTGTTTCTGCGCCCCGGTGGCCTGGTACATGGGATCTCAAGACTTGGCCGAGATTGATGCTGGCCGCATGGATCCTGAAGGGCGTCAGATGACACAAATCGGCATGATTCTTGGAATCATCGGCATCGTCTTGGGAGTCATAGCGATTATCATCCCAATCTTCTTCATCCTGCTGACTGGCGGCTTCGCAGTCGCAGGTGCCGCAGTCAACTAACGGCTGAAGTTACTTCAAATAGACGAACTTTTCGTCGAGAAGTTCCTGTTCTCCATCCCAGCGATAAGCACACAGGAAGCCTCCCTTGGCGACGCTATAGTCCACGCAGGCCACGTTCCTTGCCAACCGCTTGGGCGTGGCCTCTTTTAGCCAATAGTGACCAAGAAACACCGGTTTTTCGGACTCGCCATAGGGTCGAGATTTACTGCGAATGTCGTCGCTAAGCGGAATATCGCAGGCCAATTTCTCGGTCATCGCGTAGCTGCCAAACGTGTGACCATCGGCATCGAGAAACCAACGCGTCCGCGTTTTCGTGCGCTCGTGCCCATCCTTGTCCTGAAAGCTGTACCCCTCAGGCAGCTGCATCTCTTTTCCCTTGAGGATCGCCTCGACCGACGCAAACAGTGGCTCGCCAGGCAAACAGGCCGAGGCCAGCATCTTGTCGGTGAAACCGCCAAATTGCTGTAGATGGTTCTCGATCTGGCCAATTGCCGCATCGTCCCAACACGCATGTACAGCCCTCAAGCCATCCAGCTCAAGCCACATTGGCAGCGTTCGAAACCAAGCCAGGGCATCGCTCAATTGGGACTCGCTCAATTGCAGTAGCGTCTGCCCGTGCTGCTTTTCGTTTTTGGCCGTATGAGGTCGGACATATTCTCCTGGCTGATCGGGATGAGGCGTATGAAACGCCATGGCATTGAGCTCGTGATTCCCCATAACCGTGAGGGCCGCGTCAGTCTCAACCATGCCGCGAACGATCTCCAGCGTCTCACGAATCTTCGGACCACGATCGACGAAGTCTCCCAGAAAGACCACACGCCGCTCTGGATGCGAATACACCCCATCACGCTGCGAATAGCCCAACTCCTCGAGTAGTGCCGTCAACTCGTCGGCGTGGCCGTGGATGTCTCCGATGATGTCAAACATGAAACCTTCTTTACTGGGATAACTGGGAAAGCGGGAGACGATGAGGGGAAATCTCTTGATTCGAGAACGGATCAGGTCTGTAGCCGCAACGGACTCTACAGAACGGAGAGCTAACAGCTTACAATAGCGTTTTGTCGATTCACATTCCGCCATCCGCACGTGGGGATGATTTCTTTGCATACCTTGATTGAAACGCGAGAACTTGCCACAAGAGTCACCGACCTGGCGGCGGAATTGACAGAAAACTACGGGGATCGGCCTCTGACCGTCCTGGGCGTGATGACAGGAAGCCTGGTGCTGATGGCCGACCTGATTCGTCAGCTGGAGATGCCTTTGAAGGTGGGCGTCATGCAGGCACGCAGCTACCGGGGTACAGCTACTTCGGCGGGTGAACTGGCCCTGAATCTAGATATGATGCCACAAATTGCCGGGCAAGATGTCCTGGTCGTCGACGACATCTTCGATACGGGCCATACGCTGAAAAACGTGCTGGAAAGCATCGAGGAACATGGTCCGACCTCGGTTCGATCGCTGGTGCTGCTTTCCAAGTCCGAGCGTCACGAAGTGGCAATCCGGCCTGACTTTGTCGGCTTTCATATTCCCAACGAGTTCGTCGTGGGGTACGGTTTGGATTATCAAGACCTCTATCGCAATCTGCCGTTTGTTGCGGCGTTGGAAGACCACGAGATCGCTTCGCACGCATGACTTCTCTTCGCCTGGCACTTGTCACTCGCCGATTCTGGCCCCTGGTCGGAGGGGCGGAAATGGTTATGGCCAATCTGGCCGAGGAACTCACGCGCCAAGGGCATCAAGTCCAACTCGTAACCGCGCAGTGGCATCCCGACTGGCCCAAGCAGATATCGCATCGCGGCATTCCGGTCGTTCGCCTGCCCAATCCCTCGGTCCGTGGCTGGGGTACTGTACGGTACATGATGTCGCTGGGACGCTGGCTTCGATCACATCAATCGGAGCTCGATGCCGTCTACATATCGATGCTGAAGCATAGCGCCGTCGTAGCGACATCTCGTCTGCAACGAAGCAAAGTACCTGTCATTTTGCGGGCCGAAGGAGCCGGCGAGACGGGGGATTGTGCCTTCCACGAAACGGCCAACTTCGGCCATCGTATCCGCCGAACCTGCCAACAGGCCGATGGCTTTGTAGCACCCAGCCAGCAGATCTTCGACGAGATGGTTTCGTCCGAGTTTGAGCGCGAGAAGATCCGCTTCATTCCTAACGGCGTGAAAGTTGGCCCCATGCGTTCCGCCGAGCAGCGTCGCGCGGCTCGTGCGGCACTGGCCGCCGCCAATCCGATTCTTACCTTGGCCGAGTCCGCTCCACTGGTGGTGTTTACCGGCAGACTTCATCCCGGCAAAGGTCTTACCAAGGTAGTGCGTGCCTGGCCGTACGTCCTACAGCGTTTTCCGATGGCTCGCCTCTGGCTCATCGGGGAAGGACCTCAGGAAGGAGAACTGGCTTCCCTCGTCGGTGCAATGGGACTTCAAAGCCGCATCATCTTGCCAGGGGCCTTTGACACGGTCGAGGATGTTCTGGCCGCCGCCGATGCGTTCGTTCTTCCCTCGCTTCACGAAGGAATGTCGATTGCACTTCTCGAAGCAATGGCCGCGTCACTTCCATGCGTCGTCAGTGATATTCCCGGCAATCGCATCCTAATTGATCACAACGACACAGGCGTCGTTTTTCCTGTCGATGACGTCAGCGCTCTTGCCGATTCACTGACCCGCGTGATCGAAAGCCAACAGCTGGCAGCAAGCCTTGGCGATGCAGCCCGCACGCGTGTGATTCAGCATTTCAGCCTCGAGCGCAGTGCTGCCGATCATGTCGATTTCTTCCGCTCGCTGATAGAGCAAAAGCGACTTCTGTAAGTGGCATGCATTTTGCACCCCTGGTGATAGAAGACTTACATTCACTTCACCAGATCGAAAAAATGACAACTGCTCAAATCTCTGACGCTCCAACGACTTCCGAAGAAAACACTAGCGATTCTTCTCCGGACGGTCTCGTCGATATCTTGCAACAGATGAAGGAAAACACCGACGGAGACGAGGTCACGTTGGAAGACACGCTCGACTCGCTCAATAGCCGAAGTTTTGGCCCCCTTTTGCTCGTGCCTGCCATCATGGCTGTTTCGCCGATCGGTGCCATTCCAGGCATGTCGATCGTGACAGGCTGCGTATTGATGTTGATTGCTGTGCAAATGATTTTCTCAAGCGGAAGACCATGGTTGCCGCAACGCCTACTCGACTTCTCCTTCTCGCGAGATACCTTGACCAAAGGGATCGACAAAACGCTTCCTTGGGCAAAATGGCTCGCAGGGTTCACAGACAGTCGCTTGCAGACGATTACTCACTCTCCCTTCCACTATGTAATCGCGGCCATCATCGCCTTTCTGGCGTTACTCTTTATTCCCCTGGCCTTTTTGCCCTTTGCTGTGGCCATCCCAGGCACAGCGATCGCGTTGTTCGCATCGGGCATGACCGTCAGAGATGGCGTGCTCGTGATCCTCGGCTTCGTGGTTTCCTGCGCCGCCATCGGAGTCGCGATTTACGCTTGGCCGTTCTAATGAATCCATGCCCGAAGGCTGACTACTCAGCGACCGATTTGTCGCTTACGCGAAGCGATGAGTGGTCGACGATTTCATTGAGAAATACGCGGCGAATTGCATCGTAGCCGCGATCGTTGGGGTCCTCGATATTCTCATAGAACCAGTAGTACGGATCCTCCGCAACGTAAGTGGATCGCCAGAACTGCGTCGCATGAGAGCCGTGCCCTAGAAAAGTTTCGTGCAGAGGAACATGGAACACGTTCGGCCGCGCGTCGATGCACTCGCGAATCACTTCGTTGTACTTCTCGTGGATCGCCAGCGCATCGGGCCAATGCGGAAGATAGACACTGGGCGCATCACCAACGCCGTCTGTGGGATCATAGATGTCAGCGAGATAAATCTCGCAACCGCCTGGGAACGCCGCGGTGACCTTATCGAGCATGTCGTTTAATCGACTACGAAACGAAGCGATCCATGGCTCGGCCTCTGCCATTGTGGCGCCGTACATCGCGCACTCTTTGGGTGGTCGACGTCCATAGCTATGAATCAGGTCATTGCCGCCAGAGGTCATGACCACCAAGCCAAACACGTCGGGATCGTGCAACGACAATCGATCTTCGATGACACGTAAATGGTCTTTCGATGTCGAGCCAGAAATGGCCAGGTTTTCTGTCGTAAGCTCAGGCAACACACTTGAAAGTGACTTGCCCTGCATATCGACAAATTCATCGGAAGGATTCTCGATCATTCGCTGAAAGAAGGTGTGATCTGGGGAGTCGGCACCGAGACCGGCCGTGACACTATCCCCTAATCCCACCAGTTTTACCGGACGATCACTCCAACTCTTGCGGAATGATTCGTCGGCTACTTCAGGTCCTGCTGGACCGCTGCCGATCGGACGCAACATGAAATATCGAACGTAGAAACCCGCACAAGCAATCGCCAAAATACCGATGAAGCAGACAATAGTGAGTCGCGTCTTGCGGATTCTCATAGTGCACTTACTGGGGAAGAGTATCCAGAGGACGGACTTCGACACTTCCGACCGAGGCAGGAGGAATACGGGCAGCGACCGCCAAGGCCTCTTCTTCCGTCGCAACATCCAGTATGTAGTAGCCGCCTAATTGCTCGGTCGTTTCGGCGAAAGGGCCCGTTGTGACCAGCGATTTGCCTTCACGGACGCGAACCGTTTTCGACGTTGAAACGGACATAAGCGGGGAAGCAGCAAGGAGCTTGCCTTCCTTTTCTAACTGGTCGCAAATGGCCATGCTCTTACGCATGCAATCCTCGCGGGTCTCAGGCGTCCAACACGTTTCTGCGCTGTAAACCAGCAACATGTACTTCATGGTTTCCTCTTGGCTCCATGCTGTATTTCGATGGGACCAGAACTCGTAGACCTTCGCCGCCCCATCGAAGCGAAGGAGATTTTAATTCGCAGTGTCATTTGTAAGCAAGCAAACGGTTAACTAACTGACACTTCATCTTCATGGACTAGTCGAAGGGAGTCGTCCTGATTCGACATCGCCACAAGAACTTTTGTCTGCGAATTGCTGAGGGGAGTTTGGCCAGGGATCTCCATTTCATGAACTCCCCATGTGCCGCACAAGAGTTATCGCGGCAAGACCGCTGAACGCTACATCGCCCCAAGCGAAGAGTTTTGAAGAGGTTGGCAATCGCACGAAGGCTACCAGCCATGTTCCATATATGCTGGCAGCCGTGATTGCCGACAAGCAGGTTCTGTCCCCTACTGCTGCCTACTTAGCCTTTTCGGCCGATGTGCCACCGAAGGGGATCTTCGTATTGTGACGATCCAACAGCGGCTTAAGCTCGTAAATGTTTCGATAGCCGTAGCTGTAAAGCGTGTTGTATGTATTCAGGTTAAGCGATGCGACGGGAGCCTTGGGGGCAAATGCCATGGGCTCGTTCTTGAAGTTGTTGTTGCAGTAAATCACTACCTGGGTGTCTTTCTCGGGAATCAGCTTCGCCAAATCTTCCGCAGTCATGTCCGGCAGCGAGATATGCACCGCACCTTTGACATGTAGCAGGTCGTACATCCGCTTGCTGCGAGCATCAAGCACGACTGTCTCAGGATCGTCCATCATGCGCAGGAATTCATCTTCCGAGATACGCCGCTTCTCGCGAACCTTGGCGACCTCTTGGACCTGCTTCAAGAAGCCCTGGTAGTCGATTTGCGGGTTCTCGCTAGTTAACTGAGTAACATCTTCTTCCGCTGTCAGAATCGTTCCGACCACAAACATCCCCATAGCTGCCGCGATGGTGGTCGCCAGGATGATCTTTCGCATTTTCTCGTCTCCTTCGTGTTTAGCCGTTAGCGCATACCAAACCCGTAAGTGATGACGATTTCAATCGCGTTCGAGATCTAAGCTCGGGACAGTGTTTTTCGGCAATTTTCCCGAAGGCCTTATCCCAGAAGCAGATACATTCCAAAGAAAAAGGCGGACCGATGACGGTCCGCCTTTCTTAGTCTTGAAAGTAGAGGAGTTGGGGAGTCTAAACGCCTGGCCCCGAAACCGACATTTCAGGGTGTACATCGCGGAATTTGTCCGCGGCGCCCTGCGTAATTTTAGTCTCAGCCAATTCAAGCGTTTTCAAGTTCGGCTTGTTGTCGAACATCGAAAACACCTTGTTGGTTAGCTCGCTGTTGTAATTCAAGTACAACGCCTTGAGTTCAGGCAGCGCGGCAAATTGCTCGAGATCTGAGTCTTGCAGATTTGCGCTCTCACACCAAACCACAACGATATGGCCGTCTTCAGTTTCGACCATTCCGCCTTTTCCTTCAACAAATGTCTTGACGGGCTCTTCGGCAGGATCGAGGGCAGCCATCGAATTACAGCCAAAAACCATCAAGACGACCAGAACAGCCAGGCACAACATTACTTGGGCCTGGCTCCATTTTGAAAACAACGAACGCATAACGATTGATCCTGTTGAGGCAGAGTTACTTGGTGATTTCGACTAAGGGATGGTGACAGGCTCACCATCGGTACGAGAGGCCAACAATTCCAGAACGGTGTCAGGAGTGTTGTCCGAATCGAATTGCACCGTGTCAGGAATAAACTGAACACTGCCATCGCAGAACAAGAACTGGACACCACCGGGATGCAGGCTGCTGAACGAGGAATGCTCATAAGCATCGTTTCGTGCGTAGTTAATCGTCCGAACCGTACCACCCAGGACCGAGTAAAGCGTTTTGGTCGAAACAGGACTTCCGCCGACGACTAGTCGCCCTTCGACACCATAGACGTTTCCGGCATGGTAGTTCGCTTTGCCGGTACCATTGCGACGATTCATGTTCCAGCTGCGCTCACCAATTGCGAACGTGTTGGAAGTACCGTCGGTGACATCGGCGAAATTGCAATCGCTGTTCTCCCAGAAGATACCGTCGGCTCCGTAATTGCTGCCAGGAATGCCGTCGTTCCGTGCGGCCAAGTCACTGGAGTTGGATCCGATGTAGTTGGATAGGGCCGTTGCTTCTCCAGCAAGTTTGCGCTGGTCATTCAAGTCTGGTCCAGTGTCCGATGGGCAGCGGAAGACATCCAGAGGCGTCTTCAGCACAGCCAAGTCATTCGCATTGCCAACCGCATTGGCGAGCGTCTGATTCTTGGGATCAAGCGCATCGTAGATGGTTTCCTGTTCGATGAACGGCATTAGAAATGCGCCCCATCCCCAGGTTGGATCACCGTCGGTAAAGCCCGAGCGAAACTCATACCCCATCGGAAACTGCCCGAAGGTATCGTGGTGATTGTGAAGCCCCAGACCAAGCTGTTTCAAATTGTTGGTACATTGCATCCGCCGCGCAGCTTCTCGTGCTTGCTGCACTGCCGGCAATAGAAGTGCGATTAACACACCGATGATTGCGATCACTACTAGAAGTTCGACCAAGGTAAACCCCGATCGCCCGAAGCGCATTTTCATAACGATCTCCAGAAATAGATAAGGAAAAGGGTATGGAAGCAATCGTCCCCACACGACGAAGACCACCATGAATCAAATAGACTGACGCCCCCTACTCACTGCGATCGCGGTAGAAACAGCGTTTAGCTTCGAGAGCAAAATGTCAGTACGAATAGGATGAGGAAAAAGGATCTTGAGAAAAGAGATTCCAACTAACCGCGATTAACTTACAAAACACTGGCCTTTCGGAATATTTCCAAACGTACCAGATTTTTATAACGCCCTAAATGCAGCTTTCCGCAGATTTACCATTTTTTTTTGTTGCGAAGAATTACGCATACGACAGAGAAATTTCACATTACCCAAAGCGCTAGATCGTGGGTTTTGAAATCTACCTAAGACTCTATCATCAAAGCAATTGCGTAAAAAGCGTCAGGTCAGGGGTGCACTATCAACCGCAAACGCATTAATTGCGCGAGCTAATGGTTAGATCAGTAATGCTTCGTGTCGACCGAAAAGTGGAAACGTCGCAGACAGCGACTGAGAATCTTAACAAGCAGGCTGTGACATGATTTTTTTGGCCCATCTGCCCGAAAAAATATCTGAGATGGCGTGTGGCTAACTTCATGCAATCGATAGGCGTTCAATAGAAAAGGACGGACCGCTTACGGCCCGTCCTTTCTTGATTTCTACCACATTGTCCTCGGTTGGTTATTTACCAACCGTGAAATCTTCCGTCGCCTCGTCCTTAGGCAAATCGACTTCGATCACATGGTTGATAAAAAGAGCGCTCCCCAGCGGGTCGTGCTCGGTGACATTTTTCGCATCGTATCCATCGATCCGGACGATATGCGATCCACCAACGGTTCCTTTGCCCGGAGGCGTCTCATACTTGCCATCTTTAATTTCGGCCGTCACCATCGGACCGGAATTGTCCTTCTTCCCATCAGGCTCGAAGTAAATCTTGCCCGCTGGCAATGGTGCCCCCTTGTAAGTGATCGTTCCCGAAAGGGGAAATCGCTGGGGACCTTCCGTCGTTGGACCGTTGCAGCCAAGGGTTACGGTAGCGGTGAAGATCGCCAGTATTATCCACATGCGCATGATGTTCTTGCTCCTATAGTGGTTGCCTGAGAGGTGATTAGAGTTCTCCGAGTCCACCGATGGGATAACCATCGCTACGCTTGCTCAAATTACGATGTGTTGTGATGTCGACGTTTTCGCTAATGAAATGCACCGAAGCATCCCCCATAGCCATGTGACATCCGCCTGGGTGCCAACTTCCAACCGTACCTGGCATCTCGTCCCACATGTGAACGTTGTTGTTCAGTGGGTTATCACCCGTGTTGGGCTGAAAGGTACAAGCAACAATGTTCAAAAGCAGCGAGTCATCATTGTTGATCCGCGCCGCCGAGGCCCAGGTTGCCGTTTCACAGCAGAAGTTTGGTTGAAATAGATACTTGCTTTCACCGATGAGATAAACATTCGATGAACCATCGGTGGCACTATGAAAGCCTGTCTTCGAATTCAAATACAACATGCCATTGTTGTAATTTAAACGCGAGTTATTCATGCGGCAGTTATAAGCCGAGCCGTTGTTATTACCCGGGAACGTGTCGCCACCCATGACCCCCATGTAGTTGTTGGTCAAGCTTCCACCCGATGCCAGTGGATCCGAGGGGCAATGAAATGCGTCGACCGATGTAGTCTGGGGCGCAAAGTTGACGTTGTTCGTACCACAGTTGGGATTGGTCGCGGTAAAGTCGTCGTTAAAGCCCCAGTACAGCGGCTGTCGGAAGTCGAACTGTTCGTAGAGATTTCCTTGCTCGATAAATGGCAGAATGAGAACCGTCCACGAAGCCATTCCATCCTGACACTGGTTTCCATCCGGCGTACAGTCCGAGGTCGAACCGCTGCGACTCATGTTTCCCGATGGGAACACGTTGAACGTGTCGTGGTAGTTGTGCAGGGCTAGGCCCAGCTGCTTCATCTTGTTGCGGCAGCTCGTTCGTCGTGCGGCTTCGCGGGCCTGTTGCACGGCGGGCAAGAGCAGGGCAATCAGTACCCCGATAATGGCGATCACCACCAACAACTCCACGAGTGTAAACCCAACTCGTTTGGCTCGATGTCTCATAGCAAGGCTCCAACATGAAAGAAAAATAAAAATAGAATCCTCACGCATATTTACTAAGCGTGAACCGACAAGCTAATTCAGCCGTACCGAACAACTCAACGTGGTAGAATGCGCGCTGGGCGATTTGTATGAAAAACACAATGCCGGCAAGACAAAATGCAAACTCGTGCCGAAACACACCTCAATAGAACTTCGTGATTTCCCAAGTAATTCTTACAGACTTCCAATTTCTCGAGTTGGACTTCCCCTGACCGGCATGAAGCGTCGTATTGCCTTTATCTTGACCGGCATACGCAGTGAGAAGGCAGAAGAGAATTACTCGTGCCGGACGATGTCCTTACCTGGATTATTACGACAACACGCGCGAGAGCTGTCGCAGGATGTTGGATAGCGACCGAGCCCGTGGCTACAGAGAACAATGAGAACTAGCCGATCTGCTGTGTGAAGTGCAGGGCTCCCTCTGTTTGAATTCGCTTCCAGGTATACCGTCGCGAGTGAGGAAACAGTTGGCGGTAGCAGGCACGAGACTCTACCGTGGCGAAGTGCTTGTACTCAACAAAGGGAGCAATCTTCTTGATGACCCTTCTTCGTTGCCGACGATCCGACGTCAGTCGGATCGATCGCCAGCCGCTGCAGATTTGAAATCGAATCGCATACACGCACAGCGAGTAGTTCTCGCGATGCTCCGGAAGCGAGTTGACCTGCAGGAAGAAGCTATCGGAGATCCGGCACTCGGCCCATTTAACTAACTCCGCACCATAGTCCTCAGCCGACTTTCCCGTAAGCCGGTGTTGGAAGAAGTCTGGCTCCCCCCACCCCAACTCTTCGGCTAATTGCTGGACGTACAGTCGATTCATCCGGTCGCCGCTCGCAGTAAAGGGGAAAAACCGACGCTTAAATCGCTAGAAGATAGCAAAATTTGACCTGAATCGTTGCGTTATTGATAATCAGGCTACCTCCTTCCTCAAGACTCCTTTCTCACCGCACCTGCGCGAGACCCCAACATGCGATTGCTCGTCGGACTGCTCCTGGCTTGTCTTCTCGTTTCCCATGCCGAACATGCTTTCGGCGAAAAGGTAAAGCAGCCACCTAACGTTGTGATCATCTTCATCGACGACCTTGGTTTCGGTGATGTTGAGTTCAATGGCGCCAAAGGCCCGCGGACACCTAATCTGAATCAGATGGCCGCCGAAGGCATGAAATTTACCGACTTCTATGTCGGCTGTGCGGTCTGTTCCGGATCGCGAACGGCGCTACTGACGGGCACACACTACCAGAGGCTAAGCATGAGCCCAGTCCTCTTCCCGAACAGCAAGCAAGGGCTGCACCCTGAAGAACAAACGATCGCGGACATGCTCAAGGAAGCCGGCTACCGAACGGCCTGCGTCGGCAAGTGGCACCTGGGGCATCTTCCTCCTTGTCTTCCAACTTATCAAGGATTCGACAGTTACTACGGTATCCCCTACAGCAACGATATGTGGATCGACCCGGCCAATAAACTGGCCGATGACATCGACCTTCGCGAAGGGGTCACCCTGCAGGAAGTGCAAAACGGCGTCACCAAAAGGAATGTCGTTCCGCTCATGCGCGACGAGGAAATCATCGAGTACCCGTGTGATCAAAATACCGTCACCAAACGCTACACCGAGGAAGCGATTCGTTTCATCAAATCCGAAAGCGACAAACCTTTCTTCCTGTATCTACCTCATACGATGGTTCACCTGCCATTGCACGTGAGCAAAGATTTTCAAGGACGAACCGACAAGTTGATTTGGGATGCCATTGAGGAGGTCGACTGGTCAGTCGGCGAGATTCTTAAGACGCTTCGCGATGAACAAATCGCTGAAAACACCCTGGTCATCTTTACGAGCGACAATGGCGCTGCTGTCGGTTCGTCGCTTCCACTGCGAGCCAAGAAGGCGAGCGTCTATGACGGCGGCATCCGGGAACCCACGTTAATGTGGTGGCCAGGAACGATCCCTGCCGGAACCGCATGCGATGAGATCACCGCTTCGATCGATCTCTTGCCGACACTGGCCAAACTATGCGACGGCAAGCTTTCCGGACGCAGGATCGACGGCGTCGATATCCGCTCGGTCATGTTCACGAAAAACGCCGAGGGGCCTCGAGAATCATTTGTTCTCATGCACAACGAAGGGACCGTCCGGCACGGCAAATGGAAGTATTATCCCTGGAAGGAGAAGAAGCAGGGACGTGACGCTCCGAAAGGACGCGCTCCCTCGGATGAGCCTGTGCAGCTTTACGATATCGTCGCTGACATTGGCGAGACAACCAATCTCGCCGCTCAGCATCCGGAACTTTGTGAGCAATTGCAGAAGATGTTCGAGGACCATGTCGCTGACATCAAAGCGACGCGACGTCCCACGGCACCGCTAATTCGTCCTCAAGATGCCAGCCCACCCAATAATCCCAACCGAAAAAAGTCCAAGTAATCGTTTGCGACCAAGGTAAACCCATGAACAAGTACGTAATCCCGTCGCTGTTACTGGCGCTGGTAGTGATTCCCTGTTCCCGTGCGATGTCGAAGGATACTTCGGCACTTCCCGCCAAGCATACGACGCGAGACGTCGAAGGATGGACCGTCCGAGTCGATGACCGCCTTCTCGAAGGTGAGCACAAGGCCAAGGGAGAGCGAGCCCTGAAACTTCTCGCCGCACGCCTTGTGGCGATTGATGTCGTCATGTCCGAGGAATCTCTGGAGAAGTTGCGTAAGATCGTGATCCAACTCGATCTTGACTACGGCAAACTAAAAGCCATGCAATATCATCCAGACAAAGGCTGGCTGAAGCGAAACGGCTACGACGAGGAACTGGCCAAGTGCGTTCATATTCCCAGCGTCGATTCGTTTCTTTCACCGTCCGAAAACCACCGGATGCCGTGGGTGGTGCTGCATGAACTGGCCCATGCCTACCATGATCAGTATCTCGGCTTTGACAATGCACGCATTCAAGCGGTATGGGAAAAGTTCAAAGACAACGAGAGCTATCAGTCAGTCCTTACTAGCCCAGGCCATCTCCGCGAACATTACGCGTTGACCAATCCGAAGGAGTTCTTCGCCGAGATGACCGAATCCTATTTCGGATCGAACGACTTCTATCCGTTTGTCACCGGCGAACTCAAGAAGGATGAACCGGAAGTCTTTGCCTTGATGAAGGAGATGTGGGGAGGCTTACCGGGTCGAAAATAGCATTCGGTGGCATTTTTCGCCCAAAACGTGCGATTTCGGCGAGGTTACGATAGTCGCAGCTAGAATAATTTCACAGTAAAATAGAGTATGAGTGTACTCTACGAACGGGAAAGCCTACCTCTCCATTACTTCCGTTCATCGACCTCACATTTCCAAACATCCGCCCCTAATCACCCCAAGGAATATCAGCCATGTCTAAATTTCCGCAAAGCACTCGTCGTCAATTCCTGAAGGGAGTTGCCGCCGCAGGTGCCGCTACGGTCATCATCCCGTCGGCCAACCGTGCGTTTGGTTTTCAAAACGCCAATGATCGTCCAACATTCGCCTCGATCGGTCTTCGCAACCAAGGTTGGGGTATCACCAACAAGACAACTCCCTACGCCGACTTTGCCGCATTGGCTGATGTCGATGCCAACGTCTTGGCCGAAAATGTTTCCAAGCTGGAAAAGAAGCAAGGTAAGAAGCCTGATGCGTACGTCGACTATCGCAAGATCCTCGATCGCAATGACATCGATGCGGTGATGATCGCGACGCCAGATCACTGGCACACCAAGATCGCCGTTGAAGCAATGTACGCCGGCAAAGATGTCTACTGCGAAAAGCCACTGACGCTGACCATTGCCGAAGGTAAGCTGATCGAAAAGGTCGTCAAGGAAACTGGCCGCGTCTTCCAGGTCGGTACCATGCAGCGCAGCGAATCGGGACAGCGTTTCCTGCAAGCCGTTGCCTTGGTCAACGAAGGCCGTATTGGCAAGGTTCAAAAGGTAACCTGCGGGATCAACGGTATGACCGGGTCTCCTGAGATTCCCGTCGCCGACGTTCCTGGTGGACTCGACTGGGATATGTGGCTCGGCCCAGCAGAAAAGGTCGACTACCGTGCCCTGCCGGAAATGCGAAAAGGCTACGGCGGCGGTGTTCCGCTTTATAGCAATTGTCATTATTCGTTCCGCAACTGGCATGAATACTCCGGTGGTAAGCTGACCGACTGGGGTGCTCACCACGTCGACATTGCGTGCTGGGCCCTGGGTGCCACCGACACCGGTCCGAGCAAGGTGAAACCGCTCGAGTACGAACTGGCCTGTGAGTACAAAGATGGCAACCCGGTTGTCCACGATCGTTACAATGTCGCGACCAAGTTCAAGATTCAGGCCGACATGCCCAACGATGTCGAGATGATCATTACCAGCGAAGGTGACAACGGGATCCTCTTTGAAGGAACCGAAGGTCGCTTCTTCGTCAATCGTGGCAAGATCGTCGGCAAGCCAATCGAAGATCTCAAGGAGAAGCCACTTCCCGAGGGCTCGATTGAAAAAGTGTACGGCGGACCAGTTCCGGCCAACCACAGCGTCAACTTCATCGAGTGCATGGAGTCTCGCAAGCAGCCGATCTCCGACGTCTGGTCTCATAACCGCATGCTCGAGATCTGCCACCTCTCGAACATCGCCATGCGATTGGGTCGCGAGCTCAATTGGGATCCGGAAAAGCGAGAGGTCATCGGCGACGAACAGGCCAACACGTTCCTTTCGCGAGAAAGCCGCAAAGGTTACGAGATCCAGATGGGCTAAACGTCCTGCGGAAAAACAAGAATGAAGAAAGCCGCCGGAAGTTTCCGGCGGCTTTTTTTATGTCGCATATCGATAGCGGATGCGGCGAATCACTTCCCTTTGTCCTTCCACCACGCTTGCCACTTGGCATCGAGTTCCTGGACCTTATCGGGCTGGTCTTTGGCAAGGTCGTTGAGCTCGGTCGGGTCTTCGCTCAAATGGTAGAGTTCCCAGTCTCCCTTCCCGTACTTCACCAATTTCCATTCTTGGTCACGGATGGCCTGGGCTTTACCGAACTGCCAATAAATGGGCCACGGGCGCTCGTTGGTGGAACCACCGAGCGTTTCGACTAGTGACTGTCCTGGCAGCTCGTCAGTGATCTTCTCGCCAGCCAGTTCAAGCATGGTCGGCATGAAGTCGATCAGGTGACCCGGTTGGTCGGTGATCGTGCCAGGCTTAATCTTGGCGGGCCACCAGGCGATCATGGGCGTACGTGTGCCCCCTTCGTAGTCGGTCGTCTTGTACTTTCGATACGGCGTGTTGGATGCATTGGCCCAGTTGCGTCCCTGGGTCAGGTAGCTGGTCACTTCCCACGGCATCGATCCTTTCACGGTCGAACGATCGGCCGAGTCTTCACACGCTCCGTTATCGGAAAGAAAGAAGATCACCGTGTTGTCCACTTTTCCAATCGCTTCCAGCTTCTGCAGAATGCGGCCAATGTTGCGGTCCATGCGGTCGATCATCGCGGCATAGGTCGCCATGCGCAGATCCCACCAGTCGCGATCCTGCTCGTCAATTTCACTCCATGCTGGTAGGTCAGGATCACGCGGCGAGAGTGTCACGTTCGCCGGCAGTACTCCCAGTTTCTGCTGTTGGGCAAAACGCTGCTGCCGCAGTTTGTCCCAGCCGATCTCGCCATACTTGCCACGATACTTGGCAATGTCTTCCTCGCTGGCATGCAGCGGATAATGAGGTGCCGTGTAGGCGACGTAGAGCAAAAACGGCTGCTCTTCGTCCTTGTAGGTTTCCAGATACTCCACCGCATGATCGGTGAACGCATCGGTGGTGTAGAAGTCCTTTGAATCCGGCGTGAACGGCTTGAACTCTTCGCCATCGATCGCCCAGCGGCGAACGCGTTTCTTGGCCGGTTCAGGCTCGCCTGATCGCGCGTGGCCTGGGTTCCAGAAGTTGCAGCAACCGTCAGTCAGACCGTAGTACCGATCAAACCCTCGCTGAAAAGGTGTTTGGCCTGCGTGCCACTTGCCCACCATTAGAGTACGGTAACCAGCTTCTCGCATCCGCTCGCCAAACGTCGGAGCCTTGTAGACGACGCTTGCAGAAGCTCCCACATGATGCCACCAACGCCCAGTTAAAAGTGAGGCCCGCGTGTGTTCGCACTTCGCGTTATTGTAGAACGTACGAAACCGCATTCCACTGGTCGCCAACTTGTCCAGATTGGGAGTCTCGACTTCACCGCCGTAGCAGCCAATGTCTGAGAATCCCATGTCATCACACATGATTAAGACGATATTTGGTCGCTTTGCTTCGGCTGCTTCAGCTTCGGCAACATGAACGCAATACAAGCACGCGATCGTGCATAGAATCAGAGAAAAACGCATGGCAGGGCACCTTTACCGGCGGGAGTTTTTGGGGATGAGGAGCGAGCAAACTAGGAGCTCGTGCGATTGGGCTGGATGACTTCTTTCTCAAGATAGTCCGCTACGGCGACGACTGCCACCGGAAAGTGATTGTCACAGTAGACCTCTTTCTCGACGTTCTCCGTTACTACGGTGATGGCAATCTGCGTACCATCCGGCACGTCTCCGCGATACTCGCTGGCCAACGCCATGAATCCTGACTCATTCAGCTTGCCGCAGACCTCTTCTAACTCAGCTGGCGACAACTCGAACGTCAACTTCTTCTGGCGGGTCGACTCCGATGCTTGATCCCAGTAGTTGTACTCTCCGGTGCCATCCGCATTGATTCGAAGAATATTGAAGCCTTGCAATCCGTCACCGAACGCGTACTCAATCAAGAACTCAGGACTTGGCTGAACAACAACGTCCTGCGTATCTGCTTCTCCCCGATCGATCACCTTTGCTCGATGGGAAGTCAACGTGTGATCGCCGATACTTACTTGCTCGTCGCCATCAAAGGGTCGGAGGATGCCGTACACGAGGAGGCCGCCGAGCACCACGAACAAAATGAAAGCGGCTCGTAAAAATCGCGCGTTCATCACAGATCTGCCGAAGAGTTGAAAAGATTAGAAGATCAGATCCTCGCGACAAGATAAGCGATTGGGCTGGCAATCGCAACGATTTCGATGGCAATCTCAATGGGACCAGCAATCACTCAAAGGCAATAAAAAAAGGGAAGGTCACATGGACCTCCCCTCCCGGTTCACCGTCGAGACACTGTTGAGTGTTCGGCGGTTACTACATATCAAAAATACTCTTGGCCTCAGCTGGGTTGGCTGGGGCGTCTTTTTCTCGGGTGCGGCGGTTGCGGCGGGCATCGCGAGGATCTTCCGGAGCGGCAAAGGGCTCGGCGGCTTCTACTTCCACGTCTCCCCGCAAGACGCCAACGCCTTGGTTGTAATAGTAGACCGTTCCCTTGACCGTATCGCCTATGCGAATCAACCGTGGGTCAGGCAGCTCTACGCTGATCTTAGCGTCTTCAGCCACTTCAACAGTCACCTTGGCTTTGCCAGCAGTCACGCTCCATTTACCATCACGTGCTACACCAGACAGGCGACCAACGACCGTGTACTTGGCGACTTCTTCACCAGTGCTTTCGGTCGCCTCTTCCGAGCCGGCTGACGAAAAATCTGGCAGGGCAGCTTGCTCAGTCACACCCAGTTCTAGCTGAGGTGTGGGAGTGAAGACACTCACTTGGCTTACCGCGGATTGGCCGACGCCTTTCTTATCGAGCGTGGCCTCGAAGTGGACGAACATACCAGGGCGAACCCAACCTTTTTCCGCTTCGCCGCGCACGATGATTTCTTCAGGCTTCGAATCGACGCGAATGGTCCATTCCTGGTTCCCCTTCTCAGGCTTCAGCTTGATCAGCGGTGCCTGAGCAGCGGTGAGCGTGCCGGTCAAGTTTGTACGTTCCTGCTTCTGACCAGGCCGTCCATTGAAGTTCGGCATTCCCTGTTGAGGCTGATTGGGGTTTTGAGCATGAGCAGGAAGCGAGAGAACTAACACGGCCAGTGAAAAGGAAGCGGCCGCTAGGAAGCGAGCAATTTGGCGATGCATGGGAGTCCTGAAATTGTTGCGGTGGGAAGCGCATGGAAGGCTGCTGTGTCTCTAAGGATAACGGTTGGCCGAGGAAAATTCCAATTTTTTCCTGTAAGACCTTTCGCAAGGGTGATCGAAGTCAGCCGTCCAGTGGCAAGTGGCACTTGCAAGAAGAGTCTGGCATCAGAGGGGTCTTATCCGTCTTTGCGTTGCCCAACAGTGTTAGTCACTGGTTGCCGCTAAGGTAACTAACAGAGAAAATAAGTACTGACTGGCTCGACACTTGCACCCAGGAAAGGCTTAGGCCCATGTCCACACCCCCACGCGGCAAATCCCGATTGACCGTTCCCCAATTTGTTAGCCGCAAGGCCGAGGGCAAAAAGCTTACTGTACTAACGGCATATGACTATCCCATGGCCAGCTTGGTCGATCAGGCCGGGGTCGACGCCATCTTGGTCGGGGATACCTTGTCGATGGTGGTGCAGGGACACGACTCGACGATTCCCGTCACGCTGGACGAGATGATTTACCACGCCGAGATGGTTACCCGCGCAGTCAACAATGCACTGGTCATCGTCGATATGCCGTTTCCCTCAAACCTTTTGGGTGTCTACGAAGCCATTCGCAACGCTGGCCGTATTCTCAAAGAAACGGGTGCCCAGGCCGTCAAACTGGAAGGAGGCGCGGATCAGGCCGAGGTGATTTCGGGACTGGTCAACGCCGGTATCCCGGTTATGGCGCATATTGGCCTGCGACCGCAACTGGTACATCAAATGGGCGGCTATCGTGTGCAGCGAGATCGGGAACGATTGATCCACGATGCCAAGTCCGCTGCGGATGCCGGGGCATTCAGTATTGTGCTGGAATGCATTCCTCAAGATGACGCCGCAGAAATTTCCAAGATGTTGGACATTCCGACGATCGGCATCGGAGCCGGCAAGTCTTGCGACGGGCAAGTTCTCGTTCTTAATGACATGATCGGATTGACCGAAGGGCACGTACCGAAGTTCGTCAAACAGTACGCCAATATTCGCCAGTCCGTTACCGATGCCGTTCGCCAATTCTGCGAAGACGTCCAGTCTGGCGAATTCCCTGACCAGGCACATTCGTTTCGCTAAATCAATCGCTCCTCGCACAGTGCGGCGGTTCGTCGCGCGAAGGAACCCGGATCATGCCGAACCGTCTCGCTCACGAAACGAGTCCCTATCTCCTGCAGCACGCCAATAACCCTGTCCACTGGCATCCCTGGGGGCAGGAAGCGCTGGAGAAGTCGAAACAGGAAGAGAAACCCATTTTCCTATCGATTGGCTATTCAGCGTGTCATTGGTGCCATGTGATGGAGCACGAGAGCTTCGAGTCGCAGGAGATTGCCGACTACCTGAACGAGCACTTCGTGAGCATCAAGGTCGACCGCGAAGAACGCCCTGATCTCGACCAAATCTACATGAATGCCGTGCAACTCCTTACGGGGCACGGCGGCTGGCCAATGTCGGTTTTCCTGACGCCTGAATTGATGCCATTTTTCGGCGGGACGTATTGGCCCCCAACGGCCGGCCGGGGCATGCCTGGCTTCGATCAAGTTCTTCGCGCGGTGGTCGATGCCTGGGAGAACCGCCGGGAGGTAGCACTGCAGCAGTCACGTCTTCTCACCGAGCGTCTGCAAAGGATTGGCCTTGGTTCGGCAGAATCCACCGAGATTCCCCCAGGCCGAGTCAGCATGGCCGTTCGGCAAATGGAACAGTCGTTCGACCCCAAGCATGGTGGTTTTGGTTCGGCTCCGAAGTTCCCCCATACGATGAACATCGATCTGCTGATGCGGCATTTCGCCGAGACTAGGAACGAACAGCTGCTGCCGATGGTTACCACGACGCTCGACAAAATGGCGATGGGGGGCATCTACGATCATCTCGGTGGGGGCTTCGCTCGCTACAGCGTCGACGAGTACTGGCTCGTTCCTCACTTCGAGAAGATGCTGTATGACAACGCCCTGCTGATTGCCAACTACGTCGATGCGTATCGTCTGACGAAGAACGAAAATTATGCTCGCGTCGTGAAGGAGTCGTGCGACTACATCTTGCGGGACATGACCGACGAGCAAGGCGGCTTTCACAGCACCGAAGATGCCGACAGTGAAGGGGAGGAAGGCAAGTTCTACGTCTGGTCCCCAGAAGAAGTCGACAAGTTGCTGGGCGATCCTGTCGTGGCTCAGCGTTTTCGCCAAGTGTACGACATCACCGAGTCAGGCAACTTCGAAGGACACAGTATCCCACGGCTGAAGAAGTCGATTGCCCAGTACGCCCAAGACCTTGGCACGACCGAAGATGAGCTTCGTAACGAAATGCGGCAGGCCCGGGAAGTGCTGTTCAACGCACGCTGCAAGCGAATACGCCCCGGCAAGGATGACAAGATCCTCGCCAGCTGGAATGGCCTGATGATTGAGGCGTTTGCGAAAGCAGGGGCAACGTTCCAAAACGAAGTGTACATTGACGCCGCGAAGAAGGCCGCAACGTTTGTGCTTGAGCAGATGACTGACAAAGCCGGTCGGTTGCTGCATACCTATCGACACGGCCACGCCAAGCTGCCTGGCTATCTTGATGATTACTCGTATCTAGCCTCGGCCATGTTCGCTTTGTACGAAGCTACATTCGATACAAAATGGTTGGAGCACTCGCAGCAACTGATCGACACCGCGATCGAGCATTTCTATGACAAGGAGTCAGGTGGGTTCTTCTATACCGCCGACGACCATGAGCAGTTGATTGCCCGCAACAAGGACTTCTATGACCACAGCGTACCCAGCGGCAATGGAGTTGCGGCATTGGTCCTGGCAAAACTTGGAAAGCTGCTGAGTAATGAAAAGTACCTGCAGTTGGCAAAGGAAACGATGTCGGCGGCAGCCGATGTCTTGCAGAAGCATCCAATCGCCGCAGGCCAGCTATTGATCGCCTACGACTACCTACAGCAGCCCGGTTCGGAGGTCGTGATTGCCGCTGCGGACCGTGCCTCTTGTGACGAACTTCTCCGAGCGATTCACCATCGGTATCAGCCCAACACGCTGTTCGTGCTGGCGATTGAAGGAGAAGACCTGGGTGCCAAGTTACAGCCGATGGTATCAGGCAAATCTCCGCTGGATGGCCAGCCGACCGTCTATGTTTGCGAGAACTTCCAGTGCAACGCTCCGGTAAGTGCCTCCGAATACTTAGCAACATGAACGAAAAATGGAAACCGTCCCGGACGTATGGTTTAATGACAAGTGACAAAAGCCTGGCTTTGTCTGCACACCCTAGATGATCTCGTTCTTAGCGTCCGCCCAAGGCCCCAACACACACCCAAGACATCAAGGAGAATACGATGATGCGATTTCTAGGTTTCGTTTTGGTCGCAGCGATTGCTTGTACCGGCTGCAAGCCACCGACTGGCGGTAGTGGCACAGGCGGTACGCCCGGCACGAATGAAACGGCTGCCCCGGCTGTTACTAACGAAACAATTCCGCCACCGGTCGTGAAAGAGGAGCCCGCCGAAGAAGTTGCTCCTGCCCCAGAAGAAAAGCCGGAGATGAAAACCGAAGAGCCGGCACCTCCGATGGAAACGCCTAAGGAGGAACCAGCGCCTCCAATGGAGACGCCCAAGGAAGAGCCAGCCCCGGCGCCGGAAGCTCCTAAAGAAGAAATGAAGACGGAAGAAGTCAATCCTGAAGCCGCCGCTCAACCAACCCCAGCCGATGAAGTTGAAGGGCTGACGGACAAGCCAGCGGAAGAAGCAGCACCGAAGGAGAAGCCCGCAGAAGAGACGGCGACTGAAGAGCCCGCCGCTGAAGAAAAGCCTGCTGAGAAACCGGCTCCTGAAGAAGGTGCCGAGATGAAGAAGCCTGCCGAGGAAACCGCGACCGTCGCCGTGGAAGCAAGCGGCCCCGTAGAAGTGAAGCTGACGCCTGACAACACATTGATTCAGTTCGTGGGCACACACAAAGGTGACAAACCTGATCCACGCACCGGAAAGTTCGGTAAGTTCAACGGCGTGGCCCAGGCCGCCGATGGCAAGCTGACTGAGGTTACTGTTGTCATCGATACCGCATCGCTGGAGACGGAAATTGAGAAACTAACGAATCATCTGAAGAGCCCCGACTTCTTCGACGTTCGTGAAAGCCCGGAAGCGAAGTTCGTTTCCAAGTCGATCGAGACCGGCGAAGACGGTACCGCCAAGGTCACTGGCGACTTGACCTTGCTGGGCGAAACCAAGTCGATCAGCTTCCCTGCCAAGGTGAAGGTCGGCAAAGACATTGCTATGGACGCCGAGTTTGTCATCAACCGTGTGGACTTTGGCATGGACTACGGAACGGACAACGTTCACGAAGACGTGACCATGACCATCAAGGTTGGCAAATAAGCGAACATGCCATTCTCTTGGAATGACTTACTTTGGGGCCTCGCCGCACCGCTACTCATAGCGGCCGGGCTCCGCTTGGTGTTCTTCTGGATCTCCCGACCATTCAGCTCTGGGGACAAGAACGATGTCGACTCTCAAGAGACGACATCCGAGGCGAATCCTCGCGTCACGCCCCTTGAGACCTCGCTGCCGTTGGTGGCAGGGGCCGCAGTCGGATACTTCATGCTGAATCTGGGCCCTTGGATCCCGGATGCCCACTACGAGTGGCTGCCCATCGGAATTGCCATCGCCACGTTTGCGGCAGCCACAGTCGGCGTGTTGGGGAACTCGGCTCTGATTCGCCTTGCTGTGCTTCCCGTTATCTATGCGGCGGTTGCTGCCGGAGTTGGCTATCTACTGATGCCAACTTGGGAAGACCTTTCCCCTCCGTACGTCCCCTATCTCTTATGCTGGTGCGTCGGCGTTGCGGTCGTCTCGATCGCAACCGATCTCTCTTCTGAGAGCAGTCGCTGGCCATTCGCCGTGGTTTGGCTGGGCACCTGTCTCGCGGCCACAGCGATCGTCGCGATTTCGGAAAGCTTGAGATTCGCCCAGGTAGCCGGTCTGACTTTTGGCGCGTCATTAGGGTTAGTTGTCGTGGGACTGTTTCTTGGACGTTCCCTTCTTGGTGGTATCGGCCTGACCTTAACTACCTATCTCGCTGGCATTTTGCTGATCGCCCAGGTGAATTCATGGAGCGATGTACCGCTGGTTAGCTATTGGCTTCCTATGGCCGGACCGCTGCTGGCAGCTGTTCTTGGAGCCCTTCTCTCTGAAAGAATCCCTGCCGCAATGCGAGCGACGCTGGTCATCTTGATAGCCGCAATTCCATCCGCCGTTGCGGTCATTCTCGGGATTGTCGCAACTTTGCCAGAGTGAATGCCGACCTGCCAAGTCGGTGAAATTCACATCACTACGAGAATCTGGATCATATCGATAGATGCCCCAAAGGGTTTATTCAAAACGGGTTAGGCGAAACGATCCCGAGCCATTTCTGATTCGCTGCCAATTGACTCGCGACTGGTATAGCGATTGCGAAAAGGTAAAGCAGCACGTTTGCGTGCGGTACCTTTAACCCCGGTAACGAACCATGAATATTCGATATTTGAGTCCGAATTCGTCCCGCTTGATGCCTCGTCGACCTGGCACCCCCAGTGCCGTTCGGAAGGCGGGCAAGCATGTCCAGCACTCCATTTCGAGAGAAGATCGAGAGAAGTTGATCAAGCGACTTCAAACGATTGCGCATCTGTTTGATGATGCCGTCGCGTTGCCCGGCACCAACATTAAACTCGGTTGGGATGCAGTGCTCGGCCTAATACCGATCGTCGGTGATGCGTCGACAACGGCGGTCTCGGCTTACTTCCTTTGGGAAGCCTATCGATTAGGAGCAAGCCGCTGGACGTTAATCAAGATGGTGTGGAATGTCCTGATCGACTTTATCATCGGTTTCGTTCCGCTGGTCGGCGACCTGTTCGACGTCACGTTCCGAGCGAACCGCCGCAATATGAAGCTGCTCGAGAAAGAATTGAGCAAGCAGTCAGACCGTCGTTAATACCACCAACCGCTTCGCAACATGATCGTATCGCTCATGTTGAGTTCGACTGGATCATCCTTGTATTCGAACTTACGGCCGAATACATAACCAAGCTCTAAAAACGACTTACCGCCCCCATCCGTTTTGCGTTCCATCCCAATGATCAGGCGGTAGTCGCTTAGGGTGAGTGAGTCGTTTTCGCCGAGGGGATGTTCTACGCTCCAAGTTCCTCCGCCAAACTCGCCAGAGACATACCACCAATCCTCATAGCCGTCGCCGTACGAGAATAATTGCAAGTAGCGAGGACGTGGGAAGGTCAGTTCCAGGCGATGGTCATCGTCAGGTGTCCAAACCAAACCGACCACCGGCAAGATGGAATAGTCATCACGATTGAGATAGGCCACACCAAAGAGAAACTGAATCGATTCGGTCCATTGGTAGGACATGATCGCCATGCCGCTAACGCGAAATGCGTTGCTATCAGTTCGCTGAAAGTCGCTGTAAACGCCAGGCGTGACCGACAGTACGGTTCCCCATTTCGGCGACAACTGCGACATCCAACGCGTTGTGAGATAAGCCTGATAAAGGGTTGCCGGCGCCTCGACCGAATCGGGACCGACCAGAAAGTACATGCCGTAACCAGGCGTCAACAACAGAGGCGATTCGCGGGTTGGGGCTGGAAATCCGACGGTCGCGCTACCACTAACTTCGGTCATACCGATATTGTCACCGCTGCCAGCTATCCAGGTACTTTGAATCGTCAACGATTGCAGAAAGCCATCTTTCGCTGGACTCAATTTCGGACGCGACGAGAAGACTTCCTCTTCTGTCAGGTAGAGAGCATCTTGTTTCTCGATATCATCCGAAAGCGTACTAAGCTCTGGGGGATTCTCGGAAACGAGAGTAGCCGGCACAGGCGGATTGCCCGGCGAACCATTTTTCGGGTATTTCGGTAGTTGATATCCGCCTGGAAAGACTTCCGTTGGTGGAATGCGCTGAATCGGGTGATACGTTGATTCACGCGGTAGCGTGCTAAGATCACGCTGCGCCCAAGGCTGCATCTGCGCGTGGGCATGCCCCGTCCATTCGCTTCCGAAGAGGCATCCAAGAACGAGAAGACATGCAGCGTAAGTCGATGGGTGTTTCAATGCCTCGCCTTAGAAATTAAACCCAACACGTAACATCAAGGTGTCGTCCACTTTCAGGTTGGGAATCGTAGGAGCCCGATACAGAATGTTTCGGTCCCATACATATCCGATTTCCGCGTAGGCTCGCAGACGATTGGGGTGCGTCGCTTCCAAACCAACGAAGACGCGGTAGTCATTGATATCGATCTGGTCGCTCACTTTATCCATAGCCACAAAATCGTAGCGTTGGATGGTCCAACTGCCGTAGCCGAATTCACCACCGACGTACCACCACACCTTACGATCGCCGACAGTCGTCCAGTACTTGGAAAGCCGCGGGTAAGGGAAGGTAATATCAAAGCGAGTCAGGCTGTCAGGTTCCCATAACAGACCAACGACCGGCAACAGCTTCTTGTCCATTCGATCAATGTAAACCGCACCGGCCTTCAAGGTCATCGTGGGTGTCAAACGAATGTTGCCCACACCTAACCCCTGAAACCGCAAACTGTCGGAGTTGATTGTCTCGAAGTCAGTGTAGACGCCCACGCGAAAACCGAGTTCGGCATACAAGCGGGGCGTAAGTTCTGGATTCCAAGCCAAGTCGAGGTAAGCACTATAGGCCTTCGACGGCAGGTCCTGAACCATGGTGGACGGGCCATCCCACAGATGCAGCACGAACCCAGGAGTCACCAGCAATGGGTGATCGCTAAACAGGAAGTTCGGGAACAACGCCGTGACTGAGGTCTCGAAGTCTTGCGTCTGCAATGCGTCAGGTTCGTCGCTCAACTTGGGCAAAAACGTGTACTGAAACGCCAGGTTCTCCATGAAGCGTTCGTACGGAATCTGGTACTGCTGCTGGGGAGCAAATGGCTGAGCCGGCTGATACAAAGGCTGCGGCTGCTGTGGATAGAACGAGTTCGGACCGGTCGAAAAGTTTGCAGGCGGCGACGATGGCGCCGGCGGAAAACTGCTCGGCGGCGGGTAGCTGGAAGTCGGCGGTGCGGCATAACTTGGCGCGCTGTAGCCCGGCTGACTATACGACCCGTACTGCGGTGTCGTGGAATACGGATCCCAGCCCTGAATAGAAGCACCTGCGGATCCCGTGACGGGTGCCGGCGCAACGGTTCCCTGGGCTGCGGCCTCTTGCCCAGAAGCAAACACGCCAAGTGCTAGCAACAGGTAACCCGCAATGCTGGAAAACGGCAGATGAGAATTTTTTTTCACGATTACGCTCAAGTCCCCAGTCAGCCTGTGACGATACTAATTAGCTGGACCGAAGCGTGTAACTACCAAAGGGGCAAGTTGCAGGTCAAGGCAAGATTGCCCCCAATTCTCATCATTCGCGTCTATTTCTTCGACGCAGTGGCCAAGCGGCCTGTCGACTCCTCTTCCAGAAGACGCACCTTCACCGTCTCTTTACGTTCACCCAAGTTGATAGCAAGCGTGATCTGGTGCACACCGGGTTGCCAATCCGCTTCCAGTTCTTTAGCCGTCGGGATAGGCTTGCCGTCGAGCCACACCGATAGTCCTTCCGGTCCCTCGAAAGCAAACCGGAACTTACCACCGCTAGCGACTTCGATGTCCGTTTGCAGATAAGCGAACTGCGGCTGGTTACGATGTGGGTGATACACGGGAAGCTCCGCCACAGGCACTCCGCCGTCGACCTGGCTGAAGATGGGCTTCCATACGAACGATGGATGCCCGGCGGCAACCGTATTGTTGCTCGAGCGATTGATCGCTCGATTCGACTCGTTGTTGTACGTCAGCGTCTTCCAGTTACGCAAATACTTCTGACTGCCGATCGAGAACTCTTCTGCTTTACCCAGCTTCGACATAAACGTGGCCAGGTCGACAATCTCTTTCGTTGTCAAAGCATCGATCGAACCATCCGGCATGAGCGAACGTCCCTCGGCACGATCGTCGATTGTCTCTTGAGGGATTTCGATCTCGCGTCCCTCGGCGTCACGCAGGACGAGCAAGTCTTTGTTTTCGCGAACGGGAATCCCCGTCAGCACTTTTCCTTCGTCGGTCAAAATGATCAATGAATGGAAGTTTTCCTTCACCTTCGCACTCGGACGTAGAAGCGACTCGACAATATAGTCAGGCTGAGCACTCGCACCGAGGCTGATCAAGTTCGGTCCGACATTTCCACCAGCTTCGCCAATGGCGTGGCATTTGAAGCAGTTGAGAGCTTCCTTTCGGAAGATCGCTTCCCCAGCATATGGATCCCCTGACTGCATGACCATTTTCGTAATCTCGGCCAGTTCTTCGTCGGACCACTGACGGACCCCTTCAGTCAGACCACCAGATGCTTGAATCGCGGCAACAAGTTCCGGCGCTGCCTGGCTGCTACCTCGTACTGAGCGGAGCGCCAGTTGTGCCTGGTCTCGTGGAAGCTTCTTTTCCTTAAGTGCTTCGGCGAGGCGAACTTGTCCTTGCTTTCGACTGACAAACGGAACAAGTAGCGCGTCGGCCGGAATGGCATTTCCTTCCTTCGCCAGGAGCACGGCGGTTTGATTTGCAGCATTGGGGAGTGCGAACGTCGCCAGGCTTTCCAGGGCTGCCAAACGAACGGCCTGATCGGCAGAGTCCGAATGAATCAAGTCGACCAACAACTTGGCGGTTGGCTGCCCTGGCATTTTCGCCAGCGCCCGAACCGCAGCGACACGTGCCGCTGGCGGCAGTTCTTTCTCACCTGAAGCATAGGAACGCACTAGGTCCTGAGAGGCAACGTTCCAGGCAATCGCTGTATCGAAAGCCAATGCAGCAACTTCTGGCGAGTCTGACGCGTACAGCTTTTCAATCGCTGCGAGGTCGCCTTCCGGCTTCGTCTTGCGGACTTGCATCGCGACGAGGAAGGACTTCAGGATCGGCACGATCTGCGAGTTATCGCCGGCCCGGCTTCCCTCTGGCAGGATCGAAGAAAGCAAGTTACCTAAGAGCTGGGATCCGCCTCGCTGAGCGGCCAATTCGACCAGCCGGCCAGATGTTTCCGCATCTGCTTCTGGCAGCAAGATAATCGCGGCCTCGGCGACTTCCGGATTTGGAATCGCCTCGAAGGCAAACGCCCAGCTTTCAGGATGCGCTTTCGCATCCTGAAGGATCTTCGAGTTCTTATCATTCTTGGCGACCGCTTGCTGCAGATCAGGAATCCAGACTGGAGCGAGATCTTCGACCAGCTGCCAAACGGCGAAGTCCAAGAATCGATCCATCGGCTGACGTGTTGCTTCCAGCCCGACGATCATCGCCTGGGAACTGGGGACCGTAGCCAACGCTCGCACACCTTCCAAACGCACCCGTGGATGCTCGTCACGAACGGCTGCCGTAAACAAGCCAAGGGGATCGGAAACCTCATCGTGCCACTGCGAGGCAACTCGAACAGCGGCCGCACGAATGTTGTGATTGGATGAACTTAAGAGTTCCAACAGGAGTGGCTCGTTGATCTCGTCCAACGCTTGATAAGCCCACAGTCCTTCCAGACGCTGGTGCTCGGTGGATGGATCGTACTTGGCCAGTTTCTGCATCCAGGCAGCAAGCTGCTTGAGAACGTCGGTTCGCGGTCGTTGTTTCAGCTGAAGCTTGGCGTGCGTGCGAATCCACTTCTCTGGGGACTTCAAAGCGGCCAGAAGCTCTTCAATGGAAGCCTCGTGCAGGTTCTGCGGCTTGACCAGAGGGCTTCCCTTCTTGGTCACACGCCAGATACGCCCGTGCACATGGTCGCGGCGTGGGTCACGGAAGTCGACTTCGCCATGTTGAATGATCGGGTTGTACCAGTCGGCGATGTAGATCGCTCCGTCGGGTCCCATCTTAACGTCGACAGGACGAAACGCTCCGTGTGCCGCCTTAATGACATCCTCGGCTTGGCGGCTGGCATAGCCGGAACCGTCTTCTTCCAGCACAAATCGGCACACCCGATGAGCGCGGAAGTCATTGGTAATCGCACTGGTCTGCCAGTCTTCCGGCAAATGCGATCCGCCGACCAACTCCAATCCGCAATGCTTGGGGCTACCGGGATTCAAACCTTGCAGGAGTCGTCGCGAATCTTTAGCCGTGACAAACACGGCACCAGGAAAGGTGTAGTTGATACCTTCACCATAGGCACCATCGGTTGCGAAATGCGCACCATAGTTGTTGAAGTGGTGTCCCCAGGTGTTCACAAAACCGCGGCAGAAGACATCCAGTTCCATCGTTTCGGGTCGGAACTGCCAGATGCCGCCGGCGTTCAGTCGCCGCACACCGTGTGGCGTTTCGATGTGACTATGAATGTAAATCGACTGGTTGAAGTACATCATCCCGTCGTAGCCCCAGCGAAGCGTGTGCAGGATGTGGTGCGTATCTTCCGTTCCAAAGCCGGACAACACAACGCGTTTCTGATCCGCCTTGCCGTCGCCGTCGGTATCTTTCATGTGCAACAGTTCGGTGCTGTTGGCCACGTAAACGCCACCATCGCCTGGCAGCACGCCGGTGGGAATCAACATCCCATCTGCAAAGACAGTCGACTTGTCGGCGGCACCGTCGCCGTCGGTATCTTCCAGCATCAGGATCTTGTCATCCGCGACCTGGCCAGGCTCGATCTGGGGATAGACGGAACTCGATGCAACCCACAAGCGGCCTTGGGCGTCGAAGTTGATTTGAATCGGGCTGGCGATCATCGGTTCGGAAGCGAACAGATTCACTTCGAATCCTTCGGCCACCGTGAACGAACGCTGTTCTGCGGCCGGATCGGTATCGGGGATGACCTTTAGATCACGCTGAGCAAACAAGGCTGCCGGAGCGATCAACAGCAGCAGCAAGGCAAGGGCAGGGCGGTTCATAGGAACGGATATCTCAATAGGTAGGATAGATGGATACAGAATAAGGCGAGGAGGTTAGTCGGCCGTCTTTTCAAACGTCACATCGAACGCGTCCGGCTGTTTCAACTCGAAGATCTTCTTGTCCTGCTCTTCGATCAGTGGATCGAATTGAGGAATCTCAACCGCGTTATTTCCCTGTTCATGCTTACGGAACAGGTAGAGGTACGTTTCGTTCTGCGGTCGAAAACGATCGAAGAAAAGCTGGTTCTTGCGGAGTATCGCCTGACGAAGCTGTTCGGTTTTGGCATACAGAGCCGTAGCAGGAATATCGACCCCGCGTCCCCACTGTTCTGTGGTGGCAGAAACTTCAGGTGCGTCCCCAGGCCCTTTCAGCACGCTCTTGCCTGGCTGGAAGAATTGGATCGCACACTGGATAGATTGAGGGGCTTCTTTACCAGGGGCCGATGCATACGGCAGTGGAACAAGCACTTTATCCTGAGGTTTCAAGGGATTGGCCGCAACGGCCTTGAGCGGCAATTCACTGGTCCAAGGGGCCAAGCTCGCCACCATCTTGGGAGCAAGATACCAGTACCCGAATTCCGTCAGATGCATGCCATTGTCGGTCAGATGCTCTGGCTCGTCTTTACCCGACGGTTGATACTTAGCGAATGATGCGTTCATGCCCATCGTGCTGTGACCACGATCGTAAGCTAATTCCTCGATCGCTTTCCCGTACAACTCCACATTCGCGTTGTACGCTTCGGGATTGGGAAGAGGAGGTCCCAGGTTTTCCATTGGCAATGGCTTGATCATTACGATCCGCTGGGTCCGCTTCTCCAGTTCGTCCAGCAATTTCGCATAGTTTGCTTTGAACTCTTCCAAGCCTTCCTTACCACGAAATGCTTCGTTGGTTCCGTAGCCAACATAGATGACGGTTGGGTCGACTAGGTCCAGCGACTTGGTCAGGTGGGACCAGGCTTCTTGCTGATTACCAAAGCGTGCCCGAGAAATGGCCGTGACCGTATCACCACTCCAGCCAAGGTTTCGCACGCTGAAATTGGTTTCCGGCAGGGCCAGATTCAGGGCCAACTCGAAATATCCGTACTGCTGTTCTCGTTCGATGAAAGTGCCGCCCACAAGGGCAATGCGATCACCGTCACGAATGTCAGCCTTAATTTCGCTCTTGCCGCCGCCAAACTGAGCGAAGCAATCAGCACAAATCAGTACCGACATAACAATCCCTACGTAGCAGGGAATAAGCCGAGAAGTCCAAGGGCTACCAGTCACAGGCAATGCTCCAGATTCGAGCGGATGAAGGGTGGTTTGAGGAAGGTTAGGTAGGTCCTACTAGTTTAGCTCGCAGAAATTAAAACTTCCACCTAGGCGCAATCGGCCTTTGTTTTGCAGAAAACTTGGGGTGCAATTGGCTAGATTCCACCCAATTTCGTACATTCCTGTTAAAATAGCCGATTGCCTCTGGCTGCCTTGGGGGAGCCCTTGTCCAATTCCCCTCCCGCGCTTTGGGTCAGCCAGTCGAAATCGTCACGTTTCGGAGCCCCACATGCTGTTGAGTTCCTGCCCTCGTTGTCATGACTCCATTCGCATTCCCGCCATGGCGAAGGAGATGTCGGTTATTCGCTGCCCACGTTGCAGTGAAGAGTTCCCCCTGAGCGAAATCCTTTCGAGCTTGCCGCCGGAAGCCGAAATCGTTTCCGGGCCTGGCTCCGAAGTCACTATCGCGGTCCCGACGGGTCTTGCCGATACGACCGAATACAACCTGACCGGTGAGCCCAGCGAACCGAAGACCGATTTTCAGATTAAGGATTCGGGTCCGCTTTCCAGCAGCCCGCCCATGGCGAAGATCGACTCGTCGCGTCCCTCTCGCAAACCCAAGAAAGCGGAACCCAACGTTTTCCTTGAATTCGCCAAGATCATCGTTGGTGGTGTCGCCGGTTTGGCGATCGCCGTGATGATGATCATGTGGTTCGGTCACCAGGATGTCTTCAAGATCGTTCCGCACCTTCCGCCTCAAGCGTACTTCCTCGTCCCCGAGGAATTGAGAACGCCTGAGATGCGGACGTTGGCATCAGAAGGCGGCACGCCAGATGAAACCAACCCTGAAGTTGAAGTCCCCGTTGAATCGATTCCAACCGAAGAGATCATCGAAGAAGGACCTGTTGAGGAAACAACGAATACCGATAACCAGGTATCGAGCAACAAGCCCGTTGATGCTTCGGAAGAAAGCCCTTTAGCAGCGGCCTTTCAGCAACAGGTGAATGCTGCGAAACAAACGGCTTCCCAGAAGAAGCCGAAACCCAAACCAGCAGGACGCAAGGTCAATGGGGAAATGCCGGTGAGCGAACCGATCATCGCGGAAGAGCCGATGGACAAGCCATCGCAGCCAGCCACCGAGCCCGAAGTAGCCGAAACGTCAACGGAAGAAACCAAAGCGGATCCAACGGAACCAACACCGATCGCTCCGATGCTGGTCGAAATGATCACCGAAGCATCGGAAGAACTCGGGCCAATCGGTGCCGAGATTCCTCCCCCCAAGCAGCATGGCGAGGCTGAGACTGCTAGTGAGGGTAATGTCGACCTAGCTCCGGTCGATGATGGCGATAAGTAGACGCGAACTTGGGTGGCTTCACGCTTTGTGGTTGCGATTGCCCAAGTGCCGTCAAGATTTGCTCAACGGCGGCGGATAAGTCATCCACAATGTTCGTGACCAGGGCCGCTCCGGTCGCTTCCGATTCGCGAATCAGTTCTTCTTCCGTCTTCTTACCGTACCCAGTTCGTACCAGGATACCGCGAGCGCCCGCGTTGACGGCGGCTCGCAGGTCGGATCGCTTGTCTCCCACCACGTAGGCTTGGCTGAGGTAGACGTTTTCCTGAGCCGCTGCTGCACTCAGCATCCCAATACGAGGCTTGCGGCACTCGCAATCGACCGCGTATTTTTTCACGATCGCATCAGGATGATGCGGGCAGTAGTAGTACGCATTGACGGAAGCCCCATGGTCGGCCAGCAGCTTATCCATGTAGTTGTGCACGTCTTGGACATCGTCCTCAGTGTAGTACCCCCGAGCGATACCTGACTGGTTGGTGACAACAATCACCGGAATACCCACCTGATTAAGGCGTGCAATCGCCTCGGCGGCTCCGGGGATAATTCGCAGCTGATGAGGCGAACCGAGGTATTTCACCTCTTCATTAATCGTGCCATCGCGGTCCAGGAAGACGGCCGGTCGGCCAGGTCCAGTCCAGATTTTCGTGTCTATCGCCATGCCAGCAGTTCCATACTAGAACTCAAAGAGACCTAATCGAGGGGTCGTTGTAGTATTTTCGTCGACCAATCCCAAGACCAATCTTCACCGTTAATTCAAGCCGAAACCTACGCCTGGGTCCCCAGTTGGGGTACATATCAGATAGAATGCTATATTTCAGCTAAGATTTGACACAAGCAAAGCTTTCCGCAGAAAAGGCTCTAAGGACTGATGACGCAGGAAATTACGGCACGCTTGATTGACCAGAACCTGAAGACTTCCTCGTCGGAAACGGATCTGACGGACACTTCATGGCGAGATGCTTATTCCGACCGTGATCTCGGATGGCTTCAATTCAATAGCCGCGTCCTGCACGAGGCGCTCGACGACCGCAACCCGGGCCTCGAGCGAATCAAGTTTCTGGCCATTTTCACGTCGAACCTGGACGAGTTCTTCATGAAGCGGATTGGCCTTTTGCGTACCCGCAGTCAGGCCGAACGGCTCAAGAACAAAGTCATTGGCCCGGTGCCGGTTCAACAGCGTCTGCAGGAGATGCGTCAGGTCATCATTCCCATGCTGAAGAAGCGAGCCAAGTGTTTCCGCAAGGAACTCAAGCCGCTGCTCGCCGAGCACAACATCCATCTCTTGGATTGGGACCAACTCACCGATTCGCAGCGCGAGAAAGCACACCTCTTTTTCAATCGCAATGTTTACCCGGCACTCACTCCGTTGGCACTCGATCCTGGGCACCCATTCCCCTATATGTCGAACCTATCGACATCGCTAGGTTTCGTCCTGCGAGTACCAGACTCGGAAGAGAACTTGTTTGCCCGGGTCAAGGTTCCCAACATCCTGCCGCAATGGATTCAACTCGACTCCGATATGGATGACGCGCGGTCGTACATTCGCCTGGCCGATCTCATTCATTACAACGCCGAGAAATTATTCCCCGGCATGACAATCATCGACTCGACGCTGTTCCGGATTACGCGAAACTCTGAGGTCGAAATCGAAGACGATGACGAGTCGGAAAGCATCCGTACGATCGTTGCTGAAGAACTGCGTCAACGAAAATTTGAGCCTGTCGTTCGCCTCGAACTTTCCGAAGACCCGAACCCATGGGTGCGCTCGCTATTGATGCACCAGTTCGATCTCTCTGAAGATGACGTCTACGAGGTGCCTGGCGAGTTGGATTATGCCGGCATGTGGCCTTTGGCGTCGCTCGACATTAAAGAGCTTCGCGACGAACCCTGGAACCCGATCGTTCCAGCAGACCTTGCTGGTGAAGAAGCCGACATTTTCTCGGTCATCAAGTCAGGCGACTTCCTGGTGCATCATCCTTACGAAAGCTTTGATGCCAGTGTCGAGCAGTTTATTCGTGCGGCAGCGAACGACCCAAAAGTGATCGCGATCAAGATGACGGTATACCGTGTCGGTGACGATACGCCGTTTGTCCGCAGCTTGATCCGTGCCGCCGAGACTGGCAAGCAAGTTGCCTGTTTGATCGAACTCAAGGCTCGTTTCGACGAAGAACGCAACCTGCACTGGGCCAAGGAACTCGAGAAGATCGGGGCCCATGTCGTGTATGGTGTGCTTGGCCTGAAGACTCACACGAAAATTGCGCTGGTCGTTCGGCAAGAATCGGACGGCATCCGCTGCTATGCCCACATCGGTACTGGTAACTACCACGTAAAAACGGCCCGGCTCTATACCGACCTGGGACTATTCACTTGCGACCCGATGTTGACGACCGACGTGGTGAATTTATTCCATGCCCTGACAGGGCGTTCTCGGGAACCCAGTTTTCAAAAGCTGCTGGTCGCGCCAACCAACATGCGTGAACAGTTTTTGGAAAAGACACGCCGCGAGATTGAAAACAAAAAAGCAGGCAAGCCAGCCATGATCATCTTCAAGGTCAACCAGTTGGAAGACCCTGAGATGTGCCAGGGCATCATCGCCGCGTCCCAGGCAGGCGTTCAAGTCGAATGCATCGTGCGTGGGTTCTCTTGCCTCCGAGCCGGGGTACCAGGACTCACGGAAAACGTAACCGTGCGTAGTATCATCGGACGATTTCTCGAGCACTCGCGTATCTTCTACTTCGCCAATGGATCGGACGATCCACTCGATGGCGAGTACTACATCGGTTCGGCCGACTGGATGCAGCGGAACCTAAGCAACCGAGTCGAAGCGTGCACACCGCTTGAATTACGTGCCCACAAGGAACGGCTGTGGGAGATCCTGGATGTGTTGATGAAGGACCGTCGCCAGGCATGGGTTATGAATCCCGAGGGCGATTACGAGCAGTTGGTGCCGTCCGACGACGACAGCGACATCTCGAGGCTTGGCTCGCATCGTACGATGATGCTTCTCACTCAACAGCGCCTCAAAGAACGTATTAAATAGTTCTTATCTCCGCTGCTGAACCAATTTTCACCTTGGTCGTACATCGACATGTGTGAATGATTTCGAAAGTTTGTTTTTCCCCAGGAGAGTCACCCTTCGCAACAGGAGTACGATCGATGACTGCACTTCGTGGTTTTCTCCCCATTCTATTCGTCGCTGTTTGCCTGTTTTCTACTTCGATTAGTGCCCAAGAACGCGTTGCTACCGCCCCCCAAGACTTCACCCCTCAGTGGAGTGCCAAGCAACTGGAGCTAACGCCTGATGAGCAGCGAAACATCTATGTTTACGAGCAAGGCAACCGTGCCGTCGTCCATATCACGACGCGAAGTGTCCAGATCGACAACTTTTTTCTGATGGAGCGCCCTGCGGAAGGCTCCGGAAGCGGAAGTGTGCTCGACAAGCAAGGGCTCATCCTGACCAACTATCACGTGATCGAAGGAGCTCGCGAGATTCGCGTCACACTTTTTGATGGCGAAAGCTACGCCGCGGCACTCGTCGGCCAGGACCCAGTAAACGACATCGCTGTATTAAAAATCGATGCCCCGGAAGAAGTACTTCATCCAGTTCAGTTCGGTGATTCTTCGCGTCTAAGAGTCGGCCAGAAGGTTTATGCGATCGGTAATCCGTTCGGACTGGAACGAACGATGACCATTGGTATTATCTCGAGCCTTAACCGCGTGTTGCCATCGCGTAGCGGCCGCACGATGAAGTCGATCATTCAGATCGATGCGGCTCTGAATCGCGGAAACTCAGGCGGCCCATTATTTGATAGCAGTGGTCATCTGATCGGCATGAACACAGCGATCGCATCAAGCACTGGCGAAAATACAGGCGTCGGTTTCGCAATTCCGGTAGCAGCAATTCAGCGCGTGGTACCTCAGTTGGTAAAGAACGGCCGCGTTATTCGTCCTGACATTGGGATCACCCGCGTTTATCAAACGGACCAAGGACTGACGGTGGCTACGGTTGCCCCTGGTGGTCCCGCCGATCAGGCCGGAATTCGTGGCTTTCGACTCGTCCGTGAACAGGTCCAGCGCGGTCCGTTCGTCTACGAGCAAACCCGCCTCGATCGCAGCGAAGCCGACACGATCGTGGGGATCGAAGGTCAGCAAGTTCAGTCAGCCGATGACCTGCTCTCATCCATCGAGAATAAGAAGCCTGGGGAACAGGTTGTCCTGAGTGTCATGCGACAAGGAGAGAAGGTCTCGGTGCCGGTTGAACTTGGCCTGGGTGATTAGGCTTAGTCACCCAGCCGGAATGGTGTGGCGACAACATCCCCGGTTGTTGAATTGTCCTTGATGAACTCGCGCGGCTTACCATCGGCTTGAAGCCAAACGTCCAAGAGGCCGGTCCCTGGTGTCAATTGCACAAGTGTGATCGGCTCCTTGGGGTTTTCGATTTCGTAGGCGTTCACATCCCCTAACCACCGCACCATTAGTTTCTCGCCTGGTTTGGCTTCCTGATTCAAACGCAGTTGAAGGAAAAGGTTTTCTCGCACTTCCACCTTCCAGCCTAGATGACTTTGGCCTTCGTAGTGTCCATCTTGGTAACGGCAAAGCAGCGTCGAGTCGGTCGCTTTTGATCCCAACATAATCGCGGGCGTCGCGAAATCGCGGGAAGCCTTCACGTCGGCAAACCAGGAATCGTAGGCGTTAGTTAATACCTCTACCCTTTCAGGCATTTGCGGCGCCAAGTCATTTTGTTCACCGGGGTCCTTGCTCAAATCAAACAGCTGTATCCCGGTTCGCTGCTTTTCAGGCACATCAGCAAGTTTCTCCTTACCAAAGCTGCCGACATTCATGACCAGCTTGTAGCGTTCACCCACAACCGCCGCATTGTGATAAGGTTCTGGTTCCAGTCCACGATGCACTTGAAAGAAAAGGTTCCGTGGCTCCACTTCCTGTTTGCTGCCACTCAGCTGAGGCCAGAAACTGACGCCGTCAATCTTATTCGGCAAATCAGCCTGGATTCCGGTCGCTTCGATCAATGTCGGCAACCAATCGATGTGAGCGTGACGCGTACTCACCTTGTTGCCACCCTCCAACTTCGCAGGCCACTGCACGAAACAGGGGACGTGAATTCCCCCTTCCAGCACCATCGATTTGCGCCCATTCAGGCCACCGTTGAACCGTTTCTGCTGCGGGCCATTGTCGGTCAGGAAGATGACGATGGTGTTTTCTCGCAGGTTTAACGCATCAAGTGTCTTAATCAGTCGCGCGAAGTTGTCGTCGATGTTTTCAACCATGGCGTAGACCTTGGCAGTTACTTCGTCCTGATCTTGATCAGCGTAGCGTTTCCAGGCTTCTTCCTCCACAATCAGTGGGGTGTGCGGTGCATTGGTTGCGATGTACGCGAAGAAGGGGACATCTCGGCTATCCTGAATGAATTCGATCGCGGCGGCGAAGAACACGTCGGTACAGTACCCCTGGGCCTGAACCGGATGGCCGTTCTTCCACAGCAGGGGGTTGAAATAGTCGTTGGGTTGATCGGGAGCTTGTGTGATTCCGCCTGACTTGTGGACCAGGCTTTCCTGAAAGCCCTGGTCTTGCGGTCGCAGAGGATAGTTATCGCCTAAGTGCCATTTACCAAAGATTCCGGTAACATATCCGGCATCCTGAAACACTTCGGCCAACGTCTTCTCCTCGGTGGTCATTCTGGCTGCTCCGCGTGAGGTATGAATGACACCGGTCCGGTAGAAGTAACGGCCCGTCATCAACGCGGCTCGCGTGGGCGCACAGACAGGGCTGCAATAAAACTGGGTTAGCTGCGTCCCTTCCCGTGCAAATTGATCCAGGTGCGGCGTTCGCAGTACCTGGTTACCATGGATACCGACATCGCCGTAACCTTGATCGTCGGTCATGATCAAAACGACGTTCGGACGATCCGCGCCCCAAGCAGAACCGCCAATAGTTACGACGAGCAGACAGGCCGATATAATCAGGCGAAAAGTCGATGCAGACATATTGAACGAAATATATTGAGAGGAACGAAAGTCGAGCAAACGTCTCCTTATTGTCACCAAGTAGGGAACGGATTTCCATGAAATTCAATCGACTATCGGCCTGATGATGCGACTTCAAACTGCTTTTACATGATGTCCATGGAAGTTACTTACGAAAACAAGCCGGAAGACATCGCCGCCATTCTCTATGGCTTACCCTGGAATGATCGATTTCAGGACTACTGGCGTACCCTCAAGGTCCTGTTGGCTGTATGGCCACTGGCGGTACTCTTTGCCATCTTAAGCGAGTGGTTCTTTCTGGCTTGCCTGTTGGGTATCGTCGGCTTGTGTGCCCTGCTACTAACGATCCTGTATTGGCGTGCCTGGGCCAGCATCGGCAAGAATGCCAAGGTCATTCCTGGCCCACAAACCGTGCGTCTACTGGACGATTACCTGGAAGCGACAACCGAACGCGGTGCCGCACGGCGACGCTGGAACACGGTGCCCAGTGTGCGAAATCTGCCAGACTATATCGCGATCTACGTCCAGAAGTTGCGTGCGTATGTCGTTCCCAAGCGATACTTTTCCTCGCCTGACGAAGCAGATGCATTCGTCGCCCGAGCGGAGTCGCTAAGAACGAGAGCCCTCGAGAACCCATCTCCACTGCTGGCCTGGGAGGCCTTTCGTCAAGGCAACGATCTCGATCAATTCCAGTTGATTGAGCATCTGAAATGGGATGCTTGTCCCGAGCTTTACGCGCGACTGACCGCCATGGGAATTGATACCGATGGGAAGAACACCGTGCCCACGGCCTGGGGGCTGATTAAGCAACTGATTTTGCCAATCATTTTGGCCATGCTGCTGATCGTGCTGCGATATCAAATGGAAATCAATACGGACTTCTTCTACTATTTGGCGCTCACGATGACGTCAATTCTACTGCTGGTCTTCGGACTTCAATGGCACAGCCGCCTTCAATTTCTAAAGGAGCTATCGGTCCAGCAGGAAGGCAGTCGACCAGATGAAGCCTGGTTCTTCGATGAGGGCGTCGCCACCGTTACCGAGGAAGGAATCGGCTTTAGTCGTTGGAGCGTTCTAGATCAGGTAGCCGACGACCGGGAAGCCATCGTAATCTATGACACGATGCCCTTTATCTACCTGGCCATTCCCAAGACAGCACTGCCAGACCCAGAAAAACAATCAGCGCTATTCGAGCGGTTGAAGCAATGTGTCGATATTGCACATGATCGACATGAAGAAATTGTCTTGGCAGAAGTCACAGACAATCCGTTTCAATCCCCAAGTACTTAAGCAGGAAATGAAAGACGCGAAACTTCTTTTCGTTGTTGCTCGATGTCCGGCGTTTCTGGCGAAAGCAACTGTTCGACCAATTGCTGTGCGTCGTCGGCCAGATGGATGATTCGCGATTCCCACATCGGATTGATTAACGTGTTTTGGCTGAACAGTTCATCGCCGAAACTGCCCATCACCGCGTTCGCAATATCTCGATTCAAGTCTGCATTGGCAGGCTCATTCACCAATTGGCTGCCAAAGGCCTCCAGCGCAGTTTCCAGTAACATCGTCCAAGAGGCGTTCTTGTTCGTCGATCCACGTTCGCTACGGATGTCATTGCCGAACTCGCGGACACGAGCCTGATCGTAGCCGAAGCTGTTCACGTCGGTATCGGCGGCAATGTACCCCAACAACATATCGGTCCAGCGCTCCGAACGCCGTCGCAGTCGATTCAACGGCACCATCATGGTTGCCTCTAGGCCTCGTCCATGCAGAAGAAGGTTTAACGCCCGATTCCTGGCTTCCATATGCCCTAGAAAGACACTTCGCGCCACAGGCTCTGCGATGCTCTCTCGCTGAATTCGATCGTGCGCGACGCACACCGAAATCCAGACCCGTGTCAGAATATCGCTAACCAGAATCTCCTCGATTACCGGACGTGCCGCATTCCAGAAACGGGGAAAGTCCATCGCCGAGCCAGACTCGAGAAGCTGCGTGTGGGTCTTCAGGCGAATCCCCCAACGATCAAGACGACACTTGGAGGAAATCCAGAAGTGCTCTAGTGCCGTTGGACTGTGGGTCACGTTTCCTCGTAGATAGGCGGGAGCATGGACGGCGAGGTAGGCAGCAAGTTGGACGTGTTCGCGGGCGTGCATAGAGGAGACGTTCTCGAGGAGGCAGTAGCTGGTCTGTTTCCACAGGCCCGCCAGTGTGCGAGCCTGATCCGAATTCTCGGACGAAACGAGAATTTGCAAAGGGGATGCCATTCGAGACGCAACCGCACACACAAACCACCACAAACCACTGTCTAGACAATACTTACGGCAACAGCGAAACTCATCCGCAATGAGTGCCCGATGCAAAAAGATGTTGCGATACGGAAACATGTTTCCGTATCGCAACAGAGATTCACGCTGTTACGCGAAGTCGGCAACGATACGATCAACTGCACGGCGGAAGTCGTCTTCTCTTCGACGCGCGTCTTCTTCGCGTCGACGATCATCATCACCGCGTCGAGGCTCCTCGCCACGTCGTGGTTGGGCAGGCCGGTCGAGAACTTCGAGAAGTTCTCGATTGGTTGTTGGCACTTCCTCGCTCAGCGTATCGACGCGAACATCGATCCCTGCTTCGACTTCTACTGAGTCACTGGGATCACTGGAAAAGATCACGATGCGTTCGATGCCACTATAGGCGATCAACTGGTTGTTCCACTCAATGGTATCCTCACCGATCACGATCGAATCGACACCATCACCAGTGACCAGGACCAGAACATCGCCTCGGCCCTCTTGCCCTTGTACAACGAAACCACCATCCATCGTGGAATCAAGCTGACTCAAGTCGAGCACGAACACGTCGCGCTGAAGATCCTCGCCAACCACCTGGACCTGACCGACGTCGGTCGTCACATTCGTTTCAGCCGTGGTCCCGTTACGATCGGTCTCCTGAATGGTGACTTCGTCTCCTGTGCCTGTCACCCAGGTCACTTCTGATCGATTCTCGGAAGCATCATGAATCCAAACCGAGGCGTCGAAAAAGACATTTTCCTGCAAGGAAGTGATGTCTGTGTTTCGAGTAATGATCTCGCTGAGCGAAGTCTGTTCGATCGCTTCCAATTGGCGTCCCGTGAACACGTTTTGATACCAGAAGCGGTCTCCATCGCGTAGACGCGTGAACTGATCGACCAGGATCGTGCGGAAGAGTTCCCCCATGCTTGCGCCGGGAACATGATCTTCTGCCAATCCACCAACCCACAAGTCGATATCGTCCACCGAGTCATACGTTGCTTGAAGTGCCGCGACAACGTCTGGGTTCGAGGAAATCTCGTCAAACGAGGTGACCGGATCTAAGCCATAGGCCACACGAGTCGTGTTGTAGTCTGCCAGGCCATGATCACGCCCTCGTTGAATGTTGAGCGAAGCCAGATCGAACCCGCCTGCTCCAGGAGGACCAAACAGGAAGTTACGGACGTCATCGACCAGCATGCTATCGATCTCCTGAGCTTGCTGCGAGGCAAGTCCCAAGAGCAACGAATCAATTCCGTTGTCGGTGATCTCCCGAGGATTAAAGAACATTTCACGGAGTGAAAGCGAGCCTTCCTCAGCAACTGTTCCATCGTTGTTAAGTCGAAGCACTTCGCCAGACAGCATACTGTGCCCGAACCGGTACGCTGCGGTAGCAAACTCATTGGCGATGCTCGGATCAACCGTCGGGTCGTAACCTTGATAGGGTGCAATTGCGTCGGGACCAAGCAGAGCCGGCAGGAACTCGTTGTAAGTAATCGCCTGGATCTCGGCGATAACGATCGCGCGGGCCTGTTGATAAATCTCTTCGTCCGTAAGATCTGGATTCGCAGCGGCAATTTCGTCAGCCAGCCGATTGTGCTCGCGAACAAAAAGGGTGTGCATCGCGGTCAAACCGACTTGTTCATTGGCCCGGACATCTCCAGCAACGAAGAAGATAGAACCTTCCGAATCTTCATAGACATCTCCTTCGTATGGCAGCAAGTTTCCTTCACTTGTCTTCAGGCGTCCTCCTTCAAATGTTCGCAGTGCTGCCGCTAGTGAATCGTCGGATCCATAGATCATCGAGCCGTCAATGAAGGCCGTGATCGAGTTGATCTGCTCCCGAGGATTATCAATCGCGGTGCCCGTGGTAGGATCATAGTCGCTACGACTCAGCGAAATGGTTGCCGTGCCGGTACCGGTTGGATCGAAATAAATGTCACCGGTCGGTACCTCGATGGGCAACGATTCGTGGGGATCGGCTTCGCCGGTCAGGTCGATATCGTGATCGAGGAATTGTCCCCATTGCCATACGAAATCGGTCAGGAATCGATCGTTTATCACGGATGTCGACTGAGCGACAACGTTGTTACTGACCTCCCGGGCACTGGGACGATCCTCGCCGGCGGCCTCAGAAATTCCATCGGCATAGTCTGACGCGACGATTCGAATGAACGCTGTATCGGTGCTTCCCAGTGAAGGGTCGATTAGATTGTTCCCGGTTCCATCGATCGTTCTTACTTCGTCCAATACCGAATCGATGACGACCGAAAGATCGCTTGCTAGTAATTGGCGTTGCTCTAATTGCTCGCCGCCGATTCGCTTGTTCCGAGCGATTCGGTTTACTCGTTTAAAGTTTCTCATTGTGCTCTCTCTGTTCGTATTTGCCCCTGCCATGATGAGTCAGGCCATGCAGAAAAGTGGCTGGCAAGTAGACGACAAAGCGAGTAGGAGCTTTTTACGCTTTCCCACTCGCAATGACGTACTAATTAAACAGTAGACAGGAGTTTCAGAAGCGACAAGCAATTTGCGCAGGAAGATTTCAGCGCTTTAGAATCTGCCCAATTCGTCTAGGCGAAGAAGCGTTTCGAGGCCTCGGCTACGTGGCCATGAAGTCTGCTCTGAGCAGTCGCCCGCCTTCGACTTTCCAATAGTAACAATAAAGATCCGGTGCCGGCTCATCGACGCGGAACACCAGTTCCAATCGATTGGGTGTCACCGATTGCAGGAGAGCCGTGTTCAGTAATCGATGTTCGGAGTTGATATGAAAGCGATGCAGCTCTCCGTGATTGTCGTCTTCCAACAGGACCTGGACGCCGGGACTGAATCCGCGATGCATCGGGGTCGTTTCAAAAATATAGACGTAGTAGGTTTCGCCGTTATCGCAGTGCCAGCAGTGCTCGGAATGGAGACGATATCCTGGCTCGCAGAATTCGTTTGTTTGGCGTCTGAGCCACTCTTTCCCGCCGTCGGCAATTTTGCGAAGCGATGACTCATAAATCACCCCAAATGCGATGAGAACTGCACACACGAGTGCAATTGACTTGATACTTTTGGCCATGATGCCCCCTATCAGCCAAATTCTCTTTCCCAGATTTCTGGTGCTTTGTTACCGTATGCTAATTCTGATTTTGCAGCCAAATATTTTGCAAAAATGGCTTTTTCCCCACCTATTTTCGCGAAAGACCGCCGGAATCAGGACAACAGCTAATTAAGTTATTGCCATATTTCCGCGTCGAGGGCGATTGATTCGACCTTGAATCGATACCGCTTCCCCGGTATTAATCTCCAGCCCTCGCCTGAGCTAGGCGTGGCATCAACAGGACGATTGAGAGTGCCCGAAGGTTCTCAAGTTTCTGAACCTGCCAGAATGTAGAAATCGGAAATCAATGCTACGCGAAGACTTACAACCGCTAATTTTGCCGGAACTTGGCCTGACCGATATCCTGGTTCGCACCAGTTTGTGGCTAGTACCGCGCGGTTCGTTCGTACGTGAAGGAGATCGCGTGCTTGAAGTGCTCGCCGGAGAAGTGACCTTCGACGTCGTATCGCCGGCCTCGGGCATTCTTTGTGAACAGCACACCGAAGAGGACGATATCGTCAACGAAGGCCAAGTTTTGGGACACATCCGGGTTGGCGCTTAATTGCCCGAAGTCATTGGCAGATAGCTAGTTCTGCGAAAGCACGTCAATCTTTTCGATGCGACGTTGATGACGCCCACCTTCAAATTCGGTTGCGAGCCAAGCGTCGACGATCTTCAGAACATCCCCTTCGGCTGTCATGCGCTCGCCGATGGAAATCATATTCGCCTTGTTGTGCTGACGCCCTAACTTGGCCGTCTCGACATTCCACGTCAAAGCGCAACGAATGCCGTGGATTCGATTTGCGGCGATAGCTTCTCCATTTCCCGAGCCGCCCAGAACGATCCCACGCTCGCATTCACCCGCTGCAACAGCTTTCGCTGCCGGAATGATAAAGTCGGGGTAGTCACATGACTCGTCCGAATCGGTCCCAAAATCGACGACCTCGTGCCCGAGCGATTTGAGATGCTCGATGATGATGGTCTTGTAGTGATACCCAGCGTGGTCCGAAGCAATGGCGATCTTCATGGAAGCAGCAGACGCAGATCTACGATTCGAGTGGAAAAATTAGGAGGTCCACACAAGGAAGGCGGACCGACCAAAAAACCAAGCGATTTATGATACTCAATCCGTATGCGTTTGCCATGTCCCCGCCAGCTGAGGGATTTCTCACGATCCCTGCCGATCTCACGCCAATCAGCGCATCGGCAAGTCATCGATTGCCGGGAACCAAGGAGGATCGAAGTCAAATAGCTTCGATGCCACATTCGCGGCAACTTGAGTGGACGCCACCAGTCGCCCCTGCTGAAGTAGCTGCGGGATTGGTAAATCTCCCAGTACCAGGCGGACAAGCTGAGCGTGCGTCAGTTCCAGATAGCTGCGGCCCAACTTTCCATCGGTGAGGGAACCTTTTCGCTTGCCCAAGTGAATGCAGTACTTTTCCCCATCGATCAGCAGCCCTAGGTCCAGCGGCAGTTCAAGACCGCGCGACTTGGCTCGTTGATGGAGCGTCGGGGCTAACTCGGCCAATTGCTGGATTGGGTCAGGCATCCGAACAAGGATTTCTTCCCCTGGTGGCGTCCTTTGAGCCGCAGGAATGTCCTTCAACAGGTCATGAACCGGATCTGATGCGGGTGCTTCGAGATGGAATTCAAGATGGTCGGACTCGTACAGGTCGCTGCAAATTCGATTGATCAGCGGAAGCTTCACCCCTTGCTCGTTCGGCTGGGTAACGACCTCCAAGATCTTTTCGTCCTTGACAACCGCGTAGCCAGCAATTCGATCAATGGCATCTTCCAGAGCCAGCTTATTTCCTCCGCGTATCGCGACATAGAGCGCGTCGAATGCTTTGCGTCGCAGTATCCAATCCCACAGGGCTACCGAGCGAGGCGTGCCAATCTGGTTTGCTTGGAATGAATTCTCATACAGCGAAACCAATGCTTCGGCTTCGACCTGACGCATCAAGCGAATCCAAAGGCCAGATTCATTCCGCGATGGCAAGAGCGGTTTATGTTCGTTCAATGCGCCACGTACCGAAGCCAAATAAGGCTCAGTAGCTGCCTTGCTACGGAAGTTACTCGATAACGCTACCCAACCGAATCGAGCCAGTCGCTGTGCCATGGCCGCGCTAGTTCGATGTACCATGAACGCGCCCGGGTAACGATCGAATGTCTTATCAAGACATTGAAAGAACGCATCGACGTTCTTCAGATCTACGTGCTCGGGTGCTAAAACGAATTCGCTTGCGCGAAGGTAGGGCACCAATGAACCTTGCAGCCATACTTGTTGCGACACACAGCGAATGTGGCCAATGATTTGACTACCTAGCCGGAACGTGAGTCGTTCGCGTGCATCGTAATCGGGGCGTTCCTGTTGCGAATGAAACTCGTTTTCGTCGTAAGCGAAAAGGCAATGTTTCATTAATTGCAAGATGGCGAACTGCTCGCCTTCCTGGCTGGTTGTCAGACAAAACTGGGCCGCATCTCTGCGAGAGAGACTCGCATGAGAGGAAGATTCGGGCGGCTGAATCAGGGGCGAATAGGTCGATGATACGACGCGACGCATTCAATCCGACTCCGTTCAATAAAGACAAATCCCTTTGCGAAGTGAACTCTCCCTTTAGATTAAATCTCTTTTTCAGCAAGGTCCAGTAGCAAATTCCGCAAACCATCCTCAGGGAAGAGCAAAAGCGAGTATTCACGCGATGTCAGCAACTGCTTCTGATGAAGTTGACTGACAACCTCGTCGCGCTCAATTCGAAGGCGCGCAACAGGTTCCGCGATTTGATTTCGCAACTTCGAATTCACTTCTTCCAGCTGTCGATGCCACAAACGTTTTTCTGGAAAATTTGGAACATTGGCAATCAAACGCATCTTTTGTTCTAAAAGTGATTGCCAATTGGGGCCATCTCCCATGACTCCATCGATCGCACGCTGGGGATTGAACTCGGCATCACGCAGTCGACCTTCTATTTCCTGAAGATCATCGCTGCTTTTCAGGTGAACATCGATCGGCAAGTTGGCCGTGGCGGTGGCCGTCACGTACTCTGGCGGTTCGAAGCTGAAGAATTGACGATTGATCTCGTCGGTAACCTGATCGTACTTGGCACCACCAATCCCATGGATGAAAAGATCGGACGCGACCAGCCGCAGGATGGTCGTCGTCATTAAGGCCCGCGGACGGATGTAAATGCCTTGCGACGTTAGTTGCTGAAGTCGACTGGGCAGGTCCTGGTCACAGGGCAACTTGATCTGCCAGCCTGCTTGATCCGACAGCGTCATCTGGTCGTCTGAGCCCGAAACCCATAGCCCGCGCCGACTTGCGTTCTCTTTCGTCCAAACCCAGAACGGCACTTCCCCCCAGTTTTCGTCCGCTCCCAGGTCGGGCACTGGGTGAGAGGTACTCCGGATCTTATGAACGTCGCGATATTGCTGCACACTTTGATTGTAGACCCCGCGGTAGCCCCGCGAGTTCATGAGAATGCAGCCCACAACACGGCAAAACCATTCGGTCTGGCACAAAGAACTTAGAGGAACGTCCAGGATATGCAGACCGAACGATGCTTCCAGATCGTTGCGAGCCGCAGAAAAGGCCAAGCCCAACGGCTTGTCTGCCTCAACACCTGCGATGACTTGTGGCCAAAACTGAGTTACTAAGGGATTAGCAACAAACGGTTGAAATGTTTTCTCGACGCGCTCGGCAAATGATCGTAGCGTTTCGATCGACTGAGCATGGGTCATTTCCCAGGCAACTCGCGGTCCAGGTTGGTCGTAGGCAATCCGTGTCGGGCGAGGATCGTCAGGTGTGCCAGTGAGTGCCGAAATCGAAGGAGTCGGTGCGACGTCGTTATCGATGATGACATTGATCGCAATCCCTTGCACGTGTGCAGCGATTCGGTCCGCCAGAAAATTCTTGAACCACACACCGGGATGATAGAGCGCCGGCTGATGCCCAGTCATGATCACCGGGGCATCGGAAGCAGGCACGTCGGAGACATCGCGATAGGAAGACGTATGCTCCCGGGCGATTCTCAGGATATCTTCGCGTGCCTGGAGGCGTATTGTATCGAGCTCGACATCGCCATATCCCAACGGACGATTACCCGCTGCAGCCAACTTCGAGCGATTCTCGGCAATCAGACGCTCCGCAATCAGCGGGCTGGGCTGGACCAGAACTTCACCGTGACTGCGCGGCGCACGAACTCGTTGATACCGGATTCCGGATTGCTCGGCAGTCATACGAAGAGTTTCTTAGGCGAGTAGTTCAGCACGAAGCCATGGTCTGAGCGCCGGTACTGGCCAAACCACTACGGGCAAGGCTGCGATCCAAGACAAAATGGTAGTAGTTCAGACGCGTGCTTCCATCGTCTAACGCACCACCAAACGAACGATTCTCGTCGAGATAGATCAATGGAACAGGCAGTTCGACGATATTCAATCCGGCCTTGGCGGATTCAACCCAAAGCTCAAGTGGCATTGCGTAGCCTGTCTCCGTCACGTTCAGCTTCTTGAGAGCCTCGACGCGATACGCTTTGAATCCGCAGAACGAATCGGTCAGTTGAAAACCGAGCAGTCGGTTCAGTTCCGACGTGACCCGGCGATTAATGAAGAGCCGCTGAGCCGGTGGCTCGCTCTGGCCATCGAACTGCTTGAGATAGCGGCTGCCTGAAACGATATCAACCGAGCGACACGCCTTGATGAACTTAGGAATCAGCTGTGGCTCGTGCTGACCATCACAATCCATCGTCACGACGATGTCGAAATCATGATCGTCGGCATATTGAAACGCGGTAAGCAGGGCAGCGCCGTACCCTGAGTTCTTTTCGTGCGTCACGACGATAATGTCATCACGCTGCTGTAGAAGCTTCAGCGTGTCATCCGTCGAACCATCATTGACTACCAGCACGGGATGCCCGTAGCCGACGACCTGGTCCAAAACCGCATGAATAGTGCTCGCTTCGTTATAGACCGGCAGGGCGATGAGTGACTTCTCGCGATGTTTCATAAAGTTCGCCAATCGTGCGCTAAGTTAATTTACCGAGGGCTTTTGATAACCATTGTGCGAGGAAGTCAACTTAAGTCGACTGCCCCAACGGCCTATCCACCAGAGAAAAGGCGATAGACGAGAGCACTCCAATTGCCCTAACTATTGTTATCCAAAGGCGTTATATCGATAAAACCACCCAACAGAATCAACGCAACCTGGGGGGTAAAACGCATCTGAGGACACAACCGTTGTGGCAACATTAGTTTGGATGCCGAGTATTATCCAGCGTTGCAACGCTCGGAGCAGATTTTTCAGGCGAAATGAATGGGATCCGCTTCTTGCCTGCTGCTCCACACATTAGCCGTTGGAAATGCCTCGGACAAAACCGTCGCCAACTTCTCTACCGCAAACCGCTCGCTCGCATAATGACCCACGAGCACCAACGCGACATTCTGTGCTTTGGCCTCGAGACAGGTATGAAAACTGGTTTCCCCCAGGATCAGACAGCCGACCTTGTTCTCGATTGTCGCGGAAAGAAGTTCGCCGGCCGATCCACAACCAACGGCGACGGATTCAATCTCAGCCGTTCCTCGACCAACCACTTTGACCATCGGAGCACTGGTCACTTGCTTAGCCAACTCGGCGATACGAGCCAGTGGCATACTGCCTTCGGCGAACTTACCCCAACGCCCTGTACCAACCAGGGAAGTTGGCTCTGGGGCGTCCAGCAAGTCGACCGGTACTAAGGGTCGGACACCGGTCAAACCAATGCCGGTTGCCAGTTGATGGTTAATCCCTTCGGCACAGGAATCGAACGCCGTGTGCGGACTATACACGGCGATCTTATTTTGAATCAGCTTCAAGAGCATCTGCCCGACGGTGTTGTCGGTGGTGATCTGCTTGAGAGGTCGGAAAGGCATCGGATGATGCGTAACGATCAGATCAGCGTCCGCTTCGATCGCCTCGTCGACGACCTCAGGCGTAACGGTCAGGCAGGTCACGATGCCTTCGATCGACTGCGTCTGGTCGCCCACGAGCAGACCAACATTGTCCCAAGACTCGGCCAATTGGCTGGGGGCGAATCGTTCTAAGAACTCGCAGACGCTCGTCAGGTTCAAAGTTTCAGCCACGGGAGATTCTCGTCAGGATAGTGAAGGGCACAAATCGCTTGTTCCCTTAATCCTCGACTTCCACGCGGTGATTGAAAACCCGGGTACCGCCGATTTCTCGCAAACGGAGCAGGATCGTGCTTCCCTTCAGGTCATCCGCATCGGGAATTCGGTAGACAATGGACGTACGCCCCAACCCGAAATTCATGACACGTTGACGCATTTGCCGGCGACCGGTGGCATACAGCAAACTATCAAAAGAAATGAGTTGTTCTTGCAGATTGTGGATGGTTGCTTCGATTACCAATTCGCCAGTTTCTTTGTCGAACGACGACGTCGATTCAACCTGCATCATTCCACTGCCAACGAGAATGTCGCGGTAGACGCTGAATGCGTATTCCTTATCGGCACTGACCTGGAAGTCAATGCGTACCGGCTGCAAGCCACTATCGGCATCTGCCCGCAGCAAGACTTTGTAAGGCGATTTCAGCTCACCACCACGAGTCAGCTTGAATCGAAGTGTACCGGGATTCACATTCCAGACATCCGGAGCGACCAAACGTGCGACCCCACTGATCGCTGTTGGGAATGAATTCCGCACAGTCGCATCAATACGCTGGGTTCTTCCAAAGTCACTCTCTAATTCCGAAGGCGAAAACTGAAAGGCCAACCGTAATTTGGCTACGCTGTCGTTCAATCCCACCAGAAACTGTGGAATCGGACCGACAGGAATGATCTGTTTATTACCTTCTTGCTGAGGTGATACCTCTCGGCCCCACAGGTCGATGACTTTGACGTCATCTCCGAGATACAACACTTCGTTCGTCTCGCGCGAATTCCAAACGAGCATGACTGTGCGATTGCCGCGGGCAAATACGTGGTTGCGACTCTTGTTGGGTAATTGAATCGCTCCCAGGTATTCCGTCCCAGAGATCAACCGCGCGGTCGTTCGCCAAGGCAACAGCAACTCGGACGGAGAACCATTTTCGTTCATCAGGCCATATTCGCTATCGAACGGCTTGGGAATGAACGCCGCGTCTGCCCGGTGAATCTTGGCGGACACCATCTTTTCAACCAAGTCTCTCGCCCGTTCCTCTGTGGTGTACTTGGAACGAGGCAAAGGATAAATCGTAGCGAAGCGAGTTGTCGTGCCTTCCGATTTTTCCAGATAGCTTCCCAACTCGTCCTTCGTCATCGGTATCAAGCCAGCCATACTTCCGCTAGGTGGCAAGATTGAGTAAGCCAGAAAGTCATAGGGGAGATCTTTTCCCTGAGGTGTATCGGCCATCCATCGCCAGGGGATCCCCAGTTCAATGTCTTGCCCGCTAGTACGTAGTTCCTGGCGAATCTGCCGAAGTTTTTCCTGCAGATTTGTATAGCCAACAAAGCTCACATCACCATCAGCACCAAGCTGCCAATAGTGTACGGTGAGTGAAAGACGCGTCAGAATCGGTTCGACATAGGGGCGCCACAACAAGGGCTCGGCGAAGACATTTGCTACCAGCATCGTCTCCTGTTCACCAAACAAGTTCCGAATGTCGGCAGGCGGCTTATCAATCACCGCCACCACATTAATGTTGTGTTTGTGCAAACGCTCGGCAAAGCGGGCAATGTTGTTGGCCCGTTCAAAGTCGTCGTCGTTGTACCATACGGGGAACTTCACCCAGTTCACGCCGGCAGTGACCAGAAGGTCAAACATGCGTTGAAAATCGAGCGGCTCTTCTCCGGTCGGCAGCGACCAACCAAACTCACCTCGCTCGGGAACTGTATCTCGAGAAACGACCGCGACCGTCATCACACGGCGGTGCATCAATCCCGAACTACCCATCATCGTGGCGCGGATTTCGTAGTAACCATTCTGCTCGATCGGTGGTTCCCACTGAATGTTGCCAGCGTAGCCAACATCCCAGTTCTCGTCCTGATAGGCCTTCTTGCCGAACAGTTCTGAGATTTTCTCGGCCTTGCGAGCAACCACTCTTCCTTCCAGCTTGCTCTCTTGCCGCGCAAGCGATTGACGCCCAACGTCAACTAGTTCAAAGATGACGGTTGGGTTTTGTTCCAAGATTCCTGAGACCGTGCAGTTCACCTTGATTGGTTGGTCGTCATGGTAGACGCTGCCGCCATCGGCGGTTTCAAGCGTCATCTTCGGCAGACGAGCAAACCACAGATCGTCGAACCTGGCATTTCCAGTAAGGTCTTCATCGACATCGCCTTCCGGCCCAACATGCAGGCCGATCACGGCTAAATCCAGGTTGCTATTTTTAGGGGCGATAGGACCGATTCGGACTTTAACCCATCCACCGGTCTCTTTGAACTTTTCCGAGTAGTACGTTTCGACCGGCTGCTGCTTGTCATTGAAGAAGGTGAGCGAGATGTAGGCTTTATCAAACTCGAGTCCCTCGGTTTTGATTTGCCCTTCCAGCACATAACTGAAGATATCCCGTACTGCGATCGGTGGGCTGTATGCCGTAGCGGCTCCGCCGTCGAGCCGGATATTGAGCGAACGATCTTTGCTGGCCGCATCTTGATCACTGATTTCCACGTCGACATAGCGTGGATAGCCTGGTCCTGACCGGCGCGTCCATTGATCAGGCCACAAATCGTAGTTGAGATCGGTATCTTCTTCGAAATCGCACTGAAACAGCTCGATCGCCTCCGGATGACGCTCTTCAATTGGCGCATCCTTCCAGCCTGCGGCGATAACCATCAGAGGTATTAAAGCGAACGACATCATCGGCGAGTTGCCAGGCAATTGATTTCAGCGAATATTATCCCGCGCAGAAACGAGCGCAGTCCGCTAAACTCTTGCTCATCAAACTGTGACCGCAGGCACACCTTGCGAAAACCACGATTCGCCATCACGATAAAAAGCGATACAACCGTCACGATCGTCACGTTGAATCGTTCCGCTACCCTTCAACTCAGCCAATAACCGTCCATGATTCCACTGAGCGTCCAACTTCGCAGTCTTCGACAACCATTCCGCAAGGCCCTGCAAACGGCCGGTGAATTGAAAGCCGATGCCGTCGAAATCGACCTTCGCAATGAAGTTCGCCCGGAAGAACTCACCAAAACGGGGATCCGACACCTCAAGAAAATACTGGCCGACTACAACCTGAAAGTTGCCTCGGTCAGCTTTCCGACCCGCCGAGGTTACAACGTACTGGACGATCTTGATCGACGCGTTGCCGCTACGAAAGCCGCGATGACTTCCGCCTATGACCTGGGTGCCAAGGTATTGGTCAATCATATTGGGGGCATCGACGAGGAAATCTCCGCCGAGAGCAATACCCGCCTGCTGGAAGTCCTGCACGACCTGGCGCGCCATGCCGATTCTTGCGGCGTAACCTTTGCTGCCAAGACGGGACAGGTCGACGGTCCGGTCATGAAACAATTCCTGGACCAACTTCCCGAGGGTTCGATTGGTGTCGACTTCGATCCCGGAGCACTCATCATCAATGGCTTCTCGGCCGATGAGTCATACCAGGCGCTCGCCAAGTATGTCGCGAATGTTCGTGGTAAGGATGGTGTCAAAGACCTGGCTCGAGGGCGAGGTATCGAAGTCCCGCTTGGACGCGGCACGGTCGACTTTCCGCTATTGATCGCCTCGCTGGAGGAGGCCCGCTACCGTGGCTACCTCTGCGTCGAACGAGAACACCCAGAGAATCCCGTACAGGAAGTCTCCGACGGGCTCGAATATCTACGAAATGTACAGATCCCGTGATCTTGTTTGGCGGACGTTTCGAATCACGCTACGATGAACTACATCGAATTCCCATTCGCCCCGTTTCGGAGAAGTCCCATGTCGCGTAGTGCTTGCCTGTCGCTAGTCGTTGCCCTGCTTCTTAGCTCATCGCTTTTCGCCCAGGAAGAAAAGGCGACGAAGGCTAGTGATGTCCAAGCCAAACGTTATGCCCTGTTCGAGAAACGACTCGACAACGTCGCGTTGATCGGCTCGTTTACGATCTCTGGCAAAGAGGACCAGGCACCCAAGCCAGAACGATACGAGATCCGAAACGTACGCAAGTTGGAAGAAGGCGATATCTGGTTGATCAACGCCCGGATCAAGTATGGCGACAAGGACGTTCAACTTCCGTTGCCACTGGAAGTGAAGTGGGCAGGAATGACCCCCGTTATTTCGCTCGATAAGACAACCATTCCTGGCATGGGCACCTTCAGTGCACACGTTGTGATCGATGAAGACAAGTACGCCGGCACCTGGACACACGGTGAAGTCGGCGGAGCGTTGTTCGGTCGAATTGAAAAGCTGGGCGACGCAGTCGATGCCGCTAAGGACCAGGCAGAGCCGTCACCAGAGTAGCGATCGCCAGCGCTGCCGTCTCGACACGAAGAATACGTGGCCCGAGGCTCACAATCTGGCAACCATGCTCGGCGGCTTCCGCGACTTCTTCATCGGTGAAGCCGCCCTCAGGGCCGATAATCGCCAAGACTTCTTTCGCAGGCACAATGGCATCGTGATGAATTGCTTCACCGCTGGGGTGAAGCAAGTAGGAAGCCGCAGGTCGCGAGGCGAAAACCTCTTCCAGCGATTGCCCCTGCTCGACCACCATCAGGTGGTTTCGTTCACACTGCTTACTCGCTTCGACCACCGCACGTCGGAGCCGCTCGATGGCCTTTTCTACCGGCTGCGCAACACCTCGTTTGGTCAGCAGGGGAACCAAACGAGTCACCCCAAGTTCCACGCACTTTTCGACCAGCCATCGCTGGCGATCCCCTTTCGGTAGCGCTACGGCAAGCGTCAGCCGGCGTGATGCTTCTCGCGAGACCTCGGCTTGGCTGCGGACGGTTCCGACTACCTTCTTCTTGCCTATGGTCGTAAGTTCAATCTGGTATTCCGTTCCCTTGCCGTCGAAACCTACTACCACGTCGCCCAAGTTGGCCCGCATTACCTTGGCCAAATGCTGCGATTCCGCTTCATCGAAGGTAACTTCCGCAGCCTTAGGCGGGTACTCGATAAAAAAACGTTCTGACATTGCGGGTTTGCGTAATGGAGGAGCAGGAATGCATGAAGACAGCGGGCGGATTCTACCGAAACAATCCCAAGGCAGGAATGCCCTGCGCAGTGGTGCTAGCACCGCTGCGGACAGCTAGCAGCCATCCATTGATTGTCGCCTGTATGAGTCTATTTTTCGAGAGCCCTGCTTACCTGGAAGCCGTCGCCCGACTGGAGTATGCCCTTCAGCGTCAGGATCGCGTTGCGGTTTTAACCGGGCCTCTGGGAAGTGGCAAATCAACCCTGCTCGAAAAGTGGAGTTCCAAGCTTCGTCGCGAGGGATCGATCGTTCCTTACTTACAGACGCCTGGGACGTTCGAGCAAGACTTTCTGTGGGAACTCGCTATCCAACTGAAAGCAGATGTTGGCCTGGCTACGACACCAACAGAGTTGTGGTTTCAGATCCGCGAACAACTGACGACCTATGCGTTAGAAGAACGCCGAGTTGTCGTCGTGATCGATCACGTCGAAGAAATGGCACCGGAAACGGCGGATATTCTACTGACGTTAGCCCGACTGCACTGCGGGACAACGACTGGCGGTTCACTAGTTTTATCGGTCGATAGCGCGAAACTTCGCTCATTCGATGTGCGGCTCTTAAAGATGGCCGACCTGAAAATCGAGCTTGAAGCCTGGACCAGCGAAGATGTCGCTCGCTTCACGCAGGTCTATCAAGCCGCTTTCCCCGATGCTCACCTTACGCTCGACGAGGCTGCGATCGAAGCGGTCTCACAGCATTCGGAAGGGCTGCCTCGGGTGATTTCTCAGATTCTCGATCTTTCGCGACTGGCCGTCGAAGCCACGGAGTCCGAAACGGTAACGCCAGAGACGGTAGAAGCAATTCGCGAAGAACTTCTTTGATTCGCATGGGCTGCCAGCAGCAGCTTTACACTCCAAAGTCTTTGCCGGCGTTGATCTTACGCACGCACCCCATCGAAACGTCCCCCACAACTGGCCTGGAATCCAGGACGTATTCGGCTAAGATTGGGAGATTACCTACGCAGAATATTCTTACCGGTTTAACCCTATGTCGAATGATGCCGGGTCTGCTTCCCCAAAGGCCGACCAAGATCCCTTCGCCCCCGTCCCAGTGGATCTGAAGAACCCTACCACCGCCATCTTCCTGGCATGGCTCATCCCCGGTGCGGGACACCTCTACCAGGGTCGTCGCGGCAAAGGAATTTTGTTCCTGGTTTGCATTCTCTCGATCTACTTCCTCGGCCTTTCGATGGGCGGAGGTCGGGTCGTTTATGCCAAGTGGGACAACGAAGAAAAACGGCTTCCCTTGATTTGCCAATTGGGCGTTGGTCTTCCTACCCTTCCGGCGCTGGCCCAGGCGTTACTGGTACGCCAGAAGATGGACCCAGTCGAGATCGCTGGAGCCCGTATCATGGCACCGCCAATCGATGGCGAAATGGCCGAGCTTCATCGCACGTACGGCTACCTGTTTGAGATGGGTACGCTGTACACCATGATCGCTGGTCTATTAAACGTGCTGGTGATTTACGATGCCGGAGCAGGCCCCGTCTGGATGGTGCCTGATTCCGAGAAGAAGAAAAGAGCCCAAGGCGAAGACTCTGGCGATGACGATATGCCCGAGTCCGACGCGAAGAATTCCGAGTCGAAAGAAACCTCCGCGTCCGCTTAGAACACATACCGCAAGAGAGTGTTACCCATGTTGGATCTCATCCTGTTTGCCATGTTCCCTGGCGCTCGGATGCTGCTTTACGCCTTCCCGTTGATCGTGGTGGTAAGCCTCGTTTATGGAGCTACGCGTCACGAGTTGTGGCCAGCAATCTTGAAGCATGCCTGGGATACGGCCGTATGGATTCTTGGCTTTATGGGGGTGGTATTTGTGGTGATTCTTCTGGCAGGCTGGTCTCTTTAGGTTCCCACTTGGGGGCAAGCTTCTTGTATTCGCCGTCCATCCAAAGCGGCACGTCGCTCTTGTAGTACCACGAGAAGCGACTTTCACACGGCCCGCCAGGCAAATTCGTCCAGGCCTCATCAGTACTCATATCCGTGACGAAATGGTAACTCGGCGCAAAAGTTGATTCTCGCGTCGCCGTTTGCAGAACATGCCCTTGGAACACCGTCGCGTGACACCCAGGCATCGGATATTTGGGGCTATCAAACCCTAGCAATCTTCCCACCTGGCTACCTCCGAAGAAGCGATCGGTGAAGTGAAAGTTATTGAACTCGCCCCAGGTCATTTCCCGTTCCAACAATACCTTCTCGCCAGCGGTACGGATCATCTCTCCCTTGTCGCGTGTCTGCCACCAGAGAGAAGTCTCCTTCTTTAATACCGCATCGCATGCCGCGATAATCATGCTCGAAAACCCTGCGCGCGAGACCAGGTACAACGTCCGCCGCGGCCCCATACCGCGCTCATGCCCAAAAATCTCGAGTAGCGTATTTCTATAGAAACGTTGAAACGCGACTGCCTCGGTGCTTTCTGGATCATATCGGAAATCCCAGTCAGCCAGTTTTTCCTTGAGTGCGTCTGGTGCGTACACAAGCAGAAGGGGAAGAATCTCGCGTGCCTGAACACTCAACAGATCGTATTGCAGATTCTGCATTTCTTCAGGCGTGATCTGCATAAGTTCATCTAGCCGCTCGACAATCCGCCGCTTCCGATAGTCAGGCAATGTCTGGCTAACGAACTTCGGTTTGCCAGGCTCATTGATGTCCTCGTTCGCCGTCGCAATATAGCCGCATTCGGGATTGTAGATCCGCGGCAACTTATCGGTCGCGATCATTCCCTGCCAATGATTGCGGGCATCCCATGCCGCAACAGGGCCAAGACCAGAGGCATCATACCGACGGCGTGGGAATCGCCCGTTACCTTGCAAGCCGATGTTGCCATCGACATCGCTTGCTACCCAGCAAAGCGTCGGTTGCGGGCACTCTTTTGCCACATCCAACGCCTCGGCCGCACTCTCGGCATTGAGCATATCCAGCCACGAGGCAATCGCCATGCCGGAGTGGGGAAACAGTCCCGTCCACGCCAATGAAAAGTAATAGCCATCGCCAAACTGTTCGGGATCAACCTCCAGCGCGCCTTGCGGGTTCTCAAATACCCGCATGGTCTCAGGCGGCCGGCCCTTGCAGCCAATGCCCTCTTCGCGAACCTGGAAGTCGATCCAATCCTCTTCGCGGCGATACTGCCAATTTCCTTCTCTCGACTTACGGACCTCTTCAATAAAGAAGTCCGTCGTGTCCCCTTTCATGTAAGTGACACCCCAGCTGACTTTCTTCGTTCGCCCGACGGCAAACAAGGGACACCCCGGTAGCGTCGCCCCAACCGCATATTCGTCGTTCCACTTCAACACGGCTTCGTACCAGATGGCCGGCAATCGGTTGGTTTCCAGGTGCGGATCAGAGCAGAGCAGGGGACTACCACTTTTTGACTTTGTTGGCCCAACCACCCAAGCATTACTGCCCGCCAGACGTGGCAGATCCATCAAAACTTCCAGTGCCTCGTCAGACATTCGTCGTACATGATGCACCTTCCGCACCAAGTCGAAGTCGACGTGTTCTAGCCGCCCCGGGAAAAGCTCCCGCAATGCGGCTTCATCTCCACCGGCCTGAATAAGCTCGATGACGATTCGTTCGTTTTCCAGTTGGCTAACAGCCAACCCGCCAAAACTTAACAGGTTGCCAATGTATAAGACGGAGACAGGTTCCCAGGGAGCCGCTTCAAAGCCGATGGCCCACATGGGCAACGTGTGCCCAACGGCCTTCATCCCATCATTTACCCCAGAGCAGTAATGCTCGACTTGCTTCTGTGTTTCTTCTGGCCAGTAGTCTCGCTCGCGTGGCTGATTTCGGTGCAGACCCACGCGACGAAAAAAACGGTCCGTTTCCAGCAGCTCGTCACGGGCAGCGATGGTTTCGGCAGCCTGTCCCGATGCGATCGCTCGTGCAAAGAGAATCTGCGTCAGCCGGTCGGTCGCGTGCATATACCCCAAGCCGTACAGTGCGTCATCCTGCGATTTGGCATGAATATGGGGCACACCAGCATCGTCGCGTTCGATCGAAATATCTCTGGCTAGACGGGGAAATTCCATTCGTTCTCGATCCGTTTCAACTGACCTGGCCACCGATCACGGGAAGTTCATGAAACCAATGTAGGCCTATTGTCATCGTAGCATGGTTCCGAACCCCGTTTGTCGCCGCGGCCGAAATGTGGCATCGTAGGGGGAACGTCTCTGGGATGATCGGTACAACCCTACACAGATTACCAGTACGCTTACCGGGAATCCAGGAATTCGTTCCCCTCTGAAAAACAGTACGATTTAAGCTTTGCAACATCACGCGGACAGTTCAGACATCGCCGAAACGGCCTCGCGAGAGTCGCGCCGCCGCTGGCGTTCATGGATTACCGCAGCCGGCTTCGCAAGTCCCTGGCTGGTGGGACTCTTAGCGTTATTCATTTATCCGTTTGTTGTTTCGCTATACTGGAGCTTTTGCCAGTACGATTTGATCAATCCACCCCGGTTTGTGGGGATGGAAAATTACCAGCAACTGGCAAACGAAATCGCCACCGGCACTGGGATCGCCCATGCCCTCTGGAATACTGGCTACTACGCGCTGCTCTCGGTACCGCTGTCCATCATTTTGGGGGTAGGCCTGGCGACGCTTCTCTCGTGCGATATCCGCGGACAGTCGATTTTTCGCACGCTGTTTTACCTGCCATCGGTCATTCCGGTAGTCGCTGCCAGTATCTTGTGGATGTGGCTCTTGAATCCAGCCGATGGCCTGGTGAACTCCGTCCTCGGCTCACTCGGACTGTGGCAACCGCAATGGTTCGCTTCGCCAGCAGAGCTTGTTTCGCCCGACTCGCTTACGGAAGCGGCCTGGGCGAACAACTCAGCACCGATCGGCTCGAAAGACGCCCTCGTTTTAATGAGCTTGTGGGGCATGGGCAATTTCATGGTGATTTACCTGGCGGCGATTGGCGACATCCCCAAATCGCTTTACGAAGCGGCCAGGATCGATGGCGCTGGTCCCATCCGAAGATTCGTCAATGTCACTCTCCCTCTGTTAACGCCAATCATCTTCTTCAATCTGGTCATGGGACTGATTCAATCGGTTCAGGCCTTCACGCAGATCTACATCGTGAGCGAAGGACGTGGAGCCCCAGCCGACTCGACCCTTGTCATCAGCTTGCACTTGTTTCTAAGTGCGTTTCAACACTTGAATATGGGGTACGCATCGGCCGTGGCATGGCTGCTGTTTGCCCTGCTGGGCATCGCTACCTGGTTCTTATTCACGACCTCCCGGCGCTGGGTTTATGAGGGAGTACGCTAATGAACGCTTCCTCGTCACTACGCGGAATGCTCGCGATCGCATTGATTGCCGTGCTAGGGATTGGCCTTTTGGCATCACAGCAATGGCTAACCGCGAGTGACGTCCAAGTCCCCAGCGATCGCGAAGAGGTTGTCTTCTGGCACTTCTGGGGCGGGGCCGATCGAGCAATTGTCGAAGATGTTGCCAAGCGGTTTAACGAGTCGCAGAACGAATACTACGTTCGCCCCATTGCCATGCCAGGCAACAACCTCGACCTGAAGTTCTTTCTTAGTGTTACCGGTGGCGATCCGCCTGACCTATTGAATATCGACGATCCCGTGATCGCCGATTGGGGACATCGCGGGGCGATTCTGGCATTGGACGAAGTCGCCACACCAGACGAGGTCGAACGACTTCAAGTGTGGCTTTTTCCCGCTGCACGTCGGCTCGTGACTTATGAGAATCGCTTGTACGGCGTCCCCAACGGTCTTGATATCCGAGCCCTGTACGTCAACAAAACGATGCTCGCTCGCTACGGTCTTTCCTCACCGAAAACAATCGCCGACCTGGACCATATCGCCGAAACGATCGCTCCGCCGGGTCAGTCCAAACCATACCAGCATCACGGGTATCTGCCAGACTCGCGGCGTATTTGGGCCTGGGGTCCTGTGTTTGGCGGTCGGTTTTACGATTCCAGCGATGGCCAAGTCACGCTGACATCGCCCGAGATCGAGTCCGCATTGACCTGGATGGTCAGCTACCGTGATCGCTACGGTCCTTCCGAGATTGCTCGATTCCGTCACGGTGACCAATCCCTTCCTGGCAAAACATTTCCACTATTTGCGGAGCGTTATGCAGTCGTCATGGATGGCCAATGGCGTGTCCATGACATCCGTGCGTTTCAGAAGTCGCAGGCCGAGAAGCGAGAGGAAGTCACCCAGTTCGATGCAATTCCCCTGCCGGTACCACCTGGCGGCAAACCCAACGCAGGCTGGGTCAACGGCAACAACTTTGTGATCCCACGAGGAGCCAATGCCTCGCGTGGGGCTTGGGAGTTCATCAAGTTTTGGTGTGGCTTTGATGGGCAAGAGGCCGCAGCGGCGAAGACCTGCGTGGCCGGTGGCTGGATTCCCGTTTCTCAGCACGTGGTCGACGAACCAACCTTTCAGCAATTCCTGGACGAGGAACCGCTGTTTCGCACATTCATCGAACTGGCAGGCAGCGAGAACCAATATCCGGTCCCTGTTATTCCTGGGGCTCCTTACTTCAATAACGAGGTAAAGAACCTAGCCGAGTCGGCAATGTCCAGTCCCAAGGAGCCTGATCTTCCGCAAATGCTGAAAGAAGCCGAAGCCAGAATCCAGTCGCAAATCGATCGCGCGAGGAACGAGCAATGACTTGGCTACAGAAGTCGACGATCTATGCGTTGCTCATCTTCTTCGCGACGATCTACAGCGTACCGCTAGTCGTGATGCTTTCCGGTTCGCTCAAATCGCCGACCGAGATTCAAGCCAATCCGAATCAGCTCATTCCACAATCCTGGCAGTGGGAAAACTATGCCACGGCGGTCAGTTCGATGCCGTTCTGGCAATACCTTTCCAACACGCTAGTACTCTGCCTGGGCTCGGTCGTGGGAACCTTGCTTTCCTGTTCGATGGCTGCCTATGCATTTGCCAAGTTGAAATGGTGGGGCCGCGATAAGCTGTTTGCCGTACTGATTGGCACAATGCTGCTTCCCTGGCACGTGACAATGATTCCCCGATTCCTGCTCCTACGCGAAGTAGGGCTCTACAACACGCTCGGGGCGTTGATTGTGCCGACGTTCCTGGGTGATGCGTTTTCTATTTTTCTGCTGCGGCAATTCTTTCGCACGATTCCGGAAGACATCAGCGAGGCCGCTCGAATCGATGGACTCTCAGAGTGGGGCATCTATTGGCGGATCATCCTGCCCATGTCCGTGCCGGCCCTGGCGACCGTTGGGCTGTTTCAATTCGTTGCCGCTTGGAACGACTTCAGCGGTCCACTCTTGTTCCTGAGCAATAAGGACAAGTTTCCGCTGGCGTATGGTCTCGAGCAGTTCGTCAGTAGCTACGCCGATCAAACGCACCTACTGCTGGCAGCCGCAACACTGTTCACGTTGCCTATTGTGGTGCTGTTCTTCTTCGCCCAGAAAACGTTCCTGAAAGGAATCGCGACGACCGGACTGAAGGACTGACGTCGCGAAAGAAGGCATTTGACTACGAGCAAATCCCACCCGAATAGGGCGCGCAGAAAGAAATGCCGTTGCCTGATTAACCTAGGCAACGGCGGCATGGACGGGGCGGGGAATTGTAGGGGAGTCACGTCCTAAGACGGCTCACCGCAATTACTTCTTGCGGTGACGGATCTTTGCACGCATACGTCGCTTCTTGCGTCCAATCTTCCGTCGACCCTTACCAGTTTTCTTCGTTCCCACGAAACTCTCCGTTACGTATCCGCTATTAAACTAAGTCAAAAATCCCCTGATGGGGAAAGCTATTCAGGTGGAAACCACGCATTCTACCAGAGAGCCCGGCACATTGGCAAGCAAGCCCCGGCGAATCAACCTCAGCTAGTGCGGCGGCCTGTTGGTCAGGCCGATGATTCGGTCCGTCCAATCACCAGAAGCTTGATGAGAAGGGGCAAGATAATCAGATTTCCCACCAGCGCCCCAAGCATCGTCAGCCCCACCAGCACGCCGAAGTAAATCGTGGGCACAAAATCACTTACGCACAGCACACTGAAGCCTGCGATCAGCGCAAACGTGGCAAATATGACCGCTTTGCCGACGCTTTGCTGAACTTCGACCAAGGCGGCACTGGGGGTCAGTCCCGCCGCAATACTGCGTTGGAATCCATAGATGTAATGAATCGAAGCATCGACCCCCAGCCCCATGGAAACGGCGGCGATCATGGCGGCACCCATATTGATTCGGTATCCAAGCAGGCCAAATGCCCCGGTTACCATCAAAATAGGTAGCACGTTAGGAATCAGGGCCAACAGGGCCATCTTCAAGCTGCGAAATGCCAGCGTCATCGTTAAACCGATGCCGGCGATCGCCAGGGCGAATGATTGCCACTGGTCGCGAATCAGGCTATCGATCAGATGCGTCAGCAGCACAAAAAAGCCACTGACGATCGGTTCGCTATCGTGGACCGTTGTTTCGTCGTCCTCTTCGGCTTCGGCCTCTTTCGCATTGGCCTGCTTCTCGGCGTAGAATTCGGCAACGACACGCCGCACAGCCTCAATCGTTTCCTGTTTGGTCTGTGCATCTTGCCGCTCCTTCGAGAGGAGCATGATTCGGAACCAATATTCGTCTGGGTTATCGGGGTCGTTCGAGTAGAGCGAATTGAGCGTCTCTGGCAGTTGAGCTTGAAGCGATTTCATGCCAATACGCATCAAGGTGAACTTGGGCAGCCGAATGAAGCTCTTCTTCTCAGCAGCTTCCATCATCGCCGAGACAACATCGGCCAGGCTCAGCACCTTGGAAAGCTCCGGGACCTCGGTTCTCAGGCGATCTTCCAATGCCTGAACTTCTTGGATGTATTCCCACGTCAGGTGTTCTGGCGCGGGGATGGCGACGTCCCAAACTCCCGCCCCGCCCAGTTCATCCTCCACAAAGGCATAGGCCTGAACGATCGGCGTCGTATCGCGGAAGTTCTTCGTGAAATCGCTTTCCACGCGAAGTCGTGTGGCCCCCCACAACGAAACGGCGAACGCCAGCAGAATCAACACGGTAAGAATCACAGGCCGCTTTACGATCGAGTTGATCGTCCGCGACAAGCCAGAACTCAGCTTGGCATCGCCCCACGGACTTGCCGGATCTACCATCCAAGGACTGCCAGCCAGAACCAGCCCTGGCAGAAAAACCAAAACGGCGGGGAGCACCAACATGGCCCCGACGGCCATCATGATGCCAAAGTCGTGCACTGGGCCGACACTGGTGATCAACAGTGCCGAGAATCCCACCGCATCGGTTGCACATGCCCAGAATACCGGAGCCAACAAGTAGCCCGATGCGGATGCCAAGGCCTCCTTCGGCTCTTGTCCTTCATCACGGTATTGGCGAAAGCGAAGTATGTAATGGACGACCGTTGCGACACCAATGACGGTCACGATCGCCGTCAGCATCGAGCTAACCATACTCAGCTGCAAACCACTTACGGCCAAGGCCGCATGGGTCCATTGCAAAGTGACTTGTACAACCACAATGGCAATGATCATCCAGCGGATGTTGCGAAAGACGAGAAGAATCACCGCCGCCAGCAGAAGGGAGGTTGCCCAGCCCAGGCGATCTCCATCCTCTTCCACGTACTTGAACCCATCGACCACCATGACCGGTTCACCAGTGATCATCCCTTCGGGAAGTTCGTTGAAGATGGCCCGAATCTGGCCAATCAACTCGACACGACTTATGGTCGTTGCACTCTTGGGGATCAACTGAATTGGCAAAGCGACGATGCTGCCTTCTTGATTGTGCGTGTAGCCGGCGAACAGCTCTTTCAGCTGAATGCCAGCCTCCGACTCGGGATCGAGCACGAAGTTTCGCGTCAGATCGCGATCGAGTGAGAGGACCTCTTTGACGCCATCCAGTTCTTCGATTTTGGTTCGTACGGCGCGAACTCGGTCCAGACCACTGCCATCGTCAGCAAAGAGTTGATCGTCCTTGTAGACGCCTAGAATGACCTCGTTGCCGCCGAAGATCCGATTGAATCGTTCGTGCGATTGAATGAGAGGGTCGTCCGCGGCAAACATATTTTCGATCGAACGATCAAACGAGAGGCCTCGTCCTAGATAGACGGCCCCTACCGTCAGCGCAATCCCGATAGCCAAAAGTAGCCAGCGTAAAGCGATCCATCTCTCGAATAGTTTCTTCACCACGATTCCTAGTTGGGGGCCCTCATCGTCATCCGGGTGCCGCGTCTGTTATATTCTACGAAGTCCCCCTGGTCGTACGAGTCGGCTTCTATTGATCGGTCACCACGATGGATTCTACGAGCGATGCCTCTCCCACTTCGCCTCGTCGCGAAAGCGTCTGGTTGGATTGGCAATGGTATGTCGTCTTGGTCGTCGCGCTGCTGATTCGTGGCGGCATCGGCTACCTGCAGTACGAGAACTTCTCAGAGGATCCCGACAGCTATCGACTCCTGGCCGACAATATCCTGCGTATTCATTCCTTTACGCTGGATGACCCTGCTGAACCAACCGCATTTCGCCCGCCACTTTATCCGCTTCTTTTGGCGGTCACCAGCATTTCGCGAAATGTATTGCCGGAAGAAGTTCTACTCCTGCATGTTGTTCTGGGCGTCGTCACGGTAGGCCTGACGTTCTTTTGGTCCATTCAGATGGGCCTGGGTCGCTGGCGCAGCTTGGCCGGGCTGCTGGTGGCGATCGATCCCATCCTGCTGAATCAGTCAACCCTGGTGATGACCGAGACACTGGCAACCTGTCTGGCAATTTTGACGCTGGTTGCCGTTTCGTCCCTGGTCACCAAGAACCTCGCAAGCGACGATGCACGTGGAAGTCGCGACGCGACCATTAGCGCCATAAACATCGCTGGGGCGATCGGACTGGCCATATTCTGCCGGCCTACCTTTTTGGTTTGGGCAGCCGTGTTGCCGATCGCTATTTGGTTTTGTTGCCGCGGCTGGAAGCTGCGAATCTCATCCGTGCTTGCTTACGGCTTGATGCTTCTGTTCCTACTCGCGCCTTGGGTCGTCCGGAATCTACTCGTGTTCGAAGCCCCGGTGCTCGGGACGACCCATGGTGGTCACACCCTGCTCTGGGGAAACAACGATTCCTACTACGAATACCTAAGAAGTGGCAGCACTCCAGTCTGGGACAACACGGAATTCCATCGACGCTTTGCCCGCCGCAACCCAAACCTGGGTACGTCTGCTAGCGAATTGAGTCGCGATCGGGCCGCGTATCGGGAAGCCATCGATACGATGAAGCAGAACCCCGACATGGCTGCCTACAGTGCCTTGGTTCGATTCACCATGTTCTGGCGGCTTCTTCCCAATGCGCTTTCAGACGAAGAAAGCAGCAAGCGTATGCTGGTCCGGTATGCGATTGGAGCGTGGTACCTCGTGCAGTTTGCACTGGTAATCGCAGGTCTTTTCGCTCTCGGCAAAGACCTGCGAAAGCCTGGCTGGATTGCCGCATTGATGTTGCTAGCGAGCTTTACGCTGGTCCATATCTTCTTTTGGAGCAACATGCGAATGCGTTCGCCGCTGGTTCCGATTCTCGCCGTGCTAGCATGTGCAGGAATCGAGTTGTTCTGGAATCGGCTATCCAAGCGGTAATCAGCCCGAAGCTGGCTTGCTCTGGTCTGGGCGCATCCCTATAATCCGCCCCGCTTTAAACTCTCGCGTCGCCAAAGAATAACTCGCATGCGACCTGAGAATTCCTAACAAGTCAGAGTCAATCGGCAAGGAAGCCAGGACCCTGTTTCCCCCTCACAGGACAAGTCCGAAGACGCGCCAGTCTAAACCCTGGTGCGGTTCCGCGTGCTTCACGCGTGCGCTGACGATGTGCGCGGCGTGGGTCTTGCTTGGGATCTTATCGGCAACATCGTTCGCCGAAATTCATCTTCCCCAATCAGACGCGACACGACCGATCTACATTCGCGCCAACGACGCGCGTCACTGGCAAGATGGTGAGCAAGAAGTCTGGATCTTGCGTGGCGATTGCGAGATCGTCCAAGACAAGACGGTGTTGAAAGGAAAAGACGCCGTACTTTGGATCGAGTACGCCCAGCCATTTCGCTTAGTCCCTCACAAGGTCACCGTCTACCTCGAAAACCAGGTCAATGTTACCTACCGCGATGCGGAAGCGGGCCAGGTTCGTCTGGAAGACACATCGTGGCTGGGGCAACTCTACACGACCTCGCGTATTCAATTGCCCGTCGATCCGACCAAAGCTCCTCCTGCGGTAGCTCCGGCCATTTATCACCGTGGCCGTAATGCACAGCCATCGGACGAAGACTTCGCACCGAAAGAACCGATCCAGGCCCCCATTCAGCAAATCCAATTCGAAGCAGGCCAGCCGATGCCGCCGGCCATTTCGATTGCCCAGCCAGAGATTCGAGTTCGCCTCTTACAACGCTATACCAATGGCTATCAGCTGGAAGTCGATACTGATCCGAACACCGGCGAAACGATTGCCAAGTTCGACGCCGGTATGAACCTGATTGTTGAGGGGCTGAGCGAACTCGATACGGTGAGCCTCCTTGCCGATCGTGCGATTGTCTGGTCAAAGAACGGGATTGAAGGATTGACCAGCCCCGAAGGGGTCACTGGTGATGGCGCTTACGAGCTGTACCTGGAAGGCAACGTCGTTTTCCGCCAAGGCGAGCAGGTCGTCTATGCCGAACGCATGTATTACAACGTCGCCGAAGAATATGGCACGATCCTGAACGCCGAACTGTTAACCCCGGTGCCAGAGTACCAGGGCCTGGTCCGCCTGAAGGCTGATGTTCTGCAGCGAGTGAATCGAGATCGCTACCAGGCATTTGGTGCGGCGATCACCACCAGCCGCATGGGCGTGCCACGCTATTGGTTCCAGTCGAACCAGATCGAATACACCGACCAGCAGTCGACTGTCATGAACCCGATTACGGGCGAAGTACAGATCGATCCACTGACGGGTCAGCCGAAGATCGACCACAAACGCCTGGCGACTTCGCGGAATAACACCCTCTACTTTGGTGGCTACCCGGTGTTTTACTGGCCGGTCCTTTCCGCCGACATCAATGATCCGGTCTTCTACTTAAACAAGATCAGCTTCAAGAACGATGACGTCTTTGGATTCCAGGTCCGCAGCGAGTTCGACAACTACGAAATCCTGGGGATCGACCAACCTTGGGAAGGCACCGAGTGGGTCACCGACCTCGACTTCCTATCGGAACGCGGCGTTGGCGTCGGCACACGTTTCAATTTCAACCAGACGTATTTCCCCTACTTCAACAATCCGGCGACTGGCTTCCTGGATGCGTGGGGGATCTACGACACTGGCAAAGATAACTTGGGGGCCGATCGACGCGACCTGACACCTGAGACCGATTTACGTGGTCGTGTGTGGGGGCGTCACCGCCAGATGACCTTCTTCGACTGGCAATTCACCGGCGAACTTGGTTTGATTTCTGACCGTAATTTCCTTGAGTCTTACTACGAAAAGGACTGGGACACCCAGAAAGATTTCGACACGTCGTTCGAGCTTAAGAAGCTTGTGGACAACCAGAGCTTCAATATTTACGGTTCGTCGCGCGTGAACGACTTCTTCATGCAGACCGAGTGGATGCCCAAGCTCGATCACTACATGCTGGGACAACCTCTGCTATTCGATCGCTTGACCTATTTCTCGCACTCGTCGATTGGCTACGCTCGCCTGAGACCTTCGACTGCACCAGAAGACCCAGTCGACGCCGCCACGTACGATCCGCTTGCCTACGAAGTCGATGTAGAAGGATTGGTAGGCACAACGCGACACGAAATCGATCTTCCCATGGAATTGTTTGGCTCGAAGATAACCCCGTATGCCCTAGGGGATGTTACTTACCAGGGACAAGACATTAACGGCGATGATCTGCTGCGGGGATATGCTCAAGGGGGTATTCGCGGCAGCATCATGGCCTGGAGCGTCAATCGAGCCGCTCAAAGCCAGTTGCTGAACATCAATGGCATCGCGCATAAGGTCACGCTCTATGGCGACCTCTACTACGCCGACTCGAGCCAAGACCTCTCGCGTATGGCGATCTACAACAATATCAACGATGACTCGCAAGAGGCTTTCCAGCGTCGCTTCAAGTTCAACACCTACGGCCTTCCTGCCGGCACGCCTGTCCCCAACGCAGTCGATCCTCGCTACTACGCCTTCCGTACGAATCAGCAAGGATGGGTGACCTCGCCTGTGGGTGAAATCGCCGATGATGTCGCGGCGGCCAATCTTCAGCTGCGACAAACCTGGCAGACCAAACGTGGCGGTCCTGGCAACGAGAAGATCATTGACTGGATCAAGTTTGATGTGGGTGGCACCTTGTTCCCTGACGCCGATCGAGACAACTTCGGTGAGACCGTCGGCCTGATGAACTATCAATTCGACTGGCAGATCGGCAATCGTTTCAATGTCTTCTCGAACGGTTTCTGGGACCTGTTTGACGATGGCCTACAGACCATCACGGTCGGTAGCTATATCAACCGCACACAGATCGGAAACCTTTACCTCAGCTATACCAACACAATTCAACCGTTCGAGACCCAGTTGATCGTCGCATCGCTACAGTATCGATTGAGCGAAAAGTGGTTTGGCGGGCTGGGAACGGCCTACGACCTGAAAGAGAACACGAATCTGGGTCAGAATATCTTCCTGACCCGAATCGGCGAATCGAGCATGTTCACATTCAACTTCAACGTCGATACCAGCCGGAACAATGTCGGTATTGGCATTAACTTTGAACCCCGATTCTTTGCGACCGGACAATACAGCAAGATCAACGGCGAGCCTTTGCCACCGCTGGGGGCTTACGGGCTCGAGTAACGCGTTTGCCTGAGGATCAGATCGCGATGAAGAACGAAATGACACCTCGCGGCTGGATCCGCAAGTTCGGCCTGGCATTCTCGGGACTTGCTTGGGCGATACGCAGCGAAGGGAGCTTCGCTGTTCACCTACCTGCGGCTGCTCTCGCGTTCTCTGGTGCTGCACTGCTTCAATTCGATTACGGCCGCTGGTCGGTCTTAATCCTCACGATCGGCTCTGTAATCGTCGCTGAGCTATTCAACACGGCGATTGAGTGCTTGGCCAAGGCGGTCGATGATCAACCGAACGAGCACATCCGAATTGCCTTAGACATCGGTAGTGCGGCCGTCCTGACGAGCAGCCTATTTGCTGTCGGTGTGGGCTTCTTTTTGTTCTGGCAACCGTTTTGGTTTTGGTGGAGTCCACCACTAGCCAACTAGCCAACGATCGTCCGCAGCGGTGCTCAAGAAAAAACAGTACCCTGCAGTAGGGTGAATACTGCAGGGCACTGTCTAAGTAGCAGTCAAGCGATAGATATTTGCTAAGCCGAGTCCATCCCCAAATAGTTGCCTGACTGGTTTTCAACGTCCTGTTGGATATCGCACCATTGCGTGTGGGCTGCTGCGATGCGGTCTGTCATGACCTGTCGAAAAGCTGACTCCATCTTGTTTTCGATTGCTGGCCCTGAGGGGGTTTCCCTCTCGCATGGGCAACAACTTATCGAGATTGCTTACGCTTGGCTAGTCTTTTTTTGAAAATTCTTAACTCTAACTGCATGAAGCCTTTCGAATCGCGCGAACTTACCTAAAGAGCGCATAAGGAAAGCCACAAGCATTCTAATCTTGCGGCTTTCCGAGGTGTGCAGTTTGGCTCTGAGAAGCTTAAGCAACGATCTCGTTGATCTTCACTTTGGTGTAGAGCTGACGATGGCCCGTCTTGCGTTTGCTGTTCTTACGACGACGGAACTTTTGAATGGTCAGCTTTTCGCCCTGGACGACGCCAACGACTTCCGCTTTGACCGAGGCGCCATCAACGGTTGGCTTGCCGATCTTCACGCCGTCTTCGCCAGAGACCAACAGAACGTTGTCGAACGTCAACGCATCGCCGGCGGTAGCCTCGAAGCGGAAATCAATCCGCAGCTCTTGGCCTTGTTCGACTTTAATTTGCTTACCGTCTTCTTGAATGATCGCGTACATCCGATTGAACCCAATCGAGTTTTATATTTCTGAACAGCCCCTAGCGGGGCGAATGACTTCAGGGGAAACCACACAATTTACCGGGCAAACTGCGAACTGTCGAGGGCGCGGAGGCCGTTTTCTTGGAATTGGCCTGGCGACTCGTCGAGCGTGCTAGTACCCGGTGAGATCAGAGCGAGGCACGCGAACGACGCCTCGCCCTTAAACTATTGCAATTACGAGACTTACCGACGCCCGTTGCGGGAAGCATCGTGTGGGTCGGTCATGTAAATCCGGCGGCCTTCCGCGTCTTTACATTCGACCTCGACGTGCTCTGGGAAGACCGACTCGCTGCCAATGATGTGAACGACCACGCGGTTATCGTCTTCGATGACCGCAATCTCGCGGCGTTTCTTATTGTTCAGGTAGGCAGCCACTTCTTCGTTGACGCGGCAGTTGATCTGGCTTGCCTTGGGCTGCTGGGCGGCAGCAATGAGGACACGCGTCACTTCAATCGCCATACTTTCGGACGACTTCACGACGCCACGACCGCTGCAGCAAGGGCAATCGCGGAAGATGCTTCGCTTGAGGCTTGGCCGGACACGCTGACGCGTCATTTCAATCAAGCCAAACGGGCTCGTCCGCAAGATCTTTGTTCGGGCACGGTCGCGTTTCACGGCATCCTTCAGGGCACGTTCAACGTTTGCGCGATGTTTTTCACGTCGCATATCAATGAAGTCATTGACGATCACACCGCCCAAGTCGCGAAGACGAAGTTGGCGAGCGATTTCCTTGGCGGCCAGCAGGTTCAACTGGTAGGCAGCTTCTTCCGAACTGCCATCGTAGCGGAAGTTACCACTGTTCACGTCGATCGCCACGAGTGCTTCGGTCTGATCGATCACAATCGAACCACCGCGCGACAGGGGAACTTCGCGCTGGTGGATTTTCGCGATTTCCTCGTCCAGGTTGTATTTGCGGAAGAGGGCTTCTTTCGTGTCGTGTCGCTGCAAACGATCGACGAACCGCGGCATCACGAGTTGCAGGAACTCTTTGGCGGCCTCGTATTGCTCTTTTCGATCAATGTAGATCGCATCAACATCAGCGGCGAAGATGTCACGAATGGTGCGAATGATCATGTCGCTTTCTTCGTAAATCTCGCAAGGTCCCGTCGACTTGCGGATGCGGCGGACGATCAATCGCCACAGTCGAAGCAGATACGCCATGTCGCGCGACAGGTCTTTCTTGGTTCGATCTTGTCCGGCGGTGCGAACAATGAAGCCCAGACCCTTCGGCGGATCAAGGTCCAAGAGCGTGCCACGCAAGCGACGCCGCACTTGGTCGTCTTCGATCTTGCGAGAAACACCGACGCGACCGAGAGCCGGCATCAGCACCAGGTAGCGTCCTGGAATGCTGATATAGGTCGACAAGGTTGGTCCCTTGTTGCCGATGCCTTCCTTGATAACCTGCACGAGAACTTCGTCGCCTCGCTTGAAGATCTCTTGGATTGGCGGTTTCACGCGAGGTCGGGCACCTGGACGTTGCCGACGACCACGCCGCTGTTGCGTCTTGGTTCCGCCACCGCTGGATGGACTGTCATCATCACTGTCGTCGTTATCGTCGTCGTCACCGAAGTCACTGCCAAACCGCGATGCGGCCAGGTCTTCGGGGCGATCGTACTGAGCAGCCGGATCGTAACCGCCTTGGCGGAAGTATTGTGGCTCGACGTCGCTGATGTGGAGGAAGCCATTCTTGCCGACACCAAAGTCGACAAAGGCTGCTTGGATGCTTGGCTCGAGATTGACGACGACACCCTTGTAGATGTTGCCGACAAAGTTTTCCTGGCTGGTCCGTTCCAGATAGAACTCTTCCAGAATTCCATCTTCCACGATCGCAATCCGGCATTCTTCCGGCTGCGATACGTTGATCAGCATCTCTTTTTTCATGAAAAGCTCGCTTTGGTGCATGGGGTCCATGACCGCGAAAGCTTTTTCTCGAAATGGCTGGTGTCGACTGAGGTTATCTCGACGGTATCTTGCGACGTACGTCGAGCCCGGTCCGGATCTTCTACTGCGGTGGCTTAAGAGCAACCTGGAGTGTTTTCACGCGGCTTGTCGGGTTGTCCAACAGTGTATTCCTTGTTGAGGCAACGATTCAAAAACGGCGATTTGTCGCAAATTGACCTCAGGAAAAGGGATCTCGCACAATCTACATTCCGCATCTTCGCTGGGGAGCTGTTGTTATTTCTCGCCCTGTGGTGGCGATGGTTTGCTCAGGCGGTTAGCGGTGATTTTCGGCGTGTCCTCTTCTCACTGACTTGCAGCATCTTGGCTTGGGTCAATTGACTGTCGCTGGTCGCTTGGAATCGGCTCGTTCCCGCGGCAGGCTTTTTAAAAGTCCCTGCATCGGGTGCGGTTGCCCTGGTTTCGATAAAAGCGTTCTTGCCTTGGACCTGTGTCAAGGGATCCGGCGAATTACGATTCACCGGAAAATTATTCTTCTGTGATTTGTCTATCCGGCCCTGCTTAACAGAGCCTACTTGTTCGGGCCGTCGGATGTTCATCCGCCCGACCGCCTTAGGCATCGTCGGGAAACAATTGCCGTAAGTGCTCTCGTAGCAATCGTTTAATTTCCCACGCGTTGTCCATGTCTCGCACGCGAGTCGCCAACTCTCGACATTTCTGAGCGGAGACGGTGCGGCATATTTGTTTGATTTCCGGAATCGCGCTCGGCGTAACACTCAAACTACGCAAACCCATGCCAATTAGCAACATGGTGTAAACGGGATTCCCCCCCATTTGGCCGCACAGAGTGACTTCGATATTTCCCTTTTTAGCCGAATCGACCGCCATTTGGATGAGTCTCAAAACGGCCGGATCGCAGCTATTGTAAAGGGCCGCCACGTCTGGGTTATTGCGGTCCACCGCTAATGTATACTGGACCAAATCATTGGTTCCAATACTAATGAAATCGATTTCCTGAGCGAATCTGTCCAACATGACGACGCTCGATGGGACCTCAACCATAATGCCGACTTTGAGGTCTCGATTGAAGGCAATCGACTGTTCTTCGAGATCTTCCATCAAGTCGGAAAGCAGCATTTTGGCCTGCCGCAACTCGTGCAGCGTGCTCACCAACGGGAACATCACCGATACGTCGCCCAGCACGCTGGCCCGCAGGATGGCTCTTAGCTGGCGGCGGAATTGATCTGTATTGCGTAGCGATAGCCGAATACTCCGCAGTCCCAAAAATGGATTCTGCTCAGGCGGGTGATCATCGCCAAAGATCTTGTCGGCACCTAAATCCAAAGTGCGAATAACAATCGGGCTACCCTGCATATCGCGAATCACTTTGGAATAAACCTGGTAGTGGTCTTCCTCGGTTGGCTCGCTATCCTGCCCAAGGTAAAGAAACTCGGTACGGTACAACCCGACGCCGCTGGCACCACGCTCGATACATGCGTCGGCCTCGTGCGGAAACTCGATGTTGGCCATCAACGTGATCGTCTCGCCATCGGTCGTCACCGCCGGAAGATCACGTAAACCGCGAAGCTTGATCTTGGTTTGACGCTGCTGTTCGACTTCCTGTTCGTACCGCGCGATCGTCTCCTCGTCAGGCTGGACGATCACTCGTCCTTGATGCCCGTCGATGATCAGTGTCGTATCGGTTTGGATCTCACGAAGATGGGCTCCGACCCCGACCACCGCCGGCAATTCCAAGGCCTCGGCGACGATTGCCGAGTGGCTGCCTGGGCCGCCCACCTCGGTGACAATGCCGCGAATGTTAACCCGGTCGAGGTTGGCCATTTCGCTAGGCGTCAGATCGTGAGCGATCACGATCGAAGGCTGCTTGGCAGCCAGCTTGCGTTTGGCGTCCGCTCCGAACAGTACGTTGAGCAAACGCTGTTCAATATCGCGGAAATCCCCTGCACGCTCACGCAAGAATGGATTCGGAACGCGTTCGAAGAACTGGACATAGCGCGCGAAGGACTGCGAGACAGCGTATTCGGCTGTGTAATGACGATACCGAATCGAGTCGACTAGTGACTCGTTTAACTTCTCGTCACGAACCATTTGCAAGTGGGCCGAGAAGATCGCACCGTACTGGTCTCCCAGTTCTGTAGCAACTTCGTCTTGGCTGGTCTGAATTTGCTCGGCAACCAGATCCATCGCATTGGCCAGACGCTTGAGTTCCGCGTCGACATTGGCCCGTGAGATAAAGCGGCGAGTAACCCTCGGTTGCTGATCGTCGACCACCATGGCCTTGGCGATGGCCACGCCGGGGGAGACGGCAATCCCTTGGAAAACTCGCATTAAGATAGACTCGCTTTAACTAGTGTGAGAACGCCGGAAACGACGCACCGATTCACGATTCGTTCTCTTCATCATCCTCTTCGATGAAGCGTTTCACAACATCTACCAGGGCATCCGCCGCAGTTTCCGCGTCAGGTCCGGTCACGATAATCGTTAGCTCCGTCCCCTGCTCAGCAGCTAAAGTCATCACATCGAGGATGCTCTTACCGCTTACTTTTAGGCCATCACGCGTAATCTCGACCTGAGACTGATACTGCAGCGCGACCTTGACGAACATGTTCGCTGGACGCGCATGAAGCCCTTGCCGATTCGGCACGACTACTTTTCGAATGATGGATTCATCGCCCATCCGAACGTTGCCCCGTGTGATGGGATGTCGCTTTAAATTCGGCCCGATAACCCCGTTTCGAGCCGAATCGACATCTCCGCCAAGGTTTTGATGCGACTCTTAGCTGCCGAACTGGTTGTTATCCGCTTCGTCCAGCAGCGTCTTGATGTCTTCAACAGACTTCGACTGCTTCAAAAACTTACAGAACATATCGTCGCGTAGCTGACGCGAAATGTTTTCCAGAGCTCGGAGGTGATCGCCAGGACGATCCGGAGGAGAAACCAGCAGGAAAAACAAATGTACCGATTCGCCATCAAGGCTGTTGAAATCAACGCCTTCGGTGCTGACGCCAACCGTCCCAACCAACTTCTCAACGCTGGGATGCTTCGTATGAGGGACAGCGATACCACGGCCGATGCCGGTGCTGCCGAGTTCTTCACGCTTCAAGATGGCCTTGATGATACTCTCGGCGCTGTCTTCCATGATGTCGCCAGACGCCACGAGACTTGCCGCTAGTTCACGAATAACGGCCTCTTTGTCCTTCGACTCCAATTCCGGCTTGATTGCCTTCACGCTGATAAAATCGGCAAACTTCATTAGCTAGGTTCCTTTTCATGGTGGACCGGGCCGGTAACAAGTCGCTGCAAAGACTCGGTGCCAGATGTCCAGCGTAGTTTCGCCAGTATGGTCGCTGTTCTATCCCTCGAAGTTCGTTTCTGCATCGGTGGCGGGCTGTCCCTTACCACGGTGCGCCTTCAGCTTTTCTTTGTGCTTGCGGAGTTGCTGTTCCATCTTGTGGATGGTGCTATCCAAAGCTGCCAAGAGACTTTCCGCTTTGTCCGTTGCCACAAAGTCTTCCGTCTTCTCGGCCGTGACACGCAATTCAACCTCAGGCTTTTCGGTATGCTCCAGGTCGATCGTCACTTCCACCGCAGTGATTCGCTCGAACAATCGATTCAGCTTAGAAACTTTCTCAGTGATCGTTTCTTGTGAGGCAGGACTCAATTGACCGTGGCGTGTTGAAATGTTGACTTGCACGTATGAAATCTCCTGACGGGACGATCCGGCTCAGTGGGGCTAAAAGCTCGACACATCGATTAGCTAACCAGACGCGACTACGGAGAGGTAGTCCCCGTTTCATCATGGATGCTATAGCGGAAACCTCCCAGTTTACAAGCAAGCGATCAGGCTGACAAATGGAGCCACCACCCGTTTCCGACCAATTTTTAGACGTTTTTCATAAGACGAGTAGTGCTAAATGGCATTCTCCGACCATCCGTTCGTCACGATCGGTCCCCCCGAGAAGGCGATAGAACGACTCAATTAAAGACAGTTCGCCGCTAATATTAGGACAACGGTGGCTTGTCGCTTCCTGGGATATGGCTGAGCGAGGGAGCAAACCGCCAGCGGCAGTAGCAAGAAAATGGCCATTTGCCCGGTGACTTTTCCCCTGATGCGACCGTATTTACCGCTTTAAGAGCTGAAAACGGGTCCAGGTCTGCACGATCGGCTCGGGATGCCGGAGCAAAGTTTCCAATTGCTGGCGAGTTTCGTCGGTTAGCTGATCATCTGAGAAACCACAGATTAGTCGATAAACCAGGGGGCCATGCTCGAGGTTCTGCTGCGAAAAGAGACGCTTCACATCTCCCGCCAAGATGGAATCCTGTGCCAGCAATGCCTGAACATCCAACAAGTGCCGCTCAAGCGTATGCTGATCTGCAATCTGGGCCCAGGCGCCGTTCCAGGCCTCGGCATTCCCCAATTGGGCGAGGGTCATCGCCGCATCGAGACGCTTTCCTGGGATTTCGGAAGACAGCATGTCTTTCAGATCGCGAATTGGTTCAGTTGAGCTGGAAATGGCCTCGGCGAGTGTCGAAACCGAAGCGGCATGCTGCATTTCATTGAGAACGCTCTTTTCGCCACCTCGAACTCCATGATTCATATGGGCAATGATCATTTGCCCGTGCTTCAGCGGAATGGGACCACGACAACCGGGTATGGTCAATTCGGCTTCTCCCGAGATTCCTTCGAAGTGAACTTCCTGATTGCTTGTGTTGTCGGCGAAGTCGAGTCCGCGAGAAACAACCGCTCTGGTGGATAACGCCAGTTGAACAGGATCGAGTGAACTGGTGATCTTTACCTGTTGACCAGCAACAGACAACACAAACTCCTGGCCGGATTCCAGATTGACGACGAGGGTGCCATAACGCAGTCTAGCCCCACCATCCTTACTCACAGATAACTCAGAGAGTTGGTGTGCTTCGAGTTGCAGCCCCTCACGAATCAGCCGAACGTGCCCGCCAGGGCTCACGACAATTCGGCCAATGCTGAATGGCTTGAATTCCGCTGACTGCCAAACTCCGCCCTGAGACTCCTGATGAAACACCCCCTTGGCCTCTTCGACATTCCATGCCACGGCATCTGCCGCGTTCGGATCAACGGGAATTGGCATATGAAACGCCGTGGTGGCGACTTCCGGGAGCAGGGCAGGGACGGCTTCTTTTGACGAAGTTGTCTCGATGGGCGACATCGACTCGGCCGCGGAAACAAGTGCGATCTGATCCTTCGGAATCTCAGGAATATCCTTGGGCTCTGAAGCAACTTGCGATTTATCTTGCCAGTGCTGGGCAATCATGGACTCAACCTTGTCACGATTCATGGTGACATAGGTTACCAAGACTAAAACACTGGCAGCCAATGCGAATAAGCGAAACGCGCCGCCAAGCCAGCCTGACTTAGCCGGTGCCGGCTCTGCGGAAACACTCTTTTCAACCAGGGGCGAACTTGGTGGCACGGATTGATAAGCCAATGCTGGAAGCTCGATGGCGAGCTCGTCGCTTGCCGCTGAGATTGCCCCGATTGGCCCTGGCATGATCGCAAATAGACGCTGACGAAGGGCTGGCTCTGTCGGGGTTGGCGTTGAAAGCCACTGGGAAATGATCTCGTGGCATGATGCCACTTCCGCCAGAAGGCGATCGGAAGCGAAGCACTCGTTCTCGAGCTTGACCACTTCTTCGCCTGGCAACGTGTAGTCGAGGTACCGCGATACTTTTTCCAGACAAACCGTTCCACGAGCTTCAATCCCGAGCGGGACAATTTCGCGCCGCGCGGTTCGATCTTTCAAGTGGCGCAATAACTGGGCCACGAACGGGCTTTGTTCGATCTTCTGAGAGATGAGTTCCGCTTGCTGCTCATTCAACAATCCATGTTCGTGAGCTAGCAGCGTTCGCAATGTCAGGCGCATCCGTTCCCCTGGACTTGGCTGGGCGTGCTCGTGGTGTCGCTAACTTTCGCGTTAGATAACATCCCGGCGAATAGTAACTGGCCGACAACCATTTACCCAATAGCGTTTTACGTAGTGACGGCGCCAGCAAGCTCAACGAAATCAGATCTTTTTTTTCATCCGGTTTCTTTTGACAAACATCGTTTCGAAGCGTATCTCTTAACATCAACATCTTCTTCCCCATTTCTATGGGCAGTTCAGCGGCTCAAACGCATGGCTGAACATGGCTAGCGGTCTAGTGCTAGCGATTAGTCGGGTTCTATAGCGAACCGGTTTCTGAAAAGTAACTTTGCTTCTAAAAACTTGCTATCAAGACCGCTAGCAGCTGTCGATGAATGCTAACGGCCACACGGTTGTGGCCACGTGCGGCACGGTAGCCGCGCGACGCAGGAAGCCAGAGTGTGGAACGGAAGCCAGCAACTCCGCATTGTTTGGCAGCTTTGAGGTTCGTCACCTCGACGGGTCCGAAGCAAAGTCGTGGAGCATTTTGTCATGAAGACGTTTCTATTAGTTCCTGGTGCCTTGGCAGGATTGCTAAGTGCCAGCGCGTTGTTCGCCCAATCCCCTGGCGACATCTATCAATCATCGGCATATCGCCCTGGTGCGACCTACTATGCCGAGCCGAGTGCGCCCGCCAAGTTGTGGTCGCAACCAACCTCGAATGTGAGCTACAAACCCGAAGCTAGTCTCGAACCTGTTCAGGGAGACAAGGCTTACATGGATGCCCTCGAAGGCAAGCCAGAAGACCTGGGACCACCATCGATGCCCGGCATGAGCCTGTCGACTGGTGATTGTGACTCAGGCAACTGCTACAGTGGCGATGTCTACGCGGATTGCTGCATGCCTTGCAGCCGCTGGTTCGCTTACGGTGGCGCACTGATCATGAACCGTGACCTCGAGAAAGAGGTTTGGTTGAGCTATGACGATGCAGACATCGGCCGCCAGGTAATGGGTACGCACGATGCCGGAATGGACTGGTCAGGCGGCTATGAAGTTCGCATTGGTAAGTACACCGGTTGCGGTACCTGGGCTTGGGAAGGTGTGTTCTGGGCAATTCGTGATACGACCGAATTCCAAGTGGACAACACTCAAGTCACCGGCAACTTGAACACCGTTCTGGAAGACGCATTCCAAGGTCTTTCATACGACAGCGGTGGCGGTCTCTCGAACATCGAAGATTACTTCAACAATGCCGTGAATCACCGGCTGCGTCGTTCGTCGGACTTCTACAATGTTGAACTGAACCTCTTCCAAGATCCAACCATGTTCTCTTGCAACACCGGTTGCAGCAGCTTCTCGGTTGGTGTCCTGGGTGGTGTTCGCTACTTCCGATTTTCCGAAGCAATGTCCTTCTCGGCTGACACGGTTGACAACAGCTATACCGGCCAGGCTGACGAAGTTTACTACGATATCAACGTCTCGAATGACCTGATCGGTCCACAGATCGGTTTCATTGGCAACTGGACTCACGGCTGCTGGAACGTTCACCTTGGATCCAAGCTTGGTATCTACGGTAACATTGTTTCGCAGGATTCCGAACTGTACGGTGCCAATGGCTACGCGGTTGTCGACAACGCCGCCAGCCCGAACGACGGTCAAGCATTTGACCTGAGCAGCTCGCGAGGTCGTGTCACCTTCCTGGGTGAAATCGATCTGGGTGTCGACTATCGAATGTTCAACTGCCTGACGTTCACCGGTGGTTACCGAGCCCTTGCCGTTAGCGGTGTTGGCCTGGCAGCCGATCAGATTCCACAAAACTTTGAAGACTTCGCCGTCATCAACGATGTGCAAGCTTCGAGCGACGTGATCCTTCACGGTGCTTACCTCGGCGGCGAGTTCGTCTGGTAAGACACAACGTTCACGACCTGTTTTGCCAAACAGAAAAAAGCCGTTCCCTCGGGAACGGCTTTTTTTAGTTCTTGGTCTGGCTTGTCAGCTTCCTCGGTCGGGGGCGACGAGATCTGCTGCTAAGACTTTGTGCGATGCTTAGGTCGCGGCCTTTTGCAGGCTTTGATTGTACAGTTCAACCAGCGTGACCGACGGGTTGGCCAGCTTCAGAACCGGAGCGAACTCTTCATAGTCGGCATCGACCTTTTCCATGGTCTCGGCGATGGTCGGACCACCCTTCATGACTTTCTCGTAGGCCGACTGGAAACGTTCCAGTTCTTTCCACGATTCGTCGGCGGTTGCCGGCAACAATGCCGAAAGAGCGACGGCCACGCGGCCTGGGTCTTTCTCTGGCGAGGCCAGGTAATCTTCGAGATCGAGGTGCGATTCAATCAACTCGGCGAATGCTTCTGGCAAGCTCCAACCGCGTGCGATCACACCACCTGCTTCGGCATGCGTCCAACCGAAGGTTTCTCGTTCCAGATCAGAAATACGTGCCTGGCCTTCGCTTCGGCCTTCAATCAGTGTGCGGTACTTGTCGCCGAGTTCTTTCGCCAGCAGCGGCACGGCCATGTCTTGGAGCAGGGCGGCGGCGAACAGATCTTCCGCATCTTTCAAACCCAAATGCTTGCCAACAGCTCGGGCAAACAAACCGCGGCGGAGAGAATCTTGCCACAAGCTCTTAAGATCAAATGGCCCACTCTTCGGGTTGGGCATCAGGCTAAAGACGGCACTCCAAAGTGCAAAATTCTTAATCGTGCGGATTCCAACGAGCGTAATAGCAAGTTTGACGTTGGAAATTTCTCGTGAGAAACCGAAATAGGACGAGTTTACGAATCGCAATACCTGTCCGGTGAGCCCAGGATCTGCCTCGATCGGTACCGCAAATTCGGCAGGGCCGTTTTCGGGATCTTGAGCGAGTTCCAACAAACGAATGGCACTTTGCGGCAAAGCTGGCAATTGGGCTCCGGCCAGCAGGTCTTTCAGAGAAGTATTTTGAGTCATCTTGATTCTCATCCCGTCAATTCTGGAAGCGAAAAGTTCCCCCGGTCGCTCTGTTTTGAACGCAGACCGCACGTGAAATAAATAGGTCACACCACACCTTGGGGCAACTTTCGAATCCCGAAGATTAAGCTTTCACGGAAATCCGCCCGTAGCGCGGACGCATCGCGTTTCCATAAAGCAACATCTGGGCATGAATCCATGAGGCAAGAACGCCACAAAATGATCGCCCTAGGATGCCCTACAACTGCCGCAAACACCTTCTAGAAAAGGAATTAGGGCAAACCAGAAGCGATTCAGGCGGTGGTGGCACATTCCCTGCAAAACATGAAAAGGACGACTTCTCGCTTTTCATGATTTTGCAGAAACGAACTTCCCGTGATTCGCATACTTCTCTGGACTTTTCTGGTGCTCGGAGCAATCTGGATTGCAACGTCCATGGTATTGCCAACTCCTGGCCCCGCTTCCCAGAGGGAAGTCACGGTCGTCTGGCGGCGAACTGACCAGGGATGGCTACGAGCCGAGAGTTGGCTCGTAGAAAAAGACTATCTCTATCAGGAGCCGAAACCCCCGCTGTATCCGATGACTCTCCTGCCAATCATCGTCACGCTGAGCGTCGGAGCACTGATACTTGGGCAGCCAAAAGGCTGAAGCAGGAATTCAGAACAACGATTATTCTTCTTCCGTTTCGTCACCTGCATCGGTGTTCATCTCGATCTCGGCGCGAAGCTCGTCAATCTTCATCGCCAGCCGCGTTAGATCAGGAATGTTGTCGACGTTCATCTTCTTGAAGACGTTGTGTCGACGCGCCTCGACCGTTCGGAGGCTTACGTCCAGACGATTGGCGATCACCTTGTTGGCTTTGCCGATCATCATTAGCTTCATCACATCGCGTTCGCCGGCGTTCAGCTTTTCATAGTTCTCTTTCGCTTCGGCCGATTCCTTCGATTCCTGTCGCCAACGGGCATCCAAGGCAATTGCTTCATTGACTGCGTCGATGATTTCCTGCTGCTGGCAAGGCTTTTCCAGGAACGTAATCGCACCGTTACGCATTGCTTTTACAGCAATTTGCATATTGGCATGCGCCGAAATGAGGATAACCGGAATACGTTCCCCCATCTCGACCAATTGTTCTTGCAGCTCTAATCCACTGAGCCCCAACATTCGCATATCGGTTACGACGCAACCGGGACGGCTGGCATCGAACGATTGCAGATATTGTTCAGCGGATGCATACGTTTCGACTTGAAGGCCGAGGGAACGAATGAGCATCCCAATCGATTCACGTGCCGCTGGGTCATCGTCAATGACAAACACGGTCGGATTCGTCGGCATAGCCAGTTACCTGTTGTAGGGAAGTTGGAAGCGTGAAGAAAAAGATCGTACCGCGCGCAGAGCCGGATTCAACCCAAATCTTGCCCCCATGCGACTCGACAATTGTGCGGCTAATGGATAGGCCCATTCCCATTCCCTTTTCCTTGGTCGATTGGAAAGCCTCGAACACGTCAAAGCCAGGAGGGAGTCCTACACCGTAGTCGCGTACCGAAACCTGAACCATCGGCTCTTGTTTCGTTTCCACAAGGCTTGCCTTAATTTCAATAATGCGTTCGGCATTGTTGTCGTCAATCGCATCGATCGCATTGGTAATTAAGTTGATCAAGACTTGTTCTATTTGAATTCTATCGACAAATACACTCGGCGTCGAAGGATCTATCTCGAGAGAAATCTCGATCGCCTTTTCTTCCAACAGCGGCGTCAAGAGTGCGATTGAATCGCTCAGCAGATCTTTGATTTCGGCCGATTCTGCTTTGGGTGCGGTACGGCTGACGAAATTTCGCAGCCGGCGAATGATCTCGGCGGCACGTCGTGCCTGTTGGCCAATTCGTGAAACACACTGCTGAAGGCTCGGTTTATCAACCCCTTCATGCGACTTGAGGAGATTCTCGCACGTCCCTGCATAGTTAGAAATTGCGTAAAGAGGTTGATTCACCTCATGCGCGAGCCCCGCGACAAGCTCACCCATCGCGGTCAGTCGTAAGAAGTGAGCGAGCTCCGCGTTATGTCGTCGGATTTCTTCCTCGGCATTGACTTTCTCGGTGATGTCATGAACGACCCCAACCACGTGTGAATTCTGACTCTCTGACACCTGAACAGGTGAAATCGAGATCTCGACCCAGCGAAAATCGTCCTTTTCGGCATGGATCCGGATGGTATCTCGTGCCGGCTGTCGCGAATGAATTCCAGCGACAATCAGACGCAAACGGGCATCGTATCGCGAATCACATCGAATCACACTCAGCCCAACTTGCTCTACTCGCTGACGATCGCAACCAACGATCTCAAGAAATGCCTGGTTGCAGTCGACGACCTTAATCTCGCCCTGCGAGAGTTGAACAATAAAGATCCCGTCCCCGGCCGAAGCAATCGCGCGGTCACGAATGCGCATTTCCGTTTCGGCCGCTTTACGCAGGGTAATGTCTTGAAATACGTATTGCGTCGCATTTTGACCATAATAATCGACCGACGTCGTCATCAACTCGACATCGAGAAGCGTCCCGTCAACGCGCCGCAAGACGTATTCGTTCAACTGCGTTGGCGAACGCGCATCAGCCTCTTGGCCATTCGTTCCCACCAACGCTGCGTTGTCTGGAATGTTAAGTGTTTCGATTGACTTCCCGACCACTTCGGAAGTCGAACTAGCTCGCAGACACTTTTGAGCCATTCCATTGGCGAGAACGATTTTCCCTTCGCATGCGACCACGATGGATGTCGGAGAGTGATCGATCAGCGCGCGATAACGCTGCTCGCTATTGCGCAGCGCTTCCTCCGCTTCCATCTTTTCGCGCTGCAGTCGCCACTCCCGAACCGACCGCTTGGCCAGACGGGGTAGCTCTGCAAAGCCAGATTCCGACTTGACGACATAATCGATGGCACCACGTTTCAATACATCGACGGCCGTTTGCTCATCACCCTGGCTCGTGATGATCATGACCGGATAGCGGCCGACTTTCCCTTGCGGCTCGATCAGGTCGGCACCCAAACCATCGGGTAACGAGAGGTCGACAATTACCAGGTCGGGCACGGTTTGCTCGATGCTCTCGCGTGCGTCTTTCAGTGAGAAATGCGTCGAGAGCTCAAAGTCATCTATCTCAGAACGAAAGCCACGCATGATGAGACGCGCATGTGCGGGATCGTCTTCAACAATCATCAAACGCAACTTACCGACCATGGCTTCTTCGCAGAAAATTTGAGGATGTGCCCAGCCTGACGAATTCGTGGAAGGCGATGGACGCTGAACGTGCTTTCAACTAGAAGCCCTATGATTCAATTCTGTCCAATAGGCTCCAACAGAACGCATCAAATTGACGAACTGCAAGTATTCAATTGGTTTTACCAAATAGCTGTTAGCAAACCTATCCGTCGCTTCTCGGACATCGGAATCCGCGTCCGAAGTGGTGAGAATGACGACTGGGATCTGTTTCAGCGCTGGATCTTGCTTAATTCGGCCCAGTACTGTTAGACCGTCAAATTTTGGGATTCTTAAATCAAGTAATACCAAGTGCGGCAGTTGGGTCTTGTGTTCGAACTTGCCGGTATGAAATAGATAAGCAAGAGCAGCTTCACCATCGGAAACGTGATCGACATCGAGCGACTGACTGAACTCGCTGAGTGTCCTCATCATCAGTTTCGCATGGGCCGGATTGTCTTCGACCAAGAGAACGCGACTGATATTGCTGACCATCCTATGCCCCCGTTGATTAAATCGCGATCAGCATCCTAGGCAAGCTTCGATCACAATTGATCGGTATTCTCTTTCAGCGTCTTTACGTACTGCTCACCATCTTGAGGTCTACTGTTGCGGCGTTCAATTAGTATGGTCCCGAAGGTCAGCAAAATCAACGAGATAAAGATCCATGCCAAGTCGCATAACGCCGTGAGTGCCGCAGGCACTGCGAGGAACGGTGTGCAAACTGCGCCAATCACACTTCCGAGAATGAAACCGACGAATGCCCCAGGCCAAAAATACTCTCGAACCCAACCAATCAAGACACCAACCACGGCACCGGTCAGGACCATCGCCGCGCTCCAGGTAATCCATTGCTCGGTGGCAACCGCCGAACCATAGACGTCGTGCGTTTGAAATGATTGCACGATCGGCATGGCGATACGAGCCAGAATCGCCGAGAACGCGACCAGCAGCATCAGAAAGATCAGTGGAAAGGATTGACCCTTTAACATGCGTGCGTCCGTCTAGTACTCACTGACTCGTAACTGGCCGTCAGCCCGATGTCCCATCTGGTGATAGGGGACTGGCCCGATCGTTTCCGAGATAAAACGCACGCTTCCATCGCCCATCGCCGTGTTTACGCCACCGGGATGGTAGCTTCCGATCCCGCCCACGAAAAGCGTTGGATCATTGGGAATCACTCCGAACACATTCGCTTGAAATAGCGGTACGTTCTTCCCCTCGAAATCCATGAAATCGGCTTCCGTCATATTCTTTGCTTGCGCATCCTGCTCGCCTTCTTTTTCTTTTGCTTCAGCATCACTACCAGGATCAGGGGGCAAAGCTGTGACATTGTCAAATGCTTCTCCAGGCTGCATCTCGAGCGTATTCAACCACTCTGGGTCAGCATAGACGTTCGGCAAGGCGATCCCTGGACCACTTTTAGGAGGCGTCCCTGTATTACGAAGTGTCGCTCTCGTACCGCTTAACCAACCAAGATTACTGGTCGGTGCAATATCCGCTTCAGCGAGAAACAGCGTGAAGGCCACGCCGTCACTGAAGTCGGCCGCCGCAAGAGGTTTGTTCAAGATGAAGGCGCCGGTGTTCGATTCGCTTATTGGCAGTTCACAATGATTGTGAATCCCGACATAGTGAGAAGCACCAACTCGATTATTCACCCGATTCACGGGGCTCGAAGGGCACTCCAGCATCTCCAGGCTCAAACTTCTCGGACCATTTTGTGCCTTGTCATAAACGCCCTTGCTGAAGTCGATATGATCGTAGGTCGTGGTGTCTCCCAGATAGGGCAGGGTGGCCGAAATCCAATTGTGATGGTATCCCTTCGGAATATTCTTGATGGGACTCGTATCGTTGATGGAACCGGCTGGGAAATGCTGATTGGCAGACTCGTAGTTGTGTAGAGCCAGAACCAACTGACCAAGGTGATTCATACATTGCATCCGCCGCGCTGCTTCGCGTGCCTGTTGCACGGCGGGAAGCAGCAAGGCAATCAAGACGCCAATGATGGCAATAACCACCAACAATTCGACCAACGTAAATCCGCGGAAAGTTCTCGCGTTCATTAGTTTTGCTCCGACGCTGGGAGTGAAATGGTCCATGTTCTTCGATCGCGAATGGTCGCTGCGGGCTCGTCACCAAGCTCGACGACGATTTCCACATTGCGAAGATTCGGATCGGTATTTGATTCGATTTCAATGACGACCTTGGCCGACTGTCGCAGTCCGCTGTCCGCTTTGTTCAGTTGCCATGTTTCACCGTCATATTGCGGCTGAGATTCTAACCGGGACTTTGCCAAGTCGACCGCCGACTCAAACAATAGATCCACTTGAGGCTGACTCGCGTTCCTGGCCGAATGTCGTGACTGCGACGTGACTCGCACAAGCGAGGCGGTGGCGATTAGCACGGCTCCTACCATGGCCACTAAAACAAACACGCTGACAAAACCGCGAGGCCTGCATGATCGCTGCTGTTTCATGGTCGCCTCCCGATGGTTTGCTCGATTACATACTCTTCGGAAGATGGCATACCTTGGTTCGCTTCTATCAATACACGAACCTGATCAGCATCACTCAGAGAGAACGTGACGCGGGACTTTGGCAGTCGGTACCCTTCCCGCTGGACTTGATCCGCGACCGGGGCTTTTTGTGTTCGTTCGACAAGTCCCTTCTTGATCGTGTATGAGACCGAAGAGTCTCTTAGCGAAATGACGAGCGTTTGGTCATCCGGCAGTTCCACTTCGTCAGCATCTCGCACATCTTGACGAAGCTGCGTTTCCAATCGCGTCACCCCTTTTTCCAGATCAAGCCAGTCCTGGGCCTGGCGGGCATTCATTTGGCTCTGATGCAAAAGCTTGATTGCTAAAGTCACGACAATTCCGCCAATGACGATGATCACTAGCGTTTCGATCAGACTGGTTCCCTTCCGACGTCGCGATCTCATGGCTGCTCCTCCACGGCTTCCTCAGGCGTCTGCTCGAATCGCCAGGCAACCAGCGAATACTCAGGCAGATGTGGAGAGTGGGGATTCCACGTAAGGACAATCTGTTTTCCGGCTGCCGGTTTTGAAACCGCTTTGAGCTCAACCTCGATTGTGTCTTGAGGCAAACCTTGTTGCTGCTCTAGCTGATGAGCCCAGCCAGTAATCGACTCTTCTGAAATCTCTGCCTCATCGGCGGCAACCACGCGTTGGGCAAGATTAGCCAACGTTTGCTCCGCGACTAGCTTTTGCTTGGAAAGTCCAATCCGAGCCGACTGGACCACCTGAATCGACAGCACCACCGACAACATCGCCGCTAGAACTGAAAGCGCAACGACGCATTCAACTACGGAAAGTCCAGATTGGCTGACATTTCGATGCATGATTAGTTGACCGGCGAGTAAATGGACAAGTTAGTCACCAGATTAATGATGGGAAGAAAAATCCCAATCGCGGCAAACAATACCGGCAGTGCGGCCAGCAAGACGAGAATCGGTAACGCTATTTTCATAGCTGGTGCCATGCGTTGCAAATGACGCCGACGCTTGCCAATCGATATCTCTTTGAGCGCCCATGCCAAGTTGCCGGCATCTTGTGCTGAACTGGCCAAAGCCGCTTCACCGCGATTCAAAATCCCTTCCTTACGAAGCAATTCAATCCAGTCTGCACCGGCCTGTTGCTGTCGGCAAACATGTCGAGCTACCTTGCGAATGCGTCCGGCGGGAAACCTCGCTTGCACGACTTCCAAGGCACTTTGCACTGGCAAATCAGCAGCAACGACCACCGACAACACATTCAAAAACCGGCACTCGTTCAGGGGACCGTGAACCCAGCGCAGGCCCCATGGAAGCTCGCTGAACACGCCACATTGCACCATCACCATTAGCACAAACAGCAAAAAGGCAATGGGGATAATGACATACAAACACCAAATAATGATATCCGACGACCATTCACTCCAAGCCCACAGCGCCGGAAACCCGCTGGCGCCTAAATCGAAATCATCGATGATCATCGCCAACACAGGCTTAATCTTGATTTCGGTAAACGTCAGCAAGGCCAATTGAAAGAAGCCAACCATCACGACCGTAATCAGTCCACCGAGGAACAGGTCGAGATTGCCGTAGTTGGTCGTATCGTCGCGAACAAATCCTTTGGCATGTTTATTGATCGCGTCGACACTTCCCATGGTCCGTCCTAACTCGAGCATCATGACCGTTTCTGCCGGAAGAAATACGCGAGCAATACGGGCTGCATCCACTAGGGACATGCCTGCCCCAATCGCCTTGGCGAACCGATCGGCCTTACGTTCCTGGAGCCCGGTCGCTTCTTGCCGATACGCAACAGCGCTGGCAACCGGTGGAATCCCTTTTTCCATTCCGGCAATCACAATCGAAACCAGGCTACGATTCTCCATGACACGGTAACGCTGCATACCAATGCCGAAGAGAACAAAACAAACAACCGGAATCAGAACGACAGCGACAAAACCTGAAACACCGATCCACCAACCGACACCGCCAATACAAATCATCATCCAAGCCGTCAGCCGCAGCGAACGACGCAGAACGGATGACTCTTCGTGGGTTGTGCTGTCCCACTGGTTCGACAGAACGAGCAGCACGACGCCCAAGAGGACGGCCATCCAGAGATTCTGTAAGTGGTAAAGAAGATCCATGATCTCAGGTCAATGCTTGAATCAAGTCAATCAAAGGAGATACCAATACGACGAGTCGAACCGCCGCCCAAAACAAAGCCGCCAACACAAGAATAGTGATCACCGGCGGCCCAATCTTGCGAATTAATTCTCGCCGGAGGGCAAGTCTTTCTTTCAAAAGTCGCTCGGCGCTCTCCAATGCCTCTGAAAGTGAATTGTTGGACTCTCCCCAACGTATCAAGGGAAGAATCGAAGAAGGAATATCGGACGAAACCTGCCAGACTTCTCCCAGCCGCTTACCTTGCTCCATTTGCTCGGCCCAGACGGGCACCAGTTCCGCGTAGCGACGACTGGCAACCGCGTCTTCCAACAGACGCAATGCGGTCGGGGTCGGAATGTTCTGCGCGACCAACAGTCGAAGCTTGATGATTAAGTCAAGCGATTCGTACCACCAAAAAATCTTGCCAACTACCGGCACACTACGTCTTAACAACGCGGTCTGGGCAGGCGTCAGGAATGCAGGGATCAGGAAGATCCCGACGCCACCTAACAGAAAGAAACTGGTCCACGAAATCGTCGGAGCCCGGAAGATCTCTGGATCAAATGACAAATCGAGTTCAAAGTCTTCGTAGATGGAGAGGAACTGCGTTTGAATCATCGGCATGATGAACACGTTGAGAAGGTCAACGACCAGCAGCGTAACGGCGGCTAACAGAATGGGATACGAAAGCGCGGCCCAAAGATCACGCCAATACTCTTTCCGCCAGTTCTCTTCTTCTAGTAACTCGTAAAGCGTCTCGCCAAGTCGATGCGACTGAATGCCGGCCACCAAGACGCTCTGATGGTACTTGGGGAGTCGCACGAAACTGAGGTCATGGTCGACCAATGGGTTTCCACCGGCGCGAATCTCTTTCGCTAACTGCCGGAAAGCTTGCTTAAGCTTCCGCTGAGAGACCTCCTCGGCAAAGGCTTCTAGCCCTTCGTCCAACGGCATACCAGTTTTCGACAACTCGCCGATGCAGCGAAGAAGTTCAGCCGATTCGTCCGCGTTGAGTGAGATGGTGCCTGGCTTAATTTCCGACTCTACGTTCGAATCTTCCACCGTCTCCGCGCTGGTTTCCAGCGGGTGATCTAACCCGGAATCATGATTGGAAGAACCGAAGGGTGGCTGCATGAACGAAACGCGGAAACAACGGGGCTAAGCGGGAAGGACTAACACGTGACGCAAAATCCCAATCCAGGGAATAAAAAGCATCAACGCATAAAGAACAACGACAAAGCCGCCAATCATCAATGTGGCATAAATGGGAAGCTGGTTTTGAATCCACAGGCTCTGCCTGCGAGCCTTGGCATAGTAACGCTCGCCGGTGAGAGCCAGGCTATCTGCTAGAGCATCTGGCTCGAGCTGCGATGTCAAAAGCCACTTACTCAGTGGATTCAATTCGGGTGGTGCTGTTTTCAGGTCACCCATTTCAATACGCTCTGCCCACTGGCGACCACTCGCCGTCATACGACGATTGCAAGTCGCTTCGGTCGCCAATCGAACTGCTTCAGGAAGCGGACAATGATGACGAATCAACAATGCCATCAAGTCGAATACCATCGCCCACTGACAATTTCGAGCGGCTTTCTTCGCCCCAGGAAGCAGCCAAGTCACCAAGCCATCTCCCAAGAAGAGAAATGACGGCCAGACCTGAAGCAGTGCGATGCAGAACAACATCAATCCCCCCAAGGGAATCAACGCCGCGAAAAGTGGTTTCAGAGCGGCGAAGAAATCAATCGAGCGGACAATGAAAGATGTCTCGGGGAGGAATGAATCGATACACACCTCGCGCATCATCCGTAGCTGCTCCATCCCAACGGTCATCCCAAAGATGCCTGCCAGGATCAACAGAATCGCCGGATAGACGGAAGCCGTGAGGTAAGAGATTCGCATCTTTTGGACACGTCTGGCGGTTGCGGCGATATCCTCCAACGCCGAAGTCAATCGTCCGCTGCGAATCCCAGCTGTCACGACCGCACGATACATGGGCGGAAAACCGGTCCCCAATTCATCAATCGCGTCCTCTAGCGACTGGCCTTTGGAGAGACGCTCCGAGAGATCCTCGCCCAATCGGCGAAGACGCCCTGTCAGATCCTTGCTCATACGTCCCAGATGAGGATCTAATGGCAATTCGACACGCGATAAAGATATTATCTCGGCGTTGAGAGCGAGAATATCTTCCAAACGGTATGATGGACGTGTCGAAGCCACACACAGTCTTTCCAGGGACGTATAAAGAAAAGCCAACGCAGCCTCATTCTAACCACGAATCCCCCTCGACGGAAGAAAACTGACACCTTGTCCACTCTCAATTTTCCTGTGATCTTGCTGATATCGGGCGTATTGCTTGGCTGTAATCGATCCCCACAAGCCACAACTCCGCCCGAATCGCAGGCGATCAAATCGGTGTCCCTTGATTCCCCATCGGACACCGAATCGCCTGACTCGGTCCCCCTGTCGTTGCCGCCAGCGGTCTACCAAGACTCTGATGGCTCCGTCATTCTGTCACCAATTGCGGCCAAACTGACTGGAGAAGGTCTTGATCTCAATGAATGGGATCAAATCGTTGGCTTCAAGAATCGCGACCAACGAGTCCTTTGGCAGATCCACCTTTCCGCACCGGGAACCTACTCGGTTGAAGTCGATGCGATTTGCACAGGTCCCACGCAAGAAGCCCGCATGCGGGCATATGTCGGAGACAATCGCTTTTCAGAGGAGAATATTGAGCTGAGCGATAACGATCAAACACTGGCAACAACGAGCCTGGGAGAAATTACGCTCGACGCACCCGAAGTCTATCGGGTCGAGATAGAGATGGTCGGTCTTCCACTGATTGGGAAGTTCGCTGTCAACGAGATTCGCCTCGTTCCGCTGGGAGAAAACCCTTCGTCCCTGCCAAAGTTCAAGACCGATGATGGGCTAACCGAAGGTAACTAGCGGTTCAGAGCGATCGCTATTTCTGTTTTCGCTGCTGCTGCAGGATCGATACGATAAAAAACATGATTCGCCTCTCGTAAAAAGTTCTGTTCCTACGTTTATTCTAGGCAGAACGCATCCACGTTCTCTGTGGTTTGCCGAATGTCGACGAAAGCGGGTCTCTACTTAATCCATCGGCTAACGTAGATGTGGTTGATTGGGTAAAACAGAAAGAATTCCGCACTCTGATCTCTTTCCCAATGCAGCCATGAATCGGAACGCCTCTGAAAAGACCCACGATTCGCCGCACTTGGCGATATCCCGAGCGGGATTGCATCTGGCATTTGGATATCGCAAAATTTCTCAACGTTCATTGCACTTTTCTCATTGTGTTGAACCTCGTACCGGTTAACCTCTAAGGTTTCCTCACTCATCATGCCCCCGCAACTATTCACAGGCAGCCCCAATGCTTGAAACGGCAATTGTTCTCGGTTCGTTCGTCTTTTTTACGGCACTGGTGGGTTTCGTCACTTGGTTGCTTACTCGGAAGGACGACCACGGATCTTCGGCAGGCTATTTTCTCGCTGGCCGAACGCTGACAGGGGGTTACATCGCCGGTTCTCTCATGCTGACCAACCTATCGACCGAACAATTGGTCGGTTTGAACGGGGCCGCATTCAAAGACGGTATCTGCGTGATGGCGTGGGAAGTCCTCGCCGGTGCATCCTTGGTGGTGATGGCGCTTTACTTTCTGCCGCGTTACCTCAAGAGCGGAATCGCGACCGTTCCAGAATTCCTCGAAGAACGCTTTGGCGACTCAACGCGGGCGATTACCTCGCTCATTTTTATTGTCGCCTATGCCGGTATCTTGCTCCCGATCATCCTGTACACCGGGGCGACCGGACTGACGGGAATTCTGGACGTGAAGGGTATCCTTGGTCTCGAAAGCCCCGATGTCGCGGCCAACGCGCCGGCCGATGCGATGGGGACAGCAGACTACGCAATCCTCTGGGGTGCGGTGTGGATGATCGGCATCATCGGTTCGCTTTATGCCATTTTCGGTGGGCTCCGAACGGTTGCCGTCTCTGATACGCTCAACGGCTTCGGCTTGCTAGTCGGCGGCTTCCTGATCCTGTTCTTCGGACTTAACGCAATCAATAGCGAAAGCATCTTTAGCGCGGTCGAAGAGATGTACGTGGCCAATCCGGAGAAATTCAACTCACTCGGCGGCGCTGACTCATCGGTCCCCGTTTCCACGCTCTTCACCGGCGTTTTGCTGTTAAACCTGTTTTACTGGTGTACGAACCAGCAAATCATTCAACGAACTTTTGGTGCCAGCAGCTTAAAAGAAGGCCAGAAGGGCGTTCTCCTGGCAGGTGTCTTGAAGATCCTTGCTCCGCTGATTCTCGTCATCCCTGGTTTGATTGCTTATCACCTCTACGGAAGCACGATTGCGAACGACAAAGCTTATGGCACGTTGGTAAGCAACGTCCTGCCCACCTGGCTGGCCGGCTTCTTTGCGGCGGTGATGGTTGGAGCCATTCTTAGCTCGTTTAACTCGGCTCTCAATAGTACAGCAACCCTGTTCAGCCTGGGTGTGTACAAACAGATGCTGCACCCGACTGCGACTGATGAACGCGTTATTCAAGCGGGCAAAGTGTTCGGAACGATCCTGGCAATCGTGTCGATGACGATCGCCCCGCTGCTTGTCGGACAGGATAGCATTTTTGGTTACCTCCAAAAGATGAACGGGCTGTACTTCATCCCGATCTTCTCGGTGGTACTCGTCGGTATGCTCTCGAAGCGAGCTCCTAAGATCGCCGCGGATGCTGCTTTGATCTTCGGTTTTATTGCAATTGCCGTGTTCTACTTTGTCGTTCAGCCGATGACCAAGGGCGCGGACCTCGACCTGAATCAACCGTTCTACGACTTCCACTTCCTGGGGCTTATGTTTGCCTTGCTGGTTGGCTTCCAACTGTTGATGGCACAAATCGCTCCTCGGGAGACACCCTACGAACAAAAAGATGCCGGTGCCGTCGACATGACCAGCTGGCCATTGGCGAAACCCCTGGGTATTGGTCTGATCGTGATCGTGTTTGGCATCTATGCCTTCTTCGCAAGCGTCAACACGATCTTCCCGGTTACCCCGGCGGAGTCAGCTGAGGTAAGCGCCGCTCAGGTTGACTAACCGCCGCTAAGCATCCACCCAAGAGGGCTTAGGTCAGACGATCTGGCAGGACGTCTCGGCTTAGGCCCTCTTATTTTTTTGCGCCAAGGTGCCCAATGCATAAAAGCACCTGCAGGGGCGAAGCAGGAATGGCGTCTAAGGTAGCCCACGCTCCGACTGGGCAATCATGACTTCGAGACACTCTTTCAGGTGAGATCGGGCACGGTGCAAGCGACTTCGCACCGTCCCCACCGGCAGGTCGAGCACCTCGGCAATACGGTCGTAGTCCATTCCTTCCAATTCTCGCAGCACCAGGACGTCGCGATGTTCTTCCGAGAGTTTCTCGAGTGCTGTGTGAACCTGACGAATGTTTTCCTGCTGCTCCATCCGATGCCCAGGGCCTTCGCTGCGATCGACCGGCTCGTTACCGACATCTTCGCGTACCTGATCGATCGAGTGGACCTTCTTTCGACGACGACGATGGCTGATCGCAATGTTAAAGGAAATGCGATAAAGCCAAGTGTAGAACGCGCTGTTTCCCTGAAACGTTCCCAGCTTGAGATAGGCCTGCACAAACGACTCTTGAACGACATCTTCAGCATCTTCCTTCGAGCCGAGAATGTGCACCATCGTATTGAACAATCGCTGCTGGTAACAGCGCACAATCTCCTCGTAGGCGGACGTATCGCCTTGGAGAATGCGCTGGATCAGGAGCGAGTCGTCAGACACGAACGATGTAGCCGGGGTGGTATGAGTCGAGGAGCAATGGAACTTAGAAGATCCCCCGAGGAGCAACTCTTTACCGCGCGTCTACGCTCGTCGGAGAATGGGAAAGAACAGTTCTATCGTAGCTGAAACGGCCCCTCTTTTCGAGGATACGGCAGCCCGTAATCTTACTCGGAGTCGCGATGGACGGTTTCAGGGGAGAAAGCCGGCAGACAAACGGCGATATATTCCGCCCCATCCGGATGGGGGCTACTGTAGCGAACCCATTCTCCTTTTTTCGTAATTATTGCCTGACCCGACGTGACCACTTGGACACCTTCTTTCGACTCGACGGTCAGCTCTCCTTTAAGCACCACCGTGTATTCATCGAACTCCGGCGTTTGCCCAGGCTCAACCCAGCCGCTTGGGCTGACCATGCGAGCAATACTCGCCGCATCGGTCTTAGAATTCACGCGGCCGACGAACTCCTGAATGACCTTGGGTTTGTTCCCGGCGGCTTCAATGACGGCAGGGGCGGGAATATGAATGGGCATGTTTGGGGCACCCTTTTAATGCGTACTTTTGATGTCGATCTCCGGCGCCCCAAAAACGGGAAGGGGCTCAAGATCCTACATTAAGCGACGCTTCTCGCGGCCAGGCAAGTGGCTGCTTTCGGAGGCGGGCAAAAATGAATAGGCCGATCGCCAATACAAAGATGACCACGCTCACATTCTGGGAAATCGTCAGCCCTGTTCCGCCAATGGCGTACTCATCGGTCCGGATCACTTCCAACAGAAAACGGGCAATCGAATAGAGTCCCAGGGTCAGCGCCATCACTTCTCCATCTGCCTTACGAAATGGATAGTAAGCCAATACCAACAGGCACAGAATGAGCCCGTTCAGGCTGCTATAGATCTGCGTGGGATGGATGGGCAACGAGGCCTTGGGCATCTCATCAACATGCAGCGCCACGTCCCCTTTGCCAGCCAAGGTGATTTCGAGCGTTCCCTTGCGCGGCCCTTCCTTCATCCACGAAGCCAGGAACCGATTCTTCAACAGATCCAACGGCTTGTACTCTTTGCTCTTGAGCGGGTAGCCGTCGATGCTTTCAACCACGTCTCCCACTTCAAACTTGCCGGTCTTGCTGGCCGCTGAGTTCGGCAGCACATTCGCGACAATGACCTGGCCTTCTTCGTTCTCGACAAACAGCAACCCGTAGAACGCCCCATTCTCCATGTGCCGAACATAGGGCGGTGTGTACTGGGGTGGGATGCCCTGGGGAAACTGAACCGCCAGGGGAAGCGTGCAAAGACCACCGTAGCAGCAGCCGTTCATAAAGCAGCCGAGTCGACCGAAAAACATCCCGATCATCAAACTCGGTGCAATCAAGTCCGCCAGAGCCAATGCATTGATTTGACGCAAGTAACTGAATCCGGCAAAGGCGACTGCGGCGCCGATGAGCGAACCGTAAACGACGATTCCCCCTTCGGTCACTTTGAATATCTCTTGAGCCGTTGCTTGCCAATCACCGGGATGATAGAAGTTCTCCCAGTATTGAATGACGAAGAACACACGTGCCCCAACGACACCACAGATGATCATGACCATCGCCAGGGAGAAGATAACTTCCGGGTTCAGCCCCATTCGCTGCGCGCGATACGCAGCTAAGCCTACCGCGGAGACAATTGCAAACACGAGGAGCACCCCGTAGCCGCGCACAGGAAATCCGATTTGGTCTCCTTCCGTGACGCGCAGCATCGGCAACACAAAGATGATTGCGGCCGCAACCACCGCAAACAGTGGCAGATGCCCCATCAGATCCTGTGTGAAGGTCGGCTTCCTGGAAAGCAGGAAGATCCACACGGCGACGATGAGTCCCCATAAGATCAACAACCATCCCCAGCCTACCACCGGCAGGCCGAACAGGTCGTCCGGAACAGGAATGAGGAACAGGGTACGCTGCACGATGGATACTTGGGGGTTGGAGAATCTAACTTGAGACGGGGAAAGATACCAACACGTTGTCGATTAACCGAGTCGTTCCCACTTTAGCAGCCACCAGGATAACGACATCCCCCTCGATTGTCTCCACTGATTCCAGGGTATGGGGGCTGGCAATTGAAACGTAATCGATTTCACGAAAGCCGGCCTCGCGAAGGGCATGCTCTATTCTATCCCTTAGCAACTGGGCGTCGGTCTCACCGCCTACGATTTGCTGAACGGCATCGTGTAAACTTCGCGAAATACTCAGCGCAATTTCACGCTCTTCGGACGACAGGTACCGGTTGCGTGAACTCATCGCCAGCCCGTCACTTTCGCGAATGATGGGGCAGCGGACAATTTCGATCGGCACAATCAAATCGCGTACCATCTCTTCAATGACGCGAACCTGCTGATAGTCCTTCTGGCCAAAGAACGCCGCGTCGGCAGGTGCCACCTGAAAGAGCTTGAGCACGATGGTCGCGACCCCGTCGAAATGAATTGGGCGGAACGTCCCTTCGAGCGGTAGAGCAATCTCTGGAGCTTTCACCTCAGTGGTACTGCCCGGCGGGTACATCGCATCGACTTCCGGGACTAATACCCAAACGGGATCAAACTCCGAGAGCAGCTTCAGGTCGGCTTCCAGTGTTCGCGGATACTTCGCAAAGTCTTCGCCAGGTGCAAACTGAGTGGGATTCACAAAGATCGTGACGACGGTCAGATCGCACGATTTCTGAGACTCGGCAACGAGGCTCAAGTGTCCTTGATGCAAGGCGCCCATTGTCGGGACCAGGCCGACACGCTTACCGTCGGCCTGGGCCTTGCGGATTTCCGTGCGGAGCAGTGCCGGATCGTGAAAAACGTGAGGGGCTTGGGGCATACGTATTGCTTTCCACTACGAGAGATTTTGACCAGCGGCATGCTCTTACAGGAAATTGGATGTAACATAAGCGGGGATGCTTCCACTCTCGTGAAAGGGAAGATGATGCTGGGAGACATACCTTCCTACCTGCTTCTCGGCCGTCAAATCGAGTTCTTGCTGCTCATTATCATCTATGGGGTCGTGCTCGGACTAGGCATCCCAATTATCAAGTATTGGGATCAATGGCTACCTGGTGGAAAACTAGCCGCACTCATCTTCGCGTCGATCCTTCTGATACCGGGCTTTGCAGTACTCGTCGTGTTGGCAATGGGGGTCTTTTGCCTGGTCTGGGAGATGGTGGACAACCTCCGATTTTTCTTCGTTCCCCGCTGTCACAAATGCGGTGAAAAGCTTGTCAGCCGCAAAGCCAAGCAGTGCCTACACTGCGGTGCCGATTGGCACAACGAAACGGCCTGAATCGTTATGTGAAGCCCACAAAAAAAGGCTGCGCAAGATGCACAGCCTTTCTTGTGTTTCGGACCTCACCTTGGCATTAAACCAAGCTGGCTTCACGCATCTTCGAGGCCTGACCGGCTTGGCCGAAGGCAACCATACGGTCGATGCAGACCTGCTTCATAGCTTCGCGAGCCGGGGTCAGGTACTTACGAGGATCGAATTCGGCTGGGTTCTCGGAGAGAACCTTACGGATGGCACCCGTGATGGCCATGCGGTTGTCGGTATCGACGTTGATCTTACGAACACCGTGCTTGATACCCTTTTGGATTTCTTCAACCGGCACGCCGTAGGTTTGCTTCATGGCACCGCCGTACTTGTTGATGATGTCTTGCAGTTCCTGTGGAACGCTGGAGCTACCGTGCATCACCAGGTGGCAGTTAGGCAGACGCTTGTGGATCTCTTCGATACGATCCATGGCCAGCACGTCGCCGGTTGGGGCCTTGGTGAACTTGTAAGCACCGTGGCTGGTACCGATGGCAACGGCCAAGGCGTCGACGCCCGTTTCAGCAACAAAGCGTTCGGCTTCTTCTGGGTCGGTTAGCAGCTGGTCGTGGCTCAGTTCGCCTTCAGCACCGTGGCCGTCTTCGGCTTCACCGGTACCCGTTTCGAGCGAACCCAGGCAACCCAGTTCGCCTTCGACGCTAACGTTCTTGGCGTGCGCCATTTCGACGACCTTCTTGGTGACCGCAACATTGTAGTCGTAGTCGGCCGGGGTCTTGCCGTCTTCCTTCAGCGAACCATCCATCATCACCGAGGTGAAACCGTTTTCGATGGCGCTCATACAGGTTTCAGGGCTGTTGCCGTGGTCCTGGTGCATAACAATTGGAATCTCTGGATAGAGTTCCGAAGCGGCCAGCATCAGGTGACGGAGGTAGTTGTCTTGCGAGTAGCTACGTGCACCACGCGAAGCCTGAACGATCACTGGGGAATCCGTTTCCTTGGCGGCTTCCATGATCGACTGGATCTGTTCCATGTTGTTGACATTGAAGGCAGCCACGCCGTAAGAATTTTCGGCTGCGTGATCCAGCAGCACCCGTAGGGGAATCAAAGCCATAAGATCTCTCCCGAGTTAAAGCATTAACACGGCTGCGTGAGGATTCCAAAAGCCCCTAGGGCAGCCCGACTATTCGATTCAAAGTCGTTATTATCAGAGAGTTTGCGGCGTGGGGTCAATCCCCTGTAGAAGGCTATTCCGCAGTGTCAAAATGGGAGGGAAGCAGACCTTCCGTAGAGTCATCATTAAGGGGCAAATTTTCCTTGACCGTCGTTTGCGGTTGAAAAAGATCATCGAATTGTGAGCCCGCCAAGCGGATTAAAAGCAGTTGTCGGCGAGGTGAACCACCGTTTTCACGCTCGAAAAACGATTTGCCCACCCCCTTCACATCCTTTGTTCCACTCAAGATCAGCGTCTGTCCGGCCTCGAGCATGGCAATGAATTCCACTTGCTCGAACACCTTCGTTTCCTTCCGCGTCTCGAAGCGGAACATGCCTTGTCCGGCTTCCACGCGCTGTCGTGGCTGTCCGTGATGAATCTCAGGCGTCACGACAATCTGCACGCGGCCATCGTTCTGAGGGAACGTTTTCAGAATGAACTTACACTCGGCGTTGTAGTAGGTCTCGCCACGAAGCGAGCCGCTAACTGTCTCCAGAAGGGATATCTCTTCCTGAGCAGGCACCATGACGTACTCGCTTCGCTTACCGCGTGGGAACCGACGATAGTTGATGGCAACCTTTTCGTCCCCAGTCACGCGGACCATATCCCCGCCAGTTGCCCCTTTCTTTCCTTCGTTCTCACTCAGGATCTTCCGCAACGGAGCCGGCAAGTGGAAGTCAACGATCCCGACGCGGAAACCATTGGCTACTAGCTCGCGACGTTTATCCAATGGGATGGCTTGCTCGTCTATCTCTTGCCAGATGTCACCGAGCTCTTGCTGATCGACACTGCTGAGCGACAACCGGGCGATCTCAAGTGAAACCGTATCAGCCGCCATTGGGGCGGTCGGCAATTCGCTCGGCGGTACGTCTTCTTCAGCATGCCAGAGCGCGCGACAGCCGCTTGCGAACAACGTCGCAAATATCAGAACGGCGGCGATCCTTCGAGCATCCATGCCAGAAGCGTATTCATCATAGGTGTGAAACAGCGAGCCCTGAGCGCATATCGCTGGGCAGGCAGATACTAGAGAAACCGTCAACTCACCGCAAGCGATGTTAGTGACGTGCTAGCAATGGGTAGCGGAGTGAACGCGGAGTAGCCCAACCCCGATGTGACTCGGGCTACTCACGCTGTTTTACTCTGCTTCCGGCAGCGGGACCTGGGCTGGGTTCTTCAGATACGAAATCAAATCGATAAACTGCTCATCGGTAAGCAGTCCACCTGGCTGGTTCGGCTCGGCGCCCAACTGCAGATCCGGCATCGGCGAGAGAGCCGTTTTCTTTTGGGCTTCGATCCCATCCTTCTCGACGGTGACGCGATCGGTCGGCGTTTGCAGCGTCAGCGTGCGATCGGTTTGCTCGGCGACGATCCCACTGAGTACCCGCCCATCCTCCATTTGCAGAACCGTCATGCGGTAGTCGGCACTAACGATCGCGCTCGGGTCGATGATGTTCTGCAGCAGGTAATCAAGATTGCTGCGGTTGCTACCGGTCAGGTCTGGTCCGATATTGCTTCCCTCACCATACAATCGATGGCACTTGGCACACAAACCTTCGAACACAACGCGACCTTGGCTCATGTTGGCGTGCGAAAGGGTCTCTTCGGTGAGCCGACCTTTCCAGTAAGCCATCGCTTTCTGCTTCTCTTCACTCGACTCGCGAACTTCGCCCCACACCTCGTTGATGCGTTTCGACAGGGCTTCATCCCCTAGGTTCCGCATCTGACGGACATGAAACGCCGTAACGTCCGACTTGCGAATACGATTCTTTTCCATGGCATCCAACAGCACGTTGGCTGATGTCGAGCGAGACAGAAGTATCGCCAGCACCTCGGGTCGCTGCGGCTCGCGAAAACGGCGGTAATTATCGACCAGCAGCTTGGCGGCCTCCGGATCGTCGAACAACGCCAGCCCTCGAGCAGCAACGACATTCAAATTAGAAGTGGTGACCAGCTTCTCGCAGATCTCACGCAAATCGTCCGGCTTGGCTTCGATCAGCGAGGCCAATGCCGACCGGCGAACCTGCATGTCGGTATCGCCGCTCATTGCCAACTTGCGCAGCTCGTCGAGAGCTCTTCCGTCACCGAACAAGGCTCCTAGCTCGCGCAGCTTTTGCTGTATCGGCTGACTGTCGGCTTTGCTCAGGCTGGCTACCAAAGCATCCCAGTCTTTCGGCTTAGAAGCTTTCGACCAACCACGAAGCGCCTCACTCATTCCTGTGAGTACGGAATCGGCTTTGGCCGCATCAAAGCCTTTCGTCACACTAACCAATTGATTCGCCGGAACCGGATTTTTCTCAATATCTTCTGACAGACGGCGTGCGATCAACTTCGTTGTGGTAGGCCACTTCGACGCTGACGCAACGATCACCAGGTCGTCCGGCTTTTGATCGCCAACCGGCATGAGTCCATACCAGGTCATCAGCGGTAGATTGTGATCGTCGGCGTACTCTTCATGCTGAACCAGCATTACCGACACTGCGCTTCGCATACTGATGGGAAGACGATTCAACGTCGATGCGAGGGTCAGCAGAACGAGTCCCGATGGGTCCTCTCTGGCCATTTCTGTAAGTTTAGGAAGAAGTTCCTCTGCTTCGGCTCGAACCTTCTTAGACTCATCGTGAGGCACGGGCCCCAGGATTCCATCAAGCGGCCACTGCTCGGTTAGCAGGCGAATTGCCCAGGCTCGAATGTGTTCGTTCTTATCATCCAGCAGCTTTACGAGCAGCTCTTCGTCCGTGCCACCAATCACGTGCAACGTCCATAGACATCGCAAACGGTTCCGATCGTGCTTTTCCTGCGACGTGAGTGCTTGCTCAGGCGTTTCTTCCAGCACCATCTGTTTCAATAGCCCAGCCAAAGGCCCCATGTCTTCGCCTGCCAGGTACTTCTGTTGCAATACAAGACGGGCCATTCGCGGAGCCCAATTGTTATCGAGCTGCTGCACCATCGGATTCAAGAAGTAAGACTCGCCAGATGGTGGCCGGGGCACCCTATTGGCACCCTCGTAAGAAACGCGATAAATGCGCCCGCTCGTGCGATGCACGCCGGTGTGATCGTGGCATTCCCCGGTATCGCTCCAGTCAATCATGTAGACGCTTCCATCCGGGGCCGTGCTTAATTCCATGCCACGGAAGAAAGGATCGCCGCTGATCAGGATGTCCTTGCCATGCTTGCCAACGTAGCCACTGCCTTCGCGTTCCAGGATTTCCTGATTAACCCGCACGCCGTGCATGTTGACGGTAAACAGATTACCGCGAAACGACTCGGGCCAATTCGTTCCCTGGTAAATCATCATTCCCACATGGGCATGGCCACCACCGAACTCGTTAGCAGCGCCGGCCCGCGAGTCTTGCCAGCGACCGGTTGTATCGAAGTGCCAATGATCGGCATGGTGATCGATTAGCTCGTAGACGTGTGGATTCTTATCCAGCGTAAAGGCCTGCTTGAAGTGAGCTCCTGGGATCGTATGCCACAGGTGACCGTTCACGGTATTGATGAAGAACATTTCGCCATGCTCATCCCAATCGTGCCCCCAAGGATTGGTCGTACCGCAAGTCAAGACTTCTACATGTTTCGTTTGGGGATGGTATCGCCAGATACCACCGTCCATCGGTTGCCGACGATCGTCCGGCGTACCAGGCACACCGATCAACCCGGGACATGAGTGACCGCAGCGACCATAAAGCCAGCCATCGGGACCGAAGCGAAGACCATTGGCGAAGTTGTGATAGTTGTCCTTCGCCACCGTGAAACCATCGAGCACCACTTCCGCTGGACCGTCCGGCTTGCCATCGTTATCGGCGTCGGGAATGAACAACACTTGCGGTGGGCACATAAGCCACACCCCGCCAAGGCCTACCTCGACGCTGGTTAACAGCTGCACGTTATCGACAAATACGTTTCGCTTATCCAACTTGCCATCGCGGTCGGTGTCCTCGAAAAACAGAACCCGGTCTCGCAGGCTACGGTCGAACTTCATGCTGGGCTGATCGTAGGTATAGTTTTCAGCCACCCACAGACGCCCCTGGGTATCCCAGGTCATGGCAATCGGATTTTGCACGTCGGGCTCAGCGAAAACGACCTCAACTTGAAAGCCCTCAGGGGCTTCGAAGCTGTCGGCGGCCTCGTTGGGCGGCATCGGTTGTGCTTCCTTATCCCGCTCCGAGTTATGAATCTCGGGAAAATCAGCCAGAACCGGAGCGGCAAATAGAAGCAGAATGAGCAAACTTCGCATAGAACAAGCTGGGGGGTAGGGGGGACGCAATGGAGAAAAATGAGAATTGATCTAAGGGACTGGTCAAGAGAAATTCTACTTTACTCGAAGGAACTCAGGGCCTGCAAACTTAGGGGTAAATTCCCGCGTCAGGGATCCCCTGAAAGCCATAAAGCTTCTCGTCAGCAGGACATATATTTGTTACCATCCGAGTTTCCCTGGAAACATCTCCGCCTGACTGGGCGGCTGACGAATACGCAATTGCGAACCATCACGAATACTCACCAACGGAAGTCGGCATGACTATCGACGCTTACGCCTATCCCCCGTGCGGCACCAACAAGAAGATCAAGTTCTATTGCCCGGACATGGTCGCCGATATCGAAAAGATCGAACGCATGCTGCAAGGAGAGCAGCGGGTAGCGTGTCTCGACTTCGTTCGCAAGATGCTGGAAAAGCATCCTGACCACTCGGTGCCGTTGTTCTACAACGCCATCTTGAATCTTCAGCTCTCCGATGAACACAAAGCGGAAGAAGCGGTCAATCTTTTCCTGGAAAAGCATCCTGATAACCCTGCAGCCCATGCCTTGAAGGCCACACTGGAAGCTTCGCTGGGAAAAGGGGACGAAGCGATCGACGAGCTTCAAACGGCCCTCGAAAAAACTGAAGAGCGTCTGCACCCATCGCTGTACGATGCGTTCGGAGCAGTCGGCCAGATGCTTTTGATGACCGGTAAGGTCCTGGGCGCTCGCAGCCACTTCACGCTCCAGTCGAACCTGGCCCCCGACGACGACAACATGCCGATGCAGATGCTGATGCGTCTGAATAATTCCCCAGAGATTCCGATCTTCCTGAAGCAAGATCTATCGCTGGCCGAATGTCCGGCTGACTTCCCACGCAAGGAAGAGTTCAACAAAGCCTTGCAAGATGCCGCCCAAGGATTGTGGCGAAAGGGGCTGCATCAATTCGAGGAGCTCCGCGCCGGTGCCCCTCGTAACCCGGCCATCCTGGAAAACATCGCGGCATTGCAGTTCAGTCTCGGCCAGGACGATGTCGCAGCTAAAACTCTGCACACCTACGCCGTTGCCGAACAGCGTAGCGACTTTGAAGCCGCTACCGAAGCGGAAGCTCTTGCCAAGGCACTCTCGGATCAGGATGAAGAGCAGATCGACGTTGTCAACGCGTCGATGCCCATTCACGAGATGGAACCGCTTCTGGAAAAGCTGCGGGTCGACGAACGCTGCGAACATCTGCCAATCGATCTATCGCAGCTTGGCACCGAAGAATCCCCACCACCACGAGCCGCTTACCTGCTGTTGGACAAGCCGCGTGCGGCATCCGGCGTTGATCTCACGCTGGAAAACGTTTCAAGCGTCCTGGGTGAACTGCTGGTGTTCGGCAAGGAAACGGATCGCCCGGCCCGAACCGAGTTCACCTCCGCCAAGGGACCGCTCTTTGACGAAGCCATCAGCACGCTCAAAGAAATTTGCGGGGACGCAGTCGATCCAACGGTCAGCGAAGACGTTCAAGGCCGCATCTTTGCTCTACAAGACCTGATGAACTGGCAGTGGCGTCTGCCGGATGACACTCCCAACGAAGTCCGCAATCGGTTGATGACTGAAAAGCGTCAGGAAGTCATTCTGGAGAAGTGGGTCAACTTCCCGCTACTCACGCTCAGCGGCAAAACTCCGCTGGAGGCCTCGAAGGATACCGAACTCCGTTTGCCTCTGGCTGCCGAAGTGTTGACTTTGGAGATGGTTGGACAGCAGGAAAAGTGGAAGTTTGACTTCTGCCAACTGCGAGAAAAGCTGAGCCTACCTGGTGCTGGCACGCTGCCTGCCGAGAATCTCGATGTGCTCAACTTGCCGATCACGCGTCTGCATCGCTTGCCGGTTTCCGAGCTTTCGGATGAGGATTTGATTCAAGGGTACGGCCGCAGCGTGATTCGCGGACTGAACAAGGCCGTTGAAATTCTGGCCAACGAATTGCTGGTTCGGGAGTCGCTCAAAGATCAGATCGACCGTTCGCAGCTTTACGGCGAACTGGCACGGACAGCCACCGACAGCGACGAAGCTCTTTCGTTCCTGAAGAAAGCTCAGGAAGAAGCGGCTCAGCAGGGTCGATCCCCTGGCCTGTGGATGGTGGCCGAGCTTTCGATGCGATTTGAACGTCGCGAAATGCAGGAAGCTCAAGTCCTGATGCAAACCTTGATGTCCAAGTACGCCCAGGAACCGCAAACCGCCCAGGCCCTGTTTGGCGTCCTGCAACGCTTCGGATTGATTACGCCGGACGGTCGCATGGCAGGCATGCCAGCGGGTCCTCCACCGCCACCAAGTGGACCGGAAGCAGGGGGCGGCCTTTGGACTCCCGGTGCCCCAGCCGGTCCTCCGCCTCAAGCCGCACCTCCGCAAGGCGCCCCGCCAGCCGCCGGTGGCGAAGAGAAGAAGTCCGGTCTCTGGTTGCCAGGGATGGACTAAACCATGGCAATCGCCGACGACGACCAACGATTCATGCGTCGAGCGTTAGATCTCGCCGAGCAGGGGCGCGGCTTCGTAGAGCCCAACCCCATGGTCGGCTGCGTGATCGTTCAGGACAGTCAAATCATCGGCGAAGGCTTTCATGAAAAGTTTGGCGGCCCGCACGCTGAGGTCAACGCGATTGCCAGCGCAGGCGGTGCTTCGCTTGAAGGGTGCACCGTCTACGTAACCCTGGAGCCATGCTGCCATCACGGCAAGACACCACCATGCACCGACGCTTTGCTTAGGATCAAACCTGCCCGCGTCGTGGTCGCCATGCAAGATCCTTTCCCGAAAGTGCAGGGGGGTGGCATCCAGGGCCTTGCCAGTCGTGGAATTCAAGTTTGCGTTGGTGCCTGCGGCGAAGAGGCGGCTCGCCTGAATGCTCCCTTCATCAAAGTCCATGAAAAAGGCAAGCCGTGGGTGATCGCTAAGTGGGCCATGACGCTCGATGGCAAGCTGGCCACGGCCAGTGGCAGCAGCAAGTGGATCAGCGGAGAAGCGGCTCGAGCCGAAGTGCACCGTATCCGTGGCCTATGCGATGGCGTGATGGTCGGTAGTGGTACGGTGAAGCTTGATGATCCTTTGCTGACAACTCGCCCGCCTGGGCCGCGGACGGCAGCCCGAATTGTTTTCGATAGTCAGGCCACGCTCTCTCCCACCAGCCAATTGATCGAGTCGATTGGCGAATCTCCCGTGATGGTTGCCGTTGCCGAATCGGCTCGTTCGGAACGCCTCGAACGTCTGGATCATGCAGGCTGCGATCTGATCGTTTGCCCAGGGAGCGACCACGCCGAGCGAATGGAGTATTTCCTTGGCCAATTGGCTTCCCGTGGCATGACCAACGTGCTGGTCGAAGGGGGCAGTCAACTGCTTGGCCTACTATGGGATACCCAGCAAATTGACGAAGTCTACGCGTTCATCGCCCCGAAGATCGCAGGTGGCAGCGAAGCGATCAGTCCGATTGGTGGTCGAGGCGTATTGAACATGGAAGAGGCCACCAGCTTGGTGCGGACAGATCTTCGCTCGTACCAGGAAACGATCTGCCTGCACGGGTTTACTGACTTTTCGCTCTAATCCTGGGGATTCAATTTTCCTGGCTTGATAATCGGCTGCTGCAAACGAGAGCCGTCACTGACCAGTTTCCCAGCTCGAATATCGGCCTCGGTGAACTTGGCAAAGAGGATGTGCCCCTTGCTGCCTCGCAGCCAATCGTAAGAAATATAGATCGACCCATCAGGTGCCTGAAAACCATCCGGGTAAGAAACGCCTGCTCGTTCATCAAGCATTAAGCCTCCTTCCCAGGTTTGTCCCTCGTCGTCGGAGAGCCACGCTGTTAGATGACTGCGACCGGTATTCGTGTCGATGGTCTTGCCGTGCTTTACCAACAGCCAGCTACCTGAGGCAAGTTCCCGCAGATGAAATCGAGCCGGAGGGTGCTTTATCTGAGGTGGAAATTCAGGTTCAGACCAAGTAGCACCCATGTCGCTAGAAGTCGTAAGCATCGCACCACGGCGCGTTCTGGCTAGCATCCAGAGCGAACCATCTTTCCGCTCAATCGCGCGATGCTCGAGCCAGTCAGGCTCGGGAAACTTGACGTTACCGCGTCGCGTCCACGTCTCTCCCTGATCGGTCGAGACCAAGATGTTGGCACCGCGAATGGGATCGAGTTCGTGAAAGACGCCAGCCGCGAAGGGGCCGATTCCCTGGCTTTGCAGCAATTGGGCGAATAAGAGCCATTCTCCCTTGGAGTTCACCATGGGCTTGTTCAACATGGAACCATGCCAAATTTGCCGTGGCTTAGTCCAGACTAGCTGCTGGGCCTCGGGATCATCGCAGCGAGTACACCACAGTCCGCCACGTCCGTCGAAGTGATTCATCGTTTGATCGAAGAAGAGCCACAACCTTCCCAGCGGGTCTGTCCATAAATTGCCGACAATCACGCTCCGTGGAATCGGCAGATGACCTTTGCGGCTATCGACGACGAGAACTGGTTCACTCCATGTGCGACCATCGTCGTCGCTCTTGGCGACCAACATGTAAGCCTTCGGACCGTCTTCGCCACCAATCCATGCCGCGAACAAACGACCTTTGCGTGTCCGCTCGATACCGATGGTCATTCCGTAGCTCAAGTTACGGACATGGTACTCTGCCGATGGGTTGGTATTCAGCTGAGGTGGCAATAGCGCGAGATCCGCCACCTTTCGCAGGGTTGCGAGTTCATACTGGCGAGCTTCCTCGGGCGAAGCTTTACCAAGCTCGGCAATCTCATCCGCAGGCAAACGACAAGGAAAGAATATCACACAGAGCAAGACCAACAGCGCATATTCACGCGGCATAATTCACCGATGCATACCATGAGGTGGGATCGAAGCAGAAAGCGATGTGACGCGGGAAGTTAATCAGAATAGTTCATGAATCACTTCGCCACCTTTGACCAGCGCCAATGGCTGATCCTGGTCGGTAACATATTCATCATGCGGATTCATGCCCAATACATGGCAGAAGGTCTGGAAAAGATCCTGGACTTCAACCGGTCGATCGGTGACGTGAACACCTTCCTTATCGGTCTCGCCGATGACTTGTCCCATCTGCACGCCGCCGCCAGACAGGCAGGTAATCCAACCGTCGGAGTAATGCTCGCGACCGCCGTCTGGCTTGAATTTTGGAGTTCGCCCGAACTCGCCCATCCAAACGACCAAGGTATCTTCCAACATGCCGCGTTGTTCAAGATCTCGCAGAAGCATTGCATAGCCCTGGTCAACGCCGTTGGCTAATTTGGGGTTCTCATCCCAACCCTTCTTGTGCGTGTCCCAACCTTGATCGCTGACGTTACCCGTGCTGAAGACTTCGATAAAGCTAACGCCTGTTTCCACGAGACGACGGGCTAACAAGCAAGCCTGGCCGAACTCGTTGCGACCGTAGGCATCTCGCATACTCTCTGATTCATTATCGAGACGAAACGCTTCGAGCTTTGGACTGAGCACAAAACGCTGTGTTTGGTCATAAATCTCTTGCTTCTCAACCACGCGTTGGGCACCGCCGCTCATCGCGAACTGTTCATCGAGACGAGCCGACAAATCTAAACGGCGACGCAAGCGTTCTTCCGGCACCGTCGTCAAAACGTCTTCAGGAAGCGTGCCTGCCTGCTCGATTTTGAACGACTCGTAGCGAGGTCCTAGCACGCCGCTATTGATGTCACGCGTAGTGATTCGCGGCTTGCCAATTCGCACGAATGCTGGCAGGTCATAGGTTGGGTCGAAGCGTTCGCGAGCGACGACACTACCCCACGTCGGATACTGAATCGAAGGATTGATCGGGTAGCCACTCCGCACCAACTTGATGGCGCGAAAGTGATCGCGTTCGCTGCTCTTCATGCTGCGAATCAGCGCGATCTTGTGCATCATCTTGGCCGTCTCCGGCATATACTCGGCGATGTGCACGCCAGGCAGGGACGTCGGAATCGACGTGGCAGGCCCCTGGTACTTTGATCCTATCTTGGGATTGAACGTCTCGAACTGGCTCGGCCCGCCGTCCATCCATAGCAGGATCATCGACTTACCAGTCTTACGCAATTCGTCTGCTCGGGCGATCATCATATCGCGCCACGAAAGCGTCAACGTCCCGGCTGCGGCACCGGTCATGAGTTGCTTGAGGAACCCTCGACGATGCGAAACATGATCTCGTCCGGTTGCCAGATTCCAGAAAGGGCGAATCATTGCGTGTTCCTCTGTATCGTTATCTATCGAGACTCAACGAGTGGACGGCGCCTAGCTGCCGTTCGCTGATCTTACTTGCGTGTGGTGAACTCGGCCGTGTTCAAGAGGGCCCATAGAAGGTCCTCGAAAGCTTCGTTTCGCGAAGCCCCTTCTTGAACAAACTCGTAAGCAATGTCCAACTCTTTGTCGGCTGGGGCACGACCCAGCACGTTGACATAGAGCCGCTGAATGGCCTGACGATCGTCGGGAGTTTCATTGAGCAGCTTGGCCAGCTTCGTCTTTTGATCTTCGCCTGCTTTCACTTGGTCTTGAAGCTGACGATTATTCATCAGGAACATGGCCTGCTGCATCGTTTGCGGACGGAACTGCTTGCCCAGGGATGGATCGTAGCCGAATACGTCGTTCACGATGTCCTTCGTACTTTTAGGCGGAGGCGGGAAACGCATTTCAGCGGTTGGCTTCATCTGCTCTCCTTTCACATTGGGAAGCTCGATGGCCGTTTCCAAGTTCTTGAAGACCACATCGCCGCGCATCTTACGAAGTTCAGCCGAGGCAAGCTGGCCGACGACCTTATCGGAAGAGTCGAGTTGACGCTGATACGCTTTGGTATTGAGGATTAACCGGAACAATGGCTTGGCGTCATATTCGTTCGCGATAAAGTGACCCGCGACGGCATCATGGACCGATGGCAAACTTGGGAAGCCTGCTTCTTCTGAGATCTCGTCGACCGGATCACAGAATGGCTGATCCATCAGTCGTTCCCAGGTGCGATTTACATAGGCTTTGGCGAACAGGGAGTTATCGGGGCTCACAACCCAGTTCGCTAACGTGACTCGGCGGTCGACATCGCTCACGCCTTTCTCCAACTGGTCACCAGCGAAGACGGCAGGCATCATCGTCTTGTTGGTATCTGGCATCTTGTGCTCGCCAGCTTCCTTACTACCAACCTCGATTTCGCCACTATCGTTCCAGGGCAGCTTGGCGTTGGTGCGAACAAAGAACGCCGCCATTTGATGGAAACGTTCCTGGGGAATGTCGACGAACGGGTGGTCGTGGCATTCGGCACATTGAATTTGCGTACCGAGGAAAATACGCGTCGTTTCGCCAGCGAGACGGGATGTACTTGCCTGGTGGAACCCGACGAAGAATGCCGGTGGGTTATTCCCTACCTTCCCGGTTGCGGTCAGGATGCGGTAGGTGATCTCGTCCCAGCCAACGCCCTCGTTCATTTGCTGGGCCATCCAATCCTGGAAGATTTGATAATCCAGGAACGTAAGTTCGGGCTGAGGGATTCGATAACTGAAGACGTCGCTCCAGTACGCTCCCCAGTTAGTACCGAACTCGGGGCTTTCCAGCAAGCGATCAATCAGCAAAGACCGCTTCGCAGGGTTCGTATCGGCGAGAAAGTCTTTGCGTTCCTGCTCAGTTGGAATACGTCCAATCACATCAATGGTGATACGGCGCAAGAATGTCTCGTCGTCGACCGTGTCAGTCGTTTCGGTTAAGTGCGCCTCGCGATCAATCAACTGGTCGAGTTCTTCCGACGTCAACAAACGGGCATCGATATCTTTGGCTCGAACAAATGCTGGAGCGACTTGCTGTTTCGGCTCTTCCTTTTTCGCTGGCTTGGCTTCTGGTTTCTTCGCCGTCAGCTTCTTCCCCACGGCATCGAGTTTGGCTATCTCGTTGGAGGGAACAAAGAGTATCGCGTCGACAATTACGATGCCCTGAGCATCTTTGTCCGAGATCGCGACGACTGCTTCTTTGTCCGTGTCGAAATTGAATTCACCCAGCGGGTGAAACAGTGCTGGCCCCTTCGGGGCTTGCCGTTGATTGACCTTTAACTTGGCATCACCATCGGCATGTTGGATCTCGACCGGAGCGGAAGCAGCACGGTTGCTATTGGCGTTGTACGCCAGGTAGACGCCGTACTTTCCTGAGGTGGGTAGCTTTTGGCGGAAGGTAATCGTCTTGCTGACGGTGGCTTCCTCTCGGCCAGGGACTCCACTGTGCACATAGCCTTCACCAATGTACGGCTTGCTGTGCACCGAAGGCTGCCAAGGGCCCATCAACTGAGCGGCCGTATTATCAAGCAAAATGCCAGGCAGCGGCTTCGTGTCGAGTGAGTCCGCAGCGCATAGAAACGCCGGTGCAAGCAGAAGCAGGGTGATACTCGCGATGCGCATCCGGAAACCGTGTGGTGGCAGCCGCATAGGTTCACTTTCCCATCAACAGAGGTGTGAAGGCATGCGTCCCCGAAGGTAGGGAGACAGGAAGGAACCATTGAGTGTAAGAAAAAAACAAAAGTAAGGTCAATCTAAAAGTGATAGAGATTCTTTAGCATTCACTGTAAGGGGGCATCAGGACCCTTTATCTGGTTGATCATTTGTACTCATGGCGAATTACAACGACTTTAACGGCAAAAGCCCAGAGCCATGGCCCATGACTCCGGGCTTCCGTCGGGGATTGCTCCCCATCGTTCTTCACCATTCGTTTGGCGTAAAAAAGCCAAGCCTTGAGGGAAAGCATTCTAGGAATGTCTCCCCCAAGGCGTTGGCCCAACAACCACTTCGCAAATCCATCTCAGGTGTGGTTAATTCTTACGTCCATGCGATTCGTTCCTCCGCTGAACGTCGGACTTCCTGATTACTCAACATCGACTTCAGCATCGATGCCGTTTCCGGGAGCATCATCATTCACCTCGATGTCTACGCCCGGTGCTTTGATGTCAGCCTCGATGGCCGGACGACTGTCGTCGACCGGGCGGCGATCATCGATCTGGTTCGCCTGGCCATCGAAGTTTCGGTTTGCTTGCTGTGGCCAGTTGCTCTGATCGAATCCTTTTGCCTTTTCCAACGTCTCTGGATTGGCATTAAGAACCAACTGATTGGAGTCTTCCTGAGCGTTGTGCTTCAGACGAAAGTTCGTCCAAGCTACGGCATACAACTTATCGCTGACGCCCGCGAGTCCACCCACTGAAAGAGCCGCGTAGCGGATATCGCCGTTAGACATGTCGACCGTCAGATCGTTGATGGACCCGAGCTTTTCGCTGGCATCATTGACGACAACCATTCCCACCAGATCATCCGCGCGATGGACGGCCATCGAGTTTGCCTGGTCAGCACCATCACGTCGCTTTTCTCGATCAAGATTTACATCGATATCAAAGGGACCGACTTTCACATTTACTCCACCCTCTCGATCTGCGTAATGCTTATCGATGGCTTGGATGAATTCCTGCGAGGCCATATTAGGCCAATTATCGGCATCGAATCCCGGTGCTTTGCGAAGCATCTCTTCATTCAGGTTCAGAAGCAGTACCGCATCTTTGTCTTGGGTCGCAGGACGATGCTCGAAGGCTTCAAACGGAACGGCAAATAGTTTCGAGCCCAGCCCGAGGAAGCCGCCGTAGGCGACCGCAACGTATTTCACGCGGCCTCGATCCGTATCAATTACCAGATCACGAACACTGCCTAGATCTTTACCAGCTTCGTTTTGGATGGTCATTCCTTGAAGCTGGCTCACACGCTGAGCCATGACCATTCTCGAAGCGTTGTCGGCGACGTTGCTATCGGTGTTTGCGTCCACGGAAATGACGGGCTTCTTCACTTCAACTTTGGTCGCTGGCGCATCGACTTCAATCTTCGGTTCCGCGAATGGATCGGCAACTGGATTGTCATCTGCATATGTATATGAGGTGACACTTCCAGCGGCCATCAGGGCAGCAGCAACGACTGCGGGAATAGTGCGTTTCATGAAACCTCTCCTTAAACTGTCCTGGCAGATGATTAACGGGCGCCACTTGCCTCTGCCATATTTCAAGCGACGTGCAAAGGGAAACATCCGACGGGGGCCTGAGCAATTCAAGCGTTACCACGTTATTGCCGGAGCTTTCCAACGAAACTCTAGTTCTGCACGTCCCGTTCCAACTTGGCGCAAACTTTGGTTTTGTGGCGTAACTTGTTGGCAATTCGGCAGATCGCGGCATCGACGGGTTCGTGTTGGATGGTTGCGAAACAAGGGAAGTGGTTCGAACGACAAAAGCCTGGTCGCTGAACAACCAGGCTCTTGAAGTTTCGTGTGATCTTCTGTTCGCATCGATTACCAACGACGGCGAATGACGCAAATGAGCTCTTCTTTATGCATCAGCTTACTACGTCCTCGAATTCCGAGTTGGCTCGCCAGTTCGCGCAGCTCTTTAACGGTGTGGTCTTCGAGACGTTTCTCCGATGTTGCGGTCGAAGATTGATCAGCATCCATCGTGTTAGCTTCCGAGTAGTGAGTCGCAGTGGTTGTCATTTCAAGTTTCCAGCGAGAGTTCGTTTACGGGCGTCAATTTCAAAAATCGCGTTATAAGATCACCCAGATCCGAAGCGCGATGCCGGTCACCATGAGTAGACCAATTGCCATCCAAAAAACGCGGTCTAGCGCCATCGTTTCGCGATGACGGTCGACGGCCTCCTCGGGATGTCGTTCCGAGTGGATCGCATCGACTGGATCATTCACAGGAATCATGAATGAGCCGTCCGGCAAGGGCGGTTGAATCTGGTTCGCTCTCAAGCAAGCGGACTCGGACGTGCGATGCATCTCGAGATTGCTCATGATGACGGGCTCTAGCGCTTTTCTTTGTTCCATTTCCCGACTGAATTGCGGACGCTGCCCACGGAGTCGGTAGTCCGTTTAAGACGGATTTAAGAAACAAATGGAATGCAAGCACTGTGCCAAATCACGGCAAGATCGAGACAAGCTTGCTATGGGGCAAAGAGCACCCTCAAGGTACATAAACGAGACGTACCTGCCTGAGAAAGACGTGCTGAACGGTTCGCAGACGCTCAACTTGAGCGTTCGACATACAGGATTTATTAAGAATCTTCTTTACGAAGACGCCCTACGCTCGACTGAAAATACTTCCGTCGCCGAGTCGACTGGTGTTCTTGATCGGCCTTCTGATCGGCTTCTTCCGATGCTTTGATCAGATCCGCCAAGTTCGCCGCACAGATCCGACAACCGATTTGTTCCAGATGAAACGTGACGTAGTTGGCTTCTTCTTCCGAAGCAACGACCCCCAGAAGATACTGCTGAAGCTGTGGACGCGTGGGACATGTGATGCGATGGCGCCGCCATATCTCGCCCAAGCTATGCACACCGGCATCGCGACGCGAAAGAATCTCTAGCAATCTCTCTTTAAGTTCAGGCTGGTCGCGAATCTGTTCCTCAACCAAGGAAGCTTCCTCGACCGCCAACTCCTCATTCAAGTAGGCTTCCAAATCGGCGTTGGTCAAGGCTCTCATCGTTCTGCTTTCATTCAAAATCAATCGTCGGATTTGTTCCAAATCCAATACGGACCTGGCTGCCGGCGATTTGGACCGGCAGCCATCTTTCACACTTATGGCTAACAATCGGAGGCTAACCTTCGGCGTGATAGACTTCTTCAAACGGCTGAACAACGACAAAACCGTTGCCGACGAATTCCATCTGGAACGATTCACCGCTGGAACGGCCAATCAACGTGCGGAAGGAAATGTCTGTCTTGAAGTTCGGCTGCAGGGTTCCGCTCCAGGCGACCGTTGCATTCGGGTCGGTGTAAACGGGTTGATCTGGCGTCACAACCAGCGTCAGAGGTTCGTAGTGCGTCGTAATAGCAACCATGCCGGTACCACTGAGAGTCATCTGAAACAAACCACCGGCCATCATCGATGAGATTCGCTTCATCATCTTGATGTCCCAGCTGACGCTGTCCTCGAAGGCCAGAATGTCGTTGGCGTTGACCACGATCTCTTGATTCTCCAAGCGAAGAATCTGGATCTTCTTTCCGTAGTCGGCCAGGTAAACCTTGCCGGTCCCTGTAACCTTGGTCAGACGCGCCCCTTCGCCGGTTACCGCTTTCTTGAAGAACCCGCCCAATCCCTTGTCAAACATTCCTTCGCGTTCGAACTTCATGTTGCCAAGATACGAGATCATCGATCCCATCTTGGTCCAGACAAAGTTGCTCTTGAGGTTCACTTCCAGAATCCGCGGGCTTTCCATTTCAAAGAAGCCTTCGCCGCGATCCCGTTGTTGGGTTTGCTCGACAAATTCACGAAGCGTGTATCGGTTTTCTACTGCAGACATTGTTGCTATTTCCCCCACATTCAGGTTTTGAAGAGAAGATTGAAGATTGGAGTCACCGTTTGCCTCGCGACTCTGTCACAGGTGTATCGTTAGGGTGAGTAAAGCTCCGGAAAGACTTCCTCACTCAGCTGTTGATTCTTGACGCTTCCCCGAAGTTTGTTCGTGAAATCGTGTTTGTAATTCGCGACATGCTGCTCGCTGATATTCAGCTTGGCAGCGACGTCTTTATTCGCCCAACCACGCACGAAAAGCAGTTCCATGCATTGGATCTTCACCCAATCGCCACGTTCCTTCCAACGCGCGATCTGCTCTTGAATGGCTTCCACCAGGGCATCTTCTTCCATCCGTCGCCGTTCACCACTTCGCACCAGGCTCGATGCCGGTCGGGCAGGGCCTTCAAGTTCCCAGGTATCGGAGCTTGATTTCCCACCACCAGCTGAACTGAGCGGGAGCGTTGGCCGACGACCTTCACGACGAAGATGATCGGTGAGTTTATACGCACAGATCGCGAAAAGATAGCTTTCCAGGCTTCGGCGACCGTCATAATTGGGCAGACTATTCAGGAAGCCGATGAATGTCTCTTGAACCACGTCCTCGCTATGCGCTCGACGGCGTAGGCGACTCTCGACAAATGCGAGCAAACGCCCCTCGTAGCGGTCGATCAAATCCTGCCAGGCATCTTCCTCACCGTCACGAATGCGGCCAATGAGCAGGGCATCGGTTTCTGATACGCGTGTGGGTGACAAGGGAGTAAAGTTCCTTTCGAAGCCGTGAAAAGGGGTTCGGTCGGCGCGCTACGCGGCGGACCAAATTAGGGAACAAGCCGTGATCGACTGGGTTGTTTCACACCGGCAAAGTCAGTGCCAACCTTTGGTTACGTCAAATTCCGCTTTCCCAAGTTATAGCATGGGAAATGATCGGACGAAAATCACACCTGCGGCAATCAAACCGCACAATGCGGCCACACTGCCGGCAGAGACCAGCCCGGGAGAGACTCGCGAACCTTTACGGGTAAGCGACATTCCAGCATAAAAGATGGACATAAGACCTAAGAGGAACAGGAACGCTGTCCCGATATAGACCACTCGGCTGATGCGCTGCTGGGCATACCAGAATTGGCGAATCTGCTCTTGAATAGCCGGATCAAACTTGAGTAGCGAATGCCATTGCTGCATGACTCCAAAGGATGGCGTCAATTCTTCCTGATACGATTCCGCGGCAACGGTTTCCTTGATCGTGACAAGGTCGTCGCCGATCAGTGCCGGCGCATCTTCGCTGCCCGTTAGTTCGATAGCAAACTGATCAATTGCCTTACTGATCTCCACATCCAATGCATGACGGCAGTCCATTCCCCGGTCATAGGGACCGGAACTCACCGACACGTAATAAGTTTGGTCATGACCCCAATGAGGTTCCTGCTCGACCCAGCTAGGTCGGCCTGGCGGAATGATCTTCGAGGGGTCCAAGTCGAGCTTGCCCGACTTCAGTTGATTGCGAAATTCTTGATAAACCGAACCGGCAAACTGCCCAATCGTTTTGCCTGTCGAGGCGGTTACTTCTTCCGGCGTCATCGTGTAACCGGCTTGCAAATCCGTGGAAGGTCGCAAGGGTTCCTCGATTTCGACAGCTGCTGTCGTGGTGGTCTCGTGGGCACGGGGCCGAATCGCAGTCTCTTTGCGAACCGACATGACATTCGCACGTGTTTTTTGCACGGTCTCGCCATATTCAATTTCGCCGTACGAGCGAACCTCCGTAGGAGAGTCGATTGCCGTTTCAACTCTCGAGACGCCTAGATAGAAGGTTAAGACGCCACCACATAGCAGCAACAGCCCCAACAGGACCGCCGCACCCACTCCGGCAGCGATCGTTCCGCCGTGCTTTCCAGCAGCAGCGATGGCAAGGACCACGACACCTACCAGGCAGGCAAGCAGAAAACCGAGTCCTATAATTGCAACAATACTTAACATGTCAGGTGCTGTTTGTACCATCGGATTCACTTGATCGAGGGGCTAAGCGTTATTCGCCATACCCCATCGATTATTGGCGTCCCCGAGAAAAAATTGCGGCGAACACAACTACGAGACCAAGTACTCCCACCACCAAGACGCCGGCAACAGCCAGCAGCAACATCCAACTCATCGATACGTCCATCATCTTTCATCTCAAGTTCGATTTAAAAAAACGGAGCCTATGGGGCTCCGCTGACGGTCGTCTCCTTCAGTTCCTGTTCGTATCGTCGGCGTTCAGTGTCACGGCGTTCCTGGTTGAGCCAAGGAGCCGAAAGCTGAACCGTTGCGGCCACCGAGCCGACCAACATGATGGCCCACGGCTGCAGGAAGGGCCAGAAGGCCGTGAGAATACCCGCCCAAATGACGAATATGCCCGTGTTCCAAATACTTAGCCAGTTGCTTCGCAGCGGATCGGCCAACTTCCACCAACGAGGCACCAGGAAGACCAGGCCGAAGAAGATCATCAACGATCCGACCGACGACTGCTCACCCATCGCAAACCACGGAATCTGCATATCCATTGCACCCGGGCTGCCTGTGAAGACAAACATAGATCCGAACCAGGCAGCGACGCCCAAGCCGACACCAATCATCATCATGATGATTCTTCGGCGAGCTTGATCACCATTGCGATCTTCCCACGTTTTGGAAGCGACCAGTACCGCCCACGAGGCCAAAATGGTTAGCCCCGTAAAGAACACATACGCTGGTCCAATGGTAAGGAAAGCTGTCTTGGTAAATGCCGCCTCGCCGACCGCGATGGCCAACAGCACGAACGAAACCAAGATGGCGGAGACTCCGCTGGCGATCAGTGATCCCAGCAGTTCGCGAACCTTTTCTCGTGTCGGCCTGGCGGCGATCGCGGCTCGTTCACGATCTTTACGCTTGGGATGCCAAACGGCGTCTTCGGCAGCACGGTGCTTACGCCGCATCGCCTCAGGATGATAACGCCCGCTAGAGCCTTTCGTGTCGGGTGCACCGGTCCCACCAGGGTTCTGGTCCTGCGTCGTATTCACCAGCAGGCGAATAAACAGGTAGGCCATGTAGACGGCACCACCGACAAACGCCAGCGGCACGATGAAGTGCAAGTTAGTCAGAATGCCAAAAGCAATCGCCGCAAGTACGATCACTTTCACCGGCATGCTGGTGTTATTGTGGTTCCACCAACCGCGGAAACGATCGGCCATGCCCGTGACGGCCTGGGCAATCGGTTCGTCGTCGAGAGTCCCCTTGGGGGTTGTTGCCTGGACGTAACCAATCTTCGCTTTCACTTCCGACTGCGGTGCGCTGGCCGACGCTTGGCTGTTGTTGGCGACAGGGCGTGCGGTATCGACCGTCGAAACGTATCCAACGTTTTCTTTCAGACCCAACTGCTGGAGCATTTCCTCCGCACTGCTGGTTCGTTTGTCCGGATCCTTCTCAAGGGCGTTGGAGACGACGCTCCGAAACGGCTCTCCCAGGTTACCCAAATCGGGACTTGCTGTGAGGTGTTTCATGATGATCTCTTGGCTGCTTTCCCCCTCGAAGGGAACGCGGCCGGTGAGCATCTCGAACAGGATAATCCCGAGGGCATAAACGTCGATCTCGCGACCGTAGCGTCCTTTGCCGATCTCAGGCGCCATGTAGTGGAACGTGCCAACGCTTTCCGTCTGACCGCTGCGACGACTCACCGAGATGAACTTGGACAGACCATAGTCGCCAATCTTGACGGTACCCTGGTCGTTGAAAATATTCCCCGGTTTCAGGTCACGGTGAACGATGCCATGGTCATGTAGATAGTTGACGGCGGAGGCGATCGCCTTGAACCATGACAAGGCCTCTTCCCGCGGCATACCATTAGGGTGGCGCTCGACGATATCTTGCAGACTGTCGCCATGGACAAACTCCATGACGATCCAACCCTCGCCGTCTTTGTCATATCGGATGTCGTAGAGCGAGACGAGGTGCGGGTGCTTGAGATTCAAGCAGTGCTTTGCACCACGCATTTCGATTTCGAGATTTCGCTGAATGTGCTTCAGCGCGACTTCTTTGCCCGACTCGGTCGTGGCGTAATAGACTTCACCGAAACCGCCAGCGCCCACGCCCCGCTTGATGGTGTAACCATCCAACGGAGAGGAACCGCTTTTGTAAGTAAACCGCATGGGGCTTTCTTTCGGTTTGGCTAATTTCGCAGGGCCGACTTCATCGTCCCCCGGTTGGTTATCCGGAGTAATGGCGGCTGCCGACTGGTTCATGGTCTAGTCCCTGGCCAACGGATAATTGATAAGTTTACAACCTCTTGTTCCCGCTCTCACGCAGACGGTGGAAAGGGAACAAGATTTTGTTTTCATGCCCGGCCTAGCGGCTCCAGGCAAAACGAAACCTCTTCTCCTTGGACCGTTTCTCCTATTCTGATCGATGTCGCCGGCTGGGTCGAATCGCCTTGAAATAGGGGTGTCTTCGATTTCAACAGCAGCTTAATTCCCTGCCGATAAACGACCACATCGTGCTGCCACTGGGGGCACACAACATGATTGTTCGACTTTGGGCCCATCAGCAGCGAATCTGCCAACAGCACCACTCCATCGCAGGCCGGCTCGGTACGATGCCGACTAACAATCTTCAGCACGGCTGATGTGCTTAGAGGATGCGGCTGGGTGAACTGTAGCTTCACGCCTCGTCCCAAAGTCATCACATCGCGGTGTTTCAACAGCGAAGGACGATCGATCGATTGGTCGTTGAGCTTAACTTCGGACAATGGCTCCACAATGTATTCGTCTCCGCTACGCTTGATGGCAGCGTGACGACGACTGATATCTCCCATGATAGGGATATCAACCTGGGCGGAAGCCATCGCCTGGCCAATATTAATGCGATCGGCCAGCAGCAGCATAAAGCCGCCGACCCCATCGATCCACATTTGCAGGCGGTCGCTCACATTCCCTCTTCGATTCGCGAAATCTGGCTCAACTATGGACATTCGCTCTTGCTCGTGTTGGCTAATACTAAGTTTATCACACAAGCCCCCGCCCCTAACCTGTTCGTTCTGGCAGCCTCAATCTTGTCTCTATCCCCCGCAGACGGGGAGAAAAACATCGGCCGCCCCCGCGCGTGCCGAGATGGCTTGCAACTTTAGTAAGCTGAAGCCATCTCAACCTCGCTGGAGAATTCCAAGGGTCAATCCGTGCCCTAGTTCAGCTGAGAAAGCTCAATTCGCTTGGTCAGCTTCTCGGCAGCCTTCGTGTCAACTTCGGCTAGTTCTTCTTCGTCCAATTCAATTTCCAGACCGAAGTACGAAGCGACTTCGTTGCTGATGTCGGCATCGACCTGCTCGTCCAACTGGATTTCACCAGCCAACTCGCCATCGACATCGACCATTCGCTCGGCCACATCGATACGGGTCCGAATCTCGTCAATCAGACGCTTAGTCTTGGAGAGGTGACTATCGTCAAACGCGAACTTGCTCGACGTTTGGGCCACTTCCACCATCTTCTGGCGTGCTTCCAGGTTCTCGACATCGACTTCCAATTGTCGGCGAGCGGTCAGCATGCCGTCCAGCTTGGCACGAGCAGCTTCCAAACCTTGTTCCCGAGCGCGAAGAATGCTTTCCAACTTCACACGGGTAGCATCCTGCGTCTTGAAACGCTCGAATCGGCCGGCAAGGTCGGTCTGCACGGCATTACGCGAGTACTCGTGGCCGGCATACGTGAAGTAGGTGCTGCCGGAATCGAGATCGTTCTTCAGACGAATAATATCCGACCGGTTGGAAGCCAGCTTCTCTTCCAGGTCGCCAACGCGCGACTGAAGCTTTTCAACTTCCACTTCTTCCTTCGCAATCAAATGCATGTTGCGACGAATCTCAGGAGTCAGGTCCTGAATCATCTTGCGAGCCCGATCGAGTTCAAACTCGACAGGAACGCTGTTTTTGACATTGTCCGTCACACGACTGGCCGTCGTGGAGATGTAGCTGTAAGCGTCGGTTCCAAAAACGAGCCCAGCCAACAGTGCGGCACCGACTCCGGTGCATGCGAGTTTCTTAATCATCACTCAACCCTCTCTGAAATAAACGGAATGACCCTCGTACTTTTCCTGCCCGGCACGGCTTTCCGGATCGTGAATGACGGCCGCAACCGAGCGGTTAACTTGCAGGCATAGATAGGACTTCGCCGTGAATTTGCCGATCTTTGGATTTTTTTCCCGTTTTTTGACATGCTGTCAGAGGTAACTGTGACGAGAGCAGAAATAGGCCAAAACGTCCTTTCTCGATCAACTCTAGCGAGGGGCAGGGCAGCCGGGCTTGGTCAGAATGACTTCCCTTAACACGAGTTGTAAGCTGCAGTTCCCAACTGCAATATGCAATCGCTCAGCGGACAGTTAGGATGGCAGGCCGTGTGAAACTTGTTGATGAAAATGGCAGCTGATGCCTTAAGACCACACAACACACACTTCGGCTGCCCGCAAAGTGAGTTGGCCCTGAAAAGCCCCAACTAGTTGATAAATTTCACGTTAGGAAAGAATCGCGACGCCCCATTAAGAAATTGTGCGAACTTGGCACCACGGTTGCGGTGTCATGTTGTGACCAGAAGCCGTCCACCTAAACGAGCACCTCTTCCTTCGAATTGCGGCTCGATCGGATAGGAGAAATTTCAATGGATCACTCGACGCCATTCAAGCTGGTTCACGAGCCACCGAAGACCCCGACAGGGAATTTTGTGGTCTACCAGGCACTCCCCGAAGATTCGCTGGCACAGTTGTCTGATTGGATGGATCACGCGTTAGAGATCCTTGAAGAAGAAAACGCTCTCTTCGTCTCACCTAATTCGAGCCGAAAGCATTTGGTCAGCAGCCGTTAGGGCACAACGACCATAATAAGAAATATCCAATTATCGGCCGTCTCCAATGACGGCCGATTCTATTTCTGGGGCCTCTTTCAAACGCTCGGGCAACGGCCTTTCTCTGAGGCCCATCATCACTACGCCCAGCACGGTCAGCACCACACCAAATATCAGATTGATGCTGTACGCTTCATGGAACAAGATGACCCCGGCCAGGGCCGAAAGTGGATTCTGAAGCGAGTTCGCCGCATTCCCAATAATGACCGGAGCGTATCGAAATGATAACGTCAGCGCAACGAACGCCGCGGCATTCAAAAGTCCGGCAATCAATAAGACTCCATACTGGGGCCAGGTTGTCAGCCCGATTTCTTCCAGTCCCGAAGTGTATAGACTCAAGGGGCCGAGTATCCCCATCCCCACCGCGCAGATGAGCGAGGTAGTCATGAACATGCTCACTTCGCCCGAGACACCCCGTCGGATGGCCACACTCAAGAAGGCGTAGGAAGTACCCGCCAACATCGGAGCCACGATTCCGGCGCCGATCAACAACCACCCTGATGAGTCTTCGACGACCGATTGAACGGCTCCTCGACCTGCCAAGCTCAGGGTAATCAGGGCCAACACCAAGGATGCCGTTCCCCAGCGCTGCCATCGGGTTAGGGATTCCTCCAGCAACCATTTGCTAATCATCACACCAACCACAATCATCGTCCCCAGGCACAGCGGGACGCTCATGGCGACCCCGACAATGCCGAAGCTCCACTGGAGCATAGCGTTGCCCAATAACTGGCTGATAATCGCAGCCACGATAAGAATGAAGATCGAGGAAGCCTTGGGCATGGGTGATCGCTCGGTGCGAACCTGCCAAATGGCAATCGGAGCGAACAACACGACTGTGGGAATCGCCTTAAGAAACGAAACCCAAACCGGATCCAGGTTGGTGAGCCAGCGCAAACAGATGTTGGCCAGCGAGTAGCCTACCGCGGCAAGAACACCACAAATTAATCCTAACCATGGATTCGGAGAGGTTCGCTGCTTCATATACTAAAAGAGTAATCGGTCATGTGCCGCACACGTGTGGTCGACAGCCTCGCGTTTGCGGTCTATTCTTTCGGGGGTATGGGATAGGGAATGGCCAATGAAAGACACAATAACCCATCAACTGATTCGCCAACTTCACCGGTCGCCGTGGCGTTTAGCAGCGGTCGTCACCGGCGGGGGAAGTGAAGCGCTTAGCCAACTGCTGAGCATCCCCGGTGCGTCGGACACCGTGCTCGAAGCGGTGGTTCCCTACTCAAGCGCTTCTTTGGAAGACTTTCTGCGCTATAAGCCAAGTCATTATTGTAGCCGAGCGACCGCCCAAGCCATGGCGATGCGAGCCTTTTTCCGTGCTCGCGACTTACAATCACGAATTTCTCCCGAAGATCTTGATGACATGCACCTTGTGGGGATTGGGTGCAGCGCCAGTTTGCGGAGCCTTCGCCCGAAAAAGGGGCAACATCGCGTTCACATCGCCGTGCAGACCGCCACCAGCAGTAGCATCGCCTCGCTGGTTCTGACAAAAGATTCGCGAGATCGTGGACGCGAAGAGAACGTGGTTGCCGCCTTGCTGCTCAACCGGCTGGCCGAAGCCACAGGTTTCTCCGATCGAATCCCGCTAGATTTGCTTCCTGGAGAGCGCGTTGACGAAACAACGGCCAACGCCTGGAGTTCGTGGACAGATCTTCTGCTAGGCAAACGAACCGCCGTCTGTGTTCCCAAGGCTGAACAGGATGCTTCGCTGGAGACTTTCAGCGGGGTCCTGTTTCCTGGTGCATTCAATCCGCTTCACGAAGGGCACCAGACGATGGCGGAAGTGGCCGAAGAGATTACTGGCCACTCGGTTGATTTTGAAATATCGATTGAAAACGTCGACAAACCGCCGCTCGACTTCTTCCACATCAAGTCGCGGGCCGAACAGTTTGAGGCTCCGCAACGCTGCTGGCTGACGAAAGCTCCGACATTTCTGGACAAGTCCAAGATCTTCCCAGAGGCCACCTTTGTGGTCGGTGCCGACACAATCGTGCGAATCGCCGAGCCGCGTTACTACCAGAATTCCCCTCAGCTTCGCGATGCTGCTATCAGTGAGTTCGCACAGCAGAATTGCAAGTTTCTCGTATTTCCCAGAGTGGTTGGCGAAAGCTTTCTGACTTTCGATCAGCTGAACCTGCCAGCGAGCCTGTCGAAACTCTGCCAGTCGGTTTCCGCTTCGCAGTTTCGCATGGATATCTCGTCGACCGAGATTCGGACTGGCACGTTCTAGCGAAACATTTCTCAAGCGACCGTAGCTTCCCAGTAGCGACATCAGTCGCTGTATTCGCCGATCGGTGCGTCACAACAATCCAGGCGATTGTTTTTCGTGCGCATTTATCCCGCCTATTGAAGCCTGGTCACCTTAGATGCGTTTTAAGGGAAACAATGGAGCGGATTGCGACTGTAAGCTCCCTTTCATATGATTAAGGTCGCTCCCCAAGCGGTCTTCCGTTCGACCACCGTAACAGAAAAGTCAATGCTATGACGTCGGTACCACACATTGATCCAGGTAAAGAGACTCTGCCACTCTTTTGCGGCGTGGACGTTGGCGGCACCAATATCAAGATTGGCCTCGTGGACGATCACGGTAATACGGTCGAGTACAAGAAGATCCCGACTAACGAGACTGAAGGCCCGCAGCGTTACATGGAACGCAGCACCGAAGTCATCAAAGAGATGATGAACGTTGTAGGCCGGCCGATGGATAACATCGCAGCCATCGGCCTGGCCACGCCCGGCACGATGGACATTGAAGGGGGCATGCTTCTCGAGCCCCACAACCTGCCAAACTCGTACAACTTTCCGATCCGCGATTGCCTCTCGCAACTAACGGGACGTCCCGTTGTCTATGCCAACGACGCCAATGCGGCCGCATTCGGTGAATACTGGCTCGGTTCCGGGAAGGAGTTTCGTAGTATCGTCATGCTGACCCTGGGCACAGGCGTTGGTGGTGGGATCATCGTTGACGACCTGCTCATCGACGGAGAACACAGCCACGGGGGTGAACTGGGGCATATCATCATCGATTTCAGCGAAAACGCCCGGACGATTCCGACTGGCCAGCGAGGACATCTCGAGGCCTACGCCAGCGGAACGGCGATTATCAAGCGAACCCAGGAAGCGCTGGCCCTGGACCTGCAGAAGGAAAGTTCGCTCCATGCTCGGGTCGACGGCGGCGAGAAGCTCTCGCCCCTGATGGTCGCCCAAGAAGCGGAAAAAGCTGACAGTCTTTCCTTACACATCGTGATGGAAACGGCACGCTACCTGGGAATCGGGATCGTTTCGCTGATGCACACGATCGATCCTGGGGCCGTAATTCTGGGCGGGGCCATCAATTTTGGGGGGCACGATACCGAATTGGGGTGCAAATTCCTCGATCGGGTCCGCCAGGAGGTCAAAGCCCGGGCATTTCCGGTTCCGGCCCAGCATACTGTGGTCGATTTCGCTCGACTGGGTGGTGATGCTGGCTATTTGGGGGCTGCTGGTAAGGCCCGTGTGGTCGCCCACCGCGATTCCCTGACAACCTAGTCCTGATGTATAATGGGGCGTTTACCCGAATCGTTCGGACATTCGCCGGGTTCCTCCAAGAGCCAACTCCATCCCAGGGCATCTTCATCACGATGGCAATCATCGACCAGAAGTACATTCGGAATTTCTGCATCATCGCACACATCGACCACGGCAAGAGCACGTTGGCCGATCGTCTGTTGGAGAAAACGGCCACCGTCAGCTCGCGAGAAATGAAAGAGCAGCTGCTCGACGACATGGAAGTCGAGCGAGAACGCGGCATTACCATCAAAGCCCGCGCCGTGGTGATGAAGTACAAGCACGAGGGGCAAGAGTACGAGATCAATCTGATCGACACCCCTGGCCACGTCGACTTTCAGTACGAGGTGGGTCGCTCGTTGACCTGTTGCGAAGGGGCCGTCCTGCTGGTCGATGCCTTCCAAGGTGTCGAGGCTCAGACGGTTGCCAATGCTTTTATGGCCATGGAACACGATCTGGAAGTCGTTCCTTGTCTCAGCAAGATCGACCTCAATCATGCCCGCCCATTGGAAGTCGCCGAAGAAATCGAGCACACCTTGGCCCTCGAAGCCACCGACATTTGCGGCATTAGCGGCAAGACCGGCGAAGGGGTCGACGCACTTCTGGCTCGAATCATCGAGCGTATTCCAGCTCCAAAGGGAGATCGCAAGGCAACGCTGCAAGCGATGGTCTTCGACTCGCACTATGACAAGTTCCGCGGTGCCATCACCTACGTTCGCGTGATGAACGGCTCGATCAAGAAGGGCGATAAGATTCGTTTCATCAAAGGGGAAACGAATCACGACGTGCTGGAAGTTGGCCAATTCACACCACGCCCGGTCGCTCGCGATGAACTTGCTGCCGGTCAGGTGGGCTACGTCATCTGCAACATCAAGTCGCTCGAACTGGTAAACATCGGCGATACGATCACCGTCCAAGGAGACAAAGGTGCCAAGGCGCTGCCGGGTTACCAGGAACCGAAGCGGATGGTCTTCTGCGGACTATACCCGTCCGACGGCCAGGACTTTGAACAACTGCGAGACGCCCTGAAGAGCCTCCGCATCAACGACCCAAGCTTCACGTTCGAGCCGGAAACGAGTGACGCGTTGGGATTTGGTTTCCGCTGTGGCTTTCTTGGCTTGCTGCATATGGAAATCGTGCAGCAGCGACTGGAACAAGAAGCCGACATCGACCTGGTGCAGACCGCGCCAAACGTGACCTACCAGATCGTCAATCGCAACGGCGAAACGATCGACATCCACAAACCGCAAGACGTGCCGGATGCCGGCGATATCGAAACGTTCCTGCAGCCGATTGTCCGCGTGAGCCTGATTCAGCCGTCCGACTATATCGGCGCGGTGATGCAGTTGTGTAACGAGCGTCGCGGTATCCACGTTCGCACTGAGTATCTCTCGCCAACGCGATCGATGCTCGTGTACGACATTCCACTGGCCGAAGTGATCTACGATTTGCACGACAAGCTGAAGAGTGCGACACGTGGCTACGGCACGATGGACTACGAAATCCGCGGTTACGAGGAAGCGGACCTCGTACGTATGGACATCCTCGTCAACGGTAAACGCGTCGATGCCCTGAGTATCATCTGCGACCGTGCCGATTCCGATCGTCGAGGACGAGCGGTCGTCAAAAAGCTGAAAGCCGAGATCGATCGCCACATGTTCGAGGTCGCCGTTCAAGCCGCGATCGGCAATCGCGTGATCGCTCGAGAAACGGTGAAAGCCCTTCGCAAGAATGTGACCGCCAAGTGTTACGGTGGTGACATTTCTCGTAAACGAAAGCTGTGGCAGAAACAGAAGGAAGGCAAGAAGCGAATGAAGTCGATCGGTTCGGTCGATATTCCGCAAAAAGCGTTCATGGCAGTCTTGGAAACCGGCGAAGATCGCTCATAATTTCTCTCCCCACCCCTCAGACGCAATTACCATAGAAGTATCGCTCGGCATGCCCCACCCGCCGAGCGATCGCGTCCATTTCGTTTTTTTCCGAAGCTGGAGTCGCCAATGCGGTTTGGCCCACTCTTGATTCTGCTGATCTTCACGGTCTGCGTGGCCGGCTTTGCAGTGGCGACAGCTACGCCGGATCCGGTATATCGGATTGCCAGTGGATCGATGGCGCCAGCGTTGCTTGGTCCGCACTATCCACTGACCTGCGAACAATGCCAGTTCTCAACAGCCCTCGATGCGGTAGATCTTCCCGAACGCGTGACCTGTCCTAACTGTGGCTTTCAAGAAAATCTCGTGGACGCTTCGAAGGTGCGCCCTGGGTATGGCCTGATCTGGGAACCAATCGAGCCTGACCAACTCAAGCGTTGGGATATCGTCTTGCTGGAAAATGCCGAGGCCCAGACCTGGCAAGTGAAACGAGTCGCTTTTCTGCCAGGAGAAACTCCTCGTATTGATCAGGGGGAGTTGTATCGCGGCGAGCAGCTCATCCGCAAGTCACCCCAAGAACGAGAAGCACTAAAGCAGCTTGTCTTCGATCAATCCTACGCTCCGCCTGAGAACCCTCGCTTTCGCAGCGACCAACCAACCGGCAGTGGCTGGAATGTGCGTCGTGGTTCGCTCGGCTTTGCGCCTATCGGAGACACCCAAGCCAACAACAACGACTGGGTTGTCTACGATCATCATCGCTGTCTGCCACCACCTAGCCCTGTCGATCATGCCGCTTCGCCACTGGATAGCTATGGCTATAACCACAGTGTTTCCAGAGAACTGTTTCCGATATTCGATCTGTGGATGGAATTCACGTGTGAACATTGGCAGGCTCAAGGGCTGACGATTCGTCTTCAAGGCAACGACGACCGGTCCACCATTGAAGTTGATCTCGCACAGGGCATCGTTCGGGGAATTAGTCCCGAACAAACGACCGAACTGCCTCTCTCAATCGACAGCCTGGATGGGATGACTGTCAGGGCAGGGGAGTGCGACGGAGCGATGTTTCTCGAACTTCACCACGATCGCCGACATTGGTACTTCCCGCTAGGAAACGCCGACACGCAGTTTGGTAGTCAGCCCTTTGCGATCAAGATCGGTGATGGTCAGGCCATTCTTCGTCACGTGAAGATCTATCGCGACATCGTCTGGCTGGGGCGCCAGCGGCGGCCGACCCCGTGGTCATTCGACCGGGAATTGGGCCCAGACGAAATCTTTGTTCTAGGAGATAACGTCCCGATCTCCGACGACTCCCGATTTGAACTTGGACCGGTCGACGTCCGTAAGAACCTTCGTGGCAAGGTGTTACGAGTGCTAGCTGATTAGCCCTGCGTCCCCAACTCGGGGCCACGACCAGCGCTGCGTCGAATCTCCGGATTGGGTATAGTGGACAGTCCAGGCATCCCTGATGGTTATCCGCCTACGGCGTGATGTCCTACTACTTCCAAGGAATGCCTGCTAGTTTTCAACGAGATGCAGCGGATATATGGCCAAGAAAAAACGCAATCAATCGAACACAGGCTCGTTGAAGGGGAACGATTCGAAGTCTTCCCAGCAATCTGGCGATACCGATCACTTTGCCGTCACACGCGAGTTCATCGAATCACTCGTGGTCGCCGTGATCCTGGCTCTGCTGTTTCGCGCCTTTGAAGCCGAAGCGTTTGTCATCCCGACCGGCTCGATGGCGACCACGCTACTTGGCCGCCACAAAGATGTGGTCGATGAATACTCCGGATACGAATACACCGTGGGTGCAAGCGGCGAAATGGACCGCACGACCAATCGTCAATATCAAAACGTCGTCGAGGCGATTGATCCCCTTTACCATCGCCTGACCGAAATCGGCGATAACCCTTCGTACAGCGGCGATCGAATTCTGGTCAGCAAGTTCGCCTACGACTTTTCGGAGCCTGCCCGCTGGGATGTGATTGTCTTTAAATATCCGATTGAACCGCAGACGAACTACATCAAGCGTCTGATCGGTCTTCCCGGAGAGACAGTACGCATCTTTCATGGCGACATATACATCAAAAAACCAGGCGAGACACAATTCAGCATTGCACGGAAACCACCGTCCAAGCAGTTAACATTGAATCGCTTGATCTACGACACCAACTATCCTTGCCCCATCCTGGAGAAGGCCGGATTTCCCGACCGACTCGAGGCCTATCCGTCCGAAACGCGTACCGATTGGTCCAAGGAAGAGAATGGGGCTTGGACGTGTCAACCAAGTGGAAAGCCAACGTGGCTACGTTACCGACATGTGCTGGCTGACAACGGAAAGACGTTCAGCTATTGGGCTCTCGCAGAACATAATGATCCCATCGACACCCAAAAAGCACGTGAAGAGTGCAGCCAGCTAATTACCGACTTCACGGCCTACAACACGGATACCGTTACTCGCTATCGCAATCACCGATCCTCATCCGGACTGCACTGGGTAGGAGACTTGATGCTCGAGTGTGATGCCACGGTCAAGTCTGAACAGGGCGTTCTCTCGCTCGACCTGGTCGAAGGTGGAACCCATTTCCGCTGCGACATCGACGTGGCTACCGGCAAAGCAACCATCTCCACCGACAATCCGTCCGTCAAGTTTGATCACGAAGGAACGATCGAGGCACAGACATCCGTTCGAGGTTCTGGTACCTATTCACTTCGTTTCGCCAACACAGACGACGAACTTCGCTTGTGGGTCAACGGAAGCCTTGTGAAGTTCAACGCACCGGTAACCTACACACCCCAACAGCCCGTATCTCCGAAATGGAGCCCTGAAGACCCTGGCGACTTGCTGCCGGTTGGTATCGGCACCGATTCGGTTCAGATGACGTTAGACCGTGTGCGTGTGCTGCGAGATGTCTATTACATCGCCGACGGAAAACAATACCGTCACGGTCGAGACACCAGCACGCTGCTCGACTACGAAGTGGCCGGTCACCCAGGCTGGAATTCTCCGACGGATGACCGAATCATGGAGACGCTGACCAACCCCGAGACCTGGAACACAACTGAATTGTTCAACATGCGTCGCGAAGCGGTCTTCACGCTCGAGAAAGGGCAATACTTCCCACTGGGTGACAACAGTGCTGAAAGCCAGGATGGCCGACTCTTCCCGGTGGGTCACCAGTTCGTGCCAGAGCACATGCTCATCGGCAAAGCGCTCTTCGTCTATTGGCCTCATTCCAAGAATAAGCCAGTTCCGTTTTTCCCCAACTTCAGCAGGATGAAGTTCATTCAATAACGGTAGGACCTAACGATTCATGGACGAATCAACGATTCTCTCCGCTCAGAACCTTGTCAAAACCTATGGCCGACGACGCGTCGTCGATGGCGTAAGCTACGACGTGAAGCGTGGCGAAATCGTCGGCCTGTTGGGTTCCAACGGTGCCGGTAAGACCACCAGCTTCCGTATGACCTGCGGCATGGTTACCCCCAACGAAGGCCGAGTGGAACTCAGCGGCAAGGATGTTACGCTGTGGCCAATGTTCAAACGCTGTCGTGACGGCGGCATGGGCTACTTGGCCCAAGATAGCAGTGTCTTCCAGAAACTAACCGTCGAGCAGAACCTACTGGGCGTGATGGAACTGCTGCGAATTGACTCGTACCACCGGAAGATGCGTTGCGAGGAATTGCTGGAACGATTCGATATCACCCACATTCGCAAGTCAAAAGCCAAGAGCCTCTCTGGCGGTGAACGCCGTCGACTGGAAATCGCTCGCTGCCTGGTTTCCGATCCCGAGATCATCATGCTCGACGAACCATTTACCGGGATCGACCCGGTGACCGTCGACAGCATTCAGCTGGTGATTCGCGAACTTCGCGATAGTGGTATCTCCATCCTGATTACCGACCACCAGGCAGAAAAGACGTTGGAAATCGTCGACCGATGCTATGTCGTTCACCGCGGCAACATCCTCTGTCACGGCACGCCTGACGAAGTGGTACGGCACCCCGAAGCGGTTAAGTACTACTTTGGCAACTTGTCGCGAAATAACTTTGGCGACCGTGGGGACATGGATGCGGCAGCCTAGTCGCTAACCAAAATCAGGAACGGCCAATGTCACACCAAGTGTTTCATGCCTGGGATGGATCGGAAGGCGAGATCGGAAAGCTGATCGACGCTCAGGCTCCCTGTCCGATATCTGGGGAACACGCGGCGATCGTGCTCTGCGATCGGGATCGATACGGTTATCCATTGCGAACGGTCATCTCGCAAGCCACAGGCTTGGTCTACGCAGATCCTCGCGCGGACGACGAATCGATTGATGACTTTTATCGCAACACCTATCGTCGCTTCTACAAGTCGGCATCTAAGCCCAAGTGGAAGCATACGGCGCGCAACGCGTTCATCGCAGGCCAGCGGGTCGAAATGATCAAGACGATGGCGTTCAAGGGAGAACCGGTTCTCGACATCGGAACCGGCTCTGGGGAACTGTTGTACGTCGGCCGTCGCAGTGGCTTTGAAATGCAAGGGATCGAGGTCGATCAGGCCTATGCCCAATTTGGCAGGAAGAGCTATGGCGTGAAGATCATCAACACGTCCCTGCGAAAGGCCGTCTTACCAGACGACTACTTCAAAGTGGTCACCATCTTTCACGTTCTAGAGCACTTGTCGGATCCCAAGGCGGCACTCGCCAAGGTTGCGGCAACGCTGAGACCAGGCGGCTATGTTCTGGTTGAAGTTCCCAACGTCGAGTCGCTCGATACTCGCTTCCGCCAGAAATGGCACCCAGGCCATTTGTTCCACTTCAACTGCTGTACCCTTCCGGCATTGGCTGCGGTGTGCGGTTTGGAAACGCTTTCAGTGCATACTTGCCCGCGTAAGAATGTGGTCGGCGCGACGCTACAAAGGCCATTGACGCCGCTTGAGGATCACTGGCAGACATTCGTTGCCGACAACTTCGAGCATACCTGGGAGCTCCTTCAAACCCAGGCCAAACAGAACTGGCATGCGAACTGGTTCGAGCGAATCGGACGAGCTCGCCAGAAGCTGACACGTAACCTTTGTGAATGGTCTATTTCGCTATCTGAGGCGAACCGACGTAAACTGGTCGATAAGGTCACCCGGAACAGAGCCGCTTAGACGAGTATTGATTGATTGCTCGTTATCGGGCCGATATCATCGGACTTCATGGCCGCCATCAAGTCTCGTTCCGTCTGGCCGTATACGTGACCACGCAGTAGGGTTGTGATGCCCGCGACGCAGAATAGTCCGAATCCCTACAGCAGCCCGGCGTCGGAGCCTTCTCCGCCACCGCCCGACAGGTCCCAAGCCGCCCATGGGTTGGGTATTGCCTCGATGGTGATAATCACATGTGGCGCAATTTATCTTGTTGTTGCAGTAGCAACTATCCCGATATCTATCTTGATGTATCGTGATGTCACGGCAGAAAGTGAAGCGTACGCACAGCCGTCGTTTTATCTTGATAGCGCGTTAAAGGCGCTGACTTACGAGTTGGCATTTGCTGTCATTGGCAGCTTGCTGATTTTTGCCGGATGGTCGATACGCAAACGAAAAAACTACTGGGTTAGTGTGATTGGCTCTGTCATTGGATGTTTGCCATTACCACTGGTCATCCTCTCGTTTTTTCCGTCGGCTTGGGCCCTATGGAACTTGTCGCGATCTGGTATTCGCGAGCAATTTCACACCAATCCGATTGGAAGTAGCAAGAGATAAACCCAGCTACATCATGGATTTTTGACCCCCGCGGATTGGTTCTTTGGAACTACTTCCCATGCAAGAGTGTCAGAAATTCTGGTATGTTTTATGTAATCGTTTCGGGGGCGAAACTTTCTACTACTAGCTACGGGTCATCCGTACTCCTGCCAATTAGTCATGAAAGCATTTCGAAGATATTCACGCGACTCTGACTCAAAGTTGACACTTAAATAAAATGGCAAGGCCCAAGCAGGAAACCCCTACGACCGGTGAACTGGAAGTCCTCAAAGTCCTTTGGAAACGAGGTCCCAGCACGGTACGTGAAGTTCTGGAAGAACTGAATAACGAAGAACGGACGCGTGCTTACACGTCTGTCATGAGCCTGATGAACGTCATGGCTGACAAAGGTCTCTTGGACCGCGAACCTCTCGGGCGAGCGTTCCAATACTCGGCCAGACGACCTCAAGAGAAAACCCTGGGCGGCATCGTGAGCGATATCCTCGGCCGCGTCTTCGAGGGCTCGGCACCTTCTTTAGTTGCCCATTTGCTGGAGGAATCTAAACCCAATGCGGTAGAATTGGAACAGATTCGTAAGGCTTTGGAACTATACGAGGAGGAGAATCACGTTTGATGTGGAGCGTGCTGCAAAGCCCCTTGGGTATGAAACTGACCTTCGTTTTGCTGCACTTTGTGTGGCAAGCGACGGTTCTTTATTGTGCTTGGCGCCTCATAAGCACGCTCACTCCATTCAAGACGCCGCAAACCCGGTACTGTGGTGCCCTGGCGACCTTGCTACTGATTCTTATTTGTCCGGCAATTACCTTCGGTCTGCTCGACATCCGTGACATGCCGACCATGGAGTTCTTCGCCGAAGATCCTTTGGCGCTGGTTGCATTAGAATCGACGAGCGAGAAAGAAGCGATCGGCGTCGTAAGTGAACAAAGCACGACGCAAGATCTGCTGATCGCTGCCCGCGAAGATGCTTCCTATTCCCTTTCAAACGTGGCGTACCTCATGGTGCAGATCCAGCCATTCTTAATGTTGGTTTGGACTGCCGGTGTAATTATCCTCGGCTTTCGACTTTGCATCAGCTATTTGGGCACGGTCTGGCTTCGCCGAGTTGGCCTGGTTTCAGTCGATTCCGACCTGCTGGTGCGGTATGCCGAACTGGCCACACGACTGAACTTGCTGTATCTACCCCCAATTGCATTCTCCCGTCGCGTCACTCAGGCAATGACCGTCGGCCTGTTGCGTCCCATGGTGCTACTGCCGGCGGCGTGGGCGACCGAGATTTCACCAGAGATTCTGGAAGCGGTCCTCTCGCACGAACTAGCTCATATTCGCCGGCAAGACTTATGGATTAACTTCCTCCAGCGCGTCGCTGAGACCATCTTTTTCTATCACCCCGTGGTCTGGTGGATTTCGGCGGAAATCCGACGCGAACGCGAAGTTTGCTGCGATGAAATGGCGATCGAAGTCCTTGGGCAACGTCTCCACTATGCCAAGTCGCTGGAACAAGTTGCTACCTGGCAGCTCGATCATTCCAACGGGATGTTGGCCGCGAGCTTCCTGGGGGAAACTCAAGGGCAACTGCTCGGGCGTGTGCGTCAGATTCTCGGAATCTCGACTCCCCAGGCAGGCGAACGATCGTGGCCGGCTGGATTGGTCTTAATGTTTATCCCCATGCTGCTCTGGGCAACGTCGGCAATCTTCTGGTCAGAGTCCGCTTCGCAAGCGAATGCAGAAGAAGTGGTGGCCCCTGCGAGCGATGTTGTGGAAGAAGAAGATCCTCTCCCACTTCGCCCGCATCCCCCTCACCCACACCAGCATGTTGATCACCCACACCAGCATGTTGATCACCCACACCAGCATGTTGATCACCCACGCGGCCACCATCATCCACTTGGACATCGCCACCCGCTGGAGCGTCTCCTTGATGATATCGAGCAGTCTCTCCCTTCGGACGATGACGTTCAACAAGACGACGCAGTCGCCCCTGATGACCAATCGGTCATCGAAGTCTTACACGAGCTGCGGGAAGAGGTTCGTCAGTTGCGTCAGCAGGTCAGAGAGCTAAAAGATCATCACGATCGTCGGCCTCCGCCGCCACACCATCATCCACCTCACGACCGCCCAATTCACCCACATCCAAAAGATGATTTGGACTGGTAATTCCCGTTCCTGATTCTTCGGTCCTTTGCCAGTCGCGTGAGTTGTAACGTTCGCCTCGTGGTGGCCCACTGAGTTCTATGAGTTCATCTTCCTCAAGACCATCCTGGCAGCTCCCTGACGGCGTCACGAGAGGTTCCCTTGACTACATCGAGTCGGCTGCGATCGCAGACGGGTACGACGAAGACCTTGCCTTTGGCAGCGACTTTCAATTCGACGAACAAGTTGTAGCCGAATTCATTCCAGCGACGGGTCTCGTCGCAGACTTGGGGTGCGGAACGGCCCGCGCATTAATTCCCTTGGTTCGCCGTGGAAACCGCGGACTCGCTGTCGATCTTTCAGAGGATATGCTGCGTATCGTCGCCGAAAAGGCTAAGCAGGAGGGCCTCGATATCGAGTGCCTTCAAGCCAACCTGGTGGAACTCGAGGCGATTGCCGACCAATCGGTTGACCATGCCATTTGTATGTTCAGCACCCTGGGGATGATCAAAGGAGCCGCCTACCGCAAGCAGTTCCTCGACCATGTCCATCGCATCCTCAAACCGGGCGGAAAGTTTGTCGTGCACGTCCATAACTTCTGGTTCAATTTCTTTGAGCCAGACGGAGCGATCTGGATCGCATCCCACTTGGTTAAAGCGAAGTTTACCCGCGGGATGGAGCGAGGAGACAAGTACTATCGCTATCGAGGAATCCCCAACTTCTTCCTACACGTTTTCAGTCGCTCGGAATTCGCCAAGTCATTAAGCTCAAGCAACTTCCATGTGAATCGACTCGTTCCACTTCGCATGGATCGACAAGCCGAGCTTACTCAGCCCTGGTTCTTCGGCAACTGGCGAGCCAGCGGCTGGATTGCGTTATGCGAGAAATCGCCGTAGCGGCAGGCGCTACTTCTTACGACGCCGAGAGTCGATATCTTCGTATTGATGCGGGCCAGGGAAGTCGACCAGGCCGCGACGTTCATTGGGCATCGGCAACGGCCCAGCGATCTCGGCCGCGGCTCGTCGCCCTGCTTCTTCGGGTAGCTCGTCCGCTCCGGCGAACGTCTCTGGCTCTTCCTGGTAGAGATGAATGGTCTGCGTAGGAAACGCGAACTGCACACCTAGTCTTTTCGCCAGGCGAACAATATCAACAAACAGCCGGTGGCGTTCACGCAGTTCGATACTCCAGTCGTTGCAGTCAAGGTAGAGATTCACGAGGATATCGAGCGAGCTGGCAGCAAGCTGGTTGAGGTAAACCTGGTAGTAATCTTTTCGCGTGTATGGCTGCCGGCGGATCAATTCGCGGATACCTTCGCAGAACGCATCGATCTGTTCAGGCGTCGTATCGTACTGCACCGAGACCATCGTCTTGACGCGGCGAAACGTTCGCCGGCCCATGTTATCGACCTTGGCCGTGATCAGTAAGCTGTTGGGCAACGTGACCAGGCTATTGTCGAACGTACGAATCTTGGTACTCCGCATGCCCATCGTCTCGACGGTACCTTCTACCCCTTCGGTGATGATCCAATCCCCAATCTCAAAGGGACGATCGACCATGACGGTCAGCGATCCGAAGACGTTGCTAAGGGTTTCCTTCGCTGCCAAGGCAATCGCGATACCGCCGATACCGAGCGAACCTAACAGTCCGACAATCGGCAGCGAAAACGATTCTGCAAAGATCAGAATGCCAATACAGACAGTGAACGTCTTGAGCGTTTTACTGACCGCTGGCAGCAAAAGATCGTCGTACTTCTTGCCCCGCTTCGCCGCAGCATGAATCAGTTGCACGATCACCAAGTCGATGATGCGGAAGATAAACCAGGTGCCCGCTACGATGCCGAACAACTGCACGCCATAGATGATGACTGCCCGGAATAGGTCCGGCAATCGAAATAGCCAAAGCCCGTAATACCAGGTCAGGGCCATGGCCGTCAGACCGATTGGAGTCCAAGCTTTCTCGAATGCTTTTCGCAGGTCTTCGTCCTCGGCCGTCTTGGCAAACCGCACGCGACGAATGAACCGCAAGATCCACTGCACGACGACGTCCACCAGGTAGCCTGCGACGATTAGAGCCAGCAGACAAATCCATTGATACGTGGGAATGACGAAATGCTCTTCGCGATAGAATGGCGGCACCTGGGACTCGAGCCACAGCGCGAACGTTGGTTTGGCCTTAGGCTCACCATTCCCGTCGACCGCGTCCCGCTTTTCTTCAGCCTCAATATCCGACGTGTACTTCTTGGCCAGATCGCCAATGGCTGCAATGGTTTTCGTACTGAAGCTCCAGAGCCCTTGAGGCCCTTTGGTCAGTGTCATCTTCGCGGCATCTTCTTCCTGATCTACAGGAACACGTCCGTCACCGTCACCAAAAACAGCTACTTCGAATTGTTCAGGCTCGGTCTGCTCAGGGACCAGCGAAGGATCGATGCTCCATAAGGTCGAAAGCAGTTGATAGAGTTCGTATGCGAGGTCGAGCTTGGATTGCTTGGGCGTTCCCGTTCTTTCGCTGAAGTCCATGCATGCCAACGCGGTGTCATAGTCACCATTTTGCATCGACTCGAGAAAAGTACGAACGGCCACCTGAGGGTTCCCCTGCTTCACCAGCAGCTTCGGGTCGACCGGTGGAGGCTCCGGGGGCTTTTCAACATTCCCTGCTTCTGGGGTAACCCCAGGGATAGCCTGCGCATGGACGGATGCTGCCAATGCAAGCTGACATAAAAGAATGCCGCAAAGCGCGAAGCGAAACAAATTGCTGGCCATGGTTGAAGGGGATTCGAACGATTGACGTTAGAGCAAGAGTGCGATCCATTGCTAACGTATGCCTACCGCGAGTCATTGCGGAAAGCCATCCAGAGACAAACGATGCTATTCGTTTGGTTCGAAATAAAAAAGGCCCCCGGAAAGTTCGGATCCCAGGGGGGCAAAGGATTCCGTTCTTCTCCGGGAGCGATTGGTCGGTTCAGGGAATCGACATCCTGTCGACACGAGCCGATTCTTTCGGTTGCATTATTCAAGAGTTATCAAGCCAGGCTGCCCAACATCCGTGTCAAACATCCAGCTCACGATCCGCGAAAAACCAGAAAACTGGCCTTCTTATGCAGGAAACATCTCTTCAATACGCAAGTCCGGACAACCGCCTCAATGCTCCGCAACGAGGACATGTCGTCCGTGTGAGGCGGTAAATTATTGGTTTTCAGAAAACGGATCAACCCCGCTTTCTTGAAAAGAATTTGGCAGAAAGAAAGAATTATCCGTTTGCTATCACTGCCTCTGGGGTGATCCGCAAAGGGCACTCCCAGTCCATCTCATGACGCGATAGATAGACGGCATTTCCATTCTTATCGCGAGCATGCGCAAGCGCTGACTCACTTCTCGAAAGCATATGCTCGGCTTCATCTCCTTCCAACGCGTGCGAGACACCACATGAAATCGAAATGCGAATCACATCGGTTGGTGTCTTAAGCTCGAGCCGTGAGATCGCATCGCGTGCACGCTCGGCTACTACCGAAGCATCATGGCCGTCAGCGGCCGGCAGTAGGGCTCCGAACTGGTTGTCCGCCATTTGACAGACATGATCCATATCTCGCAGGACAGCGCTGAAGACCTGCATGACCGCTTGCTGAATCGCGACGTAGTCGGGATGCTCTTCGACAGGCTTGTTATCAATCGAGTCAATGCTCGAGATGATCAATGCGAGTGGTTGCCGCTTACGATGAAACAGTGCCAAGCGTCGATTGACGTCATTGATAAACGCAGCACGCCGAGCGACAACATTATCTGTTTCATCTACCTCAACGGCAGGATCTGTATTTCGGCGGGTGATCTCATGGCAGGCTTGACCGTCGTGCCAATAACCACGATTTCGACCTTCATGCTTGGCGGCATACAAGGCCCGGTCCGCACGCCCTAACCACTCGCTGGCTTCACTGTCACGACCAATTTCCGCAACACCCAGGCTGGCCGTTACGCTTAGTTCTTTCTGCTCGAAGTCGACAATCAGTCGCTCGATATTTCGATTGAGGCGTCGTGCCGCTACTTTGGCGTCGAACAACTCGGTTCCCGGAAGTAGCACGGCGAACTCTTCGCCACCGTATCGCATCACGATTCCGCCGATGCCTCGAATAGTCTGACGAATCTCTTCGCCTACCTTCTTCAAGCAAAGATCACCGGCTTGATGTCCGTGAAGATCGTTGAAATCCTTGAAGTGATCAATATCGACCATGATCAGCGACGAGGCACGTCGCGAATTTCGCTTATCTTCAAATGCCCGTTCAATCTCTTCATCAAACACACGTCGATTGGGCAAGCCGGTCAATGCGTCGGTCCGAGCTTCCACGCGGTGTGACCGCAACAATTGTGATTGTTCCTGCAGGCGAGCCTCGGCCAGGTTCAGTCGACTATCCAGATGGCGATTGGCATCGATCAAGCGTGAGATGACCCGCGACGCCGCCTCGGGGTCCGAGAGATTCGCCGTGGCGAGCAGATCGTGATTGATTTGTTCGACCGACTGCGAATGCTCATGAACTTCGATACGCACGCCGTCAGCCAAGCTTCGAACGCGGTCGACTACTTCGCTGATCGCTTCAGCGGCTGCCACGCTGGCCTCTCGCGAGCCATCCGTATGGCATGCAGGGCGATCTTGCGGGACTCCTTCCGCAAGAACGGATGCGTGGCTGGACTGCGACTCTTCGTTCTTGTCCTCGCGCTTCGCGGAAAGTCGCAACCATTTGGCTGAGACGAATCCTATTCCGAAGAACATTGCACAAAGCAGAACGTGGAAAAATATAAACTCTGACATCTTCGATTTCACGACTACCGAGACAGATGTAACGGTCGCAAGGATTGTGCAACACAATTGGGCGACCGCAGAGGTCTTCAAGTGCGCAATCGCACTAAGGGGCAGCGACCTCTACATCTTTCTTATGTCATGGCAGGCATCGGTCAAACAAAACTGCCAAGCTAGGCTTCGAAAAGCGAATCTTACTCGTTTTGCGCTTTTTGAGACGTTTTGCGGATTCACCGCAACTCCCTGAATACGGACCTATACTTGGACCAGGGAATTTTCCATGTGGCGACGATGCTGCGCACCTTGGTAACAAACTCGCTTGAATGTTAGGCGACCAAAAATGAATTATCGGCTAGTAGATTCAGGGGCAGTCTGATGATGCTTGCAAAGAGCAACTCCAAACCTTCCTACCCGCGCGTACTGGTAGTCGACGACGACGACGCCATCATGCGTGCCGTAGCGCGCGTTCTAGATTCCGACGAATCGATTCAGATCATCGGACAAACGACGCACGCGCAAGCCGCACTAGCGATGGTTGAGTCGACCAAGCCGGATGTGGTCCTCATGGACATTCACATGCATGGCATGGATCCGTTCTTGGCCTGTAAGCAGATTACCAAAGCGAGTCGCGGCCAGGCGAAGGTTCTCTTCTATACGGGATTCCCAAAAGACAACTACCTGGACCGATGCTTAGAGGTCGGTGCGGCGGGGATCGTTTCCAAGCACACAGAGTCGCTGCGCAATCTCGCGTTTGCCATTCGCCATGTGGCTGCCGGCAATACGTATTTCTCGCCAGAGATCGATCAGCGACTGGTGCAACGTGAAGACGGGGTGCCCTCATCACGACTGGCAACACTTACGGATCGTGAAGTGGGTGTCCTGCGTGAACTATCCCTCGGGCGGACGCAATCGGAAATCGCCGAGGCCTTGGACATCAGCGAGCGCACCGTCAACAAGACCGTTGGTGATTTGAAATCGAAGCTGGAAGTCCAAACGATCAACGAAATGCTCATATTCGCGGTCAACGAAGGACTTGTACATCCGGAGCTACAATTCGTTCAGCGTCGTGATGCCAACGCTGACTCCTAGTGTGCTGGATGTGGTATGATGGTTTTCGCTGCCCCGATGACCATCTCCTCCAAGTAGACCACCATGCTATCCGCTTCGCAGAAAGATCGCGCTCTTCAGCTTGTTCAAGATCTCATGGCCATCCCTGGGGTCAGTGGAGAAGAAGCCGAGGTCGCCGCAAGGGTCCGCCAGGAACTTCTATCGGTAGGCGTACCGGAAGAGGCCATCACGCACGACACCGCACACACGCGTTGCCCGATTCCGCACAGCACAACCGGCAACCTGATTGTCTCGCTGCTGGGAAATCGTCCCGGACCGCATCGCTTGCTGATGGCTCATATGGATACGGTCCCCATCTGTGTCGGCGCTCGTCCCAAAGTTCAAGACGGGATGTTAGTCCCCCAGGATGCACATACCGGACTCGGCGCCGATGACCGGGCAGGCGTAGCGACGGTGCTCTTTGCGGCCACCGAACTCCTCGCTCAAAAGATTCCGCATGGACCGCTGACCTTGCTCTTCACCGTTCAGGAAGAGATCGGCCTTCAAGGTGCCAGATTTTTGGAAGTCGAAAAGCTTGGTAATCCCGATTTGGCATTCAATTGGGACGGAGGAAATCCTGCCAAGCTCACCATCGGTGCGATTGGCGGCTATCGAATGACGATTGATATTCATGGCCTAGCGAGTCACGCTGGCGTCGCTCCTGAGAAAGGCGTCAGCGCCATCACCGTTGCGGGCATTGCGATCAACAAACTGCACGAGCAAGGACTGCTGGGAAAGATTTCGCAGGGCGAGCTTTCCGGGACAAGCAATATCGGCGTCATTCAAGGTGGAAACGCAACCAATGTCGTTGCGGATCACGTGCAACTTCGAGCCGAAGTTCGTAGTCACCAAAAGGAGACGATTGAAATCCTTGTTGACCGTTTTGAACAAGCATTTCAACAGGCAGCCACCGAGGTACAAAACAACTCAAATCACATGGCTAAGGTCGAGTTTGATGGCGATTTAAACTACGAACCATTCGCGATGTCACCCGAAACACCAAGTGTCCAAGCGGCAAGTGACGTCCTTAGCGGGCTCGGAATGGATCCCGCTAAGTCGATTGCCAATGGTGGCCTCGATGCCAATTGGCTTTACTTGCATGGCATCCCGGCGGTAACCCTGGGGTGCGGTCAACTCAATCAGCATATGACCAGTGAGATGCTGGACATTGATCAATTTCATACGGCCTGCGAAGTCGCCCTTCAAATCGCTTCTGGAAAGGGTTCTGCCGAATGAATCCAGATGACGAATTGTGCCTTTGCTTCCACGTGACTAAACGCAAAGTCCAGAACTTTTGTCGGATTGAAAAACCGCGTAGAGCTTCTCAGCTTTCCGAGTGTGGCGGCGCCGGAACCGGGTGTGGTTGGTGCCGCCCCTTTCTTCAGAGGATCTTCGAGAACCAGCAAAGGTCTGAAGCAGAAGAACTTCCCAGCGCAGAAGAATATCAAGCCAGTCGCGCGGTATACATTCGCGAAAAGAAGAATCGCAACGACAACGAACCTTAGGTCGTCATCACTGGTCCTATTCAGCGTCTTTCAACGCTTCGGCCGCTGCTTCGCGAGTTGGATAGCGTTGCCATAGTGATTCGATCTTCGACCGCTTCAGGACATTCAAGCAGTCTTCACTAAGACCCGCGATCACGAGTTTTCCACCACGTTTCTTGATCAGCTTCCAAATTCGGATCAGGAATTGGATGAAGAACGAGCCAATCGATTCGGTATGAGAAAGATCGATGACGACCAGAGGGGGCGAAGTGTGTTTCGCCACTTCGACGATTTGCTGAACGACGTTACTTAGACTTGCTTCGTCTAAGTTCGCATACTCGGGCCCAAAGTCGAGTATCGTGATGTCTTTCTGGCGGAGGATGTTAACCATTACGTTAAATCGCCTATTAGCGGAAACCGGAGCTACAGGTTGTTGGATTATTTCGACTTGAATTATGAAGAATTCGTCAGTCGGAATGTGGCAGATTTCCGCGGACGCGAATGTCAAACGCAAAACCGGAGAATTATTAAAAATGGCTCCACCGGGTAGTTTATCGGTCAATCTCCGTAACAACAACCCCTGAACTTTTTAAATATTTCCGCATTGATTTCAAAACAATTGTATACTTGGATACCACCCATGACCAACCGTGCCTTCAGAGGGATATGCTATTATTCGCACGGGTGCCCTTCCCGCAGTGGGTTAGTTAGTACGGTTTTCCGCGGGCTTTCGGTTAACCGAAGGGTGGTATTCTCTTGAGCAGGGAGATGGATCTTTGAGTCGATTTGAAGAAACGGATGCCGAGGACCTTTCGTCGGACAAGGATGAACGCCGCGAGATTGAGATTAAGAGCCTTCTCGATCAGATTCGACAGACTGCGGATAAACTGCAACGCGACGCTGCGACACGCGGCGACCTTAAGCTGCTCTCACGTTCGCTGAAAGAACTACGCTACGCGTTCAAAGTCTTCACCCCATTTCGGGACAAACGCAAAGTCACGATCTTTGGCTCTGCGCGCACGCTGCCTGACCACCCGACCTACCAAACGGCCGCCGACTTCGCCGAGCAGATGGCGAAAGATGATTGGCTGGTCATTACCGGTGCCGGAAGTGGCATTATGGAAGCCGGCCATCGTGGTGCCGGACGCGCCAATTCGATGGGCTTGAACATCATGCTCCCCTTCGAGCAGCAAGCCAATCCCGTGATCCACGGCGACGAAAAACTCGTGAATATGAAGTACTTCTTCACACGCAAGCTGATGTTTGTGAAGGAGTGCGATGCCGTGGTCTGTTTGCCAGGCGGCTTCGGCACGCTCGATGAAGCCTTCGAAGTCTTAACCTTGGTGCAAACCGGCAAACGCGACATCTTTCCGATCGTTCTCCTGGATGCCCCCGGTGGAACGTACTGGAAAGCACTCGACGACTTCATTCGTGCGGCACTGCACGAGGGCGGTATGATCTCGCCAGAAGACTTCGCGTTGTATAAGGTCACTGACAAGATTGAAGAAGCGGTCGGCGAGATCGAGCAGTTTTACAAGGTGTACCACAGCATGCGGTACGTCCGAAAGCAGTTGGTCATCCGCACGATGACGCCGATTGCCGAATCGCTGCTAAACGACATACGAACGGAATTTCAAGACATCCTCAGCGAAGGGACGTTCGAAGTTCGGGATGCTCTACCGGAAGAAGACGAGCCAGAATTGGAAGACATGCCACGACTTGTCTTTACATTCAACCGCCGCAACCTGGGCCGGCTACGGATCCTCGTCGATTGCCTCAACGCCGGCTCAATGGAACCGGCGGGCAGAGACTTCACATAACTTTGGCTAGCGAACCGATGTGCCGCTTGGCTGAGTCGCGACCTGGGTCTTCGACGAGGCTTTGTTGGCCTTGAGGTAAGTCATCAGGTCGCCGATCTCTTCGGCAGTCAGTTGATCCAACAGTCCAGTCGGCATAATGCTGGTCTTCGATGGCGACAGTTCATCGACGTCGGCCTTAGGCACTTCGGTCTTGTTGCCTTGGTTGTCGATGACGACGTAATCTCCGCTCGGGCTGGTCGAGATCAAGCCGGACAGGATCTTACCGTCGATCGTCAGGATCTGCTTGGTCGCGTACTGATCGGAAATCACGTGCGATGGGAACAGAATTGATTCCAGGATCTGCTTCTTCTGGAAGCGTCGGGCAACTTCTGTCAGGTCTGGGCCGATCGCCTCGCCAGCTCCGCCCATGCGGTGACAGGCAGCACACTGGGCCTTCTTGAAGATCAACGCCCCGGAGGTCGCATCCCCACCGTGGTAATCGTCGGAGCTCAGGAACTCAAGCAGTTCTTCCAGGTCCCAGTTACTCGACTTGTTGTCGACCAGCTTCGCTTCCGGAAGATCCGGGTAGCTTTCAGCAAACCAACCCTGCCACGACTGCATCTGCTTCTCGAATGGATCGGCTGGCGATGCCGCCGTTTCACCGGTCCACTTGACCAAAAGCTGATTGACAGCTTGTTTGCAGGTGTCGTCCGAGCGCAAGCCCAGCATGATCAGCTGACGAAGCGTTTCGGGATCGCTCTCGGTTTGTGTGCCTTGGGTGAGCTTCTGAATCACGTTGGTGGCAAAGTCACCTTCGAGAACAGGAATGGCTTTGACCAGGTACGAGAAGTTCTTCCCTTCGGGTTGCTGGGCCAGACCGAAAGCGATCGATGCCCGGCGTTCCGGTTCGCGATCAAATGCTTTTCGCAAATAGGCCATGTTTTCTGGTGTGCCGTTACCGGCCAGGATCGCAACGATACCCTTTCGCATGCGGGTTGCGACCGTTGTTTCGTCGCCGATGAGCTCTTCGTCGATCATGCGAAGAATGGCGAGAACCTGGTCGCTGGGATGCTCTGGCAATTCAAACAGAACGGCCAAGGCTGCGTTGGGCCACATGTGTCCCATGGTCAGCGCCACGTACTGTTCTTCTGGCGTCAAGCATTTCACAAATTGCTTCGTGCTCGTTTCGATGTAGCCACGCAGCCCTTCGCCGCCTTCGATCTTCAAGCCGCTTTCCAGATGACCTAGCAGTTTCAGCTTCTGTTCGCTGGTCCATCCTTCTTCAATGAAGGACATGTGCATAGCCAAATTCAAACGCTCAGCGGCCGGCAGCTTACTGTCGAGGTGGGCGATGTAGCGGTCGGTGATATCGGATACGCGGAAGTGTGCCAGCGTGCGAATCAATTCGCGATTCATCTTGTGGTCGGCTGCGGGAAACTCGCTGGCCAATCGGTCTGCCAGACCTGGCACCTCGCTTTCGTTGAGGCTTCCACGGTCGATCGCCAACTGAATGACACGCAGCATCGATAGGAATTCTTCATCGCTCAGGTAGTCATCCAAACGCTTCTGAGCTCGCAAGGCGATCTTCAAAGCGATGTCATGTGACGGCTGAGACACAAGAGCAGCGATGCAACCGGTGTTGAACAGCGTTGCCGAATCGGCAATCAAAGCATCTTCGATCCAGTTTTCAACCGGCTGGTTCTCGAGCAAGCGACGAGCCGAATAGGCTTCGCGTCGATCTTCAGCAGACAACAAAGGTCGTAGTTCCTCGTAGTTTACCGTACCACGAATCTCGCAGAGCGTTTCACATGCTTCTCGACGAACGGCCGAGCTTTTGTGCTCTAGCAATTCGCGTAAACGATCGGTCGCCTCGCTGCCTGGGTAGTTAATCAAAAGCGAGATTGCCTTTTGGCACACTTCGGCATTGTCATCCTCAGTCAACTCAAGCAGCATGCTAAGCGTCGGCGACGGACCATATAACTGCATCAAATCAAGTGCACGGGTGCGATAGTACGAAGGATTCTCTTTCGCGATCGCAACACCTTGGATCTGTGGATTCCACAAGTCACCCAAATCGGATTGAATCTCGGCGATCTTCTGCCGACCCCAAGCACTTTGTGGCTGAGGATGACGGATTGCCTGAGCGATTCCCTTGCCCAGGTCGTCGCTTCCTTCAGGGATGTCTCCCTTGTAGACAATTCGATAAAGTCCGCCTTCGGTGCCACGGCCACCGGTCGTGAAGTAGACCCAGCCATCGGGACCAACTTCCAGATCGGTCACGTTCATTGGCTTGCCTTCGAGCAGTGCTTCGCTCTTGGCAACATAGCCAGCGCCATCTGGGGTCAGTGATACCGTGCTAATGCGGCCATTGGCCCAGTCGGTAACAAACAGGCGGTTCTGATACTTCGCTGGATACTTGAAGTGATCGTAAACGACTAAGCCGGTCGGAGAACCAGCTCCGGTTTCCAGAATCGGCGGAACACAGTCAGGATAGTAATTTGGCCACTTCGCCCAACCGCTTCTCCAACCGAAATCGGAGCCGGGCGAAACCTGGTAGAGGCGGGTCGGACGGTGCCAGACCAAACCTTCGTCCCATTCCATATCGCTGTCGTGAATGAACAGGTCGCCGTTGCGATTGAATGCCAGGTCGTAAGCATTGCGAATACCGCCAGCGACGATCTCGACCTTCTGCCCTTCAATGTCGGTACGCAGGACCATGCCGCCTGGGGCTTTCACTCCCACTGCATGACCGCCTGGATCCTCAAACCGTGGGACAAGGTCCCCTTCATAGAAGTGGCGGTGAGGGCTCTTTTCATCGACGTCGGACTCGAGCTTGGTGTCGTTACCGGCCACCATGTAAATCAATCCGTCCGGTCCCAAGGCCAGACCGTGCGGGCCGTGCTCACCGATCGCTCCGTTGAAAGTAACCAGCGTTGCAACCTCTTCGACGTCGCCGTCTCCATCGGTATCGCTCAGCTTGTAGAGGCCCGTTCCTTCGGAGCCTTCGCCAACGACGAACAAATCGCCGTTGAGTGGCAAAATACCTTGGACGTTTTTGATCGTGTCGTTGTAAACCCGCTGTGCATCGACGACACCATCATCGTTGGAATCGTAGATCAGCATCAGGTCGCCGCCTTCTTTCGAGGCGATGATGTTGCCGAATTCATTGAAGGTCATCGAGATCAGCGCGCCGGTCTTCTCGGCCGAAATGACCTCTTGAATCGCAAAGCCAGGCAGAATGCGGAAACGCGATTCTTCTGCCGGGACATTCTCAGGCGGAGTCGATACCACCTCAGGCTGCGTTGCCTGAGGCTTCTTAGCGGTCGAGATTGGCTTGGCCTCAATCGGACGCTGCGAAGGACGTGGCTTCTCAGCAAACGATGGTTCTGGAGGAACCGGAGGACCATTATTGGTGTTCGCAGCGACCTGCGGCTGTCCGTTATTCCAAGGAGTCGTTCCGTTAGCCGGACCAAACTCCTGAGCACGTTGCCAACGTGAATCGCTGTAGAAAGTCGATTGCCAGAGTGGGAACGGACGCAGATCCGTCTTCCACGACGAATTCGAGGGGAAGCTCACCTTCTGGTTGTTGGAACCGAAGATCGTAATCTCGGCCAAGAGCCCTGCGGCGTTGCCTTGCGTGTTTCGCACCTGAACGGCGAAGACATTGTCACCGATGGTCAGGTGGTTCGAAATGTCGTATTTCCGCCGATTTCGCCAGTTATTGTCTTCTGCGATTTTTTTTCCGTTTATCCAGAGCTCATATTCATCGTCAGCGGTGATCATGATTTGACCACCGGTCATCTGAGAAATGTTGATGCTCTTACGGAAAAAGCAGCTGCTCGCCGGAACCTGGTCTTTATGGTGCTGCGTGGCCCAGATCCATTGAGGTTGCGTGGCCTGGGCATGCACGAAGCTGGGAGCTCCGGTCACGAGCAGGGCGACGGCGATTAGCAACAACCAAGGAGTTTTGGGGGTAGTCGACATATTCAATCTCATACCAATGACGTAACGTTTGCTCGCGATAGGCAATTGATGAGAACCCAGCGCGAGCGCAATCAAGTCTCATCCATCATTTGGAAAGATCGGGTAGGGAGGCCGACAAAATCAGCAAAATCGCGCCAAACGGCAAATTTTGCCCCGACTCGATACGCTAGCTGTCGATTCCCCCCAAAAAGTGCATGAAGACAGCCATGACAGCAGCAGTGGCTAATGAGGAACCCGCGGTGAGCCGTTATTGACCCATTTTTTTGATACGTTTACGATTCCAAGGGGATTAATTAGGAAAATTGCATCGATTGGGTCAGCTCACAGCGTTGCTAGCGGTGGATTCCATTTGATGCTGTCTCGTTAAGAGGTTGCGTAATGACAAACGTCCGTGGCGCCCTGGCTATCCATCTCTTCTTGTTCCTCGTGATACTAGCCCCATTGGCTGGTTGTACCGGAGGTTCCTCGGAATACTCGGAAGACGAGATCCAGGCAGCCATCGAAGAGTTCGACTACGAGAAAGGGGTCAAAGGTTTCGAGCCCCCATCGCTGGAAGAACTGGACGCCAATAACACCTGGAAGGACAAACCAGTCATCAACCTGCTCGACCAGCTCAAGCAGCAACTGGCTAACTACGAACCTCCGATGCCTCCGGCGGAAGCCGTCAATCTAAAGTCAGAAAACGACGAGCAGATCCAAGAGATCCTCGAGTCGGTCAAGGTCCTCCCCAAAAGCGAAGACGAAGTCAATTGGGACGCGACGTGGGTGCATCACGTTGCTGGTGATATCAACAGCCTGAACCCACTGACGATGAGTTCCACGTCGGACTTCGACGTCGCCGGACTGACCGGCGTGGGTTCGATTACCTCGGATATCGACCTGAACGCGGTGGGCAACGGAACGTTCATCAAGTCGTGGCAGGTTAATGAAGACAACACGGTCCACAAGTTCGTCATTCGCGACGACCTGACCTGGTCGGATGGCAAGCCGATCACGGCCTACGACTGGGAGTTTACCTTCAAGCTGGTGAAGCACCCCGATATGGTTGCTTTCATGCCGGCCATCTCCAGCGGTATGGAGACGGTCCTCTACCTGAAGGCCTACGACGACTACACATTCTGCATCTTCCACGAGAAGTCCACCGCTGTGAACGAGTGGAAAGATGAGTTTCCGGTCATTCCGAAACACATCTACTACGAATCGATCGCGATGGACCCCAGCATGGTCGATAGCGACATTCACCTGAAGCTGGAAGAGACGCCGGTCGTCGGCGGTCCGTATGAGGTCATCTCGCGAACCCGCGGCAAGAACGTGATGCTTCAGCGTCGTGAAGGCTTCTACATGCACGATGGCAAGCAGGTTCGCGATAAGCCGTTCTTCAAGAACATCCGCATGGAAGTGATTACCGACACCAACACGGCACTGCTCGCGCTGTCGGCAGGCAAGATCGACGAAATGGAGATTCCGGCTCCTAAGTGGAACACCGACGCCAACACGCCAGAGTTCTTTGCCAACAACGTAAAAGTGAAGGCTACCGAGTGGACCGAGTATCACATTACCTGGAACTGCGAGTCCGAGTTCTTTAAGGACCCCAAAGTTCGTCGGGCAATGAGCTATGGCATCGACTACAAGGAACTGCTGGACCGCGTTCTGGATGGCTTGTTCGAGCAAGCCAATGGTCCGTTCCATCCGACCTCGTGGATGGCCCCGGAACCGCCGCTGCCGATGTTTACGTACGATCTCGACAAGGCCCGTAAGCTGTTGGACGAAGCCGGCTGGGTCGATAGCGATGCTGACGGTATTCGCGACAAGATGATCGGTGACAAAAAGGTTCCCTTCCACTTCACCCTGATGCGGGGACAAACGCCCACCTCGGAAAAGGTTGCCCGCGTGATTGTTACCAGCCTGAACAAGCTGGGCATTAAGGTCGAAGAGCGGGCCACCGAGTTCACCGTTCTGCAGCAGAAAGCCCAGGACCACACGTTCGACGCGATGCTGGGCGGTTGGGGTTCTGGTACCGATCCGTTCTACACCAAGAACATCTTCGGCACCGGCCAGACTCGTAACTACGGCCAGTATTCGAACAAGAAGGTCGATGAGCTGTACGAAGAAGGTATGGTCGAACTGGATCGCGAAAAGCGAGCCAAGATCTACCAGGAAATGGCCACGATCTTCTACGAAGACCAGCCGTACACCTGGCTCTTCTACTTGTCGTCGCTATATGGGTTTAACAAGGACATGCGAGGTTACGAATTTAGTGCTCGTGGCCCGTTCCACTATACGCCCGGCATGGAATCGGTTTGGAAGATTAAGCCGCTGTAGCCTAGCCGTCCACCTGATCGATCGATTCGCAGTGTTCCTTCCACCAACCTTTCCAAGTCGTTCTTTCGCATGCTGACCTATATCGCCCGTCGCCTCCTGATTGGCATCTTCACATTGCTGGCGGTGACCTTCATTGTGTATGGGCTTATCCGGAATATGCCGGGCACGCCGCTAACCATCATGCAAGAAACCGTCCGCATGGACGCCATGATGTCGCAAGAGCAGATGGACAAGCTGTCAAAGCAATACCGCTTGGACAAGGCCTGGTATGTCGGTTACTGGTATTGGCTAGGCGATGTCATGCAAGGCGACCTGGGACGCGGCATCAATGATCGCCGGAAGGTCACGATCATCATCGGCGAGCGACTCCCTAAGACGCTGATCCTTACCGGCACGTCGCTGGTTTTGACCTACCTTCTGTGTATTCCCATGGGGCTCTGGTCGACCGCGAATGCCTTGTCGTTCCGCGAACGGCTGGTTAGCACGATTCTTTACATTCTGTACGCGTTGCCCAGCTTTGTGGCGGCCGTCTATTTGAACTTGATCATTGCGGTGCGTCTCGAGTGGCTACCTCTGTACGGGTCGACCGGTGAAGGCTATGCCGAGATGAGCACGCTGGGCAAGTTTTGGGATGTTCTATCGCATGCCATTTTGCCGGTGATCTGCTTAACCTACACATCGCTGGCCTACTATACCCGCTTCATCAAAGCCAACATGATGGAGACAATCCAGCAAGATTACATCCGAACCGCGAAGGCCAAAGGGGCCAGTCCGAGTAGCATCTTGGTGAAGCATGCGTTCCGGAACTCGCTGATTCCTCTGGTCACGATCATCGGCTTGACGCTTCCCGCATTGCTGGCCGGCTCGGTGATCCTGGAAACCATTTACCAGTGGAATGGCATCGGCTATCTCTTTTACCAATCGATCACCATGCGAGAGTATCCGGTGATTATGGGCTTGGTATTGATGTTCTCGGTCATGACGCTGCTCGGTCAGCTGCTGGCCGATGTTCTGTACGCATTCGTTGACCCCCGGATTACTTATTCGTAACTCATGAGTGCCGTGCCTGAACCTGCTCAACAGCCCGTCAAACCAACCAAGCCTGCGGTCTCGCAAGGCTTCTGGGCCACTGCCTGGCGTTACTATCGACGTCGTCCGATGGCCATGCTGGGGCTTTACTTCGTTGGCTTCCTCGCGCTGGTTGCCATCTTTTCTCCGGCGATCGCTGGTACCAAGCCGATCGTGTGCTCCTACAAAGGGAATATCTATTTTCCCTGCATGGGCTACTTTTACGCTCCGTGGGAAAACGCGATCTTCACCACCGGCGATCACTTCGAGAAACGTTACGAACCCAACCTCAAAGCGAACGATCCTGATAGCTGGGCCATCTGGCCGCTAGTTCGCCAAGACCCGATCGAACGCGTCCGCGAAGACTGGTTTGAAGGGCAACCTGGCAACCCCGACAAGGCCGACGGGAAACCGAATTGGCGCAACCTGATGGGGACCGACTCGAACGGTGTCGATGTCTTCGCCCAACTCGTGCATGGAACCCGCGTGGCCCTGTTGGTCGGTTTCGTATCGATGGGCATTGCCGGAGTCATTGGGGTCACCATTGGTGCCTGTGCAGGCTACTTTGGCGGCTGGGTCGACTTCGTGCTTTCCCGGTTCATCGAAATCATCCTGTGCGTTCCCACGCTGATTCTGGTGATCGCCCTATTGGCCATCGCCGAGCATCCCAGCATTTGGCAGGTGGTGGCCGTGATTGGCCTTACCGGGTGGACCGGTATCGCACGACTCACGCGGGCTGAATTCCTCAAGATCAAACAGATCGAGTACGTTGCCGCGGCGAAGGCCATGGGAGCAGGTTCCATGCGAATCATGTTCATCCATATCCTGCGAAACGCCTTGGCACCGATTCTTGTGCCGATCAGCTTCGGCATTGCCGCTGCCATTTTCACTGAGAGTGCACTCAGCTTCCTCGGGATTGGTGCTGACACACTGACGCCGACTTGGGGTCGCGTCCTGCACGAAGGGCAGAACAACATCCGCTCGATGTGGTGGCTGATCTTCTTTCCTGGGCTGGCCATTTTTACCACCGTGTTGGCATACAACCTGATCGGTGAAGGAATCCAGGAAGCTACCGACCCACGAACACGCGACGCCTAACATCCTTGTCCGATCCGACCATGACCAAAACCCTGCTTAAAGTCGACAACCTGCGGACCTACTTCCATGGCGAGGAAATCGTCAAGGCCGTGGACGGCATCTCCTTCCAACTCGAGGAAGGGGAAACGCTGGGTATCGTCGGTGAATCCGGCTCCGGCAAGTCGGTCACGTCGCTGTCGATCATGCAGCTGCTCGCACGCAGTGCCACGATCGAGGAAGGCAGTATCTCGTTCCTGGGTACCGATCTCGTTCGCCTGCCTGATCCGGCGATGCGGAAGATTCGCGGTAAAGACATCAGCATGATCTTCCAGGAACCGATGACGTCGCTGAACCCCGTGTTCACCGTCGGCGCGCAGGTCATGGAAGCCATTCGCCTGCATCAAGATCTCAACAAAAAGGAAGCCCGCGAACGGACGATCCAACTGTTCGAGGAAGTGGGCATCCCCGAACCGCACAAGCGCGTCGACTACTACCCGCACCAGATGTCTGGCGGTCAAAAGCAGCGTGTCATGATCGCGATGGCCCTCAGCTGCAATCCCAAGCTGCTGATTGCCGACGAACCGACGACCGCTCTCGACGTGACCATCCAGGCCCAGATCCTCGATATTCTTCGTCAGCTGCGTGACAGCCGTGGGATGTCGATTCTGTTCATTACGCACGACCTGGGTGTCATTGCCGAGATTGCTGACCATGTGCTGGTCATGTACCGGGGCAACATTGTCGAAAACGGTAACATCCGCCAGATCTTCGAGAATCCCCAGCACCCATACACTAAGGGTCTGCTGGCCTGTCGTCCGCGCCTCGACACGAAGTATCGTCGACTACCGACCGTCAGCGACTTCATGGAGTCGAAGACGACCGAGTCCGGCGTGGAGATTATCGAGAAGGAGATGTCGCAGGAGAAGTTCGATCAACTGATGGTCGAAGGACGAGGGCGACTCCTGCATCCCAAGCAGGCCTTGCAGGAAATGGGACACCCTTGGGAAGAGGGTTCTTACACGGCCGACACGAAGGCTGTTGCTGATGACGAGCGACCACTACTTTCAGTGCGTAACTTGAAGGTTCACTTCCCGATCCGCAAAGGGATTTTCTCGCGGGTCAGCGGTCACGTGAAAGCGGTCGACGGAATCGACTTCGATGTCTATCGCGGACAGACGCTGGGTCTGGTTGGCGAGTCTGGCTGTGGCAAGACAACCAGCGGACGAGCCATCCTGCGTCTGATCGAGCCCACCGATGGTACGGTCGAATTTGAAGGGGTGAATGTTCGCGGCCTGCATGGGTACGCACTTCGCGAGATGCGGAAGAAGATCCAGATCATCTTTCAGGATCCCTACGGCAGCTTGAATCCACGCATGACGATCGAGTCCGCTATCTGCGAACCGATGGTCATTCAGAACATCGGCAAGACGAAGAAAGAACAACGCGATCGAGCCGCGTATCTCATGCAGGAAGTGGGGATGAATCCCGATCATCTTCGCCGCTACCCGCACGAGTTCTCCGGCGGTCAGCGTCAGCGTATCTGCATTGCCCGGGCGCTGTCCGTCGAGCCAGACTTCCTCGTCTGTGACGAATCAGTCTCAGCGCTCGACGTGTCGGTCCAAGCCCAGGTCCTGAACCTGCTGAAAGACCTGCAAGAGAAGCGCGGCCTGACGTACATCTTCATCAGCCACGATCTGAGCGTGGTCAAGTTCATGGCCGACATGATGGCCGTGATGAACGAAGGCAAGATCGTCGAATTCGGCCCGGCCGAAGCGATCTATGCCGATCCGAAAGAGGAATATACTCGTAAGCTCATCAACGCCACGCCGCGAGACGACCTCGAACACATCGACCGACGGCAAGCCGAGCGGCACGAGGCAAAAGCTGCTCGTTTAAAGTCGGCGGCATCGGTCTAGCCGTCGCCTAATTCTTCCCTGGTTGATGTCTCAGGTAGGCCCAAAGCCCGTAGGCGAAAACGGCCATGCCGAGGACGAGTGTTCCGACTCCGGCGGAAGACATCAACGATGTCGACTGCGGGTTCAGGTAAGACGTCGACAGCAAGAAGAGCCCCAGGGCCGCGATCCCGCCGCCAACCACGGTGAACTTCCAGTGGTGATAGGTGTTGACGTTCATTGGTTGACCTCACTCTTCGCAACGAATTATTCGGTCGAGGATCGGAAACTACTTCTATTTTACCCTATCTACGGCGCATGCTCCTGGGAAAAACGTGAATTCAGACGGCCAACCACCGGCATTCATCGTTGAGTGAATGGGATAACTGTTATACTGGGAAAACCCTGCAGAGAACCCTTTATGCCGTATTGGTACGACGTCACAGCCTGGAACGAGCGATTCGGAAACGATTCGCAAACCGTCCATTCCCTCCGCAAATTTCGCACGCGGTGGCTGAAGCAGGGCTGGGCTTTCGAAGAAGCTCTCTCGGAAGTCGCCCCCAATGTGGCGGATATCTTACGATCCGAGATCGAGCCCCACCCCCTGACGCTGGCTGAACGGCTCGACTCGCAGATGGACGGGGCGACGAAGCTGCTCTTTCGCACCGACGAGGGGCTGATGATCGAGTCGGTCATCCTGCGTGCCGGCACCGGCCGGACGTCGCTGTGTATCTCGTCCCAAATTGGCTGTGCGGCCGCCTGTCGCTTTTGTGCCACAGGCCAGATGGGAATTGCCCGGAATCTTACAGCCGCCCAAATCCTGGATCAGGTCGTCCAGGCCAACCAACTGCTGCGTGACGAAGACCGCCGCGTGCGGAATATCGTCTTCATGGGCATGGGCGAACCACTGCACAATCCTGCAAACCTTCACGATGTGATCACCGCCCTGACGTCTCCCCTGTTGTTCGACTACTCACAGCAGCGGTTGCTCGTTTCGACGGTAGGCATTCCCGACGAAATGCTACGTCTCGACGAGCGATTCCCGAGCGTCAACTTGGCCCTCAGCCTGCACAGTGCCGACGATGCTGAACGCCAAGATCTGATTCCGCTGGCCAAAAGTGTCTCGCTAAGCCGCTTAAAAGAGACCCTTTTGCGGCTTCAGCTCAGCGACCGGCGGCGAATCATGATCGAGTACCTGATGTTAGAGCAACGCACCGATCGGCCTGAGGATGCCGAAAAACTGATCCGTTTCCTGAAAAACGTCCACGCACACGTGAACTTGATCCCGTACAATTCGATCGACGGCGCCGATCATCTGCGGGGAAGCAATCAGGCAACAAGAGATCGTTTTGCAGACCAACTGAAACAAGCTGGTTTTCCCGTCACTATCCGCTATTCGCTAGGGGCCGATATCGCCGCCGCGTGCGGACAGCTGATTCAGCGAGAGAATCGCGAGATCGCCAAACAATTGCGAGCCAACCCAGCCGCCACCTGAACCACGGATCCGAAACCAGGAGAAGCCCCGGAAATGTCCGCACCGATTCAGTGGGAGTATCCGCTTTACCTCATCGCGCATGGGGGCGGTTACACATCGATTGTCGATCCCAAAGATACCGATGATCAGCCCCAACATATCCTGACCACGCACTCGACCGAGCAGGTCGCGCTCAACTTCATGCAGCAGTTCGCCATCATCGGCGAACCTCGCCAGTTGAATAACGATCGCGAATTCCGCTGGTTTCTTAAAAGCCTAAAACTGCCGGTAACCCAAGTCGCTTATGATCCCGAGCCAATCGAGTTCGACATCAACGCCAAGTGGGTCGCCAAGATCAAAACGCTACTGGAAGATTTCCTGATCGTCGACAATTCGCCTTGGAATTACCCAGTATTTGTCATCAAGCAGGAAGATGGTTATTCCAGTACCGTCGGCAACGACGAGGAAGGGAAGCCGATCACGCTGATCAACCTGTTCACGGACGAAGAAAAGGCCAAGAAGTACGCCACCACGGATGACGGCTCTGGCGAAGTGATGACGCTGCACAACATGGAACACGTCCGCGAGATCCTGCTGGGGCTTCGCGAATCGGTGTCCGCCGTGGCGATGGATCCGGTATACGAGGAAAACGAAAGCAGTTCGCAGTACTGCATCGGCGTCGAGGCCCTGCTGGACAAGTACCTGGTTCTCGATCAGTAGCACGGCCAGACACCTCAGGCAGGGATGCACGATATGGGCGATGACAGCTACTTACCTTACTTGATGTTCTTCGGAGGACTCATCCTACTCATCTGGATCTTGATGCGCCGAAACTGGCGCGGCCAGATACGAGCGAAGAAGGCCCGCGGAAAAGACGACAACTACCTCGTCTCGAACCCCAGGCCGGAGAACAAAGAGTGGTCGATGTCCGGCGGTCCAGCCGAGCTGAACCAGTGGCAGGTTGAAATGCTCGAACGGACACGAGAACTTCAGGCCATCGTCGATACCAAGCTACTGATTCTACAGCGTACGCTGATGAAGATCGAAGCTGCCCAACTCACGCCGGAAGAACGCCGTCCAATCGAGCGAACGCTGCAAGAGAGCCGCGAGTTGGTCGGAGAGGGAAGCCCCAATTTCAGTGCCGTGTCGGAGCTACTCTGCGACGAAGTAAAACGTGCCGAGGTCTATGCTCTCGCCGACCAAGGTATTTCGCAGGCAGAAATCGCGAAGCAGATGAATCTCGATCCGTACGCAGTCGAGATGATCCTCAACCTGAGGGATGTCTAAACATCAAAAAAGGCTATCCAGGAAACACCGGGACAGCCTTTCTGAAAACTGAAGACTGAAAACTTCAAACTAATCAGTGAATCCGCTGACCTGGCTTCGCACCTTCGTCAGGGCTGAGCAGGAAGACTTCTTCACCGCCTGGGCCGCTGGCACAGACCATGCCTTCGCTGAGGCCAAACTTCATCTGACGCGGCTTCAGATTGGCTACCATCACGACCAACCGGCCGACCAGATCTTCTGGTTTGTAGGCTGCCTTGATACCGGCGAAGACCTGCTTGCGATGATCGCCACCCAGTCCGAGGGTCAGCTTCAACAGCTTACGAGCTTCCGGCACTTGTTCGGCCGAAAGGACGCGGGCCACACGCAGGTCGACCTTCACGAAATCGTCGATCGTGCACTCTTCGGCCATGGGCTCGTCGACCATGGGCTGCGCGCTGTCGTTGAACTTCGCAGAGGTCTCTTCGGCCTGGTTGTTCTCAGCCGGAGCTTCTGCCGCCGCTTCTTCCTTACTATCGTCGATCATGGCTTTCACCTTGTCTGCTTCAACACGTTTCATCAAGTGACTGAATTTATTGACCTCGGTCCCAGTGAGCGGCGTCTTGGCCTGATCCCAACTGGTAATCGGATCGTTTAAAAGTTCGCCTGTTTGTTCGGCCAGCTTCGGTAACACCGGCGACAAGTACACGACGATCTGCCGAAACAAGTTCAGGCCGACCGTACAAACATCTTGTAGCTTCTGGGCGTTGGCCGGATCTTTGCGAAGCTCCCAGGGCTTGTTCGCTTCGATAAACGGGTTCGCCGCGTCGGCAAGCTCCAGGATCAACCGCATGGCCTTGTTCAGATCGCAGTCTTCGTAGGCCTTGGCAATCTGATCGCCGGCAGCCGCAGCCTTCTCGAACAAGCCATCGTCGTCGGGATACTCAGCCGACAGGCCGGACTTCTCGACGAACTTGGCCGTCCGCGAAGCGAGGTTCACGACCTTACCAATCAGGTCCGAGTTGATCTTGTCAGCGAACTCCTCGAGGTTCATATCGAGGTCGTCCAGTCTCGGACCAAGCTTCGATGCATAGAAGTAACGCAGGTAGGCCGGATCCAAGTGCTTCAGGTACGTCGCCGCTTTAACGAACGTTCCGTCGCTCTTGGACATCTTCTTGCCATCGACCGTCAGAAAGCCGTGGATGTGAACCTTTGTCGGCAGATTGTAGCCGGCCGTCTTAAGCATGCCGGGCCAGAACAGCGTGTGGAAATAGGTGATATCTTTCCCGATGAAGTGATGCACTTCCGTTTCAGGATTCTTCCACCACGTGGCCAGGTCTTCGCCGTTGGCTTTGCACCACTGCCACGACGAGGCGATGTAGCCGATCGGGGCGTCAAACCAAACGTACCAATAATCGCCAGGACTGTCGGGAATCTCGAAGCCGAAGTAAGGCCCCGGACGCGAGATGTCCCAGTCACGAAGTTCGTCGTGCAGGAAGTGCCCCTTCAAGTAGTTGGCGACTTCGTCCTGCAAGTGATATCCGCTCTGTGTCCACTCGTCGAGAAAGCCATGCAGCTTTTCCAGGTGCACAAACAAGTGCTTGGCTGTCTTTAGCTCTGGCGTGGCCCCTGAAAGCGTACTCTTCGGATCAATCAGGTCCGCTGGAGTGTAGGCGGCACCACACTTCGAGCAGTTATCGCCCGGCTGATTCTCGGACTTACATTTCGGACACGTACCACGCACGAAACGATCGGCCAGGAACGTCTTCTTCTCGGGATCGAAAAGCTGATGCACGTCCTTTTCGACGACCAGATCGGCATCGCGCAGCGACTGCCAGAACTCGGCGCACAGCTCGCGGTTCTCATCGCTGTGGGTCGACCCGTAGTTATCAAACTGAACCCCAAACCCGGCAAAGTCCTGCTGATGTTCCTCGCTCATCTTGGCGATGAACTCTTCTTCGGTCACTCCGTTCTTTTGAGCGCTGATCATGATCGCCGTGCCGTGCGTATCGTCGGCGCAGAAATAACGGCAATCGTTGCCCGACAGCTTCTGAAAGCGGACCCAGATATCGGTCTGGATGTATTCCACCAGATGTCCGATATGGATCGGCCCATTCGCATAGGGCAGGGCAGAGGTGACCAAAATGCGTCTTGGCATGGGGGATTCCTCGTAGGTGAGGTCCTACTCGTAGGGGTTTCAACGTCAAGAATTGGGCATTGTACCGCACGATGCCTTTGGCGCGGAGTGCGGTCCAGCGAGAGAGACAACCGCCACCTGGGTGCGGTTCGCTGGCAAAATGTCCCGAAAAATGGCCCTATTTAGTCAAGATACGGGCTGTTGGCTCAGGAAAATGGCCTGCTCGTCGGCGGCCAGGGCCAGGGTTCTCGTCATCCCCAAGATCGTCCTGGATCTTCTTCGCCAGAAGCATCATTTGCTCTACGATTTCGGGATTTTCCTTGGCGACATCACTCGTCTCCTGCAGATCCTCTTTCAGATTGAAGAGCCTAGGCTGGGCAAATGCTTCTTTCTCTTGCTGCCAGCCACCCCTCACGTTCTGCAGAGGGAGATACAACTTCCAATCGCCGCTGCGAACGGCCTGAAGTTGATCGAACATGTAGTAGTAGAACGCCTCGTGAGGCGACTTCGCGCCGGGCGTCCCTTTTAACAGCGGCAGAATGTCTTTGCCATCAATCACGCGATCCTGCGGCAACGGGGCTCCGGCCAGATGAGCGATCGTGGGATAGAGATCCATCAGCGAGGCGACCTCGGCACACTCGCTTCCGCTAGGGATCGTCCCAGGCCACCAGGCAATCGTTGGAACGCGCATGCCACCTTCCGCCGTCGTGTACCCCCAACCTTTGAGAGGTTCGTTCGATCCCTGAACTGGGTTACGCCGCGGCGCACCATTGTCGCTCGTCCAAATGACAAGAGTCTGCTTGTCGAGCTGCAGTAGCTGAAGTGTTTTCAAAATCTGTCCGGTGGACCAGTCGAGTTCCTCGATGGAATCTCCCCAAGGTCCGTTCTTACTCTTCCCTCGAAAAGTATCGCTGGCATAGGGAGCCCGCGTACTGCCTGGCATTGCCTGCGGCAGGTAAAGGAAGAACGGCCGCTCGCGGTTCTCGGTGATGAAACGAATCGCTTCGAAGGTATACAGCCTTGTCGCCATGTTCAGGTCGACCGGGGCATCGATCACCTCTTCATCGCGCATCAGCGGTAGATCGGGCCATGGCTTACCAGCACGAGGCGTCATGTCATCGCTGTAGGGAATTCCATAGAAGGAATCAAAGCCTTGCCGCGTGGGCAGAAACGGCAACTGATCCCCCAGATGCCACTTACCTATGATCGTGGTAGCGTAGCCCTTGGTCTTCAGTAGCTCGGCAAGCGTGATTTCATCTGGCGAAAGCCCTTTCGGCGAAACAGGCTGCAAGACAGCTCCGCCTGTGTCGCTGCGATGCATGTCGACCCGCGGCGGATAACAGCCGGTCAATAGCGCTGCCCGAGATGGAGTGCACACGCCACTGGCCGCGTAGAGGTCGGTCAGCTTCATTCCCTCAGTGGCCATCTGGTCGAGATGAGGCGTGCGATGCAGCTTCGATCCAAAACAACCGATGTCGCCGTAGCCCAGGTTATCGCACAAGATCACAATCACATTGGGCGGACGTGTTTCCTGCGCCCACAGACTCTCCCCGAAGCCAAACAGCGAGAGCGCCAGGCATAGGGCCACAAAAAAAGGGCGAAGCGGTTGAAGCAATGCCATCGTCGGTTCCATTTCGTGAAGACCTTTTGGGATCGGAACGTCTGAGCGTAGCGATTAAGGAACCGTGTTGGTGGTTCCCTGGAGCTCATTCAGGGCTCGGTTTGTCACGCGAACACGGTACTTGCCGTCGGAGTTGAAGCCCTTTTGATACTTGAGTCCCTGCTTCATCTCTTCCATCACTGGGCGAGCTTGCTCGTCGATTTCATCCAAAACAATCGCCGCCTGAAGCCGTTCCCACTGTTGGCCCGTGGTCATTTCCTTCACCAGTACCGGCAAGGCACTTTCCGGCAGTCCCATGCGGCAAAGGGCCCTGGCAGCGGCAGTTCGCACGGCGGAAGATTCATCGCTCAGAGCAGCCTGAACGATTTCTGCGGCGTCCTCGCGCGCTGGCTCACCGATATTGCCAATCCCGGTGGCTGCCCAGTATCGCACGGCATCGTCTTCATCCTTTATGGCTTGAATCAGCTTGGGTAGTGCCGACTGGCCTTCCGATGCTAGGGTCGCCGTGGTGGCAATACGCCGGTTGACCTGGTCGCTGCCTGGTTGTCGGAGTACCGCGTACTCGCTTCCCAACTGCTTCGAACGGTGAACGAGGATTGGCTCGGGAATCAGTCCCGTATCGCGCGTCTCCAGCACCCACTGCCGATGAGCGGCCCGCATCCTCTTGAGGACATCGGCGTACTTCGGATCGTCAGCCAGGTTATTCACCTCGTGTGGATCGGCCTGGCAGTCGTAAAGCTCTTCCACCGGCTTCGTGTTTGAAAAGAAATACTCGGCCTTGGCTGGCAGTTGTCCCTTCTCATGCAGTCGACGAAGCTCGCTCATCGTCGCCCCTTTCTCCGGGGTGTTCATGTACTGGTAGTACGTCTTCAGCGGCTCGTAGTTGCGGATATATTTGAACTGCTTGTCGCGGACCATCCGGATGATATCGTATCGCTCGTCCATCCGATCGCGTGCCCCGTACACGTAGTCACGTGGAGTCACATCGCTACCCAAGAATGGCTGACCCTGCACGTAGTCAGGCACTTCGACTCCTGCCAACTTCAACACAGTCGGTCCGAAATCGATTGAGCTGACCAGCTGGTCATTTATTTCTCCTGGCGTCCCTTGTGCATCGACGCGAAACTTTTCCGGAATGCGAACAACCAAGGGAATATGGGTACCCGAGTCGTACAGCCAGCGTTTGGCTCGCGGCAAGCCGACGCCATGATCGGACCAGAACATGATGATCGTGTCTTCGTACAAGCCGTCGTCTTTCAGCTGCTGAATCAGATTGCCTGCCCAGTGATCCATGGCCGTGATCAGCTCGTAGTTGCGTTTCCAATCTTCGCGAACGACCGGCGTGTCGGGATAGTATGGCGGCAGTTCGAGCTTCGCAGGATCTTGTCGCTGCTCTGGCGTTAACACCTTCGTGACCGATTCGTATTTGCCCTTCGAGGCAATGCCTGACTCGTGACAACCGGTGAAGTTGAACACCGAAAAGAACGGCTGCGACTTGTCGGGGCGATTGCGCCAATGGGCTTTGCCGGAAGACGCGTCCCAGGTTTCTTTGGGCGTGCGAAACTGATAGTCCTGCTTCGAGTTATTTGTGCAGTAGTAACCTGCTTCCCGCAGGTAAATGGGAAACGGCTTGATCTCGTCGGGCAAGGTCGCCGTGCAGCGCATGTGCTGCGAACCGAGCGAGGTCTGGTACATGCCGGTGATGATCCCGCTACGGCATGGAGCACACACGCCGGCCGTGGTAAACGTGTTGGTATAGCGTACACCTTCGGTGGCCAACTGATCGATGTTGGGCGTGATGGCGTGCTCGTCACCAAAGCAACCGATATGCGGGCTAATGTCTTCGCACGAAAGCCAAACAATGTTGGGACGCTGGTCCGCCCCAAGCGTTGAACCGACAAATGCAACACACGACAGGATGAGCGCGGATAAGATTCTCACAATGCTCTCCAGGAAAGGTGGGGTTTTGAGGCAGGCCGGGAGTTGGTAGTGACCGTGAAACTACGACGCGAGCTTCTGCTTGAGCCAAGCCAAATCGCGTTTCATCGCCGCGATATGGTTCGAGACCTGCTTTGCTTCTTCACCATGCAGGTACTCGACATGCAGCGAGATCGGACCGTTATAGTCACTCGCTTTGAGCAGCTTCCAGAACTCGCCAGGAAGCTCTCCTTCAGTCACCGAGCACCACGCCGGTCGGCCGCTGTTCCCTGTAAAGTCCTTGATGTAGACCGAGCCGAGGTGCGACTGGACCAAGTTCCACTGGATCGGCCACGACGTGTTACCTTCGACCCGGGCATGTCCGATATCGAATGCCATCGACACGACTTTAGGATCGTACTGGCGAACCAGCTGCATGATGTCCCAGATCGGCGCACCCACGTAATGGCTGCCGGAGTGATTCTGGTAGACGGCCTGAATGCCGATCTCCTCGTTCATTGCCGCCAGGTCTTTCAGCTTGGCGCCGGCTTCGCGGACCTGGCGGACGACTGGCTTCTTCAAGTCATACTTGTAGTACGACATGCGATACCGCGGGATGCCCAACTCTTTGGCCACCTTCAGCGTCTCTTCCGCGTTGGGCGAATCGACGCTGTTGATGCTGGAAGTCAGTATGTCGATCGTGAGGCCCTGCTTCTTCAGCGCTTCGACGAACTTGGGCAATTCCTCCGCCACATTCTCCGGTTCGATATGACCTCCGACGCGGATTGGCGCTTCGATTCCATCATAGCCAATCTCGGCCACCTGTTTGGCCATCTCGTCATAGCTGAGCGGCTGCAGAAACTTGGTAAACGTGATCAGCTTCCAGCGGCTGGGGGAAGCATCGTCGGCGGAAAGCGAACCACCAAGGCCTACCGCGGCGGCGGCAGCCAGAGAACCTTGAAGCATCTGTCGTCGATTGATCGCGTGCATTGGATAATTCCTTATTCGCTTACGGGCACGACTTTGCGAACCCGGTGATTGTTCGTATCGCCGATGTACAAAGCGTTATCCACTCCGACACCAATCCCGTGCGGGCGATCCATCTTGGCCTTCGTCGCTGGGCCATTATCGCCCGAGTAACCACGTCCTTGCGGTCCGATGCCAGCCACGGTACGGATGCGATCGTTCTTCACGTCGATCTCGCGAATGGCCTGATTTTCGGTGTCGACCACGTACAGACTGCCGTTGGGTGCTTTGACGATTCCCTTGGGACCATTCATCGTTGCTTCTTTGGCACTGCCGCCGTCGCCGCTATAACCCTTCTTGCCTGAGCAGGCCACGTGATACACGATGCCGGTCTTCAAGTCCAAGCGCCAGACACTGTGTCCTTCTCGCAAAGCGATCCACAGATCGTTTCCATCGAGATAGAGTGCCCGGGGACCGACCATCGACTTCCCAACCGTTGTCTCGCCGTCGATTGGCAGCTTCTTATCACCGTTGCCAGCGATTGACTGGATAACCCCAGTCTTTAAATCGATCGCGCGGATTCGATGGTTCTGAATGTCAGCCACATACAACGTTGAGTCGTCTTCACTCAGCACAATGCTGTGCGGTCGATTGAACTGGGCCTTGAGCGCTGGGCCGCCATCGCCAGAGTAGCCGGGCTTGCCGGTGCCTGCGACGGTCGAGATGGTTCCGGTCTTCGCATCGACTTTGCGAATGAGGTGGTTCTGCATCTCCACGAAATACATGTCACCATTGCCAGCGAAGCGGACTTCGTAGGGTTCGTTGAGCTGGGCTTCGGTCGCCGGTCCGCCGTCACCTGCATACCCTTTCGTGCCGTTACCAGCGACGGTCGTGACCTGCTTGGTCTTCAGGTCGACTCGCAGCACACGATGGTTTTCGACTTCTGTCACATACATCGCCCCATCCGGGCCGATCAGCACACCGAATGTCTGACCAATGTTGACCTGGTCGACCGGGCCTTCCATTTTGCCCAGTTCTTTTTGGCCAGTACCTGCGACGGTGACGATGTTGCCGTATTCGGTCGCTAGGAGATCGGTGGCAGGCAAGAACGAGAGGAAGGTTAGTAGTAAGCAGAGGCGGGACATCATGCGGCTCACTCGCGAAAGGGATTCAATTCATTTGACACTGATTACGAGTCGAGCCGCATTATAGTTCCTAGGAAACCCTAATTCACGGCTTGATCAGGATTTTCCCTGCCAGGGTGCCTGCCTGCCGCAAGGTATTGTCTTCCTGCAACTTATGGGCAGCAGCCGCTTCGGAAAGAGGAAAGACCATCCCGATCTGTGGCTTCAGCTTCCCCTCCGAAAGCCAGCGGCTGATCTGCTGGCCACACAAGTCCATCTCTTCGGGGCTCACTTTGAACATCACGAACCCATGCAGGCTACAACCTTTGACGTAGAAAGGACCGACGGGAAACTCCGGGCGGGCATCGCGACCTGCCATGAGCACCATCCGGCAACGCTCGGCGGCAATGCTCACCAGGAAATCGAAGTCGGGCTCGCGGACGGTTTCCCAAATCACGTTCACGCCGTTAGGACAAACCTTGAGGACTTCCTCGGCAACGTTTTGTGTCTTGTAGTTGAAGACATAGTCGGCTCCGAGTTCTTTGCACAATTCGGCTTTCTCATCCGAGCCTGCGGTGGCCAGAACCGTTGCTCCCATCGCTTTGGCCATCTGCACGACCATTGAGCCAACACCGCCGGAACCACCATGCACGAAGATAGTCTCGCCAGACTTCAGGGCCGCGTTGTCAGCCCCCAAACCGAGATGAGCCGTCACGCCGGTCAGTGCACAGGCCGCAGCGGCATCATCGCTCACGTTGTCAGGCGTGGCATACAACCAGTGCTCGTCGACCACGGCGTACTCGGCGAAGGTGCCCTGACGTCCGACGAGTCCTTGATTCGTTCCCCATACGCGCTGACCCACCTGGTAACGATTAGCGCCAGGGCCAACCTTTTCAATCGTACCGGCCAGGTCACTACCGGTAACAAACGGCTTGGGCAGTTCCCAATAGTTGGCTCCGTTGCGGATATAGGTATCGATGGGGTTGAGCGCTGCCGTACCGATCTTCACCAAGACCTGGCCTTCGCCTGGTTCTGGCGTGGGGATTTCGCCAACCTGGATAACTTCTGGTGGTCCCGTTTCTTCGATGTAGGCTGCTTTCATCAGTTTCCTTCCTTCGGGGTGATCGCCGTATAGTGACTTTCCCCCATCCTATCGCTCCTGCTATGCCAGACAAGTTAGGGCCACTTCTCACGCCATCGAATAACCGGCCCGATGCGTACTTCTTCCAATTGTTCGTTGACCACCTGGTATGTCAGAATAGAGACACGAAAGCACATCTCTGAGGAACCTGCACCATGAAGAACACAGCCTTGATCACCGGAGCATCCAGCGGCATCGGTCGCGAGTTGGCCTGGGTCCACGCCGAGCATGGTGGCGACCTGGTCCTGATTGCTCGTCGCGGTGAAGTGCTCGAAGACCTGAAGAAGCAGATCATCGAGAAGCACAAAGTCAACGTCATGTGCATCGCCATCGATCTGAACGAACCACGTGCCGTTCACCAGGTGTACGACCAGGTCGACGCCGCCGGCATCGAGGTCGACATCTTGATCAACAACGCCGGCTTCGGCAATCATGGGCCGTTCTATCAACACGATTGGAAGACCGACGGCGGGATGATTCACTTGAACGTCACCGTCCTCAGTGAAATGACCCACCGCTTCATGCAGGGCATGCTTGAGCGGCAACACGGACGTATCCTCAACGTCGGCAGCACAGCGGGATTTCTGCCGGGTCCGATGATGGCGGTCTACTACGCGTCGAAAGCGTACGTCCTCAGCTTTTCGCAGGCCATCAATGAAGAAGTTGCCGAACTTGGCGTCACCGTCACGGCCCTCTGCCCAGGACCGGTGGAAACCGAATTCTTCCAACGAGCCCACGCCAAGCAGGTCAGCATGTTCAAAAAGGGCTCGACCGTGACTGCCCGTAGCGTCGCCGAGCTGGGCTACCGCGCGATGAAGAAGGGACGACTGGTCGTGATCAACGAATGGCGATTGTGGTTCCTCTTGAACTGGATCACCCCATGGGTGCCTCGACGGACGTTGTTGAAGATCTCGAAGTGGCTGTTGAGTTCGTAGATGAGCTGATCTGTAGACTTTTCGTCCCTTGCAAGCAGTTATTTCCCATCGACGAGCAAATCGGTCGCGTAGAACAGTCCATTTACCCCCAAAACTTCTCCCACGGGCTGAATTTGGCAACTAAACTTGAAGAAGTACTAGTCCCACTCGCACCCTTCGGACCCTACTTCGCATGTCTTCTGAGAAAGCCCCAGTTCCTGATGCTCGTTTTGCCGAAACGATGGCCGGCGCCAGCGGTGATTTCAGCAAAGAGCAACAAGACATCGCCATTGCCGCGCTGATTCTCCGCATGGGGGTGATCTCGGAACGCCAGCTGTCTCAGGCACTTTCCACCTGGACGCTGCACGGCGACTTGCCGCTTCACGAACACCTGGTAGCGCTGGGGCACATCGACGTCGACACCTGCAACCAGTTGATCGAACGCAGTCCGGCCCTGCTCAAAGAAGTTCCCCCGGGCGGCAGCGATACCGACTTCACCTCGGCAGAAACGGTCGTGGCGCGAACGCTCGACTCGGTCGATCCTTCCGGAGTGATTGCCCGCTTGATGGGAATCCACAGTGTTTCAGGTTCGGGTGCCAACGACGCCACCGGCTTGCGATCGTCGATGGCTCGCTATCGACTTATCCGCAAGCTCGGCCAAGGCGGCCTCGGTCGCGTCTGGCTGGCCTACGACGAACATCTGAAACGCCCTGTGGCCGTCAAAGAAGTCACCGCCCCGGACCAATCCTCGGCGCAAGAGCGTTTCCGCCGCGAAGCCGAGATCACCGGTCGACTCGAACACCCTGGTATCGTGCCCATCTATCACCTGGGTGAAGACATCGAAACAGGCCAGGCATTCTATGCGATGCGTTTCCTCGGCAAGCAGACGCTGCACGACACGATTCAAGAGTATCACGAACGCCTGAGCGAAGGGGATCACGACCCGATGCTGCTGCGGCGTCTACTGACCGACTTCGTCAACGTGTGCCAGGCGATCGGTCACGCCCACTCGCGAAAGGTCATTCACCGCGACCTGAAACCCGAGAACGTCGCGATCGATAACTTCGGTCAGGTGATCGTGATCGACTGGGGCATCGCCAAGGTCATCAACGAGCTGCAAACCAGCGACGGCCAGTCCGGCACGCACGCGATGCACGCCAGCAATCAAAGCACGATGGACGGCCAAGTGCTGGGGACGCCTCTTTACATGGCTCCTGAACAAGCGGCCGGTCGCGTCGATGAACTCGATGAACGCACCGACATCTACGGCCTGGGGGCGATCCTCTTTTCGATCCTGGCCGGATGTGGCCCACACGAACACACGCGCGACGCTTCGAAATCGGTCAACGGAAGAGAATTGCTGACCGCCATTGCCGGGCATCCAACTCCCAACGCGGCCGATGTGAATCCCGATGTCGATCCCGCCCTGGCCGCCATCTGCGCCAAAGCGATGGCCCGACGTCAATACGCGCGGTATCAATCGGCATCAGAGCTGGCCGAAGAAGTTCAGCGCTGGATGGCCGGCGAAAAAGTCGCTGCCTACCAGGAGCGCCCCGAGCAGCGTCTGGCACGTTGGATTCAGCATCATCGCATTGCCTCGCAGTTGGTGGGCCTGGTACTGGTGACCTGCCTGGTGGCCATGACGGTGTTTGTGGTCGACTCGTACAAAGCGAAGAACGCAAGACGTCAGAGCCGCTTCGACCAAATGCAAGCGTATAGTCGCGAACTGGAAGTCCAACTGAAAACGACTGCCGAGAGCCTGTCGAAAGACGTCCGCTTCATGTCGAGCCTGCCGCCCATCCAAGGCATCATCGTAGCCCAAGAAGAAAACGCGGAAGGCGAACCGGAAGACGTTTGGCGTAGCCGACTCGAGCTGATCTACGAAGAATTCCTGCGGGCCAATGTCGAATACATTTCGATCAGCTTCACCAAGATCACCGAGGGAGCGGCCGAGGATGTTGTTTGTGTCGAACGCAATGTGCGCGACCCCGCTTACCTACGCCGTGTGCCGGCATCGCGTCTGACCACGCACGAAGAACCCGAGGTCTTAGCCCAGGTATCAAGACTCAACCGCGGCGATATCTTCCTGGTTGTCCGCAGCGCCGATGACAGTGAAAACGATCGCGTCGAAGAAGGCGTACGTCTCGTCGCAATCACCCCGATCTACGACGACAACTCAGGCAGTCTGTTTGGTGCGGCGGTCATCGCAATCGACTTACGACACCAACTCGTCGATTTCCTGACCCATCTCGACCAAAGCAACTCCGTCATTCGCGTGACCGATCGCCAAGGCAAAATCTGGGTTCGCGATACGCCCCAATCCGGCGTCGTCGAAACGAACAAACCGGTCAGCATCACCAGCGAACTGCCGGAGCTGAAAGCGTTCTTCGACGACGAAGATACCAAGCTGTACAGCGACCCAAGCGATGGAGTGATTGCCTCGAAGGTCTTGCTCGACCATTTCAACGGGCAAACGACCGTGGGCATTGTGCTACAACTGGTCGAGTAGTTTTCTGGCAGACGTGTCACGCAATGCCATGCATCTGGATTGTCGTTACGTTACAATCCTAGCTCATGCCGCCTCAGGACGATTGTCCCCACGGGGCAATCATGATCTTCCGAGTGCGTATCCACGGAGAAAGTTGCGACTGATGCCCATCACACGCTGTTGCCAAAGTCTGATGTTGTGCCTGCTGATTGGCATCTCAACGGTCTGTTTCGCTTCGACCGCATCGGCAATTCAAATCGATATCGAGAAGCCTGGTGATCGCGAGTTTGTGCGTGACCTGGCCGAGATGATCACGCCGGAAGACGAAGAGAAGATTCGGGAAGTTTGCGATAAGCTGCTGACCGACAAAGAAACGCCGATCATCGTGATCACGATCGACTCGATGGCCCAGCACGGCGGCGAAGGTCTGCGGATCGAAACGTTCGCGACGCTGCTGTTCGACCAGTGGGGAATCGGCCACGCTCAGATCAACGGACAAGAGTGGAACACCGGTATCTTGCTGTTGGTTTCCAAGAACGATCGCAAAGCCCGAATCGAACTGGGCGGGGGCTGGGGACGGCGCGAAGATGGTCTCTGTCGACAGATCATGGATGAACAAATCATTCCCCGCTTCAAGCTAGAGCAGTTCTCCGAAGGCATTGTCGCCGGCGTCGAGTCGCTCGACTTGATGGCTCGCAAGCTCGAACTTCCTACCAAGCCGCGTCCTTTGTGGCACTATGCGGTCGGTGCTGGCTTCGTAGGCCTGGCGATCTTCACCGCGGTATCACTTTATCGACGTGGCTCCAGTGGTTGGGCATGGGCATTCTGGGCCGTCGTATTCACGGTTGTCGGTGCGATCCTGTATCACATGGCGACCAGTCGCAGCAGTGGTGGTGGAGGCGGATTCAGCGGCGGTTCATTTGGCGGTGGCTCTTCCGGTGGCGGTGGTGCCACTGGCTCTTGGTAAGGAAAAAGTAGCTATGCAACGTGCATCCACTCTCTTCAGTGCCGAACAGCGTCAGAAGATCCAGGAAACCGTCGCCCAGGCCGAAAGCAACACCTCGTGCGAAATCGTCCCGGTCGTGGCTACGGCTTCGGGCCGCTACGATCGAGCTGAAGATATCCTTGGCCTTTGGCTGGCGACGATCGCGGCCGTCTTGGTTTGGACCCTATATCCTCGAGCGACGGAAGAAGTGGGAGACTGGGCCGGTACGTCTTTCGATTCTGGTTTGTTGGCCTTGGTGGCAAGCATCGTGGTCGCGTTTCTCGTAGGCGCCGTGCTCGGAAGCCAGATTGACTGGCTCCGGCGGCTATTTACCCCGAGCGATCAAATGAAAGACGAAGTCGCTGCCAAAGCACGCCAGGCCTTCTTCGATCGGCGCGTACATCACACCAGCGGCGCGACCGGCCTATTGATTTACGTTTCGCTCTTTGAACACACAGCGACGATCCTGGCCGACCAGGAAGTCCTTGAAAAGCTCGGCCAAGCTAAGCTCGATGAACTCTGCCAACAGCTAACCGAAGGTCTTCACCTAGGGCATCCGACCGAAGCAATCTGCGCGGTAATTGAGTCGGCAGGCCAACAACTGGGCGAAGTGCTACCGCGAACCGCCGGGTCGACCAACGAACTGCCCGATGCTTTGGTGTTGATGGACTAAGCGATCTCCGACTCGCAATCGTCGACACACGACAGCCGTGCTTCTAGCGTTCTTACGCGCCCCTCTGCGCGCCGATAAGTCGGCCCTCTTAAGCAATCGTGATTGGGCTTAGAAGTCGCTCCATTTCACTAGGGCGGCATACCTCTACACAAGGGTTGTCGTAAATGATGACATCAGTATTATCTAACATCTCTTGAAAAAAACCTTCCTTTTCCAGCCTTCCCCCAATCCTACCTACCTCTTCTTACTGGAGTGTTGCCTTGAGTACTTCATGGTATCAATCTGCCCCGTTATTTCTCTGTATCGGACTATTGATGATGCCCGGTTGTTCCAGCGCAGACACCGGCAAGTCATTGGGGGCCACGGTCACCGGAACCGTCAGCTACAACGGCAATCCAGTCGAAGGAGCAATGGTCACCTTTCGTCCCGCCGGCGAGGGTGGTCAAGGTGCGTTTGCTCGCACCGATCAAGAAGGCAAATACGAGCTATCCTCTTCCGCTGTTGGAACTTCCGGTGTGAACCCAGGCGACTATGTCGTAACGGTCACCAAGAAGGAGGTGGGCGAGTCGACGGTCGCGTCCGAGGATGATCCCAACTACGACCCTTACGCCACCGGCCCCGCAGAGGCCAAAAGCGTCCTGCCGAAAAAGTATGCCAATGCCAAGACTTCGGGGCTGGAGTTTACGGTCAAACAAGGCGCGAATGACCTGCCGATTGAATTGACCGACTAAGATCAATTTGTACCCACCCCCCAGTTCAGCGACACGGCGGAGCACGAACAAAGGAAACAACCTGCGCATTAACATGATGATGCGGGTTGCCACAATGCCATAGCCCCTGTTTTGGGGTGACGACCTAATCGCATTTTGTGCTAAGTTTGAATTGAATTGTTGACCTCTCCTGTGCTCGTTCGACGCACGTTTTATCTCCGTTGTTTGTCAGTTATCCACCCACCCCACGAGAATTCATCATGCCCTTTCATTCGTCGAATCGACGTGGCTTTACCCTCGTCGAACTTCTGGTTGTGATTGCCATCATCGGTGTTTTGATTGCCCTGCTGTTGCCTGCCGTACAACAGGCCCGCGAAGCAGCCCGCCGGATGCAGTGCTCGAATCAATTGAAGCAACTCGGGCTTGCCCTGCATAACTATCACGACACGTACGGGGCGTTCGTTCCTCGAAAGCAAGGCACCAACGATCCTGGCTACGGCAGCGGCAACGAGCGTCTTTCAAACTCGGGACGAGCAAGCGGATTCATTGGCTTGCTGCCATTTATTGAGCAAACGGCTATGTACGATAAGATCGCTGCTGGTGACGGCAGCACGGCACCTTGGGGCCCATATGCGTGGGCTGGCTGGGGCGTTTGGAACAATGCACCCGAGATGTTGCTTTGCCCTTCCGCCACTTCCAAAAGCAAGCCTGCCAGCGCGGTGAACTATATGTTCAGCTCAGGTGATTCGATCCAAGGGAACCGTGATGGCTCGAACCTGCGTGGGGTCTTCCAACGTGTTCACGGCGTTAACATGCGGGACATTACCGACGGCACGAGTAACACGATCGCCATGAGCGAACGCTTGATCACCAACTTCGGCATTGGAGGTGGTGGCACCAACATTCCTGTCACCGAGGGAACCGCGACTGGTTTGTCGGGACTCTCGGGCAATCCTTCGCAATGTGTTGCCACCGCCAGCGGAAGGTTCTATGCCAATCCCGGCGACATCAAAGGCCGCACAGGCTGGCGATGGACCGATGGCCAGATTGAAAAGGTCGGCTTCACTACGGTTCTGCCACCCAACGCTGCGTCTTGCATTGACGGTACCAACCCGAACGGCGACGGCAGCAACACGATCTTGCCACCAACCAGCAATCATCCTGGCGGTGCGATCGGCTTGTTCTGCGATGGCTCGGTGAAGTTCGTCGCCGAGACGATCGATACCGGCGACCTGACTGCAGGTCAGGTTACCAACGGTCCCAGCCCTTACGGGGTTTGGGGTGCTATGGGATCAAAGTCTGGTGGCGAAGCCTACGCGGCCAACTAGCTTCCTTGCGGCTCAAACGTTGAATCCAACAAGCGATCAGGTCCTTCGTGGTTCCTGGTCGCTTTTTTTATTTCGAACGCAGGGTCGTTCACGATCTCTCCTTCTCACGAATGGATCGCACCCCAACCGTAGATCAGCATCAGCACAAAAAAGACCACGGTCAGCGTGTGATACCCTGCCGTCAGCCACCAGGCCGTGAGGTGCTGCTTGACATCGAGCACGGCCTGCAGCCCAAGACGCACCAGCCAGAAGAAGCAGACGTAGCCGCAGAAGACGCGAGCCAGGCCACTACCCTCAGCAAGCTCCTGGGCATTGGTCACACTGATAACACCAAACGCAATGATCGACATGACGACATAGCCGCCGTAAACCCAGTACATCTGCCAGTGCAGCTTGGACAAGCTGGCCAATTCGTTCTTCCAATCGAGCCGAAAGGGAACCAGTGCCGATGCGATCAGGATGCCGAAGTGCATCAGGCCGGCAACAAAAATTAAGGTGGCCAGTGATGGCATCATGTGGCTCCTATCGCGTGAAGAAAGGGAACGATCACGTTGCGGACAAATGGTGGATGGAATAACAGGGCAACCGGCAGAACAAGACACGCCACGGTAAACAACCAACCCACCGCGCCACGACCAAGGCCCACCTGGCGTCCGAGCGCGCTACGCTCGATCAAGATGCCGAGTCCCTGCACAATGAAGAACAGCGTAGGACCTCCGTAGCCGGCACCGGCAGGAATCGAAATCACCGCGTCGTGTACCAGTCCACTCATCAGGAACCCGGCCATTAAGCCCCAGGTCGTACCAAAGCGTTTGGTGAGCGGCCTAAAGAGATAGCGGAACGTGAGATCGCGAAACGCTCGATTCCAGCGTCGTCCCCAGAATTCACCAAGGCTTGTCGCTAAGATCGGCCAGTCCATCAGCGGCTTCGCATCGATGTCATACGATCGCCACCAGCACGACAGCAAGTGGAAGACCCCGAAGTGCAACACGAAGATGAGACCGATCATGCCGATCCATCCCACCAGCAGCTCTCGTTCAGCCGAAATCAGCGGCAGCACGCCATAGAGAAGAACAACGCCGACAGCCGTTTTCGCGGCCGCAAAGAGCCACTCCAAAAGCGTCGGCGTCACGACACCATCTCTATCGTTGAGAAACGCATCGCTGTCCATGCCCGGCCAGAGCAATAGGTACTCGGCAACGCGTTGGCGATCGACGCCTGATCGTCGGGCGAACGACCACGTTAACCATTTACAGGCGACGTAGATCGCCACGGCCAGTGACCACATCCCGACCCAGGGCGAGGGCATGATCGCCGCGGCGGGAACGTTCACGAAATCAAAACCGTTGAACACAAAGTCTCATTTGTAAGAGAGCTGGCGGAAAACGTAGAAACGGTGATTCTACCTCTTGGTTAACCGTATTCCTGGACCGATTGGTAACTTGGTGTCGTTTCGGTCCTTACCGACATACTCTGCTTGTCATTCGTATGGTAACAATTGGCCTGCGATGTTAGATTCCTGAGTCGATCAGGCAGTCTGTTACGCCTGATATTCTCATTGCGGCAAATCGATTGGCCAGCGGCGAATGTCTTCAGGGGAAGAAGAAAAACTGGGCGTACTCTCGACCCTTTCCATCGGGATTGGTGGAATGGTCGGCGGGGGCATCTTTGCCGTCACCGGGCTGACCGTTGAAGTAACCAAGGGGGGCGCCCCGGCGGCGTTCATCATCTCGGGGATCGTCGCTCTGCTGACCAGCTATTCCTATCTCAAGCTGACACTGCGCTATCCAGGCGAAGGAGGAACGGTTGAGTTCTTAAACCGAGCCTTCGGTGGCGGCATCCTCACTGGGTCGGCGAACATCCTTCTCCTGCTAAGCTACGTCGTGCTGCTGGCGATCTATGCCTACGCATTTGGCAGTTACGCGGCGAGCTTCTTCCCCAAGCCGGACCGACCCTTCTGGCTGCATACGTTTATCTGCGTCGTGATCGTCGGCTTGTTTCTGCTGAATCTGTTCGCGTCGAAGATGGTCGTTAAGTCCGAGAACTTCTTCAACGCCGCCAAGATGATATTGCTGTTGGCATTCATCGTGTGTGGCCTGGCGACGCCGATTGAGTGGAGTCGGCTCGACTACGAGAACTACGTGACAACGCCTGGCTTGATCGCTGGCGCCATGCTGATCTTCCTGAACTACGAAGGCTTTGAACTGATTGCCAACGCATCCAACGATGTGGTGAACCCGAAACGCTCTTTGCCCATAGCGTACCTGGGTGGCGTGGCAATCGTGATGGCGCTCTATTTTCTAATCGCCATGGTGGTCGTCGGGCATCTCGGATTCGACCAAGTGAAGGAGTCGAGCGCCCATGTGCTCTCGGTCGCCGCCGACGATGTGATGGGCCGAACAGGCTATATCGCGATTGCAGTCGCCGCCATCTTCGCGACCAGTTCGGCGATCAACGCCACCTTTTACAGCACCGGACGACTGACCTACATCATCGCCAAGAGTGGCGAACTGCCCAAGGAACTGGAACGGTCCATTCGTGGTCAGCACGCAGAGGGAACCGCCATCACGGCAGCCCTGGCATTGCTCATTGCGAACTTCGTTCCATTGGAAGCGATCGCTACCATGGGCAGTGCCGGCTTTTTGCTGATCTTCTTCGGGGTCAACGTAGCCGCGGTGCGCCTGGCAAAAGAAACCGGCGGGCGACGCTGGATCTCCGCGCTGGCCGCCATCAGTACGTGGGTTGCCCTGGTCGTGCTTTGTATTGAAGTCGACGAGAACGTCCGAACGCGGAGCCATCTTTGGATTCTCTTAGCGATGATCGGCCTTTCTTTAGGCATCGAAGTCGTCTACCGCAGCATCACCGGGCGGAAAATTCGCCTGATGAAACGGAAGAATCACGATCCGAAGTGAAGTAAGATAGAGACTGACCGTTTCGTCCGATCCACTTCGATCACCAGAAAGCTTCCCATGCGAAGTCTCGCTCTATGTCTGTTGTGCGTCTGGTCTCTTGCCGTCGTGAGCCCGGTAGTTGCTCAGCAGCCCGATACGCGGCCGCGCCTGCTGGTCCTCACCGACATCGGTGGCGACCCGGACGACCAGCAATCGATGGTTCGCCTGATGGTTTATGCGAACCAGTTTCGCCTGGAAGGTCTGGTGGCTTCCGCTTCCGGGACGCCCGGCGAACTGAAAAAAGCAATCACGCAACCGCAGCTCATTCGCGAGATCGTCGATGCGTACGGCCAGGTACGTCCCAGCCTGGCCAAGCATGAATCGAACTGGCCAGAAGTCGCACAGCTTGTCGCGTGCATCAAATCGGGCAATCCGCAGCGCGGACGAGAATACATTGGCGAGCCGCACGACACCGAAGGCTCTCGCTTTCTGATTGATCGTATCGACGCTGGCACCAAGGACGATCCCCTGAATATCACCATTTGGGGCGGTCAGACCGACCTGGCCCAGGCACTCTGGCGGGTAAAGCACGATCGCAGTGAAGAAGAATACCTGGCATTCGTGGCGAAGTTTCGTGCCTACGATATCGCCGACCAGGATGGCATCGCCGATTGGATGCACGAGCAGTTCCCCGGCATGTTTTACATCCTGAGCAAAGCTCCCAAGGGCGAAGATCGCCGAAAAGGTACCTTTCGCGGGATGTATCTGACCGGCGACGTTTCCACGACCAGCCGCGAGTGGATCAACGAGAACATCCGCTCGCAGGGACCGCTCGGCAAGCTTTATCCCACCAAGACCTGGACCGCTCCCAATCCGCATGGCTGCTTGAAGGAAGGAGACACGCCCTCGTGGTTTTTCTTTCTGCCCGCAGGCGGCAATCAACTGAGTGATCCTTCTCAGCCTGGTTGGGGTGGCCAATACGTCTTGGCCGAAGATGGCTGGTACCGTGACCAACCCAGCAGCGGCGGCGACCCGCGCGAGTCGGTATCCAAATGGCGTCCTGACTTCCAAAAAGACTTCGCCCAGCGAATGGCCTGGTGCCAGGATTAGCCTGCACGCCGACGGACAATTCTTGGTGAAGAATTGAAAAAACAATTCTGGCGGCTCGACTGCTGCTCTATTCTAAGAAGACAGCCAGGGGCAACTTTTCACTATCAGCGAAACTCGGGGGAGTGTGTGATGAAGACCAAATTGGCATCGATGATCTTACTCTTGGCGTGTCTTGTCAGCCCTGGCTCTCTTTACGCGGAAGCCCCATCGCCTGACGACGTCGCCACGGCCAAGACGGCGATCATCTATGGCTATCCGATGGTGATGAACTATGCCGCCATCTACGAGTTCTTCATCGACACCACGTCCAGCCAGTACAAGTGCGGCTTCAACGAGATCTGCAACACGGCCCACGTCGCCACACCGGCCGACACCGCGGTCGTGACGCCCAACAGCGATACGCCTTATTCCTTCTTCTGTGCCGACCTACGAGCCGAGCCGGTCGTCTTCGCCGTGCCGCCGGTCGAAAAGGATCGCTACTTCTCGGTGCAACTGATCGACATGTACACCTACAACTACGGTTATGTCGGCAGTCGAACCACCGGTACCCAAGGGGGCAAATACATGGTCGCCGGCCCGAACTGGAAAGGGGAGAAACCGCCTGGCGTCGACAAGGTCTTCCGCTGCGAAACCGACTTCTCGATGGCCGTCATTCGCACGCAGTTGTTCAATCCGGAAGACATCGTCAACGTCAAGCAGATTCAAAAGGGGTATCAAATCCTTCCCCTGTCGACCTTCCTGGGCGAGCCTGCCCCGGAGAGTCCGCCGCAGGTCAACTGGCCCAAGATCGACAAACAACTGGCAGCCAAAGATCCGTATGCGTACCTGGCGTTTCTATTGCGTTATTGCCCCACCGTTGGACCGGCCGAAGTGGAAGAGCCGCTGCGAGCCAAGTTCATGAATATCGGCATCGAAGCCGGCAAGCCCTTCCCTTGCTGCGAATTGAGCGAAGGCCAGAAAGCGGCCTTGAAGTTGGGCGGGGAACAAGGAGTCGCGGCCATCAAGGAGAAGGTCTCTAAGATCGGGGTCGAGATGAACGGCTGGCGCGTCACCGCGGCGTTCGGCGATCGTGACTTCTTCAAGGGTGACTGGACGCTACGTGCCGCGGCCGCCATGGCCGGTCTGTACGGCAACGATGCCGAGGAAGCCACCTATCCGCTGACCGTTCAAGACATCGACGGCCATCCCCTCGACGGCAGCAAGCAGAACTATATGCTCACGTTTCCCGCCGGCGAGTTGCCGCCGGTCAATGCGTTCTGGTCAGTCACCATGTACGACGGTAAGACGCAGCTACTGATCGAGAATCCGCTCGATCGCTATCTGATCAATTCGCCCATGCTGCCAGACCTTAAAAAGAATGCCGATGGATCGCTGACCATCTACATCCAAAAGGATTCGCCGGGCAAGGAGAAAGAAGCGAACTGGCTGCCGGCTCCCGACGGGCCCATCTACATGGTCCTTCGGCTCTACTGGCCGAAAACCGATCCACCATCGATTCTTCCGCCTGGCAAAGGAAGCTGGAAACCGCCAGGGGTCGTCAAAGCAAACTAAGCAGCCTGACGACGCATCCTGATCGACTGTGGGCTATCGTCGTCGAAGTTGGTCAGGCTACGAACCGCGTACGAGTCGTTGCCATTCGAGGCGTAGTAGATTCGGGCATTCACTTCACCCAGAAGGCCCATGCCGAACATCTGCGAACCGAGGATCGTGCTCAGCACGGCGAATAGCAGCAGCGGGTTGCCGGTCATATCGACCCCGCCGATCAGCTTCATACCGATGGTGGTCATCACGCTCAGCCCAGCAATGCCCAGACAGGCAAAGCCCATCCGGCCAAACAGCTTCATCGGACTGGTGAAGAACTGCTGCATGTAGGCGACGGTCAACAAGTCGAGCACCACGCGCGTTGTGCGACCGATGCCGTACTTGGTCTGGCCAAAGCGGCGGGCATGATGCCGCGTGACGACTTCCACGCACTTCGCCCCGCGCTGATGCGCCAAAATCGGGATGAAGCGGTGCATCTCGCCGTACAGTTCCAACTCTACGGCAATCTCGCGGCGGATCGCCTTGAGGGTGCAGCCGAGGTCATGAATTGGGAACTTGGTAACCTTCGAGATCAGCCAGTTGGCGATCTTGGAAGGAAGCTTGCGATTGACGAACGCATCCTGGCGATTCTTCCGCCAACCATGCACGAGGTCGAAACCTTCGTCGATCTTTTCCAGCATCATCGGAATGTCTTCCGGATCGTTCTGCATGTCGCCATCGAGCGTGATCACGACGTCCATCGACGCATGCTGAATGCCGGCGTGCATGGCAGCCGTTTGGCCATAGTTCCGGCGGAACTCAACCACCTTCACGTGCGAATCGGTGGCGGCCACTTCCTTCAGCTTAGCGGTCGATCCATCGCTGGAACCGTCGTCGACAAACAAAATCTCATAGTCCCGCCCCAGGTTTGCTAGCACCTCGTGCAAGCTACTGTAGAGCAGGGGAATGGTCTCGATTTCGTTGTAAATAGGAACGACAACGGAAACGCTCATAATGGCAAAACCCGCGTGAAACTCGAAGGAAATAGGGGCTAAGGGCCGGAATCAATAGATACCGACAGAGCCCAGGTCGCGGGGATGTTAGCAAACGGAGCGTTTTGGAGGCAAGGCGAGTCCTAGCAATGCATTGCCCAGAATCTTGGGTGCCACGCCCAAGTCCGCTTGGGCGTGCGAACAAGAGAAGACTTTCTAGCCCAGGAGTATTTTGACAAAGAAACATCATGTCCATCGTCTCAGCGAAGACCTTCCCTCCGACGCAAGCAGTGGTGGAACCGAATTTCGCTGGATGGCTAGGGGAATATTGGTATCGGACTCCCATGCCAATGCACTAGACCACTTCCACAGAGTAGCGTCTTTCGCCAAACCGCGACGAACGGGGTTTTCGTGCGTGTAATTAATCTTCTCATGGATATCTCGAACGCTTCTCAGATTGCGGTCGTAACCACCGCCACGTTGCCAGAATCGATAGGTAATGATCCCGTTCTTTTGTTCTTCCAGGCGAACTAGAAACTGAGGCGAGTTTTCCCGCAGCCAATTCACGGCTCGCCTGGAAACCGATTGTTTGATGCTCTTGAGAATTGAAGCCATCTCCGAATTTTCTCGTGGGAGCACGACTAAATGAACGTGTTCTGGCATGATGACATAGGCCCAGAGATCAAATGGTACGGTCTCTTGAGACTTGGCAATTGCTTCAGTGACATACTGACGAGTTCGATCCTTGCTCAGTAACTTCTGACGTTGGTAGCAAGAAAAAGTGACGAAGTGTGGGTCACCAGGTGTGTCGTAGATCTTGCGTCTTTTTCTGTGAGCAGTGGCCATACGCAATAGTATCGATGGGCTTTTTCAACAGTTCAAGCAAACTCTTGAACCCACACGCCCAAGCGGACTTGGGCGTGGCACCCTGGCACGTATTAGCCCCGCAACGCGCGAGGCCTACGAACAAAATCCCAGGCGCACTATCCTCCGGCCACCTCAGGCTGGTATAAGGTATACATCGCTGGGCAAGCTTACCCGGCACCATCATTTTCTGCTCGGTCCCATGTGACTTTCGTCACGTTCGTGGACCACACTACCGCGCCCGAATCTTCTCGGACGATTGCCCAAGTCCCTGCTCAACCGCAGGCACGCGAATTCACCCTTTGACCACAAAGTATGCCTGCGTCAGCGTGCGCATAGGCCACCAATTGGAGACTACATCACCATGTCCAGTACTACTGAACGTCCCAATCCTTCCATCGTCGACCGTATGAAGAAGCTCTACGCCGAGCTTCAGGAAGAGCTGCGTGAGAAGCAGCTAGAGATCGACCGGCTCCAGCAGGAAGTCGACGAACTGCAGGAAGCTCAAGACCGCGAAGAGCGCCCCAGCCAAGCTCAGGAGCATTCCAGCCAACCTCCTGCGGTGCCATCGCGTCGTCCTCGTTTGCAGGCGAAGAAGGTACCGGTGTGTCAGCGGACCAGACAAAGAAAACGTTCCTCGCCAGGCGATGCCAGCGCGGACCAGCATGGGGCGGTGGATTGGAACATTACCGGTGATCGTGGGCCGCCTGAGGCTGAGTTTTCATGAACCTTGTGGGAATTTACGGCTGGCAGCCCGGAAATTACTTGTTTAGCCGTACTTTGGTGACTCAACTGAATGCCTTATTCCAAGTTACGTCGTATGCTTAGGGGTATTACGACGCGATCGATATGAAGGACGCTCCCCATGAGATTACTCCTCTTGATGGCATGTTGCCTGTTGGCAACATCCGATGTTCTTGCTCAAGACTACGGTGTCCCTGTGGTTCCGCTGTACGGCGACTATGGGCATGCCTCGACAGCGGCCGAAGGGGCGCTCAACGGGATGGCCAACGTGGTCAGTGCCCAAGGCTCGTATAACCTGCAGACCTCGGAAGCGGCGATCAACATGACCCAGGCCCAAAGCCAGGAGATTGCCAATCGTCAGCAGTACGCCAATACCTATTTCCAAATGCGTTCCCAGCGCGATGCGTACGAGGCGAAGAAGCATCCGCGTCCGACCGAAGAACAGCTGGTGCAGCTGGCCCAATCAGAAGCCCCCAAGGGTCTTCCCGACAGCGCCATCGACAAAGAAACCGGCAAGCTCAACTGGCCGACTCTCCTGCAATACCCAGACTTTGAAAAGCAGCGGGAACTGACCGAAAGCCTGCTGAAGAAGAAGTCGGCCAATGGCATGCTTGGTGCCCAGGACGCTCAGCAGTTCACCGAGGCAGTCGAACAAATGGCGACGACCCTCAAGCGAGGCATCACCAAGGTTCCTCCGCAACAGTACATGGACGCTTACACCTTCTTGAAGAAGCTGCTTTACTCGACCTGTCAAACTCAATTGCCGTAGTCAGAAGTTTGCGTTTTTGCTTTGGAGAACCCCGTCGTGATTCGACTTACCACCCTACTGGCATTGGCTGTACTGACTTCGGCTTCCTGGCTTTCCTTTGCCGTCGCAGACGAAGCCGATAAGCCGTCCGTTGACGCCTTGGTCCAGGCCACCGCCAACGAAGACCCGACCGTTCGGCGAGAAGCGATCGCCAAGCTCATCGAGCTTCAGCCTGGTCCCGACGTTACCATCCCGCTGTTCACCAAGCTATTGGAAGACGCGGATCCGGCAGTGCGTCTGCGCGTGATGAACGCCATCGCCGATGCTGGTCCCGCCGCCGTGCCGGGCCTGATCGAAGCACTCAAGAACGACAAGGCAGCCTTCTGGGCTTGCTTGATTCTGCGTGAGATCGGTCCTCAAGCCGCCGACGCCGCTCCGGCCTTGGCCGGCCTGGTCGAAAACGGCCAAGGCGAGATTCGCCGCGAGGCCTTGTTGGCCTTGGCATCGATGCCTCAGGCAGCCGAGAAATTCACACCGGTCATTACGAAGTGCTTAGACGATCAGACGCTTGAAATCCCAGCGACGTACGCGTTGGGCCGCATCGGCAAATTATCGAACGAGACGGCAGAGCGTCTCCAAGCCAATGCCCGCGGTGAAGGTCTGTTGTCGCTGGTCAGCCTGTGGGCTCTCGCGCGTGCAAACCCTGAAGACAAAGAGCTGAACCAAAAGGCGATTCAGCGTCTGGCGGCTGGTTTGAATTCCAAATATCCGCTGGCTCGCGCGATGGCTTCGCAGGGACTCGTGTCGTTGAAAGCACCGCCGGAGCTGCTGAAGACCGCTTTGAAGAATGACCTGAGCATGGCCGAAGTCCCGGTCGTTCGTAATGCGCTCAACGTGCTGGCTTCGATGGGGCCGGACGGGATTGAATTGTTGACCGAAGCCATGAAACACCCCAGTGTTCAACACGATGCGATCCTGATCATTGGCGACCTGGGTCCTCATGGGGCGCCTGCGACAGCCGCGTTGGCCGAACTGATCGAAAGCGACAATCTGCTGGTCGCCAACGAAGCGGTCGTTACGCTTGGCAAGATCGGACCTGGTGCCAAGTCGGCGGTTCCGAAGCTGGCCAAGGCGCTCGAAGAAGGGCAGGGGGCGATCGCCCATAACTCGGCATTGGCCCTGGGACGAATCGGCGCCGACGCTAAAGCTGCCGAGCCAGCTCTGATGAAGGTCATGCAAAGTGCCCAGGACCCATCCCTGCAAATGCTGTGTGCCTGGGCTCTGGTCCACATCGATGGCGATTCGGAAGCAACCCAGCAGAAAGTCGCTCCGGTCATCGCCGCAGCCGCCAAGTCGGATAACCCCGTTCTACAAAAGGCGGCCAGTGAACTTCAGGCGAAGATGAAGGGCTCTGGCAAATAGGCCTTTTTCGAGAGCGTCCTAATACGCCTAAGCAACTTAAAAGCTATCGCCAGGCAATCAGCGCCGCACCGGCCACGATCAGTGCCCCTCCGACCCAGTGCTGCCACGCGAGCTTTTCGCCGAGGAAGATCGCGGCCAGGGCAATCGCGAAGACAACGCTCAGCTTATCGACCGGGGCTACCGAAGATGCCTGACCGACGCTGAGTGCTTGAAAGTAGCAAAGCCACGAGGCACCAGTCGCCAGGCCTGACAGGGTTAGAAACAGGACCGCGCTACCGGAAAGAGAACCCCAAGCCGGCATGCCGGTGGCAAAGACAATCCCCCAGGCCAATACCAGGACCACCGTCGTGCGAATGGCCGTCGCCAGGTTCGGGTCGATGCCGCTGGTCCCGGCTTTGGCAAGCACCGCGGTAATGCCCGCGAACAGGGCAGCCAGCAGTGCCCAGGTAAACCAATTCATCGTGCGTATCCTCGTAAGCGCAAGCTCAATCTTCGGACTCACGGACAACCGGATTGCCAGTCCATCGTGCGACGGCCCTTAGTAGTTGAAACGAAAAGACCGTCACGACCACCATCGTGATGAAGAAGCCCAGGCCTGCTGCCTTGCCGGCATTTACACCTTGTTGATTGTCCCAGGAATCAATCAGCGAGTAGACCAGAAAGCCGGCGAACGCGCCCAGCCCCAGGGAACCGAGCGCGACCACCCAGCCCACCAGGGTGAAGCTACTGAAATCGATGTCGAGTTGATTGATCCACCGTCCAAACCGGGCTGGGGCGCTGTGATCGTCGTCGTCGGGAATCATGCGTTCAAATTCAGGAAGAACTGAAATGACCATTCGCCTCGTAGTATGCGAATCGCGGGAAGCAGGATCAAGCGTTTCCTCGATTTCTCGCTTGTCGACAAATCCTTTGCCTTAATAACGGCATTGCCGTACGCTGTCGGAAAACCCCACTTCTTTTTCCTCCTTCGCAAGGAAATCTCGTCATGCGATGCGCGCCGATTTGGACTCTGGTATTGGTACTCGGCTTTACGACTTCTGCCTGGGCACAGTTTGGTGGCGGTGGATTTGGCGGCGGCGAGATGACGGGCGGGGGAATGGGTTTCCCGGGCGGCATGGGTGGCTTTGAAGCCGAATCCGCAGAAGCAAGCAAAGGAATCGCCGTCTACCGAGCCGCCCCGGCGGACGCAGGCCGCTTTGCAGTTACCTGGACCGGTGTCAGCGCCACGGCAAGCCAGAACATTGCTGCGAAGGTGAAAGGGGAAGAAACCAAGATTGAGTTTGTCGAAACGCCCCTGTTCGAAGCAGTGGCGTACCTGAAGAACCTGCACGACATTCCGATCCTGATCGATCAGAAGGAATTGGAAGACAACGGGATCGATGTCGATGTCGCGATCACCGCCCACTACACCTCGCTCACACTCCAGGCAGTACTCGACCTGCTGACCAAACAGTACGAGCTCGGGTGGTACATCGAAGGAGGAGCGCTTGTGATCACCTCAGAAGAAGAAGCCAAGACCCACCACTCCGTTCGGATTTACAAACTCCATCAACTCGAAGCCGCCGGCGCCGCCCAAGTAATCGAAAAGATCGTCGACCCTGCTTCGTGGGTCGAACTCGGGGGAGAGGCAGACCTGGCCGTCATCCGGGACCGAAACCTGTTGGTCATTCGGCAATCCCGCGAAGGGCACGCAGCCGTCGAGTCGCTCCTCACCCAACTGGAAGAAATGAAATAGGGCTTGGCCGTTCTCGGCTTGCCGTCCCGTATGTTTTGGAAGCGAACTGACCTGATTTCGCTTGTCTCTCGCGTATCTTTCCATGGACAATCAAGGAACACCTGTTACCTCCTCGAAAGCTCACTCCATGGAATCCTCGAAGCGTTTTCCCTGGTGGGTGTTGATCACCGCCCAGGGACTTTGTGCTGCAGGATTGTTGGCAGGCATCTTTTGCCTGGTTTCTCCCTTTTGGTTCTCGGCCGGCGTCTATGGCCTGATCGAAGGTTACGATCGGCAAACCGACGTCCTGGGGATCGTCTGGCTGGCAGGCAGCCTGGGCAGTATGTTAATCGGGGTGATTCTGATTGGTGCCTCTGGGCTGACCGCCATCTGGACCGGTATCGCCGTCGGCATTGGCGGGCTCGCCATGAAGAAGATTCCTCCCAAGACGGACCCTGAAGAAGCCCCAGCCGACCAGGCCGAAGAAACCTAACCCACCGGCCGCCGCTTCCGCTGGCGTGTACTTCCCCCGTCGCTGTTGCCGTCGTCGTCGCCAAAGACGAACAGCACCGCCACGGCCATCGAAATGGGCACGATGATGGTCCAACTGATGCCGGTTACCCAGGTCAGCACGATCCCAATCACCAAGCCAACCGCTGCATGAACGGCGACCAGACCTGCGATCACCACCAGCGCGGCGCCTCGCAGCAGATTGAACAGATGCTTTTTCACTTGGGCGATTCCCGTGACGTACCGAAGGTAATGTACACGGGAAGTATAGGTCATAAATTGCCGGTCGGCCCGATTACAGCGATTAAAGCTCGTGCTCTTCCGCCGCGGCGATCGTCCCCAGCGCGCCCCAAACGCCATAAGGACTGGGCTCTGTGGAATCCGGCGGAAGCGATGCCTGGGTAAGATCGCCCGTGTCGATATCCTCGGTAATGAACCGTGTCGAACCATCCGCCATGACGACGTGCGCCCCGAAAGCATGATGACTTCCCAAGCTGTAGATTCCATCGACCGCTTCGGTTCCGTTCAAACCACAACTGGGAAAATTGGGTGGCAAGATCGTATTGAACATCGCCGGCCCCGCCGCGCCATCGGCCCAGCTATACCCGCGGCTATGTGCCGTTAGATCGTTGAGTTCCCATTCGATCCCTTCGCCGTAACAAAGCTCGGCACTGGCCATCTGTTCTGGGGTCTGCGAAATCACCTTGGTCGTGATCGTGATCTCGCCGAGCAGCACCGTGTTCGAGGTTCCATCCTTGATATCGCGAAAGTGAAGCTGGCGTCCCGGCGAAAATGGTCCTCGTTGCGAGTCGCCTGGGTGATAAATGTGGGTCGAATCCCCAATGCAAAAGACATAGCTGGTCGGCCCCAGCGCCCGAGAATCATCGAACGGGTCCGACGGACAATTCAGTTGATCGAGCTGCGTCGTCCACGGCTCGTACGTATCGTCCCACGGGTCCGGTCCCAGCGTTGGATAAGCCTGACCATCAAACGTCGATGACGCCATGATCGTATCATACAGTGCCCCTTGCTCGAGCATGGGCAGAAGTGCGACCAGCCCGCTCAGACGTTTGCCATGGGAGGTCATCTCCGTGGGCTCGGGCGAATCGCCGCTCGAACAGCTGGGCAGCGACTCGAACGTATCGTGATAGTTATGCACACCCAGGCCCATCTGCTTCAGGTTGTTCTGGCACTGCGCCCGACGAGTCGCCTCGCGCGAGGTTCGCGATACTGGCAGTAGCAGGGCAATCAATAGCCCAATGATTCCAATCACCACAAACAACTCGACAATTGTGAACCCGCGTCGCACCTGATTCAAAGACTTGCTTTTCATCGCTCTGCCTTTCGCGTTTAGTAATCGGTATCCTCGATCTGTTCCTGACCGTTAATCGAGCCCAACGCACCCCATACGCCGAAGGGACTAGCGAAGGGCTGCTCGGCGTAGTCATCCACCGTGGGTGGTGCCGCCGACACGTTGCCGCAGTCGATCGTATCGGGGATGAAGCGAACGCTTCCGTCGCAGAAAGCCACGTTCGCGCCGCCGCGATGATAACTGCCGGCCGAGTAGATTCCGTCGACGACGCCTTCCCCACTCACGGCGCAGCTGGGGCCATTGGGCGGCAGGATTGTATTGACCAGGCCCGGCCCGGCAGCGCCATCGGCCCAGTTGTAGCCGCGGCCATATTTGTGCAGCTGAACTTGCGAAAGATACGTCTGCTGGTTGTTACTGACCGTTCGCAGGCCAATCCCGGGATCGTCCAAGATGTTGGGTGGAAGATCGATCGCGTATTGCCCTTGAACAGCACGCTGATTTGCCGTGCCGATCTCAGCCATCGCGATGGTGTAGGAGGTCCCGTCGGTGATGTCTGGAAAGGTTGCCACCAAGCCAGGAGCAAACGCGCCGCGCAGCTTCGGTAGTTGATGGATATCCTTAGCCACATCGCCGATGCAAAACGCATAGTTCGTCGGTTGAAAGTGCTGCGAGGTGATCTCGGCGGTTGGGCAATTCAGTATTTCGAGGCGTATTTGCCACGGTTGATAACTTCGATCCCAGGGAACCGGCCCGCCAGGCGGAACGCCAGCTGCCGGATCGCCTCGCTGGATCACTTCGTACAACGCTGATTGCTCCATCATCGGCAGCAGGTCGACCGCTCCACTGAGCCGACCTTCGTTGCCTCCGGTGCCTGTGCCTGCCATGGCGGAAGGGAGGTGACCGTTGACGTCATGATAGTTGTGGATCGCCAGAATCAACTGTTTGAGGTTATTTACGCACATCATTCGATACGCCGGACGATGCCCCCGGTTCAGGGCAGGCAACAAGAGAAACAAGCCTGCCGAGATGATGAAGACCACCACCAGCAGCTCCTTCAGCGAGAAACCACGTGGCTGCGATCGTCTTGCCAGGCTAGGGCGATTCCTAGAAATCATGGTTCTCCTCCTCGCCTGAGATGGTTCCCAATGCTCCCCACACGCCGAAGGGGCTGGCAAATGTCTTGCCGGCAAAGTCTTCCGACGTCGGAGGCGCGGTAGCCGAATCGCCTGCGTCGATCTCTTCGGAAACGAACCGCGTGCTGCCAACAACTAGCAGAACAATGCAGCCGCCCGGGTGAAGACCGCCAGCCGAGTACACCCCGTCGACCGCTTCCATTCCGCCGACCGCACAGCTGGGGCTGTTGGGCGGCAAGATCGTGTTGACCAAGCCCGGCCCGGCTCCTCCGTCGGCCCAGTTGTAGCCACGTCCCTGATCGTGCAGGCCGACCTTTTTCGAGTAGTACTTCATCCCGTTATCGACCGTTCGCCAACAGATGCCGGGATCGGCAAGGATCGTCTTCGGCAGATTCACCGCATACTGCCCTTGAACCTGACGTCCATACGCCGTGCCGATTTCGGCCATGGCAATCGTGTTGGACATGCCGTCGTCGATATCAGAAAAACGGGTGAACAGCCCCGGGGCAAACGCTCCCCGCGCCTCAGGAAGTTGGTGAATGTCACGCGTCACATCCCCAACACAAAACGCGTAGTTCGTCGGCTTGTAGTCCTTACCTTCGTAGGAAGCGCTGGGGCAGACAAACATCTGAACGCTTTGCTGCCAGGGACCATACTTCTTATCCCAGGGAGGTGGACCTCCTGGCGGATGCCCTTCGTAGTCTGCGGGATCCATGATCTGATCGTACAGTGCGTTCTGCTCCAGGAAGGGAAGCATCGCCACCAGGCCGCTACGGCGATGCTCGTTACCACCGATGCCTGTGCCGCCCATCGCCATGGGAAAGCAACCATAGGTGTCGTGATAGTTGTGCAGGGCGAGGCCAAGCTGCTTTAAGTTGTTCGTGCACTGCATTCGCCGGGCAGCTTCGCGAGCACATCGACGCCCGAAGGGAAGCAAGCAAAACAGGAGGGCCGCGATAATGAACGTCACGGCAAACAGTTCTTTGAGTGTAAAGCCGCTACGCATTTCATCGCGGGTCGCCATCGTTAAGCCTCTTGCAGTTGCACGTCGCGGGGTTGTTTCTTCTTGGCCGCTTTGCGTTTCTTACGCCAGCGGATGGCTTCGTAGGCGGCCATCGGGACAATCCAGCTCAGCCAAGCATTCCATTGATAGGCCGCGAAGCTTTCGGTATCGGTGACGATCAAGATGCCGGCGACAATGCGAAAGAGCAGGGGAGCGACCAGCAGCAGAAAGCAGTGCGTCGCCCAGCGCTGGTGCACGGGGAAGTTGCGCTGCATCGCATACCTGGCGGCCAAGGTTACCGTCAGCGCGGTGGCAATCGCTTGCAGACCAAACCCGACGCCTGCGATCGGCCCGGTGAAAGCCCAGAACGCCATGACGAACCCGCTGGGCGCGACCAGCCCCAACACGAGAAACAACTGAGCCTTACCCAGACGCCGATGCCAGGGGCCGTGCGTCTTCCGCTTGCCGCTGACCATCAAGTAGGCCGCCAGCAGGATGGCGATCGGAGCGGTGATGATGTGCACGTAGAAGGCCGGCGGATAGATTCCACGAAACGATTCTTCCCGCCCCAACAGAAAGACCGCATCGAAGTTGGGCGGAAAGTAATTCACGTACTCGGCGACGATCGAGAAGAGCACCTTGCCCAGGAGCAGAACGACCACGCCTGCGGCAATGGCTTTCAACGTTCGATAACGCGCTGACGAGTCGTGCGCCTTCACGATCTTGCGGCGAGTGGCCGCCTCCGACAAGGTTATCCGATGAGATTCAAGACGAGCGAGGCCACACAAGTGTGTACGCGGGCCACCCCTGGAGGATAACCAAAGTTGTCGTCGGAGTCGATTAGATTGCAAACATCGCCGGCGGTTACTCGGCCGCGGCCGGAACTTGCAGCAGTGCCTTGGCGATGATGTTCGCGGCGCCCTCACCCCCTGGCGTTTCTTGCAGATTGGCCAGCACGATCAGCGTGAGCCCCGTTTTCGGGTCGTGTCCCATGAACGATTGGTAGCCTGGCAGCGAACCATCGTGACCGAGCATCGGCCCCAGCTTCGCCATGCCTAGTCCATAGCCGGCACTGTGTGGATCGTCCGGGTTATTGGGTCGGATGCTTTCCAAACGCTTGGTTTGCATTGGAGCATCCAGCAGCCCACCACCGACTAGGGCTTCGACATAGACGGCCAAATCGCTGGCCGTCGAGATCGCTCCGCCTGCGGCCCAGCCCCACGAAGGATTGGCCAGGGTGACATCCGTGGGAAGCAGCTTGCCGGCGAGGGCTTCTTTCTGCTGCTCATCGGTCAAGCTTGGGTTCTCGTTCGTGCCAAACAGATAGCCGTGAGCAAAAGGGGACGGCAGCTTGTTGTCTTCTTGCGCCGGCATTAGAGTCCGCGTCATCTTCAGCGGCTTGAAGATCCGCTGCTCGAATGCGTCCTCGAGCGACATCTTGGTCAGCCGCTCGATTAACACGCCCAGCATGACGTAGTTGGTGTTGGAGTAGAAGTACTCGGAGCCTGGCTTGAACATTGCCGGCTGCTCGATGCCCAGTTGAATCAACTGCTCCGGCGTGAACGTCTTGGTCGGCTGCTGATCGAGTATTCGGTTGAACGACTTCAGTTCACTGTAGGTCGCGATGCCACTCCGCATATCAAGCAGGTCGGCGATCGTGACTTCATCCCCTTGGGGAACGTTATCAAAGAACTGCGAGACCTTGTCGTCGAGCTTCAGCTTGCCTTCTTGAACGAGTTGCAAAATGACGGTCGCCGTCATGGTTTTCGTGTTCGAGCCAACACGAAACGACATATCGGCCTGCATCGGCTGCTTCGTCTTTAGATCCGCGACACCAAATGCCTGGACCCACTCTTGGTCGCCTTGTCGCATCAGGACAACGGCACCAGGGATGGCGTTTTCGCTGATTAGCTGCTCCACCGTATGAGCCAGCGTGGCCTGATTGGCGGGCCACTGGGCCTGACAGTTCGAGACCAGCGCTGCGCTGAAAAGCGCAAAAAGACCACCCACAGAAAGCAAACGTCGCAACATGCCGATCCCCGAAAAAGAAAAAGCCCTAACACATCGTGAACTATAGCTTACGATGCGTCAGGGCTGCATGTCCTGTCGGTAGTATTTCGGTCGCGGCTTAGTGCCCGGCCAGCTGGTCGGCGGCGTCTGGCTTGTCGTGAATGGCAAAGCGGTCGATCATCAGGGCACTGGCTTCGTTCAGGCCAATCAGTTCGACTTCGATTTCCTTCTGGCGATACTTCACGATCACCTTATCGAGCGCACCGACGGCCGTGATGTCCCAGAAGTGGGCACCCGTTACGTCGATGTGGACTCGATCAAGCTTCTCTTGATAGTCGAACGAATTCACGAATCGGTCGGCCGAAGCAAAGAAGACCTGGCCGGTAACGTTGTAGGTCTTGCCGGTGTTGCACTCGTGCATTTCGCCTTCGACGTCCAGAATCTGACCGACCTTGTGGGCGAAGAAGAAGCCGGACATCAACACTCCGACCAACACCCCTTGGGCCAGGTCATGCGTCGCGACCACAACCACCACAGTGCTGACCATCACGGCGCTGGAGCTCTTGGGATGCAGCACCAGGTTCTTCAGCGATTCCCATTTGAACGTACCAATCGAAACCATGATCATCACCGAGACGAGCGCGGCCATCGGGATCATCGAGACGTACTCACCCAGGAACACGATCAGAATCAGCAAGAAGACGCCTGCACACAGCGTCGACAGTCGACCTCGCCCGCCGGACTTCACGTTGATCACCGATTGCCCGATCATCGCACATCCGGCCATCCCACCCAGGAAACCCGCCAGGATATTTGAGCAACCTTGACCAATACATTCCTGGTTCTTATCGCTGTGGGTGTCGGTCATCTCGTCGACGATCGAAGCGGTCATCAGCGATTCCAACAGACCCACCACGGCCAGCGTGACCGAAACGGGGAAGATGATCTGCAGAGTTTCAAACGTCCAAGGAATCTCGGGCAGCAAAAACACAGGCAGGCTATCCGGCAACTGCCCCATGTCACCCACGGTGCGGATCTGGAAGCCGCAGGTAATCGAGACCACCGTCAGCACGCAGATAGCAATCAGCGGCGAAGGAACGGCCTTGGTCAGGTAAGGGAACAAGTAGATGATCGCCAGACCGGCGGCCACCATTGGGTAAACGATCCACGGAACACCAATCAGCTCAGGCAGCTGTGCCATGAAAATCAGGATCGCCAAGGCATTCACAAAACCGGTGATCACCGACTTGGAAACGAATCGCATCAAGACGCCCAGCTTGAAGTAGCCAGCGGCGAGTTGCAGGAACCCGGTCAGGATCGTCGCAGCCAACAAGTACTGCAGACCATGCTCCTTGACCAACGTCACCATGACCAAGGCCATCGCGCCGGTTGCGGCCGAGATCATGCCTGGCCGGCCACCCACAAACGCGCTCATCGCGGCAATACAAAAGGAAGCGTACAGGCCGACCTTAGGATCGACCCCGGCGATGATCGAAAAAGCGATCGCTTCGGGAATCAGGGCCAACGCCACCACCAGACCTGCCAGCAGGTCCTTGGGCACGTTTCCAAACCATTGTTGACGCAGAGGTTCAGGCTTATGCATCTCGTTCTTTTTCCGGACAGTGATTTTCGGTAGGGGATCGGGGAGGAAATTTCCACCAGATCCGATAGGGATAGAAGGCTAAGAACGCGGTGTCTTTCAGCGGGTGGAGAGAAGAGTTCGCAAGCTCGAGGCGGAAATAATCCACATTCAAGCTATGCCATGGTGGGCGAACTTCACGCTGAGAGAGAAATGGCTACACCGGTTAAACTACCTTTATTTGTTTAATTAGTATCTTGTATGGCACCCATATTACCACAAGCAGTTTTTGACCGATAGTTCAAATCTCGTGAAGTTTCCCAGGGGGCGCGTTGGTGGGACCGAAGGAAACATTCCCGTCCCTAATAATGACTTTAAAAAGGAACAGAAACCCACTACACTTTAAAATCTCATTTACCCCGATTTTTCCCTTTACCTGAGCCCACCCATGAAGAATGTGAATCGCGGTTTCACGCTCGTGGAACTGTTGGTCGTTATCGCCATCATTGGCGTTCTGATCGCTCTCCTCCTGCCTGCGGTCCAACAAGCTCGTGAAGCTGCCCGCCGCATGACATGCAGCAATCACCTGAAACAGCTTGGCTTGGCGCTGCACAACTACCACGACACCTTCCAGACGATTCCTCCCGGCGGACTGTGGGCCAACGATATGCCGTGGACAAGTCCACCTACGCCCAACCCGGCGCGCGGTGGTGTGTTTACGTGCCTTCTGCCGTTTGTCGAACAGGCATCACTTCACGATCAGATCGACTTCACCAGTACGGCCCACGTGCACGACCAATGGGCTGACAGTCCGGCCAACACCAAGCGTGTGCGTCAGGTCATCATCGAAACGTACCAGTGCCCCAGCGATACGCACGGCGGGCTGATCCCCGGCACGCAGAATGCCGCCCATAACTACTCGGCCAATTACGGTCCCACCGGGGTGAACAGTGCCGGCAATCCCAATTGCTCGTGCGCCCAGGGAGCCGTCTTCAATGGGTTCAAGATCGACAGCCAGCACAATCAAGACAACCCAGCCGGTCCCTTTAGTCGCCGCGGCAATCGCTACTGTGGCAAGTTCAGCGAAACAACCGATGGACTATCGAACACCATCTTCTTTGGTGAAGTCCGAACCGATTGTTCGGTCCATGCTCGCAATGGTTGGGCGAACTCGAACAACGGCAGCGGTTTGGTGAGCACCTTGATTCCGATCAACACCGACACCTGCTACGACTCTTCCAATGCCCCCGGTGGTGACACGTGCTATGCGAAGTGCAATTGGAATTTAGAGTTTGGGTTCCGCTCGCTGCATCCCGGCGGGGCACAGTTCGTCCATGGCGACGGCTCGGTCGCGTTTCGCTCTGAAACGATCGACCACGATGCCTACCAACGTCTCGGTCAACGCGATGACGGCCAGCCAATCAACTTGAATTAACCCCACCATCAAGCCCCTTCCTGTTGGTTACGTAGATATGCACATGCGAACTTCTGCGCTGATGTTGTCGATTTGTCTCGGCCTGAGCTCCTTGCTGGGCTGTGGCGGCACTGGGATGTTGCCTGTCGAAGGTACGGTGACACTCGATGGCGAGCCGCTCGAGGGTGCCGCGATCAGTTTTGTGCCGGCCGAAGGGGGTCGTCCTTGTTCGGGACAAACCGACGAACAAGGTCACTTCACGCTTGCTTCTTACACCGCCGGCGACGGCGTGCCGCCAGGCGAGTACAAGGTGACCGTCGTCAAGCTGGATGCCCGACGCCAGGCAGAAGCGGCCCCGGTGGAAGATGGCACGGAAGAGGACGAGCAAGTGATGGGCAGCATCGAGGAAGCCGTCAAGTTCCTCACGCCGATGAAGTACTCGTCGCCGGCTACGACCGACTTGAAAGTCGAAGTGACTGCGGGGATGGAACCCGTTCAGATCGACCTGAAGTCAGGCAACTAGTGCTGCGAACTGATCGTCGTTGCCTGACCGACGGCGACACGTTCGCCTGAGCGAATATAGCCCCATTGGCCGATGCCGTTGTTTTCAAACTGGACGAACATGTTGTCCAGTCGGTGCGAGCGAATCAAGAGAGAGCGGCTGTCTTCCGAGAGTTCGATCTGACTCTCTCCCTGGTCGCGCCGATCCAAAAGCTGCACGATCTCGGGATCCTCCAGTAGCTCTGCGTTATCCGGCACGATCGAGAACATGCAGTCTCCTTCGATATCGCCTGGCGGGATAGCGCAGAGAATAAACCCGATGTGCTCAGTGCCGTCGAGAGTCTGCAGGACGATGGCTTTCATGAGAGGTGTCTACGCTAAAGGAGATCGGAACTTGCCGCGAGTTTTCAGTCGATTATAGTCCAGTGGTCCCTCAATAAACCTGGCTTCCGCAGAATCCAAATGAAAATCTTGGGCACACCCCATCGGTAGGCATTCGACCAGTCGAACGCCCATCTGCGTTACCTACTGTGGGCCGCTAGTTTACTCGCTTCCGATGCAGTACAGATACTTGCCGCTGCGAACAAGCAGACGCTTCCCATCGACCGCAGGGCTGGCGTCGAAGCGGGTACCATCGGATAGCTTGTTCTTGGCCAGTTCCTCGTACTGGGGCTTTGCGGCGACGACCAGCGTGGTGCCGTTTCGGGCAACGTAATAGATTCGGCCCTCGGCCATGACCGGAGACGCATAGACCTGGTCGAATCGCCCCAGGCGTTCCTGGTAAACCACCTCTCCCGTCTTGGCATCGCTGCAGTAGGCAATGCTCCCGTTGTAATCGATATAGTAGAGATGGCCTTCGTGATAGATCGGGGAAGGCACGTTGGTGCCGGCCTTGCTTGTCCACAGGCGATGCGTATCGGTCACGTCACCACTGCCGCCAGCACGAACGGCCAGGGCGGCTGTGCCTGAGCGACCGCCGACGAAGTAGACCACCCCATCGGCCCCGACTCCGGTGGGAACCATGTACCAGGAGATATCGGTCTTACAGGTCCACAGCGGATCGCCGTTCGCCGGGTCAAACGCCATGACATCGCCGTGACGTGCGACGACCAATTCCTTCCGGCCTGAATCGGCGGTCACAATGATTGGGGTGTTCCAAGCTTCTCGAATGCCATCGGTCTTCCAGCGCTGCTTGCCCGTGGCTCGGTCGAGCGCTATCAGCGATTCACTTTCGATACTCGCATTGACAATCACCATGTCTTCGTACAGCAGTGGAGACGCCGCAGTTCCCCAGCCGCTGGTCTTGCTGCCCACGTCCGCTTGCCATTTCTGGTTTCCCTCGTGATCGTAGGCGATCACGCCTGACTTGCCGAGAAATGCGACGACCCCGGCACTATCCGCCGCACAGGTATTAGCCGCATAGCCGTGATCGCGAATGTTTTCTTCCTCGGGCAGCTTGGCCGCCACGGTCTTGTCCCACACGACTTTGCCCGAGCTGCGATCGAGAGCCAGCACATGCCGCTCAAGATTCTCGAGACTCCCTTTCGACTCTCCCGGTACGAGGTAGCCGGTTAAACTGGTCAGATAAATATGGTCGCCGAAGGTCACCGGACTCGAAGCCCCAGAACCGGGAAGCTCGGTTTTCCAAACGATATTCTCCGACTCGCTCCAAGTCAGCGGTAACCCGGTTGCTGGCGACGTCCCCATGCCGCTGGGGCCACGAAACCGCGGCCAATCATTTTCCGAGGCAGCAACGTTTGCCACTGCCGTTAACGAAGTCGGCTGCTGCGGGGGCTGAGCATCACAAGAGGTACCGATCAATAGGATCGAGGCCGTAAGAGACAAAGCACGAAACGAAAGCGCGAAGAGTCGGAGCATGACACACCGGTGGGGCTTGGGAGGTAAGACGAATCGTGAGGAGGACCGCCGAACCTAAGGCGGTAGCTTCCAAGGTAACGAATTGAAATCGACTTAGCCACAAATAAGTAGCCGTGCTGGTTGCCACACCCAATCAGAGCCCCTTGAGTGAGCAACCCGAGCTCATCGCTGGCGATTCCCTTTCCGATCTACCTATAATCAGGCAGCGAGACTCTTTGGCACTAACGAGCACTCATGGCATTCGACCACACACCCTTACGAGCAAATCTTCACACGCATGTCGATCGGCTGGCCGGACTGATTGGTCCGCGCATTCTGGCCAAGCCAGAGTCGATCTTGGCGACAATCGGCTACATCCGTTCAACCTGGCAAGCGATGGACTACGAGGTGCGCGAAGAGACCTACGAGTCTTCCGACGGCCCAGCGACTAACCTGGTCGTGGAAATCCCTGGGATATCCTCGAATGAGGTGATTGTGCTGGGCGCCCATTACGACACAGTCGCCAACACGCCAGGGGCCGACGACAATGCATCTGCCGTTGCCGTACTTTTGGAAGCGAGCCGCCATCTGAAGGAGTTTACCCCCAGCAAGACGCTCCGCTTTGTCGCGTTTGCCTGTGAAGAAGCTCCGTACATGAGCATGGGCTCGATGGGGAGCCAGTACCACGCTCGCCAGGCGAAGCAGCGTGGTGAAAAGATCGCGATGCTGTGCCTGGAGATGGTCGGTTACTTTCGCCATGAACCAGGCTCGCAAAAGGTACCAGAAACCATCCCCAAGCTTTTTCATTGGCTCTTTCCGAAACGAGGCAACTTCCTGGCGGCCGTCGGCAACTTGGCGTCGTGGCAGCTCTCTTGGTCGTTTCGCCGAGGGTTCAAGAAGGCTTCTCGGATGAGCCTCTTTTCGATCTGTTTGCCAGAGAAGGTTCAGGAGATTCGTCGCAGCGACAACAGCTCTTTCTGGGATCAAGGCTACCCAGCCCTGATGGTGACCGATACCAGCTTTCTGCGTAACCCAAACTATCACCAACCGACCGATACGCCAGACACGCTCGACTACGATGCGATGACCGAGGTAACGCTCGGCGTTGTGGGCGCGCTGCGAAATCTTGCAGGCTAACCGATACGACGGCCCACGTCTTCGACCGTCGCCAACCATTTGTCGTACTGCTCGGCCTGCTGCCACAATCGATTCAGCGGGCAAGCGTCCGAATGGATCCGGGCAAGGACCTTCGTAGCAAGAGGGACAAGAGGGTCCGTGTTCAGATGATTATGCTGGTCTGCCCACTGCTTGAGTTGATCGAGAGAAGCCTCGTGCAGGCCAGGCCGGCCCCGCAAATATGCCAGCGTTTCACAAGCTGCTAAAGCAGCACTTGCATCGTCTGAATCGAAATCGCTGCCTTCTTGGTTGACCTGCTCCAGCGCTATTTCGATCCAAGAAAGATCATCGCGCACCAACAGGCTGTCGAGCCAATCGCATGCGGCATCGTTATCGAAAATCTCGTGCCCCCAAGCACCCATTTAGAAAGAATCTCCACTTATGAACTTACCTTTCACACAAAATACGATCTAGCGAAGCATCACACAATGGATGAATCAGTCCCAAAGAAAATAATTACAATTCCCTAAGACTTTGAGAACTCTTTATGGGGGCATTCAAAAATTATTAGGGTGCCTAAGGGGTTGGTTCGCGTGCCCAACTATTCCCCCTCTTCCGAGAGATGCCAATCAGCACCATCGGCCATGATACTGCTGTTGATCTCTAGCAACTTGCCCTTGAGCTTTGCCACCACCTCTGGCTTTTCCTTCGCCAAATCATGCTTCTGCTGCGGATCGTCTACGAGATCAAACAATTGGTAGTTGGTGTAGGTTCCGCTCTTAATCGTGGGAATCCACTTTTCCTGGAACATGTTGCTGGTGCTCATCTCATAGTCTGGTTGGGCGACCAGACTGTAGCGCCCGTCACGTATGGCCACAATGGGACGCGACTTTTGTAGATGCCAAAACAACGGTTGATGCCGGACAAACTTAGTAGCACCTGGTGCTAGAAGGGGCGTTAGATTACTTCCATCCAGGTGGCGCCCCTCAGGTGGGTCTATGCCCAGCAATCCGCAGACGGTTGGGAAGATATCCACAATCCCGGCTGGCGTTTCATGGGCGATCACCTGACCGGCTTCAATCGTCCCGGGCCAGTAAAAGATCCCCGGCACGCGAATACCCCCTTCCCAGTTCACCCCCTTCTTGCCACGCAGCCCGCCGGTGCGGTCATCGCGATAGCTGCCGTTATCCGAAGCGTAGATGATCAGTGTGTTCTCCGGCTTGTCGATTTCGTGCAGCTTGGCGACCAAACGTTCGATCGCCAAGTTGGTGTTGTCGATCGTGCCGGAGTAGACCGCGGCGCTGTCGTTCTTTTTGCCGTACTTCACGACGATGTCTTCCGGAGCGGCGATCGGCGCGTGGGGCTCGTGGAACCACACATTGAGGAAGAACGGCTTCTTCGCGTCGCGATGGTGATCGAGCCAGTCGATCGCTTCGTCGACGACCAACTGACAAGAGTAACCTTCCAGCTTGCCGACCGGCTTCCCGTTGCGAATGAAGTTGTGGGGATTTTTGTGGCTCGGCTCGGCGTTGTTCCAGGTAGCAAACCAATAATCGAAGCCGTGCTGATCCGGCGTCGGCTTATCATATTTCTCCGTAGGCAAGCCAAGATGCCATTTGCCGATGTGCGCGGTGGCGTAGCCCTCTTGCTTGAGCACTTCAGCCAGGGTGTTCTCGCGAAGCAGCAAGTGCGATCGCTGGGATGCATCATGGATCCAACTATAGACGCCAGCCCGAATGTGATGCCGGCCCGTCAAAAGGGTCGCGCGGGAAGGGGAACAGACGGCACAGCCGGAATAGAACGCTTGAAAACGAACGCCCCCTGCGGCCAAGGCATCGATCGCCGGGGTCTTCACCGGCCCGTCGTAGCAGCCAATGTCCTGGTATCCCAGATCGTCGGCCAGCAACATAACCACGTTCGGCTTTTGCGCGGCCTCAAGCGATGTAAGCGAGAGCGACGCCAAAATAGCGACACAGAGCAGGGCAGGGCGAATCATACGTAACCTTTCACCTGGCAGGGACATAGTACTGTGGGATAGAAGATGGCAAGGACGAGGAAAACTCGGCAGGCAACGTATCGTCTCATCTTTGCCCGCCTGGGAAAATGGGCTTCAGCGGCGCGGCCGAATTTCGGCCTGAGGTAGACGACCATTGCCTTCCCAACTATCGTGTAGCGAACACTGCCCGATGTCAAAAAAGATTCGTCAGCGAACTTTGCTCGCAGTGTCCCCCCACCTCCCACCCAGCCTGCCACCACACCCTCCGTAATCGCCTTCTTCCAGGAAAGCTGTGATGCCTTCTTCCAAGTTGATTTGTTTGCTTCTGTGCGTGGGCGCTGTGATCGCTCCTTTTTCTGCGTTTGCTGCCGAAGAACCTTCGTTTGATCCCTCGCGACTGGAAGTCAACACGCTTGTCACGCAGCTGAAACAACCGATGGAATTGGCCGTCGCCCCAGACGGACGTGTCTTCTATATCGAGATCCAAGGGCAGCTGAAGGTCTACGACACCAACACCCGGCAGACCGAACTGGTCGGCGAAGTCGTCGTCACGACCGCTCAGGAGAACGGCTTGATCGGCCTGGCGCTCGATCCCAACTTCCAAGACAACCACTGGATTTACTTGCAGTACTCGCCGCCAAAGTTCTCCGGCCAACACGTGAGCCGCTTCACGCTGGTCGATGGCAAACTCGACATGGCCAGTGAGAAGGTCCTGCTGAAATATGAAGAGCAGCGTCTGCAATGTTGCCACCATGCCGGCTCGCTGGAATTCGGCCCCGATGGCTGCCTGTTCATTGGAACCGGCGACAACACCCATCCGCATGGCGATTCGCACGGTTACGCCCCCATCGACGAACGTGCCGACAAGTTCCCCTGGGACGCTCAGAAGTCTTCGGCCAACACCAACAGCTACAACGGCAAAGTGCTGCGAATCCGTCCCCTGGCCGACGGCACCTACGAAGTGCCCGATGGCAATCTGTTCCCCAAGGATGGCTCGCAGGGACACCCCGAAATCTACGTGATGGGTTGTCGCAACCCGTGGCGCATCAACGTCGACCAAAAGACCGGTTACCTGTACTGGGGCGAAGTCGGTCCCGATGCAGGTGGCGATGGCCCACGCGGTCCGCGTGGCTATGACGAAATCAACCAGGCCAAGAAGGCTGGCAACTTCGGCTGGCCTTACTTCATCGCCGATAACCAGGCCTACCACGACGTCGACTTCGCCAGCCAAAAAATCGGTGCCAAGTTCGACCCGGCCAAACCGATTAACGAATCTCCCAACAACACCGGAAGCCGCGAGCTACCCCCGGCGACCGAAGCGTTCATCTACTACCCGGGAGCCCCGTTCGATAAGTTCCCCGAAGTCGGCTCAGGCGGACGCACGGCATGTGCCGGTCCCTCATACGACTTCGACGCAGCAAACCCAAGCACGACCAAGTTTCCCCCACACTTCAGCCGCTGCTTGTTCGTTTACGAGTGGTCGCGTCACTGGATCCTGGCCGTTCACCTGACGGGCGATTCCGAGATCGAGTTGCTGGAACCGTTCATGCCAAATCACAAGTTCACCCGTCCGGTCGATATGCAGTTTGGTCCCGATGGGGCGCTGTACATGCTCGAATACGGTGAAACGTGGGGCGTGAACGACGACGCCAAGCTGGTTCGCATCGATTATGTGCGTGGCAATCGACCACCCAGTGCGATTGCTTCGGCCGAAAACAATACCGGCAAAGAACCCCTGGTCGTGAAGCTTTCCAGCGACGGTACCCAGGACAAAGATGGCGACGACCTGAAGTACGCCTGGCACGCCTATCGTGCCGGAGAAGAAAAGCAGGCACCCCAGCTCCTTTCGACCGAAGCAAACCCGGAGATCACCTTCAGCGAAGCTGGCGTGTTTAATGTCGAGCTGAAAGTCACCGATCCGCAGGGAGCGGAAGCCGTGGCCTCGGTACCGGTGATCGTGGGCAACGCCCGACCGACGGTCTCGTTTGTTTCGCCGCAGGATGGCGACTTCTTCGACTCGCTGGCCTCCATTCGCTATCAGTTGAAAGTCAACGACATCGAAGACGGCACCTCGGACTTTGAAGAAGCCGACGAAACCGGCGCTGCGGAAATCGACCTGGAAGCACCACGACGTACGGCGGTCAACATGACCCTGGGAACCGGCAGCATTCCCCGCGGTCCTGGCGGCGACGCCTCGGACAATGACCCCATCGGACTTCGCCTGATGAAGAAGAGTGACTGCTTCAACTGCCATTCCGTCGACGGTCTGCGTGTTGGTCCACCGCTGGTAAAGATCGCGGAAAAGTATCGCGGCAATGCCGAAGCTCTGGAAGCATCGGTGAAGCGTGTTCGTGAAGGCTCGGCCGGCGTTTGGGGTAAGGTACCCATGCTCCCGCACTCGCAGCATTCGCTTGACGAAATTCGTGACATGGTCACGTGGGTCTACTCGCTGGAAAAAGACAACGCGGTGCGTGTCTTCGATGGTTTCGTCGGGGACATTGAGCTGACCGATGCCGATGTCGAGAAAGCCGGCTACGTTCAGCTTGAGGCCAGTTATCGTGATCTGGGCGCCGGAGAGATTCCGCCGCTGGTCGGTACTGCAAAGGTCTTCTTGCGTCAGCGAAAGATTGAAGCGGAAGCGGCGGACGAGATCGGCGGTCCACGGACCCTCGGAGGGCACACCGCGTCGGACGGCAAGTTCCTGGGAGCGATCAACCACAACCACTACGCGCGCTTCAATCAGATCCCACTCGATCGTGTCGGAAGCCTGATCTTTCGGGTGACCTCGGCCGGATCGGGTGGTCGAATTGAAGCTCGCCTGGACTCGTTAGATGGCCCTGTCATTGCTTCGGCGCCGGTCGAAGTGAACGGCAGCTGGGATGCGTTTCACGACGTCTCCAGCCCCATCGATCCGCAAGCAGGCCGCCACGATGTCTACATCGTGTTCCTCAACCCGGAGCGGCAAGGTGGCTTGATGAATCTTGATAGCGTGACCTTCTCCCCAAAGAAGTAAACGATCTCAACCCATTCGCGGGGTCATTGCGTTTCTAGCGCAGTCGATTGACTCGGCTCAACCAAGAGTGGCATCGTTTCCTTGGAACGATGCCACTCTCTTGCGCGACGCAGAAGCGCATTTTCATTGAGATTTTTTCCCAGCCCTCCCCCTATACCTACGGCCTCTCCCGTAGGATATTCGCGCATTTCAACATTTCATCCGTGTTTATTCTTGCACGTATACATCGGTTAAGTGATAACGAGTAGAAGAGACTTAATCCTCTCTATCTAGGCATTTGTGGTGGCTGACACCCCCTACATCTCTTTCCCCACAACCTGCCTCAGAAGCCCCAATCTATTCAAATTTTCTATTTTACATTTTCCCTCTCTTGTCGAAGGAACTCCGTACATGCATCAGACTCTTGCAAAAAGCTTAGGACGACAGAAAGCCTTTACGCTTGTCGAACTGCTCGTTGTCATCGCGATTATTGGTGTCTTGATTGCTCTTTTGTTGCCGGCGGTTCAACAAGCACGTGAAGCCGCACGACGCTCTCAGTGCATCAATAATCTCAAACAAATTGGGCTGGCAGCTCACAACCATCACGACACGTTCCTTAAGTTCCCAGCCGCACTCTACAACCACAACAACGGCTATGCTGGGAACAACGAGTCGGACCAGGTCGGTCCGAACTGGGCAGTTAAGCTCTTGCCGTTTGTCGAACAATCGGCCCTTTACGACGCTTTCAATGTTAATGAAAACAACGCGAACACCGTCGATAAGTGGAATCGCGATGTGACGCTCCCCAACGGTGAGTTCGCTCGTGCTCAAGAGATTCCTGGCTACCTGTGTCCTAGCGATGCTGCATCCAAGACGCCTTATAACAGCGGCAGCCTTGGTGGCAACTGGGGTCGCGGCAACTACGCCGCCAATGGTGGTTTTCAATCGTGGTGGAATGACGGTGAGTCGACCACGCCGAACGGCTACAGCCAGAGCATCAGCTCGGACGGTGTGTTCACCGTCAACAAAGGCAAGAACATGTCGGCCGTTACCGACGGTACATCCAACACGGCCTTGGTCGACGAAATTCGTATCGGTGAAGTCGATACGGATCAGCGTGGTGTTTGGGCTTTGGGTGTTTCCGGTTCCAGCATCGTGAACAATTTCTCGCGTGGTGACTGCCACGGTCCGAACGATCGTAATAGCAACTCCGACGACGTCCTGGACTGCCAAGACTTTGCCGACGGCCGAGGCGGATGCTGGGAAGGCTGCACCAATACGCAAGCCGTTGCTCGCTCGCTGCATCCGGGCATCGTCAACATCGTGTATGTCGACGGCAGCGTTAGCAGCATCTCGGAAACGATCGATCAGCCAACCTGGGCGATGATCCACGCCGTCAACGATGGCGTTCCATACCAAAAGCCATAGTTCTGGCTCGTCTTATTCAACTCGATCGGCGAGGAGCATTCCTCGCCGATTCTTATTTGCAGTTCATCAGGTCTTATCTTTGCTCTTTGAAAGGTTTGCCGAAGTGACAACCGCTCGGATTTCTATCGGCTTGTTTGCCTTCGCGTTGCTGGCTTGCGTCGGCTGCTCGGAAGCCCCTTCGATCGTCAAAGGCTCAGTTAGCAAGGGTGGCGAAGCCCTTCAGGTTAGCGGCCAGGGAGACATCCAGATTCACTTCATCCAGGAAGAGAATGGCAAGATGACCGGCCAGACGTTTATGGCCAGCGTCGACTCGACTGGTCATTTTGAAGCAGAAGTGCCGGCCGGCGATTATCGAATTGCTGTTCAGCAGTTGGATCCTTACCCCGATGTCGACAAGCTCAAGGGCAAGTTCAGCCAGAACAAGACGCCTATTAAGCAGTCCGTCAAAGCTGGCGATACTCTCGACATCGATTTGAGCCAGTATGACAAATAGGTCAGGCAAAGCTTTTCTAACTGCGTCTGCTGTCTTAGTACTCGTTCTGGCCGCTGTTGGCATTTGGTATTTCAGCACTGCCCACTTACCGTCGAGCAGCCCTGAGCTGGCCCAGTACGTACACGGGCAAGCGGCCTATCCTATCGTCTTCACGTCACGTACGAGCGCCGCGAGCCTGCGTGCTGCCGCTGATCCCGGCGAGACCTTCGTGTACCCGGGCCAACCGCTGTGGCAGGCCCGCCAGGGGCGTCTACGGATGCTGCTTCCCAGTGGTCAGGTCAGCGAACTGACCTGGGAAAAGAAGTTGCCTGATGGCTCGACATTGATTGACGTCATGAGCCCCAGCGTCTCGCCTGATGGCAAGAAGATCCTCTTCGCCGGACGCAAAGCATCACCCGATGCCGGCCACTTTCGCTTGTACGAAATTCAAATCGATGGAACAGGCCTGCGTCAGCTGACCGGCGGTCCGAGGGATCCTGGCTGCACGACCGTTCCGCCGATGCGCTATGACGAAAGCGGTGAAAAAACTCTCTCGGACTCCGAGCGAAAACAGGTCGACTACGACGATGTCGATCCAACTTATGCGCCTGGCGGGCACATCGTCTTTGTCTCGAGCCGCACGCCGGATCTGGGTCGCGACCATGCCCGCCGAAGCACAACGCTGTGGATCATGAAAGAAGATGGCAGCGACAAGAAGCCACTGACTGCCAATCGGAATAACGATCGCTGGCCGTGGATTGCCCCGAATGGTTACGTTGTCTTTAGCCTTTGGAGCCGGAATCGCGAAGTCATCTCGCGTGATCTCACGACGATCGAGCCTTATACCGATGGCGCGGAAACCGCCACACTGCCTACCGATGCGTGGCTGGGAGCCCACGTCGAACCCAACGGAGATTTCTTTGGTGGCGTGCTGAAGACGAAAGAGCCAGTTTGGCGTCCTCGCGGACTGGACAACGGCAACTACGTCTTCATGACGGCGCCGGCCACCGACGATCAAGCGGCAGGCACGATGACCGTGGTTCAAGCGAAAGCAGGCAGCGTGAACAATTCACCCAGTTCGCTGGCCAAAGAATCGGTTCTACCCACCACAAGCGACTCGCTGCTGACCTATGGCCCTTCACAGGATGCCGAAGGAAACCGTCTGCAACTCGCGACGCCTGCCGCCTACCCGGACAACCAAATCACCTTGGCGGCCGCGAGCGGAAACGACGATGGCACCTGGGACGAGTCAGCGTATGGAATATACCTGGCCAGCGCCGATTGGGGCTCAGAACCCACGGCGGAGAGCATCTCGCTTCGCAAAGTGTTCGATGATCCCCAGCTGGTCGACAGCGAACCGGTCGCGGTGACGTCCCGAGACATTAAGTACAACTTCTATGCATTGGAAGTAGGCGACGGTACGCGAACGATTCGCTTTGCCAATGGAGAAGAGTTCACGGGTCCCACAGCCGAGGTCCACAATTCAGCCGTGAGCTTTGCCGGCAACCAGGATGACCCAGGGCAAAATGCCGCCAACAACGACGGGCCTATTTTTAATCCAGTTCCCAAAGATCTGATCGAGACCATCCGCGTTTACGGATCCAATCGCGATCGTTTCGATTCACCCGAGCAACCACGTGTGCCGGGCGATTTCGAACTGCTGATAGAGACCCCCGTGAAGGCCGATGACTTCAGCTTTCGTATTCCCCCGGGAGCACCGACCGTCTTAGCTGGCTTCGACTCCGAGGGGCACGTGGTGAGCTGGCAGAGCAACGCCACGAATGCCAAGGGAGAGAAGGCAACCTTCTACGCATTCGCCGGAGATCACTACAGTGGAGCTCGACCAGGGTTCACGCACTTCTGCACCGGTTGCCATACCGGGCACAGCGGCACTCCGACGCTTCGCAAACCCCCGCGACGTTAGATCGTGGAGAAACTTCTAGGCGATCGGCCATTTTCGACCGAGGGCTTTTTGCTGCATCTCGGTCAAATCCTTGATGCCGCCTTTGGCCAGTTTCAAAAGCTTCGCCAGCTCGTCTTCGCTAAAGGTTGCTTCTTCGCCGGTTCCTTGGATCTCAATGAACTTCCCACTGCCGGTCATGACGACATTCATGTCGACCGTCGCGGCGAAGTCTTCGACGTAATCCAGGTCCAAGACAGGCGAACCATTGACGACGCCGACACTGATCGCGGCCAGGCTGTCTTTGAAGACCGAACGCTTCGGGTCAGGCAGCTCGATCGTGCTGACGGCGTCGACCAAGGCAATGAACGCCCCGGTAATGCTAGCCGTGCGCGTCCCGCCGTCGGCGTCCAGCACGTCGCAGTCGACCGTGATCATCTGTTCGCCCAAAGCTTCCAGATCGACCACCGCTCGCAGGCTGCGACCGATCAACCGCTGGATCTCGGTCGTGCGACCATCCACCTTACGCGGCTTACGCGTGGGCGTGCTGCCGGGCAGCATGTTGTACTCGGCGGTCACCCACCCCTTCTCGCTCCCTTTCAGCCACGGCGGGACCGACGATTCAACGCTGGCCGTGCACAGAACGGTGGTGGTGCCTGCTTGAATCAGCACGCTGCCAGGAGCGTTCTTGGTGTACTTTCGCTTCACCTTCAAAGGACGAAGCTGCGAAGCGGAACGGCCATCGTGACGGGGCATAGTGTTATCCTTGGGTGCAATTCGTGAATGCGTGTAAGCCACAAAGGACACAGAGAGCACCGAGGCAAGAGTCTTAACCACGGATTACACCGATGAACACAAATATCTAAGAATCGTCTTCGACGATTCGGGATTTCATCCGTGTCTATCCGCGAAATCCGTGGTTAGTCTTCTCTTCGTTCTCGGTGCTCTCTGTGTCCTCTGTGGCGAATCTCTTCTCGTAAGAACTAGTCGAGGTGAACCTTGTCGACCGCTTCGGTCAGCAGCCAGACCAGCAGGCCCTTTTGGGCGTGCATGCGGTTGCCAGCCTGTTCGACGATTCGGCTGGTTGGGCAGTCCATCACTTCGTCGGTCACTTCCTGGCCACGCTTGGCTGGCAAACAGTGCAGAAAGATTGCGTCCTTGCCGGCAGCGTCCATCAACTTCTGATTGACCTGGAAGTCAGCGAAGGCCTTCTCACGTTTGGCCTGCTCGGCTTCTTGCCCCATGCTGGCCCACACGTCGGTGTAAACGGCACAGGCACCTTCGACGGCAGCGATGGGATCGGTCGTCTGTTCGATCTTCGCGGCCGGCGAATCCTTCAGGATGCGATCGATGAACTCTTGCTCGATCTCGTAGCCCTTGGGGTGTGCCAGCGTGAACTGCATGTTCATCTTGGCACAGGCCAAAGCCAGGCTGCGGGAAACGTTGTTGCCGTCGCCAACGAAGGTCAGCTTCTGGCCTTCGAGCGTGCCGAACTCTTCGTGAATGGTCATCAGATCGGCCAGGGCCTGGCACGGATGGCACAGGTCGGTCAGGCCATTGATGATGACCGTATCGGCGTACTTGGCCAGCGTTTCGACCTTGTCGTGCGCCTTGGCTCGACAGACAATCACGTCCAGATACTGGCCAATCACGCGGCTGAAATCCTGCGGAGCTTCTCGCTTGCCCCAGCCAACATCTTCGCCGAGGAACAAACTGCTACCGCCCAACTGAGCCATGCCGGCCTCAAAGCTGACGCGTGTTCGCAGCGAAGGTTTCTCGAACAACAGCCCTGCCACTTTGCCCTGCAGAATGGGTTCGCGGACGCCTGACTTCAAGCGGGATTTCAGCTGGTGACCCAGTTCAAAGATTCGCTTTAGTTCGTCGTCGGAAACGTCAAAGAGGCTCAAGAAATGTCGCATGGAAACGATCTCACGATGGAAAAAACAGGGTCTCTACAGTACCCAATTAGAAAAGAGGTTACTCAGCCGAAGTTGGCAAGTTTTTCAACACTTCAGAAAGAATATCGCACCCGCGATGAATCTCTTGCTCGGTAATATTCATCGCCGGCAACAGACGGATAACCCGTCCTTGCGTGCAGTTAATCAGCAGCTGCTTCTCGAGGCAGGCCTTCACGGCCGGGGCCCCATCGACCGAAAGTTCCAGGCCGATCATCATACCGACAATCCGAACTTCCTGAATCAAGTCGCATTCTTCCTTCAGCGCCGTCAGTCGCTCGCGGAAGATCTCGCTGGCCTGCTTGGCCTTTTCCAAGAGACCATCGCGCTCGATCTGTTGAATCGCCGCGATCCCGGCTCGGGCAGCCAGTGGGTTACCACCAAACGTGGCCGCATGCATGCCAGGCTTCAAGCTGTTGGCGATTTCGGACGTCGTCATCAGTGCCCCGCCAGCAACACCACCGCACAAGCTCTTGGCCAGGGTCATGATGTCAGGCTGAACGCCGAAGTGCTGGTAGCCGAACCACTCGCCAGTTCGACCGCAGCCGGTTTGAACTTCGTCGAAGATCAACAGCAAGTTGTTCTCGTCAGCGATCTTTCGCAGACCTTCCAGGAAACCCTCAGGCGGCAGCTTCACGCCACCTTCGCCCTGAATCGGCTCGATCATGATCGCACACGTGTGTTCGTCGACCAGGTCGCGCACCGCGTCCAGATCTCCGTGCGGAGCGTAGCTGAAACCAGCCATCATCGGACCGATGTGCTGATGGTACTTCGGCTGCGCAGTTGCCGTCACGGCGCCATAGGTACGACCATGAAAACCGCCCAAGAAGGTGATGATCTTGTACTTTTCGTCGGGCGTGTGCAGGCGAGCCAGCTTGATCGCCGCTTCGTTGGCTTCGGCTCCGCTGTTGCAGAAGAACGCCTTGCCGCCAAAGCTCCGATCGGACAGCATCTTGGCCCATTCACCCTGGACGTCCATGTGCCACGTGTTGGGAACATGAATCAGCTTGGCAACCTGGTCCTGCACCGCGGAAACAACCATGTCGGGACAATGCCCCAAAAGGTTACAGCCCCAGCCGGGGAACAGGTCGAGATACTCTTTCCCTTCGGCATCCCAGATTTTCGAACCTTCGCCGCGGACCAGGTTTACCGGGTAGCGCACGTAGTTGGGCACTACATACTTCTGGAACAGTTCTACTGTCTCCGTCGAGCTCAACGGCTCGGTACCGGCGGAAGCATCGGTCGTACTCATGGCAGGTTCTCCAAGACCAGATCCACTAATGGGAAAGCTAATGGACAGCGGTCAGACCAAAATGTTCGGTGGTTCTTTTCTTCTCTTGTCCCCTCGCCCCTTGGGGGAGAGGGAACAGGATGAATGATGGCGATGGGCTTCTACAAAACGATTTCTGTACCCACCCCGGTGTTCGTGTAAATTTCCAGCAGCAGCGAATGTCGCAGGCGGCCGTCGATGATGTGGATCTTGCTCACGCCGCGTGACAGGGTTTCCAGGCAGGCTTCGACCTTCGGAATCATGCCGGAAGCAATTTGACCCGACTTGATCATCGCTTCGGCCTTCTCGCGATTGAGCGAGTGGACCAGCGTATCGGGATCGTCTTTGTCGGTACGCACGCCGTTCACATCGGACAGGAAGACCAGCTTCTCGGCGCCCAGCGCTTCGGCCACCGCGTTGGCGGCCGTATCGGCGTTGACGTTCAGCTTTTGCTCGGTCTTCTTATCGATGCACATGCTGGGGATGATCGGCACCTGGCCTGCATAGCACAGGTTCTCGATCGTCGCCCGATCGACTTCGGTCACGTTGCCGACATGGCCCAGGTCGATCGCTTCGCCGTTGTCGCCTGGCAGCGTCATCCGCTCGCCAAACAGCACGCACTGCGGATCGAGGTTCAGGCTCATTGCCCGACCGCCGATGTCTTCGATCTCTTGCGTGATGTGGCTACACACTTTGCCAGCGAGGACTTCTTCGACGATCTTCAGCGTGGCGTCGTCGGTGTAGCGGCGTCCTTGAATGAAGTTGGGCTCGATCTTCGCTTCGGCCATGGCGCGGCTGATGGCGGCCCCGCCTCCATGAATGACGACCGGACGCATGCCGACCGTTTCCATAAAGACGATATCAATTAAGCAGTGCCGCAGCGCGTCGGGGTTTTCCATGACGCTTCCGCCCAACTTGATCACAGTGACTTTGTTGCGGAAGCGGCGGATCCATCCTAGGGCTTCAATCAGGACGTCCGCTTTTTCGATGGCTTCTTTCAAGGATGATTCTCTGGAAAGTGGAGCAAGCTCCGAGGTTGGTCATGCTTCGAACGAAAGGCACGAGGGACAAACCGATCAGAATTCCGGTTTCCCCTGTCAAGGCACCCCGCGTCCGGGAAAACTCAACATTTTACGGTCGTTCAAATCCCCATGTCAACGCAAGACGACCCACTTTCCCCCGCTGCAGGGCGGGTAAACCCAGGGGATCGCGTAAAGATAGGAAGAAGATGGAAGCCCGGGGGCAATTGTGCACCATTTGCGTGCGTTTTGCGGCCTGTCCCGGCCCGCCTGAGGACCCGCCCAGAAACCTCCGAAAATCTCACCCGCGCGCACGATCTCTCTGACTTTTGTGCGGAACCATCTAGATCAGAATGACCGTCGCTACCGCGACTCCAACTCCAGGTTCGCCTCGTCGGTGCCGCCTGGCGGGACTTCGATGATCAGCTCGGTATCGTTGTTATACCGGGAAGGCACACGCTCTTTGGTCAAGCCGATCATTTCGCCGTTGGGACCTTCCTCGCCGACCACCGTGCTCACTGAGACGCGGTGTTGTCCGACCAATGCGCCGTCTTCCTTCTTGAGGGAGCGCAGCTGGTAATGGCCTTCATCGTCGGTCTTGGCGTAGCTACCGTAACCCGCTTCCAGGTCTCCTTCCTGGGCGATCGGTTCAAAGCCGACGATGGCACCCGCTAAGGGTTCGCCATCGAGGGTCACCAAGCCCGAAACCGGCACGATTTTGTCCGACCCGAAACAGCCGACGAGCAAACAGAGCGGAGCGATCGCGAGTATCCGCGCAAGGAGCATGCGAAATTCTTCCCGACGAAAAGAGACTAGGGCAACGTAGCGATTTCGTTTCGGCCGATCGTCGAGAGGGCCTCGAAGATGACGTTATCGATTGTCTGTGGAACGCTGGTCACCGAACCATCGCACATCACGAAATTCATCGTACCGGCGGCATGCAGCGCACCGAACGCGCGGTAGCACTTCCAATGCTGCGTGTTGCCGGTTGCGGCCCAACAGGCCTCGAAGTCGGGAATGCGGGTGTACGATTCCGGCTGCGCCGCCGCCAGGTTATGGAAGCTATGCGAACTGGCCCAAAACGCTTTGCGGTCGTCCATGGTCTTGGTGTGATACTCGCCCACCAAGAGCGTGTTGGTCGAACCATCAGTAATCGTGGCGAAACGTTCGCAGTCCAGACCGTTCACCCCAGATACATGCAGGGGGCCGATCGATGCACGCTCGGCCGCGGTATAAGTCCCTGCGTAAGGAGGATAATCGAAGTAGCCGTTGGCCCCGCGAAAACGTCGGCCGATGTTTCCCTTGTAAGAGCCAGGCGCGATGGCAACCGAAAGAAGCTGGCTGGGCTGCGTGAGGACCTCGGAATTGACATCCGAGGGACACAGCATTGCCGGCAGAATGGTTTGCAGAACGTCGTGATTGTTGCCATGCGAGTTATGGACGTTCTGATCGTACTGCTCGAACAGAGCCGTTTGTTCCAGGAACGGCAGAATGGCAATCGCCCAGTTCGTCAGACTCTTGTTGGCGGCGGTCGTCGTATCGAGATTGACGCTACCCGGAGGAAAGACCTGATAAGTGTCGTGATAGTTGTGCATCGCCAGGCCGATCTGCTTGAGCTGGTTGCTGCACTGCATCCGGCGGGCGGCCTCGCGAGCTTGCTGCACCGCGGGAAGCAGCAGGGCAATCAAAACACCGATGATCGCGATGACAACGAGAAGCTCGACGAGCGTAAACCCGTGCCTGGGCTTGGGTCGAGGCGTAGAATAGACCATAGGGAACGTTCCTTAGAAAAGATAATGAGGAACTGGCCAGTCCCGTCGATCGGGGCTAATGGCCTCACCCACGATAAGGTATTTCCCAAACTCTAGCAATTTTATTACTAACACTGACTGAGAATGCCCCAGCGACATTGCTCTAGGTCAAATGGGGAGCTTGGCGTTACGATACCCGGGTTGTGACTTTGACCAACTAAGGGTGCTATCATGCGATCGATTATTCTCGCTTTCCTGCTGATTCTGGCTTCGACCCAAGTAGCGACGGCTCAAACACTTAACTACATCGGCCCTGGCAATGTTCGCATGCCTGAGGGGCTGGTGAACTACATGCGGTACCTGCAAGAGGAGCAACTCGAGTCGCTGCAGCTGTTTACGACCTACTTGGAAAAGCGGGTAGAAGAGAAAGCCGTTCCCGAAGGCCTTTTGCTGAACGCGAAAGCGATGTACACCGAAGCCGAGCTCCGCGCTAGTGACGATCCGGCCGTGAAGCAAGAGAAGCTGGATGAGCTGGTAGCGATTTACGGCAAGCGAAAACAATTAGACGCACAAACGCCCAATGCTACTTGGTTCGGCGTGAATCGGGTTAAAATAGGGGCAATGATGAAAGACGAATTCGAGGCCTTCCGCAAAGAGGCCGCACAGCCAGGTAAAGCGTCTCCACGCGCAGAAAGATGACTCACTACGTCATGTCGGTCCCGGCCCCAGAAGGAACTTTGATCGCTGAAGACGGCCACAAAGTTCCGTTGGCCCATTTGTACGCCCAGCGGCCTCTATTGCTGCAATTTTCACGGCACCTGGGCTGCGTCTTCTGTATCGATCACGCCAAGCAGCTGCTCAAGCATTACGAGACGTTCACGCGTCATAACCTGGACGTCGCCCTGGTCATCATGGGTGGAGCAGAGGAAGCCAAGAAGTTCCGCGAGGCCCTCAAGCTGACCTTCCCGGTGTATGCCGACCCCGACCAAAGCGTCTACCAGGCATTTGAGGTTCCGCGGGGCAACGCCTGGCAAGTGGCCGGGCCACACCTTTGGTGGCAAGGTCTCAAGGCCCTCACGCGTAGCGGTATCGGTCGCCCCCGAGGTGACTTGATGCAGCTCTCCGGCTCGTACTTGATTGATACCAACGGCCAGATCGTGTGGGCCTTTCGCCCCTCGTCGTCGGTCGAGTTCCCCAACATCGACGAAATCTTGGTCACCGCCGACACCCTCTCGCCCATCGCGGATGGTTAATGCAGTTGCGGTGAACCCTCCCGTGCGAATCGGCATCTTGTGCTTATAATGCACGTTTCCATCCTGCGCCCTTTCGTACGGTGTACGCTTCATGTCGATGACGCAGATCGAAGAGACCGCCCCGCGCACGTCGATGACGTCGAAGGGGGATCTGCGCGCCGTGATGACGATCGCTACGCCGGCGCTGGCCGAGCAGTTCCTCGAGTTCTGCGTCGGCACGACCGACACTTATCTGGCCGGCAACTGCCTGTCCGCTGAGAACTCGGTACCCGCCGTGGCTGCCGTCGGTTTGATGGCCTACACGTGCTGGATGATCTTCGTCATCTGTGCGTCGATCGGTATCGGAGCGACCGCCGTCGTGGCCCGCAACATCGGAGCCGGCAACTGGCAGGATGCCGAGCTCGCCACCGAGCAGGCCATCTCGCTGGGCATGATCCTGAGCCTGATCACGACGGTTGTCCTCTGGTTTCTCGCCGACGATTATGTCGCCGCGATGCAGCTGGAGGGGAAGGCCTACGAGATGGCTCTGCTATACCTGCGCATCCTGATACCGGCGATCCCCGGCTTCATGATGATCGCGATTACCACGGCCTGCCTGCACGGTGCCGGTGATACGGTGACCGGCCTAATCGTGATGACGATCGTCAACGTATTGAACATCGCTATCAGTGCCGCTTTGGCCATTGGTGTGGGGCCAATTCCAAAGCTGGGCTGGAGCGGTATCGCCATAGGAACGGCCGTCAGTCATGCGATTGGCGGACTGCTGCTGCTCGCGATTCTGTTTCAAGGCCGCGCTCACCTGAAAGTGCAGTGGCGCGGCATGTGGCCCAACATAGAGAGAATGCGACGGCTGCTGCGAGTCGGCTTGCCAGGCGGATTGAACGACGCGATCGTGCTTTCCTCGCACCTTTGGTATCTGGGCATCATCAATAGCCTGGGCACAACACAAGCCGCCGCGCATGGGCTGGCGATTCGCTTGGAGTCGCCTGGCTTTCTGGCCGCATGGGCATTCGCCGTGGCGGCTTCGTCCATAACGGGCCAGCACCTGGGGGCGAGCAATCCACGTCGAGCAACCCGAGCAACGCTCGTTTCGCTGTCGATCTGTTTCACACTGCTCTCGGCGTACTCGCTGACCATCATGTTTGGCGGTGACTTTGTGGCCAACCTGTTTTTGGGCTTCCCCGAAGAAGGGACCACGGCGTTTACGACCAGCGAGGCCGTGCTGAAGATCCTGGGCATCATGTCGGCGTGCCTGCCGTTTTATGCCGTGTTCACCGTGATCAGCGGCTCGCTCCGCGGGGCCGGCGATACGACCTGGCCGCTGTTGATTACGCTGATTGGCTTCCTGTTGATCCGCATGCCGTTTACCTACTGGCTGGCTTTGGATGCCATCGAGATCCCTTTCACCGGTATCGCATTTACCGGCGTGGGCTGGGGGCTGACCGGTGCCTGGCTGGCCATGCTGCTGGATAACATCGCGCGGATGATCCTCATCCTGCTGCGCTACTGGCATGGTGCCTGGACGCGGATCGAAGTTTAGCTCTGCACGGGGTCGTCGGCGGAAGCTTCTTCTTCCGCGTTCTGCTGCATCCGTTGCCGATGGATCTCCGCCATCGCTTCGGCAGCACCAGGGACGTACTGAATGATCGAATCGAACGCATCGCGCGGGAGGCTGACCAGGTCGGTCGACTCGACGGCCCTCACGGTCGCGCTGCGAGCATTGTGAGAAAGCAGTGCCATCTCGCCGATCACGTCGCCTTCGCCGGTCGTGTTCACCACACGGCCATCGACTTCGATCTCGAGCTTTCCTTTCGCTACGAAGTACAAGCGATCGCCAAAGTCTCCCTGATGGAAGAGAGTCTGCCCCGCGGCCAGGTGTTCGCGGCGAACCTGTTGTTCGTTGTGGACGTTCAGCTGAGTGATGTCACGCGGCAAGAAGAAGTCTTTCAGCCAATCCAGGAACACGCGAATCTTGCGATCCAAACCAGGCATCTTGCCAACGTAAATTGCCCGCCACATGACCCAGGCAATGAAGCCAGAGAACGTAAAGCCCAACACTTCGGCCACGGCACAGCGAGCGCCCAAAGAAGCCAGCTTGCCAAGACCGGCAAATTTGAATCGCTTGCGTGGCTTGGCCAGCATCGTCGCCAGGATGTTCTCGGCACAGATCACGGCCTGGCGGACGGCATACTGCGCAGTGGGCGGGCTGTAATAGCCTTCGCCACTGGGCACGGCCGCACAGTCGCCCAAACTCCAGACGCCAGGGTGACTGGTCGATTCCATTTCATCGCTCACGAGAATCCGTCCTCGCTCGCACTCCAGCGGTGTATCCAGAATGACCTGATGCGGTTCGGTCGGCACGGTGGCCACGACCGTCCGCGACGGAATGGTGACATGCTCTTTGGTCTTTTTACACAAGATGATCGCACGATCAGCGGAGACTTCGTGCAGACGATGCTCGAGAACGATATTAATGCCACGGCGACGCAGCAGCTTATCGGCATACGTGGCGAGGCTTTCTTTCATCTCAGGCAAAATACGATCGGCACTTTGCACCAAGACCATCCGCAAGTCATTGCGTGTGATGCGGGGAAATGAACGGACGGCCTTCTTCAGAAAGTCATCCATTTCGGCAATGCATTCAACGCCCGAGAAGCCACCCCCAGCGACCACGAACGTTAACAGCCGCTCGCGTTCTTCGTCGTCTTGGCAAACGCTCGCTTCCTCCAGCATCTGCACAATGTGATTCCGCAGCCGCAGGGCATCGCCCAGGTACTTAAACGGGATCGCGTGCTCGTACATGCCGGGCACCATGTTGTGGGCCAGCTGATTGCCCAGGGCGATGACCAGGTGATCGTACGGAAGCACCTCGGAGCGCGGCATACGTCCCGGTGAAAGTTGTATGGTCTTGTTCTCGATATCGATCTTCTCGACCTGCCGCGAGTACAGCACGACACCGGGGGCGGTGCGGCGAATGGGGCTGATGACGTGCAGCTGTTCGACCGCTCCTGAAACGACTTCAGGGAGCAGCGGCTGAAAGGTGATGTAATTCTCTTCGCTGACGAGAATCACTTCGACATCGAGATTCGCTTTATGAAAACGTTTCAGGCGTCTGAGCAGTTCGCTCGCCGTATACACGCCGCCGAAGCCGCCACCGAGAATGATGATCCGTTTCTTTTCCATCAAGTCTTCTACTGCCTGTGAAGAACTGCCGTGCGTGCAATCCGCCTTCAGCAGCCCATTGTAACCAGTTTATTCGCCACAATCGATTCGCGGTGCTTGCACCCACAGTATGCCCTTTTTACAGTAAAACTGAGCGACAGGCGCGGCCTCCTGAAGTCCGTCAAACAAAAGGATTCCGCTGCCAATTTTTCGCCACAATTACCACTTATCTGAGGAAGTGCCCGGCACCGCCGTTGGTTCTGGGTAAGCAATGCATGAAGATTCGCCTGCTTATGCCGTCAGTCGATTCCCAAAGTCGGCTGCAGTTTACGGTCTCGATTTTGATTGATGAGCATATCTCAATCGATACCGGCGGGCTCCCTTACCTCGGCTGCATCGACGTGCAGCGTGCTGTCGACCAGGTGCTTCTGACGCACTCGCACATCGACCACATTGGCGGGCTGCCTCTGTTCCTCGATAACATCTACGCGCCATCGCCTGAGTGCCCGACGGTCTATGCCAGCGAAGCGACGTGGAACTGCTTGGAGAACCACATCTTCAACGATCAGGTGTGGCCCGATCTGGAGCGTATCGCTGGAACCGAATTCCCGTTCTATCGCAAGCAGATCATCGACGCGCATCGCCCGATCACGATTGCTGATTACCAAGTGACGCCGATCCCACTTGAGCACATCGTACCGACGCTCGGGTATGTCTTTGAAGGGGAAACAGGCAGCGCGCTGTTTGCCTGGGACACGGCTCCTTTTTTAGAGTTCGAGAAGATCGCCGAGTCGATCCCGAACCTGAAGATCATCTTCCTCGATGCCAGCTTCCCTAACCAAATGCAGTGGCTGGCCGAGAAGAGCCTGCACACCACGCCAGGGCAATTCAAACGACAGATCGAAAACGTCGCCCCGGACGTCCGCATCGTCGCCGTACACTTGAAGCCAGGCTTCCACGATCAAGTGAGCGAAGAACTCAAGTCGCTGAACATGCCCAACGTAGAAGTTGCCTGTCGCGATGCCGTGTACGAGATCTAGCCGATATTCACTTACGCATATAACGCCGCCAAGCGATCGTGGTACGGGCCGTCTCCCATCAGGTCTAAGCTTTTGGCCAGGCGTTTTTGATCGGACTTGCGTGGCAAGTGTTCGAGTGCCGTAAGAACTTTCTCGACCTGTTCGGTTTCAAAGCTTCCAGTCAGCGGCAGTCCCAGGCCCATGATGAACTTGGCTCGCTGCAGGTCGGCGAACTTGGTGGGATCGTCCTGCATCGCCTCGAAGAGAGCGGTGACCGCTTTCTGGGCCAGCGCCAGTTCGTTCCAGTCGTGCTCTTTGGCCGCTTCCAGCATGTAAAGGTATTGATAGACGGCAAACGACATCGGACCGGACGTCACGCCGACTCGCTGCTTGTTTTCGATGTTCGAGCGCGGGCCTTCGCTGAGTGCCTGGGCGAGATGCGGGTCCCATCCTTGGACGATCTTCAGTTTGGCCAACCGCGGACTGAGGAGGTACTCGCGCGTGCTTGTCAGGTAATCGGCTTCGGTGATCTTGGCCGCCACGATCTTATCGCCCCCAGGCAGGTCGAGCAGTTTTTCGGTGGCGGTTGCTGGCAGCTTAACGCCACTAACGTCCGGAATGGAATAGACGCCCACCGCCATGCCTGCTTCGGCGATCATCTCGACCAGGGGACGCATGTTCTCGACGATCTGAGCATCCGTGGCATGGGCAGGCAAGTTCGTGCCGGGACGAATGAAGACCACCGGGTAGGCGTGTTCCCGCAACAGCGCGACCAGCTTGCGATTCGCCTCTTCGCCATCTTCCGGGCGGAGCAGGGCCATGCGTACCAGCGAAGGTGCGTTGGCTTGGGCCGCGACTTCGAACCAACGCTCGAGTTCTTCGACCGTCCGTAAGTGACCATGCCCAGTCGATGCCGCCAGCAAAACGGCCTCGGCACCCGCGGCGGCTAACTTTTCGAGATAGCTGACCAGTCGCTTCTCATCGAGCTTCCGCCGTGGAAGATCACCGCAGGTTGGATCAAAGCAGGCCACGGTGGCCGCAGGATAGTTATCGATGGGATTCTCTAGAATCTTTTGGGCAAGATCATTCATGGGGGCACGCTCGGGCAATAAAAAAGGGTGAGTCGATTTTGGCGACTCACCCTAGCTTAGAGCATATGAGGTGAAATGAAACACCTTGCTTTCATCAGCAGTGCTGTTACGGCAGTGAGCTGACACCCATCAAGTACTTATCGCACTCGCGAGCAGCGGCTCGGCCTTCGTTGATGGCCCAGACAACCAGGCTCTGACCGCGGCGGCAGTCACCGGCGGCGAAGACGCCGTCGACTGACGTGGCGAAGCGTCCATATTCGGCTTTGAAGTTGGATCGTTGATCCGTTTCCATACCAAGCTTTTCAACGAGGGTCGCTTCGGGACCGAGGAAGCCCATGGCCAGCAGGACGAGGTCGGCCTTGAAGACCTTCTCGCTGCCGGGGACTTCGGCCATGTTCCAGCGACCGCTGTCATCCTTGGTCCACTGGACCGTCACCGTCTTGATGCCAGCGACGTTGCCGTTGCCATCGTCGATGAATTCCTTCGACAGGATGCAGAATTCGCGAGGATCGTTGCCGAACTTCGCTTCGGCTTCCTGGTGACCGTAGTCGACGCGGAAGACACGAGCCCATTGCGGCCACGGGTTATCCGGAGCACGCTCGGCCGGCGGCTTCGGCAGCAGTTCAAAGTTGACCATGCTGGTGCAGCCATGACGGATCGAGGTACCGATGCAGTCAGTACCCGTGTCACCACCACCGATGACGATCACATTCTTGCCTTCAGCAGAAATGTAGTTGCCATCTTCCAGGTTCGAGTCCATCAGGCTCTTGGTGTTGGCCCTCAGGAATTCCATGGCAAAGTGAACGCCGTTGAGGTCACGGCCAGGGATCGGCAGATCGCGGGGCTTAGTCGCACCGACGGCCAGAATGATGGCGTCGTTTTGATCTTTCAGTTCGGCGATGTCGATGTTCTGACCAACGTGAGCATTGGTAACGAACTTGACGCCGGCAGCTTCCATCAGGTCGACACGACGCTGGACGGTGTCCTTGTCGAGCTTCATGTTCGGAATGCCGTACATCAGCAGACCACCGATGCGGTCGTCGCGTTCGTACACAGTCACGTTGTGGCCGGCCTTGTTCAGCTGTTCAGCCGCGGCCAAACCAGCTGGACCGGAACCGATCACGGCGACCTTCTTACCGGTGCGGTGCTCAGGCACCATCGCGGTGACCCAACCTTCTTCGAAGCCGCGATCGATGATCGAACATTCGATGTTCTTGATCGCAACCGGTGGGTTGGTGATACCCAGCACGCAAGCGTTTTCGCAAGGAGCAGGGCACACGCGACCGGTGAACTCGGGGAAGTTGTTCGTCTTGTGCAGACGATCGAGTGCTTCCCGCCAGCGGCCTTTGTAGATCAGGTCGTTCCACTCAGGAATCAGGTTATCGACAGGACATCCAGTCGTGCTTTGGCAAAACGGAACGCCGCAGTCCATGCACCGAGCACCCTGCGTTTGCAGATGGCTGTCGGTGACTTCAATTTGAAATTCGTTGTAGTCGTTGATACGAACCAGCGGATCACGATAGGGAATGGTGTTCCGCTGAAATTCCATAAACCCAGTAGGCTTACCCATTGCTTTCGGCTCCGCTTAGTTGAACATCTTCTTCTTCATCGTGTTGCATGCGTTCGTTGAGGACACGCTTGTAATCAATCGGCATGACCTTCACGAACTGAGTGACCGCAGTTTCCCAGTCGGCGAGAACCTTCTCGGCCACCGGCGACTGCGTGTACTTGGCATGCATTTGGATCAGGCCTTTTACCTCCACGATGTCGCTGGGGTTGTCCAACCGCTCTAGCTCGACCATTCCCAGATTGCAATTTTGCAGGAAGTTGCCTTCGTAATCCCAAATGTAGGCGACACCGCCACTCATACCGGCTGCGAAGTTGCGGCCAGTCGAGCCCAGGACGACCACGCGGCCCCCGGTCATGTATTCACATCCGTGATCTCCAACTCCTTCGACAACAGTGTGCGCACCGCTGTTCCGGACACAGAATCGTTCGGCAGCCCGACCTCGGAAGAAGGCCTGACCCCGTGTCGCCCCATACAGGCAGACATTACCCACGAGCATGTTCTCTTCCGCCTTGAAGGAACTTGACTTGTGAGGATAGATGATGACGCGACCGCCTGAGAGGCCCTTGCCGACGTAGTCGTTCGCATCCCCTTCCAGCTCCAGGGTTACCCCGGCAGCCAGGAAGGCACCAATACTTTGACCAGCCGAACCATGCAGCTTGACGTGAATGGTTTCGTCCGGCAGGCCGTTTTCACCGTATCGCTTGGCGATCTCGTGGCTGAGCGTGGTGCCGACGGTACGGTTGATATTGATGATCGGTGTTTCGATCCGGACCTTTTCTTTCTTCTCGAGAGCCGGCTGCGACTTCTCGATCAGCATGTTGTCCAGAGCCAGTTCCAGGCGGTGATCCTGCTTCATCACGTTGTATTGTGGCGAATTCGGATTCTTGTTTTCCGCTGGCTTCAGCAGTGGAGTCAGGTCCAAACCGTCGGCTTTCCAATGCTGGATCGCCTTGTTGGATTCAAGCAGGTCGACGCGGCCGATCAGTTCGTCCATCGTCTTAACGCCAAGCTTAGCCATCAGTTCGCGAGCTTCCTCAGCGACCATGAACAGGTAGTTCACGACGTGCTCAGGTTCGCCCTTGAACTTCTTACGAAGCTCTGGGTCTTGCGTGGCGATACCAACCGGGCAGGTGTTGAGATGACACTTCCGCATCATGATGCAGCCCAACGTGATCAGCGGTGCGGTCGAGAAGCCCATTTCTTCGGCTCCCAGGATCGCAGCGATCACGACGTCGCGACCGGTCTTCAAACCACCGTCGGTCTGAAGGATGACACGGCTACGCAGGTCGTTCATGACCAGGGTCTGGTGCGTTTCGGCAATACCCAGTTCCCAGGGCAGACCGGCATGCTTGATACTGGTCAGCGGGGAAGCACCGGTACCGCCGTTGTCGCCGGCGATCAGGATATGATCGGCCTTGGCTTTGGCAACCCCGGCAGCAATCGTACCGACACCGATTTCGGAGACTAGCTTCACGCTGATACGAGCTTCCGGATTCGCGTTCTTCAGATCGTGAATCAGCTGCGAAAGGTCTTCAATCGAGTAAATATCGTGATGCGGCGGAGGACTGATCAGACCGACGCCAGGAGTCGAGTAACGCAGGCGAGCGATGTACTCGTCTACCTTCTTGCCTGGCAGCTCACCACCTTCACCGGGCTTGGCACCCTGCGAGATCTTGATCTGAATCTCGTCGGCGTTGGTCAGGTAGTTGATCGTCACACCGAAACGGCCCGACGCGACCTGCTTAATAGCCGAACGCTTCGAGTCGCCGTTTTCCATGGGCTGGAAGCGAACCGAGTCTTCACCACCTTCGCCCGTGTTGCTCTTACCGCCGATGCGATTCATGGCGATGGCGAGCGATTCGTGGGCTTCGCCGGAGATCGAGCCGTAGCTCATCGCCCCGGTGCAGAAGCGTTTGACGATCTCGCTGGCAGGCATGACCTCTTCGATCGGAATCGACTTGGCGTCTTCCGTAAAGGTGAGCAGGCCGCGCAGCATGCAGCGGTTGCGAGAATCCTCGTTGACCAGCTTCGCGAACTGGTTGTACGCTTCGCGGCTGTTGGTTCGTGCGGCGACCTGGATGTTGGCGATCGCATCGGGGCTCCAAGCATGGCGTTCCCCGCCGGCTCGCCAGTGGAATTCACCTTGGTTCGGCAGCACCGGCAGACGACCGTCTTCACGCAGTGGGTAGCCTAGTTCATGACGACGCAGCAGCTCTTCGGCGAGAACCTTGAAGTTCACACCCTGAACGCGGCTGGAAGTACCAGCAAAGCAGCGCTTGATGACTTCGTCTTGTAGACCGAGGGCTTCGAAGATCTGAGCACCCTTGTACGACTGCAGCGTACTGATACCCATCTTGCCCATCACCTTGAGGATACCCTTGGCGACACCTTTGCGGTAAGCAGCCACGAGGGAATCGTCGTCAGGGTATTCGTCGGACTTGAACAGGCCATCGGCACGCGATTGCCACAGAGCTTCAAATGCCAGGTAGGGGTTGATCGCATCGGCACCGTAACCCACCAGCAAGCAGTGGTGATGCACTTCGCGAGCTTCGCCCGTTTCGAGGATGATACCGATCTGCGTACGCTTGGCGGCACGCACCAGGTGATGGTGAACCGCACCGGTGACCAGCAGCATGCTGACCGGAACGCGTTCGGCACTGATCTTACGATCGCTCAGAACAATGTTGCTGTAACCTTCGTCGATCGCCGATTCGGCTTCAGCACAAATGCGATCCAAGGCTTTGACCAGGCCGTCGGTACCTTCGCTGCGAGCGAACGTGACGTCGATGACCTTCGTCTTCCAGCCACGGTGATCCATGTGCGAGAAGGCAGCCAACTCTTCGTTGGTCAGAATCGGATGCGGAACCAGCAGACGGTGAGCATGCTCTGGCGAGGTTTCCAGCAGGTTGCTTTCCGGGCCGATGTAGCATTCCAGCGACATGACGACTTCTTCCCGAATCGAGTCGATCGCCGGATTGGTCACCTGGGCGAACAACTGCTTGAAGTAGTCGTACAGCATGCGAGGCTTGTCGCTCAAGCATGCTAGGGCCGAGTCGTTACCCATCGAGCCGATCGGATCACGCTTTTGCTCGATCAGCGGCAACAGCATGAAGTTGAGCGTTTCGGACGTGAAACCGAAGGCCTGCATACGTTGCAGCAGGGTCTCGGGATCGAAGCCGTGTGGCTCTTCGTTCGGGCTCAGCTCGGCCAGTTCGATGCGTTGTTCGCGAAGCCAGTTGGAGTAAGGACGTTCGCGAGCGAAGCTGCTCTTGAGCTCTTCGTCAGGAATCAGGCGGCCTTCTTCGAAGTTGATCAGGAACATACGTCCTGGCTGCAGGCGGCCCTTTTCGATCACGATGCTCGGATCGACAGGCACAACCCCCACTTCACTGGCCATGATCACGCGGTCGTCGGACGTCACGTAGTAACGACTCGGACGCAGACCATTGCGATCGAGCACGGCACCAATGTAGCGACCATCGGTAAACGCGACCGAAGCCGGACCGTCCCATGGCTCCATCAAGCTGGAGTGGTATTCGTAGAACGCACGCTTGTCTTCGGCCATCGTTTCGTGCTTCTGCCACGCTTCGGGAACCATCATCATGACGGCTTCCTGCAATGTACGACCGCCCATCAGCAGGAACTCGAGGACGTTGTCAAACGTACCGGAGTCGGAACATTCTGGCTCGACGATCGGGAAGAGCTTCTTCAGTTCGTCACCGAACAGTTCGCTCTTGGCCTGACCTTCGCGGGCCTTCATCCAGTTGGCGTTACCGCGAACCGTATTGATTTCACCGTTGTGGGCCATGAAGCGATTCGGCTGGGCACGGTCCCACGAAGGGAACGTATTGGTGCTGAACCGCGAGTGAACCATCGCCAGGTGCGTGGTGTAGTCTTCGCACTGCAGGTCACGGTAGAACGGCACCAGTTGAGCCGTCGTCAGCATCCCCTTATAGATGATGACCTTGGTCGACAAGCTACAGATGTAGAACAGCGTGCGCTGAACGAGGTCGACATCGCCGCGAAGCAAGTGGCTGGCACGCTTACGGATCATGTACAGTTGGCGTTCGAAGGCATCCCCTTCCAGGTCACCACCGGCCGAGACGATCAGCATCTCAATTTCAGGCATACATGCCAGCGCGGTAGGACCGATGTCGGCGCCTTCGGGATTGGTAGGCACTTTGCGCCAGCCAACGAGAACCTGACCATGTTCTTCGATCAGCTTTTCGACCGTCTTCTTGCAATGCTCGCGCGACTTGACATCGCGGGGCAGGAAGACGATACCGGCGGCGAACTTACCTGGTTCCGGCAGTTCGGTATGGAGATCTTCCTTGGCAACACGAGCCAGAAACTCCAGCGGCAGGGCCGTCAACATACCGGCACCGTCGCCTGTGTTGGCTTCACAGCCGCAACCGCCACGGTGGTCCATGTTGATATTCATCGCCTCGGCATCGAGGACCATCTGGTGGGTTCGTTTGCCCTTGATGTGGGCAACAAAACCAACGCCGCAGTTTTCCCTCTCCATTGCCGGATCGTACAAACCTTCCTTACCGGGCCGCTCGGTCCGATAAGTTCGCGAGGTCGGTTGGTTTGGCTGGATCATGGTTCTACCTTCTTCTAGCTAAAACTTCGGGCCGCGCGCCCGGATGTCTTCAATGGGGTGTTGGATCTAGTCGGTAGACAAGATCTCCGCAGGCTTATTCCCCTTGGAGACTTTGTCTTCGAGCGGGGAACGTCTTAGGTGCGTGCCGAAACTCCGTTTTCAAGATCACTATTGGCACCGGCAGCTTCCTCATCGGCGAAGCTGGCCGAAGCCTGTTTAACTTCCGCCTCGGAGCCAGTGGCATCCGAGTTTTCTGCTTTCTCATGCAGCAGTTGAATGAAACGGCGAGCCGTCTTCCCTAACTCTTTGCCTTGCCGGGTGACGATACCCAGCGGTCGAGACAGGGGGGCTCCTTCGATAGGCACAGCCACGAGCGAACCGGTTTCCAACTCGCGTGTTACCGTGTCGATCGGTAACAGGCCAAAACCGGCATCAATCTCGATGGCCCGCTTGATAGTCTCGATGTTGTCAAATTCCATGACAACTTGAACGTCAGCCCCGGCAGAAGAGAGCACGAAATCGATTTCGCGACGAATCTGCAATCGGGTGTCAAAGCCCACCATGCGGCGACTATCGAGTTCGTCGAGCCAGACCGTTTCACGATCGGCTAGTTCGCAGCCAGGTGCGCAGACCAGGAACATGGGTTCCGCACGCCACATGTCGACTTTGATACTCTTGGACGCCTTCGGATAGCTAACCAGACCGAAGTCGACCTGATCCGTCTCGACCAACTGCACCACCGTGTCGGGGTGATGATATTGGAGACGAACATTTGCCTTGGGATGTTTGCCTAAGAACTCCTGCACACAGGCATTCATATGGCTCAGACCTACCGAGTAGATCGAAGCGATGGTTACCTGTCCGGCGAGTTCCTTGTGGAACGTGCGGACGTCCTCTTCCAAGGCATAGTATCGCTGAACGAGTTGGCGGCAGCCTTGATAGTACAACTCGCCTTCGGCGGTCGGAACCAAGGGACGCTTTGAGCGATCAATAAGCTTCACCCCGAGACGTTCCTCCAATTGGTGCACCACCTGGCTCGCGCCAGATTGCGAAATGCCGTTCTCATCCGCAGCTCGTGAGAAGCTGCGTTGACCGACAACGTCGCAGAACACCTTGAGGGACTTTACGTGCATAAACGTCTTCAGGAATTGAAGGGGGAACTATGCGGAATTTAGATACTGGTGAAATCCAAGATTAAAATCCGAAATGTAAGGTTATTGATCCCAGCCCCCATCGTCAAGCATGTCGAGGTTTAATTTCCCTAAGTTTACTACGGGTGAATAGTAGCAATTTACGTAAGTTGTGATGTGGTCAGAAATTAGCCACATAACAAGCAGCCCTTTAAACGCCCTCTTCGTGGAATAGCTGCGCGTTATTTTCCGTTAAGGTTTGGCGCTTTGAGAAGTGCTAGCAATTGTGGGCGCATTAAAAAGGCACGTCTTAGGACGTGCCTTACATTACCGAGACTGAACTTAGGGGTCGCCAGGCCGATGAAAGGCCAAGGAGACACTCTCGTTTGTCAGGAAAACCTGGCCATAATTATAGAAATTTGCGCAGCAGGATCACATATACAACTTTGCGCGCGTTGTGTTTTTACGGCGCTTTGTTGGGTACGTACTCGTGATTGCGTTTGCGGATCACTTCGGCCTTCAAGATTCGGTCGGCAGCCGGACCCGATAGCCCACCTGGTTCGCGACGCGTGATCTTGGAAAGGACATCCTTCCCTTCAACCACTCGACCAAACACGGTGTGCTTGCCATCGAGATGCGGCGTGGCCTGGAAGGTCAGGAAGAACTGCGATCCACCGGTGTTCTTGCCCGCATGGGCCATGCTGAGCGTGCCGGCGAAGTGATCGCGGGCATCATCTTCATAGCATTCGCAGAAGATGTTGTATCCCGGTCCGCCGCTACCATCGCCTTGGGGGTCACCACCTTGAGCCATGAAGTGCGGGAGAACCCGGTGAAATGGGAGACCGTCGTAGAACTTCTTCTCGACCAGACTCACAAAGTTGCCAACCGTATCGGGAGCTTCGTTTTCGTAAAGTTCGATGACCATATCTCCCTGCGTGGTCGACATCTTCACCCGGGGAAGGTCATTTGCCTCGGCTTCCTTCTTCCGCAGTTCTTCTTCGCGGACCCACTTTTCCTTGAGTTCGGTCGCCATGACACCGTTCTGCCCGACACGATCGTCGATCGGCAGCATCTTTTCCCGCAGCTTCTTGAAGGCTGTTTCTGCCTCTTCGAAGTGGTCGGTCCCAAAGGCCGCGACGACCTGGTTAGCCAGCAGTTCGTTTTCGTCGAACCCGTTGTCCAGCAGCAAGTGGACTAAACGATAGCCACGCTCGTAGTCATCCTTTTCCAGGGCATCGGCCAGGACTTTGGCCAAAAAGAGCTTGGCATCTTGATCGTCCGGCGAGGTTGCCAGGCGTTTCACGGCAGCGTCTTCGATCTTAGGCAATAAGACCATGCCCTGCTCCAGGATTTCGTTGTACTCCTTACGAAGCTTAGGCAAGTCTTTCTCTGGTGCCAGGCGATAGGCCTGCTGAACGCGGCGAAGCTCGGTGATGATCTCCTTCCACTGAGCGATCATCGTATCGAAATCGTCTTTTTCTCCGGTCGAAGCGGTTGCTTCAGCCTCAGCGGCTCCTTCCGGAGCTTGAGCCAAGAGAGCGACGGGAGCTAAACAAGCCAACAGAAGGACCAACCATAACGTTCGGGCAGGCATCAAACGAACTCCTATTTCATTGCGAGCCCACTCAGGGCGCATCTGGGGGGCGAATTCAATCTCCCGATTCTTTAGTACCGCTGCCCAGGGGTCAAGCAGCGGTAAGGCAGTTTACGGCCGTAACCCCCAACAATTCACTTCATCTTGAAGACAGCACGCCAACCGGTTGCATGCGGCAGCGCTTCGGCGAAGCGTTCGCTTTGCTCCTGGACCGGCTCGACCGTGTAGAACACGTTCGGCTTCAGAAACTTCACCATCTTCAATAGCTTGGCGACCTCACGCCGGGCGCAGCGGACATAAATCAGGTCGACCGGGCCTTCTACCCCTTCTCCCTCAAAGGTCGTAGCGCGAAAGCCGCTCGTTCTCAGCGTTCGCACGATTTCGGCGTCGTCCTCCTGGGCAATGATGCGAACCACCACCGAGCCCAAGGCCAAGTGTCGCTCAAGTCCAATCCCCACGGCGTTCCCCAGGGCAAACCCACCTGCATAGGCAACCATCAAGATCGGACTCTCCGAAACCCCCATGATGACCTGCGACAAGGCCGCAATCCAAATCAGCACTTCAAAGAAGCCCAGCACGACTGATAGCCCCATGCGTCCTTGAACGACACAAATGGTGCGCAAGGTTCCAATGGACACATCGACCATGCGAACCAGGAAGATCAACAGCGCCAAAACCCAGGGCGAAAGTTCCGAAAGCCATTCCATAGGACGACTACATGACCGGGAGAGGGGAGGGGACCGAAATGGAAGCGACGTATTCTATCGTCGGCCTTGGGTTTAGGGGATGGGACAATCTGAGCATCGGCAGGGAAGACGGTCACCCGCATCTGTGGCTGGTTACGACCGGGATGTAGTAAGAAGTTTTTCGAGATTTGTGCGCATTGGGTAAGAACGCCATTCGATGTCCGCAAAATGGCCCGTTGCTTATCGATCCATCAGAAAACGGGACTAGAATCGCGTTTCAAACGCTGGTGCGAATCGTTCGATTTAGCTGGCTGCAACCAACTCTCTTCGCTTGGAGGTCCCGATGTCTCTCATACGTCGTTCATTCTTACAAACCTTATTCGGCGGCAGCCTGGCCCTCACCGGCGGCGTCACCTTGGCCGAAGAGACTAACTCAACCAACTCGACAACCGATAGCCCCTTTACGGTGGCCTTCCTGACCGATACCCATCAGCCGGCAGGAAACGGCGAGGTCATGCAGAAGGTCGAGCAGCTTCTGGACACGATCCAATCGCGCGAAACATCGCCCGGGCTGTTTGTCTTTGGCGGCGACAATGTCATGGCGGTTGACGGCGGGCAAGCCGACGAGCAAGTCGACATCCAGTTCCAGCAATGGAAAGAGAACGTCATCGACCGACTCAAGGTCCCCAGCGTCAGTTGCATTGGCAATCATGACATCCGTTGGAAAGACCATGTCAAAGACCAGGCAGAAAGCTACCTCGAGAAGAAGCGAGCCGTTGAAACGTTCGGCATGCCTTCGCGGTACTACGCGGCCGAACACGGCGGATGGCAGTTCTTCTTGCTCGATACGTTTCAACATAACGGATGCGAAATCGATGATGCCCAGTGGAAGTGGTTTGAAGAGGAACTCGCCAAGAGCGACAAGCCGGCCTGCGTGGTCACCCATGCTCCGCTGATGTCCGTGACGCACTTCTACGAACCATCCACCGACAAAGGCCTGGGCAAAGGATACGTCGTGCCTTCCGGCTGGTCGGCGCATAAGCTGGCCGACATCCGAAAGCTATTTCGTAAGTACCCGCGGGTAAAACTATGCTTGAGCGGTCACATGCATACGGTCGATCGCGTCGACGTCGATGACACCACTTATATCTGCGGTGGAGCAGTGAGTGGGAATTGGTGGGGCGGAAAAGAGTATCTCGGCTGCCCGGCGTGTTGGATGGAGCTGAAGCTTTACCCCGATGGAAGTTGGTCGCACACGCGACACGAGTGGAGCTAGTTCATGAACACTCCGTCTCCTCGCACTTTCGGGCTGACGGTGACGCTCACGCTGCGATGGTCCGAACCCATCGGGCCGCCGACCTCTCGTCCCCAGTATGTAAGATCGTCGCTGATGAAGATGTGGTCGAGCGACAGCCCCAGTGGGAAGATCGGCATGACATACCAAGTGGGTGTCATGTTGGCGACGTGCTCGGCTCTTCGCAGCCCGCTGGCCAATTCAAAGTCGTGAAAGAAGGGAGACCAGGGCGTTACGTTGAAGTCTCCCATCACAATCGTGGGTAGCCCTTCGTATGCCGATTCGGGATGTTGGACTCTCTGTGCCAACATTTGCAGGTGCTGGTTCCGCGAGCGAAATCCACGGTCTCGGATCGGCGGCAACGGGTGCGTTCCGATAACACGATACGATGTCCCTTCGACGTCCACTACCGCTTCGATTGAAGCAATCCCTTCATTCAAACGAAAGATCTGCCAGTGCTGGATCGGGTGACGCGAATAGAGCCCCATGCCAAAGTTCCCGCGATCGTCCGGGTGAATTACCTTATACGCGTAGTCTGTATGCGTGGCGGCTTCGATCTCTTCTGCCCACTGGGAGTCGATCTCCAGCACGACGAAGACATCAGGCTGGTCGCGGAGGATGTCGGCTAGTACGGCATCGACGTTTCGATTACTCGTCAACACGTTGCAAACGGTTACATTCATCACATGCTGAACGTCAGGCACTCCACCAACATTCTGGAGGCCAGGCAAAAACCAGGGCGTATGTACCAGGAAACAAGCCAGGGGAATGGCGAGCCATATCCATCGCCGATAGATCGCACAGGTGGCGATCAATACGACCGCGACGAGAACCTGTTGAACCCTTAGGTTGGCCAGAAGATCCCACACCCAGTAGATTCGGGCAAACCCTGTCAGAATGGTTGCCGCAGCGAGCAGGACGATCAGCAAAGAAGAATAACGCCAGAGACGAGCAATAAGGAACTGCTTCCACGACCTTTCAGCCGGAAGCTCAGCCTGCCCTTGGGCGATCACGACTCGATCTCGTATTCTTTCAGCTTCTTATGCAGCGTATTGCGATTGATACCCAGGCGAGTAGCAGCCTTGGTTTGCACGTTCGCACAGGAAGACATGACCTGAACGATCAGTTCTTTCTCGACGCGATTCACAACGCGCGAGTGGAGGTCTTCCGCTTCTGCGTCGGCATCTTGCAGGCCTTGCTGAACGACTTCAAATGCCAGCGTGTCGAAGTCAGCCACACCGCGGCCGAGACTCATGGCCGAGCGATTATCGCCGCTGCGAATCTCTGGCGGCAGAAGGTCTATCGCCAGTTCGTCCCCTTCGGCCAACACGACGGCGCGTTCGACGTAGTTTTGCAGCTCACGCACATTCCCGGGCCAGCTATGGTCCTGCAAGGCTTCCATCGCTTCGCGCTGGATGTGAACCACGTGTCGATCGTTGACTTCGCTGTAGACGTTCAGAAAGTGAGCGACCAGTTCGGGGATGTCCTCGCGGCGTTCACGCAGGGGCGGAATGCGGATCGGAACGACATTGAGTCGCCAGTACAAGTCTTCACGGAACTTGCCTTCACCAACTTCTTCCAAGAGGTGACGGTTACTCGCGGCAATCACGCGGGTATCAACTCGGATCGTGGCCGTATCACCAACGCGTTCAAATTCACGTTCTTGCAGCACGCGTAGCAGTTTCACCTGCAGGTGCAGCGTGGTGGAGTTGATTTCATCGAGGAAGATGCTGCCACCGTGGGCTGCTTCAAATCGCCCGGTGCGGTTGCCGATGGCCCCGGTAAAGGCCCCACGAACGTGACCGAACAGTTCACTTTCCAAGAGGCTTTCACTCAGAGCACCACAGTTCACCTTCACGAAAGGCCCCGAAGCTCGCTGGCTCAGGCGGTGCACTGCCGAGGCAATCATTTCCTTACCGGTACCCGTTTCACCGAGCAGAAGCACGGAAGCATTCGTCTGGGCGACTTTGCGCGTGAGACGATAGACGTCCCCCATAGCCTTACTCGATCCGATCAGGCCGGGGATGGGTGGTTCGTACCCTAAGGGTGCGTAGTCTTGCGTGTAATTCGAAGTCGTTTCGGAATACAGTCCCATTGCTAACCTACGAGCCGATCTTGGCCGGTTGGTCGAAACGAACGTCTTGGGTCGGCGCCTCGATGATGTCCAGAATTTTGCCAAGCACGGCCTGCGTCTCGGGGTCCAATTCCTCCGAGGCGTTATAGCGGTCGTACTGGGCGACGATCTGATCTTTGGTGAGGAGGATCCCGCGACGCTCAATCGCGGACTTCAATGCGTCGGCACATGCCTGACGCAGGGCAGCTGGATTGAATGGATCGCTGGCATAGTCGACCAATGCCGTTTGAGCGGCAGGCGTACCAAGCTTGCCAAGCAGGTTGGCAACATTCGCAGTGACGCTTTGGTCCACCAGGCGGCGGACGCCAATCTCTTCAACTTTCAGGAAGTCGTAGAAGTCGTATTCATCGGACGCATCCAGCATGCGGCTGATTTCGGCGATCGCGAACTCGGCATCGGCTTCGCGTTCGTCGGCCGGAACCAGCAATCGCCCCTGGGCCAGGTAAAGCTGCTGCAACTGAAAGACAAAGCCTTCGACATCGTTGGGACGAATCATCACCACGGTCAGCGGATCGTCCTTGGTTCGCAGCTGATAATGAACGACTTCACCAATCGGGGCGATGATCCCAATTGGCAGATCGGCCGTGCGGCGATCTTTCCGCAGGATCTGAACCGACTCCATCATGGCCGGTAAAGCCAGTGGCTTGCTGATAAATATGGCTTCCACGTCCGGCGAGGAGTAGGCTTGCTTGAAGAACTCTCGGCCCCCTGGTGTGACCAGCGGTTCAAGCTGCAGTTCCGCCAGCAGACCAGCCATGCGTTGGGCATTTTGTTGATGCAGTTCACCCAGCAAGATATTTCGCTTGCCCTGGGCGGCCGCCATGAAACCGAGCGTATCCAACAGTTCGGCTGAACCGGCATACGGCGTCTTCGGATCGATGGTCAGAATCGCTTTCGCAGCGGCTCGGCGGATGCGATACACAGGCGACTGCAGGGCCAAAGCCAATGGGCTAAGCTTTCCTTCAACCGCGATCAATAGGTCCGCGTTCTTGGTCGCGCCGATCTGCTCACAGGCAACAACCGCGGCCTGCGAGAACTTACGATCTTCCAGGGCTTTGGTTAGTGCTGCCTGGAGAAGCTCGACTCCGTGCTGGTCAACCAGTTTCTTGAGTTCGGCATCAGACTCGCCCAAGACACCCATTCGCTGCATGGCAGCCAAAGCGGCTTGAACCTGGACCTCGGCATTGGTTTGGTCCAGCGCGTAGAGGTCGCGAAGTAACTGACCAGCGGTGATCACTTCTGCATCCGCCGGTGGAACCGGGGTCATCACGACTTGCTTCTTGGCGGCATCCCACGTCCAAAGTTCGACCAGGCCCTCTTCGTTGACCGTAAACATCGGACCATCGCCCAGATACATCTTTACCCGCTTGATCAGGTAGGTTTTGACGTCGCTCTCGCTCGGTCGCGACTTGACCGTCGCATCCAGGTACTCACCGATCGCCGATCGCAACTGATCGTCATCGGTCAGAACGTACGGCCCCACAAGGAACTGCGTGGCTTGCGTCAGGTCGAGCTGCCGGGCAACGTCGACCAGTTCGGCGACGAGCAATGGATCGGAACTATCGAGCGCCGCGAGCAGCGGATCACGGATCGGCCGATCAAGCAGGACCAGCATCTTCTTGGCAGCGGGACGGACGGCTTCTCGGCTGGGGTCGGCGAGCGCGGCAAACAGCGGATTGGCAGCGTCGGCACCAGCGTTCTTCAGTTGTTGAACCGCCTTTTTGCGTGTGACTTCATCCTTGTCAATCAATTGATCGACAAGCTGGCCAAGTCGCTGCGGATCTTTGAAGTAGGTGTCGAGCTTGGTCAGCAGCAAGGTCGCTGCCTTGGCACCCTCAGGCTGCAGCGCATCGATCGATTGCAGACGGAAGATACGACCGGTCCCCAGCTTCTGCTGAGCGGCCAGAACCTCGTCTTCGGGAGGATCGTTCTGAATCAACTTATTCAGATAGGCTTTGGCCAAATCGGCACGGCCCAGATCGACCGAAAGAATGGCCGCATTGATCAACTGCTCAGCTGTGGTCGGGTTCGACTCTTTAATTGCTTGAATCGCCGCCGTGTCGACAGGTGCTTCGGGCGCGGGCTGTTCCGGTTGCTGTGCCAGTGCATCGGAAACGATGACCGAACCAACAAGGAGAGCGATCGTAAAAGCAAACTTAAGGAATCGTTGCATCTGATTTTCGCAAGGTTAGTGGGGATGGCATTCCGGATGAAAATGCCCATTCCTTGGCAAGGAAACAATCCTGAGCGGTCAGCTCAATTCTAATTGCTCCTTCCAGCGAACCACTTGCTTTTTCACCATGTCAGGCGAGGTTGAGCCATAACTTCGGAATGCAGCGACCGCTCGCTCCACTCCCAGGACGTCATAAACGGACTTATCCAATGAATCGTTAACGGCCGTAAAATCCTCGAGCGGCAATTCGGCCAGGCGACATCCCTTTTCCATCGCCGTAGCGACCAGGCTACCAATCTGATGATGGGCCGTTCGCTGGGGAGTCCCTTTACCAATCAGGTACTCCATCAGCGTGGTCGCATCGAGGAAGCCATCTTCCAGCCGCGAGTTGATCGAATCGGTGTTCAACTTGGCCCCTTCAACCATCGAAGCCGCCAGGTCGAGTGAGCGATGAACCGTATCAACCGAATCGAACAGCCGCTCTTTGTCTTCTTGCAGGTCTCGGTTGTAGGCCAGTGGCAGTCCCTTAATGAGGACCAGCAGCGACTGGAGGTTCCCAATAACGCGAGCCGTTTTTCCGCGAATGAGTTCGCACACGTCCGGGTTAATCTTCTGCGGCATGATCGAACTGCCGGTGCAGAACTGCTGCGGAACCTGAATGAATTTGAATTCGACGCTCGACCACAACACCCACTCGTCGGCCCAGACGCTCAGATGCTCGGCAATCATCGTCAGACAGAACGCGTACTCCACCAGGAAGTCACGATCGCTGGAGACGTCGATACTATTGGCGGCCACAGACTCGAATCCCAACCGCTTAGCTACATTTTCGCGATCGATCGGAATCGTCGTGCCGGCCAACGCGGCGGTGCCCAAGCTGCAGACGTTCACGCGGCGACGGCAATCGGCCAGACGCTCGCGATCGCGTTGGAATTTCTCGGTGTAAGCGAGCCAGTAGTGCGGGGCGAGCACGGGCTGGGCTCGCTGCATGTGCGTGTAGGCTGGCAGAATCACGTCCATATCCGCATCGCAGCGACCAACGAACGCGACCTGTAACTGCTTTAACAGTTGATCTGTTTCGTCGATGGAATCGCGAATCCACAGCCGTGCGTCGGTCGAAACCTGATCATTTCGACTACGACCGGTGTGCAGTTTTCGTCCCACATCCCCTAAGCGATCGACCAGTGCGCTTTCGATGTTCATATGAACGTCTTCCAGCTTCTCGTCGAACTCAAAATCACCGTTGTCGATCTCGCCCTTAATAAGTGCCAGCGCCGTCGTGATTTGTGCTGCCTCATCACTGGTCAGCACGCCCACATCGGCAAGCATCTCGGCGTGGGCGATCGAGCCACGGATGTCCTGGGCGTACAGTCGGTGGTCGAAGCTGATGCTTTCGGTGAACTTTTCGACCCGTGTGTCGACTGCGGAGTTAAAAACTCCACTTTGAGAGGGGCTGTTCCGCGACAAGGTTGCCTCAGAATTATGCAAGGACTGACGTGTATTAAGATTCGTAAACCACTTAAATGCTAAGTGGATCGGTAACCACTGTCAACGCGCCAGATTAGGGGCTGCGCAGTTATTAAGCATCGTACGAGACGAAATCGAATCCTTTGATCGATACAGCCGGAATGATGCGCGCAATCATGGGAAATTCGGATGCTTCTAGGCCATCCTGTTATTTCCCGCAAACTGTTACGCCAAGCCGATGCCCACGCTTCATGCACCACATGCCACGTTGTATCAACCCAAATTCGCCGGTTCTGCAAATTCGGTCTAAATCCCCAGCACGTAATTATGTTTCGGAAGAATAGCCCCCGCTCGCGATAACCTAGTGGATGCGGACGCGATTTGATCAGTCGCGCTTTTTTGAATGCCTTTAGCGCGCCCCTTGTTATCGCGTCGATCGTGCGGTTAAATTGGTGGGATTTTGCACTTCAAGTTCATGAAGACAGGGGTCACTACGCGCCTGTCACCGCCCTCACTTCAGCCCAGTACGAGAGCCCCCAGTGCCGCGACGCGACGATATCAAAAAGATCTTGATCATTGGTTCCGGTCCTATTGTGATCGGCCAGGCCTGCGAGTTCGACTATTCCGGCACCCAGGCCTGCAAAGCGCTTCGAGAAGAAGGTTACGAGGTGGTGTTGGTGAACTCCAACCCAGCCACCATCATGACCGATCCGGACACAGCTGATTCGACTTACATCGAACCGCTGACCGTCGACATCCTGGAAAAGATCATCGCCAAGGAAAAGCCATGTGCCTTGCTGCCCACCCTCGGTGGACAAACGGGTCTCAACTTGGCCATGGATCTCGACAAGCACGGAATCCTGGAAAAGCACGGCGTGGAAATGATCGGTGCCCGAGCCGATGTCATTGCCAAGGCCGAAGAGCGTGAACAATTCAAACAGGCGATGGGCAAGATTGGCCTGGACGTCTGCAAAGGGGCCACGGTCCATACGGTTGCCGAAGCTCGGGCCGTGCTGGAGGAAGTCGGCCTGCCGGCAGTCGTTCGCCCTAGCTTCACGATGGGTGGTTCTGGCTCCAGCATCGCCTACAACCGCGAAGAGTTCGATTCGCTGGTTCGCAACGGCCTCGATCAATCGCCGGTCACCGAAGTGCTAATCGAAGAATCGATCATCGGCTGGAAAGAGTACGAGATGGAAGTGATGCGTGATCGCGACGACAACGTCGTGATCATCTGCTCCATCGAAAACTTCGATCCGATGGGCGTTCATACCGGCGACAGTATCACCGTCGCCCCAGCCCAGACGCTGACCGACAAAGAATACCAGCGGATGCGTGACGCCTCGCTGGCCGTCATCCGTGAGATTGGCGTCGAGACCGGCGGCTCGAACATTCAGTTCGCATGCGATCCGAAGTCGGACCGGATGATCGTTATCGAGATGAACCCGCGCGTGAGCCGCAGCTCGGCGTTGGCTTCCAAGGCAACCGGCTTCCCGATCGCCAAGATCGCCGCCAAGCTGGCCGTCGGTTATCGCCTGCACGAACTGCCTAACGATATTACTCGCGAGACGATGGCCTGCTTCGAGCCATCGATCGACTACGTCGTTACCAAGATTCCTCGCTTCGCCTTCGAGAAGTTCCCCGAAGCCGACAGCACTCTGACGACCCAGATGAAGAGTGTCGGCGAAACGATGGCCATCGGCCGAACATTTAAGGAATCGTTCCAGAAGGCGTTGCGTGGCCTGGAAGTCGGTCGTTTCGGCTTCGGCTGCGATGGCAAGGACCTCTGGGGTACCGACGAACAGCCCACCGAAGACGAAATTCGCGCGAAGCTCGCCAAGCCCAATGCCGAACGTCCTTGGTTCATCCGCTACGCACTCAAGTCTGGGATGACGGTTGCCCAGCTGTATGAAATCACGGGCATCGACCCATGGTTCGGCGATCAGCTCATGCAGCTTGTCGAGTATGAAGACGAGCTGGCTTCGATTGGTTCGATCAGCGAGATCTCGGACACGAACCTCCTGAAGGCCAAACGCTGGGGCTTCTCGGACCGCCAACTGGCGACCCTGCTCAAGAGCAGCGAGATGGAAGTCCGCGGCGAACGAAAGAAGCGGGGCATTGCCGCGATCTACAAATCGGTCGATACGTGTGCCGCCGAATTTGAAGCGTACACGCCTTACTACTACTCGACCTACGAAATCGAGAACGAAGTCCCTGCGAAAGACCCGGAAAAGAAGCGGATCATGATTCTGGGTGGTGGTCCGAACCGAATCGGCCAGGGTATCGAGTTCGACTATTGCTGCTGCCATGCCTCGTTCGCTTTGAAGGAACTGGGCATCGAATCGGTGATGGTCAACAGCAACCCTGAAACGGTCAGTACCGACTACGACACGTCGGACCTGCTGTTCTTCGAGCCGCTGACAACCGAAGACGTCTTGAACATCTGCGACGTTGTTCAGCCGGATGGCGTGATCGTTCAGTTCGGCGGTCAAACGCCACTGAACCTGGCTCGCGGTCTGGCGAACGCTGGCGTGCCGATCATCGGTACGAGCGTGGATACGATCGATGCCGCCGAAGATCGTGAACAGTTCCAGCAACTGCTCAACCGTTTGAATCTGAAGCAGCCACCCAATGCGATCGCTCGCAACATGAGCCAGGCCCGCGCCGAAGCGGCCAAGGTTGGCTACCCGGCACTGGTTCGCCCCAGCTTCGTGCTCGGCGGCCGTGCGATGGAAATCTGCTACGACGACAAACAGTTCGAGCGTTTCGTTGCCGAAGCGTTCCTGGTCGCCCAAGGGCAGCCGGTGCTGATCGACAAGTTCCTCGAGGACGCGACCGAAGTCGACGTCGACTGCATCAGCGACGGCGAGAACGTGATCGTCTCTGGCGTGATGGAACACATCGAAGAAGCCGGCGTGCACAGTGGTGACTCGGCCTGTGTGATTCCTCCGTACAGCCTGCCAGGCCCGATCGTTCAGGAAATCCGCGAAGCGACCATCGCGATGGCGAAGTACCTGAAGGTTGTGGGCTTGATGAACGTCCAGTTCGCCGTGAAGCAAGAAGAGGGCGTTACCAACGTCTACGTGCTTGAAGTGAATCCACGTGCCAGCCGTACGGTGCCGTTCGTCGCCAAGGCGACGGGCATGCCGGTAGCCAAGATCGCCGCCAAGGTGATGACCGGCTGCACGCTTACCGAACTGGGTATCACAGGCGAACCGATCCCAGCTCACGTTTCGATCAAAGAGTCGGTCTTCCCATTCCGCAAGTTCGCTGGCGTCGACATCGTGCTCGGCCCTGAAATGCGATCGACCGGCGAAGTAATGGGGATCAGCGAACGGTTCAGCCTGGCGTTTGCCAAGTGCCAATTGGCCGCCGGCGTGGTGCTTCCACAACCGGAAGACGGCAAGATCTTTGTCAGTGTTTCGGGTCGTCACAAGGACCAGATCGCCGATATCTCGGCTCGCCTGCGAGACCTGGGTTACGAACTATTGGCCACCGACGGCACAGCCCGCCGACTGGAAGAAGCAGGCGTGCCTGCCCAGCGAATCAAAAAGCTGGCCGAAGGTCATCCGAACCTGTTGGACCTGATGATCGACGGCGCCGTTTCCTTGGTGATGAACACGCCTAACGGTAAGGGTGCCCGAACCGACGAAGGCCGCATCCGCGCCGCTGCCGTCCAACATGGCATCCCATGTATCACCACCATCCAAGCTGCCGAAGCCGCCACCAAGGCAATGGAAGCGTTGCGTCAAGAAGAAATGGAAGTCGAATCCCTGCAAGACCGCTTCAAGCAGGTCAAGATTCATCAGACGACGTAATGCCTGAGGTCACTTCTACCTTAGCTCTAAAGCCCCAGCAGGGCAGCCGAACATAAACCAGGGGTACGCACCCCTGGTTTGCGTTTGGCAACCAATTTAAGCACCAAAGTGTGTCTGAAATCTATTGGGCAAGTGGTGGCTTCTTAGTCACAATCGACGGCAACTTCGCCGCCATCTCTTCGTTGATCTGAATGAACTCCTGGCACTCATCCGGCACTGAATCTTCATGGAAGATCGCCGCGACAGGACATTCCGGCTCGCAGGCACCACATTCAGTGCAAGTTTCCGGGTTGATATACAGCATCGTTTCCCCCTCGTGAAAACAATCCGCGGGGCAAACGGTAACACAGTCGGCATACTTGCAACCGTCGCATAACGACGTAACCACAAAGGCCATGAGAACTTTCCTCGTGTTTTGGTGTCCTGATTCTTACGAGGAAGCATTCCTCGTCTAAGAGGTACATGCGTTTTCCTTTCGTGTTTGGTCACGACGCGAAGGGTTTTCAGAAAGTTTTCCCGTGTCCCAGGCAGAGCCCCAATCCGAACTAAGCTCCAGGGAATTGCTCGCGGGTTGGATCGCGAGGAGCCCTGGTGCGGCGGATCGTATCGTTTCGCGATATGCAGCACGTCTCTTGCCACTGATCCGGCAACAAATCTCGCAGAAGCTGCGAAGCCGGATCGATGCCGAGGACATCACACAATCGGCAATGGGCAGCTTCTTTCTTAGGGCAGCCGACGACCAATTTGTGCTAGAGCGATCGGGAGACCTCTGGAGATTGCTGGCCGCAATCTCTCTCAATAAGCTCCGCCGAAAAGTTGCCTGGCACTTGGCCGCGAAACGTTCCGTCGAGCGTGAGGAACTTCCGCTGCTTTCAAGCCCTGACGCGGCTCCCTCACATGAGGATGCCCTCGCGGTCTTAGAGATAGCCGATGAGATCTTTCAGGAACTACCCGACGAAGCAAAAACGGTGCTCAAGCTCACTTTGGCAGGGAATACGCCTGAGGAAATTGCCATCGAGCTGGGCAAATCTCCACGCACAGTCCGAAGGTGGCTACAGACGCTTCGTGAAACGCTGGAGCGAGAGCTCTCTCCGCCAACATTTCCCCAAGCAGATCCTCGAGCAACGCTATCCTGGGAAGACTATGTACTGAAACAGCACGTCGGTAGCGGCGGGTTCGGGAAGGTTTATCGGGCAATTGAGAAACGCCGCAACCGCACGGTGGCTATCAAAGCACTCCACAAACGCCATCAGAAAGATCCGTCTGCGGTCGAGCACTTCATCCAGGAATCGATCTTGTTGGGCAAGATCCATCACCCGTGTGTTGTCGGCATCCACGGGCTCGGGCAATACCCAGGCGGAGGCTACTTTCTGGCGCTCGATTGGGTCGAAGGTGAGGACCTGCAGCAGATCATCGATCGGCAGCCCCTAAGCAGTAGCGAAGCGATTCGCGTCATCCTCCAAGTTGCGTTTGGCATCCAAGCCGCTCACGAGGCAAACATCATTCACGGAGACCTGAAGCCGGGGAACATTCTCCTTTCGAGAAGTGGAACGGTTCAGGTCTCTGACTTTGGATTCGCCGCGTTGCGATCGGATCGACGTGCCATTCACAGGATTCGTGGCGGGACCATCGCGTATCTTGCGCCGGAACAACTTCGTAATGCATCGATTGATAACACGATCGACATCTATGGGCTGGGTGGACTGCTGTACGCACTGCTTACTGGCAAACCTCCTCGCAGCGGCTCCCCTGACCAAATACTGAGGCAGCTTGAGAATAACTCGCCATCGGTGCATCCCTCCTCCGTTCGCCCAGATTTGAATATCGTTCCCGAATTCGATGAGCTTATTATGCGGTGCCTCGACCCCAATCCTGCTCGTCGATTTCGCGATATTCTCACATTTCTCAATGCCGTCGACCGCATTCATTGACGACTACTACAAGGCACATACCCATGGACGTTCTCAAGCACAATCGTGATGCGTGGAATCGACTCGTCGTGGAGCACGACCGGTGGACGGTCCCTGTTTCCAGCGAAAAGATCGCTCAGGCCAGGGCAGGGGAGTGGTCGCTGGGGCTTACGCCGACCAAGCGCGTTCCGCGGCACTGGTTTCCGGAGGATCTCTCCGGCGTGAAGATCTTGTGCCTGGCTTCGGGCGGTGGACAGCAAGGGCCGACCCTTTCTGCTGCCGGGGCGGATGTGACGGTGTACGACAACTCGCCCAATCAGCTTGCCCAGGACCGTTTCGTCGCCGAACGCGACGGGCTTTCGCTCACGACCGAACAGGGAGACATGGCCGATCTTGCGGTGTTCGCCGATGATTCGTTTGATCTGATCTTTCACCCCTGCTCGAACTGCTTTGCCGAGAATATCCTGCCGGTATGGAAGGAAGCCTACCGCGTCCTAAGACCAGGCGGAACGCTTCTAGCAGGGATCTGCAATCCGGTGCGATTCATCTTCGACGTCGCTGCCGAGGAAGATCGAGGCGAACTGGTCGTCCGCCACAACATTCCCTATGCAGACGTAACCCACCTGAATCCTGACGAACTCGACAAGATACTGAAGACACAACCGCTGATGTTTGGACACACGCTGGAAGACCAACTTGGGGGTCAGATGCAGGCCGGGTTTCATCTCATCGAACTTTATGAAGATCGTTGGGACGAGAGTGATTTGATTTCCCGCTACCTCAGCTCTTTTGTGTCGACACGAGCCCTCAAGCCAGAGCATTAATCAAGCCGGGGCAGGGGAACCGCCTTTTGCGTTTGCTCCTGCATTAGCGTCCTGACCGAGGCGTAGGCCAGTTCCCAGTGACCGTCGCTGGCCTGCTGGGCGATTCCCTTCAACCAGGCTGCTTCCTGGGTTTCCAGTTCACCGTCTTCGGTCGACTGATCGATCATCTGTGTGATCTTCGCGACCTTTGCTTCATTCTTTCCATTGCAGGCCGATCCCAGCGCCATCGCATAGTCGTATCCTTTGCGGCTGATCTCACCAAATGTCGGACGCGTGAGCCAATAGGCGACTGCTGCGACGACCAGGACAACAACAAACGCGACACCTGTTACGGCTGGTTTGGACATTTCCATGATTAGAACCCCCGAGACTTAATGACTTCGCCTTCGTTCATGCTCGCCAATTCGGCAGCCAGAATCAGATCAATCGTCTCTGGTTGCAAGCTGACCGAGCCATCGCCGAAGAGGACATTCCCGCCGCCTGGGTGTTCCGAATACATCTGCCCGACGTGCAGAGTCGGAAAGTTCATCGGGTGAATGATTGGATCGCCGGTGATATCCAGTTCGCCGCCCGAGGGTCCCACATGCATCATGACCAGCGTAGCCGCGGCGTCGGGGCCATTTTCAGGCGTGGAGTATCTCGGATGGGTAAACGCGCCCGGAACGACGCCGACCCAAGTCTTGTCGCTGAGCTTCGAGGAATGCTCGCTGATGAACAGCGTGTTGGTCGTTCCGTCGGTCACGTCGCGGAAGCTGACCTTCGAGTTGCGATAGAAAGGTCCATCAGCAACCTTCGAAGCATCACCATGGATCTGAACGGTGGTCGTGGCACCGGTATAGATGTTGGTGAACACCGGGCCACTGGCCGACGCCCCGCAGTCTCCCCAGCACGACTCCTGCCCGTGACTGGCGATATAGTGAGACCGCCCCACGACGATGTCGCTGCCATAGCGAGTCAAAGCACCACCCGAGCTGTCTCGGACTGTGAACGGGTCGTGGTCTCCGCTGGATGACGGACAAAGATAGGCTTCGAGCCTCGTATTGATGAAAGGCCGATTCGCTGAATCCCAAATAGGCTGCCCCATGTTCAGCGAATCGGTGATGGTGCGCTGCTCCATGAACGGAAGGATCAACGCGGCCCAGCCCCAGCCAGGTGCCGCATCCCACGTATCGGAATCGATCGCAGCCGACGCAGGCCCACTGCCGTCCCGCGTGGCGTAGCTGACGTAGCCTGAGGGAAAGACCCGGTGGGTGGAAGCGTAGTTGTGGATGGCCAGGCCGATCTGTTTGAGGTTGTTGGTGCACTGCATCCGCCGAGCCGCTTCTCGGGCTTGCTGGACCGCCGGTAAAAGCAGCGCGATTAAGACGCCAATGATGGCGATCACCACCAACAACTCGACCAGAGTAAATCCTCGTTGGGATCGATTCATTTCAAAGAGGCCTTCTACCCACGATTAGCAAGTACCAAAGTTCACTTTTCTGTTTACAGCATCCTTTTTTTGGATTACTCAAAAATCTAGCAGCGAAGACTTGCTTTTGTCAATGACCAAACACTGATTTTTGACAGATCAAAACCTGGTATCCGCAGGTTTCATGTTGCTAAATGCAGGAGATGAATGCCGAGATTGGCATCAAATGCTTAGACCTTGGCGACAAACTCGAGGCCAACTTTGACCCGAATTTCGCCCGTTTCTAGATCAAAATAGATGACTCGCCCGTTCGATCCACCGACGTGCTGAGCCAGGATGGGGATCTTTTGAAGTCGGAGAAGCTCGCAGGCCTTGTCGATGTTCTTGCGGCCCACTTCATGAGCAGAGCTAGACGCTTTGAACATATTCGAGCCGCCACAGACCTTCGCCACGATGGCCCGGCGTCGAGCACCGTTCTTGGCCAGCTGGTCCAGCATCGCGGGAATGGCCGTATCGACAAAGCGGCCCGGCTGTTTCATGCAACCTTGGCTTTCGCTGAGCATCGCATGAGCTAGGGCCCCGTGGCGTGTCTCCTGACACCACAGCGTGATACCGACGCAACTACCTAGCAACGTCTCCAGCACGTTGGGTGCGGACGAAGCAACAATCCCGGCCATCGGCACGCGGATCGAAGTTTTGCTCAGGTTTGCGGTAGCCATTTCGCTTTTGTCCCTGTCGATTCGGCAAGCTACCCCACACGGTCTTGGGGTGCGACCAAATCTAGCTTACGGTCATCGGTGGGGGGCTTCGAATGAGAGATTCTCGCGATTTCCCTTACCAGAAGCGCGACCTGAGATTCCAAAGAAAGCGGTTATTCCCATCAAAGCACCTGTATGTTTTAAATGCCCTCGCACGGACTTCGCTTATTCAACAAAAATGTCGCAGTTGAAATTCCGCGATATCAAGCGATTTATCTACCGAAAGTTGACTTTGCATTAATTAATTGGTACTAAATACTTCACAACTTGCTGAGCCTCTGATAACCTCCGCTTGTCCACCCCTTAACGCATTCATAAAGAAGAACCATGGCCAAAAAGAAGGCGAAACCGTCGGCTGCGGACGCAAACAAACGCATTCCACGCAAAGAACCTTACGATAGTGATCGCATGAGTAACGTCGTGGAACGCCTGCGTGAGCAAGCGGGACGTCTTTCGCAGTTGGCACGAACGCTGGATGACGCGGACATCGATGAAGTGGTGATCGATGGACACGCAATGCTCTTGCGGGGCTTAAACCAAATCGACAACTTCGCCGACAATGCGGCACGCGCCGTCCGCGAAGCACGTACGATGAAGTTCGGCTAAGCAAATAAGCCCGTACCACCAAAGCAAAGACGTTCCTTGCTTTAGTCACCTGGGAAGGTCTGATCCTCTCACTTTCTGCGCGGGAGAGCGAATGGCCGACAAGAAGGTCTCCTGGGCCGCGTGGGGCTGGCTAACACTGTTGGTGCTCATGCTGGTCATTCCCATCCTGGGAGTGGCTATCGATCAAGCTTCCGTGCTTGGCTCTTTGCTCTTCCCCTTGATGGTCGGGACGATGCTCGGTGCCTCGACGCTTCTGGCTGCTCTATACGTCAAAGACTTTCCCTGGTGGTGGTCAATCGCGCTGGTCGTGTGGACACTGATGCTGGTTTTATTTCACCGGCAACTGGGACTACTGCTGACCGGAGGTGTACTGGGATGCATCCTCGTCGTGTTCCGGTCACCTTTGATTCAAGCAGGCCAGCGGATCGTTCGTTGGTATGTTAACCGTCGCAAATCAGAAACGTCGGATTGAGCCTGATACACTATTCGCTTGAATCGGTATCAGCTTCCGACTGCCCACCGTCACTCGCCGTCGCTTTCGGCCTTTCGTTCCAGAGCATCTCGATCACACGAAAGCCTTCGGGGTCATGCTCTTTCAGCTCTGCCTTGACGAACGGGTAGAAATCGTTGGTCCCGAAATAAGCTTCGGTCAATTCGGCGAAGTACTCCTTTTCATCTTCCATGGCGTAGTGCTTCTTCTCTGAGCCATCGATATGACGCACCTTGTCATATCCGCCTGACTTTCGAGCTTGCTGGAAGGCGGCGATATTACGCGGCTCGTCGTAGCCGAGTACGCGGTCATGATACCCGTGCGAGAGTTCGTGCAGTAGCATGAACGGCTGCTTTTTGGTCCACTCCAAGAAGGTTTTGGCGCTTGATATTTCGACCGACTTGGCCTTCTCTCGCAGAAAACCATTCTCGCCGAGCCAATCGGCAGACACGTGGTAAGCCGCGCATGGATTGGTAATCGTATTGTCACTCTCCAACCAAATCGGAATCTTCTGCATCGCGGCGACGGCATGCTCGGGCAGACGCCTTTGGATCTCGTAGAGTTGGTAGTCGATTAGCTCAAGTGCGGCGTCCCCGGTTTCCTTTTCTTCGCGCAGCAAAGTCTTGTGCACGAAGACATCCCAGCCGCGGATGTTCTTCTGGTGGTAGGCACTCACGGGGTCCGGCTTCGAGGTCTCCCGGTCACTGACTTCCGCCCCTAGAACGACTACATAGATTATCAGCCAATGCATCGACATCCTCCGTAACAAACCAATCAAACGGCTTGCTTAAGATTAGCCCAACAGTGACAAGACCGCAAAACGCGGTCGATGAACGCAACGCTTAGGATGCGGAGTACTGCTCGGCATATTCGACGACCCACAAATCGATCAGGTCGCGGAAGTCGGCTTCTTCGACCTCGCTCAGCTTCTCGAAGTGCGTTCGGTGAAACAACTCTTTGTTGCGGATCATGGCTTTGCCAGTGAGTTCCAACACACGCACCGACGAATAAGGTTTGACCGCCAACTCGATCCGGCTGTAAAGATTCCGGCGTCTGCCGCCGGTCAGATCGAGATCGTCACGAACGCAGGCCCCGCCCCAGCCTTGATCGCCGAAGAGCGTTTCGTACTGAAAGCCGGGAAAGTGATTGGGGAGCTTTTGAAGACACTTTTCGATATAGTCCGAGATCTTGAGACGCAATCGACTGTGCAGTTCACGGCATTCCTCATCGGACATCGCCGCCTCTTCAGCAGCGCGTCGCTTCGATTCGCTCCGTTTCTCACCGCGCTCGATGGCGCGTTTCAATCGATCTTCAAAGTCGGACATACGACAGTCTTTCCCCTAGGCAGAACATGGCAATGCGGTCAATCCATTATTACGCTTGATCGCGATAGGAAAAACCACCGTTATGAACTGGAGGGCTTCCGTGAGATGCTTTCCGTTTTCAGGGCAGGGGCACCTGGCAAGAAGCTTACTTCTTCGGCTTCTTCTTATCGTCCCGCTGCATATCGAAAAACTGCTGCAGATCTCCGAACGAACGAAGTGGTTCCTTCCCTTCCTTCATCGCATCGGTGATCGGCTTGGAAGGCTTCGGCTTGGCCCGGCGTTCGGTGTGACGCGGCTTGCCACCTGGCTTGCCCTTGCCGTGACCGCCACCTTGAGGCTTGTGGCCACCTTTGCCCTTGGCTCGCTGCGGACGCTCGGAGCGGGGTGGTCGATTGGAACGTCCCTGCGGCTTTTCCTTCTTCTCGGTCACGATAGAAGGATCGATTGCGGTCAACGAGACGCGGCGGCGTTCGCGATCGATTTCGATCACCCAGACGCGAATCACGTCTCCGACGCTGACCACCTCATGCGGGTCAGCCACATAGCGATCGGCCAAACGGCTGATATGAACCATGCCGCTGTCATGCAGGCCGATGTCGACGAACGCACCGAAGTCGACCACATTCAACACGGTGCCCATCATCTCCATGCCGGGCTCCAAGTCTTCCAACTTGAGCACGCCACGACGGAACAGCGGCGGTGGGAAGTCGGCACGCGGGTCACGACCTGGGCGTGAAAGGGCGCCCGTAATGTCGCGGGCCAGGTGGACACCAATGTTCAGCTCTTCGGCCAGCTTATCAATATCGGCCGAAGCAATCTTGGCCAGAAGCTGCTTATGATTCTCGTCCGAAGCCGCGATCTCGGCCGGTGCTGGCTGCGGGGCAGGCACATCCGGTTCTTCGCTTGTCGGAGCCGCAACTTCCGCTACCTCGCTGCTGGACTCAACCACTGGAGCAGCCGCTTCTTCGGTAGCGGCCGGAGCTTCCGGAGCCGCGGTCTCGACACTCGGCTCACTGCCAACTTCCTCAGTGGTCGTTGCCGACGCGACGGCTTCTGCGACCTCGGCTTCGGCGGGCTGCGTTTCCGTAGCGGCCTCGGCACCGGCAGCCTCTTCTTCCAACTGGAACGACTTCGGCTTCTCCACAATCGGTGGAGGCGATGGCACGGTGGAAAGAACTTCGGTCAACGAGCAGCCGAGCTTATCCAGAAGCTTCGTGGCGACCTCGTAGCTTTCCGGGTGAATCCAGGTTGCATCGAGAGGATTCTCGGCGGGAACGACCTTCAAAAAACCGGCCGCTTGCACGAAAGTCGCTTCTCCGATCCCGGCAACCTCGCGAATTTCTTCGCGGGACCGGAAGGGGCCCTTTGCCTGGCGATGTTCGTAGATGCGACGTGCGGTCAATTGATTCAGACCCGACACGTAGCTCAACAGGGCAGGGCTGGCTGTGTTCACATCTACGCCCACATAGTTCACGCACGATTCCACCACATCGTCCAGCGAGTCGCGCAGATGCTTGGCTTTGACGTCGTGCTGATAGAGTCCGACACCGATGTTCGATGGGTTGATCTTTACCAGTTCCGAAAGCGGATCCAACAGACGGCGACCAATGCTGATCGTGCCGCGAATGGTCGCATCGAACTTGGGGAACTCTTCGCGTCCCAGTTCACTGGTCGAGTAAACACTCGCCCCAGCTTCGTTGACGATCAGGTAGCAGATGTCGCGATCTTTCAGTTCGTCGGCGATGGCGCTAGCGACGATCTGTTCAGTTTCCCGGCAAGCCGTGCCATTCCCAATCGCGACGATCTGGGCGTCGAACTGCTTAATCATTTCGACGATTCGGCTGCGGCTCTTCTCGACGCGATCCTGGGGACCGATCAAGTGAATCACGCCGGTGCCCATCACATTGCCAAACGGATCGATGGCGACCAGTTTGCATCCACTACGGAAGCCTGGGTCGACGGCGAGCACGCGTTTGCCGCGAACAGGCGGCTGGAGAAGCAGTTTGCGGAGGTTGCAGGCAAACACCTCGATCGCATGCGTTTCTGCTTTTTCGGTCAGCTCGCGACGGATTTCGCGTTCGATGCCTGGGATGATCAGACGATTCAGACTGTCACGCAAACACTGCTTCAAGTATTCGGCGTGGGAGTGCCCTTCGGGAATGACGACTTCTTCGGCCGTCTTGATGATCTTATCGAAGTCGACCTCGATCCGAACCTTCAGGAAGCGGGTACGATCACCCCGATTGATGGCTAGGACTCGGTGTGGTGGGATCTTCGAGACCGGTTCGTGATAATCGTAATAGTCGCGGAACGCCTTGTCCTTCTTGGCACGTTCCTTCTCTTTCTGTCGCTTGCGTTTCTCGCGGCGAATCTCTTGGATCGTGGGCTTCTTGCCACTGTCTTTATCGCCTTCGGGTTTCGCGGCGGGCTTCGCGTCGGTGGATTCGCTTGCTTCGGCCTCGGTAGCTTCGGCTGTGGTCTTCGCCGCTTCCTCGGTGGAAGACGACGATGCCTCTTCCTCTGTGTCGCTATGATCTTCGTCGGAATCCGACTTGTCAGGCTGATCGGCGTTCTCGATTCGCGAACTGGTCAACTGTCCTGTCTTCCAGAACAATTTACGCAGCCGCCCGCGTAACAATGCGTTTTCTGAGAAGACCTCAGCGATGATGCATCCGACGCCTTGGATAACGGCATCGGTATCCGCCAAGGATTTCTCGGCATCGACAAATGCTTCGGCTCGGGCCTTTAAGTCTTTGGCCTCTTCGGCATCGTTGAGCACTTCCAGGGCCAACGGCTCCAAACCACGTTCACGTGCCTGGGTGGCCAGGGTTTGCTTCTTGGGCTTGAAGGGGAGATAGAGGTCTTCCAGAAGCTTCTGGGTCTGGGCTTTCTTGATCTGCTCAGCGAGTTCTTCGGTCAGCTTCTCTTGCGACTGGATCGACTTGAGAATTGTCCGTTTGCGTTCATTCAATTGACGCAGCTTGGTGTTGCTGCTTTGAATGGCGCGGATCTGCTCCTCGTCTAACCCGCCCGTTTCGTCTTTACGGTAGCGAGTGATAAATGGAACGGTGTTCCCATCGTCGAGCAGTTCGACAGTCCGCTGAACTTTTTCGAGAGGAATACCAACTTCACGGGCGACGACTTGTAGGTCCGTGACGATTGTCGTATCCATGTGGATGCCTGAGGAGCTTTCGCAAACTTGCGCTTCATAGATTTGACGTAAGCGCAGATGCTGGTTGACTAAAGCGATACTTAGTATCGAGGATACCAGCACGGCAACATAGGGGCAGCGATGGTAGTTGTCAAGGATTAGCGGGGGGATAAGGCCCCATATTTAACGCACGTTTCGCACGAATCTTGGTTCGCCACCTCGTTGTGGTGCCTTGGCATCACAAACCAGGGGAACCTGAGGGATTACGCAGCCTGCCGGCTTGCCGACGTATTCCAACGACCAGCGCGCAAAAAAGTGCCGCTCTCAGAAGATCTGATGAGCGGCACTCGCGTCTTCGTGTTCCAATTTGCGACGAGCGCTTAGTATCCGATATCGAACGGAGCCGGATCCAGGAAGTCTCGCGGCCCGCGAGTTGTGTAATAGGGGTAAGTGACTTGAGCCGAACCAGGACCGCCTTGAACGGCCGGTGGCGGAGCACTTACGCTGGTCGGGTTGTTACAGGGACTCGCCCCGATGCGATGGCAACAGCCACTTCCCGCCAGAAGGCATACGGCTGCCAGAATGAAGAACAAGCGATTCATGGTGAATTTCCTCGCGCGTTTGCGGGCACGGCGTTGGGTCGTTTTTGGGGGTCATTGATTCCAGCGCGAAGGTGCAGGAGCCTTGTGCTGAAACTCATCGCCTGCCAAGTGTCTCTACTGGGCAAGTCCAATAGGATTGATCGGCCTAAGATCCGGGAAAATTGAACAAATCAGGTCAATCCCTACCAGCCGTCACAGAAATCAGGCTCGGGCGCTCAGAAACGCTCTTGTGCTAGCAGAGCTTAGCCGAACTGGGCATGCATCCACATCTTGGCCTGAGTTGGGCTCAGATTGGCCATGATGCGGGTTTCGAGCTCGGTCAGCAAACTGGCAAGCTGCTGCTGAAAGGCTTCCTGCTCGTGCTTAAGTTGCATCCAAAGCTGCTCCATAGCGGCCGCGGCCTCCATGGCAATTTTGCGGACGGCTAATGTTTGATCCGCCGTCAGCTTAAGCTGCTGTAGAAACGCATTGTCCTGTTGGAACAACATGACCTTTTCCACCCGATGCAGGGTAGGCAATGCCTCGGAAAACTCGATGAGCTTCGCCATCTCTTCCGATTTAGGTACGACGTATCCGTGGCTCTGTGCGTGGGCGATTTCCTTCCGCCAGGAGCGTTCCTTCGAGCCAAACGGCTGCCACTCCTGGAACATCTCGCCCCAAGCCAGTTCGCCGGTAGGCATCATCGCGGCTAATTGTCCAGAATACGACTGAGCCGTGCAGTAGACCGAGAAAACCATGGCCAGCAACAATGCGGCCACCAGGCGAAGATTGCGTCCGACCGAATTACGATCCTCTCCGTAGATCTCTCGGACAACTCGGGTACCCAAACGCAAGCAAACGCGTGATTTGGTCGTGGAAGCCGAACCGTCCTCTCGCGGCACAATACTGATAATCTGGACTTCGTATTCGCTATGTCCAGAGACCTTCAGTCGTGCGATTTCTCCAAACAGAGGACATTCCGACTCGCTGACAAAGCCTTGTTCTCCGAGCTTACGTCGAGGGATTTCGACGGCTATCGCGAATCCAGCCATCGATTCATCCAATAATTCCGCCCGGTAGGTATCTTTACCTACCCGCAACTGGGCTTTTACCCGTGAGGGGGCGACGGAAAATCGCATCGAATTTCGACGATCGGAGCTCATCGGACTTCAGAACGCAATAAGAAAAGGTGAAAAGTTCACTGGAAGTATAGGTCCCAATCTCACCGGGGTCCGGCAAGGAATTGAGGAAATTCTGATAGAAACTTCCTGACGAACCAATGGCCTGGCCTCCGCTGGCGGAATATTCCCTACAATCGGCCACCCAACGAATAAGGTTTGCCTCGGCGGGCTCTACTGACAACAATAAATCAACGCCAGTGTTTTCTTGTTCTTTCCTATTTGCCTGCATCAAAGCTTATGAGTGTTGCCGCCAGCGTGGCCCAGAATACGGTCGAGGCTTACCAGAGAGCCGGGCAAATCTTGCGGGAATCTTCGCTTCGGCGAGGCAATGTCGTCTACCTCGACACATCGAACACAGACGATGTGATGGTGACGGCCGACCTGCACGGCAACCGCACCAATTTCCGGCAAATCCTCAACATCGCCGATCTCGAGAGTAATCCACGTCGGCACTTGGTATTCCAGGAAGTATGCCACGGCGGACCGACCTATCCCAAGGCGGGCGGCTGCATGTCGCACCTGATGCTGGAAGACATCGCTAAGCTGGTGATTCAGTTCCCGAACCAGGTTCACTTTTTGATTTCCAACCACGAGCTCGCCGAACTGACCGACTTTCCGATCATGAAAGCGGGCAAGATGCTCAACCTGATGTTCCGTTGTGGAATGGGACAGATGTACGGCGACTCGGTCCCCGTGGTGCGTGCCGCCCAGCTCGAGTTTTTAGCGAGCCTCCCGATTGCGATTCGGATTGGGGATCAGATCATGGTGACTCATAGTCTGCCCAAGCAGTGCGACGAGGAACCATTTGACGCCAGCATCTTCGATCGGGAATTGACGTGTCACGATCGATCGTGCGGCGGATCGCTTCATCGCTTGGTATGGGGCCGAGACTTCCGCCAAGAGAATGTCGATCTGCTGGCCAAGCAGCTAGGTGTCGAACTCTTCATTACCGGTCACGAACCATGTCAGTATGGGTTCGCGTCTCCCAACTCGCGTCAGATTGTGCTCGACTGTTGCAGCCGACTGGGCAAGTATCTTATGATCCCCATGTCGAATGATCTGACACAGGAAGACCTGCTCAATCGCATTCATTCTCTTCACGATCCTATCTTGGCAGCCATGTCCTAAAAATGGGCGACGATCCCCTTTTTGACGACGACGACACTCCCGAAGTCCACGAGCCCCAACTAAAGCGGCCTTGGAGACCACGCTTCGGTATCGGGTCGATTATGCTGGCGACCTTCCTGCTCAGCGTGCTCTTTGTGATGGGGCACTACATGCTGAACGACTCCAAAGAAGGTGTCCTCTCCAATCGCTTCAGCTTTATCTTCGTCACCCTGGCCGCTCCGATGCTGCTGCTCACCCTCTTGAGCATCGGCAAGGAACTGATGCGGTACTGGGATAAGCAATCCCAGCGGAAGAATCGCTAGTCGCCCAACGCGACTATGTTCGATCGATCCGTAGCCGAGCCGGCAAGCCCTCAGGCATCTTCGCTTCGTCTTGGGCAATCAAACGAATCACCGGCCGCTTAGGTGCCAAGAGCGCATCGTCGGCATAGACGACATCGAATTTCGCTTCACCTGGACCACTGGCGACCGATCCGTTTTCTAATGCGTTCTCGGCTTGTAAATGCTGCCAACTCCAACGTCTCAGCCATGCGGCAATGTCGTTCAAGTCGTGCTGCTTGCTGTCGGCGTAGACCTCGAAGTCACGCAAACCCAGCTGCGCGTTGCCAATCGTTTCAAAGATGATCCAACGATCGTCCAGCCACGATAGTCGCAAGTTGGCAAACAGATCGAGCGGCGGAAACCCAGCGACCTTGCTGGCCTGAAGAATTTCATCAAGCACTTCGATCGGGACGAAGATCTCGCCGCCGGGACAGAAATAGCCTGCCACGTCAGGCAGCGACCCAATCGCCAAGCTTACCTTGGCCAATGCCATCAATTGCGTAAGCACTTCGGTTGCCGACACAGGCTCCGAGGAATCGGGCAGCATCCGTACAAGCACGATTCCTTGGTGCTGCGCAGCAACTTCCGCCGCTTTCGTCCAGTTCACATTGAACTTGCAAGCTCGCTCTAGCGACTGCCCGTGGCTGAAGGGACCCAAGTCTTGGTCGGCTTCGATCTTGGCCGGCCACACAGAATTAACTATCTCGATCACAACACTCGGGCCGCCATTAGGCAATTGCCCCTGAAGCGTGCGGCCTACGTTTTCGCCATCCGCATCTTCAATCGTGCAGGGAAACTTGCCAGCTTCCAGCTGCTGCTGGATCTCCTCAAGGGAAAATACTCGCTTAGTGAGCAGTGCCAATGCTTGTGTACAGACAGCTTTCGACACGTGATTTCCCCTCTTGTGTGACAAGCGAATCGCGCGGGTCACCTATTTCGCCGCGTCGTTCGATTCGGCTTTCAATTTTTCCAACTCTTCAGCCGTCGCGTCAACTGTCTGCTGGATTTGTTCTTCGCTGTGGCAGCTAGTGATGAAGAACCGCAGTCGGGCCGCTTTCTCTTCCACGGCCGGATACATGATCGGCTGAACGTTGTACCCGCGCGCGTACAGGGCACGCGAAAGTCGCAGGGCTAAGAGCGAGTTGCCGGTGATCACGGGAACGACCGGCGTATTGTCGCTGAGCCCCGTATCGAGTCCCTTTTCCTTGGCCAGCTTGAGAAACAGCCGGGAATTGCTCATGCACTTGGCGACCACTTCCGGGTGCTTCTCAATCCGCTCGAACGATGCCAGGGCCGCGGCTGCGTTCGATGGGGGCATCCCCACGCTGAACACAAAGCCTGGTGCCGTGTACTTGAGGTACTCGATCATCGTCTTCTTACCGGCAATGTAGCCGCCGCAGCTACCCAGCGACTTACTGAGCGTTGCCATCAGGAAATCGATGCGCGAACCCGGGATACCGAAATGTTCGCAGATCCCGCGACCTGTCTTGCCCATCGTGCCGATCGAGTGTGCCTCGTCGACGAAGAGCATTGCCTTGTATTTCTCTTTAATCTCAACCAGCTTGGGTAAGTCGCAGTAGTCGCCGTCCATGCTGTAGACACCTTCAACGACAATCACAGCCCGGCGGTATTTACCCCGCATCTCGGCCAGCATGCGTTCACAGGCAGCCGTATCGTTATGCGGAAACGCTCGTCGCTGGGCGCCAGACAGAATACAACCTTGCACCAAACTGTTGTGGGCTAGTTCGTCGTGCAGGATCAAGTCGCCTGGATTCATCAGATGGCCGATCGTCGTTTCGTTGGTCGAGTGACCACCGACAAAACAAACAGCAGACTCGGTCCCCACGAACTCGGCGATCTTGCGTTCCAGTTCGCCGTGGATCGTCTTTTCGCCAGAGACCACACGGCTGGCCGAAACACTGGTGCCAAATTGCTCGATGGCGGCTTGAGCGGCGGCGGTCACTTCCGGGTCGCCACTGCTGCCGACATAGTTGTAGCTGCTGAAGCAGACGAACTCGCGACCGCCGATGATGGCCGTGTCGCGCGTGGTTCCTTCGTGGACATCGAAGTAAGGGCTTTCCATTCCCATCCGAGCAAACCGCGCGATACGCTCTTGCAGCTCGACCACTTCGGGGAACTGATCGGTCTGGAAGTCGGAAACAGGAATGTCTTCCAGAGCACGGGCAGGCTTCTCCTTCGCTACCGGAGCCGAAGCTTCACCACCACCGCTCGACGTGAAGTCTCCTTCCACGCCCACAAGATTGGCAACCGCTGTCGCCAGGCTTGTGACTGTGGTGTCTTGCGAGAATTCTTCGACGGGGATATCGATCTCAAGCTCGGCTTCAATCGCGTTCTTCAGCTCGATCCCCATCAAGGAGTCGAGCCCCATTTCAGCAAGCGGCTTGGCGCGATCTAACTGCGAAGCCGCAATACCGAGTGTCTTGGCAGCCTGATCAGCAACGTAGTCGCCAATCATCGAGGCTCGCTTGACTTCGTCTGCGGCGGCCATGCGATCGCGAAGCGCCCCACCGGCGGCCGCGCCGACGGTGCGTTCCTGACGATGAATCTTGGCGAGCTCGTCGAGGATCCGTGGATGCTTGTTACGACCAAACTGCTTGAGGAACTTCGTCCAGTCGACCGGGAAGACACCCACGTCGGCGTAGCGCGTCGGCAGAAGTTCTTCCAGCGCGAGCAAACCTTGCTGCGGAGCAATCATGCCCAAGCCAATCCCTGCAAGCCGTCGGGCGTCGGCCGATTTGGCCATGCCACCGCCGCTCCATGGCCCCCAGTTGATGCTCAGACCAGTCAGGCCTTCAGCGCGGCGACCTGCACACAAGGCGTCCATAAATGCGTTGGCCGCAGCGTAGTTGGCTTGTCCCGGCGATCCGATCATCGCGGCGATCGATGAGAAGCAGACGAAGTAATCGAGCGGCAATTCGCGTGTCTGCTGGTGCAAATACCAGGAACCATCCACCTTGGCTGGCAACACTTTGGCGAAGCGATCCCACGACTGCTGTGGGATGGTCGCATCGTCCAGCACACCAGCAGCATGGAACACGCCTGCCAGTGGTGGAAGCTCGGTTTGGATGAAGCCCAGCACGGCGGCGACTTGATCGGCCTTGGCGGCATCCATGGTTGAAACGGTGACCTGAGTGCCTTCGCTTTCCCAAGCCGCAATCCGCTCGGCAGCGGCCTCGTTCGCTTTCCCACTGCGGCTGGTTAGGACAACGCTTTTGGCTCCCTGCTGGATCAACCACTGCGCGACTTCTAGACCAATCGCCCCGGTACCGCCGGTGATCAGGTAGGTTGCATCTTCCCGAATCAATGGTCGTTCGCCGGTAGGCGACGTCATTTGCAGCACGACCTTGCCCAGGTGCTTGGCCTGCTGCATAAAGCGAAACGCTTCGACGGCGTCTTCGATGCGATAGGCCTGCAAGGGCAGGGGAGTTAGCTTGTGCGACTCGAACTGCGGCAACAGTTCCTCAAGCATCGTCGCGATCAGGCCTGGTGCCTTTCGTTCTTCGTCCCCGAGATCAAACGGGAAGTAGGTCGCGGCCGACTTGGCTTCGGCAAACTGCTCAGGCGTCCAGATACCAATCTTGCCGATCTCGACAAAACGCCCATCCTTGGCCAGACACTCGACGCTCTTGGGAATGAACTCCTGGTTCAAGCTATTGAGGACAACGTCGACTCCTTCGCCACCCGTGTCTTCCAGAATCTGATCGCTGAAGAGCGTTGTACGCGAATCGTAAACATGCTTGATGCCCAGCGAATGCAGGAAGTCCCACTTGCCCTTGCTGGCCGTAGCGTAGATCTCGGCGCCGATGGCCTGGGCGATCGCCACGGCTGCCTGGCCTACACCACCGGCGGCGGCATGAATGAGAACCCGTTCGCCTTTGCGTAGCTTCGCCAGCCGTACGAGCCCGTAGTGGGCGGTCAGGAACGCCAGAGGAATGGTCGCTGCTTCGTCAAACGTCTGATTACTTGGCTTCTTGGCCACATAGTTTTGATCGACCAGCAAGTGGCTGGTCATGCTGGCGGTGGAAAGCGCGATTACCTCGTCGCCGACACTCAGGTTCTTCACCTTGCTACCGACCGCTGTGACGACGCCGCTGCACTCGAAGCCGAAGGTCACGTCCGCTTCGGTAAGAATGCCAATCTCTTTTTCATATTCCTGCAGCATCCCCAAGGCCCGCAGCACATCGCGGAAGTTGAGACCCGACGCTTTGACCGCGATCTCGACTTCGGTCTCAGCCGGTTCGGTACGCGGTTTGGGGACCAACTCCAGATTCGTCAGCATGCCGAACTTCTTCAGGCCCAGCTGATACGACTGTTCCGGAACCGTCAACTCGCCATCAGCAGCCAGACGCATCGGCATCAATCGTGACGAGAATCGTTTCTCGCCACGCAACGCGATTTCGGTTTCCGAGTCAGGTACCCAGATCTCGCCGAACAAGCGACCAGCCGTCTCGCGATCGGCCGCATCGACGTCGACACGCGTGCAGTTGAGCTTCGGTAGTTCGTTGGCAATCACGCCAGCTAGGCCCCAAGTGGCGGCCTCTAAGGGATGGCCAATCTTGTCACCGGAGTAAATTCGCTGACCACCGAGGGTGACCACGTAGAGTCTAGGCGATTGATCTTCCCGCTGGCCCAAAGCTTGGGCGACATGCAGCAGACCTTGGCAGCCGAGAGCATGATCAACCATCGACTCGTTGGCTTTGCCCGACAGATCCTGCTGAGCCCACAGATAGATCACACCTCGCAGCTTCCGAGTGTCGGAAAGCTGAAGCGAATCGAGCAGTTCAACGAACTCGGTAGGTTCGGCTGGATCGAGCATGGCATCGACTTCACCGAACTCCAATTCGGTGCCGGGGAATACCTGCATCACTTGCTGCTTGCGCTGCTCGAGTTGTTCGACGAGATACTGCGTCATCGGTCGACCATCGCCGAAGATGAGCCAAATCGATTCTTCCTTCTCATCGACGGTCAGCGGATTGCCGATTCGCGGTGTTTCTAGCCATTTAACCTCGTGGTACCAGCGATCGACATCGGCGACCAATCGTTTCTGCAGATCAATCTTTGCAAGACGAGCCAGCTTCAAGCCGCGGACTTCGGCCAGAACTTCCCCTTCTTCATTGGCCAGCAAGATGTCGGCTTCAACCTGCGGCATGCGTCCCGGTTTGCGGCTAACGATCTTCGACCAGCAAGCCACCCGCTGCGGCGAGTGTCCCTCGAAGCAGGTCACGCTGCCAATGCCAATGGGAATGAACGTTGTCCCAGGCGTCAGTTCATCGACCAGCAAGCTTCCGACCGTCTGGAAACAAGCGTCGAGCAAGGCTGGATGCAAGTGATAGTTGCGTGCATCGCTCTGAAGATCGGTTTGAAGTGCCACTTCGGCCAGGGCTTCGTCTTCGCCATTGCCAAGCTGCTTGATCCCTTGGAAAGCGTGGCCGTACTGCAGGCCGCTTTGTTTGGCACCGGCGTAGAACTCTTCGACATCGACCTGCTTTTCCATGCGGAAGAAGGCTTCTTGCAGGTCAGCCTTCTCGGGACGAGCCGCCGCCGGGACGATCTTTCCCGCGGCATGCAGCTTCCAAATCGTATCGTCACTATCAGACGTCTCGGCGCTGAGAATCCGGAACGAAGCGTAGCCCAGATCTTCCGGCGTCAACACAACCTGAACCGTCTTCGAGTGCTGCTCTTCAAACACCAGCGGCTGCTGCACTTGCAACTGCTCGACGGAATACTGTCCTTCCTCGAAGTGGGCGCTCGCCGCACCGAGAGCTAGTTCGACATAACCAGTCGCGGGAAAGACCGGGTTGCCGAACAGTTGGTGATCGTTCAGATATGCCGGGAAACCAGGTGCCAGGTTCGTTTGAAAAAGGACTTCGTCGGTTGCCGTCGGAATCTTCACGCCCAGCAGTGGATGCGTTGTGCGGGTAGGCATAAGCCCCGTACCGCCGCCAAAGTCTTCGCCACTGGTGACGGGCATCGTATCGGGTGCCCAGAATCGACTTCGCACAAACGGATAGGTCGGCAGCTCGATTCGCTTACGATCGTACGGAGCATCAAACGCTTTCCAGTCGATCGTGATGCCTGTCTCGTATAGTTCGCCCAGCGAGTTGAGCATCATCTGCCAATCGCTGCGACCGTTACGCAGACTCGGAAGCCAGGCGTTTTCCTTGCCAGGCACGCTCACGCGACCAAGCCCGGAAAGAACCGGCTGCGGTCCCACTTCGACAAAGACATTGCCACCCTTCGCGGCAATGGCCTGGATACCATCGGCAAAGCGAACCGCCTCGCGGAGATGCTGACGCCAATAGGCAGGCTTGGTGAACGCGTCTTTGGATAGCTCGCCCGTCAAGTTCGCAGCGATCGGGAACGAAGCAGGCTTCATCTCGATCGAAGAAACGGCCTGTTCGAATTCGTCGAGGATCGGCTCCATCAACTTTGAATGGAACGCATGGGAGACCGTCAATCGCGTAGCACGAATGCCTTCCGTCTGGCAGAGCTCGGCAACTTGATCGATCGCTTCCGCCGCCCCGCTAAGGACCGTCTGCTGCGGGCTATTCACCGCGGCGATGCCGACCTGTCCGGCATGTCCGTTGAGGAGTGTTTCAATGCGATCGGCACCGGCCGAAACGGCCAACATGGCTCCGCCGGCAGGCAAGCTTTGCATCAGCTTGCCACGAAGCGCAATCAGCTTCAATGCATCTTCGAGTGGAAAGACGCCTGCAACGCAGGCCGCGACATACTCACCAACACTGTGACCGATTGCCATGCTGGGCGTAATGCCCCATGACTTCCACAGTTGGAAAAGTGCATACTCCGTCGCGAATAACGTCGGCTGCGACATGGCCGTTTGATGAATCGTATCGCTCTCAGACTCGGCGAACAGCACGTCCAACAGCGGTACGTCGTACTTCTTGAGCTCTGCGGCGCACTGGTCGATGGCTTCGCGATAGACGGGGTGCGACTCGTACAGCTCGCGCCCCATACCGGGATACTGCGAACCCTGACCGGTGAACAAGAACACCACTTTGTTGCGGCGACGCACCGGTTGGCCGTTGGTTGAATCTTTCGATCCCTTCTCGACCAACTTGTGAAGCGTTGCGAACGCTTCCTTCTTATCGGCCGCATTAACGAATGTCCGGGCATCGAGCGTCGAGCGACCAACGGCAACGCTGTGAGCAAAGTCGGCCAGCGAAATCGCTTCGTCTTCCAACTCTTCCAGGTAACGCTCGGCCAAGAGCGGCAAGCCGTCATGCGTTTGTGTCGAAAGCGGAATGATATGCCGCGGGCGATCTTTCGGCGGTGACGACTTGGTTTCGGTTTCTTTCGCAACGTAGTCACCAACGATTAGGTGACAATTCGTTCCACCGAATCCGAATGCACTCACGCCGGCCAGGCGTTTGCCGGCATCGCTATTCCACTGCTTCGCTTCGGTGACAATTTCGACTTCCGCACCACTCAGGTCGATATAGGGATTGAGTGTTTCGAAGTTCAAATGCGGAGGAATCTGTCCCTTGCTGAGCGAAAGCACAAGCTTCAACAGGCCTGCGATCCCGGCGGCCGATTCCAGGTGGCCGATATTGGTTTTGACGCTTCCCAGGCGAAGCGGGTGCTGGGCGTCTCGCCCCATGCCCAGTACGTTTTTCAAGCTACGTACTTCGATCGGATCTCCGAGCGAAGTACCGGTACCGTGGGCCTCAATCAGTTCGATTGCTTGCGGTTCAACTTGAGCGTCGTCCAAGGCCGCCTTGAGCACTTCTTGCTGCGACGGTCCGTTGGGCGCGGTCAGTCCGTTGGTGAGACCATCTTGATTGACCGCCGTGCCGTGGATAACAGCTAATACGCGGTCTCCATCGCGTTCGGCATCGCTCAGTCGCTTCAAGATGACGGCACCGCAACCTTCGCCGCGCACGTAGCCATCGGCACTGGCATCGAAGGTCTTACAGCGCCCATCAGGGGCCATCATGCGAGCCTGGCAGAAGGTGATTGTGCCTTCTGGCGTCAGAATCAAGTTCACGCCGGCGGCAACCGCCAGATCGGTCTCGCCAGACTGCAAGCCCTGACAAGCAAGGTGAGCCGAGACGAGCGAAGACGAACAGGCCGTATCGACGGCGATGCTGGGCCCGCGGAAATTAAACAGATAGCTCAATCGATTGGCAGCGATCGACAGACTGGTTCCGGTGGCACTGTACGCGCTGAGCGAATCGAGCCCACGAAAGAGAAGCCGGGCGTAGTCGCTGTTGCTAATGCCGACGTAAATGCCGGTCGCGCTGTTACCGAGCGTTTTGACGGGGATGCCGGCGTTCTCGAATGCTTCCCAGGTCACTTCCAACAGTATCCGCTGTTGGGGGTCCATCTTTTCCGCTTCGCGTCCGCTGATGCCGAAAAGGGTCGGATCGAAGTCGGCGACGTTGCTCAAGAAACCACCCCGGCGCGTGTACATCTTGCCAGGGGTCGCTGGTTCAGGATCGTAGAGTCGGTCGACGTCCCAGCGGTCGGGCGGTACTTCGCCAATGGCGTCGCGACCTTCGATCAGCAAGTTCCAGAAAGCTTCCGGGCTATCGGCCCCGGGCAAACGACAACCGATCCCGATAACGGCAATCGGTTCATGTTTTGGCTGCATCGAAAAGGCTTCCGTCGCAGGTGAATGAAACCAGGCACACTTCGGGCGATCGAGGGCTTACTTCTCGCCCGCCAGATAGCTAGAGAACTCTTCGATCGTGGGGTAATCGTAAACGATCGTGGGATCAATCCGTTTCCCAAGCCAGTTTTCCATATCGCCGGTCATCCCGATGGCCGTGGCCGAATCGAGGGCGAAGGAATCGAAAGTGGCGCTAGGATCAATAGAGTTGGGGTTCGTGTCCAACTCTTTGGCAAGATAATCGATAATCCAGTCTTGGATTTCTTCCGCGGACTTAGGCGCATCGCCGGAAGGTCCGGATGGCTCGGCTGTCATTGAGCACCTCGTGGCTAAGGGTAACACACCAGTTTACCCATTAACCGACTTATCGACCACTGACCCAACCGAACGTTTTGATCTCTGGCGAGTCTTCGTGAGTGGAACCGACAGCCCCGACAAACCCTTCACACGGTGCCAGCTCCATCAGACGAACCTGCGGAGATTGTGGAAAGACATCGAAATGGTTCACGACCTTACGGGACTCAGGCGCCTGAAGATCGAGCGTCACACGATCCAGCGGAGCTCGCAGGCCGACCCCGATGGTCTTTAAGTAGGCCTCTTTATGGGTCCAGAACCGCAGAAACTGGTGGAATCGATCCGTTTCCTGGTAGGCACAAAGGTCCTTACGCTCAGCGTCCGACAGACAACGTTCAAGCATGCTAGCGAAGCTGCGAACTTTGCGAATCCGCTCGATATCGACGCCGACTTCCATCCCCATCGAAACCGCCACGACGGCCAGTTCGCCCGAATGCGTCAGATTGAAGCTCAGCTGACCCGCCTGGCCGCGAATGATGTTCGGTTTACCAAATTCGCCAGTCTCGTAAGTGATTTCGGATGGTTCGACATCCAAGTATCGGGCCAGAATGTCCCGCAGGGCCGCATGAAACACGACGTACTGCTGAGCTTGGTTTTCGCGAAAGAACTTCGAGGCCCGCACCTGCTCGGCTTCAGAAAGCTGCTTGTGCAATTGATCGACGCCCGACAGGCCTTCCTCAAGCGAAATCCGCCACAGGTGCAGTTCCGTTTGAGCGATCTCCAACTGTCGCATCGGACGCGGCAGTGGAAACGGCTTCGTGGAAAGTTGAATCATTCGTGGTGGGCCCGTTAGGGGGTAGGTAATGACCGATCAGAACTTCGATATAGGACGACTTCGACCAGTTTGGGGGCTCTCGGCCATTGATTTCAGCCAAGTGCAACTAATCAGTAGAACCCCAAAACCTTCTCATTGCCGGCCATTCGCTGCGATACGACGTCATTACGGTGGTGGGAATGTACCCAAATGTACGCTGGGAATCTTCGATACCAGGGATAAATAGGCAATCTGGTTTAAATATTGTCTAACCGCAAGTCTTGCGCCAATCCCCCAATTTGGCACGCACCCCCTGGACGAGTGATTCGTGCGACTTGACGTTCACAGGAGTTATCGACGCCAACAGCTAGCAGTTGCCAAGTTTTCTGAGAACTGAACGCCTAGTCAGCTATCCCTAATCAGCGTAATCGGTTGGGTCGATTAGATTGTTGGATGCGAACGCCTCTTTGCGTTCGACGCAGGCCCCACACTTCCCACAGTGCTTTTCGAGCCCCTTGTAGCAGGTCCACGTCTTTTCATAGGGAACCCCAAGCTCGACACCCTGCTTGGCGATCTCTCCCTTATCCATGTGGACAAAAGGCCGCCACAGCTCGATCGGATTCCAATCACACAATCGAGCCGCTGCATCCATCGCGTCGGCAAATTCGGGACGGCAATCGGGATATATGGCATGATCACCACTATGGGCCCCATAGGCGACCGCCGCACATTTGTTGCTCGCGGCCCAGGCAATCGCGACCGAAAGCAGGATCATATTCCGGTTCGGAACGACCGTCTGCTTCATGCTTTCTTCCGCGTAATGCCCCTCAGGCACCTCCATCTCCCGACCTGAGAGGCTGTTGTTACCGAAAATCGGGTTGATCGCCGACAGATCCGCGACCTGGTGCGGAACGTTCACCCCTTCGCATAGTTGCCGGGCAAAGTCGAGTTCTTTGACGTGTCGCTGACCGTAGTCGACCGAAATGGCCCAACACTCGTGCCCTGCGTCCAGCATGTGATACAGAAGCGTTGCCGAATCCATACCACCAGAAACGACCGCCACAACTTTCGCCATTTTCAACTACCTCGAACCTACGTCGTCTCACGGAATTACATTGTCCAGTCTAGCGCCCCCAGGCGTGGGCGCGAAGCGACGCCTGCCGACCAGCTTCCAGGCAAATAAACTTGCAAATCGGGCAAACGTTCCATTACACTTGAAACGAGGTCGTTAGCCGAGCGCAACGGCCTTTTCCCTTCCCGACAAACCCTTGTCGTCGATCCTTCCTTTTCCCGACTGATCCTCACCGAGAAACCTTCCAGGTGCTACATGCCTGCTTTGCGTATATGGCTGGTCATTCTGATCGCGTCTCCTGCGATGGCAATGGCGGAAGATGCCACTCCTGAATCGGCTGACCAAGTCAGCTACTACCGCGACGTACGCCCCATCCTGCAAGGCAATTGCCAGGGATGTCACCAACCGGCAAAACGGGGAGGCGATTATCTGATGACCGATCACCAGTCATTGCTGACCGGTGGGGAATCAGGCTCCGAAGCCATCGTGGCCGTCGACCCCGCGGCAAGCTACCTGGTGGAACTCATCACACCGGTCGATGGCAAAGCGGAGATGCCCAAAGGTAAGCCGCCACTATCGGAAGCAGACCAGAAGATCATCCTGACCTGGATCCTTCAGGGAGCCAAAGACGATACGCCAGATTCGGCGAAGGATAAGTATGACGCCGAGCACCCTCCGACTTACGTCCGTCCGCCGGTGCTTACCAGCGTGACCTTCTCGCCCGATGGCCAGCTTCTCGCGGTTTCTGGTTATCACGAAGTGCTGCTGCAGAACGCAGACGGCAGCGGCATCGCCGGCCGACTGGTTGGTATGTCGGAACGGATCGAATCGCTTGCGTTTTCCCCTGATGGAAAACTGCTGGCGGTTGCCGGCGGTTCGCCTGGTCGACTGGGTGAGCTCCAAGTCTGGAATGTGGCCGATCGAAAGTTAGCTTACTCGATACCCGTTTCGTACGACAACGTCTACGGCGCGAGCTGGTCCCCAGACGGCAGCTTGATTGCCATTGGTTGCGGAGACAATTCCGTACGCGGCTTCGACGCGACGAGCGGCCAACAAGTCTTCTTCAATGGTGCTCACGGAGACTGGGCCTTGGATACGGTCTTCTCGAAAGACGGCAGCCATCTCGTTTCGGTCAGTCGCGACATGGCCGTGAAGTTGTACGAAGTGAAGACCCAACGTTTTGTTGATAACGTTACCAGCATCACCCCTGGCGCCTTGAAGGGGGGCATCAACGCGGTTGCCCGTCGCCCGAACGAAGACCAGGTGCTGATCGGCGGTGCGGACGGCGTTCCTAAGATCTATCGCTTATTCCGTGAGAAAGCCCGCAAGATTGGCGACGACTTTAATAAGATCAAAGACTTTCCGGAAATGCCCGGTCGGATCTACGACGTTGCCTTCACTTCCGATGCCGCGAAAGCGGTCGCATGCAGCAGCTTTGATGGAACCGGACACATCCATGTCTTTACCGTTGCCGACGGAAAGAAAGTGCTGGAACTCGAAGGCCCGATGGGGGCGCCGCTACATGCGGTTTATTCGATCAGTATCTCCCCCGACAACAAACGAATTGCATCAGTTGGATTTGACGGCGAAGTGCTCCTGCACGACCTGGAAACAGGCAAGCAACTGAAGCAATTCCCAGCCGTTCCCATCACGCCCCAGACCGCCTCGAATCAATAGTCGCACCGGCGATTTTTCTCGATAGGACTTCGTTCGATGAATCTCCAATCCATCCTTGCTTGCTTTGTTTTCCTCGGTTTAACGACCGTTGGCCTGGCGGATGATGCGAGCAATAAGATCCCGCCTGGGAAGAACGTTCAGCGAATTACCGCGTTCCCCGAGAAGGTCTCGCTCGAGGGCCCCTTCGCCTACGCGCAGATCTTGATTACCGCCGAACTTGAAAGTGGCGAGCAGGTCGACCTGACACGGAGTGCCCAGCGAATCGATCAGTGGGACGCCGTTAGCATCACGCCTCGTGGTTTGGTTACGCCTGAAAAGGACGCCGTTGGCGAACTGGTCTTCATGGTCGAAGGGCAAGAGCTGAAGATCCCGGTTGAGGTCAAAGATTCTCACGCCGCGTACGAGGCCGATTTCATTCGAGACGTTACGCCAGCGATGAGCAAAATGGGCTGTAACCAGGGAACGTGCCACGGTGCCAAAGATGGCAAGAACGGCTTCAAACTCTCACTCCGCGGCTACGATCCCACCTACGATCACCGAGCGCTGGTCGATGACATTGCCGGCCGCCGTTTCAATCGCGCCTTCCCAGATCAAAGCCTGATGCTGCTCAAGACCTCCGGCGCTGTTCCCCATGTTGGCGGCCAACTGACCAAGCCAGGTGAACGAAGATACGAGATCCTCAAAAACTGGATCGCTGGTGGTGTTCAGTTGAATCTTGAATCTCCCAAGGTCGAGAAGATCAAGATTTACCCCTCGAATCCGACCGTGCCGCTGCCGGGCATGTCGCAGCAGTTCGCCATCTATGCCACGCTGACCGATGGTCGCATTGTGGATGTCACGGCAGACGCGTTTATCGAGAGTGGTGATATCGAAGTCGCCTCGGCCGATCAGGATGGCGTGTTGAAACTTCTCCGCCGCGGCGAAGCCCCCGTGCTGGCCCGCTATGACGGTGCTTACGATGCGACCACGGTAACCGTGATGGGCGACCGCACTGGCTTCGAGTGGGTCCAACAGCCGCAACACAACTACATTGACAAACTGGTCGACGAAAAGCTGCAGCGTGTGAACGTTCAATCTTCCGGCCTTTGTACGGATGACCAATTCGTTCGCCGGATTTACCTCGACCTGACGGGGCTTCCGCCAACGGCCGATCAGGCACGCCAGTTCCTCGACGACAAGCGTCCCTCGCAAGCAAAGCGTGACGCGTTGATCGACGAGCTGATCGGCAGTGGCCCTTACGTCGAATACTGGACCAACAAGTGGTGCGATCTGCTTCAGGTCAACCAGAAGTACCTTGGCGATCCTGGCGTGCACGCGCTGCGTAACTGGATCAAAGACTCGATCGCATCCAACAAACCGTATGACCAGATGGTCTACGAAATCTTGACCGCGTCAGGCTCGACGATCGATCACCCAGCCAGCGCCTACTACAAGATTCTGCGTACGCCGGAAGACACGATGGAGAACACCACGCAGTTGTTCCTGGCTGTCCGTTTTAATTGCAACAAGTGCCACGACCACCCGTTCGAGCGTTGGACACAGAATCAGTATTACAACCTTTCGGCCTTCTTCGCGCAGATTGGACGAAAGGAAGACAAGCGTTTCGCCGGACAGCGAATTGGCGGTTCGGCCGTGGAAGGAGCTACGCCGCTGGTCGAGGTAATCTACGATACCGGCAGCGGCGAAGTGAAGCACCAGTTGACCGGCAAAGTAACTCCGCCTGAGTTTCCTTACCAGGCCGACCTGGCTCACGACGATGGAACGCGACGGGAAGAACTCGCCGAGTGGCTGACCGATCCCTCAAACCAGTACTTCGCTTCCAGCTACGTGAATCGCATGTGGGGCTATTTGCTGGGTCGCGGAATCATCGAACCCATCGACGATATCCGGGCCGGTAATCCGCCGACCAACCCGATGCTTTTGGAAGCGTTGACCCAAAGCTTCATCGATAGTGGTTTCAACACGCGACAGATCGTTCGTGAAATCTGTAAGTCGCGGACCTATCAGCAATCGATTGCCACCAACAAGTGGAACGAGGACGACTCGATTAACTTCTCGCACGCGATGCCGCGACGATTGCCGGCGGAAGTGCTGTTCGATTCAATCCATCAAGTGACCGGCAGTAGCTACAACTTGCCGCAACTTCCCAGCGGTTTCCGCGCGGCTCAGTTGCCTGGCACCGATATCAACATTCCGTTTTTGGATGACTTTGGCAAACCGGCTCGAGAGAGTTCGTGTGAATGTGAACGAGCCACCGGCGTGATGCTCGGCCCTGTGATGAAACTGGTCAACGGTCCTGTGATCAGCAATGCCATCGCCGACAAGAACAACGCCCTGACCAAGCTGGCCACCGAAGTCACCGATGACCGTGCGTTGGTCGATGAAATATTCTTGCGTTTCCTCGGTCGGCATGCCAGTGATGAAGAAGTGAAGCTGGGCGTCGAACTCATGAACGAACCAACCCCTGACCTGGACGTCGCCCAGAAGGCCTTGGACCAGCATCGCCAGCAACTGATGGCCAAGATGCCGCAGTGGGAAGCATCCCTCGGACGTATTGCCAGCTGGACACCTTTGACCATGCTCGAAGGTACCTCCAAGGCCGGCGTGAAGTTCGAAAAGAAGGAAGACCAATCGATCTTGGCGACGGGGCCTGTTACCAAGGACGAGTACGAAGTGATCTACGAAATCGCGGCCGGCCCACTGACCGGCTTGCGACTGGAAGCTTTGCCGGACGATGCCCTACCTGCCAAGGGTCCCGGTCGAGCCCAAAACGGCAACTTCGTCTTGAATGAACTGAAAGCTCAGGTGCGACTTGCCGACGGAAGCGAAGGCCCCGAGGTCTCGTTCCACCGGGCCGAAGCGACCTTTTCTCAGGACAATTGGGATGTCCGCGGGGCGGTCGACGGCAATCCAGGCAGCGGCTGGGCGGTCAGTCCACGTTTTGGCGAAAAGCATTCGGCACTGTTTGAAGTGGACGGAGACGTAGTCATCCCGGAAGGTGCCAAGCTGGTCGTGCGAATGGATCAGCAGTATCAAGATAGTATGCACCTTTTGGGTCGTTTCCGCCTGTCCGCCACTTCCAGCGAGCGTCCGGTTCGCCTGGAAAACAACCTGCCGGCTGACATTCGCCAGATCATTGCCAAGCCGGCCGATCAGCGGAGCGAGGAAGAAACCCAGAAGCTGGTTTCGATGTATATCTCGGGCGATGCGTTGCTAAAGGACCTGGAAGCCAAGCTGAATCAGGCCAAAACGCTCGATGAAAATCGACGCTTGGCCGGCCTCCAAGATTTGGCCTGGGCATTGATCAACAGCCCCGCATTTCTGTTCAATCGCTAATAGATGTATCTCGTCCCCTTCCCGCTCAGAGGAAGGGGATGCCGGTCGTCCACTATCTTCAGTGCTGGCAGTCTGCCAAAATCGGCGCGGTTAATTCCTGAAAACCTTTTTCGGTTTCCAGCGGTACTAACTGTGTAGCCCCGCTTGCGCCCATGCTGAAGACATACGATTTAACAAAACGATACGGCAGCTTTCTGGCCCTCGATCACGCTAATATCGAGGTCGCCCAGGGGGAGTGCTGCGGTGTTTTGGGCCCCAACGGAGCAGGTAAATCGACTCTTTTCCGAATCTTAATGGGCTTCCTGCGGCCTACGCATGGTCACGCCGAGATCGGTGGACAAGATTGCCAGAAGGCGAAGAAAGCGGTCCATAGCCTCGTTTCCTATCTACCGGGCGATGTTCGCTTGTTTGGCGAAATGAAGGGGAAACAGGTTCTCGATTTCTTCGCCGATATCCATCCGCGCGGCAACCGAGAACGATCCTACGCGACGGCCAAGCGACTGGATTTGGACACATCGCGTCGCGTCGGTTACATGAGCACCGGGATGCGACAAAAGCTGGGGCTCTCGATTGCCTTGGCAACGGATGCTCCGATGTTGATCATGGACGAACCAACGACCAGCCTCGATCCCAACGTCCGGGGCGAAGTGATCCGCATGATCGGTCAGGCTCACAAGTCAGGCCGAACGGTCGTCATTTGCTCGCACGTTTTATCCGAGATTGAAGACATCTGCGATCGGGCGATCATCATGCGGCAAGGAAAGATCGTTCACGATCAGTGCCTGCAAGATCTAGCCAGACGGCATTCGGTTGTCTTTCAGATGGTGCAGCCACTACCTCGCGTTCCCGAAGCCATTCGCGATCGCGTGATCTCTGCCCGACAGCACGGGCACACCGTTAGGCTGGAAACCGAGGGGGAACTTCGCGACGTGATGGCCTGGATCACGCAGTTGCCGTCAACCGAATTGAAAGTCACGCGAATGGGGCTTCGCGAGGTATACGACCGATTTCACGCCCCGGTAAGCGAGCACGCGGCATGAACCTGGCCATGTTACGGCAAGTTTGGCGCGAGTCGCGTCTGCTGATGCTCGGTTGCTCGATCGCGCTCTTCGCGTTCTGCTGGGTGCGGGTATGGATTGTCGGCCGAATCGATATGAGCCGCTTCCAAGGGATCCTCGAGATTCTCCGCCCCGAGTTCGAGAACTTTTCGGCCGTCGATTTCGAGCAAGCGTTGACCTACCCTGGTCGTGTGGCATTCACATTTACCGAGCCGATGGTCATTCTGTTGATCGTCGTGTGGGGCATTGCCCGGGGAAGCGATACGGTTAGCGGTCCGCTCGGCAAAGGGACCATGGAAATGATGCTGTCCCAACCAGTCAGCCGTTTCCAGTACCTGATGAGCAAGAACCTGATCACGTTGATCGGTGCCATGGTCATCGCGGCGAGTGCCTATGCGGGTCTCGCCTGTGGTATCGAGACGACGACCGTCAAACGAGAAAATCAGCCGATCAAGATGCAGATCCCGCTGGTTAAGATCGAAGTGGAAGTGCCGTTTACGCGCGACGCTAATGCTCCGACGCGCGTGCCACTTTCCGACTTCGTGGACAAGGAAGACATGTTCCCGTCGGCCCTGAACCTACTTGGCCTGGGTATCTTCTTTGCCGGGTTCACGACGTTGATGTCTTCGTGGGATCAGTATCGCTGGCGAACGATCGCGATTGCGGCCGCGTTTCTGATCATCCAGCTGATGCTGCGTGTCTTGTCCCTATCCTTGGAAGAAATGACCTGGCTTAAGTACACGACGATCTTCTCGCTCTACGAGCCGGAAGTCTTGGTCAGCTACGCCGTCAATACAAAAGATGGTGCGTGGAGCTTTCTGTTTCAGAAGTCGCAGGAAGAGTGGAAACTTGGCGGGCTAGCCTATCTGAGTTTCCTCGCCGGTGGCGGCTTGGCGGGCTTTGCTGGTGCGACGTGGATTTTCTGCCGACGCGACCTTCCGGCGCCGGTATAATCACGCCTTCGCTATTTAAGCGATTGGCTGTCTCTGCCGGCTGCTTTCGACAGAAGCTCTTCATCTAGAAATCGCACCATGGATCAACCAACGAAATCGGCTGACGAAGCCGCAAAGGATAACCCGCTTAATAAACCAATGTCCCCACTCGTGAAAAGCGCGATCATGAGCGGGCTTGGGTTTGCCTTCATCTTGTACCGATCCGATGGGGACATCTTGCGAGCACTTCTGGTGACCGCGATCACGTTTCCGATCTTCTATTACATCTTCTGGAAAACTCAGGTACTGATCAAAATGAAAGAAGCTCAGCAGCGCGAAAAAGCGGCACAAGAAGAAGCCACGCAAACTGATGCAGCTTCGGATGGCCAGTAGAAGAAGAATCCGTCAGGGAATGGCTTCCAGACGCGCCGAAAAAAAGCCACGCGATCATTCGCGTGGCTTATGCTAAGCACGGGAGGAGGGACTCGAACCCCCAACCCTCGGTTCCGAAGACCTTTTGTTGCCAATTGCGTTTTACACGGAAAAACATAGGCTCAAATCGTTGTACACACCTCTACTGTACACACCGTTTGTACACACTTTTGCTCAGGGTGTGTCTTTGATGCCTCTCAGAATAGGCAGTGAGAGGCCGTAGAAGAGAGAGGCGAGCGTGGCGTGAATAACCATACCCACCAGGCCACCCAGGAGATCCTGCCACCACGCGTAAGGGCTGGAAACCATGTTCATGGGGATGGCTGCTAGCCACAGGGGAAATATCATCCAAAGGACGAAACCAATCCAGAAGAAGATCGAACCGATTGCAAACCGCATAGCACCACCTAGCAATGTGATCATAAAATCGCCCATGGGCAAACGGGTGACAAAATCCGCTGCCCATGGGCTTTCACAGTAAGCTCACGCTTACTGGCCTGTCAGGCTTTCGCCTGACATCACACAGGAGAGGCCAACGAGGCCAACACCTAATCACATTGTAACAAGTGGGGGCGGGCTAGTCCTCCTTGGGGTAAAGAACAAAGTCAGCACCACAGACAGGGCACTTCGCGTGAGCAAATTCATACTTCTCGCGAATGCACTCCTCGACTTTCTTTAGCTCAGATTGCTTTGCACGCATCTCTGATCCGCAAGCATGACAACTACCAAACCAGTCTCTGTCACAGGGCGGCTTTCCTCGCTTAATGATCTCCACAGGTCAATCCTCCATTGTACTTAAAAGGGCTTCATCACGCTTCTTCTCTTCTCGGTTCACAATCTTACTGACTGTGCTGTGTCGCCACTGGCCGCCCTTGGGTGCAGGGATGCCATCGTCATTGAGGGTAGATGCGATCTGGCTGAGGTTCAGACCATCTTCTCGCATACCCATAATGTCTTCCACGATGGGGTGGGTTTCAGGATCTACCAGCACCAGCTTGTTCTCATCCAGCTTGTAGCCGAACGGTGCCACGTTGGAATGGTCCTTGTGCCAATGCCTCTTACCGCGTGAGACACGCTCCGAGAGCTGTTCACGCTCAAATGCGTGCATGATCATGCGCATTCGAAAGAGGAAGCGTCCTGTGGCCGTAGAGCCATCTATGGTGCAGCCACCCTCATTCACCAGGTGGAACTCATGCCCCTCGGATATCCAGTCCAAGAGGATGCCTTGGTCGTAGTCTGGACAGCGAGAAACACGATCCAGGGCATAAGTTACAATGTGCCAATTGAAGGTGGCATTCTCCAGGATGTCAGCCAACCGCCTGCCTTGCTCACGTTCGCGTATGGGCACATTGCCGCTAACGTCACCATCGATAATCTCGATGACATCAGGGCCTAGCTTGCGTGATTCTATATAGGCGTAGCATTCGGCAAGCTGTTGATCGACCGAGCGCTGGATATTGTCCTTGTCAACGCAAGAGGGGATAGGGCTCTTGCGTACATAGATAATAATGGACATGCAAACCTAATCCCCCACAATCACATCGCGGGACACCATGTGAACCTCGTCAGGATCAATAAACTTATTCACTTCATTCCGCCATGCACGTATGGCATCAGAGGCGATACTGGCCACAGCAAACCATGTTCGGCCTTCATTCTCAATGCGGTAAACATTCATCGCTCTTTTCTCCTGTGTGAATTAAACTAGCAACAATAGCCCCCACAAATCACATGGACTTGTGAGGGTTGATTGTGGTTAGTTTTCAATCCAGGCGATCATCCCTAGCATGGCTAGGATGATCAGGGTGGTAACTACTGGGTAGAGCATGCTTGATCCTCCAGCCATGAGGTACGACTGAGAGTAATAATCACATGGCTCATTGCGGACGCACGTGATACACCAGGTATGTCTCGCGATCCTAGTTTACGTTGTAGCTCGATGGCTAGTGGTCGAGCTGATTCATGCTCACCATGTGCCATAGCGTCAAGCATGCCTTGATACTTGGCTGTAAGTGGATGCAAGGGGGATATCATTAGAAGTCCCTCCGAAACACGTGACCAGTATCATCGTCACGGTAATAATCCGAGATAAACAAATCGCGTGCAAACTTCTCATAATCGAAGTAGTGCGAGAGATTGCCCATCATTTCGTCGATGTTATAGCAATCGTCGACCAGCTGTTCAGCATACTCAACCTCTGAGCGGTACTGGCCGCAGTAGGCATCCTGAAATTGTTCCTCGGTTACATCGTCACCGAAGTGATCACAAAAGGCTTTCCAGGCGTCACCATGTTCAGCAATGGCCAGGCCATGGCGAGAGATGTCGTCCAGGCTGGGGTATTCGCCTAGGTTGATCATCTCGTCATAGTCGTGAACCGCCCACTCTTCAGCTGAGGGCACTTCGCCTGTGCCCTTGCACAGCTCACACTCATCGTCGGTGCCTTCGCACTCTGGACACTCAACCATCGTGTTGGGGAACCTGCTCTCCCGCAACATCTCATTGATTTCTTCCTGGATCTCGTCAGGTTCCTGATCGGCGTCAATCCATCGCCCATGAAGGACGCCATTGTTGTAGCTTGCCAAGCAAGCAATGTAGACTCTCGGTGTCATGTGATTTCTCCTTGTGTGATTGTGTGACGTGTCTCGTCAGTGTGGGTTTGTCATGTCCACAGACGCCCTAGCGGGCGTTTCGACATTAGGTGGTAATTCGCTCGGGTTGTCGATCCCAGTACATAACAAGTTATCGACACTGTGGTCGTTTGTCAATACTGAGAATGTCAAGTAGTGAGAAAATGAACTGGAATTGCTGGGCTTGCTGTGGTGTGTGGGAATGAACGGTGAAGGTGGACACGTGGGTTGTGAGACATGGTGGAAGGGGTGGAAGTGGTGGGTAATGTCGTTAGCACACTAAGTATAGACCGATCGGTCTAGTGTATCAAAATGATACACATCCTAAAAACACCCCAAAATCGTGCGACCGAATCAGAGTACCGTGTCAGCTCCCTATTGAGACTAGCCACAACTGAGGGTGACGCAAACCCTTGCCGTATAAGGGATTTCAAAAAGACACTCTTCAGCAATTTCAGGCTGGCCAGGCGGAATTTTGGAATCGACCCCCGCCCCGCGCCCGTCACGATATACTACTAGTACCCCCACCTAGACAAACACTCATCTCCCCACCCCACAACGACTTACCACCCACCAAGGGTATACAAAGCTGTCAATTTGATAACACAGTTACCGCGACACTGGGGATTCACGTGATCCCAATACGACCAGAAATAGTTGAATTATTTTGGTGATTCTCACTACTCGGCACCATTTTTGCTCTTGACAGATTCCCAGTAGTGAGTATAATCAGTGGTTATGCGATAGTCGCTCTGTTTGCGACCTCTGGCACATGCGTACCTGCCATAAGGGCCACAAGCCCACACGCACCGCCTTGTGAGCGCGGGTAACAAATTTCACTAGGGAAGCGCCTTCATTCGCGTTTGAGCACTGTGTCTAGAGGATGAGCCTTTGAGCTGGTCAGACACTCGATCCATTTGTCGCCAGGTGGATCACGTCAGATATGGCTATGCCCTGTGATCCCTTCTGAGCCTCTGTGAGCATGTCTCACGGTCGTGATGAAGTAAGTTGAGCAGAGAGCAGTCCAAGTCCAGCAGTGCGATCTGGGAGTCTCCCAGGACGTGTGTGTGAGTGCAGTATGTCTCACCAGCTACTGCGCGTTATCAACACTGCTCCCACCCCTTGGTGGATGCCCTGGGGATGCAAGAAGGCAGGTTAGCCACCTACGGCTTTTTTATTTTGAGTTCTGCGCCAAGGACTGATGGTGCTGGTATGTACCTACCCAAGTGAAAGGGAGTGATCACATGTTTTATTTAGCTGTGTCATTTGGCTCTTTGTGCTTTCTTTGCTTTGTGGCCACAGTATGGTCTTTTGTTGATGGCAGGTAATCACATGAAAGAGTTGTCTGGTGTAAGTCTTAAGTCGATGGCCTTGTGGGTTAATGCCTTTAGTGAGTTTGCTGATGATCCACCAGGGGGTGCTATTGATAACTGCTTAAACGCTGCTCTACGAGCAACAAGCCTTCCTCAAAAGATGCTCTGCGTATCCACACCGAGCAATCTAGCACTAGCCAAAGCTAATGAGCAGGTGTGGCTAAAGCTCACCAGGGAGTAATCACATGTTCTTCGACACTCCCATGAAGCCATTCTCACTCCACCTCACACCATGTGATTATTGTGTGTTGTTGGTGATCACATGCTCTGTGATTGTGAGTAGTGTGGAGGTGAGACTGAGGCAAATGCGATTTCTTTTTATTTCTGCTTGTGTTCTCAAGTAGTGAGGAATAGAATCACATGCGTTGGGTTTGTTTGTTTTGTTTTTGGAGGGTTGTGATGGAAGGTATTGAGCTTGAGTACAAGGGTGAGTGCCTAAAGCCGCTTCGCCAAGTGGTCTTACACTGCTGTGATGAATGGAGTGACACGTTGACCGTAGAGGCAGTGAAGTACAATGGTGTTGACCATCTCTGCTTTACAGTTGAACCAGAGGAATCCAGCGTTGCCCTAGACCAGGAGCGTGCAGGCGAACTGGCCAGCATTCTCAAGCACTATGCAGAAACTGGCAAATTTGAGGCGTAGGTAATCACATGGACTTTGAAGGACTACTGCGCGGCACTAAGCCAGATGAAACAAAGGCAAGCTCCGATCTTAGTCGTGAGGAGTTGGCCAGTCAGATCAACCTGTTGACTGCGCGCATCACAGGAAATCTCTGGAAGATGGTCGCACTGATTGGGGAATAATCACATGCTCCTTCTGACCGCACTGCTGTTCTCCTCTTGTCCATGTGATTCTCATCACACAGCACAGTGTGATCTCCTGGAGATCAATACCTACTGTGACTCCTACGGCAGAGAGATCATGCAGCAGTGCATCTCTTGGAATTGGCACCCACCTTCCTGTGATTACAGGGTATCTGCCTGGTGCATGTGGAGCCATGTGAAAGCCACCCGAGGCCATGTGATTCTAGTGAAGCGTGAAGATGGTATGTGGCTTGTCTCTGGAAGACAGGTCAAGATCACACGCACTGATTATGATCCTGAGGTGAGGGACAGGGAACTGCTGCCAAGTGCTGATCGCAGTTCTTTATTTAATTTGTCGTTATCAACTAGTGAGGAGTGATTAGTGGCCACAAAGCACATACTTGGGTTTTCTGGTGGGATTGATTCACAGGCTGCGTCAAGGTGGCTCCTCAATCGCTACCCAGCAGAGGATGTGATCCTTCTCAATAGCGATGCTGGTGGCAATGAGCACCCACTCACCACCGAGTTTATTCATTGGTACAGCGAGAATGTGCACCATGTGCATGAGGTCACTCCACTGGTGTGTGACATGGGGACTCGTCGCCCGTCAGTGCAGCAGCGAATCAAGGAGCTTGCCCTGAATCCTGATGACAAGCTCACATTTGATGTCCTGGCCAACATCAAGGGCTTCTTTCCATCCAGCAGGATTCAGTTCTGCACAGAGCACTTGAAGCTCTACCCGCAGCAGCGCTGGATTCGTGAGAACATTATCGACAAGGGGCTGGAGTTCGTGCGTTATGCAGGCGTGCGATGGGATGAGAGCAGCAAGCGTGCGAAGCGACCGCACGAGTGTGAGGATGAGTTCTTTGGTGTGACACTACGTCATCCAATCATCGACTGGACAAAGGAGATGTGCTTTGCCTATGTGGCCGCCTACAACGAGCGAGTGAATGAACTTTATACGCTCGGCTTTGAGCGGGTTGGGTGCGCACCTTGCGTCAACTCAAAGAAGGCTGATGTGCGCAACTGGGCGCGCCGCTTCCCTGAGATGATCGACAAGGTGCGTGAGTGGGAGAAGAAGACTGGGCTGCCATTCTTTAAGCCTAAAGTCCCAGGCAAGGATATCAACTGGATTGACGAGGTGGTTGAGTGGCCAATGACTGCCAGGGGAGGTAAGGAGACTGACTTGGAGGTGTTAGAGGAACCGCCTGCCTGTCAGTCAGCCTACGGTCTTTGTGGATAATGTTTCTCACTAGTTACAAACAGGAGGGTTAGAGATGGATTTTGGAATCACAGTACTGTTTACCTTGGTGGCTATAGCCATCTGTCTATGGGTCGGCAGTATTGTCGGCAGGCAGCAGCAATCGGCCACACTGGTGGATCTGCGGCTGGAATTGGCTGAGTCGTACAAGCGAATCAGTGGCCTGGAGAACGTGAAGGATCATCTAAGTAGTTGCCTGGATGGTTGCCAGGGTGACTACGACGAGCTGTGGGAAAAGGATCAGGCTCGTATCGCAGCTCTGGAGGCCGATAAGAAGCATCTGGAGCACCGCACAACTCTAATGGATGGTGATCTCGCTGCGGCCCTGATGGAGCTTAATGAGGCACGCCAGAACCTGGAAGAGTATTCCGACCAGATGACAGAGCTGAACACGGTCATTCAGAAGAAGCACGAGGAATGTGATTCTCTGCGTGAAAAGCTCAACAAAGAATACACAGATCGTCGCTACTACCAAGATCGCTGTGCTCACCTGGGCATGTCTATCAGCAAGATGGGCAAGAGCATCGAGGGGTTGAGCGAGAAGGTGAAGGAGCGAGACGCTGTGATCAAGGGCTTACAGTCCAAGAGTGCCATCTTGACCAAGCCTGATGGCACTCCAATCACGGGCATCATCTACACGGTCAGCACCGAGTACATCGAGGAGTAGTCACATGCCTGAAGAAGCTGGCTGGTACAACGCCTGGATCTGTGATCCCAAGATGGAATCTGGCTACAGCGAGGAACTGCGTAGAGTGTTCTTTAATGGGCGTGCATGGGAAGGACTTCCCGATGGCTACACGGTTTATTCCTGGAAGGAAATCACATGACTGAGAAGGAACTCTACAGCCTGACAGAGGCTGACTTGTTGCAGGTCTTACAGGCGAAACGCCCCTTCGGCGCAATTGCCTACGTGAGCCCAGATGGCTCTGACAGCTACTACAAGTGGGGTGATGTGGTAGAGAGTCATAAGAAACTCTACCAGCTGCTGATCCTCTCAGGCAATCAGCTTGAAGACATGGGCTACGACGTGTGTGAAATCGAAGGCAATGTGATTATTGAGAATGCCAATGAGGCCAGGCGAGAGGCTTGCCTGCACTATCTTGGAGGGGAATTGTGATCCACTGGAGCACATTCACCATCTTCTTGTTGGCGTCCACATTCATTGCATTTATGTCAGGCCTTGAGACTGGCAAGAGAATCCAGCGTAAATCACAGAGGTAGGCACAGCCATGGATGCCAGCAAGCTCAACATCTACTCGGTGCTACCGAAGAATATCATCCCATTCCAGGTGATAGCCGAGAGGTTTGTGATCAAGACTGATGCCCATGGGCGAGACAAAGCTCTCTTCTACGTGGAAGATGAGCTGGTGAACTACTTCCTGGAGCCAGAGATGGTCACATTGGACCTGGACGTGGAAGAGTTTGACGCACTGGGCGACACAGAGGTTGACGAGGAGTAGGATGACTGATGGGTGACATGGCAGACTATGCTCTCGGTGAGATGATGGATTGGGATGAGGCCACTCTTGGTGGATTCTACGATGACCCAGACAACTGGGAGGATGGGATGACTGAGATGTGGGTGTTCTCTGGTGGTGGCCGCCGCAAGCCACGAGGCCCTGGGCCGTGCCCACGATGCAAGAAGGAGACCGTCAAGCGACTGAACAGCAAGACTGGTAGTCACTTCTATGGCTGCGTTGGCTTTCCAAAGTGCCATGGCACCAGGGACGGTTAGAATGCCACGCAAACCCTGGAAGCGACGTGCGCCACCTACTATCCGCAGCAAAAAGCCAACCTTCCACAGAACCCCATGGAAGTCTCGTCACAGGCCATCAGAGCCACGCAGAAAGCACCAAGAGGATCTTATGAGTGAACAGGCCCAAGTGCGTGCAGAGGAGCAGGAAGCGAAGCAGAAGCGATCTGACTTGGAAGCACGCATCGAGGTAATCTCTAACGCACGCAATGACGAGACATTCGCTGTGAACGCCATATGGGCACTGCGAGTCTTCACCCTAGTGGCACGCAAGCTCACAGGCGACGAGATGAGCGACTACCCCAAGGGTGAAGCACCACTGCATAAGATCGACTGGTCGTCCCTGCCCCTGGCAAAACTGGCACGTGATCGCAAAGCTCCCAGCCTGCTGGCCATTGGCATGGTCGAGAACATGCTCACCGTCAAGGGCGGCTGGGTAGACCTTTTGGATCGTGTGCAGAAGGTGGATGGCTTCCGAGACAAGGGCGAGAAAAAGGGTGACGAGGAGCCTCCAGAAGACCCCAGCCACGCTGAAGCCCTAAAAGATTTGGAAAACTTTGGGAAATCTGAGTGATTTTATCACCTTTCCACCCGATAGGGTGATTGACAGGAAAAGATCATAGTGTACAATTCGTGCAGTTCTCACTAGTTGTCAATGTGACAACACAGGTCGCGCAAGATCATAGTGGTGGATCACCTGCTTCTTGAGAGCAGGAGGTGCTGGGTTCGATTCCCAGGCGTGGCCCTTTCCCGCCAGCCTTCATGCGGTCCCACAAACTCGGGACAGGTGAAGGTTGAGTGGGGCAAGATAAGCCCATGACTGACACCTCTCGATGAAGTGCATCTTTCGGTCATGGCGTGGTACCTGAGGATACCCGCTGGCATCTATCCGTCCTGCTGTAGCGCTGCGGTTTGATGGCCACTCTGCTGGAAATGGGACCTCTCCCTTACACTTCACGCGCGCGAGCGTCAGTCACCCTCCACTGACGCCTTCTTTGCGCAGGCGCCTGAGCCTGGCCAGCTCAGGCAATCTTCCACTTCTTCCTTTTTTCGGAGTTAGAACCCGATGAATGAAGCAGAGACGATGAAGAACTATGCAGGTCTTCTATCTAAGAAGGCAAGTACCGCAGAAGACTCGAGCGACGCACTAAAGTTTTCGCAGGCTGCGTGCAACATTGCCAACGCATCCAACGCGATGGTCTGTGCGATCTTGGCAGCGAAGGAGGCTGATCTTGAACGAGTCTAAGAAGTGCAGTGCGTGCCGCGAGGAGAAGCCACTCATCGCCTTCTATCGCGATAAGTCTCGCACTGATGGCAGGCAGAGAACATGCAAGTCATGTGAGCGACTAAGGAACGTCAGGAATCGCGAACGAACCAGGGAGTACAACAAACAGTACCGCCTGGACAACTACGAGCGGGTCATTGCGCGTGAGCGGGAATACTACGAAGAAAACAAGGATGCGCGCACTAAAGCAAACAAGCAGTGGCTCAAGGAGAATCCAGAGCGGCAGCGTGCATATAGAGAGAAGTCTCGTAAGAAGTATCCGCACAAGGTGGCGGCAAATACACACGTCAATAACGCCGTTAGGCTGGGGCGGCTGGAAAAGCCCGACTCATGCAGTCTCTGCGGAACTACTGGCGCTCGTATCGAGGGCCACCACCACAGAGGTTACGCAAGAGAACACTGGCTCGATGTGCAGTGGTTGTGTACCCAGTGCCATGCAGACGCACACAGAGATACCGCGAGTAGAAAGACTTGAATCTCGATCACATACAACGCGCGCAGGTTGAAGAATGGAATCTCAAGTATAAATTCAGTGATCGAGATCCCCGCAATTATATTACTGAGTTTAAGGGGCACCCACTTGCGCCGTATTACGCTACCGCCCCCAAGCATCCCCTGATCAACATCTGGTGGAGGCAGGAGCAACTTCGCCTTCTGTTCAAGGGTAAGCAGCGAGAGCGTGAAGAGATATTACACAAGTGCCAGCAGGACGTGTTGTGGTGGATCAATACCTTTTGCTCTATCCATGAACCGCGTAACCCTGCTGGCAGGCGTACATTCCCCTGCCTCACGTTTCCTTACCAGGACGATGCGATCCTTCGCTCCCTGGAGAGCATCGGCATACGCGACATTGCGTGGCTGAAATCACGTGACGTGGGTGCTTCCTGGATGAGCCTGTTTGTCAGTGCTCACAAGTTCATCTTCGAAGATGAGTTCACTTGCGGCCTAGTCACCAAAGACCAGCCGACATGTGATTCTAAGAGCAACCCATCGGCGCTGATGAGCAAGATCGACATGATCTTGAAGAAGCAGCCGCATGCGATCTACAACCACAAGGCGGATACAGATCGTGCTCACCTGCGTATCGTCAACAAGCAGAATGGCTCTGGCTTCTTTGGCTATAGCTGCACAGGCGACGTATCGCGTGGTGGTCGTACCTCAGCCTTCCTGATCGACGAGCTTGACTTCTGGGATCTGAACACACAGTTCGCTGCCTGGAACTCACTTAGCTATGTAACCAATTCACGCTTTGTGATCTCCACTCCCTGCTCTCGTGAAGGCTTGTACTACAAGCTCGTAAGCGAGCATGACAAGCGTGGCATCACATTGGTGGATGTTGGCTGGGAAAGTGACCCCAGACGCAACAGAGGGCTCTACAGGAGCACCAAGGGCAAGCTGGAACTGCTTGACGTTGAGTACTGGAATCACTTCAAGCCAGAGAGCTATGTCGATGAGGAGACTGGCGAGAGCAAGTTTATCCTTGATGGCAAGCTAAGATCGCCATGGTACGACAAAGCCTGCATCGAAGCAGGTACACCGCAGCAGATCGCACGCGAACTTGATCGCGACTTCTCGGAAGCTCAAAGCAACTTCTTTCCTGCGTCAGTGGTTGAGAAGATCGAGAAGGAGTGTCGCCAGCCGAATCACACAGGCCATGTGATTACTGAGGGCGATGAGTCACCTGGCTCCTTTGTCGCCACTAAGAGTGGCCCTTTCAGCATCTGGACACCCTTGTCCAGCCTGGATTGGACCCCTGAAGAATGGTCACGCTATGTAATCGGGGTAGACCTTTGCCAGGGCCTGAATGGCGATCAGACAAGCAATTCGGTCATTGAGATCATTGACCGACGCACCGAAGAACAGATTGGTGAGTTCACAGCCAGAGACATACTGCCAGCCGATATGGCTGATATGGCAGTCGCCGTGGCGAGATGGCTCAATGATGCTCATTTGATCTGGGATGCAGATGGCCCAGGCCGAGCCTTCACCAAGCGAGTGGAGGAGCTGGGCTATCCGCATGTTTACTGGCACAGAAGCCTGGAGGCGAACTATGGTGCCAAGCCATCCAACAAGATGGGCTTCTACATCAAAGACAATACCAAGGATCAACTCTTGGGGCGTCTACGCCAGGGAGTGATGCGAAAGAAGCTGAAGATCAACAGCCTGAAAGCTGCCGAAGAGTTTCCTCAGTTCATCTTCAAGGATGGCAAGATCGCTCACTCTAAGGCGTTGGTCACAACAGACGACGGTAGTAAGGGCGTATCACACGGCGACTGTGTGATCGCTTTGGCATTAGCTTGGTGGTATCACGTGGACCTGCCAGCGATTGACCCAGCAGAGCCACCAGCCAGGAAGATCCATCGCCATACGATGGCCTGGCGGGAAGAACAGCACAGAAATTCCAGACGCCGTGAAGAGGACTGGGTTTAAACAGGGGATAGCCAGTGGCAGTTGACTACGTTAGCGAGCGAGGGAGAGAACGCCTCTTCCGCCATATTGCAGAGAGTGATCGCTGCTTGCGCTCATTCCGCAATGTGCGTGAGCGTATCATTGCTGCCTACGAGGGCGATCAGTGGGGTGGTGATGGTGGCAGCAAAGCCACCTTCAAGGTGATCGCCAACACGATGCTTCAACTGGCAGACGTGTATGTGCATCTCTTGGCCAGTACTCGCCCACGCATCAACATCAAAACCAAGCACCCTGAACTGCGACCATTCGCACTGAAGTACACTCAGGCAACCAACATCCTCCTGGAAGAGATCCACTTTGAGGAAACCCTCAAGGACGTGGTGCTGGAAGCATTCTTTGGCATGGGCGTTGTCAAAATCTGCATGGGTGACAGTGGTTCTGGCTTCATGCAGGATGACGTGTGGTACGATCCTGGGCGTCCCTACTGCGAATCCATCGGCCTGGACGACTTCATCTACGACACCCAGGCGAGTAATTGGAACAAGATGCTCTTTGCGGCAGATCGCTATCGCACCTGTCGTGAATACCTGGAGATGGATGACCGCGTAGACAAGAAGGTCTTAGAGGACATTCCTGTCGATGGTGGACGTGGGCGTCACAGTGGTGATGAAAGCCATGACAACTACGTCTCTGGACACACCGACGACGATCACCTGCAAAGCAATGAAGCGGCAGACATGATCGAGTTGATCGACGTGTGGCTGCCCACCGAAGGCAAGATTGTCACATGGCCACTTCGTGGTAACGATCTTCGCAAGACAGGCTATGGCAAGCCACTGATGGTGATGGACTGGGATGGCCCTGAGGAAGGCCCCTACGAACGCCTCACCTTCCACGATGTGCCTGACAACATCATGCCAGTACCACCCTCGTGGACGATTGAGCATCTGAACAAGACGACTAACCTCTTGCTCAAGAAGGTGATCAATCAGGGACAGCGAGAGAAGATCAATACCTTCTTCAACACTTCCGCAGGTGATGTAGCCAAGACACTGAAGGAGGCCAAGGATGGCGAATTTCTCAAGCTCAATGGCGACCGAGATATCAACCAGGTCATCCAGCAGCTTACGACGGGCGGCGCATCGCCAAATGGTCAGGCGTTATACCTCAACCTCAAGGGTATCATGGATGCTGCGGCAGGAAACCTTTCTGCCATGGCTGGTCTTGGGCCGCAAGCTGACACGGCGACACAAGACAGTCTCATCCACGCATCGGTATCTAAGCGTGAAGCCAATCTGCAAAAGACAACGACTCGTTTTGTGGAAAAAGTCACGAAACGGCTGGCCTCGTTTATGTGGTCAGATGCGATTAATGCGTACCCAGCATACGACAGCTATCCCGAGCTAGGGCTCGACTTCGATCAGAGCTTGCAGCCAGGGCAGCGTGAAGGCTCCTTCTTTGACTACAACTTTGAAGTTGAGCCTTACTCGATGGTGTACGAATCGCCATCACAGCGTGCCCAGAAGACCTTGGGTCTGATTCAGCAGGTCTTCATTCCGATCCTACCTCTGGTGCAGCAGCAGGGCGGTAGCATCGACTTCCAGCGTCTGGTCGAAATGTTGGCACGTGATCTCAACGAGGATGACCTGCGAGACATCATTGTCTTCGATGGTGGCCAGGATTCACCTGAAGACATGATCGGCGCAGACGACAAACGTGGTGGCACCAAGCCAGCAGGCGATAAGACCTATAACCATGTGAACAGTACGCGACCACGCTCACAGGAATCTCAGGATCGCGACATGATTCAGAGCCTTCTCAAGAGTGGTGGTGGGGAGCAGATGCCAATTGGGTGACAAGGACGATTCGCCAATCAAGCCAGAGGAGCTGACTTTCTGGCAGTGGGAATGCTGGCCATGGAATTGGTACTGCAGTTTCAGTATGAGTTCCAGCATGAGAGCAAAAGACAACTATTACATCATGCGTCACAAATACACACGGAGGAGCTACAGAGTTGACAAGTTCTAGCTACATGGACTTTCTCAACGCCCCCAGGGTGCAGGGCAAAGCAGTCCTTCCCAATGGCAAGGAAGTGGAGTGCAAGACGCCAGAAAGCTGGCAGAAGCCCAAGCAGGCAGTGCAGAGCGCCCCAGCCTGGAGCAAGCCACTGAAGTCTGTGGCAGCATCTGTGAATGCCGAGAAGGCTGCATCCTACAACGAACTGTATCGCCAGCATGGCATCACAGGAGCTTACCACAACGAGAAGGGTGAACTGTTCTTTGAATCACGTGAACAACGTAAGAAGTGTCTCGCATTGCGGGGCCTTGTTGACATGGACGGAGGCTACGGAGACTAACTATGTCAGTGGATGAACCACCACAAGACGCAGAAGGAGTGATCTCCCAGGAAGATGCCCAGGAAGATTCGGGCAAGTCTTACCAGGAGCTAGTACAGGACAAGCAGTGGGCTGACTGGGAAGCCAAGCAAAAGGCTGACGAGGAAGAACCACTTGAAGAGACAGACGATCCTGATGACGGTCAGGACGATGACGATACTTCCGCCGATGAACCCATTGGCGATGACCCAGGCGTGCCCGAAGTAATTATGCAGGCGGCACTGGCCCAGGGATTTTCCGCCCAGGACGTACAGTCCTTAGGTGCAGCTCGCACTGCGGAACTGGTGATGCAACGCAACTTAGTTGCCAAGCGGTCACAGCAGCAGACAGAGGCACCTGAAGGCAAGGACAAACAGGGCGATGCGTCAGAAGAGACTGGCTTTCAGTTTGAGGAAATCAAGCTGGAAAACCCAGACGACTATGACGAGTCTACTCTGGAAGTGATCAAGCATGTGAATGCGATGGGCAAGGCCCTGCAAGAGCAGCATGCGAAGATGACTCCGATGGTGTCGCACTTCTCGCAGTGGCAGCAGGCTCAGCAAATGGAGCAGGCGGCCAAGACAAGTGAGATGTTCGATGGCTTCTTTAGCGAGGCCAACAAGCAGCATGGCGACATCTTTGGCGAAGGCAATTGGCAGACAGTTTCTGAAGAAGACTTTGCCAAGCGAAATAAGGTGGTGACGACTGCGATGGCCATCCACCAGGCAAACCCTGGCATGGACATCAAAGACGCCTTCACTCAATCTGTCCTCGCCAACCACGCAGATGTGATTTCTGAACGCAAAGCCGAGCAGCTGCGTGAGAGCGTTAAGAAGCAGTCGGGCAAGCGGGTAGGTGCTGCCAATGGCAAGCGCAAGACCCAGCGACCTGACTTCGACAGCCTGCCACCCGATCATCCTGATGTGATCAAGTACTGGGAACGCAAGTTCGCAGAGGCTGAAGCCTAACGCTTCTCTATGGCTGCTCCTTCTATAAACGGAGCAAACAATGCCATCTCTCGATCAGATCCTGGACTTGGTTGAGTCCACGATCAACAAGTATGACCGCAAGAAGTGGGTGGATATTTCCTTAAATAACCAAAACTACCACTTCACCAAGGAGATCGTTCGCGGCGGTCGCATGAAGAATGATGCGAACTCCACCGCCTGTGAATGGAAAGTCCAGACCTCGTATCAGGACTCCACCCGCTACGCGGATCTCTACGACACCGACACTCACGTCGTTGGTGACCACCTCACGAACGCTTCGTCCAAGTGGATGAAGATCACCGATAACTGGTCGTTTGACAAAGACGAAAACGTCTTCAACCAGGGTCCAGAGCAGATCATTGATCATGTGATGGTGCGTCAGCACGCCATGATGAATGGTGTGTTTGAGTTCCTGGAAAACAAGATGTGGACGCAACCGACCAGTGACACCGCACGCCCCTACGAGATCCTTGGCATTCCTTACTGGATCGTCAAGAACGCTACCCAGGGCTTCAACGGTGGCGATCCATCGAGCGCCAACGCTGGTGCTGGTGGAATCCTGACCGCTTCGGTGCCGAACTGGAAGAACTACACCGACACCTACGCAACCGTCTCCAGCACTGATGCTATCGAGAAGGTTGTGCGTGCCATGGAGTTCTGCAACTTTGAAGCACCAGACCCTCACGCTGCTCACGAGAGCACGAAGATGCCAAGCTACGGCTTGTACTCGACGTACAACTTCGTAGAAGAACTTCGTCGCCATCTGCGTGGTCAGAATGACAACCTGGGTGAAGATGCGGCTGCCATGATGAAGGGTGCTCCTTACATCATGTCGGTGCCAGTGAAGTGGGTTTCGGTTCTCAGCAACAGTGCTGCCACCGCCTACGACTCCACTGATCCTCTCTACGGCATCAACTGGAACTCGTTTGCCTTCCACAGCAAGGCTGGCAACTGGATGCGAGAAACCAAGAACGTGCAGTCGGCTACCCAGCATAACGTCTATGTGAACTACATCGACGCCTGGGGTCAGTTCGTCTGCAAGAATCGTCGCACCAACTTCGTCATGTACCAGGCTTAGTAGCCTACTAATCACAGGGGCTGCCCTTGAGCCCCTTCTTTCATATGGAGAATCGCAATGAGTGACCAACGAGTCATTTACAGCTCTCCCAGTAATGGCCGCTACGAAAGCCGCGATCTATGGGCTGCTTGCCCTAAGCAGTTGATTCGTGACGAGTACGGCGCTGGGAAGTTTTTTGAAACCGACTTCATGGGCAAAGATGTCGGCATGTTCACTGCCACGCAGGCAACTGCGGGTACGTTCACGGTGGACACGGGCCTGGAAGGTGGCGTAGCAGTTGCCGACTGTGCCAGCGCTACTGCAACCCAGGGCATCAATGTGCAGGCCGATGGCGCTGCCTTTGTGCCAGCCGCAGGCGTCAACCTGTTCTTTGAAGCACGTGTCAAAATCGCAGACACCGCAACTGGCCCTGAGTTGTTCATCGGCTTGTCGGAGATCGACACGGCCATCCTGGACACGTCGGCCATGGCTTCGACCAACATCGCAGCCTTCTACTCGGTGACTGACGATAACGTTCTGGCCTTCGCTACCGAGGATGGTGGTAATGCCACGACAGAAGCTGGCGTCTACACGATGGTGGAAGACACCTACGTCAAGCTGGGCTTCAAGATCGAAGGCTTGAGCAAGATCACGCCTTACATCAATGGTGTGGCTTACGACGACAATGCGATCACGACCAACATCCCTGACACGGCTGTTGTGCCTACGTTCGTCTGTCAGTCGGGTGGCACCACCGACCCGATCCTCTACATCGACTGGGTGAAGTGCTACCAGGTCGATTAAGGCTAACCCAGGCTGCCCTGTGATCTACGGGGCAGCCTCTCCTTTTGGAGTATCCATGAGACAGAATGTATCGCCTATTGCTGCACAGGCACTGGGCAAAACACCAGAGGAGTTTGCTGCTGACGAAAAGGCCATGCAGGCTCACAAGCTGGTGGAGAAGTACGCAACCCGCATTAGCACACCCATGCACTCCCAGCAGACAGGACTGCTTGTGGCTGTCATCTACGAACTACTGAGCAGCACCCCAGAGAAGAAGCCTAATGCCACCGCAAGACCTACTAAGGGCACTCGAAAATAAGTCCTGGGATGAATCACGCTCAACTGTGATTCTCTCTATCATTCGCAATTCGGAAGATAGCGAGGAGAACAAGCGTAGGACGGAAGCAGTGGAAAAACTGGTAACGGAAATGAAGGTGCAATTCGGGGTCATCGTATCTGTAGCCAGCTTCATTGCCTCTCTCGCAGCTACAGCAATCTTCAACCTCCTCTTTGGTAGTTAGTCTTAATGCCTCAGTACCAACGCGAAAGCTACTTGATTGACAGGGCGATTGCCGAGATCGAGAACACGTATGGTGACGTGGTTTCGGTGGAGGACAAGAAGAAGACCCTGCGCAAGTTTGGCAGCAACGAGTCCGTGGGCAGCACTACCCAGGCTACCATCATGGAGCTGGCTGGCAGCGAAACCAATGAAACCTTCGTCTATGACAATCTCATCGACAGTGTTTCTAGTGGCAGCACCAGCAACCTGAATGAGGTTTTTGTTGAGGGTCACACAATCGCCAGCACCGTGAGCGTGAGTTCGATCACACGCAGTAGCACTACAGCAACTGTGACCACCTCATCGGCACACGGTCTGTCTGTGAACGACGGTGTGATCATCTCGGGTGCCAATGAGGGTGACTACAACAAGCGTGTGCGAGTGGCCTCTGTGCCAACCACCACCACGTTCACCTACTACGTTACGGGATCGCCTACCACTCCAGCTACTGGCACCATCCTGGCCAGGCCAGTGAAGTATACCTTTGTGACTCAGTATGCCTATCTCAACGGGCAGAGCGAAGTCACGTTAAGCACACCGCTTGCCACCTGCACGCGGTTGTTCTGCACCAGTGCGTCTGGGCTGGCGGCATCCAGTGTTGTGTATGCCTACGATAACACGGGTGTCACGCTTTCATCTGGCGTCCCAGACGTGGATGCTCAGGTGCATGCGATTATGAACGCTGCGGACAACCAGTCTCGTAAGGCGTCAACCACGATATCCAACACAGATTACTGGATCATCAGCGACATCGAGGCGAGCGTGAACAAGAAGACTGCGGCTACAGTCGATGTGCGACTTCAGGTGCAGCTTCCATACGGACCATTCCGATCTATCTACCCTACGATCTCCCTGGCGTCTACTGGGCAGAACAGCTACCAGACATCTCTCTCGACGCCAATCATCGTACCTAAGAACTCGCACTTCCGCTTTACTGGCTTGGCATCTACGACGGGTGTGCAGGTTTCGGCAGCGGCAGGCGGTTATCTCGCATCGGTGGTGAGCTAATGGCGGACACAATTGTCGAGGTGCAACTGCCTCCAACATCCAGTAGCCCTACGCTCTATCTATACGAACTGTCGGATGACACGACAGTGCAGAACACTGGTGGAGACTCCTTGACGCAGGAGACAAACGCAGAGGGCTTCTGGCAGGCAACTGTAACTGAAGCATTGGCGGATACCTTTCGCGTCAAGGTGACTGACGGTGGCAATACGATCTACTCTGGCTACATCACGGTAGCCGACGACACGAGCATCTACCGAGCTGAGGATAGCTATGCTTTGGCTGCTTCTGCGATTACCAGTACTGCTGTTCAGGCTGCTTGTAATGCCGCCCTGGTAGCCCTGCACCTGGATCACCTGTTGGCAGCCGAGTACGACCCAGGCAGCAAGCCTGGTGTGGCCACTGCCCTGCTGAATGAGATCGTTACCGAGGACTCTGGTACAGGCGGTATCAAGTTCACCACCGAGGCACTTGAGCAGGCACCGTCGAGCGACACGGTTGAACAAACCATCAACATCACCGAAACGACTGTGAACACCTAATGGCGATCATCACTATCGTGCATAAGATCGGTGGCACTGCCACGGATGCTGACAGCACCCCAGTCCTATCCAGTGAAGACGCAAGCTATGGCGTAAAGCGTAGCGACACGGACGCTGTGGTGGTGGCTGATGGCACAGCGATGACCAAGACCGACACAGGCACTTACACCTATTCGGTGACTGAGCCAGCCACTGGCTTGACCTATCTCTACTCCATCGAGCTTACCTACAACGGCGTTACGACCTACATCACAGGCAGCGTGGCTGGGGCAGCAACAGCCACATCGAGCCTCACGGGCCTGGGATGTGATTTTACCTCGCTACGCAGAGAGGTGGGGCGTCACCTGGGCTTCGACGAAACAGTGTCTAACTGGTCCTCTGGTGAAGTGCAGATCGTCAATGACTGCATCACCGAGGGCCTGCGGCTGTTTTATCATCCCCAGCCAATCAATGGCCTGGCCCACGAGTGGAGCTTCCTCAAGCCTGCGGCAATCCTGGAAACCACAGCACCATACACAACAGGCACTGTGACTGTTTCCAGTGGTGTGGTCACACTCGATTCTGGCACATTCCCCAGTTGGGCAGCCAATGGAATCATCGAGATTGCGAGCAACGGCACCTACTACGTGGACACTCGTGATGGCGATACGCAAATCACCCTGGAAGATACGAGTGTCACCGAAGCCACCAGCCGCACATTCAGCCTCTATCGCTACTCCTATGACTTGGAGAGTGACTTCGGGGCATTGTGCAGCAAGATAACGCTTCGCAGCAGTGCCTACACAGCCAATGGCTATATCGAATCACGTGGCGAGCACCAGATCCGCAACTGGCTCTCTGGCACCATTGAGAGTGGTAAGCCTCGCTACTACGCCTTGCGGCCTGCCAGCTTCAATGTGAATGTCGGCACACGCTGGGAGATGCTGTTCTACCCCATGCCTGATGCAGCGTACAAGCTGGCCTACGTCTACAAGATCGACCCAGGGCAATTGAGTGAGAGTGCGCCTTATCCAGCAGGTGGAGCAGTTCACGCATCCACGATTCGCGCAGCCTGCCTAGCCGCAGCTGACCTGAAAGAGAATCAATACAAGGGTGAGCTATGGCAGACCTTCATGGAGCGTCTGCAATCCTCCATCGCCCTGGATGGTGAGGCCACTTCACCCGACACCCTGGGCTGCATGGAAGACACTACCCCCACCATCGTTTATGGCAATCACGACTACCGCAGAGTCATACGTGATGGCTCCAGCTCAATCGAATACGGAAGCTAAGCATGACCTCATTTAGCACGTCACCACCCGCCAAGGATACGATCACAGAAGTTGCGGTAGCCACCTCAGTTGGTAGCAGCACTGCTGTGAACATCCAGGACTTCAACGCAGGCATCGTAAAGATCAACACTGGCTCGATCACTGATGTGGCAGTCACGCCCTACATCTGTGAAACCGAGAGTGGCACTTATATGCCAGTCTATGTCGCAGCCAACACTGCCGCCGACCTGATCACGGTATCCAGTTCCCAGTGCTACGCCATCCCATCCAGTGCCATGAATGGCAACTACCTGAAGCTGGTGGGTGGCAGCGCCATCGCAGACACAACCATCATTCTCAAGCGAATCTAGGAGACTTGAATGTCTAGCCCTCATAGCAATCGTCGTCTGGAAAGCCCCGAAGGCTTGATCTCAGTAGATCCAGGTGACGGTAAGAAGATCGTCCCGAGCAAGACGATTGACTATATCAACCTTGTCACGTCGGGCGCTGAAACTCGCACCCTGCCTGACCCAGTGTTTGAGGGTATCGAGCTTACTCTCAATCTCAAGGACGACGGTGGCAACTGTGTAGTCACTGCTTCCACTGCAATTAATGCCACTGGCAACACCGTTATGACATTCGCTGACGAAAGCGATGTGATCGTTCTCAAGAGCGTGAATAAGGGTGGAAGCTACGTTTGGCGAGTTGTCGGCAACGATGGAGTAGCCCTCTCTTAATGCCTAATCGCACCAGCATCATGCACGTCGATTTCCCGATCCAGGGTATCGACCGTAAATGGGCCTACCAGAAGCAGCCTCCCTACACCACCTACGATGCACTCAACGTAGTGCCATCCGACGTGAGTGAGGAGAGGCTGCGTGGCGGTTCACGCCCAGGCTTAAAGCGAGTCAAGGTCACGCAACTTGGCAGTGGCACTCCTGTGCGACTACTGGATCGTGTGACTGTCGCCAAGTCTCCTACCAATACTGCGGGCACCAGTGGCCTTAGCAATAACCAGGAGGAGTTCGATAAGCCTGATGCAGTCTCTGGTGATGAACTGGATGACTACTCGCCATTCTGGGAACCATGGACGACGGTGAACCAAAACAGTTGGCTCTATGTGCCAGGTGGCGGTAAGGTGTATGCGACAAGCAGTGGTGCGGCAAACCTGTGGCGAGAGGAGCCATTCACAGGTGGTGCGGATTATGAGATCCGTCTTAACTACCAGACGAATGCACTCACAGAAATCACATCGTACTCCAGGCCATCCACCTCCGTGGGTGGTACAGCCTACCAGCAGACGTATTACATCTACACCAATGTGAACGCTTCTGGCCAGCCAGAGAACGATACCCTACGGTGGGAGATCACCTACAGCCGATCCTGGGATGACTCTGCCAACACGCAGACACGCACTGTGAACGTGCGCAACTTCGATGGCACCTCGGGCGGCACACTGCTATACGAGGGTGCCACAGAGACGATCACACCCGACCAGTACGATGGCGACTTTGTGATCAAGTTCGATGTATCGGCAGAGACTGCTACGCTCTACATCAATGGTGTGGCAGAGACATCGGCAGTGGCTATGCCCAATACTGACCAGGTGCGATGGGGTGTATATGGCTTCGGCGGTAACACCACGCACTACACAGCCACAGCACTAACCAACGCCATCTTCAGCTTCAATCCCAGCACAGCACTGGAGGGTGACTACACAGGCTCTACAACGACCCCCAGTGCGTCCACGTTTGGCTTTGATACGACCGAGGCACACAATGCCATTGTCTTGTCAGATCCCATTACAACGGGCGACAGGCTGTCTGAGAGTGGCGGTAGTTGGACAGACGTAGCAACCACCTCTTGGCTGTGGAAGGGTGGCAATCAGCATTGGGGTAGCAATAACCCAAGTGTGACTTCCGACCTGGCAACAGGCTCAGTGGCCACGGGCCTGATTGATCTCACCGAAGACATCATCCTGATCGCAGATCCCTACCTGCAATTGGATGCCACGGATGACTGGGCAGGCGTAGGTGCATCCACGTTCTTTTATACACTCACATTCGATGACACTGGCTCGGGTGACACGATCAAAGTGGGTGTGCGCTGGACGATGAACGCCAGCGGTGTGCTCACGGATGTGGATATCTTTGCTGAGAATGAAGCTGGCACACGCAGCTACACGGATGTCACCACTGAGTACAACCTGCTGACGACTGCATTCAAGCTGGGCATGTTCTACGATGAGAGCACTAGCACGCTCACATGCTGCTTACCTGACCTGCCTACCAAGAAGGCAACAGCTTCGGTCAATGGCGACTGGGAGCCAGCCAGCGGCAGTATTCTCCAGGTCGATGGCACCTACGACCCTGATCTGGCCAACACCCATGTCGAGTTCACCTACATCCATGCTGTGTACACGACCACTAGCGGCACTGGTCTAGCTGGACAGGCGGCCTTGTCGAGTGGACCTGATGAAGACTTTGAGGGTAATGCAGGCGCAGGCACTACCGCCTGGGAATGTGATCCCCAGTCCTACACGGGCGCTGGCAGCGTGAGCTATGGAGTGGGCGACGGTAGCTTCACCAATTCCTCTGGTGCTGATGGTACAACCCTCACTGCACAGGATTACTGGCTGGATTACTGGAGTGGAATCGAGGATGTCTTCGGTGCTACCTACTCGCTCGATAGCCTCTACTTCGAGAACGACGAGTTTACGGTAACTGCGCCTTATCTCACTCCCAGTGCATCCATCAACTACGCTGGCAACATGCTCTACCAGGCAACCAATACCAGCGACAATACCACCAGGATGCTGCTAGACGAGAACTGGCGATACGACATGAAGGTGGGTTATGACATCACCTTCCTTGAGTCTCAGGCAACTGGCGGCACGCTGCTGCCGACAATCTACTTCCATCTGTCGCTAGACAATTCAGTGGCACCCAGGCCAACGACCATGGCCACTGGTGGAGAACGCCATCTCACCATGCGATTGCAGTGGGGCGCTGCCTACGACGGTGCTTCGCAGACGGTTGACTCGATGTCGGTCAATGTGCGGCAGGGCTCATCTACAGGAACGCTGGCCCAGGACGCATACAATGCGACCACGGAGTGGCAAGCCAACAAGGATGGCAACAACGAAATCGACGTGATCCTCATTTACAGCAAGAGCACGAATCTTGTTGAGGTGTATCTAGTCAACCTGGAAACCGATCCGATCATCTCCTTCTCACCGAATGACTGGGAGCAAGGGGCAGATGACATGCCAGTCGCCTCTCTTGTTGGTTACAGCCTGAACACGGATGGAGTCAATCCACAGCCAGCCACGACAGATGTGACCGCCTTCACCAGGATACGCTCCTTCACGCCTAACTACAGCGTAAGCGCATCTGGCGGTGGTTATGATGGCACTGGGCAGTGTATCCTGATCCACCAGGACACCGATGGCGATGGAGACATCGACACGATCAGCACAGGCACAGGTGGTGGTGGCGGTCCTGGCACAGGCGTCAGCACCTACCAGTATCCAGCCATACGCTACCAGGAGCTTCTGTGCGCTTCAGCAGGCAGTACGTTCTACATCGAGGATACAGTCAGTTCGATGCGAGCTGTGACATCCTCTGTGGATCTCTGCGCCAACAATCGCCTGTGGAGTACCGAGTACCTTCAGAAGCTCTACATCGCTGACTATGAAGACACGCCAGTGCATGAGTATTCTGATGGCACTGTCACCGATACGACGCTCACGTCAGCCAATGCTACCGACTTCGATGCCGATGTGGACACCTCTAACAGGCTTGTGATTCTATCTGGCACAGGGGTCAATCCTGGCGTCTATGAAATCACAGGAGTAGCAGATGCAGTAATCACATGTTCTGGTGGTGGCCTGGGAAGTGGTTCGTCAGCTAAGTACCGCATCATTCGCTCACCCAAAGTATACGACCCCATCGAGGATACCCTCACGGAATGGGTGGCCACCACGGGCAGTGTGCCCTATGGCAAGATCATTGTCACCTGGCACGATCGTGTTGTCATGGCTGGCGATCCCGAGAACCCCTACACAGTCTCAGCCAGTGCGATGGGGGATGCCCTGGACTGGGACTACTCCAACAGCACTGAGACAGGTGCCTGGCAGGTAGCGCCCTCAGATCGCTCTGCCACGATCTCAGAACCGATCACAGCACTCATCCCTGCCACCGACGACACGCTTGTGATCTCTTCGTATCGTGGCATCTACCTCATGCTGAGCGATCCCAAGACCAGCAACGGTATCATCGAGAGCATGACGCAGAAGGTGGGCATTCTCTCTCAGGGTGCCTGGTGTCAGACGCCAGAGCGATCCTTTATCTGCCTTACCCGCGATGGACTGTATGAGTTCTATGCAGCACCAGGGCAGGCTCCACAACCACTCTCGCGTGATCGTCTGCCGCTAGAGATGAAGGTCATTGACCCGAATGCTGTGGTCATCGAGATGCAGTATGACATTGCTGAGCAGTGCGTACACATCTTCCTCACACGCAAGGATGGTGGCACGACCAAGCACTGGTGGTATGATCGCCGCACAGGCAGCTTCTGGCGAATGCAATTGTTTGGCACCCATGAGCCAACCGCATCCCTGGACTTCCGCAACCTGAACACGGATCTCGATGGGGTACTGCTTGGTGGTCGTGATGGCTACATTCGCAAGTATTCACGTGACAAGTTCACCGACGATGGCCAGAACTTCACATCCTCTCTCTTGATCGGCCCACTGAATGTTTCGCGTGGCAGCCACATGGAAGGTGTGGTTCGCGAGATGGATGTAGTGCTGGGAGAGAGCACCGACAGTGCCACCGTCAAACTGGCAGTTGCTGACACGATGGAGCGTGCCTCCAGGCAGACAAGCTACGCACTGTCACGCACTGTCAAAGGTGGCCTTAACCCTACTCTCAGGCCACGCTCTCGTGGTGTAGCAGCCATCATTCGCGTCGAAGGCATCTCCAATAAGCCTTGGTCCCTAGAGCGTATTCAGCTCACTCTTGAGCAGGCAGGCCGCCTGCGTACACGATGACCGTATCCAGTCTTAAAATCAACACGTCACCACGCCAGGAGAGCGACACTCGGCGCAACTGGGGTGACCTACTCACGTGGTCGATCCTCGTCACGGCAGATGTGAATACCAACACGTCTGCGATCTCGGCATTGGATACCCGTCTCACAGCCGCAGAGAGCGACATAGACGACCTGGAAGCGTCTGTGGGTGTTGTAGACGTAACTGCACTGGAAGCTCGTGTAACAGTCAATGAGGGCGATATAGCCACGCTTGAGGGCTATCACGCTGCTGCCATTGCAGACAATAGCTACACGACTGCCGCAGGTGATTCGATCACCATTGCTGACGGTATCGTCACAGCATTCGTGCAGGGCACCTACACTCTGCCAGCCAGCGATGGCACTGATGGCCAAGTGCTCACCACGGATGGTGCAGGTACATGGGCCTTTGAGAGTATCCCTGCTCACTTCACCTTCTTTGAAGAGAGCGGTGTTGCGGTCAGGCCAGTCACCGACAGCCTCTACACCCTGGGTGATGCCACCAATAAATGGCTGGACATCTACACCGATGCGATTGACCTGGCTGGCGTGGATCTCGATACACGCATCACTTCCATAGAAGGTGATGTATCAACCAATGCTGGCAACATCTCCACGAATACCAGCAACATCTCGGTAAACGCTGGCGACATATCTAGCCTGGAAGCCTTCCAGGTTGCCACAGAAGCGATCTTCGCAGCAGCCATTGCTGATGGCACTGTAACCACAGCAGCCAACGACAAGATCACAACTGCCGATGGGGTGGTGACAGCCTTCACGGCAGGTAGCTACTCCCTACCTGCATCAGATGGCACCAGCGGTCAGGTCTTAACTACCGATGGCTTAGGCACATGGTCGTTTCAGGACGTGACCGCATTCACCCTGGTGGAAGAGTCAGGCTCGGCCTTCCGCCCTGTGACCGATTCGTCCACAACCTCTGGTGACGCCACCCACGCCTGGAGCAATGGCTACTACGATGCAATCACCTTGGGTGGCGTTGACCTTGATACCAGGATCACAAGTACCGAGAGTGACATCACTACGCTGGAAGGTTACTTCTCTGGCGTTATTGCCGACGGCACCTATACGACTTCTGCCGATGATGACATTACAGTCGCCAATGGATTGATCACAGCGTTTGCTGCTGGAGACTACCTGGAGATCGTTGGTGGCTCGGATGCCACGACACGCAACTACAGATTCGGCAGCAACGCCCTATCGTCAATCACCACTGGCGAGAATAGCGTAGCCCTTGGAGCCAACGCAGGTGCCTCCATTGCCGATGGCTACTACAACACTACCCTGGGATACAACTCTGGCGATGGCATTACCAGTGGCAATTACAATGTCACGATAGGCCATTCTGCTGGAGACAATCAAACCACTGGCAGTACCAGTGTCTTTATTGGCTATCAGTCTGGTGGCCACCTAAGTAATGGCACTGACCAGCTTGCCATTGGCTTTGGCTCCACGGAAGGTGAGCACTGGATTGTCGGTGATTCCAATGGCGATGTGCAGTTTCCCAATGATGTAACTGTTGACGGTGCGGCGACGATCACAGGGCGGTCATCGTTTGCAGCGGCGGCAACCTTCGACGCGGGCTATCGGGAACCCTACACCGACCAGAACGGCAACACACAACTACAATTCCCCACGGCGTCGAATATCATCCTGCGAGAAGGGGCCGACCCGACAACCGACATCGAATTCGGTGCTGGGTTCTGTTATTTCCTCGACAATCTTGGCGGCGGTGATATCTCCTATCGCAGGGTAGGTATCGTTGGCGGCTGGGAAAAGCAGATGGATTCCACGTGGGCCGCTGGCGACAACGCGGGCGGGATGCAATCGGGCGACGCCCTTTCCGCTGATACGCTGTATTACGTGCGACTGATCGAGAACACCACGACAGGGCGAACCGAGATCATCGCCTATGACGGATTAGCAACCGACCCGTCGGGTTATGACTCGGGTTTCGCTGCTATCTCGATAGGACGATTTCACACCGACAGCGGCGGGGATATTGAATGGAGAGTTAGCGAAGCGGCGAAGGTTGCAGATATCTACTATCCAGTAGCCGAAGACCTAAACGACGCCGACCGAATCGAGTACGACGCGACGAATCAGCGATTCTATGGCACGTCTGCCATCAAACAGCCTTACGGCTATAAGATCACCAACAACACCACCGACGCCGACCACGACTTGGATATCGAAGCGGGCGGCTGTATGTCCTGGGACCGCACGACATGGATCGAGGGTTCAGCCTTAACCAAGCGTTTTGACGCTGCTTGGGCAGCTGGTACTGGCAACGGCGGTATGGATACGGGGTCGATTCCCACAAGCGGCGGGCTGTACATCTATGCAATTTATCACCCTACTAGCGGCGTGGATTACATCGGTTCAACAGCCGACCCGACGACAGGGCCAAGCCTGCCGACTGGTTACACGAAGTATGCGTACATCGGTTATCGACCAACCGACAGTTCAGCGAACTTCTATCCTGTGATTCAGACGGGGAATTATCACGAGATTTACCCTGTCATATCTGTTTACGGAAGTAGCAATCCTGGCACTTCTTCAATCGACCACACATTCCCTTGTCCGATTCACGCCAAGGTAAAGATGTGGTCGGTTCTCAGCAGTTCGTCAACGACGACCTACCTTTGGATCGGTGACCCGTCCGTAACGCCAACCGTCAACAGTCCATCGGGTAACGTGCATCAAGGCGTTTCCGCAGGCGACGGGGACCGCGATACGATGGACTGCATGCTAAATGATTCGCAGCAACTGCGGACGCGACTAAGTGCCAGCGATGCGGGTGTCTATCAGGGCATCGGCCTACAAGGCTGGGAAGACACCTTGCTTCCTGGTATTAGCGGTGCTTCTAGCGGGTCGTACACCTACCACCCTGACATCACTGGCTTGCTGGTCAATTCAGCAACTGACACTGACCATGATATCGAAGTAGGCGACGGTGGTGTCTGGTCGGAAGACGGGTCGACGTGGATCGAGAACACGGGTGGCACAGTCACGCGAGCGATTGACAATGCCAGCCATCGCACTGGATCGCTAACTGCCAACACCGACTACTACGTGGTTGTCGGTATTAATGGCGGTGCGTTCGATGTGATTTTTTCCGAATCTAACGCCCTGCCTTCTGGATGGATGACATACAAGGCGATTGACATTCGCCGCACGGATGGCAGCAGCAACCTGCGTGAAATGTACATGTCGGACAGTGACGACTGCCGACGATTGAATCGCTATGAGTCTCAGTCGGTGGATCACTCAGGGGTTACGACGCCAGCTTCGGCAACGCTGTACACCATATCCGTACCCCACGTCGAAGCAATAGAGGCATTTGCATGGATCGTAATGTCAAACGGTGACATACAAGTGAATCACGGGCATCTACCAAGCCCAGGCAGCGGGCGTATTGGCCTTGAGTATTTTGATTCATCGGCAGCACAAATCAGAAATAACCACTATGTACAGGTGAATTCGTCAGGGCAAATTTACTTGCACTACAGCTTCAACAACTCGACATTTATCTATGTTACGCGAGGCTATTCAGCCTGGAGGGCGTTGAACTAATGGCAATTTTAGTAGTCGGATCAGACTTTCTAGTTTACTCACTTGGCATGAGTGCCTATCCCGTCGAGTGGGAGAACGCAACGATTTATGAGGATATGCCAGGACGCTGCGAACTGGCGTTAGACGAGTACGACCCTAGCGGTTTGCTTCGCCAATATGCCGAAGCGGCGGATATGGACTTCCGCGACCCGCTTGTCATTGCCCGCGTTAAAGACGTGGAGGCTGGCGGCACGGCGAACGTCGACCTGGAATTAAAACGGCAGGAAGTCGTCGAATGGTTCACTAGCACTATTGACGCAGGGTATGACACGGGCCTGGGCTACCGCATTAAGATCGACACCGAAGCACGCAACGAGTTCGATGCCTTGATGACATCCATCAATGCAGAGCTTCTTTCAGGCACGCTGCCTGCCAGCCTCACCCAGCAGTACATCTTCGGCATTGACGAGACATCCACCGATGGACTCGACAACGGACATGTGATCTCTGGTGTGCAGTTCATCCAGCTCTACGCAGCAGGCGGTGGCTACTACAAGCAGCTTCTCGGCCTGAGAAAACAATACACGGCTGCCATTCAATCAGGATTCACAGACTTCACAGTGGGTGAGCCACTGCCAGGAGAATAGATATGCGAGTGCGACATCCAAGCCAGATGGGCGGCATGCCCCCGCTACCAACAGCAGCAACACCCACTCAGCCTCAGGGCACCAGTCAATACTATGGCAGCCCCTACGGCTACGGTGGCAGTCAAGCCTATGGCTCCTACGGCATGTATCCACAGCAGCAGAGCTGGGGCATGCAGAACAGCTACAGTGGTGGCTATGGCGGCCAGGGACCACGTAGCTATGGCTACTTCATGCCACAGATGCCCTATTACAATCCTGGCTATGGCACTGGCTTCATGGGTGGTGGCACCTTCAGCAATCGCAACTACATCAACCCACAGTCTGCCATGTACCGCAGCCCCTCGTCTTATCGCATGACCAACCGCACCTCTTACCTGGGTTAATCACATGGCTTACCAGTACACTTCCAGCGGTGGCCTAAGCTCAGGCTTTGGTCCCAGTCCAATCGACAAGATTGGCTATAACCAATACCTGCAAGAGCGCGCTATGGCGAACGCTCTGAATCAACGCTATGGCAACCTGAACGTACGCACTGTCAATGGGCGCAAGCAGGCCAAGGTGGATGGTCAGTGGCGTGACCTAGACTCCTCAGGCAATGTGATCACTCAATCACAAGGCTCTGGTAGCTCACTGCCTGCACGTATCGACCAAGCCTACCAGGATGCCAAGAACGCCAATGAGGAGCGTTACCAGGACATCCTGGGGCAGTACAACACGCTTGGCCAGGACGCACTAGCAGAGAGCAAAGCACGCCAGGGCTACCTCACTGGCATGGCACAAGATCGTGTGAACCAAGCCATGGGCATTGTCTCTGGCATGGGTGCAGGTGAAGCCAATCGCATCAATCGAGCTTACGATGAACTGGCATCGCGTCAGCATCAAAACCTCACCTCGCGTGGACTGAACGCCAGCACCATCAAACCCACAGTGCAGAGTGCTGTAGAGCGAGATCGCCAGGATAGTCTGATGCAGCTTGGTGATCGTCTTCGTAGTGGCTACCTCGGTGCCTACCTGCCAACCTCAGGCGACCTACTGAACACGGCTGGCCAAACCTCAGGCGGCAACATCGACCTGATGACAGGCATTCAGCAGAACAAGCTGGGCTTCATGGAGCGTCGTAACGATGTCTACCCTGACCTGGGGCTGTATGCACAGCTTGCCCAGGCTTACGGTCAGGGAGCCTATGGACGCACGCCCTACGGTGCCTATGCAGGTTACAGCAGCAGCCCACAGTACAACATCCCTGGGGCCTCTTATGGCGCACCCATGGGTGTCGTAAGCACATCTGCCTATGGCAATGGCGTGCCTGGCAATCAGGTGCAGCAGCCGCAGGGCAACCCTACATTCAATCCACAGATTCAGGCCCCTTCGATCTTCCAGGGTGCAGTGCCTAAGCCAAGGCAGCAGTTCAATCCAGCGATCCAAGGTCAGTCGATCTTCGCATAGGAGGCTCTAGTGGCTATCAAAAAATGCAATACATGCAAGAGAGCCATCCCACTTAATGGCTTTCACAGAGACAAGTCTACCGCAGATGGCCTCGCCAGGAAGTGCAAGGAGTGCATTCGAGAGTATGGCCTGAGATACCGCGAGGAAAACAAGGAGAGGATCATTAAGGAGAGGGTCAGGTACTACCAGAGGAATAAGGACAGGATAGACGAGCGAAACTCAAGATGGCGATCTGACAACACTGAAAAGTCCCGCCGCATTGCCAGAGAGGCTGCCAAGAGACAGAGGGCAGAAAACCCAGGCAAGGCAAAGGCAAGACATGCCGTAAATCATGCCGTTCGAGATGGGCGGCTCTACAAGCCAACTGGTTGCAGCTACTGCGGATCAGTCGTGCGTGTTGAATCTCACCACCACAAAGGCTATAGCGTGGAGCGTTGGCTGGATGTTATCTGGCTATGCAGAAAATGCCATAGACATGCACATGTCACGGAGAAGACAACATGCCAATCTCTGTAGGATATCTTCCTGCTGGTGTCGTAGGCGACACGCTCGATCTTGCTCACATGGCAGGTGAACGTGCCTCGCAACAGCAGGCCGCACAGCGCATCGAGCAGCAACAGCTTGCCTATGCCCAACTGGCACAGCAGTACAACTTGGCACAGCAGGGTCGCTATGACAACTACGCTGCCCAAGCCAGTAAGCTGCAAGAGAATGCACGCTACCGCGACTTTCTGCAACAACGTGACCAAGCCAATAACGAGGCCAGGGCGCAGCTAGAAGGCTTTCAGCAGCAGCAGGCAAATCAACGCGCAGCAGCTGTTACCAGCCGCATGCAGGGCACCCAGGCTGCTCAGATGATGAGCCAGCAGGCTGGTCAGATGCGCACCCAGAGCAATCAGCAGTTTGCTCAATTGCAACAGGCTGCCTCCCAGGGTGATGCCAGTGCATCCTCCCTGGTGAGTGACTACCAGAAGCACATGCAAGGCGCTCAACGCGCCTACAACAACATCTCTCGCAAGTACTCCCATGATCCTGCCAAGCTGGCGCAAGCCTCCATGGCATTGGAGCAGAAGCGTGCTGAGTGGATGGGCAACAACTATCAGCAGTGGAAGGGTTCGCAGCCACTGCCGATAGAGCAGCAGATCATGCAGCAGCGATACTCGCCAGATGGCATGTACCAGTCTGGTGCTGACGGAAAGTCTGTGATTACTCCCTGGGCAGAGAGGAAGCAGAAGCAGATTGAGACTGCCAGGGAATCGCACATATCACGACAGCGCGATATGCCGCAAGCCCACAAGGTAAGCGTGAAGGTGAGTGGTGGCATCGGTGAAGACCCCAAGACCGACATGCAGGATGTCGATGTCTCCAGTACATACAAGGAATTGTTCAACAAGCAGAACAACGACCTGCTATCCATCGACCTTCAGCGTGCCGAGAAGGACTACTGGGACAGCATGTATAACAACCTTGCCATGGAAGGCAATCAGCTTGAGCGGGAGTTAATCAAGGCTGGTCGAGATCCAGAGGAGAGTCAAGCCATGCAATCGCATGACAGTCGATTGTACAGCGTCTTCCAGAGATTCCAGAGCGAGCAGGAGAAGCTGAAGGGGCTTGAGCAGGAGTATGATGCCAGGGACTACGCCAGCAAGCTCGACACTCAATACTGGCAGGACATGAAGAACTACCAGGATTTCTCTGGCAACAAGGTGATCGGCTTAAACCAAACCCGCGACAATGAGTGGAACACCGCCCTGAACACCAGCATCCAGAGCACGATGAATCAGCCGCCACTGTCACCCCAGGAGATGCCAGCACCTGAGATGCTGTACACTTTCGACGTAACCAGTGGTGGCGGATTTCATCCTTCACCCGCTGGGAATACATATGGCATAGGTCCAGAAGGACAGTCCTACATTCAAGATGAGAGTGGCGGGTGGTCACCGTCTGGACATGGATACAGTGACAGGGGGCAAGACTTCTACGCCAACCCAGAAAATGTTTTACAGAGCCTGAGTGAAAGCGGGGTTTCCGCCACTCTACGCGGGCAACAACCTGACCAATCAACCCAGTATTTCGAGTAGCTTATGTACCCTCAGGATGCGCTATCCCCTGAGCAAAAGACGCAGCTCTACACTCAGCGTCTTGACAACCTCTTGCAGCAAGCCCAGGCAGCCAACGATGAACAGGCTGTCTACCACCTGGGCAAGATGAAGCAGTTCATTGGCACTGACCCCATGCAGACGCAGGGGCAGATGCGACTGGACTATGCTGAAGCAGTGGAAGCCTTGGGTGCTCGTCGCAATGGCGAGATGAAGAAGGATCTACCAACATCCTTTGAGCGTGCTCTCAGCGGCAAGTTTGAGTTCAAGGATGATGGCACTAGTCTCAATGCAATGTTCAAGGACATTGGAGAGAAGGGCAGTGACAGCAAGCACTACACAGCACCCCTGGATAAGTTCACACCGACTGCGGCTGCCTATGCTTTTGGTGAGGATCGCACCAACGCCCTGCGCAAGTATCACGAGCTACGTGATTCTGGCCAGCTTGCCAAGATGCCCTACAAGGAGAAGCAAGCCCTAGCAGCCATGATGGCTCACCAGGTGCGTGCCCAGAACAATGGGCTCCTGGGTGCCATTGGTGATACGCTCATGGGCTCCATCGGTGAACTGGGTGAGACAGTCGCCACAGGCAGTCCCTTCGGCTTGGCGGGTATGCCAGCCACAGGTGGGCTGCGCGGTGCCATGCGTGGTGCCACCGAGCCATTCTCTCAAGCCACTCCTGTGATGGATGGGCAAGGCAACCTGGCAGATATCCAGACCGACGTGGCACGCACTGAAGGTGAAGTGCTGGACAAGGTGCGAGAGAAGGCAGTCGAGGGCACGATCACAGGAGCTGTGGAGGCCTTTGGCGGTAAGCTCGTGGGCATGGGCATCTCCAAGCTGGGTAGCAAGATCCCTGGACCTGTGGGCAAGTTCATTGGTGATATCAGTGAAGAAGCTGCCACCAATCCTAATTTGCTCACCAGGGCTGCACGTGGTGCTGCGGTATCTGGCATTGCTGGGGAACTGGCAGAAGAAGAGATTGAGCCAGCCTTGCAATGGGCAGCCAAGAGCGTACAGGCAGGAGAGATCACAGAGCGAGAAGCGGGTATCGTTGAGAACCTGGCTCGTGGTGCAGCAGGCGACCAGGAAGCTCTCAAGCAGGGTATCGCTGGGCTGGTAACAGTGGGTGTCCTGGCAGGGCCAGTGGACGCAGCAGCCACCGCACCTGTGATTAAGAAGGCGTTCGCCAAGGATGCCACCACAGAAGACATCAACACGCTTGTCAACCTGATGCCACCAGCACAGCTTCAGGAGCTGGCCAGGGCACGCTCTCGCAAGCAGATGCAGGATGCTACGGGTGAGAAGTATGTCGGCAGTGAGGAGCATCGCAAGAAGGTGATGGCTGCTGCCCAGGCAGAGATTGATCGCCGCAAGGGGGATGATGACGACCCAGAAGCCCCAACCCCTGGAGCGAACTGGCCCGTGGGACCACAGGGAGGGCCACCCATTGAGGCTTCTGCGGAACTGCCTGAGAGCCCACAGAACGCACCAAAAGGCTCTGTGGTGGCTTCGGAGGAGGAGGTGGGCATTGCAGCCATGCAGGCTCCCACGGCATCAGGAGATCCACCCACTGCCACTGAAGTGGATATGGCACAGATGCCCAACAATGCAGGTGTCTTGCCACGCTATGAGCCACAGCAGTTTGAGGACAAGGTGGCGGGCACTACGATCAAGCCCATGCGGGATGCAGCCATTGTCATCCAACAGATTGCCAAGGATGGTGGTCAGGCGGTCATGCACCTCTCGCCCAAACAACTAAAGAACCTGAAGGCTGATGGCGCTCTGGGTGTCTACTTCCGCAAGACGGGTGATATCGCCATCAATCGCGATACACCAAACCAGATTCTTTACAAGGTGGTCACGCATGAATACGGCCACAAGATGGACATCGAGAGCAAGGAAGGCAGTGCTGTTGCTGCTAGTATCATCAACCGCATGCTCGACCTGGATAAGATTGGCTCGGGCGTCATTCTCGATGTGATCAAAGATGACAAGGCACTGCAAGAGGAGATCTTCAACTTCCAGCAGCACTACATCCCCTACGCCCAGGAGGCACAGCAGGCCTATCAGAAGTCAGGTGCCGAACAGGCAGCCGATGTGATCTCTGGCTTCATCTTTGATCCTGGTCTACTCCAGCAGATGGCACCCAATGCCTACGACCTGGTGAAGTCCAAGATGAAGACCGATCCATCCTTCAAACAGGCATATGATAGCCTGGCCAATTACTACCACTCAGGGCAGTGGCATGTCGATGTGATTAAGGATGGCATGGCCTATGTGGAAGCAGGCATTAAGACCAGCGATGAGATTCAGCGTCGTAAGAAACTTAGCATTCTAAAGAAACGCCAGGCGGGCAATCCTTCCGAGTTGTGGATCTCAGATGAGTTCGGCCTGATGCGCAACCTAGCCATCGAAGCTCACAAGAAGGAACGTGCTGCCCAGGGCAAGCCACCCCTGCTGAGCAAGAAGGGTCTTGAGCATTACTTCCTGGGCTCCAAGAAGGCAGAAGCCTACCAAGATCAGCTCTTCCAGGATGAGGGTACGATCAATCGCATCTCCTTGGGCGGCGAAAGGGCACAGACCACTGCTGCACGCTCCGTGGTGGCAGCCCATGAGGCAGGTGTGCCTATGGAGGCCATCGGCAACTACTGGATGCTCCTGGCACAGACAACCGAAGGCACACGCGCCAATGAGAGCAGCTTTGTCAGCAATGACGTGAGGACTGATCCAGAGGGCGCTAGGAGCCTCTTAGACGCACTTGAGAATGAGATACGGCGATCACATGGACAGCAGGCTCTCGACGCTCTCCTGGCTGCTGTGAGGGATATGCGAGGCTTTCAGCAGTACACGCTGGATAGCGCCTACGAACTGGGTTATGTGCCTGATGAACTGTACAACCAGCTCAAGGGCAAGGTGTACTCTTCACAGGAAGACCTCAGCCGCAAGCTGTTTGAAGGCAGTGATCTCTACAACATGAACGCGGCGGTCACAGGGGCTACCAGTGGTACAGCCGTAGGCGATGTTGTAGGTGACAGCCTGGCTAAGTCTCTGGTGCTTCTGAAGCAAGCCCTGGCAGACTTCAAGCGTAAGTCTTACGTGCGACTGCTGGAGCGAGTGGATTCTGAGAAGGCATACGCCAGGGAGTGGAGCAGGGAAGAGATCGAGCAGGAACTGCGTGTCATTGGGCAGTGGTATGAAGAAGCTGGTATTGATATCAGCACACGCCAGGTTGACGACAAGGCCAAGATGGATGGCATCTCAGAGCGTCTTGCCCTGGAAGGCAGGCTGTTCAAGGTGAAGGATGGCGAAAGCTTTAAGATCTATGAGGCGCCTCAGTGGTTCACCGACATGATGGAGAAGGGTCGCATGGAAGACCGCAGGGCTTTGCTCTGGGGTATGCAATTCCTGGGAAAGATGAACAACAACAAGTACATCTCCCAGTTGCTGTTGTCGGTTAGCCCTACCTTCGGAATCAACGAACTCTACCGTACTTCCATTGGCTCAGCAGCCAAGATCGCCTTTGATATCAGTGGCAGTGCAGCCAAGGAGTTTAGTGTCTCGTTTGTGCGTGACATGTCACTTGTGATGTCTGGGCAGAAGTCTCTACGTGAGATGATCGAGTACAACGAGGATGCTGGCCTAAAGCCTGATGCCTTCCGCACTGAAGTGATTGACATGCAGGGTGAAGCCACCAAGGGCGATGGTCAATTGGTGCGCAACATGGCAGGCAAGTCGAACTCCCTGGCAGACATTCACGATCCCGATAAATCACATCTCGGGCATGTGATGATGGGTGGTGTCGTCTCGCGATGGGGCTTTGTCAGGGCTTCGGTCGAGAAACCTTTTCAGCACCTGAGAGCCAAGGCGACTGGTCGCATGGAGGATCGCACCAAGCAGGAGTTATCCTCGCAGAAGCTGGATACCATGATCGACCAGGGTTTACTGCTTACCCATGCTACGGAAATCGTAGCAAAGAACGCAGCCTTGAAGGCCCTGGAGAACAGCGGCATGACCAGGGAGCAGGCAGCCACCTACGTGCAGACTGAGATCGGCAACCCTGTCTTCGATAAGAGCCCAGTCTCTGCCATGCTCAGCATTCTCTCGCCTTTTGCCAGGGCCAAGACAGCAGGTCTAAGCAATCTATGGACTGACCTGAAGTTCTATAAGCGCAGGCTACTGCTGAAGGGCGCTGCCTTTGCGATACCCATGTATGGCATGGCAAAGATCGCAAGCGGTGTTTTCATGCACCTGACTGGCTTTCTGCTTGCTGACGACGAGGACGAACGCCAGGAGATGGTGAAGTCCTTCTGGTACTCCTACGACAATCTGCCTGGCTGGCTGTTCAACGGTGCAGTGCCACTGCTGTTCTATGGCGGTAAGGATGAGGAAGGCGAGCATCAGTGGGTAGCCTATCGCGTGCCTATGTCGCATGAATATGCACCTGCCTTCATTGCTGCGCACCGCCTGCAAAACATATTCATGCAGGAAACCAAGCCCGAAGGCATGGGGCAGGGCGAGTACATCAAGGAGCAGTCCTTGGACGTGATCACGGAAGGATTGAAGACTTACGGTATCACAGCCCTTGGTCCGATCCATGAAGCGGTCACACTGCCTGCTTTGATGGACAATAGCGTCAGCGGCCCTGTCGAAGGACCCTATGACACATTCCAAGGCAAGCGAGTCACTGACCCTGAAGAAATCAAGGAATGGTATGGGCGCAAGGTCTTTGGTCCTTTGGCTACCTTCTACAATGAAGCACAGCGTGAACTGGCTGGCGAGAAGAAGAAGGGCTTTGCACGCAAGCCTGGAATTGTTGGGCAGTACCTGTTCCCTGGAAGCTATGTGATCGATCCAGGTGAAAAGACAGAAGCTGACTATGCACAGGAGAACTGGGATAAGGATGGGCGCACGCCCAAGTCCTACTTCGACAGTGTTGGCTTGAGTAGTGAATACAAGGGAAGCTCTAAGTGGGCAAGGCAGACACCACAGCGTGAAGAAGACGCACTGCGGAAAGCCTACTTCAATGCCTATCTAGCACCACTGGATCGCTACCGACAACTGCTGCGTGATTATCAGATCGCTCCAACTGAGGTGCATAAGACAGCCCTGGAAGGCGAGCTGGTGGCTTCTGCCAAGGATGCGGGCAAACAGCTGCGAGTCTCTTCATCGCTACGCACAGACGACATGGACAGCCGTGTGAAGGACAGCCTGGTCAATGACTATCTGAATGTGATCAAGCAGCAGCGTAACGCACATCGCAAGCAGGTTCCCAGGGATATCCAGCGTGCCGACAAGCTCGTCAGCATCTACGAGAAAGCTCTTGACAAGGCAGGCATCAGTCCTGACATCAATGCCAATCGCAGTGAACTGGGTGCAGCCATGAAGCGACATGAGCAATATAAAGGCCGCATGAAGCATCGCATCGAGAAGTTGGTCCTACAGAATCACAGGGAGAATTAGTATGAAGCAAAAGTGGCTTGCGGTGCCTCTCCTCGCAGCCGTATTACTTGTTGGCAGTCACACCTCTAGCAATGTGATCCAATACTTCCAGAGACAGCCTCTGGACCTCTCACGCCCACCAGCCGATGTGCCCTTCGACCTGCGGGTGAAGAACTACTGGGGTGGCTCATGCTACCACGCATCGACGCAGGTAGCTCTACGGTGGGCAGACAAAGGTGCCGTTGCTGACAACTGGCGCAACACTTATGGGCATGGAGCCAGTACATGGGACATTGCACGTGTCCTGGATCATTACAAGATCCCCTACAAACGCACCCAGCACTCTGGCCAGGGTGCCAATGAGAATGGTGATATCCGAGTCTTGGACTATGCCCACAATCACAGACTCGTGGCGGCGATCACCTACTACCCAGAACACGCTATCAGCTTTCTAGGCTGGGTACAGAAGGATGGCAAAGAGTACGCCTGCCTTCTGGATAACAATCGTATCAATGACTTTATCTTTGTGGAGAAGTCTACGTTTCTGTGGAATTGGCGCAACAAATACTCAGGAGGAGCCATTGTGCCACTGGTGAAGGCACCACCGCCGAAACCATACAATCCACACGACTATCTTGTGGAGAGAGAGAATGAAGAGTAAATGGCCAGTGATCGGCCTACTGATCGCATTGCTGCTGGGTATCTCGATTGGCCATGAGCCAGCACCCGCAGTAGAGAACAACATGGCATTTGTGGATGAGATCCACAGTGTCGAACTGCCCGAGGGCAGGAGGTGGTACACGGTCCTCGTGACCCAAGGCGAGACTCACATCGACGAATGGTTTGAGAGTGACACTCGCCTGAAGAAGCTCAAGGATTCCACTGAGTGGCGACACTACGAATCCAAGAGCCCAGTCTTCAAGAGTCACCTCATGTCGTCCTATGGCAATGACTATCCGATCCTGGTAGTTCAGGATGTGGATGGCGCCATGCGGGCACAGCTTGGTGGTACTCAACTGAAGGCCATTGTGGACCCAGACCAGCTCGTGCAGGCACTGGACTACGCATGTGATACCCTGCGTCCCAAGGCACGCTACATGGCCTGGCGACCCTGGAGTAGACCCTGCCCTGGTCCTTACTGCCCAGCACCACAGCCTGAGCCTCAGCCAAAGCCTCAACCTCTGGTGGTAACGCCTGACGAGAAGCCTGTGGTTGAGACGCCCTGGCTAGATTGGCTCATTGGTAAAGCAGCCACTGGAGCAGCAACATCGTTCCTCAGTGGCAACCCTTATATCGGTGGTGGCCTGGCGGCAGCTGCTGGCGTACTACTCTTACTCAAGCGACGAAAGAAAAGGAAATAATCACATGGCTGAGATTTTAGCAAACCCCTACGTGCAACTGGCCCTGATCGGTGGGCTGGTCTACTTGCTGCTGTTTAGCAAGGACGACGACAAGGATGGCAACCGTGAGATTACGATCCCTGGCCTGGACAAGGACGTGGAGATCGACAAGCGGGTGATTCAGGACTTGGTGAGCCGCATGAGCGCCAGCGGCTTGGGGCAGATCGCTGACCTGTTGGCTACTCTGCTTAGCGGTAACGCTGCGGAGATCCAGGCACAGGCCAAGGTGATGAGCAAGCAGCTTGATAACTCGGCTGGCAAGTATGCCATGCTGGGCGATGGTGTGCGTGCCTACATGAGCGAGATGAGCAAGGCCGACCCTGATGAGTTCAGGTCGCTCAAGGCTCACATGGCCAACCTGAGCAAGGATGTGAAGGATAATGCGGATCGCGTACTGAAAGACGAAACGCTGATTGCATAGAAAAAGCACGCCGAAGCGTGCCTTAGACTGGTTGGACGAAAGCCCTGGGTGAAAGCCTGGGGCTTTTTTATTTGTCTACATCAACTGACTCAGGTAGTCGATAATAACGAGGCGAGGTGCAACACACGCTTGAACAGATTGCACTACACACTGGGCCAAGCAGACCGTGGCTGGAACTATCGGGAACGCTGCAAACAGTGGCGGGAACACTGCAAACACTTTGCCTTCACTGTCTTCTGAATTTGAGATTATCACCCAGCATGCTATAGCAGCGGCGGTGAGCACCGCGACGATCACAGTGGCCAGTACAATCCCCCAGCACAAGCCCTCGTAAAACTTCCAGGCCACAATCTCCTGTGCTACCAATGGTGCCTGCTCCAGCACAAACTCTTCAGCACCTTCTGCCCACTGCATAACCTTATCCAGTGAATCAACCAGTCGTTCTTTCACTTGTTCGTCCATCTTCCACAATCTCCTTCCAGAGTTTTCCAATGTCTTCCAGCCAAACACCTGTTGGCTGCTTAATCTGATTCTTGTCTCGCCACTCAAAGTGCTGAGCCATGTAGCTCACAAAGAACTCCTGCTTGCCACCAGCTTCAGCAGCTTCTTTCAGCTTGCCTACGTCCAATTGGCATCCCCTACGCAGTTCAAGTGATAAGTGTCACCACGCCCCTGGGTGACGTTCTCGTAGGCTTTGGTGACGACAGGCATGTGTCGCTCCTGCCCCGACAGGCGGTCGGCACTCCATTTCTCTCGCATCGCCTCTGTGATCTCTCGAATGCGACTGTCAATGTAATGCTCGTCCCACGGTCCAGCCTCATCGCGATTCAAACGCTCCACGATCTCCAGCTCACTGTCTGTCAGCCCAGGAGGCATGGAGGATCGCAGATGCTCGTTCTTGCATTCGCTGCTGCAACAGGGCTTGTAGCGGCTGAACTTGCTGAACCCTTTGCCGCATATCGCGCATTGCTTTTCTGTGCTCACCGCTAACTCCCTGTGTGACTAATATCGAACTTGCGTACACTTCTGCCATGGGATGCTCGCGGCTTAGGAAGTGCGACCCGTGTCTCGCGCTGCCGAGAGCCTGTAGTGCGGCTCTATCTCCTCCACGCCCTTCTTTAACATCATGTCCACCATGTCGCACATGGGGGCATAGAGCCTGTCTTGGCACCCACGGCAGAGATCCACTTGGCCAGCCGATGTGTGCATCGACTTCGTGTCCATGCGAACATCGACTGTGGCAGCGTCCTCGGCTCCGCAGTTGTCGCATACAATCATCTATCACCTCCTGGGATTACCCCATGGATCTTAGGAATCGGATGTAAATCACATGCCTTGATGGAGTACTTCGTAGTGGCATCGAGGTGCTGGGTGGTGATGATTTCATCAGTGCCCATCCACCCCACAATGTGGCAAAGGGCATGATGCTCACTGGCATCTACCACCACTTGCACGAACGTGGCTTGCTTATGTGTAGAGACTTCTCGCACGTACATCTTGTAGCCCAGGGGATCAGGCTGCTCCTTGCTGATCGCCCTGGCCTTGGCGTCAATGATCGTGCCAGGGATGTCGTAGGGCAGTTGTGGGTTCTTAGAGACAGCGGCCAGGGAGCGACACTCGATCCACTCGCTGTATCTGCCAAGCCAGAAGGCGACAGCAGCTTCACCCAGGATGCCTGTGTAGGAGTCCTGCCACTTGCGATTGGCACGCTCCATCTTGTTGTCGAAGATCAGGGATGGACTATCCCAGTGGCACAACTCCAGAGCAAAATGCTGACACATATCGAGCATCTGGTCAGTGAGACGCACCTGGATCACATGTGATTCGTTAAGCATCCTCACCTCCATTTTCAACTAGTGGAGAATGCCCTGGCAAATAAGAGGAGAGTTCGCTCACTACCTTGGGTAGATCCTCCAGGCGACAGCAGAAGTACCAGGGCTTGCCATCCTCTCGCGTGACAGTACCAGGTGTACCGCCAGTACCCTGGGCATCATCCTCAGCCTGCTTCATGGCCGCCTTGATACTAACCTTCTTTTGGCGCTTCACCTCAATGTGCAGGTTCGGTTGCATGGAGAGGTCAGCCCCCTCTTTGCCGCCATGGCGTGTCTGAGCGATGCCACGCTTGGCCTCTACGCCAGGAAAGAGGTTGTTAAACTCCTTGGCAGCTTCACGCTCGCCAGAGGCACCTTTGACTCGACTAGCCTTGCCCATGGGATACTCCCTTTTTGCCTGCTCGATCATTCTTTGGATGTAGCACATCACTCATTGCTTGCCTTCCATGTCTTCCGCTGGCTTTGCATGATGCGGAAGAAGTTTGCGGCTCATCTCGGCATGAATGAAAAGCGTTGTTGGTAGCTCGTGGGCTGGGTTTGGGCTCATCACTCACCGCCTTTCTGGGCTAGGGCTTGCCTTGGAAACACTCGAAACCGCCAATGAGTCACACCTTGTATTGGCGTATCCTTAACCAACCACTGATTGAAACTGTTCATATGCCCGATTGACTCTAGTCCGTTGTATGCGATGTCAACTTCCTCGTTCGATGGCGGATACCTGTCTCCAGCATCATGCCACTTGAGGTTGTCACGTTCCTCCCGCACCGCTTCAAGTTCGGCCTTGAGTTGGTCACGCTCCTCAGCAATGGCATAAGCGTTAGTTTCAACTTGATCTGTTACGAACTTCAGCTTGCGAATCTCATCACGTGCAGCTTCGAGAAGGCTGACAGGGATCTCGATTAAATGCCTGTCGCATTGGTTGGCATCCTCGATCCAGCTTTGAATATCTAGCGCTGTCGCGTTCGTTTCGTTGCTCATTTCGTGGGTCCTCCCAGGAGGTCACGTGCCTGCTTTTCAATTGACGGGTCTAACCAGTCACGCTTCTGTGGCAGGTCACGGACGATGGATGACAGGACAAACTCCATCGCTTCGATATGCTTAGCTGCCGATCGCAACTCGGCTCCCACTCGCAACATCCCAGGGCGAGACATCAGAAAATCTCCCTGTCGCTTCAGCCCCTCCACATCAAACGATTCACTCTTGGCCATGGTTGTGGCTCCTTAAAACCTGTGAGCGATACTTGAACCCACCTTGAGTACAATCACCTTATGCCCATCCAGTGCCAGCACCTGATCTTCCTCCAGCCACTTGGGCAGACTGTCCACCTTGCGACCCTCAGTCTTTTTGCTGGCCTCTTTGTCCTTCTGGTAGATCACACTCTGATCACCATCTATGATCCAGCCACCCGCTACCTGGCAGGCATCCTTCAGCCCCAGAGACAAGATGGCAATGGCCCTGCGTGCAGCCTTATTGCTCATCTTGACCAGGAGCTTGCCACAGCCCTTGGAGCACACAGAGCCACTGGGTGTCGGCAGCAAGGGTGCCTGGCACTGAGGGCACTGCCACTGCCCCAGAGAGCTGTGTGTGCTCTGGGTAGAATCAGTCATTGGCGTGTTCCTTGATGTAGGCAACTGCCTGCTTGAGGTCATCCAGGGTGACAAAACCAGCTTCGCCACCCTTTTCGCCTGAGGAAGTAAATATCTGGTAGTTGCATGGGTGCTTCACCAAGACAGCACCATTCTTCAAGCGATACGGAAACGCTGGCTTAGGCTCCTCGATCTCAGCACTGACCTTGCCTTCACTCACGGTGATCGTGGTGATAGTGCCTTTGGGGAGAGGATAGCTATCCATAAGGCCATGCTCTGACATCTCGCCAATCCCAAAGGGGCCGTATCCAGGATCGCAGGCGATCAAGACGCTGCCATTGTCATTGCCGTTCAGTCGCAGCCAAGTCGCATTGTCACCTCCACCAAGGTCAATCTTCTCCACCCGTGGGTACTCACTGCCATCCTCTGCTGTGATCCTGATCTGCCACTGGGTGTTGGCGGGTGGGGTGGAGTAGCAGAAGCTATCAACACGCGAGATTCGCCCAGCACCAGCAAGCTGCACGCCAACATCAGTGAGTGCGACCTCCTCAGTGAAGAACACTCGCCTAAAGCCTTCGCACAGTCGCAACTGCGGCCACACCATCTCTTTCTCGGGTTCTTGCACAGGGCTGGCATCCAGGATCTCGACATGGCACATAAGAAGCTCCTTTAGTAACTAGTGTGAACGCGATGAGGAAGTTTTATTCCTCACTTGTGGGAATGTCAATACGAATCAACAGAAATCATCAAACGAGGCAGAGAACTGCACACCCGAGTCAGGCGCATTGAAGGCGTGTTCATCCCAGCTCTTGATCTTTTGCTGGCTCATGTCGAACCACAGATCCATCGGCCAGTCGCCTCTCACAGGGCCACCACGTCGCTTCAGGCAGTTGACCAGCAAAGAGCCCTTGCGAGTGTGGTGCTGAAGCAGAGGGTGCTTCTCAGGCAGCACCTGGGTGATCACCAGGTCGGCTGACTCCTCAATGGCACCACCACCCTTGATATCGGCGTAGGTGGGCATGAAGCGATTCAGGTCAACCTGTCCACCCTTGGGCACTTCCAGGCGAGAAGCGTCAGCACTGCGACTGAGTTGAGCCAAACACAGGATGGCAATGTCGAGCATCTTGCACAGGTCTTTGAACTCCTCGCAGGATGCCTCGATGCTTTCCAGCTTACTGGCACGATCATGCGAGCGAATGAGCTGGATGTAATCCACCACCACAAACCTGACGCCCTTGGTAATCACGTGATTCTTGATCACATCGATCACATTCTTCAGGCGTGGCTTGCACTCACGAATGTACACGCGATCATTCATCTTGGCCGCAGCCTGCATGACCTTCTCGGGGTTGTCATGGAACTGATCCACATCCAGCCCAGTGAGGTACTGCACTGCACGCCCTACCAATTCCTCTCGTGTCATCTCACACGATACAAAGAGAGCAGGGGTTCCTTCCCCTGCGTTCTCGATGCACGCCTGCCATCCTAGCGCAGTTTTGCCATTCCCTGGCCTTGCACAAATAAACCCTAACTGCTTGGGTGCGAGTCCGTCGATACAAGCATTCAGGGTGGGTATCCCTAGCCCATAGTGCATCCTGGTGCCATCCAGGAGCCCTGGCACACATTCCTTTGCCAGGCTTTTCAGATCCGTAGCACTCATGGTCACTTCATCTGAAGTACCTCGTGCGTATCCATACGCTTTCGCCACAGTACCATTGATCCATGCGTCCCTGCGAGGCTTTCCCTGCCTCTCGCACAGCATCCTTACCGCCATCCTGATTTCCTCAGTGGGCACATAGGCTCTTACGAGCGCATCTGCCAAGCTGAGGGCGACTGCCGATCCTGACTTGTCGCTAAGGCCATCCGTGGCTCCATTCCACCGTGAATGGATATACGATCCATCTTCCTCCAGCATCTTCAGCGTATAGTCGCTCAGGGAGCCCTGAGAGGGCTGTAGAACGACGTTCTCGCTGACTTGGACTACTGAATCCTCCTTGTACTGGGAGGCGATCTGAGCGATCTCAGAGGCTTCTACAGGCACAGCCTGAGAGAGATCGCAGGTGCTTTTATTCCAGAAGGGCAATCGCACCAATGAGCCTACCTGCTCAGCGTCTAGCGTGTCGCTGCGTGGGTAAATCTCAGCATGGGATACGTTAGCCTGTTGCAAAACATACCTAGCAAAATTGCGTGCAGTCTTGCAGGGCAACTCTGAATCGAAAAAAACCCACAAGTGGTGCCCCTGGCCTGACTGGCTGGTTTCCACTACATGCTCAATCTCCAGGTCATCTAATGCACCTGACAGCCCACTGCACTCCTCCTTAGCCTCTGTAATTCGTTGCTGGTTATTTTCATCATGGGCGTCAACGTCAATGCACACCATGCGGCACATGTTACCAGGGAGGTGAAAGTACACCCCAATGCTACCCAGCCCTGCAATGTGCTTTTCGCAGTGTTCCATGGCGGGCTTGCATTTCACTGGGCGGAAGTGGCTACCCAGCGGCTCTGCTGCAATTGCATCCTGCCTGCCCCTGGAAACAATGAGATCAAATAGCTGCTGCGCGACAGTCACTAATAATCCTTTCTGCGGGTTTTGCCATGACACTGGGTGCACAGCCACTGCACATCGAGCCAGTGTTCTCTTGTGTAACCCTTGTGGTGGTGCGCTTCGATCTTCTCGCTCGAACTGCCGCATTCATCACATTCAGATGGCTTGGCCAATCTTCCATGTTTAATGGCAGCGCCAACAGCGGCCCTGGCCTTGACCCTCTCTGGGTGCTTCTCCCTGTATCTTCGACACGCCGAGTTCACTGACTCCTTTCCAGGGTCACTTCTCCTCCAGCTATTAAGCTTGTCGGGGTTGTCCTCCCTCCACTTGGTCACCCTGTCAATCGCCTTCTGCCTGTCGGAGTAATACCTACTCCTGTCTCTGGCTCTCGTGCATTCCTTGCACTTATACTGAACGCCATCGCCCCTAGCGCTGCACCTGTGGTAATCCGCAAAGGGCTTGTCTACACCGCAGATTGGACAAACCTTCCGTGATTCCCCCTCCATCACACACCTCCTAAATCTTTTGTCTTCAGCACTGTGATCACAACCACTTGCCCCATGTCCTTCTTGCACACGTAGATCAAGCCTTGATCAGTGCAGAAGAACGCTCCATCGTCATGTGATTCAGGGCAACCTGCCTTGATTCGCTCAATCTGCCATGGCTCACATTCACGTGCCTTGTGCAGGCTCTTGAGCATGTCGCTTCTAGTGCCACCACCGCGTGTCTTGAATCGTTTCAGAGCGTGCCTGGTAACACGTACGTCAGGGCGTTTACTTGCCACTGATGATCTCCTTACCATCTACCTGCCAGCACCATTACTGACAGGCGTTTGTCGCTAGTGAGAACGTCAAGATAAACTAGAACGGGCAGTCCTCGTCAGCAGCCGCACTGGCCGTAGCAGGCTGAGCAGCCGCAGGCTTACCACCGAGAGCCATTTGCAGCTTGGCCTTGACCGTGGGATCGGTCTTAGGTGGCTCTGCCTGTTTCTTGCCCTCGCCACGAGGCAGGCTCAGACGCCAGTTGTCATACGACTTGTCGCCGTTGGTGTTCGGCTTGTTGTAGATGACAATCTCGCTGGCGAATTCACTGCAAGTGTCTGCGGAAGCATACTGCCCCTCAGGCACACCCAGAGCCTTCATGGATGGCTCAAAGAAGTCACTCGATGTGCCTTCCTTTGTCACCCACTTGCCGTTCTCTTGCACTGCTTTCCACAGTGGGATTTGCACCCAGGCAAGGTTATTGCCTTCGATGGGTGTCTCGATACCGCCAGCCAACAGTTGAGCTGTAGGCTTGCAGACAATTTCCAGTACGTCATCACCAAAGTTGTTCTTGGTGAAAACGCGACTGTTGACAGTGGCACGATAGGTGCCAGGATTGAATTTACTTGGCATTAGTCTTTCTCCAATACGATCTTGCCTTTATTGTCAGTTGCCACATACTCTTTCGGCAACCCAGTGCTCAGCTTCAGCTTGCCATTGGATCTCAGTATCTCAAGCACAGACCATGGCGCATCTCTCTCAGGGTCTTCGTCCTCCTGGTAGAAACACAACTGCACTGTACGTTCTGTCTCACGCAGAAAGAACCGAGCCATCGCTGGTGGATCACCCTCCTTCTCAAGTAGTGAGAACTTAGCTACCATCAGAAACCTCCTTCTTCTTCACGATCAGTGGCTTCAATGCACTCCAGAAATTGCTCCAAGCTTCCTGCCCAGTAGCACCCATGTCGATCATGTCGGGCAGGCCACGGAAGCGACCACCGACCGAGTAGCCAGGCCCAGGCTGGGTGCGTAGCACCCGCATGACATCACCCTTCACCTTCATGTCATCATCATTCACGCTGCGCAGGTGGTCGGCCATGACCATGCAGTCGGCCCACTTGAATAGTTCGCTACGCAGTACGCCGTGGATATCAGGCTCCCACTGCATGTAGTCCTCGCCCGAAGGATTCTTTTCCTTCACAGGAATCACATGCGAGAGCAGGATCACCATCACGCCCTTGTTACGCAACTGATCCAGCATGGTGATCCACTGCATGAAGTAGGGCAGCATGTCGCGATGGCCATTGATACCACCAAACCCATTGAACTGCTGGATCGCTTTGTCCAGGCTGCGTCCTTGGGCGTAGTGAGTTTCAATGAACCATTCGCGACACAGGCGAGCTGCACCACCAATGGTGTCGTAGATGAACGTCTTGCGGTCATGGTCTTCATTGACCAGGGCCTGGGTGTCATCCAGCACATCCTGCCACTTGGTGTGAGCAGGCAGGAACTGACAATCATTGCCCGCAGTACCAGCCTGGGACAGTGTTTCGATGCCAAGTTCCTTGTCGTCATAGGCAAAGACAGGCTTGGGCGCAAAAGACGCCATCTCAGTCTTGCCGATTTTCGGCTGCCCAGTCAGCAGGATCGAAGGTGGTCGCACCTTGTCCAGCTTCGTGCGCAGTCTCTCCATTAAATCACTCATCAATTCTCCTTATGAGTAAGGTTAAACAAGCAACTCATTCGCTGTGACCACAACAGAGTCACAGTTGTCTCGGTAAAGGGTGTCCATGGCCGCATGCCAGGCAGTGCCACGATCAGTGTAGTAGCTATCGCCTGGAGCCACAGGAACAATCCCTGTGCTGTTGTAGATGTAACGCCAGTAGTGTTTCTTAGGGCAGCCCAGGTAGCACTCCACTCGCGAATGACTGAGGCGATTGGAATGGCTGCCCGAGTCTTCACGTGATTCTCCACGTGGCTTCCAGTTGGCACTGCTGGGATCGTCTGAGTGTTCACACAGGGCTAGGTATTCACATTCCTTGCCGAATGCCTTGCAGTGCTTGGGGTTCTTCCAGTGGGTGTCTTCTTCTACGCGATTGTCAATCTCCTCGGTGATCTGCACCAGACGCTGTGCCGCCTCACACACGCGATCATTGCTCATGTTCACACGGGGATGGCCGAAGTACTTCGCTGGCTTGCTCATCAGGGCTGCATAGACAGTGTGCTCCAGCATCTCATCGGTTTCCTTGGCACCCTCAGTTCCCATCACGTGGTCATGTGATTCCTCACTGATCTTGTGGCCGCGATAGGTGCAGTGCTCGCCGATCTCCTTTAGGAAGGTAGGTCCAACCACCTTGGGCGATGGCTTGAGATTGACTGCAATGTCATGCACGTGATGTGTGACAGGCAAGTCATTCAGGTGGCACACCATCTGGTACATGCGGATCTGCGGGTCCATGTGGAGCACACGCATGTCGGTAGACATGGGGAAGAAGTCCCACTTGCTGAGCATCTTGTGATCCATGATGCACAGGTTGCCAAAGTCATCGACCAGTAGTTTGTCGAGGTAGCTAATGGTACGCCAGGAGTCACTGAGATTGCAACGCAGTTCAACTTCAATACCTTCTGTCACACCATTGATACTGGCCAGCTTGTAGCGACCAAAGTGATTGAAGCCATCCCAGTGTTCGGCGTAGGCACGCAGCTGGCCTCGCATACAGAACTTGGTGCGATCATCCAGCTGCAATGATTCGCACGTGGCATCAAGAGTGGAGAGAGCTGTAGAAACCTGCATTTGGGCCTCCTTGCGTTGTCAACATCTGAGGAACAGTCCTGCCGCAGATAGTTATTGCAAAGAGGCGTTTTGAACACAAGCATTTTCCTAGAAAAAATCCCACTTGCGGTTGTGGATGCGTACTACTTCTTGTCGTAACCCCTGTCCCTGGTTCGCTCTTTGTACAGATCAACAGCTCTTTTCTTTTTCATCATTTGCAGTAAATAGGCAGTCGTATCGAAGTCGCTGAAGTCGAGTTCACACGAGATCATCTCGTAGAAGTCCAGGTCCAGGCTGGTGCATACATCCCACATGCGCTGGATATTGGGAGCGTGTACATGGCGCGTGCCTCGCTTCTTAGGGTCGAGGTAATCTTCCATGCGGTAGTATGGGCCAGGTGAGTTGTAACCAAGGAACTCACCCATCTGTTTACGATCCATCCCCAGGCACTCGCGAAAAGCCTTGAGGTTTGTTAGAAAGCGCAATACAGGCTCGACAGCCTCGCTCTTTCTATCGTTCTCTGATTCGGGTTTAGGTGGCATGACGAAATCCAAAACTGGCTCGCAGGGCATTACGGGCATTGCGAAAAGAGGGGACATTTATTGGGCTCGCTTTCGTTGTAACAACAAATTGATTCAGCAATCCTTGCACACTAGCAACCTGAGAGTTGCGCGCAGGAAACTGAAAGAACTGCGCGCAACTACTGCACAACAATTTACGAGCATTGACACGTCTGGTCAAGTTAATTCCCAGTGGCACCAGACCAAGGGTGAGGCACTGAGATATATAAAACAGCATGTTTCTGCCAAACAATACGAGGAATATGTACACAGTGCCACACTCTTTCACACGATATGTGCCCCCCATTGTATAGGGGATCTGAATGAGGGGTCTATACTTCTTTTCGTTGAGTCTCGCAGGAAGCAGGTACAGCCTAAAACGATAAACAAGCAGGTTGGTAACTTGCTGAATCTTTTTAAGGTGGCCAGGCAATTGCGTCTGCACGACCTGCCACAGCCCCACTACCAGCGACTGAAGCATACGCCAGGGAAAGAGAGACGCGCCCTGACCGTGGAAGAAATTGGCAAGCTGCTGAAGGCTACTGAGAGGCCGCAGGAGCGCCTTATGTGGCTCACAGCACTGAAGACTGGCATGAGAGCTGGAGAGTTCACGGGGCTCAAGTGGAGGGACCTGAGGAAGGATCACATTGCTTTGCAGGCTAAGGGAACAAAATCGCGCAGGTACAGAGAGATTCCTCTGCCATGTGATTTCATCAAGCAATTGCGTCAGCATCGAGAGCACCCAGAGTATGTCTTTGTGAATACTGCAGGCAATCCCTGGAGGAATAACCTGCTCACACGCTTCTATGTACGCTGCAAGGCTGCTGGCATCAACGATGGCAAGCCAGGCGGCAGTGTGGATATTCACAGCCTGAGAGTCACGTTTGTAACCCAGGCAATCGAAGCGGGCTGTGATCCACGCAGCGTGCAGGAAATTGTAGGCCACTCAACGGTGGAACTGACTTTGAAGATCTACACAAAGTCTACCGATGCGTCCAAACGCAGGGTGAGCGAGCGTCTGCCCTACTAGCTCAATGTACACACTATGTACACAATCTTGTCTTCAGAGTGGCGATAAGTGTACAGTTTAGGCCATGGTCGAATCACATCCAAGTCGTTGTGGCATAACACTTTAAAAGCACGGGAGGAGGGACTCGAACCCCCAACCCTCGGTTCCGAAGACCGATGCTCTATCCATTGAGCTACTCCCGCTTGCGTTTTCAGCAATTGAGTGATGATACCATTTTGCCATCTGGCCGCAACTACCGCATCGGACAGTTCTTAGGTGACTCAGGTTCACCAAGTGGCCTAATCCCTGCGGTTTTGCGCACTACTCGCGAAATTGTTTGCGGTGCTGCATAATGTTAACGGCACCCAGCTGCCCAGATACCTCATCGCTTCCCCCAACAGAAATCCACAAGTTTATGGCCTACATCACGTTGCGGATCATCGACGGCGCCGACCGGGGGGCGGTTTATGAGGGGTTGGAGACCCCAGTATCCATCGGTCGCGAAGAAGGGAACACTCTTCAGCTCAAGGATGACCGCGTTAGCCGCTTCCACCTGAAAATTCAGGAAGACCACAACAAAATCGTGTTGACCGACCTGGAAAGCACCAATGGTACGCGCGTCAACGGAGAAGACATCCATCTCCGAATTCTCCGCCACGGCGATATGATCCAAGTTGGGCGATCAGTAATTATCTACGGTTCCGAGTCACAAATTGCCGTTCGTTTGGCCGCGCTGCGTAAGCAGCAGGAAGAAAAGGAAGAGAACCTTCCCGACGACGACCGCACCCACGGCCCCAGCGATCACGAAGGGGAGTCTTCGCTTGAATTCGAGCTGAACTGGAACGCTCAGCAAGATGACCTGCAGGCCGCCATCTATTCCCTGCAGCCTCCTGAGCTGCCTGAACGCCTCAGTCCTGCCCAGGCCGCACAGCTTGCCGAGCTGATGGACTACGTTCACATTCGCATCCGGCACTTGCTGGTAAGCGTGGAAGTCAACGAACGGACCGAAAACGTCGTGCTCGAAATGCGTGAGTGGCAGAACCTCCTGGATCTGCAATCACGACTGGCGATGCTGCTTCGCAGTATCGGTGAACCGGAGTAGACATGAACTTCGAAGTTCATCCATTTGAGCTGTGGCCATAGTACGAAACGACAGCCCTATTACGAGTTACGCGAATAGGGGCCAGTTTCGGTTTTCAATCCTCATCAACCTGATAGAATCAGTGGGTTGATGAGTCTTCTCGCTGCGTCCTTCTAACACAGTCGCAGCCCAGTCCACGGAGCGGAGCCCGAATGAGCCAGTCGTTCGTCCATTTGCATTGCCATTCGCACTACAGTCTTTTGGACGGAGCGGGTCCGATTCCCAAGCTCGTGACGCGTGCCAAAGAACACGGCATGAACGCGCTGGCTTTGACCGATCACGGTAACCTGCACGGGGCGCTGCAGTTCTACAACACGTGCAAAGCCAACGAGATCAATCCGATCATTGGCTACGAGGCCTACATCGCCCCAGGCAGCCGTCTGGAAAAATCGGGCGGTATGCGCGGCTCGAACTATCACCTGACGCTGCTGGCCAAAAACAAGACGGGCTTCAAGAACCTGGTGAAGCTGGCATCGGCCGCCTACCTGGAAGGCTTCTACTTCAAACCGCGTATCGATAAAGAACTGTTAGAGAAATTCCACGAAGGGATCATCTGCCTGAGTGGTTGCGTGAGCAGCGAGTTCTCGAAGATTGTCATGAACGGGACCAATACGGCCGAGGTCGTCAAGGAAGCCGAGGAGACGGCTGGCTGGTTCCATAATCTGTTCGGCGATCGCTACTTCATTGAGATCATGAACAATGGTCTCGACATTCAGAAGATGCAGCTCGATGGCGCGGTCGACATCGCCAAGAAGATCGGCCTTCCCCTCGTCGCGACCAGCGACACGCACTATGTCGATCAAAGTGATGCAGAAGCCCAGGACATCTTGCTCTGCGTGAACACCGGCAAGTTCCGCACGGATGCCTCGCGGATGAAGATGGAGAACGATCAGTTCTATCTTCGTAGTCCGGACGACATGTACGCCAGCTTCCCTGGGCTGGAAGATGCCTGTTCGCGTAGCCAGGAAATCGCCGACACCGTCGATATCGACCTGGAACTGGGCAAGCGTCACTTCCCATCGTTCAAGATTCCCGATGGCAAGACGGCCGACGATTACCTCCGCGAGCTCTGCATTCAGGGTCTCAAAGAACGGTACGAAGGCAACGAGGAAATGGCGCCCGGCGGAGAATTGAGCGAAGTCGTGATGACTCGCCTAGACCGCGAACTGGGCGTGATCAGCCGGCTCGGCTTTCCGAACTACTTCTTGATCGTGTGGGACTTTGTTGTCGAGGCCCGCAAGCAAAACATTCCGGCCACGGCTCGTGGTAGCGGTGTGGGCGCGATTGTGTGCTATGCCCTGTACATGAGCCACGTCTGTCCGATCAAGTACGACTTGCTGTTCGAACGATTCCTGGATGAAAACCGTTTGGAAGCCCCTGATATCGATATCGACTTCGATAAAGAACGTCGGGGAATGGTCATCAAGTATGTGAAGGACAAGTACGGCGAGGCGAATGTTGCCCAGATTGGCACGTTCGGTACGCTTGCCGCCCGGGCAGCAATCAAGGACGTTGGCCGTGCGATGGGTCTGCCACTGGATATGGTCAATGAAGTGACCGGCATGGTACCTGATCAATTAGGTATCAAGCTCAAGGATGCGCTCGCCCAAAGCGCGGACATGCAGTCCGCCTACAACGCAAACCCCGACATCAAAGAGCTGCTCGATCTGGCGATGAAGATCGAAGGGCTGGCACGAAACGTCGGTACGCACGCGGCCGCCGTGGTGATCGCCGACGAGCCGTTGGAGGAATACGTTCCCCTTTGCCGCGTTTCCGGCAAGGACGACATCATCACCCAGTGGTCGATGAATGACGTTGAAGCGGCCGGTCTTCTGAAGATGGACTTCCTTGGTCTGCGCAACTTGACGATCCTGCGAAACGCGATCGATCTGATCAAGAAGGTTCGTGGCGAAGACCTCGATATCCTGCGGCTTCCGCTCGACGACAAGGACACCTTCGACCTTTTGCGGCGCGGCGAAACGAAGGGTGTGTTCCAGCTGGAAAGTGGTGGTATTCGCGATCTATTAAAGCGAATGAAGCCGGACAGCTTCCTCGATATTATCGCGACGAATGCACTCTACCGTCCTGGTCCACTCGAAGGCGGGATGGTCGATGACTATATCGAGGTGAAGCACGGTCGGAAGGAAGCGGCCTACAAGCACCAAGTGCTGAAAGACGTGCTGGAAGAGACCAACGGTGTGATGGTCTACCAGGAACAGGTGATGCGGATCCTGAACCGCCTGGGCGGTATTCCGCTGGCCAAAGCGTACACATGTATTAAGGCGATCAGTAAAAAGAAAGAATCGATCATCCAGGCCAACCGCGAACAGTTCCTGGAAGGTGCTCAAGAGAAAGGCCTCACCAAGCAAGAAGCCCAGGACTTCTGGGACATGATCGTCAAGTTCGCCGGGTACGGCTTCAATAAGAGCCACTCGACCGCCTACGCGCTGGTTGCCTATCAAACGGCCTATCTCAAATCGCACTACCCGATCGAGTTCATGGCCGCGCTTCTTTCCGGTGACATCAGTGGTCGTAACTTCAAGACGAAGGATGCCCTGGTCGAGCACATGGAAGACGCCGAGCGGATGAACATCGAAGTTGCTCCGCCAGACGTCAACAACTCGGACGAAGAGTTCACGGTGAAGGATGGCAAGATCGTTTTCGCTTTGAGCGCGATCAAAGGTTGCGGTGGTGGCGCGGCCGAAGCGATCGTCGCGGCTCGCGAAAAGGACGGGCCTTTCACCGACATCTTCGATTTCTGCGAACGGGTCGATCCCTCGCAGTGCAGCAAAGGTGCCATCGAAACCTTGATCAAGGCTGGCGCGTTCGATCGCCTCGGCGGGCATCGGGCTCAGTATGTTACGGCATTGGACAAGGCCATCCAGTCGGGTGCCTCGGCAATCGCCGACAAGAAGGCAGGCCAGAAGAACCTCTTCGCCGCCGTCGAAGATCCTGCAGAAGACGCGAAAGCGGTGGTGCTTCCCGACGTACAACCTTGGCCGGACAAAGAAACACTCGGCTACGAGAAAGAGTGCCTTGGGTTCTATTGGTCGAGCCATCCCCTAGCCGAGTACAAACGCAAGTTCGAGATGTGCTGCAGCCACAGTACCGCGAATCTGGCCGGCGTTAAAGACAAGACCGAAGTCACCATGGGCGGCATGGTCGCTTCGATCAAGCTCGCCCACACGCGGAAGGCCCGTGCTGGAAGCACGCATACCAAGTACGCCAACTTCGACCTGGAAGATGTCGATGGCGGCATCCGCTGTATCCTATGGCCGGAAGACTATGCCAAGGTCGGAGAGTCCCTCAGGCCAGACGGCGTTTACATCATCTCCGGGCGACTCGATCGACGAGGTGGCGACGACGAAGCTAACTTGATCGTCAACGAATTGATCCCCATCGAAGAAGTAGAAACGCGGTATGCACGCGGCGTGATGGTTCGAATCGACCAGCAAGTCCATGGTGAAGAGAAACTCCAAACGCTTGTTGAAATCGTGCGTGGTTACCCCGGCAACTGCGAACTGAAGCTTCTGCTGGTGCTCGAGGACGGTCGTCAGGTTGCCCTGAAAAGCCAAAAGGGGGTCGACCTTTCGCCGGAAATGCGGACGCGTGTCGATGAACTTCTCGGGGAAGGCAACTTCGAGCTTCTCCTGAGACGCCCTGCTTCTGGAGGGGTCCGCAATTCGGCATAGCGATTTGTAACTAGTTATAAGGCCAATACTTAGACCGATTGTTCCGGTTATTCGGGAAGCGATCGGCCACACAGCCAACGAATCGACCCTCTTTTCGCGAATTGCTTGCCTTTCCTATCCCCTCAAATTAAGATCACTGGTAACCCTTGCCTTATTGTTCAAGGGATTCAGGGACAGTACGCCTTCGGTATGCGATAATTACCAAGGGTATCCCAGGACTCTACGTCCACCATTCCTTCACCTTCTCGAGCTCAACTGTATCCAGGGATCTGCTATGGACTTGCGACTAACGAAGCTTTTGTCGTTGCTCTCGGTCGCCCTTTTGTTGTTAAGCAGTGGCACTGCCTACGCACAAAACGATGATGATGCCAACCCCATCGCGGCTGGTATCTATGTCGATGCTCAGGGTGTGCTGAAGATGCGTCGGGCCAGCGATCCGACCGGGATGCTGATGAAGCAACGGGTTCGCCAGGCGGCATCGGTGCTTCCGCCTGAGCTGAATCGCCCCAGCAAGCTCCGCAAGGTTTCGCTCAATCGCCTCGAAAAGGCGGTCGCGGAAGCCGCCGCCAAAGGTGGCGGTATTCCAGACGACATGAAGAACCTGGCCGGACTGAATGAAATCAAGTACGTCTTCTATTACCCCGAGACGAAAGACATTGTCATCGCCGGTACCGCGGAAGGCTATGTTCAGGATCTCAACGGAGTCAACGTTGGCACCTACAGCGGCAAGGCAACTCTGCAACTGGATGACCTGATTGTTGCTCTGCGTGCGTTTGGTCCTTTCAGCGACGGCCCGAACAACGTGGGTGTCTCGATCGATCCGACTCAGGAAGGCCTCAAAAACCTGAGCCAGGTGATTGCCTCGATTCCACAAACCAGTGTTCGCCCCGGCGATACTCGCAGCATTGTCACCGCGATGAAGAACGCTCTGGGCAATCAGATCGTTTCGGTTCGCGGCATCTCGCCGAACACCCACTTCGCTCGCGTGATGGTCGAAGCCGACTACCGCATGAAGCTGATCGGTATCGGTCTGGAACAACCACCAGTCAATATTCCTAGCTATGTCGAAAAAGCGCGTCCTGGCTCCATCGCTTCCAACGCAATGCAGCGTTGGTACTTCGTCCCGAACTACGACTGCGTCAAGGTTTCGGAAGATGGCCTGGCCATGGAACTACAGGGTGAAGGCGTGAAGCTGATCGGTGCCAGTGAAATGGTCACCATGCAAGGCGGTCGTCAACAGACCAACGCCGTCGATCGTGCCAGTTTCATGTTCACCACCACCTTCACCAAGAAGTATGGCGAACTGGCTGAACGAGAAGCTGTTTATGGTCAGCTTCGTGACCTGATCGACATGCTGATTGCCGCGGCCTACATTCAAGAACAAGACTACTACAACCAGAGTGGCTTCGACCTGGGCGTGTTCGCCGACGAAGATGCCTATCCGGTCGAAACGATGTCCGCTCCCGAGACCGTCGAAACGGCTGTGAACGCCATCTGGAAGGGTAATCGCCTGCTGACTCCGATCGGCGGTGGTGTTGAAATCAACGCCAAGCGAGCCCTCACCCCAGACAACGTTCAGAAGGACGAAGAAGGCGAATTGGCAGAAACCCAGAAGGGTATCTCGCTCCAGAACCTGGCCGCCGGACAATGGTGGTGGGACTAGTCTTCCCAGACCGATAACGAGATTCCAAAACGCCGGATCGCATGATCCGGCGTTTTTTGTTTCTTGAACGTTCACCAGGCCAAAACCCCATAATCTCCCGCGAACTGGCCCTGGTTATCGGTTCGGCATGATGTTTCTATAATGAACAACAATCATCACAACTCACCCCGAAAGCGAAAAAGGGAACCCCGATGAAAGTTGCCACCATCGAAACCAATAAGGGCACCATCAAGCTGGAACTGTTCGACGACAAGGTCCCCAAGACGGTCGGTAACTTCGAGAAGCTGGCCAGCGACGGCTTCTACGATGGCTTGAAGTTTCACCGCGTCATCCCGGACTTCATGGTCCAAACGGGCTGCCCTCAAGGCACCGGCACCGGCGGTCCTGGTTACAAGTTCGAGGATGAATTTCATCCCGACCTGAAGCACGACGGTCCTGGTATCCTGTCGATGGCCAACGCTGGTCCGAACACCAACGGTTCGCAATTCTTCATTACGCACGTCGAAACCCCATGGCTCGACGGCAAGCATGCCGTTTTTGGCAAAGTGCTTGAAGGTCAGGATGTCGTCGATTCGATCGAACAAGGCGACAAGATGGAAAAGGTCACCGTCAGCGAAGGCTAGTCCCACTGACGTTAGACGACAAGCGACGAAGCGGTCTTCCCATGCGAAGGCCGCTTTTTGCTTGCGCGATCGGATCGTTTACCCAGCGATTACTTCTCAGGCTGAGGCTGCACTCGATCGACAACGACGACGCGCACATCGCACACGTTGGTGTGGGTTGGACCCGTCATCACCAATCGGTTAAGAGGCGCGAAGAAATGATACGCGTCGTTCTTCGCAAGACATTCTTCTGGCTTCAGGCCGCTTAAGTTCATAGCCGAAATTGCTTCCGCATCCATCCAGGCCCCCGCGGCATCGGTTGGACCATCTTCACCATCGGTCCCACCGCTGAGTATTGCGATACCATTCAGCGCGTCATCCCCTTGCTGCTCGATGGCTTCCACAATCGCGGCCAACACCAGCTGTTGATTTCGCCCACCCTGACCTCGCTGGGAAGGGTCAACGAGCTTCACAACAGGCTCGCCCCCGGTAATCAAGCAATCGGGGCCTGCTTCGTTTTGCATCTTGATCGCCATGCGCATCAAGTGCTGCCCAACCTGCTCGGCTTCCCCTTCCATGTCGGTTGCGCAGTGCATCACGTGTGAGTATCCCCGCTTCTCGGCTTCGATGCCGGCGGCATCCACAGCCACGGCGTTGTTACCGATGATCCAGTTAGAAACGCTGCACGAGGTGCGCGAGTCATTCCTAGGATGACGCTTGGCTTTCTCTTCGAGGACACGAACGATATTGGCAAACTTCTCGATATGCGGAACGCCAAACTTCTTCAGGACGTCCAGCGCGTCAGCTGCCGTGGTCGAGTTGGGAACGGTCGGTCCCGATGCAATGACATCGAGAGGATCCCCGAGCACGTCCGAGATGATCAAACTGACCAAGTTGCCGGCCTTGCAACTCATGGCCAAACCATGTCCTTTGATCCGACTTAGCTGCTTACGAACAGTATTCAGCTGCTCGATGTTGGCGCCATTGCCGCTGAGAAACTTGGTGATCTCCTGCTTCTCACTCAGACTGATACCATCGATAGGTGAAGGAAGCAGGGCCGAACCGCCCCCTGAGATCAAGCAGATACAAAGATCGTGCACCGTCATCGACTCGCACATACGCAAGATCTGCCGCGAGATTTCGACGCCTTCGACCGTGGGCGAATTCTGCCCTGCCGGCCTACCTGCTTTCAGCTGAATACAGGAAAGTTCCTGCACGCAATCGGCCGGTACGCTGACGATGCCTTGGACATGCTTTTCCCGGAGCACTTTGTCCCCGAGTGCTTTCTGCAGACCGATCGCCATTCCAGCACCGGCTTTGCCCGCGCCGATCACAAAGATTCGTTTGATGGCGGAAAGATTGAACTCCGATTCCCCGACGAAGAGCGTATCCTCGACGACTTCGACGGCGTCGTAAACAAGATCATCGCTCTTGACCGCATCCACCCCTGCCTGCCAAATGGCTTGAACGTCTTCTGCGAGTTGCTTCGGGGAACGTTTCATGGTGCACCTCTTGCGATCCTTACTACGAAGCTGATCCTAGCTGGGACGGGAAGAACGAAACCTTCACCATTCCATCCGTTAATATGACAGACGGAAAGGAGCAGGCAAAGGAAGCAACGACCGCAACGCCGTTACGAGATCCGTACAATGTCGGTCCACTGCTGCTTCTGTTCCACCAATATTTGCCCCAAGGGATTGTCTTCATCGGCACAACACACCAAGCCAATGAGATATCCACTGCCTTGGTGATCGAACCGTCCAGCCACGGCTGTCCAAGGGCTCCCTTCGCCATGTTCTCCTGGCAAGTTGGCTTGAGCAAAAAAGCGTTGGCCGAATCCTCGTGTGCTCATTTGTCCGGGCCAGCGATACACATCGGGGCGATGCGCTCGGATCACGGCCATCATCTGGGGAAGAAAGTTCTCCATCAACGTCCGCAAGGTCTCTTCGCTTAGCTGATCGTGACCTCGCCCGGCCGCGGCCACGACGATTGCCACAATCCTGACCGGCACGTTGTAGACCCGCACTTCCGGCCCCATCAACGAATTGGGCCCCGAGGCCACCATCGGATCGATGCCGATTTCCACCGGGTTAACCTCAGGCGGTTCATTTTTCTTCGGCAGGATATAGAGATAAACCACGATCCCCACAATGATCAGTCCAAGAATCAATCCGCCCAGCAGGGGCGAAGGGATTGGCAAGTCACCAAAGTAGGCCAGCACGGTCACAGATTCACTCAAGGCGGTGGGAAGAACAGAACACCTTGATCGTAGCGAATCGACAACAGCGATCGCAACCAGAGAGACGATTTTCGCGAAATGGTTGTCCTACGGTTGGTAGGTTTCGAAGCGATCACCCGCTGCGGCATCGAAGCCTGGGGCGATCTCCGGTCCGCGCGTCGCCTCGTAGATCGAGACGGTAATGTCATCTAAGAAGACTTGGCCGATATCCGCCAACTCCACCGTCAGATTGAATGTCTCAGAATCGCCGGTGGCCCGCATCAAGCTGAATTCCGTCCACTCGGACGCTTCGGTCATATGGATACCCAGTTCTCGACCGCCGAGCGTATCGTGGATAAGCACACCACCGGTCTCGGATGACAACGGCTGCGGAATGCGGATCCATCCGCGAATGAGCACCAGTCGGTCAGGCGGAACTTGCAGCGTCGCGCTGCGAACCGCGATCGGTGCTTGCTCTGGTCGAGCATAGAGCCCTTGTTGATCCGGAGAGACGCGAAGGGAAAGCGAATAGTTTCCGCCGTGAGCTTGCCCGGGCGACAGTTCAACCGCCGACTCGAACCCAGGCTGAGGCGAGCGAACTTGAATCCATCCGCTGGAGAGCAGAAAGGTCAGATCTTCCATATCGCCGGCAGGCAGTGTGTTCGGTCCCGGGCGAAGATAATTCAGGTTGCCTTGCAACCGCGAAGCAAACGGCACCAGATCGTGCGAGATCAACGTGGGATTGGTAAGCGGAAACTTATACTGCGATGCCCACTGGGCCCACTGCTGACGCTGAACGGCCGCTACTTTTCGTTCGGCCTGCGTTACATAGCGATAGGCGGTTTGCAAGTTGTACTCTTCATATAGTGTGCGGGCCTGGCGGATATCGGCCCATGCCGAGTCAATGTTTCGGCGGATCGCTGGCGACTCGGAAGGAGACTCGAGCGTTGCTTGAACACTTCGTGCCAATTCGAACTCGTGGTTCACCGCTTCCATTCGCAATCGAACAATCTCGGTACGATGCTCATCGCTGCGACGGCGCATCTCACGAATAACACGTGGGTCTTGTGTTAAGAAGATAAGCGAGACATGTTCGCTGGCGTCCAGCTGAATCTGCATGTCGCCCAATCCTCGGCTATGGTTCACCGTGTGGATGCCGCTATCGCCAATGCGGTACGCTTCGGATGCCATGGGCACGCCTCGCACACGGACGTTTACGGCGCGATCGGGCAGGGGATCGACCACAAACTGATCTTCCGGTCCAGTTCGCACGGCGATCAACAAAATGGCCGTATCAGTGGCCAACATCGAAACATGCACGTTCGGATCACTGCATATCGCTCCGCTGCGCGGACTACCTTGGGCGATCCATGGGTAAATCAATTCGATGCGACGGTTGATGATGTCGAGCGCAGTTCTCCGGGCGAAGTCGACCGGATGATCTTCATTAAGCGGCGAGTTGCTTTCAAACACGACTCCTCGCACGCCGTTGGCAATCGCGAGAAACACGGCTTTTTCCAACTGATACGGCTGGAAGCCCATCGGCACACGCGACTCCTGGGCAAGGTACGAGACTTGCCGCTGCGTGGCGGGACTGAACTGCGTTGGGATCACCGCCCACCGAGTCGCGCTAGGCGAGGCGAACAGCCCCCAGGACTGAGTCCACTTGGCGTAGTCTGCCAGCGACTGCGATGTTCCCAACGGAGGACGGCGGGTCGCGATGATCTCGCTGTGCTGGCTGTAGTCGTGCACGCGATTGGGTGCGATAGCTACCACAGGACGTGGCTTCTGACCATCAAGAAGTCGCAAGTCGGCAGCTCGAATTGCAAAGTCGGAGAAGGCATCTTCGCCTGAGGTGATCGGCAGTTCCCAAGCTAGAACCGCAGACTGATCGGTCGGGCTTCGTGTCTCGGGCGGCGAACTGACGCTCCACATGTTGTAACGCAACAGTTCTCGCTGTAGTTGTGGCGAAGGGGCGCGGCTCGTTCGGATCGCGTTGAAGCCAAGGCCTCGCAAAAGCGACAACGGCTCGCCGTTGTAGTCGATAATCCGAGGGACTGCGGCATGATCGTTTAACTCGATGACCTGACCATTGGAGGCCGATTCGCTGCGGGGCGGCGCGAGTTGCACATTCGCGCCGGTGGTACCAGGCAAGCTTCCCATGCCGCGAAGTCCGCTGGGGTTGGTCACCCTTTGGGTTACCGTATTGACGTTCTGAACGTTCAGCAGACCTTCCCCTTCCAGGTCATCGATCTGCACGCGCATGAGTCCTGGTCCTGTGTAGACGTTCAGCAAGACCATATCGACATATGCTTCACGCGGATCGAACTGGGCACCGTGTTCGCTACGCAACGCCGTGACCTGGTCACTGACTTGCTGGTCGATGTTGCGAATACCAATCTGATTCCACTGGTCCGGCTCGCCCGAACGGTCACCGAGAATGCGCGTCGTGATCGGTTGTCCGGTGCGGGGATCGCGACTACGGGGAAAAACAACCTGGACGGCGAACTGGATTCCTGGTCGATTCGATTTGATCCAGACCGAGAACGAAAGATCGGGGACGACACGCGCCGGATTGATCGCATGACCATAGTAAGCGTACGACCCCTGCGAGAACCGCAGGGCAATCAATTCGCTGCTGGCCCCTAAGTGCGAGTTGCCGGCAATCCGTTTATGATCGAGCCGACTTGCCGGGGCGTCGCCCTCTAACGGTGTCCAGCTTGTTGTCGCCGATTCGAAGTCTTCGATTACCGCCGCCAGCGCGCAGCAAGGAAGGCCCGTGATGCAAAGTAGCAACACGACCAGCAAGCGAAGGAGAAACCTGGTTTGTCGGCGGGGCGCTTTCACGCCGAGTGTTTCCTTACTGCAACGGCATGTTTCGTTAGTCGTAAGTCGTGCTTGTACCTAGATTTAGAAACCAATTCCAGATCAATCGTGTGGTGAAAAAACCACATGTCGGAATGCATCTACTTTTTACGGATATTCGTAAACTGTTTGCCAACGGCAACTTAGGTCGCTTAGCATGAATGCATGCACGTTCGTGGCACGGGGGCTGCAAATAATCGTGTCAGAAGCGAACAACCCAATTGCGGAGAATCAACATGAGCCAAGCCAACCAACGAGTCGACGATCAAGCTGCCGCCCAAGAAGAACTGCCAAAGGACTTGGTCGAGCTGGCGATCATGATTGCCAAGTTGCCCGAAGAGCACCGACAAGAGTTGGAGCCGGCCGTTAACAAGGTGATCGAAAACAGCCGACGTCGCCGTCGCATTTACACGCTGGTTCAAGAAGCACTGAGCCAACTGCGTCTGGACATGAAGTACTTGATGTTCGACCTGGAAGCGACCCGACGCGAACGCGACCACTACAAAGCGGACTCCAACGACGGTAGCGACGATAACCCAGGCGAATTCTAAGCCTCGGGTAATCCTCCTCGAGATACCCTTCAACGCGTGGCGACACCCACCCCGGCGGGAGCAAAGTGTGGCCACGCGTTTTTCTTTCCCTGTGCGATTCTTACCCTAAAAAGAAGGGTGCCTCCGGCAAACATTTTGTTGCAACCCATCTCTTCTTGCCGGTACACTTAACAATTGGCTGTTGAGACAACTATTTGGTGTCCACGGTCCTACCTAGCAAAACATTTCCCCCCGCAAACGTTGAGGAGTTCCCTATGAAGTCGGTTCTATCCGTCTTTGCTTCGTTGGCCTTGCTGGCCGTATTTTCCGTATCGGCCTCTGCTGCCGAAGATGTCCTGAAAGGCGAAGTCAAAACGCTTGAAGGCAAGAAGGTCGATCTGTCCGAGTACAAGGGCAAGGTTCTATTGATCGTGAACGTCGCCAGCAAGTGCGGCAAAACCCCACAGTACGAACCACTTCAAGCACTTTACGAACAGTACGGCGAACAGGGCTTCGCGGTCCTCGGCTTCCCTTGCAATCAGTTTGGCAAGCAGGAACCAGGTACGGCTTCAGAGATCCGCGAGTTCTGCACCGAGAAATACGACGTGACCTTCCCGATGTTCGAGAAGATCGAAGTCAACGGCGACGGTACGTCACCGCTGTACACCAAGTTGAAGAGCTATGACTCGGACCCTGGCGACGTGAAGTGGAACTTCGAGAAGTTCCTGATCGGCAAGGATGGTGAAGTGGTCGCTCGCTTCCGTACCCGCGTCGAACCGGACGACAAGAAGGTGATTCAAGCGATCGAAACCGAACTGAAGAAAGAAAACTAAGCTTCATCGGTTCATCAGGCAATTCGAGAAGAGCCGCTGGCCTAGGCCGGCGGCTTTTTTCCATTCAGGCCCACAGCGGCCAACTTTGTGATAATAATAGGGACGTCCCCCACTTCATTCTCTCCCGCTGCAAGGCCGTACGTTTTGCCTGAATCAATTCTTCAACAGCAGTTGAAAAAGGAACAGCCATTCGAGTCGCTCGAACTGGAAACCTTTCTTAACCTGCTTCGCACGCACAATATGATCGCGGCCGCTCCGGGCCGTTTGATGAAACGTCACGGACTATCGAGTGCACAGTACAACATTCTGAAGATCCTGGACTCGCATCACGGCGAAGGCTTGCCGTGCTTGGAAATCGTTCAACAGATGGTAACCCGCGTCCCCGACATAACTCGCCTGGTCGATCGCCTGGCCGAAGCCGAGCTTGTCGAGCGCAATCGCAGCGAGAGTGACCGCCGAGTTGTGATGATCACCATCACGCCGAAGGGACGCCAGCTTGTGGAAACGATTCGCCAGCCGCTGTTAGAGATCCACAAACAAAACCTCGGACACATGACCGATGAAGAGCTTTCGCAGTTGAACCAACTTTTGGTGAAAGCCCGCATCCGAGCCGAAGCGACACCTCTGTGTGACGGGTCGGATTAAAGAGAAGAGATTAAGCGGCGGATCACCCCTCTTCTTTCCTGACGAACAAGGCAACAAGAACGACAACCATGTGTGGCATTGCTGGGGCATTTTGGGTCGATCCACAGCACGAAGTGAGCGAAGAGTTACTGCGCCGCATGACCGATTCGCTCGCGCATCGCGGGCCCGATGATTCGGGGGTCTATCATCGCTTCCCACACGAGCATGGTCCTTACGGCACCGTACCGGGAGTGGGACTCGGCCATCGCCGACTCTCAATCATCGACCTTTCTGGCGGCCATCAACCTCTGGCCAATGAAGACGAAACCGTTTGGACGGCGTTCAACGGTGAGATCTTCAATTTCCAAGCACTCAGGGCTCGCCTGGAAGGGGCAGGGCATACGTTCCGCACGCACTCGGATACCGAGGTGATCGTTCACCTCTTCGAGGATGAAGGAGTCGACTCGTTTGCCCACTTCAATGGCATGTTCGCCATCGCCGTCTGGGACCAGCGTCATCGGCGCATCGTACTGGGGCGCGATCGCCTGGGGCAAAAGCCGCTCTATTACTGCGTGCATGAAGACCGACTTCTCTTTGGCAGCGAACTGAAGGCGCTGCTTCAGGTTCCGGGGCTATCGCGTGAGATTGATCCCGGAGCGATTGATGCCTATCTGACCTATCAGTACGTGCCGCATCCTCGAACGATCTTCAAAGGGATTCACAAGCTACCGCCAGGCTGCTACCTGACCTTCGATGGAAAGAAGCTGGAAGTCGCCAGTTACTGGAATCCCGACTTCAGCCGCGAAGTGGCGATCAGCCTGGATGATGCCAAATCAGAACTCATCCGGCTTTTCACCGATTCGGTCAAACTACGTTTGCAAGCCGATGTGCCGCTGGGAGCATTTCTATCAGGTGGGATCGACTCCTCGCTGGTCGTCGCCACCATGAAGCAGCTCACCGATCAGCCGGTGAAGACGTTTTCCATTGGCTTTCCGCAGAAGGAATACGACGAGACAAGCTATGCTCGCCAAGTCGCCGAGCACCTGGGAACCGAGCATCATGAGTTTCAGGTGACGCCTGATGCACTCGAGATGCTGCCGAAGCTCATTCACCACTACGACGAACCGTTCGCCGACAGCTCGGCCATTCCGACGTGGTACGTTTCGCAGATGACCCGCGAGCATGTTACCGTCGCGCTTAGCGGTGATGGCGGCGACGAACTGTTTGCCGGCTACGATCGCTACCGGGCCGTGCGTCTGGCGGCAATCGTCGATATGTTCGGTCCGGTCGGGCGTCTGGGCTCTCGGCTTGGCATGAAGATCTTACCGGCTGGTGGTCCCCAAAAATCGAAGCTGCGTCGTGCCCGACGTTTCGCGGAGGCGATCTCCATGTCGCCGGGTCGGCGATACCTGGACTGGATCAGTATCTTCAACGAGACACGTCGCGGCGAGTTGTACGACGACGATTTCGTTGAGCAGCTACCCGATACCGATCCATACGCGTTTCTTTACTCGGCCTGGAAACGCACTGGTAAACGCGATCCTCTGACAGCCGCTTCGCTCGCCGACTTAACGACCTATCTACCGTGCGATCTGAATACCAAGGTCGATATCGCTTCGATGGCCCATGCGTTGGAATGCCGGCAACCGTTCTTGGATTATCGCCTGGCCGAGTTCGCCATTAGGTTGCCTTCGAAATGGAAGTGGCGGATGGGGCGCGGCAAGTTCCTGTTAAAGCACGCGTTTGGCGACAAACTGCCAGACATTATTTGGAAACGTCGCAAGATGGGATTCGGCGTGCCGCTCAACACCTGGTTCCGAGGCCAACTGAAAGAACTGCTGTACGATACGCTCACCAGCGAGACGGCCAAGAGTCGTGGGTACTTCCGCCAGGACACCATTGAGACTCTCTTGAAAGAGCACGACGAGAACCAGTTCGATCATAGTGCCCGGCTTTGGGCACTGTTGGTATTAGAACTTTGGCATCGCGAGTGGGTCGACGCTTAGCGGCGGGTACGTTCCGGTTCGTCAGCAACGCGGAACAGCTTTCGTTCCTGGATGGGAACGCTCTTGGGACCGAGGGATACAGCCAGCCATCCTTCATGCAGAGCCAGCTGATTGACCCGGAATTCGGCCAAGCGTGGGTCGACCTTCGCTCCTTCGGGAAAGAGCGGGATCTCATGCTTCTTAGATAGCACCTTCAGGAAGACGGCCCGCAGTGCGATCTGATCACGGAAGCCCAGTCGCTTGCCCTTGAGAAAGACCGTACTTTCCCGGACGAGTTTGGCATCGTAATCGACGCTTGTCGGACTGTAGAGGGCAGAGACTTCCAAGTCTTCCCAGTGATTGTCATCGACCTTCAAGGTATCGATACGCAGGGTCAGTTGAGCCTGGCCATCTTTGAATTCGATACGGATCGGATCTTCTTCCGAGAACTTGAACGCCACTTCCGCTGGAAGCTCTTCGTTGACGTCACTCTGAACGGCCGGGAATCGTGTCCCGACTTCCATTAGGAATTCTTTCGGCGTCAGTTCCCGACCACCCAAACGAAGTTGGCGGATCAAGTTGTTCAAACCCGATTGATGCAGCTGAGCACTCAGGACACTGTCGATTGGGCTACTGGGCCGCGGTGTATGGGCGGCCAGGTGTCGTGGCCCTGCGGCACGGAAACGTCCCGAGATACTGCGGTTGGATGTATTTAAATCCACCACCGAAGGATCCAGGCCCAGGCGAACCAGTGGCTGGACGACATCGACGTATAATTTATCTTGCCACTGCTGCACTTTGGCATTGAGCTGTTCGTTCAACTGCGATTCGGCCTGGCGTCGAACCTTGCGTTCGACCTCGGCTTCCGCGGCATACTTCTTCTCTTCGGTCTGACCGCGTGCGACGCTTCGGACGATGGAACCGATCAACGGAATGCCATCGTAGTCACTTTCCAAGTTGTCGACGCTCGTGGTCGTATCGGCTCGAGCAACCGCTGGCGAGACCCAGAACCCCTTCGGATTGACAACCACTTGTTTCGCCGCGTGGTATCGCGATCGTCCCCGGTTGAAGATCTTCACCGGGCCGCTGTGACTGGTCGTCTGACTGTCGACGTTGCCCAGCACTTCCAGCTGAACGCGCCACTGATGGTCGTCAGGCACAGGACGAACGTGCAAACGCGTGATACTTCGGCTACGGCCCAGTACGCGTGCACCGAGGATAAAGTCGTCTACCCGTGCTTCGTCCGGTTGAAGCTCTGGCATGAAAGCCTGCATGAATTGTTGACTGACCTCAAAACGCGTATTCGCATTGCGGTAGGTGTGGTCAATCAACTGGCCAAATTCGATGATCGGCTGCTCGGCATGATGTTGCAGCAAGCTCGCTTCCATCGCGATATGCTTCGCGTCGGCCGCCGATTGTTCCTGCTCGTACCGTTCGACGGCGGCAAGCGTTTTCTCGGGATTGAAGTTGATCCCCAGCCATGGCCGGAGCGAATTGGCCAAGTTCACAAAGGGTGCCTGAGCGAGAAGCTGTTTCTGGGCTTCATCAAACTCTCCCCCTTCAAGCCGGGCCAGAACCTCGTTAGCAACTTCCTGCATTCGCTGAGGCGACGCGTTCGATTCGATTGCCTGACGCAGTTGCTTCAGGCGAAGGTAGTCACTCCAGCTAAGAAGTTGGCCACCGTCACGCAAGATTGCTTCGGAGTCTTCAAGATGCTGCTGCAAGTTACCCAGCGTCGTGGGGGAAGCACTCAGTTTGATACCACTGTAGATAATGTTGTGCGCCGCGTTCCACAGATCGATCCGCCGCAACAGTGCATAGTAGGTCTGGGTAATGTCGGTACGCTGCCAGCCGTAGTCGAGACTATCGACCATGGGGACAGCCTCGCTCGTGACTTCCGCCAAGTGCTTGAGGTGTTGCGAGGCAGCCGTGGTACCAATCGTCGATTCTTCGCGTAGCTTCTGAAGTGCTTTGCGGAGATCGGTCGCCCACGTTTTCGTTTCCGGATACTCGTCCAATCGCTGGAGCATCGCATCGAGATGCGGTGTCTTTGGCCAGCGATACGTGACCGGACGGGCCGCATCCACTGGCGGCAGCACCTTCGGTGGCTCCAGCGACGGAAGAACGTCCGCCGCACTTTCTGGCTCGTCCCCAATACGATAAAGGTTTTCGCGATTCCGAGTGTCAGGTCGGTAGGCAATCAGCGGCATCCGCTCCAACTGTGGAAGCTGACTGGCAACCGGCAATTCAATCACGGGATCACGCCAGGGACTCACGTCAACCGGCGGAAGTGTGTCGGCAGTCTGCGGAGCCATCAATATTTCCACTGGCTGTTCCAGCGGCTGAGTGATGTCGTTGGGGTCTGGCTCGGCGGGAGCTTCAACCGGCAGAAGCATATCGCGGATTTTCTCGACCGCTTTGGGCAAGTGCTGATGCAAATGCCGTAAATCAGGCAGACCATAACCAGGGGCAGCAGATTGATCGGCGGCAACAGGTTCTTCCTGCTTAGGACGAACTTGCTCCAACGGCTGGAACTGCTTCTTCGCCGGTGGTTCCAACTCCATCTCGAAGAGAGACGGATCGTCAAATGCCGAACGCGTTTCCGCTTCCGGCGGCGCAGCCAAGAGGTAGGACGCCTGACCGAAGATTGTCAGGTGCACCAGTACCAACCAAACGCGGTTTAGCAATTTGGTTTTCATCTGCCGTATGTTCGTCACGCTCAAGGAGTTACGCCGGGGGTCTAAGTAGCCAGCAATTTCGCAATAAGCCGTCTCTCCCCTACATCGGTCATAACCGGGGCGGAACTATACCTCAGACGAGAAAGATGCAGTGCTAGCTGCGCGTGATCGGCGGGAAGCAGTATGAGCGGGTGGTTCGCTAAGAATCGTCTTCGACAGCTGGCAGCCGGTAGATGCCGACACGGGCCGGGTAGTAGACCCGAACGTCCCAGTTTTCGACATCGGGTAAACTAGCCGCGTCAAACTGATCGTCGAACTCCACGATCAGGATGCTTTCAGGCGGGGCAGTTTCAAGCAGTGTTATCATCTGCTTTTCCATCTCTTCCCACCGCGAAACAAAGAAATCGTACGGCGGACAGATGAACACGACCCACGGGGTGCGGGCAACTTTGTCCAGTTCTTTCTTGACCCACATAAACGAGTTGTGGGCGTAGATCGTGATCAGATCGCTGATCTCGAGCGCCTCGGCGTTGTCGCGAATTAGCTTTGAGGTCGGCACATGACGCTCGATCAAGTGGGCTTCGACGGCTCCCCGGCTGATCGCTTCCAACCCTAATGCACCGGTCCCCGAAAAGAGGTCGATGGCCACCTTACCCTTAATTGCCGGTCCGATCAGGTTGAAAACCGCCTCACGAACGCGTTCCTTCATCGGCCGGGTTCGCGTATCACCGGAGTACTCAATTTTCTTATTCTTCAGCCGGCCGCCAATAATTCGCATCGGGGCATCAACGGTCGGCGGTTGCGTGGCCGCACCGCGAGCGGGCTTCTTCTTCACAGGGCGACGTTTGGCCATGGATGTCCGGTCGATCGAGGTAAAACACAAGTTCAGCAAGCGTTTATGGTAGCATGGAGCCTCAAGCTGCGCACCCCCACCTGAGTTTCTTACATGAATGACGAACAACGTGCTGCCATCCAAAAGTGGCGAAAACGGCAAATCTATTGCGTTGCTGCTGGAAATCTGGCGGCGATTGTCTTCCTGCTGGGAATTGCCCTGGGGAGCAATTTGATCCTGGGAATTGGCTGCGCAGCGTTTCTCGTCTGCTTGGGGGGGATTTTCGTGGGCGGATACATGGCCTCGCGGATTGTGAATTCGTCCTCATCGTAAACGCTTGCACGAGCCCTCAAAACGCGCGAAAATAGCGGCGTTGCTTTTCCAGTCTTTCTTCACTTAGGCGGTCTTCTCATGTTGCGAATCGCAATTTGTCTCTCGCTGACAATTTTCCTGCTTGGCTGCGGCGAACCAATCGCGGATCTGGACCCACAACCTGCGGCGAACAACAACGCGGTTGCCAACTCGGAAACGACCCCGGGCGAGAAAACTCCGACCGACCCCATGCCGGTAGCAACTACCGACCAAACGCCGGCAGAGAACAATCCGCCAATGGAAGAGACACCGGCACCTGAGCCGAAGCCCAAGAAGGGAGTCATTCACCAAACGACCGATGAAGTCGTCGATGCGAAAGAGTGGCTCAAGAAGCAGGGCATCGAGGCCCGCGATGGCAACATCGAAGGGGTTGATCCCTTTAGCCAGGCTGCGTCCGGCTATTTCACGCTGGCTGCCCGGGCCAGCACGCTGGGCCTTCAACAGCAGGTTCAACATTACAAAGCTCTGAACGACAAGTTCCCGTCGTACAAAGAGTTCATGCAAATGATGCGTGACAATCGAATTGAGTTCGCCAAGCTCCGCTGGTACGAGATTTACGGTTATAACGAAGACACCGGCAAGATCCTGGTGCTGGTCGATACGGTCGCCAAAGAGGAAGGCCCGTAGTCTGACCTTCTACAGGAAAGCAAAGGTGTGATTCGCTCTTCGAGTCACACCTCTCTAGAGCCTCGCTTGGCATCGCTTGCCTAAAAGTCGCAAATTCTTTCTGCGAATGCCGGATTTGTGAACTAGGTTTTCAATAGCAACCCATCTCGATCTTCTGATCCATTGAATTGGAAGTCACGAGCGAGTTGTTACGGAACCTAATCTATCGCACTATTCCGCGGAAATCCCGCACCACAGAAGAGGCCCTCGCCATGTGGCGAAAGCGTCGCAATACGCGCCCTGCATTTCTTTCTTCGCACAACCAAAGTGGGAAGAGGTCTGGCGCTACGATTGTGGAAACCGCACTCGTAATGCCCATCTTCTTCATGTTCGTCTTTGCGATCATCGAATTCGGCCATGCCACGATGATCAATAACGTTCTGAAAAATGCGACGCGTACCGCGGCCCGCTGGGGCTCGGCTACCGGAGCAACCACCGCGGAAGTCGAGCAGTACGCTCGTGAGCGCATGGGCGGGGCTGTCGCCCCCTCGATGGTCACGATCCAGATTAAAGACGCCAGCCAATTTGACAACGGCGGTGATGCCCCAACATCTTCCGAAGACTTCCAGGCCATGCCTGATATTGAACTCGAAGACGCCGAACCGCGGCAGCTGTTCATGGTTCGTGCCTCGATACCTTATGGCAACGTATCTCTTATCCCACAGCCGTGGCTAGGGAGCGTATTGCTCAGCGGTGAAACGTTTACACGACACGAGTAACGAAGTTTCGCCTTTGGCAGCCAATTTGGTCCTCTCAACCGTTTGTGTCGAGAGGCCCCAAAAAACAACTTACGCACCGTAGTGCTTTATAAAATCCTTTTCCCATTGAAACGCCATGAACCTTTTTCATCGACGACGCGCAGTGAATAACCGTCGCGCGACGGCAACGGTGGAATTTGCCGTGATCGCGCCGGTCTTCTTGACGCTTATCTTAGGGATGCTGGAAGCCAGCCGAATGTTTGAAACCTATGGGCAACTGGCACAAGTCGCTCGCGACGGAGCTCGCCTGGGTGCGATGGATCGAGCCGACTGGGTGGCAAGTGGCACTAAGACAAATGACAAGATCATCTCAGACATTCGCAACAGTCTGGAAGCTTCCGGATACGATCCAGAGAAGCTTCAAATCTATATCGAACCTGCCGGACAACCGGGAGAAGCTTTCAACTTAGACGATCCCAATAACGATCTCGACTTATTTCAGGTACGCATCGCACTACCCGTTTCGCAAGTAGCTGCCATGCCGGTACCTGACAACTTGGACTATGACCTCTCGACCGCTGTTATTTTCCGAAATACCAAGTCGACGATCGTACAGTAGTCCACCTCTTATCGTCTTAGTTTTACCCTTTTTGGTACCTGCGGTTGGCACGCAACCGGCAGCAATTCCTCGCAGGTACAGAAAGAGACAGATCCATGGCCAGCAAAAACATTCCACTGACGACTCAGCGACGCAACCGACGCGGCGTGTTCATCGTGCTTGCGGCGTTTGTGATGATCGTCCTGTTCGCGTTCCTCTCGCTCGGTATCGATTCCGGGCTGATTGCGATGGAACAGACTCGCCTGCAGAACGCAGTGGATGCCTCAGCATTGGCGGCCTCGCAAGAGATCACGTCCGCCATTCAAGGTGCAAGCGAAGGCGGGGACCCCAACTCGATCTCGCTGGAACATGCTCGCGAAATGGCTGCCGATGTTGCCGACCGCAACGGTGTCTACGTTGATTCGTCGAAGGACGTGATCTTCGGCAAGCGAACTTACAACGAAGGGACCGGCAAGTGGGAAATTGCCTGGAATGAAGGGCCCTACAACGTGGTCAAGGTCGTGGCTCGCCGCGACCAGGAAGACATGAGTGCCCGCGACAGCAAGGTGCCGCTGGCATTCGGCTGGGCCGTGGGCACGCCGACCATTGACCTTCAGGCTGAAGCCATTGCATTTGTCGAAGCTCGCGACATGGTCGTCGTGCTCGACTTTTCGGGTTCGATGAACGACGACAGCCGTTACACGTCGATCGGCCGCCTGGGGCAAGACAACATCGAAGCCAACATGGTCGATATCTTTAATTCGATGAATCCGAATGTGGGCGACCTATCGTTCGATCAGCAGTATTTGACGATCGTCGGACAGCCTCCCGCAAATCCGAGTAAGCCACAGATCACGGTGACCTTCAAAGACCGGGAAATCTATGTGGAATCTACAAAGGACCTCTCCAACGTCGTTCTCGAATTCGAAAATGGCTATCACTACAAGTACGACAATCTCTCGGGCAGAACCAAGAGTTTCCGTGGCCCAGGTAGTTACAACGGCCGCAAGATCATCGGCTGCTGGGTGAAGTCCGGCACGAACGCGAGTGGTGATGGACCTGGGTATGGGGAACGCTTCCGTGACACTAACCAAGCGGTCAAAGAAGCTTTTGGACTGGACGGCATCAACTACCCTTACAGTCGTGGTAGTTGGGACGAGTTTATCAACTACAGCCGAGACCGAATTGCCAGCAATAGTGGTAACCGTCAGAAGTACGGCAAGCAAAACTTTGTCGACTACTTGCTGTCTAACCGCTACCACAAGTCTGAAACGGAAGATCTCTGGAAAGCACCCCATTATCCATTCCATGCGGTGAAGAACGGTTTCTCCCTGTTCCTCGACTTCCTGCAAGATCTCGATTTCGGCGACGAAGTGGGCATTGTCTCCTACGATGAAGCCTCGCGTGTTGAGCATACCCTGAGTGATGGTGACGCCTACGCCAGTTTAGACGGCAATCTTATCTCGAACGATTACGATTCGCTCGACACGATTCAGCGCCACAAGCAGGCCGGTCACTACGGTAGCTTCACAGCGATGGGTTTTGGGGTGGATGAAGCGGACGAATTGCTTCAAGCTCATTCGCGTCATGGTGCTCGCCCAACGATCGTGCTGATGACCGATGGTAATGCCAACCGCTACAAGAGCGGCTGGAGCTTGCCTTACGACTGGAATTGGGCTGACTACACCGACTTCGATGGGGACGGCGACGCGGACTACACGACCAACGATCGCTCGAAACAATATGCCATCTGGGAGGCGGTCCAGGCCCACAATCGCGGTGTGACGATTCACACAATGAGCGTGGGTGCCAATGCTGACCGTCAAGTGATGTCGGCCATCGCGAATGCGTGTGGCGGTATCCATATCAGCGTGCCAGGCGGCTCGACGATTGCCGAACTGGAAGCTCAGATGCTTTCTGCATTTCAACAAATTGCCGCGAAGGTTCCGCCGCCGCAACTGGTTTACGACCTGAGCCAGGCCGAAGAGTAAACGCGAGACACACCACGACGTGTCCTGCAAGGTGGTTGTCGTTGAGGTTTTGGCCTCGCGACAACCACCTTGTGTTGTTTCTTGTCGGGCCCAATGTTCGCTAGAATAGAAGTGGTCAGCCCCTAAACGACTCATTAGACTTCATCGCGAGAACTACCCGGCATGGCACCCACGGACGATTCAATTCCCATCCAGAACAGCGAAGCTTTTCCCGTTAAGCCGCCAGTGACCTGGGTCATGTTTCCCCGTTGGCCAGAAGATGGCGATGGCTGGATCTTTCCCCAGGATCGCCACAAAGCAGAAGGGTTGATACCGAGCGATCTCATCTTTCGCCGGGAAGCGACGGACGACGACTTTTACCTGATCAGCTACGGCGACGTTCAGATGAAGATCCACCCGGTGATGATGGAAGAAGTCCCCGAGCCAAAATACAAAATGGGCGAGATCGTCGAACTGGCCCATCAGTTCGATGTCGAGAAGATCACCACCGGTACGATCTATGCGATTCGCTGGAGTGACTATCATCAGGAACCGCAGTATTATCTCATCCGCGGTGATCTCAAAAGCCAGAACGCCTACCTGGCCAAAGATCTACGGCCTTACGAGCCACCCAAGCAGTTTCACGCGATGCACGAGTACGATCCGTAACCGCCGGCGGAGTGACGCTTATCGAGTTGTCCCCGCAGGTGCGGAAGCCAGCGATCCACCACCAGCTTCTGCCGTGGAGAAGGTCGCCCAGACCGGCAAGTGATCGGAAACTTCGAGCGCCTGATCTTCGGTCATCTTAAACGCGGCCATCAGATCCAACACGCCTGCCTGTCCGGCGAATTCGGTCGTGCGGCGTTGATCGAAGACGATGTTGTCGTAGCTCTTGCTCTTGCGAGTATTCGTGGGGGTCCCTTGAACCGTGGCGAAAATGCCTGGAATTTGTCCCAGCATTCCCATCTTGGTGTAGTCGGTATTCAAGTCACCCAGCAAGATGACATCGTCTTCATTTGGATTGGCGGCGCGGACGACCTCGTAGACCTCGCCTAGGGCATCCATTTCTTCGGGAACTTCGTCCGGATCGGTGTGGATGTTGATCAACGTGAAGCTGAATGGCTGGACGCCAGGGCTGACGCGGGTACGAAACGAGGCGACGTACGGCTCACGGTGAAGCAAGTCGTGCGGATCGTTGATCGTAAAGTCGCTTCGCTCGATGAACTCAATTTTGGCTGTGTTGTACAAGAAGACGTACTGCTCGGTGCTCGATGTGCGGCCCAGGCGAGGCCCTACCAACGAGGCCCATTTCGAGCCATCAGCGTTGATCATATCCAGCCATCGCGGAATAACGTCTTGCTCTTTACTGCGAAGCTCTTGGACCGCCACGATGTCGAACGATTTGACCACTTGAGTCAACACCTTCATGACATCCGGCTTATCAATCTTCGATTGCCCGAAGACTTGAATATTGAAGCTGGCAAGCCGAATCGATTCTCCCGGCTGCGGATTCGATGCGGTCGTTTGCACACCGTCAGGCAGTTGTTCGAGAACTTGCTCGACATTACAGCCGGTAGCTGCAACAAGACCAACAATAAACGCAAGCGATGAAAGAATAAGAGCACGCACTTGAAGCCTCCTTGCCATGTGCGGTTTCGACGAGCAGCAGGTACCACGCCATCCATAGCAAGGCACCTATTACAAGCGGGGCAACCTTACCGAAAGGGGGTGCCCACTTCCAGGTCAGTCGCTGGCAAGAAAGCAGAAAAGAGGGCGAGCGTTGAAAATAAATTCGTGCGCGCATTGATAGCACGTAATAGTGCCCTATAACTTGCCCAATGCCTTAGAGGCCAGACGAGCCGTTCGAGGATTCTCGCTTTGAGCAGCTTTCTCAAGAGTAGCCTTGATCGCTTCGTCCGCCGCTCCGATTTGACCGATCGCCCAGATGCTACGATTGCGGACTTCAACAGGCGTATCCTCTTTCTCGATCAGTTCCGCCAGATTCCCAGCTGCCGGGGCGGCCTTGGCTTCAAGTCGTCCGATCAGCGTCACGGCCCAGTAGGCAGTCGATTCGGCGGAAGTGGTGAGTTCAACGAGCGCGTCGAGCTCATCCGCTGCCGGAGGCCCCAGTTCTTCCAGTGCTGCTTGACTCCATTGGCTGACTTGATCATCGCTATCGCTACAGCAGCGGCAAAGCGGCACGATCGCGGCCATCGCGAGGCTCGGATCCTTGGCACAAGCCTCTGCGGCTTTCTGACGTTCTTCTGAATTGGTTGCTCCCAGGGCTTGGACGGCTTGCGATGCTTCCATAAATTTCTTTCCTAGTGTTCAAAGGCGAGGAATTTCGTCCCCATTCCCTGTTATTGCATCCATTTGGATAAAAACGCGCTGGTTTAACCACCCGCGCGGGGTATGATAACAAGTGGAAGGGGCGCTCAGTTTCCGAGCCATACGGAGACACACGTTATCGAATCATTTCCGCGGATCACGGACGCGAACCATGAGTTCCCATTTCCTTTCCAACCCGACACCGTCATCGGACGACGCTACCGGGGCTCATTCCACTGCCCCTGATCTTGTCGACGCGTCCAAGCTACCACCCTTAAGCCAGGAAGCCCAGGCTAATTTGTGGCGTTACATCGACCACCTGGAGCGCTGGCGACAATCGATTGGGTTCGAGATTCACGATGGCCTCACCCAGCAGATCACAGCAGCGTTGCTCTTCCTAGAGTCGTACGAGAAGGAGAAGCCCGATACAACCTCGCTAGATAGGTGCCGCGCGATACTCGAAGAAGCCCTCGCCGAATCACGACGACTGATCCAAGGGCTCAACCCGAAGCGACTCGATGAGGAAGGGATAGAGGCTGCTCTGCTCGACTTCATCAAGCTTCCATCGCTTTCCGCCGCTCAGATCGATGTCAAAGTCGATAAGGATCTGCCGCGTCTTGCTCCGTGGCAGCGATCGTGCCTGTTTCGTTTCTTCCAAGAGTCCATTACCAACGCACGAAAGCACAGTGAAGCCCAAGCAATTAACGTTTCGCTTACGCGGCAAGGACAGGACCTTGTTGCTTGTGTGAAAGATGACGGCCTGGGCTTCGATGTCGAGTCGATCGAATTGACCAGTCATGGCCTGATCGGCCTGAAGCAAAAAGCCGATTTGCTGGAAGGGAAACTCACCATCGATAGTGCTCTCGAGCGTGGAACCAAGATCGAGCTTCGCATTCCGAGCGATGCAATAAACGATTAAGAAATCGTGAAGCTCATTGCCGCATGTCGAGCAATGCTCAACAATCCCTAATAACTGGCAAACGCAAAAGTCGCCAGAGCGAATTGTAACGGCAGCAACATGGCATTCACCTTAGTTCTGGGACTCGCGGCCCTGTTTCAATTGGTCGCAGTCCTGATGGCACTGCGTCTGAACACAATCTACCGACGTCGGTACGCTTGGCTCTTCATATCCGGGGCTGGCGTCTTGATGACTCTTTGGATTGGCGCCGGGATCGTCGATACGGTTCAGCATCCACCCGGCAACATTATCTGGGAACCAACTCTTTGGGTCCAAACGTTGGCCACACTGCTCACGGCAATCCTTTTCTTTGCCGGCATTGCCACGATCGAACCTTTGTTCAAAGAGAATGAAGCAGCCAGAGCGTTACTGGCGAGTGAGAATGCGTTGTTGAATCTCGAAGTACAACATAGCCGTGAAGAGATGATGCTGGCGCAGCGTGTTCAATCGAACTTGCTTCCCAAGTCGGCCCCCGATGTTCCGGGGCTTGATATCGCGTTTCTATCGCGACCGGCCGAGTGGACCAGTGGCGACTACTTCGATTTCGTACAACCTGACGATGAAACTCTGATTGTTACCGTAGCCGATGTTTGCGGTCACGGTCTCGGACCGGCCTTGCTGATGACGACTTCGCGTGCCTATTTCCGTGGTATTGCGAAGACACGAAATCAATGCCAACCGATCATCAAGACTTGGAACGATGCGATCGCCGAGGACGTGGAAGCCGGCGACTTCATGACGGCACTTGTTGTTCGATTGAACTTGAAGGAGCGATTCATCGAGTATCTCGGCGCCGGCCAGAACGGATTACTCATCGAGGCCGATGGTTCCTTTGAAGAACTGGAGCGTAGCGGCCCACCGCTAGGGGTCGTCGACGACTTCGAGTTCCCGTGTCCTAAACCAGAGCCTCTGACTTCGGGTCAAATCCTGGTCCTCTGTACCGATGGTATTCATGAGACCGAGGGGAAGAATGGAACGCAATTCGGCACGCGTCGTATTGCCAATCTGATTGCGACACACCGAGATCTGACCGCCGTGGAAATGGTAAAACGATTAGATATCGAGGTGCGTAATTTCGCGGTTGCCGCCCAAGCGCATGATGACCTGACGGCGGTCATCATCAAAGTCACGTAGCCAGCGGCACTACTTCAAAACTTCAAGAAGATTGCTGAAGTTATCGGTCCAGGGCTTGGCGTAAACCATGTGCGGCCCCAAATGCGCTGCTGCGGACTGCATCGTATCGTCCGACAGGAATTGACGGTTCTTAGAAGCGATAATCCACTGCGAACCGGTCTGATGCGTGGCGGCATCTGGCGTGGTTGTAATGTAAAGCGTTTCTAAGTCAAATTCATCGCATGTTCCCAGCACGACCGGCCGCAAGTCTAGATGCTTGTTGCTCACGTGAATCGCCAAGACGCCACCTTCGGCCAGGTGCCGCTGATAGATCCGAAAGGCTTCCCGCGTCAGTAGGTGAGTTGGAATGGCATCGCCACTAAATGCGTCGAGCACCAACAGGTCGAACTGCTGGTCAGGCTCGCGTTCCAGTGACAACCGGGCATCGCCAAGCACCATCTCATGTTCGGCCTTGCTGTCCTGCAGGAAGGTGAAGTTCTCCTTTGCCATCTCAATGACATCGTCATTGATCTCGTAGAAGCGATAGTAGTCACCTTCGTTACCATAGGCCGCCAATGTCCCGGCTCCGAGACCGACTACGCCGACCCGTTTTCCGCTCTGCTTGGGCAAACGAGCCAACGTCAGACCGACACCCGTGTTGCGGGCATAGTACGACGTAGGCACCTGACGCTTGGCATCCGCTTGGTATTGAAAACCGTGCATGATGCGACCGTGATACATCGCCAAAATCGACTCGCCATCGTTTGTCGGAACCTGGCCAATGCTGAGCACGCCGTAAAAGTTCCGCTGCGACTCAAGGTAATGCGACTGAAACGACCGAAGTTGCCCGGACAGCATCGCCAGCATTCCAAAGAACAGAACTCCCATCGACCAGAGGGGAATCGATCCAAAACGCTTTTCCAGCGAACTAACCGTAACGAACAATGCCAAGCCAAAGGCCACGATCAAGCTGAGTGGCATTTCATAGTATTGCGAAAAGATGAGGGGGCAGACGAGCGAAACGAACATTCCACCCAAGGCCCCACCACCGGAAATCATGAGATAGTAGAGCGTCAAATGTCGCGTTGCCGGCTTCAGACGAACGAGTTCCCCGTGGCAGATCATGCAGACGAAGAACAATGCTCCGAAATAGGAAACAGCAACCCAACCAATGTCGAGCATGCCGCCCAACAGTTCCAACAGACTGATCGACACGATGCTGCCTATTGCCATCCACCCCAACCAACTACGTCGATACCAACCTTCGCCATCGAAGCAAAGAATGAACGTCAACAGGTAGAGACTCAAAGGGACGACCCATAAGAATGGAACCACCGCCATGTCCTGGCAGACATGATTGGTTGTGGCCAACAGCATCACGCAGGCAAACGCCGGCAAAGTCAACCACGCCGCGAGGGTTTTCCAGCCTGGTACGGCTTCATCAGTGGACTGTTCGGTTGATTCAACAGCTTCTTGAGGATCGCGTTGGTTACGGACAATGGCGACGGCGATCGGAATCAGCAGTAACGCAAACCCGGCGTATCCCCAGCTCCACGCTCCCGATTGGGTCGGTAGTGTCCAGTTAGGTTCGACCAGGAAGGGATAGGTCAGCAGAGCAGCGAGAGAACCGATATTCGACAACGCATAAAGCCGGTAGGGAGTTTTGCCTGGGGCCAATTGGCTGAACCAATGCTGCAGCAACGGACCATTGGCAGCCAAAAGGAAATAGGGAAGTCCTAGGTGTGTGACCAACAGCAGCAAAATATACCCAGGCGGCCAGACGTCAGGGGACGGCTTCCAGTTTTCGCCCGGAGAAATCGGCATCAGCAAGAGGGCCGCGACCATCAGGCCTGCGTGTATGATCCCTTGCCATCGTTTCGGTACGTAGGTCGCCAGCAAGTGGGCATACAGGTAGCCTGCAAAGAGAACGACCTGGAAAAACAACATACAGGTCGTCCACACGGTCGGACTTCCGCCGAACCAGGGAAGAATCGTCTTGCTGATCAGGGGCTGCACCTGAAATAGCAGAAAGGCGCTCCACAACACAGCTAGCGGGAGTACCCATCCATAGACGAGGTTATTCTTGTTGTCGGCCACTGATCATTTTCCCGCATTGGGACTTCGAGGGAGGCAATCGCCAGTAAATCCGCGCGCATAACGGCCTTAAAGCATAGGTCACAAAGAAGGCAGTTTTGCGCGTACTAATACCCGCCCCCAACTAGGATGATCAGAGTGCCCCACTAATGAAAAACATCCTTCCACTAAATGGCGCGCAACGGTTTTCTATAGAAATCTTTCTGTTTTAATCGGCCCAAGCCGATTAATTGTTCTTGGAGACAGTGAAAACATTCCATTACAATTTGAGACATAGCCTTATCCTTTTCTGCTAGTGTTTCATCTGCGTGTTGTGCCTCGATTTCGCGGGTGAAATGGTTCCTTAGGGAGTGTGTTTCGGCCAGATGCCTCGGCGATCGAGCTAGTTCAACCGGTTCCTGTAAGGTCACACCAGAGTCTCTTCAGCCTCACGACTCTAGATTCGACCGCTTCGCGAATCTGTACTATCCGACTTGCTTATTTACGTGGGCAAATCTGTGCTCAAACGTGCTCGCGCATGACAGGGAGATTGTCGTGTACGCAACTGCTTCTGTTGAAGCGGATGTCATGAGTGTGCTGCGCCAGTTCGCAGACGCTTATGCAAGCCGAGATAAAGGGAGACTTCTCGGGCTGTTTTGTTCCGATCGAGATGCTGTGGTCCTGGGAAGTGGATGCGACGAGCGAAACGTCGGTGCCGCTGCCATTTGGGGTCAAGTTCGCCGTGACTGGGAACAAACAGACACCCTCCGGATGCGTTTTGGATGGAGAAGTGTTTCGACGATGGGTCAGGTCGCCTGGCTCGCCACCGATTGCTACCTCTATGTCCAAGCTGGCTACCGGAAAGCCGAAGTGCCCCTACGAATTACAGCCGTCATGATCCAAAATCACCTCGGTTGGAAAATTGCTCAGCTTCATTATTCTTCGCCCGTTAGCGTGGAATCCGAAGCCGATACCTGCGTGGAATAGCAACCTATCTGCCTCTATTTATCTTTTTGACCGATATCCCAGCCATTCCAAACGCAAAAAAGCCCCCAGGTTTCCATCTGGGGGCTTTTTCCATTCTTGGCATTATCCGATATAATAAGAGGCTTGGCTTATGTTAGCCTTGCTGATAGTGGCTTCCCCGAAACTGCAGCTTGCAGAAGCACTCTGTAGCCTCGGGCACGAACCTACGAAAGCACTGGGATGCTACGTACCTTCCTCCGATCCAAAATTCACCGCGCGACCGTGACCCAGGCCGACCTGGATTACGTGGGCAGCATCACCATTGACTCCGACTTGCTGGAAGCCGCTCAGATCTTGCCGCACGAGCAGGTCGACGTGCTCAATGTGACCAATGGTCAGCGGCTAACCACCTACGCCATCCCCGGGGAAGCAGGTTCGGGTGTCATTGGGATTAACGGTGCGGCAGCTCACCTGGTAACCCCCGGCGATCTGGTCATTATTGTCTGCTACGCCCAATACACGTCGGAAGAAATCAAAGGGCATCAACCCCGCGTTATCCTAGTTGACGAAGCAAACCGGATGACCGACTGCATTGTTGAATCGGATTCGATGAACTCTTCTGCCTGATCAAAACGGTCGGCAATCTGCCACGGCTGGCGGTACGCAACCAAGTACTTCCGGCCCCATCTACGAGATCGCAACTCTTACGGCGGAACCATCAAAGCCGCATTGTCGCGGCGTTTCTGCCTCCTCGCCTCGCTGCAACCAGTCCGCAATGTTTGTGTGGCAGCTTACGTTTACCTAAATGATGGCAGAACAACGACATCGGGTATATACATTCCGTTGATCATCGATTTGGATGCTATAACGGAGCAAATAACCGAACCCGCCTGTCGGTTCCCCGCATAAACCCGCTTTGGGGGGAGCTTCCCCATTGCGGGAATGCCGAAGATGAGCAACATTGTTGCTGTTGGCTGATGAACAGGGCAGAACGTCATCCAACAAGTGAGCTCTTAGCTGGACCACTCACTCCAATTCCCGCGATTGGAGAACAGAAATAAAAGAGCACAGGATGTGACTCCACATGCGACACGATGTCGCTTCCTTCTGTGGGTGTACATCCACGAGCCGTATGGGGCCGGTACAACGTTTTCGTGAGGCGTAACGCTTTACGACCTTTTTGGGGCAGAACGTTGGACCGGCTCCTTTTTTTTCGCATTGAGACTGCTAGCACGCTTCTTTCCGGCGTTTTTCCCGATTTCTGACCTGCGCGGAAAAATCTTTTCGCGCCATGACCTCACGTGTCAGACGGGTCGCGATAACTACTACTGCCCAAGGGCAACCAAGTTATTCAGAACCCCAAGACAATACACGGAAGGATATCAATCATGGCCAAGTACTACGTTGAATCGGGATCGTTACGTTTGATTGTCGATGCTGCTGACGCTCGCCGAGCTGCCTTGTGGGCCGTTCATCGTGCGTTGGAACATATTCTGCCTAACGAAGAAGAGGAGCTTGATGTGGATAATCTGCCAGAGGTCGAACCTGTCGGCACCATGGTGCTGGGGGATGCAATCCGACTCAGTGAACGCGGCTTCGAGAACATGGATGTCATCCAGTTCGAGACGCTTGACGTCGTCAGCGAGTGGAGTCAACTGATGCTGGCTCTCTCGAACATGGAAAGCGAACTGAAGGCCGCCTAGCGACCTTTCGCGAAGCATTGCCAAGAGGAAGCGGGTAACAATCCGCTTCCTCAATCGTCTGCCAGAAATACGCCGTTAATCTGTTTCTGGCAGCAGGGGAACAAAGCGAACTCCGCCGAAGTCGTCTTCGACGTAACGGTCCTCGCCAATCTTGCGAATTCGGATGAGCTTCTGTGAATCCTGCACAGGGCCCAGCGGCATCACCAGGCGACCACCGTCAGCCATCTGTTCGAACAAAGCACTGGGAACCCGATCGCCTCCCGCGGCAACGGCAATCGCGTCGTACGGTCCTTCTTCCGGCCATCCCTTTAAGCCGTCTCCGAAACGTACATGAACGTTTTCAATTCCCAGCTTTTTGATCGTTTCGGCGGCTGTAATCGCAAGGTCACCAATTCGTTCGATCGTGTAGACCTCCTGGGCAAGTTCTCCTAAGACCGCTGCCGCGTAGCCGCTACCTGTGCCTACCTCCAGTACTCGGTCGGTCGGCTGAAGTTCTAAAACCTGAGCCATCAGAGCGACGATCAGAGGTTGAGAGATCGTTTGCTTGTGCGTCAACGGCAACGCCGAATCGGCATAGGCATCGTCGTGGAAAGAAGGCAACACGAATTCTTCGCGTGGCACGTCGTGCATGGCCTGGAGCACGGCTTGGTCGGTGATGCCTCTTGCTCGGAGCAGGCTCACCATCTCGTCACGTTGCTGATCAAGTTTCATGATGCACGGTTCCTTACGTATGTCCGCGTGCTTTTTGCCGGACAAATCTGATCATCTGCGGATCAATCTTCGCGGCAGTCAACGCGGTGCTCCTCGATGGATTTCGAGTCACTTACGAAGCAGTGCTATCTATTAGTCTCACGAAAACCATGAGTCAAAGCAAACACACAGGCTTAAGAAAATTCACTTTCGATCAATGATCGAGAATGAACTCGTTACTATTCAAGAGTGCCCACCAGATATCCTGCAGGGCAGCCGACTCGTTATTTCGAGTCTTCAGGATCTCGCTGATCGCCGACAATTCCTGCTTGGTCGGACGACGCGAAAGGGCGGCGAGGAACAGGTGTTCGACCTTGTCATGCGGCGACATTTTCGAGGCCGTTACCTTCTTGAGAACCGCTGCCTGGGCGTCGGTGGCCTGTTTCATCAAGCCGCCATTCATGATTAACAGCGACTGCGTAATGCCACCATCCAGGGCAGACATCTCGCTGTCCTCGTCATCCCCCATCTTCTGATTGACCTGACCAAGCCAACTGTGGCGATCGTTTACCGAGGCGATAATCGCGTTATTGCCTTCGACAGGGTTCTTGGCCAGCATCTGCAACGAATGAAATAGCTGTTCCGCTTCCATTTGCCGCGAGTAGTACCGAGCAAACAGTTGCCGCCCCGCGTCGGGGTTATCGGCCAAGTTCTCATCGATCTGCCGACTGGAAAGTCCGTACGGCTGCGAAAGAGTAATCCATCGCATCAACCGACGAAGGTCAAAGTTCGACTCGGCGAAATGCTCGGACAGCTGATCCAACAGTTCTGGGTGGGAAGCCGGATTGTGCGGCCCCATATCATCCACTGGCTGCGTGAAACCAACACCGAAGAAGTGCTGCCACATGCGGTTGACGGTCGCCTTCGGGAACTGATCCGAGTTGACAATCAACTGAGCCAATTCCTGTCGACGATCGACTTCAGCAACCTTACCGGAACGTGGGATGGTCGTGCCATCGACAAATTGCGGATAGGCAACTTTCAACAGGCCGTTTGGCTGTTCGTAGTAGACTTCGCCAGAGTCCGAATCGCGGCTTTTGATGAAATCCTGATCCAAAATAGCCAGCTGCCCCGACTGGCTATCTTTGGCCAACTTGGTCTGGCGGAAGAAGGCATTCAGCCCCCAGAACTGCTGCTGGCTCCAACCGGTGGTTGGATGATTGTGACATTCAGCACATTGCAACTGTTGACCGAGGAAAGCCGTGCAGGTCTTGGCTGTCGCCAGCTTGGCGTCGCCGTCGACCATACTGACCAGGAAGTTCGTCGCCGGGTTGAAGCTTTCGCTTCCAGGACTGGTCGTTCCTGTCGCCGTCAAAAGCTCCTGAACGAGCAAGTTGTACGGAGTGTTGTTCTCGAACTGTTTGGCCAGATAGCCTTCAAGCGCAGAGCGATCGATCGGGCTGTCTTTGCTCATCCCGCCTGCACGTCCGACGAGAATATTCGCGAAGCGAGCACTCCAAAACGATGCGAACTCCGCCTCATATTTCTCACCCGACAAGATCTCATCAACCAGCCATTCGCGTTTGTCCTCGCGACGCTGGCTAACAAAATGTTCGATCTCATTGACGGTGGGAATACGCCCGAGTAATTGCAAATAGGTACGACGTACGAACTCGTGATCGGTGGCCACTGGCGATGGCTTGACGTTTTCAGCTTTCCAAGCCGTCGCGATGGCCTCATCGATTTGACCAACAATCTGTTCGTCAGAAAGCTTTAGGCTGTCACGCGATCGTGGCTTAACGAAACGATGCGCCGTGTTTTCCGCCAGTGCAGTCGGATCGACCGACTCGATCACCTTGGGCATTTGCGGCCCCGGTTCCGGAGGTGAAATATCGGTTGACTGAGGCTCATTGTTGGAAGCCAGTTGCGAGCCCTTGTTCGAGTTGGATTCGGCGTCGCGGGCGCCAGCCGACGGGGTTTTGTCCCCGTCGGCGGCGAGCGGCGTGCCTTGCCCTGGCATGAGCTGCTGATAACTGATGTAGGCCACACCACCGAGGACGACCAACAGACAGAGACTAAGTGCAAGTGACCCAATGGCGGTCACAAATCGCTGCCGTTGCATCCGGCGCTTGGCCGTATTTGTCTTTTGAGAGGGCACCTCGGCCGTGGGATTTTCAGGCGAAGATTGAGCAGTCGCTGCGCTCACCATCGAGAGTGGTGCTTTCGCCTGGCCGTTCATCCCGGAAGCGTCTTGGCCTTGCCGCTGCTGGTGGGCTTTAACGATGCGCGCAGTAAGATCCGGCATCTGCTGCTGGCCCAGCAGTTCCTCGAGGAGAGGATCGATGATTGGATCTTCGTGAGTCATGATTCGTTATTCAGTTTGAACTCGATGCATTCGCGAAGTTGCTGCTTCGCCCGCTGCATCAGGTTTTTTGCTCCGTGCTCGCCAATCTGCAGTGCGTCGGCAATTTCTGAACGCGACTTGCGATCTTGAAATCGCATCTGCAAGGCCATCCGTGCTCGCTCAGTAAGCCCATCGAGGCACTCTTTGAGCAGTTCTAGTAATTCGTCTGGTTTGCGTTCGTCGGTTGCTACCCAGAACTGATCGATGTTCTCGACGGCCTGGATATTGGTTTGCCGCCCCTCTCTCCGACGGCGGTCGATCAACAAGTTTCGGGCTACCGTCCTTAGATACCCCCTGGTGGCGGCATCCGTTAGCTGCTCGAACGGCTTCTCCAGGACTTTCAAAAAAGTTTCCTGAGTCAGATCCTCCGCTTCTTGGGGCGAACAACCCCAGGACCGCAAATAGCGCCAAACGCTAAGTTGATGCTCGGCAACAAGTTGCGCGATATCAACCGCAGGCGATTCGTGTTGCGGAAGGTCTTTCATCTAGTAAAAACGACAGCTAGAGGCCCAAAGTACTCAGAAACGAGCTTCAGTTAAGTGGATTCGTGATGCCCATGGGCAACTGTTCCAGTGTATCTCGAATTGGTGAGAAAAGTCGTAAAGCGGCCCCTCGATCTGCGGACGCATCTAATCAATTAGGGGCACAAACGGATGCTGTCATTTTGCGGGTGCGACTGATAGCACAGGGAAACTTGAGGAATTTTTGTCCATCCCATGCATTTCCAGCGAAATCGTCTTGGATTGCACTTGCTGGAATTTAGCGATCCAACGACATTGTCCCGGCTTTTCCGACCCCCTTCGACCAGGATGGCCGAACGTGAAAAGCACGAGTCTCTTTCCGAAGCAGACTTGAGGGCCAACAACCCCGCTGGCCCGCAGAAAGACAGAAGGCCCTAGATTGGGCCGGGAATGATTTCGCTCCAAGGAGGGATGCGATGAAGGCGGTTACTTCGCTCTTGTTACTGTTCGCGCTCGCGGCGCCTGTGGCTGCTGCCGATGCGGTTCTCTACTGCTTTACAGCCGATTGGTGTGTCTATTGCCACCAGATGCAGCCGGTGATCGGTCGCATGCAACAGGCTGGCTATCCAATCCAAGTCATCAATCGAGATCAACAACCGCAGATGGCCCAGCAAATGGGTGTTCGCGGATTGCCTTACTTCGTTCTCGTCTCGAACAATCAAGTCGTCGACTCGGTCGAAGGTGCGACGTCGTTCGATCGCCTGACGAAGATGTTCCGTGCTGCCAAGCCACAGATGAATGCCGCCCAAGCAGCACCTCAGTTGAATGCTGCCACCGGACTTGCCCGAGGTCAGTCGCCGCAACCTTCGATGGCAATGCCTGGTCAGTCCAGCGTCCAACCAGCCGTTTACGGACAGCCCATGGCTCAGACGCCTTCACGTACCGGCGGAGACATTCACGCCCAAGCAATGCAGGCCAGCGTCAAACTGAAGGTAAGCGATCCGGATGGTCATTCGTATGGAAGCGGTACCGTCGTTCATACCCAAGGCAACGAAGCGCTCGTACTAACCTGTGCTCACTTGTTCCGAGATTCGCAGGGACAGGGACCTTTGGAAGTCATCACGTTCCAACAGTCTGAATCGGGCACAACAGTTCCCGGTGAGATTCTCGTTTATGACCTGGAACGAGACGTCGCCCTGGTTGCGATTCGCACTCAATCACCGATCAAGCCCATGTCGATTGCCCCACCATCAAACCAGATGCAAGTCGGCCAGCCCGCTTTTAGCGTCGGCTGCGACAACGGGGGACCACGCAATCTTTACCAGACGCGTATCAACAGCGTGAATCGCTATGTGGGTCACGACAACGTACAGGCCGCCGGCGCTCCTTCGGTGGGTCGTAGTGGTGGTGGACTATTCAATCCCCAAGGCCAACTCGTTGGTGTCTGCAATGCTGCCGATGATGAGGACGACGAAGGAATCTATGCTGCGATTCCAACCATCTATACCGTGCTGAAACAAGCGAACCTCGCCCACCTGTTCCAGAACAAACAGAGCGCAGCCCCGGTTCAACTGGCCTCGGCCTCGCAGCCGTCGATGACCAGTCCAACACGATCGATTCCGGAAACTCCGCAAAGCAATTTCCCATCGAACCCAGCCGCTCGATCGATGCCAAGCGTCTCGGCGACATCCGCTTCGCTGCCGGCTAACATCGACAGCATGCAGGGACTAAGCGATATCGAACGCGAGATGCTGCACTATCTTCGAGGCCAGAAAGATGGAGCGGAAGTAACCGTCGTTCTTCGCTCGAAAGACAACCCAACAGCTCAACCGGCCGTCTTCACGCTTCCTGGTAGCCCTTCGCCGGAATTCATGCGGCAAGCATCCCAAAACACGGGCCGACCAAGTCCCGTCATGCGGGGACAAAGCCGTTAAGCCCGAGTCTTTACGAACAGCTCGGCTGTAACGATTGAAACGAATATCCAGATCTAAATAGCCATCGATCGATTATTGCTGCGGCATTCCGCAACCCAATGACATCGACTGCTAGTTGAAACGTATGCTTCACACATGGGGTGGTAGTCCCCCCTGGTTTCGACATGGGTTTCGTTAGTGGTTAAGCCGTGTTCATCGTTCTGCTGTTTGCCGTTTTGAATCTATCTGTTGGTTTCGCCGCCGCAGTCTTAATGGGCTACGGACCGCAGCCATGGTACGCCTTGTTTCTGCCATCGGACGGAGACAATGTGATCCAGATTGATGCAATCGATTCAGAAGAAGAGCCCGCAGCAGAAAAGACGGAAGCAACGACACCTCCAGCCGAACCAGAATCAACCGCGGTGAATCAACCGTTCCCGGAGATGAACGAGCCGGAAGATTTGCCTTCTGAACCAGAACCTGCGGCCGAAGAAGAGCCGGCGGTTGAAGAACCAGTCGAGCCTGTTGCCGAGGAAGCTCCGGAAACGCCCGTCAGCGAATCGCCCTTGGAAGCGGACGATGACAACGAGCTCGCAGAGTTCCTGGCCGGTCGCAAGGACGAAACAAAGAGTACTTTGGCGGAAGAGCCTGCGGATGAGGAAGCTCCTCAGATCGCATCGGCTAATGACATCGAATCAATGTTCGCTGCCACGCAAGATTCCAGCAATGAGGCAGAGGCATCGGAGGAAGCTTCTACCCAGGAAGACGCCCAGCCGGAAGAAGATCTGGACGACAAGCCGATTAGCCAAGACGACATCGCCGCGTTGTTCAACAGCTAGGCTGGCCAATCGATAATTAGCGGAAGACTTCCTTTTCGTGGAAATCGCCTTCAGGGCTCATCCCTTTCTTGAGCGCTTCCCGCATTAGATCCTCTCCTTCACCACGCAGGGCAAACACCGGAAAGCCGGGGCTCACGTACTGGTTCCAATAGCGTTCGTAGACTTCGACCGTGTCTTTGTTTTTCGCCAGGGCGTTGGGTACGGCATGCACCATGACGGTCTTGTCTTCGCTCTTCTCGAAATATTGGCCGAGCATCTTCGGCAACATACGTGACAGCCAGTTGGTTCGTACGAACTTGAGCTTACGTGGAATAATATAGCGGGGCCGGTTTAGCGGACCGAGCGCTTCATGCAGAGCTGTTACGAAAAGACGGCTATCGGCGTCACTGGCATCTTCCAGCAGAACACGCACGTAGCCACCGGCTCGAGATTTCGCCACGACTTCCGGCGGCGACTTCAGCAAGTTCAACTCCACCATTGTGCGGGCAATCGCTTCTCCGATTGCCTGCACAAGAGATTCGCTCGACCAGGGCTCTTTGGTTCCGGCAAATGGTGGAAAGCCTCCGCTCTCGCGCGGTGAACCTTTGATCCGCATTTCCAGCGTGTGATTCGGAGTCCCTTCGTAGGGAGTCCCGATCTGCCATAGATCGCGGGTCTCGCCTCGTAACGTCACCCGAGAAAGCATGTCGCGATTCAAATCGCGGACCGAACCTTCCAAGAGTTCCGGACGGAGATCGGTCAGGGCAGGGTGGACGTGCCCAACCCCTTTCTCGATCACCGCATCGTCGGTCACGCCAAAGATGTTTTGATGCTTCTTGATAAAGCGGGCATAGTCATCCAGTCCCTTGCTGAATTCCGGTGCCAGGCAAACCACATCCCAGTTGTTGGCCAGCTTCTCCGGTACCTGAGGATCGAGCCGAAACGATCGCCCGCGAAGTTGCCGCACGGTCATACTCGTCGTGACCGTCGTCAGATCGATCAGAACGTTGATCTTGTTCGCGTCCCAGCCTTCCCCCAAAAGACCTCGCGTGCCAACGAGGCATTTTGTCAGACCACGCTGAAACAGATCCGTGATCATTTCAACATAGACGCGGGGACACCAATCACGACCGCTGCCTGATACGACATGAAAACCAACCTCGGCATCAAAGGTCAACGTCGCATCGTAGCCAGCATTGGCCAGCCACTCTTTCGCCGCGGCCTCAAACTTTTCTGACAGGTCGTCATCCACCAGCACGCTCGACCCGGTGACCAAAATCGGATCGAGTGCATCCAAGTGCGGATCATTGACCAACACTCGAAAGGCCGCGATCGCGCCGCCGGCCTCACTGCTGAGCAGATGTTCGACCTCGGATATCGTAGCGGATGTTTTCTCGAAGTCGGTTACGACGACTGCACGAATGGTATCCCCGAGTGCCGCCATCTCGGCCGCGAGAACCGGGACCAGGGCCTTCGCTTTCTCGCTGGAATAGGCCAGCACGCGTCCGACCGGCGAAGCACACGCCTGGCAACCGGTCTCCGTGATCTGCACGCCTAACATCCGTAGGCCAGAGATCACCTTCTCGGCCAAAGCACGATCCTCTGCGTTGGCCGAACGCCGCAAAGCGTGCCGCACGTAACGATCAAGGACGGGGATAATCACCGGGATTTGCGGCACTTCCTCGACCGGTACTTCCAGAACCACCGGCGGGACATCCGCAGGCAACTCGACATGACGCGTCTGCAGAAACACGCGGGCCGCGTCCGCAAATTCGGGATCGCGACGATGAAAGGAAGACCATGTCTTGAACGTGCTGGTCGCGTGTCGGCGTGTTTCCAGCGTTTGCAATAGCCAAGGAACGAGCGCTTTGACGCGGGGCGCCTCTTCGACGGTCGCCACCTCTACCGGCGGCTGTATTTCGGCAGGCGTTTCCTGTTCGAGCTCCACTTCCGAGATCAAATCGGCGAAGGGATCATCCTCGTCCTTGTAAACCGCGTCGGTTCCACCCACATGGTGTAGCTTGAGTTCGTCCCCTTCTGTCTCATCGACTTCTGGTTCTTCGACGGGCGTCGCTACTGTGACTGGTTCTTCGTCTCCGTCGTCCGACGGTTTGCTGGTTACCTCCTGAAGTATCTCGTCCAGGTGATCGTCAGCCTGGGCGACAAAGCGGAGTTCAGCTTCTGATGGACGGACGAAGTAGACCAGGTCCTGGTACGGGGCAAGGAAGCCGTCTCGCACGACCGCCGGCACCGGCACATCATGATCGATTGGCCCGAGAAACTCTTGGTAACGCTCGAAGTCGGCCGGTATCTTCCCGTCACCGTCAGGCGGTGTCGCCGTCAGCCCCACAACGATCGGGTCGTCCAAGTATTGCATGGCGTCGGACAACACCCGGCCCCAATGCCCTACCAGGTGATGACATTCGTCGAGGATGAGCATGCCCACGCCTTGGTCACGCAGCCGCTGCCAGGTCTTCAAGCAAGACTGATGCAGCATCTCGAACGATTCGCCGGCCAGGCCTGCTTCGTCGCGTACGCTTTTTCGATAGGCCGACAGGCGTTCGTCGTAGTAGTCGCGGTTGTGCTTCTTCAGATCACGAATCCAGACCTTTGCTTCGGCCGGATCCTGGGCCTGGCCTTTCGAGATCAGGCGATCTTCCCACAGCGACATGGCCGCGTGATCGAGCCCATCGTCGCCGCGGCGTGGCAGTGTGACCGCTTGGTAGGTGAGCGAGGTGAGTAGCTTCGGTTCGTCCGGTGAAGTACTGACCAACATCGACATGGGCCGGTCGGTCTCGAAGAGGTCGGTTCTGGCTGCCCACTGCGATTGAATGGCCGAGTTCGGGCTGAGCACGAGTGCTGGCCGCTTGATCATTTCCGCCCACAGATAGAGCCCGACAACCGTTTTGCCTGAGCCTGGTGGAGCAACGATGTGCAGTTGCCGCTCACCCTGCGATAGCTGCTGCTGTGCGACGTCGCGGACCTGAACTTGCGAGGGACGCAACTGGCCGCGGAATTTAATCGTGGGAAATGGATCGCTCGGCGTCATATCGCTTCCGGCCCAAGATGAGAAACACAGGTGACGTGCGTTATTCTCATGACTTTGGCTGAGAAGTTGAAGAGGGCTCCGGCAATTGTTGGGTCAATTGAGCGTGAATCGGCTTTCGATAGATGGTCTAACTACCATCTGCCGACGTCATCGCCTGCACTTGCTGCTTGCTCGCTTCCGGGAAGAAATTCACTGAGCCGTCTGCCATCAGGCCTTGAATTCCACCGAAGTATTGATCGTCGAAATTCTGCGACATCAGTTCCTGCGGAGAGATATCGTCGGGCTGATACCATAGCACCGGCTTGGAAGAGTTCTCGATGACCATGATGGCATTGGACGTTCCCACGGTAATCTCTCGGAGCTTCTTGGCCGTATCGGTCCCCAACACTGAATTGGGCGCCGAGATGGCGACATACGTGGTGCGGTCCCCCATGTCTCCGGTTCCCAATGCCGGGTCGTCGTAGACGAACGGCATCATCGCACAGGCCTGCGCATTGGCAGGGCTGTCCCACGGCTGCGAGAAGTCGTATTGATCGTAGATGTAGTTCGCTTCCACGAACGGCAGGATCAGCACCCGCCACGAGTGCATCGGCTTGCCGTTTTCATCCGGAATGTAAGCTGGAGGGAACGAGCCGAACGTATCGTGATAGTTGTGCAGGGCCAAGCCAATTTGCTTCAGGTTGTTTTGCGACTGCATACGTTGAGCGGCGATCCGAGCCTGACCGATCGCCGGCAATAAGATAGCCACGGCAAGACCGGTACAGATCAGGGCCATTACCCCGAAAACAACCACCACGATGATAATGACGACTTTGGCATCGCCACGACGAGAAGTTCGCATGATTGGGTTCCTAACTGAGTCCTGAAGTGGGATTATTCCTGGGCGGGCGTCTCGTCGGCCTGGCCCGTATCTTGGCAGGTAAGACATGCACGCAGCTGCTGCGGATCATCTCGAGGCAACCACTTCACCGAGACATCGGCAAACAGAGCCGGGTAATAGCAAAGGTCATTCTGGCCGATTGGAGACACGTCGATCAACTCAAAAGGACTGATATCCTCCGGTTTCGTCCAAATCACCGGATGGTCAATCTGCTCGACGACGACCACCACATTCCCCAGTTCACAAGGTACTTCGTCCAGCGATCGTCCTTCTTGGGAAAGCATGACCGTTTGTTTGTTTTCGGGGTCGATCACCGCCAGGTACGAGGTCTTTGCCGGATTCTTTTCAACATCCAGATACGGGCTCTGTAGCAGATCAGGAATCTGATCTGCCAGCGGGCGATTAGTCTGACTGTACCATGGTTGAGTAAGATCGAATTGGTCGTAGAGAGCTTGCTCCTCAAGAAACGGGAGAAGCAATACCCGCCATGAATAGAGCGGGCGGCCTTCCGCATCTGTCACCACGGCTGGCGGTAAGCTGCCATAGGTGTCGTGGTAATTGTGCAGAGCGAGGCCGATATTCTTTAAATTGTTCGCCGACAAAGTACGACGAGAACAATTACTGCCCATATTTGCCGGCGGCAAAAGAAGCCCGATCAATACAATGACGATTAGCACGATGACGATCATCTCAGCAACCGTAATTTGCCACCACTTCTTAGGCTCGGGCTCGGTAACATACGCCTGAGGACTATCAAAGGGATTAGGCTCATTCATGGCAGCTGCTACCAGAAATTTGACGGCGGAAGAGGATCACTCTCGGCGATGGCCGTCGCGGGAGGGCGAGGCAGATAAGTCTATCTCGATTGTCCGAGCCTTCTGCAACGGCCGCAATAAATTTGTAGTTCCCCGTTGTAGCCAGGGGATCAAAGCGACCTCGGTCCTACTGGAGTTGTGGGATTACCTGCCCATCATTTCTTTCCGCGAGGTTCTTAAGCGTGGAAGCAGAGACTTCGTGAAGTTCGAGGAGTCCGCCGTCAGCCATAACCACATGCAGGACCGCATCGCTTCTGTCAGCGTAGCGCTCTAGGAATTCATCTAACGTCACGTCGACCGGCTCGCTCCACTTCACGGGGTTTTCGTAGTCGGCAATGAAAAGAATCGTATTACTGGCACCGTCCGTAATATCGCGGAAGGCAACATTGCGATCATCAGGAAAGACCGTTTTCTCACCGACGATCGCTACAAAGGGCGTTCTGCCATCGCTGCAATCACTGAAGTAGGAGCGAAAGACGGAAGGCGTCTCTTTCGATAGCCCAATATTTTTGTCGCCATTCCACATCGAGTTGTCGTCGTACTTCTCGTACAACTCCAATTCTTCCAAAAACGGTAGCAGGGCCATTCGCCAACTTCGTCGTGGCGTTCCGGTCTCATCATCGAAGTGAGCCAAGGGGAACTTTCCATAGACATCGTGATAGTTGTGAAACGCAAGTCCGATATCCTTGAGGTTCTGAATCGACTCCTTTCGCTGAGAGACGATCGACGGGACGATGCCAAACAGGATCACCCCGCCAATGACCAACACGCCGATGATGCCTCCAACGCGGACGCCGAAGGGAATAGATGACTTCTTTGGTGCTTCATTCGGCTGGGTCGAGGGAGCTTCGTTCATGGTGTAATGACTCAATCGTTGGCGTTTGGTAACGGCAAGTCGGAGGCGTCGTTTTTCATCTCGCGGGTCGGGCAGTCATCTTAACCCCCTGCAGAACTACTTGAAACTCCTGCTGGCATTTATGTGAGAAACTACGTCATCGCTGGCGCAACAGCCTGTCAGCACTGCCAAATGGGTGAAGCGTAACGGTCGTCCGGCGCCATAATCGGCACACTCGATCCGACCAAACCGACTGCGATAAGAAATCCAATTAGCAAAGGGGTATCAATCATCTTCAGCCGTACGGCATTCGATAACAGTACCACCTGGGTAAGGTGGGGATCTTCCTGGGTGGTTAAGGTTTGCGAACGTCGTGAGTGAACAAGACGCACGTTCACGTACGATAGTTCAGTTGAGAGTCCGCCTCTCTTACCAAAGTGGATGGTACGGCAAGAATCCAGGGAACGCTTCTCCTCTGGACTAGGGTTAAGTTCTGATGACCCTTTCTTGCACGACCAATAGCTCTTGGTAAGAAAGACGGACTTTCAGCGTTTCTTGAAAGCAGTTTTCAGTGTTCGGTTTTCAGTTTTCGGCCAGAGAGGCAATGAATCGCGAACATGTCCGGCGCGGGTAAAGGCTTGCTGCAGTAATGGGTTACGCGAAATGTATCCCTCAGCCGGCGGCCGCGCTATAATGGAGGGAACTTTCTCACTTCCGCTGATTCCTTCCTACCCCTCCACGTCATGACTGCTTCGGACGTCCCTGAGTTAACCGATGGCGAGATCCTCTCGGCCGTTCTGGCTGGCGATGCGGATCAGTATGCCGTGATCGTGAAGCGGTACCGCAGGGCTCTGTTGAATCTGGCTTACAGCTACTTGGGCGACTCGCAGTCAGCCGAAGATGCCGTTCAGGAAGCGTTCCTCAACAGCTTCAAGTGGCTGCATACGTACGACTCTCGGTACAGCTTCCGCACTTGGCTATGGCGAATTCTGCTGAACGTATGCCATCGGATTCGCGAGAAGGGAAAGAAGCTGCCGGTCACTTCAACCAAGCTTCAGGCAGGCCAAAGCGACGAAAGCCCATCGCCGCTCGAGTTGGAAGTTCCCTGCCAGGCACTCTCAGGCCTGATCGACCGAGAACGTCGCAGCCAGGTGCTGGGACTGCTCGACAAGCTGACGCCCATTCAAGCGGAAGCGATTCGCCTGCGATTCTTCGGCGAAATGAAATTTCAGGAAATCGCCGACGCCCAGGGTATCGGCCTGCCGGCGGCCAAGGCCCGCGTCCGCAATGGATTGTTGCAACTCGCGAAATTGATCCAGAACACTTGCCAAGAGCTTTCCGAGGAACACGTTCGATGATTCAATCGCACCATCTACCGACCTGCGACGACGTGTTCGAAGTACTTACCCGGGCACCGTTCCCGACGGGCGAGCACGAGACCGACATGCCGATCCAACGGCACCTGACGGTTTGCCATAGCTGTCGTGAACTAGCCGAAGCACTGCGTCCTGCGACCGAAATGCTAGCCAATGGGCAAGCGGATACGGCCGACGACGATTCTCCGTTGCCGGTCTTTTTGGCCGACGATAGCACGCCTAGCCATCGCTGCATCACCGATCAGCCTGAGCGACCAACTACCGATATCGTGGCTGCCATTCGTGGTCCTCTGATCGCTTTGGCATTGTGCCTGATGATCGTTTTGGCAGTCCAAGGAAACTGGTCGCACAGTTCGAGCAGCTCAGACAATTCGCGACCAACCTCAGGTGGTTTTGCAGCCACAGGTGCTAGCGGCGCTGGGAATCTGGCAGACTTGGTCGCTGGGCCGAACATCTGTTCGCTCGTCTCGGTTGATGCGGCTCGCGCAAGCCAAACAGACGACAGCGAGCTTCTTTCCAATCTCGCCGAACAGAATTTCACCTCGGCCCATTGCTGCAGCCAATGCCATCATGCCGATTCGGATAAGGCGAAGGCGCACCAAGGGGTCTCGCTCAAAGGGCCTCAGATGGTCGCATTGGTGAATCGCTGCCAGCATTGCCACGCAGAGTAAGACCTGCCTGGCGATTCAGTGAGATCGTGCCAGCGAGCTTCTACGTGCCGCTAGGCCGATAAGCCGGAGCAGGAGATGGCTTCAGGCGACGCTGCATCCAGGAGATCCCCAAACCGCCACAAATGCCCAGCAAGGCACCAGCAACCAATCCGCCTGTTTGCCACAGGAGATTGCTACCCATCAAGACCGCCAGGCCGGATCCGATGGCCAAGCCGAAGCCGGCTCCAATGTAAAAGCCAAGCTGAATGGTCTGCTTCACCGTACTTCGCGGTGGGGCAATAGAGGATGAGCCACTGTCGATCACGAGCGACGTTCTGCCTGATAATTTGAGACTGTTCCGGGGGAGAAACTACTATCGTGATCGAAAGATACCAATTCCACAAGAGGGGAGCAAACCCGATTTTAGGGAGCGTAATCGAATCTTAACGCTCAAAATCAACGGCAGGACGCACTTAGCCAAATGGCCGGCGACCCGCTTGGCTGCTAGTTGGCCTGGGGAGCTGGCTCCTCCAAAGAGGTTTCCTCGGTGGTGAAGGGATGAGCGATCCCATTGGCGATCACGGCATCATCTTCATCGACCCCGGCCGCAACTTGGCCTTTGTCATTGAGGAAGTAGTGCTTCATCGAGCTGGGCAGGTCTTCCAAGCTGATGAATTCGACGTGACCATCGTCGAACAAGATGTTAAATCGACCATCTTGGTGACCTTGCGGGGCAATCTGCCCATCTTGGACAACCACGATATCGGAAGCGACCGGATAGAGCGAACGCCCCTTCATCAGCGGTGCTTGCAACTCTCCGTCGCGAAGGTTGCCGAGATTGTAATTATAAACCGTTGCTAGCCCCTGCTGGAGTTTCTCAACGTCCGATTCGGGTGCATTCAATAGCTCCTCGACGGTCGGCAAAGGCTGGGGTTGGGTTGTATTCTGCGAAGATTCAACGCAGCGCACCACTTCCGGGTGTTGCAGGTAGCCGGCATTCAACAGCCGCGGAGCATAAGAGCCTGCAACCGATAACGGGCCGGTCGAAGCGACGGCGGGATAGCGTTTTTCTGCATTGCCGGTAGCAAACTCTTGGAGTGCCATGCCGACTTGGCGGAGATTGTTCTCACACTGCAGTCGTGTTGCCAGCATTCGCGAACTGGCCAGCGCGGGAAAGAAGATTGCCACGGCAGCGACGCATGCCCCAATGGCGACCATCATATCCATCATGGTGAAGCGGGGATTGCCTCCACCGATTGATTCGAAGGGTTGTTTTTCTTTAAGAGTTGGCGCGTTTTCGTCTTCTGGTGCTGCCGGGTCGAGCACTTCGGCAAAAAGGGCAGGGTTATCCAGAAGCGCCGTGGTTCGCGTGGCAAGTCCGACCGGCGGGGCGGCCTCGTCGAGGCCATCGGACAATAAATTCAGGTGAGTTCGAAGTTGTTCCAGTTCGGCTGCAGCGCGTGGGTCTTCAGCAATTTGCTGTTCGACCGAGGCGTGCTCGTTTTCGTCCAGGGCCCCCATCAGGTAGCCCAACCAGTGCTCACGAGTCTTCGTCATCTGAGGTATAAACTTCGTTCCATGCTTCGGTTAACTTCTGCACTGCGGTATGCAGACGGCTTTTCACCGTACCGACCGGAATCTCCAAGATGTCCGCAGCTTCGCGGTACTTCAAACCTTGGTAGTAGACCAACACGACGGCGGTCTTCAATGATTCCGGCAGTTGCTGAACGGCATCACGCATGACACGCTGTCGTTCGTAATCGTCCATTTGTGCCATCGGTCCTGGCTCGGCACTTACCAACAAATCGACCAGCGAGCCGGTCTCTTGTTGTTCAGTGCTGTTCCCAGCGCGGTCCAAGCTGACCATCTTGTGGCGCTTCGACTTACGCTGAGCATCGATCGCCTGATTGGTGGCAATCGTGTAAAGCCAGGGGCGAAATCGACGTCCTTCCTCGAAGGTATCGCACTTCAGGTGCACTTGCAGAAAGGCAGCCTGAAACACATCCTCCGCCATTTCCGGATCACCCAGGTACCGTCGCAGGTAGTTGAACAGCTCACGTTCGTAACGCTGAACCAACTTCTGGAAGTACTCTCGGTTCCCCGAATCTCGGTACGCCAACAGCAAATCCTCATCGGATTTGGGCTGAACGAGCGATGGGTCGGAATAACTCGACGTCATTTCAAGTGTGGCAGTTGTCATTTTCTACGAAGGTTCCCAGCAATGGTTCGAAATCCGTTTCCTGATGGGAGCAATCTTCACACAAACCTTGCAAAAGGCTTGTCGAAGGTGCCTTCCGACCATCGCCGCGATCCGTATTCTATCACGCTTGTACCCCAGGAGGTGGTCCACGTGAGGAGATGGTCGAGAATTGACAGCCCCATGACAGGCTCATAAACTCGATCAACCCTTAATGCAACGCCCGTGCCGAAAGAGAAAAAATGAACGACACTAAATACAAATGGGCCGTTGCTGGCGACGTTAACGCCTTCTTTGGCTTGATGTTAGACAACATTGCCGATCTTTTGCTGACGATCGGCTTGCTAGCGGCCGTCTTTAACTTTCCTACAACCTTCGCCATTGGACACATGGTGCCGGGGACGGCGATTGGGGTGCTGGTAGGCGACCTGATCTTCTTCTGGATGGCCTTGAATCTGGCGAAAAGGAGTGGCCGTAACGACGTAACTGCCATGCCTTTAGGACTCGATACGCCGAGCACCTTTGGGATGGTTTTTTTCGTTTTGGGGCCATCGTTTGTCCTGGGAGTCCAGGATTTACAACTGACAGCAGAAGAGGCTGCTATCCGTACGTGGCATATTGGCATTTGGTCCATTGTCTTGTCCGGAATTTTCAAATCCTTTTTCGCGTTCAGCTCAAGTTGGATTCGCCGAGTGATTCCTCGGGCAGGGCTCCTTGGATCGCTAGCGGCGATCGCCCTGGTGCTGATTAGCTTTCTCCCGTTCATCGAAGCGCTGCACTTTCCGATCGTCGGGATGACGGCCCTTTCGATCGTCCTGGTAACACTCGTGGCTCATATTCGCCTGCCGTGGAAGATCCCCGGCGCGTTTGCTGCGCTCATCGTTTCCGGTGCAATCTATTACCTGATGCATGGTCTGGGTCTCTTGGGAGCCACACCGGAGGCCATGGAGTTTCAGCCAACCGACGCGCTACTTCCCATGGACTGGTTGGCCGTCTTCCGCTTCGAGTGGCTGACGATGGCGAAGTTCAACGAAGCAGCTCAGTACTTACCGATCGTGATCCCCTTCGCCTTGGCGACCGTCATCGGTGGGATCGATTGCGTCGAAAGCGCGGCCGCGGCCGGCGACGAATACGACACCAATCGCATCATCGGTGCCGAAGCAATCGCCACGCTGGTCGCGGGCCTCTGCGGGGGCGTGATCCAAACGACGCCTTACATCGGCCATCCGGCATACAAAGCCATGGGAGGTCGCGCGGCCTACACGTTGGCGACGGCGCTGTTCGTGGGTGGGGCAGGGGTGCTCGGCTACTTTGGCTTCTTGTACTGGGCGATTCCCAAACCAACGGTCTTTCCGATCCTTGTCTTCATTGGACTCGAGATCACTTCGCAAAGCTTCCAAGCGACACCCAAGCGACATTACCCCGCCGTTTCGATTGCGTGCATCCCGGCACTTGCCGCGTTGGTGCTGATCTTCGCCGGTGATCTTCAGGGAACCTACACGGGGCTTTCCTTCCAAATGCAAGGAGAAGTCGCGGCGATGGTCGAGGCCGGAGAAATCGATGCCGAGGCTGCGAAAAAACTGAATGACCTGACGCTCAAGCTGCGGGAATACAGTCAAGGAAACATCCAGACTCCGCCAGACGAAGCGGGGCATTCGCATCCTGCGGGGATCGCCGTCAAATTGCAAACCCTCCAGATGCTGGCCGGCGGATTTATTCTGACAAGTATGCTCTGGGCAGCGATTCTGGCGTACATCATCGATCGTCGCTTATATACGGCGGCGGCATTCGCCCTCGCTTGCGCCGCGTTCAGCCTATTCGGCGTGATACACTCACCTTTCCCAAGTGGTAAGCTGGTACTAGGTTGGCATGTGCCTGACATTCCCGGCGCAGCGGCAGGACAGGGGCCGATCTACATGATGTGGGCCTATGTCTGCATGGCAATCATTTTGGCCGTGTGTGCCCAGTGGCAGCATGCCTCCCCACCGCGCGAAATCCCCGAACACGACACAGAAAGTTAGAGCGATGCTCGAACGTATTCTCGAACCAGAAGTGATGGACACGCCGCAGGAGGCCATGATCTACGACGACATGGATCATAACGCGGTCAACGAATCGTTCGTCAGCGACCTCATCGCATTTCTCGGCATCGATCCCGACGTGGAAGCCGAGATGATCGATATCCTCGACATCGGCACAGGCACCGCCCGCATTCCGATCCTGCTGGCCGAGCGCATCCCGCAGTGCCGCATTATGGGTGCCGATGCATCGATCGCTATGCTGGACGTGGCAAGGATCAACATCGACATTGCCGGCATGCTCGAGCGTGTTCAACTCGCGCGGCTCGATGCCAAACAGACCGACTACGAAGATGGCTTCTTTACCGGGGTGATGTCTAACTCCATTATCCACCATATTCCCGAGCCACTTGCTGTGCTGAAGGAAGCCGTGCGTCTGGCAGCCCCAGGCGGCTGGCTCTTCTTCCGCGATCTCGTACGGCCAGACTCGACTGAGCAAGTCGAGCAGCTCGTGGCAACCTACTGTGGCGACGAGCCGGAGGAGGCTCGGAAGATGTTCGGCGAGTCGCTGCTGGCGGCCCTTTCGTTAGCGGAGATCCGCGAGATGGTTGCCTCGTGCGGCTTCGATCCAGAAACGGTCCAGCTGACGTCCGATCGACATTGGACCTGGGCGGCCCATAAGCCGGAATAATCCGCACATTCGACAACTTGGCCAGAAGTCGTCACGCTTCTGCAAATTCCATAGCCAAGAACTATTCGTTCGCTTCCAGTAGCTACTACGATCAAATGCGTAGTGCGTGGTATTGCAGTTCAACGTGGTGATGTTCCAACGGGAAGATCGCGAGGGCTGCGATGCGTACCTCAGTCTGGAATTCCCATGGCAACCGATTGCCCTTCAAGCGATCCAGTCGAAATCTCCGGATCGCTTTCTCAACTAGCTCAACCACTGCGCGTTGATGTCGTCACGGACGTCGATTCTACGTCGTCACTTTTCGTGGAGTGGGAGCGTCTGGCCGGGCAGCGTCTGTTTCTGGCGCCACGTTGGCTGCTTACCTGGTGGAAGCACTATCGCCAAAATGGAAGCCAGTTGCAGATCGTCACTATACGAGACGACAACGGTTGGTTGATCGGTCTGGCCCCTTGGTATCGACGCCACACTTGGTGGGGCGGTGATGTGATTCAACTGCTGGGTTCTGGCGAAGTCTGTAGCGACTATTTATCCGTCTTGGCCAAACCTGGCGAAGAAGCCCACGTCGTCAATGCGTTGGCTCAATACCTACCACAGCAATTCAGCGAAATCGATCGGCTCTACTTCGAAGGTCTCGACGCGTCCGATACCGTCATGCACGAGCTGGCTCGTACCATGCGAGACCGGCAATATGAAGTGAAGCAACTGCCCCAGCTCGATAGCTATCGACTCGCCCTTCCAGCAACGTGGGACGAGTGGGTCTCACAGCTCTCTCGATCGCGCCGCCACCGCGTTCGTCAGCTATGGCGTAATCAGTTTGAAACCGGCAAGGCAACCATCCATATCGCGGATCAGGCGACTCTGGAACAAGGGTTCTCGATTCTCGTCGACTTGCATCAAAAGCGGCGCAACCAGATGGGACAACGTGGCTGCTTCGCGTCGAATCGCTTTCATGACTTCTTGCAGGAAGCGGCAAGTGAACATCTGGAGTCTGCACAACTGCGTTTGCAGTGGATCGAACTCGAAGGACGCCCGATCGCAGTCGAATTGGATCTGGAGGAAGGCGACACCCTTCTGCACTACTGCAGCGGTATCGCGACCGACTGCGATTACGCGCGGCCAGGCTGGCTTGGCATCACCGCCGCTATCCGCTACGCGATTGATTCCGGAAAAGCGACCTTCGATTTTCTGCGCGGGGATGAAGGCTACAAAAGTCATTGGCGTGGCCAACCAGTCCCAATGATGAACTTGGAATTCGTCCCTCCCAAATTCAGCGCACGGCTCCGTTCACAATTTCGCGGATCAGTACGCCTGGCTAAGCAGCAAGCCAAACGAATCCTGCAAAGGCCCGCAAAATCGGAACAAACGGACGGCCATTCATCGGACTAGGGCAAATGACTCGAAAAGAAAGATAGGCTCGACAGCTAGCACTTTCGAATCGAGACACTTGCCATGAAACAAAAGGCCTGGGCCGTTCACTTCGTTTACGCCGGCATCTTCCTGCTGTTAGCCGGCGGTCAAATGTACGCGGTCGAATCGTTTCAGCTCACGCCATCAGCGACGAAATTCCTGGCCCACAACGTGGGCCCTGGCCCTGACACACCTCGCGGTGCGCTGAATCATTTGATGGTCAACAGCGGAGCGGATGTCCGAGAAACGATCCGCCCTCCCGGCTGGATCGCCTGGGCAGCTCTTAGTGCCGGTGCCGTGATGGCCATCCATGGTGGGCTGCTGATTGCTCGAAAGAAATAAACGAGCAGCGATCTTCATCGTATACTGAGGTTTTCCTTCTTGCGTGACCTCGGTTGGGGGATGTTTGATGATGAAACTCTCGCCCGAAGAACTTGCTCGGCAGCATACCGACGAAGCGATTGCGGCTCGTATCGCCGGGCCATCGGTTGAGGAATTCTCTGGTGACTTCGTCCTGGGTGGAGTCGACGGTACGATCACTACCTTCGCGATCGTAGCCGGGGTGGCCGGTGCCAGTTATGGCGTAACCGTTGCGATGGTTCTCGGCATCGCAAACCTCCTGGCCGACGGCTTCAGCATGGCCATCAGCAACTACCTCAAGGCTCGTAGCGATCAGATGCAGTTGAAGAAGTATCGCCTGATCGAAAACATCCACATCAAAGAGGTCCCCGATCGCGAGCGGGAAGAAATTCGGCAGATCTTCGCCGCCAAAGGCTTCGAAGGAGACCTTCTTGAACAAGTCGTCCAGACGATTTGCGAAGACCGTCATCGCTGGGTCGACACGATGCTGGTCGAAGAGTGGGGCCTTCGTTTGCAGCCACCATCCCCCTGGAAATCAGGACTGGTGACCTTTGCCGGGTTCGTGCTTTGCGGCTCGATCCCGCTGCTTCCTTTGCCCCTGATTCATTTTGGATTTGAAGCCACAACGATCTTTCTTTCTTGCGCCATTCTCACAGGCATCGCTTTTGCCCTGATTGGTGTGTTCCGTGCTCGTGTTGTGCAGGAAGGTCCGCTAGCTTCGGTCATCGAGACAGTCGTCACCGGAGGGGTGGCCGCGGCGATTGCGTATGGTGTAGGGGTTGTACTGGACATGCTGGCTGGGTCACCCACGATCTAGCTATCAACTGACAACCAAAAAATCTGGATCAGCAGGGCACGTTCTGTTTGCCAAGCACGAATTCAATCGTGAAAATAGAATGTCGATAGGATTGCTTCGTAAGCCTGCGACGGCCTCCCCTCATGCCTCTCTCACCCCGATAAAACCGGCCGTCGGCATCATTGCGATGCATCTACGTTTTTCAACGAATTTCCGCTTCATTCGCCCCGTTTCCCGTAAACGAACACCTTGTGAAATTCGTAACAAACAATAGAGAGCAAGAGGTTCGACCGTAACCCGAAATCACTTGCCCCATGGAGAAGGAGTCGAGCCATGAACTTCCAACGTATTCTCTTTCCGACCGATTTTTCTCACTGCGGTGACGCTGCACTTCATCTGGCGACGGCATTGGCACGCGATAGTGGCGGAACGGTCATCATCGCCCATGTTGAAGAGCCACCGACCGTCTACGGCACCGGTGAGATGTACTACGGCATGCTGGACCCTTCTCCGGATGATCTGAAGAAGATGCTGCACGAGATCAAACCCAGCGACCCAGAAGTTCCCGTCGAGTATCGACTCGTGACGGGTGACCCTTCTGCCGCTGTCGTGCGACTGGCGGAAGAAGAACACGCAGACCTAATTGTTTTGGGCACTCACGGCCGTACCGGCCTGTTGCATATGTTGATTGGCAGTACCGCCGAGTCGATCGTGCGGCACGCCAAATGTCCCGTCTTGACGTTCAAACAACCGTCGGAGACGAAATAACCCCATTTTTTTAATACCCCATCTTAAGCCCCCCGAAAGGGAAGGAGGTGTGCGATGACCAGTGACAGCTATCTAACCGGAGGGAATCGTCCCTTCTACGTGCACTTTACGTTTGAGCATGAAGGACTCGAATGTGCCGTACACGATCTGCAGCGATGTCTGCGAGATCCGAAAAAGAAGATTGTGAAAGAACAACTTTCAATGCGTCTCACTCAACTTCGTGACCTGATGACCAAGCATTTTCACGAGGAAGAGGAAGGGTGCTTTGATGAGATCTGCGCCCAGCATCCACATATGTGCCCGGCAACACATAAGATGGAAATGACGCATCGCTTGTTGCTCTCGCAGTTGGACAACCTTGTCCGCGATCTTGAAGCCGAGTTGGTCTCCGAAGACTGGAAAGACAGCTTCGATGCATTCGCCGACGAAATGGAAAAACACAAGGAAGAAGAACAGGCCTTCGTCCGTCGCGGTCTGCTGCAGGCCGAAGAGGGAGAGTGACTGTCGCACGGCCTGACAGTTCGCTACCATGAGTGAACGCCTGGACGAACAGCAACCTTTGTGTGAAACGAAGAAAGGAAACTTCCCGTGACCTGGATTTCAAAAGCTCCGATCGTCGTGCCATACGACTTCTCCAAGGATTCCAAGGACGCAGTTGATATGGCAGTTTCCTTACTGGATTCAAGCGATGGCGTTCACTTGATTCATGTCCTGGGAGAACTTTCGCCGGCCGAGCCAGGCGAGGTGTGGGACACCGTGGACGAGAATACCCGGACGCACCACGCCACTCAGGCCATCCGCAAAGAACTTTCCGACGAGAAGTACAAAGACCTGAAAATCGTCATCGCGTTCGGCGACCCAGGCGAAAAGATCTGTCACTATGCGGAGCAAATCGAGGCCAACTCGATTCTGATCCCATCCCACGGGCGATCGTCGATCATGCGTGTCTTGGTTGGCTCGGTCGCCGATCGGGTCGTTCGTTTGGCTCACTGCCCTGTTATCGTGCTGAAGAAGCCCCGCCAGAAGTAATCAAAGTGGGGCCGTGTTCTTAATCAACGGCCTCGTTCTTACCTCTTTTGCGGTTTCCAAACGCCTATTTCTGATCAGGCTGTCCGTGCTGAGACAGCCTGTTGTCACACTGACAACAAACGGCCGTTTGGCACGGAATTCTAACTCAGGTCATTTTTCTTCAAATGGCATTAAGTCGTTTCCAAATAGTGACTTATAGAACTCTCTTGCATTTCTTTCTCGGTTTTGGCACACCCGCTGCCTTTAGTACCAGCGTTGCCATCAAGTCACAGACGGCAACGGGACAACTCACAACGAGCTTTTTAAATTCGAGAATCGGGGAAACGGAAACATGTTGATTAAGACTTTGGTTTGGAGCGGGATTCTGAGCACGGCACTTCTTTCGATGGCATCGACGGCAAACGCCGGCTACTTCGATTGCCGACATCGCCTGGTGGACGACATCGAAGTGCTGCATCACGCCACTGAGGACTTCTACAAAGAAGTTCGCTTCCATGAAGGTTTCACCAGCCTGGCATTTGAAGCCAAAGCTTTGCTGCGTGAAGTGGATCACTTCTGCGAAACGGCTCGCCGCGGTGGCAGCCTGTCGCACCTGCGTCACGACTTCGAGGAAGTCTCGCGTGAGATGCGACACGTTCAACAAGAATTTCGCCGTGCCTGGCATAGCTGCCATCGCCCGGACCGTCACGTGCTGAGTTCCTGGGCCGACGTCGAACGAGCCTTTGACCGCGTCTATTGGGACTTGTACGAACGTCACTGCGGTTACATCCAGTACAGCTGCAAAATCAGCCACGGTCACGGCCACGGTCACTACGACGACCACTACAGCGATCACCGGTACCGTCCTGACTACGGTCACAATAACGGTCACTACCAACCCAAACCACGTCCTTACCCACAGCCAGGCATTTCGATTGGCACCAAGGACGGCAAGCTGAACGTCAAACTCGGCAGTGGAGCTCCTGGCTGGGCACACATGCTGAAGGGTGCGATCAAATAGCTGAGGGAGTACTCGGCGGAAAAGCGTGCGATAGCCTGTCGCACGCTTTTCTTTTTTCTTGGCCGCCTTGAAGGTCTGTTCTTACAATGCATAAAGAGAAACGCTCTAATCCGATCGAGGTTTTCGTCATGCGATCTTCCATTACTCTTCTGACATTCGCTTTGCTGTCGTGTTTCATCACGACCGATCTTTTCGCCCAAAGCATTTTCATTCGCCGTGGAAACATGGCGGCCGATGCGTTGGCACTGGAGCACAAGGTCAAGAAGCTCGCTGCCTACGATACCCAGATGAAGACGCTCAATGCGGCACTGCAAGATCTGGCCGACGAATCTCAGAAGTTCACGCGCCTGGCTCAGCGACAGGGAAGCTACTACGCCCTACAACGTGCATTTGATCCCGTCATTCAGCGTTACAAGGTGGTCGAGTACACCATCGACAATGCTTCCGATTGGAAACAAGGCAATCCCCGCATGCAGGACTGGCGCAACCTTCAGGACGCATTCGATCAGACGTACTACGACCTCTACGGATACGACCTCTTGGATCCTTACTTCGGGCGTCATCCCGATTTCGCAGCGGTGCCGGTGCAGCCGCAGATTCCGTATCGGGTGCTGCATCCTGAACGACCAACTTGGTTGCAGCCAAGCCCTGAAGTGTATCCACCTGCGACGCCACCAAGCTACGAACTGCCTACGCCTGGCACCATCCGTGGAGCCGGCAACCCTCGGCAGTTCTGATCTCAAGAAACGGCAAAAGGCTGCGTCTAGGTAGACACAGCCTTCTGAACTGTTTTCGCTTCGTCGCCAGATTCAATTAGCGACGGTGACGCCAGTGATGGACTCGGCGAACGTTGTTGCCGTAAACATGACCAAAGCGATTAGGTCGCTCCGTAATTTCCATCGAGCGGATTTGAGCTCGGTACTGGGCGCGGGTCATGCCTTGAACGTTGTTGGCCTGGAATCCAAACCAGATTGCAGCCACTAGTGCCAAGCTGCAGAGGATGTTTTTACGTGCTGTCGGAGTCATTATGAAACCTTTCTAACTATCGATCTTGTCCAGCGACGCGAAAGTCTAGCCTGACATTCGCACAATGCCAACCAATCCTGTGCAAATTCACTGAATTGGCCACATAACCCACATTGCAAAATCGATACCAGAAGCACTCTGACCGGCTATTCCGTGTCCAAACGGGCCAATTCAGGCGAAATTGCTTCCAATTCCATCCGTAGAAAGCGTTTCACCTGGTTGGTTGTTTTCATTTCGATCACTTTTTGAACAACACGCTCGGCGTGATCGATGGTCGTCAGAATTGCCAACTCCTTGATAGTGGGGATAAATGCAGGGCTCATGCTGAAGCTTCGCAGCCCCATCCCCAGAAGCAGTAGAAATGCCCGCGGTTGCCCGGCCATCTCGCCACAGAGTGTGACCGGCTTGTTGGCCTGATTACAGGCCTCGATCACATACTTCAGCGTCATCACCACCGCAGGCGAAAGGGGCTGGCATAGCCCACTCACCTTTGGATTATCGCGGTCGGCCGCCGTCAGATACTGCACCAGATCATTCGAGCCGATCGAAACAAAGTCGACCAGTTCCAACAGGTGATGGATGCAGACGGCGGCGGCAGGCACTTCAAGCATCATGCCGACTTTGACCTTACCCCGCGGCACACCTCGTTCGTCGAGCGATTTCTCGGCCTTGCGAACCAGATGATTCGCTTTCCGCATTTCCTCGACGTTGGTAATCATGGGGAAGAGCATGTTGACTTCCCCCGGTCCTCCCTCTGGCAGTTCGGCCGCACAACGCATGATCGCGCGAAGCTGCGACAGGAAGAATTCAGGGTGCTCGAACGAGAGCCGAATGCTCCGCCAACCCATGAACGGATTCGCTTCGTTGTGGTTGTGTCCTAGGTAAGCGACGGTCTTGTCGCCACCGATATCGAGCGTACGAATCGTGACGTACTGGTGAGGCGACTTCTTGAGAATTTCTTTGTAAACTTCGTACTGCTCGTCTTCGTCCGGCACGTTATCGTGCGTCAGGTAGAGGTACTCGGTGCGATAGAGTCCCACGCCGGTGGCTCCCATCGCCTCGGCGGCTTCGACGTCTTTGACGTTGTTAATGTTGGCCAGCAACTTGAGCGGCGTTCCATCACGCGTCACGGCGGGGTGATGCCGATTTGCGGCCAGCTGATCTTTAAGATGGAAGAACTCTCGTTCCAGCTTGCGATAAGCGGCCAGTTCCTCCGGCTCGGGATTGATCGAGACGATACCTTCGCTACCGTTGACGACGACCGTGTCACCGGTCTTCACTTTACGAAGGATCCCCGAGACACCACTCACCGCCGGAATACCACGGCTGCGTGCGATCAGTGCCGCGTGGCTGGTCTGGCTACCGGCTTGTGTCACAATGCCGCGCACGTCCGCCTCGCCCAAAGCCACGGCCTGGGAAGGAAGCAGTTCATCGGCGACGACAATCAGTGGACCACTCAGCCCCGACTCTTCCGCGTCGTTCAAAACATCGGACAGATACGCACTCAAGCGGACGACCACGTCGCGAATATCGTTTAGCCGCTCTTGGAGGTACTCGTCACCGGTCTTCGAGAAGACTTCGGTGTACTGCTCCATCAGGCGGTGCAGCGCGGCGGAAGCAGTTTGGTGATCTTCGACAATCCAGTGTCGCACCTTATTCGTGAATGCCGGGTCTCGCAGGATCGTCTGGTGGACGGCGAAGATCGCGCCTTCATTCTTGCCGATCTGCTTTTCCACCTTGGACTGCAGGGCCGCTAAGTCGACGGCCGTACGCTCGCGAGCCTGTTCGTACCGCGCAAGCTCCTTCTGGACTTCGTGCTTTTCCAATCGCTTGCGATCGGGATTCACGAAGATCTCAAGAATGCAGTACGCCACCCCGATCGAAATGCCTGGGGAGACTGCTAGTCCTTTTTCCATTCCCGACACGATGGTCTCTCTGTGTAAGCCTGTGGGAAGGTCCGCCTAACGGGGTATTATAGCAATCGGACGGTTCATGTGCGGCAGGTCCGCAATTAAACCCCGGATAAAGGCGCTCAATCCGCTGCTGAACCCGTAGATGGCCTGAATCATCAGTATTTCTACGCGGTAAGTGGTAAAAAGATCCCAGACAATCTGTCACACACTAGTGGGGTATGTCTACGGCGGATTTCACCGAGATCACTTTTGCTTGCGCGATCATGGCACATAAAAAAAGCCCACTGCTACCAGTGGGCTCTTCGTTGAACGCATGAAACCAGCTTACTTGTGGTTATCGATCGCACGCTTGAGGGCCGTACCCATGTCGGCAGGGCTTTCCGCGATTTCGACGCCGGCAGCTCGCAAGGCGGCGAACTTCTCGTCAGCCGTTCCCTTACCACCACTGATGATCGCACCAGCGTGACCCATTCGCTTGCCAGGAGGGGCCGTACGACCGGCGATGAACGCGGCAACCGGCTTGGTCACGTTTTCCTTGATGTAGGCGGCGGCTTCTTCTTCGGCCGTACCACCGATTTCGCCCATCATCATGATCGCTTCGGTGTCGCCGTCGTTCTGGTACATTTCCAGCAGATCGATGAACGAGGTACCCACGATCGGGTCGCCACCCAGACCAACGCAGGTCGACTGGCCGAGACCCAGGTTGGTCAGCTGCCAAACGGCTTCGTAGGTCAGCGTACCGCTGCGGCTCATCACGCCGACAGGCCCCTTCTTGTGAATGTAGCCCGGCATGATGCCGATCTTGCATTCTTCCGGGGTGATCACGCCAGGGCAGTTCGGACCGACCAGGACCGACTTGCTCTTCTTGACGGTTTCGTAAACAGGCACCATGTCCAGGACCGGCACCCCTTCGGTGATCGCACAGATCACTTCGATGCCGGCGTCGACCGCTTCCAGAATAGCATCGGCCGTAAACGGAGGCGGCACGAAAATCATCGTGGCGTTCGCACCTGTTTCCTGGACGGCTTCTTCCACAGTGTCCCAGACCGGAAGGCCTTCGACCGTTTGGCCACCTTTGCCCGGCGTAACACCGCCGACCATCTTGGTGCCGTATTCCTTGCAGCCTTTGGTGTGGAACTCGCCGACCTTACCGGTGATGCCCTGACAAATGACCTTAGTGTCTTTGTTGACGAGGATGCTCATGGTTTTGACTTAGTGTTCAGTTTTCCGTGTTCAGTTTTCAGCAAGATCGGTTGAAGTCGCTTGCTGCCTAGGCTACCGTCGCAACAACTTTCTTCGCAGCATCGGTCAAGCCGTCGGCGATGATGATATCGATACCTGAGTCAGCCAACATCTTGCGGCCTTCTTCGACTTCGGTTCCTTCCAAGCGAACCACGAGCGGGACGTTGAAGTCGAGCTTCTTGTAAGCTTCGAGCAAAGCACCGGCGATCGTCGTGCAACGCATAATGCCGCCGAAGATGTTCACCAGCACGGCCTTCACGTTCTTGTCGTCCAGCAGAATGCTGAACGCTTCGGTAACCTGATCGACATTGGCACCGCCGCCGACGTCCAGGAAGTTGGCTGGTTCGCCGCCGTGCAGCTTGATGATGTCCATCGTGCTCATCGCCAGACCGGCACCGTTAACCAGGCAGCCGATGTTACCGTCGAGCTTCACGTAGCTGAGGCCCGTGTTACCGGCACGCACTTCGGCAGGCTCTTCTTCGGAAAGGTCACGCAGTTCCGCCAGGTCCTTGTGACGGAACATGGCGTTCTCGTCGAAGGTCATCTTGCAGTCCAGGGCGATCATGCCACCGTCGCCGGTGATGACCAGCGGGTTGATCTCGGCCAGGGCACAGTCAGTGTCGACGTAGACCTTACAGAGCCCCTTGATGAATTTCTCAGCGGCGCGGGCAGCCGGGCCTTCGATACCCAACTTCTTGCACAGCTTGCGGATCTGGAAGCTTTGAGGTCCCAGAGCCGGATTGAAGTGTTCTTTGAAGATCTTCTCAGGCGTTTCGGCGGCGACTTCTTCGATCTCGGTACCACCTTCGCTCGACATCATCAGAACCGGTAGCTTGGCGGCTCGGTCGAGCACGATGCCGAGGTACAGTTCGCGAGCGATGTCGCAACCTTCTTCGACCAACACCTGGTTGACCTGCTTGCCTTCGGGGCCGGTCTGAATGGTGACCAACTCTTTGCCCAGCAAGTTCTTAGCAACGGTGGCGGCTTCTTCAGCCGACTTCACCAACTGCACACCCCGCTGATCGGCGTTGTCCTTCACGGTTCCTTTACCGCGACCACCGGCGTGGATCTGAGCCTTCACCACGGCGATCTTTCCGGCCAGTTCGGTGAAAGCGGCACTCGCTTCTTCAGCGGTCTTGGCAACAATGCTGCGGGGTACAGCAACCCCAGCTTGGCGAAGAATTTCCTTCGCCTGGAACTCATGAATCTTCATCGACTTCTTCCAGATGGAATTAGCAACGGTCGAGCAGGAAAAGCCGGATTATACGACTGCGGGAAAAAGAGGGTCAACCGGAGGGGAGGCGCTAAAACGTCGCACTAACCCCTGAAAAGGCCCAGATTAAGAGTGTGGGATTAGGCCAACTAATGGGGAAATATGCGCTTGTGGCAGCGATGCGTGCCAGACTGCACGAGAACTGATAATCGGTGCCCGATTTCAAGCGAATCGGGCACCGAAAAGATTTTATCGATAAGAAATCAACCTTAACGAAACCGGGACTACATCCCAGCCCGTTGCCCAGCCATCTCTTCGAGACCGAGCTTTTTCATCTTCTTATAGAGCGTCGTGCGGTTGATACCCAGTTGGTCGGCCGTTTCGTTGCGGTTCCAGCCGTTCGATTCCAGTACTTCGCGGATGATCTGTCGCTCTGGGCCTTCCAGAGCTTCTTTCAAGGACGTGCCGGTGCTTCGGCTGACCGAGACAGGAGCTCCCGAAGCGATCGACGACGGCATATCGTCTGGCGTGATCTCTTCGTTCTTGCTCAGCAGCACGGCTCGTTCGACCACGTTCTGCAGTTCTCGCACGTTGCCTGGCCACTTGTAACGCTGCAAAGCGGCAACCGCTTCACTTGAGAAGCCTTGCACGCGGCGGCCTGTATCCTGGCAAACTTCCGCCAGGAAGTGATCGGCCAGGCGTGGAATGTCGGAGATACGTTCCCGCAGCGGGGGCAGCTCCAAGTTAATCACGTTGACTCGGTAAAACAGGTCCTGACGGAACTCGCCACGATCGACCAGGTTCGCCAGGTTTTCGTTGGTGGCCAGAACGACACGCGTATCGACCGTTTCCGTTTCCGTTCCACCAACTGGCTCGAACTGAAGTTCCTGTAGCACGCGAAGCAATTTGACCTGCATGCTCAGCGGAGCGGTACCGATTTCGTCCAGGAAGATCGTTCCCTTATCAGCCGCTTTGAACTTACCGACTTTATTGCCGGTTGCTCCGGTGAAGGAGCCGGCGACGTGACCGAACAGTTCGCTCTCGAGCAGGTTTTCTGGCAGTGCACCGCAAGCCACTTCGATGAACGGTTGGTCGCGACGATTGCTGCGGCGATGGATGGCTCGGGCCAGTAGCGACTTACCCGTTCCGCTCTCTCCGGTGATCAAAACGGTGGCTCGCGTGTCGGCAACACTATCGACCATGTCAAAAATGCGCAACATTCTGTGGTCGTGGCCAATAATATTTTCCAGCCCGAATCGCAGATCGAGTTGTTCCTTTAATTGCTTATTTTCTTGCATTACCTTCTGTTGCGAGAGTGCCCGCTGGATGGCCATCTCCAATTCTTCGTCGATCAACGGCTTGGTGAGTAGATCGAACGCACCAGCTCGCAGGGCCTCGATACCGGTCTCCACCGTTCCGTAACCGGTAATCATGATCACCGTGGTACCAGGGTGATGCGTGTGGCAATGTCGCAACACATCAAAGCCGTCCTCGTCCCCCAAACGCACATCCGCCAGGATCAGGTCGTACGGACGATCGTCGATCAGGGCGATGGCTTGATTCAGATTAGAGGCCTGATCGACCACATAACCAATTTCGCGCAGCCAACTTCCCATCGAATCCAAGACATGGCGGTCGTCGTCAATAAGCAGCAGTTGGGCTTGGTTCATGATGGGAATATCCAGGGAAAGCGGTCTGATTCTATCTCTCAATTTGGGGGGAGAGCTTCCGCGAACAACACATGTCGCAAATTCTCCACATCTATCTATTTATCTAGGTCACGCATTCACCCTGGTCAAAACAATGTGGCATTTTGTAGACACCCCCCGAGGGGCGTTGATATCCCGCTGCGGTAAACCACATTTTTCCGTTGGGCGGCATCAACACCCTTAAACGAATTGAAACCCCCGGTATTTACTACGTCTAGCGGGTGCGGGACATCGCAAAAAGGGGCACATCACGGGCAACCACACTGGAAATGCCCTCACTGGGGGTTAACATGGTGGCAAGGCAGCGTCGATAAACGCAAGGTTATCGCGGATATGCAGTTAGCGAGATTTTTGGCGTTTTTTAGAAAACGTACGACTCGCACCGGGTGGGGAAAACTGCTCCGAGAAGCCGCTCACAACAGCCACCCTCGTTTCACTGTGAAAGGTTCCTATGTCCATTAATGTGTTGGTTGTCGACGACCATGAGGTCGTTCGCAGCGGCTTGGCGTGTCTCTTCCGAGGCACCGATATTGAAGTCGTCGGAGAAGCAGTTGATGGAAATGACGCCATCGAGAAGGCACTCCAGCACAAGCCTGACGTTGTCCTCATGGATATCCGGATGCCGGAGATGGACGGCTTGTCTGCCCTTGAGAAATTGCAATCTGACGCTCCCGGCACGCCGGTCGTCATGCTTAGCACCTATGACAACCCGACTTACGTCGCTCGTGGTGTTGCCTTGGGTGCGGTTGATTACGTTCTTAAAGGTTCGCCTCGCGAAATGATCGTCAGCGCCATCCACAATGCTGCTAGTGGTGGAAAGCAACCTGACGGAAGCATCATGTCGCGCGTCAAAGGCACCATGGCCAAGCGTCACGATGCCAAGAATAGCGAGTTCCCATTGACCAATCGCGAAATGCAAGTGCTTCGCCACTTGGCATTGGGTCTCAGCAATCGTGAGATCGGTCGTTCGCTAAGCATTAGCATCGAAACCGTTAAAGAACACGTTCAAAATATTCTGCGTAAGGTCGACGTCACCGATCGCACCCAAGCCGCCGTTTGGGCTGTGCGTCAAGGTTTGGTCTAAGACCTACGTTAGTTCGCTCGAAAAGAAAAACCCTGTCCGAACATCGGCAGGGTTTTTCTTTGCGCTATGCGGAATTCCTGGACGAGCGACCTGAGGTGAAGTACCGTGCAGATCTTGCCAGTCTTCATCTCACCTTCCTCCTCGAGGTCTTATCATGCTCGCTCCGCGTTCGACTGCGATTGCCATCGTACTGTCACTCCTAGGCAGCTTAGGTGCCCAAGAACCTTGGAAGCGTCATACGATCGACAACACGTCGCGAGGTGCCGACGGCGTGCGACCCTTCGACGTCAACGGCGATGGCCTTACCGATCTGTGTACCGGCTGGGAAGAAGGAGGAGTGATCCGCGCCTATCTGCATCCGGGCCATGCGGCGGTAAAACAACCGTGGCCTGCCGTGACGGTCGGTAACGTGAAAAGCCCCGAAGATGCCGTCTTCATGGACATCAACGGTGATGGAGCGGTGGACGTCGTCTCTTCGTGCGAAGGACGTCAGCAAACGGTCTTCGTGCACATCGCTCCTAAGAATCCCGAAGACTATCTTGAAGAGAGTGCCTGGAAGACCGAACCGATCGCCGCTTCCGAGAATCAATCCCGCTGGATGTTCGCGTTGCCTTGGCAGACGAAGAAGGAGAAGCCGCTCGAACTGATCGCTGGCTCGAAATCACCCAACGGGGCCGTAGGCATCTTTCGACAGGACGATCCCAACACTTGGAGTTGGAAGAAACTGACCGATGCCGGCTGGATCATGTCACTGATGACCGAAGATATGAATCAGGATGGCCATGCCGATCTTCTGTACAGCGATCGGAAAGGAAAGCGGCGGGGCGTTTACTGGATCGATCGTGCTGGCGATCCACAATCGACTGCCCCCAAACTCATCGGAGGAACCGACCATGAAGTGATGTTCCTCGACTCGGCTGACCTTGATCAAGACGGATTCCGTGACGTCGTGTGCTCAACCTATGGCGATACGATCCTGTGGTTCCGCCGCACGAGCAATGTTCCGGTCTTCGCGCAAATCGAAATCCCCATGCCTCCCAACACAGGAACTGGCAAATCGGTCAGAGTCGCGGACGTCGATCTTGATGGGCACAACGATCTCGTCATCAGCTGCGGCAACGCCGGCAAGAAGCATGGCGTGATGTGGATGCAGAAGAGAGAAGGGGAGTGGGTCGCCCAGCCGATCAGCGGCGTAAAGGAAGGCATCAAGTTCGACTTGTTGCAACTGATCGATCTCGATGGTGATGGCGATCAGGATGTGCTGACCTGCGAAGAGCGCGACAACCTGGGTGTGATCTGGTACGAGAATCCGGCCCGTTAGCGCAGGCCTGGTATTTTCGGAATGTTGACGTCGTTCGGTCTGACGCCAGAAACGTCGATCGATTTGCCGTCGTCGACTTGGAACTTTCTGGTTTCTGGCCAGTACTGAATCTTCCCGGCAGTCAGTGTCTGCCGCGATCCGCCAATCCGCTGCTGATGAATCAGTTGTGCGGCGTTGCGTCCGTTACCGGTCATCGTCAGCAGGTGTTTTTCGGTTGAGTAACTGATGCGGTCTGCCCAGGCACTGAACATTTTGCCTTGGACTTCGCTGTTCCCCATCGCCAGGATCTCGCTTCCACTCAGCCCTGACTGCTTATCGTGCTGGACGACCGTTAGTTGATCGCAGCGGAGGGTGACATCACTGGCATTCATTGCGGACGGGTTCTGCAAGTCAATCTCGTCGTCCCACGACTTGACCGGGCCGTAGTAAGCACGATCGACCTTGTGGAAGTTAACCTCTTTGCGATGCACATTGCCGCTCACGTGGCTCACAAAGTCGACACGCAAAAAGGTGAGCTGCTTTTCGCCCGGCGGTTTTGGGGAAGTCGGTTGTCCAGGGATATTCGTCGTGGGACTTCCCATCATGACCGTTTTGGCAGTACCAGGACCTTGGGCTTGGATATCGCCAGTCTCTTGATTGATGGCCAGCGTTTTTCCTTCAAACTGATCCACCGACTTGAGTACGCCTAGTTCGACGTTGCGATTGTAAAGCTGCACGCCGCCGGTACATTCCACGCGTTTGGCGCTCAATGCTTTGTTCGCATTGGTATCGGTAAAGCTGATCGGCCGATTCAACGTGATCGTCAGGCGAGCCGTGTTCAGATGGCTTTGGCGACCCTGAATTTTAACCGCTCGATCGAAGGTAATCTGATCGTGCTGGGCCTGGAGCCCTCCTTGCCACTGAACGTTGAAGTACTCCGGCACCGCCAGCTTGCGTCCCTGGAAATCACGATCCAATGGAAACTCAAGCGTACCAGGGCCATCGGTCCAGATGCGTCCTTGCAGTTGATTCACGCGTAGTCGACCACTTCGCATGATCAAACCTCGCCCTGATACAACCGCCGGTTCACCAGTGACATGGATCTCGGCATTGTTGTCGGCCGCGTTGAGCAGCTGAACTACGTTGCCACGCACCATGAAGGGATCGATCAGGCCTTCCCCTTCCGGCATCTCGGCCATCTGGACTTGTCCGGATATCTGAGCCGAATCGAGGTGCGACTTCTGTCCATCGAAGCGAACGACCAGTTGAATGGTTTCGCCTGAGAGCCGGAACCGCGTTGGCTTTTCTTCCGAATTCTGCTGTTGGGCTAGTGGCGGCTGCGCTGGTGCATTACCAGGTGGTGCTCCGGGAGCAGGTCCCGTTGGCAGCTTGCCAGGCTCATTGCCTGGCACCAATTGTGGCTCGTCGAATTGAAACCATGTCTTGATTTCATTCGCGCGTCCCACAAGCTGGGGCGTATCGATCGAAATGCGTCCGATCCCATGAAGTCGGCTAGGAATGAGCTTTTGTTTCTTCTCACCTGGCGGGGTCACATCCTGTAGGAAGACGAATAACTTATCGCCGGAGATCTGTCCCTTTTTGTCGCCTGAGACCGTGGCATTTCCTTCAACGGCAACCGCGTACTCACCGTTTTGGGGTTCGATACGAAACTGCTCCTGCCAAGAGAGACGACTCAGTTCGCTAGGGTCTTTGTCGTTCAGGTTTCCCGTAAACACCCCTGGGCCAGCCGACCACACGCGCCCCAGGTGACTTGGATTGTCTCCCAGTTCGTACATCAGGTGAGGCGACTCGCAGCGATACTTGTCCTTAGTCAGGATGGCGGTCGGGCTGCCTTTGACTTCGATCCGCTTCTTGATGAGGTCATAAATCAGCTGACCACCTTCGGCATTGGCCGAAACGCTGGTGGCCGACAACCGAAACGGACTTCCCACGGCGACCAGTCGTTGCATTTTCAGCTTCGCCGATGGTTTGTCTGAAGAATCTTCATCAGAGTCCGTTTTTGGTTCCGCAGACTCCGCGGGATCTTCTTTCTGGAAGTGAACTTCCAGGAGGTCGGCTTCCAATTGATCGGTCACACCGGAAGCGACCAGACGGCGGACCTGCACTTGATCGCGAAAGGTTGCCACGCGATGCGAACCATCGAAGACGAAAGGCCCCAGGCAGCGGATCTCGACCGGTGCCGAAGCATACATCTGGCTCGACTGTTCCCGCATACCTGGCATCTCGGCCGCGTTGCCCAGCAGTCCGCGGCCTTCGGTCGAAAGGACAATCCGATCGACGTGAACCAGTTCCAGAACCGAAAGGCCAGAGATGTTTGGGCCCTTCTGCTGACCGCGATTGGGACCTTCCTCGAATTGAGCGATCAGGTGGCGTCCACTTCCCTGGTGCTTACCCATTTGGAACTGAACGTCTTTTTTGGTTTCGATCCGGTTAGATGCCAACATGACGTCCGAGGTCAGAACGTTCAACGGCTCGTGATTTCCATCGGCGCTCTTACGCGTGATCTGCACGTTGCCTAGCAATTGGCCACCAACCAAGTCACCTATTTTGCCGAAGGCCAGGTTCAGTTCCGAGAACTGCAGGATCGCCTTTTCCGCATTGAGAATGACGACCGGTTTGTCCCACTTCTCTTGTTCGACATCGGTTTCAAACGCGATGATCGTCAGGGGTTCCAGTTCCAGACGATTCTCACCCACTTCGCGAAAGTCTTTCATCAAGAGCATGATGTTATTGCTCTCGAGAACCTTCGTTGAACCAAGTTGCCAGCTGCGTGGCGAGAAGTAGAGGGCCAGTCTTTGTTTCTGTTGGCCTAGAAAGCCAACCGTTGGAACAACATCGGTGTCGTCGGGCGTAATTGTCGGTTCGATCCACGGAACGAACGTCATCTGATAGCCGACAGCGATGGCTACCATCACGCCAAACACGACCGCTACGCGCACGGCTTGCCCGATGAGCGTTGGTGGTTGCCACGTGTCTTGTTGAATGGCTGCCGTCAAAGTTTGCTTCCGTACTTAATACGTGTGGATGATGTCGTTCCAGACTTTCTTCGCTTTAAGGATGACCTCGATCACCTCGCGAATCGCGCCCTTGCCGCCCGGAGTCTTAGTGACATAGTCGGCTGCTTCTTTTACTTCGTCTACTGCGTCGGCAACCGCGATCCCCAGGCCTGCCAGGCGGATCGCACCGAGATCGATCAAGTCGTCTCCAACGAATGCCAGTTGTTCCGGCTCAAGATTGAACTTCTTGAGCACCTCTTGAGCCACAGTCCCTTTGTCCACAATTCCCTGCCGGACGATGTCCAGGCTCAATTCTTGAGCCCGTAGACGTACGACCTGCGAGTTTCGTCCCGTGATCAAACCGCATTTGAAGCCGGCCTGACGCCATAGCTTGAAGCCAAGTCCGTCCCGGATATGGAACTTCTTCGACTCGACGCCTTCGTTGTTCAGTATCACTCCGCCGTCGGTCAGCACGCCGTCGACATCGGTCAACAACAGCTCGACTGCCTGACATCGCTGTTCCAGATTCATCTACGCCCCTCGCTTGTCTTGGTTCGGATATCGGATCTTCAGCGTGGGCCTTGTCGCTGGTTCCTCTTCAGTTTCACTGGGAACCTGACCCACCATATCCGTCACATCCAACATACCAAGTGGACGCCCGTGGGCATCGATCACCGGTAATTCGCTGATCTTTTCGTTCGCCAGACGACTGAGTGCCGCTTGAAAGCGGGTACCGGCTGTCGTTGTCTTGGGCTGCGTCGTCATGACCGTGGCAATCGATGCATTGATATCAACAACGTCATCCCGCTCGAACAAGCGCGCCAGATCGCTATCGGTGAAGATGCCTGACAACCGCCCTTCGGCATCGATCAACATGACGGCGCCGGTACGTCGTCCATTCACGCGAACCTTCTGAAAGACTTCCCGAATCGAGAGTTGGTCGGATGCCACGCGGCACTGTGCCAGCGGACGCATCTTCTCTTCCACGAAGGCCAACTTGCGTCCCAGGCTTCCACCGGGGTGGTAGCGGGCAAAGTCTTCGGGGCGAAAGCCACGATGTTCGCTAACCGTGATTGCCAGTGCGTCTCCTAGGGCGAGCATGGCCGCGGTGCTGGCAGTTGGGGCGAGGTTGAGCGGACATGCTTCGGTGATGCCGCCTAGCTCCAGCACGACGGAGGCCGCCTTGCCGAGTGTGTTTTCTGCCGAGGAAGTCATCGCGATGAGCGTCGCGCCGAGGCCTCGCAAAATGGGCAACAGGCGGACGACTTCTTCCGTTTCGCCACTTTGCGAAAGCATGAGCACGATGTCGTGTTGCGTTACCCGGCCAAGATCGCCGTGGATTGCTTCGGCCGGATGGAGGAAATGACTGCGCGTGCCGGTCGAGGCCAACGTTGCCGCCAGCTTCGTGCCGACGTGACCTGCCTTGCCGATCCCGCTGACGATCACATCGCCGCGGCAGTTTAGGATCATCTCGACCGCGCTGGCAAAACGATCGTCAAGCGTTTGGGCGACGCGCAGCATGACGTCGGCTTCGTGCCGAATGGCGGCTTGCCCTTGCTCGATCCATCGGTCTCGAGGCGCGACGATCTCGTCCTTGCGAATGGGAGAACTCATGACACGTGTCTTCCTTGACTTGGTCATCGGTACCGTGGCCTGGGTCTACGGAGAGGACCCAAGCGGGGCGATTCTACGGCTTTTCTTGAAATGCCTCAACAGAAACCATGCGGGACGATTTTGACTCATATTGAGACAAGTCGTCTCAGATCGACAGCACGTAAGAAATATTAGTCAAGTTTGATGTCAAATATTTTACGGTAATAAGTATATTGAAAGTAACAGTTTATATCGAATCATGCGGTCGTCCGGGCAGTTTGTTCGAATCTGGCTTGGGGTTTGCAGTGTTTAACCTTTTGGCAGAAGAGGCGAACTACTCGCTGTCCGCGCGCGTCGAATAGATTGCGACCCCCCTCGCATGCCTAACCGATTTGAGGGAACGATCGATGATAGAGCTTTCCAAGTTAGGTCCATTTGCCCTGGAGAACCGCCTCGGCAATGACCCAGATAGCCATGTATTTCATGGCTTCCATCTCAAGCAAAAACGCCAAGCGGTCGTTTGCATTCTGCCTGAACGATACGCCGAGAATCCCCGAGCACGGCAACGTCTCGAAAAGCGAAGCCGCCAGTTGCAGAAACTGAATCACCCGAACATCGTGCGCTATCACGGCGCGGGGATTGATCAGGGAATTCCGTTCTTTGCTCTCGACTTTGTCGACGGCATCAGCCTTCAGCAATATCTTGAAGAGCATGGTCCACTTCCGTGGGAAACCGTGGTGGAAATCGGTCTGCAGGTATGTGCCGCATTGGCCGCCGCCCATCACATGAACATTCACCACTTGGATGTTCGACCCGCTCATATTCTGCTGTCCGGTGCAGGTCTGACCGATCCGCGTAAGCCGCTTACCGTCCAACTCACCAGTTTCTGGGCCGATCCGCGCTGGCGACGTTCGTCGCTGCTGCTGTTCCCGAAAGATCGCCAACAGTATCTTTCGCCTGAGCAGTTTGAAGATCCCCAATACGTCGACGATGCCACCGACATCTTCTCGTTGGGATGCGTCTTCTACGAGATGATCACCGGCAAGTTACCCTTCAATCCGCTCGCCTCCGGCGAAGAACGCTGGAAGCTTCCAGAGCGGCCTGCCTCGCTCGAACTCGATTGTCCTGTTTGGCTCGACCGCGTCATCATGCGCATGATCGAGGTCATGCCGGATCGTCGTCCGCCTGATATCGACTCGGTCGCTGCTGGGCTACGCGAATCACAAGACGCCGTTGCTCGCGGTATGAGCGCGATCGAACATGCTTTGGTTGGCAATAACGGCCGCGAGAGCATTATCGATATCGGCATCGACCGCAGTGAAGCTGAAAAGTTGCTTCATAAGCCCAAGTCGTACGAACGCGGTTCGTTCTTCAACAGTAAGATCTTCCTGGGTCTGGCATTGATTGTCGTGATCGCTGCGTTGGTCTGGCTGTTGCGGCCACTCAACGATCAGGAACTCCACGCACGAGCCGAACCTTTGATGCTCACCGACGACACTACCAAGTGGCGCGAAGCGGAGAGTAACTACATTCAGCCTCTTCTAGAGCGTTATCCCAATAGCGAATACGCCGACGAGGCGCAGAATTGGCTCGACATGATCCAGATGGAACGAGCCGAGGCTCGTTTGGCGATTAGCCTGCGTATGGGTCGCGAGTTCCGCAGCGACGCCGAACGTCGCCTGGCAAATGCTCGGGGCTTGGAAGAAGCCGGCAATCACCTGGGAGCATGGCATCAATACGACATGATCCTGGAAGAACTGCCGGAGACAGTGGACAACCGTCCCTACCATCTGATCGCCAAGCGAGAGATCCATCGGCTGCAACACTTGCGAGTCACCGGTAAGGTGCAGAACTCGTCGCTCAATGACTTCGTCCTTCAGGCCGAAGAGATGACGGTTTCTGGCGACGTGCGAAAGGGTCGCGAGATCTTCCGTCGAATCGTCTCGCTTTATCAAGAGTCGCCCGATGGGGCTGGAGCGGTTGAACTTGCGAAAAGCGAGCTTGCCAAGCCCATCTCGATGCCTTCAAGCCGAGAAGCGACGGTGGCCAAGCCGAAAGTTGCCTTGGAAACCGACAAGCAGCAGGAAGTTCGCAAACCTGATTTGAATGCGACCGAAGCCCCAACTGAAGCAGGACCAGCCACTCCGGCTGAGACCAAGGCTTCCGAGGAAGCGGAAGCTTCGACCAGCGAAATCGACCTCTCGGAAACTGCCTCGCCCGAGGCTGGCCCGGTCGAAGAAGCACCAGTGAAACGTGCTCCGCTATTCCCAGTCAATCCAGGCTTCTCGGGCGATTCAACGGAATTTTAAGCGTAAAAGCGGCCAATCCATAATTCCCAGGCAAAGGCCTGTCGAAAGCTGATTTCGGCAGGCCTTTGGCTTTTTAATGGCTGTGCCGATTCTAACGGCGCATGCCACCCTCTGACGTGGTGATTAGCGTAACCATCTGGCGGCCCCGATCCGTTTCTCGGCATAGGTTTCAAGTGAGCCAATTTACGTTCCGTTAGCGGATCGTCTGCCGCTATCCGCCCCCACGTTAGGACAGAGTTGGAATGCTTCGCGTTTTGGAAATCAACGAGACCCAGGACCTTTCTTACGTTCGATGCAACTGGCATCGATTGTGGGAATCGACGCCGGGCGCGACATTCTTTCAAACGCTCGAATGGTTGCAGATCTATTGGAAGCACTTCGGCGAAGGCAAACTTCTGCGCGTTCTGTTGGTCCTCGACGGACAACGCCTGGTAGGTGTTGTTCCCCTCGTCGTCGTCAAAGAACCGACGCGTCTGGGCAAAGTACGTGTGCTGACGTACCCGCTTGCCGATTGGGGTACCCACTTCAGCGTGCTGGCCGAGAACCCTCAGCAGACCTTGGGCCGTGCTCTGCAGCACATCCAAGAGACGCCGCGCAATTGGGATATGATCGATCTCCGTTGGCTTGCTGAAGAAGACCTGGAGCTCAACCTGACAAGCGACGCGATGGCCGAAGCGGGTTACTCGCCCAACCCAGGAGTCTGGAAGGAAACGGTCTTCATCGACTTTGAAGGGACCTGGGATGACTACCTGCGATCGCGTAGCCCAAAGCTACGCAGCGACATTCGCCGAAAACTGAAGAAGTTCGATCTGACCGGACGCGTCCAACTGGAACGATATCGACCGCAGGGGAAAGCGGCAGGCGATTGCAATCCTCGCTGGGACCTTTACGAACAAGCAACATCGATCGCAGAAAAGAGCTGGCAGGGCCACTCCACAACCGGCACCACGATTTCGCATCGTCCGATTCGCCGTTACATCAAAGACTGTCATGTTGCCGCGACAGAACTAGGCATGCTCGATCTGGCTATGCTCTACCTCGACGGCAACCCCATCGGCTTCTGCTACAACTATTGCTCAGGCGGTCATGTCTTCGGATTGCGTCGTGGTGATGCGCCCGAAGCACGCGAGCACGGACTCGGGACAGCGCTGACAGCCATCCTCATCCGCGATAGTTTCCAGCGCGGCGACAAGTCGCTCGACATGGGACCAGGCTCCTTCGAGGCCAAGCGCCGATGGATGACACGCATCGCCACCGTCGGCCGAATGACTCACTATCCGATGATGGCTCCTCGAGCCCAGATTCTTCGCCTGAAACATTGGCTTCAGACCTGTCGCGACCGAAAGAACGGTCGTCTACGAACAGCCTTGGAAGAGAAGCAAGGTCCTGCTTAAGCTAGCAACACTTCTTTAGATTTGCTGACGGAAGTTATCGAGATTTCGTAATTGCTCGCAACGTAATTAGTAGCGTACGAATCATCCAGAAAGATCGATTCATCTCTTTGATGTCGATCATCTCTCAAGAAACGAAACACGGCCGAAAGTCTTTACTACCACGAGGTAATCAGGGGCTTTCGACCGTCGCGCTTCGTTGGTTTATATGCCAGAGAAGTTTTCTTTTCGCCTGGCGTGTTCTTCCAGAGAGTGCACTCTGGAAGATTGATTTGCTTGGTTATTAATGTGTTCGCAGTGAGGCATCGAAATTAATCCCGGTCTGCGAAAAAACTTTCACCTTTTTCTAGGCGATCAATTCCTTAATAACCTTACCGCCATTGGCGATCTTCATTGGACGTCCGCTCTTGCTGGTGAACGTGGTATCGAGCGAGATACCCATTGCACGGCAAACGGTGGCCATCAGGTCTTCCGAGCTGTATGGTTCGGTTTCAACGCGAGTACCATCCGAGCTGGTTTCACCAACCGCAATGCCGCCGTTGATACCACCACCACCGACCACGGTGCTCCAGCTGCGAGCCCAGTGATCACGACCGGTATTACCGTTGATGCGTGGCGTTCGGCTGAATTCACCCATCCAAACAATCGTGGTGCTTTCCAGCAGACCACGTTGCTTCAGGTCGGTGACCAAAGCACTCATCGCACGATCAAGCACAGGCAGCTTGTTATCGGCCAACGTGTTGAAGATGTTCTGGTGGTTATCCCAACCGCCGAGGTCAACTTCGATAAACGGAACGCCAGCTTCAACCAGACGGCGAGCGAGCAAGCAACCACGACCGAAGCCATCTTGACCGTACAACTCTTTCATTTCTTCTGGTTCTTCGTTGACCTTGAAGGCCTTCATCTGATCGCTGGTCATCAGCTTGACGGTCTTATCCAGGATCTTAGCGTGATCCATGGCAGCCGGACCGCGGTTTTGATTGACGAAGCCACCTTCGATCAACCGCAGCATTTCCAGGCGGCTTTGCAGGGTTTCATTGCCCCAGCCCTTCATGCCCAGGTTACGAACCTGACCACTGCTGCTAACAGTGAAAGGAGCCCAGGACATACCCAGGAAACCTGGACCGACGCTACCACCACCGACGGAAACGAATGGTGGAATTTCCAATTCGTTGTGGTCGCTGGCCAGTTCGTGAGCGATCACCGAACCGTAGCTAGGATGTTCGATATTTGGGTTCGGCACATAACCGGTGTGCATGTAGTAACGGCCACGACCGTGATCCGCTTCGCGGGTGCTCATCGAGCGAACGACCGAAAGGTTATCCATGACCTTGGCGGTCATTGGCATGTGTTCGCTGATCTGCAGATCACCCTTGGTGCTGATCGGACGGAAAGGACCACCCGTGTTCGTACCTGGCTTAAGATCCCAGATATCCATCGTGCTCGGACCACCACCCATCCAAAGCATGATGCAGCTCTTGCCACGCTTCTTCAACTCTTGTGCGTTAGCCTGAATAGCACTTCCCATCATCAGCGATGGAGCGATCATGGCGGATGCACCAGCCATGTGCGACATGAAGTGACGTCGGGTCATCCCCTGTGGAGCAAAACTCATATTGAAGTTCCTTACTTGATGCGCCCGACGACTCGGGCCAGCGATTTGTTACTGGGTAGGAGTACGTCGACAGATTAGTGATTCAAAATAAACTCGTTGCTGTTCAGGAGAGCCCAGAAGACATCTTGCATGGCCTTGGCCATGTCTCCCTTGTGAACACCAATGAGGTAGTTGGCAGCTTGCAGCTCGTTTCGCGTTGGGCGTCGAGCAACGGTTGCCATGTACAAGTGATTGATTGCTTCTTTACCGTCGCGACCTTCGGCGGCCATGCGGTGGATGAAGCTACCTTGTTTCGTGCTAACGGCGTCCATGACCAAGTCGCCATTGAACATCATCAGAGCCTGAGGAATGGTACCGTTGAAGGTCGTCGCTTCGTCCCCTTCATCGGTTCCGAAGGCGGTGACGAACTGTCGCATCCATTCACTCTTCTTCTTTTCTTGAGCTTCGTAGTTGCCGCGAGTCTTGTGGGCCTCGGTGGCAACGAGCAGCGACTCGTACAACTGTTCGGCCTGCATCTGACGCAGGTAGAAGTGGCTGAACTTCGGTGGCTCGCCGACCGTCGGATCGTCCAGGGCGTTGGCCTTGGTGATGCGGCTGGAGAGACCATAAGCTTCGCTCAGCGTAATCCAACGAATCAGATCCTTCAGGTTGAAGCTGTTGTTACGAACTTCCTCGCCCAAGTAGCTGACCAATTCTGGATGCGTTGGGCGATTGTGTGGACCCATGTCATCGACAGGCTTGGTGAAGCCGTAACCGAGGAAGTGACCCCAGTACCGGTTGGCAATCGCTTCAGGCAGGTTTTCGGAATCGACGATGAACTTCGCGAGTTCGTCACGACGATTGACCTCCGAAACGCGACCACTGGTCGGAATCTTCTGACCATCCAGGAATTCTGGATAAGCGACCTTCAACAGGCCGTTACGCAGTTCGTAGTAAATTTCAGCATTGTTGATGTTGCGGCCTTCACCCATGAAGTCGACGTTGTTGAGCGTCATCGCTCGCATGTTGTCGTCGCCACCGACAGGCATCTGACCACGTTGGGCACGCGTTTGACGGAAGAAGGCGTTCATGTTCCAGAACTTTTCCTGCTTCCATTCGTTGAACGGATGGTTGTGGCACTGGGTGCACTGAACCTGCATACCGAGGAAGATCTGGGCCGTCTTAGCGGTCGCCTGAACACCATCTTCGGCCAGTTTGTCCATATAGAAGTTGACAGCACCATTAAAGTTGGGCATGCCAGGCGTGTTGGCACCGGTCGCGGTCACCAACTCTTTGACCATTTGGTCGTATGGCTTGTTTCGAGCAAAGCTGTCACGCAGATACTTCTGCATCCCCGGACGGCTGATCTGCGAGTTGTTGTCAGTACCGCCGTTACGACCAATCAGGACGTTGGTCCAAATGGTGGTCCAGTTGCGGGCATACTCTTCAGCGTACTTCTCGTCGAAGAGCAGCTTGTCGACCAGGTTCTTCTTTTTGTCCTTGCCGCGATCTCGCTGGAACTCATTCAGCTCTTCGACCGAAGGGACACGTCCCAGCACGTCGAGAAACAAGCGACGGGCCCAAACGGTATCAATCTCTTCGGGAGATGGCGAAATTCCATAGTCTTCCCAGCCGAGACGAATCTTCTCGTTGATCGTAGCAACCTGAGGGATGCCGTAATCTTCAGCTTTATCAGCAGCACTCAAGCCCGCGGTCATTGCGAGCACGACGCCGAACGTAACGGGAAGAAATTGCCAGCGCGACATGGGGATACCTCTCTACGACTAAAAATGGACGGCGAAAAGCCCTCGTGCATAACGAGTTAGGTCTGTCCATTGTGAGCTACTATCGTGACTAGACATTGCGATAATGCCGTAACTCAACCTGGATAAACGAGCTTGTACTATGAATGTACTCGGGGATTTTCCGGAATCGGAAGGATTTCTGCGAGTTTTTCCCCGCTAGCGGACAAGGTGCGGGACTACTCATCTATTCTACGAAATTCGAGTAGATTATTCCGACTTACAAAAACGGTGTTTTTTTATCCTGAATTTTGCTTTTTCGATTTGGTATCGCATTTCGCAGCACCTACACCCCCACGCGGGGCGTATCAGAATTGCACACTGCTCAATTTTGCAACGCGCAAAATAAAACAGGCGAGTCGTCTCTGTTAAACGAACTCGCCTGCTCTATTAGGGATGGAAGGGGGAGATCCTTCCAACTCAAGCCTCTTATCATCCTTTCGGAACGACTTTAACCCAGTGCCTCTAAAGGATTAAAGTCTAAAACCGGAGTGCCTCTTCTTAAAACCGGCCCCTGTTATCAAGGATCCTCTTCTCTGTTCCGACCCTGTCTCAGTTTCCGTTAGGATGCTAGACGTATATGCAACAGGCGTGCCAAAAGAAAATACTTACTCCGTTTTAGTTGAGAGTATGGCCGTAACTACAAAAAATACCCGCCAACCCTTTCATGCAGGCAACCAATCCCATTTCCATCTTGCTCCCCACTCTTTCGAGGGTGCTGCAGAACCTTAACACGCGATCGGGGTTTCTTTGATTGCGCCCCAGGATGAATGCTCCTTGTGATGAAAAATCCGACGCGGACGCGACTCACAGCAGCTTGGTTAGGGATCAGGCTGCTAGTTTTTGCCGAAGCCAATCCCTAGACTGAATTTCAAGGCGCTGCTGCTCCTTGGATTGTCCTTGTCACGTCGGCTCGCGGAGAAGATGTTTTGTCGATTTCGGAATCGACTGCCCGAAGATACGAACTGCAAGATCCGGATGTCCGGCTCATGCTGTTGGTGCGCGATGACGACGCGGCTGCGTTCGAAGAGCTGATGCTCCGATACCAGCGCCGGGTCGTCACCGTTCTGGAACATTTGGTGAGTAAGCGGGATCTAGCCGAAGACCTGGCTCAGGATGTCTTTATGCGCGTTTATCGCTCGCGAAAGACGTACGTGCCCGGCTCGCGGTTCTCGACGTGGCTTTTCACCATCGTGAACAACGTCGCCAGCAACGCTCGCCGTAGTCTGGCTCGCCGCAAGGAAGTCCAGGTCACCAACCCGGCCGAGCAGTCTGGCAGCCAGCCGGCTGACCCGATGGAGCGAATTGCCACCGCGGCCAGCGGAATGATGCCTACCCGGCAACTCGATAAGTCAGAAATGGGATCGATCGTCCGTCAGGCTGTCGAATCCCTCAACGAGCGGCAACGGATGGCCGTGCTGCTCTCGAAGTTTGAAGAGATGAGCTATGCCGACATCGCGGAGACCATGGGCATGTCGGTCCAAGCGATTAAGTCGTTGTTGTCCCGTGCCCGGGCCAACCTGAAAGAAGCCCTGCAACCCTACCTACAAGAAGGAACCGTCCCCTAAGCATCCTGTTTTGACAATACTCCTGTCCCCTTTCCCTTCCCAAGGGTGAGAGTTGAGAAGCGAGCACCAGGTTCGCCTCTCAACCTAACCCTCTCCCCCGAGGGGAGAGGCGACCGGAGATAATCACACAAAGGAATATTTAGTGGATCAAGCGGGTATGCCCCGCGAATCTAGCGACGTAGCCATGACCGATCCCACTGCACATCCCGATGCGAAGACCGAAATGGACGAGCTTTTGGCCGCCTATCTCGACAACGAGCTGACCGAGACGGAACGCTCGCTCGTTGAGACGCGCCTGGCCGAGGACGAAACGTTCCGTAGCCGGCTCGACGAACTCGATCGCGCTTGGGATATGCTTGACGCGCTTCCCAAAGCAGATCTCGACGACGAGAAATTCGTCCGCACCACGGTGGAGATGATCACGGTTGCCGCTTCGCAAGAAATTCAACAATTCGAGCAACAGCGCAAACGCACTGCCATTGTTCGCCAGGTGGGCATCGCCTTGGGAATTGTCGCCCTGGTGGGAATGGGCTACATGCTCACCCAGTGGCGGCTCAATCGCCCCGATCGCGTTCTCGTCGAGAACCTGCCGGTCATCGAACATGTCGACGAGCTGGAACGCGTCGACAATATCGAGTTTCTGGAAGCCCTGCGGAAAGAAGGCCTTTTCACGGGAGAGACCAGCGATGCATCGTAACGCCATCACCGCGATCACCGTCCTCGCTCTTGTGCTAGTGACGGCCCTGCTCGGTCACTCCCAGGAATCGTCCTCCGAGCGTATCGCCCGTATCGAATCGATGTCGGCCGCCGACAAGTCAGAACTGCGCCTGAAGCTGGAACGCTTCGAGAAGCTTTCCACGGAAGAACGCAACCGGCGAATCGCCCTAAACGAGGCACTCGACGAGCATACCGAAGGAGACCAACTCCGCGAGGTGATGCACCGCTATTACGACTGGCTGAAAACGATCAGCTCGGTCGAGCGTCTAAAACTGCAAGAGCTGCCGCCGGAAGAGCGGATCACGGAAATCAAACGCATCATCGCGGCGCAAGAGCGAAAAGAATTTGAAGAACTCACCCGCTACGCGTTTCGCGACATTAAACCCAAGCGGGAAGACTTCCAAGCCATTCGAACTTGGTTCGATCAGTGGCTCAACGCCCATAAAGAAGAAATCCTGGCCAACGAGCCAAAGCTTTACGAACGTATTCCTTGGCTGAAAGATCGCTTGGAAGATGCCTCGGACGATCGAAAGCTGTTCGTCATCTGGGTTTGGATGTTCCGTGTCCCGGATGTGAAAGCCATCATGCCGTCGGACGAAGACTTTCAGCAGTTAGCCGCGAAACTCGACAAAGAGACCCAAGAGAAACTCCAGTCGGAACCAGCCGATCGACAGCGAGGACTTCTCGGTGCACTCATGCAGGCCGCCGTCTTCTCGCACTTCCAAAACCGCGTGGACGACGACGAACTCCAGAAGTTCTACCGCAAGCTGCCTGAGAAACGTCAGGCCGAATTGGCCGCGCTTCCGCCCGAGCGATTCGACTCGGAACTGCGCCGCGAATACATGCGGGAAAACGGTACCCGCTTCTTTGGTGGACGTCCGCCAGGGCCTCCCTGGGACCGAGACGATCGAGATGGTCGCCGCGGTGGCGATGATCGCCGAGGAGACGGTCGCGGGGCGGACGACCGTGGACCAGATGGCCGCGGCCCTGAAGGGCGTGGACCAGGAGGCCCTCCTGGCATGCGTGGCGATCGAGGCCCACGTCCTCAGGAATTCGAGGGTCCGCCGCCGATGCGTGATGGCGAATTCGGACCTCGACCGCAGCGGCCAGCCGATCCGGCCCCCAAGCCCCTGGACGAAGCGTAGTCACTTCAAGCGATGGTCGAATTGCAGTTCGCTTATGGCATCCTCTCCTGACTCTTCCTGGGTCATCCAATGCGAATCAGCAAGCGATTCTCCGGACGTCGATCAAGTCAACACTTGGCTTCGGGAATTCAACTGGAGTGCCAACCAATCGTTCATGGAACGCTTCACCCATGACGCCGATTTCGCTCAACCGCTGATCCTCTTGGCACGCAATCACGATCAACTTGTAGGCGGATTGATAGCCGAGCATGTGTTGGCCTGGCTGAGAATCTCGATCATGGCGGTCGACCCGACGTATCGCGGCCGAGGCGTGGGAACGAGCCTGTTGCTCGACGCCGAGCTGCGTGCACGTGAAATGGGCTGCCAGTACCTCTACGCCGACACGATGCAGTATCAGGCACCGCAGTTCTACACCAATCGCGGATTCCAGATCGTCGGGCAAATCCCCGACTGGGACTCGCACGGGCATACGAAGTTCTTCTTGACAAAAGAACTGTAGTATCACAGCACCGCGCTGGTGGTCCATCGATTTTGATCGTTTCAGCTTTTATGGCAACATTGAGCTCTGTCACGCGAATAAGCTATGGCAACCTTGATTTGAAATCCGAACCCTCGGTGGGAGCTCCATCATGAGAACCATGGCCAGCACAACGCCAATTCTCGTCGCCATGTTACTCGCCACGACAGGCTGCTACTTTTCCGGTAGCGCCAAGTTAATCCGGGTGCCCAAAGGTGCCGTGATCGAGATCTACGAAGTGGTGCCGACCCAAGCAAACAATACAAAGCCTGCCGCCGAACCCGTCACCGGCAATCCGATTCATCTGCTCACGCCACCGCTGATCGTGACCAGCGATATCGACACGATTGGCCTGGATGTTAATCGCGATCAGCCTGACCAGCCGATGCTCATGATCAATCTGACCACCGGCGGGGCCCAGAAGATGCTTGCCGCTACGACGAATCCGACGGCCAGCCACTTAGCACTGATCGTCAACGGGCAAGTCGTTTCGGTACCCAAGATCGTCACGCCGATCCAAGGGTCGATGGTCGTTACCGGCGGACGGGGTAAGAATGCCGCGTTCGACAATGCCTGCCAGGTGTTCGCCGGCAAGTGACGGAGAACGTTCAATAATAGAACCGCACCTGGGGAAAGCTCTGCTTGAAACGTTCGCCGGCGGTGTGACTGATTTTGTGATACACGCGTAGGCGTTCCAAATTTTCGCCAGGGGCTGCGTGCCGTAGATACTCGTCGGTGATCTTCGCACCCTGAAACTTCAGCGAGGTCAAATAGCTGCTACCCACCAGTTGCTGAAAGCTCCATTGGTTGACAAACGTGTCGTAGACGTAGAGCCGCGAAAGCCGCTGCATCTCGGCCGGAAACACCAGGTTGCCGCTGTCTTCCAACACGCAGTCACTGATGCGAACGTAGTACAGACGATTGAGCGAACCCAACTCCGACAGGCTGGCCCCTTCAAAATTGCAGCGACTAAAGTACAGGCGTTCCAACGACGTTAGATGCTTGAGAAACGCGAGGTTGCCTTCAGGAAACTGGCAGTCTTCCAGCGACAGCCGAGTCAGGTCCGAAAGCTTTCCCATCTGCCGCACGCTGGCCTGCGTCAGTTTGCCGCTGTGGATCTCGAGTTCTACCAATCGCGGAAGATCCGCCACTGCAGCCAGTTCCTCGGGGCCTGGCTCGAACAATTCCAGCTCGCAGTAGACACCCGCGATCGACTCCCACATCCGCAGATCGTGCCCCTTAACACGCATCAGCGAGATCGCTTCTTGCTGTTTGTCAAACGGCGACGGATCGCCGGCGAAGGCTACAGAACCTCCGCTGACGACCGTGCAGATCACAATGAATCGAGAGAAGAAGAGAGACATCGCTCAGGCCTTTGGTTTGCGAAAAGCACGCCAGAAAGGGCCGGCCAGAACGTAGTGGGGTGGCCGGTCGATGTCTTTTTGTTATGACGCTTGTGGCGAAACGCTTCAAGAAGAATTTTGCCACAGAGAATAGAGTGATCACCGATTCCACAGAGGGGCATGAATAAACTACAAGAGCCATCGACATTACCGATGGCTCTTGCGAAGGTTGGATCCGAGAGATTTCTCTCGCTGGGTAACTGCTTTCCTACTTGGTGCCGGCCTTCGAAGCCAGGCTTTCCAGGTAGGTCACCAGGTCGGCCAGTTCCTGAACGGTCACCTCGTTGGCCAAACCGGTCGGCATGATCGAGATGTCGTCTTTCTTCTGGCCGAGGATCTCGTCTGGGTTCAGCGTGATCTCGTTCCCCTGGTTGTCGCGGATAACGATCTTCTCGGGGCCTTCGAAGGTGATGAAACCTGACAGCAATCGACCGTCTTCCATCTGGAAGATGTTCGTCACGAAGCCTTGGGCCAATGACTTGCTCGGCAGCACGACCGCTTCGGTCAGCTGATCTCGCTTGTAGGTCTTGGCAACCTGCGGCAGGTAAGGGCCGCGTGGGGCTTCGTTTGGATCGACCGTGTGGCACTTGTTACAGGTCAGCTTGGCGAAGAGCTGTTCGCCACGAGCCTTGTCCCCCTTCATGCCGACGACCATCTTGATGACCTCGGCCGGATCGATGGTAGCAACCTTCGGACCGGTCGGCTTATTCATTTGGGCATTCAGCTGCCAGGCATCGGCAACCTTGCCAGCGGCCGAAGCGACCTCGGCGTTCTTGCTGTCGAGCAACCCGCGAACCTTATCTTCCAGCTGGCGATCGTTGACGATCAACGCTGCGGCGAGCAGCTGCGGCTGGCGTGCTGGATCGTTCCAGCCGGCTTCCAGCGAGCCGGTCACGGTGCTTTCCACCTCGGGCGAAAGCTTCTTCTGCTGCGACAAGGTCAACAGACCGGCTTCGGCCCAAACGGCATCGCCGGTGGTTGGCGTCTTGGCCAGACCTTCCAGCACACCAATCTGGCGGCTGAGTTGGTTCTTGTCCTGGAAGCCACTGAAAGACTTCTTGAACGCGGCACCACCCGCATCGGCTGCGTGCAGCTTGGTAAGCCCTGCCAGAGCGGCCTTGACGGTATCGGCGTCGGTGCTGCGGAGCAGGGCAATAACGGCCTGACCGCGAACTTCCGCTTCGGACCCTTCGGCAGTCGCAGTGGACTTTAGAAGCCCGATCGCTTCGCTGGGCAGTTCATTCGAGGTGGCAATCATATTGACCGCCGCGGCGGCAAACTTCGGATCGCCGGCTGCTTTCTCCAAAGCCAGGCGCAGCGTGCCATCCAGCTCGATGCGGTGACGCTGCAGCTGTGTGAGCAGGAAGCCGGACTCTTGGCTATCGGCCGAGGCCAACGTGGTGCGAAGCACGCCACCGATCTTGTCGGACAGCTCCCACTTCTCGGGCTGATAGTAAGGACCCCGCGTATCGGGACGGGTACCCCAGCTATTGCCTTTCCACTCGCCGTCAACGAAGTAGAGACGGCATAGTGCTGTCAGCAGTCCTTGGCGACGATTGGCATCGTCTTCCTTGGCCAGCCGCTGGATCAGCCCGTCGACAACTTCCGGCTTGTGGATTCGCTGCAGGGCGAACAAGGCGAATTGGCGTTTACGCTGGCTGGCGTTTTCGTCATCGACGACGCCAAACAGAAGATCACTCGCTTCCATACTGGCCAGCCCACGGAAGGCCGTATGGCGGAGAACGGGGTCTTCGCTGTCCAGCAGATCAGCCATGCTGCTAGTAGGTTCGACTTCGGAGATCTTCGACAAACGCGTTAGAGCGTTGATCGCCTCCAATTGAACCAGAGGAGGCATATTGACTAGGAACTCCGTCGCCATCACTTGAGCATACTTCACGATGTCTTCGCGGCGGCGCAGAATGGCTCGATCCGTGGATGCACGGATGATCGTGCGGATGCCGTCCACATTGTTCTGCAATTCCATGGTTCCAGCGATTTCCCCGAAGATGGCGATTTTTTCGCGGTCTTCATCCTTTACGCCCTGGAATAGCAGATATTCCACAGCAATCATTGCCTCAGGGGAACTGATCTTTAAGAATCGAATCTTCTGCAGCGTTTCGTCATCTAGCCCGCGTGCCAGCAGCTCGCGCTGAGCCGCCAAACGGCGCCGGTGGCTATCGGACTGAATTAGTTCCAACAGCATATCCGTGTCCGCTTCCCGGAGATTCGGCATCGGCTTTGCCTGATACCCCTTCGGCTTCACCTGCACGAGGTAGCCGACATCTTCGCCGTTGTACTTGAAGGTCGCACCCTTCCAGCTCGCGGCGTAGATGTTGCTGTTGGCGTCGACATCCAGGTCAGTCACGCGAGGCATGCCCAGGAACTCTTCCTGGTTAACCTCGAAGGTCGCTCCCTTGCGTTCGGGGTTGTGGCGATAGATCCAGCTGCGGCCCCAGTCAGCCGTGTACAGAGCGCTGCCGTAACCTTCAGGGAAGCCTGGTTCGTCCATGTACAACGCACCACAACCGGAACCACCGCCGTAGTCGGCCAGCGGTTGGACGATCTCTTCACCAAAGTTCATGTACAAGCGTGGGTAGCCGTGGTCTTCCAGACCGCTGAAGTGGTGCAGGCGAATGTCCCAGCCGCCGCCGTCATTCGTGTTGTCACGTGTGAAGGCGTTCATCAGTGGGTCGACCGCCACTTCCAGAATGTTACGCGTGCCGTAGCTGTACATCTCCATGTTCGAGCCATCAGGACGAACCCGCAGCACGCCGCCGCCGCGACATTGCAGCTTTCGGCCATCGGCCCCTTCAGCTTCCATGAAACCGAAGTCACCGATTGCACAGTACAACCAACCATCGATCCCTAGCGTGACGCCGTTGGACGTATGGTCGGCCGGGCGATCCTTGAACGTGAAGGCCAGGTTCTTAATCAAAATCTCTTGCTTGTCGCTACGACCGTCGCCGTCTTCATCGATGAACGCACTCAGGTGCGGCGGATGCAAGACATAAAGCCGATCACGATCCCACACGATACCGCGGGGCGAGTCGACATCGGGCACAAACAGCTTCACTTCGTCGGCCTTACCGTCGCCGTCGGTGTCTCGCAGGCGATGGATGGCTCCACGCTTCAGTTCGCGATCGAGTGAACCGTTCTTATCAACCGAAACGTAGACATCCCCTTCCGGCGAAGCGGCCACAAAGACCGGATAGTTCACTGCAGGAGGCGCCGCAAAGATCGTTTTCTCGAACCCTTCCGGCAGTTTCACTTCGGCCAGCTTCTGAGCGTCTTCGTCTTCTTTGACTTTCTCGGGAGCAACTTCGACCAGCTCTTTACCGAGCAAACGAAGCTCGCGAATCGAAGCCCAGCCGCCATGCTTGCTGTTCAAAGCATTCACGCGGATATAACGGAAGCCGCCAGAGACGAATTCAAAGTCGTGCTTGTTGTCGTCCTTCTTCGACTGGTCGACGATCGTCATCCAGGTCTTGCCGTCGGCACTGCCGTCGATCGTGTACTGGTAGACGCCCCCTTCCGATTCCCAATCGATTTGAGCGCCGCGAAGTTCCTTCGGTTCGCCCAGGTCGACTTCCAACCACTGGGGATAGTTTGCCCCACTGGCACACCAGCGAGTTCCCTTGTCACCATCGAAAGCGTTCTTGGCGAAGTTGTTCTTGCCGGTCTCTTCGCTCGAAGCCTTGGCCGGTTTACCCTGGGCCAGGTTCACGGGAACCAGCTTCGGAGCGGAATCCACAGGCTTCAGGTATTCATCGCTCAGCTTGTCGCACGCCCACAGCGTGCCGCGGGTCAGCATGTTCAGGAAGGTATCGGCTTCCATCGTTTCGTTGTGATGACCAAGCGTCGTACCAAAGACCTTGGCGTCGCCATATTGGTTAGTCCAAATGCAGGCGTGTTCGTCCCCTTGGTTCTTTTCCTTGGAAGCACCCAAGACGTGCGTGTTCTCCCAGACCTTGGCGATGTGGTAAAGCTCGCCTTGCGGGTTCGCCCACGCGGGGCCGAAGCCTTCCATGATCGGATGCTGTGCGTCGTAGTTGTAAACAGCATGTGGGTAGTGGGCCCCATGGCGATGCGAGGTGACACCACAGAACTTGAACCACTGATCGGTTCCGTCCCGGTAGCAGTGCATCGCACAGTGAATGACGACACCTGGAAGGCCTTCCTGGTGCGGCTTCAAAACACGAGCGGTCCACGCCGGATCTTTCACCGCGGCGAAGCACTCGTTGTGAAGGACGATGTCGTACCCCTCGGCCCAGTTTGGGTTCTGATAGAGCGGAATCTTGGTATCGGTGGTGCTGCCCCCTTCGTGAACGACCGTCACTTCAATATGGGCACGGGCTTCGAGCCCTTCTTTGATGATGTTCTTCTGCGTCTGGTAGTCGTGGCAGCAACCACCGGTCACCAATAGCGCCTTAATCGGCTTCGGAGCATCGGCCGCCAAAAGCGTGGCTGGCAACAGGCAAAGGGTGACCACAGACAAAACGCGGGCAAAAAGCGAGCGGGGGGATGTCATCTAGGAAAAACCTACTTGCTTTAGAAGTTTTCAGGGGGAGGAAAAGTGGGGAGAGGGTCCACGTTTACTATAGTTCATGCCGCCTCAATCGGAACCCACGCGATCGCGAAGATACCACGTGAGATTGAGATAATTCTCTCAATTTCAGCCGAAAACGAGGTAATCTGACGTGTTGGCTTCCCTCTTTCACGACTCAGGAACCGGACGACACGCCCGTGTGGATCGGCTCGCCGGTAAAGACACTCAGAAGCAAGTAGATTGCTAGTGCCAACCCCAAGAGAGTTACCACAGCCGATACCCAGACGGCCAGGTGCATGCTGTAGCTATTGGGGCGCTGCTGGAGGGTCATCTCGCGAATGAAGCCGGTGTGCTGCCAGGCCGATACTCCAATGAGCGTCGCCCCCAGCAGGACGAAACCAATACCGATCAACGAAGAGAACAGCGGCGGACTGATATCGGCCCCCGGATGACGGAGCATCTCGAGAAAGAGTCCAAAGCGGGCCACCAGAAAGCCAACGCCAATCACGGCAAGCCCGGTACGAAGCCACGCGAGCATGGTGCGTTCGGCGGCAAAGAACACGCGAGGATCCGACGGCGGCAACGGCTTTGATTCTTCGTCATTCATGATGAAGAACGATTCTTACGGGTATTGCCCGAAACTTCAATCATGAAGACGCCTAAGCCGACTTCGCCATTTCGCTGTGGCCGTTCGTAGGTTGTTCGGCGCTGATCGATTCCGCGGGTTTCGCTGGCTCAACCTGACGATTGATCAGCCGGCCACAACGCTTCCACAAGTCGAGAAACGCGTGCGTGAAGGAGGTCTCGTTGGTCCGGTGATACGGCGAACCTTCCGGGAGTCGCTCGATCAAGCGGCGGTGAGCCTCAGGCATCGCGTGGTATGGCAGCGATGGGAACATGTGGTGCAGGGCATGGAAACGCGTTCCGATGGGTGCCCAGATTTGGGTGATCCACTTGTTGCCAGGGAAATTGACCGAATCCAACAGTTGTTCCAGGAAGGTCATTTCGCCGACATGATTGTGCCAACGATGAGCGACCAGCGTTCGCAGTGCGTTCAAGGTCAACACGAAGACGCCGGTGCAGTAGGCCTGAATCAACAGCGGGTAAGGGTAACCACCGACGGTGAGCGCTCCGATCAGAATGCCCAGGCACCAGAGGAAGCACAAACCTTCTTGCAGGCGAATCAATCGCATCGCCTTCTTGGTCGGTAGCGGACGCAGGTACTTCGGATCGATCACCATCGACGACGCATGCTGAAACGCCCAGTCGCGGAAACGCGGGCTGACCCAGGTCAGCGGCGTGAGGATCAGGAAGCGGAAGACGGCCAAAAGCGGAACGACGAAACTGGAAGCCAAAAAGGCAAAGATCTGCCAGCGACCTTCGTATTCGATTGGAAGGTACTCGCCATCCATGTCGGTGCCGTAATGTTTGCGGCGGTGATGGTCGAGGTGCGTATAATAGACGAACGACGGCATCAGAAACGGAACGCCTACCAGCAGATTCCAAGCGACGCGAAACGCCGTGAACGTGCCGGTGCGAAGATGGACCAGTTCGTGGATAAACATGGCCAATCGGTAGAACAGGCAGCTACTGATGACGAAGAACACGCCTTGTTGCCAGCTGAACAGTTCGGTTTGACGAACCATCCGAAAGCAAACCATCGCGACCGAGAAGCTCACCAGGAAGTCGGTCCAATAGATCCAAGGCTTCGGTTGGAACAAGTCGCCAATTGATTTTCGGGCCTCGGCCATCGAGAAATCGTCGGACTTATTACAGTGCAAAGGAGCTTGCAGTGATTTGTCGGAGGTGTCGCTCATGGCTGTATCGAGTCGTTGCCGGGTGTGCGGTTTCGGGAAATCCGTCCATGATTCGGGATTACTTCCTATGCATCAAAATCGGCTGTGGCGATGGGGCGGGTTCCGCCAATTATTCAGGCCCGGTCAAGTTTCCGGCGGAAGGAGGGTAAAGGGTGACGATTACATCAACCCAGAGATGCCAGTACCAATAGCTTAAGCTTAATTTGTGGTAAACTAACTACCCACCCTTCCAAGATGGTATTTTCTGCCTAAATTATCGACATTGCCGTAAAATTTCGCAAATGGTGAATTTGTCGTTGTCAGGTCGATCTAGGGAAGGGCGGAGCCTACCGATATAACAACAGTCAATCTTTCGCGATCGCTTCAGGAAAGCCAAGCTAACGGATGCAGTCCCAAGTCGAAGTCGTTATTACTGGTAATGGGGTAGTGAGCCCCATCGGAATTGGCAACGAAGCCGTCTGGGAAAGTCTCATGGCTGGCAAGTCTGGGATTGCGCCCCTTTCCGTCTTCACCATGCCGGACTATCCGGTCACCTTCGGCGGTGAGCTTAAAGACTTCGAGGGCAAGAAGTACGTCAAGCCTCGCAAAGCGCTCAAGGTGATGTGCCGCGAGATCCAAACCGGATTTGCTGCGGCTGCCCTGGCGATGGATCAAGCCGGACTGGAACCAGGCAGCATCGATCCAGAACGTCTCGGTGTCGTCTATGGCAGCGAGATGATGTACAGCGACTTCGAGGACCTGCGAGCCGCGTACGATCAGTGCATTGAAGAGGGTTGGTACCAGCACGATCGCTGGGGCCCCTCGGCAATGAGCGAAACGAACCCGCTCTGGATGCTGAAGTACTTGCCCAACATGCCGGCCTGCCATGTCGGTATCTACTACGACGGTCGCGGCCACAACAATACGATCTGCCTGGAAGAAGCCAGCGCGATCAACGCCATCAGCGAAGCATTGGCTCACCTGCGTCGCGGGACGATGGACTGCATGATCGCCGGAGCGACGGGCTCGCGTTTGAATTTGAACGTGCTTCTATACCGTAGCGACACGCTCCTATCGCACCGCAACGAAGAACCCGAGAAGGCCTCGCGCCCATTTGAAAAGGATCGCGACGGGTCGGTTAGCAGTGAAGCTGCGGCCGCACTAGTTCTTGAGACACGTGAGAAAGCGGAAGCACGCGGGGCGAATATTCTCGGTAAAGTCCTTGGTGCGTCTTCGACATTTGGTCGCGTCACCGCGGAAGCTCCTGTTTCTCCCACAGCGGTCAGTAGCTGCATCGCCGCTACGTTGCGCGACGCTGGCATCACCAAGGATGACCTGGCATGCATCGTCTCTCACGGCTCTGGTAATATCGCCGACGACCCGCTGGAAGCTGAAGGCATCAAGGCCGCGCTACCTGGCGTTCCAGTTGCGGCACTCAAAAGCTACTACGGCAACAGCGGTTCCGCCTCGGGAGCCCTCGATGCAGCAGTGGCTGTTTTGGCGCTGCAGCACGGTAAGGTTCCAGCAACGCTGAATTACGATACGCCTGACCCCGCGTGTGATATTCCAGTCATTCATGGGCAGCCGCTGGACATCGAGAAGCCGGCGATTCTGATTCTCAGCCACACACGCAAAGGGCAGTGTGCGGCGATGGTCGTCGCCAAGGCGTAGTTGGTAGATTCAACCAACGAGAGAACCGATGACGGACGACTCTCCGTTTAAATCTCCCGAAATTGTCGACGAGCTGCACGACTCGTTCGACGAGCGCTCGCAAGAGATTTTCAAACTCGCCCGGGGGCTTCGCCGGTTAGAGTTTTTGTTCGCGTTCTATTTCGGCGGACTCGCGGCGCCGTGCGGGTTTCTCGTGGAGATGAACAAGCACAACCCCGGTGAGATCTCGAGCATTATGGTGTTCACGATCCTGGCATGCGGCTGGACCTTGGCCAGCCTGATCACCGGCATCATCGTATTCACAGTTCTCGGATCGTTGGGCTATCACCAGCGTTATCTATGGTTTGCGGCCGTTGCCAGTATCCCTTGTGTTTCGATCGTGGGTATCGTCTTCGCGGCTCGCTTGGTTCAACAGGATCTGCGAGGCTATGGCTTGAAGTTTGAATGGGTAGGACCTTCGCACAAGGAGATTCTCCGGCAGCTTCGCCACCACGACGGCTCGCCGGTCGATCCGAAAACCTTAGGCATGAGCCGCTCTGAAGAAGTACACTAAAGGGTGTCTCGCTGCGGCGAGTTATTGGCTTGCTCCGGTCCAGGGTAATTCACGATGCTTAAAGGATGTGGTCTCTCGCTACTGATGCTGGCCGCATTGGCCGGCGGGTACATGTATGCGTTTGATCAAGTCTTTCAGCGACCGGAAGGCCTGATCTTCGGGGCCATTTCTGGGCTGATCACATTCTTTTGTATCGGAGCGCTCACCAATGCCTGGACCGCGTGGAGCGACTGGTCGCTGATCTCAAAGGCCGACTTTGGCTTGCAACTGAACGATGGCTGCAAGGTCGCGGTTGCCGGACGCATTCGCGCCGAAGGCGAACCGATGAAAGCTCCGATTTCCGGTAAAGAGTGCGTCATTTGCGAGTACGATATTTGCAAGCCGGAAGGCGAATTCTCGGACCGTGAAGATGACGACACAGCGGCCGACTTCGCTGGTTTCCTCATGTCACCCTGCAAGATCCAAACCTCGTGGGGAGACGTTAGACTGTTGGGCTTTCCGATGGTCGACGATGTGATCGCCGATAACTGCATCAATTCTTCGGAAGTGGCAGCTGCTCGCAAATTCTTGCTCAACACCGAGTTCGAAGATCGATCAGGGGTGAAGGTTGTCTCCATCTTGTCGGTCTTCAGTGATGTCTGGTCCGATGATGACGGCCGCGTCGAGCGGCACATGCGATTGACCAGCACGCCGATTGATAAGATCATTCCGCCGAGTGCCGAAGAGACTGCCCAAGTCTTTCGAGAGGCAATCGACTCGAACGATGAACTAGACGATCCTGAAAACATGGCCTTCGATGGGGCGGAAACGCTCTCTCATTCGTTGCCCAAACTGGTCGAGAAACGAATTGAGCCCGGCGAAGAGGTCGTCGTCTTCGGCATCTACAGCGAAGTCCACCGAGGACTAATGCCGCCCAAAGGCAGCACAACCGTGAATCGCTTAAAGCGAGGAACGGCCGAAGAAGTGGCCGCCGAACTCAAAAGCAGCGTGCTGGCCAATATCATCGGAGGGCTCCTCGTCCTGGCGATTCTGCACGGCGTGATCGCCTTCGCGGTGATCAATCTCGCCGAGAAGCAGGAAGCTCCACCGGTCGATAACGACGTACGTATCGTGCTTCCTTTCGAGCAGCAAGTGGTTTGACTTAGCCCCCGATCGCCACCCATACGCTGTCCCATCAACGGCCGCAGAGTTCTTTTCCAGCCCTGCCGATGAGGCAATTCGCCTCGAACTCTAAACCACGGTACATCGATATAAGTTATGCACGCCGCGCGAATATAGGTGCTTTAGGAAGCATATTGCCGCGCAATATCACATGTTAGCAGCAAAGATTTTAAACAATTCCTTGTGTTTTTTCGCACCCAAGAATATACTCCCTACTTCCTTGGCATTTGCTTACTCCCCGGAAGTACTGCGCACAAACATACTTATTCGTTGATTTATGGTGCTGCTCATGAAGAACCGAAACACCGGCTTCACGCTGGTTGAACTTCTCGTTGTGATCGCGATTATTGGGGTCCTGATTGCCCTCCTGTTGCCCGCCGTGCAGCAAGCTCGTGAGGCCGCCCGACGCTCCCAGTGCGTGAATAACCTGAAGCAGCACGGGTTGGGCCTGCACAACTTCCACGATACGTACCTGCGATTGCCGCCTGGAACGACCAATAACCTTCCGCCGTTTGGCACCGCGACCGGCAGAAAGTGGGGAACCGGTTGGATGGTGCATCTGCTTCCCTACGTGGAACTGGGAAATGTCTATGACATTATCGACTTGAGCGAACACTGGAACGGCGGTTCGGTCAGCGACGCATGTGGTGTGGACGCCGGAAGCCCGGTCTTCGGGATTTACGAGTGCCCCTCTGCTTCCGTTTCGCAAGAGTTGGGTGGCGATCCGGTCAAGACGATGGTCGCCGACTACGTTTCAATCGCTGGTGTTGTGAATGGATTCGCCGGTATCAGCGGCGCAAACGAAAACGTCATCGATGACGTTGGCAATGCGTCCATGAACGGAGTGCTGTATTACAACAGCAAAACCAATTTTGCCCATGTCACCGACGGCACCAGCAACACGATGATGGTGAGCGAAGTGGGAGCATGGCTGAAGAGTGCTGCCGGAACGAGGGTCGACTACCGGAGCACAACTTATGGTTTCAACATGGGTACGATCGGCAACAACGACAATAAGACGACACTTCCCAACTCAAGAGATGGTCGCTGCTTTAATACAACGTCTCTCCGCTATCCGATCAATCAAATTCAACCCTTCGACAGCAGCTGCGATACAGACGGTGTTTGCACCAACTACGGAAACAACCCTCCGCTGCGTTCCGATCACCCAGGTGGGGTGAATGTGCTGTTTGTCGACGGCTCGGTGCACTTCTTCCCCGAAACGATCGACCTGCCAACGTTTGGAAACCTGGGCGTGCGAAACGACGGTAACGTCGTTCAACTGCCGTAGTCACAATCTTCTAGGAACAGAAAATGAAACCAACGGTATTAGCCGCTTGCCTGTTGATTCCCATGATCATCGGTTGTGTGGCTTCCAAAGACGATGGGCCTGCCCGTCACCAGGTTGCGGGCACCGTGACCCTCGACGGCAAGCCACTCACTGAAGGGCGAATCAGCTTTGAATCGCCTGAGGATGCTTCCCAAGGAATTCCACCAACTACCGGTGAAATCAAAGATGGTCAGTATTCAGTCATGGCCACACCCGGCGCTAAGAAGGTGAAAATCTCTCACCGCATCGAAGCAGGACAAGATCAAATCACCAAGGAACCGATCATGAAAGAATCGATTCCGGCCAAGTACAACAAAAACTCTCAGTTGGAAACGACGGTCGCCGACGGCGAAAACAAAGCAGACTTCGATCTGTAGTCGACTACTGCCGCGGACAGTTTAAAATCCAAGAGCCATGCCCGAGTGAACTGGGGCATGGCTCTTTTTTTGAGCAGTCCGTTGAAGGGAACGATTAAACTTAGTCTGTTCAAAAGTGAAATTCGTGTGCTCCCTGCCATCCCGCAATCATCAGCATGACCAGTTCGGAATCTACTGACTCCCCGTTTGCATCGCCGAAAGGGGCAGACTTTGCCGTACAGAAGCTGATTGGCGAAGAGGCCTGCCAGGCGCTCCGTTATCTGCAACTGGTCTACATCGCGATGGCGTTGCAACTAGGCACGGTCGTTGCCATTCCCTTGGTTGCCGCACTTTCGGCCATGTCTGCCGAGAATAGTTCGCCCGCACGTTGGACAGGTTTCGCCGTTTATAGCTGGCTGGTGGTGCTGTACCTATTTTCCGCGTACAGCCTGCTTCGCTTGATGTTGGCAACCAAGTCACACTTGGTCACGATGGTCGCCTACTGCTTCTTCGCGTTGTGTCCCTGCATCGGCCTGTTCGCGTTGTTGCCGGTCGCCGAAACGATCCGCGACAGCCTGGAAAGGCAGGGCATTCCGTTCCGGCGGACAGGCCCCAATTGGAACGCGTTACGCGAGATGGCTGCCGACTTACCGCCCGACGATGAAGATCCCTCCGTCGAAGATCCACAATGAGCAAAGCTTTCTGTTCGCAGATCTGTCCTGTCGGATTAACAACAAAATAATGCCTGACAGGTGGAACCACTCCATCGCAGCAAGTAGACTTTCGGTCAACTAATGTTCCCTGCCAGGAGATCTCCCATGCGTCGCTATCTGTCCCTTGCCGTTCTGACTTTGTTGTTGGTAACCAGCGTTGTGTCCGCTGAAGAGAAGTCGAAGCACGTGCTGCTGCTGGGCATTGACGGGTGCCGCTTCGATGCACTGACCAAAGCCAACACACCCAATCTGGACAAGATTCGCGCTTCAGGAATTTACTCGCCAACGACGCTCATCCTGGGAGATCGCTACAAGAAGAACGACACAATTAGCGGGCCTGGCTGGGGCAGCATCAACACCGGCGTGTGGGCCGACAAGCACAACGTGCAGGGAAACAGCTTTAAGGATCCTAAGTTCGACAAGTACCCGCACTTCTTTCATTACGTGAAGAAGAGCATGCCCCAGGCGAAGACCGTTTCGATCATCAACTGGCCGCCGATCGCCAAGTACATCGTTTCCTCGGCCGACGTTTCGATCGATACGAAAAAAGACAACTCCTATGAAGAGGCGGACGACGCCGCAATGGCCGCGGCCGTGGAGCAACTGACGCAAGACGACAACCCAGTCGCCATGATGCTCTACTTTGGCGAAGTCGACGGAGCCGGCCACGCCAACGGCTTTCACCCGACCGTCCCGCAGTACATCGCCGCGATCGAACATGTCGACGGCCTGGTAGGAGGCGTGCTGGAAGCGATCGAGAAACGAACCGACCAAGAGTGGCTGATCGTCGTGACTAGCGATCACGGCGGCTTCGGCAAAGGACACAGCAACGGCCAAACCAATCCCGACATCCTCAACAGCTTCCTGATGGTCAGTGGCGAGGGAGCCGAGAAAGGGAAGTTTGAAAAGCAGATCTACATTGTCGATGCCGTACCGACCTTGCTGACCTACTTGGGTGTCGAAATCGATGATGCCTGGGAGCTCGATGGGCACGCGGTCGGCTTGAAGTAAACTGCCGAGCATTCATTTACAATGCTGGGATGCCCCACGACGACTCGCCATTTCGATCGCCGAGTATTGAATCCACGCAGCCTGCGGTGGACGAGGATACCCGTCTTATTCGGATCGTCTGGTATCAACGGCTGACGATACTCGCGATTCTGGTCTATACCGGATTCGCGATCGGACCAATGCTGTTAACGGTTGCCGGACTCTGGGTTCCCATTCGTGCGGTATCGATCGCGTACTGGTGTTTCGTTTTCGTCGCGATGTTCACCACCTTTCGTCTCGCACAACAAGTCTATTCGACGCTGATTGCGGTTCTTTGTGGCTTGTTGATCCTGTTTCCGATTGTGGGTCTGGTTGTCTTGGTGGTCGTCAACCAGAAAGCCTTGAGCGATCTGAACGAACATGGTCTGCAACCGGGGTTCTTAGGAATGAGCCGCAGTGAAGCGGCCCGACGACTAAACTCGCAAAGGGCCGATCAACCATAAAAAAAGCCCTCTCGCATTTGGCGTGAGGGCTTTTCTGTTGAATCAAAATTGGCGCTTAGGTATTACCACTTCAAGCCGAATTTGGCACCTTCGCTTTGGTCGTTGGTGATGCCGCCTTTGAGTGGCTGGTTCGACTTCTTCTTGACCGACAGTTCGCGGTCGATGTCGGTTTCCGGTTCTTCCTTGCGACGGCCTCCTTGTCGGGAATCGGCCGGTGGTGGCTGGGTGGCTTTGATCGACAAGCTAATACGACGCTTGGTCTGGTCGATGCTGAGGACCTTCACCTCGACCTCTTCGCCCACCTTCAACACGCTGGAAACGCGGCTGATGCGGCTGTAGCTCACTTCGCTAACGTGCACGAGGCCTTCGATGCCTGGGGCGATTTCGACGAATGCACCGAAGTCCATCAGCTTGGTCACCTTGCCAGGCACAACCTTACCAACGGCAAACTCACTGGCGACCTTCTGCCATGGGTTCTCCATGGTGTCGCGGATGGAAAGACCGATCTTGCCGGTCTCGGGATCCATCTTGGTGACCTTCACCTTCACGGCCTGACCTTCGGAAAGGACGTCAGAAGGATGCTGCACGCGGTCCCAGCTGATTTGGCTAACGTGAACCAGACCATCGACGCCGCCAATGTCGACGAACGCGCCGAAGTCTTGAATGCGGGTCACGGTTCCTTCGCGAACCTGACCAACTGTCAGGCTGCCAAGGAGGTTCTTCTTGTTGTCTTCGGCCATCTTCTCGGCGACAGCCCGGGCACTGAGCACCAAATTACGCTTCTCGGGATTGGCTTCGGTCACCAGGCACTGGAGCTTACGGCCCTTGAACTCTTCGAGGTCCTTCACGTGGTAGGTGGCAACCTGGCTGGCTGGGATGAAACCGCGCGCCGTACCGACGGCACACTCAAGACCACCCTTGTTCACGCCATCGACCACGGCATCAACAACGATCCCTTCTTTGATGTCACCCCAGTCTTGGACGCTGGTCGACGCGCCGGGGATACCGACTTCATACAGACGTTGGCTACCGTTGAACTCGCCGATCGAGACTTCCAACTTGTCACCCACCGCAGGCGGTGCGACGAAGTTGCGGATCGAAGCGATCCCTTGATTCCCTTCCGGCAGATCGAAGAAGACGTCTTCGCGATGCACGCGAATGACGGTGCCGGTCACGCGATCGCCTTCTTCCAGGCGAACGGCAGCAGGCGCCGGAGTCTGGCTGCCCATCACGTCATCGATCGAGCTTCCACCGAACGCGGCTTCCAACTCGGCTTCGATGTCTTCCATCGTCTCGCGGCGATTAGGGACGTGGACCTTGCCTCCTTCGACGGGCAATCGGTAGTCCGGCTCGCCTTCTTCCTGCGAGGCTTCGGCCAACGTTTCGGTCAGATCGGCCGGAATCTTGGTCGGATCGTCGTCGTCCTGAGCGGGCTTGGGCTGCGAAGGACGCTTGGGTGCTTGCGGCTTTCGCTGGGCAGGTGCCGGCTTCGGTGCGTCTCGCTGCGAGCCAATGAGCACCTTCTTCTTTTCCTTGTCCTCGCCACCATCGTCGGCAGCGGACTCGCCGGTGGTCGTTTCGGCGGGGGGTTCTGCCGGTTTAGGTGCGTCGGAAGATGCCTCCGGGGCCGAAGCTTCAGGAGATGGGGGGGTGGGTTCCACGGAAGCGGGATCCTTCTGAGGATCAGTCGACATGGGAAAGGCCTCGGACGAGAATCAGAAAATCTAAAGGGGGTGTAACTATTAGCGCCCTCTAGGTCACCTCTATAGTAAGAGGGCGAAGTAACTGAGTTTATCAGCGAAAAATCGGCCTGAACAGGGAATCTAGCCGCCTACAACCGTGGTAGTTCGATTTTCGAAATAGTTAGGTCGCTAGTGACCGAAAACCTGTTAAGCTAGGCCATGGTAAAGCTACCATGAAGCGTACCCCTCTTGGAAGTGACCCCCGCGTTGGCATGAATTTCGATCAGTACCCAAACGAAGTCGCCGAACTTATCCAAAATGCCTCGTTATGCCCCCTGGGGCCTGGCAAACCGGATCCGGCGGCCTTCGAGCGGCTTCAGGCAATCCAGGTTAATTCCCTGAGCGATAAACCGGTGAAAGACCGTGAGATGGCTCGCGCTTGCATCAGCGGTTTGTGGCTGCTTTGGAATTTTCTGGACGAGTCGCATACGGTCAGTCAGGATCTGCCCAGTTCCACTGGCAGTTACTGGCACGGGATTATGCACCGGCGAGAACCAGATTACGGCAATGCCAAATACTGGTTTCGCCGCACGGGCGATCACCCCGCGATGGAGACACTTGCTGAGAAGGCAAACTCGTTAGCCTCCGAAGCAAACCTCGATAGCCATACCCAATTCCTGGCGGAGCGACATTGGGACCCGATGGCAATGGTGGATGCGTGTGAAGCCGTTAGTCGCGGCAAGTGCGCAAACGAGGAACTTTTACGCAAAGTTACCCACGCCGAGTGGGAAACGTTGTTTGAATACTGTTATTCGCGTGCTTTTTAGTACCTGAATGACCGATGGCATAAACAGAGAAGCAAGGCTGACTCGTCAATAATCTCATCTCAATCATTCAGCCTCAGACTGAAGAGAATCGAATGCTCCGTTACGACTTTGAAGATAGCTTGGGCTATTGGGTTTTCAGTGTCGCCCATCTAATGACACGCGCGATGAATGATGAACTGGGGAAACTCGGCATCACCTATCGCCAGTGGGAAGTCCTGTGTTGGCTTTCGTACATGGGCGAAATCACACAAAGCGAACTAGCCGACCAGATGCGTATCGAAGCACCGACGTTGGTCGGGGTGATCGACCGCATGGAACGCGATGGCTGGATCGTCCGCGAGACCGACCCCAACGATCGCCGCAAGAAGATCATACGCGCCACCGAAAAGGTGGAACCGATGTGGGAACAAATGGTCGACTGTGCCAAAAGCGTCCGCGCCAAAGCCCTTCGCGACGTTCCGCCCGAGGACGTCCAGAAGGTGAAAAGCTCGCTGACGGTTATTCGCGGTAATTTGCTTTCTGAACTGCCTGGGCATAATATCCCAGCAGAGCCTGTAGGACAGAAACAGCCGTCGGAAACAAGGTAATTCTTGGTTTTCAGTTTTTCAGTGTTCAGTTTTCAGCGAAGAGCTTTCGTGGAGAACGGTCCACGGGGGTTGTGAGATCGCGTCGCTCCAGTCATCTTGCTGGTAGGCGTTCGCTTGCCGAATACTGAAGACTTCTAACTGATTATTGAATGTCAACGCACCACCTTCATACCCAGCATCAGCGCACGTTCGAAGGGAACCGGTTCGTCTATCCGGTCCTCTCTCGACGGAGCAAGGGGCTGTCGGTCGGGGTTAATCTGAATCCCGACAAGATCTGCAATTTCGATTGCATCTACTGCCAGGTCGATCGCCGGACCGAAAGCGAAGTACGCTTTGTCGAGAGTGATCGCTACTTCCACGAACTGGAAGAGATGCTCGACCTGTGTGCTTCCGGCGAAATCTTCCACACCGCCAAATTCGCCGAGACGCCTGAGCATTTGCGGCGCGTCAACGATATCGCCTTCAGCGGCGATGGTGAGCCGACTACCTATAAGAACTTTGACGAGCTGATTGAGCGCAGTGCTGAGATCAAACGCAAGCATGGGCTCGACGACGTGAAGATGGTGTTGATCACCAACGCCACCATGTTTCATCGTCCGCACGTCCAGCGCGGTCTCGAGATCCTCGACGCGAACCAGGGCGAGATCTGGGCCAAACTCGATGCCGGCACCGAAGAATACTACCGCACGATCGAGCGAACCAAGATTCCATTTCAGCGGGTACTCGATAATCTACTGCTCGCCGCGAAGGTGCGTCCGATTGTGATTCAATCGATGTTCCTGAAACTGCTGAGGGAAAGCCCCAAGGCCGAAGAGATTTCGGCCTTCTGCGATCGCTTGAACGAGATCACCCAAGGAGGCGGCCAGATCAAGTTGGTCCAGGTTTATACCGTGGCCCGCAAGCCAGCGGAATCGATCGTCACGCCGCTGGAAGACGCGGAAGTCGATGCGATCGCCCAGGCCGTACGCGACCGGACTGGACTCACGGCAGAAGTTTACTACGGCAGTTCGGACTATTAGGCATGGCTCCCCAGTCGAAAAGTACCGTTTACCTGATGGTCGGCGTAATTGCCGCGTTGGCCTTGTGGGGTATCTACCTGGCCATTGGCTCGTATCTGGGCCTGGCAGAAGGCACCCGCGCGTACGATATCCGCCGCGGCTTAATCGTGTTTGCCTGCATGAGCGGCTTCCTGCTGTTCTGGGGAGTGCTTTTGTGGAACCGCAAGCGAAGCATGCGTTCGGATGATGAGTAGTTAGTTGAAAGATTTCAGCAGCAGCGGTTAGCACTATCGTCTTCTCCGACTGAAAACCGAAAACTGAACACTTCCCACTGGCCGCCAGGCGCCCCTAGAATGCAAGTAAGTAGGTCCACTAGCCAACCCAACCAGTGAAGGATCGGGATATGTCTGAAACCAAGATTCGCATCCGTGACAATGGCCCCTTTTTGGTCGAAGGGCCGGTAACGCTCGAAGACTCCGAAGGCAATTCGTATACCATCGACAAGCCGACCATTGCCCTGTGCCGCTGCGGCCACTCGGACAACAAGCCATTTTGCGACGGCAAGCACAAGCATTGCGGGTTCACCTCCGAAGAGCGTGCCAACCAGGCGTAATCGGTGCCAGCGACAGACGTCTCCCGCATTTGATACCATTCGCCAGGAGTACGAACATGGAACCGGTTGATATTCGTCGCGATACGGAAACGTACTGCAACCTGATGAACGCCTATCTGTTGGCCCAGGTTGCCGAACTCGATGCGACGCTCCAGCAAAACGGCATCGAAGACCAGGGAATCCGCAAAAGTATCTGTGCTCAATTCGGTATGAGTATGGGGCAGGTCTTCGATATGGGATGGATCGGCGCCGATGGCGAGCGATTTCATCCGCTGTTGATGTTCAGCGAAAAGTACCTCGACGACGCCACCACACCGATCGGGGCGGTTGGTCCGCTGGAAGGACCAACCCGGGAAGATGACTTCCACGCCATGGCGGTCGAAGCCGTTTCGACCTTCTACGATGACCTGAAAGGGGATCTCTCCCGCGTCCCCTACGGTGCCCTAGACGAGGAACTGTAACGCCATTCCACTGGGCAATCGTTCGCGGTTCTACCCAGGCCTCCGGCGGGAATGTTCCCGTGAACGATCCACAGCGTTTTCTCCGAGAAAACCGCACCTTCGGCATCTTTTGACGCTGGGGCGATCTGCTTGCTGGCAGCTTTGGTTTTTGCCCGGCAAGTTCGACATACGGCTGACAAGTTATCCCCATCTCAGACGCTTGGATGTGGAGATTTTGTGAAGGCCTAAGTTGTTGTCTGGCCGCTTGTTGGTGCCATGGGCTAGCAGAATTTTCAACGCACCAGGTCTTAATCGGTGGAAGGCTCCTCAGGTCAGTGCGTAGAATTCGTGCCTCTTAGAAGTTGGCCCCGCTCCGCGAGAAGAATTGTGGGCGTGCCGGGCCCATTTGGATCACGTCTCGAAAGGATAGGAAGCCAAGTCCGCATGGAAGAACCAACTGTCGATCTCGCCGCAACCGATACCACCCAACCATCGGCGGATGCCGGTGCTGAAACCGCTGCCTCCGAGTTTCCCCTCAGCGACGAACTGCTGTCCAAGCTGGAAGAAGCTTCGGCTCCTTACCTGGGCCAGTGGACCAAGCTGATCAGCACGACCAACTGGGACAAGGGGAAAATCATTCATCAGTGGAGAACGTCTCTGCAGGAAGCAGGGGCGCCCACCTCTGAATATGCCGACGATGCCTGGGCTCGCCGCGTTGGTGGCGTCACTGGTCAACACGTCGGCCGACTGCGCCGCGTGTTCGAGCGTTTCGGCGATAACTATCCCACCTACGAAGGTCTGTTCTGGAGCCACTTCCAGGCCGCGATCGAGTGGGACGACGCCGAAATGTGGCTGGAAGGTGCCGCCGAGAACAAGTGGTCGGTCGCCTCGATGCGTAACCAGCGTTGGGAAACGATGGGCAAGCTCGAAGCCGATCGTCCTGACGGTGAAATCGTCGCTTCCGACGTCGACGAAGATTACGAGCCAGCCCAAGGCAACGACGACGAAGTTCGTGGTTCGATCGGCGAAATGGACGGACCAAGTGGCCCTACCCACGAAGGCCCTGACTTCGGTGACGAAGAGCAAGACACCCATAACCGGGAATCTGCCGGACTGGCCGAAGGGGAAATCGGCGATTCGACCGAAGCGCCTTCGCTGGTGAAACCATTCGCCGAGATCGGCTCGATGCCAGACGACGTGCTGGATGCGTTCGAGGCCTTCAAGCTGGCCATCATTCGCCACCGCAGTGCGGGTTGGGAAGAGATCAGCCAGGAAGACATGATCAGTTGTCTGGAATCGCTGAAGGTCCTGGTGAATGCCCCCAGTGGCGAGCCAGAGAAGGCCAAGAAGCCTGCGGACGAAGGTGAAAAGCCTGCTCCGTTTTAAGTCGGTGAAAACACAAAAATGGCTATCGGACGATGAGTCCGATAGCCATTTTTTTATGCGCGGGCGCGATTGTAGCGGTTTCGCCGATTCTGCCGACGGTGCAGCTTAGATTGTTCGTGATTGCTGCCCACTGATTCCTTGCGAAAGGGGCAGATGCGACGAAAGCTTCCAACAAAGTCTTGTCGTTTCTTGTTGGAACCAACCTATGTCTTATCTCGTAGTATTTGCCGGCCTGCTAGGCTTGACGTTTTATTTGGACCTCTCGGCCATGCTGTCGGCAGGCATCATCTTGATTGGCATGACCATCTGGATCGTGCTGATGAACCGCAAACTGCATATCCCCAAGTGGTAAGCAGTTATTCGTCCTCGCTCAGCCAAGTCACCAGCGTGTCGCGGTCACTCGCCGTTCTTACCTTCGCGCCGCGATTGTGGGCGACCGTCTCCCAGAAGAAATTAATGTGTTCCCGCGGTGATAGAGAGGCGATCTTGTACTCAGGTCCGAATTTCTCTGCGACCAACAGCCCCGTGCGATAACGGGTCATGTTGTCCATGCCGGAGTTCAGGCTCAATCCGTCGACTAGGACGCGTTTCTTTCCGGTACGCCGACACTCTTGATAAGTCAGTTCAACCAACTCCTCCCAATCCTCCGGGACATGATCGCCTGAGCAGACAATTTCAAGATAGCCGGGGTGTTCAAACTGCTGGACGCTGAGTTTATTCATGGGGTTCTGTTTCTAATTCATCACCGAATGACATTCAGGCACTACGAGATCGCAAATCTAGCACCGCCTGTCACCTCGTCAAGCAACTTGCTGAAACTGCTAGAGCGGTTTACAGCGTATGAGCATCACTGAAGATCAGCCATCTTGTAATAACCACTCGAGCAATCTTTCGCGATCGTTGCTGGCTTTGACAATCGACCCACGATTGGTAGCCACATCTTCCCAAAATGAATGCTGCTCGGTATGCGTCGACAAGGCAGCAATTCGAACCGTTGCTCCAAATGCTTGAGCCATACGCAGAGATAACCGATAAATGACCATCTGCTCGACTGGCTTGGCGGGATCGGCCCCGCTTCGGTCTATGAGGATTCTTCGCTTCCCCGTTTTATCGGATAGTTCGACCATCGCCTGAAGCAGATCGTTGAAGAAATCTTCGTCGTGATCATCGCCTGGAACAAGGAACTCCAGGTACTCATCGTGTTCCAGGTAGGGGTGTTCGTACTTAGACATGATGAAATGTAAGCCAAGTTGGCCATACCTTACTCGTCACTCAACAGCCACTGCATGAGGCTCTCTCGATCATTACCGGCTTTGACAATAGCGCCACGATTGGACGCGACATCTTCCCAAAATGAATGCTGATCCGCCCGAGCTGACAAAGCGGCAATGCGAACGGACGACCCAAATGCTTCTCCAACTCGAACGGCCAATCGATAGATCACCATGGTGTCCGTTATCGCTTCATCACCACTATCAGTTCGATCGACCAAAACCCTTCGCTTCCCGGTCTTCTCGGTAGCTTCAACCATCGACTGAAGCAGGTCGGCTAAGAGATCCTCGTCGCGTACGGACCCGTGTACGACGTACTCGAGGTAGTCAGCATGTTCGACATACGGATGTTCGTACTTAGACATGTTCGAAAGTAAACCAAGTGGACGATACCTCACTCGTCACTCAAAAGCCATTGGATAAGGACCGAACGGTCTTCTCCTGATTTGGCGATCGCCCCGCGATTGGTCGCGACCGTCTCCCAGAAGTTGTCATCATCCCACACCGGACGCAGCGCTGCAAAGCGAGCGTTGATACCAAAGGTTTCGCCCGTTCGTATACCCATTCGGTAGCGGACCATCGAGTCGATTGGTTTTTCAATTCCCGACGCATCGATGAAAACCCGCGACTTGCCCGTCTCGTCAATTCGTTCGACGATGTTGTGCATCACCGAAATCCACTCGTTCTCTGTCGGATCCCCTGAAACAACAAACTCGAGATATTTCGGGTGCTCAAGCATGTCGATACACGTGCTCGACATTCTGGCTTTCCTCGCAAGGAGGAATGAAAAGAAGATTGAGGTGAATCGTGCCAGGGGGAACCGTCAAGCGGTCAGACGAGGCAACGTAGATTATTGCAGTTTCCCCAAGAATCCGCACAAAGTTTTTCCTAAACCCTCGATCGTTTCTTGCTGCCGAGAATCCTTTAGGGACCCATCATCAGCAAACGCATTATTAGCCTGCGAAATAGCCATTTGCTTTGGCAGCACGATCACACCGATGTTTTGCAGAATGGCTCGCACGTGGACCAGGCCCCGAAGTCCACCTAAAGCCCCCGGCGATGCGCTCATGATTGAGCATACTTTACCTTGGTAAGCTGCCAACGGACCTTCGCCTTCGACCGGACGAGAGACCCAGTCGATCGTGTTCTTCAACAGGGGCGTAATCGAACTGTTGTATTCTGGACACGACAGCAATAATCCCTGATGTGCCAGAAACAATTCCTTCAAGGCCTTCACGTTCTCTGGGATCCCATGCTCTGCTTCCAGATCGCCGTCGTACAGCGGCATCGGAAAATCGGCCAGATCGAGCAGAGTAACCTCGGCACCAGCGTCTCTGGCTCCCTTCACGGCGATTTGAATCAGCTTCTTGTTGAAAGAATCGCGGCGGGCACTTCCGGCAAATGCAAGGATCTTCGGTTGGCTCATGTTCGGTGGCTCCTACAGGTCAAGTCGACAGGTCTGAACCATCATCGTAGCAATCCAAGCCATCAGGAAAAGCGACCCCGTGCAGAGAGGCAAGAGGAACTCCGCGTCCGCGATGCCGATCTGATCGTACGCAGGCTGGTACGCGATCGACATGCGTTTCATTCCATCGTTCAGCAAACGTGTTGAAGCCCATCATTGCGGTTTCCTACCACGGAAAGGTTTTTCTCGCCGAGCCATCTCGAAGCGATTGAAAACTCGCCACTTCTCCAAAATTTTAGGTAAAATAAAGAGTGTCCGGACTAGGCTGCAACGCACTTGGTTCGGGCAAGAGTCTGGAGCATTCGAAGAGTCTATCGCTACTCGCAAGGGTGAATGCCATGGGTGCCAATCGCCTTCCCGGACCGCAGCGGCAAGTCCGCTCAGAACAGGTCATCGACCTTGGGACGATGTGCCGTCAAAGGTCGGCGTCTGTAGAACGCACCGGGTTCATCCAGCATGAGGTCGAACTACAGCGACCGCTGATCTATTTCTTTGGTGGGGCCGGAGACGGAGACGATAGCTTCGCCCGGTTTGAAAGCGCCTACAACAAGATCGCCGACTCACTTAAGTTGCCCAAGATATACGGGATCCAGCACTATCGAGTGCGTGATGATGTTTTCAAAAAGTACAGCGATGCATCGCATGAGAAAGCGTTCTTCACTTGGGACACGGATCGTCTCGTGGTTCTGGCGCGCATCTTCAGAAGCCTGCGGTTCAATCCTCTGACACCGATTTGCCTGGTGGGACATAGCTATGGAGGCGACACCGCGATGGACCTCGCTGAGACGCTTGCCGCAAGCTATGGCGGAATCGAAGTGAATCTCGTGGTCACGCTCGATCCGGTTTCCAGTAAAGAACGGATCACCACCGCCAATATCAAATCACTTCTCGGTGACGTGGCCGATTATATTAAATCCGGTTTTGATCAAAAGGAACTCGGAAAGTTCAAGTACAACGGCTACAGCCGAACCAAGCCCAAGAATGTCAATCTTTGGACCAACGTTTGGGCAGAACACAACTACGACCCCATCGAGCCAAGCAACATGGTCGCTCGACTCGGTGGCCCTTGGCGGGCCCAAGCGGCAGCAGATGTTGACATCTCGATGCCCAAAGGGGTCGTGCACTTTGACGCCGACGAGATGTTTAAAGAAGTGCAATCCTACGTCGCCAATTTTCCACACTATTGGCGCGGCAAGGATAAGCGCAAGGAACAGGTTCGTCAGTTCCTGGATAAACTCAAAGGATTCCGGGAATGAGAAACCTGGAGCGGCAAATGCTCCACAAAGTGGCACTAACCCAAAGCGAAAAGCTCAGGCCCGCACTCTTGCGTGACCACTTCGCCAAAGAGCGTATGTGCGTGGCAGTCGTAAACCACCACCGGCATAATCTTGCCGATCTGTCGCGGATTACCATCGAAGACGACGATCCGGTCGCAGTGCGTTCGTCCGATTAACTGCGTCGCGTGTGGGTTCTCGGCCTCATCGGCTTTCTTGAGAGCCGTCTTGCTAGGGCCTTCGACCAGGACTTGTACCGTTTCGCCAATCATTTTCTGATTGTCTTCCAGGCTAATGCGATTCTGGATCGCCAGCAGGTCGTTATTCCGCTGCTGCTTAACGTGATGCGGAATGTCATCGATGAACAAGTCGGCACCGCGGGTGCCTTCGCGTTCGCTGTACTTGAAGATGAAGCTGTTCTTAAAGCGACACTCTTCGACCAACTCGACCGTCTTCTGGAAATCCTCTTCCGTCTCGCCGCAGAAGCCAACAATGAAGTCGCTGCTAACGGCATAGCCAGGGACGATCTCGCGAATCCGCACCATCATCTCGCGGTAGTCGGCAACCGTGTAGCCGCGTTTCATCCGCTTGAGAATCTCGTCCGAGCCACTTTGCAGCGGCACGTGCAGGTAAGGCGAGACCTTGCTCAAATCGCGAACCGCTTCCAACAGTTCGCGCGTCATGTCCTTCGGATAGTTGGTCACGAACTTGATGCGTTCGAGCCCTTCAATCGCTTGCAGTTCGGCCAGCAGATCAGCCAGGCGCCAGAGCTTGCCGCTAGAGTCGGTTGCCTTGTAGCTGTTAACCGTCTGGCCGACGAGCGTGATTTCCACCGTGCCATGCTCGGCCAAGTGACGGCTTTCGCGAATGATGTCTTCCGGCGAACGTCCTTGCTCGGGACCACGAACACTTGGCACGATGCAGTAGGTGCAAAACTTGTCGCAGCCGATTTGAATTCGTACGTATGCTTGAAACGGTGTCGGACGCATCTCAGGATCGCGCAGCGGATCGAAGCTTTCGTGGCTGCGGGTGATTTGATCGCGGGTACCGTCCTTACGTCCCAAGCTGACTTCGATCTGCTTTCCTTCACCAGCGTTGATCTTGTCGATCATGGAAGGAATTTGATGCAGTTGCCCCGGGCCGACAATCAGGTCGACGTAGGGTGCCCGGGTGAAGATCTTGTGCTGATGGTTCTGAGCCATGCAGCCCATCACGCCGATGACCTTCTCGGGGTTCTGCTCCTTCAAGTCGCGCAGCATGCCCAGGTGGCTGTACGTCTTGTTTTCGGACTGAGCACGCACGCTGCACGTATTGAAGAGCAGGGTATCGGCCTCTTCCGGCTTGGTCGTCAGGACGTAGCCTTGCTTGCGTAGCGAGGCCACCACCAGCTCGCTATCGAGCATGTTCATCTGACAACCGACAGTTTCAATAAAAAGACGTTTTTCCATGCGGACGAATCGGGGGTTAAGCGAGGCCTAGGTTCCTGAGACTAGGCGGCCTCTTGGTGTTTCTGCTTGATGAATTCTTCAAACTGTTGCTGTTCGGCGAGCTCTCGGGCCTTCTTCTGCTCTTCGGCCTGTTGCTTCAGGGCAATCTCGCGCTGGCGGCGGAATTCCTCCTGGAACTGACGCTCCAAGCGGATACGGCGCACCCTCATCAGTCGCACCAATCCCATGATGGCGATGTAAGAAGCGACCGCAAATAGAACGATGTCCCAGCGACTCACAGCATATAATCCCGCGTCCGTGCAGAAATCCAACGGTGTATCTTAAACAAAGACCCCCTTTGGGGGCGAGAGGGATTTCCGCGGCAAACTGGGTAAACGAGGCTAGAAAAGGGCTGTTTTCTTGTTACAGCTGGGCTTCTGACAGCAGTCGATCACCAACTTTGAGCTGATAACCGCGGACGAAGTCCGCTACCTTCATCGGTTTTTTGCCCGCTGGCTGTAGCGTATCGATGATGATCTGGCCATCCTGCGCCGCGAAATAGAGTCGGTCTTCTGTCACCGCCGAGATGGATCCCGGCGAAACGCTTTCCGGGGCTGGCTCGCGTAAAAGACGAATCTCTTTCAAGATGATCCGCAGTGGCGGTTTTCCCTGCTGCTCGAGATGTGTGAAACAGCCGGGCCATGGCTGATACGCGCGGAACTTGTTGTAGATCAGCTCGGCCGAATCGCTCCAATCGATGTCGGCATCCGACTTGGCCAGACGGGGTGCCTTGGTGGCGAGCGACTGATCCTGAACCTCACCAGGCGTGCCTTCAGGGCCATGTTTTTCAAGCATCTCAATCGATTCAAGCACGGCCTGCACACCCAGGTCCGCCAGGCGTGGTTCTAGCTCGACGGCCGTTTCGGTTGGACCGATCGGCGTCCGCACGATCTTCAAACAAGGTCCCCCATCGAGTTTGGGTGTCATGTGGATGACCGTGATGCCCGTTTCTTCGTCCCCACTGAGAATCGCCCAGTTGACCGGCGCCGCGCCGCGATATTTGGGGAGGATCGAACCGTGCAAGTTAATGCCGCCGTAGGTCGCCGTGGCCAGGATGTAGTCCTTTAAGATCTGACCGTAATCGCACACAACCAACAGATCAGGCTGAATGCCTTCGAGCAGTTGCTTCACCTCATCGGTGTTCACGCTTGCTGGATCATGAATCGCGATGCCATGCTCGTTGGCGACATCGCGCATGGGAGTGGGAATCGAAGACTTTCGCCGATGCACCGATCGCACGGGCTGAGTGAAGAGGCAAGCGACTTCATGCTCGCTCGCAATCAGAGCCTTAAACGTGGGAACAGCAAACGGCCCGGTCCCCATCATGACGATTTTCATAAACAGTTTTCAGTGTTCAGTTTTCGGTGTTCAGTGCAGACGAAGTCCTCAGGCAGTCTTACTGAAAACTGAACACTGAAAACTTCCCACTAACTAAGCATACTTCTTCTCGAGTTCGTCCTGGAACTTCTTGATCTCTTCGTCGGTCGGCAGCTTGCCTTCGCCTCGCAGGCGTTCGAAGGTCAGCTCGAACTGATCGACCTGGGGCTGGATATCGTACAGCGCGTCTTCGTCCATGCGATCGGTGAACATGATCCCATCGAGGTGATCGGTCTCGTGCTGCACGCAGCGGGCGAACATCCCGTCGACCTTCTGCTCGAACTTCTGGCCGTTGGGCATATAGGCGCTGAACATGATCTCGGCCGGACGCATTACGGGGCCATACACGCCGGGCAAGCTGAGACATCCTTCCTCGGCTTCGTCCGAGCCCGTTCCGCGGTTGATGGCCGGATTGATGAAGACCAGTTCTTCGCCTTCTCCCTTTTCGCCGGCCAGATTCATGATGAAGAACCGCAGCGGAATGCCAACCTGATTGGCGGCCAGACCAATCCCCCGAGCCTGGTACATCAGATCGAACATCTCGGCAATCATGCCGCGAAGCTCCGCGTCGACGCGTTTGACAGGCTTCGATTTATAACGCAGCGTGGGATGAGGAAAGTGAATGATCTGCAACGTAGCGGTCCTAAGAGCCGGGCCCAAATAACGGGATCAGACCCCACTTATCGAAGTGAAAGCGGGGCCGCGAAACGTTTCATTATAGGCAGAATTGAAGACCGGTCGACCGGCAAAGCCGCTAAGCAGGGCGGCTACGGCCATGAACCGGGTAGACACGCGGTTCTTCGACATCCTCGCCGGCGGCTTCGGGAGCATCTCCTTCCGAGGGAGTCTCGTCCACAGGCTCTTCAGAGGTGCTGTCGTTGTCGCCGTGCTTGTTGCGAGCCTTGTGATCAGGACGGAAGACACGTCCCAGCGGGCCCGCCAACAGAGCTGGCAGGAAGATCAAGTCACCAATCAGGGCCACTGCCAGCAGCGAGACCATCAGGTAACCAAATCGCTGCGTCGGCGTGAAGGTGCTGAAAGCAAAGACGGCAAGCCCCAGGCCACCAATGATGGTCGTCTGGAACATGGCCATCGCACAGCGACTGTAGGCTTCTTTAATCGCTCGGCCGCGCGTATATCCTTCGTCAAGTCCCCAGCGGAACCAGGTCAGGAAGTGGACCGTATCGTCCACCGCCACACCCATCGCCACACTGGCGGTCATCATCGTACCGATGTCAACTTCGATGCCTGTCCATGACATAAAACCGAACACGATACAAATCGGGAAGACGTTCGGCAGCATCGAGATCAGACCGGCTCGGAAGCTCTTCAGAACCATCATCATCACCAACGCGATCAAGGCAAACGCCCAGACCGTGCTTTCGATCAGGTTGGTCAGCAGCGTACGAGCGGCCTTGTAAACGACGGGAACCACGCCGGTGTAAACCAGCGAAACAGGCGGACGGTCGTCGCTGTACATCCGGGGAATCTCTTTCCCGGTGTATTCATGGGCAGTAACGTCGAAGGTCCCTTTGACGTTGGCGTTATCAGCAATCGCACCCATGTCATAGATGACGTTGGGTTCGACCAAAACAACATATTCCGCATGGCCGCGAGAGTTGTTCAGAATGTAATCCAAACGTTCCTGGCTATGAACTTCCGGATCGTGATCCAACAATTTGATACGAGCATTCACGAGCAGGTCACGTAGCGTTTCGGAAAACACTTTCGTCGCGTCGAGATGCCCATAACGATCGTGATGATCGGACTTGCCGCTGGCTGCCGCCTCTTTGGCTGCTTCGTAATTCACGCCTAGCAAAGCTACCTTGGCGTTGACGTATCCAGCACCGTCTCGGTCCTTGTCGACCTGAGCCAGAATCCGATCGCGGGCCTGATAGGCATCCATGATCGGCTCGGTCACTTGCTTCAAGTCATTGACAAAGTTGCCATAGTCAATGTTTTCGAGCGCACCCAGTCGCAGGCTCACACGCCACAACTCGGCACCATTCTTCTTGTCGACTCGCAGGTAATCGGACTTCACAAACTCGTTGAACGAGGCTTCCAACTGCTTGCTGTAGGCATAGCGTTCCGAAAGCGAAGCCGTGCTGTTACCGGCATCGGGAAGCTCGGGAGCAAACGTCAAAGCCGACATCGGAGGACCTACCAGTTCGGCTCCATCCGGGCCGAGGTATTCTTCAACGACGTTCGCGACGCGTTGGGCCATCTCCATGCGTTCCAGGAACTTGTATTGGAACTTCGGATCGACCTTGTCTTCGTTGGCCAGTGCCAGCGGGTTGAGTGCCTTTTCTGGATCGGCTTCGTCGTAGTAAAGCATTTCGGGTTCGACGCGGACGACCAGTTCCATCGGCACGAGCTTGCCCAGGTTGTCTTCTAACCAGGCATAGTCCTGAATGATGCGGGCATCGTCGTCGAACATCTTCAGCAGTTGCACGGAGGTCTTCAGGTACTGAAGTCCGAACGCGAAGAAGAGGAAGATCGCCATACAGCCCAAGGCCACCTTCACGTTATTCGCGATGATGAAGTCACCGACTCGATCACCAATTCCGCGAATCCACTGCCCGGCTGCCGAAGGTTCGATCGGCTTCGTTTCCCCCTTCTTCGCAGCATTCGGGGGCCACATTTGCAGTGCGGCCGGCAGGTAGGTGAACAGCAGGAAGAGCGTTGCCAGAACGCCCATCGCCGAGAAGATACCGAACTTGTGAATCGGCGTGATGCTACTGGTTGCCAAGGACCCCAGACCCACGGCCGTGGTTACGGCAGCAATGGTGCAAGGATACCAACCGTGAGCAATCGTCAGTTCCGGAGCATTCCGCAGCGTGCCTGACTCGTTCACGACATCTTTGTAGTAGTTCACGATATGGATCGCGCCCGATAAGCCGAGCACGTACACCACCGCCGGCATCGACATGATCACGGCGTCGGTCGTCGGATCGAGCCACCAGATAAATCGGCCAGCGGTCCAGTAGATCAGCGACAAGCTCGTCACCGCGCTAATCCCACCAACGAAAAAGACCATGATGGTCAGCTTGATGCTACGCAAACACAGGTACGAAAGCCCCAGGCCGATGATCACGCTGAAGCTGACCAGGCGGGCCAGCGTACGTTCCCCTTCTTCGTCAATCGAAACGTTATCGACCGGAGGACCACCCAGGCGAAGCTCTTCCAGCGGCACGCCAGCTTGAATTGCCAGCTCTTCCAATTGACCCAGCGGGCGGCCAAGCACGCCATGTCCCATCGTGCGGCGCAGATCCACCTTGCCGGCATCGGTGAGTGTGACGATCAAGCAGGTCTGCTCTCCGTCGGGACCGAACAAGGTGCCTTTGAGTCGGTTCAAGGCCTTCTCGCGGGCCTCTTCCAAGTCTCTCGGGCTCGGGTCACCATCTCGAACCAGCGTACCACCAGGGGCAGCCAATTGAGCCAGAACATCAGGCCCGGTCGTGACGGATTTGAAGAGCCGCGCTTGCAGCAGCTTGGGCTTCTTGTAGTACTCTTCGTTGACCTTCTTCACATAGTCGCCATCGGCCGAGTTGCCTCCGGTGAAGACCCGCTCGGCGGCACGACCAAGCGCACCAATCACCGTGCTCTGGCCATTCCACTTGTACAGCTCGCCGTTATCTAGAAGGTAGTACCACGTCGAGTCGTTTCCCAGGAACCACTTCTCGTTCTGTCCCGCCCAACCATCGTGTTCTTCGCCGGGGTAATAGAGTCCCAGTTCGTCGCCGATGAAATCTGGCAGGCGATGATCAGTGGGAACTTTCTGTTTCTCTTCCTCGGTCAACGGCGGAGGGACCAACAGCCGCGCGAGATAATCGAGGCGTTGGTCTTCGGCAGTGCAGCCTTCCCAACTGATCAGAACGAATTGCTCGCCCAGAAAGTGATCGCGGAACCAATCGAGTTCGGACGTTTCGGCGAAGTCACTGGGAAGCCAGTCTTTAACGTCATTCCTCATCTGTTCCAGCGACAACCGTGCCCCGCGCAGCGCGAACGGGACGAGGAAGAAGATCGCCATCAATATGAACAGGGCGTAACGCTCGAAGAATGTAGGTCGACGCATCTGCATCAAAATCCGCTCTTTGAGAATCCTTTGAGCAACTCGGATCGAGGTAAATCGGACGCTCAGGCCAAGATCCAACGCCACCGGCTCAGCCAGTGGGCACGGCTATGAGAACTCGGCCTGATCGCCGATGCCTCACAGATTTTCCGCTACTTGCTGCTTCCTACGCAAAACGGTAAAAACTTCGCCAATTTTTGCGTCTGTAAGCGATTAAAGCTACAGTTTTCTTCAAGTTGAGTCTATGGCAGGCGCATATACCCTAAGCTGTGCATCTTCACCAAATCCAAATTGTGGTGCTTTCCAGGACCTTCGCACGGCAGAAAAAGAAGATCTGCACCGCTCGCCTGGGTAGAATACCGCAACTTCGTCCAATTCATGCATTTGATTCCCAAATAAAGGAGCGATGGGCAATGACGACGCCACTTGAGACACTTATACAGTCAGGCACCAAAGTTTGGCTCGATTCCATTGATCCCGAGTTGGTCGAATCCAATTCCAAGCTGGGTGTTTCCGGGGCGACTTCCAACCCGGTCATCGTCTCCGGTCTGATCAAATCGGGGCAGTTCGACAATTGGATCGAAGAACTGACCGCCGAGGGAAAAGACGCCCATGAGATTGCCTGGACGATCACCGACCGCATGGTCCAGCAGGCCCAAGACGTCTTTTTGCCGGTCTGGGAGAGCTCCGAAGGCAACAACGGCTACGTCAGCTTCGAGTTGGATCCGCTGCTGGAAGACCCCGATCGCAATCTCCCTCACGAAGATCGCGTGGCTCAATACATCGAACTGGGCAAGAAGTGGGGGCTCGGCCATAAGAACCGCATGATCAAAGTGCCAGCCACCCCGGCCGGCATCGACGCTTTGGAAGAACTTTGCGCCACCGGCATCACGCTGAACGTGACACTTTGCTTCACCATGCGTCAGTATCATGCGGCTCGCGAGGCCGTGTGGCGTGGTGCCCAGCGACGAGAATCGACCGACGCGTTCAAAAGTGTCTACTCTATCTTTGTTTCGCGCGTCGATGTTTATACCGAGAAGCATTTGCCACATCTGAGCGATGCCGCTCAGGGGCAACTCGGAATTGTTAACGCAAAAAACATCTGGAAGAACAATGCCGAGTTCTGGTCCGACAACAACCTGAAGCTGGAGCAAGAGCTGATCTTCGCCTCGACCGGCACCAAGCTTCCTTCCGACCCGCCGTGGAAGTATGTGGCAGCGTTCGCCGGCGACGGTATCGAAACCAACCCGCCGAAGACCAACCAGCAGGTTCAAGAGAGTGGCAAGACGTTCGAGCGTGAGATCGATCAACTGCCACCCCAGGAAGTGCTGGACGAACTCGACCGCCATGTCGACTATGTCCATCTGGAAGAGATCTTGATGGAAGAAGGGATCGCCAAGTTCGCCGATCCGCAAAAGGCTTTGCTCGAACTGATCGAGTCGAAGAAGGCCGCCGTTTAACGGAATAACGTTCTAGAGGTATTCCGCAAACAAATCTCCCTCCGGCCAATCTTCAATTGCATTGGCCGGAGCGTGCAGTGGGCTGTCGATTTTACTGGCAAAGGCCTGGCCATCCGGTGCCGTATCTTGATTGAAGAGCACGCACCAGCTGATCCCATCGGCACGAGAAACGAGTAGCGTCGATACGCCAGTCAGTCGACCGTTGTGCCAACAGGTCCATGGTAAGACGCTTCTAGGCGAAGGTCTCGTTAGCCAGCCACAAGCATAGTAGTAGGCCTGTTTGCCAGAGGGCTTCTGGCCGTTGATCTTGGGAGGAGCCAGCATCGTTTGCAGCGTCTCGCGCGAGAGAATCGCATCCCCTTCAGGAAAGAACAAACCTGAGGTGAATCGAACCAGATCGACCGACGAGGCCAGCCAACCGCCGACAGGTGCCAGGTTCTCGATGCGTTCGATGCCGTACGGGAAGGGGACCCAGTCGGTACTCTTGAGCCCTAGTACATTCGCGCCGGTTCGTCCTTTGGCGTCACGGTACTCGACCTCTCCGGGAGCCGCGTATTCTTTGAGCGTTTTGGCCAATTGCATCCGGTGGATGCCCAGCGGTTGCAGGATCTCTTGCTGCACATATTGGTCGTACGCCTGACCGCTTTGCTGCTCGATCATACGCCCAAGCATTAAGTAACCGATGTTGGCATACGCATGTTTCTGACCGGGATCGAAGTCGAGATTCCTCGTCAGAGCAAATCGCAGCAGGTCCTCTTGCGATAGCGGAAAGTCGACTCCCAGCGAGACCTTCACCGGTCGACTCATCGCGAAAGGATCGCCAGACCTGTCTTTATCGAAACCCCCGGTATGCTGCAAACAGTGGTGCAGCGTGATATCTGCCATACGTGGATCGGCCCACTGCTGCGGATCCTCAGGCAGGAAGTCGAGATTCAACAGGGGAACGATCGGCTGATCCAGGGTGACTTTGCCCTCCTCGACCAGCTTCATCACCGCCACGGCGGTGACCGGCTTCGACAAACTGGCAATGCGAAACAGCGAGGTCGGTTGCACCTGGCGTTTTCCGTCCAGATCGGCTTGGCCAAACCCCTTGGCGTAAACCAGCCGTCCTCGGTAAGCCACCGCCAACGATGCGCCCAGCGGCTGGTTCTCTTCGAAGAACGTTTCCATCAAACGATCGTACGCCGCGAGCCCTGCCAGGCTCTCGCCCTTCGACGTGACCTTATCCGCCGCACTGCAATGTTCTGTCAGACCAGCGAGAACGCTCCCAGTCGACAACAGGGTCGTGAGCCTGGCGAGAAAACGACGGCGATCGCAATCGGTGTTCATTCTTCGGAACCATCCAGTGCGGGGAGATAGCCATTGGCTCGAAACCATAGCAGCGCGTCACGCAAGGTCCGGTCGAGAGGACGAACCTGGTAGTCGAGTTCTTCCATCGCTTTGTCGCTGCGATAGTAATGGTACTGACTACCCATCTTAATTGCTGCCGAGTTCACTTCCGGCTCTTTACCATCCATGTGCCCATACAGGTCACCGCTCATACCGGCGATGATACCGATCAGCGGTCCCAAGCGTGCCCAGGGTGGTCGCCGCCCGGTGATGGCGGCCATGCGTTTCCAGAGGTCGAAGTACGTCAGATTCTCTCCGCCCAGGATGTAGTTCTCGCCGACCTTTCCTTTATGGATTGCCGTGATAATCGCGGCGGCCACGTCACGCACATCGCACGTACTGCCCCCACCGCGCGGTGCCATTGGCGGCTGCTTCTTCACGACCGAAATCAGCATGCGCCCCGACGAAGGTTTCCAGTCCCACGGGCCGAACATCAGGGCCGGGTTCGTGATGACGACATTCAAGCCTTGGGGAACCATCTCGCGCAGCGCGTCTTCCGCGGCGCGCTTGGTGAGCACGTAGGGACAGGGGATCTTACCCTCGCGTGGCGAGTCTTCGTTGGCCGACGCATCCTTCTTGCCGACGCCGAGTGCGTCGACCGAGGAAACGTGCACCATGCGAACCCCTTGCTTCATGGCCGCTTGAGCCACGATCTTGGTCCCTTCGACATTCACCTGCTGCATCAGCTTTTCTTTGGTCCAGCCAATATGAACCACCGCTGCCGAGTGAATGACCGCGTCGACACCAATCATGGCCGTGTTAACCGCTTCTTCTTCGCGGATGTCGCCTGGGACTGGCTCGACATCGAGGCCCGCTAGCGAACGATCGATCCGCGGGTCACGGACCATCACCCGAACTTGATGTCCTTGCTCTAGCAGCATCCGAGTTACGTTGTTGCCCACTAATCCGGTCGAACCGGTGACAAGTGCCAGCACTATCGATCTCCCATCACGCGTTTTTCGCAGCTTTCATGCATTAAATTGTCGTCCAGATTCCCCTGGGTTGATATAGGACAAAGCGTCGTAAGTACCTTAACCCATAGCTTTTGCCACAGCCGAGGTACTTGCCGCAAGCCAACCAAGGAATAATTTAAAGTTTGTGGATTGAGTTTCCCTTTACCGATAAGATGCGTGCAGATAGTTCGTTTTCTTATCTCTTATCTCGACGACTTATCTCGTTCGCTCCGGTCTCATCACGGGAAAATTCAAATGCTTCGATCCGCCTTGCTGCGTCGATTGCGCTCGCGCGCCTTCACGCTTGTCGAATTGTTGGTGGTAATTGCCATTATCGGAGTCTTAATTGCTTTGCTGCTGCCGGCAGTCCAACAGGCTCGTGAATCGGCCCGTCGGATGCAATGCTCGAACAACATGAAGCAGACCGCGTTGGCGATGCATACCTACCACGATATTCACGGCATTTTGCCACTGCCAGGCTACGGAGGTAACCACCTGGGCTGGAGCGCTTCGATCCTCTCTCAGCTGGAACAGAACGCCATTGCCGATGGCCTTGATTACACCGTCGGCAGTCACGTCGCCACCGGACGCGTGCGTTACGGCATTACCCGCATCGATGCTTACATGTGCCCGAGTGCCCCGAGCTCCGAAACCTACTCGCCACGCACCGACGAGGTCTACAACGGCCAACAGTGCTACGCGATCCACTACTTCGGCATCTTAGGGCCGCAGGGAACCAACGCCACCAGCAGCCAGGCCTATGACTGCCAGAACCTGTCCGAAGCGTTCGGCGGCAAGTGCACCGAAGGGATCATGTGGGAGAAAGGATCGAAGTTCCGCGACGTGACCGACGGGCTCTCGAACACTTACCTGATGGGCGAGAACTCGTGGAAGGACATGCCGTATCGCCGCTATTGGCTACGAGGCGAGTACAACGATTCACGCGGAAAGCTGTTCCTGATCTCGAAGAACATCCAGCACCCGATTAATAGCGAGGTTGCCACCAAGTGGAATACGGTTGCCTTCGGCAGAATGCATCCAGGCGGCGCGATGTTCTCGCGTGGTGACGGCTCGGTCACGTTCGTACCCGAAACGGTAGACTTCGCGACGTTCTTAGCCGGAGCGAGTAAGGCCGGTAACGAGCCTGTTGGCAGCGAGTAAGCCCACTCATCCTTGGCAACTATGTATTTCACCATGACTCGATCTCGTTATTGGCTTGGACTGGTTTCGCTTGTCTTGCTCGGAACCAGCATCGGCTGCCGCGCGCAAAATGACTTGGAAACTTATCCGATCTCAGGCACAGTGACCTACCAGGGTCAGCCAGTTCCGGTCGGATCGATTACGTTGGTCCCCGACTCGAGCCAAGGGAATCGTGGAGCGGCTGTCTCGATGGAAATCGTCGATGGGAAGTTTGATTCCGCCAACGCGTCGCGCGGCCATGTCGGCGGCCCCCATGTTGCGACGATCGTAGGACTGGACGGGAACGGGGACGGCGACCTGTTCCCCAAGGGATACATGTTGTTTCAGGACTACCAGGTCTCGCTCGATCTGCCGAAGGAGTCTTCGACCAACGACATCGTCGTCCCGGCCGATCAGAAGAAGCCCAGCCGCCGCGTCCGGACCAGCTCTGGGCCGTAATTTCTTGGTGGCAATCTCTGCTACACGTCTGCTCACAGCGTGCTCACAAATGACGCTTGTGAGCTATACCAGACCACTCTCAACAAGTACGCAGCGGCGACGTAAACCCCTTAAATCGAGGCTAGGGCGTGGGATTCCGTAAAACCCCATTTTAGCCCTAGCTATTAGGCACCTCGAACGATAAAGTTACCAGGCTAACTTTCTTTTATTTCTCTTAGTTATTGAGAACATCTCCTTCGGGTAAGCAAACTGGAAACAATGTTGAATCAACCTTGCTGCACAACTCGCCGTGGATTCACTCTGGTCGAACTGTTGGTCGTGATCGCGATCATTGGTGTCCTCATCGCACTGCTATTGCCGGCCGTTCAACAGGCCCGCGAGGCAGCTCGCCGGATGCAATGCTCAAACAACCTGAAGCAAACCGCGTTGGCGATGCACAACTACCATGACATTCATGGCCAGTTTCCTTTGCCAGGCATGAAGGCCAATCACTTGGGCTGGAGCGCTTCGATCTTGGCTCAGCTCGAGCAGTCGGCGATCGCAGATGGTTTGGACTACAGCGAAGGCACCCACACCGACGTCGGTCGCCGTAAGTTTGGTCCCGCGAGGATTGATGCTTACCTGTGCCCGAGTGCCCCGGCTTCCGAGGTTTACTCGCCCCGCGACGACGAAAAATACAACGGTCAAGATTCGTACGCGATTCACTACTTCGGCATACTCGGCCCAATGGGCGTGAACGCTCAGTCCGGATCTAATTACATCTGCAAAGACACCTCGTCGACCTTTGGTGGTGAGTGCACCGAAGGGATCTTCTGGCAATGGGGTTCGAAGATGCGTGACGTGACCGATGGTTTGTCCAACACCTACCTGCTGGGTGAGAACTCGTGGCGCGATATGCCTTATCGTCGCTATTGGCTGCGAGCCAAGTACGAGGACAGCCGTGGAACGCTCTACCTGATTTCGAAGAACGTTCAGAGCCCGATCAATAGCGGTGTGGATGACAAGTGGAACACGGTTGCATTCGGCAGCATGCATCCGGGCGGAGCCATGTTCTCGCGGGGCGATGGCTCGGTGACCTTCGTGGCGGAAACGATCGACTTCGACGCCTACCTGGCCGGCACCAGCAAGGCCGGTGGCGAGGCAATTCGTACCAACTAACTGGGTACTCTCTTGCGTCTAAGTCATAAGCTTGCTTTCCCACGTGCAAAGGTTTCCCATGTTGCGAACCTATCCGCTGTCGCTTTCTGTTCTTGTCTTGGCCTTGGCCAGCTGCCTGGGATGTTTCTCCGGCGGTGATTCGGCTACCTATCCGATCTCAGGCACGGTTCATTTCGGTGACCGACCGGTCCCCGATGGCTCGATCACGCTGATCCCGGATACGCGGCAAGGCAACAGCGGTGCCGCGGTCTCACTGGAGATTATCGACGGAGAGTTCAGTTCGGCCGGCGCCGATCGAGGCCATGTTGGCGGACCGCATCTCGTCCGCGTTGTCGGACTCGATGGCCTGGGAGATGGCGACCTGTTCCCCAACGGGCAAATGCTGTTTCCCGACTACGAAACGACCCTCGATTTGCCCAAAGAAGCCACAACGCAAAAGATCGTTGTGCCGGGCGACTTAAAGATGCCCAAGCGTCGTCCGACTCCCAAAGGTGGTGCCTAAGGTTCGAACGCAAGGGACGCACCCGAATTGCTTCGAGTGCGTCCTCCCGCTTTCGCGGCGTGCGTGGTCTATTTGGCTACTCGCTTGAGTAGCGGCTTAGCGTGAAGACTATTTGTCGCCAGCTTCCGAAAAAGCCTTTTCGACATTGCTTCGCGTTTCTTCACTATCCAGTTCGGCATAGTACTTGTCCGAAGTCACCTTCGGGGCGGCACCAACGATGTTCTTGTCGGCATCGATCATAGCCGTGTACTGGTTACCTTCGGTCTTGGTGATCTTTACCTTCTCGGCAGGGACGGCGGTGTAATCTTCACCGACGCCGAGCGTACCACCGGAACCGAGGATGAAGTATTCAGCCTTACAATCTTCCATCTTGTGGTTAAAGACGATGTCATCTAGCTGACCGATCGACTCGTTACCACTACCTTTGACGTCCAGATCGTTCAGGGCCGAAGCGAGGAACATCTCTTCGGACTTCAGATGTGGGGCGTCAGTCGACTTGAAGTACTTGCTATTACGTTCGTGGAACGAACCGACCGTCAGGTCAGCAGCATGTTCCAACGACAAAGCAGGGGCGTTTTCCAAGTCTTCTGCAGTCATTGGAATGCTTAGCTTCAGAGTCGCTTCGTCGTCGGTGTTTTCCCACGACATGTCGACTGCCTTGGCAGGCACAGCATGATCGGTTTCACCGACACCAGCGACACCGCCGCTACCGATGATCAGGTAGACGACTTTACCGTCTTTGGTCATGACAATGTCATTGACCGAACCGACAGTATCATCTTTGTTCGTGCCGTAGACGCTGGCGCCCAGCACGCGAGTCGCAGCGATGCGATCGGACTTCTCAGAATCGGTCTTGGAAGTATTCGCTTCTTTTTCTTGATTCTTCGTAGGCTTTTCATCGGCCATTGCAGGAACGACCAGAGCACAGGCGAGGAAAAGTCCTAATATACGAGTAACTAACATTTCATAATCTCCTAAATGAAACTTAGGTTGTTCGGGATACATGAAAAGCTAGTCGCAACTGCCATACCGACTTGAGAGAACTTGATTAAAAAAGCTCAATTGATCGCAAAACTCAGTGTTTTATAGCATTCCATGAAGGTAAGACCGCGCAGCTTACCATCATCCTATTTGAATACGTTTGGCTGATTGATCGCTTCTTGCACAGCTTGAACGTATTCACCTCAACGGGCTTCTTCGGATGACTTGAAGTAGAAATGCGACGAGTCGATCCGTTGCAATCGAGACGAATCAAGGATCGAGAACGTCTCGACATAATCATTGGCCAGCCTGAGACGGATGGAATGCGGATACCAGCTCCGATGCTCTCGCCTGGTTCGTCGCATGCACATACATGAAAGACTTATCGGAGTCAGAGATTCCTCAGCGGGCGCAAGATAAAAGGACACGACGCTGATCACGAGGTGATAGCATTCGTGTCCCATCAGAAATTCAAACGCACGGTATCAAGAAATAAAGGGCACCGTGGACGTCGACCTGAAATCGGGGGTTATCAAGCCAACATTCCACGGGCCACTTGCCTGCTTCCTGGAAATTAATCACAGACTGTTCAACGGCCGCAAAAGCGGTTGTGAATCTATGAAAAATCCTGGAATAGGCCAATCGGCGATTCACGTTGCTTTGCGACTGTGGGTAGGCCTTAACGCACGCCCTGTGCCAAAACCGGGTATCCATCGCCAATTGGTGATCAATTTCCGGGTCATGCCCCCATATTGCGGTTAAAATGGAGAAGATCTTTCCCTTGAGGCAATTTCTGTCGGTTGGATGGCCGGTCGATAGAAGGCCGACCTGATCTGAAATCACGCTTGTCGCAACGAGTGTGGCTGGCTACAAACCAGTAATACGTGCCTTTTGCCCAATCGTGGTGTTATGTCGACCAGCCAACAACTCGAATCCATCCAGCCTGCAGACCAAACCCAATGGGTCCAGTCACGCCGGGTGATGCCGGCCTGGCTGATGTCGTTATTGATTCACGCCCTGCTGGGAACGCTGTTGATCCTCACGGTTCAGACCGTAAGCAAGGGGATCGGAGACGAGCCGGCCCGGCGTGGTAGTATCGCGCTGGCCAACCGCAGCGAGAACGCCACCGAGTACTTCGATGGTGACTCGAGCCAATCGGCCGACAGTCAGCAAGCTACCGACTCGCAGCAAGCCGCCCAGGCAATCAGCCAGGCGATGCCAGCACTCGATCTTCCTCCGAGTGCGCTCGGCAAGCTGCTTCCCCAAGGCGATCAGGCCCTGACCGGCGAAGAGGCGACCGGCCTTCCTTCTTCTGGTGGTATGACCGAAGGAGGGGCGACCTCCAAAGGTGGACTGGGCAACGAAGGTACGACCTCGGTCTTCGGTGCGGAAGGAACCGGGAATAAGTTTGTCTACGTCTTCGACCGCAGCGGTAGCATGGACGGTCGACCACTAGCCGCCGCCAAGCAGCAGTTGATCAACAGTCTGCACGACTTAGACAAGCTGCATCAGTTTGCCATCATCTTCTATAACGAAAACCCCCAGGTCTTCAGTCCTCGCGGCGATGGACCGCAGTTGGTCTTCGCCGACGAGCAGGGCAAGAATCTGGCCGAACGTTTTGTTCGTGGCATCATTGCCAGTGGCAGCACGCAACATGTTGATGCCTTGTCACTGGCCTTAAGAATGAACCCGGACGTCGTCTTCTTTCTGACCGATGCCGATCAGCCACAGTTGTTTCCCGCCGACCTGGATCGAATTCGCAAACTAAACAAAGGGTGCTCGATCCACGCGATCGAATTTGGCTACGGCCCCTACGATGGACGACGCAACTTTCTGGTAAAATTGGCCGACGAGAACGACGGCAAGCATGTTTACGTCGATATCTCGAAGCTCCGTGCCCAACCTTAATATCACTAACCTGAAGAGATTGAGTCCTCCGTTGCCTCGTCGCGCGATCCTGTTCACGCTTGTTCTTTCGCTGATCGCCCTTGGCGGCTCGACGCAGTGGTGCGCGGCGGATGACACGGTTACACTTCGCCCGGCCAGTCCCAATGCCGAGCCTACCAAGGTTCGCGGCAACGTCATCGACTACACCGGCCAGGTACTGACTCTGCAAACGGCTTCTGGCCAAACCAGCATCCCCTCGGATAAGATCGCATCGGTCGAAACCGACTACGCTTCCGACGTGCTGAAGGCCCGGCAGCTTCTGGACGAAGGGAAGTCGAGCGAAGCTGCCCGGATGTTCGCCGCCGCGTACCCTGGCGAACGTCGCCCGTGGGTAAAGCGTGAGATCCTGGCCCTCGAAGCCCTCGCCCTGCAGAACGCCGGTCGATATATCGAAGCCGGCAACGCGTTCCTGAAGATCGTGGCCGAAGATCCACAGACGATTCACTTCGATGCCATCCCGTTAGCATGGTTCAGCTTGCCACCCCACTTCGAGCGCGATCGAGCGGCGCGCGGCTGGATGGAAATGTCGTCGCCTTATGCTCAGCTTTTGGGTGCAAGCTGGCTATTGAGCACTTCCGATCGTTCGCAGGCCATCCAGGTTCTGGGCAACCTTCGCCGCAGCAAGATCCCGCAGATCTCGCTACTGGCCGAAGCTCAGCTGTGGCAAACCAAAATCGTTACCGCCAGCCAGGCAGACGTGCAGCAGTGGCAGCGGCAGCTGGATGCCGGTATCCTTCGCGGAGCCGCTCTGGCAGGGCCGACGCTGGTCGTTGGCAAAGCGTGGCGGCAACTCGATAACGACAACCAGGCAGCCCTCACCTTGATGCGGCCGCCGATCCTGTATCCGAATCATCGTCCCGTCGCGGCGGATAGCTTACTGCAAGCAGGCCGCGCACTGGAAAGGGCAGGGCAGAGCGACGAAGCAGCTCGTGTCCTGCGTGAAGCAATCGAACAATATGGCGACCAGCCAGCACGGCAGGAAGCGGAAATCAACCTCAAACGAATCGCCAGCTCAGGTAGCAACTAGGAGGCAGCCTTGGCAAATCTTACACGTATTGGAATTTGGTCCGCCTGTCTGGCTGTGCTTGCCCTGGGCATGTTGGGAAGTGGCTCGAGTCTATTTCCCACGGCCGGGCCTCAGTCGGTAGCCGCGCAAGATACGGCTCCGGTCAGTCCGCCGGCGGAAACGCCTCCGGCAGCCCCAGAAAAAACCGGTTTCATCGACATCGTTCTTAGCGGGGGAATCGTGGGGGGACTGATCCTCGTCTTCCTGCTCGCGCTTTCAATGACGGCGGCGTACCTTGTCTTTGAACAAGCGATGACGATTCGCAAGACCGAGATCATGCCGCCCGAGCTGGGCGATACGGTTCGCGATCATCTTTTGGCCGGCAAAGTTCAAGAGGCCGAACGTGCCTGTCGCGAGCGTCCCAGCTTCCTATCGTTTGTGCTACTGAGTGGTATCGCGGAACTCGATGGTGGTTGGACCGCCGTGGAAAAGGCGCTCGAAGACGCCACGGCTGAGCAGTCCGCGCGGCTGTTTCGCAAGATCGAATACTTATCGGTCATCGGCAACATCGCTCCGATGGTCGGGCTGTTGGGTACGGTCACCGGGATGATCTTCGCCTTCCAGCAAGTGGCTGCCACGCAAGGTGCCGCCGGGGCAGGGGACCTGGCCGAAGGGATCTATCAGGCCCTGGTCACCACGGTGGGCGGTTTGCTCGTGGCGATTCCTTCGCTGGGTGCGTTCGCTATCTTTCGTAACTGGGTCGATGAACTGGTCGCCGAAGCCGCCTACGTTGCTCAGCAGGTCTTCACTCCGCTTAAACGCCGCAAGCGTCAAGCTGCTGCTCAGGCCTCAAGGAGTTAACTTCCGTGCGTGTGCCCAGCAACTTGAAACCTGGCCAGGCCGAATTCAACATGACGCCGATGATCGACGTCGTGTTCCTGTTGATCATCTTCTTCCTGGTCTCCAGCCACCTGGCCAAGCAGGAAGCGCAGATGCCGCTGCCGTTGCCGACTGCCGAGAGCGGCCAAGAGATCATCGACGATCAAATGCCGTGCGCCGTGGTGAATATCGAAGCCGACGGCTCGCTCATCCTGGCCGGTCGCCGTGTGCCGCCGGATCAGTTGCGGGATCGCTTGGCAACCGAGCGCGAACGAAGTGGTGACTCGATCGAACTACGCATCCGCTGCGATCGCGATACGCCCTACGCCAACGTGAAACCGGTCATGCTGGCCGCCACTGAAGCCGGCATCTGGAGCATTGCCTTCAGTGTCATCCGGCCGGAGGACGCACGATGAAACGTCCTAGCCCTTACCGAGATCGCGGGCCGCTGCAGGTCGCCATGACACCGATGATCGACGTCGTGTTTCTGCTGCTGATCTTCTTTTTGTGGACAGCCAGCTTTCAGATCGTCGAGTACGCGCTGCCCAGCAGCATCTCGCCGCCAAGCAATGTTGGTTCGTCGGCTGAGAGAGAACTGGAGATCGAAGACTTCGAACAGATCGTCGTCCGCATTACCGGCGAGCCAGGCAACTTTACCTATGCCGTGAACGAACGTCGAACGCAAGAGCTACCCGAAGTTCGCGAGATCCTCGGCACGCTGGCCACCATCAAGAACGACGTTCCGTTGATCATCGATCCGGCCGAAGTCGTCCCGGTAGGGCAAGTCATCGACGTGTACGACATCGGCCGCGTGCTGAACTTCCAAGAGATCCAGTTCGCGGTCGAACCCGATTAGGTCGACCCACTACGTATTCCATGAAGAACATTCCCCTCATCACGATCTTGCTGCTCACGCTGACTAGCGCGACTTGGGCGCAGTCTGCGCTGGACGACGATCGCAAGATGATCGAGGGGCTCCTCGACCGCCAGCTATTCGGGCTGGCCGAGCGTTACGCCGCCCAGCAGGTCATGGCCGAAGGGATCTCGGAAGCACATCGCGCCGAGATGGCCGCGGAACTGGTCCGAGCGTATTCACAGCACGCGATGAATGCTCGACCGAGCGAGCGAGATCGTTATTGGAATTCGGCGGCGGCGGTCCTCCCTCAATTCCAAAAACAGTTCCCCGATCCATCCGCTTCGATCTTGATCGAAGTCCAAACGGCTCATAGTCAGCTGGCGCAACTGCGACTATTGCGGCAAGAAGGGCAGGTCTTTGGCGACGACACCAAGCTGACCCAAGCTCAACAGCTTGCCGCCCAAGTGCTTCAGCAGTACGAGAACTTGCAAGAGAAAGTCGACGCGCTGCTGCGTCAGTCGCATTCGCCAGGTAGCCAATTGCCACTCACGTCGGATCAACTGTTGGCCCTGTCGCGGAAGGTCATGCTGCAATCGGGCGAAGCGGCGGAAGAGCAGGGGCTCAGCTACCCGGCCGATTCGTTGGATCGCACCAACGCCATGATCCAGGCCATCCAGCGGGTCGAACCACTGACCAAGCTCCGGCCAGATACCCAGGTCAAGTGGCCAGCTCAACTGTTGGCCATCCGTGCGCTGCGTTATCTCGGTCGGTTGGACCAAGCTCGAAGCACGATTGCGATGCTGCTGGAAATGAATCCGCCTCCGCCGGTTTCTGTCCTGAGTGCTGCCTGGGCGGAAGACATTCGCGTGGCGCTGGCCCAAAACGACCTGCCGCTGGCGACCCAGCTAATCAACAAGTCGCGCGCGATCGATGGCATGGCATCGGCTCAGCTCGACTACGCCATCTTCGAGACCTACCTCGCGCTCTGGAAACAGGCCGAAGAGAAGCAGAACACCAAGGACATTCAGCTATGGCAAGGACGCAGCGCGGCGGTCGTTGGTGAACTGGAACAGCTTTATGGCTCGTACTGGGCTCGTCGTGCGGAACAACAATTAACCGGCAGCGCAGCGACGGGCGGAACGCAGAACGTCGACCTGCTTCGCCGCACCGCGGAAAACTACGTCCGGCAAAAGGACTGGGACGAAGCGATCAAGAACTACGACCTGGGCGCTCAAGCGGCCAAGGCTTCCAATCAGCCGTCGGAAGAATATCAACTTCGCCTCGCGGCCGCCGCGGTAGCGGTCGAAGCTGGCAATTTGGCCGAAGGGGTGAAACGCCTGCGAGAAGCGTCGCTCGAGTTTCCCGCCGAGCAAGATGCGTCCTTGAGGCACCTGACGGCAGCCTACTATCAATCGCAAATTGCCCGGCAGTCGGATCCGCCGCAGTTGGAACCGTACATCCAACTGCTGCGCGAAAACCTGAGCCGCTGGAACGAAGGAGAGCCAGCCGCCCAGGCCGCGATGTGGCTCGCTCAAATCGAGTTCTCGCAGGGCAATTGGCGAGCCGCCACCGAGGCCTACCTGCTTATCCCAGCGAAGTCGACCCACTTCCCGCTGGCTGTCGAAGGCGTTCGCCAGGCATCGCTCAAGTGGTTTCAAACGGCTGAAGCGAAGCAGGAACTCGTACCGCAAGACGTCCGCAAGGTGATCGACTACTTCGAGCAGGTCGTCCTCAACGGTCAGTCAGGCGGCGGCGCGTGGACGGCCACCATGCGTCTGTCCTCGGAAACAGCCGCCCAGCTATGGCTCAACTACACGGACAATGGCTACGACAACGCACGGGCTGTGATCGAGGTCGCCCTGCGCTCGAACCCCAACGGGCCTGATGGTTGGCGAAGCCGCTTGGAATCGCTGCAAGTGATCGCCCTGGCAGGCCTGGGCAAGCTCGATCAGGCCCAAGCAAAGCTGCAGCAAGTTCAGAACGACAGCCCTCACCAGCTATTCGAAGTCCTGCAATCGCTCGGACAGATGGGCAATTCGGCCTCGCCTGCCATCCGACCGCAGATCGCCCAGATCGAACTAAAGGTGATCGCCATGCTGCGACCGAACATGATGCAGCTCGACGAAGCAACGCGGATGGTCATCACCACGCGCGAAGCAGAAGCCCTGGCCGCCAGCGGTAAGCTCGACCAGGCGATCGAGCTGTACACAGCCCTCGCCCAGCAGCTTCCGAATGATTCCGAAGTGCAGGCAGGCCTGGCCCGGATGCTTTCTCGCGGCACAACGCGTGAGCAACAAGAGCAGGCCCTCGACCGCTGGCGACAGATCAGCCGCAAGAGCCGCACGCAGTCGCCAACCTGGTACGAAGCCAAACTCGAAATCGCCCGCTGCCACATCCAGCTTGGCAAACCGGAAGAAGCCAAGCAGGTCGTACGCTATCTACAAACGCTCTACCCTGACATGGGCGGCCCCGAGATGAAGGCCCGCTTTGTGGAACTGATGCAACGGCTGCCGCGGAATTGATTAAGGCTTTCTCGCTCTTTTCAACATCTTAGCGCGTGCAATCGACACCTCTCCAGTGTAGATTAAACACCCCCCGAGGGGACTTTCGTTTCCAAAGCACTGCCCAGAGCGGCCGTTCCTCCTACCGCAGGCTGTTCTGCCTCGCTTCTTCTGCCAACTTAAGAGGACTATCGCAACATGAAAGTAATGTATCGCGTCTGGTGGGCGTTTCTTGGACTAGCCTGTGCTGCACTGGGTGGTTACTTAATCGTCGCCGATCCCAACATGCGTACCACTGGCCTCATCTGCGCACCGATTGGCTTGGCGGTCTTCGGGATCCAAGTCTTCATGCTGGTATCACGCGGTAATAAGTAGTGAACTCTCTGAAGGGGAGGGGACTCGCTTCTCCTTCCCTTTCTTCTTTTGTCGAACAACTCCATCTCTCCCCGCGGCCCAAGGGGGTCAGGCGTACCGTCGGCATATTGCCACCGGACCACTGAATCCAAGTTCCGCTGCACGATGGCTTCCTACGACGCTTGCGTCTCGGCCAACTCGTCGATTAAGGCCAACGCTTCCCCGTTGGTCCGTTCCACGTTGCCTACCTTTTCCCAAGCAATGACGAATGGGTCTGGGCACTCAAACGATGCTATTCGAGCCGTACTCTCCACGTGCCGACACAGTCCGATGAGAATCAGCGTGTCAAACCCCTCGTGGTGTGCCACTCACCTCTGGCCAGTGCGAACAGGGTAAGCCGCAGGCAAGCGAAACCCTATTACTAAAGCACTGGCCAGAGACCAGTGGCACACCGAAGTTTTGTCGATCGCTGTTACAGCCGGTGGGAATCTAGCCCAAGCGCTTTCTCGCCCGGCGTCTTCGTACCGGCACATAAGCCGGGCACGGCTGGCGGCGTTTTAGAAACCGCGAGAAGACACTATCTGATGTCACCGGTAGCCCCAGCATGCGTAGCAGGCCGTTTGCTATCGGCAGACACTTTGTCTCGGAAGAATAGGACCGGTAGGCACGGTCCGATGGGTCGCGTGGAGGCAACAACTGAGTCGTCCTTGGGAAGCGGGGGTAAAGGACTCTTGGGAAATGAACTGGCTGGAAGCATTTGTCTCGACCAGCCGCTCGCGGCTGCTCGAACTAGCTACCAAACGGGTTCGTCGCCTTGAGTGGACGAGAGACGTGCACGCCCAGCACGATCGCGATCGAAGCACCGAAGAAGATCAACATGGTTTGGAATTCGAGCATGGCTTGGTTCTTTGTGTGAAAGGTTTTCCTGAGGGGTGAATGGTTGTTGAGAGACATAAATTCACTTGCCGTGCCAAAGTGCGGACCGGCAGCGCGAAATTTCGAAAGGGGCCGTTTTTGCCCGGAGAAACCGGCATATTCGGCAGACTCGGAAAGAAACACCGGGAGGAGGCGAGGTGGTTGGTTATCGAGTCGACAACATCATTCGCGTTGTGAGATATCCAGGCAAGTGGCTAGCAGAATTTTCGGATCCGGATGCGGGAAACCGATAGCAATGCTTCGCTGGCGCGATGAATTCATGGGCGATTCAAGGGGACGGGGATCTCTTGATGTTTCGGTCTTTTCAAGGACGTCCTCTGGGGCGGAGCGTGTCGTTTGGGCCTGACCGCTGGGCAACCGAGGCTGACGCATTCACGGAGCCTGTCGAGTTCTTTCTCGCCAAGGGGCTGGTTCACGCGTTCGAGCCATCGGAGCGCTCGAGAAATGGGGCAAGAAGGCGAGGCCTGAGCTTTCTACAGAGACGTTCTCACACCAAATCTTCCTCTCGAAAATTTCGCGTTTTCTCATACAAATCGATTGACTACTGCTGTAGTCATCCTCTATGATCCGACTACAACAGTAGTCACAAAAGGCGAAAGCAATGTCGCAGCGCAAACCTCTCGGCAAAGTTGAACTCGAACTGCTTCAAGCGGTAGAAGAACTACAGCCTGTTTCCGTTCGAACGTTAGTGGAACATCTGGCCGACAAAACAGGTCAGGCACGGACAACCATCCTGACAACCCTCGAACGGTTGCGGGCCAAGGGATGCGTGACGCGACGTTCTATCAAAGGCGTCAACCACTACTCTCCACGTGTCTCGGTATCTGAGCTATTACCTCGACTTGTGGGTGATTTTGTTCAAAAGATGCTCGGCGGATCGGTTTCTCCCGTTGTCGCCTATTTGCAGGACCAGAAGGAAGTTGATCCAGAAGAGTTGGCTCAATTGAAATCGTTGGTCGAAGATCTCGAGGCGAAGCAGGCCAAAAAGGATAAGGGGAGGAAGAAATGATTGATTTCCTGGCTCAATTCCTTTCGGCCTGGTTCGATATTATTTGGCGAGTAACCTGGCAAGGCACGATTGTCATCCTCATTGCCTTGCTGATCGATTACCAATGGAAGTCCATGCCACCAAGCTGGCGAAATTGGCTTTGGCGATTAGCGTTTCTCAAAATCGCCATTGCAATAATACCTCTCTCCATTCCACTTCCACTACTCCCAGCATCTGCCGAGCCGACCGTAAGTACGGCAACAAGCAATTCTGTCGATGTCCCACTTTCAGCCATTGCTACGGATTCTTGGCAATCATCCATACCGCCGTTAGCGCTTCTCCTGTTTGCGATTTGGCTCATAGGCTTCATCGCGTGCGCGATATCCATTTGGGAGAGCGGCCGGCAGGTCCGAAAGAAACTACAGAAGTCGACTTCCACCCTGGCAACTAGCCTGCTCGTTCAGAATGTACGAGCCATGAGTCGCAAGTTAGGCCTAAAGGTTGTTCCAGAGGTTCGATTGGTACCAGGAACGAATAGTCCCTGTTTGCTCAGTAGAAAAAAACAATCGATCATACTTCTCCCGAAGCAGTGGCTTGAATCGTGTTCGATGTCAGAGCTGCGATTATCTTTGGCCCACGAGCTGGCGCACTTGGCCCGCGGCGATTTAGCATGGAATCGCTTTTTCGTTTGGTCTCGGGCAGTACTTTTCTTCCATCCTTTAGTTTGGATTGCTATGCGGCGCTATCTCCTGTCTCAGGAAATGGCCTGCGATAGTATCGCGATTGCGAACACCGGCGGAAATCGCGCCGAATTCGCGCGTCTTCTCGTACAACTTGCGGAACACGCTACGGCAACTCCGATTAGTGCCGTGGCAATGATAGGCTCGACTTCTAGTCTCAAGCAAAGGATCTCCTCCATGTATCAGGCACACTACAAACCCTCGAAGTTGATCGCTTGGGCCGTAACGGCAATGGGCGTTTTAGGTCTCCTGCCATTTGCGCTTGCCGAACAAGCGGAAAAGGATGAGCGCAAGGAACTCACGGTGAACAAGGATGCCGACGGGCTGAACATTTCGGTAACTGCGAGCGGTACTTCTCGAGGGTCAGGATCTGCCGACGCCCTGGGTGCCGGAGCAGGCAGGGGTACCGGATCAGGCAGGGGAAGAAACTCGGACGGGAACGCAGGGGGCTTTGGCTTCGGCGGCGCTATGACTCGTGCAAAGTCGCAGTCGAGCGGTAGAACTTCAATATCGATCAACACAGATTCTCCGCAAGACGCCCAAAAACCCAAGACTCGGCCCGAAATGGAACTTGAAGACTCGTCGAGAATGAAGCAATCGATGAGTTCGCTCAATGCAAATGGCAATGAGTTGTGGACGCGTACGACGGAGGCGACTCTCAATGGCGACAACATCACGATTGTTGAAAAACCCGACACCATTTCGCTCACAATCGAACATCCCGACGGGACCGAAGAGGTTTTTGTTGCCAAGAACCTGCGAGATTTGGCGCGGCAATCCCGCAAAGCGTCTGCCATCTATCGTAAGCTATTGCCCCCAGGTTCTACCGCCAGCAGCAACATGGGCACTGCGACCAGTACTGGAAGCCGTCAGCCCCTAGATGCCCGCGATATGCTGCGGGAACAACTTGAGTCCATGAAAGATGGACAAGGTTCCCAAGATGCGATGCTCGATCGTCTCATCGGCGAGTTAGACGCACTTATGAAGTGACCTGCCCCCTCAACCGCGTCTATTCGACAAATTGTTTTTGCTTAATGGAAGCGAGGACCGCAACGAGGACGGCCACGGACGAGCAATCGGACGTGGCCTTTTTGTTTTCGTTCGTGCTCAAGACAGACATTGCCTGAGAAGACCTTCCTACTTGGCAGGTTCAGCAAAGAACACTCAAAGAAGGTGAGGGGGTTTGCTATCGACTCGGACTGGGAAACCGATAGTCGTGCATCGTCCGTACGAGGCTCTAGTGGGTTTGAAAAGCGTCGAACCAGAACTGGGTAGGATCGGACTTACAAGCGGCAATCAAGTAATTGGCCGCATCCCCGATGCAGAAATTGGCGTTGGGTTCGTGGGCAATTTGTGCCAGCAGAAAGTAATCGTCGTCTTCGAGCGTGGCATCATGGACGTAGAAGGGATAGCCGCCAACTTGAGTGACCTCTCCGTCCTTCCAATGGTAACCCAAGCGACGCAGACTTTTCGAGTAAGCCTGGCCTGCCTCGCCGATGGTCCAGTGATACTTGATGCTGCTACCCAACTGAATCAGCTCGTCGCGAAAACTACGTACGCAAACCTTGGGTGGCTTTGGCCAGCTTTCAAACACCGGCAACTGTTCCCATCCTCCTAGAGGTGAAGGGTAACTGTCGGCTCGCCATCGCTCGACACCGCACGCTTGAGTCTGGTAGTCCTGTTGGCCGTGGGCCTCGGGACGCGGCATTTCCACCGCTTTCTCTACCGACGGTTTTTCGTAGGTCCTGACCAGGCAGCAGTTCTCCGGATCTTCGACCAGACCCTCCCAGCAAATAAAAACCGTAAACAAATCGTACGCATCGGTCGGCGGTTCTTCGATCTCGGTCAGGTTGAACTGTGCGACGAAATCAAACGGATGATCTCCCAACATGGGCCAGGACTCGCCAGCTTCTGCGTAAGGAGCACCGCCAAACTTGGTCGCTGTAATAGAGAGTGTTTCTCCAGGCTTCAGCTTCGTTGCACGAAAGCGTGTTGCTGGCTTGACCAAACCATGCACCTGGCGGTCGATCTCGCGTTCTTTTTCGCTGGCCTTACGATTCCACATCGCCGAAGCTTTCACTTGTCGCGTAAGCGATCAGCTTACCTAAAACGGCAAGAACATAAAAAAAGCTGAGCCCTCGTTTGGAGAGCTCAGCTTTCGTTGATTCACGCTTTGAGGCCAGTCAGGACTAAGCTTCTGGCGGAGCGGCTGGCACGGGAGCAGGCGTCGGAGCTTCAGCCGGAGTGATCGGCTGTTCGCTGTAGCTGCCAGGCACGTAGCCTTCTTCGGTGATGACATTGCCACCTTCGACGTCGTACGCACCGCCGCCGTAGTAGCCGTTGCCATAGCAGTTGCCGTTAGGGCAGCTACCGATCTTGTTGTTCCAGTGTGGGCGATGGTGGAAACCCATGTGCCAGCCGTAACCCAGGTCAGCAGCGTTCCAAGTCCAAGGACCACGAACGTTGTAAACGCCGAACTGCTGCGTGTCGTTGGGCCAGTAAGGGGTCGTACCCAAGGTACTTGGGTGACCGGTGATGCCGCCAGCGTAAGCGCGACCGAACTGGTGATAGACAGGCGTCATGCGGCTCGAAGGCACGCCCCACGAGTAGTTCGTCTGCATGTTCGCGTTGGGCGGAACGACCATGGCAACGGGCGTTTCGTAGTTCGCGTAGGCATAGCCGCCGTGCCAAGGCAAGTTCGAGGCATGCTGAGCGTTTGCATTGTTGCTGTAGCCACGTCCCCACAGCCAACCAGCTTCAGCCGTTTGCACGCTGCCGCCAATGGTCAGGCCGACGAGGAGAGCGAGAATCAGTCGTGTCTGGGTCATCGTCATTATTTCCTACGTGAAGCGAGGGACGTGGTCCGGCTCGAGCAGTTTCTGATTAAAAGAACGGGTTGTAAGGATTCAGCCAAGTTCGACCACCGTACCAGTGAACCTTGGTACGGTTGAAACCCTGACCACCGTTGTAGTAGTGGTAGTAGTTGCGGTGGTGCTTATACAGAAACTCGTGCGGATCCAGTGCTGGATACGTGATGTACGTTTGCGGAACGTAAGGAGGCGTCGTGATCGGAGCGGTATACATCGCAGCTGGATATCCGTAGTACGGATCGGCGACGTAGTACTGGTTCATGATGTCGGGGTAAACCGGTGGGCTGGCATACTCGTTAGCCTGAGCCGTCGAGCCAACCGCCATCCAGCCTGCAGTCAGGACCAGGGCGAACAAACAAGTTGTTGCAATGCGTTTCATCCGATTGATAGCTCCTGCCAAATGCGGCAATTGGGCAACCACGCTTTTGGCCGTGGATGGGTTTCTTAGCTTCGCGTTGTGTGAATTTGTCGGGAAACCGGTCCAAACCGCCGCCTCTGGGTACTTCGGCAATCTGCGCGGGTCAGATAAGTCCAGACCTTCCGTCGTTGATTAAATCGGCTATTCGGATGGGTAGTCTGAGACTTTATGAAGCCATCATGCCAAAAACCCCTATTCTTCCGAGTGTGACAGTCATCCCCAATCTCCAGATCCTGCCGCTATCCCCGTAATCGACAAACTTTACTACAATCGGCGATTCAATTCGCATCGCGTCCCCTCGCTCTTTCCATGCGAGAGGGATAGGGTGAGGGTTGGAAAACAGATACCCGGTTCGCCCCTTACCCCGAACCCTCTCTTCTGAGGGGCGAGCGGATCAGGTTAGATCGAAACCCCATCAGTTGCTTCAGGAGTTTCCACGTTGTCGGAAGGCGCCACCACCACTGCGAACGGAACCGCAAAGCGTAAGAAGTCTGCTCCCCGCCGCGCTACGGCCGAAACGATGGCCAAGAAGCAGCGCGAGATCTCGGTGAGCGAGTTCTTTGCCAAGAATCGTCATATGCTGGGTTTCGACAACCCGCGCAAGGCCCTGCTGACGACCATCAAGGAAGCCGTCGACAACTCGCTGGACGCCTGTGAAGAAGCCGGCATCTTGCCCGAGATCTGGGTGCACGTCGAACAGACAGGCGAAAGCCGCTACAAAGCGGCCATCCAAGACAACGGGCCCGGCATTCTGAAAAAGCAAATCCCGCTGATCTTCGGCAAGCTGCTGTATGGCTCGAAATTCCATCGTCTGCGGATGAGCCGCGGCCAGCAGGGTATCGGTATTAGTGCCGCCGGTATGTATGCCATTTTGACCACTGGCAAACCGATCAAGATCGTCAGCAAGACAGGTGCCAGGAAGCCTGCCCACTACTACGAACTGCGAATCGATACCAAGGTCAACAAGCCCGAGATCCTCAACGGCAAGGGGGACGGCGAAGACATCCCGCCCGGCGAAAAGGGAGAGCAGTACATCGCCGACCACGGCATCGAATGGGTCACCCATCACGATCCCGAAAAGCCGGATGCCAAGCCCAAGCCGTTGGTTTCCGGCACCCGCGTCACGCTCGACCTGGAAGCCAAGTACCAGCGCGGCAAAGGCAGCGTCGACGAATACCTCGAACAAACGGCGATCGCCAACCCGCACGTCACGCTGCACTACATCGACCCCAGCGGCCACCAAAAGACCTACCGCCGATCGACCGACATCTTGCCGCCTGAAGCGACCGAAATCAAACCGCATCCTTACGGGGTCGAGCTCGGCCGACTCGTTTCGATGTGCAAGGAATCGACCGAGTCGAGCCTGTCCGGTTTTCTGACGACCTCGTTTTCCCGCGTCAGTTCGGGCATTGCCAAGCAGATCTGCGACAAGGCCAAGCTCAGCACGCGCATGCGGGTCAAGCGTATCGATCGCGATCACGCCGAGCACCTGTACGCGGCGATTCAAGACACCAAGATCTCGAATCCCACGACTGACTGCATCGTGCCGATCGGTGAAGAGCAACTGCTTAAAGGGCTGCATAGTGTCGTGCCGGCCGAGTTCTACGCCGCGGCCACGCGTCCCCCAGCCGTTTACCGTGGTAATCCCTTCCAGATTGAAGTCGCGTTGGCTTACGGCGGCAACGTCGAAACGCAGAAGATCACCAAGGATCTGCTCAAAGAACTGCTGTACGAAACCGACGCGCGAACGGTCCGCCAGTTCCTGATCCTCACGTTCAATGGCCTCGGTCCCGATGCGGCCGACAAGATCATCAAGCAGTCGAAGGTCGGCACGCGCAAGAGCCCCAACAAGCTGAAGCCGAAAGAGATCGACCACCTCTTCGAAGCGATGCAGAACGTCAACGTCAACGAAGGGCAGTCGATGCAGGTCTACCGGTACGCCAACCGCGTGCCGCTGCAATTCCAGCACGGCGACTGTGCGATCACCAAGACCATCGCGCAAACCAACTGGCGTTCGTATGGCCTGTCGCAGTCGCGCGGCAACTTGCCCAGCGGTCCGGTCACCATCATGGTGCACATTGCCAGCGTCTGGGTTCCGTTTACCAACCAGGCCAAGGAAGCCGTCGCCAGCTACGACGAAATCCAGAAGGAAATGCGACTGGCGCTGCAGACCGTCGGACGTAAGCTGGGGATGTTCCTTCGTCGCCGGATGAAGGTGAAGCAACAGGCCGACCGTCGTAGCATCTTCCGTCGGTACCTGGGCGAAGTGGCCCAAGCCGTCAGCGACATCAACGGAACCGACAAAGAAGACATCTACGAAAAGCTGCTGGAAGTCGCCAAGAAGAAGACGGCCGAGGCCGACATGGTTCTCGACGAAAGCGGCAAGGCAGTCGATCCGACCCAAGCCGACTACGGTGGCGGCGTGCTCATCGTCGACAAAGATGACGACGAGATGCTGGCCGACATGCTGAACCGGCCGGCCGAAGCGGACGCCCCCGCAACTACAAAGCCGAAAGATGGCCAAGGCGAACTGTTCGACGATGACGAGGCCGACGACGAAGATTAGCGTCGCCGAAAGCGCATCGATCCCAGAATCGCCAATGCTCTAAGACCTGCGGCCGTATCTCTTACGGCCGCTCGTTGCCAGTCCACATTGGCTTCATGTGAAGAATCATCGAATTTTGCATGAGGCTCAGACCTTTCGGTTGTCCCTATGAAGCACGTAGGCTTAAATCGAGAATTCGACTGTCAATCGTCTGATTAGACATGAACAACCGGCTGCCAAACTTGTTCTTGAGTGGACCTACGGAGCAGATAAATGGGCCTGCGAGGTCACCTGAATTTCTTCATCGATAACAGCTATCTAGGCGATACGCTCTGGGCGGTTACGAAGTCACGATACCTCGATTTTGGCGCCGAGAACCGCGAGAACAAGATCTTTTGTCTATGCACTGGCAGTTGTGGAAGCGGCTACATAACCGAGCTATTCAAGTCCAATAATGTGCCCGGCTGTTACCACGAAAAGCACCCTAGCCTGGATCATGTCGGCGTTGACTACGCGATTCGCTCTAAGAACCGCTCGTACATCAAAGGATTGCTTTACCTTACTCGGCATGACGTTCAATTCGAGGCCAACAACCGCTTCTTCGCGCTTGCGCCTCTGTTGAATGAAGTGTTTCCCAATTCTAAGTTCATCCACCTGCACCGCAGCGCGAAAGACACGCTTACGTCTTCGATGAACAAGAAGTCGTTTGAGGATTTCTGGAATTCAAAACGGTTGAGGTATTGTTCATTCCTCTCCGGTTCGCCCGAACTGACGACCTTTGAAAAGGCGTGCTGGTATTGGACGAACATCAACCAGAGGATCATCGATGACCTGCGTGACTTGCCTTCGATGGAACTCAGCTTCGATGATTTGGTAGTCGGCAATCTTGCCGAACTGGAAGAGTTTACTTCGATCGATTTCGATACGAAGAAGATTCAGCCCGTCAACACGAAGCAGAAGCAAAAGCTGGAGACGCCAAAGTACAAGTCGTATGACGAATGGCCCGATGAATTCAAGCAACGCTTCGATGACATTTGCGGTAGTCTTCAAGCAAAGCTGGGATATTCTTAAGTCACCGCACACCAGCGCAGATCGCGTTCATCTCCAGTAGACGTTGACGAACGGTTCTTCAATCACCCTTGTTGCCTCGAAAAGTCACCGTCAAGGGCAGACCTGCCTAAGCCATCGCTTACCTCTAAAACCGGACAAGATGGTTACCGCTTGTCCACTATCCCCAGTACCTCGGGGGAAATGCTCCTCGGAATAACCTCCACAAGCCCCTCTGGTCACCTAGGGCTATACAACCCTGTAGATGTAACTTCTCGGTTTTTAGCAGATTTTACGTTGACACCTGGCGGCCCATCCGATATCACGGGATAGTACCTCACTTTTATGCTTTGCCCCATTTGATATCTCGCGTTATTTTTCCAGGATTAGATCATCTAATGAAGAAGCAAGCCTTTACCCTTGTAGAACTACTCGTGGTCATCGCCATCATCGGCGTCTTGATCGCCCTTCTATTGCCGGCTGTTCAACAGGCCCGCGAAGCCGCCCGCAAGGTGCAGTGCCGCAACAACCTGAAGCAGAGCATCTTGGCGATTCACAACTACCACGACACGTTCCTTGAAATGCCTTCGTACCGCCGGGATAACACTTTCTGGGGTTGGGCTGCTCAGATTCTGCCGTTCATGGAGCAGGACAACCTGAGCGAAACGGTTGGTGTCAACTCGAATACCTTCCCGCAAGCGGTTGACGGAAGCGCCGGCACGGCCGCAACCGACGCGCTAGGTACGGTTATCTCGGGTCTGCGTTGCCCATCGACCACCGCTCCGGAAACCTACGAACACGACGGCGTCGAATACGGCGTGATCAGCTACGCGGCTTCGCGTGGATACGGTCAAGCCGGTTGGGACTCGGATGCCGCGGCCAACACGGGTGCCATCAACAAGGAAGGCCTGGAGTTCTCGGCGATCACCGACGGTCTTTCCAACACATTCGCCATCGGTGAAGCTTCGGCCCGAGCTGGTGGTTGGGTTCCTGGTCCACGTGGCTGGGCTTTCTGGGCCGGTACACCTGGCAACAGCTATCTCGAACGACAGAACACTCTCTCGAAGTGCGTTTCCTTCCCGATGAATGCCACCGCACACTGGGGCTTCACCAGTCAGCACACCGAAGGAGCTTACTTTGCCTTCTGCGACGGTTCGGTCCAGTTCATTTCCGAGCACATCGAATTCGATAAGAACGGCGTACCAAACGGTTGGTTCGGCGGCAACGGCGTCCGCGACCAGGTTTACGCCAACGCCAGCGGCATGGGCGTCTACCAACTGCTGGGCGTTCGCGACGACGGCCAAACGGTCTCGCTGCCATAGTTCTGACGTCAGCCACATTTCTAGTCGTCGCCACGGCGGCGCAACCGATGAGAGTTTATCAACCATGTGCGCAGCAAGATGGACGCCCCTTGGACTTTTGCTCACGCTGCTGATCACCACCGGGTGCGGCAGCAGCAGCGAAGTCAGCATTGGAACGGTATCTGGCACGGTCTATATCGACGGCCAGCCGGCTCCGGCAGGGCTGCAACTTGAATTTGACCCGGTCACCAAAGGCGTTCGCGGCAGCACGGCTGTCACGAACGAGTCGGGCCAATATGAAGCCGAATACTCCCTTTCGACCAAAGGGGTTCGTTTAGGAACGTGCGTCGTGAAGCTGGTACAGCCCAACGTCGCACCGCCGGCACCGGGGCAGATGCCGAAACGACCCTTTCCTAACGAGTACTACGAAGAGATCCGTCAGGTGACCATCAGTGGTGGGCACAACACCATCGACCTCGAGATCTCGAAGAACGGCAAGTAATGCTTCCTAGCAAGTCGGATCGACGCTCCTGTCGAACCGCGGATCACTCAAGGCCGGATACCCATCATGGGTTTCCGGCCTTTTTCATTTCTACCGCACAGCAGCCCAGGAGCCTGGCAAAACGCAACCATTCTCATAGACCGCTAGATTCAGCGGCCGAATAACCTCTACTCGTAGGGGTGCGTCTCCCCACATCTTTTTGCCCTGCAAACTTCGTCTTTCCGATTCACAACAGGTAATCTAGGGCCATAACGGGCTTTTCAGATCCGTTATGGGCATTTATTTCCTTTTCTCTGTTTTATTGCATTGACACAATCCGGGACGGAAGATATCACGGGATACTAGGCGTTCTGCCTGTTTATGTTCTTATCTAAATATCCCGCGTATCCTTCCAGAGGACCTGTCTATGAAAAAGCGAGCCTTTACGCTCGTCGAGCTGTTGGTTGTCATCGCCATCATTGGCGTTCTGATTGCCCTGTTACTGCCTGCCGTCCAGCAGGCACGTGAAGCTGCCCGGCGGATGCAATGCAACAACAATCTCAAGCAGATCGGTCTGGGCCTGCACAACTTTCACGACACCTATGGCCAATTCCCGGCCGGCTACGGTTTTAACGACCAGGCGAATGCCGCTTCCTGGAGAAAAGCCTGGGGCTGGGGTGCTCGGATCTTACCGTTCCTCGAACAATCGGCCTTGCACGATCAACTGGGCGTGACCAGCCAAGAGTTCGACAATCTCCTGCCCGGCAACAATTCGTCCAGCTGGCCGGCCGCTGGTGTCGCCCTGATTCGGACGCCGCTGGATGCCTACATCTGCCCGAGCGATCCCGGCGACGTGATCAACACCTCGGTCGACTTCTGCCACACCGGCGGGCCTGACTCGACCAAGCCTGCTAAAAGCAATTACGCCGGCGTACTGGGTCACTACACGACCAACTGGGGCGCGTCTCCTACGGCGAGCATTCCTAACAAGCACGGTATGATGGACCCGCAAAAGGGGATCCGCATGGCCGACATCACCGATGGAACGAGCAACACGTTTGCCGTGGGCGAGCGCGACTCCATTCACCATGCGGCTTACTGGGTCGGTACCGGTAACGTGAACTCCGAATCGTCGTGGTCTTCGCCGAAAGCCATCGGCCGTACGTTTGGTCAGAAGTTGAATCAGCCGCTGGTCGGACGTTTCTACCTGGCGTTCTCGAGCCTGCACCCAGGCGGGGCCAACTTCCTGTTCGCCGACGGTAGCGTGCACTTCATCAGCGAAACGATCGATTCGCGTGAAGGGCTCTTGAACGACGGCAACCCGGCTGCCTGGTACAGTTCGTACGGCTCGCTCGACAAGTCGACCATCGGCGTCTACCAGAAGCTTGGTTTGCGTGACGACGGTCAGCCTCTGGGTGAGTACTAATCGCAGGGAGGTCATCACATGCACATGCAGATATTACGCGCCCTTGGCTTATCGAAACTCCTTGCCGTGGCCTTACTGGCTGCGGCGGCCGGTTGCGGTGGCAGCGGTTTGCCGTCGTTGACCGGAACGGTCACCATCGACGGCAAACCGGCACCGGCCGGAGTCGCCATCCAGTTTTCGCCCACCGCGGCTGGAGGCTCTCCTTCCTATGCTCAGACCGATGCCGACGGACATTACGAGGCGCAGTTCTCGTTCAACAAAACCGGCATCCAGCCTGGCGAGCACTCGGTTAAGCTGATCCCCGGCTCGGTTGAAGCACCAATGCCCGAGATCGGTCCTAATGGCCAACCCATCGGACCACCACCGAAGAATCCGATGGCCAATCTTCCCAAGACCTACTGGGAAGAAATCGAAGTGATTCAAGTCGAAGCCGGCAGCAACACGCATGACATTGCGCTCGCGTCGGAGTAAGCGACTCGCCAATCCACTGGTTAGAAAACGACGAAAGGCCTCGAGCTTGTTTCGAGGCCTTTTTTTGTCGATCGCTTCGAGAATCGCATCACCTGATGCCTACACATTCTCAACCGTCGGGTGCACCCAGTCACCTCGGTACTCGCGAGCCAGCAGCTGATTCGCTTCGTCATCTCCCTTGACCTTGCCGGCTTCGATATCCCACGCCAAGCTACGGCGTAGCTGCAGGGACATGTTGGCCAGAATGCAGCTGGCGGTCGAGATATGGCCTTGTTCAATGTCGGCCACCGGGCGTCCTCGTTCTTCGATCGCTTTCAGGAAGTCGCGCTGGTGGGCGCGGTTGGCGGCGGCGACGTGCTGCTCGAGGTCCTTCTCGTGCTCGTCTTCCGGGTACTTATCCCATTCCGTCTTCGGAGCACCGCTGAGGGTCGGCTCCTTCTTGCCTTTGGGGAAGAACTCGTACTTGTTCACGCTTGCTTTCAGCGTCCCTTTGTCGCCGTACAGGAAGATGGCCCACGGGTAATCGCGGTCGGGGGCATCGCCATAGGTGCGGTGCGTCCACACGACATCGAGCTGATCGAAGTCAAACGTCGCGACCTGGGTATCCGGCACATTGCCAGTGGCGTCGGTGTAGACGTACGTTCCACCGCGGCTGATCACGCTGTTGGGCCAGCCCAGATTCAGCATCCAGCGGACCGTGTCGAGCATGTGAATGCACATGTCGCCCATGATCCCGTTGCCGAACTCCTGGAACATTCGCCAGCTGCGCGGATGCATCACCGGGTTGAACGGCAGCTTCGGGGCCGGGCCGGTCCACATCTCGAAATCCAAGGTCTCAGGCGGCGGGCAGTTCTCGGCGGTCCGGTTACGCCCCATGCCGTAGTAGCAGCAAATCTCGGCGTGGCCGATCGTGCCGAGCAAACCTTCGTTGATCACCTTCTCCTTGGCTTCAATCAAGTGCGCTGTGCTTCGCCGCTGCGTGCCAACCTGCACCACGCGTTCGTACTTGCGAGCCGCGGCCAGCATGGCCTGGCCTTCGACAATATCGCGGCTGATCGGCTTCTGGCAGTAAACGTCCGCCCCCGCCTGACAGGCCTCGATCATTGCCAGTGCGTGCCAATGGTCTGGCGTGCCGACCAGGCAAATATCGAGGTCTTTCTCGGCCAGCATCTTGCGATAGTCGCCATACTGCCGAGGCTGCTTGCCTGACTTCTGTCGCGAAGCGACGAGCTCGGCCGCCCCTGAGAGCATCTGCGAATCGACATCACAAATCGAAACAACTTCGACCGGAGCCACCTGAATAAGACGCATCAAGTCGCACTTGCCATACCAGCCACAGCCGATCAAACCAACCCGCTTGGGCTTGATATCCAAAAGGTCCTGCGCCCAGGTCGATTGAGGCAGCGAAGAAATCGCAGTCACGGCGGCAGCCGTGGTCAAAAACTGGCGACGATCCATGGGTGTGGCTCCTGAAGAAAAGACGGGGGCAAGGATGCAGGTCGAGTTATTGTACTTTAAGATGGGACGAATACACGAACAATAAAGCTGCCGCCCCGCATCCCATTAGAGCTTAACTATGCGAAGAAACATCCTCTCGGTTTACCCGCTGGCCCTGGCCATTCTCTTGGGTCTGTTGGCTGTCCCCTCTTTCGCGGCCGATCGCCCGAACATTGTGTGGATCTTCGCCGAGGACATGAACGATTGGATGGGCTGCTACGGTGACGACACCGTCCCCACGCCCAACATCGACGCGCTCGCCAGCGCCGGTGTGCAGTTCAACCGCGCCTACATGCCTGCCGGCGTTTGCTCGGCGACCCGCTCGGCGATGGCCCTGGGCGCGATGCAGACGAGCCTGGGCGTGCACAACCATCGCAGCTCGCGTCAGCGATTTCCTGGTGAAGAGATTCGCCTGCCGGACAACGTAAAGACCGTTTATCAAACGCTACGCGCCGGCGGCTATCACGTGATTAACTATGGCCCCAAAAGCGACTTCAACTTCCTGTGGGCTTCGCAAAACGAAAAAGAATTGAAGCGGCGCAATGGGACCAGCGCGATCCCGGCCGAGTCGGACAGTGACTTGTTGTACGACGTCAACGTGCTGCCCTGGGCACCCAGCAACAACTTGCTACCACAGCTCTTGAAAGCGTGTCCGGACGACAAGCCTGTCTTCCTTCAGCTGCAGCTCAAAGGGGGCAAGAACAACGGCAAATTCGACGGCTACCCCCAAGGCAAGATCAACCCGGCAGACGTCAAAGTGATGCCGTACTACGCCGATCTGCCCAGCGTCCGCGAGAAGATCGCCCATCACTACGACACCATTCGCCAAACCGACGAAGAAGTCGGGCAGATCGTCAGCACGCTCAAAGAGAACGGCTTCGACAAGAACACGATCGTCTTCTTTTTCACCGATCACGGCATGATCCTGCCGCGTCATAAGCAGTGGCTCTACGAAGGGGGCATTCGCGTGCCGCTGGTCGTCGCCGGCCCAGGCATCCCGGTCGGCAAGAGGCGCGACGACCTGGTCAGCGGCATCGACATCAGCGCCGCCACGCTCGCCCTGGCCGGCCTCGAACAGCCTAAGCACATGGAAGCGAAGAACTTCTTCGCCGACGACTTTCATCGCGACTGGGTCATCAGTGCCCGCGACCGCTGCGACTACACGATCGAACGCGTCCGCGCGATTACCGGCGAGCGCTTCAAATACATTCGCAACTTCAAAACCGATCGCCCGTTCATGCAGCCCCAATACCGCGACGGTCAGGCGTTCATGAAAGACCTCAAAGCCCACTACAAGGCCGGCAAGATGAACGAGGTCGAAAGCTTCATCATGTCCGAAACCCGCGTGCCGGAGGAACTGTACGATCTGGACAACGACCCCCACGAGATCCACAACCTGGCAGGCGATCCCGCGTACCGAAAACAACTCGAGAAGTACCGCGGCATCCTTTCCCAGTGGATCGAGCAAACCGGCGACCAAGGCCAGTACGACGAATCGGTCGAATCGCTCAAAGGCGTACTGCAACGGTGGAACAAGGAAGCCGTGAACCCGGAATACGACAAGGCACGATAGACTGTTGTCTGATTCGGAATCGCTGAAGTGTACTTGTTCCTGCTCCTATTCATCGTTGCACTGTTCTGCGGCTTCACGCTGCTGATCGCCTTTCTCGGAGACTGGGGGCTGTTGGCCAAGAGCTTTCGTGCTCGCGAGAAACCGAGTGGAAAGTTTTTCTATTTTCGCAGTGCCGGTGTAGGGATGGCCAGTTATCGGAATATGCTGACCGTCGGCGTAACGGCCAAGGGGCTGTACCTGGCCGTGTTCTTTCCGTTTCGCTTCGTTCATCCGCCCCTGCTGATCCCCTGGAGCGAGATCAAAGACATACACGAAAACAAGTTCTTTTCGTGGCGGAACTATTGCCTCAGCATCGGCTACCCCGAGCGGGCCTCCGTGACGATCGATGACGATGTCATGCAGGCAGCACGCCAGTACCTGCCCGACCATGCGCTGCCGGCCCAAGAGTGAGTGTTGATCTTAGCGACGCGTCTGCAACGGTTGCCCAGAGAGCTTAACTAGGCTGCTTCGTCTCATCACAAAATTCTTGCTTACGGACAGTTAACCCGGCTGACTGGCGGCGGTTACCCACGGGATTCTTTCACCCGCCGGTTACCGAGGCCGACTGGGCAGCAGGCTTTGGTAATCGGCACTTTTCGCATGTGAATTGCTCGACTTCCCATTCAGCGCAATCTGCTTCCTCCAAAGAAATGGTTACGATGCTCACGTCCATCCTGAAGATCTCGCCAGTCGTACTCCTCGCGCTTGCGAGTCAGTCTTCGCTTTTCGGACAGGATGGATCGTCGGACTGGAATCAGTGGCGAGGGCCAAACCGCGATGGCAAGGTTCAAGGTCCCCAGTGGCCGGGATCGTTAGACGAGGAAACGCTGCAGCAGGCCTGGCGAGTCGAGCTTCCGCCGAGCTACTCCGGCCCGGTCGTTTCGGACTCAACCGTCTTTGTCACCGGCACCGAGGACAGCAAGTACGAGGTCGCCTACGCACTCGATCGCAAGAGCGGTGAGGTCCTGTGGGAGGCACGCTGGGAAGGCGCGATGACCGTTCCCTTCTTTGCGGCTGCCAATGGAAGCTGGATTCGAGCGACTCCCGCATTCGATGGTGAAAGCCTGTTCGTAGCTGGCATCCGGGACGTTCTCGTCTCGCTCAATGCCAAGACCGGCAAAGAGCAATGGCGTGTCGATTTCGTCGAGCAGCTGAAAACACCGCTGCCCTCTTTCGGCTTCGCCAGTTCGCCGCTGCTGGATGGGAACTACCTATACGTTCAGGCCGGTGCCTCGTTCATCAAGCTCAATAAGTCCAATGGCGAAATCGTCTGGCGCACACTAGTCGATGCAGGCGGCATGTTCGGCAGCGCCTTCTCTTCGCCGAGCGTGGCAACCATCGCTGGCAAGCGTCAACTTCTCGTCCAGACACGTCAAAAGCTGGTAGGGGTCGACCCCGAGAATGGGGATGTCCTGTGGGAACACGAGGTGCCAAGCTTCCGAGGCATGAACATTCAGACGCCTGTGACCTTCGGCGATAGCGTCTTCACAAGCTCGTACAAAAACAAATCGTGGCTATATGAAGTGACCCAAGAAGACGGGAAGTTCAGCTGCACTGAAAAATGGGAGAACAACGCCGCCGGTTACATGTCATCACCGGTCGTTATCGACGGACACGTTTATATGCACCTGCAAAACCAACGATTCGCCTGCATCGATCTGAAAACAGGTGAGCGGAAATGGACTTCCAAGCCCTATGGCAAGTATTGCAGTCTGATCGCCCAGCAGGATCGTATTCTGGCATTAGACGAACGAGGAAGTTTGCTATTGTTGAAGGCCAACCCCGAAGAGTTCGAGCTATTGGAAGAAAGAAAAGTCAGCGAAGACGAAGCCTGGGCCCACATCGCAGTAAGCGGCGAAGACGTAATCATCCGCGAACTGAACGCCGTCAGCCTGTTCCACTGGATTCCTGGAGGTGAAGAGTAGGGACGATCGAGTGAGAGCCTCGTAGGCTGGGTCATCGTTTCAATGGGTCGGCAATATATTCCAATCGTTCCCACCATCCAGGTTCGTGTGTTATATTGCCAGCCTTTTGGATGATAAACCCTGTTGAGAGATGCTCCCAGAGAACTATCCTATCTCCCGAAGCGAAAAAGCGGATAGTAGCTGTTGCGTGTAACTCGGATTCATTATCGGAAAACACGAAACTGGGGCTGATTGTGCTCTCATAGCCATAGTCGTCAACGACCCACCAATCGTAAACGATGCTGCCAACGCAACGATTTTCAATGCTTCCTTCCATCGCTCGTGCGATATAGAGCCTCTCGATCGTTCCCTTCATCGGAGGCAAGTCGGGGCGGATACTCGCAATATAAGCGGCACCTCTGTTACCCCCAATGAACTGCCAGAGCGTCGACAGTTCCAGGGCGATGCTGTAATGAGGAATTATACAATCTGCCACGTGTAGACCTTTGTATGTCCGATTACCCCAATCGAAAGCGCGCGTATCTAACCAACGTCTTAGACTGGGCCGAGCCTCAACCTACACTTTCTCGTGCTCAGAAACAAAATTCCGCGCGCACTATCTTCAGGTGGCCTCAGGCTGGTATACCTAAACCTTGCACGGGGACTCTTCCCCGAGAAGCCATCTTTTTGTCTGTGTGCCACTGGCCTCTGGCCAGTGCCTTCGAAGCCAATTTCTGTTTGGCGACGAGCACTTCGTTTCCCTAACCTCTACCGAGTATTTCCATGTCATCAGCCCACGTTCAACCCAATCCGGTCGCCCCGGGCGGAGCGTTCTCAGCCGAGAACACTCCGCAGGTTGTCGTGCGCGCTGGCAAGACCTACGTCTGCTCGGCCTGTGGAACCTTGGTCGAGATCCCGGCCGATGTCGTCGGGCAGCTGGTCATCGCCGTAACTCCGGAAGCGGAAAACAAACCTGTCGACGCTGCGTCTGAAGAGCAGGAGCCTGGCCGCACAGAAGCAGCTCAAGAGAAGTCATCGCCGTCCCACCCGGTAACGGCCGAAGTATGCACGCGGCCTTCGACAGCCAAGACCACCCGGCCATCGCGGCCCGGACGCCCGAAGCAACCGAAGCGGGTTTCGTTCGCTGACGAGATGATCGACGGACTACGCGTGCCAACGGCCGGCCAGTTGGATCGTGCGCTGGCGTGGGTTTCGTTTCACCTGAAGGTCCTCGACCGACAAGGGAGCGAAATCAAACGCCTGCGAAAGCTGCTCAAACAGCGGTCGACAATCGACGTGCCAAGGCCTAGCCTGACTGGGCGTGCGCAAAAAGCCACCCGGGAAGGACCGAGTAGCCGCGTCGGTAGTGCCCGGCAAAGACACGCTCCAGCGGACTTGAGCGTGGCACCCGATGTGGATAACAAGACCCAACGCGGGCCTCCCTGACCAGGCACCCGGCCAACACAAACTTGTCCCCTCTCCCTTCGCAAGGGAGAGGGGACAGGAATCAGCGCATTTTGATTAATCCGGTGCCACGCCCAAGTCTTCTTGGGCGTGCGGTGGACGCTTGCGCGTGCGCCAGGTGAAGAATTCGTCCAATCTTCGCGGTTGGCATCCGGCTTGCAGTAGTTGGGATTGGTTCGCATCCGCCTGGCGAGTTACGATAGGGGGAGGCGGCTCGAATGTTTTAGCTACTTTGACGTGACTTCCTAACCCGCACACACCGGGCAACCTTACGGAGCAATAGTATGGCCAAGATGGTGGACGCCATCGACCGGTTTAACAACTCAGTTCGGACGCTGTTGATCTTGCTGCTGCTGATCGCGTTCTCGACCGTTTCTTACTACGGTTGGTCGGTCTACAACGAAAAAGAACTGGAAATCGCCGCGAAGCAGAAGGAGATCGAACAGCACGTCGCCAAGATCGGCGAGCTGGAAAATGAGATCGATCTGCTCGCGCTGCGGTTGAAGCTGTTAAAGGTCGACCGCCGAGTGGGGCGTCTTTCGGTCATCAGCCAAGAGAAGCCGGACGATGCCGAGCGGGTTCAGTCGGTTGTCGAGTTCGTCGAACTCGACCAGCAAGGCGAACCGATCACCGAGCCGCAGCAGTTCAAAATTGATGGCGACATGGTTTACGTGAACGGCAAGGTCGTGAAGTTCGAGGACGAACTGGTCGAGACGAACGACCCGCTGCGGTCCGCTTCCATCTACATTCTGCAGAAGATCTACGGCGAACACCAAAAGCCGATTGACGGGTTCACGATCGACAAGGAAGGGCAACGCCCCGAAGCGTATGGCCTGCGAGACGAGCCGAACGAGTTCGAGAAAAAGATCTGGAGCAACTTCTGGGACATCGCCAACGATCCGATCAAAGCCGCCGAGTACGGCGTGCGTGCCGCGAGCGAGCAATCGGAAGGCATGCGAGTGCGTCCCGGAAAAGAGTACGAAGTCGAGATCCGCAGCAGCGGTGGCCTTTCGATCAACCCGCTGCCGGAACAGAAAGCGACTTAAGTCGTCGCCTTAACCGGCGGTCAAACCGTTGCGGACGTTCTCAGGCGTCTTGCCTTGCAAGCAATCAACTACCTGCTGCGAGACGCGGCCGCGCATGTTCTCGAGCGATTCGACACTCACAAACGCCGCGTGCGGGGTGACGATCACGCGTGGATCGTTGTATGGAGCAATCGTCAGATCGCACGGTTCCGGATCTTGCACGTCGAGGGCCGCTCCGGCCAGTTCGCCGGCTTCCAGGGCCGCGGCCAACGCATCGTGATCGACAATCGCCCCGCGAGCCGTGTTGATCAAGTAGGCGGTCGGCTTCATCTTCTTGAACTGCTCGGCCCCGAACGATTTCTTCGTTTCTGGGGTCGCCGGGATGAGAAGCGAGACGTAGTCGGACTTTGCCAGCAGGGTATCCATATCGACCGTTTCGACGCCGTCCATCGTTTTGCCGCTGCGGCTGGTCGCCACGACGTTCAAGCCCAGGCACTTGGCCTTCTGGGCCAGCAGCACGCCGATGTTGCCCAGGCCGACGATCCCCAGGGTTTGCCCTTCCATCCGACGCATGATCGGGCCGGCCGTCAGGTCGTACTTGCCGCTCATCGTGTCGTGGTGGTACATGGCCACCTTCCGGGCACACGCGAAGAGCAACGCCAGCGTATGCTCGGCTACTTCGGTTAAGCAGTAGTCAGGCGTGTTGGTGACCAGAATGCCCTGGGAAGTGCAGTACTCCATGTCGATGTTATCGAGGCCAATCCCCAGGCGGGCCACGATCTTCACATTGGGGGAGGCTGAGATGACCTTTTTGGTCACCTGGGCCCAGTTGGTCATGATGGCGTCGACCTGGTGCTCTTTCGCCAAAGCGGCCAGCGAATCTTCGTCTTTCGCGGTCGCGACGATCAACTCGACGTCGTTGTCGGCGAGCACTTGTTTTTCGATTTCCAGTTCTTCCCAGGCATAGTCGGTCAGCAGAACGTGGAATTTGGCCATGATGCGTCTCTCTTGAGTCGGGCAGGGGATTCAGCGAGGAAACCACCCATGGTAACAAATTTTCAGACCGGTATCGGAAGGGGGGAGTCCGAAAGGAGTAACCGAAGAATACGCGGTCTCGCCGCGCATTCTCTCCAAACTGTCCCCTTCGCAACGTCCATTTCCTGGGCGAGGGGCTAACGCGTACCCTTCTCCCTGCTCCGAAGGTCCCCTAAAATCGATGGATTCGATCGAACCTAGCCGCGAAGTGAACCCACGGACGAGCATCTATGCCGGTTTCCGATATTGAAGTCAAAGGGGCCCGCGAACACAATCTGCGCGAGGTCACGCTGACGCTTCCTCGCAATAAATTGATTTGCTTGACGGGCGTGAGCGGCAGCGGGAAAAGCTCGCTGGCGTTCGATACCGTTTATGCGGAAGGACAGCGACGCTACGTCGAGAGCCTGTCTAGCTATGCGCGGCAATTCATGGGGCAGATGCCCAAGCCCGATGTCGACTTCATCGGCGGCTTGACCCCCAGCATCTCGATTTCGCAGAAGACCACCAGCAATAACCCGCGTAGTACGGTCGGTACGATCACCGAAATCTACGACTACCTGCGTGTGATTTTCTCGCGCGTTGGCCAAGGGTTTTGCAGTGAATGTGGTAAGAAGCTGACCGCCCAGACGCGGGAACAAATCCTCGAACGGATTCTCGGCCAGGAAGAAGGCACCTCGTTCGCCGTCCTGGCGCCGCTGGTCCGCGGCCAGAAGGGGGAGTTCAAAGATCTATTCATCGACCTGTTGAAGCAGGGCTTCGTCCGGGCTCGCGTCGATGGCGAGATCATCCAGCTGAACGACGAGCTCCAGCTCGATCGGCAGATGCGGCACAACATCGAACTGGTCGTCGATCGCTTGAGCATCAAAGAGGGGGTCCGCGGACGCCTGGCCGAAGCGGTCGAGCTAGCCCTGAAGATGGGCGAAGGCAGCCTGATCATCGCCCCTCGCGACGACGAAACGCCGGAAGGCCAGGAAGCGGCTCCGAAAAAGAAACGCGCCAAAAGCAAACGCAGCAAGACGGCCGTTGCCGGCGACATGATGTTTTCGGTCGACTATGCCTGCGTCGACTGTGGGATATCTTACAGTCCGCCAACGCCGCAGCTATTCAGCTTCAACTCGCCACAAGGGATGTGCCCGACGTGCGACGGCCTCGGTAAGGTCTACACATTCGATCCCGAACTGCTCGTGCCGGACGTAACCCTCTCGTTCAAGCAAGGGGCGATCGAACTGCTGGGCAAGTGGAAAGAGCTCGGTCGCTGGAAACGTCATATCTACCAGGGTATGGCCGACACGATGGAGCGGAAGTACGACCTGGGCAAAGGGGCCATCCTGGAAACGGCCTGGCGCGACATGGCTAAGGAGCACCACGACTACCTGCTGTGGGGCACCGGCGACGAACACATCACCTTCACCTGGCGTGGCGGCAACAGCCCGCAGATGTACGGCGGCACTTACGGCGGTATCGTCCCCGACCTGCTGGAAAAGTATCGCAACACGAACTCGAAGCCGCAGCAGCGACAGCTCGAGAAGTACATGGCCACGGTCATCTGTCCGCAGTGCCATGGCGATCGCTTGAACCCCCAGGCCCGCAGCGTGAAGGTCACCACGACCAGCAAAGCGTTCGGCAAAGATGGCTCGCGCACGCTGCCCGAGATCTGCCAGCTGTCGATTCAAGAAGCGGCCGATTTCTTCGGCCAGCTCGAGCTCGACAACCTTTCGCAAAAGATCGCCGAAGAAGCAGTCAAAGAAGTTCGCGGGCGACTCGGCTTCCTGCAGAACGTGGGGCTCGAATACCTGACGCTCGACCGTACCGCACCAACGCTTAGTGGTGGTGAATCGCAGCGTATTCGCCTGGCCGGTCAGATCGGCTGCGGCCTGGTGGGCGTGACGTATATCCTCGACGAACCGTCGATCGGTCTGCACCCGCGCGATAACGACCGCCTGCTGGCAACGCTCAACGACCTGCGCGACCTCGGCAATACGGTCCTGGTGGTCGAGCACGACGAAGACACGATGCGTGTCGCCGATCATATTATCGACTTCGGTCCCGGCGCTGGTGTCCGTGGCGGGTACGTCGTCGCCCAAGGTTCGGCCAAGCAGTTGGAAGCCGTCGACGAGAGCGTCACCGGGCGGTTCCTATCTGGCAAAGACAAGATCGAAATCCCCGAGACGCGACGCCCTTTGGGCGAAAAGAAGCTCCGCATCGTCGGTGCCGCGCAGAATAACCTGAAGAACATCACCGCCGAGATTCCACTGGGCGGATTCGTCTGCATCACGGGTGCTAGTGGTAGCGGCAAGAGCTCGCTGATCAACGGCATCCTGGTCGAAGCGCTCCGTCGCGACTTGAACGGCGGCCTCGGCGAACCCGGCGAGCACGAACGGATCGAAGGGATCGAGCATCTCGACAAGATGATCGCCATCGATCAAAGCCCGATCGGTCGCACGCCACGTAGTAACCCGGCGACCTACATCAAGGTGTTCGACGAAATCCGCGACCTGTTCGCCCAACTGCCTGAGTCCCGCAAACGCGGCTACAAGCCGGGCCGCTTCAGCTTCAATGTCGACGGCGGCCGCTGTAGCGCGTGCGAAGGGAACGGGGCCAACAAGCTGGAGATGGACTTCCTGGCCGACATCTGGGTGACCTGCCCGGTGTGTGAAGGACACCGATTCAACCGTGAAACACTCGAGATCTTGTTCAAGGAAAAGTCGATTGCCGACATCTTAGAGATGGACGTGCAAGAAGCCTTGAAGACGTTCGAGAACGTTCCCAAGATCGCTCAGAAGCTGCAAACACTGCACGACGTCGGTCTTGACTACATCAAGCTCGGTCAGCCTTCGCCGACCCTTTCCGGTGGGGAAGCCCAGCGTATCAAGCTGGCCAAGGAGCTTTCCAAACGAAGCACCGGCAAGACGTTGTATCTGCTGGACGAGCCCACCACCGGGCTGCACTTCGCCGACACGAAGATGCTGCTGAAGGTGCTGCATGACTTTGCCAGTGCCGGCAATACGGTGCTGGTGGTCGAGCACAACCTGGACGTGATCAAGACGGCTGACTGGGTTGTCGATCTCGGTCCCGAAGGGGGCGTCAACGGTGGTACGGTCGTCGCCGAAGGCACGCCCGAAGATGTTGCCGCGGTCGAAGCTTCGTACACCGGCCAAGCCCTGCAGCCACTACTCAAGGGCGAAACCAGCCGCGCCGTTGCCGAGATCAAACGCGCCGCGAAAGAATCGCAGCAGACCGCCAAGGCCCTGGCCAAGCGGATCGACGTGCGTGGTGCCAAGATGCACAATTTGAAGGACGTCAGCGTCGGCATCGATCGCGACAAGATGACCGTCTTCTGCGGCCCCAGTGGTAGCGGTAAGAGCTCGCTGGCAATGGATACGATTTACGCCGAAGGACAGCGACGCTACGTCGAAAGCCTGAGCGCCTACGCGCGGCAGTTCGTCGGTCAGATGCAGAAGCCGAAGGTCGATCACATCGAAGGGCTTTCGCCAGCGATCGCCATCGAGCAAAAGAACCTCGGCAAGTCGCCTCGTTCGACAGTCGGTACGGTCACCGAAATTTACGATTACCTGCGGGTGCTGATGAGCCGTTTGGGCGTGCCGCATTGCCCCGACTGCGACGTTCCAATCAAAACGCAAACGTCGACGCAGATCACCGACAAGGTCCTGCAGGAAGAGGAGGGGACCAAGCTGTTCCTGCTCGCTCCGCGTCATCTGGACACTGGGCAGCAATACTCCGATCTGTGGGAAGAGCTGAAGGCCGCCGGCTATCAGCGTATTCGCGTCGATGGCGTGGTGCACACGATCGATCGCATGCCGAAGATCGATCGCCGCCGCAAGCATGACGTGGAAGTAGTGGTCGACCGAATCGTGGTGCGCCAGGATGCCCGACCGCGTATCGCCGACAGCGTGGAAATCGCCCTCAGCCAGTCTGGCGGCGTGCTGGTGATCGCCTACGCGGAAGACGACGTGCCGGAAGCTCACTGGCGAACCAAGCGTCTGAGTCAGAAGCTCTCGTGCGAGTCGTGCGATCGCAGCTTCGATCCGCTCTCGCCGCATAACTTCTCCTTCAACAGCTATCTCGGTTGGTGCCCAGACTGTGAAGGGCTCGGTACGCAAACAGGTGCGGATCCGACGGCACTGCTAAGCGATCCGAAGCGAAGCCTGGCCGAAGGGGCCCTGCGGTTGTGGCCTGATCTGAAGTCGCCCATCGCAATGAAGATGCTGGACGCGATCTGCGAGAAAAACAAGATTCCGATCGACGTTCCGTTTGAACAGCTCGGGGCACGTCAGCGACGGATCATCCTGCATGGTACCGGCGACACGGTCTACGATATCTTCACCGACAAGAAGAAGGAGAAGGTCGATTTCCGCTTCCAGTTCAAGGGGCTGTATCCGGCCCTGGAAGATGCCTCGCGTTTGAGTCCTTCGTTCCGTGGTCAGCTCGAATCGCTGGTGGCGGAAGTCGAGTGCACGACCTGCGATGGTTCGCGACTGCGAGACGACGCCTCGGCGGTCCGCTTCCGCAAGAAGTCGATGCGTGACATCACCAGCATGCCGCTGGCCGAACTGTTGGATTTCATCCGCGCGGCCAAGCTGAAGAAGCGCGAACAGAAGATCGCCGGCGAGCTGCTGCGAGAGATCGACAACCGCGTGCAGTTCCTGCTGGACGTGGGTCTCGAGTACCTGACCCTGCGTCGCACGGCACCGACGCTGTCGGCCGGCGAAGCCCAACGTATTCGCCTGGCCAGCCAACTTGGCAGCGGACTATGCGGCGTGCTGTATGTGCTCGACGAACCGACGATCGGCCTGCACCCACGCGACAATCGCCGACTGCTCAAGGCGCTGCATCGACTGCGTGACCTGGGCAATACGTTGATCGTCGTCGAACACGATCAGGAAGTGATTGAAGGGAGCGATCGCCTGATCGACTTCGGTCCCCAGGCAGGGCGTCACGGCGGAACGATCGTCGCCGAAGGAACACCCAAGCAAATCGCCAAGGCCGCAGGCTCGGTTACCGGTCCTTACGTTTCCGGTAAGCAAGCGATCTACGCGCCGAGCAATCGCCGCATGATGTCGATCGCCAACAACTCGGACGAAGACGTGATCGCCGATTTCAGTAGCCCTTCCGGCGAATGGCTCGAGATCGTCGGGGCCAGCCATCGCAACCTGCGGAACGTGAACGTCTCGATTCCGCTGGGGGCCTTGGTCGCCATCGGTGGTCCGAGTGGTAGCGGCAAGAGCACGCTCGTCCAAGACATTCTGTACAACACGCTGGCTCGCCGTCTGCATCGCGCTTCGACCATTCCGGGCGCCCACGATGCGTTGCGCGGCATGGAGAACATCAACAAGGTTATCCGCGTCGACCAGCAGCCGATCGGTAACAGCCCCAGCTCGAATCCGGCCACCTATACCGGCGTGTTCGATCTGATTCGTGACCTGTTCGCTCAATTGCCCGATGCGAAGGTCCGCGGCTACACGGCGCGTCGCTTCAGCTTCAATGTCGAAGGAGGTCGCTGCGAAGACTGCCAAGGCATGGGGCAGAAGTGTATCGAGATGCACTTCCTGCCGGATGTGTGGGTCACGTGCGAAACGTGCGAGGGCCTGCGGTACAACGAAGAAACGCTGGCGGTCAAGTTCCACGGCAAGACAATCTCGGAAGTGCTCGAGATGTCGTGCGGCCAGGCCGTGCAGCTGTTCGAGAACATTCCCAAGATTCGCCGTACGCTTCAGACGCTGTGCGATGTGGGTCTCGACTACGTCACGCTTGGCCAGTCGGCTCCGACCCTTTCCGGTGGTGAAGCCCAACGTGTGAAGCTGGCTTCGGAACTGGCCCGCCCTGATACGGGTCGCACGCTGTACCTCTTGGACGAACCTTCGACCGGGCTGCACTTTGAAGACCTGAAGAAACTGCTGGATGTGTTCCATCGACTGGTCGACCTGGGTAATACGGTGATCGTGATCGAACACAATCTCGACATCTTGAAGCAGGCCGACTGGGTCATCGAGATGGGTCCTGAAGCAGGCCAATCTGGCGGCCAGGTGGTGACGGTCGGCACGCCGGAGGATATCGTCGAGTACTCGAAGTCGTTCCTCAAGCTGGCCAAGAAGCAGAAGACGGACGAGTCGACGCTGACCGACGAAAAAGGCATGACCTGGCTGCGTAGCCACACGGGCGAAGCGCTGGGGCCCGTGCTGGAAGCGGCTCCGCTGCAGGAACGTCCGCTGTACGATCCGCACGCCGCCGATGAGGAACGCGAAGGGGACCTCGACATCGATGATGTGGGTGCCCAGATTCAAATGCCGTGGGAACTCGACGGGCGACGTTGGCACACCAAAGATCGCGTCGGACGTGACGGACAGCCGTGCAACTGGGATGGCAAGATCCTAGCCGAAGTGGTCGATCGGATTCAGGCTTCCGATTCATTCAGCGATCCGAACTGGAACTCGCGAACGATTGTCGAGATCGCCGCAAAGAAAAAGTCGGACGGTTGGTTCTTCCATGGCATCACCGGCGAAAGCTGGCTGGTGAAGCTGAAGTTCCGCGTGATGAAGGGGACGTTCAACAAGTACGAACTGCCCCAGGAACTCGATCTGCCGACGCTGAACCAGATGGACGAACTGCCGATCTACAGCAACGATCCACGGGTAAAGGTCAAGAACCTGCGCGGTCCGTTCCAGGAGGTCGAGATCCGAGCTCACAGCTGGCAAGAGATCAACAAGCCCGAGTTCTGGAAGTTCATCGACGACGCCATCATCGGCTTCCAGAAGTATGAGGCGACCATCAGCCAGGATGTCGAGAGCCACATGCCGTGGAAGAAACTGGGCGAGAAGTGGCATCTCTCACGGAAGGGCTTCCCGCCGGGCAAGAAGGTCGCGTGGGATCAGTCGGTGCTGGAAGAAGTGATCGAGCTTCTCAAAGAGGTCGCTCCGCAGGGCGAGATCCTGTGGAACAACCAAATGCTGATCAACATGATGATCCCAGGCAAGCGCACCGCGTGGGCGGTGGTGACGACGAAGAAGCCGGAACACGTTCGCTTGGAATTGAAGACCTCCAAAGCGTCCACCACGCAGGGCAGAATCGCCGAATTAGGTCACGAACCGGACGTCGATCAGTCGCGCAGTGGTGAAGAGATCGTCCGACTCCACTTCCGCCACGATGCCGACCTGCAAAAGGGCGACCTGCGAGCATTTTTGAAGGAGATGCTGGAGGGCGAATCGTCCTCTGGTCAACGATCACTCCTCTAATGGCTAGATTAAGATCGCCAGTTTTCCCTTAAGAGGTCGCATGCGTTTCACTCGAGAAAATACGGGGTAAACGCAGTTCCCCCAGCTTCAAATTGGCGCGGAAAGAATGTGATCAAATTTGCGAATTCTTTTTATAGTGGCCACAAATTGATCAGTGAGCGCAACTCTTTGCGCCCATTGCACGTTAGTAGAAATTGGTGCCGTGCGCTACTGATTTTCGACGTTTGACGCCATGCGGATTCCCGCTATTAATGGAAGTCTAGGGCGGTTGCCGACCAGACGCTTCTGGTCGTTATCTATCTTTTTCCCCCCCCCAATCTTTTGAGGAGATCGCAAATGGTGTCGAAGCCAACTGTGGCCATCTTGGGAGCAAGCGCGGAGCGTTCCAAATATGGGAACAAGTCCGTCCGGGCTCACCTGGAACGTGGGTACGATGTTTTCCCCGTGAACCCAAGAGGTGGCCAGATCGAAGGACTGAAAGTTTATACCTCGGTGAAAGATATTCCTGTCGATCAGTTGGATCGCATCAGCGTTTACGTTCCGCCTCAAATTGGCGTGAAGATGGTGAGCGACATCGCTTCAAAGCCGGCTCGCGAAGTCTTCTTCAATCCTGGTAGCGACAGCGCCGAAGTGATCGAAGCTGCTCGTCAGCGTGGCATCGCTCCGATCCAGGCTTGCAGCATGGTCAACGTAGGCGTCACGCCACACGCATTCGACTAACCAGCCGCCCCTTCTCCTCTTTAGCTGGTTAAGACACACAAAGAAAAAGGCCGCGTCAGATGACGCGGCCTTTTTTGTTTAAGCGGCTTGCTTCTCTTCGTCGGTGGGCTTGGCTCCTTGGCCGGGCCGCTTGAGCCACCCTTCGCCAATGACCCGCAGCGCGACGCGGTCTTCCAGGTTCGGCCGGAAGATGGTCAGCAGCATCAGCGGCATATACCAGGCAATGTAGGTCGTGCCGTCGTTGGCATGCCAGAACTGGGCAGCGAGCATGAGTCCAGCGGTGCAGCTGATCAGCGTGCCCAGGTTCTTTTGAGCCGGCCAGATAGCAAACGCGATCGAGATCACCGCGAACGCCGCCAGCACAGGAATGCGGTACGCGTTCGAGTTGAAATAGTAGTTCCAGAAGCCGGTGTAGCCTTCGTCGCGCGGGAGCCACAAACCGAACATCGCGCGGAACTGGTTCAGGAAGGTCTCGAAGTCGGACGAGGTGAACGCCAGTGATAGCGCGAGCAGCACGAGCGTCGCGACCACGCCAATCAGGAATCGACCACGACCCCGTTCCCAGTAGTAGCTGAACCACAGCGGCAACAGGAACAACGGGTAATACAGCGTGCCGATCGCAAAGCCCATGAAGATGCCAGAGACCAGCGGTGTGCGGTAGAAGAAGATCGCCCAGACCAACAGCGCAGCCGGCAGCACGTGGTCGATTCTTCCGGTGTAGACCGCCGCATAGGGCAGCAGGAAGTAGAACATGGCGGCGCCTACTCCCATTTTGATGTTATCGAAGTGGCGGTAGCCCACCAGGATAATGCCGGCGATCAGGGCCATGTTCGCCAGGATGGCCATCGTCTTGGTCACGATGACGGTGATCTTCTCGGTGGTCTCCAGATCGGACGGCTCGTCTTGCTGAGCCAACTGATAGGTCGGAATACGCGGCACCAGAAGCAGCATGCGATAGCCGGGACCAAAGTGCCGGAGCGACTCTTCCACTTCTTCCGGGCTGCTCTTCGAGGCTTCGCGAACGCCGCGAAGGTCGGCATCGGACGGACGACCGACGATCACGTTGGTCATCAAGAAGATGAACAGCGCGCAGGTGATGAAGGTCATCCCGCCGATGGTCAGGTTCGGCTCGAGCATCGGCCGGCGGACCATCGTGGGATCGACAAACAAGCGGATGACGATCAAAGCGCTTAAGCAAAACAGCCAGATGTAGCCGGCCTTCTCCAGCGTCTTACCAATCTGCAGCATCTCTTGCCGCGTTGGCGGAGCCTTGGCCTCCTCTGGCACGATGGGAGCCTCCAGCGCAGCCGCAGGCTCGACCACCGGTTCTAACATGGGGGCCAACGGAGCCACTTCGGCGGCAGCCGTGGGAAGACTACTCGAGATATTGATGCTCTGCTGACCGAAGTAAACCATCAAGAGGCCCGGTGCCAGGCCGATGATCAGCAAGATATCGAGGTTGCGAACGCTCCAGACGCGGTTGAACTTGAAGTACAAACCGATCACCAGCAGCGACGACAGGTAAGCCCAAGTCGTCGGATTTACGCTTTCGTATTGAAAGAGTATCTCGCGCATCAGCCGGCTGAAGGGGTAGTTCGACGAGGTCTATCCGTCGCGTCTTTCGGCCGATTGTCGAGGATCCGGCCGGATTGGCATCCGCCAAGTCTTATTATCAACCAATCGAATGCCCAATTCCAAGCCCCGCTGGCTGCTCGCCACCCAGGTTTACCAAGAAGTTTGGGATCGAGGTTTGGTGTTCGTAACTTCAAGAAGAATACGCATTTCCGTTAAAAACGCAAGGACCAAACAAGTTCAACCGACCCGCCGCCAATCCCCACCCGCCAAGTAAGCTGCGCTTTGTCACGCGAACCCAACTTATCTCTGGCACATTAGGGAGAAACCTCGTACGATGTCGGTTGGTTAGGGCATTGACGCCAACGTTAGGCGGATTTCGGCCTGGTGATGCTTGGGGTTAGATCCCCCGGGTCGCTTCTTTCGGCTGACTTCAGACCAGTCTTTTCTTCCCCCCTTTGATGGAAACCTTTGAGGACTCAATTCATGAAGCTCGATTCGACAACTCGTTTCTGGCTAGCTAGTTTCGCGGTGGGAAGCGTCATGACGGCGTTTGCTATCGTCGGTATGACGGTCGGACTTCAGCAGCAACAACCAGCGCTCGAGATCCCGGTCAATGCAACCGCGAGCACCTGGAGCGAGACCATGTGTGCCGCAACCGGCCGCATCGATGAAGAGGTGGAAGGCCTGTTTACGCTCGACTCGCTGACGGGCGACCTGCAATGCTCGGTCTTGAATGGCCGCACCACGAAATTCGCCGGTCTTTTCCGCACCAACGTGCTGCAAGACCTGGGTGTCGACGCCTCGAAGAAGCCTTCGTACATGATCCTGACCGGTGCGGCCAGTTTCCCCGGCCAAGGGGGCAACACGCGTCCAGGTGACTGCGTGGTGTACGTCATCGATTCGACCACCGGCCGCTTCGTCGTTTACGGGGTGCCATGGCAGCGCACGCTGGCCGCTCGTGGGGCACCGCAGCAGGGTGCTCTGATCCTGTTGGATTCGGGTACCGCACGAAACGTCATGATTCGCGAACCGTAGTCCCCACGGATCACGACCAACACATACGATCGGGCCTGCTTCGCCGCCGAAGCAGGCCCTTTCTTTTTGGCCAGACCGGCATTTCCGCCGGAAAACCCAGCCGCAGACAAATCGTCCGGTTGTCGAAAGAAACCCTGCCGTCGTAAACTTGGGTAAGGCTCAGCCCACGGCCCAAACAGGCGGATCGTTGGCCGTGCCGCCTGATTTTCTGTCTGAGAGTTCCATGAAAATACGCATTAACGAAGAGGAACGCGACGTCCCGGAAGGTGCCTCGGTGGCGGATGTTGTCGAAACTCTTTCGCTGAATCCCAAATTCATCGCCGTGGAAGTCAACCTCGAACTCATTCCGCGGGGCGAGCACGCGAGCACTAAGTTGTCTGCTGGCGACCAGTTAGAAGTCGTGACCCTGGTAGGAGGTGGCTAATGAGTCTTGTCGAAGCGAAGACCGACGATGCCCCTCTCGTCCTCGGTACACACACGCTCCGCAGCCGATTGATTGTTGGAACCGGCAAGTACGACACGCTGGAACTGATGCAGCAGTCGCTCGAAGCTTCTGGCAGCGAGTGCGTGACGGTCGCCGTGCGTCGCGAAAAGCTGTACGACCCGACCGGTCGTAATCTCTTGGACTATATCGACTTCCATCGCTACACCCTGCTGCCTAACACGGCCGGCTGCTACAACGCCCGAGATGCCGTGCGGACCGCCAAACTGGGCCGAGAGATCCTACTCGGGCTCGAGAACCCCGGCGCCGATTGGGTCAAGCTGGAAGTGCTGGCCGATACCAAGACCCTGCTGCCTGATCCGGTCGAAACGGTTCAGGCATGCGAGCAGTTAGTCGAACTGGGCTTCCAGGTTCTGTGCTACACAACCGACGATCCGGTCATCGCCAAGCGTCTGAAAGAAGTCGGCGCGACCGCCGTGATGCCGGCCGGAAGTCCGATTGGCTCAGGGCAGGGGATCTTGAATCCCAACAACATTCGGATCTGCCTGGAGTATCTCAAGGGGGAAGACCCCGACTACCCGGTAATCGTCGACGCTGGCGTCGGAACGGCCAGCGATGTGGCGTTTGCTATGGAACTGGGTGTCGATGGCGTGTTGTTGAACACGGCCATTGCCCACGCGAAAGATCCTGTGCGGATGGCTCACGCCATGCGGCATGCGACCGAGGCGGGTCGTCTGGCGTTTCAATCAGGTCGCATCCCGCGGCGGTTGTATGCTTCGGCCAGCAGCCCCGAAGATGGCGTGATCGGTCGCACGCGACACTAGTCACCGATCGATGCGAACAGAACAGAGAAGGTTCCGTCCACTAACGGACAAGGCACATACTATGACGAAGCCGCAACCCAAATTTGCCGCGGCACTTTCAGTTCACGACACCACCGAAGCAGCGCTCGCGGAAGTTGTGAAGCAGGCACTCGACGAGTTGGCCGCGCCGGTCGATCTGGCGATGGTCTTTCTTTCGCCGCATCATACGCAACACGCTGAAGTCGTGGCCAAAGAACTGACGCGCCTGCTCGGCACATCCAACGTCATCGGCTGCACAGGCGAATCGATCATCGGCGAATCGCGCGAAGCGGAAGATACGCCTGCGATCAGCCTGTGGCTGGCTCACTTGCCGCAGACGACCGTCCTGCCGATGCACTTAGAGTTCCAGCGCACGCCGGATGGTGGCTCGATTGTCGGTTGGTCCGACGAACTACCGACCCAGTGGCCCAAAGATGCCTGTACACTTGCGGTCGCCGAACCGTTCAGCTTTCCGGCCGACCTGCTGCTCGAGCGGATCAATGAAGATCAGCCAGGCATCCCGGTGATTGGCGGAATTGCCAGCGGTAGTTATCAGCCTGGCGAGAATCGCTTGATTATGGGCGATCAGACCTACGATAGCGGCGGTATCCTGATCTACCTGCACGGAAACGTCCGCGTACGCACGATCGTTTCGCAGGGATGCCGACCGATCGGCGATCCGTTTATCATCACCAAGGCCGAACGCAACGTCATTCACGAACTCGGCGGCCTGCCGGCGCTTAAGCAGTTGGAAGCCATCTACAAAACGCTGCCGACAACCGATCAACAACTGGTCAGTCGCGGGCTGCACATCGGACGCGTGGTCGACGAATACCAGTCGGACCGCAGCCAAGGGGACTTCATCGTTCGCAACGTAGTGGGAATCGAGAAAGAGACCGGCGCGCTGATGATCGGCGACTATGTGAAGCCGGGTCAGACCGTGCAGTTTCATGTGCGCGACGAGTTCTCGGCTTCAGCCGAACTCAAGCAACTGACCGCCGAGATGAAGAACAGCGGATCGTCGCCGACCTCGGTGTTAACGTTTACCTGCAATGGTCGCGGAACGAAGCTCTTCAGCGAACCGCATCACGATGCGACTTGTTTGAAGAGCGCCTTCGGTACGATCCCTAACGCCGGCTTCTTCGCCGCGGGCGAAATCGGACCGGTAGCAGGCAAGAACTTCCTGCACGGTTTCACGGCCAGCGTCGCAGTGCTGGAACCGTGTGAAGAAGAGTCGGACTAACGTCCGCTACGCTGAAGCAGTTGCAGTTCCAACTGCATCAGCCGCACTCGATCTTGATGGAAGCGTTCCAGCAGGGACTTCTCTTCCACCAGGGTCTTGAGGTTTTCTTCGGCTTCGACGAGACCAACCTTAGTGAACTCTAACTGTCCAAAAAGGGGCGCGGAGTACTTAAACTTCGTGAACTGTTCATACTCCGCGAGCTGACGCTCAAACGACTGAACCTGGGCTTTGGCGACGTTGATCTTCGAGTTGAGGACCCGACGCTGCAGTGGGTACTCTTGGCTCTGGTACAGCTTGATTCGCAGCCGAGCGGCTTCGATTTCCGGAGATTCGGCGGCCGGACCCGCTGCCTGAACCATCAGACAGGCGACAAACAGCATCTTGGTCAGAACAATCAGGGCAGTCGGTATGCGTACCAAAAGGCGGTAATTCACGGCTGGGTATCCTCAGAAGCGAAGCATGGAGATACATTCCAGCCTAATTACCCCGCGAGAAACCTCAACTAAGTTGCCCCGAGGGGCTGATATCAGCCGTTTCCGCGAATCGACTTGGCTTCTATAATCACGGAATCGATTCGCCCTTTCGGGATAAGTTGAGGAGCACTATGGCGGACAGCTACAAGATTCTGATTGCCGACGACAATCAAGCCAATGTTGAACTCTTGGAGGCCTATTTGGCCGGCGTTGACTGCGACACCGAAATCGCCGTCAACGGACAAGATACGCTCGACAAAGTCGCCAGCTTCCAGCCTGACTTGATCCTGTTGGACGTCATGATGCCGAAGCTCAGCGGCTTCGAGGTTTGCAAGCAGCTGAAGGCGGACCCGTCGACCAAAGGTATTATGATACTTATGGTTACGGCGCTTAATGAGCTGGGCGACATCGAACGCGCCGTCGCCGCGGGAACCGACGATTTCCTCTCAAAACCGGTCAATCGCATCGAACTGACCAAGCGCGTCGAGAACATGCTGCGACTAAAAAACGTTGAAAACGAGAACGAAAGGCTGCGGCAGTACATCGAGCAGATGGAAAACAGCAGCAGCTAACCCCCCGCATGCTTGGTAATCCCTTGCGGCCTGTTCGCCGATGAGGGAAGGAACCTTCGTGAGGCTGATTTTCTTGGTCGTAAGGCGCATCTCAGGTGCCGCTGCTGGCATCCGGCTTCATACTCTTGCCTTGTTTCTGAGCCACTATGAGGGGTATCCTTAAGGAGTCCCTAATCTCATGGCGAGGAACGATCTATGCCTTGGAATGTACGGCTCGGCCTGGTGATGGTCGTGGTCTGTTTTGTGACGCTCGGACCGTGGTCCGTCAGTTCTGCCAATGCGCAGTCGTCGGCAGCCACCGCCCCTGAAAAAGTTCAGGCCCTGATTACCCAACTCGGAGATCGCAACTTCACCGTCCGAGAGCGGGCTCAAACCGATCTGGCGCGCATGGGAATTGCGGCCTTCGATCAACTGTTTGGCGCGATGCGAGATCCCGATTTGGAAATTGCCCGCCGTGCTCAGTACCTCATTCGCAGTGTCGAAATCGAATGGACCCGGCCCGAATTCTCGGACGAGGTCAACGCCTATCTCAATCGCTACGGCAACCTGAACGTCGACAATCGTCGCAGCCGCATTGGCGAGCTGTCGCGACTTCACACCATGGACGCGCTAAGCGCCCTTTGCCGCATTGCCCGTTACGACGTTTCGGAAGTCCTCTCGAAGGAAGCTGCCCTGGCGGCAGCCATTCAATTCCAGGGAGCCACCGCAGAAGAGAAGCCGCAGATCATTGAGATCATCAATGCTCGCATTGGCGACAGTCCTCGCGTTGGTCCCAGCTGGATGAAGATCTTCCGCACCAGCTTGAACCAACCGGACGAAGCCATCGCCCAGTGGGAAGATCAGATCACCGAAGAGATCGATCTGTTCACCACGCGGCCCGGCCTGACCAGTCAGCAGGTCGTGCTCGACCTGGTGCGGTGGGAAGTCGATCAGCTTCGCCAGCAAGGCCAACAGGAAGAAGCCTTGGCGACGATGGAAGACGTCATTCGCATCAGCGCCAAGTTTTCCGAAAGTGAACTACTCGACCTGACGACATGGTTCCTGGATCGCAAAGGTCCTTCGGTGGTCGGTCAACTGGCCGAGTACCACGCCAAGAAGTCGCCGGCGGTCGAAGGCATGCCGATCGGCGGCCCCTTCGGCGAGAACCCATCGCTGTTGTATCTGCTGGCCGAATCGGAACTGGTCCAAGACAACATCGAGAAGGCCGAACAGTACGCCAAGGCAGCGCTGAGTCTGGAGCCTGATTCGTACGACAGCCATTACCTGACCGCCCAGGCTCTTTCCGACCGGGGCACCTTCCGCTGGAGCCGCAACGAGTATCGTTACGTCATCGATAGCTTCGACGATGTCCTGGAACGCGAATCGATGCTGGCTCGCATGCAGCTGGGCGAACTGGAAAACGACCTGGGCGACCCCGACAAAGCGGCCGAAGTGATGTGGCCCTGGGTGGAAGCGGTCGAGAAGAAGTTCGGCCCGAACAATCCGCTCAACTCCGATCGCGAAGAAGCCATCTCGCGGTTTCTGGCGCGGAGCTACTTGTTCCGTGCGACCGCCGCCGAGAAGCGCGGCGATCTGGCCGCGGCTAAGAAAGACCTGGACCGCGCGGTCAAGTATTACGAAGACGAAGCGGACGTGCTGATCGCTGCGTATCGCGTCGGCCAGCAGGACGACATGTGGAAAGCCAAGGCCAAGGAGCACATCGACCACACGATCGACTTCTACAAGCCGTTTGTCGAGAAGTTCCAGAAGCAGTACGAGATCTTCAAGCAGAACAGCCGCGGCGACGACTTCATGGGCGCTCAAGGCTCGCAGATGGCGAACTACTGCAATCAGTACGCCTGGCTCGTCTGCAATACGTACGGCGACTTCGATCACGCGGTGGAAGCAAGCGAGCTGTCGTTGGAAATGCAGCCTGGTAACGGTGCTTACTTGGACACGCTGGCGCATTGCCACGCCGCGAAAAAGGACTGGGCTTCCGCGGTCAAGTATCAACGGATGGCCGCCATGCAGATTCCACACTCCGGCATGATTCGCGAGAAGTTTCAGGAGTTCGCCAAGAAGTGCGAAGAGAATAACATCGAGTACGAGACCATCGAACTTCCTGCCAGCCCTGACACGCACTTTCCGGAGTACAAGAAAGAGGGCAAGCTGTGAGTTCTGCGGTCGCAATACCGCCCGATAGCGATGTCCCGAAGCCGAAGTGGACCTTCCACATCATCATGCTGAGCATCGCTACGCTGGTGACGGTCCTTTCGTTCTTCCTCTACACCGACGGGCCAACCGATGTGGTTGTCCCCTGGTTGAATGTCGCGCTGCCTCCGACCTGCAGCATGCAAAGAATGGCCGGCATCGATTGCCCAGGCTGTGGCCTGACGCGCAGCTTCATCTCGCTGGCGCATGGCCAGCTGAGCGCCTCGCTGGCCTTCAACCCGGCGGGCATTCTGATCTTTGGCCTGGTCCTCTTTCAAATACCGTATCGCATCGCCCAGCTATGGCGTGTGCGTCGCGGCCTGCCGGAATGGAACTTGAATTCGGTGTCGCTCTGGATTTGGGCACCCATCGTTGTCGTGCTGATGGTGCAGTGGATTGGGAAACTGGTTTAGACAAACGCCTTTCCCAGTTCCGTCGTTCTTTGCGACAATAGATGATAGCTAACCCATCGTGACATCAACCGACGGAGCAACCCCCATGGACCAGACACTGCAAATCGGCGACACCGCGTTCCACGTTCGCACGGCAGGGGAGGGGAGTCCGTTGGTGCTGGTGCATGGGTTTCCCCTCGACCATCACATGTGGGACCCCGTGTTCGAGCCGCTGGCCGAGCAGCACCAGGTAATTGCGATCGACCTGCGCGGCTTCGGCCAAAGCCATGGCTACCGCGAGATCGTGCCGATGGAGCTGTTCGCCGACGACATCGCTGCGATTCTCGACGCGATGGAAATAACCGAGCAGGTCAACTTCGCCGGCCTGAGCATGGGCGGGTACATCGGTTGGCAAATGTGGCAGCGCCATCGCGATCGCCTGAGCCGCTTGATCTTGCTCGACACGCGGGCCATCGCCGACGAAGAAGTGCAAGCGCGGGCGCGGCGGATGGCCGCCGAAGCGGTCTTATCGGCCGGCATGGATGACGTGCCGGTGAACATGCTGCCGAAGCTGCTGGCCGAATCGACCATCAACGACAAGCCGGAAGTGGCCAAGGCACTCACCGAGATGATCCTGCGGCAAGATCCTCGTGGCGTGGCCGCTGCTCAGCGCGGCATGGCTCAGCGGCCCAACGTCGAGAGCTGGCTGGCCGACATCACAATTCCTACGCTAGTGATCAGCGGCGAGCATGACGTCATCAGCTCGCCGGAAGAAATGAAAGGGTTCGCCGCCCAGATCCCGGGGGCTCAATTCGTCGAGATTCCCGAAGCTGGACACATGGTTCCGATGGAAAATCCCGCCGCAATGTGCGAAGCCGTGCTACCGTTTTGCCACGACCTGGATTGAGACCTACCCAGGCAGACGGAAATACGTTTCCGTTTTGACGATCGCCTGATCGTCGGGGAAGGTATGAAACGCTTGGATGAAGACGCTGCGGTTGCGCGTCTCGGCGTTCATGTAGCTGACGGCTCCCATGTTCATGCGGCCGCTCGAATCGAATTCGTGCACCAGGCCAACCTTGCGATCGTCGTTGCACAGTTCGCGTTGGCATAGGCGGAAGAGCTTGGTCGACACCGCTTCCAATTGAAACGTGGTTTGATAGCGAATGCCGTGGCATTCAAACTGATCGCTGCGTCGGCCTTTGATTTGATAGGCCATGATCCGCCGCTTGGTCGGCAGTTCTTGATGTGCGGATGTGCACACTTCGGTCAGCGTGAGGCCTTCGTGCCGCCACGTGAGAACATGGCCGCAATTGGTGATATCCATCTTGAGAGTGTACCCTCCCCGTTCAACCGTTCGCGTTTGAAACGCTTCGAACAGTTCGGGGTGAAGTGGCCTCGTGTAAAGCTGAAAGGCCAGCTCAGCAACTCTTGGACGGATCGAAAGCAATGAAAACTCCTTCTCGGTTTAAGGCGGCGAGATCCTCCTGATCTCGATGACTTACCGCAGCGATCATTTAACGCTCGTCTTATGCAAGCTTAGTTCGCGTCGGCGTCCTTGATTATAAACAGGCCACAATTTCCCGAGGAATACTGTTTTTCGGCCTGTCTGAAATTGATTATTTACCGGACGAAATTTTTCGCAAGGACTTGACTTTTGCTTCGCCGTAGGCGAAATGGGGCCAAGCTTTTCGTGTTCCGTTTTGAGATAGAATCTCTTTCCGGCTGAAAACGGAACACGGAAAACTCAAAACTCTTTGCCCCAGTTTGACGAATTCTGCCGGGGCGTGAAATGTCAACTTTTTTGCCACCTTCTTCTTTGCTTGCTTGCTATCGGAACGCATGGTTTCCGCTTAGAATACAGGTTTACCGAATTCACCGATTTCGCGACCCTGATTGCACTTGCGCTGCTTTCCGCGCCCCAGGCAGACAACCGCAATCCCCAGGGCAAGCACTTTAACTAGCGGCTCTTCGAAGCGACTATGACCGTATCTGATTTCGCTAAGCTTGCTGAAAATTCTCAGGACGCAAGCGAGTGGCTTTCGCAACTGAAGATTGTTGACACGGCGCGCGGCCGAGAAAATCTGAACAGTTTCGTTCGGCTCAACTTGCCCATCGACTTGCAATCGTCCCTTTGTCAGCAGTTGTCCCATGCCCTGCCTGGCAGCAGCGACCCTGACATGGCCCTGAACAATTTAGAGCGATTGTTCAGTCGTGCCCGCAGCCCCCTAAGCCTGGCGGCACTCTTCGAACGCGATTCGACTTCGATGACCACCCTGGTTCGGATCTTCAGTTCCAGTCAAAGTCTCAGTGATCAAATCATTTCCGATCCCGAAAGCTTCGAGCTGGTCCGTATCACCGACGGCCAACCGGCAGCGCGGCAATACCTGGTCGACGAGATCGTGGCCGAGGTCGGGCAGCTCAACGACGAGAAAGCGATCATGAAAGCACTGCGTCGTTACAAACGACGCGAGACGCTGCGAATCGCCTACGGCGACTTGATCTGCAATCAGAACATCGAGACTGTCACGCGGCAGATTTCTTTTCTCGCCGATGCCCTGGTCGAAGCCGCTTACCAGGCCGCCGTTAAGTTGGTGTCGCAGCGCTTCGGCAACCCTACGCCCAAGAATGGTCGCAACGGCAAACCCATCACGCCACGGTTTAGCGTGATCGCGCTGGGCAAGCTGGGTGGATCCGAGTTGAACTACTCGAGCGACATCGACTTGATGTTTCTTTACGACGGCGATGGCAACACCGACGGTGAAAAATCGGTCACCAACAAAGAGTACTTCGAGCGCGTCGGACAGCGCCTGCTGAAGCTGTTAACCGAACCGACCGAACTCGGCACGCCTTACCGGATCGACATGCGATTGCGTCCCGAAGGAAGTCGCGGCCCACTGATCAATAGCCTGGATGGCGCGCTGCACTACTACGACATCCTCGGTCGCACGTGGGAGCGTCAGGCCTTCGTCAAAGCACGCGCCTGTGCCGGCGATAGCTCGCTCGGACAAGAGTTCCTCGAAAAGCAGGAACCATGGATCTACCGCAACTATCTAAGCCGAGCTGACATCACCGGCATCAAAGCGCTCAAACGCCGCATCGAGAAACGCGCCACCGGCGCCGGCGCGGTCGATGCCAACGTAAAGACAGGGCATGGCGGTATTCGCGATATCGAGTTCGTCATTCAGTTCCTGCAGCTGCTCAACGGCGGTGATCTGCCGCAGATCCGCATGCCCAACACGCTTGAAGGCATTCGCACGTTGGAAGAGGTGGGCTGTCTGACGCTGCAGGAAAGTTCGATCCTGAAAGACAACTACAGCTTCCTGCGTAAGGTCGAACATCGCCTGCAAATCATGTTCGACTTGCAAACGCATTCGCTCCCCAGCGAGGCGCTCGAGCGCAACAAGCTGGCGATGCGGATGGGCTACGTCGACGACGCCGACGGCAAGGCGCTCGATAAGTTCCAGTCCGACTTCCAGGAGAAGACCGAGATCAATCGTAAGATTCTCGATCACCTGCTGCACGACGCCTTCCCCGACGATGAGGTGACCGCCCCGGTGGTCGACCTGGTCCTCGACCCCGAGCCAACCGCCGATGCGATTGACGAAGCGCTTTCTGACTTTGGTTTCCACAATCCGAAGATCGCATACGAAAACGTGATGGCCCTGACGCGTGAACGCGTGCGTTTTCTTTCCACGCGTCGCTGTCGGCACTTCCTCGCGGCGATTGCACCGCAGTTGCTCGAAGCGATCTCGAAGACCCCGGACCCTGATTCGACCCTGGTGAACCTTTCCCAGGTAAGTGATTCGCTCGGGGGCAAGGAAGTGCTGTGGGAACTGTTCAGCGCCAATCCGGCGACGCTCCACTTGTACGTGCGGCTCTGTGCCGGTAGCCCGTACCTGTCGAACGTGCTGATCAGCAACCCTGGTATGATCGACGAGTTGATGGACTCGCTGATGCTCGATCGCCTGCCCAGCCGCCGCGTGCTGGAAGAAATGGTGCTGGAGCTTTGCCGCGGGGCGGAAGACATCATGCCGATCCTGCACAGCTTCAAGAACCTGATGCACCTGCGTGTGGGCGTGCTCGACATTCTGCGGAAGAAGGATCTGCATACGCGACTGAGAACGCTTTCGGACGTGGCCGAAGTGTGCCTGCATCAGATTGTGTTTCGCGAGTATCGTCAGCTGGTGGCCCGCTTTGGCGAACCGCGTCTGCCCGATGGCAGGCCGTGCGATTTGATCATTCTGGGTCTCGGCAAGATCGGCGGCGCCGAGCCGAACTACCACAGCGATCTCGACATCATCTTCGTTTACGAAGGGGACGGGCACACCGTCGTCGATGCTAGGCACCGCGGGGCAAGCAGCACGACCAACCAGCACTTCTTCGGTCAGCTCGGTCAGCGCATCATCAAGAGCGTCAACGAGCTGGGACCGTATGGTCGACTTTATGAACTTGACCCGCGTCTTCGCCCCACCGGCAAGAGCGGCCCCATGGCCGTCACGCTGCATGATCTTTACCACTACCACGCGAACGGAAGTGGCGAGTTGTGGGAACGTCAGGCCCTGACCAAGGCCCGCCCGATCTTCGGTCCTCCAGCAGGCTGCGAAGCTGCCGAGAAGACCATTCGCGATGCGATCGCCTGTCATCCTTGGAAGGCATCCGACGCCGAAGAGATTCGCAAGATGCGAGCCCGCATGGAAGAAACGGCCTCGCGCAACAACATCAAGCGTGGCCCTGGCGGAACGGTCGATATCGAGTTCGTCGTGCAGATGCTGCAAATGAAGCACCTGGCCGAGAGTCCCGAGGTGATGGTTCCCAACACGCTCGACGGTCTGAATCTGCTGTATGAAAAGGGCTACCTCAGCCAGGAAGACCACGACCACTTCCACAAGGCATACGAGTTCCTCCGCATGGTCGAAGCTCGCCTGCGACTGATGAATACGACTGCCCGGCATGACCTGCCAGAGGATCGCATCGAAGTCGCCAAGCTGGCCTACCTGCTCGATTACGAAGACCCAGCCACGCTGCTGAAAGAGTGCCGCCAGATGACCCGCGAAACACGCCGCCGATACGATCAGATCTTCGATAAGGCTGCCGCTGGGTAAGAGAGGGAGAACCGCGGATTACACGGATAGTCGCGGATACGCCCGAGGCGTTCTCGTCGTCCACCATCCAACGACAATCTCCTGAGCCCCGAAGGGGCGGTCGTTCATAGCCAGGGGTGGAAGCCCCTGGTAGGCATCCAACAAAAATGTCTTAAGCCCTGAAGGGGCGGCCGAAGGATTGCCCATGCGCCGGCTTTATCAATACGTTGGCCCCGAACACATCAGGGAATCGAGTCACAACGCACCACCCGGCTCGATCATTCACTCGCTAGATGACCTGCACATTTGGCTCGACTCGCACGCCCACGATGCACAACCTGATGGATCGATCACTGCGACGTTTGTCATTGATCAAACTGGCTTTCTACGACTAGCGCCACGTCAATCCGAACACGTTGCTTGCGCCAGCGGTGGCCCGGTACTCAGCGCCGGTGAGATGACATTCGACGCCGACGGAGAAGTTATCGCCGTTACCAACCAATCGACTGGGTTCTGCCCAGAACCAGAGTCTTGGCCTACGGTTGAGTCGGCACTCGACAAAATAGGCATCGTCTACCCGGGCACGTTTACGCAAACAATAATCTTCCGCCGCTGCCCAGGCTGTGGTGAGCGATCGATCGTGAAAGATGATTGGTACGTGTGCGAACTTTGTGGTAGCGAGTTGCCAACAACTTGGAATTTCGAACAGTAGCGAATGTAACGCATCCGCAGAACATCGCATCTCAGTCAGTAACACTTATTGTGCACCTGTTTGCTGAACTCTCACGAAGAGAATGCCATGGCTTACCTCACGCTATGCGCTGTGGTACCCACGCAGCAAGTCGAGCAGATTCGCGCTGACTCAACGTTCATTCTTCAGCCGACCCAGTTCGAAGGCGTATCGCACCTGTTGGCCTATTGGATCGAAGTTCAACCACTGGGACGCGTGCTGGGCGAAATCGTCGATGGAGGGGAGCTTCTTCACGAAGATCTTTGGCATCCACTCCGACCGCCGATGATCCACTGGTCGGACGACGTGCTTCGACTTCGGGATGAATTAGCAGCGGCCTGGAAGTCGTATGGTGGGAATCAGCCGGACGACGATTGGCTGACGATAGAAGTCCGGCGATTGCGGCGGGGGATGTCGCACGCGGTCGATCAAGAGGCCTGTCTGGTCACGGCACTGGATATGCCTGGTGATACAGAGCGGGCGCGACGAGTTCGCATGCCCTGGATGCCAGCCGAGAATGACCCAGAGCCTTCCTGGTGGGAGAATTGGACCAAGCGATGGCGCTCGTAAGCTGGCGCTAAGGTTGTCCCAAGTCTCGCGCCGAAGGCGTCGACCGCGCTTGCTGGGCTCGTGGGGCGATCATCCCCGGGCGCGATGGCCCACGGAACAGTTGCTGCTGCGTTCGCTCACTCGCCGAGAGTCGATTTCGCATTAATGGATCACGCGTGGTGCGTTCGGTTCCCAGCAGGGGACTATTCAAGTTGCGCAGCGGATTGGCCGCCGGCAGAACGTTACCGGCGGCATCTTTGATTCGCGCATCGCGTTTCTCGGGCAGGATCGGCAGCTTGCCGGTGACGCCGTAACCCTCACCAATCAGTTGCTTCTGCACCGGATTCACGCGCGTGCGACCGCTGTAGAGGGTATCGAAGACCAGGGCGCTTCGCGGCGGGAGTCGGGCCTGCACGGTGTACGAGGCTTCGGGTGCCGTGCGGGCCTGAGGCTCAGTGCCCCAGATCTTAGCCGAAGCGTACAGGACCAACATGAGAAAGATGATCAACGCAATCAAACCGATGAGTAGGTGTCGCATGGCTGGGACTCCTTATACTCCGGTCTGACCGAGGACCGGGGCTAGGTTTCTTTCTGCCGGGCTTCGTATTCGGCGAAGTCGATCATGTCCGCAGCGAAGGTCATCGGGAGGACGAAGATCTTTCCGTCCCCCATACGGCCACTACGTGCGACCGCGACGATCTTGCGAACAGTTTCTTCAACCCGCGAATCATCTAACCACATACTGATTTCGATCTTGGGCAGAAACGTTTTGGAATATTCGCTCTCGCTGTACTCGTCGAGATAGTTCTTTTGTCGGCCAAAACCTTTCACCTCGCGAACATTCAGTGCTTCCAGCGGGGCACGGCTGAGCGTGTCGAGCACTTTCTCGGCCAAATAAGGCTTCACGATGGCGATAATCTGCTTCACGTTATTGAATTCTTTCGCTTTTTGAACGAAATCCAAATCGGCGGGGTTTTGGCACTTATTTGCCTAACCCATCTACTCTTATGGTACTCCTTTCAAGGGCCACGACGCTAGTGAGTTTGTGAAACTTGTCGCGTTGTTCACTGGGCATTACAATCGGTTGTTTCCCGAAAACCGGGAACCCACCTCCATCACCTTCCCCTGGAAAGTCTTTCAGCCGCGATGCACCGCTGGCATCAGCTTACCGACCAGTCCCTCGGAAAACGTACGCTTACGTTTATCCTGCTGGGGACTATGGTCTTATGGGGAGCCGGCATCACCATCTCGGTACCGAATTTCAAGGACACCAGCGTGGCGTTCATGTGTCAGGACCATGCGTGTTCCTGCCGCAACGCCGGCAACTGCTGGAACCATTGCTGCTGCTTCAGCCGCACCGAGAAGCTGGCCTGGGCTCAGAAAAACAAGGTGCAGCCCCCGGAAACGTTCCTGGCCGAGCTGAAGAAGACGATCGATACGTCGTCGGAATTCTGCGGCAAGCACGAGTTGAAGCCGGATGTTTACGCCGCGCTTTGCACGCTACGTGGTGTAGGCAAATCGAAGAAAGAGGTCGCTTCGTGCTCCAGCGGTTCATGCTCGACCAACAGCAGCGAGCCGAAAGAAGCCCCCGCGTCGCGTCCCTTCTCGTTAACCAATGCCATGCAGTGTCATGCCCTGGCAAGCGTGACGTTGATCTACTCGCCGGTTCTGGAGTTTGATCTGGGTGCCGGACAACTGGTGGCTTTGAACATCGAAGCCATGCCTCACGATTCTTTGCTGCGGCCAACCTCTTACCGCGCCGCCCCCGACCCGCCACCGCCGCGGGCCTAACGTGTTTTTCCCAGTTTGATTGGCAAGTGTGCGCTACCGCTGCGCGCTTTGACTTGTCCCCTCTCCCCTGAGGGTGAGAGGGGACAAGATGCGCCAATCCATCGTTACTTAATTCATAAAAACACGTTACCTACTGAAACACATAATCATGAAAAGACGACAAGCTTTTACGCTGGTCGAGCTTCTGGTGGTGATTGCCATCATCGGAATCTTGATCGCTCTGTTACTCCCTGCCGTGCAACAGGCCCGCGAGGCGGCTCGGCGGATGACTTGTACCAACCACCTCAAGCAGTTGGGGTTAGCCCTGCACAACTACGAATCGACGCACCAGGTGTTGCCTCGGTTTGGTCAGCGCGACGCCGACTTCTCGGTTCAAGCGCGTTTGTTGCCGTACATCGAACAAGGCAACCTGTACGACCTGTTGGACTTCTCCGAAGTTGCTTTCACCGGCAGTTGGAGCGAGAAGATCCCCAATCCGCTTTTCGCGAGTGCGTTTGCTACACCCATTCCGGTTTATCTTTGCCCCAGCGACCCAGCACCGGAGATCACTACGCTGACGACCAGTGCCGGCCCAATGACCTACGGCGGGCTGAACTACATGGTGAGCATCGGCAGCGGCACGGGGACGAACTATGACTTCCGCTGGCGAACCGACGGTCCGTTCTTCGAGCCAAGCGGGTGCAAGTTCTCTGGACTCACCGATGGCCTGAGCAACACGGCGCTGATGAACGAAACGGTTCGTAGCGTCGGCCCTGATACGACCCTGGCCGCTGGCGAGTTGCCGAAGGCTCCGTACCAAAAAACGCTCAACGGATCGAGCGGCGTGGGCACGAGCATGGGATCGACCCGCGGCATGAGCGGCAGTGGTAGCCCTTGGAGCGGTTACACCAACGGTAGCGGGATGATTGCCAATCCGGATGTCCCTTCGTTCTGGAATCAATTCACCAGTTGGCGTGGCGGCGAGAGCCCTGCCTTGCGGGGCCGCGGTACGACGTGGGCGTTCAGTGGGGCGATCAACTCGGCCACCAACGGGTATCTTTCGCCCAACAGCCACACGCCGGACGTGGTTACCCATTTCACCGGCTACTTCGCGGCCCGCAGTTTTCATCCTGGCGGCGCGGAAGTGCTGATGGGTGACGGCTCGGTACAGTTCCTGCCGGAGACGATCGACCTGACCATCAACCGCGCCATCTACAGTGGTAGCGGCGGTGAAGTGATCGGTGACTATTAATTCTCAAGACCATTCCACCACAAAGGTGAACACGATGAAACGTATTCTTACGATGACTCTCCTGGTTGCCGTCATGGCAACCTCGGCCATGGCCCACGATACGTGGGTCGAAACCAACACCGGGATCGTCCGCACAGGCGACGCCATCTATGTCGACTTAAAACTCGGCAACCACGGCAACAACCATCGCGACTTCAAGATGGCCAGCAAGGCCAATCCAGCCGATGGTACCTGGGACGTGATTGCCCCGGACGGATCGAAGTTTGATCTGACCAGCGTGGCGGTCGACTTGGGCTATGCCCCCAAGGAAGGTTTCTGGAACGCCAAGTATGTCGCCGACAAGGCTGGCCTGTATAAGGTCTCGCACACTCGCGACATGATTGTGAACCACGGCCACCCGGTACGCAGCGTGAAGAGCGGCAAAACGTTCTTCATCGTCAACGACAGTCTTTCGCAGATCCCCAGCGACCTGACCGGTTTCGACAAGCCACTGGGCCATGCCTTGGAATTGGTGCCGACAGAAAACCCCGTGGCGCCACTCGGTCCCGGCAAGCCAATCGCCGTGAAGCTGATGTTTCATGGCAAGCCGCTGAAGGACACGGTCGTCTCGTTCATTCCGCGCCGCGAAACGTTGCAGGAAGGTTTCGACGAAACGTATGAACGGAAGACGAACGAACAAGGCGAAGCCAGCTTCACGCCCAAGAGTGGCGATCAGTACCTGGTGGTGGCTCATGTCGAGCAGCCGGACGCCAACGGCGATGGCTACGATGCCACCAAGTACAGCGCGACACTGCTGGTGATCGTGCCTGAGCGCTGCCCCTGCTGTGGGGAGTAACTCTTTCCTGTCCCCTCTCCACCGTCTTCGGGGGAGAGGGTTAGGGTGAGGGGGTGAAGCTGGTACCCATTCCCCAACCCTCACCCTAGCCCTCTCCCTTTGCAAGGGCGAGGGGACCGGATCTATGGATGCCAGCACTGATACTATGGGCAAATTTGCTGGAATTCTGCCCGCTGGAAAGCCGATCGCTTTACAGGTTTCGTTGACTCTGTCACGATGAATTTTCGGCCGCACCTGTTTGCGGTCTTATTTGCTTTCTTGAATGCGAAAAGGATGCCCCGGATGGCTAAGTCCTACACCAAACATCAGCAAAATATCATCAAGCGTTACTACGACAACAAAGACGCGATTGCGACGCAGAAGCTCCAGGAAAACATCACCGAACTGTACCTCGCCGAAGGTAAGAAGCGCGCCACCATCTGGAAGCGGATCATCGGTCACCTGGAAAAGCTGGAAGTCCCCAAAGCGCAGATCGATCACCTGGTCGCTTCCGACGATGCCACGCTGGTCGCCAAGTACCTGGAACGCATCCTGGCCAAGCAAGGTTAGACACTCGCGTCTTGTTCCCTCTCCCCTGACGGGAGAGGGTTCGGGTGATGGGCTGCCAACGGCGTTTCTCACCCTTTTCGATGTCACAGCATATTCTCATCTCGTGGTTCACGCTTCTTCCATAGTTAGGCGAGACACCTAATCGCCCCCTCACCCTAGCCCTCTCCCGTCAGGGGCGAGGGGACAGGACTGGATAACATGGCACAATCCTGGAGCTTCTTCTCCGCTGGGCAGTTTACCTTTGGCTGCGGTTCCCGACACGAACTCGGTAAGCAAGCGGCGCGGCGTCGGTATCGGAAAGTTCAGATCGTTACCGATGCCACGCTTTCGGGCCTGGGTATGGTGCAGCCGTTGGTCGAAGACCTGGCCGAGCATGGCATTCAGGTCGAAGTGTTCGACGGCAGTGTCGCCGAGCCCGATTTGGAGATTGCCAAGAACGCGGCCCTGATGGCTGGCACCTTTGAACCGGACGCGATCCTTGGCTTGGGTGGCGGAAGCAATATCGACTTGGCCAAGGTCACCGCCGTGTTGGCGACCCACGGCGGCGAGCCCCAAGATTACTTTGGCTGGGATAACGTTCCCTCCCAGATCATTCCCGTGATCGCCATGCCGACGACCGCAGGCACCGGCAGCGAAGTTTCGCAGTCGGCCGTGCTGACCGATCGCGAAACGAACATGAAGGTTAGCATCCTCAGCCAGTTCATGCGGCCGGCTCTAGCGATTGTCGATCCCGAGCTGACCTTCAGTTGCCCCAAACAAATTACGGCCGACAGCGGCATCGACGCGCTGACCCATGCCGTCGAAGCATACCTCTCGAAGGAGTCCTCCGAGATCGCCGCCGAACCAGGCGAGGCGATTCCGTATAGCGGTAGTACACCCATCGGTGAGTTGTTTGCCGAAGAGGCGATCGCACTGGTCGGTCGGTACCTGGTGGCGGCAGTTCACGAGCCGAACAACCGCGAGGCCCGTGAGAAGATGGCACTGGCCGCTTCACTGGCCGGCTTGGCCTTTTCCAACTGCGGCGTGGCGGTGGTTCACGCCCTGGAGTACCCCATCGGTGGCCGCGTGCACTGTAGCCACGGCGGCGGCAACGGTTTGCTGCTTCCTTACGTGATGAAGTACAACCTGCCGCAGCGCGAGGCGAAGCTGGCCCGCATCGCGCAGCTATTGGATCCGATCTGCGATTACGCCAGCGACATGGAAGGGGCCCTGCTCGCCATTCGGCAAGTGGAACAGCTCAAAGGCCTGATTGGTATTCCCGAGAAGCTGAGTGCGTTTGGGGTGACCGAAGACATGCTGCCTGGCTTTGCCGACAAGTCGTTTGGCATCACGCGGCTGATGAATATCAATCCCCGCACGCCGACGCGGGACGACTTGCTACAGATTCTGACCGAAGCGCTGTAGCAGACTGGTTGTTCCCTCGTTCGGATTGACATAGAACGGAGTGTTCCCCATCCGCTTCGCTCGCCCGTCAGGGGAGAGCCAGCCGGACTAGGGAGAAACAACGACCTGCCAAACGCGAACCAGTAACCCTCATCCTGGCCCTCTCCCAGCGAGGGAGAGGAGACAAGAGAAGCCGATGTTCAAATACGCACTCTGCAACGAAACGTACCAAGACTGGAAGCTGGAAACGGCCCTGGCCCACGCGAAAGAGTCTGGCTACGACGCGATCGAAATCGCTCCCTTCACGCTTGCTCCGACGGCCTACGATGTGACCGCCAAGCGGCGCGGTGAGATCCGCGGCATGATCGAAGATGCCGACCTCGATGTGGTTGGTCTGCACTGGCTGCTGGCCAAGACCGAAGGCTTCTACCTGACGACGCCCGATGATGAGGTCCGTAAGAAGACGAGCGACTACTTTTGCGAATTGGCGCGGCTATGTAGCGATTTGGGCGGAAAAATTATGGTGCTCGGCAGCCCGCAGCAGCGGAACCTGCTTCCCGGCGTGAGCGAGTCGCAAGCGATGAAGTTGGCCGCCGATTGCATTCGTAAAGCGATGCCGACGCTCGAACAGTGCGACGTGACGCTGGCCCTGGAACCCCTGGGACCAGCGGAAGGAGACTTCCTGAACACGGCCGAGAAAGGCATGGAGTTGATGGACCTGATCGACTCGCCTAACTGCCAGATTCACCTGGACGTCAAAGCGATGTCGGCCGAAGATAAGCCGATCCCGCAAATCATTCGCGAAACACATCCGCACATTGCCCACTTCCACGCCAACGACCCCAACAAACGCGGCCCAGGCATGGGAGATGTTGATTTTATCCCGATTTTCCAAGCACTCAGGGAAGTCGGTTACAATGGTTGGGTCTCGGTGGAAGTCTTCGACTACGAGCCAGGCATCGAGTCGTTGGTGAAGGACAGTATCGCTTACATGCGACAGTGCGAGTCGGCGTTGGGCTAGACGTTAGGCGTTCCTTTTGTCCTCTTGCCCCGCCGGGATGAGGGAACAGGAAAAAGATATGCGACAGTACCTTGACCTGATGCAGCGAATTCTCGACGAAGGGGTCGAGAAGCATGACCGGACTGGCACCGGTACGCTCAGTGTGTTCGGTCATCAAATGCGGTTTGATCTCTCGGAAGGGTTTCCGGTGGTCACGACCAAGAAGCTGCACCTGCGGTCGATCATTCACGAACTGCTGTGGTTTCTGCAAGGCGATACCAACATCGGCTACCTCAAAGAAAACAAGGTCCGTATTTGGGACGAGTGGGCCGATGAGGAAGGCAACCTCGGGCCGGTATACGGTAAGCAGTGGCGCAGTTGGCAGACCCCCACAGGCGAAACGATCGACCAGGTTTCGCAGTTGGTCGAGCAAATCAAGAAGAACCCCGATTCGCGGCGACTGATTGTCTCGGCCTGGAACGTAGCCGACGTTCCGCACATGGCGCTTCCGCCGTGTCACCTCCTGTTTCAGTTCTACGTGGCCGAAGGGAAGCTGAGCTGCCAGTTGTATCAGCGAAGCGCTGACGTATTCCTCGGCGTGCCGTTCAACATCGCTTCGTACTCGCTGCTGACCATGATGCTCGCCCAGGTATGCGATCTTCAGCCAGGCGACTTTGTGCACACGTTTGGCGACGCCCATCTGTACTCGAATCACTTAGAGCAAACCAAGCTCCAACTGTCGCGCGAGCCGAAATCGCTGCCGACGATGAAGATCAACCCAGACGTGAAGGACCTGTTCGCGTTTAAGTTTGAAGACTTCGAGTTGATCGACTACGACCCGCACCCGCACATATCTGCTCCGGTTGCCGTATGAGAATTTCGATGATCGTCGCGGCCAGCCAAGACTGGGTGATCGGCCGCGACGGAGACATGCCGTGGCGTCTGTCCAATGACCTCAAGCGGTTCAAGAGCTTGACCATGGGCTGCCCGATGATCATGGGCCGCAAGACGTACGAGTCGATCGGGCGGCTGCTGCCGGGACGCACCACGATCATCGTCACGCGCGATCCTAGCTACCAGGTCGAAGGGGCGGTCATCGCCAATAGCGTTGGTGATGCGGTCGCTGCGTGCCACGATGTGGAAGAAGCGTTTGTGGTGGGTGGCGCGGAGATCTATAAGGCCATGCTGCCGTGGACGACGCGGCTTTACCTGACCAAGGTGCATGCCATGATCCCCGATGGCGACACGCACTTTCCACTGCTCGATTTTCACGAGTGGCACCTGGAATCGGCCGAAGAGATCCCGGCCGACGAGAAGAACCAGTTCCCAACCCGCTTCGAGGTGTGGGATCGGTTGCCTGAGGCATAAATCTGTAGGGCCCGCGTGTCGCGGGTCGGATCGTCGGTGACAGCTTCGCGACACGCGGGCCCTACCTATGCCGTCGTCTCTTTCAGTCGGCGTCCCTTAGCGGTGCTCGGGACGCTGGTAAGCGGGTTTTCGGCTCCGACCAAGGGATCGCCCTCTTTGACGCTGGAGAGTCGCTCGCGAACCTGTTTGGCATAGTCTTTCGATAGCTCGAAGCCCAGCGGCGTGCGTCCCAGCTTTTTGGCGGTTACCAGCGTCGATCCGCTACCGGCGAAGGGATCCATGACGATATCTCCTTCGTTCGAGCAGCACTTGATAATCCGCCCCAGAAGTTGTTCTGGCATTTGGCAGCCATGGAAGCCAGCTCGTTCTTTGAAGGTGCCAGCGACGCGGGGGAAGTACCAAGTGTCCTCTTCACTGCTGAAGCTTTCCGGGGCATCCTGCGGTCGCAAGATCCAGGTATCGTCGGGAACGCGTCCCTTGGGGTTGGCTCGCTTGTCACCATAGACCAGCATCCGGGCACTGGGGACACGGATCTGCTCATCGTTGAACGTGAACTGCTTGGCATCCTTGGTGAAATAGAAGATGTGGGCGTGGCTGCGAGTGAACTTGCTTTTGCAGTGCACGCCAAAGGTGTAATACCAGACGACCCAGTTGCGGCAATGAAGTCCCAGGGTGCGCGTAGCCAGGACCTTTAGTTCGGCAGCGAACTCATCCCCAATGGCCAGCCAGAAGGCGCCCGTTGGCTTAAGCACGCGCGAGACTTCCCGCATCCACGCTTCGCTCCACTCCAGATACTCGTCAACCGATTTACGATCGTCGTAAACGTCGTATTTGTAGCCGATATTGAAGGGAGGGTCGGCAAAGGCCAGATCGATGCAACCCTCAGGCAGCTTCTTCATCTGGGCAATGCAATCGCCGGTCGTTAAACCGGTGGCGGGAATTTTCGGCGGCGTCGCCACGGCGGCCCTCCTTGGCGTGAATAATCGTTCAGTCAGGGACCATGCCCTGGTGGGTTCAGTGTAGCCCGATAAGCGCCAGGGCGCAATGCTGATCGGGCGGTAGTATCTTAACGGATTCTTGTCCGCGAGTGTGTTTTCCCAAACTGGGAATAATGGCCGAGTCACCCCCCAGAGGGTCACTCGCTTCCGTGAGGGATGCCTCGGCACGTTTTGCGACACGTGAAGAAACACCCATTGGCTGCGGATGGTATTCGACCGGGAACGAAGCGGTCGGAAAGTCATCTTCTTTCCAATTTCGTAGGTTGACCTTCCCTCAAAGGTAGGAGATGCTAAATCATGGAAACGCGTACACCGTTTCTCCTCATTGCGCTTGTGAGGTGATCCGCTTTCTTGGAAAAGGGCAAGCCATGAATGAAGCCGATCCCGATTTAGTTCACCACCACATTGCGAACGAAGTCCTCGTTCTTACGCCGCAAGTCGACCAGATGCGTGATACGGAGATTTGCTATTCGATCCGAGATGGAATGACCGACTACGTGAAGCAGGTCGATCATCGGCGTGTGGTCATCGATATGCAAAACGTCAATTTCGTCAGCAGCATCGGAATTCTCGCGTTTCTGAATGTTCGTCGAGCGGTCCCCAATAGCGACGAACGCATCATTTTTTGCAATCTGTCCGACTCGCTCACCGGGATGTTCAGAATTTGCAAATTAATCTCAGAAAACCCTAACGATCCAACCCCGTTTGGTTCCGTAGATACTCTTGAGTCCGCTCTGGCGACCGCGTAGGCCCCAATACGCGTTGGTGTCGACGGAGCATTTCTATTGACCGATCATGCAATTTGGATGCATGCTATCGGCACCCACCCCAACCATGCACGGCGGAGCAAGGACGCATGAACGCCAAGACTACGCAGACACTCGTTTCGTTCGAAGAAGTGGACGATGTCCACATCATCACTCCCTTGATCGCCAATATGCGCGATGCGAATAAATGTCTGACGATTCGAGAAATGTTTATCGAATATGGAAGATCTCGTCACCCGGAAAAAGTCTTAGTTGACCTGAGCCACGTACGCTTTATGTCGAGTATTGGCGTCCGTGTATTGGTCGCGCTTTTGAGGGAAGTGTGTGAAGTTCAGGGCCGAATCATGGTCTGCAGCCTGAATGGAGAGTTGCGGGGAGTACTTTTCGTCTGTAGCCTAATATCAGACGATATGAATCAACCGGGACCGTTAGAGGTAGCGACAAACCGTGACGACGGGCTCGCTCGACTGCGTTCCCCTTAACAAGGCTTGCCCTCCCCATGCCCGATTTGCTACTCGAAGCCGTTAACCCTGTGCTGCCGTCCCGTGACGTGAAAGCCGCCATCCAGTTCTATGTCGACAAACTGGATTTCAAGCTATCGTATCAAGATGCAGACGATCCACGTTACGCGTCGATCATTCGAGATCGGGTCGAAATCCATCTTCGCTGGCACGATCCTTCGAGTTGGGATCGTGTTGAGCGACCGAACATCCGCATCGCCGTGTGCGACGTCGAGCACCTTTACAGCGTGTTTCAACCCCTGGGGATCTTTGCTTCCGATACGACGCTGCGTGACACGGCATTTGGCACGCGCGAGTTTGGTTTCTTCGATCCCGATGGCAACTTGCTGACGTTTTATTCCGACCTGGGAGAATAGTCGACGCCTACCGGAACGGTTGGTTCGATTCACCCAGGGATTCGGCCTTCGCTATGAATCATCCTCCGGTACCTGAAATCCCCTGGTCCAAGCGACTGATCTACTTGGGCTGCGCAGCGTTCTTCTTTACGCTCGCAGTTCTGGGGATGATCCTGCCGATCGTCCCGGCCACTCCGTTTCTGTTGGTGACCAGCTATTTTCTGGTGCGGTCGTTCCCCAAGCTGAACGACTTGCTGCTGGACATGCCCTATTTCGGCCCGATCCTGTACGACTGGGAAGTACGCAAAGGCATCAAAACGAGTACGAAGATTCAGGCCATCGCCACGGTGGTTCTTGGCTGGGGTATTTCGATCATGGTCTTCCCGATCCCCAGTTGGGCGCTGTATATCATGGCGGCACTGGTTACGATCGGGATCTATGTCATCTACCGCGTGCCTGAGCCGCACGACGTGGTGGTGACCAAACCCAAGAACGAGTCGCTTGAGAATGCCGAAGACGCGAGTGCCGTGCACGCACCGCACGAGCTCGAGCGGAAACAGCGCGAATGGGACCGCAATCAACGCCAGACGCACGGCGAGAATCGTTGACCGGAACGTTTCCTCAACCGCGCTTAGATTGTCCCGACCTGCTGTAGTGCGAGATAGACGAGCAGACCAAACCAAATGACCGTAACCACGGCCATGCCAATCAAGAACGCGATATGGGGCTTGGGTGGATTCGACGTGGGAAGGTACACCGGTGCCCGGGGGACCTGGTCGGACTTGGTTGTCTGTTTGTTTTTCGCAGCCGCCATGCTTCTTCCCTTGGTGATGGCCTAAGCTTGCCCTGATTCTTCCGACAGTTGGAAGTCGAAGTTCTTCACGAATGCGTCTTCGAAGTCGTACTGATCGTCGAAGTCTTCGCGACGGTCCGACTTCGACTTACGCATCATGCCGATGCCGATCAGGTTGTAGACGATCTCGCCGAAATCGCCGGTCGTGTGAATACCCCACGAGTTGAGCACTACCTTGGCCAGCAAACCGTATTGCTGCTGGGCGTACTGCCGGATGGCCTGACACAGAACCTGGCCGGTCAGATGGCGTTCGGGATCTTCTTCCTCTTCCTCCCAGCTTTCAAGTTCTTCGTCGAGTTCATCGACTTCTTCCTCGAAGCATTCCAGGTCCAGGTCTTCTTCTTCGGAGGATTCTTCGTCCTGCTCGTCCTGAAACCGCTGTCCGAACGAAAGGGCTTCGCGGACAAATTGATACGCTTCCATGCGATAGCGTGGATCGTCTTTGAGCAGTTGCATGAAGGCGGAATAAGTATCTTCGGACATGCCGTGTTATTCCTTCGGAGTGTCAGGTTTGGACTGGGTGTTCTCGCCGCTCTCGTCCGCGGCTTCCTTCTTGTCGCGACGCTTGCCGCGTCGGGAACCTCCTCCGGATTGCCCGTTGCCGCGTTTGAGCACGGTCAGCACATCGCTGGAGTCGATCATGATGTTGCGGTTGTCTTCCATGCGAACCAACAACTGACCGGCCAGAATCTCGTGATTCAAAACCCGGCCGCGACCGCTGTTGGTCACGATGTCGCTGCCGATCGGCGGAAGGTCACGTTGCAGTTCCTCGTACGTGTCGTACTCGTATCGGAGGCAACACTTGAGTCGTCCGCAGCGGCCGGAAATCTTCGTCGGGTCGAGCGTCGCTTTTTGGAGCTTGGCCATCCGCATCGAAACGGGCGGCATCTCGCTCAGGTGCGTATTGCAGCAAACGGGCTTTCCACAGTCGCCGTAATCGGCCAACAACTTGGCTTCGTCGCGAACGCCAATTTGCCGCATCTCGATGCGGGTTTGCAATTCAGAAGCCAGTGCTTTGACCAACTCGCGAAAGTCGACCCGCGACTCGGCCAGGTAGTAAACGATGATCCGCTCGCCGCCGAACAAGTGCTCGACGTCGACCAGTTGCATCGGAAGATTCATCTCGCCGATCACACGACGGACCGTTTCCACCTCGCGCTGGGCGTCGCCTACCATGTGCTCGGTCTGCTTGACGTCTTCTTCCGACATGGCGCGCATGATGCTGCCAAAGGCCGGATCGCTCAGCTGCTTGACTGCGTCATCGGTGGCTTCGCAAAGGACATCCCCCACCTCCAAGCCGCGCTTGGTGCGAATGATGACTTTATCGTCGCGGTTGTATTCATCTTTTGCTCGGGCCGAGAACACGCCTAAAAAACGCATGGCCCCGTAGCGAATGATGTATTTCGCCATACTGGATATCTTTATTTCGCCGTTGCCCTAAGAAGAGCTGCCAGCGACAAAAACGTACGACCCCGTAGGCAATCTGCCTGGTGACCGCACGTTGGGTGGGTTTCATAATCCCTGCAGTATAACCTGATTGGGGCCTTCCCTGAAATTGGGAACTTAAAGTGCTTCACGCCCAGCCGAGGAGGCCCCGGTAGGCACGCATCAAGGGAGGATTTCGTCGACGCTCTCCGGCGGTCGTCCCAAGCGAGCCTCTTTGCCGACCACGACAATGGGCCGTTCGATGATCTTTGGGTTGGCAGCCATCTGGGCGATCCAGCCTGCTTCGTCTTCCGGCTGTTCCAGACCCAAGGCCTTGTGATCCTTCTTCCGCACAAGCTGCTCGGCCTTGAGACCCAGCTTTTTGAGCAGTCCCTTGATGGTCTTCTCATCTGGCGGCGTTTCGAGGTAAAGCACCACCTTGGGCTCGATGCCGTGTTCTTCGAGCCGGGCCAAGGTCTGTCGGCTCTTCATACAACGCGGGTTGTGATAGATCGTGACGCTCATCGGTTACCTAGCAGCAGGGATGTGGCGTAATTTGGGAACTTCGGGAAACCGAGGGCAATCTGCCTGTAACGCAGGTCACCAAGCGGCATCCTAGTTAGCAGAGCACAGCAGAGGGGTACCGCGGAAGGTTGTCCTGACTCGGTCACCCCCCATAATAAAAGCATGTCCCCTGGGTTGTGAACCTGGTTAAAATTCGCGATTCTATTGGTTTAGGCTCGGAATTACGGCATGCTGGACGTCTGGGCTCGACTTGATCTCATGAGACGCAAGCGACAATAAACCCCCATATTTTCCATTGATCGGGAGAAGCCTTCCTATGGCCAACACATTTAACGAAGACAACTTTGATGCCGAAGTCCTGCAATCGAGCGAGCCGGTCTTGGTCGACTTCTGGGCTCCTTGGTGCGGTCCTTGCCGTCAACTGGCACCAGTGATCGACCAACTTGCCACCGAATACGAAGGTTCGGTCAAAGTCGGTAAGGTCGATACCGACCAAAACCCCAACCTGGCGGTGAAGTACGGTATCCAGAGCATCCCGACCGTCATGATCTTCAAGAATGGCGAAGTCGTAAACCAAATGCTCGGCAACCAGCCGAAAGCCAACCTGCAGCAAGCGCTGGACGCCGCCAAAGGCTAAGCGTGCCGCTGGGGGCCTATTGCTCTACAGCTAGCAAAACGGAGGACGTTTGTCCTCCGTTTTTTTTATGCGCTGACTCTTTCGCCCGATGGTAGCACCGCCGGCACCTTGCTAGCTCGCCGCATTTCAACTTGCGCAGCCGTTAAACTCAATTTCTTAGGCACATCATGCCGATGCGAAAGGATGGCCGAGTAATCCATTTGAGTGCCGCCAACCGTATTGATTCGACATGAAGCCGACTATCCGCCCAGCGAACATCACGCCATCGCCGCGCCCTATCTCCGAGCAGGGCTCGCCAGAGTTGCGTATCGATCCTCCGCATGCACCTTCGGTGGAGAGCAATCCAGCGGATACCCTGGAAGACGAACAAGGCGTCGATCTCAGCTCGGCCGATCTCGAAACACTGCCTGATTGGCAGCGACGTCAGATCAATCAACTGGCCCGCTTGATGCGTGATCGCCAGATGGAACTCGACCGCCGCGAAGCCGAACTCAATGCTCGGATGGCGAACTTCGAAAGTCAGCAGCGAAGTGCCGCCCTGGCGATGGACGAACCGCTTCCGCAATCGGTAAAACCCACCTCGCACGAGCCCGATTCGAAGGCATCCTCGGCGAGCCCTCTGCGAAGTATCGAAGAGAAGATCCGCCAATGGCGCCGTAAATGGCGCGGCCAGGAAACCGACATCTCCGAGATTGAACCCGAGGTCGACGACCGGGTCACTGTTCGGCTGGAGAAGCTGAGCGAAGCCGAGGCTCAACTGGCACAGCAGTGGGCGCTGCTCAAGAACGCTCGTTCGCTGCAGGCCCTGCGCGAAAAAGAGTTCGCCGGCTATACGCAGAAAGTTGAGCGTGAGATCGAGCAGAGCCGAGCCCAACAGCACCAATGGCTCGAGCAGGAACAAGAGCAACTGTCGCGCGATCAGGATGAACTGGCTCGTCGCGAGAACGAACTGGCTGATGTCCAGCAGGAAATGCAGTACGCATTTGAAGAGCTGCAAGTGATCCGCGATCAGTTAGAAATGGCCTGGGCCGAGATTCGCGTGCGGATTCCTTCAGCACTCCGGCGACGCCTGGACCAGCAAACGGATCACGCCGTCGATCACTTCGACAAAGCGCTGCATGCCCGCAACCAGGCGGCCAAGTCCGAGATTCGCCACATGTTGCATCAACTGGAGCTGGCCAAGCTCGAGATCCAGGAACAACAGGTACAGCTCGAAGACGACGCCGATCAACATCACACCGCGATCCGTCGGGCCAAGCACGAACTGGCCGATCGCGAAGCTCAGGTTCGCTCTCAACTGGGCGAACTTCGCCGCGAGCACGAATCGTTGAACGATACCAAGCTCGAAATCTTGAAAGAGCGCTACCAAGACCTGAGCCGGGAAATCACTCCCAAAGCGGCTTAAGCGTCCACATTTGCTTCGAGTGAAAGAACCTAGCGCATAAAAAAAGGGAACGCTCAATGAGCGTCCCCCGAATCGTGCTGACTCGAATAAATCGTTCGGCTTACTCAGCGCTGAGCGAGAGCGAGTCGGTTGGCTTCTTCTTATTCGCCTTTTCGCGAGCTGCGTGGCGTTCCTTAGCAGCTTCAGCTGCTCGGTAAGCGATCTGCAACTCTTGGCGGCTGAAGTAAGGCGTATCGTCACCAATCAGGTGCTCGATGCGTTTGTTGGCCAGTTCTTCCCAGCTCATGCCGTTGTTCAGGTGCCAGGCAGCTGCCTGTGCACTGCGCTGATTCAGTTCACCGCTACCCAGCATGTGACAAACGTCAGCGACGCCAGGCTTTTCGGTGTAAGCACCGATTGGCTTCAGTTCGTAAGGGATCTGCGGATCGGGATCTTCCAGACCGTGATCAAGGCAAACGCCTTTGACCTTGATGCGTTGAACCTTTTCAGGCATGACGTTGAAGAAACCGCCACCGCCGCCTTGGTTACCACCAAAGCCGCCGCCGCCGCCGAAGCCGCCACCGCCCTGGTTACCACCGAAGCCGCCGCCGAAGCCTTGGTTACCGCCACCGCCTTGGTTGCCGAAGCCACCACCTTGGTTACCGAAACCACCGCCACCTTGGTTGCCACCAAAGCCGCCGCCGAACTGGGCCAGAGGAACGCCAGCGAACGCGGCCGGCAATTCGACACGCATCTTCTTCTTAGTTTTGTTCGTGATGATGACGGTGCCTCGTTCGGAGTTCATCGGAATGAACTTCACTTCGATGTCACCATTATCGATCGCTTGGAACATCTCGACCGTTTCGACTTCGCTGGACGAACCGGATTTCTTATCGTCCGCGATCGCCGCTGGAGCCAAACAGGCCAGCATGGCCATGCAGCCAAACAATCGCCCAACCATGTGCCATTTCATGAGATAACTGCTCCTATGATTCGCTCGAATTCGGCGATTGCCCGCGAATCGACTAACAACTGTGAGATGATCCAAGACAAGATCCGCGTAGTCGCCCCCAAAGGATGCAGCGATCAACGGATACTTTTCCTACCAAATACGTAGGAAACACAACATCTAAAGCTTAATCGCTGTTCTCGAAGAAGCCAACAATTTTGCACAGGGGAAATCAATCCGCCTAACATGGGGGGAAAGGTCCATCAGGCTATGCTCTTCATCCCCGCGTCGGCAGATGGAGTCACCGCCAGATTTTCGCCTGGAAACTGCTGGAAACACGGTCTTGTTCGAAAAGAGACCGCTTTAGGTTAACGGACAGGGAAGCACCGCAAACCGTGTTATTATGCGCACTTTTTCTCATCTTTCCTTTGTGAAGCTCCCATAAACCAGTTTAAACCCCTCCAATAATATGGATAATGACGACTACCCCACGTGAGATCTGGCCACTCGGTCGGCCTGTGGGCTCTCATCGATTGCGACACCCTCGAATTTGCCGTCGGTCTTCAAAGGAATGGCACCATGTTTTTCGGCATCTGGCTGTTGGTACTTTTTGCGTCGATTGCGGCCCTTGTTCAGGCCTACTTCTTTTTTACCGGCATGGTCCAAGCGGACCCTGGCACTCCGACCATGCAGCGAATCGCCGGTTACGTTCGCGAAGGAGCGAACGCTTACCTGGCTCAGCAGTATGTCGTGGTGACGATCTTCTTCGTGGCGATCGCCTTGGTGCTCGCCCTACTTGCGTTTGTCGTCGAAGTACAAAGCCGCTGGGTCCCTTTTGCGTTCATGACCGGCGGCTTCTTTTCAGGGCTCGCCGGTTGGATCGGCATGAAGACCGCGACGCTGGCCAGCAGCCGTACAGCGGCCGGTGCAGAAAAGTCACTCAACCAAGGTTTGCAAGTCGCATTTCGCAGTGGCGCGGTCATGGGCCTGACGGTCGTTGGCCTGGGGCTGCTCGATATCGTGATCTGGTTTGGCGTGCTGAAATGGGTCTTCGATCTCTCGCTGTTTAATATCACGACAACGATGCTTTGCTTCGGCATGGGAGCCAGTTGCCAGGCACTGTTCGCACGTGTCGGGGGTGGGATCTTTACCAAAGCGGCCGACGTCGGTGCCGACCTGGTAGGTAAGGTCGAACAAGGCATTCCCGAAGACGACCCGCGCAACCCAGCGTCGATTGCCGATAACGTCGGCGACAACGTGGGGGATGTCGCAGGGATGGGTGCCGACCTTTACGAAAGTTACTGCGGAAGTATTCTGGCGACCGCCGCCCTGGGTGTGGCCGCGTTTTCTTCCCCGGCTATCGCTAGTTCGGCCGGCTTCGACAATGTGGCCGACGCACAGATCCGCGCGGTGTTTGTTCCCATGCTGATTGCCGCGTTCGGAACACTTCTCTCGATTGTTGGTGTCTACCTGGTCCGCACGCAGGAAGGCGCATCGCAGAAGAATCTGCTCGCAGCCCTTTCACGCGGGATCAACATGGCCACAGGTGCCGTCACGGTGGTGGCCATCCTGATTTGTATTCTGTTGATGCCTGCGGTACCGGATGCTTCATTTCAGCTTGGCATTGCCATCCCAGGCGTATCGCTGAGTATTATCGTCGGACTCGCAGCCGGATGGCTGATTGGTAAGTGGACGGAATACGCCACGAGCGACGAGTTCCCGCCGACCAAAAACCTTGCCGAACAATCCGAGACCGGACCTGCCACGATCATCATCGGCGGAATCGCCGACGGCATGCTCAGTGTCTGGCCCCCGGTCATTGTGATTGCGATCGCCACGCTGGCCTCGTTCGGTTTTGCCAACGGCTGGAGCTTTGATGATCCCAACTTGTTTGCGTTGGGTCTGTATGGCGTGGGAATCGCGGCGGTCGGTATGCTCAGCACGCTGGGCATCACCCTGGCGACCGATGCTTATGGCCCGATTGCCGACAACGCCGGTGGCAACGCCGAGATGTCTCACCTGGAACCAATCGTCCGTGAGCGAACCGATGCGTTGGATAGCCTCGGCAATACGACCGCAGCCACAGGCAAGGGCTTCGCGATTGGTTCGGCCGCGCTAACCGCTTTGGCCTTGATGGCGGCCTACGTAGAAGTCGTCCGCGAAGGCTTCGATCGCTGGGGAACCAGTGTTGCTGCCCAGGTCGAATACGATACGCCCACCAAGATCGCCCCAGGCCTGGTCATTTTGAAGGAAGATCATGATGGCGAAGACTACGTCTACGGCTACTTGCCCATGCCGGCTGATCTTCGCGACGAAAAGGTCAAAGATGCTTGGAAGAATCTGGGCACAGACGGAAAGCCTGCGGCGCTTGCTTCCGACATGGTTCAGGTCGTCAAGCCGGAGCAGGGGGAACCTCAACTGATGTTCACCGAGACGGATGCACGCTTTGTCAACGTCCACGAGGCCAGCCTCAGCGACTTCGCAACTTACTACGAAGCGAACGTCATGAACCCGAAAGTCCTGGTTGGTATTTTCATCGGTGCGATGACGACGTTTGTCTTTTGTGCGCTGACCATGAAAGCAGTCGGACGCGCGGCAAAAGGCATGGTCGAAGAAGTGCGTCGGCAGTTCCGCGAGAAGCCTGGCATCATGGACAATACCGAAGAGCCAGACTACGCGACCCCGGTCGAGATCAGTACCAAGGCAGCCCAGATGGAGATGATCGTCCCTTCACTCCTCGGGCTGATTACTCCCTTGGCCGTGGGCTTCTTGCTGGGGGTCGGTGGCGTGCTGGGACTTCTGGTGGGTGCCCTGACGAGCGGCTTCTGCCTGGCGATCTTCATGGCCAATAGCGGCGGCAGTTGGGACAATGCAAAGAAGTATATCGAAGCGGGCAATCACGGGGGCAAGGGCAGCGACGCCCACAAGGCGGCGGTCGTCGGTGATACGGTCGGCGATCCGTTCAAAGATACCAGCGGCCCCAGCTTGAACATCCTCATCAAGCTGATGAGCATGGTCAGCCTGGTCGTGGGCGGGTTTGTCGTTCGCTATAGCTTGATCGCGATGGGACTCTTTTAGAGGACATCTCAGTTGTCGGCCAGGGTCTGACGAAACTCGACCCAGCCGCGTAGTCTGCCTACCCCTTCGATCTCAACCGGCGGCACGATGCCCGCGACGTCAGTCGTGCTATTGTACCATTGATGGACGACCTCGTTTGGCTCGATGAGTCGATCTCCGAGTACGCCTTGGGCCGAGCCGTAATACGGTTTCCCTTCGTACTCCGCATGGCTGGCGTCTTCGGCGATGTGGATAACACGAACGCGTTCGTAATCCGACCAGTCATCGCGCTGAAGATAGTACATTCGGTTGCGAATCTTCGACGGTTCGCTACGAGCAATGACCAGATGTTGCGGGTTGGGATGATAGCTCTCAGGCACAGCATGAGTCACGCATTTGATATGCAGAGAATGCTTATCAAACGTGACATGGTAGAGCTGATCGTGATAAGGAATTACTTCACCTGGGCGAACAAAGATCATCGCCTGGTCGGAAAGGATCTTGCCGACTTCGATCTCGTACTCGGAATCAAGAAAGAGGACCCCAACCAGGCTGTCATCGACCTTCGCCTGGCGAAAACGCAGGATCACCGGCAATGAAGATCGGTTGGATAGCGGTATCAAGCACGCAGCATCTTTCCCCTGATGGTCCCACTGATAGGTGACCTCTTCGCGGTTGTCTTCCGCGGCATGGATACCGACCATCGGCGGCTCGCTGGAAAGCTCTTGCGAGTTCGAGGAATAGTCGCAGCCAATCAGTACTACGAAAACGAGCAGCAGCGCTCGAATATCACAGCATGGCACGATGCATCTCCACATCCGAGAGATCGACAAGTTCCAGTTCAATCCAACCGACCGGTATGAGTCCGCCCTCCATCTCGACCGGGGGCACAATCTGCTTCACGCGAACGAGTTGATCGTCCACCACCAAATTGGATCCGACACCCACCCACTCTTCTTTCGGCTCGTCCAGAAGCGCGGTTTCGTTCACGCCGTCACCGTTACGGACGATCATCCGGCTACGCACGATTTGAGCTCTGGTACCTTCAGGGTCGGTCTCGATCTTGACCAGTCGCATCGTTTCGAAGTGGTCTTCTTCGCTCTGAGAGACGCTCGCCAGAAGCGCTGCCTGTTGGAAGAACGTTGCTTCCGATCCATGGAGCGTAATCACCCGACTATTTGCGGCCGGCAACCACAACGACGGAAGCTGCTCGGTACATTCCTCAAGTTGCGCCCTTTGTCCGTCAAATGAGAAGCGAAATAGATGGCCGTAGTAAGGAATCAACTGCCCAGGGGCAAAACGAATCCGCTGTTGCTGCTGGTCGTAGCGGAAGTCATCTTCGGGAAAGTCTTTCGCCCGGTTCAGACTCAGTTCCCAGCGATCGTCGCCTAGTTTGTCGAAGACAACGTTAACACGCTCATCCGGTGCTTCGCCCTGGGCATTGGGCAACATCATGCCGGTGGCGTTCGCTCGGGCAACTAAAAAGTCATACCGGCGGCTTTCATCACCAGGGCTGATGGTCTCACTCGGATGAACGGGCAGTTGGAGATTGTGAAGTCGCTCGGAGTTTCTTTGAAACTTCACATCGCACCCGAGAAGCAGCAGGCCTGCGACAATAACCGAGCCGAAAGCCATTGGGCGAACGATGTCCATTTTCCTACCCTTTCGAGCTTCACTTGAAGGATAACCATCCAGAAGGACGATTCCTGCGGACCGATAGACTTCTTAATCCCACGTGAAACCGTAAAGTATCTATCTTTTTTTGAAATTGCCCTTCCTGAGTCTCTCGGGGGATTCGTTCGCAGTGCGGCAATCTTTGCCCCATTACACCTGGAACAATCGATTTCGGCCGATATGAATCTCAAGTTTTGACCAAATTTTTCCCCAAATCGGTCTGATCGGGAATAATTTCCTAAGCACAATAAGAAGACGATTAAAGGCCAGCAGTGCGTGAGTAGATCTCACCCCGGATTCACCTTTCATCCGCACATCCAATAAGCGACTGAGATTCTCTCAGTTTCGCCCTGGCTTTTTTCCGCTTCCTAATCTCGCCTGCGACCGGTTGTCGCGCTTCGTTTCCTTCCGAGGTCCAGATGTATTTCCAGTTCAATTGTCCCGAGTGCGGTCAGAAGCTCAAAGTCCGTCAAGAACTCGCAGGACAAAAGCGAAATTGCCCTTACTGCAAAAAAAGTGTCCATATCCCACACGTTCAGGAAGAGCCGGAGCAACTGCCTTCGCTCGACTCTCCCTCGTTGCCTGAGTTTGGTGGCGGCTCGTCCTCTTCTGGCGGCGGCCTCGACCTGGGCAATCTTTCTTCGGAATCGGCCTCGGCACCTGCTGGCCCCGTGGTAAAGACCGGCGGTGCGCGAAAGAGTACGACGACCGCGAAGAAGCAAGCCACGACGACCGCGAGCACTTCCTCCGGCGACGGGGACTTCACCGATCCGAGTAACGTCAACTTGTGGCTGTCCGGTTTGATCGGCCTGGGGGCGATGATCGTCTTCATGAGCCTGATGTACTTCTCCAAGGGCACCTACATCGGTGGGCTGTTCTGGATTGGTGGTATTCAGGCGGTCGCGATTCAGTCGCTTAGTACGTTCCTGTTCTTCTGGGCCGTGACCATCTTGTGGATGAAGCATCGCAAGATTCTGCGTCAGAAGGACTACCTGCTGATGGACGTTCTGCCGACCGACATCTCGCAAGAGATTCGCGTCGACACGCTCGGCAAATTCGTCGAACACATCCAAGGGCTGCCTGGTCATGACGGCGAAAGCTTCCTGATCAACCGCGTACTGCGTGGTTTGCAGCACTTCCGCGTGCGACAGAACGCCTCGGAAACGGCCACGATGATGGCCTCGCAGTCGGAGATCGACTACAACAACGTCTCGTCCAGCTACGCTTATCTGCGGGTGCTGATCTGGGCCATCCCGACCATGGGTTTTATTGGTACGGTGCTTGGTATTAGCTTGGCCGTGACCGAGCTTTCTGGTGCGTTGGGTGGTGGCGACCTCGATAAGCTGACCGCCTCGCTGCAAGGTATGTTCAGCGGTCTGGGTACGGCGTTTAACACGACCCTCGTCGCCCTGGTGATGAGCATGATCATCAAGTTCCCCATGTCGTCGCTGCAAAAGAGCGAAGAAGGCGTGCTGAACTGGGTGGACGAATACTGCAACGAAAACCTAATCCGCCGCTTGAACGACGGTCGCGAAAAGGCCGAAGACAAGCCGCAATCACCTTACGACACGAAGGTCTTCCGCCGAGCGGTCGAAGAGGCAATGGCCGCCCAGCAAGGCGAACTCGAGGCCTGGGTCAAAAAGCTGGAATTGGTCGGCCAGACGATCACCGAACAAACCTCGAAGGGTTGGGACGAGATCAACGGCAAGATTCTGACCAGCCAGGAAGAGACCACCAACAAGCTGTTGGAAGTGGTCAATGCCAAGACGGTCGACATGCAGAAGCGTCAGGAAGAGCAGCAGACCCTCATGCAGGATCAGCTGAACCAGATGCAGGAAGTCGCCGCTCAGCTGCAAAGCACGCTGGGCCAACTGGCCAGTGCCTCGGTCGACTCGCATATCAAGGTCAACGAAACGATGTCCGACACTTCCGAACGTCTCGAGAAGTACCTCGGTGGCGTCGAGCAAGGCCTGACCGGCTTGACCGAAGTGCTCAACAAGCTTGGCAATGAAACGGTTGTCGTCCAGCAAGTTGAATCCAACGGCTCAGGTGGCGGTGGCTGGTTCGGTTTCGGTGGCGGTAGCAAAGCCAAGAGCAAACGAAACGGGAGACGCTAAATGGGTAAGGGACGACAAGTCGAAGGGGACGACATTTCGCTCTTCCCTTTCCTAAGCGTGCTTGCTTGCGTGATCGGTACGTTGGCAATGGTTATCGCGACGATCGCCATTCAATCGCTCGATAACGACGCGATCGATGCGGCCATGGAGTATCAGAAGAAAGAAAAGGAACTCCAGGCCGAAACCTCCGCACTCGAGCAGCTTCGCGATCAACTCAAGAAGCGTGAGGATCAGATCAAACGTGAGAATTCGAGCGAACAGAAGAAGCTCGAAGATGCCAAAAAGAAGCTGGCCGAACTTCTAGCCAAGCTGGAAGAAACGCAGACCAAGCTGCAGAACATCTCGATCGAAGGCCCCAAAGTCAACGTAGCCGCGTTGACCGAAGAGGTCGGCACGATGGAGGAAGAACTGAAGAGTCGGCGTGAGAAGATCGCCCAGCTGACGAAAATCATCGCCGAGCGAAAACTGCCGCCCAAAGAAGCCGAGAACTCGATTCTACCTGGCGGTAGTGGTGTGGGCTTCAAGCCTTCGTTCATCGAATGCGATGATGGCCGCGTGGTCATTCATGAAGACGGCAAGACCATTCCGGTCCGCACGGCGGAACTCAATACGAATCCTGATTTCGCCAAGATGCTCGATAAGGTGAAGGGTCAGAAAGATGGTACCCTCGTCTTTTTGATTCGCGACGATGGCCTTTCGACCTACAACACGGCACGCAATTACGCGAACGCCAAAGGCGTGAAGAACGGCAAGTTGCCCGTCATTGGCGACGGCCGCGTCGACCTGAGTTATTTCACCAAACAAGCGAAGAATTCGTAGCCCCTTGCGGTTACCTAACGATAAGACGAACCAGACATGGCTAAACGAAGAGTTGGCGAAGAAGAAGAAGGGATGGATTCGCTGCTCGACACAATGTTCAATGTGGTGGGGATTCTCATCATCATTCTCGTTGTGGTGCAGCTCGGTATGCAGGAGTCGGTCAAAAAGATCGCCAACAGCATGCAGATCGACCCTCTGGCCTTGGAACAACTGATCAAGGACCTCGAAGAAGCCCAGAAAGATAAACTGAAGGTTGAGAAAGAGCTGAAGGAGCTCAATCCCAACGAGCAAGACTTGGAGATGCTAATCCAGCGTCTGCAGTCCGAGTCGGTCGCCAAGGATGCGATCCTCAAGTCGCAGCAGGGCGAACTGCAAAAAGCAATTATCGCCCAAAAGGATGCGATGGAAATGGCCAAGAAGGCCGACGAAAACAAAGAGAAACGCGAGAAGCTTTCCGGCGAACTTAATAGCGCGCTGGAAGAAATCGCGAAGCTGGAAGCAACGCTCGACGACACCCCGGAACGCGCCCAGATGGCTGCCAAGGTAGTCACGCTGCCAGATCCGCGACCGGCTCCCGAAGGGATCAAGGAAGCGGCCTTCCTGCTTATCGGCAATCAGGTCTACCCAATCGTCGACGAACCGGCGCGTGACTCGGCCAAGAAGCGAGCCGAATACCAGGCCGAGCGCGGCGTCCGCAAGTATGTGAAGGACCCCAAGCAAGGGATCGACGCCGAGAAATTCGTCGAGGACTTCAACGAACGCCCGATGTCGGACGATTGGTTCCGTATGGAGATGTACGCGGCAGGTCGTGACCCGCGTCTGCGCTTCACTCCGAAGGAAAACGCTGGCTTCAAGATCGACGAAATCACGAGCCCTCGCTCGCGTTTCCGTCGTCTGCTAAGCACCGTCGATCCGTCGAAGTTCTACTTCAAGTTCATCGTGATGCCCGACAGCTACGAGGCGTACGTCGAAACGCGTCACGTAACCGACGAAATGGGCTACCTGGCCGGCTGGACCCCGGTCAACAGCGACTGGCAGTACACAACCTGGGTCGGCGGCAAAGTGAAATTCGGTCCGCCACCACCACCGCCAGATCCCAACGCTCCGAAACCACCACCGAAGCCGGCAGGTCCTAAGCCGAATGTTTTGGACTAGTCTGGCCAGCTCTGGCAATCGAACCCACGAAGATGGCTGCGCGATGTTTCGCGACAGCCATCTTTTTTTGGTGAGTTCCGACTTTTATAGAGGCTTTGAAAGTGGAAATGGAGGACCAGGATTTGTATCGATTCGACATTTCCCACAAGCTAGCGAATAGGCGGAGCGTGTCGTTAATTTCAAATCAAGTCACGACTTACGCTCGAAATCGTGTTCCCCAAATTGACAACAGAACACCTTTGTCGCATACTTTCCTCTCTGGCAAGCAAATTTTCGTTTGCCCCGGGTAGACCAGCTCTGATTTTTCAGTACACTGGTGCTTTCCTAGATGAGGGAACGACGTTCCCTGTGCGGGTGTAGCTCAGTTGGTAGAGCACAACGTTGCCAACGTTGTTGTCGACGGTTCGAATCCGTTCACCCGCTCTTCCTTTTTTATGCCGCTAGAAAATGTGTCTGACGACACGCGTAGCGCATGAAAACATTTGGTGGATGTGGCTTCTGGCAAAGGCTTTGCCGCATCGCCACGTTTCACACGAGACGCAATGACGAGTCTCGCGGCGTGGGTGAGGAGAAGCCCACCCATTCTGCATTGACCTCATTGGCATGAACGACCTGAGCTACGAGCCAGGTTTCTTGTTTTTCACCCCAGATTTTGCGGAATCGTTGAATGAGTTCGCCTGAAACCGAAAACGCTGAAAGTGCAGTTGCTGAAGCGGAAGGCCCCAAGAAGTTGAACTTGGACGTTAAGGTCGATGCTCCTAGCTCGTGCCAGCGTCACGTCACGGTGACTGTTTCCCGTGAAGACATCGATCGCTATTTCGATGTTGCCATTGAAGACATGGTCCCCAACGCAGCTGTTCCTGGTTTCCGTAAGGGTAACGCCCCGAAGAAGCTGGTCGAGAAGCGATTCCGCGCTGAAGTGAAGGACCAGGTCAAAGGCACGCTGCTCATGGACAGCATGACCCAGGCCACCGAAGAACAATCGTTCTCGGCCATTAGCGAGCCTGACTTCAACTACTCGGCCATCGAACTGCCCGAAGAAGGTGAACTGACCTTCGAGTTCGATATCGAAGTCCGTCCTGAATTCGACCTGCCGAAATGGAAGGGGCTGAAGATCGAGAAGCCAACCAAGGGCTTCGAGAAGGACGACATCGACAAGCACCTGAAGCAGGTTCTGGGTCGTTACGCTTCGCTGGTTCCGCACGAAGGTGCCGCTGAAACCGACGATCACCTGGTGTGCAACCTGACCTTCAAGCACGATGGCAAGAAGATCGAACACGCCGAAGAAGAATCGATCCGCCTGCGTGATACGCTCAGCTTCCAGGACGCCAAGTGGGAAGACTTCGGTAAGGAAATGACCGGAGCCAAAGCAGGCGACAAGAAGACCGTGACCCTGACCATCAGCGACGAAGCTGCCAACGAAGCAATGCGTGGCAAAGAAGTCGAGATGGAAATCGAGGTCCTTGAAGTCAAGCGAACCGAACTGCCGGAAATGGACGAAGCGTTCCTGAAGCAGATCGGCGGCTTTGAAAGCGAAGGCGACCTGCGTGACTATGTTAAACAAGACATGGAACGTCAGTTGAACTACTACCAGCAGCAACGCCTGCGTCAGCAAATTACCGAAGAGCTGACCAAGGACGCCGACTGGGAACTGCCGCCAGAACTGCTCAAGCGTCAAGCTGCTCGCGAACTGGAACGTGCCGTGATGGAACTTCGTTCGGCTGGTTTCGGCGAAGAAGACATCCAGGCTCACCGCAACGAGCTGCGTCAAAACAGCATGGCTTCGACCCGCAAGGCTCTGAAGGAACACTTCATCCTCGAACGAATTGCGGAAGAAGAGAACATCGAGGAAACGCAGCAAGACTACGACATGGAAGTGATGCAAATCGCGATGCAGCGAGGCGAATCGCCACGTCGGATCCGAGCTCAGCTGGAAAAGGGCGGCATGATGGACGTGCTGCGTAACCAGATCATCGAACGCAAGGTGATCGAGCTCATCCAAGGCGAAGCGACCGTCACTGAAGTGGATGCCGACCTGCAGCAAAGCAAGACCTCGGCCGTCAACCTGCTGATCTGTGGCGAAGGGGAAGCAGTCCCAGCCGCCGAAGAGGAAGCCAAGGACGCTGAATAATTGGCCCCTTGAACCCTGATATTCAAAGCCCCGATGGACTGCCATCGGGGCTTTTTTCATGCTCGGATGGGGCAAATTCTTTAGCCGAGTTAAAATTTTCCGGCTGATAGCGATTAGCGAAGGTACAAAAACTTCGCCGCCCCCTCTCCTAAGTGTCTTCTACGGTTGTCTTCCCCTCGCAACTGGAGACAATAACAGGATACTTCTCGTAGTTTGCTTCGCCGGAAGCGACCGGGCAGGCAGGTGGACTAATCCTGTGCCGCGGCGTCCTTGACGGCACGTTGTAATGGAAGGATCGACGACCATGAATTCACAATTCCCAAACGCCCCTGTCGGGCCCATGGCCATGGCCTATGCCGAATACCAACGGCAACGCCAGATGACCCTTGGCGACCTGCTATTGGAAAACCGGATTGTCTTCCTGCAGGGCGAAATCTACGACGGCAACGCCAATGAACTGGTCATGAAGCTGTTGTACCTGCAGAGCGAAAACCGCCGTAAGCAGGTTCACTTCTACATCAACAGCCCAGGCGGTAGCGTCACCTCGACGATGGCCATCTACGACACCATGCAAATGCTCTCGTGCCCAGTCGCCACGTACTGCGTGGGTCTGGCCGCTAGTGGTGGAGCCATTCTGCTGGCCGGTGGTGCCGCTGGTAAGCGATTCATCCTGCCGCACGCCAAGGTCATGATTCACCAACCGCATGGTGGTGTCGGTGGCCAGGTGAGTGACATCGAGATTCAGGCCAACGAAATCATCAAGACGCGCGAAGAGCTGAACAAGATCCTCGCTGCACACTGCGATCAACCGGAAGAAAAGATCGCCAAGGACGTCAACCGCGACTTCTACATGAACGCCACCGAGGCGAAGGAATATCGGATCGTCGACGAGATCCTCACCAAGCCGCCAGCAGAAACCGGCGAAGAGGACTAACGAAATATCGCCTGCTCCTATCCTGACCCCGCGCCCCGCCGCGGAGAGGGCTAGGGTGAGGGGGCGAACTCGGTACACGCCATAACATTCATTCGACTATCCGAACCCAATACACATTCCAGACACTGGAGCCTAACCGATGCCAATGATTCCTTACGTGGTGGAAAAGAGCGGACGCGAAGAACGCGTCTTTGACATCTACAGCCGGCTGCTCAAGGACCGAATTATCTTCCTGGGAACCGGTGTGAACGACGAAGTCGCCAACCTGATCGTTGCCCAGATGCTGTTCCTGCAGTCCGAAGACCCCAAGGCCGACATCAACCTGTACGTGAACAGCCCCGGCGGTAGCGTCAGTGCTGGGATGGCCATTTACGACACCATGCAGTTCGTCACGTGCGACGTGGCCACCTACTGCATCGGTCAGGCCGCTTCGATGGGTGCCGTTCTGCTGACCGCTGGTGCCGCAGGCAAGCGATACGCTCTGCCCAATGCCCGCGTGATGATCCACCAACCGCTGGCCGGCATGCAGGGTACCGCCTCGGACATCCTGATTCACGCCACCGAGTTCAAGCGAATCAAACACCGCATGAACGAGATCCTGCTGAAGCACACCGGCAAGCCGATCGAACAAATCGAAGCCGACACCGACCGCGACCGCTTCTTAAGCGCCGAAGAAGCCTGCGATTACGGTTTGATCGACAAAGTTGTCGAACACATGCCTAGCTAGGTCGACCGGTTAGAGCAACGATTAAAAGCCCATGCGAATTGCGTGGGCTTTTTTCATAGGCCGGCAGATCCAGGCAACGTGATAAAGCGGGAACGCACTCAGGCGGCGACCGGCCGATACATGAAGTAAAACAACGATCCCCAGGCGATGCCGCTGAGCATGTTCAAAAGAAATGCTCCATAGAATCGCCAGTTGCCGCTCGCAGTAAATCGACTCGTTTCTTTCAGCGCGGCGAACAGCATGTACATCGAATAGATGTTTGCCAGAACCGGAATGAACGTCACTCCCAGGATGGCCGCTCGCCAGGCCCGAACGAGCATGGCTTCCGCTTCTTCATTAATCTCTCTCGGTTTCTCAGGCCACTCAGCCCCTTCGACCTTGGTTTGCGGTGAGGCGTAGGGGTTCGCTTCGTCGAAGTTCGCCTTATCGGGCAGCGGTTGGTCGCTGTCTTCCAGCAGCGGTTCCCTTTCATCTTCGTCATTCAGATCGGCGGTCGCCGGCATTGCGGCTTCGACTTCGCTTTTCTCGCCACCGCACGACCAACAGACCTGAAAGCCGGCATCGACGACTTCCTCGCACGTTCCACAGAACCAGGGACCTCCGGTTGGCTCGTGACTCTCCTGGCTCAACTCGTCCTTGAGTTCTATCGCCTTCTCAGCATCGACTGAGCGAACAATTACATGCACGCCTCCCAAAGCGCTGCCGATGTAGCTGAGCGAAGTCTGCAGATCGCCCCCGTCGACGAACGCGCGAATGCCATGGTCCTGCAGCACGGCCTTCAGGTGATCGGCATCGGCCGCATTGGCATAGCTGGCGATTTTGAGGAATTCGGACGTAGGCATGAAGTTGCAATGCGAAAAAGGATAAGTCTGAAACGCTGAGCGAGTCCTCTAACGTACCGAGGCCGACGCGCGAGTCAACGGAATTCTGCTAGCAGTTCGCTTGAGAACTCGAAGCATTGGGTTTGACCCGTCTGCGGATTTTTCGTAACTATGCCGCACGCGTGGCCGGATCTTTAGTTTTTCCTTCCTTAGTTCGGCCAAAATCCTGGGAAAGTTTCGTCAGCGTGCTATCACGACCTGCCACAATTCGATTCGCGATGCTTGCGATTGCCCTACTTGGTTTGGCAAGCGGTTGCCGCACGACCGATCCGTCGGTGCAGTTGCTGGAGTCGGAGTTGCGTTACCTGGAAGACAAGGTTTACGCCCTGCAGGACGTTGTGCACCAGAAAGACTCCCAGATCGCATCGGTTCGTCGCGAGAACGAGACGCTTCGCAAGCAGCTCGGACTACCGGAAGGGCCGCACACGACTTCGACCGAACCAGAGACCTTGCCGACCCCATTTGCCGGCGCATCGCGTATTTCTTCGCGACCTGATACCGATTCGCTGACCAGCCCGGTGATTGAGCTGGGCGAGTCGAGCAATTTGCCAGAACTAGAAAGCGTGGCCCCCGGACCGGAACTGCTGGATGGTCCGCTCTTGCAGCAATTTGATCCCGACGCCGAAGTGGTCGTCGATCGAGTCGTCACGCAGATGCAACTCAATCCAAAGCTGACCGGCGGTTATAACGCCGACGACCAGCCCGGCGATGACGGCATCATGGTGGTGATCGAACCGCAGAACGAAGCCGGCCAGTACGTCGATTCGCCTGGCCCTGTTTCAGTCGTCCTGCTCGATCCGGCCTATTCCGGCAAAGAGGCGTTTGTCGGCCGCTGGGACTTCGATACGACCGACTCGGCCAAGTACCTCAAACGAACCTTGCTCGGCAAAGGCGTTCACCTGAAGCTTCCCTGGACCGAAGGCAAGCCGGAGCATGAATCGCTGCAGCTGCATGTCCGCTACTCGACCGAGCAGGGAGAGGTCTTGCAGCAGAAGAAAGACATCCAGGTCGACCTCCGCGGCAAAGACTCGGCCCGCTGGACCCCAGCCACCGTCCCGCTGCCTGCGGGACGAACAGCGTCTCGTCCTGAGGCTTCCAGCGACGACGCTCAAGACGAGCGACCAGGGCTGTTTAAGAAGCCACTCTGGCGACCGTTTCGATAGTAGCCAGTTTCTGGCAATCTACTCATCGCACGCTTACAATCGCGGCCACACCTCGATGAACTACAGGGAGTGGCCATCTTGCCGTACGAAAAAGTTATCCAGTTCTATGCTTATGTCGCGCCACTACTCGGTGCAACTCAATTCGTTGTGCTCGGAGTCTGGCTTGGCCTGATGCTGCTTTCACCGGCCACGTTAGAGGGTCTTACTGAGGATCGAATTGCGAGGTTAAGGTCTTACCGGCGTCGCTATGTACGCATTCTCTTCCGGTCGATGTTTTATTTGATCGTGCTGCTCCCTATTTCGGCCTTCTTCTTCTGGACCTCCTCCCGGCATATAACGTCTCCCCTGGGAACGTTTATCCTTCTAGGGATCTTGTACGGTCTTTGGTGGCTCTATCTTGTTCTGGGCATCCTAATCACCGCCTGGCAGTGTCTGGATGAACTCCAAGAGGGAAAAGAGTCGGCATAAAAAAAGCGACGCTCGAATCGAGCGTCGCTTCTACTTTTCGTTTTGAATGGATATCGCCTAGGCCGACTTGCGACGGGCAGTTGCTTCAAAGTTGGCTTCGATGCCGTAGTACATCGCGATCGAGCTCACCACGTGACGCTGTTCGGCGGCGGTGAGTTCTGGGAAGATCGGCAGGGCCAACACTTCTTCGGCGGCCTTTTCCGTTTCCGGCAGTGGTGCCAGCTCTTCTTTCAGCGAGGCGAAGCACTGCTGCTGGTGCAGCGGAACCGGGTAGTAGATCTCGCTACCAACCTTCAGGTCGGCCAGGTGCTTGCGGAGCGAATCGCGTCCGCCACGTGGGACGCGAACGGTGTACTGGTTCCAAACGTGGTAGCTGCCTTCGATTTCGGTCGGTAGCTTCAGCACCAGGTCCAGACCACATTGGCTGAACAGTTCGGTGTACCGCATGGCGTTCTGACGTCGCATCTCGGTCCACTCGGCCATGTGCTTCATCTTGACGTTAAGGGCTGCAGCCTGCAGCGTGTCCAAGCGGCTGTTGATCCCGACAACCTGGTGGTAGTAGCGGGGCTCCATGCCGTGTCCGCGAAGGAGCTTCAGCTTGGCAGCGAAGTCTTCGTCGTTGGTGACCAGCATACCGCCGTCGCCCATGCCGCCGAGGTTCTTGGTTGGGTAGAAGCTGATACATCCGGCCAGACCCATGCTGCCAGCTCGCTGGCCTTTGTGCTCGGACAAAATGGCTTGGGCGGCGTCTTCGATAACCGGAATGTCGTGCATCTGGGCGATCTTGTTGATCTCGGTCATGTCGGCACATTGGCCGAACAGATGGACCGGAATGATCGCCTTGGTGTTTGGAGTGATTTGTTCTTGCAAGCGAGTTGGATCGATGTTGAACGAGTTCGGTTCGATATCAACAAAGACAGGCTTTGCACCCAAGCGCCAAACGCAACTGGCCGTCGCGAAGAAGGTGAAGCTGGGCACCAGGACTTCGTCGCCTGGGCCGATATCCAGAGCCATGAGGGAAAGGAGCAAAGCATCACTACCCGAAGCACAGCCGATGCCAAACTTGGCCTGTGATGCGGCCGCACACGTTTCTTCCAATTGGAAAACATCGGGGCCAAACAAGAACCGGCCTGAGTCGAGAACCGACTCGAAAGCCGCCATGAATTCTTCTTTCAACGGTGCATTGCCACGGCCAATGTCCAGCAGTGGAACTTGCGAAACACCCGATGCTTCCACGCCATTGTTTGCTGTCGTCATCCCTGACTTCCTTGATGAATTCGTGCTTTTTCCACGCAAAGTTGAAGGCATCCTGCCTGCTGACGGGTACGCGGTAAGCGAAAACGATAGGAGGATTGCTCTAAGGGGTCAAGGGCAAGCATTCTCACATCGTGAAATCGAAACGACTCGGGTGACATGCGACGTGATATCGCGGTTCTCGAGCTGCTTGAACCCTATGCTAGCACGCCTAGACGATGCTGATTTGCCTGATTGGTTTGCCAGAAATGACCTTTCTGAATATCCAAGCAGGTCAGCCAACCCTCTCCATAAACCCAAGTATCGATCACCACCGAATGGCCCACATTGAGCGGTAGGCCTGACTTCTGCGAGGTATGACCGCAGATAACCGTCTTGCCTGAGCAGTGCGGCCCGTTGTTGGCGAATCGGTCCCAGTAAAGGATTTCATCTTCCTGCTCGTCCAGCGGAAGATCGGGCGAGACATTGGCATGGACGAAGATATGAGAATCGTCCTCAAAGCACGGCAGGCATACCTCATCGAGAAATCGCCAATGACGTTGGGCAATAGCGTCCAAGGGAGACTCTTCCCCATCCTCGTGAGAATAAGATGCCAGCGTTTCCTGGCCGCCATACCTCAGCCAAGATTCATACATCAGGTAATCATAGCGGGCCGAGCTCATCATGATCTCGTGGTTGCCGGTCAAGCAAATGATGTTGTATTGGTCGCGCAGCTCCAAGATGCGATCGATCACGCCACACGAATCAGGACCGCGATCGACGTAGTCCCCCAGAAATATCACGCGATCTTCCGGCGTGAGTTCGACGAGTGCCAGCATCTTATCCAGCGCGGTCAAACATCCGTGCACATCGCCAATGGCCAAAGTACGCAACGAAATTCCTTTGCCTCAATCCGCCCCTAAATAGAAAGATGGCCACCACCGATTAGAAGTGATAGCCATCCAACAACGTTTCATTCCGAGTTGCAGTTATTACTGTACAAACTCGATGCAGCAGGGATTTGGCACCGAGATCTGCGAGGGCAGTGGCTTGAGCGTTCCGATCTTTTGATCGACCTCGAAGATCACGATGTTATTGGTGTCTTGATTTGCCGCCAGCAGAAACTGACCGTTGGGGGAAATCCGGAAGTGACGCGGTGTCTTCCCCATCGTGCCGAAATGCCCCAACAGGGTAACCAAGCCTGTTTCGTCATCAATTCGGTAAGCGGCAATGCTGTCGTGACCACGATTCGAGGCATACACCCATCGTCCGCTGGGATGGATATAGATCTCTGCGGTCGTGTTATTTCCCTCAAAGTCTTTCGGCAATGTTGGTACGCGCTGCAGATGCTCGTTTGCGCCCGTGTTGGGATTCAGCGCGAAGACATCCAAAGTCGAATCGAGCTCGTTCAGAACGTAAACTCGCGTACCGGTTCCATTGACCGCCAGATGGCGTGGACCTGAGCCTGGGGTGATTTCGAGATATGCCGGATCATTCAACTCCAACTCACCGGTCGTTCCATTGACCGTCCGATAGATCATTACTTTGTCGAGCCCCAGATCGGCCGCCAACAAGAGTCGACTTCCGGCAACGTTATACATGCCATGCCCATGCGGTCCCTTCTGGCGACCTTCATTCACGCTTGAACCTTCGTGCTGGAAGAAGGAGGTCGCTGGGGCCAACTGGCCGTCCTCACCGATCGGCAGAGTCGAGAACGAACCACCTCCATAATTGGAAACCATCACGAAACTTTTTCCCGGAGCAATCTCGACATGGCAAGGACCGCCTCCTCCAGAAGCTTCCTGGTTAAGCAAATTGAGGGTTCCATCCTCATTAAAGGTAAACGCCGAGACCGCACCCGAGTCGCCATCGCCGAAATCTGCGACTTCGCCAACCGCGTAAAGATTCTTCTGATCGCTACTGACCGCCAAAAACGAAGGGTTGTCGATTTCATACGCCAACGTTGGAAGGCTCATTTCGCCGGTCCGGCGATTGAGCTCGCTACGATAGATGCCCTTGCTGTCCCCGCGGGTATAGGTCCCAATGTAGAACGCAAACGTGGGGTCTTCATCCACGACCTTCTTCCCAATCTCAATCACTTTCGATTGTTGGGCTTGAACCAGTTGCGTAACCATTGCCACACAGGCAAATGTCAGAGCGGTAAAGACGATGCGGCGAGTCAACATAGGGAAAATCTCCGGATTTGGGGAAAGGTCTCTGTATTGTACTTAGGCTCGAAACACAAATCACGCCACTCTTGCCGGGACGAGATTCCCCGTTTTGGCTTGTCCCAGTCGGGCTGCTATGGGAAAATCAGTTATTCCCCCGACCTTTTTCCCTCCGCATCTATTGGCTCATGATCCGTTTCCCCGCAATCGCCGCTGTGCTCCTTTTGGCGTCCGTTAGCTACGCCGCACCTGCTGACCGCGTGGATCCGTCTCAACCGGCACTTCGCTGCCCGGAAGACCTCATTCTGAGCGAAGATGGCCAGTTCCTGCTGACTGCCAATCGTGGGACCGGTACGATCTCGGTCGTGGATCGCAGCGAGGGGAAGATCTCTACGGAATGGCGTATTGGCCAATCGATCATTGACCTGCTGCCACTTCCCCAGCAACGAATTCTGGCCCTGGATGGCGGAACAAACGAAGCCATTTTACTGAAACAAAATGGAGACGTACTGGACATTCTCTCGCGTGTCGAGCTTCCCTACTCTCCGGTCAAGTCGGATGTAAGCTCGGACGGACAACAGATCTGCGTGAGCTGTCTCTGGCCCCGAAAGGTCGTTTCGCTCAGCATTGCCGGTGATCAACTCAAGCTCCAGCGGGAATTGATTCTGCCGTTTGCCCCACGGGTGGTGCTGTTTGTCCCCGATGGTCAATCGATCTTAGTGGCGGACAACTTCGGCGGCCGGTTGGCCATCGTCGATGCCAACACATTCACTGTGCGGCATATGCGTGAGTTTCCGGCGCATAACATTCGCGCGATGGCGCTTTCGCCTGATGGAACGAAACTACTATTCGCCCATCAACTGCTCAATAGCCTGGCGGTTACCAACGAGAACGATATCCACTGGGGCCTGGTGATGAGCAACGAGCTGCGCTGGGTACCACTGGACCATGTGCTGAACCCGGAAGCTGATTTCTACGGTAACGGTTTCATGCATCCCATCGGCGAGCCAGGCAAGGGGGGGGGAGACCCGACCGACATCGCCGTGATCGACGATCTACAGGCAGTCGTTTCCATGGGAGGCACAGGGCAGGTAGGCATTGGTAAGTACGAAGCCTTTGGGCTGTTTCGTGTCTCGGTCGAAGAGCATCCGACTGCGGTCGTCATTTCGCCTGAGAAAGACGTCATTTACGTGGCCAACGGATTCGGCGATTCGATTTCGCTCGTCAACATCAAGAAGGCAGAAACCACGGGGCGGATCTCGCTGGGTGCAGTGAGAGAACCGAAGCTGGCCGAACAGGGAGAACGCCTGTTCCACAATGCCCGCCTATCGATGGAAGGGTGGATGTCATGTCATAGCTGTCATACCGATGGCCATACCAACGGCCTGAGTAGCGACAACTTAAGCGATCGCTCGTACGGCGCACCCAAGCGGATTCTTTCGCTTTTGGGGAAAGCCGATACACCACCCTTTGGTTGGCTGGCCGTCAGTGACACGCTGGAAGAGCAGGCCAAGAACTCGGTTAAAACAACCATGCATGGTCGTGACCTTACCGATCAGCAGGCCTCGGCCTTGGCGGCCTACATGAAGAGCCTGCCGCTTCCGCCACCGATCGACATGCTGCAAGCCACACGCGAGCAGGCCGCTATCGAACACGGCCGGCAGATCTTCCTGCGTAACAACTGCATCAAGTGCCATGCTCCGCCGCTCTATACTTCGCCGGAAGTCTACGACGTGGGGATGCACGATAAAGAGTTGAACCGCGAATTCAATCCACCTTCACTTCGCGGGATCGGGCATCGTGATACGTTCTTTCACGATGCCAGGGCGACCTCGCTGCGAGATGTGTTCGAGGTCCACGGACACCAGCTGGCGGTCGAATTGACCGACCAGCAATTGGATGACCTGATCCAGTTTCTGCGAAGCCTCTAACTCAAGCGGCTTACTTGGCCGCTTGCTTGCTGCTCAGGACTTCTTTCTTCAGCCACTCGCTCGCGAGATCTGGCCAGTGGGTGACTGGCTTCTCGGTTGGTCGCAGACCATAGCCATGGCCACCCGAGGTGAAAACGTGTAATTCGGCCGGAATGTTCAGTCGCTTCAGGCCCAAGTAATAAGCAATGCTGCCGGTCGAAGAGATACGGTCGTCGCTGGTGTGGACCAGGAACGCCGGTGGCGTGTTTTCATCGACGAAAGCTTCCGGCGTCAGCTCGGTGTCGGCATCCTTCTTATTCAAATAGGCAGGGTAGACGAGCACCGAGAAGTCCGGGCGAGCGCTCAGTTTATCGGCGTCATCAATGGGACTGTAAGCGGCATCTTCCGCGTTGGAGGTGACGGCAGCCAGGTTACCACCGGCGGAGAAACCCAGGATGCCAACCTTTTGGGGATCAATCTTCCATGCTTCGGCATTGGCTCGGGTGACGCGAATCGCACGCTGAGCATCGCTCAGTGGGTTGGCGTACACCTCACCTTCCTTGGCACGAGGAACACGGTAGTGCAGCACGACCCCGGTCACACCGATCTTGTTCAACCACTGGGCAACCTCGACCCCTTCCAGGTCATAGGCCAGGATGTGATATCCGCCACCAGGACAGATGACCACGGCCGCACCGGTGTCGATTTCTGCGTCCGGCTTGTAGACGGTGATCTTCGGTTTGGTCACCTTTGTCACGCGGTTGCCGATTCGATCGTCCATTTCATCGACGATCTCTTCCTTCTCGCCGGCAGCCAGACCAGGGACTTTGCCCTCGGGCCACAAGTTTACGGCAACCGATTCGGCAGCAAAGGCAGGGGAAACAAACGCGAGAATCGCCAGCACAGAGAAAAGTCGTAAGTGAGTCATGGTGGGTGGTTCTATCGTGGTGCAAGAAATGAGAAAGGGGCAGGATCGACCTTTGAGGTTAGCCTGCCCTTGCTGCGATTGCAATCGATTGACTAGGAACTGGTCAGTTCCAGGTCGAAGTGATTCTTCCCTGGTTCGACAGTTCGTACCAGTTCTGAATCTTCGTTGTACTTGTTGGGCACCTTTTCCGGCATGCCGGGATCTTCTACCCGACCATTGTCGCCGATCACTCGTTCACGAAACGTCGTCACGCGGACTTCGTGATCTCCCAATAGCGCGCCTTTGGATCCGGCGGCAAACTCGATCGTGAAGTTCCCACTTTCATCCGTGACACCTTCCGCGGTGCGACCTCCTTCGAGAGGACGAAACGATACCACGGCACCGGTCAAAGGGTTGCCATCGAGCGTGACCGACCCTTCGACGGTCCCCAACTGGGGACCGGAAGAACCACATCCGACCAAGCAGAAAAACAGCATGAGCGTCCAAGACAAACGAGCAAGCATGAGTACCTCGCATTCCATAGCAAAAGAGAAGATCAACAGCCGAATCAGACTTAGTACTCTCCGATCGGATTGCCATCGTCTTTGCAGATGAGGTACTCGTACACGCTGTCGACGTTGCTGTCGGTATCGTGATCGATGGTTTCCGGCAGGAAGTGCACCGAGCCATCGACGAACAGGAACTGGGCACCGCCGGGATGGTTACTGCTAAAGCCGCGATCACAATCTTGCGAGTTCGTGCAGTTGATTGGCCAGCGACCACCTGCGGTGACATACGAATGTCCCTGACGGCTATGGTTGGCCGTGTCCCCGTTGGCCACTAACTGAGTTCCAGCACGTAGCGTTCGATCGGCCAGCTTGTAGGCTCGTTCACCGATGGCAATCGTGTTACTCGTCCCGTCGACCATGTCTTTGAACTTAAACACGCGCCCATTGGTGTCCTTGGCCATGAAGCCATTCCAGTTGTCTCGATCGAGCGTATTGCTATCGTTGGCACCAACATAGTTGGCCAAAGCAATCGCGTCGCAGCCACTGCCTGTGCAATCCGCACTGCCGTCTCCACTGCCAGAGGGAACCTTACGGGCGGTGTTTTCATCCGGGCCGCTTGCTGACGGACAACGGTATCCATCGAAACCTTCCTTTGCCGCGGCAAGTCGGGTGGCATCCCCCAGCGAGACTTCACCCGGAAGAATGCCCACCTGAAGAAGATCGTAGAGATTGTCCTGCTCGACCTGCGGCAAGATGAATGCTGTCCAAGTCCACGTGCCACATTTTCCTTCGGGACAACTGCTGACAGCCAAGCGAGCCTGATCGAGCATCATGGCGCTGGGGAACTTGCCATAGACATCGTGATAGTTGTGCACGGCAATGCCGATCTGCTTTAAGTTATTCGAGCATTGCATCCGCCGAGCCGCTTCACGGGCTTGCTGCACGGCCGGCAAAAGCAGGGCAATCAAGACGCCAATAATGGCGATCACAACCAATAACTCAACGAGGGTAAATCCCTTTACGTTTCGCATGATGGTCTCCAGAACAGAAAAGATAGGATGGATCAGGAAGAGCGACATTATGTTCAGAATGAATGAAAACCTTGTCGCCTAACCCCCTATCGTAACGGCTTTACGTAGTACTGAAAGTTTTTTCTGGCGTTTTGTTCTTCTTTTAGACGTTCGAGGCAACTTTCCGCGGCTGGAAGATCGATTGGATTGAATAGCTAACGCACATCGAGGCTAGCAACTGAGAAGAACGCAAGAGGCACACAGTTTGCACTTCTCAGAGAACAGTTCCCAACTTTGCACTGTGAGCGAACGACGCAGGTTTGTAACGTACGCTTCAATGCTTGGTGAAGATCGCAACAATCTTCCCCAATCGATATTGCCAAGTCGGGCCAAAGTAAGCGTTAATACGCTACGCACGAACAACTTATTCTCTGCATCAGGAACCCAAACCATGGGTCAAAAAGCCGTTGTTGTCGTCTCGCTTGACGATCAGATGGCTGGCGGAACGTATCTTCTACGCGGCATTGCGGATGCCCTGGAAACCGACACGCTCCCCAACTTACAGCTTCTTCCTACCACGCCGATCGAGGCCGTTCATCAGACGCAAGCTGAAGAACTTCAAGGGGTTATGTTCCTGGGGACCACGGTCGCCAAACGTGCCGTTGAAGTGGGCCGTCTGACCGACATCGATCTCTGGAATCCACTCGAATACAAGCACGACCTGTTGAGCTCGTGGCATCGCAAGATGACCAAGGCCAAGAAAGAGGGACAGATTCCGACCCTTGCTCGTGCTTTGTTCCTGCACCACGAAGAAGCAGTCCATTCGGATCAATTGGCAGCGACCATCCTTCCGATGGTTCGACGCATTGGTCTCTGGACCCGTTTCTGGAACAAGCAACAGGTAAAGACCAAAGCATCCGCGTAGTCGCGGTTTGAGGCGAAAAGTCAACGGCGATGGTGACTTAGCTCACCCGCCGCACTGGCCGCACGGTTTCCCTTCATCGGCGTCGCAATACTTCCCGCGGCTCGTTTTGCCATAATGCTCGCACATCTTGTTGTGCCGCACGCCGCTCGAAGTGTTCAGCCAGTAGCCCGTCGGCTGCATCGGTTCTGCCGGGCGCTTCGCATCATCCATTTCTCGCCGGCGTTTCTCTGCCAGTCGATATCGCCAGGGTGGCTCAGGACTTACATCGCGCCAAAGCCCGACTTTCCCTGCTGCGGCCGTCTTCTGGCTTTCGGCCAGGTAAGCATCCCCATTGAAGTGACGGTAATGCCAGGCCATTCCGCGAGCGAGTTGATCGTAATTCAACCAGCGATCTGCCAGGTAGATTTGGCCGAGGATCCTTCCGTATAGATCGGTCTTCTCGTAAGCGACTACGACTTCTTTGCCATAGATCGCATCATTCAGAGCCTGGCGACTCTTGGTTCCAAAGGCCTGACCGCGCTCTGGTGCGTCGATTCCATCTAAGCGAATGCGATGCTGTTTCTTATCCGCATCGAGCAGGCCGATCGTGTCGCCATCGGCCACGAAGATGACCTTTCCGCGAAGAATCTTCACGTGCTGCGCGGCAATCCATTCTTGATCGACAGCGGAAAACCGTGCCTGGGGAATGAGCAACATTTGCCCGCTTTCCGTCCAAAGCGCTACACGATCGCCGTCCGGATAAGCGAATCGCGATTTTGTCAGAATTTTTCCACTGACGTCATGCCACTGGCGAAATGAGTCGACCAGGGGAGGATCTGGCTGTGCTTGTGCCAAAAGCAACGGAGTTGGCAGCAATGCCAGCACCGCGCAGAGGATTGCCAGCCGACAACATTGCAGGACACGAGTTGAAGCGATCGGCATGCTTAGAATCACTTACTCAGCGCTGCTTTGGCGGCGTTCTGAAAATCCTTCCGCAAGTCGCTTGCATCGCTGTTGCGAAAATTCGAGCGTTGAACGAGTAGCAGATAGACTCGGCCTGTTTTCGGATCGGCCCAGCTTTGTGTGCCGAACGCTCCGCCGTGCCCGAACGAGCCAGGGCTCAGCGCTTCGGTTACGCCTTGCGGCTCTTTCACCACGCAGTAACCAAGCCCCCAGCGATTGCCAGGCGTGAAGCCGGTGACGATTTCATCTGGGGTCTGCGCCTTGGTTAGTTCGGTCACGGAATCCCGCGATAGGATCTTGGTGCCACCGAGAAAGCCCCCGTTGAGCATCATCTGGTAGAAGCGAAATAGATCGCTTGCCGTTGAGTAAAGTCCCCCGCTCGGACTGGGGTAGGGATTGGTTTCGACGTTCCCATTCCGTCTGGTGCTCGGCTTCAATTCACCGCTATCTTTATCCAATGCATACAACGTGGCGATGCGTGGCTTTTGCTCGTCCGTCGGGGCGAACGTCGTGTCGTTCATTTTCAGTGGATTGAAGATCTTCTCTTGCAGGTATTCACCGTACGGCTTGCCCGAGGCGACTTCGATTACGCGACCCACCACGTTTAAGCCAGGGCTGTATTGCCACTTGGTTCCCGGCAAGCTGTACAGGGGACGTTCGGCCAAGATCTTTCCCTGGTTTTCCAGAGACTTCACCACACGTTGATCACCACCCAAGCCCGAGGTGTGCGTCAAAACCTGACGTAGCGTGATCGGCTTCTCGAGCTTCTTTCCCTCGAGTTTGACGTCGGCGAACTCGGGGATGTACTTGGAAACCGGATCATCGAGATTCACTTTCCCTTCTTCAACCAGAGTCATCAGCGCGGTCGCCGTAATTGGCTTAGTCATCGAAGCGATCGCAAACATGGAATTTCGCGTCATCGGCTTGTTCGACTCGAGATCGGCTTTGCCAACGGCACTCAAATGAACCACCTTGCCGTCCTCCGAGACCAGGGTAACGGCCCCAGCTACAACGTTCTCATCAATCAGCTTCGCGACCGCTTCGTCGACCTGTTCGATGACGGGAACTTTCCTGGCAGTATCCTCAGCCAAGACCGGCATAGCGACGGCCAAAAGCAGAAAGGCTGTCCAGCTGCGACAAAGTGTCCAAAGAGGGGATTGCATCGCGAAGGGCTTTCAAAGGGTGAGCTTAGGGGCAGAAAAGCTGGCAGCGTACCGAAAACAGCACCGCTGTCAAGCATTTTTGCCCCTCGGTTGGGGTCGGTAGTTTCCGCGAATTCGCCGTGAAGTGTTCATGAATGCGTTGAGCAGACCATGGCCTTCTGTCTAGAATAGTGGTTGCTTTAAAGGTCAATCATGTCCTCTGGGAATTCTATGCGGCAATTTGGTAGCTACGCTCTGATTGCCACCTATCTGGTGGTACAGCTTTTTGGACAGGTAATTCATGCCTGGTCCGGCTGTGAGCACGCGCACCTGCCAGGCCATTCCCATCACCCGGTGGCAGTGGCCGAAGATCATGGGCACCACCACCATGATCATGGACATCATCATCATCACGACCACAGTCATGACCACGCCGAACCGGTTTCGCAGGAAGTGCCAGGCTGGCACGCCGGCGAGCATTCGCACGGGGTCGCGATCGATGGTTGTTTGCTCTGTCAACATTTGGCCCTGGGGCAAATGGCAGAGACTCCCCTGGTTGCTACGGTCGATCGCGTTGTTCTCAGCGATATCGTCCCGCAATCAACTCGCCTGATCACGGCGAAATTATTGGGTCCTAATTCTCCACGGGCACCCCCGGTAGCGTAACTCTTAGCTATGGCGCTTCCCTTATGCGCCAACGATGATTCCTTTTTCCTCAACCATCGAGGAGAGAGGTCTAGGCTCTGTGACTCCAATGTCCCGGTGTCCTAACCATCAACTTTCATCGCCCGTGCTCCGCAATATTCGCGAAGCACGCCTCTGTACGCTACACAATTTCATTAATCCCCCGGACACACCTGGTGTGTTTTGGGCTGCCTATACCCATAGAGAATCTTAGAAATGACCCTACGCAAAGGTTTTACACTCGTTGAGTTGCTCGTCGTGATCGCCATCATCGGCGTCTTGATTGCCCTGCTGCTGCCAGCTGTGCAACAAGCTCGTGAAGCGGCTCGCCGGACTTCCTGCTTCAACAACCTGAAGCAACTCGGCCTGGCCATGCACAACTATCACGATACGTTCGGCAGTTTCCCTAGTGGTTACATCGCCACCGCCTCCGACACGAAGACTCCCCTCGCCGAAGGCGAACCAGGCTGGGGCTGGGCGTCGCTGATTCTGCCGCAGATGGAACAAGGCAACATCGCCGATAGCCTGATTGACTATCGCTTAAGCATCACCCATGGCAACAACCAACAGGCTCGCGAAACGATCATTCTGCCGTATGCCTGCCCTAGCGATCGTTCGCCGGAAGTGTTCGACCTACACATGGAAGACGGTTCGCATTTGGAACTAGCCTCCGCAAACTACGTCGGCTGCTTCGGCACGATCGAACTGCACGACTGCGAAGGCCTACCGGCCGGACAGCGCTGCGACGGCAACGGCATGCTCGGGCACAACGCCAAGCGAGCCATGCGAGACGTGACCGACGGTACCAGCCACACGTTGATGGTCGGCGAACGAGCTACGTCGATTCGTGGAGCCGACGAACTGCTGTTCAGCACATGGGTTGGTTCGGTCAGTGGCGGCGAAGAAGCGATTGCCCGCATTCTGGGTATTGCCGACCACGCGCCCAACAGCCAGTACGACGAAGAGCACGATCATGATGACGATGGCGACGACGATCACGATCACGGAGAGCACCACCTCGACGACTTCGGCAGCCGCCACCCAGCCGGCACGAACTTCGTCTTCGCCGACGGCTCGGCTCACCTGATCACCGAAACGATCGACCTGGCCGTCTACCAGGCGTTGGCAACCCGCAACGGTGGCGAAGTGGTTTCAGGAGATGCTTACTAACCTGCTGTCGGATCACGTGATCTTAAAGACAATAACCCAGGGCTTATGCCCTGGGTTTATTTTTTCCTTAAGCTTCTTCACGTAACCCAAACCTTGACGTACCACAGACACAAGAAGTGCAGGTACTGGTCAAAGCCTACCGTCGCGAAGAACGCGTGCATGTTTTGTTTCTGGTAGAAATACGACGTCACGCGGCTGGTGCCGAAGTCGACCGCGAAGTGCAGCACGCCGTTGATCAGTGCGAACTGAATGCCTGGCACCAGCCCCAGCATCGGTATACAGGCCACGCCCATCACGGCCGTGTAGACGCCCACGTGGGCAGATAGCGCCGCGAGGTTCTTGCTCTTGTTCTCAGCCATCCACCGACTTTGGCAGAGGAAGTCGGCGATCCAATGGATCAGCATGATGTACGGCATGGTTCTCGCCAGACCTATTATCAGTCAATCCCGAGCAGAGGCTCTTCTTCCATAATGATCGGGCCACGTGGTCCTATGAGACTCATAAGCTCCGGTCGAAATTTGGTGACCATGTCCTGCGGGGTGATGACATGGCGACGCGTGAACTCGAACCAAGTCATCTCGGTTCCCGGTTTCTGCCACCAATGCGGTAAGCTCGCAGCGACAATCCCTTGCTGGTAAGTCATCCCGCCGTTTGAAAAACAAGGGACGCCCGAGCTCTTGATTGCCTTGTGGCTCGATCGATTCGCTTCATCCGCTCCAAAAGCGACCGTCACCAGCATGGTGCTGAGCAACATCCCTAGCCCGATCCGTCGAATCATTTTGACTTCTCCTGCGATAGACTTCGGCCAAATAGACGCACAACGCCCACCTTACCTTGCCGGGCAGATCAGAGGCAACGCGAGTTTCCCGGTGCCTTACTTTCCAAGCGCGTACTGACGCAGCAGCCCGCACCCTGGGCAGCGAAACGAGGTCACTCGCAGAGCATTGGCACAGCCACCAAACGCGAGAGGAGTGAGGCTGGAAAACGTTGCCTGACCTTTGACCCAGCGTGACTGGATAATGAAGCCCCCGTCCATGAACTCGGGCTGAAATCCTTCTTCCATCATTACGTCACAATCAGGACACTTCACGTCCACCTTTGGTTCTCCTTTCTCACTCGCAATCTTTCCGCCGATCGCCTATCCTCAAGGGACACTACTCACCTCGGCATCCCACCTAAAGGCCGTCACCTCATGAAATACTTCGCTATTTTAGCGCCAATCTTAGTGATAATCGCGGCGCATTTCGCCTGGGCCGAAGACGCCCCGCAGAAAAATCGCCTGCGACTGGAGACCTCGGCCTATTTGCAGATGCACGCCGGGAACCCGATCGACTGGTACCCCTGGGGAGAAGAAGCACTGGCCAAAGCGAAGGCCGAAAACAAGCCGATCTTCGTTTCGATCGGCTATGCCAGTTGCCACTGGTGCCACGTGATGGAAAAGGAGAGCTTTTCCGATCCCAAGATCGCCGAGTTTCTCAACGAGCACTTCGTCTGTATCAAGGTCGATCGGGAAGAACGCCCTGACGTCGATTCCGTATACATGCTGGCCACGCAGATTATGTCCAACAGCGGCGGCTGGCCGTTGAACGTCTTTCTGACGCCCGATGCCAAACCCTTTATCGGCACGACCTATCTTCCGGCCGAAGATCGCGAAGTACCGCTGGCCGATGGTCAGGCAATCGGTGTGCAGCCAGGTTTTCTGACGTTGGCTAAACGAGTCGCGGTAGCCTGGAGCGAGCAACCCAAGCAACTGGAAGAAGTGGGAGACAACGTCACGCGGGCCTTGAAGCAGGTACTCGGTCGCCCGCTGTTGCCGCCAGACCTAGCAGAAAGCGATAGCATCTTCCGGACGTTCGACCGCACGCTTGAGAAAGAGTTTGATCCACGCTTCGGTGGATTCGAGTTCGAAGAAGGGAAGGACCGCATTCCCAAGTTCCCACAGCCATCGTACCTGACGTACCTGCTGAAGCGGAACGACGCCGGCAACGCCACTGCCGGTAACATGTTGGAGTTAACGCTTGAGAAGATGGCCCACGGCGGCATCTATGACCAGGTGGGTGGAGGCTTCCATCGCTATAGCACTGATCGACACTGGAAGATCCCCCACTTCGAGAAGATGCTATACGACAACGCTCAGCTGCTTTCGATCTATGCCCAGGCCTCGAAGTCGCTTGAAAAGCCCGAGTTCGCCGAGGTTGCCCGCGGGATCGCCGACTTCGTACTCAGTGAGATGACCGGCCCCGAGGGACAATTCTATAGCGCGATCGATGCGGACTCCGACGGGGAAGAAGGAGCCTACTATCGCTACGCGCCTGAGGAACTTCACGAGAAGCTTTCGGCCGATCAGCTGCGTCTGGCTGAACAGGCCTTCGGCATGACTGGCGAGCCTAACTTCGAAGACGAATACTACGTCCCGCAATTTCACGGTGCCCCAGAAGCCGAAAAGCTGGACGATTTGAAAGCGGCACTCTTGGCGATTCGCAATCAACGAACCAGGCCGTTTCTCGATAAGAAGGTAATCACCAGCTGGAACGGACAAATGATCCGCGGCCTGGCCGATGCCGGACGAATCTTGGAGGAGCCGCGTTACATCGAAGCAGCTTCCCAGGCAGCCAACCATTTGCTGAAGTCGGCTGCCGATAACGATGGTCGCCTCCGCCGCACGTCCGAAACCAAAGAGAATCAGCCACCGGCCTACGTGGATGATTATGCTATGCTTATCGATGGTCTGCTTGCTCTGCACGAGGCTACCGACAATCAGCGTTGGATAGACGAGGCTGTCAAACTACAAGCTACGCAGCAGAAACACTACTGGGATGAAGCTTTCGGCGGGTACTACTTCACGCCGGATGACAACTCGAATCTGATCGTTCGCGGCAAGCTTTATACCGATGGCGCTTTACCGAGCGGAAATGCCGTTTCGGTTAGTAATCTGAAAGAGCTGGCCAAGCGGGTGCCTGACCAGGCCAATCAGTACAGCGCGTGGGCGCAAAAGACGATCGAGTCAAGCTCGACGCTACTGAACGATCACCCCAACAGCACGGCGCGTATGGCGGCTGAGCTGGTGGAGAACTGATTCGATAGAGCTGCAATCGTGTCAGAACGGAAAGAAGTTCACCACCTGCAAAATCAGCATCGGCAGATTCCATAGCAGCATCGCAGCGACTCCCAGCCAGTGCAGCCAATCTCGGCGATCGTGTGTCGTTGCCTGGTCCCACACGGCGAGAACGACGACCACAAATATCCCCAGGATGTTAATCGCCACGTTCGCGTACGAGTAGATGTCATTGAGAAAATACCACTGATCCTGCAAGAGCATACTTCCAAACAGAAGCATGACCAACACGCTTTGCAGAATCGGTGTGACCAGGGCCAATCGCCAGGCAGGCCTCACCGGCATCAAGATTCCCGCGACTAAAAAGCAAACCAGAAAGACAAGCTGCTGCCCGAGGAAAAGAAACATCATTGGGCTCTGATCGTCCAAGACGATGGATTCTTCTCGAGAGAAGAGAACCGCCCGCAACAGATTCGCGATCGATTGAATAATGAATGAGACGCCAATCAGACAAAGCAGCCAATGCCCTGGCTGAAAATCGATGGGTTGTTTCAACAAGTAGCGGCGACCAAAGGAAAACAGCGTTGTTCCCCCGAGCACGAAATTGATCAGTGCCGGAATCATGAACACGACTTGGATCATGGGCATTTGCGGCTGGGATGTCTGCAACCAGAACCCACACGTCACCGCCGCGATCGTCACACCCACCATGATGTCGAGTATCGTAAACTGCGTGCGGGCATCCTGGATCGGTGATGATTCATCCGTTGGCACGTCCTGGATTTCATCGTAGGACATAATGGTTCTCCCTTGGCCTAACACGCTTCGCACGATGATGGCATCTTTGGGCCAGGTCTCGATTGCTATCAATGTCTCTCAGCATGCCTAACTTTATGCGCAAAATCCAGTGTCGGATGCAAAATAGGCTGTGCTGCAAAAAGGTTCCACGTTGTGTCATCGATTCAGGTTGCTGCCCGGCGGCTTGAATCTATGATGGAATTACCCCTTAAGCCCCACCTTTACCCTCTATCTCTCGATTTGCCATGACGCTTGCGCTTCGCATCTTCTTGTTCGCTACTTTGTTATTCGTTGCAACTGCGCCGATCTTCGCGCAGGGAACCGCAGCCGATTATCAGCGCATGCAGCAGTTGGGACGGATGACTTCCGGCAAGGTATTTCGCGATGATGTCACACCCAACTGGCTGACAGGAGGAGACCAGTTCTGGTATCGCGTGCGAACAGGGCAAGGGCAGCATGAATTCGTTTTTGTGGATGCCACCAAAGGCCTGCGCGAACCGGCGTTCGATCACGGCAAGCTCGCTCAACAGTTGGGCGAATTACTGAAGAAAGAGATCCAGCCGGCTCGGTTACCCTTCGAGCGAATTCAGTTTTCGGAAGACTTCAACCGGATCATCTTTGAGGTGGCTGGAGACACCTTTCAGGTCGACCGCAGCGATCAGTCACTAGCGCGGCTTGACCAACCGACCGAGTCGCTTCTTTCCAGCATGCCTGCGTTCCAGCGACCGTACCCTTCGACCGATAAAGGGGGCGAAATCACCCTGAAGATCGTCAACGAAACGGCAGACACGGTGAAACTATTCTGGATCGATCGCGACGGACGACCGGTCTTCTACAACGATGTCGCTGCTAAGAAGGACTACGAACGGCGTACGTTTGTCGGTCACGTCTGGCTGGTCCTCAATCCGCGCGGCCAAGCCCTGGCCGTCTTCGAAGCCGCCGATCCGGTCAGTGTGTTGAAGGTCGACGGAAAGAATGTCCGCGAATTGCCCCGACGTCGTCGACGGGGCGACCGTGGACCACGACCAAGTCGTACGTCTCCCGATGACCAGTGGACCGCATCGATTGAGGATCACAACCTCGTGATCCGCCAGAAGAACTCCGGCGAACCGATTCGGCTGACGACCGATGGCAAAGCGGATAAATACCTGAACGACCGCTTCTATTGGTCGCCTGACTCGAAACGATTGATCGTGATGGAAGTCACGCCAGGGCAGGGGAGGGAAGTGACCTTTGTCGAATCATCTCCCGAAGACCAACTGCAGCCGAAGGTCCACAAGTTTTCGTATGACAAACCCGGTGACAAGATCCGCCAACAATGGCCGCGGCTGTTCGACCTGGAAACGAAGGAAGAGATTGCACTCGACCGAAGCCTGTTCGAGAATCCCTACGCTATCTCGGAAGAGTCGTGGCAGGCCGACAGCAGCGAGTTTCGTTTTCTGTACAACCAGCGAGGTCACCAGGCGCTCCGCGTGCTGGCCATCGAGCGCAGTGGAACGGTCCGGACCATCGTCGAAGAAACGAGCAACACCTTCATCGATTACACCAACAAGGTCTATTACAACCCCGAGCCGGAAGAGAATGAGTTGGTCTGGATGTCGGAGCGTAGCGGTTGGAATCATCTCTACATGATCGATGCGGCCAAAGGAGAAGTCCGCAATGCGATCACCGAGGGCGAGTGGGTTGTCCGCGAAATCGAACGTGTCGATCGCGACAAGCAACAAATCTGGTTTACGGCCGGGGGCATCGTTCCTGGACAAGATCCCTATTACCTGCATCACTGCCGTGTCAATTTCGATGGTAGCGGGCTGACGATTCTGACCGAAGGAGATGGCTCGCATCAAATCAACTACTCGCCCGACGGACGTTATGTAATCGACCAGTACAGCCGGGTCGACCTTCCTCCGGTGCATGCCCTTCGTCGGGTGGAAGACGGTTCGCTCGTGTGCGAGCTAGAACGAGCCGATGCCAGCCAGTTGCTGGAAACCGGCTGGCAGATGACCGAGCGTTTCACGGCCAAGGGACGCGATGGCAAGACCGACATCTACGGCGTGATCTACTTTCCCACGAATTACGATCCGGCCGAAAAGTACCCGGTCATCGAATACATCTATGCCGGGCCACATAGTGCTTTCGTGCCGAAGCGTTTCTCGATGCACAGTGGGCGGCGCGAGCTGGCTGAACTCGGTTTCATTGTCGTACAGATCGACGGCATGGGCACCAATCATCGAGGCAAGGCCTTTCATGATGTCTGCTGGAAGAACCTTTCCGACTCTGGCTTTCCGGATCGTATTGCCTGGATGAAAGCGGCCGCGGAGAAGTTCCCCAGCATGGATATTGAGCGGGTCGGAATCTACGGCGGTTCCGCTGGTGGGCAAAGCGCGCTGGCCGCATTGCTTTGGCACGGCGACTTCTACGACGCGGCAGTTGCCGATTGTGGTTGCCACGACAATCGCATGGACAAGATCTGGTGGAACGAACAGTGGATGGGTTGGCCGATCGATGAGTCGTATGCTCAAAACTCGAACGTCACCCACGCCCATAAGCTGCAAGGTGATCTCTTCCTGATCGTGGGCGAAATGGACACCAACGTTGATCCGGCCAGCACCATGCAGGTGGTCAATGCCCTGGTCAAAGCAGACAAAGACTTTGACCTGTTGGTCGTGCCGGGCGGTGGTCATGGTATTGGCAGCGGTCGCTATGGGATGCGCCGTACGCGCGACTTCTTCGTCCGCAAGCTATACGGCGTTGAGCCTCGGCGATAAGGCCAACAGGCTTCGTTGGTCGATTTTCTACGCGGACAGCAGAATTTGATAACGCATTCGATTACCATGGAATGTATGCCTAGAAGCTTTGCTTTTATTGTCGCCCGCCCCACGGCGGAGTATGGTGCAGCTTTTCGGATCCCCACACCCCCATGGTGCCGTGAGCAATCAAAGCCCGGACGAGCAGCCTCCGTTGAAGCCAGCCGTTTTATCGGTACGTGATGTCGAACGCACCTTCACCATGGGCGAGGTGAAGGTGGAAGTCCTGAAAAACCTTTCGTTTGATATCTACGATGGCGAAGTCCTGGCGATGGTGGGGCCCAGTGGGTCAGGTAAGTCGACCATCTTGAACCTGATCGGCGGCCTCGATCAGCCCAATCATGGCAGCGTCCTGTTCGATGGAACCGATCTGGCGACCGTCTCTTCGAGTGTGCTTACCCGTTATCGCCGCAAGCATGTTGGCTTCATCTTTCAGTTCTATAACCTGGTACCGAACCTAACGGCATTGGAGAACGTGTTGTCCGCGGCCGAGTTGGCCGAGAACCCGCTAGATGCCAGGGAGATACTCGATAAGGTCGGGCTGGCCGAACGTGCCGACCACTTCCCGTCGCAGCTTTCCGGCGGCGAACAGCAGCGTGTCGCGATCGCCCGGGCCGTGGTCAAAAACCCCAAGCTGCTCCTGTGCGATGAGCCGACCGGGGCGCTCGATTTCGAGACTGGAATTCGTGCACTCGAGCTGCTGCTGCAGTTCAACCGCGACCTGGGAACGACCATCCTCATCATCACGCACAACACGGCACTCGCTGATGTAGCGCACCGGGTGATCCATCTTCGTAGCGGCGAAATCGTCAGCGTCGAAGAGAACCAGCAGCCACTGCCTCCCTCGGAGGTGGTCTGGTGAGCATCCTCAACCGCAAGTTGCTGCGAGACCTGTTTGCGGCTCGCGGATTGTTGATCGCCATCATCAGCATCATGATGCTCGGTTCGTCCCTGCTCATTGGTACGCAGTCGACCTTCTACAACATGCAGGCCGCGAAGGACCGCTACTATCGCCAGTGCCGCATGGCCGGCTTCTGGCTGGACATGAAGAAGGCTCCCCTTCCCGAATTAGAAGTGCTGAATGAGATCCCTGGCATTCGCAGTTGGGAGGAACGAATTCAGTTTCCGGTGACGGTCGACCTGGACCAACGGATGCGACCGCTCAACGGTACGGTGATTTCGATGCCCAATCGCCGGCATGCGGTGACCAACGATATCCTGCTCATTCGCGGTGATTACTTTACTGATCGCGGCGAGCCAGAGGTGATCGTAAACGACAAGTTCGCCGAGGCTAACCGCCTGCATCCAGGTCAGAAGCTACACCTATTGCTGAATAATCGCCGGGAAGAATTTCTGATTGTCGGTACGGCGATCAGTTCGGAGTTCACGTACCTGATTGGCCCCGGCAGCCTGACGCCGGATCCGGAGAACTTCGGCGTCTTCTATCTTCCACGGAAGCAAATGGAAGAGCTCTTCGACTTCGAAGGCGCTGCCAATCAGGTCATTGGGCAATTTACGCCAGACATCGGAGAGGGAAAGAAGGCGGTCCTCGATCTGGCCGAGCGTAAACTCGAGTCTTCCGGATTCATCTCGGCCACTCTACTCAAGGACTTCACTTCCAACTACTTTGTCAGCAACGAGATCGATCAGCTGAGCACGATGTCGACTTTCATGCCGAGCATGTTCCTGGTTGTTGCCGCGTTGATCTTGAACGTGCTGATGACCAGGCTAGCCAAACAGCAGCGGACAACGGTCGGAACGCTCAAAGCGCTCGGCTATACCGACGGCACCATCTTCCTTCACTTTCTGAAGTTTGGAGCCACGGTCGGCCTGGCAGCAGGCATCCTGGCAAGTGGCCTAGGAACGCTCGTCTCGATGGGGATGCTGTATCAGTATCAATACTTTTTTCAGTTCCCTGACCTGCGAAACGACTTTTATCCGCAAACGCACATCATCGGTTGGATTGTCAGTATCGTCTGTGCGATGCTTGGCAGTGTCTACGGAGCACGGCAGATGCTTTTGTTGCGTCCGGCCGAAGCGATGCGTCCTGAACCGCCTGCGACCGGTGGCCGGATCTTCTTAGAGCACTTCACGCTGCTCTGGGACAAGCTTTCTCCCGGCTGGCGTGTCACGCTGCGATCGATGGTCCGTCATCGTACGCGTACCGCGGTTGCCCTGTTCGCCGGCACAGTCGGGGCAGGCATTCTGGTAAGTGGCCTGATGATGATGGAAGCGACCGAGTACTTTATCCGCGACGAATTCGAACTGCGGATCCGTAGTGACATCGACCTTACCTTCAAAGATGCCCTCGATCGGCAGGCCTGGTACGACTTGTCCCATTTGCCAGGGGTCGATCGGGCAGAGCCGCTGCTAAATGTGGCCTGTGATTTTGTGAATGGTCCGTACCAGCGGCAAGGAGCCATTCAAGGTATTGTCAGTAACGCTCAATTGACCGTTCCGACCGATAAAGAAAAACGCCGTATCAACATTCCCAGTGTCGGACTGGTCATGGAACGCCGGCTGGCCGACCATCTGCATTTGAAAGTGGGGGACCTGGTCGAGATACGTCCGAAGTCAGGTCGTCGCGATCCCCTGAAAGTTCCCCTGGCGGTCATCAGCGAAAGTCAGTTTGGGCTGAGTGTTTACGCGGATCTTGAATACCTCTGCCGAATTCGCAATGAGTCGTTTGCCATGAGTGGCGCTCAGCTCAAGATCAATCAAACGGAGAAAGCCCAGCGAGAGCTGTATCGCACGCTGAAGCAGATGCCGGCGATGGAAGCGATCAATTCTCGCTTGGAATTGATCAAGAACATGCGCGAGACGATTATCCAAAACCAGAGTGTGGCCATCGGCATGATCGTGATTTTCGCAGGGACGATCTTCTTCGGTAACGTGTTGAATGCCTCGCTTGTGAATCTTTCTGAGCGCCAGTGCGAAGTCGCAACGATGGGGGCGATGGGGTATACACGATGGGAGATCGGTTTATTGTTTCTCCGCGAAAGCTTGGTGATTAATATGCTGGGCGCTGTACTGGGTCTTCCGGTTGGCTACTTCCTCATTCATTTGATGACCAAGATGATCGATCAGGATCTGGTGCGTTTTCCCATCGTAACCGCGCCATGGATCTACGTCAGTGCATTCATTACCGCGTTGCTTTTCACGCTGATGGCTCACGCGGTCGTACAATGGCAGATTTACCAAATGAATTGGTTGGAATCCTTGAAAGTTCGTGAGTAGACCGGCAAGCCCCCGGCGATGTCAGGTGGGCGGAAAGAAATTTACCATGATCAAAACGATTGCCATCATTGTTGGCGCCATCCTTGTCGTAGGAGGTGTCTTCTACGTCATGCAGGACGGTGGTCCGCCGGTAGACGTTGTTACGGCTGCCATGGAACCGATCCAGGAATACGTCGACGAGCAGGGAAAGACGCGACTTCCGCGTACGTATGTCATTTCGATGCCGTTCGATGCCCGGGTAGGCGAGATCACGCTGGAAGAAGGTGACCACGTCGCCCAAGGTCAGGTCGTCGCCAAAATCGTTCAAGAAGATGTCGAGGCGGAGTACGACGAGTCGAAGGCCGCCGTCGAGCGATTGGCCGCATCGATCCGGGAAACCGGTGATAAGTCGGTCGAACAGACGACCAAGCAGCAAGCCGAATACTTTGTCCAATCGATGGTGAATACGGTCGAAGCCGCCAAAACGCAAATGACGGCGAGCCGTTCACGCTTCGAGTATGCGACAACCTACGAACAACGCGTTCAAAAACTCATCGAGAAGGGCGCCAAGACAGAAGATGATCTCGATCGAGCACAACTGCAAAAGGTCGAGAGCGACACGGAATTTCAAACCGATGCACTGACCTATCAGGCCATCTTGTCGATCGACGCAGCCACCAAGCTGCTTCCAAGCATGGTTTCTCAATACATCGACCGAAAAGATCTGTCCGTCGCCGTGCTCCAGCAGCAGAAGGCCGAAGCAGAGGCTCGGCTGCGAATGGCCGAACTGCGGATGCAGCGATCAACCATGACCAGCCCGGTCGAAGGGATCATACTCACCAAAGAGTTGACCAGCGAACAGCAGGTTACCGGCGGAACGACCTTGCTTGAGATCGGTCAACTCTCGCAATTGGAAGTCGAAGCGGAAATCCTGAGTCAGGATGCAACCCGCATCAAGCCTGGGGATCGCGCCGAGATTTACGGACCATCCCTGGGCACAGAAGCAGGCCAGGGGATCCCCATGACAGTCCAGCGGGTCTACCCGACCGGCTTCACGAAGGTCAGCTCGTTAGGCGTCGAGCAACAACGCGTGCTGGTCATTCTTCGCTTCGAGTCAGGTCACGTCGCAGACGTGCTGGAGAAACACGGCTTGGGGGTCGACTATCGTGTGCAGGTTCGTATCTTCACGGAAGAGAAGCCGCAGGCGTTGGTGATTCCACGGTCCGCCATCTTTCGCGATGTCTCCGGCAACTGGCAGGCCTATGTTGTATCAGGCGGTAAACTGGAACGGCGAAACTTGCAGCTAGGGTTAATGAACGATCTGAGTGTGGAAGTGACCCAGGGCATCAAAGCGGGAGAACAGGTCCTTGTTTCCCCGGCGGCTTCGCTATCAGATGGGGCCAGGGTCACGCCGATCGATAACAGCCGGCCATCCGCAGGCGCATAAAAAACCCCACAGACGGGGCAGAGCCTGTGGGGCCGATCCCAGTCACGCAAGCGCGACCAGGTTCATTCAAGTGGATTCACTTTGTTAACTAATTCACAATCTATAGCTCGCCATAGTTTAACGCATGGAAAGCTCATATCAATTTGTTCATATGAATTTCAGATTATTGCAAATTTGGCAGGCTCCAAAAGCCGTTTAATGAAAAATTCACCTGTTTCGCTTCATTAAGTGATTGTGGGGTATTCTGGGCATGCAGAATCTGGGGCTGGGTTTGCGATGAATTTATCATCTCGGTATTGTTGAGCATGGATTGCGACTGCATTCAGAGCGCAATCCACTTTCCCGTGGCGACGGATTTTCGAGCCGATCTTAATCCTGAAAAGTTCTTTTTCGCCCACTACCTTTGACTAAAGCGGAGACGAATGTCCTCGATTACCACTGAGCCAGTCACTACGAAAAGACAGCAAAACGAGTTCGTCAAGTTTCCTTGGGAGTTATATCGGGACGATCCCAACTGGGTACCACCGCTTCGGCAAAATTTGAAAGAACTAGTCAATTTTGCCCCTCATCCCTTCTATACGCGAAACAAGGTCCAGTGCTTTTTAGCGCGGCGCGATGGACAGGTAGTCGGTCGCATCGCGGCCATCTTGAATGTTGGGCACAACGAGCGGTACGACGAGAAACGGGGCTTCTGGGGTTTCTTCGAGTCCATCGACGATACGGAGGTCAGCGGCGCGTTGTTCGACGCCGTCAAAGCATGGTTCGCCGAGCAAGGCATCCACAAGATGCGCGGGCCCGCCAACCCATCGCTGAATCACGAGGTGGGCACCCTGATTGAGGGTTTTGACAGCCCACCTGCTTTCATGATGACCTATAACCCCCCTTATTACGAAAAGCTCATTACAGACTACGGGTATGAGAAAACCCAAGACATGTATGCGTTTTGGGGGCATATCAACATGCTGGAAGGCTTAGACCCCAAGCTCAAATTCATCGTCGATGAAGCCAAAAGCCGTTTTAATTTGAAGCTACGGCGTATGGATCGAAAACGCTTCAAGGAAGACGTCTACACGTTTCTCGATAACTACAATCGCTCGCTGGTCGGAACTTGGGGTTTCGTCCCTATCGATAAGGCCGAGGTCGACAAGATGGCCGAAGACTTGAAGCACTTGCTGGTGCCGGAGTTAACTTCGGTATGCGAAGTGGACGGCAAAGTGATCGGTTCGATGTTCAGCATGCTCGACTACAATCCCCGCATTAAAAAGATCGACGGGAAGTTGTTCCCCTTCGGTTTCATGCGCCTTTTGTGGAATAAGAAGGCGATCAAGAACATGCGCTTGATCTCAACAAATGTGGTTCCCGAATACCAGCGCTGGGGCATTGGCCTGGTGATCCTGGAACGTTTGGTCCCTGACATCAAGAAGTGGGGAGTCCAGGAGGTGGAGTTTTCCTGGGTCCTGGAAAGCAATCATCTCTCGCGAGCTTCCCTCGAGCGGGGCGGGGCCAAGAAGTCAAAGACCTACCGCATGTTCGACTATGCTCCCGCCGAAAAAGCAGACGAAAGTGCGTCTTAAAGTGTCGAGAACGCCCCAGGATCTCTAAAATTGGTGCCCAAACGAGTGCCATTCTGGCAAATTGGGTAGCGCGCTATGGACATCCGCGAGTACGGGTGGCGTGTGGAACTCGGATCGAGTTTTTTCGCGCCACCGGTTTTCCGCAGGCACGCAATCTGCGTTTGATTTTAAGGGGCTTCCCGATATACTAATGCTGGGACGATTGTCATTGTCCCCCCACACATGAGAATAAGTAGATTACCTCAAGGAGTATTATGTCTAAGAAAGAAGAGGCTCTCGAAGTCGAAGGCACAGTGACGCAAGCACTTGCCAACACACGGTTCCGCGTCCAATTGGACGTTGGTCCGACGGTTATGGCCCATGTGGCCGGGAAAATGCGTAAGCACTTTATTCGTATCGTTCCTGGCGATCGTGTCCGAGTGGAACTGTCCCCCTACGACATGACCAAAGGTCGAATCGTCTTCCGAGAGCGTTAAAAGCTCGCGCCGCGAGAGGTCTCTGCACTCTCGCCTAGATCCCCCAGGTTAGTTTGATGCGCTCTCTTTGTTGAGTGTCTCTGCCCTGGCGTGGTTCCTATTACCGCTGGGTCGACGTTTATTGGCGTTCAATCGCTCCGCTCGCTTGGGCATCCATCAAGCGATGGAAACTTTTTGACCCACTGTGAAACTGCTATTCATTTCGCCGGGTAGGCTTTACGGACTCGGTACGCGCGCATCGCCCCTGCTTGTTGCCTTGGCTTTAAAGGGCACTCGGTCTGCGGTACATTTGGAAAGTCCTACCAAAGGATTGGACCATTCAACGACTTCGCACCCGTCCCCCATGGCTGGCGATTGGGTTCCGATTCAAGATCACTCAGGAGATAGACGCAGTGAACAAATTCTTTCAACGTGGTCGACTGGCTATCGCAGGCTTATTGCTAGCCGCTATGCCGCTGGTCGCACTTCATGCTCAAGATGCCGAATTCAAGCCAGTCGCCGTGGTCTCGGTCGCCCCAGTGAAGAAGGTCCTGGCTGATGTGCAGTATCTGGCCGATGCTGCCGGTCAAACAGACGCAGGCCGCATGGCCGTACTTCTGTCGGCTCCGTTCACCGAAGGGATCGACAAGTCTCGCCCCGTGGGCGTGGTCGTCATGACCAATGGTCAGGAATTTGCTCCGACCGCCTACCTGCCAGTTTCCGACTTTGACAAGTTGGTCACCACGGCAACCGAGCAAATCGGTCCACCACAAGACGTTGGCGACGGCATCAAAATGTTTACGCCCAATCAGATGCCAATCTTCGTGAAAGATGCCGGCAACTGGGCCATCTTGGCAATGGACCAGGAAAAGCTGGCCAATCCACTGGATGATCCAACCGCGTTCCTGAAAGATCTGCCCGAGCAGTATGACTTGGCTCTCCAGTTCTTTCCTGGCAACATTCCTGAGATCTACCGCACCGTCATCATCGAACAGATGAAAACGGGGATCGAACTGTCGCTGGAACAAGAACCGAATGAAACGGACGAAGACTTCGCCGTTCGTAAGCAACAGATCGCCGATCAGATGGCCGAAATGGAACGTCTGTTCACCGAGCTGGAAGACATCATCATCGGCTGGAATGTCGATGCCACGAAGCAAGGTACTTACCTCGACTTTGCCTACACGGCCGTCGAAGGAAGTGACTTTGCTAAGACGATGGCCATGAATACGGATCTGACCAGCGAGTTTGCCGGCTTCAGCAATGCAGCTGCGGCGGTAAACTTCCAGGTCACCGAAAAGCTTTCCGAAACCGACATCGCTCGGATGGAGAAGCAAATGAATGATTTGCGCGACCAGGGCGTCCGTCAGCTGGAAAGCGAAGGCGAACTGGAAGGCGAAGATCTTGAATCGGCCAAGAAGGTCATCGACCTGGCGATTGATACCCTGATTGAAACGGCTCGCACCGGTTCATTGGACGGCGCTATGATGGTAGACCTGTCCGGCGGCAAGGGAACGTTCCTGGCCGGTGCTCATGTCGCCGATGGCCAACGCGTCGAAGATGGCGTGAAGGAAATGCTGAAGCTTGCTTCCACCGATGGAGAAGTTCCACCGGTGAAGTGGGACGCCGAAACCTACCAGGCGATTCGCTTGCATGTCATGTCAATTCCTATGGACGACGCCCCGCCGGAAGCCAAGGACATCTTGGGAGAGTCCCCGGAAGTCATTCTGGGCATCGGCGAAAAGAGCGTCTACATCGCTGGCGGTAACGACGCCATGGCACGCCTGAAGAAAGCAATCGATGAATCCATCGCTGGTACCGACGCCAAGGTTGCCGTTATTCAGATGCACGTTGCGATTCTGCCTATCTTGAAGATGGTTCAGCAGAACAGTCCTGAGCCCGTGCCAGGCGTGGACGCCGCTGTTCAGGCTCTGTCTGGTGGCGCGGACAAGTTCCTCGTATCGGTCGACATGCAAGAACGTTACATGCGACTTCGCATGATGCTGGAAGAAGGCGTGATCAAGGCAATCGGTGTCGGCGTCGCCGCCCAGAATGCCGCGGATGCCAATGCCGACTTCGAAGAAGCTCCTGCTTTCTAAGCAAAGCTCGAAACTGGATAGATTTGCCCATCGAAGAGACCTTTTTTCGGAAAGGTCTCTTTTTTTGTGCCCGGTGGGCGAAATCTCGTGTCTCACTACAATAAAGTCTACGATTCACGCCCTTTTTAGTTTTGGTGCTCGCTATGCCACAAGTCCCCACGTTCTCGACCTCTCGCCAGGAAATCGCCGGCGTTTCCGTTAAGCAGTTGGCTACTGAGTTCGGTACGCCCACCTATGTCTATGACGCCGCAACGATCGTTCAGCGAATCCAAGACCTCGCCGCGTTCGACGTCGTCCGATACGCCCAGAAGGCCTGCTCGAACCTGGCAATTCTGAAACTGGTTCGGGAAAACAACGTGGTTGTCGATGCGGTCAGTGCCTGGGAAATCCGCCGAGCCCTGGCGGCAGGCTACGCAGCACATGGCGACCCACCACCGATCGTCTACACGGCCGACATCTTCGATCGCGAAGCACTCGAGCTGTGTATCGAGCATGGTCTGCACGTCAACTGCGGCTCGCCGGACATGATTCGTCAGCTGGGCGAACTCGCCCCAGGCCGCGAGATCACCCTCCGCATCAATCCCGGCTTCGGACATGGCCATAGCCAGAAGACCAATACCGGCGGCCAGCAGTCGAAGCACGGCATCTGGCACGAACAACTCAATGACTGTCTGCTTCTGGCCGACGCCAATGGGCTGCAAATCACCGGCCTGCACATGCACATCGGAAGTGGTACCGACTTGCATCATCTCTCGCAGGTTTGCGATTCGATGGAAAAAGCGGCCCTCGAAGTAGGCCGCAGCATCAAGACCATCAGCGCCGGTGGTGGACTACCCATTCCTTACAACAGCGAACAAACGTACGTCGATCTCGAAAAGTACTTCGAGCTTTGGGACGCCACGCGAAAGAAGCTAGAGAAGGCGTTCGATCACAGCATCTCGCTCGAAATCGAACCGGGTCGATACCTGGCTGCCGAAGCCGGCTATCTAGTTACCGAGATTCGGGCCGTAAAGCAGATGGGCGACAATCTGTTCTACGTCGCCGATGCTGGCTTCAATAACCTGGCACGTCCAATCATGTATGGTGCCTACCATCCGATTTCGGTCGCTCGCAAAGACGGTCAGGTACTGGGCGAAGAGCACGATGTGATCGTGGGCGGGCCTTTGTGCGAGTCCGGTGACATCTTCACCCAAGAAGAAGGCGGCTTTGTCAGCGCTCGCAAACTTCCACCGGCAGCCGTTGGTGATCTGCTGGTCATCGAATGTGCCGGGGCGTATGGCTACTGCATGAGCTCCAACTACAACTCGAAGCCACTGGCTGCGGAAGTGATGATAGAAGACGGCAAGGCGCGCATCATTCGCCGTCGTCAAACGTTCGAGGGCTTTATCGCCGACGAAATGGTTTAACAGCGAGAACCAGCTGTGGCTCGCAATATAGAAATCAAGGCCCGACTTACCCATCGATCGGAACTCGAAGATCGTATTGTTCCGATCGCGGACTCTGGTCCGATCGTTCTCAAGCAGATCGATCAGTTCTATCGTGTGCCTGAGGGGCGGTTGAAGCTGCGCCAGATCAATGGTGAACACGCCGAGTTGATTTTCTATCGTCGCTCGGACTCGGCAGGCCCCAAGACTTCCGACTATTCTCGGGTTCCCATCGTTCACCCGGAGCAGCTCGCACAATTGCTGACCTTGGCGCTGGAGCCCCTGGGCATCGTCACCAAGACACGAACGCTTTACCTGGTCGGACAGACTCGCATTCACCTGGACGAAGTCCAGGACCTAGGCAGCTACCTGGAATTGGAAGTCGTGCTAGAGCCGTCTCAGACGGAGGCCGAGGGTGAATCAATTGCTCATCAACTAATGCAAAAGCTTGGTATCCAAAGCGAGGATCTCGTCGAGGGAGCTTACCTCGACCACTTAACTAAATAGCTTCCCCAATCCCGTGCACTTCACCTACGGGATCCTCGAGCAGATCGAAGCAAATCTCGAGAATCGAGAAGTCGTCACCCAGATGCTCGCAGCCGCATAGTTCACGGACGTAACGGTAAAGATCGTCCATCTTAGTATCTCCCTTGGGCACCGGCAGATTCATGTAGTCGACGAACTCATCAAACGTCCACTCATTTCCGTCCTCTTTGTGAATCTCAAATACACCGTCGCTGTAGAGAAACAAGCTGGATGGCGATTCGATGACGATCGAATCGGTATCGAAATGAGGCCAATCGATCATGCCCATAAGGGGCCCTTGGGACGCAAGCCGGATCGGCTCGCGTGAATCTTTCACGTAGAGCAAGGCATCGGGATGTCCTCCCCCACTCCAGGTCAGTGTTCGCGAAGGCCGGTGAAATACACCGTACCACATGGTGTAAAGCTTGTTGCCGTGCATATCCATCGTGAACGACTGGTTCAGCCGTTTCAGCACTTCGCTCGGATTACGGAAATCGGCACCGGGCAAGGAAGCTCCACGCACCACGTTGATGATGCTGACAGCCAACAGAGCCGAGTCGATTCCGTGCCCAGTGACGTCGAGCAAATAGATCGCCATATGATCGGGGTCGATCCAATGGTAACCCATCGCATCCCCACCAAGCTCTTCGGAAGGGACATAACGCCAATCAATCGAGATCTGCCCCGAAATGGGTTCGGGAATCAACCGCGCAACGTACTCGGCGCCGGCATCCAAATCACGCTGCATGCGCTGGTTGGTAAGTTCAAGTTCCTTGGTACGTTCACGAACGAGGTCCTCGAGGTGAGCATTGTATCGTTCGAGCTGCTGGTTTTTCTCTCGCAGTTCTTCGACCAATGCCACGCGCGATTTCAAACTGATGCGATCTCGCTGAAAATCAAGGAACTCCGGCGTTAGAGAGCCCGGCATGTTGCGAACCATTTTCCGCAACGTGATTTCCCGGACTGCCTCTCCATTGGATAGCTGTCGAACATCATCAAAAACATCCAGCAGAGCAGGCGAGATCTGAATGGTTTCTGACGTGAGAAACCGTAACCCCAGAATGAGTTGTCCTTGTCGGTCTTCGAGATCAACAAACATCGAACCAGGTTCGGAATTCTTGAGTAGTTGCCGAACCAGGTCCGAAAGGATCGTGGCCATCCGAGTCGACATCGCGGAACCAAAGCCAAATGCGGCGCTCAGGCTCAGTACTTTCGTGCGGACCTCCACGACCGCCGACTGGTCGAAAATACGAATGTCGCCCAGGTGAGTCCTCATGCGTACCTCACCGCGATGCAGGAGGCATCATCATGCCCTCGACCAAACTGCTCAACGACCCGGCGGGCAACATTATCCAGCGGCTCGAAAAAGAGCTGACAGGGTTCTTGCACCTCGAAATGGCTCGAAACCCCATCACTATAAAGCAGCAGGATGTCATGTTGATCGAGAGTCATTCGTTCGATCGAAGGCGTTCGCAACGTGTGACCGACCACTCCTTCGCGGGTAAGCATGTGGTGCGGATGCAGACCCATCGTGCGACAGGTCGCGTTTCCGATACCGACGTAGCGCACCTCTCCGGTAAGTGACTCGATCGTGCAGAGACTGATGACGGCACCACGACCATGCTTTTGATGAACGTGCAGTGCCTTCATGAGGGCCAGAATGTCAAATGTGTCATCCCAACCTAAGATGGCTTCTTCCAATTCCAACGCTGTGGAGTATGCCTGCGGCCCATGCCCCAGAACATCCACGAGTGCGAGGAATAAATAGTCTTCGTCCGGCCGGACAATCGCGAGATCGCCGCCAACGAAGTGCCCGGCAGCCGTTCGGACGAAGCTGCCGGTTTCCAATTTGCGAGGCGTCATTACTTCCATTTCCTCACCGTAATCCTGGTTCCCTTGCCGAGTTCGGATTCTAGTTCGAATTCGTCCATGAGACGCTTAACGCCGGGAAGTCCCAGTCCCAGTGTTCCGCCGGTGCTGTGATGATCGCTCATTGCCGATTCAACACATTCAATCCCGGGACCATGGTCCCAGGCGACTACCTCGATTCCCTGTTTCGGTCCGTGAGTGATATAGCGAAGGATCACTTCGCCGTGGTGAGCGTACTTGATGATATTGCGGGCGAGTTCCGATACGGCCGTTGCGACCAATGCCACCTGGTTTGCCTGAAGTCCGGCCGATTCAGCCATTTTGCGAGAAGCCACGATTGAACGAGCTAAATTGGCTTCCGTACTGATCCATATCCGCATCTCCGGCAGGTTCATCACATTGACTCGTGGCGGCCTCCGTTACTGTGCCCATTTGCATGCAGTTTCTCAAACGCCAAATCGAGCGTCAGGGCCGTTTCCATCTGGGTGAAATCCAGATCGAAGTCCATCAGCGAACAAGCGATCTCAGGTTTCACGCCAACAAGCATAGAACGTGCTCCCATTAATCGAGACATCCGCATGATCTCGCAGATCGCCTCGAACTCGATTCGGTCCATAATGTCCACGCCCGACACATCGAGTAATACGGCCCGTGTTTGTGTCAGGCGTATCTCTTCCAAAAGGTCTCTTTTGAAGCGGAACAAAACCTCGTCGTTCAAATCGATTTGGATCGACGCTACCAGGCAACCGCTGGCGAGTTGCATGGGGATGCGCGGTACTTCCGCGGAATCGTGAATCATGGAGAAGTTCCGTCTTCGTGTAATACCAGTTTCAAATCATTGAACGCATCCCGCAGGGCGTCCTTAAGTGTTGCTGTTGTTCGTATGTCTCCTACATTGATGCCAAGTTCCACAATCGTCTGGGCGATTGCCGGCGAAACGCCTGAGATCGTGCAGGTGCAGCCCATCAGGCGAGTTGCTTTGGTGATTTTAATCAAGTGATTTGCCACGGCCGTATCGACCACCGCAACACCGCTAATATCGAGAATGAGACAGCGCGAATGCGTGTCGGCAATCTTGTGCAACACGGCCGTCATGATGTCTTGGGCGCGCTTGGAATCGATGATGCCGACGATCGGCAACATTAAGATGTCGTTCCAGACTTCCGTTACCGGAGTCGACATCTGCATCAACGAATCATGCTGCTCGGCAATGATGCAATTGGTTTGCCGCATAAAAGTATCGACCACAATTGCCGTGTCCAACATGATCAACTTGGTCACCGCCTTGAGCGAACGGGCATAGCGTTCCGGTTCCAGGCGGTGGTCATAAAGGACGTCTGTCCAAATTCTCAGCGAGCGATACATCGACGAGACATAGGTTGGCAGCGGCAGACCTATCCGCGCATGATTCGCACCGACCGACTTTCGTTTTTGAACGTAAACCTCACTGATGTCAGCGGAATAAAAATCTTCCCAGTATCGCTTCTGTTGGGACTGCACCCGATGCAGTGTTGCGTTGTCAGTGAAGTAAAGATCAAACTCTGGTTGCGTCCTTAACCATTCGTAGAACTCACTGATGAATGTGTCCAAACGCGGCATTACAATCTTGCCGTATTCGACGATCAATTCGAGATCCTCTTCCGTAACGTGATAGAGTTCTCGAAGCTCCCCAGCCGACAAATTTCCGAGATCACAGTGCGAATTCATGAGTTTGGCTATTGGGTAGGTGGCTTTTACGGTAGTGAATCCAGATGCATGACAATCAACGAAGCCGCGTGCCTAGTAGCAGTTTCATCGTAGTTCGTCTTTAGCGCATAGTACAGCATTCTGGACAATATCTTGCTGGTCTAAAACTCCTTAATTCATAGGCGAAAACGAGGAATTGAACCGATTTTCCGTAGCGCTTCCTCACTGGGAAATCCAAGCACCCGATAACGTGGTGGATACGTTTTCAGGTCCTCCATCTGAGATCCCAGTCCCGCTTGAACCACTTCCCATGTTCCACTTGCCAACGGTTTCATGTGCGAACTATCCATGAAAACAACGACATCACTCTTCGGCAGCAGCGCGTGCGGGCACTCGGGCCAAACACAATACGAATGAAGCTGTCGAGTCTTCAAATCACGGTGCAGATAATAGTTCGCTACGAAACCTTCTTGTCCTGTTTGAGCAAAGCCGACCTCAATGGCTTCGTGTTGCTCGCGATATTCAGCTGCATGACCCTGCAGGTGCAGTTCACAAAATGCATCATGCTGGGGATGCCCAAAAGGGGGCAGCCATGTCTCCCAACCCTCGTCCGTCAACCGACATGGAGTCAGGCTGATAGGGCGCGGGTCGTGGATATATTGGCCTACAAGTTCATGCATCAATTGCAGTCCGATCTCATCTTCATCCCCCGTGACAATCAAACAATCACGGGTCGGCACCATCGCGACCGGCAGGCCTTGTACGTCGAGCTGACGAATACGGTCAGTTAGCAATAGCCGCGAGGCATCGTAATGATCCTGGTTGCGGAAGAGGAAAACTCGATCGTTGATCGCGGTCACCGCCGCGACCATCTCATCGAGGTTTTCCAGGGCGACTTCCATAAGCTCATAAATCGATCGACCCCATTGATTCATCCTGTCGGCGTCGATTGTTCGCATCGCCTCAGGCAAATCGAAGATCGGTAAAGCGAGCAAATGATCGCCTACTATCGTCGAGGTGAATTCCGCTGGTTGTTCGCCGCGAAGACGGCGTTCTAGATTGCCAATTTCCAGGTACGCTCGACTGCGAACGATCGGCAAAATATCAGGCCGGGCGTCCTCGAATTCTTCCGGAATCGACTTGTGATGCGAGAGAATGGCTCGGGTAATTTGACCTAGATAGGCTTCTTGTTCGTTCTCAGGAAGACGGTCGTATTCCCGAAAGATGTTGCCCAGATTGGCAACGCCAGCCAGTTCCCCCTGGTCAAAGAAACTAAACTGGTACGCCTGCTTTTCGTAGCGGATCTCGCGATTCTCCCCGGCTTGCTTGACGCGATGCATCAGGCGCTCGGCGAATTGGTCACGCTTGGACGAACCGAATAGGTACCGTAGTAAATCCATGGCACATGCTGCTTTAATGTGGCGTCTTCGGTGCGATGGAAAGCTCAATGCCATTCTATCGCGTTATTGGGTCGTCACCAACGAAAATCACTGACGGGGGGCGGGGCAACCGCGGCTTAGCGAAGTGGTATAACCCCAATTCCATGTTGGAATTCTGGGATTCTTTCAGTTATTCTTAAGAAACTTGGGCAAGATATCCGTCGATAAAATGGAAAGATTGAGGCTTTAGAACGGACCGAGGCCGAAGAATAATGATTAGTGGCGGATCCATTGAATGACATTTTGAACCGTTTCGTCTGCCAGCAATGCATAACCCTCACCCCCGACCACACGAACCGCAAGGCCCTGCCGGCGTCTCGCTGAGCATCTTCGTCGATGGTCAACAGCAACCGATCTATGACGATCAGTTGGGGCAAGAGGTCTTCGAGTTAGGTCTCCAGCAGCGGATCATTCTTGGTCGGCAAGATGTTGCCAAAGGCGACCCAGGCCCATTCCGAACGATTACGTTCACAGACCATCGCAAGCTGATCATTACGTCGTTCCAACAGCGTGAGATTTCGCGGCGCTCACTCGAAATCGCCCCGGATGCGGCCGGCAACTATCTCCGCGTGGGGAACATTGGCAATCACGAAGTTCCCATGTCTCCTTCTTCGGAAGGTCGTATCGCCCATCAACAAGTCCGCACTTTCGTGACCAGTGAGCTGGTCCAAAATCCTGTTCGCCTGATGATCGGGGACCACTTAGCCATTCAACTGAGCGGTCACGGCGCACCCGTCGAGCATAACTATTCCGAACACAGCCCGACGAACATCTCGCAAAGCGTGGCCGACGTGGCGATGATGATACGACAAAGTCGCTTGGAAGATGGCTACGCAACGCCCAGTGGTCCGTCCAGCGCCGATGTCGAACGTATCTTGGGTGCAGTAAGTGACGTGCTCGAAAAGGCAGCCAGCTCTCCCGATTTCTTCTCGTCGGCCGCTGAGAATGTCTGCAAGCTCGGCAATTTCGACTCGTGCTCGTACCTGGGACTCGATCAACTCGCCAATCAATGGCAATGCGAAGCGACCTGGCCGGCAACTGACTCGGCTGAGATAGAAGGTCCTGTCTTCGACAGCCAGGCTTTGGAGTACATCTGGTCCAATCGACAAACGTGGTCGACACCAGCTGGCGAAGGGGAAGAACATCCCCAAGAGCGCGTCGTGGTGACCCCGGTGGTTTCGCATGAGAGTGTCGTCGGTGCTCTCTACGCATCGAAACGGCCGGGCCAACTTGGCGACGACATCATGGCCGATTGTGAAGTCAAGTTCGTCGAAGTCATTCGCGACTGCCTCACCGTCGGGCTCGAGCGACTTAAGAAGGAACAAGAGGCCGCCAAGCAACAGGTTTGCCTCGCTCAGTTTTTCCCGCCGGGCATCGCCGATCGTATTCTCTACGACGAGACCCTCCTGGAAACGCGCGAAGAGAATATAACCGTTCTCTTCTGTGACATTCGCGGTTTCAGCACGATCAGTTCTGCGTTAGGCTCGGTGCAAACCCTGCAGTGGTTACGAGAAGTCCTGGGAGAACTCTCCGAAAGTGTGATTCGTCACGATGGGGTTCTGCTGGAATATGTCGGCGACGAATTAGTCGCGATGTGGGGTGCCCCCGACCATCAACCAGAACACCCCAACCTGGCCTGTCAGGCAGCGATCGACATGATCGGCAAGCTCGATCAGTTGAATCAATTGTGGTCCGATCGCATCCCGGACGAGCTTCTGCCGTTTGGTTTGACCATCGGGATCAATACCGGCGACTGCGTCGTAGGGAAGAAGGGAACCGACTACAAGTACATGTGGGGACCGCTCGGCCCAACGGTGAACATCGCCAGCCGAATCCAGGGAGCCACGAAGCAGTTCTGCCCCAAACAGGAACGCGACGAAGCGGGAACACTCTATTACCCGCCTGAGATCTTGATCACCGAATCGACTCGTTTGGGCGTAACGACGAACATGCCGACGCGTTTCCTCGGAACGATCAAAGTCGTCAACATCCCCGATCCCGTTCGGGTCTATGAACTCTCTGCCAGAGCTTCCGGCAGCTGGACTCAATTGCGGCAGAACTACGAAGCAGCCTATCGTCAGTTCGAAGAACGCAATTTCCTGGAAGCACTCAACACGCTGGACGGGATCTCCAAAGTCGAGGAATGCCAATCCGACGGGCCCACCAAGTGCCTTCGCGATCGAGCTCTGATGCTCCTTCAGAATCCGAAGCTGGTCGGCAAAGAACATCCTGTCTGGATGCTGGATCAGAAATAAATTTCCTCTTTGGGTCTGTCCCAGCGGCTGATTCCTAAGGAGGCCGCTACCCAAAGAGAAAAAGAACGCGTCGATCGGCACAAGGTCACCGTTCCCACACATCGACAGGGCCGACCGACGCGTCCTTGGTGGTAGCTTTCAGAATAGCGAGCATCCAGGTATAACGGAAATTCGTTGTTCCTATTCTGACGATAAGTGTTACCTATGGAAATTCATCAGCTCCGATACTTCGTCGCGGTCGCGGAGCTTGAGAACTTCACCCGTGCCGCCGAGCAGTGTCATGTCACCCAGCCGTCGCTCAGCCAACAGATTGCCAAGCTCGAACGCGAACTGGGGACGAGGCTATTAGACCGACTGGGAAGAACGGTCGTTCTTACCGACTCGGGGAAAGAATTGTTACCGCGTGCTCGGCGAATTCTTAAGGAAGTCGACTCGGCCGAAGGTTGGTTCAAAAAGCCGGAGGGTCCGGAGGCGATCAGCCTGCGAGTCGGAGCTTTGCCAACGATCGCTCCCTTTCAACTGCCGGGGATCATTCAACACTTCCGCCAAGAGATGCCACAGGTCACGCTCACGCTGGTCGAAGACTATACCGATCACCTTCTCGATCGACTGCTCAAAGGCACACTCGATGTTGCCATCTTAGCGCTTCCGATTGACGACCCACGCATTCAAGTGGAGCCCTTGTTCCGCGAGGCACTCATGGTCGCGTTGCCTCCTTCACACCCACTTGCCGACAAGCCGTCCCTCTCCTTCAACCAGGTCCGCCAGGAACCGTTCGTCCTGTTGCACGAGGTGCATTGCCTGGGAGAACAGATCCTTGGTTTCTGTCGCCAGCAAGAGTTCCAACCCCACGTGGTTTGCGAGAGTGCCCAGATCTCGACCATCCAGGAACTTATTCGACTGGGCGTGGGGATTTCACTACTGCCAGAAATGGCGATCGACCCTGCGGACAAGACTTGTGTGTATCGTCCGATTCGCAAGATCCAACCGTTCCGGACGATCGCTGCGGCCTGGAATCGGCATCGTACGGTCACTCCTCCGCAGAATCTTTTGCTCGACATTCTTCGTCGCGAAGAAACGACTGCGTCGAAATAAGTAACCCATCGCATGGGTGCTAGCAAAAATTGATCTTGGAAAGATCCGAAGCCTAGCTATACTCTCGCCCGCCTGGAACTGTCTCTGACGGGTAAGAAAGCACGGAGCAGGTTGGCCTGGCCGAGGAAACCATGCGTATTTCATCAAATCACAAACTGATCTGTTCAGGGGTTTTGATCCTCACCTTATGCGGTTGGGCTGTCGCCGAACCGATTCGCTTAACCCTGGATGAATCCGACCAGCCGGTCGCCGAGACAAATGTAGCTCCGGTACAACATACCGAGCCTGTCCGGCCGATCGCCTCGCGTTCTTTCTCCCTATCGCTTACCGCGGACGGAGAACCGCCTGAGACTTCTGCCGTTCGCCAGGCATCCGCAGAAGAACCACCAACACCCAACCAAGACACGAGCGTGTCCGTCCGCGCACCCGAAGGCGCACAAGTCGCGCAACCAACTGCGAACGGGCCTCTTCGCGTTTATGGGATTCACCAAGAGAAGATCGACAATCCAGCGGCTCGCCAAGGTACTTCGCGATTTAACGAACCGACCACGTCGCTCAATCCGACCGCGAAAGTCCAGGTCGAAGCAGCCCCAACAGGTCAGGCACCACTCTCTCGATTCTCGCAAGCATCTCCGTCGGTAAAGCCTGTCGAGACACCACGTCCCGAAGCGAATACTTCGCTACCGCCAGTGGTTCCATCGAATCCAGCGACGGCAGAAGTCGAAGCGCCGTCGTTCTCGGTTACGCAGATCGCTCCCGGCAAGACACCTCTGACTCAAATTGAAGCCCAGTGGGGCGCTCCCGCCCACAAGCGTCGCATTGACCAAGATAAGCACGTTCGCTTGTACGAACACCAAGGTGATTTCGCCAAAGTTGAAATCGCGGTCGAGAATGATCAGATCATCTCGGTATTTCTAATCCCTGCCAAACCGATGTCGCTAGATGCGGTAGAGCAGAAGTTTAATCTCACCAAAATCGAACCTGCCGCGGTGCGCGACTCATCGGGGCGTCACCTCGGAACGATCTATCCCGAACGCGGCATCCTGCTTCCACAGACGGCGGAAGGAGGCTCCTTTGAGATCGATCGCATCATCGTTCAAGCTCCATCCGCCGAATCTTTCATGATCCGGGCAAGCAATCGTTCGCCACTCGAATTCCGCGATCGCTTAAATGACTATCAATTGGCAATCGCTCAGGAACCCTATTCCGCGGAAGCCTGGTACCAGACCTCGTTGATCCTACATCGTCTGGGACGCGATCAGGAAGCGTTTGATGCCGCGAGAAAAGCAACCTCTGGCGTTGGCTCTTCAGCCGAACATCGCCTCCATCGAACACTTCTGAATGTAGTCCAAGGCAACCTGGCGACTGGAATCCACAACACGCAGCTAATTGCTGACGATGTGACCGTGGCCGATCATGTACGAGCCAAAGCCCATTGCCAGTGGGGCGATTTGCTGCAGATGGCAGGACCACAAAAGAATCGTGAGGCGGTTCAACATCACGTCAGAGCCATCGAGATCGCTTCCCCGCTGGTGAACGACACCGATCAGGAAGTACGCCGCGCCGCGAAGCAGGTTCTCGTAGATGCCCACATGTCACTGGCGATCGATATCGCCACCGGTGATTGGGAAAAGAAGGAACAGACCGTCAATCAGTGGTTGCTACGATCCAAGGTTTATATCGATAACATGGTCACCAACGAAGAAGCCACCGGCGAACTTCGTATGGCTTGGCTGACCAAGTCGTTGATGGCTCATAGCTTCTACAATGCACCATTCGATCCAGGCGACTCGATCGATCAGATTGTCGGACAATATCGAGAGTTGCTCAGCAAGACCGATGACCCCTTCTTCCACCGAGCGTTGGAATGGGAAACGGGTCAGGCCTTAACGCAGGCCGTCTTCATTGAACACGCACGCGACAAGCATGATTCCGCTCTGAAAATCGCCGACCAGGCCAGGGCATTTCTCCGAGGTGGTTTAGCTGGTCGAGAGGTCGGCATTGCCGATCATCTTCTGCTCGGAAATCTATATTTTCGAGCGGGTGCCATTTGTGCCGTCCAGAAGCAAGATCACTCGGCCGCTGTAAAGTGGTACGAACTGGCCGTCGATCACCTTACCAACCAATCGCTGCAGAATATCATGCTCGACCGCCGCGGCGAGTCGCTCGTGAGCATGGGGGTTTCCTTCTGGTCAGTGGGCAATCGCGAAGAAGGCATTGCATTGACCGAACAAGGGAAATCGCTGATCGAGTCGGCAACGGCTCAGAACTCGGCATTGCAGAAGAAGCTGATCGTTCCGCTCGACAACCTGGCCGAGATGTATCGTGAACTGGGGAATGCCCAGAAGAGTGCTCAGTACACGGCATCGGCTCAGAAAATCCGCCAGTCGCTGGGCGACGATGCCGTCTCGCGATAGTCTGCGATTCACTTCCCGCGGCCAATAGCATTCTCTATGATGGGATCGGTGAACCTGTTCACCGGTTTTTTCTTGCCAGATAGCCGCATTCTGAGCCGCGTATGGTCTTTGAACACATCGAGAAGCTCAAACGGGAATATACGGACAAGTACGTTTCCATCGCTCACATGGTCCCGGAACTGAAGCGGTTCGAGGGGCGAACCGGCATCGTCCGGACCGTCAACATGAGCGGCCGTGCACTGGTCGAGTTCCTCGGAACGAATGATATTTCGTGGTACGACATCGACATCGACTATCTCAAGATCGTCGATCGACCGCAGGAGCCGGTGGCGGAGAAGAAGTCCGAAAAGAAGGTCGTCGCCAACGACGCGACACCTGAGAAGCCATCGGCCAAAACGCCTACGAAGTCCACCTCAGGAGCGAGTACGGCAGACATTCTGGCCATGGCTCGCGGAAAAAAGCCGGCCGAGAGCAAACCCAAGAAGCAGAGCACGGCCGATATTCTGGCCGCCGCTCGAGGTGAAAAGAAGCCGACCGAGGAAAAGCCCAAGTCCGACAAGCCCAGTACGGCCGACATCTTAGCCATGGCTCGGGGAAAGAAGGCCGAGCCTAAAGAACCGCAGGACGAAAAGTCGCTTTCCACGGCAGAGAAGCTGGCGATGCTTCGCGGAGAAAAGAAAGCGGACGCTTCGAGCACACCTGCGGAGGAGAAAAAACCGAGCACAGCCGATATTCTGGCCATGGCCCGCGGAAAGAAGCCGACCGAAGAGAAAAAAGAAGAACCTTCCCCGAAAGAGGAAAAGGAGCTCTCAACGGCTGAGAAGCTGGCTATGCTGCGAGGCGAGAAGCAAACCAAGCCAACTCAATCGGAAACGCCCGCCGCTGAAGAAGCCCCTAAAAAGCCGAGTACGGCGGACATTCTAGCCATGGCACGAGCTCAGAAGAAAAAAGACAATGACCAGCAAGATGGATCTGATCCTGATTCCAAGAACGATTCCTCGGAGTCTTCGTGATACTGCCTGGTCGGACGTGCGAACTCTTTCGTGTCCGATATTGTCCCTAACGGCGGATTAGGGAAAAATGGCGTTACCCCCTTGTAAGCACGTATAGCCCCGCTGAAACCACGTATGATTCTGCTGATCGACAACTACGATTCGTTCACCTACAACCTCGTACAGCGGCTAGGGGAGATCGATCCGACCCTGGATCTTCAGGTCTATCGAAACGACCAGATCGACTGCGCGACGATTGAAAAACTCGCTCCAACCCACCTGATTGTTTCTCCCGGGCCGTGCACGCCCAATGAAGCTGGTATTTCGGTCGAGGCAATCAAGTACTTCGCCGACAAGCTGCCGATCCTCGGCGTTTGCCTGGGTCATCAATCGATGGGGCAGGCATTTGGTGGAACGATCGTACGTGCCGAAAGACTCATGCATGGCAAAACCGACGAGATTCACCACGATAACAAGGGGCTGTTTGAAGGGATGCCCAATCCTTTCATCGCCACGCGTTACCACAGCCTGGTAATCAAGCCGGATACTTTGCCCGATGGTTTCGAAGTCGCCGCTTGGAGCGTGATGCCCAATGGCGAAAAGGAAATCATGTCGATCCGCCATAAGTCGCTTCCCTTGCTGGGCCTGCAGTTCCATCCTGAGAGCTTTCTCAGCGAGACCGGTACCGACATGCTGAAGCGGTTTCTGGAGATTCAACCAGCCACGAGTCCCTAAAGGAGTTCACCCATGTTATCGATCACAGAGGCACTCGAAGAAGTTTCTCGCCACGCGTTTCGTCTACCCACGCTAGAGTGCCCTGCGATTGAAGCCATGGGAATGGCTCTCGCGGAAGACGTGATCAGTCCCGTCGAGTCTCCTGCATTCGACAAAGCCATGATGGATGGCTTCGCTTTGATTGCCGCCGATACCAATAGCGGCAACGTCAATCTCGAAATCGTGGAAGAGATCACAGCCGGTAACACGGCCAGTGAGGCCATCGAAGAAGGACAGGCGGCGCGCATCATGACTGGGGCTCCGCTGCCGCCAGGTGCCGATTCGGTCATCATGGTCGAAGACACGCAGATCGACTCCGAAAATGTCGATCGCGTACAGATCCTTCAGCCCGTCAAACAAGGCAGTCATGTCCTGAAACAGGGTGATCTGCTCGCCAAGGGACAGGTCGTCATTCCTACCGGCACGATCATTCGTCCGGTCGAGGTTGGTATCCTGGCCGACCTCGCCGCAGGCAAGGCGCTCGTCCATCGCCGTCCCACGGTCGCGATCATCTGTACCGGAGATGAGCTTGTCGGTCCCGGCGTGGAGCCCGGCCCCGGCCAAATCCGCAATACCAATGGCCCGATGCTCGAAGCCATGGCGATCGAAGCGGGTGCCACGGTTAAGCAGTTGGGCATTGTTCGCGATAATCGGGACGAACTGGCCCAGGCGATCAAGGAAGGGCTACAGGCCGATATCTTGCTGATCTCCGGCGGAATGTCAGTCGGCGTGAAGGACTTGGGTCCTGCGCTTTTGGCACAGCAGGGAGTCGAGAAGATTTTCCATAAGGTGAAGCTCAAGCCAGGGAAGCCACTCTGGTTCGGCAAGCAAGCAGACACGGATATCCCAACCCTCGTGTTCGGTCTTCCTGGTAATCCAGCCAGCAGCCTGGTTTGTTTCCACGTCTTTGTTCGCCGGGCGTTGAATGAACTGATGGGGCGAAGCCAGATTTCTCCGTTTGTTTCCGGTTTCCTGCTGACGCGTGACTTCGTGAATCCGGGCAATCGGCCCGTCTTCTTCCCCGCGTATGCCAGTCGCAAAGATGGTGGTGGTGCGACGATTGTTCCACTCAACTGGAAAGGCTCGGCAGATATCGCCACGCTATCCCAGGCCAACGCACTTGCCTGCTTCGAGGCAAACAGCCAGTACGAAGCTGGGCAATTCGTGTCCGCCGTAATGACGTAACCCCTACCGATAGGCCATTGGTCGATAGCCGTGTGTGGGTTACACTTCCTCGTGATGGGCAGAGTACAAAAACCGTGGGTACTCAGCAATCGACGGGGCATTCTGAGGCTGGGACAGCACGTGAGCCAATTGACGAAACTGGCCAAGGATTGGTTTGAGCTGGTATGGAATCAGCGTAACGACGACGCCATCTTCGAGTTATCCGCCAAGAACGCAGTCGGATATGCCGAGTCGGATATCCGCTATTTCAGCATGGAGGCGTTCAAGGAGTTTCGTGATAACGTCCTGGCCGCCATGCCTGATCTTCGGATGGATGTCGAGGCCGTCATCGAACAGCCTCCAAACGTCGTCGTCCGCTGGTTTCTGACCGGAACCCACACCGGAGATGGTTTCGGTTTCACGCCGACGCGGTCGCGTGTTGCCGTGCGGGGCATGACCTGGCTGAAAGCTGACGACGACAATAAGTTTGTCGAAGGATGGGACTGCTGGAATCAGGCTCGCATGCTGCAGATCTTCGTCGGTGCCGCGCAAGGAAGTCCTGCCCCGGAAGAAGACCAGGCGTAGCCTGTAAGTCGATCTAGGACCTATGTACGAAACCGCTTAGATTAGAGGCTCCCTATCGCCCGGTTTCCTGCGAGTATCCTAGTGCACGCTTCCGCATCTTCACCCACGACTTCCACCAGTGACACAAACGCGGCGCCTTCGATCAGCTGGCGTGCGACCCTGGCACTGGCCATCGGCAGTAGCTTGCTGCTCGCAGCCGCGTTTCCCCCGTTGAATTTGTTTCCGCTGGGCTGGATTGCTCCGATCGGTTGGTTGCTGCTGATCCGCGTGCCGGTGCTGCCTAAACGAGCTTACTGGATCGTTTACCTATCGGGGCTCTTGTTCTGGCTGACGGTGCTTTATGGCGTGGGGCACGCCCACTGGGCTACCCGTCTATTTGGCTGGCCGCTGCTGTGCGGCTACCTGGCCTGCTACATCCCGCTGTTTGTCGCCATCAGTCGCTTGATCGTGCATCGCACCCATGTGCCCCTGGCGCTTGTGGCTCCGATCGTTTGGACAGCCCTGGAATACTTTCGGGCCTACTTTGTTACCGGCTTCTCGCTGGCCATGCTCGGGCACACCCAGGTCGATCTCCTACCGATGGTTCAGATTGCGGAGATGGTGGGCGCTTACGGCGTTGGCTTTGTGATGATGCTTGTGGCTGCACTACTTGCTACCGCAATTACTATGAAAGCAGCTCCGTCTGAGATCTCGCGTGATCTACAAGTCCTTCGCCGTATCAGTCCTATTATCGGCGCGTTGATGATTGTCGTCGGCTACTTTTGCTTCGGCTTCTATGCCTTTGAGATGAATAGAATGCTCGAGTGGGGATATCGAGCGGACCATCTCGACGATAACGCCAAGAGCGTCCGCATTGGTCTGGTCCAGGGTTCGATCGACACCGTCTTCGGCGACCCGACGCAGTCATCGCGCACCTTCGAGCAATACACGGCACTCACCGATCACCTGGTGAAGAAGCACCCCGATCTCGATTTGATCGTCTGGCCGGAAACGACGATGGGAGATCACATGGTGTTCGAGCTGGGCCCAAACTATGCCCCGCCTGCCAATCTGCCCTTTGATGCCGCAGAACATAAGAAGCGGATCCTTAACCGCGCTAGCGGTTTCAACGGCTTCTTAAAGGACCTGGCCGTGAACCGCTGGAAGGCTCCACTCCTGCTGGGGACATCCGTGCTGCGTTACGGCGATCAGCGCCTGGACCATTTCAACACGGCCATCCACGTGGGGCACGACGGCACGATCATCAATCGGTACGACAAAGTCCACCCGGTGATGTTTGGCGAATACGTTCCTTTCGGCGAGTACGTTCCCTTCGTTTACGATTGGCTGCCCATTGGTGGAGGGCTCACACCAGGAAAGGGGCCGGTATCGGTCGATGTCGAAGGCGTTTCGCTCGTTCCCTGCATCTGCTTCGAAAATACGGTTCCCCAACTTGTGGCCGGACAGGTTCGCGAGCTTCACGAGCAAGGACACGACGTCGATGCTTTGATCACGCTGACCAACGACGGTTGGTTCTGGGGATCGAGCATTTTGGACCTCCATCTGACGTGCGCTCGATTTCGGGCCATTGAGAACCGCAGGCCCATGCTGGTCGCCGCTAACACCGGCATCTCCGCTGTGATTGATCCTTCCGGTCGTTTAAGCCAGTACTCACCGGTCAGGAAGACAACTTACCTGGTCGCGGAGATCCATCCGACTAATCGTCCTCTAACCGACTACACGCGCTACGGGGATTGGTTTGCGGGCAGCTGCCTGATTCTGACGATTGTAGGGGCCATTGTTGGATGGCTTGTGAGAGCTAAGAGCGGCTCACCCCCTCTGCAAGACACCATCGACAGCACTACAGAGGGGCACGCATAAACGGTCTGGGTGATCGGTTATCCGCAGAAACGGAATCATGCTCCCCCATTGGACGTACGGCTTGCAGAAGACGGGCAAAATTCTCCGCCTGAGTCCGTCGTAAAGCATTATTGTCGTTTATATTAGATCAGGGACTGGGCGTGCTGCGAAACGAGTTCCGGTTATGCAGCCACATTTCCCAGAACCCCCAAACTAATTTGTCCGTTTTGTTGACACTGCTCAAACCCCAGAATTATACTGGCCGTAAATACTCACACATCTTGTCCCTAACTAAACACCCGGTACTCTTCGAGCGCGGTCTTGAAGAGGCTGCTTTTCGGTTGTTGGATCCGTCAATCTGCATGGACGCGGCTTGCCAAACTCGCGTGATGATCTTTCACGCGGCCGCGAGCGACGAGAAACCGACCCAGGCAAGGCCTTGGCGAAAGCCATTGAAGGAGTCACATCCATGACATTGATCGGAAAGATCTTTACCGTCCTGATTCTCATCATGAGCTTGGTCTTCATGACCGTGGCCATGATGGTGTACGCCACGCACAAAAACTGGCGCGACGTAGTTAAAGGGGACGGCGCTGGCAGCCAAGGTATGGAAGCCACCATTACCGAGCAGAAAGCAGCCGCCGCGGCTCTGCAGGACGAGATTGAAAAGCTGAAGACGAAGCTCGAGCAGGAACGTGCCGCTCGCGTTTACGCTTTGGCTGCTCTGCAAGCTCGTACCAAGCTGCAAGATGCCGAACTACAACGTCTGGATCAAGAAAACGAACGTTTGGTCAAGTCGGAAGCCGACATGAAGATCCTCCTGGAATTGGCCGAAACCAACTCCAAGAATCTCAAGCAGGAAGTCGCTCAATTGCGTGGCGACATCAAGACGGCCCAGTCCGATCGCGACACTAACTTCCAGGAAGTTGTTCTGCTGACCGACAAGCTGCAACAGTACAAAGTCGAACAAGATCGCCTGAAGGAACGGGAACAGCAATTGGTTAGCACGATCGCTCGCATGCAGCGTGTTCTGACCGCCCACGGCATGGACCAATACACGCCGGTTGATGGTATTCCACCTCAGCTGGAAGCAGTCGTCACTGCCGTCAACGACAACAACATGGTCGAGATCTCGGTCGGTGCTGATGATGGCATCCGTCGAGGCAACACGCTGGACGTGTTCCGCGGCGACACCTACCTCGGCCGTATCATCATCAAAGAAACCGCTCCGGATCGTGCGGTTGGTGAAATCGTTCGGGAATACCGCCGCGGCCTGATTAAGAAGGGTGACTATGTCTCCACAAAGCTCGGATAAGTCGGGACGCAAGTCCAACCTCAACGTCTACACCATGATGCTGATCCTGTCGTTTGTCGCACTCACGACCGGAGCCATCCTGCTGTTCATGGAACTCCAGCGCTACGGCACTTGGCCTCAGTGGAACACCTAGTCCACCAGAGCAAATAGCACTGAGAACACCAAAGCGAAGCCATTTGGCTTCGCTTTTTTTATTGTCATGGGTGCACGCGAGAGTCCACGACGAGGGAAGACGAACGCGGCTTATTTGTAATCTGCGGCCGGACCTTCTATCCCCGCAGCGCGTCTGGATGGACGGCTCCCAGATCGGTGGCCAGCCGCATCGCTTCTCGGTGGCTGTTGTAATAGATTCGCGTCGGAAGAATCATATTGATCTGATACTCGAGGCTGACTCGTCGTTCGCTCTTGGTCGTGCGCAGAACGATCCGCTGTCGCGCACGGTGTTCAGGCCCCATCAGCGTCGACCACCAATTGCCACGCCAGAACGTCAGAGGCTCTCGGCTAACGAGCTGAGCACCGAGGACCTCGTAGAATGCAATCGCCTGGGGAGCTACATCTTCAATCTCAGGCACGTAAAACTCATACCGATCCACAAACCAAGCGAGCGTCGTTCCACGAAAGATCTCACTCTGCAGAAACACCTCGCCCGGGCTTTCGGTTTGAGGTGAGCGGTAAGGGTTTTGCGTATCCACGACAGCTTCCCGGCAAGGTAACTTAGCCCTCTGACATTATAGAAAGAAGGCAAGTTTTCTGCCTGGATTGCGTCTATCCGTCGTGACGACCGACTTCCTGAACCTGAGGCATCTGCGAAGTCGGACTCCAGCCGGCATCAAACAGCATGTCGAATAACCGCGCCTTGGAATTGACGTTCGTCTTGCGAAAGATGCTCGATCGGCGGAACTGTACCGTTCGCAAACTTAGCTGCAAACGATCGGCGATTTCCTGGTTGGTTCGCCCCAGGAACATCAGTTCGAGGACTTTGGTTTCCTCGGCCGAGAGCTCCTGTAGCAGCTGATCTGCTTCTTTGCGTTTGATGTGCTTTTCGAAGGTTCGCTGATTCTTATCCGATGCCTGACGAATGGCTTCGATCAACCGCGTCGTATTGCACGGCTTCTGAAACAACTCGAACGCCCCAAGCTTCATGGCCTGAACGGTTGTTGGCACATCGGCGTGGGCGGACAAATAGATCACAATCAGCGGCAAATTCGCCTGATTGACTCGACGATGTACTTCCAATCCCGAGATACCCGGCAAACGGATATCGAGCACTACACAGCCAGGCTGTGCCGTTGGAGCTTGATCGAGAAACTCTTCGCCAGAGCTATAGGTATAGGCCGTCAGCCCTACCGATCTTGCAAGCTGCAGAAGGGATTCGCGCGCGGCGGGATCATCGTCGACAAAATAAACAATCGATTCTGAAGTCATGGGATGCAAACTGTGTACCCAGGAAAACGGTCATGCCTGTTTTACCCCTAGTCGTTTTGCTGCCCTTGATTCCGTTCGCGGCCAAGATTTGTACTCTCGCTGCCCCGTGAAATGTCGCACGCTGCGAGCGCGACAAATTCCAGCGAGAATCTTGGTAGGAACTTCTATGGAACGTTAATAGCAGTGAACTGGAAAAGTCGAAACGGCGATTTTAGAATCGCGGCAGCTCCTCGCCAGTGTCACAAAAACCTTAACGAATGTTGAATCAGTTTCTACTTCCAGTTCCTTCATCGGAATCCAATCGAAGCACCTCAAATAAAAGCCAGTGTATTCATGTTTTGTCTGGCAAGACTACACAAAACAGGCAATTTCTGATCTAGGCTGCGCTTCGACCGCAAAATCCAAAGGTCTTCCCACTGGAGTTTTCTGACCCATCGTAAATATAGGTTGTGAATCTACTTCGTACGGAAGCTTATCCTTTCTGGCCCGATTTTTTTCGTGAAAGGCTTGTCATATTGCATTAATGCGCATAACGGCGTCACTAATCCAACGGGAAAGATGGGTTACGGAACGGCGGGACGAAGCGCGTCTTATTTGCGCTAATTCTCGCAGAAACTTTCTGGCGCTTCTAAGAAAAAAATGCGGAAGTCCGTCCTTTTTCCAAACTTTCCCCCCGATAGACCACCGTTCTGGGTACCCGCAACTAGACAAGTGGCATGAAAAAAAGCTCCCAAGACCTGAGGTCTTCGGAGCTTTCGGTGGATAATCACAGCGGGCAACTAGCTGCTAGGGTTCGTTACCTCGTCCTCTGGCAAGCGAACCAACATCCAAGTTTCGTCGCGCTGCGTACCGTAGTGTACCAGGACCGATGCGGCTTCCTGGGACAGGTTATAGATACCTGTTTCCATGACCGTCCCGGAGCTCTCGCCGATCAGCCAAGCCGCTCGCTGCGACTGCGGATCGACTTTACCCCACACCGGAAGCGAATTCCCGGTCGAAGCGTTGTAGTAGGTACCTGCCAAGAGCCCTTCCCGATCGACAGCTAACTGAAGATAGATGTCTCCCTGGCCCGATTGGGTATCGGTCAGCACGAAGACGCCCAGCGGCAGCCAATCGTCTGGATTACCATTTCCTTGAATCGGCGGTCGACTTTGCAGGATCTTGCGTCCTTCATTCGCCAGGGCAATTGCCTCTAAAGCGTATTGCTCTCGCGTCGCGATCGGCTCTTCCTCGACGTAGATGTACTGCGAGTCGTAGACGATCGTCGAACCATAGTCGTAATAGACTGGGTACGAAGGGTAGCTGCCCCAGAAATACCAGTTACTCAGTCGATACGGTGAACACCACGTCCACCAGTAGCCTGGTCGCGGACGATAGGTGTGGAAGTACCAGCTGCTGAGATACCGGTTGTTGGCGTACCAGCGGCTGTTCCATCCGTACGCGAATCGGTCGTGGTAGTGATGGCGTACATTGTGAGCGTGACGATACCAATTGTCAGGCACATGGCGTCGGTGCTTATCGTCCCAACGGCCATCCCAATCACGGTCTCTGTCCCAGTCACCGCGGCGACCGTCTCGATTCCGATCAAAATCACCTCGGTTACCGTCACGATTTCGGTTGCCATCGTTGAAGCGATCTTCGACGTTCGCTAGGCGATCACGAATCGCGCCGTCATCGAGCGATCCTCGACGGCGAACGTCTTCCAATCGTTCGCGGAACTGTGGATCACGGTTTGATCGATCTTTCCAATCGAACTTGGGTCGAACTTCAGGACCATTGGCGACTCGGTCCGATGGACCTCGGTCGGGGCGATTTGGTCCTTGAACGTTGCCTGAATCGGGACCACGTCCAGGACGACTTCGGTCGGCCTGATCACGATCACCCGGCCCTGGTCCAGGCCGGTCCGCATCGGGACGATTCGAGCCAGATCGATTCCAAGGCAGCGAATCGCGGTCGATGCTGGGGCGTCCATCACGATCCGCCGAATTGGATCGGTTTTGATTACCACGATCGGGCAACGATGGTCGCGTGTTGGCGTCACCACGATTTAGTGCTTCCAATCGACTACGAATGTCGCTGGCGTCGCCAGGTCGAAATCGACTGCGAATGTCCGAGTTCGGCGTACGATCAGGACTCGTGCTCGGGCCACGATTCGTCGACGGTTGTCCCGAATCACGATCTCGGTCGAGATTCGGCCGGTTGGTACGGTTGAACATATCTCGGATATCACGACTTGGTTGGACCGTACTTGATCCTGGACGAGACGTGTTGGGTGTTGCCGATGAACCGCGATCCTGATTTGAATCGGGACGATTCGTTCGATTGAACATGTCACGCAGATCACGCGTCGGCTGCGACGTGTTTGGTCGCGGACTCACGTTCTGATTCCGATTAATGCTGGGCTGGTTGGACGGCTGATTTCCACTACCGAACTCGCGAAAGAAACTCGATCGATCTCGACTCGAACTATTCGATGGACTTCGCGATGGAGTTGTCGGAGAAGTCGAGCGCGATCGATCCGCCGTAGCGCCAGGCTTTTGGGACGATTGTAATCGGCTGCGCAAAGCGTCCAGCGACGACGACCCGCGATTGCTAATCGACGGCGAGGTATTCAAACTTCGACTCGGAGTACGACTTGGGGTCGGCTTAGGGCTCGTTCGCGTGGACCGATTCAAGATCGAAGGAGTACTCCGCGAGGAAGAAGATGGCGTGGGCGTCGATCGCGTCGGCCCTTGTATACTTCGACTGCTCGATGATGGAGTACGACTGCGGAACGAAGGCGAAGCGGACGGCGTGCGACTGCTGCGACTACGGGAGACACTTGGAGTAGAGCGCGAACTATTGCTGCGGGCACTACTACCCCGGTCGGAACCGCGCGAACTACCTTTTCCCTTGCTTTGGGCGTGTCCCAATTCGGGAAGTCCGATCAGGCAGATCAGCAAACCTGCCAGCCAGACGGAGCGCGTAAACATAATAGGACTCCTTTGGTTATGCTCGACCACAACCGGACGCAGACGAGTCGAAGCGATGTTGCTTACCTGACTCGGCATGGGGTGCGGAGTGCCATTTACGTTGTGACACTGCGTTCCGGTCGTCGGACTTAGTACGTAACTGTGCGTACAAGAACTCAGTGCAGGGGGCATGCCAATGGAAGGCAATCCGAACGGGTTCCCCCAAAGCTCAAACCAGGCGGCAAGTTATGACGATTCTTCCAGCTACGTCTAACAGCGTCAAAAGAAGATTTGCAATCATTTTGATAACAATTGTTTCAATATGAACAGAAATCGGGGAAAATCGATTGTCGGATTCGAAACCATTGAATTCCAACGATCAACCTGACGGGTATGCGACCAACCGTGTCCTACACTGGTGCAGAATCCTTCTCTATTGAGAGATTGGCACCGGGTTTGCCTTGTCTCTACCTTGAGCCAAGAAACAATGCCTAATGCGTTGTTCTTTGCCACCGAAACAAAAACAACTTATCCATACCCAAGGGGGATCGACATGTTCAAGCAATTGTTGATTGTCGGTGCCGTCGCGCTGGCACCACTGTTTGCCGTGAAAACGGCTGAAGCGCAAGTTTACACGACGGTAGCCCCGCCAACGGCAGTTGGCTACATTCCTGTCCGCCGCGGACTGTTCGGGCTTCGATCTGGGCTGCAACCCGTTGTTGTCCCAAGTGCCGCAACCACAACGGTTGTGAATCGTCCGGTTGTCACCACCAATTATGCACCGACGACCACCTATTACGCGCCGACCACCACGAGCTATTACGCTCCGACGACGTCGTATTACACGCCGAATGTCACCACGGCCTATTACGCGCCGCCGGCGACCACCACCTACTACGCACCAACGTCCCAGGTGGTTCCCGCGACAACCTATTCCGCCCCGACAACGGTGAACTATTACCCCAAGACCTACTGGTACAGCACGCCAGCTCCGGTCCCGCGGACGGTCGGAATGCCGATCATTGGCTACTAGTCCTAGTGCCAGCATAAAAAATCTAGAACTACCCATCATTTTATTGGTGGGTAGTTTTTCATTGGGAATGTCAGTGTCGACTTTAGACACGACTGACCGTGGATTAAACTGGGGGGAACTCTTTCGACGCCCCAAGTCGATCATTCACCGAAATTCACGCCGCTCGATTGCGGTCCGACTTTTTCAATGAGGTTTCCCCCATGACTATGCACCGGTCCTTGTCTCTTTCGTTGTTGATGGCTTTGACATGTGTGGTCGCGCTTCAAGCGGAAGACAAGAAAACGACTGAGCCCAAAGGGGAATGGATTCAGCTCTTCAACGGGAAAGACCTGACCGGCTGGGTTCCGAAAGTCCGGTACCACGAAGCAGGCGAAAACCCCGGCAACACGTTTCGCGTCGAAGACGGCCTGCTGACCGTTTCGTATGCCGATGGCTATGAAGACGGCTTCAACGAAACGTTCGGTCACCTGTTCTACGAAAAGCCGTTCAGCAACTATCGCCTGCGAGTGGAATACCGCTTCATCGGCGACCAATGCAAAGGTGGTCCAGGTTGGGCCTTCCGCAATAGCGGCGTGATGATTCATGGTGAATCGCCGCAGGACATGGGCAAGGATCAAAACTTCCCCGCTTCCATCGAAGTGCAACTTCTCGGTGGAAGGGAAACCGGCAGCCGCCCCACCGCCAATCTGTGCACCCCAGGCACGCACGTGGTGATGGATGGCAAGTTGTTCAAGCCCCACTGCATTAACAGCTCGTCGGAAACCTACCGTGGCGATCGCTGGGTCACTTGCGAAATCGAAGTTCACGGCAACGGAACGATCAAACACATCATGGATGGCGACGTTGTTATCGAATATGAAAAGTCGCAACTCGATCCGGGTAACGGATCCATTTCGGAACCAGATCACACGAAGATGTTGATCGAAAAGAATGGCGGCGACGTCATGCTTTCCGGGGGAACGATTTCGCTGCAATCGGAAAGCCACCCGGTTCAGTTCCGTAAAGTTGAAATCATGTTGCTGGACGAGTAATCGCCCGGAGGCAATGGACTGCATGAAAATCTGTACGCTCTTCAACGGCCGATCCGGCGGAGCCCAAGTGATCGGCCCACAGGTCAAACAGCTCGCAGAGCGTGATGGGTTTTGTTGGATCCCGATCGATCAACTCCAAGATGACGAGGAGTTGATCGACGTGCTCAAGGCGGAAAAGCCTGATCGGGTCATTCTTGTCGGCGGTGATGGTACGATTTCTCGCTCGCTAAGCACTCTCTCTTCGCCACCCGGTCTTCAGTTCGGTATCATTCCGACGGGAACTGGTAACGACCTGGCACGTTCGTTGGATATTCCACTCAGCGATGTCGAAGCCGCTTGGGATCTGGCCGTCAACGGCGAGGCCAAAGCGATGGACATTCTCGAAACGTCCATCGACGAGCCCAAGCTTCTGATGAATGCGGTCACGGCCGGTATCGGGGGTGTTGTCGCCGAAGAAATTCAAACCGAAACGAAAGAGAGATATGGAGCACTGGCCTACTGGATGTCGGCGTTCTCCGTACTTTCCGATCCGCCTGTCTTTCGCATTCGTTTGAAGCTCGATCAAGGCGAGGTGATTGAAGAAGAGGCCTACGCTTTCTGCGTGGCCAACGGTCGTTGTGCCGGCGGAGGTTTTGTCATCGCCCCGACTGCCCAACTGAACGATGGCAAGATCCATGTGACCGTCTTACCGGCGCTTTCGACGATTGAACTATTCGAGTCAGGCATCAATTTCGTGCTGACCAACGAAGACGCCGAACGAAGGATTGTTACCTACGACGCTCAAGAGGTGCAGTTCGAAGCCTCGCCTGATGTTCCTTGTAGCCTGGATGGCGAGAAGGCTACCTTCGCGTCGATGAAGTTCCGCATCGTACCAGGTGCCCGAATGGTGGTGGGCGGTCCTGGTGCCGCGTTTGGTGAGAACGCCTGACTGCGAAAGAAGAAGCGACCGAAGCGCAATTCTTACACCTCGGTCGCTCGATTGGTTTCTTAGAAACTACTCTTTTTCTGTCTGCAGCTTGTGCGACAACAGCCACTCGTACAGCTCTTCGTTGTTGTACGTTTCGGTCCAGCTATCGTGATTGGCTTCTGGATAGATCGTGAACTTGGGCTCGTTGCCCTTTTCCTTCAGCAGCTTCACCATGTCCTCGGAATGTGAGATCTTCACGACCGAATCCTTCGCGCCATGGAAAACCCAGATCGGCAGATGCGCGATCTTCTCGACCACGGCAACATCCGATGGTCCACAGATCGGAGCGATCGCCGCGACTTCGTCTGACATCGCACCAGCGACTTGCCACGTTCCACGGCCCCCCATGCTCAGACCGGTGATGTAGACACGTTCCTTGTCGACATTGTGGATCTGCATGATGTGTTTCATCAGGGCCACAACATCTTCGGTCACCCACCACGTGCCCTTGGGACATTGGGGCGATACCACGATGAAGGGAAACTCCTTCCCGTTTTCAATCAGCTTGGGTGGGCCGTGTTTCTTGACGAGCGATAAGTCGTCTCCCCGTTCGCCGGCCCCATGCAGGAACAGGACCAGGGGCCACTTCGCTTGCTGTTCATATTCCTTAGGTAGATACAGCAGGAAGTCGATTTCCTTCCCATCAGCAAGCTCATATGACTCTTCCGACTGGGTCGCCGGCTTTTCTTCGGCGGCCTGGAGGGCAACCGTCAGTGGGAACAGGAGGAGCAAAGACAGACAAAATACGCGTGACAATTTCATAAGAAAACCTCGTAAACAGAAGGGGACAGTGCCTCTATTCTAGTTCCGGATCGGTATCGATTTCTACATACGGGAGAAAGCTTTGCTCGATTGGTAGACCCTTGGTACAACGAAGTGCACTGAGTCTCTCTGTCGGGTAGGAACATGCCGGATACGTATGCTATTTTGCGCGAGGCCGATTGCCGCGTAGATCTCGATAAAGCTGCCGAGATCATGGGGCCGTACCTCGGTCTGGCCAAGGCCGAAATGGTGCAGGCCCTGCATAATTCTCCCGGGATATTAGCGAACTACGTCGACTTCGATGCTGCCCGAGAGATTGCCAAGGGACTCATCACGGCCGGGATGCCATGCCGCGTTGTACATGACGACCACTTAATCCGGGTCCCCACGATACCGCGCGTACCGATCCGCGACATGGAATTTCGGGACGAGCATCTCGTCTTTCGCTCGATCGAATGGGAAGGGCATATCCCATGGGAGCATATCCGCCTGTTGGATATCGTCCAGGAGGTGGAAGAGAAGGTCGAGATTATCTCGGTCATCGAAGGTAATCGCGAATCGCACAGCAAGAAGCCGGAGCGGAAGGCCCGCTTCGAGGTGAGTGTCTTCCTGGAAATCGTCTGCACCGATCCAGTCCTAAGGATGCGTATCGATCGCAGTCAGTTTCGCTACAAGTCGACCGGCCTAAAGATGCATACTAACCGCGAAATGAATTTCCGCGCGCTCTGCATCGCGCTGCACATGCGTAGCCCCGATGCACTGATCGGTCCTGGCTTCGCGTGGCTATCGAAGGGAAACAACACCCATCATCAAAACGGCAACACACTAAAGAAGTTCGAGAACTTCGCTTCCTGGCTTTTGACGGTCGAGGCCTGATTTGACATGCGCCGCGTGCTGACCTATCTGGCAAAGCTCAAACGATTGCACTGGGCAACCTGGGTTGCCATGTCGTTCACGCTGCTGGCCTTGCTGTTGATCGTTGTCCCAGGCGAATACCAGGCCGGGGGTTGGATCCTTCCTGTGACCGAGTGGGAGAAAGCGTGTTACCAGCTTCGGGTGGACGCTACCGCCCGGCGCCAACAGGCAGCCGAGAAGGAGTTAAAGCATCCGAGCTTCTACCTTACATTTCATGCCACTGCGTACTCCCACGGCTGGCCACGCCCGTTTATGGCCAGAGCCCTCGTTTACGACCACAAAAGAGAACAAAGTAAACCTTGGCTTGGCAAGAAGAGTTCGTTTACGTCTTGGGGTGGATCTCTCTATCACGACGTTTCGTGGAGCAACTACGACAACTGGCCTCTATCGGCCGATGGCCTTTTGCTGCGGCCCTGGTCACTGCTGCTGGATCTAATGGTCAGTCTGGTCATCGTGACCGGCGTAGGAGGGCTCGTTCAATGGCGAATCGCGTGCAACGGCGGTCTGCTGAGATTTCACCTGGCCGACATGCTGGCGATCATGACTCTCATCGGTATCGCCCTGGGAACGTACATCTATCACGATACGCTTCGCCGCCGGGAAGCATTTGATGGGAAGCCAGTCGCGGCACCGACGTTTACTTCAACTGACGGCTGGACCAGTTATGGTCAGCAGTATCAAGGACCAATCTGGCTAAGGAAACTCGTGGGGAATCAGTATTACCTGCCGGTGTTCTATCACGTCGACTCGGTCAACATTAAGATGGATGACCGTTGGCGAGAGAACTTCGCCCAACTTAAGAAGTACCCGTACCTCAAGAGTCTTTCGACACATCACGGGCTGCCGGTCGATGCCATAGAAACGCTGCAAGATTGCCAGCGGCTGGAAGAACTGACTCTCGGCATGTACGAGATCGATACGCCGCTTTTCATCTTCGGTACCAAAGACCTTGCGTTGCAACCTGAGGAGTTCTCGAAGTTGAAGGACCTGCGACTAAAGCAAGTCACTGTTAGCGGCGTAATGGTCCAAAAGCAGCACATCGCGCAGCTTGCTGCTTTTCCAACAATGCGTCACATCCAGATCCAATCAACCAGCGCCACCAAACAACAAATCGAGGAGTTGCGAGAAGAGTTCCCCCAAGTTGACTTCCACGAACTTCCGGACATTCGGATGTTTCTTTCGCCGGGATGAGTTCCACAAATGAAGTATCTTTGGCAACGACTTTCGCATCTAAAACGCCTGCACTGGGCAACTTGGTGCGCGATGATTCTGACCGCGGTACCATTGGTGTTGATCATGGTGCCGGGCGAGTTGGTTTGGAATACTGGGAGCGAAACCTCGGCTTGGCAGGATTCGCTTCAGGATCTTTGGGAAACTACATCGGATCGAGTTCCCCCTAGTCCAAACTTCTGCTTCCTCGAGGTAGACCTCTACGAGCACGGTTGGCCCTTTCCTTTCATGGCCCGCAGTGTGATTCCCGACGTGTTACAACCGCAACATAGTTTTTTTACTGATAGCTACAAAGGGATTAGCTGGATCTACTCCGAATCTTGGCCATTCTTTGCTGACGAGCGAATTTTTCGATGGTGGGCGTTGGCGGTTGATCTTGCCGTCGGCTTGCTCATCCTGGGGATCGTTGGCGGGGTGATCGAGTGGCGAATTCGCTGGGGCGCTGGCAGGTGGCGTTTTCGTATTCTCGACGGGTTCTTGATCACCGCCGTACTCGCACTCTCCCTGGCACCCTTTGCTTACCATGCGCATGTCCAGCGTTTAGAAGCAACTGTCTTTCGTCTTTCTTTGGAAGAGAACGGCGTGAAAGGGAATTCTGAGTATCAGGGTCCCGTCTGGCTGAGAAAATTGGTCGGAAACGAATTCTTCCTGCCTAGTATGTTCCATATCGACGCTGTCACGATTGACCCTAGTGACAACTGGCGAGAAGAGTTCGCTCAGCTTGAGGCGTGCCCATATCTCACCGAGATCACGATCGATCACTGGTTGCCCCTGGGTGCAATTCCCATCCTTGAACGCAGTCGAAACTTGAAGCACCTTGGGCTTCCTGATCTTCAAATTGCGGACATGTTACGCAAAGAGCAGAGCGACTCCCATGAGCCGTTCCATGCTGAGCACATCGTACGTCTAGAGACACTTAAAGTAACATCAATCTCCGTAAATGGCATCGGCTACAAGGCGAGGCACATTCGCCAGATCGCCGAACTTTCAGCCATCCGGACCATCTGGTTGTCTAATACTTTGGTATCCGGCGATGAACTCGAGTCGTTGCGCGGTGATTACTCTCACGTGAAGTTCATCGTCAATAGTAATTACAATCAAGAAGAACCGATTCTTTGGACTGACCCACGAATCGACGTGCCACTCAAGTTACCCACTGCGCCATAAAAAAAGCGGCCCGAGAGAAAGTCTCTCGGACCGCTTCATTGATTTGGTCTGATCAGCTATTAAAGCTTAGCGACCGCCACGGTATCCACCGCGATCGCCGCCGCGACCACCGCCGCCGCCACGATGACCGCCGCCACCGCCGCCGCCTGGACGACCTTCGCGTTCGCGAGCTTCGTTAACAACCAGCTTACGACCATCGCAATCGAAACCGTTCAGGGCGTCGATGGCAGCCGTAGCGTCTTGGTCGTTGTCCATTTCGACGAAACCGAAACCGCGCGAACGGCCCGTTTCACGATCGGAAATGACGCTGACGTAAGCAACAGGACCGTACTCACCGAAAAGGTTTTCCAAGTCGGTACCGGTGTAGCTGTAAGGGAGATTCCCTACGTACAATTTCTTCTTCACAGATCTAAAACCTACTAGCAAGAGAGACAGAAAATCGGAAATGACCGATTCGCTCGATCGGGCGTCGCACCCTCGCCCTTAGGCTCGGTGCGCCATTCACATCATCTATGCAGTGGCTTGTCGTCCACCGCGTCTTCTGTCGCCAAAATCGTCAACTAGTAGGTGGCTCGAGCGATGCCATCCGGCATCCGAACAAACGGACGAACTAGGGCAAGAAGGCCCTATCCGCCATTACGTCTCTCAGAAAACACATCTAACAGGTCGATCATTGCAGGCAGACTGACAGCCATGCTTAGATTCAAGTTTGAATGTATCGACCCCCGAGAAGTGGAGTCAATGGGAAAACCTACCGTTTGCCCCCGTTTGTTCGAAACAGTCAAAAATTCACTGTCGCGTAACGTTTGCTGCTGATTTGCCGGGGCAAACCGGCTAGTGCCACCGGAAGAAGCGGAGCGCGACCACGAACGAAACGACGCCCCACAGAACCAGGACGATTATTTCATGCGCTAACGAAAACAGCCCTGTTCCTTCCAGCATCACACCCCGCAAGGCGTCGTTCAAAGCGGTCAGCGGAAGAAGCCGAATCGCCGGTTGGAGGAAGTCGGGAAAGCGCTCGCGGCTAAAGAAGATGCCGGAAAGGACCCACATCGGCAGCATCACCAGGTTCATCAGTCCGGAAACCGTCTCTAACGTCTTCGCCCGACAGGCAATCAAAAGCCCCAGCCCGGCAAAGCTGACCGCGCCCAGCAGAATGAAGAAGATGACCGTTAGCGGATTGCCTGCAATCTGCACGCCAAAGACCAGCCAGGCAAAGACCAGCAGGATAAGCACTTCTGGCACCATGAAGATCAAACGGCTAATCATCAACGAGGCCAGGAAATCAGTCTTGCGCATCGGGGTGGCCAGGAACCGCTTGAGCAGTTTCCGCATGCGCATATCGACCACCACAAAGCCAACGCCAAACAGACCGCCGCCCATCAGCCCCATGCCCAAAAGCCCAGGCACCAGGAAATCAATGTACCGACCGCCAGGCATATCGAGCTTGGTCGAAGTTACCTGTGCCGCGTCGACTCGACCGGAGGCCATTTGCAGGATCAGGTCGACTTCGTTTCGCGCCAGTTGGCTTTCCGGACGCGTGGGTACAAACAAGTAGTCGAACTGCTTCGAACCGCTGGCCGTGACCACCAAATCGGTTCGCCCGGTGCGCAGCCGTTCTTTCGCAGCGACTTCGCCGCTGTCCCCTAAACGAAAACGCGAATCCTCCTTGAGCGCCGTGCGAACGACCTCCGCCTGCGGACCGATGACTTCTACGCGGAACGTCTGCTCAGGCTGTTCGCGGAAGGCGACACCCAAGGCCACCGTCATCAGAATCGGGAAACCATACACCCAGAAAATGGCTTCTGGTTCGCGGAAGAATTCTTTCGCCCGAGCAATAACCAGCTGCATAAGAGGACGGATTGACCAGGCCATGACTATTCTCCTCCGTCCCGCAAGTGACGACCGGTGAGTGTGACGAACACATCTTCCAGGCTAGCCTGCCGTGTCGTTAGTTGGGCCAGCTCGACTTGGTCGGCACGAAGCTTATCCATGACCGCAGGTAGCGCGGCGTGTATTTCTTTCACGTGCAACACGATCGTCCCGGCGTCAAAAAAGGTCGAATGCACTCCCGGCAGCGAACCAAAAGATTCCGCTGAAAGCTTGGGGCCGTCCTCCTTCACGCGGAACTCAATCACCTGGTCACCTCCCAGGCGGGTAATCAAATCTCGTGGTGAACCCAGGGCGATGACTTTCCCATGATCGACCACTGCGACGCGATCGCACAGCCGTTCGGCCTCGTCCATGTAATGCGTGGTCAACATGATCGTGCGGCCGCCATCTCGCAGATCCCGAATGACATCCCATAGCTGACGACGCGATTGGGGATCGAGGCCAGTGGTCGGTTCGTCGAGAAAGACAAGGAGCGGATCACCCACCAAAGCACACGCGACCGCCAGCCGTTGCTTCTGGCCGCCGGAAAGACTACTGATTCGGGCATTCGACTTTTCATGCAGCGAGACCAAACCCAAAGCTTCGTCTGGCGTGATGCCTTGGTTGTAGAAGCTCCGAAACAGCGCGATCGTTTCATGCACGGTCAGCTTTTCGCTCAGACGAGTCTCTTGCAGCGAAATACCGATCCGCTGACGGATCTCTTCTTCCCCGCTTCCACCCCAGCGTTTGCCCAGCACTTCGACATCACCGCTGGTTGGGGATAACAGTCCCTCAAGTATCTCGATCGTGGTTGTCTTGCCGGCCCCGTTGGGTCCCAGCAATCCAAAGCATTCGCCAGGGTGAACTTCCAAGTCGAGCCCTCGAACGGCTTCGACCGGCGGCTTGCCAGGATAAGTCTTAACGAGGTCGTGGCAGCGAATCGTGGGAGGCATCGACCGGCCTTGATGAGTTGGGAAAAGGATCCGAGAAGGTTCCGTTCTACGTGGGAACCCAAGCCAAAGGAAGATGATGGCGAAATACCCACTCGGCAGACACAACCATCGCTTCGAAGTTCACGGGGGAAATCGGCGTTCTATGGGCCGTAAACACATAGGCCGCCCTGGATGGGAGACTCTCAGTCCAAAAAATTTCTCATGAAAGTTTAAATTCTTGACCTAAATGGGATTTCAACCTAATTTAGGGGTTTGGCATACCCTCTCTATTATGTATTTCCTAATCTGAAGGAACCAACTCATGTTTATTAAGTGCTTGAAACACCGTGGGTTCACGCTCGTTGAACTCTTGGTGGTGATCGCGATCATTGGCGTATTGATCGCCTTGTTATTACCGGCCGTGCAACAAGCCCGCGAAGCTGCCCGGCGTATGCAATGCAGTAACAACCTCAAACAAATTGGATTGGCACTGCACAACTACCACGACACGTTCCAGAACCTTCCACCGATGGTAATCTCTCCGGTCGGTGATCCCGATGACATGGGGAACGGGTCGGATACCGTCGAGGGCTGGGGCTGGGCCGCGTTCCTGCTGCCGTTCATTGAGCAAGGCGCTTTGCATGAGCAAGCAGGCATCACCCAGGGCAATCATCTCGAAAACGAACTGACCGATACCATGTTGGTACCCGTCGAAGGATATCGTTGTCCTTCCGACACCGGGAAGACGGTTGGTGACTCCGCCCAGCGTTTTCTCAAGGGGGGCGGGATGAACTACGCCGTCTACAATCACTCTCGTTCTGGCAATCTGAACAATGGCGATGCTGGTTTCTATCGTCACAGCGGACGCAACTTCCGCGATGTCGTCGATGGCCTCAGCAACACCTTGGCCGTGGGCGAAAGCTGCTCGAAACTGAATGGTCAGACGATGAGCTTGAAGTCGTGGGCTGGTTGTCAACAAAGCTTGGGTGGCAACTGCATCGACGAGTTGGCGATCTCCGGACGTTGGCCTATTAATGACAACACAGGCACAACCGATCAGAAAGGGGAAGCACTCAGCAGCCTTCATCCTGGCGGAGCGATGGTCCTGAAATTTGACGGCAGTGTTCGCTTCCTATCGGAAAACATCCAGTTCATCCGATCGGCCGCACCCAACAACAACACCAGCGCGATCGACAGCATCTACGAGTACCTGATCTGTGTCGACGACGGCAATACGATCGGCGAATTCTAACGCAGTCAGCAACTTCGAGTAACTTCGCCGGATGCCCCATCTTGTATGGGCGTCCGGCAGTTTGCACCCACCTCCATTTATCGCACTCCCCACCTAAGGAACGAGCGACATGCTACGACTCTCGGTTCATCACCGATCTTTTGGCTTCCTCTTGCTGGTGGCACTTGCCACAACTTGCGCCGGTTGCTTTCAATCGAAGCCCGCCGATCAGCCAGATCTGGGCGAAGTCTCTGGCAATGTGACGCTAGATGGATCGCCTCTGGCCGACGCCACGGTTTCGTTTCAGTCGGTTGAGCTAGGACGCCTGGCTTCCGGCAAGACCGATGCTCAGGGACACTATGAGTTGAACCTGCTTAACGATACGAAAGGTGCCGTGGTCGGAGCCAACAAGGTCCTTATCACCACGGCTCAACCCGGCGACGATGCGGTTCCTGGCAGCGCCAAACCAGAAACGTTGCCCAAGAAGTACAACGACAAGTCAGAGCTAACCGCGGACGTCAAAGAAGGCTCGAACGAGTTCAACTTTGATTTGCAGTCTAAATAGCTTGGCCAGCTGGTTTCTTTTTCGGTCTCTGCGGTTTTATCTTCTCAGGAAGAATGCGAAAGTGTGGTAGTAGAGTTCGTAGCAAACGCTTCGATGAAACGACCGGTACCTCACATCAAGACGCAGACCAATGGGAACGTTCGAACTACTCGTCATCGCGTTGATGATCGCTTTCAACAGTGTTTTCGCCGCCTATGAGATTGCCCTGGCATCGATTGGACTAGGTCGACTACATGCGTTAATCGACGAAAAGCGGGGCGGAGCCGCTTCCGCTTTGCGGATGAAAGACAACATGGAAGCCAGTCTGGCGGTGGTGCAGTTGGGTATCACGTTGGTGGCCGCCGTTGCCGCGGCCACCGGTGGGGCAGGGGCCGCCGAGAAGGTTGAGCCGATGCTGATCGAGTCAGGCTTCTCGGAAACAGCTGCCGCCTTGTTGGCGATTACCTTGGTCGTGGCACCGCTAACGATGATTACCATCCTGTTCGGCGAACTGGTTCCCAAGGTATTCGCGCTGAAGAACAAGGAATGGATCTGTCTGAAACTCTCGCCACCGATGGAGTGGTTTTCTTACGCCGTCTGGCCGGCCGTCTGGTTCTTTGAAAAGTCCGTTACGGGAATCGTCTCGCTGTTTGGCAGTCCTCAGGGGGAAGACGGAGAAATCTCGGAAGCGGCCATTCAAGAACTGCGTGGGGCGGCATCGCTGGCACGTATCAGTAATCTGATCGGGCGTCGCGAGGAAGGAATTATCGTAAGTGCATCCAGGCTCTCGGCTACGCCGGTGTCCGATATCATGCTGCCGGCCCAGTACATGGGCATGTTGTCAGCGGAAGAAACCATGGAGAACGCGTTGCAATTGGCCTATCAAACGATGCACACTCGGTATCCGGTTACGCAGCAAGCCGGCAGCCCACAGCGAATCACCGGATACGTCAACCTTAAGGATATCGTGGCTGAAGAAACGCACGGAGGCGAGAATCGGAAGGTAAGCACGTTGACCAGGCCAATCATTTCGTTCGCGGCGAAAGCTTCGGTTTCCGAATGTCTCGAACGGTTGATGCGTGAACGTCAGCACATCGCCTTGGTACGTGAGAACGATCGCGTCATCGGGATGGTGACTCTGGAAGATATCGTCGAAGAGATCATCGGCGAAATCCACGACGAGTTCGATCGGCTGCCGACCTACGTTCGTCGCTCCGGCGAAGGCTGGATCGCCGGAGGTTTCGCCTCGCTACATCATCTGCAACATGTGACTGGTCTGACGCTTGAGCCTGCCAGCGAAAAACCGGTTTTGAATGTCAACGACTGGATTCTGGAACGTCTCACCGATCCGCCCACCAGCGGTACGACCATCGAAGACGAAAACCGTCGCATTATTGTTCGCAAGACCAAAGGAGCATTGGTTCGCGAAGCCTATATCTACTGTGTGGCTGAGAAAGACTCGGAAACGGAAGCTGCTTCCGAGTAGGACGTCAAGAGAAGCCATTCAGCATCCTGACCGAGACGCACGCGACGTGTCGGTCAGGTTTTTCATTCGCTCAGGCTACTCGATCAAACTCTCGATCACTTCGATGAGTTCTTCCCGCTCAAGTCCTTCCGCTGGAAGCTCGAGGAGTTTCATTCGGATCAATCGCTTGATGGCAGGGTTCTGAGATGCATCCAAGAAGTCCTCGAGAACTTCTCGCCGCTCTCGCTCATTGGGAACCAGTTCTGGCAGGCGTTCCAGTGCGAACGCAGCACTGAGCACGGGATCGCCGGCAATCCTGGCTTGGGTTGCGACCCGTTCCATGTGCAGCTTGTGCATTTCAAAGTCGAGACGGTGTCCTTCCAACATCATCCGGTGATGCTCGCGTTCCATCTGTTCGCGTCGCTGCTGCTCGAACGCCTCCGCCATTTCGCCGCCACGTGGTCGAGGCCGGTCAAATTCTTCGGCACGTCGTTCTGCCTCGCGACGCATCTCATCACGTTCGCGTTCCGCGTTGCGGCGAATCTCATCTCGCTCGCGTTCTACGTCGCGACGAAACTCTTCTCGTTCGCGCTCAGCTCGTTCACGCTGCTCCAATTCTCGTGCTTCCAGTCGTGGAATCTCTTGAGCATCTGCCGTAGATGGCATGACTGCTGGGATCAAAAGCCCTGTCAACGACAACAAACCGACAGACATACGTATTGAAACCATCATGATCAGGCCCCTTGGTTGCAAAATGGAGGTGGTACTTTCCGTTTGTTCTACCAGTGCCGGAAGTGATTTGGCAATCTTAATAGAAGTTGTTGATTGTAAATCCTAGGCAAACTCCGGCTGCCAGAACCGCATCATCCGTTGGACGGTATTCACATCGCAGCCGAAATGATAAAGCGTTTGATGTTTCTTATCGATGATGACAATCTGCGATAGTGGGGGCATCAGTTCGGTGAAGACATCCTCTGGCAGGTCGGTGCAATAAGTAAGCACCGCTTCTTTCAAGCTCAGACTTCTTCGCTGGGAGTTCGCCTCGATCCAGGTCGTCAGCATGAACTGAAAGTGAATTAAGAAGTCGGTCGCCGGGTGATTGGGATGAAGCGCTAGGAAAACACTTTCCGAGAGCCCCATTTCCTGGTTGTAGTCGGGAATCGTATCGGCCAGGTTCCAGCGTGAATAAAGCTTGTATTGCAGCGACGACGTGTCTTGTTCGTAACACGGTTCCATCCGCTGACAGAAGACTCGCTCGGTGACCGAAACGTTCGCCAGGTCGGCGTTGATCAGCATATTGGTCCAGGTCAGAAAACGACCGGTAGCGCTCGCTTCGTAGGTGAATTTGTCCCAATCGATGTTACGAACCCGGGTAAGTGGCAAGTCCGACTCCGTGGGAATCGTATCCACGATCGGTCGGGCATGCGCCGGCAAAGGAGCCTTTTCGTAAAGCTCCAAGTACCGCTCGGCTGCAATCGCGATCGGCAAAGGAAAGGCTTCACGATCGAGCACATGCCGAATGACCAGATCGTCCCGCAGTGCCGGGTCAGGCATGATCATATGCTGATACGTGCGCTGTCCCAGGTCATCGACCTCTTTGAGGCAGATCGAACGAACTTCCTCTTCAAGCCCTTCGACGGGTTCTTCCAAGCAATCGTAGAGGATATCCAAGGCGTCCAGCATTTGGCTTTCAATATCGAGCATCGCTTAAATTCCCAAGATGCCTGAGTGGTGTTCGTCTGCGTTATCTTGTGCTTGACCGGCAGCAGCACTTGCTCGGTCGATCTTGTCGCCCGCCTTGGCGACTTTGCTGGCAGCATGTGTGACCTTGGCTGCCTTGCCTGCTTTTCCGGCCTTCGAAGCGTCGTCCAACGCATCGTCAACTTTGGAAATCGCATTGGCGTTGCGTGCCCCGGTCAGGGCCGCATCGTCGACGGCATCGTTGGCCTTGCCCATCACGGCAATCGATGCCAGGCTGCCAGCCAAGTGGGCGTAGTCGTTCGCATTGCCACTGGCCAAAGCAGAGCCCAGCTTGGCCAGGCCGGCTGCCGGATTACCGTCCCCCATCTGGTCGCACGTCTTGTACAAGCTGTACGCGCCGTAAAGGGCCATCGCGGCACCGACCAGTTCTGGATTCGCCCCCAGGGCGACCAGCGCCGTGCGTGCGGCGAACATCTCTAGGTTCTGCTTGTTCGCAAGGCCTTCGAACAAGCCTTTGCTAAACGCGCCGACCAGTGACGGCAGGTGCAGTTTCTTCAGCTTGGGAACGGTCAAATGCGGCAGTTCCAGCGAGATGCTTGGTACCGGGATATGAATCTCGGGCAAGCTGATAGAAAGGCCCGGCATCGATGGCAAGCTGGGTATCGACGGGATCGTCGGCGCCCCGCCCATCTCGCCGATCATCACTTGAGGAAAGCCCATCGTGATGGTGCCACCATGGGCACACATGTCTCCCATCCGAGCCGCCGGCATCCCTCCGATGAAGACAGTCGGCGAACCCATCGCGATCGTGTCAGGCGGGCCAACACACGTGACCATGTCTCCCACGCGCGCGGCTGGCATGCCACCGATCAGCACCGTTGGACAGCCCAGCATCACCGGTCCACCCACATGCGGAACCGGCCCGGTACTCATCGGGCAGGTATGCATATCAGCGATCCGAGCAGCAGGCGGCATGACATTCCCAGCAAAGCGTGAAGAAAAACGACTGAGAAAGGTTAGGTCACCCGAAAAGAGCAGGGGGTGGGCAAACCACAAAATCTTCGCAGACGATCGTTACATTCGGTACGATCAGATGTATGAGCCCCACAACTGACAAGCCGAAAAGCCCCAAACGCCGCTGGCTAAGCGTCAGCTTGCGTAGGATGGCGGTTTTGTTGACGGTCGTCTGTCTCTTCCTCGGGTGGATCGGGCCGAAGTGGGTCGAGGCAGAGCGGGAAAAGGTAGCCGTTGAGAAGATCGCGACCGCTGGGGCGATGATTCAATACGACTATCAAGAGGACTGGGAGAATGGCGACCCAGATCCCGTACCGCGTGGGGCGTTCGTCTTGCGTTATTTGTTGGGCGAGCATATTCTCTCCCGAGCTACCACGGTCTACTTTTATCCCGGAAGTAAACCGAACGAAGCGGCGGATCTCCTGCCCGAACTGACGCAGCTTCGCACTGTAACGTTCGGTACCGATGTCGAGCTAACCGATGCAAGCGTTGAAGCGATGGTGGGATGCGAGAATCTGACGAAGATCTGGATGGCCAGCGGCGTGTTCTCGGCAAATCAGCTGGCAAAGTTGTCGAGCGTGAAGTCCATTCAACACTTGAGTCTCTGCGATCGATCGGCCTCAGATGCTTGTCTGCAACAGTTACACCAGTTCCCGAATCTAAAGTCCTTGTCGATCGACAGTAGGCTGACGACCGATATTGGTATTCAAGCGATTGCCGAAGTCTCGTCCTTGGAATCCTTGGTTGCCAGATCGATACCCAACGTCACCAACGAAGGGATCTCGCCACTGCATCGGCTCAAAAAGCTAAAGAAGTTTCATATCCCCTACAGTGCTGGAACGAATCAACTAACCGAAGCTTGTCTTCCCGATATCTTGCAGATACGTTCTCTCGAGGATCTCGATTTAAGCTTTTACAAGACACGCGTCGAATTCGAGCCGGCCCAATATTCTGAGTTCGAGTCGCTGAGCCATCTCAAGAAGTTATCCCTGCGCCACTCGAATATCCAAGACGAAGCGTTACTACGCATCGGAACACTCGCGCAACTGGAAGAGTTAAACGTCGGCTGGACTGACATCACCGATGAAGGACTTGCTCATCTGAAGAATCTGGGTGAACTTCGCGTCCTGAATACGTTTGGGACGCGTATCACTCACGAAGGCGTGCGAAAGCTTGAGGCCTTACCATCGCTGGAAAACATTAGCTTCGATGCCCGCGAAGAACTCGAGATCGATACGCTTCAGTCAATCGGATTCAGCCCGGCAGATCCGATCAAAGACCGATGGACCTTCGTTCGACAGCTTAAGCCCTAGGTTTTGCAAAACGTGTCATGACAGAAGACAACCATCCAAGCCCGAAACCCAAACGCCGCTGGCTACGCTTCGGCTTGCGTGGGCTGATGGTGCTAGTGCTGCTGCTTTCACTGCCGATGGGCTGGATTGCTCGGGATGTCTATCGATCCCAGCGTGAAGATGAAGTCGTGGCGGCTGTCGAGAAAGCAGGAGGCTTCGCATCGTACGATTATCAACAGCTCAACCTATGGAATGAAGTTCCCCATCCGCCTGGTCCTTGGATTCTGCGGAAACTGTTTGGCGATCATATCCATGCATACGTTGACTACGTCACCCTCATGGAGCCGGACGAGGTCAACACGCTGATTCCCATGCTGGCCAATTGTCATCGGTTGGAGTACTTGGAACTTCACGAGGCCGTGCTGAGCGATCAATCGGTCGAAACCATTGCCCAGATGCCCAAACTAAGAGAGCTCGCGCTGATCGGCACTTCCATCACCGTCGATCAGATGCGGCAGCTGTCGCAGGCACCGGCAATGAAGTCGATCACCCTGGAAGGACCGACGGCCTCGGACGATTACGTGGAACTGCTACCGCTGTTTTCTTCGCTAGAAGACGTTGCACTGAGCCAAACGACCGTCACCGACCGAGGCATGCAGTCGCTCGGACAACTTTCTGATCTGAAGTCTGTAAGTATCGAACAAGCACCAGCGGTGACGAACGATGGCTTTGCGGCCCTGGCCAATTGTCCGCAGCTTTCTGACATCTGGGCAGATGGAACGAAGGTCGACGAGGGGTGCATTGATACCCTGAAGAAACTGCCGGAGTTAGATGACGTCTACATCAGTCCCGGTGATCTAGAGGTCGAATTCTACGCTTGGGGAACGATGCGGCTCGATACACTCAAACCTGTGAAGGTCACAGCGGTATTCACGCCCATTTGTGGAACGTGTGCCGTTTTTCAGTCAGAGAAAACCGGACCGCGTATCGTCGACGTCGATACGTATAGTATTTCGGTAAATCGCTACGACGAGGACGAAGTCGAGGACCTGCCACAGTAGCACCGCAAGCTTCTTCTCCCAATATTCTCCATCTACCAGCGAATAACTGGCCGCGCACACGTTAACGTTTCGCGCCATTAAGCTTTCGCGCCGCTTCAACAGGCCCTACAGAGGGGACAACCGTTGCAACCTGCACGCGGCGCGATACGATTCAAAGCGCACGGCTTTTGCGCAGTGCTACAGTTGAACACAACAGCATCTGGCCGCAGACATCTCGGGGGAAACATCATGACATCGTTTTTGGTAGGGCTCGTACTCGGGCTCTCAGCCTACGTCTTTTTTCGCGTCATTTTGACGGCGTTCTACATCATTCCGCCTGACCAGCGGGCCGTGATCACCACGTTTGGCCGGGCCGATCGCTTGAGCGAAGACTTTGTCGAGCCGCTGGACGATCCGAATCTGACTGAAGACGAGAAAAAACGGTACACCTACCCCAAGGTCCGCGTCGTCGGCCCTGGCGGTCCTTACTTCAAGATGCCGTGGCAGAAGGTGCACAAGGTGAGCGTCGCCACCCGTAGCGTCGACCTGGTATGGGACCCCACGAAGAAACAGGAAACGATTGAAGCGGTGACCAAGGATAACCTGACGACCGGCGTCAACGGGCAGATCCGCTACCGCGTGAGCGAGAACAACCTGTACGCGTACCTGTTTGGTGTGGCCAGTCCGCTGGAACACATCATGGGTTACTTCGTGAGTGTGCTTCGCGAACGCATTGCTACGTTCAGCGATCCTAAGGGAGCCAGCTTGCTCGCCAAGCCAACCGATGATGAAGATGACGATGAGGCGCAAACCAGCGTCTACCTTACGGAAGGGGTCTCAATCAACGACCTGCGTAAGAATCTTCCGCTGTTGAACTCGTACATGGAAGAACAATGCCGCTGCACGCCAGGTCGTTATGGTGTCGAGCTCGATGCGGCGTTGATCACCAGCATCGATCCGCCACCGGAAGTCGACCGCGCTTTGTCGGCCATTAACAGTACCCGCAACCAAGTTGCCGCCGACCTGAGTACTGCCCAAGCCGACGCCGAACAACAGATCACGATGAGCAAGCGAGCCGTTGACATCGCCTCGAATAACGCTCAGGCCGAAGTGGCCCCGCTGCGAGAATTGGGCCGAACGCTTACGCAAATCAAACAGGAAGGTGGCTCGACCGCCTTGCATGCCTACATCCGCGACTTGAAAGTACCGCTGCTATCCCGCGCGGTCAGTGTCGTTCAAACCCGAGAAGAAAAGTGATGTCGCTCTCTTCGCTGAGGTGACAAAAGACTGAACACAACACAAATCAAATACGCGAGATTCAATCATGTTTTTCTTTGGCTTATTCGTCGGTCTGGTAACCATTCCGATTCTTTTGAAACTGGCCACCAGCTTCGGCTTGTACGTTATCGTTCACGAGTGCGAGGCCCAGGTCTACACACTCTTTGGTAAAGTCCTCGGTACGATCGACGAACCAGGCTTGCACCTGCCGATCTCGAAGTTCGGCCTGGGTGCGTTGCTTGTCCCGTTTTTTGGTAAACGCCATGTCGTCAGCACGGCGCTGCGTCAGCATTACCTCCGTGGTCAGATGGTCAACTCGGAAGAAGGCACACCGATGGGTGTCGGTCTGTGGTACGAGATGGAAGTCAACGACCCGGTCGCTTACCTGTTTATCAACACGAACCCCGAAGGCTCGCTTCAAGCCAACGTCGCTTCCAGTGCGATCAGCACGCTGAGTAACCTGGAAATGGACAAGATGCTGGAAGACCGTCACAGTCTGAGCCGTACGGTTCGCGCTACCGTGTCCCCTCTATCCGAAAAATGGGGCTATCGACTCGGTTCGGTCTACATTCGGAAGGTCTTCTTCACTGACCTGCAGATGGTGCACAACATTACCGACAAGGTGGTCAAACGTCTGATTCAGGTCACCAGCGCCATGAAGCAGGACGGTGAAAACCGCGTCGGTTTGATCAAGAGTGAAACGGCCAAGGAAGTCTCGCAAAAGATGGCCGAAGCCGGTGCGATGCGTCCAGATATCGTTGGTAAGATGTTGAATGAAATCGGCAAGACCGATCCCGAGATTCTGGAGTCGGTGCTCGAGGTGATGGAAGTTGAGAAACTGCTCAACTCGAAGGCCGAGGTCAGCATCATCCCACGCGGCGCCAATGTGATGTTTAACCTGAACAGCGGCAACGGGAAGTCAAGTGGTACCCAATACGTTCAGGCCGAGAACTAAGTAGGCGTGCAGAACCATGCGAGACGATGAATTCCGGCATGATGCCCTGAAAAGTTCCGACGGCTTGAACGCTGTTACGATCTACAAGCTGCTGGCCGGGACGATCCTGATTGTGATGGCCGTTGGTTTGGGCATTTACGTGGCCAACGCAACGCTCGAAGTGATCTACGGAGAGGTGCCTCCACCGCTGATCGCTCGCATCCAGGACATCGCAGCGGAAAGAGCTGCCGCTGAGGCTGCCAATCAAAACGTCCCGGAGATCAAACTGGCTCCGGACCTGGTGCAGGCGCTGCTCTACGCATTGACTTTCTTCCTGCTGACTATCCCCATCATGGTCGCTTCGATGCTGATGGGAGCTGGCGTCAAACTGATGCAGGGAGAAGCCAACGAAGCGATCGCAATGCTAGCAGAGCGATTGAAGAAGTCGGAATCGTAACGCCGCACGTAGGCCACAATCCGATCGATCTTTCCCTGCCAGCATCCACTTGGTACCCTTCCTGCGAAACTGGATAGCACGCCACTCGCAAGGATGGGGAATTACGGATGGATTTGGAAGCTTCGTCGTCGGTTTGGACGCGTTGGTTCTGGCTCTTTGCGCTGACGCATGTCATCGTCTGGTCGCTGATGCCCATTCTGACCGCAGCGAATGCCCCGTTGGATACGATCGAAATGATCTATTGGGGCAACCAATGGCAGTGGGGCTATTACAAGCATCCTCCTCTACCGGCCTGGTTAGCAGCTGGAACGAGTGGCTGGTTCAGCGACCCTGCCTGGGCTTCGTACATTGTCGCTCAGGCCTGCATCTTGGCTTGCATTTGGGCGGTATGGGAAGTCGTTCGCGATCGGAATAAGCCCTGGATCGCACTTGCTGCGGCCGCACTGTTGGAAGCTTGTGCGTTCTACAACTACACCACGATCGAACTGAATAACAACATGGTCCGCCGGGCCATGACCGCGCTGACCGTGGTGTTTCTGTATTGGGCCATCACCAAGGGACGCTTGGCCTACTGGACTGCCGCTGGCGTGTTTGTTGCGCTGGGACTGCTTTCGAAGTACGATCACGGCATGCTCGTCTTGAGCCTGGTCGCGTTCGCCGCAATCCATCCTCAAGTTCGCGGTCTGTGGAAAACGCCGGGGCCGTACGTGCTAATCGGCGTTTCGCTTCTACTGTTTGCCCCGCATGCATGGTGGATGATCGAGAACGACTTCATCACGCTCAAGTACATCCAAGATCGCACCCAAACTGAACCGAATGCCTGGAATCATCTGATCATGCCGGCCAAGTTCCTCGGAGAACAACTTGGCGCGATTGCCGGGATGTTGATCGGATCGATGGCCCTACTCGGGTTCATCTGGAAGTGGCGAACTAACCTCAGTGATGAAGACCGCCTGGCACGCGACTACCTATTGGCGGTTGTGGTCGGACCGCTATCGATCGCTGTGTTCGCTTCTTTGGCAACCGGCGGTCTGATTCGCAGCATGCTCGGAGCACCAATCTGGATCTTCTTGCCGGCACTGTTGGTCATGTGTTTCGAGCGTCGTCGCCAAGACCCGCTTACCTGTGGCCGCGTTGCCGTAGGTTGCGCATGTCTAAGCATTGTGTTTGCCATTGTGGTCGGTACACGTAATACCTACGGAACCGCGATGCGCGAGAAGTACCTGCGCGTCGACTACCCCGGTGATCGACTGGCGGACGAGGTCCAACTGCGCTGGCAATCGGTCGCCGATGCGGGGCAGCCTCCCACGATCGCGGGATCGTGGTGGCCAGCCGGGAATGCCTCGGTGTATGCCGATCGGCCGATCGACGTCTATCCCGAATGCGATCCCCACTTCGCACCATGGATCGACGAATCCAAAATCCAAGATCAAGGTGGTGTCATCGTGTGGGAGGATCCGGACGACCAACCTGCTCATATTGCACAGTGGCTGTCTCGCTTCCCGACGGCAATCGTCCAGAAACCGATTGAAATCCAGCATGTGAAAGCTCCTGAGATGACCCCTCTTAAGATTGGTATCGCGGTCATTCCACCGAGCCATATCGGGACGGATAAGATTCCACCTGAAATCGCTACTTCGGCAACTTCAGTGGTGTCAGAAACGAAATAGCTCCCCAATCTGCCAAGCAGGAGTGATACCGCGTGATCGGATCGTTACTCCGTCTTATCAGGCGATAAAGGTTTGCAGTTTATCGCAACGAACAGAATTTCCATGACAAATGCCCTCGTTCTGGCGAATTCTGTTGACCCGATATGCGGAAACGCCGAAACTGCTAGAAGAACTTTTTCATCTTCCTAATCTTTTTATCTGTCAGTACGCGGCAGCCTTTCATCCCCTTTTCGGCATTCCTGCCTGGTTGACCGTACCACGCTGATAGGGAGTCCATGATCATGCACTTATCGATGCGCATAAAAATGATCCCGGATAGGCTACGGAAGCAATCGCGAGGCTTCACGCTCGTCGAACTACTCGTAGTAATTGCCATCATCGGGGTTCTCATTGCCTTGCTCTTGCCGGCAGTTCAACAAGCGCGCGAGGCTGCTCGCCGTATGAGTTGCTCAAACCAGATGAAGCAAATCGGTCTCGCCTTGCACAACTATCACGATACCCATCTTGCATTCCCGCCTGGTGCGGTGAGTGGCCATGTGACTTGTGTGAATGGAACGACTCCGCTGGGTGGCAACAGCAACGAATGCACTCAGACATTCGCCCCGTGGACCGTGCTCATTCTTCCCTTTGTGGAACAGAATAGCCTGCACGACAAATTCGACTTCACGCGAATCTTCTCGCCCTTTAGCTCCAGCTGCTCATCCCCGAACAAGCAGTACCAATTCGAACCGCTCGAAATGTACAAGTGCCCGTCCGATCCCAACTCAGGCGGCGATGCCCCAACACTCAACTACCTGGCATGCCAGGGTGGTGGGGACCCAGGCACGGTGAACGCCGACCTTCACGTCGCATGTGCCGGCACCAGCAGCCCAACGCGTTACTTCTTCACCAACGGCATGTTCTACAACAACTCGCCTACTCGGTTCAGCGATGTGACTGACGGTACGACCAACACGTTCATGGTTGGCGAATCGATGTATCACTTCCTGTTAGGTTCGCACCCTGGCATCAAAACTCGCGAAACCAGCTGGGCTTCCGGCCAACTGGTTAACTCAGTATTCGCTACGCCGATCACGCTCTGTGCCGCGGCGAATCCCATTAACAGTGCGGTACCGATCTCGACATCTCATCAATTGGCGGAAATGACGTCGACCTTCGGTAGCCGTCACCCAGGCGGATGCATGTTCACGTTAGGAGACGCTTCGGTACGTTTCTTCAGTGAAAACATGGACCTCGCTGTTTATCGCTCGTTAGGTCGACGCGGAGACGGCGGACCGGTTGGAGGCTACTCCCCGTGAGCTTCCACCTTTATCAATTCATTGCTAGGCAGGGGCAGCTGTGGCCAATCGTGGCGACATTCATGGCGTTGTTCGCCACGGTTGGCTGCAGTTCAGGGGATGACGGTCCGAAGCGCTATCGCGTTTCCGGCGACGTCCTCTACGATGGCGAGCCCTTGCCGGCCGGTAAGATTTTCTTTACGCCGGACACCGAAGCCGGCAACAGCGGGCCTGGCGGTTACACCGACATTGTGGATGGTCGATACGATACCGACTGGGACAATGCCAAAGGTGTCGTACCAGGTCCCCACACGATACGCGTGGAAGGATTCGACGGGCAGTCCTCCGCCAAGAATGACTTTCATCCCAAGGGCAACATGCTGTTTCCCGTCTACCGGGATGAAATCGACGTGCCAGAGGAATCTTCCGAACACGACTTTGATATTCCGCTGAATCCCAGGTAAGCGGGTCATGCAACCTAATCGGGGCGGCTGGCATGTTAGCACGCCCTGATTAGTATCTTGATACCAACGTCTCTATAACGTTGAAGCGATGTCTTTAAGCGGCTCTCTCTCGCATCGTGTCCCTATCCGCTGCTCGCAACAAATCTCACCGATATTGCGAATCGGGCACAGCCCAGATTGCTTTCTGCTAGATTCTGGCGTAAATCGACCATTTGGCCGATATTTTTGGCTATTTTTGTGTCCCAAAGTGTGATATCCAATTCATTCACATTTTGGTTTACCCGATTCGCAAATTTCGTATTATTGGGCACTTCCTTAATTAGGCGGGGGACTGATCCCCTCTCCAACAATCATTTCCGTGGAAGCATCTCTTAGTAGATATCCACAACCACTTGAGTCTCTTCCTATATCTATCTATTCCTGGAGATCTTTCATGTCTGTGTCATTTCGTTCGCGTGTATCTGGCCGTTCTGGATTCACGTTGGTCGAACTCCTTGTGGTGATTGCGATCATTGGGGTTCTGATTGCCCTCTTACTTCCCGCTGTCCAACAGGCCCGCGAAGCGGCTCGGCGGATGACGTGTTCCAACAATTTGAAGCAGCTTGCACTCGCTTGCCACAACTACCACGATACGTTCGGCAAGTTCCCGCTGAGCTACAGCAACGGCGGCTACGACCAAAATAACAAGGGCACCAGTTGGCTACGCGAGACGCTCCCATTCATTGAGCAGTCCAACTTATACGACGCGATCGATTTCAATTACGGTATCGGCAATGATCCCGAAAACACGGCAACCACCTGGTACAGCAATCCAACCCAAGGCTCAAACGCCTGGGTCGCTCAGCAAAGCATCGACGCCTTTCTTTGCCCGAGCGATGGTTTGCACGACGACGGCAAAAGAAACAACCGTGCCAACATCGACGGTAACGCCCTGATGGGTGTGAACAACTACAAAGGCGTCTGTGGTGCGAACTGGGAATGGGGTACCTGGATTGTTAATTCGGGAACGCATGCTACTACCCCTTGGGGAACCACCGGCAACGGATTGGACTCGGGCAATGGCATCTTCTTTCGCGGGGGATCGAGGCCCTGCAAGACCGACATGGCCGACATCAAGGACGGTACGTCGAATACTTACATGATTGGTGAAGCGATCCCCGCTTACTGCAATCACTCCTGGTGGTGGTGGTTCAATGGAACTACCGGCACATGTGCGGTTCCTCCTAACCCTCGTGCCCAGAGCGGCTCCTGCCAGACCGGCAATCGTCATGCGGATCTACTCTGTGCGCATACCGACTGGCCGAACAACTACTCCTTCATGAGCTCACACCCAGGCGGCTTGCAGTTTGCCTATGCGGATGGAAGTGTTGCCTTCGTGTCCGAGACGATCGACATCACTGTCTACCGTAACAATGCCACGATGGCGGGCGGCGAAGTGAGTTCCAATTAGTCGCTCACTTGCCTGGATGTGTTTGTTTTCTTTTCCTCGATCACGGCAGCCTGCTATCGATGGCAGGCTGTCATCAACACTTGCCTAGAGATTCCCATGATCACCAATCGTTTCTTAGCTGGTCTACTGGCAATTGGAATCAGCGTTACGACGTCGCTTGGATGTAGCTCGGATGGACCGAGTCCCGTAACGGTCTTGGTCACTTATAAAGGCGAACCTGTCCAAGACGTTCGCGTGAATCTGCTTAATAGCAACGGGAAGTCGGCGTTTGCTTTCACCGATGAATCCGGCAAAGCGGACAGTTTCACGAGCACCACGCCAGGCGGAGGTGTCTTGCCAGGCGACTACACCGTAACGCTGGCCCCCAAACAAGAAACTCCTCCGTCCGACGCGGGAGCAGCCGCGTATGCGGCGCCCAAGACCAAGCTTTCTTTCCCTCGGAAGTATGTTTCCGACAGTTCATCCGACGCGAAAGTAAGCGTCACTTCCGATGGAACCAACGATTTCCAAGTGGAATTGACCGACTGAAGCTTGGCTTCGTGAATGACCCGGCCGGTGTCGTTGTGGTATCGTCCCTTAGAAAACCAAAACCATTGCCCTGGTTGTGCGGGGCAATGTGGCCTCCACGGCCTGCTTCGATGGATATGTTTGACTGTAAGCGATTGCCATCGAACTGAAATGTATGCTTGCTTGTCCGTTTGCGAGAATCTTGGCGCCGCCTGGAATCTTCTCTGCGAACCAATTCCGGAACTGCTCAATTCGCTTGAGATGGGTTACTGGCAATTCCCGATCTGTGCAGGCGAAGCGGCGCGGTCGGATCCTCCCTAATGAAAGCCCTCACCTGGCCTGACATCAGCGTGATTAACTCGTAACATACTTATATTTCCGTTACATAGGACTATATTAATACGTCCTTCTGGGGCAATCGAGTTCACCGGCAGTATTGGCTGTGGAAAAGAGCTCGATTTTGAGATTTATCGCTTCCCTGCTCGTTGCGAATCGGGCATATCCCATTTTGCACTTTCTGTTTTGCGGGGATCTTTCCCTGTTGTTACGGCCAGATATCTTCCGATATCACCTATGTTAGCCAGTGCCAACATTTTTCTTGTATTTTTATTGACCCGATTCGCAAATAAGCGCACACTAAGTTTCACTCAACTCGTCTGAGACAACTCATCCCGAAAATTCCTTTTCCAAATCAGCTTTCGTGCGGCAGTCACTTGCCGTATATGTCTCCTGTATTCTTTTGCCATTATCTCTATAGGTACATGCTATGATTACGCTTCGATCTAGCTCAAATTGGATTTCTCTTTCGCGCCGGCGCGGGTTTACGTTGGTCGAATTATTGGTGGTCATTGCGATCATCGGTGTTTTGATCGCCCTCTTACTGCCAGCAGTCCAGCAGGCACGGGAAGCAGCTCGCCGAATGTCGTGCACCAATAACATGAAACAGCTTGCTCTGGCGTTTCATAACTATCACGACACGTTCCAGAGATTTCCGATGGCGACCAACTGCAACATCAATGGTGCAGACCCTGGGCACTCCAGCAATCGACGGGTTTCGTTCTTTCACCTGATCATGCCGTTCATCGAGCAGACAGCCTACTACGACCAGATCATGCCTCGCGTCGAAAACAACGAGTTTCCCGGCGGTTGGCCGACCAACTTGCGTAATGTTGTGTTCGACGCATTTGTCTGCCCCTCGGAACCCCTTGGCGACAAGGTCGATCAACAAGGGTTTCATGGTACGTATCTCGTTTGCAATGGTTCGAGCCATACCGGAAGCGGTGCAAATCAGAGCAACGGTATCTTCTATCCTCGCAACAATACCGGCTTTGAAGACATCACCGATGGAACGTCCAATACGGCGATGCTGGGTGAGATCCGTCTTCAAGCCGATCACCTGGCTGCGTCGGGAACCGGTAATGTTGTGTGTGGTGGAAGTCATGATCTCCGCGGCCGATATCACAATCCTTACCACGGCAACATCTACTTCACGACTCTTCGCGCTCCCAATACGGACGTGGGTGACCGGGTGCAGTACTGCAACGGGACCGATATCGTTCCTTGCCGTGAATGTGCCAGCTCGAACATGGAAACCCATCTCCGCAGCTACCATCCTGGGGGCGCACACATCGCACTCGGTGACGGCTCAATCCGCTTCATCCCCGAGACGGTAAACCAGACTGTCTTTCAGGCCATTGGTTCCCGCAACGGCGGGGAAGTCGTCGAGATGCCGTAAGCGGCGGCTGTTTCTTTGACCAGGCAAGGTCAACCGGCGCTGGTTGACCTTGCGGTGCTTTCACCTGTGTTGCAAAAGAGAACTCAACATGCGCGCTTCGATTTTTGCCCTTTTTGTCCTCGTTTCAGGGATGACCTTGCTGGGATGTGCCGCATCCGATGAGCATCCCAAATATCCCGTATCTGGCACGATCACCTACGATGGTGAACCGATTGAAAGCGGGTCGATTGTGTTCGATCCGGTTGACGGGATTGGTCCATCGGCCATGGGAGGGATTGAAAATGGCGTAATCAAGGCCGAGGTCTCGGCCGGCGAGAAAATCTTGCGGATCAGTGCCGTACGTACGCTGGATAAGAAAGACCAGTACGGTGAATCGATCACCGAGTCCTTTATCCCGGACAAGTACAACGGGGAGTCACAAATTCACGAGACCGTAACGGCCGACGGGAAAAACGAACTAACCATTGAACTAGAGAAATAGCTCGGATCGTGCCAGGCTTGGTTACGGCCGAGCCTGGGCGTTCATTTGATCGTGAAACTCGCTTCCCAGAGACAGATTCGAGAACCGCTCGTGCCATGCTTGCACATCAGTGTGAACTTGTCGCATGGCAGCTTCCGGGCTTTCTGCCGTTGCTTCAAATCGCTGCGAATAATCGGACTGGCCAATCTTGATGGCGACCGTGCAGTGGAAGCGATAAACGCGGGGTGAATTCCCCCACGATTCCAGTCGATAGTAATTCGCCCCCAACTGATCCAGTTGGGTCTGGATGTCTTGTGTCCCCTGAGTAATCAAACCCGATGGCTGTGTGCTGGGTGCCGTCAGACGATCGCTTGGCAGCGGAAGATCTTGTATCGGATCGCTCGGAGACGAAGCAAACGCGGAAGGACGTTCTTCCTGTGAGACAACCTCGGAAGGGACTTCGAAACTGGCAGGACGAAACTCCGGTTCTTTAGACATCGTCGGCTGTTGAAAGTCGGCGAACTGTGTCACCGGAGCCAAAGTTGGGGCAACCGCAGGTTCTGGCGTCGTGGGCGCGGCCAAAGGAAAGCTCGATGGCTTCAGAATCGGCAGAGAAGGGGTATCCGCGGCCGCTTCTTCTTCCGGCCAGAATCCCTTGAGTGCTCCTTGAACCCCCTCGGGCATGATAGCAACCACCGGAAGGCCCACCAGAAACGTGAGAACAATCAGGGAGCGAATGGTTGTAAATTCTGAATTCACAAGTACTTCTTTCACGTAGGTCCATCTACCGAAGTCCCCAATCGTAAACCACTCTGGCAATCTGGGAAATAGGGATTTAGCCGTTGTGCATCCTTGCCACAGCGCATAAAAAAACCGGCCACCTGAAATTCAGGCGACCGGCCTCCGGAACGGAGTTTTCTGCGAATCGTACTCTTTCGAGCGGCACCACGATTCACACAATCAGGGAAACTTACGCGTCGTCGCGGTCACGTTCGCGACGTTCGCCTTCACGTTCACGATCCCCATCACGAGGACCGCGAGGACCGCGTTCACCGTCGCGTGGACCACGAGCGCCTTCAGGACGATCGCCTTCACGTGGACCACGGGCACCTTCGGGACGATCACCGTCGCGTGGGCCGCGGAACTGAGGACGACCTTCGGGGCGATCCCCTTCAGGGCGACGTTCACGCATTTCTTTCAGCGTGTTGCGTTGTTCTTCGTTCAAGATCGACATGAACTTCTTCTGCATCTCTTCCTGCAGAGCGCGGATCTCACGGCGTTGTCCTTCGGACAGTTCCAGACGTTCCATGACGAATGGAGGCATCATCATCGGACCACCGAAACCAGGACCACCGGACAAACCTTCTGGACGAGGACCAGGACGATCACCATCACGTGGTGGAGGACCTGGGCGGTCGCCTTCGCGTCGTTCACCATCGCGAGGACCGCGTGGACCACGATCACCTTCACGTGGAGGACCGGGACGATCCCCTTCACCACGACGCATTTCAGGACGATCACCTTCGCCACGAGGTGGGCCAGGTCGGTCACCTTCACGTGGTGGACCAGGACGATCGCCAGGACCTCGGCTGAAGGCCTTCTTCAATTCTTCCTTGGTAGTGACGCCATCCTTGTCCAGGTCAGCTCGCTCGACCATGGCAGCGCCACGACCTTCACCGGCTTCTTCCTTGGTGATCTTGCCGTCTTTGTCTTTATCGAGAGCATTCATCAGGCGCTCGATCATCTGTTCTGGATTGAACTCACGTGGGCCGCGATCGCCTTCACGTCGTTCGCCTTCGCGTGGGCCACGTGGGCCGCGTTCGCCATCTTGGGCGTTAGCCGTACCGAAGGCCGCACCGACCATCAGCAGCGAAAGCACTACTAGGGATTGTTTCCAAACGATCTTCATGGTTCTGTTTACTCTTTGCAGAAATGGGGAGACAAGTAAGTGGGTAATTAAAATACCCGCGTTCGTGAGTTGGTACGTTACGAATCACGCGGTGGTGGCCCTGGAGGACGTCCGCCAGGACCTCGGCCCGGTCCACGACCACCAGGAGGTGGACCAAATCGTCGCATATCGCGTTCATCAGGGGTTGCCCCGAGAACGATATCAAACGAAGCCGCGAACTCGTTCATCTTGGAGTCGGGAATCGGTTTGAAGTCGGTCACCAGGAGCTCGCGTTTTTCCGGATCGCGGACTTGGGAGAAAACCCCGTCCCGCTTGTTCCCTTCAAAGCCGCGAATCATCAGCTGAGTGGTCAGCAACTCTTTGTCCCCTTGCTTCACCTTGATGTGAATGTGAGGTGCCGGACGACCGGGGTAGGGGACTGGTTTGATGGTACGGAAGCGATATTCGCCTTTGCTTCCGGTGGTAAACCGACCGAAGCCTTGAAAGTTTCGGTCCTGTTGATCTTCTTTTCCGCTGCTATCGCGGGTGTGCAGATAGACAGCATTTGCATCGCACTGCCAGATCTCGATCGTGGCATCTTTCATCGGGCTACCACTCTTGTCGAGGATGCGACCCGTCAGATGGGTAATCTGCCCAACCGCCGGCGTGGTGCTGTCTTTGATGATGATCAGATCGTTATCCTGATCCAAAGGCAACTTATCGGGGTAGAATGGCCCCTCCGTGAGAAACGGCGTTGGCTTGAGCAGTTCCTCAGCAAATAGACCCGGCGTCGTAAAAAACGCGGTGCCCATCAGCCCCATGAATGCTCGGCGACCGCTACCAAAATGCGAACTGCGATGCATCGAAATACTCTTTCTGTTCGGGAAACAAAGCGCTGAAAGCGAGTTTTGCTCGTTCTCTAAAGGCATTCAACCAACGAAATGGCAATAGGTTTCGGTAGCTACTAAAAAAGCCGTTGAAATGTGCGGGAAATCGAATTCGCCGTGCAATTAAGGAGCAACTACCCACTCCGTCTTAACACGCGTCGTTTCAAATGCCCGGGCGGGTTCGTAATGCGAGTTTAATCGTGGCGCTGGCACGTCCATCGCTCGCATCCAATCGCGAAGCTGTCGATGCAGTTTGTTGCGCACCTCTGGCTTCGTTTCGACAAGGTCGTTTTGCTCGCCTAGATCCTTCTTCAGGTCATACAGCTCGATTCGATGACCGAGCACATATTGATGCTCGGAATCGAAGCGATCGCCAAACATTTCAATTAGCTTGAAGTCTCCCACGCGAATCGACGCGCACGGCGTCAGGCCCCAGTTCAAATCGTAGATCGGACTGTACTGGTAGATCGGTCGATCCGTGAAACTCGGGTCGGTACCTTTCGTGATGAGTTCACTTAAGTCGAAGCCATCAAGCGCTTGGTCTTCCACAGGCTTGTGCCCTGCTAGTTGAAAGCAAGTCGGTGCCAGGTCGACGGCATGCACCGGCGTGTGAATCACTTTGCCGGCCGGCCACTTTTTTGGCCAGCTCATGATTAGGGGAACGCGCACGCCTCCTTCATAGATCGAACCTTTGCCGGCGCGGAGCGGGGCATTGTCATACTCGTAGATATCAACGGCCAGCTTCGGTGTGTCCGGGTGAGGCTTCTGCAAGTTGCGATGATCCAACCGCCAGTCAATACCGCCGTTATCACTTAGGAAGATGATGACCGTGTCTTCGTATTCACCTAGTTTTTTCAGTCCTGCGATCAACTTACCGATCGAATGATCAATCGCTTCAAGACCCGCCAGGTAAACGGCCCGATTAGGTCCCTCGTCGGTGTAGCCTTGTTGGAGATACTTTTCTTCCAGCTCTTTAGGGGCTACTACCTTGCCGTGAATCATGTGATGCGACAGGTAGAAGAACCACGGGCCCTGTCGATTCTGTTCGACAAACTGAAGCGTCTGATCGGTCAGCCAATCGACTCCACGATCACCGCCTGGATCAAACTGCTTTTTTGGAACGGCCGTAGCAACGAAATCAAATCCAAAGTGCGAGGCGTTCTCCGGATTCAACGCGTTGTAGTTTCCATCGACGCCATTGTTCAAGTGCCACTTACCTGCGATGCCCGTTACGTAGCCGGCTTGCCGCAGCTGTGCTGCGATCGTCGGTTGATCGCGGGCCAGTTGTTCGACAAACGGAACTTCCTCGACACGTGCCCACGGGCAACCATACCAAGGAATCACATGCCACATGCGATTGCGGGCCGTGTACTGCCCCGAAAGAAGCGTCGCTCGAGTTGGCGTGCACTGCGAAGTTACGTAGGCATCGGTGAAACGAACGCCTGAGTTGGCGAGCTGATCGAGATTTGGTGTCGGTACGATTTTGCCGCCGTAACACCCTAGCGTCGTCCAGCCTTGGTCATCGGTTAGAACGAGCAGGATATTGGGCCTGGAAGTCTCCTCCGCCCAACTGGCCGAAGCAAGTATTAAGACCAGGAGAATCGATCGAAGGGGACCAGTCATCGAAAAAGCACTGGGTGGAAGGGAAGATGAGACGAGCGAATAAGATCGCTCAATTCTCATCCCTTCCAACAGTCAATGCAAACTAATCCGCTGGAGAACTCGTTGGAATCGCAGCCAATAAGAACGAAGCCGCCGCGGCGGTGAAGACCGAGTAATCCAGCGGCGACTTGATTCCGGTCGCAATGGTCATGGTCACTGCAAACACCATAAGCAGTGCCCCTGATGCCAGGGCGAACCAGCGAAGCTTCCATCCGATGAGAAGTCCGATTGCGATGATCACTTCGGCGATCGTCGCGACCCAGCCTAGCGGCGCGTGAAGCGCCACTGGAGCGAACCAGTTCAGTAGTGCCACATATTCGACAAACGGGTTCCACGTCCCCCAGGCAACACCTGGCTCACCCGGTGCGCCCCACATGCCGAATCGGTCGGCCACGGCTGAGAGAAACGAGGCGGCCAATGCTATTCGGAGAAAGACTTCCGCAAAGAATACGTTACGATCGCGCGTCGGTTGCATGAAAGGTTTGCCTGATTGGGTGAAACGGCTATCGGTAGGAATCGGATTCTAGGGCTTGTTCATCGGTTCGGGAATCGCCAGTTGCTTTGCATCACGCGGATGAACTACCACGGCAATTACACGTGTTTTGCCGGCCGTCTGGGGGTTCTTACCTACACGATGTAGGCACCCTGTTGGCTCGTAGAATGTTTCTCCCTGCTCAAAGACTTTCGTGGGTTGATCATCGATCCCCAATTCGTACTTTCCTTCCAGTACGTAGCCAAAGACAGGGCCCGGGTGTCGATGCGGCATCCCTTCACCCAGGGGATCAAGTTGGACTTCGACCACCGAAACCTTCGCATCGTGCCCTTCCAGTTTCTCGACAATATCTTGCGCCGAAATGGGAATGATCGTCTGCTTGGCTTGGTGCTGGGCAACTAAGACGCCGGCAGTACCCAAAAAGATGCCGACGGCCAGAGTAAGAATGCTGCGAAACATGGTGAGGTTTCCTCGTTAGTAGGGGGTAATAACCGCTGGTTCTAACGACCGGACGATATAAGGACACGGAATGTGACAAGGTTCAGCGCGTTTTCCAGTAATATTTTGGCAATTTGGAATCGGCTCGGCATTTCTCGAATTCGCCACTAAAACCGACTAAACTAGTCGCAGACCCATCCCACCTGATAAAGGCCTGCCACCATGACGAATCTCACCCGACGCCAATTCACCACGGCGACTGCCGCCGCCGTCACAACTCTCGCTGCTGGCGTGCATGCCGCCGAGCCGACAAGGGGCAACAAGATCAAGGTCGGGCAGATCGGTACCTCTCATGCCCATGCCTCGGGCAAAATGGACGCGATGCGGTCGATGTCCGATACGTATGAAGTGGTCGGGCTGGCAGACGTCGATCTCGATTTGGCCAAAAGTGCCACGCAGCGGAAGTCGTACGAAGGCCTGAAGGTGATGTCGATCGAGCAACTCTTGAACACACCAGGCCTACAAGCCGTTGCGGTCGAGACGGAAGTCAGGCAGTTGGTCCCCACCGCTAGAAAGTGTATCGAAGCCGGCATGCACATTCATTTGGATAAGCCGGCCGGGGAGTCGCTCTCGGCGTTTCGTGAACTATGCGAAGCCGCCGATGCGAAGAAGCGAACGATTCAAATGGGTTACATGCTGCGGTATAACCCAGCCTTCGAGCTTCTCTTTCAAGCAGCTCGCGAAGGATGGTTAGGCGAGATCTACGAGATTGACGCGATGATGGGCAAGCTGGCATCGCCTGGCCTGCGAAAGGATCTGGCCCAGTACGAAGGGGGTGGCATGTTTGAACTTGCTTGTCACTTGATCGACGCGGTCGTGACGATCCTGGGCAAGCCGGACGAAGTGATCGCCTTCACGAAACGAACCCAAGCACCCCAAGACACTTTCGCCGACAACCAGTTGGCAGTGCTCGATTATCCGAAAGCCACCGCCACGGTACGCTGCAATCACCTCGACCCATTCGGCTTTCCCCGCCGTCGATTCCAAGTTGCCGGCTCAGGTGGCGCGCTGGAGATCAAACAACTCGAATCGGGTGAAGTCGATCTTTCCCTGACCGAAGCCTACGGCCAGTTCAAGAAAGGAACGCAGCACCTCAGCCTGAAACGACAAGGCGGCCGCTACGACGGAGAGTTTACTGACCTGGCCAAAGTCATCCGCGGCGAGAAACAACTTGCTTGGGATCGCCAACATGACCTGGCCGTGCATGAGGTCGTGCTGAAAGCCTCAGGCATGGCTTAGTCGGGCATCCACTTCACCACTGGTCCGGCCGCCAGAGATTTCCCTGCCAACAATCACCTTCCTAGACTTCGGATACCTATGGCTCACTCAACTTCCCAGCCATCGGGGATGCCCCGACGTAATTTCATTCAACAAACGCTCGCCTTCTCGGCCATTTTGGGAGTGAGCGAATCTCTGTTTGCTCAATCCAAAATGAAGACGCAACTTCCTTTCGAGAAGATCGAATGCGAAGGAGCCTATGCGGGACATCTGCAAGGAGTATGTGCCGACGACGATGCGAAGATCTATTGGTCTTTCACCACGAAACTGGTGAAGACGAACTCAGACGGCAAGATCTTGCGCCAAGTGGAAGTGCCCACGCATCATGGCGACTTGTGCTACCACGATGGAAAAGTCTATGTGGCCACCAATCTTGGCAAGTTCAATCAACCGGCGGGGCAAGCTGATTCGTGGGTCTACGTGTACGACGCCGCATCGCTTGACCTACTCGTGAAGCATCCCGTCCAGGAGGCTGTGCACGGAGCCGGTGGCATGGAGTACCACGACGGGCGATTCTTTGTGGTAGGTGGATTGCCGGCGGATATCGAAGTGAATTATGTCTACGAATACGATCCGGAGTTCAAGTTTCTCAAGAGACATGTCATCCCGAGCGGACAAACCTATCTAGGCATTCAAACGGCCGCGTTTCATGACGGTCAGTGGTGGTTTGGCTGTTATGGCACGCCGCAAGAATTACTGAGAACGACTGCCGACTTCCAAGAGCCCAAGCGATTTCCCTACTTCGCCAGCTACGGCATCGTTCCTCTCTCGCCTGGAAAGTTTCTGATCGGACGAGGCAAGAACGAATCGGCAGGACAAATCGGATGGCTCGTCCCTGCGACCTCCGACCCTGAAGCCGGGATGAAGGATGCCTCCTAACAACAGAAGGCACCCACAGAGTCACAACTACTGCTGGCTAAACGTCTGACCACGCAGCCCGTCGCCACCTTGGAAGTCGGTGGGCTCGTCCAAACCGCCGGTGAGAAGCAGTCCGTCGATCTTGGCATGCGCTTTGGCAAGTTCACCCAAGGCATCGATGTACTGAAGATTTGTGTTGAAGTACGTTCGCCGGACAATCAGAACCTGAATGAAAGAAAACTCGCCGGCCGCATAGGCTTGTTCTGACAGGTCGAGCGTCTTTTTTGCCTTCGGCAAGATTTGTTGTTCGTAGCGTTCGACTGCGACCAAGGCCGAGTCGTATTCCTTGGCGACGCCAGCCAACCGGGCTTTCAGCGACATCTCGATACGCTTCACGGCATGGGTAGCTCGGCAGTATTCGCGATACGCGGCCGAAACGTTACCACTGTTATCGTTAAAGACAGGAATCGGGGCACCGACGAAAACATTGATCATCCCGCTGCCGGTGCTGTTGTCGTGTCCCGCTTCGATGGCAGCAATGATATTGGGAATATGTTGGACCTCTTGTCGGGTCATATTCGAGCGGGCCTGGTTTACCCGGCTGTAGCTGGCTTGCAGTTCCGGACTGTTGCCCAGCAAGTCGCTGTAGATCGCATTCCACTCGAGGTTACCGATCTGAGGGTTCAACTCGCCGGATAGCTGACTACGCTGCATGTCCGGTACGCCAGCGGTGGCGGCCATCTCTTGCCAGGCGGCATCCCAGGCAAACTGAGCTTGCTGTCGAAGGACTTCGACTTCGTTCAACTGAATCTCGGCTTGCAGCGGATCGGATTGTGAAGCTTCTTTGGCTTCAAACCGCTTTTGAGCAAGCTCGGCGCCTTTAGCGACCACACCATGAAAGTCGTCGATCACATCCATCCGGCGCTGGGCGACCAAGGCATCCAGGAACGCCAGACGCACGTCGGTAAGCACACGATATCGTTGCGACTCGACATCCCACTTCTGCGCTTCAACGGCGTGGCCGAGCACATTGCGGTTCAGGTCTAACTTGCCGGCAGTGACAAACTCGCGTTCCACGGTCACCAGGTGTTGATCCGTATTTTGATCGGCTAACTGGCTTCCTGAATATCCGACAATCGGATTGGCGGACAGACCAACCTGATAGCGATAGTCGGAAGCAGCCTGGGCCGATGCCGAAATCTGACGGATGGTGGGGTTGTTTGCCAGAGCCAAGTCTTGCAGCTGCGCCAGCGTCATGCCTTTTCCTTCGACCGTCGGAAGCGCGGGCACCTTGGTTGCTTGAGCCACTTCAAATGCAGGGATATCCGCTGGTGCGATCTCGGGAGGAAGGATGTTAGTTGGTTCCAGTACCGCCGGCTTAATCACCGAGAACGGCTCTTGATGGTCAACGACTTGTACCTCGGACTTGGTTTCGGCCTGGGAAATCGGTGCCGGATCAAGCGGGACAATCTCTTCCGAGTAGGTGGCTGGTTTGGAATGGGGAAGCACGCAGCCGGCAATGGAAGGAATTGCCAAGACTAGTGACCATTGCCAAACATTTAGCTTCCCGATCGCCATGCGATAACCCTAATACTAGCGGTGCAAGCACCGATTCAATCGTAAGAACCGGCTTAATACATGTATTAGGAAGTTCGGCAAGCGTTGGATGTTCAAATCACGGAATGTTTCTGGCAGGCAGGGATCAATAGGCGGGTGGCGTTAAACTGTAACGATCTCTGGTAGTAGCAGTACTATCGCAAGACGTCGTAGTCGATCTGCACGAGCCCCTGGCCAAACGTGTGCGAGTGTTTCACTTTCAGGCGTGTATCACGACCGATATGGGCGACCAGTGGTAGGCCTTCACCCAAAATAATGGGTTGGACAAAGACCTTGAGTTCGTCGATCGCTCCAACATGCAGAAACGACGCTGCTAACTGTCCGCCACCTACCACCCAGACATCTTTGCCGGGCTGCGAATGAATCCAGCGGACGAAGTCAGACACCGGCTGACGAACGACTTCCGCGTGCTGGCATTGCAACATCTTGCGTGAGAAGACGAAGTTCTTCTTCTCGGCGTAGGGGTAGGGACCGAAGGTTAAAACGTGTTCGTAGGTATTTCGACCCTGAACGACCGTATCGATCGACTCGAGGAAGGTCGAGAATCCGAAGTCCTCGTTCCCTTCCGCTTGAATAAGCCAATCGATGGCTCCATTTGGCCGCGCGATGAATCCATCCAGGCTGGCCGTAACAAAGTAGATAATCTTTCTCACAGAATCTCTTCTCCTAAGGCGCTGTGTCTTACAGACGCATCGGAAACGGGTGCAGCGAATCCTTGAAGGCTCACTACGTCTGCTGTGAGAAACGGTTCGACATAGCTCGATGTTTGTCTATCGCATCGGTGTCGATGGATTCGACGTGCTAGCCTTGGGCGTCGGAATGATCAGCCGTAGCGGATTGTTTTTTACCTGGGCAAGTTCCCAAGTACCGTTGAGTTGGCCCGATCGGATGGCGAGAGAAGGAGAAGTTGCATCGACGATGGGAAAGATCGCCGGCCCCAGGTAAAGTCCTATGAAATCATCAAGCCGCCGATGACTCGGAGCCGCGACGATTGCTCCTTCGGCTTTGCCAGTGTTCGGGCTATGAAGCGTAACGTAGTCAATGGAAGTTCCCGCCGTGAATTCTGGCGATGTGATCCCGATCAGGAACTCTTGCTGCGTCAGGAATCGATTCTTCTCTATTCGCTCGTGTTCCAACATTTGCACGGTTTTGACGACTTCCAGACGCACATTATGCATGTAACGAAACTGAATCGCGTGATACATGTGCGAGCTGTAGTTGGAAGTCAAAAGCCACGCTTCATCCATGTCGCCAAGCATCGGAAATGCAAGAACAGGAATGGCAACAAAAGGATCTGTCGATGGCTCAAGGACCTGATTGATCTCTTTTTCTAGTCGATCAGTACAACCAGGAATGTGTTCCTGATAAATGATTCGTTCCGTGGCCCGCTGGAACGTTTCCTTGAAATCGAGTTGCTCGGCAGTTTGTTCACGCAACAAGTAGTCAATTGACTTCACGACTTCCTGGCTCATACTTCGCTTCAATCTACGGCGCAAACTGGGTTCGACTTCGCCGGTGTCGTTCAGCATTACGTTGTAGGCTTCGGGCGGTACGGGATTGGTTGTTCCAAGAATGGCTTGAAATACGAGATAGCGATATGCTTCGATCGGCACCATGGAAAACGAGTCTTCGACTCGCCGGTCGAGTGACTGATTTGCGATGGCGTGCAACAGCTTCAAATCGTCGATCGTTGAATCGAGGTCATCCTGATGAAGTCGCGCCAAAGCGTGCAAAGCCGTGAATCGTGCGACTTCTTCATCCCAGTGCCGATACTCAAGTCCTTCCCGAAGTACTTGCCGGCGGAGTTCGAGAAAAGCATCTTCGTGGCGCTGGGCATAGTCCAGAACACTTTGCGTGTGTGGAAAGCCAGGCAGGAATATTTTCAACAGGTCATAATCATTTCGGCGAAAGATGATATTCGCTGATAGAGGTTGTTTCTTTCCCTGACGATAGTTTTCCAAAATCCAATCAGGCGATTCATCTTCCAAGATCGCCAAAAGAAGTGCGTCGTGCACGGCCGCTGCATCATTTTGTTGGCGAGGAGCAACTTCTTCCTGCACATCTAAGATGGCCTGATGTTTGTCGCGGATATCGGCGAGACGGCCCTTGGCTCGGAGGTCAGCCAGAAAGAAGAGCGTCCAGGTGATCGTCAGTGCCAAGGGACCAGCAATGACTAGTTTCCAGGTCGTCCAACTTCGCGCGCTCCGCTGTCGATTGCCATCGTCATCGATTCGCGGCCACAGACCACTCACTGTACCGACAAGGACGCCTGCGATTGCCCCGATAGTAGAGACTAGTAAGAGGATCGTGAACGAAAACTCTAACATGCCAAAGATGGTCAAAGCGTCGGAAAGCCGCACACCAGAGCGATCGTCGTGCTGGTTGAGTGCGGCACTCCCAATGATCATCGGCAGAATAAAACCCCCGACAATCAACAGCACGCCGCCAACCAAGTTCCAGCGCAGCTTCAAACAAAGAGTGGACACACAGAAACCGGCAATCGCCCAGCTAATGGCAAACAAAGCTAACAGGATGAGGTAAGCGCTCATGAGGCGAGCTGGCGTAGGGTTTGGGGGGTGGAGAAGAGCAGGGGTATGGGGATGAATTTAGAGCAAATCTGCAATTCGGGCGAGTAAATTTTCCAGTACTTTCCATCTTTTACTCGCGATATCCGCATCTAAGCAGGAGGGGGCTTTGCGGAACTACCCAGCATGGATTAAACCGGAAGTATCAAGGCATCATTCGTGGTATTACCTAACAGTAGATACGTAATGGACGGTCTTCATTCATTAGGATGTAGCAGTGCAATCGCTGCCGCGAACGAAACATTCGACTCGGAAATAAGTCGTCTAAGACAGTCGCTTGCTCACGCCACTTCGGCGGAAGAAGAAGCAGCGATTGAACAGCAGATGCGCGAATGCGAATCTCGCCATCGCGACCTGCTTTCTTCGCTTCAGCGTTCTCTTTCTTAGTTACAACAGAACGACGTTTTATCGTCGAAGGTAGATTTTCAAGGGCGACTCGTGAGTCGCCCTTCTTTGTTTCTTGCCAGGTCTTCTCAGGCGCTATGCTATTTGCCCCAGACTCGCCAAGCCCAGTACCCAGTTATCACTACGGATGTCAGCGCGTAAACACAACAAACACTGGCAGCAAGCATCGACAGAAACATGGGAAATCCTCATCGCATGATTTGGGGAAGCGCGTACGAATTCAACTTTGGGGAAGTTGCTGATGCTTCTACGAGACAACTTCACCACGGTTAGGTGACACGAATTCCTGCAATGAATGGCCTGTACCCGTCGTTTATTGAAAAACTGGATCCACGTCTGCCACCGGTGAGGGGATGGCCACTATCTTCGTCATAACCGGCAACTTCCGCTGGCGAAGTGGCAACGGATGCCGGGGAACTTCGAAATGTCAGCAACGATTTCGTGTTACGAGCGAACTTTACCAAGAGAGGCGAGCGGCTCCCTTTCCGGTAACTTTCTTCGAGTGGTTTCATGTCTAAACTCTTCACATCCCTGTTCGTGTTGTTCTTCGTCGGTTTCGGCGTCGGCTTTCTAGGCTATGGGATCTACCAACTGGATCAGGCCAGCCGAACCACGCAGTGGCCGGCCGTGCGAGGTGAAGTTCTCGAGTGCAAACTCCGCTCGCACACCAACGACCATAAAGAAACGTGGGCCTGTTATGTGAAATATGCCTATGACATCGACGGGCAGTTTTACGAAGGAGACCGTATCGCCTACGGATACAACGGCACCAACAACAAGAGCATGCACTCGAACTTGCAGAGAAAGCTCAGCCGATCGCGGTACGTTCGCGTCTATTTCGACCCACAAAACCCGGGCGAAAGTACTTTGGCAACCGGTATCCACCGCAGTGCTTACCTGCCGGTCATCTTTGGCGGTGCCTGGCTGGCATTTTGTGGCGGCATCTTTGCGCTAGTCTTCATGGGTAGTTCTTTGAAGAACTTACCGCAACGTCTGGCCCAACTGAATCATCGATCCCTGACTCCCGCTGGCTGAGAGGAAAACCATGTCGAAAGATACAATTGCGATGCTGGTGATGGGTGGTTTCAATTTGATTGGGCTGGTGATTGTCGGCTACGGCTTACGAGACATTTACCGTGCCTGGCGCAGCAACTCGTGGGAGAAAACTGGGGCCCGGTTGATTGAAGCAAGCATCGAAGAGACGGTACGTAAAAACACCAAATCAAACCGACACGTGTTCGAAGTCAAAGCGACTTACGAATACGACGTTTGTGGACGCCCTTTCCAAGGGACGAACATCGCATCGAGCTATATCCCAACCAATGAGCGGGAAGACCACGAGAAGCTGCTCGATGCCCTGAACTCGATCCCGAGCCTGAACGTCTATTATGATCCGCTTCGCCCCGAGAAATGCACCTTGGTACCAGGCTTCGACGGCGGGACTTTCTCGCTGTTGGCCCTGGGGATCATGTGGCTTGCGGTTACCGTCGGAATTACTGGGATGATCCTCCTAATTCAAGGAGGAGATCCCGAGTTGATTCAGAGTATCTCGATGGGATAAGTCGGTAAGATTTGCACCCTTATTTCCCGCTTGAAAATCGATTTGAGAGCCATCCCGAACCACCGTTTGCAATGCTACAATAGATAGGTGGCGGCGGAGGTCTTCAGGTCGATGGGAAGCGACCGTCCGCTTAGCGATCTTACACCGGTCCAAGCCGACCATTGGGGAAGGAAACAGTATCATGATTCGCAGCGCACTTATCGCCCTGGACAATTCTCCCTCCAGCAAGACCGCTCTCGATATGGCGATCGCATTTTGCCATCGTTACGCGGCCCACGAGGATGGTCGGTCCGGCTGCATTCATTTGTCAGGCGTCGCCGTGGTCGACATCCCCGGGATCAAGACTCCAACCAGCTTGCCCATCGGCGCCGGCGCCTACAAAAAGCATCGCGACGAAACGTTGATTTCTGAAGCGAAACAAAGAGCGGAAGAGATCCTCCAGAACTTTGAGACCCGCTGCAAAGAAGCTGAAGTCCCATTCACCGCGATCCCCAGCGAAGGTCTTCCCTACGAACAGATCGAACGCCATGCCCTACGCCACGATGTGGTCTTGATCGGCCGAGACACCAATTTCCACTACGAAACCAGCGAAGATGTTGGTGCTACGGTTCGTAAGCTTCTGGTCGACAATGCTCGTCCCGTGATCGTTTACCCCCAGAAACTGCCGGATAATCATCGGGTTGTGATCGCTTACGACGGCAGTGCCACGGCGGCCCATGCTCTCCAAATGTGGACCCTCTTGGAGATTCGTGGACCAAAGACACAAGTCCACGTGGTGAGTATTTCCGATCAGGAAGCCAAAGCCATGCCACGATTGGAAGAGGCAGCTCAATTCCTGAATTTCCACGGGATCGACCCGCAGCTGCACTATGTCCCCAAAGAACGTCGTGTGGTGGAAATGCTGGCCGAAAAGGTCAAAGAACTGAGTCCGCGGATGGTTGTGCTGGGGGCTTATGGCCGCGGCGGATTCAAGGAGACCTTGTTCGGGTCTTCGACCAACAAGATGCTGGAAACGGCCAATTGTCCGCTTTTCCTCTATAAATAATTGCTCGACAGAAGTTTTCACGGTTTGGTTTATCGCTGCATGAAACGTCAACTTGGATTAGGAAGACGCCGCGGACAAATCCCTACCGGGACCATTCTGATGATGGCCGGGGTCATGGATATTCTGATGGCCCTAGGACTCTGGTTCTTCATGGGCCAGGGAGACATGATGATGACTCTTGTCTTTGGGTTCATTGGTCTTTCCGGCCTGGGCCTGATCGGCTTTGGGTTTATGCAGAACCTTAAATAAGCCGTTGCCGGCGTACGAAAACAGCGGGAATCTCGTAAACGCTGTCGGCAGGCACTAAACTAAAGGGGATCGGGGAATCATTCCGAATTCCCCTTTTTTGGCCCCCATTCATTCACGGCGATTGCTTTGAGTCCGGCATCTCGTAGTTCTGCACCTGCTCCTGCTCAGAATCAGACGATGTTGCGCGTCTTCGTCATCGTTCTGATTCTGTTGGTGATTGGCGTGATTGGCTTAACCATTGTGCTCGGCACTTCGAGTCACTCTGGCGTGCAGTTTTCGCCGGATGGTTTTCAGCGGCGGAGGTTTAGCTACTACGAAGCTTTCGGGGTACGACTAACGGCCACCGATTACTTCAACAACACAGGCAATCTGGAACTCGACCTCGCCAAAAACAAGTGGATCACCTACTCAGGCAGGAAGCCGAAGGACGAAGACTGGGTCATCGTTTCACATTTCACCCACGGAACGATGTACGAGAGTGATGCCGCGATCCTGATCGATTATCTCGACATGTCCAATGCGACCGGAGCGATCGATCTCGATCGTTGGGGCCAAGCCAACCCTGGCTACGCAGCCGTAATGTGGCCCGAAATCCAAAAGGCGGCCGAGGGAAACATGTACATCTTGATCCCTGACATTCTCCATCACATGCTGGACCTGAGTCGGCAAAAGAATAACCCGCTGCCCCAGGACTGGCTGAAAGAAGATGACAAACCCGATGTTCCGGCCGACGCCCTAACCAATCAACAAAAATCCGCAGGGGAAACTCAGCAGAAGACGATCGGCCAGCAAAGCCTCGACCCGTTCCTCGTCGAGTTGTACATGACTGCTGGCAAAGCAGCTCAAGATGCGAATCAAACCAAGCGCGCCCGCTTCTGCTACGAGCAAGTCCTCCGCTTAGCTCCCGAAACACGAGAGGCCCAGCAGCAACTCGACAAACTTCCAGCGGCAGCCGAAGAAGAGACTGCCCAAGACGAGGCTTCCGATGACGAAGAAACATCGGAAGATGAACCTGAAAATTGATTTACGTCGACAACAATGCGACGACACCCATGGCCGTAGAAGTCGCCGAGGCCATGAGTCAGGCCTACGAGTCGGCTTTCTTTAATCCCTCGAGCCAACATCAAGCAGGCCAGAAGGCTCGCCGTCGCCTCGATGACGCCAGAGAAACAATTCTCAATCTGCTGGGAGCTGAGACGACTCGTTTCGCCAGCGATCGCTTGGTGTTTACCAGTGGGGGAACGGAGGCCAACAATTTGGCTTTGTTTGGCTTAGGCAAAGAAACAAATGGCCAGGTCATCATCTCTGCGATCGAACATCCGAGTATCTCCGAAGCAGCCGATCAGTTGGCTTTGCGCGGTGTGAAAGTTCGTGTGCTGCCAGTCGACAACAATGGTGTCGTCCAATTAGCCGAACTTGATCAATGGCTCGCAGAGCCAACGCGACTGGTAAGTGTCATGCTGGGGAACAATGAGACCGGCGTCCTTCAACCCATAGGCGAGATCGCAACCATTTGTCGTCATCGGGAAGTCCCTTTGCATGTCGACGCCGTGCAGGGGATTGGCAAAATACCCGTGAATTTCCGGAAATTAGGTGCCTCGGCGATGACGCTGACCCCTCATAAGTTTCACGGTCCGCGGGGTATTGGAGCGCTCGTGCTGGATGATCATGTGACATTGAATCCGACGATGTTCGGTGGTTCTCAGCAATTGGCCCTGCGACCTGGTACTGAGAGCGTAGAACTGGCGATCGGCTTTGAAAAAGCCTTGCAGTTAGCCATCGAAGCCATGCCGGAAGCCGGCCCGAGTATGCAGGTCCTGAGGGATCGGCTGGAAGCGCTTCTCACCGATCTGGTCGGAGAGGACGAAATGCAAGTCATCGGCCGCGATGCTCCACGTCTTCCCCACACGTCGAACACTGCATTTCCAGGCATCGACCGGCAGGCCTTGGTGATGGCTTTGGACATGGCTGGAGTCGCTTGCAGCACCGGTTCCGCATGTGCCAGCGGGTCATCCGAGCCGTCCCCTACGTTGATCGCGATGGGGCTGCCAGAAGATGTAGTTTCTGGTTCGATTCGCTTAAGTTTAAGCCGCTTCACGACCGAGCCAGAGGTCGATGAAGTCGCAAGTCGTATCTCCAATTGCATCAAGCATTTACGTCAACGTTAAAACGGCCGATAAATGGCTTCCCTGGCTAGTTTTCCCTGTGGAAAACCTCTATAATCTGGGCTTGGTAGATTGAACCCTGAGGATCACGTCCTTAGTGGCTATCTGCCGCCCCTTTGGGGCTTGGGAGTTTGCATTAGGCGAACTCTGCCGATTGAGCTTTTCCACGTTGTCTGACAGACACAGACGGAGTTTCGGTGGTTACGGAGATCATCACCATTGCCTTGCCTTGGGTCCGCCAGGAGGATCCCGCCTACATTGGGTCGGTAAAACGGTCCATTGAGGGTCTGCGCCCCTTCGTGGCAGGGCCAGAAAACCGCATGATTCAATCGGCGGTCGAAGCATTGAAGCACGATGCCTCGCAGTTCTCGCCTGTAGTCATCTACGGCCCCAGTGGTTCTGGCAAATCACACTTGCTGCAAGGACTCACGGGCGTTCTGGTCGAAAAAGAGCCTGACCTGAAGGTTCTGTCCGTGACCGGCAGTGATTTTGCTCGCGAGTATGGCAATGCCTTGCGTCAAGAAACGGCCAGTAGCACGCGAACCGAGTTCTTCGGCACCGATGTGCTGGTGATTGAGGATCTGCACGAGTTGTTGCACTTCCCATCGATGCAGCAGGTTCTGTTGCATTTGCTCGACGAACTCGAACGGCGTGGTGCCACGGTTCTGGTTTCGTGCCGCGAAAATCCGATCGGCATGGAAGGGTTCTCGACCGAACTTCGCAGTCGCTTGTCGGCCGGCCTGTTGGTTCCCGTCGTGCTGCCAGAGCAGGGAACACGGGAAGTCCTGATCCAAGGGATCGCAACACGGCACAATCGCCAGATCACCAAGATGGCGGCCCAGAAACTGGCCGTGGCCTTTCCGCATGGCCTGCTTCAACTCAGCGGAATCGTGAACCGACTAATCGCCCAGACCAGGGCCAACCAAATCATCGATACGGCGGTCGTCGACTCGCTACTTCAAAGCGAACACAACACGGCCAGGGTCAGTCTCCGTAATATCGCCAGCATGACGGCCAAGTACTTCCGCGTGAAGGTTGCCGACATGAAGGGGAGTTCGCGGCGGCAAAGTATCGTTCAGGCTCGCAGCGTCGCCATGCTGCTCGCCCGGCAACTCACGGAAGAAAGCCTTAAAGTGGTCGGAAAACATTTCGGCGGCCGCGATCACACCACCGTCATGCATGCGGTGAGCAGCATGGAAGCCAAACTCAAAAAGGATGTCGCTTTGAGAGAAGCCGTACTAGAGCTGCGAGAGAGCATCTTGCAGCGTAGTGCCGCGTGAACCCTTGAAGCATGAATTTCGAAGCGGACCTCGCTGGTCTCCTTGAACCTTAAGGATGAAACAGTGAGGAGCTTTGAAGAAAGTAAACGGATTAACAAGGGTACCACTGGCACCCTGACTTTTCAGTCGAACACAGAAGAGGTAGTGGATAAGGTGTTGGTTTTGTGTGCAAGGATGTCGACAGCGTGTCGCTTATCAACCTCGCTTCAAACGACCAACACCGCTAGCGAACTTGTCGACGCTCAAGTGACAGGAAAACAACGGCCTAGCGCCAAGTTTTTCACACCCCACCTAGCTTCATTTGATTCGAAGCTAGCCGAGCAAAACGCACGTTAAACGTTACTTATCGACAGCTCGGAGCGCCGCCTTACTACTACTACTCTTTCGAAAAACTAATAAGAAGACATTTGTTGGATTAACGAGCTCCATGAAAATCACTTTCGATCGCGAGAAGTTTCAGACGGCATTCCAGACGGCGGCCATGGTGGCACCCAGCCGTAGTCCCAAGCCGATCCTGCAAAACGTCAAACTCGACGCCACCGAAAAGGCCACGATTCTGATGGCTACCGACATGGAGATCGGGGTTCGCATCGAGGTCGAAGGCATCGAAGTCGAGCAAGCCGGTAGCATCGTTCTACCCGTGGCTCGGTTTGGTTCTATCTTGAAGGAGGTTCGCGATGAGCGACTCAGCGTGCAGCGGGAAGAATCACGAACCGTCGTGCAAGCCCAGCACAGCAAGTTCACCCTGTCGAGCGAAGACCCCGACGAGTTTCCCACCGTGCAAACGTTCGCGGAGGGTAAGTACCATGAAGTATCGGCTCGGGTTCTCAAAGAACTGATTCGTCGTACCCTTTTCGCCACCGATACTGAAAGCGGTCGTTACGCTTTGGGTGGTGTTCTATTGGAACTGGGTGAAAACAGCATTACCGCGGTCGCTACCGACGGACGTCGACTGGCCAAGATGGAAGGTCCTGCGACGCAGATCGAAGATCACGGTAATTCCGACGCGATGACGATCATTCCATCGCGAGCGATGCAGCTGATCGAACGTAGCCTGACCGACCTGGACGCGACGGTGCAGATCGCATCCCGTACCAACGACGTACTCGTCAAAGTCGGCCCAGCCACGATTTATGCTCGCCTAGTGGAAGGTCGTTTCCCGAAATGGCGGGACGTGCTTCCTGAGAAGCGTGAAGCGGCCCACATTGAGATGTCGGTTGGCCCAGCGTTCGCCGCGCTTCGTCAGGCAGCCATTGTGACGTCCGACGAGAGCCGTGGGATCGACTTCACGTTCGGTCATGGCTCGATGATCCTTTCCAGCAATACGGCCGAGGTGGGCGATTCTCGCGTCGAGATTCCGATCCCTTACGACGGCGAGAATGTCGAGATCACGATGGACCATCGTTTCGTGGCTGACTTCTACAAGGTGCTGGGTAGCGAAAGCAATTTCACGCTCAACATCCAGAATGCCGAAAGTGCCGCCCTATTCAGTACAGACGACAACTACGACTACGTCGTCATGCCGTTGGCACGCGATCGGTAAGCCCGGTTGGGCGTCGGCTGGGTCGCGACCCAGTGCAATGCCATGGCGGAATGAAACACATAATCGGAACCACGAACAATGAGCCAGCGTCAGCCCGGCAAAGTGCAGTCGATCAAAGGAACCTTGGCCCAGTTGATGGTCCAGAAGGGCTACGCCCAGGTTCAGACGGCCGATGCCACGCAACAGGCTTGGGATGTCGCCGCCGGCGAGCGTCTGGCCGAGCATAGTGTGGCTGGCAACGTACAGCGTGGCACCTTGCTGGTCATGGTCGCCAACTCGACGATCAGCCAGATGATCAGTTTCCAGAAGCCCAAGATCCTCAAGTCACTGCAAGAACAGCTGCCGGATCACGGGATTACCGATTTGAAAATCAAAGTAGGGCGAATTGATTAGCGAACGCTGAAAACTTCCCCGACAAAGTGATTCAATAACCTCGTTCGATTCAGACGAGGCAAAGAGTTTAGAAGAAACGAAAAGCGAATATGACCGAACCGAACGAACCTCAAGATCAGCCGACTGGGGACATCGAAAACAAGGAAGCCGCCCAGCAGGCCGAACAGGCTAAGGCCAAATCGGAATATGGCGCGAGCGATCTCGAGCACCTTTCTGACTTGGAGCATGTCCGCGAACGGCCGAGTATGTACATCGGTGACCGTTCGATGCGTGGTTTCCATCACCTGGTGTACGAAGTGGTCGATAACTCGATCGACGAAGCGATGGCGGAGTTCGCTTCCAGCGTGATCGTGACGGTCCACAACGATAACTCCGTTACCGTTGAGGACGACGGCCGCGGTATTCCGGTCGACCGTCACCCACAGCTTTCCGAACAAGTCGGCCGCGACGTCTCGACCCTGGAAGGGGTAATGACCGTGCTGAAGTTCGGCGGCAAGTTCAGCAAAGGGGCGTACCAAACGTCTGGCGGTCTGCACGGCGTGGGTGTGACCGTGGTGAACTTCCTATCCGAGTGGTGCGAAGTGGAAGTCTACCGCGATGGCTTTGTCTGGCAGCAGGAATATGAACGAGGTGTTCCCCAAGGTCCAGTTCAAAAGGGTCAGCCGACCAAGAAGCGTGGTACCAAAACTACCTTCAAGCCTGACAGCCAGATCTTCAACGTTAGCAAGTTCAATCACGATACTCTCGCCAAGCGTCTGCAAGAACTCGCCTTCTTGAACAAAGGTGTGAAAATCATCTTCATTGATGATCGCACGCAAGAGAAAGACGAGTTTGTCTACGAGCAGGGGATCATCGAATACGTCGAGCACCTGAATCGTTCAACTAACGCGCTGCACCCTGACGTGATCTTCCTGAGCGGTGTCACCGAAGGCGTGGGCTATGAAATTGCCCTGCAGTACAGCGAAGAATACACCGAGAACCTTCATTCGTACGTGAATAACATCAACACGCACGAAGGAGGTACGCACGTCTCCGGCTTTAAGACGGCCCTGACGCGTACGCTGAATAACTACGCCAAGAAGGAAAGCATGATCAAGGACGTCGCGCTATCCGGCGATGACTTCCGCGAAGGTTTGACGGCGATCATCAGTACTCGCGTGCCTGAGCCGCAGTTTGAAGGCCAGACGAAGACCAAGCTGGGTAACAGCGAAGTCGAAAGCTACATCAACTCGGGCTTTGGCGAGTTCATGACCAAATACCTGGAAGAGAACCCCAAGGTTGCCAAGATCATCATTCGCAAAGCTCTGTTGGCCGGTCAGGCGCGCGAAGCGGCTCGCAAGGCTCGCGATCTGCTGCGAAACCGAAAGGATGCCCTCAGTGGTGGCGGACTGCCAGGTAAGCTGCGTGACTGCATCAGCAAAGAGATGGAGAAGTGCGAACTGTACCTGGTGGAAGGTGACTCGGCCGGTGGTTCGGCCGAAGGGGGACGACTGCGAGATTTCCAGGCCATCTTGCCGCTACGAGGTAAGATCATCAACACCTATAAGGCTCGCGAAGATAAGGTGCTGGCCAACGAAGAAGTCCGCAGTATGATCCAGGCGATCGGCGTGGGCATCGGCCAGGACCAGGATATCAACAAGCGTCGGTACAACAAAGTCGTGATCATGACCGATGCCGACGTCGACGGTTCGCACATTCGCACGCTGCTGTTGTCGTTCTTCTATCGCCAGATGAACGAACTGGTTGCTGGCGGTCATGTTTATGTCGCCCAGCCGCCACTGTTTCGCGTGGTGCACAAGAAGAACGTCTGGTACGTCCAGACCGAAGAAGAAATGAAAAACCAGTTGCTGGACAACGGTCTGGCTGACTGTGCTTTCGTCGATGATAACGGCGACGTGATCGACGGCGAAAAGATGGAAAAGTTGTGCCGTGCACTCGCTCCGCTGGAAGAAGCGATTGTCGCTTTGGAACGCCGCGGCATCGGCCTGAAGATTCACGCGGTGCGACAAGATCCGGTCAGCCAGAAGTTGCCGGTCTTCCACTTGGTGATGGGTCGCGAAGAGCATTGGTTCTCGACCAAGAAGGAACTCGATGCGTTCCTCAACGAACGAGGTCTCGACGCCGAGCCGGACACACAGATTCCTGACGAAGGAGAAGTGGTCGACGGCCAGGTCCTGGATTCCGAAGCCGAAACCAACGGTCAACCAAAGGAAGAAGAAGCCGAGGTCGAAGCACCTCACATCGCTGAACTGCACGAAGTGCGGACGATCAACATTAAGCTGGCTGAACTGGCGGAACTTGGCTTCGACATTCAAGCGTTGATTCCGCAGGAACGCACAGGCAGCACCGACTCGCGTTACAAGTTGCGACGCGGCGAAAGCGAAACCGGCTTGGAAGACCTCCGTGGTCTGCTGGCCGCGGTTCGATCGGCTGGTGAACGTGGCCTGCAGGTAACTCGCTTTAAAGGTCTGGGCGAAATGAACGCGGAAGAACTTCGCGAAACGACCCTCGACCCGCAAAACCGAACGTTGATGCAGGTCACTATGAGCGACGCTTCGGCGGCCGACGACATGTTCCGCATCTTGATGGGTGACAAGGTCGAACCTCGCCGCGAGTTCATCGAGAAGCATGCCCTGGAAGTGCGGAACTTGGACGTATAGTCTGAATGATTTGACACCGCCCAAAGGCAAAGAAATGATAAGAGAGCCGATCGATTCGGCTCTCTTTTTTTGTACCTCACTCCATTTGCGATTGTCGCTGAGGATTCCGATGGATGAAACGCGAAGAGTCTGGCTTCGACAATGGCACGATATTCTTGATGAAGCGTTCGGTCCTGATCCGAATTTTGATTTCGACGAGGCAGTGGAGTCGCCTGACGACGACTTCCGGATGCATTTCATGACTTGGGATCTGTCGGACGAGCAACTCATGCGTTGCTTCCAGATCTTGCCCGGCGGAGAAGCACTCGGTCGTCGAGCGATTGAGATGCGGTCGCTGCTTCGCGGCGAGCAGCGAAGCATATCGGAAGCGGAAGCCAAGGAAATGTTTCAAGAAGGGCTCAGTCGATATGCCACGTTCAGCGATGATGCCGACTTGAAGAAGCCATTCCAGGTCAAGCACGTCGCATCTGACGATTTGATCAACGCCACGATGCATGCCGATCGAGTTGGCATTGTCTTTGAAGATGTCGATCTAGATGGGGGCGATGAAGCGTTCCTAGTAACAGACTTCCTCACAGAAACGCTCTACCGGTTCGCATATTCCTACGAAGTGCTGGACTACATCACATGGCCCCTTGTTAGTTGTTGTAGACGACTAAAGTCCCTTCCGCTTTCAGCACACTTTCGCTATCGCAAGTTCAGGAAGACCCGCCATGTATCGGCTTCTTTTTGTGATACTATGTTTTGCGAGTATTCCAGGTATGAGCTTCTCGGCAGAACCACGCGCGCCTCTAAAAATCCTGTTCGATACCGACATGGAAAGCGACTGCGACGATGCGGCTGCCCTGGCGATGCTCCACGCGCTGGCCGATCGCGGAGAGATCGAACTTCTGGGTACGATGGTTTCGGCCAAGTACCCTTGGTCTGCTCCGTGTACCGATGCCATCAATACCTATTACGGTCGACCGGATCTGCCGATTGGTGTGCCCAAAGGAAAGGCCGGCATTCAGCAGAAATCGAAATACGCTGAGCAGATCGCCAAGAAGTTCCCGCATGATTGCCCCACGTATGAAGATGCCCCGGACGCGACCAAGCTGTATCGCAAGATTCTGTCCGCTCAAGCTGATGGTAGTGTGACGATTCTGACGGTGGGAGACCTGACCAACCTGCGCTATTTGATTGAGTCTACAGGTGATGACATCAGTACATTAACCGGGCAGCAGCTTGTGAAACAGAAGGTGGCTCATTGTGTGTGCATGGGAAGCCGTTATCCAGCCGATTTGGATCCCGGTAAGTGGGGCAACTTCAAACCGGATGCTGATTCAACGGTGATTGCTATAGAGAAGTGGCCAACCAAGATCACCTTCACCGGCGGCGGTCAATTTGCCAGTCTGATTTCTACTGGAAAGCGTCTGACGGAATTGCCCGAAGACAATCCGGTTCGCCGAGTTTATGAACTCTATTTCGGCGGGAAGGTGAACGATCGACATAGTGCCGATCAAATTGCCGTGATGGTCGCCGCACGCGGGACAGGCCATCCTTGGAAGCTAGTCACCCAGGGACACAACCACATTTTCCCCAACGGCACCCACGAGTGGCGCGAGCAAATTGATAATCCTCGTCACGAGTACGTCTCCGCTTTGGCGGATGGTGTGGACCCGGCGGATGTGATTGACTCGTTCAACGAGCTGATGCTGCATCAAGCAAAGTAGACCTCAGCCTCGGTCAGTTATCCCTACCTTGGTTGATGATCCGTTGGATTTCCGCAGGTTCGGCCGGTTTGACCAGGTGATGATCGAAGCCAGCCTCTTTGGTACGGTCACGGTCTTCCTGTTGCCCCCAGCCGGTGAGTGCAATCAGCAGGATGTCCTTTCCCCATTCTTGTTGGCGAATGTACCGAGCGGCTTCATAGCCGTTCATTTTGGGCATGCCAAGATCCATGAGAATGATTTCGGGTTGGAACTGCTGAGCGACTTCAATCGCTTGCTGTCCATCTTCGGCCATCTCGACCGTGTTGCCGAGCATCTTGACTACTTTGCTGAGCATTTCGGCAGCGGCCTTATTGTCGTCGACAACAAGAACGCGGTGCTTACCTTGCTTCAGCGAGAAACCCTCGGTCGGCAGATCCTTGTTCTGAGACGGTTGATCTTCCTCTCGCACCGGCAAGGTAACTGTGAACTCACTTCCTTTGCCTTGCCCCTGGCTGGTTACCGAGACCGTTCCTCCGTGCATCTCGACCAGCGATTTAACGAGGGTCAGGCCGATGCCTAGGCCTGCGAAACGACGTTCCATGGAACGATCGACTTGGGTAAACATCGTAAAGATGCTATCGATCATGTCGGCTGGTATCCCAATTCCGGTGTCTTGCACATGGATGGCAACGTGATTGGGGTCTGGCTGATCAACCGAAAGCTTAATCTTTCCACCGTCAGGCGTATATTTGGCGGCATTGTTCAAAAGGTTCGAGACGACCTGGGCCAACCGATTCGGGTCGGCATGGATTGTGATGTCGTTGTTGTTGACCACCTCGAGCGAGTGTTCCGAGTCTTCAATCAGTGGCTGAGAAGTTTCGACCGCACTTTTGATGACATCAGATATCTTGACGTCTGCTTTGCGAAGAGTCAGCTTGCCACGCGTCACTCGAGAAACGTCCAACAGATCATCAACTAGCGAGATCAACTGCTTGGTTTGGCGTTCCATCGTCTCGCGAGTTTCGTCCAGCAGTTCGGGGTCATCGCCCGCCATTTTCATCAGCTCTAAGCCCATTCGGATCGGAGCGAGTGGATTACGAAGTTCGTGTGCCAAGGTTGCTAGAAACTCATCCTTTTTACGATCGGCGTCAGAAAGCTGAGCGGCGACGGTTCGTAACTCTTCCTGGATCTGCTGCTGCTCGCTGATATCGGTGTTTGTTCCAAACCAACGCACGATTTCCCCTTCGTCATTCTTCAACGGCAGGGCACGCGTCAGGAAGGGACGCACGATTCCATCGGCACCTCGGATAGGGGCCACAATATCGAGTCGCTCCCCAGTCTCGATGCTCTTTTCCCAAGCCGCTTGTACCTGAGGCAAATCATCCGGATCGATACATTGCTTCCAATTCAAGCCAAGGCAATCTTCCTGGGTCAGACCTGTGTACTCGTACCAGCGATGATTGAACCAATCGACGTAGCCATCGGCGCGGGTCATCCAGGCCATCTGGGGAATGGCGTCGGCAAGTTGGAAGAACTCAGCCTGACTCTGCTTGAGGGCTTGTTCGGTTTCCTTGAGTCGCGATTGGTCGAGCACAAAGCAGATGTACTGCCCGGGGCGATCTTCGACTGGGGTGTAGCCCAGCGTAATCGGTACGCGTGTTCCGTCCTTGGTGATGTACTCCTTTTCGTAGGCTGGGCATGCGCCTTCTTTGTCGGCGGTCTCGATTCCTTCGACATCCCGCGGCAAGTATTCAGGCGGTGTCATGTCGTACCAGCGGAGGCCTTCGCTTTGCCACTCTTCTTCCGAACAGCGAAGCATGCGTAGCAGTTCGCCGTTGACTTCCAACCAGTTTCCGTCCGCATCGGCCAGGCCAACACCGATGATGTTCGAGCTGGCGAACTTACGCCAACGGGCGTCGCGTTCTTTGATTTCTGCATTGGCTTTTTCAAGCTGCTCAACCCGCTCTTGAACGCGCTGCTCGAGGACTTCGTTCGACTCGCGAAGGGCTTGTTCGGCCTGCTTGCGAGCTTCGATCTCACGCTCCAGTGCTTCTGGGCTTCGCAGCCGCAAGACCTCCGGAATGTTGTAGACAATCGCCACGACAGTCGCCCAGGAAACGATTGCCGTGGAGAGTTTTAACAGGCCAGACAGCCGATAGGCGGGCCACCAGAAGATGGTGGCGTCCATCAGGTGGGTCAAGCCGCACAGCATGATGAACGCGACAAACAGCAGGAACACGCGTCGAAAGGGGAGGTCTTTCCGCTGCGAGAGAAAGTAAGCGAGCAGTCCAGGTATCGCAAAGTAAGCTGCCCAGATGCCAATATCCGAGAGAATGTGCAGCCAGCCATGCCCTGCGGACCATTCCCCGCAATGCCAACGCTGGGGAAAGTCGGACGTATCCAATAAGTTCAAGAAGAAGTTCATGCCTGACCGTAAAGTAGAACAACAAATTAGTTGCCTAGGGAAAGAAGTTGCCCCCTGCTCATATTTCCCCGAGATAGATGAGGCAGGATAAGAAATCTTATTCTACGTACGCTAGGTAATTTGAAACAGACACACCTCGCGTTATTAGATCTCAAAAGATCGAATTTGCGGTTGGCCCATGAAAAAAGGCCCAGTCTTGCGACGGGCCTTTTTTGATAACCAACTTGAACGTAGCGTTTACAGCTTCGGTTGACCGGTAGGGTCATCGTCGCTGGGGGACGTGGTCGATTCGTCCTTGGTAGCCTTATCTTCCGAATCAGCCGATTCCTCTTCTTTGCTTGGAGCCGGTGGTGGTTCGGAAGGTGTCACGATGCTTCTCTGGATGATCGTTGGCGGCTTCTCGACCACGCTACTTGGGGCAGCGAGCGTCGGACCAGTCGTAGTCGGTGGCAGGATAACACGACGCGAAGTCGCTGGTGGAGCCGAGTACACTGGGTTGCCGTAAGAATCTAGAGGAACACGCATGGTCACCGTACGTGGGATACGACGGGTATAGGTGTACTGAACCCGTTTGGGAACCAATTTGGTTTCAGTCACCGTGCTCGTCTCTGCGACCCACTTCTGGACCTTCACTTCGTAAGGTTCAACGCGTTGTTCGTAGACCATCTTGGTCGTGCTGATCGGCACCTTACGAACGACTTCTTCCTGAACCCAATCGCAGTACTTCACGGTAACCATGTTCTCGACCCGCTCGGTGACAGGCTTCTGAACGGTAACCGGAATCTGCTGGACTTGCTGGACTTGTTCGTAGCGAGTCACGTTGTAAGGGATGCGGCGAACCTGGACTTCGTCTTCGTAACGAACACGTTGAACAGGAACTTGCTGCGTGACCTGCGTAGGCACGTACTGGGTAACCGGAACTTGCTGAGCCACCACGTTAGGAACGTAGTTGGTGACGTTGCTCACGCTGCCAGGGCGTTGTTCAGGAATCCAGTGCAGACCACCACGGTCGTATTGGTACTGACCAGTGGCTGGATCGAAATACGTTTGACCGGTGGTCCAACGCAAACGGTTCCGAGTCGGACCAGGCGTATAGACCTGCGTGGTCTGATAACCGCCCTGATCGACGTACTGGGTACGGCAAACGGTTTGCGGCTGATACATGGTGACCGTTTGGTTCTGCATCACGGTTTCGGTAACCGGACGACGCACGACCGTTTGTTGATCGTAGTACTGCGTTTCGGTCACGGGGCGAAGAACGGTGTTTACCTGTTCTCGCATTTCGGTCTCGGTAACGTAGCGCGTCTGATTGTAGCTACGATCTTCGACGCGTTCCTTCCAGACCGGCTTCATGACGGTGTAGCGTTCTTCACGCTCGGAAGTTTCCGTAACCGGCTTAGCAACGGTCACGGTTCGCTCGCGACTCTGGGTTTCCCAGACGGGGCGATAGGTGGTGACCTCTTTGGGAACTTCAACCCGTTCATATTCCGTCCGGTAGGCGGTTACGGGTTGTTCCTCATAGACGGTCTGAGTGACGACTTTGTACGATGGCCCACATCCGCCACATTGGGCGAACGATGGCGTTGGCGCGATACTCATTCCCACTACGCTTAACAGCGCCGGGGCGATGAATACCTTTTTGAGATGAGCGAGTTTCATGGTTCAAGTTTCCTGACCAAGTTGGTTATCGAATACGACCACCGAGGCCTATTCCGCCGACGAAATCCATCTCGCTCCAGATCGGTTCTACTCCCTTAAACGGGGCGCCTCTTCCACGCGTGTGAGTCTTATTAGACTCGCAAAAATCGTGCTGCCTGGCAAACATAAAAGTTTACCACCATGATCGTTTTCCGCTGGAAAAGCATACCTCATCTAGTCTTACATCAAACGAAATTCTTTCAAGATTTCGTTGCTAATTGCCGACGAACTAATCCTCTTTTCTGGCAAAGTGAACGCATTAGGAAAGGTTGCTACCAGCTAGCTTAACCAGAAGGAAAAGTTGCCCCAATGCATCGTCCGATCGAACTGGACGTTGCCCGACCAACACGCATGTTGCGAAATCGAAACATCGAGGCGAGTTTGTGGTGCGAACTGTTCCGTTTTCAGACAGCAGTGGGTTTTCAATGCTCACAAGTCGATGCTTGCGTTGCTGGCCGAAATAGGAAATTTGCCAGCTATGCTTCTTGTTGTACTGCCTGATGAATGGCCTCTTGGGTGGTCATTGGCTGATGCGAAAAGATTTTTCGAGCACGATCGTCACGCACGACAGTTGGGTTTCTGAGCCCTTCGATTAAGTGCCGTCCGACGTCGGCGCTGGTCGGTGTGACGAGTCCCAGCCAAAGGCTTGAAAGGTACGGCGTCAGCAGCGGAACGCTGACCAGGATCCGTGTCAGGTTTCGTTCCTTCGCGTACATCTTGATCAACCCGCCATAGGTGACCACGTCTTGGCTGCCGATCTCGAAGACTTCACTTTTCTCCAGGGGCAGCTCGATCGATTCCTCCAGGTACGCCAGAACGTCCTCAGTCGCGATCGGCTGCGTTGGCGTCGCCAGCCATCTCGGACAGATCATCATGGGAAGTCGCTGCGTCAGGGAACGGATGAGTTCGTAGGAGAGGCTACCCGGTCCGAGTACCACCGAGGCGCGCAGTTCGATGGTTAGCACGTCGCTGGACAGAAAAATCTGACCCACCTCGTGACGGCTCTTCAGGTGGGGCGAAAGATCTGGGTCCGCATCGTCCCCCAAGCCGCCCAGGTAAATGATGCGCGAGACGCCGGCTTCTTTGGCCGCAGCAACGAAGTTCTCGGCCGCGATACGATCCTTCTTCTGAAAGTCGTCCCCGTAACCCATGCCATGGATGAGATAGAACGCGACGTCGACCCCCTGCAAGCACTCTTGAAGCGAGTGGGAATGCATGACATCCCCTTGAGCGACCTCAACTTGATCCCGAATTGCCTTGTCCAGTCGGCTTGGGTCGCGAACCAGGCAGCGAACCTTATAGTGAGGTAAAATTCGGGGGACAAGGCGGCTCCCCACATAGCCGGTAGCACCGGTTACGAGCACCGTTTTCTGTCGGTTGTTGAAGGGGTAATCGTCAGAGGTCATATCGTGCTAGGGTAAAAATCGGGCCAATCGACGTTGCTTGGTTTTCGATTTTACGGTTCTCACCATTTGATCGGAAGTATTTTCTCAGAGACTAGTTAGAACCGCAATGTTTCGCTTTCATTCACCTGATGCTACCTCCGTCGAGCGGTTTCTCAGTACGCAGCGCGAGCGGAAGTATTCTTATTGTCATCAGGGGAAAACTAACAGCACGCCTCCCCAAGGTTTCCAAGTTGACCATACCCGCGTGAAGCTTGGTCACGGGATCGGTACCTTTGAAAGGGCGAAAGAGGCCCTCGGGAAGTGGCAGCAATTCGAACTGGGCTGGGTCTCGGCCAGGCCGATTACCACCACGATCCGGGAAGGAGAATCGGTGTGCGTGATCGGTAAGGCAGGCGGTCTCTATTGGCTCAATGCGGCACGCATTGTGTACGTGATCGATGACCGGCTGAACACGCCCAGGTTTGGGTTTGCGTATGGGACACTTCCGGCCCATATGGAAACCGGCGAGGAACGCTTTCTCGTCGAAATGGACGAATATGGCGATGTCTGGTACGACATTCTGGCTTTCTCGCGACCTAAACGGTGGATCGTCTGGCTACTCCATCCGTACATGCGAAAACTTCAAAAACAGTTTGCGCGCGATTCTGCCGCCCGCATGAAACAACTGGTGGCCGAAAAAGTCCAGCAAGCTGCGTGATGTTTCATCCGCCCAAGTGTCGTGCATGATCAATTGAGATTGCCTGTGACGCAGCGACAAAGTTTTCACCCTTGGTGGATTGGCGCATCTCAATACGTAACAATGGGCGCAACGACTCACTCAAGAGTAATGACGTCGGTAGAACGGTTCTCGCCGACCGAAGCTATAAACCAATCGCCCCGCAGGAGAAGACAACAATATGAAATCGACCATCCTGACTCTAAGCATTCTGCTATTGGCAATTCCTGGCCTGGTCATGGCCCAAGACGAAGGTGCCAAAGAAGACGCACACGAAAAAGAACACGCGCATGAGCATTCCCACGAAATGGTGGATCTGCCCACGGCTGCCGTCGCTGTTTTAGCTTCCACCAGCGGTAGCGACGTGAAGGGCGTCATTATGCTGAAGCAGGAAGACGGTTACGTTCACCTGACCGGTAAAGTGATCAATTTGGAACCAGGCGAACATGGGTTCCATATTCACGAATTCGGCGATCTGACCAAGGCCGACGGTACCGCCGCGGGTGGTCACTTCAATCCCGATGGCCACGAACATGGTGCCCCGGGTTCCGAAAGCCATGCTGGCGACTTGGGTAACATCACGGCTGACGAAAGTGGCGTTGCCAAGATCGATACCAAGGCCGAAGGTCTGAAGTTGCACATCGTGCTGGGCCGTTCGATCGTCGTGCATGCCAAGGCCGACGACTTGAAGAGCCAACCATCGGGTGACGCAGGTCCTCGCGTCGGTGTTGGCGTGATTGGCATTGCCAAGCCTAGCGAGTAAGTAAAGATGAAAATATGACCGAACGACAGTGATTGTTCGGAATGATTCGAGCGAGGCCCCGGGCAAGACTGGGGCCTCGTTTTTTTTATGGGGTTAGATTCCCAGATACTCTTCCAACGCTTCTCGCATGACAGCTTGGTCAGGCTCGATGCCGGTCCAAATCTTGAAACCGATCGCACCTTGATTGACCAGCATTCCCAGTCCGTCAATCGTTTGGCATCCGGCATCCTGCGCAGCTTGCAGAAACGCCGTGTGGGGTGGATTGAAGATCACGTCCGCCACCAGCATCGACTCGCGGAACGTATCTGGGTTCACGGGCACCATGGCCGAAGCATCGTTCAAACCAATGCTCGTTCCATTGATCACCAGATCGGCATCTTCAGGCAAATCGTGTGTTCCATTCCAAGGAATCCACTTCGACTCGATCCCGACCCGCTGCGATAGAAGATTCGCCAAATCACGACCGCGACCTGCATCACGATTGACGATGTCGATACTGGCCACTTTGTTCAAACCCAGTTCAACCCCAATGGCTCGGGCAGCTCCGCCGGCACCGAACAGGACCACCTTTTTGCCCTCAGGCTCGGTGACTTCTTTCAGCGCGGAAACGAAACCCTTGCCGTCGGTGTTCTCACCAACGAAGCCATCTTCTTCCGCGAAAATACAATTGACCGCTCCCATCAGTTCGGCCGCTTCGGTCAAGCGTTTCAAGTGAGGGATCACAGCGACCTTGTGCGGAATGGTGAAGTTTCCGCCGCGGAACCCCATCGCTTTCATACCGGCAACGGCAGCCGGAAGGTGTTCGGGTGAGACTTCTAAGGTAAGGTATCGCCAATCCAAACCAGCGGCAGCAAAAGCCCGTTCCATCATGAACTGAGATGGGTTTCCAGCCACTGGCTGCCCCATGCAGCAGACGATTTCCTGAAGTGATTCGTGAGTCATTACGTGCGCGCGTCGGTGTGTCCTGAGGAGGGAATTGTCAGGCTCAATTTTGCCGGGCAGCAAGAAGTTTTGCAACGTGATCCTGCGGCAAGTAGGTGCATCGGACTGAATAAAATGAGATGCTTGGAACATGAACATAGCCAGGGATCACCGGTCAATCCTCATCTTGATGCTCTTTACGCTTTGCTTAGACATCGTACTGGCAGCGGTGGAAATCGGGTTTGGGCTAGGTCCCAGAACCATTTTCCTGACAACGTGCATTCTGGGGCTTTCGCTCGGGCAGATGGCGCTCGGCCTCATTTTGCTAATGCGAGACGTTTCCCTGTGGCCGTCCGTCCTGTTGGCACTGGTCATCTCGTTTTTCTTTGGGCTTACCATTTCGTTGCATGAAAGAGGTGCGGACTTTGATCGGATCTTTGTCATCCTGTTAGTGACCTTGTTTTTCGGAATCGCTCCGGTGGCGATATACCGTGTGGTTTTCGTTGGCATGCAGGTGCAGTTTTCTCTGTCGGTCCTTTTCGGCTTAATGACGCTGATGACCGTCGTGTGTGCTGTCGTTGTTCAGATGGATGTCGATTGGGGATGGTTTCTGACGTATCTCTTTTTCTTCATCTGCTCGGCCGTTCCGATCCCATTGGCCGGGTTCATGCTAGTTGGCCCGCGGACGGCGTCGATCCGCTGGTTCGTCATCATCATGTTGTCGCTGTTCCTCGTCTGTGCGGTTTTCATGGGCATTTATCAAGATTCCATGAGGGACATTGGCTTGGTGATCCAGATTTGCGGATTCATGTCTCTGTATCTTGGTTTGGGCGGACATGTGCTTTTGCGAGACGCGAAGCAGCGCACCGTGCCTCAGCAAGCGGAATCACCACAGCCCAAGGAAGACCCGCTCGCAGCCGACTAATAGTTTCAATCGGTACAAACGTCATCGTGGGGTTTGAATTCGTGATCAGGCAACCTCAGTTCAGTGTGCAATCGCCGCGGTGGCCAATCACCATGGAGGGATGATTACTCCCGGACGATTTCTGCTTTCCCTTCTCGCCGCAGCCAGCATCTGCCTCGACATTGCGCTGGCGGCAAACTTCCAGGGCGGTCAGCCATCGGAAGCGTTATTTGGTTGCATGCTGGGTCTGATGCTTGGGCAGATCGGCCTGATGGCAACCGGCTGGATTCGCCGACCGGACGCATGGCCGGTTTGGTCGATGGCGATGCTGGGAAGTATCGCCCTGGGGAGCGTGCTACTGGGAACCATCGAAAAGATTCCTCTGCTGCACTGGGCAATCGTACTGGGCGTGTTTGCCGTGCTATGTGTGGCCTTGCCCATGATCTACCGGATCGGTCGACGCGAAGCAAAGTCGCAGTTCTCGTTAGCCGCCATCTTTGCTCTCACGACCGCAGCGACCTTGGTTTGCTTTGCCGTGCTGCAAAGTGATTTCCCCTGGCAGGAACTCCCTGTCGCGCTACCAGGTTTGATGGTATGGAGCTGCCCGACGATGGTGGTTGCTCTGAGTATTTCCGAAACCAAAGAAGACCGCCAACGCCAGCTGGTGATCGGCGTGGGTGCCATCCTGGCCATCTCGTTAACCGCAGCGTGGATGCTGCCGGCGCTCTGGAATCGATTGCCGCTGGTAATTGCCTGGGAGAGTTTCTACCTGTTGATCGCTGGCATCGTGGCACTGCAAGCCATTGCGAATGACGAAGCGGTTGCCATTAAGCAAACTGAGCCGGAAACGATTTCCCAGCTCTAGAGGCCTGGATCGGCTATGCTAACGACATGGACCGATCCTCAATTATCGTGCCGCTGCTGATCTTCATCGGAATCAACGTGGGCCTGGACGCCGTCGTGGGGATCGCTGTCTATACCAGCAAACCGAATGCGCCTGTGATGCTGTGGCACTTCGTCTTTGTGGGACTCTTGTGGGGGCAGTTCGGTTTGTGCTGCAGCTTGCGGCTTCGTTTTCGCGCGATGCGATACTATGCCTACATCGGTATGTTGCTTATTCCGATCACGGCGACCTGGGTCTTGATGCCAACCATCCAAGACGCGACGAATCAAATGTTCGTGGGTATCGTGATTCTGTTGGCGGGTTTCACGACCCTCTATTGTTTGGGACCGCGATCATTGGCCAACTGGCTATCTTCGCCCGGGCTGGAGAACCGTTATACGCTTCATCAGATGTTGATCGCGATCACATTGGTGGCATTTGCTTGTGCGATTGTGATGTACGTCCCGATCCTGGTCGCCGTCATGATTGCGCTGGGCGTATTTGTGTTGGCACTACCCTCGGTCATTGCCAGCAATCTGTTAGCGAAAGCGATCGACGTGACTAGCTACAGCTGGGTGATGTTTGCGAGCTTAACGATTTGCATTTTACTGGCCTTGATCGAACCGATGAGTGCCCCATCCTTCGGCATGTACATCGCTCAGATTGTGGTGCTGTGGTTGGGCGGGATTTTGTTGATATCCCTGGGGCTGGGGAGTGACCGACCAGAAGTGGTAGGACTGCCAGACGAATCATCTTGCGAGCTGAACGATGGATGAGGATTCGGCAAAACGGTCCGTTGGGAGATTGGCCGTCGCATTCTTGATAGGCGATCTCTTTCTTGCCCTGTTGGTCTTGTTTCAGGACCCTATGGATAGAACCATCACGGCAATTCTGATCGGAACGTTGATCGGACAGTTCAGCTTGGGCTGCGCGGCAATTTTGAGAAACGAAAGCCTGCGCGAGGGGGCCATCGGTTGGCTTGCTTTACTTGTCAGTGCTTCAGGTCTCCTGCCGGTCGTTTTTAATCAGGCCGATGTTGCCGGATACATTCTCTTATTCGCATTGATCATCGCAGGCGTTTGTCTTGCGACGAACTTGTTGCCGACGTTCGTTTTCCGATCATTCACGTCGAAGCGAGGATTTCAGTTCTCGATTCTGCACATCATGTTGCTGATGACGCTGGTCGGTATCAGTATTGTTGTTGCGTCCCTGACAAATGGCTTCATCTTAGTGGCCATTGGAGTTGGGCTCTTGCTGGTTGCTCCTTCAGCGATCGGTTGCCTGTTGGTTGGTGTACTAACGCAAAAACGCGCCTATCTTGCGTGCATGACATTCATTGTCCTTTTGATCGGCGCGGGGTGGATGCTCGCTACCAAAGCCACGGAGATTTGGCTCTCCGTTATGGCGCAAACGTTGACGATGGCAATAGGAGGATATGTGTTGATGCTGGTGAAACTTGGAACTGCCAACCAGTGCGATCCTAACCTGGCAGCCACAGAGAGCCTGCCTCGGTCTGAGCCTGCTCCTGACCCACTCGACGAGCCTTGATCCGCACGTACGGGGCGATGTACTTGCTGCGGTCTTCGAAGGTGTTGGGCTCGGCGTCTTCTTTGGCGTGCAGCGGCTCGATCAGGTCTTCGATCACCAGCCCGGCACGGCACATGCCGCCCAGCAGTTGTTCCCAGCGGTGCAGGTATTCCAGCGTGCCTTCTTCACGGTGGCGACTGCCACGGACCTCAGGCAAGGGGCCCGTGCGATAGTAAGGCTCGGTCAGTTCGTAGCCATGCTCGCTGCGGTGGACTTCAGCTTGCAGGCTTGTGGGTGTCTTGTGTTGGCTGATATAGATTCCCCCGCTGCACAGCACCTTCGCGACTTCGCGGAAGACAGGAGCGACATCCGGCACATAGCACGTCGCGACAGGGTGAATGACGATATCGAAGTCGGCCGGGGCGAACATCGAGAGATCGTCCATCGACGCTTCCACCGTACGTAGCTGAAGCCCGCGGTCCTTTGCCACGCGTCGATCGATCTCGAGCTGGGCACCACTGATATCAACGACGGTAACCACCGCACCGGCCGCGGCATACAGTGGACCTTGGCGACCACCCCCAGCGGCCAGGCACAACACGCGCTGCCCATAGATGCTCTTGCCCAACCATCCCCAGCGATCTAGTGTCTTGAGCGGATTCTTGAACTCCTCATCCTTCGCTGGTTGAGCAAACCGATGCCCACCCCGAGCCATTCGATCCCAGGCACCCTGGTTATGCTTCTTGGCAGGCGAGTTTTCGTGAGGGTTCGTCAACGGCTTGATCCTGAATTCATCGGAGAAACGGGGCATTGGCTGACGTTAGTTTATCAGCTGAGCGTTAGATCGTCTTTGGCTTGCGAAAGTAGTAACGTCTCGCTGACTGCAGGGAAAACATCCAAAGGATCCCTGCGGAAGAAAGGATTCCGATTGGGCCAAAACCTTGAAATGGAGCTGGAATACAACCATCGCAAAGGAACGTTCCCACGGTGAAAGAGACGAGCAGACCCGAATAGCACAGGATGCCAGTCCACCAGATTGCCGGAGACCGCACGAGAAAGAACATGCTGAAAAGAAAGCTCAAACCCATCGGCTGCCACATGAGGCTGCCTAGCCAGAAGGTGCCCAAGGGAACCAAAGGGGATTGAAACATGGCGACGACCATGGCCATCACCACCGGCGTCGGGGCCAGGTCTTTCTTCTTTCGCTGCAGTGGTTCGGCCAGGGTTGCCTGGACAGGCTCTTCGTCGACAACCTTGGGCGACTCAAACGGGTTTTCACTCGGGGCTGCGATAGTAAAACCTCCGCGATTGCGGATGCATCAAGAGAAGCAATATAAGCGTGGTGAGCAGCAGGACCAAGCCTCCTCGCAGCGCCCGCCACCATTCTTGCTCGAGCATCGCCAACGCGGTGCCGGCAATCATGATCAGAAAGAGGACCGCGAAGTAATTGGCTGACACCCGGTAGGCCCAGAACTGCTTGTAGAACAAGAGAAATCCGGCGGCGATCGCTAACAGTCCGGTGATCGGTCCGAAGGGACCTTCCACCAAGGCGACCAAGCCAACAGCCAGCATCAGGCTAAATAGCCATGCCAAAGCGACCTGTCCTGGCACACGCATGGCGCGAGGGTCGGCAGGTTCTTCGACCACTTCCGGCTCAACCGGTGGTTCTTCGATCGTATCAGGGGATTCAAATGGATTCTCATCCATGCGTCTTCGACCTTTCCTGGTATTCAATATACCCCAGGATGACAGCGATGATCGCATACGCCAAAACAAAGCCGAGTAGGCAGAGCGTTTGATAACCCTTCTCGTAAATCGCTGCCTGCGTCGCGCAACTGATGCTCACGGCGAACGCGTAAACAGTGGCCAGGGCCACGGTGCCGCGGGTAGGAATGATCAGAATGATCCCGACCACGCCGGTGATGCAAAACAGGATGCCGTTGATCACGTCCTGCAAAACCCAGCACACGCCGAAGTGGAACATCGCAATCAGCATGAACAGGCACCAAGCCACAAAGACCAGGACCGACATCTGGTGCGCCGGTTCGTCAGAAACTACCTCCGCGGTGGGAACCTGTTCAAGGATGCTTGGCGACTCAAACGGATTGTCAGGTAGCTGAGTCACTTTTTGGGTCTTCCTCGCCAGTAGTACCTACTGGAGGTTTGAATCAGCAGCACCATGATGGTGATGTATAGCAGAAGCGGAACCAGGCCGATGGCCATCAGTGGACGATCTCCGACGATACCCGTGGTCATTACGCCGACGGAAAGAACCGCCATCAGTGTCGCGTAGGCCAGTGCGATCAGCCACGTCATGATCGACGGCAACAAGACACTAAACCCCACGGCCAGACTCAAAAAGCCGACCAACAATTGAACGCGATTGCCAGCGATCAGCCCAGCAATAACGTGGAGACCACCGGCTGCGAGAAACAATCCCCACGTGAGCGAGACGAGACTGCGGACATCGCGATAGGGCGTCGACTTTCGGTCCGTCGGCGCAGTCGGGGATTGATACGGGTTGTCGCGTGATGAGTTGGGCATTTTCGTTACCAGCGAAAGCCGCACCGAGTGCAGCGCCGCTGGAAGCATAGCAGGTCATCCCCACTGGAGTTTACATGGTCGCAGTGGGGGCATTGAAGGCGATGAAACTTGCGGACGGTCTCTCTTCCCAGGGACGAGAAGATCGCCAGACAAAGTCCAGCTTGCACCAGTCCCGAGACGATTGCCAGCGGGGGCTTCAAAAAGACGAACGCCATCACGCAAAAGCCGACGGCCATCATCCCATGGAACAGAAAGTAAAACCGAGCGACCGCCCACGTCGGACTGCTGCGGGCAATGAGTCCCAGCGAGATCAAACACGAAAACGCGGCCCCGATCAACAGGCTGAATTGTTGCGATGTATCGGTGTAGCCAATGACGAAGAACTCGCCAATTTGCCAGGCCGTAAGCAGCAGCCCTAAGAGTACCGCCACGGCCAATGGACCAGGAATCGACGACAACTCCGGCGATGACGGCTGATCGTCGCCATGTGGAGAAGTAAACGGGTTCGATTCTGAAGGTTCAGTCATGCAAGCAGTTAGAGAGGTTATCGACAGGTATCAACATCTTATCAAATGGCTGTCGACGGGTTACCGACAGCATACTGACAGGTTAGTGAATAGTTTTCCACAGGTGAAAGAGACAATAAAAAAGCCGGACCCATGTGAGTCCGGCTCTTGAATTTCGAAAGTGATCGTCGCTTTGACTTAGTCGAGGAAGCCGACCAGGTCTTGGCTGCGGCTAGGCTGTTGCAGCTTACGGACGGCCTTGGCTTCGATCTGGCGGATACGTTCGCGAGTCACTTTGAAGATGTGACCGACTTCCTCCAGGGTGTAGCTGTAGCCATCGCCCAAACCGTAACGCAGCTTGATGATCTCGCGTTCGCGGTAGCTGAGGGTCTTGAGCACGCGACCGATACGACCACGCAGCATTTCCTGAGCAGCACCGTTGGCTGGGCTTTCGGCTTCGCCATCGGGAAGTAGATCGCCGAACTGGCTGTCTTCGCTGTTACCGACAGGGCGGTCGAGCGAGATCGGATAGCGGCTCATAGCCAGCACGCGGCGGGCTTCTTCCACCGTGGTACCAGCACGACGTGCCGTTTCTTCGATGGTCGGTTCGCGGCCTTTTTCCTGCAGCAGCTGACGCGCCACATTGCGAACGCGGGACATGGTTTCGACCATGTGAACCGGGATACGAATGGTTCGGCTTTGGTCAGCAACCGCTCGGGTAATGGCCTGACGAATCCACCAGGTGGCGTACGTACAGAACTTGAAACCACGACGGTATTCAAACTTGTCGACCGCACGCATCAGACCGGCGTTACCTTCCTGGATGAGGTCCAGGAAGCTCAAACCACGGTTGCGATACTTCTTGGCGATCGAGACCACCAGACGCAAGTTCCCTTCGGACAACTCACGCTTGGCTTGCTGGTATTCCGAATAGATCGCTTTGACGGCCTGACAGCGACGGTTCAGACTCTTGGGAGTCTCTTGCGTGGCCATCAGCAGGTTGCGGTATTCGGCCAGCAGCGGCTGACGATCTTCCATCGGCGTGTTGGCCGCTTTGTGATCGTCCAGGCGAGCTTTGAGCTCGTTAATGCGACGGCAGAATTCTTCCAGCACGCCGATCTTCGACTCAATTCGCTGGGTACGTAGACCCAATTCTTCAATCAGTTTCACCACGCGCTGACGGCGGTAGCTCAAGCGACGCCATGCAGCGGCACGCTTGTCAGCCGATGCCGACTTGCTTAGCGCGGTAATGTAGTCACGACGGTTTCGCTTCAGCAGGCGATCGATGGTAACCAGATTCATCGGCATGCGGCCCATGATCTGTTCTTTTTCCAGGCGATCGGTCACCGAAACTTGGACCGTACGATCGAACGGGAGTTCGCCATCCTGTACGCGCTGCAAAACCTTAAAGGAATCTTGGGCGACGTAGTCGCACTCCAAGAGCAAGCGTCGGAACTTGGCTCGCGTTTGTTCGATCTTACGAGCGAGGAAGATTTCCTGTTGGCGGGTCAACAAAGGAATCTCGCCCATTTGCGTCAGGTACATCCGAACCGGGTCATCGGACCAGGTTTCGCTATCTTCGCTGAACTCATCGGATGAATCGTCTGCCGAATCATTCGACATATCATCCGAGTTCATTATGCGTTCGTCGTCGGAATCATCGATCACATCGACGGCAGCATCGTCGAAGCTACGCGGACGTACTCGTGCATCATCATCTTCGAAATCGTCAATCAACGAATCGTACAACATATCACTCCTTCACTCGCCAAAGTGAGGCTCGTATTCTTCTGATTTAACCCATGGGTGACGGGAAAAGTTCTGCGGTCGTCCCGCCCTATCCGCGTGCTTTTCTGTGGCATTCATTGCGATGAAAAACTTCGCAAGTCTACCACCTAACGCGCGGATGACTGCCTTCCGTGGATATTTGGAAAGAGATTACATTTAACGCGTGCTTGCGGCCTGCTTAGCTTGCCCAATCCCGAAAGTTCTGTGCTGAGCCAAGCGGAGTTTCGCCAATCTTGCGAATCCTCTCGCGGCATCGAAGCAGCAAACGGACATGGCCGGCAGCGTGCAACGTGTCAGTTGGTAATCCGTGCCCCTTTCCTCCAGCAGCAAGTCCTGTCCTGCTACTGGGCGACTCAGCTTCTTGCTGTGCCGAAGAATCACTCTAACCCTTGTTTACGACCAGACTTTCAACTCCCTAAAAATCGGTCTCATCACCTAGTGTAATCAACCGGAATGCCGCAATTCCATGAACTTTGCCGCTTATCGGCGAGGTTACTGGTCTGGAAAAAGGTCCGGAAGCGTGCTATCAATTGCCTAAAGTCCGTAGTCTATCCAAAGTAAAGATCGCCATGCTCTGTTATGCGATCGAACGATCGAGTTCTTTGAATAGGAGGTCGTCTATGTCACTCAGGTTCCCTTACGGATCGAAGTGTCTCCATGTTGCGATTTGGGCAAACACTCCGCAGTAACATATGTCAACCAAACCTCAACTCGTTTCACGACAAATAGAATTCCGTCTTCGGACCACGGAAAATTTAGACCGTGGGGGCAAGGTGTTCGTGCAAGAGATGGAGGGTTTGGAGGATACGAAATTTGGGCCTGCGCCATCGAGCATCCGTTCGTCGATTGAATTCACCCAATTCTAACTGGACGCTAACCAGGGTCCAGACTTTCATGCGGGAAAATAGGAGTTTCCGCTCCTTTTCGATCTACGGACAACCACAGTCTATGTCAGCATTTTCCAGGTGCTGGGAATTCTTTCCCCTTAGCGTCATTCCTGGGGGAGGATTGCCCCAGTGCGATGCGTCGCCGCAACATGTGTTCTTTTTTCCGGTTGGCTGTTTCCCCTTTACATCGTGGGACACTCCGTAAATGGCGTGAAAACACCACATTTTTGGCCTGAATCTCAACTCTCGTGAGATTGATCGATCGATTTTGAGACAATTCCCCCTGGCACTCGTCGCGGGGCCAATCCGTGAATTGCGGCCCGTGGGTTGCCCCGTTAGCATTACCCCACAGGAAGATCCTTCTTCTGCGAATATTCCTACCTCGATCAGCCCGGAAAAACAAAATCATGACGCAGCGAGATTTCGAAGGACAAGTGGTCCTGGTGACTGGTTCCAGCCAAGGTATCGGCAAAGCGGCCGCGATCGAGTTTGCCAGGCAAGGCGCCAAGGTCATCGTCAATTACCACAGCAGCCCGGCGAAGGCCGAAGAGGTAGTTGCCGAAATCGAAAAGCTGGGCAGCGAAGCGATCGCGGTAAAATGTGATGTCTCGAGCTACGAAGGGGTCGAAGCGATGGTCGCCCAGGGTGTCGAGCGATTCGGCAAGCTGGACATCGCGGTCTCGAATGCGGTCTACAGCGATCGCGAATTCTTCTACGAAGCCGATATGGACGGATTCCGCCGCACGATCGAAGTCACCATGTGGGGTGCGTTTCATCTTCTCAGGGCAGCTTCGCGGCAAATGATCGCCCAGAAAACGCCCGGTGCCATCACCATCATCAGTTCGCCGCATGCATTCATTCCAGCCCCTAAGGCCATGGCCTACAACATGTCGAAAGCGGCCATCGAGCATATGGCCAAGACGGCAGCGATTGAACTTTCCGATTTCAAGATCCGCGTGAACATCGTACAGCCTGGCTGGACCGACACGCCTGGCGAACGCAAATTCGCTACCGATGACGTTCTGGAAGAAGGGGGTTCCAAGATCCCCGCAGGTCGTCTCGGAACGCCCGAGGAAATGGCCGAAGCGATCTGCTACATGAGCAGTCCGAGAAACAGCTACACGACCGGAGCCACACTTCTGGTCGACGGTGGAATCTCACTCCCTTGGTGGGGCAAGACCGGTCGAGCTGCCCCTAGCTAACGCTGCAAGTAGATCGCAACGGTAAAGATTTTCAAAAATCGGCCTCATTCCTGCCTGTCGTTTTCCCACCGAGCGGTCGGGGGAGTAGACTAAATGGTTTCCATGAGCTTGTTTCCCGTTTAGATAGATCACTCGCGACCGCACAGAAGCTATGGCTCAAACTTATCTGCTGACGACCCCTGATGGCGAAGAGGTTCATGTCGAGTCCTCGCAAGCCGGTGAAACGATTACCACGGCCAGTGGCAAGACGGTCGAAGTCCCTACGCTTCGCGAACTCAAGAAGCTGCCGCTGGTTGAAAAAGAAGAAGCCCCAGCGCGGCGAGAATGGTCGGTTGGTCAATCGATCCTCTTTGTGGTGGGCCTGCTTCTACTGTTAGGGTGCTCGGTCAGTTCGGTCGCTTTGTATCGCATCACTCCGCTCGAGTCGCTGGACAAGGCCCGCGAAGTCCCGATCGAACTGATCGAAGGGGACGTCGAAAAGTGGACCATGGAAGATACGCTCAGCTTCTGGGCGTTTGCTACCAGTGGTCGGGCACTGGGCGATATGCGCGGAAACGCTTCCACGGATCGCTACGTACTCGACGTCTACGAGTCGCGGCAGACATTCTTGATGCTCTCGGTTGCTGGCGTTGTCCTGGGTCTGATTTTGATGGGCGGTGCATTTGCATTTCCTGGCAAGAGCACCAGCTAGGCTGAAGCAAACCGGTCCATGCAACTTCTCGATCTCACCCTGCCGTCGCCTGAAGAGAATCTGGCGCTGGACGAAGCTTTGCTCAGTGAAGCCGAAGCCGGCAGCCAGCCGGTTGAAGTTTTGCGAATCTGGGAACCGGTTGAGCCGCTGGTGGTCATCGGCCGTGCTTCCAAGCTCCACGAAGAAGTCAACGTCGAGGTCTGCCAACAGCGCGGTATTCGCTTTCTTCGTCGGGCCAGTGGTGGTGCCTCGGTGGTAACAGGCCGCGGCTGTTTGATGTACGCCGTTGTCCTCAGCTACGAGTTACACCCCGAGCTGGCAGCACTCGATGTCTGTCATCAGTACGTCATGGGGCGACTACAAACTTCGCTCGCCCGCGAGGTGCCTGAGATCGATTTTCAAGGGACGTGCGACCTGACGCTCGACGGGCGAAAATTCTCTGGCAATAGCCTAAGGTGTAAGCGCACGCATCTCATCTATCACGGTACGCTTCTCTACGACTTTGATTTAAAGCTGATACCGGAACTGCTCCGCACGCCACCGCGAATGCCCGATTATCGCGAGCGTCGTCCGCACGAATCGTTTGTTACCAACGTACCCATCGCCCGCGAAATCATCCGCCAACGGCTCATTGAAGCCTGGGAAACAGACGGCGAGATGGTCGATTGGCCCCGCGAAGCGACTGCTCAACTAGTTGCGGAAAAATATACAAATTCGGAATGGACCTCAATGCGATAGAGATTTCCGTTGGCTACGATGGGGGCAATATTTTCGTCCCCTATGTTCTCCTTTCGCAACCGAAGAGGCCACTCGATGCGATTCTCTCTGCTAGTACTCACTGGGTTGTTGTTAGCTCCCACAACGGTCTTCGCCAATGACACTACCCAAGAGCCTTCGCCACCCAAGGTGAAGGTCATCGTCGATACGACGGAAGTCCCCGAACTGAAAGAATGGGGCGATAACGCCGCCAAGCTGATCGAACAGTGGCATCCCAAGGTCGCCGAGATGTTACAGCAAGAAGGCTTCACGCCGCCCCAGGAAGTTCGCGTCGTCTTCAAGAAGGACATGAAGGGGGTCGCCCATACCATTCGCAATCAGATCGTGATCGCCGGCGATTGGGTAAAGCAGCATCCCGAAGATTCCGGCATGGTCGTGCATGAACTGGCGCACGTGATTCAAGCTTATCCTCGTGGAGGCCCCTTCTGGTTGGTCGAAGGGATTGCCGACTACATTCGTTTCTATAAGTACGAACCACAGACACGTCTTCGCGGTATTAATCCCGAGCGGCAAAGCTACCGCGACGGCTACCGTACCAGTGCCCAGTTTGTTGCATGGTTGGATAAGACACATCCTGGCATCGTGCAGAAGATCAACGAAGCGATTCGGAAGCACGAATATCAGAACGCCATGATTCGCGAGACAACCGGGAAGAGCGTCGAACAGCTGTGGGATGAGTTCGTCCAATCCGAAGACTCCCACGGACGGCGATAGATCACACCAGCTTGGCTAACTTCCGGCCGGTCGTCGATAACGGTAGATCGGTCAGGTGCGAAGCATCGCGCCACTGCCATACGCGGGGCTCGCCATCGGGGCCAGCCTCGGGGCGAAGGCGACCTTTCTTGTAAGCCATCTCGTGACACAGAAGCGTGATGCGATACTTGGTGACGCCATGCTTGATCGTCGTCACGTGAGAACCCAACGAGGCCTCAATTCCCGAGGCCTCTTTCAGTTGGGCTTCCACCACGTTCAGTTCTTCTTGGTTCTCCACAGAGAACCGGGGGAAATCCCATAGGCCCGCCCAGCGTTCGTCTTGCCCGCATTGCCGCACGAGGACCTCGTTCTTACGGCGTACGACCAGGGCGATCTCGGTGATAGGAATAAATTCGATCTTCTTCTTAGGCTGCGGAATCTCATCCTGCCGGCCTTGCTGATACGCCTCGCAGTGGGCAACCAAAGGACATTGCGAACAACTGGGATTCTTGGGCGTGCAGACCAGGCTGCCGATCTCCATCAGGGCCTGGTTGAAGATACCGACATCATGATCGGGAAGAATCTCTTCCGCGAATTCCCATAGCCGTTTTTGACTTGCTGAGGTTGTAAGTACCTGGTCCCAACCGATGAGCCTGGCAAACAGTCGCTGCGTATTCGCTTCCAGGATCGGAGCTTTGAGACCATAGGCAATCGAAGCGATCGCCCCCGCCGTATATCTGCCGATACCAGGCAGGCTTTGGATCTCGTCGACCGTCTGCGGGAACTTGCCGTCGTAACGCTCGACAATTTCCTTGGCGGCGGCGTGCAGTTGGCGAGCCCGGCGATAGTAGCCAAGCCCTTCCCAAAGCAGTAGTACCTGTTGTTCTTCGGCCTCGGCCAGGTCGCTCACGTGCGGAAACTCGGCCGTAAATCGGCGGAAGTATTCTTTGACCGTCGCGACTTGCGTCTGCTGAAGCATGATTTCGCTGATCCAGACGCGATAAGGGTCCTGCGATTTCCGCCACGGCAAATCCCGTTTGTGGGCCGCGAACCAGGCAAATACGTGCGATTGAAACGCAGCCAGCGACCCGCCCACAGGCGAAGAATTCTCTGGTTTCGAGCGAGATTTCGACTTGGTGCGTGGCATGGGGGAACTTCGGATAGGCGAAAACCCCAAGGTTAGCCTTTTCGTTTGACCTGACAACCGGACGACCTTGGAGAGCAAGCCGCTGTTTCAATCTCGATCTCCCCCGAGTTACAATAGGCCTGTTCCCCCGATTGGTTTATCAGGTTGCCTTAATGTCGTACCGCTTGTTTGTAGTGCTCGTTGGATTTTCGGTCACCACGTGCTTTGGTTTGGGCTGTTCCCAAAACCAGCCGGTCACCGAAACGCTCGTGGAATCCGAGTTCGCCGACCAACTGCTCGCCCCGGCGAATTACCTGAGCAACATCGCCAGGCAGGCTCCCGACGCCGTTTTCAGAGTGGAGCGAGGTGGTGGTGTTCGTAAAGCGGTCGTGCAGACGAAGCTTCCCAACGGACAATCGATGACACTGTGGATCTATCATCCGGATCCGCTGCCTCAGACGAAGATACCGTGCGTCTTCATTGCCCCAGCCGGAACGATGATGATCCACGGCCTGCAACTTGCCAATGGAGATACTCCCGAACACTTACCGTGGGCACGAGCTGGCTTCGCAGTGGTTGCGTACGAACTTAGTGGCAATGCGGACGCTCAGACTTCGTCAGATGACCAGTTAAAGTCGGCTGCCGAGAAATTCCGCCAGGCCAAGTCAGGACTTCTCAACGCGCAGGTCGCCATGGCCTACGCCCGGGAGAAAGTCTCATTTGTCGATCCCCAACAGTTTTACACCGCCGGTCATAGTTCTGCCGGGACGATGGCTCTCTACGTCGCCGAGATGGAACCTCAGGTGAAAGGAGCCATCGCGTTTATGCCAGCGGTTGATATCCGCGCTTCTTTGGGTGTCGATGGGATCACCTACGTGCAGAATGCCGAGATCGTGCCGGAGGCTGGCATTTACGTCAATGAAATTTCGCCGATCACCCACATCCATCGCTTAAGCCGACCTACGTTTCTATTCATCGCAGGTGACGATCGGCCTGATATCACCGGGCCGGCCGATTCGTTCGGCAAAAAGCTTCGCGAAATGGGAAGCGATGTCACGGTCGTCCGTGTCCCGAGAGGTGGTCACTTCGAGCCAATGCTCGACCCCGGCATTCCCATGGCGATTAGTTGGTTGAAGATGATTACGCAGAACAACTAGGGATCGTTCTTTTCTCCGTCGTTGCGAATCATCATCTGCTGAAGAACACCCATCTTGCCTGCCGTCGGTTCAGGCTGCCACTGCGTATCCGTATCGGTGGTGAGAAACTCAACCGATCCGTCGACCAGCAGCACGTTAGCCCCGCCGGGGTGCAGACTTGAAAAGCCTTCGCCGCACAGCATATCGCCATCCCAGGGTGGTGCATTGATCTTTGGCTTGGCCCCAGCAACCACATTCCAGATCGACGGCCCACCGTCGTGCTTCATCGGGTCAGGCACACCAGGCCAACTGCCGGCACGGCAACGCGTTAAATCACGTTCGCCGAGCATGATGGTGTGACTGACCCCATCGGTCACATCGGCCAGGGTCACCGCAGAGTTTCCGTAGAAGATGCCGGTGTTCACTTGGCTGCCGACGGCATCATGACGGTGCCCAGCGTTGCCGACGTACATGCTCAGCCCGAAAGGGACCGGATTGCCATCGTGAACCCAGCGTCGGTCGGGGTGGTTTTCGCCGTTGTAAGCCAGGGCATCGTCCGAAGGACACAAGTATTCTTGAAAGTAAGTTTGTACGAACTCCATACGCTGATCATCGGCGATCAAGACTTCGGCCAGTGGCGTCTCTAAATCTTGCGGCGTGGGATAGGTGATGTCGGTCATGCTGACCAGTTTGGAAGGCCATCCCCATGTTGGCAGCGAAGGCGCTTCATCCATCGGCACTTCCCACCCAGGCGGGAACGCATTGTGGACCACATAGTAGTCCTCGATCTGAACGCCCAACTGCCGCAGATGATTCATGCAGGTCGTTCGCCGTGCGTTTTCTCGGACTTGCAAAAGGGCCGAGGCGATCGGACCGAGAACGACGCAGCCGATAAGTAGGACCAAAAAGAGAACACCTCCAACAATCAGAGGTGTTCGAGATCGATCACGCTGGTCATTCACTTCAGCAAGCGACGGATCGGAATCAGAATTCAATTGGGACATGGTGCTAGGCGGCGAATCAGTAGGCTAAACAAGGACTATGCCGCCCATTAAATCAGTTTGCCTGCCACAACGCCAACGCGGGTCCCAAGATAAGAAGTCCGGCGATCAATCCTAGGCCGACGATTGCGACGGCCAACCAGGAGACAACGTCCGGGGGTGATTTAGCATCAGGATCGGAATGTGGATAACCTCGATCAAGTTCTTGTTGTTTGGTCATGGTATTCTCCTCGAATGTCTAACGAGAAATTCTCGGGTGAGCCGCTTTGCTCACGGGCTTTCCTGAAGAGGTAAGAAGCAAACAGTGCGCCGACCATTGCTGTAGGTAAGAAAAGGGGGGAGGCGAAACGACCTTCGCCTCGGGGCAGTGAGGCTGCAGTCCATTTCACCCCCCAACCCAAGCTCCTGACAGCCGCTGCCCGACTGTCGGATAACTCGCGAAATTAAGTGGTTAAAAAAACAGAACCGAAGTTTAAGTAACGCTTTAACCAGTAATCTGTGAGGAATCTCTCATTTCACCTATAAAATGTCCTGGATCTCGCAAACCCCCCGATATCACACGCTTTTGCCCCTTCTGACGAAATAGGTGCTTTGCCATACTGTGGGGGCATGGGGTGGGGGTAGGGTAGCCATCAGCTATCACGAACAAGAATTACCTGCCGCGAAAGGATCGAATTTCTACAATGTAGGTAGCTGGCTTTTCACACGTACCGTTTGATTGGGAGTCGACCAGGATGAATCGTTCCGCCCCTTCCCCGAGTGTGCCTGTCTCGCAAACTGTGAGCGGTGTTTCGATCGGCCAGTATCTCATTCGGCGGCTGCAGGAATATGGCCTGGAAGACATCTTTGGCATTCCTGGCGACTATATCCTTTCCTTCTACGGCATGCTCGAGAAGAGTCCCATCAACGTGGTGGGCTGTACCCGGGAAGACTGTGCAGGCTTCGCGGCCGATTCCTATGCACGCGTGAAAGGACTGGGTGCGGTTTGCGTGACGTACTGTGTCGGCGGTCTTAGCATTTGTAACAGCATTGCCGGAGCCTACGCCGAGAAGTCCCCCGTGGTTATTCTGACCGGTTCGCCCGGCCTGCGAGAACGCAACAACAATCCTCTTTTGCACCACATGGTGCGCGACTTCAACACGCAGAAAGATGTCTTCGAGAAGCTTTGCATCGCCGGCGCGGAACTCTCGGACCCGGTGAGTGCCTTCCGTGAGATCGATCGCGTGTTGGATGCGGTCGTGCGTTTCAAGCGGCCTGGCTACATTGAACTGCCGCGCGACATGGTGAATGTCGTTCCGCATATCAGCCACGTCTTTCCTTCTCAGGAAAACACCAGTGATCCACAGGCATTGACCGAAGCCGTCGGCGAAGCGGCGCAGTTGATTGAAAATGCCGAGAAGCCGGTGATTCTGGCCGGCGTCGAGCTGCACCGCTTTCATCTCCAGGATGAACTGGTTGCCCTAGCTGAGCATACCCAGATTCCGGTCGCGGCTACCGTGCTGGGCAAAAGTGTCATTCGAGAAACGCATCCCTTGTATGTCGGTCTTTACGAAGGGGCGATTGGCCGGGAAGAAGTGACCCGGTTTGTCGAAGAGAGTGACCTGGTGCTGCTGCTGGGGACGTTCATGACCGACATCAACATGGGCGTCTTCACGGCGAACCTCGATCCGTCGAAGTGCATTTATGCGACCAGCGAGCAACTTCGCCTGAAGCATCATCACTATCACGGCATCACGCTTCCTGAATTTGTACGGCAGCTTGCCCAGCGAAACATCACATGTGCCAAACGCACGCTGCCCGAAGGGATCCGCATGCAGATGCCCCCGGTCGGCGACATCACCGACAATCCGATCACCACACAGCGCATGATGCAGATGATCAATCCTCTGCTGGATGACGAAACGGTTGTCATTGCCGATATCGGTGATTCGCTCTTTGCCGCGACGGAACTGGTCACCCAGGGACGCAGCGAATTCTTGAGCCCTGCTTACTACACGTCCATGGGATTCGCCGTACCGGCCACGCTCGGTGCCCAGACGGCCCGCCGCGATGCTCGCATCGTGGCTGTGATCGGTGACGGGGCTTTCCAGATGACCGGCATGGAATTGTCGACCATCGTCCGGCTTGGCTACGACCCGGTGATTATCGTGTTGGACAATCACGGCTACGGAACCGAGCGCTGGCTACACCCAGGCGACTGGAAGTACAACGAGATACACCCTTGGTCGTACAGCAAACTGCCCGAAGTCCTGCGCGGCGGCAAAGGGTACGAAGTCAGCACCGAAAAAGAATTCCACGCGGCCCTGCACCAAGCCTGGGACGATCGCGATGCAATGAGCATCATTCACGTCCACTTGCCAGAAGATGACGCCAGTCCAACCCTGCATCGGTTGAGCCACCGATTGGGAGCGAATGTTTGATAGGCGTTAGACCAAATCGGGAAGCCGCCCGCCGAATGCGGCACCGGGCGACGTGACGCTGTCGCCGAACTCGCCCACTTTCACCCCGACTCGGTCGAGCATTTCGATGAAGAGGTTCGCCATCGGGGTTCCTTGCGGGAAGGCGATGTGGCGACCGGTTTTGAGGGTGCCTTGAGCGTTACCAACCAGCATCGCCGGGTAGTCTTCGCGGTGGTGGCCCCCGTCGGCCATGTAGCTGGTAAACAGCAGAAGCGTGTTATCCAATAGGCTCGCACCCCCCTCGTCAATGGCTGCCATCTTATCGACTACGCGGGCAAAGTGCTGGACAAACCAGTGACTTACCTGGCGGCAAGCCTCGCGAGCGATCGGATCGCTGCGGCGTGGATCGGGGTTGCCTCCTTGGTGTTCGAGCGTGTGAAAGTGCCGCTCGAAACCGACCGTCACCACGCCTGGCATCATCGAACCGTCGCTGCCGACAGCCATCGTGGCCACGCGGGTCGAGTCGGTTTGCAGGGCCAGAACAAACAGATCACCCATCAGGTCGATCACCTGCGATTGGACTTCCGGGTCTTGCGATGATACCTGATGAATCGGGTCCCACTCTTTGGCATTGGCAGGCAGCCCCTTGGGAATCTCGGCCGGCACACCCATGCCGTCGGCCATCATCTCGGCCGCTTGAGCTTCAACCAACGCAATCCGCCGCTCGACCGATTCGACGCTGGCCAGATACTGCTCTAGCTTCTGCTGGTCGAACTTGCCGACCTTCTTCTGCAGCCGTCGAGCGTCTTCCATCACCATGTCGAGGATGTGCCGATCGATCGACTTCTCAGCGGGCACGCTGGCTTGTTTGGCTTGATTCTCCGCGCGACGCTTGGCCCGGGCCGACCAATCCGGGGCCATGGGTTCGCGACCACGGAACATCCGATCGAAGACAACCCGCGGATTCATTTCATAAGGGACCGGCTCGCCCTTGTCGCGATACGAATACTTCCATTCATCGGGCGTCGTTGTCATCTCAAGACTAGGCAGGTAGGTCTGCGAACCGAGATGCTTGGCGGCCATCTGATCAACCGAGATGCTCGTCACCGGCACACCGTTCTCTTTGCCGACCTCCGCTGCCGCGGTCAGGTGCATCGAAGCACAGTGCTCGTGGGCGTTCACATTCTTCGAGCGACCATGGTTGGCCAGGCCTGACAGAACGAGCATCTTATCCTTGTGGGCTTCCATCGGCCGCAGGATGGAGGGAAGCTCGCTCAGGGTACCTGCCTTTTCTGGCTTCCACGATTCGATCACCGTACCGCCGACCGTCGAGTAAATACCCATCCGCATCGGGGCCACACTCTGGGAAGCAGCCAGGGCCTTGCTAGTCACCATCGATTCCAGCCACGGCAAAGCCAAGGCGGCGCCGGTTCCTTTCAGCAGCGTTCGACGGGAGATCGGTTTCATGCTCATAGCGGTACTCGGTGGATGAGTGCTCTTAAGGATTCGACGCAAGCGGTTGTTCCGCCCCGCGCTGGTATTGGAAGGGGTAACTCTCGACGATGCCGTAAATTAACTCTTGCATCTTGAAGTCGTTCTCTTCAAGACGATCGACGATGGCAGCCACTGCCGGGCGGTCCTCATAGGTGAGTTCGCGTCCCAGGGCGTAGGTCATCATCTGCTCTGTTAAGTTTCGCACGAAATGGGACTTCTGCTCCAGTAAAATCCCTTTCAGCTCAACAATGCCGTTCAGCTCACGTCCGCCTGGAAGTACGCCGGTCGCATTGACTTGCTCTCCTTGACGTTCGCGTTCGAAACGTCCGATCGGGTTGAATTCGTCGAGCGCGAAGCCGAGTGGATCCATCTTACGATGACAGCCGGCACAGGTCGAAGATTCATCCGCATGCAGCGATAGCAACTCGCGAAAACTCTTGGCCTGGTTCTTGTCCGATCCCTCGTCGATCTGCTCGACATCTGGTGGTGGCGGTGCCGGCGGATCGCCAACAAGCACATCCAACACCCATTTACCGCGCCGCGTGGGGCTGTTTCGCGAGACGTGCGAGGTCATCGCCAGGATGCCACCCATTCCGAGCAGACCGCCCCGTTCCGGGTTGCGACGCTTGTTGATCTCGGCCTTTTGGAATTCCTGTTGATAGCCGCCGTAGCGATAGATAGGGGTCAGATCGCGGTTGGTGAACGAGTAATCGGAATCCAACAACTCGATCACGCTGCGATTCTCCTGGACCAGGTGATCCATGAACATCAGCACTTCGGTTCGCATCGCATGCCGAGTACGGGCCGTGAATTCAGGGAAGAACTCTTCACTCGGCAGGGCATGATCCAGTTCATCCAGGTGCAGCCACTGCTCGGCAAAGTCGTGCACAAAGACCTGCGAACGCTCATTCTTCAGCAGCCGTGCGACTTGCTGCTTCAAGACTTCTGGCTCATGCAGCCGATTCTCGTCAGCCAGGCGAAACAGCTCTTCGTCAGGCATCGTATTGGTCAGGAAGTAGCTCAGCCGCGAAGCCAGTTCGTAGTCGGTTACCCGCTGCGGATCGCTTCCCGCCGGCGTTTGTTCGATTCGAAAGAGGAACTGCGGCGAGACGAGAACCGCCTTCAAACTGTACCGAATGCTTTCTTCAAAGGTCGAACCCTCGGTTTGCGCCATGTCGAAGATCATCAACAACCGGTCGATCTCTTCTGGCTTTGCCGGACGACGAAAGGCTCGCTTGGCGAACTGCGTGAGGATCTGCCGAGCCGCCTCTTTCGGCGGAAGCGTGTCGCTTGGCTGGGCGATAAAGATCTTCTCGTGGGCTTTTTGGCTGGGCACGATTCCCTGCGGGGAAACGGGACCGGCGACCTCCAGCGACTTCCAACCAAGATGCTTGAAGCGATGATCGTTCTCGGCCCACTTCGGGCCAAGCTCGGCATTGACGAACTCGATCGAAAGATCGATTTTGCCAGCTGGCAGTTGTAACGTCAGTACTTCCTCACCGGGATTCTCACGATCGCTGAGCACTGAGATAGACTTGCGTACCTGGCCGTTGACGGCAATCGCCAGATCAGGCTGCCACTTGGCCCACTTCGGTCCCTTGTGTCCCCATGCGGCAAGCGTTAACCGATAGGTGCCTGCTTTTTCGATCTGCAAAGGGAAATGATGGGTACTGCTCAAGCGGAACAGGCGATAGCCGTTGACCACTTCCGTTGCCGGAGGAATGGGGCCATCTTTCCCAGGACCTTCAGGCATCTCGCCTTCGAGATCGAAATCAACTTTCGTCATGTCGAAAGAAAACGACTTCGGCTTCGTATCGACCGCCCGCGAAAGCATCTCGTCGGCCGCGGCCAGGTACTTTTCGAGTTGCAGCGGGGGAATCTCCAGCGCGGTTCCTATGTTGTTGAATCCGAAGGCCACAGGATCTTCGGGCAACCCCACTGCGGTGGCCACATCGTAGTCGACCGCCAATAGGTCGCGCATCGTGTGGTTGTATTGCAAGCGGTTCAAGCGGCGAAAGACAACCTGACCGGGATCGCTCGGGGGCTTCTCGTCTAGATGTTTGCCCAGCGACTCAGCCCAAGTGACCAGTACCTTCCGCTCTGCCTCCGAAGGTTGGTCTTCGTCTTTAGGCGGCATGAATTGGTCTTTTTGCGACTGGGCCATCTTCAGCCAAGTCCGCACATGAGCGAACATCCGCTGCGGTGAGTCAAACCGATCTAGGGTGACATTGCCGCTTGGGGCATCGGTCGTGTGGCAGTGCAGGCAATATTGATCGAGAATAGGAAGGACGTCCGCGTGGAACTGTTCGGCACTTTGCTCAAGCTGCGGCGTCGCGAACTCATCAGCGCACGCCGGGTAACCAAGCGTTGCCCAAGCGCATCCGAGGCCTAGGATGCAAACAAAGATTGGCCGGAAGAATTGAAACGTACGAATCACGCGAGAGGGATCTAGCAAAGGAGAGTAGAAGGATGGGCGATCATTCATTCTACTCGTATGACCCGAACGGGCCAAAGGTTTCACTCCGCAGCTTGCCCCAACCCACGACCGAAACCGGGAAAGGATAACCCCATGCCTGGATTGATGATTAAAGAGCTTAAGTCCCCCTTAGAACTGTCTGATTACGATTTAGGGGATTTGAAACCAGGTTACGCCAAAATCGAAGTGAAGGCGGCGGCACTGAATCACCGTGATTACTGGATCACGCAAGGCATGTACCCCGGGATCGAACTGCCCAAGGTCCTCGGTTCGGACGGGGCTGGCATCGTCACCGAGGTCGGTAGCGATGACGACAAGAGTTGGCTTAACCAGGAGGTCATCATCAATCCTGGTTGGGATTGGGGGACCAATGAGGCGGCTCAATCCGCCGACTTCACCATCCTGGGGATGCCTCACAACGGGACCTTTACCAGTCACATGCATGTGCCGGTCGAAACGCTGCGGCCCAAGCCCAAACATCTCAGCTGGGAAGAAGCGGCCGCGCTGCCCCTGGCCGGTGTGACCGCGTTTCGGGCGACGATGTCTCAGGGACAACTGCGTCCCGGCGAAAAGGTCTTGGTCAGCGGTATCGGCGGCGGCGTCGCCACGCTCGCGCTGCAATTTGCCGTCGCGATAGGGGCCGAGGTTGCCGTGACGTCGTCGAAGCCTGAGAAGCTGGCCAAGGCGAAAGAACTGGGCGCGGTCGCCGGCTACAACTACCGCGAGGAAAACTGGCACAAGAAAGCGGCCGAAGAGTTCGGTCGACCGAATCTGATTGTCGATAGCGCGGCCGGTAAAGGATACGCGAACCTGATTGCACTGGCCGCACCTGGCGGACGCATCGTGAACTACGGCGCCACGACCGGTCCCCCGGAAACGATCGATATGTTCAAAGTCTTTTGGAATCAATTGAAGTTAATCGGTACGACGATGGGCTCCACCGCCGATTTCCGCGGCATGTTAAATCTCGTCGACAAGCACGAGATTCGTCCGGTGATTGATCAAGTCTTCAGTCTCGCCCAGGGCAACGAAGCGTTGTCCCGGATGGAACAAGGCGAACAATTCGGTAAGATCGTGCTGCGGATCTGATCGTCGATCGCACTCTCTCTTGCCGAGCATCCAGCCAAAAACCCCAGAACAGAAAGAGCATCATGAAGACACGTCCTCTCGGAAAATCAGGCATCGAAGCATCCGTCGTCGCTTTTGGGGCCTGGGCAATCGGTGGATGGACTTGGGGTGGGGCCGACGAGAAGGAATCGATCGCGGCCATTCACGCCTATCTCGATGCCGGCGGCAACTTGATCGATACCGCCCCCATGTACGGCTTTGGCCGCAGCGAAGAAGTCGTCGGCAAGGCCATCGCCGATCGTCGCGATAAAGTGCTCGTCGCGACCAAGTGCAGCATGCGATGGGATCTGACCGACGCCCAGAAGAAGCGAGCCACCAAGCGTTTCAGCACGACCAAGGAAAATGTCGACTGGAGCGGCGAAAAGACCGAAGAGAGCTTCGACGTCTACATCTACAGCGGCAAGGACGGCATTCGTGAAGAGGTCGAGCGGAGCTTGAAACTGCTGCAAACGGACGTGATCGACCTGTACCAGACGCACTGGCAAATGGATAACACGCCGATCGGTGAGCGGATGGAAACGCTCATGGAACTGAAGAAGGAAGGCAAAATCCGCGCGATTGGTGTTTGCAACGCCACCCAGGAAGAGATGAACGCCTATCGCCAGTTCGGCGAGTTGGATACCGATCAGGAAAAGTATTCGATGCTCGACCGCGATCTGGAAAAGACGAATCTCGACTACTGCGCGAAGCAGGACCTCGCGTTCCTCGCCTATAGCCCTTTGAGTCAAGGTTTGCTCACCGGCAAGATCACCCCGGATCGCAAGTACGAAGAAGGGGACCAGCGCAACTTCAAGCCTCGCTTTGAGGCCGAGAATGTTCGCAAGGTTCAAGCGATGCTCGAGCCAATGCGACCGATCGCCGAAAAACATGATGCCACGCTCGCTCAGTTGACGATGGCCTGGACCTTGGCCCAACGGGGTTGTTCGCACGTGCTGTGTGGTGCTCGTACGCCGCAGCAGGCAGTCGATAATGCCAAGGCCGGCAGCATTGAACTCAGCGATGCTGAGATCAGTGAGATCACCAAGGCCGTCGAAAGCTACGATGGCGTGTAACGACCGTTTGCCCCTGCATTTTTCCCCGGAAACCAGTTTAGGTACTCGCTCGATCTGACTAAGATACAGGCACACCAATACCTATACTTTCGCGCAAACCTCGTTTCCGGGTTATGTCATGAGTTCGCCGATCCGAGCACTGCTGCTCGTTACGTTTGTTTACGCACTGGCTCAACCAACGCTGACTCAAGCGGCCGATCCTTCGCGGCCGCCGAACATTATCTACATCAATACCGACGACTGGGGCATCGGCAAGGTTCCAGCATTGAAGATGGACCCAGCCAGCGAGCGGATCATCAAGACACCGAATCTGGATCAGCTGGCCGCCGATGGGATGACCTTCACCAATGCCTACTGCGGCAATGCAGTGTGTGGACCGTCGCGCTGTTCGCTTTTGACGGGTAAGCACCCCGGCAACGCCGTCTGGCGGGCTAATCGAGCGAAGATGCCTGAGGAGTTGTGGCCTCCTAAAACTCCGCAACTCGGCGAAGTCGCGCGCAGTGCCGGCTACACGACCGCTGGCTTTGGCAAACTGAGTGCCGGCGGAACAAGCACGCCCGAGGAGATCACCGAATGTGGCTGGGACTACTGGCTCGGCTTTCTTGGGCACATCGATTGTCGCGATTACTACGCCGCCAAGATCTGGGAAAACGGCAAGCAAATCGACTTGCTGGCGAACACGCCAGATGTTCTGAAAGGGACATCGCTCATCGGTGGTGGCAGTGGCGTGGTTGGCGAAGGGAAGGGGACCTTCATCGAAGATCTCTACACCGACAAGCTTATCGAGTTCATCACTACCAACCAGGACAAACCGTTCTTCGTTTACTTTGCATCCACAGTCCCGCACGGTGGCCCTCCAGGAGGAATGCGGGTTCCTTCGCTGGAAGGCTACGACAAGGTCGAAGGGCTTACGCTTCACGAACAGGTGTACTGCGCCCTGCTCACGCGGCACGATCGCAACGTCGGCCGCATTCGAAAAGCCCTTGAGGACTTGGGCCTGGCCGAGAATACGATTGTCATTTGGACCTCGGACAACGGCGATGAGGACAGCTACTACAAGCGAACCGATACGTTTGATGGAAATGGTCCTTATCGCATGATGAAACGGTCTCTGTACGAAGGAGGTGTTCGGGCACCGATGTTCGCTGCATGGCCCGGCACGATCAAACCGGGTAGCACGTCGGACGTAATCACGACGCAGATTGACATCATGCCTACCTTGGCCGACGCTGGCGGTCAGCCGATCACCACCGAAATGGATGGCATCTCGATTTTGCCGACTTTAGCTGGAAAGCCATCCGAGCAGTCTTCGCGGGAATACATCTACTTCGAGTTCTACGAAGGAGCCAAGCAGCAGTCGGTTCGCATGGGCAAGTGGAAGGCCTACCGCAAAGGTGGCTGGAACGGGAAGCTGGAACTGTACAACCTCGATACCGACATTGGGGAAGAGCACGACATCGCCGTCGAGCATCCCGAGCTGGTAGAAAAGATGAAGGCCATCATGCGGAAAGAACATGGCGAGCATCCGATCTACAAACTGTGAGTTCTTTCGCTGGCCTGCGGGGATAGACGTGATTGATCGCGTGTTTTCAATTACGCTAATGGGTGTCCATTCTGTCACTCGGAGAACGGTCCATGTTCGGTCGACGATTCTTTCTGCTGGTACTGTTCGCACTCGCTTCGACCGAAACGGCCTTGGCCGAAGAGCCCAAACTGCTTGATCGACTGACCGTCCCAGGGCAAGGGCATCTGGAACTTCAGCGGGCGATCATCGCCGATCTCGATGGAATTCAGCTTCAGACGGTGGCCGATGTCGTGAAGCTGCGCCAGCAGTTGGAAACGATTCCTTACGATCGCGAGGCAATTCTGAAATGGAAGTTCCTCGACCAGCTCGGCTTTACCGTCGTTAAGCACGAGATTCCGCCGTCCCCCCCAGGCGTGAAAATCGAACTGATTCAAGGTCCAGCCTGGACGACCACCATTTATGACTTCACGAAAGATTCCTTCGTCGATCGCACTTCCTACGACACGACCGAGTTTACGTATGGACGCTCGCCGGTCTCGCAGATTTTTGTGAATCGCAATGGCGACTATCAGTCGATTGTTCATAACGTTCCCGGGCCGCGACAAGGGGATAGTTTCGTCCCTGGCGAAGTTTTGTCTCGCGACGCCCGGGTACTGAAAGGTCCTTACCAGCGGCGAGAAGTGGCGGGGCAAACGTTTCGTGTCATCGAGTCTCCGCAGTACGAGAACTGGCTACTTGTCGATCTCGACCAAGACGCCATCCTGGCCACCGTAGCGGTCGACAAAAAGAATCATCAGGTGTTCAACTGTTCGTTGTATTGCTACCTGCAGCCGTCCAGCGATACGTGCCGCTTTCAGATGCCCAAGCTCGTGCTTAACTTTAATTTACTGCCTGAAGATGTCTGCCACGTAACGATGCATCACTTCGACGAAGCCGACTTCGAGACGCCGGTCAAACCCCAGCAGCTTCAGGTTCCGGTTAAGCAGGGAGCTCAATACACCACGAAGTCAGGCGCCGAAGAGTTCGTGGGACGTCTACCCCGCGACATCGAAGATATCTTGAACCTCTTCCCGGAAACGGTTCAAGGAATGATCCGTAATCAATAGGAACCCCGGTGTTAGAAGTGACGGCCTTGGGTCAGTCGTCCTGGTTACCAAACGTACCGAAGCCGTCGCTGTAGCCCCCAAATGGATCGGCCAGATCGTCCAGGTTCTCTTCGATATCGAACACCGTATCGACGGTCGCTACGATCGTCTTAGTGCAGTAGCAGGTCCACTCGCCCGACTCTTCATCTTGCTCGACACTCGTTTCAAATCCAATCTTGCGAGCCTCCTGGGCGACTTGCCCGCCAGATTCCTGACTCGGTACGGCCACGAAGAAGTCCATCTCGATCGGCTTCGACAAATCCGATCCATCCTCCTCAATTTGCTTCAAGGCCTGAGCGGTAACCGCTTTTGCTTCGGGGTCGAACATGGTGGCAAGTCCTTGTGCGGTGGCAGTTGTGATGCGCCTTATTCTAGTCATGCTCGAATCGACAAGTGAATCCAGCGTGAGCGATTCACTTTGAAATAGGCGAAAGAAATTGTAGGCTCACCCGATCGATGGGATCCGGCCATCATCCCCAGAATCCATGTAGTTGTTCCGCCTCAGCGACCCCCAGGGGAAACTTCTGACTGTGCGGATGATCGAAGATCTTGGCGTATTGGCGCAGAGAGGTGTGAATATGCTCAGGGCGAATACGAACCCCTTCTGTCGCACTGGTCGCGAGGGTCTTTGGATCGAAAGGGACGGCAAACTGTTTGTCATCGGTGGCACCAAGAACACGGTTTCCCTTGATTCCGGGGCCGATAAACATGATCGAGCCAATCGACCAGTGATCCTTTCCATTCCCCTTGTTGTAGTTGGGTGTCCGCCCCATTTCGCTCTGCACAATCACGACCAGCTTCTCGCGTATCTGCAGTTCCTCAGCCCGACGGAGGACGTAGGCGACTCCCTCTAATAGCTCGGGGATCAGGGTCATCTGATCCTTGTCGTTGTTGGCGTGACTATCGAACTGGCCAATCGAAAGATTTGCCGAAACGCAAACGCCGGCTTTGAAAGACGCGAGTGCCACCTCGGCTTGCCGCGCGAGACGAGCCTTGGGAATCTCTTTGGGAATGTGGGGCGTGATGCGGAGAAGCGACTTTGAATTCACTTGCGCCGCGTACAGGATGTTCTCTGCCCGTTCACGACGCGGCAGTACTGGTTGCGACTCAAGACTACGCTGCTTGTCGGCAAGTGCCTGTTCGATTCGGTTCAGTGCGAAATCATCGTGATAGGGAGCACGTTCATTTCCATCGATCGAGTCCGCACTCGCAATCCGTTTCAGCGATGGCAGGTAGGGGACACGCGACATGGCAACCAAGTTGCCGGTGGCCGAATAGTTGCCGAACGTCAAAAACGAAAGCGGACAGGCGGGTCCCTGACAGGCAGCCACCAGCGCGGCAAACGTGGGATAGGCAAGGCTATCGAGTTTGCCCGTCGCCATGTAGCGTGAACAGGGCGCGTGGTTGTTCACAGAGTAATCCAGCCCGTTGAAGACGAGCAGTTCCTGGCCAAACTCGGCAAAGAAATCTTCGTTGCTCATCCCGTCTTGCTTGTGCCTGGCGGTCGGAGCAAACCGGTGGTTGCCTTCGGTGAGGATCTCACCTTGTTCGTACAGACGGTTGATTCCATCGATCCCTTTGGGATCCATCAGGTAAGTCGTATCCCACCCTCCGGCAGCGTTGAAGACGATGTAGTAGGGACCTTCGTAGGCCGGTAGCTCGGCTGTCTCTTGAGCATGTGACAACAAGGGGACTGTCATCGGAGCAGCAATACCTAGCCCTGCACTGGCCCACATCTTCAGAAAGTTTCGTCGCGACGCGTGGTGCTTACTCATAAATAAACTCCTCTTGTCGCAGCAGGTAGGTTACGACGGCCCGCCAGGCACGTACCGTGTAATGCGGATCAGGCACCGGTTGATGGAGCCCCTGTCGACCCATATCTCTTGCTGTTCGAAGCGCCCCTGCTTGTGAGCATCTGCGACAATGCCGGCGAAGAGATCGAATGTTCGTTGAACTTCCGGGGCAGTCACTTTGTCGTAGCGACCAAGTATCCGCTCATGCAGATGCACGATTGTCTTGCGGATTCGTGTGTCATCCTCGGTCGAAACGCGTGGCAGAACATCAGGCTCAATGCCTGCGAACAGTATCCGCTCGGAAGCAGGTCGACTGAAATCGAGAGCCACGTTTTTGCACGCAACGTCGTTGGCCAGGATGCGTTGAATGGCTCCCATCGCCCCGCTCGGGTCGACCGCTCGTTCGGTGACTTCTTTCGAGTCGATCCCACCGTATAACATCGCGGTCTGATCATTCAATCTTCCCCAGGGTTTGCCAAAGACCGCCGCAACTTTGCGATCCAACTGTTCAGGAGAGAGCATGCGGACAACACCGATGTCTTCCAATTCAGTCCGCCGCGAAGTTGTCTCCAAAGGCGATGCCAGTCCATCGGCTCGATAAAAATCGGAGACGATCCAATCCTTAATCACCATTTTGAAGTTGAATCCACTCTCGACAAAATGAGCGGCGATGTCTTCGATTTCTCGGCGCTGTTCTTGATAGGCACGATATCGCGATTCGAATAGTGGATCGTCTAAGTCTTTCGGCGCGAGCAGCGGACGCCGACCTGTCAGAAGATAATAGGCATGCTCGGTCATCGCCGTGGCAAAACGAGGATCTTCCACGGTGCGCTCCCCCAGCCACTGCAGTGCCCGCCATCGTTCTTCGTCCGGCAAATCCTCACCTTCAAAGCCAGCAGAGAACATGTCGGTAAACCAGCCCTCGTGGCGTTTCCCGTAAATGGCGAAGTTGCGATCAAATCGCCAATAGTCTTGAAACAGCCCGGCAACCGGATCGAGCGTCTTATGGCAGATCACGCATTCGGAGGCCTCCATCGTGGGAACCTCAAACTTCGCCGAGACCGAAGCGGCATCCGAGACGCGTGCCGCGAGTTCCAGCACATCAACACCCAGAAAGTGCTGATAGTACATCCGCGCCCGCAAACGGTTTCGATTCGTCTCGGTGGTTGGATAGCGGCTTAAGTACTGAAACGTGCTTAACACTCCCGCATGGGGATAGAAACCAGTTGCGGAGTCCTGATCCTCTTTCTTGTTGCGTCCTTTGAGGGCTTCGAGTTTGACGGGGACGTACTCAAAGGGATTTTCTGGATCGTGGAACTGATCTTTCATGCGATCAAAGATGCCATAGCCCCTGGCAGTATAGGGGGACACCATGATGTAATCGGCCGTGACAATCTCGCTGAAAGGAAGATCGTTCCGCACGATGTATTCGACCAGCCGCATCGGTTCGTCCAACAGCGCGGCTCGGTACTGATTGGCGAGCTTGTACCCGGCCTGTCGTCGTTCTTTTTCATCTTCGATATGGCTCAGGTCAAACTTCTGATACCAGCCTCGCGACTTCTCAAAGTGTTCGTAGGACAGGACTGTAGAATCAGGGTTCCCATCGACACCGAGCGTGAGAAAGACGTCGTTGAAGCCTTCTCGAATCCGCTCGAAGAAAGCTTCTTCGGTCATGACCTTGTCCAGGATTTCTGGTATCGCGGAGAGTCCCTGTTCGGTGACGGCGGCGAGTTCGGCGTCAGTTGGTAGTCGTCCGGCCAGAGACAGCGTCGCTCGTCGGAGCAGTTGCCGGTCGTCACACATTACTACGCCATCAAAGAAGGGTGTCTCGGTGACCGCGTCGGATGGCTTGCCGGGCGACGAATTCATTCGGTGGATGAACTCTTCCAGAAGGCGGAAACCGGTCGAATCCTTCGCGAAGACTTCCCCTCCGCCATGGTCGATCTCGCCTGTCACTTTTGCCAGCAACAGTGGTTTGCCGTCGGCCTTCAAGCCAGCCATCTGACGAAACGCAACGTAATTGCGACACATCAAATCGAGTCGCTGATCGCCTCGAGCAAGTGTCGGGTCGTGCAGAATGAAGCGGCTATCTTCCGCGTCGCCACCCGACTTGTGGCACTTGATACATTCCAGCCCGCCAACTTTAGCCCAGACATCGCGTGAGAATCGGTCGATAGCAGCTTGGCTGGACGCCAGGCCTGGGCAACGTTCTTCTGGGGCGTCGTCCGCGGCAATGGCTTGTCCACCTAGTGGCAGCATGCACGACACGGCAATCCCGAGCAGCAATCGAATCGACGAACCAGCTTGAATTCGCATGCTCAATAATCCGGAGGAAGAGGGCCTGGTCTCGCCACACATCAGCAGCGGATCCCAGGTCAATCGGAGACAACAGGCAGGCAGTTCGATATTTTAGTAAGAGATCACCGCTTCTACTAATTCATTCCCATTGGGGGCTCCAAACGGGGGAGATTTGACCGGCCATTTCCAGTGGAGGATACTAAAAGGCCATCGATATCCTTCCGTTTCCCCCTAGGTTCCACGTTCCATGAATCGTGTTTTAGTGCTGTTGGCGGCTTGTCTGCTGCTTGTAACTTGCTCTTCCGTGTTCGCGGAGGAAAAGCCGAATGTGATCTTCATTCTGGCCGACGACCAAGGCTCGGTCGATGCCGGATGTTACGGATCGAAGGACCTGCACACGCCGCACATGGACTCGCTGGCCGTGCATGGGGTTCGCTTGACGCAGTTTTACTCGGCCGCCCCGGTCTGTTCACCATCGCGGGCCGGAGCCCTGACGGGGCGTTGGCCGGTACGTGCTGGCGTGCCCAATAACTGTTCGTCGAAAAAGGGGGGCGGCGGTGCGCTGCCCAACGAAGAGATCACGCTGGCCGAAATGTTTAAAGACGCCGGCTACACGACTGCCCATATCGGCAAATGGCACGTCGGCTACACGCCGGAGACGATGCCGTTGGCCCAAGGGTTCGACTACTCGATCGGGCACATGGGTGGCTGCATCGACAACTACTCGCACTTCTTTTACTGGAACGGCCCCAACCGTCACGACCTGTGGCGCAATGGCGAAGAGGTCCACGAGGACGGAACTTACTTCCCGCAGTTGATGGCGGACGAAGCTTGTGCGTTCATCGAAAAGAACCAGAACAACCCGTTCTTCATTTATTACGCGATGAACACGCCGCACTATCCCTATCAAGGCGAAGCGAAGTGGCTCGAGCATTTCAAAGAGGTCGAGTACCCGCGGAATCTGTACGCCGCGTTTATCGCCTCGCAAGACGACCGCGTCGGCCAGGTGCTGGCCAAGCTCGATAAGCTCGACCTGCGGAAGAACACCATCATCATCTACCAGTCCGACAACGGTTACTCGACCGAAGAGCGGGCACACTTCGGCGGCGGCAACAGTGGACCGTATCGCGGTGCCAAGTTCAGCATGTTTGAAGGAGGCATTCGCCTGCCTGGCATCATCAGCTGGCCAGGCCAACTCCCTGAAGGAGAAGTCCGCGATCAAATGGCCCATGCGTGCGACTGGATGCCGACCCTGGCCGAGCTAACCGGCGTAAAGCTTCCCGAGACCCACCTCGATGGCCGCTCGATGGTCGCTATGCTGAAAGATGCCGCGGCCCAATCACCCCACTTCAACCATCCGCTGCACTGGCAGGTCGGTAGCGGCAAGAACGCGGCCTGGGCGGTTCGCGCCGGCGATTGGAAACTGATCGCCAATACCCGCGATACCCACGAAGACGCCCAGAACGCATCGTTCAAACTCTTCCTGGCCAACATCACGGAAGATCCCGGCGAACAGACCAACCTCGCCGATCAAAACCCAGACATCGTCAAGCGATTGACGAAACTGCACGACGAAGAGCTCGCGAACTAAGGACAGTATCCACTCCCTATTCTCTTTTCCACACGGCCCCACCCATGAAATCCCTTCTCTCGATTTTCGCCTTACTAACTGTCACAGCATCGATCTTCGCTGCCGAACCGAAGCGGCCGAACTTTCTGATCATCTATACCGATGACCTCGGCTACGGGGACGTTTCGACCTATCACGACTCGGACGTGGCCACGCCCAACATCGACAAGCTGGCCGCCGAAGGGATGACCTTCACGCAGATGCGGGCCAACTGTACGGTGTGCTCTCCTTCCCGTGCGGCGCTGCTCACGGGTCGGTACCCAGACCTGGTTGGTGTGCCTGGGGTGATTCGTACCAAGCCGGACAACTCGTGGGGCTTTCTGAAGCAAGGCGTGCCAACGCTGGCCGACGAACTGAAGAAGCAAGGCTACGCCACCGCGTGCATCGGCAAGTGGCACCTGGGGTTGGAGTCTCCCAACACACCCAACGAGCGCGGCTTCGATCACTTCCATGGGTTCCTGGGCGACATGATGGATAGCTACATCACCCATCGCCGCGAAGGGAACAACTACATGCGGTACAACGATCGTGAAATTGATCCTGAGGGGCACGCGACCGATTTGTTCGCTCAGTGGGCGCATCAATACATCTGTACCCGCGGAGCCAAGAAGGAAGAGCCGTTCTTCCTGTACCTGGCTTTCAACGCACCTCACTTCCCAATCGAACCGCCGAAGGAATACCTCGACGCGGTGAAGAAGGCGAAGCCAGAGCTCGATGACAAACGGGCCAAGAACGTCGCGTTCGTTCAGCACTTGGACGATGCGGTCGCCAAGGTGCTGAAGGCTTTGGATACGTTCGGCCTGGCCGAGAATACGGTCGTGTACTTCGGTAGCGACAACGGCGGCAGCCTGCCCCATGCTCAGAACAACGACCCGTGGCGAGACGGCAAGCAAAGCCACTACGACGGCGGCCTGAAGGTTCCGTTCTTCGTGCGTTGGCCTGGCCACATTCAGCCTGGCAGCACCAGCGACTACCAAGGGATGAACTTTGATGTGTTTCCCACGTTCGTCGAACTGGCTGGCGGTACTCCGGCCGCAGACCTGAATGCGGTGAGCCTCGTGCCACTATTCGATGGGAAACCGATGCCCAAGAAGTCGCGCGATCTCTACTTCGTCCGCCGCGAAGGAGGCCAGCGCTACGGCGGCAAAGCATACCAGGCCATCATCCGCGACGGCTGGAAGCTGATGCAGAACGACCCCTATCTGCCGCTGGAGCTCTACAACCTGAACGAAGATCCGCAGGAACAAAACGACCTGGCCAAAAGCAACCGTCAGAAGTTCCGCGAACTGCAACAAGCCATGCAGAAGCAGATTCAAGCGGCCGGTAGCGTGCCGTGGCAGTAGAAACAATGAGGTACGTACTTTTAGGAACAGAAGATGCGATTTCGTTTCTCACTACTCAGTATTATGGTGGTTTGCCTGGCGGCCACATCGGGTTTTTCACAAGATTTGGGCAAAGCAAAGAACAGCGATGAAGCGGTTGCTGCGCTCGAGAAGATGGGTGTATTCGTCAGCAAGAATTTCCTGACAGAACAAGTCGAGTCGGTCTCCTTTCGAGAGATGCGTTTCGCCCCGAATGATCTTTCCGGGCTCAAACACCTTTCGGGACTTAAAGAAGTATCGTTTGAAGAGGTCGCGTTATCCGGAAGAGATTTGAAAGCTCTCGCCGAGGCCAAATCGATTCGCGAGATTAGTTTCACCGAGGTCGCTGTTACGGACAAAGATCTTGTGCCGCTTGCCTCGCTGAAAGACTTGATGAGTCTGTACTTCTACGAGTGTCCGATCCAAGGAAGAACGCTCGGCAAGTTTCCGAACGTGGAACGGCTGCACGTCCAGCTATTGTCCTTCGACGATGCAGGCATGAAACAAATCGGATCCCTGAAGAAAGTCTGGAGTCTGACGCTGGCCGAGACGAAGCTGACCAACCGAGGTGCGACGAATCTCGAGGGGCTTAAGGACCTCCAGTTGTTGACGTTGAGCGACAACAACATCAGTGACCCCGCGATCGAGGCCTTGAAAGGGTTAGAAAAGCTGAGCTCGCTCAGCGTGAACAATACGAACGTGGGAGACAAGGGGCTGCAAGCGCTCACCGGTCTGAAAGAAATCGATCTCATCTCAGCGGAGAGCACCAAGATTACGGATAAGGGACTCGATGCTTTACTTGAACTTCCAAAGCTCAGATACCTTTACCTCGACAACAATAACATCACCGACGAAGGCCTGAAGACGCTTTGCAAGATCAAGACGCTCGACAACCTGCAGCTCGACGATACGAAGGTGACCGACGCAGGTCTTCCAGCGGTCCTTGATTTGCCGGAGCTAACCATCCTGATGGTTCAAAGAACGGGAGTCACCAAAGCAGGGGCGGATGAACTGTGGTCGAAGAAGATGAATCTGCGGATTACCTACTGATCTGCCTCGATTGCTGGAATCGCATGCAGTCGAAGATTGCCAGCGATCACGTGCCGGCATCAAGATCGATCGCATTCAAAATCTGGCAAAGCGTGATTAAGACTCCCACGACCAGGAACAAATAGAACAAGAACGCCAGCGAGAACGTTCCTTTCTCTGGCGGCGGGCTATTGCGATAGGCATAGCTAAGCAGGATCGCGATTCCACCTAGATAGGCTGGCATCAGCGAGACCGCGTAGAAACTGGGGGTGGGTATAAAGCCCTTGCCGATCAACGCGGCGGTGATCAGCCAGCTCAGCACATAAAAGCCAGCCACCACGCATGCCCAGCCATACAGATTGGCTTCCGGCTGCCGCAAAATAGCTAGGCCAATGCTCAAAAGGCCAATCAAAATGCCCAGAAAGAACGCCAGGAGTACGGTTAAAAAGTAGACGCTCAATAGTCCGTCCATGTTTCATGAAAAGGAGCGGTTTAATCGCCCAGATTTGACCCTTCCGACGCCATCAAGGATACTGATCCTAAAGCTCATAACCCACCTCAGTCCTCCACTCAAGCGCGGAAAATCTCATGCCTCGCATCTCTTTCTTCCTTTCGGCCTTGCTGCTGTGCGCTATCGCATTGCCTGCCTTGGCCGACGATCGCCCGAACTTCATCATCTTCATTGCCGACGACGTCAGCTGGAACGACTTCGGTTGTTACGGCAGCGAAACGGCTCGTACGCCGAACATCGATGCCTTGGCGGCCAGCGGGATGAAGTTTACCAACGCGTATCTCACCGCCAGCAGCTGTAGCCCCAGCCGGTGCAGCATCATCACCGGTCGGTACCCGCACAACAACGGGGCAGCCAGCGAACTGCATCGTCCATTGCCGGCGCACCTGGTCAAGTTCCCCAAGTTGCTCAAAGAAGCTGGTTACTACACGGCTTTGGCAGGCAAGGACCACATGCCGCAAGACAACGCCGACGAGAAGGCCGTTTGGGATGACAAGCGGGGGACGAACGTTCCTGGCAACTCTGGCGGGGAAGGGCATTGGGTTGATGTCGTTCAGAAGCGTCCCAAGGACAAGCCGTTCTTTTTCTGGTTCGCAGCGACCGATGCCCACCGTGGCTGGGATGCCGACCGCCAGTGGCAGGCCGACAACTATGGACCGAAGCACAATCCCGACGACGTAAAGGTCTCGCCCTACATGCGGAACGAGCCCGCCACACGCGACGACCTGGCTTCCTACCACAACGAGATCACTCGTTTCGACTATTACATCGGTCAGGTCTGCGAAGAATTGAAAGCCCAAGACGCGTTCGACAACACGCTAATCATCGTGATGGCCGACAACGGTCGTCCTTTCCCACGTGGCAAAACGCGTGTGCACGATAGCGGCATGAAGACCCCGTTCGTCGTCAGCTGGCCCAAGGGGATTGAGGACGCCGGCGCGACCAACAACAAGCTGGTTAGCGTGATCGACATCTGTCCAACATTCCTGAGTCTGGCTGGCGTGAAAGTGCCTGAGCAGGCCCAAGGGGTCAGCTTCGCTCAGCTGCTGGAAAACACGCAAAACCTGTCGGAACGCGGCTACGCTTTCAGCGAGCACAACTGGCACGACTACGAAGCCCATGGCCGCGCGGTCCGCAAAGGTCAGGGGATCCTCTACATCCGCAATGCTCGGCCTGAGAAGGCCTGGCTTGGTCCGGCTGACTCGGTCAGTTCTCCTTCGCACAAAGATATCGTCGACGCGAAAGATAAACTGACCGACGCCCAGGCCGACGTGCTGTTGGCACCTCGTCCTACGGAAGAACTGTATGACACCAGCAAAGACCCACTGCAAGTGAACAACCTGGTAGGCAGCCAGGAGTATGCCAAGCACCTGGTTGAAATGCGGCAGGTCATGGACAAGTGGCAAAAGGAAACGGGCGACAGCGTCCCGGAAAACTACACCACCGACTTCTACGACCGCGAGACCGGCTACATCGACAGCAAGACGGGCGAGCGCATCAAGGGGAATCGCCCCTACGGTGATTGGTCTGGCAAAGAGTATAACGCCGACAAGATCAATGCCAGCGGACTGAAGTAGCAATCAGTGCGATTGTGAGCACGGTTCATCCCGTGCGTGCTAATGAAAAGAAAAAGGGCCCTCGCGGAGAAGCAACCGCGAGAGCCCTTTTAAGTACCACCTTCTCTGTTCCAAAAAGCGGTGGACTTTACAGTTCGATCTCGACGTGGTTTTCGCCATCGGGGTCGATGGTCACGACGATCTCTTTGCCCCGGTACTCCTTAAGTTGAGGAGCTGGGGCTTCTTTCGAGGTTGGCTCGCTTGGTTTGGCGTCGGTCGCCTTGCGGCCGCCGAGGACTTTCACCGTATGTTGCCCTGGGGCAGCACCAGGCTTGCCGGTCGAGTAGTACAGCTTGAAGTTGCCTTGCTCGTCCGACTTGCCATACGACGGAGCGCCCGCGGTTTGCGGCTCGAACTCGAGGTTCGCATCGACAAAGGGGACGCCGTCTTTGGTGATCGTGCCATCAACGGCATGCAGCTCTTGGCCCGAGCCAGAAAAGCAGCCTGTCGCTGACAATGCCAAAACCACGCAAGTGGATAATAGGAATCGATTCATCACATTCACCTTGAATAAAGCTACGAGTTAGATCCAACCGGGCTTAGAACTCGCCGAGGACGTTGCCGTCGGCACGGTTGGCCAGGTTACGCAGCGTTTCCAACGTGATGTTCTCGCTGACAAATCGCGTCGATCCATCGCCCAAAACAAACAGGGCACCGCCGGGGTGGGCGGACGTGAAGATCGTATGGTGGCCCGAGCGGCCTCCCTTGTTGGGATCGTTACCGGTTCCCAGTGGGTTGTTGTATCCGCTGGTGTGTGAGTAGTTGATACCAACCCGGATGGACGAATGTCCTTCCCAGTTGCCGTACCACGAACCGTTTCCATTGTGACCGCCGCCACCGCTCCAGGCACCGCCACGGTGTCCGTACTCGCGAGAATCATGGAAGGTGACTTCGCCGGTCGATGTATTGAGCGAACGGATGAAGTTCGACTGCTCGCCCACGGCCAACGTGTTGCTCGTACCGTCGGTGATGTCGCGGAACGAGGTCGTGGTCGGGTTGCGGCTGTCGATCGCCACAAAGATACCGTTGTAGTCGTTCATCCCGTGGTAGCCGTACCAATGCGATGGGGTCGCACCAGACATGTTGTAACCGCCACCCACGCCAACGTAGTCGGCACGTTGGTACTGAACTTCCGCTGGTGCACCATCATTCTGGGTCGCAATGCTGGAAGTCTGCGTCAGGAAGCGGTCCATCGGGTTGGAAGGGCAGTTCAGCGAATCGACATACAGAGTCGTCGTGACGCGCCAGTTACGATCGAAGCCAATCCCCGTCCAGTCGCTTTGGAACGTGCACTGGTCGTAGGCGGCCGATTGCTCGATGAACGGCCAGATCCGCACCAACCAGCTTGCAGGCCGGTTCGTGTTGTCGACGTACGAGACCATCGGAAAAGCGCCGTTGGTGTCGTGATAGTTGTGCAGGGCCAAGCCAAGCTGTTTCAGGTTATTGCTGCACTGCATGCGACGTGCAGCTTCGCGAGCCTGTTGCACGGCAGGCAGTAGCAGTGCGATGAGCACGCCAATAATGGCGATCACCACAAGCAATTCGACCAAGGTAAATGCAGAACGAGTTGAACGTTCCAGTTTCGTTTTCATCTCTCGAGTGCTCTCTGTTCCAGGCAGGAAAAAAATGGAGGAAGTATCACCACATCAGACCGTGTGAAGTGGTCTAGGAATGGTGGTATACCGGGATATCAGCAAAGCTTAGACCGATTTGCGCATAGTTCTAGGGCGAATCAGGCGGGAAAATTTCATTTTGGGCGGAAAAAGCACTTAAGGGGCAATAATGTTTCGGTATCGTCGATATTAGAAGGATAGTGGACGCATTGTTTCAATTGCGACTTCTACGGTCTGTCGGTAGGAATTTGCCTGGGTGGCGCACCTGAAGTGCTGTCTGTCGAAGAAGCAGGCGAACTGCTGCGAAGAATCAAAGCAGTTTCAAACCGCCTATTCCAGTGGGCATTTCATTCCAGCCACGCCTTTTCTCACCGGGAATATCCGGCTCGAAGCGCATAAAAAAAATGGCCTCGCGACAAGTGTCACGAGGCCATTTAGGTTTTCGCGAAATGCTATCCCAAGATCGGGTCGGACTACGCTTTCGACTTCGAGATCTCCAAGTCGACCGTATTACTACCGGGAGTAATATCAACTTGAATGATCTCTTCGTAGTACTTCTCTGGGAATGGAAGCTTACGCTTCTTGCCGGGGGCAGACGGTGCAATCTCGGGCGGGACAAGCTTCACGTCGCACGCTCCGACGCGGACGCCGTTGGTCGAGAGGGAGTAGACCGCTTCATATTGTCCCGACTCGTCGGTAACCGCGGTGCTGCCACGGACACCCTTGGTGACCGGGTCGAACTCGAGTTTAAGTCCGGCCCTGGCAGGCTGACCGTCCACGTACACTGTTCCCGTTACGCTTCCCATATCGACCTGGGATGTCGGACCGCAGCCGACAGCAGCCAGCGAGATCAGTAAAAGGCCAGGGGCCATCCATCGGTAATTCAACATGATTATTAACACTCTGGTCTAAAGTCTATGGATCGATAACAAAAAGCGAATCATGGCTGGGAACTACGGCAGACTTACCGTTTGTCCGTCGTCGCGAACGCCGAGCAACTGATACACGCCCATGCCTGATGCGTTGGCGTAGATGTCGGCATGAACCGAATCACCACCGAACCATCCATTGGAAACGCCGTTCTTATCGAACTCGATATGCTCGGAAATGAACTGCACCGAGCCATCGCAAAAAGCGAAGTAGGCTCCCTCGGTATGAGCACTGGTGAAGCCCCAATGTGCTGTCGCGTTCATTGGAAAGGAAACGCAACGCGATAGCGTATTCTGACGTTCCAGGTAGCCGTTACCAGGTGTTCCGGCCCAGAAAGCCCAACCGCGCGGACCCGACTCCCAACCACCAGCCTTGGCCGAAGCTTCACCGATAGCGAACGTATTGGAGAGACCATCGGTAATGGCCGAGAACTCCAAACCTACTTTGTTGACGGCACCGGTGTTGGCTGCCTTGTCGGCGTCCCAGCCTGCCTGACCATAGCCTCGGCTGGCCGCGTAGCTGATCACGCCATACAGCACCGAGTTGTGTTCGAAGGTCTCGGGTGCGGTCGTCGAAGGACATCGCAAGTTCGGCAGGACCGTAGCCAGGGCCGCGGTGGCATTCGTGCCGGCCGTTCCATCGACGGCTTGAGGGAAAGTATTCGAGTTAACGCCGACCGCTTCACTCAGGTTGTCCTGTTCCATGAACGGCAAGAGTTGAGCAGCCCAGCCCCAGAAGGTGTTGTCTCTGCGGTAGGCCGGCAAAGTCGAGAACGTGTCGTGATAGTTGTGCATCGCCAAGACGCTCTGCTTCAGATTGTTGCGGCATTGGATTTTGCGAGCCGCTTCACGAGCCTGTTGAACAGCGGGCAGAAGCAGAGCAATCAACACACCAATAATGGCAATGACGACCAACAATTCGACCAAGGTAAACGCCGAACGGCCGGACGAAGATCCTTTGGTAAACATCACAAATCACTTTCGAAATTGGGTAGGAAGAATCGAGGAAGACAATCCAGGCGTTGAGTTGCTGAAGGCGGAACTCGCCGTGGCGTAGCGGGATATCAGCAAGGTAGAGACCGAAACGCGGGTCGTCCTAGGGCGAAACGGGCGGACCTGGGGCAGATCGGGTGGCGATTGGCTGTAATGAAAGAAAAGATGCCGTTCAGCAGTCTTTTAGATGCAAGAATGGACTAGTATTTCGTATTGCGCCTTACCGAGGGTACAAGGTGTTTAAGCGCAGCGTGAAGAATGTGTCAGTGATTTAGGCACGCCGACGCATGGGGACAAGGCAAGCCCTTGGTATCGGCCTCCGCCTTGGGAAGTAAAAAGGTCCCCCCGCAACAAGGGTCGCGAGGGAACCTGGCTCTCTGTTCCATTTGTTGGTAGCGAACGGGACCCAGTGAGTCGCGTTCGATGTGTTTCATCTTCTTAACGTCGCAGACGCTTATAACTCGAAGGTGAATTCATTCACGGGCTGTGAATGGACTTCAGCCGTCAAGTCACTCGTGTCCGGCGATGCGTATTTACTTGGCAAGCCTTTGGGAAGTTTGGGAATGACCGGCATTCCGCCTGCCCCAGGCTCATGCGATGTATTGGGCGGAGAGATCGCAACCTTGTAGGTCGCCTCGGGAATCTTCGTATTACTTACGAAAGTCCCATCGGGGTTTAGTTCGCAAGTGATGCCGACACCCAGGTCAGGATTGTGAAACTTCACGTTGGCATCCGTGAGAGGTTTGCCATTGAGAGTCACTCTTCCCGCAACGGTTCCGCCCGAATTGGAATCGCTAGAGCAACCGATCATCGCAGCCACTCCCAGAAGTAGGAGTGAGCAAGCGACGTTCGATCGCGAGATGAAAATTGCTTTGTGGATCATATAGGTAGTTCTCTGCTATTAGGCCTAGTCGAACTTCACGACTTCACCATCACTCTTGAGTGCCAACAATTTGAAATTGTTGAGATCGATCGTTTCTGCAATGAAACGAACCGATCCGTCGGCCAGCAAGATGTTGATGCCGCCAGGATGAGCGGAGGCGAGGATGGTTGAGTTGATATAGCTGTAGCCGCAATCCCAAGGATCGGGACATGTCGCGTTCGGACCATATTGAATAGGAACGATGCCCGACATGATGCCGTACTGCGAACCGGTTTGGCTGAGGTTGCCTGGGCCTTCCCAGCCAGCATGGTAACCGCCTGGCGACATCGTCTTGCCTTCCGCGAAAGGCCATGATCCGAGGCCTGAACCGGTGTACTTCACACGTTCCGATTGTTCGCCAACGATCATCGTGTTGGAGGTACCATCGGTAAGTTCGGCCAGCTTCACCTTCTTGTTGACCGAGAACGGTCCGTTGTCACAGTTCCAGCCATAGAACTTCTGGCACGTTCCCACGCTTGTGCCGACCGCGCCGCTCACGCCCATGTAGTGATGGTACTGATACTTCAGTCCGTTCCAGCCAGGATTCATGTTCGGATCCAATGGGCTCGACGGGCAGACAAACGTATCGACGGCCGTCCCGCTCAACAGCGGAGTATTCGCGTTGTTTTGATCACCTCGAAAGGTAGCTGAGAAGTCGAGCTGATCGTACAGATTGTTTTGTTCGATGTACGGAAGTACGCCGACGCGCCAATTGTGTTGTTCCAGCACGCCCATCGGCAATGCCCGAAACGTGTCGTTGTAGGTATGCAAAGCGATACCGAGTTGTTTGAGATTGTTCGTGCATTGCATTCGCCTGGCAGCTTCTCGAGCTTGCTGAACGGCAGGCAACAGCAAGGCGATCAACACCCCAATAATGGCAATTACCACCAACAGCTCAACAAGCGTGAAGCCAAGGCGTTTCCGAAGCGGACGCTTCATCAGGAGGGCCTCCAATTAAGAAAGAAGTAAGAAAGTATGTACGTCGAAGTGACGCTTAGGGGATGTATCAAGCAACATCTGGCTGGCGATCCCTCTTCCGCCTTCAACGCTTCGGTTGAGGCGTAAAAAAGGACCCCCGCGACACAGGCGTCGCGAGGGTACCCAGCACTCTGTTCCATTTGTATGTCTTGAACAGGACCTGGTTAGTCGAGTTCGATAACGACGTGGTTGTCTTCACCCTCTTTAACGGTTGCCGGAATTCCTTCGATGGATTTCGGACCTCCGCCGCTGCGGCTACGACGGCCGGCAGCTTCCGGATTGGCGACCGGGGCTAACACCGTTTCGCCTTCGATCGGATCTTCGACAGGCTCTTCTTCGATTTCCGCACCATTGGTGCTTCCACCGATCACGGTAACCTTGTGATTGCCGATCACCGCACCAGGCTTACCGGTCGAGTAGCGAAGCTTGAAGTTGCCTTGCTCGTCCGATTTGCCGTAGGAAGCGGCACCAGGCCCTTCCGGGTAAAACTCAAGTTGGGCACCAACGAAGGGAACTCCGTTCTTGGTGATCGTTCCGGTAACGCCCTCGAGGGCAGGTCCCGATTCGCTACATCCAACCAGTAAGACCGTGGCCAAGAGCGTGATCGCTGCCAGGGATCTTCGAATCGTCATAGGTCTACGTCCTTAGATATCTGGAGTGATTCGATTAGTACTCGCCAACAACACGGCCATCGGCACGGTTGCCCAGGCTGCGGAGCGTGTCGAAGTTCATATGTTCGCTGACGAATCGAGTCGAGCCATCGGCGAGGGTGAATAAAGCTCCGCCTGGATGTGGCGAGCAGAATGGCGAGTGATGCCCACGGCGACCGTACCAGTAGTCACCAATCCCGTGCGGGCTGTGATTGCCCGAGGCGACAAAGTTGATACCAACGCGGAAGGAGGAGTGACCGTTCCAGTAGCCGTCACTGGTCTCACCGCCGCCGCCACCACTCCAGGCACCACCGTGCCAGCTGAAGTCGCGGTAATCTTTCTTCACGACGTTGCCGCTACCATTGTCGATGCGGACGTAGTCGGACTGTTCGCCGATTGCCAGCGTGTTACTGGTTCCGTCGGTGATGTCTTTGAACGCGGTGACCTGCGAGTTCTTCGAGTCGGTGGCGATGAACACACCGGAGTAGTCGTTACGGCCGTGGTAGCCATACCAGTGCGATTTGCCGTCGCCGTACGTTCCGCCCACGCCGCAGTAGTCAGCGATTTGATATTCGACCGTCGAAGGAGCGCCATCACTGGTCATTTCGCTACCGGCCGATTGCGAGTGGAAGCGATCCATTGGGCTGGAAGGGCAGTTCAGTCCTTCCACAAAGAGGTTAGTTGTGACGCGCCAGTTGCGGTCGAATCCGCGGCCAGACCAGTCACTACCGATAAACGTGCACTGCTCGTAAGCTGCCGATTGTTCGATGAACGGCCAAATTCGCACGAGCCAACTAGCGGGTCGCTCGGTCGGATCGGTGATAAAGTGAGCGATCGGAAACTCTTGGTGCGTATCGTGATAGTTGTGCAGTGCCAATCCAAGCTGTTTGAGATTGTTGCTGCACTGCATACGTCGGGCAGCTTCACGAGCTTGCTGGACGGCAGGCAACAGCAAGGCGATCAGCACACCAATGATGGCGATCACTACTAGTAATTCGACAAGGGTAAAGCCGCGATGCTTCGAGAGCCGGCAATTCATCAGGAGGGCCTCCAATTAACGAAAGGAAATATAAGAACAAATATGCCTCAAACTGACTGTTCCGCGATATCACCGAGATATATCGGGATATCGATTTCAAGCTAGGCAAAGGCAAAGGCCGTGCCATCCCGTAAAAAGAGCACTCATCAAGTCCTTGCTGATTTATCAGAATCCCTTGGTTTTTCGAAGTTTGGCAGATTTTTGTATATTTTGACGCGGGACACCAAGCACCCCAGAGGGGTGAATAGAAACTATCCATCTCTATTCTTTTTTGCACAATCTGATGGCAGGCCTGCTCAGAACGCTAACAGGCAATTCCTTAACCATCCACGCCATCGGTGGTAGGTCGATCAATTGAGAATCCTTCTAATTCTGGGCAGCGACTAACCCATAGGGTGGATGAAGCAGAGATTAATGGTTCGAGTCGGTCGTTCCTCGTCCCGATCGACCCTCATGCGCAAGAGAAAAAGATCTCAAGCGTCCTGCGCATTCGGAAGGATCGTCTGCGCTATAAGGGGTTTATTCATCGAGTCTTTGCAGGTTCAATAAAGGTTCAAGACGCGTTTTCCTCCCTCCCTGAAATTCCCGCCGAGACCCGCTTGTGTTCAAGATCTTTCCTGCGATTTGTGTAGCTGCCCTTAGTCTGCTGCTTGTGAACATGGGACACGCCGAAACGCTCGAGCGCGTTCCGGTCTCCACGCTGCAGCAGAATAATGCTGAGACAAATCGTCCCAACGGCATCCATTGGGGACCCAACGAAGAAAAGTATTCGAGTTGGGGCAATCACTCGAACCGCTTGATCCCGATCTACACGTTTGGCATCGACCTGGATGGTTTTGGGGGTGCCGACAGTATCTATCGAAGTGAAGAGAAACTCACAGAACTGTTCGATTACCTGCCTGCGCAAACAGTCAATTCCCAGGCCGAATACTTAGACCAGACCGACGTCTATCGTTTGCAGAAGAAAGCCGTGGCCAGTGGCAAGAAGCGGGTCATTCTGTTCGTTTACGATGGCATGGACTGGCAAACGACTTGGGCAGCCGCCATTTCCAAGTCGGGCAAGGTTGGCTATCGCGAAGGTCGCGGGACCGGTTTGCATTTCCAAGACTACCGCGGCGTGAAGACCGACTTTGGGTATTTCGTCACGACTCCGCATAACAGCGGGACCGACGTCAATGTCGATCGCCAAATCGTGACTTCCCCCGGCGGGAGCACCAAGGGCGGTTACGACGTGAGCCAGGCGGGCGAATTTCCCTGGAGCGTTCCCGCCGACGCGAACTATCCAATCGCCAAGGGAAAGAGCATCGTTCACGCGTTTACCGATTCCGCGTCGTCGGCTACATCGATGACGGCCGGCATCAAGACGTACAACAACTCGATCAACGTGAACTACATGGGTCGCGAAGTCTTGCCCATCGCGCGTCAGCTTCAAGCCGACGGATGGAAGGTGGGGGTGGTAACAAGCGTTCCCATTTGCCATGCCACACCAGGGGCGGCCTACGCCAACAACGTTCATCGCTACGACTATCAGGACATCACCCGCGACATGATTGGACGTCCATCGGTCTACCACCCCGGCGGTCTCCCCGGACTCGACGTGTTGATTGGCGGAGGTTGGGGTGACCAAAAGAAGAAGGACGGAAAGCAAGGTCAGAACTTCGTGCCTGGTAATCCTTATCTGACCGAAGAGGATCAGCTGGCGATCGACGTTGCCCACGGCGGCAAGTACGTCATCGCGCAACGAACACCAGGTCGCAGTGGTAAGCAGGTTCTGGAAGAAGGGACCACCGCGGCGATCAAAGAAGGTCATCGCTTGTTCGGTTTCTTTGGCGTCGGCGGCGGTCACTTGCCGTTTCAAACGGCCGACGGAAAATACGATCCGGTTGTCAGTGCCAAGAGTTCCGGTCCGGTGGCCGCCGAGAAGTACAGCGAAGCAGATGTTCGCGAGAACGTCACGCTCGCCGAGATGAGCATCGCGGCTCTCGACGTGTTGGAAGCGAAGGGTCAGCCATGGTGGCTGATGATTGAAGCGGGCGACGTGGACTGGGCTAATCACTCGAACAACATTGACAACTCGATTGGAGCCGTGCTTAGCGGGGACCAAGCCTTTCACCAAGTGACCCAATGGATCGAAAAGCATGGTGGCTGGGACGAAACGTGCCTGATTCTGACGGCCGATCATGGTCACTACCTGATCATTGAAGATCCCAAGGTATTAACCGGCGAGTAACGACGCCCTGCGAGCAAACTCGAAACGATCCAAGCCCCGGCGGCCTTTCCGCTGGGGCTTTTGTTGTTCTTGGCAGCCGTTACTGGCCTGGGAACTGAACCTCAAAATCACTCCTCGCGTAAATCTTTCAAGAATGTACTTGCAACAGACTTGCAAAACAAATAAAGTCGCAAGTGGCATTTAGTCGTGCATTGTTTCGCACGGCGTTGGTTATCCGCGAAGGGGAAGAATTTCAATGCGTTCACGACATGCGTTCACGCTCGTCGAGCTGCTGGTGGTCATCGCCATCATCGGTATTTTGATTGCCTTACTGCTGCCGGCCGTGCAACAAGCACGCGAGGCGGCTCGTCGAATTCAATGCCAGAACAACCTCAAGCAGTTGGGACTGGCTATGCACAACTATCACGACACCCACAGGAAGTTTCCGCTCATTTCATCCACCAGTACGGGCTTCTCGACCCAGGCGCAGATCTTGCCATTTATCGAGCAAGGCAACCTGCACGATCTGATCGACTTCAGCGAGCCGCTCATGCTAGGTAGTGGCCCGTGGGTCACGTTGAACCCTGTGCATGCTGGCATTCAAGCTCGTCCACTCGAGATGTTTTTGTGCCCATCCGACAGTGGTGACCCCCTCACATACGACGGGACCGATACGTGGGCCGGCACCAACTACATGGTCAACGTGGGAAGCGGCGACGGGCTGAACTACTGCGAAGCCTGCGATCCGAACGGTCTGTTTTGGCGGGGTAGTAATACGGCGTTTCGCGACATTACCGATGGCACCAGCCACACCATTTTGATGGCCGAAACGTTGTTTGGTGGTCGCGATCAGGTTTCAACGACGGTGCTGACCGACCCACAGCGGCAGATCAAGCGGGTCAGTGGGGGCGCGCCGGGATCGAAGACGGCCGAAGATATCGATGCCGCATCGGCTTCCAGCTACAGCGGAACGCGGGCCGGCTCGTGGATTCGGACGACCGGTTATCACATCACGATCAACGGTTTCTATCCACCCAACAGCCGCAAGCCTGATGCCTCGCATCACGGGTACATCGTTTCCAGCAGCCGCAGCGATCACCCCGGAGGAACGCAAATCGTGCTCGCCGATGGAAGCGTCAGCTTCGTGACCGAAACAATCGATCTATCCACCTGGCGAGCTCTGTTCAGTCGCAGCGGTGGCGAAGTACCTCAGCCCTATTAAGTAACCAACGACCATGCATCGCTTTGCACCCACACAGTGGACACTGCTCGCCTTCGTACTGATCGGTTGCGGGCCACCTCCCACAATTCCCGGAGGCACGCCTGGCAAGCTGCATAGTGAAGGTGAGCCTCTGCGTGAAGTTCGCTTGACCGTCTACGACCACGACGGCCACCCCCAGGCATTCGCCGTGAGCGATCGCCAGGGGAACTTCCAGCTTCGCAAGGAGGCGACGCTGGAAGGCGTTCATCTGCCACCAGGCAGCTACCGCGTAACGATTGAATCGGCTGGCGAGTTCCGCATGCTCTGGCCCAAAGCCTACCGCTCGCCGGACAAGTCTCCCTTAAAAATCGATTGGACGGCAGAACAAACCGAGATCGATCTCGATGTGCCTGCTCCGAAGTTAGCGCTTTAAATACCAACTCAAATCCATCACCTAAGAATGAAAACGATGACTCAGAAACGACTGCTCTCGAACTTGCTTGTGATCCTTGTCCTGCTGATTGGCACCGCGCCGATTCAAGCCGAACATTCCCATAACACGCCCATCATGCGAATTGTCTGGCAGGACCGCGAAGCGAAGACACTCCGTTGGGGTCAGTTCTCCCAGGGCGACTCGCAGATCGAGTTCACCAAGCACGATTCCATTGAAGGCTTCCCGCAGCTCGATACCAAACGGAATGAACTGGTTCAGATGGAGCGTATCGGCCGTGTGGTGGTCGTGGGGATTCGAGACGATGACGATGGCCAGTATCAAAGTGGATGGGCGGCACTCGACATGGGTGTGCGGAGCCATTCGCACGGCGATCACGACGACCATGTCTACCGCGAACCACCCCACGTGCTTGCCAGCGTGGTCGATCAGTCGCAGGGAAACCCGGCTCATCTGTATCAATACGACGGCATGTTTTACCTGGCCAACGACAAGCTCAATGGCTTCACCAAGCTCGATCCACTGCACCTGCTGCGGCAAGATGATCAGCAGCACGGTCACTTTTATCGCGGCGGTGGTGGACACATCACGTTGGCGACCGTCGGAGGAAAGATCGCTTACTCGACGTGGGCTGCTCGTGATGAAGAGAACAACGGCCGCATCGATGTGAGTGACCTAACCAAGTCAGGCGAAGACGCAATCGCTTATTCGTACCAGCTGCCGGTCGGAGGTCTCCATGGTGCGACGGCCGCCGGACGCCGTGTCTTCTTCGCGCCTTCGGATGGGATCTATTACATCGATGCCGATGTGAACTTGAAGCATTCCGCTGAAAGCATCGAGATGCATCATCTGTCTCTGGGAAAAGATGAGCAGTCCGATAAGCCGAATCGTACCGGTGCATTCACTACGCATCGCGATTGGGTGCTTTGCACGACCGGCAAGCACGCCGCGGCGGCGCTCTGTCTGATCGATGCATCCGCCGAAGCGCCTTCGGTCATCAAGTTGCCGATTGACACGCTGGATGGGCTTTCGCTCACGACACCCACAGCCGTGGTGACCGCAGCCGGCAAGAATTACGCGTTTCTGTTCCAAGATCGGAAAGAAGGGGATCTTGCCGAACAGTTGGTAATCGTCGATCTCGATCCCAACGCCGACCGCGACCTGAGTGATGCCCAAATGGTGAAGCAACTACCGATCGGACCGAGCCAGGTCACGGGTCACTATGGCCATCACGAGATCGATTTCGATGCCGACGGCCGCTGGGCCGTGGTTACCAACCCAGGCAGCGGCAAGCTGCAGCTTCTATCCCTTGCCGATCTCGAATTTCACGGCGAGTACGAAGTCGGCGGCATGCCGACCAAAGTGCTGTGCGTAGGTGGCAAACCGACGCATCACTAAGCAGGCAATGTGGCGAGAGTGCAGAAACGAGTGGTTTCCCCAACGGGGATGTGGGGGGCCACTCGTTTCTGATCGTCCTCAACCTTTGGTTTCCGGCTCAATCTTCAGGTATCCTAATAGGAGGTCCATTCTTCCAACTTAGTTCTCTCGCCATTTCCGCGGCTGTTCGCCATGAAAAAGTCTTTCGACCGTCGTCGCTTTGCAAAAGTGGTTCTCGCTGGCGGAACCTTGGCCGGCAGTCTGTGGTCCGACTGGCTGAAGGCCGCCGAAGACTCGCCGCTGGATGACCAGCACCTGGTGCGCCTGGGGATGAATGCGTTGGCCCGCGCCCACAAGATGAACTACTTCAGCGACGGGCATCGTGGCGCGGCAATGATCTCGGCCCATTTGATGTGCGTCGAGAATGGATTCGACCAGCCAACGATGACGCGGATCTCGCAGCTATTCGACTTGAACTGGGCGAAGACGAAGCTGTGCGAGCCCTTTCCCGAAGAAGATCCCGATCCGGAAGCCGTACAGAAAGTACGCCTGGCACTGCTCGATGGCAGTGAGACGCTCCGCGAAGTGGGGCACAACGTGATCTTCGCCGCCTTGGCGATCAAGTCATTCACCATGATGCCGGAACTGGCGACTCCGCAGCGCGTGGACGGCGTTTGCCAGATGATCCGCAAGTTCAAGCCGTGGCATGACGAAGCCCCGGACGAAAGCGTGCAGCCTCCTTCGTTTTCCGATACCGCCGTCGCTTCGCGCTTCGTTCTACAGGAAGCCAGTGATGCGATCGACCGCTTTGTCGGTTATGGGCAAGGGTTCGCCGGGCACATGCTCACCTTCGGCCAGGCCATGGTCGAACTGGCTGCCGACGGAGACGAAGAACTCGCCGAAGGATGCCGCACCGCGTTCCGCAAATACGTGAGCGTCACGCGGCAAGGTCCCGTCCCGGATGCCAGAAAGATCAAGGACCATGCGTTCAGTAAGCTCCGGCCCAACCAGGCCGAGTATTGGCAACGCCGTGGTGACAAGGCGGTTGGCATCGGACATGTCTTCAAGTATCCCTTCGGTTACTATTACTTGCTCGATAAGGCGAACGATCCCGATTTGGCGAAGACCTTAGATGCCAAGGCATACCACGTGTTCTAATAAACCGTTCGCATCGAACCCTAAGACCCTGACTCCCCGTCGGCGTGAAAAGAAGTGCAGAGGAAAACACCATGAACTCACGGCTCACTGCGACATCGCAGGCATTTTCCTCCTGTTGGAAAACACTTTTCGCGACCGATCTGCTCTACAAGATTCTCGCGTTCATTCTGCTCACTCCCCTGTTGGGTAGCCTGTTCCGATTTCTGCTGGCGACGTTTGGAGATGAAGTTCTCTCGGACGTCGAGATCGCGATGTTTTTTCTCGGCCCGGCAGGCTGGCTGTGTTTGATTGTTGTCGGTTCGCTTTGGCTGGGGATCGTGTTTCTCGAGCAGACCTCGCTACTGGGCATCCTCGCCGCCAAGCATGTTGGGCGAACGGTCACGCCGATCGGCGCCCTGCGATACGCGGTCGCCCATGCGGCAAGCGTCGTGCGGCTGACGATGAGGATCCTTTTACTGATCATTGCTGCCGTGGTACCGTTTCTGGTGGTGGCAGCGATCGTCTACTTCTCGCTGCTCACCGAGTACGACATCAACTACTATCTGAAAGAAAGCCCGCCTGTGTTTCGCATTTCGGTGGGCATCGGTGTTGTGTTGGCGATCGGGCTGGTCAGTGTACTGTTGTGGATGATTACCAGTTACTTCTTCGCCCTGCCGCTGCTCTTGTTCGAGCAACGCAGTCCGTCCGAGGCGCTGCAAGAAAGTCGCCGCCGTGTGCTTGGCCACAAGCGAATTATCTTCGCCTGGCTGGTCGGTTGGGCCGTGGCCATCGTGATCGTCTCGGCGATTGCCTCGGCGATTGTCACCTGGTGCAGTCAGCAGTTGATGCCGGATTCGACGACGTCGCTACATTGGCTGGTCGTGGCGATCGGTGTTTCGATGTTGCTGCTAACCGTGGTCAACCTGGCCAGCAACCTGCTGGGCACGACGACCTTCGCGTCGATGCTGTTCACGTTGTACCAATCGCCAGGAAACGGTTCCGAGGTCGACCTGGCCACCCAGTTCGAACAGGAAGCGGCCAACTACGCAGGCCCCAAGATCACCCGCACTCGCCTGGCCGTGCTCGCGATCGTTGGCGTTCTGGTCGCCATCTTGATCGGGGCCGCCGCGCTCGAGACCGTTAAGCTGGAAGACAACGTGCAGATCATGGCCCACCGGGGTGCTTCCAGCAAAGCCCCTGAGAACACGCTGGCAGCGTTTCAGCAGGCGATTGAAGACGGAGCCGACTGGATCGAACTCGACGTGCAGGAAACGGCCGACGGGCAGGTCGTCATCATGCACGACAGCGACTTCATGAAGCTCAGCAAGAACCCGCTCAAAATCTGGGATGCCACCACGGATGATCTGAAGGACATCGATATTGGCACGTGGAAATCACCCGACTTCGCCGACCAGCGCGTGCCGACGCTCGCCGAAGTGCTGGCCCTGTGCAAAGACAAGGTCGGGGTGAATATCGAGCTGAAGTATTACGGTCACGACGAGATGCTCGAGCAACGCGTGGCCGATATCGTCGACGAGCAGGGGATGAACGATCAGGTCATGGCCATGTCGCTCAAGCGAGAGGGCGTCGAGAAGATGAAGGCCATTCGCCCCGAGTGGAAAGTGGGCCTGCTCATGTCGGTTGCGGCCGGCAACCTGAGCAAGCTGGAAGCCGACTTCCTGGCCGTCAACGCCAGCTTTGCCGACGTGCTGCTGATCGATCAAGCTCACGATAACGGCAAACAGGTGTTCGTCTGGACGGTCAACGATGCGGCAACCATGTCGACTATGATGAGCCGCGGCGTCGACGGCATTCTGACCGACAAGCCCGAGCTCGCCCGGTCGGTCCTCGAGCAGCGCGCCGCGATGAGCACTCCACAGCGACTGCTGCTGGAGTTCTCAGGCCTCTTGGGCATCGAGCCGAAAGTAGCGGATCAATAGAAATAGCTTCAGTGCAACTTCACCGATTGGTAGAGACAATGATGAGACAGCGTTTGGGTCTGGCGGCATGTTTCGCGATGCTGATGGTCGTTGGCAATGGGATCGCTGCGACTAAGTCAGCAAACGCCGAAGAGAAGACGCCTGCCGACCAGACGACGATCATGCTGAAAGGAGACTGGGTTCCCGCGCATCCGCATGACATCGACTTCGATCGCTTGCCGCGCGTTCCTTCGCAACATGTCGTGGTGAGTGATGTGCGGAAGGCGAAAGGTGTTCATCAGCATAATTACCTGGCCTTTCACGAGGGTCAGTTCTGGATCATGTGGAGCAACGGCCCTGGCATTGAAGATCAGGCAGGGCAGCGCGTTTCGTATGCGACCAGCCCCGATGGATTGACCTGGAGCAAGCCCAAGTTCCTTTCGCCCGTGCCGCCCCATTCCGGCAAGGACTCGAAGGTCTACGGCACGCGCAGCCCCGATGGGTTCCGCTGGATTGCTCGCGGCTTCTGGCAGCGCGACGGCGAGCTGTACGCGCTGGCGTCACTCGATCAGTCGGCTGGCTTCTTTGGGCCCGGCCTCGAGCTGCATGCGTTTCGTTGGGATAACCAAGCCCAGGCCTGGGGCGATTCGCAGGTCATCCAAGACAACGCGATCAATAACTTCCCGCCCAAGAAGATACCTTCCGGTCAGTGGATGATGTCTCGCCGCATGCACGACTACAAAAAGTCAGGCGTGCAGTTCTTGGTCGGCGGCGTCGAAGCGATCGACGAGTGGGACTCGGTGCCGGTCTTCAAGTCCGATGCTGAGTTAGCCGCGGAAGAGCCGTATTGGTGGGTGCTGCCGGACAATCAGCGAATGGTGGCCCTGTTCCGCGATAACCACAAAAGCGGCTACCTCTATCGCTCGTTCTCGGAAGATCAGGGCAAGAGCTGGTCCCCTCCGCATCGCACCGACTTTCCCGATGCTCGGTCGAAGTTTAGTGGCGTTCGCCTGGAAGATGGCCGCTACGTGCTGGTCTCGAACCCGCATCCGAAGCGCCGCGATCCGCTGGCCATTTCGATCAGCGACGATGGGGTTGTCTTCACCAAGATGGGCTATCTGATCGGCGGCAGGCATGTCGACTACCCGCACGTGATCCAGCATGGCAGCGACCTGCTGGTGGCCTTCGCCGGAGGCAAACAAACCGTCGAGGTGCTGAAGATCAAGCTGGAAGACTTGAACAAGCTGGAAATGCCGAATCAACCGCTGGTAAAGCCGTAATTCTCGAGAATTTGACCCCGCCACCGGAGCAAGCAATACTAAACAACCACCTCTCTGGCACCCCGATTTGACCCTTGCTTGCGCGGAAGGTCCCTCCCATGCATCGTTTGGTTTTGCTGCTTGCTGGTTTGCTGTTCTTGGTTCCTTCGGTCGCGCGTGCGGCGGATGATGCCAAGCCGAACGTGATTTTCATCTACGTCGACGACCTCGGTTATGGCGACCTGGGCTGTTTCGGCCAGCAGAAGATCGCGACGCCGAAGCTCGATCAGATGGCCGGCGATGGGATGAAGCTGACCAGCTTCTACGCTGGCTGCACGGTCTGTCGTCCTTCGCGGCTGGTGCTGTGGACCGGTCGAAGTCTGGGGCATCAGCCGATCAACGACAACAAACCGTACACGATGAAGCCGTCCGATCACACGATCGCCGAGCTGATGAAAGAGCAAGGCTACACCACCGGCGGCGTCGGCAAGTGGGCGATGGGTGAGCCTGGCAGCGGCGGCGAACCGATCTATCACGGCTTCGACTTCTGGTGCGGGTACCTCAACCAAAGCAACGCCCACAACTATTACCCGCCCAATATCTGGCGCTGCGAAGGGGACAAGGTCGAAGAGCTTCCCTTGCCGGGCAATGTCCTGATGGACGACAAGAATGCCCGCGGCCGTGTGGCCAAGCTCGATGCCCGCAAGACCTACTCGCACGACGTGATGACCCAGGAAGCGTTCGACTTCGTTCGCCGCAATGCCGACAAGCCGTTTCTGCTACACATTCACTGGACGATCCCGCATGCCAACAACGAAGGGGGCCGCGTCACCGGCAACGGCAGCGAGGTGCCCAGCTACGGTCAGTACGCCGACAAGGATTGGCCCGCACCGGAAAAAGGTTTCGCTGCGATGGTCACGCACATGGACAGCGACGTCGGTAAGCTGCGCGACCTTTTGAAGGAACTGAAGATCGAAGACAACACGCTGCTGATCTTCACTTCCGACAATGGCCCGCATCAGGAAGGGGGACACAAGGTCGACTTCTTCGATAGCAACGGCCCGCTCAAGGGATACAAGCGAACCGTCTACGAAGGCGGCATCCGCGTGCCGTTCATCGCCGTCTGGCCCGGCAAGATCGCACCCGGCACCGAGTCTGGCATCACCTTCAACGCCTACGATGTGATGGCCACTTACGCCGATCTGACCAATGCCAAGGTGGTGCCGCTGAACGACGGCCTCAGCTTCCTGCCAACGTTGCTCAACAAGCAGCAGAAGGTGGTCGTCGCAAACCGCAAGCCTGACCCGAAGCAGCGGATCTCGTATTCGTCCTTCGCCAAGATGGAAGCGGCCCGGCAAGGAGAATTCAAAGCCGTTCGCCAGGCCCCAGACAAACCGATCGAGCTATACAACTTGCAGGAAGACATCGGCGAAACAACCGACATCGCCAAGGATCATCCCACGATTGTCCAGATGATGGCCGACTTCATGAAGGAAGCGAAAGAGCCTCTGGAGTAGCGGCACCCGTTTGCTTTTAATTTAATAATGCATGAAACCGCTTAACGAAATCATCGAATCGATCGACTCCGTTGTTGTAAAGGCTTACGAATCCAAACGTATCGGCGATTCTGTGAGCGACGCGGCCGACTCCGCCTCAACACTCGCAGGCTACCAAGCCATTGGCGACGGCTGGCGAACGATCGAACATGAGTATGAGTCCATCATTGACATGCTCGCCTACGATATAGGGCATGATCTTGCCTATTCTTCGGATCAACTACTACCGATCGAGGAATGCGTGGCGCTCGCGGAATCACTGTCCATGCACGCGGAATCAGGTTCGACTTGGGTCACTAACCATAGTCCCAAAACGTATGGCCATAACGGAACAGTGTTCGGTTCCTGGAACCCCGTATCCGATTGGACCTTCGATAAAGCTATTGTGGCGGTGGGTCACCACAAGACTCTCTTCATCTGCTTTTTCGCCGAAGACTGAAGTCGCGCACAAATCGAATGGGGACGCCGGCTTTTTTGGACGATCCCCATTTCTCATGCGGAAAACTTACTCCGCTTTCTTCACAATCTCATTCCCACGCTCAACGATCCGATCGGTCTCGTTCCCCTTGGCCAGTAAGACCTTGGCGTTGGAGTCGCCGGTGGTCACCTGGTTGCCCATGACGGCGGTCGATCCCTTGGGATCTTGGATGACGAACGCCGCTTGGTGGAACGTCTTCACCTTATTGCCGACGGCCGAAACATTCGCCTGGCTGGCGGAAACGGCGTGACGGAAGTTCTCGAAGCTGTTGCCATACGCCTGGACGGTGGCGTCCGGCAAAGCCCAGATGCCGAAGCTGGGTGGTCCGACTTTGCGAAGCGCCGTAGCAACCATTTGATTGTTCTCGATCCGGGCCTCGCCTGCGATGCGAACGCCAGCGACGCCGCCTCCCTTGAAGGTGTTGCCGTTTATGTCGACGGTCGAGCCAGCGAAGATCATCATCAGCGGCGGCATTCCTCCGGTCCGTTCGAGTTCGTTCTCGATCACTTCCGCTTGCCACCCACCGTGAATGCCGATGGCGACTTGCTTGTTTTCGATCAGCTTATTACGGGCAAGCGTGGCCTTTCCGTCTTCGCACTCCGCCATGCCGATGCCGGCGGATTGGTTGTGATGGCAGTGGTTGTCCATCACGACCGCCTTGGCTCCGTCTAGCCCGATGCCAGCGGCGCCGTTTTCGTAGCTGGTGTTGCCCACGATGGTGGCCTGTGCGTGCCGAATGCCGATGCCCGCCATCTTGTTTCGGTAACACTCGTTGTTGCGGATGATCGACGCGGCGTCCTCTTCGGTGCCGATGCCGGCCATGTCGTTCTCATAGCAGAGATTCGCTTCGATGATCGGACGGGTATCTGACCCCGTTCGCACGCCGATCCCGGCCCGGCGGTTCTTGTAGCACTTGTTCTCACGCACCGTGGGGCACGAGCCTTCACTGATGCCGATCCCGGCACGGATGTTCTCGTAACAGACGTTGCGGATCACAACAGGACTGGCGTGGTTGTGCCCGATGCCGGCGTAGAAGTTCTCGAAGCAGGTGTTCGCTTCGATGATCCCGCGCGACTGACGCATCGCACCGATGCCGCCACCCATGTTGCGGTAGCAGACGTTCTTATAAATGTGCGGCGAAGCGGCGCTGCCCGAGCTGCCGAACAGGCCGATGCCGGTGTCACCGATGTGATGCACGATGTTGTTTTGCACCACGCAGGTCACGTTCGGGATTTGAATACCTGGACCAGGGCTTTCGCCGATGTGCTCGTGCGATTGAAGGTTTCCCTGCGTCTTGTGATGCTTCGCCCACTCGGCTTCGTCGTAGTGACCAAAGTTACGAACCGTGAGCCCGTCGAGCTCCGACCCTTCGGCCATCATTACGGCACTGCCATGCCCCGGCACGTCGGAGCCATCGAGGATCGTTTCTTCGGCCCGCAGCAGTCCTTGCTTGCCTGCAGTGGCGTCTCCTTCGCTACGAACAGTCACGTTCGCTTTCAGCTTGAGTCGTTCGGCGTACGTTCCGGCCTTCACCAAAACAACGTCATCAGGCTCAGCCGCGTCGATGGCTGCCTGGATCGTCTTGTGGTCGCCCGGCACATGAATCGCTTTGGCCGAGGCTGAGGTGATTGTGGTAGAGAACCAAGCCGCGACCAGCAGCGCAGCAACGACCTTGATTGGGTTGGACTGAGACATGCGGAGATCCTTGGGTGGGGGTTAAGGAGGAGGGATACGTTTATGATATCGCGCGGATGTGCTCATCCAAACAAAAAATCGCGGAATGTGTTCTCAATCGGTACAATCACTCCGGAGAAAACGTGACCACCCTTGGGAGCTACTTCATGCCGCCAACTACCTGTTGGGTCAGCCTGCTTTTGATTGCCTTCGCGTGCGCGACGCTTCGGGCAGAAGAAACGAGTGCGATCCGTTTCCAGAAGATCGTGCTGAGCGATCGCTACTTCTGCGATGGAATTCAATCAGGCGACATCAACCAAGATGGGGCGACTGATATCGTGGCGGGCCCCTATTGGTACGCGGGGCCCAGCTTCGATCAGAAGCACGAGTTTTACCCGGCCGTGCCACTGCCGCCGGAGAAGAGCCCATCGAACAGCATGTTCAGCTTCGTGCACGATTTCTCCGGCGATGGGTTACCCGATATCCTGGTGCTGGGGCGCGTGCACCTACATGCTGCCTACTGGTACGAGAATCCCGGCAGCACCGACGGCGAGTGGAAGAAGCACTACGCGTTTGAACGCGTACAGGGAGAGTCGCCGGCGCTGGTCGATCTGTTTCAGGACGGGAACGTGCAGGTCGTCTGTCATTGGGAAGGCCGTTTGGGCTGGATCGAACCGCAGCCGGGCAAGCCACAACAGCCGTGGCGGTTTCAGCCGATCAGCGATCGGGGTGAGTGGAAGGAGTTTTATCACGGCGAAGGGGTCGGCGATGTCAACGGAGATGGCCGGCTCGACTTGGTGATCAACGACGGCTGGTTCGAACAGCCACCAAAACGCAACACCGTTTGGCCGTTCCACACGCACAAGTTCGCCGAGCGCGGTGGGGCGCAGATCTACTGCGACGACGTTGACGAAGATGGCGACGCCGATGTCATCACGGCGCTCGACGGGCACGGCTGGGGGCTGGCCTGGTTCGAGCAGACCAAGAGCGGTGAAGAGATCTGTTTCGAGAAGCACCTGATCATGGGAGACGACACGCAGCGGGAAACGTTCGGCGTAGCGTTCACCCAGCTGCACGCGTTAGACCTGGCCGACATCAACGGCGACTTACGTAAAGACATCATCGTCGGCACACGTCGCTGGGCCCACGGCCCCAAAGGAGACATCGAACCCATGGCCGCCCCGGTCGTCTATTGGTTCGAGCGGACCAAAAACGCAGACGGAACCGTCCGCTTCGTCCCCCACCAGATCGACGACCACTCAGGCGTCGGCGTGCAGATCCAAGCCGCCGATGTGAATGGGGATGGCCGGATGGATGTGCTGACTTCGTCGAAGCTGGGGAGTTTTGTGTTTGTTCAGGACGTTGAGGGGGCTCAGTGACGATCGACATCGTTGAGGTGATCACCGATGAATTCGCCGAGATTGAGCTTCGTTCGGAACTACCGGAACGGCCAAGGGCATACGACGACGATGGCGATCGTCCAACCCTGAGTGTGCTGATTCGACGAGCAGAAACTTCAGCCGTGGCGTTTAGCGTGCAGGAATTGCTGGAAGCAATTCAGGCAGTTGGCTTAGACGTAAGAGTGTTCGCCAAAGAAGCTCCGGAAGTCCTAGCCAGGGCAGTGGGGTACTTAGAGGACCAAGGGCGAGTCATACGCAATCACCCTTTGTTCGCTGACTTTATTAATGAACAAGGAAATCGATTGCCACGCGTCGAAGATGAGTACCTTGTCTGGAATACCGTCGCTGTTGAGCGTGGCAATCCAAAGGTGGAAGAACGACGATTGCGAGTCACTCTAGACACCTCTTTTTCTTCTACTCACTATCAAAGTCAGTCGGAATCACTTCCTCGATTACCTCATTGTGGCTCGAACAGACATAAACAGGGCGATCAAAACAGACAGCCACCATGCTGGCAAGGATGGATGATATATCCAAGACCCGATCGGTCTTCGACGCCGTACGATTCGTCACAGGTGCATACAAAGTAACATCAATCATTACATCTTTGTGGCTTAGTCGCGAATCCAAATCAGGGTCAAAGTAAAACGATTTTGAAACGGTTCCTTTTACGCCCATCGCTGCAAACGAGAAGGATTCATCCAGAATTGGGGACACGTGTTTTTCCATCTCTACATTGAACAACCGCCCTAGTGTTTCCCGGGCCTGTTCGAGATCTCCGTCAAAATCAAACCGAATCCTCACAATTCTTGACAGTGCTTCGTCACCTCCTGGCTGAATGGTAGTGCTGACAACCTTTCTTTTGGGTAATTGGGAGTCGGGCATAACTTCTTCCAGGACCACATCGTCTTCCGAGCAGACATAAGCGACACAATGAAGGTCGGTCGCTATCATACCGGCAAGAGGGGATGCACACTCAGAGAGGACAGCAACTTGGAAGTACATTCGTCCCGTTACTGGTGCGTATAGGTTCATTTGTACGATAACGTCGTTATCACTTAACCTGGGATCGTGATCGGGGTCATGAAACTTGTGCTTAAAGAGAGACACCCCCATTCCCATAGACGAAAAAAAATAGACATCGTCCCCATCCCAGGCTGTTCCCTTTTGAATCGCGACATGGAATAGCTGGCCAAGGCGCTTTTGAGCCTCTTCTAATGACCCATCGAAACTAAAACGGATCGCTACGGTATCTGACATTTTATCCCGGCGGGGTGGCACTGGCGGGCGATTAATCTTCCGTGTGCCACTTCTATGAAAGTCTCTGATTTGTCCAGGGGTTAGTATTCACGCTTGCGGAGATCCCAGTCTTCTATCCGAGCATCGGCCGCTTGGCCTAGCCCTGGTGGGTGTTTCGAGGTGCGAAGGCTGCCCTATCTGGCTTCGGACGGGTGTCCAAGTGGCACTCGAGCTCGCCTTCGCTACGCAAGGATCCGCGATCGTAAGTTCCTGCTCCTGAGTTTCATCGGTAGCTCTCGGTGATTGAAATTTTCAAAGGTACGCTAAGCGGCCAGTTCGGTTTCGGTGGCGACCATCTCGTGGTATAGCCTGCGAAGCCAACGGTTGGCGATCGCGGCCGAGACGACGTTCGCCGGTTTGGTTTTTCGTAAGCGTGTGTGAAACTCTTTCCAGCGATCGTCGCACCGTGGCAGTCGGCTGGGTGGCACTGGTTAACGATGGTACTTCTGTGTGCCACTGGCCTGCAGAATTCGGCGGCAACACGTTGGCTTTACTGGGTGCCATCAGGCTACCATAACGGCATGGCACGTTCACGCACTCAGAAGAAGATGAAGGGCCAGGCCAGGTCGTTCGCCGGGTGTCGACCCTGCCTACGACACTAACGCCATGCAGTGGCCTCGGAGCAATTTTAGTTTTCGATACGATATTGTGATGCAAACGGACAAATTTAGACTTGGGACAATGGTGCACTTCAATAAATGGAATCGCGTATATGACTAATGACAAATCGCCTAATCCATTGGACGCAATATGTATTGTTTGCGATGATCCAGAATTGATTATCCGTGCAGTGGATTCGGTATTCCCAAAACTTCCTCGGGAATTCAGATTGCCCTTTAGCAGATTGACTATGGACCTATTTCACCGCCATGGAAAGTCCGGTCTTTTTGACCGAATCAATAATAGAAGTGTCGCGTCCTTGTTCTCCGAGTATCATGATTTGGTAGATATTCCACCAATAGTTGAGGGAGAATTAGAGGGAGTGAAATATCATCTATTCGATAATTCCAAACAGCGTGAAGACTAAAGCATTCTGCAGTCCCGTGGGCCGATTGGCACTGCCAGCTTCTCCATCATGTTCAACATCTCAACGTGTGCCACTGCCGCCCTCGGAAGTGTGAAGCGGCAAGCCGGCTTACTCTCCAAGTTCCTTCTGAACTCTGGATGCGTGCAAACAACTTGGGTCAGGCAGGGTCAGCTTAGGTAGTCCTGGTTGTATCGTTCGATCTTCGTAGAACTTGGCGGCTGGGTGGCACACAGAGGTATCCTAGGCGGTGCGGCCCATACAAGAAAACCGCTAGCGCACTATCCTCGCCTGTCAGGCAGCTGGTAGACTACACGCATCTGACCTCAAAGCAATCTTGCTTCGGGGAATTGGGTTCGCCTCTTGTGCGGATCTTTGACTTGGGTCGCTTTGATCATTCGCCGGCCCTTCTACTTTCACCCAGTCGCTACCAACGTGCTTGTGCATGCGCGGTGGCTGGCATACCGCGGTTCTTTTTCCAACGAGGATGATAATGTCGAGTTCCACTACCGATACCAACAGCACGACGCAAGACGAAACGAAGAGCACGATCGACGTGAGCCAGATGTCGACCCCGGAGATCTTCGCGGCCATTCGGCGGATCTACCAACGGCGGCAAGAGAAGCAGCAGGAGATCGAACGGCGCGAACGTGAGCAGGCCGAGGCCCAGCAAGCGGCTGCCCAGGAGGAAGCTCCCAGGCCGGTGAAGAGCGTTCCGCGTGCCACAGGCGTCTCGCCTGTGCGGCGTCGGTATCCGTTTGCCATGCCGTTATCCGCTTCCAAGACACCGGCCAGAGGCCAGTGGCATACACCGGGCACCACGTTGCTCAAACGGCCGGGGCACACGGAACTCGCATCGGCGGCCAGCTGCCGTGGACTCGTCCGCGTGGGCATGAGTTTGAGAAACGTTCTCCCATTTCGCCTGCCTTGGCCGCCGTTCCCATGGCACGCTAAGCCGCCCCTGGCAAAACCTCAATCGAGGGGCCTGAACTTGTCGTAACTCATGGTGTCTTAACAGGATCGGTCGGCTCCATCGGCTACTAACACTTCTGCCCGCGTTAGGGTGGGGCTAATGGCTTTCCTGGCTGCACTAATTGGCGGCATAGCACCGCCTCTTGTCGGTGCAAGGGGGGCAAACTATCATGCGGGTTTCAATTTACGGTTCTGGGAGAAAACAATGCGTCACGTGCTCTCGGCGGTGGTACAGAATGTGCCCGGGGTACTCGCCCACATTTCCGGGATGCTCGCCTCACGCGGATACAATATCGATTCGCTCGCAGTGGGGGAAACCGAGGATCCACATCTTTCGCGTATGACCTTCGTCGTAGTCGGAGATGATCATGTCCTAGAGCAGGTACGCAAGCAGCTGGAAAAGATCGTCACCGTCGTACGCGTGCTGGACGTCAGCTCGTCGGACTTCGTCGAACGCGATCTGATGCTGATCAAAGTTGCCGCCGAGCCAGGCGGATCTCGCAGCGAAATCAACGAGTTGGTCGACATCTTCCGCGGCCGCATCGTCGACGTCGGCCGGAGCGAGATCATCATCGAGATCTCTGGCACCGAAAACAAGATCGTCGCATTCATCGACCTGATGCGACCTTACGGAATCCGCGAGCTGGTGAGGACGGGACGAATCGCCATGGTTCGCAGCGGAATGTCGTTGGAAGAACAAGTCAACGATCCGCACGCGGTTGAAGCGTAAGCCTCGCCGAGAAACTCAGGTCCCCTCTCCCTTCAAGGGAGAGGGCCAGGGTGAGGGTTCTTCGCACTTCGGATAACCCCTCACCCTAACCCTCTCCCCTCAGGGGCGAGGGGACAAGACATAACCGTCCACTTACCCATCAGTTTTAGAAACAGTAACAATTCTATGACCGCCAAAATCTATTACGACAACGATGCTGACCTGTCCGTTTTGAAGGGCAAGACGATTGCTATCCTGGGTTATGGTTCCCAGGGTCATGCCCAGGCTCAGAACCTGCGTGACAGTGGCTGCACCGTCATCATCGGCCAGCGCCCTGGTAGTGCAAACTACGACCTGGCCAAGTCGCACGGCTTCGAGCCCATGAGCGCCGAAGAAGCGACCAAGAAGGCCGACATCATCAACATGCTGCTGCCGGACGAAGTTCAAGCCGACGTCTACAAGAGCTGCGTCCAGCCGAACCTGAAGCCAGGCAACGTCCTGATGTGCTCGCACGGGTTCAACATTCACTTCAACCAGGTCGTTCCGCCAGAAGGTGTCGACGTGCTGCTGGTTGCCCCCAAGGGTCCAGGTCACCTGGTTCGTAGCGAATACGAAAAGGGTGGCGGCGTTCCTGGTCTGATCGCTTTGGGCGACACGGCTTCGGACGAAACGCGTCAAATCGGTTTGGCCTATGCCAAGGGTATCGGTGCTACCCGTGGTGGCGTGATCGAAACGACCTTCGCCGAAGAAACCGAAACCGACCTGTTCGGCGAACAAGTCGTTCTGTGTGGTGGCCTCAGCGAACTGATCAAGGCCGGCTTCGAAACGCTGGTCGAAGCAGGCTACCAGGAAGAAATGGCTTACTTCGAGTGCATGCACGAAGTGAAGCTGATCGTCGACCTGTTCTACGAAGGTGGTCTGAGCTACATGCGTTACAGCGTGAGCAACACGGCTGAATTCGGCGACTACCAAACCGGTCCACGTATCATCACGCCAGAAACCAAGGCCGAGATGAAGCGCGTTCTGACCGAGATCCAAGACGGTACGTTCGCTCGCGATTGGATCCTGGAAAACAAAGCCGGTGCTGCCCGCTTCAAGGCCATCCGCCGCCGCGAACGCACCCACCAGGTCGAAGAAGTCGGCAAGCGATTGCGTCGCCTGATGAGCTGGATCGACGCGAAGGAAGTTTAATTTGCTTCGCGCTTAGCTGATGCTGATAATCAAACGGCACCTGGGTTTCCTGGGTGCTGTTTTTTTGTTGGGTATCGTCTTCGTAGGCTGGGTCGCGACCCAGCTTGCTATTTCGCGTGCGGTATGACCGTCTTCTCATGGATTGGATGCAATGGTCGAGACCATCCTGCGATTAGCGATTAGCAACTATCCCGTCACGTTCTTTCTGCTTGGTTTGATTTGTTCCGCCGTTTCGATTGCCTGTCAGGCGAAACGGCTTACCAAGCAGATCGTGTGGGAGAAGCTGCTCGCTTACTATTGCCTCAGCGCGGTGGGCTTCTTTTACATCTTCAACTTCATCATGCATGTCTTCTTCGGCGAGATGGCGGCCAGGTTTATTGGCTGGGAAGACAGCCCGTTTCAGTTGGAGGTCGGTTTCGCCAGCCTGGGCTTCGGCCTGGTGGGGTTGCTCGCGTTTCGGCAAGACTTCGGTCTGCGACTGGCAGCGAACCTGGGGCCGGCCTGTTTCATGTGGGGTGCGGCGGCTGGTCACGTTTATCAGATGGTCGTGCATCACAACTTCGCCCCGGGCAACGCCGGCACGATGTTCTGGGCCGACATCTTCCTTCCGATCATCGGCTTCGTCTTTCTGATCGGTTGGCAAGTGACGAGTCGGAAGCGATCATCGAACGAAGCTGTTGAGACGCCTGATTAACATGGGCCAAGTACGCTGTCGCGACGCACTCGAACAAAATATCGCGCGCACTGTCTTCAGGCACATTCAGGCTGGTATACCTAATGCATGCATGGGAATTCGCTAGCAATCACCGCAGTCAACGATTTCACGCGCCTTTATGGTTTGATCGCGAAATCAATCTGCAGGAATACAAGCCGCTTGGTCGACCTTAACGGTTATGTGGATTGCAGCGGGCAGGCTCTTCGGCATCTTACCAAGGGATGACGCCAGCACTGCTTGCTCTTCTAGCGTGAATCACCTGCCTGCGAGCGTTTTCCTCCGATGCACAATCAGTTCGACATTTCGTCTGCGTGCATCGACTATCTGCGGCGTGCTGTTCCGCTGCTGGCTTGGCTGTGGGTTGCTGCTGTCGCTTCGATCGGTCTGGCGGAAACCAACTACGCGTCGGACGTTTTGCTGGATGACAGCCAGCAGGTCTACGTCGAACAAGAGTGGATCGAATACGCAAACGCACCACCAACCACGCTGACGCCGTTTGCTCAACTGCTAACGCTGAAGCTGACCGAAGGAAGCGCCGAGAACTGGGCTCAGGAGATCACACCGCTGGGCATGGGTAGCCTGGCCGGAACGGCTCGGTTGATCGATGCTCCGTTCGAGTGGAATGCCGCGGTCAGGGCCGGCATCCAGCGCGACTGGCCCGAGCCTGGCACGAGCATGCGTTTGTACTACACCTACTTCGGCACCTCGGCCACCAACCACGCGGCCGGCGAAGTCTATTCCGCTTTCCTCGGAAACTTCTTTGTCGACAACCCGGACGGCACTGGCTTCGGTCCCAAGTACCGTAGCGCCGACGTCGACTGGGACGTTCAGTTCCACACGATCGATCTCGAGTTCGAGCGTACCTTTGTGATCAGTCCCGCGCTGACGATGCGTCCGTTTGTGGGTGTGAAGTCGGCGATCATTCGGCAAGACATCGACTCGCGTTGGTACAGTCCGATCGACTCAGCGGGGCACGACTACCAGTTCAACTCGGCGACCGAAACGCTGAAGCAAGACTTCTGGGGCATTGGCCCGTCAGTTGGGTTCGACGCGCTTGTGCCGCTTTCCATGACGCCCACGCATTCGCTTCAGGCGTACTTCACACCTTCGGCCGCTTTGATGTACGGCAACTGGAATTTCAGCGAGGTGTACCAGACCGACGGTCCGACCTCGACGACGATTCCGACACCTTCCACGATCGCGATCAACGAAGACCCCATCCACGGCGCGGCGACCATGTTGCGGTTCGCGCTCGGCATGGAATGGGAGCAGCCAGGGTGCCGCGTGAGCACTCGCGTTCGCTTGGGATACGAAGCCCAGGTGTGGCTAAATCAAATGCAGTTTTACTCCTACAACATGGGTCGTTTGAACAATCTCATGTCGCTGCAAGGCGGCGTGCTGGAGATTGGGTTTACTTATTAGTCCGTTTTAGAAACCGCCAGTGATTCGTACGTTTGTATGCCTGTTCTTCCTTTTGGCCAGCGGGGCTTCCGCTGCCGCCGAGGGAATTACGCCGTTCGCCGAGGCGATCGTGTGGCATGCGTCGGCCGAAACGTCGTCGGTCTGGGCCAGCGAAGTGCCGCTGACGGTAGATGAGTTTGAAGCGACCAACATCGAGTTCGGCTGGGATGCCGGCTATCGGGCAGGCCTACTGATCAAGCCGCCTGAGTGGTTGTGGGACGTGAAGTTCACCGTCACGCACTTTTCCACGTCGCAGCAGGCAGGGATCGAAGACGGCTTGAACCTGGTGATCCCGGAATTCTTCAGCGGCTTCCTAAGTGGCGATTCGTTCGACTTCACCACGGCCTCGGTCGACTGGACGATCAAGTACACGACCTTCGATTTGGAAATCGGACACGATGTGTGCGTCTCGCCAGGATGTATCATCCGCCCGACCTTTGGCTTGAAGGCCGCGGTGATTGATCAAGATATCGATTCGCACTGGGCCAACTTCCTGGGACTCACCGCGGTAGAAATGGTCGACCACGAGTTCTTCGGCTTCGGTCCCAGCGCCGGAGTGGGCGTTCGCTGGAACCCAGGCACCGAGCGGCTTTGCCTGGTGGCCGATTGTTCCGGAGCTTGGATGTATGGTGTGTGGAACGTCGAGGACGACTTCCAGCGCACCGACGGGGGCGCGCCTTCGTCGTCGTACGAAGCGTTCACGACCAGCATGAATGACTCGAAGCTGGGGACGCTCATGATTCGTTCCTTCTTTGGAGTCGAGTGGAATTTTCCTTGGCCAACGCCGGTGGTGGGTCGGCTGGGTTACGAGATGCAGTGGTGGGCCAATCAGCAACGGTTGCTCACGTTTCAGCAATTGCCAATGCACGGCGATTTGACCTTTCAAGGTGGTGTATGCGGTATTGCGGTTACTTACTGATTCTCTGCCTGGGCTTGGCGACCCCAGTACAAGGGGCCGAGTTCTTCGGCGAGTTCTTGTACTGGAAGGCGACCGAACCGGTCGATTGGGTCCTCAATACCAATGCGATGCCCGTCAATCAGTACATCGACTACGAGTCGACGATCTACGACTTTGCCCCAGGCTTCCGCGTGGGCATGTCGTTGGATGGCAATTGGAAAACCAACCTGGCGTGGACCCACCTGCGTACGGAAACCACAGACTCGGCCAGCGGACTGTTGACGGCCGCGTTTCTCGGCGGCAAAGAATCGCAGCCGCCGTCACCGAAGCTGTACTTCGATACCGGGCAGCTTGAAGCTTCCATCGATTACGACGTGGTCGATCTCGACTGGAGTCACGAAACGCCACTAGACAGTGGGCTGAGCATTCGTCCGGTGATCGGACTTCGCGGCGGCATCATTCGCCAATCGTTTACCACCTCGTTCCAGGCCGACTACGTCATCGGCCCGACCACGTCGACTCGGCTGGTGGTTGAAGAAGCCGAGAGCAATTTCTGGGGGCTCGGCCCGAAAGTGGGTATCGATGGCGAGTATGCCCTGTGGTGCTCGCCGCAGTGCGAGGTGAACCTGACCGCCGGCTTCTTTGCTTCGTATCTGCTGGGTGCCTGGGACGTTCCCGATGAGACCCACATCACGCAAACCGATAACGGCGTGACGACAACCAAGTCGCAAGCCGTGAAAGTCGATTCGCGCGACTTCGGCTCGCTGGCATTTCAAACGATGGTCGGCATGAACTTCCGCCGTGGACCGTGGTCGGCCGCGATCGGTTACGAACTGAACGACTGGCTCAATCAATGCCAGATCTTTACCGACGCCACCGGCCCGCAGAACAACGATCTACTGCTGCAAGGTCTTACGGCGACGGTGGTGCTGGAGTTCTAGCAGAAGGTCCAACGGACCATTCTCACTCGGCTGGAGTCGCTGTGAAGAACTTCTTGATCGCAGGCTCGGAATCGATCAGCGGTTTGAGTCCTTGCTCGGTCATCTTGACCCCGCTTAAGTCGCAGTCGACCTGTTCCACCTTGGGCTGCTCGCCGCGAATCGATACCAAGAATAGGCCCCCCTTTGAGATGTCGTAGGTCTGGTCGGCGATCGTTGCGGTGCCGGTTGTTTCTGTGTCGAATAGGCAGCGAAATTCGACAAAGCCGTACTCGTTGTTGATCAGTTGGCCCCCTCCACCCACGTGATCCTCTTTGCTGGCATAAGCGATACTGGCGGCGCTGTTGGAAGTCGGAAAGTCACTCCAAACAATGACCGAGTCTCCAAAGTAAAGAACTTTTACTTCATCAACGCCCGGCGTGGAAGGTCCTTCCGGTTTCTCCGACCAGTCGACGATCCCCATCGGCGGGCGACCTGCATAGGGCAGGGAAGCCGAGTTGTTTTGCGAACAGCCGACGACCACAAGTAATGCGAGAGAAACCAGGAGAGCTGTTTTCATGTTACCGCCAGAAAGACGAAGCGAAGGAGAGATCGTGAAGAGCATTGGCTAGTGAACCGAGACTAGCGGAGCCTGACAACGGATGTCAAGAAATAGTTGCCAACGTATTCCGCCAAAAGCGCATACCTTAGCGTGCCCCACCCGCCCCCGGCGGACTCTGCCTGAGAAGATATGTCCTGGGGGCGTTCTCGCGGGAGAACGCCCCCTTCGGTTCAGGTTGTGGGTGCGCGGAGGAAGACATGATGTGTTTCTTAACAGTTGACGGTTAATGGTGGTTGGGGGAAGCGGTCCCCAAAGCATGGATTAGGTATACCTGCCGAGGTGGTCGGAAGATAATGTGCGCGGAATTTTGTTGAAGGAGTGGTGCTTTCGCATTCGCCTGGGCGTGAGATTTGCGCTAAGATGTGCCATTAGCTGATTCGCGAATTAGTGAATCAGATTATGCTCAAGACACCTCCTCCCCCCCGCTGCGATCAACATGCACCTCTTCCTTCTCCTGGCTGACGCCAAAGACGATTTCAATCAGTACCTGGAAAACAATCCTGCCATTTTGGGGTTAGGAGCGATGGGCCTGGGGCTTTTGATTGGGGGCTGGGGCGTAGCCGAGTTGATCACCGGCGTTTCCCGCGATAAGAAGGGAAGGGTGCTCGAAGGGGGCACCGGCAAAGCGGCTTCGTTGATCCGCGTGGTTTTCGGGGTCGGGCTGATCGGGTTTGGTTTGTATAAATTGGTGGCGGGTTAACATCTCTCTTACCTCAGAAAGGGTTCTATGGGTTTTCGGATTTCGTGGGTTGCTTCTCAAGAGATCGCTGCGGATGAACTGATTCGCACCGCCGATAAGCAGCGAACTAAAAAGCGCGACGAGATTCCCGATTTGTCGTGGTATCTGTTAGAACTGCCGCCGTGGGAGCTGATCCTGGCCGACGGGCGAGACAACTACCGAGATCTCGGCCGAACTTATGCCAAGAACCTTTCGGCAGGTGGTCGCGAGACCCTCTTCTTCCGGTGCTCTGATACGTTCATGAAGACCGACCTGCGCTGTTATCGGGACGGTCAGGAAGCGTGGTCGATCATCTACAAGGGTGACGAAGAAACCAAAGAGCCGACGCTCAATGGCGAAGTTCCGGAAATGGTGCACGAGATCCTGGCTCAGCTAAAGGCCAAGCAAGAGCAGGACGGTGCCGACCATATGTACGAACTAACGGCCGAAGTTGGTCAGTCCCTGACCGGCTTCCGCCACGACAAAGACCCCGAAACGAGCGACCCGCGGCCGTTCCAGGTTTTGACTTAGCTATCTGGCGGCTCGCCAACGATTCGCTTGATCTTTCCCTATTCGATACGTTCTACTTTGGCTTGGGGCATTCGCACTTTGCTAAGCCAAGGATCGGGGGGAAATCGTGTCAGAGCAAACAGATACCATCAGCGTCTTTGGTTCCGGCAGCGCCGCATATGAAGAGGCGTTTCTGGCTTTCTTGCACCATACCGATCAGAAGGTCCAAGCCAAGAGCAAGATCGCCGAGGTGATCGATCGCCTTGGGCCGGTGACAGGCGAAAGCAAGAAAGGGAAGTACGTCGACGTGGGTGCCGCGACCGGGGACGTGACCAGCTGGTTCATGCCGCACTTCGAGCAGACGATCTGCGTGGAACCGAACACCCACTTCGAGCCGAGTATTCGCGAGCATTGCCCCGGGGCCGAGATCGTTCAGCAGACGATCCTGGAGACTGATCCGGCGCAGGTCGACGGAGCCAACTTCATCCTCTGTTCGCACGTGCTGTATTACATCGAGCCGGAAAAGCGGCTGGCCAACCTGCAAGCGATGAGCGATTGGCTGCGGCCTGGCGGAATTCTGCTGGTGATCTTGCAGCAGTCGACGACCGATTGCATGAAGATGCTCGACCACTTCTTGGATATGCATTTCGACCTGCCGGCGATTGCGGATCGGTTTGCCACCGATGCCGCGGAAGCGTTTGATGTGTCGTTTGAGAAGATCGACAGCCACGTGACGACCAGCACCTTTCCGGTCGCCTACCAGGTAGCCGAGTTTATGCTGAACCTCTTGCCGATGTCTGATCCGCCCAGGCGAAGTGATTTGGAAGCCTACCTGAACGAGAACTTTCAGACGCCGGAGGGAGGCTATCGGTTTAGCTGCTCGCAAGACTTTTTGATCGTGCGGCGGAAGTAGTCAGTCCGCCACTTTGGGTATTCTTATCGGCAAAGTGTTGCCTGGGGTCGACGGAACGTCGAGAATCAGGGCATTCCCTATCGTCATGCCCTCTTCTTGTTTTGGATGATTGCGATGCGCTCACGAAAGTCCTCTGGCAATACGGTCGTCGTTCTGATCGTAATTCTGGTCGTTGTTGGCATCATGTTCGTTCTCTGTGCTGGGATTGCCGTGGCGATCTTCTTGCCGGCCGTTCAGCAAGCACGCGCCGCCGCTAGACGTGCCCAGTCGATGAACAACATGCGGCAAATCGGCATCGCTCTGCACAATTACCACGCCACCTACAAGTCTTTCCCGCCGGCGCTCATAACCGAAGAGGATGGCCAGCCGCGGACGTCGTGGCGGGCTTCGCTATTGCCGTTCTTGGCCGATAACTACGCGGACGATTACGACTACCACGTGGCCTGGGATGACCCCAACAATCAGGTAGCCGCCCAAAGGTATCGCGACGTCTACGCGAGCCCCAACGTCGACCGAGAGGGCTACACCCCGTATGTCGCCGTGGTGGGACCGAAGACGATCATCTCGCCAGAACTTGGAATTCAGATGAGCGACGTGAACGATGGCCTCTCGAATACACTGTGCATCATCGAGGATGTCGAGCGTCCCGTGCCGTGGAATGCCCCACAGGATATTTCGCCGGAAGAGCTTTTGAAGCGATACGACCGGCAAGACTTTCCGTCGCCTGGCGTGTTGGTGCTGATGGCCGATGGATCGGTTCAACTGGTGACGTTCGGCCAGACGGAAACTCTTGAATCGATGATCGATCGTGATGACGGTAAGTTCCCGCTAGGGGGTTTCTGAGCGGGAACCGCATTCGGCGAAGAGTGGTGGCGATGATCGACAACGGGACTTGCTTGGTTCTCATAGGCAACGGCCTTGCCGGTGCGGCGGATGCGGTTGCCATTATGATGGTCATGTTCGCCGCGATGGTGATTGGTCTGACCGGCCTGCTCGCGATGTGTTATCGATCCATGCGAACGATGTACGTCTATTTGGGGCTGCTGGCGTTGTTTGTATTGCTCTTCCAGCCCTGGCGCGTGTGGACCGATACGCCGCCGAGCCCCGCGACCGATTCGGAATGGGAGTCGACTCAGGACGTGATTGATGCCATCGAATTCTGTACGATTGGACTATTGCTGTTCACGATCGCCACGGTTGCTGTGACTGTTTACCAGGCTCGGCAGCATGCCCAACTGGTAGCGCAACTGGGGGATCGATTCACCGCAGAACGTGATTGACGTTGGAGGCGAATATGAATCACTCATCTCTTACCACGATCGTTTGTCTGGTGGCGTTGTCCTTCGTCCTGGGTTGTACGAATTACCGAGCCCAGATGGAACAAGCCGAAAAGGCTCGTGCTATGGCCGAGCAGCAGGCCGCCGAAGCCGAGATGATGCGGGAAAAAGCGGAGGTGATTTCCGCCGACTTAAAGGTTGAGCGGGATAACCTGGAAACGACCAACAAGATGTTGGAGCAAGCTAACGATGAGCTTTCCAAGACGAAAGAAGCATTGAAACAGGCGAATGCCGAGATCGAACGCCTTCGATCGGAGCTGGAAGCGCTGAAACAACAGCAAGAGAAGCCCGCGGACGAGTGACGCCAGGTGCGCTTCGATTTCTTTCGCGCAAGGGCCATGTATCAAAAAATCAACATCGGTGCATAACAGAAGCAGCTAGCCGCACGTGGTGTTTTCTTTTCGCCTCAAATGTCGGATTCAGGCTACTTGGACTTGAGCCATTCTTGGGATTTTTTCAGAATCCCTGCCCGCTCGATTTGACGCCAGGGAAGGCGCGACCGACATTTCCGCAGGACTTTGCGGAGGGAGCAATTCGCAGGCAAGGAATGCCGGCAATCGCTTCCCACTGAGTCTCTCTACTCCCCAGCGTGACCGGGCAGCCAGCTATCGGCAGCAAGGTGACCCACGTCACGCACTGCTTATCACGGCACCCGCGCATTAAGCCGCGCGGTCGCCATGTTCCTGCTGGCATGCAAGCAGCCGAGCTCCCAGGCAAGTATCGGGACGGCTAGCAGCAGCCAGCAAGCACGTATCCAAACCATCGGCTCGGTTGGAATCGAGCCCCAAGGTGAAATCAGGAGCAGCGAAGGTGGGAAGTTTCGATAGTGACAATCCCGAGGTACGTACCGGGCTAGCAAAGTGGCTGACCGGCGGTGCTGCCAAATCTAATCGTTCCAAGAGGAACTCGCGCAACTCCAAAAAGAGTTCCAAACAACAATCCAACGCCAATACCATCGAAACGCTGGAAGTCCGCAGCATGATGGCGGGCGATACGATCTCGACGATCTGGTTCGAAGACGTCGCCGGCGAAGACTACGAGCGCAACGGCGGTGGTTACACGACCGATTCCAACGGCGTGACTCAGCAATCGACCCAAGATCCCTACACCAACGACTGGATCGTGCAGCTCTCCAGCGACGTGGCTAGTACTCTTACGTCGGTTTCGCAAGTTAGTTCACTGCTGACCGGCAGTGGTTTTGAAATTGAGGTCGTCCGCGGGCTGGGCCTGGTAGGTCAGCTGTTGGTACGTAGCGAAGGAGCCACCGCCGACGATGTGGGTGCCTGGTTCTCGTCGCTCGATGTGATTAGCGGATTTGAACTCGACGTGGCTTCCGTCTTCAACGTGACACCGAACGATGCCAGCTACTCTTCCACCTACGGCATGAATCAGATCGATGCGCCGGAGGCCTGGAACAAGACCACCGGTTCCGATAGCGTTGTCGTCGGCGTCATCGATACGGGCGTCGACTACACCCACCCCGACCTGGTCGGCAACATCTGGACCAACCCGGGCGAGATCGAAGGTAACGGGATCGACGATGACGGCAACGGCTTCATCGACGACGTGCACGGGTTCGACTTCGTGAATAACGATGGCGATCCGATGGACGACAATCATCACGGAACGCACGTTGCCGGAACGATCGCCGCTCAAGGCAACAACGGACGCGGCGTGAGCGGCGTGGCGTGGAATACATCAATTATGGCGCTGAAGTTCCTCTCGGCCAGCGGTGCCGGGTACACTTCCGACGCGGTGCGTGCGATCAACTACGCCACCATGATGCGGACGCAGTATGGTGTGAACATTCGCGTGCTGAACAACAGCTGGGGTGGTGGCGGATTCAGTGCTTCGCTTGAATCGGCCATCAAGGCCAGCGAGCAGGCGGACATCTTGTTTGTCGCCGCGGCCGGTAACGACGGTACGAACAACGACGCCAACCCTCACTATCCTTCGAACTACAACGTCAGCAATGTGATCTCGGTGGCAGCCACCGATCAGAATGACAACCTGGCCAGCTTCAGTAACTACGGAGCCAGCACGGTCGACATTGCTGCCCCAGGCGTCGGCATCTACAGCACGATCGCCGGCGGCTACTACGCTTCGTTCTCGGGAACGAGCATGGCATCGCCCCATGTCGCTGGCGTCGCCGCGTTGGCTTTCGCCTACGATCCTGATGCAACGGCTGCCGAAGTGAAGGATGCGATCCTGGGTGGCGGCGACTTGATTTCGGGACTCAGCGGAAAGGTCTCGACCGGCATGCGGCTCAACGCGGCAGGCACGCTCGACCTGTTGAACCCGGTCAGCAGCAATCCAACGCCTGATCCCGAGCCGGAACCGGAACCCGAGCCAGAACCAGAACCGAACAAAGCACCGACCTTGGGCAGCGTCTCGACCGACCCCAGCACGGTCTACCTGGGCGAAACCAATACGATCACCATTTCGGCCAAGAATGTCGCCGACGCGGACGGTAGCGTCTCGAAGGTGACTTTCTATCGCGACTCGAACGGCAATGGGAAGTGGGATGCGACGGATGCCGTGCTCGGCAGCGATTCGACCATCAGTGGCGGCCTGGCCAGCCTGACGATCAGCAATCCATTTACCGCGGCCGGTAGCCAATTGATCTTTGCCCAGGCAACCGACAACGAAGGGGCCAAGAGCAACCTGGTCGCGACCACGGTCACGATCGTTCAGCCGGACGATCATGCGAACAACGCTGCCGGAGCAACCCTGGTTTCGGTTGGCAGTTCCAAGTCAGGCAAGCTGAACTACGCTGGCGACGTCGACTACTTCCGCTTCAGCGCGGTAGCCGGAACGACGTATGTCATCGACACCAGTCACAGTTCGCTGGCCGGTTCCGAGCTGACTTTGTACGGCAGTGGCGGCGCGACGCAGTTGGCACAGGACTCGAGTACTTCCGGTTCCAAGATCGTTTGGACGGCCAGCAGTACCGGCACCGTGTACCTGGCGGTGAAGGGTGCGACCAGTTCGTACACCGGCGACTACACACTGAAGATCGCCGAGTCGTCTCCGTTTGAGTTGAAGAGCGGAACGCTCGCCATTTTGGGGACCGATGGGAACGACACCATTTCGGTCAATCACACTGGCTCGACCGTTACCGTCACGATGAACGGCAAGTCGTCGAGCTTCAGTGCTTCGCAAGTGAAGAAGATCACCTTCGACGGCGGGGCCGGGACCGATACGGCTCGCTTCTATGGAACCAGCGGCCGCGAAACGTGGATCTTCCGCGCCGACACGATGACGGTCCAGGGTAGCGGTTTTACCTGGAGCACCGACAACGTCGAGTACAACTACGGTGGTGCCAGCAGCAATGACTCGGTGATCTTCTACGATACGATCGCCAACGATACGTTCACCAGCAGCCCGACCAAGTCGACGATGTCCAGCAGTGGCTATAAGAATGAAGTCACTGGCGCTCGCTCGGTGATGGCTCGGGCCATCTATGGCGGCATCGATACGGCCATGCTGTACGATTCGAGCGGGAACGATTACTTCATCGGCCGCGGAACCGACAGCTACATGCTGACCTCAAGTTCTTCGATTGCGACCTATGGCTTCGAACGAACCAACGTATACAGCACCGGCGGAAACGATCAGGCCTACTTGTACGACTCGAAGGGGAACGACACGTTCACTTCGTATGGCTCGTCGAGTGTTCTGAGCGGTTCTGGCTACACGAATACCGTCTACAACTACGATCGCGTTTTGGCGATCGCCATGAACGGCGGCAACGACACGGCAACGTTCCACGATACGGCCGGCAACGATGTTTACATCGCTCGCGGGAATCAGGCCACCATGTATGGTGCCGATTACTATGTGTTTGCCCAAGGCTTTGATCGTACCTCGGCCGTGTCCAGGAAAGGTGGTGAAGACCAGGCGTTCTTCTACGACACGGTCGGCAACGACACGTTCTATAGCCGCACGGTTGAAAGTTCGATGGCCGGACAAGGCTACGCCAACACGGCACGTGGGTTCGATCGTGTCAATGCGATCGCTTCGGCCGGGGGGCATGACGTCGCGTATCTGTTCGATACCGAGGCCGATGACAAACTTATTGCTCAGTCAAATTATGCGTCACTACAAGGCGATAATTTTTCGAGCTACGCTGCCGGATTTGACGTCGTGAATGCCTACTCAACCAAAGGTTCTGACAAAAGTTATGTCAGCGACATCGACTTTCTTATGCAATACTTTGGTGAGTGGGACGATTAACACGACCTCTTAATCGTTCAAGATGCTTATCCTCTTTCCCTCCGAACTTGGGCAGTTTCCCTCCTACCCCATCGTCGACCTACCCAATCGCCCGGACCGCCCTGGTCGGGGCGATTTTTTTGCGCTCTCATTACAGAGACTTCATCATTGGAGAAGCTGCGTCAGCAGTGAATCGAGTCCCGTTATCAATCGGTACTTCCACTCTTCCTGGGTACCGGGAATCTGGGGGTATTCCTTCTTGAAGTCCTCCCATTCGATGTGCCAGTTGAGGATCGCATCGGCATCGAAACGGTCGACCGGGTTAGGGCAGTGAGCGGTCCACGTATCACTCACCTCGAAGGTCTGACGGAGTAGCTCAGCATCCAGCGTCGTGTGATCCGCCAGCAGCACGGCATCGTAGAGGTCTTTCCCTTGGCCGTAGCAATCGGTCTTCAGCCGAACGACTTGAAGGCCAAGTGGTTGGAGCTGCTCTTCAATCTGCTTGGCCGTCGCGTGCTGTGATTCTAGCGAATCGGTACCCCAGTACGTGATCATTGGCTGGCGTTGATGGTCGCCGCGGCTCAGTTCGATTTCCGTCCACTTCAGGCCCGCTGCAGTGGCCCACGTCCGCGCAGACTCGATGCCGTCGCTTCGGTTTGATGCGAGCGTCAGATGGGTTTCGTAGGTTTGACTAGGTTGGAAGTTCACAGTAGTTCCTGTTTTCCCGTGCCAGTTCATGTGGCAGATAGACAAGACGCATGGTAATGGGGTTCACAAAACCGGAGGAACATCTGCAAAGCAGGTAGACGTCGCAGTTCTAAGATTTTGGAACTCTTTTGTCCATTGATTGAAAATCACGGCAAAACCAAGCAAAATGAATCGACCTGCCCAGGATTTCACTCTTGCTGCGTTCTCTACCCTCAAGGTTTCTCTCATGTTTCGTGCAATTACTGCGCTCGTTGTTTCCGTGGGATGTTTTGCAGCATTGGCTTGGGCCGAATCGAGGACTTGGACCGATTCGACCGGGCAGTTCAGCATCGAAGCCGAGTTTGTTGAGTACGCCAAAGGTGACGTGACGCTCAAGAAGGCGAACGATGAAACGATTACTCTTCCGATGAACAAGCTCAGCAAGGACGATCAGGCATGGATTCGTGCGCTGCTTCGCGAGCGGTTGGCCGAACGGAAAGCAGCCGAGATGCGTCCCGGCGCGAATCGGTCCGGTGAGATGCGATCCGACGACAGTCGGCCGACCCGCGGCGGCAACGAACCGGAACAGAGCGAAGACAGTGCGGTTGTAAATCGTGGGGCTCCTGGCGACTGGCTCCAATGGCGCGGACCGGACTCCAACAACATTGCCCCTGGTCCACCAGCTCCGACGCAGTGGAACGACACGCAAAACGTCAAGTGGAAGGTCGAGGTCCCTGGTCGCGGTCATTCTTCGCCGATCATCGTGGGGGACCTTGTCGTTGTGACTTCCGCCGACGAGAACCGCAAAACGACCGGCGTGTTCGCCTACGACAAGATGACCGGGAGTCCGGTGTGGCAGACCCCAATCACCCAGGGAGGATTCCAGGGGGAGATTCACCCGAAGAACACGCATGCGACATCGACGGTGGCTTCCAACGGAAAACAGCTGTTTGCCGTTTTCATTCAGAATCAATCCGTGCAACTGATCGCGCTGGATCTCCAGGGAAGACTTCAATGGCAGGTCAACGCCGGGCCCTACGTGCCGCAGCAGTACAAGTTTGGCTATGGGCCTTCCCCCATGCTGTACGACGACATGGTGATCGTGGCATCGGAGTATGAGAAAGGTTGGCTGGCCGCGTTTGCACAGAAGGATGGCAAGTCGCGCTGGAAGCAGCCTCGCAATGGGATCTCGTTCAGTTCTCCGGTCGTGACCAAGATCGGTGGTAAGGATCAGCTGCTCATTAGTGGTCTCAAGATGGTTGCTGCCTACGATCCAAAAACAGGCCAGCCGTTGTGGTCGACGCCTGGTACGACCAATGCGACTTGCGGAACGATAGTCTGGGATGGCGACACGGTCTTTGCCAGCGGTGGCTACCCGGATTCGCAGACGATTGCGATCAAAGCCGGCAGCTCTGGCCAAGTGTTGTGGACCAACAACGAGAAATGCTACGAGCAATCGATGCTCGCTTACGATGGTCACGTCTACGCGATGAACGATGGTGGGATCTTCTTCTGCTGGGATGGCCAGACCGGTCAAGAGAAGTGGAAGACCCGTCTGGGCGGGCCGGTCAGCTCGTCGCCGCTACTCAGTGGCGATAACATCTTCGTCGCGAACGAGAAGGGCAACGTTTGGGTAATCAAAGCCAGCCCGGAATCGTACGAACTCGTCGCGGAAAACCGCCTGGGGGATGATGTCTTCGCTACCCCAATCGTCAGTCAGGGACGTCTGTATGCTCGCTTTGCCGACAGTTCTCAGGGGCGTCGGCAAGAGTATCTGATTTGCATTGAGCAGCAGTAGCCGGCGCTAGTTTCAGCACGCCGGGGAGCCAGGCACGTATCGGAAAGAACGTGCCCCAGATGAGCATCAGCTGAAACGCAAAGGTTGGATAAAGCAGGATGAGAAACTGTCGATCGTTCAGCGGTCGATTCTCATCCAACACGATCAGTGCTCCCAAGACAAACAGTGCAAATACTGTCCAGAGTAAGACGCAGAAAACGATCATCCCGATAAGCCTCTTTCGACCCTGGGAGATTGTTGCCAGGCACGCGGGAAACAAGTAAATCCCACAAGAAATAGCAAAGGCGATGAAGACGGTCTCTTGTGCTTGTCGCCAATAGGAAAGGGTGGTTGCCTCCGCAAGACGGGCCATGAAAAGGAAGATGCCCAAGAGCCCGCTAAGCGCTAGGATTTCGGCGAGCGAGAACTGAGGGGACCATTTCTTTGGACGCACAGGCATGTTGAATAGCCAGGCCGATGTCAAGGCAAGGCCCACAAGCGCTGCCGCCTCAAGAAGGAACCAGACAATGGTTCCGAGCGATTGAAGGTCCAGAGCGATCATGACGATCCCTACGACGACCAACAGTCCGGCGACAAATGTCAATCGCCGGATAAAGATGGGCAACGCCCCGGCGACCAGGAAGAAGCTCAGCATCCCGGTCTGGGCGAAAGGACCGGTAAGCATCGACCAAATGAAAACGTCCAAAGTACCAAGGTTGGAAGTCGATAGGTAAGCAAAGAGATAGGGAGAGGCATTCAAGACTATCAGCCAGACGATGACTAGCCACTGCCACCAAGTGGGCCACTTTCGCGTGCCAGTGGTTTGGTAAAGCTGGTTCATTGCATCTCGGCGAAGTCCTGTTCGCCGCTTGGCTGTTGCTGAGTTGAAGCGGCCTGACCGACTCGGCCCAATTCGCACGGCGTTTGGCTTGTCAGCACGCCAGGGAACCACGCTCGTATCGGAAAGAACGTGCCCCACACGAGCACAAGTTGGACCAGGAAAGCAGGATAGAAGAGGAAGAGAAACAACATTTCTTCCATGGGCCCTGTCTCTTCGATTGCGATGAGTAGTCCCAGGAAAATCAGTGGGAACACTGGCCAGACTAAAACGCAGAATAGTACTAGACCGCAGATTCTTTTGCGCCCGTGGGAAACCGTCGCCAGGCAGATTGGGAGTAGATAAACGCCTGTACCCAATGAATACCCGATCAGTGCGATCTCTTGTCCTTGTCGCCAGTAGTCCAAGTCCATCGCCCCGGCCAAGCGGAGCATGAGAAGTAAGACACCCAGAAGCCCGCTGAGCACTAGGATCTCTATCAACGAGAACTGCGGCCACCATCGCTTCGGTGGTGAAGGAACACCAAACAGCCAGGCGGATGCCAACGACAGCGCGATCAGCGTTACCGCTTCAAGGAGAAACCAGGCAATCGCTCCGACCGAATCGGCTTCCAGAATCAGCATCATCAATCCCAGGACGCCAAGCAGTCCGACTGCGCCAATCAGCCGTCGGACAAAGACAGACAAGACGCCCGCGATCAGGAAGAAGCTCAGCATTCCGATATGGGCAAAGGGACCGGAAAGTATCGACCAGAAAATCCATTCCAACTTACCAAAGTCGTCGGCCGCCCAGAAACCAATGAGGTACGGAGTTGCATTCAGGATCACCAACCAGACGATGACCAGCCACTGCCACCATGTGGGCCAGTTCCAACTGCTATCGTCTTGAGGGATCTGTTTCATTGCATGTCCGCGAAATCTTGTTCGACGCTTGGCTGGTCCGGTTTTTCATCGACCAGGTCCCCCGGCTCTACTTTGGGAGGTGTCTGTCTTACGAGCACTCCAGGGAAAGCGTTGACCAGAGGAATCATGATCGCCAGGGCCATCACCGTCTGGCCGATGTGGGCGGCGTAGAACAGTTCGATATCTCCGCCGGATAAGCTAAGCAGTGAGAACGTCATCGATTCGATGGGTGGAATCAGGGCAAGCGCAAATGCCAACATGGTTCCCATGAACCAACGTGGTTTTTTGCCTGTGACAATCAGCGGCAGCAGGGCGATGGTCATCATAGCCCCGGTGAAGAGTGCAAACACCAGGAAGTGAACCCCAGCCCGCGATGCCCATGCAGGCCAGTCCCACTGGTAGATTTCCGAGAGCAAACGAACGATGGCCAACGTCACGCCGATAAGCCCAATGCTGACGACGATCTCCCAAAGGGCGATGCGGACTTTCCACGTCGATTGGATCGGTAAGAACGAGCCGACGCATCCCAGCCCGAGCATCGCCAGCGCGGTGGAAGCCGTCGTGGCCGCGAGACCTGGGGTAAAGCCGACGGGGTTTTCGCCGCTTGTCAGTGCCATGACGAAGACGAGCAAGCATTGCCCCACGAGCATCCCCAGCAGCCGCAGCCAAACGGGACCGATACCAGCAGTTAGCCAAATGCCCAGCAGTGCGGCCGTGACGAAAGGAGTGACCAGGATATACCAGAAGTCTCCGATCGTGGTGGGAGCTACGAACAGCAGAAGGAAAGCTCCGACGAAGACGGCCAGTATCCAAAGCAGGGAAAGCCATTGCCGGCTGGTCCATTTCATCCGATTTGGTTCTCCCTAAGTGAATCGTCAAACAGCACTTCTATCGTATCGCCTGTTCTCGCTCCTTACCAAATACGCGTTATTTGACCCAGTTAGGTCTATTTATCTTGTTGCAACTTGTGGGGGTTTGGGGCGAGTTGGTTTTGACTTAGGGATTGAATCGAACGCATAAAATGGATGCCCAGCGAACTTGTTGAAGAAATAAGCATCCATAAAGGTATGTGCGCCTCGCTTGAGCATTGTTAATGATGCGCTCCGCTAGCTGACCGTGATTCGGCTCACTTTAGCTTTTTTAAAAGTCAACAGGCTTTTAGGTTTACGGTCGGTCCGCGGTAACCAACACAGTGTTTTGGCACGTGTTTCGCTTTAGGGTCCATCAGCATTCCGGAATGCGAACGAAAACCCTGCGCACCGTAGCTCCGCAGAAGGATCGCGGAACTCTCCATTTCCAACGACTGGTACTAGGGAGACGAGCATGACCTCGTTCGTAGTCGCGTCCATCTTAACGATGGCGTCGATGGGGGCTTCCCCTGTCGAAACCCATGTGGTCGACCGTGTCGATCTCGTGGAAATTAATCACTTGTACGACCTTCAAGGCCGTCTCGTAATCAATCAACTCATTTTCTACCAATGGGATAGTGCATCCCAGCGATTTCAGGTCCGCGCCTGGCGGCTGCTGAAGACGGACGATCAGCTTCCTCGCAAGTCGTGGCATCAAGACCAGTTCATCTGCCACTGGCGTGACATGAACGTCGATCGCAAGGTCTACGCGGATAACGTCCGTGAAACGTGGACAACCTACGATCCGGAAGTTCTGGAACGGAATATGTTTCCGATAGAACAGCGGAGCGAATTAAGCCAGCCCGACCAACTCTCCGGTCGTTTGGCGAAAGCCGAGTCGGACGAGGAGTAACGCACACTCAGCCACCTAACAACGTGCCGGCAGAGGCAAACGCCGGATTTAATGAGCTGCCGTGGGGACTACAATAGGAAAGGCCTCTCACCCTTTCCCACCCCAAGGCAGCTTTTTTCATGTTTATTGCGTACGGACAACAGGGTCTGCGAATCGCATCCGCGGATGGTCGGACGTGGTCTGAGCCGATTGTCGAGAAGAACAACTACTACTTTCGAGGCTGCCAGTTTGCCAAGGGGCGTTTTCTCGCATTCGCTACCTACGGCGGTAAGATGCTCTTCTTCTCCTCGCCCGATGGAAAAACGTGGCAGCAACAAAGCGAGCACGAAGTCGATGGGCGCATGTATGACATCGCCTATGGAGACAATCGCTATCTTTTAGTGGGCGGCAATACGGACGGCCATTGGACGACTGTCATGATCAGCCAGGATGGAACCAGCTGGGAAGGTCCAACCAAGTTCGACAAGCAGCCGCTCCTTCTCCGCGTAACCTACGGCAAAGATCAGTTCGTGGCCGTCGGCGTGAAAGGGCGAGTAGCCGTGAGCAAAGACGGCACACAGTGGAAAGATGCCGAGCCACTGCCAGAGCTCGATACGTTCATCGACATTGCCTATGGCAACGGAGTCTATGTCGGAGCAGGCCTGCACGGGCTGCGCATGACCAGCGAAGACGGTCTGGTCTGGAGCCACCGCGAAGTCGGCCGCGAAGGGGAGCACATCAACTCGCTGCTTTGGACCGGCCAGCAGTTCGTGGGCGTTGGTCTCGGGGCGACCTACTTTTCGACCGACGGAAAGTCGTGGAAACGCGTGGAAAATGAAAACGCTCCGGAAACCTGCACCTACGGTGACGGGCTCTATCTCGGTTCTGCCTGGAAGGGACGAGTATTGATTTCGGAGGACGCGATCCACTGGAAGGAACTGTTCCGCGCGCCGGAACATGTCAACGGAATTGCCTACGGCGCGACGGCATGAGCGCGGGCACCGATTAATTCAAGTTGCCTCGATTCATAAGCCACTACAATTCTTCGCCCTGGGCCTGCTCCAGGTCCTTCACGTAGATCTGCTCGACCGCGTAGACGGCCCATGCCGTGTAGCTGAACCAGGCCAGTCCCAGCAGGCAGGCGACGCCTTGCATGGCAAAGGATGGTGGAAACATCACCAGCAACCACAGGGACGCCAAGCCTAACACGATGGAGGGAATTGCCGTCAGCCGCGCGATCTGTTGACCCCGCGTCTTCGGCTTGATGAAATGCCCGGCGAAGAACGCGTACAGGAAGCGACCCAAATCAAATGCGATTTCATGGTCGTCATTGTTGTAGTCGAACGGTTCAGACATCGGTTTATAATTGATAAAGAAGATTCCGGTAGCGCTATCGAGTTTTTCGGTGCCGCGGCTCGAATATTGGCTTCGCAAAACACCGGTCCGTGATTTGCACCTTAACGCAGTCACAACTTCCACATCGTCCACAAAACGCTTTCAGGGGCTTACTGTAGTCTAATGGCGTCCTTTATACCGATCATCTCTCTTTTTATCGTCATTCTCATGTCGTTAATGGTCGTGCGCATTGCGACCATGGCCTTAGTTTTGACCGGGCTTTCGCATCAGCTGGCTCAGTTTCAAGCTCGATCCGCGTTCACCGGGGCAGGCTTTACGACCTCGGAATCGGACAAAGTGACGCAGCATCCGGTACGCCGCAAGATCATCATGCTGCTGATGCTTTTGGGAAATGCGGGGATCGTGACCGCGATGAGTTCGCTCATGCTTTCGTTCATTAACACCCGGGAAAACGATCCGGTAGATATCTGGATCAACTTCGGCATCCTGGGCACGGGTCTGGCAGTTTTATGGTTCGTCAGTCGCAGCCAGTGGGTCGATCATCGCCTGAATAACCTGGTGGAATGGGCACTGCGGCGGTGGACCGATTTAGAAGTGGCCGACTACTCGAGCCTGTTGCACCTGGCACACGGGTTTATGGTGATCGAGATGGTCGTCGAAGAAACCGACTGGCTCGTCGAACGCGACCTGGCCGGCCTGCGGCTTTCAGAAGAAGGGGTGCTGGTCCTAGGGGTCGATCGCCCCGGTGTCGATTACATTGGCATTCCCCGCGGTCACACGCGACTACAAGCGGGCGACACGGTCATTCTGTACGGACAACGCGATGTGCTGATGAACCTCGACGAACGCCGAGCCGGTTCCCGCGGCAACTGGGATCACCACCGAGCGGTCGACAAGCGGATCCAGGTCCAGCTCGAGCAGGACGAGTTGGAAAAGGGGGAAGAAGCGGAAGGACAGAACGCTCCTTAGCTTACATCTTGTTCGGCAGGTCGGTGATGTACCGCAGGAAGTACGCTTCCAGTTGATCGAAGTCGCTACCGAACGCATCGCGGAAGTCACGCATACGCTCTTCTGTGGTGTAGCCCTCTTCGGCCGAGCGTGCCGCGACGGTCCGCACGTAGGCGGCGAATTCCCGGGGACGGGTTTCGATGAGATAGAAGACCAATGCCCAGCCTTCGCCGTAGGCGGTGGAAGGACGCTTGTAGTAGGCGTCGTCGGTGGCGATGAACTGGGCCAGCGAACCGGGGGCTCGTCGGGTCTTGGCGTACTCCAGGAACTCGAGCATCCGCGTCTTGTTCACGCGGTCGCGGAAGTTCGAGTGATTGCGCGAGTCCCACACGCCGGGCGCTTCGAACATGGTCGCGAGTCCTTCGACAAGCCACTTCGGCTGCGGAGCATAGCGGCTGTGTAGGCCAGTGTTAAAAGCCGTTTGGTGGGTGGCCTCGTGAATGATGGTGGCCATGTTCTCGGCCCACATCGGATTGTCGTGGTTGCCGTGGGTCACGTCATACAGCGCCACGCGGTTGGTTCGTGACGAGTAATAACCGACCAGACCCGGCGATACGCGCATGCCATCCCGGGCAGCGTACTTCTGATACGAACGAAAATCTGGGAAGACGACAGCAACCAGCGGAAACTCGTTCCGCTGCAGAAGAATGCCGCGAGCCGCGAAGTATTGCTGGAACGAACGAAAGAGCGTTTCAAACTGGTTGGCCCACTCGTCTTTCTGACCAGCGGGATGCACGACCAGGTAATTGCCCGTGCCGGTGACATCGAAGCCTTGGCCGAACTCCGTGAGCAGATCACCACGCATTTCATTTTGCCGGAGGGGACGAAACGGCGTGGCAAGTTGCGCAAAATTGGAAGCATTCTGAGGAGCAAAGTCCCACATGCGACCATCCTGGCCGAGCATGATCACCCTTTGCTCGGTCGCGAGCACCGGTGTGGCCTGGATGGTTTCATCTTTCAGATCCAGCTGAATCATCACCGGGTAAGTCTCTTGCTGAGCGATGGCTTTGGCCGTGAAATGCTGGCAAGTCGGTAGCAAAACTAGCGTTACGCTCAGCAGAGAAAGCCCTAGGAATTTCATATCCAAACCCGGTGTTCATAATCAGGGGAATTGTAAATACCTTACAAGCGTAGGTTACGCGCGACAAAAAACCCCTACAAATGAGGGGGAAACTTTCGAAGATTCTGCTGGAAAGTTATCGCCACAATCCCTAGAATGATTGCTCACCTCATCTCAAATGACCTTTTCTGGAAGAAATTCCTAACCCTATTCATGGACGCGCTTCGAACCATCATGTGGGTGGGCCTCGTGCTTGCGCTCGCAGGACCCCTGTATGCCCAAGATGCAGAACCTAGTTTGTCGGACCAAGTGAAAGCTTGGGCACGTCGTCTAGATTCTGACACGCTCGAGGATCGCCAACGCGCGGAGCGAGAGATTATCGAGCTTGGTCATAAGGCCATCGAGTATCTTCCGCAGGTCAAACCGAACACGCCGGCCGAAACCAAGGCTCGGCTTCAGCGGATTCGGACCATTCTGGAAAAGGCCCGTGCTGACAGCGCGGCCAAGGCATCGCTTGTAACGCTCACGGTTCAAGATGCGACGCTGACCGATATCCTGGGAGCGATCGAAGAACAGACCGGCAATAAACTGGTCGACTATCGCCGCAACTTCGGCCAGCGTGCTGACGCCACAAAGTTGAGCGTCGATTGGAAAGATGTTCCGTTCTGGAAAGCCGTCGAGGAACTCTTCACCAAGACGAATCTCGAGGCCTATCACTATGCAGGCCAGCCCAACGTGTTGGCCTTCGTAACGCGGCAGTCCTCCTCGGACGAACCGAATCCCTTGGTGCGAACCAGCGAGATCTTCCGCTTTGAACCAACCCGCGTCGAATCGTTTCTGAATCTTTCGGATCGCTCGCAGCGTGGAACGTTCTTGAATTTACAGGTTGCCTGGGAACCTCGCGTCGAGCCGATTGTCATCAAGTTACCGCTTGATCAGTTGAAGATCGAAGACGAACAAGGCAAAAGCCTGACGGCCGAGAATCAAATGGGTTCGCTCGATACCGAAGTGCTGCAAGGCGTTTCGGCGGTCGACATTCAGCTTCCTCTGGGAGGCGTCCAGCGGGACTCGCAAAAGATCGCGACCCTCAAGGGAGATATGGTGGCCTTGATGCCTGGTCGCGTCGAAACGTTCAAGTTCGATAAGCTAGAGACCGCGCGGAACGTGAAGGACACACGCGGAACGATTGAAGTTGTGCTCGAAGCATTTCGACGCAACGGTGATATCTGGGAGGCAAGTATCCTGCTGCGATTGTTGAACGAGCAAGGCGCGCTCGAATCGCATCGTGGCTGGGTCTACAACAACGAAGCATATTTGCAGGGCCCCGACGGGGAACGTATCGACATGGCCGGGTTTGAAGAAACCTACCGCGATGTCGATACCGTCGGCATGTCTTACAAGTTTGTTATGGAACGAGAAGTAGGCGATTTCCAATTCGTGTATCGATCACCGGCGTCGATTATTTCGCTGCCGGTATCCTTTGAGCTCACCGATATTCCATTGCCGTAGTTTCACGGGAAGCCAAGTTGGCGGAGCGTACCTGCACGCGGTACTGGAATCCGAAAGAATTGAGAGCAAGCCATGTCGTCAAAACCCTGGATCGGATCTCCGACGTTCGTTCTGGTGATGATCTGTTTGATCGTCTTGCCAGAAGCCGCGAACCAATGGAGCCTATCAGGCGATTTCGAATCCTCACTTGGCCCCTACTTGCCCGAAGAAACGTTGATCCATCCTTCCACGGGAGCGATGGTCGTCGCGAGCGTGAATGACGTTCCGATTTATGACGTGGAGATCGAGCGCTATTTGCAGCGGTTGAATGTGTTCGATGACCTGCCGGAGACGTCGTTGCAGGTTTATCGCTCGACCGTGATGTCGCAGTTGGTGCGCCGCCAGGTGATTCTTTCGTACCTGCAGACGACCAAATTCCGTGCTACCGAACAAGAGGTCGACTTGGCCGTTTCCGAGGTCAAACAGGCCCTGGCAACTCGCGGTCAGTCATTGGATGAATTCCTCGCCTCCGGCAAGGTCGATCAGGCCATGCTCCGCCGTAACCTGGCCTGGAAGATCGTCTGGTCGCGCTACCTGGAAAGCTATTTGACCGAAGCGAACCTGCGTCGCTACTACGAGCGGAATTACGAACGATTCGACGGCACGGCCCGGCGTGTATCGCAAGTCTACTTTGGCGATCCTGATAACTCCGCGGAATTTGACTGGGATGTGGCTTTCCGGGAAGCCGTGTTCCTGCGAGATCGCATCCAGCAAGGGGAAATCTCTTTCGAGGACGCGGTCAAACTGCACTCGCAGGCCCCTAGTGCCGCGGACGGCGGAGACATGGGCTGGATCCAGCATCATGGTCCCTTGGATCCTCGGATTCATGAAGCCACGTTCGCCCGTCCTGTCGGTGAGCTGGTCGGTCCGATTCAAACCAAGTTCGGTATCCACTTGATGAAAGTCCACGAAGAGAAGCGGGGCGAGAAGAAGTGGGAAGACATGGTCGACGATATTCGCGCTGCTGCGGCCGCGTACTTGTTCGCCCACGTGGCCGATCGTCACATTTCCGACTCGAACGTCTACTACTTCGGTGAAGAAGAAGGTTCGGAAATCGATCCCTCATTCGTCCGTCGATTCAGTGACGAATTCATCGCTCCGTAGGACCCGCGACTACTTCGCTGGTTCTATCCACTCTCCGTCGCGATAAACGCATTGCCGAGGATCGAAGCCGATTGCCTTGGCAAGGGATAGGACCGGCAGTGGTTTTTGGAACGTTCCGTCAAGGAAGAATCCCCACTGCGGTTTCACTTCGTCGCTCGCCTCGCTGGTCCTTAGTTCCAGTTCCGCCGCGACAAGCTTCTGCAGCATGTAGGCTGGAATCTGCCCTTGTCCACAGCCAGGGCAAAGACCTTGAACCAGTGCCAGGCACTCGTCGGGCGTGATCTTGCTGGTCCCTTGCCGCATCGCGCTGCGGATCTCGTCCCGCTGGAGTTGTTGCCGCGCATCGGCACGTTCGCCGTGGCGAAGCATCTGCAAAACCTTGATGACATCCTCACGCAACGACTCGTCGAGCGCGGCTCCCGTGGTTACGGCCTGCTGTTGGCCTTCCAAAAGCGAGGCGTCATGGGAAGGATCAATCAGGTAGGCCATCGCGCGAAGCTGTTTCACGCTTTGGGGATCGTTCATCAGGGGGGTCATCCCCAGAAGTGCACTTCGTCCTTCCGCTTTCGGATCGAGATGGGCAGCAATCATGAACAGACGCTTAGCCGTTTCGACTGCTTCGGGATCGGACGTCTTCTCGACCAGCTCTTCGGCGTATTCGCGGTAGGCCTTGGGGTTATCGGGCGAGAGTTGGCTCAAGCGGCTTGGGCTTACCGGCTGAAGCAGCAGGTCGATCTCGCTGCGGAGGATACGGCGATTCAGCTCGTCACCTTCCGGTGTTACGATTCGCAGTTGGATGCTCATGTCGTCGGCCGATTCGACAAAGCCGGCGATCGGTTCCTTCTGACCTTTGACATAGACAACCGCCCCAAAAGCTTCGCTGCAAACGAGCAGCAAAGCCAGGAGCATCAACCATGATTTCATGCGAGTTGGAATTACGATCATGCCGAGCCTCCAGTCAATTCCCAGACTTTGACCAGTGCCAGCTCGCCACTGCGAAGTTGCTCGATCAAGCTCGTTGCGGACGCATCTTGTTGTTCCAGTTTGTCGATGATCTGTCCCAGCTGCCCCTGAAATTGCGGCCGCTCTTTGCCAAAGCGAAGGGAGACTAGCCGTAGCCATACCCGCTGCTTGGCGACCATCGAGGCGATGGGCGAATTGCTCAGGTAATTGAGGGCGATCTCACGGCGAGTAATATCCTGCAGCTTGCCCGCCTCGGCATCGGTGAGGGTCATCTGTTCGAGACGGGCTCGTTCGATCTCGATCAAGCGTGCGACGATCGCATCGGGTAGCTCATCACTACCCAGTTGATCAGGCGAAATCCCGCTGAGCCGTGCATGCTGTCGATAGTGATCCGCAAGGAACATGGCCATGTCATTGGCCATTTGCGGCGAAAGCTCGCCCGACTGGGCAGGCTGATTCCCGAGACCTTCGAGTCCACTCCGCAGCAGGCGTTCTCGCAGTTCGTCCCGCGCGGTTCGCACGTTGTTAACGACTACGTTTTCTCCCAACAAGCCACCGACGATCTCGGCCATGTCATCCGCTGCGCGGCGGGCCGTATGGACTTGATCCGCAACGGCCAGCTTAATATTCGTCCAGTGAGAGAACGCTCGGATTCCGCTCTGGATCTGGCCTTGCTCGGCGCGCGGCTTGGGGGCCAGAAGGTATTCCGCCAACTGGGATGCGGTCGCGTAGTCAACGTCCTCGACATCTCCGGCAAGCGAACATAGCTCGCGGTAGACATCGATTCGGCCCAGGGGATTGCTCGCGCGATGCAAGCGTTCGACGAGCGATTCAATCTTGGATAATGCCGCTAACGACTTGGTGGAGGACGAAGTCGCATTCATGTTGGTCGCGGAATTCGCATCGTAGACAGGCGGACCTTTCTTGAGCGTCTCCTCAAAAATCCGCTGCCCCATATTGCCCTGGCTGGCCGCATGCCCCAGGGCCGATAGAAAGCTCAGTTCGGTAACCTGCTTGGCAAGTTCATCCGCTGCGATATCCGATGGCGGTTGCCAATCGAAAGCTGCCGACCGTCGCGTGAACATGCGATACATTTCACCGTCGCGAACGACCACCGCGTCGAGACCCAATTCGGTACGTACGATCGCCGCCGATTGAATCGGGTCGTCGGCATCCAGACCCCGGCTAATCCGCCGCGAGAGCATGCGGGCAATTTCCTGTTGGACGCTCGAGCTTTTCATGCCGTGCTCGAAAGCGTCCAATATCGGCAGCAAACGATCGGCCTTATCGGAACTGACCACTCGCTGCACGACCGGCTGATAAGTTGACCAGTTCTCGGTCATTCGCCCGGCGATATCAGCAATCAGATAACTATCTTTGGCAACAACCTGGTCCGCAGGCAGGTAGCTTTGAGCCATCTGGGAAAGATCCGCATGCAAACGGGCCGCCGCATTGGGATCGTTGGCGGAAAGGTCACGAATCTTGTGATACTGCTCGCGAATCATCTCGCTCATCGTGAGTTCGACGGGGTCCGCCGAACCCGAGTACGTAATGCCCAGTTGTTGCTCCAGTTCGTTTAAGAACAGTTCGCGACGTTCTTCCGGCAAGTCCGACTGCTGAGCCGATTTGACGCTGAGAAAGGCCTTCTCCAGCATTTGCGATAGCGGCGTCGCGGCCGATATCGGTGCGTCCTTCAGCGAAATTCCTTCGGTCAACGTCTGAGCGATGATTTCGACCGCTTCATCGCTCGGTTCATCGTGCACGAGCCCCGCGACAGATTCGCGAATCGCTTCCCTTGATTCTCCTGCCTCCGCGACAGACTTCGTTACCATCTGGGGCAACAAGGCTCGATAGGCCTTGCTGCGGCGGTCTACGTCATCGGTACAGATCGCGGTCAAACGCGGCTGGAGGGACGTTTCTTCCTGGTAGACCTTCAGCAGATTGAGCGAGAGGGATTCGCCCCACCAGGGTTGCCGCTGCCAGACGAGTACTTCCGGCTCGTTGTTATCATCCGACGAATCGAGGTTGGTATCGGCGATATCGGTCGAAGTTTTCCCGGGTGAATGATGCGCGGTGGGCGAGCCTGTTGGAGGGATCGAACCGATGTAAATGACATATCCGCCACCGAAAAGCAGCAGGGCGAAAAACGCACCGAAGATCATGGCAACCTGGCGCTGCCCGCGATTTTGCTTCCGCGTGTAGTCAACGATTCGGTCTTCGATCAGTTGCTGGCAATGGGTGTGATCGAGTCCCCATTGCTCGCCTTCGGCCATCAATCGCTGACGGCTTTGTATCGAAAGGAAACCCTCTTCGCGCATCAGCTCATCGACCAGCGAATTGATATGCGACTCGGCCTGTCCGACTGTCACCAGGCGAAGGTCTTCTTCCTGCAGAACTTCGCGAAGCGTGCTCCAGGCGAGGTCTTCATGGAGACCGTGCATATCGACGCCGATCTGGACGAGCTGCTGTGCCAGGGTCGCAATGACAATGCCGTGACTCATGTTGTCGAGTCGTTCACGCACGAACTCTCGGAACGATTCGGCACGCTGTTGCTGGCGAGTATCCGACTGGTTCTTCTCGTTTTGCTTCTGAATGGAAGCGAGCGCGGCGTCGCGATCTTGATCGGAAAGCCCCAGGTCGGTGGCTACCTGGGCGATCATGATACGCGTTAGCGAGTTGACTCCGCCTTGTCCGGCAATGATGGTCGCGGCCCGCTGCTGGAACGTCGTGATCCGTTCGGCCTTGGCTTGTTTCTCGTCTCGCTCTTCCGGCTTCTCTTCTTCCGAGGCGACGACGTATCCCTTCTCCTTAGCGACCTCCAAAAGCAGGTCACGTGCGAGCACTTCGCTTAAGCCCAGCTTGGTGGTTCCCTCGCGAATGAGCTTCTGTTCGCGTCGCTCGTTCACGCGTTTGACCGGCAAGGCCTCCATCGCCTTCCGTAGATAGACTTTGTAAAGCTTGCTGGGGGATTGCCGTTTCTTTTTCTCGGCCTTTTCCCGCTCGGCGGCTTCGCGTTCTTCCTGGGTCGGGCCTTCTTCGGTTTCAGGCGCGAGTTGGGCCTCGAATACCTGCATCGGATCCGCGGCCGGTACATCCTTTGAGGGGGGCTGAGGGTTGAAGTTGGAATCGTCCAGTCGCCGGTAAAGGTTGCCGCGGACGTCGTGCGGAATCAGAAACTGATCGGCCAGGAAGTTGATTCGGGCCAGTGCCTGTTCCGACCATCCGCGTGCGTCGGCCAAGATAAGCCGTGCCTGGCGCGTGAACGAGTAAAGGTCTTGAGGCCGCACGCCTGGGTAGTCCTGATCGTCCTCGGCGACCACTTCCGACTCGATTAGCGGTTCGTCGTCGGCGGGCTTCTCGACCTCATCGGCAAGAACCTCCTGCGGAGCCGCTTCTGGTGGCGGGGCGGCTGCCTGGGGTGGCTGCGGCTTGGGGGGAGCCGGAGGCAGAGCTTGGGCAGGCTTCGACTTGACCGGTTTCGTCTGCGTGGGCTTCGTCGTAGGAGGTGAAGCCGCCGCAGGGGTCGCTGGGGCCGTGTACAGAATGTGCATCGCCTGCTGGTATTCTTCCCGAGACAGGCCGCACTGATACGCTAGTGCTGGCAGGACCGTCGGATCGTGTCCTCCACCGCGAGAAGCAAGAAAAGCCTCCGCTTCGCGAACGAATTCGTCGATTCGTTGCGATTGGTTCGGGTCGGCGGAGTGTGGAGGCGGTCCTTGAGGCATTCCACTGGACGTATTCAGGAATTACTAACAGGTTACGATCCCGCAGATCCGGAGATCTGTTGGGCGAGTGTCTTTATTTTATCGCGCCACGGTGGCAAACCCCAATCTGGATGCAGCAATTCAAATTGCTCCAGGACCGTTTTGGCTTGATCGCGGTCGGTTTGCTGTAGGCAAGCCAACTGGTAATACTTGGCCTCGAACCAGGCCTCGTCTCCCTTGTTGAGCCCTACCAGCAAGGTGCGCCAGTGTCCCAGAGCCCCGGGGTAGTTCTGTAGTGTGAACTCAACCCTTCCCAGCCGTTGCAGGTACTCTTGTTCCTTGGGATAGGCATCGACCAGCACACGCAGGTAAGTCGCCGCGTCGGACCAGCGATGAAGCTGCTCGGCGAAATCGGCTGCCTTCGAGCAGGCCACTTTGGCGTTCTTGCTCTGTTTCACAGCTCCGGACGTTGCTCCGAGATGCTTCACCAGGCGGCTATAGATGTCAAAGCCTTCTTCCAGAAGGGGCATATCGGGATTGGTCGTAGCGGCAACCTGCTGATCGATTTCCAGGGCGCGAATGATCAGCGCTGACTGCTCGTACGGCGAACCTTTGGCATACTTGAGTAGCCAATCGGCGTGCGTGGCGACCTCGTCCTCATTCTTTTGAGATCGAGCCAGCATCAGCGCCTGGTAGTGATAGTCGACCCAGGCCCGGTCGTCCGGCGGAAGGGAAGCGACCAGCGCCTTCGACGCACCAACGTACTTCGCGAAGTTGGCAGCAGGTAAGATGTTCTTGCGGGCCAAGTCGGAAACGTTCAACAAGCAACGCACCACGCCGGAGATGCGATCCTCCGGAGCAGAGTCCTGGTTCAATCGTGACTCAAGGTCATCGGCAACCGTTTTGAGTTGTCCGGCCAGCTCTTTCTTTTCGTCCTCAGACGAAGCTTGATCGATTTGTTGCCGCAGCAGATTACACAGATCGAACTTGGCGGACCAATAATTGGGGTCATTGGGCGCAATGCTTTGTAGCTGCCGGATCGAGGAAGTCATCGAGCCGCGCGACTGCTGCAATTTGGCGATGAAGTAGTCCGCCTTCTGAGCGTACTGGTGATTGGGGAAGTCACGCTTCAGGTCTTCCAGCACTTCGATGGCACGCAGACCGTAGCGAGGTTCTTCTTTAGCCAGGGCCTGGTAAGACACAAACGCCATCCAGGCGGCTTCGGCTGCCTTGCCGGGGTTGGGACCTTTAAGACCCGAGACAGCGTCTTGAAAATTCATGCCGGCCTCGGCGTGTTCTTCCAAGCGGTAGCTACACCAACCCAGCGTGTAGCGGCATTCGCTTGCGGAAAGAAGGTCTTTCTTCGCCTCGGGGGCGGTCAAGGCATCGCGAAGTTGAGCTTGCGCCTTGCGGTAGTCGTCGTCCGACTTCGATTTCTCGGCTTCGGCGAACTCCTGCTGGCCGACCAGCCACATCATGTAAAAGCCTTGCGAATTCTCCAGATCGAGGTCGTACTTCTCGACCAACTGAATAGCCGCCGAGTGATGGCCCAGCTTGGCTAAACCAATCAGTCCCTGGATGCCCATATCGCGGATCTTGGGATTGTTGGCTCCTTCTCGCAGGCCGGTGTCGGCTAACAATACGCACAGGCTCGTTTTGCCGGGGGACGTATTCCCTTGAAAGTCTTGAATGGTCATCTTGGCGAAATCGGCCGCTGCGTCGAGTTTCCCTGCGTTGATCAGGCCGCGGCAGTACCAATAGTCGGACTGATCGACAATCTCGGCACTCGTAGGGCCAGCTTCCAGCAGCGCGAAACATCGCTGCCCATCCAGCACGTTGTCGTCCAGAATCTCGGACATGCCCAGACCGATCAGGGCCCGAGCTCGCCACTCTTGTTCGAGCCCCATTCGATTCGGATCGGCCGCCTCATGCCAGGGCGTGGTTGCCTTCGGGTCAATCTTCAAATCCAGCAATCCACGAAAGAGATTGATGGCGATCTTTGAGTACTGCGACGGCCCACGTGTATCTTCGACCAACGAGAGGTAATAGTTCGACCAGGCACCGAAGAACGCGGCCCGACCGACAACGCCTTCCAGCTCACGCACCACCTTCTCGCGCGTTTCTCGTCCAGTTCCCGACGGCATGCGGTCGATGACGTCCCATTGCTCTTCGATTCGCTTTTGAATCGACTTGTGATACTCGACCAGCTTCGGAGCGATCCGCTGAAAGTCGCTGCGTGCTTCGGCCAGGGACTCCTTATCGCTTGGGTCGTTCAGCCACCGCGTGACGGCTGCTTCCCCACGGTTGTAGTCAGCTTGTAGCAGCATCACCTGAATCGCCGGTGTGTCGGCACTGGGGTGATCAGTGAGAAACTGCTGGACCTTCTGCTGATAGTGCTTCGACCGGACCGGGTCATCGGCGTAAAGCATCAACTGGGTGGCGTACAACTGCGAGCCTTGGTCGAGCAGCTCTTCCCGTTCTTCGGCCGGCAGGGCATGTTTCAAATAGCGCTCGATCAGCAGCAGCCGCTGATCCGGCAACTTGAATTTGCTTAGGTAACCATCAACGCGGCGGTACTCCTCGATCATCTGTTGGGGAGAACGCTTGTCGTTGACGACCGCATTCTGGGCACTCGCCGCGCGCAGCGGAGCAAGGCACATCGCGGCGGCAGTGAAGCCGCCAAGAAGTGCACATGCGAATCGCGTTTTCAGCGCGGTAGGCACGAGTGAGGTGGGTTTCTCTTACGGGGTTAATGGAACGTACGAAACGCCGGGAAACTCGGAATTCTTGCAAGCTTGAATCGCTGCGGCTGCCATTCCGTAGGGTGCGGCATCGGGGGCTCGTACGAAGGCCCCATCCGCTTTGTTAGGAAACTTGTCGAGCACTTCCTGCAGTTCGGCGAAAGTACTGATGTTGTTCGATCCGATTTGATAGACCCAATTCCCATCGACCTCGGCCAGCAGGACCACGGCAGGCTCCAGATCTGTCTCGGCGGCGCTGCTCGACTTTTCATTCACCTTGGTCACGGCGTCCAGGTCACGTTCGGTCTTGGTGAAGCTGGCGGTGACGATGAAGAAGATGAGCAGCAGGAACACGACATCGATCATGCTGGTCATTTCCAGCGTGATCTGGCGATTATGGGCGCGTTTATGGCTAGATAATTTCATGGCTTAGTTAGGTACCTGCACAGCGAGGCGAACTTTCGAAATCCCTTGGCCGGCCAGCTGTTTGACCAAAGCATTGGGAACCTGGCAGGTTGCTTTCTGATCGATGCGAACGACGACGGTCACAAGGCCCGGGTCGCCCCCGTTGCTCTCGAGTTCTTTCCCGACCAAAAACGCCACATCAGCTAACTGCAGTTGGTTGCCGGCCACGATGATATCGCCGGCCTTGTTAATGTTGACGACCAGGGAGGTCTTCTTCTGATCCTTGGCACCCTTCAGCTCCGGCAGTTCCAGCTTCTCGCGGTTGGTTTCCGAGACCTGGCTGACGGTGATGAAGAAGATCAACAGCAAGAAGACGATGTCGATCATCGGCGTGATGTCCATCCCCTTGGTGTGTCGCACTCGCTTCTTGGAGAGCTTCATGTCATTGTCCCCAAGCGATTAGCGGCGACGACCCAGCGGAGTCAGGATCTGTTCCACGCGTTTGCCGACTTCCGCTACGAGGGAATCGATGCGGTTGCCGAAGTAGCTGTAAGCCACCATCGCGGGAATAGCAACGACCAGCCCCAGCAGCGTGGTGACCAGTGCTTGCCCAATCGAGCCGGCCAAGTCTTCCGGTTTCGGAGCCCCACCACTCGAGGCGATCGTATTGAAGGCCTTGATCATACCCAGCACCGTACCGGTCAGCCCGAGCATCGGAGCGATCGAGCCAATCAGGCCCAGCACTTCGGTCTTGCGGTAAAGCTTGGCCGTTTGATCTTCGCCTGCTTCTTCGACGGCCGCCTTGTATTCGGCAAAGCCAAATTCGGCCCCGCGAAAGCGTTCCAGACCGGCCTGCACAACATAAGTCAGCAGCGACTCATACTCAGGGTTCTTGCAAACTTCGAGCGCCTCGTCGACGCGGCCCTGGGCGATCATCTCTTCCAGTTCGTAGGCGACCCCTTCCGGCATCAGCACACTTTTGCGAATGGTCAGGAAGTGCTCGACGATGAAACCAATCGCGACCATCGATAAGAGGCCGATCAAGATCCCGACGGTACCACCATCCATCAGCGTATCGAGAAGGGTCTTTTCTTCGTAATTGGAACGCGGGGCCATGGTGGCATCTTCGTTGCCGTCGAGTGTCAGCGTATCCGGCGAGGTCGGCGGGGGGTTCCCCGAATCTTGTGCCCAGAGCTGAACGGTGAAAACTGCTACCAGCAGTACCAGGCAATAGAAGATGCCCGTCTTGGGCGTCGTCTTGTGTCGCATATCAAGGGTGCCTCTCAAGGGTTGCTTTGGGACTTAGTCGCTTCGCGAATTTCCTGGGCGTGGGTCGTTCCACCGTAGAACAGCAAGAGCTGCCGGCGAATGTCCTGAGCCTGTTCGGGTTGTTGGATGCGTCGTAACGCGGAGTAAGTTTCTGACAGGGCGGCTGCGGCCAGTTCGGGATGTTCGTTGCCGTACAGGGCAGGGATGTGCAGCAAATCGAGCACACCATTTTCGATTCGCAGAAACTCGCTCGACCGTGAGCCTGAGATGCCCAACAGGTACCACGCCACCGGTTGGTTCCAGGTCTCGAAGCTATGAATCAGCGGCTCGAGATCAGCCCGCGCGCCGATCAAGTCGCCTGTTTGAATACGCGATTGCGCGGTGAGAATCACCGGCCATTGCTTGAGGGTCGGATTGCCGCTTTTGATGCGGCTCCGCCATGATTCTGCCTGGGCAAAGTCCTCGGCAGCGATCGCCAGCGAGGCCATGTAGACCAGTACGCCATCAGGCGCGCCCGAGCCTATCGAAGTGGCCGCCGTGCTGGCCTTGGGAAGTGCCTCGGCCGCTTTTTCGCGATCGAAGAAGATGGGCAGCATGTCGGAAGTCAGACCAGTCTGTTTGTCGTAATCGAGGGTTCGGCTGCCGGGCAGCTGCGTTACTTCGCTGGTTCGTGCCGACTTCTTCATGATTCGTAAGCAGCAGAAGTAGGGTTCAAGTGCCGCTTCTCGTTCACCTTCGGCCAGGCGTCCCCACATGGTGGCCTGGCAAACCATGTAGGCGACTTTGGAGTCGCGATTTTTGTAGCGATCGAAGACGGTCTCGGCTGGTTCGCGAGCTCCTGCGTAGTCGCCAACTTTCAGGCGTTGGTGAATGCGAAAGAGAGGATCGCCCAGTTCCTTCCGCAGGCGATCGAAGTCGGCTTGCTTATCTGGACTGACGGTGCCGAGTTCAATTTCGTGCCAGGGAATGAGGTTGTTGTCGGTGACTTTGACTCCTTCTTCGTCAAAGCCGATCACGGTGATGTTACCGATCAAGCGAAGATCTCGGAGGATAAGTCGATCGGCCTGTACATGTGCTGGCACGGCCAGCCAAAACGCAGCGACCAAAACCGCCATGCATTGCCCGCACCACGTGCTCACGCGTGGGCTATCAAAAGGCAGAGACATGGCGATACGATCCTCCGGAGTCGTTAGCAATCTGCCGCATCAGTGGTTCGGCTGACTTATCGATGAACGAGATCGAATGAATCTTGGTTCGGTTGCTGCCACCGATGTTCAGCGCTTTCACCTCTGGGACAACATTCGGCTCGAACAGACCGTCGGTCATGAAGAAGATTGCATCGGGGGCTGGCGTCAACTTGAACGCTTCCTGAAATGCTGAAGTCGGATTGGTGCCGCCCTGGGCCGTGACCGTATTCAGCCAACGCTTGACGTTGTCGAGGTCACGCTTTGGGTTTCGCCAGCCACGCATGGTGTAAGGAACGGCGCCGCTGTTGAAGAAGACGACCTGGAATTCACTCTCCCGCGACATGCTGCGGATGGCTTCCAGGACCTCTTCTTTCAGGTATTCGATTTTGGGACCACTCATACTGCCGCTACAGTCGGCGATGATGCAGATGCGCGAACCTTCGGCCCGGACGCCCATGAACGTGGTACCAGCGCCCACCGAGCCACCGCCGCCCCCGATGGTATTTAACGATCCGGCCGCGCCGCCAGCAGCACCACTAGGAAGGAGCTGCGAAAGGCTGACCTCTTCCCCCATCTCGGATGTCGCAGCGGTTGGGGGTTCGATGTCGGCGACCAACTCGTCCAGGCTGGCCGTGTCGGACGACTGTTCGACGTCGCTCGTATCAAGAACGTCTCCGCCGGAGTCGGTCAGGTCGATCCCAGGCAATTCGCCGATCGAGACTTCTTCGCCTTCGGGAAGGCCACTGCGATAATCACAAGTGACGGCTGCCAGGACAAACAAGATGCCCATGTGGATCAGAAGCGAGGCGAAGCCCGAGATGCTGTCGGTCAGCCAATAGTGGGCCTTCGGTTGATGGTCTTCTTCCGACGTATGCAGCTGTTCGGCGTCCGGCAGACGGACCACATTCCCACAATGCGGACAGACAACTTCACCACCCAATTGATCGGCGGTAGCCGTCAGGTTCTTGCTGCAGTAAAAGCAGGAAAGTTGCATGGTGGGAACTCGCGAAAAGCCTTCGTTTACCGGTCGAGACCGCAAACTGCTAAAATCAGAGGAGCGTGGCAGTTGCGCACCGTAAGGTGGTGTACACTGCACAATCATCATCGTAGGAATAGAATACAAGCCGGTCAATGAATTGGAACGCTGGCCGAGGCCCCCGGGGGAAAGCTTTCTCCCAGGAAAACGGCCTTTCGGTGCGTTTCCAACTGAATATCAAGTGCGGAACAACCGCCTGCCGGTCGCCCACCCCAATAGAGCTAGACGCGGATTAGATTTATATGCCAGAAAATGGAAAAAACTTCGCAGGCCTGAATGTTGCCTCGTTCGAGAGTCGTCGCGGAAAAGAAATGGCGATGATCATCGAGAAGTTCGGGGGCGTTCCGCACGTGAGCCCTTCGATGCGCGAAGTGCCGTTGGATGACAATCAACCAGCGATCGACTTTGCCAATCGCGTGATTACTGGCCAGATCGATATCGTCATTTTCATGACCGGGGTGGGATTCAACCACCTGCTGGCGGCCATCGATCGTAAAGTCGACAAGCAACGATTTCTGGATGCCTTATCCGACATCACCACGATCTGCCGTGGACCGAAGCCTGTGGCCGCGATGCGGGAAGTAAAGCTGACGCCGACCATTAAGGTGCCTGAGCCCAACACGTGGCGCGAGATTCTACAGACCATCGATACCGAGATCCACATCGCCAATCAAACGCTGGTGGTACAGGAATACGGCGTTACCAATGCCAGCTTGGTTGCCGGGCTTGAGGCCCGCGGCGCGCATGTCGAAACCCTGCATGTGTACGACTGGGACCTGCCGGAAGACATCGGCCCCCTGGCGGCAAACATTCAGAAAATGATCGACGGCAAGATCGATGTCACGATGTTCACGTCGGCCAATCAGCTGAATCACGTCTTGAAGCTGGCCCAGCGACAGGGGCAGATGGAAGCCTTCTCGGCAGCTTTGCGTGGTACGGTCATTTGCAGTGTCGGTCCCACGATGAGCGAACGCCTGCGCGACTTGGGCTACCCGGTCGATGTCGAGCCAGAGCATCCTAAGATGGGGCCGTTGGTGGCAGCCGCGGCTGAACGCTCACAGGATATTCTCGTGCGTAAGCGTCAGATCCGTGCCGTCTTGCAAGAGACCACCAAAGCGGCGCTCAACAAAGAAGCACCCTGGTACAACAGTGCATTTCTCAAGGCTTGTCGTCGCGAACCGACCGACTTCACGCCCGTGTGGCTGATGCGTCAGGCCGGGCGCTACATGAAGGAATACCGAGAAGTCCGCGCGAAGACGACCTTCCTCGAACTGTGTGCCAATCCTCAGCTTTGCAGCGAAGTGATGTGCACGGCTGTCGAGAAGTTGGGCGTTGATGCAGCGATCATCTTCTCGGACCTGCTGCCGATCTTGCAGCCGATGGGGTTGGACCTCGAGTTCGCCAAGGGAGAAGGCCCGGTCATTCATAACCCGATTCGTGAAGCGGCCGACGTCGATCGCGTGCTGGAACTGGAAAGCACCGACTCGCTGCACTACGTGATGGAAACGGTCAAGCAAACGCGTGCCGATTTGCCGGCGGATATGCCGCTGATCGGTTTTGCCGGAGCTCCGTTCACCCTAGCCAGTTATGCGATCGAAGGGGGTGGTAGTCGCGATTACGTGAACACGAAGACCCTCATGTTCCGCGACCCTGGTGCCTGGCGAGAACTGATGGAACGCTTCGTGCGTGCGATCTCGCGCTACTTGAATGCCCAGATCGCCGCGGGTGCTCAGGCCGTGCAGCTATTCGATTCATGGGCCGGAGCGCTCGGACCGGATGACTATCGCCGTTATGTGCTTCCGTACGTGAAGGACATCGTCGCCCAGATTGCTCCCGGCGTGCCGGTGATCAACTTTGCAACCGGCAACCCGGCACTTCTGCCAATGCTGGCCGAATCGGGCGCGGCGGTTGTGGGTGTCGATTGGCGTATTCGTCTCGACGTGGCCTGGGAAACGGTTGGCCACAATATCGCCGTGCAAGGGAACCTCGACCCGGTCTCGCTGTTGGCAGACCAGATGGAGCTACGCCGCCGCGCGAAGGATGTCCTCGACCAAGCTGCCGGCCGACCGGGGCACATCTTCAATCTTGGCCACGGGGTGATGCAGCAAACGCCGGTCGACAATGCGAGAGCGTTGGTCGACATGGTTCATGAAATGAGCCAGCGGAAGTAATCCGTGCGGCTTATTCCGGTAAGGGATCATCGGTGGGATGGTCCCGATCTCTTCAGGCAATCGCCGATGCGGTATTGCCGGACCGCCGATGATCGAAGTCACCTCCCGAGACGACCGGCGTCCGGAGGGTGACTTGCAGCGGTTCGGCCAGTTGGCGGAAAGCCTTGGTTGGCATCGACATGGTTTTCCAACGTGGCGAGATTTTCCGCGCCCAAGCGACATACAAGTCGAGCCGGACCCCAATGAACGCGTAGAGTCGGTCTTGATGCGGATACAGTAAGTGCTGTGGAACGGGAGCCATTTCGCCAACGACGTCGTACACAAAGACGAGCATCCCGCGAAACTGGGGACCCAACAGCCGCTGCCACTGCGACAAGCTTTGCAGGTCGTCGGTCGTGGTCCAGTTCTTCCAGTAGCGGTTCTTGCGACCGGAAGGGAATCGGCGTCCCTTCACATCGATCAGCCACGACATGTCACTGCCGCTGGGGGTGGCGATGAAATCGAGGTTCTTGAGCGAGCCGGCTCCGTACAGCGAACGGCGTCGTTCATCGACGGCGATGTAGGGGATCTTCTCGTCGCGCAAGAAAGCTTCGAGTGCGACTTCATAATGGTTCGTGCGGATCGTCATCGGTGTTGCCCTCGGGAAAGTTGCGAGGTGAGAAGCCGGAGATCTTGGATGGCTTCAATATCGCAACTAGGGGTGACAACACCTTGTCATGGGGGTTATGCGGTGGGCCGCAGAATTTTCGAAATTCCCGCAATCAATTCTTCGGCACCCCCCGCTAGACTGGCCTCGGCCGAGTCGCCTGTCTTCAGATCCTTCACCTGGCACTTATCCTCGGCCAGTTCACGGTCGCCGGCGACGATCGCCACTTTGAACCCGCGTCGGTCGGCATACTTCAGCTGCTGACCAAGCTTCTTGGCATCGGGATAGAGTTCGACGTTGAAGCCTGCCGTGCGAAGCGTGGCCGCGATCTTGAGATACTGTTGCAGGCTGTTGGCGTCGAAGTAGGGAATGAAGACTTCGGCCGGCGTTGTTCGAGCTTCGATCTTGCCGAGTTCTTCCATCGCCGCCAGAAGTCGGTCCAGTCCCAGCGAGGCTCCGATGCCTGGCAGCTCTTGATTGGTGTACAAGCTGGCCAGGTCGTTGTAGCGGCCACCACTGCAAACGCTGCCGATGCCAGGTAGCTCGCTAAGGAAGGTCTCGAAGATCGTCCCGGTGTAATAGTCCAACCCGCGGGCAATCGAGACATCGATCTGAAGTCGCTCAGCAGGGACGCCTGCGGCTGCCGTGGCTGCGGTCAACTCGCGCAGCTGTCCGACGCCGATCTCTCCTTTTTCGCTACCAGCGACCAGGCTATCGAGTGCCGAAAGGATCTCGTCGGTCGTGCCGCCGATTTCTGCCAGCTTCAAAACCTGGGCTGCTTGCTCGGCGGAAGCGCCGGCCGTTTCCTGCATTTCCGCAGCAACTTTCTCGGCACCGATCTTGGCCAGCTTGTCGAGCGCACGCAGGACTTCGGTCGACTTCTCAACGAGGTCGAGCTTTTCGAGCAGACCCGATAGCACCTGGCGATTGTTCACGCGGACCGTGAAGCCTTCGAACCCGATCGCCAGCATCAGGTCATGAATGACCAGGGCCGTTTCGATATCGGCCACGATGCTCTTTGTGCCGATCGTGTCGAAGTCGCACTGCATGAACTCGCGATAGCGACCGCGCTGGGTGTTCTCGCCTCGCCAGACGGTTGCGATGTGATAACGCTTGAAGGGCGTTCCCAGTTCACCGATGTGTTGAGCCGCGAAGCGGGCCAGGGGAACGGTCAGATCGAAACGCATGCCTACGTCTCGTTTGCCATGATCCTCGAATCGGTACATTTGCCGATCGGTTTCGTCGCTTCCTTTGCCCAGCAGAATCTCGGCATATTCCAGCGTTGGCGTATCGATCGGGGCGAACCCATACGAACGATAAACGCGGCGTGCCGTGTTGACCAACTCCTCTCGCGGCATCATCGCGTCAGGCAAATAGTCGCGAAAGCCTTTGAGCGTGCGGGGTTGGATAAGTTTCTTCTTGTTGGACATGGGATTCGGGGTTCGATGGCTTGCGGTCAATTAGTTCCGATAGGACAGGGCAGAACCTAGATAGTTCGCCCCTGACTATTTTCTTTCGCCGTTATTCGGCCAGGATTCTTGAGCAAAACAAGAACTAGCTAAGAATCGGCAGTGCTGGCGGCTTGGTGCTTCGCAGGCTTTGGCCTGGGCGGCGAGGCGTGGTGGCCTCGGCGTATTCCCAGATCTGCTCTGGGGTTTCGAAATACTTCTCGTAGCACCAATCGTCGTCGTACTCGCACGCTTCGGTCGTGTAGTCGCGACAAATCTGCGGGCGGGTCTCATAGATACCGCAGCGATAATCGTCTTGCAGATGCTTGCAGGTCGTATGAACCAACAAATACCAAACGTCTTCATCCAGAAAGACGGAGGCCCGGTCGTGCAGCAGGTACCACCGGATAAACTCGAAATCGGCGAATTCGGTGGGCGTTTCAATCGGCAGCGCGAAGTAACGGCAGCACTTGGCGGTGCAGTGTTCGCACAGGTTCTCATCCGGCCCAAGATCTTCTCGGCGAACCTTTTTCTGGATCATTTTGGCCATCCTCGGCGAATTGGTGGCGTTGGTAAGATGTAGGACTTCTTCGGACAAGGTAGCAAACCGGTGCTACAATGCCTAGTTCGGGTCGATATTCGAAGTAGGTTCAATCGTTGTTTTAAGACTCCATAGGTAGTTTGGCGATGCTCGTTGTGATCACCGCAGTCGGACCAGATAACGTGGGTTTGGCCGATCCGATTATTCACTATGTGACGGGTTTAGGGGCGAACATTGCCGAAATCCAGATGTATGACCATGACGAAGAGGCCGTCTTCGCCATGTTCCTGCGCGTGCATATCGATGCTGACCTCTACAATTCGCTCCGAACGGCTTTGACCGAGATTGGCCGGCTGAAAAAGCTTTCGATCCGGGTCTGGTCGGCCGATGTTCGCCGCGATTGTCCCCGTATCGCGATCTGCACCACCTACCGCCCCGAGCCCGCCCAGGCCGTGCTCGAGGCGATTGCGGCTGGGGAAATCAACGCGATACCAGCGGTCATGATCGGCAATCGCGATAACTGCAAGGGACTGGCCGAAAGCCATGGTGTCGATTGGCAGAACATCGGCCGCGAGAAGGGAGAAGCCAACGACGAGCGGATGATCGAAATCCTCGACGAGTACGACGTCGACTACGTTCTGCTGGCTCGCTATATGCGTATTCTGCCGGCGGCCAGCTGTTGGAAATATGCCGGGGGCCGCATCATTAACCTCCATCACGGCCTTCTCCCGAGCTTTCCGGGAATTCGCCCTTACCACGATGCCAACGAAGTACGGATGCTCACGTTCGGTGCGACCTGTCACTTCATCGTTCCCGAACTGGATGCCGGCAATCAGATTATCCATCAGGAAACGTTCTCTGTTGAACCCGGTACCAAGATCGAAGAGATCATCCGGATAGGGCAGGAAGTCAACGAGCCCACTTGCCTGGTCGAAGGCCTCCGCCGCGTGGTTGCCGGAGAAGTGGAACTTCATTTCCACCGTGTGGTACCCCGCAAGACTCACGGCTAGTCGCATCGATCGCGATTTATCTGAGCGACCGGTTGTCGCGATTGTTCTGGCATTGCTGGCAGCGTCGGATAATTCGGGTGGTATCCAATCAGATATTCTGCTTGCGCTTCTTGCGATATTTGTGAGGCGCCCTAAGTTTTCAGCGTCTCAGGTTACTAGGAAGCAGTAATCGCTTTTTGATAGCGCCACATCTGTTGGTGCGAAGCGTTTGCTGATCAAAGTGAAGTATGGTGGGCAGGCCATGCACAATCGATTACTCGTGATCGAAAGCACTAGTGCGCTTCGCAGGAAACTGCGCGACGTTCTCAGTGAACATCACACCGTTCATATTCTGGAGAATGCGGACAAGATCCGCGCATCTATCGAGCAAGTTCAGCCTGCGTTGATCTTGCTCGATTATCACTTGCGCGACGACTCGGCCCTTGAAGTCTGCCGAGCGATTCGCCGTGAATTTGCAAGTCGACAGATACAGCTCCTTGTGCTGGGAGAAGGTCTTAGTGAATCACAGCGATTGGAAATGTTTGCCGCCGGTGCCGATAACGTCATCGATAAATCAATCGGCCGTTTAGAGTTAACCGCAAAGATTGACGTTCTGATGCGGCTGCACAGTGCGCTGATGCGTGCCACGACCGCCGAACGCAAGCTTGCGAACTATTCTCGCGAGTTAGAGCGGATCGTCGAAAATCGCTCGATGGCCATTCAATCCACGCAAGACATTGCGGTCTTTGCGTTGGCGAAGCTTGCCGACTCGCGTGACACGGAAACAGGCGAGCACCTCGTTCGCATGCGCGCCTATTCGCAGATGATTGCTGAGCAACTGCGGATCAGCGGGCCTTACCAGGACGCAATCGATGATTTGTTCCTGCAAGACCTCTTTCGTTCCAGTCCTTTGCACGACATCGGTAAGGTTGGTATCTCCGATGCGATCTTGCTGAAGCCCGGCAAGCTGACGGCGGAAGAATTCAACGCGATGAAGCAGCACGTCCGTATCGGCGCCGAAACGCTGCAAGAAGCCGCCAAGAGTAGCTCGAGTGGCTCGTTCTTTCACATGGCCGCCGAGATCGCTCGATATCACCACGAGCGTTGGGATGGATGCGGCTATTTGGAAGGCTTGAAGGGAGCCGAGATACCATTGGCCGCTCGCATCGTGAGCGTGGCCGACGTATTCGACGCCCTCTCCAGCAAGCGTGTGTATAAAGATGCGATCCGCTCTGATCAGGCAAAAGCCATGATCTGCGAGGGAAGTGGAACTCAGTTTGATCCGGCAATCGTGACTGCCTTCGAGGAAACGTTCGACAAGATCGAAGCGTTCTCGGCAGAACAACACAGCGTCGTGCGTTTCCTAAACGCAGCCCCAGGGCAAACGACCAATTATCACTGGGGCAAGCATCAAGCGGCACCGGAGCTGAGCGGCGAGAATGCCGTGGTCATCAACGATGGTTCGCCTTCGATTGGACTGATCATCAAGTGGCTGCAAAGCGTTGGGATGCATGTACGTACCTGCGGCGAGTTTGCATCGGCCAAGCATCTCATTCGCGAAGACTGCCCGATGGTAGTCATCAGCGATTGGGGACAGAACCAGGCCGCTGCCGAGGGATTTTGCCGTTGGGTTCGGGAAGAGCATCTACCTCGTTACGTCTTTACGATGATGTTGGCCGATCAGTCCGAGCTGAATGATCCGACGCTGGCTTATCGCCTGGGAATCGACGATGTGATCTCGCATTCGATCGGCCGGGAAGAACTGCTGTCGAGAATCAATTCGGCAGGTCGGGTTATCGAACTGGAGAACCACCTTCGCACGGTCGAACGAAACGATCCGCTAACCGGCCTCGCCACGCTTCGCTATCTAAACGACCAGTTGAAACGGGAGTGGGTACGGGCTCGCAACTATCATTTGCCGATCTCCTGCGTGGTCATCGATATCGACGACTTCAGCGAGATCAATCGCAACTACGGTTTGGAGGCCGGCGACCGGGTACTGCAGCAGCTGGCCCAGACGATCACGGTTCAGGGACGACAAATCGATTACCTGTGCCGCTTGGATAGCGATCGCCTGCTGTTGGTATTGCCTGAATGTGCCGAGGTAAATGCCTATCGCGTTGCGATGCGTATCGAAATGCTGGTCGACAAAATGGTCGTCGACGTCCCTGGCGAGCAGGTACGCTGCTCGGTAAGCATGGGGGTCGCACAGCGGAACAACGACGTACCCAACTTGGAAGCGCTGATCGACAATGCGGAGATCGCGTTGAAGGTCGCCAAGAGCTCAGGCAAGCGTCATGTCGTTTGTTTGGGACATTGCCAGGAATCCACCGGGATCATCGCATCTGATGATCAGGTTCGAGAACGGCTGGAACACCTGACGGCTTCCGAGATCATGACCTCCCCGATTCTTACCATTTGCCAGACCGATACGATCGCAAACGCCACGCAAATGCTGATCAACGAAGGGTTCAATTCAGCGCCTGTTGTGGACGAGAAGGGCTACCTGGTAGGCGTCATTTCTGAGAAGGACTTGATGCAAGCCTTCCGTCGACCGGAAGCAGGCAAAACGCTGGTATCGGTGGTGATGCGTAGCGAAGTCGTCAGTTTCGATGAATCCGATCCGGCGATTCACGTATACGAATTCCTCTGCCAAGCTGCGATGCGCCGGGTCATTGTCGTCAATGACGAGCGGCCCACCGGTGTGATCAGCCGTGGAAACTGCCTGCGTTGGGTACATCAACTTGAGGCTGAGATGGGACTTGGTGATCCCGGCAAGCTGGCAGATATCGTCGATTCGGGGATTCTGGAATCGGCCACGCTAAGCCAAATTAGCGAGATAATCAAAGGAATGGAACACGGACCCACGGGCAGTTCGGTCGATCGCGTTCAATTCTAACTAACGGCGTGTTGCTATTCATCGCCGGTGCTCCCTGTTACGATACGTGATGTGTAATTCATTTATTTCGTCGCGTGTCCTAGGGGTTTTCCGTGGTGTCGCAGGAAGTTTTCGACCAGTTCCGTCAGCAAATCCAAGAGTCAGGCAGTTTGGCGGCGATCGAGAATATGATCGAGTATTTCCGCCAAGAGAAGCAGCACGTTCAGCTGTTCGAAATGTACAAGCTCCGCGCAAGGGCGAAGCTCGGGCTGCCACTGCTATTTCCTGGTGTCTCGGAAGAGCTCTCCGAAGAGCAGCGAAATCAATTGGAAGACGCGCTCGTCGAAGCATGCGATGAAGTTGGACGCTTGCTGCTGGACGCCGGACAGATTCGCGAGGGATGGTACTACCTTCGTCCGGTTGGCGACAAGGCTCCTGTCATCGAAGCTCTGAAAGAGGCTGAGGTCGATGAGGAAAACATCGAAGACCTGATTGAAGTTGCTCTGTATGAAGGCGTGGCACCAGAACTCGGCTTTGGCTGGATGCTGGAACATTACGGCACGTGCAATTCGGTCACCACGTACGAACAGCAACTGGCCGGCATGCCTCCGGCCGCTCAGCAGCCGTTGGCCGCACTGCTTCTCGATCATGTCTACGACGAGCTGATGGGGACGGTTATTGCCGATATCTCGCATCAAGAGGGCACCGAACCGCAAGAGAATACGCTGAGCGAAATCATCGCCCCGCGTGACTGGTTATTTGCCAACTCGGCCTATCACATCGATACCAGCCACCTCGCCGCGACTGTCCGCTTTGCTCGTGTCCTGCGAGACGAGGCACACCTTCGCAAGGCGTTGGAACTGGTCGACTATGGTTCCCACTTGGATCAGGCATTCCAATACGAGCAGACGCCGCCGTTCACCGACCTGTACCCAAGCCACAAGCTCTATTTCCAGACGCTGCTGGGCGAAGACGCTGAACAGGGCTTGGCCTACTTCAAGGAAAAGGCCGAAGAGTCCGACATTCGCCGCGAAGGTTCGCTTGCCATCGAGACCTACATCGAGCTGCTCTCGCGTTTGGGGCATCACGATGAAGCATTGGATGCCGCATTGAAGATGATCCCGCCAGGCATTCACACCATTGGGATCTCACCAAGTTTGATCGAGCTCAGTCAGAATGCCGGGGACTTCCAGCGACTGGCCGAACACTCGAAAGAACTGGGTGATCCGCTCGGCTACGCAACCGCATTGCTGTTTGCCAAACGAGAAGCTGGCGAGGGCTAAATCCCTTCCGGTCCGCCGGTCCAGCCAGCTGGCATTTGGCCATCGCCGAAACGCTGCTCTTTCCACGGGTCGCCTACATTGTGGTACCCGCTTTGTTCCCAGTAACCCGGCTTGTCGGTTGCGCTAAGCTCGATCGCTTTGATCCACTTGGCGCTCTTCCAGGCGTATAGCTTCGGGACAATTCCTCGAACAGGTCCGCCGTGATCGGCGTTGATCTCGACGCCGTCATGCAGGTCGGCCAGCAGGGCGTCTTCGCTGAGAAATTCATCCAGCGGGAGATTGGTCGTCCAGCCATTGTCGTAGCCATGACAAATAACAAACTTGGCTTCCGGTTGTACGCTGGCTTGCTCCAGGAGGTAACGCGTTGAGACCCCTTCCCATAGATTCCCCAGTCGCGACCACTGAGTCACGCAGTGGAAATCGGAGAAGACCTTCACGCGTGGCAGCGCCTGAAACTCTTCCCAGTCGAACGACAATTCGCGATCGACCAGCCCAAAGACTTTCAGCGCCCAGGTTTCCTTCGTGACCTCAGGCACGATCGTCGCGTGCAATACCGGCCACTTCTTAGTGCGTGACTGCCCCGGCGGAATGCGATTGTCTCGGAAGGTATCGCGACTGATGATCACGTCCTCTGCATCCGCATGATGATGCGGGGCAGGGGGATGTTCGGTCTGATACTTCGCTCGGTCGTGCTCGTTCATGCTTTCAGCAGCGTCTGGATAGTTTGCAGGGCGTCGTCGATCTGGCGTTGTTGCACTTGTTGATGCAATTGTCGAAGGCCGTCGATCTGACGACTGGTGAATGGAATGGGCTCGTGTGCCTGGGGAACGTTGGGGATCAGGTGCGAAACGATCGACGAGATCAATTCGGGTACGCCTTGCCCGGTAACCGCACTGGTGGCGAGCATTTCACCCGATTCTGGCACTTGAAGATCATCGGCCAGGTCGATCTTGTTCACGACGTGCAGGGCCGCAGGAAGTTCTTTCAGCGACTGGTCCAGCTCATCGGGTTTCAGGTCGGTTGCATCGTGCATGACGATCGCCAGATCGGCTGTCTTGAGTGCGACTTTGGCTTTGGCAATGCCTGCTTGTTCGATTTCGTCGTCAGAAACACGAATGCCTGCGGTGTCTGAGAACTGCACCGGCCACCCGTCGAGTGCCGTGGTCGCGTGCAGCACGTCCCGAGTCGTCCCAGGCATATCGAGCACAATCGCCCGGTCGTACCCGACGATCTTGTTCAGCAGACTACTCTTGCCGACGTTCGGGGGGCCGGCGATGACAATCAGCCAGGGCTGCGTCAGATGCCTACCGAACGGCGCCAGCGACAGCAAATGGTCGAGCTTCTCCTGGGCAACTTCGAAATTCGCATTGTCGAGAAGATTGCCGATGGTAACGATTTCTCGGGTCAGGGCTCCGTTGGCCTGATCCAACAGGTGCAGCGCAGCCTGGGATGTGACTGCTTGGGGAAGCTCCAACTTCGCCTCGGCTATGATCGCATCGGCATGCTCGGAAGTCGTTCGTGACTGCCAAGACTGTACCTGGCAGCCGGCCGAGGCCAGGTGCTTCAGGATGCGCTGACTCGCTTGAACACCGCCATGGCAATGGATTTCGACCAATTCGGGAGCCAGCTTCGCGACGACCAACTCTTCGCCGATCGGTTCGTCTTCTGCCTGCCAGTGTCCCACCAGGATGCGTCCGACGTTGGCATCGCACACTCCGATCTTGCCCAGGCTGGTGAAGAAGCGATCGGCCAGCGCAACCGCTTCCGGCCCTTGCACCGAGACCGTAGCGATGGCCCCGCGCGCCGGAGGCGTAAGAACGGCAGCGGTTGTTGGCGTGGTGAACTCTGACATCCGATCTAAAGCCCGAGGAACTTGCTGGCCTGCCCAGCCACTTCGCTCAAGCAGCCTGGCTCGAAGGGGCTCTTCAGGTCGGCACTTTTGGCAAGCTCCTGGAACGGTAACGTTCCTCCCCGAGCACAAAGGTTCAGGTAGTCTTCCATGGCTTGCTCGAAGTTTTGTTGCGACCGAACCCAGAACTGCAAGGCACAGCATTGGGCCAGCGTGTAGTCGATGTAGTAGAACGGCGACATGTAGATATGCCGCTGCTTCTGCCAGCGTCCCCCTTCCGGCAAGTGAGGAAGGTCGCCGAATTGCATGTGAGGGAGATACAACGCTTCCAACTCACGCCACTTGGCATTACGCTGCTGCGGTGTCATCTCAGGGTCTTTGTAAACTTCGTGTTGGAAGTGATCAACCGAGACACCGTACGGCAGAAACAGAAGTCGCGACGCAAGATGAATCTTACGGAATCGATCGGCCTCGTCTCCGAAGAACTTCTCCATGTGCGGCCAGCAGAGGAACTCGAGGCCCATCGAGTGAATCTCGCACGACTCCATCGTCGGCCACACATTATCCAACAGCGGCAGTGACATACTGGCGTAGCACTGGTAGGCATGGCCGACTTCGTGGGTGAAGACTTCCACGTCGCCCAGCGTGCCGTTGAAGTTCGCGAAGATGAACGGAACTCGTTGTTGAAGCAAGCTGGCACAGAACCCGCCGCCTGCCTTGCCGGGGCGGTTCTTCAGGTCCATCAAGTTCTTGTCCTGCATTAGCTGGAAGAACTCGCCCATCCGCTCGTCCATACCGTCGAACATGGCCTGGGCCTGTTCGATCTGATGTTCATACGTTCCTTGCGGACGAGGATTCCCTTGTTGGTCGTGGATCGCTTCGTCCCAGTACATCAGCGGATCGAGGCCCAGTAGCTCGCCTTGTCGCTTACGAATCTCGGTGCACAGCGGAACGATCTTGTCGATCACTTCCTGGCGATATTGTTGGACATCTTGTTCGTTGTAATCGATCCGGGACATCCGCTGGTAAGCGAGCTGGACGAAGTTTTCGTACTTCAGCTTCTTGGCCATCTGATCACGAAGCTTGACCATCTTGTCGTAGATCTCGTCAAGTTCTTCGTGGTTCTCGGCAAACCAGCCCCACATGGTCGCAAGAGCGGAGAAACGGACGCTGCGGTCGCTGTCTTCGGCGTATTCGACGATGCCTGATAGATTGGTTTCTTTCCCTTGGAAAGTGAACGTAGCACTGGCCAACAGTTCGTTGTACTTGGAAACCAACTTCGCCTCTTCCACCAGGTCGTCTTCGATCACTGGATCGAATGAGCGGACCTGGCACTCCCACAAAGCGGTGGCCTGGGCACCAAAGCGTTCGACGATCTTCTCTTTGCGGTCTTCCACCAGCAGCAGCTTTTTGATCTGCACGTCGAGGTCGGTCAGCTTTGGATGGATTTCGTCGAGACGATCCATGGCCGCTTTATAGGCCGCGTTTTTGGTGTCTTGGTTGAAACGGATCTCGGTCAGATTGCACCACGAATCGATCTCGCGACGAATGTCGTCCCAGCGTTCGAGCCATTGAAACAGCTGTTCCCCGCGGCCATCGTTGCCGTTGAGATCTTCGATTCCCTTCGCGATCTCGTCGTAGCGCGATTTGAGTTCCGCGAGGTTGGGCTCGGGAAGTTCGAGCTTGCTAAAGTCTTCCATTCCAATGGTCCTACAGCTGAATAAGTGGGAAAAACCTAGATTCTTCGGTGACGATGTGTGCGTTTGACTTTGGCGTCCCGCTAAGACATTATGAAGAGCACACTCTTCCTCAACCCGCGCGCTTCTCTTCGTGACAATTTAAAGATCATACCTCATGGCCGATGAATTCTTCTACAAGTTCAATCCGGATGCGCCCGAAGTAGGTCCGATTGATTCAAAAACTTTGAAGCAGCTTGCCGGTAGTGGGGCGATTCAACCAGAAAGTCTTCTACGCCGCGGCACCGGCGACTGGGTGACCGCTTCCACCGTCAAAGGACTGTTTCCTGGTGGTGCCGCCGCCAGTCCTCCAGAAGCAACGCCGGTGGCACCTCCGGAAGCCAAACCAGCTGGTCCTGTGCCGATTGCCGCGCCCATTACGGCGCCACCGGCAACGCCAGCATCTCCGCCGGAAGCCATCCCCGTGGCTCCGCCTGCCGCAGACGCTGGTGGCGGAATGGGTTTCCCCGATCTGGCTCAATCAAAGCCTGCCGCGGATGTTCCGGCCGGGCTCGATTCGTTAGTGGTTGCTCCGAAGAAGCCAGGCGGCAAGCCAGCCAAAAAGGGGAGTGCCCCGACTGCGAAAAAGGCCGCTCCCGCGCCAGCAGCACCAAAGGTTGAGGCACCCAAGGTCGATGCCCCGAAGGTGGAAGCACCGAAAGTCGAAGCACCCAAGGCAGAGCCTGCCGCCGCTCCGGCGGTGGCACCGGCAGCACCCAATCCGTATGCCAGCGATCCGCCAGCCGCGCGAACCGCGCCGCGCCGCAAAGGACGAGGCGGGATCGGCTCGCTGTTCAACTTTGATGTCTTGATCGCGCCGACGGTGATCAAGATTCTGTTCTTCTTGCTCGCTGGCCTGCTGTTTCTCGGGTTCATCGCCTACTCAGGCTTCTTCCTGGTCATGGCGATCCTGGCCGGTGATGTGATGGCTATGGCCATGGCCGCCGGGGCCGCGCTCGTGATGCTATTGTTCACGTTGATTTACATCGTGATCCTTCGCGTCATGGCCGAAGTGGCGCTGACGTTCTTTAACATCAACGACAATGTCCGCGACATGCGCGACATGATGGCCGATCGTCAGGGGACCATCGAATAGTACCGGTCAGCCGCGATTTGTCGCTACTTGCCAATCTAATGACCAAACGGGCGGCCGATTTGCTTCGGTCTGCCGCCCAGAGGGGGTTCGGGTGGTTGACGATTTCCCACTCGCCAGCCTACAAAGGGAGCTGATTCTCTCTCCTGGGTTCCGTTCTCGGTATACAGATTTAGATTGGTTCTACGATGTCTCTCGACCCTGTCATTCAAAATGCCATTATCAGTGTCAGCAACAAGGAAGGCCTGACCGAATTCGCCCAAGGGTTGGTGGAAGCTGGGGTCACCATCTACAGCACAGGTGGAACCCGGCGTCACCTGGAAGAAGCCAACATCCCGGTCAAGGATGTCACCGAGTACACCCAGTTCCCCGAGATGATGGATGGCCGGCTGAAGACGCTGCATCCGAAGATCTTCGGTGGGATTCTGTGCCGACACGATCGTGAAGACGACATGACCGCCATCGGCGAGCACGGCATCTTCGCCATTCCCCTGGTCGTGGTGAACTTGTATCCCTTCGAGGAAACGATTGCCAAAGAAGGAGTCACCGACGCCCAGGCCATCGAACAAATCGATATCGGCGGGCCTACCCTGGTGCGTGCTGCCGCGAAGAACCATGCTTTCAGCACGATTGCCTGCAAACCAAGTCAGTACCCCGAGATCCTGGCCGAATTGAAGAACGGCGGAAAGACCTCGCTTGGTCTTCGTCGCAAGCTGGCCGCTGCCGCGTTTGCCCATACAGCCGCCTACGATGCGGCGATCGCCAACTACTTCGAGAAGGACGACGACTGTGCCTTCCCAGAAACGCTGCGTCAGTCGTTCCAACGGAAAGCCGTTCTGCGTTACGGCGAAAACCCACATCAGCAAGGTGCCGTGTACGCGGTGCCGAAGTTTAACGGTGCCTCGCTGGTCGATGCCAAACAGCTCAACGGCAAGGAACTTTCGTACAACAACTTGCTCGACCTCGACAGTGCACTGGCCATTGCCCGCGGTCTGCCGGATGTGGCTGTTTCGGTGATCAAGCACAACAATCCTTGTGGTGCGGCCTCGGCTTCGACACTGGCCGAAGCGTGTGAGAAGGCCATGCTGGGGGATCCGCTCAGTGCGTTTGGTAGCGTGATTGGTATGAACGCGGAAGTCGATGCGGCTACTGCGGAATACCTTTCGACGCCTGGTCTGTTTGTCGAAGCAATCGCCGCCCCGAGCTTCTCAAAGGAAGCGGTGGAGATACTGACCACCAAGCCTAAATGGAAGAGCAACGTTCGCTTGATGGAAGTCGGACCACTGGAAGGTGCTCGTCCGGAGTTCCAGTCGCGTTGGATCGAAGGGGGCCTGCTCGTTCAGAACACCGACTTCTCGCTCGATGATCCAAGCACCTGGCAGGTCGTGACCGAAACGCAGGTCGAGGAATCGATGAAGCAGGAGCTGCTTTTTGCCTGGGAGATCTGCCGTTTCGTGAAGTCGAACGCCATTGTCCTGTGCAAAGACCGCTCGCTCGTGGGTGCCGGGGCAGGGCAGATGAGCCGCGTTGACTCGGTTCAGATTTCGATCGAGAAGGCCGCCGACCGTGCACCCGGTAGCGTGCTGGCCAGTGACGCGTTCTTCCCATTCCCGGACTCGATTCACGAAGCCGCCAAGGCAGGCGTCAAGGCATTCATTCAGCCAGGTGGCTCGAAGCGGGATCAGGAAGTGATCGACGCGTGCAACGAGCACAAGCTGCCGATGATCTTTACTGGTGTTCGTCACTTCCGACATTAATCTGCCGCAAGAGAAGAACATGGCTGATCCGACCGTCCTCGATAAGATCGTCACCAAGAAGTGGGAAGAGATTGCCGCAGCGAAGGCGATCCGTCCACTCGCAGAAGTCGAAGCCCGAATGGCCGACGCACCGGCTCCACGGGACTTCTTCGGAGCCCTGGCCGCAGGCGGCGCGGTCAAGCTGATTGCCGAAGTGAAGAAGGCCAGTCCATCCAAGGGATTGATTCGCCCTGACTTTCATCCGGTACAAATTGCCAAAGACTATGAAGCGGCCGGCGCCTCATGCATCAGCTGCCTGACCGACGAGTCGTTCTTCCAAGGTCATTTGGATTACCTGGTCGCCATTCGCAGCGAAGTCGGCTTGCCGATCCTGCGGAAAGACTTCGTGCTCGATCCTTACCAGGTCGTCGAAGCCCGGGCAGCCGGTGCCGATGCGGTGTTATTAATCGCCGAGTGTTTAGACGACGATGCACTCAAGTCGTTGCACGATCAGATCTGCGAACTGGGCATGACACCGCTGGTTGAGCTTTACGAAGAGTCAAACGTCGCGCGTGTGCTCAACATTGGTGCCAAGTTGGTCGGCATTAATAATCGCGACCTGCGAACGTTCGAGGTCGACTTGAATCATACGATTCGACTTGGCCAACAAATCCCTGACGAATGTGTACTGGTCGGAGAAAGCGGTATTTTCACGCACGACGATATTCTTCTGCTGCAGAAGAATGACGTCGATGCCGTTCTGGTTGGCGAAAGCTTGATGCGGCAGGACGACGTGCAAGCAGCTGTCCGCAAACTTTTGGGTGGCACCTAGCCGATAATAAGGGTGGCCTTCTCCTTTCACCTCATCGAGAACACCCCATGAGCTTTGCCCGAAACCTTTGGGCCATCTTCTTGATCCCGCTGCTGACTCAGCAAGCGTGGGCTGGTCCTGTCGACGGCTTGGTAGCCAGGAACAGTTTTCTCGATGGCGTGTTGCATCCCTGGTTTGGCATCGATCATCTGCTGGCCACACTGGCCATCGGTCTGCTGGTGGTGCATGTCGAAAAGGGATCGACGATCGCAGTTCCGATTGTGTTTCTCAGCAGCTTGATGGCCGGGGCAGGCCTCAATGGAAGCGGGATCTGGCTGCCCTGGGGCGAACCGATCGTCGCGTTCTCGGTGATCTTGTTGGGGGTTGCCCTGATTCCAGGGCGAAGATACCCCGAATTGTTGCTAGCAGTCGCCGTGGCCCTTTTCGGTATTTTTCAAGGCTACGTTCATGGAAGAGAAAGCTTGGCCGATTCGCTGCCGCTGGCATATCTGTTTGGACTGCTGCTGGGGACTGGGTTGCTGCTGGGGCTGGGAATTTGGATCGGCCACTGGATTGAACCGGCTTCCAAGGTGTCGCGGAGTATTGGTGTCGCGATCGCGCTGGCTGGCTTGGGATTATTCATCTACAGCCTTGTCGCCTAGTCGCTGCTAGCGTGCTTCGACTGCAGATGTGTCTTGCGTCGAAACCCTCATCTCGGGTAGTAGTAACCTTCGCTATAGAATTCGGACAGACGTTTCGCTTAGGGTGATTCGGAAAGCCGAGCGACATCCATTGAATACTTTAAGTCTTTGTCTCACGCGCGATTGGCCGCGGACTTGTCGACCATGCCCGACTCGGACCATACACAACTCAGGCCTCAGGCTCATTCCTTTCAGCGAATGCTGATCTGGATGGCCATCGTGCCGCTGACGCTATTGGCAACGATCACGGCGCTTTGCTACCTGACGCAGCTTGATCTGGTGACAACACACCAGTTCTTCCGTGCCCAGGGAGAAGATCCATTTCCCTACGGCGAAACGCTTTTGGCGACCACGATTTACGACTACGGTCCGATTCCCGCGATCCTGTTTGGCGTGGCAAGTGTGGCGACGTGGATTGGCAGCTATCTCTTCGCTTCACTAGCAAGCTGGCGAAAGAGTGCCATGTTCTGCTCGCTTGCCATCCTCATTGGTCCGGGGATTCTGATTAACACAGTCCTGAAGCCTAACTGGGGGCGTCCGCGTCCGATCGATACGGTCGTGTTTGGTGGTGAGTACAACTATGTTCCGCCTGGAACGATTGGGCCTTACGAGATGGCCAAGTCTTTCCCCAGCGGTCACGCTTCGATGGGATTCGTCTTCCTGCTGCCAGCATTTCTACTGCTTCGCAAGAACCCAACAGCAGCGGCGTGCGTATTCGTCGTTGGGTTTTTATGTGGAGCTGGTGTTGGTGCTTCCCGTATCGCCGAGGGGGGGCATTACCTGAGTGATATTGCTTGGAGTGGCGCGATCGTCTACTTTACCGGCCTCACTTTATACGTGGGAATGTACGGCTGGAAACAGTCGGACACATCGGCTCTGAGTGTTGCGGAAACGGTGCCGTTTTCGCGTGAGAGCCACGAAGACAACGTTCGTAAAAATTCCGCCGCGTAAGTAAAGCACAGATTTCTCATGTCAACGATCCAGAGGTACGTATTGTGGGAGATCACCAAGGTCTTCCTGCTCTGCCTCGGAATCACCGTGCTTCTGATGACGGTCGGTGGTGGTGTGAACGAAGGGCTGAAGAAAGGGTTGCCTCCTGGGGTGATCCTGAACATGCTGCCCTACTTCATTCCTGAGATGCTGCGGTACACCATCCCCGGCTGCATGCTGTTCGCCGTCTGTACGGCTTTCGGACGCATGGCCGCCTCGAACGAGATCACGGCGATCAAGTCGGCTGGCATTAATCCCATGGAATTGATGTGGCCGGTGCTCACGCTGGCCTACTTTCTCAGCTTCTTTACCTTCTGGATGTACGATGCCTGTGCGGCATGGTCTCGGCCGAACCTGCACCGCGTGGTGGCCGAATCTTTAGACGATACGGTCTACGGCGTGCTGCGGACGCAACGCAACTTCAAGATGTCTGGCTTCTCGGTGACGGTGAAGTCGGTGCAAGATCGCAAGTTGATCAGCCCGACGTTTCAGGTCGCGGCGACCGATTCACAGCCGTCGATTTACCTGGAGGTCGAAGAGGCCGAACTGAAGACCGATCCCGAGACAGGCATCCTGCAACTGATCTGCCGCGATGGTACGGTCGAATTCGGCGAGGAAGGCTCATTCGAATTCCCCGACGAACGTGTGATCTATCTTGATCATCTTAATTCCATCGAACTGAATGAAGACAATTCGTCTCCGGCGAACCTCACCCTGAAAGCGATTCCACAGCAGATCGATCGAGAGAAGGTCATCGTCGAGGAAGCTCAAGCTAAACTTTCCGATGTGACCACGATCACCGGAGCCGAGACGGTCGAGGATGTTCAGCATCACTTCAACCATCATCAAAAGCGACTATTTCGCTTGCAGGCCGAGCGTCAGCGCCGCTTAGCCAATGGCTTTGGTGTCTTTTGTTTTGTTTGCATGGGCATCCCTGTTGCCATTTGGAGAAAGTCTTCGGACAACGTTTCGACCTTCTTTACCTGCTTCCTGCCTATCTTGTTGTTGTATTACCCGCTGCTGGTCATTGGCGAACAGACGGCCCGCGAAGGAACGTTCGGCTCGGCACCAGTGTGGATTGCCAATGCCGTCCTGATCACGATCGGCGCGGCACTCATTTGGCGAGTGAATCGAAACTAGCAACCAACGCATGAATACACCACTTGAGGCCATGAAGGCCGATTCAGAAGACTCGACTTTGTGGACTCGCCGAGCGATCTGGCTGTTGCTGGGCTTGGGACTGTTTCGGATTCTTTACCTGGCTTTCGATCCCTTCGACCTGGTCCACGACGAGGCCTACTACTGGGATTGGTCGCGGCAGTTGGATTACGGTTACTTCAGCAAGCCCCCGATGATCGCCTGGATCATCGGTTTGTCGACACGACTATTGGGCGATCACGAATTCGCCGTTCGCCTGCCGGCGGCGCTACTAGGAACAGGCAGCCTGGCGTTTGTCTTTCTGCTGGCCCGCCGGATGTACGATGCGAAGGTCGGTTTCTGGGCGACGCTTTTGGCAGCGATGACGCCTGGTAACGCGGCAATGAGCTTGTTGATGACCATCGACGCTCCGTTCCTCTTCTTCTGGAGCGTCGCCATGTATTGCTTCTGGCGACTACTGGAACGCGGGGAAGATCGTTGGAAATGGTTGGTGGCAACCACCGTTGTCATCGGTCTCGGCCTGCTGACCAAGCAAACCATGGCCGGCATGCTGGTCTTTGGTGGACTGTTCGTCCTACTTTCACGGGAAGACCGACACGAAGCGATTCGCCCGACACTTTACGTCTGTGCTGTCGGAGCTTTGTTGTTCCTCGCTCCCGTTTTCTACTGGAACTATCAACACGACTGGGTCACGCTGCATCACACCAGCGAACACTTCCAAGGCGAACCGGTGACGCTTCTGCGCCGCGTGGCCGTTTCCCTGGAATTTGTCGGCGGGTTGTTCGGCGTCATTTCGCCGGTCACGTTCTTTCTGTTCGCCTGCGTGACAGCATTCGGTCTGTTTGCGTTTCGCAGCGTCGGACGTCGCGAACGCTATTTGCTTTGCCTGAGCGCGTTGCCGATGATGCTCGTCCTGGGATTGAGTTTGAAGCAGCGACTGGAATTGAATTGGCCGGCTCCCTTCTTCAGTGCCGGTATCATCCTGGTGGCCGCTTGGGCACTGGGCCGTTTTCAATTGCCTGGTTTGTTTCTCAAGGGCAGCGAGACGCGCTTACGCTATGCGGCTACCGTCGGTGCGATCTTCCTGGCAGGCACCTATGCGATGCCGCTGGCATTGCCGATGTTGGGACTCAATGGAAGCAAGGTCGATGTGCTGGTTCGGCTAAGAGGCTGGGAAGAACTCGGCAACGAAGTCGGCAGTCGTTTAGAAACACACCAGGCCGGATCGCAGGCCATGATCGTGACGGCCGGTCGAGCGGTCGCCTCGGAGCTGGCCTTCTACATGCCGCAGCATCCGAAAGTTTACCTCTGGGGAGATAACCAGTTTCCTCTCTCGCAATACGATGTTTGGGGCGGACCGGAAGCGACGGAGAGCCAGGATTTTCTGCTCGTAGCCCACCAGGAAGACGAGATCCCTCTTCCCCTCAAGATGGCGTTTGAATCGATCGAGCTGCTGGAAGAGGTGGAAGTGGAAGTCGGTCCCAATCGCAAGCATGCTGTGACGGTCTACCGCGGTCAGGGCTTTCGGGGTTGGTCCGTCGCCAAGAGCATTCAGGCCGACCAGCAGACGATGCATCGCTAGCCGTTTAAAGCAGATGCCGCGCCTTGATCTCGAGATACTGATTCACGAGGTTGGCGGTTAAGTCTTCTGGGAAGACATCCAAGGCCAGCACCCCTTTATGGCTGAGATCGGTTAGCACGTGATGCCGCCAGGTAAGGATTTCGGCGGCGGCCGCAGCCCGAAATAACTCGGCTCCGTATGGCTTTTCATTCTCGGCCGCGTCGAACAGGCGATGATCCCGCAGCAGCACGCCCAGCGGCAAATGCCGCCCGACCAGCGTCGTCAGGTACTGCTCGATCTGATGCGAGTTGACCTCGTCGATCACGTTGGTGATCAGCACGACCAGCGACCGCTTTCGGCAGTTCGTCCGCAGATGCATGAACGCTTCGTCGTAGCGGGATTCGACCAACTGTGGGAATTGATCGTAGCTGGCATGCAGCAGATGATTCATCTGGTTCGCGCCGGACTTGGGTGGCACGTACTTGTGAACGCGATCGGAAAACGCGATCGCCCCGACCGAGTCTCCCTGCCGCAGCGCAACGAAACTGAGCATCAGCATGGCATTGAACGCATGATCCAACAGGCTGATGCCATCCGCTTCGTTGGTCATCATGCGCCCGCAGTCGATCATGAACATGATCCGCTGGCTCTGGCTGGTTTGAAACTCGCGAACCGTCAAGCGCCGTCGCCGAGCCGTGCTTCGCCAGTCGATATGCTTGTAGTTGTCGTCCCGCGTGTAGTCGCGCAGGCGTTCAAAATCATGGTCCTGCCCAACCTTCCGCGTACGCCGCACGCCGACCAGGCTCAGGCGGTTGGTACGGGCAAGCAGTGCGTACTCGGCCAACTGCTTCATGTCGGGATAAACACTGATGGCGATATGAGCCGGGACCTTGACGATCTTTTTCCAGAATCGCAGCTTGCTATCGACCTGGATGAAAACCGTATCCATGGCAAACGACCCACGCTTGGTCGGTTCCATTTCGTAGTGCACGGTCGTCCGGCTGCGTGGTTCAACGTCCAGGTTGAACTCTTCCGGCACGGCCTGGAATTGCTGCGGGACGTCATCGCGGACCGACAAGTGAAGATTGAGTGGACCCTTGTAGGTGATGGTCAGGATCACTTTTTGTTTCTTCAGCAGCGAAGCGATGCGACTCGTTTCGCGCTCGACCGAAAAGTCCTTCGCACTCGGCAGGCTCGACAGGTCGATCGCGGCAATCACCGCGATGGCAATATTCAAGGCCAGCAGCGTCCAGGCAACCCACGTGAGCGAGTTGCCGATCGTAGCGAAGGCAAACAGCACGCAAATGCCCAACGCCGCCATGAAGGTTATTCCCAGCCATACGCGTGCGGAGAATGGCAGGAAGGAAACCTGGAAACGCTTCCACCCCAGGGAATGGGCGAGAAACTGAACAAACGAAAAGATGCCCACCGTCAAGGCAACCGCCAGCAGGAACAGGATCGGTCCCATCAGGCTGCCGGCGTCGGCCAGCAAAATGGCGATCACTGGCACCGGCATCAGCGCCGCGAAGGTCAGGGCCAGCCAGATCGTGGGCGTCGTCCGCATCCACCGAGCAAGAATGGCCAACGGAATCACCATGGCCAGCAATTGCATCATGGGTTGGGTGAGGACGTTATCCCACAGTCCGACGAAGAAGTCTTGTACGATCGAGATCACAGACGCGGCACCTCGATCGTGCGGATGAGTTCTTTTAGTAGCTCGTCGGCCGTGTGCCCTTCCACTTCGGCTTCGGCCGAAAGGACAATACGGTGCCGCAGAGCAGGCAAGGCGATCTGAACCACGTCGTCAGGCACGGCATAGTCACGGCCATTGAACGCGGCCAAGGTGCGTGCCCCTTGCATCAACGTGATCCCGGCTCGAGGAGATGCCCCCAAGTGGAATTGCGGCCACGTACGGGTCAGACGCACGATTTGATTGATGTAGTCAATCAGCTTGTCGGCGATCAGCACGTCCCCATTTTGCTTGGTGACTTCCATGATCTTGGCGGGTGAAGCGATGACTTCCAGCTCTTCGTCGAGACGCTTGTTGATGTCGACTTGCTGGCTGTGCTGCTTCAAGATTTCCGATTCTTCCAGTTCGCTCGGATAGTCGAGGTTCAGTTTGAACATGAAGCGGTCGAGCTGGGCTTCCGGCAGGTTGTAGGTCCCTTCCGACTCAATCGGGTTTTGCGTGGCCATCACCAGGAAGGGGCGATCGATCTTGTGGCTCGTTCCGTCGATCGTCACGCGGAATTCCTGCATCACTTCCAGCAGAGCGGCGTGCGTCTTGGCAGGCGAACGATTGATTTCGTCGGCCAGCAGTAGCTGGGTGAAGATCGGACCGGGGCGGAAGCGGAACTCATTCGACTTCATATCGAAGAATGGCGCACCGGTGATGTCCGACGGCATCAAGTCGGCAGTGAACTGCACACGACCGAAGTTGCACCCCAGCACGCGTCCGAGCGTTCGCACGAAGAGCGTCTTGCCCAGACCCGGAGCACTTTCGATCAGCACGTGTCCGCCGCTGAACAGGGCGACCAGCGTACCAAGCACCAGTTCTTCCTGACCCACGTAGATCTTCGAGATCTCGTCGGTGATGCGCTGGAAGAGATCGCGCGTCTCCGAGAAAGCCGAGTCATCCGCATGGTGCCCCTGCAGCGTTGTGCTGGTCGGGCGAAGCGGTTGGGCCGGGGCCTCTGGCTCTGGAGTTAGCTGGGCCGGCGGTTGTTCAGCAGGAGGTTGAACGCTGGGCTGATCCATACTAGCGAAAAGATCGTCCCCCAAGCTGCCGCTTGGTGTTGCTTCCGCGGCAGGAGGTGCGGGCGATGCCTCGGTGGGCGGCTCACCTACCACTTGGCTGGTTCCGTTCGCTTCGCTGGAAGTGGGAACGACCTGCACGTTGTCGCACTGCGGACAGCGTGCCTTCTTGCCGGCGGCTTCCGGGCCGACACGCAACTTCTTGCCACAGCCGCTACAAGGAAATTCGATAATGTCAGGGGTGGAACTACTCATGGATGCTCGCTTATCGTAATGCACGCCGTCTTGTCAATTTGCTGTAGTTGTTGTTCGTCGAGTACCGGCCTTACTTGCCCTCGCCTCGACGTACCTTCGATCGACGGTAGACGGCGTCTCCTTTCATTGCTTGATGATATTGCTGAACGCGTAGCTGAGCGTAACCGTGATCATCGGTTGCCTGCAGCAGGTCGCCCACGGAATCGATGTGCTTTTTGAAGTCGGATGTCTCGGCCGATGGCAACTTCTTCGCGCGACCGAAAATGGGGTACAACGCAAAGCAGAGGACGATCAGCCACCAGGCCATTTGCAGGCCGACCAAATTCAGGGGCCATTTCGAGAGCCATTCCCAACCACTGTTGCCGTCGGTGGACTGATCCGCATTCATGATGCGAACGCCTCCTTCTGTTTCCAGGAAGGCCACACTGTCGGGGGCATAATAAGACTCGTCGCACTGATTGACCAGCTTGGCCGCTAACTTGCGGTGTTCTGGATTGACCAGCGGCAGATTCAACAGGAAAGAACCGTTGTTGACCAAAATGATTTGATTGTCGCTATAGTCGCTTCCCAGGCGAGCAACGATTGCTTCTTTGCCCGTGCTTAGCAAGATCTCCGAATCTTCCACTAAATGAATGGGAACAGCATCTTCGTCGAAGGTATCGAAACCTTTATAGATCGTATCTTCATCGGCTGGGATCATTCGCGATCGCAGTTCGATCTGAGTCTTACTGGCGTCGATCCCCTTGGCCCAAGGTCCCGAAAGGGATGAGGCAACCCGCCGCGGGGCGTCCCGTTCGATCTTGTAGAACTGGTAGTCTGCTTGCGGTGATTGATAGTTTCGCAGCTTATCGAACGACTCGATCGCCAGGCTGCGCTGTCGCATGACATCAAGCTTTTCCGCTGGGTCGACCTTGTTAAGCACATCATTCCAATACTGGATAGAAGCGTCGAAGTCGCGTCCCACGTAGATGAACGTGCGACCTTCCTCCTCTTCCAGCCATCTCAAAATGGTGTCGCGAAATTCAGGAGTTGGACCGTCGAAGCTATTGGGGAACCAGACGATCACGTTGTGTCGGAGCATGCTTGGTGAGACAGCGCTATAGCTGCGAACGTAGTAGCCTGCCTCACGGAACATCTCGGACAGGGCCTTGGTACCGTTGACGCTGCCAGCTTCATTACCAGTTCGCTTGCCGTAAGCCGTACGGAGCTTACTGCTGGGCTTACCACAGCCAACGATAATCCCACAGGCCAACAGCAACAGCAGGACGAGATAGCGGGAAGAGCTTAAGCCGTTCATACGCCACCTCCCGCGAGATGTTGATTGAACTGCGTGAGCTGATTCCAGCAACGCTCGAAGCGATCGCGGGTCAAATTGCGATTGCCGAAGAAGACATCCTCGAATGCGTTCATGGTGCCTTGCAGGATCTTCCGCAGGTCGCGGTTGCGGCCAGCTTCGCGGAGATACTGACCGTTCGTCTTTCCTTTGGCCAGGCGAATAACGTGTCCCTTGTCGAGTTCCAGCAGTTGGAAGCTGAAGAGGTAGATGATTGCCTCGTTGAAGTTACCCGACTCGTAACAGCGGCGGGCCTCGTCGAGCAAGTTGCCGTCCTTCTTCTTAACCTCAAACGGAAGATGCTCGACGCGATCGACCTGGCGCGACTTTTCATCCTCGTGTTCCTCAGGCACGTACGAACTTGACTCGTTCGCGCCGCCTGAGCTAATGGCTCGATAGATCAGGTAAGTAATGAACCCGAGTATGATGATCAAGATCGAGTACATGGCAATCGAGGCCAACGACAGGCCACCGAGGCTTGGGAAATTCCAATTGCCGCGGGCCGCAGGTGCCGCAGCAGGTTTCTTCTGTTTCGCGGCACCGGGGCGTGTGTCCGGCATCTTGGTTTCCCCAGGCACAGGAATGGTACGTACCTCGTCCGATTCGCTGTCGTACCAGTTGGCTTGGGGAATATTCGCTAGTGCCTCGCGTCCTTGCTCGACCGGTTGTTGGATCGAACGCGTGCCGGTTCCAAACTCATCCCACTCTTGGGCATGCGTCTGGGGTAGTACCGGGACTAATAGCAACAGGCAGAACAGAGCGAGTTTTCCAAGAAGGCTGCGCATCATCCGGCGACCTCCTTCATGCGTGTGGCTTCGGCCCGCAGGACAAGTTCGACTTCCCAGCCTTCTCGGCGGATGCGCAAGTCCAGGTAGCACAAAAAACGCACCACGGTCATAAAGGCAACCACCAGCCACAAAGCCATGGGGAACCAGATGAACAGGAACATGTCGTCCCAGTTCCATTGACCGAAAACGAAGCCGCGGAGGCCAAAGACATTCATGACGATACTGGCCGCCAGCAAGATACTGATGCTCGAGGCCATCGCGCGGATGACCAGATCGCCAAAGTTCGGTTGATGCAGGGCCGAGCTGCGGCGACCGACCGTGATCGCATCTTTCTGACGCGAGAAGACCGGGTTCTTTTCCAGGATCAAAATCTCGCCAATGTAGGGGCGAACCGCTCGGAGGATCGCGGCATAGCAGCATAAGAAAAACAGCAGCGTGCCGGCGATAAAGTCTTCGTCGAAGGAACCGATGAATGCCAATGCCATGCCCGGCAAGATGGCCCGGAGCACGACAATGATCCAAAAGATGCGGGGAATCACCGGCCAGAGCCCTGTGCACATCCGCCGCCAATTCGGTTTCTCGTGGAATAAGGCATCGCCCAACAGCAGCGTGATGGGAAGACCCGCCAAGGGAGCTTCCAGGAAGATGAGGGCGATCATGTAGTAAATGAACAGACCGGCTGTTTCGTTGACGACCAGGTCAGGCTCCATCACCCACAACAGGCCAGCGTTGATCAACGTCAACGGGACCGCCGTGATGGCCAGGGCCTGCACGATCTTCCACCAGTAGACGCGCATCACGATTAACGCCAGATCGTAGATCTCGAGCAGTTCGCGTTCGCGGATCGCAATGCGTGTTTTATCAAGCTGCATCGGATTCCCTTCGCGGATAGCCGAGCACGATGAAGTAGACCATCAGCAGACCACTGCAAAAGATGGCCACAACCTGCTTCGCTTGCTCAGGCAGTGGAGAAGGGGAGATCCATGCTTCGATCATTGCCGCCAGGATAAAGAGAATCGCCGAAGCACCCATGATCGGCAGGGCACGCTTGGCACCAATCCGCAGCGAATCGATTCTTTCGTAGGCGACCCGGCGCGACTTATCGAAGAGGCTTTCTTCCTCTTCCGGCAGTTCGTCAGGCTGGAGCGATTCTTCTTTATGGTAGGGGCTGATCAGCGAGAACCCGATACGCAGACCGGCCCCGGCGGCCAGGACAATGGCCGTCAACTCAAAGGGACCGTGGGCAGTAACGAACTCGAAGAAGTGCTCGCTTACTTCTTCCGAAACGTTAGGGCTCGCCATGTGTCCGAACGTGGCCCCCAAGACCGCCGCGTTGTAGAGCAGCACGCAGATGCCACCGATCACGGTGATCCCCACGACGAAGCACTTGATGCCGATGCCCGTGTTGTGATTGACGTAGAACGCGGCGCCGGAAGCGGTCGGACCATTATTGCGCGAACTTGGATCGTCGGCGTACATCTGCTCGTACATGTCGATGTTTTCGGCACCGACGATGTCCGCGGCGAAGTTCGGAAAACGATCTGGATTGGCGGCCATATAACCGGCCAGCAGAAAGACCATCCAAAACAGCCAGAACGTCAGCTGAACGCAGCGATCCTGGAAAATCTCGCGCGGGATTTGGCGGAAGAGGATGTCCCCGATCTTCGACCAATCGACGCGGCGGCTACGGTATAGCTGGCCATGGGCACGGCCGACGAGCTTGTGCAGGTAATCGACGATGTTGGGTGGTAGCTGATAACTATCGGCCAAGGCCAGGTCGGCACAGGCCGCGCGGTACAGCGTGGCGAACCGAGCGATGTTGCGGGCCCCGATCGTTTTCTTGCGCGAGTTGGACATCTGAGCGCAGAGATTCTCCAGCTCTTGCCAATACACACGCCGTTTTTCGATCAGTTGAGCAACTTTCACCGTGATAATTCCTTTACTTCGATTCCGCTCCGACCGGTGCTTTCGCCGTCGCCAGATAAGGGTTGGAATGCTCCCTCATCGTTCCATCCCCCAGCAGCTGCGAATCGTCCTTCGTCCCGTCGGCTGAGTGTTTCGATAGGAACGTTCGATAATACAGTGCGCAGAGCAGTAAATCGTAGCTGGTGTCGGCCGGGAGGCCAAACTTTTCCAGTAGCGGTTCGGCCAGGTGCCGTGCGATTTCTCGTCGCCGCGCGGTCGTGAAGTAACGTCTTCGCTCGACGTAGGTAGCCACCGCTTTGACCATGCTCCGCGGAGCCACGAAGTTGGGTGGAATATAGTCGGCCAACAGGCGTGCCCGGTCGTCTTCGATTTTGGCAATTTTCATCAGCCACGAACGGTCTTCGATGACGACCATTGTGCCGGCGATCAGGTCGCCAATCCGCTGGAACCGTTGATTGAAGATCGGTACGATCAGCGCGAATAGAAACGTCACCACGATCGGCTCGGGCGTCATCTCTTCCCGCATCACGGCGAAAGGGAGCGGTACCATGGGCCACATATCGACATAGCGAAACAGGTTTCGCACGGCCGACTGAAATAGATTGATCGGCTCCCCTTCGTCGGTGGTCACCCGCAGGTTCAATAGCCACTTGCCTGGGGTTGTGCCGTTCCACCAGTACTCGAACGCGGCCATGTAGAACCAGTTGAAGAAAAACGCCGCCAAGGTCATCAGGGCGAACATGAGATCTTCGAGCCCGGCATTGACGAAAACGCTTCCGATTCCGGCACAACTCAGGGCGATGAAGAAGGCCAGAATGACCGCTCCGCGAATGGCCAGATCCAATAGAAACGCAAGCAAGCGACGGAATGGTCCGGCGACCTGGTAGTTGAACGCGATGTTCTCAGGCGTCACGACCTTGAATTGCGAGTCGATCGCCTCGGTATTCCACGGAGCTACCATCGAGGAGCTTTTCTATCCTTGCTGGGTGCGGCCTTCGTAAAAGTTTGCCGTCAGATGAGTTATCTCCAGTCTAACGCAACTACTTACGCCAAGACGAGGACTCGTCCCAGATTAATCGGTTTTCACCCCCCTCAACAGAGGTGATTGGAAATTCAATCTAAAGACTTACGCGTAATAACGTGGACCGAGGGATGGATTAACTCGGTTTTCGTTGGCAGACCCCTGCTATCTATGGGTTCGCTCCGGCCGCTTATCCCTTGAACCAGCCCCGGGTATAGAACCACGTCATGAGCCCTCCGGACACGCTGAGCATCAAGATCCAGGCGAATTCATAGCCGAACTTCCATTTGAGCTCCGGCATGTATTCAAAATTCATCCCATAGACGCCGGCGATAAAGCTGAGCGGAATGAAGACCGTGGCGATGATTGTCAGCGTTTTCATCACCTCGTTGGCCCTTTGGCTGGTCAGGGCGAAGTGGAAGTCCCGCATGTCCGAGCAAATCTGCCGGTAGGCATCGATCGCGTCGAGCAGCTGCGACGTGTGGTCGTCGGCGTCGCGCAAGAAGACCGACGTATTGTCGGTGTACCGTGTGAAGCGGGCTCCCATCATGTTGCGAATCGCTTCCCGGTGGGGGAGCAAGTTGCGGCGAATGGTGAGCAGGTCGCTGCTGATCTTTTGGATCTTGGGGATGATGTCGTGGGTGTAACCGGCGGCCAAGGGATCGTCGAGCGTATCCAGCCGGTCGCCAAACGATTCAACGACGGGGAAGTAGTGATCGATCACCGAGTCCATCAAAGCATACGAGAGGTAGTCCGCGTTCATCTGCCGGATTCGACCAACCCGATTTCGTAGACGCTCGCGTACAGGCTCCAGTCGATCATGGTCGCTGGCTTCCTCGATGCTTAGCAAAAAGTTGTCGCCTACGACCATACTTAGCTGCCGCGTATCGAGATGTGGATCCATTTCGACCATGCGTACGACAATGAATGCGTAGTCGCCGTATTCCTCGGCCTTGGCACGTTGATGCGGATGCAACATGTCTTCGTAGACCAAAGGGTGCAGATCGAACAGATCGGCCAGCTGCCGAAAGTGCACCGTATTGCCCAGGCCATGCACATGAATCCATGTCACGTCATAGCTGCCCAGGTAATCGCGAACTTGATCGACGTTATCGATCGCAGTTTCCTCGAATTCATCCGGGCCGAAGGCAACCACCTGGATGCGGCTAGCGACTTCCTCGTCCGGCTTGGTTGCCGTCCCCGGTGCCGAGCCTGGCGGCGTGCGGCGTTCGAACGGACGTCTCAGAAACTGCAGATCGATGGGTAACTTCATTACGGCGAGGCATCCTGCACGGTTTGGAGTAACTTCGCGACGACATCCGGCTTTTCCTTCACCAGGTTCTGAATCGGGTCAGGCGTTTCTCGAATGTCGTACAATTCCATCTTTTGCGGGGTTCCCTTTTGCATCTGCACGATCAGTCGATGCTGGTCGTCGCGAATGCTGACCTGATTGCCCCGCCAGTAGCTGACCGCGACATCACGAACCTTGTCACTGGAGCCCTGCACAATCGGTGCCAGGCTTACGCCGTCCAATGGGTGCTCGGTCTGTTGAAACTTCGGATCGCACAGCTCAATCAAGGTCGGGTAAATATCGAGCGTCTCCGCCAGGGCCGTGGTCATCTGTCCCTGGTCGGTCACACCGGGAACTTTAATAAACAGGGGACTGTTCAGAGCGCGTTCGTGCGAAGTGTGCTTGGCCCATAGCGCACTTTCACCCAGGTGCCAACCATGATCACCCCACACGACGACGATCGTCGAATCTTCCAGGCCCGTTTCTTTCAGGGCTGACAGGACCTTGCCGATTTGACGGTCCGTATAACGAACACAGGCCAGGTACGCTTTGCGAGCGGTGATCTGATCCTTCTTGGCCAGCGGGTTGGTCTTGGGGTAGTCGGTCTTGTACTTGTAGAACTCGCCGGACGTATGCCAATAGGCCGTGTCAGGCTTGGTGCCATGAGGTGCCGGCTGAATGTCCATCGCATCGACTGCTTCCCAGTCCTGCCTGGTCGCCACGAAGGGAAGATGCGGCTTGAAGAAACCCAGGCCCATGAAGAAACGTTTATCGTTCTTGCTGTAGGCTTTCAGCTTCTCGATAGCCGTCTCGGCCATCAGGCCGTCTGGCAACTCGTTGTCCTTTTCGACGGTGAACTCCATCAGGTCACGATGACCGCCACCGTCCTCGCGGTGCTTTCCGTCCGCATAGGCGAAGAAGATCCCCCAGCCGCGCTTCCACGGACCGTAAGGGGTCGCCAGGTCATCCCAGGCATGTGGAATTTCATCGCGACCGTCGCCTTTGCCGTTGTAGGCGTACACCTTGCCATCGCCCGTATGCGAGACTTTGCCAATCAGCGTCGTGTGATAGCCGCTCCGACGGAAGAGTTCCGGCAGCGACTGTGCCCCGGGGAGCTGTTGTTGGGAAAGGGCATTCTTTCCGCTGTACATCGCTTCGTTCCCCATCGCGCTGGTCTTGCCGGGACTGCGTCCGGTGAGCAGCGCGAATCGAGAAGCACCGCACGTGGGAACCTGGACGAAATGGTTGCGAAACACAACCGAATGCTTTGCCAGTTCATCCAAAGAGGGACTTACCGTTGGCGATCGCCCGAAGCAGCCCAGCTCGGGTCGTAGGTCGTCGACGGCGATAAACAGCACGTTGTAATTGTTCTCGGCCGCCGCGCTGGCAACCCAGGTGAGGGACAACAAGACGGTGAGAATTCCGATCCGAGACATAGCAAACTCGTGAGCAGGGAAGTGATTGGGTAGTCTTCATAGGTAATCGATCTTGTGCCAGGAAACAAGGTTACGGCGCTTCCGGGCCTAGTCTACGGGGCCCGGTTACAGTACCTTTAACCGAAGAGAACGTAAGGGTTTGCTCCAGCTTTTTCCCGCGCTTGGGGACCGGCCAGGGCAGCCCGCTTTCTGGGATAGTGGCACGTGGCAACGGACTGGGCCAAATCGAACGAAGCCGGCGATCTGTCGGGCAAACGCGTCGCGATTATCGGCAAACTGGCCGGTATGACACGGCGCGAGGTCTTTACGGCGCTGCGCGAAGCCGATGCTACCCCCAGCGATAAAGTTGACGAGCGGGTCGATGTGATCGTCTTTGGAGAGAATGATCTGACCGGTTTGGGAGATCAGGGCATCTCGGCCGAGCTGCAGGAAAAGGCGGCCGCCGGCGATCTGAAATTCATCAGCGAAACAACCCTCTGGCAGTGGCTTGGCCTGATTGAACCCCATCAGAAGCTGCATCGACTTTATACGCCGGCGATGCTATCGGACCTGTTGGGGGTCTCTAAGTCGATCATTCGTCGCTGGCATCGGCGAGGGCTGATCGTTCCGGCCCGGCAAGTTCGCAGCCTCCCTTACTTCGACTACCGCGAGGTCGCCACCGCCAAGCAGTTGGCCGCGATGCTGGCTTCCGGCTTATCGCCTGATCGGATCGAACGTCAGCTGTCGGCAATTTCCGAATACCTCCCTGACGTGCAGCGGCCACTCGTGCAGCTTTCGGTGATGGTCGAAGGCCGCGACATTCTGCTGCGGCAAGGGGAAGGGCTCGTCGAACCAGGCGGCCAGATGCGTTTCGACTTCGATCGCGATGAGGACTTCTCCGAAGAGTTCAATGTCGTCGATCCCGGAAGCTACGAACCGGAAACGGCTGAGCAGTGGGACGCCCGTGCCGCGGACTACGAGGATGACGAGCAGCTGGAAGAAGCGATCCGCTGCCTGCGATCTGCCCTGGCAATCGGCGGGGCGAGTGCCGAGCGATCGTTCCGCCTGGCCGAACTGCTATACCGGGCAGGCCATCTGCACGGAGCCATCGAGCGGTACCACACGGCGATCGAGCTCGATCCCGACATGATTGAAGCCCGGGCAAACCTCGGCTGCGTGCTGGCCGAAGCAGGGCAACTCGTCGAAGCGGTCTCGGCCCTGCGAGACGCGATCGAAGTGTATGACGATTACTGCGATGCCCACTATCACTTGGCCCGCACGCTCGACGAACTAGGTCGCGAACGCGAAGCGACCGGCCATTGGCAGAAGTGCCTAGAGCTCAATCCGGATTCCCCCTGGGCCGATGAGGCCTATCAGCGATTGAATCCGGAAGAGGATTAGTCTCGATCCTAGAACGCGTTTCAACGCACCAAGCGTCGTCGGCTGGGCCTTCCGCCCTTGGGATCGAAATGGGAGAGGAACTTTGGCTGGCGATGCTCATCGCTCCATAAACCCTCACCCTAGCCCTCTCCCTGCGACAACATTATTCACCAGCTAGCGGTGGAGGATGAAGGTTGAGGAGCATGTACATGGCATGGATCAGAAGTTTGGCTTGAACCCACTCGCGGACGCGGTGTATTCGTCGAGCCCAGTTGGGTAGTGGTTCGAGGCCTCCGGCGTGATTGCCAAGCCAGGCGAATCTTCGTTCGACCTGGTTCCGGAACCGTATTAGGGCGCGACCGAACTCCTGCTCTAGTAGGGCGAAACAGCGAATTCGTCCTGGGCTGTGGCGGCAATGCCCCAAGCCTTTTCCTGGTCGCAGTTTTTCGGCCACCAGTTGATAACCGGCTTCCATCGCCGCGTCGTGGAGCTGGTTGCTGTCGTATCCACGATCAGCCACTAGATAGCCTCCGCCTCTCCCTAGGATCGGGAGAAGCCGAACTGCAACCGGCGTTTCGGCCACGTTGAGCGGTTCGACATCCCAGGCCAGCGGCATGCTGCTCGAGCCGTAGATCGCGTGGACCTTGTAGCCCTTGCCGTAGCCGCGTCGTGCGCGGCCCCAACGGGCATCGGGATCCTTGCTGCAATGACTCACCATTTGCGGCTTGCCATCAACGAGCATGACAAAACCGAAATCGTCCACCGCGATCATGCACCGTTCCATTTGAGCGAGCAGTGCCTGAACTTCCGTGGTTGGCAAGCGTCGGCTCATCGTCGGTTGAGACGGTAATTTCCGAGGCCTGAGATCGTCAGGCCAGTTGCCCGGCTCGCATGCCCAGCAGGTTGGTCGATCGTGAATAACCGCCCACAAGTAGACGCTCACGATCTCCCAATCGAAAAAACTTTGTCATCGCCCACCAGGGATTGGCGTCGCACTGGCGAGCCAATTTGTATAATGCAATCCAGAGTTCACGTTCCATGGCTTGGCTCCCAATTTGGGAATTCGTACACAACTACCTAGCCTAGTACGTGAACTCCTTTTATTGCTAGCTGGTGAATAATGTTGTGCGAGGGAGGGGACATGAGTCGTTAGCTGCCGACGTTTACTTCTAACCCGGTTAGCTGCGATTCCAGCTCTTCCGCCGCTTCTTTCGAGGCGCCGGTTTGCCAGAGGTAAAGACTCTTCAGGTTGGTCAGGTTAACCAGGACATCGATGCCCTTGTCGGTGACCTTGGTGCCGTACAGGTTCAAGTACGAAAGCTTCGTGTGTGGCACCAGGTAAATCAGAGCCGCATCGGTCACGCCGGTCTGGGCCAGGTTCAGCTTCTGAAGATTAGGAAGGCCGACCAACTGCTTGACCCCTTCATCGGTGATGTTGGTTCCGCGGGCATTGATCTCGACCACGTTGCGTAGCTTGCGAACCAGGGCCAGGGCTGCGTCATCGATCGGCTTGTCGCTCAGGTGGAACGACACGACCTTCTCGTCCGAGTTCTGGGCCAGCACGTTCACGCGACCACCACGAGCCGTGATCTGCTTGATCGCTTCTTCTTCAGTCGCGTCGTCGACAGGAGCCAGCGGATGGGCTTTGACGATCTCGATGACCTGCAGCTGCGTCTTGATTGCATCGGCCAGGCTCTTGCGTAGTTCGGTCGAGAGTTCCGCTTTGACTTCCTTCTTGATGTCGGCTTTCAGTTTGTCGAGCGCGGCTTGATCGAGAACCAGTCCGGTCTTTTCTTCCGCGGCCGATTCCATCGGCATCGGTTCCGGTGTTGGTTCTGGCATCGGCTCGGCCTTGGCGATCTCCGATGGCAACTTGCCGGCACTGATGTTATCGGCGAAGGTGGGGGACTTATCATCCTCCTTGTTCACCTTCATGGCCTTCACTTTTTCGAGCGCGGCAACCACTTCGGCGGTCGCTTTGTCCTTTTCCTTTTCGAGACGCTCTTTGTCGAAGTTGGCCTTGTCCAACAGTTCGTCCAGAGCCACACCGTAAGCGTTGCGTTCCTTCTTGCTTTGACCATCGATGTGGCACACGTTGCACTTCGATTCGGTGGCGGTAGCAGCGAACTTCTTGGCAGGCTCTTCCTTCGGATCGGCCGGAACGACCTTCTCGTTGAAGACTTCCCAGAAGAATGGAATAGCGTAGGCTGGCTGAGTGATGTAGGCGACGCCTACCAGAGCGAAACAGGCAGACAAAACGATTCGGGCAAACATGGACTTCCTCGTCGTGTGACTTGTGCGATGGGATCGATATCGGAAAGGGCCTCACCCGAGCAGCGAGACGCTTACCGAGGTTTTTGGCAATTTGGGCGAGATATTACGATTCTGGCTCGTAAACCGGCGCGATGCAAGCCGGAGAGCCAATTCGGGGCAAAGTCGCACGCATAAGAAGGATTGTTACGCCGGTCGTGCGAGTTTTCGATGAATAGGGTGGCCCAGAGATTCATCTCTGGTTCGGCTTTGCCGACGAGCGGCTCGAAAACGGATGTCGTCGAGGATTGAGTCATCCCGTTCTATTCCTACCCAGACCAAGAGCCGCTTGTCGCCTGCGGCTACCCAGAGAAAGCTCTCTGGGCCACCCTGGTGCTTAATCGCCGACAGGGGCATTTGATTGTGTTATAGTGGCCCACGCTTGATGATTCTTTCCCCTCCAGGCTCACCTCATGAATACACAAACGCTCAACACCGGATCCCACATGCCCATGCTTGGGCTCGGTACTTGGAAGATCGACAAGTCGCAATGTGCCGACGTGATTGTGGCCGCCGCGAAGGCCGGATATCGCCACTTCGATTGTGCATGTGACTACGGCAACGAAATTGAAGTCGGCCAGGGCATCAAGCGAATCATCGACGAAGGTATAGCCACCAGGGAAGAGCTGTGGATCACTTCCAAACTGTGGAACACCTACCACGCCAAGGAACACGTGCGGCCGGCATGTGAGAAAACGCTCAGCGATCTGGGACTCGACTACGTCGACTTGTATCTGATCCACTTTCCGATCGCGCTGAAGTATGTCCCCTTCGAAGATCGCTATCCGCCAGAGTGGTTTTACGACCCGGCCGCGGACAGTCCTGGGCTGGTGACCGAGCCGGTTCCGATCCGTGAGACCTGGGAAGCGATGGAGTCGCTGGTCGAGGCCGGCCTGGCGAAGGACATCGGCGTCTGCAACTTCGGCGTGTCGCTCATGCGGGACATGCTTTCCTATGCGAAGATTCGCCCCAGCGTGCTGCAGGTAGAACTGCACCCACGTCTGACGCAAGAGAAGCTCCTGCGCTGGTGCGCCCAGGAAGAGATCGCCGTGACCGCGTTTTCTCCGTTCGGTCCGAGCTCTTACTTTCAACTGGGCATGGCCGAGCAGAGCGAGTCGCTGATCAATAACGATGTCGTTCAAGCAATCGCCAAAGAAGCAGGCAAGACACCAGGACAGGTTCTGCTGCGTTGGGCCGTGCAGCGCGGGACGATTGTTATTCCCAAGGCGAGCAGCGAAAAACACCTACAGGAAAACGCGGCAATATTTGACTTCGAGCTGACGAAAGACCAGATGTCTGGCCTGTCGGCTTTGAATCAGAATCGCCGCTTCAACGACCCAGGCCATTTTTGCGAGGCGGCCTTTAACACCTTCTTCCCCATTTACGAATAGAGCATCATGGGCGGCGAACTGGCACAGCTGAGTTTGATCTTTCTGGGACTCGCGATCGTGATTGTCTTCGCAGGCAATTTCATGGCCAAGGCAGCCGACGTGATCGGCGAGAAGTCAGGCATGGGGGCCTCGCTGGCTGGCCTGGTGCTGTTGGCCGCGGCGACCAGTCTGCCCGAGTTCGCGATCAACATCAACGCGGTTCGCTTGCCCGATAGCACCCAAGGGGTCGACCTGACGCTGGGCAACGTGCTGGGGAGCTCGCTCTTTAATCTGTTGATTCTGGGGATCGTCGACTTAATCTTTCACTCCAAGGCGCGGATGTTTTCGTCGATCTCCTCGGCGCACGCTTTATCGGCGTTGGTCAGCATGGCGCTGATTGCGATTGTTGTGCTGTTTCTGCTGCTGGAGCGGGATGCAGTCGGGATACCGCTCCACGTTTGGCACATGGGGATCGGGACGATTTTGTGTGGGGTGTTTTATATATTCTCGGTGCGGCTGATCTACCTCGATCAGCACATGGCCTCGAAGCTGAAGGATGAGAAAGAGAGCCCGGAAGAAGAGCCTGCGGCCAATTCAGGCATGTCCCTTGGGATGGCAATCGGCGTTTACCTGGCGACGACGGTGGTGATTTTCATCGCCGCGGCCTACCTGGCACCAACGGCCGATCGTATCGCCGAGATCACTGGCCTGGGTGGCACGTTCATCGGTAGCACGCTGTTGGCCCTCACGACCAGCCTGCCTGAGTTCGTTACGACGATCGTCGCCGTCCGCATCGGCGCCGCCGACATGGCGATCGGCAACATCCTGGGCAGTAACACGTTCAACATCGCGATCCTGCTGCCGGTCGATGCGATCTATACGAAAGGTTCGCTCCTGGCCGACGCCAGCCCCGTGCACGCCATGACCGGCGTGGCGGTCATCGTGCTGACGTGCGTGGCCACGATGGGGATTGTGTATCGAGCCGAAAAGAAGTACTCGATCATCGAGCCAGACGCGCTGCTGGTGGTTCTCTTGAGCCTGCTCTCGATCTGGGGCATCTATCAGTTAACCAGACCCAGCGGCCAGCCTGAGATCAAGGAAAAGCCGCACGTCGAGGAGGTGTCGTACCAGCAATTTCACGTAGGGTGCGAGCAGCCAAACGCGTCGCACCCCATGCGGCATCCACCTTGGCTCGAGATGAGTTCTCGAAGCCCTAGCTCTTAAGCGACTTCGTCCAATCTTCCAGCATTTGGAACTGGATGGCGAAGTCGTTCTCTTCGGTCCCCAGCGGTGACTTGAAGAAGCACGAGAGCTGCGTTTGCAGGCCGGTGCATCCGGATCGCCGGGCCAGGTCGGCGAAGCGAGCCAGGTCGATCACCAGCGGGGCGGCCAGCAGCGAGTCGGCACCTTGCCAGATGAACTGCATCACCATCGGCGTGCCCAAAAAGCCTTGGAAGTGGATGTGGTCCCAGGCCGTCTTCCAGTCCCCCATGCTGTCGATGTTTTCGATGGTGACCAGCGTCTGTGGGGTGTAGCCGAAGATCTTGCTCAGCAGACGATCCTTGCTGACGGCCTTGGTCTTCTTGTTCTCCGGATCGTCGAGCACCTTGGCATCCATGTTGCCGAAGATGTTGTGCCCGACCCAGCTCATCACGTGGAAGTTACGCTTGGCAAACATCGGGGCGAGCGCACTCTTGAGGAGCGTTTCGCCGGTCTTGCCGTCGTGCCCCATGTGACAGGTACCCTTCGACTTGGCCAAGTCATCCAGGGCTTCGATCGCCGTACCCAGCGAGGGCGTGAAGTTGATGAACGCGTAACCGAGTTCCAGCGTGGCGATACCATACAGCGAACTGGCCGGTAGCTTGCAATCATCGGAGGCCAACTGCGGCTCGAGCTCTTTCCACGTCTTGGGGAACTGGTCGCCATCGACCGGCGGCTCGGTCGAGGAAATATTCACCACCACCACGTTGTCCAGGCTGTTGGCCTTGGCGAACCCGGCGATGTCGGCTTTCAAGCGATCGACCGCTTCTCGCGGCGTTTCCTTGAGGGCTTGAAGCTTGGGATGGGCGAACTCACTGATCTTCTTGCCAGCGTTGTAGAGCGTGCCGTCGTGAATGTTGGCGTCGAGCGCAGTCAGGTCGTCCTTGATCTTTTCGACCAGGCGACCATCGATGGCGCGGCTCTCGAAGACCATCTTGTAGGCTTCGTCCAAAAGACTGACGTCGCGAATGTCGTGGCCGCCGATGACGATGTCATTCCACTGGGCCAGTTCCAGATCCTGAAACTGCTCTAGTTCGCTTACCAGCCCGACGGTCTCGGTCAGGCCTTTCTTTAGTGCGAGAAGTCCAACAATGGAGGTTGTGGCGACGCCGCCTTTAGCGCCAATCAGCCAGATCCCGGTACGCGAGCCTGCCATCGGTAAGTTTCTTTCCAATCAAAAGGCGAAAAATCAATTCGTCGCGTTGCCAACGTCAGGCCTGGCTAAAGGGGAGCGTCATCGCCGTGAGGCTCTCCGCTGTGCTACTTCCAGTTCCGAATTCAGGGAGGGAACAAACCAGGCAGGCATCGCGAGGAAGGGTGAAGCTTACCATTATGATCGGTTTGGGCGCGAAATTCACCCCGTTAAAGGGGCAGGTCACCGAAGAATCCTTCGCATTTTTTCCGAGTTTGGGACTTTTCGGACACGATTGCGAACTATCAGACATCGTTGGCATCTCGTAAAATGAACGCGTTTGTTTGCTTCAGCCCCCTGTTACCAATGGAAGTTTATGTTCCAGCACGTCGAAACGGCTCCCCCGGACGCAATCCTGGGTCTTAATGAAGCCTTCCGCAACGATCCCAACCCCGAGAAGATCAACCTCAGCGTGGGCGTCTACAAAGACGAAAAAGGGGTGACGCCGGTCCTCAAGTGCGTCAAGGAAGCGGAAAAGCGCCTGTTGGAAACAGAAAGCACCAAGAGCTACCTCCCAATCGACGGCCGAGCTGGCTACAACAGCGCGGTTCGCACGCTGCTGTTTGGTGACGATCATGAAGTGATCACGGCTAAACGTGCCGTTACCGTGCAGTCGCCTGGCGGTACGGGGGCCCTGCGTGTCGCTGGCGACTTCATCGCGGCCAACTTCCCCGGTGCTTCGCTATGGCTGAGCCAACCGACCTGGCCGAACCATCCCAATATCTTCACGGCCGCCGGCATTCCGCTGAAGACGTATGCCTACTTCGACAAGAAGACCAACGGCCTCGACTTCGACGGCATGCTCAATGACTTGAAGAGCGCCGGCAAGGGGGACATCGTCCTGCTGCACGGCTGTTGCCACAACCCGACCGGTATCGACCCGACGCCTGAGCAGTGGAAAGCGATCGCCGACCTGATTCAGGAAAAGGAATTGCTGCCGCTGTTGGACTTCGCTTACCAAGGCTTCGGTTCCGGTCTGAGCGAAGACGCCGCTGGTCTCCGCGAGATCGCACGTCCCGGGCAAGAGATGCTGATCTGTAGCAGCTTCAGCAAGAACTTTGGCCTGTACAACGAACGCGTCGGTGCCCTGACCGCCGTGGCGACCGGCGAGGCGGAAGCGACTGCCGTACTCAGCCAGTTGAAGAAGGTGATCCGCTCGAACTACTCGAACCCACCGACGCATGGTGCCGCGGTCGTCGAGACGGTTTTGACCGACGATGGCCTTTGCACGATGTGGGACGAAGAACTGACCCACATGCGGGACCGCATCAACGGCATCCGCAAGCTGTTCGTCGATAAGATCTCGGCCTGCGGCATCGACCAGGACTTCTCGTTCATCCAAGACCAAAAGGGGATGTTCAGCTTCTCTGGCCTCAATCAGATGCAGGTCGACCAGCTCCGCAGCGAGATGAGCATCTACATCGTCGGCTCCGGCCGCATCAACGTGGCCGGCATCAGCGAGGCCAACGTCGACCGCCTATGCGAAGGCATCAAGAAGGTCACCAGCTAACCCGTTCCTGTCCCCTCTCCCCGCAGGGGCGAGGGGACAGGAAGTAGATGACCTACGCCCAAAGACGTCTCTACTCCGCTTCTTCTTGATCCGATAGGCTCTCGTGCAGCGAGACCCATTCTGGGCGGTCTTTGTTAAAAGCCTGTAAATATTCGCGGCCTGTGTGAACGTAATAGGCCTCGCGGGGGCCGATCGGGTGTCGGCTTTCTCCGGCCGGGTAGAACGTCGTGCTGCGGAGATCCGCAATCGCGGTCCCGGCCTGACCGTCGCGGCGAGTGCCTGCTATCAGTCTTACATCGCCAAAGAAGAAGCCCAGCATGGCCGGCTGTGGTGTCTCGTAACCTTCGCTGGCCACACGCTGCAGCAGACTGTTGGCCAACTCGTTCTGGTTGGCCTGCCACTTGTCGGGTTCTAACTCGAAGACCTCCGGATGCTCGGCCTGCCAGCCGGCGAAGGCCGCGTAGATGTCTGGCAGCGGCAACGAAGTCAGGTCGACGGCAAAGCTCTGGGTGACCGGTCCCACAATCCCCACGCTCTGAAATGTACCGCCGGGCATGTGGTACGCGTACTGAATCAGGTGGCAATTCTGAGCTTCTTCAAACCCAGGCCAACCCAAAGTGCGGCTATCAACCTGGTGCACTTCGTGCGGTGGCATGCCGAACTGGGTGTCTAAAGAAAGCCACGCGGCGAGCTCTCCTTCGACCTTCGCTTGTTCGGTTTGAAACTCGGCCGGGATCTTTGCCAGCATGTCCAGTTCTTCCGCCACCTCAAGCACACTCGGCCGGCAGACCGGCTCGGCAGCCAACTCCACGAGCAGCTCTTTGCCTTCTTCATTGCCCAGTTTGGCCAGCGCGATAGCCGCATCCGATCGCAGCTTGCGATGCTTTAAGTCAAGTGCTGACTTGAGTTTACTAACGGCCTTCTCGTCGCCGATGAGGGCAAATGCGTCGCAAATGGCCAGCGCAATGGACGTGGCTTCGGTCACCGCGACCTTGGCCGCGGCGAAGTCCTTGGCCTCTTTGGGCGGCTCGGTTTCAAACTTCGAGAGCCGCGCGATCAGGCCCGAGAAGAGTTCCCCCAACGCATCGACTCGGTCGGATGCCGGATGCTTGGCGACCATCCCTTGTCGCGTGACGAAGTTGGCCAGGTCCAACACGAGCGACGCCACTGAAAGATGCGACAACGCTTCAAGAAGTTTTGGAAAAAGTGTCTCGGTGGGAAGATTGTCCTGACGCAGAAGAGGAACAAATGCGATCGCGGCCGCATTGGAATTCGAAGGTGGTTGTTCGACGACCAACTCAGCGAAGAGTTCCAGCGCTGCCTCACTACCGGTGGCCGACAACAACGCGAGCAAGAGATGCCCCATGCGATGCGTCGCACCCCAGTTGCGATAGGCCGCGGCAATACGATTCAAGTCGTCCGTTTCGAGCTCTTCGACGTCGCGCAGACGCATGGCCAGCAGGTTCAACACGCGATCGAGAAAGCGACGTTTCGCATCGGAGATCTCAGGCGGTACGGACTCTAAAAACCGCAAAATACCCGAGATTTCCAGCTCTTCGGCACTCAGAATCCACTGCAGAGCTTCCTTGTGAGAGACCAAACTTTCGAGGGTTTGATCTCCTTCCAGCCAGCCACTGAGAACGGCATTCAATCGATCCGACATGGAATTCACTTTCGCATAGAACAACGGCGGACAACCACTTGGTCCATCTACTAGTCTAAAGGGCAAAGCATTTGATCGCGACCACCTTCTGCGCGCGCTGGAAAGGTTCGTGTCGCTTCACCGCGCAAGTGGCCGCGCAACTATTTCCAGGAAGTGTGCGGTTGGTGGAGAACTTTTTCTGCACAAATTCGTTTCGAGGTTCGATAATTCACCTTGACGAAAGAAAGGCAAAGTTGATTCAATTTGCGAGAAGTAGTTTTTCAGTCATCACCTCACGTCGCTTTCGCAGTTTGGTGGCGCACCTGAGCGATGACATGATGAGAAACTCCGGCTTGATTAATCCCGCGAGGATGCCGAGTCGAAAAGGGGTGAAGCGGCACGCGTGCCGAAGTTCTCCCAATCGAATCTGTGCCATGCATTCGGACGGATGAAAATGGATGTTCAATCTCTCACTTGTGTGTGAGAGTTCGGCATAACTGCCAAAGCAGATTCGAGAGGACTTTTGTGATGCCCCGAAAGTTCTCTCTATGACCACGGGCATCGAATCTTGAGGAGCCCACGGAACGATGGCAACCAAGAAGAAAGCTGCACCGAAGAAGACCGCCAAGAAAGCACCTGCCAAAAAGGCTGCCCCTAAGAAGGCTGCTAAGAAGACGGTCAAAAAGGCTGCACCAAAGAAGGCCGCCCCTAAGAAGGCTGCCAAGAAGACGGTGAAGAAGGCTGCTGCCAAGAAAGCTTCGCCAAAGAAAGCTGCCAAAAAGGCTGCGCCAAAGAAGGCCGCTAAGAAGAAGACCACCAAGAAGGCTGCCGCTCCGGCAACTCCAGCCACCTAAGGCTGATGGCCGAGGGTAATCCTCGGTCTATATTGGTTTTTCTTCGACGAGGTCCCCCCCAGGGGCGGCCTGGCATATAACGACGAGAAAGGCCGGACCACTGTCCCGTAGACGTCTTACGGGCCAATGGTTCGGCCTATTTGTTTGCGCATCCGGAACTTCTGAGGGGCACGCTCGATTGTCCTATCGCCGTTTGTACATTATTGTTAGGGCTTATTGTTTTGATGCAGAACTAGCGGCAGCAGCGGTTAACGTCCCAGCAAGTGTCATCACATCGCCCTGGGTCGGCCCCGACGGAGCGATCGTTAAGCAAAAGCCCCCCTGGCTATTAGCGATCGCCCCCTTGGGGCTGACAAGTGAAAGACATGCTTAATGTTTGGACCCGCGCGAGAAGCCGCTGACAACAACGACGTCTCCCTACCCTACGACGTCCTTTCCAGAAACGGTCCAAACCTTGTCGACCTCTGAAGATTCCCCAGAAAAGAAGTTCACCGATCTCAATCTCTCCGAAAAGATGCTCGCGGCCCTGAAAGAGGCCCGCTATGAGGTCCCCTCGCCGATTCAAGCTGGCGTCATTCCCTTGGCCCTGGAAGGGAAAGATGTCCTCGGTCAGGCCCGCACCGGTACCGGCAAGACGGCCGCGTTCGGCATTCCGATCATCGAGACGCTTCCTTCTGGCAAAGGTCCCCACGCCCTGATCCTGGTGCCGACCCGCGAGTTGGCCGTTCAGGTCCGCGACGAGATCGTGAAGCTCTCGAAAGGAATGAGCATTCAGACGGTCGCCATCTATGGTGGTAAGCCCATCAAAGGGCAGATGGATAAGCTCAAGCGAAACCCCGACATCGTTGTTGGGACGCCTGGTCGCGTGATCGATCACATGACACGCCGGTCCCTTTCGCTCGACTACCTGAGCATGGTCGTGCTGGACGAAGCCGACCGGATGCTCGATATCGGTTTTCGTCCCGACATCGAGAAGATCTTGCGTCGCTGTCCGGAACAACGCCAGACGATGCTGCTGAGCGCCACCGTTCCTCCGCCGATCGAACGCCTGGCCAAACGCTACATGCACGAGCCGGTGAAGGTCGACTTCTCTCCTAAGAACATCTCGGCCGACACGATCGAGCAGCATTACTTCACGGTCGACGGACCGAAGAAGATGGAGCTGCTGGTTCGCCTGCTTCGCCGCGAGCAGCCCACCAAGTGCATTGTTTTCTGCCGCACCAAGCGAGGCACCGAAAAGCTGTTCCAGCGACTGCAGAAGAAGACCAAGCTGGTCCGCTGCATCCACGGCGACATGCAGCAGGGAGCCCGCAACCGTACGATCACTGATTTCAAAGCGAACAAGTATCGCATTCTGATCGCCACCGACGTCGTGGGCCGCGGGATCGATATCTCGGATGTGACGCTGATCGTGAACTACGACGTGCCGGAATACTCCGACGACTACGTCCACCGCGTGGGCCGTACCGGCCGCATGGGCAAGGAAGGGGTCGCGTACACCTTCGTGACGCCGGAAGAAGGTAATCAGCTGACGCGGATCGAGATGCGGATCGACAAGCTGCTGATTCGCGACGAGATCGAAGGCTTCGACCCGTACGTCAAGACATCAGTGCAGACCACTCCGCCGCACGCTCGCGATACCGACAACGCAGGCAAAGAAGAAGAAAAGAAAGAGCCGCCCAAGAAGGCTCCCCGTCGCCGTCACCGCCGGGCACTCTAGTTGGTCAGTATCTTCTCGCGAAGAAACGCCGCCGCGCTATCCCACTGGTCGACCGAGGCCTCCCAGTCGACCTCCATCGGCTTGATCGTCTTGGGGGATTCGACCTGCAGCGGAATATCGAGCGTCGTGTTGAGCGGTATTTGAGCGCTCGGTCCTTGGGAGAGTGCGGTCTCGACTTCGGCCGAAAGCAGGTAATCGACCAGCTTCTTCGCGGCCTCCGGGTTCGGCCCGCCTTGGATGATTGCCAACGTATTGGGAATGAAGAGCGTGCCGAGTTGGTCTTCCGCCTGGTCCGGATAAACAATCGCCACGGGACGCCCCGATTTGATCTCGACCATCGCATCGTCCGTATCGGTCAGGCCAAACGCGATTTCGCCTGAAGAGACGGCCTGGGCGACTTGCTTGTTGCCCGGGAACATCTTGGCGTTGGTTTGCAGCTTGGTGAAGAACTGCTCGGCTTTCTCCTGGCCCAACTCCGTGAACAGCACGGCCGCGTGGGTGGCGGTCGTACCAAATAGCGGCTTGGCGTAACCTCCTTGCCCTTTCCACTTGTCATCGGCCAGATCGAAGACCGAAGTGGGCCGCTGGCCTTCCGCTAGTAGGTCGGTGTTCACAAGCAGAATGCGAGCCCGGGCTGCGAAACCAAACCAAGTGCCATCGGCTGAACGGAATGTCGCCGGGTACTCCTCCTCGTGCTTGGGATGGTACGCCGCGAGCAGTCCCGCTTTCTGCAGCCGCAGCGTGTTGAGGATCTCGTTGTTCCAGAAAACATCGCAGCGAGGACGGTCCTTCTCCGCCAAAAGGGCCTCGGTCAGGCCGACCGTCTTGTTGGCTTCGGTATCGTACTTGGCGACGACGTCGACACCGGTCAGCTCGTGGTAGGTATCGAAGTGACTCTCTGAGAACTCCTGATCGAGCGCCGTATAGACGACGACTTCCTCCTGGGCAGCGGGTCGGCAAGCGGTGAAAAGCGTGCCAATCGATAGCAAGAGAATGAAGAGGGCAGTGCGGCGGCACAGGGCAGGGGCAAGCATTTCAGGAAACAGCTTTCGACTTGCGAGGGGTGATTTTCCAGCGAATGCCCCAAATGACCAGCGAAATGATGCTCGTGACGAAAAGAGCGACCAGGGTGGTCGTTTGGCCGGTCAGAATCGGGATCGAGTTGGACTGCTGGGCGAAAAACACCGCGACAACGATCAGCACTACCACGTTAGCGACGATCCAGCCGATGTCCGACTTGCGTTCGTAGTGGCTGCTGCTGAAAAGGTGCTGATGATCCAGAATTGAGGTCCTCAGGTGGCCTGCTGCCAGCAAAAACTGGTATACGACGGCGATGCCCCAAATCACCAGTGCTGGCATCATCACGGCGGCATGCTGTGGGGCCGGCGTAGGCCAATCGAGCCCTGATACGACGGCGCCGGCAAAGCAAATAAGGGCGCAGGTAGCGTGAGCTTTGGGTAAACCAGATTTTCCGGGGGACGTATGGTCCTGCATGACGGCAAACATGAACAAAGACTTGAAATCGATTTTCGTCTAAAATACCACCAAATGGTTTGTTTGTCTTCTCTTCGGGCAAAGGCGGCCCATGGTTCGATACCTCGTTCTCGTCATCGTCGGTGCACTTTTACTGCCAGGCTGCGGTTCGTCCGAACCGGCGGCTAAGCCTGCACCTCAGGCACCCCCAGCACAGACCACCCAGGCCAAGCCAGCCGAGTCGAAGCCACCGGAGCCCGAGAAAGAGCCACCCAAAATGCGCTCCGGCAACGCGACCTTCAGCAAGCCACCGTCCGACGGAGCTGATGCCCTGGGGCCCAACTTCTTTAGTGGCGAAGGACTCCGCGAACGACTTAAGGTCGGTCGCATCGAACCAGAAGTGCAATTCGAAGTCGACCCAGCCAAGCTCGAGGCCAACGGTATCCGCACCATCGAGGGGACGCACGTCACGATCTATACCGACCTGCCGTCTTCGCCTGAGATCGACGAACTTCCCAAGGTGTTCGACGCCGCCTATCCGCAGTGGTGCGAGTACTTCCGCGTCGATCCCGTCGCCAACAACGACTGGAAGATCAAAGCGGTCTTGATGTCCAACAAGCAAACCTTCAAAAACGCCGGCCTCTTTCCCGATTCGCTGCCGGAGTTTCTGCATGGCTACTACCAGGGAGACGCCGTCTGGCTGTTGGATCAGCCGAGCGACTACTACCGACGCCACTTGCTGATCCACGAAGGAACGCATGCGTTCATGATGATCCTCTTGGGCGGAGCCGGGCCACCGTGGTACATGGAAGGGATGGCCGAGCACTTCGGTACGCACAGCTGGGAAAACGGCCAACTCGAAACCCGCGTGATGCCCCCCTCCAAAGATGCGACACCGATGTGGGGACGCATCAAGATCATTCAGGACGAAGTCGCCGGCGGCAGTGCGCTATCGCTGACCCGCATTATGGGAACGCCCCAGCAGTCGTTTCTCCAGAACCGACCTTACGCATGGTGCTGGGGCGCGTGTGCCTACTTGGATAACCACAGCCTGTCGCAGGAAGCGTTTCGCGACATGGTCACCCAGGTACGTTTGACGGGCGGTTTCAGTGAACGGCTATTGAACGAACTCGGCGATGTGATGCCGCAGCTGGCTGAGTCGTGGGAGCTGTTCGTCACCAATGCCGAGTATGGCTACGACTGGCAGCGGAACGAGGTCGTCTACCGGGACCCGGTTCCCTTTACCGGCGAAGTAATGACCGCCGAGATCAACACCGATCGCGGCTGGCAATCGACGGGAATTCTGTTAGACACCGATAGCAACTTCCAAATCTCTGCCAGTGGCGAGTACGTCATTCGCAACGACGGCCAGGCCTGGAAGTGCGAGCCCAACGGCGTGACCATCCACTACTACAAAGGGAAACCACTCGGTCAGCTCGTCGGGGCATTGCGAGGCGAGCCTTGGCGAGGTGGAGCCATCACGCCGCTGGTCACGGCCAACGAAGTCGGTCTGGGGACCAACCTCTATCCGGAAGCACCCTGCGTACTGTTCCTGAAAGTGAACGAAAGCCCAGATCAGCTAGGTGATAACCTGGGCACGATTCAAGTTCAGATCAAGCGGGTCGAGAAGCAGTAACGCGTTCAGGCGAACGAAGGTACTTACTTCCCGATGCAGTACAGATGTTCTTTCCCACGAAGGAACAGTTTGCCACCGGCAACCGCTGGCGAAGCGATCGTCGTGTCTTTCACTTCGTTTTCGCTCACCAACTCGAACGTATCCTTCGCGGCGACCACCTTGCAGTTGCCGTCGATGTTGATGAAGTAGACGTTGCCGCCCGCCACGATCGGCGAGGCCTTGAAGTTGCCGCCTAAGCGTTCACGCCAGAGAAGCTCGCCATCGGTGCTGCGGTAGCAGTGGGCGATGCCATCGTCGGTCACCGTGAAGAGCATCCCGCCGGCATACACAGGCGACGGCGTGTCCGGCGTCGACTTATCGACGGTCCATTGAATCGCGTCTTCGCTGAGTTCCCCTTTATTACCGTCGAGCGTCACCGCCAACAGCGGCTTACGCATGCCGCGCGTGGTGAAGATCTTTCCTTCGGCGACAATCGGACCGGTCACCGTGCGTCCGCCGACCAGGCCTGGCAAGTACCACAGACGCTTGCCGGTATTGGGGTCGTAGGCGTCGAGCGTGTTGCCACCCATGACCACCAGTTGCACCTGGCCATCTTTGGTAAGCAGCAGCGGCGTGGTGTAGGCGTCGGCTTCTTCGGCCGGAGCACCGGTCATCCGCATGGTCATCCATTTCTTTTCGCCCGTCTTCAGGTCATGGGCGATCAGGTAGCTTTTGACCGGTTCTTTCTGCAGGTCGGCCAACGAGTCTTGCATGCAGACCGAGATCACCAGGCCGTTGTAAACCACCGGACTGTTGGCGTGTCCCCACCAGATTGAATAGGTGCCGTATTCCTGCTGAAGGTTGTGGCGCCATAGCTCCTCACCGTCGAGGTTGTAGGTTGCCAGCAAACCATTGCCGAAGTGAACGACAACGTGATTGCCGCTGACCACAGGCGAAGGACTGGCCATGTTGTGCAGATTATGAAACTTCTGGGACTTGCGCTTCGGGGCCGTTCGCGGCGTTTCGGCTTGATCGACCAGGATGTTCAGTTCGATCTGACCCGTCTTCGCATCGAGCCGCAACAAACGCAGCTCGTTGGCTTCGTTCTGCAGCGTGACAAAGACGTGATCGCCCACGATGGCTGGAGTCGAGTCGCCCCAGCCGTCCAGCGAGGTCTTCCAGGCCAGGTTCTCCTGGTCGCTCCACTTCGTTGGTACATTGGTGGCCGCACTGAAGCCGATCCCTTCTGGGCCGCGCCAGGCAGGCCAGTCGTTAGAATCGCCCTGAGAAAGGGGTTTCCAGCCCGATTCTTCCGCCTGAGCGGCCATCGGAATCATGAAGAGGACGAGAAAAAGAGTCCAGCAAAAGCGAACTGCCGGATTAGAATTTTCGATCATCATTATTTGTGGGGTAAGATTGGGGAGTGGGAAGGAGGAGTGATTGCTCTAACTTACCACGCGGCCGCAGCGAAATCGACATTTTTCAAACAACGGGGTCTGCCGATCAATACGCAGGCGAGAAGGGGCGACGACAGGGGAAATTGATGACCGACAACGAGAAATACCCAGAACTTCGCGAATATCTGCGAGGTCAGAACTACTCGGACCTGGAAATCGACCACATCATCGCCGAAGTTCGCGATTACGAGGCCGAAACCCGGGTCGACTCGATCATGGATAGCATCGACTCAGGCCATCTCGACATTCAGGCCCTGATCGACGATGCCCTCAAGAAGATGGCCGACTAAGGCATCGGCATCGCGCAGCCATTCTGGGGTGTGCTGCGCAATTGTGTATGCAATTCGAGGGTAGACATCTTTCTTCTGCCCTCCACCGGGCCATAATACACTGTCCCTTGATTCACCGCCCCGCGCGATCAGGGACCGACGCTTGGCCAATCTGGTAACGATTGACCGCCCAATCGCTCGCTCGCCAAAATCCCTCTCATGTCCTGGGAAGCTGATTGCTCATGAAACGAATTGCTCTTGCTGCCTGCGTTTGTCTGTCTCTGTTTACTTTCACGGCTTGCGGTAGCGCCGCGGACGGGCCCGGTTCTGCCGAAGCAGATTCTTCCGGCGGAGAGGTGCTCGCCCAAGATAGTCTCCAGGCTTTCATCCACGACACCACCGATACCGAACCGCTGATGGACTTCGCCAACGCCAATTTTCAGGCGCTGATGCACGAGATGTCCGGTCCCAGCGAAATCGCTCAGAAGCATATCGAAGGCATCCGCGAAAGCGTGGCCGACGTCGACCCAGGCGACAACGAACAAGCAGCCGGTCTCTTGAACAGCATCAAGCGATCGTTGGAAGCCTTTGAGTTTCGCCTGGTCGCCAAAGGGCTCTCGCTGGATGAAGTGAAAGCGACCGTGACCAAGGACCCTGCCAACACCGAAGCGATCAACCTGTATATCGTGAAGCTCGGCATGACGTTCATGGAAGACATGAATGAGGACATCGAAAAGATGGAATCGTTCGTCAAGACAGAGAACGACTTCATCGATGCCAACGTCGAGAAGGTCGAAGCATCCGATGTGAAAATCACCTACAGGAAGGCCGGCGTGGTTCTTCAGTCGGCCACGCAAGAGATCGAGCGTTTGAAAGCCTACGCCGAACTGGTCGGCAAAGAGATGCTGCCGATCGACGCCCAGGCCTGGGCCAACGGCGATGGGCTCTCTGCGGAAGATCTCAAGGGCAAGGTGGTCCTGCTCGACTTCTGGGCCGTCTGGTGCGGTCCGTGCGTCGCCAGCTTCCCACATCTGGTCGAGTGGCAAGAGAAGTACGGCAAAGATGGCCTGCAAATTGTGGGCATCACGCGTTACTTCAACTTCAACTGGCCTGAGGGTGCCGAAGGCCCACAGCAAGGAGAAGGCCAGGTCCCGCCCACCGAAGAGAACGCCATGCTCGACAAGTTCACCGCCGAGCACAACCTGAAACATCCCACCGCCGTGCTTGACGATACGGATGCGTTCTACAGCTATTACGCCGTTTCCGGTATTCCTCACTTCGTCCTGATCGGTCGCGACGGCAAGATCCACAAGGTGAATTCCGGCATCAGCGAAAGCCGGGCAAAGAAGCTGGAAGAAGAGATTCAGAAACTCTTGGACGAATCCGCACCCGAGTAAGCGGCAACCAGCTTTCGTCATACAAAAGGGCCGAGCGTATCGAACGAGATAGGCTCGGCTCTTTTTTTGTCCAATGGCAATCGGTTTACATCATTGTGGAAAGACATCGTTTGTTTCTCGACATGCGAACAGGGCTTGATAAGGTAACACGCATCACGATTGGGTTATCCCTCATGAGGTAAGCGTAGTCATGCGACAAATCGTCTTCCTATTGGTGCTCTGTGCTCTTGTCGGTTGTGGACCATCGGATCGCGACCAAAAGATCAACGAAGCGCCTCTGAGCCATCAATATCGAGATCCAAAGCCTAAGATTCCGACCGATGATGAGTTGAAGGAGATGTCGTTGGAAGAGGTTCAGGCCATTCTTGATAACGATCGGAATCCAGAAACATGGCGGCTATTGAACCTCAAGGTCGAACAACTCGCCGACCAGCAGATTGAGGGAGCTAGCCTCGAAGCAATTCAACAGCGAATCGAAGCCGACCCGAACGATCGAGTGGCCTGGCGATTGTTAGTCATGAGAGTCGCACAGTTAGCCGGTGATGTCGTCGAGAGCGATCACAGTAAGGCCTATGAATACATCCTGAAAGCGAGAGAACTCTTGCTAAAGCACCAGGAAAACATGTCGGAGGATTTGAAGATGAAAGTCTTTCAACATTCGAACGAGGCGTGGGAGGCAATCGAAAAAAGATCGTTGGTCCTCTTTCAGAAGCAATACGCATCCGATGCCGAGCAGCCCCAACAGGAAGAGGCCGAAGAAACTTCTCCGAGCGAGTAATGGCCTCCGTGTTAAAAAAATTCTGCGCGCACTATCTTAGTGACGCGCTTCCCTTCTAAACTGCACTTTCATCGTGCACACCAATCCCAAAGTCTGTGTGCCACTGGCCTCTGGCCAGCGCTCTTACGGCCAATTGGGATGGCTAACCACGTGCTCACTTCGCACTGCCGAGGGCGGCAGTGGCACACGATTCATCACCACACGTTCAACACAGAAAAACATCATGTCCCATCACCACGCGCCCCAACCTGAAAAGCACGGAGCTGGCTCGAAAGGCCACGCTCCGCAGGTTGCCGTGCGCGATGGGAACCGACTGCTCTGTCCCTGCTGTGGCGAAGTGTTGATGGTGCTGCCGGAGAAACCGCCATCCTACGGCGCCACCCGCCAGACGGTTGCTGTCGATCCGGAGATCGCTGCCTACGCGTTCCCCGCAGATGCACCTCCGCCGATCCCCAATCGGCAACCGGCAAGGCTTCAGCCGGCATCTCTCGATCAGCGAGAACCTCGTGAGCGCAACGACGAAACGCGTGCCCGCGAACGAGAGCGCTATCGGCTCCGGCGTCCGCCGCGCGAACCTCTCACGCACGAAGCAGCTCGGTTGTTTGCGTGGACGTTCTATCGGTTGAAAGCGCTGAACATCCAACTGATTGGCGAAGTCACCGCGAAGCAAGAAGTGATCGAAACGCTGCAGCGGGAATTCGATGCCGTGACGAGAGAGGCTCCGCGCGAAGAACGACCTCGATGCATGATGCAGATGCAGGTGATACTTCATCGCGAAGCCAGGAAGCTTATCGCAGCCCGGCGACGAAAACGCGTTTGCCAGGCGATCGCCAGACATGCCCAAGTCGACGTGGGCATGGCACCTGGTGATGGATGCGAAGCGGACGTCGTCGCAGCGGCAACAGGTCAGGGAGTGGTCGAAACCAACGAACGCGGCCCGCCCTAAACTCTTGTCCCCTCTCCTTCGCAGGGAGAGGGCCAGGGTGAGGGTTTACTGAACGACCGTTAGCTCACCACACCAAACAAAGCTTCCGCAACAAACGGAACACGCATGCGCTGCCAACAAGCGAGATGCCCTTCACGCTAACGCTCTTCCCCTAGGGGCGAGGGGACCAGATCGCGCGTGCGCGTTCACCATCGGCCGACTAACCGATCACCCGCTTGCTGGTATCCCCAGCGATTTCCTCGACGTAGCGCGGTACCGCGTAGCCTGGCAGGCGACTTCGCATTGTTTCCAGAATGCGCAGTCCCTCGGCTCGTGGGACCTCGAAGTGGGCGGCGCCTTGCACGCGGTCGAGCTGATGCAGGTAATACGGCATGACGTTCAAATCGAGCAGTTTTTCCGACAGCTCGATCAGCGTCTGGGCGTTGTCGTTTACCCCGGCCAGGAGCACGCTTTGATTGAGCAGGGGAACGTGGGCCTCGCTCAGAAGCGCCAGCGCCTCGGAGACATCGTCCCCCAGTTCCTGGGGATGGTTCACATGAATGACCACAAACGGCTTGAGCCGCGTGCCGGTCAGCCAGGCCAGCAGCGAGTCGTTCACCCGGCTGGGGATCATCACCGGCAGCCGCGTATGAAGTCGCAGGCGGCGGATGTGCTGGGCATGGGCGATTTTTTCGGCCAGTTGCCGCAGAATGCCGTCGGTCAGGGTCAGCGGATCTCCGCCAGATAACAAGATTTCGTGAAGGCTTTCGTCCTGGTGGATCGCCGCCAGGGCCGAACTCCACGCGTCGATCCCCTTGGGGCCTTCCCCGTAAGGGAAATGCCGCCGGAAGCAGTACCGGCAATGCACGGCACACGCCCCGGTGGTCACCATCAGGGCCCGGCCATGGTACTTTTGCAGAAGGCCTGGCGTCAGAGCCGCTTCGTTGTCGCCGACGGGATTTGCCGTAAACCCTTTTGTGGCAATGGTTTCCTGCTCGACGGGAAGCACTTGGCGGAGCAGGGGATCGCGAGAATCGCCCGGCTGCATCTTGGCGGCGAACTCGCGTGGGACGAACAGGGGGAAGTCATCGGCCGCTGCCTGACCGGTTTGCCAGCAGCTTTCGGGCAGCTGAAGGTACTCGGCCAGGTCGGATGCGCGGCGAAAAGCAGCCCGCATCGAGGCCTTCCAACCCTCGCTAGGCGACGTGGCGGGGTTCGCGATACAATTGCTACTCGCAGATTGCGAATCGGTAGTTACAATGTTCATCTTTCCATTTTACCGAAATGGACAGGGGCGGAAGGCGCCCTGAAGCGACGGATATCTTTTTTCAGCGAGTCCCCACGTGCAATACAGTACCAGCGATTTTCGTAAAGGTTTGAAGGTCCAGATCGACGGCGAACCGTACATCATGACCGAGTGCAACTTCGTGAAGCCAGGCAAGGGGAACGCGCTGTACAAGTGTAAGCTCAAGAACCTGATCCGCGGCACCAACTTGGACCGTACCTGGCGTGGTGGTGAAACGCTGGAATCCGCCGACGTCGAAGAAACCGACGTGCAGTATTTATACAAGCAAGGCGATACCTGGGTCTTCATGGACAACGAATCGTTCGAGCAGTACGAACTCGATGCCGACGCCGTGGGCGATGGCTGGAAGTTCCTGAAGGACGGCATGAAGTGCATGATGACCTTGTTCAACGGCAACCCGCTGGACATGACCCCGCCGATGCAGGTCGAAATGGAAGTCACCTACTGCGAGCCAGGTGCCAAGGGCAACACGGCCACCAACGTGACCAAGCCAGCCACCATCGAAACGGGCGCCGAGATCCAGGTTCCCATGTTTGTGAACCTGGGCGACGTCATCAAGGTCGACACCCGCGACGGCAGCTACGTCGAACGCGTGAAGAAGTAATCACGCGATTGACAGCTTGAATCAACGGGAAACGCTCGGCTACATGTCGGGCGTTTCTTTTTTTTGACTTCACCACGCTCCATCGGGAAAATCAGTCGAAAGGCCTTTCCTTTCCCTCAAGCGGATCTTGTCCTATGTTCCCGGTGATTTTCAGCTTGTCCGTTGCTCTGGTTTGCCAGTTCCCTCCGTCGGATGGTCTCTCGGTAGACGACGCCGTCCAAGCCTTGAAGCAAAAGGGAGGTACCGTTCACGGCAGTAAGAAGCTGATGCGCGTTCGGTTTGTGATGCTCAAGGGATCCCAATTCACGAACGAAGATTTGGGTTATTTCAAACACTTTCTAGAAATGGAACAACTGATCATTCGTGACACGGCGATCACTAGCGAGGGACTGGTGGCCATCAAGACGCTGAAGCATTTGAAGCGGTTATCGTTGTCAGGCGAAAAGATTGACTCCCAGAGCCTTACCTACTGTAAGGATCTTAAGAGTCTCGAGGTGATAACACTGGCAGATATCAAGATCGATCCCGTCCCGCTGAAGCACCTGACAGGCCTCGAGAAACTGAAAATTCTCACGATTCGCAATTCCGCGATCACCGAAGAAGGGCTCAAGGTGATCCAGCAAATCCCCAACTTGGAAACGCTTCGTTTGAACGACGTCGAACTCACCGGCATCACGCTAAACGATATTCAAGCGATACCGAGCCTGAAACAGCTATTCGTCGATGGGGAAGAAGTGGTGTTGGACGCAAGTAAGCAGTAAGACTTGCCCATGAAACTCGTCCTTTCCAAACGAAGAGCCAAACGACTAGCCGCCGGAACAGTCTTCTACTCTGAAGTGCTGGGCATGTGGTATTTGTCGCTATATATGGTCGTCGACGGCAAGGCCGCTCCGTTTGGCATGACGCCGCATGATAACGAAGCGGACGCGCTATCCGAAGGTAACGAGACGCTGAAAGTTACCGATAGCGATTGGATCGACATCGAAGAGGAAGAGGTCGAAACGTACATCGCGACGAATGCAAAGCACCAGTGGAATCCGAGCGGCAAAGACGCGTGAAGAAGTAAACGCAGCTTCGACAACACGAATCAACGGGAAACGCTCGGCTACTTGTCGGACGCGTCTTTTTGGGTCGCCCAGTCATCTGGTAACGGCATGCCGATCATGAAGTGTTTCCATTGGTCGGCTTCATCCTCGGGCATCGGTTCGTATTTTCGGGCATGAAGTCCAAAGCTAGGCAGGAAGCTTCTGTCCAGGTATTTGACGATTCGAGTGAATCGTTTGGGATAGTGTTCGTAACATGCAACTTGTTTTGCTACGCCTTGGCTTTCGACGTGGATGGCCATCCAATGTTGAATCGGGATATCGGCTTCGTACCGATCGTCGAGCGTGCAAAAGTCAGCGTTTCGTAAGATGGCACAAATCGCTGCGATTTCCCACTCGTTTACTTTGATCTCGGTTTGCATCACCGGGTAATCCGGGACGCGGAAATCGATGAAGCGATAGATGCCTTCGCCGGATCTTTTGAAGTAGAACTCTTCGATATAGTAGTTCGTCGCATCAAAGCGAAAGAATTGAAACGAGTTGAAACTTTCCGACACAATCTCGTCGGTTTCCAACAGCGATGTGTTGGGCCGCGATTTGCTGAGCGGGTGCGAGGCGAACGGTACGGCCGGCGTCGGCTGCATCGTCGCCAGGTTCCAGCAAGCAGCGATCGCATCGACACCTAGTACGACGACCAACAGAATTCCGAATGTGAAGAGGACTCGATTGACGATCATCCAGCCTTACTCCGGCGGAACAATGTGCTGGATGCGGATCATCACGTTTTCGCACGAGCCGGGCTGGTACACCGCCGATTCAGGCTTGTCGACCAGCACGTTGTAAACAAGCAAGATGTTCACCAGGACGTCTTTTTCCAAGCAGAGCGAGACGAAGTTGAACGGGTAGATCACTTTGTCTAAATCGGGCGATACCACGCCGATCGCTTTGAAGGGGGGATCGCGATCCGTGAGATCGATATTGGTCCACCGCCAACCCAACTGCTTCACCAGCTGATTGCCCCACAAAGCACCCAGCAGCATGACGATATCTTCGTCTTCGCTGAGTTCCGGCCCGCCCCCTTTTTGAATATCGCACACGCACTCGTTGACGGCCTCGACAATGGACTTCGGAGAATCGCTGAGGGACACGCCCAAAAGTTCCGCTGCATCTTCCGCCACCAGATCAAGCAGACGCATCGTATCGTCATTGGGAGCCGTCGGGACAACATGTGCGGGATCAGGCATAGGGAGGAGTTCCTGAGTTGGTGATCGTGATCGGTGTCAAATCGATTGTAGCGTTAGGCCTTGCTGAGTTGAATGATGCACCGCGCGTACCTTCGAAACGCAACATGCCCAAGCGAAACCGCTTGGGCATGTGCCGTGAGCCGATAGCCTTATCAGCTTACTTCTGCAATCCTTCGGCCAGGCGGACCAGTTCCAGGAATTCTTCACGATACGAAGAGCCTGGGCCGCCTGCGTATGGGGCGGCGATTTCTTCGATGGCGGCGTAGCTGGTGTCTTTGGTTTGCTCGCTGTCACGCAGCAACATACCGAACATCGCGACAGCCGCGGCGAATTGGAAGTCGCCACTCGCTTTGGCGAACTCCTGGCCTTCGTCGACGATCGTTGAAGTCATCAACGTGCTGGTGTCCGATTCAGGCTGCTTGTAACGCAGCTTGAGCGTCAACAGTTCGTCGGAACTCGCGGCCTCGGAAGGGACGCGTTCGGTTTGATACTTCAGGTCGTCGACCTTGCCGGTTACGGTGGTCTCGGTACCGAAGGGAACGATCTCGTAGAACGCGGTGACCGTGTGCCCGGCACCGATTTCACCGGCGTCTTTTTTGTCGTCGTTGAAGTCTTCGGCTTTGAGCAATCGGTTTTCGTAGCCTACCAGGCGATAGGCGGCGACTTTCGTGGGATTAAATTCGACCTGAATTTTGACGTCTTTGGCAATGGTGACCAGCGTGCCGGCCATTTGCTCGACGAGAACCTTTTTCGCTTCTTGTTGGCTATCGATGAACGTGTAGTTGCCGTTGGCCTTGTTCGATAGTTGTTCCAGCAGCGAGTCGTTGTGGTTGTCGTTGCCAAAGCCGAGGATGCTCAAGTAGATGTTCTTCTTGGCGTGCTCTTCGGCCAGGCGAACCAGGTCGCCGGTGCTGGTGGTGCCAACGTTGAAGTCGCCATCGGTGCACAGCAGCACGCGATTGGTAGCCCCTTTCAGGAAATGATCGGTGGCCATCTTGTACGCCAGCTGAATCCCTTCGCCTCCGTTGGTCGAACCGCCAGCGTGCAGTTGATCGAGGGCACTGATGATCTCGGCCTTCTGGTCGCCGGGGGTCGGCTCTAAAACCAGGCCAGCGGCACCGGCGTAGACGACGATTGAAATCATGTCGTTCTCGCTCAGTTGATCGACCAGCATCTTCATACCTTGCTTGAGCAGCGGCAGCTTGTTGGGCTGGCTCATCGAGCCGGAGACGTCGAGCAGAAAGACGAGATTGCTGGAAGGACGATTCTCGAGATCCAGCTCTTTTCCTTTCAGAGCCACCCGTGCCAGGCGATGATCGGGGTTCCACGGGCAATTGGCGACCTCCAACGACGCTGCGAAGGGATGCTCATCATCGGTCGGTGCCGGGTAATCGTAAACAAAGTAGTTCACCATCTCTTCGATACGCACCGCATCGACCGGTGGCCGCTGGCGATAGTTGCTGAGATACGAGCGAATCTTGGAGTAAGAAGCCGTGTCGACATCGATCGAGAAGGTCGACAGCGGTTGATCGCTGACGGCAATGAAACCGTTCTCGTCGATCTTGTCGAACTTATCACCACCGATGCCAGGCCCTTGGCCTTGGCCAGGTAGTGGCTGGCCGCCAGGTAGAGCCGCGAGAGCATTAGGGCGTGACGACGGATAATAGCCGCCCGCGCTCACGCCGCCGTCCTCAAACATCGCTCTTGGGGCCTGGATCGGCGGAGCGTTTGTCTTTCGAAGCGCGCTGGCTAGTTCCGCAGACTCGGCTGCTTCCTCAGGTGCCGCTACTTCTTCACTGAGCTTCTCGTTCGTGGTGTTGGTTTCCTGCGAGAGCTTGCCCGGCGGGGTCGTATCAGGCTTGGCGTTACAGCCGAAGACACCAGCGGCCAACAGTAGCATCGAAAACAGAAGAGTTCGCTTCATCGGACAGACTCCACTTGGGGTGATTCGTGTAACCGAACATGAGCTAAACGCAGTGTCTCAAGCTTTCACGAATGAGTCATGCGTATTGTTTGTGAAGATCGAAAGAAAAAGCCGCCTGCAGTGAGCAGGCGGCCTTCGAGTGAACAAGTCGGAATGATTCCTTGTCCGGCTTACTTCTGCAGTCGTTCGACCTGGCGGATCATTTCCAGAAACTCTTCGCGGTACGAGGAACCGGGGCCGTCGACGTTCGAGGCGACCAGTTCTTCGATTTCAGCGAAGTTGGTTTCGTGATGGAAGTGGCTACCGCGAAGCTTCAAGCCGAACATGGCCACGGCCGAGGCGAATTGGAAGTCGCCGGTGGCCTGGTTGAACTTATTGCCGCTATCAACCACTGGGTAGGTCATCAGCGTGCTGACGTCTTCCTCAGGCTGCTTGTAACGCAGCTTCAAGGTCATCAGCTCGTTGGTGTCGGCGGCTTCGGTCGTTTCTGGCTTGGTTTGATACTTCAGCTCGTCCACCTTCGGATCGACAGCAGCGACTTCGGTATCACCCTCACCGGTAGCTGGCACGATTTCGTAGAAGGCGGTGACCGTGTGCCCGGCACCGATTTCACCGGCGTCCTTCTTGTCGTCGTTGAAGTCCTGAGCAGCGAGCAGGCGGTTTTCGTAACCGACCAGGCGGTACGAAGCGACCTTCTTTGGATTGAACTCGATCTGGATCTTCACGTCCTTGGCGATCGTCAGCAGCGTGCCGCTCATCTGTTCGACAAGCACCTTCTTGGCTTCCTTCTCGTTATCGATGAACGAGTAGTTACCGTTGGCTTTGTTGGACAGCTGTTCCAGCATCGAGTCGTTGTGGTTGCCGATACCGAAGCCCATCACGCTGAGGTAGATGTTCTTCTTGGCTTGCTCCGAGGCCATTCCGACCAGCCCGCCGGTGCTCGTTTCACCAACGTTGAAGTCGCCGTCGGTGCAAAGGATCACGCGGTTGGTTCCACCTTGGATGAAGTTCTCCGTAGCGGTCTTGTAGGCCAGCTTGATACCTTGGCCACCGTTGGTCGAACCGCCTGCTTGCAGACGATCCAAAGCTGCCAGGATCTTGGCTTTTTCATAACCGTAGGTTGGTTCCAGAACCATACCAGCGGCACCGGCGTAGACGACGATCGAAACCTTGTCGTTTTCGCCCAGCTGATCGACGAGCATCTTCATGCCCTTCTTCAGCAGCGGAAGCTTGTTGGGATTGTTCATCGAGCCGGAAACGTCCAACAGGAACACAAGGTTACTGGCCGGACGATCTTCGGTATCAACTTCCTTCCCCTTGATGCCGACTCGGACCAGGCGATTGGCTGGGTTCCAAGGGCAGCTGGCCACTTCCACGTTGGCGGCGAACGGATGTTCGTCGGTTGGGGTGGCGTAGTCGTAGGTGAAGTAGTTGACCAGTTCTTCGACGCGAACCGCATCACGTGGTGGCAGTTGGCCGAACTGGCTCAGGTACGAACGAATCTTCGAGTAGCTGGCCGTGTCGACATCGATCGAGAAGGTCGACAAGGGCTGATCGGCCACCGCGATGTACTCGTTCTCTTCGATCGGTTCAAACTTGTCGCCACCTTCGCCAGGACCGACCCCGTCGCCGGGCTTCTTCATATCGAGACTTAATTCCTCGACTTCTCTGCCGAGACGCGATTCACGGACTTCTCCGCCTCGACTTCGGGCGCTATCCAGTGGCTTTCGCGCAGGCACCGGATTGCTGGCTACGCGGGCCGCTGGATCGCCGGCTGCGGGACCCAACATGGCTCCTCCTAAGCCTGCGGCATTACCTGGAGCTGGAGGAGCTTCTGGGGCTGGAGCGTTTTCGCTCTTGGCGACGTCCGATTTCTTGGCTTCCCCCTCGGGTATGGCGAAGCGGCTATTCAGGTCATTGACCTCTTTGGAGTACTTCTCCATCTGCTGAAGCTGGGCCTCTTTGCCCTTGCTGGCCGATTCTGACAACGCACGTAGCTTGTCGCGTTCGCCCGACATGGGTTGGCCATCCAGCTGCGAGCTTAGGCGATCCGCAGCCGGAGCGGTTTCTTCGACCCGAGCCGGCATCGCCTTGCCACTGTACTCGGCGGATTCATTTGCTGGCTCCGCCGTTTTAGGAGCCGGCGTCGAGCCATTGGTTGCTCGCCCGTAGTTTGCCCCCGGAGCGGCATCGCTATCCAATTCGGCCGGGGCCGTCATCGGAGCGTCGAAGGGGTGTTCAAAGTCTTCCAGAGGGACCATCGCTTCGTCGACGGAACTTAAATCGGAGTAGCCTTCGGTAGAAGTCTGCGCCGCACTTTCCTGGCGGAGCCCTTTGGTGGCCACGTCGCCTGTCTCAGCGGTACATCCAATCATCGCTACGCCAAGCAGAAGTGGCGTAAGAATCCATGTTTTTTTCATCGGTTTCGACCCGCACAATTCGGTTGGGATGAGTGTTTTTGCGTTGTTTCACCTAATGAGCTCACCCAGAGAGACGAGACACTTTCGCCCAGCGATTTGGAGAAAGGAGATTTTTTCCGAATTTTTGTCCCCAGCGGCACTTACGCCGAGGGGGTCGTGCTGGCAAGCGACAGCCAGTCGACCGGGTCAGGCAATTGATTCGCGCCAAAAGGAACATGCGTCAGAATCGGCGTCTGGCAGTGGCGGGCGAGTTCGGCTCGGTTGCTGTCGCGGCTGACATCGCTCACTTCGGCGGCGATATCATTCAAAACGATGCCAGCAATCGGAACGCCTTGCTGATAAGATTGGGCCGTGAGAAGTGTCTGGAGCGTTTCGTTGATCATGCCCAATCGGTTGGCCGCGACCACGATCAGCGGCAGTCCAAATTCCAAGGCCAGGTCGGCGACATAATCTTCGTCCGACATGGGCGAAAGCAGCCCGCCAGCCCCTTCGACCAGGATGAAATCGCACTCACCGGCGGCGTACTGCTGCTTCCAATAGTCGAAGCCGGTTCGTAAGAGGCTGGTGTCGATTTCCTTTCCTTCGGCTCGAGCAGACAGATGCGGAGCAAGCGGCGCGTGAAACGTTTGCGGGCAAATGCGCTGCGTGTCCCAGATTTTGCCGGAAGCTTCCCACAAGGTTTGCACGTCTTCCGAGATCCACCGGCCGTCCTGTTGGATCAATCCACTGGCCGCTGGCTTGTACGCGCCAACGCGGAGGCCCGCATTTCGAAGGCTTTGGGCAATCAAACCGGCCACGTGGGTCTTGCCGACGCCCGTATTATTTCCGGTAATAAAGAGTCCTCTTGGTGGTTTTCTGTCCATAGGGGAAATAGTACCATTTTGCCAGTTCGCATCCCAGCATCGCTTCAGGGTAGTAAGCAGTCAGAAACATGAGCAAACCGGACAAGGTCAACGTCGCCGTCGTGCAGATGACGTGCAGCGGCAGCAAGCAAGAGAACGTCGACAAGGCAGTCGCCAAAATCGCCGAGGCCGCCCAGCAAGGCGCAAACATCGTTTGCCTGCAAGAGCTGTTTCCCGGTCTCTACTTTTGCCAGACCGAGGACCACATCCAGTTCCAACAGGCCGAACCGATTCCTGGCCCAACCAGTGAACGCATTCAAGCGGCTGCCAAAGACCACGGCGTGGTGGTCGTGGCTTCGCTGTTCGAGAAACGCGCCGAAGGTTTGTTTCATAACACGGCCGCCGTATTCGATGCGGACGGAGCAATGCTGGGCATCTACCGCAAGATGCACATCCCCGACGATCCGCACTACTACGAGAAGTTTTACTTCACGCCTGGCGATATCGGCTTCCGGACGTTCGACACGAAGTTTGGCCGCGTGGGCGTCTGCATTTGCTGGGATCAATGGTTCCCCGAAGCGGCTCGCCTGACGGCCCTGACCGGGGCTCAGATCCTGGTCTACCCAACGGCGATCGGCTGGCTGCATCCTGAGAAGGAAGAGTACGGCCCGGCCCAGGTATCGGCCTGGGAAACGATGATGCGGAGCCATGCGATTGCCAACGGTGTGTTTGTCGCCGCGCCCAACCGCGTCGGCATCGAAGACAACATCGAGTTCTGGGGGCACTCGTTCGTGGTCGACCCAACCGGCACACTGCTGGAGGTCGCATCGCACGACCAGGAAGAGATCTTGGTGGTCGAGTGCAACCTGGCTCAGATCGAGTTCTCGCGCACGCACTGGCCGTTTTTGCGTGATCGCCGCATCGATGCCTACGGTGGGCTGACCAAGCGATTCATCGATGGGGACATCACCTCATGAATGATCGTCTGACGCCCAAACAACAAGCGTATCGCTGGCCGGCGGAATGGGAACCGCACGTCGGAACGCTCCTTTCGTGGCCGCATAATCGCGATTCGTGGCCTGGGAAGTTCGAGCCAGTCCCCGGCGTGTACAAGAAGCTGGTGACGGCCCTGTGCGAAGTCGAGGACGTTCACATTCTGGCAGCCGCCGGCGAGGTGCTGACCCAGGCCGAAGACCTGGTGGGGCATCTGCCCAACGTCTTCATTCATGCGATCCCCACCAACGATGCCTGGGCACGCGACCATGGGCCGAGCTTCCTGCAGGCACCCAAAGGCAAACCCTGGATGGCGGTCGACTGGAACTACAATGCCTGGGGTGGCAAGTATCCGCCGTGGGATGACGACCAGGCCGTGCCGGAGCGACTTTCCGAGAAGCTCGGCTTCGGCCGTTTTCAGCCAGGCATCGTCATGGAAGGGGGAGCCGTCGACGGCAACGGCGGAGGGCTAGTGCTCAGCACGACTGAGTGCCTGTTGAACCCGAATCGAAATCCTCACCTCTCGCAGGCAGAGACCGAGAAGTTTCTGTGCGATTACCTGTGCGCCGAAAAGATTCTGTGGCTCCACCATGGGATCGCTGGCGACGATACGGATGGTCACATCGACGAGCTGGCTCGTTTCGTCGGCTTGGGTACGGTGGTCGCCGCCTACGAAGAAGATTCAAGCGACGAGAACTACGAGGCGTTGCAGCAGAACTTTACCGACCTGCAGGCCATGACCGACCTGAACGAGCAGCCCCTGGAAGTGATTCCGCTGCCCATGCCCAAGGCCAAGTACCAGGACGACCAACGCCTGCCGGCCAGCTACTGCAACTTCTACATCGCTAACGAGATCGTCATCGTTCCGCAGTTTGGCGACGATGCGGATGAGAAGGCCTGCGATACGCTGCAAGGATGTTTCCCCGATCGCAAGGTCGTGCCCATTGAGGCCATCGATCTGGTATGGGGCCTGGGAGCGTTCCACTGCATCTCGCAGCAGATAATGAAGTAGTGTTACGCCAAACGATTCCCATTGGCCGTCGGTCTATCCGGTACGGCTAACGTGACGGCTCCATCTTCGCCGTAGAAGCCGGTCACCAGGACCTCGCTGCGGATGGGGCCGATCTGTTTCGGGGGGAAGTTGGTGACGGCGATGATCTGCTTGCCCAGCAGTTCGTCTTTCGAGTAGAGCTGTGTAATCTGGGCGCTCGACTTTTTAATGCCTAGAGGATCGCCGAAGTCGACCTTCAGCTTGTACGCCGGTCGGCGAGCTTCGGGGAAATCTTCGACTTCGACAATCGTACCGACACGCAGTTCTACGGCCTCGAAGTCGCTCCAGGTGATCTCAGACATGGCTATCCTAGAAAGGGCTCCAGCTTTTTCAGGGTCGACTCTTTGCCCAGATCCCGCTTGCCAAAGCCAGGCACGGCACCAGCGGCCTCTGCGGCGGCTTGGGCGTCCTCGAAGTTCGAGAGCATCATCACCGGGACATCTTGAAACTGCTCGTCCGCTTTGAGGTCGATCAAGATATCGATCCCATTGGAATGATCGCGGTCGAGCTTACGATTAATGACCACCAGGGCGAACGTTTGTTCGCGCATCATTCGGATTGTGTCGGCCGGACCGTGCGATTGAAGGACCTTGGCGTCGAAGTTACGTTCGATCAGGTTCTTGAGCGAACCGTGGTCGTAACCACAATTGCCGACGTCGAGAACTTGTTTAGGCATCTTCCGGGTTCCTCTGTCTCTTGCTCGAACAATAAAAAAACGCGGGAGCGCCAAGTGGTCACTCCCGCGTCTTTGATGCAGTGTCAGGCGGTGAGGTTACTCGCCACCCTCGGTGATTGCGAAGAGGTGCGTCTTGTTGGCGATGTACAACACACCATTGGCAACGATTGGGGTCGAGTAGACCGAGTTGCCCATGTTGATCTCTTCGAGCGGTTCGGCGTCATCCGGATCGGCCGACAGCTTGAAGACCGCCACGTCGCCGTCTTCGTCACCGATGTAGACGTGATCGTTCACAATCAAGGCCGAGCCCCAGGCTGCGGCGAACATATCGTACGTCCAGTTCGGCTTGCCGGTCTGGGCGTTCAGGCAGTGCAGCAGACCGCTGAAGTCAGCGATGTAGAGGATGTCGTCTTTGATCGTGCAGGTACCGATGCTGCGGTGCATCGTTTCCTCGAATTCGATCTTGCCGTCTTCGTCTTGATCGAAGGTCGAGTAGTGCCAGATCACGGCGCTGTTCGGATTAGGAACGGCCACGTCGCCTTCTTCTTCGATCACGGCTTGAATGCGGCGATGTTCGATCGGCACACGCTGGCTGCCTTCGATCTTCATGGCCAGTTCCGAGCTGACATCACCACGCTTGGTGGGATCCAGGCACCAGAGGTGACCTTCGCCTTCACCGTGTTCCGGGTCCTGACCGACGGCCACGTAGACCTTTTGATCGTAGATAACCGGGGTAGCGATGATGTTGTTACGCGTACCGCGACCGCCGAGAACCCACTTCGAGGTCTTCGGGTTGCCGTCGAACTTCCAGAGCAGTTCTGGCTTGCCGTCGGTTCCCTTGTCGGCCTTGAAGGAATAAACCCAGCCGTCGCCGCCAGCGAAGATCACTTGGGGAACGCCACCCAGTTCCGCAACCGTTGGGCTCGACCATTGACCGTGCAGGATGTTGTTACCAGGCGACTTGTCGGTCCAGTAAACTTCGCCGGTGTTCTTGTCCATGGCGATGAAGCTAGGGGCACCCGTCGAAGGAATCACGATGTGCGACTCGTCGACACCGTTGGAAGTGTTCACGAACAGAATGTCACCCAGACAGGTTACCGAGCAGCTGCACATGTTGTGCTGCGAAACGCCCAGGTCCTTCATCATGTCGAAGACCCAAATGACGTCGGCTTCTTTGTCGCCGGTGAACTCTTCGTCCTTGTAAGGACCGTTGTTTTCGCCGTCGCGGAAGCCTTCGGTATCGAGGCAGCGGACTTCACCGCGGCTGGTGACAAACCACAGCTTCTTGCCTTCGATGTAAGGAGCACAGCAGACACCTTGCAGCGGCCAGTCGTGGACGCGGCCGGTAGGCAGCTTTTCACTGGAGTGTTGCCACAGGAATTCGCCGGTCGCTTCGTCGAAACAAACCAGGCAGCCCAGGTCGACCTTGGACGGATAGCGATCGATGTAACCGTTACCGTTATTGGTGCCAACAAAGATCTTGCCGTCGGCGACTACCGGGTTGCCGTACGACTGGCTACCCAAAGCGGCAACCCACTTGATGTTTTCGGCGTCGTCTTTTTGCCACTCACCGGTCTGGCGATCGAAGCCACCGATATCCCAAATGGTGGGGATGTTCGTGGCAGAGGGAGTGTTGTTTCGCTTGGAATCGCCACCCCATTGCGGCCAATCCTTGGTAATTTCGGCCTTGGCCACTTCGTCCTGAGCGATAGCACGCTCTTCCGGCAAGAGGCCTGCGATCGTCATGCCAACGCAGGCCGAGCCCACGATAGCTAGATAAGCATACGTCGATTTCATTGGTTCTATGCTCGTACGTGAATTGAGTGATATGAGGGAGGAATTGAGGCGGGAGTCCGACAGTTAACTATTCGGAGTCACCGTGATATTGTCCAGGAAGATTTCCCCAGTTTTCGCATTTCCGAAGAGACCTGGGCTACCGGACGTGTTGGGGACACTGTCGACGATCTCGACCATCCACGCTTCCGGTTCCGCTTCGTCCTTCTTCCAGGCCTTACCTTGGGCTTTGACGGTGCCGTCATCCTGATTCGACACTTTGAACTTCATGTGGTACCAGACGCCTGGTTCCAGGGTGAAGTCCACGTCTTTGGCGATCCGCTGCTGAGTAATCCAGGTCAAAGCACGGGCCTTCGACTCGTTGCCCATCAGCATGAAGATATAGCCCTGGGCGGTGACACCGATATCGGGAAGTTGGCCATCTTTCTCGTGACCCATCACGTCGGCTTCGATCGTGTAGTCATGCAGATCCGAGTGGCCCATCCAGCCTTGGCTTCGCGTTCCCTTAGGAATCGTGGTGATTTTCACCATGACCTTGTTGCCATCTACCTCACGCACAACGTGACGATAGCGGGCACCAACCCAAGTGATCGGCGGTTCGCCTTTGCCGGTCATCTCGTTAATTGCGATACCTTCAAAGTCGAAGCTCCATGGCAGCGGCGGAACGATTCGCAAGCGGGCATTGCCTGTCAAACCGTCGGCCTTGGCCGTGACGTAGGCCGGAGCATGGCCTGCGTCTTCATTGGCCGTTAGCTTGCCGGCTTCGTCGATCTTGGCAGGGCCTTCAACACTGAACTCAACCTTCTCGGCGTCCTTTACGAACTGACCGCGCGAGTTGAACAGCTTGACGCGATAATCGACTGCGTCCCCAGGATAGATCAGCGTTTCGGCTGGAATCACTTGGGCGTGAGCCGGTTCTGGGTCGTCGGAAACGGGATCTTCTTTTGGCTGCTCTGGCAGGCCACTGAAGCCGGTTTCCTTGGCTTCGTTGCCAACGCAGTACAGGGCGGTGGTCGTGGGGAAGTAGATACGTCCGTGAGCACAAATCGGCGAACCGAGTGCGTCCCCTTCTGGCAAACGTCCCTTGGTCAGGATGTCGACACTACCATCCTCTTGAATGCCCAGCACGTAGTAGCGGCCATTCTCGGTGATGGTGTAGATCTTGCCGTCGGCGTACAGCGGCGAGGCAAACATCTTGGTGCCCAGAGGCGTCTTCTTGAAGAGCTCTTCGCCGGTCTTCGGATCCAGCACGAACAGCTTGGCTCGGTCGTCGATCACATACAACTTGTCGTTGACGTAAAGCGGAGCACTGCGGTTACCGTTGAGTTCGACAACCTTCCAGTTTTGTCCCGTGACTGAGATGTCGCCGGACTTGGTCGCGTCGACCGAGACGACGGCACCCATGGTGTTGTCGACGTCGATGACGATCTGGCCGTCGACTTCCTTCGGTTGGACGTTTTCTTCACCCTGGGCCATGAAGACGGTATCGCCTTCAATGATCGGGGTGCCGTACAAACCGCGAGCGGCGAATGCGAAGCTCCAGTTGTGCTGGCCGGTGCGAGGTTGAATGCTCCAGATCTTACCGTCACCAGCACCGATCACGTACTGTGGAATACCGTTGACGATCTTGATGCTCGGGGCACTGTAGGTCGTGTCGTAGGGCAGGGGAGTCGTTTCGGTGAACCAGACGACTTCGCCCGTTTCCTTGTTCATCCCCAGGAAGCGGTGAGCTGGCTTGGCCATGTCGCCCCAGCCGATCACAATCCCGCTGATGATCACCAGGTCTTCGTAGACCAAGGGGAAGTTGGTTCGACCACCGTAGGTCGTCAGCAGGCCGAACTCTTCATGCATCTTACGAAGCCAAACCGTCTTGCCCGTATCGGCATCGATACATTGGAAGTGGCCGGCAACACCCAACGCGAAGACCGTGTTCGTTTCAGGATCAGCGGTGACCGCAGACCAACCAACACGTTCGACTGGGACGTCCGAGAGATAAACGTTGAAGCGGTTTTCCCAGATCGTGTCGCCCGTCTTGGCGTCGACACAGACCACGCGTTCCCCTTCACGAGAGGTGCCTTGTTCGGCGGAGGCGAGCATGAAGAGCTTGCCGTTCATGACCACAGGCGTGCTGCGGGTTCCGAGATCGTCTCGCTTCCACAAGACGTTACTGCCTTCGCCGCCTTCTGGGTCCCAGCTTTCCGGCAGGCCGGTTGCGCGGCTGATGCCGTTGAACTCAGGGCCACGCCAGTAGAGCCAGTCTTGCGGGTCGGCTTGGCTTTCGCTGGCCGAAGCGGCGGTGGTGGTCTTCTTGGCGGAAGCAACTTCAGCGACGGGTTCTTCCTTCGCCTCTTCCGCGGGAGCTTCCTTGGCAGGAGCTTCCTCTTTGGTCATTTCCTTAGGAGCAGGCTTTTCTTCTTCGGCAGCTGCTTCAGCTTTGACTTCCTCTTTCGCCGCTTCTTCCTTCATCGCTGCATCGGCAGGCGTTTCGGTCACGGTAGGAGGTGTCAGCTCTTCGCTTGGCTTGGCAGGTGTGGTCTCGACGGTGTCGACCAGTGTCTTGCCAGGCTTTTCGTCAGGCGTGACAACCGGAGTCAGGTTTTCACTGGTTTCGGCCGGAGTTACGTTCGACTCGGCAACGGCTTCTTTCGTTTCTTCTGCGGGGACTTCATCGGGACCAGGCAGCTTTGCCGGGGAAGTCACGGCTGAACTAGGAACCGTTGTGTTGGGATTTGGATTGAGCGTTGTGTTGTTGGTGGACGGTCGCCCGGTGGGAGGTGGCGTGCAGCCAATAGCAAGGAGGGTCAGCGAAAGCATGAAAACCAACGTTGCCGAGGCCACCGTTGGATGGAGCCGAAGTGCATAGGGCCGGAACATAGGGATCTCTAAATCGTTGGGGGGAAGGTCGTGACGCAGCTTCAAGCTTATACCTGTTTAAACGTGTATGCAAGGAATCTCCTGGTCGCATAGGCCAGGTGAGGGAGGAAAAACGTGCGGCTGCTAGCGGGATTTTTGGGGGGGAAACAAGCCACAGAGGACACAGGGACCACGGAGGGAAGCGAGCCAGAAATAGGGCGAATATGTGACAAAAGAACCTGAAACGCATGCCACTGCGAGTTCGTCCAGCAGTGGTTCCCTTGAGATAAGGTCAGCATCCTTTCTCGGTGTGCTCTGCGGGCTCTGTGGCTAAATCCTTTTCAGCCAACAACTAGCGGCCACGAGCAGCGATCAATCGAACCATTCGTCTGCGGGGTCGAACTTGGGATAGACGATGTTCACAATCTTCATCTTCCCCAGGGCTCGATGCCGGGTACCAGGGCGAATCATGATGCACATTCCGGGATGAACAGGAATGATTTCGCCATCGAGCTGCATCTGGGCGTCTTCGCCACATTCCAGGAAGAAGTAGGTCTCGGTCAGCGTTTTGTGGTAGTGAACTTTGGCATCGGTCGAGATCTCGGTGACGTGAATCGTGCCTGGGTAGTCTTCAACATCGGCCAGACCGCGCTTGGCGGTTCCACATGGACAAGGGACACCAGGGATGTTGGCGAAATCGACGACTTCATATCCCTTGGTTGACGGGGTTGAGGACATGTTGCCTCCGGTAGGTGCTGACTGAAAGTAAGAATTTAGATGCGTTATACCGCATATTCTACCTCCCACGTGGATGAGGGGCCACCGATAGCACCGCGTTAAGCTGTAGCGATTAGCGGCGACCTTTCGGGCTTGCGCGGCAAGCTGTAACGACTGGCTCGCGTGAATAATCGTTAAGGTTTGCCTGTCTTTCGTGGCGGGAAAACTTCGTGCAATCGAAGATGTAAACCAAGTAGCTGAAATTGGTTCTGAGCGATCAAGCCTGCCTAGTCAATCCGCCGATACCGATTTCCAGACATACCTGCACGAGGTGTCTACAAAACGGAATTCCCTCTGGCGGATCACGAGGGGCTGTCAAGTTTCGATGGGGAACATTCGGGTCAAGGATTGGCTCGACGGAACTTAGACAGAGGACTGTGGAGACGAAAGAAACCGAGAAGCTTTGTTCAACAGGTTCGACTACACGCTCAAACTTCCGAGGCTTTGTTGTCCAACCCGCCATATGGACAGCCCCAGAGGTGCGAGCAATCGCGGCGTGGTAGTCGCATACCGTGATTGTTCACGAGAGCGCCGGCCTGGCGAAAAAGAATATTGGAATCTGGAAGTCACCACTCAGAAGGAGAAATGACTCGATGAAATGGAACACTCTTTTGGCAACGCTGGTGCTCGCGTTTGTGTGTAGCCAGGCGAATGCCGCGGGACTTCTGAACCAAATGCTGGGAACCGGCTGCGGTTGCGATACGTCCTGCTGTCAAACACCGAAATGCTGCTCGCCTAAGCCGCGCTGCTGCATGCCAAAGCCGACCTGCTGTGCTCCGGTTGCAGCTACTTGCTGTGCTCCGGAACCAACCTGCTGTGCTCCAGAAGCTTGCGGATGCGAACCATCCTGTGCTGCTCCTGAAGCTTGCGGTTGTGCCCCTGAAGCTTCGTGCTGTGCACCTGAAGCTACCTGTGCCGCTCCTTCCGCTTGTGGCTGTGCTACCAGCTGCTGCAAGAAGAAGTGCTGCACTCCGCTGAAGGACGCTCTGAACAACCTGTTCTGCTGCAAGAAGTCTTGCTGCAAGAAGAGCTGTGGTTCGAGCTGTGGTTGTGGCGCTCCAGAAGCTTCGTGCTGTGCACCTGAAGCTTGCGGTTGCGACAGCGGTTGCGGTTGCGAACCATCGTGTGCCGCTCCAGAAGCTTGTGGTTGCGACAGCGGTTGCGGTTGCGAACCAAGCTGTGCTGCTCCTGAAGCTTGCGGTTGCGAACCAACCTGTGGCGCTCCAGCTTGCGGTTCGTGCTGCAAGAAGAGCTGCAGCCTGTTCGCTGGCAAGTGTGGCTGCAAGAAGAGCTGCACCCCGCTGAAGGACGCCATCGCTCGCTTGTTCTGCGTTAGCTGCTGCAAGAGCAGCTGCGGTTGCGGTTGCGACACCGGTTGCGGTTGCGACAGCGGTTGCGATTCGTGCGGTTCGGCTTGCGGTTGTGGTGCTACCTACTCCGCTCCAGCTGAAGCTGCTCCGACCGAAGCTGACATGATGCCACCGGCTCCAGTTCCGGCTGACACCATGACCTTCGTTCCAGCTCGCCGTCGCCTGGCTTCGGCTCGCTAAGCCAAGCGAAGACAGCGTGAATACAAAAAGCCTGGTTGGGGAAACCCAGCCAGGTTTTTTTATGCGCGCACGTCAAATCGCATCACTGCGTTTCGAGGTCTAACGGTATTTCATCTCCACGGCGAATGATCTTTTCGGCGAAGCGGAAGTATCCCGGAAGCGTGCGAGCAATTCGCTTCACTCCGCGGAGCTCGTGATTGTACTGAAAGACGTTATGTGGCCAGAGGGCGCTGATGAAGTGAAGGTCGCCGCCACCATCCCAGGCAAACGGAAACCAGGAATCCTGCCAGACGTCGGTATCCCACATCGCGCCGCGAAGCACTCGAAACCACAGGGGCGTCAGAACAAGAATGCCCGGCTCATCGAGCATTTGCGATTGTTCCATTCGGTCCATGTAAAAGCCGGCCATCTCTTCGGCCGGGATGATCGAGAAGGTGAGTTCCTTGGTCTCGGAATAGACATCGGGTAGATACCCGGAAAGTCGAAGGCCGTCTGTCAGTTGGTAGAACTCGGCCAGCTGTGTTGGAAAGAACTCGAACTCCTTTTGCCACTCGCGAGTCAGCGCAAAGGAGTGCCTCGGCAGAACGCGTTCCTGGATGTTGGGAACGTGTTGCCCCACGGCATCCACAAACGAAGTCCATGATCGCTCGATCGAATTGCCCATGTCTCTCTCGTCGAAAGCAAAAAAAAGTGGCTACGTCCCATTGGGAAGTAGCCACTTACTTAAATGTTAATCAAGCTCGCGTCTAGTACTTTTCGCCCTTACGCGGCGTGTCGTCTTGGTACTTGGCTCGCTGCTCTTTCAGCTTCTCGTGCATCTTGGACTGCACGTCGGCGTAGTCGGCCTTGCCATAGACGCTATTCATTTCGCTTGGATCTTCCTGAAGATCGAACAGCTCCCATTCGTCCAGTTGATAGTAGTAAATCAACTTGTAGCGGCCGTCGAACACACCGTAGTGCCGTGGCACGCTATGAGCACCAGGGAACTCGTAATAGTGGTAGTACAGTTCCTTGCGCGGCCAATCCTTAGGCGTCTTGCCGTCGTCTTGAAAGATCGGCAACAGGCTGAGGCCTTGCATGCCGGCGGGGATATCGACGCCAGCGGCGGCGAGCATCGTTTCGGGGAAGTCGAGATTCATCACGAGCGCGTCGCTGACGGTGCCAGGCTTAACGTGGCCAGGCCAACGAACCAACAGCGGCGTGCGGAACGATTCTTCGTACATCCAACGCTTGTCAAACCAACCGTGTTCGCCCAAGTAGAAACCTTGGTCCGAGCTGTAAATGACCAGCGTGTTTTCGGTCAGGCCCGTTTCATCCAAGTAGTCCAATACCTGGCCAACCCCTTCGTCGACCGAGTCGATGCAGCGGAGGTAGTCTTTGATGTAACGCTGGAACTTCCAACGCGTCAGTTCTTTGCCTTCCAGCTTGGCTTCTTCGAAGGCCTTGTTCTTCGGACCGTAGGCGGCGTCCCAGACGGCTCGCTGCTCAGGCGTCAGGCCACGCTGCGTCGCAATCTTGAGATCGTAATTGTTCATCGTCTTCGAGATGGTCATGTCCTGGTCGCGGGCACCACTGGCACGATTCTTATAGTCGTCCCACATGTTGGCTGGCTCTTCGAAGGTGACATCGTCGTACTTGCTCAAGTACTTCGGAGCCGGCATCCAGTTGCGGTGAGGGGCTTTGTGTTGGTACATCAGCAGAAACGGCTTGTTGGGATCGCGTTTCTCTTGCAGCCACTCCATGGCGATGTCGGTGATGATTTCGCTGGTGTGCCCCTCGTACTTTTTAGGACCATCCGAAGTCCGCATCTGTGGGTTGTAGTAGGGACCCTGACCCTTGAGGACGTTGAAGTAATCGAAGCCGGTCGGTTCCGATCCCAGATGCCACTTGCCGATCATGGCCGTCTGGTAACCCGCTTTCTGCAACAGCTTGGGGAACGTCAGCTGGCTTCCGTCGAAGCGAGGAGTTTTGTTGTCGTAGAAGCCGTTCAGGTGACTGTACTTGCCCGTGAGGATCACCGCCCGAGCTGGGCCGCAGATGCTGTTGGTTACGTAGCAATGATCGAAACGCATGCCCTCTTTGGCGATGCGATCGATGTTGGGAGTCTGGTTGATCGCACCTGGATAGGCCGAGATCGCCTGGAATGCATGATCGTCCGACATCATGAAAACGATGTTCGGTTGTTTGGCAGCCGCCTTTTCGGCTGCCTGGGCACGACGGTCGAGCCAAGGGACGATCGACATGGCGACCAGAAACAGGGCGGTAGAGTACCGAAAACAGTGGGTCATAGAGATCTCCATACAAGCCGGTGGGAAGGGGAGGTGGTTTAACGAGATTCAACCACGGCTCGTGCGCGAATGCCCGAATCGGGCGAGCCAAAAGGAATGCCAACTATTGTGGTTGCTACGGGTTACCGCGTCAAATCAGCGAGCCTGCCCCTATTTCTTCTGAGATTGTCCAGAGATCTAAACCTTCTTATCGATTCAGGCGGAATCTTTGGAATGCGACCCCGTTGGGATGGGGGGATCCGCGAGGAATGTTTGAATAGACGCCCTACATGGTGCACTTTCCTCAATCTATGTTTTTCCGAATTCAAATCCAATTCATGGGGCTCGGCCAGAGCCCAGGCATTTCATTAAGGGGCAGAAGTAATGGGATTGCGGCCATTGGTCATCGGGCTGGTCTTGGTATTGACCGTTGGTAACGCGGTAAACGCGACCGACGGGATCAGCCCTTCCGAAATCCACCTGGGGCAGGCCTGTGCCACTAAGGGGCCGGCGAAGGCGCTCGGTCGCGGCATGCGAAGCGGGCTGGAGGTCTACTTTCAGCAGCTCAATCAACAGGGTGGCATCGACGGCAAGCACATCAAGCTGACGACCATCAACGATGGTTACGAGCCAAAGAAAAGCGAGATGGCCACGCGGATGCTCATCGAGAAGAAGGATATCTTCCTGATGATCGGCGGCGTGGGAACGCCAACAGCCAAAGTCACCGTGCCGGTTTGTGAAGAGCACCAGGTACCGTTTGTCGCCCCCTTCACCGGGGCCGAGTTTCTGCGAAGCCCTTATCGACGATACGTGATCAATCTCCGCGGCAGCTACTTCCAAGAGATGGAACTGCTGGCCGAGTACCTGGTCGATAAGCAAGCGCTCAAGCGGATCGCTTGCTTCTATCAGAACGATGGATATGGCCAGGCCGGCCTGGCAGGTATCGTGCAGGCGCTCGAGCGTCGCGGTATGGAGCTGGTGGGTACAGGTACCTACGAACGAAACACGGTTGCCATTGCGACCGGCTTGAACGATATCGCCAAGCAGCGGCCCGATGCGGTCGTGATGGTCGGAGCCAACATGCCGTGTGCCATGTTCATCAAGCAGGCCAAGAAGCATGCCGACTTCGACAAGACACTCTTTTGCAACATCTCGTTCGTCGGAACGGAAGCCCTACTGGCCAACCTGGGCGACGCCAGCGAGGGCTGCCTTGTCTCGCAGGTGGTGCCGTTCCCTTGGGATACTTCCATTCCCGTCGTCAACGAATTTCAAAAAGCGATGCAGAACGCTGGGCGATCCGAAGAGATCGGGTTCGTCAGTCTTGAAGGCTACCTGGCCGGCAAGCTGTTTCATGAAGTTGTCAAACGCGTTGATGGTGAGTTGACGCGTGAATCGTTTGTCGATGCGGTCGACGCTTCGGGAGCGATTGACCTGGGTGGCATCACGGTCACCTTTGGTTCCGATGATCATCAAGGCATGGATGAAGTGTTTCTCACGCAATTCCGCGACGGGAAAGTCGTTCGCTTAGAGAACTAACACGGCTTACTCGCTTTCCATATCAGCATTCGTACACAACGAAACTTTTATAACGACTCACAGGTCAGACACATGCGTAGCAGTACCATTCAAACGAAATTCACGCTCTGGGCAGGCGTTTGTTTGTTGACGACGATGACGATCGTCTGCGGATACTCGGCCATCAAGATTCGATCGACCGCAGCGAAGACTGCTCAAGAGCAGGTTCGCGGCGTCGCACAGGAACAAAGTTTCCGGGTCCAAGGGGACATCGACGAAACCATCAGCCTGGTACGAAGCCTAGCGCAAACGTTTACTTCGGTGAAGGACGAAGCGGTCGAGCTGGATCTCGATCGCGATTCGGCCTCTGGTATTCTCAAGATCATTGTCAAAGAGAATCCCCAAGTCGTCGGTCTGTTTACCTGCTGGGAACCTGATGCTTTCGATCAGATGGACGCTGCCTACGAAGGGGTCGAAGGACATGACGAAACAGGCCGCTTCCTGCCACTGGTGCACCGTGGCGAGGACGGCAAGCTGTTGGTCGAGGCCCTCACCGGCTACGACGAGCAGACGCGTTCGCATGAAGACGCTGGAATGAGTGACTTTTATCAAGTTGCTCGTGATGGGCGTCAGGAAATCATTACCCGCCCACACTGGGCAAACAAAGGTGACGATCAGCTTCTGGTCGCACGTGTGGTGGTGCCGATTGTCGTTGGCGATCAGTTCTACGGCGTCGTTGGCGCGGACATCCGCTTGGATAGCCTCCAGCAAACGGTTGAGCAGCTTGATCTGTACGACGGTGCAGGCCGATCGATGATTGTTTCTGGTGATGGGGTCATCGTTGCTGACTCGAAGCAGACCGAGCTTCGCGGTACGCTGATCGAGTCGACCGAAAAACTTACCAGCATCGCCGAGCGAGAAACGGTTTGTGGTTACGTCGATAATCAGTTGGAAGCCGTTCAGCCAGTGACGCTGGGCAATTCGGCGACCACGTGGGGCGTTGTCGTTTCGGTGCCGACAGCTCAAACGCAGGCGGCAGCCAACGGCTTGATGCTATGGCAGATCATCATCGGCGGTATCTCGTCGGTGATCGCTTTGGGTGTTCTTTGGCTGATGGCTGGACGTGTCTCGAAACCGATTCGCCAGGCTGTGAACCTGCTGAGGGATATTGCCGAAGGAGATGGCGACCTGACGAAGAAGCTGAACGTTAAGAGCAATGACGAACTGGGTGAACTGGCCGAGTACTTTAATCGCTTTGCCGACAAGGTGCGGGGGATCGTGACTCAGATTGCCGAGAACGCGACCACGTTAACCGCGTCTTCCGGTTCGCTGACGCAAACGGCGACCGAGCTGGCTTCGGGAGCGGCCGATTCGACAACCCAGTCGGCGGCCGTGGCTGCGGCTTCGGAAGAGATGTCGGTCAACATCAACCGCATGGCCGCCCAGACCGAAGAGATGACGCAGCGCATCCGCAAGGTGGCCGAGGCGGCCGCGGAGATGAGCGAGAGCAATGGCGAAGTCGTGCGAAATGCCGATCAAGCAGCCAATATCGCTTCGGATGCGACGAAAACGGCGGAAGAAGGAAATCAGCGGATCAGCCATTTGGATTCGTTGGCCGAATCGATTGGCAAGGTGACGATCACCATTCAAGACATTGCCGAACAGACCAACCTGTTGGCGTTGAACGCGACGATTGAAGCTGCCCGAGCCGGCGAGGCTGGCAAGGGTTTTGCCGTGGTGGCAACCGAGGTGAAGGCCCTGGCTCGCCAGACGGCCGAAGCGACCGAAGACATTCGGGCCCGGATCGAAGAGATTCAATCTTCAACCGGTCACGCCGTGCATGCGATTCGGAATATGGCCGATGCGATCACCAACGTCAATCAGTTCTCGCAGCTGATTGCGACTTCGATGGAAAAGCAAAGCTCGACGATCGAAGGTGTGGCCTCGAACGTGAACGAGACGGCAACCTCAGCAGAAGCCATTTCGCTGGGTCTCACCGAATCGGCCACTGCCAGCCGCGAGATCGCTCAGAATATCACTCGCGTGGACGAGCAATCGAAGCAGACGGCCGGAAGTGCCGATCAAGCCAAGGCAGCCGGTCGAGATCTATCGGGACTGGCCACCACGCTGCACACGCTAGTGAACCAGTTCAAGTATTAATCGAACCACAAAAAAGCCCTCTTTCACTAAGTGGAAGAGGGCTTGTGGATTCATTGATCAGGAAGCTTACTTGTCTTCCTTCAGAGCAGCCGGCAATTCCGGATCGACCAGGCCGAGGACACCACGTCCTTCGAGCAGACGGTCGCTGACATCGAGATTCAGGAACTCGATTTCAGGCACATAGAACTTGGCCGCTTCCTTCTTGGGCAGTTCTTCCAATGGACGAATCACGCGGAACCCAACCATCGTCGATGGATAGCTGGTGAACCACCATGGGCTCAGCGGAATGTTGGGGTCTTCTTCTTTCCAGTCTTCGTCCTCGCTACCCATCTTCGCGGCAGCACGAACGTGCTCGGCGTCGTCATCCCAGCCGCCACCTTTGACCATCAACGGTTCTGGTTCGTTCGGCCAGGCAACCGTGTCGAGGGCTTTGAGCTTCTTACCTTCCAGGCGAGCGAAACCTTCTTCGCTGTACTGATCGAGAACCCATTCCCACATGTTGCCGTGCATGTCGTACAGGCCATACTGATTCGGCTTCTTGCCCTTAACCAGGTGAGGTTCTTCGTCCGAGTTATCGACGAACCAGGCATACTCTTCCAGCTTGGCTGGGTCATCACCAAAGTGGTAAGCCGTGTCGGCCCCACCCAAAGCGGCGTATTCCCATTCAGCTTCACTTGGCAGGCGGTACTGGTTACCAGTGACGCCACTAAGCCACTTGGTGTACTGACGAGCTGCGTAGTTCGTCATGGTTGCCGCTGGCAGTTCTGGATCTTCGCCGTGCTCGTAGGTGAAGCTCGGTTCATAAAGCGGAGTAGGGGCGGTGATCGCGTCGATGCGGTTTTCATCGGTCACGGCACGAACGCCACCAGCCTGGAATTCCTTGAAGGACTCGTACAGTTCCATGTACGGCTTGTACTGCTTCCAGGTCGTTTCGTGTTCAGCCATCCAGAACGGAGGAACTTCCACTTCGATCTGAGGAGCTTCAGCTGCTGTATGACCAGCTTCGGATTCAGGGCTGCCCAGCTTGAACGTGCCGCCTGGAATCGGAATCATCTTCAGCTTGGCTTCGGTACCGGGGATCGTGATTTCGTAGGGAACCATGAAGCCGCTATCGATCTTCACGTATGGTCCCGACTCGGGTTTGTTGGGGCTGATGCCAACCACTTCTGCGGCTGACGCGGACACAACCATGGTAGCTGCCACGGCCAAGGTCAAAGCAAACTTGTGCATACGGTTTGTCTCTCTTGAAATCGAATACCCATCGCGAACGAGCCGCTCAATCATTAGGGGCTAAGCGTGCTCGTATTGTGAACGTAGCACCCTGAATCAAAGGCGGGGGGTGCCGACGAATCACTTAGTATAGGCAGGATAGAGATCGTTTACCGGCCCAATTGAGCCCAATCCCGCAATTTCCCGTCCAGAGAGGGGCGAAAGTTATTTCGTGCCGGTTTCCAACTTTATGGCCACCGAATTACTGGTGGCATCTTCCCCGTTACGCTTCGTTTTGGCGACTAATTTCACGCCCGCCAGCTGCTTTGCTTGGATCCCAGGCGGCAGCGTGATTTCCACAACGAAGTCCGATTTATCGGCCGCAACCTCGACGGGAGCCGCTTTTGCTTCCTTGGGAAGCCCTTCGGTCACAATCGTGACGGCTTCTTTGAAACCGCCTGCCCGAGAGATCTTCCCCTTCAGCCGCACGATCGATTCGCCGGTCAGGGCCAAAAAGATAGGCGAGCCCATCGTCATGCGAGCTGCCTGTGTCGTGGCCGACGCTTTGACTTGCTTTTTGTCATCCGACAGAAGCTCACCCTTCACGGCAACGTCCCAGGCAATGTCTTTCAGCTCTTGGGGAGCCGTTAGCACAAGCGTCATTTCCGATTGATCGGCAGCGAGGATCGGGTTGCCTTCCAGCTTGATCGCCTTCGACATATCAGGCTTCCCTTTGTCCTGGGGAATTACCTGCGAGGTGACGAGCGAAAACCGAACCGGTCCTGTCTGGCCTTCACCGCGCTGGACCTTCACGGCCAGCGATATCGGTTGCCCCAGGGCCAGGGCGGTAGGTGCTGGGGTAACACCATAGGCCAGCGTTAGCTTTGGATTTTGAAGGATGCCGATGCCGAGGTTCTCTTCGGAAGCTACCAACCCAAATCCGCCAGCGTCGGTGCCTACGGCAGCGACGCGCAAAACTTCCTGCTCTTTCGCTTTGGCTTTTCCCATGACCGGAACGACAGCAGACTGCTTCGCTTCGGCCGAAGCCGTGAAGGTCACCAGTGCTCGATCCGCGCCAGCGGGAATTTCGTTGAGCGAGACTTGAACGCCTTCCGGCAGTTGCGGGAAGGCCAACGCGATTGGTCCCCCGAATCCGCGTCGCTGAGCGATGACTTCCATCACCGCGCTTCCGCCGGCAGGGATGTTGATGGCCGGACTCGGGATGTGCACATGAAAGTCGGCGTGATTTGCCGGGGTGACCGCGATGCGATACAAGTGCAGCGGACCGCCAGCACGCGTGACATCGTGCACGGAAACACTCACTTGGTTCACCCCTTTGGGAACATCAAATGTAGCGGCCGGATCTGGCGTGTTCCCTTGGTCGTCCGAGCTGGCCAGCATGCCGCCATCGGGCTTGCGAATTTCCAGCACGGCATCGACTGGGGAATGGAGCCGCTGGGCAAAGACTTCCGCTCGGTACTTCGTGCCGGGGGTCACATCGATGAGAAATGCGTCCTTCTCTTTAGGTTCAGAAAGAACGCTATTGATACCGATCGGTGCGGCCCAAATGGAGTCCTCGAGAGAGTTATCATCCGGCCAGATGGTCGCCTCGGGAATACCACTGACGTAGACGTTATGCTTAGGCAATTCGAAACCTGGGTTTGGGTTGTCGAACCCGTGCCGTTCCCCAAATTCTTCCCCTTCACCTCCGAACCCATGTTTGATTCGCCAGGAGCTTACCGCCAGTGGTAATTCCAGATCGGTGTACTCGAACTGCCCGACCTTCAAACGAAAGTGCCCCGGTGCAGTTCCTTTAAAGAGGGCGTCTTGCAGCCGGATTGTGTAGATACCATCGGCCGGTAGTTTGACTTCGACGCGGGCATCGCCTTGCAGGGTGACTTCACGTGAGGAATAGGCCAGCTGCGTGCCACGCTGATCGACAATGCTAACCAGCGGCTGTAGTTTGCTTCCCAGGCGTTGGGCTTCGACCTCCGCAATCACCAGCTGACCTGCTTTGCCGCTGAAGGTGGTCGATAAAAGCTGCGAGCCGGATAGGTTCCCGCTGAGTGCGATCGGAAGGGATTCGATCTTCTCGCTGAAGACGGCCTCGGGGAGTTGGTCGATTCCGAGCGTAATCGGTGCGCTGATTCCTGTCGCGGAAGCAACCCGCAGGTGACCATGCTTCGGCTGGACCTCGGCTGCTAGATCGATCTCGAGTTCCAATCGTTCGGCGTTGGACTCAGGCAAGATGCGAATCGCCGCTGCCGGGAAGTCGAGCTTCACTTCCGGGTTAGGCCCCAGCTGCTTGCCGCGAAGGGTCAGACGTGTTGTTTGCCCGATCGTTAGACCGCGAAGCGAGGCGATATCAATCTGCGGGGCAGCAAGAGCCTGCGAGGTTAGACAACAGACGAGCGCGAGACCAATCAGCACTGAAGAGCGCACCATCAGGTGGGTTCCTTGTCGTTTTGGCAAGACCGCCTCTGACGGCGGCAGGGTGGGGCGGGATAAGGTTCGGACTTATTGTCCGAAACGGAACGACGGTGCGTCAAGGAAAAACGCAACCGAAGTTCCGCGTGTGCGAGATCAAGTTGTCTCGTCCAAGTTGTTTCTAGTTACCGAAAGGATCGGCAGCTGGTTCGCTCGCACCGAACGGATCGTTCGATGGGGCAGGAGCTGGAGCGGCGCCAAAAGGATCGTCGCTGGGCTCAGTCATCGGTTTGGGAACCGGAGCTTCGCCGAAAGGATCCGCAGCTGGCTCGGTTGCCGGAGGGGCTCCGAAGGGATCGTTACCTGCGGGAGGCGCTGCTCCGAACGGATCGGTATTGGTGGGTGCTTCGGTCGGGCTGGCCGGTGCAGGATTCGTGGGCGATCCTGGAGGCGACGTTCCACCGAATGGATCTTCAATCATTTCTGGGACTGGTTCAGCACCGAACGGATCGTCACTGGGAACCGTGTTCGATGGAGCGGCGGAAGGAACACCAAACGGTTGTTCGTTCATGCTTGGGTCGGCACCGAATGGGTCAGCTCCCGGAGCGGGTTGACCACCAAATGGATCGTCGTCAGCTGGCATCGCGCCAGGTGTTGATTCTCCGGAAGGAGGTCCCATGCCAGGCACGGAAGGAACTTTCACACTCGGAATCAACGCACTACCCAGAGCACCAAAAGCGGCGGAAACCGGATTCGGTTTGCCGTCGGTCCCAGCACCAGGAGCCGGTGCAGCTCCGAAGGGTTCCGCGAAATCGGTGGGTGCTTCGGTCGGGCTGGCCGGTGCAGGATTCGTGGCCGAACCTGGAGGCGACGTTCCACCGAATGGGTCTTCGGTCATTTCTGGCATCGGAGCGGCGCCGAATGGATCCGCAGCGGGCGCTGTCGGAGCAGGGACGGCACCAAACGGATCGTCATTCGGTGTAGTTGGGGCAGCGCCGAATGGGTCGTCGCTAGGAGTCGTGGCCGAAGGAGCCGGAGCGGCACCAAACGGATCGGCCGCTGGCTGGGTCATCTCCGGCATCGGTGCGGCACCGAACGGATCGTCGGTCGGCGTCGTCGGAGCGGCACCGAATGGGTCAGCCGTATCGGTCGGTGCAGCCATCGGGCTGGCCGGTGCAGGATTGGTAGGCGATCCCGGAGGCGAAGTTCCACCGAATGGATCTTCGGTTACTTCTGGTTCGATTGGACTAGGCTGAGGAATCGGAGCAGGCGTCATCGGAGTGGTCGCGGCACCAGGCGAGCCGAATGGATCGGTTTCGTCTTCCGACGGAACAGGTACGACCGGCTGCGTCGAAGCACGCTGTTGACGATTTCGCAAAACTTCGTCCTCAGCTCGCTTAAGCTCTTCGTAACGTGCTCGTTGACGTTCTTTCTTCTTCAGGTAGACCTCGGTCCGAACCTTGTTGCGGTAGTCTTCCAACATCAGACGCTCGGAACCCTGGACGCGTTCGAGTGCCTTGCCGACTGGATAGACTTGGCTGCGGTCGAGTTCCAACTCAGCACCCTTGGTGAAGTCGGCTTTCGCCTCGTCATCGTTACCAAGTTTGTAGTTGGTCAGACCCAGGAAGTAGTAAGCACGGGGATCCGAAGTGCCTTCGGCAATGACGGCATCCAGAAGCTTTTCCGCCTCCAGGTAGTCGCCTCGGTTGTAAGCGTGCACACCGCGACCATACAGATCGATGAGAACGGTGTCTTGCGCCGCTGCCTCTTGGGTCGCACATGCAGTCAGAAGCAGGCTCAGGCAGGACAGTAGCCCGCAGGCGATAACGTTCCTCGTCATCAATATAAACTCCCTGGTACCGATCGGTTGGCCGCGCTCGAGGGGCGCTAAGTTCATGAGATTTGTTGGGAAGTGGACGTGCTCGTGGGAAAATGGATCTCTTGGTTCCCATTGATTCAGCTGAATCACTGACAACCTGTCCTTCGTCCTTGAAGAGAACCTTTTGCCCCTTGCAGTGAGGGCATCAGGCCATTGTTATCGTCCCTGAAATAGGACCACGGCTCACCGGTATGGTAGTTCGCCTGCTCCCAGATTGCAAGTTTTGAGCACGGTCCCGCCCATTTGGGGTAAGTTCCCGGGCGGTGGGGACTTGCGACAGAGGAGGTCATGTTAAGATGACCGCGTACCACACGGTAAGTGCCCTACTTACACTCTATCTCAAGGCAGCAGAAGTCATGGCGAAAAATGTCCTCGGAACCGACCTGCAAGATTGCAGCCATGACCCCCTGACCGGCTTCTTTCGCGACGGATGCTGCCACACCGGGGCCGAAGACGTGGGGCTGCACATTGTCTGCAGCCAAGTGACTGCCGAGTTCCTGGAGTTCTCCAAAAGCGTCGGAAACGACCTCTCAACACCCCATCCCGAGTTCGGTTTCCCTGGCCTTAAACCCGGTAACCGCTGGTGTTTATGCGCTTTGCGGTGGAAAGAAGCGATGGAAGCAGGCGTCGCGCCGTCCGTTGTTCTCGAGTCGACTCACATCTCGACGCTCGAGTTCATCGACCTGGAAGACCTGCAAGAGCACGCCGTGGAAGGCTGATCGGCCGGGCATTCTCGACGAAATTGCTTTTCTCAAGGCCTGCGGGTGGTAAAGTGCATTAGAGAGTCTTCTCGAAATTGCCCGAGTCTTACCGAAAGGTAGTGCCCGATGTATCGCTTGTCTGTTGCTCTGGTCTTCGTTGTAACTCTTTTTGCTAGTGCTACTTATGCCGATCAGGGGGAGCTCGATCTATCGGGCCGATATCGCTGTATCGGAACATCGGACCAAGGAGCCCAGTACACAGGCGAGGTCCTGATTAAGAAGGTGAACAAGGGATACAAGATCGACTGGGTCGTCGGCAAAACGAAGTATTCCGGCATTGGATTCGTTGACGAAGACCGCCTGAGCGTTGCTTGGATGGTGAAAACCCCCAATGGCGTGGCCATTGGAGTTGTCTCGTACAAAATCAAGAAAGACGGATCACTCGCGGGAAAATGGACCGACCCGTCGTTGAGAGGAATCTACGACGAAACTTTGATTCCCATTCACGACAATCTGATCTGATTGCGCTCGCTGCGCAGTAGCTACTGTTCCCGAGCTAGGCGAATCGTCGGAGATTTCGGCGCATGGACCTGTTGGTACCATTCCTTCCAAGCGTCCGGGTTGTAGCCGAAGTCTTGTCCATCACAAAGCTGCCGTAGTGCTTGGTGGACCCCTTGATTCTGGACCCGGACGATATCGTAGGCGTTTCGACTTCGCCCCAGAAACTCGGCCAGCGTTAGCATCCGATACGAAGCTTTCGGTCCTTCGATATCAAATCGCTTCTCCGGGGCCAGCGACGTGTAGAAGTAGGTGTACCGCGACGAATGCGAGGCCAGGTGCTGCGTTTGCAGGGCCCCTGCCAGCGGAAACACGGCCGTCGGGTAATCGAGCTCAGCCAGGACGTAGGCGGCTCGATTCACGATCGTGTTGTCGTAGCTTTTCAGATGATTGGCAAAGAACTCGACCATCTGCGGGTCGCGCTGGGCCAACACTTCCTGCAGGCACTTCTCGCGGTAGATGGGGTTGTTCTGGAAGACCGCGTTTTCCATCAAGAAGGAGCGAGCCGCCGGACTGTTGATACGGCCAAGCGTTTCGAGATAAGCAAACGCGAGATCTTGATCGAGTTCATCACCCAGAAGCTGAATCAGTCCGGGAATCGCATCGGGATCGTCCAATGTATTGAGGTCGATCTGAACTTCGGGTGCCGACGATCGGCCCAGTTGTTGTCGCCAGCGACGCAGACGGACTTTCCAGTCGATCAGCTTTTGTTCCTGTCGCTCTTGGGCGACCTGGAGTGCGGCCTGCTGCACCGTCATCCAGCGACCTTCATAGCGAATATAGCCGCGCTCGGTCATGATCTCTTCGCGGCTCACCCATCGGCCGTCTCGGCGTTCGTAACCAAGGGCTTTGCGAGCCGGCAGGTAATTCGGATCAAGCTCGAGCACCCGATGCGCATGACGCTCAAAGGGAAGCTGCAACCCCTGGTGCTGACACCACTTGGCCAGTTTCCATTGGTCGCCAACCGTGTCGGTGAAGTTCGCTGCGTAGTCGAAGTACTCGTCTTCGGTCACTTTCGGCGATTCGACCTGCTGCACCTGGTGACTGGCCAGCACGACCGAGCCGACCCCTTCGACGACCAATTCGACGTGGCCGCTGGCAGCTACTTCCGAGTCGTGATTCACGGCGGCTTCCAGTTGCCCCCCATTGGCAAGCTGCACGACCTGGGCGTGGGCGCAAAGCGGCAGCCACATCAGCCCAAGCAGACTCGCAATGATAGCACTCCCGCGCAAACCACCGTGCTCCTATGACAAGGTGAAAAGTCACCCTTCAAGATAGGCATTGATAGCACGATCGACAATGATTTCTCCACGAAATGGTATGGATTCGCTCGTCCGGTTTCGGCTATTGTCTCGCACCCCGTATAGCGCGCGGGCATGAAAACCAAGAGGTAAACCGGACGTTAGGAGGTTGGCGGTGAGAAGGACGAGTGCCTTGCTATTGGCTTTGATCGCTGGCGCCGGCGCTTGGTTCTTTTTCCAGAACTATCGCATCGAAGGGATCGACAACGTCGTGGTCGTCCCGCGTGATGCAACCACTGCCAAGCCTGCTGCAGCGACGAATGATCCCATGGTGGCCGTGCCTCCGATGGCGCGGAAGCAAGACTCGATTCGCATTGCGTCGTTCAATATCCAGGTCTTCGGCACCGCCAAGATGGAAAAACCGGAAGTGATGGCTCGGCTGGTCGAGATCGTACGTCAGTTCGATGTCGTCGCTATCCAGGAAATTCGCTCGACCGATCAAAGCGTTATCCCGCGCTTCGTCGAGATGATCAACGCCGGTGGTCGCCACTACGACTATGTCATCGGCCCGCGTCTTGGTCGCACCAACAGTAAAGAACAGTTTGCCTACGTCTTTGATACGGCCAGCCTGCAGGTCGATCGTTCGCAGGTCTACACGGTTGAAGACCCGCAGGATGTCCTGCATCGTGAACCACTCGTCGCTTGGTTTCGTGTCCGGGGACCTGACCCGAGTCAGGCGTTCACCTTCAGCCTGGTCAACGTGCATGTCGATCCGGATGAAGTGCAGCAAGAGATGGACGTGATGGACGATGTCTTCCGCGCGGTTCGCGACGATGCCCGCGGTGAAGATGACGTAATCCTCTTGGGTGACTTCAACGCCAACGAATCGCAGTTCGGCCAGATCGCGACAATCCCTGGGATTACCTGGGCGATCAGTGGCGTGAAGACCAACACGCGGGGAACCGAGCTGTACGATAACCTCTTCATGCAGCGCAGTGCTACCAGCGAGTACACCGGCCGCAACGGCGTGTACGACTTTCTGCGTCAGTTCAATCTGACCTTGGCGGAAGGCCTGGAGGTATCAGACCATCTACCGGTCTGGGCCGAGTTTAGCATCTACGAAGGGGGCACACCCCACGGACCGGTTGCGGCGGTGCCTGCGAATACGAAATAGACGGCTGCTTTACTTTCGTTGAAAGATACGTGGCAAGTTGTTGGTTCTCACGTCGCCGCTGATTCCGAGGTAGATCTTAGCGAGACTCACCGACAGCATGGGGACTCCCAGCAGGAGAGCCGCCAGTCCGTAAGCGATGCGAACCCATAACGCGTCGCCAATCCAGCCGAAGATGACTTCGCTAAGGCAAAGAGCGATTAAACACAGGGATGCCAGAATTCCTTGCATGCCTTGGTAACAAAGATCGAATCTAGGTAGCACAATTCGTTCCGCAGTGTGATTAGCTACATAAGTCGTAAGATGCCCCTGGTATGCTCTTCGCACTTCGTGTCCCGTGCTTGGAATGCACCGGAGAGAATTCAACACATTTCCAGGTTGCTCACGGGAATGCGTCTGCTAGTTCAACCACTCTTCCCGAAACGTACGCAGTAGTGCGTCACTTTCGGTGGCTTCGACCGCTGCTTCCGTTCGCTCCCGAAGATCACCCATCGGGCCATTCAGGCGTAGGGCTTTCACGGCATCGGCCGCCGTGCGGATGTCTCGCCGGTCGATCAGGGAAAGCAAAAAGTCTTGCGACTTGGTCGTTCGCAAAAGACCAATGCAAAGCAGTAAGCTTTCGCGAACATTCAATTCCGACCGGCGTCCCCACGCACTTCGAAGAATGTCGAACGTGCCTGGCAGGCGGGCTTCACCCAGCGCCAAGGCCGTTTGCACACATTGATCGGGGTCAGGTGAAGTGAGGAACTGTTGAACGAACGCGAGGCCTTCTTCGCGATCGGCTTTGAGCATCGCGGAACAACATTCGCCGTGAACCTCGGCCTGGGTGTCTCCCGTTAGCAGCTTCAAGCGGAGCAGGGGAGCCCCTTCGATCTGGCCGAGTGCTCCCAGGGCCTGAGCCGCACCGAGTCGTGCTTCCGGCCATTGGTCGCTCAATAGAACCGCGCACCGGTTCAACACTTCTATCGCTGGCGCAAAGTGAACCAGGCCGATCGCGCAAACGCCGCGGATTTCGGCGGCCGAGTCGATCTCGCCTTGCCAGTGCGGTTCGATCTGGCAATAGTGGATGCCGTCGCGGAAGACTTCCATGTCGGCGTATTCGACCTGAACGAGCGCCTTCACGAGGGCCGTCTTGCCGAGGCAGCCGGGGTCTTTCTTCAGCGGGTTTCGCTTGAGCCGCCAATACGCTTTGACCAGGTCGGCGGTCAGCGAAGCGTCTTCCGCCTCGGCGATCATGTTGGCAGCTCGCTGCACGGTACGATTCGAGGCGTGCGACAACGCGGCCTGAAGCGACTTCCTGGCTTCGTCCGACTTGAGACTTTCTTCGCTTCGGGCCAGGCTGCGTAGTTGATCTGCGATGGGGTCGTCGGTCATGTCAGCGTTGGCCGTATAGTTCCTGGAATCGACGTTCGTCTTCGTCGGCGTCGTTGTTGCGATTGTTAAGTCGGTAGGCTTGCGCACGGAACTTATAGGCGTAGGCAAGTGCCGTATCGAAGAAGTCCTTGGCGTCAGAATCACCACCGGGGTCTTCCTTCTTCAGAAGACGAATCGCGATGGTGAAATCGTCGATCGCTGCGTCGACCGAATGCTGCTCCAAATAGATTTCGCCCCGAACGGTCAAGGGATGAAACTCATCGGGATGATCACGGATCACTTGATCGAGGCCTGCCAAGGCTTCGTCGGTGCGACCCATCTTACTAAGAATTTGGCAACGCGTGGTTTGATACGGTTCATCATCGGGGGAAGCCTCGAGCGCCTTCTCGTAGTCGGCCAAGGCTTGTGCGAAGATATCCTTTCGGTCGACTCGCTTGGCCCAGGCAAACAGAATATCGCCTCGATGCGTGTAGTTGAACTCGCTCGGGTCGAGATCGATTACGGCCGTCAGATCGGCCACGGCGTTTTCGTATCGTTCGAGATACTCGTAAACGCCTGCCCGACCTTCATACCCATCGATCGACGGCTGGTCGCGGATCAACTGGGTATATAGATCAATCGCCTCCTGGAACTGATCACGAAAGAATAATTGACGTGCTTTCTCAAGCAGTGGTGCCTGGCTTTGGGGATTGGCCTGCTGGGCGGCTTCCATGGCCGATTGGCGAATGGAGGGATCGTCCGAAAGTTCTCCGAGCCGGAGGATCGCTTCGGCGTCGGATGGATTGAGCTTCAACGCCTGCATGTAATGATGCGAGGCCTCGGCTCGATGGGTTTCTGCTTCGTCGAGCAGACCCTTGTACTCGCACAGAGACATCGACCCTCGAACCCGATCGCCCAGTTGACGATACTTTTCGGCAATCTGCTGGTCGGTGAGCGTCTTGCCGAGGATCTTGTCGGCAGGAAGTTTGCCTTTTCCCTCGAAGGTTAACGGTACCCCAATCGCTGCGGACAATCGTTGGCCGACGGTCGCTAGGACTACCGCCGCATCGAATGCCGATTGCTCGCGGCTGCGACAATGAAAAAGCGTGATCGGCCTTCTTCCAACGTCCGCTACCAGGAGTGCATGGTGATCTTTACCGTCGCCGCCATCTCCTTCGATCCGAATGATCAGCTTGTTGATCTTGGAGAAGGGGGCCGAGCCTCCTTTCCAGGTCAGTTGCTGGTTCTCCCAATCCATACGCCACCAGCGGCTGCCGGAACCAGCGACAAACATCAAGTACAACAGAACCAGGATCACCGCGATCACGATGCCGGCATAGATGGCGTAGCGCAGCAAGATGTTCCAGTCGTCGGCATTGATACTGCCAAGGACGCCGATGCCCACGAGCACCAGCGAAGGGACTAGCAATGCCACCGTGCAGCCCAACGGCAACACGGTGAAGACATCCCAGAGCGAAAGCCCGGTGTACTCCACGTACACGCGTTTGCCGAGCTGCCAATCCTTGACCGACTCTTGGACCTCCATGTAGTCGACTTCCGGCACATCGAGCATGATATGTTCGTACTTCATGCGAAGCGTTCCTTCGGCAATGAAGAGGACCCGTGAGCATCGTAACGCAGTTCTAAGACTTCCGGTCAGCTTACCTTGCCCGGCGGGGTGTTGCTACGATTTCTTATTACGCTGCACATGCTGGGGGTTGAGAATCGTTGTTTGGGAGTCCATTGCCTCTTCGATCAATTTGGCAGCCATCTCCAGGCCATCGTAGCTGGCTAGATTCTCGGCGAACTCATCTGCTTTCTGCTGGAACGAGTCTTCTTGCAGCATGCGGTCCAGCTCCGTTCGCAGTCGCTGCGTGGTGACCTTTCGGACAGGAATCACGCGTCCATTGCCCAGGTACTCGGCTCGTTTAGCCACCCCAGGCTGATCGTTGGTGACCGGTAGACAAAGCATCGGCACGCCGTGCGAGAGGCACTCGAGGGCCGTGTTCATGCCGGCGTGCGTGATCACCAGCTTGGCCTTTTCCAAAAGGCGAAGCTGCGGGGCTTTCTCGACCAGCAGAACGTTTTCTGGGATGGGACCTGCGACGTCGACCTGGCCGCCCCCTTTGCTCAGAACAACCTGCATGGGCAGGTCTCGCACCGCATCGATGATGTTACGAAAGACATGGCTCACGGCGTTTTGTAGAGTCCCCATCGAGGCATAGATGAGCGGTCGACCGTCGAGCCAGTCCCAGGGAAATTCGATCGATGTGTCGTCACGCGCGGAGCGATGCCAGGGGCCGGTGTAGTGCAGTCGCTCCGGGTATTTCGTACGCGGGTATTCAAAGAAGGCCGGCTGCTGGGCAAGGTGTATCAGGGCCTGATCGTTATCACGAATCAGCTTTAGCGGATCGACACCGACCTGCTTCTCGGCGGCAAACAGGCGATAGGCCCACAGCACCAGGTGTTTGGCAATTTCGTTGCGTGCTCGCCCGTAGAAGTCGGTTCGATAGTCCCATGGCAGCGGTGGCGGAGGCATGTACGGATCCCAGTAGACGGCCAGTGCGTTGCACGCGACCGCGTAGGGAATTGAAGCCGCTTCCGCCTGGATCGCGGCCGCCGGAGCGACCTGATCGATGACCAGGCCGTCGAAAGGAATGATGTTGAAGGCCTCATCGATGTACTTCCGGACGAGCTTGGCTTGAATGCCGAAGATCTTGCCGGTCATCATCATCCCTTGAATTCCCGACGTCTTGCCGAGTTCGCGGAAGGATTGTTCCAGACGTTCATTTAACGGGTCGTCGGGACCGAAAGCATAGAATGGAAGGCCGCTGCGCTGAACGATGCTTTCGGCCATCTGACAGCCCAGGAAGGTCACCTCATGGCCGCGACGCTGAAGTTCGCAGCCGAGCGTCGTCATCGGATTCAGATGGCCAGGAACCTCAGGGCAGTGCAGACCGATCTTCATGGCTCGACTTATCCCCGAACTTTCGACATCAGCTCGGCAATGTTCCGAGGGTTCTGTCCCAGGTCGCCTTTGCCCACGCGAGACTGGCTGGTGGCCGTGATCTGAACGCCATCGTCTACGTCATTCAGATAAACGCGAATGTCGTCGGTGAACTTGAAGAGCGGCGTCGTACGGGTAGCGTGGATGATCGTGCGTTTGCCTTCGGTGGTGATGCTTTCGATGCTCCAGTTCTTCAGCTGCATGATTGCGTCGGTAACGCGAGTGGTCGCAGCGGTTCGGTCTTCCGAGACGGTCAGTGGTTGCAGCAGGGGGTTGGGATGACTGCGCGTGGTTTCCGCATGGTTGGTAGATAGATCGCGCGACCAGTCGTCGACGTAGATGGAGAGAACCACGATCGGCCCGACGATAAGTACCGCCAAAATGCCAAGAGCCACATAGAGCCAGATCATTCGTCGCGCTTTCTTCGGAGTTGGCGAAGCGTCCGCTTTCTTCTTCTTTTTCTTGTTCAAGCGTTACTCCCCGGAGTCTGATTCCCAGGGATTTTCCCAGTCGCCCCAACCTTCTAAGTAGGTCTGATAGATGGGCGTTTCGCTTGCGCGTTCTTCCAGCCATGTCTTGGTTTGTTGAATCAGTTCCTGCTCGCGATCGAGCGTCACCTTGCCGAGCATCACGCAGCAGCGAAGAAAGACGAAGTACGTGTCCAGTACGTCGCAGCGACAGTACTCGTTGATCTCGTCGAGCTTCCCTTCATGATACAAGTCTTGCACCATGTGCCCTTCGATTTCCATCTTGCCTGGCTTGCCCAACAGGTTGGCGGCCAGGTTCAATCCGCCGGTGAAACGGCTGGCCCCATAGTTGGTCAGCACGTCGTACAGATCGAAGTGGGAATCGTTGTTGTAGCGATACCGTGATTGCTCGAAGTTCTTGGCGTTCAGGTTGAACCAATCCGGCACGCTTAGTCCAAACCGAAAAGCGGCCAGTTCCATCAACGGGATATCGAATGCCCTTCCGTTGAACGTGACGAAGGTTGGCCGGCGGTACGCTTTCCAACCACGCCAGAAGTGATCGGTAATGACCGGCGGGCGAAACTTGGGGGCATCGAGTACCACCTGGTCGATCAGGTTGAGTTCGATGTCGAGCTTGGCGATCGCGACCGAAACAGGCATCTGGTAGGTATAGGGAATGAAGTCACTTCCCTTTTCTTCCAGCAGCTCGGCACGAAAGCGATTGACGGCTTCCTCAGGCGAGAGCCCCTCGCCGGGATATTTCAGCCGGGAAACGAGGTTGCCGTCGGCGACCGATTCCACATCGAACACCAGATATCGAACCGCCGCTTCCGCCATTGGGTAACCTTTCCACAGAGAACTCGCTGAAATTCCTTTCCGACAACATCAACCTATCACAACGCCTTGGGAATAACGACGGAGGGTGTCGAATTCCGCGCCGTTTCACTAAGCTGGAAGGAACCGACCCAGCTTCCTCAAAGGAACCTCCATGAGCCGCGAACGTTTACTCCAGCGATTTCTTAAATACACCCAGATCGATACGACTGCCGGCCACCCTGGCGGTAAGTACCCCAGCAGCGACGGGCAGTTGGTGCTGGGTAAAGTGCTGACCGACGAGCTTCTCAACATGGGGGTCGTCGACGCGACTCAGGACGAGCACGGGCTAGTCTACGGAACGGTTCAAGGAAAAGTGATGGGATGCCCGGTGGTGGCACTCAACTCGCATGTCGACACCTCGCCGGAAACAACCGGGGCTAACGTCAAACCGCAAGTCATTGAAGACTACGCCGGCGGAGACATTCCCTTGCCCGGCGATCCGTCGAAGGTAATCACGATTCGTGAGAACCCCGAGCTGAACGACCTGCACGGCTGCACGCTGATCACTTCAGATGGCACAACGCTGCTCGGAGGAGACGACAAGGCAGGCATCGCGGTCATCATGGAGGTCGCCCACCGGGTCTTGGAAGGGAAAGGGCCTGACATCGGTACCCTCAAGATCTTGTTTACCTGCGACGAGGAAATCGGGCATGGGGTCGATCACGTCGACTTGAAGAAGCTGGGCGCCGATGTGTGCTACACATTGGATGGACCTGGGGCGAATGAGTTAAACGAAGAGACGTTCTCGGCCGATCTGGCCACGGTGACCGTGAAGGGGGTGAACATTCATCCTTCGATCGCAAAAGGACGTATGGTCAACGCGGTACGTGTCGCGTCAGCACTGGTCGCGAAGCTGCCCACCGATCGGCTTTCGCCGGAAACGACCGACCAACGCGAAGGGTTCATCCATCCCTACATCGTCGAGGGAGGCGTCGCGGAAACGACCGTTCAGTGTCTTCTCCGCAGCTTCGAGACCGACGAACTGGACGCGCAGGCGCAGTTAATTCGTGACGTGGCCAAGCAGGTGGAAGGCGAGTTTCCCGGCTGCGAGATCGACGTGACCATCACGAAGCAATATCGCAACTTGCGAGACGGCTTGGAAAAGGAACCGCGGGCCGTACCGATCGCCGAGAAGGCCCATCGTGCCCTGGAGCGACCCTGCAACAAACGCGTCATTCGTGGCGGCACCGATGGTTCGCAGCTGACCGCGATGGGATTACCGACACCTAATCTATCGACCGGTCAGCACAATCCTCACTCGCCACTAGAGTGGGCTTGTTTGGACGAGATGGAGCAGGCAGTCGAGCTGGTTCTGAAAATGTTAGAGCTGTGGGCGAGCGAGCCGAAAGCCGACGCCAGTTAACTGGATCGTTTACCTAAGTCTTCCAGGCTACACGATGCTAGCTGCTAGCCTGGCATCTTTGCATTGTTCTGCCAGCGGCATCGTCGGTTTTGAGGCAAAACAGGTAAACTTGTGACCACATTTGGTCCGAATTATTCCAACGTGAGCCCCGGCCAACTAGCCCTACCTAGCGTACCTTGGTCTTCCCCCTGAGTGTCAGGCCGCGGCAGAAGGATAATTCTGTGCTGAAAGTCTCGATCGTCATTCCGAGCGTCGACAACGCTCACCGACTGGAAACGACCCTGATCTCGCTGCTGGAGAATCGTCCCAGCGATTGCGAGATTGTCGTGCCTCATTCTGGTTACTACGACGACCCCTATGATATTGCTGATGAAGTCCGCCTGATTGAAGTTCCTGCAGCTCGTAACGAAGTCGAACTGCTGGCGGTGGCCTGGTCGATGTGCAAGGCTCCTATCGTCCACACGCTGGCCGCTGGAGCGACCGTGGAAGAAGATTGGCTGGAACACGCGTTGGCCTGCTTCCAGCGCTGTGAAGTGATGGCAGTTGCCCCACAGACGCACTACTCCGACTCGAGCGAGCCAGTGCATGGAGTACTGGCCGATGATTTCGGTCTGCGTGCCGCTGCCTCGGCAACAACGATGCAAGCGCCCATGCTGCAGGCCGGCTTCTACCGTTATTCACTGCTAGCAGCGGTGGGCGGTTTCTGTACGCGGATGGAACAAGTGGCCGACCTGGACATCGGGCTTTGGGTTGCCGAAGCGGGTGGCGCATGCGAAGTGGCAACTGAATCGCACGTCTATTTGAACGAGCCTAACCAACTGGACCGCGTGACTGCCGACCGGATTCGCTTGGCGAAGACGCTTCAACTGCGGCATCAAGAGTGGTTCGCTTCTCGCGGCAAACCAGGGGGCAAGTTGGGCTGGCTCTCGCGTAGTGTGGGAAGTGGTTCGATTTCCACCATGATGTCTGCCCTGACTGCGAAAGCGGATGCGAAAGCCGCTCTGCATCGCCTGCCTGACCTGGACGATGTACGAGCCGTGATCGAAGGCCGTGATCAGACGTTTCGCTTCGATCCGCGACATGATCAGTCTGGCCCGGGATTGCGTCGTCACGCCGCCTAAGCGGTTGGCTATAGACAACTGATAGACACAAAAAAACGCGTCCAGAATTCCTGGACGCGTTTTTGCTTTCTTGTTTTGCCGAGTCGGCAAGTTACACGCTGGCAACTTCCGATTCTTCCACATCGGCTTCATCTTCTTCGCTCTTCACAGCGTAGAAGAGATCTCGCGTTGCGGTCAGCAACTGGCAAGCTTCGGCTTCGCCTGGCTTTTCTTCGATCTTGCGGCACAGCGACTCGAGGATCGCACGACCTTCTGGCCAACGGACGGCCATGATCTTCTGGCAATCTTCCAGCAGCTGGTAGATGCGAGCCCGGGTAACTCCCAGGTTGCGGGCCTGCATACGAACGCTCTGCGGAGCCGATTCAATGCCCAGACGGCCAGCGGCCAGGTCATGAACCGTTTGACCGGCATCGGTCAAAATCTGTTGCAGCATCGGGCGAGTCAGGCGATCCATGACTTCGCTACGGCTCAGCGACGACTCACTGGCCAGACGATCCAATCCCCAAGTTTCGAGGACGGGAACCATCTTAGGTCGCAGAGCGATTGCCAGGTGTGGCTGACCTTGAGCCAGGTCGAGCGTTTCGTGAACGCGATAGAAGACTTCGAGAACGACGCGGACGCGTTTCTCGCCGTGGGTCTTCAGGCGACGAATCTCGGCCAGGCTGTGGCCCATGTAGAATTCGAGCGGCGTGTTCCAGATGACGGTTGGCAGGTCGGTCAGCGTCGGAGCCAGACGGCCAAGCCGTTCGTTGCCCAGGTTGTGACGACGAACCGTTTCTCGCCAGCGAAGCCACAGGACTTCCGAAACGAGGGAAGGATCGAAATTGCCGTCAGCATCCAGCGGGCTCTTGGTCGAGAAACTGTCGTCTGCTGGAGCTTCCTTGGCAGCAGCCTGGGAAGGCTCGAAGCCGGCGTCTTCCTTGGTGGCTCGGTTCAACAGCGTGACCAGCGAGCTGATCTTCTTCTGACCGATACCTGGCGTTGCCGAGAGTTCGTCGAACGGAGTCGCCAGCAGGTCGCCGATTGTGCGGCCGAGGAAGGCCAGTGGCAAACGGCGATCGTTGGGAAGGGCCCAGTAAGCGAGCGGCTTGTCCAAACGATCTGAATACTTCTTATCATCGAGAAGGCGTTGCTTCACCTCATCGAAACTATTGATCAGCTGAAAGTCTTCGGCTGAAGTGATCTTGTTAAAACGCATGTCTAAAGCCTCTTCTAAAGTTCTTTCGACAACTTGGGTCTAGTTGGGTAGGCACCTTAGGGGAAGTGCCGGTGGGTCTGAAATGCAGGAGGTGTTCCGGGGTCTCCTGGTTAACGATATCCCGTGAAATGAAATTGTAACCTCTCACAAAAGAATTTCGCTACCTAAGAAACTTATTATTTCGAGATTTGACAAAAAGACAACATTTTTTGAGTGCGGCAGGCCGTAGGTGGCCATTTAATTACCAGGAAGCATAGCTCACAAGCGTAAAGCACGACAAATCAAAAGGTTACGAGGTAACCGAGGAATTGCAATAAAAGTAGCATTTAAGAATTGAAACACCGATGGCAGGATAGGGTTTCTGTAAAATACCTACATTCAAGTGAAAAATATCTATGGTCACGTTATGACCATCAATTGGTAAGGCGAGACTCCCCTAAATTCACCCTCGATTTATGGCATAGAATTTCGCGCAGTAGCACCGATCTCGAACAATTGAAAAAATCGTTACAATTGGCGACATGACTTCTCAGCATGATTTTCGTGTTCTCGTAATCGGTGCCGGACCGTCCGGTTTGGTTGCGCTAAAAAACCTCCGCCAGCTCGGAATCGACGCCGTTGCGGTTGACCGCAATCCAAATATCGGAGGCAATTGGGACATTAAATCGCCCCATAGCAGCGTCTACGAATCGACCCATTTGATCTCTTCGAAGGGGATGACGCAGTTCGTCGACTGCCCAATGCCGGAGGAATATCCGGAGTATCCCAGCCACCGGGAAGTGCTGGCATACCTACACTTTTACGCAGAACGCTTTGAGTTGGATCGTTTTGTTCGGAAAAGTACATCGGTTCTTAACATTAAAAAACGAGATACCAACTGGCAGATCGAACTGCAGAAAGAAGGTTTTCCCGAGAAGTTAACCGAAACGTTCGATGCGGTGGTCATCGCCAACGGCCACCATGCCGAGCCAATGATGCCGACCGTAACCGGGAAATTTAATGGCGAGATGCTTCACGCTCACGACTACAAGCATCATCGCCAACTGGAAGGAAAGCGGATTCTCGTGGTCGGAGCCGGCAACAGCGGCTGTGATATTGCGGTCGAGGCCGCGATCCACGCCGAGTCCGCGGCGATCAGCATGCGGCGTGGATACCACTTCTTCCCCAAGTTCATCCGGGGTAAGCCGGCCGATGTGGTGGGAGACCGCGTTCGCCGCTGGCCGATTCCCAAGTCGTGGCAGCGCAGGCTCTCGCAGCTGGTCGTCGACTGGACGATTGGCAAGCCGCATCGGTACGGATTGCCTACGCCGGAGCACGGCTTGTTTGATGCCCACCCGATCATCAATTCGCAGCTTCCTTACTATGTGGGGCACGGCAAGCTGGCGGTCTTCCCTGATATTCGTTCTTTCGACGGTGAGGTGATCGAATTCACCGACGGCCGCCGCGAAGCGTTCGACGTGGTTGTGTTCGCGACGGGATACCAGCTCGTATTTCCGTTCATCGCGGATGACCTGCTCAACTCGCACAACGGTGTCCCCAAGCTTTACTTGCACGCATTTCATCCAACCGACGATACGCTGTTTGTGGCCGGTATGATTCAGCCCAATAGCGGTCAGTGGCAATTGACCGATCTGCAAACGCAAATCATCGCTCGTTTTCTCAAAGCAAAGCAGGAAGGTCGCAAGGTTGCCGATTCGTTTCGTGAGCAGAAGCAAGCAGGCGGAATCGGCTTGAATTCACGCGAGCACTTCCTGGCGACGGCCCGGCATCGATTGGAGGTCGACTACTTCGACTATCGCAAGACGCTTACGAAGATCGTGCGTCAATTTGACCAGTCGTAGATTCCGCGCGTGCGTTATGGCCTGCTTCGGTCTAGAATGAAATTCTTCCTTTTCACTCGCCGAGACCTTCTTTCTGGACAGCCCCAACATGTTGCGACGCACCTTATTGTTTGCGCTGATGGCTACCTGCCTGACAGGCCTTGCCAACCGACTTCACGCGGAAGAAACCAAACGCCCGAATATCTTGTTCGCCTTTGCCGATGACTGGGGGAAACAAGCCAGCATCTATGGGCAGCTTGAACCAGGCGGCATCAACGATGTGGTGAAGACCCCTCATTTCGATGCACTCGCCAAGCGGGGCGTGTTGTTTAAGAATGCATTCGTGAATGCTCCGTCGTGTACGCCGTGTCGCAGTTCGCTGCTATCCGGGCAATACTTCTGGCGAACGGGCCGCGGGGCCATTCTTCGCGGGGCGGTGTGGGATCCGACCATTCCCAGCTATCCGCTGTTGCTACGAGATGCTGGCTATCATATTGGTGAAACCTACAAAGTATGGAGCCCTGGTACGCCGGTTGATGCACCGTACGGAAGTGGGAAGTACGCCTATCAAAAGGCCGGCGGATCGTTCAACCAGTTCTCGCAGCGAGCCACCGCCCTGATGTCGCAAGGCAAGTCGACCGACGACGCGAAGCAGGAGCTCTATCAGCAAGTTCGCGGTAACTTCTCCGACTTTTTGAAAGACCGCAAGGAAGGTCAGCCCTTCTGTTACTGGTTCGGTCCAACAAACGTTCACCGCAAATGGATTGCCGGCAGTGGCAAGAAGCTGTGGGGCATCAATCCCGACGACTTAAAAGGAAAGATGCCTGCGTTTCTGCCGGACGTCCCGGTCGTTCGCCAAGACCTGGCCGACTACCTGGGTGAGATCCAGGCCTTTGATGCGGCGCTGGGCATTCTCGTTGAGCAGTTGAAAGAAGCTGGCGAACTCGACAACACGCTGATTGTCGTCAGTGGTGACCATGGCCCGCCTGGCTTCCCGCAAGGGAAGTGCAACTTGTATGACTTCGGTACCCACGTCGCTTTGGCGGTTGCGGGGCCAGGGGTGAACGGCGGCCGTGTTGTTGATGACTTTACGATCTTGCCGGACCTGGCACCCACATTCCTGGAAGCTGGCGGTGAGAAGATTCCCGAGGTGATGACCGCGAAAAGTCTATGGCCTGTTTTGAAATCAGACCAGGAAGGACTCGTTGATCCAACTCGTACGGCTGCATTCACGGGGCGGGAACGTCACGTCGAGATGGCTCGCGAAGGCAATCTGCCTTACCCGATGCGGGGCATCCAGACAGCCGACTACCAATTGATCATCAACTTCAAACCAGATCGCTGGCCGATGGGGGATCCTTACAACCTGGGCACCGACAACCCACCCACGTTGGACGAGCTGGTCAACAAGACCTTCGTGACCTTTCCCGATGATGACGCTGGTCCTACCAAGGCGTTCATGGTCATGCATCGTGCTGATCCGGAAGTGAAACCGATTTTTGATCGTTGCTTCGGGAAACGCTCGGCCGTGGAACTGTACGACCTGAAGAGCGACCCGGATCAGATGACGAACGTCGCCGACGATCCGAAGTACGAGAAGGTCAAAGAAGAACTGACGGCCCGGTTGATGGAAGAACTGAAGACCAGTGGCGATCCTCGTGTGATCGACAACGGCAAGTTCTTCGAGACGCCACCCATGGCTGGCCCGCTGACAGGAAACGGACCAAAGCCAAATCGGAAACGATAGACCGAAACGAAAAAAGCCAGGAGCGAATCACTCCTGGCTTTTTCTTTTGGGTAAGTCTTAGCTCGTAGCTGCTTACTTGCCGGCCTCGATCTGGGCCAGCAGCTTCTTCAACTCCTCGAACTTTTCGGGGTTCTGCTTGGCGACGTTGTTCTCTTCGCCGGCGTCTTCCGAAAGATCGTACAGCGTGTAGCCTTGGTTCTTGTTCTTGCCTTGGCGAACCAGCTTCCAGTTGCCCTTACGCAGGCCGATGCCGCGAGGCGATTCTTCGACCACGTAGTCGCGTCCCTTGGCACTCGCTTCACCGAGCAGCGTTGCTTCCAGAGCTTCGCTGTCTGGCAATGCACCTTCCGGCACTTTCTGACCGACGATCTCGGCGAAGGTCGCACCCAGGTCGGTGGTCGTGATCATCTTGTCGGACGTTTGCCCTGGCTTCACCACGGCTGGCCACTTCACGATGAACGGCGTGCGGCAACCTCCTTCAAACGGTGTGTACTTACCACCACGATAAGGACCGGCAGGCAAGTGATCGCCCAGCTTTTCGACGGCACCATCTTTGTAACCATCGTCCAGCACGGGGCCGTTGTCGCTGCAGAACACGATCAGCGTGTTATCGGTCAGGTTCAACTCGTCGAGCGTCTTCACCAGTTCGCCGACACACCAGTCGAGCTGAACAATGGCGTCGCCGCGCAGTCCGAGGGAAGTCTTGCCCTGGAAGCGTTCGTGGGGCATTCGCGGGACGTGCAGGTCGTGCGAAGCGAAGAACAGGAAGAACGGTTCGTCCTTGTTGGCACGGATCCACTCGTTCGATTTCTTGACCCATTCGTCGGCCAGATCTTCGTCGCGCCAGCGAGCCGCATGGCCGCCGGAGAAGAAGCCGATTCGACCGATACCGTTGTGGATCGTGTTGTTGTGCCCATGGCTCCAGTCGAGCTTAAGCGTGTCTCGCGCGGTGATGCCCGTCGGCTGGTTATCAGGATTGGTGCGTCCCACCCACAGTGGATCGTTCGGATCAAGATCACGCACGCGATAGTTTTCGACGTACACGCTGGGTACGCGATCGTTGGTGGTGGGCAGCAGGAAGCAGTAGTCGAAGCCGAGTTCCAGTGGGCCTGGTTTCAGTTCGCCATTCCAATCAGGACCATCTCCTTCCCCCAAGCCCAAGTGCCACTTGCCGACGACGGCCGTTTTGTAGCCAGCATCTTGCAGAACGTCTGGAGTTGTCTTGGTGCCCGGCTTGATGATCGAGGTCGCATTTGGCGGCGCGATGCCGGTGCCGGCCTGGCGGAACGCATACATGCCGGTCAGAAACGCGAACCGAGTTGGCGTACAGGTCGAGGTCGAGCAGTAGCCACTGGTGAACTTCAAACCATCGCTGGCCAGTGCGTCGATGTGAGGAGTAGCTAAGGCCTTGGCACCGTAGCAACCCACATCACCGTAGCCGAGGTCATCGGCCATGATCACGATGATGTTAGGCTTCTTGGTTTCTGCCGAGGCAAACGACGTCAGCACGCAGGCAAGCAACAAGCCAGCCCAAACAGGCACAAGAGACTTCATGAGTGGGGTTCTTCCAGCTGAAGTGAGGGGGAATCGAGAAGGAAATACGGAGATCTATTTTAGTCACAACTGACGCGAGATATCTAATGGATCGACCCATGTTTCGGGCATGATTGCTTCCAACGGACATCTGGTAGTAGTTCTCAGCCACAATATTACTTGTCTGACGGACAAAAAAATTCCGGTCGAAAGTCGAATTAAAGGCTTATCAGTCGACTATGGATTGATAGCCAATGCCCAAAGCGTGGCAGGAATTGATACTTTCAGAGAGAGCGTTGAACAATGAAATACATCCTTCTCATGTACCACACCGAAGGGGTCTTTACGCAAGAGGAGCTACCCCAAGAGATGCAATTTGCGATCGGGCTATGCGAAGAGCTGGCCGCCAAAGGACAGTTTGTGGGGGCTTCGCCACTACAGACGATCAGCACGGCGACCAGCCTGACGGCCAAGTCGGGGCGTACGGAAGTCCGCGATGGGCCGTTTGCGGAAACCAAAGAACAGCTTGGAGGCTACGTGATTGTGGACGTCCCGAACTTGGACGAGGCGATCGCCATTGCCGAAAGATTTCCGGCGGCCAAACGAGGAACGGTCGAGATCCGTCCGCTGTTTCCTTTAGAAGGCATTCCGGTTGCGTGACACAACTGGCCATAAACGACCATGCCCACGCAGAGAACGTGGGCATGGCAATTTGGATTACAACGCTCGTTAGCCTTGGTTCTTGAAGACCATGACCTGGACGATGGTCTTGGCTCGATTCTTGTCCATCTCGAGCTTGATCATCAGGTCGTCGATGAATTCCTTTTCATCGGGCTCGACGATCCCGTCAGCCAGCACGATATCACATGCATTGGCGAAGGCCGTCTCGCGAAGTTCCGGAGGAATCGCTGGAATGGCGGCGGCAATCAGCTTTTCAGGACCGCCTCGCTTGAGGACGCCCATCAGGCGATCCATCATCGAGTTGAATTTGTGCGGCGGCACATGCTGATACATCTTCATGCGGGTCAGCGTGGTGATCAGCGAGCCCACTTCTTCATCGGCAATGTGCCCATCGCAGGCCGATGCAGCGAGAAGTGTTCCCGCGAATCCTTCTTGCGGTCCAAACTGTTCCGGGGCGAAGGACGAATCGTCTAATACATCATCAAATAGTGACATGAAATAATCCCAATCGGCGGAAGGTTGGTAGTTCGCTTGAGCGATGCCAGATCGCTAACCTTTATTCTTGATGACCATCACTTCGGCGATCGTCTTGGCCGTTTTGCCATCGATCTGCAGTTTCTCTCGCAGCCGATCGATAAAGGCCTTTTCGTCTGGTTCAACAATGCCATCGGCCAGCACGATATCACATGCATTGCAGAAGGCTGCCTTGGCGAGTTCCTTGGGTAGCGTTTCGGTACAGGAATCGATCAAGGCATCGACCCCCTTCTTCTTCATGAAGCCGTGCAGCTTGTTCAAGGTCTTGCCGTATTGTCGGCCGTCATATCGCTGGAACAGTTTCATACGTACCAGGCAAGTAATTAGGCCGTCTACTTCTTCTTCGGCGATGTGTCCGTCACATCCGCTGGCACCCATGAGGATCCCGGCAAACGACTCTTGAGGGGTCAACTTCGAGGAACCTTCCATTCCTCCGAATAACGAGTCAAGTAATCCCATCGTCTGGATTCCCTTAATCGACAATTGTTGTAGGAGATAGGTCTTTAGATAAGAAAGGATTTGAAGTGAGGTGGTGCGCATTACGCACCGGCACGTTATCGTACAAAAGAAATTACCGTGTTGCCTCAAAATTCCGGGGGAAAATAAGGGGGCAAATTCAGGCAATCTTGCTGACACATGGACGTGGCCTCGAATTCATTTCGAGACCACGCTCTCAAAAGTTACAGCCCCAACATGCCCACGATGCTGAATCCGAAGGAACCCGCGATGGCGTAGGCAATGAACAAGGTATACAGGAAGACCAGGAAATAAGACTTGGCTCGCGTTAGCTGGCGGCGGTGCCAAAGTACCAACAGGGTAATCGCAGAAAGCGTCACCAGTAGCAAACGCAGGTCAACCAGACCTTCGATCGGTTTGCCATCTTGCACCAAGAGTACCGGCTGCCAACCAATCAGGTAGGAATTGACCAACAGTGGAATCGACAGGCAGATACAAATATCGAAGATGTTCGAGCCGAACACATTCGATACCGCACCCGAGTCATCACCTCGCATGGCGGCACCAATCGAGAGAAACGTGTCCGGCACGCTCGAAGCTGCGGCGGCGAGTATGACCGCGACAAAGAAGACTGGTACGTTCAAGACGTGCGCTGTTTCGTTGGTAACTTCAACCAGCCAGTAACATGAAATAGCCGCGATGCCTGTGCAGACCAGAAGGACCAAGGTTGCAGTCAGGCCGTTGAGCGGGATGTCAAACATTCCGTAAAAAGCACCGGCCGAGTCGGTCTCTTCATCCTCGTCTTCATCAGCCGAGCTCTTAATCTTCTCGACCAACATGTGCGTGGCTTTGATGTTCTCTTCTTGCAGTGTCTCCACGATTTGCTCGGTGGGTGTGTCGTGACCGACTTCTCCAAGATGAGCATGAATCGCGTCCATTGCCCGCTGATAGCGTTTGGCATCAACGAACAAGTGAAAGATGTAGGCGATGTACATTCCGATGAACACCAGGCCCATCCACCAATACATGCGATCATTGAACAGGAAAGCGATCAACACCAGTTCGCAAGCAATGAACCACATGCCATCCCGGGAGATGACTTCCGGTTCGACATCGACCGTCGGTTGCGACTTGCGATAGAGCGAAATGACGATCCCGCAAAACGCCGGAATCAAGATCATGTTGTAAACGGCGCTGCCAGCACAGGTAGCCAGGGTGCTGCCGTATCCTTCGGCACCGGTCTGGGCCATGTCCGCGACGGAATCACTTTGAACGCTCATCACCGCGACGACGACAAAGAAGATGCCGCTAAACAGTTCTGGCATACTGCTGGCCACCGCGTCGAGCGTGGCACCGCGCACCGAGCCCGGCAATCGGAGCTTCTCGCCTACCCACTGGGCGGCATCGGCGAAGGGATCGCATGCTTGCCAAATGACGATCGAGATCAACACGACCTGAATGATCAGAAATCCGAGTTGAACGTTGAGCATCCAAGGAGAAAGGACGACCAGCAGGACGAGCGAGGCGATGGTAACGCCAATCGCAATCCAATCGGGTCCGCCTTCATCTTCCTGATGATTCTGATCGACATCCTGACTCATGCACGGCTCCTAAAGGCGTACCGCGGCACGCCGGTGAGGGGGAAGGTGGGAAGTTACTTAAGTGGAAGGTAGATCTTTGTCTGCAGTTGATCAATCGGGGTCTTGTCGGGGTTGTTCTCGTAGATTTCAAACGCACTGCAGTTGCGTTGCTTCAGCTTCTTGTACCGCACATGTTGATTGGCGGCACTCCAGCCGTTACCCAGATGATTGTAATCGCCCAGGTGCTCGACGCAGAAGGCCTTGGTTTGGGGGCACGACCATTTCTCGAGCGGTGCCGGAACGTCGATATCGCCTGAGGGCAAGATCGTGCCGACGGTGAATTCGCACGTTTGCTTTCCGATATGGAACTTGTGGTAAGCCGCCATCAATTTCCCCTCGCTGGGCAGCCCATGTTTGGCGTATAGATCCATCATCTGGCCCAGGGCACCCTGCATGGTTCCGCCAATGTCTTTCAGCGAGCAGCTGCGTCGCAGGCCGGCCATGTGAATGGGGCCGATCTCTTCAATGCCCAGGATATTCGTCTTGCTGTGGATCGTACCAGTCTCGATCCATTCTTTGAGCATCTTCAGACCGCGCTCGTAGTCCATTCCGATGAAGCCCTTCATCATGCCGGTCATCCAGAACATGAACCAGGGCAGAGAGCCATCCATGTGCCAAGTCAGCTTCGTGCCCAGTCCGGAGGGCTCGACATCGAATGCTACGCTTGAAGTCGAAGCGAAGGGTTTCAGGAAGCGAATCTCCTCGTCGATTCGTCGATGGGGATCGAGCTTGATATGCTCGATCTCGCCGGCACCAACTACCTCGCCGGACCATTTATAGAGAGAGCCCTGCGAGTTCGAGTTCTCGCTGATAGTTACCTGGGCATCGGGTTCCGCACATAGCCAAGGTGACCAGGTTGGCCATGTCTTGAAGTCGACGACTTTCTCGTAGACCGTTTGCGGAGGCGCAGCGATCTCGATCGACTTTTCAACATGGAAGCGCGGCATCGTTGATTCCTCACAGCTGACAGGGAAGCCCGGGGACCGTCGTTGATTCGCACGAAGGGTCCGGGGGGCTCAGGGAAGCTCCGATTATGGAATTCCCCGCTAGCTGCGTCAAAGGTTTTCGCGCGGAAAGAAGCTACTTCAATTCGAGATTAACCGAGCAGCAGCCGAAGTCGATTCGGCGAGCCTGGGTCATCGACTCGCTCTTACTCTCGGCGGCAACATCCGGGGCCAGCGAGTAAATAACGAAACGCCCCTGTTTCTCGGTTTGCACAAGATCCGCGTGCCGCAAGACACCCAGATGGTGCGAGACCTTCACGATCTCTTCGTCGAGCGCTTTCGATAAGTCGCTGACATTCATCGGGCCTGAGAATAGCTGCTCGACAATCCGCAAGCGATCGGGATCGGCAAGAGCCTTTAACCTACCAGCACAGAGTTCGTATTCACGTTTCTTTTTCATGGACTCTCGAATGATCCAGGATGTCGAAGATAATCGTGGTTAGCGGGTGACCATTGGTAGGGGTGCTGGGATTGTAGGGGCAATCGCTTTGTTCCGCTAGGCGATCGTTGGGCGTCGATGCAAATCGTATTCACGGGCAACTGAAAGGCAATTCATTCCATTTCATTTCGTGTTCGTCTTGTTGCCTGCGGCTGTCTATGATCGAGAATAACTCCCGTCCGGCTTAACTGGGACGTAGATCTTTCCTCAAGCAATAATGCCTAAATGTTATCTCTAAAAAAGTTGATTAATTATTGGAATCGCTTGCAACACAGCCTCTGGTTTGTGCCCGTTCTTTGCACGTTAGGAGGGGTTGTTGGTGCGGTACTGATGCTGTGGATTGACCATTCTTTAAAAAGATCTTGGGAAGATTTTTTCTGGCTAGAGACGACGACCAACGGAGCTCAGACAGTTCTGTCCACAATCGCCGGCGGAATGATCACCGTGGCCGGTGTGGTTCTTTCAATGGAAATGGTCACGCTTTCGATCACTTCTTCTCAATTTGGCTCGCGCGTGCTGCGTAGCCGGTTGGGTGATCGGACCACCCAGTGGACGATCGGGGCGTTCATGGGCACGGCCGTCTATAGCCTGGTGGTGCTGAAGATGGTGCGTAAGCTCGGCGAAGATAACTTCTTCATTCCCCATCTGTCCGTAATGGCAGCAATTTTATTTGCCTTGGGCAGCCTGATGATCTTGCTCTATTTCATCCACCATGTCGCGATGATTGCCCAAGCGCCGGAGATTGTCGCGAGTCTCGCTACGGACCTGCGACATTCGATGGAGCGGATCTTTCCTGACAAGATCGGTGATCCCCCACCCAAAGAAAACTCTCACGAGCGTGAGGTCACCGAAGAGGAGTGGAACGCCTTGAAGGAAGGGGTGACCGTTCAGTCGACTCGCGAAGGTTACATTCAGGGAATTGAAGGGGACGACCTGATTGCCTTGGCAACTCAGCTGAACTTGATCATTGAACTCCCCAAGCGTCCAGGCGATTTTCTTTCCCGTGGCGAAACGCTGGCTCGAGTCGCCGCGTTGGACCAGATTGATGAGAACGAAGTAGCCCGCGCGATCAACGAAACCTTCTTCATTGGGAATAATCGCACGCCGTGGCAAGATGTGAACTGTTCGGTGCACGAGCTTTCGCAAATGGGTGTTCGTGCTTTGAGTCCTGGCATCAACGATCCCTACACGGCCGTCAATTGTATCGATCGATTGTCGTCGGCCTTGGCACAGTTGGCTCAGCGGCAAATGCCTGCGGCGAATCGCTTCGATCACGATGGGCATCTTCGTTTGATCGTCGACCGGCAAACGTTTTCCAGTGTAATGCATGCGGCCTTTGATCAGATGCGAAGCTACGCCATTAGCAGCGCGGCCGTGTCGCAGCGGTTGATGGAAGGATATCAGCGAATCGCAGATGCCGTTACGCATGAAACCCATGCGGAAGATGTGCTGCATCAAGCACGGCTTACCATGGAAGGGGCCCTTGAGCAGCCGCATCACCCGGCAGACCTGAAGATTATTCAGGAGCAATACGAGCGGCTGAACAAAAAGTTAGAGCCGCTACTGGAGAAGAAGGAGGAAGCTCCCCCGTCAGATCAAAATCCCGTCGATGATGAATCCGACGAAGAAGGGGAGGCCAGTGGCGAAGTGATCGGTTAGGCTGCACACCTGTGGGGAAGCCGCGAAAAAGTTTCTGTCCTAACGATTCCCCTTTTTCGCTATTAATTGGTAAGCGAGTGACGTGATGCATTCGTACCCTATCCCGCTGAGCTCGTAAGAAGCGAGAAAAGCTGATGATTCAACTCAAAGATCTCTGCAAATCGTGGGACGGAGGTAAGACCTTCGCGGTGAAGAATGTCTCGTTGGAAGTGCCGGAGGGGAAAGTCCTGGCGCTTCTGGGTGGGAGTGGCAGCGGCAAAAGCACGACCGTGAAGATGATCAATCGCTTGATCGAACCCACTTCCGGTACCATTCTGGTCGGTGGTGAAGATATTACCCACCAAGATCCCGTTCAGCTTCGTCGCCGGATCGGCTATGTCTTCCAAAGCATTGGCCTCTTGCCGCATATGAATGTCGCCGACAACGTGACACTCCTTCTAAAACTGCAAGGCGTACCTGCGAAAGAGCGAACGACCAAGGCGAATCAACTGTTGGACATGGTTGATCTGCCCCACGAGACTTTCGCCAAACGTCTGCCGAGTGAACTCTCTGGCGGGCAGCGTCAACGGGTCGGCTTTGCCAGGGCGTTGGCTGCCGAGCCGAAAGTGATGCTGTTGGACGAACCCTTCGGGGCACTCGACCCGGTGACCCGCGATACGCTGCAAATCGAATTCAGCCGAATCCAGCGTTCGCTCGGTTTGACCGCCGTGATCGTCACCCATGATATGGCCGAAGCGTTACTCCTGGCAGACATCATTGCCGTCATGAACGTTGGCGAAATCTTGCGTATCGGTACCCCGAAAGAACTTCTGCAAGATCCAGGCGACGATTACGTTGCCAAGCTGCTGGAAACGCCACGCCGCCATGGCGAACTCGTTCGAGAGCTAAGTGCCTAACGCTGCCGGAATGCAAAACCCTTCACGCTAACTCTCTTCCGATTGGGACGAGGGGGATAAGAATAGAACCATGTTCGATGCTGACTTCTGGGCACGAGTGCCGTACCAGCTAAGCTTTCTACCAGACCGACTGGGAGGGCACGTCTTTCTGGCCTTCACCTCGATCCTGGCTGGCGTGCTGATCAGTATTCCGCTGGGGATCTTTTGTTCGCGCAGGCCGCAGTGGGAGAAGGTAGCGGTCACGATCGCCAATATCATTCAAACGATTCCTGGCATGGCCTTGCTGGCGATCATGGTGTTTGCCTTGGATCGCACCGGCATCATGCCCGCCTGGATCGCGTTGGTGCTTTACAGCATTCTGCCGATCCTACGAAACACGATCGCCGGAATGAAAACGGTTGACCCAGGCTGCATCGAAGCAGCCGATGGAATTGGGCTGAACAAGTGGCAACGGCTGCGGATCGTCGAACTGCCTTTGGCATCGCCAACGATCATCGCAGGGATTCGTACAGCTTCGGCTTGGGTGGTGGGTGCGGCGACGCTCGCTTACCCGGTTGGGGCGACGAGCCTGGGGGATTACATCTTCGCCGGTTTGCAAACGACCAATCCGGTGGCACTGTTTGTTGGCTGTGTGTTTTCCGCCGGCTTAGCACTGTTATTGGATATGCTCCTGGGTGGACTTGAACGCGCATCGCAGCGGCGTAGCAAGGCCTGGGCGTTGGGTTCGATCGGCGGAATGATTGCCGTCGCGCTGAGTCCGCTCTTGCTGAAAGCGGTACAGCCGCAGCCAACCATCACACCAACCGATCGTCTGGCCGAGACGAGCGAGTTCATTCAGGAGAAGCCGTATGTGATTGGCGGCAAGCCATTCACCGAGCAGTACATTCTGATCGAACATCTGCAGGACACGTTAAAGGATGCGAACCGCCAGACGGACGTCAAAGCGGGGCTGGGATCGACGGTCGTTCTGCAGTCACTGCAACGTGGCGAGATCGACTGCTACGTTGATTACTCCGGGACGCTGTGGGCGAACGAGATGAAACGTAGCGACAACGTGTCTTCCGCGGAAATGATGATCGACATTGCCACCGATTTGAAAGAGAGCAGCGGTGTGCTGACGTTGGGGCCGCTTGGTTTCAGTAATGACTATGTCTTTGCCATGCGAAAAGAGAAAGCTGACGAATTGGGGATCAAGTCGCTGGAAGATTTAGCCACCCACGCCGGTGATTTGACGGCGGCCTGTGAGATTGAATTCTGGTCGCGTCCCGAATGGCAGAACGTGCAGACTGCGTATGGTTTGCAGTTCGGTGAAACAAAGTCGATGGATGCCACGCTGATGTACGGAGCGCTACTTCGTGGGGACGCGGATGTGATTGTGGGGTACCGTACCGATGGTCGCCTGGCCACGAATGAGATCGTCGAGCTGGCCGACCCACGGTTCGTGTTGCCGCCCTATGACGCGGTACTTCTGGTTTCGCCCCGCCTGGCCAAAGATCGAGCCGCTACCGAACGCCTACGAAAGATGGTGAACACGATCTCGACTCAACAAATGCGCAAAGCGAATGGAATGGTCGACATCGACAAGAAAACCGTGGTAGAAGCCGCGGAAACACTGGGTGTTCCAGCAACGTGAGAATGCGGGGCAAATAGCACTGCTGGCACCTGCGGGCAATTACTTTCGTAGCTTTCGGCCGATTGGTCACTTTGCTCCTATCGGCAGATGCGGAATCAGGGCACAATGGCAAGATTGCCCTCAGGGCTCCGTACTTCTTCTACGAGAACAATCTCTTGACACCATTTGAAACAGTCGATTGCTACGACTATCCCAAATACTGGGACCTATCTTTTCAGGACGAAACGGAGTTGGAGTGCGACTTCTTTGAAGACGTCTTTAAGCGATTCGGCCAGGACGAGGTCCATCGCGTTTTGGATATCGGATGCGGAGGAGGCCGGAACGTAGTCGAAATGGCCACGCGTGGCTTCAAGATGCTTGGTTTAGACAATAACGAGGCATCCCTGGCGTACCTTGCCCGGCAACTCTACGAGAAAGAGCTGAACGCTGAGACTTTGTCGGCCGATATGGCGAGCTTCCAGATCGAGGAGCCACTCGACGCGGCGCTTTGCACGTTCAATACGTTTCGCCATTTGCTCACCGAAGAGGAAGCGGAAAGCCACCTGCACTGTGTGGCAAGTTCTCTCAAGACCGGCGGAATGTATATCTTGGGCTTTCATATCCTGCAGGACTATGATGATCCGGAGTGCGAGGAGCACTGGACCAATCGCGACGGGGAAGTCGAAGTGACCACCACGTTAGAAGTCGTGGAATCGTGTCGCGAAGAACGTCTCGAAACGTTGCTGTTTCATCTGCAAGTCCGTGACGGCGAAAAGCAACTTCGCCTGAAGGCCGAGTATCCCTATCGTATCTACAACCCAACGCAGTTTCGTAGTCTCTTGGCGAAGGTGCCAGAGTTTGAAATCTGCGAAGTGTACGACTTCAATTACGACATCGACGACCCAATGCCGTTTGACGACGAAATCAGCGACGCGGTCTTCGTGATGCGAAAGAAGTAAACGTAAGCGTCAGGCAATGACCAGGCATTGTGCAAAAAAAGGTCCGACGAGTCATCTCGCCGGACCTTTCTCATAGGTTAGTAATCGCCAAGACTAGTCGGCATCTTTCTGCAGGTGAGCCAGTGCCAGCAGGCAGTATCCGGTCACCAGGTTCGGATCACCTTCCATCCAGCGTTCGGCTTTTTCGTTGACCCAGCTGCCGTTCTCTTGTTGGCGGCTGATCAGCTCATCGGTGAACTCTTTCCGCCAGTCGTGCTTTTTGCCGTCGGCGGTGACGAATTCGTCTTCGCCGTAAGCTTCCAGAGCTTTAGCGACCGTGTGGTAGTAGTAATACAAACCAGTATCACCCATGCCTGGGTTTTGCTCGGTGTCGTAGTTCTTACCCAGCCAGGCAACCGCTGCTTTCACACGCTGATCGTCCTTGTCGACACCAGCATAGATCATGCTCTTCAGGCCGGCATAGGTCATCGAACCGTAGCTACGCAGACCACCATTCTCCGTCTGACCTGCTTGACTTGTACCGCCGGCTGCAACGGTGTAGTAGAAGCCGCCATCTGGGTTCTTCGGAGCGAACTCGAATTGGTTGTGTGGCGATTCCAGGTTCTGGCAGCGGCTGACAAAGAGCAGGGCCTTTTGCATCGCCGGATCATCGGCACTGGTACCACTCTCTCGCAGGGCTTCCATCAAGAAGGTCGTGTTCGACATATCAGGGCGCGAGTGACCACCGTAGCCAGCGCCACCGTAAAAGGCGTCGTCTTCGCTTTTGCCTTCGCTGTCGTCCCACTGCAGACCTTTGAGGAACTTGTTGGCGTTGGCGATCAGCTTGTCGTACTGGCCATCGTTGTTGGCAGCAACAAACGTCAGCAGGCACAGGCAAGTTTCATAATTGCGGTGACGGGTGCCTTCGAGGTAGATACCACCATCTTCTTTCACGTGCTTTTCGAGAGCGGCCAGACCCTTTTTGACGGCTGGGTCGAGCGGGGTACGTCCGTGTTCCAAAAGACCGAGCGTACAAATGGCCGTAACACCGATACCTGTGTTGCTGCTGAACGTGCCGTCAGCGGCCTGACCTTGATTGGTCAAATAGTTCACGGCATTCTGGACGGCCTTTTCATAGGCAGCATTTTCGGCGGCACGAACAACGGCCGGCGAAATCAAGAGCGAAGCCAAAAGCAGCATCGCCAAGCAAAAACGGAAGGGACTTACGAGCAACTGAGACATGTAGGAGACCTCAATCTCTAAGGAAAACAAGTCGACGCGGATGACGAAGCAAGGCGTCATCGGGCGGGTTGCTAGGTGCTCGTTGCTGCCCGAAGCGATGGCAGACCGCGCGGGGGATCCGATTGACAGAGCATCGACCCCAAATTGGCACCGTTGCGAAGCCCAGGACGAACCACGAAGTTCGCCATGAAACCAAGCATGGAACACGCAATTGTAGACCGAGAAACGAGAATTAACCACTCATCGGAGAGATATTGCCCCCGCACCACCGAAACAGGCATGATCGGTGGGCTTGGCATGTATCGCAGCTAAGCCCTTTTGAGGCAAGGGTTTAGCGATATGGTAAGCCAGGTCCAGATTGTGGAGCGGTCGCGAAAGGACTAGCCGCGTACGGCCAGGATGTCACTTTCGGCCATGATGAGGAGTTCTTCCCCTTCCACTTTGATTTCGGTACCAGCCCAGGCGCTGAAGATCACTTGATCGCCTTCTTTGACGCTCAGCGGTGTCTTGGTGCCGTCCTTCAGGACATGACCGTCACCGACGCTCAGGACACGACCCTGCTTTGGCTTTTCTTGAGCACTGCCTGGCAAGACGATGCCGCCGGCCGTGGTTTCTTCCGATTCCATCCGCCGCACGACCACATTAGCTCCCAGGGGAACAACTTTCATACTTGCTTCAACTCCGGCTCAAAACAAAAAGGGGCACGCAAAGTCGCAAAAGATGTAAGGAATGATTCTGACACGCCGATGGATGCGTTTCAAGAAGTGACCATTCAGAGAATGGAAGCTCGGGTCCCGCTAAGGGGTGGGTAAGTGCGGTTTGTGGGGGATTGGTAAAAAATCCTGCCAGGCACAAGTCTTTATTCGGGCTCTTGGATGCCAGATTCGGGCAGATAACAGGCCAGCGGGCAGCCTTCACATTTGGGAGTTTTGCGACAGAACTCGTTGCCGGCGCGGACAATCAGCGCGTGAAATTCGTTGTAATGTTCGACCTCGGCGGGAACTTGACCGACGAAATGGTCTTGGATCTGGTGATAATCGGCTTCCCACTCGATCCAGCCATGCCGCTTCAAAATACGGGCCGTGTAGGCATCGACGACAAATGTCTTCAGGTTACCGGCATAAAGCAGGATCGAATCTGCCGTTTCTGGGCCGATTCCGTTAATGCTTAGCAGTTCTTCGCGAAGCGTGGTCACATCGTGCGAAAACATCCACTCCAGGTCTCCGTCGTAACGAGTGACGACGTGATCGATCAGATTAGCCAGCCGCTTGGCTTTCAAGCGATAGTATCCCGACGGGCGAATGATTTCGGCCAATTCTTCCTGCCGAGTCGCATGCAACCGGCCCAGGTGCAGAAGATCGGCATCTTTCAGATTGGCGATCGCCTTCTCAACGTTCTTCCACGACGTGTTTTGCGTCAGAACGGCGCCGATCATGATCTCCAGCGGCGAGTCCCCAGGCCACCAGTCTTGTGGGCCATAGTGCTCTAAAAGCTTTTCAAAGACAGTATTTAAGGAAACGTTTGAGTCGCTCAACGGAGATTCCACGCAGGCTGGGGCAGAGAGTGAGGCGATGTCCGGTCGTAACAGTTGTTCCAGTCAGGCGAAGAGGAATCAAGTGCTGCTGGCATAAGTTCCGACGGGAAAGTATGTGGAAACCTCGCTTCACCAACGATCAGCCAGCAAAGAACGAGTGCATGTCCGCTCCGGAAGTGGAACTTGAAACCCAAGAGATTAACTATTGGCAGGCCACTGCACGCCCGCTAACGAGTTTGATCTTCGTGCTGCCGATGCTGGCCGTCTATGAGGCCGGCGTGCTGATGCTTGGTCCCGATGCCATTCGCAACGGCGTCGATGTCTGGCTCCGACAGTTCCTGGGGCTGATGGGACTCGGGCAGTACTTTCTTCTGCCGGTGCTGACGATTGCCATTCTTCTTTCCTGGCATCATTTGAAGTCGTACCCTTGGCAGTTTCGTCCGACCAACCTGCCGCTGATGGCTGCGGAATCGATGGTGCTGGGGTTGATGCTTCTGTGCCTGGCTCATTTTCAAGCGTCGGTCATGCAGATGCACGTCGTCGCGGCCAATGCCGGCCCGGAAGTCGATACGACCACCAAGCAGGTCGTCGCCTATTTCGGAGCAGGTATCTACGAAGAACTCTTGTTTCGCCTGATGCTGATCCCGGTGCTGATCGTGTTCATCCAGGGCTTTGCATTTCCGAAACTGGTTGCCACGTTTGCGGCGATGCTGATTAGCAGCTTGGTGTTTGCCGCGGCCCATTACAACTTCTTCGTAACTGGCGGCGATCCGATCGATGGCTATACATTTCTGTTTCGCCTGTCGGCTGGGCTGATTTTCGCATCGATCTTTGCCCTGCGTGGATTTGGCATCGCGGCCGGTTCGCACGCCATGTACGACGTGCTGGTCGCGTTTTCTTAGTGCGCTGCCGTTAAATTTCGTGACGGCGTGGTGACTATCGGGGTATAACCTCCCGGTAGGGGAATTCCATGCACGACATCGAAAGCAGCCCACCGCGCCGATCGTTCTTTCAGCTGAAGATCAGTAGCATGCTCTTCTTGTTGCTACTGGTGGGGATGGGGCTAGGTTGGTGGTCGGATCATGCGAGACTTACTCAACAGTTGACCGATTCGGAAGTCGATCGCGAGATTCAAGAGAAGCTGCTTGCGCTGACCAAACCGCGGAAAACGTCTAGGTATGTGCCCACGCGAGGCCCTCACTACTATGCGGCCGAATCTCCGGAGCATTTCATCGAGCAAACACGCAACCATCGTTCGACGATCAATGCGTCGTACTGGGGAGATTCGCTGCGTTGGGCGGAAGAGGACTTTGATGTCATAGTTCCGATGACCTGTCAGCTCTTGGCAGATCCCAACGAAATCGTCCGGCGGAATGCCTGCCTGGTGCTACGCGAGCAATACGGAAAAGGGAGCGATGACCGCATGGAGAAGCACAATGACCAAATTGTTGGCCAACTTCGGACGTTGCTCCATCGGGAAGATTCAGGTGGTGAAGACGCACGCCTGGCGATCGATCTGTTGACGGTCATTGGTCCCTCGGCCTCCCCGGCGCACGCCGAGCTAAGGAAGATCATGGAAGACGATCAGCATCTGCAAGCCGTTTCGGCGACGATGGCCATGGGAAAGATACTGCAAAGCGACGTTTCTCCCCGGCTGGTCGAGCTGATCGAAGCAAATAACCCGGCCTGGGAAAGAGCCGCCAACAGCTTGTTGGAATTTCGTACCGAAGATGAGGTTCGCGACATCTTGAAGCATTTCTATGCCAGTCGCCAAACGGAAGCGGAACGCAATGAGGTTATCAAAGCGATTCATCACTTAGGTCGTTAACCGCGGCCGAGGGCCCAAGAAATAACTCGACCGCAGCCACCATAGAATCAACCCCCGATGATTCGATGTGGCCACGGTCGATGCCTTCCATCTGCCTGTGTATCTCCCCCATGACACAGGCAAATTCGCGATCGATCGGAAACTACGCTTGATCGTACCGACCGATCCTCCCCTCGTTGAATCGTCTCGCGGCCGCGAGTAAGTGACCCGTTTCCCCCGTCGAGCCAAAAAGGTTATCTGGGTATCCGGGCTCAGGTTGCTTCGAATCAGCGAAAATTCTGGAAAGAAGTTCTGCGGACCATTAAAACTAGTACGAACTCATCCTCATCTCTTCCCAGGAACATTGCTTATTACGGCGGTTTCCTCCCGCAATGAAATTCGAATGAGCGAGACCGACCAGGACATAGCACAACAGCCCCCGAAACGAGCCCAGTTCCCGCTTTGGTTTCTGCTGTTCGTCATTCCCACGATTGCCGGCCTGGGGCTTGCCATCTACACCAATTGGCACCGGCAATCCCAGATGCGTTCTGATCTGATCGCCCATCAGGAAGTTTTGCATGAAAGGATGGTCACGCTGGAATCGGAGATCGCGTTGGTTCAGTACGTCGATCATCAAATCCAAGAGCGAGCCGACCGCTGGAAGACGGCCGACGCGGTGGTCGACTACCTCAAGGGTTATCATCAAAGGGATGGGCGTTCCGGATTCCAGGCCATCTCGGTGTGGCATGAGTTGCGTTGTTTCTTCGTGCAAGCCGATGAGCAGGAATTACATCGCCTGCTGAAGCTGATGAAGGAAGAGTTCCCAGACTGTGAAGTCCAAGATCAATTTACGATGTTGGACCTGGTTGTCAGCATTCCGGAGTTTGCTCCAGCTCATGCCGCGGCGTTGGCAGGGGATGCACATCAAATCGCGGATCTGGTACCGCCTGACGGGCATCCGCGTCTGATCGAACAAGCGACACGACTTCGCGAGGTATTCCCTCGCAACGTTTCCTCTGCTGAACCGAAGGAGACGTCATGAGTGATTCTTCTTCCAGCAAAGTCAACTTGTGGTTGGGCGGTATTTCGATCGTCATCATCGTGGCGATGGCAGGCGTCCTGTTTGGGCAGGTCCGTTTCATCGCTCAGCAAAATCACGAGCTGATGATGCAGAATCAGCATCTTGAAATTCAATTCGATGCTTTGAAGACGACTCTCGACGCCGAGGCGAACAAGATTGTTGCCAAGCTCGACTCGGGATTGCCGTTAGTATCCGGGGCAGATAATCGTCAGCTGAATATCCACGACGATCTCAAGGGCCCCATCGTCGGTTCCCACATACGACAACTCCAGGACGATCGTTTCTATGTTCGGTTGAACGGACTTGCCGGACTGGCGGTAGCGGTACCCGATAGCAACAATCGAGACATCTTCGCTCCCATGATCGTTCCAGCAGTGATCCCGACGTTGGAAGATAAGCGACTCCGCTTCTGGGCCATGTCTGTGCTCAATCAATACCGGGGCCAAGCAGCGGCGGCAGCGCCCAAGGTTTTAGAAACGAGTGACGCCCGGCGTTGGATCAATGTTTCCTCGTCGATCGAAGACGCACGAGCGATGGACCCTCAGTGCGACTATGTGCCAGTCTTGATCCGGTATGTAGAACAAAGTGAAGACGACTGGAGAACAACGCTGGTCAATCTGCAGCACAGCTTCACAGACGAGGAAGTTCTACAGGCCTACGAAGGGGCACTGGAGCAAGCGTCGGATGACGAGCTAAAGCGTCGCTATGCTGGTGTTATGCGCTACCTGAAGGATAAGCCGCCTGCTGGTTCCACTCCTCTGCCAGCCCGTACGGTCGAATCATATATCGAAGAAGGCGAACGATAGGCTTGTCGCTGACGAATTGATCCTTTTCGAGAGGTCATTTCGCGTCGCTTTCCTGCCCGTCCGTGCGATGCCAAATCGGCCCAAAATAGTCGCTCCGTAAGCCCCTATCCCACAACCACTTACCGCTTCTGCTAAATAGGGCTCCCCTAGTAGTTCCGCGCCCTCATATTTGGTACATTACGGTGTGCATTTTGGAAGGCTCTTCTCGGCTGGGGAAACGTGGTTTTTCTCGGTGTTTTTGCCCCTTTTCAGCACGCTTGCAACCTCGCAGATTGACGGTCGCGCCGGGTCCTTTTTCCCGCCGCGCAGGATAACCTCCGAAAGGACGCTCACTTGGCAACGGACGGTAACAACCCCAACGGTAATGGTAGTGATGGCGGGTCGCCGGAAGACCCAACAAAACTGTTCACAATGTCGATCGAGGACGAGCTCAAGGAGAGCTACCTCACCTACGCGATGAGCGTGATCGTCAGCCGCGCCTTGCCCGATGTTCGCGACGGGCTGAAGCCTTCGCAGCGGCGCATTCTGGTGGCGATGAACGACCTGAACCTCACTCCGGGGGCACAGCGGGTCAAATGCGCCAAGATCAGTGGTGATACCTCTGGTAACTACCACCCGCACGGTGAATCGGTCATCTACCCGACTCTCGTCCGTATGGCCCAAGACTGGAACATGCGTTACGTGCTGGTCGACAAGCAAGGTAACTTCGGTTCGATCGCCGGTTTGCCTCCGGCGGCCATGCGATATACCGAAGCTCGCATGTCCGGCTTTGCCCAGCTTCTGCTGGAAGACCTGAAGCTCGACACGGTCGACTATGTGCCGACCTACGACGAAGCCCGTACCGAACCAACCGTCCTTCCGAGCAAGTTCCCGAACCTGCTGGTCAACGGGGCCAATGGTATCGCGGTCGGTATGGCGACTTCCATTCCGCCCAATAACCTCCGCGAGATTTGCCAGGCCGTCATTCAACTGATCGACGATCCGGGGACTTCGTTGGACGAGATCCTCAATATCGTCCAGGGGCCTGACTTCCCGACCGGCGGTATCATCTGTGGTCGGGCAGCGATTCGCCAAGGTTACAAGACCGGCCGTAGCACGATCGTTGTTCGTTCGCACACGACGATCGAACATGCCAAGAGCGGCGCGAAGATCATCATTCACGACATCCCTTACCAGCAGACTCGCGACCGCGTCGAAGAGAAGATCGCCTCGCTGGTCAACGAAGGTCGCATCCAGGGGATTCGCTCGGTCAGCAACCTTTCCGACCTGCAAGAGCCGGTGCGGATCGTCATCGAGCTGAAGCGAGACGCCGACCCCGATATCGTTCTGAACCAGCTGTACCAGTTCTCACCGATTCAGGACTCGTTCTCGATCATCCTGTTGGCATTGGTCGATGGCAAGCCGCGAACGATGTCGATCAAGGAAATGCTGGAGGAGTTCATCCGCCACCGCGTGACGGTCATTCGCCGCCGCACGCAGTTCCTGTTGGCCAAGGCACGTCAGCGCAAGCACACCATCGAAGGTTTGCTGTTGGCACTGGCCGATATCGACGAGATCATCCGCATCATTCGTTCGTCCAGCACCCAGGCCGAAGCGAAGCAGCGCCTGATGGGGGTCGAATGTCCCGCCTCGATGATGGCCCGAGCTCTTGGTGAGCAAGGGTTTGCTCAGTTCCAGATGGAACGGGGCGAATCGGATGTCTACTTCCTGACTTCGGTTCAGACCGACGCGATCCTGCGAATGACGCTCGGTCAGTTGGTGAACCTGGAACAGGAAAAGCTGGCTGGCGAGCACGCCAAGCTGTTGGAAGAGATCACCGAGTACCTGCGTATCTTGTCGGACGAAGCCAATATCCTGGCCATCATCCGCGAGCAGATGGAAGAGATCGATCGCCGCTTTGGTGACGATCGTCGTACCGAGATCTCGCACGAAGAGATCGGCAACATTGATCTGGAAGACCTCATCGAAGAAGAAACGATGGTGGTCTCGATCAGCACCAAGGGTTACATCAAACGAACCCCGGCCAGCATCTATAAAGCCCAGCGCCGCGGTGGTAAGGGAATTAAGGGTGCCAAGAGCGAAGAGGAAGATCCGATTCGCCACCTGTTCGTCGCTTCGACCCACGCTTACGTCCTCTTCTTCACGACGAAGGGTAAGGTGTTGTGGCAAAAGGTGTACGACCTGCCGAACCTCAGCCGCGAAAGCCGCGGCCGCGCCGTGGTCAACCTGCTTCAGCTGGAAGAAGGTGAGCACATCGCCGACTGCCGAGCTGTGCGTGACTTCGACATGCCTGACCACTGCCTGGTGATGGCTACCCGCAAGGGCCTGGTGAAGAAGACCTTGCTCGAAGCGTACAGCCGTCCGAAGAAGAACGGTATTATCGCGATCAAGCTGAAAGAAGATGACGAATTGATCGACGTCGCGATCACCAAGCCAGGCGACGAACTGGTCCTTTCAACCGAAAAGGGGATGGCCATCCGTTTCCGCGAGAGCGATGCCCGAGCCATGGGCCGTAACTCAAGCGGTGTGAAGGGGATCAACCTCACCAAGGGAGATAGCCTGGTGGGAATGGTTGTGGCCGATCCAGACGCTCAGCTGCTGACCGTGTGCGAAAATGGCTACGGCAAGCGGACCAACTTCGGCCCAGGCCTGACGGTCGAAGACGAAGGCGGCGACAACGATTCGGATGACAACGATTCCAATGACAGCGGATCGGAAGAAGAATCGACTTCGGGTAGCGCTCGGTACCGCACGCAAAAGCGTGGTGGTAAGGGTCTGCGAGACATCAAGACGACCGAACGTAACGGCAAGGTCGTTGCCGTCGCTCGTGTCGATGATTCCGACGAAGTCCTGATGATGACTGCCCGCGGTAAGATCCAGCGTATTTCCGCCGCCGAGATCAGTATGGTCGGCCGCAATACGCAGGGCGTTCGCATCATGTCGATGGACGAAGGAGACAGCCTGGCCGCCGTTGTTCGTGTTCCGAAGGAAGACACCGACGACGAAGTGGATGCAACCGAAGCACCCGCATCGCCAGCCCCTGAGGCCGCACCAGAAGCAACCGACCAACCCACTGCAGAAGACTCGACTAGCGAAGATTCTGATTCCGAAGCGAGTGGCGAGGAGTAATCCACCATGCGAGTGGCACTGATCACCGGGATCACCGGGCAGGATGGCGCGTACCTGGCCAAGTTTCTCCTGGCCAAGGGCTACGAAGTCCATGGGATGGTGCGACGTGGCAGCACACTTCCTTTTGAGCGAATTGCGGATCTGACCGAAAAGATCACGCTGCATCAAGGGGATTTGCTCGACCAGATGGCTCTCAATCGGCTGATCGAAAAAGTTCAGCCGTCGGAGGTCTATAACCTGGCCGCGCAAAGTTTCGTGCCGACCAGCTTCGACCAACCAATCCTGACAGGCGAGGTCACCGCGCTTGGCGTCACGCGTATCTTGGAAGCGATTCGTACGGTCGACACAAACATCCGTTTCTATCAGGCCTCGAGCAGTGAGATGTTCGGGAAGGTCTACGAAGAGCCGCAGCGGGAAACGACCCCGTTCTGGCCGCGTAGCCCTTACGGTGTGTCGAAGATGTACGGCCACTGGATGACGGTCAACTATCGCGAGAGCTACAACCTGTTTGCCGCCAGTGGGATCTTGTTCAATCACGAATCCCCCCTTCGCGGAACGGAATTCGTGACCCGCAAGATCTCTTACGCGGTCGCGAAGATTGCAAATAGCCTGCAAAGCGAACTCCGCTTGGGCAACCTCGATGCCGAGCGCGACTGGGGTTTCGCTGGCGACTACGTCGAAGCGATGTGGTTGATGCTGCAAGCCGATACGCCCGATGATTATGTCGTGGCGACTGGACAGAAGCATACCGTCCGCGAGTTCTGCCGGTTGGCATTCGAGCGAGTCAATCTCGACTGGGAGAAGTACGTCGTCGTTGACGAGCGCTTCTATCGACCGGCCGACGTCAACACGCTGTGCGGCGACTCGAGCAAGGCCCGCAAGGAGTTGGGCTGGCAGCCGAAAGTCTCGTTCGAGCAGTTGGTGCACATGATGGTCGACGAAGACATGAAACGCGTCAAAGCGGAAATCAAACTCGCTGAGGAGCAGGCGTGAAGTCTCTGATTACCGGCATCAATGGATTCGTCGGTCAGCATCTCGCGTCGTACTTGCGTTCACGCGGGGACGAAGTTCGCGGGACCTATGTCGGAAGTCAGCCTTCGTCCGAGTCGGATCTGAAGTGGGAGATCTCGCAGCCGGCCACCCCTTCGTTGATCGATACGCTGAAAGACTTTTCGCCCGACGTGATCTACCACCTCGCGGCGATCAGTCACCCTGGCAGCTGTGGCGATGACCTTCCCACCGAAACCTGCAAGGCAGTCAATATCCTGGGAACACGTCACGTAGCCGACCTGGCGTTGGCACTACCATCGGAACCAAAGGTTATCTTCACCAGCAGCAGCAAGGTGTATGGCGCCCGCACCGCCGAGCAGCCGTGGGCCCGGGAAGACGATCCGCTACAGCCCAAAGGGGGCTATGCCCATAGCAAGTGGGCAGCCGAAAACATGCTGCGAGATCGTATCGAGCAGGGGCTGAAGGTCGTCATCGCTCGGGCGTTCAATCATACTGGCCCGGGTCAAAGTCCAATCTACCTGGTGCCGGAGTGGTGCCAGAAGGTGAAGGAGGCCGATGGTCCACAAGTGGTGCGATCGTTGACAACGTCCCTCGACTTAAGCGATGTTCGCGACGTGGTTCGCATCTACCGGCTTCTTGCTGAGAAGGGAGCCTTGGGTGAAACCTATAACGTCGGCAGCGGTCAGGCAATCACGACGGCCGACATCTGGAACACGCTATGCGAGATCCGCGGCGAGCAGGTCGAAGTCACCGCCGAGAAGCCAGACCCTTCGCAGCAGCCGATTGCCGATGTTACGAAGCTATACCAAGCGATTGGTGAGATCGAACGAATCTCGTTACGGCAAACTTTAGAAGACGTCTACCAAGGCACCACTGAGTAGCTGGCGTTAAAGCGACTGAGCTGCCAAGGCCACACCACGCATCACCAGGTGATCGACCGTTTCGATGTCGAGGTCCATCCATGGTGCCAGGTAATTCACATCGCCACCGCTGAAGAAGATTTGCGGACGCTTATCGGAATTGAGTTGATCGGAAACGCGGCGGATCGTTTCTCGCACGGCTCCGACCGAGCCCCAGAAGAGGCCGCTTTGCATGGCCTCACTTGTGTTGGTACCGATCGCCGCAGGCCTATTTTCCAGATTGATCGTGATCTGCGGTAGTGCGTCCGTCCGAGCGGCAAGCGCCTTGGCACTGGTCTGCATGCCAGGCAGGATGGCACCACCGACGAACTCTCCTGCGTCTGATACCACATCGATGGTGATGGCGGTCCCGGCATCGACCACGATCGCCGGTCGATCTTTTTGTCGCATATGGTTTGCGGCAACGGCTGCGGCCAGTCGGTCGAGGCCAATCTTCTCCGGGGAGGGAATCGCAATCTCAATCGGCAGCTTCTGATGATTGAACGCGACAAACGAGCTGACGCGCGGTTCCATCTTCGAGAACGCTTCCAGCGAAGCGAGTGCCGAGCGATGCACGCTTACGGTGTACCAGGGAAGGGTAGCATCGGTTAGCCAGTTTCGCAGACCTTGAATGTCGGACGAATAAGTCGAATACGAAAAGGTCGACACCGGCGGCGTCACTTCGTCCGCACGGAAGTTCTCGAAGCGAGCAAAGTGTACCCGCGTGTTGCCAATGTCGACGGCGATGAGCGACTCAACCGGCACTAGGCATCCTCCGTTTCGTTCTTGGCGGCCTCCAATTGCTGGGCGACCTGGCGGATCATTTCGTTGAGGCCTTGTCCGGTGACAGCCGAAATCAGAAAGACATCGCGGCCAAGCTCTTCCTGTAGCTTCGTGCGAAACTCTTCCGCGCCTGGGAGTTCGGCCTTGGTTACGCAGGTTACTTCTGGGCGGGCAGCAAGCTTGGGATTGTAGGCTTCCAGTTCCTTGCGAATGGATTGGTAGTTCTCCATCGGGTCGGTTCCGTCGATGGGGGCCGGCTCGACAAGATGAACCAACAGACCGGCACGTTCGACGTGACGAAGGAACTCGTGTCCCAGGCCAACGCCATCTGCGGCACCCTCGATCAGCCCGGGAATGTCTGCCAGGATGAAGCTGGTGTCCATGTCGATCTGCACCTGACCAAGGTTAGGGAACTTGGTGGTGAAGGGGTAGTCGGCGATCTCGGGCCGGGCACGGGAAAGCCGTGAAAGAAGCGTGCTCTTGCCGGCGTTGGGTTTTCCGATAAGGCCCACGTCTGCGATCGACTTCAGTTCGAGCGTCAGCAGGCGTTTCTCGCCGGGATCGCCGGGCTGGCATTCACGCGGGGCCCGGTTGGTGCTTGATTTGAAGCTGAGGTTACCGCGGCCACCTTTACCACCACGCGCTGCGACGAGTTGATCTCCGTCCTTGGCGAGATCTTTTAGAACGAAGTCTTCCTTCGCATCGATCACCACAGTCCCAGGCGGAACCTTGATGACCATGTCTTCGCCTTTTCGGCCGGTTCGGTTGGCGCCACTGCCGTGGCCACCTCGTTTGCCGCGCCAATGGTGTTGATGGGCGAGTTGCACCAAGCTGTTCACACCTTCTTCGGCAATGATGATGATGCTACCGCCGTCGCCACCGTCACCGCCGTCGGGACCGCCCTTGGGGATATATCGCTCGCGGCGGAAGCTGGAACAACCATTGCCCCCAGCCCCGGCTTCGACTTCGATTTGTACCCGATCGACAAACATAGATGGATCTTGGTGCCTGGCGTTGCGCGAATAAAAATAGGGATGGCCGACTGACCATCCCTACTGTGTTTTCTCTTGTGCGAATCGTTCGCCTAAGCTTCCCAGCGGGGAAGGGCGAGTCGCCTAGTTGGCTTCAGCCACGATGTTCACGCGGCGGCTGCCCTGGTCGAACATGACCGTGCCATCGGACAGGGCGAACAAGGTGTAGTCCTTGCCCATGCCGACGTTCTTACCGGCACGAAACTTGGTGCCCAGTTGGCGAACGAGAATGCTGCCAGCCTTAACCGTTTGGCCGCCGTACTTCTTTACGCCGCGATATTGTGGGTTGGAATCGCGACCGTTACGGCTAGAACCTTGACCTTTCTTATGGGCCATGACATCTGCTCCTGAGGTATCTTACGAGGCCGCATTGTTGAGGGCGGCGATAGCTTATGAGTTGGATCTCTTCAGTCCCCAGGCGACTATATCGCCGCTAAGGGAAACTAGTTTTTTATCGGAAGATCCACTCGTAGTCAACCTCCCCAGGCGAACCGAGGCGGATTTCACGCTCGTTTTCGTCCAGGCGATCCCCAGGACGCCAGAAGTTGAGCTTCAGCGTCTTTTGCTTGTACTTACGGTAAGCCAAGGGGTTAGAGCTAGCATCGTAGTTTTCATCGGCGTCGACGTAGCGGAATGCGTTGGTCAGGCCGTCGATGTAGATGCTGAAGAAGTCGGTATCGGGGTCGACATCTTCCCAGGTCACCACGCCCCAGATGCTGTTATCCTTGTCGGCAGTGGTTACGGGGATGTCAAAACGGCTGATCTCGACCGTGTTATAGAGCTTGCTGCCGCCGGTCTCGCGTTCGGCGATCTTTTCGATTGCGGACGGGATAATTCGGTCCAGGTATTCCTTCCGCTCTTTGGTGTCCTTGGTTTCCAGGACGAAGCGAGGGAAGAAGCGGATCGGAGCGGACGGAAGGTCGTCGATCTGTTGAACTTCGAACTTCACGTTGTCGAACTGATCTTTGACCGGCACGTGTCGAAGTGGGTTCCCATGATTGGTCACCTTGTAAACCATGTACCAAACCAGCTTCTTCTGCAGTTTTCCGCTGGGCTGCGGGACACCAACTTCAATCATGCGGACCGGCTTGAACGAGAATTCCAGGCCCCAGATATCGCGGCGGTAGATGACATTGCTGGCCATCGACTTTAACGTTCGCGTGTCAGCCAAGTAATTCGGCGTCCAGTCCAGGTTCGGAATACCCTGCAAGATGTCCCGGTACTGCTCGGGGCTCGAGAACGTGTCTTGAGCGTTGAACTTCATCGGAATCGTCGTCATGACGCCGTCGACAAACTTGCGATTGGGCGGATTGGCCTGTGCCAACCGAATCGCGTTGGCGGCGACGTCGGTGTTTTCTTCCGGAGCTGCTGCCGCGGCATACGGAGACGGCATGGCCAACAATGCCAAGAGCATTGTCAGAACAGGCAGAAACGAAGTGCGAATGGAAGCAACGGTCATGCGGAAACGCCTGGAGATGGGAATAGGGACTCACGGTCCAAGCACAGCAGTGCCGACCGAATTTATCTCAAAGTCTAATATAGTTGCCCAAATTAACAGGCGTCAAGTTTTTGGGCCTTTTGAAGTTAGGAAGTTGCCGAATGGTCCGGCCGAGGTAGTCTCAGCCTTGTATTCCGACCGTCGGCCCGTTGGGCTTGTAGCGATTAGGCCGATACTTCCAGCATCCGCTGCAGTGCGACCCGAGACCACTTGGCCGTTTCGTCATCGACATGAATCTCGTTGACCGGGGTTCCCGCCGCCAGATTCTCCAGCGACCAGCAAAGGTGCGCCAGGTCGATCCGATACATCGTCGCGCACATGCATACCACCGGGCTGAGGAAGTGGATTTCCTGTTCGGGGTGTTCCTTCTTAAGTCGATTGACCAAGTGGAGTTCGGTCCCGATCGCCCACTTTGTACCCGCCGGAGCGTTGCGGACGGTCTCGATGATCTTCCCCGTCGAGCCGGACACGTCGGCGATTTCGTTGACTTCCCGCATGCATTCCGGGTGCACCAGGATCTTGATTCCTGGGTGATTCTGCCGGAACGCGTCGACGTGTTCCTTCTTGAACATCTGGTGCACGCTGCAGTGCCCTTGCCACAGAATCACTTTGCTGTCAACGAGTTGCGCCTCGGTGCTGCCTCCTAAGTCGCCTGCGTACGGGTTCCACACCGGCATCTGATCTTCAGTGATTCCCATGGTCAGAGCCGTGTTCCGGCCGAGGTGCTGATCGGGGAAGAACAGGACGCGACTGGTGCGGTTGAACGCCCATTTCAGGGCTTTGTCGGCATTACTCGAAGTGCATACGATGCCGCCGTGCTTGCCGACAAACGACTTCAGGCTCGCAGCGGAATTGATGTAAGTCACTGGTGTGATGTCATTTGTGTCAATGATCTCGCCTAGGTCGTCCCAGGCGTTCTCGACCTGGTCGATGGCGGCCATATCGGCCATCGAGCAACCGGCGGCCATATCAGGCAGCACCACCGTGACCCGTTGGCCGTTACGCTCTTCGATCTTTTCAGGGCGATTGGCCAGGATATCGGCTGTTTCAGCCATGAAGTGAACACCGCAGAAGACGATGTAGCGGCAGTCGCTACTTTCGGCGGCCATTTTGCTCAATTGGTAGCTATCGCCACGGAGATCGGACAGTTCGATCACTTCATCTTGCTGATAGTGATGTCCCAGAATGAGCAGTTTACTGCCGAGGTCGTCGCGGACTTTCTGGATCCGAGCGGTGAGTTCCTCGTTAGAAAGGGATCGATAGGGGGCAAAATCGAATGATCCCAGGGAAACGGTCGACATGATGGTTCTCGCAAGTGCCAGGCGTCCGCCGGCAAGCGGGTGGCTGGGAGGTTGGGGCCGCATAGGGCCTGAAACTACCGGCTATTATAGACATCTGCCCCGGGCTGACCCACCCACGCCTGGCGCTTGTCAGACCTTATATTACCGGCATGTTCGGTAGATTCTGACTCGATCCAGGGAACTGACCTACCGTAAGTGGGGATATTTTCTTAGGTTAGGGGCTCACGCAGAGGTCAGAGTATCGTCTGAAAACCGTCACTGTGCGGGCGGTTGTGAACTTGTGAGGGTGAGATTGGCTGGGTATACTGCTAAGCTTTAATTTCCCGTCGCTAGGTCCTTTAGTACCTTTGAAAATTCGAGTCGCTAGTGAGCTGAGATGAAGTTCAGTCTGATCGATCAAATCTCGGAGATCCATCCCGGCGAACGAATTTCGGCGGTTAAGTGCTTGAGTTTGGCCGAAGAGTACCTGCAGGATCACTTCCCGCGGTTTCCGGTCATGCCAGGCGTGTTGATGCTGGAAGCCATGACTCAAACCGGGGCTTGGCTGGTTCGCGTAACCAACAACTTCAGCCACAGCGTGACCGTGCTGAAAGAAGCACGCAACGTGAAGTATGGCAACTTCGTCGAACCCGGCGAGATGCTGGTCGTCAAAGCGGAACTGGTCAAGATGGACGGCAACCTGGCCTCGCTCAAGGTTTCGGGCGAAGTGGCAGGAACCGTCGCCGTCAGTTCCCGCATCGTACTGGAGAGCTACAACTCGTCTGGTACGGATGAGCCGAACATTACCGATCAGAATGCAATTCGGCAATTGAAACAACAATACGATTTGCTGTTTCGCCAACCTTCGGCGTTATAAGCAGTCCAATGGGTCGCTCGTGCGGCCGCATATCCCCGTGTAGGGCAAATTTTCAAGCAATCATTTAGCCAGTCTTTTCCCAGTCGGAGAGCAAGAAATTATGGCACCCTCGGATGACGAAGTTTTTGAAAAGGTCCGCGAAGCCTTGGTAGACGCATTGGGCGTCGACGAGGAAGAAGTGGTACCGGAGGCGACCATGGTTGGTGATCTGGGTGCCGAGTCGATTGACTTCCTGGATATCGTGTTCCGCCTGGAAAAAGCGTTCGGTATTACCATTCCACGTGACGAACTGTTCCCAGAAGACATTCTGACCAACGCTCAGTACGTTCAAGGTGGTAAGGTCACCGACGAAGGTCTGGCCGAACTGAAGAAGCGAATGCCATTCGCTGACCTCAGCAAGTTCGAAGCCAACCCAGTCGTGTCGGACTTCGGCAACCTGCTGACCGTCAATGACATGTGCAGCTACGTTAAGTCGAAGCTGGCCTAAGTAACTGAGTTTCTTCCGATTCCCTCTCCCACACGCGGGAGAGGGCGCACGGTAGGAACAACGAGCAGTCGTGCATTTCCAGCATGCGAAATGCGCGAAGATTCCAAGCCGAATCCATCGGCATCATAGGACGTGAGTTGCGGAGCAATCTGTCATTGCCCCCTCACCTCATCCTTCTTCCTGACGCGAAGAGGGGATAAGAAAGAAGCCTGAGGGACTGTCGGGATGCGTTGGTTTTGGATCGACAAGTTCATTGAGTTTAAGAGTGGCACGTCGGCCAAAGCGGTGAAGTGTGTCTCGTTGGCCGAAGACCATCTGCACGATCACTTTCGCTATCTGCCGGTTATGCCGCATTCGCTGGTGATCGAAGGCATCGCTCAGACTGGCGGTTTGCTTGCCGGCGAAGTTTATGACTTCCGCGAACGTGTGGTTCTGGCCAAAGTAGCCAAGGCTATCTTTCATGGCACCGCTCACCCTGGCGACCAATTGACCTACTCGGCCACCATGAATGACATCCGCGAGAACGGAGCGTATGTCTCGGCGACAAGTCACATCGGCGATAAGCTACACGCCGAGGTCGAACTGTTTTTCGCCCACCTCAGCGACAAAGACCAGCAGCGCGAGCTGTTCTTCCCGGCCGACCTGCTATCAATGCTACGCTTGCTTGGCTTGTATGAAGTCGGTCAAGCCAAGGATGGTTCCCCGCTTCAACCACCCGATTACATGATTCAAGCGGAAATCGAACTGACCAAAACCCCCTCGATTTCGTAGCAAGCAAAGCCCAATGTTGGTGCAATTGCCGACAGCTTGACCAAACCTTCGCAAGCTGGGACGCGACCCAGCCGATATAGCGAACTACAATAAGTGTGTGAGCCAGGCTTGAGAGTTCTGGACGCCCCTAAATGCCTTCGGCGCGGAGAGAATCTTCTATGACTAGGCGAGTCGTTGTCACCGGTGTCGGCATGGTGAACCCCATGGGACACGATGTGGAAACGGTCTGGAAAGGCCTGAAAGAGGGTGCTTCCGGCGTTGGCTACACCAGCATCTTTGACGCCTCGAACTTCCCCACCAAGATCTCCGCTGAGGTCAAGGATTGGGATGTCACCAAGTGTGGCGAGAAGATCGAAGACTGGGAAAAGGCCGGTCGTCATACGCGCTTCGCCGTCGGTGCCGCTAAGCAGGCCGTCGAATCCTCTGGCGTGCTGGACAGCATCAAGGATCCGACCCGCTTTGGCGTTTATCTGGGATGCGGCGAAGGGGACCAGGATTTCCACACGTTTACCAACATGGTTGTCGCCGCAATCAGCAGCGGCGAAGGCGACTGGGACAAGTCGGCATTCATCAAGAAGGGCCTGGCCACGCTCGACTCGCAGCGTGAGATGGAACAGGACCCCAGCATGCCGTGTGGTCACCTGGCATCGCTGTTCAATGCCCAAGGTCCTAACCTGAACTGCTTGACGGCCTGTGCCGCTTCGAGCCAGGCCATTGGCGAGGCCCGCGAACTGATCAAGCGCGGTACGTGCGACGTGATGCTCTCAGGCGGCGCACACTCCATGATCCATCCTTTCGGCGTCACCGGCTTCAACTTGCTGACCGCCTTGTCGACTCGCAACGACGAACCGACCAAGGCTTCGCGTCCTTTCGACCGCGAACGTGACGGGTTCGTGCTGGGCGAAGGGGCTTCGATGGTCGTGCTTGAAGAGCTCGAACATGCCAAGGCCCGCGGCGCAACGATCTTCGGCGAGATCATCGGCTATGGCACCACGGCAGATGCTTTCCGAATTACCGATACGCATCCGGAAGGTCGGGGCGGTATCGCCTGTATGAAGATGGCCATGCAGGACGCCGGTATCGGTCCTGAGCAGGTCAATTACGTGAACGCCCACGGCACCAGCACCACGGTGAACGACAAGGTCGAAACGTTGTGCTGCAAAGAAGCGTTCGGCGAAGAGTGGGCTAAGAAGATCCCAGTCTCCAGTACCAAGAGCATGATGGGGCACCTGATTGCTGCCGCTGGCGTGACCGAAGCGATCGTCTGCATGTTGGCTATTCGCGACAACATCCTGCCGCCCACGATCAACTACGAGAACCCAGACGACAACTGCGATCTCGACTACGTGCCCAACGTGGCACGCGAAGCCAAGGTCGATATCGCCCTGAACAACAGCTTTGGGTTCGGTGGCCAAAACATCACGCTCGCCCTGAGTCGTTTCAAAGGCTAGGCCAGCAAAACTGTTTCAATTTAAGCCGCAATTCGTGCCTCGGATTCGCGGCTTTTTTTTGTGTCTTTGCGTCTCTTCTTCGTGAGAGCCACGACTGTCTGACATAACGGCGATGCGAGTTGTCTGCAGTGTCCGTCTGGCAGGTGGAATGGAACTCTGCGGTGGGGTGTCTGTCTATCTTCTCGGACGCTCGTCTTTTCGTGTGGAAATCCGTATCCCGGAAGCGCCGCTGGCAGATACGATTTTCCATAGACGTATTTACACATGAATCTTATAATTTTTGGTAACCTGTCCCCTTAGGCCTGCCTTAATCCCTCGTTATCTTCCCCAGCAAGAGCTTTCTTCCATGCCACGGCTGTCAGATGGGCTCCGTACGTACGGACCTTTCCCGCTCGTTTTGTGTCTAGTCTGCACGCTGATTGCGTCGCAGGCGATGGGAGCAAAGCGCGCTGAGATGGCCGAGTCGTACAATGCCACCGTCGTGCCGTTCATGAAGAGCTACTGCATGGATTGCCACTCCGGCGACTCGGCCGAGGCAGGGCTCGATTTAGAGAAATTCCGCTCCTGGGAAGAGGTCACCACGACCGGCCGCAAGAAGTGGTCTTCCATATTGGAAATGCTGGTCGCCGGAAGCATGCCACCGAAAGATTCCGAGCAACCCGCCGGCGAAGAGCTGCAAGCTGTGCTGAAGTGGGTCCAGGAAGCACTCTCGACGGTCGACTGTGATGGCCCGGTGAACCCCGGCCGCGAGACCATCCGCCGCTTAAATCGGATTGAGTACGAGAATACGATTCGCGACTTGGTCGGCATCGAGTACAAGGCCACCGAGTCTTTCCCTGCGGACGATGTTGGCTATGGCTTTGACAATATCGGTGATGTTCTGTCGACCTCCCCGCTTCTGTTCGAGAAGTTCTACGAAGCCGCCGACGAGATTGCCTCGCGAGCGATCGTTACTGATAAGAGTCAGCTCATTCCGAAGAGTGAATTGCCGCTGGCCAGTTTCAAACTGAAGTACGGTAAGCCGGCCGGTCGCCAGCTGTCGTTTCCATCGAACAATACTGGTAGCTACGAGTTGGAAGTTGAGCCCGGCATGTACACCGTGGCGATCTATGCGCATGCCAGCCAGGCTGGGGACGAGCCCGCCAAGATGGGAGTACGTCTGGGTGACAAAGAGAAGCGAACGTTTGCCGTCAGCAACGAGTCGCCCAACGAGCACCCGATGGAAATCAAGATGCGGATGCCTCGCGGAAAGCTTCCGTTGGAGGTCGCGTTTCTCAATGATCATTACGACCCAAGCAATCCCAATCCCAGCCGGCGTGACCGAAACCTGTTCATCAATCGGATTGAACTACGCGGTCCGGATACGAACCTCGATGATCGGTATCCCGAGTCGCACAAGAAGATCATCTTTGTAACACCTGGTCAACAAGGATTGGATGAAAAGCAAGCGGCTCAACAGGTGATTGCTCGTTTCGCATCGCGAGCGTTCCGACGGCCAGTGACGAAGGGAGAGATGGAACGGCTGATGATCCTCTACGCAATGGGGAAATCAGATGGTCTGAACTACGAAGCTGCGATTCGCGAGGTTGTGGTGGGTGTTTTGTGTTCCCCTCACTTCCTCTTCAAAGTTGAGGAGGCGCCCGAAGGAACGGAAGGCCCTCAGCCGCTGAGCGACTATCAATTGGCGACTCGCTTGAGTTACTTCCTGTGGAGTACCATGCCCGATGAAGAACTGCTTCAGCAGGCCTGGAAGGGAACGCTCCGGCAGAACGTCGATGTCCAAGTCACGCGGATGTTGGCCGATCCGAAAGCGAAACAACTCACCGAGAACTTCGCCGGGCAGTGGCTCGAAATGCGAAAGCTGGAGATCGTGCAGCCCGATCGCCGTCGCTTTGGAAGCTTCAATCACAAGCTTGCCGAAGACATGCGAACCGAAACGGAAATGTTCTTCCAGTCGATCATCGATGAAGATCGCAGTGTGCTCGACCTGTTGGCGGCAGATTACACTTTCCTGAATCAGCGTCTCGCCGAGCACTACGGCATTGGCGATGTGAAGGGAGATAACTTCCGCCGCGTCAAACTTTCCGATGGCCGCCGAGGCGGAATCCTCACCCAGGCCAGCGTGCTGACAGTGACCTCGAACCCGACTCGCACAAGCCCGGTCAAACGCGGGAAGTGGATTCTCGACAATGTGCTGGGTACTCCACCGCCGGAAGCACCGGCGGATGTGCCATCGCTTGAATCGCAAAAGAAGTTGACCGGTAGCCTGCGCGAACAGATGAAGCAGCATCGCGAGAACGCTGCTTGTGCGTCGTGTCATGCCCGAATGGATCCGATTGGGTTTGCGCTGGAAAACTACGATGCGATCGGCAAGTGGCGGACCAAGGACGAAGGCTTTGCCATCGACGCGTCCGGCGAGATGCCTGGCGGACGCAAGTTCGACGGGGCTGCTGGCCTCAAGCAATTGCTATTGGAAGACAGGAAGGACGAATTCGTTCACAACCTGATCTCAAAAACGACCACGTATGCTTTGGGGCGAGGCGTGGAGTATTATGACGAATGTGCGATCCAGGCCGTGAAGGTCGAATTGGAGAACAGTAATTACCGCTTCTCTTCGATGATCCGGGCAATCGTTCATAGCGAACCGTTTCAGAAACGTGGCGGCTAAGGGAAGGCAGTTATATGTCTAGCACAATGCTCAGTCGACGAATGATCTTGCGTGGCCTTGGTACCGCCGTGGCGTTGCCGTGGCTGGAAAGCGTATGCCCCGAGGCGCGAGCCGCCAACATCGATTCGTCCGACATCAAACCGCCGGTACGCATGGGCTTCTTCTACGTTCCCAACGGCATGCATATGCCCGATTGGAAACCGCAGTATGAAGGAGAGCTGAAAGAGTTGACCCCAACCCTTTCGCACCTGGCCAAGCACCGCAGCGAGATCATGCCGATCTCCGGTTTCGAACTGCACAACGGCTGGGCATTAGGTGATGGTGGCGGCGACCATGCGCGCAGCGTGGCTTCCTTTTTGACCGGTGCCCATCCGCACAAGACCTCTGGTGCCGACATCCGCAATGGCATCTCGGTCGATCAGTTTGCCGCGGCTCGACTTTCACATTTGACCAAGTTTCCCTCGCTCGAATTGGGGCTTGAGCCAAGTGCCCAGTCTGGCAACTGTGATTCCGGGTACAGCTGTGTCTATTCGTCGAATCTCAGCTGGCGGAGCGATACCAACTATGTCACCAAAGAGATCAACCCGCGGGCCCTGTTTGATCGGTTGTTTGGCAATGGCGATTCCAAGGAGCAGGCCGAAAGCCAGGCAATCCAGAACCGTCGGAAGAAAAGTGTCCTCGATTTTGTCCTGAATGACGCGAAGCGGCTTCAGCATCGTCTCGGGGAAGTCGATCGCCGCAAAATGGACGAGTACCTGCACGCGGTGCGCGACGTCGAACGCCGTGTTTCCCACAGCATCAAGCTGGAAGGACAAGAAGTCGAGATGCCCGACTATGCTCGCCCAAGCGGAGTACCGGCCGAGTTTGAAGAGCATTGCCGCCTGATGTTGGACATGATTGTACTCGCGTTTCAGACCGACTCGACGCGGATCGCGACCTTCATGATGACCAATGCGAGCAGCAATCGTCCTTATCCTCAAATCGGTGTAAGCGAAGGGCACCACGATCTTTCGCACCACCAGAACGACGACGCAAAGCAGAAGAAAATCGCCAAGGTCAACGTTTTTCATGCCAAGCAGTTCGACTACCTGCTTACCAAGATGCGCGAGGTCAAGGAAGGTGACGGCACGCTGCTGGATAACTCGATGCTGCTGTACGGCAGCGGAATCTCGGATGGAAATCGCCACAACCACGACGACTTGCCAATCTTGCTGGCCGGACGAGGTGGTGGTGCGCTGAAGCCGGGCCGACATGTCCGTGTGGCGGATAAGACTCCGCTGTGCAACTTGTACGTCACCATGCTCGAAGCGATGGGCATCAATGCGGACAGGTTCAGTGACTCGAGCGGTCGGGTGACCAATCTCGGATAGGATTAGCTTGTCTAATCGTTACGACCCCTTCGTGCTGCCCTGTGGTGGGGCGTTCCCTGGCTCGCACTTGGACCAAAATCGCCCTTGGCGTATATGATGGAAGAAAGGCGTCTTTCTTTCCTGATCCGCTGGGGTGCTTGTGCATTCTTTCCGTGCTTGGCTAATTCGATCGCTTTTGTTCTCAGCGTGCGCGCTGGCGGCATCGGTCGACGTGCGCGCGGAGAAACTGACGATCGACTTTCCTCGCGATGTGCAGCCGATCTTGGCTCAGCATTGCTACGCTTGCCATGGTCCCGATGCGGCCACTCGAAAGGCCGATTTGCGGCTGGATCAGCGCGAGAGTGCCATGGAGCAAATCTCACCAGGGCATTCTAAGGATAGCGAGCTCTATCGTCGTTTGGTCTCCAGCGATCCCGATGTCCGCATGCCGCCTCCCAGTGAGCAGCATCAGCCGAGCCTGGAAGAGATTGCGACCCTGAAGCGGTGGATCGAAGCTGGGGCGAAGTGGCAAGACCTGTGGAGCCTGCAGCCGATCAAACGTCCGGATCTTCCTACGGTAGAGAATGAGGATTGGCCCACTGGCGATATCGACTATTTCACGTTGGCCAAGATGGAAGCCAATGAGGTAGCGCCAGCGAAGCCTGCTTCCAAGTATGCCTGGCTGCGGCGGGTAACCTTCGATCTAACCGGTCTGCCACCCACGCCTGCCGAAATCGCAGCCTTCGTTTCCGACGCGTCCCCGCAAGCCGAACAGAAGGTCATCGATCGCCTGTTGGATTCACCTGCCTATGGCGAGAACTTTGCCCGTCGCTGGCTCGACCTGGCTCGGTACGCCGATACGCACGGCTACAACGTCGACAGTCATCGCGATATGTGGCGTTACCGCGAATGGGTGATTCAGGCGTTGAATGAGAACATGCCGTTCGATCAATTCACGATCGAGCAACTTGCTGGCGACCTCTTGCCGAACCCGACCGTCGATCAATTGACCGCGACCGGGTTTCATCGCAACCTGCCAGTGAACGATGAGAACGGAGCGTTCGCGGAAGAGTATCGTCATGCCTACGTCGTCGATCGTGTGAATACCACGGGCAGCGTCTGGTTGGGCATGACACTCGGTTGTGCCCAGTGTCACGATCACAAATACGATCCGATCTCGCAGCGCGACTTCTACAAATTGGCCGCCTTTTTCGACAACATCGACGAAAAGGGGCTCGATGGTCAATACGGCAATGCAGGGCCAGTGATCAAGAGCCCCACGCGCGAGCAGCAACAGAAGCTTGCCGGGCTGGAAACCAAGCTAGGTGAACTCCGACAGTCGTACGCCGACTATCTTACGACCGATGATCCGTTGATGGCCAAATGGGAAACGAAAGCCCAAGAGGAAGGCCGAGCCGAAGTCGTTTCACAGGAGAAGCTGATCGCGAAACTCGACTTTGATACGTCGTCTTCTGTTCCCAGTGGCATCGGCCTGATGGGTGATGCTTCGTATGTTACCGGCAAGCAAGGGCAGGCCTTACTCGCAGGCGGAGACGTGCGGTTGAGTCTGCTGCGTGATTCCAAGGGACCGGTTTCTGTTGCTGCCTGGCTTTATCCGACCGTCACGCGGCCGCAAGTTCTCTACACGCTCAGTGGTGACAGCGGTGAGAAGCTGGAATTACTTCAAACGAAGAACAAGTTCACACTTACGTTGGCTAAGGCAGACGATACGGTCACCACTTGGGAAGCGACTTGTGATGCGTGGGAAACCAACGTTTGGCAGCAAATAGCGTTTGCGATCGATCCGACTTCACCACAGGATGCACGCGTCTGGGTAAACGGTAAGCGCCTAGGGTGGCAGTCGCCGGTGACCACATCCTTGGATGAGGAGGGCGAGCATTCGCAAGGCGCGTGGATCTTAGCCGTGCGTGGGCTGCTGGATGAAGTACGGATCGATGCGCGGACTTGGTCGGATGCCGAGGTTGCGATCCTGGCGGAAGACGACCCGATCTCGGCGCTGCTCGCAATGTCGCCCAACGAGCGAACCGAAGAACAGTCGCTCCGACTTAAGAAGTTCTATCTGCGTGAGACGAACCAAGACTTCGTGCGTCTGGAAGCTCGCATGGAAGATCAGCAGCGCAAGATCGAACTTCTGCAGCGAGAGTTTCCTGAAACGATGGTGATGCGCGAGCGGGAAGAGCCTCGCGTCACGCATGTGCGTGTTCGCGGTGTATGGGATCAGCTTGGGGATGTGGTGCAGCCTGGCCTGCCTAGGCAGTTGTTCGATGGTGTGAGCGAAGGGAGTGGTGATCGTCTTCAACTCGCCGAGTGGCTGGTCGCCCCAGGCAATCCGTTGACGGCCCGAGTCGTCGTGAATCGTACCTGGCAGCATTACTTCGGCGGCGGACTGGTCAAGACGGTTGATGACTTTGGGACACGCGGTGAGTTACCGACCCATCCGCACCTACTGGATTATCTCGCCAGTGAACTGATCGCCAGTGGATGGGATATGAAGCATCTGCATCGTCTGATCGTTTCCAGTAGCACGTATCGGCAATCGAGTTCCGTCGGAAGGCAACGCTATAATGCCGATCCACAGAATCACCTATTTGCCAGAGGCCCACGCTTACGACTCAGTGGGGAAGAGCTCCGAGATCAAGCCCTCGCGACTAGTGGGCTACTGGTGGAACAGATCGGTGGTGTGAGCGTCAAACCATATCAGCCGCCCGGCTTGTGGGAAGAGCTTTCCAAGGGAAGTGATTTCACGGCGCAGCGATTCGTGCAGGACCATGGCGATCGGCTCTATCGCCGAAGTCTCTACACTTACTGGAAGCGATCGAGCCCACCGCCGAACATGACTGCTTTCGACGCACCGAACCGAGAGATTTGTGTCGCTCAGCGTAGTCGCACCAACACGCCGATGCAGGCACTCGTCTTGTTGAACGATGTGACATTCGTCGAGGCCGCCAAGGTTTTAGCTGCCAACGTAATGAAGAGGCATGAAAACCTAATCGAAGCGGCCATTGAGGACGCCTTCCTGAGGATCCTTTCCCGGCCAATTCAATCGGACGAGAGAACGATGCTCGCAGCTCTATATCGACAAGAGCTGCAGAAGTTTTTCGAGGATGCTCGCGCGATGAACCAGTGGCTGGGCGAGGGAGAGACAGTGGTTGAACCGAGTCCCGAACTGGCGGCGATGACGGTGATATGCCATACGATTTTCAATCTTGATGAAGCGGTAATGACTCCTTAGATGCGTGACGATTTTCGACAACTCGCAGACCGTCAAACACGGCGATCGTTCCTGGGATCGACTGGCGTATCGCTAGGCGCGCTGGCCATGCATGCGCTGACATCCCAGGAGGTTCACGGAGCCGAACCTTCACTGCCGCACTTTCCGCCCAAGGTGAAGCGAGTTATTTATCTATGCCAATCGGGAGCCCCATCTCAGCACGATTTGTTTGACTACAAGCCAGAACTCGAGCGATTCGCCGGCCAACAGTTGCCAGAGTCGGTCCGCATGGGACAACGGCTCACGACGATGACTTCCGAGCAAGACTCGTTGCCGCTGACCCCCAGCAAGTTCGCGTTCTCTCAGCATGGTGAAAGCCGGATGTGGTTTAGCGATCTTGTTTCACACCAAGCCAAGATCGCCGACCGCATGTGTCGCATCCGCTCGATGCATACCGATGCGATCAATCATGATCCCGGTATGACATTATTGGTCAGCGGGCATACGCTGCCAGGCAGGCCGAGCATGGGAAGTTGGCTCAGCTATGGACTGGGAAGCGAGAACGAAGAACTGCCGGCCTTCGTGGTGCTTGTTTCCCAGGGGAGTGCTACTCTCAACAACCAGCCGATCTTCGATCGTTTGTGGTCGAGTGGTTTTCTGCCGTCGCGTTACCAAGGCGTTCGCTTTCGCAGCAGCGGCGATCCGGTTCTGTATTTGAATAATCCGGCTGGCATCTCAATGGCTGACCGGCGTCGCGTTCTGAAAACGATTGCCGCATTGAACCAGCGTCAGGCCGCCGAGGTAGGCGATCCGGAAATCGAGAGTCGCGTCGCTCAATACGAAATGGCCTACCGGATGCAGATGTCGATACCGACCCTGACCGATTTTTCGGATGAGCCAGAATCGGTGTTTGCCGCCTACGGTGAGGACGCCAGGAAGCCAGGGACGTATGCTGCCAATTGCCTATTGGCACGACGCATGGCTGAGCGGGGCGTTCGCTTCATTCAACTGTTTCATCGCGGCTGGGATCAGCATCGCAGCATCAATGCCGAGCTTCCGCGGCAATGTCGTGATACCGATCAGGCTTCTGCCGCGCTGGTCAACGACCTGGCGCGGCTCGGTTTGTTGGAAGACACGCTCGTCGTTTGGGGAGGTGAATTTGGTCGAACCGCCTATGCCCAAGGATCGATCGAGGCCAACGACTACGGTCGCGATCATCACAGTCGATGCTTTACGATGTGGCTGGCCGGAGCAGGGGTGAAGCCCGGTTTCGAATTGGGAGCGACCGACGAGATCGGTTACAACATTACCGAGGATCCCGTACATGTGCACGACTTGAATGCAACGCTTCTGCATCTACTGGGTATCGACCACAAGAAATTCACGTACCGCTTTCAGAGCCGCGATTACCGACTGACCGATGTGCATGGCAGCGTGGTCAAGAAGATTCTCGTCTGATGGTCAGTCGGTATTTCTTTCAGGATGGCTATGCCGTGTCAGGCGAAAGGCATCCCTATCGTTTTTCCTAGACGACTAGGTCGCCCACACCATCCACCAAGGTCGTTTGACTGCTTGTGGCTTGGGTTTGAATGGCTTGTGCTTGGCACATGCGTTGATGGCTCGTTCGACATAGCAACCGTCGAGGTGGGCCTCTGTCATCGTGGCATCGGTAAAGTCTGCCTCGTCGACTTTCGCTCCGGTCAGGTCAGCACCGGTGAGGTTCGCCCCGCGTAGGTCCGCACGAGTTAGGTTCGCACCAGGCATATCGCAGCGGAGGTCACACATACTGATATCGGCTTCGACCAATCGTGCTCCCGAAAGATTACAGTTGTGAAGCTTGGCATATCGCATATTGGCTTTGGTGAGATTGACCTCTTTGAGCGACGACTCATTGAGTATCGCGTCGGTCATGGTTACACCTGCCATGTTGGCACCGTCGAAGCAAGCATGCTTTACACTGGCACCCATGAAACTAGCTCCTTCGAGATCTGAATTCTCGAAAGAAACTTCGTCCAGGTTGTCGCTATCAAAAACGCAATTGCGCAGCACCAGTGAGGACAGGTCTGCCCCTGCGAGATTCTTGCCGACGAGCTTGGCGCCTGCCAACGCGTCTGCGTCGATCTCGTACAGGACTTCGCCTGTAATGCGATGCTTAATCTGAATCATGGCGTCACTCCCAGGTTAACTGGCCAAGGGATTGGGGGTGGGTCATCGCCGGGGAACTTCCCCTAAGGCGATGCAATCGACGCCTCGACAATTTTGTTCCGTTAGATGAACAGCAGTCGAACGTATCTTTCGTCGAGAGCTATTCTGGTTGAACCATGGTTGGCAGAAAGAGTTTTGCGTGAAGTTGCGAAAATCTTTTCGTTTCACACACCTCCACTCTACATGATTAGTAGTTCGGTACAAAGAACAAAATATCACAGAGCAAGAACATTTTGTCCCGGAAAGCCTAGTAGGCTTATGGTTTGCCTACGGCAGAATGGGCCTCGCAGCACCTTGTAGAGTGGTGAACGCTAGTGGTTTAGCGCGTTCTTGGCTCAAAGCAATTCGACGCAAATGGTATCAGCAAGTAGTAGCCCTTCACGCGTTAATCGTAAGCGCTCATAACTATAGTTTAGTAGTTCTAATTGCAGGAACTGGTCAATTTCTGTCCCACACAACTCCCATGGAGTCATGCCCGTATCCTTCTGAAAGGTGGGAATATGGATGCCGCCAAGCATCCGCAGTCCAAATACGAGTTGTTCCCTGGCTTTCATTTGCAATGTGAGCTTTTCGTGTTCTGCCACTGGAGAGCTGCCTTGTTGCATCCTGCGGATGTAAGCGGTCGTGCTCCGGTGATTGGTTTCACGAATCATTCCCACGTGACGTGAAGCCCCAGGGCCGGCGGCGAAGTAACGCTTGCCCAGCCAGTACTGCATGTTGTGGCGGCTTTCGTAATTCGGGAGAGAAAAGTTCGAGACCTCGTAGTGTTGAAAGCCTGCCTCGGTAAGACAGGCTATGCCAGCCAGGTACATCTCGCGCTGCAACTCCTCGTCGACTTCATGGAGCTGGTCGTGATGCAGTCGATTCCAGAAGGTCGTTCCCTTTTCAAAGGTCAGGCCATAGGTGGAAATATGAGTCGGGCCCAGCTCAATGGCCGACTGAAGATCGTCTTCCCATTGGGCAAGTGTTTCTCCTGGGGCGGCAAAGATGAGGTCGAAGCTTAGGTTGGGAATACGAGGTAATAGCAGCTCGGCAGCGGCTTCTACCTGGGCTCGGTCGTGGTCACGTTCAAGCAATTTCAGTTTGTCACTACGAAACGACTGCACGCCCAGGCTAACGCGATTGACCCCAGCGGACTCAAGCACTTCGGCTTTCTCAGGCGTGATGTCGATGGGGTTGGCTTCCACGCTTAGCTCGGCACCTGGGGCCAGGGGGAACCAAGTGGTTGCCAGCGAAAGAAGTTGCTCAAGCTCTGGGGGCGAAAGATGCGTTGGCGTGCCGCCGCCGAGAAATAGCGTGTCGACTTCCTGCGGCTGGCCAAGCTGCGCCAGTTCCTTCTCGATCGCTTCCAGGTAGGCACCGGTCAGGTCGTCGCGACCGGCGATGACCGTAAAATTGCAGTATCCGCAGCGATGCGTACAGAAAGGAACATGAATGTACGCACTGCGGGGAGAATCGGTCGTACCGTGAGAGTCGCTCATAACCACAAGTGCAGCCGACCGTCGAGCATTTCCGGCAGCTTGGCTTTGACGTGCTCTTGGATCTGACGATTGTTGTATCGCGTACTGAAATGTGAGGCGATGATCTTCTTGTTCTGAAAACGATCTTGCCGCGCCACCACGTCATCCAAGTGAATGTGACCCATCTTGTGGATCTTTTCCTTGCGATGCTCCGGCGAGACGAACGTCATCTCCATGATCAAGATATCGGCTTCGTAAAACTGCGGATTGTTGTCCATCGCTTCGGCACGGCTGTCGCCTAGATAGGCCAGCAGCGGATGACGATGCTCTTCGGTGACCTCGGTACCACCAAGTCGCAGGTCACGGATTTGATCCCCCGGAAGGTTTTGGTACTCCGGTTTCAGTTTCCGGCGTCGCTGCGAAACAACATAGCCAACCGACGGAACGGTGTGCTTGGTTTCGTAGGCGTTGACGATCAGTTCGCGGGAGAGTTCGATTTCCGCGCCCGGCAGAACCGGATTAATCGTGCATGGCATCTTCCCGCGATCCAATCGGCTAAACGCCTTGAGGACCTGCAGGGCAGGGCCGACCGCGACTTCGGGCATGTAGATTACCGGCGGGGGCATTTTCATCAGCCGGCGGCGGGAAACATATACCGGCAGCGCGGCAATATGGTCGAGGTGGGCATGAGAAACAAACCAGGTTGCCGTGCCCATAAAGTCCCACGGCTGCAGTCCCAGGTCGAAGCCGAGCTTCATTTCCGGAATGCGCCAGTAGGTTTGAACAGCCGCGCGGGAATAGCCCTCGATGGTCAGTCCGTTGAATTCAAGTTTTCGCAGCGGTGCGTTGTCGAGCATAATTGTGAAAGTCTAGTTGCGTATCTCTTTGGGGCCCTCTGCGTCCTCTTGCAGGGCAGAGTGAGTTTGACCGGGCGTCGAATCGACGTGAATGCCGATCGCGCTCTATCAGGGTGTGGTTAGTCGAGGAAGGAAAGGACGGTCATCTGCCAACTCAGGTTCACTCGGCAGCTGCTTTTCCTGGTTCGTATTCATCGACATCTTCAAAATGAACTTCGGCCGAGAATCCTTCGCCGGCGGTAAGCCAGATTTCGCTTTCTCCCTCGTCCTGATGTGCCAGCGTATTATAGTGGCGGATCAATTCCAGCAGGGCGAGGAAGATACCAATGATGCGGCTCTTGGCGGCATCTGGTGGAAAAAGGGTGTGAAAGCGGACCTTTCCTTCGTGAACAATCCGCTCGTGCACTGCTTTCATGTGCACGCGGATCGGGGTGTCGTCATAAACGATATTGGTTGGCTGTTGAGCCTTACTGTCTTTCAGGAGACGATTGAGCGCGCTGACCAGGTCCCACAGCTCGACTTCGTTGATCGGCTGATCGGCCACATCGACCTTCCGCGGAGGCAGGTCATCGGCGATGCGCGTGAATCGTCGCTGCCAGTTGCGACCTTGATCTTCTAACAAGCTGGCGGCGTCTTTGAATCGCTTATATTCCAACAGGCGTTCAACGAGCTGCTCGCGCGGATCGTCGATGGCATCTTCGTCGGCGTCCTCGACTTGCGGCAGGACCAATTTCGATTTGATCTCGATCAACGTGCTGGCCATCTCCAGGAAGTCGGCCACACTGTTGACGTCCATCGCCTTGAGGATTTCCAGATAGGCCAGGTACTGCTGGGTTACCTGAGCAATGGGAATATCGACGATATCGAGTTCGTGCTTACGCACCAGGTACAGCAAAAGATCGAGCGGCCCACGGTAGATGGGGATTTCAACTCGAAAGTTCATTGCTTGGTACCTGTTTCGACGATGGCTCGGATTGCCGACATCCTGAATTCTCAGAGCGGCGATGCAGTGCAAGTCTTCAATGCGAAGTATTCAGTAGAAAGGATTTTGCTGAAAACTGAACACTGAAAACTACTAACTGACTCATTATTCCTCTTCGTCGTCTCCACCGGAAGGGAAATGGGTCGTCCAGCTGTCGATTTGGTCGTGAACTTCTTCCAGAGAAAGCTTCCTGAGCGGAATCGCTTCACCAGGTTGCCAGGCTTCGTTTTCGGTCGAGAAGCTAGCTTCGAGTTCGACTTTCGTTACTTCCTCGTCCAGGGCCTTGAGCCATGCCGGAATATCGAGCCCCACGCCGCTGGGCTCTTCGACCAAGGCTTCCGCCTCATCGTACAGGAGTTTGAAGGCCGTGTTGGCCTCTTCACTTCCCATGTTGGTCATCGATTGTTCGACCAGCGAGCAGATGCGGTCGACGGCCAGCGGTCTGACGAAACGCTCCTTGATGCGGTCGGCTACGGTGGGCATCTGCATGGCGTATTCGCGTTGTAGGTTACGCAGCTTCTGTACGTATTTGTCGGCTTCGTCTTCGATGCGATCGGCCAAGGCCTTGCGCCACATCTGGGCTGCTTCTGAGTGCCCGGTTCGGACAAGCACCTCGTGCGTCATGACGATCGGCTTAAGGTTCCACGAGACCCGATCGTACGCGGTACGAAGTCGCAGGAAGTCGAGGAACATGTAGAGGTACTCGCCCCGGTCACTTTGCGTGGTCGTGCTGTTGTAATCGCGGTACTCGGCGAAGTTCTCCAACACCGCTTCCAGTACCATGCTGAAGCAGGCAATCGATTCGGTCCGATTGATATTCGTTCCCATGGCCTGAATGAACAGGGGCCAGTCTTCTTCGGGCCACTGCTGGCGAACCTTCTCGATCCAGGTTTCTACGCCACCATGCAGAATGCTACGGATATTGCCGCGATTGAAGAAGTGTTGGGTGAACAGGTCGGCCCCGTACCGCTGAATAAAAGCTTGAACAAGCTTCCATTGACCTGGGTCAGAAAACTTCTCGACCGCCGACAAACGGAGCGTCCGGCTGTGATTGAGCCACACGATTAACAGGTTCTGGGTGACATGCTCCAGGCACTCGACCAGGGCGTTGTCGAGTTCCGATGCTCCCTCTTTGGCAACTTCCCAGCTTTCGGACGAAGCTACAACTGCATCGATGATTGCCAGGAAGCCTGTTTCAAACAGAGCGTCGAACTCGGTGATTGCGCCAGGACCGATCGGGTTGTCGTTTTCCATCTTCCGCGCCGTGTCGAGCATTTGACGCGAGAAGTCGTACTGTCCGATGCGCGGTAGCCAGTGCAGCAGTTCACGAATGGTCGATTGGCGAACGCGAGTCGAGACAATTCGCAGTGGCCCACCCCGCTTCGAGATCGGCACGTATAGCAGTGGCTTGTCTTTCAGCGTATTGAGCATCGGTGGGAAGTGCTTCTGCACGGCCTCGGTATCGCCTGCCAGGATCGCAGCCAGCAGATCGACTGCCAGCGTCTGTTCGGCACCGATTTCCTTTTCGAGATTCTCCAGCGATTGCTTGTGCTCCGGAGCAACCGCGGCCACGACCGACGAGAGGATGCGAGCCGCCGAGGCCGTACTCACCGTCGTCATGATGATTCGTTCGAGCATGAACTCTTTCACGGCACGTTGTCGATCGTACTCGACCATCTCCTGGTGGTCGCCGCTGATATCGCTCAGCTGATGTTGGTTCACGACCAATAGCAGTTCCAGCAGTTCGCGATAGTTGGTAATCGCCTGCTCTCGCCACTGCAGCAGTTTCTCGACGACGACTGGCTCACCTTGGGTGCGTAGGGCCTGGAACGCAGCCATCTGCCATTGTTGGGCCACACAACTCAGAAACGAGATGTGCATGTTGACGCGGCGTGATTCGACTTGCAGTTCTTCGCTCGATTCGGTCGAACTCGACCCCCCTTCAAAGATCGCACCTTCGTTTCCGTCGTCGGTGCTATCGGTGAAGGTGACGTCTTCGTAGGCGGCCTGGAAGATGTCATCCTCTTCGCTCGGCTCTTCTCCTTGGAACAACGCGTCGAGTTCTTCGTCGAACTGTCCCTTCTTGGCTTGCTTCGAGAACCATCCCGGCACCTGGCTAAAGATACCTGCGTTGGCTTCTTGGAAATCCATGAAACGCTGAAGCATCTGCCACGTTTCGGCCTGGTTCTCAGGCGTATCAGCCAGCGTCTCGCGATGCTTCTGAAGGGTCAGAATCCACTGCGTTGCGATGCTGAAGTAGGACGTGTCGAGATGATGCAGCGGAATCTCGTCGGCCTGTTCGAGCCAGTTCATCAACAAGGCCATCGTGGTGACGAAATCGTTTCGCTCCAGCAAGGCTTGAATCACCAGGCCATAGGCCTTGGGGGAATCGAACATTTCGACATGCGGCGACCAGAAGGCAATGTCGCCAGCTTCCGCTCCGGCTTTGTGCCACAAACGCAAGGCATCAGCAACACGTCGAGCAGCCGCGAAGGCATCATCACCGCTGGGGCTGTCGACGCTGGAAAGCTCGTGCGTGGCGAATTGATGCCACCACATGCTGAACTCTTCGAACGCCCAGGCCGTTTTCGAGCGGACTGCCTCATCGTCGCGAACGGCCGCTTCGCTGAGTGCCTGGGACATGAGATCGAAGATCTGTTCAATCATCCGTGCCAAGTCATCCACGCGATGATCGCGGACGCTGTTTTCGTACGCCGGGAACAAGCTGAACTGGCCATCGAAGCCCAGGATGTTCCAGGGATCGACAATCGCTCCACACTCGATCGCCCGATGCAAGCGGTCGACAATGCGGTGGATGTACTCGATGGTTTCGTTCAGGTCGCCGCGACGCATGGCCTGATGGGCGAGGGTGATGAAGCACTCGATACGGCACTGCATTCGCGCGGACGCGGTTGGGACGATATCGACCTGTTTGCCTGCCGCTTCGGGATAACCCATCCGCGAAAAGATGAGTGCCAGGCGAACGTGCGCGAGCTGTTTCGCGCGGCGATTGCTGAGATACGCATTCAGGTGCTGGCGAGCGGCCCCGAATGGTTGGCGTCGTTGGATCGACTCTTCATTGAGCCGTTTGGCCATCGACTCAGGGCAGTTATCCAGCAGCTGGTTGTAAAAGCGATCGCGGTAGTTGGCGATAACGGGGACCAGCTTCGAAAGGGTTGTCTCGCTATCGTAAGCACCTGGTCCGCTGCCACTGATTCCGGCACCCATAAGGATGACACCGGCCAGAACGGCTGCCCCTTCGTAAATGAGCTCGTCATGGCTCAAGTTTTCCGGAGGGTTGCGATCGACGCGATCGGTTAATGCTTCCAAGGTAACTTGTTGTACGACAAAGCGATTGTAGTGACCGCTCATGTCGATGCTGTCCGGGTCCCATTGTCCGAACTGGTAATTCGGACGTTTGTTGACCGGGTGCTCGAAGTCGTATGCTCGTGGGTCGATCGCCAGTTCGACTAGTTTCGCGGGATCGAAGCCGGCATCTTGCAGGATGTCAGGTGCCGTACTTTCGAGTAGCTCCAATGTCTTCTCGACGATCTCCTGATGTCGGCTCTGACATGCGCCTGCCCCTTTCAGCCAAATCGGAATAGGGCGGCAATACTCATGGGCGTACGGTTCGGTCTTGCGGGTTTCGAGTGCAGGTACCGGCCGGTGTCCGATGTAATCGTTGAGCTGATCGAGACAATTCTTGAGAACCCGATCCTCGTTGTCCCATTCGGCCGATTGCATCAGAACAGACTGCGCCACGCGGACCACGAAGTAAGGAGAGAACAGGCTCTCGCCGCTTTGGTGGAACAGAAGATCGTGATGGAATTCCAGGTAGCCCGGCAGAACGACGTCAAAGATATAGTGGAGAGCTGTCTCAGCCTGGGTGCTTTGTTTGAGGGCAGCGGAAGACGTCCTCAGGCGAGCAAGACCCTCTTTCAGTGTGCTGCCGACCTGCGACCATTTCCAAAAGGGGCTGTCTGGGTTTGCTTCGGCCACTTGGCGAAACAGATGGTCCATCGCAGTGGCAAAGCGTGCGTCGAAGTCTCCGGAAGAGAAATTGAGATAGCCGAGTATCTTCTCGAGCAGAACATTCTCTTCAGTTCGATCACCCATGAACCGTCCACTGTGATTGAAAATAAGTACCCAATGCGAGGGGTGGGCGGTATTTCATTCGACACGCCATTCGATCCCCTCACGAGAGTGGTAAATCCTCCCGCAAGAGTTCATGGTAGAGCCCAGCGTGCATGGGGTCTAGGCGATGCAGAACCCCTGGAAACGTGGAAAAACAAGGTTTTGGCGAAATCCTGGGCGAAAACGTGACGCTTCTGGGTATCTGAATTAAGATGAAAAAACTCGGCAAGGTATTTCCTAATCGAGTGTTATGCTTAGAGAGGACGTATTGTTGGCGTTCTCATCGAGCAAAAAATCTAAATTCCAATCCTCGCAGCCGATTCAGGCCGTGAAGGACCTTATCTGGCAGTAGTTTCCACACAGAAAGTCGGACCCTGTTCAGGCCGACCCAAGGAAGCAAGACGATTATGCACATTCAGAAATGCGTTACGCGGCTGTTCCTATTTGCCATGCTGGTGCTGGCCGCAAGTCCTGCGATGGCTCAACTGGGGCCGCGAAACTTCTCTCCTTTGGAATTGGAGCGATTGGGTCTTGAGAAGTTGTGGACAGGCCAATTGCCGATCGATCCGCATCGTTCCGAGATTGAAGCGTTTCGCCAGGTGGTCAGCCTGAAGAATCCGTTGGTCGTCTTCGAGGTGGAACAGGATGGGCGGAAGGCAACGTTCGCCTCCAACGAATTGAGCATCGTCGGACAGCCGCTGGGCGAAGAAGGCGCGAAGGCCAAGGCCGATCAGTATGTCGCTCGTCTGGACGACAGCAAGGGAAAGCCGGTTGTTAATCGCCTGGAGATTCCAGAAATTACGTTTCTGGCTCAAAGCGACGCCGGCATGTTGATGTCGGTCAATGGTCGTACGGGTCGAACCGAGTGGTCGAAAGTGTACGGTCGTCGCGGGTACCCCCAACCGACGCCTAATGCCAACGACGATTTTGTTTTCACAATTAACGACTTTGCTCTGAACTGCATTTATCGCAACAACGGCGAGTTGGTCTGGACTCGAAAGCTGGAAGGCGTTCCGATTGCCGGGCCTGTGGTTGGTGAAGAGTTCGTCTACATTCCGATGCTCGACGGAACCGTCGTTGCCTACAACTTTGAAGGCGGACCACGACTGACGCCGCGCTATAAGTCGTTGGGTAGAATTCACAAGCCAATGGTCGCTTCGAAAACGTCGGTTGCCTGGGCGACCGATCGCGATTACTTCTACGTGGGCTATGCCGATCGACCGTTGATTCGCTATCGCATCGAATCGAGTGGTCAGATCCTCGCGCCACCTAGTTTTGAAGGACCTCTGCGTCTCTTCTTTACGACCGAGACGGGTTATGTCTATTGCCTGTATGCTCCTGATGGTAGCGTGCAGTGGCGATTCTCGTGCGGACAGCCGATTGACACTTCGGCCATTGCCATCGGCGATGCTGTTTTTGTGGCATTGAAGCGAGGCGGGCTGTACAAGCTCAGTATCGATGATGGTGGCGTGAAGTGGTTCGTGCCACGTGTCGAACAGTTCCTGGCAGCGAATGATCAGTACGTCTATGCCCTGGATCAGACCAAAAATCTCGTTGTGCTCGATATCAATTCGGGTGCTCAGGTTGGGACACTGCCTTTGTCTGGCTACGACTTCTTTTACACCAACCCCGAAACCGATCGAATTGTGATCGGCTCGAAAACGGGACGCCTGGTTGTATTGCGATCGGCCGCCCATCCGTATCCGATGGTGCACGTCAATGTGAAAGCACCTAAGAGCGAAGAAGAAGCTCCCGAGGGTGGCAAGAAAGAAGAAGACGCAGGAGATACCAAGCCTGCGGTCGATCCATTCGCAGCCCCAGGTGGTGGTGTTGCTGATCCGTTTGCTGCACCTGGTGGCGGTGCTCCGGCAGCCGATCCATTCGGTGGCAGTGGCGGAGGAAATGCAAATCCATTTGGTCCGCCCAGTGGCGGCGGAAACAACGATCCGTTTGGTAGCGGCTCGAGCGATCCATTCGGCGGTGGCAACTCGGGAGGTGGTTCCAACGATCCGTTTGGTGGCGGTGCCAGCTCCGATCCGTTCGGCAGTTCCAACAACGGAGCCGGAATGAGCAACGATCCGTTTGGTAACTAAGCATTCCGCCTAAGTGACTCAAGGTTATTGAAAGACTCGCACATCGACTTGATGGCGAGTCTTTTTTGTTGCTAAGTAGGGAAGTGTATTGCCCCTTACGCCGCTGCAGACGTCGTTCATTTTTCGAAATGGGTACAGAAATAGGCACAGATCTAGTGCATTTCCGGCTTCGTCCCCGCTAAACTAACAGTGTCCAGCCGCATGTTCGTCTCTCGGAAGGGTATGCATTGATCGCAGACTTCCATCCAGCCTGGCGAACGCACCCCACATTCGCAAGCTTCTCATCAGCCGCGCGCGGCTGTCCACACGCATCCCGTTTACCTCATGAATGCAGGAGATTTCACTCTCATGATTAAGCATCTGGCATGGCTCTTGGTCGGCTTTCTGGTGACCGCCGCAGCGAATGTCGCTTCGGCGGACGATGCCGGCTTCAAGCCTATTTTTGATGGCAAGACGCTCAATGGTTGGAGCGGCATCGACACCTTCTGGAGTGTTGAAGACGGCGCCATTACTGGAACGACGACCTCGGAGAATCCCACCAAGGGCAACACGTTTATCATTTGGGAGCAGGGCAAGGTCGATGACTTTGAACTGAAGCTCAAGTACCGCATCGTTGGTGGTAACTCGGGCATCCAGTATCGCTCGACCGACCTGGGCAACCATGTCGTCAAAGGCTACCAGGCCGACATCGATAGCGGCACGACCTACAGTGGTATCAACTACGAGGAACGCGGCCGCGGTATCCTCGCTCAGCGTGGCGAAAAGGCGATTGTCCAGGACGGCAACAAAGATCCCAAGAAGGAACGTTTCGCCAAGTCGGCGGACCTGCAAGACAAGATCAAGCAGGAAGATTGGAACGACTACCACATCATCGCCAAGGGCAACCACCTGATCCACAAGATCAACGGCGAAGTCTTCAGCGAAGTCATCGACGAAGGCGAAAAGGATGCCCGCACCAGCGGTATCCTGGCGTTGCAGTTGCACGCTGGTCCTCCGATGAAGGTCCAGTTCAAGGACATCATGCTCAAGCGTCTTCCTTTGCAGGAAGGTAAGAAGAAAGTGGTGTTCGTTCCTGGTACGCCCAGCCATGCTTGGGGCGATCACGAACACGTCGCTGGTTGCCGACTGTTGATGTTGGCTCTGACCGAGAACATGCCGCAGTTTGAAGCTTCGATCTACAAAGGTGGCTGGCCTGACGATCCGACCGCGTTCGACAACGCCGATGCGGTGGTTGTCTACTGCGATGGTGGCGAACGTCACCTCTTGAAGCCGCACCTGGAAGAATTCCAGAAGCTGATGGACAAGGGTATCGGCCTGGCATGCATTCACTATGGCGTGGAAATCCCTAAGGGCGAACCTGGTGACAAGTTCGTTGATTGGATTGGCGGCTACTTTGAAACCTGGTGGAGCGTCAATCCACACTGGACGGCCTCGTTCAAGAGTCTGCCTGATCACCCGGTTGCCAATGGTGTCGAACCATTCGAGATCAACGACGAGTGGTACTACAACATGCGGTTTCGCAACGACATGGTCGGCGTCACCCCAATTCTGACTGCCACTCCACCAGAAAGCACGCTGAGCCGACCCGATGGTCCACATAGCGGCAACCAACACGTTCGCGCGATGAAGGGCCAGCCACAACACGTTGCCTGGGCTTCCGAACGGGAAGATGGCGGACGTGGTTTTGGTTTCACCGGCGGTCACTTCCACTGGAACTGGGCCGACGAGAACTTCCGCAAAGTGGCACTCAACGCTATTGTCTGGATCAGCCATGAAGAGGTTCCGGAAAACGGCGTCGAGTCGAATTCTTTATCGCGAGACGACATGGAAGGCCTGATTCCAGGTCCCAAGCCCCAGTCGAAGAAGAGGGAAGCCAAGAAGCCAACTTCCAACAAGGTTTCCCAGAATGTAAAGCCTCTCTACCAAAGTCCCGTCGTTACGACGGCGACTCCCGGACATCAGGTCGACATCAAAGTCGACCTGAAAGGGGCCAAGAAGCTGTTTCTCGTCGTCAGCGACGGTGGGAACGGCTACAGCTGCGACTGGGCCGACTGGATTGAACCCAAGTTGGTCGGTCCCAGTGGTGAAAAGAACCTGACGGAACTGAACTGGAAGAAAGCGACGACCGACTGGCGCCAAGTTAACAAGAATCGCAATGTCGACGGCACGCCGTTGATGGTCAACGGTAAGCCTTACGAGGACGGGATCGGCACACATGCGAACTCCGTCATCGAATACGATCTGCCTGAAGGTTATACAACCTTCGTCGCCAAGGGCGGGCTCGATAATGGTGGAACGAATCAAAACGGCGGCAACGATACCTCGGTTCAGTTTGCTGTTTACACCACCAACCCTGGCAACGTTTCCGAGCAAGCCGAGAACGCAGGCCGTGGTCCTGAAAATGCCGTCGCGAATCTCGACGTGTACCCAGGTCTTGAAGCAACGCTGACTGCTTCCGAGCCAGACTTGAAGAGCCTGACCAATATCGATATCGATCACCGCGGCCGCATCTGGGTCTGCGACGTGATGAACTACCGCCGCAACAACGGCAGCCGCGAAGAAGGGGATCGGATCCTCATTCTGGAAGATGAAGATGGGGACGGAGTGGCCGAGAAGTCCAAGGTCTTTTACCAGGGTCGCGAAATCGATTCGGCGATGGGTATCTGCGTGTTGGGAAACAAGGTCATTGTTTCCGCTTCACCGAATATCTACGTCTTTACCGATGAAGATGGTGACGATAAGCCTGAGAAGAAAGAGCTTCTGTTCACCAACACCGGCCAGCCTCAGCACGACCACTCCGCCCACAGCTTTCTCTTCGGGCCCGATGGCAAGCTTTACTGGAACGTCGGGAATACTGGCAAGCAGGTCTACGATGCCAACGGCAAGGTGGTTGTCGACCTGGCTGGAAACGAAGTGATTGACAATGGCCAGCCGTACTTCGGCGGCATGCCATTTCGCTGCAATCTGGATGGAAGCGAGTTCGAGGTCCTCGGACATAATTTCCGCAACAACTACGAAGTCACCGTCGACTCGCTGGGTAACCTGTGGCAAAGCGACAACGACGACGACGGTAACCGCGGCGTCCGTATCAACTACGTGATGCAGTATGGCAACTATGGTTATCGCGACCAGATGACCGGCGCCGGCTGGCGTGATCCTCGCACCAATATGGAAACCGAGGTTCCGCTGCAGCACTGGCACTTGAATGACCCAGGCGTCGTACCGAATCTTCTGCAAACCGGTGCTGGTTCGCCAACGGGCATTTGTTTTTACGAAGGGGATCTACTGCCAAAGGTGTTTCACAATCAAGTGATTCACTGCGATGCCGGTCCAAGTGTTGTTCGTGCTTACCCAGTGAAGAAGGACGGCGCTGGCTTCTCGGCCGAGTCGGTCGATATCTTGCAAGGTGCCCGCGATAACTGGTTCCGTCCGGCCGACGTGTGTGTGGCTCCGGATGGATCGATCTTCGTCAGCGACTGGTACGACCCAGGCGTCGGTGGTCACGGTCAGCGCGACCTCGATCGCGGCCGTCTGTTCCGCGTCGCCCCGGAAGGTTCGAAGTACATCGTGCCGAAGTTCGACTTCGCCACCGTGGAAGGCTGCATCAAAGCTCTCAATAATCCATGTCTTTCGGTTCGCTACATGGCTTGGACCAACTTGCACGAGCGAGGTGCCCAGGCCGAAGCGGCACTGAAAGCGGCCTATGACTCGGCGAAAGATACTCGAGAAAAGGCTCGCCTGATGTGGCTCCTCGGTAAGATCGAAGGGAAGGGGAATCAGTACGTCGACCTGGCGTTGTCTTCTGATGATCCCGACATTCGCATCGTGGGCCTGCGTCTGGCACATCAGCTGAAGATTCCTGCGACAGAAGTCGTGGCGAAAGTCTTGGGTGACAAGAACCCTCAGGTTCTTCGCAGTGCCGCCATCGAGCTTCGCTTTGACGGTAGCGACGAGGCTTCCCAGCAATGGGCTCAGTTGGCCAAGAAGTACGATGGCAAGGATCGCTGGTATCTCGAAGCTCTCGGCATCGGTGCCGATCTGCACTGGGACGGCCGCTTGGCTGCCTACCTGTCGGCCATCGATGGCAAGATTGATACCGATGCAGAAAAGGATGTCGTCTGGCGAAGCCGTGCTACTCAGACGCCTAAGCTGTTGGCCTCGATCATCGAAGACAAAACGAACTCGGCTGACAAGCTGGCTCGTTACTTCCGTGCTCTCGACTTCCAGCCGAATGCGGACGGCGTGAATAGTGCTGTCGCTGCGTTGGCTTTCGCTGGCACCCGGCACGACGCAGCCGAGACAATGATCATCTCGGAGTCGGTCAAACGACTGAAGAACTACAATGCCAGCAACCCTGAGTCAGCTGCCGCTATGGAGAAGGCGCTTGCCAAGCTGGAAGGGACCTCGATGTACGTCGATTTGGTCGATCGCTTCCAGCTCAAGCAGCACTACGGTCAACTGCGAGAACTGGCCATCGCTCAGCCAGAATCGGCGATTGGTGTTGCGGCTGTCGATGTTCTGCTGCGACGTGGACAGAACGATTTGCTTGCCGACATCTTGACCGCAGGCACTCCGGAACAAAAGTTGGCGTTGACGACAGCTATCTCCAATAGCAGCACTGGCCAGGCAAATGCGTGGCTACGACGAACGTTGAACGATTCGTCGGCTGACCTGCAAATTCGCCGTGCTGCGGTGAAGGGTCTGGCGAATAACGAGAAGTCGGCTAAGCAGTTGTTGGAACTTGCCAAAAGCGGCAAGCTCGATCCCGAACTGATGCAGGCCGCGGCAGCTCCGCTGAAGATCGCCGTTTGGAACGACGTTCGTAACCAAGCCAACGAGATCTTCCCGCAGCCGCCATCGAAGGACAACAAACCCCTTCCGCCAATGGATCAGTTGGTGAAGATGAAAGGCTCTGTCGATAGCGGCAAGAAAGTCTTCACGACCGAAGGGACCTGTAACAAGTGCCACATCGTGAATAATCAGGGTAAAGAAGTTGGACCGAACCTGAGCGAGATTGGCTCGAAGCTAAGCCGCGAGGCGATGTTCGAGGCGATTCTCTATCCGAGTGCCGGCATCAGCCATAACTACGAGAATTGGGCCGTGCTGACCGATAGTGGTACTGCAATCTCTGGCTTGAAAACGAGCGAGACGGGCGATTCGATTACGATCACCAATGCCGAGGGTCTTGCCCGCACCATTCCTAAGGATGAAGTGGAAGAGATCCGCAAGCTGCCTATCTCCGTCATGCCGAACGATCTGCAGAAGCTGATGACGGTTCAGGAACTGGTGGATGTGGTCGACTACATCTCGACGCTCAAGAAGAAATAAGCAGCCACGCCGTCAGGCAGGCTGATCGACTTCGTAAAGGCCGCGTGAACATCATCGTTCATGCGGCCTTTTTTGTTGGGTTTCTGCCGATTCTGCGGAATTTTCTACATCCTGGACCTTCGCCGCTGCGGGAGTTACGACCTAGAATAGAGAGTTTACGTAGATTGTGCGGCCCAGGGCCTGCACGCTTTCTCGACTCGCGAAGATCCTTCAACCCAAGCCAGCCATGATTCGCTTCTGCTTTGCCTTCGTTTTGTTGGTCACTTGCTGTACGCCTGCATTTGCACAAGACGCGTTCTTTCCGACGGCCGACTTGCTTCCCAAGAAGGAAATCGGGGCGACGCGCTATCTGAAGCAGCACCGCAAATTCGATGGCCGCGATGTGATTGTTGCCGTGTTCGATACCGGCTGTGATCCGGCCGCGGAGGGTCTTCAGGTCACGTCCGATGGAAAGCCCAAGATCATCGACATGATCGACGCTACTGGCAGTGGTGACGTCCGCACGACGACCGTTCGCAAAGTGGAAGAAGGTCAGATCGAAGGACTGACCGGACGAAAGCTGACCATTCCCGAAAAGTGGAAAAACCCCAGCGGTGAATACCGCGTTGGCATGAAGCCAGCTTACGAACTCTTTCCCGATAGTCTTGTTCCCCGCTTGCGAGCCGAAAACCGTAAGCCATGGGACGAAGCCGTTCGTGCGAAGGTCGAGGGGCTAACGCGTGAGTTGGAAGCTTTTAAGAAAGCCAATCCCAAGCCGAAAGGTGAAAAGCTAAAAGAGAAGAAGGAACTCGAAGCTCGACTGGAAGAGTTGACCAAGCTGGGCAAGAACTGGAGCGATCCCGGCCCAATCTATGACTGCGTTGTCTTCAACGACGGCAAGCAGTGGCAGGCCGTCATCGACACAGATGAAGATGGTGATCTGAGCGACGAGAAGGTAATGACCAACTACAAGGTCAAGCGTCAGTACTCGACCTTTGGCGAGGTCGACCTGGTGACGTTCGCCGTGAATATCTATCAGGATGGTGACGTCCTGAGCATCGTCTGCGATGCCGGCACGCACGGTACACACGTGGGCGGGATCATCGCGGCCAACTATCCCGAAAAGCCAGAACTCAACGGTGTGGCACCAGGGGCTCAGATTGTGTCGGTGAAGATCGGCGACTCACGACTCGGATCGAACTCAACCGGGATTGGTGAAGACCGCGGTCTGATCGCCGTGCTGGAAAACAAGTGCGACCTGATCAACATGAGCTACGGTGGACCTTCGCCTGAATGGAGCACGGGCCGAACGGCTCGCTTGTTCTCAGAGATTGTCAATCGCTACGGCGTGATCTTTGTGGCTAGTGCCGGCAATAGTGGCCCGGCTCTTAGCACCGTTGGCGGCCCAGGCGGAACGACCTCGGCCATTCTCGGTGTTGGTGCCTATGTCTCGCCTGAGCTGATGTCTTCGGCCTATTCCGTGCGTGAAGATCTGAGTGAAAAGCCTTTCACTTGGAGCTCGCGTGGACCGACGATGGATGGTGACCTGGGTGTCGATATTACCGCACCTGGTGCCGCGGTCTCACCTGTCTCGCGCTGGTCGCTGTCGCCAGGTAGCCTGATGAACGGGACATCGATGTCTTCGCCCAATGCATGCGGCGGTGTGGCACTGATCCTCAGCGGACTGAAGCAAGAGAAGATCGACTATACGCCGGAGTCGGTGAAACTGGCCATCAAGAATACGGCTCGTAAGCTTGAAGGGGGTACCGTCTGGGCCAATGGTCACGGGCTGATCCAGGTCGACGCAGCTTTCGATTGGCTGGAAGATCACCGTGACGATGTCGAGCCAGAAGTTCGTTACGACGTTTCCTTGCCAGGCATGCGAACCAAACGAGGTGTCTACCTGCGAGAGCCAGAGGAAGTCAAACGTACCCAGGAAATCACGGTTGAGGTCGATCCCCAATTCAACGAAGACGCCAAGTACGGTCCGCGGGCCGACTATCGCGCCGAGTTCTTCCTGAAGTGTGATGCCGACTGGGTGAAGGTTCCCCAGAACTTCTATGTGAACCATGGCGGCCGCAGCTTCAAGATGGAAGTCGATCCTCGCAATCTGAAGCCAGGAGCCCACTTCGCGTCGGTGGAAGGTTACTACGCCGATAAGCCCGACATGGGGCCACGTTTCCGGGTGCCGATTACCGTCTTGGTTCCTTCGCCCAAGAAGACACCCACCGAGTTCCAAACAACCTTGCGGCTTAAGCCAGGGCAGATCGACCGCACCTTTATCGAGGTGCCGATGGGTGCCACGTGGGTGAATGTCCGCGTGAAGCCGATCAAAACCGAAGATAGCAAACTGTACGTATTTCATGCTTTGCAGCGTCTGGAAGATCGAGCTTTTCCGACGATCGAAAAGAAGAGCTTCCTGCGGGTCGAACCGAATGAGGCCACCGAGATTAGTTTTGCTGTGGCTGAAGGGAAGACGTTGGAAATGACCCTGGCCCAATACTGGTCCACGCTTGGTCAAACGGAAGTGGAATTGAAAGCGACCTTCTTTGGGATCCTGCCGAGCCCAGCCGAGTTGACCTGGGACGGAACGAACCCGATTCATCGCATCGATGTTCAGTCGAGCCTGGCGCCTATGGAGATCAAGCCGAGTGCCAAGTTCGAGAAGCTCCGTAAGACGCTGCTGCCGGTGAAAAGCGAAGTCGAAGCCCTCGACCCCGAGCGCGACGAGTTCCCTCAGAAACGACTGAACTACGGCATCACGCTCACCTACGAATTCACACTGAGCGAAAAGTCGACCGTCACGCCAGAACCTATCATCTGGGCCAATAGCTACGATCGTTATTCCGGCGGTGTGTACGTCATTTACGATGCCAACAAGCGGGTTATGAAGACAGGAGCCGGCGGACGCGATGCTTCGCTCGATAAGGGGAAGTACACGCTGACGTTCTACTTCCGCCAAGAGGACCGCGACAAGGTCCTGGAACTGGAAGACATGCCGATCTGGCTCGACTACAAGATCAGCGGACCAGGCATTCGCACCTTCGATACGCATGCCAAAGCGGTCGGCCAGGATGGTGGCTTTAGTTCCACATGGCTTCGTCCCGGGCAACTGCTTCCTGTCTTTTTGACGACCAATCCGAAGGGGCTTCCCAAACAGGCCTCGCCGGGCGACTTGTTGATCGGGGAAATCCAGTTTGGTGATCCCGATTCCAAGCTGGGTGGCGAAGCTCGACGACCAGACGGATTTCCTTTGCAGTACGTGGTTGCTCCGCAGCCAACGCCCAAGGCGGAAGCCCCGGACCAACCGAAAGAGGACGAGCCTACTCTGGAAGACAAGCTATTCGAGACCAAGCTCGCTTACCTGAAGACGCTCAAAGATAAGAAGCAGAAAAAGGAATTCGACAAGCTGTTCAAAGAGTTGAACAAGGAAAAGAAAAAACACATTCCGCTGCTACAGGCCAAGTTGATCTTGCTGGACGAAAACGATCGCAAGGACCATTTGCCGGAAGTCGTGCAGGCCGCGGACGAGGTTCTCAAGGCCATTAACGTCGGTAGGGTCCGCAGCTACTTTGCCGAGCGTCGCGATCCCGAGACCGACAAAGAAAAAAAGCAGATGAAGGAGATGACCGAGCTGAAGGAAGCGATCATCGATACGCTTTACCGCAAAGCTCGGGCAATCGCCTACATGGATCTGCCGACTGACGATCCGGAGCATCCCGAGAACAAAGACATTCACAAAGAGCCGAAGGACGACCAAGAGCGAGCCGAGTTGTTCGAGAAAGCTTTCGATGATCTCGCAAGCTGGGTCGACACCACCGATAAGAAGTACGCTCTGGTCCACCTGCGGCATCTACGCCGGCATGATCGCCAGGCAGAAGCCCTGCAACTGCTCAATAAGATGATCGCGGAAGATCCGACCAATCTGCTTCTGTATAAGAAGCGTTCGGACATCTACGGCGAATTGGGCTGGGAATTTGCCGAAAAGTACGAGGAAAAGTGGCGCAAGCTCCGCAAGCGAGACGCTTACCTCCCAAACTGAGAGTCGAGATCAACTATGGGGTTAAGGGTAAATATTCGCTAATAGAGCGAAATTTCCCCGCTGTCGGGTGATCGAATCTTGCTGTTTTGCCCGAATTGAGAAATAATGCATTCGGGTTGAGACACGTTTCCCTGCCTGCCGTCCATAGCCCCTTTCTGGTGATCTATGAAATCCGTTTTCTATGCCTGTATGGCACTCTTCTGCTTGGCGTTGCTGACAACCACAGCTGCAGCCGAGGAGAAGGATATTGATTTCGGTCGTGATATTCGACCGATCCTCTCGGGCAAGTGTTTTCACTGCCATGGGCCTGACCCTGAATCGCGTGAGTCCGGTTTGCGCCTTGATATCGAGGAAGACGCCAAAACAGAACTCGATAGCGGCCTAACGGCGGTCGTCCCTGGCAATGTGGACGAAAGCGAGTTGTTCGCACGGATTATCACCGATGACGAGTTCACCCGGATGCCGCCTCCCGAGATTGGCAAGCAGCTTTCCGACCGCGAAGTGAAGCTGATTCGTACGTGGATCGAGCAAGGCGCCCAATATGCGCCTCACTGGTCGTTTGAGGCTCCCAAGAAGCATGAACCACCCAAGGTGGAAAAAGCCGACTGGGTGAAAAACGACATCGATGCGTTCATCCTTAAGCGTCTCGAAGAAGAAGGGCTCACGCCGAATCAGGAAGCTGATCGGTATGCCTTGGCACGTCGTGTTTCGTTTGCTTTGACCGGCCTGCCCCTTTCGGCCGAAGAAACCGAAGCGTTCGTTCAAGACGAATCTCCTGACGCCTATGAAAAGCTGGTTGACCGTTTGCTGGCCGATCCGGCCTATGGCGAACGTTGGGGACGCGTCTGGTTGGACATCGCTCGCTACGCCGATTCGATGGGCTATGCCCAGGACGACCTCCGCACGATCTGGCCCTATCGCGACTGGGTGATTAAGGCCATCAACGAAAACATGCCGTTCGATCAATTCAGTATCGAGCAACTTGCCGGTGACATGCTACCGGATCCGACCCGCGATCAGATCGTCGCCACCGGTTTTCATCGCAACACGATGACCAACTCCGAAGGCGGGACGAACGATGAAGAGTTTCGCAACGCGGCCGTCGTTGACCGAGTGAACACGACCGTCCTAGCCTGGATGGGCCTGACGATGGAATGTGCCCAGTGCCATACCCATAAGTACGATCCCATCACGCAGAAGGAATACTTCGAGTTCTTTGCGATCTTCAACCAGTCGGCCGATGCCGACCGCCGAGACGAGTCCCCGCTGCATAAGTGGTTCACCGAAGAGCAAGAAGCGAAACAAGCAAGCATCAAGTCGCAGATTGAAGAAGCCAAGGCGAAGCTGAAGCAACTGCTCGCCGATTCGACCGACGTTGCCTTGTCGCAGCACGTGCCCAATGTGGGCCGCTATGTTCGTGTCGAGAACCTGGCCGAAAGTGGTTTTCTGCACATCGCCGAAGTGCAGGTGTTCTCCGGCGAAAACAATGTCGCCATGAAGGGCAAAGCCTCGCAAAGCAGCGTCGACTACAACGGTCCGCCCAAGCTGGCAATCGATGGAAACACCAACGGCGACTTTTCTGGTGCGATGAGCACAACGCACACCAAGCAGGAAAAGAATCCCTGGTGGGAAGTCGACCTGGGGGCCAACACGACCATCGACAAAGTGGTCATTTGGAACCGTACCGACAACGACTTGTTTAATCGTATGAAGTCGTGCCGCGTCGTCATCCTTGACGAAAAACGCCAGCCTGTCTGGGCCGGTCGAGTTGATGCTCCGTTTAATCCCAGTGCTGAGTTTGTGCCGCCCAAATCGGTCGACGGCATGGACGAGCGTGCTCGCGCTGAACTGGCTGCTTACCTCAAACACAACTCGCCGGAAATTGAAAAGCATAAGCAAAACATCGCAAAGCTTGAGAAGTCGCTCGCCAACATCAAGCCGATCACCACTCCTGTGATGCAGGAACTGCCGGAAGACAAGCACCGTAAAACGCATATCCAGATTCGGGGAAACTACCAATCCCTGGGAGATGAAGTCGGCCCAAGTGTATTGGACAGCTTCCATGCCTTCCCCGAGGATGCACGTGCCGACCGAATGGCAATGGCCAAGTGGTTGGTCAGCCGCGAGAATCCGCTGACTGCCCGGGTCGTCGTGAACCGTTATTGGGAACAGCTCTTCGGGATCGGCATTGTCGAGACGAGTGAAGACTTTGGCTCGCAAGGTGAACTGCCGACCCATCCGCGGCTTCTCGACACGTTGGCAGTCGAACTGATGGAGCATGGCTGGGATACCAAGTGGTTGGTGAAGAAGATCGTCATGAGCCAGGCGTTTCGGCAGTCGGCCAGCACCTCGCCGGAGAAGCGAGAGATCGATTCAAGAAATCAGTTGGTCTCGCGCGGTCCTCGCGTGCGGTTGTCGGCCGAGATGGTTCGCGATCAGGCCTTGGCCGTCAGTGGACTCTTGAGTGACAAGATGTTTGGTCCCTCCGTCCGTCCGCCTCGACCAAGCTTGGGTCTGAAGGCCGCATTCGGTGGATCGACGGACTGGACCACCAGCAGCGGCGAAGACCGATATCGCCGTGGGTTGTATACGATGTGGCGTCGCACGACTCCTTACCCGTCGATGTCGACATTCGACGCACCGAGCCGTGAAGTATGCATCGTCCGTCGCATCGTCACCAACACGCCACTGCAAGCTTTGGTCACGCTGAACGATCCGGTCTTTATCGAGGCCGCTCAGGCACTCGGTCGCAAGGTTTGGGATCAGAAAGACCTTTCGCTGGAAGCGAAGATGGAATACGCATTCCGTCGCGTCTTGCAGCGGCCACCAACCGATCAAGAGAAAGCTCGCCTGATTCAGCTATACGAGCAGGTCAAATCGCAATACGCGACCGTGCCGGAAGAGGCGACCAAGTTGGCTACCGATCCAATCGGGCCGCTTCCTGAAGGGGCTCCGGCGGATGAACTAGCCGCTTGGACGATTCTGGGGAACGTGCTGTTGAACCTGGATGAGACCCTGAATCGCTAGTTCCGTTTGTAGCTGATCGAGACAGAAATTCGACCGAGAGAAACCGATGAATCCTTTCCATCGACCTTTGCAAAATATTACGCGTCGCTACTTCCTCTCGCAGTGCCAGGCCGGAATTGGCGGACTGGCATTGAGTTCGCTCCTGGGCGGTGCCGCAAACGCCGCCGGCGGGACACCTAAGGATCCGCTAGCCCCTGGCAAGCCGCACTTTCCTGCCAAGGCCAAGTCGGTGATCTACCTGCACATGGCTGGCTCGCCGCCGAACTTGGACTTGTTCGACTACAAGCCAGAGCTGATCAAGCACGACAGTCAAGATTGCCCGGCTGAGTTCTTCGAAGGCAAGGAGTTCGCGTTCACCAAGGGTACGCCCAAGCTGATGGGCACACCGCATAAGTTCCGCAAGGTCGGCCAGTCCGGATTGTGGATGTCGGACGCGCTACAGCACATGGAAGAGATCGCGGACGATATGTGCGTGATCCATTCGATGAACAGCGACCAGTTCAACCATGCCCCGGCCGAACTGCTGCTCTACACCGGGTCGCCTCGTTTAGGGCGTCCTTCGATGGGGTCATGGGTAACGTATGGCCTCGGTTCGGAAAACGCCAACCTGCCTGGCTTCGTCGTGCTGATTTCCAGTGGTTCGAATCCCTCGGCGGGGAACAGCGACTGGGGCAGCGGATTCCTGCCGTCGGTTTACCAAGGGGTTCAGTGCCGATCAAAGGGAGATCCGGTCCTTTACCTGAATAACCCGGCTGGCATGGACAAGGACATGCGTCGCATGACATTGGATGCGATGAATGACCTGAACGAAATGGAACTCGAGCGGAATGGTAATCCCGAAACCGAAACACGCATCAGCCAATACGAGTTGGCCTTCCGCATGCAGATGGCTGCTCCGGAGGCAATGGATCTGAATCAGGAAACCCAGGCCACCCTCGATGCCTACGGGGCCAAGCCTGGTGATTCTAGTTTGGCAAACAACTGCCTGCTCGCACGGCGTCTTGTGGAACGTGGTGTTCGATTCGTGCAGCTGTTTGACTGGGGTTGGGACTTCCACGGCACCAGCGCCGCGACCGGTCTACAAGACGGCCTCCGAAACAAGTGTGCCACGATGGATCGCCCCGTTGCGTCCTTGATTAAGGATCTGAAACAGCGAGGGCTGCTGGACGATACGCTGGTGATCTGGGGTGGCGAATTCGGTCGAACACCATTTCGCGAAGGGCGAACGGCTGGCAGCAAGGTCCTGGGCCGTGACCACTATCCGGATGTCTATACCATGTGGATGGCAGGTGGCGGAGTTAAACCTGGACTATCGTACGGTGCCAGCGATGAGCTTGGTTTCAAGGTCGCCGAAAACAAAGTCCACGTACATGACCTGCAGGCCACCATCTTGCACTGCCTGGGTATGAATCACGAACGGCTCACCTATCACTATGCTGGCCGCGATTTCCGCCTGACGGACGTTCACGGTCATGTCGTTCACGACGTCCTGGCTTAAGAGCAGCCGGCTAATCTTCTTCAGATTCGAAAGCCACCAGGCCCTTGATGTTCTTGGCGTACATCCACGATGTTTTGTCGGTGCGGATGTGCGTCTCGCCGGTGATCAGCCCGTCGCGAGCGAGTGTCTTGAGTTCCGCTAACCGATAAGGTCCCGACTCCTGGAATTTGGGTGGGAACTTCACGTAGAACTCGGTCAGGTCCGGCTTGGCATCCTTCGCCGGTTCGGGGGCGCGCAGCGGCGTCTTCCGCTTCTCGCGGCCAGGATACCGGTTCTTCTTCTTTTTACTTTCAAGCAGCGGCTTGAGAGTGGGGAAGATCTCGCCGAGCTTCTGGAAAATCTGTTCCGACTTCATGGCAGCGGACCTGGGGTAGGGGTGGGCTATTCCGATAGCGTTCCAGTAATCCCTACGACTAATGTCGGCGTTGGTTCTGCAGATTGGCAGGTCTTCATCGGATGTTCATCAGTTCTTAACTTGCTAGCGAAGACAGCATCTCTGGGCGAAATGGAAAGAGTTGATATTGCTTCGCTTGGGGGAAGTCGGAATCATCTAGGTTCGCGCTCTCCTAACATCATTTTGGCGCGAGAAGCATTATTGGCCTGAGCAACACCCCCAGTTCAGTATCGATTGATCCCAGTCGTCCCGGAGGGGTGGCTTCGACCAAGCGAATGACGCCTGACTAGCACGGCGTCAATCGCACCTACACGAAACAGGGAAGTTCACGAAGGCTATGACGCGTCTGAAGTACGATCCATGGATATTGTCGCTTCATCTGATTGATGCTAACGGGCCGAGGCGTGTGATGATGACGCCGGATCGGTTGTCCGAGATTCTCTCTGCCGTTCGCCAGATTGATACCCTCCACTCTGTTCATGTCCGGGGTGTTGGTGCCGACCCCGGCGAGTTGGCTGAACTGGTCGACCATGGTCGCATGATTGCCCTGACGGGCTTTCCGCAGCGTGTCCTGTTCACCAACGGCGTGGGGATGATGCGGCAAGAAGTGGAGGAAGTCTTTCGAGCGTTCACCACGATCGAGTTCGCTCTGCCCACCGATCTGCGTAACCAACTGCTACCCTTTCACCAGGCTGACCAAGAGCAGCTATCAGACGAACTCGAAGTCTGGTTGAGAACAATCGAATACTACGCACGCGTGAAAAGTGCCTGGCAGCTTTCGTCAGAACTGGTCGTCCGCATTCCCCAAGGGAATCTGTCGATCGACGTGGCGGGGCGTTTGGATCAACTGAGTTGGCGTACCGCCTTTCGCGTGCAGCGCACCGGTGGGGCCAGCGCGTTCTCGCTTGAGCAGCAACAGGCCGACTACGGTATGAAGCTGTGCGAAGAACCGTATCGCGTGATGACATTCGGCGCTTGCGGCCAATTGACCGGGTGCAGCGGCCAGCATCGGCAACGGGTCTATTTCGGTAGCCTGGCAGAAGACAGCCTACGTGGCTTATGGGAAGGTTCGTCGATGGAATCGTGGCGAAAGAATCGTACCGAGAACCAATGCCAAGGCTGCCCAGGACTAGGGAGTACGCTCCGCAGGCCTTCCTTGATTTCGATCTATGAATCGGTCGGCGAACAACGCTTTCACGAATACCCACAATCCCAACTGCGAAAGATTGCCGACGAGTCGGAAGGGCAATCATCGTCCCGCAGCGCGACGCGAACGATCTTTTGCTCGCCGCGAAAAGCTTCTTAGTGATTTGCGACTTGCATAGAAAAAGGCAGCCCTGTTCTAGTGGGCTGCCTAAGAGTTACTTCGATCGCTTTGTGGGTAAGTAGGACTTACTTGGCCGGCGTAGGGCTCTTGTCCTTGTCCGGGTTCGGGGTGCTGAGGTCGATCTCGGCTTTGCCCGTTCCTTCGAAGCCTGGTTTGGCGGTGCCATCTTCGTTCAGGCCATCGACGCTCCAGAGAATGCCGCGAGCGACCAGGCTCAGCCACGCATCGTTATTCATCGTTTCGTTGTAGTGGCCCAAGGTGGTCGAGAAGGTCTTGGTCCCCTCGTACTCGTTGCACCAGATCACGTTGTGATCCTTCTTCGTATCCACGCCGTAAGCTTTAGCCAGCGGTGTGGCCGAGTCCCATGTCTTTTCAATCTTGTATAGCTCGCCCCGTTCGACCTTCCAGTTCTGCGGGAAGCCTTTCATGATCGGGTGATCTTCCACCAACGTGACGACGTCCAGCGGATGCTTGCCTTCGTGGCTGGTGCTTCGCATACCGATCAGCTTTCGCCACTCGTCGGTCTTGGCATTGCGATAGCTGTGCATCGAGCAGTGAACGAAGATCGCGGGAATCTTGTGCTCGGTGTGTGCCTTGACGATGCCTTCCACGAATTCGACATTATCGACCGCACCATAGCATTCGTTGTGCACAACCAGGTCGTACGGCTTGATCCAGTCGTGGTTCTCGTAGACGGGGACCTTGGTCTTTCGATCGGAGTCAGCCAGGGCCACATCCCACTCGATGCTCACACGCTGGCTTAGACCTTGCGTGATGATCTTGATCTGGTTCGGGTAGTCGTGGCAGCAACCGCCGGTAATCAGCAAGGCCTTCAGTTTGGCCTTTTCTTCGGCAAAGGAAGTGCCGGCGATTACTAGGACGAAAAGCATCACCAGCAAGGGGCGGAACAAGCGAAACGTCATGAGGGGAATTCCTTGATTAGATATGGGATTGGCAGGAAAAAGGACCACGGAGAAAACACGAATGGAACGTTCGGCTTCCATTCGTGTCATCCGCGGTTAGCTCTTATCGTTCTTTCTTATTTGGCGGCACTGGGGGCCGTTGGTCCATCGATGTCACCCAGAGCGAACTGGATGCCGTCGAGATAGAACTTCAGCATCTGAGGGTTCCAGTAGATCTCTTCGCGATGTCCCAGCGAGCTGTAGAACACGCGGCCGTCACCCCACTTGCGAACCCACGAAACAGCAAAGTCACCATCCTTGCGATGGATGCCACCCTTGTTCATGTTCGTGTTATCGACATCCAGTGAGAGCAGCACGTGCAGTGCTTCGCGGGAGTAGGGATCGCGGAACTGGTAGATCTCGTCGACGATCGCGAAGTTCTCGCCACCGAACGCAGCCATCAAGGGGTGCTCGGGATCATCGACTTTGATGCCGACCTTCTCGTGCCAAGGGTGACCGTGGAAGTAACCGCCGATCAGCTTGCCGAAGTCTTCCCAGTGATAGTTCGCGTCGCTGGCAGCATGGAAGCCGACCAGGCCCTTGCCGCTGGAGACAAATTCCAACAGGCTTTCGCGGAACATCTTCTCGGCGTCTTCCTTGCTCATTTCCTTGCCGGCGGCAGCCAGCTTGGCGATGTCTTCGTCGCGGGGTTTGATCCACGAACCGGTCGTATTGACCATCACGATCGCGTCGTAATCTTTGAGCGTTTCAGGAGAGAGCATCGTAAGATCGTTGGTGATGCGAGCGTCGAACGCACCGGTTTTTTCGCCCAGCATCTTCACCGCCATGGCACCCACGGGAATCGAACTATGACGGAAGCCGTCGTAACGGGTGAAGACCAGCACGTTGTGCTTTTCCTTCGGTTCGACCCGTGGCTTTTCCGGTAGGGCTTCTTCGATCTTCGCGAGTTGTTCTGGCGTGACCAGTTCGCGAATGTAGATGTTGCGGAAGTACAGCGTGTTACCGTGATTCTGCAGTTCAATCTGGCCAGTGCGGTAGATTGGCTTGTCACGTTCCCAATAGTTTTCCAGCACGACGTCATCAGTGACCAGCTCGCCGTTTAGCTTGACGGTCACGCGGTCGCCGATCATACGGATGAAGAAAGTGTTCCACTCTTCGACAGGCTTGTCCGCAGTGACGAGGGGCTTACTGGGGTTCTTCTGGTTGTTGAACAAACCGCCTGAGCCGACCCCCTTCTCGTTCTCGGGATCCCAAATTTGAACTTGAGGGCTACCACGCAGATAGATGCCGCTATCGCCGGCCTTCTTGATTTTGAAGTCAACGTACATCTCGAAGTCAGCGTAATCCTTCGAGGTGCACAGGCTTTGCCCTTTGCCATCGAAAATCAGAACGCCATCTTCAACTTGCCAATGCGCTCGCATCGACTCGTCGGCTTTCGCTTGAGCTTCTGCGAGCTCTTCCGGCGACATCTCGGCCCGCTTCTTAGGATTGGCAACGAGGCCCTTCCAGCCGGAGAGATCCTTGCCGTTGAACAGTTGCTTGAAGCCCTTGGGAGGTTGGTTCAAAGCGGGCTCTTCGGCCATCACGAACGTGGCCATGCTCAACAGCAGGCCAAAGCAACACACCAGACGCAACATAGAAAGGTTTCTCCTCAAGATGATTTCAGGCGGGAACGAGGCATCGTTTTTGCCTCATATGGGTAGGCTGCCGCGACATTTCGCCTGGGCAGGGTGGGCTCAGAGACCGCCAACCATCATAATCGGTGGCTTAGGCAAAGGGAATCAATTGATTAACTTCCTACGCTGTATCCCCCGGGAATCGACTATTTTTGCCCATCATGAAGCGTTTTTTCCAGCATCTCTACGCGAAATTGATCTACTGGCCTTCGTACCTCTACAACTGGACGATGATCCGGCGGCTTAAGTGGTGGCGCTGGTATGACGAAATCGAAGACCATGTTTTCGTCGGGGCTGTCCCGTCGCGAAAGATGGCCGTCGACCTGGCCGAAAGCGGCATTAAAGGGGTGATCAATACGTGTCACGAATACGAAGGCCCACTGGACGTCTACAAAGAGCACGGGGTCGAGCAGCTTTACCTGCCAACGGTTGACTTCACCCCACCCAGCGTCGAGGACATCGATGAAGGGGTTCGCTTTATCGAACGGTTCGTTGCCGACGAAAAGGACGTCTACGTCCACTGCAAAGCAGGCCGAGCCCGTAGTGCGACCATCGTGATGTGTTGGCTGATGAAAGCTAAGGGGATGACCCCTGAGCAGGCCCAGGTCTTCCTTCTGGAAAAGCGACGCCAGGTGTTGGCAACGCTCTATCGCCGCCCCGTAGTGAAGGAGTATTACCGAATGCTCCAGGAAGAGGCTGAAGCGTAACGGTTAGCTAGATTGCCCCGCCAGTTCGGTTGGCTTCTTCCATGGCCTCGAGCAGTCCACGAACGAGAAATTCGCCGCAGTAGATCGTCACTAGAACTGGCAAAATAACGGTGAAGAAAACCGTGGCCAGCGAGATCAGTATCTTCGCCCAGGCCGGGTACTTCGGGCTCAGCCACAACAGTGGCAAACCCAGCGGACCAATCGAAAGGATAACGATCCAGATGATCGTATGGCTACGCACGGCTGAACGAATGCTGGGCGGAAGGCCTGCATCGATCGTTCGCTCGGCCGGAACCGGAGCCTCAGGAGCAACGGCCGGCAGCTGAGGCTTATCGAGAAGTTCCGTCTCTTCGTTCATGACCATGTTGGGGGTAAGACGCGTGCGCAGTAACTTCCCAAAGTTTAGGTCACCTGCCGCAGAACGCAAATTGGTCCTGCGTGGTCATTAACCAGGACTTCATACGAACACGTTTGTATCCGTATGCCAGTTAGGACTTTACCTCAATCGGAACGGCATCGATCTTGGCTGCCAGGATGAAGTCGTTCTCGCTAAGTCCGCCGATCGCATGTGTCCAAAGTTCAATGGAAACGTTGCGATAACCGGCGATGTGAAGGTCGGGGTGATGTCCGTCTTCTTCGGCCACCTGGGCCACCTTGTTGAAAAAGTCCATGCCGGCCATGAAGTTCTTCACGGTCCAGTCTTTACGGATGCGTTGGCCGTCGTGCGTCAGGTACCAGCCTTCCAGTTTGCCAAGCTGATCATTGGCTTCGTTTAAGCTGCATGGATCGACACCACCTTCGCACGGCTTGCACTTCTTTTGCGTCAATTGATCCGGCGTTTGAATATCCATGATGTGGAGTCCCTTCATGAAAAAGCCCTGGCGCCAATAGGAGGCCAGGGCAAGGTTTCTTTTTCGGTATGGCCTCTGCGTTCATTCTTTCGAATCCACCGAGGCGAAGCAAACAAAAAGGCGTTGGCTTACGAAACGGGAGCCATGTCTGGGACAGGTTCCATCATTTCGGGCTTGTCCTCTTTTTTCTTCTCTTCGTCGCCATTCTTTTCCTTGTCGGCGTCCTTCAGCTGTTCGGCCACCTTGGAAGCCGGACCGGCGATGGTATCGGTCTTGCCACCTTCTTTGGTGTTCTGGATTTCACGCCAGGCTTCATTGGCATCGTATGCGTCAAGCTCGCTCTTCAGGTGATCGCGAATCTCGGCGGCAGCTTCGTCTCCGCCAGCGACTTCCACGGCCTTCTTCGACCACTTGCGTGCTTCGTCGAAGTCACCCTTTTCGGCATGGGCCGCAGCCAATGTCGAAAGGATATGAGCTTGCGAGTAATCGGTCGCTTCGCAGGCTTTCACGGCGTACTCGAGGGCCTTAGCACCGTCGCGAACATCCTCTTTCGGGGACGTGGCCAAGACCCAGGCCAGGTTGTTCAAGATGCCGCCTTCTTCGTCATCTTGAATCTTCAAGGCTGCCAGGTAGGTCGCGACCGCTTCGGCATGTTTGCCATAAGAGAGCAGGGCGTCTCCCTTGCCACGCAATGCGATGACGTTGTCTGGTTCGATCTTTAGGACCTGGTCGTAGACTTCCACTGCCTTGCGAGGACGCTTGTCCGCTTGATACAGGGTCGCCAGTTGCAGGGTGATCGTCGCGTTTTCGCTGTTGCGAATCTGAAGAGCTTCCAGGTCGCGAATGGCTTCGGGGAACTTGCCTTCCTGGGCGTAAAGCGTGGCCCGCATGAGCAAGGCCTGCATGTTGCCGGTGTCGGCAGCCAAGGCCCGTTCGACATCTTGCAGGGCCGATTTAAAGTCTCCACTTTCCACGTACAAACTCGCCCGCATGAGTAAAGCAGGCACCGATCGTGGAGCGAGAACCAATACCTGGTCCAAGTCTTCGATCGCGGCATTCAGGTTGCCGGCCATCGTCTTGAACTGGGCTCGCAGTAAGTAGCCGATGGGTGAGTTCGGATTGGCCTTAATGATCTGGTCGACCGCTTTGATCGCTTCGTCGAACTCACCAAGTCTGGCGAACGCGCGAGCATAGGCTTGCAGCGAAGTCAGATCGCCGGGGGCCAGTTGTTCGGTCACGACCTTCAGATCGGCCAGCGCTTCCTGAAATTTTTCCTGTTCCAGGTACATCAATCCGCGTAGTCGATATGCATCGGCATTGTTGGGGTGAGCTTCGATCGCCTTGGTCAGCACATCAATCTGAGCATCAGGGCCTTCGGCAAAGACAAGCGAAACGACCAGCGCCTTGGAAAGGGGCTCGCCTGTTCCCTTCAGTAATTCGATCGCCTTGTTGATGCTCTTCTTGGCCTCATCGCGGTTTCCTTCCGGAAGCAGCAAGAGGCGGGCTTTGAGGAAATGAAGCATACCGACCGAATCGTCGTACTTCAGGCCCTGGTCCACTTCGGCAACCGCTTTGTCGCGCAGGTCTTTCCAGTCCTTGCGCTGCTGAGCTTCTTCGAAGATGCCTTTGCCCATGGCTTCGGCACGTTGGTATCGGACCGAGGTGAGCAGCTGTTTTGCGAAGACCTGGTCTTCTTCATGCAGGCCCTTGTCCAAGGCCGACTCGCAAAGTTCGGCGACCTTGGCCAGGTCGTCCATCCCTTCCGCATCGAGTTTCAGGTCGACAGCTTTGTCGAGATCGGCTTGCCCGGCGTAATCCTCAGCCGCCAGAGGGAGGGTTAGGAAGCCACAGACCATTGTGGCTACCACGAAGAGGGAGAATCGCCCAACCATGATGTTTTATCTAACTCCGTGAGAACATTTTGTAATCGGATTGGCGTAGAATGTTATTCTAAGCAATTAGGCAGACCTTGCCACGACGAGAATTCAGGGAATTTATTTCGATCCGGTAATATGCGAAGAAGCAATTGCCCGGATGACTCGCCCACGGAGACGCATGATGCTCGCAGGATATCGCCGAAGTGTGTCGCTTTCGATTGCGCTGGGAGCCTTGTTGCTTGGTTGTCGACAAGAGCCGGTTGCCGAAATCCACACCCCAGAAAGCGAAGCCGCCCAAGCCGCGGACCCGGTGTCGTTGCCGCCCGGCAGTTGGCCTTGGTGGCGGGGGGAAGATCGCGACGGCATCGCCCATCAAGAGATCGCTGATTTCCAGTGGACCAGCCAGCCCAACGTGGTTTGGAGTGCCAAAATCCAGGGGCTGGGACATTCTTCGCCCATCGTCGTAGGGGACAAAATCTTCATCACCACGGCGGATGACAAGCAAGAAACCAAATCGCTCGTTTGCTACGAGACCGTCATGGGTAAGCCGAACTGGACCACCACGGTTCATCAAGGGGATTTTATGCGGACGCATCAAAAGAACTCCCAGGCATCGGCAACGCCTGCCACCGACGGCAACTACATCTTCACCGCGTTCGTGGTGAAAGATTCGCTGTACGTCACGGCGATTGATCTCAAAGGACAGATCGTCTGGCAAAAAGAAGCCGGACCGTTCCGAAGTCAGCATGGTTATGGAAGTTCGCCAATCATCTACGATTCGTACGTCATTGTCCTGGGGGACTCCAATGGCCCCGGCTTTTTGGCCGCTTTGCGAAGAGACACCGGCGATATCGTCTGGCGGGTAGGGCGTTCCAATGAGCCGAGCTACGGCACGCCTCTTCTGGCGGAAGTCGCTGGCCGGCAGCAGATCATTATTGGGGGTACTGGCAAGACTTCGGCCTATGATCCAAGCAATGGCGAGCTTTTGTGGTCGGTCAATGGGCCTGCGAAGACGACCGCCAATACTCCAGCTGTGGCTGGGGATATGGTGATCTCGACCGGCGGGTATCCCCAAAATGGTTCCATTGGCGTACGCGTCAGCGGAAACGGGGAGCAGATCAGCGAAGAGATCGCCTGGGAAGCCAGGGAGCGGATCTATGTTCCGTCGCCCCTCGTGCATGACGGCAAGATTTTCGCCGTCAACGACGATGGCATTGGGCTCTGTTATGACGCCCAGACCGGCGAGCGGCTCGCGAGGAAGCGTATCGGCGGTAACTTTAGTGCGTCATTGACTTTATACGGCAACCATATGCTGGTCCCAGACGAAGATGGGACGATGCATGTCTTCGATGCGACCCCCGATTTCAACTCGGTGGGCCAGTTTCACCTCGAAGGAAGCGGGTTTGCGAGCCCGGTCTTTGCAGGCGGAAAACTGTACTGGCGAACGTCGACCCATCTCTACTGCCTGGCACCTGCCAACTAGCCGCCGAATGCTAGCACAAAAGCAGTTAAATTGAGGTGCTCGAGATAGCAAATCGGGCTACTCGGCTCTTTTTTCCGAATTCTGCTGATGGCTCGTGACATCATTTCGTTGTAAACTGTTTCCAATTAACGGCTTAAGTTGCCACTTGCCAAGGAAGTTAAATAGCTCAAATCCATTATAATTCTTTTGACAATACGGGTGGCGATCGTTATATTGATCACTCAATGGATAAGGCTGCTTGTATCTCAAGTGGCTTTTTTCCTGCCATTACCTACCCATATTTGCCTGCCTTTTTAACGATGGTCGAGTTTGCCGGCGATCGTTCGATACTTTGCTACGCGTCCAATCCCCTTGCGCTTCACACAGTAGGGGTTCGACGCAGTTCCTTCCGTTTCGCTTGATATTGATGAAACCTTTCGTCGGTTCAAGTCATTCCTAAGAAGCTGAACACACCCACAACTGTTGGAGATGGTCATGAAGAAGTGCAAGGGGAACCCGCTGAGTCGACGTAATTTTCTTACCGTCGGCGCCGCGGCTGGTTTGGGGCTGAGCATGTCCGACATGTTCCGTCTGCAAGAGGCCCAGGCTGAAATCAAGCAGTATGATTTCATTGAAGCTAAGGCCAAGAGCGTCATTCATATCTACTTGCCGGGCGGTGCCGCTCAGCAAGAACTGTGGGATCCGAAGCCCTATTCGCCGATCGAATACCGAGGCGAAATGAAGACGGTCAAAACCAACACCGGCGAGTACTTCAGCGAAGCACTTCCTAAGACCGCTCAAGTTGCTGATAAGCTCTGCATCATCCGTTCGATGAGCCACGGTGAAGCCGCTCACGAACGTGGTACGCACAACATGTTCACCGGTTACCGTCCAAGCCCCGCATTGAAGTTCCCAAGCTTCGGTGCCGTGGTGAGCCACGAGTACGGTCCGCGTAAGAATCTGCCTCCTTACGTTTGTGTACCAAACGTACCAAACGAATACGCAGGTACTGGCTATCTGAGTTCGTCCTTTGCACCATTCTCGCTGGGTTCCGATCCGGCCAGTGGTGGTTTCAAGGTTCGCGACCTGAGCCTGCCAGGCGGCGTGGATGACGCTCGTTTCTATCGTCGTCGTTCGGCCCTGGATGCCGTTAACAGCTACTTCGCTCAGAAGAATGAGTCGGATCAAGTTGCGGCAATGGATACCTTCTACGAACGAGCTTACAGCCTAGTTTCGTCGCCAGAAGCTCGTGACGCCTTCAATATCGAAGCCGAAGATGCGAAGATTCGCGACGAATATGGTCGCAATACGGCTGGTCAGCGAATGCTGATGGCTCGACGTCTGGTTCAGTCTGGCGTTCGTATGGTTACGTTGACCTACGGCGGTTGGGACATGCACCAACGTATTACCGACAGCATCAAGCGTCAGGTGCCTGACTTCGATCAAGCCTTCTCGGCGCTCATTCGCGACCTGGACCGCCAAGGCATCCTGGACGACACGCTCGTGATGGTTTCCTCGGAATTTGGCCGTACGCCAAAGATCAACAAGGACGCCGGTCGCGATCACTGGCCGAAGGTGTTCAGCGTGGCATTGGCCGGTGGTGGTCTGAAGAAGGGCTACATCCACGGTGCCTCGAACGCCACTTCCAGCGAACCCGAACTCGACCCAGTCGGTCCTGAAGATCTTGCCACCACCATGTACCACCAGTTGGGCATCGTGGCTGACAAGGAACTGATGGCTCCTGGCGATCGTCCGATTGAAATCGTTGACGGTGGCAAGGTCATCAAAGACCTGCTGGCCTAACTTGCTAGAAACTGGCTTCGCGACGGCAGAAAAACCTTCGCCTTCGCGAGGTCCAGGTTAGAATAAAACAATCGGCCTGGGCATGTTTGCTCAGGCCGAACCTATCATCCCGCCTAAAATCGTGAGTTCGGTTCACTGCCAGCTTCCGGCTCTCGTTTTCTCCCCCACACGATTTGACCCTTTCATCTGGACGCGGAATTGTCATGAAACGCCTCCATGTTCTTCTTTTGGCTACGGTCATCACGACGCTGATCTCAGCTGATATCCTAGCTGCGAAGCCGAGTTTCACGCGAATCAACCCTCCCGGTTTTCAGCGCGGTCAAGAGATCGAGGTGCTGCTGCAAGGGGATCGCCTGAAGGATGCCCAAGAGATTCTGTATTTCGAGCCGGGTGTCTCGACGAAATCGATCGTCGCGGAAGACGACAAGAAGGTGAAAGTCACCCTGAATGTCGCCCCCGATTGTCGCCTTGGCCAGCACGGCATGCGGCTACGCACGGCGACCGGCCTGAGTGATGTGGTTCTCTTCTATGTCGGAGCTCTGCCCGAAATCGAAGAGAAAGAGCCCAATAGCGACTTCAAAGAACCGCAAGTCGTCGAGATGGGCACCACCGTCAACGGCATCATTCAGAATGAAGACGTCGACTACTTCGTGATCGAAGCGAAGAAGGGCCAGCGGATCACCGCCGAATTGACCGGCCTTCGTTTGGGTCTGACCTTTTTCGATCCATACATTGCCATTCTCAACGAACAGCGTTTTGAACTCGCCAAGAGCGACGATGAACCACTGTTGTTCCAAGACTGCCTCTGCTCGCTGTTGGCTCCCGAAGATGGCAAGTACATCATTCAGGTTCGCGAAAGCAGCTACGGCGGAAATGGTAACTGTGCTTATCGCCTGAGCGTTGGCAGCTTCCCACGTCCTAAGGGTATTTACCCAACCGGTGGCAAGCCTGGTGAAGAGATCGAAGTTACCTGGATTGGTGATCCTTCGGGAACGCAGACCGCCAAGGTTCGCTTGCCTGAGAAGGAAGGCGAATTCATGTACTATCCCGAAGATCAGTACGGGATCGCTCCTTCCCCCAATCGCCTGTTCGTTTCGAGCCTGCCTGGCGTCGTCGAAAAGGAACCTAACAACGACCGCAAAGAGGCCACGCCCATGCAAGGGCCAGGCGTCGCCAGCGGTGTGATTGAAGAGAAGGGTGACTACGACTGCTTCGCTTTCCCCGCCAAGAAGGGGCAAGAGTTTGACGTTCGCGTCTATGCTCGCGAAGACTTGCGTTCCTACTTGGATCCAGTCGTCGACGTCTATCAGCAATCCAACGGCAAGCGTCTGGGTGGCAACGATGACACCGGCGGAAACATCGATAGCTATGTTCGCGTCAAGGCGGAAGAAGACACCGACCTGGTTGTTCGCGTCCGAGACCACCTCGGCTCTGGCAGCCCGCTGAACATCTACCGCGTGGAAGTCACGCAGCGTACGCCCAGCCTGGTCGTCGAGATTCCTGAAGTCGAACGTTACAAGGCCCGGACGATGAGCGTTCCTCAAGACAACTACATGGCCGTCTTGCTCACCGCTCGCCGCGAAAACTTCGGTGGTGAACTGATTTTCGACTTCAAAGATCTGCCAGAAGGGATCGAAGTGATTACCTTCCCGATGGCTGAAAACACGAACAAGTTGCCTGTGTTGATGCGTGCGAAGCCCGATGCCCAACCGAACGGCAAATTGGTGGATGTTGTGGCGAAGCCGACCAACGAAGCAATCAAGGTCGAAGGGCACGTTCTGCAACGAACCATGCTCGTTCGTGGTCAGAACAACCGTGACGTGTGGGGGCATGACTCCGATCGTATGTCGGTTGCTGTCGTTGAGAAAGTTCCTTACAAACTCGAGATCGTTCAGCCCAAGGTTCCTGTTGTTCGCGACGGTTCGATGAAGCTGAAAGTCAAAGCGACGCGTGCCGAAGGGTTTGAAGAAGAAATTCGCCTTCGTTTGCTGGACGATCCACCGGGTATCGGTGCTTCCCGTTCGATCAAGATCGAAAAGGGTCAGACCGAAGCCGAGATTCCGGTGACGGCCAACGGTGGTGCAGCCATCGGCGTTCATAAGATCTGCGTTCTGGGAACCTCCGGTTTGTCCGAAGTCGCTTCCCCCTTCGCTGACCTGGAAGTTGCTGACCGCGTGGTTGACTTCGCGTTCAACCAGGCCGCTTGTGAGCAAGGTCAGGAAACTCAGATCATCGTCGGTTTGACCGCCAAGCGTGACTTCCCTGGTGAAGCAACGGTTCAGTTGCTCGGCATGCCGTCGGGCGTGACCACCGAACCAGTCAAAGTGACCAAAGACGCTGAAAAGGCTGTCTTCAATGTAAAGGTTGCCAAGGAAGCCAAAGACGGTAAGCACAAGTCGATCGTGGCCCGGATCACGGTTACCGAGAACGAAGAACCAATCGTTCAGACCAACGGTAACATTGAGCTTCGGGTCGACAAGCCGCTGCCACCGAAAGTGGCGACCGCCAAACCAAAGGATGACGGCAAGAAGGAAGAAGCTCCGAAGCCGAAACCAGAACGTCCGCTCAGTCGCCTGGAACAACTGCGACTGGCCAAGGAAATGGGCGAGTAACCGCTCGTTTCCTGATCCCCCGAATCAAGATTTCCGATACCCTCCCCAGGATAAACGGCGAAAGCCGAAGGAGAGTCACCGTGACTCGTAACGCAATCGCTCATTGGATGCTCAGCGGTCTCATGATTTGTCTGGCAGCGACCACTGCCCAGGCCGAGACCGCCATTCGCGAAATCAACGTCTATCCCAGTTCGATTGAATTGCTGACCAGCCGGGACGCTCAGCATTATGTCGTTGTCGCGACACGTGATGATGACGTCACGTTGGATGTGACCGCTCAGGCCACCGCCACCTTAGCTTCCGAAGGAAGCGTCAAGCGGGATGGCAATTTGATCCTCCCGGTCGCCGATGGCGAAACGACTTTGAAGATCGAGTATGCCGGTCACAAAGTCGAGATTCCGGTGAAGGTCGCCCAGGCAACGGACGAACGTCCGGTCAGTTTTCATCTCGACGTGATGCCTGTCTTCATGCGTGCTGGCTGTAACACCGGTAGCTGCCACGGTGCCGCTCGCGGTAAGGACGGCTTCCGTTTGTCGCTGTTTGGTTTCGATCCATCGGGTGACTACTTCCGCACCACCCGCGAACAGGCAACCCGCCGTATCAACCTTGCCGATCCTCAAGCCAGCTTGCTGCTGGAAAAGGCCATCGGTAGCGTTCCTCACACCGGTGGTAAGCTGTTTGAGAAAGACTCCGACTACTACGCCACCTTGCTGCGTTGGTTGGAAACGGGTGCCAAGCTCGACGAAGGCGAAGTGCCCCGATGCGACCGGATCGAGATCTACCCGCCCAAGGCCGTTCTGGAAGGGGAAGGGGCTCAGCAGTCGTTCATCGTCAAAGCTTTCTACGCCGACGGTACCACGCGTGACGTGACCGATCTGGCCGTCTTCATGTCCAACAATGACAACTCCGCTCCGATCGACGAGCACGGTTTGTGTACCGCCTCGAAGCGTGGTGAAGCATTCGTCATGGCTCGCTTCGATACCCACACCGTCGGTAGCCAGGTCGTCGTTCTGCCGAAAGACCTGCAGTACGAGAAGCCTCAGGTTGCTGGCAACTACATCGACGAGCTGGTCGGTTCCAAGCTGCACAAGCTGCGTATCGTTCCTAGCGAGATCTGCTCGGACGAAGAGTTCCTCCGTCGTGCCACGGTCGATATCACCGGCCTGCTGCCTACGGAAGAAGAATACACCCTGTTCATGACAGACACTTCGGCCGACAAGCGAGCCAAGCTGGTCGATCGTCTGCTTGAGCGAAAAGAGTTTTCGGAAATCTGGGCCATGCGTTGGGCCGAGCTGTTGATGATCAAGAGCACCAACCGCGTGAGCGATAAGTCGGCCTTCCTGTACTACAGCTGGTTGACCGAACAGATCTCGAACGACGTTCCGTTAGATCAGATGGTTCGCGACCTGCTGTCCGCTTCGGGTGGTACCTTCAGCAACCCGCCAACGAACTACTACGAAATCGAAACCGATACCCTGAAGACCGCCGAAAACGTGGCTCAGGTCTTCATGGGTCTGCGAACCCAGTGTGCCCAGTGTCATAACCATCCGTTCGATCGTTGGACGATGGATGACTACTATGGCTTCGCTGCGTTCTTCGCTCAGATCGGTCGTAAGAACACCGAAGACTACCGCGAGCGAATCATCTACAACCGCGGCGGTGGTGACGTGCGTCACCTGGTCGGCAACACGGTCATGGAACCGAAGTTCCTGGGTGGTGTTGAACCGGACCTGAAGGGACGCGATCGTCGTGAAGTGCTCGCCGAGTGGCTGACCGCTCCCGAGAATCCTTACTTCGCCAGCAGCGTTGCTAATCGCGTCTGGGCCAGCTTCTTTGGTGTCGGTATTGTCGATCCAGTCGACGACGTCCGCGTGAGTAACCCGGCCTCGAACCCAGAGCTGTACGCTACGCTTGGCAACAAGCTGGTCGAGTACAACTACGACTTCAAGAAGCTCGTTCGTGATATCTGTGCCTCGAAGGCCTATCAGCGAACGACCGTTCCTAACGACAGTAACAAGTCCGATACCAAGAACTTCGCTTACGCCCAGGTTCGTCGGATCCAGGCCGAGCAACTCTTGGACTGCATCAGTCAGGCAACCAACCACGACGAGAAGTTCCGTGGTCTGCCGCTCGGTTCGCGAGCCGTTCAGATTGCTGACGGGAAGACGTCCAATTACTTCCTGACGACCTTTGGTCGCAGCGAACGTGAAACGGTTTGTACGTGTGAGGCTTCCACCTCGCCGACCCTGTCCCAGGCCCTGCACATGCTTAATGGCTCGGCCACGCAAGACAAGATCGGACGTGGCAAGCTGGTCGAAGATTGGGTCAAGGAAGAACTGACCAACGATCAGATCATCGACAAGATTTACATCCGCTGCTTGAGTCGCAAGCCAACGGCGGAAGAACGAGAGAAGCTCACGGCTGTTCTCAAGGAAGAAGAGAACCGTCAACGCGGTCTCGAGGACGTCTTTTGGGCGGTCCTTAACTCCCGTGAGTTCATGTTTAACCACTAATTCGTGAGCTAGACTTCCATAGCGTGCCGCGGCAAGTTCGCTGGCACGCTTGACCCCCGCCTTCGTTTGCCTGCCTTTTTTCGCACAGAGTATTGAGCGATGCGTTACACCCTCCCACTTCTGGTTTTATTCGCAATGACCACGCTGGCCGCGGCTGAAGATGCCAAGCCAGCCGGCGACAAGGTCGAGAAGATCACCTACGAGGACCACGTTCGTCCGATCTTGCGCGAGCATTGCTTCAACTGCCATAACCAAGGTGATGCCAAAGGCGGTCTGAACCTCGAAAGCTTCGGCGCCACGCTTGAAGGTGGTGCCAGTGGCGAGGTGGTGATCCCGCAAGATGTCGAAAGCTCGCGTCTGTTCGCACTCATCAACGGGGATGAAACTCCCGAGATGCCACCAGGGCAGGACCCGATCGCGCAGGAAAAGCGAGACATCATCGCCAAGTGGATCGAACTGGGTGCGCTTGAAAACAGTGGCTCGAAGGCCGCAGTTAAAAAGAAAAGTGGCCTGGCAATGTCTGGCCCCGTGACCACCGGTAAGCCGGAAGGTCCTGCCGCCATGCCGGAAGGTTTGTGGAAAGCCCCCGTGCTGGATCTCGACAGCAGTGGTGCGATCACCGCCATGGCCCATAGCCCTTGGGCACCGCTGGTTGCCATTGCCGGTCAGAAACAAATTGCTCTGTACAACACCGATACGCTGAAACTATTGGGCGTGATTCCTTACCCGCAAGGCATTCCATACATCCTTCGCTTCAGCCGTAACGGCGAAGTGCTGATGGCTGGTGGTGGCCGTGGTGGCTACGCCGGCAGCGTGACGCTCTTCAATGTGCGTAACGGTAAGCCGCTGGTCACCGTGGGCGATGAATACGATGCCGTGCTGGCTGCCGACGTCTCACCAGATCTTTCGCGTGTTGCTCTGGGTGGTCCTCAACGACTGATTCGCATCTACTCGACGGCGGACGGTTCGCTGCTGCACGAAGTTAAGAAGCACACCGACTGGGTTACCTCGATCGCTTACAGCCCCGATGGCGTTTTGCTGGCTTCGGCCGATCGCTCGAACGGATTGTTCGTTTGGGAAGCTGAAACGGCTCGCGAATATATGAACCTCCAGGGTCACAAGCAAAGCATCAATGCCGTTTCGTGGCAGCCGGACTCCAACGTGTTGGCTTCTGCCAGCAGCGATAACGACGTCAAGCTGTGGGCCATGATCGACGGCAAGAATATCAAGTCGTTTGGTGCCCACGGTGGTGGTTCCGAGTGGGTCAGCTACACCCACGACGGACGCATGGTCACGGCCGGTCGCGACAAGGTCGCCAAGGTTTGGGCCGGTGACGGAAAGGAACTTGCCCGGACGCCTGGCTTTGCTGATCTGACGCTGCGTTCCTGTTTCAATCACGACGGAACCAAGATCGTGGTGGGTGACTGGACTGGTGAAATTCGCGTCTATCAAATCGAAGGGATGAAGGAACTCGGCAAGCTGAAAGCCGTCACTCCGACCTACGACGAGATGATCGCTTCGCTGCAGACCGAAATCGGTACGTTCGACAAGGCTGCTGCCGATACAGGTGCCGCCGCTGCGGCAGCGAAGACAGCTTTTGACAATCACCTCGCTGCGATCGAGAACACCAAGACGGCCAGCAACAACGCCAAGGCCGCCATGGACGCCGCTGCGAAGAAGATCGAAGAGCTGAAGAAGGCCATCGCCGATTCGGAAGCGAAGCAGAAGCAACAAGAGCAAGAAGCCGCCGCGAAAGATGCCGACGCCAAGAAGTGGGCCGGCGAAATCGCCAAGGCGGAGCAGTCCCTGAACCAGGTGAATGCCAAGCTGGCCGACTACGGCAAGAAGATCCAAGAGAAGAGTTCAGTGCTAACGTCTTCCAAGAACGCTCAGGCCGAACACCAGAAGCAACTCGATGAGCTGAAGAAACAGCTCGCTTCGCAGCAGCAAGCCATGGAAGCTGCCAAGAAGAAGGTCGCCGACCTGGATGCCAAGATCGCGGAAGCGATCAAGCAGAAGGAAACAACGCCGGACGATCAGAAAGAATCGAAGCAGAAGGAAATTGATTCGTTCAATGGCGAAAAGTCGGCCGCTCAGGCAGAAGTTGATAAGTTCGCTGCCGAAGCGAAGAAGTCGACCGGCGCGATCGCCGCCAAGGACGCTGAGCTGAAGAAAGATGCCGAGCAAATCGCTGCCGCCGAAGCGGAAGTGAAGCAGCTTCAGGAAGAGACCAACAAGGCCAATGCGGAGAAAGCCAACGCCGAAAAGGCAATCGCCACGGCCAAGCAGAACAAGCAGACCGCCGATACCCAATTGGCTTCGGCCAAGTCGGCGATCGAAGCTGCCAAGAAGGCCAAGGAAGATGCTGCCAAGGAAACGGGCAATCAGCAGAACCTGATCAAGAAGTACGACGACGACATGAAGAAGCAGGCCGAGCAGCTCAAGAAGCTGGAAGAAGCCAAGCCGAATGTCGAGAAAGCCATGAACGATCAGGCCGCCGCTGCCAAGGCTGCTGCCGACAAAGCGGCTGCCGCCAAGGCCGAGTTGGAAGCGCTCAAGAAGGAAATGGCTGACTTCGCGGCTTACCCAGCCAAGCTGCAAGCCGAACAGCAAGCCATGCTGACGGGTATCAAGACCCAGGAACAGCAAGTTGCTGAAGCTGCTGCCCAGCAGGCCGAGATGGAAAAGAAGATGCAAGAGAAGCTAGATCAAATCGCCAAGCTTCAAGCTGAACTCGATAAGGTCATGGAAGAGAAGTCGGCCGTTTATGCCCAGCTTCGCGAGCACAAGCAAAAGGTCGAAGCGGGCACCGACGAAATGGCAACCGCTCAGGCCAAGCTGGAAGAGCTGAAGCGTCAAGCGGAACTGCTCCAGAACCTGTACCAGTAAGGCAAAGTCGCGTGCGATTCGCACGAAAGCTAAACCAATAAAAAAGGGACGATTCGCAGTAGCGAGTCGTCCCTTTTGTTTTTCGTTCTCGCGGAAGGCCTTAGCCGTCCAGGCCACCGAAAAGTGGCGTCGACAGGTAGCGTTCGCCCAGGCTGCACAGGATGACTGCGATTCGTTTGCCCTTCATTTCGGGACGAGCGGCGACCTGCTTGGCGGCCCAGATCGCGGCACCACTGCTGATCCCAGCAACCAGGCCTTCTTCCTTGGCCAGGAGTCGACCATATTCGAAGGCGTCTTCGTCGTCGACCTGAATCGTTTCGTCGACGATCGAGGTATCCAGGTTCTTCGGGATGAAGCCCGCACCAATACCTTGAATGCGGTGCTTGCCAGGCTGACCGCCACTGATCACGGGGCTGTTCTTCGGTTCGACGGCGATCGAAATGAAGTCGGGGTTCTTGCTCTTGATGAACCGCGAAACGCCGGTGATCGTACCGCCGGTGCCGACGCCGGAGATCAGCACGTCGACGTTGCCTTCCATGTCGGCCCAGATCTCAGGGCCGGTGGTCGCTTCGTGGATCGCTGGGTTGGCCGGGTTATCGAACTGACCAGGCATCCAACCGTTAGGATCTTTCTCAGCCATTTCGGTGGCCGTGTTGATAGCACCCTTCATGCCGTCGGCCGCTGGCGTCAGAACCAGGTTCGCACCCATGGCACGCAGCAGAGCACGACGCTCAAGCGACATCGATTCCGGCATGGTCAGCGTAAGCTGGTAACCCTTGGCGGCACAAACGAAGGCCAGGGCGATGCCCGTGTTGCCGGAGGTCGGCTCGATGATGTGGGTGTCTTTGGTCACGACGCCGCGCTTCTCACCGTCGGCGATCATGGCGTAGCCGATACGGTCTTTGACGCTGTTGAGCGGGTTGAACCATTCACACTTGCCGTAAACCTCGGCCCCACCCTGGGGGATCAACCGATTGATATGTATCATCGGGGTATCGCCGATGGCGTTGCACGCGTCGTTGAACGTCTTGTTTCGGGGCATGATTGGTTTTCCTTCGTGATATCCGTTATGGCGCGAGGTTTGGGTGAATTTTTCGCCCAAGTATCAATAAACGCCCAAATGTGTCAATAAGATTCTCTCACAGCCTTAGCCGCTGCACCAGAATACCCCTGAAGGAGGCTAAAAAACCGATGGATATCGTCAATTTGAACGACGCGGAGCCGTTTACCACCAAAGATGGCTCCGAAATCCGCGAACTGTTGGCCCATCGCAATTCATGCATCGCGGCTCAAAGCCTGGCCGAGGCCCGCCTACCTCCCGGGGCCTGCACGACCGCCCACTACCACCCGAAGACCGAAGAGATCTACTACATCACCCACGGCCAGGGCCGCATGCAGATCGGCGAAGAGTTTCGGGATGTCAGCGTAGGGGACGCCATCGCCATCCCGCCGGGGAAGGTGCATCAGATCACGAACACCGGCGACGAGACGCTACGGCTGTTGTGCTGCTGTGCTCCCGGGTACGAACATGAAGACACGGTGTTGGTGGAAGAGTCCTGAACTTCTGCCAGGCACTAATAACCAGTGAATGACATTGATCAAAGAGGTTGGAAATGGAGGAGCCGTCCAGAATAAACGAATTCCAGTTCCAGCTAGATAAGACAAAGCAGGATGCTTTGCGTCAACTCTTGGAGGCCGCTGCCAGCGGCAAGGACACCGAGGAGCCGCTCAAGCTGGTCAAGCAGAAGCTAACCGAAGGCGCCGACACCGACGGAAACCACGAAGCGATGGACCTACTCAAGTTCGTCCAAGCAGACAATCCGAAGAGCATGGGATTGAGCGTTGGCGACCCGCCGGTGTTGCTTTCCGATATTCTGTGGACGATCGAAGGGATGGAAATGCCCAGCGAAGTCCAAGCCGATTTTCCTCATCTCAAGGAGCATGATTGGAACGCGGCCTTGCGAGTCATGATGTTGATTCTTTCCACGTATGACCTGTCGTGCATCGAGGACGACTCATGATCCGCGTCATCTACCAGTGGCAAGTTCCCCAGGATAATATCCCGGCATTTCAGCAAGCGTGGAAGCAAACTACGGCGCTGATTCACGAAACCGTGCCAGGGGCTAGGGGTAGTTTTCTGCTGCAAGACCATGCCGATCCTGGCAAGATTCTGACGATTGCTCGTTGGGATTCGATCGAAGACTGGCAAGCATTCTGGGAAGCGAAGAATCCACCGCAGATGCTACGCATGCGAGATTTGGGCCAGCGAGTTTCGGTGTCCTCTTTTGATGAGTTCGATGACGTCACCGTCTAGTCATCGTATCACTCCCCACGCAGCCGGCAACTACTCTCTTCGGTGCACACGTCACAAATGGGTGCCCCTTCTTCGCAGTGGGCCAGGCACGTTTCGATTCGCTCTTGCATCACCTTGGCCATCAGTGGATGGAGGCCCAACGGGGCGGTGACCAGATGCGTGGTGCCAGGGTGGTTGACTGCGGCCTCTTGGGCCAGGCGGGGGATGTCTTCGTGCCAGTGTCGGCCTGGGGAAAGAAAATAGGGGTGCACGACAATCCGAGTGGCTCCCTGGTCGACGCATTTTTGAAAGGCGTCGGCGATGCTGGGCTCGGCCAGTTCCATGTGGGCAGGCTCAACGATCTGGTACCCCGCTGTTTGGCGGAAAAGTTCGACCACTTCCAGCAGCAAGTTGTTGCTTTCGGCCCGGCGGGAGCCGTGATCGACGATAATGATGCCTAGGTTTTCTCGGTTGGATGTGGACTGCCGCATCAAAGGACTTCTCGGGAAGGAAGTTTCGTGGTGCCTAATTGTTGCTTTGGACGCTAACGATTAAGTTAGGACGATGAATCTTACGCAAGTCATTACGATTCTAAGTATAACGGCCGCCGTTTTCACCGTGATGGGGATTGGCGGGACGGCTCGTTATCTGAATTGGATCTCCCGCGAGGTCGACGCAGGCTTGCTCAAGCTGGGCATTCGTGTGCTGATGCCATGCTTTATCTTTGTAAAGGTCGTCGGCAATCCGGCCTTCGATGAAGCGGCCAACGTGTACCAGCCGCCCGTCTGGGGTTTCCTCTCGGTCGCGATCGGCTGCCTGGTGGCTTACTCGTGGGCGCGTGCCGGCGGAGCGAAGCTCGGTTTCGATCACACCGACAAAGTACATACGTTTGCGATCTGCATCGGGATCTTCAACTACGGGTTCATTCCCATTCCGTTGATTCAGGAAATCTTCGGCGAGCGGGCCCTGGGGGTGCTGTTTCTGCATAACGTGGGTGTCGAACTGGGCATTTGGACCATCGGCGTGAGCCTAGCCAGCGGTGGCTTGACCAAGGGTTGGTGGAAGAATGTTTTGAATCCGCCCAGCCTGACGATCATCTTGTCGCTGTTTATTAACGAGATGGGTTGGGCTGACCTGGTGCCGGAGTTTGTGACGCAAATCACGAGCATCCTGGCTAGTGCCGCGATTCCCATGATGATGCTGCTGATCGGGGCGACGTTCTACGATCAAATCTTTCACGGGGATGTTAAGGACGATAACAAAGGTGCCTGGCCGACCTATATTTCGGCAGTCCTGCTGCGGCTGCTGTTATTGCCCATCTTATTCTTGTTAGCGGCACTTTGGTTGCCGATATCGCTAGAACTGAAGCAAGTGGCGGCGATTCAGGCCGCGATGCCGGCGGCCGTGTTTCCGATTGTGCTGACCAAGCATTACGGAGGGGACCCCCGCACGGCACTTCGCGTGGTGATGGCGTCGACCGTGGTTGGATTTGTTACAATCCCGATATGGATCTCGACCGGCATTGACTGGCTCGGTCTTGAGACCACCGTGCTTCAGCAATCTTCTCAGGAGGTAATCGTGGCACCTCAGCTTGAGCCACTTCAGCAAGCGATCCACGTAGCGGGCATCTCGGTCCGCACGACCAACCGCGTGGAAATGAATCCCGAGAGCGGGCAAATTCCTAAGCTGTACGAAAAGTATGAGTCCGACAACATCGACGCATTGATCGTCGATCCGGTCGAGCCGAAGCAGCGCATTGCCGTCTATGCCGATTACGAGTCGGACCAGTCAGGCGAATTCACGATGCTGCTGGGAAGAAAGGTTTCAGCCGAAGCAGAGATCCCTGATCAACTCGACAAGGTGCGGATCCACAAAGGAAACTACCTGCACTTCGTCGGCGAAGGGGAGATGCCGGAGGCCGTCATGAAAACGTGGCAAGAGATCTGGAGCTTCTTCGAAGAAGACACCACGTATACGCGGACCTTCGAGGCTGACTTCGAGATCTACGACGAAGCCAGCCCGAATCGTGTTGATATCTTTATTGCGGTGGAGTGATACCGAAGTCTTCAATCGTCAGCAGGGTGCGTAGCTCGTAGCCTGCATCGGCGAAGGCCTTCTTGCCACCTTCCATGCGATCGACAATCGCAATCACGCCGAGCACTTTCAGCCCGGCTGCTTCGACCTTTTCGATCGCCTTGAGCGAGCTACCGCCGGTCGTGACCACGTCTTCGACGATCACGCACTCGTTACCGGCAACCACGGGGCCTTCCACGTCCTGGCCGGTGCCGTGAGCCTTGGCTTCTTTGCGAACGATGAACCCGGCCAGCGATTTGCCTTGCACGGCGGCCACGGTGATGACCGAAGCCGAGATTGGATCGGCCCCGATGGCCATCCCGCCGACGGCATCCGGCAGGTCGTCGCCCAGCATTTCCAGGATGCCCAGACCAACCTGCAGGGCCCCTTCGCTGGAAAGAGTCACCTTCCGGCAATCGAGATAGTACGAAGCCTTTTTGCCAGAGGCGAGCGTGAAGTCGCCAAATTTCAGGCCTTTGTCACGAACAATTTCAATCAGCTTCTCTTTGCTGTATTGCATCGGTCTTTCCTCGGTCGCAGGGTCGTTTGCCAATCGAAACCCATCGTACCGCATCCCGGCAAAGCAGGTCAGGGGGGAGATCTCTCAGGACCTGAAAGGGCAGATTGGACTAGCCACAGAGGACACAGAGATCACCGAGGGAAGAGTTTTAACCACGGATTGCGCGGATATACGCCGATGGGATGGAAGTTTCTGGGCCACTCATGATTCGAGACAACCTCGACAGGTCGATTCTTATCCGCGCCAATCTGAGTAATCCGCGGTCGCCCTTCATATCTTCCGCTCTCCGTGTCCTCTGTGGCTACTAAGAATCGTCCGCGGCGTCGCTTTCATCCAGCGGAAGGATCTCAGTCTCTGGCAGGGCCTTGCGAAGTCGCGTAAGTCCTGCCGGTGTGATGGCTGTCTCTTGCAGGAACAGCTTTTGGAGCGACTTCATTTGCGATAGCGCGTCGATGCTCTGGTCGGTGACGTTGGTTCCCAGCAGATAAAGGACTTCCAGGTTGGTCAGCGCCGGAAGCTTCACCACGGCCTCGTCTCCGATATCGGTCTTGGCCAGGCTCAGGACTTTGAGCGAAGTCAACTCCACCACCGGGTCGACGGCTGCGTCGGTGAACCGGGCATGAAACAGTGTCGGCTCGGTATCAGTGATCACCGACCCACCCAGGTAAAGCTGCTCCAAACTTGGCAGGTCGGTCAGATGCGTAATCGCTTCATCACTGATTTGCGTGCCGCGCAGGTCGAGCACGATCAGGTCAGGCAGCCCCGTGATCATGGCCAGGTCTTTGTTGGTCACCAGAAGCGGGTTGGGCGTGGTGATGACTTGAATGCGGTTCTCGTTGTCGCGGCCGATCTCGAAGCCGACGCGACGAAACTTGCTGACCGTTGGGTCCTGGTCGGTGTCATGTACCGGAGGAGGCGTGGGCTTGGCAGCCCAGTTAAAGATCAGTCCGCCAATCACTAGCAGCAGGCCGGCCACAACGATTGACATCAGCGCGATGCCAATTTCCGTTCCAAAGCTTTCGCGTTTGGGGCGTTGTGGTTCGTGGGGGAAGTCAGGGTGCGGCATGCGAAGATGGGTTTCCAACGAGAAGCTCGACAAGCCCCCAGGATAACATCAATCCGGTCCCATTTGCCACGGTTGGATCGAGCAGTGCTGTGCTATCAGTGCTGCTTCGAGGAATTCGAAGAATTCGCGAACTGCCACCGGGGGCTCGCCGTATCAGTATTTGTTCCCAGGCGAGGTTCATGACGGAGAGTAACTTCGGTCCTGGCAACAACAACGCGATAGCACACGGAGGAACGCAGTGACCAGAAGAAGACACGCCCAACGCAGTGGCAAACGAAGCTCGGCACAAGCCGGCATGCACGTGGTGCGAGCGATTGTCCTGGAAGGGATGGGCATCTTGCTGTTGGCAGGCCTGATCGGGTATCCGATCCTGACGCAAAGCCAATGGCGAGTATCGTGTCAGGACTGCCAGCCGTCTGCGATCGACCAAGGCCTGCACGTGCTGTTGGCCAAAGTGGGTCTGCTCAACGAGCCAGACTAAACCATCAAACTCAGCGGTGCCATGCCCACGTTGGCGCGGGCATCTAATACGACCCCGGGATGACATTCCCACGCCAACGTGATCACGACACCCACACTTTTGAACTTAAGGAGGTCTATGGAGAAAGGATTCTTTAGACGAACAGTTCAATCTTAGCAACAACAACGGCGTGCCCTCTTAGGAGGGCACGCTCGTTTCGAACCTCGACTTCGACTTCTCCACCGCGCGGCGATGCTTGATACGCCTTCATGACCTGCTTGTTCAGCTTGCGGCTCCAATACTCACCCAAGACGCAGTGCGCAGAACCGGTGACCGGGTCTTCCGGAATGCCAGCGGCCGGTCCAAAGAAACGCGAGATGAAGTCGTACTCCGGCGTGTCACTTTTCGCGGTGACCATCACCCCGCGCGACGTCACCGGTGCCAGCAGCGCATGATTGGGATTGAGTTGACGAACGTCTTCCGCTGAGGGAACTTCGATCAGCCAGTCCCAGGCGTTCTTACCGCAAAACGTGAAATCGCTAATCCCCAGACTTTCCAGCAGGCCATCGACCGGCGCGGTTTCCTCGGCTGGGGCAATCGGGAAATCGAGTTCGATCATCTCTCCATGCGAACTGGCGGTGAGCGTTCCGCTGCGGGTTTCGAAGCAAAGTGTCTTCTCGCTGGGAAATCCTTTGTGCTGCCATAGCGTGTGCGCGGTAGCCAGCGTGGCGTGTCCGCACAGGTCGACTTCCACGGCCGGCGTGAACCATCGCAGCCGGAGCGACTCTCCTTCCGGATGAACAAACGCCGTTTCCGCAAGGTTCATTTCCGCCGCAACCTGTTGCATCCACTTGGCATCGACCGGCTCGTCCAGCCAACAGACAGCGGCCGGATTCCCAGCAAAGGGTTTGGATGTGAACGCATCGACTTGATAAAGCGTACGCGGCATGGGTCGTGATTTCTTAGCTAAGGAAGTGGCATCAGTCCGCCAGGCAGACACCACAGCCGGGGCAAAAGGTTCGCCTCCCTCGGCGAAATGGCGATAGAAGGTACAATAGAACAGGTGCTGTTCACTTGCCACTGGAAAGAAAGTACTGGGCGTGTTGCTTCCGCGAATTATCGTGACCATGGGAGACCCCGGCGGGGTTGGGCCTGAGGTCTGTCTGCAGTTCTTGTTGGATCACAACCAGTACGCCGGCACCGTTCCAATCATCTTTGGCGACGCCGCCATCCTGCGTCAGGTCGCCCACGTATGCGGCTATCCCGAACCGAAGAATGTGGTTCCCTTCCATGAAGCGATGGACCTGCACTCGCTGAAAGAGGCCACGGTCGTCGACTTCGGCACGATCGATATCGACAACTTCCAGCATGGCAAAGTCACCGCCGAAGGGGGCGAGGCTTCCTACCAATACTTCACCAAGGCCATCGACTTCGTCCTGGCCGGCAAAGCCGACGGCATCACCACGGGACCGATCAACAAAGAAGCCCTGCACGCAGCCAAGCATTTCTACCCCGGCCATACCGAGATATTGATCGAACGCTGCGGCCGCGAAACGGGCTGCATGATGCTGACCAGCGAAGAGCTGACCTGCAGCTTTGTCACCACGCACGTCGGCTACCGCGATGTGCCAGAGCTGCTGACCATCCAGCGGATCGATGAAGTGATCGACTTGACGGTCGAAGCGATGCGGAAGATTCGCAAGCGTGAGCCACGTCTCCTGGTATGCGGGCTCAATCCGCATGCCGGCGAACACGGTCTGTTCGGCGATCGCGAAGAAGAACGCATCATCGTGCCTGCGGTGGAAGGGGCACGCGCCAAAGGAATCCACATCGACGGTCCGGTCCCGCCTGACACGGCCTTTTTAGCCGAACGCCGCCCGCTGTACGACTGCGTCATCTGCATGTACCACGACCAAGGGCACATCCCACTCAAAGCGCTGGCCTTCGATGTCGCCGTGAATACGACGTTAGGTCTGCCGATCGTGCGAACGTCGGTCGATCATGGCACCGCGTTTGATATTGCCTGGCAGGGGAAGGCGAAAGTGTCGAGCATGATCCACGCGGTTCAATTAGCGCGGGATTTGGTATCGCATTAGGGCCAGTTCGAGACGCTCTTCCCCCCAAAAGTCCCGCCCGTAAACTTGGCGAAGATGGGCATCAAGAGCAGCCTGGTGCATGGAATCCAGCAATCTGGCCAGCTAAAATAGTCCCGACGTTCCTGCCGCTGGTCTTTCCGTTTTTCCCCCTGTGCTGAGAGCATCTCGACCATGAATCGTTTGCTTCGATTGTTTTGTACGCTTCCGATGATCGCCTTGTTGGCTGTGCCGGCCTTGGCGCAGAAGAAGGAAGTCGAAGGTCCGCCGATCCCCAATGATCCGATCTTGTCGGTGCTGCCCAAGAAGACCTTTACCAACTTGCGCATCCGCCGCCCAATTACGATCACCCATGCCGGCGACGGCACCAACCGTCTGTTCTTTGCCGAACAGCAAGGCGTGATCCTGGTCGCACCGAATGATCCGCAGGTCGAAGAGACGGAAGTCTTTTTGGATATCGAGGACTCGGTTCACTTCAACCCGAAGCAGAACGAAGAAGGGCTCTTGGGACTGGCGTTCCATCCCAACTTCAAAGAGAACGGCGAGTTCTTCGTTTACTACACGATCAAGGACGGCCTCGTTTCGCACGTCTCTCGTTTCAAGACGAAGGATGGCAAAGGGGATCCTGCATCGGAAGAAGTGCTGATGACGATCGATCAGCCGTTCTGGAATCATAACGGCGGCAGCATCGAGTTCGGCCCCGATGGTTACCTGTACATTGCCCTGGGTGACGGCGGCAGTGGTAATGATCCGACGGGCAACGGCCAGAACCTGGGTACCTGGATGGGGTCGATCTTGCGAATTGATGTCGACAAGAAAGAGAACGGCCAGAACTACGGCATCCCGGCCGACAATCCTTTCGTGAACACCGAAGGGGCCAAGCCTGAGATCTATGCGTATGGTCTGCGGAACGTCTGGCGTCTGACCTTCGACCGCGAGACAGGTGCCTGTTGGGCCGGTGACGTGGGTCAGGGCCTGTGGGAAGAAATCGACATCATCACCAAGGGCGGTAACTACGGCTGGAACGTGCGAGAAGGTTTGCATCCGTTCTCCCAGGAGTTTGCCAAGCCAGGGGCAAAGTACATCGATCCGATTTACGAGTATCACCACAACGTCGGTAAGTCGATTACCAGCGGCTACGTTTACCGCGGCAAGAAGGTGCCGCAGCTGGTCGGCAAGTTCCTGTACGCCGACTACGTGGCCGGTAAGGTGTGGGCGCTCGAGTACGACTACGAAACCAAGAAGGCTGGTAAGAACTTCCGTATTGAAGAGCCCTCGAACCCACCGGTCGTTTGCTTCGGCGAAACAGAAGATGGCGAAGTGCTGATGTGTGCGATCTTCGGCGACTACGGCTCGATCTACGAGTTCGTTTCCGCCGAGTAACGAATCTTGTTCCCTCGCCCCTGAGGGGAGAGGGTTAGGGTGAGGGGCAACAAACCACGTGACCCTCACACAAAAAAATCCAAGAATGGCCGATGGCTGACGAATCCCCTTTGGGAAACGTACCCATCGGCCTTTTTCGTACTCATCTGGCATAGGGGCAATGCATGACGCAGTCGCCGATTATTGTGGGGCTCTCGATCTTGATGTGCGTCATCTATGGCGTCGTCCACGATCAGGTCACGGCTCGGATCTGCGTCGAGTACTTCACCATCGGCCACCAGCCGATCTTAGGCGGGACGGAAAATCCCACGGTGTTGGGACTGGCCTGGGGCTTCCTGGCAACCTGGTGGGTCGGAGCGATGCTCGGTGTTCCGTTGGCATTTGTCAGCCAGGTCGGCTCGCTGGTGAAGAAGTCGGCTCGTGACTTAATACGCCCGATGCTGGTCCTGATGGCAGGCACCGCCGCACTGGCCATGGCCGCTGGGGTGACCTGCTACCTGCTTACGGCCAACGATGTAATTCACCTGGCCGGCGGATTTACGCATGTCATTCCCAAAGAGAAGCAGGATGCGTTTCTCATCGACCTTTGGATCCACTCGGCAAGCTACGCAGGCGGATTCCTGGGCGGCATGATCCTGATGGTCTGGGTCGTGGTTGATCGTTATCGCCAAACCCACATGCCAAAAGATGAAGTCGCTGCCGAGAAGTGATACGCTGGGGGCGCCGACGCACCCGCTTCGAGTCTTACCGCGAAGGATGAAACGATGTCGTCAGATTACTCCAGTCCGTTTGAGTCTCCCAACGAACCAGGGCACACCCAGGAAGTCACGCAAGACGACCGCAACATGGCCCTTTTATGTCATATCCTGGGGCTACTAACCAACGTGTTCGGTCCGTTGATTCTGTGGATCCTGATGAAGGATAAATCCCCCTTTGTCGACTTCCACGGGAAGCAGGCGATCAACTTTCAAATCACACTGATTCTGGCCTACATGGCGTCAGGCGTCATGATGTGCGTTTACATCGGAATTCTGCTCGCGATGGCTACCTTCGCTATTCAAGTTATCTTCACGATCTTGCCTGCTATGAAGGCGTATGAAGGGGAACGCTACGTGATTCCGGTAGCAATTCCTTTCCTGAGGTAAGTGTCCAAGCACAATTCCGGAGTCATGTGTCATCTTGCGGTAGAACGTAAACCGCCCGTACGGAGGAGTGTTTTGGGTCGTTAAAGGTGATTCAACCCCTATAAAAAGGCCAAAACCCCGGGATATGACGAGATATATCCCCCATCTTGCGGAGTAGTATGCGGGCCACCTGAGATTAGACTGGTCTTAGCATTTTCTTCATCCTCGGTTTGCCACATCGATTCTGTTTGGTGCCGGGTGAAAATGTAGACAGCTAAGCAACTGCCGTCGCACGAGAGTTTCGTTCCAGGGCAGTAACGATATTGGCGACTCTGGTTGGCCCGTTTCCCCCGACGTTTGCCCCTGCCGGCCCGAGTCGCCTTTTTTTATCTCTTGTGAGCGCTAGATCCCGCCCCCACCTGCTAGCGTTGCGGATGACCACATCCCCTGTGGCCTCAAGGGAAAAATCCTTCCAATAAAGTTTTCACCCTATCTACGCGGATATGGCGAGGACCCATCCCCACTTGACCCCCATAAGGTGCGCTTTTTTGCATAAGCAATTCCTGGGAGTCCTGGCTAAAAATAGCCCTTCAAAAAACCATTGCAAAAAAAACGACAATGGGGGAATATCAGTCACAGACCGATGCGAATTAAAGGTTAGAGACGTTTTGATTTCCATCGAGAACGAGGCCGAGCTGGTGGCCTGAACAACCACGGCTCACACACTTTCCTTCCTACCTGCAATCCGACCCACCTACCTACCGGAACAGAGAACAGAGGATTTTTAGCATGGGCAAGATTTCCCCAGTACAGTTTGCTAAGTCAGCTTTGACCGTTGTCGTAATGGTTGGCATCCTGGGTGTCGCTTTTGGCGAGTCCGTCTACCGCAAAGCAACCTACGCCACCTTTCTGGCGACGGAGTCCTTCCCGACGATGAACCCGTTGTACCGAGACAAGCTAGTCTCGCAGAACTCGTTCACCGACGAAGGAGGCATCACTCACCGCATATTCGTCTTTGAATCGGATGCCGGCGACACCACCACCACCTGCCGCGTGGTGGTCACCGATCGGGACTACAATGTGACTTCGTCGTGGAACGCCGATCGTGCCAACAAGCTGCTCAACGTCGGTTTCATGGAGCACACCTCGCCGCCGGTTCTGGAAATCGTTCGGCACGATTCCGATAAGCGAGCACTCATTTGTGAGCACTTGTGCCTGCACATGGGCGTGCTGCAAGCCTATCAATATCGCCCTCGCGAAAAGGGCCCAGTTACCCGCTAGATAATGTCGGAGATTCGACCTCCGATTGACCCTCAATCTAACCCCAGTAAAATCTTGCGGTAACTGGGGTTACATTCTTTACGCTCATTGAGGGTGTTGAAGCTGCCCCTGGGGTTTTCCCACTACCCGAACTTCGGAAGGGGCCATGTCCGCCAAGCCAACCAATCGACCGTCTAAGTACCAAGTCTTTCTTCTCTGGTCGAACGACACTGTCAAAGAGTGTCGCGATGTCCGCAAGTTCTTCAAAGAGTTCAACAAGAAGACCGCCAAGCCTGAGTTCGGCGTCACCTTCGAGATCATCGATCACTGCTTCGATACCGATGACAAGGGGCACCCTGGCGCGGTCCCGGCCGAAGAACTGCTGGCCAAGTCGAAGGACACCCTGGCGCTGACCATCGGTCTGTGCACCGACGACGAGACGTCGCTCAATCCGTACACCGAAGAAAAGGCGCAGCAGCAGTTGGACCTGGTGCTGGAAAGCGCGAAGCAAAACAAGTTTCATCAATCGACGTGGTTCGTGCTCACGCACCGCGACAACGGCGGCGATCAGCGCGAGGAAGTCTCAGGCGAGGTCCACGACCTGCTGCGTCTGCCCGAAGGCTTGAAGCCCAACGACATCTGCCTCTTCGGCGAGAACGACAAGTTCGCCGACGTCCTGGCCGAGAATCTGACCAAGCTTCTTTCGCACGAAGACCGCCCTTGGATCGAAGATCAGAACGCGGCCGTCCATGCCATTGAAGCGGCCCGTCGTCAAAAGATGGAAAAGCTCGTCAGCATGGGCATCGACCCATGGGGCCAGCGGTTCGACAACAAGCAGGCCATCGCTGACGTCCGCGCACTTGAATCGGAAATCACCGAAGAGAAGACCACCACCGAAGGTGGTCGCGAGCAAACCCTGTACAGCGGACCCAAGGTTCGCGTCGCTGGGCGTATCGTGTTGATGCGACCGACCGGCAAGCTGATCTTCATCAACCTGGTCGATCGGACTGGGACCATTCAGCTGTTCCTCGGCCAGGCCCAGGTCGGCGAGCGCAACTGGGATATCGCCCAGTGCTTGGATCTCGGCGACATCATCGGTGTCGACGGCGAGCTGAAGAAGACCAAGACCGGCGAGCTGACCGTCTTCGTGGAAGGGCTGCACTTCCTGACAAAGACCCTCGAAGCTCCGCCGGAAAAGCACAAGGGTCTGACCGATCCCGAGATGCGTCAGCGAATGCGGTATCTCGACCTGGCCTACGGCGACGGGGTACTCGACCGCTTCGTGCAGCGAACCCAGATCGTGCGATCGATCCGCGATACGTTGGTTGGGGAAGGGTACTTTGAAATCGAAGGCCCCACGCTGCACACCATCGCTGGTGGTGCCGCTGCCCGTCCCTTTGAAACCTTCCACAACGCGCTGGGCATGCCGCTGGTGATGCGTATCGCTTTGGAGCTACACCTCAAGCGGCTGCTGGTGGGCGGCATGGAACGCGTCTTCGAATTGGGACGCGTCTACCGCAATGAAGGGATCAGCCCACGGCATAACCCCGAGTTCACCATGCTCGAGGTCTACGAGGCATTCGGCAACTACGAAACGATGATGGAGCTGACCGAGAACATCATCAAGAACGCGCTCGATGCGATCGGCTCGCCGTACAAGGTTCCCTTCGGCGACAAAGAGATCGACTTTACCCCGCCGTTTGCGCGGAAGTGCTACAGCGACCTGCTAGCAGAGCACGCTGGCATCGATCCGACGAACGAAGCCGAAGTGGTCGCATGTGCCAAGAAGCTGGGTCTGGAAACCGACGGCAAGCACCCCGACGTACTGCGTAACGAGATCTTCGAAGAGACCGTCGAAGACAAGCTGGTCGGCCCGGTCTTTGTCATCGACTACCCTGCTAGCATCTGCCCGCTGACCAAGCGAAAAGCGGATAATCCCGCAGTTGCCGAGCGTTTCGAGCTGTTCATCCAAGGCATGGAACTGGCCAACGCCTATACCGAGCTGAACGACCCCGACCTGCAGGAACAGCTGTTCCGCACGCAGCTGGAAGGGATGGACGAAGAGGACTCGATGGCCCGTATGGACACCGATTTTGTCCGGGCACTTCGCAACGGAATGCCGCCAGCTGGCGGACTTGGTATTGGCATCGACCGCCTTGTCATGTTACTAACTAACAGCGCAACGATTCGCGAAATCATTTTGTTCCCGCTGTTGCGGCACGAAGCAACCTAGGACGGTTGCTGCCCCCTCAGGTTTCCCCTCGGTCAAAAAGTGGCGAGGGGGCCAGACACGAGTGCCGCGCTTGCCGAAGGATTGGCAATGTACAAGTTGATGCTCTGTCTGCGTTACCTGAAGACGCGTTGGATCGCCCTGGCGTCCATCATTAGCGTGACGCTGGGTGTGGCCACCATGGTGGTGGTCAACGCCGTCATGTCAGGCTTCTCGCACGAGATGCACGTTCGCCTGCACGGCATCCTTTCCGACGTGGTGATGGAAAGCCACAGCCTGGATGGCTTCTACCAGTGGGAACGGCACATGCAAGCCGTTCGGGAAGTCGCCGGCGACGACATCGAGAACATGACCGTCACCGTGCACGTACCGGCGATGCTCAATCTGCGTGTTCGCGATCAATGGCTTCCGCGGCAAGTGACCGTCATCGGTATCGACGACGAAACATACAACAACGTCAGTGACTTCTCGAAGTATCTGAAGCACCCGTCCAACCGCCAGCAGGTTGACTTTGATCTGAAAGAGAAGGGATACGACGGCCCCGATAACTCTCCGTTGGTCGAATCGGGCTGGGAGTATCGCCGCGAAAAGATCGCCTATCAGCAAGAGCTGGAAGCCGAGATGCGACGTTTTGAGACGATGCATCAAACAGGGCACTTGCCGACTCGAACCAACCCCAACGAGCTTGCCGCGATGGATAGCCCGCTCGAGGGCAATGCCGCCGAGCCAACTCCCCTGGTGACTCCCAAGTTCGCCGACGATCCCGATGCTCCACCCCTGCCTGGGGCTCCGCCAGCCGACTTGGCGGATCGCATCGCTAAGCAATCCAACAAGCAGGTCGATCCCAACACAAAGGGTGCCGACCCATTCGCTCTGCGTCACGATCAACCCAAGAGCCAGACGTTCGATCCGATGAAGCACCAGGCCCCCGGCATCATCCTGGGGATGGCCGTCGCCAGCATTCGTCAACGCGATGCCGAAGGCCAGGTGAAGGATTACTTCCTGGCCGTCCCGGGCGACGACGTTCGCCTGACGTTTCCTTCGGCCGAAAGCCCACCCAAGGCAATCAGCGAGACCTTCACGGTCGTCGACTTCTACGAAAGCAAGATGAACGAATACGACGCAGGCTTCGCGTTCGTTCCCCTGAGCAAGCTGCAGTCGCTGCGTTACATGACGCACCCGGAACTGGGCAGCGCTGTTTCGACGATTCAAATTCGTTTGAAGCCAGGGGCCGACCTGAACAAGTTCACCAACAACCTGCGTGCCGCTTTCCCAGCTGAAACGCATCCGTTCCGCATTCAATCGTGGAAGGACATGCAGGGGCCGCTATTGGCTGCCGTGCAGATGGAAAAGACGATCCTCAACATCCTGCTGTTCCTGATCATTGGCGTGGCAGGCTTCGGTATTCTGGCGACGTTCTACATGATCGTCGTTGAGAAGACGAAGGACATCGGCATCCTCAAATCGCTCGGTGCGAGTGGTGGCGGGATCATGAGTATCTTCGTTGGCTACGGGCTCTCGCTGGGCATCGTTGGTTCCGGTGTCGGCTGCATTCTCGGACTGCTATTCGTCTGGAACATCAATCACATCGCCAAGCTGATCGAGATGATCACCGGGCGGGAAGTGTTTGATCCGACGATCTACTACTTCCAGGAAATTCCCACCATCGTCGAACCTGCCGCGATTGCGATGGTGGTGTTTGGGGCGATGTTGATTGCCGTGCTGGCGAGCGTGCTGCCAGCGATTCGCGCCGCACGACTTCACCCGGTCGAGGCCCTCCGTTATGAGTAACACGATGAGCGATAGCTACACGTCCACCGCGACCGCCCCGGCCGTTACCCCTGCGCCTAAGAAGCCCGGCCCGCATGTCCACACCGATCGATTCGATACACCCATCGAAGTCGATAAGCCGATCCTCCGTACGATCGGCCTGCACAAGAGCTACCGCAAAGGTCAGCACATTATTCCCGTGCTTCGCGGCGTCGACTTTGTCGCCAACGAAGGCCGCATCACGTCGATCATCGGCCAAAGCGGTTCCGGCAAGAGTACGCTGCTGCACCTGATGGGTACGCTCGATGTGCCAGACCAGGGCGAGATCTACTTCGAAGACCAACGCACCGATAACCTGCCGATCCGCCAGCGCGATCGCATCCGCAATGGCCAGTTCGGGCTGATCTTCCAGTTCTATCACCTGCTGCCGGAACTGACGACGCTCGAGAATGTACTGACGCCAGCGATGATCTCGCACGGCTTCTTCAAGTACTGGACTGTGCGCAAGCAGCTCAAAGAACGAGCCAAGCACCTGCTCGACATGGTCGGCCTCGGTCACCGTCTGAACCACAAACCACGGGAACTATCCGGCGGCGAGATGCAGCGTACGGCGATTGCCCGAGCGTTGGTCTCCGACCCAAAGGTCCTGCTGGCCGACGAACCAACCGGCAACCTCGATCGCCAGACCGGCCAGGAAGTGCTGACCATCCTGCGCAAGTTGAACGAAGAACAAGGCCTGACGATCGTGATGGTCACCCACGACCAAAGCATCGCCGACGAAGCGGATTCAATCGTCCGCCTGGCCGAAGGCTGCGTCGAAACGGTTTAACGCCAATAGCGAGCATCCAGCAACCCGTAACTTGCGACGTTTTCAAGTGTGTGTATCGAAGGCGATTCGGCATGGATGCCGAACAGAGCGGCGATGCGATGTTGGCCAACTATGCCGTGTTCTGAAACAACGAGTCCAAATCAAACTGGTCCTGAAAATCATCGAGCGAATCATCATCCTCGGCAACTAACAGCCCTTCGCTCACAAGCCCTTCAACAATAACACCAACGTCCTCGCTTCGCACAATGTTCCAGGATTCCAAGACGCCCTTAGCGTCGTCGCCGAAAGATTCGACGGCAAATACTCGTAGCTTTTCGCCCACGCTGGTTGTGTTCACGGAGCCAGATTTCAAGACCATTTCGTGAACGAACCGAATGGCTTCGATTGAATAGTCCAAATTGCGCCCGAGGTAGTTGATGCTGTGAAGACGCTCCGGCGACCATTCGAAAGAGGCTGGTTCAAGTGTCATGATGCACCAAGTAGATTCGCGCGGCCAACGTTTCTGAATGCCCGACACCGACTTCAAACGAAGGCTACCAGTGTCGAGCTAGAGCTAATTGTCCAAGGTCTTAATGCCGGACGCAAGCAAGAGGTGTGGCCGAAGGCCCGCAGCGGGCATTCACTGTTGGCCGATGCCATTCGTTCCGCCACCTTTTCCGCTCCCATTTTTCCTTCTTCACTTGGCACCTTTGACTTTTTGATCTCGCCCTTCTGTACGAGCATCTGCTTCACTAACCAAAGTTGAAAGGGGCACATTCACGTTGCTGCTGGTGATCCTGAACGGCTTGACCATTAATCGTGTTACGCTACACCGTGGAAGAGCATTCGCAATTCGCTTTCTGCCGTCTTCGGTGACCTTCGTGTACGATAGATCTAGACGTCGCAGACTTGTCATTTGCTCCAGAACGGTATTCGCCCAGCCGCAGACTTTCCAGTCGATCGAGTCGAGCGACGAGGCCCAAGAACTCTTCCAACTCTTCCGGTCTCAAAGGCCCTTTGGATTCAATCGTATCAATCCGCTGAAAGAGGAGGCCGGTTTGCGTGTTCTCCATCCACTTTGGAACCCCTTTCTCGTACTGCGTCTGAAGAACAATGTTGGTCGGGCTGGAAGTGATGCGGTTCCAGGTGCGGCCCGAGATGGTTTGTTTCGTGACCTTCACGGTGTACTTCCACTGCACGTCAATTCGTGAGCGTCGGTGGGCATACGTCGGCGTGGCCTTTCCGAGAACCGCCAGCTGGTTGGCAACCTCCTCATGCGTTTGTCCGACTCTTGCCAGATAAGAACCCCAGGCAAATAGAATGCATGTCAGCGTGACGAGGACGAAGAAGGCCCGCATCGACCAGCGCACGCGCCACGATCGCTTGGAAGCGGGCTTCAAGTCGCTGACAGGTTCTTCGCTGGGTGACTTCGGTGTGTTCACGGATTCCTCAGCGGCTCCCAAGAGATCTGGCACCAGGGCATCTTCTGACGCAGGCGTTCGACACCTTCTTCGCTCGTGCGCGTACGCCGCAGGATTAGCTTCTGCAGGTTCTTCAGCCGGACGAATTTGTCGAGTCCCTCGTCACTGATTCGGGTACGGGTCGCGTCGAAGTATTCCAGCGTGATCGGCAGGTCGTCGATGCCAGGGTCTGAGAACTGCGTGCGGGCCAACAGCAGCCAGCGGGTCTTAGTATCTCGCAAACAAGGGATACCGCGGCGGTCGACCGTCATGCTTTCAAGGTACAACGTATCGACTTGGGTGTTCTCCAATAGCCGGGTCAGTTGAGCCTGGTCCATGGGGCAGCCGTACAAAGACAGATGCTGGAACCATTCGAGTCGACTTAATTCGTCGATCGTCTTTTCCAGTTGTTCCCCCCTCGAATACTCGTACAAGACGACTCGTCCTGTTCGCGTGGTCGCGTCCTCGGCCCCCATTGCTTTCAGCTAGGCTTGCCGCTTATCGGTGATGGCAATGGGAAACGGGCCGAGGTAAACTTGCTCGGCACGAATCGTTCCGACCATACCGCCGAGCTCGCGAACGTTCTCGCAGACTTCTTCATGGAGCTGGCCGACACGCAACTGGTAGCTTGACCATGCCAGTGCGGCGGCACAAAGGGCCACAAACACGAACAACGTCCGTAGCGACCAGCTTCGCCAGAGCGATCGCCGTTTGGGTTGGGTGGGGTCTTCGTGGGGCTGGGTTTCCGGCATGATGGCCCGCTAAGGATTTCTCAGCGGCTCCCATTGGATCGTGCACCAGGGCATCTTCTGACGAAGCCCACGGATAGCTTGTCCGCTGGTGGGCGTTCGGCTGAGATCCAGTTGTTTCAGATTCGTCAGCCGCACAAACTTATCGAGGCCTTCATCAGCGATGCGTGTCCGTCGCAGATTCAGATGCTCGAGCGAAATCGGCAGGTCATCGATCGCGGGGTTCGAGAACTGCGTGCGTCCCAGGTGCAGGTGTTTCAGCGTGGGATGATTGAGAAAGGGAAGTCGACCACGACCGAGCTGGGTTTCTTCGGCCGAGAGCTCTTCAACGGAAGTCTGCGCCAGCCACTGGGCGAGTTGCTCTTCGTTGGACTGGCAATGGTAGAGAGATAGATCACGCAGGTGGGGAATCCGCGTTAGTTGCTCGAGGATCGGCTCCAATTCGTTAACGCTGGCTTCGTTGATCACCACGCGATCGATACGCAGAAACAGCGGCTCGGCTCCCACGCTTCGGACCCAGGGCGAAACGGTCGAAGCTCTTCGCCAAACGCCCACGCCTGGCTTGGGGTGCACCCACTGCCAATCTTCGTGCACCCATTCGATGTAGACATGCCGGTCGCGTTGGATCTGGTCGGCGACGTGTGCATGCAGCTGCCCGGTACGCTGCCAACTGCTGATGAGCATGAACACGGCAGAGAACGCCACGATCAAGAGGGCGAATGCCCTGAGCGACCACTGCAGTCGCCGCGATTTGCGCGGGGCGTGGGTCGTTTCGCTAAGCTGGCCGTTCGGCGTGGGCACGATAGTCTCCGGCAGAAGGAGGTGAGACTATCGTAAGCTATCCGCGATTTACTTCGCGGTCAAACTATCGGCGAACGGTGACCTTCGAGCCGATCGAAAGAATACCGAAGATATCTTCCGAATCACGTGCGCTCATGCTGATCGAGCCGCCTGGGCCGCCGCTGCCGTGCAGCACGATGCCGCCGTCCAAATGTACCGCGTGTCCGCCGTACGGATTGGCCGGATCGCTGGCGGTCAGGATCTTCTGAGCCGACTCGTCGTAGAACTGCGGATTGGCTTCCTTTCGCAGGACTTCGTGTTCGCCTGCTGGAATGATCGCGCCGTTCTCGATGGTGATCGGGAACCGCCCGGCATAGCAGCCGTCGATTTCCAGCGTCAGTTCGTTATGCGTCATGTCGACCTTCGCGTGGAAGGGGCCACGCAGCACTTTCAGCTTCTGACCAGGCGTCAGGCTGTTCGGGTCCGCAATGCCGTTGATTCGCTGCAGCAGGATGGCAGGGACTTGAAACTGCTGGGCAATGCTGCCGAGCGTTTCGCCACTACCGACCGTGTACGGTTCCTCCAAGGAATGCTGCGTCGAGTAAACCACCGTGCCGGCGAGTTGGCTCAGCAGGAGGTTCAGCTTTTCTTTTTGCGAAGGATTCAGTTCCGGTCGATTCCGCCACTTGGTTAGCTTCCGCGTTGCTTCGACCAAGTCGTTCTGGCCAAGGTAAACCTGGGCTTCGTCCCAGTCGACTTGGAACTGCCCGGCCGACTGCGAAGAGCCACCGCTCATCGGGTTGGACATGCCGCCCATGTTGCCTTGGCTGTAGACCGAAGCTAGTTCGGTACGGGAAGCATCCGGCGAAGTGGGGATGGGAGCTTCGCTTGATGACATCTCTTGGGCGGGGTTCGTTGGAGCCGAGCTGCCCAGAGGAGGCAAGTCGTTAGAGCTGGCAAACTTGGGTGCGCTGTCGGAATGGTCATGGCCATGTGCGTCGTGGTTGTTGGACGGGGAACCGTCGAACGAAGGGACGTTTCCGCCAGATTCACCCAGCTGCGGAGCCGTCAGTCGGCCGCTGGCAAAACCTTTGTCTTCAAACTTCGGTGCCGCCGATGGGGTGCCCATCGGCGTGGATGGAGACGTCGAAGGAGAGCCGCCAGGCATCGCCATCTGCGAGAAGTCAGGCAGCGTCAGGTCCATGCTTTCGCTGGCCTCGGCCACTTCCGGCGGGACATCTTCCGGCTGATTTAAAACGGTGTAGACGCCGTAACCAATGGCCATGAGTACAATGACCATGCATGCGGTTTTAATCGTTTCCACCTTCGTCCTCCCTGACGATTTCGGCTCATTCGAGGCAGATCCTTCTGCCGAAGAACGATAGTGCCGAGGTGTGCTCTTAACTTTGCTTTACCCATCCCAGGAACATGTACGACAGCGACGAGTACGACGAAGATTGGATCGACGACGAGCCTGAAGACGATGATCAGGACAATACGATGATCTGCCCCGAGTGCGGGGCCGAAATCTTCGACGATGTCGATGTCTGCCCGGTCTGTCTGCACGCGATCATCCACGATACGAGTCCCTGGTCGGGCAAGTCATTCACGTGGATTCTCTTCGGCATCCTGGGCATCATCGCAACGATCGTCGCGCTGGTCATGTTGTTCCCATAGCTTGCGAAAGACCCATAAATCGGGCTCTAGTTCCGCAAGCGTTCTCAGATAGTAACCAAACGGCCAATTCGTACAAAGGCCGGTTTTCTGCGACTCGCTAGCTGCCGTAGGAAGAGGGGCATTAGCCACCTTCGGCACCGAGAAAGCAGAGCGGCGAACCAGCCTCGAATTGCCCAGTGGGCCAGGTTTCTCAGGTTTTAGCGAAACAATAGGCCTCGACTGGGGGTTAATCGGGGTATGAGAAACTACATCCTGATTCTGACCTGTGTTTCGCTTCTGACTTCCACCGGATTTGGGCAGGCACCCGCGCGGGATGCTGCCCAGCGCCGGGCAGAGCTGCTCAAGCGGTTTCCCCAAAGTGATACCAACGGGGATGGAGTGCTTTCGACGCAAGAGATCGGGGCCTTCATCCGTAAGCGGCGCATGGAGCAGGGCGAGCAGAATGGCACGCCTCGCGGGCGACTGGGCAATCGTCCGCAGGTCGAGGCCCCGGTCGCGAATGTGGCTTACGGCGAGCACAAGTTGCAGCGTTTCGATTTGTGGCCAGTGCCTGATGCAAAAGGGCCGACACCACTGGTGATCTTCATTCACGGCGGTGGATTCCGTGGTGGCGATAAATCGCAGGTACGATCCGGCACGATCGAGAAGCTTCACCAGGCAGGCATCGCCTTCGCTGCGATGAACTACCGCCTCTCCGATTCGGGACCGTATCCCATCATGATGCACGACGCTGCCCGGGGTTTGCAGACCATCCGGCATCGAGCGGCCGAGTGGAACATCGATCCCGATCGTGTTGCCTGCTACGGCGGCTCGGCCGGGGCTGGCATCAGTATGTGGCTTGCCTTTCACGATGATCTGGCCGACCCCAACAGCAATGATCCGATTGCCCGTCAATCGACCCGCATCCTGGCAGCCGGTTCCACCAACGGCCAGTCGGCTTACGATATGCACGTCTTTCGCGATTGGTTTGAGGTCCCTGATCTTGAGATGGGACCGGCCCTGCCTGCGTTCTTAGGCATTGAAGACGAAAGCGAACTGAAGCGGCCAGAGATCCACGCGAAGATGAAAGATGCTTCCCCCATCGCTCATCTCACCAAGGATGATCAGGCCCCGGTGTACATGCTGTATAGTCGACCCAACAGCAAGGTCACCAAAGAGACGTCGCACTCGATCTGGGTGCATCATGTTCTGATGGGATTGAAGCTTCAACAGGCGATGGAGAAGCTTGGGCTGGAATGCGTCGTCACGGCACCTGACCTGCCGAGAGACACCAAGTACGGTTCGCTGGAAGACTTCCTGATCGCCAAGCTCAAAGCAGAGAAGCCTGGCAAGTAGTTGGCCAGGAGCTTCCCTTCTGATCGGTGACCATCCACGCAGGTTCGTGGTTGGTCCTCTTCTTCTTGGCAGAGCAAAAAGTTTTGGCTCTCGGCGGCGGGCCGTTGTATCATCAGAGAAGTCGAATCCAACGAGACAGACTTCTCACCTTACTTTTCCCCGTCGCTACTTCCTTCCAAGGAACTCCTCATGCGTTTTGCCAATGTTACTGCGGCCATGCTCTTCATGGTTGGTATTGCCACCTCGAACCTTTTCGCCGCCGATACCTACAAGGTGTTCGTCCTCGCGGGGCAGTCCAACATGGAAGGGAAGGCCAGTACCGAGTTGTTCACGCATCAAGCGACCTTCCCCGACACGAAGGAGTTCTTCGCGCCGTATCGCAACGAAGACAACACCAAGTGGATCGAGCGGGAAGATGTGCTGATCAATTATCTCGGCCGCCGGGGACCGCTGACGGTTGGGTACGGTTCGCGCGACAAGACGGGCCTGGAGCTGGCCTTTGGCTTCGCCATGGGGGACTACTACGACGAGCCGGTTCTGCTGATCAAAACATGCTGGGGCGGGCACTCGCTGTATCAGAAGTTTCGCCCGCCAAGTGCCGGCCTGCCGAGCGAAGAAGTGTTGCAGCAAGAGTTAGCCCAACTGCAGGATCGAACGAAGAAGAACAACGAGAAACGTAACCGCAACGACCCGCTGCCCACCATGGAGCAGGTCAAAGCCGAGTACGGCGTCTCGTACCGCAACATGATGCAGGAAGTGGATGAAACGCTGGCCAGCGCCGGCGAGCTGTTTCCGCAGCTCGAAGGGAAGAAGCCAGAGATCGCCGGCTTCGTTTGGTTCCAAGGCTTCAACGACATGTTCGGCGACCATGCCCCAGGCGAATACGCAGCGAACATGAAGCTACTGATCCAAGACGTCCGCAAGGCCTGGGATGCCCCAGAGCTACCGGTGGTTATCGGTGCGTTGGGCCAAAACGGCTCGTCACCTCCGGCCGAGAACATGAAGAAGATCCAAGACGCCCAGCTGGCCATGAACGATGTGCCTGAGTTCGCCGGCAACGTCAAAACGATCCGCACCGATGTGCTGGTCGACAAGGTCGCCGAAGCCAAGTTCCCCGGCTGGCAAAACCACTTCGAAGAATGGAAACTCGTCGGCTCCGACCGCCCTTACCATTACCTGGGCAGCGCGATCTGGTATACGCGGATTGGCAATGAACTGGCGAAGACGATGATTGAGCTGAAGTCGAAGAAGTAGAGAGTCAACCGCGAACTAGAGTGGATGGTCGCGGATAAAAGAGTATGGAGGCTGTGGTGAGATTCAGCCTGCCTGACTCAATAAGGAACTCCGATCGTCATGTTAGCCATTCTTGCTGGAGCGGGCGTAGGAGGACTATCTGGTGCCATCGGCCGCGTAATTGTCGCTCTTCTATTCCTAAAAATGATCAGTGATGGGGAAGGTTCATTTTTCGGAGGCGGCAGCTCAGGCGTATCAGGAGTGGGATCCGACTTCTTGTGGTTCTTACTTTTGTCTGCGCTTATCGGGCTCATTGGCTGCGGCGCTGCTGGGGCAACCTGTCGGGTTGTGATTGCCGTTCCCTTAGGTGCGATTCTCTCGGGCCTGCCGTGCTTCGTACTGGTAGCGTTCCCTTCGACAATGATGATGTCGATGTCAGGCGGAAACAACGAACCCGACTTGCAAGCGGTGTGGGTAGGCTTTTTGGGAATGGTGATCGTCGGTGCCCTCGCCGGCGCTTTCGGTGCCCAGATCGGAAAGCTGGTTGCGCGCCAGCAGTGACCCGTGGTTGGCAATTATGTAGGTAGTGTCGGGAATCAGCTCTTGCCCTTTTGTGTCTTTTGTGGGCATGTACGCTGCAACAGGAGCAAATAATGTCCGAACCACCCGCTGAAGATCTGCTCTATAATCATGTACTGGGGACCGATACGCCGAATGGGTCTTTAGTGGATTGCGGCCAGTTCCCGGATGGCTGGGTGGATCGTTACCTTGAGCTACTGGCCAGCGTTGCAGCGATCTACGCAGGTCAGGCAATGCTGCCTCGAAAGGTCGTATGGGCGGTCCACTTTGCCTCTTGGTACTTGCCGATAAGGTATGAGGTGTGGAGTGAAGGAGGCCAACGTTCTAACTCGGAAACGCTCAGTCAACTTGCTCGACTCCGAACACCAAGCGAGTTGTTCATTGCTGATGGAGTGGATCACTAGGTACATATCGTTTGCTGGCTCACACTGCCGAGGGCGGCAGTGGCACACGGTTGGTCCCCGTTCTTATCCGCGCCCATCCGCGTAATCTGCGGTTCGTCCCTCTTCCTCTCTGTGATCTCTGTGCCCTCGGTGGCTAATCCTCTTCTCCACGTAGCCGCTTCCGATACACCTCGACCCGCTTTTGCAGCGTCGCTTCGAAGCCGCGCGGGACCGGGCGGTAGTACTCGCGGTCGATGCCCAGGTAGGTTTGGGCGGCGATGCCGTCGGGCGAGTTGTGGGCGTACTCGTATCCTTCGCCGTGGCCGAGATCTTTGGCGCCGCCGTAGTGCGAGTCACGCAGGTGCACCGGTACCGGCTCGACGCGGCCTTCGCGGATGTCTTTGCGGGCTTCGCCAATCGCGACCGTCGCGGCGTTGCTTTTGGGGGCACATGCCAGGTAAGCGACCGTTTGCGAAAGGGTGAGCTGGCACTCCGGCAGGCCGATCATTTCGCAGGCCTGCATGGCCGAAACGGCGATCGTCAGGGCATGCGGGTCGGCGTTGCCGATGTCTTCGCTGGCCGAGATGATCAGCCGCCGCGTGATGAAGCGAATGTCTTCGCCTCCTTCGAGCATCTTGGCCAGCCAGTAGATGGCCGCGTCGACGTCACTGCCGCGGATGCTCTTGATCAGCGCGCTGGCCGTGTCGTAGTGCGTGTCGCCGTCACGATCGTACTGCACGGCCTTCTTCTGAATCGACTCTTCGGCCAGCTGCTTGGTGAAGTGGATCGGCTTCTCGTCGCTCGAAAGGACACCGATTTCCAAAGCGTTCAGTGCCCGCCGAGCATCGCCATCGCACACCTCACCCAGGAACTGGGCCGCGTCGTCCTCAAGCTTTACGTCGAACTTGCCGAGCCCGCGATGGGGGTCGGCCAGCGCGGCGTTGAGTACGTCATGAATCTCTTCCGGTGTCAGCGGTTCAAACTGAAAGATCTGACTGCGGCTGACCAGCGCGCTGTTGACCGCGAAGAACGGGTTGCTGGTGGTCGCCCCGACGAGGATCACGATGCCGTTCTCGACATCAGGCAGCAAGGCATCTTGCTGCGACTTGTTGAAGCGGTGGATCTCGTCGACGAACAGCAGCGTCTTGCGTCCGCCGGTGGCGACTTCGCTTTGGGCTTCCTGCAGCACCTCGCGCAGCTCTTTCACGCCGGAGGTCACGGCGTTGAGTTGGCGGAATCGGCACTTCGTTTCCGAAGCCAACAGCTGGGCCAGGGTGGTCTTGCCACAGCCAGGCGGACCGTAGAAGAGGACCGAGGTCAGGCGATTCGACTTGATCAATCGCCACAGCAATTTACCTTCGGCGAGGAAGTGCTTTTGCCCGACGAACTCGCCCAGGTTGCGCGGACGCATCCGGGCAGCCAACGGCTTGGCGCGATCGAAGTTCTTGGCTTCGGCTTGTTCAAACAGAGACATCAATGGGTACCGAGGGGATCGTGAAGCAATGAGGCTCCATTGTACGAAAATCGCCTCGCTGAAAATGGCTCAAGAAAAAGTTTGCATTTGGCCAAAACATAACCTAAGTTAAAAGTGTTCGGCCGAATGGGCCCTTCTGGACGGTTGCTCCAATCGTCTGCGGTCGAGCAAGGACACTGCACGGAGCGTTAAGCACTTTGCCGCAGTGTGAGCCCGACGTACGTTGACGCTTAACAAACGTACGCCGGGTTTTTTTATTTCTTGAGCGTAACGGCTGGGAAGCTGGCCGTCTGTTGGTCGAGGTGGAATCCACGATGACGATCCTGCTGTATGTTCTCGGCGGCTTGTTTCTGCTTGTCGTCGCGTATGGTGTTCTCCTTTTCGTCGTGTTTCAGCGCTCGAAGCGTCCGCAGCACTGTCGAAACTGCAACGAGGATACGCTGCTGTACGTTGGCTTCTTTACCGAACCGTTTGGTGAGGAAAGCGAGGAGGACTTCATTCCACGAGCGTACTACCGGTGCGAAAAATGCCAGCTGACCGCGAAGCTGGAGCAGGGAGAATGGTACGATGTGCCTGCAGAAGAAGTAGTCCAACAGGCCGTCGATAGCACTTCCGAGTCGTAGCTCGGTTCAGACGGAAAAGTATCCGCAACTGCGGCGCGATTCATCTCGCTCAGATGGTTTGAAGACAACGCCGACTCGCCTCCCCTTGTCACCTTTAGGGCTAAGCCTTTCAGAATCCATGGGACATGAAGTCTTGATGTATGGCGTGATTGTAGGTGCTCACCGCAGGTCGGGTGAGGATTTTCGGTCACTCTATCCACGAAACGCCAAGGTTATTGAATCGCTGCCGAGTGACGATGATCACCCCTGGGTAGACCGCAGCATTTTTGCGATGCCAGGAGACTATCCTAACGGCACCTATCGAAGTCAAGCGATCCACTTTGGCCTGACGATGAAAGATGACCCGTACGACTTGGACGCCCTGATTGCTGAATGGCTGTCCAAGTTTGAGCGTGTTTTGAGTCAGCTTTACTGGTTCTCGGCCACCCTGCACGTTGTCCGCGATTTCCCTGGCGGTGGCACGTACCAGTGGAGTCCCACCGATGAATCCCTTGCAGGATTATTAGAAGATCCACCCAAGCCAATTTCAAATTGGCAACGCACGTTTAGACCTGGCTAGTTGTGATCTCGCTTCTGGGTATAACGATGTGCGATGCCTGACTGCCGAAACGCAAGCGAAGGTTCCCAGCTAGTCGGCATGTGAGCGGATGCAGCGGAGCACGGTAGGGAGCGATTGCCAGACGATTCGGTTAGAAGAAAGAGCATCCTAGACACACGCACAGTCATGAATGAATCCTCATCAGCCAGCAGCTCCGAGACGCCCGCGAAGCGCAAGAAATTCTTCCATTTCTGGCGGTGCTTTTGGTTGACGTTTCTGGTGGTCTCGCTGGCGTATGCCTGGTATTGCTTTTATGTTCCTGCCAACAGCATTGCCTGGGCCGACAGCTACGCGGCGGCTCAGCAGCAAGCAGCCGGTACCGGCAAACCGGTCCTTCTTTACTTCACCGGCCAGTGGTGTGTGCCGTGCCGGATTATGAAACGTCAGGTATGGGCGGATGAAGAGGTCACGGCCGCGGTCAACGACAACTTCATCCCGGTACTAATCGACGTGGATAATCCGGAAAGTGCTCCCGTTATGGAGCGATATCAAGTCGGCGGACCGCCGGTCACGATCATTACCGATCCACAAGGAGAGGCCCTCCGCTGGCGAACGGGCGGACTCGGCAAGCCAGAATTCCTCGAACTGCTTCAGCCATCGAACCCATCCACGTCAGAGGACTAGGGTGTGGTTGTTTTCACGGCCGCCAGTCACTCCCCGGGCGGCAGCTCCCCTTCATCCCATAACTGCACCGCCAGTTGTTCGTCTGCTTCTGTCCAATTCGTTTTCACGCGAGGTAGAAACGGAATGAAGCCGAAGACGCCCACGAGTAGCACGGCCATGCCTGTGATCATTGCAGTCAGTTTGTCGACGCCAAGCTGCAGCAGGATCGGCGTCAACAACAAGCCGCAGGAGCTGACGGTCAGCACCATCGCGCGGATCCGCTGACGACGTTTCTGCTCGCGCTGTGTTTGCTCCCAGGGGGCGGCCTCCACGTTGGGGAAGTAACCATCGCGAAGTGGGATGGCCACGCGATGGCAGAACCGGGGCCAGTTCTCTTGCTGCGTGTCAGGCACCAGCGTGTGCAGTAGGGCGATGATCTCCTGCCGATCTTCGACCGAGTAGCCATGCAGGCTAAGACGGGCCTTAGCGCCGGGCAGTTGAAACCGGAGCGAGCCGCCGCGCGGATAGGGTGACCAGACGAGCGACTGAATTTCGGACAGGTCGAACTGATGGTTCTGCGTTAACGAGCGCAGCGAAACCAGGCTGCCGCGGATGCTAAGCTGCTCGACATAGTAGGCCCGCCATAGGCATAGCGAGCCGATCAGCATCGGTCCGAAAACGATCGATCCCAACACCAAGACCGAGACGTTCGGCCCCTGGGCACCCGCCGCCGCTGGCTGCAGAAAGAAAGCGAGGGCGACATACAAACCGATCACGACCGCAAAAAAAAGCGTGAAGCCGATTCCCTGATAGAGAATCGACTTCTTCAACCGGAAAGTTCTTGCTTCCGAGAGCTCGTTCACGGATGGGGTTCCGCAGGTTCAAATCAGGAAAAGAGGTAAATCGTTTGATATTGTCGCTTCGGCTTGGTGGAACTGTTAATCTACCCTTTCCGCCAAGCTCGCTCCATCGTGCCGTGGTCATGTGCCGGCGCGGTGACCGCTGCCACTTTGCGACTAACTTTTCCCATTGGTGACTTGTTTGATGCTATCGCAAATTGAAGCCATGTTTGAAAACGACGATCCTCGCGTTGTCGTCGAACATCTCAAAGCGATTCATCATCCACTTGCCGGCGAAATCGAGAGACTCGACAACCATAAAGCTCAGATTGTCCGAGCTCTTGTTGGTCATGGCATCGAGCCGCCCGATGTTCTCCATTTCCCACTTTCGCCCAAACTGAAGGTCGAGATCCTTCTTCGTCGCGGTGTGCTGGATGATTCTGTGCTACATCGCATCGGATGCGATTTCGCGGAGCATGTTCTCCCCCAATTCGAATCCGTGTTCGAGAACGATAGGCGACCAAGAGAGGCGATTGAAGCGAAGCGAAACTGGCTTGCTGGCGAGATTAACTTAGAACAACTGTACGAAGCGCGTAGCAGTGCGTGGTATTCGTCGTATTTTCGCAGGGATTCTTTTGGGCGACCCGTGATTCCAGAGGTCTCTGTGATAGACGCAATACACTGTGCCGCATTATCGGCAGGCACAGTGCCTAGAGCCTCAAAGATTGCCGCATGTGCAGCCGGATACTACGACAATAAAGACGTGCGCGTCTGGCAGGTTGAATGCCTTCGCGAATTACTAAACGGAAACGCTCCGTAGCCCTGCAGAACGACAAGAAGATTCAGCACATCGATGGACCCCTACAAGTCACCCCAGGCAGTCAACGACGAACCGAACCAACCGGCCCAGGCGTCGCCGCCACCGCCGAAACGTGTTTTTCGCTGGCGTGTTATTCCGGCATGCATCTGTTGGCTGATTGGTGGTCTGATGTTGTTCGCCTTTCCAATGGCCGTCTGGAACAACTGGAAGTATCTAGGCGTCGACTTGGATGGCCCGTTGCCGTGGCTCCTGCTGGATATCGTTCAAATGGCAACGATTCTGTTCTTCTTGGGATTCGGTCTGGCCCTTCTGTACGCAGGAAATCGATGGATCAAAGGACGATGGATTTGGGCCATCGCACTGACCGTAATCCCTTGGCTCTTGATGGCGGCCCTCAAGGAAGTTACCGAGTATCTTGAACACTGGGCACTTGAAATGCCGTGAAGTGTCGACCGAGCTCAAGCGTACGGTTTACTCCACCCTTGGATTCAGATTCCCTAGGCGAAAGAGCAACGTTGTAAGAATAACGATTACGATAGCACGCTAAGCTACGTCAACGGGCAACTACCGTAGCGAGTTGCCCGCTTCTGTTTTCGTGAGAATCAGCTCTCGACTTCGAAACGCGCAAACGTGAGAATCGAGAGCAACTAGTACGCCAGCGCGTCGAGCATCCCGTTCCACAGTAGCAACCGGGCTTCCAGGCTACGCACGGCGGCGTCTTCGGCGGCTTGCCATTTGTCGTCGTCGTCGCCGCAGAGGTGCGAGAGCAGGCGGTGGGCCATCGGGCCGTGCGAGTCGCCGTCGAGTTCGATGTGGCGATCGAGGTAGTAGACGAACTTCGAGGCCGAGCCTGACAGCTCTTGATTGACCTGGTTGACGATCTTCTGGAAGACGCCTGGCAGCAGGTCTTCGCGGCCGTAGGTGAAGCCGGCAGCGATCGCACACAGGTTATCGCTGGCGATCAGGTCGAACGTGTTGGTCACGAACTGCACGATCGGACGCGGCAGGTCGGCTTCGTAGAGAGCAGCCGTCACGTCGCGGCCACATTCCAGCCGCTGCAGGAAGCGATCGATCAGGTAGCCATCGGCTCCGATTTGCTCCATCGAACTCTGGTACAGCTCGAAGTGGCTGCTGAAGCCGCCTTCACCGTCTTCGTCGCTCTCTTCGGCCAGGACGATTTCATTCACCAGGCGGCGGCCGAGGTTGTTCTCGGTTGGCACCCAAGGCACGCTCGTGCAGGTCAGCTTCAGCTGCAGGACCTTCAGCAGAGACATGAAGTCCCACACCGCAAAGACGTGGTACTGCATGAAGACCTTCAGGGCGTCGGCGCTGGTGATTTGCTGGTAGACCGGGTGGTCGAGCAAAGCTTGCCGCTGAGGTGCAAGAACCTGTTCGATTCGTTCGAGACGCTCTTGCGCCGAAGGAGGCATGATAATCATGGGCATCTGTCGCTTGGCAGTGGGGTTGGGTGTGTCCCTAAAGTAACGGACAACAACTTGTGAAGCTAACAAAACCTGGGGGGATCGGGAATGGAATTTCGGGAAAGCGCAGGTTCAACGTGGGGGATATCCCGATTTTCCCGAAAAGAACCCCTTACAGTGGGAGATCTCACGGAAAAAGGGTGAATGATCACCGCACAATGTCGGTACTATGTATGGTAATTAGTCCCGCCGCTCTGTGTCCAAAACTAGGAATTGATGATGGAAGATAAAAATCAGCCGATCGAATCCCTTAGCCAAGGAACCGAAACCGCCGGGCAAGGTTCACCATCCGCGCAACCGGCAGCCCGCGTTGGGAGTTGGATTAAGAACACCGTCTACGGGTTCGCCGGCCTGGTCATCTTGGCCCTGGGGATCACCGTCGTCTCGCCAGAGACCGCCGTGGCCGTGACGCAGTACCTGCCCAAGGAATACCAGGAGACGATCTTCGCGAGCGCGGCACCCAGTGGTACCTGCTCGGCAGGCATGCCGGTGGGTGGCTACGCAGGCGGCAGCTGCTGTCCTTCGATGGCCACGAGCGGCAGCACTGGCACTTCGTGCTGCCCAGCAAGTGCAGAGTCGGAAGTGGTCGACGAGTCGCTCGCAGCCGATATCCCATCGCTGTCGCTCGATACCATGCTGGCCGGCCTGAGCGACAATTAAGCTCGGTCATTCCCCCCGTTCGGCCTGTTTCTCGGGCCGAAAAGGTTCCATGTCGGATTGAGATTGATTAATATCAGGAGCAGGTCGAATCTGGGTGGATTCGGCCTGCTCTCATGATATTGCCTGCCCCCAATCCTTCTGAGAACCTTCGTCATGCTCCGTTCGATTCTGTTGTGTTCCTTTGTACTGGGACTTTCCTCTCTCGCGATGCCAGGCACAGCTGCCCAGGCACACGAACCTTCAGGCGACCCATCGGTCGTGCTGAAGACTCCCAACCTGGTCGCGTTCTGGACGTTTGATGAAGAGCCTGGCCAACTCCGCGAATCGATCGCCCCTGAAGGCACGTACCCGCTGAAGGAAGTGAACGGCCCGATCGCCCGAGCCGACGTGGGACCGTACTCTGGACACAGCATCGACTTCAACGGCACGCAGTACCTACAGCTCGACTACGACAAGACCGGCAAGCTGAACATCAGCGGTCCGGATGCTCAGGTCTCGATGTTCGCCGTCGTGCGAATCATCGATCTTCGCCAAAGCCGCACGATCGCTGGCATGTGGAGCGAAGGCAAAGGCCGCGACGACGACAGCGGCACGCGTCAGTATTCGATGCTGATGAACATGCCGACCTATGGCGGCCCCAATCAGTTGGTGCCGCACATCAGCGCCGAAGGGGGCGTCACGCGTCGCGCCGATGGTTCGGCCTTCCCATGGTGTGCCGACTACGCCGCGACCAAGCGTAAGGTACCAGAGGAACAATGGTGCACGTTGGCGTTCACGTACGATGGCAAGTACATCACCGCCTACATCAACGGCACGTACGAGAAGCGCGAGCTCGATGCGAAGAAGGATCGCCGCGACGATCGCTACTTCACGCAGGAAGGTCCCGACGGCAAAGACCGCGGGATGAATCCTTATTATCACGGCCGTGGCATCTTCAAGTACGATCCAGAGAAGCACGCCGAATCGAAGCCGGATGGCGGTTCTGACTTCACCGTTGGTGCACGCTACGCCGTCGGTTCGTTTCTGCGTGAAGCGACCAAAGGAAAGTTCGGCGGCCTGGCGGTCTTCGATCGGGCACTGACCGACGAAGAGATCCTGGCGCTGCACGAGTCGGCCAACATCGACGCCTTGAATGCGGCCGAAAAGAAGTAAACGCCTCTATCGACTCTCCTCTTGCGCATCGCGGGTTTCGTCCTATGAAACGTCGTACGTTCTTACAATCCTCGGTCGCCGCCGTGTTGGCTTCGAAGGCTTACGCGGCTCCTGCCAGGCGGCCGAGGATACTTCTTCGTTCTTCGTGGCAAGTGGTGAACATCGGTGACATCGCCCACACGCCCGGCGTGATGGCCTTGCTCGAGAAGTACGTGCCAGAGGCTGAAGTCACGTTGTGGGCTTCTGGCGACTTCTCAGAAGAAGTCCACGCGATGGAAGCCCGACGCTTCCCCAACATGCGGGTCGTAAAAGGTTCGATCGGCGAGACCGGCAAGGTCTCCAATGCCGACTTGAAGGACGCCGTCGACTCGTGCGACTTCCTGCTGCATGGCTCGGGGCCGTCGTTCGTCGCTCGCCGCGATGTGGGTCGGTTCGTCGAGCACACAGGCAAGCCGTTTGGCATCTATGGCATCACCTACACTGGCGCCGATCAGGAAACCCAGGACCTGATGAGCTCGGCCAACTTCGTCTACTTCCGCGATTCCGTCTCGCTGAAGAAAGCGAAAGTGGATGGCATCCAGAGCCCGATCATGGAGTTCGGTCCCGATGGGGCATTCGCTTGCGATCTGCGTGATGACGAAAAAGCGGAGGCCTATCTGAAGCAGGTTGGTCTGACTCCTGGTGAGTTTCTGTGCTGCATCACGCGGCTGCGTTACACGCCTTACTGGGAAGTGAAAAAGGGACGTACGATCGATCCTGAGCGTCATGCTCGTAACGAGGCGATGAAGGATCACGACCACAAGCCGATTCGCGAGGCGATTGCCCGCGTCGTGACCGAGACCGACAAAAAGGTCCTGCTTTGTCCCGAGGACATGACGCAGATGAAGGTCACCAAGTTGAACATCTACGACCATCTTTCCGACGAGGTGAAGCAGAAGGTCGTCTGGCGCGACAAGTTCTGGCTCACCGATCAGGCCCTCAGCACGTACGTGCGTTCGGCCGGCTTCTTCGGGCTCGAGATGCACTCGCCGATCATGTGTATCGGCAACGGCATCCCCGCCATTGTGGGGCGTTTCGAAGAGCAGACCTCCAAGGGTTTCATGTGGCAGGACATCGGACTGGGCGATTGGCTGTTCGATTTCGACAAGCCAGAGCAGGTCGCCAACTATCCGGCCACCGTGTTAGACTTAGTACAGCGGCCTGAGTTTGCCCAGCACATGGTCACCCACGCCCAGGCCGCGGTAACTCGCCGACAGTACGAAACCATGGAAGTGGTTCGCAAGTCGGCCGGCCTTTGATTCTAATAGAGACTTCTATTTCCCTTTCCCCCAAGACGACTCCTTTGATGATGACCCGTACGCTTACCAGCTTGTTGTTAGCCATTGTCGGCCTTGGTTTGTTCTGCCCGGAACTGGCCGAAGCCAAAAAGCCAAACATCATTTACATCCTCGCCGACGATCTGGGGATTGGCGATCTTGGCTGCTACGGCCAAGAGAAGTTCGAGACCCCCAACATCGATCGCCTGGCGACCGAAGGGATGAAGTTCACCGATCACTACAGCGGCAGCACCGTGTGTGCTCCGACGCGTAGCGTGCTGATGACAGGGCTGCACACCGGGCACACGCCTGTCCGCGGCAATGCCGAAGTGCGACCGGTCGGCCAACAGCCGATTCCGGCCGATACCGTTACGCTGCCCGAGCTGCTCAAGGAAGCTGGTTACAGGACCGGTGCTTTCGGCAAGTGGGGCCTCGGCTTTCCTGGCTCGGAAGGGGACCCCATCAAGCAAGGCTTCGACGTCTTCTATGGTTACAACTGCCAGCGTAACGCTCACACGTACTATCCAACCTGGTTGTACGACAACGAGAAGAAGATCGAGCTCGACGGCAAGACCTACTCGCACGATCTGATTATGGATCAGGCTCTTCAGTTCATTCGCGACAACAAGGACAAGCCGTTCTTCTGCTACCTGCCGATCACCATTCCGCACGCCGCGATGCACGTGCCGGAAGAGTACGTTGCTCCTTACCGCCAGAAGTTCTCTGAGTTTGAAGACAAGATCGGCAAGTACTCGGGTCCTCCGGTGAAGAACCCGATCGCGGCGTTCGCTGGCATGTGCACCAAGATGGACGAGGACGTCGGCCGCGTGATGCACCTGGTCAACGAGTTGGGTCTCGACGACAACACGATCGTCATGTTCACTAGCGACAACGGCGCCCATCAGGAAGGGGGCCACGATCCCAAATTCTTCAACAGCAACGGACCTTATCGCGGTCACAAGCGTGACCTGACCGATGGCGGTATCCGCGCGCCGTTTTTGGTTCGCTGGCCAGGCCACGTGAAGCCAGGCACCGAAAGCCATCTGATCAGTGCTCACTGGGACGTTTTGCCGACGCTATGCCAACTGGCCGGCGCCGAAGTGCCGGAAGGCCTCGACGGCATCACCATGGTGCCTGAGCTGACCGGGGAAGGGGATCAGCCGCAGCACGATTACCTGTACTGGGAGTTCTTCGAACGCGGCGGCCGTCGAGCCGTTCGCATGGGCCAATGGAAGGCCGTGCAAAACGACATGACCGCCGACCCCGATGCCCACATCGCGCTGTACAACATCGAGAAGGACGTCGAGGAAAACGTCGACCTCTCGAAGCAGCACCCCGAACTGATCGCCAAGGTGCGTGAAATCTTCGACCAGGCTCACACCGAAAACGACCGCTTCAAGTTCAAGTTTGAACGGAAGTAACTCGGACGGATCGACGAAACATAAATGAACAGACGCCCGCTGCTACGGTAGTGGGCGTTTCTTTTTGATCTGCAGCTTAGGCTTAGGATCTGGGTAGTTGATCTTTACTTCAGCTTGTCGGCAAACTGCTTGCGGAACTTGTCGACCTTCGGGCGAACGACCATCGCGCAGTAAGGGTTGCTGGGGTTGTTGGCCAGGTAATCCTGGTGGTAGTTCTCGGCCGGGTAGTAGTTGTTGATCTGGGTCACTTCGGTCACGATCTTGCCAGGCAGCACGCCGCTTTCGTTCAGCTTGGCGATGAACGCCTGGGCCGTCTCTTTTTGCTCGTCCGTGTGATAAAACACCGCGCTGCGATACTGCGGGCCGACATCGTTGCCTTGCCGATCCTTGGTGGTCGGGTCGTGCGTTTGAAAGAAGATCTCCAGCAAGTCTTCGTAGTTGATCTGGTCAGGGTCGTACGTGATTTGAATCACCTCGGCGTGCCCGGTCGTCTTGGTGCAGACCTGTTCGTAGGTCGGATTGGCAACGTGCCCGCCTGCGTAGCCGGACTCGACACTCTTGACGCCACGTAGCTCAAGGAAGACAGCCTCGGTGCACCAGAAACACCCGCCGCCGAAAGTTGCCGTTTGAAGATCTGCCATGGTGTGATGTCCTATGAGTGAATGGGGCGATGGATGCCGGAGCTTGGCCGAAGCCAATCCCAGGCGAATCGATCCCGTGTGAAGCAAAGCCAAGGTTTGCGTTCATTATAAGCGCGCAGGCAATCCTGTCCCCTCGCCCCTTAGGGGAGAGGGTTAGGGTGAGGGGGCATCTTGCTTGTAAGCAGCGCATGCGCGAGCGGTGTTCCGATCGATCCGGAACTTCCATCTGGCAATGTTGGGCAAAGGACGCTCAATAAACCCTCATCCTAGCCCTCTCCCCTAAGGGAGAGGGGACAGGATTCTTTAAGGCGGTCCGCGTTCGCTGGCTTCATGCGTCTTGTTCGTTCCTGCGGCGGCCGCGTTCACGTCGCGAAGTCGTCCGGGTGCCACGCCCAAGTCTGCTTGGGCGTGTCTTTGAAGCGCGCCGCGAACGCGCTGGCGTCGCGCCGGTGTGATGATCTTCTTGGGCTCGCCATAAAGACGAACCTTTACCTGCTTCGCGCGTTGTGGACGTTCTTCGCGCGAAGACGTTTCCTTCAGGCCATCCAGTTCCCGCTCCAGCGCGTCGATCTCTTCCTGCTTCTGGCAAATCTCGCGATGCAATTGCCGGTCGAGGGCCTGCAGGCGGTAGTAGGTGTAGGCGAACAGCCGGGCCGCTTCGTAAGTGAGTGGTTCTCGCAGGGGGCGCTTGAGCCGGTAGAGTTCGCGTTCACGAGCCCGCGTGGCTTCGTCGCGCTCGCGCGGTTCGCACTGATCGAGTGACGCAGGCCGAAGCGTGGTGGATCGCCGGGTAGGAATCTGCGGAGGTGGGTCTGCCGGGAACTCGTGCGCCGCGATCTCCGGATCGATGGCGACTGCTTGGCAGTTGGCTCCGTAGGAAGGCGGCTTCTCCGGCAGCACCATCAACACTTCCCCACAACAGGGACACAGCAGCCGGTTCCCATCGCGCACGGCAACCTGCGGAGCATGGCCAGAGTGGCCTGCTCCGTGTTTTTCAGGTTGTGCTGCGTGGTGATGGGACATGATGTTCGCTTGTGTGGTGAAGTTGTTTTGATGAATCGCGTGCCACGGCTGCCCTCGGCAGTGCGAAGTGAGAACATGGTGAGCCATCCCAAATTGGCCGTAAGAACACTGGCCAGAGGCCAGTGGCACAGGTTGGGATGGGCACGTGTGAAGGAGGTCGCCCGTTTAGGATGGCTACCTCTTGGCACGCCCAAGCGGACTTGGGCGTGGCACCCGGGGGAGCGAGAGTGCTTCGATGGATGTACGTGTAGTTTACAGGCAGAACGCTGCCCTGAGATAGTGCGCCTGGAATTTTTTTGTAGGGCCCGCGTGTCGCGGGTCGCGAAGCGGGTACCAGGGGGCCGACCCGCGACACGCGGGCCCTACTTCTTATCTGCGTGATCCGCGGTGGATCTTCTCTTTGAGACTTCAAGAGCGGGTACCAGCTTCGCCCCTCACCCTAGCCCTCTCCCCAAAGGGGCGAGGGGACAGGAGTTTAAGGCTACGCGTTCCCGTTGAGCAGCGGTTTCAGATACTGCCCAGTGTAGCTCGCTTCGACTTCGGCGACTTGTTCGGGCGTGCCGGTGGCGATGATTTGGCCGCCGCCAGAGCCGCCTTCGGGGCCGAGGTCGATCAGCCAGTCGGCGCTCTTGATGACGTCCAGGTTGTGTTCGATCACCAGGACCGTGTTCCCCTTGTCGACTAAGCGCGAGAGGACCGAGAGCAAGCGGCGGATGTCTTCGAAGTGCAGCCCGGTGGTCGGTTCGTCGAGGACGTACAGCGTGCTGCCGGTTTCGGTGCGGGCCAGTTCGGTGGCCAGCTTGATACGCTGGGCTTCACCGCCGGAAAGGGTCGTGCTCGGTTGGCCGAGCGAGAGATAGCCCAGGCCCACGTCGCACAGGCTTGCCAGCACGCGGTGGATGGTGGGCACTGCCTCGAAGAACTCAGACGCTTCTTCGATCGGCAGGTTCAAGACGTCGGCGATCGAAAGGTCTTTATATTTGACCCGTAGCGTCTGTCGGTTGAAGCGTTTGCCGTGGCACTGAGGGCACTCGACGAACAGGTCAGGCAGGAAGTTCATTTCGATCTTCCGCAGGCCCTGGCCTTGGCATTCTTCGCAGCGGCCCCCTTTGACGTTGAAGCTGAACCGCGACGCCTTGTAGCCGTACTGCTTCGCTTGCCGCGTCTCGGCGAACACCTTGCGGATTTCATCGAACACGCCGGTATACGTAGCCGGGTTACTACGCGGCGTGCGGCCGATTGGGGACTGGTCGATCGGGATGACCTTGTCGACCTGGCTCGTGCCGCGAAGACTGGTGAACGCCCCAGGACGCTGCGAGGGCTGACCCAGGCGGCGAAGCAGTGCCGGTGTGATCGTTTCGTTCACCAACGAACTCTTGCCGCTACCGCTCACCCCGGTCACGCAGACGAACGCGCCCAACGGAACCTGAACAGCCACATCCTTCAAGTTGTTGGTCGTGGCTCCTTCGATGGAGATCATCCGCGACTTGGCAACCTTGCGACGGGATGCGGGAACGTCGATCTTCGTGCGGCCGCTGAGGTATTGGCCGGTGATCGAAGCATCGACATTCGCGACGACGTCTGGCGTGCCTTCGGCGATGATCTGCCCGCCCCGGTGACCGGCACCCGGGCCGACATCGACCAGGCGATCGGCGACGCGCATGATCGCTTCGTCGTGTTCAACCACGATCACGGTGTTGCCATGGTCGCGCAGTTCGACGAGCGCCTCGATCAGGCGGTGGTTGTCACGCGAGTGAAGACCGATCGAAGGTTCGTCCAGGATGTAACAGATACCGACCAGCCCGCTACCGATGCCGGTGGCCAGGCGAACACGTTGCAGTTCGCCACCGCTGAGCGTATCGGCGGCACGATCGAGCGTGAGGTAATCGGCTCCGACCTTTTCCAGGAAGGCTAGACGCTTGGCGATCTCGCGGATGATCGGCGTCGCGATCAGGCTCTCGTGTTCGTCGAACTCCAGGTCATCGAAGAACGTGCGGGCATCGTTGATGCTCAGACGAACGATCTGATGAATGTTGTGATCGGCTACCCGCACGGCGAGCGCTTCGGGCCGCAGACGGGCCCCGTGACACGCAGGGCAGGGGAGCTTGCCGCGGAACTTGCCGAGCTGTTCGAGCCGCTTTTTACGGGTCGTCGTGACAAACTCTTTTTCCAGGGCGATCAGTACGCCTTGCCAGGCATTGCCTTCGCCGGACAGGAGCTTGGTGCGCTGGTCCTCGGTCCATTCGCTGAGCTTCGAGGTGCGGTCAAGCTTGTGCTTGCCGAGCCAGGTGTCGAGCCCCTTGGTGACCTTGGTCAGCGCGGCCGCCGTCAGGCCACGCCACGGAGCGATCGCGCCGTCGTCGATCGATTGTTCGCGATCCGGCACGACCAGGTCGGGGTCGAACTCTTCGCAGATGCCGAGGCCTTCGCACTTGGGGCAGGTCCCGTAGGGGCTGTTGAAGCTGAACGTGCGGGGCTCGATATCGATGAAGCTGAGGTTGCACTCGGTGCAGGCCAGCTCGGTGTTGAAGATCTGATCGATCCAGGTCCCCTTGGGATGCGCCTTGTCGACGATGTCGGTATCCAAGTGGCAGGAAAGCAGCCGGCCTTCACCCAGTTTCAGGGCCATCGCTACCGAATCGCTCATGCGAGCGCGAAGCCCTTCGCGAATGATGATGCGGTCGACGATCGCTTCGATCGTGTGATTCTTTTTCGGGTTCAGCTCGGGGACTTCGTCGATCTGGTAGACCTCGTCGTCGACGCGGACTCGCAGCAGACCTTCGCGGCGGATGCGATCGAAGACCTCTTTGTGCGCCCCTTTGCGCCCCTGAACCATCGGGGCCATGATCATCAGCTTGGTTTCATCGGGCAGGGCCAGCAGACGATCTTGAATCTGTTCGGCTGTTTGCTGGGTGATCGGGCGATCGCACTTCCAGCAATGAGGCTGTCCGAGCCGGGCCATCAGTAGACGGAGGTAGTCGTAGATCTCGGTGATCGTGGCGACCGTGCTGCGCGGGTTCTGGCTGCCGGTTCGCTGGTCGATACAGATGGTGGGCTGCAGGCCGACAATCAGGTCGACGTCGGGGCGTTCCATCTGATCGAGGAACTGCCGCGCGTACACCGAAAGGCTTTCAACATACTGACGCTGTCCTTCGGCGTACAGGGTGTCGAGCGCCAGCGAGCTTTTGCCGCTACCGCTGGGCCCGGTGATGACGATCAACTGGTCTCGAGGGAGATCGATGTCGACGTTTTTGAGGTTGTGGACGCGTGCCCCGCGAACGCAGATAGAGGACGTATCCTGCGTCGGATCGATGGCAGACAGCTTGTCTCGATGAAAATCCACGATGGCAGACAATCATGCTGGGCAATAAGGTCTCGGATTTCGCACCTGCCCCTGCCATGGGGCAATCCCGACCTTAAAGGTATAAATGATGAGTGACAATTCAGTTCAGGCTAACAGGGCCCACCCAAGGTGGCAACTAGAGGGGAAGCGTGTTCAGTTTTCAGTTTTCAGTTTTCAGCAAGAAATCGAATCCGAACGCCGATGGAATTCTCTTTCCCGATCAGTACGCAAAGCGTTGTTAGAGAAAAGGGTTACGTCGATTCACCACGTGTTTATTGGGCTCTTTCCACTGAAATCTGAACACTGAAAACTGAAAACTACGACCAAAGCACATGCATCATTTCATGAATTATGAACAGCGCGAGGAGCGGCTTTTGGCTCCTTACGCGCTGCGAAGTAAACAGTCGCGCGGCCGCGAGCACCAGGAGTCCGACCAGCCGTATCGCTCGCCGTTTCAGCGCGACCGCGATCGGATTATCCATAGCAGCGCGTTCCGCCGGATGGCCGACAAAACCCAGGTCTTCATGAACGTCAGCGACTACCACCGCACGCGGCTGACGCACACGATCGAAGTCGTCAATGTCGCTCGCACGATCGGCCGTAGCCTGGGGCTGAATGAGGAACTTATCGAGGCTTTGGGCTATTTGCACGATCTGGGCCATCCGCCGTTGGGGCATACCGGCGAGGAAGTCTTGCAGGAGTGCATGGCCGACTGCGGAGGCTTCTCGCACAATGCGTTTGGCCTGGTGTTGGTGAAGCATCTCGAAACGCGCAGTCCTTATTACGATGGGCTCAACCTGACGCACGAAGTCCTGGAAGGGCAGATCACTCGGGTCGACAAGCGGCAAATGACCTTCCTGCGGCCACTGCTGGAAGCCCAGACGGTCGAGGCCTGCGACAGCATCACGTACGACACGCACGACGCGGACGATGCATTGAAGCTAGGGCTGGTGAATTTCGACGAGCTGATGCAGGTTCCACTTTTCGCGCAAGCGGCCGAGAAAGCCTATCAGCGGTATGGCCAGCTGGAAGGGCGTCGGTTGCGGAAGATGGTCATTCACCAGTTGATCGACATTCAGGTCACCGACGTGATGCAGACGGCTATGGAGCGGATTGCCAAGTGGAACCCGCTGACGCCGGAGGAAGCCGAGCTGTGCGAGCCGATAGTGACGGTGAGCGATGACCTGCGTACGCGGAAAACGCAACTCGAGAAGTTCCTTTTCGAGCGGGTTTATCGCCATCCCGATATCATCGAGTTTCGTAACCGTGGTCAGGACCAGCTACGGCAGATGTTCGAGGGGTATCTGAACCGCCCCGAATTGGTACGCGGGAAGTGTGCCGAATGGTTCGAGGTTTGGGGGCTACCTCGCACCGTAGGGTATTACATTGCCACCATGACCGATTCTTACTGCCAGCGGGAGTTTGACGCCCATTTTCGCTAGTCTATGGGGATGCTTTCGGGACCGATGCTAGGTAGAATACTTCACTTGGAATTGAGATTAGGTTTGTCTTTTAAGGGGAGAACGACCTGCCTTACTGATGGGTTGCCGTCGCAATCTTGTCGGTTTAGGTCGTCTCCTGCAGGCTCTCCATGGCGCTGATTGTACTTAGAATTGTTTTTATCCTGGTGGCTGCCGGTGTCGGCATTACCGTCATCCAGGTCGATGCCTTCCGCAGTGCGCTGCAGGATCAGCCTTTTTGGGCGTTCTGTGGGGTGCTGGTTTTGGCCTTGGCGGTCATCGGCATCGATATCTTCGTCAAGAACAAGCGATACGACACCATCTCGGGCGTCTACTTCGGCCTTCTCGTGGGGCTCTCGCTGACGTACATCCTGGGGCTGATCACCCAGGTTTGGTTCCCGGCCGATAACCCCGGGGCCGTCACGGCGCACCGGGCACTGCAATTGGTGATCGGGATGGTGCTTTGCTATAGCTGTATCAGCCTGGTGCTGCAGACGAAGGACGACTTCCGCTTCATCATTCCTTACGTGGAATTCGCCAAGGAAGTGAAGGGGCCCAAGCCGTACGTGCTGGATACCAGTATCGTGATCGACGGCCGCATCGCCGACGTCGTCGAGACCGGCTTCTTCGACAATGTGCTGATCATGCCGAGGTTCGTCCTGGCCGAACTGCAGGGTATCGCCGACAGCAGCGACAAGCTGAAGCGCAGCCGCGGCCGCCGCGGGCTCGATATTCTCAACCGTCTGCGAAACAACGATCAGGTCGATCTGAAGATCCACGACCGCGAGACGCCTGACATGGAAGGCCAACCGGTCGACATGAAACTGGTCCTTTTGGCCAAGCTGCTGGAAGGGAAGATCGTCACCGGCGACTACAACCTGAACAAGGTTGCCAAGCTGCACAACGTGGAAGTGATCAACCTGAACGAGATCGCCAACGCGTTGAAGCCTGTCTTCCTGCCAGGTGAACATCTGTCGGTTCGGATTGTCAAAAAGGGTGAAGAAGACACCCAAGGCGTCGGCTACCTGGACGATGGCACGATGATTGTCGTCGAAGGTGGTCGCGAGCACATCAACAGCCAGGTCCGCATTCTGGTGACCAGCGTGCTGCAAACCAGTGCCGGACGCATGATCTTCGGACGCTACGAAGCGAACGAAGGGGGCTCGCCAGGCGGCGGTCAGAAGACCCACGCCAACACTTCGGCCTAACGAGCGAAGCCCTACTTCCCAATCCAATATTTACTCAAGTCCCCCGGCAATTGCGTGACTGATTCTGACAAGCCTGAAACTTCCGAAAACAGCGATAACGCCAGCTTCGAGCTCGCCAAAGCAGCCGCCCAGGTGATCGAAGACAATAACGGTCGCGATATCTGCATTCTCGATATGCGGCACCTGACGCCGATCTTCGATTACTTCGTCATCGGTACCGGTGGTAGCCGTCGACAGCTGCACGCAATGAGCGAAGAGATCGACGACAAGCTTGAAAAAGAGCTTGGCGATCGCCGCATGGGCCGCGAAGGGTACGACGAAAGCCGCTGGATTTTGTTGGACTACGGTACGATCGTGTGCCACCTGTTCGACGAAGAAACCCGCGAGTATTTCCAGCTGGAACAACTGTGGGGGAATGCCAAGAAGGTCGACCTAACCGGCATCTTGCGAAACCCTGGCGAATAAACCCTGGTGGCATAAACCTCGCCCCGCATGACCTCCCATCTTGTCCCCTCGCCCCTTGGGGGAGAGGGTTAGGGTGAGGGGCGAACCAGGTACCCGCTTCCCAACCCTCTCCCTTGGGAAGGGCGAGGGGACCAGATTGAGAACACTTCGATTCATTCAAGCTGCAAGCCACTTTCATGAACATTCTTGCTCTGCTTCGTGCCCGATTTAAGCCTGTGCTGGAGTCTTTGGCTGACGACGCGGGTCCGCTGCTGGAAATGATTCGCCCGGCCGGCGATCCCAAGTTCGGCGACTACCAGGCCAACTTCGCGATGGGCCTGGCCAAGAAGCTGGGTAAGAATCCACGCGATCTGGCCACCGAAGTGGTCGCGGCCGTGCATGTGGGCGATATCTGCGAAACTCCGGAAGTCGCCGGACCTGGCTTCATCAACTTGAAGCTGCGCGAAGATTGGATCGAGCAGCAGCTTGCGCACGCGAAGAACGATCCGCGGATTGGCATCAAGCGGGTCGAGACGCCGCGGAAGTACGTTGTCGACTATTCTTCCCCCAACGTTGCCAAGCCGATGCATGTCGGTCACATCCGGAGCACAGTGATCGGTGATGCGCTCTGCCGCACGCTGCGGTTCGTCGGGCACGACGTGATCAGCGACAACCATCTCGGCGACTGGGGAACTCAGTTCGGGATGATCATCTACGGATACAAGCACTTCGCCGACAAAGACGCCTACAAAGCAGCCCCGGTGCCGGAGCTGTCGCGAATCTACCGCGTCGTGCGAGGGCTGATGGATTACTTCGATGCGAAGAAGCAACTGCCTGAGCTGATCGAGAAGCTCGACGAGCGAACGGCCGAGTACGAAGCCGCTAAGAGTGCGCCCGAACCTGCTGATAAAGCCGAAGCAAAGAAGCAGAAGAAGGAAGTCGGTCGCTTGCAATCGCAGATCAAGGAACTGAACGAAGCGATTGAGTCGACCAAGGCCAAGATCGCCAAGACCGAGGACTCGCCTGAGCTGAAGAAGATGGCCGACGAGCATCCCGAGATCAGCACGGCCGTCCTGCAGGAAACGGCCAAGCTGCACGAAGGGGATGCCGAGAACATCGCCTTGTGGAAAGAGTTCCTGCCGTTCTGCGAAGACGAGATCAAACGGGTCTACGAGCGATTGAACGTTACGTTCGATCATCAACTGGGCGAAAGCTTCTATCACGATCGACTTGCCGCCGTGGTCGAAGACTTCGAGAAGCAGGGCCTGGCCAAAGAGTCGCAAGGAGCAACGTGTGTGTTTCTCGACGGCTTCAAAGCCCCGATGATCATCCGTAAACGGGATGGAGCGTTCCTCTACTCCACGACTGACCTGGCGACCATCGCCTACCGGATGGAACACTGGAAGCCCGATGCGATTCTATACGTGGTCGACTTCCGCCAAGGGGAACACTTCGACAAGCTGTTCGCCGCCACGCGACTATGGGGTTACGAAGACATCGAACTGAAGCACGTCAGCTTTGGTACTGTCATGGGCGACGACGGCAAGCCGTTCAAAACGCGATCGGGCGATACGGTGGGGCTGGAAGGTCTGCTGGATGAAGCGGTCAGTCGAGCCTACAAGGTCGTCAGCGAAGGGGACGATAAGCAGCCGGACGGTCCGCAATTGGATGAAGCTCAGCGAAAGCAGATTTCCGAAACAGTCGGTATTGCCGCGCTGAAGTATGGCGACCTGTCGCAGAATCGCGAGTCGGACTACAAGTTCAGCTATGAAAAGATGCTGGCTTTGAACGGGAATACGGCGACGTACATGCAGTACTCGTATGCCCGGGTACAGAGCATCTTCCGAAAGGGAGAAGTCGAGATCGAAGACCTGCGGACCAGCAGTGCGAAGATCACGGTCGAACATCCGGCCGAGCGTCAGTTGGCGATGGCCATCCTGCGGTTTTCCGAGGCATTGGACGACGTGCTGCTCGATTACCGGCCGAATTATCTGACCAGTTACCTCTTTGATCAGCTGGCCAAGTCGTACAGCAGCTTCTTCGAGAACTGCCCCGTGCTGAAAGCCGAGACGGAAGAACAAAAGAATAGCCGACTCTTGCTTTGCGATTTAACCGCCCGGGTGATACAACATGGCCTGGATCTGCTGGGTATTCAAACGGTCGAAAAGATGTAACCGTCGGAGAAGATCATGCCACGGAAGGTTTCGAAGGCGGCCAAGCCGAGTTTCGAGTTGAACACCGTCTATCACGGACATGCCCGTGATGTTCTGAAGACCTTTCCCGACCAGGTGATCGACTGCGTGGTGAGCAGTCCGCCGTACTTCCAGCAGCGGAACTACGACGGCGACGATCAGATTGGCCAAGAGACCTCGCCGGAAGCCTATGTGCAGAGCCTGGTCGAAGTCTTCAGCGAAGTTCGCCGCACGCTCAAAGAGACCGGTGCTCTATGGCTGGTCCTGGGCGATAAATACCTCGACGGCGAACTGTTGGGTCTACCGTGGCAAGTGGCTTTGGCCTTGCGAGCCGACGGCTGGAAGCTCCGCAGTGATGTCATCTGGCATAAGCCCAACGCGATGCCCAGCAGTGTGAAGACGCGACCGACGACCGATCACGAGTATGTCTTTCTGCTGGTGAAGGACAACAGGTACTTCTACGATGCCGACGCGATCCGCGAGCCGCATGTAACCTTCAGCGAGAACAGCAAGATGAAGGGGGGCCGCAATCATTTTCATCGACGCGGCAGCACGCCCGAAGCCGGCAAGAACGGCGGCAACAACAACCTGCATGATGCTCGCTGGGATCAGGCCTTTCATCCGAAGGGACGCAACAAACGCACGGTCTGGTCGATTCCTCTTTCTAAATTCCGCGATGCCCACTTCGCCGTTTTTCCCGAGACGCTGGTCGAGACCTGCATCAATGCAACGTGCCCGGAAGATGGAGTCGTGCTCGATCCATTCCTAGGCAGCGGCACGACGGCCGTTGTTGGGAAGCGACTAGGCCGCAGCTATGTGGGCATCGATCAATCGAAGAAGTATGTCGAGATGGCCCAGGGACGCCTGGCCGATGTGAAGAACGGGCAACTCAGTTTGCCGGGTCTTGAGAAGTAATTCTTCGTCGCGCCTGGGCACGAAATGCCAGCCAGATCGACGCGACCACAATCCCCACCACGACGCAGCCCAACAGCGGCAGGCTGTTGCCGACCTTCACCGCCGTGAAGGTTTCCATGTGCAGGTACCATCGCAGTGGTGGGTTGGCCAAGGCAAACGGCATCAGCAGCAGGCCGACGAAGTAGCCCAGCCCGATCGACAGCACCACCGATTGCCGTGGTTTCAATAGGCAAAGCCCGATGACGGCGGCCAGGGTACCGGGGATGTATTCTAAGTAAGGGAGCGACGCCAGGACGACCTCGGTGCGATAGATGCCGAACAGGACCAACAGGGTCACGACCAACGCCAAGACCCAGGCCATGTCCTGCCACGAGGAGTGCGATATTTCATCAGGCGTATCCGGCATGGTCAATCCTCACCAAGAAGAGGGGACAACGTCGCTACGGCGATTCTCCCCCGAAACGACGGGATTGGCAATGATTTTGTAGGATCTTAGGCATTCGATAAGTCGTGCCTTATCAACGATTTCCTGATTTTGCTCGAAATGCGCCAACCATTTCCCGCGGGAATCGACCTAGTAGCACTGGCTGATCATTTACAACATTTCCCAGGCAGGTGCCGTGGATCGCGAACCGGAACAGATTGCCGACGAGTGGCTGGTGCTTTCTGCCCAAAGCGGAAGTGCCACGGCCATGGAGGCCTTGGTGCGGCGTTGGCAGCCGAGACTATTGGCCCATGCCCGGCAGGTCACCGGCCGCACCGATGTAGCGAGTGACGTGGTGCAAGAGGCGTGGCTGGCGATCATGCGTTCGCTGGAGAAGCTACGCGACCCGGCCGCGTTTCGCAGTTGGGCCTACCGGATCGTGCACGCTCGGGCAGTCGATTGGGTTCGCAAGAACAAACGCCAGCGCGATGTCCTGGAGGATCAGGCTCCCGACGAAATCCCGGCGCCGCTTGAAACGCAGCACGCTACTGGCGACAAGCGTCCGGCCCTGGCAGCGGCCATCGAAAAGTTAGCAGCCAAGCAGCGCGTGTTGCTCCGGATGTTTTATCTGGAGCGGATGCGTGTCCGCGAAATTTCCACGGCACTAGGTATGCCGGTCGGTACGGTAAAGTATCAACTGTTTCAACTTCGGCAACAGCTGAAGTCTTTAATGGAAGGAGAGGAAGATGTCTGAGAAGAACATTGACGATGAAATTCGAGCCGCGCTATCCGCCGAGGATGCCCGGCTGCTGGAGCAGTTCGCCGACGACCCATCGATTCTGGAAGTAACGATCAAGTCGATGAACGATCGCTTCCGCTGGGTGAACGTGGTCGGGATGGTCTTTTTGTTGCTGTTCGTGGTACTGGGGTTCCTGAGTGCCTGGCAGTTTTACCTGGCCACCGAAATGAAACCGCTAATCGGCTGGGCGTTGGCTGTCATGTTCTGCATCACGACGGTCAGCATGATGAAGATGTGGTACTGGATGCTGATCAACCGCTACGACGCCACGCGAGAGATCAAGCGACTCGAGCTTCAAGTCGCCCGTCTCTCGCAGCGGCTGGGTGCAAACTAGGTCAGCTCTTCCGGCGAAGCCTCGTCGACGCCAAGTCGCTCGGCAGCTTTTTTGCCGAAGAACCAGAACATGCCAGGGCGGACCAGGAACTCGCAGAACGTGCTGGTGACCAGCCCGCCCAGGATGACTGTCGCCACCGGGAAGAGCATCTCCTTGCCCGGTTGGCTTCCACCGATCACCAGCGGAACCAGGCCGATGCCAGTGGTCAGTGCGGTCATCAGCACCGGAGCCAGGCGTTCCAGGCTACCGTTGATGATCATCTGTTGCGTGAAGCCTTCTTCGCGGTATTGCTCTAAGTAGGTCGAGACCAACAGCAGGCCGTTACGGGCTGCGATACCACCCAGCGAAATGAACCCGACCAGGGCCGCGATCGAAAGCGTTTGCCCGGTGATCAGCAGGGCCAGCACACCACCGACAAATGCCGCCGGCAAGCTGAACAGGATCTGCAGCACGACGCTGGTCGACGGATACGCCGAGTACAGCACGACGAACGTGACCAGCAACGCCACGATCGAAAGACCAAAGATCCGCGTGCTGGCACTTTGCTGGGCTTCAAACTGGCCTCCCATCGTGAAGAAGTACCCTTCCGGGAACTCGACATCTTCGCGGATACGCTCGTCGATTTCGGCCACGGCCGTACCGAGGTCTTTGCCCAGTGTGTTGACGCGAACGACGATGCGGCGACGACCATCTTCGCGCTTGATCGTGTTCGGTCCACCAGCTTCGTAGACATTGGCCAGCACCGAAAGTGGTACGCGCCTGCCGTCGGCCAATTCCAATGGATACCGGTCGAGGCTCTCTAGGTCGGTTCGATAGCGATCTTCCAGCCGAACCAGCACATCGAACGTGCGTTGCCCTTGGTACAGCTGCGTAACGACCTTCCCGTTCAGGGCCGTTTCGACAGTCTCGTTGACGTACGAAGCAGGCACACCGTAGTACGCCAGGGCGTCTCGTTTCAATTCAACGCGAAACTGGGGAATCATCGCTTGCTGCTCGACCACCGGTGGAGCAATGCCTTCGATATCGGCTATGGCATTCTTCACGTTGTTGGCCGTACGGCGAAGCTCCGTGAGATCGTCTCCATAGATCTTGATGGCGATCTGCGCGGTCACCCCGGACAGCATGTGGCTGATCAAGTGAGCGATCGGCTGTTCGATTTCAATCTCGACGCCAGGAACGTCCTTGGTGGCCTCGTGCAGAATCGCGATCATTTCGTCGCGTCCGTTGTGAACATCCGGATTGAGCGAAATGACGGTCTCGGTCACATTGACCCCCATGGCATGTTCGTCCTGCTCGGCCCGGCCGGTTTTGGTCGTGTACCACAGCAGGGGACCGTCCGGATTCTCTTCGCTCTTGGTCAGCTTACCCAGTTCGTCATCGACCAGCTTGGCAATCTTGCGGCTGGTTGCCAGGGAGGTGCCTGGAGGAGCGAACAAGTTGACCTGCACCGCACCTTCATCGAACGGAGGCAGAAAGTCGGTTCCCAATCGTGTCACCAGGAAGCCGCTGCCCACTACCGCGATCAAAACGCCAGAAAGGATCATGGCGATCCCATTCTGGGTGAGACCAGCCCGGATAATCGGTTGGGCAATCCACTTCAGAAATCGCAGGAAGAAGCCATCACCCTGGTGCGTGGCCTTGGCGTTGGGAAGCAGATAGTACGAAAGGACCGGCGTGACCGTCAGCGAAACCAGCGTCGAAGCGAGAATCGAGATGATGTAAGCCACACCCAGCGGAGTGAACAAACGGCCTTCCATGCCACTGAGTGCGAACAGCGGGGCGAAGACGACGATCACCAGCACGGTGCTGATAATGATCGCGTTTCGCACTTCGACACTCGCATCGAAGATGACCCCCAGAACCGGCCGAGGGTTTTCGAGCTTCGCGTTTGCTTTGAGTCGCCGGAAGATGTTTTCGACGTCGACAATCGCATCGTCGACCAGTTCCCCCATGGCCACCGCGATGCCGCCGAGGGTCATCACGTTGATCGACATGCCGAGGAAGTAGAAGATCAGCGACGTGACGAGAATCGAAAGTGGAATCGCCGTCACGGTGATGAAGGTCGTGCGGAAGTTGAAGAGGAAGATGAACAGGATGATGACGACCAGGATGGCCCCGTCACGTAGGGCATCGATCACGTTGGTCACGCTATGGTCGATGAACTCACGCTGTTGGTAGGTCGTTTCGATCTGCACATCTTTCGGCATCGCCAGTTTCAAGTCGGCGATTGCCTGGTTGATTTGCTCGGTGATCAGTCGCGTATCGACGTTGGGCTGCTTCTGAATGGTCAGCACCACCGCATCGCGGCCGTTGACACTGGAATCACCTCGTTTGATCTGGGCACCTTCTTGGATTTCGGCAACGTGCCGCATCAGAACAGGACGCTCGCGATCGGTCGTGAGGGGCACGTCTTTGATGTCATCGATCGTTTTCAAGAGCCCCAGGCCGCGGACGAGAAACTCTTGCGAGCTTCGATCGACGTAGCCCCCGGTAACGTTCAGGTTGCTTTCGCTGAGCGCTTTCTCAATGTCGCCCAGTTGCAGGTCGTACTGATGCATCTTGTGCAGATCGACCAGCACCTGGTACTGCTTTCGTCCGCCTCCCATGGGAATTACCTGGGCGACACCTGGAATCGTGAGCAGACGTTGCCGCACGGTCCAGTCGGCCATCGTCCGGATTTCCAGCGGCGAGGTCGTGCCGTCGTCGCTCCACATGCCGACGATCATGATCTGCCCCAACAGCGATGACATCGGGGCCATCTGCACATCGGTTTCCGGCGGCAGATTATCTTGCTCCAGCGCCAGGCGTTCCTGGACAATCTGGCGAGCGGTGTAGATATCGGTTCCCCAGTCGAACTCGACATAGATGACCGAGAATCCAATATCGGAAGAACTACGCACTGCCTGCACGCCAGAGGCACCAATGAGGCTTCGCTCCAGCACGTACGTGATGCGCTGTTCGACTTCTTCCGGCGAGAGCCCATGCGATTCAGCGATAACCACCACCCGCGGCCGGGTCAGGTTCGGCAGCACGTCGATCGGTAATCGCACGGTAATGACACTGCCCACAACAATAACTGCCAACGCCGCCATGACGATGACCAGCCGATTGCGGAGGGCGAACAGAATAATGTTGTTCAACATGATTTCGCTCCTCTGCGTTTAGTGGGAATGTCCATGGTGAGCGTGGCCACCGCCGCCGGCGCCAGCTTTGGAAAGCATCTCCAGATACAACTGATAGGCGTGGGTCACGACGATCGTATCACCCAGGCGAACGTCTCCGTCGCGGCTGATCACGGCGGTATTCGTGTCGCGATGGATGACCTCGACGGGCACCTTCTGGAACTCTTTCATGCCAGGCTCGACATGGCCGAAGACTTGCTGAAAGACGAATGTTTCGACTCCTTCTTCCACGAGGGCTTCTCGCGGTAGAACGAATTGATCTTTGTATTCGTCCATCGGCAAACGCAAGTGCACGCGCTGCCCTGGTTTGAATCGCCATTGCCGCGTGACGGATTGATCCAACAGCAGCGAGTCGGCAGCGACTTCGTTTTGCATGCGTAGATAGAAAAAGAATGTCCCGGTCTTGTCGTCGGCGTTGTTGTCGATGTAGGCGATCTCGGCCATGCGAGTCGCGTAGTTTCGATCGGCTTCGTCTTTGTGCGAGTGACCGAACTGGACTTCGATGGGGACGTGATTCGCTTCCAACTCGTACAGCCGAGGCACATCCTGCTCGAATGCTTCGCCGCGAATGTACAGGTAACGATGGTCTGCCAGGCGAGACAACGAGGTGCCGCGGTCGACGGTCATGCCGGGATGAATATTAAGCGTCTCGACGACGAACGAGATGGGATCTTGCTCGGAAGAGTCCATGTCTCGAGGAACTTCGCTCAGCAGCACTTCAACCTGTTTGATTAGCTGTCGCTTTTCGATCACGGTAGAAACCTGCGTTTCGGTCAAACCGCGTGCGATCAGTTCCTGGACCCGCGCATCCTTTCGGTTTTGTAGCTTCTGCTTCTGGTACTCGAATTCTAGCTGTGCTTTGCCTGCGATCGCTCCGGTTTGAGCCAAGGGAGCGAGGCGGTCGATCTCGGCTTGGGTGACATCGAGCTGCCCCAGAACATCCAGCAGGTCGACCTGAGCCGACAAGACCGGCTCGTCCACAATATCGAGCGTGAAGAGCGGATCGGATAGATGCACCAGCTGTCCGACGTCGACATTCACCTTGCGGATGTTGCCACCGACCGGGGCCGCGACGGTAAAGCTGCTGCGGCCAGGGATCTCGACGACTTCGCCGGGAATAGTTAGTGGCGAGACATACGTTTCGCCACGCATGGTTTTGACCGCGATCTTCAAGTTGTTGAATGCCGTGTCAGACAGTTCGACGACTTCGCCGGAACTGTGGTCGTGTCCATGCTCGTCCTCGTGTTCTTCATGTGCCTCTTCGGCCGGCAGGGCAGGGGCAGGAGCGTTTTGTGTTCCGGCGTAATATCCGATCAAGCCGATCGCGATCGCAATGCTCAAAAAGAGCCCGATCCGAAGCAAAATCGTGGTAGGCATGATGCGCCTTTCTTACTAGTTATGGAAAGTATCCGGCAAATGGATGGAGTGCGTCTGGTCATGTCAGCGTTAGCTGTGACATCAAAGACCAGGGATCGACTGGGGATGTGCCCAAAGACTGGGGCAAATCGGCTGCCGGAAACTAGCAGCGAAAGAGCTGAGAATGAGCGCGCAGCGTCGTCGTAGGAGGTCCTGCGCCGTGCTCAACTTGGAAAATGTCGCGCGAGACAACGATGGTGAACGTGCTGCTTTGCAGGTCGAGAATGGGCAGCCAGGCGGTTACCTGAGCCCCGTCGTCGTCGACCGTTCGCGAGGAAACCAGCAAGGCCGTATCGGCTTGCAGGTCGCAGTTGCAGTGCTCGGTCGGATCATGTTCGTGCGCACAGCCCGGCATCTCGTGGTCGTGTTCCACCATGTGATGCAGCGCGGCGTACCACTGGTTTTCCTCAAGGCATCCCCCAGGGCAAACGCCGTAGGAATACACCATGCTGAGGATGGCCAGGGCCACCGTCATTGTGCGAAATCGAATTGAATCCAGGGTAAACATACGTCTGAATGATAGTCCGAGTGTTATGAGCCGACAATTCCAATTAACGGCCCGCGGGCGGATGCGTTGCCACTATTTTGCTGGTTCGGACGCAGGAATCTTCAGTTTTGTGGGGTCAATGACCACGTGTTTGATCGTTTCTCGGCGATACGTATAGACGATGTGCACTTTGCCGTCGGAAGTCTCAATCACCGCCGGATACGAATATTCGCCCGGTTGTCGTTCGAGGGTCAACACGGGATGCCAGGCATGTCCATCCTTCGAGATCGCCACATTCAGCATGTTGCGGCCGGCCGGAAAGTCGGACTCGCGAATGGTGTGATTGTAGACCAACAGCTGCATGCCATCGGCAAGGCTGACGGCGTCGGTGCCTGAGTTCGGGTTGGGGAGTTCCGTACCGCTCAAGGCGCTCCAGGTCTTGCCGCCATCTTCCGACCAGGCCGAAGCGACCAGGTTTTCACGCGTGCGGCAGAGGATCTGCATCTTCCCGTCTTCGTAGGTCAGGATGCTAGGTTGAATGGCATTGAACAGCTTGGCATCGTTGATCGGACCGATCACTTCCCATGTCTTGCCCAGGTCTTTAGTGACCTCGAAGTGAACCCGCCATCCTTTGTGTTCGGTGCTGGAAGGACAAACGATCGTTCCGTCTTCCAATTGAATCGGCTTGTTTTTCACGGGGCCAAGCAGGTTGCCGATCGCTTCGTTCTCGCCCAGACGCGTTGGTTCGCTCCAGGTAACACCGTTGTCGGTGGAAGTGGTCAGCATGCCCCACCAGCTACTCGGGCTGGGGCCAACTTTATAGAAGAGCATCAGCGGCCCTTCCTTGGGTTGAAACAGCACTGGGTTCCAGGTTGGGTGACGGAGCTCTTCGTCCTGGTATCCATTGGCGACTTCGACGGGCGTGGACCAGCCGTTGCCGGTATTGCGAGAGATCCAGATGCCCACGTCCGGGTTCTTTTCGTGGGTTCCACCGAACCAGGCAGCGACGAGGCCCTCCGACGTTTCGACGATAGTCGAAGCGTGGGAGTTCTTCGTCGGGCGATCTTCGGTGGGGAAGATGAATTCAGAACTGACAAACGCTGGCGTATCTTGTCCGGCGACTTTGGGCAATTTTGGGGCTTGGGCATCGGCAGCTTGGCCGCGGGCAGGACATACAAGGAGCCCGACCAACAGGCCAAACAAGCCGCCGTAGGTAACGATTGTTTTCATGGCAGTGTTAAGCAGTCGTCGTTTGGGAATGCGTGGTAAGCGACTGGGGAGGGTGTTGCATCCAAAGATGCTGTCCCCAATGTTCCGACATTCGGCCATCTGTGTCAAAGCGAATCGATCGGGCAATTTTTGCGCGGACCCTGGCCTTTTTAACTCTACCCCATAAACAAATGCGCATGAAAAAACCCTCGGATACGTTCGCATCCGAGGGTTTTGATGATTTTAACGCCTGAAACAGGCTTGCTTACATGGTGCCCAGCTTCTTGACCAGGTCGGCAGCACGAGCCGAGTAGCCGGCTTCGTTGTCGTACCACGAAACGACCTTGACCAGCTTGTCGGCGATCACGGCGGTGAACGGAGCAGCGAAGATCGAGCTGTGCGGATCGCCGATGATGTCGGACGAAACGATAGGATCTTCGGTGTAAGCCAAGATACCCTTCATCGGGCCTTCCGCGGCAGCCTTGATGGCGGCGTTGATTTCTTCGACGCTGGCCGACTTGCCGAGGTTAGCGGTCAGGTCGACGACGCTACCGGTTGGAACCGGAACACGCATGGCGATACCGGTCAGCTTGCCCTTGAGTTCCGGAATGGCCAGAGCAACGGCTTTGGCAGCACCGGTCGAGGTTGGGATGATGTTCTGAGCTGCGGCACGAGCACGGTAAGGATCTTTGTGCGGCAGGTCCAGCACGTTCTGATCGTTCGTGTAAGCGTGGATGGTGGTCATCAAACCGCTTTCGATACCGAACGTATCGTTCAGAACCTTAGCAACCGGAGCCAGGCAGTTGGTCGTGCAGCTGGCGTTGGAAACGGTGGTCATGTCGGCGGTCAGCTGATCGTCGTTCACACCGAGAACGCACGTCAGATCAGGAGCGTCCTTGGCCGGAGCGGACAGGACAACCTTGCGAGCACCAGCGTCCAGGTGCGAATCGTAACCAGGCTTTTCGCCATTCTTCTTACCGGTGAAAACGCCGGTCGATTCGATGACGACGTCAACGCCCAGGTCACCCCAAGGCAGGTTGGCTGGGTTACGTTCTTCGAGAACCTTGATCTTCTTGCCGTTGACCGTCAGGCCTTCGCTATCGAATTCGACGGTGCCAGGGAAGCGACGGTGCGTGCTGTCATACTTCAGCAGCGTCGCGAGCATTTCGTTGTCGGTCAGGTCGTTGATCGCAACAACCTCGAACTCCTCAGGACGAGCGATCATGTTGCGGAAGGTAAGTCGACCGATACGTCCAAAACCGTTAATTGCAACCTTTACTGCCACGGTACGTAATCTCCTGAGGGGGTAAATCGTTGGGCGGCGAGCGATTCGCCGTCATGTATGTTGGTTTCTCTGGTCCCTTACTGGGACGATGCCAAGCGGGGTCAATTCTCGGCGGTTATAGCACGCATCCTGAGCGTGCCCAAGCGGGCCAGACATCCGTGCCCAGAGTTTTCTCGTGAAGCGCCAAACGAAATTCGTAGAAACGTGGACGCTTCCCAATTGAAGGCGATTATACGGCCCCTTAATTCGATGCACAAGCGGCATAAGGGGTTACCCTGGCAGATAGGACAGGCCGTGACCTAAGGGATGGATTGACCCGGTAAAGCTGCCTTTATGGGCACGAAGATGCCTCAGGCATAGGCAATTTAGCGATTTGCCTGACAAGAAGATTGCAAGAAGATGGTTCCGGATCGCAGGTCCCGCCCCATTGCGAGACCTGCGTCGTAAACCATTCGGCTATCGGATCATTGCCGCGTTCGGGTCGCGGGAAAGATCTGCGTGCGAGAGATCGCCGGAAGGTTTTTCGGAGTTGCTGAGTGCTGCAGAAGTCTTATTTTTTCGGGTATCTGCGAGTTTATGGACGCCGTACAGGACGGCAAAAACCGCGACCCAGGCCAGTGGGTAGAACAGCACTCCAGGTCCCAGGACGACGGACCCCAGGACAGCCCAGAGAACTCCGACCGATACTAAAAGCATTCCTAATTTCATTACTCTTCATCTCCCTGGCCAAAATGTGACCATTCCAATCCTCGGAATGTCGGCTCGACTACGTTGTGTAAGATAGCACGTCGTAATCGGGCGTCTATGGTAAGTATACTCGCAAAAGCCGATTTTGGGCTATAGAAATATTCAGAGCAAATCGGGGTCCAAACCTTCGCTGCGTCAGTAGAAATAGACATCTTGCCTGAAATTGTTTGAGAAGTGGCTGGGTTTTCCCGGCTGAGGTCGGTTATCTTAAGCGGACACTTAGGACCACCAGGGAGGAACCCCAATGACCGACACCGCGGACGCAGCCAAACCAGACAACAGCATGCGTGGCCTGATACTCATCCTGCTGGGTATCGTTTTGGGCGTATTGTTGGGGCTTTTCTACGGCAAATCGATGTGGATGGCCTCGGAAGGGCCTGAGAAGGAGCTGGCCCGGCTCGAGAAGACGATCGAGCAGAAGCAGTCCGATGCGGCCAAGTACCGCCAGCAAGCGGAAGATGCCGATGATCCCCAGGTTGCCCAGCGACTGAACAAAGAAGCCGACCGCCTGGAAGGCCAACTGCCCAAGATTCAGACTCGCATCGACGAAACCAAGAAGACCGTCGAAGGGGTCGAGGCCGATAAGAAGGCCGGCAAACTGGGCGTTGCTCAGTCGGTCTATATCTTCTGTGAATTCTGCGGTGACTTGTTCCTGCAGGTCCTGAAGCTGTTGGTCATTCCGCTTGTCATCACCAGCATGATCAGCGGGATCACGTCGCTGGGGGATATTCGGAAGATGGGACGCGTCGGGCTCTCGACGATCGTCTACTACTTCAGCACCGGGGCGATCGCCGTGTTCATCGGGATCGTGCTGGTGATCATCATTCAGCCAGGCATGTCGGCCGATGATACGTTCGCCTACCGCACCGAGTCGGTCGAGGCGAAAGAAGGCCAGACCACGATGGAGGTCTTCCTCGACGTCTTCCGTGGCCGCGAAGGGGACCCAGGCAGCGGGATGTTCCCTTCGAACTTGTTCCTGGCCGCGACCAACACCAACGTGCTGGCGCTGATTGTCTTCGCCATCGTGTTCGGCGGCGCGCTGACCACCCTCGGCGAAGAAGGAGCCCTGGTCATTCGTTTCTTCAACGTCTGCAACGAAGCGGTGATGAAGATGGTGCACCTGGTGATGCTCTTTGCGCCGGTAGGTATTTTCGGGCTCGTCAGTTCGAACATTGCTAAGAACGGCGGTGCCGCCGGCTTCTTGGAACAGTTGCAAGCCATCGGATGGTACGTGGCGACGGTGGTCATAGGTCTATTGATCCATGCGGTCGTCCTGGGGACCTTGCTCGCCGTTTTGGGTAAGCGGAATCCGTTGACGTATACGTTCAACCTGCTGCGCGCGTTGCTCACTTCGGTCAGTACGGCCAGTAGCGCTGCCACGCTGCCGGTTACGATGGAATGCGTGGAAGAAAACAACGGCGTCTCGAATCGCGCCGCCTCGTTCGTCTTGCCGCTGGGGGCCACCATCAACATGGATGGTACGGCCCTGTATGAAGCGGTGGCCGTGATCTTTATTGCGCAGACACTAGGGATCGACCTGTCCACCGCCGACTTAGTGATCGTCTTCCTGACCGCGTCCCTTGCGGCTGTCGGTGCCGCTGGGATTCCGGAAGCCGGCCTGGTCACGATGGTGATCGTGCTGCAAGCGGTCGGGCTGCCGATGACGGGAATCGGTACGATCCTGGCCATCGACTGGTTCCTCGATCGCCTGCGAACGACCGTCAACGTCTATGGCGATGCTTGCGGTGCCGGGATCATCGATACGATGGTGGTGCAGAAGCAAGCGGCGGCTAGTGAGCCAACGCCGGAAGCCGCTTAGCGATTGGCAGGATCGTCGCGAAAGCCCAGCACGCGGCGTATTTCGGCCGGGCTGGTCGTGCCGCTGGCAAGCATCGCTTCGGCCTGAACCCATCGCGTTGCCATGCCGGCCTCGACAGCCGAGGCCTCGATCATCGCGGAGGTTGCCGTGTCGAGCGCCACCTGCGACAGACGATGCTTGTGTGGTACCAGCCATTCGGCCAGGAGTGTGCGTCCAAGGTAGCCGATGCCGCGGCACTTCTCGCAGCCGCCAGGCTGCTTCATGCCTTCGATGGCAAAGCCGAAGCGTTCGTCCTCTTCGCACGGTACCGCACATTCGCACAGCGTTCGCACCAATCGCTGATGCAGTACGCCGAGCAGTGCGCTTTGGATCATGTAATTCGGGATGCCCATGTCGATCAGTCGCCGGATCGCCTCGGCGGCGCTGCCACTGTGGAACGTGCTGAGGACCAACTGCCCGGTAAGACTGGCCTGCATGGCTGTTTCGACCGTGACCGGATCGCGGATCTCACCCACGAGAATCACCTCGGGATCTTGTCGCATTAAGCTACGCAGACCTGTGGCGAAGTCGAAGCCGGCGCTGGGGCGAATGTGGCTCTGCGAGATGCCAGGGATCTCGGATTCGATCGGGTCTTCCAGCGTGACGATGCTGCGTCCGCCCTGTTCGCCGGCGGCGATATGCCGGAGGCAGGCATAGGCGGTTGTCGACTTGCCACTGCCAGCGGGACCCGCGATGAGAATCATCCCGGACGACTCTTTCAAGAGTGATGCGAGATCGTCGGCAATGACTTTGGGCAGTCCCAGGTCGCTCAGCTGATGCAGTTCGTCCTGCTGCCACAAAATACGAATGACGACCCGCTCGCCATGCAAGGCAGGGAAAGTACTCACCCGGACTTCCTGGCCGAACGTGAGATCGCTGACGCGTCCTTCCTGGGGGATATCGGTGCGGTAGGTTAACAGGCCGGCGAGAATCTTGAGCCGCGCGGTTGCGTCGGTCTTTTCTCCGCGCGGGATTTCCCCCAGCGATTGAAGAACACCATCGATGCGAATCTTGATCTGGTATCCGCTGGGCGTCGGTTGAAGATGCACATCGCTGGCACGTAGGAGCAGCGCACCTTTCAGCAGCGCGGCAACGACCCCTTCGGCATAGGCGTCGGCCTTCGGGTCTTGGCTGAGTAGCTGCTGGTGAAGTTCGGTCAGTTGCATCGATCTATCAAACGCATAGGAACGAGAAGCTTTATCCTATCGTCGTCTGCCACACGAGAACAAACAACCCGACTGCAAAACACCACCAGGCAAACCAGTGCAGGCGTCCCCGTTGAACCATCTTCAGCAACAGGACCAGCGATGCCCAGCCCACGGCAAAGGAAACGAGTGCTCCCAGTAGCAATAACCAGGCAGGCAGGCCGTTTTCGGAATCGGACGATTGCGAGAGAGACTTGGCCAGTTCTAACACGATTGCCCCGAGAATCGCTGGCACCGCCATCAGAAACGAGAACGTCGCAGCAGCTTCCCGGGATAGGCCAAGTGCCTGACCGCTGCAGATGGTCGAGCCGCTGCGTGAAATGCCCGGCAAGATGGCGAGAGCCTGGGCGCAGCCAATCCACCAGGCTTGTGCCCACGTGGTGGCTTCGTAGGTTTGTTCACTCTGGGCGAGTCGCTGCGAAAGCAAAAGAATCGCACCGGTCACAAGCAGGCAGATGCCAGCAACCAGGGGAGATTCAAGCAGTGCGTCGGCATCGGTTAGTTTCAAAACCACCGCGGCTATCACCGCAGGCATGGTCGCCATGGCCAATAGAAACAAGATCCACCAGTCTTTGGTCAACGCCTCAAAGAGATGCTTGCGATAGACCACCAGGATCGAGCCGAGCGTTCCGGCGTGCAGCACGATGTTGAGTTCGACCAGATCAAACTTTTCGGCATCGGCTCCCAGCAGCGTCGCCAACACCACGAGGTGGCCCGACGAACTGATCGGCAGGAACTCGGCAATGCCCTGCACGATGGCCAGCAATATGATTTGCCAAACAGGTAGATCCACGGAAACAAAACCCTGACGCAGCGGAAGAAAGTTTCTCAATTCTCCGCCGCTCTCTAGCGCTGAGAGATGAAGCCATGGGGAAATGTGACTTCGAGATCGATCGGCAGTCGATAAGATCCGCAGAACCGTTACAGCCGGCGTGGCCTTAGTTCGACGCCTTCTTCGTAGGAGCAGGAACGGGAGCCGCGAGCTTGGGCGGAAGGACTTCGACGTAACGCACGACCGTTCCCAAACGTCCCGAACCATGGGCATCGATCAACAGGCGATACCGGCCAGGCTGCTGCGGCAGTTGAACGGGAATGTTCAGTTGACCGTTCGGATTGGTCGTCAGACGAGGCTTCCAGAGAATCGGTTCCGGCAAGAACTTTTCGGCTTCATCGAGCTCATCGGTCGTACGGCCTGCGAAGCCTCCGGCCGGGTCGGCGGGCATTGGATTGCCGAAAGGCGCGTTCTCGCTCTCTGCGGCCGGAACCTCCGGCTGCGGAGCGGGTGCCCCTGGCGATCCTGACATGGCTGGCACGGCACCAAAGTCGCTCATCCCCATCCCAGATGCGGCGGCGTTTCCACCCATGCCGCCAGCACTAGGTGAAGGCTGAGCAAAACGTGCTGGGCCGGTTCGTAGTTCGATTTGAGCCTTTTGCATCGTTGGCTCAGCATTGCGTTGCAGTTCAACCGCCGGACGGAGCTGAGGTGCTTCGTCGAGCATACCACCGTCAAACATGGGCTCCGAAGGAATCGTGTTGGCCATGGGGGCAGCCACGCCATCGGCCATTCGGTTCTTCTTTGCCTCTAGGGCCAACTCTTCGACTTCAAGCTCAGAAGTTACCTTTAGCTCGTCGCTCGCTTCGTTCAGCGCAACCATTTCAGGGCGGCTGGCCGCAGGGCTGGTGAGTTCCGGAAGCGAAAGGTTGAGCGAGAACATTCCCCACAGCACAGCACCCAGAGCGACCAGCAGACCCGGTCCCCAGACGCCGATCTTCGGCATGCCTTGAACGACAGCCAGGCCGATCAAGCAAACCACGAGAATTCCACCAGCGACGGATAGCATCCAGCTAGAAGTATGGCGGATGTCTTCCAGCTGCGTTTCCCACTCCGCATGGATCGCAGCTAGTGCTTGTTGGTACTGCGACTGAATGACCTTCTTGTTGGATCGTCGCATGACCGGCAACTTGCCGGTCGATGCCGGCGACACGGTCTCGGCATCCTGATCCGTCCGAGCGATCATCGCCTCGGGTTCCGCCGTAGGAACAGGCCGTTCTTCCTTCCAGGTCGAAAGGGCAAGGACCTGGTCGAACCAGACGCTGTCTTTCTCCAGGTCACGGATGTTTTCGGGGAGGTCTGCGGCCGTTTCAGGAATTTGCACACGACGATTGAAGAACCATTCGCCCTCGAGACCGAGCGGTTGCTGCGACTGCGGCACAACGTCCGACATGCGTTCCATTTGTACGCCTAGCGTCGCCTGAGCCGGGTTATCGTACTCGTCCTTCACCGTGACTTGCACGTCCAGGCTTTGGCCCGGATCGGCTTGCGCTGGCAGGCCGTTGATATCGATCTCGTACCGCTGCACCGGGATGCGATAGATGATCCGTTCGGCGATCAACTGCGGTTCTGCTTCCGAGTCTTCTTCGTCTTGCGAAGGAACGCTGAAGAGCTGCACCCGCTGCGCGCCGCTGGCTTCGACCGGCAGGTCAAGCTGCACCGGCTGCGTGATCGGCGCGTTGACACCGACATCCCACAGGTTGTGTCCAATGGTGTTGTAGCCATCGCTGGCAACCAGCGCGAGGGTGTTGTTCGGCTGGGCGACACGAACTTCCACTTCCAGTGGCTCGTCCGCAGGGGCGACCCCATTGTTGACCTGCAATGCCGCCGGCAAGGCTTCGGCCTGGGGGATCTGTTCTTGTAGCGGTGCCCGGTTCTCTTCCATCACTTCGACGGTATATTCCTGCATCGGCTGCGGAACGAACTCGAAGTAGCCGTATTCTTGGTCCAGCTTTTCGGTTTGGGCGAACTGTTTGGCATTCGCACCGTTAACCTGCATCTGAGCGCGGCTCCTGCGGGTTTGATCGCGCGTTGCCAGGTAACGCACGCGATTCGATACGCCAGCGACTAGCTTGCCACCTTCCGGTTTGGCCGCGATCTGCGACGGAGCTTGACCACCCCAGCGTGCGCCTCCCGCATTGTTGGCGTAGTCGCGACCGTACTGTCGAGCGTTAAGCCGGACGAGTTCTTCGCTATCCTTCGCACGGGCATCCACGACCGGCAGAGCACGCTGCTCAAAGCTGTTCTGTAGTTCGGGACTTTGGACAACCAGGTCGACGTTGTTGAAGTCATTGGCCGCCGGGACTTGCATCTGGCCTTGAGCGACCCCCTTGAGCGTCGAACGTTCGGCACTGGCAATACGATTCAGGCCGCGTTGGTTGGGCACGCTGTAAACGAAGTCGACATTCGCAGACTGATCGCGATTGGTTTGCGGATCGAGGACGACCGCACGGAAGTTGACTGTCTTGCCAGGTTCGGCGATTTCACGGTCGGTTTGCAGAACGGCAATCGGCTTGGGCGGAGCGGCCTTCACGTCGACGTCGAGCTTGCTCTTGGCTTTCTCGTGACGAGCCACCACTTCCAGTTTCGCGGCGTACGAAACTTCGTCGGCCGGGATCTGACAAACGACCTGGCCGTTGGTGGCCTTGGTCAGGCCATAGTAGACGGTGGCCCCTTCTGGATTCTTGAAGGTGTACTCGACTTCGGCATCCACCGGCTCTGCGTCGGCGTTCTCGATGGAAACGAAGAAGTCGTTGCGGACTTCGGCTGCCATCAAGGATGGACCGGTGACCGAAACGCTGAGGAAGTTATTGGCCAGGCTTTCTTTCTGCTCGGCCAGAGCAATCGTTTGACCTTGCTCGTCGATGCTCAGCATCGGGTAGCCCAGTGCGACGATAAGCAAACAGGCTGCCAGGGCCGCGACCGCCTGGAACGTGCGTGAAGCCCAAGTTGCCGCTGGAGTAAGCGGCGTCGGGCGGTCGGCATCAGCTTCTTGTTTCCATTGGTCGTAGTTGGGAGGCTGCGACTCGTCCCGGGTCACCTCGGCCAGCAGTTCGGTCTGCTCTTTGAGCTCGGCGTATTCGCGTGCCAGCTGCCCGTCGGAACTGATACGATCGACCAGCTCTGCGGACTCTTCGTCCGAGAGTAAGCCGTAAATCAGTTCCAGCATCTGCTGCTGGAGTAGTTCGCGATCGTCCATTGCTCTGTGAGGTTCTGCTGGGTGCGACTTACCACCAAGGCTAGTCGCACGATAGTTAACTTACAAAGGATTCTTTCGAGGTGATTCTTGGGGGGCCAGGTGTTCTCGCAAATGCGTGAGGGCCATTCGCATGCGTGTTTTGACGGTGCCTAGCGGAATGGAAAGCGCATCGGCAATTGCTTCGTACGTAAGGTCACCGTTCTGACGAAGCAGGAACACTTCCCGTTCTTCGTCACGGAGCTCTGATACGGCAATCCGTAAACGTTCCATCTGCTCGGACCTGTGGGCGTGATGCTCAGGAGTCGCCTCTTTGCTGGGGACGACTTGCTGCTCGTCACCCAGTGCTTGGCGTTTTCTTCTCCAGGCTGTCATCCGCATGTCGCGACCCGTATTCACGGCAATGCGGAAGATCCACGCCCTCACATTCTCTATTTCGGGTAATTGTTCTCGGTTTCGCCAACACTTGATAAAGGTCTCTTGGAGGGCATCATGGGCGTCGTCCATGTTGCCCAAAAGGTGGTACAGCGTGCCCAATAGTTCCCCGTGAAGACCCGAAAAATGGGTCTCCAGCGTATCCCCACGGTTTTCCGCAGGGGGGGTACTGCTTGCGCGACGCGAATGCTCCACAATGGGCCCTTACGCATAGATAGACGAGACGACCGGCCAAAACGATTTAGGCTGGGCACCGATTTTTTAACAGAATGGTTGCGATTTAACACCAGATTGGCCGGTTTTATGGGTTAATGTCGGTCTGGTTCTCCCGGAATTCTAGTCTGGTGGCTTGCTGGAGCCCCCCCTCGCTCAAAATAATAAAGATATGTGGCCGGAAACTGATAAAACGCAACAGCTCCTTCAGGGTGCCCGAGATGGGGATACTTCTGCGAGAGATGCTTTGCTGCAACGACACCGCGACTCGCTGCGTCGGATGATCGAAATGCGTCTGGATAAGCGTATCCAGCAGCGAGTCGATGCTAGTGATATTGTCCAAGAGGTTCTAGTCGATGCCAATCGCCGGCTGGCCGATTATTTAGAAAACCCGAAAATGCCATTTCATTTATGGCTACGGCACATGGCCAAGGATCGAATTATCGATGCCCATCGCCGTCATCGGGTCAGCGGGAAGCGAAGTGTCGACCGCGAACAAAATATGAACGTCGGATTCAATATGGATCAGTCGTCGGTCGATCTGGCTGCCCAGTTGTGCGATCAGAACACCACGCCGGGCGCGGCCGCGACGATGCAGGAACTGCACATCCGCTTTCAAGCCGCTATTGAAGACCTGGACGAGCAAGATCGAGAAGTCGTCATCATGCGGCACTTTGAACAACTGTCTAACCAGGACGTCGCCGCGGCACTCGATCTGACTCCGGCCGCGGCCAGCATGCGTTACCTGCGGGCCATTCGCCGCTTGCGTGCGTTATTGGGTCCGACTGCCGTCGACGAGTAATCCTTCTTTTAGTCAACGCGAGAGCATGGCCACCGACCGGGATCAAATCGACGAACAGCTGGCCGAGCTTCTCGATGAATTGACCCAACGCGTTCAGCGCGGCGAAGCGGTCGATCTGGAAGTGGTCACGCGAGAGCATCCCCACTTGGCCGAAGATCTGAAAGAGGTGTGGGGCGCGGTGATGCTGGCCGACGCGGTCGCGCTCAACGTTTCGATCACTGCCCCTGGTGAAGATGAAGAACCGATTCCCGAGAAGCTCTCGCAGCTGAAACTGCCGCTGCGGTTTGGCGACTACGAACTGCTCGAAGAGATTGGTCGTGGTGGCATGGGGGTCGTCTACCGAGCTCGGCAGGTAAGCCTGAACCGAACTGTGGCCGTGAAGATGATCCTCAAGGCGCAGCTGGCCTCGGAAGATGAACTGAGCCGTTTCCTCTCGGAAGCTGAGTCGGCCGCACGACTGAGCCACCCCGGCATTGTTCCGGTGTACGAAGTAGGACAGCGCGACGGTCGGTACTACTTCAGCATGAAGTACATCGAAGGAGAGACACTTTCGCAGCGGCTGGCTCGCGGACCGATGCCGGCGAAGGAAGCCGCGCGGATGATGCGAATCATCTCAAGCGCCGTTCATGAAGCCCATCAACACGGCATTTTGCACCGCGATCTTAAGCCTTCGAACATCTTGATCGACAAGAATGGCTGCCCTGTGGTGACCGACTTTGGTCTGGCCAAGCAGGTCACCAGCGATGTCGACAGCATCACGCGAAGCGGGGCGATTATCGGTACGCCTGCGTTTATGGCCCCCGAGCAGGCCAGTGGTGATCGCGGCGCCGTGGGTGTTCGTAGCGACGTTTATGGGTTGGGGACGATTCTGTTCGCGATGATCACCGGACAGCCTCCTTTCCAAGGTCGAACGCCGGTCGATGTACTGCTCAAGGTCTTGGAACAAGATCCGCCGCTGCCGCACGAGGTAAACCCGAAAGTCGATCGCGATCTGGAAATGATCACGCTTCGCTGTCTACAGAAGCCGATGGATCTACGCTATCCCGACGCACAGATGCTTTGCGAAGACTTTGAAGCGTACTTGAACGACGAAGCGATCTCGGCTCGCAGCGGTCAGTTTTTCCAGATCTTCTCTCGCGTGTTTCGCGAGACACATAACGCCCAGGTGCTCGAGAACTGGGGCCTGTTATGGATGTGGCATAGCCTGGTGTTGTTTATCTGCTGTGTGATTACCCAGGTACTGCAGTGGAATAACGATCAAGATCCCTGGCACTATGTCGCCATCTGGACTGTCATCTCGGGAATCTGGGCGGCCTGCTTCTGGTACTTACGAAGACGGATGGGGCCGGTCACGTTCGTAGAACGTCAGATCGCGCACGTGTGGGGCGCTGGCATGATTGGCGTGGCGATTCTCTTTCCGGTCGAATGGCTGCTGGGACTGGGGCCGCTCGAGTTATCGCCGCTGTTGGCGATCATTTCCGGGATGATCTTCCTCATCAAGGGAGGCATCCTGACCGGCTGGTTTTACTTCCAGGCAATGGCTCTGTTCGCGTGTAGTGTCCCGATGGCCTTGTACCCCAATGCGGCCCACCTGATCTTTGGCGTCGTCGCGTCCGCCAGTTTCTTCATTCCTGGTTTGCAGTACTACCGACAGCGTCTTCGCGTGCAGCGAGAACGTCCGATCGCGCCGGCCTCTTCTATTTTTGGAGAATGAGCTTGCCCGACTTGGTTTCGCACAAGCGATAGACGGCGTCGCCGTGCTGAATCCAAACTTCTTTCTCGCCGGCCATGATCTCTTCCGAGGCAATGGTCCGCTTCAACAGGGTGGTCGGATCGCTTGTTGGCGTAGGTGTCTTTTGATCTTGTTCCGAGGTATTCATGCGAAAGCTTTTCGAGGCATACGTGTCGGGTAGGGAGGACCGAGGAAAATTCGCTGATGTCGTTGACACTGGCTAACGCTCTGTTAGTTTATAGCGATATTGATACTCGGTATCAACCGTGTGGCGCAAAAACGTTCCATTTCGAGCGTTTCGCACTTCTGCGTGCCAGCTTCAGAGGCCAGCCAGCTTCTCGATCACCTACTTCAGGCGGAAGTAGTTCCGCAATGCGAGGGGGTTTTGGCAGTCATTCGAGGCTGGCTCGCGCCCAGTTTTAACTTCCCGTTAAGCCGCCACGCGGTTGGTCCCCGGAGTATCGTGGCAGTCCTAAAATCGATTCCTGGATCGCGGCACTTAGCCGTGAACGAGGTGACTCAGCCATGATCGATCGAGGATTGCAATTGATGACGCGGAACCCGGTGGAAGCGAGTGTGGTGCTGGTCTGGGCAATGGCCTTGATGCTGATGCTGTGTTCCGGCTGCGGAGGTTCGGCCGGAGAAGTCACCGGACGCGTGTTTTTGGATGGACGTCCGTTGGATGGGGCGATCATCAAGTTCAAGCCCAAGGGCAACCCCGAGGCGAAGGAAGTCACGACCGAGGTCACCAGTGGCTCGTTCACGATTGCCAGCGGACGCTTGGCGCCCGGTGACTATTACGTGATGGTCATTTCCCAGCAGCCGGGGGCAGGCGCGATGATCGAAGGGGTGCAGCGTGGCGAAGGTGTGCCACCACCGAAAACATTTGTTCCCAAGGTCTACGAAAAGAAGGGACCATTAGACGCCAAGATCTCCGACAAGGGAGGCAATAACTTGCTCTTCCAACTGAAGACCGGCGGCTTCTAGGGGCGACTCAAGCAAACCATTCAGGCGATGTTCGCATCGCTTCCCGTTCTCTCCAGCAGAAGCCGTGAGCGGACTGCTTGTCGCAGAGCAGTCCGCCGCGGTTAATCTTCGGGTCTAACGACAAACGTTTCCCATCCGTCGTAGGTGCCATCCAACGAGTCGGCCAAGTCGAATAGCTCGATGGTTACCTCGTTGATCGAATCTTGATCGACATGATCGACACGATCGATTTGAACTCCAAACGGATTGGGTGGTTCCGATTCCTCTTGTATGCTTTCCTCGTCGACTTGAAAGCCTTTCTCTTGAACCGCCGCGATGAATTGCGCTCGTGCTTGTTCGGTGGGAAAATAGGCCCAGTGCGAAACGAGACGTTCTTCTTCCAGGGTATCGCCTGCTTCTAGGAGTCCATGTAGCACCGAGGCATTGGACATTGCTTGCATTTCGTACGGCGAGGGATACAAGATTTCAAAGTAGAAGCCCCACTCGGCATCCTCTTGGTAGCTGCTTCTCAGCTCGTGCGTGGAATGCTCTTGCGTGACCGAGGTCAACGCCACGTCTACTCCTTCAAACGTAGGGCTATAGAAAACGACCACGCGCTGTCCATCGTAGGTCATGCAGCCGACATGTACCGCGTCGAGTCCTTGCTCGAGCGATTCGACAATCGCCTCTTCTAGTGGCCGGATCGCGGTGAATTCTTCGTCCGTGGCCAGCCCGTATTCGTCGCGTTCCTGCAGTGCAATGGATACTCGGACGAGCCAGGTCTTCTGCGGGACGGGAGCGTCTTCGGCGACACCCATGTCTAAGAGGATCGACGTAATCGAGTCTTCAATTTGCGTGAGATAGGCGTTCCAGTTTTCCGACACAGTTTGCCTCCTGGCAGGAAAAGAGTAGGGGGAGGCCATAATATAACGCCGCGTCAAACCATGCTCCAATGTTTTCTCAGATACCATTCCCAGCCCAAGAGGCCGACAATCAATAGTAGGTTGATCCAGCTGTCGCGTCCTGACTCGGGCCAGGTCCACTTCGTCTGCACTTCGACTTCCGTTTCCGGTGGGCGGTTCTTTATTTCATCGAGTAGCTGCGGAAGTTCTTCCGGTGTCCACGTTCGTCCGCCGACATCTTTGGTGATGGCCGACAGAGCCGCCAACTGCGAAGGGCGAGCCGAAGGGTCGCTTAGTTCCAGGTCCTGGTCGTAGACAAAGAAGCGTCCCAGGCCGGTACCTACGCTGGTGCCGTTTTGCTGAGCGACCACTTCAATGGTGTAGTCGCCCATCGTCTGGCCAGCGTCCAGGCTTCCTTCAATGACGCTATCGCCGGGCAGCGTGCGAATCGGCGTGCGGCTTCCGTCGGGCGAGATCAAGGTGGCCTCGAACGTTACGCCGCGCAGCGGATCGCCACTTTGCGAGTTGGCACCGGCGGTGAACTGGATAGGTGCACCCGGCACGTAACGTCGTTGGCCAAGCTGCACCCAGACATCCCGCGTTTCGATGCCATCCTTTTTGGCCAGCCATAACAGGATTTGCCGCCAGAAACGTTTGTGGATATCACTCTTGCCGGCCATCACCCAACGCCACGTGCTATCGGCCGTGAAGGCCAGCGTTCGCCCGAGACCATACTCGCCAGCGACCAGCAGCGGTTGACCACTTTGCGTTTCCAGGATAGTCATGCCTCGCTGCGTCGGTCCGGTGACTTTATTGGCCCCAGTTAGCGCTGGTACCGCCGTAAACGCAGGGACGCCTTCGCTATCGGTACCCAACGAAGAGAGAAAGTGGTTCTCGGTGGCGACGATCGTGATCGGACCTGGTACGTGCATGTCGGTGCGGATCGGAGCGTCGAAGTCCTGGCGATCGAAACGGCTCATTTCTACCGGTAGCACGTTCTGGAAGATCGTCGTCTGGTAACCGCCGGCACCGAAGGAATGAAACCCACCAAGCATGATCAGGCCTTTGCCGTCTTCGACCTGTTTGGCCAGCAGATCGAGCGTCTCGGGGCTCAAGGCCGATGAGTCGACGTCGCCGATGATGAAGACGTCGTACTTGCCTTTTTCGATGGCTTCGGTCAGATCGACTGGCCACTGATCGCGTCGGCGCCGGTCGATCCAGCGGAAGTCGAGTTCCATGTCGGCCGACTCGGCAACCACTTGCCGCAGCCACTTTTGTTCTGGTCGATCGACCGTACGGCCTTCCAGGTACAAGAGCTTGAGGCCGCCTTCCAGGACATTGAGGTAGGCGCTCAGCACGTTGTTCTTGGTGACTAGTTCGCCATCTTGATCAGGCACCACGATGCTCAGCTTGAACTGTCCGGACGTTTGGGGCGTGTAGCGGAAGATCACGTCGACCGTTTCCTGAACCTTCGGGGTCGTGATCTCTTGCGTTTCGACGATCGTCTTTTGGCCTTGGGCGTCTTCCACGATCAGTTGCACGGGCACCGGCAGATTGGCCATGCCTTGAATCTGGACCGAAGTCTTGATTGCCAGTTCGTTCTTCACGAAGACGGTGTAATGATCGGCCAGCGTTTCCACGGCCACATCACGGGCCTGGGATGGATCGATCGCCTTGCCGTAGGTGACGGTATGCAGTGGGGTTTCCAGTCGGGCCAGGTCGCGTGCCGCTTGCTGCATTTCGACTTGGGGCGAGTAGACTCGCTGGGCTCCGTCGGAAAGAAGGATAACGCCAGCCAGCTTCTTGCCGATGTTTTGCTGCATGATCTGGGCGATCGAAGTACCGATGTCGGTAAAGCGGCCGTCGGGGCTGCTGGGCAGTTGCACCTGGCCATCAGTCGATTCCAGACGCGTGGCGTTCTCGTCGAACTGATAGATCGCCACGTCGATGTCATCACCCAGTGCTTTGAGTTCGGGGGCGAGCCGCTGAAGCGTTTGCTTCTGGGCATCCCAGCGCGGGATGCCGTCGCCTGCGTCCGGTACCGTCATGCTGCGGCTGGAGTCGAACATCAGCACCAGCAGTGACTTCTGTGTCTCTTTGATCGTTCGAACCCAGGTCGGGCGAAGCAGCGTTAGGGCAATCAGCAAAATGACCGCGAAGCGTAGCCCGGTAAGGATCCAATGCCGCTTGGGCGTCAGTCCGTGAAACTGAGGCCGCAGTACCAACAGCGCAACTAGCGCGAAGACCAATATCCCCACCAGGAGATAGCTCTCGCCCAAAGGTTGCAGGTACCAGTACGACAAAGCTCTTCCTTTTTAAGCGTTCGTTTCACTAGGTGCTTGTCGGTAAAACCGATTGGCCAGGACATTCTCCAGACCAAACACGATTACCACGATCAACATCAGCCAAGGGAACAGCGGCACGCCAAGGCGGGCCTTGCCTTGTTCGCGGACGATCTGTTCCTGCTGGCGAGCCAAACGATAACGACCAGGGCCCAGCAGGTCATCCAGGTCGGCTTCGGTCAGCTTGTCCATGCGAGTGGCATAGGGTGGCAGGTTGACGCTAAAGCCCATCGACTTGCCACCACTCAACGGACGCACGCGATACGTGCCCAGGCTGCTGGTAAAGGGAATGGTGATCGTACCGGCATCGGGAACGACTTCCTGGGGATCGATCCCATTGGGAGTGAACAGCAAGTGAGTCGCGGTTTCGTTGCCGGGCTCGGTCTTCAAGGTCGCCACGTCACCGGCGGTGTAGTTGAAGTGATCGTCGCCACCTTGCACGACGTATCGCGCCATTTGATTCCACAGCACGAAGAATGGCCACGTATCGAGCCCGGTGAATAGCTTGTTCCAGGAGTCCCCACGCGGGTCCGAGACCGATGTCGTCAGCGTCAGCACCAGGCCATCGCCGATCCGCTGTTCGATCAACGCTGGCGTACCGTTGCTGTACGAAACGATCGGGTTGATGTCTTCATCCATGTCATCAAACGACCAGAAGCGGTCGATCGGGTAGTCGCGCCAAGGGACAGAAGCACCGGTTCCGCGGAAGGGAGAGAGAACGGCGTGTTGATATTCGGTTGGAGCCAGGAACCACTCGCGATTGCCGGCACGCCACTGACGTGAGATCTTCCCCGGCAGCACGCTTTGGGGAGCTTCCGTATTGAAGTCGGCTTTGACGGCCGCGCGACCCAAGAGGAGCATCAGACCGCCACCCCGACTCACATAGCTGGAAAGCGCTTGCCAGGTTGCGTCGGGCATCGGTGCTGGATCTAACAGGGCAATCGCTTGATACCCTTCCATCTTGGCGGGCGTTAGTTCGCTTTGCGAGATGACGTCGATCTTGAAAGCTGCCCGTCCCGATTCCCGGTAACTGGGTGGGGCCAACGCATCGACCAGGCGATCGCTAACCGCTTTGTCTGATTTGACGACCAGCATCGACCACGGCGTTCGCGCTTCAATGGTGAACCAACGTTTGTTATCGGCACCCAGACCATCTTCACCGACCAGTTGAATCCAGCCGTGATGCGTGCCGGCTTCCAGTCCGGTCAGACGAAAGCTCACGCTGCGCGGCTGGTCATCGGCCAGTTCGATTGTTTGGCGATTACGCCGCGTCGCCGTGGGGACGATCAGCTCACCGTTTTCCACGATGGGTAACTTGTCGTCGACTTCTTCGACAAACATTTCCAACGTCTGCACCTGGTCGCTTCCGTCCGAAACGACTTCGGCTTGCAGGGTGACGTCGTGATTCTCAGGCGAACTTTCGGCTGAAAGTACGAGGTCACTGATCGCAATGTTCTGCACGTCGTCGGCACCGACGTCGATGATGTAAAGCGGAATGTCAGGCTGCTCGGCCAAAACGGTTTTCAGACGCTGGGCCTGGTTGGTATCCCAGGCCGGAGCTGCCAGGTCGGTCAGGATGTAGATCTCTTTGCGAGCCAGCTCGTTGCTTTCCAGCATCTCGAGCGCGTTTTGCGTGAGCTCGATCAGGGATTGTCCGCCCACGGCGATCTCCAGTCGCTGGAGTGCCTGGCGTGCGGCACCGCGGTCCGGCGCGAAGATCGTCGATTGAGTTCGTTGATCGAGAACTGCCATCTGGCTGTCTTCGGGCAGCTGCGAGGTCAGCCACATGCCCAGCTCTTGGGCTTTCTCCAGTCGCGTTTGATTCTGATGCCGGTAGAGCATGCGTGGCGACGTATCGCAGATGATCACCGCCGCGACAGGGGCTTCCTGCTCACCGACGATTGGGCCCGAACTGCTGGACATGGCCATCACCGCCGAGACCAATGCGCCGACACCCACCAGTGCCGTGATGCCGGTCAGGATGTAGGCCAGCGTCCGGCTACTTCCGGCCAGCCAGGCAGCCAAAGAAACAAAGACGCCAATTAGGAGAATCACACTCAGCGAGCCGGAGAGAACCCACCGGCCCAGGGCTGCTGACGCGACGCCAGGGCGGGCCAGTGCGACAACCAATGCCAACACCGCCAGGCAGCGTAGTGCCAACAGGACCCAGTGTTTTAGTTGCAGGCGGCGCGTATTTTGTACGCTGCGTTGCCGCACGAAACGCAGGGCAGGGAATTCCAATTGTTTCGGCTGCTGCCGCATCACCAAATGCAAGATGATCGGCACGGCCACGAGCAGGCCTCCCAGCAGCAGGCCGACGTTGGCGAACTGCATGAATCAAAACCTTGATTGGCGGCTGATGAGGTACTCGGTCAGGGCCTTGTCGAACTGCATGCTCGTGTCGAGTTCCACGTAGTCGACCCCGGCCTGAAAACAATCCTGGCGATACTTGTCGCGAAAGGCCGAAATCTCTTTCTCGTAGTCTTTCCGGTAGTTACTGGCGTCGACCTTCATCCGCTCCTTGGTTTCCGGATCTTCCAGTTCGACCATCCCGTCAAACGGAAACGTTACTTCCGCTTCGTCCAAAATGTGAAACAGGATGACGTCGTTATTGCGGTGACGCAGCTGGTAGATAGCTCGCATCACTTCGTCCGCGTCGGCCAAGAGATCCGAAAAGATCATCACCACGCTGCGGTGCTTGAGCATCGCGGCCAATTGCGAAAGACTGTGCGCGATGTCCGTCTCGCCAGTCGGCTTCAAATTGGCCAGCAGCGAAAGGACGTCCCCCAGTTGTTTGCGTTTTGATTTGGGAGGAAGGCTCGCGCGGATCTTCGTGTCGAACGTCACTAGGCCGACCGGGTCTTGCTGGTGCACCATCAAGTAGCAAAGGGCCGCGGCCAGGCTGATCGCGTAGTCGAACTTGGTCATGTCCTGGCGATAGGTGTACGCCATCGAACGACTCAGATCCATCGCCAGGTAGCCGGTGATGTTGGTTTCTGCCTCAAACTTCTTGATGTAGTAACGGTCGGTCTTGGCGTAGACCAGCCAGTCGATGTCCTTGGGGTCGTCTCCCTGTTCGTAGCGGCGATGCTCGCTGAACTCGACGGAGAACCCATGGTAGGGGCTGGCATGCAAACCTTGCAGGAACCCTTTGACCACGAACTGAGCGCGCAGATCCAACCGCGAGATCTGGCGGATCACCTCAGGCTTCAGATAACTTTCGGCAGTGGTCAACGTTCAAACTTTTCGATCTTGGGTTCCGGGACTTCTTCCAACAACTTCTCAATGATGTCGACGTTAGTCATCCCTTCGGCCTGGGCCTGGAAGTTCGTACCGATACGATGCCGCAGCACGGGGATGGCAATCTTCTTGATGTCTTCAATCGCGACCGAGAAGCGACCTTCCATGGCAGCAATCGCTTTGCCGCCGTTGATCAGGTTCTGACCGGCACGCGGGCCTGCACCCCAGTCGACGACTTCCTTGATGAACGCAGGAGCTTCCGCATCACGCGGGCGCGTTGCACGGACGAGCCGAGCGACGTACTTAATGACGTACTCGCTGACTGCGACCGACTGGACGAGCTTTTGAATGTTGAGGATCGCTCGGCTGCTGAACACCTTGCGAACTTCGACCTTCTCTTGCCGAGTGGTCGCCATGAGGATCTTTTCTTCCTCATCAAGCGAAGGGTAGTCGATGATGATGTTGAACATGAATCGGTCGAGCTGGGCTTCCGGCAGCGGATAGGTGCCTTCCTGCTCGATCGGGTTTTGCGTGGCGATGGTGAAGAACGGCTCCGGCAGATCCATCGTATCGCGGCCGACGGTCACCTCGCGTTCCTGCATCGCTTGCAGCAGCGAGGCCTGCGTCTTGGGCGGCGTACGGTTGATTTCGTCGGCCAGCAGAATGTTGGTGAAGACAGGCCCTTCGACAAAGCGGAAGTTACGACGGCCGTCTTCATCTTCTTCCAACACGTTGGTACCGGTGATGTCTGATGGCATCAGGTCCGGCGTGAACTGGATTCGCTTGAACTGCATGTCGAGCACTTTGGCCAGCGTGCTCACCATGAGCGTCTTCGCCAGCCCTGGCACCCCTTCCAGTAGACAGTGCCCGCGCGTAAAAATGGCCGCGAACAATTGTTCGATGACTTCGTCCTGACCGACGATCACCTTCTGCAGCTCCTGCTGCATGACGATGCGTTGTTGTTTGAACTCTTGAAGAACTTCGCCCAGGTTTCTGGTTTTGCCCACAATAGACGCCTTGTCTCAGATGGGAATCGTCGATGGTGAATGAGTGACGCTAAGTTTGGTATCGGCTAATATCTGGTTCCCTCTCCCATCCAAAGAGAGAAGGCGAGGGGACAGGATAAGTCGTTAGCCGGGTAATTGTAAGTTACGCAGGGGAAAAGGTTTGGTTCCGACAAGCGAAAACCGACTGCCCTAGCCAAGTGATTGTAGAAACGTGCTTCGATGGAAACAACGCACCTGCATTTCGCTTGTGCCCACCGCAGGCAAACCTAAGATGAAAAGAAGCGAACGCGACGTGTCCCCAAGGAACCCCCGTTTGTTCCCACTGAGAATCACTAGCTGCCTAGCGCTGATTGTAGCGATCCTGTTGATTGCGCCCCCTGCGATGGCGCAACGTGCGGCTACGCGCGGTGGGGTGACTCCCCAAAATGTCCGCGACGCGATGGACAAAGCGGTTCGTTATCTCAAATCAACGCAGCGACAAGACGGAAGCTGGCCAGACTACGCAGAGTTTAAGGGTGGGGTAACTTCGCTGGTCACCTTGGCTCTGTTAGAAGCAGGCGTACCCAAAGATGATCCAGCGATTCAAAAAGCGCTGACTTCGCTGCGCAGTACCCGGGCCGATAAGACGTACGCACTTGCCCTGCAAACGATGGTTTTCTGTGCCGTCGATCCGCAGAAAGATTTGCAGCTGATCAAATCAAATGCTGCTTTGCTGGAAAGTTATCAGATCGAATCAGGCGAACGAGCCGGGCTGTGGTCGTATGGTTCCCCGCGAGCAGGGGGCGGTGGTGGCGACAACAGTAATAGCCAGTTCGCGCTGCTTGCCTTGGACGAAGCAGCCGAGCACGGAGCCTCCGTGAAGGAGCAAACCTGGCGGCGAGCGTTCCTCCGCTGGGAATCGATGCAAAACGGAAGCGGCTCTTGGGGATATCTGCCCAACGCTCCCGGTACCGGCAGCATGACCTGTGCTGGCATCACGTCGATGATCATCACGACCAAGCGTCTGGAGAGTGGCGACGCCGAAATCAATGGCGATAACGTCAACTGCTGCGTGCCGCTCAAGAAGGACAGTTCGGTCGATCGTGGTTTCGATTGGCTCGCGCGAAACATGACGCTACGTACCAATCCGTCGGAAGGGGGCGGGGGCGGGAATTCGCTTTTGTATTACCTCTATGGTATCGAGCGTGTCGGCCGATTGAGTGGTCGTCGTTTCATGGGCACGCACGACTGGTACCGCGAAGGGGCCGAACTGCTGGTCGCCTGGCAAGATTCGCTGGATGGAACCTGGAAGGGAACCGGCGTCGTCGAGCAGAGCAACCCATTGGTCTCGACCAGCTTCGCGCTGCTCTTTCTGGCCAAAGGACGCCGACCGGTACTGGTCTCGAAGTTACGGTACACGGCCAATCAGGATTGGAACCCGCATCGACACGATCTCAATAATTTAAATCGCCACGTGGAAGGGCTCTGGCAGCAGAAGATGACCTGGCAGGTCGTTGACGTGAGTGCGGTTAAATCTGCTGAAGACCTGTTGCAAACGCCGGTCATTTGGATCAGTGGGAAAGATGGTTTCCAGATCACACCGAAGCAGGAAGAACTGCTCAAGCAATATATCGAAGGGGGTGGTTTCATCTTTGCCGAAGCTGGCTGCGGTGGCCAGAAGTTCGACACCGACTTCCGAGCGATGTTGAAGCGGATTCTGCCAGATAGTTCCTTCCGACTGCTTCCGCCGGATCATCCGGTCTGGTTTGCTGAACAGGCCGTCAATCCTGACTTCGCTGTACCGCTGTGGGGACTCGATGCGTGTTGCCGTACGAGCGTGGTCTATACGCCACAGGATTTGAGCTGCTACTGGGAACTGTACGGTAGCCGCAGTTTTCTGGATGACAACAACATCTCGATCAAAGTCCGTAACCAGGTAAAAGCGGCCAACGCGATCGGGGCCAATGTGTTGGCTTACGCCACCGGCCGACAATTGAAGGACAAGCTAGAACGAGTAGAGCTGACTACTGACGGCGGCGTGCAAGATGAACTGGGACGCAATGTGTTGAAGGTCGCTAAGATCCAGCACCTGGGTGGCTCGGACGATGCCCCGGCGGCGCTGGCCAATATGGTTCGTGTTGCTGGCGAACAGTTAGACCTGCGGTTCGATATCGAAAAACCAATGGTGACGCTGCAGGACGACGCGCACCAGTTCTATCCGATTCTGTTCATGCATGGCCGCCGCGATTTTGGTTTTAACTCAGAGCAGCGGAAGCATCTGAAAGAGTATCTCGAACGGGGCGGTTTTCTCTTCGCCGATTCGATCTGCGCCAGCAAGCCATTCACGGCCGCGTTCCGCCGCGAAATCGCAGCGATCTTCCCTGATGCCAAGCTGCAGTCGATTCCTATCGATCATCCCATGTTGTCGACCGGGTATGGCGGTTTTGACATCACCAACGTCACGCTCAACGATCCCCAGACTCGCAACAGCAATGAAGGGGGACTCAAGTCAGTCCGGCGAGAATCGAGCCCTGAACTGGAAGGCCTATTCATCAACGATCGCCTCGCTATTGTTTTCAGCCCGAACGACCTGAGCTGTGCGATGGAAAGTGGCGCCTCTTTGCAGTGCAAAGGGTACATCAAGGAAGATGCTGCCCGGATTGCTACGAACGTTCTGCTCTACGCTATGCAGCAGTAGGAAACCAATAGGGGCGTCTAAGCCCATATTGCGCTTGATGCATTTGACAAACGCAATGCTTGCCTGGCTTCGCGCAACGTTGAAGTTTTCGCGAATTTGCTTTCTTTGGCGTTGGGATCGCGCTATCTTGGCGGAATGGCCGGTGCTGTATCAACTTGCTTTCTACATCGAGTATTCACTCTTCGTACATGGAGTCCCACACCATGCTTTCTGGAACGTTGGTCGCACGTGCGACTGGTACGCTTTGTTGTCTCGCGGCATTCTGCTACGTCGGATCCGTCATTGCCCAAGAGGTTCTGCCTCGACCGGAAGCGCCATTCAAGGGAAAGATTGGCCTAACCTACAAGGACTCGGTTGCTATTAAGCCGAAGCTGGATATTCCGCAAACGTATGGCTTGGAAGACCCACCGAACATCTTGATCGTGCTGATCGACGATTGTGGTTTCGGTCAATGCACGACGTTTGGTGGTGAGGCACCGACACCCACGCTGGATCGGATTGCGAAGAACGGCATCATCTACAATCGCTTCCATACTACGGCGCTTTGCTCGCCAACTCGGGCGGCCTTGCTGACCGGACGCAATCATCACTCGGTTGGTTCCGGGGTGATTGGTGAAGCCGGGACTGGCTTCCCTGGGTACACGGGAATCATCCCTGCTTCCGCGGGAACGTTCGCGGAAGTGCTGCGAGAGAACGGGTACATGAATGCCTGGTTCGGCAAGAACCACAATGTGCCTGACTGGGAAACGAGCATCGTCGGTCCGTTTAATCGCTGGGCCAATGGTTTGGGGTTTGACTACTTCTATGGTTTTGTCGGTGGCGATACCGATCAGTTTCATCCAGCCTTGGTTGAGAACAAGCGGCGTATGACCGCTCCTGAAACCAATGAGGATGGTTCCCCATATCACCTGACGACTGACTTGGCCGACCATGCCATCCGGATGATGCGTGCTTCCAAGGCCGTCGCTCCGCAGCGTCCGTTCTTTGTCTACTTTGCTCCTGGGGCGACTCATGCTCCCCATCAGGTTCCAGAAGAATGGATTGAGAAATTCGAAGGCAAGTTTGACGGGGGTTGGGATAAGTATCGTGAAGATACGTTTGCTCGCCAAAAGAAGATGGGCATCATTCCAGCGAACACGCAGTTGACGCCTCGGCCAGATTCTTTGCCTGCATGGGATTCCCTCCCCGAAGATCAACGCAAGGTCTACGCGCGAATGATGGCCGTCTTTGCTGCATTCACCGCCCACACCGACCATGAAGTCGGACGCGTGGTCGATGCGATTGATGAGATGGGCGAACTGGACAATACGCTGATTATCTACATCGCCGGTGATAACGGCTCGAGTGCCGAAGGTGGCTTGAGCGGTCTGCTGAATGAAATGACCTTCTTCAACGGGATCGAAGAACCACTGGAATCCAAGTTGAAAGCCATCGACACCTTGGGAAGTGCTAAGCATTACAATCATTTTCCCGCTGGTTGGGCTTGGGCAATGGACACGCCGTTTCAATGGACCAAGCAGATTGCCAGTCATTTTGGCGGAACGCGAAATGGCATGGCGATTTCGTGGCCGAAAGGAATCAAGGCCCGCGGCGAAGTACGCGACCAGTTCCATCATGTGATCGATATTTATCCAACGATCCTCGAGATCGTAGGTGTTGAAACGCCAGCCCAGTTGAATGGCATCGGGCAGAAGCCAATCGAAGGTGTCAGCATGGTCTATACCTTTGACGATGCCAGCGCCGAAGACCGTCGGACCACACAGTATTTTGAAATGCTCGGCAACCAAGGCATCTACCACGACGGTTGGATGGCCAGTGCCCTGCGTGGCGTTCCATGGGTTTCCGAAAATCCACCAGCCAATCTGCTAGAGATGCCATGGGAGCTTTACCACGTTGAAGAGGATTTCAGCCAAGCCAATGACTTGGCCAAGCAGGAGCCTGAGAAGCTGAAGGATTTGGTCAAGTTGTTCTTCGCGGAAGCTGCCCGCTACGACGTACTGCCATTGGATGATCGTAAGACAGCGAGACTGGCCGTTGATAACCGTCCCAGCTTGACCCAGGGACGTAACAAGTTTGTCTATCCAAATTTGCTTCGCTTGACCGAAGGCTCGTCTCCGGACCTTAAGCATAAGAGCCATACGATCACCGCGGAGGTTGTGGTTCCTGAAGGAGGCGCCGACGGCGTGTTGTTCACCCAAGGTGGTGATTTCTGTGGATACGCGTTCTACGTGAAAGATGGCAAGCTGACGTATCACTACAACCTGGCCGGGGTCGATCGCTATACGATCGTGTCGGAAGACAAGATCCCCACCGGGGACGTGAAGTTAAAGATGGAGTACATCTCGGATGCCGACAAACCGTTTGCTGGTGCGAATGTCACGCTCTACGCGAACGATCAAGTCGTCGGCAAGGGACGCGTCGAAAAGAGTATCCCCAATCGGGTGACACTCGACGAGACGACCGATATCGGCTTCGATACCGGTACGCCGATCAACGACGCGTATGAGTTGCCGTTTAAATTCGGTGGTCACTTGAAGACGGTGACGATTGAATTGAACTAGTACGCGTCTTTTAATCCATTAAAAAAGGCGATCATCTCGTTCGGATGATCGCCTTTTGCATTGGCACCTGGTGGCTTTACCCTTTACTTTGTCAAGTCAAAGCTCAGGTCGTTTTCACCAGCGGTGATTGTTGACGGATTCGGTTATACGTCCAGGAACTTTCCGAACTGTAAGAAGGTCAGCAGCCCGTGCAGGTAAGAGCCTCCACCAATAAGCTTGATCTCGGCCAGCTTGAGCTTGTCTAAGCCAGCGTACGTGTTGACCGAGTACGACGTTTCCTTCGAGATGTTCTTAAGTACAGGCTCGGCCACGTCGTACAGCTTGAAGATCTCGTCTGCCGTATCGGGCTTCTTCTTAAGCTCTTCGGCCTTACTGAACGTCAGACTCATCTGACGCACGAGGATACGCGTGAAGTTCTCGCCACCCACTTCCAAGCTACGGAACCAAATCGAGTTGGGCCCGCAGATAACCAGGTGGCTGGCATCCGAACCGACGTCGAGGATACCGACGGCTTGTTCCGTTTCTTCCATCAACTCGCGGTATGACTGATCCGAGAAGAGGTCGAAGTCAAAGAAGTTATAGATCGCCATCTGATCGGTTTGCACCAGGCTCGGCGTGATGCCCAGTCCTCGCAAAAACGCCAATCGTTCCTGTAGCTTGGTCAAGCGTGTTGCGACGACCACGCAGGTTCGCTTGGCATCACTTTCCAGGCTCATCTCTTCCGGGGCCAAGTTGTCATCCCAGACGTGATAGTCCCATGACAATTCTTCCATCGGAAAAGGGATCTGGTGGCGAACTTCGTATTCAACCGTCTTGGGGATCTTCTTGTCGTCCACTGGCGGAAGATTCAGGAAGCGTCCCAAGACTTCGGTTGCCGGCAGGCTCAGGCAAACAATCGGCTTACCGCGTTTGTCATTAAAGACATCTCTGCCGACGGCGTTGAAGAACTGTTCGACGGCGTCTTGAATCAGACCACGACGGTCCGCGTCGTCCGCTCGCGAAAGAGGCCGTTTGAATTCGACCTTCACCATCTGTTCGATGTGAACAATCGTCTCGGCATCTTTCTTCTCTCCCTTGACTTCCTTGCGTAGTAGCACGGCTTTCAGTCCCGAGTTGCTGAGATCGATCCCCCAGGCCAGTTCGCCGGTAGGTGCCTTCTTGCCGGCCCCGATTAATCCAAACACGCCACCGCTTTTGTTAGGTAGCAAGTTCGTTTCGACTTTGGCTGCGCCGATGCCTTGCAGGGCGAGGCCCACGGCGACGATGAAGCCAGAAGAGAAGTGTTCGAAGTGTTCGTTGTCGTCGACCGCAGCCGTATTGAACTTCCGGAACCGAGGATAAAGATCAATTGGAATGCCCAGCGTGGTGTGCTTGGGTGGTTCGTTCCAATAAGAGCTTGGCGCTTCGCGGTTTTTGCGAGCCTGTTCGACACGCTGGGTGATCTTGTGCAGCCGATCGATTGAATGCTTGTCCTTCGGCATCATTTTGACCAGGCGACTCGCCATACCGACCAAAATAGGATCGGCGTACGAACTTCGGCGAAGGTCAGCCGAAAGGAAGGCCAGTTCCGAAATCTGATCAAAGAACTTTAGGAAGTTCTCTGTACGAACCGATTCGGGGACTTCCGTGAGAACCTGGTGGGCTCGCTCGTAGCGGAACTGCTTGAGGTACTGCTTGGCTTTTTCGATCAGCTTCTCGCGTTTCAATCGATCGGCCTGATCTTGCGACTTGCGAAGCTTTTCAGCCAACCGCTGGGCCGAGACATCGTGCGGCTTCAGCTCGAGCAGACGTTCCACTTTCGGAAGCAGACGCGAAGTACGACGCTCTTGAATGGCTGTCTTGATTTCCTGAGCCAGTCGTTTGATCTGCTTCTTGGTCTCGCTGACTTCATCGTAAAGTTCTTTGAGAGAGTCAGGCCAAAGCACCTTCGGGATTTCCCGAATCAAAGAGACCGCCTTCTCGGCATGTTTCCCATCGCGAAGCTGTCTCGCTTCGGCTTCGACTTCCGGTGCACGGTCGATCAGGCGTTCTTTCTCGAGCGTGATCTGGGTGATCATCGTAGCGGCACGCTTGGCGAATTCGACTTCCCCCTCGTGCTGCGCCCGGGTAAGGGTTCGCAAGACATCGCACGCGCGTTCATGACGCCCGTCTTTGAGCAATGCTTCCGCTTCGTCGAAACGCGACTCCAGGGCTTCGCGCTGTGCATTCGCTGAAGCTTGCAGGTTCACGCCACATTGTCCACAGAACCGTTCGTGAACGGTATTCATGCCACCGCATTCGGGGCAGGCCATGAAGAGCGCATCACCACAATCGGAACAAAACCGACGCGAGGGCGGATTGAGGGTAGAGCACTTACGGCACTGGATGCGATCGCCAGGCTCGGCCGGAGATGAGGCGGAATGATTGCCGTTGCCATTGGAACTGGCGGCAACGCGAGCCGCGTTACCGGTCTTCTCTATATCCAGCTTCTTATCGTATTCGGCTTTCTTCTCCTGGTCGGTTAGCGTCGCGATCGCGTCCTCGACATGGTTGAAGACCTGCCGCCAAAGGCCTGGATCGATTTCACCGAACTTGGAATGGAGCTGCTTGCGAGCTTTCTCGCCGTAGTTGCGGATGTAATTGACGTCCTTCTCAAAGTCTTCGAGTTTCAGTACCTCGTAGAAATTGAGTGGTTTCCCTTCGGTCTTAATCCGAAGCAGACGGTCGTACGGGTCGATGCTCGATTCAGTGGATGACATTGCATCATTGTATTTGCGGATCATGAAGGCTGTGTGAAGACGATTCCAGGGTAAGTGTGCTTAATCAACGTGGAATTCGAGTGCGATTCCAACGCGTTCGTCCGACGGAACGCGAGGAATATGCGGGTGGTCGCTTTCCAGGACAATACGTCCAATGGTTTGGCCGTAATAGTTCCCTACTGGGGTACCGGGGGGGACTTGAATCTGAAGCTGGAACAGTCCTTTTTCCTGATCGAGTGGGACGACTTTCACATCGAGAAATTCAGGATATTTGCGAATTTCGGTCACGTTCCACGGCGTCGCTCCCTGATCGACTCGAAAATTAAGCTTGAGTAGTTCGCTTCCTTTCTCAGAAGAGACCTGACCAAGCTTGATGCGTCCCCAGCCATCGATCAGCGGAGAGAAGAACTTGACGCCAGGATCTTTGACGCGAAGGTCGATGTTGAGAGCGACCTTAGGAGTTCTCGCATCGACCTGCTCCTCGTCGGTAAGTTCGTCAGGGTGGGCAGTGAATTGCACTTGGCCGACATGGTGGCCTGATTCCAGATCGCCGGGAACTTCGACTTTGACAATGTACCCACAACGTCCTTCGACAGGTTCAAGATCCTCGGTCGATGCTTCGTGTAAGGTAACGTTCAAACCGGGGATGGTTGCCTTAACGTCTTGGGCGACGTTACCCAGCGACTTGAGCGTACGCGAGTACAAAAGTACCTCTTTGGTTGGACTGTCACCGGGGTAGAGGGACGAAAAGACCACTTCCGATTCGCTCAAGCCCAGACGTGTTTCCGTGAGGCCTTTGACGACCAGCTCAATCTCTTTTCGATTGGGATCATTCGTGTAGATGGTTGCCGATTGAGAGAAGGGGCCCTCTTTGAATTTCAATGTCCATTCGAGTTTGATCTCCGCAGATTGACCAGGCATGACCTTTGAGGTCTCCAGGCCCAGGATCGTGCAGCTGCAAGAGCTTGGCCCTTGTTTCAGTTCCAGCGGGGCGGTGCCTTCGTTGCGGATCTCGAAGACATGATGCGTTTGGGTAAAACGGGGCAGGACGCCAAAGTCGTAGGATGTTTTCGGAGTAACAGCGATGGGATAGGCTGTGCTTTTCTGGGCGGCTTCCTCATCCTTTGTGGATTCTTTTTCTACTTTGGTTTCGTTGCTGGTCGAAGGCTCTACCGTGGCAGCCGCTTGCGTGTCCTTCGCTGGCGTTGAATTCGATGTTTGAGAATCAAAGGGGCCTGACAACCATAAGACTCCCGCAATCGTGACGGAAATCAGCAGGATAACCAGGGGCATGAAGCGGCTCATGGCAATTGACTCGAAAGTAGGTGGGGAAAGTAACATGAAAGCGAGCCTTGGGGTTTCCCCCAAGGCTCGGACTTTCTAGAGGTCTCGTAGTTTTCGGTTCCTCTCGTCAGGCCAAGGCCCTTGAAGACTAGTCTTCGAAGGTACCCTTCATAGCCTTACGAGGCAGGATCGAAACGCCACAGTAGATGTCGAACCAGTCCATTTCGACGGTGTTGTCGGTGTAACCAACCTTGTCGATCAGGGAGTTTTCAACATCGGTACCATTTGGATTGATGTTGAAACCTGGGTTCAGGAAGCCGTCGCCATTGACGTCGAAGGCGGTCTTCACCGAACCGTCAGCCATCAGGATGTTACAAGCACCGCCGGTCTTACCAACAGCGTGCCAAGCGAACCAGTCGCGAGTGTCCTGGGCCCACTGGGCACCGTCACCACCGGTACCAGCCATGCGCTGACCGTCGGCGTTGAAGTTACCAGCACCCGAAGTGTCGTTGGCAACTTCGTCATTTGCGAATGCAGTTGGGTCATCAAGACCGTCCCACGAACCAACACCAGTTTGGCTGTAGGCCGTGAAAGGAATTGGGTTGACTTCAACGCGCGTCGTGACGCCAGAAGCGGCACTAGCACTTGCGATAGCAGGACCGTCATTGAACGATTCGGCCAGACGCGCACCTTCGATCAAGTCGGCGTCAACGCTCAGGTCAACCGACAGAACAGCTTCGTCCGTGTCACCAGGGGCACCGCAACCTTGCAGTGGAATCGCCTGGGAAGGAACGATTGCGGATTCGACCGTACGGGTACGAATACCACCACGAGTGCCGCCCAGACCCTTCATTTGGCCAACAACCAACAGGTCCTTGTTACCAGTACCACCGATGGTGAAGGTGACCTGTTCGCGGACAGCGAACCAGCTCGAAGCGTAGTTCGTGTTGTAGCCCTGATCCAGCAACTGGGTCTTCAGGTACTCAGCGCGTGCTGCGGTAGTGGCAGGCGTATTGCTGAATGGGGCAGCGGAAGTTGGACCACACAGACCTGCGAACAGTTTGTTCGTCGCGACACCTTCTTTAGGGTCGGTCGTAGCGGAACCACCCAACAGGTCGTTCAGCTTTTCCAAACCACGCAGCGGGGAAGTTGGGCAAAGCATTTCGGCAGGAGCAGCGGAACCAGTGTTCACCAAGTCCGCAACCCAACCGTAGGTGTCTGGGCAACCGTCACGCTTAAAGTCGTAAGCGGAGCTGATCAGACGACCACGCTTGTCGACGCCGGCGAAGATGTAAGCACCGATACCGAATTGACGCAGGTTGTTCTTGCATTCTGCGTTACGAGCAGCTTCACGAGCACGCGAAACGGCAGGCAGCAGCAGGGCAACGAGGATACCGATGATGGCGATAACCACCAACAGTTCAATCAACGTGAAACCACGCTTCTTCATTGAAAATCTCCAAGGATTTAGTTACAAGCAATTGTGGAAAGAGTGTCGTAAGACGCTTTTCGAGAGGGCCGAGGCACGGAGTTCCAAATCTAGTGCTTCGGTCTCTCTTTTTTTGTGCTGTGATATTCCATCTGGGGGTGGGGGCTTTGAAGACGCTTCGGCGTGATCAAAAGCAGGTTGACATAACTACGAATGGGAACCGAATGACTACTACGACCTCCTTTCAGTAAAGTGATTTGGCTAGATTGTCGCTTTGGATTGTCAACGAAATGTGAATCTCGGAGCGAATTTTCGATTAAGGTTAATTCCACTTCTTTGTGGCGAGGGTTGACCCTCATTTGTGGCAGTTATTTGAACTTCAGCGGTTTTAGGTCCCACCGCGAGTAGCACTCGGTTTCAGGGACTTCCGCCTCATCGCTGCGGGTGTATCCGACCAAGTAGTCCTGACCTGCGATGAAGCCAGGATTGAGGTAACCGTCGCCATCGCTATCGGTGAGGGAACGAACGCTTCCGTCGGCCATCAGGACGTTGCAGACATCGCCGTGAATCGCGCCAAACTGACGCAGGTCCTGGCGGCAACCTTCCCACCACGCAGCTTTCCAGACCTGCTCAGTTACGCCGCTAAACACAGGCGGTTGCATGAGCGTGGTAGCGGTCCAACCAGCAATGGCATCGGTTGTCGAAACTCGAGGACCCCATGTGCAAAAGGGGACCATTGGGTCACCTGCTCGCACGCTGCCTGATAGTCCGCGTGTCAATAGCCCGCCACCGCCCGACAAACCATCGCCCATCAGGGGAATCAGGCTAGGAGATGTGGCCGCGTTGTCGACCATTGCGGTGGTCAGAGGCCCATGGGTTGCGCCCAGGGAAATCAAGGCGTTTGAGCCTGACGTGCTGACAACATTTCCTGTTGGACGACGCGTTGAACTGTCGTAGCTCATCCGAACGCGCGAGCGTACCAGGAACCAGTGAGCCGTATAGTTGGTGTTATACAGCTTGTCGTAGATGTTTGTTTTGACGTGTTCGTCGCGCTGATCGCCTGGGGTTTGTAAGGCAACCGTCTCGCAAATTTCGCGACAAGGGTTCTTGCCAGCTAAGCCACTTTCCAGGGCGACCGTCAACGAGCCAAGCGAATCGCCTTCGGGATCGGCGAAGTTGGCGTAGTCGTTGGGAGCGGTTCCTGTTTTCGTGACATTGGTTTCGGATAGCAGGTCTTCGTAGGTATCGGAGATTTGCGAGTTGTTGGAAGCACAGAGCATGTCACCAACACCGATGTTGGTATTGACCAGGTCAGCGACCCAACCCACTTCGGTAACAGCCCCATCCCGTTTCCAGCTAAAACCGCCGGAGGAGAGACGTCGCCCTTTATCGATACCGGCAAAGTTGACTAGGCCAATACCGATTTGCTTAAGATTTGACTGGCATTCCATCCGCCGTGCCGAAGCCCGTGCACTGGCGACTGCCGGCAAGACCAAGCCAACCAGGATTCCAATAATCGCGATCACGACCAACAGTTCGACGAGCGTGAACGCTGGCCTTGGCTTCGCAAGCAAATTGTTTGATGTCATGGAGTCTCTGCGTTTGGTGAGGCTACGATGCGGGTTGGCAAAATCGAGTGAAAGTGAGATCACGAACACTTACTGATTGCCTGCCTTGCCGTGTACATTTCGAGCATATTGTCAGGACGACATGTTAAGAACGGATTTAGCCCCGGTTGTCTTCGCTTAAAGAGAAGCGTTCAGAAGCGAGCTAAACATTCGAAGCTGCGCAGCGGTGAGTCCGGTAGAGCCGTTTTGTTAAGAATCAGCGGTTGGTGAGTTGGCTCAAGAAAAGGAAGAAAGCCACCCAAAATCACTCGCTTTTTTGGCGAACGCTATTGGGTGGCCTTTTCCTGGAACTCACACTTGCTTCGTAACATTCTTGGAGGGAAATGTCTCGATAGCCTTGTTACGATCTCTTCATGCCAATGGTTCGACCCCGGGAAAATAATATTGAGAAATCGCACTTCCGTATCCCCGGCCGTGGGGAAAACCTCTCGAAGAGATGTTGGATCTTTCTTGGCAGACGGGCATCCAAGCAGGCATTGGGCGGTCAGAATCGTCGCATTTCGCCATCCAAGTGACTTCGTTGTTTAAGGAGTAAGTGTTGTCTGTTAAAGGAGTTATCGTCCAGGTGGCAGTTGGCATGCCGCAGCACTATGGCAGCGCGGAAGCGACCGATCCGATGGATAAGCCCTGGCAGACCGGCTTCTTCAAGCAACCGGTTTCCCAGGCCATTCGCTTAAATCGATTGGGGTTCGAGGGAGACGGCGTCGCCGATCTGGTCAATCACGGGGGGGAAGATAAAGCCGTCCTGTGCTATGCAGCCGAGCACTATCCCGTTTGGCGTAACGAGTTTCAGCAAATCGACGCGATTGCCGAGCGTTTGCCAATCGATAGCTTTGGCGACGGGGCATTCGGCGAGAACCTGACCGTACGTGGGCTTTCAGAAGATAACGTCTGCCTGGGAGACATCTATCAAGTGGGAACCGCTCGAATTCAAGTCTCTCAGCCGCGTCAGCCGTGCTGGAAGCTAGGGCGACGTTGGCGACTGAAGCAACTCACGGCACTTGCCGTGTCAACCGGCCGCATGGGCTGGTACGTGCGTGTTGTGGAAGAAGGGACCGTTAGCGGTGGCCTAGGGATGGATCTGGTGGAACGTATGCTGCCTGAGTGGCCTATCGCGCGGCTGAACGAGCTCTTCTATCACGATCGGAGCAATCTAGAGGATGCTCAACAGATGGCCGATTGTGCCGTTTTAGCGGAAGCATGGCGGGGTGAATTTCGAAAGCGGGTCGAAAAAGCAGCGGGCTAGCAGACAAATTTCTACCGTCATTATCGGGCGAGTTTCTTCGCAAACGAAAATGATCATGGGATTTAGTGAACCTGAACCGGGCTGGTGGTCGAACTTATTCTTCGTGTTTCCGACCTATCCTCATGGCAATTGTGAGGTAAAATAGGGGAGCATCACGAACAAAGGATATAAACCTTCGGCCCACATCGGCTGAGGGACCATTTTTTTGCGATTGCCCGTTTCATCAACGGCTAGTGCATGTGCACGCTCAGAAACGCGCAATTCTCGCAGCGACTCCACTCGTCGCATCTGGCCGAAGGTTTAATTTCAAAAGACGCTCCGCTGACTAAGCGGGGCGTTTTTTGCTTCTTGGCAATGCAGTGGCTTGAAGGGGTACAATGCTGAGCAGCCGTACTCGGAAACAATCACGACAGTTCGTGAGGTGGGAAATGTCGCGTTGCTCGTTGAATTGGATCTCTTGCAGTCTCAGCGTTTTGCTCTGTTTGGTCGCGAAAGGTTTCGCGGACGAACGTCTCCAGTGGGATAAGCCACCCTTTGAAGCGTTCTCACAGAAGCTGAGCGGCGTCATCGAGAAGTACTACCCCGATGCCAAGCTCGAGCAGCCGAAGGAACCTGACCAACATTTGAGATGGTCCGCGAAGACGCGCAAATTCATGGTCCATTTGCCCACACTGACCGGCAAGTGGCAAGAAGCGATTGAGATGGTAGGCCCCGACCGAAAGGGAATCCTCTGCACGGCGCATCTTCACGAAGGGCCCTATATGGGCATGGCCGCGGTGCCGCAGACGTTCGATCGACACTATTTCCAAGTGCTGATGATGGCTCCCAATCGCAAGGACGTAAACGCCCATGTGATCGTTCGACTTTACTACCCGTCGGATGTCGACAAAGCGTTTGTCTCAGAGATTGCCGAGCTCGTGAATCAATTCGACTCCGAGCGTTAGGAAGGCGTTCCTTCCAGCGGCACCAGGTTCTCTTTCGAGAGCCGTCGCAGCTGTCCACAGGCCGCGTTGATCTTGTCCCCTTTTCGGTGGCGGAACTTCACCGTGATACCGTGGCTTTCCAGGATCTGGCGAAAACGCTGCTGGGCCTGGACCGTTGGCGTTTCATAGGGGAGGCCAGGGACCGGGTTATAAGGGATCACGTTCAACAGGGCAGGGCGGCCTTTAAGCAACTTGGCCAACTGCTGCGCGTGCTCGGGACGGTCGTTCAGCTCGGAAAGAAGCACGTATTCGAAGGTGAGCCGTCGCCCACTCACCTCGAAATAGTGATCGGCCGCGTCCAGAATCTTTTGGATGCCGATCGTCTTGTTCACTGGTACGATCTGGGTTCGCAGCTCGTCATTAGGGGCGTGCAGCGAAACGGCCAAGTGATACCGCGTGTCGAGCTTAGAAAGCTTGTCGATTGCCGGAGGCAAGCCAACGGTGCTGATCGTAATTCGCCGAGCACTGATGCCCAGGCCGTCTTCTGCCGAGGCAAGATCGAGCGCCGGTAAGAGGCGATCGATGTTGGCCAGGGGTTCGCCCATGCCCATCACAACGATGTGGCTCAAACGTTCGTCTTCCGGCAGCAGCATCTGCAGCCGCAGCATCTGTTCGGCGATCTCACCGGAAGTCAGGTTGCGGTCGACGCCATCCAATCCGGAAGCACAGAAGACGCAGCCCATCGCACAGCCGACCTGAGAGCTGATGCAGATGGTCCGGCGGTCGCCGTCCCGCAGCAAAACGCATTCGATGCGTCCGCCATCGTGTAGCTGGACCAGCAGCTTCTCGGTGCCATCGTCCGCGGTGGTGTGCTTGGCGATGGTGGTCGTCCAGATCCGGCAAGACTCGGCTAGCTTCTCGCGAAATGGCTTGGGCAAGTTGGTCATTTCGTCGAACGAGTCGACCCGCTTCTGCACGATCCACTCGCGCAGTTGCTTCGCCCGAAACTTAGGTTGCCCCAGCTCTTTGACGGTGTCTTCCAGTTGATGACGGACGATTTGTTCTACGAGATCGATCATAGGTAAGGTCTGCCTGTGAGACCCTATGGCTATTTTGAGGGAAAACGGTCTGCCCATGGTGAATGGCAGTGGAATCCGTTATATTAGCTAAATTCAACCCATTGCGAGGGTAGGTCCACTAGGTGAACTCGTCTTTTAATAGATTCTCGCCTTCGCAGGTAATTGGTCAACTTCCCACAACGGCAAGATTGCACTATGGCTCGAAAAGTCGCTAATCGTAAAGAGTTGCGCGCTCAAGCGGAGGCTGCTGAAGCCGCCGAAGCTAAGGACGAAGGAGCACCCAAGAAGAAAAAGGCGAAGCGCAAATCCCGCAGTAAGAAAACCACCGAAGTCCGCATGAAGATGTTCTGGGGGGTTTTCAATCAGTCGATGAAGCGGGTCGCTCTTTACGACTTCGACCAGAAGGAAGAAGCCGAAGCCAAAGCCGCCGACCTGAGCAAGTCTGGCAAGCCGCCACACTTCGTTCAGAAGGTTAAAGAAACGATCGAAGAAACGATCGAGTAACGGCACCCCCCATCACGCCCTACCCAGCGTGCCGTTTCGTAGTTGCCTCGTCCTAGTACCAACAACTCACCTGTTTGAGTGCGGGAGTCCCCACGATGATGCTGCGAATGAGTCTAGTTACCTGCGCTGTGCTTTTGGTGACGGCGCTAGGATGTACGAGTGAAGCTCCGGCACCTGCTCCTTCCGGAGGTGGCGGTGCCGCTCCGCCGGCCCCGGCACCGGTGAAGGCCCCCAAGGTTTCACTCGCCCCAGTTGGTGAGGCGACGCCTCCGCTGGATGGTGGTCGTGTTCAGTCGAACATGCCCGAGGGTTGGAAGTTCCTGCCGCGATCCAACGACTATCTCTTTGCCGCTTACTATGAAGACAAGGCAGGCATTCCGCGGCTTGTGCTGCGTGAGGCCGACGCTGGCGATCTACCGCAAACGTCTTCGGCCGACTCCGCCAAGCAGTTGGTTGCCAAGATCACCGAAGAAGTGGGCAGCGACAAAGACTCGGCCCTGACCGTGGTCAACATTGGCGACAGTTGGTATGTCCGCTACGAGAAGGCTATGAAGTTCCGCAGTCTGGCGGCCAACGGCGTTTTCCTGGAAACGGTTCGCTCAGGCAAACGGTACTCGATCGAGCTACTCACCTACAGCGTCGACAAGGAAAAGTTCCTGCCAGCGCTCTATCGCTTTGCAGCGGACTTGAAGGTCGAAGCGGCCGAAGAGCCAGTAGCTCCTGAAGAGGAGAAAGCCTCCGATGAGCCAGCGGAATCGACCGAAGAAAAACCGGCTGAGGAATCCGAGAAGGATGCCCCGGCCGCCGAAGAAGGCGCGAGCGAAGAGTAACGCTCGGCCGAACGATCACAGCCCCTTCCATCCCCTCTATCTTCTTTTTCATGAGATGCCCGCCCATGGTCCGTTCTCTCGTATTCGCTGCCGTTGTCTGCTGTGTGGCTCCTGCTTTTGGTGAAGCACCGGCTGCACCTGAAACCAAGCTTTGTAAGCCTGGCAAGTTGGTCGCTTTCGAAAAGTTCGACAAGCCTGACGTGATGATCAAGAAGGGCAAGCCGGAAGCAGGCCAGTGGCGCGACGGTCTCGGGGACTGGAAGACGGTCGACGGAGCCGCTTACGCCATTCAGGAAGCACCCAGCGAGAAGCGACCCAACGGTCACGAAGCCGTATGCGAGTACGTGACCGACATGCGCGACTTTGTGCTGACGGCCGAGTTCAAGATGAATGAGTCCCCTCAGGTAGCGTTTGTCTTTCGCGATACGAATCAGCCGAACCTGCATCAGGGCCGCGTGATGATCAAGCCGAATGCGTTCTGGATTCAAAAGATGACCGGTATCTCGAAGGAAACCCGTCGCGAAGAACTGAAACGCATTAAGCACGATGTCGAACCCGACCAGTGGCATAAGATCAGCATCGAAGTGGTCGGCGATCGGATGCGAGCCACGCTCGATGGCCAGGAAATCGAAGCCGCTCACGAGCGTTTCCTCGATCACAAAGGCCGCATCGGTTTCGTGGCCCGCGGAGAAGGGGCCCTGTTCCGCAACGTGGCCATCTGGGAAGCCGCCGCGAAGTAGGCTTGCCGACCAGTTACATGCCGAGTCCTTCGAGCCAGCTCGACTTGTCCCAATCGACCCAGCTTTCGACGAGTTTATCACCTTCGTAGCGATCGGTGTGGACGCCGGTCCAGGTGGTCGTCTTTCCGGTCGCGTCAGCATCGCGGAACGCGCCGGTATTGGTGGCCGTCATCCGCCAGCGCGAGCAAACGTAGTCCCCTTCGGCTACCTGAAGTAGCACTTCCATCTTCACGTCCGAGAAACCTTCGTGGAAATCTGTAACAAGGGCTTTCCACTCACTCAGCGACTTGGAAGAAGTTCCTCCAGCGGCGTCCGGCATTTGGTGATTGACGTAGTTGTCAGCAAGGTAGTCCGACGCCTGGTGCACGGCATTGTCGCCCCACAATTCGAGCAGCTTTTTCGAGCTCGCTTTTTTGTCGATCGCCATGAGATCCCCCTGTAGATGAGTAGCTCCTGCTACGAGGTTATCCTTCGGGGTGATACCGTGCAAATGATTTTATCGGCCGAGCCGAATAGAGCACACGAGAACAAAAAAAGCTCCTCGCCTGGGCAAGGAGCTTTCGTTGAACGGTATGCTGCGGTTGCTGCTTACGAGACCGCACACGAGTCGTCGTCGGGGCACTGGTAATCGAAGAACTTACGTTCCTTGATCACCTTGGCGACCGGTGGAGGAACCATCGCTTCCCACGAGGAATCGCACTCGCTGATCTTGCGGAGCACGTCTCGCGAGAAGATGCCCAGGCACTCTGGATTGTAGTTGTCCAGATCGCTGATTCCGTCTCGCTCCAGCAGGTAGCGGTACAGCTTTTGGAGTTCCGGTTTGATGTTCAGCGATTCGGTGGTCAATAGTTCATCGCTATCGCGATCGCGAAGTGGGTAGCAGTAGATCTTGAGATCGTTCTTGAACAGGCGTCCGAACGATTCGAGAATGCCGCCATCGAGCGAGGTGTAATACTTCTCGTCGAACAGTTCGCGGAGGCTGGCCGCTCCCATTACCACGCCGATGTGCTCGTTCGTGCAGCGGGCCAGGTACGCACCCAGGCGATAGTATTCGAAGTAGTCCGAAATCAGCACGTTCATGCCGCACGCGGCCATCACGTCGGCCCGGGCGAGGAAGTCGCGGCGGTCGATCTCCCCTTCGGCTTTCAAGTTCCGCATGGTGATCTCCATGATCTGGGCCACCTCTTTCCCTTTGATGTCGGGAAGCTGCGAGAACTTTTCGTGGGCACAGCTGAGCATGTCCACGTTAACGTTGCAAACGGGACGGAAGCTGCCGCGCTCGACCAGAATTGGTTTCTTGTAAAGGAATTCTGACGGTTGCAGCACTTCGCCGTTGGCCGCGAACATGGCGGCACCGCTCAAGCCGAGTTCAACCAGCTTCAAACTCATCAGGCGGTTATCGACCCGGCGGAAGGCGATGCCGGAGAACTCGATCATGTCGATTTCGATTCGCGAAGTCGAAAGGCCATCCAGCAGCGAGTCAACCAGCAGTTCCGGTTCGTGATGGTAGTTGAACGCGGCGTAGACCAGGTTCACGCCGACGATCCCCAGGGCTTCCTGCTGCAAGGCCATCTCGTTGTCCAGCATGCGGACGTGGATGATGATCTGGCTGTCGTCATCGCGCGGGTGAGCTTGGAACTTGATGCCCATCCAGCCGTGACATTCCGAGCCCCCTTTGTAGCCGCGGGCCTTCACCGTATCGGCGAAGGCAAAGAAGGTGCTCGTCTCGCCTCGCATGTCGGTCAAGCGTTCCAGGTTCAATGCATGCTCTTGGTCGAGCATCGCCTGCAAGCGTTCGCGGCAGACGTAGCGTTTGGCGCGTCCGTAGATCGCATCGCTGACCTGCATGTCGTAAGCGGACATACTTTTGGCGATCGTTCCGGCAGCACCCCCGACGCGAAAGAACCAACGAACGACTTCCTGGCCGGCACCAATCTCGGCAAACGTGCCGTAACGGCGGTTGTCCAGGTTGATGCTGAGTGCCTTCTGGTGGGTATCCAGGGGCTTTCCGGAGTTATTTTGGAGCATGCGAGTTCCGCTCGGTAAGCGTTGAGTTGGTTGAGAAAATCACGCGGCGAGTTACCGATCGCACGCCGACGTTTCGCCACGCGTGTTTCGAGCCACGTTGTAAATCGGTTTCGATCCGGGCCCTAGCGATTCAAGATAACAATTCGCGCAGTTCGTGCCACAGTCATCTATCGGGCATGTCTCGGCGCGAGTCGAGCGAGAGGGGTAAGTTTTCCGTGTTTAGGGGATTTGCGCCCCGTAACGGCCGATACGGGCAAATCCCGTTCCACTGAGTTTCTCAGATAATTTGGCGTATTCTGATCGTTTCAATCCGGAAAATTGTTGTTACCCAGTGACGAGGGCTCTAGATTTCCGGGTAGGGTCTCACGAAGTATCTATGCGTTTTGTGCATAGTAGCCATAGAGAGAATTCATTGGATGAATTGCTCCCGGCGCGGCACAATTTAGCGAAGTCGATTGGCCAATGCCCCACAGCGGGCCATTTCACATATTTCAACTCAACCGGAGAGATCATGACACGAACCAATCCCATCACAGCTTATTTAGCGAGTTGTGCGGTGATGTGCCTCACGGCTACCGCCGCTGCTCAGCAGCCAACCGTTCCGTCCAATCATCCGGCCGTCCCGGCGGGGGAAACGGCGAGCAAGTGCCCCATCACGGGAGCCATGAACGCTCTGTTCACGGCGGCCCATGCCAAGACCGGCGATGCTGAAAAGATTCCCGAAGGTTACATGGATTCCGGCCCGGTAATGTCCGTGAAGGACTGGTGGCCCAATCAGATCGATTTGACGATCCTGCACCAGAACTCGGCCCGCAGCAATCCACTCGGTCCTGACTTCAACTACGCCGAAGAGTTCCAGAAGCTCGACCTCGACGAGGTGAAGGGGGACATCAAGAAGTTGATGACCACTTCCCAAGACTGGTGGCCGGCTGACTATGGTCACTACGGTCCTCTGTTTATTCGTATGGCCTGGCACAGTGCCGGTACCTACCGTGTGACCGATGGTCGTGGCGGTGCTTCGGACGGGACGCAGCGTTTCGCTCCGCTCAACAGCTGGCCCGACAATGCCAGCCTCGACAAGGCTCGCCGCTTGCTCTGGCCAATCAAGCAGAAGTACGGCAACAAGATTTCGTGGGCCGACTTGATGATCCTGGCCGGTAACTGCGCCTTGGAAGACATGGGTTTTGAAACGTTCGGTTTCGCTGGTGGTCGTGAAGACGTCTGGGAACCACAGATGGACGTTTATTGGGGTCCCGAAAATGAATGGCTCGGTGGTGAACGCTACCACGGTGACGACGAACTCGACAACCCGTTGGCCGCAACGCAAATGGGTTTGATCTACGTCAACCCAGAAGGCCCCAAGGGAGAACCAAACCCACTGGAAGCCGCTAAGGCGATTCGCCTGGCTTTCGGTCGCATGGCGATGAACGACGAAGAAACGGTGGCTTTGATTGCCGGTGGTCACACCTTCGGGAAAGCCCACGGTGCCGCTTCGCCGAAAGAGTATGTCGGTCCTGAGCCGGAAGCGGCCAGCATTGAAGAGCAAGGTTTCGGTTGGAAGAACAAGTTTGGCAAGGGTAACGCCGAAGACACCATCACCAGTGGTTTGGAAGGTGCTTGGACGACCACGCCAGCTCAGTGGTCGCACGACTACTTCGACAACATGTTCAACTACGAATGGGAATTGACCAAGAGCCCTGCCGGTGCCCATCAGTGGAAGCCGAAGAACGGTGCCGGTGAAGGTACGGTTCCAGATGCTCACGTCGAAGGCAAATCGCACGCCCCGATGATGTTCACCACCGACCTGGCTCTGAAGATGGATCCGGAATACGCCAAGATCTCGAAGCGTTTCCACGAGAATCCGGAAGAGTTTGAAAAGGCGTTCGCCAAGGCTTGGTACAAGTTGACCCACCGCGACATGGGACCTCATGCTCGTCTTTTGGGTGCCAGTGTCCCCGAACCACAGCTGTGGCAGGACCCAGTCCCGGCAGCCGATTACACGACGATCAATGACGCCGACGTGGCGGCATTGAAGACGGCGATCCTCGATACCGAACTGACCATTCCTGAATTGGTGGAAACGGCTTGGGCTTCGGCCAGCACGTTCCGCGGCTCGGACATGCGTGGCGGTGCCAATGGTGCTCGCATTCGCTTGGCTCCGCAGAAGGATTGGGCCGTGAATAACCCTGAGCAAACTGCCAAGGTGATTGCCACGCTTGAGCAGATCCAAAAGGGTTTCAACGGTTCGCAGGCTGGTGACAAGCAGGTCTCGTTGGCCGACTTGATCGTGCTGGGTGGTTGTGCCGCCGTGGAAGCTGCCGCTAAGGAAGCTGGCCACGACGTGACCGTGCCATTCACGCCAGGTCGTACCGATGCGACGCAGGAAATGACCGAAGTCGAATCGGTTGCCTACCTGGAACCAACCTCGGACGGTTTCCGAAACTACATCGGCAAGAACGACTACGATCGTCGCAAGCCTGAAGAGAAGTTGATCGACAAGGCCAACCTGTTGACGTTGTCCGCCCCGGAAATGACCGCCTTGGTCGGTGGTTTGCGAGCGTTGGATGCCAACACCGGCGAGTCGAAGGTTGGCGTGCTGACCGACAAGCCTGGCACGTTGAGCAACGACTTCTTCGTTAACCTGTTGGATATGGACACTGCCTGGCACAAGACTGGCGACAACAGCTATGAAGGTCGCGATTACAAGTCGGGCGAGGTCAAATGGACGGCCACCCGCGTCGACCTGATCTTCGGATCCAACTCGCAGCTGCGAGCGATCGCTGAAGTCTACGCGACCGACGGTGCGGAAGCACGGTTTGTCAATGACTTCGTCAATGCTTGGAGCAAGGTGATGGACCTCGATCGCTTCGACGTCGATCGAGCAGATCCAGAGTTGAACTAAGCCGACGGATCGTCAGCGTATTCCCCCCCGAAAACGCGTCTTGCTGCTATGCGGCGGGACGCGTTTTTCTTTATGGGGTTACAAAAAAACGGCCTCGGTGGGATGGGTATCACCGAGGCCGTTTCATGAAAAGCTGAAGGGAGGAACAAAGAAAAGAGTGGGGTGGAGTTCGTTCTAACCGAAGAGTGCCGTAACGGCTTCGGCCTTCACTAGCTCGCGGGGCTGATTTAAATGGTTGTAAACGATCGTTTGCGGATCGATGCCGATCGCATGGTACATGGTGGCTAACAATTCCGTCGGGTGGACGGGATCATTCTTCGGAGCCGAAGCGGTATCGTCCGACTCGCCGTACACCTTGCCCCGGCCGATACCAGCACCTGCCAGGCAAGCGGTATAGCAGTAAGGCCAGTGGTCTCGACCGTCGGCACTGTTGTTATTGCCGGATGTACTCACGCCGCGTTGTGGACTTCGACCAAACTCGCCGACAGCAACCACGAGGGTCTCGTCGAGCATGCCGCGGTCGTCCAGGTCGGCAATCAACGAAGAGAGACCCGAGTCGAGCATCGGTGCCGACTGGTTCTTCATGCGATTGCTCAGGTCGACGTGATGATCCCAGCTGTGGTTGTTGCTGTTGGCAACTTTCGGCCAGATCACTTCCACCACGCGGGTACCTGCTTCGACCAAGCGTCGTGCCAGCAGGAGGCTTTGACCGAAGGTGTTGCGGCCATAACGATCGCGGGTCTTGTCACTTTCCTTGGAAAGATCAAACGCGTCGCGTGCCCGACCACTGGAGATCAGGTTGAGGGCTGTTTCGTAATACTTGTCCAGATCATACGACTCGACTGCTTTGTCGAGTGCTGGCATGCCAGCGTTGATCATGTCACGCAGACGGGCCCGACGTCCCAGGCGTGTGCTGGTGATTTCGGGACGCAGCTTCAAGTCGTCGACATTGATGCGGTCCATCTTGTTCATGTCCATATCATCTCCGGATGGGAAGAGATAATACGGATCGTAAGCACGTCCCAGGAAGCCGGCGGTGCCGGACTTGTTGACGACGTTACTTTCCTGCAGCGGACGCGGCATCATCACGAATGGAAGCATGGGGACTTCCGGCGGCTTGAATTTGATGATGTTGCAGCCGAAGTTCGGGAAGTCTTTCGGAGTGGGCGGTTCTAACTGTCCACTTGGGCTGACTTTGTCGGCCGTGTAGCCGGTATGCATCTGGTAGATGGCGGCTGTGTGATTGAACAGGCCGACCGGGGTGTAGCTCATCGAGCGGATGAGGGTGAGCTTGTCCGTCTCTTGGGCAAGCTTGGGCATGTTCTCGGTCAGGTCCATGCCAGGCACTTTGCTGCCGATTCGCTTGAACACGCTTTTCACGTTGTCCGGCACGTCGTCCTTCGGGTCCCACAGGTCGAGGTGGCTTGGGCCGCCTTGTAGGTAGACCAGAATGATGCTCTTGGCTTTGCCGAAGTTGGTTCCATGGGCACTGGACTCGGCCGCGACGGCCTGGCCTGACTGCAGATTCAGCATTTGCCCAAGCGAAAGCCCCAGCATGGCAGAACCACCGACGCGCAGCAGATCGCGACGAGTTGGTCCCAAGTGGGAATCGCAGACGTCCTTCGCTTTACTTCCAGGAATGACCAGCATGGGAATGCTCCTTGGTCAAATTGGGACGAATACCATCGCGTATCACGACGGTAAACGAGCGGAGGTAGGACAACCCAAGACTGTCACCAAGTGGGAGATGACATGCGAGAGAAGAGGTTCTCTCGAGTTGGGTAGCCAGCGCTTGCGGGGATAGCGCGGTCCTCAAACCGGAGGCCTGTTAGGATCAACCCCTCAATAACAAGCCTTTCAGGGCAGTATGACGCTTTCAAAATATAAAGTCAAGCTTTGCCACTTTTGCTCCAAATAACGGTGCGCAAAGTTGCCTTGTTGCTTCTGGACAGCGTGCTAGCGGAAATCTATCGGCTGTTGCTCTTGTCAGGGTAAATCAGATTTTGGTACGTATCATCCCCGAATTTTCTCGGGTGCCTAAGGAGGTCGATGATGCGACGTCAAATGCTGAAATGGATTGCTGGCAGTTTTGCTCTCGGTAGTGCTTTTGCGCTGGGGCAGGGTTGGCTCGTTCCGCAGCGGCTCGACGCGGCCGACGTGCCTAACCTGAAGACAACGCTCGAACGCGGACTTTATGCCCGTACTCCCGAGCAATTCGAGTTTATTGCCCTGGTTGTCGAGCTTGTTGAGCAGGACCGACTCGAGCTGAAGATGGTTTACTCGACCTTTCAGTGGTCTCGTAAGTACGATAAAGGGCGCCGCTACTATTACTTCGAGGCCGCGATTCGCAAGCGTGCTGGCGATCTGGGGATTCCCGTTTAGTCTGATTTTTAATTCGTAAGCCTACGAATTACTTGACCAGATTTCGAATTCCGCGAGAATCGTTTCGAGAAGAGCGAAACTACCGCGCTTCCGTGCGGTTAATTCTAAAAGAGCGGCCACACCCTACCCACCTTTGCCGCTCCCTCCCGGAACAGTTCAGACAGAGGAAATACGAGCATGAATCTTAAGGAATCTACCTGGACCAAAATTACACAAGTGGTTTTGCCTGGGTTAGTTCTTTTTAGTGCGTTGGCTTACATGCATGGGCCAAGCTACGTTGCCTATTTTCAGAAAGAGTACTTGGCCTACAGCATGCCCCGCGAGTCGCTGTGGGGACCGGTTAAGTACAACGTTCGGCTCAAGGCACAATTCGTTTCCGAGTATGGCGACGATTGTCAGGTATTCGTGATCACCGACCTTGAACCGGCCAAAGACGCCAAGACCAACCGCCAGGAACTGATCCTGGTCGATAAATGGAGCCGCATTGTCGATCGCCAGGTCACGACCGACGTGGGAGCCATCCGCAGCACCCACCTGAGCCCGCAAGATGGCTACGCGATGCTCGAGGTCATCCGCAGCGTTCCCGAAAACCGCCGTCAGGCCGAGATCGTCCATTACCAGGTCACAGCGGAAGAGATCGCCATGGTCGACAGCGAGACGCGCGACCTGACCCCCGATTGGGATTGGCACAATGGTCCACCGCGTCGTCGCCGTGGCGAGGAAGATTATCGTGGACGACGCTGGGGCGACCGTCCTCAGCCGACGCCTGAGCAGATGGAAGAATGGAATCGTCGTCGCCAGCGTTGGGAAGGGCGTCAGCGCGAAACGGCTGCCGACGTGGCCATGGCCAATGATGATCACGACCTAGACCACGAAGCCATTCCGCCTCGCGGCGAACGAAATCGCCGCGACGAAGATGCCAGCGAGGTGACTCGCTCAGACGACAAAAAAGACGTGAAGCGAACGCGCTCCATGGGCTCCGATAACGAGCGACTGCTCGATGTCAGCCGTCTTGGAGGGTCCCGAGATGAAGCAACCGAACTCGTTGCGACCCCACGTTAGTCGCTGATAGGCTTCGGCCATATTATTCACGACGGCATCTTCGACTTTACCGTCTGGGCAGTGGATCACCAGGGAAACATGTTGCGGAATGAATGCTATCACTCGGTGCCGAATATTGGCATCGGTGACCCAGACCGCAGCATTCTCCGCCACGGCAAATTCGCCGGGCAGAACCGCATAGTCGACATCTTCTAGGTCGTGCGGATCTTCGACGCGCGCCAGGTCAACGGTTCCCACAAGCCCCTCGATGCAGCTGACGGTCTTCTTCGCTTCCGTATAAGCAGGAACCTTGGCGAGTTCTTCCGTCAGGCCATCGATACCTTCGACGGCAATCGCCGTTCCGCCGACCGCTTGTAGAACCTCGCCGAAGTGGGCAACGGCATCGTCATATTGGATCCATTCTTGATCCAGGCTTGGCAGGTCGGCCGACGGGACCAGCTGGTTGCGGACCGACTTCAGGATGTGATCTTTGCTGCTCATCAGTTGTCGCTTTTCTTCTTCGCTCGTTGGGCGTACTGCTTGCGGAAACTTTCCGGCGGAGCCTCCGGCATCTCGCGATTACGTCCCCAGGGATTCAGCGAGTTGTAGATCAGGAACCGCGGCATCGTTCGCAGGAAGAACTTACCGACGCCCCCCAGCCATGCATACAGCTTGGGCCGCTGGAAGACGTACGACGCGATCCGCATCGGCATCGTCTTCGACATCGGCAACTGCTTTTGATTCTTCACTTCGGTGCGAAGCGTGAGCAGCTGTTCGTGCAGGTTGATCTTCACCGGGCAGACATCGCTGCAGCTGCCGCACAGCGTACAGGCAAACGGCAGCGTCTTGTGATGTTTCGCATCGCGTAGCGGATTGAGGATCGAACCAATCGGTCCGGGGACGGTTGCCGCGTAGCTGTGGCCGCCACTGCGACGATAGACGGGGCACGTATTCATACACGCACCACACCGAATGCACTTGAGCGAATTTCGGTAGTCGTCGCTGTTCATGATTTTGCTGCGGCCGTTGTCGACCAGCACGATATGCAGTTCGCCTCCTTCCACGGGACCATGGAAGTGCGAAGAGTACGTCGTGATCGGCTGTCCGGTCGCGCTGCGGGCCAGCAGTCGCAGGAAGATACTGAGGTGGTCCACTTTGGGAATCAGCTTCTCGATGCCCATGCAGGCAATGTGAACCTTCGGCAGCGAAACACCCAGGTCGGCGTTGCCCTCATTGGTGCAGACCACAAAGCCGCCGGTTTCCGCGATGGCAAAGTTGACCCCCGTGATGCCGACGTCGGCCTGGCAAAACTTCTGCCGCAAGTGCTGGCGTGCCGACTCGGTCAGGTAGTTCGGATCGTGATTGCCTTGTTCGGTATGCAGGTGTTCGTGGAACGTGTTGCTGACATCTTCCTTCTTCAGGTGAATGGCCGGCATCACGATGTGCGAAGGTGGTTCTTCCCGCAGTTGAACGATGCGCTCTCCCAGGTCGGTATCGACCACTTCGATGCCATGCTTCTCGAGCCACGGATTCAAGTGGCACTCTTCGGTCAGCATCGACTTCGACTTAACGATCCGCTTGGCTTCGTGCTTTTGTAGAATCTCGAGCACGATGCGATTGTGTTCTTCGGCGTCTTTCGCCCAGTGGACGGTCACCCCGCGGGCTGTCGCGTTCTTCTCAAACTCTTCCAGGTAGTCGGCCAGCTTGCTGACGGTGTGGGCTTTGATTTGAGAAGCACACGAGCGAAGCGTTTCCCATTCGGGCAAGCTCTTTGACATGCGGTCGCGCTTTTCGCGGATGAACCACAGCGACGAATCATGCCAATGGGTACGTTCCTGGTCTTTGTTGAACTGGTTGGCGTTGGTTGGGTGATCGTAGCTTTTTATGGCGCTCATTGGGGTACCTCGTATCCGGCGAGGATCTCGGCTATATGCATGACGCGGATGGGCTGCTTCTCGCGTTTGATCAGACCTGCCAGGTGCATCAAGCAGGACATGTCGCCAGCGGTGAGAACCTGGGTGCCGGCCTGAAGATGGTCGGCGATCCGGTCGCGGCCCATCGTGCAGCTGACCGCTTCTTCAGAAACCGCAAACGTGCCACCAAAGCCACAGCACTCGTCTTTTCGTTTCAGTTCGGCAAACTCGACACCATCCAACAGCGCGAGCAGTTGACGCGGCTTATTGAACTCAGGTGCGTTCAGTTCGCTATCGCTGGCCAGGCGAAGTTCACGCAAGCCGTGGCAGCTTGAATGCAGGCCCACCTTGTAAGGAAACTTGACCGGCAGCGATTCAACCTTCAGCACGTCGACCAGGAACTCGCACAGTTCGTAGACCTGCGTGCGAATGGTGTCGTACTTCTCGTCGTTGTGCAGCAGGTGGTCGTAGTGGTTCTTCACCATCGACACGCAGCTACCACTGGGACAAACGATGGCGTCGTAGCCAGAGAAGATTTCGACAAACCGCTGGGCCAACGGCAAGGCATCGGTGTCGCAGCCGCTATTGAGCATGGGCTGCCCACAGCATGTTTGGGCTTCCGGAAAATCAACGTCGACTCCCAGTTGCTCCAGCAGCTCTAATGTGGCCATGGCAACGCGCGGGTAGAGTTGATCGATATAGCAAGGAACGAAAAGGGCGACGCGCATGATAACAAGAGAGCAGGGGAATCGAAGGAGCAAAACCGGGGCAGGCAATTGACTACCAGTATAACTGCTTAGCCGATCTTTAAGATGCAGATCAACTGAATGCTCGCGATTTTTCCTTGATCGTGTCCGATTGAATCAAATCGGTGACGGAAAACTCTACCCGCATGATCTGTCCAGGCGCTTGCGGGTGGGTGGCTGCCTGGTGGCCTGACAGAATCTCCAGGCAATCCTGAATCCGCGGACTGTCGGCCAAGTCGCCGTGACCGTCATCGGAAATGCTCAGCTGAAGCCGGTCGTCCTCTTGGATCAGTTCCACTTCCACGTTCTGGGCGAATCGATTGCGGCGGATCTGATCGAACGCTTCGCGAACGAGTTGAATCAGGGCGCATTCGCACAGGGGAGCGAGGCGATCGAATTCGACATCGTGATGAAACCGTACGCTTTCAACCGTTGCTTCCAAGTGTTCGGCCAAACGCTGCAAGCTGGCGACAACTCCTTCGTCTTGAACGAGCGTGGGCGACATGCAGTTCATGACGCGTCGCGTTTGATACAAGCTTTCGCGAAGCAGGTCGATTGTGGCTTCGAGCGAGTCGTCCATGCCGTCGAGTCGTTGATGAAGAGCTTCCATCTGAAATAACGCAGACGTCAGATTCGGCAAACTCAAATCATGTAGATCGAGGGCCAGGAGTTGTCGCTCGTGATCCTGATCCGCCCGCATAAACTGCAGAAACGCTTTATCTTCCAATAGCTGAGCATGCAGGTCGCGGAGCGTTTCCAGCTCGAGCTTGAGCTGCAGATTCTCTTGTGTGAGATGACTTACATTCGGGTTTGCGTCGTCTTCGCTGTGTCTTAATGCCACCAGGGCGGTCACGCTAATGGCGATGGCCAAGATTGCAAAAATCGTTGTCATTGCTGGACTTGGAAGCAATGTTGGCACGACGGATGCAGTAATGCCACCGGCCGCGGCCAGAAGACCGAGCGCGGAAATGATGAGGCAGCATGTTCGTTTGGCACGCACCGTTGAAGATCCTCAATCGGGCAGACGAGCGAGGGACAATTCGTATGCATTGTTAATAACACCCCGCAACTTGCGAATCTGCCCCTCCCTCAGGTTGGATGTGTATAGCGATTATATATTTTGCCCAAAATACACAAGAACCTAATTTATCCTGGTCATCGCAGCCGTTAAAATCGAACTTTGCCAGTTAAAGCTGATGAATAACCTACTGTTGAAGAGGTGTCGGGTGAGACACCCTTTAGGCCTACTTGTTTTCAGAAAGTTTCTGGGGGAAAGATTGAAAATGCTCCGTGTTGTTTTAGTTCTAGCGATGGCCTTCTTAAGCATTCCGCAAATCGCGGAAGCGGGCCGGCGGCACTGCCGAACAAGCTGTGCTTCGCCATGTGTAACCAGCTGTGACACCGGTTGTGGTACAGCATCCTGTTCTTCGTGCGGCGAAGCTGCACCTGTCGAAATGGTCGAAAAGACCGTGATGGTTCCGACCACTGTGATGGAAACTCGCACCGTCACCAAGACCGTTTGTAAGCCTGAAACGCGAGAAAAGACTTACAAGGTGTGCAAGCGCGTTCCTGAAACGAGCTACGTCACCAAAGAGTACACCGTGAGCGTTCCGTCTTGGGAAACCAAGGTCGTTGAATACACCGTGTGCAAGCCTGTTTACGAAACCAAGACGGCTACCAAGACCGTCATGGTTCCCGTAACCAAGACGAAGATGGTCGATTACTGTGTCAAGAAGCCAGTCTACGAAACCAAGACTGGTACCAAGACCGTTATGGTTCCTGTAACCAAGACGAAGATGGTTGACTACTGTGTCAAGAAGCCTGTCTACGAAACCAAGACTGGCACGAAGACCGTGATGGTTCCGACTTGGGAAACCAAGCTGGTTGAATACACCGTCTGCAAGCCAGTCTACGAAACCAAGACCGGTACCAAGACCGTCATGGTTCAAGATTGGGAAACCAAGGTCGTCGACTACACGGTTAGCAAGCCAGTCTGGGAAACCAAGACCAAGACCTGCACCGTGATGGTTCCTCACCAGGAAGAACGCTCCGGTACCAAGACCGTTTGCAAGATGGTTCCTGAAACCATTACCAAGACGCGCTGCGTTGATCGTGGCTGCTGGCAGACCAAGTGCAGCACCGACTGCTGTGGTTGCCCAACGACCTGCAAGGTTTGGGTTCCTAACGTTGTCGAAGAAGCCTACGAATGCACGGTCATGAAGCCGGTTACCGAAGAAGTGCCGTACACCTACACCGTGTGCGTCATGAAGCCGGAAGAACGTACCCAGACTTACAAGGTCTGCAACATGGTCACCGAGACCAAGCAGAAGGAAGTCAAGCACATGGTCTGCCGTCCAGAAACCAAAGAGTACACCTACCAAGTGTGCAAGATGGTTCCTGAAACGCTGACCAAGGAAGTCAAGCACAAGGTTTGTGTTCCCGAAACTCGTGAATACACCTACCAGGTCTGCAACTACGTGACCGAGACCAAGCAGAAAGAAGTCTCGTACACCGAATGTGTTCCGGAAACGCGTGAGTACACCTACCAGGTTTGCAACTACGTGACCGAAACCAAGCAGAAGGAAGTGCAGTACACCGAGTGCGTTCCACAGGAACAAGAGTACACCTACAAGGTGTGCACGATGGTTCCTGAAACCAAGACCAAGGAAGTTAAGTACATGGTCTGCAACACGGAAACTCGTACCAAGGAAGTCCCAGTGACGACCTACAAGAACGTGTACGAAGACAAGGTTTGCACCTACACCGTCATGGTTCCACACACCGTGACCGAAGAAGTTGAAGTTGCCGTCTGCAAGATGGTTCCTAAGACCATCCAGGTTCCTGCTTGTGGTTCGCCATGCAGCAGCTGCGGCGGTTGCAGCACCTGCGGAAGCTAACTTCGGCCTTCGCCTGACTCGATAAACCTCAAAAGCCTGGGATCACACGATCTCAGGCTTTTTTCATGCGCCAGTCGCTGGGGAAAGGATATGCCTGAAGCGGAGGTGCCTAAAAGGCCTCGGGTCCCAGGTATTCAAACCGAGGCATTTCCTGCCCATCGACCGTGACCGACTCGACGAACATCGCCAGGGGACGCACCCACAGGCTCTTATCGCCGTAATCCTTGCGGTAGACCACCACCGGCTCTTCGGTCTCGCTATGCCGTGCAACGCCCAGCACGACGTACATAGGGCCCTTGTAGTGGCGATAACGACCTGGTCGAAGTTGATCACTCGGATGGTTCATGGGTGTTCTCGAAGCTGACACTAGTAAACGTGTCTGTAAGATACGGGAAGATTTGCCTTAGCGTTAAAATGCGGCCTAGGCCCACATAAGGGACAACTCGCGACTAAGTACTATTCCTGTCCCGGAATTCCTCGGCACTTTTTCGACTGATGACCCAGCCCCGACCGTGCATCTTCTGGCCCTTTATTTTGCCTTCGCGTGCTAGGCGACACACGTACTCAGCGGATGATAGACTCATTATTTCTGCTGCTTCTGCTGTGCTGATACCGTCGTCTATCTTGATTGCTTTTTCGGTAGAATTAATGTCTGGCTTCGCTGATCTGACTGGGTGAGTTCTGCGGGTTCCGTTCTGAATTTCGTAGGCCAGAGCAATCACGTCTGAACGCTCGTATAGCGTCAAGTGACTGTTGACTTTATGTCCGTTCAACTTCCCTTCATTGACGAGCTGCCATACTCTATATCGGGTTACCCCCAAGATTTTCGAGGCCTGAGTGAATGTGATAGCGTCACGTAGGTTGTGCATCTGCCACTCTCCGTAAGCTGACGAATGACCGGATTTAGCTATACCTATCTGTACAGTACACCCAAAAATCAAGGCCGGAGGTATTCCGGCCGTAATTAAGGGTGGATAGAGGGATTCGAACCCACGACCCCTGGAACCACAATCCAGTGCTCTAACCAACTGAGCTATACCCACCACAATCGAAGCGACTTATCTTAAATGCCGCCTCGGCTTTCGTCAATCGGCCGGCCCCGCTGATTTCTGCAAGACCAGCAATTTTCATGGTTTACGTCGACTACTCAACGATAAACGGGAACTTCTCGTCTGCCTGGGCGTTGGAAAGCTGGACCAGGAACGGGGCCAGGCGGTTCACCAAAAGCTCCATTAATCGGTCTCCTTTTTCGGCCGTCGCCTCGTGGGGATTGCCTGAGCCGCTGTTGGTGGTCAGCAAGTGCCAGGGGCGGGTGATCGAAACCCAGCCGTTCTCCAAGGCCTCCATCTGCATGGGCCTGGTCGCTCCGGAGTCAGCGTCAAACGATCCATCTGGTCGTCGGGCGACCAGCTCGGGGCGGTACGCCAAAATCATCGAGGTTTCCATTTCGCCGGCGTGATCTTCCTTGTGGGTGAAGATCTCATGGTATTCCTCGTCGCTGAATGCCTTAAACCAGTTGCACAGGAAAACATGGGCTTCCGTTTTTCCATACAGCTCACGCAGCAGCGGTTTCATCTCGTTCCCTCCGTGGCTGTTCAGCAAAACGACCTTCTTGATCCCACTTTGCACCAGCGATTGGATAAGGTCCGTAACCACGGCAAACAGCGTTGACGGGTCAACATTCATCGCCAGTGGAAACTGCCGCATGTTGGTCTCGGTCCCGTACGGCATCGTCGGCAAGAGAATAACCTTCGCGCCTTGGTTGTGGGCCGCTTCGCAGATCCGCTCGCCGATCTGAGTTCCTTCGTAATCGTCCGTTCCATACGGCAAGTGAAGATTGTGCGGCTCGGTCGCGCCCAGGGGAAGCACGGCGACTTCGTACTGGGTGTTCTTAACGTGGCCGTAGTTAACTTCAGAAAGTTTCCAGGGACGAGGGGCAGACATCGGTGCGGCTCCAGCAGGAAGGAAGGGAAGTGGAGGAGCACTCGATTTTAAAGGTCTGCTTAGTGGTGAACCACCACCTTCGGCAACGATTGCTTCAAACGCTCGATCCCCTGCGGCGTGACCTGCGTCTGCCGGGCATCGATCATCTCCAGGTTTTTTAGCCGGGCAAGCTGCAGCAGACCTTCGTCACCAACCTGTGTGACCGCCAACCGTAGGACCTTCAATTTTGATAGCCCGCGCAGATGAGCAAGGCCGGCATCGGTGACCGGCGTACCACTGATGTCAAGTTCTTCCAGCGTGCTCAGCTTACCCACGGTGGCCAAGCTGTCATTGCTGATCCGCGTGGTAGCAATACTCAAGTCACGCAGCGATCGGCAGCGTGTCAGATGGGCAACGCCGCTATCGGTGATCTCGGTCTTGGTGAGGTCCAGCCAACGCAGCTTTTCAAACGTACCGATGCGGGACAGGGCCGCATCCGTAATCCCATCCATCGTAGCGAGTACCAGGTCGGTGGTCGGGGCACTTTCAGGCAGCGCCAGGATATCTTGGTCGCTGACCGTGAGAAACTCTCGATAGACCCCGTCGTAACCGACCGCTGATGAGTCCTTCACGGTCTCATTTAGTGAATGAGCTCGATCGCGTCCCAGGTAGATCTCTTTCAAGTAATCAATAAACGGTTCGCGCCATTGGGTGGCGCTCGGTGGGTAGTCGAGAAACATCTGCGCGACGCCAGCCGACTGGCTATAGATCGCCCCGATGTCAGGGCTCTTCTGGAGGTCATCTCGGCTCATGCCCGCCAGTTCCTCGATCGGCAGATGGAACCCGCCGGTGAAGTACCGATTTCGAGCAAACTGCAATCGCGAAGCATCTACGCCACCTAGCGTGACGTACCCGTCAAAGATGCGGAGCGACTCCATGTACATCGCCACGCCTTCGATCGCCCAGAAGTTGAAGTTCAGCCCCACCTCTTTCGAGGCCGAGCGATACTCTTGAAACAGCTGATGCGAGACCTCGTGATGCCAGGTTGCGTGGGCCGCTTCGCTCTCATCGTGGAAGAGGTACACCTTCTCTTCATCGAACTGGTAGATTCCCAGCGTGATACCAATCCGCGGTTGGACCTGTTCCAGGTAGCTGACATACTCGCCGCGTGTTTTGAACAGGACGACCTCAAGCTTCTTTCGCACAGGGCTCGGCGAGCCTCCGTCGAAGTAGCCGGCCAGCTGCAACTCGTTGCTCCAGTAGCTGAAGAACATCTGCTCCCACGCCGAATAGACAATCTCCAAACGCTCGCCCAGCTTCAGACCTTCCGCCTCGCTGAGATTGGTCATGATTTGAAAGTGGGGCGTATCGATCTGCCAGAAGCTTCGGGCCGGCCAGTCGAACTTGGGATGCTGATACCGCGGCTGCTTGGCTCGCGTCACCACGCCAGGGCGACGCCATGTTCCATTGACGTTGGCATAACCGAGGATCCGCCGCGCATCGGCGTGGTCGGGGTTCTCGCGCAGTACCTCGTGCAGTGTTTGGTACGACCTTGCTCCTTGCTTGGCGATCAACAGTTCCTGGGCATGCTTGTACAAGGCATCGGCGTGCGCGTTTCGGATGGTGCGAAACTTCTGATACCAAAACTGGACCAACTGCGAAGCGTTGTCGTCAGGCTGAAGCGGATCACTTTCGGGCACCAGGTAAAAGAGGTTTGCCTGGCCGTACCGAGGAACGATCCACGTGCGGGTAAGCTCGGCCTGCTCCGGCAGTTTCACCTCGTCGCACTTGGCTGCCAACTCGCTTAGCTGCGTCTGAAACCGCGCATCGATCTCTGCCCGAGACGGTGCTTCGGTCTGCATCGTCACGGCCGAAAGGATCAGGATGGCAGCGGAGAGTTGCAAGGCGGTTTCTCGAAAGGTGCGACAGGGATCGTATTACTCTAGTGTGATGTCAAACGGACATTCTTGCCAACTTATGGCCTCGGCGCATGAAAAAACCGAGCCGGAAAATACGTCTGGCTCGGTTTGTTTCGTTTGTAGCGATTAGCCGGAAAGCTCCCTCAGGCGAGAGGGAATAGGAATCGCTTATTGCTTTTCTTTGTCGAACGCCGAATCGAACGCCACGTCGCTTGGGGCGAAGTCGATGCTGCGGACGAACTCGCACGACTCTTCGGCACCGTGCAGACGATCCATGCCGCTGTCTTCCCATTCGATGCTCAGCGGGCCGGTGTACTTGATGTCGTTCAAGGCGCGGATGATCTCTTCAAAGTTCACGCCACCATGGCCAGGGCTGCGGAAGTTCCAACCGCGGCGGTGATCGCCGAAGTCGATGTGGCTGCCCAGGATGCCACTGCGTCCGTTGAGGGTCGTGATCGCGTCCTTGATGTGGACGTGATAAATGCGGTCGGGGAAGTAACGAATGAACTCGACTGGATCGATGCCTTGCCACAGCAGGTGGCTTGGGTCGAAGTTAAAGCCGAACTCTTCGCGATGGCCGATCGCATCCAAGGCCTTTTCGGCACTGTAGATGTCGAAGGCGATTTCGGTTGGGTGGACTTCCAGGCCGAACTTGATACCGCATTCGCCGAAGACATCCATGATCGGATTCCAGCGATCCGCAAACAGCTTAAAGCCGTCGTCGATCATCTTCGGAGGAACCGGCGGAAAGCTATACAGGAGGTGCCAGATGCTGCTGCCGGTGAAGCCGTTGACGACCGGCACACCGAACTTCTGAGCAGCCCGGGCAGCGTTCTTCACGGCTTCGGCAGCACGATCGTTCACGCCGGCCGGATCGCCATCGCCCCAGACCGATTCCGGCAGGATCGACTTGTGACGTTCGTCGATGATGTCGCAAACGGCCTGGCCGCAAAGGTGAGTACTGATCGACCAGCAACCCAGGTCGTATTTGTCGAGCTGCTCGCGTTTCTTATCGCAGTAGTCATCTTCGGTGACGGCGCGATCCACTTCAAAGTGGTCCCCCCAGCAAGCTAATTCGAGACCGTCAAAACCAAACCCTTTCATGGTCTTGGCCATATCGTCCAGTTTCATATCGGCCCATTGGCCGGTGAACATCGTGACTGCGCGAGCCATGCTCTGCTCCTTTGCGGGGTGAAAAACGCGTCGATGGTTTGTCAATGGAAAAGTGTGGGAAACCACAGAACCGATTATTTTGTCCCTTCGCTTGCGTCGTTGCAACCACTCAGAGACCGCCAGTAAGGGAATTCCAAGGGTAACGATTCTGCCAATTCCCCGGCTGCGCGCCAGGCGGGTGCTATATTGGAGCGTGGACGAGAACCGAAAGGGAACAGGCATGACTCAACTGCGCGCTCTATTAACGACCTTGATCTTCGTTACGCTCTCGGCGTCGGCTTGGGCTGATCATCGCGTGACGCTCGATGTGATCACCGAGAAAGGCCTGTCGATCACGGCCCTGCAAGAGTGGACGCGGCTGCTCAACGACAAGGGAGCCGATTCGGTCAAACTGCGCAGTGGTCGCGAGGGGGAGAGGGTCGGGATCGAAGAAATCAATCTGGGCCGGACCCAATCGTATCGCGTGACGGCCATCCTGGGGCGTGATCAAACGCTGCATATGCCTGACGGCAAACGCTTCACCAAGCGAAACCTGGGAGAGCTGCCGCAGTGGTTTCAGCGCATCAAAGTGGGTGGCGAAGACGAACTAATGCGCCAGCCAGCCAGCGACGGCATGACCCGCGCTGAACGCAACGAAGTTTTGCTGAAGCTTTCCAAGCCGCTCGATTTCAACACCCAGGATCAGCCGCTGGCCGAAACGCTAGGGGCGGTCCGTGAACTGACAGGCCTGAATTTCAGTGCTTCGCCGGCGATGATTGCCCGGGTGAAGATGCTCAAAGCGAAAGACGAACTTAACGGCTACTGCGCCGGCACCGCCATGGCCATCCTGCTTCGCGCGCATGGTTTGATCGTTGTGCCCAAGCGAGAAGTTGGTGGCGTCGTCAATCTGCATGTCCTGCCGATGGGAGTCAGCGACGATGCCTGGCCGGTTGGTCAGCCGCTGAAGCGGAGCCCGGCCGATACGTGCCCGGTGCTGTTTCAGTTTATTGAAGTCGAAATCAATCGGACGCCGCTTGAGAAAGCGCTCGGTGCGATCGGGCCTCGCTTGAATACGCCTATGTTCTTCGATCACTACAAGATCGTCAAAGACAACATCGATACCGACGTGGACGTTCGCTTTCCGAAGGACAAGACGTTCTACAAGAAGATTCTCGACCACATTCTTTACCAGGCCTTGCTCGGGATCGATCTGAAAGTGGACGAAGCCGGCAAGCCGTTTCTGTGGATTACGTCCGCCAAGCGTGGCTGATCTGGTGAAAAGCTTTGCAGGCTCGCCTGTCGTGTGTATAAAATAACGCAGTGTGCAGCTGGCAATTGTCGCCGGCTGCCGGACCTACCTCCTTAATTTCTCTCTGCGTGTGCATATGACTCGCCAGCTTCCCAAAACGTTTCGGTATCTTCTGCTCGTGTTGTTGTTGATCGTTGGTGTCGAGGCACTCGATGCCGCCGAGCTTGCGGCCTGGAAGAAGCAAGGAGGCAACGAAAGCTACTTCATCGACAGTGGCAGCGGAAAGTGGTTGGAGGTCGATGAAAAAGGTAGTTCCATTCGCTTCGAGGAACTACAGCGCAGCGACGACGGCGTCGAGATCATTGACCGAGGCCGACAAATCAAAATCTGGCTTAAGCCCAAGCAGGCCGAGCTGTCGGTCGGTGGCCGTCCGTATCAGCAGTGGGTGAGAGGTGACTGGACGAAGGCCGACGAACTGCCGGAATTCGCCCAGGTCTCACCAATCGATCACAAGGTACGCCTGATCTACTTCGTGCCGACCGATCGTGAGCCGAAGGCCGGCTACCGCGAGAAGATCAACACGTTGATGCACTTCGTGAACGAGACCTACAAGTACGAGTTTCGTCGTCGCGGTCTGCCCGATCGTGGACTCGTCTTTCAAACCGACGACGATGGCACCCCGATCGTGCACCTGGTGCGCGGTAAGCATCCGGCGAAGCACTACAACGGCGCACCGAACTACGATGCGTACTTTCAACTCCGACAGCTTCAGCCAGAGATCCCCCGCAGCATCGGCTCGCAGTCGACCCACCTGGTGATCACATTCGCTGAGACCTACGACGAAGGCCCGCACCAATTTGAATGGCCCGGGGGTATCGCACTGGGTGGCTGGCGTTCGGCCGATGGCGGCACGGCGAACTTCTCGGCGTGGGTCTTACAAGACATGTTCTGTGCGACGTCGGTTGCCGAGCAGGAGAAGCTCTTTCAAGATCGTACGCCCATCGAAGGACGAACGGCGCTGGGGCACGGCCGACCGAATTCGCCACGGTTTGAATTCATCGAGGACGGCTTCGGTGCGGTGATCCATGAAGTGGGGCACGCGCTAGGCTTGCCGCACGATCAGCGTGACGATCGTCACTACATCATGGGCAATGGCTTTCGCAAGATGCAAGCCAACCTCGATCCCAACACGCCAGTCTCAGGCCGAGCTCGATTCTCCGATGCCAATGCCAACATCCTGGCATCCTCACGGCTGCTGAATCCTGACGTCGATATCACCGACAACGCCGGACCTCAGTTGGAAGTTCAGCTCGAACCGACCGATAAGCCGAACGTTTACCAGGTAAGCATCCAAGCCAAAGACGACCGCGGTGTGAAGGCCGTTCTTTACTACGATGATGTCCGTGGAAGCGTTGTCGGCGGAAAGCAACTCGACGGCACCGCAGACGACGATCAGCGCGAGCTGGAACTGAAGACCGACGCGCAGAAGAAAGAGGTTCGCCTGCAAGCCAAGGTGATCGATCAAGGAGGCAACATCATCACCGTCCAAGCGGTGCGGCCGACGTCTTAATTACCATCGACCAGGGCGGTAGTCAGGCCCAAAGCCTGATCCGTAGCCATACCCGCCGAAGCCGAACCCACGGAACTCACTTCGTGGGAGTGCGGATCGATAGTGGGAAGTATGAATTTTCTGGGTAGCTGGTACGGCATGCTGGACACTACGCCCGCGCCATGCGCGACGCCAGCCTGCTTCGGCATTGCTTACCCACAAACAGCCTGCGATCAGCATCGTGAAAACAAGAAGGGGACGGGTCAACCTTATTCTCCTCAAAGGTGAGACTTGCCAAATGAAAAAGTGACGCCTGTCCGAAGACAAACGTCACCTGAGTGAGGCACTTTTCGTGAATGCTTAGAAGCCTACGCGGAAACTGACGCCTGGTCCGTAGCCATAACCATAGCCGTATCCGTAAGCGGGATACCCGTAGTAGCCATAGCGATAAGTTGTGACCGGTCGGTAGTAATAGCGGGGCTCATGGTAGTATCCGGGGGCGCCGTACGCCGGGCCGTAGTAATAGCTACGGTAACTGGGGCCGCGGTAGTAGGTCGTGACGCGACCCGGGTAGCTGTAGTAGCCGTAATTCGCGACGTAAGGTCGATAGTAACGACGAGGTCCAGCATCGGCCTCGGGCAGCGAGATACACATCATTCCGCCAACGAGAACAGCGGCCAACAGCAGCGTACGGATCATGGCTTTACTCCTCTGAGTCGCCAGGAAGAAGATTGGTTAACTCCCTCTTTGCCATTGTTAGCGATGCCAAGGCCAGAGCCAAGCAAGAACCTTTGAAACCGCTTGAATTGACCGCGCATAAAAAAAGACACCGCGCCGATGCGTGACCAGCGCGGTGTCTTTCTGATATTCGTTACCTACTTGGCTTAGCGGCAAACACCGTTTGCGCAACCGCTGCTTTGGGTCTGGCAACCTTGGCTACCGCATGACGAGTAACCGCTGTAGCAGCTGCCCTGGTAGGTGTTGTTGTAGCAGCTTCCGCGATAGACGGTCGAACAACCGCGATAGTGGTGACCACCACAGCGGCGATGACGCCAGCCAGCTTCGCTGACCGAAACCATCGACAAACCAACCAACAACGCGACGGTCATAAGCAATGCTCGGACCATGAAAATCCCTCCTTAGGTATGCATAGAAATGGGGGTACTGGCACATCATCACGGCTCGTTGCCGCATGATGCTTGGGGAAAGGTGAATTCCTTTAGACCAACAGTAGGCATCAATGGCGGCAAGGAAAGTACCCTCACTCACATTTGCAGATCAATTCCGCGAGAAACATAAGCGGATGCGGAAAGCCGACGAGATCATCGATCAACGTTGATGGCAAACGGGGCTAAGGGCATAGATAGGGGGAACCCCGATGCGGAATGTCAGGCAATTCGTCGACTCGCTGAAAGTAGAAATCGATCAACTGGTTATCCCCCAGTACGCCGGACGGGGGCGTGTTGGAACGCACCATCACCTTGTACGCACCATCCCGCAGCAGCAGCGTTTGCTCTTCAGGGCACTCGACATTCCAGTCCATCAAGTCGTAAAGGTCGCGGAAGCAAACCTTTCCGCCAATGCATCGAAACGGCAACGACAGGCTGAACTCGTGTTGTTCGGCACACATAGCCGGTTTACCGCGCTGCACACGCAGACGAAACGTGCCTGGCGTCCCTGTGCAGAAGCCAACGATCGAGCCGGCTCGCACGTGCCGCCGCACATCGGGGACGTTCGTGTAGTGGACACTTAAGTAGTCGTCCCCCGGTTCGATGTGCGCAGCGTTATGGGGGGAATAGAAAATGATGCCCAGTCCAACTGTTTCCAGTTGGATGGACTTAACGGTCGAATCCACGAATTTGCCGCCCCTGAAAGTTTTGCCGGTAATGGCTTTCTGGCCGAAAGGTTCTCTATTTTAAAAGCCGCTTCATGGCCGATGCAACGCCGAGGGCCACTTCGGCCATTCGCTCGTAATCGAGCGTGTCCGGCGTATCGCTCGCTTGATGGTAGTTGGGATTCCGTACGAAGGCCGTGTCGGTCAGCATCAGCGCCGGATAGCCCTGTTCCCAGAACGCCCGGTTATCGCTCAGAAAGATGAACTCAAATTTGTCCGGCAGCGCAAGCGCCCACAGCGGCAACCGCGAGCCCCGTTTGAACCCGCGATGAAACTGATACGCCAGCTTCCACGAAGCCAGGTTCCCCAGCGCCGTCAGAAAGTTGCCCCGCGTGGGTAGCGGCCAGGTCAGCCACTTGGGGATCTCTTCGGGGTAGGGCTGCGAGCCGGGCTCGTCCTTGAAGTAGCCCACCATCTCCAGGCAGAGCATGCCGACGATGTTGTCGCCGCGCTCTTTTGACGACCGCGCATGGTGCTGGCTGCCCATTTCGTTCACGTTGAAATAGGGAGGCTCTTCACAGGCAAACGCGACGTACCGCGCGGTACGCTTACCGACGTGATCTTTCAGCAGTCGGCTCACTTCCAATAGCACGGCCACGGCCGAAGCGTTGTCGTCGGCACCCGGTGTCGAACGCACCGTGTCGTAGTGTCCGCCCAGCACGACGATTTCATCGGCGCGGCGGGTGCCTGGCGTTTCGACAACGAAGTTCGTGGCGATGTCGGACAGCGCGTTGAAGGGTTCCTCTTGGATCGTATAGCCCATCTCTGACCACTGCTGGCGCAAGTAGCCCATGGTCGCATCCATCGAGCCAGCTCTTTGGAAACAACGCGGGCCAATCAAACCGGCCAGGCAATCGACATGCTTAAACAGCCGCTCTTGCAGGGCTTGCTTCTCGTTGTTGTTCATCCTGCTGCCACCTCACGTGGGTCGCGATTCCTGTTTCGGAAAAACTTTCCGCGCGCACTATCTTATGGAAGCGCTTGGCGTGTAAATTCCAAGTACGACACACAAACCAAACGAAGGTTCCATGGTTCGCCAGCTTGTCCTCGTCGGACACGCGGGTGAAGGTACCTCGACTTATTCTCGATTGCCAGCGAAATATTGCCGACGTTTTCTACCTAAGCCGAACGAGGTTCGCCATGTCCGATGCCAACGAAAGATCTGAAGGGAATACGCCCCAGGTAATCGTGCGCGCAGGCAAAACGTTTCTCTGCACGGCATGCGGCACGCTGGTGGAAATACCCGCCGATGTCGTCGGGCAGTTGGTGCTGGTGGGCGATCACGCGCCGCAAGCGGATGATTCCGAAGAGAAACCAACCACGCCTGATCCACCAGCTTCGCACGAATCGAACGACCAACCAGAAAGCCTACCGGCTCCCGCTTCTCAACCACACCGCGCGGAACCCGTTCGGTTAAATGATCCTCCGCCGCGACCCAAGCGTCCACGACAGCCTAAGCGGGATTCTTTCGTCCACCAGATGATCGACGGGCTTCGCGTTCCCTCGAGTAACGAACTCGATCGCGCGTTTACCTGGGTGAGCTTCCACCTGAAGGTTCTCGACCGGCAAGGGAGCGAAATCAAGCGGCTGAAGAAGCGATTGAAGCAGCACGCGACGTCCACGGTGCCAAGCCCAAGTCGCCTTAGACGTGCGAACGAGGTCACCCGACCAGAACCAGTTGGCGCGATTGTTGGTGTGACACAAAGCCACGCCCAAGCGGAATTGGGCGTGCCACTCGTTTCGGATACCGAACACCCCCGCGGCCCACCCTGACAAGGCAAACGAATCCTGTCCCCTCTCCCCATAGCAACATTATTCACCAGCTAGCAATAAAAGGAGTTCACGTACTAGGCTAGGTAGTTGTGTACGAATTCCCAAATTGGGAGCCAAGCCATGGAACGTGAACTCTGGATTGCATTATACAAATTGGCTCGCCAGTGCGACGCCAATCCCTGGTGGGCGATGACAAAGTTTTTTCGATTGGGAGATCGTGAGCGTCTACTTGTGGGCGGTTATTCACGATCGACCAACCTGCTGGGCATGCGAGCCGGGCAACTGGCCTGACGATCTCAGGCCTCGGAAATTACCGTCTCAACCGACGATGAGCCGACGCTTGCCAACCACGGAAGTTCAGGCACTGCTCGCTCAAATGGAACGGTGCATGATCGCGGTGGACGATTTCGGTTTTGTCATGCTCGTTGATGGCAAGCCGCAAATGGTGAGTCATTGCAGCAAGGATCCCGATGCCCGTTGGGGCCGCGCACGACGCGGCTACGGCAAGGGCTACAAGGTCCACGCGATCTACGGCTCGAGCAGCATGCCGCTGGCCTGGGATGTCGAACCGCTCAACGTGGCCGAAACGCCGGTTGCAGTTCGGCTTCTCCCGATCCTAGGGAGAGGCGGAGGCTATCTAGTGGCTGATCGTGGATACGACAGCAACCAGCTCCACGACGCGGCGATGGAAGCCGGTTATCAACTGGTGGCCGAAAAACTGCGACCAGGAAAAGGCTTGGGGCATTGCCGCCACAGCCCAGGACGAATTCGCTGTTTCGCCCTACTAGAGCAGGAGTTCGGTCGCGCCCTAATACGGTTCCGGAACCAGGTCGAACGAAGATTCGCCTGGCTTGGCAATCACGCCGGAGGCCTCGAACCACTACCCAACTGGGCTCGACGAATACACCGCGTCCGCGAGTGGGTTCAAGCCAAACTTCTGATCCATGCCATGTACATGCTCCTCAACCTTCATCCTCCACCGCTAGCTGGTGAATAATGTTGCATAGGGGCGAGGGGACAGGAGCGCGATGTAATTCATACCTCGCTGGGTGCCACACTCAGGTCTGCTTGGGCGTGCGGGTGATGCTTGCGCATGCGCTCTACCGGCGCCAGACTTGCCACCACTTTTTCGCCAGTGGATCGTGGGCCAGGTGATGGAAGTAATCCTTCCCTTCGCCAGGCAGGGAATCGTGGAACGAGAACCCAGTGATCCGGCGAGCCGTTTCGATGGGGACTTCCATCATGCAGTCGACCAATTGGTTCGAATCGTCCATCGCGGCTTGTTCGCCGGCGTACCAGGTTCGGATTTCATCCACCATGGGCGGCAACTTGCCAGTCGCTTCCATGTGGTGTCGTCCGGCCTGCAACTGACTGTCGTGGGTGATTTCCCAAGCCAAGCGGCCGTTTTTCCAGAACGACGTACTGGCATACATCAGGTGCTCTTCGACGGCACAGGTAATCAGATCGCAACGTTTCGACAGCCGACGCAGATTACGGGTATTGGCGAAGTCGCAGCGCTCGCTGACGACCAGGTACCAGCCGGTGGGAAGCGAGATGCCGGAGAGGGTCCCATCGGGGAACCCTTCATAAGTGTCTCCAGACTCCAGCCCCAATGCGTGAAGCATATCGTCCGGCGACTTCCCTGAAACTGCCAACCACGAATAAGCGAAACTCATGGTAACGACTCCCTTCCAAGCGGTGTGAAGAAGCTCACATGTTTGATGATAGAGAAAGCCGCCAGAAATGGGAATCGGGGAAAACACCACATCCCTAAGAGGTATCTTCCGGTACCTTGAATGCTCCCACGGCATGTACGCCGTCGTCGGAGATTTGATAGACCTCGGTCGAGATCGAGTAGGGGCTACGGGTATACTCCCTTACCACAACAGGGCCCACCCTTTGGGTCAACTCCTGATGCTGCGCGCCCCACATGTAAAGAAAGTCACGATCCGGCACCACGGCCATGACCGGCCAGCCGAGCTTCTCTTCGACCAGCTGCCGCAGGTTGGGGGCCAGGATCAGGGCCGCCTTGAAGGGGAGTTCGGTGATCACGTAACCCAGCGGCGTGCCGTCGACGGCCTGGGCTTCGAGCGTCGCCGCTTCCACCTCGCGGCCGAGATTGGCCAGCGCCTGTTCGCCAGCTGCTTCGGCGGAAAGGCCCAGTGTTTCCAGGATCTCCGGCGTGACCCAGGTGATCATGCTTCCGCAGGCCGACAGGTGCACCAGGACCCGATCGACCGAGTCGCTAACGGCCTCGCAGTAGTCGGCTTTCTCCTCGTAGTCGTTGTGTTCAAGCGACCAGAAGAGACGATTGGCGGCGTAGTCGGCGTCGGTGGTTTCGACCGAAGCGAAAACCATATCGGCAAAGCGAGCCACGCGATCGGCATCGACGCCAGAGGCCAGCTCGCGCTCGAGGTTCTCGAGGCTGATCTTCAATTGGCTTTCGCCGACGGACACCAGGTGACAGCCTGACTCGGGATCGATCTCGAACGAGTACCCACGCTCGGTGAGTTCTCGTTCGAATTGTTCGCGGACGCTCATCGCGACATGACCTTTACAGCAAGTCGTTCAACTGATCGACCAGGCTCTCGAAGTGGCTCAGGGCCATATCGACCGGCTTGGGGCTTTCCATATCGACGCCGGCATCTCGCAAGAGATCCAGCGGATACTTCGAGCAGCCGCCCTTGAGGAACGAGAGGTAGTCGTCCAGTTCGGCCTTGCCGCCGTTGAGCACTCGCATGCTCAGGGCGATCGCAGCGGACAAACCGGTCGCGTACTTATAAACGTAGAACGCCCGGTAGAAGTGCGGGATGCGGAGGCATTCGAGCTTCAACTGCGGATCGATGACGAAGTCAGGACCGAAGTAACGTTCCAGGAGGCCTTGGTAGACTTCCTGCAGCGACTTCGACGTGAGAGGTTCGCCTGCTTCGCACATGGCGTGGGTGATCTTCTCGAACTCGGCGAACATCGTTTGGCGAATGATCGTGCCGCGGATGGCGTCGATGTCGCGGTTGATGAGGTAGGCCCGTTCGAGGTCGTTCTCGGCGTTCTCTTGCAGGTGCTGGCTCAGTAGCTGCTCGTTGAACGTACTGGCCACTTCCGCGACGAAGATCACGTAGTTGTAGTACTGGTACGGCTGGCTCTTAGCCGAGTAATAGCTGTGCATCGAGTGCCCGGCCTCGTGAGCCAGGGTGAACACGTCGTCCAGCACATCCTTTTTGTAGTTCATCAGGATGAACGGAGCCGCGTCGAAGCTGCCACAGCTGAACGCGCCGCTTTGCTTGCCGGCGTTGGGGTAACGATCGCACCAGCGGGCCTTGGTGAGGCCATCCTTCAGCACGTCGCAGTATTCCGGACCGAGTGGAATCATGGCATCCATGATCACGTCGACCGCTTCGTCCCAGGTGTGCTTCTTCTTGATGTTGTTCAAGATCGGCACGTAGGTGTCGTAGTGATGGATGTCCTTCAGCTTCATCTTGCGGCGACGCAGCTCGAAGTAGCGATGCACGGCCGGCAGATGGTTGTGGACCGAATCGATCAGGTTGTCGTAGACCGACTCGGGAATGTTGTCCGCGTAAAGGGCCTGACCACGAGCACTTTCGTAACCGCGGACCTTGGCGTAATAGACGTCTTTCTGGATCGAACCGGAAAGGGTCGCGGCGAGGGTGTTCTCGTGTCCTTCAAACTGTTGGTAGTACTGTTCGAAGGCCTTCTTGCGAACCTTACGTTCCGGCGAAAGAAGGAATTCCATCAGGGTCGAGTTGGTCAGTTCCTGCTCTTCGCCATTTTCGTTTTTGACGTTACCGAACTTCATGTCGGCATCGAGCAGTTGACGGAACGCTTTGCCGGCGGCCCCTGCCATTTCGCTTTGCATGGCCAGGATGCGTTCTTCCTTTTTGCCCAGCGTGTACTTCTTGTAACGCGTCATGCGTTCCAGGACGAGGCGATAGCCTTTGAGGACCGGATCGTCCATCAGTTCCTGCAGACGCTTGGCCGGAATGGCTTGGATTTCCGGAGCCATGTAACTGGCAGCCTGACCGAGCTTGCTGGCCACGGCTTGAAAGCGAGCCATGCGGCGTTGGCTGTCATCGTTGGCCTGGTCTTCGGTCGTTTTCAGAAACGCATAGATGCCGAGCTTCTCGCCAAGACGGTCGACTTCGGTATCGAACTTCAGGCAGGCCAACAGTTCCTTGGGACCTTTGGCCAACGTGCCACGAAACTTCTCGAAGCCGGCTTCCTTCTTGGCCAGCTTTTTGAAGTCTTTCTCCCATGCTTCGGGGTCAGGATAAAGGCTGCTTAAATCCCAGGTATCACCGGTGGCAACCTGGTCGCGTGTGAGGAGCTTTTTGACAGACTTCTTCGCTGCTTTGGCAGTCTTGGCCATGTTGGTTCCTTCTCAGGTTTCTCTAATCGCTAATCTCGAAGGCAATCGTACCGCGTAAAAGCGGATGGTTAAAGATTAGGTTGGGGGCAGTTGGAAGTGTTCAGTTTTCAGTTTTCAGGAAGAGAGAGAAGGGGAGGGACCACGGATTACACGGATGGGCGCGGATAAGAAGTCGGATGAGTGGTTAGTGATGGCACAAAAAAAGGGCATCAGAGATGCCCGATATATCTTGGCGTAATCCACGTTTGATCATCCAGCCTACCACTGGAAGACAGTCGTACCCCACGATAGCCCGGCACCGAAGCCGCACATCAGGATTTTGTCGCCGCGGTTGATCAGACCTTTTTGCATCGCTTCGTCGAGCACAAGCGGGACACTGCCGGCCGACGTGTTGCCGTACAGGTCGAGGTTGACCACCATTTTCTCGCGCGGGAAGCCGAGGTTCTCGCAGGCCGCGTCAATGATGCGGACGTTGGCCTGGTGCAAGAGGACGAGCGAGATGTCGTCTGGCGTGAGATTGGCGCCGTACAGGACATCGCGGATCGAATCTTCGATCACACGCACAGCCCACTTAAAGACGCTGCGGCCATCCATGTACAAGTACTGCTTGCCTTCGGATAGGCCTTGTTCGGTGAGGGGCTCGCGAGAACCACCGCCTGGGACGCACAAGAGCGGACCGCCATCGCCTTCGCTACCAAGCGTGTAAGACAGCATGCCCTGGTCGTCGCCCGCCGGTCCGAGAACGACTGCCCCGGCGCCGTCGCCGAACAACGGATAGGTCTTCTTGTCTTCGGGGTTCGAGATCCGCGAGAGCAGATCGGCACCGACGACCAAGGCTCGGCGGCTGGTGCCGGTCTTAATGAACTGGGCCGCCGTGATCATGGCGTACAGGAAACCGGCACAGGCCGCACTGACGTCCATCGCTGCGGCACGAATGCCGAGGCGTTCCTGGAGTCGACAGGCGGTCGAGGGCGTTGCCGAGTCAGGCGTGAACGTACCGACCACGATCAAATCGATCTCGTCGGTCTCGATGCCGGCCGACTTGATCGCCGCGATGGCGCTTTCGTAGGCCATATCGCTGGTGGCGATGTTTTCCGGAGCGTGACGACGCTCACGAATGCCGGTGCGCTGGATGATCCACTCAGGATCGCATCCCAGCGACGAGAGGTCTTCATTGGGGACGACCTTCTCCGGCACGTAGCTGCCGGTACCAAGAATCTGAAAGCCCATCAGTGAACGAAGATGACTTCGCCCAGAGGGAACTGGGCGCGGAGACGTGGTGTCACTGCGGGGAGAGGAATTGGGTTGCGCCGTCGCCATGCTTTCGTTTCGTGAGGGAAGCTCGTGCCGGAAAACGATTAATGTACCAGAAATCCCCCAAGTTCTCATGCCTATTCCCGTTAACAGGCACGCGATTCTGTGGGAACTACTGTCAGAGAATTATAGAAGTTCCGCTCGCAAGGCCACCGGGTCGACGAAGACCGGCCCATCGAACGGGGTAGGGAAGACGGCCACTCTCAGCCGCATGCGGACCAGCTTATCAACCCAACGTTCGTTGAAGCTGGAGAGCTTGATCATCTTAGGGGAGTGTTGTCGCCATTTATCCGTAGCGCAAAGGCGGGCATGTTGTTCATCCGGCCAAACGACCAAGGCCTTCTTGCCGTCTTCGTCGGTCGCTTCGGCCCAGCCATCGACGTACAGTCCCCACATCTCTTGCGAATCGCTGACCTTGTGGATGAACATTTGTAGTCGATCTGGACCGCTTAAGTCGACAGCTCCGGCAAATCTGCCTGAGGACATATCATCACTCCCGAATTGCTGTTCCGCTTGGCTAGGGAAAAGAGGGTTGAAAAGTTCAGTGACACTTCTCACGCCGGCTGGCCAAGTCGGTGGAAAGAAGCAGATCAGAGTTCGTTGCCACTTACGTCTTCGCGTTTGATCGGCACAAGGACAGCCTCTTCGCAGATGGCCGAGTCAAACAACCCGTCTCAAATGATAACGGAAATTTGACGCTGCTTCACCCAGGTCGGTAGCTGAACGAAATACACGACGATCACCAGGCGTTTCGTACCAGCGGCTATTCGCCCTTCGATCGTCCTCCTTGGAAGATGCCGAACACACGCTGCGTTGGCGTGTCCTTCGAAGCGAACAAAGGGTGATCACGGTCGACTGGATAGGGGGGCTGAAATCAACCTTGTCTTTGACGGTTACGGTGACGTTTTGGTCCGATCTAGGCATCGTTCAGGCACCATCAAACCGAGGTAGGTCGCCTGCGGTCGTCGAAGCCGGAGACGCATCGGGGGCGGCTGCCCCGAGCGACTCCGAGTCCATTAATGTCGATTTTGCCGAGTTTTTTGACAATTGGCTGCCATCTGGCGGGGGGGCCGCCGATCGAGGGTGTACCTTAAAGGTGGGGATAGCGGGCTTATTTGTGTCCCTCTTTTCACACTTCCTTCAAGCGGCCGTCCGAGAAACTTGTTTTAACAAAAATTTAGGTACTCGACCCCCATTAAAGGGTGTCCGAATGGGGAAAAAAGAATAGACTCAAGGGAATTAGATCGACCTTGGGGCGTGACCAGGGCACTTGCTTTTTTCAATCCTCTAGCCCCGCTCTTTAACAATATGTGCCTATTGGCAATCCAATACCGAAGCGTTCCTGAGGCCCCGATTCTCGTCGCGGCTAATCGGGAAGAATTTTATGATCGTCCCACGCTCGCTCCCTCGATTCAATCGGGGAAGCCACGAGCGTTGTGCGGCATTGATCAACAAGCTGGGGGAACCTGGCTCGGCGTCAATCAGCACGGTCTCGTTGTCGGATGCACTAACCGTCGCAAGATGAAGCGTCCAGCAGTACCTCGTTCGCGGGGACTTTTGTGCCGTGAACTGCTGCGGGCCAGCAGTGCTCAGGCTGCTGTCGAAGTGGCGATGGAAGGACTGATGTCCGAGCAGTACGACGGAGTCAACTTCGTCATGGCCGACGCCGACAGCGGTTGGGTCGTGCATGGTGGCGACGACGTCAACGCTCAACGCCTGGAAGAAGGCCTGAACCTGATCGGTGGTCACGACCTGAACGATTCGCGCGACGAACGTGTTCAGCTGGCTCATCGCTTGATGACCCTGCAGACGCTTGATTCGGCCGTGAAGTTCCTGGCCGTTTCCAGCAAGGTCTTTGCCCGTCCGCCAGCGGCTCAAGGTCGTCCTGGGATGGTGATCGAAGGTAAGGAATGGGGTACGGTCAGCAGCACGCTGATCTCGCTGGGCAAAAAGCCCCGCGACGCCATCTTCCAATACACCGAAGGTCCTCCGACCAAGGTTGGCTACGAAGATTACTCGCCACTGTTGCGAGACATCCTCAGCCGCGGTCTTCGCGAAGCCCGAGCTTCCCGAGCCGAAGCCTAGTTCGCCGACGAGAAATTGATAACACTCGAAAGAGCACATTGCATGCGTGATGTGCTCTTTTTTTATTGGACATTCCGGTCCCCTCTCCACCGTCTGCGGGGGAGAGTGTTAGGGTGAGGGGGCTCGTGCTTCTCTCAAGCGAATGCCCGCCATGTGTTCCAGATTGGTGCAGTACTTCGTCTGGCGGTGTTATATTAGCGTCGCTCAATAAACCCTCACCCTAACCCTCTCCCAGCGAGGGAGAGGGGACTAAGACTTGATTGTTTTGCTTTCATGCCCAATCACTCCTGGCGTCCTACCGCGTCGATCGACAACTTGAAACGCCGTCACGAGATCACCCAAACTGTGCGGGCCTTCTTCCTGGCTCTCGGGTTCTGGGAAGTTGAGACGCCGCTACTTTCTCGGGACACGGTCGTCGACACGCATCTCGATCCCGTGCCGGTGCCGCTCTCCTGGAATCCGGCTAAGCCGAGCGAAGGCGAGCGATACTACCTGCAGACGTCGCCTGAGTTCGCCATGAAGCGGCTGGTGGCGGCTGGGGCGGATGCCATCTTTCAGATCACCAAGGCCTTTCGCCTGGCCGAGGCTGGCTTGCAGCACAATGTCGAGTTCACGCTGATTGAATGGTACCGAGTCGGCGACGACCTGCAGGCCGGCATGCAGCTACTATCCGATTTGGCCGAGGCCGCTTTGCAGCGAGGCCCAGCCGAAACCATCAGCTACGCCCAGCTCTTTCAGACGCATCTGGGCATCGACCCGCTGGCCACAACGACGCAGCAGCTTAAAGCGATAGCCGAAACGCACAACGTCAGCGTGCCGGAGTCGTTCTCGGATGATGACATCGACGGCCTGTTGGAACTGCTGCTATCGGAACTGATTCAGCCGAAGCTCGGCTTCGATCGGCCGGTGATCCTGTATCACTACCCGGCCTCGCAGGCAGCGCTGGCCCGGCTGGATGAAGCTGACCCGCGGGTAGCTTGCCGCTTTGAACTGTTTGTCGATGGGATGGAACTGGCCAACGGCTACGACGAACTGCTCGACGCCGAGATTTTGGTGGAGAGAAACCGAACCAGCAACGCGGCTCGTGAGTCACTCGGCAAGCCCGCTTTGCCAGAAGAGAGCCAGCTAATCGAAGCGATGCGCGACGGCCTGCCAGCGTGTAGCGGCTGTGCGTTGGGTTTGGATCGTCTGGTAATGGCGGCGATCGGAGCGAAGTCGATCGACGAGGTGATCCCGTTTCCGACGCGGTTGGCTTAGGGAAATGATCCCGTGCCCTTTTTTCCGAAGTGACTTATGCCATGCTCAATCCTATGAATGTCTTGCCTGTTGTAGGTTTAGGGTTTTTGCTTTGCATCGTCATGGCTTTGGGGTGTTATCCTCATCCACCCAAGTCCGCTGCATTTCCTGGGGCGAATGGCTGGCGAGCAAACGATTTCTTCCATGACGAGCAAGTTATCGAGTTATGCGACTCAATCGACTCCAACAATCCAAGCAAGATAAAACGTTTGGCTGAGGCAGGTGCTGATGTTAATGCAATTGGCAAGGACGGTATGACACTGCTGCTGTGGGCATTTGCCCGCAACAATTTAGAATGTTTTGAGATGTTGCTGCAGAAGGGTACCAATCCGAATCTCACATTTCAGAGTCGTTTTGGTACCAATGTCATTAAGCCTGGCGATGAAATCATTCATCTGGCGACGAAGGCATCACAGGATGGCTTTCTCGGTGCTGTCCTTACGCATGATGGAGATCCCAATCTGACAAATGCGAATGGCGATACCCCACTCTGTCTCGTTATTTCGCATGCTCCGTCAAAAAAGCAGAGGATTCGTATGCTGCTCGATGCTGGGGCTGATATTAATGGACGCGGTCGATCAGGGGATACGCCACTGATGCGTGCCGCAGGCTGGGGAGGGCAATATGGGATCGCGTTGTTCTTGCTGCAAAACGGAGCGGACCCTATGGTACGCCAACAGCCGAGTCTGCTTAATTTTGTCGATGTCTTCGTCGAAAGCGAAAATATAAACCCGAAGAGTTGGACTACCCAGCAACAGTCCGATTTTGAGCAAATTGAAAACTGGTTAACCGATCATGGAATCTCTGTCGCCAACGTACGATCGGATCACCAGAGATGGAATCGTTGGATCAAGAATCATCCGGAAGTAGAAAGCCATAAAGACACACTCGGTTACCAAGAGCGAGCGGCTAGTTTTTCCGATGAAAACAAATAGTTGTTGGGATTGGATCGCCTGGTGATGGCGGCGATCGGAGCGAAGTCGATAGACGAGGTGATTCCATTTCCGACGCGGTTGGCGTGATCTCATCAAGTTCTTTCCTCATGAAACCAAAGCCCCAGAAGGGATTGCACACGAGGATACTACGTGCACTGATTGGAAACGCGAATGGTCTGACACTTTTCGCACATTTGGAAAATCAGAATCACGTCATCTTCATATTTGCCGAATAAGTAAGTTTCCTTTGTAGGACAATTGGGAACAATCGCGATGGTCCGAAGTTGGTTGCGACGATCTTGCTGAGAGTATTCGCACAAGGGGTTCATACATCGCGAAGTGGGGCGTCCTTGGGAGAATGGCATGTCAAGGTAATCGGATAGTTCTTCTCTGGTCTGCGGAGCATCCTGTTGCCAAAGCCGAGCCGATTCGTGAGCTTTCTTTTGAAGAAGTTCTTCACCTTCTTTTGAAATGTGATCCATGCCAAAAATGCCGGCCCAAGCGTAAACATCTTCAGGATCCTGCGGATTGTAGGGTACTGGGGTGATACTCATGGGGACTCTTGGGAATCGCTCAGGATAGTCTTCGTATGGCCATTCTTCCTCGGAAGATAGATTCGGATCTGATCGATCGAAGAAAAACTGAAGCGAATCGTCAGTTGAAAAGCGATACCCAATCGTGTTTGCGCGAAAATCAAAGCAGTAGAGCAACGGTAACGACTTCAATCCCGGTGGACTGAACGGTAACGCAGGATCGGCTAAATCAAGAGAATACAAATGATGTACTAAGAGGCCATCACAATCCTCTCGTGTCGCGCCACGAAATGGAGTGTTCCCACCGAACGTATGGCGACCCTGAGAGTTGGGCGTTGCTTTGGCAAGTTTTAACACGCCAAAAAGAAACGCGTTGTCTTCCGGCAGCATCAGCACTTGCTCCGCAGGACGGTCATTCTAGGTTGATAATTAGCCATTCACGAAGAACGGCCGGAAACTGGCTGTGGACTGGATGCCCCTTGCGAGGTGATCCCGTTTCCGACTCGTCAGGCTTGAACGCGCTGGCCTACTGCACCACAAACGGCAGCGGTAGGAAGTCGGCGGTGCGGGGGATGAAGTAGGGGATCTGGAGGCGTTTGATTTCGGCGGCGACTTGTGTGGCGGATGCGTCCGAGATCTCTTGTTTATCCAAGCCTTGCAGGAAGCCGGTGGCTGTCGACGATGAGAACGTGTGCGACCAGATCGGCTCGTCGGAGCCCTTCATGAGAAGTTCCAGCTTCAACTGGCCGTATTGATGCTCTGGCGAAGCAGGCTCGGCGTTGAAGCGGAAGTAGGCGTCTTGGTCTGCAGCGTAAAGCATCTTGTCCGCTTTCAGGCGGGCCACGATCGCGTCGCCGATGGCTGCCCGGGCTTTGTCGACCGACGGGCTGCGTTGGCCTCGCATGTAGACATACAGCGAAAGCTTGGCACCTGGGCCGATGATCACGTTGTCGACGGAATTCATCGCCTCCAGCGACCGGGCGACTTCTTCCCAGGGAAGGCCGATCATGGTGATCGTTTCGGCCTCTTCGCCGAAGCGTCCCATCAGGAAATATTTGTCGAGCACCGTGATCTCGTCGTTGTCGTTACGCGGACGTTTGAACTGAACGGTGATCCGTTTGGTTTCGCGATCGATGACGTTGCCGTCGACGATCCAGCCTCTTTGATCCGGTAGCCACGACAAGCTGTACGCATTCAAGCGGCCATAAGGGACGTTCAAGAGGATGTCTTGGATGATCTGTCCCTTGCTGTTCCAGACCACCAGGCGCTGCCTGCTGAACGTGCCGTAGACCGCCGCCATCTCCTGGCCATCGGGCGAGAACTCGAGGTCTTCGACATCGCGAGCACGGAGCGTCCAACTGGAACGGCTTTCCAGATCGCTCAGCGGAGCAGCCATGTTGCCCACGTAGCGACCATCGGCCAGCGTCATGACCGAGACCTTGTCTCCTTCGCACAGTGCCAGGTACTTACCATCCGGCGAAACGGTCAGCTGACCTTCTTCGATGCGTTCGGCTCGGACGAAGACATCACGGGTCTTCTTGTTTTCCTCAAGATCCCAAATCGTCAATGTCTTGCCATCGTACGGAGCCACCAACAAGTAGCGGTTGTACATGATCTTCATCACCTGGTAGGTCGTATCCGACTTGCCAGGCACCGTGGCGACGATCTCGCCGGTGACCAGGTTCCAGACGTTGACTGGTTTCCCACGATCGAAACGGCGGCCTGCGAATGCGGCGAAGTACTTGCCGTTGGCGCTCAAGCAGCGGTATTCACCGATCTCAGTCCCTTCGGGGATCGTCTGCACCACCTTCTTCGATTTGATGTGCCAGGCCTCGCGGTTGACCACGATCACCGGGCAACCGGAAGGCCCCATGGTGATCTGGGCGTCCTCGTCCGCAGGGATGGTGATGTCGGAGGCGAGCATCCACGGCGAGGCGCTCATCTGGGCAAAGGCCAGTCGCGTGGGAAGCAGCAAAACAACGAAGGCAATCGTAAGTGTTCGAATCATTCGAGACATAAGAAGGCAATGAAGGAAAGCGGGCCAGAGCGAATCTATCTTCCGATTATGCATACCTGTCGGGGGGAAGGGAATGCGAAAACCGAGTGGGAAAAGACTTTCACAAAGGATTGATCGTTCTCTCTATTTAGTTCGACGAATTTCCGCAGAAATCGTTCTTCATTTTTCTGGGAAGCAGCAAATGCTTGCTGTCGGCGACTGGGTAGGGTACACCGAACGGCATCTCAGGTATGCGCCGCTTGGCGATGAATTGCCCTGGTGAGTTACGCCCTGTGAAGCAAGGATCGATCGATGAGTGAAAAGGTCGGACTGTTCCTGAAGAAGGCCAACGACGATTTAGTTTCTCACTGCAAGTGCGAGCCGTGCTGGATCTCGGCGCCGGCCCAAATGGATTGCCCCTGGTGTGGCTGCGGGTGGCTCTTCGCTTGTCCCAAGTGCCGGCATGCCTATACCTTCGCGGTTGCCGCGCCTTGTGATCTGACCTGGGAGGAGCTGGCGCACCTGGACCTCGATACCCGCTACAGCGAGCCGCCGACCGATGAGGACGTTGAGCTTTGGATTGAACTCATGAAGCAAATGACCGAGGACTTGGAGGAAGGCCAGCAGTATGTCTACTTCGATGGGTGGGCGATTCCGGTCGATGCCGAAGAGTTTGAAGTGCAGGGCGTCTATGCCGATCACGAGCTCAAGCTTGTGCCCCAGGCAGCGGCGCTCGATCAGCCAGCGGTCATTGAACAGGTGCTGGCCAACGAAACGTACTGGCGCGATCGCCATGTCGAGTACGACGACGAAGAAGAATAAGCCGCCGGTGATCGGCGATCAATCTTCCATCAGGACGTCGACTTCTTTCTCTTTCATGCGGACCGCGGACTTCATGGCATGACGCGGTCCAAGCTTCCAACTGGGATGGATCAGCTTCCAGCCTAACGCGTAGAAGCTGAACCAAAGCGGGTAGAGGATCAGCCACAGCAAGAGGAAAATCATCCATACCGGATACATCACCTCCTCGACCAACTGTGTTGTGTTTTCGGAGAAAGCCAGGATGCCGTAAATGATCAGTGAGGACGGAATCGCGATCAGGAAGCCAGTTGCCGCAAAGACAAACGCTTCCCATTTCGTGTTCGTCCAGGCGGGAGTGCATTGGGCGGTCATCGCAAAACCGAGCACGGTCAGAATAGCAATGGCCACAGCCACGTCCGTTGCTCCATTGGATAAGAACAAGTAATTGATCGCCAGCAGGCATACGGCGGTGATTGCCGTGACGACCATCAAGCCGAGAATTGTGAATCGCTGACGAGCGCTCGACTCGCCGCGAAAGGCCGAAAGGATCATGCGGCCCGCGAATGTGAATCCAGCCGAGATCACGATGAACACGCCGTGATAGGAAATCCCTTCCAGCATGTCATGGCTGTAATGGCTTGAAGCGATAAGCAAGATGCTCAAGCTGGCCAGCAGCCAACGCGCCCACCACCGGGCATTGCCACAAGCCAGGTAGAACCCCGTAAACGCGGTGAGGCTATAGATGAGAAACATGCCGATTTCGAATGTAAATCGCATGGAACTGAAGAGGCAAATCAGGATCGATATCGCCCAGACAAGCAGCGCGAGCACACCCGCAATTCGCAAGCCCCCAGTCGTTACAGGCTTGGGTTCTGGTGGCGAACCCACGTCTTCGATCACTTCAGCGGCATCAGGTTCCATCGCCATCATCGCCCATCAGGACATCGAATTCCGGTTGGACACGAGCAGGCTTGAGGGACCTCTCGTGACGTGGCTTGAGTTTCCAACTCGGATCGACCAGCGCCCCGCCCATCCCGTAGAAGACAAAGACAAGCGGATAGAGCGTAACCCAGGTGGTGAAGGCCATGCCCCAGCACGCCGTCACGACGTTCCACATTTCTGGCATTTGATCTTGTAACACGTAGATAACGCCGACGATGCCAAACGGCATCACAAGTGCCAGCGATATGGCACTGGCGGCAAAGGCGATGGCCTGACGCGGGTTGGTAGTCCACAGGGGAGAGCACTGGGCGATCAAGCACAACCCGAAACAAGCCATCATCAGGATGATGGAACTCCCCCGCGCGGTATCCTGGAATTCCGGAAGCTGGTTCAACGCAACCGTACAAACGGCCACGACGCCGGTCACGAGCATCAGACCGAAGATGGTGAAGCGCTGTGTGGGGCTCGACTCGCCACGAATGACGGCGACGATCATGCGGACCAGAAACGTGAACCCAGCCGAGATCACGATCAGCACGCCAAACATGACATAAGAAACCGGATCTTGGGGCTGCAGCATGGTTACGGAAAGGCCCAGCACCGAGCCAGCGGCGACCAACCAGCGAACCCACCACTTCGCCCAGCCGCAAGCCAAGTAGAAGCCGACGATGCCTGCCTGGCCGAAGCGAAGGAAGATGCCGATGTCGCTGGGAGTTCGCCAGGCGAGAAGCACGACGATCTCCAACAGCAGCATGGCAAACAAAACCAAGGCTGCCGGAACCAACCATTTGGTTGCTTCGAGATCGTAGGAATCGGCGGAAGCATCATCGCCCGCATGGATCGCGGTCGAGGAGAATGCTTCGTCGTGATCGGCTTCCATTCAGCTCGGCTTTTGCGAATCGACAGAAAAGAGTAAGCAGCACATATCTCTCACCGTAACAGCTGGGTGGTGCGATGGCTATGATACTGGGGTGATCCCCCCCCGAGGGAATGATCGGCATCGCGAGGCACGCCGTGATCACTGCAATCACTTCCGTGAAAAACAGTAGGCTTGGATCCCAAGACCAGGCCTAAGTGTCTAAGTGAATCACGCGAGCTGTGTGAGCCCCGCAACCGATGAACAAGAAGTGACAAAAGCCCTGGAAGGTTGTTCTTCCAGGGCTTTCATGTGCTTTGATCGCATCGCTTATCAGCCCCTCAGCCTGCGAAGGCGAAAGCGGGCGATGGAGATCGTTTCCTACTTGGCCACCATGTGATTGACCGATTCCCAGCGGCCGGAGCGTTCGCTGCGGAAGACGGCTTCGATGACTTCCATGTTGGCGACCGCATCGGAGATAGGCGTGGGGACGTCGGTGTCTTCCAGGATGGCCTGCGACATGAGGTCGCCTTGGATCGTGTATTGATCGGCCACCGGCAGTTGGATCTCGGTGATCTCTTCCCCTTGCTGATGCCACAAGATGCACGGCTCGTCTGGTGGAGCGTTGAAGGGAATCTGGATCTCAACGCGGCCTTCGGTGCCGAAGATGTTGACCCGCTGGTAGGGGACGATCTTTGTGCCGCAGGTAAACGTGCTCATCAGCCCGCCGAAGTCGATCATCACCGACGACACGACGTCGGTCTTGAACTCTTCGTCGCGCGTCACCGAAGCGATGACCTTTTCCGGTTCGCCTTCGAGGATGAACCGCGACAGCGAGATCGGGTAGCAGCCGATGTCCATGATGCCGCCGCCACCCCAGTCAGGATTGTTGCGGATGTCGGATGGGTTGTTGTTGAAGTACGAGAAGAAGCACTGGATGGTGACCGGCGTACCGATACCCCCTTCGCGGACAATCTGGCGGGCCTTCTGCCACTGCGGGTGATGGCGAAACATGAACGCTTCCATCACCTTCAGGTTCGGGTGTTGGTAAGCGATGTCGGCCAGATGCCGGGCTTCTTCGACACTCAGTCCGATTGGCTTTTCGCACAGCACGTGCTTGCCGGCCTGTATGGCCTTGATGGCCCAGGGCACATGCATGTGGTTGGGCAGCGGGATATAGACCGCGTCGATTTCGGGGTCTTCCAGCAGGGCTTCGTACGAACCGTAAGCTTTGGGAATATTGAGCTGGTCAGCAGCTGCCTGGGCGTTTTCCAGCGAGCGCGAGGCGATGCCGGTCACTTCGCAATATTGCCCTTTCTGCATCCCAGGGATGACTTTGACCGTACCGATCTTTGCGGTGCTCAGCACACCCCAACGAACTTTACTCATCGGGCCTGTTCCTATTTCGTTCTTCATGATGTGGGGAGATAAGATTTCGCGTTTGGCAGGTGAAATCCAGTGTAACGGTCCGTTCGTCATTCACCCAGCGATATTGAAATTTTGCGATAAAAATAGTAGGAACCACCCGGTAAATAGGTAATGTTTGAGAAATGTAGCGATCGCTATTGAGTTTTGTTCCAGTAGATCTTGGCGTTGTGTGTTTGCCGACCGACCGCCACGATATCGGCTTTGCCATCCCCGTTCAGGTCCCCTACGGCTAAATCTTCGATGGCAACCGCTCCGGGGTCAATGACCGTTCGCTGGAATTGGGATCCCTTAGCATCCTGAGGGTCGAAAATACGCAGTCCGCGGCGGGTACTATCGGTCTGATCGTCGCGAACCCCGATCACCAGTTCCTCGTCGGCGTCGTCGTCTAAATTGGCACACCAAACGGCGTGTCCCCACTTCAATTGGTCGTCCAGGACGTGACGCGTCCATAGGCTTCGCAGCGGCTGATCCTCTGGCTTGGTGTAGACCACAATCTGATTGCCGTGCCACGGTTCAATGGTGGCGATATACCAATCGCCATTGGCCAGGCGACCGACTTTCACTTCGCTGGCACCGCGGCTGGGGCTCGACTCTTGATCGCCGCTGCCCAGCTGCGACTTCTTCCAACTGCCGTCCTCCTGAAGCTCGTGAAGGTGAACGCCTTCGTAGCTGGCCGAGATGATGTCGGTCTTACCGTTGCCGGTGAAGTCGATCGGCAGGAAGTTGTGCATCACGTGCAACGAGTTGTCGATCATGTGGACCGGCCACTCGTCGGTGGTTGGGGTCTTGGGAATCTCGAGCGCGATTAGACGCACGCCGTTCTCTGCGAAGTGAGGTCCCGTCGTGCCGGGGCCGAAGAGAGGGCCGATAATCAATTCCGGCTTTTCATCGCCGATGACATTGGCAAAGCGGATGCGATGCGTGCTGTGCTCGTTGCGGATCGGATGGACGTTCCAGTGATCTCCCTTGGCTTCCGCGGAGGTGATCCACTGGATGGTGCCGCGCTGCGTCTTGCCGCCACCCCAGCCAGCGGCCACCGCGAAGTCGAGCTTTCCATCGCCGTTGATGTCGGCCGGGGCAAAGGCCACGTTGTCGGCGTTGGTTTGGCCAGGGCCCAGGATCTCGTGCTCGGTCCAGCTGGGGTTTTCTAGCCAGATCAGACGCTCTTTATCGACAATGCAGATGTCGAGCTTCTCGTCGCCGTTCATATCGAGCAGGCGAACGGCGTACCCGACGCCCAGCTGGGTGTTCAGCTCTTCGGGCTCAAACGAAAGCTCATCGGCCAAGAGTGGGCAGGGAAGCAGAAGCAGGGCAGTCAGCAAGGCGGGCAGCAATCGCATGGGGAGCACCTCCAAGGGGAATAGGAAAGATGCTCCCGATTATCGGCGATTGCTCGCCCCGAAACAAACGTCTCTTAGGCTAAAAGCTTTTCCACGCGCGAGACCAGCTGCAGCGTCAGGCCCCAAGGGTCGCGCAGAAAGCAAACCAGGTCGCCGTTAGGCTGCGTGGCGATCGGGCCTTCTTCCTTGGCCCCGGCTTCGATGAGCCGCTTGCGATCTTTCTCGATGTCTTCGCTCACGAATGCCAGGTGAAAATGAGCCGGCGGGACCTGCGATTGATCCGGCACGTCGAACTGATCGTTGAAGTAGAGCTCGATCAGCATCTGTCCCCCGTCATCGGCCAGGAAGTGGGCAAACGGCGGTTGGCTGCTTCCCTTCTGGATGGTCATCCCCAGGTGAACGACATACCAGCGAGCAACAGCAATCGGGTCGGCAACCTGGAGGGCAAAGTGTTCGATTTTCATGGCATTTCATCCAGGGAAAGGTCTATTAAAAAACGCCGCTCCCTGTGTCAGGAAGCGGCGTGTGTGGATGGCACGGAAGCTGCTTAACGGCGAGCCACTTCGTGCTTCAGGGGCAACCAGGCGCCGTCTTCTTGGCTACTGGCGACGCACTGCTGAATGAAGTACATCCCTTCGACGCCGTCGTGGATATTTGGATAGACGGTGTCCTTCTTCTCGAAGTCCTTACCCAACGCACGCAGGGCCATCGCATCGAACGCGGCGCGATAGATGTTCGCGAACGCTTCGAAGAACCCTTCGGGGTGACCGGCCGGAATACGGCAGGCAGCATCACCCATCGGGGTCATGAACGGAGCACCAGGGCTGCGGGTGTAGATCTTGTGAGGTTCGCCGTTCTGGCGGAAGATCATTTCGTTCGGGTTTTCCTGACGCCACTGGATGGCGGCCTTGGTGCCGTCGATTTCGATCGCCAGATCGTTTTCGCGGCCATGGCTGATCTGCGAAGCGGTCAGCGTGCAGAGGGCACCGTTTTCGTAGCGAATGATGGTGGTGCCGTAGTCGTCAAGCGTGCGACCTTCAACGAAGGTAGCCAGGCTTGTGCTGACCTTGTCTGGCAGCAGACCGGTCATGTAGCGGCCCAGGTTGTAGGCGTGGGTACCGATGTCGCCGTAAGCACCGGCGGCACCACTCTTCTTCGGATCGCTACGCCAGGCAGCTTGCTTCTGGTCGGTGTCTTCCAGCTTTTCTCGCAGCCAGCCTTGGATGTACTGCACGCGGATCGCGTTGATCTCGCCCAGCTCACCATTAAGGATCATCTCGCGAGCCTGGCGAATCAGTGGGTAGCCGGTGTAGTTGTGCGTAACAGCGAAGACGGCACCCGACTTCTGCACGACTTCGTACAGCTCTTCGGCTTCTTCCAGAGTCAGCGTCATTGGCTTGTCGCACATGACGTTGAAGCCGGCTTCCAGGGCGGCCTTGGCCACGGGGAAGTGCATGTGGTTCGGCGTGGCGACCGAGACGAAGTCGATCCGCTTGTCTTCCGGCAGGGCGTTTTCCTTATCCAGCATCTCTTGGTAGCTGGTGTAGGCCCGATCTTCGGGGATGTCGTAATCGGCAGCGGAAGCTTTGGCTCGTTCGGGGTTCGAGCTGAGTGCCCCGGCGACCAGTGCGGCGCGGTTATCGAGGACGGCTGCAGTGGCATGAACACGGCCGATGAACGAGCCGGAACCACCACCGACCAAAGCCATTCGCAATTTACGATTCAGATCACCGTTGGTAGCCATGGGGGCAAATCTCCTCAGAGAATAAGACAGGCAAAGCTTGGGGGTTAGTTCGATAAAGAACGCTTGTTTTAACACACGCGGCGGGGCGTGTCAGTCAGGCGTCTAGCTTGGGTTCGCTTTCGAAGGCGGCACGAACGTCGGGATCGTACAGAATTGCGACCCCCCAAATCGCCAGCGCCAGCGGCACGATCAAGAGAGCTGCCGGGTAGGAGAACGGGATTATGGCCAAGATCATTCCCGTGCGTGCGGTGATGTAGTTCCGCATGATGCGTGCCTCGTTCAAGGCAATAAGGGTCAATACTTGAACGATAAACACCGTGATCAGGCCTGCCAGTGCACCAAGCGTTCGCGGATCATCGGTTGGGTATTCAAAGATCACCACAACTCGAACGCCAATCATCAGCAAGCCGAAAACCAGCGACGGCACTCCCAGCAGCATCAACGCGATCGCCAAGGCCTTCAGGATCTTTTGCTTTTGGGTTGTGTCCCGTGGCTGACCTGGCAGTGGTGCCTGGGGACTTTCGACCGGTGACGGTTCAGGCCGCTCGGCAAAAGGATTTGGGGAAGGTTGGTCCGGGGGCGGGGCATCCCAGCGAGATTCAGTCTTACCAGTGATTCCCAGTGGGTCCTCTTCTTCCAGTGGAGCGACCTCGGGTACGTCGGGGGTCGTCAACAGCTTCGGGCTACCGCTGAAGGGAATCCGGACGATCGAATAGCAATTCGGACAGCGTGTCTTTTTGCCTTCCGAACCATCGGGAACGCAGATAGACCGCCGACAGGTTTCGCAATGAAAACTGATCGGCATCGCAAGACTTTCTCAAATAGGTAACGGCTTAGCTACGGTAGGCGAAACGCTGCTTTCACGGAATCGTCGTTCATGACCACAATTCCCCAGATGCCAAAGACCATCCCGATCAGGCAGCAGAATCCGCCCGAGCAGGGCGTTATCGATAGGATAAAACCGGTCATGACCAACGCATAGTTGCGGACAGCCAGCGCGCGGATCATCGCCGTAATCGACAGGATGGTGAACAGCAACGGTATGCCAAATTGGAACACCGCCACGATAAGGACCTCGACATCGTTCTGGTTCCCGTTGAATCCGCCACCGTCTACGACTTCGACAATCGTGATGAGGATCCCCAGTAACATCAGGAGCAGACCCAACCCGTTAGTTACCAGAATACCAATTGCAGGGCCCATCAGTTTCGAGCGTGCGTCCTCACGGGAAGCCGGTCGAGGTGCGTAAGACGAAGAGGAAGACGCCGACGAAGGGGGCGACACATAGGGATTGTCCGACGGCGGTCCAAAGGGATCGGGAGCATCGCCAAACGGATTGCTCGACGCAGGTGGCTCGGCTGGAGTCGATTCCGACGTCAGGTCATCCCAGACCGATTCTTTCTTGGCCGGCTGCTGGGGAGCCGGAGGAGGCGTTGGCGTGGGGGACGAACCTGCCGCGCTTTTATTGGGAATGACCTGGATGTGTTGGCACTTGGGGCACTTGGTCTTTTTACCTTCGGTGCCATCAGGCACGCGAACCGTCTGATGGCAACTGGAGCAGGGAAAGTCGATCGGCATATTCGTTTACTTCACGTCTACGCGGAGCGCGTTTTTCAGTTTCGAGAGCTTCTATTTACGGCAGACGAAAGGCCGCTTTGACGGAATCATCGTTCATCATCACGATACCCCAGATACCAAAGAGCATCCCGATCAAGCAGCCGCAGCCTCCGCCAAAGGGCGTTAAGGCCAGGATGAATCCGGTCATGACCAGGCCATAATTGCGGACGGCAAACGCTCGGGCCATGGCCGCCATGCACAACAGACTCAGCAGGAACGGAAGGCCGAACATGATGAACAGAGCGATGCTGGCTCCGACGATCTCAGGCGTATCGTTGATCTCGTTTCCTTTTTGAAGCTCGATGATCGTGGCAATCGCCCAGACACCCAGCAGAAGCAGCCCCAGGACGTTACATACCAAAACGCCGATCGCCGGACCCATCAGTTTCGAGCGAGCCTCTTCGCGCGAAGCACCTCGACGTGGATAAGACGAAGAGGACTGAGTCGGCGACATATAGGGATTGTCGGCCGGAGGCCCAAACGGATCGGGAGCATCGCCGAACGGATTGCTGGAAGCGGGCGCTGGTGCAGACGACGGCTCTGGCATCAGGTCATCCCACATCGATTCTTCCTTGGCCGGCTGCTCGGGTGCCGGAGGAGGCGTCGGTGCCGAGGATGACCCGAACGAGTTCTTATCGGGAATGACCTGGACCTGTTGGCATTTAGGGCACTTGGTCTTTTTACCTTCGGTGCCATCGGGCACGCGAACCGTCTGATGGCAATTCGAGCAAGGAAAGTCGATCGACATGGGAAGGCACCTGATCGGTTCGAGGGAGTTTCAACGTAGGAGCAACAACATGGACCTAGCGACTCGTTACGAAGTGAACTGACGCTGGACGCTATTATCGGACAGAACCATCATTCCCCAGATGCTAATAGGAAGGGACAGGGGAAAACAACACGAACAGGGAAGCAAAGTGATAATGAAGCCTGCCCAGGCCAGGCCATAACTTTTAAGATCACGGGCCTGCATCAGTCCGAAACAGGCAAAACCCAACAGACCGATCGCGAATCCGAAACCGATCGCATAACTGATTAGCTGAATGACGACGTCGTTTCCGCGGGCCCCTTCGCCAATGATCCCGATCACCGAGATGATCAGCGTCACCAGGTTGGAAGCGATGCCCAGACCCGCCAGGATCAGGCAGATCAGGGCCGGCGTCTGCAGCTTTTCCATGGCCTCCATGCGGGCCGAGCTGACCTTGACCGCGTCTTCGCCGTACGAAGGGGCGTAAGGATTGGTTGAGCTATCTGAGTCCATGTCGCCGAAAGGACTCTTCTCTTGCGGTGGCGGCGAGGATTCCCGTGGTTTGAAGGCATCCCCCACGCCAGATCGACGTGTCGGGGCAGGTTCGCCTGGCGAGTCCTTCAGCTGTAATTCGTCCGTTTCGGACGGAACCGGCTGGATGGCGTTGCACTTGGGGCACTTGGTTCGCTTTCCCTCGGTTCCATCCGGGACGCGAATTCTATGTTTGCAAACGGCGCAATCGAAGTCGATCGGCATCGTGGATGACTTTCTCAACGCAGAAGGACAGTACGAAAAGGTCGGCCCCAAAAGGCCGGATCCTAGTCTATTCCAAATCGAGTCCCTGCTCTAGCTTACGACGCGACTTTTACCCATCGTGGTGGGCAGTAGGCTCGATCCGCGATAGAGTAAACAGTTACCGACCCTGTAAAGCCATACCAGTCAGTCAAGCAGTTCACGGATGGATAACCTGTCAATCGAGGACGTTCTCGGCCCCCAGGGGCTGATCGCTCGTCGATTACAACAATACGAACAGCGCCCCGAGCAGATGGCCATGGCCCAGGCCGTGGGCAAGGCCCTGGCCAAGAACCGCCACCTGGTGGTCGAGGCCGGGACGGGCGTCGGCAAGAGCTTTGCCTACCTGGTGCCGTCGATCCTGTGGGCTTGTGGCCAGCAAGGAAATGGTGAGAAGTCCCGCCGCGTGGTCATCTCGACCCATACAATCAGCTTGCAGGAACAGCTGCTGGAAAAGGATATTCCGCTGATCAACGCGGCCATTCCCTTGGAATTCACGGCCGTGCTGGCCAAGGGCCGTGGCAACTACGTGAGCCTGCGTCGGCTGGGATCAGCCTCGCTTCGCAGTGCCAGCCTGTTCGACAAAGACGAAGAGACGACGCAGCTCCGCACGCTCAAAGAGTGGTCGAAGAAGACGGCGGACGGCTCGCTAAGCGATCTCGACTTTCGCCCAGCCATCAAAGTGTGGGACGAAATCGCCAGCGACAGCGGCAACTGCCTGGGACGCAAGTGTCCTTCGTACGACGACTGTTTCTACTACCGGGCTCGCCGCCGGATGCAGAACGCACAGCTGCTGATCGTGAACCATGCGTTGTTCTTCAGCGACCTGGCCCTGCGGCGTAGTGGCGTCAGCTTGCTGCCTTCGTACGACGCGGTGATCTTCGACGAAGCGCACACGCTGGAAGGGGTCGCCGGCGATCACCTGGGGATGTCGGTCACGTCGACGCAGATCGACTTCGCCCTGAACAAGCTGTTCAACGAACGCACCCAGAAAGGCCTGCTGGTCCATCACGAGTGCAGCGACGCGATGAACCAGGTAGTGCATACCCGCTATCGAGCCCAGCAGTTTTTCAACGAGCTGGATAGCTGGCTGGAAGAGAACCCGGGCGGAAACGGCCGCGTGAACGTGCCGGAGCTGATCCCGAATGTCCTCTCGCCGGCGATGGCCAAGCTGGCCCAGATGGTGAAGTCGGAAGGGGATCGCTTTGAAGAGGAAGGTACGCGGCAAGACTTTCATTCGCTGTCGGACCGCATCTTCCTGATGGCCGACTCGATCGAAGCCTGGCGGATGCAGAAGATGGAACACACCGTCTACTGGGTCGAAAGCAGCCAGCAGCGTGGACCTTACCGACGAGTGAAGCTGTTCGCCACGCCGATTGAAGTGGGGCCAGTGCTCAGGGAAGAGCTGTTCCAGAAGGTGGACAGTGTGATCCTGACCAGCGCGACGCTATCGTCCTCGCCGAACGAGGGCTTTGACTTTTTCAAGGATCGCATCGGCATCACGCGAAACGACGAGGTCACCTCCGGCAGTCCGTTCGACTACAAGAAGAACGTCAAGCTGGTCCTGGTGAAAGGGATGCCAGACCCCAGCAATCGCCGCGACTACGACCAGGCGCTGGCCGATATGGTGAAGCGGTACGTCGAGCAAACCCAGGGGCACGCGTTCGTGCTGTTCACCAGTTACGACATGCTACGCAACTGTGCTTCCCGCGTGAGCCGCTGGATGAGCCAGAACGGGTACACGCTGTTCAGTCAGTCCGACGGCATGCCACGTGGGCAGATGGTACAGAAGTTTAAAGAGACGCCGGGCTCGGTGCTGTTCGGAACGGATAGTTTCTGGCAAGGTGTCGACGTCCCGGGGGATGCCCTGCAGAACGTGATCATCACCAAGCTCCCGTTCAGCGTGCCGGACCATCCGCTGCTTCAGGCTCGGCTGAATCAAATCAAGGAACGCGGCGGCCAGCCGTTCTCGGAGTACCAACTGCCCGAGGCGATCATCAAGCTGCGGCAAGGCTTCGGCCGGCTAATCCGAGGGCACTCGGACAAGGGCATCGTGGTCATCCTCGACCCACGCGTGCAGACGAAGGGCTACGGACGAGCCTTTCTAAAAGCGCTACCGGAGTGTCACCTGGTGGAAGATAGCTTTGCCCAGGCTGGCTCGGCGAAGCCGACTTGGGATGACTATATCTAGGATCGAACGCGGAGATCTCCTGGATTGTTCATTGCGTTTACCAATAGCCTCCTAGGCCTGGAAGGCCGACCGAAAATACGATGGTTGGATTCGGTCGCCCTTCCAGGGCTTACTTTACGACGGGCCCAGAGTACCAGGGGTTATCACCCCTGGCTACATTCGGCCGGGCCTCCGGCCCTTAGGGCGTGGGGGCTTTGTGCTTTGCATTGCCCGTTGTTGGGCATGTGCCTGCGTTAATTTCAGGTGTCAGGAAAGCACTCCATACTCAAGTGGGGTTAGTTGACCCTGACTCCTGTCCCGCTTACAGTAGATTTGCCTTTCTACGGGCCCTTTTCTGGGTTCGGTTTTGTTAATGCAACCCTTTCTGAAAGCTGCGGTTAGCATCGATGTTGGCCAGCCGTGTCATACCGTGTTTGGACGTCAACCAAGGGCGTGTCGTCAAAGGAACGAATTTCGTTCAGCTGCGCGACGCCGGTGACCCGGTCGAAGTCGCTGCGCGCTACGAGCGCGAAGGGGCCGACGAGTTGGTGTTTTTGGACATTACTGCCAGCCATGAAGAACGCGACATCATCCTCGATGTGGTGCGGCGAACGGCGGAAGAGGTGTTCATGCCGCTGACCGTTGGGGGCGGCATTCGCACGATGGAAGATATTCGCTCGCTGCTTAATGCGGGGGCCGATAAGGTCTCGATCAATTCGGCGGCCTGTAAAGATCCCGAGTTCGTCAGCCAGGCGGCCAAGCGATTTGGTAGCCAGTGCATTGTGGTGAACATCGACCCCAAACGCGTACAGAAAGATGGCCAGGAAGTGTGGGAAGTCCACATCAACGGCGGTCGCAAGCCGACCGGCCTCGAAGCGGTCAGCTGGGCGAAGCGGGTTGAAGAGCTGGGTGCCGGCGAGATCGTACTGACGAGTATGGATCGTGACGGAACCAAGGATGGCTACGATCTGGAAGTCACCAAAGCGGTCAGCGAGGCGGTAACGATTCCCGTGGTGGCCAGCGGTGGGGCAGGGCACCCCGAGCATTTGGCCGACGCGATTCTGGAAGGCAAGGCAGATGCTGCCCTGGCAGCGAGCATTTTTCACTTCGGCCAGTTTACAATTCATGAGACCAAAGAATTGATGCGCGACCGGGGAATTTGTGTCCGGCTTTGATTTCACGGCCGTCGCGAATCAAAATGAGGCGCTTGTCCTCGAACGTTCAGGAACTGAGGTAGAAGAGTCATGGCAGAGATCGATAAAGCGATAGCCGAGAAGTTTCTCTCGGGGGACAAAGAGTACGAAGTCGACAAGATCTTCCGCGCCCTGGTGAAGCTGGAAGGTTCCGACTTGCACATGAAGGTGGGCCGCCCGCCGATCGTGCGCGTCAACGGTACGCTGAAGAACCTCAACCGGGGGCCGATCGATGCCGAAGAAATGCTGCGACTCTTGTGGCCTCTGCTGGATGAACGCAATACGAAAATCTTCCAAGACAACGGCGGTGCCGACTTTGCCCACGTCGTTGACGTCGACGGCGAGAAGTGGCGTTTCCGTGTGAATATGTTCACCCAACTGGGCAACGTCGGTCTGGTCGCTCGTCGTATTAACAACTGGATTCCCAACTTCGAAGGGCTGAACATTCCGCCGGTGATGGAAGAACTGTGCAAGTTCGATCAAGGGATGGTCCTGCTGGCCGGGGTGACGGGTTCTGGTAAGTCAACGACGATCGCGTCGATGCTCAACTGGATCAACCGACACTACTCGAAACACATCCTGACGCTGGAAGACCCGATTGAATTCGTCTACACCGAAGATAAGTGCCTGATCAATCAGCGCGAGATCGGGCAAGACGTGAAAGACTTCGAGATTGCGATGGCGCACGCCGTGCGTGAAGACCCCGACATCATCCTGATTGGTGAAATGCGTGATCAGGAAACGTTCCTCACGGCTATCCACGCGGCGGAAACGGGGCACTTGGTGTTCGGAACGATCCACGCTTCGAGTGCCTCCAGTACGATCGGCCGTATTCTCGACTTGTTCCCCGAAGAAATGCACGGCTCGATTCGCAGCGCTATCGCCTTCAATATGAAGGGGATCGTCGCGCAGAAACTCCTCAAGTCGATCAAGCCGGGCGTCGGCCGTGTGCCGACGGTCGAGATCATGACGATGAATCCAACCGTCCAGAAACTGATTCTGGAAGGCAAGGACAGTAAGCTGCCCGATGCGATTCGTATCGGTAAAGACGACGGTATGCAAGACTTCACGATGAGCCTCAAGTCGTTGATCGACAAAGAACTAATCGATCGCGAAACCGCTTTCGCCGTGGCACCAAACGTCGAAGCGTTGAAGATGGCACTCAAAGGCATCAATGTGGCACAACCTGGGATGGTTTAATGCGAAGAATCGCTTTTTTGATTTTGGCCTTTCTGTTGATCGGCCTGGCTACTGCTTCATTTGGATTCGAGTCGACCTTGCTTGCCCAAGAGGGTGGGGAAGCGGCTGCGGCGCCTGAAGCAGCCCCAGCAGCTGCTCCCGCAAGTACGCCGGCTCCGGTTGCCGCGACGGATCCGACGGACGAAGGTTTCTTCGTCAATCCGTTTCTGCTGTTGCCGGTCATCATCTTGTTCTGCATGTGGACCTATTCGACCGACTGGATCGGCCAGGACTGTCCCCAGCGGAAGCTTTCGCCAGAAGCGTGGGTGATTCCGAACGTCCTGGTGTTCGGCTTGACCTTCTGGCTGTTCTGCGCGGCGATCCCTTATTTCGGCGGATTTCTGTTGGCGATTTTGGCGTGGGCCGTGCCGCTGTTTATGTACATCAAGACCCGCAACGCGATGCTCGACCCGCACGAACGCGTGATGACCAAAGATCACATCCGCTACCTGATCGGAACATGGTCGGGCGGAAAGGTGAAACGCGAGCTGAAAGAGCCTTGGGAAGAAGGGCCTGAGATTCAGATCACGGCCATGGGCAATAGCGATCCGGCCAAGAACACCGAGAACCTCTACACCGCTCGCAAGATGCCCGATGCCTATGTCTGGGTGAAGGAGCTGATCTTCGAGATGATCACCCGCCGCGCGTCCAAGGTGATGATGGACTACACCAAGGAAACCGTCGCGATGCGGTACCTGATCGATGGTGTCTGGCTTGCCGGTGAGAATCGTGATCGAGAGTCGAGCGATCAGATGTTGGTGGTCTTGAAGCTCATCTCGAACATGAATCCCAACGAGCGTCGCGCGCGGCAAGCAGGCGAGTTTGAGATCAAGTACGACATCAAGAAGAAGGTGATCTGCTCGCTGAATACACAAGGGACGCAGACCGGCGAACGAGCGATTCTCGCTGTGCCTGCGGTCACCGCCAAGCTCGAGACCTTAGAAGACCTGGGTATGCGGGATGCCATGATCCAAGAGGTCAAGGGATTGATGGGGGCCCCCAACGGTCTGTTCGTCTTCGCGGCCCGCCCTGAAGGAGGCTTTACCACATTGTGGCAAACCGGCCTGTCTTCGACCGATCGTCTGATGCGTGACTTCGCAGGGATCGAAGTGAAGAATAGTCGCGAGCCTGAGGTGATGAACATCTCGCTCAAGTACTACGATCCGGCTGCCGGCGAAGCACCTGAGGCCGCATTGACCTCGGTGATTCGAAATCAGCCTGATGCGTTGTTCGTTCGTCGAATCGACAACCCAGAAGTGTTTGGCATTCTGCTCAACGAGGCCAACTCGAAACGCATGTGCTTCACGACGGTGAATGCCAAAGAGGATTGTGCCGAGGCGATCCTGCGGCTTCTTTCTCTCAAGATCCCCGCGGACGAGTACGCGAGCGCGTTAAATGGCGTTTTGTACACGCGTCTTTGCCGCAGACTGTGTAAGGGTTGTCGCGAAGAATTTCAGCCAAGCGTGGCCCTGCTCAAACGCATGGGAATCCCGCCAAATAAGGTGGATAAGCTTTACAAGACACCGACGCCTCCCGGCCCGGATGATCCGAAGAAGCCGCCGTGCGAGCATTGTGGTGGCATCGGTTACTACGGCCGCGTGGGCATCTTTGAACTGATGAAAGTCGACGATGGTATTCGTCGCGCGATTGTGAAAACGCCCAAGCTCGAAGCGATTCGAGGTGCTTCCAAGCAAGCAGGCAACAAGACGCTTCAGGAGGAAGCGATTCGACTGGTGGCAACGGGGGTGACTTCGTTGGAAGAAATCAGTCGTGTCCTCAAAGAGTAGATTGCAACTCTCGTATTTCCGCTCCTTCGTCGTTTGATTGCCCCCGTTGTTGTTACTCGTATCCAGGACTTTTGGCTGTGTTGTACTTTTTCGTCTTTACTGTCGTCCTGCTGCTGGCGTTGTTCGCAGTCTTCTGGAATCAGTGTTTCTGGACGAACTTTCTCAGCTGCCAAATGGTGATTCTGTGCAGTGTGATCGCCGTCAATATCGCGCCCGTGTCAGCCGCCAAGATTAACGAAAAGGCACCCGAATGGAGCGGTTTCACCGAGTTCATTTTCATCTGGTTCCTGTTTTGGTGCTTCTACGGTTCGCTGCGGAAGTACGTCAACTGGCTGTCGAAATACCCGGTCCGATTCGGCAAGAAGCTCGATCCCGCGTTCGACTGGATCGGTACAGGCTTGATTACCATCGTGATGTACTGCTGGATTAGCTTTACGCTGTTTGCCTCGCCAGTTGGAGAGCCAAACTTCATCAACATGATGAATGGTCCCAGCGTTCCTTCGTTTGCCGGACGTACATACGGTTACGTTGTCTTTCAACTTCCATCGAATTTGGGGATGCCTGGCAAACCGTTCAACATGGTCGAGTTCGCAAGAACACGCTTTGAGCGTGCCCAAGCGGAAGCAGATCGCTAAATCGTTGTCGTCGCCTATCGCCCCTTTGAATTGAATCTTCGTCACGTATGACTGACACGCCTAACCACGCTTCCGGTGCTGGATTTTCCGCCGAAAACGAAGACCTGCTCGAATATCGAGAACTAAGCCGGCTGGCCATTGGCGGCATGGTGCTGGGGGTGTTTTCGGTTCTCGCGATTTTTACATCGGTCCTTTGGATCGTCCCGGTGCTGGCCATCATTCTATCGCTGGTGGCCTACTACCAAATTCAAAAATCGGATGTCCTGACCGGGAAGGGAATGGCCCTGATCGGTATGGGCCTGGCTGCCATCTGGTTGGGCATTGGCGTCACGCAGGGGGGCGTTCGCGATCGCGTGATGATGAGCACTTCGCGCGAGATGGCCAAGAGCTGGCTCGACTTGCTGCTGGAAAAGAAGACGATGGAAGCCCACCAGCTGACGCTCCGCCCCAATGGTCGTCAGTCGGCAACGACCTCGCTGGAAGGCTATTACCAGAAGGACGATCTGACCAAGGAAGATCTCGAGGCGTTTGAAACGCACGACGCCGTGAAGGTGTTGCGAGGGTGGGCAGGCGGCCCGCTCGAAGCGAAGTTCGTCCGCGACATCTCGTCCAGTTTTTACGAAGGCGTGAACTATGGACGTCACGAGTTTCAAGTGATCGACAAAGAGTCGGGCAAGCCGCTGTGGGATGTCGAAGTGCTCATGAAGCGCGAACGCGGTTACGGCGAAAAGCAGAACGAATTCTTCTGGATCGCCGATTCCATTTCGTTGGGAAAGACCTACCCCGACGCTCGATAACCGGCCTTAGCCGATGGCCTGCTGGACGCTGGCCTTCATCTTGTCGAGCCCTTCTTTGGCGACTTCCAAGGCATCACGCTTCCAGTATTCCGGGTTGAACAGTTCCAGCGAGAAAACGCCAGCGAACTCGTTGGCCACCAGCGTCTGGATCATCGTCTTCAGCGGAGCAACGCCATCACCGGGGAAGACCCGGGCACTGTCGTTGATCTTCTCGCGTGGCGGATCGGCGGGATAGTCGTTCATGTGGAACACGGGAATCACGTTGCCGCTGATCGCCTTGAGTCCACTGAAGTCGGAACCACCTTTGTAGATGTGGTAGACGTCCGGCATCATGCACGCGTCGGGATGATTGGCTTCGACGACGACCATGGCCACTTCGCCGAGGCGGTTAAGGTTTGTCGAAAATCCCCACAGCTCCAGCTCTGGAACGACGCCTGCCTGGCGACCGACTTCCAAAAGGGCATGGTATCGCTTGGCAACTTCCAGCAGGTCGAGCTTCGGGCCGTTGGTAGCACCGGCCGGGGGTGCGGCGATGCGTGTGCCACCAATTTGCGCGAGCAGGTCCATGTCGCGTTTGGCGTGTTCCAAACCAGCGGTACGTTTCTCCTGGTCGTCCACAATCCACTGAGCAAAGCCGATCGCGCTTTCGACCTTCAATCCGGAATCGGCAATCCGCTTGCCCAGGTCGTGCAGGCTCTTGCCGGAGTCTTTGTATTCCTGAATCTTGGAGATCCACGGTTCGATGCCGTCGTAACCTGCTTTTGCAGCAATGTCGACTTCCTGCTCAATATTCAGCTTCTGACCACGAATAGTACTGGTGTTAAAGCAGTAGCGAATCGCCGGCGGGGTCTTTGGAGCGGCCTGTGCGGTAGTGGAGGTTCCCAAAGTGAGTCCGGCGCCGCCGAGTGCCGCGGCACCCGAGAGAGAAAGCATTTGACGACGATCCAATAGCGCGCTCATGAGCCAGTGTCCTTAGGTGGGAATTTCTTTGCAGGTCGCTTTATTGTGGTTGGATGGCACACGACATGCAACGGCGTAAAGGGGTATCTTCGCCGAGAAAGCGGCATGGTGACCGACTTCTGCGTGCGTTATGATGCGACTGACCAAATCGTGGGGATGAAATGAGATTGGTGGCCAACTTCAGCCACCGTAGGGGACGCTGAGAGAATCATCTATGTGGGAAGCACTGATCGCGGTCATCGCTCTGGCCGCCATGGAAATCGTTCTGGGCATCGACAATATTGTCTTTATCGCGATCGTTTCGGCGCGGTTGCCAGAAGAGCAACGTCCCAATGCCCGCCGCATGGGGCTGCTGGCCGCATTGATCATGCGGATCTTGCTGCTCTTTACGATCTCGTGGGTGATGAAAGCCGACGAGCCGTTCTTCTACTGGAGTTCGCTCTTCGGCGACTTGGAGTTTTTCCATCATCACGAGGAGCTGGCAGGCGTTTCGGTGAAGGACCTGATCTTGTTCGTGGGTGGATTGTTCCTGATTTGGAAGAGTGTCTTCGAAATTCATGAGAAGCTCGAACACCACCCGCATGCCGACGGGGAAGCCAAGCCGGCTGCAGCGACGTTCTCTGGTGTCATCTTTCAAGTGATGATGCTGGATATCATCTTCTCGTTGGACTCAGTGATCACCGCGGTAGGTATGGTTCAAGAGACGGTGATGATCGCCGGTATGGAGGTCAGCGGCATCTGGCTGATGGTCACGGCGGTGTTGATCTCGGTGGGTGTGATGATCGTGTTCGCCAATCCGATTTCCGAATTCGTCGAACGTCATCCGACCCTCAAGATGCTCGCCCTCAGCTTCCTGATTTTGATTGGCGTGATGCTGGTTGCCGAAGGGGCCGGCACGCATTTCAACAAGGGATACATCTACTTCGCGATGACCTTTGCCTTGATCGTCGAGTTCCTCAACATGCGGGTTCGTATGAAAGGGCGCAAGCCGATCGAGAAAGAGCTGGAAGAGGAAGCCCAGGCACGAGCCGCAGAGGGCTCGTAACCCGATCTTTTCCCACGAATGAGGGGTGATTTGCCGCTTCGCGGACGCATTTAGACTTGGACCGATGCCAAGCGGTGCGGTAGAATAGGTGGAGCATGGTCTTCCCATGTTCCCACCCTTTGATCAAATCCCACCCAACCTCAGTGGCTCAGTTCTATGCGGACCCTCGCATTGCCGCTCGCCTTGTGCGTGATGTTCACATTCACGGCTCAGGCATCGGCGGAAAATAAGTTCTCTCCCGAGCATATCGAATTCTTTGAGAAGTCGGTTCGTCCGGTCTTAATGAAACGATGTGTCGAGTGTCACGGTCCTGAAAAGCAGGAAAATGGCCTTCGTCTGGACGCTCGATCGGCGGTCGTCAAAGGGGGTGACTCCGGAGCTGCCGTTGTCGCCGGTAAGCCGGACGAGAGCGAACTGATCCAGGCCGTACGCTACGAAACGTACGAGATGCCTCCGAGCGGTCAGATGCCGGCTGAGGAGATCGCAGCTCTCGAGAAGTGGGTCAAGCTAGGCATGCCATGGCCCGAAGAGTCTGAACCGCTGCAGCCAGCCACATTCGACGAACGCCTGGTGGACGATAAGCAGCATCACTGGGCCTATCAGCCCATCCAGAATCCAGCGGCACCCAAGGTCGAAGGTGATTGGGCGACGAATGATATCGACCACTTCGTGCAGAGCCGACTTACGGAAGCAGGCATCACGCCGAGCGAGAAGACCGACCGTCGGACTTTGATCCGTCGCGCGACGTTCGATCTGACGGGGCTCCCTCCCACGGCGGAAGAAGTCGAAGCGTTCGTGAACGATAAGGACCCCAATGCGTTCGAGAAGGTAATCGATCACCTGTTGGCTTCCGATCAGTACGGTGTGAAGTGGGGCCGGATCTGGCTGGATGTTGCCCGGTACTCCGATACACGTGGTTACTTGAACGATGGCCAGGATCGCCGCTTTCCATACGCCCATGCCTACCGCGACTACGTGATTGATTCGTTCAACCTCGACACGCCATACGACGAGTTTCTTAAGGAACAGATCGCAGCGGACTACTTTGCCGAAGAAGGAGACCGACGCCTGGCGGGTCTCGGGTTGATTCGCATCGGTCGCCAGTTCCTCAAGCGGCAAGATACCATCGACGATCGTATCGACGTTGTCACGCGAGGGGTGCTCGGTTTGACGGTCACGTGTGCCCGTTGTCACGATCACAAATACGACGCCATCAACATGGCCGACTACTACGGGCTATACGGTGTTTTCGATCAGCTGGAAGAGACCACTCCGCTGGTCGGTCCCATCGATTCCGATCCGAAGTATCCGGAATTCAAGAAGAAGCTGGATGAGCTGCAGGGCGCATTGAATCAGCATATCGCCAAGGTCGATCGTGCGATCCAACTCGAAGCGTCGACCAACTTCTTCGATTTCATCGTCCGGGCTGTCTCGAAGAAACAAGATGTCGAGATTGCCAAGTTCGAGCAGAACGAACTCGACAGCAAGAACATTCGCCCGCACCTGGTCAGCAAGTGGAAGCTCTTCGCCGATCGCGAATGGAAACCAGATCATCCGGTGTGGGGACCTTTGTTCAAAGCACGCGAGTTGGGCGATGACGCCTATGCATCGCAATCCGAAGCACTGCTGGCCCAGTGGACCGGCGAGCAAAGCCAGTTGAATCCAGTCGTGCGACGTGCACTCGATAGTGCCAAGCCGACGACGCTGCCGGCGTTGGTCGACACATACGACGAGTTGTTGAAGCCGATCGGGAAGCTCTATCGAGATGCCGAATTCAATCGGGAAGGGGCCGATAAGCTCGAAGGTGCTCAGGCTCAGATTGCCAAGTCGCTATTGGGACGCAATTCGCCTGTCGTGTTGAATGAGAACGACGTGCGTCGAGCCTACTTCACGAGCGACCGGAATCACCAGAAGAAGCTCGAAGGCAACATTCGCGGACACGAGATCGATTCCGCTGGCTCCCCGCCGCGGGCGATGGCCGTCGTTGATCGCGACAACATTCACGATCCACAAATCTTCCTGCGAGGTGACCCAGGCCGACGTGGCGATCGCGTACCGCGTCAGTTCATTCGCGTTTTGAATGAAGAGTCGGATTCCGTTTACAAGAATGGCAGCGGACGTCTCGAGCTGGCCGAAGACATCGTCGCCGACGATAACCCACTCACCGCACGTGTGATGGTCAATCGCGTGTGGATGGGGCACTTCGATCAGCCGTTGGTGCTTACGCCGGGCGACTTTGGTATTCGCAGCGATCCGCCTGCCTTACCGCTGCTGTTGGATCACCTATCGACCTATCTGCGAACCAACGATTGGTCGCTTAAGCAACTGCATAAGTACATCATGCTTTCTTCGACCTATCAGCAGTCGAGCAAAGACCGCCCCGATGCCCGCGAGAAAGACCCCGAGAACCGTCTGTTCTGGCGGATGAATCGACGTCGCCTGAGCTTCGAGGAAATGCGTGACGGTATGCTGAAGGTCAGCGGCTCGCTCGATGATTCCCTCGGTGGACGAGCCGTGAAGATCCTGGAGGTCCCCAATCCGCCGCGGCGTACCGTGTACGGGTTTGTGGATCGGCAAGATCTGCCGAACCTCTATCGAGCATTCGATTACCCCAGCCCCGACGCGATGAGCCCGGAACGCTCGAAGACGAGTGTTCCTCAACAGGCGTTGTACCTGCTGAACAGTCCGTTCGTGCAGCGTCAGGCTCAGTGGGTGACGGAAAAGTGGAAAGATGACACGTCGCTTTCGGACCAACAGCGTCTTGAGCGACTCTTCCAGACGGTGCTTCAGCGATCGCCTACGAAGCAAGAGTCGGAAATGTTTTTGAAGTACGTCGAAGCATCCAGCGACGAAGAGAAGTGGAACAAGTGGGACAGTGTCGCCCAGGTGGTGATGGTCTCGAATGACTTCATGTTCGTGGACTAACCCTTTCCTTGTCTCACTGATCAAACGACTTCGCGAAATAAGAACCGGAACTAGATTATGAATAGCCAATACCCACATCACCCTGAAGCCTGCATGAACCGTCGTGACATGCTTTCTCGCATGGGAACTGGTCTTGGTATGTTGGGCCTGGCCGGTTTGCTGGGCGACGAGAAACTACTGGCAGCCGATGCTCAATCGGCAGCCCAGGCCTCGTCGTATCAAAACCCGCTGGCGCCTAAAGCTCCGCATTTTCCAGCCAAGGCAAAGCATGTCATTCACTTGTTCATGACTGGTGGTCCTTCGCATGTCGATACGTTCGATCCGAAGCCCCTTTTGACCAAGTACGACGGCAAGCCACTGCCCGGCGGCGAGAACCTCCGTACCGAGCGCAAGACGGGTGCCGCCATGGCATCGCCGTTTAAGTTTCAGAAGTACGGCGAGAGCGGCATCGAGGTCAGTGAGCTGTTTCAGCACACGGCCAAGCACATTGATGACATCGCCGTGATTCGTTCGATGCAGGCCGAAGTTCCCAACCATGAGCCATCGCTGGGATTGATGAACTGCGGTGCTTCGGTCGCCGTTCGTCCAGCGTTTGGTAGCTGGCTGACCTACGGCATGGGAACCGACAACCAAAACCTGCCTGGGTACATTGTGATGTGCCCCAATGGCTACCCGACCAAGCAAACCCAGAACTGGCAGTCGGCCTTCTTGCCTGGCGTCTATCAGGGAACGTACGTCGATACGCGGCACACTGAAGTCGAGAAGCTGATCGAGAACGTCAAGAACTCGAAGCTGTCGCTGGAAGAACAGCGCAACCAGATCGATCTACTGCAACAGATGAACCAGGCTCACCGCGAGCAGCGCGGCTTCGATCCGGCCTTAGAGTCTCGCGTGCAGTCCTTCGAGTTGGCGTATCGCATGCAGATGGAAGCGACCGATGCCTTCGACGTTTCTCGCGAGCCGAAGAACGTGCTGGAAGCCTACGGCGACGGCATCCAGGCACGTCAGATTCTGATTGCTCGTCGGTTGGTCGAACGGGGTGTCCGCTTCGTGCAAGTCTTCCACGACAAAGGCCAGCCGTGGGATAGCCACGATGATCTCGAGAAGTCACACCGCCGCCTGGCAGGGCAGTGCGATAAAGCCATCAGCGCGTTGATTGCCGACCTGAAACGACTGGGCCTGTTTGAAGAGACCCTGATCTTGTGGGGCGGAGAGTTTGGTCGTACGCCGACGGTCGAATTGCCTAAGCCTGGCTCCAACCAAGGCAAGGTCAACGGACGTGACCACAATCACTACGGTTTCACCTGCTGGTTGGCCGGCGGTGGGATCAAGGGTGGCCAGGTTTACGGATCGACCGATGAGACCGGTTTCAAGGCGGCCGAAAATCCGGTTCATGTTCATGACCTGCATGCCACCATGCTGCACGCGTTGGGCTTCGATCATAAGAAGCTCACCTATCGCTATGCCGGACGTGATTACCGTCTGACGGACGTTCACGGGAACGTGGTTCACCAGTTGCTATCGTAGTGAACCGAAAGCGAGCATCGGTGTCTTACGGGGATTGTTGCCTGTTTCAACCGAAGGACTACCACGATGGCTCGCTGTGAACTATGCGGAGATGAAGCTTTTAACGAGCATCATCTGATCCCGCGCCATTGCCATCGCAAGGCATGGTTCAAAAGCCGCTATTCCAAGCAGCAAATGCAGCACACAATCGATGTGTGCAAGATGTGTCATCAGATGATCCATCACTTCATTCCGGATGAGAAAGAACTCGGTCGCCGCTACAACACGATCGAGCTACTCACGGCTCATCCCGAATTTGATAACTACCTGCAATGGAAACGAAAACGAGTCCGCACTTGAGTCGGACCCGTCTCGATTCTGCTCTAGAGCAACGTAATTGGGTAGGGGGAATTACTATTGCTCAGCTGCAGCTTCTTCGCTTTCTAATTCGGGGGCTTCCACATCGGGAAAGGCTTGGGCGAGGAGCATGGCCAGTTTCTCACCACGGGCATCGGTGGCCTGCACGATGCCGTCTTTGTCCACCAAGATCATCTGGGGAATCGCGTTGATTCCGTAGTACCGGGCATTCGCATCCGAGAAGCCGTGGTAGTCGTCCCCTTCAGCATTGCAGACGATAATCCATGGTAGCTCGCGATCGATGACAAACTGCTGAACGTCCGCCTTTACGTCGTCAAGACTGATGCCCACGACTTCAAAACCATGCTTGTGGTAGATCTCGTAAAGCTGCTTCAGTTGAGGGAACTCGGCAACGCAGGGACCACACCACGTTGCCCAGAAGTCGACCAGCACGACCTTGCCACGCAGCGACTCCCAAGCCAACTCTTTCCCTTCGAGCGTCTTTCCGGCGATTTGAATCGAGTTGCCGTTCAGGTTGATCATCCGCGAGAAGCCCTTCAGGTCTTCCGATACCCGCTGCAGTTCTGAATCGTCTGAATTTGCGAAGTGCAAAGCGAGTTCGTCTGCGATGCTGGCGGCTGACTTCTCATCAACGACCGCGGAAAGATTTCGGGCAAGGGTCATCGCCAGTTTGGCCGAAGCGGAAGTGACCGGCATCGCTTCGATCTCTTCCTGCATGTTTTGAACTAGGGTCTGTTTCTCTTCGGCGGACTTGTCACGGATGAGCATCAATTGGAGCGTCATCTTGGCATCTCTTGCTGCCAGCGAGATTTCGGGCTGCTCGTGCTGAGAATACGAGGTCAGCTCGCTCAATAGCTTCTCGATGCTCGCCTCACTGCCGGTGCGTGCTTGAGCCATTCGTAGCGAGAAACGCGTCCAGATGAGCTTGCGTTTGAATTCCTCGTCGGAGTCGATTGCCCAGAGGGTATCCAGCATCGCGATCCCTTGCGTCAAACGCTCGGCAATCGGAAGCGGGTTGTTCGGATCACGCATGAAGGTTTCAAACTGCGTGAAGCCTTCGGTGGCCGACTTTGGCTCGAAAGGAGTGTGAAGTGATGGTGACGACTCGACAACCGAGGCCTCTTCGGCAAACAGCGGCGCGGTTGGAACGGCAAGTCCCAGCAACAAGAACGAAAGCCCATAATAGGTCCACGCACGCTTCATCTGCCACTCCTCGATCATGGTTCAGGGTGCCGGGGCGGATGAGTCTGTTGGTGCCCCTGGGTCGTTGTCACTCCATTCTAAGTCAACAAAAATGGCTGCCTATTTTCATAAGCAGCCATCGTGATTATTAAATTGTGGCACCTACCAACTTGCGTTGATGCCAGGCGGAAGCGATTACTCTTCCGTCTTTTCTGCGTCCTTCTTGGCTTCCTCTTCTTCGGAGGGAACCTTGACGTCCGGATAGGCTTCGGCCAGCAGTTGATCCAAATTGTGACCGCGGGCAGTCAACGATTGAACGTTGCCGTCCTTGCCGACGAAGATCATCGTAGGAATTCCGCTGATGCCGTAACGGCGAGCGTTCTTGTCATCCCAACCGCGTTCGCCTTCTTCCCGAGTGGTCCAGACGATGGTCCAAGGAAGTTCTTTGGCTTCGACGAACTTCTCGACGGTTTCTTTCTCTTCATCGAGACTGATCCCGACGATTTCAAAACCGTGCGGATGATAGATTTCGTAGAGCCGCTTCATGTTGGGGAATTCGGCGATACAAGGACCGCACCAAGTTGCCCAGAAGTCGACCACGACGGTCTTGCCTTTGAAGGAGGAATCGAACGCCAGGTCTTCGCCGTTAAGCTTCGTACCGGTGATTTCGATCGGGTTGCCCGGCAGGTTCAAGCGATTCGAGAGACCCACCAAGCGAGCCGCAGCCTTTTGGACGTTTTCGTCTTCGACAGATTTGAAGTGATTGGCCAGGTCGGCAACTTCTTTGGCAGCCTGATCTGCTTCCAAGCTTTTGGAAAGCGAGCTCGCCAGGGTCATCGCCAAAGCTGCCGTGCTGGGGGAAGGCTCGGCTTCCATGATTTGTCCCTTCACTTCATCAATCACCGCTTGCTGCTCTTTGGGAGAGAGCGATGCCAATTGATTGAGTCGCAGGTTGAGCAGCGAGGTCTCAGCGAACGAGGCGATTTCAAGGTTTTCGTCCTTGGTCAGGTTCGTGAGGAAGGCCATTGCTTCTTCCACGGCCTTGGGGTTACCGAATCGTTGTTGAACCGACAGCAACGAGACCTTCAAGCTGATTGCTTGCTTGGTTTCGTCAGCGGTGCGTTCCAGGTCCCAGGCCTGGTCGATCATTTCAACCGCTTTCTCGAAACGCTTGGGAATTGGGAGCCGGTCGTCACCGCCTGTGCGTGCGACATTCAACGCGGCAGTCAGTTCCTCTTGGAAGGTCTTGGGTTTCGCCTCTTCTTCTTTGGCTTCTTCGGCAGCTTCCTTTGCGGTTTCCTCAGCGGCAGGGGCTTCTGCCGCGGCAGCATCATCGTCAGCAAACACGTTGCTGCTCGTTACCATCATGCCGCCTGCCAACAGTGCCGCTAGGGCAAATTTCCAAGCGATTTTCATCACTGTCTCTCCCTGTCTTTATTAGATTAGGTAATGGTCCAACTCGCGCGAATTGATACGTATTGTAAGCATTGGGTACGCATGCAAGAACCTAATTGTTTCGCAAAAAGGCCAAGCTGGGTCAAATTTGATCACTTTTGGGTGCGCAAAGAAAAAGAGCTCTCCATCGCTAAGTACGGAGAGCTCTTACATTTCGATCGGTGAATGTGAGTTCGACTACACTCACATGCAGATTGCCTAGCCTGCGTTGACGCTTTCGCGAACTTCTTTCGGCATGCGGCTTTCCGCGAGTGTTGTGTCGATGTCCAGCTGCATCACGACACTCCAGCGGCCTTCGGCATCCCCTTGGACCCACCAATGAGGCATCATGCAGACACTCTGGTGCACCATCTCGAAACCGCCTTCCGACTGGCTGACCGTCGAGATGGGGAACGTCCACAGGCTGGTCGGACGATCGGCACTCCAGCGGCAATCAATACCGAGCCACTCGTCTTTCACACCGAGATCTTGAACTTCGTGCAGGTCAAGCTGCGTACCGAGGTGACCCAGCTTGTTGCCGTTGGCCTGGTGGAAGTAACGATCGTCGGCACCCGAAGGAAGACCGGCTAGATTCATTTCCACGGCGAAGTGCAGGACCTGATCCTGCGGCAGACCTTCCAGCATGTAAGCAATCTCGAGGCTGCTGCTGCCGGCGTTCATGGTGACGCCCTTGGTGATCTTCAGCGGGATACCCCAGGCGTTGCCCATCCGCGACATCTGAACCTGAATACGGTCCGGGTTGCGTCGCACTTTGGCTTCAAAGGGAGAGCCGACGAAGTCACCGCGTTCCATGGCGTTGTTCAGCGCCACTTGTTCCAGCGAAGCGTTGTTGTCGAAGAAGTGATCGACCAATGCCTTGCGCTGGTAGGTGTCGTACTGCAGCATCTTGTCGAGGCCTTCTTGTTTGAAGACCACGCGATCGTGAATCGATGCGACTTCACCGCCACCAGCCGAAGGACCAGCGAGCACTTTGCGGTGATATGCTTCGGGACGACGCGACAACGTTGCCAACAGGTTGTGGCAGATCGAACGAACGTCGAGTTCGTAGATCGTGCCACCGCTGGCCGGAGCCATCATGGCGACGAGCTTGTCGTCTTCCAGGCGAACTTCTTTACGCCCGTCGAAGTTAAAGTCGGCGACTTCGGCTTCGATGAAGCTGGAAGCTTTGTGCTCGGCCTTGTCCAGCAGGTTGTCCGCGGCAATCAAGTGCTTGTAGACGGCGTTGCGAAGGTGCGGCAGGTACGTGCCACCGAACGCACCGTGCCAGTAGCTGCAGTTGCACTGACCGCGGTAAAGTTCCTTCTTGGCCTGAGCCAACAGTTGGGCATCGCCACCGTTTTGCTCGGCAGCGTGAAGCCGGTTACTGATGCCCAGGGCACGGCAGTACATTTCGTCAGTTTCGGGATAGCGAACCTTGAAGTTGCGCCAGTAGCCACCGCGGATATACTTCTTGATCTGCGGCCAATGTTCTTGATGTTCCAGTTCGTGGACCATGTCCTCGAACTCGACTTGCTGCTGAGCCGGCATCGCCCATTCGGTCATCTCGCGATAACTGCCTTCGGGGATGTAGGTCTTGCCAACGGGAAGCAATGCTTCCGAGGCTTCGGCGAGCGTCGTGGTTAGCAGCCAATCCTTGTTGGCGGTCAGCAGTTCAAAGAACTGGGCCAACCAGCCACGATCGTAGACGTGGGCTTTTGTATCGGGCCAGGTTCCAAACTTTTCGCCATCGTCACCGAAGACCAGAACCGAGCCTGGGTACTGATCGGCAATGCTACGCATGTAGTCGATGGTGTCCTGAGCCGGTGCGAACGGCAGCAGGTAACGAAGGCGTTCGCTACCGGGGAAGACATTGAGCAGCTTGCCGCACTCTTCGGTCACGTAGTAGCCGTAGAGGTCTTCCTGAGGGATACCGGCATTCTTGAAGTGGAAGTCATCCAGGATGGTGTACTGGATGCCGGCATCGGCGATGTCAGCGGTGAGAGGTTGTTCCCACACGCGTTCTGGCATCCACATGCCTTGGATCTTGGCACCGAGCCGGTCGGTGAGCCACTTGGTGTACGTTTCGATCTGGCCAACGCGATCCCGTGGCGGGATCATCGGCAGAATGGCTTCGTAGAAGACACCACCGATGATTTCGATGCGGCCGTTTTTGACATGGGCGGCCAGGCGATCGAGGTATTCAGGATGATGCTCGTCCAGCCATTCCATCAGCGGGCCGCTGGTATGCAGGCCGATCTTGATATCGGGATAGCAATCAAACACGTCCAGGAAAGGGAGGTAGCTGTCCTGATAGGCCTGCTCGAAGACACCATCGAAGTTGCCGATGGGTTGATGATTGTGCAGGACCAAGCAAAGACGGATCGTGTTGCTCATGTTGTTCTCGGGGGAGTTCCTGGGAGTTGGGGAGGTTATGCGACGGAGTTCGTCTGGATAGATACAGGACGAATCGGCAGAACCAATAACCCTTTGCTAGCTTTTCCAATCGAGTTTAAGGGAAGACCTGCGGTGACCTTTCAGGTTGTGTTGACCTTATCGGTTACAGCAACTCTCGGAGGATTCTAGCGGCTCGTTCAGGAGAGAGTGGGTTCACATAAAGACCCGTCCCCCACTCGAAACCTGCTCTGACCGTCACGCGCGGCAAAACCTCTACATGCCAGTGATAGTGATCTGTCGAGAATGTGTCAAACGGCAACGTGTGAATCAGGTAGTTATATGCCGGGAAATTTAATGCCTTTTCTAATCGCACCAGGATCGAGCGTAACAACAAGGCAAGCTGCTCTAATAGCGTTGAGTTTGCCTCCCCAAAATCGGCCTGGCTGGACCGCGGCAAAATGGTGACTTCAAATGGCATCCGAGACGCATATGGACAGAAGGCCACGAGCTGATCGTCGGCATGGATGACGCGTATCCCATCCGATAATTCGCTTTCGATGAGATCGCTCCAGAAGGACCGTTTCGTCTTCTCGTAATAGGCCTTACTGGCGGCCAGTTCCTGCTCGATGATCGGAGGAACGTAGCGGGTAGCCATCAGCTGACTGTGCGAGTGTTCGAGCGAGGCACCAGCGGCTGGGCCGTTGTTCTTGAAGAGCTGAACGTAGCGGCAACGGCCTTCCTCGCGGATCGCATTGAGCCGCATCTGATAGGCCTGAAACGTCAGAATCGCGTTCTGCTCGGGCAACTGGGCAAACGAGCGAACATGCTGAGGGGACTCGACGATGACTTCCTGAATACCACTGGCCGCAACGGACTCGAAGAAGGGACTTACGGCTTGGGGAACGCTGTCCGGAAAGTGGGGCGACAACGAAGGATAGATGTTCGGCAGAACCCGGACTTCCCACGGCTCTTGGTCGTTCTGGCGGTTGAGACCCTGCGGCAGAACGAGCCGTTCGTGGGGTGTGGCATCTTCGTGACCACCACAGAACGGGCAACGCATCGCGGAGGGAGCCGGACTGGTCGATTTCCACTGCTGGGGACGGCTCTCGCGACCTTCGGCGACGACAACTTGAAACCCAAGCAGTGGGTCTCGGCGGAGCTCGTTTCCAGAACTAGGACTCACGGCGACGTCCTTGTCGGCGGGGACCTGCGTTAGCTACTGCGGCGTGCGTCGAGCGTTTTCTGATAGAGTTCAATGTACTGCTGGGCGCTGCGATCCCAAGACCAGTCTTGTGCCATGCCGGTCTCGACAATCTGCTTCCAAGTATCAGGTTGTTCTCGGTACGTGGTGATGGCGATTTCCAGGATATCCTGTAATGCCTCGGCCGTGTACTCCCGGAAACTGAAGCCATTGGCCGTGCCTGATTCGAGCGTGGCCGGCGACATGTTGGTAATCGTGTCGGCCAGACCGCCTGTTTCACGGACGACTGGAACGGTACCGTATTTCAGGCTGTAAAGCTGGTTGAGTCCGCATGGTTCGTACAAGCTCGGCATGAGGAACATGTCCGCTCCGGCTTCCACGCGACGAGCTTTCCCTTCACAAAACTCGACTTTCACGCCGATCTTGTTCGGGTACAGAGCACTCAGCTCTTTCAGCGTCGCTTCGTGATGCGGTTCGCCGGTTCCCAGGATCACCCACTGGCAATCGCAATTCTTGGCACGATCACGAATCACCTTGGCGACCAGGTCAAAGCCTTTTTGATCGGCCATACGACCCACCATGCCGATGACCGGCACTTTAGGATTGGTCGGCAGGTGGAACTCTTTCTGCAGTTCTTCTTTGCAAAGCGGCTTATTCTTCTGCCAGTTCTGCAGGTCATACTGTGTGGCGATGTCAGTGTCGGTGGCTGGATTCCAGCGGGTGTAATCGACCCCGTTGACGATCCCCTCGAGCACCGATCGGCGTTCTCGCAGGGCACCTTCCAGGCCACAGCCCATTGGCTGCGATTGAATTTCTTCCGCGTAACGTGGGCTGACCGTGGTGATCGCGTCGGCGAAGACGATCCCCGTCTTCAGGAAGTTCAGATGGCCGAAGAACTCCATCTGATGCATGTTGAAGTACTTCCAATCGAGCCCGGTCAGCAGCATGTCCCAGTGCCAGAAATTACCCTGGTAGGCCATGTTGTGAATGGTCAGCACACTGGCGATGTCTTCGTAGCCATGCGTAGCCCGGTACTCGATATTCAAGTAGGCCGGGATGAGACCGGTTTGCCAGTCGTTGCAGTGAATCAGGTCGATCTTCAGATCGAGCAAGCGAATCGCTTCGAGCACGCTGCGGCAGAAGAAGACGAATCGTTCGCAGTTGTCTTGGTAGTCTGTTCCCGCTTCGCGATACAATTCAGGCCGATCGAAATACTCTTCATTCTTGACAAAGTAGATCGGAACATCTGAATTGGGCAAATGCGATTTCAGGAGCTGGCCCGAGGCGATTTGACCTCCGACAGGGACGTCGAAGTAGATCGGCAACTCTTCAATGGGTAGCCCGGACTTATAGATATGCCGAAATGCGGGCAAGATCACGGTGACGTTGTCGACCATGCCTTGCAATGCGATTGGCAATGCACCGCCTACGTCCGCCAGTCCCCCGGTCTTGGCGAATGGATAGACCTCGCTACTGGCAAAAAGAACGTTCAAGGGGGCTCGGCTCCGATGCGTGGCTATCTTCCGGTAAACAGCGAGGTTGCGTCAAATAATAACACACGAAAACAGCCAAAGGGATAGGCTTGTGAAAAAAGGCGGTTTTCGTTGATTATGGCGATTAGGCCCTCTTGGTGATTGGGGCGCACGCTCCATTATTAAGTCGCATTGCGGGAATTTGCTTTCCCACAATTGGGTGATCTGTCAATAAAAAAAATTTGGGAACGAAATCGAATGCCATCTGATTCGGCCATTCGAGTGGGGGGAAGGCCAGCGAATGTCCATAAAAAGATATACGTTTAGTAGTTGTGATTGCACTACTTACGTGCGATTCGACTACTCCATTTTAAGTGGCAGAATCAAGGGCAGCAATTTGCCAAATTGTCGCAGATTGCTATGAGCGAGCTATGTTTTATTGCGCAGCTGCTCGAGCGAAGATTGTTTACCGACCACAAGGATCAGCTGATCGCAACCCAGCGAGTAGGCACCGTCCGGAAACATCTCGAGCTTGCCGGTCATCGAGTCCTTGATGCCCACGACCCAAACGCCGAATTGCTGGCGAAGGTTCAGCTGCATCAGCGACTTGCCGACCATGTCGTCGGGGACCGCCACTTCCATGAAGCTGTACTCAGGATCGATGGGCAGAAAGTCGATGATGTTGGGCCAGGTCACGCGGTCGGCAAGTGTGACCGCGATTTCCGCTTCGGGGAAGATTACCCGCTCGACGCCCAGGCTCTTCAGCAGCTTGCCGTGATCGCGGCTGACCCCTTTGACGATGATCCGCTTGGCACCCAGTTCCTTGACGTGCAGCGTTGCCAGTAGCGATGGGCTGATGTCTTCGCCCATGCTGATGAACACGCCGTTGGCATCCTTGAAGTTGAGATGCTGAAGGGTATCAAAATCGGTCGCGTCAGCGATGATCGCTTCGTAGAGCTCGTCTTTGATGTCTTCGACGTGCTCACGGTCGCTATCGATACCTGTTACGCGGCAGCCGTTCTTATTCAACTGCCGAGCCAGTGCTCCACCAAACGAGCCGAGACCCAAGACATAAAAGTGCTTTACAGGTGCCATTCGGCTTATCCTATCAAAGGTTCTTCTTTCGGGTATTCGACCGGCGTTTTCCGCTCGGTCAGCGATAGAGCTGCGAACACGGAGATCGGCCCGATGCGTCCCAGGAACATCAACGCGATGATGATCAGCTTGCCACTGTTGGAAAGCGTTCCAGTAAATCCGGTCGACAAGCCAACGGTTCCTAGAGCGGATACGACTTCAAAGGCCGCATCCAGAAACAGGCCCTGACTCTTGGGATGGGGCGCACTGGACTGCTGGATCACCAACAGCATGGTCAGCGCCCCGATCGCCACAACCGAGAACAACAACGCAGTCGCGGTTGCGGCTTGAATCACATCGCCAGGTATTGTGCGACGGGCAAAGTTGAGACGCGTGGCACCATGAAAGGTCTTCCAGGCATGCAGGGCCATTACCATCACGGTCGAGACCTTGAAACCACCTCCGGTTGAACAGGAACCGGCGCCAATCAGCATCAGCATCATCGAGATAAAGAGTGTCGCGTTGGTCAGCGCAGAAAGGTCAATTGTATTGAAGCCAGCCGTTCGGCATGTAACCGAATGGAAGCCTGAGACCAACACCTTCTTCCACAGTGGCATCTCGTTGAGGACGCCGTCCCACTCCAATAACAGAAAGCCGAGAAAGCCGGCTAGCAGGAAGAACGCGGTACCGAAGAGCATGAACTTCGAGTGGATGTGTAGGTTGATCCATCCCTCAATCGGCCCTTTCCGCCAGTTTTTGTTGAGATCCAACAAGACTGGAAAACCAATGCCACCCACGATAATCAGCGCCGAAATGGTCACGTTGACGATGACGTCGCCTTGAAAGCTCGTCAGGCTGTCGTCATGCAGTGCAAAGCCCGCGTTGCAGAACGCCGACACGGAATGAAACAACGCATGCCAGGCAGCTTTGCCAGGCTCGTAGATAAACAGGTTCCGCGCCAGCAAGATGACAAAGCCGATCCCTTCGCTTACCGCCGTGACGACCAAGACGTGCTGAAGAATCCATCTCAGGTCAGCGTTGTCACCGGCTCCAAGCGTTTCCGTCAGGATCGCTCGGGCACGTAGGCTGGGCTTATTTCCCAGGTTGAACATCGTGAACGTGGTGATCGTCATGATCCCGATCCCGCCGATCTGGATCAAAAAGAGAATGGCTAGTTGCCCGATGAAGCTGAAGTCGTGCGGGGTCGAGCGAACTGCCAGTCCGGTTACACAACTGGCACTGGTCGCCGTGAAGAAGGCGTCGATCAAGCTGATACTTTCGGCGCCCGATCCACGCGAGACGGATAGCGTCAGCACGATCGTTCCTGCCGCGATCAACCCCACGTACCATACGACCAGATTTCGCGCTGGGTATTTGACGATCGAGCCGGTCAGTTGAGCCATGGTACCAGTGCTTCGGAGGTACAGTTCAGCGCGACAAAGCGGAAAGGGGCGTTCTCTTTATGAAGCAACGCCCACCAATCGTCAACTTGCCTGGCTACATCTACCTGGCGGTAGAAGAGCCCGACTGGTCGAGTTGGCTGCTTGGCTCTTGGATCGGTGCGAGGGCGTTGAGCAGCAGTGGGCAAAATAGAACAACGCTACCCAGGCACGTTCCGGCCAGAAGGTTTCGATAGAACGGCAACGCACTCACATAGCATTGAATCAGGCCGCTGACGTCTTTAGTGTACTCTTGGAGTGTCAACCAGCTTCCGAAATTGGAAACGATAAAATAAGCCACGCTGGCCAATACACCCATGCCGATCGGCTTGATCCAACTGCGATCGTTCCTCAGCACGTAACCCAGCAAGATCGTCGCGAGAAGGCAGAGATAGTTGAAGGGAGTGCCTGGGTAGAACGCCCATTCGATGTGACCGGAAGCCAGCCAGATGCCGAGATCGCTAACGATCAGTGCGGCAAGCAGCAGGCCAGCGGCAGCATAACGATTAGTGAACATTGCCCCAGCGAACATGCCGACCGCCAGAATCGGTGTCAGCGACCAGGGGAAGTTTTGCGAAAACCAGTCGTGCTGGGCTCCCATAGCCGTCAGCACGTAGGGAAGCACCCGAAGCAGGACACAGTAGATCAAGCAGGCACCCACCACCAACCAGGTGCGTAGATGGTGGGTTTGCTTCGCAGGAGATTCAGAGGCCTGGGACATGCCGCGACTCTTTGGTTATCAACTTAGGGAAACTTGAATTCCCTAAGTATCGGCAACAACCCCCTTCAGCGTCAACCTCGCTGCGCTTATTGGTTTATACCATTGGCTCTGGCGGGCCACTGGTCTTCTTCGGCGAAGCCACCCGCAAGAGCCGGAAGCCAATGTCGGAGCGAATGAAACCGTACAGACCGCCGACGATCAGCACCAGCAAGATCGCCGTCAGAACACGGTTATAGTCGTTCACGATAAAGACCGGCCCTTCGCCGATCTCCGGATAGGTGGTAGGAGGCACGGGCAAACCGTTTTGCTCGGCAATCATCGCGGCGTTCACGATGTGGATCACCGGAATCCCTTCCTTGATGAATCGCGGGGCGCCGCCGTCGATCTGGTCGATGTTCGGTGGCGGCAGCAGATTGACACCGGTCTTGAACGATTCTTTCCCCAACGCTCGTCCGGTCGACACGACCCCGCCGCCAATGTTGATGTAGCACTTGATCGGTTTCTGGGCCGCATTCTGGCGATAAATCTTCATTCGCTCGTCCGCGCTGTCTTTCACACGTTTCTCGATCAGCGGCAGATTGTTCCGCTCGATCGACTTGCGGATGATCTCAATGCCGTTATCCGGCAAGCCGAGACCTCGGTCGTTGTCGCCACCCAGCGACGCCGCAATGCTGCGGGTCTTAATGATCCCTTCGTCGTAGAGGATCCGTTCCATGTCGATCCACAGCAGTTCCGGAATGTTGGCACCCCACTGCGAACTGCTGCCTGAAGCGATCACGATCGGTTTGGCGCCTAGTGTTTCCAAGGCCGAAAACATGCAGAGGTTCAATGCAGGGAACGAACCGCTGATGCCCACCGCGACGACGTCTCCGTCTTGGACGCCAGTCTCTTTGAGCATGTCGACAAAGATCGCTGCGAAGTTCGGGTTGGCCGACGCCAGCTTTGATGGTAAGTCACCAACCATGCTGGTCACCGGCGAATTGGTCAGACCGACCATACCACTGCGTCCGGGATCGAGCGTAGGATCGATCGCGTAACCTAGTTCGACGCGGGTCAGGTACAGCTGTTCCATGCCGCGGGCCGCCAGTTCGGTAGCCGCCAGCTTTTCTTCGAAGTAGCGAGTCTTCCGCTCGACACGCACATTCTCGACGATTGCCAGCCCGGCCACGGCGACCGAGGCGATCAGCGTGAGAGCCGTGCGTGAAACTGTTTTAGGACGCCAATAAATCTTCTTCACAGATGGAGTTCCGTACCGAAAGCGAGAATAAGGATCAGACGAATCGCGGTCGAGGCGATAAACAGAGCGCTCAGCGTTTCCACTACCCCTTGGCGATCGAGCCAGATGGCGATCAAACCGGGAATGATGTAACCGATTACCTGGACAGGCTCGGCCGTTTCCAGCGGCTGCTGGAGTTGCAGCGATTGCAGTGGAGCGAGCGCCCAAACCGGCAAGGCATCGAACAGCGAACGCACGAGAAAACCAGCCAGAATCATCAGCACAGTGCGGCGTTTGCCGTACACGATGACGATGTTGGAAAGTAGGTGAATCAGAAAGAACGTCAGCAGCGAGGCCACGACCGTCATGCTGATGTTGATCGGCTGATCCAAGAACAACGCAAAGTAACCTGGCACCACCATACCGCCGGCGGCCAGTCCGAAGAGTTCGGAAAATATGAGGCTGACTGCCAGGCCAACCCCAATGGCAACTGTAATAATTCCCGTCATTTAAAAGTCTTCTGTGTACTGCGATTTGCGAAGTAGCGAACGACGTCGAGGCCGACGCCACCAATATTTGCGATCCCCATGATCAGCGAGGTTTTGCCTGAGTACTCCAAGAGGGTCTCAAAGATGTCAGGCGCCGGCAGGTCTTCGGCGAACACCAGCTTCAGCGGATCGATACCTGCTTCCGTGGCGGTCTTGGCGAAGATGTAGGTGCCGGTGCCGATCAGCACGTAGTAGTCCGCCGGCGGCCAATTGGTGACCGACTGACCCAACTGCTGCGAGCGGTCAGGCCGGTCTTGCCGACAGTTGACCACCATCACGCGGCGTTCCACTTCTGGATATCTTTCCAGGGCCATCTTCCAAATGCGTTCGGTCGATTCCGGATCGTTGGCGGCGAAACCGTTAACGAAGTGAATGTTGCGGCCAAAGAAATCCATCTCGTGAGCGGTCATCGCACCTGGGTCGGGTTTAGCTTCCCACATGCCCCGCAGTGCCGTGGCGCGATCGACGCCCAGGTCGGCACATACACGTAAGGCCAACGCCACGTTCTCGGCATGTTCCACGTACATAAAGCCAGCCAGGTCGAGCGGTGTGATCTGCTCGACGTCTTCTTCGGTGATGGCGATCAGCTGGGTTGAGCGGTCATTGCTGGCATGCTCGAAAACATCCAGATGGTCGCGCTCGGCAGTGAACAGTTTGGATTTCACCGGCACCATGCCAGCCAGCGCCCAGGCCACGTCCTTTTCGGTCGGACCCATCACGTCGAGGTGATCTTCGCGGGCATTGGTAATCACGCCGTGCGTGGCGCGAACCAGTTTATTTTCGCACAGCCACTGCAAGTTCGGACGTAGGGCCATGCACTCGATGACCAGCGCTTCCGCTTCAAACTCGACGGCCATGTCGACAATGCGGACCTGTTCGATCACGTTCGCCTTCGACGGGCGAAAGACCGGGTACTCGGTTCCGCTGGGAACAATCATCCGGGGAAGCGTACCGGTTGTTTTGCAGCACGTTCGCATGCCGGAAGCACGCAGGCCGGCCGCGATCAGCCGAGCCACACTCGATTTGCCGCGGGTGCCGTTTACATGCACGCGGATGGGAATTTTGGCGAGTTGCAGCCGATGCCGGTACAGCTCCCAGATCCCGTACCCGATCAATAGACCGGTGGTGATCAATAGAACAATCGTTGCCATGGGCCTAGGCGCCGGAAGCGCCTAAAGGTCCTCGGAGAGTCACGGTTCGTGGCAAGGGTCATCCCGAGGACCGACCTACCACTAAGCACTGGTGCGTGCTGGAAATCACCGCGAGAACGATCGACCCGTTCCGCCTGAAACGCGTCTGAGCCAGACCGATTTTGGGGAGGGAAGAGGCCCTCTTAGAAATACGGTCCGCTGTCGATTTCGGAAGTATGTATCGTTTTTTGTAGGCGTCAACTGGAGGAAATCTCTTGGGAACAAAAAATAACGAACAATGTGCAATCCGCAGGAAAGCTTCCTACGAAAAGAGCCCCAGTCGGTTCACCAACTGGGGCTCTCACTCTACTTTCCTGAGTTTGTTAACAAGGAGTTACTTGATCAGGTAGTTCTTGCCACGCAGCCAGACCATCAGTGTCTCGTCGGCTCGCTGCTGTGATAGCACCTGGTTTTCCTCCTTGGAGTTCTTGGCGACCAGCTCGAAGTACTCCTTGCTGAATCGCTCGATTTCGACGATCTCGGTCTTGTTCTTGATCAGCTTTTCGGCCGACTCTTCGTCGATCCACATATTGTCGCGGAAGAAGAGGGTTTTGTTGCCGACGTTGCGAACCGACTCGACCACCCTGACCTCATCCGTTTCCGTATCCTCAACGGCGATTCCAAAGCCACCGGCTGCCATGCCACTGACCCCACTGGCTCGATCAGCCCCGGCCTTCGCTGCCGGAGCAGACTCAGCCGCTGGTGCATTCTGGGCGTTCTGATATCGCTGCTTGAAGCCACGTTGCAGGAACGCTGATCGGCCTGACGTTTCGGCCAGCTTCTCGGTTTCGGCTCGCAAGCGACTCAGGCTCATGCTGCCACCGAAGCGAGCGTCGGCCAGTTCTCGAACCGATTGGTTCTCGTCGGCCAGGAAGCTGGTGTACGGCGTCAAAATGCCGTGATCGGTGGAAAGCTTTACCAGTTCAGTCATCAACTCGTCGTTCTTGCCGTGCAGGTCCATTTGATCGATGATCTCACCGATGCGGCGAATGGCCCACAACTTCTCAACAAACGCGTTCGACTGATCGTTGCTCTCTTTGACAAAGTCAGCACCGAAGTCGAACTTTTCCTTTTCGCCATTCACCGTGCCGGTGATCGTAATTTTGGCTTTGCCTGCCTTCTTGTACCGTCCCACCTGGACTAACTGTTCTCCGTCAAACAAGTCGACCACTTCTTTAGGCAGCAATCGATTGACGAAGTTCTGTCCGCCATCTTCCAGGTCGAACTTGATCTTCACGTTGGTCATGACCGGGGCGTTGATCTTGCGGTACAGGCGAGCCACGTGTTCTTCCAGGTCTTCATCAGGACGAACGTACTGGCTTTGTCCCTTGATCTCACGTGACAGTCGATCCATCAGGCGGCTGTTCACATCGAAGCCAACTCCGAAGTTGATCATCCGGGCATCGTAGGTGTTGTTGCTCTTGGCGTTCTCGACGATCTTCATCTCGTTCGTTTCGCCGTGCGTTGGGCGACCGTCGGAAAGGAACAAGATGTAGCAGGGGCGATCGTCGTCCTGCACCATTTTCATGGCCGACGTGAGCGCGCCGTTGATGTTGGTACTTCCGCCGGCGTACAGTCCATCGACAAAGCCAATCGCCTCGGTGACGCTCTTCTTGTCGGCGCTCTGAAGTTCAGGTCGGAAGCTTTCGACATCGCTGTCGTAGGCGATGATGTTGAACAGGTCTTTCTCGTTCAGATGATTCAGCACGTACTTGGCGGCTTCGCGAGCCTGGTCCATCTTCTCGCCGCTCATACTGCCAGAGCGATCGACGACGAACAGGACGGTCTTCTTCACTGCCTCGGCCTTCTCGTCACGCGGAGGTGGCGATGCGAGCATCAGGAAGAAGCCTTCTTCATGCTTGCTGGGCCGGTAGCTGAGCACGCTGGCCGAAAGCTTCTGGTTGTTGCTCTCGAAGAACAGGCGGAAGTCGTTGCTGGGGATGTAGTTCTCTTTCTCGAACTTGACGACGGCTCGCTTGTTGCCGTTGCGGCTAATGTCGACCTCGTGCGTGGGGCTGTAGATGCTCTTCAGCTTTTGGCTTGCTTCAATCGCCAGGCGAACCTTGACCTTCTCGACGGGCTTGTCGGTGTACTTGGCCGTCGACAGCGGGAAGAGGAAGTCGGTCAGCCGGCCATCCTTCTTCAGCAGCTGCGAATAGGTGATGTTCACCTCGCGGCTCGCCCCGGCGGGAACCGGGAAGACGCTTGTCTGGAACATGCCGGTGCCGGTCCATTCCAGCAGAGCCGGGTCCTTGTTCGAGCGTACGATCGATTCGTAAACCGCTCGGGCTTTATCCTTCGGCAGCAGCTTGGCTGGGTATTCCTTGCCGTCAACCATCAGCGTCAGGCTGTCGATCGCCCCGTCGTAGGGCAGCGGAAAGAGGAATGAGACCTCCATCTGGCGGCTGCCGGTATTGGTAAACTCTTGGGCTACTTGTGCTTGCGCGACTTGGTCTTTGATGTTCGCGTTCACCTCCAGCTTCGAGATCTTGTACGAAAGCTCCGGCTGAGGGGCCGGTCGGGGCCGTGGAATCGGTCGGGGCAGGGGATGCGGGTGCGGGTGATGGATCACGATCACCCCCTGGGCCGTTGCCACGCTGGCCGAAAATGCGAGACAAAGTGCTGTCAGAAAAGAAGTTGCGAGAAGTGCTGTCCGGGTCATGGGGGAGTCTCCCAAGCGAAGAAGTACATAGCCTGTTCTTCAGTGAGACGAATCTCCCAGGCGTCCGGTTTTAAAGAACTGCCAGGAATTCTGAGAGCGGCTCTAGGCGGCTTTTTTGCGGGCCCGGCGCGTCTGCTTCTGATACAAAATCGCGTTGCCTTCCTTGCCGACCACACCCAAAGCGCCGGTCTTTCGCAGCGTATAGAGCATCTTCTGAGCGATCCAGCGTGGTCGCTGCAGCCCTTCCGCGACGTCGCCGGTATGAAACTGCTTGGGTAGACCGGCCGGCAGCAGCTTTGCCAGGTCCGACGCTTTTTTGAAGCGATGGGCCGAGACGATCTCGGTCAGCATCTGATCTTCCACGACGAAATCGTTCTCGCGCTTTCGCCGCCGCTTGCCGTGCCCGGGGTAGCGGATCTCTTCGATCTCGACCAGCGGAATCTCGAGCGTGAGGTTCTCGTGCGGGAAGACATTGGTGAAGTGGACCAGTTCCTCAAACACGCTGTACAGGTCGCACCGCTTGGGGCTGTAGCGAGCCGAAACGATCTCGCCCCCTTTTTTATCGCGGCGAACGACCTTCTTCCGAGCCACAATTGGCTTCACGACCCGCACCTTGTGATCGTCGCACAGGGTCCGAATCTTATCCCGAATCGCGGCCAGCCCCGACCACTGCACCTCAATCAACTGCCCGCGAGAAACGGCATCGATGATATACCGCCCCAGCCGAACTTCCGTCTCGGCCTTCTTCCCGGCGTAATGGGCTTTCAGAGCTTTGTGAAGTGAGGTTTCCATCCGTGGAAGCTGGGGTGGTTTGTGGAGTTGGTCGAGGAAAAGCGTTTCTTTTACGGGATATCGGCAATTGAGGGTAGGTGAGTTGAGCGGTAGGGCCACCGCTACACCAAGGAATTAGTAGGTGAATCGAACACCATAACAGGATCGGAGAATGAAATTGATCCCCTCGCGAGCAACTCTTGGATAACGGAGTAAGATTCTGTGAACGCCAGACAGATCTCAATCACCGACGTTCTCTTGCTTCAAGCCGGGTGCTTGATCACGTTCTTTCTGTATCCGCACATGGAGCTGATTGGGATCGGACTCCTCTGCTTCGTGGGATCGTTCGTAGCTGTAATCGATACGTTTGAATGGCTTGATAAGAATGGCGGCCAGGAGATGGAACCGTTGATTTATCACGTTTGCTATCGAACGGTTGGCGCGCTGATCGGAGCGGCGTTTGGCGGTGTCGTGGGGTTAGTACTCGCTGTGATATTCTTACTGAGTGGCCTGGGCTCGCTAGAACTCTGTTTCGATGTGATGTCTGCAACATGCCTTCTCCTGGCGGCCGTTGGTGGAAGTTTTATTGTGTTCGGACGGCGACTGACATGGGTCACCGGGCTCATCTATACGTTCGTGATGAATGGTTGATCTCTGCAGCTACCGCCTCCGCCAAGAAGGCCCCGAAGCGTTAGGCCTTCTTGACGATACGGCGGTACACCCAGATTAGTACTCACCTACCGGCTGGCCATCGTTGATTGCGGCCAGGCGTTCCATCACGGTGTTCTTGACCGTGTCGCCGTCGCCGCCGTAGGCCCATTCGACCGTTTCGGAGCTGAACTGGACCGAGGCATCGGCCATGCAGGCGTTGACGCCTCCTTTGTGGGCGCTGGAGATCGACTCTTGCCGCGACCAGAGCTGGACGGTGTCGGAGTCGGGGCAGGTCAGTTAATTCGCATTGGCCTAACGATCGGTGCTTCGTTGATTCGATGGCGAAGTGTGCTTATGGTGTCGGCTGCCGTTCTTCGTCTTCCGCTTCTGGCAGCGGGCCACTCCACGGATAGTAAATCGCTCCGAGGAAGAAGAGAAAGAGCGCGAGTGGAAAGAATTGGAGGATGCCCAGATAGGGCTGGGGAGCAAACAGGCAGGCCGATCCGCCCACCAGGCAAAGCCACCCGCCGAAGAAGCAGGCGAGCGCTCGTTTTCTACGCTGTTCTCTTGCCGCAGCTGTCTCTACTGGAGCGGCCGTCGGAACCTGGTGAACCAGCGATTGTTTGGCAGTCAGCGGTCGAACGCGGGTCAAGGTAATCTGGTGCTCGTCGGCGTAGGCCTGGACTGCCGCTTCATCGGGAAGTTCCACGAGTCGGCTGATCGGCAGCCCGTTGGAGGCGGTGCCTGAGATCGAGAATTTCACGCGGTAGTGCTTTCCGTTTTTTGGTAGGTGAACCCAAGAGCTTTCGACTTACCGTCGCGTGATCGTTCCCTTGCCAATCAATTGCCAATTCTCGCGATTGAACGACCAGTAGGCCTCGTCGGCTTCCAATCGGACCCACAGGGCTCGCTTCAGGCAGAACAACTCGATGAACTCTGGCGTGTGGCGGATTTCGCGAAAGCGATTCACGGTGTAGCCATTCTTCGATTCGAGCCACTCCAGGCCGATGTCCTTGAACTCACCAGGACGGCCCTCTTCGTCCTTCTCGATGGTGAGTTGTGTGTAGTGCAGGCTGCCTGGTTGCCAGGCTTCTGTTTTGGGGTCGTTGGCAATTTGCAGAACGTTTAAGTCCTTGGCCAGAATGCGGGCCTCTCTCTTTTGCGGCTCGGGGTGATTGCCGGCAGCGAACTTGGTGAGGGCATCGACCGCGGCCTGGGTGTCTTCCGGCGAGATCGGAAAGGCCTCGATGTTTTCGACCAGCTTGCGAAAGCCTTGCAGGCCGAGCTTCTGTTGCTCGACGTCATCGCTGGAAATCACCGTGGTCAGACCCTGAAGCCATAGCCGCCCCCAGGATGGATGCTTGCGGTGTGGCTGGAACGACTTTTGTCGATGCAATTGCTTGCCACCTTTGAGTGCGTCGATGTGCTGATTGACGTGCGCGACGAGTTCCTTTTCTTCTTCGGCCAACTCCTGCTCGTACTCGTCGGACCTACCGACAAACGCTTTTACTGCGATCGGCTGGTAGGCATCATCCGCCCAGGCTTTGGCGTGTTCTCCCATATCTCGATAGATATTGGCTCGATCATGGTAGTTGGTGGCGCCCATGTCGATCGAGGTGGTCACGTCGGTGATGGCTCCTTGAAAGTCGCCTATGTCGGCTTTCAGCCTAGCGCGACTAAGTTGCCAGTCGGATTCGTCCGGCTCGAGCTCAACCAATTTATCATGGGCCGCGAGCGCATCTTCATAACGTTTGAGGGCCTTGTATGATTTGGCCAGTTGGTAGTATCCGACCGCGTTGTCAGGAATGATTTCCAGGTAGACGTTCCAGTCCTCGATCGCTTTTTCGTGCTCTTCCATCCGCGAGTAGAGTAGCGCCCTGGTCAGGATTCGCGACTTATCTCGGGGATTGAATTCCAGGTACTTGGTTGCGTCGCGGAGGGCCAGGTCAAACTTGTCGAGATTTCGATAGGCTGAACCGCGATACAGATACATGCACTCAGAATCGGGGTCGTGCCAGATAACGAAGGTTGAATGGCGGACGACCTCCTCGTAACGGCCCAACGCACGCAGTACTCGCACAAAGTGATAACGAGCCAAGAGCCAATCGGGATCAAGGTCGACCACGATTTCCAAGTCCTCGGCGGCTTGGCGATTGTTTCCGTAGGTCGATTTTACATTCATCAGCAAATAGGCTCGGTTGTAGCGGGCCAGCTTGTGGCGCGGTTCCATTTCGATGACCTTCGAGAAGTCACCGTACGCCTCGACAGTCTTCCACTGTTCGATGAATAGTTTGCCGCGAGCGAACAAGATTTCAGGATTGTCGGGCTCCAGTTGTACGGCCTCGTTCAAGTCCGCTTCCGCCGCTTCAAACTGATGCAAGCTGTAATACAGCTTGCCACGTTCCGCGAGTAGTTCAGCCGATTTCCCTTTCAGTTTCATGAACTGGGTCAGATCGCTGATCGCTCCCTCTCGTAAATCAATCTCTGCTCGGATTCTGGCTCGAGAAAGCCATAGATTCGGGTCGTCGAGCGCCGTCTGTAACTTGGCCGTTAGTCGATCGATTTCGGCCTGGCGCATCTCGCGTACTTTCTTCGCTCGACGCTCAGCCAGACGTTGCTCTTGTTCAGCTTTGTCTTCTTCAGGCGTTTTCTCGCGCGGCTTCTCTTTGAGTGGGCCAACTAACTCTTCGATCGATTTCCGATTCTCGGTGTCGGTTGGTTCACAGTTAGCGCCCCAGGCGGGTTGGGTGACGCTGAAGCTTAGAATGGCAATTCCGAAAAGACGTTGAATGGCAGCAAGTCGCATGTTTATCCAGAACGGTTTGATAGCGGCTGATAATTCGAGTGAACATGCATGAGAGAGGAGGGTGTGAGCATCCCAGGGTAGGGGGTCTGGATGTCAATTGCAAGTAAAACCCTGCAAGATAATTCACGCTTCAGCCAATGGGCGAGACGGGCTCGTTCGCTTCCCGCGATCTCAGTCGATATGATTTCATCGAAACCTGTCTTTATAGGCCGTTGTCTATCAGAACTTTTGCTCGCGTGTGTCTGTCCTTAATGCTCCCTTCAACAGGCAAGATTTTGGACATGGCAACGAATACCTGCGCGGCTGATTACCTCCAGTTTCCACTGAGCCGACAACCATGAACCTAATCGCACTGAACTGCCGAAACTGTGGTGCTCCGCTCCAAGTGCCGGACGACTTAAAGCATGTCACGTGCATGCATTGCGGAACGCAACTTGCCATCGTGCATGAAGGGGGCGCGGCGTATACCGAGAAGCTGGAAGAGCTATCCGAACGCACCGAGCAGATCGAAGACAAGCTGGATGAACTTCATCGTCAGCAGAAGCTGGCGGCACTGGATCGAGAATGGGATAACGCGCAGGAAGGATTCAAGGTTCGGCGAAAAGATGGGTCGACCTATTTGCCATCGAAGACAGGCAGCGTCCTGTCGGGGGTCGGTGGGATTGGCATCGCAGTATTCATCATGATCATGGGCGTCGGGATGTCAGGGAAAAGCGGCCCCGGACAGGTCATTGTCCTGTTTGGCGTCGTTGCCGTGTTGCTGAGTGTCGGCGCGACCGTCTGGGGGTATTATCGGGCAGATGCTTACGAAAAGGCCAAACGTCGGTACGAAAGCCGTCGACGGCAGATTCAGCGTGGCTAAAGCACAATAAGCCATAGCATGGTTACTCATCGAGTGACGAAGACTAGGAATGCGCACCGGCCGTTTCTGGAAGTGCTTGCTGGGGATATCAGCAGGGCTTAAACGTATCCCAAGGCGAAATGGGGTGGGGGCAGCGCGGCGATCTCAGCCGCTTTCAGACCAAGTTGATTGTGATATTTAGCGCAATCTTTCGGGGTGTAAAGAAGAAAACGTAAAAAAATAGACTCAATGCACGCCAACCGGGGGGCATTGTGTAGCGTAAAGGAATGCGTCTACATAGTGGCCTTAAGGGGTGCAATGTGAACGTTAAGGCTTGGTTGGCCCTCCGTGCTTGGTCTTATGTTACCTGTTTTACCCCTGTTTTGCGCAGTCGGCGGTTCTCGCCCATCCGCGGAAAATCTCAAGTGTATGGAGAAAACGATTCAAAAGAGGGGTTTTTCTTCTCAGCAGATTAGAGAATCATTGTCGTCTGAAGTTGGTCCTTCGGGCGTTTGCCGCTTCGAGTCGCCAATTTCGCTACTCTTCTATCTCTTCTCATTTCAATTTGTGCTGGAGGCTCTTCTTATGGTCCCTCGTGCGCGGTTCGAGCGTGGTTTTACGCTAGTCGAACTCTTGGTTGTGATCGCCATCATCGGCGTTCTGATTGCTCTCTTATTACCTGCGGTGCAGCAAGCACGTGAAGCTGCTCGACGGATGCAGTGCACCAACAATCTGAAGCAGATTGGCATCGCGATGCACAACTTCCATGACACGTATGGAAAGCTTGTGCCGATGAGCACCGAAGACTGGGGTAACGAAAATACCCACGGTAACTGGGGCTGGGCAGTTGACCTGATGCCGTTCTTGGAACTGGGCAACACCTACGACGCGCTGAATCCAACCTATGGAAACAATAAGAATGACTTCTGGCCTTACCAGCCCGGTGGTGGAAAGAATCGCCTGCACAATGCGGTGAACAACGCGAACTTGTTGGCCATCATGCAGAAGGAAGTTGACGCATTCATGTGTCCATCGACGGCTGGTCCCGTTTTGAATGAGTCGAAGCCGATCCCCTACGACAGCGGCAATGGCGACAAGTACCTGGCGCGATCCGATTACATTGTCGTCAACGATGCCGACAACATCGATCGACGCGACTGTGATGGTCCATTTGTTTGGACGCGATACGACGCACCACTCACCTTTGCTGGAATTACCGACGGTCTGTCCAACACCCTTTTCGTGGGCGAGCGATGCTACACGCTCGGTGGCGAACTGATTGGTAGTGGCGTCGTGTATGGTCACGCCGGTAACAATGAAGGGGGCGGTGCAGGGGCCGTTACTACGGGCTTCTTCTATGTTGCGGGCAGCGGACTGTTGCCGATCAATTCGACCACGGGTGGTTCCGACAACGATCATCGTCAGGGTTTTGCCTCGAATCACCCAGGCGGCGTCAACTTCGTGTTAGGTGATGGTTCGGTGCGTTTCGTCCCCGAAACGATCGACCACAACACGAACAACGCGGCAAACAGCACGTTTGAATATCTCCTTCAACGTAACGATGGTCGACCTGTTGGCGACTACTAAGGGTCGCTGATTCTAAGAGACCCAAAGAGAACAACGCGCGGCGCAATCGTGAGAGCCGCGCGTGAGTGCTTTCCTTCATTGCCCGACTGTGACTGCCCAATACGGAAGGACTTCTCATGAGAAAACGGTACTCCAATGGGATGGCCGTAATGATCATCTCGGCACTGGTCTCCACCATGGGGTGCCTAGGTTCCGGTTCCGATCACGGTCACGTGACCGGTGTCGTGACGATCAATGGATCGCCCGTGGAAGGTGCCACCGTAACCTTCTCGCCCGAAGGTGGAGGACGTTCGGCGATCGCGACGACCCAGGCTGATGGATCTTACGAATTGAATTACACGCCGGGCGTCAAAGGTGCCAAGCGAGGTACCAACGCGGTTCGCATTTCGACCTACTCAGCTCCGGAATTGGATGACGACTACAGCGTGGTGACACCGGCCACCCCGGAACGCTTTCCGCCAGAGTACAGCCTGGGAGAGGAAATGACCGTTGATGTAAAGTCGGGGGATAACACCTTCGACTTTGACATCCAAGCGGACAAAGAGGAGTATCCGCCTCCGCCGGAGTAGTCGTTTGAGTTTTTGTTTTTCCAGCACTAGGGGCAGGGTTCTTTCGTCTTGGAGGGAGGGACCCTGTCCTATTTCTATGCCTGGGGCTCTGGAATGTGAGGCAATCGGTTTGGTACAACGGCAACGAGTGTTTAACTTCTCGGAGCCTTTGACCTGTGTCTGTTCCTCGACTCATTGTGTTCGATCTTGACTTCACCCTCTGGGACTGTGGTGGGTTGTGGTGTGATTGTCTGCATCCCCCGTTTCGTATGAATGGGCAGCGGGTCGAAGATCGTACGGGCAGGCATGTGCGGCTCTACGATGACATCCACGACATCTTGGATCACTGCGACGATCACTCGATTTCGATCGGACTGGCTTCCCGGACTGAGCAGCCCAGTTGGGCGCGCGAACTTCTAGAGCACCTGGAGGTGACCCATCGTTTCGCCTTCGCCGAGATCTATCCGTCCTCGAAGCTGCGACACTTCGCCGCCCTAAAGAAATCCAGCGGCTTTGCCTACGAGGAGATGCTCTTCTTCGATGATGAGATGCGGAACATTGACGAGGTGAGCCGCCTGGGAGTGACCAGTATCTATGTGCGTGACGGCATGACAGCCGAGCTGTTTTACCAAAGTCTGGATGCATTTGCAGAAATATGATTTAGTGCTTCTGCAGTAGTACTTTCTCGGCGGCTATCCGCGACGGCTAGCAAGATAGTCCAACGTACGACATGAACGACACTAGCAAGCGAAAAGATGAGCCGACTCGGAAAACTGCAGCAGAAACCCAGCAGATAGTATGTCGCGATACATTGGCTTCTTTCTTGCTGCTTCTCTTTCTGATCATCTTTCATGGTTCGTTTGCAATCTATGCCATCAATGGGATAGCAACGAATGTGTTTTCTGCTGGGCTGCAGATGATCATCGTCGGATTTTGGATAGGAATTGGCCGAGTTCCACTATGGCTGCGGTTGGGTTTGTTTGCCGCGTTGGCACTGTATCTGCCATGGATATTAGATCCAACGGGTACACGCTATGGGGGCAACATCATTTGGACTTTAGGTGATGACCTCGAACCACTTACTTGTATTGTTTTGGGTTCGGCAATCTTCAGCTATCTCGTCCCACGACTTTGTGCTTGGCGTTTGCCGCCGATTCGGCTACCGCGTTTCGATCTAATCAATCTGATGTTGATCACAGCGGCAGTTGGTCTATGCGCAGCTTGCTGGCAGGAGGCCGTCAGAAGCATGCTGAGGAACGATTGGCATTTGCATGTATATGCAGCCCTGGGGGTTTTTCCACTGGGACTCGTCGTTGCCTGTGTTGGGTGCCCGCTACTGTTTCACGAGCAAGAACTACGAAAGAAGGCCCGGCATTACGCCATCATCCTCTTCTTTGCAGCCCCTATTTTCTACTTTGCGTTGGGAAGTCTACTTCATAGTCAGCTGATTGAATTCGCGACACTTTCGTTTCAAGTCATCCTTGCGGCAGCCTTCATGATTTACCCAATGCATTTCGTTTGCTGGTCATACCAAGTACCATGGCTTCAGACTTTAGATGAACCAGAATAACGCTTCCGCGCGGTATCACGTGTGTGGTTGATCAGCGAAGCAGCGCCGGTCGCTTAATTGGCGGGATGCTGTTCGACAACCACAGCGGGATGTTGATCGAGTTGATCAGCGACGGTGCTAAAGTCGTCGTTTGCATTGGCACCAATCGAAGCGATGGCTGCCAGGGCAACGACGATGAAAACCGGAATGCCGACGAAGAACATGGCGGCGATTCCCACGCACCAGGCAATGATGGTGCTGGTATTTGATTGGGTCTGCTTGGTACCGCAGTTGGGACATACGGACATGACGTTTCCTTCCCAGGTAGTGGCATCGAAACACAAAGCGAAGATGCCATGTGCCGTAGAACATGGCTTGGAAGGTTACGTCGTCAGATAGGCAAGTCAAATCTCGTCATGACATTTTTGATCGAGAGAATGGCTTCTGCCGCACTAGTCTTCCGCGCCCAGCACTCGCATCGTCGTGCTCAGGTAGAACGGCACTTTGTCGTGGGCGTACACGACTTCGGCGAACGATGCCTGGTAGCCTTCGGCAGGCGGGTTGAGTTTGGTGGTGGCGGTGCCGTACTGGTCACGCGGCAGAATCTGACTGGTCCACTTGGCCTGGCGGAAGTCACGTGTAGCGGACTGGGCCGTCCACAGGTGAACCACGGCCGCTTTCTCTCCTGGCGAAACGGTCAGCTTCAAAGGGATATCACCACCGGCGGCGATGTAGTCCCACTTGAGATTTGGCATTGGCTTCTGTTCGTCGACATGCCGCCGCAGTGCGCGTAGTCCGCCGAAGACGCGGATCCAGTCTTTGGCCAGGTCGTGGTCGGCGTTGGGCACATAAACGATGTACTTGTCGCCTTCGACCTCATCCCAATAGAGGTTTAGCGAGTCGACCGTCCAGAAGGAATCGTTGGTCCCCAGGAAGATGAGTTTCGGCTGCTTGATCTGCGGTAGGTAATGGTACGGATCGACGATGCGGCGGAGGTTCTGGCCTTCTTCGGTTTCAAGTCGCTGAGGAAGTTTCAGGTCGGTGTACTCGTCGATACGCTGCGACAACGTGCCGTAAGACTTCTGTTGATGCTTGAGCTGAGCATCCATCTTCAGCGTATCGATCACCATGGGGGCCAAGCCGTGCACACGCGGGTCGATCGCGGAAACGAGCCAAGTGGTCCAACCCCGCTTCGAGGCACCTGTAACGGTGAAGCCATCGATCTTTGTGTTCAGCTGTTCGCTGGCGTAGGCCTGAACGGCATCCATGGCCTTGGTGGCACTTTTGACCATGGGAAGCAACAGCGGCCAATCGCTTTCGCCTGTCTCCAGATATTTGAGGAATGTCAGCGCGATGATGGCGTCTTCCTTCTTACCGTCGAAGATCGGCTGCTGGGGGACGTTCAAGAGCACCGCGATCGGACAGCCGATCTGCTGGGCATAGATCGAAAGCAGCGAGGCTTCTTTCGGCAGTCCCAACTTGCCATCTGCTGGTGGTTGCTCGTACTGGTCCTTCCATGACCCGCCTGCGACGACGAGCACAGCGTCGGTTTCTTCCGGCACGCCGGCCGGCATGATGACAAACAGCCGATGCTTCCACACGATGTCTTTCCAGGTCTGCGAGGTGAGCGTCAGTTCGGTGACATCGCACGTGCCGATCTTCTCCTGATGGCGGACCTTCCAGGCAAAGCTGTCGTCTGGCTTCTGCACATAGGCTGCCAAGGCCTGGGCGGGCTCTTGAGCAGTAGCAATGGAGAGAGCCGGAGTGACTAGTAGAAGCGCGGCGATAATCGGCAGTAAGCGAAGTGATGTCACGGCGAGGAGTTCCGATGGAAGGGGTCGACAAAAAAGCCCACGGCCGATTCGCCATGGGCAAGGTCATCCTACTTACTTTTTTTTAGGAGTTCGAGTTTCATCGGCGGAAATTTATTTGTCCCCGACAAAGATGGTCTTCCAGTCATCCTTCATGCTGACGACGGTCCAGCCGTACTTCGGGGCCGCTTCGAGTGCCGTGATAAGGGTTCCGCTGGCTGGCGGGTGCTTGTCGTAGGCGTACTCGCGCTTCGCATCGGTGTGATGGACGATTAGGCCAAAGCTGGGGTGCTTGTTGTCGATCGTGGTGTACTCCAGCATGGCCTGGTCGCCGTCGGAGTTGCCAAAGCACGCAATTGGTTTGCGACCTATAAACTGCCAGATACCCACTGGCTTGCCGGCCTTGTCGTCGACAAAAGTCTGCTCCATTGTCTTGGTCAGTGTCGGTTTGCCGTCGATCATTTCAAACTTTGTCAACGAGTTGGAGCCAACGACTTGATTTGGTGGAATGCCATACACGCGGTGTGAAAAGACACGCATGAAATCGGCCCCTCCGCCTGAGACGATGAACGTCTGGAACCCATTGGCCCGCAGATACTTGAGAAGTTCCTGCATCGGTTGATAGGTCATGCCTGGCAAGTTGTAGCCGAACCGTTTGTCCTTGAACGTTTTGATCCAGTTGCGAACATCCTGGTCGTACTGATCGGTCGTCATGCCAGAATGGGTAATCGCAAGGATCTCCATCAGGCCGTCATGATGCTTGCCGGCCAAAAGTTTGGCGAAGTCGCCTTTCAATGCGGCCTTCACCATCTCGTTATCGGCCAGCTTCGGGTTTTCGGCAGAACGTCGCTTCAGTTCGCTGAGAACATAGTCGATTTGGATTGGGAAGGGGGCTTCGCACCACAACGTGCCATCGTTGTCGAAGACAGCAATCCGATCGTATTTGGGAACGAAGTCGTCGCTTCCTTCGGTCGTGACTTTGGTCACGAAGTCTAGGATCGACTGCTTGGCTGGGCCGTCGTTCCACGATGGGAGCGGGTCGTCCTGTGCCAGGGACAGGGAGGGAACAAGCGCGATTAAGAATAGCGAAAGCCACTTCATCAGTGGGCTCCTTCGGCGATAAGACAAAAAAACTCCGCCGCCACGTAGCTCGTGACGACGGAGGCTTCCTAAGAAACTCTACGTCAAATTAACGACCGCGGGCCGCGTCTTCGATCTGTTTCTGCACCTTTTCGAGGTTGAAGGAACCTGGAGTCTGGCTCGGCGGGTAGTCGGCCATCGACTTCAGGAAGTTTCCGGCCACGCCTTGCATCGGAACGAGCACGTAAGCTCGATCAAGCAGCCAGTCGTAATACGTGTTGGCATTGTGCTGCGCCTTCTCGAATGGGTCGCGACGCAGATTGAAGATGGCAGGCACACGCAATTCGGTGAACGGTTCCATCCACACGCCAAACTGTTTGCCGCGATTCTCGAGAAAGACACCTTTCCAGTCGCCTAGCCGCAGCGCGACAATCGCCCCGTCGTCGTTCACGTAGATGAACTCTTTACGCGGCGAGTCCTTGGTCTTGCCCATGAAGTAGTCGAGCATGTTGTAACCGTCGGGATGATTGCGGTACTTTCGGCCATTTAGCTCGACCCCTTCCATCAACTTCTCTTTGATGTCGGGTGCACCTGCAGCGGCAGCAAATGTAGGCATCCAGTCTTCGTGAGCCACGATCCCGTTGCGGACTTCGCCAGCGGGAATTTTGCCGGGCCATCGGACGAATGCTGGGACGCGGTAAGCACCTTCCCAGTTCGAGTTCTTTTCGCTACGGAATGGGGTCGTGCCGGCATCGGGCCAGGTGTTGTAGTGAGGGCCATTGTCGGTCGAGTAGAAGACGATTGTGTTGTCGGCGATCTTGAGTTCATCCAGCAGATCCAAGAGCTGGCCAACGTGCATGTCGTGCTCGACCATGCCGTCGTGGTACTCATCGCCGCTCTTGCCAGAGATGCCGGTGTGCTCTTCTTTGACATGCGTGCGGAAGTGCATGCGCGTAGCATTCCACCAGCAGAAGAATGGCTTGTCGTCCTTAGCTTGACGCTTGATGTAGTCCTTGGCGGCACCCAGCGTTTCTTCGTCGATCGTTTCCATCCGCTTCTTGGTGAGCGGACCCGTGTTCTCGATTGACTGTGTTCCGTCCGCGTTCACCTTGCACTTCAGGACGCCGCGTGGACCGTACGTTTCCAGGAAGGTCTTGCCACTTGGCAGAACGAGGTCTGCCGGGTAGTCACGGTTTTCCGGTTCTTCTTCAGCATTCAAGTGATACAGGTTGCCGAAGAACTCGTCGAAGCCATGCATGGTTGGCAAGTGTTCATCGCGATCACCAAAGTGGTTCTTGCCGAACTGAGCCGTACCGTAGCCTTGGCTCTTCATGATGGTGGCAATCGTACAGTCGGTCTTTTGCCAGCCTTCTTTGGCACCCGGCAAACCGACCTTGGTCATCCCGGTACGTACCGGCACGGTTCCGCCCATGAAGGCCGCACGACCAGCGGTGCAGCTTTGCTGTCCGTAGTAGTCGGTGAAGTAGAGGCCTTCCTTGGCAATGCGATCAATGTTGGGTGTTTGATAACCCATCATGCCGCGGCTGATATAGCTAACATTCCAGGTGCCAATGTCGTCACCCCAGATCACCAGGATGTTGGGCTTGTCGGCGGCTTGGGTAACGCTCGCTAACAACAGTAAGCTTAACGTCGTAGGCAGAGAGCGATGCAGATTCATGGGGACAGCCTTTCGTGGCAAAGAAAGAAACATGGTCTAGGTTCGATGGAGCGTCTGCTGGCTGTTGGAGATTTGCCTTTCGACTCGAGAGCGTTCAGCATGTACGGAAAAGTTAGGTCGAGTGACAGCGTGTCAGCGAAAAGCAACTGACATTCGAATCTAGGAAATGCCAAGCACGCATGCAACGCAATTCAGAGGAAATTCATGAAAGCATTGAATGAAGAAAAGCATCTGCGTTCCCGCGTGAATTTCCAAGTATTAACCCATAAATTGTCTATAATGAAAATGGCTTTGAATCTTGTCTCAATCCGTATTCGGGAGACCAGCCATGCGACGTGCCACGCTCCTTCTTATTGCCGTGCTATTTCTCGTTTCGGGCTGCAAACAGTATGCAACCCTATCTCCCCTGGCTGATCCAGACGCCCCTGTCTACGACGACCAACTGTTAGGGCAGTGGTATGGTACGAAGGACATTCAAGACCCGCAGACGGGCGAAAAGAAGAAGGTGCCCAACACCGATAGCCACCTAACCTTCAGCAAGTACGGTATCACGGGGTATAAGTTGTCGGTGGTGAACAAGAAGATGGACGCGACGATCGAGTTCGCGGTCTACCCGTTTCAGGTAGGCCAGCGCAAGTTCATGCAGCTTCAACGCCCCAAGTTTGAAACCAACGAGCAGAACGCCGGGATTCTGCGACTCTACTATTTCGCCCCGTACAAGGTCGAGGACGACAAGCTGTACATGCAGTTCACCAATGACGACAAGCTGAAAGGCTTGGCAATCGACGCGGGGATTCCCGTTGCCGAGACAGAGCAGACGGTTCTCTTTACCGGGACTCGCCAGCAAATGCTGGACTTGTTGGAAAAGCACATGGAGGAGCTTTTTCCGTCTGACAAAGAGCTGACACCGCTATTTCGTGCCGAGTCATTGGATCTGGATATGGCGGACGAAACCTGAATCTCGTAAGGTAGCACCATCTTGCGTTGACCACTTCAGGGATGAGGAGTCTCGCCATGTTTCGTTGCTATACACGCTCGGTTTGCGCGGTATTGCTCACGTGCTCTTGGGTCGCCTTTCTGCAAGCAGGCGAAACGTCGATCGAACGCTGGGACCGGGCAGTTTGCCTGGTCGAGAGACAAGTCGATAAGGAAAACAACAAGCAGCAGCATGATTGGTCGACGGCCTTCCTGGTCTCGGACGGGGAGCATATCACGCTGGTTGCCACGGCCCACGGAGCCCGCCTGACCAGTCGCGAAACGGCGGTCGTGTTCCGTCGACCTGGCGGCGAATCAGGCTCGGTGGTGCTGGGAGATCTCTATGCGGAAGAAGGGAACCCTTGGCGGTTCCAAGCCAACGCGGATGTCGCCGTGATGCGTATCGAGTCTCCTAAAGACCCCAGCGAAGTGATCACCGACCTTTTGAAGTTGGCCATTCCGCTGGAAAGCATTCAGACCACCTTGCCCATGCGTACCACCGGCGTCGAACTGACTGGCTTTCCCATGGGGTTGGGCGTCAAGGGTTTAGGAGTTCAGCCAGAGGTTTCGCCGATTGTGATTTGCGGAAAGATTGCTTCCCGAGAGATGCCAGTGCCGGCTAAGTGGGGGAATGAAATGGTCTTTCTAATTCAGCTCGCCGGAGCTGGCGGCATCAGCGGCAGTCCCGTCTTTTTAGAAGAGGAGTCGCCGCAGTCGGTTCAGGTCGTTGGCATGGTCATGGGGTATGTCCGCGAAGATAAGTCCGGTTTGATGATGAGCCGGATCATCCCTGGCCGCATTCTGGCCGATGCCGTGAGTAACTCTTACTCGCGGTTTTCAAAGTGAAGGCTAGTCGTCCTCTTGGCGTGGTTTCTCGATGAGCACTCGCCCCTGGTAGACGACTTCAAAGTCACGGGCAAATTCCATCTCAGGCAAGGCGAGCACACGCTCCATTAAAAGATGTACCCGCTCGTCTCCAAAGCCATTGTGATGCCGCAGTTCGATGTGTCCTGGTTTGACCACGCCGGCCAGAGCGTTACCGACTGAGTCTGGCTCGTAGCGGATCTCAGGTTCCGAGATCTGTTCATGTTCAATATCACGGGAAAAGAGCAGCACGCCATGGTCGTTTACCAGTAGCTTGAAGACGAAGCTTTCTTCTTCAAGAATCGTTTCGATGGAATCGCGGCCGTAAACGTGCATGGTGGGTCCTCCAGTGGTGCTGTTCAGCAAATCGCAGGACATAATTCTAGCGAATTGTTAAGCTTGATTCGGCCAGCCAGCGATCGCTTTGTCCTAATTTCTGTCAGGAAAATGTCCGATGGCCGACCTCAAGTCTCCCACGCTCATCTATCTCAAGGGCGTGCTGTTTGTCGTGCTGGGTGTATTCGCCGCCGGGATCTTGCTGGTGAGAGCTGGTGATTGGCAGATCGCGCTGCTTTTGGGGCTCGCGATCTGGGCTTTCTGCCGGGCCTATTACTTCGCGTTTTACGTGATCGAGCACTATGTCGACCCAGGCTACAAGTTCGCCGGACTAGGAGATTTCGCTGGGTATCTCTGGTCGAAGGGAAGGTGTGTGCGCCCTAAGTCTTGATATGTATATGGGTTATGTATGATTCTGGCTGGTGTATGGTAGAATTTAGTCCGTTGAACAACTTTTTACATATAATCTGAAACGCCCAGGTGTTCGGCGGCATCTACGAAGGAGATTGGGACGCTTTGCGATCGCCGCGGCACGTTTTCTTCCGACAAACCCAAGGACTCGACCATGAGCCAATATGATTCGCCACTCTTTCAGTCTTACGACTTACGAGGACTGACCCTTAGCAACCGAATTACCATGGCTCCACTTACCCGGGCACGGGCAGGCAAGGATCGGATTGCCAACCAGTTGATGGCCGAGTACTACCGGCAACGGGCTTCCGCCGGGCTGATCATCACCGAAGCAACGACGATCTCGCCTCAGGCCAACGGCTGGGTTCAGTCCCCAGGGATCTACACCGGCGAAATGGTCGATGGTTGGAAGCAGGTCACCGGCGCCGTCCATGAAGAAGGTGGCAAGATCTTTATGCAGCTTTGGCATACCGGTCGAGCTTCGCATAGTAGCTTCCATGGCGGCGAGCCAGCCGTCGCTCCGTCGGCGATCATGATCGACGATGGCGAATTGCAGCACACTCCCAACGGGAAGGAACCCCGTGAAGTTCCGCGAGCCTTGGAGACGGACGAAATTCCGGGCATCGTCTCCGACTACGCCAAAGCTGCGGCAGGCGCGAAAGAGGCAGGCTTCGATGGGGTCGAAATCCATTCGGCAAATGGCTATCTCTTGGATACCTTCTTGCAGTCGAAGACCAATCACCGCAACGATCAGTATGGCGGAAGCATCGAGAATCGATACCGCATCCTCGACGAAGTCGTTCAAGCGATCAGCCAGGTTTGGCCGCAAGAAAGAATTGGTCTGCGGCTGGCACCCAACGGAGCGTTCAACGGGATGGGGTCGCCTGATTACCGCGAGCAGTTCACGTACGTCGCCCAGCAATTGAACCAATATCAATTGGCTTATTTGCATGTGATGGATGGGACGGGCTTTGGGTTCCACGGATTGGGTGAACCCATGACGCTTTCTGAGTTCCGCAAAGTGTTTGACGGACCATTGATGGGGAACGTGGGTTATACACGCGAGTCTGGTGAGCAGACGATTGAACGAGGTGACGCTGACTTGATCGCCTACGGTCGCCCCTTCATCAGCAATCCCGATCTGGTCCAGCGATTCGCCGAAGAGGCCCCGCTCAACCCGGAAGCGGATATGAGCACCTGGTATTCGCCGACGGGAGCAGAAGGGTACATCGACTTCCCTACGCTCGACGCGGTTTAGTCGATATTCCAATAGAAAAGGTCCGCCAATGGCTAACCGTTGGCGGATCTTTTTTGTTTCTATTAGGAATGTGAACCGAACATTAATATTCGGGAATCACTTCACCACCGTCGATCGTACCCAAAGCGGCCTGGGTACGCAGGTTGATGGTCTCTGGCAGGAAGACCACACTGGCGTCGCCGTTTAGGAACTGAGCACCGCCTGGGTGGTTGCTGCTGGGGTTGTAGACCGAGTTACCGTTGATGTTGTAGTCGGTGTCGTTGGAAGCACGTTCCATTCGCAGACGAATCTGAAATTCGTACACGGTGATCGCACCACCAAAGTCATAGTGGTTGCCAACCCACAGCGAGCCAGCCGGGCCGGACGATCGACCGGTGCGGCGTTCAGCAACGATCACCGTGTTGCTCAAGCCGTCGGTAATGTCCGCAAACCTGACCTTCGAGTTGTCGTAGAAGGTCGCGTTGCGATCGGTACCACCGGCATTGTTGGTGGCGGTCGGATCGGTCGGATTGTGATATGCGGAGAAGACACCCACGTAGTTCGACTTGCCGAATTGGTTGGGCGAGGTGCCCAGTCGCTCGTTGATGCCGTCACCGGTGTCCGAGGGGCAAAGGTAGGCATCGACAACCGTTTTTGCCAGCGGAGGTGTGCCGGTATTAGTCATCGCGGCGACGTCTTCCCAAGGCTGATTGAATGCTCCGACGGTGGCAATCGCTTCGAACAGCGAGTTTTGCTCCAACTGCGGAAGAATCTGAACCTGCCAGCTGATCTGGTTGGTCGTCACGCGTCCCGGAGGCAGTTTTCCGTAGGTGTCGTGATAGTTGTGAAGTGCAATGCCGACTTGACGCATCTTGTTGCTACAGGACATTCGACGAGCCGCTTCGCGAGCTTGCTGAACGGCAGGGAGAAGTAACGCAATCAAAACGCCAATGATGGCAATTACCACCAGCAGTTCCACGAGGGTGAAACCAGGTTGGGGCGAACGGGACTGCGCAGCACGGACCATAGAGGCTCCTTGGAAACAATGTTCCGGAAATGGGGAGAAAGTAGAAAGGAAGTCGTTAGGAGGCAGTGATAACTTCAGAAAGAAACCTGTTCTTGTGTTTCCTGCCAATTGGTAACTTGTAGAAACCCGGAATGCGTAGGAAAGTTTCGCGGTTCTCCGAATATTTCGATTGCGGTCGGCTGGGCCGACCGAGCTGGCAAGAACGTATCAGCCCCCAGCCGATTTGGGGCAAACCGACTGGGGACTAACAAACGTCTTACCGGATTTCCTACTTCGATTGCAGGTCGAAGTTGGTGCTGCTTGAGCTGGAGGTTATGTCGACGGTCAATTCGGACGCGTCGTTGTACTTCGCAGGCAGCTTTTCTTTGGGAGCCCTAGCGGGTCCACCTTCACCTTGAACGGTAGCCGTGGTGATTTTTACGGTGTGTTTGCCGGTGGCCGCCCCTTTTTGGTCGTTGGTGTAGACCAATTCGTAATGGCCGCTGGCATCGGTCGTGCCGGTCGAGAATCGCTTTCCTTCTTCTTGCGGATAGAAAGAAACCAAGGCGCCGGCCAACGGTTCTCCATCCAGCGTCACCGTGCCGGAGACAGGAACGACGCCTGACCCGGAGCCGCAACCAACCAGCCCGATCAATGCGATCGCGGCCATGGTGGTCGCTGCAAGGCGACTAGATAATGCATAGGGGAGTTTCATCGAAGCGCTCATGACATAAATGGGAATGGGTAGCGAGCAGCCCGCTTCCACCCGAAGCGGGCTGTCGCTGTTGAAGAACTTAGTACTCGCCAATCACTTCGCCGCCATCAATCGTTCCCAGAGCTGCCTGGGTACGCAGATTGATGGTTTCCGGCAGGAAGACGACACTGGCATCGCCGCGGAGGAACTGAGCCCCACCGGGGTGATTGCTACTGGGGTTGTAGTTGCTGTTGCCGTTGATGTTGTAGTCGGTATCGTTCGACGATCGTTCCATTCGCAAACGGACTTGGAACTGCGAGATACCGCCCGAGATCGAACCACCAAAGTCATTGTGGTAACCAATCCACAGCGAGCCGGTTGGGCCGGAACCCTTTCTCTCAGCACGTTCGGCGACGATGATCGTGTTGCTCAGGCCATCGGTAATGTCGCTGAACTCGGTCGACGAGTTGTCGAAGAAAGTCGCATTTCGGTCACTGCCCCCGCTACCGTTGGTCGCGGTCGCGTTGGTTGGGTTGTAGTAGGCCGTGTAGACACCGATGTAGTTCGATTTGCCGAACCGATTAGGCGAAGTCCCCAGACGCTGGTTGATACCGTCGCCTGTATCGGAAGGGCAGATATAGCCTTCGATGATGGTCTTGGCCAGCGGCGTGCTGCCAGTGCTTACCATGGCTGGGACATCTTCCCAAGGCTCGTCAAAGCCACCCACCGCCCCGATTTGGTCGAAAAGTGCGTTCTGTTCAATTTGCGGTAGGATTTGGGTCAGCCAGCAAATCTGGTTGCTGGTCACGATGCCCGGCGGAAGTGTGCCGAAGGTATCGTGATAGTTGTGCAGGGCAATGCCAAGCTGCTTGAAGTTGTTACTGCACGTCATTCGGCGAGCTGCTTCGCGGGCCTGTTGGACAGCTGGCAACAAAAGAGCAATCAAGACGCCAATAATAGCAATCACAACCAACAATTCGACGAGGGTGAAGCCGCGCGGCCTCTGGAGATTTTTCATAGAAGAGGCACCTCTAACTAGATCAACAACGAAACGAGAAATAAAGATAAGTGCGAACCAGGCACCCTCCGACTTCTCCCAAGCCGAAAGGCCGTTCCACCCAACTCTCACGGACGACTTTTCGTTTCCTGACATGCCCGAAAGAAAAAAAAGGAAGAAATCGGGCATTTCGCATTGGAGGTCCTTTATTGTTGATACTTTTTTGTCAGGTTATGGGGCGCTGTTCGTTTCTAAGACTGAACGCAGACCCTATCCCTGTTGCACGCAGACTTCCGGTGTACTACGAATGGAGTTAATGCTTTTGGCCCTTTGGGGGGAGTGTGTTCGTCGACGACGTTTGGCGGCAAAACACATTTCCAGCCGTGCCACAAGGCAGTAAAGATATGCAAGAGAGCGATGTAGTACGTGTCTTGCTTGAGGCACGCATTCGATTGACCGTTCCGATCTGGTCAATCGTCCGTGAGTCTCAGGCCGTTGAGGACATCTTCCAGGAGGTCGTTCTGCGCGCACTGCGTCAGCGGGAACAAATCAACGACGAAGGGCACCTTTTGGCTTGGTCTCGCACCACGGCCAAAAATCTGGCGGTCGACTGGCTGCGGCAGCGCGGCAAGTCGCAAGTAATGGATGGCGGAGCGATGGACCGCATTTGGTCGATCTCGGACGAACAGGCCAAGGGCTTGTCCGACCGGAAGGATGCCTTGCGGTTGTGCTTGAAGAAGATGCCAGAACGCAATCGAGAGATGATTCAGTTGCGGTATGGAGAAGGGTTGAGCTGTATCGAAGTGGCCAAGCAAATCGGAGCTTCACTCGACGCAGTTTATAAACGCCTGTCGCGTGCTCATCGGGACCTTCGTCGCTGTGTCGAGGGAACGCTGCACGGGGAGGTAACGCAGTGACAGGTGAGAGCGCCCGCCGGGGGATCACGGCATGAACGATAACACGCCAACACATGATGAGCAGTCGATGTCGGATGACGACTTGATCGAATTGATCGTTCGCTACAACGACGGTGATCTCGACGAATATGAAATGACGGCACTTTCGGCTGCGCTGGAAGGGGATGACCGCGCACTGGAACTTTTCCACAGTATCTCGCTGCAGTCGCTGACCATTGCCGAAGTCACCTCACCGCGGAACAAGCCGACGCCATTTCCACGTCAAACGATCTTCTGGTGGTCGGCCGCAATGGCACTGGCCGCTAGTGTCGCGTTCGCTGTCTTTCTCGACCTGCGAGCCGGTCAGCTGCCGACGGTTGCCAAGTTAGTGCAAGTAACGGGGAAAGTAACGGTAACCATGCCTGACGGTGAAGCACGCGAGCTTGCCGTCGGAGACGATATTCCGGTAGGAATGCAGATCACGACCGATGCGATCGGAAGCTCGGCAACGCTCGAGTTTCCCGATGAAACACGCGTCAGCCTGCATGGAGCCACTGAGGCTGCTTTTCGGGAAGAAGATCATAAGCAAGTCGATCTGTTTGTCGGCAACGTCGTGGCAGACGTTCAGCCACAACTACCCGGCAAGCCGATGCAAATCATTACTTCACAGGCGGTCACCGAAGTTCTTGGGACTGTGCTTTCCGTTCAGGCTTCGCATCTGCGAACCGATGTGGATGTCGTCGAAGGCAAGGTCCGCGTTCATCGTACAGGCGACGAGAGTGCCGTCGATGTCGCAGCAGGGGAAAAGGCTACTGTGGCGCGTGATCTTCCTCTGAAGAGCCAGCTCCGTTCGCCGACCCCCAATCACTGGAAGATTGATTTCGAAGAGGAACTCCCCACCGATTGGCGAAAAGGTATTTGGGCCCAGGAGAAGCTCCCGCTTGGTTCAGCCGGCGCGGTGATGACCGAGACACGACCAGGATTCTTGGATCCGACTCATACGACCTGGTATCAGATCGAATCGTACAACCGCTGGAGTGAAGGCCTGTTTACGGTTGTCGAAGATACGCACATGAAAGTCACCTTCCGTGTGAATCGCTCGGATGATGTACAGGTCTTGCTGCTTTCTCGCGGGGCCGATTTCCATGGTTCCGATAGTGTCTATGAATATATGATCCATGACTTCGATCCAAAGAAGTCTAGCGACTGGCACACGCTGGATATTCCTGTTGCCAAATTCAAGAAGGTGGCCGCGGACTCGAAGGTTGGCTCAGAAGAGGCCCCGGCCGGCGCACCTCGCTTTGGGCAAGTGATCTACAAAGTGGTTCTCTCGACCCAGGAACGCGACGTCGACCTGATTGTCGACCAACTCGAATTCGTTCCGCAGCCGGTTGCCAGTCAGGACTAGGCCCGGTTCCTATAGGGCGTGGTCGTTGATTCGCCTCGCCCATCCCCGAGATAGCTTTTCTAGCTAACTTTCGGGAATTCACGCAACTTCTGGCGTTGTCGATCGATGATCTTATTGTCTGGAGGGAAACAAAACTAAAGGCAATGAGGGCCTGGTTTTAAGCGTGCTTCCGAGAAAGCACATCTTTACAAGGTTCCGAGCGATGATGACGTTCGACGTATTACAATGGGAAGAAGCGGTACGAACCGCATTGGGAAGAGGAGGGCACCTGGTTGCCTTCATAGTTGCGTTGTTTTTGATTGCTACTTACATGGGTGGCGGTCAACTTTTGGAAAACCCAGCCAAGTTGGTGATTGGCGGTTTCTTCATCGGTTTCACGATGGATATGGTTATCAGTATTTGCTGGCACCAGATGGTAGGTTCCAAGGCCTAAGCTCTCACCGTTTTCCCCGCCGATTTCCCACCCCGCCGCCCACCTACAAAAGCCGTCACTCTCGATACTGTTATAACGAGATCTAAGGCTCTAACTTACTGAGATCACGACGCCAACGCAGATGGTCTTCGTCGAGACTTTCACGAGCGTACCCTTGGTCGCCCAAAGTCATCCGGCTTAAGAACCACTTGTGATCGTTGAATTCTTTGCTGCGAAAGTACATTGCGCTAACGGTCACCTTGCCCGGAGTCCACTTCGTTTTTATTTCGTGGGAACCGTCTTTTCGGTAGCTGTTGCGGAACATGCCAACGCTTTGTCCCGACCAAGAACTAAGGCCGCAGCCTTGGCCGGCAAGCTCAAGTGTATGGAAGAACTTCTCAGCCTCTTTGATGTCGATCTGATCTGGATAGCCACTGGGCCGCATCGCTAGATCCAACGGGACATCATCATGTGCCGGTTCCTGGGCGAGAGCATCGGCCCCTAGGAGGCAACTCAGGGCGACAACGAAAAAGAATAACGGCTTCATCGGCACTACATTGAGATGAGATACAACAAGTGAGTAGCCGTATAGTAGAAGGCTTCTCCGCGCACGTCGAGCTATCGGCAATTTAGTCCGCGCTTCTGGCGTCTTCTTCAAGACAGTGCGCATAAAAATAGGTGGCTGACCCTGCCAAGTCAGCCACCTGTTCCGTTCGGGAAACGAACACAAGACGTTACATCTTGGCCGCCATACCGTCAGGAATCTTGCCGTCTTTCGTCAAATTGAACTCGAAGTTCTTTTGATCGGGAGCCACAGTAATGCGTAGCTTTGACTGGCGGTTGTACACGTTCGGAATGATCGAAACGCTGTCTTCGGTCAGTCCACGTTCGACTTCTTCCCGCGTAGGGTTCTTCTTTGTGACCATCTTGTGGGCGTGGATCTGGACCGCCATTTCGCCAGGGGACGACTTGGCCGTGTAGTACCCGTTCTCGATCAGGCCTCCGCCCATGCTTCCACCGTTGATTGGCATCAGCGAGATCGAGCCATCTTCGACCGGCTCGCCATCGAGGGTGACGCTACCAGAGATCGTGATCATGCCGTCACCGGCGCCGCAACCAGCCAGGAAGCTAAGCGAAGCCAACAAGACGACGAAACTGCTCAAGGAGATAAGGTGTTTTTTGTTCATGGTATGAATGCTCCATCAGGAGGTTCAGGGGAAGACTTGCCTTCGTAGCAAGTCTTCCCGGCACCTGCCAGATTTGGTTACTGACCGATGACCTCGCCACCTTGGGTCGACGTCCGGGCACGCCATGCCCAGATATCGATCGTTTCTGGAACGAAGCTTACCGAACCGTCGAAGTTACAGGCGTTGACACCGCCTGGGTGCATACTGAACGCGGCGAACGTCGCGGCCCACCAGTTATCGCCACCATTGTGACAAGGGATCTTCTGCAGATAGTCATCTGGATTCCAGCAGCGACGACCACCATCGATCGAGGCCTTGGTGTTCGGGGTCAGGTAACCAGTGAAACCGGCACCCGAAGCGTAGATGCCAGCGGCGTACATGCCTTGCCAGCCTTGATCGTTCTGGTTCATCGGAACTTCCGAAACCATCACGGTATTGCTGGTTCCGTCAGTAATCGAGGCCATGCTGCGAATGTGATCGCCCATCTTGAAGGCCGAACCGCCGTTGTCGTAGGTCCAGACACCATCCCAATTGTTGGCGTTGTGCTGATCGTAGTTCGTGTTACCAACGCAGACCGCGTAGCTGTAGCGTTGATGCGACCAATGATTGTTTCCGCTATTCGATTCGCCCAAGGTCACGTTTTCAGAAGGGCACGAGTAAACGTCGATCGGCGTCGTGCGATACAGTTTGTTGTTGCCGTCGTTGGCTCGCACGTTGAAGTTCAACGTTTCGTACATGGCCGTTTGTTCAATGAAGGGAAGCAGGCGACCAAACACTGAAATCGTGTCGCCATTCCAACCGGTGAAACCGAGGTATGGGAAGTTGCGGTAGGTGTCGTGATAGTTGTGCATCGCTAACCCAATGTTCTTGAGGTTATTGACGCATTGGGCACGTCGTGCGGCTTCACGGGCTTGCTGCACGGCAGGCAGAAGCAGAGCCACCAACACGCCAATGATGGCGATCACAACAAGCAGTTCGACGAGGGTAAACCCGCGCTTTGCTCGAGAGTATTCGGGAGATGACGAAATCAAGTTCATGAGTAATGACCTTTCACCGCCAAGCGGCAGAACAAGGGGATGAGTAAGGATGAGTTTGGTGTGTGGATGAAATCAATGAGATAAGTCCACCTGAGAGGCTCATCGGGTAAAGACTATTTTCAGTCTTTTTTGCCGAAAGTGAATGAGAAGCGACGTTTAATTTTTGAGAAGTATTACGCCTATTGGATCCGTGTTTGGCAGTGCTTGAGAGGTGATCTCCTGCCTAGACGGCGATTTGTGGGGCCTGGTCTTTCGTAACTCTTTGAGTGGTAAAAGAATTGCCACCTGGATTGTGATACTTATTTCGGGTGGTTCCGTGGGAAAGGAGTATGGGTGACTCTGAGAAGCTTGCGCAATATATCCCTCGCTAGGGGCGATAATGTTTCACCGTTGATGTGGAGTTTCTAATGTTTTAAACGATGCAATTGAGGATTTTTGCCTTTCAGGCAGGCTGCCTGGCGAGGTGCGTTGGCTCACGTGGCTTTTTGCCTGCGTTGGGGATGCTTCAAGGAGCCTCAGGGCTTCCGGTGCGAGAACTCGCCGGGCTCATTCACGAGAATCTTCAAGAACCCTTGTTCCTGTCCAGGAATATCCCTGATGTAAGCGTAAGTCGTTCTAGTGACACGACGTACGATCGTGATCAGTCGATCGTATGGGGAAATGCCCTGCTTATTTGGGGGACGAGATATTTGACTTCAGTGGGTTGAAACGTAGATAGCTTGGACGCCAAATGCGATCCACTGCGGCAGCAACCGCGATCGAGTTTACGTCTGAAGCTTTAAAAACCGCAATTCCTAGGGCAGGAGATCACGATGCCGACCAGTGCAACACTCGAGGCTACTCAACCATCGACGAAACCTTCCACGCGTAAAGCCAAGACGAACTCACGCTCTCGATCGGTGGAAGCTCAGCTTCGAAGCGAAATTGCGCTGCTGAAGGCCGAGAACGCCGCGATCCATAAGTCGCAAGCCGTGATCGAGTTCCAACCCGACGGAACGATCCTGACCGCCAACGACAATTTCCTGGGTGCCGTGGGCTATACGCTGGAAGAGATTCAGGGACAACATCATCGTTTGTTCGTAGATCCCGCCTACGCCCAAAGTATCGAGTACCGTGACTTTTGGACCAAGCTTGGCCAAGGGAACTTCGACGCCGGCCAGTACAAACGCGTCGGCAAAGGTGGCCGCGAAATCTGGATCCAGGCTTCCTATAACCCGATTCTCGACGAAGACGGAAATACGATCAAAGTGATCAAGTACGCCGTCGACATTACCGCACAAAAGATGCAGGATGCCGACTTCCAAGGTCAGATCAACGCGGTAAGCAAAGCTCAGGCCGTCATCGAGTTCAACATGGATGGCACCATCATCACGGCCAATGAAAACTTCCTGAGCACGGTTGGTTACTCGCTGGGCGAAATCCAGGGGCAGCACCACCGGATGTTCGTCGGTAACGAGTACGGCAACAGTGCTGAGTACCGTGAGTTCTGGGCCAAGCTGAATCGTGGTCAGTATGAAGCCGCCGAGTACAAACGTTTTGGCAAAGATGGTAAGGAGATCTGGATCCAGGCTTCGTACAATCCGATCTTCGACGCCAGTGGCAAGCCTTACAAAGTGGTGAAGTACGCCACCGACATCACCGATCAAAAGTTGCAGTTCGCAGACTTCTCGGGTCAGTTGGAAGCGATCAGCAAAGCCCAAGCCGTCATCGAATTCAACCTGGACGGCACCATTATCACGGCCAACGAAAACTTCCTGAGCACGGTTGGCTATTCGCTCGGCGAGATTCAGGGACAGCATCATCAGATGTTCGTCGAACCGGAATACGCTCGTAGCGGCGAGTATAAGAAGTTTTGGGATAAGCTGCGTCGTGGTGAATACGAATCGGCTGAGTACAAGCGTCTTGGCAAGGGAGGGAAGGAGATCTGGATTCAGGCTTCCTATAACCCGATTTTCGACGCCAGTGGCAAACCTTACAAAGTGGTGAAGTACGCGACCAACGTTACCGAGCAGAAATTGGCTACGGCGAATTACTCGGGGCAGATGGACGCGATCAGCAAATCGCAGGCGGTGATCGAGTTCAACATGGACGGCACCATTATCACGGCCAATGAAAACTTCCTGGGTGCGGTCGGTTATAGCCTGAGCGAAATCCAAGGACGCCATCACCAGATCTTTGTCGACAAGGAATTGGCTGCCAGCGGCGAGTACAAAGTGTTCTGGGAGAAGCTGAATCAGGGTGAGTTCGACGCCGGTCAGTACAAGCGATTCGGCAAGGGCGGCAACGAGATCTGGATTCAGGCTTCCTACAACCCGATCTTCGATCTCAATGGCAAGCCGTTCAAGGTCGTCAAATATGCCACGGACATTACCAAGCAAGTCCACATGCGTTTGGCCATGGCCGAGTTGATTGCCAACGTGAACGAGAGTGCCAACCAGTTCACCGAAAGTGCCGCGACCGTCAGCGAAGCGTCGCAGTCGGTTGCTGAAGGGGCTCAAACCCAAAGTGCTGCTGTCGAGCAGATCAGCGCTTCGGCTCAAGAGCTGACTCGCAGCATCCAAGGTGTCCGTGATCGTGCCAACGAAACCGATAAGCTGGCCAACGAAACGAACGTGATCGCTGTCGAAGGCGGCCAGGCTGTCACCAAGAGTGGTGAAGCGATGGACCTGATCAAGGCTTCGTCCGAACAGATCAGTGAAATCATTCAGGTCATCAGCGAAATCGCCAGCCAGACGAATCTCCTGGCACTCAACGCTGCCATCGAAGCGGCTCGTGCCGGGGAACATGGTTTAGGGTTCGCCGTGGTGGCCGACGAAGTTCGCAAGTTGGCCGAACGTGCCAGCAACGCCGCCAAGGACGTTTCGGCTCTGATCAAGGAATCGACGGCTCGTGTTGCCAACGGTGTCGAACTGAGTGCTCAGGCCGGTAGTGCCTTGGAAAAGATCGTTGCCGCGGTCGAAGCCACGTCGGGCAAGATCGCCGAAATCGCTTCGGCCACCGACGAGCAGATGAGCATGTCGCAAGAAGTCTACGGTACCGTTCAGCAAGTTGCCTCGGTGACCGAACAGTCGACCGCTTCCAGCGAAGAAATGGCGGCCAGTGCCGAAGAACTCGGTGCCCAAGCTAAGTCGCTCCGGGACCTGGTCGAAAGCTTCGACATGAGCGAGTAACTCGCTTCTCGAAAAACATGGGGAGGCTGAATGCAAGGGAATATTCAGCCTTGGGTGACAGGGGCTTGCCAGAAAACGGTAGCCCCTTTCGCCGATTCTTGGGGGCAGGCCTTGTGCTTATGCCCCATAGGCTCCATGTTGAAGCCTGGCATCTAATGCGATAATCTCAACTCGGTAAGAACGTTCTCCCCTTCCTGAAAGATCCCCTCCTATGTCATCTGAACCCCACAAAATCCGTTTCGTGATGTTGGGCGGCTTTCTGGGGGCAGGAAAGACGACAGCTATTGGCCGCTTGGCCAAGCAGTACCAGGATCAAGGGCTGAAGGTTGGTGTCGTCACCAATGATCAAGCGGCCGACTTGGTCGATACGAACTTGCTTCGTTCGCAAGGATTGAATGTAGGCGAGGTCGCCGGGGCTTGCTTCTGCTGTAACTTCAACGAACTGACGTCAACGGTCGAAACGCTGGCCGTCGACGAGCGTCCTGACGTGGTCATCGCCGAACCGGTAGGTAGCTGCACCGATCTGGTCGCTACGGTGGTTCAGCCACTGGTACAGCTATTTGATGCCCAGTTTGATGTGGCGCCGTACGGCGTGATTCTGAAGCCTTCGCACGGGCTACGGATCTTACGCAAAGAAGCCCAGGCAGGCTTCTCGCCCAAGGCGGCGTACATCTTCGAGAAGCAGTTGGAAGAGGCCGACTTCTTGATCATCAACCGCATTGATGAGTTGAGTACGGAACAAGTCGAGGAACTCGCGACACTATTGAGTGATTTTGCTCCGGAAACGCCCGTTCTGCGGATGTCGGCTAAGACCGGTGAAGGAATGGAAGCGTTCAGCGAAATGCTTGATCAGCGCGGTGCGTTCGGGCAAAAGATTCTTGAGCTGGACTACGAGCTCTACGCCGAAGGGGAAGCCGAACTGGGTTGGCTAAACAGCAGCTTGGATGCGACCTGCGACGAGCCGTTCGTGATGGATGATTTGCTGCTGGGAATCGTGGAACGACTGCGTGAACGCCTGGCAGCTATCCAAGCCGAGACCGCCCACCTGAAGACCATCGGTTTGTGGGAAGGAGCATACGGAGTCGCTAACCTGGTCAGCAGTGACACGCCGGCCGTGCTTTCGTTGCCTTCGCACTGCCAGACGAAACTGGCTCATGTGGTGGTGAATGCCCGAGTAGCCGTCGACCCGCAGTTGCTTCGCACCCACGTGGAAGAAGTGGTTCAGGAGGTCGCCGGCCAGCTGGGTGTCACGGTCACACTTCATCAAACCCAAAGCTTCCGTCCTGGTCGTCCTGTGCCAACGCACCGGTTTGCCAAGCCAAACGGTTAAGCGACATTGTTTGCGAATGCCCGCAAAGTCTTCCCTGCTGCTCGGCTTGCACTTATCGAGCTTCTAGGGGCTTCTCAGTGGATTGGTATGTTGCCGAGCGCGACATGCGTGTCACCTGGCGCGACAGTATCTTTCCCTAAATGGGCAAAAACCGCAGGAAAAGCGATCGGCGCGGTAGTTGCATTTACTGTTGAGGACTTTTTTCACGCGAATGTGAGGAAAGTTTTTCACAAAAAGAAGTTATCCGAACGCTCGTCAGGGCGTTCATCCGATTCCCTTAGCAGTGAAGTGTTCATCACCATGCATCGTAGCTATGATGACATGGGCGGTACCCAGGTAACGGACCGCCCCCAAACTAGCCCAAACGTAGACCAGCATCATCAATCGGCGATTGCCTCAGGCGATCTGCTTCAAGGCCGTCGCCAGGTATGGATTGATCATGACGGGACGCTCTATTGTTTGAAAGCGACCTCGAATGGTCGCTTGTATTTGACGAAATAAGAGCTCCGTGAGGTTCAGGGGCTCGCTTTTATGTGCCTGCCCCTGCGGTTGTTGTCAGCCGTATTGCGGCTGATTTCATGCGACGACTCACGACGACTCAGTTTGCCATCCATTTCTCGGTCTGGAGCCACGTGGCTTTGGTGACGGTTCTTGCATGGCAAAGCATGTCGTTGTTTCAGTCAGTTGACTTTGCAGGCCAACGCGAGGCCGTGGCCCTTTCGGCCACGTTTGCTCCTCCGGTTGTTTTAAGCGAACCGGAACCTGTCGAGCTACTTCAAAGCGAGATGAACGCCAGCGAGTCGACTGTCGACATTGAGCCGGATGATACGATCGCAAAAGAATCTCTGCGGATCATGCCAACTCGGCAATCGGCTGAGCTACTGGTCGAAGCGGTGCAGGCCACACCCAAGGTTCAGGTCGCCGAGCGTCGGCAGTTCAAACGGCAGCTGAAAGAGGCCGAGCCACAAGTGAAACCATTGCCTCGGCATTCGCGGCCGATTCCTGTAGCGGCGATGGCGATGTCTGTTCCAGTACCGGTGGGTACGACTGAAGAGACGCCGCCCGACTTCTCGATGAATTCGCCTCCCAGGTACCCGCCCGAAGCCGTTCGCAATGGCTGGGAAGGGGAAGTCCTGTTGCGGATTGCGGTGGCCCCTGATGGACAGGTCAGCCGAGTAAGCGTCGAGAAAAGCAGCGGATACGAAGTTCTCGATCAGGCGGCACTCAAAGCGGTACGTCTTTGGAAGGGAGTTCCTGCCACCCAGGCTGGCCAGCCGGTCGCGGTTGTTCGCCTGATGCCTGTCCGGTTCCTGCGCTAGGGCGGGCATGGCCCCATCTCTCATTACACCGAGATAATCGACACATTCGATACATCGCTTGTAAGCGCACTGCGTTAAGGCGAATTGCTGGCAGATAATTTGCGTTCTGGGCACCAAGTGCCTTCTGGGTAACCGATAACGATTCCGGCGGCTGGGCAATGGGTGCCCGGCGGAACGAATTGATGGTTGTCCGGGGCGGGGCAAACGTGCAGGCAAACAAACACCTCCTTCGAAGCACCGCAGAAGTTGTTGCTACGGTTGTGCTGGCAGAAGTCGTCTCGACGCTTCTGTTACCGCTGGTGATTCCCCAGTTGCCGACGTTCGCTACGCATCTGCTGGGTATGGCCGTTACGCTGCTCATCGCTGCTCCGCTGATCATCTACCGCTTGATGACCATCTGGGGCATGAAGTTTGCGCCAGTAAACCCGAACGTCTCGACCGGCGTCATGCGGCCGGTGATCCTGGTCCTTGTTTGCGGTGTTACCCTGACAGGGGCTTCTGCCTACTGGATGACGCGTGAATCACACCGTCAGTCCGAGGAAGCATTTGATGCGTTGAGTGAGCGGGTAAAAACCGAAGTCGCTCGGCGAATGAAAGAGTTCGAAGATGGCTTGAAGGCGCTCCGCGGTCTGCATGAGGTAAGCGAGGAACTTACGCTGGCTGAGTTCCGTGACTACTGCAAAGTGGTGGATCCCCAACTCTGCTTTCAAGGAGCTATGGGGCAGGGCTTCATCCGAAGAGTCCCCAAAGATAACGTTGGCCCGTTCATGTCTTGGGCCAAGAAGAAGCTCGGCGAAGACTTTCAGATCAAGACCGCAGGCAGTCTTGATCAGTACGACGACTATTTTGTGATCTGTCACATCGAGCCGATTGCTGACAACCGAGCTGCCTGGGGGCTGGATGTCGGGTCAGAAACTAACCGTCGTGTGGCTGCGGAGAAAGCGCGGGCCAATGGCGTACCGACGTTGACGGCGAAAATTAACCTGGTTCAGGATCAACTGAATCACAACGGCTTTCTGTACTACCTGGCCGTTTACAAGACCGGCGTTCCGCTCGAAACGGTGCAAGAGCGCGAGGACGCTTTCCTGGGTTGGGTCTACATGCCGATTACCTCGGAGTTGGCCTTGGACGGCATCCTCACTTCTGGTGACGGAAAGGTAGATGTCATGGTTTACGATACAATGGCCATCGACCCTTCCAACAAGCTGTTTTGCGACCATGGTTATCCATTCAGCAGCGAAGATGAGAAACACAGCTACCAGCCGGTCTTTTCCAAGTCTTACACGATGACTTTTGGTGGTCGGCAGTGGACCGTGCAGATCAGTAGTAACCCGAACTTCGATACCAGTAGCCTTTTCATGCGGCCATTTATTACGACGGCGATCGGCGCGACGCTGACTGTTCTCCTGGCGACAATGGTATGGAACCTGGGAACATCGCGATTGCGAGCCATGCAGTTGGCCGAGTCAATGACCGCCGATCTCAAGACGGCAAAAGAGGAAGCCGAAGAAGGCTTTCGCCGGTTTACGACCATTTTTGAGAACGTGCCGGTGGGCGTGAATGTGCTGGATGAAGATGGACTAGTTGTGGAAACCAATCCGGCTGGTCTCCGATTGTGGGAAGCTCAGGCCGAGGAAGAGATTCAAGGCATATCGCTCCTCGAGCAATTGCCCAAACAATCGCACAGCAAGGTCATTCGAAGTCTATGTGACGCCATGGCAGGACATCCGTGTTGCGTTGAATTTCAAATGACGGGACTTCGCGGAACCGATCGCCTAATCGAGTTGCACGCCGTTGTGTTCGAGAATCCTACGCTCGAATACAAAAGGCCATATTTGTTGGCTGCGATGCGTGATGTCACCGCCCAGCGCAAAGCCGAGGCTGATCTCCGCGAGGCTCGTGAAAAGGCAGAAGAGGCCAACCAAAGTAAGAGCGAATTCCTCGCCAACATGAGTCATGAAATCCGTACGCCGATGACGGCCATCCTGGGCTACACCGATCTTTTGGCAGAGCAGGGGCAACCTGATGACGAGCAGTCGGAGCGGAAGGAATACATCGATACGATTCGCCGCAACGGCGAGCACCTGTTAGCGATCATCAACGACATTCTCGACTTGTCGAAGATCGAAGCCGGCAAGATGACGGTTGAGTCGGTGCCGATGCGTCTTGATTCGCTTGTTCGCGATGTGATGGACCTCATGCATGTTAAAGCGGCGGCCAAGGGGTTGGCGCTTGATTCGATCGTGGAGAACAAGATCCCCATGATCATCGATAGCGACCCGATCCGCTTGCGGCAGATTCTGGTCAACCTGCTTGGGAACGCGATCAAGTTCACCGAGATCGGTCGAGTTCGACTTCGTGTGTGCTACGTGAAATCCGAGAACAGCCTGAGACTCTCCGTCGAAGATACGGGCATCGGGATGACCGAGAAGCAGATCGAGCGTTTGTTTCAGGCGTTCGTGCAAGCCGACAATTCGATGGCGAGACGTTTTGGCGGTACAGGGCTTGGTTTGCGGATCAGCAAGCGTCTGGCCCAGATGCTCGGAGGAGATATCAGCGTTACGAGCGAGCCGGACGTGGGTAGTGTCTTCTGCCTGTCGTTGTCGCTGGAAAAGATCAACGAGAACAACTGGTTGACCCCAGATGAAGCTTGCGCGACGACGACCAATCAGAAAAAGGAGGTCGAGGATTCGCCAAAATTGCCGAGCCATCCTCTCAAGGGGATGCGAATCTTATTGGCCGAAGACGGCCCAGATAATATCCGTCTGATTTCATTCCACCTTCGTAAGGCCGGCGCGGAAGTTGAGACTGTCGAGAACGGTAAGCTAACCGTCGAGCAGATGACCCAGGACGGAACGGTTGATGGTCCGTTGGAAGAGCCCGTTCGGTTCGACGTCATTCTCACCGACATGCAAATGCCCGAGATGGATGGTTATCAATCGACTCGGCTCTTACGCGAGAAAGGATGCACGCTGCCGATTGTCGCCCTGACAGCCCACGCTATGGCCGGTGACCTGCAAAAGTGCCTCGACGCTGGCTGCACGGACTACACCACGAAACCGATCGACCGCAAACGGCTGATTGAATTGCTGCAGCAGTACCACCCCGAGTCGATGGAGTCGGCGGTGATCTAAGCGGTCGTCGTCCAAGTCATTGAATTAAAAGTCTATTCTCTCTCGGGCTGTTTCATCTTCTTGACTGGATGAACCGAAGTGTCGTATCCGCCTGCCAGAATTGCCCAGCTTGTATCCAGCACGGTAATTGCCCGTTATCCATAATCTCTCCCCCCTACGGCACCACCTCTGGGGGCTTTTCTCTCGATGCTTCTTTCTGGGTTGTTTCGCGGGCCGTAAACCGGTTATCGGCAGAAAGCTCCCCCTACGAATCGCAACCGATTCGCGTTAACCTATTACCTAGGCGAAGATTAGGCATCCAAGAAGCGAGACGAGTACTGACATGTATCACGAAGAGCATGTGCCAGGATTGAATCTGTTGGTTGAACTGCTCGACCAGGTTGTCCGCGAGCAAGTTGGCGATTCGCTGGCCGAGACGATGAGTCGCATCCGCCGGATGTCGCTCGAACGTCGGTCTGGCTTGCCGGATGCCGAAGAACGCTTGCTGGCGGAAATCGGCCGCATCCCCAAGCAGCAACTTCGCAGCGTGATTCGCTGGTTGAGTCTCTATTTCGACTTGGCGAACCTGGCGGAAGATTACCATCGCGTGCGGATTCTCGATCAACGTGCCGAGGAAGCCGAATCGGATGGCTTGCCACGTAGTGAATCAATCGCCGATGCGATTCGCCAGTTGTGTGAGAGTGGCTGTACGGCTGCCGAGATGCAAGATTGGCTCGACCGACTGGCAATCACCCCGGTCTTCACCGCCCACCCCAGTGAAGCCAAGCGGCGGACAACGCGTGAACTGCTGCGGCGGCTGCGCGATCACTTGCCCTACTTGGAAGTCCACCCGCACGATGACGACTTCCAGGCAGCGTTGAGCGATCTGACCCTGTTGTGGCAAACTGACTCGCTTCGTCCGCAACGACCTGGCGTGATGGGAGAGGTCGAGCGTGGTCTGTTCTTCGCCGAGGCCCTGTGGGATGTCGCTCCGCAAATCTATCATGAAATGCGGATGGCTTTGGCCCGCTACTACCCCACGCACCAGTTCGAGATCAAACCGTTTCTTACGTTCGGCAGTTGGATCGGTGGCGACCGTGACGGACACCCGTTTGTCACGGCTAAGGTTACTAAGGCGACCCTGGGCCTTTTGCGTAAGACAGCGCTCGAACGGCATCTCTCTTTCTGCCGCGAACTAAAGAAGACACTGGTCACCTCCGACCGGCAGGCCGCCGTTAGCGATGAGATTCGCGAACGTCTGGCGACCGCAGCCGAACATTGGACCGAATTGGCCGAACGCCTGGGAGAGGTTTCGCCCAACGAAGTCTATCGTTGCTACTTGAAGATGATCGAGTTCCGGCTTGAGGTTTCGCTGGGCCTGGCAAGCGTCGATGGGGACGATCAAGTCGCCTACCATCAGCCAGAAGAGCTGATGGAAGAGGTCGAGATGTTGCGTGAAAGCATGCTCGAGCATCAAGGTCGCCGCGTTGTCCAGCGCTATCTGGACCCCTGGAAGGATCGCCTGCAAACATTTGGCTTCCACTTCTTCTCGCTCGATATCCGCCAAGACTCGGACATCCATCGCAATGCTCTACGCGAGCTGTTGTACGCAGATCTTCCGGAAGATCAAAAGATTGAAGAATCGGACTGGCTCAAGCGACTTTGCCAGCTCGAGCAGCCGGAGGTCGATGCGTCCCAGCTTAGCGAAATGACGCAGGAAGTGTTGGCAACCTTTGGTGTGCTGGCCGATACGATGGCTACCGGCGGACCGAAGCCATTTGGCGGTTACGTGATCAGCATGACGCATCAGCCGGCCGACGTAGTTGCCGTGCTGTGGTTGTGGAACTATGTCTGGAATCAGAAGTATCCCGGCAAGCCGCGTCCTTACCTGCCGATCTCGCCACTGTTTGAAACAATCGATGACTTGGAGCGAGCTCCGATCATCTTCGAGGCGATGCTCAAGCAGCCGGTCTACCGCGAGTACCTGGGACAGCAAGCACGGCTGGAACAGATGATCATGGTCGGCTACTCCGACAGTACGAAGGATGGTGGTTACCTGACCGCTTCCTGGAACTTGCACCAGGCTCAGGAACGTTTGGCCGAGGTCGCCGAGAAACATCATGTCGAGATGACGATCTTCCACGGTCGTGGTGGTAGCCTGGGTCGCGGTGGCGGTCCGGCTGCTCGTGGTATTCAGTCGTTGCCGCCGCAAGCCGTCGATGGCAAGCTGCGACTGACCGAGCAGGGTGAAGTATTAGCCGAACGATACGATAACGCCGTGATCGCCCACCGGCATATCGAACAGCTGACCAACGCGACGCTGTTGGTTAGCGCGTCGACTCCTTCGCCTGAGATGGAAAATTGGAAGGAGATGAGCGAGTCGATGAGCCAAGCCGCGCTCACGAAGTATCGCGAGTTGGTTTCGCACGAAGACTTCCTGCGTTACTTCGATCAGGCAACCCCAATTAGCGAGATCGAAGGCCTGCCGATTGGTTCGCGTCCAGCACGCCGTCGGGCTCGTAAATCGCTTAAGGACTTGCGGGCCATTCCTTGGACGTTTGCCTGGACGCAATCACGCCAACTGCTGCCGGCATGGTATGGCATGGGGACTGGTATTCGCACGCTAGTCGATGCCCAAGGCGGAGACTGGGAGCCACTGCAAGAGATGTATCAGGAGTGGCCCGTCTTTCAGGCCACGATCGACAACGCCGAACTTGCGCTGGCCAAGGCCGACATGGACATTGCTCGCGACTATGCCGAGCTGGCTGGCACGGCTCAGGAAAGCATCTGGCGGATGATCGACGAAGAGTATCGATTGTCTTGCGGCGTGATCTGTCTCATTCGCCAACAACATGAACTGTTGGAGAAGATTGGTTGGCTCAATCGCAGCATTCGCAGTCGTAACCCTTACGTCGATCCGTTGAACTTGATCCAGATTCAACTGATCAAGCAAAGCCGCGAGAGTGGCGAGGCTCCCAACGAAGAAGAAACCGATGGGTTAGCCCAGATGGTTCGTCTTACTATTCAGGGTATCGCTGCCGGCCTACGTTCGACGGGCTAATCAGAACGCGATATGTATCTCTTACCAAAGGGTGCGATGCGCTTCGTCGCCGCACCCTTTCAGGGGGGCCCTCTCTTATCGTTGGGTGTCGATTTAGCTTTGGTGTATTGGGAAGAAATGCTATGAATTTTATCGCAAAACGGTAGACTTACATTCCTAGCCAAATCCCTTATCCAAATCCCTCCGACAATTGCCATGAAATGCATCCACCCATTGCTGCTGTGGGGATGGTTCGTCCTTGCCGTTGGTTGTGGGCCTACAGCTGATTTGTCGATGCCTCGATTCGAGCCGAAGCCGGTCGTCTGGCTGAACAACTGGGAGCCAGTGGAATCGACGGAGTCTCGCAACGAGGCGGAACAGCTTTTGCAAAAGGGAGACGCCCTCAAGGCCCTCGGCATGTATGACGCGGCCGAAGAGATGTACGTCCGCGCGGCGAACGCCGATCTCCATTTCGCTTTTCCGATGTATCAGCTGGCCTGCAACTATGAGTTGGCTGGCAAACATGAAGAAGCGCTCGAAGCGTTCGACGAGGCCATGCAACGTGGTTTCGACGACTTCCCAACGGCGCTGCATGATGACGAACTTGGCAAGATTCGTCGCGAAGAGGATTTTATCGACTCGTTAGCAACGATCCGTACCCGGTACATCATCGTTGCTTCCGATCACGTAGGGCAACCGATTGCCGTGCGGCCAGAAACGGACAAGCCTCCGCAGGGATGGCCCATCATCTTGCTGATGCACGGCTATGGCGACAGCCACCTGAACTATCTCGACGAAGCACAACTGTGGGCTGAACAAGGATTCGTTGCCGTCGTGGTGCCCGGCAGCATCCCCACGCATGGCAGCTACTATCAGTGGTCCAATGACTCGATCGAGCCAACGCACGAAGACCTGCAACAGATTGTGAACTCGTCGTTGTTTGATGGCGTGATCGACATGGAACGCGTCTACTTGCTGGGGTTCTCGCAGGGAGCACTTCACGCGATGCTTGTGACCGAGGAGCACCCCAATCTGTACGCTGGCTGCGTGTCTCTTTCCCCCGGCGGAAGCTTGGTCAGCGATCTTGCGAGCCCGTCCCTTGATCCTGAAAAGGGGACGGCGCGGATTGTCTTAATTCATGGTGACGAAGAACCCCATGGCCCGCTGGTCAACATCTGGGCCCGCGAGTGCGGCAAGGCGAAGTGGATGTTCGCGAGTGAAACGCACCCGGGCGGTCATCACTTTCCCGATGATTGGGGACAACGTGTTCCGACCATTGCGACCTTCTTGCTGAAATAGCTGCGTTACTTGTCGGCAGCCATGGGACGATCGCCCAGGCGAAGGATCTCGTCATTTCGGCCGATCGTGATCAGTTCGTGATAACGTCCGTCTAAGCTTTCGATCGAGAAGACGTGACCGACGAACGTATTGAGTGGACGCTTCTCTTTCGCAGGGATATCAAACGTATTGCGACGTTGTCCCAATGGATTAATCCAGGTGACGCGGACTTTGCCGTCGTAGCCGTTGTTGAGCGTTACGTTGGTGCGCTGGGTGCCCCTGGCAGAGTGAATCCGGGGGCGAAGGACAATCTTGTGTGGGACGAGCACCTTTTGCACGCGGATATGCAGGTCGTCTTCTACCTCGGGATGCTGACCGAAGACGTTGACGTTCTCGTCAGGATCGTTTTTGTGATCGTATAGCTCCTGATGCTTGATCGTCGCATCATCCATGTCACGCCACTCGACGTAGCGCCAGCGATCGGTACGAATGCTGTTGCCGATCAACGGTCGCCAGATGTATTGGCTGTAAGCAACACCCGTATGTGGTGCTGCCGGGTCGTTGAGCAAAGACGCGGCACTATGACCGTCCAAGAATTCAGGAATAGGCAGGCCGGTCAAGTCACATAGGGTCGGAAATAGGTCGAGTGACTCGACGATGCGATTGGTATGCTGGCCGTTGGCCTTGGCTTCCGGAGCGCGGATGATCATCGGAATACGCGTGTCGATTTCCAGATTGGTCATCTTGCTCCATCCGTTGTGTTCGCCCAGCTTCCAACCGTGATCGCTCCAGAGCACCACGATCGTATTGTCCGCTAGTTGTTGCTCGTCGAGAGCATCTAGTAGCTTGCCAACCTGAGCATCGATGAACGAAACTGAAGCGAAGTAGGCATGGCGGTACCTGCGTGCATCGGCGTCGCTCACGCTTCCTTCGTGCGGTTTGGGGACGTCAATCGCGTCGGCATAGTGGGTCATTTCGTAATTCGTTCCGACCGAGACCTCCGGCGCGTTCTTGGGTGGATAGGGATTGTCCGCCAGCGGAAGAGAATCGCGATCGTACTTGTCCCACCATCGCTTGGGTGGGCACCACGGCAGGTGAGGCTGGATATAGCCCACGGCTAACAGGAAGGGCTGTTCGCTTTGCGAAAGCTCTTTCAGGCGATCGACCGCCATCACGGTCATCGCGCCATCCATGTGTTCTACGTCGTCAATATCGGGAGCATTCGCGATCACACCTCGCAAGTTGTTATGACGCCAATCATCTTCTTCAATAGTCTCGGCGACTTTGGCACGAAATGCCTTTTGTTCGGGCGAGTAGTGCGTTAGCTTCGCATCGGGCCACTGGTGAGGGCGACTCCACGAGCGTGGATCTTGCCATGGGTTGTGGAAGATCTTGCCGATGCCTTCGCACGTGTAGCCATGCTGACGAAAGTATTGCGGTAGCGTCACGGCGTCGGGCATCGATTCTCGAAAGTGAACCGGAAGCGTCCAGCATCCCAGTCGATCAGGCCGAAGGCCGGTGAAGGTGCTTGCCCGAGATGGATTGCAGACGGCAACCTGCACGTAGCAGCGATCAAAAACCACACCACTTTCCGCCAAACGATCGATGTTTGGGGAAAGGATGTGGCCTGCCCCGTAGCACTTCAGTTCCGGGCGAAGGTCATCGATGGAGATCAGCAGCACGTTGGGGCGTTCAGCCGCGTCGCACACCGCAACCACGAAGGGTGCTGCAAGAGTGCCAGCAAGCAGCATGCATTGAAAGAGTCGGCCGAACATACGCTAACCTTCGACTGGGGTGATCTTGTGGGGAGCTATAGAACTACTTCGTGGGAATGATTGCCTGGGCCGAGCGATCGTCGACCTTGAAATAGCCCAGTGGCTTATCCTGGAGATCCGATATCTGCCAGACGGCCCCGGGCCGTGTGGCTTGGCGAACCATCTTGGTCGGCTGGATTTCCTCATAGAATTTCGGTTCGCCTTGCCGATCAACCCAGGACAGCTTGACCGGATCTTCCGTTTCATTGATGAAGAAGACCGGGAACTGAGAACCATCTGGTTGCGACGGAGGAGCCTTATCTTTGCCAAGTCTTACCCACTTCAACTTGTTGAGCGACTGAATGCTAGGCTCAGGCTTATCAGCGAACTTGGTGGGACCTTTAGCGCGAAGTTCAGCCAACTTTTCGGCGTACTTGGGATCGCCGGCCAGGTTGGTCCATTCGTACGGGTCGGCTTCGATATCGTATAGTTCTTCATCGCCGTTGGCATAGTGAATGTATCGCCAGTGATTGTCACTCAGGCCGTAGTCGCCAACCCTATGTAAGCAGGTCACCGAAACATGAGGCCACTCGCCGTCGACATCTTGCAGCAGAGGCTTCAAACTTGGGCCGTCGTGCGCTTTGCTCGCTGGCAGGCCGCACAGGTCGAACAGGGTCGGAGCAAGACTCACCAGGTTGACCGGCTGGTCGCAAACGCCGGGCTCGGTTCCTTCCTGCAGGCCAGGGCAGTTCTTGGGAACGCGGATCATTAGAGGAACCCGCGTACATCTCCGCCAGGCGGTGTACTTCTGCCAATGCTCTTTCTCGCCCAGGTGCCAGCCATGATCGGACCACAGCACCACGATCGTGTTGTCGGCGTACTCGCTGTTGTCTAATGCATCGAGCACGCGGCCGAGCATCGCATCGGCGAAGTGAATCGAAGCGAGGTACGACTGGATCGCGTGTTTCCACTCGCCATGCTTGCGAATGTGGGCGAAGTAACGATTCGGGCCTTGGCGTTTTCCTTCAGGCGGCAGATCGGCCAGGTCATCTTTCTTGTACCCAGGCGGAATCTGAATCGACTCGAGAGGGAAGGGCTCGAAGTACTTCTCTGGCACAAACCATGGTTCGTGAGGACGATAGATGCCGCAGGCCAAGAAGAAAGGTCTGTCATGCTTCTTGCTCAGTTGCTCAGAGACCCACTGGCTGACCTTGTAGTCGCCGCCAAACTCTTCGTCCGTGGCATCGAGCCCGCCCCAGTCGGTTTCGATGTATTGCCATGGACCTCCTCGCGGCAAGCTGAGCGGTCGCTTATCGGGGTAAAGCGTGTCCGGAATCGGCATCTCCGAGGAAGGCTCTGGGAAGTAGTCGTCCCACGATCGGGCATCAATGATGTAGTGCAGCATCTTGCCGGAACCAGTGGAACGGTAGCCGTTTTTCGAGAAGGTCTTGGGAAGCAACTCGGCATCGGGCAGAACTTCTCTCAGGACCTGGTTGTTGGCGTAGACGCCGGAGACATTCGGAGCGATACCCGAGAAGATGGCGATCCGAGACGGATTGCAGGCCGGTGCCGCACAGTGAGCGTTGGTAAACAAAACGCCGGACTTGGCCAGCCGATCGAGGTTGGGTGTGATCGTCTGCGGATGTCCACCCATGCACCCAATCCAGTCGTTCAGGTCATCCATGGCGATGAACAAGACGTTCGGTTTGTTCTCTTCGGCGGCACTTGCTTGGCCGCGAAGGAGGAAGACGACAAGAATAATTGCAGCGGTTTTCAATAGATGGTATTTCATAGTTTCGATTGAACTTCGTTTCTGCGGCAGTATCAATGAACAAATCGCTAACGTTCACGCCGAAAAAGTACAAAAACACTAGCGAGGGGATGATCAAGTCACGTTAGACGCTGAAAGCGGGCTAACTTGTGGCTTTTCGTTGACGACTCGCGCGTAGTGGTCCATACTGAGATTTCCCCGGATATCTACTTCATTTACAAGTCACTTGACTGGTACCAGCTGATGAATCGTTTCTTGATTGCTTCCCTATCGACCGTGGTCTTGTTCGTTGTTTTTGCGGCCACGGCCAGCGCCGCTGACCGCGCGCCGAACATCGTCTTCATCCTGGCCGACGACCTGGGCTACTCCGAACTGGGCAGCTATGGACAGGAAAAAATCAAGACGCCGAATTTGGACCAACTGGCCAAGGACGGGATGCGGTTCACGGACTTCTATTGTGGAAATGCAGTGTGTGCTCCTTCGCGTTGCGTTCTGTTGACCGGCAAGCATGGCGGTCATGCCTACGTCCGCGACAATGGCGACCCCGGCAAGATGCTGCCAGAAACAAAAGCACTAGGTGCCGAGTTCCCTGGTCAGAATCCGATCCCCGACGAGGAAGTCACTATTGCCGAAATGCTCAAGCAAAAGGGATACGCGACCGCCGCGATTGGCAAGTGGGGACTGGGGCACTTTGGCTCGACCGGCGATCCTAACAAGCAAGGCTTCGACCTGTTCTATGGATTCAACTGCCAACGCCACGCCCACAATCACTATCCCAAGTACCTGTGGCGCAATCGTGAGAAAGAAGTGCAGCCGGGCAACGATCGCACACTGCATGGCGAGACCTATTCGCAAAGCCAATTCCGTGACGTAGCGATCGAGTTCATCGAAGCCAATGCCGACAAGCCGTTCTTCCTTTATCTTCCGTTCGCCGTACCACATCTCTCGATTCAAGTCCCCAACGAAGACTTGGACGAGTACGCCGACATGAAGGAAGACGATTACGTTCATCGCGGCTACCTAAAGCACCCCAAGCCGCACGCCGGCTACGCAGCCATGATCACGCACATGGACCGCGACATCGGTGCGATCCTTGATACGATTGAAAAGAAGGGGCTGACCGACAACACCGTGGTCATGTTCAGCTCGGACAATGGGCCAACCTACGATCGACTCGGTGGTAGCGACTCGGACTTCTTTGCTTCGGCAGACGGCTTTAAAGGATTGAAGGGCAGTCTGTACGAAGGGGGCATTCGCGTGCCGCTGATCGTGAAGTGGCCAGGGCACGTAAAGCCAGACACAGTTTCGCATCATCTGGCAGCCTTCTACGATTTGATGCCAACCTTCGCTGATATCGCAGGCGTGAAGACCCCCGAAGGAATCGATGGCATCAGCTTTCTACCAGAGTTGCTCGGCGAAGAGCAAAAGGAGCCTGAGTATCTCTACTGGGAGTTCCGCTCTTACGGTGGTCAGCAGGCAGTCCGTATGGGTGACTGGAAAGCAATTCGCCAAAACATGATGCGTCCGAAGGTGGCCAATGCCGGCAAGCTGGAACTGTACAATCTGAAGAGCGACCCAGGCGAATCGAAAGATGTTGCCGCGGAATATCCAGAAATCGTTGCCAAGGCGGAAGCGGCCATGAAGCAGTCCCACACCACCTCCGAATTGTTCCGCATTCCGATGCTGGACGGAAAGAAGTAATAGGTCATGCAGGGACCGATGTTTGGAATTGGGATAATGGAACTCTTGATCCTGGCCGTCATGGGAGGCGGCTGTGTGATCGGAGTGGGAGGCCTGATTGCGTTCGTTGTGCTCTCGGCAAAGAAGTCGAATGACGAGAAATAAGGTTTCGCCATCTACCGCCGTAGCAACGCTTTACTGCTACGGCTTTAGTTAAAATGGGCAGCTAGCGTGATTTTTGCGGGATTTTGCCCTAGGAACGTTACGTCCATTTGGTTAGCCTTTGAAAACTTTACAAGTCGGCGATACGCATTCCTGAGGCTGAACGGATTGATGCCGGGACTCGTATCGAATTGGGCTGTCTGTGCTCCGATGACCCCAACAACCCACGGGATGCACAGCAGCGAAGCCTGAATATGTTGCCGCCAACCACCGCATGATGCGACGGAGTGGACGGGAACCCATTTGCTTGGAGCCTGCTATATGAGCATGGATGCTCGCGTGACTCGTCACGCTTTGGTGACGATGTGCGTCTGGACCTTCCTGGTCGCCGTCGCTTCTGCCGCCAGTGTTCGCGGAACCAACTTCCTGGTAACCGCTCAAGACCCACAACTGGCCAAACAAGTTCTGGAACTCGCTGAAGTCTATCGTCGTGACCTGGCCACCGAGTGGCTCGGTCGTGAACTGCCTCCCTGGTCGCAGCCCTGTCCGATTTCCGTGAAGGTGGGCGGTGGTGCTGGCGGCCAAACGAGCTTCGCCTTCCATCAAGGTGTGCCGTTCAACTGGACCATGGAAATCTTCGGCCCGCGTGAACGCATCCTCGATAGCGTTCTGCCGCACGAGATACTGCATACGATCTTCGCTACGCACTTTGGCGGTCCGCTGCCTCGCTGGGCGGATGAAGGGGCGTGCACCACGGTCGAGCACACTTCCGAAAAAGATAAGAACACGACGCTGCTGTACCGCTTTTTGAAGAGCGACCGTGGCATCGCATTTAACCAGATGTTTGCCATGAGAGAGTACCCGGCCGACATCCTGCCGCTGTACGCTCAAGGTTACTCGCTGGCTCGCTTCCTGATCGCCCAAGGGGGTAAGCAGAAGTACGTGCAGTACGTCGGTGAAGGCATGCAAACCAACAACTGGACCGCGACCACCAACAAGTTCTACGGGCACCCCAGCCTGAGCAGCCTGCAGGTTGCCTGGTTGGATTGGGTTCGCGATGGCTCGAACGAAGGAATGATCGACAGCTACACACCCGCTCAGCTGGTCGCTAATCAGCAGCAGCCTGACAACGGTGTGGGACTGGTCCGTGGTCAAAGTCCTCAAGCTCAGGGTAACGAAATCGCTTCGGCCCGTGATGAGCAGGGCCGACCATCGCCACTAACCGGACCAATCATGCCAGTTGGCCATCAGGAAGACATCACGCCGCGTGAAGATGGTGTCAGCGGAGGTTTCTATTCCAATGGAGGCCGCGTGGCTTCGCAGGAATCGGAACCACGCACATCGTCGATCCCCAATGATCGCCGCGAGATCCGCCAGATCGACGCGATGCCAATCTCCAGCAGCAGCAAGAGTGCTCCGACGTTCTACCTGCCAGGCGGGACTTCGCTGTACCGCTAACTGCGAAGCAACAATCCACACGTGATGCTGGCGGCCGCTTGGGGTGACTCAAGCGGCCGTTTTGCGTTTTGACACGCGCCGGGTAATATGGAACGCGTCACTATAATGAGCCTGGGCGTTAGACTGCTGGCGTCCTACGCAGTTCAGATTTCTAAGTTCATCCTTCGAGCAGGTTCGTCACGAGCGAAATGATTACGCGTCGAAAGTTTCTCGCTAGTTCCGTAGCTGTGACCGCTCTTGCCGCAGGCTGCTCGAAGCGTGCCGAACCGACCGCGGCAACTTCCCTGTCACCGGAAACAACGCCCGACAGCGCCGATGTGGATGCGCTGTACTATGAAGCGTTTCAGGCTGACGCGCCGAAGATCGACGTGAACCTGCCGCTGATTGACGCTCTCTGGGAGCTTGATCCAATCATTCGCGAGCGGTTTCCCGAGGAGTTTGACGACGGCATCGCGGCGCTCGGAATTACCTTCTTAAAACCAAAGCATTTCGTCAACGGCGACTACTCCTGCACACCCAAGAACTCCGCTGCGTTTGCCTGGTCTGGTGGCGACGGAGAGCACTACAGTTTCATCGTTCGCGATTATCGAGTGGATGAAACCTCGCCCGTCATACTGACGGCACCTTCAAATTCTAACGACGAGAACCACTTGCTTGCGGAGAACTTCCGCGACTTTCTGCGACTTGGTCTTCGTCGTGGTTTTTTTGGGCTGGGGCAGTTCGCTTATGCTCCTGAGGTAGCGTTGGCCGCCTACGGGGATCCTGATTGGAAGCCGACCAATAGAGATCACTATAGTGTCGGCTTCGTTCCCGATGAGCGGCAACGCAAGATCCTGGCTTTCGTCGCTGAGTCACTTGAACTAGAACCGTTAAGCTACACAGCAGAAGAATATAACAAGCTACAGGAACGCCTCGAAGACTTGATCGAAATTGAATACGAATAGGCCGCTAAACAGCGGTAAGCGACTGATTGACATGCATGTTGTGCAGCGAACCATGACTAAGGCGAATTACAATAAGAATTTCGCTTCTGGGGGAATCTGAGACATATGCCAGCGAATGCCAGGACCAGCCTTCTCGCCGTGGCAAGCCTTAGCATCATTGCGATTTGGTATCTGCTCTGGCTGGCCTGTGTGATCTACGTCTACGTTATGCGAGGAGCGACGGGGCAGAGGTGGGATATGATTCCCATCATGTGGGCCTGTTGGGCAGGCTGGTATCCGTTCTGCGTTCTGGCGACTGTACTGGGGATTCAGTCCCTGCTACGTATCCACTCCTCGAATGGTCTGCTCCGAGGCAGCGGCATAGCGATCACCAGTATTGCATTGAGTCAGGCAAGCTTTGTTGTTGGGTTGGTCGGTCCATACCTTCCCGACTTCCTGCCGTAGCTAAAGCAGTCGCATTGTACGGTAACGTTCAGCCTGGCGACCAACTCTTCAGCATCGCTTCAGTTGTGTCGCAATGGATAGTCGCAATGTCTTCCAAGTTGTCGGCGTAGCCGCCGGCCATGGCCAGGGCGACGGGTAAATGATGCGTCTGACAAGCTTGAAAAACCATTTCGTCTCTTTGCAGCAGGCCTGCCTGGGTTAGCTTGAGCGTCCCAAGTCGGTCATGCTCGTAGCAATCCGCGCCAGCGAGGTAAAAGGCGATATCGACATCCGAGAGAGGCAAACGGGCGAGTGCCTCGGACAGGAGTTCCAAGTAGGTGCTGTCCGACGTTCCTTTGGGCAAGGCAATATCGAGGTCACCGTTGCATTTCGAGAAGGGAAAGTTCTTGTCTCCATGCATTGAAAAAGTGAATACACTCGGGTCTGCCAAGAATATCGACGCCGTGCCGTTTCCTTGGTGGACATCAAGATCGATCACAACGGCCGAACGAATCCGTTGCTCGGCTTGCAAGACGCGCACGGTGACCGCGACATCGTTGAAGACACAGAAGCCTTGCCCATGATCGGCAAAAGCGTGATGAGTGCCACCGGCCAGGTGCGCGCCAGCACCTTCAGTAAGAGCAGCCCTGGCAGCCCCCAGCGTTCCACCGGTCGACCGGCGAGAGCGTTCTACCATTTCTGGCGACCAGGGAAATCCAATTCGTCGCTGCTCAAGCGAGGAAAGCGTTCCGTGTTGAAGCTTTTCAAGATATTCGTTGGTGTGGACCAACAACAGTTCATCGTCGGTAACCGCGCTAGGGATGCAAAACTCTAATCGATCTTTCATCCCTCCACTTTGCAGCCGTTCTCGCAGCATGGCGTATTTGTCGATGGGGAATCGATGGCCACTGGGTAGCGGAAGTGGGAAGCTGTCACTATGGAATACCTTGAGAGTCTGGGTTGGATCCATGAGTGTTGTCAAACTCTGAGCACCTTGGAAATACTCTTTGCGAGAAGCAGTTCGAATTGTCTATCAGAAACACGAAGTCCTGACCTTACCCGACAGTTTAGACCGTTGTTAAGCGAGTGTCCTTAAGAGATCTTTCTGGCGATGCCAACGGTGTAAATCGCTCGCGAAGGTTATCGCCCTCCCACTTGTTGCGTTCGGGGGTAATCTGCGGTTCTTTCCCGGATCATCGTTGCCGTGTTGGTGTCCTGGAGAAAATCGGTTCAATTTTGAGTAGTCATGTTTGATCTTGTCCAAGCACTTTTTCTTCTGCACGCCGCTTCGACCTGGTACATGGTCGGACTTATTTGGTTTGTCCAGGTGGTTCATTACCCTTTACTTGCCGCGGTTGGAAGCGAGCAGTTCTCCGAATACGAGCGATGCCACGTCGCATTAACGACTTGGGTAGTCGGACCGCCTATGCTGATCGAATTATCCACCGCGGTCTCGCTCTTATGGATGCGGCCTGGAGCCGTTGAACTCTGGCAGGTCTGGGCGGGATTGCTTGCCCTGCTGTTGATCTGGGCGTCGACCATGTTCTTGCAGGTTCCTTGCCATGACATATTGTCTCGTTCATTCGACGAAAGTGCTCATCGACGCTTGGTCCGAACGAACTGGCTAAGAACGCTTGCTTGGAGCTTTCGTGGCTTCGTAGTACTACTCATGCAAAGCGTCTGAAGTTGGCACGAAGGCTCCGTACACGTGACTGGCAACCCATTCATTAAGGAAGATGATTAACCTGGCGGCCAGGTCATCTGACGGCCGCCCAGCAAGTGATAATGCAAATGCGGCACTTCCTGGCCTCCAGCTTCTTTGCAATTGACGATCACACGGTAGCCTTCTTCCAGGCCCAAGTCGCGGGCCAGGTTGCGAATGACGAGCCACATGTGGCCGATCAGGGCGGCGTCTTCGTCGGCGACGTCGTCAACCGTGGCAATCTCCTTTTTGGGGATGATCAACACATGGGTCGGAGCTTTGGGAGCGATGTCCATGAACGCCAGACAGTGGTCGTCTTCGTAGATAATGTCCGCTGGGATTTCTTTGTCGATGATTCGCTTGAAGATCGTCTTTTCCGACATCGTAGGTGCCTTTGGAATGGGGGATCAAATACGCTGTTCAGGCTACCACTTCCCCTTGGTAGTTCAAGCTGGCGAAAAAATTTTTCACACAAGCGTTCGTCGATGAAAGCACTCTCGCACCAGACCGCTTCTTAACAAACCTAAGTTGCCATGGTGACTTAGATTTCATCGGTGCCGTTGGATGCACTTGCTGGTGTGTAGTGACGGCATAGCTAGCGAGCGAATTTGTGTGAACTCGTGTGAAACCGCGTGCCGAAACGGTACTTAGGAGAAGCTGGAAAGCATGGCAAGATGCGTGCTCCCGGCGAGTTCTCTTTCGACTTGGCCTTCGCAAGGATGCGACGCGCCAACTCGTTTCTCAATCGATTTCGACGCAAGGGGGTACGCAGGATGCGCTGCCGCGAACTTGTCCTGGGGATGCTGTTTTTCGGGACCGCTCAACCACTTCTAGCCGAAGATGTTCGCTACGTCGAACGTAACGGAGTGACCTATCGCGAAGTCGTACAGAAAGTCAATGTGCCGGTCTCGGAGACCAACTACCAGACCCACACCGAGAAGTTCTACCAAGAGCGGCTGACGACCGATATTCAAGAGTCGCAGCGGGCCTACTATACCCCGGTCACCGAGTACCGCTGGGAAGCCTACACACCGTTTACCATCAACCCGTTCGCCCCGCCGCGGGTTGCCTATCGCTGGGTACCGCGGACGCACTGGGAGCAACGTACGGAAACCGTTCGCACACCGGTCACACGCCGCGAACTGGTCCCGGCCGAGCGAACGGTCTCGCGGCCTGTCACCACGCTAAAGATGGTCGAGCAGGAACAGGTAACGCGGATTGCGATTGCTCCGCCAGCTCAACCGGCCGCAAGTGTCGCTTCGCGAAATGCGATCGGTGGGGTTTCTAACTTGCAGAACGACCCACCACGGATCGGTTCGACTTCACTCACGCCGATGGGTAACCTGCGTCGCTAATTGCTCGGCGTCGGCAGTTCGCCGGTCGCTGAACGAAGCGATGCCATCTGCTCGGTGACTTCGTCTTTGCCGGCATTCGCCTCAAGCAGCTCTTGAAGCTTCTTCGCCTCGTCGCGGACTTTGGCAAACGCCTCGCTACGTTCGGCGCTTCCTTCCAGCGACTCAAGCAGTAGCGCAAGATCGCCTGCAGCTCGAGAAGGAGCTTTTTCGGCCTTAGTCAGGAAGGTCTCGACCTGATCCTTAGTCATTTGCCCAATTTCTCCGTCGGAAGTTCCGCCCCCTTGAGTCGCGGGACCGGAAGGGCATCCAGTAAAGAGAATCAGGCATGCGGCCAGAAGCAGAAAGTTGCGTGTGATCATGATGGTTGTCGTTACGTGTGTTGGGCGGAAGATGTCGGATGAATAAAGAAAGCCCATTTGCTGGACGAGCAGATCAAATGGGCTTTTCTGGTTAATGTTGGGTTCGGGGAAGTTGACCGAATTAAGGAAGTTGGGTCGGATTGCCGTCAGCGATGGCCAAAGCGTTAACGTAGATGGTTTCGTCAATCGTCTCGGCCACGAATTGGCAGCTGGCATCACCCAAGCACATAACCACGCCACCTGGATGGAAGCTGCGAGCGGCAACACAACCGTCGAGCGTGTCGGGGTTGCTGTTCATTCCATAGATGGTTTGCGAGGTCGAATTGAAGGAGTAGTGCGACGAGTCGTACTGCTGATTATCATTCGGTGTTAGGATGTTCGAGCCATTGCGACCATTGAATGTGGCACCGGTGTTCCAACCCCAGGCACCGCGGTCGTCGCCGCCGGAACTGACGATGAAGATCTCGCTCAATATGATCGAGTTAGAGGTTCCGTCGGTCATGTCACGAAAGTTGGCACCATACTGCTCGACGCAGCTGAACGCACCCTTGCGGGCGCTGTTGTTGAAGTCCGTTCGTCGCCATTGTCGCGCGGCACCCAGGCTGACGGCATAATTGACTTTGGAAAAGCCATTGAAGTCTTGCGTCAAGCGTCCCGTGACATCGGGATGACTTGGGCAAAGAAAAGCGTCGGGACGTTGACGAGTTACCTGGTTATTCCCACTGGTCGCATTGCCATTACGGGCGATGACCCCAAAGTTGTACTGAGCGTGAAGATTGTCCTGCTCAATAAATGGCAGCAACATCAACGCCCAAGTCGCTCCCCAATTGCCATCGCGACCGTTCTCTGGCGCTTGCGTGCCTGAACCCAGCCAAATGGCTGCGGGAGGAAAGCTGCCAAAGGTGTCGTGATAATTGTGAATCGCCAAGCCCAATTGCTTTTGTTGGTTGGTGCACTGCATACGTCGAGCTGCTTCGCGGGCTTGCTGTACCGCAGGCAATAACAAGGCGATTAACACGCCAATAATGGCGATCACTACCAACAACTCGACGAGCGTGAAGCCAGATTTCTTGTGCATGAAAGCGGTCTCCGAGCAAGGAATGGATAGATGAGGAATAACTGAATCGACCAGGACGAAGCAGGAATCTGAGGAGTGAATGTTGACTCGCCTTGGCCCGATAGCGGCTCCGACTTTGCGACTACCCAGGGCCGGTATAGAGGAAAACCGGAGTTTTTGACTATTTTACGTCCGATTTGTAAAAGTGCAACAAAAAAACACAATGGCGATGAATTCCGTTGCGGGGTGTTGTGCGGCACTGAGGAGGGGTTCTGCGTAGTCTGCGCGAATGGATATAGCGTCAGGCGTGTTGTTGCGACGGCTGTGCGAATGACTACCAAGGTACGCTTTACAAGTCTCTCTTCCGAAACTGCACGATATGCGGGCTGTTCGCTCTGTGCCTATGAATACTGATGTAACTTCCCATCAGAAAAAGGTTTGGCTTCGCTAGCACACGTTCCGATACCTGCTTGTGTGAAAGGCAATGTGGCCAGTTGGAATTGAGGAGGCATTGGTAGATATGGCAAAGAAAGACACCTTCCGAGTGGTGACCCGTGGGGCAAACGGCGAGATCCGAATCAAAGACTACGAATCGGCCGAGCCACTGCTCAAGATGCACTCCCAAGTCGGTACCGAAGACAGCAGCACCGATCTCGCACTGCGTGGCATGCCTGTTTTCCGTGGTTTGATCGGTCCTATGCCCGAAGGCAAGACGATCATCCGCTACGAATCTCCAGAGGTCTTTGAAACGCTGACCAAGGAATGGGGTGCCGCCAAGCCAAAGCGTCGCCGACGTCGTACCGCCGCACCCGATAGTGCCACAACAGAAAGCTAAACCACATTTGAACTTAACGCGGTTTCCCAATAGCCGGAAGCCGCTCTATGAGTCACCCTCCCGGGCGATCCCGCCGAGTGTCCTGTTCTCGGCGGTCGCCATAGCGAGAAGCGCGGATCACGGGTGGTTGAGAAATATCGCACGAGAATTCTCCAGAACTGGGTATTGGAGAGTTTCTCTCCTTTACCCTGTTTCTCAACCACCCGGCGCTCTCGCCGATCTAAAACAAGCACCTTCGCACTCTGTTGCGAGGAAGCGGTGACACGATCTAATTTCGCTCTGGCAGCGATTTCCGTTCTCTGTCTATAATCCGCGGCCATTGTCCAATCAGGACACATTATTCCGTTCCTCCGAGATATGCAGCGTTATGCTGGAACGACTGGTACAGGGAAGTCCCGGCCGACAGCACTCCGATCGTCTGCGCCGACACGCGAATAGGAAGTTCGCGCGACGGTTTGCGTCGTTCTGTGCGTTGCTCGTTGCGCTGTTGGCAACTGCCAAGTCGCATGCTCAAGCGGACGTACCGGTCGAAACCATTCGCAGCACCTTGCGAATCGCCTGGGGCGGTAATTCCGAAAAGCGTTGGCGAGGGAATATCTCGTTGACGGCCGGTAAGATTCGCCTGGTCCATCTACTCGGTATGGAAGCCGATGAAGCCAGAGCCGTCCAACCGGCTCGAGGGCGGATCGAGATTAATCATCTCACTCCGCGTATCTACGACGGATTTGATGTTCAGATCGAAGCTCCGCCTGGGGCTCAGCTCACGATCCAACTCTCAGGTAGTCCAAACGATCAGATCGCGCCCATTTCCATCCCCGTGACATCGCTGTTGCAGCAGCCCTACCAGGCGGCACTCGACGACCAGGGCTCACGCATCCTGGTGCAGCGTGCTCCCGGCGATATTATCCGAGCCGAGCTCTATCGCGATCACCTGGTCTTCTCACCAAAAGAACCGTTACGAGCAAGCATTACCGGCTATCGTACCCAGTTCCCCACCGGAACGACGGTCGAGACCTTGGTTCGCTTGCGTCCTGCGCGTGCCGGCCGATCGATCTGGGAAAAGAAGTTCACCAGTACGGTTGATGCCCAAGGGAAGATCGACCTGGGCGAGGCCGTCGAAGTCGAAGTACCGGCCGAAGAAGGCGTGTACGAACTCGCCATCACGATGACGGAACAGCGGCTGAGCAGCCTGGTTTTCGCTTCCAAGCCGACTCACCAACGCATCTTACAGTTTGTGGTGATCGATCCCGAGCTTCAGTACGTGCCCAGCACGGAAGAACCTCGTATGTTGGCCTCATTCGATCCAACGCATGCTGACTGGTGGCCAAGGCTCTCGAAGCTGGCTTCCTACAATCCATGGATCAAGTCGAAGACATCCGAGCTGCACAACAACCTGACAAAGACGGTTGATCATAACGATCGTAAGTGGCAGCAATTGCAGCCGGGCGGATGGCACGCGTATCCTTTGCCAATCGAGACGATGGGCACACCGTTGGTGGTTGAGGTGGAATACCCGACCGACCTGGCACAAAGCTTAGGCATCAGCATTGTCGAGCCCGACGCCGCCGGCATGATCACCCCGATTGGAATCGACTCCGGCGTTGAAGTTCCGCAGCCGCAGCCAGGGGATAAGCCAGGCGAAGCCAAGCACCGACTCGTCTTCTGGCCGCGTACCAACACGCCCATGCTGTTGTTGACCTGCCGTGATGCCGAGAAGCCTTCGACCTTTGGACGCATTAGTGTGTTGGCAGGTCGACCGGTCATGTCTGGGGATGAAAACGAAACACCAGCCGACGCCACCACGTCCGACGATGATCGTCTGGCGATTGCTTTTTGGGATAAGCCCCTGTTTGCCAAGGGATTCGGCGCCCCAGAAGACCTAAACGCGGCCTCTAACCGATCGCTGGAAGACTGGCTCACGTTCCTGGAAGGGAGCAACCGTGTTGTCGAGCACATGAAACGCGTCGGTTTCAACGCCGCCTGCGTAAGCGTAATGAGTGAAGGAGGAGCCCTTTATCCGAGCCCTCACTTCCGCTCGACTCCGAAATTCGACAAGGGGTTGTTCTTTGATGACGGTCGCGATCCCTTCAAGAAGGATATCGCCGAACTTCTATTCCGGCAGTTCGATCGAGCCAATTTGCGACTCATTCCGGCGATGGAATTGAATGCTCCGATTGTCCGCCTGGAAGAAGCCCGTGTGACTTCCGCCGATCCAAACTATGCCGCGCCGCTGAACCATCTTGGCCAGCCGGCAATGGATCAGCTCGGCTCGTCGGTGGGTGAAGGGGCCTATTACAATCCATTGAACGAAGACGTTCAGCAGGCCATTAGCGATCTGGTGCTCGACTTCGTCTCTCGATATGGCCATCACCCATCCTTCGCCGGCATTTCGCTGAACTTAGACGGCGATGGGTTTGCCTTGTTGCCGGGTCCCCAGTGGGGCATGGACGAGAACACCCTGTTGTTGTTCGCGCAGACCTTGCCGCCAGTGCAGCAGCAAGTCTTCGCGAATCTCCCTGGCGATGTGAAAACCCGCAGCAACTGGGTTTTGGAAGAACAATGGCAAGAGTGGCTCAAGTGGCGTGGCCAGCGGATGTTTCAACTGCATGCCCGCCTGGCGACCATTCTGCGAAGTGCCAACTCAAATGCCGTGTTGTACCTGAACACGGCTGGCTGCTTCCACGGACCGCATGCCAAAGAACGACTGACGCCTGAGCTGCCTCGTACGGTAACCACGACCGATGTTCTGCTGGAACTGGGTATTGATGCCAAGCGTTACAAGGCTCACCCAAACATCGCATTGCTGGAAACCAACTTCGTTCGCCCGAAAGGGAACGAGAAGCGAGCCCGCTGGTACGCTCATTACCAAGCGGCACGAGAAGAAGAGGTTTCCTACGGCGACGAAGACAATCGCAGCGTGATGCACTTCCATGTGCCTGATACGCTACATGTCGCCGGCTTCGATCAAGCCAAACCCTTTGGGCGTGACGGAACGTTTACCTGGATTGCTTCGCAGTTCGCTGGCAGCGGCGCCGAAGTGCGGCGTCCGCTGGTCGAGCATTTGGCCCAGGAAGACGATCTCTCGATCTTCTATGGTGGGTGGATGGTGCCGATGGGGCAGGATCAGTCACTGCACGAATTTCTGTCTGTCTATAAACAACTGCCGCGTGGCAACTACCATCGCTTGAACGTACCCCAATCGCAGCCGCTGGTGATCCGCAAGCTATCCGCCGGAAGTGAGACAACGCTTTACTTCGTCAACCCAACGCCATGGGATTTGAATGCATCTCTCACGGTGCAACTGCCTGGCAATGGTGTGATTACTCCTCTGGCGAACAGCCAGATCTCTCGCGGCCCGCAGCCCAAGGGAGAAAGCCAATGGAGCGTCACGATCCCGGCGTACGGTTTGATTGCCTGTAAGGTGAACGTCTACGATGTCGCCATCACCGGGGCGAAGGTGTATCTGCCTACCGGGGTGATGCGAACGATGCGTGAAAAGCTGGATGCGTTGGCACTACGCCTGCGAAGCATCCGGGCGATGCCTCCGGTTGCGATCCTTTCCAATGGCAACTTCGAGCAGGCATCGACTGGTGGCGAGATCCCCGGCTGGACGATCAGCAATCAGCCCGGCACAACGATTGGGCTCGAAAAAGTGAAGGTCTACGAAGGCCTGCAATCGCTACGAATGCAAAGTAATGGCCAGGTCGTATGGGCGCGGAGTGAGGAGCTCGAAATCCCCGATAGTCGGCGGATGATGCTCAAGATGCACCTGATGAACGATGGTCGCAACATTCAGCCCAACCTAAGGATTGTGTTGGATGGCTACATTGGCAGTCAGAATGTTTACCGTCCGGTCTCGGTTGGCTCAGGCACCCCGTTCCCGCTACAGTCGGAGTGGAGCGAGTTCGCTTACCCTGTGCTCGATCTTCCACCGGAATTGGAACGTGCCAAGATCGGTTTCGACATGATGGGCGAAGGCAACGTTCTGGTCGATCGAATCGAAGTCTATGATGTTGCTTTCCGCGACAACGAGATCAACCAACTCAACAAGTTGGTTACGCTCGCTTATGCCAAATACCAACAGGCTGACGTCGGCGATTGCCATCGCCTGTTGGGTAGCTACTGGGTGAAGTTCCTCGAGCGGCATGTGCCCATCTCTCCAGCCCTCGCGCAGCAACTCGAACAGACCCGCGCGGCATCGATGGCTCAGAAGAATGCTCCGAAGGAAGAGCCAGAAACCAAGACCTGGCTCGAGACCTTCCGCAGCTACACGCCACGCTTCCCACGCTTCCAGTAGTCGTTACTGCACGACCGTGCGAAGTTCTTCCGGCAGTTCCGGCAGCGGCAGATTATTGCGATAGGCGTGTTCCATCGCCAACGCTGTTTGCAGGCCTGCCTCCGCGATATTCTTGCAGCGGTCAGCAACGTTGTTCACATCCCAGCGATCGTCAGGTTTGACAAACAACTCAGTCGCAATCTGGTGGATGTCGATCTCATCCAGCGGAGTCTCTAAGTCAGGCAGGTGGTATCGCAGGCTCCAATGATCGCAGCGGAAACATCGCTGATCGGCCACCCCGCACAGGACGAACTCACGCTCGTCCCTCAGACGGACTTCAAGCAAGTTGAGCCCTTCCTGGGGGGATGCTTCCAGTCCGAATGTCTGTGCGATCGTTGGAAGAATATCACCCAGTCGTGCGAGGCCTTGGCAGCGAGCCAGGCCATCTTTCCCGCCAGGCAGACGAATCAAGAGAGGCACGTGCAGCGTATCGCTGTAGAGACGTACCGTCGATTCGTCATCGCGTCCGATCTGTCCATGCAAACCGAGCGGATAACCACCGGTCGAGGTCAACACAACCAGCGGCTGTTGGTCCTCAGGTAGCTCTTCGATGGTCGCCAGGAGTTCCCCAAGCAGCATATCGAGCACGGTGACCTGGCCAGCATAGGCCTGGGTGATGCCCAGGACATGGTCGGAATCGAACTCGCGGTTTTCACGTTCGAAGGGAGGGTGCACCATGGTTGGCGGATCGGGATCCTCTTCGTCGGCGAGATCTTCCCGAAAGCTGTACGGGGCATCCCATGGACCCAGCAGCCCGCGGGCATGAGCCCAGATGATCTCCTCGCGTGCTGGTTCTTCGAGCCAATCGAGAAGGACTCCAGCGAAGCGAGCGATTGTCGTTTCTTCTGGCGAATTAGCTGCCTCTTCGGCAACTCCGGGAAACGTTTCGACCGAAGTGAGCCGAGTTGTGTCGCGTAGCTCGAGTAAGCGCGGGTCGTCAGAAAGAAGGTGCACCGGAATGTCGGCATCGGCCAGGGCACTCATCAAGCCGTTGGGCTCGACGGGACCAATTGGATGAGAGCCTTCAAACAAATGCGGATAGAGGTCCAGTGGGGCAGGGCACTCCGACAGGCACTGCTCGAAGAGGACCGACTGGCAAGCCCACTGATCGAGCGCCGGTGTATCGAGCCACGAGTTCCCGTAACAACCGAGAAACCCGGCTCCCCAACCATCAACCACCAATACCAGCGCGCGACGCACGATCTATCCTTCTTGTTACTTGCAGCTCAGACTTCTGGGGGACTCCCCAAAAAGCGAGTGAATGATTCGACTTCCTTGTCGCAACTATAGAGGGATGGTGCTATTTGGAAAAGTCGGGGCGACGCAGGCCCGGCTTCATCCATTCGTTCCAGAGGATGCGTGGAAAGACGACCGCATCCTTGGCATAACGCTTGGCCAAGCGTTTCGGGTCGGTGCCGATACGGTAGGCCCACTCCAGGCCGGTTCGCTGCATCCACTTGGGAGCTCGGCTTTTTTCGCCGGCTAAGAAGTCGATGGTTGCACCAGCACAAACGGCCACTTTGGCGGCCACTTGGTGACGGACGTTATGGATCCACAGTTCTTGTTTAGGAGCCCCCAGCCCAATCACTAGCAGCTGTGGCTGGGCATCAGCGATGCGTTCCAGGATCTGCTGATTCTCTTCTGGATCGTTCTCGAAGCCCAGTGGCGGACTGTAGGTTCCCACGATCTGCACGTTGGGGTATTGCTTGTGGACATTGACGGCAGCTCGCTGAGCGACCCCAGGGGCAGCCCCTAGTAGGAAGGTTTTCAGCGGGGCCGATTTGTCAGCGGCGCGGAACAGGGCAGGGATCAGGTCGCTGCCAGTAACTCGCTCGGGAAGCGGTTTGCCAAATAGTCGCGAAGCAAACACCACCGGCCAGCCGTCGGCCAGCACGAGGTCAGCATCGCGGTAGGCATCACGAAGGGGAGCACTGGTTTGCAGCAGTACCGTGTGATCGACATTCGGCGTAACGACAAAGCGGCACGCGGCATCGGTTTCGCTGTTGCACCAGTTCATCAACCGATCGACAGCCCCACTCATGCGGAGCGAATCGATCTCGATACCAAACATTTCAATGCGGTCAGAACTCATCGTGCGGTTAACCTCGAGCAGCGGCCTGGTGTTGCCAGGGTGTAGGTGGGGTAGTTCGTTGGGTTCGCTTCACCAGGCCAAAGTCATAGGCCAGGGCAGCGTTCATGCCGGCGACCAGGAAGATCAATAGATGGTCGTACGGCATAAAGGTGATTTCGTGACCGATCATCTGGCAGACGGCAATCAGGACGACGCCGACGCCTAGGGTGCCGACGGCTTTTGCCCACTCAGGCGAATTGCTGCGGGCCTGCCGCCAGCCGTTACGCAACCACATTCCATACATCGCGAGAAACGGAATAAAGCCCATCAGGCCCAGGTCGCACAGCACACTGAGGAACGTGTTGTGATGGTCGTAGTCGCGAATCGATTCGAGAACCAGGTCGACATTGCGATCGGCAAGATACGGTAGCTTGGCCTTCTTGAACTGACTGAAGCCGTGTCCCAAGACCGGTCGATCGAGGAACATCTCCCATGAAACGTACGTAAAGCTGGCTCGCATACTGACCGAGCGACGCGTGTCTTGAACCGAGCCTTCCCGCTGCAGTCCCATGATCGCATCCGACTTGGCAACCACGGCCAGCAGACCACAGGCAATCATGCCGGTGATAAGCACGGTCCGCGTCTTACCTTGCATGGTCAGGAAGATGCCCGCCATCAAGCTCAAGCCGCAGCCAGCCCAGACGGTTCGTGTTTTCGTGAAAAATATGGCCGCCAGGAACAGCGGAATCAGGCTGAGGATAAACCACTTCCACTTGCTGGAGGCCCGCGTCCAAAGCAGGCACGTTGTCAGCAGGCATCCGCATAAGTAGACGCCGTAGCTCACCGATTGAACCATTGGTCCGCGAGCACGACCAAAGTGCAGACCAATCTTGGGATCGGCGATGTAGCGAGGGAAGACGAATCCATAGAGCCCAAGTCCTTCCAAGATGCCGATTACCGCGAGGTAAACACCAAACGCGGTCATTGCCATCAGAAACCAGTCGATCTGCTTTTCATCGTACTTCAAGTTTCGCGCGACGATGTAGACCGTCAGGGGAATCAAGTAGCCGTTGATCAGATGCTGAACCGGCGGAACCTGGCCTGGTTCGATGTTGCGAAAGTCATGGGTAAACGTATTGAAGAACAGCACGCCAAAGAAGATGGCGATGACGGTATCGATTGCCATCCAGGGACGGACCTCGATCTTTCCCAACTTCCACTGAAAGATAAACGCGGCAACCAGGCCGACAATCGCCAAGCGGTCAATCGAGAGGGTAATACCACCCAGGTCGAATTGCAGAAAATAAACACCGGCAGTCGCGGTCGCGATCAGCAGACCGACGCAGGCCAAGAGCAAGTTGCCACGCGTGGCCAGGATGGTTCCCCATACCAGGCCGACGAGAACAAAAATGGCAACAATGGCGGTCATGTCGATGTCTTCAGCATTCGGTTTTCAGGACTCGAGTCGCTCGAAAGTGCTGGAAACGCGAATCAGTTAGGTGAAGGGTTGCGATGTGCGAGGTTGAACAAAGCTTCCTTCAAAGATAGGCCATGCCCTGCTACTGGAGCAGGATGCTGACCCGCACCGGAAGCATTGCTCGTTGAGCTTGCCGATGGTATCGGTTGTGCTGATGGTGCGGCCGTCATGGGGACGGTCAGAAAGAGAATGCCCAGCCCCAAAGCCAGCCCGCCAACAACGCCGGCTCCAGCGATTGCCTTGCGGGAAGGACCAACCGGGTAGTCACTGACCTCGGGAGTGCTCACTTTAGTGATCAGAGACGTGGTGGTTGCCGCTTCCACCGACGACCGGGCATCGGCCAGATCGGTTCGGATTTGAGTCAGCTTGTTATTCTTTTCGCGAACTTCCGCCACCAGATTATTGTACCCAGCACGTAGGGAAGCCAGCTTAGTCATCCGCTCGCTTACGTCGTCAAGCATGGTCTGCAGCTGAGCAATGCGACTGGCATTCACGCTTCGTTCCGCATTCAGGCTACGAATGGCGATGGCGATTTCCTGGTGCAAGTGGCTACGAATCTCTTCTTCGGCATGATGAGCCGCGATGACGCCGGGATGGTTGTCGGTGCGTATCCCTTGCAGTTGAGCCGAACGAAGCTGGGCATCGATCAAGCCATCCTTAAGCCGACGCAGTGCCGGTTGCGATTCAAGTAGCTGGTTCGGCGTGGCAATCAGTTCACTCGTGTTTTGCTGGGCTGCTTCTAGAATCTCCAGCAGTCGCTGCGAGCTTTGCTGGTTGGCTAGAGCCGTCCGCAGTTCGTTCTTGATTTGCACCATCTGTTCGCGAAGGTTACCGTTCCCCGAGCCGACTTCGTTCAAGATTCGCAACTCTGCCAGGTCAGTTCCGACTTCTTCTTCCATGTCCGACAGGCGATTGGTTACGCCAGTCAGGGCCTGGTTGGCTTGTTGTTCGCGATAGTTGAGTTCTTCTACCAGGCTCAATGCACGGCTGTTTCGCATCTCGCCCAGTTGCTGATCGAGTTGGATGCAGATCAATTCGTTCAGCTTCTTCGCACGCTCAGGCGTATCGGCTTCGACCGTGATGTACAGCATTTCGGTCGTTCCGAATTCGGTGCCGCTGGGGGAATGAACACTGATCGATTTGCGAGCCGTGGCGATGTCGTCTTTGCTCGGCCAGGAACCGGTCGACCAGCGGCCTGCGGGTACTCCCAATTGCGTCAGCGCTGCCTCGATCACTTCTCGCGAACGCGTCAGCTGGAGCACGGTTTCCTGGGCGTGCTTCATGTCTTCAACTCGGGAGAACTGTCCTGGTCGGCCTAAACTACTGACCGCTTCGTCGCGCAGTACGATGCTTTGGGTGGCTTCCCAGGCATTCGGCTTGACGACGGCATACGCAAGTGCTGCGGTCGCTACCAGGATCGTGGGAATGATCCAACGCAAACGATAGCGAACAAGCGCGAAGAGGATGTCAGCCGGGTTGAACATAGCCATTGCCTCGAGAAAGGGCATATCGATAGGGAGTGAAAAACGTGCGGGAAGCAAGACGCAGCCACGTGGGCCGGAGGTCCTGCTTCCCACAACCCCGATTCGCTGGAGCTATAAGGCAAGCCGAGTGCCAATAATTGGGAATGCTCCGGCTATTCGAGGGGTAAAGGCCGTTTGGAAAAGCACTTAGGTGCGGTGAGGAGCGAGCTTCGGGTTGCCACCGAGATGTTGCCAAATCGCAAGAGACGTGGCGAAAAAGCAACACGTGATGTGTCTGAGAAACAATTGCCACTCGGTGGGTAAGCATCCCTTCTAAACCGGCGCAACTTTGTTTGCTTTTACCTAACAGTGGGGAATGTTTGATAGTCCGTTGTCGAGAATAGAACGGCCTGCGGTGCGCAATCGCGGGCCTGAACGTTAACTTCGGCCCCCCAGATATCTATGCACGTCGAACGGTTTTCAGATCCCCAATCCGTCGTTTCCTTGCGGTCAGCCTGGAATGCGTTGGCTGGCAATGTGCCCTTTCGCAGCTACGACTGGATGATGTCGTGGTGGAAGCATTACGGCGATGCCCATCAGCTATTCATTGTTGGCGTGTTTGATGGAGACGAACTGATTGGACTAGCTCCCTGGTATAAAGCCGCCGGAAAAACGGGCGGACGTACGCTTCGCTTTCTGGGTGATGGTGAGGTGTGCAGCGACTATCTCGATATTCTCGTGCACCCGGATGACCCGAATCGAGTGGCTCCGCTGTTGGTCGATTGGTTACAGGAAGCCCTGACGACCTCGAATGCCTGGGATGCGATGGAGTGGGAGAACCTCGAAAAAGGGGCACCCATCGCGGAAGAACTGAGTCAACGGATGATGCAGTGTCAGGCTATGGTTCATCGATTATCAGCGATCAATTGCTGGCGACTTGAGATACCCGAGACTTGGTACGACTTCGAGATGCAGCAGTCCAAGTCGCATCGCAAACAGATCCGCCGCCAAATCAACCGCGTGCTCGATACCGATCGCTGCCAGCTGCATGTGTGCGATAGCGCGACCGGCCTGGATGCCGCCATGCCGATTCTGATCGATCTGCACATGCGTCGACGAAAATCGCTCGATCAGCCAGGCTGTTTTGCGGACGATCGCTTCACGAAGTTTTTGTACGAAGCGGCCAGTCAGATGATGGCCGACGGCAAATGCGAGATTCTCTGGCTCGACCTGGACGATGTGCCTGTCGCGGCCGAGATTCACTTCCCCGGTCATGACATTTCATATGCCTACCAGGCCGGTATCGATCCTGATCGCCTGAATGATGAGCCTGGCAGCTTGATGCAGATTGCCGTCATTCGCCGTGCCATCGAACAAGGCAAGACAGCCGTCGACTTCCTCCGCGGCGACGAACCCTATAAAGCCCATTGGCGAGCCGAACCACGAGCCTGCGAGACGATCCGTGTCGTGCCCAATACGACCTTTGGATTGATCCGACAGGGGATCTGGACGACGAAAACCCAGGTCAAGAGTTGGCTCAAAGCGTCGCTTGGAAAGAGCGAATAAGACCAGCATGCAGCGACTGAAAGAACAACTGATCGACGGCTATTATGCCGCGACCTGGCCATGGCGAGCTCGGTTTCGCCAGGTCCGCGCGCGGGTCGGACTCGCACCGGTGATGGTCCTCTTTTACCATCGCGTGGCGGATCAGAATCTCAACGACTGGACCATTACCAACGACGGTTTTCGCCGTCACCTTGATTGGCTGCAAGCCAACTTGGAGGTGGTGACCCTGACAGAAGCCCAACGCCGCATCGCTTTGCGATTCAATCCCAAGCCTTGCGTGGCGATTACGTTCGACGATGGTTACGGTGAAAACTGTGATCAGGCCATCGGCGAGCTGATTCAGCGTCAGATGCCGGCGACTTACTTCGTAACGCTCGACAACGTCTTGACCGGCAAGCCATTTCCTCATGATGCGAAGCTAGGAATCGATGCCTCTCCCAATACGGTTGACCAGCTGCGCGAGATGGCGGCTAGTGGCGTGATCGAAATTGGTGGACATTCGCGAACCCATCCAGACGTTGGTGCGATCCGCGATACAGAGAAGCTGCATGACGAAGTCATTACGGCGACCCAGGAATTGGCGTCGCTGATCGATCAACCGATTCGCTACTTCGCGTTTCCATTTGGCCAACATGCCAACCTGAATGACGCCGCGATTAACATGCTTCGCGCGAATGGCATCCAGGGGTTCTGCTCGGCCTACGGTGGCTACAATTTTCCCGGTGACGATCCGTACCATATCCAGCGGATCCATGGCGATCCCGAGCTTTCGCGTCTGCGGAATTGGCTGACGATCGATCCGCGTAAGGTGAACGGGGTGAAGCGTTACCAGCCTCGGTATGCCAGGCAGGCCGCAGCGGCAGGAGGGAACGCATGAGCGCGTCTCCTACCGTCAACAACGCGGCAGAGATTCCCAGTACGCCGACCTACAAGACGACATCGCTTGCGGAAAGCATGCTGCTGTTGGCAATGCTGACCGTTTTTCAGCGCGGCATTGGGTTTATTCGCGGCGTGCTGTTTTGCCGATGGTTGCCGGCCGAACAGCTCGGGTTATGGGACTTGGTCTTTGGCTTTTTGATGTTGGCAGGCCCACTGGTTGTGCTGGGAATCCCCGGCTCGTTTGGCCGCTACGTCGAGCACTACCGACAAAAGGGACAACTGCGAACGTTCCTCTATCGAACCACGGTTGCCACCGTTGTCCTTTCGTCGATTGGTTGTGGACTGCTGTGGATATTTCACGAACAAGCGGCAGTTGTGCTGTTCAAAGATGCCAGCCTGGCTCCGATCATTCCGGTGGTCGCACTGACGCTGATCGCCGTTGTGGGCTTCAATTATTTCGTCGAACTGTTCATCGCTATGCGGCAGATGCGAATGGTTTCGGCGCTGCAGTTCGTCAATAGTGTGCTCTTCGCCGTGATCGGGTTAGGGCTCTTGCTTTGGTATGACACGTCCGCCGAAAGCGTCATCCTTTCCTACGGTATCGCATGCAGCGTGACCGTGGTGATGGGGGGCGTTGTCCTGGCGCGAGACTGGAATCAGGTACCGCTGTGCGATCGCGTTCCGATGCAGTCGGAGTTCTGGAAGAAGTTGCTTCCATTTGCTGCCTGGTTGTGGGCGATCAACTTGCTCTCGAACTTGTTTGAAGTGGTCGATCGTTACATGATCGTGCACTTCAGCGGACTGACCGCGGAAGAAAGTATTACCCTTGTTGGCGACTATCACAGTAGCCGCGTGGTGCCATGGCTGATGGTTGCCGTGGCGAACCTGTTTGGCGGGATCTTGCTGCCGCATCTTTCGGCCGATTGGGAACGAGGCGAACAGTCGAAGGTTTCCAAACAACTGAATCTGCTGCTGAAGGCCAGCTCGATGGTGATGATGGCTGGTGCCATTGTGATTGGGCTGACCGCTCCCTTGTTGTTCGAGTACGTCTTCGATGGCAAGTACAGCGGTGGTCTTGCCGTGTTGCCGTGGACGCTGACTTACTGTGTTTGGTACAGCCTGGTCGGGTGCGCGATGCTCTACTTCTGCTGTGCCGAGAAAACGCATGTCGGCGCAATCGTCTTTGGTGTTGGGCTTGCCGCGAACGTGGGGCTGAATGCCTTGCTGTTGCCGATGTGGGGACTCACCGGAGCCGTTGTTGCGACGGCACTAGCCAATGCCATTGCTATCGTTCTGGCACTCTTCCTTGCCCATCGCCATGGCATGGAGATCCAGAAGTCGACGCTGATGCTCGCCGCGGCACCCTTCCTACTTGGGCTGGGCTGGCCGGTGGCGCTTTCCGTGTGGGTCGTTCTGCTGTGGCAAGCCTATGCAGGCAACTGGGTTTTTGATGTCCAGGAAAAGCAGACACTGCAGGATGGCGTTGGCGTGCTAACAAGCAAATTCGGGTCACGAACCTAGAGGACCATAAAATCAATGATGCGACGACGAATCAATCTTCCGCTGGATGGCCGCGGCCCTTTGCGTGTGATGTACCTGGTGACGAGCATGCCAGTCGGTGGTGCCGAAACGCTGCTGGTCAATCTGATTCGACGGATGGATCGGAATCGATTTGCGCCTGAGCTGTGCTGCATGAAAGAGCTGGGACCACTGGGCGAAGAGATGCAAAAGGAAGTTCCCACGTTCCATAACATGCTCAGTGGCAAGTACGACCTGCGTGTCGTTCCGCGACTGACCGAGCTGTTTGCGATGCGCGAGATCGACGCCGTGGTTACGGTGGGTGCTGGCGACAAGATGTTTTGGGGACGACTTTGTGCCTGGCTGGCCGGCGTGCCGGTCGTCGCTTCTGCCATTCATTCAACCGGGTGGCCTGACTCGATCAATTGGCTTAACCGCCGACTGACCTCGATTACCGATCGCTTCATCGGCGTGGCGGCTCCCCACGGCAAGCACCTGGTCGAAGTGGAAGGCTTTCCGCAAGAAAAGGTCACGGTCATTCCCAACGGAATCGATACCGACCGCTTTGTCGCTAACGCTCAGACACGTGAAGAAATTCGTGGTCAGTGGGGTGTTTCGGAAGATACGGCCGTGTGCGGAATCGTGGCGGCTCTGCGGCCTGAAAAGGATCATGCATTGTTTTTGAAAGCAGCGGTCCGCGTTGTCGAGCAGGCCCCACAATCGCACTTTGTGATCGTGGGGGATGGGCCTGAGCGACCTGGGATTGAAGCACTACGTGATGAGCTGGGTTTGCAGGATCATGTCACGATGACCGGCAGTCGCAGCGATATCCCTGAGCTGCTTTCGGCGATGGACTGCTTCGCGCTCACGTCCAAAAACGAGGCCAGCCCGGTTTCGATTCTCGAGGCCATGTCGACCCAGTTGCCGGTTGTCGCCCCCCGCGTGGGGAGCATTCCCGATGCCGTGGACGATGGCGTGAATGGTTTACTCGTCGAGGCCAGCAATCTGGACGAAACGGCCGATGCTATGGCCGCATTGATGCAGGACGCCGATAAGCGGGCTGAAATGGGCAAAGCTGCACGAGAGAAAGTGCTTCGGTATGGCTCGCTCGATGCGATGGTTTCCGGCTACCAGGACTTGATCAGCGGTGTTTATCGTCAGAAAGTCCAAGCGGCTCTGCATATGGCTCGTCAGCCAGCGACAAGCCCGGTACTGGTTCCTCAGAGAAGCGACGCAAAAGCATCGTAAAGTACAGTCAGCACAAGAGTTTCGCAACAAAGGGCCGCTAGTCTTACGGGCGGTCGTGCGATACGATGGATAGATTCCGTTCGTGTCGTGCTGGGGTTAGGTTGCAGAGCAAGTGAAATTCAACTTCACGGGTCCGTTCTTGGCTGGTCTGGCGAAAGTGGTCGCCGGAAGCAGTGTTCGCTGGGTGGATTGCCATCCCGACACATGCCAACGGATCTATTTTGCCAACCACACAAGTCACATTGACGCGGTGATCATCTGGGCATCGCTTCCTAAGCATTGTCGCGAGCTGACCAAGCCAGTCGCGGCGAAGGATTATTGGGACCGAGGCTGGTTCCGCCGTTACCTGGCACATTCCTTGAATGCGATGTTGATCGATCGTGAGAACATCAAGGTCCACCGCAGCCCGGTGGAATCGATGCTCAAAGAGATTGGCGACAAGTACTCCGCGATTATCTTCCCCGAGGGAAGCCGCAACGACGGAACGAACCTCCGCGATTTCAAAAGTGGGCTTTTTTACCTGGCAAAGAAGCGACCTGACCTGGAATTGGTTCCGGTGTATGTCGACAATATGACACGCATCTTGCCTAAGGGCGAGTACTTACCGGTTCCCCTGTTGAGCCGTGTGATCTTCGGGCCGCCTATCTGGTTAGAGAACGGCGAGCCGAAGACCGACTTTCTCGTCCGCGCTCGGGAAGCGGTTTCCCGGCTGCGAGACGTCTGACGCTGATACGACATCATGGACTTGCTACACGCATCCCTTAGCACGATTCTTACGGCACCGTTGTTGGCTCAACAAACGGCGTTTCTGCTGGATGGTGCGACCGGTATCTTACTTGGGGTCGTGATCAGTTGTTTGTTGATCGCAACTGGGGCAGGGCAGATCTTACGCCGCCAGCCTGATTCAAGCGTGAACCCGGCCATCGTTCAGGCATTCATTCGCCGAGTGCGGGCCTGGTGGCTGATGACGGCGATCCTGGCTGTCACATTCACGATTCCTTCGCCGGTTGCCACGGTGATCTTGTTCTTCCTGATCTCGTTCTGGGCACTCCGCGAGTTCATTACTCTCACGCCAACGCGGCTGGGTGACCACCGTACCTTATTCTGGGTCTTCTTTATTTTGACGCCGGCTCAGTATGTGTTGGTGGCGATGGGGCAGTCGCAGTACGAACTGTTCAGTATTCTGATTCCGGTCTATGGCTTCCTGTTCATTGCCGCACGCATTGCCGTTGCGGGCGACTACAAACGTTTTCTGGAACGTATCGCGAAGATTCAAGCCGGACTTTACATTTGCGTCTACTCGCTTAGCTATGCTCCGGCACTCTTGTACCTGACTGATTGGACCGATCCAGAATACTCGACCAAGAGCACCGCTGGTCTGTTGTTCTACTTCCTTCTGATCGCTCAATTGAGTGATCTATTGCACTTTGTCTGCAGCCGCTTGCTCGGCAAGAATGTGATTGCTCCGAATATCAACGCCAGCCGAACCTGGGAAGGCTTCTTCGCAGGCACCGGCGTCACCGCAGTCGTTGGAGCTATGCTAAGCCTGACCGGGGCCACGCCGTTCAATCCCTGGCAGAGTGCCGTGATGTCGATTGTGATTGCCGTGATGGGGGCCGCCGGCAGTATGGCCATGAGTGCCATTAAGCGTGACCGTGGCGTTCAGGATTACGGCACGTTGGTGGAAGGGCACGCCGGCGTACTCGATCGTATCGACGCGATCTGCTTTGCCGCACCGGTCTTCTTTCACCTGACGCGTTATTACTTCACAACGGCCAGCGGCTAAGTTACGCAGCGACCAATTCTTCTTCCGTAGGCTGAGCACTACGTTCGTGTTGCCAGGCCCTGATATAGAGGCTTCAAATCGTTTGCCGAGCTTTTTCGGAGACGCGCGCGAAGGCACCCCTCTTCGATTGATTCATCGCAATTATGATGCCGAATCAATATTCGACACGCTGAGCTTTCGCAGAGTCGCCAGTTTCTTGCGTTGATGGTTTTGCATCCGTTCCAGAATATCGGACAGAAACTGGACTGTTTCGACGATATGCTCCCCTTTGTTCAGCATCACGCACTCGGCGCGACCACTCATGGCAGCATCCGTGACCTCGGCCCTGGTGGGAAGTCCTTTTTTCGCCAGGCTTTCCAGAACTTGCGTCGCCCAGATCACCGGTACGTGAGCTGCCTCGCTGAGCCAGAGGATCTCTTCTTGAACTTCCGACATACGGTTGAAACCGATTTCGACACCCATATCTCCGCGAGCAACCATCACGCCAATGGGCGGATGCCGGAGTGCGGCAAGTAGGAGTTCGGGGAGGGTCTGAAATGCCAGTTGCGTCTCGATTTTAAGAACGACGCCGATTGAATCAGCGTCTCGGGCGTTCAACTCGTCAATCAAGTCTTCCACGTCACGAACATGTCGCACGAACGAATAGGCCAGGATATCAGCGTTTGCCACTACGAAATCGAGATCCGCTCGATCTTTCTGAGTTAACGCAGGCAGATTGAAGTGCGTGTCCGGGAAATTGATTCCTTTATCACTTCGGATCTTCACCGAGTCTTTTCGTGTTTGCGTAACTTCGACGATGAGTTTTTCGGCGGACGCCTCGCGAACAACGGCTTCCAGTTCACCATCATCGTAGAAGAAACGATCGCCTGGCCGAACATCGCGGTAGATCTCGGGCAAATTGCAGCCAATACTTGCCGGCTCGGTAATCTTGCCATCCGCGTCTTTCCGCGGAGGATGACCAGGAATATCGCCATGAGTCAACGTGATAAGATCGCCGACATGAACGGTGAACTCATGTTCGGATTGCTTGACGAATGTGTCGGCGATGTTTCCTGCGTGTACCTGTTCGCTATTTCGAAGCACACAAAAATGTGCGTTCGGTTCAACGAATGCTTCGTCGTCTCCTTCCGCCCAACAGCCAGCTTCTTCTACCGAGCGAACCACAAGCGTTTGTTGTCGGCCGCGGGTGTCAGTCACGAATACCTTGTCACCTTGTTGAATCGACTTCAGAGCATCTGGCGGAAGTGGTAGAACTTCATCCGCCGATTTGTTGATAGGGGCCTCCGAAGAAAGCCAAACCTTTGCGGGTGAACGGATCTTCCCGACGTCATTCAATCGAGGACGCCAATGCAAAACCCTTGGCTTGGACTCAAGTGGGCTGGTTCGCGGATTGGGGCCAGCGAGGTCCATCTGGACTTTGCAGCTGCAGGCCGTTTCCTTTTCAGCGCGCCGGAGGTGTTCAATCATCTGCGCCCAAACCTGCTGGTCATCCTTCGAGCAATTGATGCGCATGACATCCATGCCGGCCTGAAGCAGTTCCAGGATCAGCCGATAGTTCAAGGCACCCTCGCTGGGAATTGTGACCATGATTCGCTGTTGGCGAGAGCTGTCTGGTTCGCCGAACAGGGTATTTGTGTTTCTTTCCAACTGGGCACGGCCAACCCGAAAGCCTTCGAACGAATTCTGAAGATCGATCTCTGGCGGTGTCTGATCTGCCAAGCGGTAAAGGGCTGTCAGAACAGCATCGATTGTCGGCAGTACGTACGCTTCCATCCGTCCCAGAGAACTAAGCCCTAAGGCATGTAGCTGATACTGCAACTCTCGGATGTCGTGCTGACGAACACTAAGGTAGTGCACCAGGTTCCGACCACACTGTCGTTGCGACTCTGGGATCTTTTCCAGCGAGGTAGCGAATTCCCCTTCGAGCCTGAGGGCTCCCTGACGAAGCTGAAGAAGGGAATCGATGAGGGTCGAGAATAGTTGATTGCTCGGAGTTTCCATCAGCAACCTCTTGGCGAGTAGATTCTCGCCAGAGCAGGGTTTTAATCAGCGATGAACCTGCATCTTAGGATGGTTAGGTTAATGGACAATTCAGATTCCAGAGAATGCGACACAAAAACCGAAAGATGTGAACTACTCCGCAGAGCCCCTACGCGAACCTCGGCTAGGTGAAACCGGTCCCAAGTTTTGTCCCAGGAACGATTTCAGGCCGGGTTGATAGAAACCCAAGAGTCGGTAAACTGAGAAGTTCCAAAGCCGGGAGGATACGCGAACTGGCTAGCAGCTTGACTCGAAATCAAGTGCCGGGTAACCGGTTGAGGGTTCGAATCCCTTGTCCTCCGCTCAAAGGCAATATTCGAGCACATAAGGACTTACGTCGATCTGACGCGAGTCCTTTTGTTGCTTCTTGAGGCTGGCTGTTCTTGGCTTGGCGGGTTTTGCTTTTGGGGACGAATGCCCCCAGGTTTTCATGCTGACCCTGCCGGTCGCTTGTCTTTCATGGACTGTCTCTGCATGGTCTTTTGCTTTGGGCCGTGACGGCGACATCTAGTCGTATTAGGGGCCAGTAGTGTGGATCAAACCGAGACGGATGGCAGCCTTAATGTGAGCTAGCAAATCGTTTGTAATTTGATCACCTTGTCGTCTGCCGGGTGGTAGGCAGTTGCATAGGTGGCAGGGGGGCTCTGGCCATACGAAGCGTTTTTAAGCGCTTGCGGTGGCTGTTGAAGCAGGTTTTTGCGGGGTTTTCCAGGGAAAAACCTTGATTTGCCCACACGCGCGTTTCTGCATCCCATATTACTTTGCGGCCTTTTGTTCCCGGCTTAGCAGCCATGTATAGGCATCAACATGAAGAGGGGCGCTTCATGGGTATCACAAGTAGCGTTAAACAATCAAAGCGAAACAATCCGATCTCTCGACGCCGGTTTGTTGGTCAGGCTGCTGCTGCGGTCGTTGGGCTTTCGTACCTAAACTCTCCGCCTGCGGTGCATGCCAAACAGAAGGCGACGCTACGCGTGCTTGGGACCGATGTTACTCTGCAAGAAGATATTCGCCGCCAGGCCGAACAAGATCTTGGCATTCAGATTATCTTTGAGCCCCGCGGTAGTGCAGGCGTTCTGCAGAAGGCTTCGACGCGTCCGGAATCGTTCGACGTTTACGAGCAGTGGTCCAACAGTATCAACGTTTTGTGGTATGCCAACGCGATTCAGCCGATCGACAAGTCACGCATTCGACGCTGGGACGAGATCAATCCACTCACCAAGACAGGCCGACTTGCGCCGGATATGAAAATCGGGGCAGGCGACGCACCGCACAAGATCCTGCACGTTCAAAGTGATGGTAGCCTTGGTCCCCGGTCAACCAGTCAGCTGAGCTTCCTGCCGTATGTGCACAACGTCGATTCATTCGGCTACAACACGTCGATCATTCCCCAAGGCGTACCGTACGAAACTGAGAGTTGGGGATGGCTTCTCGACGACGAGTATCGAGGTCGCGTTGGTTTAGTGAATGAGCCAGCGATCGGGATCTTCGATGCGGCATTGGCTGCGCAGGCCAAAGGCTTGGTCGAATTCCAAGACATCGGTAACCTCTCGCGGTCAGAGATCGACAACCTGTTCAGCGTTCTGGTCGACTACAAACGCCGCAAGCACTTCAACGGAATCTGGAACTCGGTTCCCCAGTCGGTTCAGTTCATGAAAACCGGTCGGGTGGTCATCGAGAGTATGTTCTCGCCGGCGGTGTCCACGCTCAACGGGATGGGCATTCCCGTTACGTATGCGGCTCCTAAGGAAGGCTACCGTGGCTGGCATGGCGTGTTATGTCTTTCCAGCAAAACAACCGGATACACGCGGGATGCGGCCTACGAGTACATGAATTGGTGGCTCGATGGATGGGCCGGAGCTTACATGGCGCGTCAGGGATATTACATCTCCATTCCCCAGCGAGCCCAAGAGTATCTCACTTCCCAAGAGTGGGACTATTGGTACGAAGGGAAGCAGGCCGAAATGGATTTGCCAGGTGCTGACGGAAGCACCGCAGTCAAGGCAGGCAGCTACCGAACAGGTGGTTCCTACCTAGAGCGTCTAGGAAATGTTGCGGTTTGGAACACGGTGATGGATTCGTATGAATACAGCCTTGTTCGTTGGTACGAACTATTAACGGCTTAGTCAGGTGTGAAGAGGATCAAAAATGAACCAACAACATACTGATCACGAGTCGAAAGGCTGGAGCGTAAGCGCGAAAATCTCGCTGGGGTTTTCGATCGTCCTGTTGTTGCATATTTCCATTGCGGTTCTCAGCCACTACGGGATTCTTAAGTCGCAGCAAGACTTCAACACCTACAGTCAGCTTCGCGGCGAAGTCGATCGTTTCTACGAAATTGATCGCGCCGTGGCAGCCCTTCAGCGAAACGTACTCTTGTTTGCATTCACAGGGTACGAGGGGCCGGAGCAGCGAGCAGAAGAGCTACAAGTGGAGTTGGATCGTCTCCTTGCCGAAGCCGCCAACAGCGATCATCTAGGCGAACGCGAAGACATTCAAGCGATGCAAGCCCACTTGAAAGCCCATCGCGAAATCTTCTCGGCAGTTGAAGCCGATCGAGCGAAACGTCGCAAGCTCGTCAATGAAGACCTGCAAAGTCACGTGGAAGAGTTTCAGCACGCCATTGTGAAACTGTTGGAGAATCCCACCACCCAAGAATTTGCCGAAGAGGCGGACGCGGCATTTACGGCCGCTCAGCTGAATGTCCTGAAGTTTGTCAATGGACCCGACTCACTGCACTTTCGAGAGGCCAAGTCGCAGTTGGCGAGTACCAATCGGTATCTTCGTCCGCTGACGGAAATCCAAGATCCCAAAGTTCAGGTCGACGCGAAAGCATCCATTGACGCGGTGAAGAAGTATGAGGATGCCGCAATTCAAATGGTTCAGGCAACCCGCGGATACCTGCACTTGGTGAATGTTGTCCTGGCAGGGGAATCGGTCGAGTTTCGCCGATTGGCGGGAAAGATCCGTCGGGAACAGACCGAACATGTGAGCCAACTAGCGGCCAGCATGGCCGAGGATAATAAAAGCTTCAAGGCGGCAAGTAACTTGTTCTCTTTGATTACGATCGTTTTGGGGATTGCCGCTGCCTGGCTGATCGGTCGTGACGTTGTCCCTCCGCTCAATGCGATTGCCGACACATTCGACGGCCTTGCTAAGGGTGAAAGGATCGAGTCGATTCCCGCACTGGATCGCAATGATGAACTAGGGCGTCTCGCTATGGCTGCACAGATCTTCAAAGACAAAGCGGCCGATACCGAACGCCTTTTGAAGATGGCTGAGTCGTCCCAGCAGAAGCTCAATTCCGTTAATCACGAATTGGCGAAGCAAAGTGCTTTGGCAGAGAAGATGGCCGAAGACGCGACAGCGGCCACGCTTGCAAAAAGCGAATTCCTGGCGAACATGAGCCACGAAATTCGAACCCCAATGACGGCCATTCTCGGATTTGCCGAAACCCTAACCGAAGCAGCCCAAGATGAAGAGAGCCAACAGGCGATTGAGACTATTCAGCGAAATGGCGCACATCTCTTGGCCATCATCAACGATATCCTCGATCTGTCTAAGGTTGAGTCTGGCAAGTTGACTGTCGAAAGACTCTCGACGTGTCCCTATACGCTTGTCAATGAAGTGATCTCGTTGGTACAGGTCAAAGCCGACGGGGCTGGCCTTAAGCTTTCGTCCAAGTTCAGCGGTCAGATTCCGAAGTCAATTCACACCGATCCGACTCGGCTGCGACAAATCTTGATCAATGTCCTTGGGAATGCAATCAAGTTTACAGAGGTCGGTGGCGTGGCCTTGAATGCGGAACTTGTAAAGTACCACGACCGAGCCATTATGCAGTTCGACATCATCGACTCCGGTATCGGGATGACACACGAGCAGATTGCCCGCTTGTTCCAGCCGTTTTGCCAGGCCGACTCGTCCATGACCCGAAGGTTCGGCGGAACGGGGCTCGGGCTGACGATCAGCAAACGTCTGGCGGTGATGCTGGGAGGAGACTTGATTGTTTCTCACTCTCAGATTGGACAAGGAACTTCATTTCGTTTGACCGTCGATGTCGGTCGGATCGAAGAAATTGAGTTTCTGGATGCCCCGGCTGCCAGGGCACTCGGCAAGACGAAGGCCCAGAGCTCGACCGATCGTATTAGTCTCCAGGGAATTAACCTGCTCTTGGCCGAAGATGGTCCCGACAATCAACGACTCATCAAGTTTGTCTTGAATAAAGCCGGGGCGGAAGTCGAGGTCGTGGGTAACGGTCAACTCGCGGTCGAGGCCGCCCTGAATGCCGAGAAGGCCGGTAGTCCGTACGATTGTATTTTGATGGACATGCAAATGCCGGTGCAGGACGGTTACGAAGCGACTCAAGAACTACGAAGCCGTGGGTACGACCGTCCGATCCTGGCACTGACAGCCCATGCCATGGCGCGCGACAAACAGAAGTGCATGAACGCCGGTTGCGATGGATTCCTGACCAAACCGATTGATCGTAAGCAACTGCTGATGACCATCTGTCATTGGGCGAGCAAGGATGGCAGCGATTTAGCTGCGGAACGAGAGCAGGCCGTCGGGGAAAGTCGCGACGGCTAATCAATGCGGCCATTTGCTTCTTAGCGAATCGGCGGTTTACCGGAGAGACGTCGCAGGAGGCCCATCTGCCCGAAGTGCATCATCACGTGATAGGGAAGGAAGACAAGCGTCTCGAACTTGGTCTTGAAAAGTGGATGATCCGGTAGGCTCGGTTCGTCCAGTTGTTCGAGCGTGTAGGACTCGAGTTCTTCGAGCAGTTTGTCATTGACCCGTTTATAGATCTCAATAAAACGTTCCCGCGAAGGGTAAATCGTTTGGTCTTTCGACGGAACGCTGCCGCGTCCGAAACTCGCGGAATAGCTCTCAGGGATCAGGCCTGCGTCTTCGGCTCGCTTGCCTCGGATTCGCAACATCCCCAAGCCATAGTTGGCAATGGTGATGTGCCCTACTTGCCAGGCAATGTGCGTGACTCCTTCTTCCGGCATGCGAAACCAAAGGTCTGGCTCCAGGCCGTCGATGAACTCGCGGAACATATTGTCGGTGAAGGCGATCCGTTGCTTCGTCAATTCCCATTGAGCTGCGTCAGCCATGCTATTCATTCCCGAATCGGAGTCAATCTTCCAGTGGATGTTTCAAGCCGGCGATCTGTAACGCTTCGCGGTAGGCGTCCGGCGTGTTGACATTTCTTAATAAGCCCAAGTTTGGATCGATGCCAGCAAGCTCGCTGGCATCGATCCAACGAGTCTTCAGGGGTTCGATGCAGGACAACAGTCGATGGTTACCTGTCGAAAGAATTTTATCGAAGGTTTCCATCGCTCGATTGGCATAGACCGCAGCCAAGGGCTGAGGCATTTCCTCGTGAAGTGGGATGACTGCATCGTTGGCCGAAAGCTGCCCGAACAGGTATTCGATCGACGGTTGTGTTACCAGTGGCAAGTCGCACCCCAGTACGATGGTAGCTTCGGCCCATCCCGTAACAAATTTAAGTCCCTCATAGATCGCCGCTGCGGGGCCTTGCTGTTCGACGCGGTCTGCCAGTTCAACGTATTCATACGGCAGCAGCGGAAGTTCTTGCACCTTGCTTGTCAGCAGGACGACTTCTTCGACCACGGGCGAAACGATCCGCACGACGCGCTCGAGCATGGTTTCGTTGCCGAAGGGGAGATGCGGCTTGGATTGCCCCATGCGGCGGCTTTCACCGCCACAGACGATCAAAGCGGCTCGCTGGGAACGGGGCAGGGTGGTCATGTCGCGTCGGTTGGTGTCGGTTATATTAAAGGGCGTCGCTTATCGCCCTGGATCAACGCAATAGTTTCATGAGACTTCGCTTACGTCACGATATCACGGTTGGCCTCGATCTACGAGGTGTGCTGCCTTCGCGCCTGTTGCCGATGTCGCTCGAAGAGGCGGCCAAAGTGACGGTATGGGAAGGGAACCAACGCGTTCAGCTGGGCGAGCTTTTTGACGTTGAAATCGAGACGCGCAGAGAAGACACGCTCCGGATCATCGGCGATCTTTCGAAGGTCGACAACGTAGGAGCAGGTCTGGATGGCGGAACGCTGTTCGTACAGGGCTCGGTTGGCAATCACGCCGCTCAGGAGATGTGCAAGGGATCGCTCTATATTCATGGACACGTCGGAAACAATCTCGCCGAAGGCATGAAGAGCGGTTTTCTGAAGGTCTTGGGCAATGTCGGAGATCGTGTCGGTGGGCCACTTCCTGGCGAGAATCGCGGGATGGCCGGAGGAAACGTTTTCATTTTGGGCTCGGCCGGAAGCGAAGTTGGGCATCGCATGCGACGTGGAACGATCGCCATCACCAACGATTGCGGTGACTACGTCGGATACGAGATGCTGGCCGGAACGATCTTTGTCGGCGGCAAAGCGGGAGCCAACGCAGGGCTGATGATGCGACGCGGGACCATTATTCTGCATGGGAATCAGCGTCGCGATTTGATGGCAGGCTTCGTTCATGCCTGTCGATTTAAGCCGGCCATGATGCCGCTATTGGCCAGGGATTTCTCCCGGCAGGAAGTGCCGGAAGTCGCTCGCCTGATTGCCCAACAGGACTACGATCTGTTCCACGGCGACGCCGTGCAGATGGGACGAGGCGAAATTCTCTTGCCGGCGTAGCTCTCGCGCGTCCCCCGCAGGTACCGTGTAAATCTGCGCGAGTCGGTACATTCGTTACAACCCGGTGCGGGACAGGCAACCCCTGGCGCGTCTATTGCCAAGGATAGTGGGGTCGTAGGTAACGTTTAATCCATTAAATCCGAGGCGGACCAAATTCTGAATAAAGTGGTCATTTGCTGTCCGATAACTGTTACTAGCCACGGATGGGTGAAGTTACTCATGGATGGGCAAAGCGAAACCACGTAGTTGGGACCGTAGCATATGCCTGTCGAATTACTCCATGCTTGGTTGGGCGTCGCGTTTGTGGCGACCTGGGCCATGATTGGTCAAGTGACCTTGGAGCGGAACTAGCTGCTTTCGGATCGTATCGGGAAAGGACACCAAAGCCACACGCTTTCCCCGGATCGTTCTCGATTTGCAGCTCTTCACCCCCTTTTAAGGTGATTCTTATGGATGCGTCTAGTTGACAGACGCTCCGGAATTGATTTTCCTAGCGACAACTTTTCTTTTCTTTTGAAAATTGTTGTCCCCGGAAAATCCCGCATGTCTTCTTCCCCACCTACGAATCGCCCTGAGCCTAAGGTTGCCTATTGGCGGCAGAACCTGATGGTCATTGGCGCTCTGCTTACCATCTGGGCTTTTGTGGCCTTTGGTTGCTCGATTTTCTTCATCGAGTGGCTCAATCAATTCCAGATTGGCAATCTGCCCTTGGGCTTTTGGTTCGCTCAGCAGGGTTCGATGTACGTATTTCTGGTGCTGATCTTGGTCTACGCACTGGTGATGGACTATCTCGATCGCAAACATGACGTGAAGGAGTAGTCCGTGGACTTTATCGAACAGATGCCGCTTCTAGGCGCGGCCATGACGGCGACACGAGCGTGGACCTTTGGGTTCGTTACTATCACCTTCATGATTTACCTCTACATTGGCTGGCGAAGCCGTGTGAAGGAGTCAGGCGAGTTCTACGTGGCTGGGCAGGGGGTTCCTGCGATTGCCAACGGTGCCGCCACCGCCGCCGACTGGATGAGTGCTGCGTCGTTCATCAGTATGGCGGGCCTGATCAGCGGGTTGGGTTCGGATGGTTCGGTCTTTCTTTTGGGCTGGACCGGAGGATACGTGCTGCTGGCGATGTTGCTGGCGCCCTATCTGCGGAAATTCGGTCAGTACACCGTGCCTGACTTCGTGGCCAAACGTTACTACAGCGAGACGGCTCGTATTGTTGCCGCCGTATGTGCGGTGTTCATTTCCATTACCTATGTCGCCGGTCAGATGCGTGGGGTGGGGATTGTGTTTGCCCGCTTCCTGGAAGTGGAAACATGGCAAGGGGTCGTGCTGGGGATGGTCATCGTCGGCGTATTTGCCGTGCTCGGCGGTATGAAAGGGATTACCTGGACCCAGGTGGTGCAGTTCTTCGTGTTGATTGCGGCATTTTTGATTCCGACGTTTGCCCTGTCAGGAATGTTGACCGACAGTTCCGTTCCCCAAATTGGCTTTACGACCGGGGATATCGCCGAGAAGGTCAACTTGATTCAGGAAGACCTTGGCTTTTCATCGTACACACAACCATTTACCAACTACGACATGGCGAATGTGTTCTTCATCATGTTCGCACTGATGGCTGGTACGGCAGGCCTGCCGCATGTGATCGTCCGTTTTTACACGGTGGCGAATGTTCGTGCCGCTCGCTACAGCGCTTTCTGGGCGTTGCTGTTCATCTGCTTGCTTTACACGTCGGCTCCCGTTCTGGCGATGTTTGCCCGCTATTCGATTTTGAACACGCTGGAAGGTGCCCACATTGGCGAAGTCGCTAAAGGGGAAGACGAAGTCGAGTACATTCCCGTGTACCGAATCAACGACGAAGGCAAAGAAGTTCCCATTCAGTGGGTTGATACCTGGCAAAAGACCGGGTTAATCAAGATTGACGACAAGAACAAAGATGGCATTCTTTCGCTGAGAAACGTCAATGGTAACTTTGACGAAGTCACGATTGATAAGGATATCCTTGTTCTGGCGACCCCTGAAATCGCGCAGCTTTCCCCTTGGGTGATTGCGATTGTCGCGACCGGCGGGCTGGCTGCCGCCTTGAGTACGGCTGCCGGTTTGCTGTTGGTGATTTCCAGTTCGATGGCTCACGACCTGTATGTGCACTTCTTCGAGCCGAACGCCTCGGAGCCTCGGCGGTTGTTTATCGCTCGTATCATGATCATCGGTGCGATTCTCGTTGCTGGTTACTTTGGGATTGCTCCGCCAGGGTTTATTGGTGAGGTGGTCGCATTCGCGTTCGGCTTGGCGGCGGCAAGCTTCTTCCCGATTATCTTCCTGGGGATCTTCGATAAGCGGATGAATCGCCAAGGGGCGACCTCGGGGATGATCGTGGGCATTCTATTCACGGCCATCTACATCATTCTCTGCCGCTCGGATCGCGTGCTGGGCTTTGACGAGCCGCTGATGACTCCGTGGTTCCAGGGAAGCAGTTGGATGCCCAATGGGCTCCGACCGGAAGGTGTCGGAGCAATTGGCCTGGCACTGAACTTCATCGTGGCGATGACGATCAGCCGCCTGACGGCTCCGCCACCGGAAGAGGTTCAGGATCTGGTCGAGAGTGTCCGTGTTCCGCGTGGCTCGCACGCTCCAGAAGCTCACTTCGACGAAACGGATGCGGAAGCCGACAATCCGTAGTGAAATCTTAGATGCGGCTGCTGGTAGAAGATCGGCAGCCGCCACGGCACAATGGGATCAATCCAAGAAGGTTTCGTCCGTGATTTAGCCACAAGCATGGGCTAAATCTACCGATCGAAGATCGCCAGTCTGGTAGCAGCCGAACTGGCGACTAGACGAGTTCCAGCGACGGATTAGGCACATCGACCCCGTCGCGGTACTTTTCGAGCGTTTCTTCTTCGACGTAGTACGTCAGACCGTCTTCTTCGCTGAACAGGCCCTTCAGGCCTGCAGCCGACTCGTCTGCTCGAGTAATCTTGCGGCACGAGACCGCTAAGGCACAAAACTGTTCGGGATCGACAAATCTCGCATTCGCCTGGCTTCGTAGAAGCTCGCGACGCTCCCAAAGGGTCTTACCGCTCAAACCGTTGTTCGCTTTCAAACCGACCATGATTTTTATGTTCCTTCCATTCTCTATCGACAATCCGAGAGAGAATCATCATGGGAAGGAAATCCGTTCCATGTCGCGGGGTCTTCAATGACGCCCGAATCAGCACGATAATCCGCCGTGCTTTCCATCGTTGAGGAGGAATCCGTTCCGACTGGCAAATCCGGCCAGCCGTACTTGCTAGCACGACATCCTTGGCGAAGATGATTGTCTTCGGGTTAAGACCCCAAGCAAGCTTCCCCACGTGCGATTAACGATACCTTAATCGCGCGTTCATCTTCAAGTACGTCGTCCCGCAGATTGCGCCAAAGATTTTCGGCGGGAATACTCACCCTCACTAGAGTGGTTTTGAGTGTAAAGGTATTAATTCAAAGCGTTTATGTTCCAGGCCGCTTCGCGGAAGCGATAACCAACCCCCCGGACGGTCTCGATGAGAATTCCCTTCCGGTTAAGCTTGCCGCGGATCGATTTGACGTGGACATCAATCCGGCGAGTTCTGCTGGCGTTCTCAGTGTCGGACTCAGGCTCCCGGTCCTTGGCTGGAAGTCCCGCTGCTTCTTCCAACTGGGCCCGCGTAAGTACATGTCCAGGACGTGCTAGCAGGGCTTGTAGAAGTCGAAACTCGGTCGGCGTCAGATCGAGTCGATTGCCGTCCATTTCGACCAAAGAGAAGCGAGGATCAAGGCGGATGCCATGGCATTCGAGAACGGCTTGGGTATCGATGGTATGCCGCGCACGAAACGTCAGCGTTTTGACCGATTGAGCAAGCAGGTCGAGTGCCAGTGACTCGGCCAGGCGGGAATCGTGGGCCGGGTCTTCGATGCCACTCAGGTCTCCGCCGGTCGGAGCAATCAAGATCGCAGGCGTCGAGTCTTCGCCTAGGTTCCTTAAGATCGAACGACAGAGATCAAGGGTTTCCACTTCCGTCAGCGAGCGAGACAAGACGACCACATCCGGCACAAATTCCATCGCGTGTTGCAAGCCATCGCGCGTGCCGTTGGCCAGATAGACTTGGCAGCCAGTTTGCTGGAGGTTGTGCGCGACCGTGCGGAGCGGTCCTCCTGCTTTTTCGACGATCAAGATGCTACGTTGAGACACGGCTCGTCTTCACGCTTGAGTTGAAGGGAACAGGGGATTAGGTCAATCCGACCCGAAAACGTAAAGCCTTCCGTGTGTTTCATGGCTTGCCGGATCATGACGCCGCATCCTCGTCGCCATCGCTTGATTGACGATGGCGGACGATTTCGCCTTCGACCCAATAAATGACAATCTCGGCGATGTTGGTGACGTGATCGGCAATCCGTTCGATGTGTTTGGAGATACCGGTGATCTCAATCATCCAGTCCAGGTCGGCTGGATTCTTCGAGATGCCCTCTTTGAGCCACTCAAATATCTGGCGATGCAGGCGATCGAGTTCTCGGTCTTGCAGAATCAGATCTCGGCAAGTCGATGCATCTTGTTGAATGAACGCATCCAGGCTCTTGCGTAGCATCTCAGCGGCTTGATGATTCGCTTGCTTCAAACATTCCGGCAGCACGATCTGGCTTGTGGCCACCCCACTGTCGCGAAGTCGAACGACGCTTTCGGCAATGTTCACCGCAAGATCGCCAATCCGTTCCAACTCGTGCCCAACCGACATGGAAGAAACGATCAGGCGAAGGTCGGATGCCACCGGCTGGAAGAGAGCGATCGAATGCAGGCACTCTTCTTCTAAAGCAATATCCATTTCGTCCAGTTGATCATCTTCGGCGATGACATTTAGGGCGCGATCTCGATCGAGATCATGCAGTGCCCGCGTCGCCTCGTTAACCTGGGTTTCGGCATGCGTACCCATCGAAAGAAGGTGCGAACGAACGGCTTCGATCTGTCGGATCCAGTGACGAGTCATGGGAGGTAGCTTTCGAGTCTCTACTTGTCGGTTTTACCGAGGAACATGTCGATCGTTTCCGAATCGGGAGCCTTGATGGTGGTTCGCATAGGACCCGCACCGATACGCGTGACGTGCTTTTCGGGAAGTCCGTCTTTCCGGAAATGTACGGCGGCATCGCTCTTCTTGGCGAAGACCCAAGCCCGACCGTCTTCGAAGTAGGTTAGGTAGCCTGGTTTGGCGAAGAGGTAGTGGATAGCCGTATCCCGAGAATCGGTCTTGAGGGTCTTACGATCCGGGCCAGCGCCAGGCAACGTGACGTGCTTCTCAGGACCTTCTCCTTCGACCAACGCTGCTAGGCTGGGGCTATCTAAAGGAAGTACCCACAGGCGTCCGTCAATCACTTTGGTAAGAAACCCGCGGCGGTTGTACGTGGAATGATCGGCCGAAGATTTGACGGCCGTCCCATCGGTCAGGTAGTAAAGTTCGTACCAGTCGTCGTTCTTCGCGTTGACGCCAGGACGGGCACGAAACAGAGCCGTCAGGGCATAGGGTTTACCGTCACGTTGGTGTTCGACAACGACAATCGAGCCGAAATCGAGCTTGGCGACGTCGTTGGCAGCGACATCGTTGACGTAGATGGTACCTTCGGTGCCGGCCTCGGGCATGGGAGCATGTTCAGGGAAGGCTTCCAACTGCTTCCAATCGCCATACTTGTCTTGCAGGTAGGTCCAAAAGTCTTCCGTAAACTTCTGGTGATCAGCGGAACGCACGGCAGTTTCGTCAGCGCAGACATTCGATCCGCACCAAACAAAACTCGTCAACGCCAAAAGCGTGAGCAGTCTGGCGAGAACTGGCAATCGAAGCATCATTGTCGGCGTCCTTTCGCAAATAGTGGGAGGAGAGGAGTGTCTTAACCAAAACGTCCCGTCACATAGGCGTTGGTTTCGGATAGCTTGGGCTTGGTAAAAATGTCGACGGTCGGACCATATTCGACGAGTCGACCCAGGTACATGAACGCGGTGTAGTCGCTGATTCGCGAGGCTTGCTGCATGTTGTGGGTGACGATCAAGATCGAATACTCACCACGCAGTTCACGAATCAGATCTTCAATTTTTCCGGTAGCGATCGGGTCGAGCGCTGAGCATGGTTCGTCCAACAGCAAGACCTCTGGCTCACTCGCGATCGCGCGTGCGATGCATAGGCGTTGTTGCTGACCGCCAGAAAGACTGAGTCCACTTTCATGGAGACGATCCTTTACTTCACTCCAGATCGCGGCACCTTTCAGGCTATGTTCGCAAACGCCTTCGAGCACACTGCGGCTTCGTTCGCCGTCGATTCGCAAAGGATAGACAACGTTTTCGAAGATGCTCATGGGGAAGGGGTTAGGTTTCTGAAAAACCATGCCCATGCGTTTGCGAAGTTCGATCACGTCGACTCCCCGGTCGCAGATCGATTGATCGTTCAAGTAGATATCGCCTTGGATGCGAACGGTGTCGATCAAGTCGTTCATGCGGTTCACGCATCGCAGAAGAGTCGACTTGCCGCAGCCGGATGGGCCAACCAGCGCGGTTACCTGACCGCGAGGTATCGGCATGCTGATATCGAACAGAGCCTGCTTGTCTCCGTACCAAAGATTGAATTTCTTGATCTCCAGGACTTTTTCTTCGCGAAAGACAGCATCGTGCACGACAGGAGCAAAGTTGTGCCCCTGGGCGATCAATTCGAGCCGGCTCGTTTCCGAAGTTCCTGATGTTGGTTGACTCATGGAGTGTGTCTTCTGCTAGTCGCGAAGGCGAAACATGCGGGCATAAAGCTGATTAAAACTGTCCCGACTGGAAACGTTTTCGGAGTCGGGCACGAAGCCAAATGGCGAACAGATTCAACGTGAAAATCACGGTGATCAGCAGCAGCGTCGTTGTAAAAACCATCGGTTTGGCAGCTTCGCTATTGGGGCTCTGGAAACCTAAGTCGAATATATGAAAACCGAGATGCATAAAGCTTCGGTCGAGGTGGACAAAAGGAGCGCTCAGGTCGACCGGCAACTCCGGAGCAAGCTTCAGCACGCCGACCAGCATCAACGGAGCCACTTCACCAGCTCCGCGAGCCATGGCCAGAATCATGCCGGTCATGATGCCAGGCAGCGCGTGCGGCAGGACGATGCGGCGAATCGTCTGCCATTTGCTCGCTCCGCAGCCGTACGAGCCTTCGCGGAGCGAATTGGGAACGGCTGCCAAGGCTTCTTCCGTGGCCACAATCACGACCGGTAAGGTCAACAGTGCCAGCGTTAAGCTGGCCCACAGCAGTCCCCCCTTGCCGAAGGTCGGGTTGGGCAGGCTGGCCTGGTAGAAGCCGCTAAAGTTGGGTGTAAACGCCACCAGGGCCACGAAGGCGACCGTTGCCATAATCCACAGCAGCAGACTCGCGATCCCAAGGGTTGGTGTTCGCATCCGCGTGAGTACTTTTCGACTCCCTAGGGAGTACGAGGTGGTGATGAAAGCCGAGAAAGCAACAATGGCCAGGCCGGCCGCAGTTAGCCACCACCACAGCTTCGGCATAGTCGGTAGATTGGCATTGCCAGGACCACCGTCGATGTAAGCGCCCACAACGAGAATCAAAAAGCCATAGCCGAACACACCAAACACAATGCTCGGTACGCCGGCCAGGTTGTTAATGCTGATGCGAATGATGCTGACAATTGGGCCGCTCTTGGCGTACTCCCGGAGATACAACGCGGCCAGAACACCAAATGGGACCACGATCAACGACATGATCATTGTCATGGCGATCGTGCCCCAAATCGCGGGGAAGACGCCGCCCTCCGAGTTCGCCTCGCGTGGGTCGGCCAGCAGAAACTCGCCCCAGCGCGACAAGTAGACATTCAGACGTCCCATCCAATCGAGTTGATTGGCGGGAAAGGCGCGGACGATGTCGCCCAGCTTAAGCTCGGCTTCGGTGCCTTCGGCCGTTGTGGCAAACAGGCCGAAGCGATTGTTGCGCTCCTCGATCTCGTTGATTCGTTCCTGCAGCGCGGCAATCTGGTTGTCGACTTCAAAGCGAACGTCCACAAAGTGATACACGGCTTGCCGGGCATCGGGTGGCACCTGGTCCAAGAGGCGTTCGATTTCATCGAGACGAGCCTGAATGCGTGATTCTTCCGTCGCCCGTTGCGTGTTTAGAACGGCAACAAGATCGGGACCGACCTTGGCCATGGCAGAGTCCTTGCCAAGAACGCGCGTTGCGCGTTCGACGATGCGGCTATCCTTTTGGTTGTCTTGTTGGATCGCGTTCAATTCGATCTTCAGGTTGTAGATTTCATTGGCCAGGCCTTCCACGAAGACGTCGTGAGCCAGTTCTTGCGAACGTAGATCCAGGCGAGCCTGCTCCTGACGCCGGCTGCTTTCACCGACTTCGTACTCGGCGATGCGATCGATCGCGTGAACACTTTCTCGGGCCGAGTCATGATGTTGCCGATAGGCGTTGTAGGTTGCCTCGGGCCCTTCCAGAACTTCTCGAATAGCGACAAGGTTCTGTCCGTATTCGACATCGGAAAGCGGAATGACTTCGCCGTTTTCAGTTACCCCGACCAGGTCTTGTTGGCCATTACGATTCTGGGTGATAAAGCTGTCGGTGTTCTCGGCTTCCAGGTCATCAAGCTTCTTTTGAATCGATTCGATCTCTTGCTGAAGCGACTCGAGTGTGGCAGCCCATGCCGCTTGAGCATCCTCATCTTGGGCATCTGGCCCTGACAAGCTTGATTGGTTGTTGGCGAAGAAAGCGTGGATATCGCTCAGGTCATCTTCATCGGAAGAGATGGGACGAGCCTTCGAAGTCACGAATCTCTGCGGCGTTCCGATGAAGCGTCCTAGTTTCGTCCGCTCAAACAGCATGGCCCACTCGGGCATCGTGGGAGGCGTATTGGCAAGTTCCTCTTGGGTAACCCACTGATAGGTACCGCTTTGGGGTGCTTTGAACTCGAAATTATCGGTGCGATACTGCCAGCGGTGGGATGACTGGGGTGTGGAAGGATCGTTTTCCGTTTGATCCGCCGATGCACTACTGAGCGTGTAGTCTTCCTCGGCGGTCAGTTCCCCCATCAGGACCGAGCCATCTTTGAGCGTCACCTGGTAAAGCCGGCCGGGCCAAAAGCTGGCCATGCCTTGATAGATGATTAGCCCCAAGAGACCGAAAATCATCAACAGAGCCAGGGTCAAAGCTCCGCCAGAGAGCCAGATCATCGGCTCTCCTTGCGAGAGGATCGTGAGCCCAGGGCGTACCTTCCGCTCGTACTTCTTGACGTGGCTATTTGCGTTTTCCTGAGGTTGGCTCATAGCTGGTAGGCCCTCCTCCGGAAGTAAAGTCGGACGACCTCGGCGACCGTGTTAATCAGAAAGGTCAGCAGGAAGAGGACTAGCGCCGACAGGAACAGCACACGATAGTGCGAGCTTCCCTGAACAGCTTCAGGCAGTTCAATGGCGATGTTCGTGCTGAGGGTTCGGAAGCCGTTGAAGATGTTCCAGTCTTCAATCGGTGTGTTGCCCCCGGCCATGAGTACGATCATCGTCTCTCCGGCGACGCGTCCCAGGCCAATCATCAGTGCCGAGAACAGTCCGCTCATCGCTGTCGGAATGACTACCCGCATGGCCGTTTGCCAATGCGTAGCACCACATCCTAAGGACGCCGATCGTAGGTGAGACGGCACGGTGGAAAGGGCGTCGTCCGACAGGGTGTAAATAATGGGAATGACCGCGAAGCCCATCACAAAGCCGACGATCAAGGAGTTACGTTGATCGAATTCGCCGATGTAGGTTCCGCGCGGATCCCAGCCAGCCAGGTCTAAGAGGCTTCCCAGGGCATAGGCCAACGAAAAGGTCGCGATCGATAGCAGCAAAAACTTCACCAAGCTCAATAGCGCGAAGGTAAACCTGGGTGCCCTGGCGACGGTGCCTCGCCAAAACGAATTCAGGGCATAAACATCCAGGGCAAGCATAACCAACGTGCAGAAGGGGATCAGGATCAACAGCCAGCCACCGACCCCGGAGCCTTGTTCGGGATGGACGAGCCAAAACTTGATGTTGCCCAGGAAGAGCCACTGCTCGATCGATGGCCCCATTCGGTAAGCGAGATAGATGCCCAGAACGAGCACTGGTGCGAGAAACCAAAGTCGATAAGGCTGAAGGCGAAGCGTAAATGCTTGTGGCATGACTTGCCAGATAAACGCTCCTAGCAAGATGGTAAAGGGTATCGTGAACATCGCCGCCAGGCAGGCCGGAACCACTTCCTCGACCACTGGGGCAAACACCAATGCCGCCAGAAAACCAAGCACCACGCTCGGCAGACTGGCCATCATTTCGACGGTGGGCTTTACCATCATGCGGGTACGCCGCGTGCTGAACTCGCTGGTGTACACGGCCGCCAGAAGTGCCAGCGGCGCGCCGAACAGCATCGAGTAAAACGTTGCCTTGAAGGTGCCTGAGATGAGCGGATAAAGCGAGAACTTGAGTTCGTCTTCTGTCTTGGAGGAAGAGCTTTGCCACATGTTCAGTGGTTCGGCGTAGCCTTCGTACCAAACCGGCAAAAAGAGAGAGGCCAGTGTAATGTCCGGAAAGCCGGGGGACAGAGCATAGTGAGCGATCTTGCCATCGGCCTCGATAAACAGCCCGTCGTCTCGAGGAGCGATCCTGGCCAGTTTCACGAGGCCACCCTCAGGCATCATTAAATCGGCCACGTACTTTTCCGTGGTCATATGAAACAGCGAGCATTGCCCGGTCGCATAACCAACAATGAACATGCGACTGCGGGACGAAGCACCAAACGAACTGACCGGGCCGGGGCCTTGGGGAAACGCATGAGCACGTACCAGCGCGAAGCCATCGGAACTCTGGCGATTGGCGAACTTCTCATCGGTGCGATCCGACAAGCGAATTTGAAACCAGCCAGAACAGTTGCCATCGCTGTCTCCGACGAACAAGGTTTCACGGCCCAAAATCCAGTCGCACGAAGTGATCGACGCTTCGGAATCAGGCGTCAGGTTGACCGTTTCGGCAATACTGATGTTATTCTTGTCGCGAATGTCATATCGGCTCAGTTGTCCCAGTTCTTCGACGGCCAGAACGTTGTTTCCAAGATCATCGATAAGAACGAACTTGGGAACACGGCCGTCTTTCGCTACCGCAGGGAGATCATAGAGCTTGGTATCTAATTTGACTTTGCCGGTAAGGAGACTCTTCTTTTCGCTGACAACGACTAGCTTTAACTGGTCATCGTCAGTCAGGGCTGCAAACGTGGTCGACGTTCCACCCAGGCTCGATCTTGCGCTGGCTTGAGGCAGATGGTCCAGCAGAACGATTGCCGATTCACCCACGGTAATGGGATCGCCAAGCGTCCAATCGACATTCTGAGCGCGATACTGCCCCTGGGGTGTCATCTGGACGACCCCGTCTTTGTAAATGGCAGTATCTCCGGGATGCGACAACTGTTTGCCGCTGGTGTCGCCGGTCTGGTCGACAAACCAATTTTTGATTTCGACCGGGTCGACAAACGTGGTTTTGAATTCCACGTTACCCACGCGAGCCGTTCCGTCGTTCAGGCCTATGACGAAGTCGGTTTGCCCGGTCGATGTCGAGATTGCCGTGATCTCGCCATCGTCGACCAATTGGGTCTCGGTAACCACCTCAAATGCCGATGAACTCATCGATTCCGCTTCGGCGTCTTTCGGGGCCGGTGGAATCAGACGGACGACCTTAAGCTTTCCGTCCTTGGTCAGCAGCCAGCCCATCGTCTGGTATTCGTTCAATTCAAAGTGAACGACCTCGCCAGAACTCCAAGGGGCTTCTTGAATGTCCAGCGGCTTGATCGAAGCGCCGCGAAACAGAGGAATGACCTCCATCACCAGAACGAGCGCCACCAGGCAGACGGCGACGATCGTACCAATTCCACCGACCGTGATGACGCCTTCGCACATAAGGTCCGACCAACGCACGCTCCAGTGAGTCTTGAGCCTGCGTTTTCTTCCGGTGAATCTTGGCTGGGTGCCACTCATGGAAAAGCGAGAAACCTTGGTTTAACCATCAAGGGCGAAACAGGGAATGTGGAGGGAAGTCGGAAAAAGCTCCGCGACTCTCAAGTCGACTTGGCGACATCAAGCTGCGGAGCTCTTGCGGTAGCAAGGTGAAGGATCAGTTCTTGATGCCGACCTTTTCCAGCTGGACTTCCGCAATCACAGCGGGGATGGGCAGATAGCCGTCCTTCACGACGGCCTTCTGTCCTTGTTGGCTATAGATGTATTTCAAAAACTCACGACGCAGTGGATCGAGCTCACTGCCGGGGCGATGGTTCACGCTGATAAACAGGAAACGCGACAGTGGATAGTCGTCGGCGTTTTCGGCAGTCGCTTCCACGAAGTCGGTGCCTTCGACCGAAAGTGGCAGAGCACGAACGTCCGACGTCTTGTAACCAATACCGCTGTAGCCGATGCCGAACTTATCGGTTGCGACGCCTTGCACGACCGAAGAACTACCAGGCTGTTCTTTGACCGACGGCTTGTAGTCGCCGCCAAACAGGGCGTTTTCCTTGAAGAACGCATAGGTGCCGGAAGCCGAGTTGCGACCATACAGGCTGATTGGCGACTGGGCGAATGCACCCTGCAGGCCAAGTTCTCCCCAACGTGTAATGTCCTTGTCGGCACCGCCTTTGCGATTGGTCGAGAAGATCGCATCGACCTGAGGTAGCGACAGGCCTGCGATTGGATTGTCCTTATTCACGTAGACGGCCAACATGTCGATGCTGGTGCCCAGTTCAGTTGGCTTGTATCCGTATCGCTTTTCAAAGTCGTCGATTTCGTTGGCCTTCATCGGACGGCTCATGGGACCAAAGGTTGCCGTGCCTTGGATCAGGGCTGGAGGAGCAGTCGAGGAGCCTTTGCCTTCGATCTCGATTTGAACGTTCGGATAGATCTCCTGGAAGCCCTCGGCCCACAGGGTCATCATGTTGTTCATCGTGTCGGAGCCGATGCTTTTGATCGTACCCGAGACACCCGAAACTCGCTTATATTCCGGCAGTTTTGGGTCGACTTGCAACTGAGCCATCAACACACCAGGGCAGAGACACGCCAGGAGCGAAGTAAGCACGAATAGGTGGCAACGGGACATCAGGTCAAATCCTTCAAGAAGCAGGGCAAACAAAATCGGAGGTGATCCAATGGCACCACGATTTCGCATGGGGGAGAAATTCGCATTAACAATGCGCTAACACTCGGAAAAGCTCTCCGCGGTATGGCCAATTCAGAAAGGAATCGGTGGTTTTCTCGGGGATTTAGGGCAATTCCAGCGAAAGTTAATCTTCTGGCATAACCTCAGCTAAAGAAAGCCCTTACGTCTTTTGAGTGGTCATATTTACAAAACGTTAATATTTCAGGCAATGCCTGCGGTGCTTTCGGGGGGAGGATGGAGGCCGGATTCGGCACTGCCAACCACCACAGGTGGGCCCTAGAATAGGTCCGGGCTCGAGAGGACCTCGGCGTCGGTGATGAAGCCATCTTGGTCGGTATCTAATGTCGAGAACTGCGCTGGGGTACCGAGGAATTCACGCAGACTGATATCGCCATCGCCGTTGTAGTCCATGCCTTGGAACCATGCCGGGGTCAGGCTATTGGTGGCTGTCGAGTCTTGCGGCTGATTGTAAAGCTGAGGCGCTTGCAGGTTATCGTCTTGGTCTCCTCGGAAGAACTCGAACACCAAGAGCGCCGGGATCTCGTCAAATTCGATGGCGTGCGACTGGTCGACGTCCATCCCGCCTAGCTCGGACTCGAGTTGCTTGAGTTCCCGAGCTGAAAGCCGAGTGTCTCGATTTGGGTCGATCGCACGAAACAGGGGGTCATCTCCGTCGATGCCCTGCAGGCAAATATGGCAACGCTGAATCCAGTTCCGCTGCAGCAGTGCCGCTTCGATTTCCTCGACGTACAGCTTCTCGTCTTTGTCTTTATCGGCCATGGCAAAGTTGATGTTGGTGCCTTCCTCTGGCAATTCATCGTCCTCGAGATAGCCATCCTGGTTACCGTCATAAACTTGTAACAGGTTCTCGGCTTGTAGCGTGGCACCCGAGGAGCCGACATTGTCCCGCACACGAAAGACCAGCCAGTCGGAACCCAGATTAACGGCTACCTCGTTGGACCTGGTAATCGGCTCGGCAGAAGACTTTTTGGCAGGAAGCATGACCATCCGCCGCTTATCCTCGTCGCCACCAAAGCGAATGGTCAGTTCGTACTCGGCAGGCAGGCTGGCCAGCTTGGGAAGTTCCTCGCTGCTCAGCACACCATCGGCGTCGGCATCGATCGTATGCAACAGGTTGTCTTGGGGAAACTTGTTAAGCTGAAGCTGCCCGCCGCGTTCGTAGTTCTCCTGCATGGCATAACGTAGATCATTCCATGGGGTATTTTCGTCCAGGGTGAACATGCCTTGCCCGCCAAAGAAGCGGCGTCGATCACCTCGTCGCGACATATCGTCCATCGAGTCACCGGAAGCTGTGATCAATTCCATTGGGGTGACAAGCTCGTCGTCGTCCAGATCACGCAAGCGAAGTCGATTGGCAGCCGAGGTAATTTCGTCACTGTCGATCACCCCGTTACCATTCTCGTCGAGCAGTTGCCGCATGGGGGAATCGGTTCGACTGCGATCCACAGCGTACGACGTTCGGCGAACGGAGAATGCCTCAGTTCGTGCGCTGCTGCGACTAACCATGCGGGGCACTTCGGCACGATCGACCCAGCCGTTGCGGTTCGTGTCGTATCGATCGATGTTTTGTTTTCGTTGCCGCGGATCCTCGAACGAAAGGTTGCCAAACTGACCACTGCGAAGTTCCGGTTGGTTGGCCAATTCATCCCAGGTCGCTTTGCCATCCTGGTTAGCATCGGCCAAGGCAAGCACATGATCAACCAGTTCTTCCAGGGCGTGATCGTACGGCTTGTCGTCGATCCAAAGTAGCACATCCACGCGGATCGGCCCCTGCGACGTGAAGACAAGTAGACGCTGCGGCTTGACGTACGGTTCCAGCTCGAACGGCAGGCCTGCCTCCGGAACGGCCATCTCTTCCAGGGAAATCAAATCGATTGGATCAACCGTCGGAGTTACGGCCACAGGCGGGGCAGGCTTGGCTGGAGGTGCTTTGGCGACGCGCTGGTTGCATCCGCCAATGACGACTGCCAGGGAGAGCCAAACGAAGGTGGAAAGAATCGCTCGCATGTTACGCCAAAACCTGATCGATGGAAGTCCCTTCCGAAATCTTGATAGGACGGGCCTGAGGCGAATAGTGCTCGGTCGCCGGGTCGACACCCACGGCCCGGCATAGTGTCGCCAGCAGGTCTTGAACTTCGGTCTTCCCTTCGGTCACTTCACGGCCGGCTTCGTCAGTCTTACCGTAGGCCTGCCCGCCAGCGATTCCCCCGCCCGATAGAACGCAAGTCCAGGCGTCGGGGAAATGATCGCGACCAGCGGTGCCGTTGATGTTAGGGGTCCTGCCAAACTCGCCCATCCAGCAGATGGTGGTCGTTTCCAGCAGATCACGCTCAGCCAATTCGCGCAGGAGAGTACTCCAGCCTTGGTCGAGTTCTTTCGAGAGCCGTTCGACGGTGGGGAAGTTGCCTTGGTGGGTATCCCAGCCCAGGCCATTTCCGCCTAGGGTCACTTCTACAAACGGAACGTCACGTTCGACCAGACGCCGAGCAATCAGGCAGCCTTGGCCAAAGGTGCCCTTGCCGTACGATTCACGGACTTCGGTTGACTCCTGCGAAAGATCAAACGCCGAGGCCGCATCGGGGTGCATCATTTTAACCGCCGATTGAAAGATCGTGGCTTGCGCTTCGGCTGCCCCAGAAGGATGCCGGGCCAGGAATTGGTTCTGTTGGTCTTTCCACAATGCCAGCCGCGCCTCCTGCCGCTTCGTGTCGATGCCAGGCGGAAGCGAAAGGAAGTCGACACCCAGGTCAGCCATCTCATCCGAGCCTTCTGCAGCCGGCGCGCCTCGCGTGCCCACGGTGGCCGCCGCATAACGTGGCCCTAAGAAACCAGGACTCAGCGCGCTGCCGCTAAGCAGGCCACTAGGGTTGACGGCGACATAATTGGGAAGCGTCGACTGATTGTCCTGCATTGCTTTGGAAAGCGATGCACCGATCGATGGGTAATTGAGCGGGCCACCAGGTCGCTGCCCGGTGTGCATCAGGTAAGTGCCTCGCAGATGGTCCCCTTCGCGGGTACTCATCCCTCGCAAAATGGCAAGCTTGTCGGCCTGCTTGGCCAGTCCGGCAAAGTGTTCGCTGAAGCGCAGGCCCGGCACGTTGGTTTCCGTTTCCTTGAACTCGCCACCGTTGGCATGCCCTGGCTTCATATCAAACGTATCGGTTTGCGTCGGACCGCCAGCCATCCACAACAAGATGCAGCTTCGCTTGCGGTTCGGGTCCGATCCGGCCGCGGTGGCCAGTTGGGGAAGCCAAGAACAACTGGCAGCGCCCAACAGGCCTGCGGTCGTTTGTAGGAATCGACGTCGCGAATGAGGCAAGGCGTTCATCGGATATCCCTTAATGGTTCAACATGAATTCAGCGCTATTGGCCAACACCCACAGCACGTCTCCCAGGGCTGCCGACTGCTGCTCTGGTTCTGCTTGTTGCAGGAACGCTTGGTACCGCATCAACTCTTCGGCATTGGGTGGGCGGCTGTAGGCTGCCAGAAACAGCACGTTCAATCGCTGTTCGTCCGAGAGGAACGGAGCAGACAAGGCCTTGAGCAGGCCACTCGTCTCAGGCGAAGTCGCGGTGGAAACAGGCGGGCCATTCATCACGGCCAGTGCCTGCGGCATGCCGGTATCGAAGAACGTACGGTCCTTGCTCGCCGTTCGCAGCCGTGCCACGAATTGATTGCGTTGACCGTCCTGCTGCATCATGGTGACGTTACTCTTCAGCAGTCCGACCTTTAAGAAGGCATCGTAAAGCTGTTCTGGGGTGAGCGATTTAACAGCCATGCGAGCAAAAAGTTCTGGCGGCGCTTCCGAGTCCGATACGGCTTCGCTGCTGCGGGCATAGGTGTCAGTCAGGGCGATCGTTTGCAGTAAGAGTCGCAGGTCGAATCCGCTTTGAATAAAGTAACGCGTCAGTTCATCCAGAAGCTCGGGATGGCTGGGAAGGTTTTGCGGCGACATGTCATCCGCCGGGTGAACAATGCCGCGTCCCATCATGTGCGCCCAGGCCCAGTTCACTGCCCGCCGTGGCATGAAAGGGTTGTCGCGTGAGACCATCCAGATAGCTAACTGCTGACGCCGCGTGCCACCGAACGAAGCGTAGTTTGCTTTGCTGCCAGGAAACGCTGGCGGAACGACCTCGTCCGTTTCCGGAATGGTGACTTCTCCCATATCACGATCGACGATGTCGAATCGGCCCAAGCCAACAATGTTGTCGTTGGCTGGCCGTTCCAGCTGAGCAAAGAAGGCCGCCAGGCCCCAGAAGTCGTGTTGCTTCCAGCGATCGAAGGGGTGGTCATGGCACTGGGCACATTCCAGTTGCAGACCCAGGAAGATGCGAGATGTTTCCGAGGCCAACAATTCAGGCTTCAAGTCTTGGGAAGCATAAAAGTAGCCAGGGCCGTCACTTCCCTGAGTTGCCGTTAGAAACTCTTCAACCAGCCGATCGTATCGAACATTCTCACTAAACTTACCACGCAGCCAAAGCTGAAGGCCTTGTTCGTTCTGCAAACGTTGCGGATCGTCCGAGGGCTCAAGCACCAGTGCTCGCCACGTGTTGGCCAGGTGCGTTGGGTGAGCCGGCGACTTGAGCAGTTGGGCAATCAACTGTTGCCGTTTGTCTGGGGCGTCGTTGTCCAGGTAGGCCCGCGTCTGGGCGACGGTGGGGATGCTGCCAACCAGGTCGAGATAGGCACGGCGAATGAATTCGCCATCGGTTGCCAGCGGTGCAGCACGGACCTTTTCCTGGTCGAGTCTGGCTTGTACCAGCTCATCGATCCGAGTGGCCATCGCCTGCATCTTCGCCGTTTCGTCCGACACATCTACAGGCGTATCTTGCGCTACAAGAGCCGTGGTCCACGCAAGCAGCGACAACAGAACGCAGCTCGCGGGCACATGCGCGATGCGAAGCATGGTTCCGCCTCGAAAAATAGACAAGAGAGGGATTAGGTCGACCAAGAGGTAAGGACTACCTCTTAATGCGGGCATTTTATCAGGTTCCTTTTCCCCTGATAAGAAAAATGCAGTGATTTACATGGAATAATATCACTGCAGGAAAAGGGTGCCGCCAAGCTTGTTAGCGGCACCCACATGTGGCGCTCGATTACTTCTTTTCGCGGGCCTTGGCTTCCGCGGCTACGGCCTTGCGACCTTTCACCGCTTCGACTTCCTGTGCCTGACCCCAGAAGTACAGCATGATCCCCAGGATCAAGCCGAGTAAGCTAGCGGACAACACCGCGAACGGGCTTTGCGTGAAGGTCGAGTTTTGGGCTGCGGCCTGCGTGGTCAGCACCAAACCGACCAGGCTGATCACAAAGCTGAGCACGTCGGAGAGGATCTCGCGAAGGCTAAAGCCCAAGTGGGCGAACACCACTAGCTTGCCGATCACCAACTGCAAGGCAAAACCAATCACGCCGGAAAGCATCAGCGCGAAGGCCAGCCAGTGAAACGCGGGGAACTCGAGCGATTCGGCGACCATATAAATCGGTGTCAGGATCCCGGCGCTCGTGTCTTTCGCCGTTTCCGAGTCGTCAACTTGCTTGGCGATTCCTTCCAGTTGTTCCGACAATTCTCCGCTAGGATCAGTCGCTTCTTCTGGCTTGGCGACAGCTTCTTCGCTTGCGGCTTCCTCTTCTTCTGCCGCTGCTTCTTCAGCATCCGGCGTACCAGCTTCGACCGCTGCTGCTTCCTCGGGCTTGGCCGGAGCTGCGTCCTCTTGTGCCCAAACCGCGGGCGCAGCGACGCAAAGTACAAGTGTGACGAACAAGATCGAGGCAATTAGACGAGACATAGTTTCCACCTCCGCGTAACAAAAGAGCTGCAATGACGGGGAATGCTGCACAATCGCATTCTATCCCTTGCAATGGGTAATAAATCGTTGAGCTCAGGTGGGTATTCGGTTATTTCTTCGGAATCTTGGCGAAAACTAATCGAATCATGATCTGCGATCTGCGTCCCATTCGCCGTCCGATTCTGCCGAGAAGCGAGAGAAGCTTGCGCAAATAGGATATTGCGTTTGCTCGGCTGGCTTGGTTTTATAGAAGATGCGATCTACCTCGCCAGAATCCACTTTTACCCCTGCCTAACAAAGATGGAGACCATCGCTCATGAGTTCTTCCGATGCTACGCGTCGAACGTTTCTTAAGTCCACGGCGGCCGGTGTAGCTGCCACATCCCTTGCAATGCACGCCCAGAAGTCGCAAGCCGCCGATGCCAATTCGAAGCTGCGGATTGGTTTTGTCGGCGTCGGTGGACGCGGTTTTGGTGCCCACGTGAAAAGCCTTTCCAAGATCGCCAAGGAAGGGGCCAACATCGAACTGGTTGCCGTTTGTGATGTATACGAAAACAATCGCAATCGCGCCGCCGACTATATCGAAAAAGAAAACGGCGGCAAGGTTGCCCGGTACGTCGACTTCCGCGAGATGTATGCCAAGGAAAACCTGGACGCCGTCAGCATCGGTACGCCAGACCATTGGCACGCCATTCAAGCCATCGAGGCAATGAAAGGCGACATGCACGTCTACTGCGAAAAGCCGATGGTCAAGCAGGTCGAAGACGCCATCGAACTGGTCAGTGTCTGGAAAGATACCGGCAAGGTGATGCAAGTCGGTGTGCAGGGAACCAGCCTGCCGGTTTGGGATGCCGCCCGCGAGAAGATCGACGAAGGTCTGCTGGGCAAGGTGCTGATGTATCAGACCGAATACTTCCGGAACTCCGACATCGGTCAGTGGCGTTACTACAAATTGTCCAAGGACATGACGCCCAAGACGATCGACTGGAAACGCTTCCTCGGTGTGGAAGAAGGTTTGGCCGAAGACCAACCATTCGACCGGGCCGTGTTTGCTCAGTGGCGCCGCTTCTGGGAATTTGGTAGTGGGATGTTCACTGACCTGTTCGTACACCGCACCACGCAGATGATGAAGGCAACCGGTCTCCGGTATCCAGCTCGCATCACCGGTAGTGGTGGTTTGTATCTGGAATACGACGGTCGCCAAGTTCCGGACGTGGCAACGGTTGTGGCCGAGTTCAACGAAGGTTGCCAAGGCCTGGTCACCGCGACGATGGCCGCTTCCGAAACGCCAGTGCAGCAGTTGATCCGTGGTCACAATGGTTCGATCGTGTTCGAGAACCCGAGTGCTTCCGAGTTCACATTCGTACCGGAACGTCCGCAGGTGACGCACATCAGTCCGACGGAACTGCCGTACGAACGGACGGTCATCAAGACCGAGAAGGAGGCGCCGAAGGATCAAACCAAGGCTCACTTCGAGAACTGGATTGCCGCGATCGAAAACAACACGCCGCAGTCGTGCAACAACCCGCCAGACTTGGGTGCTGCCGCGATCGTGTTGGTGAACCTGGGTGCTCGTAGCTACCGCGAAGGGAAGATCTATCGCTTCGACGACGAAACGATGACCATCAGCGAAGCGGATGGTTCGTGGTCGAAGAAGTGGGAGCAGGTTTCCAAGGAGCGTGGTAAGCCTGAGCACGTGCCTGGCTGGAAAGCCGGCGACAAGGGCTCGACGATCAACGATCCTGACCATCAGAGCCTGGAAGGCCCCTGGATCGACGGTAAAGATCCTGCCGCTTAATCGTGAGCCTGTTCATAAGAAGAAAGAGAAACGGCACCTCGTGTGAGGTGCCGTTTTTTTGTGCGCAGTTCAACGTGCCTAAGATGCGAGCGTAAGCCGGTGGGTATGATCATGAAGCAATGCGCTCTACCATTGGAAGCTCATGCAGGAACCCAAATTGGATGCAGTGGATCGTGCATCAAGCTTGAGAACGGAAAGGAGAAGCCATGAGTCACGTCTTTATCATCGGTTCGACCGGAGGTGTCGGGTCGCGCCTGGTACCCAAGCTTGTCGCCACAGGGCACGCGGTCACCGGCTTGCATCGCAAGCCGGAACAAGCCGAGACGCTTACGGCCGCGGGAGCCGGTGCGTACTTGGGCGATATCATTGACATGACGGTTGAGGACCTCACGGCGGCGACCAAGGACTGCGACGTGATCGTCTTTTCCGCCGGGGCTGCAGGCAGCGGGCCTGATCGCACCACGGCAATTGACGGAGGCGGCGTCATCAAGATGATGGATGCCGCCAAAGCCAACGGTATCAAACGCGTCTACCTGGTGTCAGCGTTCCCCGACGCTCGACGCGATGCCGAACGCAAGGAAGGCTTTGAGCATTACATCCGTACCAAGCGGATGGCCGACAACGCATTGGCCGCGACTGATCTCGACTGGGTCATCTTGCGCCCCGCGACGCTGGTGACCGAAGAAGGGGATGGCAAGGTCAAAGCCGGCCTGGCAATCCCTTACGGCACAGTCGCGAGGGGAAATGTCGCTGCGTTCCTGGCCGAACTGATCGCACGCCCTGAGATCCGCCGCGAGATCATCGAACTTACCGATGGAGAAGTGCCGGTTCGAGAGGCCGTAGCTGCGCTGGTGCGCGGTTAGGTTTTAATGCCAATGCTTCACGTCGCGTGAACTCGCACTTGTCGTCGTTTCATTGGACAAGATAGGATCCTTGTATCGCGCTGACACAATCCGTGGTTTTCACCCACTAGCAGCCATAAGGGACAGGAAGCAATTACACCGACGCCGACAAGGATGTTGTTTCGTCTTGGCCTGTCGCGATTGGTTGCGATCGTGGGTCGGCATCTTGCGTTTCTGGTAGGGCTGTTGGTCCTTTTCGGACTGCTGCTGTGCATCGAATGGTCTGCTCCCTATTTCTTTGGCATTGATGACAGCTACCAACAGTTTCTGCCGGTGATCCTCGACTCGATTCACCAGGTTGAATCGGGCAGCTTTCCCGCGATGACGCCGCATCAGTCGATGGGCATGCCGGTGTTCGCTACCGGGACGTATTCCGTGACTTATCCTGGCATCTACCTCGCCTGTTGGATTGCCCGGCTCTGTGGGTCGGAGCAGTACTTCATGGAGATCTACGCCATCCTGCACATCGTGGCAGGCTACGCGGTGACGTACGTGCTACTTTGCCGGATGAAAGTCGAGAGCCTGATCGCCGCGTGTGCGGCAGCCTCGTTTGTCCTGGGGGCTTATGTCATCTTTCAAGGGAGAACTTGGTACTACACGTACCCCGTGCTCGTCTTCTTGCCGCTGCTTGTGGCCGCGACGATCGCACTACTCCAACGGCCGACGACACCAGGCCGCATTGCCTGGTGGGGCTTTCTATGCGGCGTTTACTTTCATGCCGGCAATTCCCAGTTGTGGGTGTATACGATGTTCTTCTGCGGGCTGATTTTCCTCGCGAAGGTCACGGTCAGCAGAGTCTGGATGCAGAAGTGGGTTGCCTTGGCGGCTGCGGCAATCTTGGCATTTGTCATTGCCTCGCCCCTGTTGATTGCCCAGTACCAGCTTGTGCATGACGTGGATCGAAGCGGTACTTCCTGGGCTAGCATGCAGAGCTGCTTTTGGAATTACGTGCTGTGGGGCAGCGAAGGGTATCCCGCTTATACGGGCAGCCTGCTATTCGGGGCCGCGTTGGTGTCATTGATGCTTCGAAAGTGGAACGTCTGGGCGGCGATGGGAGTCGTCGCGATCCTTTGTTCGCTGGGGAAGCCAGGTGGGATCTGGTACATCATGGCCGACTCGCCGGTGTTTGAGAAGTTTCAGCATCCTTTCAAGTTCGTCCTCTTTGCGACCTTCTTCATGTTGGTGCATGGAGCCGTCTACGTCGATTGGACGAGAACTCTTCGGCTGGCGGCCGTGTTGAATTTGGTCCTACTCGTCCTGTTCGTTGCCCATCATGCTGCTGGCTTTCAAGGTGACCTGCCGTATACTCCGATAACACAAACCACCGAAGAACTACTTGGCAGCGAACGTATCTACAGCTTCGCCTCGATGCGGCGGGTTGGTGATCGGTACGCTCAATCGATGACCAATAACTTCGCGTCGTATTACGGAAAGAATTCAATTTCGAGCTACTCGGATGGGCTCACGTACGAGCTTGCTGAACAGATTCAACAGCGCCAGCACATTGAAACCCGGCCTCTTGAGGCCCTGCAAGCTTACGGATGCCGGTGGATCATCGTGCACGAGTCGTTCGAGATGGTGCAGGCCGAACCGGAGCAGTACGCTTTTTCGCTGGAAGAAGTGCAGCGGCAACGACCCATCTTCAAAGCACTAGAGCCGCATCTAACCAAGCGGCATCGCGAAGCACACTTCACGATCTACGAACTGCCTGATGTCGCTCCGCTGGCTTTTCCGCAGGGAAGCCCGCGGCAGCCGCTGCCAATCGAGGTCACTGGATCAGGGATGAGAGTTCAGTTGGAAGGCCTCGCCCCGGAGCAAAACGACGTGGTGGTCAACTTCCTGATGCGCCCCGGTTACGCGGCAACGCAGGGAAAGAAACGACTGGCAATCATGCCGGACGAGTGGGGCCGGATTCAGGTCACGCTCGACAATCACAAGGAGGACGTGGTAATCAGCTATGGGCCGATCCACTGGTGAGTTTAGTCGGATGTTTCCTAAGAAGAGTCTTCGTGGGCCTCACATGGCTCGTTCGGTTCGAGATGGACAAGCACATCTCGCAGCGTCACGAATTTTTCTAATAACTGGTCTTTGACGCGGTGACCGATGCGGTGCCCTTCGGCTACCGAGAGCGTGGGAGAGACTTCGATGTGAATGTCGGCAAAGAACTCAAGACCCGATTTGCGGACCCAGAGAGTTTCGACATCTTCCACGCCAGTCACTTGCAGGGCTTCACTGCGAATGGCGTTTAGAAATTCGGGATCGGCTTGAACGTCCATCAATTCATTCGCAGCCGATCGAAAGAGTTGAATCCCTGACCAAATGATCGCCGCCGCGACAATCAGTGACGCAACTTCATCGGCAGGCATCCAGGCCTCGCCGCCAAATCGTATCGCCCCCAAACCAACCAATACGGCAAACGAACAAAGCGCATCGCTGCGATGATCCCATGCATTGGCGATGATGGCGGCGGAATTGGTGCGTCGTCCCACGCGAACTTTGTATTGATAAAGACCTTCTTTGATCACAACGTTGATGCCAGCTATCCATAGTGTCCATGTGGCGGGAATTGCGTGTTGGATGTGAATCCGCTGAATCGCTTCCCAGCCGACCAGTACCGCTGACAGGATAATCAGCAGGGCCACGTTCGTCGCGGCGATTGCTTCTGCGCGCGAGTGGCCGTAGGGGTGTTCCTCATCGGCAGGACGCTGAGCGATTCTCAACGCAAACAAGATCACCACAGTTGTGACGACATCGCCAATCGAATTTACCGCATCTGCGATTAGTGCAAACGAGCTTCCAACGATGCCAGCTGTCAGCTTGACGACGCCCAGCAGTAAGTTGACCACGAGGCCGAGGACCGCGGCGCGGGTCACTTCGCTATAGACTTGTGCAATAGGGCAGGGACGGTCCAAGGGGTTCTCTCTTTGGGATAGATTCACTTCGCTTGCGGCGAGCATACCTGCTTGCAGGATAGCAGTCCCTGGCTTTCCTCGCGACTACCGATGATCGCGCCCAGGGTGGATCAGGTAGCTGGTAGCGGCTTCCTGTTTGAACTAAGATGAGAACGAGTTGTTACTGGTTCGCGGAGCGTGTGTCTCTTGGTTTGGCTCGTCCGAATTCTGATTTTTACCATTTTGGCAACAACCGGTGTCGTGCCGCTGCCTTGGGGGCATTCCCATCGAGGGATGCAGCAAGCAGAGCTAGATCGGCATCGCGAACAATTCCATTGGGCGGAAGCAGCCGACGAAATGCCCCGTGGTTGGCATTGGCATTTCTACGGTAGTCAGCAAAGCCACGATCGTGCGATCCTCCGTGGTAACGACCGTTTTGCGGGCATGGACTTGCAGTTCGTTGAAGGATCGGCGGATCTGGCGATTTCGACCTTCGCTGAGTCTTTGGATCGTGGTCGTTGTAAGCTCGGTGCCACTGCTCAAGCAGTCATTGGTCCGAAGATTTACCTCCAGTTCTTAGTCTTGCGGAATTAACGACCGAGGGGTCGTTCTCTTATCTTCCTGTTTCTGTCTAAGCGTGATGGCTGATACCTAAGCCCTGTCGGTCAGCTGCGCGCGATGATTTGTTTTTCTAGGAGTTTCCTTATGAACTTGCGTTATTCCCTCGCAATCGTTTCCTGCTTTGTGTTTGTTACTTGTGCCGCTTTGACCTTTGCCCCTGGCGTTCAGACAATCGCCGCGGCTCCCCCAGCATCGACGGACGCACCGACTCCCGTCGAACCCGATATGCACGAATTTATGGAGTATGTGTTTCAGCCGACGTTCAAGCAATTAAAGCCAGTCATGGCCCAGGCGCCTGAGAACAACCAGGGCTGGAAAGCGATGAAGGCCGGTTCTCTGATTCTGGCCGAAGGAGGCAACCTGCTCCTGATTCGTCAGCCTGAGAAAGATGCCGCGGACTGGAACAAGCATAGCACCGAAGTCCGCGATTTTGGCGGCAAGTTCTACCGTGCTGCCCAGGCCAAAGACTTTGAAAACGCCTCGGCGAACTACAAGTCGATGGTACAAAGTTGTAATGCCTGCCATCATCAGTTCGCCGGCGGCGAGCACATCCTGACTCCGTAGGGCAACGAGCGATAAGCTGGAAGGTAAGCCGCCAGGCACTGCTTGGTGGCTTACCTTTTTTTAGCTGTCCTCAATATCTTCCAGCTGTTCCTGGTACTCAAGCCACTTCACTTCCAGCTCCGTGATTTCATCGACGATAGCGGTGAATTTCTCGTGCACTTTTTGGGCTTCGATCGGATCCGTGATGGCCATCAGCTGGTTGTTGAGGTCTTTCCGTTCGTCATCGAGCTTGGCGATCTTGCTTTCCAGCTTGTTCACTTCCTTGCGAGCGGCCCGGGCCTCTTTGTTGCGCTGCTTGCGTTCTTCCTTGGCCAGGTCGGCATCGCGACCATCACCGGAGATCGTGGCGGCGACCTCGTTGCCATCTTCCTGTTCAATTTCCTGGCTCAAGCGATAGAGGTAATGCTCGTAGTCGCTGGGGATGTGGGTTACCTTGCCGCCACTGACTTCGATGATCTGGGTTGCGATGCGGCGAACGAAGTAGCGGTCGTGGCTGGTGAAGATGACCGTGCCGTTGTAATCGTCCAGGGCTTCACACAGCGAGTCGACCGTTTCCACGTCTAAATGGTTGCCTGGTTCGTCGAGGATCAGGATGTTGTATTTGCCCAGCAGCAGGCCTGCGAGGCAAAGTCGAGCACGCTCACCACCACTGAGGACCTTCACCTTCTTCTGCACGTCGTCGCCGCGGAACAGGAAGCTACCGGCGACGCTTAGTACCTGTTGATGATTGATCGACGGATCGCGTACACCTAGGAGGTATTCCTCCACCGTCTCGTTGGCTGGCAGCGTCGAGTAGACATGCTGAGCGTAGATGCCGATGTCGGTGTTGTGTCCCCATTTCACTTCGCCTGCTTTGGGTTCCAGAGAGCCGACCAGCGTGCGCAGAAAGGTCGTTTTACCCTGGCCGTTGTCACCCACGACCGCGGCTCGGGCACCGTGTTCGATATCGAGCGTGATTCCATCGGCGACCACGCGATCGGGATAGCCAATCGACAGTCCTTCACAGCGGACGGCCGTCCCTTTCTTCACGTCGACCTGCGGCACGCGAATGTAGGCACTCGCTTCGTCTTCTTCGATCTCGATGTACTCGAGCCGGTTGAGCTGTTTCTGCTTGTTCTTCGCCTGGGCGGCCGTGTTGGCACCGGCCCGGTTTTTGTCGATGAAGCGTTGCAGCTGCTTGGCCTTGGCCTTGGTCGCGGCGTTAACCCGCTCGTCATGCAGCTTGCGTTCGTCGCGGTATTCGATGTAGTCCTCGATGCTGCCGGGATAAAGAGTCAGCTTGCCGCGCGAAAGCTCCAGCGTTTCATTACACGTTTGCTTCAGAAAGCCCCGGTCGTGGGAAACGATCAGGTAGCCCCCTTTGTAGCTCTTCAAAAATCGCTCAAGCAGCATCTGGGTACGAATGTCGAGAAAGTTCGTCGGTTCGTCCAAAATCAGGAAGGAGGGGTCGTGCAGCAGCAGGGCCGTCAGCTTGACACGCGTTTGCCAACCGCCTGATAAGTTGTGCACGGGGGCATCGAGCATGGCCCCTTTGATCTCAAAGCGAGCAGCGACTTCTCCACACTTCCAATCGGGCTGATGGCTGTCGCGCATCAAAAAACCAACGACCGTTTCCCCTTCATGAAAGGGATCGTGCTGGCGGAGATATCCCAGGCGAGTCTTAGGATGGAGGACCACTTCGCCTTTTTCGAGCTCTTCGTCCCCTAGGATGGCTCGGCAAAGGGTGGATTTTCCGGCACCATTACGCCCGACCAGGCCTACTTTGTGATCGTCGGTGATGGCGGCACTGGCGCTATCGAGAAGCACCTTGTGGCCGAATCGCTTCGTCGCGTTTTGGATATTAATAACGGGGGGCACGGTCGCAGTTTATCGCTTTAAAGTGGGTTGCAAACAAGTCGTAACATGATCTTCACATAGTGCGACTACCGAATCTTGCGCGATGGCCGTATCCTGGTGGATCCTAGGATCTTAACACCTTAGTGGGGTCTATAAGACCGCCCTCAGACATCGCTCCGATGAATAAGTCGCAATCACCGGTAATTGTTGCGGAATCCGCTTCCGCGTCCAAGACGGCCTACAACGAAGGCAAATTAACGCCTGCCACGTTGGCCGATCTGAGGGGGAAGCATCCGAGCTTCACAGGGGATTGGGTGCATCTGGTTCATCTGGAAACGGCACTTCGTAAGCCGAAGACCGATCCCGACCGCTTCAAGGCCTGGAACCACTGGCGGCAGGACTCTTTGGAAGGGACACAGCCACAGGATAAGGTGGTTCACCTTGAGGGCATCACGCTGCGAAGCGCCGATTTGCGCGGTATCCATCTCGAGGGGGCCGTGCTGCGGGACGCGACGATCGCGGCCAGCGACTTCCGAGGCGCTCGCCTGGCCGGTGCGGTCTTTCAGGAAGCGAATCTTTCCTTCTGCGATTTTGCAGAAGCCGATATGACCAGCACTCAGCTGCAGGATGCCAACCTCGACCATGCCAATATGCGCTCGGTCACGCTCGACCATGCCAATTTAGATGGGGCAGTGCTTTCCTCCGCCAAGGTCAAAGAGGCCCGTTGTCACGATGCATCGTTTGAGCGAGCCAAGTTAACCGGTGCTAATTTCATGCAGTCGGATGTTGCCGGAGCCAGTTTTCATCGCGCCAACTTGGCCGATGTGGTCTTCGATGGAACATGTCTCGATCGGGCAACGTTCACCGAGGCCGACCTCAGCTATGCGAACCTGCAGAACGCCACTCTCAAGCAAACTTGCTTCGAGCGAGCCAACCTGCACGGGGCGACGGCTCATGGTGCCGATTGCGAAGGGGCGGACTTTACTGCGGCCATCTTGCGGCAAGCGAACCTGGGCGACTGCAACCTCCGTGGAACGCAGGGTCTGCTGTTGGATCAAACGTTCGTCAGCGGCGGAGAGTTCGACGCCAAGGCACAAGATCCCTGGACCAAGTTGCTGCAAAACTACACCTGGAAGAAGCTGGGAATCATCACTCTCTTTTTCTGTGTCTTGTTCGTGCCTTACTTCCTGGGAAGCTATTCCAAGTCGCCCCAGCAGCTGATCGAACGACCGATCCCGCAGCGAGTCGAAGAGATCTCGGAGAACTTTTTCAAGGTTCCCCACACCGACTACGAAATCGATGAGTTCCTGCGGTTTCGCTACGACAACTATTACGAGCCGCTGGTGAGCAACCTGAGCAGTCGGTCTACGTGGGTCTACTTGGCGCTCGGGGGTGTCGACGGAATCATTTTCTCGATCACCTTCATCGCGATGATCGTTTGCCTGTTGCAGCGAATTGCCCTGACGCGGAGTATTCATAGGCTGCACGCGGCGAACGCGGTCTTTCGTCGTACCCCAAAGCTGGTCGAGTACATGGGGCCTTACAGTCCTATTGGCGAGGAGCCGTGTGGATGGCCATATGCGATGCTCAAATGGTTCCAGGGGCACTTCGTCGAGAGGACTCTGGAGAATGACCAGACGCCGTTAAGCGTGCGTCCTTTTCGTTGGCTTCGACTGCCCAGTTGGTGGCTCGAAGGGATGCAGGCCATCAAACCGCTATGGAAAGTGACCCCCGGCATCTTGAAGCGAAATCCGCCTCCTTCGTGGATCGACACGCTAGGCCTCACGCGGGTTGATCGCATGAATCAATGCCTGACCTGGGCGATTCTCGTCATCGTTTTGTTCATGCTTTGCCGCGTAGCGATCGAGCTGATTCTCGGCAACCAACTGCTGCTGGGTGGTTAAGCCAATTTACTTGCGTCAAATGTGCAGCAAGCATGGCTGCCGTTATCGTCATCTGGACCAGGTAGGTGGCCATGGCGTGGCCACTTAATCGATACGACCGTTACCACTAAAACGGTTCAGCCCTGTCTGCAGGTGGGTTTGCCGCAAGCCCATGGGGAATCAATACCAAGAGGTCAGACCGGTTGTCGTTGTGACCTAATCTTGAGAAGTATCGCATCACCCGGCGCAACGTGTTTTTGCCCCGGTACGACACTTAAGGTTAGTCCTGAACCATGGCATCCACTTCGACCATCGCGACTCAATGCCTCGGCTATACGCCAATACCTGTGGCATTGTTATCTGCCGACGAGGTACCTGCCGTAGATCTTTACCGCAAAGACTCGGAAACCGGTCGCCTGCGCCTGTATCGCGCGGCAAATCTGCCGATGCAGCCGGAAGACCTTCAGCGGCTAATCGAAAGCGAAACCAATTGGCTTTACGCGACCGATATCGATCACGACGAAATGCAGCGGTTTATTCGTCGCAAGCTCGATGTGTTGATTCGCGACGAAACTCTCTCGCTCAGAGATCGCTTCGGTAAGCTTAATCAGGTGGTTGAGGGGCTTCTCACCTCCGCGTTTCAGACGAACGACACCGACGAAGTCATGCGTAGCGCAGGCAATATTTCCTCGCTCGCCGTTCGACTGCTGTGTCGCGACGACATGGCGGCCGGCGACTTGATTTCGCTTTTGCATCACGACTACCTGACAGTCACACATTCGCTGAACGTCTCGTACATGATGGTCGCCCTGGCACGCGACCTGCGACTGGTCGGCAACGACGAACTTACAGCGGTTGCTACGGCCGGTATTCTGCACGATATCGGCAAGTTGTCAGTAAGCGAACGCATTCTGACGAAGAACGACCGACTACAACGACGCGAACAACGCGTCGCCCAAAAACACCCAGCCCTCGGCTTTCGACGTTTGGGTAAGCGAACCGATGTTTCGTATGCTCAGTTGATGGTCGTCTATCAGCATCACGAACGTACCAACGGCAAGGGCTACCCGGTCAGTGCCGTCGGCGATGAGATCCACCCGTGGGCACGTCTGTGCAGCGTGGTCAATGTGTTTGAATCGCTGATCAGTAATCGCCCGTACCGCGCTCGTTATTCGTTGAACGAAGCTTTGTCCATGATGGATCAACACCTATCGGACGGCTTGGATCAGGAAATGTATCAATGCTGGAAACAGTCTATTCGCAAAAAATGAAGTTGCTCTTGGACCGGCTTCGCTGCCGGATTCAATTGCCCGATCAATTTGCGGACTTAGAAAACCGCCGTGGGGTGCTGCCTGCGCAAGCACTCGATATGCGTCGTGCCACGCGGTTGTACTGTCCCGGTAAGTTGCTAATTGAATCGTTCGCTTCGTTGCCTTCGGTACCGCGGAATCATCAGTACGTAGTAGGCTACTCGATCGATATTTCTTCGAGCGGCATCCGTTTTCTCCACGATACGGAACTCTACCCCGGCGAACAGGTAACTCTTTGGACTTCCGCTCAGCGTCTGACATGCACCGTCATCCGCTGCCGCCGCTTGAATGAGCTTTGCTTCGAAATTGGGGCATCGTTCACGGAAGAAGACCCCTGTGTCGAAGGTCCGGAAGACGTCGAGAGTCCCGAACACGATCGCGTCCACCAAGGCGAAGACTTCTTGAACTGATCCCCTCTCTACGGATCACCATCTTCTTTATTGCAGTGCGATAATGTTGACTGACAGTCATGTCCCGGGTATGCCTAAGACTCACCCTGATCTTAGGAAAAAGGATGGAAGCGGACATGAACCTGCCAGGCCGTTTAAAGCAGAGCGACTCGCAAGATATCGTCGCTGAGATTATCGATCTTTTGCGTGCCCGCGGTGATTCAGGTTACGGTCACGAGGCGGTCACCCAGCTCGAGCACGCACTCCAGGCCGCCACGTTGGCGCTGGAAAACAACGCCACCTCCGAATTGATCGCGGCCGCACTGCTGCACGATATTGGTCATCTACTGCACGAACTGCCAGATGACGCTCCTGATCAGGGCATCGACGACCATCACGAGCGAGTCGGCTTTCACTTCCTCAAGTCGCACTTTGGCCCCGCAACCTATGAGCCCGTCAAGATGCATGTCGACGCCAAGCGATACATGTGTCTGGCTCGGCCAGGATACTATGAAACGCTCAGCGAGCCGTCACAGATTAGCCTAAGACTCCAAGGAGGGCCGATGGACGCGGAGGAAGCTACCCAGTTCGAGAGCAACCCGCATTACCAGGCAACCGTCGAACTCCGGATCTGGGATGATACGGCCAAAGATCCGGAGAAGAAGACACCACCGCTGGAAGCATTCGAGCCGCACCTTCGCCGCGCATTCGCAGCGAAGGCGTAAGATCGAAAAGCACGGGTGATCCGGCAGCTAAGATCAGCCTGAGAAGGGCTTACGGCTGCCACGCTTCGTCAAAGAAGTCTGCCGCAACCACTTTGCCTGGCGAATCGCCGTCAGGGTCTTGGCGAAGGTCAATAAACGCCCAGTCCGGCAGTTTTGGGTTTTGCAGGCTGTTGGTGCGGTCGTGGTTCTCGCGGAACGTCGGACCACTGTTGATCACCAAGTACTTCTGTTGGTTCAACGGATTCGGGTAGATCATCAGCGGAACATGATTGGCCGAGTCGACCTTGTGCTTGCCGAGCGAGATCTCCTTCTTGTCCCATCCCAGCGGCAACTCGCCGATCGTCTTTTTCAAGATCGAGTTGGTCTCCGGCGTGCCCCAGCAGATCAGGTTGTACTTCTGAATGTCTTCGTCAGTCACGTCTTTATCGAGCTTGGTACGAAGCTTGCCGCGGAACAGTGCCTGCCAACGGTCGGCCAGGTGCTTCGACTCGAAGTCGATCCAACGCTGGAGCTTGGCGTTTTCAGACTTGCCCGAAGGCAGAACGACCAGGAAGGGTGCCATCAAGGCGTCGTCAATCGGACCTTGCAGGCCTGGGATCTTGTGCAGCTTGTCAGTCGAGGCCACACGATCGGTGACCTCCCAGTCGTTGCCATTCTTGACCAGGATGATCGACTCGGCCGGTTCTGCACCATCGTTCACGACAAGCTTCTGGCCGTCGATTTCGAGGTTGAATTTCTTGGCCTTGTCGAGGTTGACCTTCATCTTGGCGACGTTCAGCGTGACAACGAAGAGTTCGTCGTCCGACTTCCACAACGCACCGACTCGGCTATCTTCCCAGTGCCGCGTCAGTTCCAGAAGTTCGACCCAGTGCATCTTGCCGTAACGCAAGGTGGGCGTTTGGATGGTGACGTTCTGCGGGTATTCAGCTTGACCTTCATCTCGGGCCGCTTTCACCATCGCCAGGATTTGTGTGAGCGTTTCCGGGGCGTACTTGTGACCCATCTTGGGGCCGATCAAGTGGGTCAGCATTTGCCCTTCTTTCTTGAAGGCTTCTTCCATCACCCGGGCAGCCTGGATTTGCTTATCGTTCTCGCCGCTGTAAGCCACGACCGGCAGATTGAACAAGTTGGTTGTGTAGTTCGGGACGTCGTACACCTTCCACAGCGTTTGCTCGTATTGGGGCGGATAGTCTTCTTTCTTCAGGTTTTGGTAGCGGGCCGTTTCGGCGAAGCCAGCCCCAGGGCTCATCGCCACGAAGTTCTCGGCATAGTGGGCACCAATGTGCCAGCAACCGGCACCACCCATCGAGAAACCCATCAGCACGATGCGGTCGTCGTCAATGTTGTATTGCTCTTTTACTGCCGCAATCGCATCGAGCACGTCGATCTCGCCGGCCGACTTGAAGCCGATACATTGACGGCCGAACGGATGCAGGACGATGGCGTCGTCGGGAGAGATCTGGCCGACTTTGGTCGAGCGTTCGTGAATGAAGTGCAGGTCGGTGGCCTTGTCGCCGCGACCATGAAGCCAAATGTACAGGGGCTGAGGCTTGGAAAGATCCAGGTCCTTGGGAATCACCAGGCCATACGGCTGTGAGCTGCCATCGATGCTGCTGGTGTAACCGCGAACGACCAGGCCCGTTTGTTCTTTCCAATGTGTGCTGTTCTTGGCCAGGCTTTCGGCACGATTACGAGCCATGGTCAGGCATGCCTGGGCCTTCTTGATGTCTCCTTCGCCGTAGAACTCGCCATGCTTGATGGCGAACTCGACGGCCTTGCGATAGACGTCGACATCGGCGAACAGCGGGTTGTCTTTCACCGGTGCGGAAAACTTCTCGATTTCGGCCAACCGAGCTTCCAGGTTCTTCTTGGTCGGCTCAGGAAGCGAGTAGTCGCTCTTGGCCGGCAAGCGGCGGGCGATTGGCTTGATTGCATCCTGGGCGAAGCCCGAGGTGGCAAACAGGCAAACGAAAAGCAGGCAAATCGAAGCGCGATTCATGGCAGGTTGGCTCGCAAGGAAAGAGAGTTTACTTGTGGCAGCTGGCGTACTGAACAAGGCGGGTAATCGAATCGACGGGGATATCCAAGGACGACTCAAACGGCACGTATCGAATGTGCGAAAGGTCTTCTCCCTGGAGCAGGCCTTCCTCATCCGGCAAGCGTGTTCCCCATTGGAAACCCAGCCGGACATGGTCGGTCTTCGGTTGGATAAAGGCAAAGTAAAACGACTGGCGATAACCAATGATGCGCCAGCCGGGATAGGCTTTTTCTCGAACGTCTGGAACGGCCTCTTTCACTAGCTTTCGCAAGGTTTCGGCCGTGTCTCGCACCGAGAGGGGAAAGTCGGCCAGCAGATCCTTGGGAGAGAAGACTCTGCTGGGCCGACGAATTCCCATGTCTCGTTTCACTTTCAGGGTGCGAAAACGCTTACTTCTTCACAACCCAAATGTTGCGATAAACAACCGGGTTACCATGACCTTGCAGGTAGATCGCATCCGCTTCAGGACCTTCCTTGTGACGACCAGGCGTGTTGCTTGGCAGTTCCAGGTCTTCGTGGATCACGACACCGTTGTGCTTGATCGTAACGCGAGCGTTTTCGGTCTTCTTGCCGTCGGCATCGTACTTGGCCGCGGTGAAGTCGACGTCGTAGGTTTGCCAGGTGAGTGGCGGGAAGCACATGTTCACCTTCGGCTTGGAAACCTTGTAGATACCACCACATTCGTTGTCGGCACCGGTCAGGCCAAACGAATCGAGGACCTGGGTTTCGTAGCGGCTTTGAATGTACAGACCGCTGTTACCACGAGCCTGGCCGCGAGCGTCTGGCTTGAATGGCGTGCGAAATTCGAGATGCAGCGTGTGATCGCCGAACTTCTCTTTCGATTCGCAATCGGCCAGTAGCAGATCTTCCTGAACGATCTTGCCGTTGTTCCAAGCATCGGCGCTGGAGCCATCGAACAGAACGATTGCACCTTCAGGAGCTTTCGCACCCAGGGTAGGGCTCTTGCGAACGACCTTTTCGAGCGTGCCGATGTCGGCGCCGCCCTCACCCAGGACTTCGATCTTGCCGTCGTGCAGCGTGGCGACGAAGCCTTCGCCTTTGAATTCAACCTGGCCACCGCTGGCGGTGCCTTCGACCTTCAGCAGTTCGTCGTAGTTACCACCGGAGTAACCTTCGCCGGGCAGACCGCCTGGGTAGGTGACCGCTTGAAATTTATCGTTGCCCAGGGCGATGACCTGAACGCCGTACTTCACTTCCGCGCCGTCGACTTCTACTTTGCCGACGTATTCGCCTTGAAGCTGGTAAGACGCAGGAGCTTCTTCCTGAGTGGTGTAGGTTTTGGAGTCGTCCGCGGCATACAAGGCCAGCGGAGCGGCAACGGCCATAAGGGCGGCCAGAATGAGGTGGGCAAGGGGACGCTGCATGATGAACTCCCAGCAGTTGGTCAGGGGGTAAAAAAACAAGGAGAGGGACGTTCCATTGTGGTTCGCCGCACGTCGAGATGCAACCAGCCTCAATAAGTGGGCTAACTGGCCGTCGAACGGCGTCGCGGGAAGCCGATCGGGATGGTTTGCGGCGGTAATCGCCGTCCGGCATGCAAAGCACGGGTCATTTCCAGCTGGTCGTTGGGATCGACGGGACGCAAAAACTCAATCTCGCCTCCCCGTTTTGTCGCCACGACCTGGCCGTTCTGCCAGATGAGGGCATTGGTGTGAATCGCCGGAACCTTGTGATTCTCGGTCAGAACACCGGCCAGGTTCAGCGGATCGGTCCCGCTGACGGCTACCCAGGGATCTTCCTGCTTGGCATCGCGAAGCTTTCGCAGGGCGTAAATGGATTGTTCGGTGCCATACTGCTCGCCACCGGCATTCTTCACGAAGCGGCCGCCTCGGATCTCTCCGCGACGTTCCATCCGCCGCAGCATCGGAACGAGTTGAGCCCACGACGGCGCGGCCGATTCGCGGTGCAGCAGGTCGCGGAAGATTACCCCGTAACGCGCGATCAGCTGCAAGCACCAGCGGTGCAGATAATCTTCGGCCGAGACTTCTTCGACGATACCAGGGAAGAGCGACCAACGGCCTGCCCGCGAGGTGGCGCTGGCCTTGCGCCGGGTGCGTGCCTTCTTGGTGCCGGACTCGTCGACGATCTTCCGCACGGCACTAAAGCTGTCGCACGTGATCAGCCCCAGGGCGGCCAGCTCACGCAGTGCTTCGTCCAGGTGGGTTGGCAACAGCTTGGTAAGGATCTTGAGGTCTTGATGAAACAACGCCCCGCGCGAGGTTAACGCTTCGAGCACGTCCTGCGCGTTGCCGCGTGCCAGGGCTTCGGCCGATTGCCGCACGTCCGGAATCAGCCAGCCCAGGTTCTCGCGCTGCACGACCGCCATTGGCACGCTGCGGCGCAGCGATGCCATGCTGGGACCTTCTTCGGCGTCACCTTGTGGTGGTCGCAGGCGTCCCCAAACCAGTTCGCCGGAAGTCAGCTGTTCGTCCAGCCAATCGGGATCGTAATCGTCCATGCGAGCCGCCAGGAGACTGCGTTCCCAGCTGCCGGCCGAAGCTTCGAAGCCTTGCAGCAGATTCATAACCGCGTTCAGGCCACGTGCTCCGGACGACTTCGTTTCCCGCTGCAGCAACTGATGCCGCACGAGGAAACGCAAAAAGACGTCACGCTCGACCGGTTGAATCTGCTGACGCAGGCCATTGACCGTCAAGCGATGAATGCGAGCCAATAGCCGCCGGTCGCACCACTGCAGATCCCCTTCGTGGGAAGAGCCTGCGGTCGAGTAGTGACCTCGCAGGATGATCCCTTCGGCCTCCACGGCTTCGCAGGCAGCATGCACGCTGGAGGTCTTCAGTCCCCAGGTCTGGGCCAGCTCTTCCGTTGAAAAAGGCCCTAGGCACGGGGCCGCGCTGCGCACCAGTTCGACCCACGCCTGATGCGATTCCAACTCCTTGCCGACCCCTTCCGGCACGTTCACGCTCGGCTCGGCGGTTCCGCCTGGTAGGGCGGCTTCGAGGATCGAAAGGGTTTCGGACGCGGTCCAGAGCGGCTCGTGGCCTTCACGAACGTAGCGAGTCGCACGTCCTTGCTTTACCAGGCGATCAAAAAGGCTCTGCCACTCCTGGCCTTGCGACTCCGGCAAAGCGACCATCGAGCTCAGCACGTCATGCAGTTCGTCCGGATCGCGTGCGGTCGGCCATGCCTCGCGGCGGACGGTGGCGATCGCTTCGGGAGAGAGCTGCCCGAGTTCTTTCATTTCGCCAGGGGCTAACGTGCGACGCGTGGTGACTGCCCGGGTGCGACGGTCTTCGAGCCCCGCCGGGTCGAGAAACGAATAAGGATTCGCGTTGATGCGTTCGTGGGCAAACGGCGAGGGCTCGCGAGTTTGCCGGGCGATGAACTGGACTTCCCCCGCTTCCACGGCCCGCAAGAGGTCCTTCCACCGCTCGACGTCCATCCCTTCGGTCAGGCAGTCGTGCAAGGTCTGCTGCACGAGAGGATGGTCCGGGTACTTGATGTCCTCGTTGTGGTTTTCCAGGCACCCGACTTGATCGGGGAACGCGGCCGCCAGTAGGTCGTCAGAGCGGAAGCGAACCATGTGAGGCGGGACCTTCTTGCCGCCCATGAATCGCAAGATTGCCAACGAACGAGTTGCGTTCCAGCGCCAGCGAATACCGAACATGGGAAACGCCAGCAACGCTTGTTCGAGCAAGGCCTGACCGTTGTTGGAGTTCAGCATCTTGAACATGTCTTCCAGCGGGAAGCTGTGCTGCGGTCCCAGTGAAAGGACCAGGCCGTCGTCATCGGCACTCGCTTGCAGCTCGAAGTCGAACGAGCGACAGAAGCGTTTGCGAAACGCGAGTCCCCAGGCTCGGTTGATGCGGGTACCCAGCGGAGCGTGAACGACCAACTGCATGCTGCCGGCTTCGTCGAAGAATCGCTCAAAGACGATCTTCGTTTGCGTTGGCACCAGTCCCATTGCCGCGTGCTGAGCAGCGACGTAACGAACCGCTTGCAACGCTGCCCAGGCGGTGGCATGGCACTCGGCTTGAACCCACTTCACGATCTCGACATCGATCTGATCGAACGAGGACTCCAGCATTCCGCCGTCTTGCGACTGAATCTTGAAGCGTTCGCGGGTTGGGTCATCGGCAGCGGCAACAATCTTGTCCGCGATTTCCTCACGCAGGTCGGCGACTTCTTTGGAAAGCTCGATCGTGCGACCGGGTGACTCGCCAAACCAAAATGGCACGCTGGGTGGCTGGCCTTGGGCGTCCTGCACAATCACGTCGCTACCGCGAATGGCCAGTACGCGCCACGAGGTGTTCCCCAACAGGAAGACGTCGCCGGCTTTGCTGTCGACGGCGAAGTGTTCGTCGACGGTGCCGACGACTTGCTTTTCGGGATCGGTCACCACGCGATAGATCGGCATGTCGGGGATCGCCCCGCCAGAGGTCGTCGCGCTGATCCGGGCACCTCGCCGCGGTCGCAGTTTGCCGTTGATGCGATCGCGATGGATGTGGGCGCCAGTCTTGATCGAACGGGTGACCCCTTCGTTGACCATTTCCAGAACGTCCTGGTACTTCTTGAACGAAAGCTCACGGTAGGGCCAGGCTCGTTTGAATCGTTCGTACAGTTCGGCTTCGTCTTGTTCTTCGGCAGAAACTTCGGCCACAACCTGTTGGGCCAAGATATCGAGCGGGGCGACCGGGATTTCAATCCGATCGAGCTCCCCTTTCTCGACGCTTCGCATCAGAGCCAGGCACTCGATTAGTTCGTCCCGCGTTAGTGGAAAGAGGCGCCCTTTGGGCGTGCCATGCAGCGAGTGGCCTGAGCGCCCGACACGCTGCAGAAAGTTGGCGATGCTGCGGGCCGAACCGATCTGCACGACCAGGTCGATATAGCCGATGTCGATCCCCATCTCGAGCGAAGCGGTCGCGACGATCGCTTTGAGCTTGCCTTCTTTCAGTCGCTGTTCGGCCGAGTGGCGGATCTCTTTGGCCAAGCTACCGTGATGGCTGGTGATCACCTCTTCGCCGAGTACTTCGGTCAGACGATGGGCAACGCGTTCGGCCATGCGGCGGGTGTTCACAAAAACGAGCGTGCTATGATGCGACTGGATCAGCTTCACTAGCTCGTCATACACTTCGCCCCACTGTTCGTTGGAGCAGACCGCTTCCAGCGGAGAAGGGGGGACGCTCACTTCCAGGTCGAGCTGGCGACGGTGACCCCCGTCGACGATCGCACAGTCAGGCACATTATTCTCGTCGACGCGCTGGGCACCGACCAAGAAGCAGGCAATCTCTTCGATGGGCTTTTGCGTAGCCGACAAACCAATGCGGGTCGGGGGCTCGATGCATAGCGTTTCGAGCCGTTCCAAGGTGAGCGTCAGGTGCGAGCCGCGCTTGTCGCGAGCCAGCGCATGGATTTCGTCGACGATGACCGTATCGACATGCCGCAGGGTCTTGCGGCTGCGCTCGGCGGTCAACATCAGGTAGAGCGATTCCGGCGTGGTGACCAGGATGTGGGGTGGCCGCCGCGTCATGGCTTGCCGCTGCGACGACGGTGTATCGCCAGTTCGCACGGCGGTACGAATCTGGGGCGGAAGCATGCCCATGCTTTCCGCCATGTCGCAAATCTCCATCAGTGGGACATCCAGGTTGCGATGGATGTCGTTGCTAAGTGCTTTCAGCGGAGAGACGTACACGACGTAGGTCGTATCAAGCAGGTTTCCGGCCAGCCAGCGGCGAAACAGACGGTCTAAACAGACCATGAATGCCGCGAGCGTTTTACCGGAACCGGTGGGGGCCGCGATCAGCGTGCACCGGCCTTCGGCAATAGAGGGCCAGCCAGCGTTTTGGGCCTCGGTGGGCTTGCCAAACCGCTGGGTGAACCAGGCCTGAACCACAGGATGAAATAGCTCGAGCGACATGCTGAAGCATTATATCGAACTGTACGGATGTGCATAGGTAAAAGTCGCGAAAGAGACGTATGCAATCCCCTGGAGTGGCTCTAAAGTGTTTCCAGCTCTAGGTTTCGCAGTGCGGCACCGGTGTTCCAAGTGCCAATGCCCAGTGGCTTGGTCGTATCTTGCTCGATCCAGATATCGAGCCGACGACCTTCGGGGTCGTAGTGGATGATCTCTTCGCCATCGAGCCATACCTGTATGTGCTTGGGCTTCACGCGAACGCGGATCTTGTACCACTTGTTGTTCTCGAACTCGGTGTAGCCGGTCGTTTCGTTTTCGACAGCCGACATCCCGTCGATGCTGGTGATGCCGGTCACGCCGCCGCCCCAGCCGCCGATGATCAGCGTTTGGTGGGCGTCACCAACCGGGAAGGTCATACCGCAAAAGAAGTCTCCACCCTCGACCCGCTTGGCCTCCAGGCGAATTTCGTAGTTCATTTTCGGCGGGTTGCCATCCAGCACGATCCCAGTGGCCGGGTCCCCTTTGCCGAGCAAGATCTCGCCATCTTTGACGGAAACTTTGCCGTGGTCTTCGTAAAAGCCTTTGTCGTTGACCTTCCACCCTTTGAGGGATTTTCCGTCGAACAGCTTCTGGACCTTCGATTTCGCTTCCTGCGGCTTCGCGTCCTCTTTTTCTTCCGCGGCGAGCGGCAGGGCGAAGCAAACACAACAAATCAGTGGCAGGAAAGTACGAAGCATCGAGCGGACCTCAACAGGCGAATACGGAATCGGGATGATTCAATCTTCGCACGCACCACTGCCCAAAGCAACGGTCGGTTCAGATCCCTTCGCCAATCGTCACCAAATGCTGAGCATGATTCCCGTATCCCTTGACGAATTCGAGAAACGGAACGCGCTTGACCGGCTTGGTGAAGTAGTCGTCGCAGCCAGCATCGAGGCAGCGTTGACGATCCCCTTTCAAAGCATGCGCGGTAACGGCGAGAATCGGTTTGTGGAAGCCACTGTCACGCAGGATACGCGTTGCCTCGTAACCATCCATAATCGGCATCTGCATGTCCATCAGGATCAGGTCGACGCGTGGGTCGCTGTCGCAGCCAGTACCACGAGTCTCGCGGCGGTTGGCGCTGATCCACTCGACCGCTTCCAGGCCATTGTTGGCGACGGTGACGGTAGCTCCGGCTTTGCGTAGGAATGCACTGAGGACCAACTGATTGTCGATTCCGTCTTCGACCAGCAGCACTCGATAGCCGTCGAGTCGGGTTTCCTCAGGACGCTTCCCAGGGCCACTGGCAGAAGTTGGTTCTTGAGGCACGTTTGAGGTGACTTCCACCGGGATGCGAAGCAGGAAGGAAGTCCCGTTGCCAATCTCGCTTTCCACATCGAGTGAGCCTTGTAAGGTATCGACCAGGCGCTTGCAAATCGACAGCCCCAGTCCCGAGCCAGCATAACTTCGCGACGTTGAATTGTCGGCCTGGTTGAAAGGCTCGAAGATGGTCTTCAGGCGATTGTCCGGAATTCCGATGCCGGTGTCGCGGACGATCAGCTGAATCGTTGGCTTGGGAAAGCGATGAAAGCTGGCTTCGACCGTGACTTCGCCTTCGGGCGTAAACTTGATCGCGTTGTCGATCAGACGCATCAGGATCTGGCGCGTACGCTTGGCATCGGTAACAAACTCGGACGGCATGTCGGGTTCGACGTGAACGTAAAAGTCGAGACCTTGCTCCTGCGCTTTCGCTTGATAAACTTCCCGGGCTTCTCCCAACAGCTGGTCGACCGACGTCTTTTTCATATTGGCCAGCGGCAATGCCGATTCGATGCAGGACAACTCGAGGATATCGTCCAGCAGCTGCATCAGTTGATGGCCGTTGCGACTGATCGATTCCAGCGAACCAGCCTCTTGCTCTTCGGAGCAGTCGTTGCCCAGCAGATCTGCGTGGCCCAGGATCGCCGTGATCGGGGTGCGCAGATTATGGCTCATGTTCGTCAGGAATTCGTTCTTGGCATGCACGGCCGACTTGGCAAGCTGGTTCGCCGACGCCAAGGCGATTTCTGTTTCTTTCTTGTCGGTGATGTCACTGGCGGCGCCCAACACTCTTCCGCGACTGGGGCCACTGGATTGCAGTTGTCCACTGAGGGTAACCCAGCGGAAGTGGCCCTGGGCGTGACGAATGCGGCACTCCAATTCAAACCGGCCGGCATCCTGGGAGTACTGCTTAGCGATGGTATCCGTGAGCTTGAAGCGGTCGTCGGCATGAACGCGACTTAGCCACTGATTGATGTTTCGTGGCAACTGATCCGACTCGATCCCTAGCATCTTCTGGAAGTGCTGCGAAAGATACACGAAGTCGAGTTGCCGGTCCCACCACCAGAGCCCCACGTTCCCTTCGGCAACCGCCAGGCGGTACCAATGTTGGTGCTGCCGAAGATTCTCACGAACCTGAGCTTCCTCGATCAGGTGCTTGAGCTTCAGGTCGACCTGCGGACTATCCAGCTCTTCCCATCCTAGAAGATAAGGGGAATGCGATGTCGCTTGGCCTGCCTCGATATAGACGTTCAGGCATTGCCCCAAGATGGCGGGCGAACGGAGTGGATCTGGTAAGTTCTGCTCGCCATCACTTTGCGGAGAGATCCCCCAAAAGCAAAGTCCGATCGACTCGTGCATCAGATTGGACCAACAGCCTGGCTCGACGCAGACGATGTTTTCTGCCGAGACACCACAGTCATGCAGGTGCGGAAGAATCCTGGCGGATTCCGACTCATCAGCAACAATTGCGATACGGATCTTTTCGTAGTCCATCATCGACTGCCCCCACGACCTATCTGAGTCGTGAATCAATGTGTGGTTTAGAAAACGGCCTTGTGAGGGGGAAGACCCCCTCTCGAACTACCCAATCGTAGGTTTCGAATGCGGAACATGTCACTTCTACTTCTGCATTGCGGGAAGACAGGGGGCAACTCGCGCGGGTCGTATCGATTGCGCGGCCTTCGAGACAAGCGTTGTCATTACCACTAGCAATATGGCAAAGAAAAGGACCGCCTTAGTTCTTCAGCAATTCTTCACGGTAGCGAGCCATTACGTCGGCCCGGATCAGTAGCCCGATCAAAACTCGCTTGCCGGCAGTTTGGATTTCGACCGGTAGCGTTCCGACGTCACGCGTACCGAAATCGCGGAGGGCTTCCAGAAGATTCTCGTCCGGAGAAACGGCGATCGGCGAGACCATCGCAATATCGTGCGCGTTGACCAGGTACGGAGAAACATCCGTATCCAGTACGCGGTGCAAGTCTTCGGGACGAATGATTCCGTGCAGCGTGCCGTCCTCGTTCATCACCGGGATGCTCTCGATGTGAGGATTCTCGCGGGCGATCTTGATGATCTGCATCACGTTGTCGGTGTGCTTCACGGTGGGGAACTTGCGCACCATCACATCCCGCACGGCGATGTTCTCGATATGGTGCAGATCGTGACTGCGGGCAATCGATTCGCCGCGCCGCGAAAGCTTCTTTTCGTAGATACTTTCCGGATCGACCCAGCGGGCAATCAAGCTCGCGATCCCAGCGGCTGCCATGATCGGCAGAATAATGCGATAGTCGTCGGTCAGCTCATACACCACGACGATCGCGCTTAGCGTTCCATGGGTGGTGCCAGCGACGACGGCTCCCATACCAACCAGCGCATACGCCCCCGGATGATCGCACCAACCGGGCGCAAACAGGTTCAGCGCAAGCCCGATCACCGCGCCGGTGGTCGCGCCAATAAACAAGCTGGGCGCAAAGATACCGCCAGAACCACCACCGGCCAGGCAAGCACTGGTAAGAAACGGTTTGACCAGCACCAGCGGCAACAGCCAGATCAGGTGCTGCCACATCTGATCGCGCGAAAGCCGGACGGTTTCTTGATGCGAGTCGCTTTCCGTTTCGTCGGCATCGCCAGGCTTGTCGGCGTTTTCCAAGTGCAGCGTATGACTGATAGCCGCGTAGCCGGTTCCGTATAACACCGGGATGGGTTCGCGACGTTCAATATCTTGCTGAGCCGCCACCGACTGCTCTGGCGCCACCGGGTACAGCACGTAGTACGTCGTGCCGACCACCCCGAGCAGCAAGCCACACGCAATCGAGCGGACCCAGTGCTTGGGGATCCAATATTCCGATTCGTCTTCAAACCAATACAGCAGCTTGGTAAAGCCAACTGCCATCAGTCCGCAGACAATTCCCAGAAAGATATACGACGGCAGTTCGTGATAGGCACCATCAAACTTATGGGCGATGTGGGGGAACTCCGGCGCGAAGCCATGAGCCCCTTGGTTCTGCTGCACGACGTTGGCCAGCACCGAGGCAATCACGATCGCCGAAAGACTTTCGACGGCGAAGTTTCCCAGAATGATTTCGCTGGCAAAGATCACCCCGGCAATCGGAGCATGAAACGTGGCCGAGATACCGGCGGCCGCGCCAGCCGCTGCCAGCACTTTGATGTTGCGGGCCGAAAGCTGAAAGATCTGGGCGGCCGTACTGCCAAACGCCGCACCGATCTGCACGATGGGACCTTCACGCCCGATCGAACTACCGGTCCCGATACATAGCCCACTGGCCAGCAGCTTCACGATGGCCACCGGAGGACGAATGACACCATCCTTCCGGGCAATCGCTTTCACGACTTCTGGAACCCCGTGACCGACCGCTTCCGGATAGTACTTGCGGGTATACCACGAGACGATCACCAAGCCCACAACCGGGCAAATGATCAGGGCAATTAAGCCTGCCCAGTGCAGGTGAGCCAATTGCATGGCAGGGCGAATCGTCCAGTCTTCAATCCAATGAATCATCAAGGAAAGAAAGATCGAACTGTAACCGGCCAGAATGCCGACGATACCCGCCAAGGTGATGGTCAACGGCTGCGCAGGGATCGTCCCACGCTTTAAATGCAGGGCGAGCCAGTCCTGAACCGGCGCCATCCACCCACGTATCCGAGACCAAGGCATAGCACTCGTTGGGAAAAATCCCCCGAACCCGACCACCGGAGGAAACCAAATTGGCAAGGAAAGAGATTCAGGTTATCAGGGATGCCTCTCAGGTTAAAGGGTGGCCCTCCCAACGAGCTTGTAACAGTCGGAAATCCAAACTGCTGAGCTAAGCTTCAGCGTTCCCATTGTTTTCGGCTGATTCCTCCGAAACGCCAGGTGAACCTTGGTCGTAACCAAGGGCTGTTGTTTTCAAAGCCTCTGCGAATTTGTAGATGTCGTCAATCGACTCAATATTTTCCTTGGAGATGTTCTTTTCAGCGTCAAAAAGCCCAATCGACTTCTTGCTTGTGTTGAAGAAAAGGCGACAGATCGGTTTCCGATTGTTGTCATCTAAGAGGATTCCGCAGTAGCTCAGCGTATCCCGCATGAATACGCGGCTTGGAGAAACGACCTCTCTTAATATCGATTTGACTGCATGGTAGCCTTCGATTTCCTCCTCTGTCGTTACGATTCCTTTTTCTTCGGTTATCTCTTCAGCGATTTCTTCGTAAGGTTCGACTTCGCCGACGGACGATGAACTGTCAGCACTCAGGGCGGAACTAAGGCGGCGGCTGAACATGTCCTGTACGAATTCGTGGAACGCTTGCTTCGTTAGTCCCGTAAACTGTTCCTTTGCAGATTGTGTTAAGCGTCCATCGTAAACTTTAGAAGCGAAATGTTTTACGAATTCTTCAGAAGGGTTTTGCCACTCTTCTGCAAAGACACGTTTGATTCCCTTCGTATACTTGAGTTGATTAGCCGTTGAGAGGATTTCTTCGAGATCGAAAATCTCTTTGGCGAACTTCTTGATCTCGCCAACGACCTTTTCTGAGAGATCCGTGATTCGAAAGTCCAAAAATGGTCGGGAATCCATTTTGTTGGGAGAATCGAGATCAGAATAAAACTGATAGTGAACTCCATCCGTGAGAATTCCAAACCTTGCATCTGTCACGGAAAAGTAGCGATACAATTGCGATGGAGTGATCTTGGCTAAATCTGTGCCGATCATCTTGCACTCAAAAAGCATCGTTACCTGTGCTTCTTGCATGATCGCATAGTCGACTTTTTCACCCTTCTTGATGCCAACATCTGCCGTAAATTCTGGTACGACTTCGAGAGGATTAAAAACGTCGTAACCTAATGCTCCGATAAACGGCATCACCAACGCGTTCTTAGTTGCTTCCTCTGTCTTAAGTTGGGGGGCCAATTTCTCAGCACGCGAAGCGAGCTCTTTCAAACGATCGATCAAGTCCATTTTGGCATACCAGTAAGGAAAGGTGGATTAAGGCCCCTAGAATTTACCAAAGTGCTCAGCCATTTCAATTAAGCTGCCGTCGCCACTTCACTGCAAATTCAACTTCTCTGCACGAAATGCCAGCAATCGACGTGGATATTTCGGGATTAGTTTGAACCGACACCCATCTCTTGGAAAGGTCAGCTGTGAACGCCGAAGACTTGCGAAAAATTATTGGAGCGTCGAAGGAACCGGTCGAGTACGCCCCCGTCGCGTTGCTTTTGAAAACGGGCTATGCCTGTTTTGGTCACTACAACGGGAACGTGAACGAAGACCTCGATCAAACGCTGGTCGTCTTGAACGCTCAGCTTATGGACCTCAAAGCAGAATCCCATCGCACTCGCCCAGCCGCGGAAGACTTTCGGGAATTCCTGCTTGAGATTGTCGGGGCTTACGACTCCGATGAGCAAGACGATCTGCCGACACGCGAGTTCCTCGGCAAGCCCATTCCCCTGGTGGCGATTCCTCTGGAAGAGATCGCGATTGTTTACCCCGTGGCCCAGATCGTCACGATGCTGCAGCGGGTCAGCCCCGAGAAGCGGGAAGAGCAAGCGACGCCGGCGCTGTTCGATTTCAATCGCAGCGAAATCTTGACCGTGCTGCGCATGAAGCTGTGGTAAACGACCGTCCGCGTGACACTGCTGGCGCGACCAGCAGTGTCCGCCTGGCTGGTTACACGGCGTCCACCGCCTGGTAGATGCGCTGGGCGGCATCTTCTTCGTGGGGCAGGGCCATGATTTCCCCTTCGTCTTTCCCCGTGGCCAGGCAGGCGATGACTCGGGTGAAGGCCGTATGATCCGGAATGCGATCCCGTTGCAGCCAAGTGTCGGTCATGTACAGAACGTGCCCGCGCGACATCTCGGGAACCACGCGAGTACGGCGGCCTTCCTTGTAGCTGTCCTGCTTGATCAACTCGCCCATCGTTCTCTGCGGCTTGGGCAGCCGGGCGATCTCGGACTCTTCGGATGTGTACAGTTCAAACAGCTCGCTCGCGACCTCCTTCATATCTTCCGCCAGCGGCACCGATGGTGGCGCGAAGGTGATCAGGGTCAGCGCCGGTGCTGACGGGATACTCGTATCATTCAGGAATTGGGAGTTGGCCATCACCAGCACGGCGAGAACGGGCTGACCATTCTCACGCACGCGTTGCTCGGTCGCCTTTTCGTCGTAGGAAGCCCAGACCAGGAACGCGATCACCAATAATACCAAGACCACGAAGACCCCAACGCAAACCAATCCGCCAATCGCCAACCAAGTCATCGAACCGCCCTAATGAAGTGCCATGAGCAAGAGAAGGAACGTGCCCATCGTAGTAACTCCCATGGGGCGAATCCAGTTTTTTCTCGCCCGCTGTCTCGGGTGAGTTTCTTGGATTCTGCTAGACGGAAGAAGGAGAGGACCAACCACGGATTTCACCGATCGTCACGGATAGAAAGTAGGGCCCGCGCCAGCGCGGGTCGCGAAGTGGGTACCAGGGTTCCGACTACAAAAAACTTCTCGCGCGCACTATCTCGCTGAAGCACTTCGCTGATAGATTGCACGTACGCCCAACGAAGCAATCTTGCTTCTTGGGCGTGCGAACTTGTAACCAATCATCAACACACAACAAACGTCATGTCCCATCACCACATCGCACAACTTGAAACACACGGAGCAGGCTCAACCGAGCACGCTCCGCTGGTTGCCGTGCGCGATGGGAACCGGCTTCTGTGCCCCTGCTGCGGGGAAGTGTTGATGCATCTTGCGGTCGAGGAACCACGAGAAGAACCCTCGCCGATGCCGGAACCTTCTTACCCCAAGCCGCCCGGCATGAGACCTTCCCCCTGGGAAGCCATCGCGCGTCGCCAAGACGCCCTCAAAGAGGCAGCATGGGAAGCGTTTCAGCAGGCCGAGCGAGCCAAACAGGAAGCACGTCACGCCCAGTATCTTGCGTCTGACGATCCTGGTTTCTGCGCCGACTACCTGACGGTGCCGATCGATCCCCATGTCGCGGCCTACGACTTCCCCGAGGAAGATCCACCGCAGTTGCCCAGTCCGAAGAGGACGAAACAAGATCGCGACGAAGACTCACCAACACGCCGCAAGCGGCCAAAGCGTTGGAAGGATCTTCCCCTCGAACAGCCGTACACGTACCAAGAGAAACGCTACCTGGCGTGGTCCTTCTATCGGCTGAAGCTGCAAGACTTGGTACTGCAAGAGAAGATCCATACGAAGCAGACCAAGATTGAGTGCCTGCGTCGTGAGCTGGGCGCTTCGCACGAAGTGCCTTTGTACGAACAGCACTTACCCAGCGAAGACATGCCCAAGGTACGACCTCATGTCGCGGTGGTGGAGTTCGATCTGCTGTACTGGATTGATCAGGTAAGCGGCGCACCACACGCCCAAGCAGACTTGGGCATGGCACCCCGTCTTGCAAGGAACGAGAATCACGCCAACGAACGCGGCCCACCACGCTAATCCTGTCCCCTCTCCCTCGCAGGGAGAGGGCTAGGGTGAGGGTTTTCTGAGCGAAGTTTGACGAGCATCGTCAGACAAGAGTTCCGCATGAATTGGAACGCCGTTGGCCCATGCGCTCAGCGAGATTTCTTCGTGCTCGTGGAGATCTCGAAGTCGTAATCGCCGGACTCCATCGGGAGGTCGTAGCTTTCTTCGTGCGCGCGGAACAAAAGTTTGCCGTCGCTGTTGTCACCATGCGCGATGCCGTCGAAGCCTTCGATCCGTACCACATGCGGGCCGCCGACCAGCCCAAAACTTTCCCGGGTCGTGTAGGTGCCGTCGTTGATGATGGCCTTGCTGCCGTGCCCTGAGTTGCCTTGCTGGGTGTCGGGCGAAAAGGTGATCGTGCCACGCGGGACCGGCTTACCGTCGTAGGTCACTTTGCCGGTCAGGTGGACGGTTGAGTCGCCGAAGTTGCAGCCGCCGACTGCCTGGCAAAGAAGCAAGCTCGCCGCAATTGTTATGCAGGTTAGTCGCGCACGCATGATTACAAACTTCCCAAGCCGCCGGTGGGCAGACCGTCGTCGATCTTGCCCAAGGTTTGATACGTGGCCAGGTCGATCGTTTCGGGAATGAAATGGACCGATGCGTCTCCCATCAGGAACATGCAGCCGCCGGGGTGATAACTGCCAAACAGCTTGGTCATCACGTTGAGCGTGTCGTTCTTCATCCCATCGCGTGGGTCCGAGTTGATCTGCTCGCGCGTGGCGGCCAGCACCAGCGGCGTTCCCCAGGAATCGAGCTTCGTCGCCGAAGCCCATCCGCTGTGGAAGCCATCGGAGCGACCGGCCGGTGTCAGGCAGTAGCGAGTTTCGCCAACCATGAAAACGTTGGTCGAACCATCGGTAAGATCCTGGAAGCCAGTATCCGAGTTCAAATGCAGCACGCCATTGCGATAGAACACACGCTGTCCCGACGAGGTCGAGCACGATTCTTCCGCAGCCGGGCCACCACCTTGAACGCCGAAGTAACTGATGGAGTTCCAGTCGTCGCGGCTGGCAGGGCTCGAAGGGCATTGGTACGCCGCGTTGTTCTGCAGGAACAGGTTATGGTTGACCGTCACGCCAGCCACATTGCTGGTCGCCGTGAACCGTCCATCGAGATCGAACTGGTCGTAAAGATTGTTCTGTTCCAAAAACGGAAGGATCTTCACCGTCCACGGTTCGCGTGTGCCGGTCGTGCCGGTGGCCGAACACCAACTGCTGCTGGTGAAGTCGGGCTCAGGCGTGTACCGAACGCCGGAAGGAAACTGGCCGTAGGTGTCGTGGTGATTGTGGATCGCAAGTCCGATCTGCTTCAGCTTGTTGGTACAAGTCATCCGCCGGGCGGCCTCGCGGGCCTGTTGAACGGCGGGCAAAAGCAGGGCAATCAGAACGCCAATAATGGCGATCACAACCAGCAACTCCACCAATGTGAAGGCCGTGCGACGAGTAGCTAACATAGCGCAACCTGAGAGAAGAGAAGATAAGAGAAATATTGAGGTATATCGGTTTTTTATCTGTGTAACCCCTAGTATTCAAGAAGGAAATGGATCACTGCAATCAATATGTGTAAATTCGCAACCCTTATAGCACTTGTAAGTGAATCGAACTTGGTCTTCGGATGGTTCAGCAAGATTAGGTAAGATCGACCGAAGCAGGGCTCGTCGATGCGAAAAGAAACCGATCGGCCGGCTTTGGGCTGGGGTGTGATCCATTTCACAGATCGCCCCCGGGGCAATCGCAAGGATGCAATGCCTGCCAAGTGTTCCCACCTTCACGCCAGAAAGAGATCATGTCGCTCCGCCTACCGATCTATCGAATCGTTTTCTGCTTCTGCTTGCTGTTGGCGACCAGTGTCTGGCTGCATGCCGCCGAGGAACCCACGCCGCCGGACGAGTATCCGGAAGGTCCGCTGGGCGAGGTCGTGCAGCTGGGTGAGAAGCTCGTTTACGAAACGAAAGATCATCCGCTGAGCAAACCGTTCGTCGGCAACCAGCTGAACTGCACGTCGTGTCACTTGGAAGGAGGTACCGATCCAAACGCAGGAAGCTTCCTGCAAACGGCTGCGGCCTACCCGGCCTGGTCGCCACGTGAGAACCGCGTCATCACGCTTGAAGACCGTGTGCTGAACTGTTTCATGCGAAGCCAGAACGGCATCCGTCCACCCAACGGCAGCCAGGTCTCGGTCGCGATCACGACTTACATCACGTGGCTATCGACCGGCAGCAAGATCCAGATGAACGAGAAGAAGCCCCTCGGCGTGCGGCATGTGCCGCCGCTGGAGTTCGATTGGAGCAAAGCCGATCCGGTGCAGGGCAAAGAGGACTACAAGACCTACTGTCTCGACTGTCACGGTGAAGCAGGCCAGGGCACCGCCGATGGCCCGCCGGTCTGGGGACCGCAATCGTACAACGATGGTGCCGGCCTGAGTCGCATTCCCAAGCTGGCATCATGGCTGAAGGTTGGCATGCCGCTGGGCGACCCTTCGCTCACCGAAAAGGAAGCAGCCGACATCGCGGCGTACATCAACAGCCACGAGCGGCCCAAGTTTGAACTGGAAGAGCATCTGCCGAAGGCCGAGCGGCTCGGAGAATACAACGCCGATCCGGCAAAGCCTTAGGCGAGGAACAGCCGGTAAGCCGGGTTCTCGGTTTCTTCCACGTACGGATAGGCGATGCTTTCGATGAAGTCTTCAAACTCGGTGGTCGCGTCACTGGGGATTTGCAGACCCACGAGAATGCGTCCGTAGTCCGCACCTTGATTGCGGTAGTGGAACAAGCTGATATTCCAGTCGCTCGGCATGGCGGAAAGGAACTTCATGAGCGCCCCTGGCCGCTCGGGAAAGACAAAGCGGTACAGGTGCTCGTCGGCAGCCATTTTGCTGTGCCCACCCACCAGGTGCCGTACATGCAGCTTGGCAAGTTCGTCGTCGGTCAGGTCGAGCGTGTCGAAGCTGCTCGAGCGAAGTTCGTCGGCGATCCGCTTGGCCTCGTCTCGATTGTTGACCGCCAGCCCGACAAAGACATGGGCTACGTTCGAGTCGGAGATGCGGTAGTTGAACTCGGTCACGGCACGCGGGCCGATCAGTTCGCATAGCCGCTTGAAGCTGCCTTTGCGTTCGGGAATCGTGACGGCGAACAGGGCTTCGCGGTTTTCACCCACTTCGGCACGTTCGGCGACGAAACGCAGTCGGTCGAAGTTCATGTTTGCCCCGCATGTGACGGCGATGAGCGTATCGCCCAACAAGTGGTGCTTAGCCGCATACTGCTTGAGACCAGCCACGCTGAGGGCACCGGCAGGTTCCAGAATGCTGCGGGTGTCTTCAAACACATCCTTGATCGCAGCACAAACGGCGTCGGTGTCGACCACGACGTAGTCGTCGACCAGGGCCCTGGTGATGCGGAAGGTCTCTTCGCCAACCTGCTTCACGGCGGTGCCATCGGAGAAAAGACCGACGTCCTGTAGTTGAACGCGTTTGCCTTGCTTCACGCTGCGGACCATCGCGTCGGAGTCGTTCGTCTGGACGCCGATGACTTTGATCTCTGGGCGAACCGCTTTGATGTAGGCGGCCACGCCAGAGATCATGCCGCCACCGCCGATCGCGACGAAGATGGCATGGATCGGCTTTTGATGCTGCCGCAGAATTTCCATCGCGATGGTCCCTTGGCCGGCGATCACGTCGGGATCGTCAAAGGGATGCACGAAGGTCATCTCGTTGGTTTTGCTCAGTTCGCCGGCGTGCTGATAGGCGTCAGTGAAGCTTTCGCCGTGCAGGACGACATTGCCCCCGAGGGCTTTCACCGCTTCGATTTTGAGCTTGGGAGTGGTCTTCGGCATAACGATCGTCGCCGTGCAGCCGAGGTGCGAAGCGGCCAGCGCGACCCCTTGGGCATGGTTGCCGGCCGAGGCACAGATCACGCCGCGTTCCAACTGCTGCGGGGTGAGCTGAGCCATTTTGTTGTAGGCTCCACGCAGCTTGAAACTGAACACCTTCTGGCTGTCTTCACGCTTCAGGTAGACGTTGTTTTGGATTCGCTCGGAGAGCTTGCTGGCTCGCTCGAGAGCCGACTCGTGAGCGACGTCGTAGACCTGGGCATTGAGGATTTTGCGAAGGTAGTCCATCAGCCCGAGATGCGTGCCATCTCCGACGAGGCCACGTTTGGCAGGGCCGCTTGGACCAGACTTCGGTTTAGGTGATTCGTTCATGCCTTCCATTGGAAGCGAAGAACGCGGAAGGGTCTAGGGCACATCAAAGAGGCAACCGCGTTTGACGGGCCTTTTGTTCGTGCTCCAAAAGCCAACGCTTTCGCCAGAGACCGCCAGCGTAGCCGCACAAGTGGCCATCGCTGCGAACGACGCGATGGCACGGAACGACGATCGCCAGGCGGTTGTCGCCGTTGGTGCGTCCGATGGCCCGCGAAGCACTGGGCTTGCTGACCTGCTCGGCCAGTTCGCGGTAAGAGCGAGTCTGGCCGTAAGGGATTTCCGAAAGCTTTTTCCAAACAATCTCTTGAAAGGAGGTACCATCCAGACGCAAGGGCAGGGTGAACTCGGTTCGCTTGCCTTGGAAGTATTGATCGATCTGCTCGGCGGCTGACGTCAGCACGGGGTGCTTGCCTGGCAGGATTGGCTGGGCGAAGCGTTTGCTGATCCGCTCGAACTGCTTCGACAGCATCTTGCGATCGGCGAACTCCAACAGGCACAGCCCGGCGTCATTGCCGGCAGCCAGCATCGGGCCCAGCGGCGTCAGGAAGCGATCAACCAGGATTGGCTCGCCGTGCTTGATGCTCGTGGGCGTCTGGCCGGTCCATTTTCGGAGGCTATCGCGAAAGCCACTGAGCGACTCGTAGCCGCTTTCCAGAGCGACCGAGGTGACATCACTGCCGGTTTGCAGCATGTCGACAGCCAGGCCAATTTGCCGCATGCGGAGGTACGCATGAAAGGTCATCTGGTAGTGTTCTTGAAACCAACGGCGAACACGGCTCGGCGACAGGCCCATCTCCGTTAGGTCGGCATTGGTCCAGCGGCGCGTCGGCTCGGCTTCCAGGGCATCGACCAGCTGCGTGAGCCAGGCCGGCACGCTGCCAGAGAGCTCGGTCGGGCGGCAGCGCTTGCACGCACGATAGCCGGCGGCGAGCGCTTCGCTGGCGGTGGCGAAGAACTCGACGTTCTCACGCTTGGGTGCTTTGGATTTGCAACCAGGGCGACAGAAGATGCCGGTCGTTTTGACCGCGAAGAGGAAGAGACCTTCCATCTCGGCATCGCGGTCGACGATGGCCTGGTACATGGTATCGGGGTCGGGCAGGGTGATTGGTGCGTTCATGGCATTACTGTAGGAACGCGACGCGAGCCTGGCGACCGAAAACGGAACAAACAATTCAGAACGCGAGATTCTCGTTAGTTCAGAATCTCGCTGGTCTGGCCAACGATCTCGGAGATCTCTTCCTTGGAAAGGTGAGCTCCCAGCGGCTTGTTGACCTTCAGGCCGTCGTCATTCCACATCATGACCTGGATCCGCGTGTCGGGGTTCAGGCCGTAGCCGGCGGGGCCTTCCTTTTCGTTGAAGACGGTCAGCGGAGTGTTCTCGATGTGCTGGGCGACCTGAACTCGCTGTAAGGTCGGTTTGATCTCCTCGGTATTATCGCCCACGACGACCATGAACGCGGAGAGCTTCTTATCGGCGTTCTCGGCGACCTTGCGATCGATCTGCTGAACCAGGCTGGTGACCGAATCGTTCACTTCCCGGGCAAAGATGACGACGGTCGGCTTGCCGCTGTATTTGCAGCGATAACAGAGGAACTCGCCAGCGGCCGGGCCGGTGACGTCCTCAACCTGAAACGCGCCAGGCTGTTGGCCGAGTTGCAGCGAAACAATCTGATTCGAGCGAGCATCCGAGGCCAAGGGGCTACTTGAGCTGTCGGGAAGATCTGGGGCTTGGAACTTCGTGCATCCAATGGCAACTGCCGCACACAGCGACAAGGCGAACATAGGGATAAGAGTTCGCATGTGACACCTCCGCGAAGGAAACCGTGCAATCGCAAGATAAGGGGCTGATCTGTCCGGGATCGAGCAAAAGGTGCGACGTCTGACGATCCATTCCGCCGCACACTTTCGTCCTTATTATAGTCGATTTCTCGCGATTGCCACTTCCTGGCGCCGGGCGAATGCTGCCTTTTCCGTATCGATCGGCATAATCGGCAAATTTTTGGGCCGCACCTGACGACACCTATTCTTAGGTCGACTTCTCGCGGGGAAACTCCTCCCCGGTTGCTAGCATGGTGAAGGTAGGCGGTTATGGGTGACGAGGCGTTACAGGTATCCGAGCATTTTGAAGTGTGGGCCAATCTGTTCCTGACGTGGGTCGGTTTCGGTACGCTCACCGGACTGTTTGCCAAAGCGATTATGCCTGGTCGAGATCCTGGTGGGCCGATTGCTACCTTGGCTATGGGGATTGGCGGATCGGTGATCGGCTGCGGAATGCTGTCCCTGTTCTTTGAAGGCTACAAGGTTTCGCCGCTAAGTCCGCTGGGCTTTGCCGTGGCGACCGGCGGAGCGTTCATCATTCTGTTCTTCTACCGACTGCTGTCGGGGCACGTGATCGACGAAAGCCAACCGGCTGCTCCACGGCGAATGCGTCTTTACTCGCATCGTCGCCGTTCGACCCGTTCGACCGCTGATCATTATTAAGACCCACCGTTCTCTTCTCCAATAAAAAAAGCCGACCCAGGGGGCCGGCTTTTCGAGAGAGAGATTGACTTGGTGGTCGAATGGCTGTGCGCTGAGCCGCTTCGACTTGTTTTCGATTGAGGACTAGATCGCGGACGATCCAGTTTCGGCAGTACGAATGCGAACAGCGTCGGTGAGTTCGGAGATGAAGATCTTTCCATCACCGATCTGACCCGACTGGGCCTTCTGGATGATGGTATCGACGATTTCCTGGCACTGTTCGTCCGTGCAGACGATTTCAATCTTGATTTTAGGAACGAAATCGATCGAGTATTCCGCACCGCGATAGGTCTCCGTCTGTCCCTTCTGACGTCCAAATCCCTGGACTTCCGTTGCGGTCATACCACCAAACCCTTTAGTTACCAGGGCTTCCTTGATTTCGTCCAACTTGTGGTGGCGGACGACGGCTTCAATCTTCTTCATTAATGCATACTCCAACAAACTGACGTGACGTTATAAGGACAGGTCGCAACGGGATGCTCTTACAAAGTGGAGCCATGCACTAAACAAGGCGGAGAGCGAGTGCATGATGAGCGGGTGACCTAGTTGTCCATTGCTCCCGCTTGTTTGCAACCACTATGCCAAATAAGCTGTCAGTGCGTGCCGTCATTCTGTAAATATCAACGACATAGTGGTTTAAGTCAACGAAACTTTTCCCAAGTTGCTTTTCTCTAGTAAACTTCTGCGTGACAAATCAGCAGCGAAAGAGAAAACTGCCTAAGATGGTGACAGGAAAAAGTTCCGTAGAATATCCTTTAGCGCATAAAAATAGCCGAGGTTAAGGAGGCAAAACCTCCTCAACCTCGACTACCGTTCGCGGCAGCCCCACTGCACGCGAACAACACCCCATCATGCTTCCACACTGTTCGGGTCAGATCACTTGGAGATGATCTTGATTGTCTTGTTCGGTTGGAAAGCGAAGTCAATAAGCTTGTCCCACTTCTGTGAGCACTCCCTGTTACAGAAGCACGGGGCAAGCGTATGCTTTTCAGAAGCGAGAATTCCGAGTTACACGATCCTTCGTAACCGGTTCCGAATCTCCTTCTGATTCGCTTTCGCTCTACCTTAGATGCATTCGGTGTGCCAATTCTTCAGCGCGCCGCGAAAACGCGCCAAAATCGGCTCATTTCCCGGTTTTCGGGTAGGAAACTGCTTGTAGTTTTTTTGACCGCCCCTAATCAGCCAAGCACTTGCTGCCTAAAATGCACGCAACTGCTGCCTCCGAAGGCATCGACCCGGTTGCGATTCTGCGGGTAGCCGTGGTTACAGCGGCGATGCCGGCAGATCGAAGTTTTCAGCGTTCAGTTTTCAGTGGGAAAAGACCTTGGTCTGACTGAAAACTGAACACTGAAAACTTGGCCATTTTGTGGCCACTGACACACGTGTTCACCGAACCGTCCATTTTTTGAATTGAAGTAAGAATATGTCCCTCGACTGGCCCACTCTTTTTTCCTCTGGCCTCTCCTACGAAGACTTTCTGGCGAAGTACGCCAACGACAATCAGAAAGAACGCTGGAGTGCGAAACTTCAGACGCTGTCGCTTAGTGATGCCCAGAAGACGTTGCTGGCCAGCTTCACCCGCGAGATGCACGTTCTTTGCTTGAGCGGGGCCTGGTGCGGCGATTGTGTTGATCAGTGCCCGATGCTGCAGTTAATTGATCAGGCATCCTCCAATATCCACGTTCGCTACATCGATCGAGACGATGCCCCGGATGATTTGAAGGAAGCGATCAAGGTGTGCGGCGGAAATCGTGTTCCGGTTGTTGTCTTTTTGAACGAAGATGATCAAGTGACCGGCATGTATGGCGATCGGACCCTGGCCAAGTATCGTCAAATGGTCGAGAAGCTCGGCGGAGCTGCCTGCAGCACCGGCATCTCGCTACATGCGGCCGGCGAGATGGATGCCCTGACCACCAGCGTGTTGGCTGAATGGGTCGACCAGTTTGAACGCCACCAGTGGATTTGCCGCACGTCGACCCGTCTTCGCGAGAAGCACGGCGACTAGAATAGAAGTAGTGGTAGTAGACGAATTATTCGATTGAAAATGAAGAGACTCACGTTGAACGAACCGCCCACCTTAACCGCGGAAGAATTGATCGATGACTTCGAGTTCGCTGAAACGAAGGAAGAGCGACTCAAATTGATCATTGAACTGGGACGCGAACTTCCCGATCTACCAGACCAGCTGCGGCGCGACGAATTCAAGGTGCAAGGATGCCAGAGCCAGGTTTGGCTCGTCCCGGAAGTTGTCGAGGCCGAGGGGCAGGAAAAGAAAATCGTCTTCCAGGCCGATAGCGATGCCCATATCGTGAAAGGCTTGGTCGGCATCCTGGTGATGTTGCTCTCAGGCAAGAGCCCTCAAGAGATTCTCGACTTCGACCTGCGAGGGTTATTCGATACGCTCAAGCTCGAAAAGCACCTGGTGCCAGCTCGCTCGAATGGCCTGCATTCGATGGTACGCAAGATCCACGAGATCGCCGTCAGCGTTCGCTAACGTGCGAAAAGGGCCGGTGCTACGGCAGCAGTCGTTGTTCCGGCTCTTGGATGACCATTTCAATCAGCTCGTCGACAGGGATGTTGTTCTCCCACCAGTCTTCGGCATCTTGTTGGGTCCAGGGGAAGTCGTCCATCAGCTTCTCGACTTCCTTCAGGACTTCTTCGGCTGTCTGAGGACGATCTTTCGGGTCCTTCGCCAGGCAGCGTGAGATGAGGTCTTGCAGGGCATCGGGGATAACCCGGTCAGAAGCTTCTTTCACCGACGGAATCGACTTGGTCACGATCTGCACCAAGACATCCACAGCGCTGGCAGCGTTGAAGATGGTCTGCCCGGTCAGCATGAAAAACGCCGTTGCGCCCAGGGCATAGATGTCAACGCGAGGATCGGCCTGCGTTGGATGCTTGACCCGTTCTGGCGGAATGTACATTGGCGTGCCGCTGATCTCGGTCGTGTTGGTGACGATGGTCGCCCCGGGATCGGCCGAAAGATTTTTCACCAGTCCGAAGTCCAAAACCTTAGCGACGTCGTACTCGCCACCGACACGGCAAAGCATGATGTTGAGCGGCTTGATGTCGCGATGGATGAGGCCGCTCTCGTGGGCTTCGCGAAGCGACGCGGCCACTTGTCGCATCACCCACAACGTGCGGGAGACGGGCTGCCAGCCATACTGCCGCACGAGGACTTCGATCGTGATGCCGTCCAGGTATTCCATCGCGTAGTAGAAGATGTCGTCCGGCGTCTTGCCGTAGTCGTAGATCTCGACCGTGTTGGGATGCTTCAGCCGGCTCGAGAGTTGAACTTCTCGTTCGAACCGTTTGAGCAGTGAAGCGTCGGTTTGCTCGGGACGCATCAGCTTGACGGCCGTGGGACGCTTGAGCATTTGATGCCGGGCAAGGTAAACCTGTCCCATGCCCCCTTCGCCAATTTTGCGGAGGAGTTCATAAGCACCGACGACCGTGTGTTCGCCAATAGTGCGGCGCATTTGCACCAGCGAAGATGCGGCGTAATACGCGAGCCCGGCAAACCCGGCGATCAATAGCAGCAAGGCGTACTGCGTATATGAAATGATGGTGAAGGGGCGGAACGACTCCTGCGATTCAATCTCGTACGCGACCCCAAAGTTGTACTCGTCGATCCACTGCCACGCGCCGACGACGTAGTGTCCTCGGTAATTGAGGTAGGGCGTCATCATCACGCCTGACTTCGGCCCACTGCTGTGTTCGGCGATGGCTTCGCCGATCATTCGCGTGAAGCGGCTATGATTTTCGGGGTTGGGGTGCTCCATGGCGAAGGGAGGACGGAGCATGAGATTGGCCCGCGTCGGTTCTCCTTCCGGCAAGATCCCCATTCGCCACAGGTCTTTCGTGAAGCGGCTTTCGGTCAGCATCAGGCCGTTGGCATCAAATGCGTACGCTTCGCCTGTCATGCCGGTTCGGGCACTGATGAGCGACTTGGTAAAGTTGCCGACAGAATAGTAACCGAAGCAAAGGATCGCCGTCGGCACGTTGAAGTCGTCGTAGATGGGTTGATAGACCCAAGTAAACGCAACATCGGGACGCGTACCGGGAATGGTCATTTCGTGTTCGGGACGCATCGGCGGAATGAAGCCAGCTTTGTTTTGGAAGATATCCGAAAAGACCTGCGTCCGGCGCGTGCCTGCCAGCTTCTGATTGATTGCTTCCTCTTCGGTGGAAGCGAGGATCGTGCCGGCGGCGTCGGCGACGAAGTAAACGCCTTCATCGGCAATCAGGCCCGGCTGATTCCGAGGGGTTGGCCCATTGCTTAGATCGAGCTCGATAGGCTCGTTCTCTTCAACAAAGCGTTGCGCCTCGCCGCGAAGGCGGGTGAACTTCGGGAAACGCTCGCGAAAGAAATCGAGTTGTTCTCGGACATCCGCGGCCGAGTACTTGTCGCGCAGGGTTCGCTTTTCATTGACCAGGCTGAGGATCGCTTCGCGCACGTCTTGATCTTTGGCGACGACCGAAACGTGCTCTTTGCGAGTTTCGATCCACGAGGTCAGGGCCTGAACGTCGGCCGACAGCAGCGCGGTGAATTCTTGCTCGCGGACTTTGCTGAGTTCGTTCCAGACCATGTAACGCGCGCCGATACCCAGCAAGATAATCAGCACGATGAAGCTGACAATCGCGATCTTGCGATACAGACTCGAAGCCCAAACGCGCACCAAAAAGCTTGTGCCTGGCAGGTAACGCGTAGTCAGCCCCTGGCGAGGATGCAACGAATGCTTAGAGGTGGGCTGCGCTTCGACGGTCGGGCTGACATTGGCTTGATCAGGTACCAACGTGCCTGCCGGCTTAGGGCGGATCTTGTCTTCGACCAGCTTGCGAAGGACCTGATCGGTGCCGCACGTATCATCCAGAAACGCTTCGCGGGCAGCACCTTGGCGGCGCCGAGCTTCCGCGGCGATCTTTAAAACAACTTCGTTTTCTGGCTGATTCATGCTTGTCGGCGATGGTTGGCGTGGGTGGCTGCCAATATGTTACAAGCAAGCGGGCCGTAAGGAACGAGCCAGAACGAAAAAAAACTCAGTAGACTTCACATTTTATGCGGCGCTGTGAGGGGGTTGGGTTGCTGGAAAGCATGGCCACAAAAAAAAAGCGGCCCCATCAACGAGGCCGCTTTCTTGATCGATTGCTTTGTTAGCTTAATTACTTTTCAACCGAGAACGTATGGACGGTCGTCTCGTGGAAAGTTTCCCCTGGCTTCAAGGTAGCCGATGGGAAGTTAGGCTGGTTCGGCGTATCGGGATAGTGCTGTGTTTCCAGACAGAATGCTTCGTGCTGGTTCAGCCCAGCGTTGCCGTCGCTGCCATCGAGGAAGTTACCGCTGTAGAACTGGATGCCGGGCTGGGTGGTCCAAACTTCCATCACGCGACCCGAGGTGGGTTCTTTGACGGTCGCGGCCAGGGACAGCTTGTCGGTCTGATCGTTGAGCACGTAGCAGTGGTCGTAGCCGATCGGATCGCCGCCGGTCTTTTGGATGTCCTTACCGATCGCCTTGAACGAGGTGAAGTCCATCGGAGTTCCTTTGACCGACGCCATGTCGCCGGTAGGAATCAGCGTTTCGTCGACCGGCAGGTACTTGTCGGCTTCCAGCTTCAACTCGTGATCGTAATTCTTGCCACTGGTGGCACCGGCCAGGTTCCAGTAGTTGTGGTTGGTCAGGTTCAGCACGGTTTCGGCGTCGGTCGTGGCTGTGTAATCCATCACCAATTTGTTGTCTGGAGTCAGGGTGTACTTCACGGTGACCTTCAGGTTACCGGGGTAGCCTTCTTCGCCATCTTTGCTGGTGTAGTCGAACTGCACACCAACGGCTTCTTCGGTTTCGATCTTCTTGGAATCCCAGACGACCTTGTCGAAACCCTGTTCACCGCCGTGTAGCGTGTTGGGGCCATTGTTGAGAGCCAGAGAGTATTCCTTGCCGCCGAGGGTGAACTTGCCCTTAGCGATGCGATTGGCGTAGCGGCCCACGGTGGCGCCAAAGTAGGGCGTACCGCCCAAGTAGCTTTCCAGGTTGTTGAAACCAACGTTGATGTTGGCCGACTTGCCATTTTTGTCAGGCGTGGAAAGGCTGGTCATGATCGCGCCGTAGTTGATCAGCTCCATCACGACGCCGTTACCGTTGTCGACCGTGTACTTGGCAATCACGGTTCCATCCGGCATTTGGCCGAACTCGCTCGCGGTCACATTCATGGGGGTGTCACTTCCTTTTGCTGCAGGCTCCGCGGCCAGAAGGCCAGAAGCACTCATTACAATCGCCGCAAGGCATAGTGCGGCAGGGGCTAAGCAGCGTTTCATCATCGGAACTCCAAGCAGTTGGGGCTAGTAGACTGACGGCCGAAGGGGCCGCACCGGGAAAAGAAAAAGGGACGTGCTTTGAGAAACATTATCAAGCCGAAAATTCCGGAAGTCTAGCGTTCTCCGTGATTTACGAAACAAACCAACCCACATTTTCGTACGTAGAACAAGAGTTTGAGTTTGCTTGCACAAGCACCTGAGATTTTTTGCGAAAATTATCGGTCCCGGCCGCAAGGTTTTCAGCCCGGCGGTAACTAACCCTCTGAATACAGGATGAACCCCATCGAGTTGCCAGGAGACAACGTGAAGCCTGAGCCCGCACAACTGCTACAGCAGCATGAGCGATGGCTGAGGACTGCGCTTTACGCCCGGCTTCGTAATCCGGTGGAGGTTGACGACGTGATGCAGGAGACGGTCACCGCAGCGTTGGAAAATTGGCAGCAGATAAGGGACCCCAACGCTGTGGGACCGTGGCTCTACAAGATCGCCATTCGCCAGGCTCTCTTGTATCGCCGCAAGCAAGGCCGGATTCGTAAATTGCACGATGCGGTCGAGCAGAACCTGCCCCCGAAAACAAACGCCGAGGCGAACCCGTTGGATTGGCTGCTGGCCGAAGAACGCAACGAGTTAGTCCGTCAGGCGATGAACGAATTACCAAGACGCGATGCTGAAATCCTGCTGCTCAAGTACACCGAGCAGTGGAGCTATCGCGAGATCAGCGAGCGACTGGGCGTAAGTACCAGCGCCGTGGAAGCCAGACTTCATCGTGCTCGTCAAAGATTACGAGAGCGATTGGTGGCCCGAGAAATTGTTTCGACGGCAACCTGAACCACAGTGAACCAACCCATGAATGATTCATCCGATCCCATTGACGACCGTCAGTTCGACCGCCTGGTCGATGGAGAACTTTCGCCCGAAGAATACCGCGAGGTTCTTTCGCAACTAGATCAAATGCCAAATGGTTGGCGACGATGCGCCCATGCGTTCCTTGAGTCACAAGCGCTGGGGCAATCTCTGCCGATGGTGATGCAGACCACTCCGTCATGCCCCCAGACTGAGTCGGCACCTTCGGCAGAGAAGTCGTCCACCCACCACGGTACTGCCTCCTTTCGCCGTATGGAAACCCTGGCGGCCATGGCGGCTTCCGTAGCGATTGCGTTCGGCCTGGGGTGGTACATCTCAGGCATGGAGAACACCACGGTCGATGCGCCCGGCCCAGGCGGCTATGCCCAAAACGTGCCGGACCCCATCGGGCCGCCTGATGCACCCGTGCACACGGTGCAGAAGCCCCAGTTCGTCTACGTCAATCAATGGGATGGCAATCAAGGCGGCGGCATGCCGATCCCTATCGACCACAACAAGCAATACGATCCGAAGGCCACGTGGGATGCTTCGTGGGGGATGAGCCCCGAGCAACTGCAGAAGCTGAAGGATTCCGGGCAACCGTTTCAAACCAAGAACCGCTTGATTCCTGTTTCTCTGGAAAACGGCGAGCGGGTCGTGGTTCCGGTGCAGGATGTGATTGTCTACGAAAAGCCAGATATGCCTTATCACTAATTCACGATTCGCCCCACGGGCACCAGCACGCATTAACTACCCGAACTCAAACACACTTGAACCCCCACACATAAAAGGAGTGAAAGCATGAAGGTCAGAAATTGGTTCATGGCCGCGATCTTAGCAACCGGCGTCGTCGCCGTACCTATGATGCAGGTCGCCACCGCCGATGAACCGGCTCAAGAGGAAGCCAAGGTCGAAGCCAAGCAAGAAGAGCCAGCGGCAAAGAAGTATTGGCTTGGCATTCAGTTGGCTCCGACACCTGAGATTTTGAAGAAGCACGTCGAGCGTCTGAAGGACGGCGGCGCGATGGTCGCCGGAGTCGCTCCGGAAAGCCCTGCCGAAAAGGCCGGACTGAAAGCAGGCGATCATGTTTTGAAGATAAATGACGTCACGATTAGTTCGCCTATGCAGGTGATCAAAATCGTGGGCGATAGCGACGGCAAAGCCCTCACTGTACGTCTTCTGCGTGGCTTGGAAATCGAGTCGCTGACCGTTCAACCGGAAGAAGCTCCTGAAAACTTGATCTCGGCCATGCAACCGCAAATTCAAGCCGTCCCAGGCGTTCGCGTGCAGCCAGCCAAGCCAAGTCAGCGTCTGCGTTTCTTTGGCCCTGGTCAGGTCGTCCCACCTCAAGTGCGACTGCAGGCCCTGGAGCAGGACATGCCTCAGAACATGATGATCCGCGTGGAAAAGAAGGGTGACGGACCGACTAACTTGCACATCGAACGCGAAGGCAAGAGCTGGGATGTGACCGAAGAGAACATCGACGAGTTGCCAGAAGACCTGCGTCCGATTGCGAAGCGTTATCTCGCTCAGGGTGCTGCCGGCAACAACATCATCATCGGTGGTCAGGATGTTCCGTTCATCGAACTTCAAGAGATGATCAAGGACATGGGACCACAAGGGTTGCCTGGCAACGCCGACTTCGAGAAGCGTATCCAGGAAGAGATGAAGCAAATGCATGAAATGATCCGCAAGATGCACGAGCGGATGGAACGCATGCCAGTCCCCCAGCAGCCCGCCCCCAAAGACGCACCTAACGAAGTGTAGTCACACACGAAGACTGCTGATTGATCCTGGTCCTGCCTTTGTTAGCCAGGAGACGACGGAGCCGCCGGCCCACAATCGTGGACTGGCGGCTTTTTTTGTATAACGTAGGCGAAGCCTGAACTCCGTTCTTATTCGCCGAGCTGCTGTCGTACCTTATGAACGCTACCGATCACGATCCTTTTCAACTGCTGGGCGAAGCCATTCAGGAGAACCCGCGTCTGGCCACCATGCTGACGCAGCTCTGGCGACAGCTCGATACGGCCCAGGATTTGACGCAGCTGTTCGATGGGATCTGTAAGGCACTCGCCAAGTCGTTTCCCAACTCGGCGGCTCAACTTCTGCGGCAGCAAACGACCGGGGATTGGAAGGTGGTCGCCTCGGCCGGCAAGATTCGGCAAGTGACTTCCAGCCAGACCCAAGCGTGGATGCAGTCTGACATCTCTCCCGGAGACCCGGCCGCCTTTTCGCTGGCCCTGGAAAACGAACCGCATCGCCTGTTGGTGATCGAAGGCGTACAGGACCTGCCGACTCGGTCACTGCAGGCAATCGCCCAGGTAACGCGTTTTGCGGTCAAACGCTTCATTGAAAACCAGAACAAGAACGACCGCTCGCGACGTCTCAAGGCCATGCTGACGATGGTTCAGCGGTGGCAGCAGACCGACGATCTCATTTCGCTGCTCAATGAAATGGCCGAGTCGTCGACCGAGTTCTTCGGTGCCGAGCGGGCCAGTATCTTTCTGTGGGACAAGCCCAAGCATCAACTGGTCGGTCGGCCGGCCCTGGGGGTCGAAGATGGCAAGCTGGTCGTGCCGGATGACAAAGGGGTTGTCGGAGCGGTCGTACAAACGGGCGAACCGCGCCGCGTTGATGACATGCTGGGGCATGAAGTTAATCGCGACATCGATAAGAAGCTCGAGTTTCATACCCGCAGCTTGTTGTGCGTGCCGTTGTTGGATCGCAAAGGCAAGGTGTTCGGGGCGTTCGAGCTAATCAACAAAGTCGACGGCAACTTCACGACCAAGGATGAACAAGGTCTCGTGGAAGTGGCTGTCCACGCGGCAGCCGTGTTGGAAAGTTCGCAGCAGATCGCCGAGCTGGTCGAAAGCCGCGATCGCATCGCCCAGGCCCAGGCCGCCGAGATCCAACTGATCGGCGAGTCGCCAGCGATGATGGAGCTACGCAGGAACATCGAACGCATCGCCGCGACCAAGCTGCCTGTCTTGGTGCTGGGCGAGAATGGTAGCGGTAAGGAAGTCGTCAGCCGCATGATTCACTACAACAGCGACCGCCGCAGCCAACCGCTGGTCGCCGTGAACTGTGCGGCCCTGCCGGATACGCTTTTGGAAAGCGAACTGTTTGGTCACGAGAAGGGAGCGTTCACCGGGGCGCACGAAACGAAGGCCGGTAAGTTTGAATTGGCCTCCGGCGGGACACTTTTCCTGGACGAGATTGGCGACATGAGCTTGCCAGGGCAGGCCAAGCTGTTGCGGGTACTGGAGAACCACGTCGTCACGCGGTTGGGTGGGCAGACCGATATCGAGACCGATGTCCGCGTCATTGCGGCCACCAACCAGGACCTGCCCAAGCTGGTCAAAGAGAAGAAGTTCCGCCAGGACCTGTTCTATCGGTTGGATGTCGTCTCGATTAACTTGCCGCCGCTGCGCGACCGCGGGAACGATATCTTGATTCTCGCCCATCAGTTCCTCGAGCAGTTTTCGCGAAAGGCCCACCGCGAGATCCCGATGCTGTCGGCCGATGCCAAGGACCGCTTGCTCCAGCATCCCTGGCCCGGCAACATTCGCGAACTACGCAACACGATGGAGCGAATCGCGTTTCTCTGCGATCGGGAAGTCATCACGTCCGAGGTCCTGCCGCTGGAAACCAATACCGGGCCGCAAGTGCAGCAGGTTTCCGCCCAACTGGACCTGGCCGCCGCCACCGATCGCTTTCAGGCCGACTTCATCAGCTATCACCTCGGTCGAACGGGCGGAAACATGGCCCAGGCCGCCAAAAACATGGGCGTTCACCGCTCGAACCTGCACCGCAAAATGAAGCAGCTAGGGCTGTTAGAAGAAAAAGACTAGCGAAGGATTGCGACCATTCGCACCTGTTTCCGCCCGCAGGGCACCCCCGAGCCCGATTTTCTTCAAGCGGCCCCTTCACCCCAGCCGAGAAAAGCGGTAAAGTATGCGTTTCGCCCACGGCCCCCCTGGCCAATAAGGCGAAACTGAGAAGACCAAGCGAACCCAGACGGCCGCGAAGGTCTCCTTGCTAAAACAAACGCTCCCTTAGCTCAATTGGCAGAGCAACTGACTCTTAATCAGTAGGTTGTTGGTTCGATTCCAACAGGGAGCACTTCTTAAACCTCGTAGGTGTCAGCACTTGCGAGGTTTTCTTACGCGCTGAAAATCGGTGTCACGAGGGAATTGTCATCAAATTTGTCACTTCAGGCAACTCCATTCCTTGTAACATTTGTGTAATTGCGTAACGTTTATGTAGTGTTTGAATTTTGTATTGCAATAATCAAACACTTCTCTGTTGCATCGCAACCGACAACCCCGATACAAGAAAGGCAACCCCGGGAACTAAGTCGCGGGGTTGCAGTTTTGCTCATTCATTTTCTAGCGTCGTCGACGCCAGTAGCCGTTTACGAATACAGTTTTTAGGCCAAAGCCATAACTGTACGGCGGCCGCCGAAAGTGAGACCGTACGAATTCAATCATTGTGGTCTGTTCCCTAAATGGGTCTACGAAGAGCCATTCGGAACTCGACCGCGAACTTACGATACCCCTACCGGTTGTTCGCAATCGGTCCTCGTCTGCTGGTTGGCTCGCCACCACGGACGATAAAGAGCCGCAAGTTACTACACTGCAATGTAGTGCTTGCGGTTTCTTTTTTGGATTTGTGCTATCGAAATCCCTTGTCGCATGGAAACAGCGTTTCCTAAGCCTCCTGTGTTATCTGACTTCTTGTCGCAAAGAATTGGCTGATTGAGCCTGGCCATTTACCGTAGTAGACCAGGGATCGCTTGGTTAAGTGGACAAAATTTTGTTTAGAGAGTCCACCGAAGTCAGATTGACATGCCGGCCGCTAAGCCGTTTAATGCAGCAATGCTGAGTTTAGTGTTATTCTCTAACTCACTACATGGATTCGAGCTAATTCGTTTGCAGCAATTCAGCTCAATCCGCCAATTCAACTGGCCGCAGAGTTCCCCCTCTGCGGCTTTTTCTTTGGACCCATCCCGCTAGGCGGCGTTTTTCCTCGTCCCGCGTGATAGCATCCAACTCTTCTACTCGGATTTTGACCGAGGTGCCATCCTGGGAAAAGCCCGCTTTTTCCTCTGGGGAAAATTTTTTCTTAATTAACCGTTCCCGTTCACGAGTTAAAGCTTGACCTTTCTCTGCCGGTTCTCAACGAATTCGTGTTCCTTTTTGTACAGGTGTTGACACCGGCTTTTGCATCTACTATCCATGCCGCCGATTATACCACGGTGGAACCGATTGAAAACAGCAACGCCAATTTGGATGTAGTAAGCCCATTTTATATTCTGGGATTGACACCAAATAGCATGAGAACGGCGATGGACTCGAACCAGGTTATTGTCACTTGCATATCTCCCGAAAAGAACTTGACAGTCGCTGTCACATGCCATCGATGTGGTACGGTAGAGAAATTTATCGTGCCTTCATTTCACGCTTGGGTACCAGAAGCTCGGTCTGCAGGATGGCAGGTTTCTCAAGGGCTTTCGGCTGAGAATGCTTGCCCTAAATGCGTATCTGACGATGTCCCAGCTACGTTTTAACTCAAGACTGTTCCGTCGGTATCGACAATCGCTCTGCCTCAACAACGTTCCAAAGTAGCTCAGCTGTGCGTTGTGCATCTATCCCGACGTAAAACTTCAGAGTCGTCTCAATCGATTCATGCCTCATTAACTCTCGCAACTGCTGAGGTAGAAGCCTTTTCGACCACCGTTCACCGAAGGATCGCCTGAAGTCGTGAATGCTGGCAAACTTCTTCTTCCCTGTTCGGCGATCGACATTAACGACGATTCCGGCAGTTCGGCCAAACTCGGAAATCATCTTTGATACCCAATCGACCCTTGGGCGTTCACAAAGATATCCGAGGGGATCAAATACGAATCCTTTCCGCTGACGCTTAGGCGTTTTCAAAAGAACCTCGACAAACTCAGGGGCTAGGGCACAAACTCGATCCTGGTTCCCTTTCTCGAATTCAGCGTCAATTCGTAGCAGCGGCCAGGTGCCAGTGAGGTCAATTGAGAGAGCACCATGAGATTCCCACGAAAGTAGCAGCGACTCGGAAAGCCTTAGGCCAGACCACCACATTCCCTCAAGGTAGTGCTTCCACGATTCCACGTGTTCAGGTTTCACGACTTCGTCTACCGCTTCCAGCATGTCTTGGAATTCGGCATCGGAGATTGGGCGGCCCTTCATAACCTTGCTGCCTTTGGCCCGCTTGGGCATTTGAATCCGTGGGGTCTCGTCCATGATTCCCATTGAGACGGCCCAGTTAAAAATCGCTTTCAGGTGGCGAAGGTAGGACGCAATTGTGCGTTCCGAGAGTTTGTCGCGTCGCATCCTGGTTTGAAATTCGCTCAGGCGAATCGAAGTAATGTCAATGAGCTTGTGTGGCCGCATTCGCGTCTCGAAAACGTTCATCGACGTCTTGTAGCCTTCCTGTGATTTCTTCGCCAGGCTGGGAAGCTTCTCCGTTTCGTATCGCTCACGCAGCTCCTTCCAGGTCATCTTGTATCGGTCAACATTTCGACCGGCCCAGAGATCCGATTCCAACTTGTTCGCAGCCTTGGTTGCTTCGGCCTGGTCACTCGTCTTGGCGGATCGCTGCCGCACCTGGCCGGTAAGCGGATCTTGCCAACGCAACACCAGGTACTTGCCTTGCACCTTAACGACTTTCACTTTCGGAGCACTCATTGCAGCCTGGTTCCTAGATGCCTGCCTTCAGGTCTTCTTCATGCTCGAACTTCGCGATGATCCAATCGAGCTGATCGAGTTCCTCATTCGTGACATAGAGCGGCAACGACTTTTCAATCTTCTGATTGAGGGCCTTGGCGATCTTCCAAAAGGGCGTTTCCACGTTCCGCACGAATCGCCTTACTTCCTCAAGTTGGCCGTCGTCGCGAGTCACCACGGCAACATGGATGATGACGGCCTCTTGTTTGCATTTAGCCAGGCGTTGGCGGATCGTCGATTTTGGCACCGCTTCGCTTTCGTCTTGCTTGGCCGTGCACTCAATGCACACACAGCCCTCGGGATGCTCGAATTCGGTACACCATTCAATCTCTGGCGGCTCATCGGTGGCGATGTCTTCGGTGGGTTCTGCCGGTGGTGTAAGGAGGCATCGGCTTGTTTCGTAGCGTCTGATTCGGCGTGTTGAATCGAGCACCCAATCGGGGTAGCCGTGATCGGGATGCTTGATCATATATTTGCATGCGTAATGAGCGGCGTGCTCTGCACCGACAAAATTGTGATCGGTCGCAGAGAATCGAATCGAACCGAAGCCAGGTCGCGTACCTTCAACGGGCCCTGCCCAGCCAGGCCGGAACGAGTTCCAGATATCGCACATAACGGAAAAGGGAATCCGCGTGGCATCCAGCAAAACGTGCCAATGAGGCATCCCGTTCTTTTGCCACTCGACGACGCAGAACCAGCGGCCTGAATGAAGGTGGCCGAGATCTTTGAGTCTGTTGATAGTTCGCGATACGGCTCGTTGTTCCTTGACATACCAATAGGCATCTTTCGGAGAGTTGAAGAGCTGAGGATCGACGGTGAATGTCCACATTTGAAGATTCGTAAATGTTGAAAGCACGGGAATGAGTTTCTCACGCAGCTCGAGCCCACGGCCTACGCAGCATTGAGGGCAGAAGCGGCTCTTGCATTTGCAGGAATGAATCTCGAAACGTTGGTTGATCGTTTGGGGGAGTTCACTATTTCGCGTCTCTCTTGGACAGTATTCCTGTCTTGATTCAAGATAAGGCGACGGGTCGTCGGGGCCGGGCGTCGCTTCGCTCCGCCCGACCCGCTCCTCCCCGTCCCTCGCAGTTGAAGAACGGAGACAACCCGTCACGGCGTCCCTTTCGTGAACGCATTTTTGATCTGCACAAGCGCAGCAATCCCTGGTATCCTTGATGGACATGAAAAGGTTTCCTGAATGGGAGACGCCATGCGGCCCCGGAACGTCAGTTTGCCGACAGAGTTCCGAGGGCCTTTTTTTATGCGGCGTGCCTGGTGATGGTTTCCTTGGAAATGAACGATTGAAGCTCTGCGACCAGGTGCTTGGCGTCCTTCACGGTCAGACCGTCAACACCGAGTGATCGAAGGGACATCTTTAAGAGCACGGCCTCACCTGGCCGGTAGACTAGGCTGAGATCCGGTGTGATTTGGGTCACGTGTCGCGGTGGAGGCATGAACTCGGCAACCGATGGCACGCGTGGAAATGAGATCGTGCTTACGACAGACATCAGGCTTTTCTCCTTTCGCCCTAAGCAGGCTTGATTGAATTGGTAGCGTTTCCATACGGGCGACCAGGGGAACCATAGAGCCTCAAGGTTCCCCTGGACCCCTCCTTCTCCAACAAAGCGCGACGGGCTAGGCGGCTCGCTGCCCTGCACTGCGAAGGCCGAGAGCGAAAGGAAGCTCACCGAGCGTGGCGACCCTGATTCGGCGAGTACCTAAGACCTTTCCTTCCTCGTGAATGAGTTGATGACCACACCAGCCTCTGTTGGGCGGCTCTTGCGGATGAATTACCGAGAGGCCAATTGCTGCGGTAGTGAACGCTTCGATGAGTTCGTCGGGTTCGCGCCCAAAGTGGTCTCGCATCGCGATGAGCGTTTCATAAATCGGACGAGTAACGAGGACTTTTTGCATTGCCGGGTACATGATTCGAAACTCCTTTTCGAAACTAAGAACTGGATTCTGAGACGTAGGTGTCCCTGCGTTCTTCTTGCTTTTCGCGGAACCGATGGGGCTCGGCTTCTAAGGCAAGATCCCACTTAAAACGCAGGCCAGGTCGCTTCGGAGTTTTCAGCTTGATGCGTCCATCCGCGACGGCTGCGACGAGTTCCAAGAGAGTTGCGTTGACCTGGCATTTCTTGCTGTCGCACGCTGTCCGAAACTTCTTCCAAAGATCATCAGGCGCGTAGAACGACCGCTTTTTCATGTCGAGATCGTAGGGCATCACGGAACCTCTAAGTGAGTTGAGGGACCGACGTTCAGAACGGCAACGCGAGCGTAGGCTGCATTGATTTTGGCTAGCAAGAGTTACCGGTCAGAACGTCATGAAATTCAACAACGTTCTTGGACTACCGGTAAAAAGCCAGGGCCATCTTGTCGTTTAATTCGACGCTAGTTTCACCCTTTTGACTCGTTGTCCTTACTCGGGACCTTTCGAGGGCGAATCTAACGTCATTTGCTATTATTTGATGGTTCCCTGGCTCCCGCCCCAGAAGGGACGAATAGCCTAGATGGGAGTACTGATCGACCATCTGATTCTGAATCCTTAAACAGTCGTGGTAATTTTTTCCTTCGCTGCCGTTTGTGCGGCTACGGCGGTGTCACCTAAAACTGTCACCGGATGATCAGCGGGAAAGAGATCGACAGGCGTTTTCGCTCGGGAAAATCACCCATCTTTTTCGGAAATACTGTCCTGGAGCCAACTCTTAATCAGTAGGTTGTAGGTTCGATTCCTACAGGGAGCACTCAGAAGCCGGCCTTTTGGGCCGGCTTTCTTCGTTCTTGCCTGATAATTCCGGGGTTTCGTCGCTTTCTAGCGTTTCCTTCGTCGGTGCGGCCTTGGCGACATCAAGGGCCATTTGATGACATTCGGAGTCATCTGTCGGTGCAAGCTTTTTGGCTTCTTCCTGCTCACGCTCGAAAGCCGGTGGGGCTGGCAGGTTCCCAATTGCGGAAATCTGCTGCTCGTACTGCTGATGGGTGTAAACCTATTCCATCAGGAAGTTATATTCGGGGCACTCTTGCTCATCGCCGAAAAGTTGCTTTCCATCTGTCATGTTGGGATACTGACTTACCTTGCTCTTGATGTATCGTTTGTCACCTCTCCAATCAGCTGGGCGGGCCTCGATGTGGTGGATGAAGGTACCGAATCTTGTTTGACAGCGCAAAGCTCACGTCGCTGGTCGATTAGCTATAGCCTCTTTGCGCTAATGTTCATCGTGCTGGTGTTAGGGTTTTGTTGTGGGTGGCTCGCCTTAGCGATGCGTCAGGCAGACCAAAACCGGCGAGCTAACGCGCGAGTTGAGGAGCAAAATGTTGCAATTGGCAAGTTGGACTTTTTAGTACTTACGCGAACAGCTCGTAAGCCGAGCATGCTGGGTAGGTGGATTGGCGATCCTGGCAGAAAAGAAATCCATTGGGTGCAAGCTGCAGAACGTCCGTTGGATGATGCAACAATTACAGAACTTGTCACATTGTTATTGGATGTGCCAAGTGTGGAAAAGCTTGATCTGCGCTTCACCGCGGTTTCAGATAGAGGCTTAAAACGCGTTGGTGAACTTGATCATTTGAAAGAATTGTTTCTCGGCTACGAGCAAACTCCCACGGGTGCCAAGAATGCTTCTCAAGGCATCACGGACGTTGGAATAAGGCACCTGACCCGTCTCAAGAATCTGGAATTCCTGTCTGTACAGAACACAAATGTAACGGAAGAAGGGCTAAGAGAATTTGCTGAGGCGATTCCCGATTGCCGCATCGTTACCCATTTGGGTTTGTTGCGTTGAGCACGACTCGACAATACGCGTGCGCAGCAGTTTTCTGAAAGCCGGTTATAGTGGGCTAGGAGGAAGTGCCTTGGATAGTAGCCCAATCGAACCACAGCAGAACCGTTGGCTGACGGCGCCGAACGTGGTCACGAGTCTCCGAATTATCGGTTCGCCTGTGATGATCGTTCTGGCCTATCAGCAGCAATCGATGGCGGTGGCCATCTTGGTTGCGTTTCTGGTTTTTACGGAGTGGCTCGATGGCGTGCTGGCCCGTACGCTTCATCAGCATTCGGCACTGGGGGCTCGCCTGGATACGGTTGCCGACGCAGCGTTCTACACGTCTCTGTTGATTGCCATCGGGCTGATGTTTCCTGACGTGACGGTCCGCGAGGCGTGGTGGATTGCCGCGGCGATTGTCAGCTACGCGATTAGCTGGCTCGTCGCACTGATCAAGTTCCGCACGCTTCCCAGTTACCACACCTGGCTGGCCAAGGGAGCGTGGCTGATTGTGGGGATCGGCATTGTGTCGCTCGTGGCCGATTGGAGTCGTTGGCCTTTTCGGGCCGCGATGCTTTGCGTTGTGCTGGCGAACCTCGAAGCGATCGCGATTTCGCTTGTCATTGCTGAGCAACAAGTGGATATCCCCACGATTTGGCATGCCTGCCAACGGCAATCCGGTGGCACGTCCAGCCCACCCGATGCGCCGCATTAAACGACAGGGGCAAAACGCGACCGTGTAGCGAATAACCTTAGCGCGGCAAGAAAAGAGCTTTCTCCGGCAATGAAAGAGGATTTATTGCTTTTGCCGCGCGCTAAAACATGCGAATCTAGGACGGTTCCATACGCTATCTGCACCTGTCCCCATCAAGAGTAACCCACCATGCTACGCACGCTCGTTTGCCTCTCGTTGTTTTGGATCACCACGTTTTCGTTCGCCACGGCTTTCGCGAATGAGAAGGATCCGTCTTCCCTTGGCGAGTTGCAGTTCTCGGATCAGTTCGAGCGAGACGAATCGGTTCCTGGAAAGGAAGAAGTGGGCGAAGGTTGGACAACCAACAGTCCCTGGCGGGCCGATGGCAACCAGCAGGTCGACCTGGTGGACGGGGCCATTCACATTACCCGGTATCCAACCGCCGACCATGGCGTGGCCGTTTTCCATCCGGTTGATTTCGAGGATGGAGCCGTCGAGCTACGATTCCATTTGCGCAAAGGTGACCAGCTCGGAATCGACTTCGCCGACAAGCAGTTGAAGACGGTCCACGCAGGCCATCTTTTCATTGTCAAAGTCACGCCGACGAGTCTGATCCTCCAAGATTCCAAAACGGGCCAGATGAATTTGAAAAACCGCGAGCGAATTGCGGCGGGTGATAAGTCGCCCGAGTTGAAGAAGTTGTTGGACTCGAAGAGATTCAAGGCTCCTCTCAACCTGACGCCTGATAAGTGGTACACGCTGCTGATGCAAGTCCAAGGAGACACGCTGACGGTCTCGATCGATGGTAAGCAGGTTGGCCAGTTCAAGTCCGAAGGCATTGCCCATCCCACGAAACGCCACATCTCTTTGGCCGTTCCCAAAGAAGCCTGGGTGGACGATGTGAAGATCTGGAAGGCGAAATAGCTGGCGCGTCCTGGCGGCCAGCGGCCCCAGTGATCCCCGATGCGTTACTTATTCAATCGCTCGGCCAGAAACTGCATCAAATCGGTTTTGTTGGCAAACTCCGTCTCGGTGCCGTCGGGGTCGAAGCCGGATGCTTTCAGCAGGTGGCCGCCGGAGAACTTGCCTTGGATCAGCGGCTTGCCGTCTTTATAGAAGTACGTGCATTCACCGTGCAGACGGTCTTTGATCGTGTGACCACGGAAGAGCAGATTACCGTCCGCATAGTATAGCTCTTCCTGGCCGACCTTCTGTTGGTTGGCGAACTGCGCTTTGAGCAGCATTCCGCCGCCCAGGGAAAGCTCGGTTGGCCCGTCGAGAAATAACTTCTTGGTCTTCGGATCCAACTTTGCCAGCATCAGCTGCTTCTCGATTGGAAAGCCATGGGACTTGAGCTCGTTCGGTTTGTAGAGCATGTAGAACAGATAGTCGTCACGGTCGTTGGACGCGTAGACATAGGCCTTGGCTGGCACATTGTCGGTGGGGTCTTCCTTGACGCGAATCCACGTTGCGCCATCGAAATCGACGGTCGGTGGAAACTCGTATTCTTGCCCATCTTTCTTCTCCACCAGGGGCTCGGTCGGCAGCTTGGCAGGGATCGGATAAGGGTCGCTCGGACCACAACCGATCAGTGGCGACATCACCAAAAGCAACAGCAGCAGACGATACGACATCGCGAAATCCTACGCAGAGGGCAATCAAGGGTGTGAGACAAGCGAAACTTTGTAACGGTTCCAAGGCCGGCAAGCAATTTGTGATGCCTGATTTATCGAACGAGTACTTGAGGTTTTTGCCTCAAGAGCTTCCAGTTGATGTCCAGGCTCAATTCGACGTAGATGAGTTCCGGCCTCTTGAGACAACCCGACGTCGATCTGGCCGGGCCGAATCGGCAAGGGTCGCTCGATTGTTGCTCGTGGGTCGAGACGACGAGAGGGGCCGATTACAGGCTGATCGTTGGAGGCTGGCCAGCATGGGGTAACTTTCCTTTGTTGCCAAACTTAGGAGGCATTTTTGTTGTCCATCAAATCGATCCGATATAAGCTTTAAGAGGGCACTCGTCGACTTTTCTGGGGCCTTTTTCCAAGTGAGAGGAGTGTAAGTGATGCACTCCCAATTCGAGTTTTCTAAACTACCTTCGCCAATTTCCTGGTTGGACGAGCGGCCTTCCGGTGAGATGCCGGAAGCGTTGCGGCAGGCCCAGATCGCATTTCAATCTCTGGTCGATAGCCTGCCCCTGAATCTATTGATTAAAGATGCCAGTGGGCATCGCGTTTTCGCCAATCAGAACTACCTCAAGTTTCATGATCTGAAACTCGACGAAATCATCGGCAAGTCAGACGCCGAACTGCTTCCCCCAGAGGTTGCGCGCAAGTTTACCGCGGATGATCAGCAGGTGCTGAGAACGGGCGAGGTGCTGCACAGCGTCGAGGAGCATCGCGTGCCCGATGGCACGTCGCGCTGGATCGAACGTCTCAAGAGTCCTGTTCGTGATGTCGACGGTTGTATTGTCGGGGTCCAGGTCTTGTTTTGGGATGTTACGGAAAGCCATCAGGCCCAACAAGCACTCGCCCACGAACGCTATTTGCTGCAGACGTTGATGGACAACGTGCCAGACTCGATCTATTTCAAAGACCGAGAAGGCCGGTTTCTTCGTGTCAGTCGTGCGAAAGCAGCGAAATCTGGACTGTCGGACCCCAGCGAGGCCGTTGGCAAAACAGATCATGAGTTCTTCTCGGAAGAACATGCCAATAAGGCAGATCGCGACGAACAGAAGGTGATGGACTCAGGGGAACCTCTGATCGGCCAAGAGGAACAACTTCATTGGCAGGACGGAAAGGTAACCTGGTCATCGACCACCAAGCTTCCGCTTTGTGATACCAACGGCAAAGTCGTTGGGACGTTCGGAATCTCGCGCGACATAACACAGCTGAAACTTGCTCAGGAGGAACTGCGTGAAGCTCGTGATGCCGCCGATGTGGCGAGCCGAGCCAAAAGCGAATTCCTCGCGAATATGAGTCACGAGATTCGCACGCCCATGAATGGCATTATTGGGATGACGGAACTCCTGCTCGATACGAGCCTGACATCGACCCAACGCGAATACTTGCGGATGGTGCAAGAGTCTGGCGAATCGCTGCTTTCGATCCTCAACGACATCCTCGACTTTTCCAAGATCGAAGCCGGCCGGCTGGAACTCGACTGCCATCCCTTCGATCTTCGCGATGCGTTGGGGGACACGTTGAAGCCGCTCGGCCTGCGCGCCCATTGCAAAGGATTGGAACTCGCCTATTCGATCGACGCGGACGTTCCTTTCGTCTTAGAGGGGGATTTGGGTCGACTTCGCCAGGTGGTTGTGAACCTGATCGGAAATGCCATCAAATTCACCGAGCAGGGAGAGGTCGTCCTGAACGTGCGATGCGTCGAGCATGCGACGTCGCAATGTACATTACTGTTTTCCATACGGGACACGGGCGTCGGAATCCCGGAAGAGAATCAAGCCTTGATCTTCGAAGCCTTTCAGCAGGCAGATCGATCGACGACACGCAGATTTGGAGGCACAGGCCTGGGACTTGCCATTTCTTCCAAACTCGTCGAACTGATGGGGGGCAAAGTTCGCATGGAGAGTGAGGTTGGACGTGGGAGTACCTTTTCCTTCACCGCTCAATTTGGCATATCAGATATTGCTCCCAGCGATGGAAAAGACCACTCGTTGTCGCTGACGGACACTTCCGTACTCGTCGTGGATGACAATGCCACCAATCGCCGTATCCTCTGCGACATGTTGTCCAGTTGGGGTCTGAAGCCAACGTTGGCATCCAATGCCCATGACGCGATGCAATGCTTGCGATCCGCCGAGCATCGGGGCGATCCGATCTCGATCGTCCTCACCGACGTCAATATGCCCGAGGCGGATGGATTTGACCTGGCAAAGTGGGTTCGCGACGAACAAGCCGTTGCCCAAACGCCGCTGATTATGCTCACCTCGGCGGCCAAGCTAGGCGATGCGGAACGCCGAACGGCACTGGGGGTTGCTGCGCATCTGATCAAGCCGATCAAGCAGTCGGAACTGTTTGAGACCATCGTCACGGTGTTGGGCGTCAAAACATCCATCGATTCTCCCAGTCCTGATCAAGAAAAGGTGCTGTCGGAACTGAAGGGGCTGCGTGTACTTCTCGCGGAAGATAACATCGTTAATCAAAGACTCGCAACGGGCGTTTTGAATAAGCTTGGCTGCCAGATTACGATCGCGTCGAATGGGGCGAAGGCGATCGAGACTTGGAAGTCGGGTGAATTCGACGTTGTGTTGATGGATGTGGAAATGCCTGAATTGGATGGGATGCAAGCAACGGCAGAGATCCGCCACCAGGAAGAAGGTACCGGCCGGCACATTCCGATTATCGCCATGACTGCCCACGCGATGGTTGGCGACCGAGAGCGATGTTTAAGTGCTGGGATGGACGACTATCTTTCCAAGCCGGTCCGCTTTCGTGAAATCAAGCAAAAGCTATTTCAAATCTTTGGCACCAGTAGCGAAGCTCCAAGTCAGCCGGTAAGTACCAACAGCCTGATCAACTGGAAATCGGTACTGGATGCAGCGGATGGTGATCGAGAGTTGGTCGGAGTCGTGATCGATGCGTTTCTGGAAGAGCTCGATATGCTGATGCCCCGAATTCGCACTGCTATTAGCGAGGGCAATAGCGAATCGCTGCGACGAGCCGCTCATACGCTCAAAGGTAACTTGCTGTCCGTGGGGGCTAACGATGCCGCCGAAGTCGCGCATAAGCTCGAGCAGATTGGTGGCTCGGGAGACTTAGACAGTGCCGACGAGACGCTTACGTCGCTTACGCAGCAATTGGATGCCGTGCTCCCCGAATTGAAGAGCGGACCACCTTCCTGAACCGAATTCGATGATCAATAGGACCAACCGCGCCCAGCCTATCGAGCGAGCTTGCTGACATCGGCAAAATCGTCAGGGAAATTATGAAACGCGATTGACTCTGGGATTGCGAGACTTGCGTGAAGCGGTGCATCCCAATCCGTGGGTGGTGGGATTGATTCTCAAGGGCGATCTTTCTGGCCTCTAGCTTGAAACAGCTTGGTACTTCTCGCTGCTGATGCACGTGCTTACGGCATCTTCATGTCAACTCGTCGATTTACCGTCAGTTCGGTGCCAGTGGTTCGTCCGCTATCGTGTGGATGGATGAACTCCAGATCAACTTTCTCGATATCACCGAGCCCAAAGTGTACGACCGCTTCCTGGCCGGAGCAGTAGCCGTAGCCGATGGCGATCTCGCGCGAGCCGATCAGGTGTTCGTTCTGTCCCAGCTTGCCGGCAGGGTAAACGTTCACACGCGTGCCGATGCCCATGCGATTGATTGGGTCGCTTCCTTGCACCGTGACCTGCAGCCAGTTGCCGCCGGGCGTTTCGTTCTTCAGCAGTAGCGATGGCGACTCGATCCACCAGTTGGGCAGAAACATATCGAGCTTGCCGTCGCGGTCGAAGTCGCTGGTCGGGCCGGGGGCCATGTAGATGATCTGATGATCAGCGATCAGCTTGTCGAAGAACGCTCCGGTTCGTTTGACGGCCAGGTCTTCCTTCGTAGGGAAGTCATTCACGTCCCAGCCGGTCACTTCAAACTTGGGAACGCCATCCTGCTGGCCCAGGTTTCGATAGATGATGGGGCAGGGCTGGTCCCCTTTGAATTTGACGATACTAACGTAGATGTCCGGCCAGCCATCGTTGTCGAAGTCTTGGATCTCGACGTGCGGGGCTTTCATCTGCAGTGGCTCGAGGCCTGCGGCGGCGGTGATCTCCTCGAACCTAGGCACGCCGTCGGTGACCCCTTGGTTCAGGTACAGACGAACCGGTGCCGGTGACTTCCATGGCGAGCTGAAGTGATGACCGATGACGATATCAGGCAGTTGGTCGCGGTTAATGTCGCCGATCGCCACGCCCGCCGGGGCATCTTCCGGATTGTCCAGCGTCCAGCGAAAGACTTCCCGAGCACCGGGTGCTTCGCGAAAGACCCCTTCTTTCGATCCCAACAGCAAGCGATGTTCGCCTTGGCCGTGCGTCAGGAAAATATCGGGAATGGTGTCGCCGTTCAAATCGGCTACGGCCACGCCCAGTCCGCCGAGTCCAACCGGCAGGCCGGCTTGCTTCGAGACGTCTTCGAACCGCATATCGCCCAGGTTGCGATAGAGAACCGGGCCGCGTTCGACGTCCGACGAGTAGTACTGCTCGCAGGTCAACAGGTCGAGCAGTCCATCCCCGTCGTAATCGAGGGCCGCGGCACCTCGCCCGGCGTAGCCTGGGGGGCACGTGCCGCTTTGCTCCGAGACATCGGTGAACTTGCCGTCGCCATCGTTGCGAAACAAACGACTCGGATTAGCGCGGACCCCTTCCTTGCGATTCACGCAGTTGGCGACGAACAGGTCAAGATTGCCATCGTTGGTGAAATCGGCCATCAGCGCACCACTACCGCTGCCGGATGTTTGCACGGCTTGCTGCGGGTCTAACGTGAACTTCCCTTGATCGTTTCTCAGCAGCATGCCGGCCTTCGAGCCGGAGTCGTGGAAGGTGCCAATGAATAAATCGGGATAGCCGTTGTTGTCGACATCGCCCCAGGCCGCGGCATGCCCTCGGATACCAGCGGCGGCCGGCAGTAGGCCTGACTCGCTGCCCACGTCACGGAATGTGAATGGCAAGTCTTGCCCGAGCGTGAAGGACGTCGCCAGGCCGGTCAGCAGCAGCGATAACATGCCAATGGTGATGCAGGTTTTCATGAGTAGGGCTCCAGCCACGGACGTTCGCGGCGATTGGGACTATCGCTCGGAGGCAGGGATTTCGATCTCGACGACGGCCAACGCTCCCCAGGCTTTTTTCAAGTCATCGACTTTTCCGTTGAACCCAACGAGCGCCTTCGAGCCGTCTTTGCTCAGTTGCAGGCAATAGGTTCCACCGAGATTGAAATTGGTTTGATTCCAAACGGCGTCATGCAGGAAGGCGATCACCTTTTGTGAGCCGTCCTTAACGTTGACTTGAATCAGCGGCGTACCGGACGAGGGGCCATGCCCACCGGGGATCGTGTAGAGGAATTTCCCGTCTCGGGTTACATCCATGGCCGGGCTATCGGCCCAGGCTTCGGTGAGCGTGCGGATCTTGTCCTTGGCGGGATCGAACTGGAAGATCTTGTGCGTGTCGTTGGTGACGCCGTACAGCATGCCGTTGTCGTCCGGGCCGACGGTTCGGCGAATTTTAGAGCCAGGCATCTTGGCTTTGGACGTGGTGACCTGGTTCGTTTCCGGATCGTACTTCTGCAGCGAGCCGTCGCCGTTGTTCCAGTAGGCGTTGCCGTCGGCATCGACAAAGAAGTCACGCCCGTAGCTCAGGCCTTGGTGTTCGCCTTGGAAAACGACCTTACGTGTGGCCGTGTCGTAGACGAGGAACTCGACGTGGTAGGGATCTTTGTAGCTACTGTACTCGGTGGCGACGTAGTTGTTCTTCGGGTCTCCTTTCGAGTTGCCTTTGCGCTGATGGGCTTCGGCGTACAAAAGGTTGTGCTTCGCGCTGTAGTGGGTCGATGGGTATCCCCAGCCATACTTGGGCATGCCCAGGTCGCTCAGCTTGCCCGTTTCTGGACTATAGCGAAAGACGCGATCCCCTTCGTAGCGGTCACTCTCGTTCCGCCACTGCCCCCAGTAGGTTGCCATGTAGATGTTGCCGTCGGCCCCTTCATTCAAGCGGCCATGGATCTTGCCGAAACCAAAGTCGCCGGACTGGAAGTTCTCGGCCCCGGACTGAAGGTCGGCGACCTGGCGAATGGAGTGCGTGTCGGGATCATACTCATAGAGATACGAGTTGGCATCGACGCCCAGGTGATCACCCAGGGGGACGTAGAACTTGCCGTTGGAATGCACGAGGCCATAACCCCAGATCGACCACGGATCGGCCGGCGTGTTGGGAAGCGGGATCTGCGTGAAGTGCACCGTCGGCTTCGCCTTGGCGATGACGTACTCGGTGGCCGCGGACAACTTCGGCGGAGCTTTGAGGAAGTCCCCTTGAATGGTGATGGCTTCGGCAGGCAGAGGTTTTTCAGCGAACACGTCGGCTTGAATGCAGAGCAGCGACAAAGCTGCCAGGCAACTAGAGACCAACCATGAAGTAGGTGCGGGCATGCGGTTTATCCTGCGATGGGAAGGGCGAAAAGAGGGAAGGCGATAGGAGCAGGCTGCGTAGATTCTAAAGGAGCCCAGCGACGAAAACAAAGCTTTTTGCCCAGCAACAAACTTGCCTCGTGTAATCTTGGACCTCTAACAGGCGGACAACTATAATCAGGCTGCCTTCCACCTAACTCTCGTCTCGGAGTAATCATGCCTGCGACTCGCTTTCCATCGCTCGTCTTCAGTTTGCTGCTGGTTTTCCCGTTTCTTTGCCAGATGGTGCAAGCTGAAAAGCCCAACGTGTTGTTCATCATTTCCGATGACCTCGGCAGTCAGTCGCTGGGTTGTTACGGCAATCAGCAGTGCCATTCGCCCAGTATCGATGCGTTAGCCTCGCAGGGAATGAAGTTCGAGCGGACCTTCACGCAGTATCCGGTCTGCGGGCCATCGCGGGCCTCGCTGATGTCGGGCATGTACGCCCAGGCGATCGGGGTGACCTCGAATGGTGCTTCGGACAAGTTCACAGGCAACCTGGGTGACCGGCCTTCGATGTCTCAGCACTTCAAAGACAACGGCTACTACACGGCCCGCGTGAGCAAGATCTATCACATGCGTGTGCCCGGTGACATTACGGCTGGCGTCGATGGTCCCGATCATGCCGCGTCGTGGACCGAGCGATTCAACTGCAAGGCACCAGAACAGTGGAGCGAAGGCGAGCACACGCACCTGACCAAAGAACGTTTGAAGCCAGATCCAAAACGCCAGATTCATTATGGATTGGGTTACGGGGGTGCTTTCTACGTCGTGAAGACTCCTGGTGATGGTGCCGAACAGGCCGACATGAAGGCCTCGGCCAAGGCGATCGAAATCCTGGAAGCCAGGGCCAAGGACAAGCAGCCATTCTTCCTGGCGGTTGGCCTGGTGCGTCCGCACGTTCCGCTGGTTGCCCCGGCTTCTTTCTTCGAAGACTACCCTGCCGAAAAGATGAACTTGCCGAAGCAACTGGAAGGGGACTGGGACGACATCCCCAAGGCCGGCATTGTGAAGAACAGCCGCGGCAGTGGTCTTGATACGCAGCTCAAGAAGCAGAAGGTGCTCGAAGCGTACTACGCATCGGTTACGTTCATGGATGCCCAGGTTGGCAAAATGGTTGCCGCACTCGATCGATTGGGTTTGGATAAGAATACGATCGTCGTATTCACCGCCGACCATGGCTATCATCTCGGTGAGCATGAGTTCTGGCAGAAGATGAGCCTGCACGAAGAGTCGACACGCATTCCGCTGATCGTGCGTGTGCCTGGGAAGGACGCGACGGCGACAACGGCACTCAGTCAGCAGATCGATATCTATCCAACGCTCGCCCAGTTGTGTGGACTGAGCATTCCCGAGCATATCCAAGGGAAGAGTTTGGCATCGACGTGGAGCGATCCGCAGGCGATGATTCACGACGAGGTGTACACGCTGCGTAACCGCAACGATCACTTGCTGAGAACGGATCGCTGGGCGCTGATTCGCTATGGCAACGACAGCGTTGAACTATACGACATGCAGAACGATCCGCAGCAGTTTCATAACCTGGCCCAAGATCCACAGCACGCTGCTGCCTTGGCCGAACTGCAATCGCGCCTAGATAAGAAGCTCGAATCAATCCAATAGGATCGAGCACAGGAATGCTTCGACTTGATCAATAGTCGTTGCGATCGTCACATCGTCAGGCAGGTCGGGGATGCTGCCGCTGGTGCCCAGGAAAGCCACGAGCGGTTTGCCATAACGTTTGGCCAGTTGCACTTCGCTCGCCGTGCCGTGCCCGCCGGGCAGGGCGACGATTGCGTCGGACGACAAGATGTTAATGTGATTGCGGGACAGCGGATCTGTTCCGCGGTCACCGCTATGAGGCAAGTGCGTCACGATGGGAATCTCGACCCACGGGTTCGGATAGCCGGGCTTCGGCTTCATGCCGGTATCATCTGCCGGCAGGATCCCCAGCACCATGCCTTGGCGACGATGCGTTCGGGCGAAGGCCTCGCTGACGGCGGCCATCGTTCCGCTGCCTCCACCGGTGAGCAGATGCACCTCCATGGTTCCCAGCAGCCAGCCAAGCTCCAGGGAGAGTTCAAGATAGTCGTCCTTGCCGGAGCCCATCACGCCGACGATCGGTAGTCGCTGCGTCGTCATCTTCGCGTCACTCCAAAAAGAAAGGCCGCCGAGGTCATTGCCATCGGCGGCCTGATCTTCGTTGGCTCTAAGGTTACGAAGCGGCTGCCTTGCAGGCCTCGGAAGCGATCGCCAGGCATTGGCGAATGTCTTCGGTGGGATCCTTAGGATTCTCTTCGTATTCCAGCGACAGGCAACCATCGGCTGGGAAGTCGACCTGCTTCAGAGCACGGAAGACACCAACCACGTCGAGGTGGCCTTCGCCCAGAATGACGCCCTTGGTGCGTTCTTTCTGTTCGGCGAAGTCCTTCAGGTGGATACCGAACAAGCGGCCCTTCAACAGGCGAATCACTTCCACGGGATCTTCACCACTGCGAATGTAGTGTCCCAGGTCGGCACAGGCACCGATGCGAGGATCGTGATCTTTGACCGCATTGAGCACGTCGAGGGCCGTGTTGTAGCGATGCGAAGGACCATGGTTATGAATGGCGATGCGAACGTCGTACTTGTCGACCAGCTTGTTCAGACTCTCGAACGCGTCGGGCGATGGGTCGGCCGAAAGATTCTTGATGCCGGCTGCTTTGGCGAACTTGAAGAGGGCTTCGTTCTTGGCGTGGTCCTTACTGAAACCGTGGACGCCATGGCCCAGCATCACCATGCCGTGGTCGGCCATCTTCTTCTTCATGGCCGCGATGTCGTCAGCCGAAGAACCTGGCGAGAAGTGACCGCCGTAAAATTCGAGGTGAGCACAACCGAGTTCGCCAGCGGTGTTGATGGCTTTGTCGACGTCGAATCCACGCAGGGAATAGCTCTGCAGACCAACCTTAAATCCCGGGAAGCGATCGGGATCGTACTTGGCCCAGCTACTGCGGACAGGAATTGCGGTCGCGGCAATTGCTGCCGAGGCCGCGGCCAGGAATTGACGACGAGAGAGCACCATGATGGTCGGTCCTTTGTGGAAAGGGAGGAGGGTTTGCGATGGACGGCTCATTATAACTACCCATCTTGGCGGTTTCATCCTGACAGGGAGGTTTCGTGCGTCTTTGTGGTTTTCCTAGCTTCCCACGACCAGCGGCCGAGAATGACGTGTTGATTTTTCGCAACATCCGACGGTTAGAATCGATAACCTGATTGCCTCTGATTCCGAAGGCGAGAAACGGACAGCCACGAGTCCAGCACGCCGGTTGGAATAGGAAGGTTCGGACTACTTTGCGGAATGCGTACGATTCTCCCCTTACGAGCGGAAAAATCGGGATAAACTCGGCGTTTTTCGTAGGAAGAGCAAGTTGCAAACTTGGTGTAAAAGTACGAAAGCGAAGTCGTTTACAGAAATATTACCGCCGAATTGTAAAAGGGCCTTAACTTGGAGCCGCAGATGCCTATAGTGGAGTTGGCTTACAGCATCCCACCTTTCGCCATGTCGCAGGACGCGATTCCTACCCCCCAGGAAGCGATTTCAAGGAAACGGCTTCCCTCGGATTTTCTCTTGGATAAGGAGAACAAATTGCGTCCTGTTACTCAGCTTGCCCAAAAGCCGGAAGTTCGCCAATATGCTGCGTTCCTCGTGATTCACGCATTGGTTTATGGCATTGGCTTCACAATTGCCTTTTTGCCGTAACGGCAGAGCCCATTCTTTGTCAGGCCGAAATTCTCTCCGAAATGGCCTGAACTGCTTCCTCTGCCGCCGGTAGATCTTCTTGTGTCAAAGCTCGGACCGGGAGCGGCATATCATCCATGCGAGACATCGTCCCGCTGTCGGAATAGCCAGGCCGCTTGATCGGAATAAACACGCTCGGTGTGAGGTCTGTCTCTAAGGGGCGATGCCCTAGGACCACGGTCGGAATGTTTGCCAGCGCCTGACGAGCAGCCTCCGGCAGATCGGCCAGCCAAGGACCTTCCCATAAAATGGCCGCATCGACGCGGCTTTGCGAGAGCAGCTTGGCAGACGCCAGGTTGTCGGGATCGAACTGGGGAATACCTTGCGTCAGAGTGGCACCGCCTGGGTAACCTGTTCGCGAAGCCACCACGCCTGCGGCGCCGACCCAGTTGGGGCCTGGCCGCAAGATTGAGATCGCCCCGCGGGTTTGTTCATGCATGGGCCGCACGAACTGGGCGAGCAGTTCCAGGGGAATCCGACCGGCCTCTTTCCGGAGGAAGCCTTCTCCCAGCACAAACACAAAATACTTCGAGTTGGTAATCTGCTGGTAGAGCTGTCCAAGTTGCTGCGTCGCATCGGCCATCGCGGCGTCGAGCACACTTGGATTATCCGGCTTTCCTTGAGCCAGTGCGATCAGATGATGCAGCACTGCGATTTGCTGCGACGGTTCAAGCGAGATGAACGTATCACAAGCGTCGGTGGTCTTGTTCTGGCTGCCGATACCGACCAGCGTACGATCACTTCTTCCGCCAGGCACAAAGCGGCCGGTCGCTTCGGCGCTGTAACGCTCCCAGTGACGCAGGTGGGTTGTCTTCGGATCGCATCCCCAGAAGATCACCAAGTCGGCACGTTGGCGGATTTCACCTAGCGAGCAGGTGACCAGTCCGGTCGTTTGAATGGTGCGTCCCGTGGGATCGTAAAAGGTCGGGTGCGAAGCATCGACGATCCCGCCAGTGCGATCCGCCAGGTCGATCGCTTTGCGGACGGCTTCGCTTGAGGTTTCTCCGAGTCCGAAGAAGAGGGGCGCCTTGGCGGCTTGCAGGATCTCCGCTGCACGCTGGTAGGCGTTGGGAACGGTTGTCGTGCTGCCATCGATGCGACAGTCGTCTGCCGTAGCGTGCTGCTGTCGATAATAGGCCGTCGCCATCGCGCATGACGGTTCGATTGATTTCACCTCGGTTCCATCGAGGCCAATCGTCAGGTCGTCGCACAAGCATCCACAGCCGGGGCAGGGGACATCGTGATGCAGCTGGAGCTGTGAAGTTTCCGTTTCCGTCATTCGATTCGGCATGTCTTGGGGGGCGACAAGTGCAATACGATTTTGCCAGTATAACCGGGCTGCAGTAAAAATCGGGGCCAGTCATCGAATCGAACGGCAATATTCGCTAACTTGAAACGAATACCCGCTTGCCGATAACTCTCACAGTCGAATGACCATCAGGAGCCCTAAGCCCCATGAAGTGCCCCAGTTGTGGAGCCAGTTTGCCGGAAGACTCGTTGACGTGTGAGTATTGTGGTTCACGCACGACGCCACCCAGCCAACAGCACGATCGGGATATTTTCCGGCGCGTGAAGGAGTCTCCTCTTTACGCGGATCGTCTTTCGGCAGCGCGTATCGAGAAATTGCCCAAGCCTGGTGTCTGGTCGCTAATCCCAGTCATTATCTTTTTCACCCTTTTTTGTGGTGGCACGCTCTTCATGTCGATCATGGTGATCGCCGTGGGTGGCATGTTCAGTCTGAGCGAACAATCCTTTTCCTTTGCCTTCATTCCGTTTTGCATGGGACTTGTGCCACTGGGCATGTTCGCCTTTGGTATCTTCATGGCGGTTTCGATGTTTAAGCGGTTCAAGTTGATGAACAGCGGGAAAGTCGAAGCCGTACCAGCGATTATCGTCGGCAAGCGTACACAAGTTTCTGGTGGAAGCGGAGATAGTTCTGCGAGCACGGCCTACTTCGCGACGGTCGAGTTCGAGGATGGCGAGCGTAAAGAGTTCACGATCTACGACGGAAGTTTATACGGTCGAATTTCGGAAGATGACGCGGGTATTCTCTTTTCACGCGAGCAATTTGCGGTAGATTTCGATCGCGTTCGGATATAGCAAGTCCCCTCCAGAATAGGCCGGGACTTGTCGCTCGAAGGGAACGTGGCATAATCGGGGGCTACATTTGCCCATCTATCGAATTTAAAACGGGAACGCCCGCACATGCTCGATCTGTACGACAAAATCCAGGACGCGCTGAAAGTTATCCAAGCGAAATGGAACAAAACCCCTGCCGCTGGCATCATCCTGGGCACCGGGCTGGGCGGCCTGGTGGAAGAGATCGAAGAAGAAGCCTCGTTTGAATACACCGACATCCCGCACTTCGCGGCTTCTACCGCCACCAGTCATCGCGGCCGGCTGGTTTGCGGCATGCTCTGTGGTGTTCCCGTCGTGGCGATGGAAGGCCGTTTCCACATGTACGAAGGGTACTCGCTGAAGCAGATTACCCTGCCGGTACGCGTGATGAAGGCCTTGGGCGCCGAGCTGCTGCTGTGTTCGAACGCGGCCGGCGGTATGAATCCCTTCTACAACTGCGGCGACATTGTCCTGATCGACGATCACATCAACTTGATGGGCGATAACCCGCTGATCGGCATCAACGACGATCGCCTCGGACCACGCTTCCCTGATATGTGTGCCCCTTACGATCACGAGCTGATCGACAAGGCGCTGGGGATTGCTCGCAAGGAAGATATTGTCGCGCACCGCGGTGTATTCGTTGCGGTCGCCGGGCCGAACCTCGAAACGCGGGCCGAGTATCGTTTCCTGCGAGCGATCGGCGCGGATCTCGTCGGCATGAGCACCGTTCCGGAAGTGATTGTCGCTGTACACTGTGGGCTGAAGACGGTCGGCTTTTCGATTGTCACCGACTTGTGCCTGCCCGATGCGTTGAAGCCAGCCGATGTCGCCGAGATTATCGCGATCGCGAACCAGGCCGAACCGAAGCTGCGAACGCTGGTCAAAGGTGTGCTGACGGAGTACGCCGGGAAGTAACAAGCCAGAGGGAAGAACTTGTTCAAGCTTAAAGCCCAGGTCGAGGATTTGGCTGCTGCCATTCGGCGTCGATGGAACGAACGCCCTTTGGCCGGAATCATTTTAGGAACCGGGCTCGGTACACTAACCGATGGCGTCGATGTCGAAGTGACGATCGACTACGAAGACCTACCGCACATTCCATCTTCTACCGCCCTGAGCCACAAAGGGCGACTCGTATGTGGACGACTGGGCACTGTCCCAGTGTTGGTCATGGAGGGCCGTTTTCATGTTTACGAAGGGTACTCGATGGAGACGATTACCCTGCCGGTTCGCGTGATGAAGGCGCTGGGGGCCAGTATCCTGGTCGTCAGCAATGCCAGCGGCGGCATGAACCCGCTTTATCAAAGTGGCGATATCATGCTGATGGAAGACCACCTCAACTTCATGTGGGGTAATCCGCTCACGGGACATACCGATCCGAATCTCGGCAAGCGTTTCCCCGACATGTCGAGTCCCTACGATAAGGACCTGCTCGACGCCGCGGCACGCATTGCCCGGCGGGAAGGGATCAAGCATCATCGCGGCGTGTATGCGGCGATGACCGGACCGAACTACGAAACGCGGAGCGAGTACCGTTTTCTCAAGAAGATCGGGGCCGACGTGGTCGGTATGAGCACCGTGCCAGAAGCGATCGTGGCCTCTCAGGTTGGCCTGCGAGTGTTGGCGCTTTCGACGGTGACCAACATCTGCCTGCCAGACAACCTGGGATGTGTCGGCAAGTACGATGTCATCCGAGCCGCTCAGGCCGCCGAACCTCGCCTGCGTTACATCGTGAAAGAAGTTCTCTTGGAACAGCAAGGGCAACTGGCAGCCGTCTAAGGCGTGTCTCTTTTTCGCCAGAGCTGGAAGTCGTTATTCGACCAGTCGACCTGGAAGCCATCGTGCTCGAGTAGTCCCTCAAGTTCCGGCAGTTGTTGGCTCTCGGTGATGACGACATCGACCGGAGCTATTTCCAGCGTGCGATCGAGTGACTCAGGCGTCAACTGGATGGGATAACCAATCGAACTGCGACCGGTGTAGAAGGCCAGCACACGCGGTTTGAAAAACAGGCACACTTCTTCCGGCGGGACGTTGCGCCGGACTTCCGCAAACAACTCTTGCGCGGCTGGAGTCTCGGGGCCGGGAAGGAGTCCGAACTCGGAAGAACTGTATTTGCTGGCATAGCATGCCAACGTGAAGACAACGAAGCCTGTCAGGAAGATCTTTTGCTGGCGTGTCGACGGCGAAAGGTTTTCCAGGGCATAAAGAATCCAAAACAAAAGGCCTGGGAGCAGGGGCCAGGTCATGCGAATGCCATTCGCCCCGGGCCAGATAACGATCAGTAGAAAATAGGACACGCTCGCAACTGCCAAGAGTTGCGGCTTGGGCCAGCTTTCTTTGTAGAAACCTGCGAGACCGATGAGCACGAGGAAAAGCCCGGTCACTGCGGTGAACGGTTTGAAATAGCCATTCTTCCAGATGTAAACAAGCGAGACCGAGTCCTTGAGTAGGTTCACAGTAATGGAATGAACGTTGATCTCGGCAAGCTGATCGGTGTAGCCTGAGCCGCCGACAGGCAGCACGAACTTATGGATCGCGTAGAAGACAATCGCTGCCGTGATGCTGATCGCGGTGAATCGTGTCAGGCGACGGTAAAGAATGGCTTCGGTCAGCAGCAGGGCAGGGGGAAGGACAATTCCCACGGTCCGCGTTCCCACGGCAAGATAGATCAGCAGGCCTGTCAGGAGAGCCGGGCCGATGCGCTCAGATGGTTGCTGCGGATCTCCTCGGTAGCGTTCGTAGACCAGGAACGTCAGCAGCCACCACAGCATGAAGAGGTGTTCGGATAGGATGCCCTGGTTAAAGTCCCAGAAAGCTGGGCAGACACCCAGCAAGCCGGCAAAGCAAAGGGACGCCGTAGCCGACAGTCGCCGCGCAAAGAGCATCGTGGCAATAGCCACGGTCGCCACAAACAACACAATCATCGCCACACGAAACGCCGTGTAGTTCGTGCCAAAGATCGCATAAATCGGCGCGAGAAACAGGGGGAAGATGGGTGGGTAGGCTCGCGGTCCGATGACGGCCGCATCAGGGTTGTAGACGTAGCCAGTGTCTGCGTAGTTGTGCCCCGTGGCCAGATTGCGAGCGTGGCTTAGGTACTGGGCGAAGTCACCGCCCCAATCGTGTCCTTCGCGCATCAAAGCAAGTTGAAAGAAAAACGTGCCGATCAACAGGGCTGCGAAGATGCTTTTCTGCAGCGTTGTCCATCCGTGAACATGTTGGCAATCCGTTGCTTCCACTGCAGTACCGATGTGTTATGTCTCTTGGATGAACTTATCCTGATCAATCACTTCGAACATGTACCCGTTGGGGTCCTGGAAAAAGAATCGCTCAAACGGCGTTGGGCGAATCGGTGGAATGACCTCCACGTCTCTTTCGGCGAGTCGCTCGCGGATGGTCACCAGCTGTGCCGCGGGAAACAAAAAGGCGAAATGGCGGCCGAATTCTTTCTCGAATGGCGACACCTCGAAGTCATCAACTTGCAGCACGTGGACTTGTTGTCCTTGGCCGATGTCGAGCCAATAGGTCGTCAGGTCGACATTGGCCGGGCGATGAACTTCGTCCCAGTCGAAGATCTCTTGGAAGAACTTCGCCGTCGTAGCGGAATCTTGTGTGGCGATGGTGAGGTGAGCGAGCGGCATCAGGCTTGTTTCTCCAGCACGTCTATCAGTGCCCGGCAGAACGCAGGTAGATCATCAGGGCGGCGGCTGGTAACGATATGTCCATCCACGACAACTTCGGCATCTTCCCAGGTAACGCCAGCATGGATCATGTCGTCTTTGATACCCGGCGAGCCCGTTTGTCGGGTTCCGCGACAGATGCCGGCCGAGGCCAGCAGCCAGCCTCCATGGCAAATGGCGGAAACCAATTGGCCTTTCTCGTGGAAATGCCGAATGAGCGATTTCACTTTTTCTTCGCGTCGCAGCTTATCCGGCATGAAGCCGCCGGGGCAAACCACGCCATCGAACGTGCTGGGATCGACATCGGCGATCGCGACATCCGCTTTCGCGGGATAGGTGTGCTTGCCGGCGTACGTTTCGCCTGCGGCAAGACCGGCCAGAACGGTTTCGGCACCGGCCTCTTTCAAACGAAGGTGGGGATACCAGAGTTCCAGATCTTCGTAGATATCACCTACGAAGATCAGAACCCGTTTTCCGGTGAGGGTTTGCTCAGAGGGCATGAAAAATCCTTATTCGTATTGTCAGCTGAATATTGTTTCGAAAAATCGTCTCAATTGCCAGTCCCTTAAAAATCAGCGCTATGGTGGGGATGCTGGCAAGGTTAATCTTGAACATCGACTCGACCCGACTGAAATGAGGGGTAGAATAAAAGTCGGTCGTCCTGCCTTGTTTCTCTTCTCTGGGAGCCTCTGAAGACATGCCTCGCCGAATGAATACTTTGAATAACGCCGCATTGGGATGGATCTCCGCGACGCTGATGGGCGTGGTGTTGTTGGCTGGTTGTGGTGAAAACGTCAAGTTTCGCAATCCACTGGCAAAGAAAGAGCCGGTCAAGCAGGCAGCTCCTGCGGCCAAGCCGGCTGCTCAGCCGAAAGCCGCCGCGAAACCGGTTCAGACGAAGGAAGCCCAGGCACGAAATACGATGATCCGCACGACCTCGCTGCGAGGTGGCGGTGCCAGCCGATTTGGCAGTGGCAAAACGGTGGGAGCCAATTCAAGCGTGGAAGAGAACGTCGAACGCTTGCGGACCGAAATTGCCAGCAGCATCGACTTCTCTCCAACGATGATCGTCTGGATTGTTGACTCGACCCTCAGCGCTTCCGAGTTGCGGGGATCTTGGGCAGGTGCGGCGAAGAAACTATACACCGACTTTCAAACCAATGGCCTTCCCGGTGGCAAGTCGGCCGAGGCGCTTTCGACGGCGATTGTCAGCTTTGGCGAGAAGACCGAATTCGTACTCGAACAGCCCACCACCGACTTTGGTGAAGTGATCGGCAAGCTTGGATCGATTCAGACCGACAACTCAGGCAAAGAAGCCACCTTCGCCACGATCGGCCAGGTCTTCGATAAGTATGGCCCCATCAAGCAGCAGCAAGCTCGCGAGCTGATGGTGGTCGTGGTTACCGACGAGGCCGGCGATGACTGGCAGCAGGTCGACGCCGTGGTCGAAAAGGCGAACTCAACCGGCGTACGCGTTTATGCGATTGGTGTGCCGGCCCCGATGGGACGCATGATGGCAGGCGTCGCTCCGCAGGAATCGCGTACCGATGGTATGCCTGCAATGTTGCAAGGCCCAGAGACTCGCTACTCGCAGCGGGTTGATATGAAGTTCAACAGCGGCGGTTTTGGTGGCGACGACGTCGACAGCGGTTACGGTCCTTTCGGCTTGAACTTCCTGGCCTATCAAACGCGTGGATCGTTTCTCGTGTCGCGGCTCCGTTCGTCTCCTTGGCCTGGCAGCGCCATTCGGTTTGATGATGAGGTGATGCGAAAGTATCCACCGCAGTTCCTGACCGATGCCCAGTATCAAGCCAAGCTGTCCGAGAACAAAGCCCTCGCGGCATTGCATCAAGCGGCGTCGCAAGGTCAGGTCGAAGCGATGACCTATCCAGCTTCTCAGTTTGTGGTGGAAGACGAAGCCCGACTGAAGAATGCTTTGGATGGCGCCCAGAGAATCGCGGCTCGCTTGGAACCAATGATCAATGCCATCTACGAGCCATTGGCCGAAGGGGAGAAGGATCGCGACAAGATCACCGACAAGCGTTGGCAGGCCAGCTACGATCTGGCTCTTGGTCGTGCTGCCGCGGTAAAGGCTCGCGTCGATGGTTACAACCAGATGCTCGCGATCTTGAAGGGGGGGCGAAAGTTCGAGGATCCTTCGCACGACACGTGGAACCTGGAGCCTGCTGATACGCTGGAAGAAGCCGGTAGCCGACTGGAAAAGACACGGCTTCAGGCCAAGGAGTATTTGGAGCGTGTCATCAAGGATCATCCCGACACGCCATGGGCCTACTTCGCCGAGAAAGAGCTCGAGACGCCCATCGGCTGGAAGTGGGTCGAATACTAGTCGACCTTCATGCCAGGTGTCGCTGCACTTGGTAAGTAGCGCAAAACAAAGGTCGACACCGCATACGACGGTGCCGACCCAAGCGGAACGCTTCACAGCGAGAGCCATTCTCGATCAAGGCCTCGCGTTCAGCAATTGGCACAGCGTCATACACCGGCTGATTCGTCAAAACTAAAACGCACCTTAAAGCGAAGTTAACCCGCAGTCAGGAACTACTTCTTTGTGGGGGAGGGTTGCTTGCTCTCAGGTCATGCTCGACCACAGGTCTTCCACGTCTTTCTTGACCCGCTCGAGTTCCGCTTTCAGGGCGGCTACTTCCTCGCGCAGCTGAGCGATCTCCGAGTTGTTAGAAGAGGGAGATGCCGCCGCAGCCGCTGGCGGAGGCGACGTTGGCTCCGGGTTCACCGGGCGCTGGACCGGTTGGGCAATGGAGGTCGCATCCGGTGGTTCGACAGGGGATTCGACGACACGGCCGCCACCATGCTGATTACGCTGTTCGGTCAGTTCCTTTTCCGAGAAGAGTCCGTGCGTAACGATTTGCCCTCGGCCTTTGGGGGTCAGCGGAATGACCAGTTTTTTGCGCTGTAGATCATCCAGGATCGGCTGCAGCGAGCCCATGTCCGGAATCTTGCCCATGCGAGCTGCCCGACCGCGAAGCTCGCCCACGGTTTGAGCGCCACGCAGTAGCAGTTCGGCCATCACAGCCAGCTCGTTGCCATCACAGCCGAGCCAATCCTTGGCATAGTGCCGAAACTTGACGACGCGACCGTCTCCGTGCACTTCGGCAACCGCACCCATATCGCGCAGCTGCTCGATGGCTTCTTCGACTTCCCAGCTTTCCAAGCTCAGCTGAGGATCGCGATTGCTCTTCTGATTGCTACCGGTCGTCAGGCCGTTAAGCGACATCGGGTAAGCGTCCGGCGTCGTCTTGGCCTTCTCGATCAACACGCCGAGCACGCGACGCTGGATCTTGGAAAGGGGACGCCAGGCTGGCTCAGGGGTTTGCATATCTTCAGACATGAGTGGGGTCTTTCCTGAAACGACACAACGAGGTTTGTCGCGCAGGATACGACGCTCCATCCCAAATGGCAAGGTCCGAAGGGGATCAACCTGAATAACGGCACAACGAATAGCGCGCGATTCGTTGTGCCGCGCATGATGGTCAACCGAGCTCGAACGGTGCGTCAGGTCCGCTTAGGCGGAGGCCTCTTTGGCAGCCGGAATCAGAAATTCCAGGTGATGCTGGCAGTGCCAGAGGTGCACCTTTCGCCACTCTTCGGCGGTCAGATTGCCAAAAAGTGGGGACGGCACAAACTGGGCGTTGGGGTCCATAATGCGCGAGATCGCGGCCTCGAGTTGAGGAATCGCATTCTGGTCCTCGGCCCATTCCCCAGGCGTAAACTCGGTCAGAGTTGGCAACTTGGCCGGCATCTGTTCATTCCGCAGGATCTTGCCAAGATGCATCATGCGGGCAAACGGGCGAACGATCACAGCATAGAAAGGAGCTGGCGGAAACCCGTCGAGCGACGCATCCATGAATCGCGATAAGTGTTCGCAGATTTGCCCAAGCGACCACTTGGCAACCCGGTGGTAACCTACGCGAGAAAGACTTCTTGCCTCACCAAGAACGTCTTCAAAGTTCTCGAGATGAAGCTCGCGCCGCGTCAATTTGTCGCTAGCGCCGTTGCGATGAAAGCTCATAACACACCGTAAGTAAGCTGGTCCAGTCATGGGGCCGCAAACGTAGCGTCCCCCAAAGGCAAAGTGCTGGGTGCCTCTGGATAGCGAAAGCCTGCGCGGTTCCGAACGCGCTTGCTTTACTTTGGTGCCTGGCGTCTCTGTTCAGTTGCTTCCCTTGCGGGAAACCGTTCCTTCGCGTAGCTGGAAGACGTATGAGCTTATTGAATGATACGATCGTCTTCTGGCTTATCGACTCGAGGAGCCTGGCCGCCCCGCAGAACGCTATTCCCTTCAAACAACGTACGTTGATCGATGGGTTCTGGGTCCAACCAATCCGATTCCTCGAACTGACCGCTCGGACTATAAGCAGCCAAAGCGTTCTTGTAACAGGTTAACTCAACGTGTTCTTCGGGGACACCCCGCTCTAGCATCAAATTGCCAGTTTTCGGGACGGCTAACGGATCCGAAACACCCCAATCGGCGGACGAATCGACAATGATTCTCTCCGGACCATATTTCTTTACGATCTCGACCATGCGTTCGTTCCCCATCTTGGTCTTGGGGTAGATGGTGAACGCGGCCCAGTAGCCTCTACGAAGGACCTCTTCACAGGTCTCCTCATTGTTGTGGTCGATAACCACCAAGTGGGGTGGTATTTCGTGTTCCTCGATAATGTCCATGCTGCGGTAGGTGCCCTGCTTTTTGTTGCGGTGGGGCGTGTGGATCAGCACCGGCAGATCGACTTCCTTGGCCATCTCCAACTGCAGCCGCAGGTACTTTTCTTCCAGAGCGGTCATGTCGTCGAAGCCAATTTCACCAACCGCTACCACGTTCTCTTTGGCGAGAAACAGCGGCATGATCTCCATGACCTGCTCGGCGAGCGCTTCGTTGTTGGCTTCCTTCGAGTTCAGCCCGATCGTGCAGTAGTGGCGAATGCCAAACTGAGCCGCGCGGAATTTCTCGAAGCCGACCAGGCTGCTGAAGTAGTCCTGGAACGAACCGACGTTGGTCCGTGGCTGCCCCAACCAGAATGCCGGCTCGATAATCGCCGCCACGCCAGCAGCAGCCATCGCTTCGTAGTCGTCAGTCGTACGCGAGGTAACGTGAATGTGGGGGTCGATGAATTTCATGATTAGTTTTCAGTTTTCGGTGTTCAGTTTTCAGCAAGGCATCCAGCGGCATGGGTACCATGCAGGTGCTAGTATGCTTGCTGGGCAATCTCGCGCCAGGTGATTTCACCGTTCTCGGCACGCTTGGCAATCTCTGGATTCGTTTTCAGGATAACGTCGGCTTCGTCTGAGGCGGTGGAAACCAAAGCCAGTGCGATAGCAGATTGTTCGAGCTGCTCGCCGGACGCATACAGTGCTTTCATGTCTTCTAATGCTATTTCATCGGCAAACGGGGCAGCGACTCGCCACAACTCTACCGGAATCGGTCGCTTGGCCGCGCGGCGTTCGTGGGCGAAGTCGATCAGCATGCGAGCCAGTTCCGGGTTCACACGGCGGTCGAGCCCTTCGATCGGATCTAAAGCGGCACCGATGAACAACGCCTTGAGAACCATCTGGTTCCAGGACTGCTCCGACATCAGTTCCATCGGCAGCGGATTGTTGTGGGCTATCGACTCGAAGATCGACTTAACGTTGGTGCGGGTGCCATCGCATAGGCGATCGTCGAACAGCTCTTGATGAGGCAAGAGTTGCAGCGCCTGGTATAGACAGATCTGCTCGCGAATCTCGGCCGTCTGAAAGAGCTTCTCGAGCGTCGCATAAAACGCGGCGTCATCTTCCGACGGCAGCGACATCAGTAGCAAAACACGTGCTGCCTGATCGATCGTCCATGTGTGCGGCATCCAGCCTGGTCGCGCCTCGGCGGCGTCGTTCAAATCGCGCTCGGTCAGCTGAAGATCGGCTTTGCCAACCTTCCGCGGAGCAAACCCAAAGGACATGTACAGCGATTTAAGATCGCCGGTAGCGACCGCTTCGCGCTGCGTGTCGAGCCAGGCTTGGCCTGCATCAGAAGCCTGACGCAGAATCCAATTCTCTAACAGTTGAACCGGGGTGTAAGACATATGGTCGACCTGATCGTCAAGTGATGGTTCCCTGGCCGCTAAGTCAAACGCTGGGGGACCTCATTTAGCCTAAATCTTGAAACACCGAGAAGCAAGGTCGCAGGGGATGCGGCGTGAGTTCCCGTTGTTGGATGTAAAATGTCTAACCCTTCTTCAGCATTTCGGCTGCTTTAGGGGCGAAGTAAGTCAGGATGCCATCGGCACCGGCACGCTTGAATGCCATCAGGCTTTCCAGCATGGTCTTGTCGAGGTCGAGCCAGCCGTTGCCGGCCGCGGCGTGCAGCATGGCGTACTCGCCGGAAACCTGATAGACGTACGTGGGTTGACCGAACGTTTCTTTCACGCGCTGCACAATGTCGAGGTAAGGCATCCCTGGTTTGACCATCACCATGTCGGCGCCTTCCTTGATGTCGAGGGCTACTTCCCGCAGCGCCTCGTCGGTGTTGGCTGGATCCATCTGATAGGTCTTCTTGTCGCCGCCGCCAAGATTACCGGACGAACCCACGGCATCGCGGAACGGGCCATAGAATGCCGAAGCATACTTGGCCGCGTACGACATAATCTGTACGTGCTGATAGCCGTCACCATCGAGCGCCTTGCGAATGGCGCCGATGCGTCCGTCCATCATGTCGCTCGGGGCGATGATGTCGCAGCCGGCCTGGGCCTGGACGATCGACTGTTGGCACAGCATCTCAACCGTTTCGTCGTTGACCACATAGCCATCTTTGACCAAGCCATCTTGCCCGTGGCTGGAATAGGGATCGAGGGCCACGTCGCACAGGATGCCGACATTCAGCTTCAGTTCTTTGATCGCTCGAACCGACTGACAAACAAGGTTATCGGGATTGACCCCTTCTTCGCACTCAGGCGTCTTCAGTTCGTTGGGGGTCGCGGGAAACAGAGCAACTACCGGCATGCCAAGCTCCTCGGCACGTTGGGCTGCTTCGACCGCGAGGTCAATGGTCAGGCGGTCGACGCCAGGCAGCGACGGGATGGCCGTCTTGGTGGCCTTTCCGGGTTGAACGAAGATGGGCCAAATCAGATCGTCAACGGTCAGATGGTTCTCTCGCACTAACCGCCTCGACCATTCGGTTTGCCGATTCCGGCGAGGGCGATAGTTGGGGTAATCTCCGAGCGGACCCGTGGCAGTCATAATTGCGATCTTATGCGTGGGGTTATCAGGGGTGGATTGACTTTTGCAGCTGGTTGGAAACGATTGTCAATAAATAAGTTATCGACAATTCAGGCGATCGGCCACGAAAGGAATTGTTGAGCCCAACGAGACCTCAGACAACAATAGTAGGTCGGAGGTGGGATACTACTTAGTGTACTCAGTTTTCCGCCCCGGGGGCAGCATAAGTTGCCTGTAACGCTCTGGTTGGGGGTGGCATCCTAACATGGGCATCCTGGTATGGGTTATGATATAGCCCCGCCAGGCCTAGGCTGCCATCTGAGCGAATGCCCGAGAATTAGCGGTTGCCGAGATTTGAATTTCCCGGTCTTGCACTTTGGCAAGTTCCAACCGCACACGAATATACTCCGCCAAGGAAACGTAGATGTCCACCGATTCGCCCCTATCCTCGCAATCGCCTTCGGCCACCCCACTCACGGCAGATGCGACTCGACCACTGGCAATGGATACGTCCCCACGGCTGCTGCCGGATGTCGCTAACGACACCGCTCCGCAGTTTCAATCGTCGATCGACCGCGTGGGTATGTCCGGCATCGAGGTAGCCATTTTGGTGCGCGGTGAAGATGACGTGCTGATGCGAACGCCGGCCAAAGTCGACGCGTACGTCAGCCTCGACGATCCCGCGACCAAGGGCATCCATATGTCGCGGCTCTACCTGAGCCTGCAGAACGAACTGCACACTGAGTTCTCGCGCAAGCAGATCGAACGCATTCTGGGCCGCTTCCTGGAAACGCACAGCGAGATGAGTCAGTCGGCTTACTTGCAGTTCTCTTTCGAGCACATGATTCAGCGGGCCTCGCTCCTGTCGGACAACACCGCTTGGCGAAGCTATCCGATCCAGGTCGAGGCGCTCAAGCAGGGTGACTCGGTCAAGTATCGCGTGCACGTGCGGCTGACCTATTCGAGTGCCTGCCCGTGCTCGGCGGCGCTTTCGCGACAACTGCTGCAGCAGCAATTTGAAGAACAGTTCTACGGTCACAACTGGATGAGCGCGGCCACTGTGCTCAATTGGTTGGGCTCGAACAGTACGTTGATCGCGGTTCCGCATAGCCAACGAAGCCATGCCGATATTACCGTCGACCTGGACGACTCGCGCGAAGACTTGCCGATCGACGAGATCATTCAACGCGTCGAAGGTGTTTTGAACACGGCCGTTCAAGCCGCGGTGAAGCGAGCCGATGAACAAGAGTTTGCTCGACTCAATGGCGAGAACCTGATGTTCTGCGAAGACGCCGCACGACGCATGAAGTCGGCCATCGACCCCATGCCAGGCGTGATCGACTACCGCGTTCAGGCAAGCCACTTTGAAAGCCTTCACCCGCACGACGCGGTTGCCATCGTTGTCAAAGGTATTCCTGGCGGCATGGTACCGTAGGAAGCTCACCGGCCTTAACCAAAGATTGAGAAGCTCATGCTCAGTCGCCGTGCATTCACCCAACAAGCTGCCGCCCTGGCAGCTTGTTCGCCGTTTCTTGCTACCAGCTCACTACTGAAGGCCGCCGAAGCAGCCGACGTTCCGATCTTTACGCAGCAGTACCCTTGGGGCACGTTTTATCGCCGCAGCAAAAAAGACGCGAGCGATCTAAACACGATGCTGGCCGAAGTGAAATCGTGCGGCTTGGTCGGCTACGAGCCGATCGCTGGTTCGCCACAACAGATGAAAACCATTGCCGAGGCAGCGAAGAAACACGACCTGAAAGTTGAGTCGCTGTACGTCAACAGTACGCTGCATGATCCTGCCCAGGCAGCGGCGAGCATTCAATCTGTTCTCGACATTGCGGCCGCGGCGAAAGATGCCTGCGGGACTCGGATCATCGTGACCAACCCAAGTCCTATTCAATGGGGTGGCAAACAGAATAAGTCGGACGAGCAGCTGCGAACGCAGGCTGAGTCACTCGATCAGCTGGGAGCCCAACTGCGTAAGAATGGTCAACAGTTGGCATATCACAACCACGATATTGAACTACGCGAGGGTGCCCGAGAGCTGCATCACATGCTGGCATCGACCGATCCCAACAACGTCAAGTTCTGTTTGGATGCACATTGGATCTTTCGCGGGTGTGGTAACTCGGAAGTCGCCGTGTTTGATGTGGCTCGGCTTTACAAGAACCGCATCGTCGAACTGCATCTGCGGCAATCGCACGATGGGGTCTGGGACGAAGCCTTTGGTTCCGGCGACATCAACTATGATCAGCTCGCCGACATGCTGTTGGATCTGGATACGCCACCGCTGTTGGTGTTAGAACAGGCAGTCGAAGGGCAATCGCCCAACACGGCTACCGCAGTCGAGGCCCACACGGTTGGCCGAGAATATGCTCAGAAAACCTTTGCGAAACTCATTGCCCAGTGACACAGCCTGAAAACTCTCTTACGCTTCGCCAGGCCCAGGACGACGTCGATCAGTGGATTCAGACGATCGGCGTACGATACTTCTCGGAGCTCACGAACCTGGCCCAGTTGATGGAAGAAGTGGGCGAAGTTGCTCGCGTCATTTCACGAACCTACGGCGAGCAAAGCTTCAAAGCGTCTGACGAGAAAGTCGAACTGTCGGACGAACTTGCGGACGTGTTGTTCGTGGTGATCTGTCTAGCAAATCAAACAGGTGTCGACCTGACCGAGGCCCTACGCCGGAACCTGGAAAAGAAGACCAAGCGTGACGCGACCAGGCACCAGGAAAACGAGAAGCTGAAGTAGCATTCACACGGCATGATCGCCCCAGATCGCAATATCCATACTTTCGGGGTACTGGCTTTTGGCTGTGAAAAATGGTACGATACGTGTTGCTGTGGAAAAACTGGCGCATTCCTACCAGGGGCATGAAGCTATCTTGGGGGCAAAGCGTTCTTTTTTCCGGCCCAAATCGCATGATTGCCCGGCAGCAGCAACCCCGACTTTATGGATAGAGTCGCCAATTTAATAGCAGGAGGCTGAGCTCTTCGAATCCTTCTCATAGGAGCTTCCCATGCTGACCGAAGGCGAAAAGAAAGTCCTCAGAACATTCCGCCAGTACTTGATGGATCCAGGCCGAATGCTCTGCTTCACCGGTCCGATGCTCGCGACCCACAGTAAATCACTCACCAAGCTGGTCAAACGGGAATACTTGGTTCCTGAATCGTTCAAAGGCGCTTACAGCCTGACGCAATCTGGCTTCGAAGCCATGCGAACTTGCAAGTAACGACCCAGGCAAAGGTCGCTTTACCATATTCGGGTGTCGGGATGACTTCCAAAAAGGTCGACCCGACACCCGTTTTTCGTAATGATTAAAGGTACCTCACTGCCACCTGGCTACCCGCATACCCGGGTCAAGTGGCAAGGAAGCCACTTGTCTCTTTTTCAACCGGTGATCTCTTAATTTTGATCGCATGCGATCATGGAAGTGTTACTTAACGTTCCGCGTAATTCTTCCACATTGCAAGATACTCATGTGCGGCTTGGGACTGGGAAGTCTTTGCGATGCGTTCCATCTGGTGCAGCAGGGCTCGCTCGACTCGTTTCAGCCACAGCGACTCAGGATTGTCGAACGTGAACTCGGCGGCGAACTCATTCGTTTTGATCGCCAGGTGATAGTTGATTCCATCGAGCGAGTAGCCGCTGGTGTTCTCGGTCAGATCGATTTGATTGAGCTCAGCCCAGAGGGCATCGTTCGGGATGGTAGCCACCGCGATCTCTTTCAACTCTTGTCGCTCTCTATTGGGAATCGCAAATAGGCCTTTCCATTTGCCTCGCCCTAGCTCGCCGGAGTCGTCGAATCGTTGGGTATGAATGATCGTCATTAGGCCCATGCCATCAAAGGCCGGCATGATCGCGACTTGCCAAAAGTACATCAGCCAGTGGTAGTCGGAGTCCGGCACTTTCCATCGCCCCAGACGCAATTCCGAGAGTTCCAAAGCCTCGGCGATTTGCGAATGGTAAGGCTGGAAGACTTCGGACAAAATCGACATGATGGCCTGGCCATGAAAGTGTTCGACATTGCAATGGCTGTGATTCACCAGATGACTTATTCTAAGGGGCTGTTGTCGCGTGTGTCTCTCATTTTGCTGAGGAATCGGTGACACGCGACTCATGAAGGGCATTAGCGAGCAAGCTTGATTGAGCTCGAAGAAATTCAATTATCTGTGTCCAATTCGGCGAAGTTCGGCTCTAGGACTATAATGACCGGAGTCCTCTTCGCACCTCTATTGCCCAGCCCTGCCATGTTTTGCTTGCCCAAACTTGTTCGTTTGTCCGTTCTGGTTCTCTGTCTGCTTAGTACTACTTCCCTGCGTGCAGAAACTGCCAAGCCGAACATTGTCTTCATTCTGACCGACGATCACCGCTGGGACGGGCTCACGGTCGCTGGCAACGAGAAGATCAAAACACCTAATCTCGACAAGCTATGCGAGGCAGGCACGCGCTTTGAGAACGCCTTTGTGACGCTGGCTATTTGCTCGCCGAGCCGGGCTGCTTGTTTGACGGGGCGTTACGGGAGCCGCAATGGAGTGACGGCCGTCGGGCATGCTTCCCTTCGTAAAGGAGAACCAACCTTTGCACGTGCACTGAAGGAAGTTGGCTACACGACCGGCGTGACCGGGAAGTGGCATTTGGGGAATTCACCCAGTGCGTGTGGTTTCGATTTTGCTTCCACATGTTGGTCCAATGGCACGTGGTACAACCGCGAGTTCACGATTGATGGTAAGAAGCGAAAGATGCCTGGTTTCGTCGACGATGTGGCGGTCGATGAGTCGCTGTGTTTTCTGGATCAAGCGGCCCAGGCTGACAAGCCGTTCGCGCTGTGGCTATGTACACAGGTTCCGCATATGGACCACAAACATACCTGGCCGGCGAAGCAGGAGTACATGGATCAGTACGATGTCGAAGCGATGCCGCTGGCCGAAACGTGGGACGATGACCTGTCAGGCAAGCCGGCATATCTGGAGACATCGCGTAGCCGTACTCAGGCACTGAAGTATGGCTATGATGACCCGCAGAACATTCGCAAGCACACGCGAGACTACTACGCGAGTGTTCATCAAATGGATACCGCGGTGGGGAAGTTTCTGGACGAACTCGATCGACGTGGACTGCGTGAGAACACGTGGATCATTCTGATGGGCGACAACGGCTGGATGCTGGGCGAACACGGCTTCACCAGCAAGGTGCTCGCCTACGAAGAATCGATGCGAGTTCCCATGGCAGTTGTTGGGCCAGGACTAAAGCCACAGGTTCGGGACGAGCTGGTGCTGAATATCGACCTGACGGCGATGATCTACCAACTGGCCGGGCTTGAAGTACCAAGTTCGCTGCATGGCCGCAGCGTCTTGCCGATCGTGCAGGGAGAGACACCCAGCGACTGGCGAACCAGCTTCCTTTACGAAGCTCCGACACCGCAGCTAGGAAGCAAGCCACTGTGGGCAGTGCGTGATGCGCGGTGGAAGTATATCGAAACCGAACTGGGTAACGGTCAGGTCTTTCGTGAACTCTACGACCTGAATTCCGACGCGATCGAAACCAAGAACCTGGCAGACGAATCAAGTCATGCCGATCTTATTGCTGAATTCAGTCAGCAGCTTAAGGCCTATCTGAAGGGGCTCGCGCACAGCAATTAGCCAGTTGGGGGTCGATTGCGGAAAAGCGAGAAACGCGTGCGCAAAAAATAGTTGTACCTCCCTGCCGTTTCGATAGAACGTTCTTAGCGTAAGTGACTTTCTGCCCCGCTAGTGATTTTTCGATCAGATTTCCCTTAGGTGATCAAACAAAAGTCTGGTTCTCTGGCGGGGGGAGTGTGGCGCAATCGACACGGCAAGATTTGAAGATCAAATCGATGTTCTTTGCGGTCATCTCGAAGAAATGAAGAAAATTGCGCAGAAAAAGATTGCAATGCGATTTCGAAACAGATAGCTTCTGAATTCGTAGATATCACGGGTTAGTTTCGGTCAACTCGATCCTGGAACGGAGATGAGACCGACGTTCAACCGCACAACTGGTCCTGCAAGGCCTGTGCGGTCGTTTAGAAGCGGCCTACCTGGCAGTGTGTGGTCATTTTATGGCCACACATTCCTGTGGGTAGCGTTTAGGCGGTCGGTTTGAGGGTTGTTGGTGAAATAGCAACGGGGGATTCTTTTACCCAGGGCGAGAAGCTCAGGTAAAGCTTCTGTCCCCACGCTGTTATCCCCATCGACCATGTTTTCATCTTTTAATTCATCGTTTCGTTGGAGGTTTCTATGAAATCAACTAGACCCCGAAGCCTTGGCTTCACGCTCGTTGAACTGTTGGTGGTCATCGCCATCATTGGTGTCTTGATCGCACTTCTTTTGCCTGCCGTCCAGCAAGCACGCGAAGCCGCGCGGCGGATGCAGTGCACCAATCATCTCAAGCAGATCGGCCTCGCGTTTCACAACTATCACGACACCTTCGGCAAGTTCAGCTGCGGTGCCCGCGGTATGGATGACTGGGCCCTCAAGAACGGGTCGAACTGGCGAACGGCCATTCTCCCCATGATGGAACAGGGGAACATTTACGACCAACTCGATTTCAGCGGAAGCTTCGCCGGCAATAACTATTCCGGAAACGAAGTTCTGAAGGATCTGATCGTGGATGGGTTCTTGTGTCCGTCCAGCACGCTTCCTGCCATTGATACTTCGGTTGGGAATAACACGTGGGGCATGTGCCATCACTATGTCGGCTTGCAGGGTGCGGCACCAACGGTGCCAGGCAATGTCGGCGGTTACCAAGACTGCAATCACGGTTGGTCATGCAACAACGGGTTGCTCTCGCCCAATGAATATCGCAGCTTCCGAGATGCCACCGATGGTTCGTCCAATACGCTCTTGATCGCCGAGCAGTCAGGCCTGACCAACAAGTTGAATCGCACAGCGAACTACTATGGTGGTTGGCACGGAGCACGTAATTATGGCTACGTAGGCAATAGCACGGTCGGATGTAGCGACTTGTGGCAGTCGGGCACGACCTGCGTGCGATTTGCGATCAACTCGGACATTATTCAAACGGGTGCTACCGATACGACGTATCGCAATAACACGATTCTGAATTCATTTCATCCCGGGGGTATCAATGCGATGTGCCTGGATGGGAGCGTGCACTTCATTCCCGAGACGATCGACTTCGACATGTTGAAGCGGCTTGCCGTTCGGCATGACGGTCAATCGGTAAGTTTCTAGTCTCGTGGAATTGTTCTTTGGGTTATCTGAGTCATCCATCGCAGCCTAAGGCGAAGCTCCGATGGATGGCTTGTGTCTCATCAAGCCTGAAGCAACCGAAAGGAAATGTGATGAATCAGAATCTATGGAAGCTCTCACTTCTGGCGATGTTCACGCTGGTGGCCGCCGGGTGCGGTCAAGGCCCTGGCTATCCTGTAGGAAAGGTGCAGGGGACGCTGACCCTGAAGGGAAAGCCCGTCACCGAGAACGTGGAAGTCTTCCTCATGAACCATCAAACGGGCTTTGCCTACAAAGCAGCCATTGGTGACGGAGGCGCGTTTGAAGTCGAAGAGCCAGTGCGGGTCGGCGAGTACATCGCCTACCTTCAGCCGGCCGTCGATATGAGCCTGGATATGAATGGGCCCCCGACGCCAACCTCGGCGATCTCGAAGATCCCCAAGAAGTACACCAACGATGTGGGTAGTGATCTGAAGGTCGCCGTCGTCGAAGGGGACAACGAGGTCATGCTCGACATGAAATAGCCAATTCTGCGCTGCACCAAGGTTGGAAGTCACGGCCAGGGCCCATCGAAGGAAGATGGGCCCTGGCTTTTTTATTGAAATCTCCTGGACATGTGGCGCTATTTTGAACGATCTTACGCGAATTCGTTCGCTCTGTTAGCATGTTTCCGGACATTGCCGACCCGGCAAAACGTCCTGCGTCGAGCGAAATCCCCCATGCACGATTGGCCGCGTACCAACGCCCAGTTGCTTTCTCAATTCCCGAAGATGGAACGAATAATGGAACCTGAGACAATCCGCAAGCAAAGCTTGACCAAGTCAAAGAAGCTGGGCTATCCGATCAACCCGGATTTGCCGCTGTTGGGCGATATCGCCATTCGTCGGACGCAAGAGGAACTGCTCGACCGCATGCTGTGCCTGTTTACCTGCGTAGCATGCTCGTTTGGGTTTCCCAAGCAGTTGGGATGGTCTTGGCTGGCCCAGGAAGGGCTGCTCGAAAAGGTCACGCCAGAGGAATCGGCCTTTTTGCGAAACAAGGATGACAGCCTGCTCGACAAGTACGCGCCGCATGTTGAGACCGTATGGACGCTTGCCTGGATTGGGCAGGTACACGACTCCCTGGAGTTCGATCAAACGTGCACCAACGATATGGTGACGATGTTTCCAAATTTGAAGGCTTCGGCGTCGAGTGAGAGGTTTCGCAATAAGTGTCAGTTGCGATCGATTGAAGAAATCGCTCCGAAGCTTGATCTGGCCTACTGCATTCACTGGGCAATCCAGCACGAAACCGACAACCAACTTGAACTGCCCAAGAAGCCAATGCGACTGCGGCCGTATATCATCATCAATCGACGGCATGCGCTGGAGTGGCTGTTCTGCGAAGAAGCCTGGGATGATGTGCCCATGGATATTGATTAGCGCGTGGCGAACGAACGGACGATGGCTGCGCGATACGGTGGACGACGAAGTGTGTTCTTTCCTGTCCAAGCCATGATTCCAGCTGGCGGATTCGAAACGTACGACTTGGGTTGATTGGCTGCCGAAAAGCTTCATCATTTCTCAATACAGCCCAATGTCTGGAAGCAAGGAAAGAGTCGGTATGCGCAAGTTGGAAAACAAGGTAGCGATCGTCACGGGTGGTTCGCGCGGGATCGGAGCCAACATCTGCGAGAGCCTGGCGGCCGCCGGTACCAGCGTAGTCGTTAACTATGCGAGTAACGAGAATGCGGCGGCTGAAGTGGTCTCTCGCATCGAGTCCGCTGGTGGTAAGGCAGTCGCCGTTCAGGCCGATGTCTCTCAGTCTGCAGATGTGGCGAAGCTGTTTGATGTTGCCGAAAAGGAATTCGGGAAGGTCGACATTCTCGTGAACAACGCCGGCATCGTTCATTACGAAACGATCGAAGATACGACCGACGAGCAGTTCGCTCGGCTCATCGAGGTCAACGTCAGCGGCGTTTTCTACGGGATGCGAGAAGCGTCCAAACGCCTGGCCGATGGTGGAAGGGTCATTTCTATCTCTTCATCGGCGGCACTCATGTTCCTGCCGACCTATGGCCCCTACTGTGCGACGAAGGGAGCGATCGAGCAGCTTTCGCGAAGTCTGGCCAAGGAGTTGGGGGCTCGCGCGATTACGTCGAACATTGTCTCGCCAGGGCCTACGGAAACAGATTTGTTTCTGGGCAACAACGAAGAAGAGAAGATCGATCGCATGCGAAAGTTGGCCGCCCTAGGACGCCTCGGGAAGCCAGAAGACATGGGGCCGGTCATCGTTTTTCTCGCCAGTGAAGATAGCGGCTGGATCACGGGGCAGGTCATTCCAGTCAACGGCGGTACTGCTTGAACGCTGGCGAAATCTTCAATTGCCTGCCGGCGCGCGAAAAACAACAGAGGTGTGATAATTTCCCTTGCCCCTCTTTTGGCGAGCTGGGCTCATGGTTTGTCCTTTGGCAGCTGCGGATGGCCCTGTTCCCCACAGAATAATGGGTTTGTGCTCGATGATATCTCGGGGAAGCATCCTTTTTGGGCAGTTGTCGAACTTGCGTGCTACCGCCCTGGGCATGCCATGTCAGGGAAAGTCTCGTTGCTAACTATTCTTGTGTAAATTTGTCGCTATGGATGTCACATCAGCGGGGCGCATGCCTTCTCTATGTCTATTGTAGTGGCGTTCGCATTTCCCGTGATGATAAGTTTCTACGGGAATCCTCAAGCGGAAGCGATGTTTTTCATCAAAGGAACAAGATTTGAATATACGTCGTGCGGCAGATCCCCTAATGGTACCGCATATGCCATTGGGTTCTCGAAATCATTCTTACATCCGGAGAAGAGACATGTCCCGCATCACTCGAAGTCGTCACGGCTTCACCCTCGTTGAGTTGTTGGTGGTGATCGCCATCATCGGCGTCTTGATTGCCTTGTTGCTGCCGGCCGTTCAACAGGCTCGAGAAGCCGCCCGCCGCATTCAGTGCACCAATCACCAGAAGCAGATTGGTCTGGCGCTGCACAACTATCACGACACGTATGGAAAGCTACCGTACAACGCGGTGCCACAGAGCGACACTGGCGCTCGACAGCGCGGCCCATCGTGGCTGACGCGTCTGCTTCCGTTCATGGAGCAGAACGCGGCTTACGATCAGTTCGAGTTCAGCGGCGACTGGACGATGCAGGACGGTCCGAGTCCGAATGCTGCGATTCTTGGACAGCTTCGTGTGCCTGGATACAACTGTCCTTCCAGCCCACTGCCAAGCGTCGAAACGCAGGCGACCAATTCCAATGGAAATGTGGAACTGCAATTGACCAACTACGTTGGCATCACGGGTTCGTACTACCAGGGCGGCACGACCGCGACTGTTTCCACCTCTCCGCAAGACAGCAGCTACGGCGACTCGGTCTACAACGGCATGATCGTTCCGTTGAACGGCAAGAGTAACGCGATTAGTCTGGCGGCAGTCACCGATGGAACCAGCAATACCATGATGGTGAGCGAGCAGAGCGATTATTTCTACAACTCCTCCGGCAGCAAGGTTTACCGTCGAAGCTCGGGGCATGCGGGACGTACCTGGGGCAACGGTGGCGGTGCTGGAACCTGGACGGCCAACGTCACAACCATTCGTTACCCGATTGCCACCGAAGGTGGTAACGGTAATGCCGCGCACTACAACGTGAATGTTGCTCTCGTCTCGGCTCACCCGGGAGGTGTCTTGATGACATTGGGCGATGCTTCGGTCAGCTTCCTTGCCGAGACCGTCGACTTCGCCGTTCTGACGGGCCTTGCCGATCGCCAGGATGGAAACGTCCTGGGCGAGTACTAAAGCTGGTATTTTGATGGAGTCAAATGAACATCATGCGTTTTACAGCCAGGCAGTTCGGATTCTGTGCAGCACTGACCATCGTTCTCGTTGCCGTCGGTTGCAGCCAGGAGGATTATGGAGACCTCGGTAAGGTCACCGGCACGGTTACTTTGGATGGCAAGCCGTATCCGAATGCTGTCGTTAGGTTCTCGCCTGAGAAAGGTCGTCCTTCAACTGCGGTTACCGATGACACGGGAAGCTACGAACTCACCTATATCCGCACCACGAAAGGGGCGGAGCCTGGTGAGCATCGCGTTGCCATTTCGACCGAACCGCCAACGGTCGACGACAACTACAAAGGTCCAAAATTCAAAGACCCGATTCCCGTTCGGTACAACCGCCGCAGCGAACTGACTCGCACGGTGGAGTTGGGACCCAACGAGTTTGACTTTGAATTGAAGTCCAAATAACCGACTTGAAATCTGAATCTCATGAAGACGCCTTGGCATCTGATGGCCAAGGCGTCTTTTTCTTTCTTGCCGTTGGGCATTAGGATGGAGCGACCGCTTCCCAATAGTTGCACGGATTGCCAATGATTGAAGAACAAGAACCTCTGCCGAATGTGCCTGAGCCAGACGAGCCTTATCGGCGGCCGGTCGATACGATGAGCTTGCCCCAGGTCGAAGCTGAACTGCGAGACCTTTTTGGTGGGGCGATAATGTATCTTTTGATTCCCATCTTTCTGGTGGCGCTAAGCACGACGACGATCGTCGCCACTCCCTTCTTTGTACGTGTGCTGCCTGCGGCCGCGATCATCTTCGTGGGGTATTGGGTTCTGCAGAAGGCTTACATACCCATGCTGAAAGAAGCGCCAGAGACCTCCTTGCAGTACCTCCGGGTGGTGTCTTGGTTGGGGGGTGGCATTATGAGTACATCTCATGAAAGAGTGCTATCTCTGTGTGCGAAACGGGCTCAATTTATGGATAGCGATTCGTCCGAATCGTAAAGGATTGAAGGGCGCGTGATTGGCCATAAGCCAGGTTGTGAATCGTGTGCTTGTGGCAACGTTTGTTTCGACGCATTTGGGTCTACCAGGCAGCTTTTCACAGAAGAAGCAGATGCCTGTCAATGGGGAGTTAAGCTGCCTTAACTCCATGATATCTATAGATAGTGGGCTATCATGCGGAACGGCCCAAAATTTAGCCACCCGGCAGTTAGGCAAAAATTGCAGAGAATGGGAAGAATGTTATCGCAACAATTCACAACCATCTTTGGCGGCTGCAAGACTCCTGTTTAGGAAGGCATCTTCTCCATTAAGGGGATGACAGGAGTGTCAGAGAAATTAGTTTTTTATAGTTGGGTGATTGATACTCGTGAAGATAAGAAACTCGAGTATAAAGAATCACGCAGCGCTTTTCATGCAGTAAGATTCTTCATCAATCTCTCTGCTTATCGCTGGGTTGACCGGCCAATAGAGGCACGGAGGTTTTTAACCTTCGGGGTCGGAATTCCGGTTCTCGCTTTTGGTTTCGCGGGGGCTCATTTCCACATCTCGGTTCTATTTCTTGTATCTCTCTGGGAACAGAGAAGGAGACGTACGTGACTCATTCTTGGAATGCCCGCCGGGGTTTTACCCTGGTGGAACTGCTTGTTGTGATCGCCATTATTGGCGTGCTGATCGCTTTGCTTCTGCCAGCCGTTCAGCAGGCTCGTGAAGCCGCCCGTCGTATCCAGTGCAACAACCAACTGAAGCAACTCGGTTTGGCCATGCACAACTACCACGACACCTACCTGAAGATGCCATTCAATGCAGCACAGATCGGATCGAGCGGTACCGCTCCATCGTTCTTCGTGCGTCTGCTTCCATTCGTCGAGCAGGGTGCTGCTTACGACCAGCTGATCTGGACCGGCTTCAACGGCGGTTCGTTCATTGGCGACAACAGCTCGACGACCAATCCTGTTTTGACTCAACTGCGTGTTGATGGTCTTTACTGCCCATCGAGCCCGCTGCCCGAAGTTGCCAGCAATTTCCAGCTGACCAGCTACTGTGGCATCGGTGGTACCGCACAGAAGTGGAACGGTACCGCTGTTGTGAACATTGACTCGACCAAGAAGTCGCAGTACTACAACGGTATGGTTGTGGCTCGCGGTGACGGCTCGAATGCGATCAACATGTCTGCTGCTACCGACGGTACGAGCAACACCATGATGATCAGCGAAAACAGCAACTACTTCTACGATGCCAATCGCGTGAAGCAGTCGGACACCATTCGTACCACCTACGGTACCGGCGGTGCCTGGAACGGTATCGGTTTCACGGCTACTTCGTCGTCCGGCAGCTTGGCTACCGCTCAGAACATCACCACGATCGACGTCGATCCTAGCTTCACCGCTCCTTACACCGGTGGTATCAACTCGGCCGCTAACAGCAGCAGCCCAGCCAACGGAAGTGCACAAAACGAGGTTTCCATTCCTCTGAACTCGGCTCACCCAGGTGGTGTGCTGACCGTGCTGACCGACGGTTCGTGCCAGTTCCTTTCGGAAACGGTTGCTAACCAAGTGCTGGTGAGCCTGGCCAACCGCCAAGACGGTTCGGTCATTCCAGAATATTAATGTTCTGACGACCGCTGATAGATCAATAAGAAGCGAGGATGCCGCTGGTGTCCTCGCTTTTTTCATGCGCCGAGCGATTTGCCTGCGATTGATTTGAACGTGGCTGAGACGAAGAATTCCTATGTAAGGGGGAAGGTATCGCAGGCACTCTCATCGATTTGAGGCTCTCTTATGGTCCCCCTGTTGCTAACATGTGCGTGGCTGGGCGCAATCCCCACCGATCCGGCTGTCTTGGATCGAGTTGATCTTGTCGAGCTGAATCACGTCTACGACTCCTCAGGACGTCCGGTTCTGGACCAGGTCATCTTCTACCAGTGGAGCCACGTCGATGCTCGCTATCAGGTAATCGCCTGGCGTCTACTACGCAGGCCGGGGCAGATTCCGCGGCGCGATTGGAACCAGCGAGTCTACGTGTCTCGTTGGTTCGATACCGACCTACTTCGCAAAGTGATTGCATTGCAGCGCCGCGAAACATGGACCACCTACGATCCAGAAATGGCCGAGCGAACCATCTATCCGATCGAATACCGCCGCGAGCTGGCGACCAGAACGCGTTGGGATACTAAGTCTGATTCGCGAAGGTAGGTTTCTTTTTCACCGCTTGATCGTTAAGAAGTGTATCGTGGGCAACAGACGTTTGGGTGACGAGGAGCGATCCTGGAATCAACGGCAAGGCTCTTCAGATTCGGGGAACAGAAGGCATGACGATCAATACGAAGAAGGTAGCAGGGCGACGGGATCTGCATTACTCGACCCTTCAAGATGTTCTGGCAGATGCACAGGAACTGGCAGCGGCTGGCTCGGTGCAGACGCTTGGGAACTGGACACCAGCTCAGGTCTTCGAGCATCTGGCCAAGGCATTCGAGATGTCGCTGGACGGAGCCACGTTTCAGGCACCACTTCCGCTGCGATGGGTCGCTCAGACGTTTCTCAAGAAGAACCTGCTTACCAAGGGAGTTCCTTCCGGTTTCAAGGCCAACGGTCAGGTCATGCCGGGTGATGTACCGACCGAAGAAGGGCTGGCTCACTTGGAAGATGCGGTCGGGCGGTATCTCCTGGAGCCTCAGAGAGCGAAGCATCCGCTGTTGGGCAATTTAAGCCAGGAAGAGTGGACGCAATTTCACTTGCGACACTGCGAGATGCATATGAGCTTTCTGAAGATCGGGGTAGGCGAGCCGTCCGAGGTCTCTTGACCGCTTTATTCCATGGAGAAGGTCTCGTTGCTCAGGGGGGCATCGGGCAGGGGGTTGTCCTCCTGTTGCAGGCTTGCCTGGTAGGCGATCGCAGTGGCCGCGCGACCATAGTACTGCTCCATGGTTCCGATCAATTCATTCATCTCGTTTTGCTTCTTGCTCACGGGCAACTTGATCGTTTGGCTCTTGCCATCTCGCTTCACGACTATATCGAGACGTGTTCCCCATTCGGTTTCCAGAGTGATCCCTTCGATCTCTCGGTAATACAGAGGTTGGTCCCAGTCTTCGTAGACAACCCTTTCAAAGTTAAATTGGACCGCGCGATCTTTGGCGGCGGTTCGTTCAACAGGCGGGAAGAACTTCTCGACGAGTTCCTGTTCCGCTTCGTTCGAGGGAATGTAGCGGTAGGCCAGAACCTGTTCGTGAAATTGGCGGAAGCGTTCTTCGTAATGATTCCACTGGGCACGCTCAAGCTCATCGGCCCCATCAATCTTCTCGAACCAAGGACCGAGTGAATCGTCGTACAACGCGTCACGCATCGCGTCGGGGGATGCGCGAAATCCGAGTGCTTCTAAACGTTGCTGCAGTGGTGGATGAGAATCGAAGGGATGCGCGGTTGCCAGTTGTCCTACGTCTCGCTTGTCAACAAACGCAGTAGTAAAGCCTTGAAAGCCACCGTCGATCCGCTGGGACAGATTCACTTGCTCGTGCGCTTCTTCGGCCTCGAAGAACTCTTGTTCTAGTTCATTGCGATACTGAGAGTAGGCCGTAATGCGTAGCAAGGCATGGGCCATCGACTCCGGCGAGGTCTTTTCCGACGCCAGACGATCGGCCCTGAATTCACGCTGACGACTCAGTTTGCCCAGCGAGAGTTCGTACAGGGCGCGGAACATGACGGCGAAGTAGAAGACCGGACGCGAGATGCCTCCTTCATACAGCCCTTGCAAGTAATGACCATATCGTGACAAGAGTGGGGAGATCTTCTGTGTGTACGTGGTATCGTTTCCGCTGAAGTGGGCCAGTTCGTGAAGCAGCACGGCGTCGGCTTCCTGGTGAGGTAGTTTCTTTAGCAGCGAAAGGCTGACAAACAGCGTACGTCCGGTGACCGTGCGTAGGTCTTGATTTGCATGACCGGCAACTTGAACGGGCATCTGGGTGACGAAGAAGTTGTCGTCGATGCCCGCGATCACGTGGTCTGGCGGAGCGGTCCCCATCGAGTCGCTTAGTCGCTCCAGGTCGTGCCATAGCGCCGGAGCCATCTCACGTGTGATTTCTTCTCCTTCAATAACAAAGTTGTCGTCGACCTTCTTGAAGATGGCTGCGATCACGGCACCGACCGCACAGAGACCGATGATGCCGATGATAAACAGCAGCTTGACGATAAAGATATTGAAGAAGAACGCTGGTATCCAGAAGGAGAGGGAAAAGACAAGCAGCGCCTGGGCGATGACTTCCAGCGTGCAGAATATCCGCAGGGTATGCCAACCAAGTAGCAGGCTGTAATACTGCATCCACTGTGATTTGAGCGACAGCAGGACGGTCAGCCCTGTCAGCATGAACGCCCCGATACCAGCCAGAATGCAGAACCAGGAGATACGAATCGCCCAGATGATCGACAGGTTGTAGTAAAGATATTCGGTAGGGAGTTGGGATCGCCAGGCGGCAACTTCCGGATCGTCGATGACCAACAGCCACGAAAGGGGCGTGTTCTGGGCCGCCTCGATGTTCTGCGCCTTCTCTGCCGGCGTCATCGTTGCGTCCGCGTTGATCTCGGCGATCGCCGCCTCAAGAAACTCCTGGTCGTACGTCGACTGGACGTATTCGTAGAAGAACAGGCAAACGATCGGAATCAAAAAGAGAGCAAGCGCCGGGTAGACATATGTTTTGACGAACCCGAGGCTAGATACGTCATTTTGCATGGGACGAGCCTGGTGATGAGGAGGAGACTGCACGAAGCCGTACAACGTGCAGTATAGGAAACCCTCCGTCAACAACAAGCAAAAGCCGTATCTTGCCCGATAGAGCCTTGGCCCACCCTAGGTCACGATCGAGTTCTCCGGCGTTGGGTCATTCTCCAGGAACTGGAATTGATGGACGCAATCGCGAAGTTCCCTGGCCAGTTCTGCTAGATTGTCGCCTTCACTGGAAACCTGGTGGCCATTCTGCTCTGTCGTGAGATGAATCTCCTTGAGGCTGCCAACTCGGGTTTGCAGCCGTTGGGAAGATTCTGATTGGGCAGCGGTAAGCTTGGCGATGGCATTCGTTTCCGAGCTGATTGACTGCACAGCCGAGCAAACGTCTTTGAATTGACTTGCAGTGCGACTGCTCTTCTCGACGCCAACTTGAATGTGCTCTCGGGTTTGTTGAATCAGCTGAGTGACCCGAGTGATGTTTTCATCACAGCTGCCCGCGAGTTCTTTGACTTGCTGCGCAACCACGGCGAAACCGCGTCCCGCTTCGCCTGAGCGAGCGGCTTCGATCGAGGCATTGAGCGCCAACAGGTTGGTTTGCTTGGCAAGTTCCTGGATCGTTCCAATCGTGGCGATCATTTCGTCGGCACTGGCTTCGATGTTCTTCATCGAAAGCTCGGTTTCGGAAAGGCTGGCTTCTCCCTGTTGGGCAATCTCGCTGGCCGAGGTGGTCACCGATTCCGTTCGCATGACATTTTCGCGAATGGCTTGAATCGCTTCGTTCAGGGTGGAGACTTCCTGTTGGATCGCTTCGAGCGATTCGCCTTGAGTTTGGATGCCATACGATAGGGTCGACGAGCTCGAATGCAAGTGTCCCGAGCTGGCAGAGACTCCGTTGACGCTACGGCTGAACGTGGCAATCACACGATTCCACGACTCAATCGTACGACTGAGATCGGTCCGCAGGGACTGGACCAGCCCATCCTGGACGTTGGGGATTTCGACGGTCAAGTCGCCATGAGCGGCACGGTCGAAGACAGGTCGTAGCTGATCGATCGCTTCGCGTAAGACGGTATGTTGGCGGCGGTTAGCGATCTGCTCGCGAACTTGCGTATTGGAAGTTTTCAGTGACGAATAGATACCGACAAGCAAGACGGCGTCTTCAATCACGACCCATGCCGCGTGTTCCAGGGCCAGGAACAAAGCTGGGTCCGACATTCCGAAGATCGAATCTGGCCAAAGCAACGCACGCGTCAGGTGATCGACGGCGGTGAACAAGGTGGCCGTGAGCAAAACAAGTGGGTCGCGATACAGCGATAAGAATGCGAGCGAAGCAAACACGTGAAAGTGGACTTCGGTGCGACCACCGCTGATATGGATAAACAGAGCCGAGAAGCCTGCTTGCGAGATTGCCATGACGTAGCGAGTCAAAGGTTGCTCACCACGATACCAGCCCAGATAGGCAGGGATAACGCCCAGCAAGACGGCCAGGATCGAGGAAGCGATCACATGTACGTGGATACTTGCTTGAGCACCCGCCCAGGTCGTTGGCGTAAGGAAGATCGCCATGCCCAACGCGATGATCGCTTGAAGGATCATCAGTCCCGAAAACAGGCGATTGGTATGGGCATCGGCCTTTTGCTCTTCAGCGTGTAAAAGGCTGGCTTCTTCCTGGTCGAGTCCAAGGTATTGTGGAAACAGGAGCTTCTTAAGCACGGCAACGTCCTTTACAGCAGGGCGGCAATAGGGGCTTGTTGACTTCATTGCGATCGTCTTCCGATGGTTCGGGAGACTCCAGGAATAGAGGGCACCCAAAAACAGGGTAGGTATCGTTCGTTTGTTGGCCATTCAAAGCGGCTTGAAGACTCGCTAGGCCGGCACTAGCGCCCTGATGTCCGCGACTGGATGTGACGCCTCCGCTGAACTGCAAGGCTCCGTTGGCATCGAACAGTAAACAGTGGCCACTGGTCATCGCTTGAAAGCGGTGAGTTTCCTGGCTATCGGTGTCGTGGAACAGCGAAACGTTGTTTCGCATTTGCCAGTCGTTCAGACGCTGACGGCACGAACCGAAGTCGTTAGTATTCGCAGAGCTTGTTTCCTCGTCTCCGATGCACACCAGGTGGATCGACAGCGACGGATCCGATGCGATCGTCTCCAGGTTATCCAGGGTCGCCCGACTGCACGGGCAACCGGGGTGGACAAAGACGAGCAAAGTCGGTGAATCGACAGATCGCTCGAGGCTTGAGTTCGCTGGCCATTGGCTGGGAGGTAATGACTCGGGGCCCTGCTTGCTTCCATAGACCCCCAGCGAACCAAAAACCAGCGTCACCGCGGCTAGCCAGATGGCAAACGCGACAACGGAAGACTTCGATTTGGAGGTTGCGGAGTTCACGGCGGATGTTCCTACGAATGAAAAACGTATGCACGAACGTAGGTTAAATAATGCCGCGTTGAGAAAAATTGCGGTGAACCGGGAGTCAATATGGTCCCTGATTTAATGCCAGAAAATAGGTGGCATTTTGCTTAGTGTGGAAGTAGCGGTGAGGCAGGGCATGCGAGAGGGGCCAAGGCCGTATATGGTGGGGGTAACAATAAAAAAGCGAGCCAAGATGTAAAGTCTTGGCTCGCTTTCAAGGGAAAGATTGTATCAGCGAATGCTGTCAGCCGCTTAGCGGATGAAGAGCATTTCTTGATAGGTTGGCAGTGGCCACAGGTCGTCGGCAACGTAGCCTTCCAACGCGTCAGCATACTTGCGAACGTCGTTCATTGCTGGAAGAACTTCGTAGCAGTAAGCCTTGGCGTGACCCTTGGAGCAATCGCCTTCTTCGGCCTTCTCGGCAGCGGCTTCCAGGGTAGCAATGCTATCCTGCAGCGACTTGACGAGGCTAGTGACCGTGTCCAGAGTGTTCTTGTCGAACTCGTAGCCCAGAGCTTGCAGGTTCGCACAAGTGGAAGCCAACTCGTTCTGGTAACGAATCGCTGCTGGGAAGATCATGGTGCGAGCCATCTCGATGGTGAGATTGGTTTCGACCTTGACGCTCAGGCAGTATTGTTCCAGGTAGGTTTCCAGGCGACTTTCCAGTTCACGTTCCGACAGCACGCTGTACTTCGTGAACAGCTCTTTGACTTCTTCCTTTTCCAGGAATGGCAGAGCGTCGGCGGTGGTCTTCAGGTTCAGAAGGCCACGCTTTTCAGCTTCTTGGTGCCATTCGTCGGAGTAGCCGTCGCCGTTGAACACGATGGTGCCATGCTCATTCATGATTTCGGTCATGAGCTTGGTCAGGGCAGTGTTCAGCTTCGCTGGATCACCGCCGGTTGCTTCTTCCAGCTTGGTCGCACAGTAGTCCAGCGATTCGGCAACAATGGTGTTCATTGCGACGAGTGGACCAGCGATCGACTGGTTAGAACCAACAGCACGGAACTCGAAGCGGTTACCGGTGAAGGCAAACGGGCTGGTACGGTTACGGTCGCCAGCATCCTTCGGCAGTGGCGGAAGAACGTCGGCACCGATTTCCAGAGTGCCCTTAGGAATCGAGCTACTTGCACCGCCGCCCTTGATCTGTTCGAAGACGTCCGTCAATTGGTCGCCCAGGAAGATCGAAATAATAGCTGGAGGAGCTTCGTTGGCACCCAAACGGTGATCGTTGGAAGCCGTAGCAACCACGGCACGCAGCAAGCCTTGAAACTTGTGTACGGCACGAATAACGGCAGCACAGAAGACCAGGAACTGGGCGTTCTCGTGAGGCGTGTCGCCTGGATCCAGCAGGTTGCCCTGCGAGGAGCTACCCATCGACCAGTTGACGTGCTTACCGCTACCGTTGACGCCAGCGAAAGGCTTTTCGTGTGTCAGGCAAGCCATACCGTACTTCTCAGCAACCTTACGCAGCGTGATCATGATCAGCTGCTGATGGTCGGTCGCGACATTGGCGAACTCGAACATCGGAGCGATTTCGTACTGGCCAGGGGCCACTTCGTTGTGACGCGTCTTGACCGGGATACCCAGCTTGAACAGTTCACGTTCGCTTTCCAGCATGAAGGCGAGAACGCGATCTGGAATGGCACCAAAGTAGTGATCGTCGAATTCCTGACCCTTAGGAGGTGCAGCACCAAACAAGGTGCGACCAGCGTTCAACAGGTCAGGGCGAGCGAAGAAGAAGTTGCGATCGACCAGGAAGTATTCCTGTTCAGGACCGGCGGTCGAGCTGACCATGGCACCATCGGTATGACCGAAGAGAGCCAGGATACGTTGAGCTTGCTTGTTCAAAGCCTGCATCGAACGCAAGACCGGGGTCTTCTTATCGAGAGCTTCGCCCGTCCACGAAACGAACGCAGTGGGAATGCACAGCGTGGTTCCGTTCGGGTTCTCCATGATGTAGGCAGGGCTGGTAACGTCCCAAGCCGTGTAACCACGAGCCTCAAACGTCTGGCGAATACCACCCGAAGGGAAGCTGGAACCGTCCGGTTCACCTTGGATCAGTTGCGAACCGCTAAATTCAGCAATTGCACTGCCGGTGCCGTCTGGGCTCAGGAAGCTATCGTGCTTTTCAGCAGTGCTGCCGGTCAGCGGATAGAAGACGTGGGCGTAGTGCGTGGCACCCTTTTCAATGGCCCAATCCTTCATTGCGGAAGCAACGTAGTCGGCGACGGTCGTATCGAGCTTCTCACCCGTTTCGATCGTCTTCATCAGCGTCTTGAAGATTGGCTTGGGAAGACGGTCCTTCATGACCGATTTGCTGAAGACATTCGCACAGAAAAGCTCTTGGGTGGGAGTCTCCAAGAAGTTCATGGCAGGGGCGGAGGGCTTGTAGTTGGTAACTGCCGCGATGGCTGCCATTCGAGCCGTCCCGCCAGCGTACCCGCTACCGTTGCCTGTGGTAGTTGTTCCGTTGGAACCCGCCTTACCTTTCGATACCGTACTCACTAGTGTGTGACCTCCAAAGCCTAGCGCGAACGGCGAGCCCCACCAGGGATCCGCTTCACGCTTTTCGTTGTTGAAATTCCCTTACGATCTTTCGCTTCGCGATCCCTGCGAAAGCATGGTGCGGACTGATAGCAACTACCGTGCCGCGTCACTATAAGACGTAAAATCCCTAGAAAATGACCCCCGAAGGAGCATCCTCTGCGCGCAAAAACAGCGTGACCTGCATAGAAATATAGCAAAAAAGACTTGCCGAGGCCTGTTTTTTAAACTTTGCAAATAGGGTGCCGATAGCACTAGCGAGGGAGATCAATTTTTGCCCACCTTACTCAAGCGGAAGACCTGCAACTCGGCGAAGTTTAATTTCGGGCCGAACATTTCCGCCGCTGAAAGCTCTTATTCAGCGGCCACATCCGCTAAACTTAAAGCGCCTGCCAACCCATGTGAAGTAGGCAAATTGGCCAAATGGCCGAAGGGGCAAAACTATCTCGGGGGATCCTATCGATGAGAGTTTGCAGTTCGCCAGCCATGTTCGTGGCCTTAGCTGTTGCTGCGTTACTGAGTGCCGGCTCAAACGCCTATGCCGCGAAGCCAGGTTCTGAAGTCCCGTTGTTTCCCGGGTTAGGGGAACATCGCTGGGAGATTTCAAGCGACAATCCACAAGCCCAGGCCTACTTCAATCAAGGGCTGGCGTTCATGTATGGCTTCAACCATGACGAAGCGATTCGCAGTTTCCACGAGGCGGCCAGGCTCGATCCCAATTGCCCCGCGCCTTGGTGGGCTATCTCCCTGGCCAACGGCCCGAACATCAACTATCCGCTCTTGGACGAGAAGCATGCTCCACTGGCCTGGGAGGCCCTGCAGAAGGCGAAACAACTGGCCAGTAATGGCTCGCCCCTAGAGCAGGGACTGATCGCCGCACTCGATCAACGCTATGCCCAGCCGCCACCTGAGGATCGCAAGCCGCTCGATCAAGCCTACGCCGATGCAATGCGCAAGCTTTGGAAAGAGTATCCAGGCGAGCCAGACGTAGGGGCCGTCTTCGCCGAGAGTTTAATGGATCTGTGGCCTTGGGATCTTTGGCAGCAAGCCGGCACAGCCAACCCGGATACCCGAGAGGTCATGGAAACGCTCGAAGCCGTTCTCAAGCAGTCTCCCGATCATCCTCTGGCGTTGCACCTGTACATTCACACGCTCGAGGCCTCGGGTGAAGTGGCGAAAGCAGCCGACGAAGCCGATCGCCTCCGTAACCTCCAGCCTGGGCTAGGGCACATGGTCCACATGCCCAGTCACATCGATGTCCGCTTAGGAGCTTGGCGCAAAGCCATTGCGGCCAATGAGAAGGCCATCATCGCCGACACGGCCTACAAGCAGCAGTCTCCTGAGCAGGACTTCTTCCGGATTTACATGGCCCATAATCGCCACATGTTGGCTTTCGCCGCGATGATGATCGGACAGGAAAAAGTCGCGACCGAGCAGATTGACATGATGCTGAAAGAGATGCCTGAGAGCTGGGTGGTGGCAAACGCTCCGTTTGTCGATGGCATGCATAGCATGCCGTATGAGATGCATATTCGCTTTGGGCGTTGGGATGCGATCCTGGAGGAGCCTGAGCCTGCCGAACACTTCCCCATTTGTCGGGCGATGCGGCACTTCGCGCGTGGTGTTGCTTATGCCGCGAAGAAGCAACCGGCCGAAGCACGTAAAGAGCAGGCAACGTTCCGTGAGCTAAAAGCGGCGATTCCGGAAGAGGCTTTTTTCGCTCAGAATCCGGCATCGGTCGTGTTGGACATTGCCGACAAGATGCTCGAAGGCGAGATCCTTTATCGCGAAGGCAAAACGGATGAAGCGGTTGCCAGTTTGGAGAAAGCAGCCGAGTTGGAAGACTCGCTGCGATATACGGAACCGCCTGATTGGATCCAACCAGTTCGCCATGCTTTGGCCGCGACCTTAATGGATGCAAAGCGATACAAAGAGGCCGAGAAAGTCTTGCGAACCGACTTGGAAATCCATCCTCACAATGGATGGGCACTATACGACCTGGCACGTAGTCTGCGGATGCAAGACAAGTTCGACGAAGCCGACAAGGTTCAAGCCGAGTTTGAGGTGGCTTGGAAAGACGCCGATGTGAAGATGAGTTCGGCGTGTATGTGTTTGCCAGCCGAGTAGAAGACGAAGCGGTAGCCCATCGTCGCTATCGGCGAGCGCTACGTTGATTCTCGTTCCCGCCGTCGCGAGGCACGCTTTTCGGCGGGATCTTCTTCTGGCTCTGGTTGGAATAACGGGAGGGGATGGTCCAGTCCGCTTACGGTCTTGAGCATGGTTTCCCGCACACTCTTCCAGTGCAGAAGTCTGGGTGCGAGCAAGTTGCGAAGGGTTCGTTTGAAGAACGACTCGGCCTTCACGAAACCGGTCATCGTACGAATCCGCTGAATAATCGCATTATCAACCGGCCAACGCTGTTGGTGATAGAGGGCAAGCTCGTCTCGTTTGGCAAGCTCAGCGAACACCCAGGCATCTTCAATGCCGAGGTTCATCCCACGCGCCCCGACCGGCGAGTGAAGGTGAGCCGCGTCCCCGGCGAAGTAGACTTTGCCGACATTCATCGATTCCACTAACCGGTGGGCAATATGAAAGGACGAGTTCCACTGCGATTCGCCAATCGGATTGGACTCGGTCAATTGGGCAATTGGTTCGGGGTAGTTACCCATGACGCGCCAAATGGTCGGCTCGCCAGGTTTCTCTTCGCCGGTATGGATCGGCATCATGAAGAGAAAACCATCGTCCTGCAACTTGATATGTGCCCTGTCGGGAGCGAAGTCGGTCGCCAGGGGAATGTCATCGAGCACCCACGCACGGTCGTAGGTTTCTCCTGGAAAAGGGACATGAACTGACTTGCGAGCCACGCTGTGGGCACCGTCCGATGCCAGAATCCACGGAGCCGTGATCGACTCGTTGGCCTGGGTTTCAACATGAACCAGTTCTGCTTTGCCTTCGGCCAGGTTAGGGGAATCGACGAGTTCGATTTGACGCTCGATCTCGATTCCCCGCTCGCCAAGATCTTTCCTCAGGACACCTTCGGTAGCTGCTTGCGAAAGGGCCAACATAAACGGGAAGCGATGCTCAAGATCTTTGAAATCAACTTCCGCGACAATGCGCCCATTGCGGTGAATGGTGGTCCCGTAAATCTTCCGCCCCAATGACAAGAGCTTGTCGGTGATTCCGGAAGCCTCGAACAGTTCCAGCGTGCGTGGATTAATGGCCAGTGCCTTCGAGAATTTCGAGGGCTCAGCCCGTTTGTCCACAATCCTCGGAATGATATCGTACCGCGATAAAAACGCGGCAGCCGCCATGCCGACAGGTCCAGCGCCAATTATGAGAGGGGGTGAGTGCGTCATGCAAAGGTATGGGTGAAGTGGGTAGCGTTGTAGCGGCTCTAACAACTAACTATCACACTAGGATGCTAGACGTTGCTCTGCAACTGAGGATGTCGGACAAAGTTTGAGAATCACCGCGGAAGATCGTTAGAATAATCGTCGCTGGTGTATCTGCCCTAAATTCTCATTCCGGGAAAGCATCCGATGTCTACGACGCTTCGACTCTTGCTTTGTATCGCCTCGATCACAATCTTCTCTACCAAGCTCCATGCCGAGGACTGGCCGCAATGGCAGGGGCCCGCCCGTGATGGTATTTCTGGCGAAACCCAGTTAAAGGCCAAGTGGCCGGAAGATGGTCCACCATTGGTTTGGCAAGTCAACGAGTTAGGAGATGGGTACGGCGCAGTATCCGTGGTTGGCGGCGTGATTTACCTGGTTACCAACGAAGGCCTGGATGACGAATCGGTGAAAGCACTGAACGCGGCCAACGGGCAAGTGCTGTGGGCGACCCGAATCGGAAAGGTCGGCAATCCGAATCAAAAGCCAAGCTACCCGGCCGCACGCAGTACTCCGACTCTTGATGGCGAAATGCTGTATGTCTTGGGTTCCGACGGTGACTTGGTTTGCTTGAAGGCAAAAAGTGGCGAAGTTGTTTGGCAGAAAAATATTCGCGAGGCGTACGATGGCAAGCCAGGCACATGGGCTTACTCAGAGTCTCCGTTGATCGACGGAAACAAAGTGGTTGTCACACCTGGTGGCAAAGATGTGGGCATCGTGGCCGTTGATAAGGCAACCGGCGAGACGATCTGGAAGGCGAATACTCCGAAGATGGGAGCCGCAGCCTATGCCTCGATCCAAAAGGTGACCGCCGCAGGCAAGCCGCAGTATGTCGCATTCATGGCCAACGGCCTCGCTGGTGTCGACGCCGAAGATGGGACATTTCTTTGGTCTTACACACGTACCAAAGGGATCGCAAATATGCCTACGCCGGTGGTGGCTGGCGATATCGTTTACAGCGGCGGTTCACGAACCGGCGGAGGTGCCGTCCGGCTAGTGGCTGAGCAGGTCACCGTATTACCGGAAGAACTGTACTTCAATCCGAAGCTGCCCACTGCAATTGGCGGGGCAGTGAAAGTCGATGGCTATCTCTATGGTTGCAGCGGTTCGACACTCATGTGCGTCGATTTCGTATCAGGCGAGATTAAGTGGCAGGAACGTATCAGCGCGGCCGCTTCGATCCTTTATGCCGATGGGCGTTTGTACCTGCACACCGAAAATGGCAAGGTCATGATGGTGGCTGCCACCCCAGAAGAGATGAACATCGTGAGCGAGTTCACTTTGCCTGATCAGCCGGAAGGAACTGGGAAAGAATGGGCCTATCCGGCTTTGGCTGACGGCAAGCTCTTTCTACGGCAGCACGGTACGATTTGGTGCTATGACGTGAAGTAGCTTGCCTGGGGAGGGAGGGCAGCAAAACATTGCCAGCGAGCAATGGGTGGAATTGCTCGCCAAGGTTCCTGTCCTGCTGCCCCTGCCCCATAGCTATCTCGAGCAGCTAGACGCTTGATTCCACGGCATCTTGGCCAACATCATGGCCATGCCGCAGGTGTCGGTAATGCCGGCGAACATCAGGCCAGCACCAACAAACGCCGAGAGTCCAGCGAAGTAGGGGTGAACGAAAATACCCAGCAATGCGCCCACGAGGACGAGGAAGCCAGCGGCGATTCTCACCTGGCGTTCCAGGGAGATCGTCTTCTTGCCACGCACTACAGGAAGACCTGCCGAAGCCCAGGCATCCGTTCCGCCTTCCACGTTAACAACGTTCTCGTATCCCGCTGCAACAAACTTTTCGCAGGCCTTGCCGGCGCGATTACCGGACTTGCAGATCACGTAAAGGGGCTTGTGTGCCGAGCCGTTGCGGGCCTCCATGACTTCGTTCGGGGCAAGTCGATCCAGGGGCTTGTTCACGGCCTTGGTGGCGTGCACCTCTTCGTATTCAGCTGGCGTGCGAACATCGATCAGGTCGCAGTCGCCTGACTCGCAAAGCTTATTCAGTTCTTGGGGAGAAATCGTATTAACGCTCATTCTTTCCTCCTTTGATTTGTTGTCCGTAATGTCGTGATGTGACGATATGTTAGGTCAAAAAAAGGCGGGCTATTTGCCGGCCTCTGTCAAGAATCGGCTTTCGATACAGGCCATGATGTCTTCCAGGTGGGGTTCTGCCACCGAGTAATAGACTCGTCGACCGTCTCGCTCGCTTGTGAAAAAGCCACAGCGTTGCATCAAACGAAGATGCTCGGATGCTAGGTTCTCGGCAATGCCACAATCTTCGGCGATCTCGCCAACCGTAAACCTACCATGGAGCAAAAGCTGGACCATCCGAAGACGAACCGGATGCGCTAATGCTTTTAAGCACTCAGCAGCTTGGCCAAGTGCATCCATTTCCAGAGGTGGCTTGTTAGGTGTCTTTTTGGGCATATTCGAGGCTCCTGTGTTAAATATATCGTCAGTTCGCGAGATGTCAATAAGTGAAAAGATGGGAGAATCGAATGTTTTCCTCTTTTTTTCTTAGCCTGCTAAGTGAGTGGGAATTGGTCGTCTAGAAGTCCCGAAAAGGCCGACGAGGTTCGGCGGCTTCCATTTCCTGTTGCCACTCGGTCAGTCGCTCTTTTAGCGCAAAAGCTTTGTCGGGATGCTTTTCCGACAAGTCATTCTCTTCGCCGATGTCTTCTGGCAAGTAGTACAGACCCTTTGCCCTCTTGCTGTCGATCCACTTCCAGTCACCGCTGCGAACCGCGACTTCATTTCTTCGTTGCCAGAACATCTCTTTTCGAGGGGACTCGGTTTTTCCCTGGAGCACCGGCAGCATGTCGAAGCCATCGTAGGGCACGCCGCTAGGAAGTGTTGTCCCGGCGGCTTTGCATGCGGTCGGAAAGACCTCCAGGGCGGTCAGAAACTCGTCGCTTGTCTTACCTGCGGGTACCTTGCCGGGCCAGCGGACGATACAGGGAACGCGAATGCCACCTTCCCACATGGTCGACTTGCGACCTTGCAGCGGTTGATTATCGGCCAGGCCACTGCCGCCATTGTCGGAAAAGAAGATGACGAGTGTGTCATTGGCAATTTCATAACGCTCAAGTCGATCGAGGATCGCGCCGATGGCCGCATCCATTTCAGTGACGGCCGCCATGTAGCCACGTCGACGTTGTTCTGAGCGGCTCGTTCCTTCAGGGTACATGGCCAGGTATTCAGGCGACGCCTGCACGCTGCCGCGAATTTCACGATCGAGGTTGGACGCCCCATGTGGTGCATTGAACGGGACATACAGAAAGAACGGTCGCTCGTGATTCTGATCAATAAACTTCACTGCGTGGTCTCGAAACAGCGTGGTGCAATACGTGCCTTGATCCTTGGTCGTGAGCTCGTTCCCATCAAACATCGACGGAACGCCGTACCGCTCGTGGGTGAAGTAGTCGATGCCCGTATTACAGAAGCCGTAGAAATCATCGAAGCCGCGCTGTAGCGGCAGGAATCGTTTGAGTTGGCCGCCATCCCATTTGCCGTAGCATCCACATGCATAGCCGGCGTCCTTCAAAACATTCGATAGGAAAGCCTCACGTACGTCTGTCCCCAGAATGTGTTCGGGCGACACCGCATATTCTTCAGGCGAGTAGAGATGCCCGTCATCGACACGATCGTTGCGGATCATATCGTAGGTGCCATTTCGCTGTGGGTAACGGCCTGTCAGGAAAGCAGCCCGCGAAGGCGTACACGCATTCCAGGCAACATAAAAACTGGTCAGTCGCGTCCCTTCCTGGGCCAGTTGATCCAAGTGCGGTGTGCGGACATCGGTCGCTCCGAACGAGCCCAAGTCGTGATAGCCTTGATCGTCCGAGACGATTAACACGACGTTGGCTGGGCGCTCGGCAGCCAGCAAAACCGCAGGAACAAAAAGCAGGGCCAAACCAATCAACGCACGCATGGAAGCCATCTCGAAAACGGAAGGAATGGATTCAGGTAGGTGCGTTTCAGGATAGCTGTTATCATGGACGAAACAAGCTTTTCCGCTATGCCGCAGTTAATATCTCGTGCTTCATGTGAGAGAAATGGCCAGTTGAATCGGCAAAAAACGCTTCGGGAAGTATCGCGTAACGATCGAGCGTCGCCTCGGTATGATTCCAGCCCATGTTGGCAGCCACGTCGAAGGCTTTGAGTCCACGAGAGATGCGTTCTTTTGTCCGATCAAACTTCCAGAATTGAAGCCAGGCACCAGCTGGAAAGTAGGCAAAGCGAACTGCAGGCATTAGCGCCAGTGATTTCATCAACGGCCAATCGAACTCGTCGACTGCCTGTTCAATCCGCGGACCAACAATCGTCTCTTGTTCGTCGAGAAAATGCGTTTCAAAGATCTCACGTTTCGCTTGATCCGTTAGTTGCTCGCCATTGCGGTTGGCAGCATGAACACATTTCAACGCGGCAAGCAAATGGGGCGCTACCAGTCGATCGGCATCAGGATGATCGCCGTGAAGTTTTGTGAAGTGGTAGGTCGTGTAGATCTGCACACACACGCGGCGATTTACCTCGCGAAACGCTTCCGCGAAAGCTTCCAACGCGTTGAGCTTTTGCTGGCGAGTCTTGGGAGTGAAGCAGTACTGAAAGGAAAGGGCTTCGCCTAGTTGCATGCCGAATGCGAAGTACCCGCGAGCCCATAGGGCCCCATGAGCGGCGATCAGCGGAAAGATATGATTACGGCCAGAGTCTTCATAAACGTGGTGATAGGTAGCAGCACGTTGTGATAGCTGACGAGTCGTGCCGGCCAGGCGTACGGCCTCGGCGTGAAGCGCGTCATAAGTGCGCTTCAATTGGGCAAACGTTTTCATAGCCCTAAGCCTTGTACTTGGAGAGATGTGTGGGTTGTGATTTATTTCACAAAGTGTTGACCGAACGATAGAGATCGCTAACAACCCGGAAAAACTTTTATTTCTGTCGTTTGTTCAGAAACGCGTAGAATGGGATGTGGCCTGCGTGACTCGCGCAACAGGCCCAAGCAAAGCACCGCCAGCACTCCCCAAGCTGCTTACCCCATCGACTAAGGAGAGATCTATGATTTTGACGACGACTGCCCCTGTCGCGCGTCCGGAAACACAAGCATTCATTGAACAGGACCACAAGCTACTTATCGATGGACAGTGGCTGCCTGCGGCAACGGAAAAGAAGTTTGAAGTGGTGAACCCGGCCGATGGCAAGGTGATTGCCCAGGTTGCCGAAGGTGGTCAGCAAGATGTCAATAAAGCGGTAGCCGCTGCCCGCAAGGCATTCGAGACCGGACCTTGGCCGGCAATGACCGCTTCCCAGCGCGGCAAGATGCTCTGGCGACTAGCCGACTTGATGGAGCAGCACATCGAAGAGTTCGCCGAGATCGAATCGCTTGACAATGGTAAGCCAAAAGCGGTTGCTGCTGCCGCCGACGTTCCACTGGCGATCGACCTGTTTCGCTACATGGCCGGCTGGGCCACCAAGATCGAAGGAACGACCATTCCGGTCTCGGTGCCGTATCTCGACGGGGCCGAGTTCCACAGCTATACGCTGCGGGAACCAGTCGGTGTCGTTGGTCAGATCATCCCTTGGAACTTCCCCTTATTGATGGCAGCCTGGAAGTTGGGACCGGCTCTGGCAACGGGATGCACCGTTGTGCTGAAGGTTGCTGAAGAAACGCCGCTGAGCGCCTTGCGTTTGGCGCACTTAATTCAAGAGGCAGGCTTTCCGCCCGGCGTTGTGAACGTAATTACCGGCTTCGGTGAAACTGCCGGCGCGGCACTTTCGGCCCATCCCGATGTCGACAAGGTTGCGTTCACTGGATCGACCGAAGTGGGTAAGCTGATCGTCAAAGCGGCTGGGGAAACCAATCTGAAAAAGATCTCGCTGGAGTTGGGCGGCAAGAGCCCGAATATCATCATGCCGGATGCTGACATCCCGGCAGCCATCGCGGGATCGGCCAACGCCATCTTCTTTAATCATGGTCAGTGCTGCTGTGCCGGATCTCGCTTATTCGTTCATCGAAAGCACTTCGATCAAGTCGTCGAAGGGGTGGCCGAAGAAGCCAGCAAGATCAAGCTCGGGCCTGGCATGCATCCCGATTCGGACATGGGGCCGATGGTCTCTCAGATTCAACAGGATCGAGTTTGTAGCTATCTCGACATTGGCGAGAAGGAAGGAGCGAAGGCCGTCTGTGGCGGCAAGCGAGCCGACAGCGAAGGGTACTTCGTCGAGCCGACCGTGTTGGTCGATACCAATGCAAACATGAAAGTGATCAAGGAAGAGATCTTCGGTCCGGTGGTTGCCGCAGTGGCCTTTGACGACATCGAGGAAGTGATTGCCACGGCCAACGACAGCATCTACGGGCTGGCCGCGGCTGTCTGGACGAAAGATATCAGCCTGGGGCACCGGATCGCCAAACGTATCAAGGCCGGCACCGTTTGGATGAACTGCTACAACGTGTTTGATGCCTCGCTTCCGTTTGGCGGCTACAAGCAATCCGGCTGGGGCCGTGAAATGGGGCACGAGGCGATCAACCTCTATACCCAAACGAAAGCGGTCACGCTGCAACTGAAATAGTTGAATTGCTGGAAAAGTTCTTTTTAAAGGCACGGTTTTCCCGTCAGAAAACCGTGCCTTAGGCTTTATAAGTAGAACCAAGCCAGTTTGTTTTCTCCTAGAGTCACCGAGTCCATGTACCGAACGATCGTCACGCTCTGCCTGTGGGTAATCTGTTGCACCGCCGTTTCTGCCGCGAAGCCCAACTTGCTTCTGATTGTGGCCGACGATATGGGGTACGGCGACTTGTCGTGCTATGGCTCGAAGCAGATTCAGACGCCCAATCTCGACCGTCTGGCCAGCGGCGGAGTACTTTGTACCGATGGCTATGTTTCAGGTTCGGTTTGTGCTCCCTCTCGCGCCGGCCTGATGACCGGGCGCTACGGATCCCGATTTGGATTTGAGCACAATCTTAGCAATCCAGCCGGACTCGAGGATGAGTTTGCCGGAATCCCCTTGGATGAAACGCTTCTGTCGCAGCGGCTTCAAGAGCAAGGGTACCGTACCGGCTTGGTTGGAAAATGGCATCTGGGAGAGTCAGTGCCGGGGCATCATCCGCTGGAACGTGGCTTTGACTTCTTCTTTGGAATGTTGGGCGGCAGTCATGCTTACTTTCCAACCGTGGAGAAGAATCGACTACTGATCAATCATGAACCGCCCCACGAGATTCGCACGCCGTACCTGACCGATTGGTTCACGCTCGAAGCGATCGACTTCATTCAGGCCGAGGGGAAGGCGAAAGAGTTGGATGCCCAGCAGCCATGGTTTCTTTATCTGTCGTACAACACGCCTCATGGTCCAATGCAAGCCAAGGAGGAAGATATTGAGCAGTACGCACACATCCATGACAAGACACGCCGAGTCTACTGCGCTATGCAGGCCTGTATGGACGAGAACATTGGCAAGATTGTTGACACGCTCGAGTCGACGGGCCAACTCGAAAACACGCTGATCGCATTCATCTCCGACAACGGTGGTTCGGTGGAAGTTTCTCACGCGGTGAATGCTCCTCTGCGAGGGACCAAAGGAACGTTCCTGGAAGGTGGCATTCGCGTGCCAACCATTTATCACTGGCCGGCTCAATTGCCCCAGGGCAAGGTTTATGACCAACCCGTGATCTCTTTGGATGTAATGAAAACGTTTGTTACGGCTGCTGGCGGCCAGGCTCCTTCTGCCGGGGAAACGGAACCTCGCAAAGGTCGTAGCAAGAAGAATCTGCCGATCTACGATGGCGTCGACCTCGTGCCACATTTTCGAGGAGAAAGTAAAGAGGCTCCGCACGAGTCGCTCTACTGGCGGATGGCTCTCCGCGGTTCGGCAATTCGAGAAGGTGATTGGAAACTGCTGATTCCCAACTCGCAGTTGCCTCAGTTGTACAACTTGAAAGAGGACGTCGGCGAGACAACCAACTTGATTCAGGACCAGCCTGAGATGGCGGCACAACTCTTGGAGAAGTTGAACGAGTGGGAAGGGACGATGGAACGGAACCCGCTGTTCATTTCTGCTCCGACTTGGTCCCAGTACAATAAACGCTTGTACGAGAAGACCTTCTCGCTTGAGCAGCCGCTGCCGGACAGTGAGGAAGATATCTGGTCGTTTTGATGGGTGTTGCTTTCCGGGGGATTTCATTTTCCTTTCCCCTGGCGGCGCGATACAACGATAGGTGCGCGGATGCCCCAACCGTCCTCATCCTCAGGAGCCTGTCCCCATGCCCCTATCTCGTCGCCAGATGCTTCAGTCGAGTGCCGTTGCCGGTGGTCTACTTTCTATGGGAGACCTCGGGCTGCTCTCTCAGCTTCGTCCGGTATCGGCCGCGGAAGCCAAGCTGGACCCAAGCGTGGTGCGGCTTGACCCAAGCATCGAGCCCCTGGTTCGGCTGATTGAAGAGACGCCTCGCGAAAAGCTATTGGAAGAGATCGCGGCGAGAGTGAAAAAAGGGACGAGCTATCGCGAAGTGCTTGCGGCGCTGTTGTTGGTGGGGGTGAAAAATGTCGAGCCGCGACCAAGTGTCGGTCACAAGTTCCATGCGGTATTGGTCGTTAATTCGGCGCATCTCGCGAGTATCTCTTCGCCGGACGAACATCGCTGGCTGCCGATCTTTTGGGCGTTGGATCACTACAAATCGGCCCAGCGCCGCGATGTGGAAGAGCGGGGCGATTGGACGATGTCGGCCATGGACGACGGCAAGATCCTCTCGCACGGCAAGGCCAGGGCTCAGTTCATCGAAGCGATGGACAACTGGGATGAAGAGAAGGCCGACGTAGCCGCTGCCAGCCTGGCACGCACCGGTGGTGCGAACGAGATCTACCGCTTGCTGTTTCGCTATGGATCGCGCGATTATCGCAGCATCGGCCATAAGGCGATCTACGTTGCTAATAGCTATCGCACGTTGGGTTGTATCGGCTGGCAACATGCTGAGCCTGTGCTGCGGAGTTTGACCTATGCGTTGCTGATGCATGAAGGAAGCAACCCGGCTGAGCGAGATGACGAAGCCGATCGTCCTTTCCGACGCAACGAAGAGATCGCCTCGAAGATGCGCGACGACTGGACCAACGGCAAGCTCGATCCGGATGCGACACAGACCATGATCGAAACGCTGCGCACTGGTTCCAACGACGATGCTTGTGATCAGGTCGTTCAGTTGATCAACGGAGGAGCCCATCCGCAATCGATCTGGGATGCCCTGCACGTGGTGGCAGGCGAGATGGTCATGCAGCAGCCAGCGATCGTGCCCCTGCACAGTGTCACCACGACCAATGCTCTGCGGTATGCTTACGAAACATGCGGTGATGATGAGACGCGTCGACTGGTGATGCTGCAAAACGCAGCCTTCCTGCCGATGTTCCGCAGTGGGATGCGCGGGCGTGGTGGGGTCAAGGACGTTAGCATCGCCACACTTGATCCACAGAAACCAGAAGGGGACTCGACCGAGGCCGTCGAGAACATTTTCTCGGAACTGGGAAGAGACCCACTCACGGCCGCCAAGATGACACTCGGGTATCTACAGGATCAGGAAAACCACTCGGCCAAGGCGAAGCAATTGATCGATGCGGCTCGGGTACTTGTCTTCCGCAAAGGAAGTAATGCCCACGACTACAAGTTTAGTTCTGCGATCTTGGAGGATTACTACCACGTGTCACCCAAGTGGCGGGATACGTACCTGGCCTCGAATATCTTCCTGCTTAGGGATTCTCAGCGGGCAGACAACCAAATTGTTCAGCGAATTCAGGCCGCATTATCCTGACAGGCTTCGGTCTTGTGTTTTCGAGGTTCGATCTCGGAAAAATGCCCGAGGGAGAGTGGGCAAGGCATCCCCCACATGGCATCATAGGGGGAATCCCTCGAACTGGCTTTTCGCTGCAGATAATGGGTGTCTATGAGTTCTTCTGAAGAATCGCTCCGCGCGCTGGAAGAGGCGCTGCGCTTTAGCCCGGACAATATCCCTTTGCGTTCTCACTTGGCCGATACGCTTTTCCGCTTGGGAAAGTTTGAGTCGGCGATCGACCATTTCAAAGAGCTATCGCGGATCGAGCCCCATAACCAAGACTGGCCGCTCCGCTTGGCCGACTCGTTTCTGCAAAACAATCAGATTGGTGAAGCCGCCGTGGTCATCGAACGTGTTGTGCATGGCAGAGACGCTTCGCCGGCAGCGCACCTGTTGGCTTCGCGGATTGCCATGGCTGAGGGGAACATCTCTTCAGCCGTTTATCACTACAAGACAGCGATTGATCTTGATCCGGAACTGGAAGATGAAGAACTAAGCGAACGCCTAGGCGTGGGTGCCCAGTTCGAGGAGAGCGAAGTCGTTGACGGGCGAATTCGCATAGGTTCGGGAGATGGGCAGGGGGATGTCAGTGCATCGGTAGAACGTCCCAAAATTAAGTTTGCGGATGTCGGCGGCATGGAAAATCTCAAGGAAGAGATCCGCATGAAGATCATTTACCCGATGCAAAACCCCGAGATCTACAAGGCCTACGGCAAAACAATCGGCGGCGGGATCATGATGTATGGCCCGCCGGGTTGTGGAAAGACGCACCTGGCCAGGGCCACCGCTGGTGAGATCGACGCGAATTTCATCAGCATCGGCATCAACGATGTCCTGGATATGTGGATGGGTAACAGCGAACGCAATTTGCATCAGCTGTTTCAGCTTGCCCGTAACAGCAGCCCGTGCGTGATCTTCTTTGACGAGGTCGATGCACTGGGTGGACGTCGCAGCGATATGAACGGCGGTAGTGCCCGGCAGCTGATCAATCAGTTTCTGGCCGAGATGGACGGCGCCGAGCATTCCAACGAAGGCGTGCTGATTCTGGCCGCGACGAATGCACCTTGGCACGTCGATTCCGCGTTTCGCCGGCCAGGACGTTTCGATCGCGTGATCTTTGTTCCGCCACCGGATCAGCCATCGCGGACCGAGATTCTTCAGGTTCTTTGCCAGGGCAAGCCGACCAAGGATGTCGACTTTGCCTACCTGGCCAAGAAGACCGATCAGTTTTCGGGGGCGGATATGAAGGCCGTCGTCGATCTGGCTGTGGAATCGAAATTGAGTGAAGCACTCAAGACCGGAAAGCCGGTGCCGGTATCTGGCAAGGATTTGCTCCATGCGGCCAAGCGGCACAAGCCGACGACTAAGGAGTGGTTTGCAACCGCGAAGAACTATGCCCTGTATGCCAACGAAGGCGGGCTGTACGACGACATCCTCAGCTATATGAAATTGAAATGAGCCAACGACTCCAGCGTGCCTCCATGCTGATCCAGATGCGTCGCTACGATGAGGCGAAACGCGAGCTTACTCTCAGCATGGCGGACGATCCTGAGAACCCCAGCAATCATATGTTGATGGGGTTGTGCCATAGCGAGCTGAAAGAGAACGACCAGGCGATTGAGCATGGTGAATTGGCCGTGCGGATGGCTCCCGACTGGGCGAGGACACATGCCACGCTCGCTTGGATCTACATGAAAGCCCATAAGAACAAAGACGCTAGGTTGGGCGCTGAGCATGCGCTGCAGCTTGATCCGGCCAATACGATGGCGTCCAACGTGATCGCGATTGTTTGCGCCGAGAACAAAGATTGGGAGGGAGCACTCCGTGCGGCGGAAATGACCCTTTCTCACGATCCGGATGATACCGAGGCACTGAATATCCGGGCACTTGCCCTGCGAAGTCAAGGCAAGGCAGGCGCCTCCGTCGAAGAGCTGAAACGCTCTTTACAGATTGATGCCGAAGATGCCACGTCGCACGCTAACCTGGGGTGGACCTATCTTCAGAAGGGCGAGCTCGACAAAGCCGAAACACACTTTCGTGAAGCACTGCGGATCAATCCCGAATTAGATTGGGCACGCCAGGGAGCTCTGGAAACCCTTAAAGCCAAGGTGCCGATCTATCGTTGGATCTTGGGCTATTTTATTTGGATGGCCACCAAGACTGCCGGTATGCAGTGGGTGATCATCATCGGGCTCTACTTCGGCTATAAGGTCATCTACGTCGCCTTGGCCGCCAATCCGGCCACGCAGGTATTCGCCTACGCGTTCATGGCGTTGTATCTGCTATTCTGCGTGACGACTTGGTTCGCCGGGCCGATCTCAGACGCGTTTCTCGTCCTGCACCCGTTTGGACGCATGGTGCTGACCCCGTGGGAACGCTGGGGCGGACTCGCGGTCGGTGCGGCGATCGTACTGACGTTGGCAGCGCTGGCCAGCGAGATTGTCTTGCAGAATGAGCTCGGCCTTGTCCTCGCCATGTGCGTGGGCTTCCCGGCGATTCCAATGGCCATGATGTTTCAATCGCGCGAAGGAACACCACGCAATGTGATGGCCGCGGTGACCGTGGCCGCGTTTGCGATGTCGGTAGGATTCGGCGTAGGAGCGATCTACGGAATGGACAACCTGCCAACGGCAGTCGCTTCGGTTTGCGAGACATGTTCCCGTGGTTTCGTTTTCGTACCACTAGGATCGATTGTCTTGGCGAATATGTTGAGCATGCGGTAAACGATTCCTGACAGGAGGGATATCGAGCAACCTCATGTTTGGCAAGTTGTCCGATACCGCTCCGATGGCCAGGCAAGGCATCGACACTACTCAGCACTGAGCAGGATAGGTTCTCCGAACACCTTCTGCTGATCCCCTTGCTCTTTCATCCAGGTATCTAGCTGATCGCTCATCTTGGCCAGGGTTTCCGCGTGTGCGGGGTCAGTGGCGAGGTTGTTTTGCTCGGTGGGATCGGCCTGCAGGTCGTACAGTTCGACTGCGGGACGTTGGAGGTATCGCTTCACCTTGCGGGCTGCCTCGGGGACGTTCTGGGCCTTCGCGACCCAGCTTCCCCAGTAGGGTTGAGGACGGTTGTCTCCCAGGATGTGTGACGTGAACTTGAACTCAGGGTGAAGGTTGCGGATGTACTTCCATCGCGCCGTACGGATACTGCGTGTGGGATAGACATTCTTATTGCCGTCGCCGCTATGCACGGTGAAGATGACGTCACGATGCGTATCCGTTTCGCCTGTGAGTACCGGTAGGAAAGAACGCCCGTCGAGTTCTTCCGGGGCCGTTTGACCCGCCACGGCGTAAAGTGTTGGCAGGATGTCGACCCACGAAACCATCGCATCGGTACGCTTGCCGGTGGCGATCTTGCCGGGCCAGACAGCAATCATGGGCGTGCGGATTCCTTCGTCGTAGAGGGTCCACTTGCCGAAAGGCCACTGAGCACCGTGATCGCTCGTGTGCAGAAACAGCGTGTCGTCGCCGAGCTTCTTGTAGGTGGCGTCGAAGACTTCTCCCAGTTCCCGATCCATTGTCTTGATGGCCTGGTAGTAGCGAGCACGAGCAATGCGAGTCTGGGGTGTATGGACGTGGTGCAGCGGGATCTTGATCGATTCAGGATCGATGTCTTCCGGCTCGGGCCAGGGAACATGCGGCCAGTTGGTGCCGACGAACAGGAGGAGCGGTTTGTCGCTCTCGCGGGCATCAAGCCACTTGAGCGCTTCCGGCACAGCAACGTCTTCGTGGTAATTGAAGTGCCGGGCGATATCGAAGCCATATTCAGGCGTCTGTCGATAGTGCCCCACTTTGCCGAACGAGACTACCTCGTACCCTAACTCTTGAAAGTAGGCCGGTAGCTTCTTGATCTCTTCCCTGGGGCGCGAGTGATTCGGCTCGGCGCCGTTTCGCGACGGCATCAGTCCGGTCAGCAAGGCCGCACGACTGGGGGCACATGACGGCGAGGCCACAAAGGCCTGATCGAATGTGAGACCCTGCTTGGCGATTCGCTCCATGTTGGGCGTCTTCAAGTCAGGCGAACCATACAGCGACGAATCGACGATTGTATGGTCATCCGAAAGGAATACGACAATATCAGGCAGATCTGCCGCCGATAGCTGGCTGGCGGAACATGCCAAGAAGAAAAGTCCGAGAAGAGCGAAACGCATGAAGAGGCTCCTTGCAGGGAGAATCAATTCGAGGAATGGGGAAGCTAGTTGGCTGGTTTTACGCGGTCAAACCAGGTTTGCCATTGTTGCTTCATTTGTTGAAGTCGCTGGGGATGATCGCTGGCGACGTTGTTAGTTTCCGTGCGATCTTCGGCCAGGTGGTACAGTTCCCATTTGCCGTTCTGCTTCGGTTGAACGAGCTTCCAGCCATCGGCAATCACCGCTTTGCCCCCTTCGTGCTCGAAGAAGAGTTGATCGTGACCGGCACGCTTCTCGCCGCGGAGGATCGCCGAGAGTGATTGGCCTTCCAGTGGCGTGATTTCATGACCGTCGAAGCTCTTTGGGTAATTAGCACCAGCAATTTCGAGACACGTTGGCATGATGTCCATCACATGGCCAGGCTGATCGGTCAGTGAACCAGGCTCGGTCTTCAAGCCACTTGGCCAGTGAGCGATCATCGGCGTATGGGTGCCGCCCTCGAACGACTGCGCCTTCCAGTAGCGGAACGGCGTATTGGCGGCGTTGGCCCAGTACGAGCCAATGTAGCCCCAGGTCGCTTCACTGCCTGGATTGAAGACTCCTTCGTACTGAATGCTACGCCCATCGCGAGTTTCGTTCGGACGATCGAAGCCTGGGTTGAGGTAGCGTTCCGGCGATGCGCCATTGTCCGCGATGACCAGGATCAACGTGTTATCGAATCGTTCGGTTGACTTGAGTGTTTCCACGATGCGACCGATGCCTTGGTCGACGCAATCGACCATGCCCGCATGGACGGCCATCAGTTGGGCCATGTGCTTACGATGTTCGTCGTCCATGGCCTGCCAGTCAGGTCCTTCGCCTTGCAGTTGCGGCTTGGGGAAGGTCTGGGGATCGATCAAACCCAGTTCAATCATGCGGGCATAACGATCGTTGCGCAGCGTTTGCCATCCTTCAACGTAGGTCTTTTCATACTTGGCGATGTCCTCTGGCTTGGCATGCAAAGGCCAATGGGGGGCCGTATGGGCGACGTAGAGGAAGAATGGGGCGTCCTTTCGCGACATCGTCTCGATGTACTCGACAGCTTTGTCGGTGATGGCATCGGTCATGTAAAAGTCATCCGGAACGTCTTTCACGATCTTCGTTCCGTCGACCAGCGAAAAGGGATCGAAGTAGTTCACGACACCCCAGACCGGTCCATAGTGACGCTGGAATCCTCGATTGGCCGGATAGGTTTCGAGTGGAGCAAATGGGCGATCGAAGTCGGCTTGGTGATTGAGCCAATCGAGTTGCTTCTGTCGATCATCGATCGGATTGGTTTGACTCAGGTGCCACTTCCCGGCCATCGCTGTTTGATAGCCTGCTTGTCCCAGGGCCTCCGCGATGGTGACACCATTCTTCGTAAGGGAACGTCCATTGCGGATGAGACCCACCTGATGCGGATACAGTCCTGTGAGCAGGGCCGCACGTGTCGGACAGCATCGGGCACAATTGTAAAACGAGGTAAAACGCAAGCCATGTTGGGCCAGCGAATCGATGTTGGGCGTCTGGATTTCACCGCCGTAGCAGCCGAGATCGGAGTACCCCAAATCGTCGAGCATGATCACGACGATATTGGGGCGATCGTCGGCTTGAACGATCGACGAAAGTAGTAGCACGCACAGACATGCCAAAGAGAAACGGAATTTCATGGGGAATATTCTCGAGTGATTTACTTCTTGCCTAGATGCCCCCAAGGCCATGGGAGAACGTCCGATGCTTCCGCCCAGGCCTGCCATTGATTGGCCATCTTCTGGACGCGTTCGGGGTGCTGACTAGCCAAGTCGTGTTGTTCAGTACGATCGGCTTCCATGTCGTACAGTTCCCACGGGGTGGTTTTGCCAGTGCCCATCTTGCCGTAGCGAACGATCTTCCACTTGCCATCACGCACAGCACAATTTGCTTCGTGCTCCCAGAAGATCGGTGTCTTGCGTTGGATCTCGTTGCCGGTAAAAGCGGCCGCCAGGCTCACGCCTGGAAGTGGCGTGATGTTGTTGCCGTTGACCTGTTCGGGGTAACTGGCTTTCCCGACATCCACGCAGGTAGCCATGATGTCGATCAGGTGGCTGGGGGTATGGTCGAGCTTGCCATTCTGCTCGGCGTCGATTCCTTTCGGCCAATGAACGATCAGCGGTGTCGAGATGCCTCCTTCGTGAACCCAGTGTTTGTATTCGCGGAAAGGAGTGTTGGAGACGTTTGCCCAATCTCGACCATAGGCAATGTACGTATCCTCGGCACCTGGCATCGTTTCCGGGCCATGACGAACCGGTCGTCCGTCACGAGTGAACTTGGGAATGATATCCAATTGCAATTCATCGCTTGCCATGGCCGGGCGGGCCTCGGGCAGATTCTTATCGCTGCCACGTCCGACCCCTTCGGCACAGCCACCGTTGTCTTGCATGAAGAAGATGACCGTGTTGTCGAAGTCGCCCGATTCTTTCAGGCTGGCCGTGATCTTGGCAATGTTTTGGTCCATGCGATCGATCATTGCCGCGTAGACTTTCATGTTGTGGATTTCCCACTCTTTGTGTTTTACTTTGTCCCAGTCGCCGGCTTGTTGTGACATTTCCCAGGATGCGTCGATCAGTCCCAGTTGCTTCAGCTTGGCGAGACGATTCTCACGGATCTCGGTGAAGCCGTTGTCGTACACGCCGTCGTACTTGGCGATATCTTCCGGCAAAGCATGCATCGGCCAGTGGGCGGCCGTGAAGGCGACATAAAGAAAGAAGGGGTTGTCGTCAGTGGATTGCTCGTGATGCTGCTTCAGGAAGCGGACTGCGTTGTCTCCGATAGCATCGGTGTAGTAGTACAACTCAGGCTGGTATTCGGGATCGTTCTCGGGAGTGATCAGCGTATTGTCACGACATAGAGCAGCCGGATCATAAAAGCTACCAGCTCCGGTGATCGTGCCATAGAAGTGATCGAAGCCACGTTGACGCGGCCAATTCTTCTTGGTGCCTTCGGGGCGAATGTTATTGCAGACGTGCCACTTGCCGGTCATGTAGGTTGTGTAGCCTGCTGGCTTCAGGACCTCAGCAATGGTCTGGCAACGTTGATTCAATCCCATCTGAAAGCCTGGGAACTTGCTGATGTCGTAGTTGCCGGTCACCATATGTCCGATACCAGCCTGATGCGGATAAAGACCGGAGAGCAACGATGCCCGCGTCGGACAACATCGGGCCGTGTTATAGAATTGCGAGAATCGCAAGCCGTTGTCGGCTAAAGTGTCGAGTGTCGGTGTTTGGATTTCACTTCCGTAGCAGCCAATATCCGAGTAGCCCATGTCATCGGAAAGAATGACGATGATGTTTGGTTGGTCGGCAGCAAACAGGGAAGCGGACGTGACGAAAATCAGAGCGAAGGTCCACGCCGGGACCCAGGAGGAAAGCTTGGTCATGGTGAGTTCTCGAAAAGCAGAGTTGAGAGTGGTGGCTCTGATTGTAGCTAAAAGAAAACCAAAATACGAACCACAAATTATCGAGAAAATGAATCCTTGTCGAATCCGTCCGGCAGCTAAATAATCGAATCTCGGTATTAGATATTTTGCCGTTATTGAAATCCTTTGCATTGGAATTGAGTTCGCTATGCTTCGCGCCTTTGGCCCCCGCCGTCTGGAAGATGGCAACGTCCTGTTCACTGTTCATGCACCAGCGTGTGAGCAGCTTACGCTGCGGATTGAAGGTGAGCACGCACAAGAGTTGCCCATGGATGCGACGGAGGATCGCGTATTCACCGCCACGGCAAACGTAAGCCCTGGGACGCGTTATTGGTTTCGCGTGCCAGACGGAAATCCCAGGCCAGACCCGGCCAGCCGATTTCAACCGGACGGAGTCCATGGCCCATCCCAGTGGACCGATCCAGCCGCTTATCACTGGCGTGATCAGGCATGGAGCGGGCTGCCCAAGGATGAGATGATTCTGTACGAACTACACATCGGTACGTTTACCAAGGAAGGAACGTACCTGGCTGCGATCGATCGATTGGAAGAGTTGGTCGATCTGGGTATTACGGCGATCGAGATCATGCCGGTTGCTCAGTCGGCCGGAAGATGGAACTGGGGATACGACGGAACGAATTTCTTCGCACCACGAAACACTTTCGGAACTCCAGATGAACTGAAGCAACTGGTGGACGTGGCCCATCGGCTAGGGATCGCCATGATTCTGGACGTGGTCTACAACCACTTTGGAGCCGAGGGCAACTACCTGCATCCTTTTGGTGGCTATGTTTCGCCGAGACACCAAACAGTATGGGGAGATGCCCCGCACCTGGATGGTGAAGGCAGTGCGATGATGCGGGACTACATTATCGCGAACGTCCGCTACTGGATTGAAGAGTTTCACTTTGATGGTCTCCGGCTCGATGCCACGCACTGCATCCTGGACGAATCTTCGTCGCACATTGTGGCTGAAGTGGGGGAAGTGTTCGCCCAGATGCAAACGGATCTGGGACGCGAGCTACATCTGATTGCGGAAAGCAATGTTTACGATCCAGAGCTTCTCACGCCGCTTTCCGCCGGAGGGTACGGTTTCGATGCCATCTGGTGCGACGACTTTCTGCATGCGGTAGCTGCCGAGACTCGTCCCGAGGAGCATATGTCGGATCGGCGTTACATCGCCGGCGAGGACATCGATATGGTTCTGCGACGTGGATATGCGTTTCGAGGAACGTTCGAGGAGAAACGTCGCCGCATTCCGCTGGCAGAAGACGGCAACGCAGCGGACTGGGAGTCGTTGATCTTTTCGATTCAGAATCACGACTTCATTGGCAACCATCCCGATGGTCGACGTTTGCATCAGGTCACGTCACATGAGGCCCATCGCGCGGCGGCTGCTTTGATGTTGCTGTTGCCAGCGATTCCGATGCTCTTCATGGGAGAAGAGTTTGCGTCCGAGAAACCTTTCTACTTCTTTGCCGACTTCGGCGATGCGCACCTTCGCGATGCGGTCGAGAAGGGACGTCGTCGCGAGTACCCGCAGCACGACTGGACCGATACCGTGTCTTGCTTGTCGAAGGCTGCGTTTCGGAAATCGCAGATCGGTCTGCGAGAGAAGGGGAGTGAGGAGACGCTACAGTGGTACCGCGAGCTGATTGGTCTCCGAAAGACGTGGAAGAAGCGAGGACTCTTCGGCGGTCCGAATCTTCAGGCACGTTGGGACGCGCTATCCCACGCAGCACTGATACAATATCAGCATGCCGGCGAGTCAGCGTTTGCGATTGTTCGGCTGGGCTCTCCGGACGAAGTGGCCGGCGATGTCCACGTCGAATTGACCGGCGATGTTCTCCTTTCCCAGTGCACACTGCCGATGCCAGATCAAACAAATACTTGGGCAATTGGGACGCTGGGAGTATTGATTGGAGAAGGAGAGATTCGCGGCATCTCGGTATAAGGCCACTTCGCGGTCGGAAGTGAACAAGAAATGGAAAGACTCGGTCGGTAGATGCCGGCCGAGTCTTTTGTTTGCTCCTATCTTCGCTGGGAGTGCTTAGTAGCTGAACTCACTCAACGTTTCGTTCAGCTTCGAGGCCAGCGATGTCATGCGAGTTCCCACGCTGCCGGTCTTGGCGGCGTCGCCTGAGGTTCGCTTGGCAACATCTTCCACCTGGGCGATATTGCGGCTAACTTCGGCACTGGCTTCGGTCGACTGATCGAGACTGTGCGAGACCGATTGAACACCGCCAGCGACGCTGGTGAGCTGCTCGGAGATGCTCTGAGCGACGCAGCGTTGTTCTTCCACGGCGGCAGCGATCGTTGTCGAGATGTTGTGAACTTGCTTCACGACATTGTCGACATCCGAAATCGTTTCCACCGCGAGGCTGGCCGACGACTGAATGCCTGCGATACGCGAGCGAATGTCGTCAGTAGCTTCGGCCGTTTGGCGAGCCAAGGCTTTCACTTCCGTAGCCACCACGGCAAAGCCTCGTCCGGCTTCACCAGCTCGGGAAGCTTCAATCGTCGCATTCAAGGCCAGCAAGTTGGTTTGCTCGGCGATGTCCTGAATCACTTCCGTCACTCGTCCGATCTCTTCAGCGGCTTGACTCAAGAGCTGCATCTTTTCATGACTGCTGCCCACGGTGATTTGAGCCGAGTTCGCAATGGTCGACGACTGCTCGGTGTTATTGGCAATCTCGGAAATGCTGCGGGTCATCTCTTCCACGGCGGTCGAAACCATCGAGAAGCTGTGGTTCATGTCGTGCGTCGTACGCTGAATGTTGGAGATCGACACCGACATTTCTTCCGCCGCTGCAGCAACCGAAGAACTACGTAGCGAGGTGTCTTCCGCACCCTTCGAGAGGCTGCCAGAAGTCTCGTTCAGTTCTGCGGAAGAGGAAACAAGGACTTCCGAATCGTCGGCGATACGGCTGACAACGTTTTGGATCTTCTCCACGAAACGATTGAACGAGTTAGCCAAACGGCCAAATTCGTCGCGTCGATTCATGACGAGACGCTTCGTCAGGTCACCACCGCTGGCGGCAATGCCATCGAGCATGCGAATCGTTTGGTTGAGTGGAGTGATAATCGAGCGGGCAATGAGCACGCCCAAGACCATCGTCAGAGCGATCGCCAAGCCGCCGATGATGAGAAAGCTACTGACCGAAGCGGAAGCCGTTTCTCGAACTTCCTGCGAGGTGGCCACGACCGATTCACGGCTCTCGCTGGCCTTTTGCTCACTTTCGTTGATCAGTTGCTTCTTCTTATCAATCGCTTGCAGAGCGGCAGAAATATCGAGTTGAAGTTGCTCTTTGGCTCCATCCAGTGGATCTCGGAAAGCTTCAAATGCAACAAGCGATTCTGCGGTGAGACGCTGTATCTCTTCTGGATCGAACTCTTGTCCTGGTGCCGATAGCGAAACAATCTTGCGGGTAATGGCTTTCCAGGCATCCAATCGGGCCAGAGACTCATCGAGATGAGCCATGGCTTCGTCACTGAAGATGCCCTCACGAGCTCCGGCAATGCGGCGATCAATTTGGGACAGGTTGTCTTCATGATCCGTGACAAACTGTTGGTATCGTTTCTCGTCCTGGTCACCGGAACGAGCCATGTTGCGGGCCTCGATTTCGGCGATCAGCACCTGGTAGGCATCGCGGTCGGCATCCAGCATCAGGACGATGCTGCCTTGCATCTCTTGCGTTTCGACCAGTTCTTCATTCAGAAACGGAAGGATCTCTGTCTTGAGCAGCGGCGTGATCTTCTCGTCGATCAGCACCAAAAAGTGGTTGTCAACGATGTCGTTCAGGCTGCGGACCTGCTGGGAAAGCGCGGACCACCCGATACCGATCAGCAGTACCAAGGACAGGCAGCTGATCGCTACCAGCCCCCCGATTTTCCCCTTCGTGTTAAGCATCATTCAATCTCCTGCCCCATGGCCATTTTCTGGCCGTCATCATGAATCGTTCGATCAGATTCGTCGCCGCCAATGGCAACGAGACTGCGGAACCCTAGGTTACGTGGTTTGCGCATGGTGTGGATGGATACGAATTCACGCAAATATGACCCTGTTTTTGGCATCTATTGCGGGAATCAACACGAGTTTTGAACCATGAGCAATGAGGAATCACACGAAATGGTGGGTAGGTAGCAATGGACAGGTGGTGCTCACCAGAACCCCACTTGTGGGAATCATTCGTTAAGCTCACCGCAAGTGGCATAACGGCGATTTGCGCTATGCGGGAAACGCCATCCGGCCGCTTTCCGCGCAAATTTGTGTGTTGGCATTGATAGCAATTCGTCGAACCCAATGGTGCCGGACAACGGATGGACCGGCAGACATCTGAAATTCAAATTGGGGCAGACTTCTATGACACGATGGATCGTGACGGCCACCGCTCTGCTGGTGGTCTTAGGCATGCGTACGGCTAGGGCACAGTACGACGTACCAGATATGAGTACTTACGCGCCGCCAATTCCAACTTCTCCTTCGGATCATGTGATTTCCGCCGATCAAGCGGCCGCTTTGCAGCAGCAGATCGACGAGTTGAAGCGTGAACTAGCTCGCCAGAAGTTCAATAACAACGGCGGTGTGCCTGCCATGAACGTCAGCGCGCCGCATAATGGGGCGCCGGACATCGTCGAAGATGTCGATAGCCTGATGAAATGGCGCACTTCGGTTGAAAAGGCCGAGGAGAAAGCGGCAGCGTCCGCGGCCTTGAAGCCGTCGGTTAAAGTTGGTGGACGATTCTTCTATGACGTCGCCAACTTCTCGCAGAACCAAGCCAGCCTGGATCAGGTGGGTGATGCCGAAGATGAATTGAAGCTTCGTTGGTGCTGGGTTGAACTGGGAGGCAATGTTCTCGAGAACACGACCTACCGACTTTGGTTCGATGTAGCGGCTCAGGTAAACCTGCTGGACGTCTATGTCGACTTCGGAGAATTGCCCTATATCCAGAACTTTCGGGTTGGGCACTTCTTTGAACCGTTCAGCATGGAGCAGCTAACGGCCAACAAGTACCTGGAAACCATGGAACGCTCCAGCCCGTTTCTGTTGGGACGTAACATGGGCGTGATGGCTCATTCGGACAACTCCAAAGCGAATTGGACTTACGGTGTGGGTTTGTTTGTGTCCGAGCAAGGTGCCAAGCCACCGTTTTACGAATCGGATACCGACGCTTCGGCCATTACCGGTCGCGTGACTTACCTTCCCTGGTACGACGAAGCCAGTGACGGACGCGGGCTGATCCATACCGGTATCGGCTATAGCTGGCGTCACCTGGGCGATGGGAACACGCAGTTCCGAAATCGTCCCGATTCGGCGCTTGCTCCTTACATTGTCGATACCGGCGTGATCGATGCCGACTACTATCATCTCGCTGGGTTGGAAGCCGCCTACGTCTATGGATCGTTCACGCTGCAAACGGAGTACAACTGGGTCTCGGTAGACACCGATAACTTCGGTTCGGAATCGTTCGATCACTACTACGTTCAGGCAAGCTACTTCCTGACCGGTGAGAATCGTCCGTACAACCGTCGCTCTGGTTCGTTCTCGAATCGCGTCGTCCCCTACGAAAACTTCTTCCGCGTTCGCACCGAAGATAACTATATCTGCAACGGGGCGGGAGCCTGGGAAGTCGTCTATCGCTATGCCCATGACGACTTGAACAGCGATAACATTTTCGGTGGTGTCGACGATCGGCACTTGGCTGGACTGAACTGGTATTTGAGCCCGTTCACACGCGTCATGTTCCAGTATGTTTACTCGAATACCGATGACCCGGTCGCTTCCAATGGCGAACTGCACGTATTCCAAACACGTTTGCAAATCGATTTCTAGTCGATGCTCAACTTAGGCGATCGTCAGCGATCGGAACTACAAACAACATTGCCCATATGGGAAGAGAATAGCCATGCGATACCAAGTAACCATTGCCATACTGCTTGCCGTGTTAGCAAGCTCGATCGGTCCTGTTCGAGCTGAGGATCCGGTGATTGTTCCGCCGGTTCCAACCCAAGTGGAAGGCATTCCACCCATCGAATCGATGGAACAGATGGTCTACGGCGATCCAGGCTGTTGTGCTCATTGCACGCAGCAGTGCGCCTGCCAGAAGCGAACACACATCGTTTGCGAAATGAAGAAGGTCAAGAAGACGGTCTTCAACTGCGAGTGCGAAGATGTCTGTGGGCTGAACCCCAGCTCGATGTTTCCTGATTCCTTGTTCGGGATTTCGCTGTGGGGTCATAAGAAGATGGGTTGTGGCGAGGCCGGCTGTGGCGACTGTGCCGCAGGGTGCTGCACCAAGGCCCCGGTAGCCAGTCATTGCCGAACCCGCAAGATCCTGGTGAAGAAGACCATTACGGTGGAAGTACCCGTTTATAAGTGTGTTGTCGAATACTGCTGCGATGGTTGCGGCGGAGCCATTGAAGTCGCTGGTAGTGACTTGAATTCGCAGACCGCGGCGAAAGAGCAGGACGTCCCGCATGTGGCGACCCTTCCACGCCACCAGGCAGGCTACGGCGAATAGTCGACGCTGTTCCCCGAGGAGTTGTCCGGCTCCCAGTCCCAGGTCCATGCCCGCACTTGTGCGGGCATGGTTTGTTCTTGGACGCCCTTCACGAAATAAAAGAGCCCTGGTCACTTTGAAGCGATCAGGGCTCTGTTCATTGTGCGGATGGTTTGGGGTGTTTAGCTTTCCCCGTAGCCTGTTTCATCGCGGTAAAGCGATGGATCGTTTACGTGACGCATCACGCGAATGCTGGGGGCGTAGTAAGAAGGCATCGATTCGTAGGTTCGATACTCTACGCGAGGAGCGTGGTGGTAATGCGGCCGATAGGCGCGGCGACCAAACAGGCCGGCGTCGGCGGTCGAGATAAACGTGGTGCCTACCAGTGCGGCGAAGACTACGGAAGCAACAATGCGGGTCATCATGTTGAAGTGCCTCTAAAAATCAAATGGCAGTGGACTAGATTGCTAAGTTGGGGGCGATGAACGTCTCTATGTCATCGTAATCAGCGCGATGGCCGGATCCAACTCGATTCGCTGCGCGCTACCAGATTGAGGCGTGCGAGTGGGAGAGTCCTGAAGAACGCTAGCGCGATTGTCTAGCGGGTATCCGCGACATTCTAGGAGATTCGGTTCGGTCTGAATCGATTGCACCGAAGTTGATCCCCCTGGCATCGGTTGAGATGCACCTGGAGGGATGTGGCACAAATGCGAATGTCGCGGAGCAATTTTTTTTGGAAAACCAATTGCCGATAGGGCTTTGCCCAGGGCAGTTAGTTTAGAGTTACTAAGCCTGCAGGGCTGCGTGATCCGCGTTTTCGGGAAGCATCTTGAACAATGCCTCACGAGCTTGATCGTACGACCGATAGGTCGATGGATCGATGAGATAACCCCGTTCCTGGCGAGCGGTGTCTTCGGGTAGCTGTCCTGGTGTAACTTGCGCGATGGTGAGGCTTTGGTTGACCTCAATGATGGCGAAGCGGACCATGTTGGACTCCTTTGTGTTAGCAGATGCACAATTAAAATCCAAATGCCGAGCGTCCCAAATTCCGCCTAAGAACGTTGCGACATCGTCACTATTTCCATGTGACGAATACTCTTTACTTCGGTAGTTTCCCAAGAGTCCGAGAAGCTGTAAATGGGAAAAATTTCACGAACTCCGAATTTCATGAACACTGCATATTGGGTGGCAATCTTGTAGTCACTCACGCGCGAAACGATACGAATTCGTGCCGATTCTGGAGAGAAAATGACCATGCCTGCAGTGCAGCATTGCGGCTACCCGCAGTGCGTTTCGGTGCTGGTCCAAGCTGAAAAAGTGAGAGCCTGGAAGCTGGCCACTTAAGCCAGCCCAAGGACCTTCATTTCAGCGCGACCTTCATTCATGTCGATCCGCTCAGGTCGACCCTTATGACGGTAGATAAGCTTGGTGTGATCGACACCTAGCACACGCATGATGGTCGCATGCAGATCGTGAACATGCAGAGGATTCTCGACCGCTTTCAGGCCGAGATCGTCGGTTGCACCAATGGTGCGACCGCCGGGGATGGCACCACCGGCCATCCACATGGTGAAGCCGGTCGGGTTGTGATCCCGGCCGTTTCCTTTTTCGGACATGGGCGTGCGACCGAACTCGCCGCCCCAGATGACGAGCGTCTCGTCCCAGAGGCCGCGGCGTTTGAGGTCCTTCAGCAAGCCAGCAATCGGCTTGTCGACCTCTTTGCAGAGCTTGCCGTGGTTTCCTTCGATGTTGGTGTGGGCGTCCCAGCCGCTGCCTGCTCCGCTGTAAAGCTGAACGAAGCGGACGCCGTTTTCGACCAGTCGACGAGCCAGCAGGCAGTTGTTGCCGAAGACGTTCGTTTCCTTTTGGTCGATTCCATACAGCTGTTTGGTCTCTTCGGTCTCGCTGCTCAGGTCGACAATGTCTGGTGCCGCGGATTGCATGCGGAAGGCCAGCTCGTACGACTTGATGCGGGCTTCCAACTCGGTATAGTCTTCTCGCTCAGCTGCGTGTTCGCGATCCAGCTGGCTCAGGAAGTCGAGTTTCGACTTCTGGCGTTTGGGCGTGATATGGCTGGGCGGATTGAGGTTCAAGATTGGGTCAGCACCGGACTTGAACTGAACCCCTTGATAGGCGGCCGGCATGAAGCCGCTGCCCCAGTTTCGCGAGCCGTTGACCGGTTGCCCCTTGCCGTCGGTCAGCACCACGAACGCAGGCATGTCCTGGTTTTCTGTCCCCAGACCATACGTGGCCCAGGCACCCAGGGAAGGTCGACCACCAATGACGTGACCGGTATTCATCTGGCAAACGCCGGACGAGTGGTTGATGCCGTCGGATACGCACGATCGGATCACGCACAAGTCATCGGCACATGTCGCAATCTCAGGGAACCAGTCGGAAACCCACAGACCACTTTCCCCGTGCTGCTTCCACTTACGAGGGCACCGCATTAAGGGAGCATCGTTTTCACCCATCGCCAGGATCACTTCCCCGAAGCTTTCGGGAAGTTTCTGACCGGCCAGCTCATTGAGCAGCGGCTTGGGATCGAACAGGTCGATATGGCTCGGGCCACCTTCCATAAACAGGAAGATCACGTTCTTGGCCTTGGCAGGAAAGTGGGTAGTCTTTGGAGCTCGAGGATCCGCAGGAGCTGCCGTTGCGGATTGACCCATGAGGGCTGCCAGGGCCATCGCACCAAAACCACCGCCTGACTTGGCGAGGAATTCGCGGCGCGAGGTAGGGACTTCAATATGTGGTTGGTTATTCATGGCGATTCTCCCTTCGGAGTTTCGGTCGGAGGCATGTACGGGGCAGGGTTAGTCGACGAATTGGAACTCGCCGGAATTCAACAGGACGTGACAGTAGTCACTCAGGGCAATCAAGACCGGTCCCATGCCGCGTCGATCCGAGCGTCGCGACAGTTCCAGCTCTCGCCTGGAATTCGCGGCATCGGCCAACGGACCGTTGGGATTGGAGCGGACGAATTGCCACATGCCGACCGTGTCCTTGGTGACAGGATCGTTCGGAGTATTAATCAGGATCTGCGATTCCTCTTGGATCGCGCCGTTGGTCAGTCGAACTTCGTCGATGAGGCCATCCCAGTTGTGTGGGCTTTGAGCATCTCGGCCGCCGACGCTGAATCGAAGCGAATCCGAGCCGCAGTCACTCACGATTGAGTGCTTGACGACAACCGTTTCCAGTTCCGATTCGTCGTACGACATGTCGCGTGCGTAAAACGTAGCCGTGCCGGCATCGAAGTCGACAGAAGCGGCAACGTAGTACGGCTTGTCGGAAGGGATTCGGATGTTGGACGGAACCACTTCATACTTCACCTTGCCGCTCTTGTCCTTGCCAATCAATTGCAAGATCAGGTTCCGCGGGCGATAGGCCGACTTTGTGCTCGTGACACCAAAGTTCCAGCCTGGCGTCGAATTCGATCCATTCCAATGAGCTGCGATCGTACGGACCGAGGCATCCTTGAATAAGGTTCGGTTGAAAACCAAAGCTTCGATCGTGAAGTTGTTCGACGGCAGGGCCTTGGTGTCTGGCAGCGTTAAAAACTGATGAGGTGTTTTATCGCTGATATTGAACGCCGTATTCCAGCGCTGCATCTGAGGTTCATCCAGCAGGGCCGTGGAAGGGAGTTCGCCAGCGTCCGCCTTGGTAAGCTCGCGGTTGTAGGCGACTTGTTCTTCGATGAACGCTACGGCTGATTCGAGTTCTTCCGACTGAGGCAGTCTGCCGAAGCATTCTCGGAAGCTTTCACGAACGATGGCTTCATAGTCGGTGCCATGCTCTCGGTTAAGCCGCTTGGCCATGGCTTCCGATCGTTTCAATGTCCAATCGCCATTGAACATCAACAGCGATTGCGTTGCGGTTGTCGTGGTATTCCGCTGAGCGACACTGGAAAACCCGGTTGGAGAGTCGAAGCTTTCCAGCAGGGCATCCGGAGAGTTACGCATCTTCTTGGTGAAGACGGTACGCACGGCACTATTGCTAGACGAGGCCGGACCGCCGGTCTTCTCTTGAAGCTCTCCACTGACAGCCAGCATGGCGTCGCGGATTTGCTCGGCTTCCAACCGATGGGCTGGGAATCGCCACAGCAGGCGATTCTTCGGATCGACCATCTTGGCTGCTTCCGGAACATCGATCAACGAGGACTGACGGTAGGTCGCTGACAGCAGGATCTGACGATGAAGCGGTTTGAGTCGCCAGCCGTTTTCAATGAATTGACTCGTTAACCAATCCAGTAGCTCGGGATGCGTCGGTGGTTCGCCCAAGCGGCCAAAGTCGCTGGCATTGGAGGAAAGGCCCACACCAAAGTGATACTGCCACACCCGATTCACGATCACGCGTGGAGCGAGTGGGTTGTCGTCTCGACACAGCCACTTGGCCAACGCGGCACGTCGACCGCTACTTTCCTTGTTGGCAATGGACGAAGGATTAATTTCTGCATCGCCAGGCTCGAGAATGGTTAAGAATCCAGGCTTGATCTCTCGCTGCGTACGTTCATCGGGAATGGTGGTGGGGACGATCGTTCCTTCCGCATCTCCAATGATATCGGCGACTGGCGGTCGCTTCGGTTTGCTGCCCAGGACATCCTGGAGCTTCTTCTTCAGGTCTTCCCACGTCTGCTTCTTGTCTTTGGGAATGCGGCCTGACAGGCGGTCGTATTCAAACTCGACCTGCTCCTCAACGAGGTAGAAGATTTGGTTCTCATACGTGTTCCGTTGGTCTGCCGGCTTCCAGTACATTTTCTGGACTTCTTCCGGGAACATCTCGACCGCTTTTTTCTGAGCACTTTCCCGCGGCTTCTTTTCGATCTCAGCAATCTGATCTAACAGGTCCTGATGCTTGGCCTCCCATTGAGCCAATTCGTCCTCGTACTTCTTGAGTTCTTCTTGGCTGGCTAGTGGGTGGGAATCTTTCCAGACCAGGGGCTTAAAGAAAGCCTGGAGGCGGTAGTAGTCGTCTCGCAAGATCGGATCAAACTTGTGGTTGTGACAGTGGGCACAGGCGATACCCATCCCCAGGAACACATCACCGACGGTGTCGGTCAGTTCATCATTGATGAGGATTTGTTGACCTTCGGCATCGCGGCTGTTGTACTCGTAAACGCCACCACGCAGAAAGTATGTCGCCGTCAGAGCGTCGGGGTCATGAGGGGCGACTTCATCCCCAGCCAACTGCTCGGTCATGAACTGCTTGTACGTCTTATCGTCGTTCAGGCTCTTGATCACATAATCGCGGTAGCGATACGCCAACGGTCGATAGGCATCCTGGCGATAGCCGTCGGAGTCCGCATAGCGAACGACGTCCAGCCAGTGAGTTGCCCAGCGTTGCCCATACCGAGGATCGGCCAAAACCTTGTCGACAAGCTCTTCGTAGGCCGCAGGACTGGGGTCGCTGACAAAAGCGTTCACTTCTTCCGGAGTTGGCGGTACGCCGAGCATGTCGAAATAAAGACGCCGAATCAGGTCCCTCGGCTCGGCTGGTGGTGCTGCGGAAAGCTTTTGTTCTTTCAGCGTGGCCAGAATGAAATTGTCGATGGGGTTGTGGGTGATCGCTTCCGCATTAACCTGCGGCACGTCAGGACGTTCTACCGGTTGGAAAGCCCACCAGGCGCGGTCTTCCTTGGTGAAGAGCTCGTCTTCACGGGGTTCGCCTGGGTGCTCTGGCCAGTAGGCACCATTCTTGATCCACGTTTCCAAAATCGCGATCTGCTCGTCCGGGAGAGGCGCCGAAGGAGGCATTTCATAGCTTTCGTACTTCACGGCGGCGAGAAGTTCGCTTTCGTCCGGTTTGCCAGGCACAACGATCGGGCCACTGCTACCACCTTTCATGAAGTGATTGCGGCGGTCGAGGCGCAGATCCGATTTCTGCTCTTTGGCACCGTGGCATTCAAAGCAGTGCTGAGCGAGCAGTGGACGAACCTTCGTTTCAAAGAAGATCGCTTGCTTATTCTCATCCGCGGCTAGTGCGGGTGAAATCATTCCCGCCAAAAGCAATAGTGCGAGGGACGTGAATGAGCTAAGGGTATTAGGCATGACTTACTCTTCCGTTGAGTTAGGCTCTTCGGGCGAGGTGGTAGAAACAGGTGGGAAGCCCCCGATAAACACGGGGTCAATGTAGTTGTCGTCGTCCATCGCATCTTGGATGAACAGTTCGCGAACCTCGGCACCTTCCGGATACCCAAGGTCGGACAAATCGATGCCCGCTGCGATCACTTTGGCAGGGACCGCGTGAGGTACACCGCCGTTGTGATTCGATTGGCACAGTTCGTCCACGCTACGAATGCGTCGGTCGAAACCGTACAAACGAAAGCTGCTCAATTGATGCGAGCCGTGGTCGACGAGCGAGATGTCGTATTGACGAATGGTGTGAGATTTCAGGCCGGGTTCAAAGTGGGTGGGCGAAACATGGAACGGATCGCCATCCTCTGGGTGCACGACCACATGCAGGTCAAACAGCACGATATCCGGGCCGGGGCCATTGACGATCGGCTCGTGAAAGCGAACCGCCAGGCCAGGCGTGCGTTGGCCTAGGTCTTCATTGGTAATGTCGGGATCCGAGTCCAACGGGATTTCGCTGCCACCGGGGTTCAAGATGCCGGTGCACAGACAGTGGTCGCGATCGAGGTACTCGGCTCGGCGACGTGTGTCATCGCCGCTTTTCGGGTCAACACTTAGAAGTGGCGTCGTCAGGTTGTTGATGTTTTGATTGACTTTGAAGTGAATCAAATCGAAGCCAATCAGCTGGTCTACGTCGTACGAAAAAGTCTTGCCGCCGCGCTGTGCCGTGACGCCCAGCAGCTTGTCGGGCTCAGGCTCTCCGTCCGGTGAAACGTCAAACGAAATGATGCGGTCAGGCAGGATCGACTTGTAGGTGCGACCGAACTGGGAACCATCGCCCGCGGCGACTTCCCCCATCGAGTTGATGACGCGGCCTTCGCCTGCTTCGAGAAGCAGCCCTGCGTGAACAGGGGTAGTGGCTTCCTGGGCGGTAAAGACTTCGGCGGCTCCTTCGATCACTTCGACATCCGCTTCGCCTGATTCATTGACGCTGATGGAGAATCGAGTTCCTTTGTCGACCACTTCGGCCTGGGGCGTCAGAACGCGAAAGCCTTCGGCGCCATCAGGAGCGTAAACCGAACACTCGCCCACTTTCAGCAAAACTCGTTCGGCCGACTGAATCGCAAAGACAGCCGGAGCCTGAACGATCATTTCCGCACCGGTACGGCTGCGAAGCTGAACGCTTCCTTCGACCAATGCATAGTCATGATTCAGGGCAAGCGTATCACCAGGAGCGAATGCACGTGGTTCTCCAAAGAAACGACTCCTTGCCAATTGCATGATCTGCATGTCCGCAATCGCAGGACCCGATTGGCCGCCGTCCGGGTTTCCTCCCGTTTGGGGATCGGTGTGAGCCACCGGCTGCTGATTGGCGGCCCAATACACGACCGGGGCAACCAACAGGCCAAATAGAGCCAATGCCAATAGCGGCCAGTAGCCAGCAGATTGGGACGCTGGGGTCGGCTCGGTACGCTGCATGTGCGCAGGGCGAACGACAGCTTCCGGCAAGCTAAGCGTTTGGCGTCCGGTTTCTTCGACGGCTAGTTTGGCCAAGCCGTATTCCAGATCCAAAAGAAGGAAATACTCGTCCCGTAGCTCGGGACTGGCCAAGAGCATTTCTTCCAGCTCGGCATGTTCTTCGGCCGTCAGGCTTTCATGAACACTGCGATGCACTAAATCGGCGAGTCGTTTGTTGAGTTCGTTTGTCATGCGTCCTCTCCTGCGGCGGTGAGTCGCATCTGGACACATTGGGCCAGCTTGCGGCGAATGGTTGCCAACTGATTGTAAAGTGTCTGAGCCGAACGACCGGTGGCAGCCGCCAGGTCGGCCACGGTCGTGGCACCACCGTAGGCTTTCCAAACCAACTGTTGCTGGTGTTCGGTTAGCTTTTTGACGCACAAGCGTAGTGCTGCCAGATGATCCGGAACACTCGCAAGATCGTCGGTTCGTCTCTCTGCCAAAAGGTCTAGCAGCGTTTCGCTGAATTGCAGTCGATCACGCTGGGCAGTGCGGAGGAAGTTCTTCACCTCGTAAAACGCTACGCCACAAGCCCACGAGAGAAAGTCTCGCTGCTGATCGAACGTGTCAAACTTCTTCCACAACAGCAGGCTGCAGCGCTGGAAAACGTCGTCCGCATCCGCATGGTGCGGCAGTAACGAGTAAATGTAAGCGTGCAGCCGGTCGCAATCCGCCGAAAAGTATGCCAGAAAGTCTGCATAGCGCTGATCTTGCGCCGCGTCGTCGGTCTGAGATTGTTCTGGGATTTCGTAGGACATGTATTGGGTAGGGCTGTTTCAGGTGGGGGGCCCAAACCAAGAGAATCAGTTCAGGACTTCACCTTGAGATCGTACGTGGAGTCGCCACTTTACTACGGAAAATACATCAAAGTCGATCGAATAACGGGGCTACCTCGGACCTTGAAATGCAAGAAGCCATCCCAGAGGTAGCTTGTAAGCGTGCTATCACGCCCCAATATGCAGAATAAACACGGGCAGTAGGTTACGTAACGTCTAACGAATTGCGGCGCATGGAGAGCAAGACAAGGAATATACCCTCCACCAAGAAATCGTACGCTCAGACCGCAGTTTACCCCTACTTCTCACGAAAACCAGGAGAAAAATATCACACGTCGCCGCTGTGTATTGATCGCCGCCGTTATTGGGCCAAAGGTGCCTTTTAACGGAATCGAGGTTAGGTATCAGAGGGTTAGTCTTTCAGGACCTTTTGGATGTACGTTCGATACTCCCAGCGGTCCTTCCACTCGGGCAGATACTTCTCGTAACGGGGATCAATCGTCCAGTAATGGGGTTCGGGATCAGGTTCGGTCAGCTTGCCGGCGGCGTAATCTTTGCCAGCAAAGCTCGCCTCGACCGCGGCGTCCCAGGCCTGGTAGGCCGATTTGAGTTTCTCGAACTGGGCAGGCTCGGCCTTGGCCAGGTCATTCTCTTCGTGCGGATCATCCTTCAGGTTATAGAGCTCAAACTTGTTTGCTTGGTCGCGGTTAGATGTCACTAGTTTCCAGTTGTTGTCGACCCAGGCTGCCTGTTTCTGAAATCGAAAGCCAATCGGTTGTTCGCGTGCTCCGAGCTCGTCCGCAAGAAGCGGCTTTAAGCTGACGCCATCCAGGGGCTTAACAAAGACATCGTCCGGTAGGCCAAGCACGTCGGCGACCGTCGGAAAGAGATCCATCGTGCATGCCGGATAGCTGCTGATGCGAGGCTGAACCATCGATGGCCATTCGATGATCGCGGGAACCCGAAGGCCCCCTTCGTAGACGTTTCCTTTGTTACCACGCAGGCCTCCAACGGTGTCTGGTTGGATCCGGGGTAGCCCGCCGTTATCGCTGCAGAAGACGAACAGCGTATCGTCGGCGATCTTCATGTCGCGTAGTGCCGATCGAAGGGTGCCGATACTGCGATCCATGGCAACGAGTTCACCATAGTGATTCTCGGAATCCGCTTTGAGGTTGCCAAAGGGAATCTTGTCGTCGTCGAGAGCTTTGAATGGACTGTGAGGCGTACCAAACCACACAACGGCGAACATGGGTTTGCCGCCGTCTTTGTGCTTCTGAAGGAACTTGATTGCCTCGGCCATGGCGACTTCGGACGAATCCCCCTTCATTTGCTCGAACTTGCCTTGCCGGCTCATCAGCGGATCGACATCAAAGAAGTTCGTCACTGAAACCCATTCATCGAAACCAAAGTGACCTGGGCCGTAGGTGTCTTCGGCAAGGATTGGTGCACCGGGGCCACGGAGCCCGTTGAGATGCCACTTGCCAAAGTGCCCGGTGACGTACCCGGCATCTTTCAGGGCCTGGGCGATCGTCTTTTCCTGATGTCGCAACGCGTAACCATGCGTCAGGACACCACTGCGGACTGGCGTGCGGCCAGTCATCACACTGGCTCGGGTCGGAGAACAAACACAGCAGCCCGCGTAGAATCGTTCGAGACGCAGACCGTTGGCGGCCATCAGGTCCAGGTTCGGCGTTTTCAAAACCGGATGATTTCGATAGCCTGTTTGCCCCCAGCCCATGTCATCGGCCATCACGAAAATGATGTGAGGGCGATTTTCAGAATCTACTGTTTGGGCGTTGGCAACGGTCAAGCCAGAGGTCATCAGGCAGGCGATGGCGAGAACTAGGATGCGCGTCATGAGAGCACTCTTTGTTTTGGAGTCGTCAACCGGGAATCTAGCGAACCTGGCCGCTGGCTTGGATCGATTTAAGCTTCTGCTTTAATTGTTGCACGAGTTCCGGCTTGCTTTCGTAGAGGTTCTTTTTCTCAGCCGGATCATTCTGCAAATCGTAAAGCTCGCCGGGCAGCTTGTCTTCTTGGTAGCCTCGCTCTTGGTCAAACCACTTGGGGATTCGATTGTGCGAGCCAGAGGGGGCATCGACCAGCAGCCAATTGCCGTCCCGGATCGCATAGGCTTTGGCCGCTGTGTTGTGCACGATCGTTTCACGGGGACTCGCTTCGCCTGACAGCCAAACTTGCAACTGATCGTAGCTGTCGTGCGCCGTATCTACAGGAAGCTGGTAGTCGACAATCGCTGCAATCGTGCCCATCAAATCGACTTGGCTGATGAGGGCATCGCTCGTGCTGCCCGGTTTGATTTTCCCTGGCCACTTCACGACAAACGGAACGTGATGTCCACCTTCATAAAGGTCGCGTTTGACGCCTCGAAATGGGGCCGAGCTCCAATGATCGAAATTCTTGACCCGCTCGTAAGCGTAATTCTCGGCGCCATTGTCGGCCGTAAAGATCACGAGCGTATTATCCTCGAAGCCGTTCTCCTTTAACGCGGCCAATACCTTTCCGGCCATCGCATCGGTCATGTGGACAAAGTCACCAAACGGTCCTGCCTGGGAAGATCCAATGAACTCCTCGGTCGGGACGATTGGCGAATGTGGTGAGTTGAATGGTACGTAGAGGAAGAACGGTTCCTGCTGGCCTTTCTGTTTAGCGATCCAATCGACCGCTTCATCGGCCAGCTTGGGGACGACTGCCCAGAAGTCCCAGTCTTTCATTGCCGGGCCAGGTCGGGCACTCCAACGGCCTTCCGGCGTCTGGGGAGTTTTCGTCAGCATGACCGATGGTTGGCCAACGACTTGATCGTCCTTGAACCAGGCATAGGGTGGAAAGTTCGGGACATCGTCACCGAAGTACTCGTCGAATCCGTGTGAGGTTGGGCCACCAGAGATCGGCTTCGACCAGTCGAATGCTTCTGGCTGAATCACTCGGTTGCCACGATTTGATTTGACATCCGCATCAGGACGGAGGATTTCGTCCCAATTCCAACCGAGATGCCACTTCCCGATGCAAGCGGTCCGGTATCCCTTTTCCTTGAGGATTTCCGGCAGCGTCAGTTCTTGGGGGTCGATAACCGGCGGACCAAACGCTTGGACAATGCCGTGAAACTTCCGCCAGTGGTATCGACCGGTTAACAGCGCATAGCGGCTCGGGGTGCAGATACCTGACGAGCTGTGTCCGTCGGTCAGGCGTAAACCTTCCTTCGCCAGACGATCCAAGTGGGGCGTTGGAATCTTGGAATCAGGGTTGTTGGCACCTAAGTCGCCAAACCCCATGTCATCCGCATAAAGGATGACAATGTTGGGCTTGTCTGCGGCGCTAAGCGGCCCTGCGAACCAGACGGTCAGCACGGCGGCGAGAAGTAGGCGCTTCACGTTAGTCTCCCACGTAGCGAACTACGACGTAGTACGCACCCAGTTCACTACCATCGTCCATGACAAACAGGGGTGACAACTGACGTGACCCGGCCTTGAGTTTCGTCGTGAAGGTAACTTCATGCGCATCCGAAGAGACGGGCTTGGACTCCAGGTCTTTCCCGTCGATGCGGAGGGTGGCGGATGCAATCGGCAAGGCGACGCCGGGGCGAGCACGCATTGCTTTGCTGGCACCTGGCACGTCCGCTCCCGGTGGCAGATTGGTCAGGATCGATTGATCCGCTTCGACCGGCCAACGGCGAAGGCTGACTTCATAGGTGCCGTCGCGAATGACTTTGACGGCCCAGTGACCTTCGTGTTTGACGTTCTGTTTCTTCGCGTTGTAGCCATCACCACTTCGGATATGGCCCTGGTTCCATGGCGGATAGGACGACTGAATCCAATCGTGTGCGGTCAGCGATGCTTCTGGAGCATCGGGATGGCCGATGTAGATCTCTGTGGGCACAGCGAAGGTTGGCTCAAGTTCAGCCCACCAGCCATCGTAGAAAGCGGTCATCTTAGCGACCACATCAGGATGGTCCTTGGCGATATTATTCTTCTGGCCTGGATCCTTCTGGATGTCGTACAGCTCTTTGCCGTTGATCAGTCGCCACTGCTGCGACATAACGGCTGTTTGCTTCCACTTTCGTGGGTCACGGACGCGTTGCGAGTCGGTCACCAGGTAGCGGTCTGCCCAGTCGACATCGACCGCAGGGTCGAGCAGAGCACGAATCGACTTTCCGTCGAACGTATAGTTCGCAGGAGCCGAGCCTCCGGTCATTTCCAGAAGCGTCGGAGCAACGTCGACGGCATGGGTGAGCCGATCGTTCACGTGCTTCTTATTCATGCCAGCCGCTGGCCAATAGCACATAAATGGGACGCGATGGCCACCATCGTATTCGCTACCCTTTTTGCCACGCATGCCGGCGTTGAAAACCGATCCACCGGTCGCCGTGCCGTTGTCGGTCGTGAAAATGAAGATGGTGTTGTCCGCAACGCCTAGCTCATCGAGCAGCTTGCGGGTTTTGCCAACGTTGTCGTCAACGTTGGTGATCATTCCAAAGAACGCCGCAATATTGGCATTTTGATCGGCGTACATGTCCATGTAGTTCTGTGGACAGTGCAGGGGACCATGCGGGGCGTTGGTGGAAATGTAGGCAAAGAAGGGTTCGTTCTTCTTAACGCTATCGCGAATGAACTGATTCGCTTGACGGAAGAAGACGTCGGTGCAAAAACCCTTGGCCGGTGCAATCTTGCCGTTGTGGAAGTATTGGCCATCGAAGTAAGCGTTGTCCCACAGGTCAGGCGTTTGGCCGACGCCTCCTCCACCGTGACGATAAACTTCGTCGTAGCCGCGGTCTTCAGGGCGATAAGGATAGTTGTCTCCCAGATGCCACTTGCCGAACATTCCCGTGACGTAGCCGTTGTCTTTCAATAGCTGGCCAAGCGTTGCCTCTTCCGCACGAAGCATCGAACGTCCCATGATCGTGTGCCAGGCACCGGCACGATCGGTCCAGTGACCCGATTGAAGCGCCGCACGGGTAGGAGAACACGTGGGGGCAACGTGGTAGTTCGAAAGCTGGGATGACTCCGAGGCCAGTTTGTCGATGTTGGGTGTCTTGATGACCGGATTGCCATAGCAGGCCAAGTCGCCGTAGCCTTGGTCGTCGGTGATCACCAGGACGACATTCGGCTTGGCTGCCAACAGGCTAGTACAACTCAATGCCGTGATGATCGCGGCGAGGAATAGCTGTTTCATAATGGTAGACCCTCAGGGTGAATTCGATGTGAGATTATTTCTTGCGTCGCTGTTTCTGAAGCTCATTCCAGTCCCAAACTCCGCAGCGCTCAGCCCAGGCTTCCCAGGCTTGGGCAAGCTCCTTGGTTTTCTCAGGATGGGCCTGGTTGAGGTTTGTCGTTTCCGTACGATCGTCTTTCAAATTGTATAGGGACCAGGGACCGTTTTTGATTCGAACGGCTTTCCAGTCGCCTCGGCGAATGGCCTGGTTGCCTTCATGCTCCCAGAACAGGTCACGAGCAGGGACTGTCTTGGTCGCGGCAAACTGATCGGCAAAGCTTTGACCTTCGAGTGGGATCGTTGTCTTACCGTTTTGTTTGTCTGGATAGGTCGCGCCGGCAACATCTAAAAGCGTTGGCATGACATCAATCACGTGACTTGGTGCATCCACCAAGCGTCCGTTGTGTTTGACGCCCTGGGGCCAATGAATAATCAGTGGCGAAGAGATGCCTCCTTCGCGGGTATCCATCTTGAACTTGCGAAATGGAGTGTCGTTGGCATTCGCCCATTCCAGGCCGACGCTGGCATACGAAAGTCCCGTGCCGATCGGAGCGTCTTTTTTGCCGCGACTGAATCCGCCCGGGCCACCTTCGGCCGAACAGCCATTGTCAGAGAGAAAGATAAAGAGCGTGTTCTCGTACTGGCCTAACTCTTTGAGTTGTGCGACTAGTTTGCCAACGTTTTCATCAATACAGGTAATTTGAGCGGCATAGATCTCCATGCGGTGTGCGAGGTCTTCCTGGGCAGGTTGTGGCATCTTCTCCCAAGCTTTGGCGTCTTTGTCACGATCGCTCAACTTGGTACCGCTAGGGAAGAGTCCCATTTTTGTTTGTCGTGCGAAGCGTGCGTCGCGAGTCGCATCCCATCCGGTATCATACTTGCCTTCGTAGTGAGCGATGTCTTCCGGCTTCGCTTGCAAGGGCCAGTGAGGTGCGATGTGTGCCAAGTACAGAAAGAATGGCTTCTTGGTTTCGTTCACCGCTTCGTCGATGAACTCCATCGCATGATCGGTCAGGTCATCGGTGATGTAGAAGTCGTCTCGTAGCTCGATCCGTTCTTCGTTTTCGACAAAGAAGACCGTGTTGCGGATCTTGAGGGTGTCTTTGAAATAGACACCACCTCCCGACGGCGTTCCCCAGTAGCGATCAAAACCTCGCTTGGTGGGCCAATGTTCGGGTTGGGAACCGACATGCCATTTGCCGGTCATCAGGGTCGTATATCCAGCCCCGCGAAGTGCTTCGGCGATCGTGACGCATTGATCGTTCAGATAGCCTTGGTAGGACGGCACCCCATAGTTGCCAACCATGTGGCCAATGCCGGCCTGGTGTTGGTAGAGGCCCGTCAGCAAGGCGGCCCGCGTCGGACAGCAGCGGGCCGTGTTATAGAACTGAGTGAAGCGAATGCCGCTATCGGCGAGTTGATCCAGGTTGGGCGTCTCGATTTCGCCACCATAGCAACCAAGATCCGAGAAGCCCATGTCGTCGGCCATCATCAAGATGATATTGGGCTTATCTTGAGCAGAGACGAGTGATGGAAAAACGGATGCCATGAAGACGAACATCGTCAGTGGCACGGCGCGCAGGGCGAACCGGTCAAGCATGATTGATTCCAGTGCTTTGGGAAGCCAGATTAGAAGGCAAGGGGAGTAATAGCGCGGTCTCCTATTGTCCTCGCTATCGAGGGCCGCGTCAAATTATCTCGTCGATCCGAAAACGTCGCCAAGTGCCAGTCACTGCAGGCTCCGCCTTAGGACTTGGTCGCATGCTTTTCGATGAAGTCGGCCACGCGTTTGGGATCGGGATGGGTAAAATGGTGTCCTTGCGACTTCTCAGTCCCTTCCTGGACCTCGATGATCTCCATTTCCCCGCCTAGTTTGCGATATCGCTCGGCCAGGATGAAGGTGTTCTCCGTTGGGGGAACCACCACGTCGTTCAGCGAAACAATATGCAGGATGGGAATCTTGGCTTCGGCAATCGGAGCCAGGATATCGATCGGATTCTTCTTGTAGGCCAGGGCTTCGGCTTCGGTAAAGTTGTATTCCTGCAACAAGCGTTGCCAGGTGCCGCTGCTACCGACTCCTTTTCCCTTGCCGCCTGGCCAGCTTTTGAAGTCGCAGACCGGAGTGTCGGCATAAATGCATGCCACGCGATCTGGATGTCGAGATGCCCAGCCGTAGACGAACAGGCCACCGCGGCTGACTCCTTCCAAAGCAACACGCTTCGACAGCCCTTTTTCCGTCAGGAAGTCATAGAAGTTGTCCCAGTGCTTCATCGCCGTGGGGCTGCCAAGCATGTCATTCGTATTGATGTAAGCGATGTGGAAACCTCGCTCCAGAAGCAGCAAGTCTGCCTCGGCGTGAAACCCTGGGAAGCGAGCTCGCCAGACCCAGGGATTGCCTTCCGCCGCTTGCTTGGGAACGACAACGTAGGCAGGCCGATCGTCGACTTTGAAGTCGTATTTCGCATTCCCATTCCACTGGGACTCCTGGCCGGGCCAATCGGCGGCCGAAAGAGAACCAAGGAAGGTCATCGTGAATAGAACGGTCGTGGTCAGCAAATGAATAGGATGCACGGTCGAGGTTGTCCTGGTGTTTAAGTTGCGAGCGTTGAATGGCCGGATCGGATCTTGCTATTCGCGGCCGGATGGCAGGGATAACAGTTTGAGATGTGTCCTGTCAGGCAATCAAACTGAGGTGGGTTCGTTGTGCTGCTTTGGGAGCATGCTCCAGTTTGACCACGAGTCCAGCAGGCCGCAAGTTCGTACGATTGATTGTAGTGTGCGCATTATCGCCTTGCTGGTTATGGACATACGTCCTTCTGTGGGCCTTCCCCCGGCCTATGATAGTCTACCTGGCCGAGTAGCCACCCGTTTGGGCTAAATGTGACGAGAAATAGCACGCTAGCCACCGCAAAGCTTCTCGCTTTTCTTGAACATATTGGCTAGAATTCACGGGAGATGCCGAAGGAATAGAGAGGCCTCCCATCGGCATCGACACCCTCCCAAAACTTGCCGTGATCCCACATTACGGCTCCTTCCTACCTGCCTAGCGACTGCCATGAAACTTTCCCTCCGTGCTTCGACATGCGCGTATCACACGACTATTGCTTGTGTGACGGGGCTGATTCTATCGCTGATTTCGACGGTTGCCACGCAAGCGGCCGAGCCCAAGTCGCCCAATGCGGTCCGCAGTTTCCTGGAGAACAACTGTTACGATTGCCATCAAGGCGATTCCGCTGATGCAGGGCTCGATCTTGAGAAGCTGTCTTTCGATCTGGGAGACGGTAGCAATCTGAAACGCTGGGTACGTATCTACGATCGAGTTCAACTAGGCGAGATGCCGCCGGCCGATTACGGCGAAGCGGACGCAGAAGCACGTCAGGCATTTCTAGCGACGACCAATCACGGATTGACCAACTTTCAAAAGAATATCCATACCAAGTACGGTCGCGTTCGTGGCCGTCGTTTGACCCGAAAGCAGATCGAGCGGTCGATTCAAGATCTGCTGGCCATCGACGTTCCGCTGCTGGACTATCTGCCGGAAGAACAAAAGACAGACGGATTCACCACCGTGGCTTCCGGGCAGGGGATGTCCCACTTTCAATTGGCTGCTCATCTCGAAACTATCGATGTCGCGCTCGACGAAGCATTCCGTCGTGCGTTGAGTCCTGAAGATGAATACGAGCGGGACTTCGATGCCGAGGGTGTCGCACGAACGAATCCCAAGCGACGCTGCCGCGAACCAGAGATGCGAAAAGGCAAGGCCGTCATTTGGAGTTCCGGCATGATCTATTACGGTCGTCTGCCGGCCACGACTGCCAAGACCGATGGGTGGTTTGAATTTGAAGTGACCGTCTCTGGGCTCAAGTTGCCGAAGACCGGAGGCGTATGGTCAACCGTTCGAAGTGGCCCCTGTGTTTCGAGTGCTCCGCTGCTTGCCAACGTGACAACGTTTGAGGCCATGGAAGAGCCGAAAGTGGTTAAGTTCACAACCTGGCTGCCCAAGGGGCACATGCTCGAAATTCGACCAGGAGATACGACCTTGAAGAAGGGACGTTTTGCCGGCGGTCAGGTAGGTGTTGGCGAGGGCGAACCGCAAGACTTGCCTGGTATCGCGTTCGACCGCGTGACCATGAAACAGATTCACCTCAATGGTAATGACGACCAGGTCCGCGAGTACTTGTTCGGTGATTTGAAGGTTGAGCCTCAAAAAGACAAACGCAAGCCCTGGCAAGTCACTAGCAAGAATCCCAAGGCGGACGCAGAACGTCTGCTGACGCGATTTGCCAGTCGTGCCTTCCGGCGTCCGGTTACCTCCGACGAGATGAAGCCCTACCTCGAAGAGGTCAATGCAGCCATTGATGACAAGGCCGCGTTCGTCGATGCGATTCGCTTAGGTTACCGGGCACTTTTGTGTTCGCCTCGGTTTATCTACTTTGCTGAAGAACCGGGTTCGCTGGATGACTACGAAGTCGCGACTCGCCTCAGCTACCTCCTTACCGGTAGCACGCCCGATGAACAGCTGATGCAGTTGGCATCCGCGGGTAAGATGCGTGACACGGAAACGCTGAAGCAGCAAACCCGACGACTGTTAGCAGGTAGCAGTGGAGAGAAGTTCCTCCACGACTTGGCCGCCGAATGGCTCGACCTGGACCAGATCGACTTCACGCAGCCCGATTCCAAGCTGTACCGAGACTTCGATCCGATCGTCGAGCAGGCCATGCTCACCGAAACGGAGACCTACCTCAGCGAGATGCTGCAGAAGAACCTCAGTGTCTCTCATTTGATTGATTCCGACTTCACCTACCTCAATAGCCGGTTGGCCCGCTACTACGGTATCGACGGGATCGCAGGCGATGAGTTGCAACGTATTACATTGAAACCACAAAGTCGACGTGGCGGTCTGATCACCCAGGGGGCGATCATGAAAGTGACCGCCAATGGATCGAACACCTCGCCGGTGGTTCGCGGTGTCTGGGTCTCCGAGCGTTTGCTGGGTGTCGATGTACCACTGCCTCCGAGCAACGTGCCGGCCGTCGAGCCGGATATTCGCGGTGCCAAAACGATTCGAGAACAGTTGGCCAAGCACCGCAGCCAAGGTGAGTGCGCCAGTTGCCACACGAAAATCGATCCAGCTGGGTTTGCCCTGGAGAATTATGATCCGACCGGCAAGTGGCGAGACTTCTATCCGCAAGTTCAGGGGCGTAGTGTTAAGAACGGCCCGAAGATCGATGCGAGTTACGAACTACCCAGTGGGCAGGAATTCAAGAATATCGAAGGCTTCCAGAAGATAGTTACCAGTCATCCCCATCGACTGGCCGCGAACGTGGCAGAACATCTTTTGGTGTATGGGACCGGAGCGGCGATCGAGTTCGCCGATCGACCATACGTCGAAATGATCGCCAACAAATCCGCCGCAGACAGCTATGGATTCCGGTCGATTATCGAGCACGTTGTCACTAGCGACCTGTTCCTGAGCAAATAACCATCGTCACCAGAAACGGAAAGAGACAAGTCATGTCGCGCCAAGTTCATTTCAACTTCGGCAAGAAGCTGAGCCGCCGAACCGTTTTGCGTAGCACCGCCGGTGTCGGGATGGCGATTCCATGGCTGAGCGCCATGCAGAAAGCTTTTGCCGGAAGTGAAGAGCAGAAGCCACCTAAGCGGTTTGTCGCGATGACGCTAGGACTGGGTTTGCATGCCGAGAACTTGAATCCAGAAAAAGGGGGCCGGGACTACAAACCATCGCGATACCTGGAGAAGCTGCAGGACATTCGCGACAAATACACCGTCGTGTCCGGTACATCGCATCCAGACGTGTCTGGTGGTCACCGCGCTGAAGCGAGCCTCCTGTCGGCCACTCCGATGGGCAGGGGCGCCCAGGCACGCACGACGATCTCCATCGATCAGCTGTTGGCCAAGCACATGGGACACCATACTCGGTTTCCTTCGCTGGTCCTCAGTTCGTCCGGCAACAATAGCCCTTCGTATACCGAAAACGGATCGATGATTCCGGCGGAAAGTTCTCCGGCTCGGTTGTTCATGCAACTGTTCGTCAATGATTCGCCTGAAGAGCAGGCCAAGCAATTGCATCGGGCTCGCCAAGGCAAGAGCATCATGGACCTCGTTGCCGAAGATGCCAAGTCGCTTTCGCGAGAGCTTGGGGCTGGCGACCGAGATCGACTGGCCTCCTACTTCAACAGTGTTCGTGAATTGGAAAAGCGGATGGTTGAGGCCGAGCAGTGGGCACACTTGCCCAAGCCCAAGGTCGATGCGCAGAAGCCGCTTGATATCCGAAACCCGAACGATTTCATCGGCCGTCAGCGTCTGATGAATGATATGATCCGCCTGGCTCTGTCGACCGATTCGACACGTTTCGTTTCGTATCACCTGGGCGGTAGTGGCGGTGTCGTTCCGCTGGAAGGGGTCGACGAGGGGTATCACTCGTTGAGTCACCATGGTCGCGATGAAGAAAAGCTCGAGCAGTTGGCGCTCATCGAAACGGCGATCATTCATGCCTGGGCCGACTTCCTGCGAGGTCTTGATGGCATTCAAGAAGAAGAAGGTAGCTTGCTCGAGAATACTTCTGTCTTGCTGACAAGTAACCTGGGGAACGCGTCCAGCCACGACAATCGCAACATGCCAGTCCTATTTGCTGGTGGTGGCTTCAAGCATGGTCAGCACTTGGCGTTCGATCAGAAGAATAACTACCCGCTGCCGAATCTTTTCCTTTCGGTGCTGCAGCAATCGGGTCTGGAAGTGGATGAGTTTGCTACGAGCACCGGGACGATGCGTGGGCTTGAGGCCGCCTAGTGCGTATCAGGTAGCGTGCGGTTTCGAGACAACCAGCTCCCAGGGGTCTTTCTCGCCGCACTTGGTCATCATCGAGGGAAAGCCCTTGTCGAATGCTTCACGCCACTGGTCAGTGATTTGTCCGGCAACCGTAGATAGCTTCGGGCTGCACGGTTTCGAGCCAGCTTCGATCAAGAAGAAGATGACGGGTGGGCTGGTCATCCACTGGTCAAAGTGATCGGCGACTCGTTGGGTTAGGCCTTCATCCGCTTCAGGAAAGGGCTTGTCGGCGACGAAGACAATTTCATGCGGCTTCATCATCTTACCCCACAACCGGTCGCATCCACGTTGTAGGACGCCAGAAAGCCGGTGGCGAAGAAAGCTGGCTTGCTCGTCGAAGGATTCTCCTACGTAGGGGGCCAGATCACCTTCTTGAGAGCAGAGCAGTGGGGTGGTAACGCCTTCTTGGTCGATGCCTGCGACGTACCAACGGAAGGTGGCCGTTTCGATGAGCACCGTCAAAAGCACGGGTTGTTTGTTGGGCAAGGGTGTTAATCTCCGGCGGCAGGCTTACACGTATCGTTGGTCAAATCCTCCAATAGGTTCCCAGACTGATGGAATTGCTGCAGTAAGTCAGGGTCGATCTGCTGGCCTTCGTTGCCTAAGCGAAGCTGCTGAGCGATTTGTTGGCCCATGCCAACATAACGCTGCAGCTCGTTCATTAACTTCTGATGGGCCGATTCTTTTTCATAGACGTCAGCCGCTTCGGTCAGTAGGTCAATCAGATCGTCAGGGTCCCAGGGCTTGGTGACATAACGATACAGACCACCAGTGTTGATGGCTTCGATGACCGACTTAATGTCGGCATACCCAGTGAACAAGATGCGCGTCGTGTTGGGATAGCGACGGCAGCAATGCCGTGCCAATTCGGCACCGGTCATTTCTGGCATGCGTTGATCGGTCATCAGTACGGCAATGGGATGCTCGGCCATGATCTGCAGAGCTTCCTCTCCAGACTGGGCAGTATGCACAGTAAACTGACGCCGCAACAAACCAATTAAGGAGTGCAAAATGTCCGGCTCATCGTCTACCAACAGAATTGCTGGTTTAGCTTTCATGACTACCTCCCGGTGCTTGATTATCGAGCGGTCGTACGGGCAATTGTACACTAAAAGTACTGCCGCGGCCCAATTGGCTGCGGACTTGAATCGATCCGCCATGGTCCCGAACAATACCATAGCTGACTGCCAGCCCTAGCCCTTGGCCGCTACCAACGGCCCGGGTTGTGAAAAAGGGCTCAAAAATATGGGCTAAATCGTTCCCAGACATGCCACAGCCTTGGTCTTGGACGTCAATTTGGACACCTTCGTCACAACGTGAGGAACGGAGGGTGACTTTGCCGCCTACGTCGCTGGCCTGGATGGCGTTTAAAAGCAAGTGATGAAGTACTTGTTGGATCTTCACCGGTTCGCAAAGAATCGAAGGTACATCGCCAGGGTCGACAATTAGTTCGATTTCTCGAGCTTCGATCTCGTGGTGGAGAACTTGGGAGACAGCAAACAACGCCCCGTTGACATCCAAGTGGTCGAGTTCTGCCTCGTCCAAGCGGGCAAACGACCGTAGATTCTGGACGATATCCCGGACTCTCTGTAAACCGGTCAAAGAGCGATCGAACAACTCCGCCGACTCGTCCCGAATCCATTGGTAGTCGCATTCTTCCTCGAGTTCAGCGGCCTTGTTGGCAAGTTCCGGATTGATCTTGGCAATCTCTTCCTGGATCGAACGATACATGTCCAAAAGCTCGAAGGCCGAGGAGACATCTCGTTTAAGCACCGCCAGATTATTGGCTACCAGGGCAATCGGGTTGTTGATCTCGTGGGCCATGCCAGCGGCCATCTGACCGAGGCTGGCCAGCTTTTCACTTTGTACCAGGGCAGCTTGTGTTTCTCGCAGCTGACGATTTTGCTCGGCAAGCTCTTGTTCCAATCGTACGATACGCTCGCCCTCGCGAAGCCGTACGCGAAGTTCGTTGTGATCGACCGGTTTGACGAGGAAGTCGTCAGCGCCAGCTTCCATGCCGACGACAAGGTCTTCCTTCTCGCTCTTGGCGGTCAGCAGAATGATGTAAACATAGAAGGGCAAATTGGCCGAACGGATCCGGCGAATCAGGTCCAAGCCGTCCACTTCCGGCATGACCCAATCGGTCAGTACCATACGAAAGGGTTCAGCCTCAAACGCCTCCCACGCCTCGGCACCGTTTTCGACTTCAGTGACTTCGTACTTCCAGCCTTCAAGCGCCCGGACAAGGATCCGTCGCATCATCATTCCATCTTCGGCTACGAGTACTCTCATACAATTCTCGGCTCAGCTGACCGAAGTCCGTCTTCTTCGGCTCAATAACAAAAGTTGTGTTCTTCTCGTGGTGTAATAACAAGGGCCCATTTTCTATCGCTCGCATAAGAGCCTGGATCAAGGGTTCCTGAACTGGTTTTGTAAAAACTAAATCATGAGGAGTGTTTGCTCCGATGTGCTTTCGTGTCTGCGAGCGCGGATAGCAACTCGCTGATGTTTTGCTTTAGGTCATCCCACGCGTCGGCAAAGTCGCCGAGCTCATTATCGCGTCCCATGAATTCAATCCGGCGCGCGGCTGCAGTGGCCTCGTCCGCCGCGAACAACGCGACCGATCCTTTGAGCGTATGCGCGGAACGAATGAATTTCTCATTGTCACCAGCGGCGAATGCCGTTTGGATATCGTTCAGTTGCTTGGGGCATTCGGTGGTGAAAAGATCGATCATTTCGTCAAGGATCTCTTCGCTTCCTCCCACGTTTTCCAGTGCCCGTTCAAGATGAAATGGAAGGTGGTTTTCTTCGGCATTGTCCTCTGGGTCGGCCTCCTCGGCTTGAGAGGCAACGAAGATCGGTTTGACGCGTTCGACCGCGGCGAAAAGTTCATCCGGGCGAAATGGCTTGGAAACATAATCGTTCATGCCACCCGCGAGGCAGCGTTCACGATCTCCTTTCATGGCATGGGCCGTGAGTGCGATGATCGGAATCTTGTGGGACGTTCCTTCTTCCAGGCGGCGTATCTCTTCGGTGGCGGCAAACCCATCGAGAACGGGCATCTGGACGTCCATGAGAATTAGGTCAAAGGTGCCACTGCGATACGCGTCAACTGCCAATTGTCCATTCTCTACCGCGATGACATGATGTCCGCGATTCTCTAAAAGACTTTGGGCAACCTTTCGATTCACGACGCCATCTTCGGCGAGCAAAATATTGCGGGGAATGAAGCGTTGAGACTCTGGTAAAAACTTGCCGCCATGTACCGAATCGGATCGCGACGTTCCCATCACGGATGCAATCCCATTGAGCAGCATCGACTGAGTAATCGGCTTGGTGATGCACTTGGCCACGCCAAGAGTGCGGGCAAAGTCAGGATCGGTGGGGCGATCGGCCGACGATAGCATGACAATCGTCAAAGAGGACGAATCCGTGAACTGACGAATATGACGTACCAATTCGATGCCATCCATTTCGGGCATCATCACATCGACCAGGGCAAGTTGATACGGGGTGTCGGATTGGAAGGTGCGTTCAAGTTCTTTCAGGGCTTCTGGGCCGTTAGTGACGACGGTAGGCTTCATGCCCCAGTTGTTGAGCATCTCTTCGCAAATGATGCGATTGGTGGAATTGTCGTCCACGACTAGTACGCGGAGGTCATACAGGGTATCGATCGCGGCTGGCTTCGAGTCGGGCTGCTTTTCCGATTTCTTAAACTTAGCGGTGAAATGGAAGGTGCTTCCCATGCCGGGTTCGCTTTCGACCCAGATTTTGCCACCCATCATTTTCGTAAGTTGGGAACAGATGGCCAGTCCGAGGCCAGTGCCTCCGTATTGTCGTGTCGTTGATGCATCGGCTTGGGTGAACGCCTCGAATATCTGAGCTTGTTTTTCCTCCGAGATGCCGATGCCCGTGTCACGTATCGAGAAATGCAGTGTGATGATGTCGCCCGAGAAGGACTCGTTCTCGACCTTCAAAATGACTTCACCATGTTCGGTAAACTTGATCGCGTTTCCGACCAGGTTCACCACGATTTGCCGCAAGCGACCGGCATCCCCAGCCAAGTCGTCCGGCACTTCTGGCAAGATACGAGCGGCCAGTTCCACTCCCTTCTTCGAGGCTCTGCCGGCCAGCGTATGCATGGTCGAGCCAAGTGTATCTCGCAAGCGGAAGGGCAAGTCTTCGAGTTCCATCTTGCCGGCTTCGATTTTCGAGAAGTCGAGAATGTCGTTGAGCAAAACCAACAAGGCATCGGCCGAACTCTGGACAAGCTTTTGATACTCTCGCTGCTCGCTCGTCAGGTCCGTGTTGAGCAGCAGTTCGGTCATGCCGATGATGCCGTTCATGGGCGTACGGATTTCGTGGCTCATGTTGGCAAGGAAGTCGCTCTTCGAGCGATTGGCCGACTCGGCTTGTTCCTTGGCGGAAACGAGCTGCCGATTCATTTCGGTCAACTGATCGGTCATCAAATTGAATTGCCGTGCCAGTTGGGTTGCCTCGTCGCTGCCACGGACCGGGACCTTGGCTTCCCAGTCGCCTTCGCCGATGGCAACCGTTGCGTCGGTTATTTCGCGAATGCGTCGCGACAGAGACCAGGAGAACCCGCCTGCAACGGCTAAGGTAAGTAGTGTCGCAAACAAAGCCAGCGACCAGATGTTTTGCCGCATCGCATGGATGGGAGCAAAGACCAGGGCTGCTTCCTGTTGTACCATCACGATCCAATTCAGGTCTTGGCGTTTATCTCCTTCGTCGGCTGATGTCGCATATGCGGCGAGCACTTCGCCGTTACCGTCAGGACGCCGTCTCGTTGCGATCACTCCCTTTTGTTTGAAGTCTTGCTCGAGGTTCTCGAAGTACTTGCTGCCATCGGAAAGTGGTTCGGACTGACCGGCTGGTCCGCGAACGATGCGATAGTCTTGGGTAAACAGAAAGAACTCGGTATAGGCATTGGTGTCTGCTCGCGACTGCCCATCAATGATGCTGAAGACCTCTTGGATATTAAGAACAGCCTTCATCACGCCAGCCAGTTTGCCGTCCGGCGACTCAACGGCGATGCAGATATCGACCGAGTAGACATGAGCGCTATCGTCGAACGCGACATCGCCGACGTAAAGATTGTTTTGAACGGCTTCCTGCCACCACAGTTCATCATCTTGGCGGAAGTCGGATGTCCGGCTTGTCAGTGCGGCGATCGCTCCGTAGCGATTGGTAATGAAGATCTCGCCGTAAACCGCGTAGCCGGTCGCCTCTTGCAGCTTATCGCTTCGCAGTCGAAGCTCTTGGGACAGGTCATTATCGATAAGTCCGGCAAGCAACTCTTGCTGTTGAGTGATGTCGCCGGTTTGCCAGATTTGATCCAAGCTTTCAACTTCTGCCGCGGGATCGGCCAGTTCGGCGAACGTAGCGTTCGACTCGGCCAGCGTTTCGCGAACCTGTTTGCTGCGCGCGAGTGCTTGGAGGTTGGCAATGTGGGATCGCAGAGCTCGATCGATTTCGTCCATCACGGCCGCCGCACGAGCCGCCGATCGGGCCTCGATGACTTCCTTGAGGCTGCGTTCGCTGACTGCGACCGCATAATACCCAACGACCCAAATTAACAGGGCAGGCAGAACCGTCGCCAACAGCAACTTATGGACGATACGCATGCAGGTGTCAGAAAAGTCATTGGGAGAGAATAGTCACACGATTTCGCAAGGTGGAAATCGTGATACGCTACATCCAAGAGCCTTTATTAATTTAAGGCAGAAAAGATGAGCCTGGCAACGACCGAGTGGCCTCAAGCGAGAGATAATCGCAAGTCATGGGAAACTTCGGCGACTGCCAGTTGACATCGCCTTCGAGAGTGATAGGGCAACGAGCTTGAAAAAGCCGGAGAAGTCTTCCCTTTCCTCGGGCTTTACTTGATCTTTGAAGTCCTCAAGGGCAATCAGGGATCAATGCGACCTGAATCGGCGCCAGAGCAAGAATTTGAATCCATCTAAGTCAGACCGTGAGGGCTACTTTCGCTTCGAAGCCGATACCGGGACGTCCAGGTCTTCGACATGATTGGCTTGAGGAAACTCGAGCTTTACTTCGTAGTCACGAAAGATAACTTGCCCGTCGGGAAATAGGCCATCTTCATCATCCGCTGGCTGAATTCCGTCGTAGCCCTCGATTCTCACAATGTAGGGGCCACCAACGATACCAAAGCGAGAATCTTCAGTATCGTACTTGCCGTCTTCGATCGTTGCTGTTCCCTGGGGGCCTTGGTTTCCCAAGGAAGCATCCGGCGTGAAGTAGATTCGTCCGGCAGGAAGTGGCTTGCCATCAAACTGGACCTGTCCGCTCACGTGAAAGGCCGTTGCACTTTCATTGCTGCTGTAACACCCAGCCAGCAAGGTAGTCACGACAGTAAGCAGGCCGAGGGAGACGATTCTTGGGCGCATTGCGATGACTTTCTCAATCCAAATAGTTCTCAGAGGCTTCCAATTACTCGCTGATTGTCTCGCCGCCGGATTTACTTGCAGCAGATTGATAGACTTCGAAGTCGATCGTTTCGGCGACAAAGCGTACGGAAGCATCTGACATCGTGAACATCGCGCCGCCTGGGTGTTCGCTGCTAAAGCTGATGTTATTGAAGTTGCCACCAGATTCGTTCTGGAGGCCGATGCCGTAGCGAATGTTTTTCGCCGCCGCCATGCCGTTCCCATGAACACCGCGAACCCAACTGGCGTAGCTTCCGTTGGCGCCGCCGATTTCACTAAGAGCGTAGGTGTTGGAAAGGCCATCGGTCGCATCCCGAAAGCGGACGCTCGCATCCAGCAGCATCATGCCCCCTTCGCAAAAGCCGCCATGGCCTGAGGGGTTGGGTTCGTGTGGATAGGAAGTACCGCTGACCGGGTTCGTTCCGTAAGGTCCCATCACACCATAGTAGTGAGTCGTGTAGGTTTTGCGTCCGTCCCCCAGGGTGCTGCTGCCGTGCGTGGTGAGCAGGCGCGGAGAGCTAGGGCACAGGAACATGTCGATTTCCAGCAAACCGTGGATGTTCTTGTTGGGGCCTTCTTTGTTGGTACCTGCGTTCCAGGCACCGGCATTGAAATTGAACTGATCATGCAGGGCACCCTGTTCGATGAACGAAAGTATGAAAGCGTGCCAGCCCAGGTTGTTGTCGTTAATCGCCCCAGGTGGCAGCGATCCGAAGGTGTCGTGATAGTTGTGTAGCCCCAATGCGAGTTGCTTCATGTTGTTGGAACATTGCATCCGGCGAGCCGCTTCGCGTGCTTGCTGAACGGCCGGCAACAAGAGTGCAATCAAAACTCCGATGATCGCGATCACCACAAGGAGTTCTACGAGTGTAAACCCGGTTCGCTTCTGCATAACGCAACCTCTTCAGATATTAAGCAGATGGGATGATGGAAAAAGGCTAATGTTCCGATCGCGTAATTACGCTGGGGGATGATTCAATTCAACGTCGAGACGACGAACGGCAATTTCGGGAGCATTTCCTTGGGCTTGCTCGACCAGGATTTCCGCTAGTTTCGCCCCGATGGATTCCGAGGAATCGGTTGTGCGTAATGTGGGCCAGGGAAGCTTGGCCTGGTTACGGCTGTAGACGTCAGAAACGACGATTGGCGTTTCTTGAATCTTCTTCTGCTTCGAGGTCTTGATGGTCTTCGAGGCCGATTCGGCGAGTGGTTGTGATCGACAAATGAGCCCATCGGCACCATGCTGGTGAATCAGGTCACGCGTGGCATGCTGGATAGCCTGATCATCGGTTGGCAAGAACCGAATCGCCAGGTCGCTCGGCGTCAGGCCGAGTTCCGCGGAAGTTTGCCAGATTGAGTCTAAGAACGGATGATCTCCCGGCAGCACCTGGCTACGCATCAGAACGCCAAGCTTCTTCGCGCCGTGTTCGACCAGCGATTTCGTAAGCAGCCGTCCTGCGGCAATGTGGTCGCGGTCGATCGAGGGGAGCGCGTGAATGGAAGGAAAACGCGAACCAAAGATGACCGTTGGGAGGCCACTAGCTTGAAACAACCGCTGCGACGTCAGGGACGAGCGAGCCAGCACGAAGCCTTCCGCTTGTTGCGAGCGGGCCGTCTTCGCGATCAGCTCAGAAACCCAGGCCGTATCATCGCTCCCGGGAAGGTGATTGAATTCGATCTCGGCGTGAGGAAGCACGCTTTGAATTCCCACGATCACGCCATCGGCCATCATGCCTTCGGTGGACAGATACGTGTTGTTCACCACCAGGTGAACTCGGTCGATCGTCCGCTGGGTTTCACCGTGGATGCCATCGGCGACAAACGTCCCTCTTTTTTGCCGTCGATTCAGAATGTTTCGTTGGACGAGCAACTGCATCGCGCGATTGGCAGACGTGGTGCTGACGCCGAGCATGCGTGCGGCTTCAGCCGTGCCCAGATAGGGATCGCCTGATTGAAGGCCGCGACCGGCGATGTCGGCCATGATTTGTTCGGCCAACTGAATTACGCGAGGTGTTTTTGAACTGTCCATGCTTCTTAGATTACCGCCAATTTAGGGGATTGCAATATTTATTTCCGAAAATGCACGGAATATTTCCGTGTAGATTGAAAATAATTATGTGGGACACTAGACTAGTCTAAGGTTGTGATAAGTCACCGACCTGAATTTGCTCATTCATTCCTGCCTGTTTGTTTCCTTTCCAAGGCCCTGCCGCCCATGCGTTCTCTTCATCCCATCCTGAGTTGTTGTGCACTGCTTTTCAGTGTTGCTGTTTATTCGTCACCTCTATGTGCAGAAGTGCTTCACGCAGTCGAGAGCGGCGTCGCGCAGCAAGTGCGATTCGACGGACCGGCATGGAGTACGGGTGAAGAAGGCCTACAAGGAAACGGTGTTGGCAACGTTGCCTGGGCTTCGCGAGGTATCGCTGGCCCCAATGCCAAGGTGCAGATTGAACTTGCCCTCAATGAATTAAACCATACGGCCGCGTCGATTTCTCTAGGACCTGGTAGTCAATTTGGATTTGACGGCTCTGACAACCGCTTGTTTGTCCAAGGTCCAGTGTTCGGTGGGACGACCAAGTTCCTGGATTCTGCCAAGGCTGGGATCCAACCAGGGAAGATGTTTCTCGTCGAACTGGTAACGGCTGATGGACGTTTGAGCGTCTCGATCGACGGCAAACAAGTCTACGAAGGCCCTGTGAAGGGCCCGCTTGGTTTGGTGGGCCTGCGCCCCTGGCGCTCGACGATGACGGTCCAGAAATTCACGATCGAAGGTGACCTCAGCGAGGGAGCCTGGTTGCCGAAAAAGCTTAGTGATGAGATTGCTATTCCGACGATTGATCTCGCCCATGAGGTTGCACGTCAGACGGTTGTTGCTCGAGGAACGAAGGATGTATACCAGGGGCATCCCACGACATTGCTGATGCCCAATGGCAAAACAATTTTCGCTGCCTGGACCTATAACCATGGCGGAAGATGTGGTCCTTTGAAGCGGAGCGATGACGGCGGCTTGACCTGGAGCGACCTGATCCCGGTTCCAGAAAACTGGAGTGATATCGAGAACTGTCCTTGTCTTCATCGCCTGGTTGATTCCAAAGGGACGGCACGCCTCTTTGTCTTTGCCGGTCGAGGCGACATGACGCAGTCGGTTTCCCTCGATCAAGGCAAGACCTGGTCTGCCATGGAGAAGAACGGGCTGAAGTGCATTGTCGCTCCCATCACGATCTTGCCGATCAAGAACGGCACCCAGCACTTGGCTATCTATCATCGCGGGGCAGGGGACCACGACCGCCCGCCTCTGCGGATCTGGCAAGCGACCTCCTCCGATGGCGGACTCACCTGGGAAAACCAGCGCATGGTGGCTGCCGTTGAAGGTGCCAATCCTTGTGAACCGTTCCTGCTGCGATCTCCCGATGGGCAGCAGATCATGTGCTTGATGCGGGAAAATGCCCGACGATTGAACTCGCTTGTGATGGTCTCTGATGATGAAGGAGAAACCTGGTCCGATCCGCAGGAAGTGAATGCCGCTTTGACCGGCGATCGTCATTGTGCCCGGTATACGGAAGATGGCCGCTTGGTGATTGGGTTTCGAGATGTCGTCAAAAAGAGCCCAACTTACGGTCACTTTGTTGTTTGGGTCGGAACCTACGCGGATATTCTCGCTGGCAAGCCGGGGCAGTACCGAGCCCGCCTGCTGGAGCACCACGGGCGTCCCCTCGATACGGGCTACCCGGGGATTGAACGACTGCCTGACGGAACGTTCGTCGCGACGACTTATGTCGGCTATCGGCCGGAAGAAAAGAACTCGGTCGTCTCAGTACGATTCACGGTTGCGGAACTTGATCAGCTCGCGAAACAGCGCCAGCCCATCACCATCTGGAAAAGCGGCGAAGATGGCTACGACACATATCGCATTCCGGCGCTGATCCAGGCACAGGATGGATCGCTGTTGGCTTTCTGCGAAGGTCGCCGCAACTCTCGAAGCGATACCGGTGCGATCGATTTGGTGATGAAACGCTCAACCGATCAGGGCAAAACTTGGGGTGATCAGGTCATCGTTTGGAAAGATAACGACAACACCTGCGGAAATCCTTGTCCGGTGGTGGATGAAACGACCGGGCGGATTCATTTGCTGCTCACGCACAACCTGGGCGAAGATCACGAGTCGGCCATCAAGCTGAAGAAGTCGAAGGGCACACGCACCGTCTGGGTGTGTCACTCCGATGACCACGGCAAAACATGGACCGATCCAGTGGACATTACCGACTCGACCAAGAACCCCGACTGGGGCTGGTATGCCACGGGTCCTGGTGTCGGTATTCAACTGAAGCATGGTCCGCACAAGGGCCGCTTGGTGATTCCATGCGACCACAGCTATTCAATTGATCCAGCAGTGGATAAGAAAGGCTACGGCTTCGGCTCGCACGTCATCTATAGCGACGACCATGGAAAGTCATGGCAGCTGGGTGGCACGATTCATCCCAATATGAACGAGTGTCAGGTCGTCGAAATCGGCGATCAGGGGCATATGGTCATTGATATGCGATCGTATCGCGGCCAGGGGTGCCGAGCCCAGTCGGTCAGCACCGACGGCGGGCTGACTTGGTCTGAAATAACCGATGCCCGCGAGCTGATTTCTCCTGTTTGTCAGGCCAGTATCGTTCGCTATCGCTGGTCAACGACCGACGAACCGGGCATACTGTTGTTCTCTAGTCCTCGAGATCCCTCCAAACGCCGTAACCTGACGGTGCTTGCCAGTTTCGACGATAACAAGACCTGGCCGTGGAAGCAGACCCTTTACCCCAGCCACACGGCCTATTCATGCATCGCTCCACTGGGTGATAGTCAGTTCGGCTGTCTGGCTGAAGTTGGCGAAAATAACCCCTACGAGACTATTTCCCTTTTCCTTTTGAACGTGCCAGAATCGGAAGCGAAGAATCCATGAACTCAGGCACCATGAAGGCGGAAACGCTCTGCGGGCAAACAACAGAGCCGCTGCCAAAATCGCAGGAGCCGAATTGCATGCAATTGGAAGGGCTGGTCGCGGCCACGTTCACGCCGCTTACTGCCGAGGGAAAACTTGATCTCAAGCCGATCGGGGCGATGGTTGATGCGCTCGTCGCATCGGGCGTGGCTGGCTTGTACGTCAACGGAAGCACCGGGGAAGGGGTATCGCTGACTGGCAACGAACGTCGGCAGACGGCGGAAGCTTTCGTGGAAGCAGTGTCCGGCCGCATCCCCGTCATCATTCAAGTGGGGCACAACAGCGTGCAAGAGTCGCGCGAGCTGGCCGAACATGCTCAAGCGATTGGTGCCGACGCAATCAGCGCCACGCCGCCAACCTACTTCAAGCCGGCCAGCATCACTCTGCTTCTTGATTCTCTGCGAGAGATCATGCAGGGGGCGCCTGAGTTGCCGTTCTATTACTATCACATCCCGCGAATTACTGGCGTCGACTTCGACCTCCATGCACTGCTGACGCAAGCGGCCAAGGAGTTGCCGGAACTCAACGGGGTGAAATACACGTCCCAGTCAATTCATGAGTTCCAGGCCTGCAAGGCTCACTTTGCCGATCAGTTCGATCTGCTGTACGGCTGCGATGAAATGCTGCTTTGCGGACTCGGTGCCGGAGCAAGAGGGGCCGTAGGGAGCACCTATAACTTTGCCCCGGGACTCTATCGCCGCATGATCGAGGCCTACCGGCAAGGCGAGAATGAAGCTGCACGTGACCTGCAACTGCTGTCCGTGGAAATGGTCCAGGCCTTCGTGCGATATCCCGCGCTGCCGGCGCAGAAAGCGATCATGGAAATGGTCGGCTTGCCGGTTGGTCCGCCACGTCTGCCTTGGCGTGATTTGACGGCGCAAGAGAAGAAAACATTGGAAAGCGATTTGAAGAAGATCGGATTCTTTGAGTGGCGTGAGTAAGCTCTCAGTCACCATCATTCAAGATCAATGCCCACTTCACGTATTGGAGTGGGCATTTTCTTTTTCAAGAAAGCCAAGTTTTCCGCGAACCATTTCCTAAGTGACTCGTCTAAACACTCAGACGTAAACAATCACCAATTATTCGCAAGAGTGAAAAACCTTCGATGTTGATAATCAACCACAACGATCGAAATCAAAATGAAGCTGGTATGCGATTGCCTGTGCAAACAGGCAGCGGTTATCCGGCTCATCCTCTGCGCTTATGACTTAGGGAACTTTCCCCCTGCGGCTTACTTAAGCCCGGTGTCATGAGCGACACCGGGCTTTTTTTATGCCCATAGCCAAACCATTTGGCCCGTTCGACTTCGGGTGAGGTCATCGGTCTTTCAATCCGATCAGGTCGGGTTCAACTCCCACACGGGTCACTAGGGGTGCGTGAAATGTACGCGCCGATTGAGGTAGTCGAGGACTGGTTGTCCATGCCTGACTGATACTCAGGCCGCGCTGAGTTCGATTCCCAGGGCTACCACTGTTGAAGAAAAGGAAACGCACCATGAACGATTCAACTCGCAGTAAACGCATATCACAAACTCGCATTGAGGTTGTGGTGTAACGGCAGCATCCCTGACTTTTAATCAGGTGGGCGTAGGTTCGAATCCTACCGGCCTCACTACCGATTTGCCGCTGCAAACCGATGTGGCAGTGCGGCGTGTAGCTCAGTGGTAAGAGCGACGTCCTTATAAGACGTGAGTCGTGGGTTCAAACCCCACCGCGCCGACCAAACCAACAATATGGGACCGAGGTGTTACGGTAGCATCCCTGGCTCTTAACCAGGCGGGTGAAGGTTCGAGTCCTTCCGATCCCACTTACCAGCAGCGTTACCCTAAGGAAACGAATCGATGACGCTCTATTACAAACAATGTCGTTTGGTCAAGAGAACGAGTCCGACCACGAGGATCGAGGTCACGTCGTGGATACCTGAGAAATATGCGCAGCTGCATGGCTACGTCAAACTCAAGCAACGCGATGGCTCGTTTGTCGATGGTTGGGAAGTGATGTCGATCTCGTCAGAGAGATTGCAAGAGAACCATCTTCCTGATTCGCACGCCATGATCAAAGGTCATAAGAAGGCGACAGGGGATGCCTTGCCCAAACGAGGGCAATTTAACTGACATTTCGTGGTCAGGTGCAGCAGAGGTATCTATCTGCGCCTGACCACAAACAAGCACTGGTCGTCCAGCGGCTAAGACACCGCATTCGTAACGCGGCTACGAGGGTTCGAGTCCCTCCCGGTGCTCTCTGTGTCTCAACAGACTCCGTGTTCTTTGACAATTGAAACGAGACGATCAGCGCCCATGATGTAGCGGCAGCCTACTGCCTTGCCATGGCGGAAGTGTGGGTTCGACTCCCACTGGGCGCTCTTCCATTTTTCAGGGTGTGGGAAAGCTTGGTTTAATCCGCATACTTCGGGAGTATGAGACCGCTGGTTCGAATCCAGCTACCCTGACTTTCAACTTTGTGGTGGGTCCTGTGCTGGTACGGGAAGGCGGCTGTTAACCGCATTGTCGCAGGTTCGATTCCTGCCTCCACAGCTTCAACATTTCGTGCTCTTGGCCGAGCGGCAAAGGTTCCAGGCCTCCAACCTGGCGAGGCGGGTTCGACTCCCGCAGAGCACTCTTCTCCAGAAAGAAAACAGAATTCGAGCGAACCTGTCTTGAAGTTCACGGTCTCTTTCTGGCAGCACTGCGGGGTAGACGCTGTTGGTAGTATCGCCTGGCTCTGAACCAGGAGGTCGTTGGTTCGATTCCAACCCTCGCAGCCTTTTTTAACTATACGTCTCTGGTGTAACGGGAGCACGGCTGGTTCCAACCCAGTCAGGTCAGGGTTCAAATCCTTGGGGGCGTGCTTAATTCCATAAACATAGTCCTGTGGCCCAGCGGCGAAGGCAGCTCTCTTACAAAGAGACGATCGGGGGTTCGAGTCCCTCCAGGACTACTTTATTGGGGCCTGGCGGCATCGTACCGCCAGTGTGCCCTCGCCAAGCTCAGAGCATAGCTCCTCGCGGCTCCGAAAAGCGACTTGCGTCGGCTTTTCGACGTGCCATCCGTGGCACCTGTCGGCCGGACTGAAGCTGGTGTTCGCTTTTAACAACCGTTCGCGAGTCATCGCGCATCAAAAGTTCTCGTGGAGCAGCGGAGTGCTCGCTTGCCTGTCACGCAAGAGATCGCCGGTTCGAATCCGGTCGGGAACGCTTTTAACAATGGCATGCTACGCCAATATGGTAGAGCGACCTGGCTCAAACCCAGGTGGATGGGGGTTCGAATCCCTCGCGTGCTACTTAAGGAATGAGGTGTCAGTCGTCGGATTTATTTTGACGATCCAGGATCTTTCCATATATCCCGACTAAGAGGTAGACGATTAGACCGACCAAAATCGTACCCAGGGTGTAAGCGATAAGGAATGCGACCCAAAGAGGCAGGGGGGTAAAGGCTAGTAGTAAGAAGCCGACAATGGGCGCTCCGAAAAGAAGCCCAACCAGCAGAGAGAAATCAGTTTGGTCCATAAGCAGAATTGGTTTGGAGTGTTGAGAACTTATTTGCACACGTAAATGGTGCGGCTTTCACACGAGAAAGTCAAACGAGAGATGATCAAGGGTTGTGCTCCTCGCAGCGGCCTGTAAAGCCGTGGTCACAAAAGAAGCGAGGTGGCGACGAGAGGTTCGATTCCTTCACGGCCCACTGTGTTGATTGCATTCAGAAAGACATCGTTTGCCCAAGCTAAAGTGTTCACGCGGTTATCGATTCATCAAAGAGTTGGGAGGAGCGATACGTCGTCAGTCGATTAGCTTTGCTGCCAATTGGCTGGTGGATTCCAACCGAATTCGCGGTCGCGTGCTCGACTATGGATGTGGGTTTGGTTTCGATGCCGATTGCCTGGGCTGGGACGCGTTCGATCCCTACTATCGGCCAACGCCACCGCAAGGCGGCTACGATACGATCGTCTGCAATCACGTTTTGAATATGCTGACCCGTTCGACGCGACACCAAGTGCTTGCCGCGATTGAGCAGCAACTCAATTCCCGCGGTACGGCCTGGTTGATCGTGCCGAGAAACATTCCACGTGCTGGAAAGGTGGGATTGAGAAAGCGAATTCAGAACTATGTGATCCTCGATCTGCCGTCGGTGCTGGCCAACGAGAATTTGGAGATCTACCAGTTCGACAAACAGACGATGGTTGTTGATCAAACGGATGAGATCGAACGCCGACTTTCAAGGCGATAGAACACCATGGCCAAGTGGCGGAATTAGTAGACGCGCGACGCTTAGAACGTCGTGCCTGCAGGGGCGTGGGAGTGCAAGTCTCCCCTTGGCTACTTACTCAGATAGCGATTGTCGGACCATGAGCAGGAAACTCCACTATCCGAAGATTCGCGACTCGCGAGACTTTCCGCTGGGCAAGTGCATTGCCTTCGAGAAAGTCGACGGGACGAATCTGCATTTCAACTGGCAACGAGGTGATGGCTGGACCTTCATGGGAACACGTCGTGATGAGTTTCGTCTCGACAAGTTGGGCGAAGCATCCTTTCGTGAAAGACATCAGCATCTTGCCGATGCTGGCCAGGTATTTCGCAAAGGACTATGCGAGCCCCTTACCGAGCTGCTGAGTAGTGATCGCTGCCATGGGTGGAATGAAGTTGCCATTTTTGCCGAGTACGTTGGTCCGCATTCATTCGCAGGCTTGCACAAAGCAGACGATCCCAAGCAACTGGTTTTGTTCGATGTCGAGGTGAATGGCGATCTGATAGATCCTTTCGAGTTTGTGGAAGTTTTCAGTGAACTTTCGATTGCTCGTGTGGTCTATCAAGGCAAGTTTACCGGCAACTTTGCCGAGGCCGTTCGCCAAGGCAAATACAACGTCACCGAAGGGGTCGTTTGTAAGACCGGATCGCGCGGCAACGTGCAGATGTGCAAGATCAAGACCAATGCCTACCAGGCTCTGCTGAAGAAGTCGTTCGGCGAGCGATGGCAGGACTATTGGGAGTAGCAAAACCATTGACGCGGGTGAGCCAGTGCTCATTCGGGCCTCATAAGCCTGGACGGTCGGGTGCGACTCCCGGACCCGCTACTTTAACTGGTCTGTAGGTGTTCTGGCGGCACACGTCCGTGGTAAGGACGCGGATCGGGTTCGATTCCCGAACGGACCTCTCAAATTCAATGGGCCTGCATGCCGATGGAGGCGACTGATCCTTGCAAGATCGGTGCGATCGGTTCGACTCCGATCAGGTCCACTCTTATTTCAAAGGGCTGATGGTCCAAAGGGACGACACTGCTCTGGCGGGGCAGGGATCTGGGTTCGATTCCCAGTCGGTCCACTGAGGTGAACGCACGGTGCGTTCGCCACTGTTTTATAGGGTTCAAGGAGACTCGATTATGGACGCTCATGTTATCGAGCGGCAATTCGAGCGAATGGGCGGACGCGTCAAGGTTGTTCCGGCCCGCGGTCGCAACGCACGAAGCGATGTCTCCATCGACGTTGGTCACGACGCCGAGGGAGAGTTCTTCGAGATCTCGCTAGGTGCTCAGGCAGAGCCTGACTTGCGCGTGATCGATGTTCGACCCGATATTCGCCATTTGCTGCTGTTGACCGAACAAGAAGACGGTAAGCACAAGTTCCTCTGCGGCCACGACGAGCGTCACTGGTTCGTCGCTGCTGTACCGGAGCGGGCAACTGTCTCCAACGTAATCACCGCTTTCGACGCGCTGAAGCCGCGCGACGTCCATATCCGTGAGCGTCAGCTGAAGGTCAAGCCGAAGAAGCGAAACCGCCGCAAGAACGATGCGTTCGTTCGTCAAGGCGAATGGTTCTTTGTGCCTGTCCAGCCGTGGCAGCGCATCGACCAGCGTTGGGTACTGCGGAACGAGCCAATCAATCGCGGTGGCGGAAAGCCTCACATCTGTGAAGAGCTGGTCCGCCAAGGCGGCGAGTTGGTGTACGTAAGTCCGCAACATCCTAACGGATTGACCGAGCGGCAATACGAGAAGCTGATCAGCAAGAAGCCAAAGCTGAAGAAGCTTGCTTGGATTACGCAGCGTCGTAACCCAGGCGTTTTCGTCCGCGGTAAGGTTCGCCATGCCGATCACAAGACGATCTGCCTGGATGGATGGCACCAGGTGATCATGAATACCGAAACCGAATCGGTAGCCATGCGTCACGTGGCGTTTATCGACTAAAACGCGTATGGGTGGCCGGGGCCTTGAGTGATTCTCAGGGGCCTGTCGCGGTATGGGCGTAGGCGAGACAAGATGCACGAGGCGACCGAAGCAGGCGAATCCTCGAGATTCGTCGATGCAGGTCAACGAAGTGCATCGCAGTCGCAGCCAGCCCGGGACGCAACAGGGAACTGAGAAGTGCTCTAACCCTGGGGATTAAATGCCGAGTCGAGTCCACGGAAGTGGAGGGGCTCCTCGGCATGCGGTCCCGGCCGCCCCATTTATGGTGACTGAAGTGTACCCGGTAGGCACGCCTGCCTGTGAAGCAGGAAGAAGGAGTTCGAATCTCCTCAGTCACCCCTTAGAGCCAATAGCCTGTGAGTGTGCCGGATTCGCATAGCAGCTTCCGAAGCTGTCGGACCAGGTTCGATTCCTGGACAGGCTACTCCCTTTGACCTCGGAGTGTGATGGATTTGCACGCGAGCATGCGACGCTCGTAGACCAGGTTCGATTCCTGGCGAGGGCACTTTCTACTGCGGTCGCGATCAACTGATCAAGTCTCCCAGCGTGTGCCACTGGCCTCTGGCCAGTGCGACTGAGGTACTCGCGACCAATTCTTCTCTCGGTTCCAATGCACCGGCCAACCGATTTCTGCTTGGTTGGCAAATAACCAATTCGCACTGGCCAGAGGCCAGTGGCACACCGAAGAGTTGGCGTCAAAATACGCGTTTTCTCCGGCGTGTCTTGGGCGTTTTAAAAAAATGGCGCGCGCACTATCTTCAGGCAGCATCAGGCTGGTATACCTAGATCATGCCCGGGGAAGGTCCCCGTTACGCTTCTTTTTGTCGCGTGGTTTCTTGAGCCCGTTCGCTCGCACGCGATGGTTGTTTTTCACCAGAAAGTTCGCCATGTCCTCGTCCCCTGCACACCCACAGCCCAGCGATCCGCGCTCGACCGAGCGCGGGCCGCAGGTGGTGGTGCGCGCCGGCAAGCACTATGTGTGCTCGGCCTGTGGGACGTTGGTCGAGATCCCGGCCGATGTCGTGGGGCAGTTGGTCATCGCGGTCGATCCTTCACCGCAGCCAGAGCAGTCAAGCCAAGCTGATCGGCCTCAAGAAGACGCTGAAACAGAGGATGCACGAAGGGACGATCCGCAAGTTCCCGCCACCGTGCCGCAGCAGTCATCCTCGTGGGGTTCTCCTAGCGGAGGCGGTGATCACGCACCGTCTGCTCCGAGTGCGACGCAGACCACCAAGCGGCCGAAACCGACAAGGCCCCGACAGCCCAAGAAGCCACCGCGCGACAACTTCGCTGGCCAAACGATCGACGGTCTGATTGTTCCCACGGCCGGTAAGCTCGATCGTGCGCTGGCCTGGGTTACGTTTCACCTGAAGGTGCTCGATCGGCAGGGAACCGAACTGAATCGACTCAGAAAGCGACTCAAGAAACATCGCCGGCAACACGGCCTACCTCAGAAGGGTTCTCAGGTGCCACGTCCAAGTCTTCTTGGGCGTGCTAACGAGGCCAGCCTACAAGAACCGCTTGCCCCGATCACTCCTGAAATGCGAAGACACGCCCAAGCGGACTTGGGTGTGGCACCTGATGTGGAAGACCCGACCGAACGAGGGCCTCCGTGATTCGGCGGCAGACAACGTGAAGTTTCGTCCCACGACGATCGATCGTCTTCGTGGCTGCCGGTTCGTCGATGCGCGCGATCATCGCTTTAGGCCAGGTTCGATTCCTGGCCCTGGCTTATAGCGATTTCAAATACGAAATCAGATCGGTTAGTTCGCTATCGGTAAGGGGCCGCGTACCGGAGACCTCTTCCGGCGAGTGGTAGTCCATCAGAACGTCTTCCAGGCTGCCAGCTCGACCATCGTGAAGAAAGCGGACCTTGCGATAGATGCCGGTCAGGCTAGGCGTGTTGTAGCCTACGTACTCGTCTTCTTCGGAGCCAAGGCCCACATCGTGGATCTTGCCATCGGTGAAGTACCGGCCGCTATGGCAACTAGCACAGTTGGCTTCGGCACTTTCGAAGACTTGCTGACCACGATTGGCCGCTGCGCTCATGGAACCGTCTTTTTCGCGGAACGGATTGGGCGGGCTACGATCGGTTTTCAGGTAGGCCAGAATCGCATCGGCTTCCCTGGGACTGGCTGGTCGTCCTTGCATGGTCGTGGTGAACGACTTGTGCATCGCATCGCGGATATCTTCCTGCCACCCGTGCCAGGTCCAGGGGCCTGTCTTGTCGAGGTGTTCCAAGGGAAGGACGGTTTTCATCGTCAAAGCGGAACCATCGTTCCAGGTATCCATCGCTTTGGAATTCACACCGCCGTTGTAATGGCATGTGTGACAGCTGTACCACTGGTCGAGACTGCGTCTGGCATCGTAAAAGAGTTCTTCCCCGTGGCGTACCTGGGAAGGACCCGGTCGCTTGCCCAAGGGGATGTGGCGAACGACACGGCTTTCATCAATGTCGACGACTTGGATCTCTTCTCGTAGATAGTTGGTCACGTAGACCGTGCGACCATCCTGGGCCATGGCCATGCCCATCGGGCGGCCGCCAAGATCGATGCGTTTGAAGAGGTCGCGGTCTTGCATCAGTTTCGGATCGATCAGATCGCCTGGGCCGCCGACGCCTTCCCACGGTAGGTCATCCTTTCGATAGATCAAAAGGTCGTGCGAGCCAGATGCGGAAACGACCAGTCGCTCGTTGGAACCGTTCATCGCGATTCCATGCGGATCGGCGACCGCCATGCCAGGCACATCGAGTGTGATCGCTTCGCGGTATTCCTGCTTGTCGAGCCGAACCCGCCCGATACGGCTACCTAGAACCCAGCCGCGACGGATATTATCTCGATTGATCGGATTGCTGCGGTAAATCATCCACGGGAAGTACACGTATTTCCCATCGGCCGAACATTGCATGTGGCCAATGTTGATTCCGCCAGAAAGCTTAGATGAGAAAGCCACCTCTCCCTTGGTGAGGTCGACAATGACAATCTTGCTCTCGCCGCTGCAGCCCACGGCCAGACGCTCGCCATTTGGAGAAACGGCAAGGTAACGCGGCCAGGCCCCGACCGAGAACTTGCGGGCGACCTGGGCTTGTTCCAGGTCAAGCTGGGCGACTTCGCCGGTGGCGACAAGACCAACGTAAGCGGTCTTACCATCGGGAGCGACGGCCAGCCCTGTCGGCTCGAAGCCAACCTCGATCGATTGTATTTCGCGCAGTTTTCCCCCATCAACCTGGATGAGGGAGATGTGGCCACTGTAGGCGCAGCTGACCAGCACGTGCTGGCCATCTAGGCAGGCCGCGATGGCCGTAGGGTGATCGCTGCAAGGCAGCTCGTCGAGAACCTTGCCGCTCTCGGTTTCGATCAGGCTGACGCTGTTGGATGTTTGATTGGCGACGACTAACCAAGTGTCGTTTTTCAGCAAAACAACATCGACTGGCGAGCGGTATTCGGCCGTCCTGGGGGGGCCGGGGACGGCTAGCACCGGGACACTGAGGGCGCAAAGGGCAATGCCAAGGTACATCAGGTGGCGGAGGTTCATCGAATAATGGCCCTGTTTGAGGAGAACCGGCAGGCATTTTCGGGGTTTGTTAGCAACATAACAGAATTACGGAATCTATAGGATAATCATTCCGAAGACTTGTAGCGTGACTCCGGATTGCGGATACTGCATCTGACCGGGAAATACCTCCCAGGTCAACCTCGACGTCCAAATAGGGCGTTAATCCCTTCCGTTACCTCCCCCGTTTTGTTTCCCCTTGGTTTGTCCCAGGAGACTCTCAATGAAATTTTTGACAATGGCTTTGACTGCGGTCGCTTTGATGGCTGGTTCTTCGCTGGTGATGGCGGAAGAAACCAAGAGCGGTCTGCAAGAAGGCGAAATGATCGGCGCTTTCTACGTGACCAAGCTGGCCGGTGCTTCCGAAGATGGTGTCGATGTTGGTAAGAATCTGTGCTACCGCTGCAAGAACGGCGGCCGTCCTCAGGTGATCATCTTCACCCGTAGTGGCGACAAGGCAGTTGTCGATCTGGTGCAACAACTGGATAAGGCAATCGCCAAGAACGAAGACAAGCAGCTTCGTACGTTCGTGAACTTCCTCGGCGAAAACAAGGCCGCTGCCAAGGCTGATGCTGAAAAGCTGGCCAAGTCCTCGAAGACCGCGAACGTTCCTTTCGTGCTGCCAAACGAATTTGAAAATGGCCCGGAAGATTACGGCATCAACCCAAATGCTGAAGTGACCATCATCTTGGCCAAGGGCGGTCAAGTGAAGGGCAACTTCGCTGCTGCTTCCGCTAAGGACCTGAAGGTCGACGCGGTTGTGAAGGGTCTGGAATCGATTCTGAACTAGGATCGCTTCGACTGATTGAACTAACAAGAAAGAGCCGCTGATTCGATTGGATCAGCGGCTCTTTTTATTTCTTGGTGGATCGAAGGCCATCTGCCTAAGCAAAGATGTCCATCACTGGCTTGCCTTTGCCGTCTTCGGTGGCGTAGAACGGTCGGCGTTCGACTTCGAATTGTGTCTTAGGACTGATACCCATGGCCGTGAAGATCGTCGCATGCAGATCGATCACGGAGACTGGGTTTTCGGTGGCCACAAACGGACGCTCGTTGGCTGTTTTGCCATAGAGCTGTCCCTTCTTCACGCCGCCGCCCCACATCGCAACGCACGAACCACCGGTGAAGTGGCGATGCTGTCCGTAGTGCTTCAACTCTTTGAGGACCTCGACCTTTTCGGTTGCTTGATCGCGTGCATTCGAGCCCGGCTTGCCTTCCATGATCATGTCGCGACTGAATTCGCTGGCCAGAATGACGAGCGTGCGATCGAGTAGTCCCCGGCTTTCCAGGTCGAGAATCAGCTGAGCGATGGGGAGATCGATTTCCTGCTTCATCCGCTGCAGGGTTGTGAAACCGTTGGCGTGCGTGTCCCAGTGGAGAAACGGAACGTACTCGGTCGTCACTTCGACAAACCGCGCACCATTCTCGACCAGCCGTCGGGCCAGCAAGCAGCCACGGCCAAAACGGCCGGTGTCGTACTTTTCGTACGACTCTTTCGGTTCCAGCGAAATGTCAAACGCTTCACGCTCCTTCGCCGAGAGAAGCCGATAGGCGTTCTCCATCGAACGCAGCTGCGACTCGCGCTGGAAGTCGCCGATAAAGTCGCGCTGAGGCGATTGATCAATCAGCTTCTGAAACAGCTTATTGCGATTGGCAAACCGCTCGGACTTCATCCCTTCGGGAGGACGCACCGACTGCGCGGCCTGTTCGGGGTAGGGGAGGTTCATCGGGCCAAATTCACTGCCGAAGAAACCGGCCGTGGTGAAGGCTTTTAATTCCTCTTGCTCACCGACCCCTTCGAGTCGTTGGCCGATATTGATGAATGCCGGCATCACAGGATTCAAAGGGCCCAGGACCTTCGACATCCACGCACCGATATGCGGACAAGCGACCGTTTGCGGCGGCACGTAGCCGGTATGCCAATGATACTGATGCCGCGAGTGAAGAATGCTTCCCAGGTCTGGCAGGACGTGCGAGCGAATCAGCGTCGCGCGATCCATAACCTGGGCGATATTCTCCATCCCCTGCGAGATCTTGATATTGTCGACGCTGGTATCGATCGCCGGAAACGTACTTTCGACGTCGGCCACGGGCACGCCAACCTCGAACGGCACGTACTTCTTAGGGTCGAACGTGTCGGGCGCAGCCATGCCCCCGGCCATCCAGATCAGGATGCAGGAATCGGCCTTCGCGGCTGGATGCTCGACCGCTGCTTCATTCGCGGTCACCAGGCGCGGCGCACCGGCCATCATGGTCGCTGTGGAGGCAGCCGCCATTTGTTTCAGGAATTGTCTTCGTACTTGTGCGCGGTCCATGAGGAACCTCACTTAGTGAACAAGTTGAAATTCTGGAAGCATGAAGACAGCCCAAAGGACATCTTCAATCGCTTCGGTTGGCATCTCGGGGCCCAGGGAGTCGACGAGTGTCGTCCGTTCGGCCGGCGTAGGATCTCGACTCAAGGCGAAGTGATACAGCCACGTCACGAACTCTTGGGGTGATTCCCACTCACGTTGATTCAATTGCTTGGCCCCTTGGCGAAGTGCGTTGGCCAGGGTATCGCCATTGGAAAGGTCGATCGCTTCGAGGGTCGTTAGTTCCATGGGGCGAACGCTGACGACCTGGTCTCGATTAGGACGACCCAGCGAACGCATCAGGAAGTCACTCTTCAAGAGCGAAGCTCGAACCATATAACGTTGGCCGTCGATTCCCTGCGAAAGCATCTGGGCCATGACAGGACGCAGGCGTCCCATCCAGACCTCTTGGCCTTTGACGACCGCGGCCGGTTGCCAGTCTTCGGGCTGCTTCTTGAACTTTCCTGAGCCGTTGGGCACTTGGGCTGTCCACTGCCAGGTGTCGTCCGAGGAAACGATCGTGTCAGCGAGGCGTGCTTCAAAGAACAAACCCGCGGCGTTGGGGCCGCTACCGGCGTTCTTGGCCACAATCAGGACCTCATTGGCGCCCTGTTTCAGCGAGCCAAGTCGAACCAAGTCAGGCTCCATCCAATTATTACCAGCGGCAAGCTTCTTTCCATTGACATAAAGCGTGTATTCGTTGTCGCAGGTGACCAGGGCAAACCCGTCCGAGGGTACCTCGGCAAGGTCGAATTGCTTGCGCAGCGTGATCGTTTCGCCCGCGGCTGCCTGGGAGACATCGGTTTGATTCCAGATCCACTGACCGGCGACTTCGACCTTGCTGGACGAGCCGGTCGAGAGGTTGCCGCGGATAACGGGAGCGTCGAATTTATTCGGAGAAGTATCGGTCACTTGCCAGACACAGTCGACAAACTGTTCCGCGGTCATTCGCTTGCTGCGGGGGCCAGCATATTGATAGCTGCCAGGTTCGGTTTGGTCAGAGACGCGTTCCGCTTGAGTTTGATAGGCCTGTGATGTGGCAATCAGCTGTAACGTTTGTTTGAGGTCATAGTTGTTTTCAGCCAGGTGTTCTGCCAGGAAATCGAGGAGGTCCGCATTCCATGGTGGGCTCTGCATCGCATCGGTTGGATGAACGATCCCACGACCCATCATGCGATGCCACAGGCGATTGACGATCGTGCGAGTGAATCGCCCGTTCTCACGATGCGTCATCAGATCAGCCAGTTGTTGCAGTCGCTTGGGTTGCGGTGCGTTGGGATCGATCTGCCCCAACTCAGGAAAGAGCCAGGCTGCTTCAGCCGTCTTGCCGATCGGCTTATCGCAGCGATGAAGTTCCATGGATCGCTCGGCGTAGATCGCGGCGAGACCATAGGCATCCTGAAGCTTCCAACGGTCGATGAAGCTATCGTGGCACGAGGCACACTTCAGGTTGATGCCCAGGAACGACTGGCCGACATTTTGGGCAAATTGGATTTCAACCGTTTGGCCAGCGCTCACTTCCCCGCGCCATTTGATGCCCTGTCCGAAGCCGGCACTTTCCGGCGTTGGCGGGGCGATCAATTCGCGAACGAATTGGTCGTAGGGCTTATTGGTAACGAGTGCTTCGTACAACCAACTGGAGATCTGTCGGCGACCACCGGTGATGAAACCGGTACCGGCGTAGTCGTTACGTAACAGGTCGTTCCAGAAGGTGAGCCAGTGTTCCGCGTACTCGACATCGCGAGCCAGTAGTTCTTCGACCAACTTGGTTCGTTTATCGGGATCGCTATCTTGCAGGAACGCCTCGCGCTCATCAGGCGTGGGCAATAGCCCGATGAGATCCAAATAGACGCGACGCAGATACGCATCGTCATTCAGTGGTTCCAAGGGGCCCATCTTTTGCTCGGCCAACTGGGCGTCAAGAATTCGGTCGATCGGATTGGTGCGGCCTGCGACGGCTGGTGGCAACTCCGGGCGACGTGGTTTGAGCGGTGGCTCGTAGATCTTTTCTCCGAAGGTGAAGCCTGGTTCCCACGGGACGCCCGATTCGACCCAACGTTTCAGAAGCTTGATCTGATCGCTGGAGAGTGGATCCCCTTCGGGCGGCATTCGGGTGAATTCGTCATCGGTTGTGACGCGCGCGAGAAGTTCGCCTGGTTCTCCATTGTGAGGAACGATGGCTTCTCCCGATTCGCCTCCGCCGAGAAGCGTCTCGCGGGTGTTGAGAGAGAATCCTCCTTCTTTTTGGGTACCACTATGGCAGTTGCCACATTGCTTCTTCAGCAATGGAACGATTTGATGAGCGAAGTCGATCTCTTCGCCGAGAGCCATCAGTGGAAATGCCAATGCAAGGGCTATGACAAGGAATGTTTTCATAAGATCACTAAGGAGAGAACGGTAGGCAGGAACCCTTTATTATACCTTAAAAGAGCCGATATGCCCAATGTGCAAAAACGCAATTTAGCTGAGAGATGTGTTATTTTACGCAAGGATGTCGCGGATGACGTGTCCATGAACGTCCGTTAAGCGGCGATCGATGCCATTATGACGGACGGTCAGTTTCTCGTGATTGATTCCCAGCAGGTGGAGTATCGTTGCGTGGATGTCGTAGACCTGCGTGGGGTGGTCGCGGTCGAGCGGCTTGTAGCCCCACTGGTCGGATTGCCCATAGGTAATGCCTGGCTTGATACCCCCGCCGCACAGCCAGTTCGTGAATACGTAGGGGTTGTGATCGCGTCCCTTGCTTCCCTGCGTCGAGGGCATCCGCCCGAATTCGGTCGTCCAGAGGATGATCGTATCGTCGAGCAGTCCGCGCTGCTTGAGATCTTGGATCAGTGCGGCGGTACCGACGGCCATGCCGGTGGCCAGTGGACCGTGGTCTCGCCGGATGTCTTCATGGCTGTCCCAATTGCGACGCGGGAAACCGTTATCGTTTCCGGACCAGATTTGGATAAAGCGAACACCGCGTTCGATGAGTCGCCGGGCAATGAGACACTTGCGGCCGAAGTACTCGATTTCTTCGGGAGCATTAATCTCGGAAGGATACTCGGCACCCATCCGATCGAGACCATACATCTTGAGGATGTGGTCGGGCTCCTTCGAGATGTCCATCGCCTGGGGAGCACTCAGCTGCATCTTGGCTGCCAGTTCATAGCTGCGGATACGAGCCTCGAGTCGTGAATCGCCGGCACGTTGTTCTTGGTAGCGGCCATTGATCTGCTCCAGCAGACGCAGGCTCGCATCGTCGCTTGTGGCAGACGTATAGGACGACTTGGGCGTCAGGTCTTCGATTGGATTCTCTCGCTGGGGGAAGATCGCGGTGCCTTGGGTGCTGGCGGGCAGGAAAGCGCTGCTCCAGTTCTTGGGGCCATTGCTGGCAAAGCCACGGTGATCGGGCAGGACAACGAATGAAGGCAATTCGTCGCTGATGCTTCCCAGACCATAACTGACCCAGGCGCCCATGCCTGGGAAGCCTGGCGTATCGAAACCGGTTGCTTGCAGATAAGTCGCTTGCGAGTGCACACCACTCTTGCCGACCATGTTATGAACAAACGCCATGTCATCGACACAAGCTCCCAGCGGTGCGACCACCTCGCTGAGCTTCTTGCCAGACTGACCATACGGCGTGAACTTGAAGGGAGACTTCATCCATGGCCCGAGACCATTTTGGAACGCTTCGACGTGCTCGCCGAAGTCCGATTCTTCGCCATGATGCTTGTCGAGCATCGGCTTGTGATCGAACGTATCGATCGGACTCGCCGCGCCACTCATGAACAGCTGAATGACGCGTTTCGCTTTGGGAGGATGGTGGGGTGCAGTCAGCACGCCACTTTGAGAAGTGCCTGCGTGGGCATCTTCGTTCATCAGCAGTGAGGATAAAGCCAACGCTCCAAAGCCCCAGGCATTCTGCTGCAAAAACTCGCGTCGTGAGGAAAACATAGTCATTACCTGGGTCAATCGAGATAGACAAATTCGCTTTGATTGAAGAACACGCGGCATAAATTGGCGAGCCCATGCTCTTGGGCAAATGCGGTGAACTTCTCTCGTTCGAAGTCGGTTGGTTCGCGGCCGAGGGTCAACTGGATGCCAAGTTCGACCTGCTCCGGCAGCGTCGGTGCCTCCTCTTGAAGCCGCTGGGCAAACGACTCGGCCATGACCAACTGAAATGGATTATTGAGCATCGACAGGGCCTGAAGTGCCGTGAGTGTTTCGCTCCGCTTCGGAGTGCTTTGGGACGAGTCGGCACAGTCGAGCGTCGTCATGTAGGGATCGGGCTGCGAACGGACGATGAACCGATAGACACTGCGTCGATGACTCGTCGGATCGCTTGGGTCGAACTTGTGGTACTCGTAGTGGGGAGAGTGGGCTTCTTTTTCAAGCTTGAAGACAAAGAAGCCCGGTCCACCCATCGACGTGTCCAACTTCCCACTGACCGAAAGAATCGAATCGCGGATCTCTTCGGCCTCTAATCGTCGCCGGTTCATTCGCCACAGATACTGGTTGCTGCTGTCTTTCGCGGCATGCAATTCGTCATGCTGGGATGACTGGCGATAGACGCTGCTGGTGACGATGAGCCGATGCAAGTGCTTGAAAGACTGGTCGTGGTCACGGAATTCGACGGCCAGCCAGTCAAGCAGTTTGGGGTGTGTCGGCATCTGTCCCATACGACCGAAGTCATTGGGCGAGCCGACGATGGCCTGATCGAAATGGTAGTACCAAATGCGATTCGCGACACTTCGCCAGGTTAGCGGATGATCGTGAGCGGTGATCCACCTGGCCAGTGCCGCCCGGCGCTGCGATTCGTCGTGATCGGTAGGCAGGGTGAATTCATAGTCGTCCTTTCCTGGCAGCGGCAACGTGCCTGGCAAGGCTGGGTCCCGTGGGTCGGTGACATTGCCTCGATGCAGAACGTGGACCTCACGCGGTTTGCCTTGGGTCGGCTGAAAGGATCCTTGCGGTTTGAAATGCGTTGCCGCCGCGTAGACCATTTTGCCGGAAGGCAAGGACTTGAGCTGTGCGTTTAACTCCTGGATGCGGCTGTTGAACTTGGTTCTTTGGGCAACACGCTGGGGTGTTTCGATCTGCTTCTCGATGGCAGCCAAAGATTCCTTGGCCTGGTTTAGCTCCTCAGAGACGTTCGCCGAAATCGACTTCGGCCAGAGACCATCGACCAGGTTGGCACGTCGCCAGCGTATGGGGGCCTCGATGGAGTCGAGCGATTGAACGGAACGGTTGAGGGCCACGTTCTTGTTGTTCTTGTCGTAGATCTCCACCTCGGACAGGGCGAAGATAAAATCGTTTTGCCGCGGGGCAAGCTTGGTCGCCGTGATGCGAACGAACCGAGCGTTGACGGGCATTTCAACCGCGTAGCTCGCCAGAAGCGGATTGGGATAGTCTTGGCCCGTTTCGTCGGCAATTAGCTGGGAATCGGCAAACGCAGCGTCACTGGCCGCTTCGACTTTGAAACGCACCGGAAAACCAAACCCAGGACCGATGCCGGCGAAATCGTCGTAGCAGGGATGCAAAACGATCTTGGTAATCTCGGTGGGATTCCCGAGATCAATCTGTACCCATTTGGCTTGATCATCCGTCTTCTCAATGTGACTGTGATAACCATGTTGCGGGACCGCTGTCTCCGGTTGGGCCTGTTTTCTCAGCGATTGAATCTTCGTGCGAAGTGCCGTTAGCTGTTCGCCACCGTCCTTCGCCATTGCCTGTTGTAGGTTGGCTAGTTGTTTTTCGACCGCTTGCTTCTCTTGGGCAAGCTGCAATCGCTGCTTCTCGATTTCAGGATCGATGTCATAGGGACGTTCCGCCCGATCGACCGCCGCAAATACGGCCTGGAGACCGTAGTAGTGCTGTTGCGTGTAAGGGTCGAACTTATGGTCGTGGCAGCGGGCACACTGAATGGTCACGCTGCAAAACGTGTTCAACGTGTTGGAAACCATCTCGTCACGATCGAGGTTGCGGGCATTCTTGCCATCGATCTTGCTGGCGGGCACCTCGACGTGACCAATGAAATCCCAAGGTCCTGCTGCGATGAAGCCCAGTCCTAAGATGCCGTCTTGCTCGCCCGGATAAAGGGCATCGCCGGCGATCTGTTCTTCGACGAAGCGGGCATAAGGTTTGTCGTCGTTGAAAGAACGGATGACGTAGTCGCGGTAAGGCCACGCGTTGCGACGGAGCTTATCCTTGTCGTAACCACACGTGTCGGCGTACTTCACCACGTCAAGCCAATGCCGTGCCCAGCGTTCGCCGTAGTGTGGCGAGGCCAAGAGGTGGTCAACTAACTTCTGGTATCCGTCTTCCCCCTCGTCGAGTGCCGCCGTCCATTGACGTATTTCCTCAGGCGTAGGCGGAAGGCCAATCAGGTCGAAATACAAGCGACGCACAAGCGTTCTCGAGTCCGCCTCAGGAGACATGGACATGTCACGCTCGTGAAGTTGAGCCAAGACGAACGCATCGATGGGAGTTCTTACACGCGACTTGGATGCCAGGGGAACTTCCGGGACCGGCGGCCGGCCTAATGGTTGGCGAGACCACCAGTTATCTTTGGCTTCCAGCTTTAGGCCTTTGGGCCAAGCGGCCCCGCCTGCGATCCATTTATGAAGGACGGCAATCTCTTCCTTCGATAGCGGCTGGCCCCCTTGGGGCATTTCGGGCGGATCCCCGGAGAGGTAGTCGAGCAGGAAACTTGCCGTGGGTTCTCCAGGAACAATCGACTCGCCACTGTCACCTCCGCGCAGGGCAGCGGGGCCGTCAGCTAGCGACAGGCCTCCTTCCTGCTTTTGGTCGTTGTGGCATGTGACGCAGTGGGCAGAAAGGATCGGGGCGACCGATTTCTCGAAGAAATCGCCGGGCAAAGAGACTTCCTGGGCGTACGTCCAACCGCCGAGTGTGAACAATAGGAACAGACTGGCGAGGCGAATCAATGGGAGATTAGTACGTATCATAGGTGGGCTCGTGAGGCGGGGGCTTCGACCTTAGCGTCGAAGAAGAAGACCCAAAAGGCCTTGCAATACTCAAGTTTGCCACGTTTTGAGGTCGTTTGGCAAGTAAAAATAGGGCACCATGCCAGCGAGCGGCATCAATTATGGCAAATCGGGAGTTAACCGTTTCTTACCAGTTGCTTAACGTAAGGTAATGGATCCGCTCATTAAACTGAGGGATTGCCTTGTTCCGGGAGTTGAATAGTAGGCTAGTGAGCCCGATTCAACCTACGTTTTTGATCGATCATCCTCTCCGGTTTTCATTGTGGATCGTCCTTTAAAGATCGTCAAAGTTATTCCATATCCGCTGCCAGTACTTCGATTTGGTGGTCCGGTCGTGCAGGCTCAAGTCGTCTGTCGGGAACTCGCGGCTCGAGGGCACGAAGTACGTGTGTTGACCACGGACATTGACTTGCCTGCGGATATGCCTCGCGATCAGTGGATCGAGAACGATGGATACTCGATTTGCTACACATCGACCTCTCCGCACCATCGAATTCCTCCCTATTACACGCCAGGCATTCACCGGACGCTGCGAGAGATCCTACAAGAGACGGACGTTGTTCAAACGAATATTGGTCTCACACTCACCAACAATATGGTGAGGAAGCTGACCAAGCGAGCGGGCGTTCCTTACGTCTACAATGCGGAAGGGGCGTTGTGTCCCACGCGCATGCAGATCAAACCACTTCAAAAGAAGCTCTTTCGTTATTGCTACGAGAATCGGATTGTTCGTGAAGCTGCCGTTTGTCAGGCCGTCTCACAATACGAACAGGACACGCTGCTTGCGTGGGGAATTCCTCCTCAGCGGATTGCGGTGATTCCCAACGGCTTCTCATTGCCACCGAGTGATTCGAGAGAAGCCAAACAGGCCGTTCGCCATCAGCTGGGATACGCCGATGATGATGTCGTGATTCTGTTCATGGGACGGATTTCCCAGATCAAGGGAATCGATTTGCTGCTCTCTGCCTTCGAACGAATAAGTGATGAGTTTCCCAAGGTCCAAATGATAATCGCGGGGCCTGACGAAGGAGTTCAGGCAACGTTGCAGCAGTTTGTGCAGAAGCACGGGCTGGAGAAACGCGTCCGGTTTCCTGGCATCATTGATGGAGAAGAGAAAACTAATGCTCTGCGGGCCGCTGATATTTTTGCCCTCACGAGCCATTCCGAAGGCTTGCCAAACGCGGTGATCGAAGGCCTGGGGTATGGTCTGGCCATGCTGCTGACCCATCGCTGCAATGTGCCAGAGGTTGCTGACTACAACGCAGGGTGCGTCATAGAAGCCCAGGTCGATCCGATCGAGATGGCCTTGCGAAGTCTCCTGGAGGACACCGAGCGAAGATCGCAGTGTCAGCAGAATGCGCGTCGATTAGCTGTTGAACACTTTGCCCTGGATAAAGTGGTCGATGGGTTAGAGAGTCTCTACTACCGCATCGCTAAACATCACGGCCGATAACATTTCGGACCAGAGAACGCGTAACGCTGCTTGGCATGAACGACAACGCATAAGCGGCCCAGGGAAACGGGTGCCACGGCTGGTGTTGCAGAGCCGTAAATGCGTTCGCTCGCGCGGTCTTGGGGTTTCCTCCAAGGATAGATTGTACGGCGACGTTGACGTAGTGACGCGACGTTGAAATTTCGTAGGGGATCAATTCTGGGGGCGAAGTCTTTTCGTCAAAGTCTATGCCCCGACGTTCGCATGTCTCGCGAATGCACTCCACGACGAGCCTTCGTTGCTCTTGCTTCTTGGTCCGGCAGATGCTTTGAGGAAGTTGGCGGTAGTAGTAGAGCACATCTGGAATACATGCGAGTTGGCCGATTTCGGCGAGTCGAAAGAAGAGGTCGTAGTCCTCTACATACGTGTACTTGTCACGGTATCCACCGAGGTCCCGAAGCGCAGTCGTCCGGAACATCGTGGCCGCGTGACACATCGCACACTCTCCAACCTGAAACGCACGCGCATCGAGATCAGCATGACTGGTCGGAGTTGCGATCACCGCGATCGATTCCTCGTTTTCGTCGACGAGTTCTGCAAATCCACTTACGGCGACACAGTCAGGATGGGTTTCAAGAAAAGCGACCTGCGTTTCCAAGCGATGACGAGGGCAGTAGTCGTCCGCGTCCAGGGTCGCGATAAACTTCGCATTTGCTAATTCAATAGCACGATTACGAGCTGTCGATACACCGGCATTGGGTTGCGAGAGAACAATTACACGCTCATCCGATTCCTGTATTTTCTTCAGTATCTGCAGGCTATTGTCAGTCGACCCATCATCCACGCAAATGACCTCGATTCGACAAAGCGTCTGATCGAGAACGCTTTCCAGCGTGCGTTCCAGGTAGGGCATCGCGTTATAGACCGGAATGATGACGGATACTTCTGGGGCCTGGGACATGGCATTTCTGGAATAGGAAAATGGGGGCTTGCCGTCTTTGTTAGTCCTCGATCCGCTTGACCAATCGAGGATCTGATCGTGTAACTCCTTGGTAGATGACTCGCGCGAATCGTCGAGCAATCGGCAGCAAGTCGCGTTCTCGTAAGTAGTCGAACAGACCTGCATGCATGTCGCGTCCACGGTACTTTCCGTGACCATTGGAAACGGGTTCGAAGAACTTGAACGGTACCCCATGGGTCGCAAGCGCGTGAGCATAGATTAATGCCCCAAGATCCGGCTTCGGTTCAATGTCGTCCTGCAGGAGCGAAACCAATTCAGCGAGAGACGTCGGATTGTACGTTGCTCCCAGATTGGCATAGAAGCTACGTCCCGCCAGGACGGAGGGCTGCCCCCAATAGGCCGCCTCAATACCAGCCGTGGATCCAAATGAGAGTGTGCAGTCGGCTTGCTTCATGAGGTCGTAGGTGGAAATCTTGTCTTCCGGGTCAATGATCGTGACTCCTTCTCCCTGGATTGCTTGAAGTTCACGGAATTGCCGGGGATGTGCCGTCTTTAAGTTCGGGTGACATCGAATGAATAGATGGATCGGCAATTGGTCACGCCGGATCGCGTCAATGATCAAGCGGAGGCCTTCATTCTGTGATGAAAACAGCGGGTTAGACCACTCTTTGCCAATGGCGACAAATTCATCTTCGGAAGAGGGAAAGACGGCAATACGGCGTTTGGTAACCGAATGCCAATCGCTTGGGAGAAGCCCGGAAGTTTGGTCCTTGGTGAAGTTGGTAGGCACTTGAAGTGTGCCGGCCGAACGCTGCTGGTACCAGTCTCGCGCAATCTGTTCTCGCGTTTCTGGCTCTGCCTGGTCCCAGGCATTGCGGGCATTTTCTTCAAAATTGGCAATCGAGTGCGGGATCGTATTGGGATACACCGCGTAGTGCTTGGAGTCTCTTCCCGATTCGTGCGTGTAGTAGGGCGTATTGTTACTTTCGCACGCGCGGATCACGGCACGCAACGTTGCAAATCGCCCGTTGAGGACATAAACGGTTTCTATCTCTTCCGTGGAAAGAAACTGCTGCAGTGTAAGGTGGATTCTTAGACTGGCATCGGCGAGGGAATTTAGGATTGACCGGTACTTGCTGATGTCGGGCGATGGATCTCTGGTCACTGAAATGAGGGATGAGGTGAGTGCCATTCCAATGTCGAATGTGGGAGTGCTCCACTGCGACAGCTCTGATATGGTCTTGAATTTGTCAAGCTCATCGATGTTGATAGGCGACGACCAGCCGGGTAAATCAGACAAGCTTCGTGTCTTGACAGCGGATCCCAACAAACGAAACCCCTTCTTGCGAAGCGCAATGCAATGATCGCATTGAACGCGATCATGCAGGTAATTGATGTCGCAAGCTTTCAGTTCCGAGTTGCAGACCAATACTTCAACTTCTTTTCCCTGTTGGGCGTGCTGCTCGATCAACTCAAGATCGGCAGCAAAGTTGTGTGGCCAAGTTGTCACAAGTGGAATGAAGAGTGTCTTCATTGAGGAACTCCATGAGATCTCATGCGACGTATTTCAAGCGGTGTTAGGTTGAGCTAGTGCCCGCGTGCTTGCGCAAGTTGATCGGGTAAGCCAACGTCAATCCAGTCCGCAATCTCGAAGGCGCCTAGCCGATGAGAATTCTGGATTGCATCGTTAAGGATGTCTGTGAAGGGCAGGAAACGAGGGGTGACAGCTCGCGTAACTTCGGGGTCCACCACGTAAATGCCGGAATTGATTGTTGTCCTGTGAATTGGCTTTTCGGCAATGGAAACGACTTGGCCATCTTCGATTTCAAGACAGCCAAATGGGATCTCGTGGGAATAATTACGAACACCGATGGTGATGTAGTTTTCGTGAGAATGATGAGCCCGAATCATTGCTTGGGCGTCGAAGTCGGTCACCAAATCTCCGTTCATGACCAGTAAAGGATCTTGCAGTTCATATGGTCTTAGCAGTCCGAGAGGTCCTCCGGTTCCCAGTGGCGACTCTTCGTAGAGCAGAATGATCTCGCAGCCAAATTGACTGCCGTCACCAAAGTATTCCTCGATCTGTTCAGCGAAGTGATTGACCGCGATGAAGATCTTTCGAATACCTGATCCGACCAACAGCAAGACAATCCGTTCCAGAATCGGTCGACCGGCGACCTGGATCATGGGTTTGGGCACGTTCGCTGTTATTTTTCCAAGCCTTGTTCCTTTGCCGCCTGCTAAGATCAACGCTGCATTGGGAAGGACTTGTGGTTTGATCACCTCGCTCAGTAGGTGAATTCCACGTATCTGCATTTCGTCGTCAACGATGGGGAGATGCTTTAGCCCTAGACTTTGCATCAAATCAAGTGCTTGAGCACGGGTGGCTCCCTCTGGAACCGAGTGAAAAGAACAAGAAGTAAAAGGCAACACAGGATCAGATAGGTCGGATCCGCGAAGTATTGCTCGCCGCAAGTCACCGTCGGTTACCACACCGATGAGTGTCGATTCTCCTTCAACGACCAACGCTATTTGAGCGGAAGCTTCATCAACGACACGCATGGTTTCGATGATGCTTGCCGAGGGATCGACAAACATTCGTTTGAGTTTGGAGTCTTCGAGGTACTGTGCGTTCATTCCGCTGGACAATCCTGTTGAGCAATTGAATGTGCCTTCGTGCGTCTCGACAGAAGCATTTCGCAAATCTCGAAGTCAAGCAGAGAGTCGATGTCCCACGATCGTTCGTCTGACATGATGTAGGGAGTTGTTCGAGTCGTATAAAACGACCGAGCTTTCACAATTTCGTGCGTTAATCCCATATAGATGGCACCGTTTGGGACGTACACGGGCTGCAATTCTTGGCGGTTTCTGACCAGTGGTGCATCGTCGTAGGGGATTAAGAATCCTTCCGCATTCATACGAACGAGCCAATTGGGATGGGCCTTGACCTGCCGTACGGAAACGCAGGAGGTTGCTCCTGTGTTGGACCACTTTGCAAACGCGTCTTCGATGTCTTGGCTACAGCGTAGCGGCGAGGTTGGTTGCAAAAGGGTAACGACTTCTGACTCTTCCACGCACGAAAGGGCATGCAGGAGAACGTCGATACTCGAGGAGTCGTCTTGGGCAAGCTCAGATGGGCGCAGGAATGGGACCTCTGCTCCGTGCTGCCGAGCAATCGAAGCAATTTCTTTATCATCCGTTGATACGATTACTCGATCGATACAGGCACACTCGAGAGCGGCATGGATCGTCCAAGCGATCAAAGGGTATCCCGCAAGGTCCCGAATGTTTTTCTTCGGAAGACCTTTGCTTCCCCCTCTAGCTGCTATCAGCGCAATGTTTCGCATGTTCATAGCAATCAAAAAAGGTTTTGTCGGTTTTCAGGTCTTCGTCTGTCAGATTCTTCAGTGCTTTTACGATCTTGTCGGACGCGCCCCCAACGCCAAGTGGGTTTTCGACGCGTTCACACACGGAACGGAAGTCCGGTGTAAGCGCCTTGTGAATGGAGGCGAGAATCTCAGTCGAATCGGCCGGACAATCGATGATCGACGCGCAGCGTACTCTGCCGTTTTGTCGATCTCCGATATTGACCGTGGGCGTATGAAATGTTGGTGCCTCGAGGATTCCACTGGAAGAGTTTCCAACGACGGCGTCGACTTCTCGCATTAACGACCAATAACGAACTTGGCCGAGAGACGTAAAAACGGCTGCACGCGACGCGTTTTGCTCAACAAACTGATCGATACGCTGCGAAATCTTGCGGCCACCGGTGTCCGCGTTAGATCGGGAAAAGACGATGCGAACCGTATCATCAAGGTTGCTGAGGGCTGCTAGTAATGCGTCCGCATCAAGCTCGACTTCAGTCGATTTTGATGTTTGTGGATGATAGGTTACGAGAATGCTCTTTGCGCCAAGAGAGAATGCTAATTGAGCTTCCAATTCTCTTCGCGTAAGTAGCTGGGTTTCAACGATATTATCAACACCCAGGCCGCCTACACACATGACGCGTGAGGGGGATTCCCCAAGTTGTATCACGCGTTGCCGGTAGGGTTCTGCGGCAACGAAATGAACTGTCGATAACTTGGTGATCGCATGACGAACGCCATCGTCAAGCGATCCTGTCGTGACTTCTCCACCATGGATATGTGCTACAGGCGTGCGGAGATAATAGGCTGCCAATACAAACGAAAAGATCTCAAATCGATCGCCGAGCACAAGGACGATATCAGGGGACAGGCTCTGCAAGGCGTCTGACGCGGAAATGACTCCGAGTCCCATGCTCTTGGCAACACCGATGTCTGAATCGGATGAGACCAGCATTTCAACCTTGGAGTCGATCTGGAATCCATCTTCTTCAATTTGTTGACATGTCATGCCAAACTCAGGAGACAGATGCATCCCAGTCGCCACAAGCTGCAGATCTAAGTCGTTGTCGTTTTGCAGTCGGGTTAACAGGCCAACTAACAAGCCATAATCGGCTCGAGATCCCGTTACGACGCAAACCCTGCGTTTCACCATTGGATTAATTCGTCTTCCAGGTATTCTCGTGTAGATTGGCGGCCCATCAGGTCATCCCAATGGCTGGACGGAATTCCCGTTCCAGGTCGCTTCACTGCTAAATTGTCTGCGGAAAAAACTTCGCCGATGCCAATGGGTCGTCGCGCGACAACCGACTTGCGAGCGATCTTCTTCAGGGGTAGCTCACTTGGCGACGGTCGCTTGATTCCGCTTCCCATGGCGGATTCAACGCTGCGGATTGCTCGTACCATCGCTGAAAATTCTGTCGGCTCTAAACTGGCAGCGTGATCCGGGCCTTCCATGGAGCGGTCGAGGGTGAAATGCTTTTCGATGACTTGCGCTCCCATTGCGACGGCGGCAATGGGGATTTCAATCCCGCGCGTATGATCGGAATATCCCACGGAGACTTGAAACGCATCCTTGATGGTTTGCATTGCCCGTAGATTGACGTCCTGCATCTCCGTTGGATAACTCGATGTGCAATGAAGGACGATAATTTCCGAGCGTGGATTGCCTGATTCCTCCAGGACTTCTAACGCAGTTTCGATTTCGCCCAGGGTTGCCATTCCCGTCGATAGCAAGGTGTGTGAGGACACTTGCCCGACTTTCCTTAAGTACGGGATGTTGGTTAACTCGCCCGATGGGACTTTGAATGTCGTCAATCCCAGTGAAGAAAGTAGCTCGATACTGGGAAAGTCGAAAGGAGATGAAAGGAACTCGACGCCAACCTGCTCGCAAAACTGAAGTAGCTTGACGTGACTGTCTTGGTCCAGTTCAAGCTTCTGGAGCATGGCAAGATGCGAGTTGTTGTGCTGGGTTCGCTTTTGATAGTCTGCCAATTCCGTCCCGCTCGAGGCTACTTCACGAGCAATGAACGTTTGGAATTTGACAATGTCAGCGCCAGCGTCTTTCGCTGCTTCAATCATTTTCATCGCCAACGCCAGATCCCCGTTGTGATTGACGCCAATCTCCGCAATGATTTTTGTGCTCGTCATCATGGCCTCGTCGCTTCCCAGTCAGATTGTCCGGCTTGGACGATCTCACCATCTGAGACGTCTCTTGCGATTACCGCTGCTGCGCCAACGATTGCCCGGTTTCCGATCTTCCGCTGTTGGTAAACAATTGCTCCACTCCCAACAAAAGATCGGTCACCCACGCGGACTTCGCCATTGAGTACCGAACGCGTGGAAATATGACAGTGGTCGCCTACCGACGCGCCGTGCTCAATGATTGCACCGGAATTGATGATGCAATTGTTTCCAATCTTGGCACCGGCATTGATGATCGCCCCGTGCATTACCACCGTGCCCTTGCCGAGGGATGCATGCTGGGAAACAACCGCGGAACTCGCCACGATGCTTGGCATTTCAGTTCCCAATGACTGGAGTTTCTGGAAAGCTAGTTCTCTCGCTTCGCACGACTTGATTTGTCCGATGGCGACAAACGCACTTCGAGACGGGGACAGCAACTGCGACAACTCTTCATCGGTCCCAATGACGGGGTATCCAAGGACGCTTCGTCCCACCTCGTCTGGTCTGCCAACCAGACCGACAATATTCCACTGCCTGGTACTCTCAACCACTTCGATACAACTTTGGCAGTGCCCACCGGCTCCTACTAAAAGCAACTCCTTCATATCACGCGTATTCCTCTTGCATTAGCTTCGGACCGCTTGGAAGGTTTATCAGCCGAGGAACGATTGCGTTGGTGACATCAAGCGTTGTTGAAGGGCAACTTGAGTACATCGGAAGCTGGTTGAGCGGAATCCAAGCTGGGCGAGCCAGAATCCCTTGCTGATTCAATTGGTGAAGAACACTGTCTCGCGAATTCGAGGCTTCTTCCGACTTTAGAATGATTGTTTGTAGCCAGTAGTTGCTACGGCAGTGCTCAGGTTCTTCAACCAGTTGAATGTCTTCTAGCTTTGTTAGTGTGGCCTTGTATTTTTGAAAGAGTGTTCGTTTGCGTTCCAAGAATTCCGGAAGAGATTCAAGCTGAGCACAACCTAGCGCCGCATTGAGGTTGGGCATGCGATAATTGAATCCGATTTGATCGTGAAAGTACTCCCAGGGATGAGGTTGTTTAGCTGTTGTTGTTAAGTGTTTGGCTCGCTTCTGAAGTTCTTCATCCTGTGTCAGAATTGCTCCTCCCGCACCACAAGTGACGACCTTGTTTCCATTGAAGCTAAGGATTCCAGACTCTCCGAAAGTGCCTGTATGGCGATCCTTGTAATAACTTCCAAGTGACTCAGCCGCGTCTTCAACAATAGGAATTCCAAACGTCTTTCCTACTTCACAAATGGCTTCAATGTCGCAGGGGTGTCCAAAAGCATGGACGGGCACGATTGCTCCAGCTCTTCGCCCTGTGGCTTTGTTAATCCAATGGCTGCCGGTTCTTACAAAATTCTGCTCCAAGTGTGCCGATAGTACACTAGGATCCAATCCTAGATTCGTTCGCTCGATGTCAATGAAATGGGGGATTGCCCCACAATAGGCTACGGCATTGGCCGTTGCTACGAAGGACAGCGAAGGCATGAACACTTCGCAATCCTCGGATACTCCGGCCAGGAGCAAGGCAACGTGTAATGCGGAAGTTCCATTGACGGTCGCTACCGCAAAGTCGGATCCCGTGAACTCACAAAGCATCTCTTCGAATCGGTCGACGAACGAGCCGACCGTCGACACCCAACCCGAACTGATGCATTCATGGACGTATTTCGATTCGTTGCCAATGAATAATGGTTCATGCAAGGGGCAGGGGGGGGAGACGATGTCCTTGATCGCCTCGATAAGATGTTCAGCGATGAGACTGTTCATACGTTGTAGATCGATGCCTTGTAAGAGGCTAAGTTTTCTTCAGCCAAGAACCATTCGGCCGTTTGTGCGAGACCTCGTTTTAACCCTTCGATCCCGCCATATTCCGGCTGCCATCCAGCCAGCTCTAACGCCTTGCTGTTGCTTGCACAAAGTCGAAAGACCTCGCTCTTGGCTGGACGAAATCGATCGTCGTCTTGTTCGACGGTGATATCAGCCTCCATGACTTCCCCGATCAGCTTTGCCAGGTCTCCAATACTGATTTCAAAACCTGATCCAACGTTTACCACCTCGCCAAGCGTGGCATCTGCGTTGCCGACCGACATAAAGCCCGAGACCGTGTCAGCGACATAGTTGAAGTCTCTTGTTGGAGCCAAATGTCCTAGGCGGATATCGGTCTTACCGGAGGCAATCTGGGAAATGATTGTTGGGATTACGGCTCGAGCCGACTGCCTTGGGCCATAGCAGTTAAACGGACGAACAACTGTCACTGGTGTTTCAAACGACCGGAAATACGATAGAGCGAGTTGATCCGCACCAATTTTGGACGCTGCATAAGGTGACTGCGCCTGGAGAGGATGTTCCTCAGTGATCGGAACTACCTGTGCAGTTCCATAGACTTCACTTGTCGAAGTATGAACGACACGTTGAATGTCGTTGCGCCGGGCTGCCTCGAGGACATTCACGGTTCCCGAGATGTTGGTATCCGTATAGCTTGCAACGGCTCGATAACTGTAAGGAATCGCAATCAGAGCTGCCAAGTGATAGACGACATCGATTCCTTCCATCGCCTCGCGAACAGAGAAGGGGTCTCGGATATCACCTAGATAGGGTTCGAATTGCCCTTTGACGTCTGGCTCACATCGATCAAGCCAGCCCCATGAGTTCAGAGAATTGTAATAAATGAATGCTCGAACATCGAAACCTTGCCGAACCAATGATTCGGTCAAGTGAGAGCCGATAAAACCATCCGCTCCTGTTACCAGTACACGCGTTCTTGAGCTCATCGACTTATCGATCTCCTCGCCGGATGTGTGTTGGCGATGCAATCATGGGGGGTACTCGTAGGGAAAAAGTGTGTGCTAGGTCGTCGCTTGCGACTAACGAGTTCGGATTGCCGCCTGCATGTTCTCTTCTCGTTGCACAGTCCATTTCTGAGAGCAACGAACAGGCGGACGTACATCAAATGACTGATGAAACTGGGCGTTGTCGTCGTCTTCCAATTCCATATTGGGGACGACTTCCAGCTGGCCAACGGTCGTCCAGGAAAGCAAGTCCCTTCCGATACCGGCTCCACGAATGTGAATGGACAGATCGTAGGTGCCTGGGAGTAAGGGGAGGGACTCAATATCGCAGGACACAGAAACCTGTTCACCCTGGCTGATTGATACATCGGTTCCCTGATAGGCCGTATTGAGCTCGCAAAGAGCGTTGCCGCGATGGGCGATGCGTACTGCGATTTGTAGGTTTGCCGTTATGGACTCAGAGCCGATCTCAAAGCTTAGATTGAAGGGGGACGAAAAGCGTACGCGTCGATCGATGTTGAGGGGCAACTCATTGAGCGAAATCGAACGCACTTCGATACCGTAATTCCCTTTAGCGGGCAGGTGATAGAGGTCGCCTTGGTCAGGCGACATGTAATCGTCGAGGACCGATTGCGGAGGGCCATCACCGTGGACCGCGCCATCGCGGAGCCAAATGCATCGCGAGCACATTTGCTTGACGGCACCTGCGTTGTGGCTAACGAAGAGAATCGTGCGTCCATCCCGGGCAATGTCAGACATCTTACCCAGGCATTTTTTCTGAAACTCGTGATCCCCTACCGCGAGGACTTCATCCACGATGAGAATTTCAGGTTCGAGAAATGCGGCTACGGCAAATCCAAGTCGAACTTGCATCCCTGATGAGAAACGCTTGACAGGCGTATCGAGGAACTTCTCTGTGCCTGAGAACTCGACGATTTGATCAAACTTTCGTTTCACCTCGGCTCGCTTCATGCCCAGCACGACACCACTGAGATAGATGTTCTCACGGCCAGTAAGCTCTGGATGAAAGCCGGTACCGACTTCGAGAAGTGAGCTGATTCGCCCCCGAACTCCAAAGCGACCTGCCGTTGGCTCGGTAATACGTGAGAGGACTTTGAGGAGCGTGCTCTTGCCGGCTCCGTTTCGGCCAATGATGCCGACGACTTCTCCTTCCTGGATGTCGAAGTTCAGGTCACGAAACGCCCAGAACTCAGCGGCTGAAGGAGAGGCGGTATCAGGCTCTGTCTTACTGAGAGCACGGAAGGCTCGCGCGGGGGCCGTGATGGCCGAACGCGCACAACCAGAGATCAACTCGGTGAGACGATGACGGTAATGCTGGGTACCGATCTTGAATTTCTTTCCCAGCCCTTCGACTCGGATCGCGGGATTCTGCATTTAGATTCGATCCGAAAAAAAACGTTCCATCCGGCGGAAGTACATCATGCCTCCGATCAGGATGACAAACATACAACCGAAAGAGATTGCCATCGGGCCAAGTGCCGGGGGAGCGGTGCCCAGCAACGCCCAGCGAAAACCTTCCAGGGCACCAACCATCGGATTAAGTGAGTACAACCATCGCCACTGGGGTGAAACCATCGAGGCTTCGTACACGGTGGGGCTGGCCAATAGACCAATTTGCAACATGAAGGGAACGAGATACTGAACATCCCGATAGATAGCATTGAGCGCCGATAGCCAAAGCGATATGGCGAGTGAGCACATGATGATGATCATGATCATCAGCGGTAGAAGAAGAATCGCCAGCGTGGGAACGACCTGGTACCACGCCATGACGATGAGCAGCATGCAAAACGCGATGCTGAAATCGACCAAGGCTACGGCAACGGATGACAGGGGCAGAATGATCTTGGGGAAATAGACCTTAGTGACCAATTGTTGGTTGATCACAATGGACTGGGTGCCCGAAGTTACCGTCGACGCAAACAACTGCCAAGGAATCAAACCGCACAACGCGACAATCGCGTAAGGCAGGGAGCCATCCGTTGGAGTCCCGCCGGAAACGCGGAAGAAGAAACTGAATACGAGCATCATGGCCAGGGGCTGAATCAAGGCCCAGGCAATGCCGACGAATGTCTGCCGATAACGGACCTTCAGGTCACGCAGGGCAAACATCCAAATCAGTTCGCGAAACCGCCAGACTTCTCGTATATCGATCAAATCCCACCGATGACGTGCACCGTGATACTGGAGATCGTTCTGTACTTCGCCGGAAGACATCGTTGCCGAGGGTTCGCAATCGTTAGGTCAGTCAAAAGAAGTTCCTTCCTACTTACCTGATGGCAAGCTGGGCGGGACTTCAAACGACTGAGTCTAAGAGGCAACTGTTAAGGATGTGTTAGCGCAGTGATGGTGGAGCGTGAATATAGACGACGATCATGTGAGACCCGTTTTCAGCAGAGGTCGGCAAGATCTAATTGTCTCAAAGGATTGCGGTTGGTGCTGTAAGTCATTGCTTGTAAAAGGTTTGTGGTGGAATGTGTCCGCAGTAGAACCCATGGAACTCCACCCTCTTAGGCATCCTTGATCGTCTGGGAAGTGCCTCTCTAGCGTGTTAATGATAGGTAAACACTGGTCTGTGATCAGGTTTGTCCGTTAGTTTCCGCATCCCCCGGATCCGTCGAGTTGGGCCGAGCGAGTAGGTGATGAATCCGACGCTGATTCGATCGCTTCGTGCAAGTTTGAATGGATTTTTTTGTTGGAAGGTACAGTCTCAAGTAACGGATTAACAAGGAGTTACGTTGTTTTTCTCGGTAGCTTGGTCTCCGGTAAGTGTAAGTTTTTAGATTTTCCAGCGAGAATTGATTGGTCTCAGGATGACTCAGGTGTAAGGCAAAGGCGGAGTACCCGTGAAAATCACCAGGCAGAATGAAGAGTTCGTTCGTTTGTATGCCAAGGACGAAGGTCGCTTGCGGCGGTATGTCTGCGCGCTGGTGCCCGTTATGGCCGATGTTGACGACATTCTCCAGGAGACCGCAATTGCCCTGATGCGGAAGTTTGATCAATACGATTCGACTCAACCTTTCTTTAACTGGGCTTGCCGTTTCGCTCTGTATGAGGTCTTGCAGCATCGAAAGCGAGCCAAGACGCGAAGGCGTCATTTTTCGGAGGAAGTGGTCGAGGCGATCGCTGCCGAATATCAACAACATCAGCAGTTGTCCGAACAGCGAAAAGCGGCCCTCGCCGGATGTCTTCACAAGTTAGAAGATCAGGATCGACGATTGGTTGAGTTGCGATACTTCAGCGAAGAAACAGTGGAAAGCCTGGCCCAGAGAATTGAAGAGCCAGTGGCGAAGCTCTATCGTTCCTTGGCTCGAATTCGATACCTGCTCGCTGCCTGTGTAAAAAAGTCGCTTGCTGCGGAGGGCACATCATGAGTGAAGTGAACCCTAACGACAATCGTCAATTGAGCGATCTGATCGCGGCTCTTATCGATGGATCGATTACCGATGAGCAATTCGATCATCTCGACCAACTTCTTCAAGAAGATCCCCAAGCGAGACAACTCTATCTAGACGCATTGCAAATCCATGAGGACTTGCCGGAAGTTGCTTTTCAGGCAAGTGACGAATCATTCGCCGAGCTCGCGTCGCGTGACGATCGAACAACCACCATCCGAGACTCAGGCATTACCCTGTGGCAATCAGGGTTGGCAATCGCCATTTTGCTGCCGATCGCCTTTTTCGTCGGAACCATGCTTCCGTTGGGCACAAACCGTGTCGTACAAAGCCCAGGCTCCCAACTCGCGAATTCAGAGCGGAGTTTCCAACAGCAGAAAGTCAGCGGCGTACAGTTCGCCAACCTGGCCCATGCTCGATTCTTCGGTGAAATGCCTCCCAAGATTTACTCTTCCCCGATGCAGCAGCGCGACTATGTGTTGATGGAAGGGATGGTGGAACTCGCTTTTGCGAAAGGCGCATCGGCAATCATTGAAGGACCGGCAGTCTTTCGCGTTGTGTCCAGGGAGAAGCTTGCTCTCGATATCGGGCGTTGCAGCGTGCATGCTCCGGAAGGCGCCGAAGGCTTTTTGGTCGAGACGCCTGAGGTAAACGTCGTCGACCGAGGGACGCGGTTCTCTGTCCATGTCCTGGAAGACAATGCCACCGAGGTGCAAGTTGTTGAAGGTGCCGCGGATATCTACGGAAAAGAGACGACTGCTAAAGTAGACGTTGACGGCTCCGGACTGCGTCTTAATTCTACGGATGCTCGACGGTTTTCGCATGTCGATCCCCAGGTCGCAGTCGCCGTTCCCTTCAAGGCCGATCAGTACAAACGGTATCTGCCTGATCGAGTCGTCTCTTACGAAGCGACGATGTCTGAGGATGGTCGCGCCGATGAATTGGTCAGCGTTCAGGTTCAGCGCGGTGGCAAGCGGTACGATTACCCTGTTGAGGATCTCATTGGCTCCGAAGTTACGCATTTTCATGCCCAGGACAGCCATGGCTATCTCATCGGAGATCGCCAATTGCCGGGCGTTCATAAGAGTTTGGCCTCGGATCGAAGCATCCGTTCTGGCGTCATCAATATCGGTGGAAGCCGGCAACCGCTAACCGAGAGTCCTCGCCTCATCGGCAATGATGAAGCAGGGCAATATGGAACGCCTGGAATCGCGGTTCGATTTGACCGACCGGTTAAGAACGGGCCTGGAGCAGACGTTGTCTTCTTCGAGCTTCAAATGTTCTCGAACCCGCTTGTCGGAGATGCGTTTCATATCAGCCCGCTCGAGTTTCGAGAGGGTTTGCATTCGCACACTATTACTTCTTACGACCTTACCTTGGAGTCGCCAGAAGCACTGCAAGTGCAGACTCTTTACCTGCAGAAGTTTGACAAAGTTCCCCGTTCGCTTGCCGAGTTGGAAGCGTTCCCTTCGACTCCCGTGGTTCAAGCGGTCAAATTCCACGCGATCGCCGTGGGCATCGACTTGTCCGATCTGGGTTGCGAAGAGGGAGCCGCTGTCGATGGATTGTTTTTCCAAGACGCCTTGAACGATGACGACATCGTCGACCCCACGTTTATCGCAGGGTTTCCGGAGGTTGAATCTTAGCGTGAGCCTTTCCCGGTTGCGTGTTGGTAACACCTTGTCTCCTGTTTGCTCACTTAGCACTAATTGTGGCTGAAGACCGAACACATCCTTTTTACATTTCCGGCCAGCCTTCACTTCCTGTTTGTCATGCCTTTTTCCCGCCTCGAAAGTACGCCATTTATGCATCAATCATTCTGCCGATCACGTAAGTCCGGTTTCACACTTGTCGAACTTCTGGTGGTCATCGCGATCATTGGGATTCTCATCGCACTTTTGCTGCCGGCCGTGCAACAGGCCCGCGAAGCCGCGCGTCGTATGCAATGCTCGAACAACCTCAAGCAGATGGGTCTTGCCTGCCACAACTATATGGACATCAGCCAGGGCAGTTTCCCGCCCGGTTCCTACTACAAGCTGCAGTCTGGCCAGTGGGACTCGCACGGTTGGGCCGTGGCCATTTTGCCTTTCATTGAGCAGAACGCGTTGTACGATCAGTACAACTTTTCACTGAATCCCTTGGCGGCCGCGCATCAAGATATCCGCCGAACGGTCGTCGATGGTTACATCTGTCCCAGTTTCAATGGCGCTTCCACCAATACGTCCGGCTCGCTCTTTTCCGATGGAGCCCTGTTCACCTACCAAGGTATCGCTGGTGTCTATTTCAACGATTCCACTCTCGATCAGAACCTACCGGGCAATGCAGGGCATGGGATGATCACCTCCAACGGTGTCTTTCGGATCAATGGCGAACGCCGTGCCGCAGATATTGTCGATGGGCTGAGCAACACCATCATGATTGGCGACTATACGCACAGTGATCGTACTGGCGTGAACAGCGGATTTCCTGGCAATGTGCGCGTCTGGATTGCGGGGACGACCAGTACCGTCAACGGCGCACTTTACAACTTGAAGATCATTTACGAAGACACCATCAATTCCCGTCGTGATCGAAACGATGGGATTGCGTTCAATCACCTTCCGTTTACCAGCAAGCATCCCGGTGGTGCCAATTTTGCTGCGGCCGATGGCAGCGTTCATTTCCTGCCAGAGACCATCAACTTTGATGTTTACCGGGCGGTCGCCACGATCAATGGTGGTGAAACGCACTCCATTCCTTAAGCCTACCTGACACCTTGCCACTTAATTTGAAGACTTCATCATCGTGCCTCATCGATGATTTATGGAGATCCATATGCGTTTATTCAGCTTACTGTTTTTGGCTTCGACTGGTTTGATGCTCTGTTCCGGTTGCTTTGGACAGCAGGGATTAGAGACCGCACCTGTGACAGGTGTTGTTACCTACAACGGCAAGCCACTTCCTTATGGACGTGTTAGTTTTCGTCCCCAGGCCGGCTCGCCAGCAACCGGCGAGATCCAATCCGATGGCAGTTTCTCGCTCTCGACCTATGGAAGCAGCGATGGAGCTATCGTCGGAACGCATCAGGTTTCGGTCACCGCAACCGAAGCCGATGCGGGCACCATGGCCGAGACCGCCGCGAATACCGAAATGGCGGTGCCCAAGTCATTGATTCCGAAAAAGTACACCAGCTTCGCGACCAGCGAACTCACGGCAGAAGTTGTATCCGACGGTGAAAATCAATTCACGCTGGAACTGAAAGACTAAGACTCGACTTTTTGCCACGCCTTGCCCGCCAACCACCTCCCACCATGAAGACGATTTAGGAAGGCCATCCTATGAATCTTATCCGTGCAACCTTGATTCTGTGTTTGCTACTGGCGACATGGAACACATCGCTTGTGATCGCAGAAGAGCCTGCGGCAAGTTGGGAATTTGGAACTGAAGAGGAGACACCACTGCGATCTGTTGGTGGTGTCCATCGTGATGTGCCGGGGCCCCGGCCGCCAAGTTTTCCCGATTTTCCGGTCAATAATACGGCCGTCGAATTTGACGGAAGTGGTGCTCGCTTCGTCTTTTCCGATCCCGGTGAACTCAGCCCGTTTGATTTCACCAACGGAGACGAGATTACCCTGGAAGCATGGGTCAATGTCCGCGAACTACGCGAAGGGGAAAATACCTATGTGATTGGTAAGGGCCGAACGAATCGCGCTGGTTTCGCTCGAGACAATCAAAACTGGGCTCTCCGTATTCGACGTCTTGATGGCAAAGCGTGCGTGAGCTTTCTCTTTGCCACGCCAAACTCTGCGAGCGGCCAAGGCCATTGGCATCGCTGGACATCACGCGGTGGTTTTGTCCCTCGTAGCGGTTGGCACCATGTTGCCGCAACCTATCGGTTTGGCGAACCGAAAAGTGTTGGCACTTGGATCGACGGACAGAAGGTGGATGGCTTCTGGGATATGGGTGGTGCAACCGAGAACGCGCCGATCGTCGATAATGACGAAATCTGGATCGGTTCGTCGATGGGAGGCGCATCAACTGCGAGTTTCCGTGGTGGACTCGACTCGATTGCCATTCATCGCGAGATTCTGAGTGACGAGACGCTGAAGAAGCGTTTTCGATTTGAGGGCGAGCGAAAGATTATCGGTCCCGCACCGGAAACGATGCCTGCACTGGGTTTCCTTACCCCCAACGAAGTTCAGGTGACTTTTCATGAGGATTTTCCCGCCCATGATCGATGGTTGATGACAGACGAGTCTTTCCCCGATGTCGCGGCGCGGTGGACAGGCAAGTCATTCTTGCTCGACCAACTTCCCGTGCGATACGACGACTGGGGAATTCGTACCGCCTGGAAAGCTCCTGTGGTGATTCGTATGGCAGGCGATGTGATGCTCCCTCAAGGCGAGCATACGCTACTTTTACGTGCCCGAAGTATGTCGCGGGTATGGGTCGATGGCAAGCTGATTGCGAAGACGGCACCTCTTTCGGGTTCGCCGGATGGCGAAGAGGAAATTACTCCGGTCTCGGAACCGCCTGCTCCAGGGCATCGGCCGAAGTGGCATCGCTGCAAGGAAGTCAAAGAGACCGTCTCGATTGAGAAGGCAGGGCCGGTCCGAGTCGTTGTGGAAGCGATCGCCGGTGGGAAGCGTTTTCGACCAGAGCCTGGTGAACTGACCGTGGCGATCAGTACCGATGGCGAAGAGACCTTCTCGGTATTGCGTCCGGTGAACCTGGCAGGTGATCCGCTCCCTTTGACAGACTCCGCTGTCGAGGCCGAACTGGAGCAAATTGCGGCTTCCATGTCGCGGCTCAATACGAAGAACCGCCACGTTGCTGCTGCGCTTCAAGATAAGCGATGGGAGGAGCGACACGAGCAGGGCCGCGACTGGGTTGCTCAGAATCCGCAGCCGACCATTCCAGCGGCAGCGGCTGAAGTGAAGCACCCGGTGGACGCCTTTATTGTGGCTCGCATTGAAGAAGTAAAAGCCACCCGTGGCGATACACCAATGTCGGAATCGGATCACTTTCATTCCAAGGTGCTTCCCATTCTTCGCAGTGAGTGTTTTCGATGTCACGGTGAGAAGGATAAGGGAGGTCTTTCGCTGAATGATCGTGAACTGGCTGTGCTGGGAGGTTTTTCCGGCGAGCCGGCCATCAAACCGGGCGATCCGCATGCCAGTGAGATGATTACTCGTATGCGAAGCAAGGATGAAGAGACGCGAATGCCACCGACAGGGAATCCTGTTCCGGAAGCGAAAATCCAGATACTCGAAAAGTGGATCACCGATGGAGCAAAGTGGCCTCAGCCATCTGTGTCGGAAGATCGAACCACGCGGGCCCCAGTCGTGAATGATGCCACGTTCATTCGCCGGGCTTACCTCGATACGATCGGGGTCGTCCCGTCCGAGGCCGATGTCAGTGCGTTTCTAAAGGACGACTCCCCTGACAAGCGAGAGAAACTGATCGATCGCTTACTCGCCGATCCTCGCTGGGCGGACCACTGGGTCAGCTACTGGCAGGATCTGTTGGCCGAGAACCCGACGATGATCAACGCGACTCTTAACGCAACGGGGCCCTTCCGCTGGTTCCTCTACGATTCGCTTGTCGATGACAAGGGGATCGATCGCATGGTCACCGAACTGATGATGATGCGAGGCAGTGGACCCGAGGGAGGTAGCGCGGGCTTCGCCCAAGCAGCCCAAAACGATTCGCCGTTTGCTGCCAAGGGACATGTCGTCGCGAGTGCGTTTTTGGGGGTCGAGATGCAATGTGCTCGATGTCACGACTCGCCCTATCATTCCACAACCCAGCGTGATCTCTATTCGCTCGCTGCCATGTTCGCTCGGAAGTCGGTGACCGTGCCCAAGTCGAGTACGGTTCCACCAGGTTTCTTTGAAGACAAAGAGCGAGAGTCGTTGATTGAAGTCACCCTGAAACCGGGCGAGCCTGTAACGCCGACATGGCCCTTCGCCAAGTTGACAGGTGCCGATGACAACGAGCAGTTGTGGAGCTTAATGCAGAATAAGGAGGATAGTCGCGAGAAGCTGGCGACGTTGATCACCGCACCGCAGAACACGCGGTTCTCACAGGTGATCGCAAACCGCGTTTGGCGCCGGTTGATTGGTGCGGGCCTTGTCGAGTTGCCATACGACTGGGAAGGCAATCCGCCGAGCCATCCGGAGCTACTCGAGTGGCTGGGCAAGGAGCTTGTGGCCAACGATTATGACATTAAGCACCTTGTGAAAGTGATCATGATGTCAGATCTCTATCAGCAGGAAGCGATCGGCGAGAATCTGACTGCCGAGCCAGCTCAGCGTCTGTTCAATGCCCCGGAACGTCGCCGTATGACGGCTGAACAAATTGTCGACTCCTTGTATGTCGCTACAGGGCATTCCATGGATGTCGAAATGATGACGGTCGATCCTGATGGGCGGCGTGCAGCCGGTAGCCGGAATAACTTCGGTACTCCGCATCGCAGCTGGATGTTCGTCAGTCTCTCGAATGAACGTGATCGGCCGAGCTTGACGTTTCCCTATGCGGCGATGGTTACGGAAGTGCTCACGGCGTTTGGATGGTCGGCCGATCGTCAGGCACCCAAGACGGACCGTGAAACCGATCCGAATGTGCGTCAGCCAGCCGTTATGGCGAATAGTAGCCTGACCATCAATTTGACGAAAGCCGCCTGCAATTCCGAATTGGCTGATTTGGCGGTGGAGGCGAAATCGGTCAATGCCTTGATCGATTCCGTCTTCTTGCGGTTCTTAAGTCGATACCCAACGGCCGAGGAACGATCGCTATTTCATGAGAGACTAGCCGATGGCTTCGCCGATCGCCTGGTTCCGCCGAGTGAAGTGGTGCCGCCGCAGCCCTGGGAGCGGTTGCCGCAGGTCACGTGGTCCAATCACTTGCGATCGGAAGCGAATACGATTCAGCAGCAACATGCCAAACGCGTTCGTCAGGGCCCGCCTGCCGATCCGCGTCTTCAGTCGGACTGGCGGATGCGCTACGAAGACTTTGTCTGGAGTGTCGTCAACCTAAAGGAGTTCGTATGGATGCCGTAGCGTTGATGGTGTTTCGCGAGTACTTCCTACAAAACAATGAAGACCGATAGAAGGATAAGTTTTATGAATAGCCCAGCTTTAAACCGACGTGAATTCCTGGCGACTGGTGCCGTTGCCGCGAGTATGGCCGCGACTCCCGCCTGGGCGTCGTCCGCAGGCCAGCGCATCCAAGGTCAGGCCGAACATGTGATCTCGATCTGGCTTGGCGGCGGGATGGGGCAGATCGATACGTTTGACCCCAAGCGTAAGGGCGATCCTAGCAAGAAGCAGGCAGGTTCCTACTACAACTCGATTCCGACGGCTGTCGATGGAGTGGAGCTTTGTGAGCATCTTCCCAAGGTGGCTTCGATCATGGATCGAGTCACGGCGGTCCGTACGGTGAATCACTCGGTGATTGACGAACACGCCGCGGCGACGAACTGGATGCATGTGGGCCGCCCGGTGAGTGGCACGGTCGTGTATCCTTCGCTTGGCTCAATTATCGCTCACGAGCGGGGAGCCGTTTCGGAGACGGCGCCTCCCTACGTACTGATTGGTTATCCCAATAGTTCGCGGGGCCCTGGATTCCTCGGCGCCCAGCATAGCTACCTGTATCTCACTGAGACGGGACGGGGACCGGCTGGTCTTTCTCGTCCCGATGGCATCACGCCAGAACGGCAGTTGCGTCGTGAAAAGTATCTGACGGCTCTTCGCGGTGTCCAACCAGAAACAGTGGATTCCCGGTTGCGTGACTACGAAGCGGCGGCTGAACTGAGCCTGAAGCTGAGTGGACCTGAGTTCATGAAGAGCTTTGCCCTCGATAGTGAACCGGCCGAGTTGCGGGAGAGCTACGGAGGTGAGTTCGGGCAACGGTGTCTGCTTTCGCGTCGACTCGTCCAGCGAGGTGTCCGTTTCATTGAGGTATCTCACAACCTCAATTTCCTCAACGGAGCAGGGTGGGACGTGCACAATCGAGGCATTCTCGATCAGCACAAGCTGATTCGTGAAATGGACGATGCCGTCTCCACGCTGATTCTCGACCTGGAGAACCAGAAGCTGTTGGATAAGACGCTCGTGGTCATCACAACCGAGTTCGGTCGACCTCCTCAATTCGATGGTGGCGGCGGACGCGGGCATCAAGGCTCAGCGTTCACTTGTGTGCTGGCCGGTGGTGGCCTCAAGCATCAAGGAGCGTACGGCGAAACGGATGAGCTTTCGCAGAAGATTGTTTCTGATCCCGTATCAGTGCCGGACTTCTTTGCGACCATTCATGCTTCGCTGGGAATTGACTACGCGAAGTCGCTCTACGACGGAGATCGGCCTGTGCCCATCACCGACGGTGGAAAACCGATTGCCAAGTTGTTTGGGTAGTCGCGACCTCTAATTGCTGCAATTTCCCAAACTTAGCCCAGGTTGTCGCCAACCTGGGCTTCTTGTTGGTTGTCTCGCAAACCTTGACCAGCGCAATTAGACTAAAGAGCCCTCTGATAACCTACCTCGACGGAGCCTTCCTTATGAAAACCGTGTTTGCCGTTTTGGCACTTTCCCTGGTAGCCCTGTTCCCTGCGATTTCGGCGGCAGATCCCACCTATCATGCCGTGCAAGCAGAGCTTGTGAAGCCTCGCGATGGCTTGGGCAATGTGCTGGCAAAACTTGAAGCAGGCGAGACGGTTCGTGTTGCCTATCTTGGCGGGTCGATTACGGCTGCCAATGGCTGGCGTGTGAAGACGACGGCTTGGCTGAAGGAGAAATATCCAGACGCGACGATCGAGGAGATTCACGCGGCGATTGGCGGCACTGGCAGTGACTTGGGTGTATTTCGTTTAGAACGAGATGCCTTACGGCACAAGCCAGATCTTCTGTTTGTTGAGTTCGCCGTGAATGATGGTGGTGCGTCGCCCGATCGCATTTGGAAGGCGATGGAGGGGATCGTCCGTCAGACCTGGGAAACGAATCCCAAGACCGATATCTGCTTTGTTTATACGTATCGCGTGAACTACGAAGAACCACTTCGCAAAGGGGAATGTCCTCAGGCAGCATCCGCGATGGAACTATTGGCCGACCATTACGGAATTCCTTCGGTGAACTTCGCCAAGAAGATTGTCGAACTGGAATCGGATGGCAAGCTCACCTTCCAGAGTGACCAACCTGAGGAAGGCAAGATCCATTTCTCAAAGGATGGTGTTCATCCCTTGGACGCTGGCCATGAGATCTACACCGAAGTACTCGCCAATGCGATCCAGCAGATGGCAGCCGATGCTCATCCTGTCGATCATCAGGCCAAGCTGGCAAGTGCGTTCGTCAGCGACCATTGGCAAGCCGCCAAGATGGTGCCGATCAACCCAGACATGCTGAGCGGAAATTGGAAAGCGTTGTCGGAAGATGCCACGCTTCAGAAGCGATTTGGTAATCGCATGGGGCAGATCTATGAGGCGACCGAGCCAGGCAGCAAGCTGACGTTCCGCTTTCGAGGTTCGTCTGCCAAGTTGTACGACTTGCTTGGGCCCGATGGTGGCCAGGTTATCATCACGGTCGATGGTAAGCCCCGTGAGAAGCTTGTACCTCGGTTCGATAGTTACTGCACCTATCACCGCATCGCGACCCTTTCGCTGGCAGGTGACCTCGATCCGGATAAGGTTCATGAGGTTACAGTCGAAATCCATCCCGACCAGCCTGATCGTCAGCCGGTTGCTTTCCGCCTGAAGAACCCAGAGGAGGAACTGAAGGCACCCAAATACCAAGGTACGAACGTCCGCGCAAGTCAAATTCTCGTGCTGGGAGATATCGTTCCCTAAAGGAAGCGAAGAACGGACTCAATCGAAAACGCCGCTGAGAGGTTACTTCTCTCAGCGGCGTTTGTTTTTTGATAGAGCTCGTCTTATGGCTCAGAAGGCGGTTCTGGTTGTGGCTCTTGGCTATGGATCGGCGACAGCCCTTCTTTCTGCAAGACCTTCATCACGACGTAGAAGAAGACTGGCGTAAAGATCAGGCCAAACCCGGTCACGCCCAGCATGCCGCTAAACACGGCGACCCCGAGCGAGAAACGCATCTCTGCCCCGGCACCATGCCCCCACAGCAAGGGCGCGACGCCCAGGATAAAGGCAAAGCTGGTCATCACAATTGGTCGCAAGCGGACGATACAAGCCTGAACGGTCGCTTCCAGGAGAGGCTTGTTTTCTTTCTCCATCAGGTCTTTGGCAAACTCAACCACAAGAATTGCATTCTTACAGGCCAGCCCCACTAACACCACAAAACCGATTTGAACGAAGATGTTCAGCGCCATGTGGGCGATCATGACACCGGTGAGTGCGGCCAGAACGCACATGGGAACCACCAGAATGATCGTGACGGGCAGCTCCCAGCTTTCGTAAAGTGCGGCCAGAATCAGGTAAACCAGGATCACCGCACCGACAAGTGCTGAGATCGGGTTCTGCAGCACATCTTTGAACGACTGAAACTGACTGGCCTGTTCCTGTAGAAACGAGATTTCCGTCCATTCCGCTTCCATCGAGGCTGGCAGTTCTTGGGCGGCCAGATCGTTCATCATCGTCAGCACTTCGCCGGTGCTGACGATCGGCACGTTTACGCCATTGATAGCCGCAGCTGGGAAGTTGTTGTAGCGGTTGATGAACATCGGTCCGGTGCTATCTTCAATCGTGCACAGGGTACCCAGCGGAACCATTTCGCCAGTCACGCTTTTGACTTTGAACTGCCGGACCGTTTCAGCATTCACGCGGAACTTGGAATCTGCCTGGACGTTGACTTGCCATGTTCGACCAAAACGATTGAAGTCATTCACGTAGTAGCCACCCATATAGACCTGGAGTGCTTCAAAGACGGCGTCTAGCTCGACGCCCATGCTCTTGCACTTCTCGCGGTCAATATCGACGAACAATTGCGGCGTATTGGCACGGAAGGTACTGAATGCGACCACGATGCCGGGCTGCTCTAAGGCCAAATTGGCCAGACGATCTGCTTGGGCCTGCAGCACGGCATAGCCATTGTCCCCTCGGTCTTCGACCATCAGCTTAAAGCCGCCAGCATTCCCCAGGCCGTTAATGGGAGGGGCCTCGAACACCGAAACGCGGGCCTCTTGGATCTTGCTGAACTTCTTGCGAAGCTCCATGGCGATGTATTCCGACGTGGTTTCCTTGCTCGTTCTTTCGGAGAAAGGAGCCAGGGAGAAGAAGCCACCGCCGAGATTGGAACTAACCGCGTTCTGCACGAAGGATTGACCCGAAACGTCGACAACGTGGGCGATGCCAGGCGTCTCCATGGCGATCTTTTCTACCTGAGTCATAACGGCATCGGTTCGTTCCCGCGAAGCAGAGTCGGGAAGCTGTACGTCGAAAACCAGGTAGCCTTGATCCTGGGTAGGAATGAAGCCTGCTGGCACTGCGTTGAAGCCATAGCCGGTGAGTCCGATTAGGCCAACATAGACAATCACTGCCACAACACTAATGCGAAGAAGAGAAGCGATTGCCCGGCCGTAGAAGTTGGTCACCCAATCAAAGAATCGATTGAACACGCCAAACACGGCGGCCAAGGCAAGGTTGACCGTATGAGATAGCATGTAGCCAACGACGACGCCTGGGACGAACAGCGCGGCTTGCATCCAAAGGGCCATTCCTTCTTCGCCATGCGCGCTCGAACCGCCGAGGAAAATGCTTCCCAGCCAGACGAAGAGGACACCGCCCAGCGCGGCAATTCCCCACCAAGGCAGCGCTTCGCGATGTTGCGTATGGTCTTCGCCCGGCTTCGGATCGCGGAAGATCGACGTTGCTCGGGCCGGTGTCATCGTCATGGCGTTCATGGCCGAAATCAACATGGCCGCGGCAATCGTCAAAGCAAACTGACGGAAGAACTGTCCGGTAACGCCTCCTAGAAACGCACTAGGGAAAAACACGCTACTAAGCACGAGCGTGATCGCCACGATGGGGCCGGTGATTTCTTCCATGGCATGAATCGTTGCGTCACGGACCTTGTAGCCCATCCCGATCCAGCGCTCGATGTTCTCGAGCACGACGATGGCATCGTCCACCACAATCCCAATGGCAAGGACGAGTCCAAACAGCGTCAGGTTGTTAAGCGTAAAGCCCATGATGGCCAGGATCGCGAACGTACCGACGAGCGAAACGCCGACGTCGATCAGCGGCAACATCACGGCTTTCCAGTCCTGGAGGAAGAAGAGCACAACGATGGCCACGAGAATGATGGCATCGCGCAGTGTTTTGAAAACCTCTTCCACAGACTCTTTGATGAATGGTGTCGTATCGTAGCCAATCTCGTACTTGAGGCCGGGCGGGAACTTTTCCTTGAGCTCTTCCATCTTCTGTTTCACTCGATCGCCGACATCGAGCGCGTTGGAGCCAGGCAGTTGGAAGATGCCGATCCCAGCCGAAGCCTTTTGGTCGAACCGGCAGAGCGTATTCAAGTTCTTGGCCCCGAGTTCAACGTGGCCGATATCACGAATCCGTGTGATTTGACCATCGCTTCCCGTTTTGACGACGATGTCTTCAAATTGCTCAGGCGTTTTCAGCCGCCCGAGGGTTGTCATCGTCAGTTGCATCTCTTGCCCTGGAGGGACTGGTGGTTGTCCGATCTGACCCGCAGCAACCTGGACGTTCTGCTCCTTCAAGGAGGCGACAACGTCACCGGCTGACATGCTGCGCGATGCAAGAGCATTGGGATTCAACCAGACCCGCATGCTGTAATCTTGCTGGCCAAGGATGCCCACATCGCCCACTCCCTCGAGGCTGGCAAGCTGATCGCGAATCTGAATCGTGGCGTAATTGCTCAGGTAAAGGTTATCGAGAATCGGCTTACCGGTTTCGGGATCGTCTTCCGAAAAGAGGTTCACGGCGAGCAAGATATTGGGAGACTTCTTCTTGGTCGTTACGCCGGTTGCTTTGACCACATCGGGCAAAAGCGGGGTAGCCTGGGCGACGCGGTTTTGCACCAGAACCTGGGCCATATCCAGGTCGGTTCCCAGCGCGAAGGTAACGGTGAGCGTGTAGCTTCCGTCGCTCGCTGACTGCGAGGACATGTACAGGCGGTCCTCGACCCCGACGACCTGTTGCTCGATCGGAGCGGCGACCGTCTCGGCGACAACATCCGCACTTGCTCCGGGGTATTGGCAAGTAACCGAAACCGTGGGAGGGGCGATTTCCGGATATTGAGCGATGGGCAAGATCCAGACACAAATCGTACCCGCCAAAACGATGATGATAGAGATGACCCAGGCAAAGATGGGGCGGTCGATAAAAAAGCGAGCCAGCACGTTGCTATCTTTCGTCGGTGTTGTTGAGCGATCAAACGAACGAGGTTGCACTTGCGATTAGGAACCACCAGGCATTGGAGCAGGGGGCTGGTTCGACGGATTTGAGGGTTGCTGCGGAGCCGGATTCGACATTGGGTCCTTGTTGCCGCTGGCAGAGCGAAGGATGGTGTCATCGATCGGAGGAGGTTCCGGCATGGTCGTGTCCTGCGGTTTGACCGGTTTGCCCGGTCGCACAAGCAGCAGCCCATTCACAATGACTTTCTCGCCTTCAGCAAGACCTTCTTTAATGACGCGTAGAGAGCCTTGCTTGGTGCCCAGCTGAACACTGCGACGCTCGGCGTTGCCCTCTTCATCAAGGATGTAGACATACCGATCACTTTGGTCGGCACCGATAGCGCTCTCGGGAACGAGCACGGCATCGTAAGGGGCTTTGGCGGCAACCTTCACGCGAACAAAAAGCCCCGGACGAAGTACTGCCTCCGGATTCGGAATCACGGCACGAACCGTCAGGGTACCAGAGCCAGCGTTGACCTGGTTCGAGCCGAAATCAATCGTGCCCAGATGGGGGTACTCGGAGTCATCGGCAAGATAGATTTGAACCGGGATCTTCAGATCTCGGAGCGAGCCATCCTTTTTCAGGCTGGACTCGGAATCATGCCGCTGGATATAGCTCAACAAAGCGAGCTCATCGACGTCGAAGTAGGCGTAGATCGGGTCGACCGAAACAATGGTGGTGAGCAGTGTCGGCGCTCCGACGCCACTTTGAATCAGATTTCCATCGGTGACGTACGTTCGATCAATCCGTCCACTGATGGCGGCATCGATCGTGCAATACTCAAGGTCGACTTTTCGGGCGGCAATTTCTGAATCTGCGGCGTCAACCTGAGCGGCCGCCTCATTCGCCGCCGCGACGCTTTCATCGAAAAGTTCTTGGCTGACCGCACCACTTCCGACCAGCTTCTTATTGCGTGCCAAGGTCGCTTGAGCCAACTCATTCTTGGCGACATAAAGCTTTTTCTGGGAAACCGCCTGATCGTATTCGGCCTGATAGGTTCGTTTGTCGATCTCGAAGAGAAGATCCCCCTCTTTGACGACCGCACCGTCTTCAAAAGCGACTTTCTGGAGGTAGCCGGAGACTTTGGCGTAAACGTCGACCGAAGAAACGGCCTCGATATGGCCTGTGTACTCGCTGAAGTCGACCACCTGACGCTTGATGGCCGGGGCTACGGTTACATCCGGCGGTTCAACTTTTGGCATTTGCCGCCGACGGCCACAACCGATGGCAATAAAAAGGGTAAGTGCCAAAGTAATCGTCACGCGAAGCACGTTCCGCTTCATTATCTACATCCTGTTGCTGGTCCGGTGAATCGCACGCGATGACTCTTAACGAGCCAAGGAACACAGGGGCCGTTTGGTTGCTTCAATCCTTGTTGAAAGATGCTCCCTTTTATAACGTGATGATTGTCAGATTACACGAGGCTAGGGAGCCAATCTTGATCGAGAATTCTCGTTGTTCCCCGAAAAAATGGTTACGGTAAGCGATCCCACAAGAAGTCTTGATAAGCATATCGATCTTTGATTATCCGTTAGGCTCGGGTAGTCTATGTATTCTAGGGGGAACGTGCCGGCTGCTTCGCCCAGCAGGTAAGAGATTTCAATGGCATCGGGAAAGCCTGGCGCAATCTTTCCAATTCAAAGCCTTGCTTACTTTCGCCGTTCGGTTTTCTCGTCTCAACGGTTCGTTATGACGCCAGAGAAGACGAATCGGACCTTCATGATTGTTTTGTAAAGCCGGGTAAGTCTCGAATGGATTCGGATTCCTCAAGTCAGGCAGGCCAAGTTTCTTCTCGTAGCATTCTTGCTGTATTTGTGATTACGGCGCTATTGGGAACCGCGATTGCGTATCTCGTGCTTTGCATTGCCGCCTATAGTCGGTACTGCAACGAGTGGAATGGCATGCTTCTCCCCGGTTACCGCTTCGGTGTGCCCCAGCGGCTTGTTGATAAGGGAGTTTACCCAGTTCATGAAATTGGCTGGGACGGTCAGTTTTATTACCTCCAGGCAAACTACTTAGATCCCCATCCCGACGCGTACGAACACATCGATGCTCCGCCGTATCGTTACCAGCGAATTGGGTTGCCCTTGGTGGCGGCTGCGTTCAGCTGGGTGACTGGCAGCGACTATGTTTCTCCCCATACTTATCTGTTTGCGTCTTTGCCGTTTGTTGGGCTGGGAATGGGGGCTCTTGCGGCTTGGCTATTTGCACATCGCTATTCTCCGCTGTGGTGCCTTGGTTGGGCTGCAAACGTGGGGATACCGATTTGCCTCTTGCACGGTCAGCCAGACCCTCTGGCCGATGCCCTATTCATTCTCGCGATACTGGCGATGATTCGAGGGATGCCGCTTGCCTATGCGGCAGCGGCCACGTTGATGTGTCTGACCCGTGAGCCCTATTTTCTGATCGCAGGGACAATATTCGCCGCGTCGCTTGCCGGAATGGTGCCTTGGAAAGGGAATCCCGACACGGGAGGCTGGGTGGTTGCGATCTTGCGAGCGATCGGGCTGCAGCGTTTGGCCGACATGCTGATGGTCACGCCTGAAGCGGAGCTGCCGTCGACGATCCTGAGTGGAAAACCGAGTGCTTGGAATTTTTGGGCCTACCGGACGCCGATATGGCAACTGGTCGTCTTGTTGATTCCTTGTGCGGTCTTCATTGCCTGGCAAATGTACTTGCGGTCGGTATTCGGTCAGACGGGATCGGAAGGGTCGGGCGGGGTCATGCTTGACTACCCGTTCTATGCCTTCTTCAAGTCTTCGATGCGTGCGCCCGACTATGTGATCAGACCGTTTTACTATGTTGTTCTGATCATGGGATTTGTCGTCCTGTGGTGTGTGCGTCGCAAGTTGTCACTGTCGCTGATTCTCTTGCCCTACTTCTTGATCTTATCGCTGATGTCGGAGGTCGTCTGGATCGACATCAGTGGTTACTCCAAAGCCATGGGGACGGTGTTGGCCGCCGTGGTGATTTGTTTTCCTCTGCTGGGAAGACGAATGTACTATGCGGTCGGGATACTTTTGATCGGTGCTGCATTGACGTACACCCAGTGCTACAAGCGGGTCTACGGGCCGGTCGATCTTGTTCGTATTCCCGATTTTCAGAACGTTCAGCTCGATATCGTTCAGGAGCAACCGGTCTTGCAAGATCCCCAGTGTTCCATCGAAATCGATCAGGAAGAACTGGTGAAGCGGGCATCCGAAATGAATCGTGTCTACCGCTTTCAGTTGGGTGGAAAACGCTTCCCCCAGACATATTTTGTGGTACCAGTGACGGTGACCAACGAAGGTACCGAGACGTGGGAGCACTCGCGGCAGAACGCGATTCAAATCGTGCCTGGTTGGTATCGAGAGAATGAGCTTCCAAACTGGAAGCCTGCAACCGATGTGCCGCACAAAGTGGCTCCCGGCGAGTCGTTTACCCGCGAGGTGCCGATCTTGCTACCGCGTCAGCCAGGTGATTTCACCTTGAGGATCACGCTACGTCAGTTGTCACAATTCACGTTCGACGAAAAGGGTGACTACTACGTCGATATCCCGATTTCCTATCGCTAAATCTAGCTTGCTATAACTCGATAGCCTACGCGGCAGAGCGTTGCTTTGCAGGAGCTTCATCCTGCTTGGATGTAAACGTGCGTTGCGACTGTTTGAGCGCCTTACGCAGTTTCCAGATCTGACCAAAGGTTCGTTTGCAAAGGCGATACTTGCCAAGTAGCGTTCCGCCTCCCTTGGATTCGCCTTCGGTACGCAAATCGAATCGGACATCCACCAGTTCAATGTCCATCTTCAGTTCGCTTGCCACGTACAGTATGTAGAGGTCAAGGGTGAAGTCGTAGGGAGCTTCGTCCATGTGTTGCATCAATGAATGATGGAACACCTTGGGCTGGGCGTTGACGTCGAAGTAGGAACCGCTCAGCGCTGCCGAAGCAACCCAGCCCATCGCGGAGGTAAAGAACTGATCGAAAAACGGGCGACCCTTACGATTGCCGCGGACCAGCGAGTTCTTGGGATTGGGCATCTGCATGAGGCAGTCTAAAGCCCGAATCACGTCCTCAGGCGGAGTTTGCAGGTCGGCATGCGTCCAAGCCAGGTATTCGCCGTGGCTTTTGCGGAGACCGAACAGAATGCCATAGCCATAGCCTTGATTGACGTCGATCTGAACCGCTCGGGCAAATGCGTTCTCGGGATGAGCCAGCAGTTGAGCCATGACTTCCGGTGTGTCGTCTTTCGACCCGTTATCGACCAGCACGAGCTCGATATCTTTTCGGTCACCGATCGCGTCCCGAAATGCCGAGACCAGTCGGTCCAGGTTTTTCGATTCGTTGTAACAAGGGACGACGATGGAAAGTGTGGTATTCAACGGATTCTTCCTTGGGGAAGGGCGGTGCTAGCTGAACGGTTCTGCGACACGATTTCGCCAAAAGGTATAGGCCAAAAGGTGCCAAAGGGTCAAGGTCAGCGGTGCTGCTAGGATGATAAGGCCGCTTGCCACAGATCGGGACGCTTGGTGCAAATCGCATCGACCGGATAGGGAGAGAGAGACGCGGCATAGTCGGCGATCGTTTCGACACTTCTTCCTTGAAGCTCTGGTGAAACAATGCACAACTTAAAGTGAGCTTTGAGTTGATCGTATGTTTCGTCCGTCAACGGCATCTTGGTGAAGCAGTCGATCCAGGCCCACTGGACATCGCCTGCCAAGGCCAGTGCCGACTCGATGGGTTCGTACTCGGAGAAGCGAACGGCGATCTTACTCTCGCCTTGTCGGCAAAGAGTGCGAATCATGGGGTAGGAGCTATCGAGGAAGAAATAGTCGTCGACGGTCCCTTGGATCATTTCCAGGACGCGATGTTCAATTCGTTCGCTCTTGATGTTCAAGATCATGAGCCCGTGGCGATACTCGGCCAGGTAATCTTCAAATCGTTCGCCGCCTGTGAAGGGATCGTGTTGAAGAATGAGATCGTCACCATGATCTCGCAAATCGAGCTCGACGCCGTACTCGGTCGGAACGTCCGCCAACTGGTCGCGTGTATTGATGCGATGAGCAATATATAGCATGGAAGTCCTCGGTTAGGCTGCCCTGCGGTCAGATGTGGGAATCGCGACTTCCGGTGGTTCGCCAGGCGAGGCCGCCAAGTCGGAATTCGCGGGAACCTGTTGGCGAAACGCGAGGAACTTCATACCCACAAAGTTGGCGACAGTGGTCGTTCCGGTTGCCAGGAAGAAACCGAGCAAGCGGAATTCGTCTCCTGCCAATAGAAGGACGCCGCGATTGATTCCCACGTTCAAGCCGAGGGTGCAAGCATAAATGACGACGTAGACAATAGGTTCGCTAACCGATCGTTTGGTCGACTCGAAGGTCCAGAGTTTGTTTCCCCAGAAGCCAAACAGCATCCCACATACGTACGAGATCCCCTTAGCGATGTCTGGGGAAATGCCTGACAGCGTGGTGATCAACGCGTAGCAGATGCCATCGATCGCGACCGAACTTCCGCCGATGACGAGAAAGCGAAGGATCTGTCGCGATACCTTAGGCGACGAGCTTTCGTTGCTGTTGCTGGGCAAAGTATTTCTCCCATCGCTGGTAGTCCCGCAACTCTTCCGGAGTGCCCCAGCCGATGTATTTTTCAACTTCAAAGGTGCCAAAACGACTGCCGCTGGCGATCATCCCATTCGGGACGACATCCAGGTAGAACTCGTTGTTGATCCGCTGATCCGAAGCCACCAAGGCGTCGATGGCATCGAACAGTTGGTAGGCAGAACGAAACCAAAAGAAACCGCTCACGACGTGATCGTTCAGTAGATCTTCCGAGATCGGCTTCTTGCAGGACACGTGGCTGACAAATTGATTGTCTTCGTCGGTTGCCACCCAGCCATAGCTTGTCGGTTTGGGCAAGACGCGATTGTCACCGCGGTAGGTCCAAATCAGGCCATCCCACTGTTGAGACGTTGTCTTTTCGAGGAAATCATTCTCGTCGTACACGTGGGTGTTGTCACATGCCGCCACGAGAACGTCCGTATCATCCGCGAAGGCTTCGGCAGCCAGTCGCACGGTACATGCCTGTCCCTCAGTCAGGCCGGGGACCACAACGATCTCGCAATCGGAGAAGTGACTTCGCAGCACCTGGTCGATCTGGTGCTCGGCCACGTGGTCGCGATGAACGAGAAAGATGATGCGTTCTGCAGACGGCAAGTCACCAATCGCGCGAACGACCATGGGAAGGCCATCCACGGAAATGAGTGGCTTGGGTAGCGTGTAGCCTGCGGAAGAAAACCGGGATCCGGCACCTGCCATGGGAACGATAATATTCATGCCTATCTCATGGAGTCCGAAAAGGATTGGAAGATCTGACGCTCGACCTCAGGTGACAAATCGAGGTAGACGCCATGCTCGGGTGTACGGATGAACGTGATCGGGGCCAGGTGAGGAATCTTGAGTCGATACCACTGCGAGCGCGGAACACCCAATGCATTGCCCACCAGGCAGCGTAAGACCACATTGTGCGTGCAGGTCACGGTATCGGTTTGGCTGTTGTCCCAGACATCGGTCATTGCCTCGAGCGATCGTTGTAGAACGTCCTCGGTGCATTCCCCGCCAGGAAAACGGGGGTCCTGGCCTTGTTGCCAGGCCTGAAACAAAGCCGGGTGCGAATTCCGGGCGGCTTGAACCGTCATGCCTTCGCAGGCCCCGTAGTTGATTTCCTGGAGCCGATCGTCCGTTTCAACTTCGACCCCTGGATCCATCGATGCCAATGATTGCCGGCATCGCGTTTGGGGAGATGAATAGTATCGCGGGCTTGTCAGGGAAGCGACGGCCGCGTTCAGATCACTCAAGGCCGCGGCTTCTAGCGGCAGAATCTCAGGATTGCTTCTTCCCAGGAATCGAACCGAACCATCCTCGGCATAGTTTTGCGGTGTCGGAGCATGGCGGAAGACGACATGACGCGTTGCTTCGGCGTGAAAGATCGAACGGAATTGTTCTTCGAAGATCGCGGCAAACGACTCTAGGCGTTCGTCTAAGTTGTCTACCGGAGGATCGAATTGTTGACTGTGTTTGCAGGCAGAGAGTTCCCCAAAGAATGCTCGGATGGAAGACTCTTCGGCGGGGAAGTAGCGAAAGAAAGCCGTCTGCAATTCTTCGCTTGGCAAATCTCGATTTGATCGCGTGAGTAGCTTGACGACGTTCTTCATGAGGAAGCGGATGATGTGATACGCGAACTCGTGTTGATCGCGGACCGTCATCGGCTTGAGTTGCTTCCGTTCTTCATACGAGACGTCATTGCAGATAAGTTCTCGATACGAAACGACGCGTGCTCGATAGTCGTTGAGGTAGTCGGTAATACTTCGCCGGGCACTAACAAAGTGTCTTGGTTGAAGTGCAAACGCCGGATAGATGTCGGCCATCGACGCACGGTGATTTACCGGCGAAAGCTGCCAGTCGAAGCAGGTAAAGGGGCTTTCGATCACATGCTTGACGTGGGCTTCTCGCGAATACAGCATCAAGTGCAAAACGGCCGTTTGCTCGTCGTTGAACTTCAGCGGACCGAGCGTTGGGTTGATGCGAAGCTTCCAGCCGTGGGCTTGAACGACAGGCTCGAGCTGCTGTTGAAAAGCGGCTTGCAGGCTATCAAAACGTTCCCGCTGAAGCTGGTCGACGATGACGATGTAGTCGATGTCACTCACGCCTGAGAGATCGTCGCTGTTAAGAAAGCTGCCGGTCAGTGTGGCCGAAAGTACCCAGGGAATGGAGTCCGCAACCGAATGCAACGCATGGACAATCTCGCGCTTCATGGGAGGAAGCGAATTGAGATCGAACGTAGCATCGTGATCGGAAGGGTGCTGTTTGGCCACTTGGTTTTCAGGCATGCATTTCACCGAAGGTCAAACGAGAAGATGGGATGTGATTCACCATCAATGACGCGATATTGTGTCAAGCTTGGACAGGCAATGTCCCCGGATGGTGGAGTCGGGAGCAACTTGTCGGCGACAGCCGGCCAGTCCGATGGACGGATCGAGGCAATCGTGAAATGAGGATGCCAGCCTGAGCCCCAAAAGGGAAAGCCAACGGATTCGACGGCCTCGCGCTGCTCGGGTGCGAAGTGGTCCCAAGCCTCGGCGTAACGCTGTTTTGTAGCGGACTTGTCGTAGCGTCCCTGCAGCGCTGATCCGATCTGTTTTTGGATCGATCGCAACAGGCTTTGCGAAGGTTCGTCGAAGTTGACGACCAAGGTTCGGTTGCCTGTCATGGGATCGGCATCGAACACATGCCAGCCGGTTGTCCGAAGCGTGGGAGCCGAAATCGATTTGGCCAGGTTGACCACGTAGGGGGAAAGATCGGTTCCCTCCGCAAATCGAGCCAGGTAGGCCGTCATGTGAGGCGGCTCGTTCAGGAAAACCTGGTTTCCTACAAGCTCACGCACTGTCTGTTTGTATGCGTTAATCGTTCGGCTGAATTCTGGCGATGGATCAACCGAGATGAAATCGGTGACAAACGAGGTCATCTCTTAGGCGGCCTTCTTTTGCCCGTAGCGATTCTGATAACGATCGTGGTACTTCGCGGCAGCCTCGAAGGAGAGGATCTTCACTTCGCCCAATTGCTTGGCCAGAAAGACCGTCTTGGCGACGTCTTCGGTCATGACTGCCGCTTTGAGAGCGGCTTTCGGGCTGGGACCCCAGGCAAAAACGCCGTGATTGGCCAGGAGGATTGCCGGTGCTTTACCACGATGCTTGAGGATGCAGTTTCCGATGGAGTGGTCATCGCAGTCTGCAAACGGTGCACACGGGATCTCGCCGCCAAATTCATCTGCGATCGCCGTCAGGCAAAGGGGGATGCTGGAATGAACGGCGGCAAACGAACTGGCATAGTTGCTATGCGTATGAATGATGCCGTTGACCTCTGGCATGTTGCGGTAAAGCGCCAGGTGGTGAGGCAGGTCGACGCTCGGACGAAGGTCGCCGGAGACCACTTCGCCACTTTCCAGGTCCACTTCGACCAGCATCTCTGGTTTTAGCGTGTCGTAGTCGACACCGGATGGCTTGATCACCAAATGGCCCGATTCACGATCCAGACCGCTAGCATTGCCCGAGTGCATCGTCACAAGACCGGTCTGAGGGAGCATCTTGTTGGCGTAACAAACGGCTTCCCGAAGTTCTGTAAGATTCATATTGGCAATCCTTTGCGATGAATCGGGATGAGGCTCAAAAGCCGATCTTTCCGTTGCGTTAAGCTGCCGCTTTGTTGGGGTATTGAACGCGCCGTCGGATTTCGTCGACTGCTAAAATCGGGTTCTCCGCACGCAGAATTGCAGAAGCGGAGACGACATATTTGGCTTCGATTTGGGAGATGGTCGAAGAGTTCACTCCGCCATCGAACATTAGCTCAAAGTTGTACTTTGAACGCATGGAGTTCAAAGCGGCAACAAGGTCGATCGCTTCCTTGCAGATCTCTTGACCCGATTGACCTGGTTTGGCAATTCCCAAAACCATAATGAAATCGACGTGATTTAAGAAGGGCAATAAATCGGCAGGGTCGTTGCCGACTCGCCAAACGACCCCGACTTTCTTCCCGTGCTGGCGACACTGAAAGATTAGCTTGTTCAGGTCTTCTTCAATTTCCAGATGGAAAAGGACCCAATCGACATCATTCCAGACACGATCCAGCCATCGCGAAGGCTGTCGCGTCATCAAGTGCAGAGCAACCTGCCGATGGGGCCAATACTTGCGAGCTTCCTGAAGCTTGAAAACGTTGACGGGTGCGGGGTTATCCCCCATGGTCTCATCGACCAAATCTACGTGGATATGATCGCAGCTGTCACCGACCGAATCGAAAATGGCCCCTACGTCTTCATCTGACGCGGCGTAGACGGCGACCCCCAGGTTACGAGCTTGATCGAAGGTGAAATAGCGGTGCAGCGTGTAAGCAAAAGAGAATAGAGCGGCCGCCGTGCCCAGACGGAGAACCCAATAAAGTGAGTCTGTCGAGACCTCGACATACGAGATTACGGTCATGTTCAGCGCAAATGATGACACGGACACGACCGAGTATTTGGTAAAGGTGCTCAGCAAGTACTTGGGTGCGACTTGAAAGTTAAGCTTCGCATTGAGGATGTAGCCAAAAACGATGCCGAAAACGAGCGCTGCCGATGCCCGGCCAAGGCGTGGCCAGCTCTCAGGCATGATTGTGTTCATCACGGCCAATTCAAGGCAGATCGATGCCATCCCGATCAGGATGAATCCGATCAGATATCGAAAGCGATACCAGTGCGAAAGAATGGTTTGGCGACGAAGCCACTGCAGAACGTTGTTTGGGGATTCCATGGCCAACTTGCTCGAGCGATCGAAGAATACGATCTGGTCAAAGCCATTTGTCTCGGAAAATGGCTGCCTCAACAGGCTTTATGTAGCGCGGGAGGGTGGAGAGTAGATATCAAATGACGCTTCCTGGTGCAACAGGAAACAGGCTTAGATCAGGCCGCGGCCTTCACGGAGAACCGCAACCTATGGGGCAATTTCGCCGAGGAATTCGCGGGTTTCATTGTTTTTCTATTCTTCCAGGCCTGCCCGCTTTGTTGATTCATCTTGGTGGAATTCCGCGACCAAGTTATTCTGTCACGCTCATTACTCGAGACGAGAACCAGAGTGGCGTGAAACGATTGGTTTGGGGTGATTGATATCACTGCTATCACGGTAGAACCATCGCAGGGAACGCGAGATGCGATGATTGCTGATTCGACCGAAACACCAGACCCCGATTTCGAGCCCGTTTCGACGCGTCGTCTCGTGATCGTGTTTCTCGCGACGGCCTTGATAGGCATGCTGCTTGCCTATGCGGTCCTCTTCATCGCGGCCTACAACAAGTACTGTGGTGATTGGGGAGGGATGATTCTTCCTGGGTACCATTTCGGTGTTCCCGAGCGGTTGATGGAAGAAGGGTACTATCCGAATCAAGAGATCGGCTGGGATGGGCAGTTCTATTACCTCCAAGCGAATTACCTGCTTCCCCACCCAGATGCTTACACCCACATTGATGCACCTCCGTATCGCTATCAACGGATCGGTCTGCCAATCGTGGCACGCTTGCTGAGCGAACTAATGGGAAGCGATTATGTTTCGCCCCATACGTTTCTCTTTGCTTCGCTGCCATTTGTCGGGATCGCCATGGGGACGCTCGCCGCATGGCTAGTGGCTAATCGATACTCGCCGCTATGGTGTCTCGGGTGGGCAGCGAATGTGGGTATTCCTATTTGTCTGCTGCACGGGCAGCCGGATCCGCTGGCCGATGTGTTTTTCATCTTGGCCATGCTGGCGCTCATTCGTGGGATGACCCTAACGTATGCCGCGGCCGCTTCCATGATGTGTTTGACGCGAGAACCTTACTTCGCGATCGCTGGAACGGTTGCCGCTGCATCGGTTGCCGGACTCGTTCCCTGGAAAGGGGCCTCGGAAAGTGGTGGTTGGGTCGTTGTGGTTCTACGCCGACTAGGTTGGGAACGCCTGGCCAACCGGTTGATGGTTGCGCCTGATGACAGGGTGCCCCCTACCGTTTTCGACGGAAGGCCTAATGCCTGGAATTATTGGGCGTATCGAACGTCCCTCTGGCAATTTGCCCTCGTCGCGATTCCGTGTGCTGTGTTTATTGGTTGGCAGATCTATCTGCGTGCCTTTTTTGGGCAATCCGGTTCCGAGTCGGCAGGCGGGGTGATTCTTGACCTTCCCTTCGTGGCGTTCTTTCGAACGGCGATCGCTTCCCCCAGCCTCTTGATGCGTCCCTTTTACTTTGCCATGATGCTTCTGGGATTCTTCGTCCTGTGGAACATTCGCAAAATCTCTTCCTTGTCACTGATTCTGCTTCCGTATTTCGTCGTCCTCTCGATGATGTCCCAGACCGTTTGGATTGACCTGAGTGGCTACTCGAAGGCCATGGGGACCGTCTTGGCGTTCATGGTGATTGCCTTGCCATGGCTTACCAAGGGATTCAATCGAGTGCTTATGGTGATTCTGGTTGGGGCGGTACTGACCTACACGCAGTGCCTGCGAGAAGTTTTGGGAGAGGTGCGACTGGTTCCAATTTCCGACTATCAAATCTTGCAGCCATTCAGTGCCGATGATCCGGATCCGCCAGGCGCTCCAGACCTGGCCAGCTCCATTGAATTGGATCAGGACGAGCTGAAGCGACTGATCACCGAAAAGCGAGGTGCCTACCAGTTCGTGTTAGGGGGAATGCGTTTCCCCCAGTCCTATGTGGCTATCCCCATAACCGTCACCAATGAAGGCGAGACATCTTGGCCGCGAACACGTAAAAATGCCATCCATCTCGCTTATTCTTGGGCCGATGAGTCAGGTTCAACTCAGTCGATGCCGCCGATCGAGATCCCCTTTGAGGTTGCTCCTGGAGAATCCTTCCAGCGGCAAGCACATCTTCTTCTGCCGCGTTCGCCCGGTAAATACACGCTGCGACTCATGATGGGGCAAGGAAAATACACACGCAGTGCCGAGAATCCAGAGCGACAATTGAGAATCCCCGTCACGATTCGCTGAAACCGGGTTTTCAGGGGTGAAGTGGAATTGAAAAGGCCTACGATTCGTCCAAAAAATTGAATGCTTCCCGGCGATTTCCGTAGTCTTGGGCCATTCATGCCGATATACTAAAAAACGTAAACCCTACCCACCAACATCTTGCAAACGTTCCCACCATTTCCTTATTTGCTTCGCAGAATCTCCCATTGCGAAACTCCCCACGAAAGAGATCAAGCGTTCTCTTGCCGTGCTATAAGCAAATAGCAAAGGCAATTGACCTCCTTGATTTGCGGAAGGATCGATCATGCTTAACCGTAGAACCATGCTGCAGGCAGTGGCATCCGGCGCCGGTGCTGCCCTGGGACTTCCCTTAACTTCCCAGCGTTTGTTGGCATCGACTCCGGAGAACACCACGCCGAAACGCATTATCTTCTTCATGCAGAATCAGGGCTTTGATCCGGCCACCTGCATTCCCAAGGGGATTCATAACAGCGGTTCCTTGGCTCAAGCCGAATTGCCAGAACCGATCAGCCCCCTGGAGCCGTACAAAGATCGCCTGCACATTATCAATGGTTTGCATGGCATCCATACCAGTCCGTCGCATAGCGCGTTCTTTGGCGCGTTGGGTGGCTATCGTGGTGGGGATGGTGTTCCGCCAAGTGGTTCGACGATCGACTACGAGTTGAGCAAGGCACTACCTCAGACGCTTTTGCCGCATCTGTGTATCGGTATGGACTCGATCGAGAACATGACCACGAAGCCGACGTTGGCGACCCTTTCTGCCAGCGGTGCCGGTCAACCGATCTTCATGCACTCGAACCCCAATCACCTCTATCAGATGTTGTATGGCAGCATCTCGACAGGTGACATTCGCCGGCAGCACGAGGCGCGGTCCAACGTTTTCAATCAGATAGAACTCCTGGCGGCCGCCAAGGGAGAGTCTCTCCCCGCAACCGATGGTCTGCGTTATCAGCAATTCGTGAACGGATTCCAGGACATCAATGGTCTGCGTGAACGTCTTGATACTGTCTCCGACCACTTGAAGAAGTTCGCACCGGAAGTGGACGAGCGATACACGAATCCGGAACACGAGACCGATTGGCACGATGTCTTGTTGGACCTGGGAATCTCGGCGCTTACCTCGGGGATCACAAACACCCTGACGATCGGATCGGGGCGAGGGGAAATCTTCGGAGCTTGGAAAGGCTTGGGAATAGAGCAGCAAGGACACAACCTTGGGCACATGAAGCAGCCTGACAATCCAATCTGGATCAAGATCCGCCAGTACAACAGCCGGATGTTGGTGAAGATTATCGAATCGCTGGAAAGCGTGCCCGAAGGCAGTGGCACCATGATGGACAACACGCTGATCGTTTACACCAGCAATAATGCGGATAGTCAGCATACACGAGGTGCCAATTGGCCGGTCATGCTCTTGGGTAATTTCGACGGCGCATTCAAGACCGGTCGCTTCACCCAGATCGACGGCAACCGTCCGATCAATGCCCTCTATACTTCGCTGCTGCGAGCCGCAGGCGTAACGTGCGATCGCTTCAACATGGATGAAAAGCTGGCCAAGAAGTTTGACGACGGTAACGGACCACTCAAGGAACTGCTTGTATGAGCAAGCTTGCATACGCTTGTGCCGGGTTGTTCTGGTGTGGCTTACTTGCGGTCGCAAACGCTCAGGCATACACGCCTGGTCAACACGTTGAAAAGGACTTTCGCAGCTTTGCAAAACCGCTTCTGGCCACGTACTGTGGGGACTGCCACGGTGAGAAAGATCCTGAAGCGAACGAAGGCAATTTTTCGCTGCATGACCTGGACGCCGTCGATGGCATAAACGCACAGGCTTGGAATTCGGTATGGGCACAAGTCACTTTGAAGCAGATGCCTCCGAAAGATATGCCTCAGCTGGAGGTAGTGGAAAGGCTTCAGCTTTCCGACTGGATCGTGCAGGAGCTTTCCCGGGCACTGAAAGACAAAGGCGGTTTTCAGGCACATCTCGATCCGGGCAAGGGTAACTTTGTCGATCATGATCTGCTGTTCGGGCCATTGCCCGATGATATTCAGCTTCAGCCAACTTCGTCACCGGCACGAATCTGGCGGGTAACTCCCCAAGAGCACATCACGCGGCTGAATGAGCTGATCAACAGCGAGCCGGCGTTCGATCCCTCCAAGCCTGGTTTACGAGCTCATGGTGATGCCGTTCCGACCAATCATGGTGGGGAACTGAAGCTTTACTTTGGCGTCGATCGCATCATCAAGTGGCAAGGAGGAACGGTCGCCTATGCCACTGCCGTGAAGAGTGTTCCGGCGGTGCTTTCCTCGTCGCGCGATCACGGGCTGAAGAACTATCCTCACTTCCATACGGTGAATAGCGCCGAAGCGACTCAGATCATCAACATTGCCGAGGATGTGATTCGCTATATGGCCTACGGCCCGCTGAGCATTGCCGAGCCGTATCAAATCACCGATGACCCAAACTCGATTCGAGACAAGATGCAGGGCGACCTTCGTGGTCTGCCTACGTCGATCGTTTACAACACCAAGATTGTGCGTCCTCTAACGCCGGTGTATGACCTGATGAAGGAGGAGGGAGCAGACGAAGAAAAAGTTCGAGCGGCCGTCGACTATCTTTTCGAGGCACTCACTTTTCGTCCCCCCGCACCCCAGGAGTCGGACGCCTACGTAACGATTGTTCAACAATCGATCGGTAAGCTTGGCAAAGAAGAAGGAGCCATACTGGGCCTGTCGTCGATCTTTCTCGATCGCGATGCCTTGTTTCGGACGGAACTGGCAGCCAACGGCAAGACTGACAGCGACGGCCGTGTGATGCTCCAAGATTGGGAACTAGGCTTAGCGGTCAATCACGCGTTTCGCTATATCCCGCCTGATGAAGCATTGCGTGAGGCAATCATCGAAGGTCGGATGCGGACTAAAGCTGACGTAAAGCGTGAAGTCGAGCGGATGTTGGCTGACGACAGCATTCGGAAACCACGCATCTTGCAGTTCTTCCGAGATTACTTCGATTACGATCTGGGCGGTTACATTTGCAAAGACACCAAGGCCCTTGCGGATACTGGCGTTGGTGGTGGACAGGGCTATTACTTCTCGATGTTCGATGCGACCGCGAGCACGGACCGCTTGGTGGAATTGATTCTGGCGGAAGACAAGGATGTTCTGAAGCAGTTGCTAACCACCGATAAGGTTGTTGCTACCAGGAGCGACAGCATCGTCTTCGGGGAAAGGCGTTCTCAGAAGGAAACCGCCAAATCGATTGCCGAAGCAAGACAGAGGCACGATGCCGAACTCGAAGCCTGGCAGAAAGAAAATCCTGGCAAAAAGCCACCGAAGTCGCTGGCCAACAAGGGAAAGAACATCAATCACAAGGTGGACGAAGCGAAACTGTCAGGCGACAAGATCTATGCCCGTGTCGGACGGCGTAGCTTTGGTGCTGGGTCAATGAAACCAGACCGCGTTCTCGCCACGGTGCCAGAGGGGCAACGACTTGGCATCCTGACACATCCCACTTGGCTTGTGTCTCATTCGGACGCGATGGACAATCACGCGATCCGTCGTGGACGATGGGTCTACGAACGGCTGCTTGGTGGCGGCATTCCCGATGTGCCGATCACGGTTGATGCCATGCTGCCCGATGAACCGCATCACACGCTGCGTGAGAGGATGCGGGTGACGCGCGAGTCATACTGCTGGACCTGCCACCAGAAGATGGATCCCTTGGGTTTACCTTTTGAAATGTACAACCATGCCGGTCTCTTTCGAAAGACCGAACTGGAGAAGCCGGTCGACACGTCAGGTGAGATCATCGATTCGGGTGATCCTGAACTGGACGGTGAGGTTGCCAATGCCATCGAGCTGATCCAGAAGATCGCCGAAAGCGAGCGAGCCGAGCAGGTCTTCGTTCGTCATGCCTTCCGGTTTTGGATTGGGCGCAACGAGACGCTCAACGACCGGCCCGTTCTGCAGGATGCCTACCGTGCCTACAAGGAAAGCGGAGGGAGCATGAAAGCAATGTTGACCTCATTGCTCACATCCGACGCTTTCCTGTACCGCTCCCATTCTGGTCTCGATGCCAGCCACGGCAACTAACGCGGCTGGCGAATTGTTGTCTCAGCCGGTTGACGAAAGCCAATCTAGCGCTATGATGAGGTTTCTCGGGGGATTTGCTTCTACGGCTGTGCTTATCTGTATGGATTGAGCGGATCCGTACGAAGTAGGCGTGCTTAGGGCACGTTTCGATACTCGATTTCTATTTCTTACTCGGGTCCAACGAAACCTCCCATTTCTATGTCTCCGCTTACCGAAAATAACAAATCGGACGCTAGTTCTGCGCTTAAATCGGCGACAGACGACCTCCATCGACAAGTCGAAGAGTCGATCGATTGGCGGGCAAATCTCGGTGATCTTAGGGCTTACCAGCAGTTCCTAACCAAAATTTGCTACTTCATTTCCCCGGCCGATCGAATCATCGAGGAGTATTTCGGGGTATTGGAAAGTTGGGTCGCTTCTCGCCGCACGGCGGCATGGGCTCAATCGGACCTGGGCGAACTGACAGCCAAGTATATTGGTGCGGCGCATATTGAGTCCTGCGATGACCAGCCTCCAGCAGATGAGCTATATCGTTGGGTGAAAGGTCCAGCAGACGCCGCCGGGATTCTGTACGTGTTGGAAGGATCGACGATGGGGAGCCTATTCCTCTGCAACCTGGCCTGTACCAATTTCGATTCTTCAGCCGATGCGCCGGTGAAGTTTCTCAGTGCCTACGGCAAAGGTACTGCACGTCGCTGGCAGGAAACCAAGCTTTGGTTAGATCGCTTTCTCACTACCGAGGATGAAGTGGCAACAGCCGTCAGTGCTGCCCGAAGAATGTTCCAGATTTATGGTGGTCAACTAAGTTCCAGAGCATGACAGATCCTGAATCACCAACGAAAAGGTCCGAAGTTGATTTAACTAATTGTGACCGCGAACCGATTCACTTGGCCGGTGCTGTGCAGCCGCATGGTGCCTTGCTGGCGTTTGGTCTAGGCGACCTATCACTAAGACATGTGTCGCAGAACGCGGATCAGTGGTTTAAGGCAATTCCGGAAATTGGGGCGACGGTTCACGGACTGTTTGACGAAGCCTCGTGTGAATTGTTGCAAATCGTGGCAACCGGCTTACGCAATGTCGTCCGTCCCATCAAGCTTCGAGCACTGGGAGCAGGCTCGGAGCTGCCGTTCTCCGCAGCTGCCCATGTTTATCAGGGAAGGCTCATCGTCGAGCTTGAGCAGCCGGCAGCTGAGAAAGACTCAACGGAGAAGCTCGGAGAGCTGAGCTTGCCTCTGCAACTCACCAAGGCAAACCAGCGATTGCAGCAGAGTACCGATCTGAAGCGACTTTACCAGGTGATCGCCGATGAGATGCGGGATATTAGCGGCTTCGATCGAGTCATGCTTTACCGATTTGCTGACGACAATCATGGTGAAGTCATCGGCGAGTCAGTCGTCGAAGGCAAAGGTTCGTTTCTCGGGCTGCACTATCCGGCAACCGATATTCCTGAGCAGGCACGCCGGCTCTATATTCTCAATACGGTCCGTTCGATTGGTGATGTGAACGCAAGTGCGGTGCCGATTCTTCCTGGATGTCACGCCGATGCGGAGCAACCGCTCGATTTAAGTCTTAGCTGTTTTCGGGCCGTATCGCCGGTACATATCGAGTATTTGCAGAACATGGGGGTTCAGGCTTCCATGTCGATCTCCATTGTTATCGATAATCGCCTGTGGGGATTGATTGCCTGTCATCACTACTCGGCAAAACCGCTTCGCCTGGAAGAACGCGCTGCATGCGAGATCATGGGGCTTGTCATTGGGAACTACCTTTCAGCACGAGAACAGTCGGAAATCAATCACGAACGTGTTCGCCGGCGACGAAACTTTCATAACGTGCTGGACCTGATTACGCAGAATACCGATGTGTGGAGATCAATCGATACCATTTGGCCCGAGTTGCAGCAGGTTGTCGATTCCAATGGATTAGGCGTCGTTTCTGAGCGAAATGTGCAACTGCTTGGCTCAACCCCTTGTGCTGAGGTGGTTCAATCGATCGTCCAGCATGCAGAATCAACCCAAAAGGAAACGGTCGGTATCTGGGACACGCACTGTCTTGCGGATTCCGTTCCAGGCTATCTGGTTGAGGACGAGAGCAAAGTTTGCGGATGCCTTGCCGTACCACTTTCGGCCCCGGAGGCCAATTGGCTCCTGTTCTTCCGCGATGAATATGTCAGCGAAGTGACGTGGGCCGGTAATCCTGAAAAGTCGACGGTTCAATCCGAGAATGGAATCCGACTTTCACCACGGAAATCGTTTGAGCAGTGGAAGACAACCGTTCATCGGCAATCGAAACGATGGGCGTTAGTTGACCGCGAAATGGCGGAAGAACTTCGTAGTGGCTTGGTCGAACTTCTTAGTCTTCGTGCTGCCGAACTAGTTCGCTTGAACGACGAGCTTGCCAGCATCAATGCCGACCTGGATTCCTTTGCCTACGCCGCATCGCATGATCTACGTGAGCCATTGCGTGGGATCAAGCAGACGGCTTTTCTTTTGAGGCGCGAATTGGGCGTCGAACTGAATGAGGCGACGGAGGGACGATTGGCGACATTGTCGAAGCTTGCGTCCCGGATGGACGAATTGATTCAAGGGTTGCTCAGGCTCTCTCGAGCAGGGCAGGGCAATCTTGAATTCGAGAGAGTTGACCTCAAAGAAGTTGTCCACGAGGCTCTGGAAATGGTTGTTGGTCGACCGACTCCCAGTGGAATTGAGGTCTCGATCGAAAGCAATGCGATCCTTTGGGCCGACTACCTCTGCGTCCGCGAACTATTTACCAACTTGATCGCCAATGGAATCAAGTACAACCAAAACAGCCTAAAGCATTTGAGAGTAGGTGTTTGGCAAGGCCGTGATGCTGACCATGAGAATCAGGCCGTTCTCTACGTGCGGGATAACGGCATAGGAATTGCTTCGGAGAATGTGGAAGAAGTCTTTCAGGTGTTTCGCCGCCTTCACTTGCCAGATGAATTTGGTGGTGGATCGGGTGCCGGTTTGACAATCTGCCAGAAAATTGTCACCCGTCACGGTGGCAAGATATGGATAGAATCCGAGCCAGGGCAAGGTTCGACCATATTTTTTACTCTCGAACAGGTTGAATAGTCATGTCCCAAGCAATCATATGCTTCGTCGAAGATAGCGATCTGGATTACGAGGTGGGAACCATGGCCGTACGTCTTGTGCATCCCAACGCGGAAATTGTTCGGGCAAAGTGTTGCGCCGAAGGCAAGAGGATAATTGAAGAGCTCGTTCCGCAACTGATCTTACTTGATCTTAATTTGACTCGCTGTAAGGGATTTGAACTGCTCGCACAACTTGCCGAAACGTTGCCGGAACGTCTACGCCGCGTCGTTGTGCTGACGACTTCTTCAAGTCCCGCGGATCGCGAGATGGCGTTGAAGCTTGGTGCAGCCGACTTTTACACCAAGTCTCCCGACCCGGATCAATACATGTTAACTGTTCGTCAAATCGCCTCGGAATTGACTAGCTAGGCCAGGACTGCTTTGAAGTATCATTTTCTTATCATCGACGATTCCGATGTTGATCGTGATGCTGTCATTTCTGCGCTTCGCAAGGACATGAATAGTCGCTATCGGTTTACCGAGGTTTCCACCGGCGCCGAAGGGCTGGCAAAGATCGAAGCTCTCAAATCGGAAGTCGATCTGGTTTTCCTTGACTATCGACTGCCTGACATGGATGCCCGAAGATTTGTCGAGCTTCTCCTGGCCGAATCGAGTATCCCTCCAGTACCGATCGTGCTTGTTACTGGCAGCATTGATTCGAGTGCTTTAGACACGTCTTTTCTCAAACGTGGAGTTCAGGACTTTTTCGGAAAGTCTCAGATTACCGAGCAAATTCTTCCCCGGATTGCCCGCAATGCGATTGAGCGTCACAAGCTATTGCTGAAAGTCGTAGAAAGTGAGCGCAAAGCAGAGCAGGCCATGACGCTGGCCGATCAAGCGAACCGCACCAAGTCCCAGTTTCTTACTTCATTGAGCCATGAACTGCGGACGCCCCTGACCGCAATTATCGGTTTCGCGGAAATCCTTCAGCATGACCTAGAGGCGGATGACGCGGAAAAGATGTTGGGCATGATTGCCAGTAGTGGTGAACATCTACTGGAATTGATTAACGATCTTCTCGATATCGCGAAAGTCGAAGCGGGCACACTCGAGGTTGAGCCTGTGCCGACCGATGTGAGTCGGCTCATCGATGCGGTATGCGAACTTGTGAAGTACCGCGCGACAAGTAGCGGGCTCGATCTTAGGTGGGAGCTGCCACGAAACTGTCCCCAACTTCTTCGAGTCGACCCAGTTCGTTTGCGGCAGATATTGATCAATTTGCTCGGCAATGCCATCAAGTTTACCGACCAGGGTTGGATCAATTGCGAGTCTGAATACGACTACTCGCGGCAGCGTTTGATCATTCGTGTGACCGATACTGGCCCCGGTATTCCTCCGGAAGTTGTCAATCGAATCTTCTTTCCCTTTAACCAAGGACCAGCAAGCCTGGAAAAGAAGCGAATGGGGATCGGGTTGGGCCTCTCCATTAGCCGAGAACTGGCAACGAAGATGGGTGGCTTCCTGAGGCTTGAGAAGACGAGTTCCGCTGGCTCGACCTTTCTCATGGAGCTTGACACGCCGGAGTGTCTGGAGGAAGAGGAACATCGTCAGCCTGAGCAGAAATCGATTGAAGAGACGAATGGTAATGCCTGGAATAACCGTTCGATTCTGATCGCAGAGGATGTCGAGGCGAATCGGTATTTACTGCAGAAGGTGTTCGCCCGATTAGGGGTTCAGCCAGACTTTGCTGAGGATGGGAAGCAAGCTTGCGACATGGTGTTGGCCCGTCAGGTTGAAGGCTCCACATATGACCTGATCATTATGGACATGCAAATGCCGGGCATGGATGGATATGAAGCGACCCGGCTCCTCAAGTCGAAAAAGATCTCGACGCCAGTCATTGCCCTGACGGCTGCTGCACTCAGCGAAGATGTCGAGAGATGCCTCTCTTCTGGGTGCGATCAGGTGCTTGTGAAGCCAGTTAATGTCGCGGAGCTTCGGTCGCTATTCGTTCGATACTTCGCTTAGTACCGGTTTGCCAGGCAACGAAACTTAAGGCTTCGTGATGACGGGACGCTCATGCAGCCGGTTTTCTTGATAAGCTTCGATCAGTCGCTCGAGCATTTCCATCCGGAAGCCGATTCGTTGGCCGCGTTCGGTATCGCCGGTGCGCCGTGGTGAATCAAACACGCGAATGTTCTGAACTTGAGGAATGATATCGACCCCATCCCGGATGGCCGCTTCCACCGATTCGAAGTGAGAATGTTGTGCCAGGACGATGCGATCGGTCTCCAGCACCAGCGTGTAGCCGTAATCTCCGTACGCTTCGGAGAAAGCACCGTCGATTGTAATCGCTTTGCCACTGCGTTTTAGCGGTGATTCGCCGGCCTCGACTTTAACCGGAACATGGCCATTGACGATCAAACCCCTTTCGGCCTGCATGCCAAATTCCTCGAGTACCTTGTCGCAAAAGTCCACTTCGTGGATCAATGTGAAATAGGTGTTCTTCGATTCGTGATGAGGTTTCTTATCTGCGATGAAGTCGCGTTCCAGCGTTGCGATTCGGTCCTTGCCAAACAGAGGAGATCGCGGACCGCTCCATAGGTACCACAGAAAATCGAGGTCGGCCTGTTCGGAATTCACGAAAGCGCGTCGGACGACCGTTTCGATTTCCTCGAACATCGCTCTTCCCGATACCGATTTCTTGTCGATCGTGATCGGCAGAAAGTTGCCATCTGCGTCGACCGGTACACAGCCGTGATAAATCAGGCACTCATCTCGCTTTAAGTACATCGATCCATGACCGACCATGAAGCGCATCTGTTCCCGCAGCTTTTGACTGTTCAGAAATGAATTCTTCAAACGGGAAAGGCAGGCCGCCTCTTCTTCGCTCAGTTGATAAGGATTGTCCGGATCGACTGTCGGGAAGTTGGTGTCGCGAAGGGCGTATGTCTCGCCGTCGATTTCAATGGTCCCCTCCTGGTGATTGATACGGTGCATCAACCTGCGATGTCCCAGTTCCCAGTGAGGGTTGCGCTCGATCATCTGACCTTCGAGCTTGAATTGCATGATCGCCGCTGCTTTTTGCATTCTCGCGACGACTTCTTTGGGCCGCATTCCTTGCCCATTGGGCATGAAGAACTCGGCAGGATCGTCTGCGTAGACGGTATTTGCCAGGTGTTCCAGCGGCGTGAGGGGAACGCTGTAACCTTCATCCAACTGGCCAATGCGTCGATAACGTAGCGAGACTCGCAATACCGTACAGATAGCGGCTTCATGTCCGAGCGAGGCAGCCAGCCAGAGGACATCATGATTGCCCCAAATGAACTCGACATTAGGTTGCAGGCGGAGATATTCCATGACGCGGTCGCCACGTGGTCCCCGGTCCCAGAGGTCCCCAGCAATAATCAGCTCGTCCACGGCCAGGTTACGAATCAACCGCCCCAGCAGATGCACCAAGTGCAAAGCTTTACCACGCCGTACAAGTTCATCAAGGATTGCTCCGATGAACTCCGGGCCTCGTTCCGTCGAGGGTGCGTGCATCATCTCCAGCAGCAATTCTCGGTATTCTGCAGGGAAGAGATTGGTTGCCAATCGAAGGCTAAAATTCGAGACAAGGTAGCGAAGCAGCTCGAGCTGCGGCATGAGCATCTGCAGGGCATAAGCCCGAATTTCTTCTGGCTGTGTAAGCGTTTCTCCGACGCGTGTGGTTACTTCTGCCGGATAAAAAGTCAACTTGAGGAACTCTTCCAACTCGGTTGGGGTCATCGAGTCCGCGAACATGTCTTCCACCAGCGGACGAAGCGTCCCCGATGCATTATTGATGACATGCTGCAGCTTCTTATCTTCGCCGTGGATGTCGCTGATCACATGCACGACCCCCTTGGGCAAAGTCTGCACTGCCGCCAGGCGGGCGGTCTCGGCAATGGCCGCGTCGGCATTGGGGAACTGCAATGCGAGCAATTCCAGGATTGAAAGATCTGCCTTGGGACGCTTAAACGAGTGAGATGTGGTTTGCACGGTAGAACTTGCGTCGAAACTATGGAAACGCGACTACCGCGCCGCTGAATGGGCTGCGGCAGACCAGGCACACTTGGTGATATTCAGCTGAAATAGAAGGCTGGAAATAGTTTACGAATATTGCCGCAGCCGTGCAAACGGTCGAAATTGCGCAGCGCTGTAGTTTACAATTGAGTCAAACTGAACCAACCAAATACGAGGCGAAATATGAATTACATGAAGACTATTCTCCCTGTTTTGTTGTTATTCGTCACGGCGAGTGCCTATGCCGAGCAGCCGATTACAGCGAAAGACATTGCTGGTAAACGCGTGGTGTTTCTCGGAGACAGCATCACACAGGCAGGCGGGTACATCACATTCGTGGACTATTACCTGGAAAAGTTATACCCAGAACAAGACTTCGATATTTATGGCCTTGGCCTGGCGAGCGAAACACTTTCTGGCCTTAGTGAAGACAATCACGCAGGCGGTAAGTTTCCACGACCATGCCTTTTTGAACGTCTTGGGCGGCTCTTGGAGAAAGCGAAGCCTGACGTTGTTTTTGCCTGCTATGGCATCAACGACGGGATCTATCAACCGCTCGATTCCGAGCGTTTCTCCGCTTTCCAGAACGGTGTGAAGAAGCTTATCGAAGCGTGTCAGGCGGCAGGTGTTGAGCAGATAGTCCTTGTTACGCCACCCATCTATGATACGACTACCAAGCCTGGTGAATTCAACTACGACTCGGTCATGACAGAATATGCCGCATGGGAAATGAAACTCGACGAACCAGGGGTTCACGTGATCGACTTGCATTCGGCTATGCGTAAGGCGCGCGATGCCCGAACCGAGGTGTTTTCAAAGGATCGCGTCCATCCCGGACCCGACGGTCACTTGTTTATGGCCCAGACGATTTTGACTGCCCTGAATGTCCCGGTGCCTGAGCAATCACTTGAAACAATCCAGGCCGATCCACTCTATAAGCAGGTCAGCAATTTACGAAAGCACCGTTCTGCCAGCTGGATGAAGCACATCGGCTATACCCGGGAGAAGACCGTGCCCGCACAGCCACTAGGAGACACGGAAGAAGCGGCTACTAAGATTAAAGAAACAATCGACCAAATACGTCGCGACAAATAGATCAGTTGTGCTGCCACTGGGACGAACTGTTGGCGGCGTTCAAGCTGAGGCACCCTCAAGACAACGATGACTGCCTTGCCCTGTCGGGTTTCATCCGCTGCTTCGCTGATGGACTCGATAGGTCCTGATTACCAACGCAAAGACCGCATCTTAGTGATGCGGTCTTTTTTCTTCGAGCGTTGGAAATACTTGTTCACGATCAGTAATCACCAACCACTTGGCCATCCGACTTGTTCAGCAAGTACTCAAGCGTGCTGTTTACGGCCGGGTTGTTGTTGTATTCGATCGTTTCGCTGAGAAAGTGAATGCTGGCGTCCATAAACATGAACTGAGATCCGCCTGGGTGTCGACTTCCGAATCCGACTTTACAGCCATGGTTTGCATCGGTTTGGTTGATGCCAGGGCCGCCGATGGCCAGGATCGAGGCCATCATCGACGCGTTGTTGCCCGAGTTGAACTTGCTGCCCGAGGCACTGCTCCAGACAGCGGCTAGGCAATCGTAGTTGACGTTATTCATTGACCAAGCCCGTTCGCCGACGCCGATCGTGTTGGACATGCCGTCGGTGATGTCGCGGAACTTGGTACGGCTGTTAATACCAAAAATGCCAGGGGGAATAACTCCGTCAATCTTGCCATCACCACTGTTCACTTTGACCTGCATCCGATTGCTGGCATCAGGATTGGGTTCCGTCTCGACAGCACCGAAATTTCCCACGTAGTTTGCCGACGCCTTATTGGCACGCGACGTGTTGATATCTGGGGCAGTGTCGGACGGGCAACGGTAGACTTCTACGACGATTTGTTGCTCGACCTGATTGTTGCCATCGGTCTGCATTTGGGCACCTTGGGTAATGCCGAGCGATTCATGAAGGGCATTCTGTTCAACGTAAGGTAGCATCAATGCGGCCCAGGCGGTTCGGCGATTGTTGACCATGCCAGGCGGAAGCGTTTGGAAGGTATCGTGATAGTTGTGCAGACCAAGGCCAATCTGTTTTAGCTGGTTGGTGCATTGGGTACGTCGTGCGGCTTCGCGCGCTGCCTGAACAGCTGGCAAAAGCAAGGCGATCAAGACGCCGATGATAGCGATGACAACCAACAGTTCGACAAGGGTAAAACCAACTCGCTTTGAGTGCATACTAGGGTCTCCGAGGTAACCAGGAAGGTTCGCTAAGCGTTGGAAGAGGAATCGCAGAACAGCATCACGCGGCTGCTTGACTACGGAACGCTTTCGATAATTGAACCGATACCTGATGAGGAATAATGAGAGGCTGATGACGCGCCTCGATTAACTGTGCCTGATACGAGTACTTCCCCAGCTACTGTCGAAATTGCAGGAATTCGTCGAGATATTTTCAATTTATTTTGGTTGCCATCCTGATATCAGGTTGGCAGAACAACTCAAGCGATGGGCGAAGAAGACGGAAGTCGTTTCGAAGCTATCGGACATCCTACTTTGATTTCGGGAAGGGCTTTTGCTTCCGTTCCAGACGTCGCTCGAGTGCCTTGCGTCCTTTTTCTCTCAGGTTTCCGACGCTCTCTTCCGTCTTCAGAAGGGCCTTCAATAAGGCCGCAGTCTTTCCCGGATAGGCATCAGCAAGGTTGTAACGTTCCCCAGGATCTTGATGGAGGTCGAATAGTTCGACGAGTTCCTCATCAAGCCACAGGACGACTTTGTAATTTCCATCGATATAGGAAATGGCGCGCGTGTCGCCGGTGCTGTCCGGGCGAGCTTGCCACTTGTACCAAAACATGGGAGCCCGCTGATAGGAGTCTCCGTCCAAGGCTGGCAAGTAACTCTGGCCATCAACATGCTGCTGAGGACGAAGCGATGCCCCGGCCATTTGTAGCATGCTCGGGTAATGATCCGTTCCTGTTACTTGCACGGCGGAAGTCGTCCCAGGCGTAACGCGGCCTGACCATTTGACGATCATGGGTACACGTGTTCCGCCATCGAAGATCGATCCCTTTCCTTGACGATAAGGAAGGTTGGAGGTAGCCACCGGTCGACCGTTTTCCAGTCCACGAGTCGATAGGCCTCCATGATCGGAATTCAGAATTATGATTGTGTTGTTATCAACTTCAGCGTCTTCGAGTGCTTTCTGAATTCGGCCCAGGCTATTGTCCGCCGCTTCGATCATGGCAGCATAGATGGGGTTGTTCTGTACTGTCTTGGTAAGACCTTGGCGATCCCGCACGAAGTCGGAATCGTCCTTGCCACCTCCTTGCGGCAGACCTGCTTCGCGAAGCTTCTGCCGATACTTTCGCTTGAGATTGTCCGAGGCTTCGAAAGGCGTATGTACCGCGTAGTGTGCCATGACCAGTAGGAATGGCTTACCTGCGCGGTCTTCGATGTACTCAACCGCTTTGTCCGTCAGGCGATCGGTGAGATAGTCTCCGTCTTGCCCATCGACTGGATTAACGATTGCTTCGCCATGTTCCATGGGGAACGGGTAGAAGTAGCTCTGCGGGGCACCTGCGGAACCCGAGTGAATCACCGTATCGAAACCTTGGACACCCGGATCACCTCCTTCTTTGCCAAGATGCCACTTGCCGATGTAGCACGTTTGATAGCCGGCCTCCTGCAACGCTTCGCCAAAGGTGAATTCGGCTAAGGGAAGGGCGTGTGTCGTGTCTTTGGAATCGTTCTCGACCCGTGCAGGAATCTTGCCGGAAAGCAAGCCTTGTCGCGATGGCACACAACGCGGGTAGGCGGAATACGCATTGGTAAACCGCATTCCCTCGGCAGCCAACCGATCCATGTTGGGAGTCTCGTAGAATGAACTGCCGTAACACGATAGGTCGCGGGCGCCGAAGTCGTCGAGGAAGAATAGGACGATATTAGGCCTCTGCTTCTCCGCTGAATGGCCAAGTGAGGGATAGCTCAGGAATCCAAGTACAAGGACAAAACAGGTAATGCCTCGGCAAAGTGGAGCAATCATGAAGGACTTTCTAGTTTGACGAGGCATTGGTTTTCAATTCGGCGAAATTGCCCGGCAATTCTTTGAGAAACTGCCGGAGTTCCTGTTTCAGTTTTGTCAACTTGGCGGTGTGTTTGGGATCGTTCGCAAGATTGTTGTTCTCTTGGGGATCACTGCCGAGTTGATACAACTGATCTCGATCGTAGTACCCAGGTCGTTTGCCGGTAGAGACCGCTTCTGCATCTCCGCCTCCGGGAATCAGGGAAACGTGACTGAAAGGGTTTTGAGGATCCGTGTTGTGGATTGGTCTTCCTCGCAGTTTCTGCTTGGAGTTGAACTGGTCGAGGATCTCCTGCCGTTGGGAGATCGCCATCGACTCTGCACTCTTCGGATACCGCAAGGCTAAGTATTTCCAGCCGTCTTTGAGAACGGCTCGGGAGTAGCCCATCTCGAAGTAGAGAGAATCGTGAATGGTCTCAGTTTGACCACTCAGGATTGGTTGAAAACTACGGCCATCAAATTGGTCGACGTTGTACGATACGTCTGCTATGTCCAGTAGTGTTGGTGCAAAGTCGATGTTAGACAGCAGTGCCTGGTTGACCGCGCCGCAGGGAAAACCACCTTTCCGCCAAATGACGCTGGGGTTGGTTACACCACCTTGGTAGAGAGTCCCTTTGGCGGACTGGCCGTGGTCGTTGAAGAAGAGGATGATTGTGTTGTCGTCGATCTGCTTCTGTTCAAGCTTCGCCAGGATCGCCCCGATGGAATCGTCCATCCATAGCAGGTTGCAGCGTTGGGGGTCTGTCGGCAAGCCCGCTTCCTTTAGCCGCTGGGGGATGGTTTCTCGCGGAGGAAGCACATCGAGCGGCTGCTCAAGATAGCCCGTTGGGGTAGCTGTTGGGTCGGCATTCCACGATCGATCTTTCTCCCCGGGGCCATGGGGTGTGGTCGTTGCATAGTACAGAAAAAAAGGCTTCTCATGATTGGCATCGATGAATTTGAGAGCACCATCGGTCGTCCAGTCTAAGTTGTGAACACCCAGTTCTCGCGGGCCATTGCCATCGGGGTTCTCGTGGTAGACGCTGGCAACGTAATCGAAGCCAACGCCGTGAATTGCTGCTTCGACAACTGTCTGACGCTTTTGTAGTTTTGCAGCAACAATTGCTTGAGTTGGATCGGCCTTATACGAGACCTTTTCAACATCCGCCTCAATAACATGATTCTTACCGACAAAGCCAGTCACATAGCCTGCTTGATGCAATAGCTGAGGTAGTGTCACTTCATCAGTAATATGCGCGTTCCATTGAACAACGGTCTGACCCTCACGACGTGTATTTCGGATGAAGCGTTCGCAGCGGCTACGACTGGCATACAGCCCCGTCAAACAGCTATAGCGGCTAGGTGTACATACAGGCGATGCAACGTGCTGCCCCATCAGCAGCGTCCCTTCCGATGCTAGTCGGTCAAGATTCGGCGTCAGGTTGCGGCCCTTTCCTTCCGGTAGGCAATTGAACATATGCCGATGCATATCGTCGGCAATGATGAAAATGATATTGGGGCGTTTCGTATTAGCGCCTTGCACAACCTCCGTGGATTCACTCAGCACGAAGAGGAAGCAAACTAGCAGTATTGAAGATCGCATGGAGATATCTCGGGGCGTCGGGAAGGTCTATTTCGATTGGATGAGCAGACGTTCGCAGCCCTGACTTTCGCGTCTGAGGGCGGCGGCAAGATCGGCGCGGATGGTCGCATACTTGGCGTCGCCTGCCAGGTTGGAAGTTTCCAGTGGGTCGGTCTGATAGTCATATAGCTCGAAGGCAACCGACTTGCCGCGTTTGTTGACCCATTCGGTATAGCGATACCGCTCGGTTCGATAGGAATAGCCGATCGAGCCTCGACTCTTGAAAACGGTCAGAGCGCCTTGGCGAACGTGGGCCGACTGGCCGCTGAGAATCGGGCCGATGCTTCTTCCTTCGATGTGCGAGGGGCTCGGCAACTGGGCCAGTTCGCAGAGCGTAGGGTAGATGTCGGTAAACTCGACTGGAGCATTCGTCAGCGAGACCTTGCTACCTCCCACGGGGCGAATGATTAGTGGGCTGCGTGTAGCGTTCTCAAGCGTACTGTGCTTGCCCCACATTCCGTGATCGCCCAGGTGAAAGCCATGGTCTCCCCATAAAACAACAATCGTGTTGTCGTCGAGACCGAGCGACTTTAGCTCGGCGAGTAAGTCACCGACCAAACTATCGACATAGGACGTGCACGCGTAGTAGCCGTGAATTGCCTTGCGCTGAGTCTGTTCAGGAAGTGGTCCCTTGTCGGCTATGCCTCGATAGCCGCGTATTTCAGAGCTATCGTGCAGGGAGTACTCGGCGTCGTTTTGGATTCCCCCTTGATGCTTTGCCAGGCGAAACTGACTGGGGTCGTACATGTCCCAATACTTTTTCGGGGCCACAAACGGAAGATGCGGTTTCTTAAAGCCAATCGCTATGAAAAACGGTTGCTTCTTACCGTGAAGGTCTCGTAGAAGTTCGATGCCGAGCCTGGCGATATGACCATCGGTCAGAACCGCGCCGTCGACATCAGGGGCAAGATAGGCATCGTCAACCTTGCCGAATTCAATCTTGGCATAGGGAAGCCTGGTATAGGGGACCGACCACGAAGGAGCATCCTGGGCCTGCTTGTTATCGACACAACGCGGATCGTAGATCTTGCCAACACCAGCGGTCGTGTAACCATGCTGTTTGAAGTACTGCGGCAGCGTGACGAGATCGCGGTTCTTCTGTCGAATGTCCGTGCTGAGGTTCATCACTCCGTTGGATTCTGGGCGGAGGGAACTCATCAAACTCGCCCGGCTCGGACCACATACGGGCCACTGGCAATGGCTGTTGGCAAAAACAGTTCCCTGGGAAGCAAGCTGGTCAATTGCTGGCGTGATGGCAATTGAATCACCATAGCACCCGAGCGTTGGCTTGAGATCATCGATCGCAATGAATAGTACATTGGGACGCTCGGCTGCCACACATGTACTGGCACTAGCGATACTTACGGCAAAGAGCAAAAGGGGCAAAGCCCTGATCATGGTGGGGCCTTTGGAGACGGAGGAAAAGGTTATTAGGTATGTCGCCGAATTACCTTCGGCTATCCCTACTTCCCTCCGAGGCCACTTTCTTGCACGCTTTTTCTTGTTATTCGCGAGATTCGACCAGAATCCTCAACTGATCAACAACATCCAACTCAGAGACGGGTGCATCTGGCATCTCTCCTTTACCGTGGATCGACAATTGAAAGTGAAGCGTTTTGCGGTCTTCGCTCAACTCAAGCCAATCGCCTGGGTCTTCAGGAGTCGTGGGGGGCTGTTCCAGCCCGGTCCAGCGATCGCCAGGGTAGTCGGTCGAAGGATGGCCAAACCATTCACGCAACCGAGCCGGATTGTTGGCTACCACTCCCAATACCGGTCGATTGAAGGTAATACTGCCGGTAGCCGTCAGGTAATCGTTGTCATGGCGAATATCCCATGGAACAACGAAGTGCAACATGAAGCTATCGGCCTTGGTACCAGGAAGTAGGCGGCCGTCGCTGCCTAGCAGATCCTCAGCTTTGCCGGGATGGGATAGAAGGACTGGCAGCTCTTCATCAAGGACGACATCCGTCTTCTCCTCAAAGAGGCTTGCTCGGCCGAGATCCAGGATATCACTACGAACACGGCGTACCGATCGGGGAGGCGAGACCAGGAGTTCAACATCCCCTGAAACAATCGGCAGGTTGCGAACGTCTTCCAGGGATCGGACAAAATACTCTTGTTTAGCTGGGATGCGTTTCACCGGTTCACGATCCGATTTAGAAACCACTGCCTCGCCAGCTGAAAGAGAAATGGTTTCGTCAGCATCCGGTAGCACTGCATCCGCTTTGCCCTCGAACACGTGTACTTCTAGCCCCTCTTCTGCATCGGCAAATACTCCGATCCGCGTACCGCGATCGATTACGGATCCGTAGGGAGTATCGATCTGGAATGAGCGTGCCGTTTCTGGGGCAAACAAGGTCATTGAGCCACTTTGCATGATGACCCGTTTGGCGTCCTCGATGGAAAAGATGCTGGGGGCCTGGACGATGATCTCTGCATTGTTAGAAAACTTGAGCCGCGCTGCTCCGCTAGCCAGAGAGTAGTTCCCAGTGGCAAGTGAGTCGCCTAGCTTCAGTGGGCGATCTCCCGTCCAGACCGCTTGCTGCGATTCGGCCAGCATTGCCAGTTGAGGTCGAGTGTCCTGCTTCGGTTTCTGAAAGACGAACGCCACGATCAAAATGCTGGCCGCCAGCGCTACTAGTGCGGCACTCAGCCGCAGCGAATGACTCTGGTTGTTAGGGATTGGTTTGCGGGAGGAGACTACTTCTGGACTTTTCTGCGGAAGCGGGGGCAATTGACCTGAAATCGCTGTGGAAACGTCCTCTTCGACTTGCTCTTGTTCCAACTGCGATACTTGCTCTAAGCCTGAGCAGACATAGGAAAACTGGCGGTAGAACTCTAACGCCCCAGGCTGTTCCAGCAGCATGTGTTCGAGCTCTTGGAACTCATCTACGGTGATCGTTTCATCACGTAGCTTTCCGCAAAGTGTCAGTAGTCGCGAGTTGTCTTTTGTTGGATCCATAACTGGCTGGATGAAATCATCCCTCCCATGCAAGTTGACGTTGCATGCACTTCATCAGCGAAGCATAGAGCCCATTCAGCATGCGACTGATCTTTGAATCGGAGTAACCAAACTCGCGGGCTATCTCCCGAGCCGTAACGCCTGATCGGTGGCGGCGAACTAACATATCGCGTTTGTCGTTATCGAGCTTATCAAGACAACTTTGAAGGCTTTCCAAGAGTTCGGCTTGGTTGTCCTCGTTGCTGGCAGACTCGGTTAACGCCTCGACGACTTCCGTTGAGAAAGTCAGTTTCTGCCGCTTCGAACGCTCGAGATATTTCAACACCTTGTTCTTTGCGATACCGAAGACCCAGGCATCAATCGACCGATTGGGATCACACTTGTCGGCGTTTTCAATCGCGGCGACTGCCACATTCTGCAAGATGTCATCAACATCGGATGGGTTGTAGACAAGCGATCGAATGTACGCCCGCAGCTTCGGCTGGACCAGCGAAAGAGCGCGGGCGACGTCGGCAGTGGACATGCAACAACTCCGGTGGAAACGATTCTGGGGAAAGCTTGGGGCGTTAGCGTCTGATTCTAGGTTTTCATTCCAGGGATCGTCGAATCCAAGCTTCCAATAATCACTTTCCCGGCCAGTGTGAGTTTTTGCACGAAATATTCATCGATTTTGAGATTTCTTTTTCACGAGGGAATCGTGACCGGCGAATTCAGACGACATCGTTTGCCGGGCCCCTAAATATTGGCTAGATAAAGCATGCGATTTAGGTGGAATCAAATTTGAGTTGCCACCTGACGTTCTCAGGATAGGCTATCGGCCAAGTAAGAATGGCCGAAACGAAGGGGCAATTGATGCGGATGGGGGGCGTGTGATGTCATGAAATATCTCCCCAGAATACCTAACATTGTCGTCAGGAGCACTTTGTCAGGAAAAATCGTGGGAACATGGGAAAGAAACGTTGCACGACATTGCCCTCAGGGTGACAATCAGCTCAACCTGCCTACGATCTCTCGTTCTTCACTTCCCGCCTGAATCAGGACCCGGACATGACGCACCGGATTCCTTCACTGCTATTTGCTCTACTGATCGCTAACGCGATCGGCTCGATAGCGTTCGGACAAGAGCAGATCCCAACCGAAGAACGTGCTTTCTTTGAAGAGAAGGTCCGTCCGATCCTGGTCACTCAGTGTTACGAGTGCCACTCCGAGAAATCCAAGGAGATTGGCGGAAAGCTTCTCCTCGATAGTCGAGCAGGGATCTTGAAGGGGGGGGAGTCTGGCCCAGCGGTCGTCCCTGGCGAGCCTGAGAAGAGCTTGCTGATGGATGCGCTGCATTACGAGTCATTCGAGATGCCGCCAGAAAAGCCTCTGTCGGAATCGGATATCCATGTGGTCTCGCAGTGGATCCAACGTGGTGCTTGGGATCCGCGAACGCAAACTGCTACCAAATCAGGGCCAAAAGAAAGCTGGACACCACAGGAGCTATGGTCTTTTCATCCACGGCATGTGACGCCGCCGCCAAGTGTCAGTCAAAAGGACTGGCCCCAAGGACCGATCGACCAGTTCGTGCTGCACAAGATCGAGCAGGCAGGGGCTAAGCCCACCGAGGATGTCGAAATTTCGGCTCTGGCCCGACGTTTGTTCTACGACCTGATCGGCCTTCCCCCTTCGCTGGAAGAGATTGATTCGTTCGTGCAAGCCGCGAGGAAGGATCGTCAGCAGGCTACCGAAGCTCTCGTAGACGAGTTGCTTTCGCGACCTCAGTTTGGCGAGCACTGGGGAAGACACTGGCTGGATGTTGCCCGGTACGGTGAGTCGAACGGAAACGACGGCTTGTCCCGCAACGCTACGTTTCCACATGCCTGGCGTTATCGTGACTATGTCATTGACGCCATGAATCGAGATATTCCTTACGACCGGTTTCTAACCGAACAGATTGCGGGCGACTTGCTACCGGCGGCAACTGCCGAGGAGCGAAATAGATTGCTGGTTGCGACTGGATTTTTGGCAATTGGCTCGAAACCAGCGTCTGCGATGAACAAAGATTTTCCCATGGATATCGTTGATGATCAGATCAACACAGTAAGCACCGCTGTCATGGGGCTCAGCGTCGCTTGTGCTCGCTGCCATGATCATAAGCACGACCCTATTCCTACACGCGACTATTACGCCCTGGCAGGTATCTTTAAGAGCAGCGAGACACTTTACGGCGCTGCTGGCAACGAAAAACTTACCGCTCCTCCGACTGAACTGCATGTCTTGCGAACGGAACTTCCGGACGATGGCAACAAGCTAGATCAGATGAAAGCCTCCCTTGCCTTGCCGGATGGTTACTTTAGTCAGGTCCAGCAGTTGAAGCCGCAACTAAGCGTCGCACTCGATCAATTGCCCGAAGGCTGGAAGGAAGTTGGCTCGCCGAAGTACTCTGAGGCAGAGTTCGCGCAGTTAAAAGAGTCTTTCCTGCAGGGCAGCGCTAACGATCTAACAGCGGACTACACCGTTTCGTTCTGGTTTAAGAACGACATGAAAAACAATGCTCGGCCGATCACGGCCTATCTGTTTACTCGGGGTGAACTCGGCAATAAGGAAATTCCTGGTGACCATCTAGGAATCGGCGGGACGCATGATGCGAAGCGAACCGGGCGGCTGTTCGTTTTCAATGGCAATAAGAAGAAGGCTTCCCTGGCAGGCAGCACCGTTATTGCACCGGGAACCTGGAATCACGTTGTGATGGTCCGTAAAGGGAACCAGGTCCGTGTGTATCTAAATGGGGTCCAAAAGCCAGAAATCGATGGCAAGCTTGAGCCGACCTTTGGCAAGGAATCACGCTTTAGCTTGGGGGGAAGAAGCGAAGGATTTGCACCCCTTACGGGACATCTGGCGCACTTCAATCTATTCTCGAAACCACTTTCCGATACAGACGTGGTTGCTTTGCATGTAGCCTCTGACCGCCCCAAAGGTGTAACCCAGTTAGGCGTGGCAATGGGTGTTCGCGAGGCGAAGAAGCCAGCCGACTGTAAGGTGCACATCAACGGTACCAGTGCAAAGTTGGGCGCTGAGGTGCCACGCGGCACGCTGACCGCATGTTGGAAGGTTGTTCAGGACGCAGAGGCTTCACCCATTGTGCCGGAACTGAAAATCCCCGATTCCGTCAGTGGACGTCGAGAGCTTGCCGCTTGGCTAACCGATCCAGGGCAACCACAGACCTGGCGTGTGATGGCGAATCGCGTCTGGCTAAAGTTAATGGGGGAAGGACTTGTCGCGACGCCTGATGACTTCGGTGTGTATGGTGCGCGACCAACCCATCCGGAACTGCTCGATTGGCTGGCGCAAGATTTCATTGACCAAGGTGGGTCGATCAAGGCACTAATTCGCTCGATCGTGCTGAGTCGAACCTATCAGTTGTCGAGCGACTATGATCCTCAGATCGCCCAACAAGATCCTGAGAACCGATTGATAACACGGCATCGAAAGCGGCGTCTGAGTGCTGAACAGTTGCGAGACTCGATTCTGTTGGCTAGCGGTACATTGGATCTGAAGCCTGCCAATGGAAGTCCCATTCAAGAGATTGATGCGTTGATCAATCAGCCGCCGTACGAGGCATCGACTTTGCATCGACCAAGCAAGCATCGCAGTATCTATCTTTGCTACATGCGAAATGCGCCGCCTGCCGAGTTAGCGGCCTTCGATCTACCTGACGGAATCAAGGTCACCGGCAAGCGGAGTCAAACCGTACTGCCGGCGCAGTCATTATTCCTGCTGAACAGTCCCTTTGTAATCGAGCAGGCAGAGAATCTGGCATCGAAGATAACTGCAGATCCCAAAGCGACGACTGAAGAGAAGATCACACAGGCCTTCCGTCGGGCATTGCAGCGAGATCCCACCCAGACAGAGTTAATCGAGGCGGTGACGCTGCTGGATCGATTAGAGAGTGAAAGTTCCGGTGCTTCCCAAAGCGAGAAGATGCTTCCATGGGCTGTCTTCTGCCAAGCCCTTTTTGCGGCTAATGAATTCCGCTATGTCGATTAACCCTAACAAGCGACCATAGATCGTACCCAACCAACAACGAGGTCTCCCATGATCACATCTCGAAGAAACCTACTGCAGGCAGCATCATGTGGGTTCGGGTACTTGGCGCTTTCGGCCCTTTGCCAGCAGTCGATCCAGGCAGAATCGTCAGCCTCATTGGACCCGAAAGTGCCGCCGGTGCGACCACGAGCAAGGCGGGTTATCTTTTTGTGTATGAGCGGTGGCCCTGCGCAATTGGATTTGTTCGACTACAAGCCGCAGACAGGCCAGAAGAAGCATCCCGGCTCGGTCTATCAATTTCGTCGACGGGGTGAGAGTGGGCAGTGGATTTCGGATCTGTTACCAGAGACGTCGCGACATGCCGATAAGCTTTGCATCATCAATGGTATGCATGCCGATACTGGTAACCATGCACAATCGTTCTTGCAACTCCACACCGGGGAGCGACTCCGACAGCGCCCCAGCATGGGAGCATGGATCAATTACGGGCTAGGGACCGAGAATCAAAACCTGCCCGGCTTTATCAGTCTCAATACCTCGAAGCCCTCGGTCTATTCGAGCGCATTCCTGCCGCCTGTTTACGAGGGAACGCCGATCGGGACCAACGGTGAGAATATGTCGAAGGCGACGATCGATAACATTCGAGGCGATCATCTTTCGAAAACGGCCAAGCGTCAGCAGTTGGATTTCATCCAAACGCTCAACCGGCAGCACCTTCAGCAGAACCCCGAGGCTGGGAAGTTGGAAGGTGTGATTGAGTCGATGGAACTCGCCTATCGCATGCAGACCGCCGCACCCGAATTACTTGACACGAGTACCGAATCGGAAGAAACACTAAAGCGATATCGTGTTGGTAAATCGCTTTCGGTAGGAACCTGTAAGCCTTCCGATTTTGGTCGGCAGTGTCTGTTGGCTCGACGTTTTGCGGAAGCCGGAGTTCGTTTTATCGAGGTCAATCACGGAAGCTGGGACCAACATAAGAATCATCGACGTGACCTGGAAGCGAACTGCGAAGTCACCGATGCGCCGATTGCCGCGCTGCTGGATGACCTCGAGATGCGTGGCCTTTTGGAAGATACGCTTGTTGTCTGGGGCGGCGAGTTCGGCCGTCCAGGTCTGACGCCTGACAACGGCAAGGACGAAACTGGTCATAACTACCGCGGCTTCACATTTTGGATGGCTGGCGGCGGAGTGAAGGCCGGCTACACGCACGGCAAGACCGACGAGACCGGCTCGCGCGCGGTGGAAGGGAAAGTCCATTTTCGGGATCTACACGCAACCATTCTGCACGCACTTGGACTGCGTCACAATGAATTGACCTTTTTCCATGAAGGAAGAGAGCATCGCCTAACCGGGCCCGAAGGTGGTAAGGTCGTTCACGAGATTCTTGCCTAAGCGTTTCAGTGTGTTCCCCAGCGAGAATCTTGGTATCCAACGGCTTGTCTTGACTGGCAAGCTGCTAGTGATGCTCACCTGAAGAAGGTAAGCAAAACGCTGTTCAACGGGATTCAGTCGCTATCGCCGTGCCTGCATATTGAGTTGATTGAGCAGTTCCATTCTGGAATAACGCAGTTCAGCAAAGCGTTGAAGCCAGAGATCAGTTTCCGTAGTAGTCGGTGGGTGCCCAATAATCTCGGTGAAGACGCGATTTACCCAAAGCACATTGTTGCCGCCGGACCGGTTGTAGTATTCATCGGTGGCCATCAACTCAAGGGAAAGACGTCGCATACGATCGTTGAGGATCTGACCAGTCTGGTACCACGCCGCGATTTCCATGGAGTTCGGCATGCGTCCGAGGTAACGCTGGTAAGCATTCACGATAGCTTGTTGATTCGCGTCAACTGAGTTATACCCGACCGTAACGACAGAACCGGTGTTGGCCTGCGTGTATTGCGTTGCCACTGGACGCAGCAATAAACGGGTCGTTGTGGGATTGCCGCGCGTCAGCACGAGAGGAGGTTGGACGGTATCGTAGATCGTTCGCCCACCCGAAGTGATCCATGCCCGTAATCGGTAAGTATCGTTGTTTGAAATGTAGGCCGGATCGTAATTCAATTGGAAGGGAATATCCCCAATACCATAACCAGATGCCCGGAATGAATACTCGCCATTGCGGACGACGTAGAATGGTCGACTTACGTTCTCCAAGCGAATCGTGACGACGGCATCCGCAGGCAATCTTCCACTTTCTACCGCCAGAGTGCCGGTAAGACCTGCAGGGTGATCCTGGAGTTGTACATTCAGAGACCTTAGTTGCCCAATTCTCTGGTAGTAGATCAACATCTGAACACGCCCGAATCGATCTGCGTGTTGATTCAGTTCCTCCTGGAGATCGAAGATTTGATTGCCTACGTTGCCAACTTGATCGCCAGCGACACAAACAATAATATCGCCCGGAACGATGTTAATGCGAGCCGCCGCCGAACCCGATTCGACTTGTCGAACCACTACGCCTGTGACGGAGTTTTCACCTTCGATTCCCAGGCGCCAGCGTTTGCGTACGCTGGAGCTTCCCACCCAGTTCATGCTGTACCATGAATCGGAAGGGTTGGCGTAAGTCGTTTGGACCGGCTGAACTCCCCAGCTCGTCTGAGCGTTCGCTTCACTGGCGATGAAGGCGACTGTCAATGTGCTCAGCAACGATGCAGCGTAAATCGGGTATTTCCGGATAGAGGCATTCATTAATTCGCTTCCTTGACGCTTAAATCTCATGGCCCATCATTCAATTGGTCTTATTCCGCCTTTTTCAATTCGGCATCCGTTACCGGAGGCGAATCCTCTTCGATAAGTTTTGATAATTCGTTGCGTAGCGTCGGAGGATCAAATGGGAAAAAACCAGCCAAGATATCCTGGGTCTGTCCCGTTTGTGCTAAGGCATAACGAATGAATTCCTTATTGGCAGCTACCTTGTCTTTGTTTTGGCCAAGGTCCATGACAAGGGTTAAGGGACGAATCATGGGATACTGGCCAAGGAGAACTTCGTGTTCATCTCCGTCATGTATTACGTGCTTGTCTTCAAGTCCTAATCGCTTCACCGATGGATTGGTATGTTTTAAGTCCGCAATGCCAATGCCCTGGGGGTTCTCTGCAATTGCAGAAATAACTTCGGCGTTCGCCCCAACATTCTGGGCGTGCTTCCGCATGTTGTGGGTGTGAAAAAGAAAGTCTTCGATATACCTTTGAGTGCCACTATTTTTGTCTCGACCGATGATCTGAACGGGCTTGTCTGCCAAATCTCCCTCCACGGCAACCGTGCTCCAAGTCGGCTCGTTGGATGCATCTCCCCGACAGAATAGGGAAACAAGCTGTGGATAGGTTATCGACTCGAGTGGGTTGCTTTTGTGGACGTAAACGCCCATAGCATCTCGAGCAACGTAAATCGCTACAGGGCGTTTCAGCCCCATCGACTTCAACTTATCCAGATCCTGAGGCGTGACTGGACGCGAAAGCATGCCAATACTTGTTGGATTCTTTGACAATCGATCGAAGACCGTTTCGGAGCCTTCAGCTGAGATAACGATGTTTGCTTCGGGATGGAACTTTGTGAATCCAGTAGCCCAGCCGTGCACGAGAGCGTCCATCGTCGTCGAACCAAACAGATCGATCTCACCTGAAATCTCTTTGCCTGGCAGGTAGGGATCAATACTGTTGAGGATAGCGCGTACTTCCTCGACGGATAATTTGTTGTTTTCCGCCGGGGGGATCTCCATCGGGGACGCTGGGGGCGTCGACGGCTGCTCTTCAGCACGGGCGATCTGGAAGACACCAAAGATGGCAAAAACTGCGAAGAAGAGTACTAAGTCGCGAAAGAACTGCGGCATGCTAACCTCCGTGTATGAACACAACTACGCAAGCATTAAAGCTCATGTACTTTGCTTGGGAAACCCCAGTTTCCTATTTTTAACGACCAGGACTAGGTTGACTACTTTTGGTGCATAAACCGCAGTTTGATTCTCGTATTAACACTGATCAGGAGGTAGAAGGCGTGATCCGATCCGTCCTTCTCTGCCGGAGCTTAGTAGCGTTCTGATTTGGCCGACCCAAGGAAACTACGATCGGTGATTGCTTCTCAGTGCGAGCGAAGATGACCTCGCAGGAATTAGCAGTGCGTTAGTTGTCTGATCACCTACACTCTAATATTGCTGGCTGCTGGTTTCGGTTTGATTGGTAATTGACTTTGCGCATTCACGCGTGCGATTGCCGGTGCTTTGCTTTCGCCCGTAGATCCAGAAATAGCCCGGCTGCCATTTGCGCACATCGGAATGCTATTTTTCGACAACGTGGAATCGACTTCGCTTCTATCTTATTTGAAGCTTCATTTTTGTAAGTCTTTTCATTGGGGGTCGAATTCATGGCAAATCGACGTGGTTTCACGCTGGTCGAGTTGCTGGTGGTCATCGCGATCATCGGCGTGTTGATTGCATTGTTACTGCCAGCTGTACAACAAGCTCGCGAGGCAGCTCGCCGAATGCAATGCACGAACAACCTAAAGCAGCTCAGTCTGTCGTTGCACAATTATCATGACACGCTGGGGTCCTTTCCTCCTGGTTGGATTTACTTGGCCTCGGGCCGCGGAGCGTCAACGCTCGGTTCTCCGTCGTTCGGCTGGGGAACGTTCGTACTTCCGTACATCGAGCAAAGTGCCCTGTTCGATCAAATAAACCCAGGCATCGTGAGCTATGGCAGCGTTCCGACCGACTTAAGCGATACCAGATTAGATGCTTTTATCTGTCCTTCGGACAATCCGCCCAGTCCCGTCACTTCCGGCAGCTATGCCTTAGGGGCATCGAATTACAGCGGGGTTATGGGGCGGTTTGATGTCCTGGTAGCTGGTACCTTTCACTCGCCAGCGGTAGCTGCTTCGTCCAATCCGTTTTACGGCCGCTCTGATGACGACAATCTGAAATTCAAGCCTGATGGCGTCTTTGGACCCAATAGCAAGATCAGCTTCGCGGATATTACCGACGGAACGAGCAATACGCTTTCGTTTGGAGAAAAGAGTCAGTTACATGGCAACGCGAAGGCCGTCTGGATGGGGCCTCGTTTGGATAAGTGCGCCGCGTGCTCCGTTGCTGCCGTCTTTGGAACGGTGGGTGTGGTGGACTTTGCCATCAATGAAGATGGAGGCTCGGATGGATGGCGCGAAGAGCGGGTCTTCACAAGCCGTCACCCAGGGGGTGCCATCTTCGCCCTCTGCGATGGATCGACTCGTTATATCGCCGAGACGATCGATATGGCCACCTACTCAAATCTTGGTCAACGCAGCGATGGCAATGTCGTTGGCGACTTTTAAGATCGCCTGCTGCTATTCAACCGACAACACAATAGAAAGGAGCCTGAGATGCGTTTATGTTTGGGTATCTCGATTGTCCTGCTTTCGTTGGTCGCGACAGCAGGCTGTGGTTCAAACCAAGGTTATCCCGACCTGATTCCTGTCACCGGAAAGGTCACGCTCGATGGAACACCCATCGCCGGATTGCGAGTCAACTTCGAGCCCATGGAAGGACGCCGGTCGTCCGGTGTCACCAATCAAAGTGGCGAGTATGTCCTGCAGTATATGGATCAGAAGAAGGGGGCTGTCGCTGGCCAGCATCGGGTAACAATTGTCTGGACTGGCGAAGCTGAAGATGAAACCGAAGGAGAGTCCGTTCCGACAGACGACCCAGGGAGCAATTCCGGAGTTGTGATCCCTTCCCGTTACAATGCCCAGTCACAGCTAAGAGCGGAAGTGAATCCACAAACGAATCGCTTTGATTTCGATCTTACTGCCCGGCGACGACGCTAAGCGATGTTTGCCATCGATCCCTCCTTAAAGTAGTGCCTTGCCCAATGAAACGATCCACTTCAAGCAAATGCTCGATCGTGCTACTCGCTCTGTTTGCGTTGATTTGCTGGTCAGTCACGACCGCAATTGCCCAGGAAGCGACGACGGGCCATCCTTTGACCCTAAAAGCAGGATTTGAGTCGCTTACTCCTGGTCCACTTGCCGAAGGTAGCGATGACTCTGGCACTTGGAACGCAGAAGCAAATCAAGTCGTAGTTCATACGGCGCATCGTCGAAGTGGGAAGGCGTCACTACGGCTGCTTGGTGGGACAGAACGTGAAGTCATCTGGACTCCCAATTCATTCCCAGGTCGAGCAGACAGACTTGAATTTTGGTTTGAACGCTGGACTGCTCGTAGTCCATTTGCTTTTCAAGTCGATTTGTTGGTGGATGGTCACTGGCAGACTGCCTACAACGCCCCGGGCAACGCACCGGTCGGAGGATTTAAGAATCACGTTTCGATCCCTCTTCCGGATAAATTGCCGAAGCAGATTCGTTTTCGTAGTACCACGCCTTCTAGCTCAGGGGTCATGATCGATGATCTTGTCATCGAACCGAGCATGCCGAAGCGCGTTGAGAGTATTACCGCCAGACAACGAACGGTGCCATTGCTGCTGCGGAACGAGTGGAATCCGGTCTTTGATGTAACGGTAAACGTCCAGGGAAACGAGGGTGGCTTGATGCTCGAAGCGGTGGAAGTCGCTTTGAGTGGTTCCATTGATCTTAGCGCCATCGACAAGGTAGAGGTCATCGCAAGTGCATCCCCGCGACCAGCATGGTTCAATATTGTCGATTTGAAGGACCATGCGGATCTCACGCTCTTTGGCAGTTCAACGGCGGCCTCCAGTGAGATGAAGCTTCAGGGACATGCTCCGCTTAACCGTGGAGAGAATCACTTCCTTGTGTCGGTGAAGTTGAAGGAATCGGCCGATGTCTCCCAGACACTCAGGGTGAGCTGCCCGGAAGTTACGATTTCTGGAAAGCAACATAGACCGGTTGCCATGGAGGAGTCTTCTCCGGTACGAATCGGCCACGCACTACGTCGCGCAGGAGACGATGGAGTCAACACCTATCGTATCCCCGGCCTGGCAACTACCAAGGCGGGCACGCTGATCGCAGTGTATGACGTGCGCTATCGCAATGGTGGTGACTTGCCAGGCGATATCGATGTCGGCATGTCACGTAGCACAGACGGCGGGCGTAGCTGGGAGCCGATGAAGATCGTCATGAACATGGGTGACGATCCTAAATGGAGATACGATGGTATTGGTGATCCGGCAGTTATGGTCGACAAGCAAACCGGCTCGATCTGGGTGGCTGCCTTATGGAGTCATGGCAATCGGGCATGGCACGGTTCAGACCAAGGCATGTCGCCAGAGAAAACTGGTCAGTTTGTCCTCGTCCGCTCCGACGATGACGGCCTAAGTTGGTCCGAGCCGATCCGTATTACCGAGCAAATCAAGAACTCTGAGTGGAACCTCCTCTTTAATGGTCCCGGTAAGGGCATCTGCATGGAGGATGGTACGCTCGTCTTTGCGGCGCAATATCGAGATAAAGACGGCGTTCCACACTCGACGATCGTCTATTCCCAAGATCATGGGAAGTCCTGGGAAGTTGGAGCAGGGGCACATCCAGAAACGACCGAGGCTCAGGTTGTCGAGGTTCGCCCCGGCGTCTTGATGCTGAATTGTCGTTACAACAAATCGCGGGCACGCGTCGTGATGATATCGGACGACCTCGGAGCTACATGGCAAGAGCATGCCAGCTCGAAGAAGCTTTTGATTGAACCAGGTGCCTGCATGGCGAGCCTTATCAATGTCGACCAGGAACTGGGCGAAGAACTGGGTGGATGGTTGCTCTTCTCGAACCCTGACAGTCTAGGGGGTCGTGAGAATATCACGATCAAAGCGTCCAGCGATAACGGCAAAAACTGGCCACAAGATAAACGTCTCCTACTAGATGAAGGGCTCGGGGCAGGCTACTCATGCATGACCATGATCGACCGAGATACGGTCGGCATCCTTTACGAAGGGAGCACGTCGAAACTTGTCTTCCAGCGAATACCAGTGAAGGACATCATCCTTCGCCAGTCTGATCATCGAGAAAAGAATGACACCAAGAAGGTTTTACAGCTTCCGAAGGTCTTCGGCAGTCACATGGTTCTGCAAAGAGAGCAGCCTCTGCCTGTTTGGGGCTGGGCGAAATCGGAAACGAAGGTTGTGGTGACACTCGATGGGGCATCTCTCGAAACAATGGCTGATAGGGACGGCAACTGGAAGGTTCAATTCTCAGCACGCGAGGCGAACGCTCAGCCGATTCAGTTGGTCATTAGTACGGACGACAAGACGATCCGTTTCGAGGACATTCTTGTTGGTGACGTTTGGTTTTGTGCTGGGCAGTCGAATATGGCTTGGCCGCTTCATGCCACCAACCATGGAGTAGAAGAGATCGCTGCGGCAGATATACCCACGATTCGGTTGCTCAACTTAATAGGGGGAGCCCCCGGGGTCCCAGGGACCAACGGCGAGAAAGAACTTGCCCGCCTTTGTCCAGAGGACTACAAGCAGGGTCGCTGGGCGGTAGCCTCGCCTATTGAAGCGAAAGACTTCTCTGCAGTAGCTTGGTACTTCGGTCGGGAAATCCATCGGCAACTGGATGTTCCCATCGGGCTTATCAATGTTGGCTCAGGTGGTTCGCCGGCCAGTGCTTGGATTCGACGCAATCGTCTTGCGGAAGATCCCAGGTTTCACGCTCTCGTCGATGGGAACTGGCTGGAGAACTCCTTGCTCAGTGATTTTTGTCGACGCCGCGGTTGGGAGAACCTCTTGCCGGCAATGCAGTCAGGTATTGCCCTGCCTGGTGACGAGTTGGGGCCGAATCATCCCTTCAAGCCGGGCTTCCTCTGGGAAGCCGCCGTCCAGCCAATGCTTCCCTTTGCGATTCGTGGTGTCCTCTGGTATCAAGGAGAATCGAATGCCGAGACTCATGACCGGGCGGTTCAACATCGATCACTTCTTCCGATCTTAATCCAAGACTGGCGTGACCAATGGGGACGCCATGACCTCCCTTTTCTGTTCGTCCAGCTCCCAGCGATCGAGCGTCCAGACTGGCCCGTGTTTCGTGAGGGGCAACGTCGTATTGCCGAGGAGATGGTCAACGTCGGGATGGCGATTACGATCGACACTGGGGATCGGAACGATGTCCACCCGCGTGACAAGAAAGTTGTTGGCCAAAGACTCGCTAGAATTGCATTGGGCGATGTCTATCGAGACCCATCAGTATCAGAAACGACCGGCCCACTTCTGAAATCAATGAAGATCGATGATGAATCTATCTGGTTGGCATTCCAGCACGTGGGCGATGGGCTTGTTTCTTACGACCAGAAATCACTTCGCCACTTTGAAATCGCCGGAGCCGATCGGCATTACTTTCCAGCTACGGCAACCGTGGAAGGGAATCGTGTTCGAATCACAAGCACGAAGGTACCCCAGCCGAAGTTCGCTCGCTATGCATGGATTGCCTATCCCGATACGCCGGTGAATCTATACAACCGCGATGGTTTTCCAGCGTCGCCGTTCTCAACCGACGAAGCTGTATTTCAGAAAAACAATAACGAAGTCGTTAACCGTTAGGAACGAACCTTGAGTACGCATAAACTAAGCGGTCTCGTTGCCGCGACTTATACCCCATTCAGCGCCGACGGGTCGCTCGCATTGGAAAGAGTTGGCCCGATGGTTGAACACCTGATCGAGGCCGGCAACCGCGGTTTGTATGTCTGCGGTAGCACCGGCGAAGGCGTTTCTCTTACCACTATGGAACGCTGCGAGGTGGCCGAAGCTTACGTGCAAGCAGCGGATGGACGCATACCGGTCTTTGTTCAGGTAGGGCATAACAGTATTGCAGAAGCAAGGCTCTTGGCTGCCCATGCTCAGCAAATTGGTGCCGACGCCGTTTCGGCGACCTGTCCCTCCTACTTCAAAGCAAACGATCAAGCCTCGCTCTTAGAAACGATCAAGGCGATCGCTTCGGCTGCTTCGAGTCTTCCTTTTTACTACTATCACATTCCTGTATTGACCGGCTCGTCGGTGGACATCGTCTCCTTCATGCAGGCAGCCGGTGAAGCTATTCCCAATCTTTTCGGGCTAAAGTATACCGATACGAAGCTGCACGAATATCAGCAGTGTCTGGAAATCAGTGATGGCAGATACGATGTCGTGTGGGGAACCGATGAGATGATGCTAGGAGCGTTGGCGACTGGTGCCAAGGCAGCGATCGGGAGCACGTACAATGTGATCGCCCCGACCTATTTGGAGATGATCGACGCGTTTCAGTCGCATCGGATGGAGGATGCTCAGGCACTACAAATGGAGGCAATCGAGCTCATTCGCGTACTTGGGCAATATCCGTTTCATTCGGCAATGAAGGAGTTACTTCGCATGCTGGGACACGACTTCGGGACATGTCGACTGCCTCAGCGCGAATTGACTCCTCGAGAGTCCGAGGAACTTCAGCAGAAGTTGCAAACGGTAGACTGCTTGGCTAATTTGGTGGCCGACTCAAGCCGCGATCGATCCTGATCGTTCGACATCGCGTCACCCGGAAATGCTATTCATGTTTTTTCGATTGCTTCACCTTAGTCTGCTGCTGATCGTGCCTTGCTGGGCCTGCCTGGGTGCTGTCCCTTGTCAGGCCGATACAGTGTTGGATTGGCACGAGTTGCCAGACCTTCCTAATTCGTTGGGTGTCGCTGGGCCTTTTGCGGGTGTTGACAACGAAGCATTGATTGTCGCTGGCGGGGCCAACTTTCCGCTCCCCGTTTGGGAGTCAGAGAAACAGTGGGTCGATACGATCTATCTTCTGGAGAGAAAGACCGAGGGCTATCAGTGGCAAGCCGTGGGCAAGTTGCCGAGATCGGTTGCCTATGGAGCCAGCGTTTCGACTCCCAAAGGATTGCTTTGCCTGGGCGGATGCGATGCTGAGAAAGTTTTCTCCGATGCCTACTTTTTGAGCTGGGACGGCGAGTTTTTAAAGACGACTCCATGTGCTTCTTTGCCGGAGCCGATCGCTTATGCGCAGGCTGTTTTGCTTGGTAACACGGTTTATTTGGTTGGGGGACAGTCAGCTCCAGAACTATCTTCGGCCGGTAATAAAGTCTGGACGCTGGATCTGTCTCAGCCGGGAGAGCCTCGCGACTTTCAGTGGAAGGAATTGGCCAGCCTGCCTGGGCCTACGCGAGCTTTCCATCAAGTCGCTGTACAACACGATGGCTTTCGCGACGCTATCTACGTCATTGGTGGCCGAAGAGAAGAGGCCGGGGAGACCCAGTTCCTAAAGGACGTCTGGCAATTGGTTCCCGAGACGAACTCCTGGCGAAGGCGTGGTGATGCTCCGCGAGTCATCATGGCAGGCGAGGCGATCGGTATCGGGCAAAGTCACATCTTCGTTCTTGGCGGAGCCGATGAAAGCAACTGGGGAAAGGCGGACCTGTTGAAGGATGACCATCCTGGATTTCCCCGGGAGATCTTCGCCTATCACACCATCACCGATACTTGGACGCAAGCTGGAGAGATGCCTGAGAACCTGGTCACGACAACAGCGGTTCGTTGGGGGGATTCGGTGGTTGTCCCCAGCGGAGAGATACGCCCGAGAGTCCGCTCGCCGCATATCTGGAAAGTGGACGTTCATGAGGCCGAGAAGAGCTTTGGCATCATGAATTATGTTGTCTTGTTCGGATACCTCCTGGCGATGGTGGGGGTTGGCGTCTACTTCACGCAGAAGAACAAGAACACTGACGACTACTTTCGAGGTGGAAAGCATATTCCATGGTGGGCGGCCGGTTGCAGTATTTTCGCTACGATGCTGAGTTCCTTGACGTTCACTGGCTTGCCGAGTAAAGCCTTTGCCCAAGACTGGGTCTATGCAGTAGGGAATTTCACGATTCCATTGGTCGCCATCTTGGCTGTTTACGTTGCACTACCGTTTTATCGTCGTATTGATGCGACTAGTGCCTATGAGTACTTGGAACGAAGATTCGGTTCCGTGACGCGTCGGTTTGCCAGCACCAGCTTTGTCTTGTTCCACCTGTTTCGAATGGCCATCGTCATGTCGCTAACGGCCTTGGCCCTGGCCGTTGCCACTCCGCTTACCCCGGCTCAATCGGTGCTACTAATGGGGCTCTTGAGTATTGCTTATTGCACTCTCGGCGGCATTGAGGCAGTCATCTGGACCGATACGATCCAAACGTTCGTCTTGTTAGGAGGCGCCTTGTTGGCGCTCTTTCTGCTGATACAAGGTGTTGATGGAGGAATGGCTGGATTCTGGGACATTGCTAGTTCTGCCGAAAAGTTGAATATCGTCAACGCCCACTGGGATGTGACCAATGCTCAGGCAGCATTCTGGGTCATTGTCATCGGGGCGATTGCCCAGAACATTTCTTCATACACAGCGGATCAAGCCGTTGTACAGCGATATGTCACGACGGAGACACAGCAGCTTGCAGCGCGATCGATCTGGATGAGTGCTATTCTAACGATCCCAGCCACGCTGCTCTTCTTCGGTCTGGGCACGGCATTGTTCGCGTTCTACCACAGCAACCCTGGCAAACTTGATCCACATATCACGACCGACCAGATTTTCCCGTTGTTCATCGCACGGGAGATTCCCGCCGGCCTCGCAGGCCTGATTGTGGCTGGTGTCTTCGCTGCGGCTCAATCGACGGTTTCGACGAGTATGAACTCATCTGCCACGACGATCGTGGTCGACTTCCTGCGACCCATGGCGTTCTGTTCCTCGGAACGAGGTTATTTGATCGCGGCCAGAGCCTGTACGCTTCTGGTTGGTTTGGCTGGAACACTTCTCGGGCTATTGTTTGTCGATCCGGAGATTCGGTCCCTGTTTGATGCGTTTGTGGTTGTGCTGGGGATCTTCATGGGCATCCTGGGAGGCCTCTTTCTGTTGGGGGCCTTCACAAGAAGATCAAATCAGTTTGGTGCCATGTGTGGAGCGTGTGTTGGTGCCGTCGTGATGTTCTGCCTCTGGAAGTATTCACGCATGCATGGCTACTTCTTCCCTGCTGCCGGACTCGGGGTTTGTTTCCTCACGGGTTACGCGGCCAGTTGGATGACTGGGCGTCCTGTCCAAAACCTCGCCGGACTGACGATCTATGATGTGCCATTGGCATCGGCAGAGGAGGGAGAGGCCGAATCATGAATAGCGACCGAAAAGCAGCTCTGTTGGATCAGTACCGCAACGGTCTCTTGGACGATACTTTGCCATTCTGGTTGAAACATAGTGTTGATCAGCAGTACGGCGGTTTCATCACCTCGCTTGATCGCGACGGGACGATTGTCGATACCGACAAAGGGGTATGGCAACAGGCTCGTTTTACTTGGCTGTTGGGAGAGTTGTACAACGAAGTCGAACCCCGTGAAGAGTGGTTGCGTCTGGCGGAAACGGGCCTTCAGTTTATCTCTGAGCATGCGTTTGACCCGGTCGACGGCCGGATGTGGTTTCATCTCACCAGGGAAGGGGAGCCTATTCGCAAGCGTCGCTACGCGTTTTCCGAATCGTTCGCCGCGATTGCTTTTGGGGAATTAGCGAAGGCTACCGGCAAGGCAGAGTATGCCGAGAAAGCACACGAGCTATTCCTGCGATTTGTGAATCACCATCCGGAGCCCAAGTTTACCAGCGTGCGTCCCACGAGGGGAATCGGCGTCCCCATGATCACGATCAATACGGCCCAACAACTCCGCGGTTCCATTGGACTCGAGGACGCGGACCTTTACATCGACCAAAGTATCGATGCGATACGTACGTTCCATGTGAAGTCAGAAATCGCTTGCGTGATGGAAACGGTTGGCAGTGACGGTGAAGTGCTGGATCACTTTGACGGTCGCACCCTCAACCCGGGACACGCTATTGAAGGTGCCTGGTTCATTCTTTGGGAAGGAAAGTACCGAGAGGATCAAGACCTGATCCAACTTGGCTGCCAGATGCTCGACTGGATGTGGCACCGCGGATGGGATGAAGAATATGGTGGTATCCTTTACTTTACCGGTGTCGATGATCGGCCTGTACAAGAGTACTGGCACGACATGAAGTTCTGGTGGCCGCAGAATGAAACGATCATCGCAACGCTACTGGCTTACTATCTTACCGGCGAAGATCGCTATGCTCAGTGGCATCAGCAGATCCATGACTGGGCCTACTCTCATTTTGCAGACCCACAGCATGGCGAGTGGTTTGGCTATCTCCATCGCGATGGCCGGCTCAGTTCAACCTTGAAGGGCAACCTGTGGAAGGGCCCGTTTCACTTTCCCCGGATGCAATTGGTCTGCTCTCAGCTGCTCCAGGAAATGACGAGCCCAACTACGCTTTCTCCATAGCAGTGGGAATACGCTCTTTCCGTTGGGATTCGGTATAGTCTAAGCTGTAGAAATTGAGATCTTCTTGTACTCTCCTAACATCAAGCGACGAGCGGCGAATCTGTCGGCTCGAGGATCCAAACGACGGCAATTTCTTCGGCTCATACGACACTTTCCTCATTTAAACGGCATGCCACACCAGATCGCACTTGTGGTGGTTCCCAGTTCGGATAACCAGATCCGAATGCTCCGTGGTATCTTGCAATATGCCGCGGAAACGTCGCGAATTCGAATCATCAAGAATGCCGCAATCCCTTACATCCCCTGGAAACACTTGAAAGAGGCCAAGGCCGATGGGGTGATTGCCTACGCCGAGACCAGCGAGCAGATCGACTTTCTGAAGTCGCTCAAGATTCCCTTCGTAAATTTGACACTCCACGAGCCACCTGCGGAAGATCTGGCAATCGTCCACTCCGACAACGTCGAGATTGGCCGACGTCTGGCGGATCATCTGATCAGCTTGGGCTTACGCAATTTCGCTTTCGTAGGGCATTTTGACTGGTATCACAATCAACTTCGTCGGGAAGGCTTCCTCGCGCGGCTGCGCGAGTCGGGTTTTGACGCCACCTCAATCGAAGTGGCCTTTGAATCAGATACGCAAGGCGATGTCGTTTTTCGTCGAATCGATCAGGAACAATTGCGTAGTCAACTTGCCGAACTGCCTCAGCCTTGCGGTGTTGCGACATGTCATGATGAATTCGCGTACGAGGTAGTCGAATGTACCAAACAGCTGGGTATTAGCATTCCCTTTGGAATCTCGGTCGTCGGGGTGAACAACTACGGTTTGATTTGCGATACGACATCGCCTCCCTTATCCAGCATCGCTCAGAACTCAGAACGAATCGGATATTTGGCGGCTCAATTGTTGGATCAGTTGATCCAAGGCGAGCCTACCCCGTCAGAGCCGATCTTGGTAGCGCCAGGCCCGCTCATCGCACGGCGTTCCTCAGAGTTTCTGGCCCTGGATGACAAGGAGGTCGCTTCTGCGATCGAGTTTATTCGAGCCCGATACGGGCAACCAATCACCGTGGCTGACATTGTCGAGAACTCCGAGGTCAGCCGTAAAACGCTCGAAAATCGCTTCAAATCGGTCGTGGGCCATTCGATCGCCCACGAAATTCGGCTATCGCGTATGCGGCATGCGCAACATCTACTTTCTTCGACTTCGTTAAGCGTCATCGATGTAGCAATCCGTAGCGGTTTCGACAGCACCAGTGGATTCATTCGTGCGTTTCGGGAATACACCGGCACAACGCCTGCGGATTATCGAAACGCCTGAATACGGATGAAAAGATTGATTCTTTGAGGGCTTATTGCATTAGAATAGAGTTGAGCATGATCGCTCGCTTAACTCTCCCCCCTCAGGCTTTCCCCTCCTTTGGAGTCGACCTGTGAACGTGTTGCTCGTTGTCTGGTTACTTGTTGCTGCGCCACCCGCCGACTCGCCAATGGATGCTTCTACGGAATCGGTTCACAGCGCCATTGGCCGGAGCGTGCCATTTCTGCAGCGTGAGGGTCAGGCATGGATCGACAACCGGAAGTGTGTCTCCTGCCACCAGGTCCCTTTCATGGTGTGGAGCTTAAAGGAAGCCCACAGCGCCGGCGCAACCGTCGACCAAGCGAAACTAGGCGAAGCATCCGCTTGGTCTGTTGATTGGCAGAACTGGACTGCGCCCAAGAACCGTGAGAAGACCGACCAGGCAGAAGCCGAGACAGGCAACATCGACACGATGTATCAACTGTTGCTTAGCAGCAATTATTCCGATGACAAAGCCGCAGGCGAATGGGAGGGGGCGTTTGAAACGGCACTGGTCACGCGTCAGGAGGACGATGGTTCCTGGAAGGCCTGCGGGCAGCTTCCACTGCAAGATCGTCCGCAGCGCGAAACGACGGAAGTCACGACGATGTGGACTTTGCTGGCCCTGCAGCCTCGAGCGAAAGAACTTCCCAGTTGGGACGACAAACTCACTTCCGCTAAACAGTTTTTAACGGAAGCCGAGCCCGGCCAAAGCAGCGAATGGTGGGCTGTACGCATGTTGTTTGAACAGCGTTTTGGATCACCTGAAAAGCAGCAGGAATTCAAACAGCAGTTGCTATCGAGACAGCAGGAAGACGGTGGATGGGGGTGGTTAGTGGATCGGCCTAGCGATGCCCTTGGTACCGGAATCGTCTTGTTCGCCTTAAGTCACCAGCCACAGGAAGGGGATGCTGCGGCAATCGGAAAGGCTCGGCGATTTCTCATTGATAACCAGGAAGAGGATGGTTCCTGGACCGTTCCCAGTACGCTGAAGCGAGCCAAAGGGAAGGTCAAGGAAACCTCGACGTATTGGGGCACGGCCTGGGCTATCATCGCGTTGGTCCGAACGCAACCAGCGCCGTGATCTTCACTTTCTACTTACCTCTCGACGCTTTCGGCAGCGGTGGAGCTTCATAGAGTTCACGAAGGCGGTAGTATTCTTTCGTCAGCGAATCACGAACCGACTGGGCCGATGGGGCATCGTAAATGCTGGCCATTTCATTGGGGTCGGCCTGGAGATCAAACAGATTCCATTCATCGGTGACCGGGAAATGAATGAGTTTGTGCGTTTCAGTACGCACCCCAAAATGCTGTGGCACCGCATGCTCGCCCAGTTCATAGTACGCATAGTAAAGTGACTCGCGCCATGGAGCTGGCTCCCCTTTCAAGAGTTGAACCAGAGAGCGTCCCTGAATCTCTTCTGGAATTGACTGGCCAGCCATTTCCAAAAACGTGGGGGCGTAGTCGATGTTTTGAACCAATTGATCCGTAGCCGAGTTTGGTTGGGTCACACCAGGCCAGCGAATGATGAGCGGCATCCGCAGCGATTCTTCAAACATCCAACGCTTGTCATACCATCCATGTTCTCCCAGGTAGAAGCCCTGGTCGGAGGAGTAAACCACGATGGTGTTTTCGGACAACCCGTTGTCGTCGAGATGCTTCAGTAATCGCCCAACGTTATCGTCCACGGCCTTAACTGTGCCGAGGTAGTTTCGCATGTAGCGGCGATACTTCCAGCGAACGATGTCCTGTTCTGAAAGTTTGCCGTCCTGGAAATCTTTCAAAAACGCCTTGTTGCGCGGACCGAAATGCGCGTCCCATACCGACTTTTGGGCATCGGTCATCCGGCTGTATTCCGGCGTGCCGTAGCGATCAGGCTTGGGAAGCACGACGTCTCCCCGTTCATCCTTACGGACCTTCAGGTCATAAGCCCAGTCCATATGCCGATCGATCTCCATTTCGTTGTTGGCCAAGGTCAGGCTTCGGTTGGCATAGTCGTCAAACAGAGTCTCCGGTTCGGGGATCTCAATCTCTTCGAATGCGTCCAAGTACCGAAGTGGCGGGGAAAAGGTGCGATGGGGTGCTTTGTGTTGGCACATCAGAAAGAATGGTTTCGACTGGTCACGTTGCTCCAGCCATGCAATCGATTTATCGGTAGTGAGATCAGTGACGTAACCCTCGAAACGTTTCGTGGAACCATCCTGCTGAATGAAAGCCGGATTGTAATAGTTCCCTTGCCCAGGCAAGATTTCCCAGTGGTCAAATCCAAGAGGCTGCGTTTTAAGATGCCACTTGCCGATAACGGCCGTGTTGTATCCCGAAGCCTGGAGCGCCTTCGAGAGCGTCCACTGTGACTGATCCATGCCCTGGCCGGTGTTTCGCATGAACCCGTTTTTGTGGCTGTGCTTGCCTGTCAGGATCGTAGCGCGGGATGGTCCGCAAATCGAGTTTGCACAGAAAGAGTTGCGAAATAACATGCCTTCCTGGGCGATCCGATCAATGTTCGGAGTCGGAGCAACCTTGGCCAGGTCCCCACCATAGGCCGAGATCGCTTTGATCGCGTGATCGTCCGAAAAGATAAACAGGATGTTGGGCCTGGTTGTCGATTCGTCAGCGACGGCGATGGCAGAATTAAAAAGCAGGAAAAGAAAAAATACCGGAAGGTGGATTCGAGTCATCGGGAGGGTCTACCTGGTTTTGTGGTTGATTTCCAGGACTATTCTAACCTAGATCCAATCAACATGTAGCAATCCGTCTTGGAGTGTACGCAACCGCCCCGTCGAGGGAGAACAAAGAACTTTAACCCCCTCGATGATCACGAGGTTGGCCAACGACTGACCGGTGGTCGCGCGAAAGCAAAGTCTGCATCAAATCACGCGATCTTAAGATGGCTTCCCAAGCAAGTAAGCGATTCGACATAGTCACCGATGACTTGATCGAAAGAGCATGTGCTTCGTGCTTGTTGCAGGCAAGTTGATTTCCACTTCTCGAGTTGACGGCGATCATTGCTGATAAGACAAAGCTGATTGGCCAGCTCTTCCACCATCGCGTCAGGCTCAACCGGCAGTTTGAAAACACACTCAGGAAGTTCGGAGTACCAGCCGACATCGTTCACGATCGTCGGCAAACCGAGCTGCATGGTACGAGAGACAATCGCACTTGTTTCTCCCATCGTGGGATAGCGGAGCGAGATGCACACATCCATGCGTTTCATACATGACAGAAACTCATCTTCAGCCATTCGACCGTAGAACGTCACGTCGCTTTCGATGCCCAGCGAGCGAGCACGGTCAGGTAACCCTTGGCTGGCTTCATCCATCCCGCCACCGACATGGAAATGCACTTTCTTCCCGGCAGCATTGCAACGACGTACGGCTTCCAGGATCGCGTCGATCTTCTTATGCGGAGTAACAACGCCGAATGCCCCAATCTGAAGGATCTCTTGATCGCTGCAAGAGTCTTGCCAGTCCATATGACGATAGGCCTGCATGTGTTTTACAACGTTCAGATTAGGAAGTCGCTTCTGAACCAATCGACGTGCAAATTCGGAGTGAACAATACACCCGGTAGCACATTCCAAAACAGGATCGACAAACGGCACGTCGACTACGTGAGGGCTTTCCCAAAATTTGTTTTCGTGGGTCTCATTGTACTGGTGAACCCAGTCGGAAACGGACGAACCGTACCACTTGCGAATCAATCGGTAGTAGTCGTTGGTGTCATCTCGAAAGACGAAATAAGCAATCAGGTGGTGCAGCGAAGGGTCATGGAGATGCACGATGCCTGGGTGTTTGAACAGCACAGGGAGCTGCTCCGCATGGAAGGCGACGCAATTGCCCATCTGATAGACGACCTGGTCGTATCCCTTGCGTCCCGTGAACTCATTCAGGCGGAATATCCGGATACCGCTTTCACCCGGGACAGGCTCTGTGCACGTGGTGTAAACGTCAACTTCGATTTTCTTCTCGGCCAAGCCGTGTGCGAGATCGAAAGCGTAGTCAGCGATCCCCGTTCGTTCACTTGGCCATGGTGTGATCAGAGCTAGTCTACGAAGCACGGCGACTCTCCTGTGTGATGAGTTTCCGGCCAACGATCACTTCCGATGAATCAGACTCGCTCTCTTGCCTCGATATCCCGCTTACTTGGCAGTCGAATCCGCAAACGCGAAGTGCCGATTCCAATCTCATGTTGTGCCAGTGATTGCCAACCATGCATCCAACAACGACATAACCGCCCTCCGCCAAAGCCTTGTAGGAAAGGGAAAGCAGCTGAATCAGCTGTTCATCTTCCATCTCGTGGATTGCCAGGTTGACGACGATCCCACCGCGAGAATTATCCAGGGAATTGGCTAGGACGTTTAGGGTGGAATCTCGCTTCGGCACGCTTTCTGAATTCAATACTGCAGGTTCTGATAAACCTCGTGAAGCTGGAACGGAGTCGACTTGGATATTGGCCGTTTGACACCCCTTTAGAATCGGCTGTGACGACTCTCCAACGATCAGCCAGTTTTGTTTATGTTGGCTTTCGTGCATCGTGTCCATTTCACGGCCCAGGCTGACAATGGCTTGTTCCAGCTCCCTGGAGGTTGCCTCTTGTAGCCTTTGGCTCACAAGCGCCTGGAGAGCAACGACTTGCCGATTTGTGTCTCGGTCGGAAGTTTCAACACACGCATCAAGATCACACTCGATTCTCTCAGCGATCTTGATGCCTTGGGATGCCAAGGTATTCACGTGCTGTTCTAGCCGGTTAAGTCTTTGGCTTATGGACGCCAAATTCCAGAGAGCCTTGCATGTCGAAAATGGGAAGAGAACATAGCGACGGATACGTTCCTGAAATCGTGACCTGCCCTTTGGACGCTGATCTGCGTTAACGAACAGGCGGACGTTCTTCTTTTGGCCTTCGCGAGAACGTTGAAGCTCAACGATTAAGTTCTCACGAGAGATTTCCCCTGACGTCAGTCTTTCCCGCCAGTGGAGCATGTCTGGGTAGTCGGTAGCTCGCCCCAAAATGAATTGATACGCATCACGCAGAAACTGGATGTCGTCATGCACACTAAGCAGGTCATCGATCGCCACCGCGGATGATGGCTGGGCACGCAAACGATCGCTCGGCCGAATGCCCGTGAGCAGTTTGGTTCGTACTTCTTTTAGCGTTTGATCGCTACACATTGCCGGATTCCTAGTGGCGTGATGAAGAGGTGGCAGGATCATCCAGCATTTGCGAGATGCGATATTGGTCTTGTTCGTGCTGACCAATAATCGAGACGGTGTAGGTCATGGAGTTTCTGAAGAACCACGATCCGAGGGCGGTTTTGATTGCGACATTATTCTCGGTCGCGTTGTCGAGCTTTTCGTTTCGATAGACGGGCATCGAAAACTCGTCGCTTGGCGTATGACGGGAAAGGAATTCCAAGACCTCGTTGCGTCTCTCTTCGTAGGTCGGCACAAAGCGGTACATCTCGAAGTCGTAGTTGTCGAGTACGAATAGGTCGACCTGGTCAGGCAATGGATGCTTGAACATGACAACGCGCTGCTGCTCTCTTCCTAGGGCGGACTGAAACCTCTCGGGGATGGCGATGACGGCATCTTCCGGTAAGGTAGCCATCTTTTCGCGCAGGGCTGCTTCCACTTGATAAAAGGAAGCAGGACCATGATTCAAAACGCGTGTCGCCAAGAAAGAAGTTCCGTTGATAAGCGTTACGCCGAGAATGGTGACGGCGACGAACTTGTGAAATCGTAGGCTCTTCGAGTCCAATGCCAACGCGCAATAAATCGCGATGGTGTAGAGAGTCAGGATGGGGGCATACGTTGGGTTGAAGTAGCCAGACAAGTAGAACAAAACGAGTGTGATCAGCGGAATCGAAGTGACAAATCTTGATTCCCAGCTGCGCATCAAAAGGGGCAAAGGCAATACGATCGCCCAGATCAGCGTCGCAATCATGCAATGAGAAACCATTGCCGGATTTTCCACTGGGATCAGGTAGTCCCACAGACTGGAGGTCGCCGCACGATCCGCTAAGGCAAGTGGGGTATGCCAATAGACGTGCCCTAGAAAACTTCCGATCGATGGTCGTGGCTGGGATGCTCCTCCAACATTCGGTAGGAGCTGAATCGTCGCACCGATCCACCAGGCTCGCAGGACTTGGTTCAGCAAATAACCAGCCCCAAGCATACCGAGCGAAAGGACCGTAAACCGGTTTCCGAGATAGTTCCTTCCGAAGGCTGTTAGGTAGATCACCAAAAAGAAGCAAGGAAACAGGCTCAGCAGATGATTCATCGGGAGAGCCAAAAGTGCCAATAGTAGGAGTGCTTGAAACGTCCGAGTCTTCTTAACGCGTAGTTCCGCCAAACACCAGCAAGCCAGGCTGCTCATTGCCAGCCATGATATTTCTGGGCGGACACGGAGAATCGTAAAGACTCCCTGATACGAGATTACGATCGAAAGGGGCACGAGTATGGCCAAGATGGCTGAGCGATCGGGTAAGAGTCGCTGAAGGGTTCGTGTGACCGAGAAGATCAAGAGGCACCCGAAAGCCAGTGACGTGCACCTGGCGGCCAAGGGAGTTGGGGCTCCTAAGCTGCCTGCAAGATAAGCGAGATGAAATACGAGTCCCGAATCTCTTTGGGTACTGACCGGAACCGCCGACATATAAATGGCTTCATCCGCGTGAAAATCAATTCGCGGACTAGCAAATGCTAGCAGTGCGGCACCAAGCCCCGTAACGAGGATGGGCAAAAGAACTTCGTAAAGCCAAGGTCGCCCCAAATTCTCATCGGAATGAGGCGATAGGCACGGATTCGCCGAAGCATCAGACAAATCGTGGTCCATCGCATACATCCTTGCTTCGACGGCAGTTGGGAACGGGTGACAATTGTGAATCTAGAATTGGGGCAAGCTATGCTAGAATAGGCTCAAAACTAGGTCAACCTGAATCGGAAATGTCACGGGAATTGCGCTCTTACCGCGTGACGGATTTGAGCCCCTGGGATGCCTGCTGAGCATCCGTGTCTTGCTCTCCATACGACGGCTGTTGAGTTGCCAATTCATAAACGAGTGTGTTCGACAAATCCAAGAGTTGGGTGTAGGTCGTTCCTGGTGGCGACTTCGGAATGATCTCTCTTTCGATGTAGTCTGACGTCTCCGCAAAGGCATGTTTGGAGGCTAACCGCTTGGACACGATCAGCAAGATCGCTTGTCCTTGTGTCCCCTTTTGGCCGAGTTCGAGAATCTTGATATAAGCATCGGACCGGATCCCAATCTCACGAGGATTCGGTCTAGTCGATGAAATGGATTCATTTGGGGGAAAGAATGCCAAGATTCTCTCCGGCGTTTGTTGAACCAATTTCGCGTTCGTCGAGTTTGCCAGGGCAAGTCCACCGAGATGAGAGACTTCCCAATAGTCGAGAACTAAATCATAGTCCTGTTTTGAGAGTAGCTGATTGATGGCACGCTCGACGTCAGCATGTTGAGAGACTGCTGTGGCCTGCCATGATTTCATCTGGTAACGCTCTATGATTTCGGGAACCTGAAACGCCAGGTTGATCATCACAACGATCGCCAAACCGGAAATGAGTTTGTGGTTGGGACGCGTTCCGTGGATGCTCCATAGAACGGCCATCAGCGTCATCGGGATCCAGCCGAACCAATACCATCCAAGAATGCCGCCGCTGCTAAGGATCATTCCCCAGGCACCGAGGAAGGAGATGGACAATACGAAGGAAACAAACGGGCTCTTACCCCATAACAACGCTACTAGCAGAATCAGAGCCAATGGGCATAGTCCCCATTGAACGAGACCACCGGCCATCACGCCGTCCCAATTCCATACGTCGTTGCTGAGCACCGTCTTGGCCGTATCCCATCTCCAGGCACTTTCGCTACGCATTCGAAGGATATTGTGCAGGAAGGTCGAAGGGTTCAGCACACAGACGGGGTTGATCAACACGAACCCGGCAAACATCAATCCAACCGCTTTAAGCATTCGATTGGCGATATCAACTCTTGGTTGATTCAGCCAAATGCTTGGTCGACCAAAGGTAATCAGGAAGGCAAAGAACGCTGTCGGAAGCGACGTCATTTTAATCGCGACAGCGCCACCAATGAGAATCCATGAGATCACCCCCAGCTGCTTGTGGTACGGTACGCGGTCTTTGAGTTCGTGACGCGAAGAAAGATAGAGCAGAACCACGCCCCACACCGCGAAGGCAAGGGAAAAGGTTTCAGGCCCGGTGATCTTTCCGCACCACCATGCCATCGGCATGGTCAGCCATAGCGCCGCCAATAAGTACCCCAGGTAGCGGATCGTCAGGTTGCCAGCAATCGCAATGGCAATCGGAAGAAATGCAAAGGCAACAAATGCGAATAGACGCATGACCCACAATGCGTTCGGGCCGAAACAATCAATGAGGTTTACGTAGACGGTCCAGTAGGTCGCTCCGTAGCCAGCACCGTTTGAGCGGAACAAGGAGGCCCAGGTCGACTGCGACGACGGATCGCGATACATGCCGTCCGCCCAGATATAGAAGGCAATTTCATCGGCAGCAAATGCTGGCAACGAGGCGATCCGAGCCCATGCTCCCACGGCAGCGATAAGCACAGCAATCCCTAGGACATGGATCCAATTGTCCCGCAACCAACTGGGTGAATTGCTGTACAAATTCATGAGAATGGCACTCCGTTTTGCCATTTCAAACAGGCGGTGAGTATCTCCGTTGAAGCGGATTGCTCACGGGAATATCAGGCCGTCAGTTTCCGTTGATTAGGGGCAAGTGTACTTTGCATGTTTGGGGTAGATGTTTTTGACGCTTGAAGGCTAAGGACTTGGTTTCGCAGCGAATTCCACTGAGCAAGCAAGTTGTCCGGCAGCTCGCTCTGGGCCTCGGTCATACAAGCTCTGACCTGATCTTGCCAAACCCCATCATTCGCAGCACCTTCGACGATCGATTGGGCAATCACGCTGGCGACTAAGGGGAGTGCTTTTCGTGGTTTCAGTGATCGTGAAATCTGATGCACAGGCACATCGACAAGTGTTTGTGCGCGATCCAACGAGCTTGGCGATTGAACGATAATCGATCTCGCCAGCTCTAATACTTGCCTGGCATTCTGTAGGGCACTATCGGACAAAATGGCAAGCCCCGGATACTGTTGCATCAACGGAGCCATGTAGCTGTGGTCTACGTCATCGACAACTTGGTAAATGAAGAGGTCGTACGCAGCAATCGAATTCCGTTTACTGACCTCTTGGTCCGTGATCACGAGAAACTGACTAGCGATGTGTGAGTCGACAATAGGCTGCTCGGAATCAACAACGACGTCGATGTCGTACTGATTGCCTAGCTGCGACAAGAGCTCCAACGTGCGATTTGCCAAGTCGGATTCCGGGGCGGTGATTGGCCAAACCCAGGCCAGCCGAGGACGTCTTTTCGGTGGGCGAGCAGTGATCGGTGAGTGCTCAAAGTGTCGGGCCGCGCTTTCGCAAGTTCGCTCCCAGGAAAACTGCTGGGCAAATTCGAGCCGCTCGCTCAGGTTACTCTCGCGAGGCTCCGCCAAGCACTTCAAAACCGCTTTGGCCAATTGTTGCGGTGAATAAGGATCAGCCATGTGGCTGACCTTGCCTCCAAATTCAAGCAGTGAGGAGCAATTGGAGCAAACAACAGGAGCACCACTTTGCATGGCTTCCAGTACCGGCAGGCCCAGGCCCTCGTAGAATGAAGGAAAGAAGAACAGCCGGCAAGCCTGGTACAGGGCCTTGAGTTCGTTCTCGGTGACTTGGCCAGTAAATACGACCGAGTCAGCAACGCCGCAGCGTTCGGCAACACTGGCATAGTGTTCGGTATAGGGAGACCACAAGCCACATGTAATCACGAGTTGGTGACGCTTGCGAAGTTCAACCGGAAGCTGCGCGTACGCCTCCAGGGTTCCTTCCATGTTCTTGCGATAGTCGCAGCCACCCACATACAGGATAAAGTCTTTTTGAACGTTAAGGCGACTCAGTTCTGCGTGAGGGTTTTCATCATCACGTGGGAGCCGGAAATCGCCATTAGTAGCCCCGCGGATGTTGACGGTATTGGGCGAATTAGCGACGCCCAGTCTAAGGAAATCGTCACGCGTCGATGCCGAGTTGGCAAGCAGATCGTCCATCTGGCAAAGCTGACGAAACCGATGAGGATAGCAATCGAGTTCGACGGAATTGGTCAGATACTGCTGGCTGAACAAGAGCGGAATCACATCGTGGATGATCGCTGCCGTTCGGGCCGGCCGTGAGGTCTTAAATGTGGGTAGAACGGCATCCTGCTCAAATAGGTTGCAGAATACGATCACGTCTGATTCTTGACTGCAAAGCCAATCGGCGTAGTAAGCCTCGTTGAGCGAACGGTTCGAGGTAAACTGGCGACCGCTCGGCAATGGAGGCGTAAATGACTTGATAGAAAAATTCCGACGCAAGTCTTCATCGACGGGCAGAAGGTGCGAATTCTCAACGAGTTCGATCTGCCAATCCAGGCGTACCGATCGAATGCCTTCGATGAAGGAACGGGAGTATCGACCGACGCCACGCGTACGTGAGTTGGTCGTCTGCAGTGCCTGGGCGTCGATCAGTAGTCGCACGTCTTACCCCTTCCCAGACGCGGCGCGATCAAGATCTTCCGGCGATTCAAGAGCGTGTTGTTCATACAAAGAGAGCATCCTGCGAAGCTCGATTCCGGGAGCCACATCAGGAGGGATTCGTGAAGCCGCTGACCGCTGTGGAGCATCTTTCGTTTCCCCTTCACTCGCTTTGCCAGAGAGCTTGCCGAAGGCTCGACGAAGTTCTCGCAGAATCTTCTGCGTTATAGAAAGTTTAGGGCGAGCGATACTCGAAAGATTTCTCCACGGAAACGAGTCAATATCAAGAACTCGGTAGACGCCTTCATCGGTTGGGGCACCGACTTGGACAAATCGGCGTGTCTCTAAGCCCAACTCGAATATCCGAGCAAGACGCATCGCATCGTCATGTGAAGGTCCAGAGCTTCGCGGATTCTCGGTCATACTGCGACTGATGTTGTGTAATTAGGCAGAGGAATTCTCCCGCACATGTCGCCGAATACGCGAAGCGGAATACCAAATTGAACCGCTATTACAAATTCGGTGGGGGGTGAGCATTCTAGGGCAAGCCATCCCTTGGGGGCAATGCGAGTTGCCACTGCCCAGCGATCTGGTCAGCAGCTCGAATCACTACGCCATGCTTTCGTTTGCCCAAATGCTCTCAACTACTCGGCTTGCGAACGTACCAGGAAGGGAATTCGCTTTCGACGATCTCTGGCTTTTCATCTGTCGTGAATAGTTCCAGGCCGTGGCGTCTTGTAAATTGATCGACCACTTCAACCGTCTTGGGCCATTTCGGGTGGTAATCATGGCCTGCAAAAATGCCGTTGGGTTTCAGTTTGTTCCACCAGGTTGTTAGTGTGCATTCCCCATCCTGGCCGAGATGGGCGTATCCATCGAGATAGATGAAATCAAACGCTGCGTCGGCGAACAGGTGGCTCGCTTCATCAAAGGTCATCTTCAAGACTGAACTGCGGACACTATGACGGGAAAGAAGCTGATGGGCGGCTCGGGCTTCGTTATCGTCGTGATGGTCCGTCCAACGATCGACGGAAAAGAGAACACGCAGATCACTGTGTTCCAGTAGGAAATCGGAGTAAGCGCCGGCTGCTACCCCCAGTTCAATTCCTAAGCCATTGAGTGAAAGTTCACGAAGGAGGTCTGGGAACTGTTCTCGTGATCGAAGTTCGCCAAGCTTGACCGGTGTCTTGCTCTTTACGTTGCTCTTGGCAACCACATCGGTATTCGTTGGCTCAGGCGGAGTCGGAATCTTTGCTTCGCCGATCTGAAACCACGGCATTCGCTTCTTGATGCTCCTCGCATACTTTCGTAGATGTCGCCAACTTTCCTTGGGGGGATTCGCTACGCTCATATCCTGGCCTGGTTGAGAAGGTGGTGAATGGTTTGATTCGGCGTGCGGTGAGGTCTTGAGCTGATAGTTTTCCTCGAGGGTATGCAGCAGTTCCAAGGCAAGGGTTCTCACTGCGATATCGATACCTCGAGGACAATAATCGCTTTGCTCGATGACATTTGAAATAACTTGGATAACCGATGACATAGACGTGCCATTATTGGGCACGCAGTAGTAATGCTGCACAAAATGGTCGTGTTGGGCATTGCTCTCATCATGCTTCAACAGAGAGGTCAATGCCTCGGTCATGTTGGCAATCGGCACGGTTTCGGTGCCTTCGAAGTGATTGGGATTGCCTGTTTCGAGAATAGCAAAGGGCTTGCCTGCCAAGGCGGCCTCTAACACAACCGTACTTAGCGTGCAGATCACCGCATCACACGCGTTTATCAATCGAGGCGTCGAGAGTTCCGCATAGAGACTCACAAATTCGTCGATGACCACGACGTTGGGAGGCATCTTGGCAAAAGTCTGGTCGTCATAGTCGTGAACGGGATGCATCTTGCAAATAAACAAAGTGCGAGGCATTTCCCTTGCGGTTTGAAAAAGCTGGGGAAGTACTTCGCTGCCCTGGCTATGCAAAGGCCAGTGTAAATTGGTCGCCACCACAACGCTGTGATCGAAATTGGTTGCCCACTCTCCTAAGAGGTTGGCGATATCGACACGTCCTCTGTCTGCATAGGCATCAAAGCGAGGGCAACCAACGTAATGCATCGAGTGGCGTGGAGGGGTGTTTGTCTCGGACTGATTTTCCAAGTCGAGGTGAAATGGCTTTTGACAATCCTCGGACCAAGCCAACAAGTGATCGCAGAAGACCGTATGCGTGTCCGGAAACTCGGCATGGGGCCAAAGACCATGCTGAAGTTGGAATGTCGGGATCCCCGCTGCGCGAGCACATTCCAGGATGGAGGAATTGATTAAGTGGTTTTTCGTAGCCGTCGAATCAACGGCAGTGACTAGTACTTCTTTCGTCGAATCGGATGTTTGCCATTCCACCTGATCAATCGACGTAAGGAATTCATAGTTAATCTTCCTGGCGTCAAGGTAAGCCAGGATCGACTGTAGTCTCCGCTCCTCAAGCGTTCTGTAGGCACCGCCACGAATAAGTACGCGGAATTGATCTTGGGGGATTTGATCGAAGAATGGCTGAAATAGCAGGAACTCCTGGTAGTGCCCAAGAAGAAACGTGAACCGAGCGTTCTTGGGTAAATCGGTGCGTTTCTTGGATTCGGCCCCCAGAATCGTACGAGCAAAGAGATCGAATTGCTCAAATGAGGTGTCTAAGTCGGCCTTCTTTTTCAGCAGAAGACATGTTGTCTTGCCACTTGCCGGGTCACGAAATGGGTTAAGCTTCTTCCAGTGCGTTACCGACCAAGTATCACCTCCGGCGGTATCACTGTTAGGTTGGGTGAAGTCCGTCCACTCGGAAAGCGACTCGACCTCAAATCCCAAGGCTTCTACCAGACGCAACCAGGCGCGTTTGGGTATCACCGTTTGATGCTGACGGTTGTAATCGTTTGAGGGGTCTGTTTCTATGGAGATTAACAGGTATTCCTGGCAGATCTCACGAAGATTCCAGAGGGCACTACTGACTTGGTCACGTCCAAGACCCGGAAGCGTGCATAAACAACTGGTCAGGTAGCCAGCGGAAAGTTCGGGCATTTCCGCCAGCATCATTTGGATTTCAGAGCCGGTGGCTACCTTTTTAAGATCGAATGCATAGGACTTTGTGGTCTCATCTTTATAAGATGATCCAATCGCGATGCATGCCGTAGATTCCGCCTTGAGTTCCTCAGTGACTTGGTTTCCGCCAACGCCAACCTCAACGACCTGATTCAGATCTAGCTTTGAGAGCGTTTTCCGGATCACTTGCCCGATTGTACCGCCGCGAACATGAAAACGTCGCTCGGGGCCTTGCAGTGATTTGTGATCAACGATCATTGATGACTAGAAAACCTCTTGTTTGCGCACCGAGGTTTCCTCTTGAAACCCTCTACGGAAAAAATTTTCCCTATCGGTTTAGCGTTAAAGTGCGGTCCAAATCAATAGAGAATTGAATTACGATCTCACAAAATGAAGGGGTGGTTAGACCTGTTTTGAAAGGTAAGTCGCCTTCAGATGTCTAAAATGGGAGGACGGACATTCGAGATTTTTCGGGTGAAGTGTGGTACCCCTCCAGAACAACGATCTCTTGGGAATCTGGTTTTCACCGCGAACAAAGTCATTCGATAAGTTAGCGGTTATCCGAACATGATCGATTCTTTGATTCCCAACACCAATCTGCAAGACCGGCAGATTGGTGTCATGCTAGCACTCGATCAACTTTTCACGAATCACCGCGGCGTAGATTGGGCAAGTGATTCGCTTTTTTGGTTGACGCTGCCAGGTGGCTGTCTTGAACCTTTAAAAGTCGTTAAGCATCGACTCCAGTTCGCTTTCGATATCCGTTTCCAGGCGGTCGATCTTGTTATTAATCGGAGTGTTCTCTTCCTCTTTATACCAGTCCGGAGCTGGCGGAAATTTGGGGGAGATCTTGGAGACCGTAGACGTATTCTGCAGCACGATTCGATCTCCCTGGTCGACATACGTAACGATTTCATAGGTGTCCAGCTGGCCATGAACCGGCTTCATGGTCGTTGGACCGCGTTGGATACGCCCATCCGGTAAGTAGGTCGTGTACGTCCCCTCATATTCCATGCGGGTAAAAACGTGACCCGTGTTCAAGCGGAATTGTACCGGGACGTGTTTCATTGTGCTGACCGCCTTTCCGCCCGCGCTGTTACTGACGTAGACGTTGAAGTGATATGCGTCGGTTTCCTCGATCCTGATTTCCTGTTTTCCACCGTGGACACGATAGCGACCACTGAGCTCGCCCGCATGCAGAGCAACTGCACTGCTGATTCCAAAAGCGAAGGCCAAGGCCACGATCCGTTGTTTTGTAAAAGGTGACATGATTCGTTCCCCCGAGTGTGTTGAACTGTTTGACTTGTCGTACACCAGAAGATTCCCGATGCTGGCAACTTCCGGACAGACTTTCTTGAAAATCTGTGATTGGGTTCTTCTACTAAATGGCAAAACGAAAAAAGCCCTCCTGCTCGTGTGAACAGGAGGGCTCAGGATGGTTGCTGTTGTGTCTCTTATGGGTCACCGATCAAGTCTTTTCGCCACTGATCCCAGATGTCGTTGGGCTCTTCACCGGTGAGGTCTCCGCCGGGCTTAATCGGTCGAACCGGCTTGACTGGTTGAGGCGACGGATTCTTTGCCAGTGGTTTGTCGTACTCGCTCGGTTTGGTGTGCCTGATACGCAGATGTCCATCGACGAGATAGACGTGAAGGTGCTGCCCCGGCTTGTACTTGCCTCGTTTCAGGAATTCGAGCGCAGTCTTCATATCCGATTTGACCGCGTCCCCCCACACAGTGATCGTGGTCTTGGGATACTTCGCATTGACCTCGTTTTTCCACGACTGAACCTTGCGATGGAGACGAGTTAGCCTGTCCTGGGCTTCGGCCGTCTGTCCCCGCCGCTTGAGCTGGGCGATATCACCCAGTTCTTCGCGAACGCGGTCTTTCATAATCTGGCGAATCTTTTCGGCTTCCGCCGGAAAGATATTGCTGAACTTGATTTCGTACGAGGTGAACCAATCGTACTTGTCTTGCTTGACGTGCTTGGGCGGAAGCGTCAGTAGATTCTGTGCCATGGCCGAGCTGGATAGGCTGATGGCCATGACAAGTCCTAGAATGATTGCTTGCGTTTTCATTGTTTTCCCCTGTGTGAATTTCGTAGTGATTTGTGGTTTCACTAGGGAGATTGCCAAGGGGCGAGATATCCGGACAAGGAATCTGAGAAAAATCTGGGAGGGGAATCATTCGGGCGCTGAGGGGGGCGATTTGCCTGTTTTTTCGGTAATTAATGTGGCAAGCTGTTCTTTCCAATGTTCGGCATCTGCCGCTCGCTCGTCCGTTTCATAAGCCTGAATCAGTCTTTCGCAAGCTCGTTGGGCATACCACTGGCGATTCACTGGTAGCCCTGGAGTAAGTTCGACCAGGCGATCGTAGGAATCGACCGCCTCTTTCTCAGTTGCTTCGTTCAAGGTATTCAGTTCTGCCTGACACAGGGCATACATGATCTTGCAGCGTGCCAGGTCCTCTGGGTTGATCTTGCTTGAGAACAAGACGATGGCGATTTGTCCCATTGCCAACGAGTAGAGTTCGCTTTCGATGGATGACGAAGCCATATCCGCCATGGTCCGATTAAATTCAAATCGACTTTGCATATTGGTAACGGGCGTCAATTCCAGACGATAGGTCAGATAGCGTTTGGAGCGGGTGCCGTCCTTGATCCACAAGAGATCGGGAATCAGTCGATCGACCACCTGCAGCACTTCAAAACGCGTCGCTTCGTTCTGCAACTCGGCGTTCTCAATGTAGGCTTCTAGGAGTTCCACGGCACGTTCTGGCCGGTTGGACGCTTCACAGGCATACGCAAGATAAGAGCGGGCAAGCTGGGTCTGCAGCGCATCCTTTCCATGAATTTTGATGCAACCTGCGATATTCCGTTCTCCCAGTTCGATCGCCTTGTCATACATGCCTTGGGCATAGTAGCACTCGGCAAGCTTGCCCAGTGTCGCTATCGTCTCGTGATGATTCTCGCCAAAGGTCTGAATCTGTAGGGTCAAGAGGTATTCGTATTCGTATGCCGCCGCTTCCCAATACGAGTAGCTCTTGAGATTGTCGCTAATGTGCTTCTGCAAGTTGATGACTTCGTACGTTCGTCCATCTTCCAGGTAGACCTCGCGGAGATTTCTCCCGATCGCATAAGAGTCTGGGTGATTTAACCCCAGCGATTCCTTCGCACGCCTATACAACGCTTCCAGAATCGTTCCGGCCTTCTCATACTTCTTTTGCCTTTGGTAACTAAGGGCCAGGTGTCGCCAAACGACATACCGAATGTAGTCGGCTTCGTCGAAATGTTCTTGGACGACCTGCTGTGCCTCTTCCAGGAGTTTCGTGCCCTCATCCAGTCTTCCAGCGGCCGACATCGCACTTCCGAGGGCGCTCATTGAAGAAACCGTTCTGGTGTCCGACTTCCCAAGTAACTCGACGCGCTTGTCGAAACTTTCCTGCAGCATCGGGATGGCTTCGTCATGCCGTGCAACGTGATCAAGGCATACCCCGGTGATATGTTGTAGGGCAACTAACTGAAGCTGTTTGTCGAGGCTGTCTTGTTGTTTCTTCAGGCGTGCGATGCGCTGGTTGCCGAGCTGAATCGCTTCGTCGATTTTGTTGAGATGTCCCCAGGCCCACATCAACGCCAGGTTCGCCTTGTCTGCGTCAAGTGCGTCGGGGTCCAAGTACAACTCGCTTGTCTCGACGGCCTTCTGAGCAGCGTTCTCCGATCGCACGTAGTCCCCCAGTCCGCGATATGACTCGGCCAATGCAGTGAGCAGCTTCACGCGGCTTTGCGGATCTTCTTTAAGGCGTTCATCCAGTTTCGTTTCCGCGGCAATCAGCACATCGAGAGCTGACTGACTGGCGACGCCTGTAGCGGCCGGGTTGGCCGAATCAAAGGAATCGACGAATAATTCGAGAACCGATTCGGCTCGATGGGCAGCTGCTTTGGCGTTGTCGCGGGCTTCTTCCGCCTCTTTCTGGCGGCGTTTCGCTTCGTCCGCTTTCTCGATCGCAATGCTTTCCTGTACTTTCGCTGCGCGTTCGGCGTTCGTGGCGCGAACTGCTTGCCATACGGTTGCGCCCACACCGGTTATCAACAGCAGTAGCATCAACACGCCCGAAACAACCAGCACGCGATTCTTCTTGGCAAACTTCTGCAGCCGATACGACGTCGATGGCGGTCGAGCCGAAACGGGTTCGTCGCTGAGAAATCTCGATATGTCGGCCGCGAACTCGCTGACTGATTCATAGCGACGTTCTCGCTCCTTCTCAATCGCTTTCATCACGACCCAGTCGAGATCGCCTTGCAGCATCTGATGCAAGGAACCAACACTGATCCGCCGTTCAGCCGACACAGTATCGGAGTTCGTGTCCTGTTCCAGGAGGCGTACGCTTGGCCGTTTTGGTTCCAGGTCGCGAATCATTTCCAGTACGGAAAGCATGCCCCGATCGTTTAAATCGTTACGCTCAAGTGGCGTTTGCCCCGTCAATAGTTCGTACAGCATGATTCCTAACGCATACACATCCGTCCGCGTATCGATATCGTGCTTGGTGGTCGAAGCCTGTTCCGGGCTCATGTATTTGAGCGTTCCCAGCACTTGCCCTGCCCGCGTATGGACCGTGGCATCCGTCAGTACGTCTTGGCTATCAAGTGCCTTGGCAAGTCCAAAATCAATCACTTTCGGAATGTGGTGTCCTGCTTCGTGCATGACAAGCACGTTGGATGGCTTCAGGTCGCGGTGCAGAATTCCCTTCTGATGGGCGTGCGCAATTGCGGAGCAGATTTCGAGAAAGAGTTCCAGGCGTTCGCGAACGGTTAGGCGATACTGTTCGCAGTAACGATTTAGGGGAATGCCATCGACATATTCCATCGCGAAGAAAGGCTGGCCGGTCGCGGTCGTCCCTCCTTCGTAGATCCGAGCAATGTTTGGATGCTCCATGATCGCCAGGGCTTGGCGTTCCGCTTCGAATCGGGCGATCACTTCCTTCGAGTCGAGACCAGAGCGGATTAGCTTAAGGGCGACATAACGACGAATCGGTTCTTCCTGCTTGGCCAGATAAACCGAGCCCATTCCACCTTCCCCGATTTCTTTTAGCACCTTGTAATGCGCGATTTGGGGAAGGGCATTTGAATGATGAGGTGGAGAAGTTGAAATGGGATCAGGCGTCGGAAGTTCGTGCTCTTCGCCCAGTTCGCGCAGCCGCGTCCTCATCTCCGGGTAAACGCCTTGGTAATGCGTGACATCGGGACGGTCCCCATACTTGCGGCGAATGACGAATTCTTCTTCGGCCAGTTCACTGAGGGCTGGCTCGGCTTTCAATTGCGGAAAGCGCTCTAAATAGGCATCTAGCAAAAGGGGATCGCCGGCGGGTTGTTTTCCGGTCGAGGTCCTTTTCCAGCGAAACTCCATATCGATGATGACCAGTTCTTTCAGCGTGCCTTCAAACGCGGAGTCATTGGCCGAAGGGAGATAGGCTTCGATTTGAGGAACCTCGGTGCTCCAGGCTACCTCAAACTGCTGGATCAGATCGTCATGAATGTCTCCGGACATGGTGAATTTGCTTTAGCTGCTCTCGTCCATTGTTAGCCACTTGTCCTGCAGGCGTTTGATCACTCGCCGGACCGTCCGTTCGGAGCAACCCAGTTGTTCGGCGATTTCGTCATTGGTGTATTGCTGTAACTTTAGATCGAGGATCTGGCATTCCTGCTCTCCCAAGCCCGACAAGAGGGCCTGCATCTGGTCGACCATTTCGGCGGCATCCAGTGGCGACGATTCGGGAGAGGCAAGTTGGCCTTCCGGATTGCTGCCATCGGTATTGCCAGCGGAAATGTCTTGTTCGCGATTCATCCCCCGTTTCTGGCGCGAATGGTCTCGCGCTGCCCGGCGGGCTTTGGTCAGGGTAATCGAACAAATCAAACGCCACAGGGTGTCAGCGTCGGGCAGATCAAATTGCCCCGCAGACACCCGCCGAAAGAAAGTCCGACAAGCGGACTGCACAATATCGTCGGATCCCACTCGCCGCTGCAGTCGGGTGGAAAGCTGTTTCTGGGCCACCGATTCCAGCAAGGGGCCGTAACTTGTCCAGAAATCACGACATGCGTCGTTGTCGCCTGTTCGTAGGCCTTCAATCAAACGATCCCAATTTTGCTCATCTTGCATCCATATCCCCCCATGTTTGCTAATTCTGAGAAAATCACAACTTAGGTGTCCGGTCAACTAAGAAGTTGGGAATTCCCTTATAGAGGCCAACCGCCACAAAAGTGTTTTTGGGAGTCATTCATCATGTTCGCCACTGCTCAACCACGTGCATCTCTCGAATGTTATCGCAGTTCTGGCAAAGTCGCCTGGACAATTGCTGGGGCAGTTATTTTGACCGGCATCGCGGTCTTCGCAGGTGGTTTTTACGCGATGGTGCTCGGTGCGTTTGCGGTTTGTGCCTTCCTTTATGCGACATTTCAAGCCTTAGACAGTCGTGTGCAGTTGCAATTGTCTCAAAGTGGAATCTCTGGCTCGCGACTCGGTGGCTCGACGATTCCTTGGGATGGGATTCGCCGGATCACCGTCGTGCAGGAAACCGAAGGAATGCGAATCCGCAACTTCGTGCGATTTTCGCTCATCAGCGGAGAGCAGAAGGAGCTGGAGATTAGCGGGCTGGATACTTCGGAAGAGGTCATCCTGAAGTGGATCTCCGATGCCCTTGAGCTTCCTCAGGAATAAGACATCACACAAACTTCAACCACCAAGATCGAGGAATATTACCATGGCCATGCCACGTGACTCTTATGTCTTCGCCACGATTCGATTGTTCCTCGTTGGAGGGTTCCTTATCGTACTTCTCGGAGTGTCCTTTGTTCTTCATCAGAATAAAGGACCACAATGGAAAGTGCCTCAGCGACCGAATTATAACGTCCAATACCGGACCAATACACGAGACGATGCGCGACTTCGCAACACGTCGGCGTACCAACGATATCAGGCTTCCCAGTCGCAGTGATTGACGTCCGGCAGAGTTGCCTGCGACTTCGCTCGCCTATGATGTGATAGAAACAGTTCAGCGAGCAGGCAGGGCGTCATCTTTTGCCGCGACATTGATCGAGGCGTTGCTGCTCTTCTTCTGCCAGATTCGTCCACCAAAGATACCGTAGCGGATGGCCGGATTGATAGGCACGTCTAACATGACTTCATATTGGTCGTCGAATTCAGGCCAGATGTCGCGGAACCTGGCTTCCTGAGTTTCGCGATAGGTTTCCACGAAGAACTCCGGAGGCTGCGAGCGTAGTCGTTCGCACAGAGCCTGGAAGTCGTCCTCGGTGGCATGGGACGCGAAGGTCAATTCCGGATACTCTAGGTCCGCGGGCTCCATCTTCGTCAATGGATACAGAACCCAATAGTGCCCACTGACGATCATGCGATCATCCGGATTCGCGTTGGTTCTAAGCTTGTCGGCAAGCAGCAAATAGAAGTCTTCTTCTTTCAAGGAATTGTCCCAATTGCCATCGACCATAATTGGATAAAAGTGCCTCGACTGGCGGGCCATTTCAGAATATCCGTGTGTCGACTGATAGATGCCCCAGGCGGCAGACAGCGTTAGCAGTCCGGCTGCAATTCCTAGTGCGACACGTGGCATTCGATTTTCATTCTGGCTTTTCCATAGCTCTAGGGCTTGATACAAACCAACAGCAATGAGAAGCGAGCAAGCGAGGCATCCCTGAGCGAAGTGATACATAACCGGACACTTCGAGAATACTTCCGGTGCAATGATTGCCAGGAATAGAGCGGCAACAATCAAAGTCCCGAAACGCTTGTAGTAGATCGTCAGGGGAATAGCAATGACGGCGGGAATCAGAAACCACCACTGAGCCGAAATGAATCGGAATGCGGTCTGGGTCACCATGGCTCCACTGCTGGGCAATACCTTGAAGACTCCGACTTGCTTCTGGAATGCGATGAGCGTCTCGCCCACCGAGCCAGAAATGAAATGTAGCAAGCTCAGGCCAAGCAGCCCTCCGATGACCATGCCGGCCAGGCACCACGCCGCCCCGCGCCATCGTTGTTGGACGAACGCGTACGCGAGTATGGGAATCGGCACAAAGATCATCGGTTCACGCAGCAACGCGACAAACGGTATGAGCAGTCCCGCGATAAACATTGCCCGCAGTGATTTCGACTGGATCAAGATCAGCGACAGCAGCAGTAAGGCAGTCGCGGCCGTGATCGAATTTCGGAAGCCGAAGTTGACATACTGATTGACGACAACAACATACGCACTGGTGACCAGCGTCGCGATCCAGGCATTGGACATGCGATAAAGAAAGAAACCGAGCAGGCCGGCACCGATGGCCGCTACGATTGCATCGACGACACGTGGACGAAACAGGGGAGCTTCAGGCGAGACACCAAATCCCTGGACGACCAACAGTGGATATAGGCCAACTGGGGCCAATGGACGCGCTTGCAGGCCTCGGTGCATTCCGATCGCCACATAGGAACCTTCATCGGTGCACGGCGGCCCACCAATCATGAGAAATCGCAAAACGAGCGAAATGCTCAGTGGAATGAGAGCCGCGAGCAAGACCCCACGCTGGAGTGACAAAGACTTCCAATAAGATGTTGGCTCGGAAGCCAGGGCGTCCGCCATCGGAGTACCTTAGTCTGAAATACGGAGATGTGCGGTAGGGGCTAAACGGGTTGACGTTGGGTCAGTGATCGAACCGCAGAAACAATCTGGTCGGCCGTCAGACCATACTCGCTTCTCAAGAATGCATGGCCACCTGCCGGCGTTGTACGCTCCTTGCCGATGCAAACCATCTTCAGTTTGGCAGGTAGGCCTTCCGTGGCAACAAGTTCGGCCACAGCCGAGCCTAGGCCTCCAATTGTGTGCTCTTCGACCGTTACAAGGTTGCCGGTTTCGTACGCCGCTTTCTGAATGGCGTTTGAATCGAGCGGAGCGATTGTGGGCACACTCAACACGCGAACGTTGATTCCTGAGGCTGCCAAGTCGTTGGCCGCCTCGACGGCAGTCGCCAGCAAGCTACCGGAAGCGAGAACGGTGGCCTGATCTCCATCTTGAACTTGGATTGCATGTCCAAGCGTTAATTCAAGCGGTGTTGGATGAACGGCCGTTTCTCCCCCTTTGCCAAGTCGCAAGTACGCGGGGCGACGATCGCGGGCCAGGGCTGTGACCGATGCTGCCGCTTCGATCGGATCCCCAGGCGAAACTACGAGCAAGTTGGGAAACGCTCGGAGGGCGGCAACTTCTTCAATTCCAAAGTGTGTAAACCCAGCCGCACCGTAAGCAAAGCCCGCCCCTACCGACACAATGCGAACTGGCAAGTCGTGATAGGCGACATCGTTGCGGATCTGCTCCAGGCAACGAAGCGTTGAGAAATTGGCAATCGAATAAACGAACGGGATCTTTCCCTCTTTCGCGAGACCTGCTGCGACACCAATCATGTTCTGCTCAGCGACGCCGCAGTTGATATAGCGTTCGGGAAATTCCGCGGCGAATGGATCGAGTACGGAAAAGCCCAGGTCACCGCACAGAAGCCAGATTCTGGGATCCGCCTTCGCGGCAGCAAGCAATGATTCGATAAATGCTTTTCTCACGAGTTGGGATCCTCGAGAATGCTTTGTGCGAGTCTTACGTCTTCGTCGCTGGGCGAGCGGTAGTGCCAGACCAACTGGTCTTCCATATGAGGAATGCCCTTTCCCTTCACGGTACGGGCAATGACCACGCGCGGAGGTCCATTCGGATCGACGGGACGGGATAATACCTTCTGAATCGCCTGATGGTCGTGGCCGTTAACCTCGGTTACATCCCAGCGAAATGCCTTCCACTTGTCGGCGAAGGGTTCAAGGTCGAGCACGTCGGCGGTTGAGCCGTAGCTTTGCCAACTGTTTGTATCGATGATCGCCGTGAGTCCCCCGAGGCGATGCTGGGCAGCAAAGAGTGCTGCTTCCCAGGTCGTCCCCTCGTCGCATTCACCATCAGACATCAGTACAAATACGCGATGATTTGATTTGTCAGCCCTTGCTGCCAGGGCAATCCCACAACCGACCGGCAAGCCATGCCCAAGTGAACCGGTCGAGAATTCGATCCCAGGCACACCATGGGAGTGAACATGCCCAGCAATGGGACTTCCATTCTGGCAGAACTCGCGTAGCTTCTCTTCGGGAATGAAGCCGGTCTCCGCAAGTACTGCATAGATCACAGCCGCTGCGTGTCCCTTGGACATGATAAAACGGTCGCGATCGGCCATCTGTGGCTGATTCGGATCGTATCGAAGGATGCTGCTGTACAGGACCGCAATCAGATCGCAACAGCTTAAGTTCGATCCAATGTGCGAAGTCCCTGCATCGTGACACATCTGTACGCAGTGCTTGCGAATGCGTCGAGCAAGGCTTTCACTTCGATCGGTGGAATGTACGGGTATGATCATGGGACAACTACGCTGCGAGTGATCGTTTCGATCTCAGGACTTGCTTCAATTCGTAGCAAACACGGGCTACTTGCTTGTAGGTCAGACAGACACCGCTGGGCAGATTGATGCCACGTTGCGAAATATCGGCAGCCACTCGTCCGGTGGTCTGTTGTGGTTCGTCCCAGATAGGGAAGGTGCTCATGGGTGAGAACACCGGCCGCGTATCAATCTTTCGCTGCTTCAATTGGTCGGTTAGCTGTTCGCGGGTCATTCCGCAGTCAGGATCGACAAGGATATTCGACATCCAGTAGATGCTGTGGGTTCCGGCTGGTTCTCGCATCAACTCGATGCCGGAGACACCATCGAGCATTTCTTCATACCACGCGAAGACTTGTCGTTTGCAGCGAATCAACTGTTCGATGCGTTCCAACTGGGCAAGCCCGAAGGCCGCTTGAAGATTACTCATCTTGTACTTCCAGCCAACCTTGTCGATTTGAAACGAGCCAGGTCGTCGGCCATGATCCCATAATTTCATCGCACGCTGGTACACCTCTTCGGAGTTCGTGACCAGCAGACCACCCTCACCGGTGACGGCTAACTTGGCTCCTTGGAAACTGAAGCAACCCGCGTCTCCCCAAGTGCCCGCCAGTTTGCCGTCACAAGTCGTCCCCAGGGCAGGGGCGGCATCTTCAATGATCTTGAGGCCATGCTCTTGGGCAATGGCGGTGATCTCCGTCATCGGTGCTGACTGGCCGTAGAGATGAACCGGAATCACGGCCTTAGTCTTCGAAGTGATCTTCGCTTTGAAGTCGTTCGCATCGAGACACATCGAGTCGTAGCGAACGTCCGCGAAAACGGGTCTTGCTCCGACGTATCGGATGGCACTGGCCGTGGCAATCCACGAGATCTCCGGTACGATCACTTCATCACCAGGACCAATCCCTGCGGCCAGCAAACTGAGGTGCAGGGCACCGGTACAGGAAGAAGTCGTAATGGCGTAGCGAACGCCAAGATAATCGCACGCATGCTGCTCGAACTTCTTGAGATAGTCGCCCCACTTCGAGTTCCAGCCGGTACGTGCGGCATCAGTCGAGTACGACACTTCTCGGGAAGAGACGGATGGACCTGCCGTTAAGATCCAATCATCAGCGGAGGCATCCTGTGCTGCGTATTCCATGCGATACATGGTGGAGTCTGGGGCGTCGCTATCGTCCGCTTCCAACTCCAGAAAGTCCACTCGCCCGTTGGACTCATGTCGTCGTAGCGGGATGGTCGATGTATTTTGGAATCCAAGTTTCTCGTAGAAACTGATCGCGTGATCGTTGTCCGCAAACACACGCAGGAACAGGCTGTTCGGTTTCGCTTCCGCTTCTACCCAACGGATTAGTTTACTGATGGCCTCTCCCATAATCCCGGGAGATCTGTTTTCGCCGCGAACGATATTGTCGAGTTCAAGGTTGCCGGCGTCGTTGTCGCAGCCCGCGAAACCAGCGTGGCCGACTGGTCGCCCATAGCGATCTAGGACCAGGAACAGCACGCGAGCGTCATTTTCCAAGATCGCCTTCTTCAGCCACGTTTTCGTGCCTTCGAGAGTGACCGCGAAGCGGGTCGGGTAGGCGGTTTGATTCGCGTCTCGCCACTTCGCGAGCAGGGAAATGGTTTCGTCATCGCCTGCGTGAAATTCGCACAGCGGAACGAGATAGCCGGACGACTGCTCAAGCGGCATCGCGATGGTCATCAGGCTGGAAAAGTCATCGATCGACTTCAGATGGCGAACGTCATCAAGCCAGGTTTGCCAGCAGCCTTCAATCGTCTTGCTTTCCCGTTCCATGGATGTCCTCAATCGCTTTCCGTGCAAGTGGTTCGAGGCGAAGTGCGTTACGATGCTTTGCGATTTATCGCCAAAGATGGCACGACACTTCTTTCGAAGTTGATTCGTTCTTGTTCAATCACAATGGGGCGCCGCCTGACCTGGGAATGAATGGCCGAGATATACTCGCCCATGAAGCCGAGAAAGAAGAGTTGAACTCCGCCCAGAAAAAACATGCCCACGATAAGCGTCGGAATACCGGGGCTGGGAGTCTGTTGGCCGGTTGCCATAGCGATGATCGCTGCAATGCAGGATACCAACGCAAACACCAGACTAAGTCCGGAAGTGAGGAACCCGATTGCCATGCAGACTCGCATCGGGACATTGCTCAATGAGATGAGTCCATTGAGTCCGATATCGATCATGCCGTACCAATTGGCTTTGGAAACTCCCCGCTTTCGAGCCAGCATGGTGTAGGGGACACGAGCTTGCTTGAATCCGCACGCAGCAATCAATCCGCGAACGTACGGATAGTAATCCTCAACCTCGGCAAGGACTTGGGCAACTTTGCGATCAATGAGCTGAAACTCGCCGCTGTTGAGCGGGATGTCCACATTGGCCAGCCAGCGGATTCCGCGATAGTACATACGACGGATGAAGTGCAGTACCGCGCCTTCTTGGCGATCGGCACGAATGCCATGGACTATGTCGAACCCTTCTTCCCACTTCTTTACGAACTCGACAATGATTTCCGGGGGATCTTGCAGGTCCGCCGCAAGACACGGAATCACGGCGTCGCCGGTTGCTGCCTGAGTCGCGTTCCAAAGTGATTTGAGGGGGCCAAAGTTGCGAGAGTTCACGATGACTTTGACGTGGGGGTCTTCAGCGGCGATCTCTCGCAGTATCGCAACCGTTGAATCTGTCGAGGCATTATCTGCGAAGATGTGTTCGTATCGATAGTTCGACAGCGGGCCGCGAAACAGTTCTGCTACGGCCGCGTGGCATTCGTGAACCGAGTCTTCCTCGTTGTACGCCGGCGTAACAATACTGATGAGACGGCGATCATCCTGATTCGACATTTCAAAAACCTGATCGGCGAGCAGATGGTTAGCTTGTAGGGATCTGATGGAGCGCGTCGATCACATATTCCCTCTGAGAATCATCAATGCCGGGATACACGCCCAACCATAAAACCTGATTCATAATGAAGTCGGCGTTGGGCAGATCCCCAACGGTGCGGCGGGGCGTGTCCTTGTAGGCCGGCTGTCGCAATAGATTGCCTCCGAACAGAAAGCGGGTGCCAATCCTTGCTCGGGCCATCGCTTGCGCGACGTCGTCTCGGCTGATGGGGCTATCGGGTCGCACAGCCAAGGGATAACCAAACCAGCTAGGTTCCGACTCCGGCGTTGGCTCCGGTAGAATGAAGTATTCTTGCAGGTCCTGGAGACCTTCACTGAGTAGCTTGAAGTTGCGGTTTCGGGCCGTCACAAACCCTTCCAGCTTGTCGAGCTGCGAAACACCAACGGCGGCCTGCATGTCGGTTGCTTTCAGGTTGTAACCGATATGCGAATAGATGTACTTGTGGTCGTAGCCAGGTGGGAGCTGTCCCAATTGCCAGGCGAATCGCTTGCCGCAAGTATCGTCTTCGCCAGGAGCGCACCAGCAATCGCGTCCCCAGTCACGGAACGACTCAACCAGCTTCTTAAGCTTGGGCGAGTTCATCACGACGGCGCCTCCTTCTCCCATCGTGATGTGATGGGCAGGATAGAAGCTAAATGTCGCTAGATCACCGAATGTTCCGCAATTCTTTCCCTGATAGGTCGCACCGAGCGCGTCACAGCAGTCCTCGATCAGCCAGAGATTGTGTTTGTCTGCGAATTCGCGAACCTCGGCCACTTGGAACGGATTGCCAAGCGTGTGGGCAATGAAAATTGCCTTGGACTTCGGCGAAAGGGCTGCTTCGAGTTGCGAAATGTCGATGTTGTATGTTGGTACATGAACATCGACAAAAACCGGTACCAATTGGTTCTGAAGAATCGGGTTGACGGTGGTTGGAAAGCCAGAAGCGACGGTGATCACTTCATCACCAGGGCGAAGCTGACGATCTTCCAGTTTCGGTGAAGTGAGTGCGGACAGGGCAACCAGATTGGCGCTGGAGCCTGAGTTGACCAGTAATGAGTATCGTGTCCCGACTACTTCGGCGAAGCGGCTTTCAAACTCTTCGGCGAATCGGCCAGCGGTAAGCCAGAAGTCGAGCGATGAATCGACCAGCGATTTCATGTCAGCTGCATCGAATACCCGCCCCGAAATCCGTACCGCATCTTTGCCAGGGCGAAACTCCTTCTTGGGATAGGCAGCGTCGTGGTACTGCTCGACTAGACTTAGGATCTGCGCACGAAGTTCGTCAGGAGATCTCGACTGGTTACTCGTCTCGACGACGCCAACATTGCTCATACCAAAATCCCCTGAGTCTCCTGGTAGGCTTCCAAGTCCTCCAAACAAGACGCGAGCATATTTTGCGATGGATCTAAATGAAAACGCTTGTACCACCGAACGGTACGTTCGACGGTTTCCTGAAGAGACCAGCGTGGAAACCAACCCAGTTCCCGCTTGGCCTTCGAGTTGTTCAGTCGTAGGTAGACCGATTCGCGGAGTGGCTCATCGGGAATCGCGTTCTCCCAGCCACCACCATTCCAAGCCTTGCTGAACTCACGGACCAATCGCTCGACCGTAACGGCCGATTCGTCTTCCGGTCCGAAGTTCCAAGCCTGGCACCAGCGAGGACTCGGTCGACGAATCATCTCTGCGGCCAGGTGGAGATAGCCAGAAACGGGTTCCAGCACATGTTGCCATGGTCGGATTGCATGCGGCATGCGCAGCTGCAGCATGTCTCCGCGATGAAACGCTGCACATAGGTCAGGAACAATACGGCACGCACCCCAGTCGCCACCGCCAATGACATTGCCCGCCCGGGCCGTTGCAAGACTGATGCCATGCTCTTGTAGCGAGGCTGGTGGAAAGTAGCTGGCTCGATAGCTATGAGCGACGACTTCCGTCGCTCCTTTACTGGCGCTGTAGGGATCGTTGCCACCCAGCGGGTCGTCTTCCTTGTAAGGACGGTTTTCGCCTAAGTCGCGATAACACTTGTCGCTGGTGATCACGATCACGTGACAGGGACGTCCGATTACGCGAACGGCTTCCAGCAGGTTCACCGTACCCATGACGTTCGTCTGGTAGGTGCTGCGTGGATCGGCGAGCGCTGTGTTCACGATAGGCTGGGCTGCCATGTGAAGAATAACATCGGGTCGAGCTTGATCGATTGCGGTCTGCAATTGGTCAAAGTCCGAGAGATCCGCACGGGTATCCGCAGCTAATCTTGAAGCGACCTGCGACGACGTGAAGTTATTGTGATTGGTTGGCGGATCGAGAGCATATCCGTAGACTTGGGCTCCCATTTGGGAAAGCCAGAGGGAAGTCCAGGATCCTTTGAACCCAGTATGTCCGGTCAGGAAGACGCGTTTTCCTTGGAATTGGGTTTTCATGCCGCTTCCCTCTTCAGCCAAGGCGTGTCCTTGGTGCGCCACATCTCGTCGAGTACTTTCCAGTCTCGGAACGTATCCATGCAGTACCAGAATCCATGGTGCTCATAGACGGCCAGTTGGCCATCGCGAGCACATCGTTCCAGTGGCTCTCGTTCCAGCACGCACTGGTCGTCTGCCGTGAGATAACGCAGGAAGTCGAGTTCCATGACCATGAACCCGCCGTTGATCAAGCCTTGACCAACTTGTGATTTTTCGCGGAAGGAGGTCACGCGATTGTTCGTGATTTCCAAGTCGCCAAATCGGCTGGGAGGGCGAATACCGGTCATCGTTGCCAACGCACCTTCGGCAACATGAAACTTAATCAGCTCGTTGATGTCGATGTCCGCAATTCCATCCCCGTACGTCAGGCAGAATCGTTCGTCGTCGACCAGAAAGCGAGCCGCACGAGCAATTCGTGCTCCGGTCATTGCCTGTTCGCCGGTGTCAACGCACGTAACTTTCCAGTCGCGGGTTACGTCACATCGATTATGTAGCTGCAGGGATGAAGGATCACCGAGCCGAATCGTGAAGTCCGATTCCATGGCCTCGTAGTTGAGGAAATAGTTTCGGATCATATTGCCTTTGTAACCAAGGCAAAGTGTGAAATCGTTCACTCCGGCCGCGGAGAAGATATTCATGATGTGCCAGAGGATGGGGCGGCCACCAATTTCCACCAAGGGCTTGGGCAAGACCTCGGTGAACTCGCGGAGTCTCGTTCCTTCACCACCGCATAAAATCATTGCTTTCATTCGATCGGCATCTTTCGCGGTTGTGATTTCTCTGGGGGAATACACCAGAGAGCATCGAATCCGTTCTTACCTCCGATGGCGGTCGTCCATCCTGCTGAAATCCCGCCCTCGAAATCTGACTACGAAAAGCCAAGTTCAATTTAGTGAAAAGGATCGTATCCGGTATACGATTTCGCAACAACGCCAATTCAATGGCAGAGACCCCCAGCAAAGACGGGCAAATCGAGAGTAAACCACCTGTTTTTCCGGCGTTCTAACCAGTACTGCTGTAAGCCGCAGCGATGGATCAAACACGATTGATTTGAGACCAGTCGGCACGTCTTCTTTGGACTGGGGCGATGACCAAAGCCAGCTTGTTAAGTGAGTACGGGATCAAATTGTCTAAGCGGGTGATGAGCGTGGAGCCAATTGAGAGTTCAAGAGACATCTCCGCCAACAAATACAAAATCAAGGGTATGTGTAAGTCACTATTGAATAATGACTTACGGTAGTGTCTGCGCGATTTGAACGCTTCGGTCTGAGTTCCGAGTGCTCTACGGCGGCAGACGCGCCATCGCGGCTTGAGATCGCATCTAGAGCGCTTGTTTCAAGGCGGTTTAAAGGAACTCGGGGTGACACGATTGCAGCGAACGCACCTTTGTCCCAAACGTGATGGTGATTTCCACCAGGGTAGGGCGCCCCCTTTTCGGGATGTGGGAGTTCTCAAAACTAGCCCAAGATACAAGCATAAGTGAAGGCCGATATTTAACAGATATCTGGCTTCGGCTTGTGTTGTGGGACGACCGATAGATTGGTCCCCATAGAGACACGGAGAATATCATGTGTTTCTCTGCCGAATCGAGTTTTGCGGTTGCTGGTCTATTGTTACCGGCGGGCGTGTACTGTGTGCGGAAAGCTCTTCGTGAAGAGCCTGCCTATCTGGGCTTCGCACTGATTCCCTTCGGCTTCTCCATTCAGCAGGCGGTCGAAGGGCTCGTTTGGCTGGGTCTGCGATATGATGCTCCCGTTCTGAAGGCCTGGGGAGCGACGATCTACCTCTTGTTCGCTTTGGCCATATGGCCGATTTGGTTTCCGCTATCGGCGGCCTGGGCGGAACCTCCAGGAATACGACGCTGGATCTTGACGGCATGGACGACGGTTGGGTCACTCTGGCTGTACCTCGCTTGGTTTCCTGTATTGAACGATCCAAGCAAGATCCGTGTCGAGGTGATCGAGCATTCGCTGCGCAACCGTTACCCGGATAGTTTTCTGGCTTCAGGGCCGTCTCAATGGTTTATGACAACCATCTATATGGTCTGCACCGTGATCCCGCTTCTGCTGATGTCACGATGGCGAGAGATGATCGTGCCAGTCGCGATTGGCTTGTTTAGCGCGATCATCTCTGGCTGGTTCTACAACTACTCCTACACATCCGTCTGGTGTTTTTTCGCAGCCGTGCTTTCGATGTACTGCGTCTATTTCTTTGGGACATTTGGCTCCTCGCACAATCACTTGCGACAACATGGAGGCATTTTTGCTGAGCGAGTCGGCATTTCGCGCGCTCCACCGAGATAAGCAAACCAACGACGAACAATACTCACCCCTCTTTGAAAGTTAGAGCCATGAACGTCAAAACGATTTCACTACCAGTTGTCCTGGGGACGCTACTGTTTTGCACCTCTTCCGTCTTTGCGGATTGTGGGCAAATCCTTGTTACGACCCGAGTCCACGTGCATGTTGGCGTAAGCGTGCGTGCGACGACTTACTATCCACCTCCGACGGTTGTCATTCGTCGACCCGTACCACCACCGCTGGTCGTCAATCAAACCCAAACGCAGTCACAAAGCCAGACCGTTGCTGCAGGCGGCGGAATCCCGGCCTATCGAGGTGACGATCCAGAATGGAATAGTATCGCTGCCGCCAAGGCAGTCGGAAAAGGCATCCGCACGTTCAAGGAACCACGACAATTTGCCGTGATCGCTTGGAACGGTGAAGAGGAGATCCTCACGCTTTCTACCGAACAGCAAGCATTCAAAGGAGAAGGGGCAGCGCTCAGCGTGTTGCCTCTGCCCGGGAAGCCGATCGAGATCAAGGAAGGGGATCGCGAATTGTTTGCCAATTGTAGTGCTCTTCTGGCCAAGAAGTTGGTTGGATCGGCCAAGAAGCCTGTCATCGCGGAAGCGAAGATCGGCGCCCACAACATCTTTGTCATCGAAGCCGACAGTACCGATCAGTTTGTCACCGAAGTGGAAGCCTACGTGAACAAGAAGTTCGGCGAGGATGCCCAACCACTTATCACGGGGCATATTCGGGAATTGATCGACCGGTATCAGAAGCTGGGCTTCCGCCATTTTGCCTTCGATCTCGTTCTTAATCGGACCGAACTCGATGTCAAACAGGCAATCCAATACCGTTTCGTTTCCGACTACGTGTATTACCCGCTCTACATCAGCCGAGCAGGCGGAACAGGAGCGACCACGGTTGAGGCGATCGTCTTCACTCCAGGTGGTCTTACCCAAGTTCGCAAAGGCGCCCTGCCAGCTGACGCGATCGTGAATACGAGTTCGGTGCAGTTCACCCAGGCTGAACTAGCGGAACAAAACAAAGATCTTGGTGAGTTCTTTGGAGCAAAGGGGGCGCTAGGCCGGAAGTGGACGATCTCTGGCGACCTTAGCAGCTTTACCGGTGACGTGATGATGAGGCCGTAGTCGTACCTTTAGACGAAACGGCCGAAAAACAACGTGTGCCTCCGACGAGACTTCGGTCGGAGGCACCATGCTCACAAGCGAATGCGACTCGACCCCAACTTGGACCCATGGAGAATCATCATGTTTTGGAAACGATATACGATGCTGACGGCAGCAATCTTGGTGCTGTCCGGCCTGTCTTCGGCATATGGACTCGATGGGAACGATGCACGACGTCTTCACGCTTTGATCGTTGCCGATACGGCCGATACGACCGTGGGACCATTGGTCGACATTGACAGGCGAAAGTTCTACGAAATGATCACCGCCGAAATTCCAGGCGTACGTCGCGGGCCGGTCGAAGTGCTCAAAGGGAGCGCTGTGACCAAGGAAAACCTGTTGGCCAAGGTGGATGCCATGGAGGTGCAGAATGACGATACGGTTTTGTGTTACTTCACTGGGCATGGGGCATTCATGAAGGAACGCGGCCAAGTCCTGCGAATGTCGAACGGAGAATTGTTGCTGCGGAACGACTTGCTGGAACGGCTGAAAGCGAAAAATGCCCGCCTGACCGTCCTGATCACCGATGCCTGTAGCAACGTGATCGAGCCGCGCGCTTTGGCTGCGATGTCGATGGCCCAAGGGATCGATCACGACGCATGTCGGTATCTCTTCTTTCGCCACCGAGGCATTGTCGACCTTCATGCGGCAGCTCCAGGGGAAGAAGCCGTCGCGTTGAATGAGAGTGGCAGCATCTTCACTTCGGCGTTGATCGATGTGATCAATCAGCCCAACATGGCGTTCCGCGGAACTCCGATCACTTGGCGAGAAGTCGTGGGGCAGGTAGCACTCCGCACGAAGGAAGCCTTCAAAATGCAATACGACGCGAGCAAGGACTTTCGAGTTCTATTTCCCAATCAGAAGACGCAGACCGTCAAAGTCGCCAGTCTGGGCGAACCAATCGCGACCCCGATCCCCAAAGTACCGTGGCGGCTAGGTATCCGTGTGAGCAATACCAACGGCCAAGGCGTTCGTATCGACGAAGTCTTTAAGGATTCTCAGGCGGAGTGGGCAGGTTTTCAGGTTGGAGAGGTTCTTTATCGCATTGAAACCGGTTGGGGAAATCCACTGGTGACCCAGATCAGAAATACCAACGACTTCATGCAGACCTTCTGGTCGGGCCAGGCGGCGCTTCAACCTGACGTCCACAAGTTCTACCTGAATAATCCCGCCGACCGTACGTCGCGGACGGTCAAGGTTCGGATCCGTGACATCAGCGTTCGCCGCTGACCAAGGAGTCAAACATGTTCGGAAACCTCTTGCAGCTCAGCGGCATCTCTTGGGCCCTGGTTTTGTTGACTGCGTGGCCTGGACTGGGGGAAGAGATTTCGACACAGAAAGAATCACCGCTGGCAATTGCGGTCAATCAAGTCGGGTTTGATTTGCTCTACGCTCTCGAACTGGAGAAGGACGAGGATAACCTTGTTTACTCGCCCCTTAGCGTTTCCGCGTGCCTATCGATGCTCGAGACGGGAGCGCGGGGGCAAACCGCCGCAGAATTGTCCGCCGCCACACGCTTTAACGGCCGGCGTGCGGAGTTGGCGGCTGCCTGGTCGCAGTTGTTGGGTGAGCTTGATTCGGATCAAGGAGACTTCACCCTTCGCTATGCGGCACAGCTTTGGGGTGCAACCGGATACGACTACCAACCGGCAATGTTACAGATCCTACGCGAGAAATATCGAGCAGAACTCTTTCTCCTCGATTTCCGTAGTGAGCCGGAACAAGCCCGACGCGAAGTCAGACAATGGATGCAGCAGCAAACAGGCAGTCAGATCAAGTTCGACGACGCCATTCCGATTTCGCCCGATACGATGCTGCTCGTGACTAGCTCGCTCTATTTTCGAGATAGCTGGACGCATCCATTTCTGCCACAACTCACGCGCGAAGCGGCGTTTGGAAAGACGAAGGGCAAAGAAGAATCGGCACCGAAGGTGTCTCTGATGCACCAAATCGCGAGGATCCGCTATGCCGAGAATTCGCAGTGCCAACTCGTGGAACTCCCCTATCAAGGTGAGCGGGTCACCTTTGTCGTCGTACTTCCCAAGGACGTGGACGTACCACAGTCCGAAGAGCGGAAGTTGAGTGCGGCCGATTTAAGCCGTTTGCGGTCGGACGCGAAGGAAATGAGCGTCGAGCTATTTCTGCCTCGTTTTCAGATAACAGAAGGTAGTTCGCTGAAGCAAACGCTCAACCGACTTGGCGTTCGGACAGCTTTCAGTCCCGAGGCCGATTTTACCCCAGTCGCTGGGAAGTCGAACTTGTACCTCCAAGACATCCGTCATCAGGCGGTGATCGACCTCAACGAGTCAGGCACCGAGGTCGCGGCGGTTACGACTGCTTTTATCTCCAAAAGTGTACGCGAAGCGGACGCGGTCTTCCGTGCAGATCATCCATTTCTGTTTTTCGTGATCGATGATCGAACAGACGCGATCCTGTTAATGGGGAAGTTTGCCAAACCATAGATGCGGTCCCAGGCCGACCCCATGGCCAAACCCACCGTACTCTTTCTGCCAGCGATAGGATGTCTGCTCGGTGGCACCGTTCGCCTTGCCTGAATTCTTCTACTTGTTTGTGGCATCCCCTGTGCGATATCGTGGGGGCATCTCGTCCGTGTTGATGAATTCGCAGGGAACCAGATTGGTCCGCCTGACCTACACGAATTCCAGAATCTGTTTCAAAACCTACCCAATACGCCTCCTACCTGATTCACCAGGTAAACCAACAACGAATTAGAGGAAATCGTAGCATGACGTGGCCTGACTATGCGGTGTTGGTGGGGTACTTCGCGGTGATGATCGTGATTGGCATCATCTCCTCGAGAAGCATCAAGGGGCAAGAAGACTACTTCATGGGGGGGCGGGGCTTTGGCAAGATCCTGCAGACTTTTGCTGCCTTTGGTGCTGGCACAGGTTCCAGTGACCCGGTCAATACGGGCCGCACCACGTTCACCTCAGGTCTGAGTGGGATGTGGAGCGTGATGTACTGGCTGTTTGTGACTCCCTTCTATTGGATCACAAGCGTATGGTACCGGCGAATGCGGCACTTGACGCTGGGTGATTGGTTCGTTGAGCGGTATGAATCCAAAGCCCTGGGAGCAGCCTATTGTCTGTTTGGACTTCTGTTCTTCATGGTTTATGGGTCGATGTTGTTTTCGGCCATCGGCAAAGTGGCAGCGCCACTGGCGAATATTAACGCCATTGCGATTGGCGAAACTGAGATCCCCATCGAGTACTTCCTGGTCCCGATCATTGGTGTCGTCGTGCTGGCCTACGGAGTTTTGGGCGGCCTGCGGGCAGCCTATTACACCGATCTGATTCAAGGTATCTGCATTATTCTGCTTTCGATCATGTTGATACCTTTTGGCCTGAATGCGTTGGTCGAGCAGTTCGGCGATCCCAGTCGCGATGGCATGATGGCTGGTTTTCGTATTCTGCACGAGCAACTGCCCCAAGAACACTTCGACTTGGTCGGGTCGTCTTCGATGAGCGAGTTTCCCTGGTATCGCGTTGTGGCCATCGTGCTGATCAACTTGATGGGCATCGTCGTTCAACCGCACTTTATCGCGACGGGCGGCGGATCGGCCAAGAGCGAGTGGGATGCCCGCGTGGGTCTTGTCGTGGGAAATTTCCTCAAACGCTTTTGCACAGTGGGATGGATGCTTACCGCCCTGATTGCGTTGGCGCTCTTTGCGGGGCACCCCGAATTGGCGGGCGATCCCGACAAGACCTGGGGAATCGCTTCGCGGGAACTGCTTTCCCCTGGCTTAACTGGATTGATGGTCGCCTGCCTGTTGGCGGCATTGATGAGCAGTGTCGACGCTTACATGATTGTCGGTTCCGGTCTCGTCGTGCGAAACGTGTATGCCGCCTACATCAACGAGAACGCATCGGAAAAAGAATGTGTTCGGGTAGGTCGACTTACCGGTAGTGTCATTGTCGCCGGTGCCGTGCTGATCTCGCTGCTGATGATGGACGTGTTCGAGCAATTGCAATTGACCTGGGTGCTTGCGGTGTCGTTTGCCGCTCCGTTCTGGATCGGCATGTATTGGCGGAGGGCGACCGCTTCGGCCGCCTGTGTCACCGTGGCGTACTGTGCCATCGTATTCTTTATTGCCCCCAATTTGTTGCCATTTGTACCAGGAGTACGTACGGCGGCCCCTTATACGATCACCAATGACTTCGTGGAGACAACAACCACTCGGGCAGCGGCGCCATCCGATGTCGCTCGCCGCAATTTGGATATCGAATTGTGGCGTGACCAACAGGAGCAAGCACAACAACTGTTGGCGACCGCCAAGGAAGATAGTGATGCGGGAGGGATCGCCCAACTAGAGCAGCAGATCGCTCTGCTTGAAGCAACAGGTCCTAAGGCCCTGGCCGTCGGCGATCAACTGACTGAAGTAACGCGAACAGGAGGACAACCGATTTTTTGGAGCGGTGGTGTCTCCCCGATCGATGAGAATGGCAATCCAGTCGAAGGTATTGAGTTAACCGTGGTGAAAGAGCAACGCCTGGACGAGAATTCGACGCAGAAGGTGATGCGTTACCCAGAGGACATCACACTGCGTGCCTCAGGCAATTTCAAACTCGACCTGCTGCTCTTTCAACTGCTCGGCGTTGACCTGCGGTCTAAGAGCAATGCGGCCATCGACACGTTAGGTCTACTGCCGAAGATGGCCGCCCCCATGCTGGTCATGATTCTCTTCAGCCTGTTTACCAGGCGGAACACCAAGGATGCGCTCGATCGACACTACGCTAAAATGAATACACCGGTCGATCCGGATCATCAACGAGACCAATCGAATCTGGAGGCGGCAATGGAAGACCCCTCTGCAATCGAACGTCACAAGATTTTTCCCGGCAGTGACTTGGAGTTTTACTGGCCGTCTAAAGTCGACCTTACGGGCTTTATTATTTGCGTCGCGGTCTGCTTCGGGATCATTGCGATCGCAGGCTGGGTAGCAGGCATTGGCGGGTAGCAGGATCAATGACGATCGCTCCGACGCTTCAATTTAACCGACGACTCGTTGGGGGTGGGGTGTCTCACGTACGCCGAGCCCCACAATTCACTTCAACCGACTGGAAAAGAAAAGATGAATCGCACTTACCTCGTCGTTGCCGTTTTGATGTGCTCTCTGACAGTCGGAATGGGACAAGCCCGAGCGACTGATCCGGTTCCCGTTATCTTCGACACCGACATCTCCGGTGACGTCGATGATGTGTTGGCCTTGGCCATGCTGCATACGTTGGCCGATCGCAGCGAGTGCGATCTTAAGGCCGTGACCATCTCCAAGGTGAATCCGCTTACGGCCCCGTTTGTCGACGCGGTGAACACGTTTTATGGCCGCGGGCAGATTCCTATCGGCGTTACTCGCGACGCTCAGAAGCGGGAAAGCAAATATCTGTCACTCGTGAAAACGAAAGATGAGGGTGAGTTTCGTTACCCGCACGATTTACTCTCCAGTGATGATGCACCGGATGCCGTGACCATATTGCGAAAGGCCCTTGCCGCGGCGGAAGACAAGTCGATGGTGCTGATCCAAGTGGGGCTGGCCGCCAACCTGGCCGACCTGGTCGAATCTCCGGCGGATGAGATCAGCGATCTGACGGGCAAAGAACTCATTCGCCGGAAGGTACGATTGACCTCGGTCATGGCAGGCGCTTTCTCGCCGGTCAACGGCAATGCCCATTACCTGGAAGCGAACGTCAAAAATGGGATCGGCTCGATGCAGCGTTTTGCCGAGATGTGGCCGCACGACTCCCCCGTGGTATGGAGCGATTTTCTGATCGGAATTGCCGCGCCCTATCCGCGAGAAAGCGTGGCCCGGGACTTCGGCTACGTGCCACACCACATTGTGCGGGAAGCCTATCTCCTGCACAGTGGCCCCAATCATGACCGGCCAACCTGGGATTTGACCAGTGTGCTCTACGCCGTGCGACCAGAAGATCGCTACTTTGGGCTTTCCGAGCCGGGACTGGTTTCGGTGGATGATGACGGTTTCACGAGATTTCAGCCTCAGGCCAACGGCCGCGATCGCTACTTGACTATGGACAAAGATCAGGCCATTCGCGTCATCGAGACGCAACGTGCGCTCGTCAGTCAGCCGCCGCTCGCTAAGTAGCGCCCAGGCAAGCGGCGCCGTTTTAACTACGCGTTGAGTAACTCGTGTACGATTTTCGCCGGTTGCCCGTCGGTCAGTGTCTGGTCCCGTTCGCTCCGGCGGAAGGTAAGTTTGTCATGCTCCAGGCCGAACAGATGGAGCAGTGTGGCGTGATAGTCGAAGTGATTGACGACGCCTTCGATCGCGTGATGTCCCCACTCGTCCGTCTTACCGTGGACGTAGCCTCCGCGGAAACCGCCACCGGCAACCCACATGCTGAACCCGTAGGTATTGTGGTCGCGGCCAATCTTATCGGGGCCTGCGTCATTCTGAACGACCGGCAATCGTCCCATTTCGCCCCCCCAGTGAACGACCGTCTCGTCCAGCAAGCCCCGTTGCTTCAAGTCGGCGACCAAGGCAGCTGACGGCTGGTCGACCTTCTTGCAGGCATTGGGCAACAACGTTGTGATACGACCGTGGCTATCCCATAACTGATTCGCGGTGTAGACCTGGACGAAGCGAACGCCTCGTTCAATCAAGCGTCGCGCGATCAAGCAGCGGCTACCGTAGTCGGCCGTCTCCTTTTGATCGATCCCGTACATCTTTTTGGTTGCTTCGGTCTCTTGCGACAGGTCAAGTGCCTCGGTCGCCGCCAACTGCATCTTGGCGGCCAACTGATAGCTGGCCATCCGTGCTTGAAGGTCAGAGACATCCGCAAACTGCTGGACGTGGCGTGAGTTCAACTGCTCCAGGTACTCCAGCGATTTCTGCTGCGCAAGTCCCTTCAGGTGAGCCGGCGGCGTAAGGTCTAGAATCCGCGGTTCGGTCGGCCGAATGACTGTTCCCTGATAGATCGACGGTAACCAGCCGTTCGACCAGTTTTCCACTCCCAGCACCGGCAGTTGTCCAGGATCGATCAACGCAACGAACGCCGGCAGATTGTCGGCTTCTGATCCCAGGCCGTAGGTCATCCAGCTTCCTAGTGTCGGTCGCCCCCCGGTGATACGACCGCCCTGCAACGCTCGAATCGATTGGCCGTGATTGTTCACGCCCGTTTTCATCGAGCGAATCAGGCAGATGTCGTCCGCCACCGTTTGCAGGTGGGGCAATAGCTCCGAAAGCTCCATCCCACACCGTCCGCTGGGAGAAAACTTCCAGGGAGATGCGAACACCTTGGAACTGGCCTGGGCTTTGTTGTCTTGCTTCAGTTCGCCCGGGAATTCTTGCCCGTCGTACTTTTTCATTTCCGGCTTGGGATCGAACAAGTCGTGATGGCTGGGTCCTCCCTGCATCCAGAGCGAGATCATCGCCTTGGCACGCGGCCGCTTTGCCGGAACCTTGGGCGTTGTGTCAAAGACCTGAGGCCCAAGCGGCGGCTTTACCTGTTCGGCGGCCCAGGCTTCCTGCTGCTGCATCCAAGAAAACGCCAACGAGCCAAGACTCATCGCGCTAGTCGCCATAAAATGGCGGCGACTGCCGGCGGCAAGATCGTGGGGTGAGGTCATGTTTTTTCTTCCTGTTACTGGACGTACAAAAACTCGTTGGAGCTAAGCAGTACCTGGCACAACACGGCAAGCGCCTCCTCATCGGCGGAACGATCCGGCGGCTTGTCTCCCTTAGCCTGATAGGCCGTCTGCGTCTTTAAATCTTCCGCGACCGACTGAACGAACGCCTGAGCGTCGGTCAACTCTTGCTCTTGGATCGCACGGCAATAGATCAGTCGCCAGGCGGACTCGATCCGTTTGGCGGGATCGTCGGGAAACGCTTGCAACAGTTTGGTCGCCGATTTCCGCGAACGGTCGATCAGTTCAACGCTGTTGAGCATCATCAATGACTGCGTGGCGCTGGTCGAAGGTCGACGTTGATCGCAATTTGGACTCATGGCCGGCTGATCGAACGTCTCCATCATGCTCAAGGGGCGACTCCGCCTAACCTGAATGTAAACGCTCCGCCGCAGATCTTCCCCCTTCATATCCACTGCCGCACCGGGTCGCCCCGCGTTGGTGTTCTCTTCGCCAACCACGATGCGGCCCACGGCGTCCGGCATGACCGGAACCGGTGGGCCGAATTGTTTCGTGTTCAACTCGCCGGAGATCGTCAGCAGGCTGTCGCGAATCGCCTCGGCGTCGAGCCGTCGCAGTCGGGCGCCCCCGTACCATTGATTGTCGGGGTCCTCAGCTTGAAGCGCCGCATCGTCGCGAACCGCTTGTCGCCATGCAGTGGTGGTTAAGATCAGCCGGTGCATGTGCTTCAAGTCCCAACCGCTCTCGATGAACTCGGCTGCCAGCCAATCGAGCAGTTCGGGATGCGTCGGTGGATCGCCTAACACGCCGAAGTCAGTTGGCGTGGTGACCAGACCGACGCCGAAGTGGTGCATCCAGACGCGATTCATAATCGCTCGGGCAGTCAAGGGATGCTTGGGATCGGTAAGATAGGTGGCCAGGGCCAATCGCCTGCCGGAGGTCGACAGATTCGAAGACGAAACCGGGATCTCTGGAAGGTCCGACGCCTGACGGACGATCGTCAAACCGGCCGGCGTCAGCTCTTGTTTCGGTTGCGCGTAGTCGCCTCGATAGAAGAGTCGGGTGGCCGGAATCTGTCCTGGCGTCTCAGTCAGTGCTCGCACGTATTCTTGTTTCGGCTTCTTCGCGCGAACGTCCGTCGCCTCCTTCTGCATCTTCTTCAGTTCATCTGCTGCCTTCCGATTGTATAAGTAGAGCGAACCAGCGGAGACGTTGAGATTCGGATGCTTGCGGAAGATCTCTTTTTGCTCCGGCGTCCGCTCTTTGGCGTCTGTTGCGAAACCCGTTCGAGCCAATTCGTGAATCTCGCCTGGCAGTTTTGCCAGTTGCTCTTCAAACGTTGTCTGGATGAACTCGTTCCGTTTTTCGATGACGGCGGCGTCGATGACTTTCGCCTCTTCTTCAATCTCGGCGGCCGTCTTTCGATCGGCGTCGGTGTAGAGCGAGATGAGACGCTGTTTGGGGTTTTTCCATTTCTGCCAATCGAACGCCGGATCAAAGACCGCGCGGAAGCGATAGTAATCGGCCTGCGAAATCGGATCGTAGCGATGGTCGTGGCACTGGGCGCACGACAACGTGATCGACATCAGCGAAGAGGAGACGATGTGAATCGTATCGGCGATTGTGTCGTTTCGTGCTTGCTGAGCGTCATCCACCGCGCCACCGGTTCCGTCGGGCGCCATCCGCAGAAAGCCGGTCGCTGCGAGCAGTTCGACATCTTCGGGAGAGAGGTCGTTCATCGGGGATGAAACCAACTCGTCGCCTGCCAATTGTTCACGAATGAACTGATCGAACGGCATTCCGGTGTTGAACGCCCGAATCACGTAATCACGGTAACGCCAGGCATGCGGACGTTCGGCGTCGACGTCGCTATACCCTTCGCTGTCGGCGTAGCCGGCGACATCCAACCAATGTCGTCCCCAGCGTTCTCCGTAGTGCGGCGAGGCGAGCAGTTTGTCGACCAGTTTGTTCCATTGCGCTGGATCTTCGCTTGCCTGCAACTCCGCAGACCACTGCGGCTCTGGCGGGAGCCCCAACAGGTCGAGCGACAGTCGGCGGACCAGCCGATCCGGAGTGGCGGGCTTATTGAACTGATGGCCATGTTCTTCCAACTTCGCCAACAGAAAAGCATCGATCGGATTCGCGACGGCCGCAGCATGCTTCACCTGCGGAACTTCCGGCCGCTTAATTGGCTGATACGCCCAGTGAGCCCGCTCTTCGTCGGTGATCAGATATTTATCTCCGAGCGTCTCCGGTTCTGCGCGGGCAGTCTTGGCACCGCCGCCGATCCAACGTTTTACTTTCTCAAGTTCCTCCGCCGAGAGCTGCTTGCTGGCGTCTGGCGGCATCTCGTGCGCTTCGAGGCGTTGGTAGAGCAAACTCTCTTCCGGCTTACCAGCGACAATCGCCGAGCCGGAATCGCCTCCCTCGACCATCCACCGTACCAAGCGGAGATCGAGACCACCTTCGACGGTCTCTTCCTCACCGTGGCAGTGAAAACAATGCTGCTTGAAAATACCGCGGACGTCGGTCTCGAAATGGACCTCATCTTGGGCGTAGCAGTTTGCAGCGAACGCAATCAATAATGCAGCGGCGATTCCACGAGACATCATGTTCACCTGAGATTGCCTGGGAAGGGAGGGGTGGAGGAAATTGCGAGAGAATCGCAGGCGGGAATTTGGCGTGGCTTTCAGTATAGTGCTATGGGAAGAGCGAGTCACCCCGAAACAGATCCGCCCGAGAGGTCCGGAGGCTCTGCCCTGAGCCGAGAAGCTACGGCAGACTTGGCCACAAGAAAGGCCTTGCAAGTTGTTGTCCTGCAAGGCCTTAGCCAGTCTGGGTGATGCGAATTGAGGTTTCTTCCGAGAATTAGTCACCAAACCATGGGCAAGTGAATCGACGCAGAAGAATCAAGAGTTGGTCGAAAACAAGTCCTGCGATACCGAGCAGGGCCAGGTAGGTGTAAACGATATTCATGTTCTGCAGACGTGATTGCATGCGGAGCGTATAACCGAAACCCTGGTCTGCCAGAGCGAATTCGGCGGCAACGAGAAAGACCATCGCCGGACCGATCTGCAGGCGGGCGTTTTCAATGATTCGTGGAAGAATCTGGCGGAGGACGACTTCCCACACGACCTCGAAGTGGGATGCACCGAGGGTATACGTTTTGTAGAGCGTATGCTCGTCCACATCTTTTTGAGCGGCCTGAGCAATTGATTGGGCGAGTGTTGGAAAGATACCGAAGGCGATCAAGGCCACAAAGATTTGGATACCGGTGACCCCGAAGAATACAAAGTACACGGCAAGCATCGCCGTTGGAGGTATCTTCGCCAGAAACGCGATTGGGGGCATCAGACTTGCTTCCACAATTGGGAAACATCCCATCGCCAGCCCGATGATAAACGCGAGCAGGATCCCTAAGCCCACTCCGATCGCCAGGCGCATGGCCGATGCCTTGACGTCTGCCCACAAGTCGACGCCTCCTTCGCCGGTGGCAATTCGCTTCCATCCTTCCTGGAACTGGCTAAAGTTCGGTAGCGTCTTGTTACGTGGGTTCTCGACATGTGCTCGATGCGAGATCCACGCGTAACCGATAAGCAGAACAATGAAACTGACAATCCCCAAAACGATACGCGTTTTCTGACTGATTGGGCGGCGAATCATCCTGCGGTCTCATAGGGGTGGATGAGGAGTCGAAAGCAAAACAAGCGAAGGCACGAAGTTTACCCTCGTGCCTTCGCAAATAACAGTCGTATCGGTGGATGCCGGACTATTTACCCGACTGAACTTGCTTCATGTAGGAAGGGTCGAAGTTCAGCTGAGCGGTCGCATCACCGAAAGCCACTGACGGTTTCTCACTGATGATGTCGTGTGAAACACAGAAGTCGACGACCGTGGGCATGGTCTTGGTTTGAAATTCTTCCTTTTCAAACAAGGCGATCCCTTCGTCGGCGTTCTTGTACATCTTGGTTTCCTGGACAACGATCTCCATGTCTTCGACACCCAGGTTCGAAAACTTCTCGCCAAGTGCGGTCAGCGTGTCATTGCGTGTCGATTTATCCTCGAGCATGCCATTGACCTGGTAGAACGCGTCGATGACGGCATGGGCAAACTTGTCGCCCCCTTCTTTCTCAAGCGAACTCTTGGCGACGACGACCATGTCGATGATCTCTTCCGGGATCTTACGCGAGTCAAATAGCCGCTTGGAGCCCTCGCGATCACGCAGGGTCTGCATCACGAACGGGTTCCAAACCATGATCGACTTCAAGTTCTCATCGCCCGACTGCATGGCCTGGGCGGCCGAGCCTGGGTCCATGTTCTTGAACTCGAACTGCGAGGGATCTTTGCCCTCCAGCTCTAAGCAGCGCTCAAATGCATACTGCGAAACCGACTTTTCCAGACCGTAGGTTGGTGTTCCCTTCAGGTCATCGATCGAATCGATTCCTACGGCGATACAAGCATCGGCACCGACGCTGGTGGAGGTAGGCAGAATGGCCACCGAATCGCGTCCGGTTGCCGGGGCGAGGCTGTCCATGTTTGTCATGCACACAGCATCGACCTGCGAACTGCCATATTGTGCCAAGCAAGGGTCGTAGTCGGCCTGGATCAGGACGATATCAACGCCCCACTTCTTTTCGACCTCGCCCAACTCTCCCTTTTCTTTGTTGATCAGACCCTTCTCATGGGCAACGCCGAAAACGGACCAGCTGGGATACTCACTCCAGGCCAGGCTGAAGACGGGAACCGACTCGCCGTCATCGGTCTTCGTCGTTCCACCACCTCCTGTGTTACAACCTACGACACTAAAAAGCATGGCTATGCATGCAAAGCCCATCAATGTACGCATTCTTAACTCCTTCGTTGTGTGGGGCGTATGTTCTTTCCGGGTATTCGTTACGCTTCCGGAATTCTTGTCGATTCCTGAGAGCCCTTGTCGGTGTCTGGCGAGTTTTTCGTCAAGCCGATCAAAGCGTCAAACTCATCGTTGGCTTGGCTCTCATTGGCGAACTCCAAGAACTCTGCCTCGGCCTGCTTGGTATCAAGGCCGGCCAGTTCGCGACTGACACGTGCATTGGCAGACGCCTTGTTCCGCAACTCGCGCAGTTCGCGAAGCTCTTCGCTCGTGCGATCTTGTGAAAGGCCTGTCATGAGATCGGCAATTTGCTGCTCTTCTCGAGCGGACAGGATCGTCGCCACAGCTTCGTGCTTCTCTTCGCCAAGCTTTTCCAGATCGCGCATCTGCGTCTCGATCTGTAGCTTGTGGCGATTGATGTTCGCTAGAAGCTGTTCGATGTCCGACTCCAACTCGCTGATGCGGGCCTGCTTCTCAGTGAGCGTCGTGCTGAAATCGCGAAAGGCCGTTTGGCACTTTTGATACTCTGGATCGGCATGGGTTGCCGCAGCGTCGCCATTGTGTCTCTCGGCGACCTGACGAGCTTTGGCTGCCGCACCGGCCTTCAGCTTTTCCAAGCGTTCGACTTCTTCGGTCAAAACCTTGAGCTTCTGCTTCTTCGATTCTTCCTGGGCAATCATCGAAGCGATCGCGTCTTTGTATTGGTTGATCTGGCTCCGCTTTTCTTCGATGATTCGATCGTAGTTGGCGGAGACCACGCCGGGATTCATACGCAGTGCTTCGCTGGCCTTTTCGACGCGGAACGTCATCAGGTACCAAACGGCTCTCATGTATTTGCCGACTGCTTTAAACATAGAAGCCCTCTTTCAGCTTTGATGTGAAACGTTGCAGTTTACGTTGGTGATTTTCAATTGTCGAATATTAATATTGCGGGCTGCCGATCGAGTTCGCTCTTAAGCTATTGGGGCAGGCAGCTATTCGTAGTCGACCTCATTGTATTGAGGTTTCCCAATGGCGTTGATCGCTTCGTCTGCCCGTCGAGCCGCCTCGATCGTTTGATCGAGCTCTTCTCGCAGCTTGGCCAACTCGTGGTCACTTTCCTGCATTTGAAAGGCATGATATTGTTCGACTGTCCGCGTCACGTGGTTCACCGTGAGCACGACTTCGTCAATCGCTTTGCGGCGTTCCTTTAGGAGGGGACGGCTGGCACTTCCAGGCAGTTGCTGCGCCTTCTCCCAAAGTTCCAGTGAACGCTCAAGTTGCTTGACGGCTGCCTGGAACAGTTGTTCGACCTTTGCTCGAAAAATGATCGCCGTGTGACCTTTCGGTGCTTCAGACTGCAGTGAGTCGTACAGCCGTCGGAGACGAAGCAAGCACTCTTCACTTCGAGGGTCATCGTCCTGTTCCAGTCGCCTGGCCAAGTCCGTTAGCTTTTTGTCTTGCTCTGCTTTCTCCTGCTCAGTCAGGTAGGCATGTGCCTTCGCGGTCAGTTCTTCGATTCCAAAGATCAGTCGAGTCGCTTGAATTCCCAGCCCGGTCATCACGCCGACGAGTCCGATCAGGTTCAACGCAGTGTTTCCGTCGATTCCCCACGAGAGCAACCAGGCGCTCATTCCGCCAACGATTGGAACAATCGTCCAGGGCGAGACGAACAGATCGAGCAGCACCTTCTTTTTTACGCTATCCATGAGTCCAAACGAGTCCAGTCCACGGCGTCATGCCGCGGTCAATAAGGGAGTTCGCCAAGGACAAAGGAAACGGACGTACTACCACTCGGCTCGACCCCGATCGCACGTATTCGATCGGTATCGACTCCTTTTTCAACCAGGTACCGCTCAACCTCTTTGGCCCGCTCTTCCGCCAAGCGTGCGTTCGCCTCTAGGTTTCCACGTCGCGATGCATTGCCCCGCACAATTACATAGTAACGCGTCGACTGGAGCGTTCCCACTAGTTCATCCAACAACAAACGGCTGCGCTCGGTTAACTGGACCGTTCCGCGGGCAAAAACCAGGGTCGGAGATCGAGCCGTTCCGGCCGGAACCAGCGTACTCCACTGGTTGTCCGTCAGTTTGGGCATCGCGGTGCCACGAACCTCCTCTATTTGTCCACCAGGGTGAAAGTTGACCAGGTCGTTCAGAATAGAATCGTTGTACAGGTAATTGGGGTGACCATCGGTCGGGTCCTTCTCGATCGAACCAGACTCAACCAGGACTCGCGTGACACCGGCGATCATGTCTTCGAGATGCGGGAGCTTGGCCTGCGAGCGGAGCCCGATGTGGGCGAGATTCTCTTGCGTATTCTTCCACCATACTCCTTCAACCAGCCGAGTTGCCTCGTCTTTTGACAAGGACGCGCCGCTCACCGCGGCATCTTCCATCACTAGCTGAATGCGACGATCGGTCGAGTGGAACGCGTGGTTGGCAGTTAGGTAGGCGCGGACAACATCGACGACTGTCTCGCGATGCTTGGCCACGAAGTCATCACTGGCCACCAGGACATCGACAATCGCCGACGGGAAGCGGGAACTATCGACCACGACGTGGACGCGATCATTCTTGAGCATCTGCGTCACGTACGGTTCCCACAAGACATAGGCCAACTTGTCGCCGGGTTTCGCCGCGTTGTATCTCTCGAACACCGCCGAAGCGTCTTTAACTCGGATAAACGGGTCTTCGCTTAACTGATCGAGCTCGAACCGCGACTGTACGACCCGGGCCAAAGTCTCGCTGGGCGAGTCGGGCGTGAGAACGAACTTGGTCTCAGGCGTATTCAGAGCATCGACGTTCGGAAATGTATCGCGATAAGTAACAATCGCATCCGCTCCTACGGTCTCATCAACGATTGCCACAATCGTTGCCGGCAAGTCCTCCGCCTGGGCCGACGCTTTAACCAATGCGTCGATCGTGAAGACGGCCATGTCGGTCGAGCCATCTTTGAGAGCAGCAAGCCGCTTGGGATAATCGGCTCCATCATCCTCCAGGTCGAGCTTGATCCCTTTCTGGCGGAGTTCCTCTTGGAACTCAGGCGACCGAAAGACGGCGTAGCCACTGAAGCCGTCCAACGCGATCTTCACCTGGGTCTTGTAGTGGCTATCCGACCCGCCCCGCCGCAGCATCTCTTCCCGCTCTTGGCGAGCCTTCTCGGCGGCGATGCGTTCTTGCTCTTGCTGAGATACTTCGACGACCGGTGCAAGGAATAACTTCCAACACAACACGGCTGCCGCGAATAGAAACAGCCAAACCAGACTAGCGACAAGCAGCTTGGCTTTCGACACGTAGAATCTCCTGGCTTATTGACGGAATAGGGAAGCGACTTGGTCTTATGGTAATTGCTATCGCTTCGATTTTAGATTAGCGAATACAGCTCGGGCTATCGCGGCAAAAATAAAAATGAATACGAGGATCTGAAACATCGAGATAGGCGATTTGTCCTTGGGCGGTGGCGGCGAGCGGTGGCCTGAATTCGCTGGAGCCGATGAGCCGTGGCTTGAAGTCGAGCTTTCGTCAGGAACCCAATCTTGCGATTTCTCGATCGGATCGTTGCTGGCGGCGGTCAACGCAGCCAGAGATGCCATCGCCACCTGATCGGGCAGGGCAGCGAGTACTTCGAAGTCGGTTTGACCGGCGGCATCATCTGGACTTGCCGAACTTTCACCGAGAACGACATCGCCAATTGCCTTGGCCAGGGAATTCGGATCATTCGCATTGCGGTAGGTGCTGGTCTGAGTTGCCAGGCTATGCTTTTGCGCCATGTTGACACCGATCACGTCGATCAAAATGCCTCGGGCCTGAATTGACGGCAGATACTGCTGGACCAGATCAGGATCGCTTGCCTCACCATCAGAAACGATCAGCATCTTATAGGTGCCGTAGCGATTGGCCTCGCGCAGCTGCAGCAGAGCATCGGCTGCGACCTTCATTTTGGCCCCCAGGGGAGTGTTGCCGTCCGCGTCGAGCGATGCGACCGAGCGTTGGAGATTGGCCCGATCGATGGGCCCAAGGGGGATCAACCAATCTCCCTGAGGACCTGGATTGAGTAACAGGACCCCTACTTGGGAAGTTGCGGGAGACTTATCAAGGACCTGCATTAGCGCCGACTTGGCCGCGTCAATCTTGGACTCGCTTCTGTTCATCATGCCCTTCATCGAGCCTGAGTTGTCGAGAATCACGACAACATTCAATTGCCTGCTGGCATGCAATGTACTTGTACCGATGGTGAGCATTAAGCCCACGCACACAGACATCAATAGACGCGACATGGCGATTCTCCCTCAATAAGCTTCCCATTTCCTTGCGAACATCGCCCGATTAAAAGTCGAAGTCTGTCTCACTGAGATCTTCGGGGTTCACCTTCACAATACGGAATTCGACGCGCATATTCTGCTTGGCCTCCGCAATGCTGGAAGGCTTCGAGATCACCGGGTCCGAGATCCCGGCTCCAAGGGGTTGGAGCTGCGATAGGTTAACATTCACTCCTCGCTGTTCCGCATATTGCGTGATCGATTGCTTGACCTGCTCAGCTCGTGCTAACGAGAGATTCAAAGCGGCCTGCATCGTCTGGAGTGGGCTGTCAGAGGCACCTTCAAATGCGCCCGATTCGATCAGCTTGACCATCGCAGGCGTTTGATTCAGATCCAGCTCTTGGTTTCCGTTTTGCGTTTTCAAGTAGTACTTATACTGGCCCTTTTGACCCGTACGAACGATCAATCCCTTCTTCATACCGACGGTAAGAAGCTGCACGAGAGTTTTCGTGGGATCCGCATGACCGCGGATGACCACGGCAGCGCCGCCGAAGGTACTGGCCGCTTGTAGTGCGCGGTCAAACTCCGAGCCGTAACGGTCGACCGAGAAATCGGTTTGGTTGGGCTCGAATGAAATCGTGAAGCTGACGATCGTGTCGCTGTCTAAGTCGTCCCCGGGGAACGCCGTGATGCTTTCGCCTTTGACGATGCGCTGTGGTTCGACGTACTCGACACCTGCCATCGAGGCGATCTTCTTATAGTCGAAACCGGCAGGATCGAAGCCTTTGCGTGTCTTGGCATAGCCCCACTTGGTTGCCAGGTCGAGCGCTGCCGTGAGCTTTGGTTGAAAGCCGCTCAGGTTGCCTGATTGATTAAAAAAGGCGATCTGGCCAGGCAGACCGACGAAGTTACAGTCCAAGAGTAATCCGTGGGCGTCCACCTCGAGTGTTGGCAAGACTTCTTCGCCGAAGATCTTCTGGCAACTGGTCAACAACTGACGGTATTCGGAAGACATCCGCTGAGTCTTCTCGAAATCGTCTCGCATCTTTTTGACCTCAACGGTCCCTTTCAGGTAGCCGGCGACGAATTTCTCGACCTCTTCACGGTGTGACTTGTACCAATCGCTACGCACGGCATAGACGTCGGCGATCGATCGCGTCATGTTTTGTGTCGAGACCAGCACGTGGGCACCTTCGACGGTTCCCTCGGCACCCGTTCCTGCTGAATCAACGCCACCAGTCAGGCCAATCATGTCAGGCGTGATCACGCAGCAGGCATCAATGGAGGAATCGGTGCGGAACTTTTCAGCCGCGCCATCAGGCCCCGTCAGGTCTTTGACGAAGACGATCTCAACGTCTTCATTGGTTAGTTGAGCGGCAGCAAGGGCGTCGTACAGCAGACCGACATGCGGGCCGCCTTGCTGGCAAGCGATTTTGACCTTCTTTCCTTCACGCTTCAGGTCGTTGAGCGTCTTCAGTTCTTTGCGAGAGACAATATGGTCACCAGCACTCCAGGAGAGCTGCATGATGATGACCGGCTTGGTGCGTGGGTCGCTGCCAATCACTTCGCTGGCTTGACCCAGCATTCGGAAAGTGCCACGCAGATAGGGCGACTTGCCGCCCATGTAATCTTTTACCTGTTGGACGAAGTCATCGCCGGCCGTCAATTTGAGCTTCAGGCCGCTCTTCCCATAGATCGAATCCGGCGTGGTATCCAAGCCGCCATTGGCATAAAACGTCGCGGCATCACCGCCCCAAGTAATGTAGGGAACGTTTACCGGGCCGGAATTCTGTACCTCTTTGACATCCAGCGGCCCGGTAATCCCAGAAAACAACTCTTGGGAGTGGACATTAGATGTCGTGAATAGGACGCACAGAGCGAGGAGCCAACTTACCTTGCCGAACATAGAACCTTCTCCGTTATGGTTTACTCACCAGAGTGTTCGTCTCAGTCGCGAGAATATTGGTCGGAATTTGAAGAGATTGCATGCAACCGCTCCCATTTAATTTAATGGATCGCCGCACGCGACCCAACTAGCGAATGCCTTGCAGCTCAAGTTCGCGAATTCGCCGCTCCCAGGCAGAGCGGTCTTCATCCGTAACGTCTGGTTCGGGAAGTAGCGAGCGGCGCGTGCAATTGACGAGCGCCTGCAGGGTTTGGTACTCCCGGGTTGCACCGATATCTGGGGAGATCTGGTCGTAGATAGCGGCCTGGACCTCCTCCCATTTCTTGGGCTCTAGGGCCTGTAGCAGCGATCGAAGCGAGGCAAATGCCGCAGCGGAATAGTCCGGGGGAAGCAATTCTTCGTCCAATTCACGCGCCAGATTCTCTACCGGCGGCGTCTGGGCACCTTCCAGCTTGACTGAGGAGAGTACCCAATGAACGAAAGCCGTACGATCGTCCTCTCGAGGATCTAGTACCGGAATGATCAAATCCCCCACGCGTCCGGGACGACGAATGTCTGGGGACAGCAGGTGAATTCTGGCCGTCATCAGTAGCCATAAGACTCGTCCACGCAACTGCGGGTCGCTCATCATCGCTTGGATCTTGCCGGTCAAGCGGCGTTCGGTATCGTGAGCGTTGGAGTCGACACGGCCAAACTGGGTGTCTGCTTCATCGACGAAGATGACGACTTTTTCCAGGGCATCCAGCATACGGCGAAGACGCTCGAAGATGACATCCGTCTGGCCGAACCACTTACTGCGAATGTTTTTCAAGACCAGCACTGGAAGGTCGAGTTCGGCGGCAACGGCCTCGAAGATAAACGTTTTACCGCTACCGATCGCCCCGGCGACTGCTGCACCTGGCAGTGCCTTGTTGCCCTTGGCTTTGAAACGCGGAATTAACTCGCGCCGCAAGAAGTCTTTTAGCTTGGTGAACCCAATAACATCGTCAAGGCTATGGCCAGGCTTTTTGAAGTCAACGACATCGTCCCCTAACTGAGTTCGGATGTAGTCTTCTACCTTCTCGAAGACGCCGTCAGCAGTGAGCTGTTGGCCGGTGTAGGCGGCGCCGGCTAATAACTGCCGCAGTACCTGTAGCGACAAACCAGCCGTGCATTCTCCCAAGGCCTCTGGCGTCGACCAAAGCTTGGGTGCCGGCTGCTTCTGGTCGATGTAGCGCGTGATGAATTCGATCCGCTCCTCTTTCGTGGGCGCGGGGACATCGATGCTTAGTACCGATGGCATCCGCGAGACACGGCTATGCACGAGCGTACGCGACTCGGCCATCAGCAGGACCGAATCCGATCCATCGATGAACTCTGGATCTCCGAACCAGTCGTGAACGATGCTGATCCGATGCAGTTGACGGTCGTTCAGCGCTGCCAGACTGCCTGCTTCTGGCAGCAGCATGTCGGCCGCTTCGACGATGATCAGCAAGTTCTCACGCAAGGCGGCCCTCGAACAGATCGTCAGTTGACGAAGAAACTCGAGTGCCAGCGTAGGATTGCCGGTTGACTCGCGCAGATTCCGATCGAATTCATCCTGGTAGAACTCGAGACTGGAACCTTTCTGATGGAGTTCTCTTAGTGCGAGCGTGTTGGCATCGACACCGGTCTTCCACTCCACCCAGGCACCGCGGAGCTTGCTATGGGCTTCCTTGTTCATGCGAACGGGGCCGTTCAGCTCGTAGACCAATTGCAGCAGGCCAGACGTTTGCGTCTTCTCCAAAAGAAATGGATTGAGGGGAACGTAGGAAGAACCATCCCATTGCAAATCGTAGATGTTGCCGCAAACGAGCACACTGCGCGTCTGGCCGGAGTTAAGCAGCCGAGCCAGTTGGGTAAAGAAAGGAGGAGACGTGCTCATGGAGTTAAATCATCCTGGATATCGCCCCACAGGATTTTGTGAAACGCGTGAACCGATTGCTCTAGCTTCGACGAGTATCGACCGCGATCAAAAGAAATCGATTGGAGTCCTCGTTGACTCGACTCACAGATCTCGATGTCTTCTTCCTGAATGGCATGACTCTGAGCGATCGACTTGCGAATTGTCCGCTTCGCATTCCACTCGTCGACATCATCATAGTCCGCGTAAAAATCGAATACGACCTGGCATCGATCCACGGACAGCGGAATAACCAAATTGGTATCCATCATTCGCCCGTAACGATTGATGAAGAAGTTGGGGTAGAGCCACGCATAGGCGACCTGTTCTCCCAGACGCTGGTCCTTGCCGCTCGACTCGCAGATTTGAATGGAGGCGCGTTCGAACAATTCCGTCCGATAGCCGCCGAAGTCGAGCCCCTCGGCCAACTGTTCGTGCGCGTAGGAAACGTGGTAGCCTCCATCGAGCGAGTTGTCGACAAATGCCTTCCAGTTGCAGTTCAGTGTATAGACTTTTCGGTGGATCCACTTCATGTGCTCGAAACCAAGGCACTCGAGTGGTTCGATCATCTTGCCGATGTCCGATTCCAGGTTCCGCGGATTGTTTTCTCCACCCAGAGGCCCGTCCAGATCAAGCAGAATGAATGGTCCCCACTCGCGGACGCTCATCGGTGGGAGCGAGAATTCTTGACGATCAAAGTTCTCGACACGCCCCATGTGCGGAGCTTTCTTCAGCTTGCCGTCTAAGTGGTACGTCCAGCCATGGTAAGGACAGACAAGCTCACACGCCCGTCCCGACTCTTGGGCCACGACGGCCGCGTGATGTCGACAAACGTTATGCATCGCCCTAAGATTTCCGTCGTCGTCACGAAGTACGACATAAGGATTACCTACCAGGTCACCGGTAAAGTAGCATCCCGGATCAGGCAACTGATCCGTACGACCGACCACGATCCACGACTTTTCGAACACATGCTTCTTCTCGAGTTCGAAAAACTTGGGATCGGTATACCAGGTCGACGGTGGCGTCGGCGCGGCTTCGATAGGCAAGGTCGGATCGAAGTAAAACTTGGACTGAGATTCGCTGGGGGTAGACATGAGAAATGGTTAAGCTTTCGACTACTGGCTTGAGCGCCTCGCAGAGTTGATAATTGCTGTGAATCCTATTCGATAACCGAGCACCTTTCTTGAATCGTTGGCATGGCTAATCTGGAAATCCTCGACGTCTCGCACTCGTATGGTCCCAAGAAGGTCCTCAACCACGTCAACCTTCGCGTCGGTGCAGGGCAGGTTGTCGCGTTGGTTGGGCCCAGTGGCTGCGGCAAATCAACACTTCTGCGAGCAATCCTCGGAACGCATCCGTCAACCGAAGGCCGTGTGGAAGTTGGTGGCGAGCTGGTCGACCGACCAACACGCGACGTGGGAATCGTCTACCAGCACTACAGTTTGTACGAATTCTTAACGGCTCGCCAGAATGTAGCGTTTGGTCTCATGCTGGATCAAACTTCGACCCCTTATCGCTGGTTTAACTATCTCAATTGGCGAAAGCTACGCCAACAACATTTGCAGCAAGCGGATGAATTCCTGGAGAAGGTCAACTTGCTGCCGGCAAGGGACCAATACCCATCCCAGATGTCTGGCGGGATGCGGCAACGTGTGGCCATCGCCCAGGCCTTGATCATGCAACCGAGCGTACTCTTGCTCGACGAACCATTTGGGGCATTGGATGAGGCGACACGCGAAGAACTGCAACTGATGTTATTGCAATTGTATGAAGAGAATGTGCGTGCCCGACAGGAAAATCGCGTTCCACCTTACACGGTGATCATCGTCACCCACGAACTGAATGAAGCACTTTTCGTAAGTGATCGCGTCGTTGGCCTATCGCAGTACCACGCCGATGGAGAAAACGGAGCGACCATCGTCTACGACCGACCAGCTCCCATTTTCACGCCGGATCAACCGAAAGACATCGGGGCATTCGTCGAGCAAAAAGAAGAACTGATCCAGGCCGTCTTCAGCCCGAGCTACCAGAGGGATCATCAGAAGTACATCACCTTCTGGAAAGACCACGACAAAGATGCCGTCGCGGCGTCGTCATAAGCGGCCGCCTGGCCAAAAAGAAAAGCCTCGCAAGTCATTTTCCTGCAAGGCTTTAGAAGGTCGGGGTGACCGGCGATTGACATTTCCTAACGACTTCGCGAGGAGCAGCCTGCTTGGGCTTGTTTTGTCGCAAAGCATTGAATTCACAGAGGATATGTTCTTTGAGACTTGCGAGTCCTAGACAACTCTTCAATAGCTAATCGACGAAACTCATTTTCGCGCTCTCGACGGAGGGGCCTTTTAGGCCAACGGTCGCTAGGAGTGTCGTTTATGTTGACTTCGAATGCTGGACTGCCACCAAAGAATGGGGTGGTCTATCAGGTTCTCATCGTGGCACGTATCAGTACGGAGCACCAAGATCCACGTAGCCTGAGCGATCAGGAAACGCTTTGCCGTCAGTGGGCCGACAGCAATGTTAGCGGACAAACCAATGTCCGCGTCATTGAAAGTCAGGGAAGTGGAGAACTACTTGATCGTCAGGAATTGCGAGACCTCGAGACCGCGATTGAATCGAACAAGTATGATTTTCTGATTGTGGAAGACGTTGGGCGAATTTGTCGGCGTCATCGCGTCCATGACTTTTTGGAAATGGCCATCGACAACGATACGCGAGTTATCGCGATCAACGACCATATTGATACGCTCGTTGACGACTGGAAACTGAAGATCAGCTTTGCCTCCATGCATCACGAAATTTCGAATGCAGATACCGGCAAGCGAATTCGGCGAACTCTTCGGAGCCGGCACATGCAGGGCTTGGTCGTCCAGTGTTTGCCGTATGGATATATCAAACCGCATCCTGGGGCCTCTGATCAAGAAGTCACTAAAGATCCTGCGGCCGAGCCAATTATCGAGGAGATTTTCTCTCGGCTCGAGAACGGAGTGAGCTATTCTGAAGTCGTTGATTGGTTGAATGCTGAGAAGATTCCAACCGGGAAGTATGTCAGCTCGAATCGCTGGACTGTTTCAACGCTTAGAAACCTGGTTTATAACCCGCTGTTGAAGGGCGTTCGTGTTCGAAATCGCGTGAAGTCAAAACGTATCAACAAGACTGGACGACGCAAATCGATCAAGGCAGCTCCGGATGAGCTGCTTGAGCGTTATTGCCCTCATTTGGCATTCGTCGAAACTCATCGATACGACGCTCTGATTCGGTTCCTTGATAAAAAGAACGCGGCTTATCGGCGAAAGAAGGTGGACGGCCGCGACCCAAGGGCGATGGTTCCCAAAAAGCGAACTCGCTTTCCTGGTCAACAAGTGTTTTGTGCCGTTTGTGGGCACCCGATGCGATGGGGCGGTCATGGTCAAGTTGATCGCTTGGTCTGTAAAGGCGCTAAGGAATATAAATGTTGGCAAGGTGCAACCTTCGACGGAAATTTGGCTTCCGAGAAGATCCTTGCCGCCGTGTTTCAAGCCATCGAAGCGCTACCGGGCTTCACCGAAAACCTTCAAAGCCAGGTCATTGAAGAGTCACGGGCGTTTACCGACGCACGAGACTCTGAGAAAAAGCAGATCCAAAAGCGGATCGACAAGCTTAACCGTGAGATGGGCAACCTGATTAAGTTCGTGAAGAGTGGCAACCACTCAGAGGCCTTAATGAAAGAGATCGCGGAAACCGAGAAGCAACTGGATGAGGCGAGTTTTGAGATGCAAGAACTTGACGCACATCGCAGCTTGGTGCCCAAGCTCCCATCTTCCGATAAGGTGCGTGAACTCGCTATGGATGCCATCACAAAAGGTCTCGATTGTCCTTACCGATTGAGTCGTGTGATGCGAACGCTAGTTCCGCGTATTGAGGCTCATCCGGTGCGACTCTGCGATGGTGGAGCGATCGTTGTTCGAGCAACGTTTGAGCTTAATCTTTGTCCATTGTTTCCTGGGTTGAATGAGTTTTCGTTGGCTCGAGAGGTCATGACTCAAACGCTGGAGGTGGATCTCTTTGAGCCAGTCCAGCGTGAGTTGTGCCGTGAACAGGTTGTCGAACTTCGTAGTAAGGGCATGTATCAAAGGGATATCGCCGCCCAACTGGATATCACGCAGCCTGTGGTCCAAAATGCTTTGACACTGCAGGATACGATGGACACCTTGGGCCTGAAGGATCCATACGTTCCTGTGACGGAAGCACCAACTGATTTGGGGCGTATGCGACGGCACTTGCATCCTCGCTTCAAATTTCAACCCTATGATACTGGCAGCTAGATCTAGCTGTCATCAGTCGCCCTAACACGCTCTGACTACCCTCTGCCCATGTCCTTATTGGTCATGGGCTTTTTTATGCGCCGACCACAATCAGGGAATTCAATCATGCCTCCAAAAACGGATTCTGATGCTGACAAGTCCTTCGTTGAGCAAGTTGCACGAGCTCAGCATGAGTTCACTAGCATCCTCGCGCGATGCGTTGCGAAACGACTTCTGCAGGAGACCAAAACAGACGCCAGTAACCAACCAAGAGCTAAAAAAACGTCCAAACCGTGTCATAAGAACTGAGGAGGATTTAGCCCTCGGTTTTCTAGTCGATCCCATTTACCAGGAGAAAAGGAGTTTTATTCATGTCCAGTTTGGTCATTGCTTTGACATCGATCACGCTACTTTTCGCGATCGTAGCGCTCATTCGAGAGAGACGGCTCGTTATCGCGCTTCGTCAAATTCTTCGCCGTCTTGTGGAGCGTTTGAAGAACGATGAAACACACCATCGTCACTAGGCTACTGCCTTTGCTCGTTCTATCGCTGTTCTGCGGGTGCGATGAAGACGAGTATCGAAAACTGGCCGAAATGGCCGAGCGGCATAACCTGAGTCAGGAGGAGCAACGTCGGCTGATGGTCGAGCTTCAAAAGGAAGTTGCGAACGGCTCGAATGATCTGGTGACCGCAGATGCCCATGCTCGCGAAGCATGGGTCGCACTTCATCGGGAAGTCCAACAAGAACGAACTGAGATTGGACAACAACGCGATCGCTTGGAGGAGGATCGGAAAGCGTTGGCAACTCAGCGACAGCATGATTCACTCATCGCCGCGACCATGCTGACGTGCAGCAGTGTCGTGGTTTGCACGTTGCCGCTTGTCTTGTGTTTGTACTTACTGAGTCGACCTCAAAGCACTGGTGATGATACCGAAATCGCCGAAGTGTTTCTCAATGATGTCGTCGCGAGCCAACCACTGTTGCTGCCAAGACAAGGTCCCTCGTCTTGTAATCAGATCCAGAAACTCGATTCACCTAATGCCAATTCGCCAACAGAAACGGCAGATTAAGGAGCAAGAATATGTCACATGTTGTCCAGGTTAAAACCCGAGTCAAAGACGTTGCCGCATTGGGACTTGCCACCCAGCGTCTGCAATTGCCAGAACCAACCTATGGCACTGCTAAGTTCTTTGATGGTTCTGCTACAGGATGGCGAGTATCACTTCCCGGCTGGCGTTACGACGCCGTTTTCGATGTCGAAAGCGGAAAAGTTGATTTTGACGACTACGGAGGCCGCTGGGGTGAGCGAGCGGAACTGAACCGGTTGATCCAGGCGTATGGCGTCGAAAAAGCGAAGCTGGAAGCTCGAAAAAAAGGCTACTCAACTTCGGAACGCCAGTTACAAGATGGAAGCATCCGACTGTCCATTCAGGTAGGAGGTACAGCGTGAGAACAATAGAAATCACATTCTCTTCTGAAGGTGATTCCAAGATCGAAACACTTGGATTCGTGGGACGCACATGTCGAGAAGCAAGCGCTTTTCTGGAAGAAGCCATCGGAGAGCGTACCGAAACTCTCGTCAAGCCAGAGTTTTACTCTCAAGCGACAACGTCTCGCCAACAGCAACAATCGAACTGATCGATTACTGTCACATAGGAGCAAACAGGTCATGTCGCTTACGGAACAATTGTCGGAGCACATCGAGGCGTGTTTCGCAGGTATCTGGGTTCAAAGTCACGAACCAGATGAGGTCCTGATGGAAATGGGCCAGCTTTGTCGACAGCAAGATTGGAAGTTGTCGACATGGAATATCAACCAAGGGATTAGTGCGGCAGAGGGAAATACCAGTATTTCTGCTACGGATCCACTTAGTGCGATTCAGGCGATCCCATCACTGGCCGTACCGGGAGGGACGTCCATCGTTGTCTTGTCGAACTTTCATTTCTTCGTTCGTGGAGCGGAAGTTGTTCAGGCTCTTTCAGATCAAATGTCACTCGGGAAGCGAAATCGTACGTTCGTCGTGATCCTTTCCCCGGTTTGTGAGATTCCAGTCGAGCTGGAGAAGATGTTCGTCCAGATCGAGCACTCGCTGCCTCAACGTGATCAACTGGCTGAAATTGCTCGCGAGGTTGCTACCGAGGAAGGAGAACTGCCCGAGGGGGAAGCATTCGAAGAAATCTTGGATGCCGCGGCCGGTCTGACGCGGTATCAAGCTGAAGCCGCCTTTAGCCTGTCAATTGTGCAGGAAGGAAGGCTAACACCTGAGATTCTCTGGACGCAAAAAGCTCAGGAACTAAAGAAGTCGGCGGGCCTTACGCTGTATCGAGGTAAGGAAGACTTCAGTTCGCTTGAAGGTCTCGACGCACTGAAACGTTTTACCAAGAGAATCTTGGAGCAGGCGGATCGAGGGGACCCACTACGCCAGCCACGGGGAGTCTTGCTCTTATCGCCGCCTGGAGCGGGAAAGAGCCAGTTTTGCCGATGCCTCGGTCGGGAAACGAATCGCCCAACATTAGTCTTAGATGTAGGTAGTTTATTCGGCAGTCTCGTTGGGGAAACCGAACGAAGAATTCGTCAGGCTTTGCAGGTGATCGATAGCACAGGGCCATGCATTGTTATGCTTGATGAAATTGAAAAAAATCTTGCCGGAGCAGGGGGGAGTGGCCAGAGCGACTCGGGCGTAGCGGCAAGGGCTTTCGGGACATTTCTGACCTGGATGAATGATCGCTCATCCAACAGTTTCGTGGTTTGCACAAGCAATTCGATCGAACGGTTGCCACCGGAGTTTGCAAGATCAGAACGGTTCGATGCAGTGTTCTTTGTCGATTTACCGAGTCGAGAGGAGAAAGATCGTATTTGGCAACTTTACAAGGAGTTGTTTCAAATCGATGGTGAACAAACCTTGCCAGATGACCAAGATTGGACCGGTGCCGAAATCAAATCGGCTTGTCGTCTGGCCTGCCTATTGCGAGTATCGCTCGCGGAAGCTGCTCAATACGTCGTCCCCGTGGCAAAAACGTCAGCTGAGTCAATTCGGAAATTGAGAGAGTTTGCCAGCGGTCGCTGTCTGAGTGCCAGCAAGGACGGTATTTACCGCTTTGAGACATCCGCTCAGCGAAGGGGGCCAGCAAACCCACAACTGAATTAGAAATTCTTTGGACCCAACTTATTTATTGCAGAGCCTCCTCATCATTTTCGATGGGGAGGCTCTTAACTTTTTATGGCAGGAGTTCATTCATGAGTACAAGCACGATTGAAAGTCACACGGCCACCTTACCTCATCAGAGAGCGTCTCAACGCCTACGCACAAAAATGGTGCCGATGCGGTTGTCCTATTCCTGGTTCGGCACCCGCAAGTCGCTAAGCCGTGAGCAGAAGAGTCAGGCGGCCAGCGCTTTTGGAGCCGAAGGGAAATTTCTGAGCGCTGGAAAAAAGCTGATCGACACCAATGATCCATCATTCCGCGCCGTTACTTCGATTCGTGGTCAAGCGACAACCTATTTCCATGGGATATCGCTTGCATATCCAGAAGCCGGTGTTCGCTTGGTCCGTGAAGACGATGTGGCACGGGTTAACACTCGCTTGGCCGCGTATCGACAGGATCTGTCTGAAGCGGTGCATCAACTCGAGATGCAGTACGAAACTTTGAGAGACGCGGCCCGGGAACGACTCGGCAGTCTCTTCGATGAAAAAGACTATCCGCATCACTTGGCTGGCCTTTTTCAGATGACGTGGGATCATCCCAACATTGAGCCCCCCAACTATCTGCGACAGCTAGACCCGGAGCTGTACGAACAGGAATGCCTCCGCGTGCAGGCACGGTTTGAAGAAGCAGTTCAGCTAGCTGAAGCCGGCTTCATGCAAGAACTCTCAGATCTAGTGGCCCATCTGTCGGAACGTCTGCGCGGTGAGTCTGATGGGCGGCCAAAAATCTTCCGTGATAGTGCGGTAACCAACCTTAACGAGTTCTTCGAGCGATTTCGGCGTCTCAATATCCAATCTAATGGAGAACTGGATGAGCTTGTGGACCGAGCCAAACAAGTCGTCCAAGGCGTTGAGCCCCAGGCGCTCCGCGATCATGCGGATGTCCGGCGTCAAATCTCAGATCAGTTGGCCGAAGTAAATTCATCGCTTGATCAGCTTCTTATCGATCGACCGCGGCGGAATATCTTGCGGCGACCAAAGTAAGGATTTCTACCATGGAATTGTTGATCGAAGTGTCGGGTGGTATCCGCTGCGTCTACGGAGAACGGATTTCGCTCGCTTCCTTAGGAGACGTCACGATTGAACGAGGTTCTCATGTAGAACCCACAACGGAGGGAAATTGGATGGCGGATCTCACGCCAGTAGACGGTCCCATTCTAGGCCCGTTTTTCGAAAGATCGCAAGCAATTGACGCGGAGGCCTGTTGGCTTAAACGGAATTGGCTGACTGCGAATCGAAGAGAATAGTCGGCTTCTACTTCGCTAGGAACGCGAGGTGATTGTGTCTAAATTCACGATCGCCTCGTAGTGGGGCGATCGATTTAACCTTGTGCTGAAAGGGCAATAATCGATGTACCCGAATGAATTTGATCAAGCTGTGGCTGAGGCAACGGGCGAAAGTCTGTCTGAGATTCGCCATCGGGGATTTACCTTGGCGGATCCTGCGGATGCTAATTTTGATCCAGAACCTGATGTCCGCGAACCACTTTTCATTGATTGGGATGAGATGGACGCAGTAGGACTGTAATAGCGGTTCTGGTTTTCCTCGAAGCCTAGCCCCACAAGGGGCTGGGCGACTTTTTCTTAGCTATCAGCCATTGGTGCGGAAGAGTACATAGAGTATTTGACATTAAGACTAGTTTTACCCGCGCATTCAGGTCATTGGTTAAGCGCGAAGTAACTGTTAGCTGTCGTATCGTGAATCAAAATGATCAACGCAATGGAACAAGTCGTAATGAGCCAAGCTCGGCTCGTTTTGTGCACCTAGCGCTGACCTGCCCCCTTCAACCGCGTCCACTCGGTAAAATAGCGATAGATGAGTGTTTACGACGGGAAGTCCCGGGCAACATCCGTATCTGGCATTCGCTCTTAGTGAGGTATGAGAGTGCATTGGGCACTTGGCGAGTCGAAGTCGAACGTGCCACCCAGCTAGTTTGGCGGCGGGTAGCAATCGTAGCACAAAAAAACGACGATACTTCCTGAAAGTGAAATATCGTCGCCCGAAGAATCATTGGCAAAGAGGCATCGCCAGATGACTCTTCTATGGTCTAAGCTATTTCGTGAATTTAACGGTCCATTTCAATTCGCTAGTTGATGGAGACGAAATTGTAACTCGAACTAGCCGATCATCCTGGGAGGCATTGACCACCGTTGCTTCACCGTTGCCTGCTTCAGCCGCGTATAGGTCGAGACCCTCAGGGCAGACAATACGTAGCTCGTACGGGTCCCCTCCCACAACAATACTCTCCCCTGTCAACTCAAAAGTGTCGGCATTCCAGGACTGCCTTTGTAGATCCATTAATCCCTGAGTAATGTGGCGAGAAGTCGAGATGACTTGCGGATATTCCTTCGACTTGCGTAACGCCAATACTTGGCAGTGAGTCGGTAGAAGTTCTGACTTAACCTTGCGTCTCACGGTTCCCAAATACTTGTTGGCCCAATAGTCGTAGACTTCGTAGTTGCCCGAAGAATCAAGGCCTATGTTCTCGAGCGTTTCCTCGAGAACGACTTTGTCTCTTTGGTTCCAATTGAAGGCTCCAACGATAGTGAGTTCATCGTTTCGGACAACCCACCAGGCAGGTGTATCGCGTTCAAGTACGTCGACCGGACGGACAAACAGCTCGTGTGAAGGGAGGGTTCGCTTTATCACGTCCAAACGCTCTGCAGGCAGTTCGGCATACTGCATGCTCGTCGTATTCATCATGCCACTTACAGCGAGAAACGATGCCATGCATTGAACGTGAGACAATGGTGCAGACTCGCGCACGTAGAATGGGTCCGGGTCATTGTACCAAACGCGACGATGAAGAAACCAATAGTTGCCAGCAAATTTGGGAGCTTTAAGAACGGAACCCCAGCTTCCGTTTGCCGCTCCGCCGTTGTCTGGGCCGACTCTCATCGCATCAAGTTTCCCAAATGCTGGAGCGAAGCACACCATGTTCTGTACGGCACAACATCCTAGCAAAAATGTATCGGGTGCCTCTTCTCTTACGATACTTAGCCCACGGCGATATGCCTCGATAAAGGTCAGTTCTGGGTTGTGCAGTTGGGCGTCTGGTACAAATGTCTCTCCTTTGAATTCGCGGGTTTGGTAAATATTGCGACTTGGTGTGCCGCTATGTAAACCATCTAGTTTAAAGTAGCGATATCCCCAGTTGTGAAGTCGGCGAAACCTTTGTCGGAGAAACTCCTCACCCGAAGGATGGGTGATGTCGATACATGAGCCCGACCACGTGTCACCGGCGATAGGCTTGCCGGTTTCCTTGCTACGGACGAAGAGTTCTTCAGTAAAGTTTGGATTTCCGTAGGTCCCGGAGAAGGGCGTAAACCAAATCCCTGGCGTAAATCCTTGTTCTGACAATTCGCTCGCAATGGCTTCCATCCCTTTTGGAAAGTGGTCAGAACGTGCCAACTTGAAGAGCTTAAATGGGCCGTGGCGAACTCCTTTGGGTGCTCCGTGTGGAATCTCAACTGAGTGATCGGTCTGCCATTGGTCATCGATCTGCATTACCCCAAGTCCGAATGGCTTAAGCTGATCTTTGGCATAACGAGCATTTTGAGCAAGCATCTCGTGTGTGGAGCTACCACTGCCATGGATGGTCTTGTGGTACCAGGTGCAATAAACATTGGGCTGCGGCGGAAGCTGAATATCATAGTTGCGTGCTATTGCCGAGGCGTAATCTTCCAAGCCTTTACGGGCGTCTTCAAAATATCCCAAGACAAGTGTGTCAGCTTTGCGAGTCTTGCCAGGGCCAACGGAGATATGCCCAAAATCCAGAGTTGCATTTAGCTCAACTCCTGTCGATACATCTTGGGCATGAAGAAGTCCTACACCGTGGTCTTGAGTAAGCCATCCAGTGATAAAGCCATTGCGACTTTCGGGTTCAACGACGGCGCAGTAGGCATAGCTGTGCGCTTCTTTAGCAGCACTTCTCAGTCCGTGTGTTCCCAGCGTATTGAGTACCTCGACATTCTCATTCAAATCAAGGTGAATTCGGAGAGTGTGTAACTGGTCAATGGTGGTGACAGTCTCGTCTGCATTGGAAATATTGGTTTCCACAAAGACGAAAGGGCACTCATCGAACAGAGTCACAACTGATAGTTGGTTTCCATGACGTATCTTCCAGTGCTTGCCGCTTCCCCAGGCCTCGTTAGTTGTAATATTGACTTCTGCGTCATGCAGGCGACCAGGTAGCTTGATAGCAGCAGAACACAAACGGTCATCGTTCTTGGGTTTGAATATGAGAGTGTCTTCGCTTCTCTTCAAGGTGGCAAACTCATTCTCAATGGTGTCTTCGGAGTAAGCAACTCGTTCAATGCCCAGCGTAAAGTATTGCACGCAGCAGATGAATATACCTAATCGTACAAGTAACAGCATCATGGAAGCCTTCAAAGAGAAATTCAAAGTAACGGCAAAGAGTTAAGTGTCACAATATGAATAGAATGATGAGAAGTCTATCAACGAGAGAGTGAACTATTGATTCCGATCAGTATGGCTAAATCCAGTGTTAGCATGTAATCAGATTAACGCTATGGGTAGTGCTTAACTCGCACAGAGCAATGAACCTGTTAGCACAATCGCACCAAAGAGTTGGTCAAGATGAAGCGGGGCGATCGTCTTCGAGGCTTTGCCGGCCGTGAAAGCCAAGTTGTAAACGTAGATTTGTTCTCAATGCCGTCCATGATGTTCACGAAATTCCGTCGGTGTCATACCAAACACTTGACGGAACTGGCGAGTGAAGTAGTTTTGGTCGTTGAACCCACAGCACAGAGCTATCTCCCCAACCGAACGAGTTCGAGAGTTCAGCATTGTACATGCATGGTGCAGGCGAAGGCGTGTCAGGAATTTGACAGGTGTTATTCGGAAGAGCAATTTGAATTCGCGGCGAAACGTCGTCAATGCCATTCCACAGCATTTGGCAAGAGAACTGACCTGAATTGGCTCTGTCTGATGCTTCTCGATATATTCAATAGCAGGCAGCAGAAGATCGAAGTCTTCTAATCTCTTATCGGCTTTGTCGAGTTTTCGACAGACACCGATGATCCCAATCACATTGCCGTTGTGATCTTTCGCCGCAATTTTGGACGTGCAAAACCAAGCAAGTACTCCAGTTTTGGTGATATTGAGCTCGACACGTTCCCAGATTGCTCTGCCTGTGTTGAGCACATCCCGATCATCTGCAGAGAATGTCGACGCGAGTGTTGGAGGAAAGAAATCATAGTTTCCTCTCCCATAAATCTCTGACGGATCACCATAGCGAAATAGTCCATGGCGATGCTCGGAATTGCAGTAAATTAGCCGACCATTTTGATCTTTAATAAAGAAGCTGACCCCAGGCAAGACATCAAATAGTTTACGAGCGTTAGCATTGAAAGAGATCATATCGAGACACTCTCGGAGACAAGAGTCAGAGATCATTTCGTTCCCGCCTTTGAAGCAAATGTGCTAACGCAGCTCGCTTTCGATGCGAGCCGTGTTACTGGAGATTAAGCTTTGTTGCAGTTTCGACAATATTTATGCTGTGTCAGAAAACGGTAATTTGACTTTCATTTCGTGAATCCCAATCGTTGAAAGGCACTTCTTCTTTTCAGCGCACGGAGGTCTCTCATGGCACTCCATCGTCTTTCCGATGATCAATGGGAATTAATTGCTGGCATCTTTCCGCCCCTGCTCGCACTGGCCGATCTCGCGAGTTAATCAACGGATGATCGTCGATGGCATTCTGTGGATCATCATGACCGTGGCTCCCTAGCGCGACTTGCCGGAGGAGTTTTGCAAGTGGGGCACGCTCTACGACTTGTTCACGGCCTGGAATCAAGACAGTACGCTCGACGAAAACCTTGATCTACTGCGGGCCGCCCACGTGGATACTGGTGCGATTGACGACCAATTGTGGTACGGCGATGGAATGAAGGTACGAGCCCCCATGTGTGCCGCCGGAGCCATGAAAGGGGGCAGATGACATGACTAGTTTTAAAGGCTTAGACCGTAGTCGTGGCGGTTTTAGCACCAAAGTACACTTGCTAGGCGACTCTCTCGGGCGTCCGCTACATGCGGTTCTTTCGCCATGCCAAGCCCGCGAGTACAGTTGCTTGCACGAGCTTCTGGAAACATACGAAGTGCGGGCGATGAATCGGATTGAATCATCAAGCCTATTTTTCTGGCTGGCGACAAAAGGTACCGAGCCGAGCGGATCGAAGAGTACCTGGTCGAGACCGGCATCTTGCCGATCATTCCGAGCAAATGAATCGAAGACGGAGACGCCCGGTTCATTGCGTTCGATGAAGAAATGTACCAACGACGCGACATGTTCGAACTCTTGATCGGCCTACTCCGACTCCAAATCAAAGTCGTACGTATTGCTACCAGGCCCGATTTGGATGGTCTCGATCTGGCGATAGTATTCGTTCGGTAGGTCTTCCAGCGGCGACTTCGGCGGTGGACCGATCGGGCGACCATTTAGGCCGAGTTTCGGCATTGGCAGATCAATCGAACTGGGGATTAGCTTGACGAGATGCTCGCCTGGCATGATTCCTTTTCGATTTGCGGTAAAGGCCGCTTCGTACTTGCCGCTGGCATCGGTCGAAGCAAACGAAGGCGATGCGCCTTCGCCAGTAGGCGAGAATTGAAGCGATACGCCTTGGGGAGCCGGCTTGCCATCGATGGTTACCGTTCCGGTTAATGTGGAAAGACCACCGTTGCTGCACCCAACGCCACTGAAAACGACGATCGCGGTTATGGTGAATCCCTCGAACAAATGGAAAAATCGTAAGATGTTCATGATGTGATATCTCTTACAATCAGAAAAGTGTGTGTGGAAATGGCAACGCTATTGCTGCCCCAGGGTTTGGCCGTCGTCACGCATGCCCAGTTTTTGATAGATACCGACGCTCGACTTGTCGAGCTGATCGTAAGACGTTCCCCAATAGGCCGCACTTCCATTCAGCTCGTAGCCTTCACGAGAATCGATTGTTTCTGGAATGAAGTGGACGCTTCCGTCGGCATACAGGAAGTTGGCACCACCAGGATGCTGACTTGCGAATGCCAAGTAATATCGCCCAGAATTAATCGGGTGATTCAACTTCAATCCGACCGTTCGGCCCACAACTTTCGGAGCTGACCAGGCTTCTTCACTATTGGTTGATCCAACACCCACCCAGTAGCCAGCTTGGTGAGGATAGTCGCGTTCGCCAACCGCAAATGTATTACTGGTACCGTCGATGATGTCGGCCATGCGAATGCCTCGCTGTGGATTTCCAAAACCATGGACATCTGGCACACTGTTTCCACCGTACCAGTTTGCGTAGTAGTACCCCATGACACTGACGTAATTGCTGATAGCTGGCTTTTTATCGTCAGGGCCGTTTGAGTGTAGGAAGTCGGCCGTAGTATTGATGACGTCGGGCGCGGGATCGCTAGGGCAAATAAAGCCTTCGATCGGAGTTCGCATTGCTGCTACCTGGTCCACTGGCCAACTGGAAGAATCTCCACCAGACATGGCTTGTTCAAACTCTCGGGTCGAGATACCCAAGGTATCGTGCAAATTCTGTTGTTCCAAGAAAGCAAGAAGCCGAGCACCCCAGCCCCACGCCTTCTTCCAGCTACCGGAGTTGGCATGATCGTTGAACCCGTAGCAAGCAGGAAACTCGCCGAAGGTGTCGTGGAAGTTATGTAATGCTAGGCCAAGCTGTTTTTCATTATTGGTGCACTGCATTCGGCGAGCCGCTTCGCGTGCTTGCTGTACGGCAGGCAGTAGCAATGCGATCAGCACACCAATGATCGCGATCACAACTAACAGTTCGACGAGGGTAAAACCTGAATCCTTCAGTCGTCTCATGGCTAACTCCAGTTTGTAAATGAGGAGAAAAATATGAACAAATTAAACTTGGATGTTCTGTGGCAGTCTATCTTCCATCTTGGAATCTAGACTGGTTCGAGCCCTTGCATGGTGCCGGTGCTTGAACCAAAAGAATCAATCTCGAGGCCCGTTCGTTGAGCAATCGACAAGAACAGATTGGCTAGCGGATAGTTGTTTTGTTTGATGTGCTGCCCGTGCTTGAAACCACCGCCGGCTAATAGTACAGGTAGGTCGCGGACGCTGTGCGACGCGGCGTTGCCGAGGTTGCTAAGTAGAAGCGTGGACGTCGAATCGAGTAAGGGACCATGACTGCCCTGCGTCTTTTTCAATGAAGATACAAACTGAGTGAAGGTACGAATAATTTCTGTTTCGATAAGAGCCAATTGCTTCAGGTTCTCTGCATTTTTTCCATGATGCGTCAAATTGTGGTACCTCTCACTTATCCCTGGGAAATCTGGGACTCCTTTTCCAAATCCAATACTCAAGACCGCAAAACGCGTTGAGTCGGTTTCTAGGGCTAGACGCATCAGGTCGCACATAGTGCGGAACTGTTCAAGTTCTCCAGGAGTTTTACTTGGTGCGGCCATGGTGACTTTGGGTTTCGATGCATCTACCCACGTTTCCATGTTATGGATACGTTTTTCCAATTCTCGGACGCTGTAGAAATAGGCTTCCAGTTGATTACGATCGCCAGCTCCTAGTTTGCGAGCCAAGGATTTGGCATCTTCAGAGACGCGATCCAGCACACTTTTCTGATGCTGGAGTTGTTGCAACTTGCGACTACGTTCGGCTGGTGTATCGTCTACGAATAGTTCGTGGAAAATCTTGGAGGCTGAGGATTCAGCAGGAACCATGGCGCCGTTTGACGTAACCGAGGAACTCTGCGTCCCATTGCATGACAAGACTAGCGATTGAAGCCTGGTCGCACTTCCAAGTTGCGACGCTAGTAGCTGGTCGATAGAAATCGTTTTGCGCGTCACACCATTGACTTGGAAAGGCGCTGCAGAAAGCAAACTGGCTTCCGAGAAATGGCCGCCGAATACGCCGGGATGATAACAGCCTGATATAACCGTGAATTCATCGCGGATTTCTCTCATCTCCTGCAGGTACCGCGAGGGGGTATAGTTGACCCCTTCGCCCTCTGGGAAAAAGTTGCCAGGGAGAAAACTATAAGGCTGAGAGAAGGCAACAAAACGCCTTGGCACATTTGTCGACTGACTTGCACCAAACGTGTTCTCCATCGCACTAAGCCACGGCAGGGCCATGGCCACTCCAGCCCCACGCAAGAGCGTGCGGCGATCGAGTTTTCGACGAAAGTTGAAGTAGACTTTGCGAGGTGGCATGGTTTCGCCTTTTTCAAATGGAGCAATGGCAGGAATAGGCAAGGGAAAGATTGGGCTATTTATGGAGAAATAGAGGGCTTGCAATGACAAGCTCGAGTATGGAATAGATTCCGTAATCGACTGATTTCGAACGCTCGACGAGGTCGTCGATCACAGGGCGATCAGCAAACTCAATCGGGTTTCCTGTTCCGTATACAAGCAGTTTTTCGATGAGATTACGTGCCAGCATTTCTGGCTCTTCTGCAAGTATCCGTTTGAAGTCGTTTATGTCCTTAAATCTCTTTCCGCCTGGGAGGTAATAAGCGGTTTGAACGAGCTGTCCTTGTTTTTTCCGAGATCCACGACCGATCTTGTAGTGGGTACGAAACCCGCCAGCCGCATCGAAGCTTTCCAATACGAATCCTGGTGGATCAATCTTACTATGACACGCCGCGCAGGCGCTGTCTGAGCGATGCTTAATTAGTTGCTCACGAATGGTTGTTGCACCACGGGTATCGGGTTCAATCGCGGGAACAGCCGCCGATGGGGGTGGTATATGAACGCCCATTAGTCGTTCAGAAATCCAGACTCCACGTATAACAGGTGAGGTTGTTTTACCGTCACTCGTTACCTTCAAGATGGCTCCCTGAGTCAATAGGCCACCTCGAGGAGAGTTAGGAGGCAGCTCTACGGGTCTAATTTCATCGCCGCTTACATTTTCGATGTTGTAGTATTTTGCCAAGCGGCTATTCACCATGGCGAATTCGGAATCTACCAAGTTCGTAACGCTCAGGTTATCGCGAAACAACTTCACAAGAAAGGATTCTGTCTCTGAGAGCAAAGACTGTTCGACAATCGGATCATAGGTAGGAAAGTCTGCGAGGTCAGGCGTGGTAAAATTGAACTGATCCAGATCAAGCCATTCGGCAGCAAAATTATTGACGAAACCGTTCAGACCGTCTTCCTCGAGAAGACGCTGGATCTGCATCCTCAGTACGTTGATATCTCGCAGTTGGCCGGATTCCGCCAAGCGAAGCAGGGTTTCGTCAGGAGTACTATTGGTCAGGAAGTAGCTTAGTCGTGTTGCTAATTCATAGTCATCGAGCTGACCGGGAGTTTCCACGAAGTACAAGAATCGTGGTGAACTCAATATGGCCAAGTAGCCGCGACGCAGTGCTGTCACTAAGTCTTCACCTTTTTCAAAGGATGCATCGACCTCAGCTACGAATGGTGCTATTTCTTCATCGGTAAGTGGCCTCCGATGAGCATGGCGGGCGAATTCTGAAATCAACCGATGCGCGTCCCTTTCGGGCGAAGTACTGATGACCCGAAAAGGTCTATCACTGCCTCTGGTAATACGAATTGGCAGATCGCCGAATAGATTCTTGCGAACTTGCTTGTCATCACGGATGTAAACTTTACGCATAGTTATCGATTCAATCGAGACACCTGCGAGGCCAAGCTTACCAACTTGATCCGGATAGATTAGCTTTTTAGCGCCAGTTATGCGCTCTTGTCGAATGCTTCGATCACATGGGCGAATTACCAGCTTGTGCCCTTCAGGGATCCAAGCTGTAAATCGGACCGTCTTGCTCTTTGGCTCGGCTTCTACAAGTGCATAATTGCGATAGGTTTGATCGATGCCTCCCGCACTACTTCGAATCGCCGTCCATACTCCACCGGACTCCGGCGGATTGATTGTTGAAACGCGTACCGTACATTCGTACCAGCCGGCGGATGAAACACGGGTCGCAGGGATCACTCCATAAAGGCGCATATTTAGCGGGGCCGACCAAGCAACGGCTTTTCCTTCCCACATGGTTGGTTCATTAAACGTTCCACCTCTAGCACCGATCTCCTCAGGCCCAAGAAGAATTCCGATCTTCTCTTCCGAGGTTAATGCCCGTCGAAAGGCTTCGTCTAAGGCAATATTCAATGTTTTCAAATGAGCACTCAAATGAAAATCTGACATCTCCTGTCCATCGACGACCGTTGAAAACCCTTTCGACTCCCCGTCCACTAGCAAGTAGGGAACTAGCGGAATATCTATGCCCAACAAGTCATGCAGGGAGCTTTCGACTTGCTTGCGGTTCAAGCGACGTCCACGAACACGCCCATATTTGTAATAAATGTTTGCTTGGAAAGAGGAGATTCCCGAATTCACCATTTCTAAGAACGACTCCCTAGCGGCGGCATTGGGTTGGTCGAAATCTCTTGGTGGCATATCACCAGACTCCACCCGGTCGTGGATCTTCGTCCATAGTTCGAACACTTCAGGACGTCCCAGATCGAGAGATAGGACTTCCAGGTCAAGGCCTCCTTCGGTAGATGAGCCGGAGTGGCAGTCGAAGCAGTTCGCTTCAAAAAACCGTTTAATAGGGGAGGTTTCGCTGTTTTGACCAAACGCAGGCGTCTGACCGTATGTCAGGAGTAAAGCCACGCATATTGCGAGCGAGGCGCCGTATGGAATCGCGTGATATTGATGTCGGTCAATCGTGTTTTCGGAAATTGCCATGTCTGAGGAATCGGAAACTGCCATGTCTGAGGAAAGAGTCATGCGGGTTAAAAAATGCCGATCAGAATGGTGAAAAAGTCATGCGCGATGATAGAGAAGAGCGGTCTTACAATTAGCCTGAACGCACTTCCTTTCGCAGGCGTACCCAAAGTAACGTCATGTGAGTCGAATCTCACCACAAGTCGTTGGAAGGCCGGGCGTGGTCCTTGCCAAAGGCCAATAAAAAACTACCTATTGAGTAATCTCCCAAACGCGAGCAGAAGTGTCGCAGTTCGATTCAATAAGTTCTAAATCGGTGAAATTGTGACACATTTCCTTCAGGTGTGGAGATTCGTTAAATGAGCTTTGCTCAACCCATGTCACTATTGATATGAACTGGCAGCTAACTCTACCACGATGATTTTTCGTAACGAGTCGTGCATATAGGACAATACATTGAAAGCCCCGCAATTCTTCAGATTCGTAGTATGGATGGCTGTGTTAGGCGCGCCTTGGCAATTCCCAATAGTCGTAAATGCGGGTGACTTGGCGAGCGATAGCGATCAATTCACACCGCTCTTCAATGGCAAGGATTTAGCTGGCTGGTCGGGCGCCGTCGACGAGTACGTAGTTCTTGATGGTACGTTGCGCTGCAAGCCAGGTAAGTCGGGAACACTTTACAGCCGTGAAGTGTTTGGGAACTTCGTCGTTCGGATGGAATTCAAGCTTCCTCCAGGCGGTAACAACGGAGTTGCAATTCGCTATCCCGGTTCGGGCCTTCCTTCGTCCGCGGGAATGTGTGAGATCCAGATTCTTGACAATCAACATCCCAAGTACGCCGAGATTGACGCACGGCAAGTTCATGGCTCGGCCTATGGCATGATCGCTGCCAAGACAGGCTTCCTACGTCCGGTGGGGCAGTGGAACTTTCAGGAAATTACTGTCACGGGATCACGCATTAAAGTAGAGCTCAACGGCACGGTGATCCTTGATGGCGATCTCTCACAGGTAAAGGAGTTTATGAACGACAAGGAGCACCCAGGTAAGGACCGCCGAGAAGGGCATTTGGGGCTTGCCGGTCATAGGGATCCTGTCGCATTCCGGAATATCGTCATCAAGCGTTTGCCATGAAAAGTGGTGGAAAGTTCAATCGAGTCACTTGAGTGGCCGTATCTATCTCGAACATCTGTAGACGATAACGGAATGCCAATCAGACCACGGCCTCTTTGTGTCCACTTATCATACGATGGTCTTTTCGTAATTGACTATGCCTCCAAGCCAGCTTGGTAGGCCAGGGACTTGGGCTCGTAGTCATGTGAAATCTACACGCTGGCTTCGATTGCTCTCTTGCAAGAACCTTCGACGAGCAGTCGTCATCACAGGCGCCCTGCACTATTCGGGTGCCATGTCAAAGTACTTATACAGCTAGACAATCGAAACCGGCTTAAACAGCCGGTTTACTTGGGTCTGTTCTCACGTCCATTGATCGTAAGGGGATCCAGTGTACTTAGAGAAGTGATCACGATTCTATGTCCCTCCTTGCGGCCTGTTCCCCTTAGTCGCACAGGACTACCGCAATAGAAGGGCATCTGTAAATTCTGCATGTTCTTAAAAGTGACTTTGATCTCTACTGATGGCTGTCCTGAGATATCGAGAAAGTAAAGGTTCGCTTCCGCAAGGTTCTCTGAAAGCCTCAATCGACCTTGTGCCTCAATTTGGTCGTTCTTAATTCTCGACCAGCTATCAAAATGAGGTTCTGAGTACGAATCAAAGGAATTTCCATCAAGGCCACGAAGGCTAGGGTCCTGAATGACAGTCGTATCGCAATCGAAAAGTTGCAAAAGTGAGCGATGCAAACTTCTAGGGTTCTGATTTCGGTCGTGACGCAGATACCGGCCGGTCTTCAGTTTCCCACCACATTGCCCGGCTAGAACGGTAGGAATGCGCTGAGCTGTGTGCGAATCGCTGTGGCCCATTCCAGAACCGAATAAGACAACCGAGTGATCCAGCAAGGTGCCGTTGTGATCAGAAAAGGACTTCATGCGAGTTAGCAGATAGTCGAACTTTTCCATGTGCCACAAGCAAACTTTATACAAGTCCTCTAGATTCTCACGGCTGAAATTTCGGTAGAAATGGGAAAGATAATGATGCTGCTTTTTGACCCCTAGGAAGTCAAACACCATTCGACTGTTTGTGTTCCCCAGCATGTAGGACACACACCGGGTAGAATCTGTCCAGAGCGATAGGACAATGAGATCTAACATTGATTCGACCTGCTCGTTGATATCAGCTGGGATGGCAGGGCGTTCGAACTTTGCGAAATCAAATCGCGGAATCGGTTCTTTCGAAAGTTTTGTGATCCGTTTTTCCGTCTCTCTCAGGACTGTTAGGTAAGCCTCAAGTGTCTGTCGATCTTCTCGACCAACACGACGTTCCAGAGAGCGTGTTTGCTCTCCCACACGATCGAGCAAACTGACCATTTGCTGACGCTTCTTGGGATTGACCAAGGGATCGCGAAATAATCGATCAAAGATTAATTGCGGATCGCTATCACGAGGCAAAGGGCTACCGGATTTGTCGTAAGAAATATAGCTACATTCGATGCGTTCATTAAAAAGGCCTTCAGTTGTCAATTCCAAAGACTTCTGGCGTGTCTGCGTACCTATTCTATCGGCTATTATTTGATCAATTGACCGATTGTCTGCCGACGTACTTCCCCCGCTGCGGTACCTCCCCGACAAGAAACGTTGAGCGGAAGCTTGATGGGATGAAAACCCGCTGTCTCCGATGCTATCAAGCAGAATTAAATCATCACGATGTTTCGAAAATGGCATCATCATAGGCGCCATCTTGAAATCAAACTCCGCTCCTCCTGCGATGTTCCAGGAAGGAGGGTGAACTCCATTGGGCTTGAATAGGGCAACAAATCGCTGAGGTGGCTTACCCTGAGGTCCCGGATCTGCCGACGCCTCCATCGCGTTGAGAAATGGAAGTGGAATAAGAGCACCGGCAGCACTCTTAAGAAATGTTCGACGCTTAATCGGAGTGAACATTGGTCGTATCTCCTGGTTCTAACGGGAAGCAAGCTTGTTTGAAAGGAAGGCTTGTGGCTACGCCGTGGATTAAATCACGCCATGTCGCGTTGGGGTCTGAGAGATTACTTGTCAGACGATCGATCGTCGGTTGATCGTGCAATTCGACTGGACGGCATAAAGCGTAGCTTGTCATTTGGCATACGATGTTTCGGACAATCCGCTCTCGGTATGACCCAGTCAAGATGTTTTTAAGTTCATCAAAACTGCGAAACTGCTCACCGGATGGTAATCGTCCCGAAGAGTCGAGTTCCTCAGGTGAGGGCAAAAGCGATGAGGCGTTTGCTGGTCTTCTTCGTCTTTGCTGTGTTTCGTAATCGTCTGCCAGAAAATAGGCACCTTCTTCGTCATATGCCTGGAGTGCGAAACCAAGAGCATCGATCCGGTTATGACACACCGCACAAGTCGAATTAGATCGATGCTCGGCAAACTTCTCGCGGAATGACCGCTTATCCCCTAGCTTCTGCTTCACCGGCTCGACATTTGGAGGCGGTTCGCCCAGGTGATCACCGACAATGCGTTCTAGCATCCATACTCCGCGCATGATTGGCCCTCGATTCATAGCGAGAACGCCTGGCATGGTCAGTAGGCCCCCACGCCCCGGCGTATTCTCGAGACGTATCTTCTGAAGGGGAAGAGTTTCTTTCTCGATACCCTCAGCTGATCGATACTTTTCCAGTTGATCCATGTCCTTGGCATAGTAATTTCGCAAATGGAAATTGACGAAAGTTGTCTCTGAATCGATCAATTCCATTAGTGGTCGATCATCTGATATGAGCGAGTTGATGAAGTCGTAAGGTTGGTCTTGCAACGCGTTAGCGATATAAGGCCGCTTGTCGGACTTATAAATTTCACCAATTTTGAGCCACTGCTTTGCGAAATCTTCAGTTAAACTCCTCGCCTTTGGGGAATCGAGCATCCGATCGATTTGTTTTTGGTATACATCTTCTTTTAAGAGTTCTTGGGAGCGAGCTACTTCAAGCAACTCCTCGTCGGGCATATCAGCCCAAAGGAAGTAGCTCAGTCGCTCGGCAAGCTCAAAAGGATCAACTGGTACGATTTTCCCAGGGACAGGTTCAACCAAGACTCCGCGATATAGAAACTGAGGCGAGTTAAGAATCGTTTGCATTTCGGTGGCAACTGCATCTATCAGGTCGTCGCCTGTCTTGCCTTGGGTAGAAGAGAGAAAGTCTGTAACGACATCTTCTGGAATATCCCTCCGCCAAGCGCGAACTAGGAACTCACGCAGTAACTGTTGGGCTTGATGGGGCGTCATTCCATCGTCACCAATTGGGCCTGTGAAAGTCTCAAGTTGTTCCCTGCGTTTGGGCGACTTTAACAGTTGGTAGACGGCGAGGTCTGCAATGTACACGTAACGATCCCAGGCAACGCTAGTCATTCTGTGCCCCCGCGTATCGTTAGTAAAACCACTGGCGCCTGGTGGGTCTGGCGGCATAAGCTTAAGAATGAGTGATTTCTCAGAGAGTGACTCATGCGTCTTAATAAATGCTTCTTCAAGTTCAAATCCGAAGAGCGAACGCATGGTATTGCGATATTCTTGCGCGGAGAGCTTTCGGATTCGGAAGTGACCTGGTCGCTCAGTTACTTGTGATAGCTGGGCCTTTAAAAGGGAGAGAAAGGTGTCCCTGTCTTTATCATTCAGTTGCGCTTCGTCTTCGGGAGGCATCCTCCTTTCTTCCACCGCCTCCATAGCTGCCTGCAATGTCTCCAGGTTATCTGTCGACGTGCTCATGAAGTGGTCTAAATTGATTTCGCCATTTGCTTCTTCGGATCCATGACATCGCACACAGTACTGATTGAAATATGGCTGCAAGTGAATTTCGTTGGCCTTGAGACGGCAAGAAAGCCCATCGATGAGAAGGTTTGCGATCAAGAACACCAAAATCCAATAGGAGGTCTCATTGGCTCGTGATATTTGTCGTTGCATCTTGTTCGCTTTCAGTCCAGTGGTTGGATTTATATGTCCGCAATCTACAAACGGACAGGTTGTTAGGCACTTCCGGGGTCAAAGTCGAATGAACACCTTTTTCTGATAGAGCGATCTTGCGAACAGTACCGGAATAGTCACCGCGACAACCGCTACGAGTAGATTTCCGATTCCTAGAAAAAACGAGTCGATCGTGTCCTTTACGTTCCTGGCATAGATCTTCAGATGACAATTGTCACTAGTCAGTGACTTGGCGATAGCGGTGCGATGCTCCTGGAGTTCCGGGTGGACCCGTCCCAGCGAGGAGTGGGGCTTAATGGGGTGGCTATCGTTCTGTGGATTCAGTGGCGGTGGATGGAATTGGTTGAAGGCTGAGTAAGTTTGCGCGTTTGCTTCCAACAGAAATATCAGTGAAGTAGACTGTGTGACCAACTGCTTGAGTGGAGTCGGTGACTGGCTGAGCGTGTTTCCAGGATGGGTGATAGATTCCGAATTTCATGTAGGGTGTATAGTCGACGCCGATCGTGCCGTAGACATTAGGCCCCGTCAGTTCCAATATTTTCAGTTCATCTTTCCATGCCTCGATTACTCCGTCCTTCTCGGGCGACCAATCAATATGGAATATCCACCGCGTCCACTTTCCTTTATTGACATCGCCAAGACATTCGGACTCGCGAGTTGGCTTTGTCTGGGGCGACCCGAAACTACGTCGGAGATACCACTGATCTCCTTTAACGCTTAACGCCACATTGGGGTAGGTGGCTTTCCAGTTTCCGGGGATTGCATGCCACTGCATTACAATGTCATCTCCGCCCCCGAGGTCTTGTTCCCAGTCTGAGGGAATAAAAATACTTGCGGCGTACCACCGCTCCTGAAACCCTTTCTCGTGAGGAAGGGACAACTCGCTACGAAACGCTCCGTTTGCAAAGGGGACCGTGAACTTGGCTGCCTTAATGTAGCGGTCTATTAAAGGGGCATCAACAATCTCCAAGCGTTCAGGCAAGGCCTCGGCGATGGAATAGTGGTCGTCTTCCGAGATGGATAGATCTTTGAAGTCTAGAGATGAGAAGTCCGTGTGAAACAGGAGCGGCGAACAGTGATCATAGACCAGATCCGCGTAGAATCGACGTACTCGGCTCTTGAGTCGCTGGAATTCGTGTTGTTCAGCTTTGGGTAAGGCTTCGACTGGAATCTCACGTTCAAGCTGTTTGATCACCTTTTCATATTTGATGTCGCCTGCCAGATTGGTTAACTCGTGGGGGTCTTTCTCCAGGTCGTACAATTCATGATGACCATCTGCATAGCGAATAAGTCGCCATCGCCTATCCCGAATCGAAATGTTTCCTAAATTGAAAGAGGTATAAGCAACTCGATCAGAGTTGCGATCGGGCCGATGCAAAAGGGGAACAAGGCTTTCACCATCGAGTTCTTGTGAGGGCTTCAAATCACACAGTTCTAACAGTGTTGGGTAGATGTCGAGCAGGCTAACTGGAACTGCACAGCGTGAACCAGGCTTGGCGAACCTCTCGGAAAGTCGTTTCGGGGGAATAATGATTAAGGGGACTCGAGTTGATCGCTCCCAGCCGGTCCACTTACCCCAGTGTTGCTTCTCGCCCAGGTGCCAGCCATGGTCGCTCCAAACGACAATCAACGTATTGTCGCCAAATTCCCCGGCATCGAGCGCATCGACAAGACGTCCGATCTGGGCATCCACAAACGTCGTGCTTGCCAGGTAGGCTTTCACCGCGGCATGCCATTGGTCGTGTTTGATTACTGTATCATGCTTGCCTGCAGTGACAGGTTCGAGTGCCCAGCGTTTCGCCGTACTACTAAGATCGTCTAAGTCATTGCGCCTGACAACTGGCAACTTGACTGGGGCATCATTAAAGCGCTCGAAGTATTTGGCCGGAGCAAAAAGTGGTATGTGTGGTCGATAGTAACCAACGCCCATGAAGAAGGGGGGACCTTGTTTCTGAACACTTGAGCTGAGTTGCTCAATAGCCCAGCTTGTTATCTGCGCATCGCCCATCGCAGAATCTGGAACGTCAAACGGACCCCAGTCAAATGATTCACCCTCGGTTGAATCAGGATTACGATCCGAGGGCATACCATTGAGTGGTAGTACAATTTGTTGTTCACCAAACTGGACAAGATGTCTTGGCTGCTTCGTTCCTTTGGACGGAAGCTCATGTTTTGTATAGCGTGCTTGCTCTCTTGTAAGCGGGCTCCAACGCTGTTCTGTGGCAAATGAGTGCTCGAATAGTCGCTTGTTGGCGGAATCTCCCGAGTGCATCAGTTTCCCAGTCCCAAAAGTCGCATAACCCGCCTCGCGAAATGAATCTGGTAGAACCGGGATGTTTTTATGTAAGTCAAATAATTTAGGACTCTTGTTCGACCATACCTGGGTTCGCCATGGCATTTGGCCTGTGAAGACAGCCGCTCGTGAGGGATTACATGCCGGCGAAACGCAGTGGGCATTTGTGAAAACGATGCCGCGAGCCGCAAGTCGGTCCATGTTCGGCGTCAGTGCCTGGGGATGTCCTCCTAGGAAGCCAACCCAATCGTTCAAGTCGTCAATTGCGATGAACAATACGTTGGGGCGCTGTTCTCCCGCGGCTGCAAGCGTGGCGGTAGTCGGCAGAAGGATTAAGTAGGCCAAAAGTATCAGGCAGGGAAACTTCATGAGTGAAATCGCGTGGTGGAAGTATCAGGGGCGAGTAAGCAAGCTTCGGCTTGAAACGATTCATGGTGGGGGAAAAATTCACGCAAGCTGGTCGACCTGTAGGTGACGCAGGTGGCGTCCTCTGTAGGGCCGCCTATTGATCGGGATTGCCTGCATTGAATGCGGATAAGATCTCTTCTGAAGTGAGCGGTCGTGAGAAGACCGCAATTTCATCGATCAGGCCGTTCAGGCTACGGATATTTAGGTCACCTGACTTGGGTGTCCTCCAATTTCCTATTTCCGCATCGCCGATCCGCAAGACTGTGGTGTCCCTTATCTGGGAAGTTCTGGTGAGCACGCCATTACGATAAAAGTCGATTACTCCTCTCTTGTGGTCATAGACCGTGGCAAGCTGTACCCAGTGACCGAGATGACTCGGTTTAACAACCACCGGGCCGTTATAATTTCCGCCTCCCTGGACGCCCAATTGAAGCTTTCCCTCGTGAGTGATCTGCCAGTGCGGTTCACCTTTGTCCCATCCGTCGGTCAGCAGGAGGGAGTTATACCAACGATCGGCTCCTTCGATACGAAGCCAGACAACCATGCTCAATGAGTCAAATTCTCCCGGAACATTGACTCGCACCCGATCACTGATTCGCTTGAATTCCAGGCCGTACTTTCCCGCAAAACGACCCTGTCTCCATTGGCATCCGATGATGGCGCCATCCTCCGACTCGGAAGCTCCATTGATAGCACTGAGTAGCCTGCGATTGTCCTGATTTGCTTGCTGGAAGTCATAATACAGGACGACATCGGGATCGTTTGCCCATTGATCTCGTTGCTTAAGCCATCGCTGAAATCGATGATCTCGTCGCTCCCTGTCTAATTCCCTGAGCTTTTCAATTCCGACGAACGAATCGCTTTCCGCTCCTCGGGTAGTCAGTACTCCGTCCGCATCATAGCTTACGGCCTCACCAACTTTCAGTTTGCGTTTCTCCTTACCATCACGCGTTCGTAGCGAAACGTCACCTTCAAGGACATGGATCTCACCATTTCCTGATTTTTCCACGCGCATTGCAAACTCGGTGCCTAGATCAACGGCATCAAGTGAGTTGTGGGCGATGGTGAAGCCGCGGGCCTGCATGGGAACATCCGCCCGTACTTTTCCGAACAGCAGTCGACATCGTAAGGCAGACTCAATGACAAACTCGGCCGGACCTTCGACAACAACGGTGGCACCACTGAAAAATTCCAACTGAATCAGGCCTTCGTTCAGTCGAATTCTCTTCGGGCGAAGGCTCGCATCAATATGCAAAGGTGACTGTCCCTCGGCCCATTGCACATCGACTGCTCGGGTAAGAGTGGCAACGGCATCAGCGTCGAGCGTTGGAAATAAAGACGCCCCATCTTCGGAATCACTGTTTTCAGCTACATCAACAGGGCTCGAGGAATTCTTGGCGCCTGTGCCGTCAAACATCTGTGGCAATGTCAAGATCAGGAGAATGCTAACTGCGATAGCCAACGAAACCACGGACCACATCGGCAGGTAGAAACGCGATCTCGTTTGCTGTGTTTCTGTGCCTTCACCAGGCAGCACCGATTGACCACGAAGGATCGACTCAGCCGCCGACTCTCGAAGATGTTCTACTAACAACGAGTCATCAATGAGACGCTTGGCAGCGTATTCTCGCAGACTCGCGTTACTTGCGAGCAGTTCATTGAAGTGATGTGTTTCTTCGGGGGTTGCAGTGCCTTCACTGACTTTTAAGAGCCAGTGATCCAGTTGTTCGATAAGTTGATGTTGTTCATTCATACCAGTACGCTCTCACGCTTCGGGCATCGCTTTGGTTTTGTTTTCAACACACTCGCTCAGCAATCTCCGAATGCGCACTAAAACGCTCTTTACTCCGTCCAGTGAACGGCCTGTTGCGGCGGAAAGCTGTTTTGTGGATTGGCTACGAACGTACTTGAGATTTAGCAGTTCACGACTTTCCATGGGTAACTGTTGTAAGCAATGGCGGAGTGCGATTTGTCGTTGTGGAATCGATTCCGCAGCCACCTCGGCGACATCAATAAGCAACTCAGCGACATCCTCACGAAAAGCAAGTCGGTCACGTTTTCGATCGCGAATGAATGTCAGCACCTCGATTCGCGCGATTCCAGAGGCCCAGGCAAGAAAGGGGCGCGTCGGGTCGAACTCGGAAGCCTTCTTCCAAATCACCAGATTCGTCGCTTGGAGAACATCTTCGCAATCTGCATGATTTCCTAGCGAAGCCATGATGATTGCCCGCAGTGAAGACTGGCTCCCGGTGAGTTGCTGGATGAATACATCAGAGGGGGGAGACGGCGTAGCTGTCATGATATTTCATCAAGATAGGGGGATTGGCCTCAATAATTCCGCTGCCTACTTAACATCTCCTCGAGAGGCTAAAAAGTGTCGCTAAATGCGACACTTTTCGATGAGTCTTGGAGAAATTCTAATAGCACCAACGCTGTCGGGACAAATAGGAGGGTATGAAACGTACTTTTCGCTGTTACTTGATGGGGGTGTTGTTTCGATGTTGGGTGCAATCCCGCCAATGGTGGTAATTGCAAAGTGCTTTTTTTGAACTATCGAGGCCCACTGAATGCCGAGAATTGCTTTTGACTTGTCCTCGCGCAAGAGATGTTTGCATTCGCAATTGACTTTGCCGGCATTGATGCTGATTGTTGTGTTTTTGTCTGGATCTCGCTCATGGGCGAAGGAACGTCCAAATATTCTTTATGTATTCACGGACGATCAGAGTACACGAACCGTCAGCTGTTACCCTGAATCTCGTCCTTGGGTACGGACACCAAACATCGACGCATTGGCCAGGGAAGGGGTGAGGTTTGAATCGGTTTACATGGCAACGTTCTGCGTGCCTTCAAGAATCAGCCAGCTAACGGGAAATCTTCCCCACTCCGCTCGGGGGAACTTTGGAGGCATCGCCCTGCAAGGAGATGATCTGAATCGAGAGATACGTCACCATCCTTTTTGGGTTCAACGTCTTCGGGAGTCCGGTTATCACACAGCGATGATCGGAAAATGGCACATCTACTCGCGTATGCCGGCCGTTGGCATTGACTGGGACTATGCGGTCTACTGGCACAAGAGAATGGTGAACGCTTACTACTACGACCAAAAGGTAAGCATCAACGGCAATGATCCGATAGAGCTGAACGGCTACAGCGTTGATCGGTATACGGATTTTGCCATCAACTATATCGAAGAGCGAGCTGAGAGCGATCAACCGTGGTACCTCTGGCTTTGCTATTCGAGTCCGCACTCGCCGCAAACACCGGCTAAGAGGCATCAGGGGTTTTTTAGCGGCGTTTCTGGTATCGAATTGCCCCGCAGCTTTGCGGTTCCGCGCGAAGGTAAGCCAAACTACGTGCGCAAGCTGCCATCACCGAAAACAAGTACGGTTCAAGAATTGATCCTGCGTTATAACGAGTGCATCTTATCTATTGATGAAAGCGTAGGGCGTCTGGAAAAGGCTCTCCAGGAAACGGGGCAGCTGGAAGACACGGTTTTCATCTTCGCATCGGATCAGGGGCTAGGCATGGGGCATCACGGTCACGTCAAGAAAAAGAACGCACCCTATGACGACACTTTAGCGTCTCCATTGATCTTTCGCTTTCCTCGTCGGTTCCCGGCCGGGGAGGTTTGTGGGATACCTGTTGGTGGAACGGATATCGTCCAGACGCTCCATGCGTTGGGTGGTATCCAAGCACTTCCAAGCATGGATGGTGAAAGTCTTTTACCAGTGTTGGAAGACCCAGATGCCGAGTTGAAACGAGACGTTCTGCTGTTAACCAACACGCGTACTCACTTCGCAGAAGATATTCCCAGGGGAGTCGTGAGAAGAAACCGTGAAGCGAGCACGAACGATCAAATGCCCATGTGGGTGATGATTCGCAGTGGCCACTATAAGTATGCAACCTACACTGGCGATGAGGCATTCGAAGAGATCTACAACCTGGCAGAAGATCCAGAGGAGTTGCGCAATTTGGCGTTGCTACCGGAGTATGAACCGTTGCTGAATGAGCTGCGGATGAAAGCGGCAAAGGAATTGAGTGGTACACAATCGGGATTTGACAATGGTCACTTCATTGACTTTCTGCCGTGTCTGAAAGACGTCAGTCGGTAATTACTGATCTTGAGGCCGAACGCATAAGGCCGCTGAAGCTTACAGCGATGTGACTGTGAAATCGTGAATCGCGGCAGAATCCGTGTGAGATGTAATCGCTTCAGCATACTTGGGAAACGATGGGCATATGGACGTATAGCGGCAGTGTGTGCTTGAGTCTGTCACGGCAAGTGTTGAGTCATTCACGAGAAACTGTTAGAGAATACCTATGTGATAATTTTTGTTTGTAATGCGTAAGTCTTCAGGTGTTTCATGCTCATCAAAGGTAACGACTTAAGCGATTGTTTAGGTTCAATTCTTTCAATGTGAGCTTTTTTCGCGCGAAAAATGCTCGAACAGCTCGTTAAGTACATGTCCATCGGTCAATTGTTGATCGACTGAAATTGATTTCTTCAAAGGAGAAGTATGATGCGAGTCTTGTTTTATTTGTCACTAGTGTTGATGTGTGCTCCGACTTGTCATGTCTGGGGCATGGATGGTACGCAAGGCGAAAAAGATAATCAAGCAACTGGTGAGGTAATTGATCAGGAACAGGCAATTTCACTTCAATTTACTGGGGGCACGCTGGCTAAATATCTTGAATACTTGCGAATTGGATTCCCAGAAAGCAAAGTCATAAATTCCATTGCGTTAACGGAAGACGCTCAATATGTCGAAATGCCTGAAATTCAGTTGAGAACAACGGATGTCGGTGCCTTCGAGCTAATCCGGCTAGTAACGCCAGTTGAGATTAAACACGGGTTAGATTCTGATGTGATCACGATTCACTCTCCATCATCGCCAGCTAAGACGGTAGAGGTCGTCAACATAAAACCAATTCTCTTGGCAGGGGAATCGGCGATGATGAGTTTATTGGAATCGATCGAAATGGGTATCCAGCTACGAGATTCCAATACTCCTCTGAATGTCAAGTTTCATGAAGGATCTGGTCTTCTCTTCTTAGAGGGGAGTGCTTCAGATATCAATCTTGCTAAGGAATGCGTTAAGCAAATGTCGGCGTCTGTTGAATCGGAGCATGTTCATCTGCTTGAACAAAGCCATTCGGAAGATTCCTAGTTCTTGAAACAGGGTGATGGACGACAGGCTAGGATTGTCCTGGAGCATCAGACTATATACGAGTGACAAGTTGGCCCGGGGAGATCTGTCGTCTTCTTGCCTAGTGGTAGAGTGAAGCATTCTTCGCAGTGTCTAAACTCGCTAGATGTAGAGAGTGCAGATGCCCTTGGTAGGTGTAGTAGCATTGACAAAATTAGCAGCTGCCACAAAAGAGAATCATAGTTGTCCTCATTCGTCTGGTTCTACGAATGAGGACAACCTGGACTGGACGCTCATCACCTCGCGACTGGCCGAAGGTGATGAGCGTTCCTTCCGTATATTTTATGATCTTGTCTTTGAACCGATGCTTCAGACAATCAAGCAGCGGTCTGGAAGGGATGATGCTACATCACTTGATATCCTGCAAACGGCCATGATCAAAGTTCTCGGTTCGATTAGGCCGCTAAATAATAGGTCGGCGGTTTTAGCCTGGTCCAGGACCGTTGCTAAAACAGTTACCTACGATTACCTGCGAAAGCAGGCTCGTAGTCGGGAGGTGTTCATGGATTTGTTGGATATTTCACGGGAAGGAGATCTTCGACAGTGCGAGGATGACTGGGAACGCCTCCAATGGATCGAAGAAGAATTGCAAGAACTCCCTGAAGAACTGCGTCAAATTGTGTCATTTCGCTATCGGATGGGTTGGTCTCTAGCACGTATTGGCGAAAGGCTTGGCTTGGCAACGGGTGCAGTGGACGGTCGCATTCGGCGAGCAATTAAACGACTTAGGATAAGAGCAAACAGAGCATTTCATGACAACTTCTAAAAGCGATGGTCCACGATTGTCCGAGGATGTAAACAGGCGGAAAGTTGAGATCGAAGCGCAGCTTTTGGATGCCATGCCCATTATCGTACAGCGAAGACGCTATAAGAGGAGGGTAAGAAACCTTGCGATCGTGATGTGTTTCATATTTGCTGGAACTGCAATGCTTCCCAACTCTTTCCGGTTTCAAAGGGAGGTGGCTAAGTTGCGTCCTTCAGAATTGACGGGTGAAACAGTAAGACGAAAGGGCAAGTCAGAGCAACAGGGGGACGCCACTGCTCATATTGTTAATTCAGAAAAAGTAATTCGCAAAACGCAGCTCATTTTCCAGCGAATAGGTGACCAGGAGTTGTTGGGTGAGCTGACCAATCTTGGCGTTCACTATTCCATAGGCCTAGTAGATCATGAGCCTGTGCTCTTCACCCAAGAGCGGAATAATCCATCCAAGGTGGCACTCATTCACCTTGATGTTTCAGCCGAGTCAACATCCTCCCAATGACTTTTCTGCTAGGGGATTGCGTTCCTTTGCGCCTGTAAGCTGCGAATGAATAGGTGTCGTTACTCTCGCCGTAGTGGGGTCTAGTGAGCAATCCGGGGGCGATACGTTCCTCTCTCGCGCGAAATCGCCATGGCCGATGCCAAGGTAATGTTCTTGTCCATAGGAAACTCCACCAATAATGGCCTTCCATCAATTGGGGTGACAAACGCTGAAGACAGATTCCATTTGAATTCAATACAAGGGCACGATGGAGCTGTGGTCGGGCCGCATATGATTTTCATCTTAACCGAGTGGACTGATAAATAGGATGGCAAGATCATCAGAAAGGAGACGATCCCTGCTCGGTAGAACGTACGATACGAGCTTACGTTTGTCGTTGACGAAGAAAGGGGCAACAAAAGTCAGCATTAGCATAGCTTCCCAGGCGAAGGGAAGACCACGACGGAAAAATCAAGTGTTTCGCACCGGATAGGTAGATCATCAGAGCGATCCTTGCCTCGTTTTGCCACTTATTGCATGTAAAGCTCGCTGGGTACCTCTTTCAGTTGCACCGGAAGCAGACACCTCTCATTGCACCGCAGCTTCTTTTCACTTCGATCCATTACATCTGTACGGTTAAGCAGGGATGGTGTTCGCGAAAAATGGTTTGCGATCCTATCTATCTCTTGCGGTTACGCGCCATCGCTTCTGTGTCGCGATGCTGTTCTTTACTAGATGCGCGTGCGCATGCAGTGCGATGGTTGGACAAATATGAAATGGAAAGCCGAGCAATACGTCACCAACTGCAATTTCTGATGACTGTGACACATCGAGCAATAGGTGTTCCTCACTTTGTGAAATCGCTTTTGCATTGGGCAATGCTGGAAAGAACACGCGACTTTCCAGTGGGCGTTCCGCGGCAACTGCCTTGTGTCCTAAATCAAGACAAAGTCTGTTGACTCCGGGCTTGCTGATCACTCGCGTGATTAAAGCCGCTGCAATCCTAAATGGCAGGTCCTCAAACGCCTGGCTATAACCGATATCCCACAACAAAGTAGTACCTGGGCTGCATTCCCAAGTCTCATGGGACGCCCAGGCCGCGAACGTAGGTGAACCGCCCCCAACGACCTTCGTATCACCGAAAGTTCTAATGTGCTGTTCGATCAAGTCGGCTATTCTCTGCCATCCTTGCTTACGCTCTGGTAGCGACGAATAACTCAGATGCCCGTCATAAACATGGAGCCCAGCGAACGTAACTCCACGAGTGCTCTCTATCGCCTCGCGTAGCAGTTGCAAGGGCGCACCAAATGGAATCCCTGTGCGGCCCATGCCACAATCGACGTCGATGTACAGAGGAAATGGCTCGGGCGCGGAACCGAGGTGGGCAGCGAGCGACTGAACTACAGCTATGTCATCAACAACAGCGGAGAATTTAGTGCTGGTATAACGTGAGCGTATGTTCGCTAATCGATCAATTTTTGGGCCGACAGGCTGATGTGCAACCAGTACATCGATAGCACCGAATTCGGCAGCCATTTCTGCCTCAGCCAGTGTTGCTGCCTTGAACTTATTTATGCCTAGTTCCACTTGTATCTTAATGACTTCGCCCATCTTGTGCGTCTTGACGTGAGGTCTAAGTCGCTCAACATGTGCCTGGCCACCGACAATTGAAATCATACGATCGATGTTTGCGCGAACGATTGTATCATCGACAAGCAGACCAGGAGACGGAATTTCTTCGAGTCCCTTAAGCGCGGTCCAGCTTGAAAACATATCAGTCATGCAAACGCTTCCTGGTGAGCTAGTTCGTGTCGATACTGCTTGGCGAAGCCTTTGTAGTGACTCGTATCGCGAAAGCAGTTCATTCAAAATCCCACTCTTGCATCAAGGCATGGTACTTTATAACATGTCTTGGTGTCTTGTGAATTGGAGAGGTGTTTTTGCCTTTGATTTTCGATGTTATTTTGTAACATAGCGGGTGTTTGGGTGGCGTTCGGTTTGCTGGCATTCCTGTCATGGTAGTTGCGAGGATAGGAGGGAGTTGTGGTTGAAAAGCCAAGACTCCGACATTTAGGACACATCGGAATCAGTGGAAACTTTTCGACTCTCTTCTACTACCTACACTTTCGGTCTTCGTGCTGAACCTCCATAGAACGGCCGCTGAAGAAAAGTTAGATATGTGACAAACGACGTAACTAGCAGCACTATTACGGGGATTAAAGACCCTGCCTTAAAGATTGTTCGTGCAGCCTCGGCAGATCTGCCGCGATGTTTCGCTGCTGTATTTTTTGAGCGATAAGAATGGGAGTGGAGTCAATCAAACGCCCACTAGATATTGTTTCTAAGATAAAGGCGGTCCAACACGAACTTAGGGATTCGGAGAGGAAGGTTGCGCACGTAATCTTGGGCGATCTCGGGTTTGCTGGAAAAGCCAGTATCAATGAGTTGGCCGCGCGTGCGGGGGTCAGTGAGGCCTCGATTTCTCGCTTTGCGAAACGGGTGGGCTGTAAGAATGTTCGCGAACTTAAGACCGCCTTGGTTAGCAGTTTTGCGATCGGCGAACGCTTTATCGAGGGGTTCAACGACTCATCCGACGATACAGCAATAGGGCAAGTTGCCCATGGAATCTTCCAGGCTGTAAAGGTTGTTAGAGATCAAACGTGTGCTGAAACCGTGAAGTCTGTAGCTCAAGCTATCGACACATGTCGGCGTTTGGTCGTGTTTGGTGGTGGCGGTGGGGGAACCGTAGCGTCTGCCGATGTGGAGTATCGGTTGTTTCGTCTCGGAATCGACGTGCGTGTTTTTCATGACACCACAATGCAGCGGATGATTGCCTCAACACTTAACGAAAACGACGTAGTCTTAATTGTTTCCACGACTGGTGAAATCCCTGAAATCAATGAAAACGCATTGGTCGCGAAGCAGTACGGCGCTACGCTGGTGAGCATCACAAGGGGCGACTCCTCACTAGCCAGAGAGAGTGACCTGCATTTGCATGTCCACATTGATGAGCCGGAGGGTATCTTCCGTCCGACTGCTTCCCGGTATGCGATTCTCGCAGTTATTGATGCGATTGCCTTGACTTTGGCAAATCTACGCACCGAAGTCAGTCGGGAACTAATTCGTCGCATCAAATACAATCTGGACGATCATCGTGGCACTGATAAGCGGTTCCCCGTAGGTGACTGACCAATGGCGAATGCTACTTTTGATCTTTTGCTAACTGGTGGGATGATTGTCGATGGTGCCAATTCACCCTCATTCGAAGGTGATGTCGGTATTCTGGGCGATCGCATAGCAGCCGTTGGTGATCTCCGAAATGCGGTAGCGAAGCTGGTGATCAATGTGGCGGGCAAAGTGGTTTGTCCAGGCTTTATCGATGTCCATACGCACGATGATATTGTCGTCCTTGTGAAGCCGGACTGCTTTCCCAAGGTGAGCCAGGGCGTTACCACCGTGATCGTGGGTAACTGTGGAATCAGCGCTGCACCTCTTCAACTCGCGAAGGATCCGCCCGAGCCCTTAAATCTGCTAGGTGAAAAAAGCGATTTCGTCTTCGAATCATTTCGACAGTATGCCGAAATGGTCGAGGCAGCGCGGCCAGCAGTCAATACTGCTGCGTTGGTTGGTCATACTTCGTTAAGAGTCAAGCATGTCGGGGAATTATCGCGCACGGCGACAACACGTGAAACGGCGTCCATGCAAAAAGAATTAGAAAAGGCAATGGCGGAGGGCTCTATTGGTTTGAGTACGGGCCTAGCTTATAAGAATGCCTTCGCTGCGACGACAGACGAAGTAAGTCAACTCGCTCGCGTTGCTGCCAAGTATGGGGGAATCTATGCGACGCATATGCGAGATGAGTTCGATGGAATTCTCGAGGCCTTAGAAGAGTCTATAACGATTGGTTCAGAAGCCAAGTTGCCGATTGTTATTTCCCACCTGAAGTGCGCAGGTCCAAAGAATTGGGGTAGAAGCGGCGAAGTTTTGGCCGCGATCGAATCGAGTCATTACCACGACCACCTCTATATGGATTGCTATCCCTACAACGCAGGATCGAGCAATCTCGATTTGAATCAGGTTGACGAGCAAGTCGATATCTTAATTACACGGTCAGATCCGCATCCGGAGCAAGTACAGAAGCTACTGGCGCAAATTGCCCAAGAATGGGGAGTATCCCAGCGGGAAGCTGCCCAGAGGCTCATGCCTGCCGGTGCCGTCTATTTCTCCATCGACGAACAAGACATGCGGGCCATTCTTGGTCACGAAAAAGTAATGATTGGATCGGATGGGTTGCCATGTGACCCTCATCCTCATCCGCGGCTCTTTGGTACGTTCCCGCGTGTACTGGGCAAATACTCGCGCGAGGAAGCTCTCTTTCCACTTCGCGGAGCGATTCACAAGATGACAGGGCTGCCTGCTTCGATATTCAACTTGCGTGACCGGGGAGAGCTTAAGTCAGGTTACTTTGCCGATATTGTCGTGTTTGATCCTATTGAGATTCGTGACGTAGCAACTTTTGAATCGCCGAATCAGAAGTCAATCGGGATTGAATATGTCCTAGTTAATGGGGTGATCACCTTTCGACATGGACACACGACGGGAGAACGTGCCGGACGCTACATTCGAAACTCTTCTTCGACCAATTGACTCTCTCTCTAGCTATGAAAGAAACAGATTATGAGCATTACTCGTTATGGCACCGAGAAGAAGATCGGTGCAGGAGGCCAAGTATTGCCCTTTGCCCGTGCCGTTGAAGCAGATGGATGGCTATTTGTTTCTGGCCAAGTCGCCATGGAAAACGGTGAGATTATCGAGGGGGGGATCATCCCTCAAACCCACAAAGCAATCGAGAATATGCTCGCGATTGTTAGCGAAGCCGGCTATGGCAAGCAAGATATTGTGCGCTGCGGTGTGTGGTTAGATGATCCCCGAGATTTCTGGTCATTCAATAAAGTCTACGCTGAGTATTTCGGAGGAACGCATGCTCCGGCTCGTGCGTGTGTTCAGGCCATGATGATGGTCGACTGCAAAATTGAAATCGACTGTATCTGTTACCGAAGGTCATCATGAGTCCGACACTATTCCTTTCTGTTTTCCTGCTCTACATCTTGGGGATGATTGGGCTGAGCGTCTGGATTTCACGCCGGCAGAATTCAGGCGAAGACTTTCTGCTGGGAAATCGTTCGATTCCCCTAATTCTTGTTTTGGGTTCGACGGTTGCGACCATGGTCGGAACAGGATCAAGCATAGGAGCAGTTGGGCAAGGATATGCCAACGGCTGGCGTGGTGCTATGTTCGGAGTTGGCGGTGGGCTGGGAATGTTATTGCTGGGAAAGTTGTTTGCTGATGTTCGCAAGTACAACTTCATGACTATGTCGGAAGAGCTCTCGTTCTATTACGGAGCGAATCGTTGGATAAAAGGGCTAGTCGCCATTTCTATGCTGCTGGCATCGATTGGTTGGCTGGGGGCTCATATCCTGGGAGGTAGTTATTATCTGGAATACGTGGGAAAAATTGACCCCGTGGTAGCCAAGGCCATTCTTGCCCTTGGGTTCGGGACCTACGTTATCATCGGGGGCTACGTGGCCGTTGTCTGGACAGACACGATTCAGGCGATCATTCTGTTCATCGGATTTATTGCCATGGTTGTGTTCGCGGTTTACCAAGTTGGTGGGCCAGCTAATGTCAGTAACTTGACCAATGGTAGCCTTGACTTCCTGCGTGGCGAACAGCTGTTGCCATCGATATCACTGGCTGTTGCAATTCTGGTTGGAATTCTGGGAACGCCTTCCTATCGACAAAGAATTTACTCGGCGGATGGCCCGGAAACGGTAAGAAAAAGCTTCTATCTGAGCGGTGTCCTGTATCTAATGTTCTGCTTTCTTCCCGCGCTGATCGGAATATGCGTCTTTCAGATAAATCCGAATCTTGAGAACAATGACCACGCGTTTTTGCACATGGCGAACGACCTTATGCCAGCCACTATCGGCATGGTAGTTCTCATTGCTGGGCTCAGCGCAACGATGTCTTCAGCTAGTTCCGATGCCATTGCAGCGGTTGCGATCCTCTTTCGTGATGTCTACGAAATGTTTACCGGAAAGAGACCCGATAGTCGTCAAATGGTTCGTAATTCTCGCTGGGGGCTATTGGGGATCATGATTGTAGCGTTCGCAGTTACTTTGCCCGCGGAAGATATCATTCGATACATCAAAGACATGATTTCATTCGTCATGAGCGGCTTGGTGGTTTGCACTTTAATGGGCAAATACTGGCCTCGAGCCACATGGCAGGGAGGAATTGCGGCAATTCTGGGAGGGGGGGGGTGCACGGTGCTGTTTAAATATAGCGATTCGCTAGGAGCGTTTTGGGGGGGCCCTATTATCCCATCGCTGATTTGCGCTACCGTCGCCGGTGTCGCGGTAAGTCTCAGCACTCCCGCTCGAACGGTTACCGATGCTGAAGCATTGGAAATCCTCGCTACGGAAAGGCGCGAGATGGAAATGCATGACGAAACATGAACACTGGAAATCTATCGTTCGAAACTCTTGTTCCACAACCTCTGATCGAAAAGATTACCTGACGCTTATCGGTGAATTGTTCTGTGGGAACAATTGCCCGAGCCAAATTGCCATCTCGAAAAAGGTACAGTCGTCGCGACTAGAGGCTGTACATGGGCGTTAGCAACGCGTGGAGGGCAACGGTGTACGGTGTTGTCTTGTACAGAATTCTCTTGGCTTGGCTATCTATGACACGTGCCTCAACAAGGAATGCCCCTGGCATCTGATTCGGCATTCTTTGACTCAAGTTGCGAGGCAGATTTACTGTCCAAGGTATCGCCCGAAGGCATGATGATCTCCGAGGGAAGTAGTGAATATCTGATAGGGCAACGGCAGCATGCCTTTGGTTGGCTAAAACTTCGGTTGTTCTTTTGGAGCAGAACATTACTAGCCAGGGCTTGCCCCAGTCGTTTCCGCCGTCCTTCTATAAACGTCAGGAGATGAACTAATTTTCTGACGCTTATTTTGTGACACTTTTTGTTCGCAGTCGGAGAATAGAACTAAAGGATGTCTTACGTGGAGCATTGCTCCAGGGTGACGCATGACTTGGATCAACTCAAAACGGGAACGTCAGTCCTGCATGTCCTCTTCTTTGTATCTCTTTCATTCAAGAGTCCCCAGCGAAAATGGACTCTTGAACCGCGTTTCTCTCATCTCTATTCTCTGATCTCTTTCTTGGAGCAAAATTCGATGTTGTATCGTGTTTTTCTGGCACTCTCATGCTTGCATTGCCTGGTTACGGCAGTGGGTGCCCAAACCGTTACCCGCAATCAGGCGGCTATTCTCTATTCCACCGGGTTTGAGAATGGCACCCTGGTCGAGCCGATCCCCAATGGGGACCTCGACTATACGTCCTTCAATCTCTATGTCGATAATCGCTCAATCGGAGACGCTGGCGCCCCAGGTAATGAAAACCTGATGACGGGTTACAAGTACCGCATTTTGGTGACCGATACGATCTCGCGATCAGGACAATACAGCGTCAGTAGTTATGTTCCCCGTCAGGGAAGTTCCTACCGAAGTGAACTGGCCGAGACGCGGGATGTGGAGGTCTTGCCAATCGACGGTTTGGAACGCTGGATCGCCTTCAGCGTATACGTGCCGGCTAACTGGCAAGCGACCACCACCGAGACCCTTGTCGCCAGTTGGTTGGGAAATGGAGATATTGATCACCAAAAGGGCCCCATGGAGCTGATAACCCAAAATGGCTCCTTTCATATCAGCCATTCCTGGGACGATACGATCCCGGCCAGCAGTGCGGAAGGTTATCAGCTTCAGGCAGAAAACCGAAGCAACGCCGAACTGGTACCGGTCATTCCTGGCCAATGGAACGACTTTGTCCTCCATGTGAAATGGAACTACAACTCCGGTGGCGACGGATTCCTGGAGATTTGGCATAACGACATCTCCGTCTACTTCTACGAAGGTCCGCTCGGTTATAACTTCAGTACAGCTCCCTGGTTCGTCTTCGGCTGCAATCGAGAGCCCTGGAGTCATCCCCAATTCGAGGATGAGGTTCAACTGTACGACCAAAACGGAGAACCCAACGGCACAGCGATCGTGGATCCGCCAATCACGGAACTAGAGTTGCTCTTCGACGACTACAGCGTGGGAGACGAGACGGCCCTGTATCAAGATGTCGTGCCAGGCACTCCACGTCTGCCGTTCACCACCGCACCAAGGCGGAACAAGGCGGCGCTTAAATTCGTTCAAGACTGGGAAGACGGCACCTTCATCAATTACCAATACCCCTATACCAATCCAACGAATCCAGCATACAACGGGGACTACACGCACTTCGTCTTGAGCGCTTGGGGGAATGATGGTTTCGGCAACAACCTCGTTGACTCTGATGATCCATCCGGTGCTTACATTTACGGCTATAACGATGGCGTCACCGACTTCATCACGGCACCCTATCGTCAAATCCGTCGTAAAGGTAACTACGCAATGCGGACATATGTACCCCGCAACGAAGCCTACCCTTCGAACTATCGCAGCGAAGTCGTTCCCAAGATTTACTATGCCCCTAAAACCCCTGAGGGGATTGAACGCTGGATGGGGATCAGCATCTACGTGCCAGAGGACTTTCCCGACCCAGCGCCACGAATCAATAGCCTGAACTTTCAATGGCACGGTGGTGGAAACGGTGGTACCAACCTGCACTCAAGTCCATCGATGTGCATTCGCACGGACAAGGGACAGTTCGCGATTCAGCACACTTGGGACGACGTGGTCCCCGAAACATTAGAAGAGGGGATCGCCACAATGCGAGCCAATCGGTCGTACGCTTCCATGGTTCCCATGAAACGTGGCCAATGGCATGACTTTGTCTTGCACTGGAAGTGGAACTACAACCAGGATGGCGATGGTTTCCTCGAAATCTGGTGCAATGACGAGTCCGTTTATCGGTACGACGGTCCGCTAGGCTACAACTGCGTTCGTGAACCGAATATGCAATTCGGCATCTACAAGCCGGAATGGAAGAGCTCTGGCTACCTGGATCTGTACGACGCCTATGACGGAAGCGGCAACTATCTCGGCCGAGAAGTCATGGATCCACAAATGTCCAAACTCGAGTTCTACTACGACGAACTTCGGTTTGGATACGGGGATGCCCGCTACCAGGACGTCGTACCCGGTACGCCGCGACTTCCTTTGGAAGAGCAAACTCCGGTGAATTAGCAGAGCGATTTATTGGTCCATTCAACTTGCCCCGGCCAGATTGAGGTCGGGGACAAGTTTCATTTGTTTGATTGGATCGGCAATTCGGTAAGGCAAGTTGGCGAGATAGGATTCTTTAGCTCTCGCTTTCGATGGCGCAGTAATTGTTTCTCGGGGCAACCTTGGAATGCCTTTGGTTGGCTACAGCTTCGGTTGTTCTTTTGGAGCAGGGCATTGCTAGCCAGGGCTTGCCCCAGTCGTTTCCGCCGTCTTTCTATACGCGTCAGCAGACGGACTAATTTTCTGACGCTTATTTCATGACACTTTTTGTTCACATCCGGAGAATAGTACTAAAGCATGTGTTGTTTGGAGCATTGTTCCAGGGTGACGCATGACTTGGATCAACTCAAAACGGGAACGTAAGTCGTGTGTGTCGTCGGTCAATGTCCTGTGAAATACACAACGACATGTTGAAGTATTGTTGGGGAATATTGAGGAACTAATAAGGAGTAGATTAATGGCCTTGTATTAGATATCAGGTTTTCGGGATTCGCGCACGTCTCTGCGTGCATTTCCTGGTGTTTGTGTCTCTTTCATTCAGGGGTCCCCAGCTAATACGAACTCTTGAACCCCGTTTCTCTAATCTCTAATCTCTCATCTCTTTCTTGGAGCAAAATTCGATGTTGTATCGTGTTTTTCTGGCACTCTCATGCTTGCATTGCCTGGTTACGGCAGTGGGGGCCCAAGGCGTTACCCGCAATCAAGCGGCTATTCTCTATTCCACCGGGTTTGAGAATGGTACCCTGCTCGAGCCGATTCCCAATGGGAACCTCGACTATTCGACCTTCTTTCTCTATGTCGATGGGGCGAACTTGGGGACTGCCGGCGCCCCTGGTAATGAAGACCTGATGGCAGGTTACAACGATGGAATTTATGACCGCCTCTTAGTAACTGATACGATTTCTCGATCAGGGCAATACAGCGTTAGCACTTATGTTCCCCGAGAGTGGCGTTCCTTCCGAAGTGAACTGGCCGAGACGCGGGAAGAGGAGGTTTTGCCAATCGATGGTTTGGAACGCTGGTTTGCCTTCAGTGTTTACGTTCCAGCCAATTGGCAAGCGACAACTAGCCAAACGAAGGTCGTGCGTTGGCTGGGTAACGGGCATAACATTCACAATGGGGGGCCCCTGAAACTGACAATCATGAATGGCTCTTTTCATATCAGCCATTCCTGGGACGATACGATCCCGGCCAGCAGTGCGGAAGGTTTTCAGATTCAGCAGGAAAACCGAAGCAACGCCGAACTGGTACCAGTCATTCCTGGCCAATGGAACGACTTTGTCTTCCATGTGAAGTGGAACTACAACTCCGGTGGCGACGGGTTCCTGGAGATCTGGCATAACGATATCTCCGTTTACTATTACGAAGGTCCGCTCGGTTACAACTACAGCACAGCTCCCTGGGTCATCTTCGGCTGCAATCGAAATGACTGGAGAAATGCAAACTTTGTTGACAAGGTTCAACTGTACGACCAAAACGGAGAACCCAACGGCACAGCGCCTGTGGATCCGCCAATCACGGAACTAGAGTTGCTCTTCGACGACTACAGCGTGGGAGACGAGACGGCCCTGTATCAAGATGTCGTGCCAGGCACTCCACGTCTGCCGTTCACCACCGCACCAAGGCGGAACAAGGCGGCGCTTAAATTCGTTCAAGACTGGGAAGACGGCACCTTCATCAATTACCAATACCCCTATACCAATCCAACGAATCCAGCATACAACGGGGACTACACGCACTTCGTCTTGAGCGCTTGGGGGAATGATGGTTTCGGCAACAACCTCGTTGACTCTGATGATCCATCCGGTGCTTACATTTACGGCTATAACGATGGCGTCACCGACTTCATCACGGCACCCTATCGTCAAATCCGTCGTAAAGGTAACTACGCAATGCGGACATATGTACCCCGCAACGAAGCCTACCCTTCGAACTATCGCAGCGAAGTCGTTCCCAAGATTTACTATGCCCCTAAAACCCCTGAGGGGATTGAACGCTGGATGGGGATCAGCATCTACGTGCCAGAGGACTTTCCCGACCCAGCGCCACGAATCAATAGCCTGAACTTTCAATGGCACGGTGGTGGAAACGGTGGTACCAACCTGCACTCAAGTCCATCGATGTGCATTCGCACGGACAAGGGACAGTTCGCGATTCAGCACACTTGGGACGACGTGGTCCCCGAAACATTAGAAGAGGGGATCGCCACAATGCGAGCCAATCGGTCGTACGCTTCCATGGTTCCCATGAAACGTGGCCAATGGCATGACTTTGTCTTGCACTGGAAGTGGAACTACAACCAGGATGGCGATGGTTTCCTCGAAATCTGGTGCAATGACGAGTCCGTTTATCGGTACGACGGTCCGCTAGGCTACAACTGCGTTCGTGAACCGAATATGCAATTCGGCATCTACAAGCCGGAATGGAAGAGCTCTGGCTACCTGGATCTGTACGACGCCTATGACGGAAGCGGCAACTATCTCGGCCGAGAAGTCATGGATCCACAAATGTCCAAACTCGAGTTCTACTACGACGAACTTCGGTTTGGGTACGGGGACGCCCGCTATCAGGACGTCGTACCTGGTACGCCGCGTCTGCCGCTAGGGGAGGAAGTTCCAGTAAACTAACCCAGCCGATCAAGCTTGATTGAAATCAAAAAAAGAGCCCGGCAACTTGCTGCCGGGCTCTTTATCAGTGACGCTTCTTGGTCACGGGAGTCTCCTTGGCCGAAATTGGCCTCTAGACTCTCCTAACACATGTACCAGTTTTTGGGGGGCATGCCAGAGACAGGATTCTAAACCTTGCTTTCGATGTGTTTGATCGAATACCTAATAGGAGCTCCTGTCAGGCACAGGCACTCCCGAGCTAGTTGCGACACGTGAGTCAACAGCGAATGCCGACTGACATGCTAATTCAGCAGCCGTCTCTTGCATCATGGGAATGGTTAACTGCGCGAGGTATTAGCCCAATGGAATAATTTCCAGGCATGTCAGAAATGATGTCGCGCAGCGAACTCTGGCAGTCTTTCGTTTACGCCCGCTTTTCTACGACACTTTCTTGAGTGTTTGGAGAATAGTAGTAGTGCATTCGTTACTCATCTTATTGCTCCAGAGTGACGATGACGCGAGGCTAGCCTCAACCCCGAAAGATGGGACAGGTCGTGCCTCAGGAATCGAATGTTTTCAGGTCGTCTTACACAGCTAGAAAGGTAAATGGTAAGTACAAGAAAATAATAGGTCGCGGGCCTTTAAGAAGGCCCGCACTCGAGGATGCAGATCCTGATAAGGAAATGCAAAAAAGGATTTGGCTACAGGAACAGAGAGAGGCATCTCTTGTAGTACTTAATTCTCTCTTATCTTTTGATCTTACGGAGTTTTGAAATGGTCTGTCATCGAGGCAGTACGCACAGGGGCTACGGCTTCACGCTCGTCGAATTACTCGTCGTGATCGCTATTATCGGAGTGCTCATTGCTTTGTTGTTGCCAGCAGTACAGCAAGCTCGCGAAGCAGCCCGACGAAATCAATGCACGAACAACCTTAAGCAGATCGGACTGGGGTTGCACAATTATCACGATACGTTTCAAAGGTTCCCACCAGGTTTCCTTTACATTACAGGAAACGGGAATCCCAAGCACCGGCTTGGCTGGGCTACACATCTATTGCCCTTTATCGAGCAATCAGCACTCTATGACAGTATCAATCCGCAAGGTCAACCGGTGCATGTCGACCAGGGAGAGAGCATTGTCGAAGCATTCAACTGCCCGTCATCGACCTTGCCTGAGCGTAGTCCCGAAGGTTTCGGCAAATCGAACTACGTCGGAAATCAAGGCTACGGGAATGGAAGCAAGGATTTCGGTGGAATTTTCAATGACAACAGTGAGATCAAATTTCGCGATATAACTGACGGTAGCAGTAACACCATTCTCGTGGGGGAAGCGGAGGGATCGATCAACGATTCTTACGATGCTTTTCCGATTTGGGCTGGACCGACGCCATATTCCAGCAATACGGGAAGATCGCGTCGCTCGATACTCCGCCGAGGAGATATACGGAGACCGATCAATAAGGATTGCACCCGCCCTAACGTAAACGACTGCCATCCGGAGATCTTTTCGAGTCGCCATCCTGGCGGAGCAGTATTTGCGTTTTGTGATGCAAGTGTTCGGTTTTTACCAGAAACAATTGCCTTAGGAAGCTCGAATGACTTGCCCGATGGAGCATTCATGATGCTGATCAACCGCGCTGATGGGGAAGTAATCGGCGGGTACTAAAGAAGACGTCTGATTTGTTCTCACGATGTTAATTCCGGGAGGAGACGCAAACCTTCTCCCGGAATTGATGTCTAGGGGCTTATACGAACAATCCACCTATTCGCGAAGACAACATCTTATCAATGGTTAGAACAGCCCAAATGAAAAGCGTTATCTGTTTCGGAATCCTATTGCTTGTCAGCTTGCAGATTGGATGTGGCGTCGATGAATTAAGACCCGTCAGTGGTATTGTCACGCTCGATGGGGAGCCACTTGGAGGAGCCGATATTATTTTTGTGCCCCAAGAAAGTGGTTACACCAATGCAAGCGCTCGGACAAATGGGAACGGTATGTACGAATTGTTTTACATCAACGGAGAAGGTACCGCGCCTGGAAGCTACAAGGTAGTTATCTCAAAGTCTAATGAGTCTCAGCGTGGAGAAATCGAAACTGTGCCAGCCAAGTATAACCGCTTCTCCGATATGGTCGTTAGGGTTGAAGCAGATGGGGAAAACAGATTTGACTTTGCCCTGGAAGGTAGTTGAGGTCATTTCTGGTCACGTCAAAACTCGTCTCCATATCGCCTGATTGTGGCACGAAAAAGATCCTGTTGGTAGACGCGGTAACGCTTAGATAGAGCTTCGTCGACCTTCGAGTAAGAGTCGCCTGCATGCCAAGCTCCGAAACGATCTCGCTTGAAAAGGTTCGGGCATAAATTGGCATCCCTTTCAATTCGTTCACAACGTTCAAATCGCCTCGATTGTCCTGACAACATGTCTGGCGATGTTAGGTCAAGACTTCATATCCTTGTCGCCTTACTCTCTTCTGGGCTCTTGATGTCGACTAGGCACTACCAGGGGGTAATGTCCGTATCGAAAGTGTTCCTTCCATGATCAATCTCACTCGACGACTTGTGTTGATGTCAGCACTTGCCGTTACCGCTGTGTTGCTGACCGGAATCCCCGCTGTTGCCGCCAAGCCTGGTCAGCCGAACATCGTGTTTCTGCTAGTGGATGATCTAGGAATCAAGGACCTGTCTTGTTACGGGAGTGAATTTCATGAGTCGCCCAATATCGACCAACTGGCATCCCAGGGCATTTGTTTTACGAATGCCTATGCATCACATCCGACATGCGGACCGTCGCGCACAGGAATTGTCACCGGCAAGTTTCCAGCGCGGATGAATCTCCTCACCAATACGGGGGCAGTGCGAAATGGTGAGATGTTATGGCCGAAGGTTCTCCAGCAGCATGGATACGCCACGTACTTTCTCGGCAAATGGCACATGGGAAATGCAAATTCCGTGTTTGACAACGGGTTCGACGTCAATATCGCCGGCTGTGGAGTAGGTCAACCATCGGACTACTACTTTCCCTACAAAAGCGATATCAAAAAGTGCGACGTTCCCGATATGGAAGATGGTAAACCAGGCGACTACCTGACGGATGCCCTGACCGATAAAGCACTCAAATTATTGGACGGCAACGGCGACAAACCGTTCTTACTTTACTTCTCGTACTTCAACGTCCACAAGCCAGCAATTTCGAATGCCCAAGGGAAAAAAGAGCATGTGGAATCGTTCAATAGAAAGCTCGAATCGATGCCTCAGGTTGACCTGACGCTGAAGGAAGTCGTCCGCGGTGGACACAAGGTCCAATCCGTCCCAGCCCAACGCAATCCTGAATTTGCTGGGCAGATCAAAGCCTTGGACGATAGTGTCGGTCGGATCATGCAAAAGCTGGATGAGTTGGGGATTGCGGACAATACGATCGTTGTTCTGACCTCCGACCAAGGCAGCATGTGCACCTCCAGAAAGGGCGTCAGTACGGCCGCCCCATATCGATTCGGAAAGGGTTTCCTATTCGAAGGAGGCATCCGCGTTCCTTTAATCGTTAAGTGGCCTGGCCATATGACGCCTGGAACCACCAACCCCACGGTGACGATCAATACCGATATCTACCCCACGATGATGGATATCCTAGGCCTGCCTAAACGCAACCAGCAGCACATGGATGGGATTAGTATTGTCGAGACGTTTGAGGGAACTACCATGCGTTTTAATCGGACTTTCTACTGGGCTTTTCCTCAGAATCATGCGTTGGGGCACCGCCCCTCGTTGGCCATCCGTCGCGGGCCATACAAGCTCATCTATTGGCCAGAAAACGGAGTTACCGAACTGTACGATGTCGAAAGCGATATCTCGGAGTCCGTAGATCTGAGTAGACAGAAATCGGAACTAGCAGCCGAGTTATTGAAAGGCTTGAAAGCATGGAAACCTGCCAGCACGGTACTGGCAAAGTTTGAGTGAGAGATCTGGGGATTCCGTTGCAGCGTTCTAGTCAAAGTGCAGCAAACGCTGGTATCGATTTCTCACGGCACAAAGATGAACTGATACCTTGAAGACGGTTGCCCTTGGAAGAACAAGTTGACTGCTCATAGCGTCGTTGACGGCAACGTGTGAGACTCCTGGTCGCTTGGTTGATTCAGTGAATAGTCCCTAAAAATGGATGTCGTCCCAGTAAGTTTTCATGTCGTTATCCCTGAAAAAATGAGTCTGAATGTATTTCTGTTTTTTTAACTGTGATTGGGGCACCACAAACTTTCGCCTTCGTTTGGTTGAAGTTGAAACTCGAACGATTATCGCTGAGCGGTCCAGTAACGAAGGTGTCGCCGAATTGGCAGGCGTCTCGGGGCCCCACGATCGCTGTCGCCTTTTTCAGAGCACCCTAAGGCGACATGTTTTGGATCTTACGCAAACTGTGCCGTTTGATGTTGACCATGTACCCGTGGTCATTTCCGGTATGGCGAGTTCTTCGATTGGCTGGCGAGAGCTTCCTTATGCTCGTACGCCATTCGAAATGGATGGGCGCGGGCTGGTTGTTTGCCGATTGGACGACGTCGAGCAGTTGACCCAGCCGGTTTACCTCGTATCAGGGCTACAAGCGAAGAATGACGTTCTCCGGGGCGAGGAAACCGAGTTGGTTGGACTGGGTTCGCTTTATGGCGAGTTGATCTCTAGTTTCCTTACTGCTTGGGTTGTTTTGCCAGGTACTCATTCCAAGCACGTTCTGGTCAAGGATGGAAACGTGGTGGATTTTCGTACTTACATGACGGGCGAATTGTTTCAATTGTTGAGAAAGCATAGTTCGTTGAAACGTGCCGAGGCGACCGGCAATGAGGAATTGAATTGGACCAGTCCAGAAAAGATCGACGCATTTTGCGAGGGTGTCAGGCTTGCCAGAGATGCAAGCCTGACAAATTCTCTTTTTCAGGTGCGCGTCAAGCAACTGACAGCCAGTCAAAGGCCTTCTGTCAGTGAAGCTTTTCTGAGCGGGCAATTGATCGGTAGTGAGATATGGTCGCTGAAGTCTAAGGTTGCGAGCGAGTCACAAATCATCCTGGGGGCAGGTAAAAAGCTGAATCCTATTTACCAATTGGCACTGGAGATTGCAGGCCTAGCGGATCGGACTACCGAAATCGTGATCGACGATGTTGAACGACTATCAGCGGTCGGGCAATGGTACGCAATTCAATCGCACAATAAGCTTCTTTTCAAGCAAGGTTGAAGAAAGCTCGCCCCCCCTCAACATCCGACCTTGATGCCCACGTTGAAAACAAACTTGATTTAAAACTACGAGACGCTGCTATGAGTACATCGTTTAATTGGCAACTATTTGAGAACCGACCACTTGTAGGCATCTTACGTGGATTTGAATGGGCGCAAACACAAGTTGCGGTCGAATCTGTCGCCACCGAAGGCATTACAACAGTCGAGGTCACAATGAATTCCCCTGACGCATTGAGTCAGATCAGGGCATTGAGTTCCGATTTTTCAATGCAAATCAACGTCGGAGCGGGAACGGTTTGCAAGGCAGCCCAGGCAGAAGCCGCGATCGAAAGCGGGGCATCCTTCTTGGTAACGCCTACAGTCACCCGGGAGGTAATTCAAGTTGCATTGCAGGCCGATGTCCCCATATTTGTTGGAGCGATTACTCCAACCGAGATCTTAAGAGCGTTGGACTTCGGGGCAACTTTCATCAAAATATTCCCTGCAAATGCTTTGGGGCCAGACTATCTTAAGAGCGTTCTTGGTCCCTTCTCTAAGATCCGTCTAATGCCGACAGGAGGTATTACCACAGTCAATTTGCCAAACTACTTGAGCGCTGGAGCAACGGCGTTCGGGATAGGTGGCCCTCTTTTCGACAAGAAGCAAATTGCTGACGAGAATTGGCAGTGGCTAAGGAATCAGGCCCGGCTTTTCGTGGCATCCTACGATGAAGCCAGAGCAGCGGCGATTCAACAGGTCTAAAGCTGGGTTACGCTGAGGCAGGCATAGAAGTGCGTTGTTTTATCCTAGGAACTCGCAACGAGTTGCGAGGACGCGTTTTCTTTACGCTATCGTCTCTGTTTTGTAGAGACATAACCCGGCCGATCTTGCCTTAGGCTCGCAAACGCTCAAATTGGCGTTTGTATCACCGATTTAGCAGAGACATTACCGCTGGGTTAATAGGGTATTAGGCTCGGAAGGGTGATGCAGTCGCGAACTTAGGACGCACTAGACCTGATCACTCCCTGTTTTCAGTACCACCTGCTCAGCTACGACGGTTCGGCTACCCTTCGCCCCCAGTTGCCATGGCGATTCATCCTTCAGGCACGGCCAATCCGCGCAAAGGTGTGGTCTGTTTAATACAAACGGGATTTTGCCAATAAGCACAGGAGGGCGTGTCCTGAGCGTTTTTCTCAAAAGCCCACCGAACGAAGGTTCCCAGTAGCCTACTGGTACAACTTGCTGCGATTTGACTGCGAAAGTCTCTTGGGAGAGAATCCGATGAGCCTAGATCGAAAATCACAACTCTTTATGGGAAAACGATTTGAGGAAGAATAATACCATCAAGGTATGCTTGAGGTTCTCTTCCGAGGATTTGGCAAAAACCTTGATGGTGTTGTCTGCTTTAAGGATCGGATGAGTCTTGAACGTTGTCGAATGGAGGGTTGGGCTATTGGACTTTTCCACCAAATCCTCCACGGTCAGCTACCTCTCCATTTTGATCCATTGGCATCAGGCGATATTCAAATCCTTCGTCTAACAAAACGTCTCGTAGAACATTGAATTGACGATAGCTATCTGGACGCACAATCACGGCAATAACGTTTGACCTGGGGGAGAATTGGCTAAGCCGTTCACGCAACCTTCCCCGAGATAAATCGTCGTCCCGAAGGGGGATGCCGGCAGTTGGGATGGGCTGAGTAATCACTGAGGTACCCTGTGATCCAACAACAACGAATTCATCTGTGTTTAAGCCAAGTCGTGAACCCCCTCGACCATATCGATGCCAAACGTACATTCGACCGTACCGCAAGATCACGCCGACTTCACTCTTAAACCCTGATGAACGTACTACGGGAGATCGCATCTCCTGGACACGTGACTTTCTCTCTTCCACTATCTTCCGCTGGAGATCTTCAAACTCGTCCTGGGCCTGTTGCAGGTCCTTGTCCGTTTGAAGATTTTCGGACCTTGTTTTTTCGATCTCGTGACTTTGACTCGAATTTCTTGCAAGTTGTTGATTGTATTCTCGCTCAAGTTCAGCAAACTCTTCTTGGAGTGTATTTCGCGTGATGATCTGATCACGCACCTCTTGTTCGGCGAACTTTTCTGCCAGACGTTGTTGGCTGGTTCGATTTTCTCGTAGAAGGCTCAGTTCTCGGGTTACGGACGTCAAGCGATTCTGTAACTCCTGAAAATGCTCAGGTGCGACGGACTCAATAGGCTTTTCTTCGTTGCTCTCACCGGTCATTCGGAGCAGGATGACAACCAGAATTGCGATGAACAGTACCCCACCGAAAGTGTTGCAGATAGTGTCCAGCAACAGTTCCAAGCTATCGGCTGAGTTTGAGCGGCGTCGACGTCGCATTTATGGGGCAGCTCCTCGCTCAGGGTGAAGCACCGATTGATTTTCGCCAATCAAATCAAAACCGAACTGGATACCCGAAAGGCTCAGTCGCGATTCAAGTTGATCGAATGCGGATGCGCCACTCGGGCGTACCAACACGAGAAAATAGGACGATGAAGCATTCCTGTCCCTTGCCCATTCCATGAACTGATTGACGGCAGTGTCGGTGCCGAGGAATCCGGATGAACTTGATGTAAATCTGATCGGTCGGCTTTCCCTGCCAATTGGGGCAGTGTCGATCCTGCCAGAATCAACCACAACAAGCCATCCAGACTTCTTGGATCCTTTCGGCAGCGTAAACACGAGCCGATCCTCATCTCTTTCCTGTTCGAGTTGCGTTTGAAGGTCCGCTAGTTCTCGGGTCACCTTATCTAGTTCTTCACGTTCGTCTTTTCGATCGAATTGTTGTACCAGAACGTCTTTCTTTTCCTCTTTCAATTGCTCTTCTTGAGCATGTAATTGTTTCAGGCCTTGTTCCTTTTCATCGATCCTTCGACGCAAGGAATCAATTTCATTCTGCAATTCAGAGGGAGAAGTCTCGGCAATATTACTGATAAGCGTATTCAGCTCCTGAACGGAACCTTGCAGTGTCTCTAATTCCGCTTCCGCTTCGGTTATCGCCGACTCAACATCCGTAGCTACGGACGAAGTAATCCTCTGGGAATCCTGCTCAGGACGTTCCACGAGTTCCAGACTAAGGAGCAGTACCATCACGATAATGATGCCACTCACTGAAGTAATGATGTCCTGGAACGCAAAGAGGGAGATAGTCGGTCCCGATCGGTTTCTACGTGAAGTCACGACTCTTCTCGCGATTCGTAGGGCATCAAACGCAATCTGCTCACGACATTGCGCACACAGTATTCACTGCATGAATCTAGAAACTCTTCCTCTGACTTTTTGATTGCTGTCAACAGAAGTTGAACGATCAATGCCGCAACCAGGCCCTGCATTGTGGTCTCGAATGCGACAGACAGACCGCCTGTGACATCCTTTAGCGCATCCTTGACCTGGTTAAGTTCTTCAGTGGTGGCAAGCACACTCCCAAATCCACCAATGGCAGCCGACAAGCCCTGGACAGTACCAATGAATCCCAGAACAGGTATCGCCCAGACAAAACCTTGGAGTAGCGAGTAACTCGTCTCCATCACCGATTCATCGCTACCAGCCTGGGTCTCCAGGATCTCATCGACGTCTGTTACACGACCCAGATTCCGAAGATTGGCCAAGGCTACATAAATACGATTAAGTAGAGTGAAGTGCTTGGGGTCATCGACGACTTGATACATTCGACCGATCACGTCGTCGACCGTTAACGGTGATAATACAAACTCGGGATTCTCAGGAACGACGACCATTTGCAACGCGCGTCGCTGAAGTCGCAACTTGAAAAACTTCAAGATTAGAATTGCAACCGACCAAAAGAAGAAAAACGCGATGCAATACGGAATCGGACCGCGTTGCGTAAACGTAACCGCTAAATACGAATTGTGCATTAGGTATAGCGCTGTGTAGAAGCAAGTTGAGAAGATGACTCCCAACAACAACGCACACCAGGTATTGACTCGCGTAAAACGTCCGCCGCGGAACGCCAGACGCTGTTCGGGATCTGACCGTACCCAAGAAATGGGAGAAAGCTCTGAAGTTGAATTGGTGAAGCTATCTGTATTCACCGGGCGAGTATCACTGGCCATGCTTGATTTCAGTCTAGATACGGACGCGGGTAATATCGATAAAGTAGAACAACCAGATTGCCCAACCAATGGTTCCCAAGATTCCAGTGGTCAAGCCTGCGTTTGCAAGGCCCTTGCCGGTGAGGCTTCCGCGTGATTGGCTGATATCCTTCAGCGCTACGGCGCTGAAGATGATCGAGAAAATGCTTAAGAAGCCGAATGCCAGTGCTAATCCAACCAGGAGTAAAACCGCGACGGAACTTAACAAGAGCGCCACCCCGCTGAGGACGCTGAATGATAGCCCTAGTACCCCAAGAGAGATCCCGGTAATTGCCAAACCACTTGTTCGCGGGTGGGGCATGTGCTGAGCCGAAGATTGGCTTACCGAAACACCTGGTGACGTTTGCATCATTGGCTGTGATGAACCAGTGATAGCTTGCGCACCGGCAGTAAGGTGTTTGAGCTCCGGCACTTCTGATATCGGGAGCCAATCTGCGAAACCTTCTTTCCATACCAGTTCGTCGGCGGTCAGTTGATGACTGCTTACGAGCGATCTGAGGTCCATGATACTGATGGGGCCATTCATCTCACCAGCGACATGGTAGTACCAGGCTGCCTTATTGCCAGATGGATCGGGCGGCCTGGAATCACTTGAAGATTGAGGTGCGTTCTCCTGCAACTCCAGTTCATGATTATTCGAAGCGTTATTGTCTGCCGGCGCTATTGCGGAAGACATAAAATTGGCGGCAGTCTGCCAGTTCTGTTTGTCGATAGACACCTCATGGATTCGGCTCAACTGGCCGCGGCTTCGCATCGTCTGGAGGCGTTCCAGGCTGAACGGTCCCATGACCTTGCCGCGTGCGCGAACAAAGTATTGCGTTGGTTCCGCAGTTCCATTCTCGTGACTCATTTCATCGCCTTCTTGTGTTTACCTGTTCGCGAATGCCAAGTCGGCAGCGGCTTTGGGAATGGCGAAGATCAATTGACCTTCGATAGCGTGAGCCCCGGAAAGTTGGCCATTCAAGGTGATCGAATTTCCTCGGGCTGATCCAATAGAAGCCCAAGTATGTGATGTGCCACTTGGTACAACCACTTGCAACTGGTAGTCTCCCTTGGGCTCCCAGCTAGTGAGACACTTCCAACTACCCTTCTTGTCCTTTTCGAGGTGGCCAACGACTGAAATGGGGCATTGGACTCGTTTGGTCAGCTGTTCGGTCTGCTTCTTGGACTCATCCCAAGCGGACTCAAAGTCCTGAATATTGACTCTTTTCAGTGCATCTGCTGCCAACTCACGGGCCGTTTGAGCGGCTTCGTTCTCCGGGTCCATCCAATTAACCGCCAGGTCAATTTCGTCATCCTGGAATTTCCGAATGACCGACGCCATAGTTTCTTTCAGGTGTGCGTTGCCTTCACCCGCTAATTCGGCCGTGCGAAGTAATAAGAAGTATTTCAAAAAGTCGTCAATCTCAGGGTCGCTCAGGATTCTCTTACATAGTCCCAGGCAGTAGGTATCCCATTCGTTCAGCGAACAATTGTCAATGGTCTCTTTGACACGTGAGCCGATAACTGCATGGGGAGCTAGGCTCGTTGTTAAGGTCTTTATTTCACCAACCTGCTTAATCTTGCCGGTTCCCTTCGATTCGTTGCCACCTAATGCGCTGTAATAGTCAGTGATGGGATGAAAGTTAACAACTTCGGTACTAGCTGCGTTCGTCAGCTTCTTCTTCAGAGGAGCGAGCAAATAGTATTTTTTTCCATCCTTGAGTTCGAGGAGATAGACCTTGCTGAGCAGTGCGTTTTCGAACAACGCCGCCATTTGAGATTTTGCGCCGTCAGATCGATCCCCGTCAGAAGACTCTTCACGCATTCGGATTGATTTCAAGTAGGTCAGGTAGGACTTCGCTACCGATGCTGAAGGCGCTTCGGGAAAATCGTCGAGAAATTTTTCACATTCGGCAATCTGAGCAACAACGTCTTGTAGGTCTCTGGGCGGGATCACCGACCAACTATGCCACAACTGTTGCCATTTCATCGCACCGCTCCAAGTCTTGGCGTGGGTTGCGACCTTTTTGAAGTCGCTAGAGCGGGGATCATTAGGAAATGAGGTGACATAGTTTTTCAACGCTTCGTCGTAACCGCTTAATGCTTGTTCGAAGTTTGCCGCTTCGGAACTGATCGCTGCTTGCCGAGTCATTTCATCGAATAGACTCGATTGCTGCTCAAGCTTTTTATGAGCGTCTTTCAACGCTGTCGCCCGGGTTTCCAGGAGCTTTACTTGAGAACTTGAAGTAGAGCGAACCATTCCCTTGGCACTGTTTAGTTGTTGAAGGTCCTGATCCGTTTCCTTCAATAACTGATCAAGTTGCTGCAGGTCCTTGTTCGTATCCTGGTTGGTTGGATCGACCATTGCCAATAGACTGTCCGACTGCTCTAGCTTATTGGTAGCCTTGTCAACAAGTTGGCGAAATGCTTCTTCGCGTGCGGCAACTTCGTTCTGGCGATGTTCTTCCCACTCCATTTCCAGCCGGCCAATCGCCAACTTCTCTTCCGAAGTGTGAGCAATTTCGCGAGCCTGCTCCAGGTATTTCACGGCCTGGTTATGGGAAGTCGTCGATTCTGCCGAGGCAATCAGGCCTTGGACTTGGCTCAGACGATCTTGTTCGGTCTTCTCAGCGTCCCCAAGCTTCTTCTGTGCGGCAAGCCACGACTCGTGAATCGGAAAGTCCGAATGCTTGTCGACCATCGCCCGAGCGTCCGCAAGTTGACCGTTATCGATCATTTGTTCGACCGTAGAGGCAACGGCGATGATTTCGGACGATCGCAATTGACGTTGAATCAAAAAGCCAATCGAGCCGATCACCAGAATGATCCCGAGAGCAACGCCAGCGATAATTAGGTTTCGTCGTCGCGTATCGGCAAACTGTAAGCTCGCAATGCGATTTCGATACCGAGTCGCCAGGGGCTCAGGCAACCCCTTATTGAATTTGTTGACCTCGTGGCCAAGTCGTTCGAGATCAGGAAGATCGATTCGGTCTTTTTCAAGGGCCAGTTCTAGATAGCCAACGGCATCCTCATAGGCCTGCTGCTTGGCCAGTTGTTCTTCTTCGTCACGAATCCAGTCGAGGATGGGGCCACTGTTTTCCCAAATGGGATCGTCCGGAGCCAGTTCGGCCTGAGGGGCCAGCATATCCCATTGATCTCGAAGCTGCTGCGCGCGGGGCAGGTCTAACGCTCCGAACGCATCATTCAACTCAGCCTCAAGTTGCTCGAGCTCTTTTCGTGCCCAGTTCTCATTAGCAGCCCCCGCCATCTCGGAAATGCTTTTGACGTAGCTGGGAGGCGGTGCGTTTCTCCACTGCGAATCCTGGACTTCCACCAGAAGATCCTTCAACCGACTATGGTCTCCTTTGGATTTAGCAGCATTTGCTTCCACTTTAATTTCATGTAGACGAGCCTTCTCCATTTCCCGAACGTCGTCATCCCAGAACGATGCCTGAAGATCGAGATCGGCCAACTTCCGGACGACATCGAGACGTTGCTTTAGCGGTGACTTGGCCAGTGCCATCAGGCGATGCGTGGTGAGAAGCTTTGTCAACGGTTCCTGGTCCGCATAGGCCTCATTCAGCATTTCCGCCATGTCGAGTAGAAGCGGCTCCATGCGGGGAAGCTGATACATCGTGACCAGTTCTTCCCATGCTTCTCGCTCAGGAAAGTCGAGCCGGGTGACTAGCTCCAAAAGATTCGGCTCTGCTTCGGCAAACTGAATTGCTTCCGACCGGAGCCCCAACCGCAAGAACTCACCACAGCGACGAAGACGCTGATTCACACTGCGACAGGCCGCACTGTAAGACGAGGCCAACTGACGCAACTCGTCGGTCAGTTCGCAATCGCTCGACTGCAACTGAAAACGAATTTCGTCAATAACGCGTTGATATTCGGCCACGAGGTACCGCTCCCCAAAATAGCGAATGGATTACTTGCCACTGCGTTTATAGCGGATGACATCAATTGGAATTGTTTCACCGTCTTCGATGCTAAGTTTGTAAAACACCTCGGCCTGCAAAACGTCAAAGCTACGTGAGTTTAGATATACGATTTTCCATGGCTCAACTTTCTCTTCGAGCCTATTCAATTCGTTGGAGCGAGGTCCAAGTTCCGCTTTATGTTTCTCGAAATAGGAACGAACCGCGTTGACTTTTTCGCGAACTTCCTTTGGCCACCTTGCTCCGAAAAGTAAGTCGCATGCGGCGACTAATTTTTCATAATACGGCAAAACTTGTTCCTGGAATTTCTGGTCTATTCGGTCGACTTTGGTGACCGGAGTCTTGTTGACGATACCAATAAGATCTTTCTGAAACTCTACTTGCATTTCTTCAAGTGCTGTTTCATCCACGGAGACTTTTGCTATGCCGGGACGACTCCCAGCTTGCAGGATATTGCGAGGTACTCCATCGGAACTAAACCACGATAAGGCAGGCTTCGATTCAGTTGTTTGAATCTCTTTAGCCGATGGAAGAAATGCAAATTCTTTTTCACCGAAGCCTACCGTCAAGCTTCTAACATAGAGTTCAGGGAAAATGTTTGGCCGAGAAAACCCTATCGTAAACTCACCGCCTTTCGGGGAAGAGTTGCTAGGGATCCGAAGTGAAAATAGGCGGCGTCTCTGCGGCGACTTGACGTCAAGAATGCAGAAAGGCAGTAGATCTTTACCTAATTCCTTATCTGCAATCCAGGAAACCAGAAGTTCATCACCTTGGATCAAAAACTTGGCAATTGGCTGGGATTTATTCCTGTCGATTTTCAATACTTCCCCAACGGTGAGTGCACCGGGAGAAGTGCTCGTGGTTATGTCATTGCGAAACTCAGATGCTGGAAAGTGAAGAGCGATTTTAATCTGGTCAGGAGAATGCTTCTTCCACTCGGCTACTTTGCTTAAAGTCCGCGACTTAGAGGTATCTATTGGAAGTATCGACACATACGAGACTTCAATCTGCGGAGATACTTCTTGCTGTTTTTCGTTTGGCAATTTAGAAGCAGCAACCTGAGTGGGTTCAGGTGTCGGTTCAGGTGTCGGTTCAGGTGTCGGTTCAGGTGTCGGTTCAGGTGTCGGTTCAGGTGTCGGTTCAGGTGTCGGTTCAGGTGTCGGTTCAGGTGTCGGTTCAGGTGTCGGTTCAGGTGTGGCAGCGTCTGTTAAATCTAAGCGAACGATTTCGGATTGAGGTTCTTGAGAATTATCTTGGTCCGCGATTGAACTACCAAACCAATTAGGAACTAACGTTGCAAGCAAGCCAGCCGCGACCATAAACAAGAGTGCCCCGACGATAACGGGCCACATACGTCGTCGATCGGTATTGGCGTCCTGGCTTCGCTGTCTGGAACTACCAGGTGGCAATGGCGGTCCTTTACGCGATCGCCCTGGATCTGGCGGGAGTGTTTTGAACTCATCTTCCGTTTCCATCTGAGGTAGATCCGGGATTTCCCGGGTCACGCGTGAACGATTGCTGGGAGCCGGAGAGGAAACGATGTTCTCCGGTTCTTGAAATTCCGGTGCGAAAGTTAGTGGTGCTGATGAGACGGGCCGTGACGGTGATTTCCCTGTTCGGGCTAATTCGACCAGATCGCTTCCTTCGGCCTTGCCGGCCGGCTGGGTCAGATCGATTCGAAGCGCTCGGACGAAGCGTCGCGATTGATTCGCTTCGGACGAACCGGCTAGCACGCAGCGCCAGTTACAGTTCACCCCAGGAGGTAAACTCGTGAAGTAGGTGCTAAAGCTGGCCTCCCAACGACGTTCATGCGGAAGTAGGGCAATGGCCTCGGACATCAGGGCCAGTACAGCCATGCCCGGTTGAAAGATCAGGTAGGCCTGTCGTTCAGAATCGGCGATCAGTGACTCGGCGAGAACGCCTGCCCACCCGGCATCCCCGGTAAGTTTCTGCCAGGTGTGACAAATACCTGGAGGTTGATCATGGCTAGGAATGCTTCGGCCGCCGGGCAAGATACGAGGTTTGCCATCCCAGGAAGTCTCCATGAAACCGCTCTGCCCAAGTAGCGTGGCGGGGCCACCAGATGCCAGTTCCTGAGGTTCTAGGACGACATGATGGGCGATCTTGTTGGCACGTTGAGAGTAATCAAGTCCGTAGTCTGCAATCCGCGAGAGAACTTGGTAACGCTTGCCTGCGGCACTCATGTTCAGGTGGGAATAAACGACCGGATTCTTATCTGAATTGGGATCCCCAGGAGGAAAAACAGGACGATAGCCACTGATCGATTCCAACGCGGATGCCAGCGGAGACGGCATGCCTTGTGTACTGACGACCGTACAGAATCCACGGCTACCAGGCTTCAAGCCTTGGGGGGCAGAGGTGTAAAGGAGTTCCTGACTCAACTGCGTCTCCCTGAGAAGTTAGCTCTTGCGTGACAAGGAAGGGACAAGGCCGGAAGTTGTTCGACAAAGCGCGTAGAGATAAGGGACGGTTACCCAGTAGGGTTTTGTTTCCCCAGGGCGAATCGAAAGGAGACCACTCGCCTGATCCACTTCGGCCCGACTACCTACCGCACTGGCCGGAACATAGATGACTTCTTCCGCAAATCCCTCGGCTGCCGTGACAATTTCTGGGCATACCTTTAGCATCAGGCTTCGGGCTGCCTGCGAGCGACGTTCGATGAGATTTGTGTCCAAGGCATGAAAAGTTGATTGCGAACGATCATTCTTCGCATTTCCGGTTTTGACTTCGCGCCATGGTTCCGGTGGATCGTCCTCCTCCAGTAGATGAGACCAGGCATCGGACTTCGTCAAAACGACAATCAGCGGTCGGTTGTGCTTCTCGGTTTGACGCAAACCGCTGTAGCGGCGGATACGAGTTGCGGCCTCTTGCAAGATCGGCTCTTGCCGCGCCACGAATGGTGCAGATGCCGAGCCTTTATCTTCAGTGCAGAGCTTTCGGAAGCGGCTGTCTTGTGTGGGGTCAAACACGAACATCAGTGCGCGTGAGTGGGCCATGTGACGCGTTACGGGCGCGGATGTCGTATCTTGTCCCGGAAGGAAGGCCTCGCCTGCATTGTCAAATAAGCAGACGATCCGGCTAAGCTTGTCGGCCTTATCGTAGTTGGGATGTCCCGACTGCGGTTGCATGCTGAAGAGAAACGGAAGAGCGTAAGTGACCGTCTGCGTACCGAATTGAACGCTCTGGTAGAGGTTTTTGGAGATCCCTTCTTTCCAGTCTGTCTTATCGATCAATTCTCTGAGTGGAGTGAGCGTATCAGGATGCGCGTTCACGAAGAGATGCTCTTCATAGTTCGTCAGGCGGGCGTTGAGCGTTGGATCGGCATCAGAAAAGGAGATGGCAAAACTAGTGCCTAAAACTTTTCGAAGTTCCCATGTCATGGACGCGAGGAAATAGGACTTCCCACTTCCGGGTGCGCCGAAGATCGACAAGAAATGAGGCTTCATTTCTAGTAGGGATCGGGGCACAACCAGGTGGCAGTTGGGACACGCCAACTGATGACATGGAAATCCCTTGGCGTCCAAGGCTTCGCCATTGACCGTGAAACGCGTTGGTAGAAAACGCTGTTGAAAGTCTTGTCCCAACCTTAGATCATCAAGCAACTCGTTGTGCTCAGACACCCAGAGCACGTTCTCTGGTGCGAAATGATTCCAGCAATACGGGCAAGTTATTTTTGCTCGAAGGCCTGACTTAATTTCTTCGCCGATGTTCTTCATAAGTTTGTCATTTCACGTCGAACTGCTATTTTTCGATGAGCACTGGATCCCCGGAGAGCTCGGTGTGGTACTTCTGATTAGCCTTGGTCGCCATCGCACCAAGAGACTTAGATATCTCGGCTGCCATGGCTTGGCACTCCGCATGGTCCGGATGTTGATTCAACAATTCCCAGGCCTTGGAAGCGTTTTGAAATGCTTCTCCAGGACCCTGATCGCCCGATCTTGCCGACGTGTATAATTCTTCAGCTTGGGCAAGCGCCTGGCTGGCGCTCATCGCCGCGGCAGATGTAGGGGGACTAGGGGTGTTGTTCTCGGACTCGCTGCGAGCAGTCTGCATTTCACCAACTTTTTGAGATGCGTTGGGCGATGTTTCTGCATTCATCTCTGACTCATTAATTGTCGGTTTAGTTTCCTCGGTTTCACTGGGTGTCTCCGAGTCCTCTACGGACGCTTGGGTAGACTCCTCCGCTGAATTCGAGGTTTCCGAAGAGTCTTTTGCTGCGTCCTCAGTCGATGTGGACTCAACTGTAGTTTGCTGCTGACAGCCGGAGCATCCCGCAACGCTCGTCAGTAGAATCAAACCAAGAACAAAGTAGGTCGAACTTTTAAGAGTTGTGGTTAACATCAGATGCTCAGTAATGATGGTGGGCAGGCGGGCGAGATGTAACGTGCAAACAATCAATAAGCAGGCGGGCGTAAAATGAGGCTAAAAATATTCTTCGTGAAATTTTCTAGTGTTTATTTCAAGGAGCATCGATTTGCCGGAATAGACCAATCCCGTCGTCACTCCGCATCTCAACGCCATCCTTCAGGTCATAAACGACGCTTCTTCCTTGCGCCTCTAAAGTGATTTGACTTTCGTTTTGGGTCCAACGACCACTAGCCGTTACCTTGTTGGAAATAAAATCACGGACTTGAAATGAGCCTCCCGAGAGAAACTCGTAGCGCATAGGCGGCTTTGAGAATAGAATCCAGTCGCCAATCGGGCTCGAGAAGCGATTGGGAATTTGGAAGCCTCCAGTCGAAGAAGTTGAGGGAGGAGTGGAGTCTGCCACGATTAAGTCAACTTCGCCTGTACTTCCAACGGCAAACACCCGATACCGCAACTGAGCGTTGTTGTTAAGCGATTGGCCCATGGCCGCAACACGGTAGAGCAAAGCCAACGCGGCATAGGAAGCAGGGACTTGATTACTTCGGCGCTTGACCTTGCTTACGTGCGATTTGTGCTCAGACTTAGCCTGACCGAGTGCCCGCGAAATGGCTCCTGCTTCCTGGACATTTGCTGGCCGACGATTGCTCAGCGAAGCGATTTGCCTTTCCAGTGCGCTAATTGCTTGCAAGCTCTCTTGTGCTTCTCGTTTTCCATCGCTGATAGCGCGCTGCAGTCGATTAATCGTATTCGTGACATTCTCGTCCGTGAACTCATTCCATCGGTCATTGCTGAAATAACGCGGTACGATCGTAATAGTCAGGTCATTTCTGTCCTCGACTTTAAGTGCCACGCGAAATTGTGCCTTGACGGTATCTTCCGGAGCGCCAAGTGTAACGGTCGCTGGCTCATTGGGATTAATGCGTCTTGAATCGGGTTCAATTTCAACGGGCAATGCAATGTTGTCTGTCTGAGTCAGCTGGAGAAAGATATTTTCCGGCGCCGGCAATGCCGGTAGATGAATCTGGTATTCGTCCACCGTGTCTTCCAGGGCAATCACGTGCCCTTCACGGCGAACTGCTTTTCTCAGGGCAACGATATGAGTCTTCGTAGCGGCCGAAATCAGTAGCCTCGCATTTCGGAGCTGCTCGACCGCTGGATACTTCACAGACGGGTTCCATTCAAACTTGATACTTCCATCAGACTCGACGAAGAATCTCGCTACAGGCTCTTCCAGTGGACGGTAATTGCTTGGAACACCGAGGGCTTTCGAGGAAGAATCATCAACGGCAACGATGACATGCCAAGAGGGTGATTCTGATGTCGAGACTGGTATGAGCTCGAAACGATAGAGACGTTCTAAGTCGCAAGCTCCACTATCGAGCCGCATGGATAACTCTTTTTGAGCAGATTCATTCACCTTGCCGATTTCCACGGGCTCAGGCTTGGGCACTTCCGCGCTAGGCAACTGTGGCAAGTTGATTTCTGCTAAGAATTCGGCTTCAGGGAAGTCCATCGAAGTCTTTGGAGGTGTTGGTGACTCCATGGGAGAAACTTGGCCGTCTGTACTTTCTTCGGGGGCAGTCGATGGAATTCCCATTTCCGGCGGTTCGGATTCCGAAGGAGATGAGGTTTCATACGCTACCTCGGAAGACTCCGAAGGGGAGGCATTCTCCGTGAAGGTTTCGGTCGATTCTGCGGATTCAGCATAGGGTGGAGAAGCCGCTTCCGATGGTACAGAGGATCCATCGGGCTTGCCCACATCCGTCGAAGCACTTCCGACGTCTTGGGAGGCGTCTGAAGCAACCTCTTCTGAGGCTTTGTCTGAGGATAAGAGAAAGGGAACTACTAATACGCTAACAAGAAGGATCAGCACACAAGCGATACCGATCCAGCGAATTTGGTCTTGGCTTAATTGACTGCTTGGCTTATTGGGAGCCGGTGGCGGAACCGAAGAAACTGTCTGAGGGAGGGGAGGTAATGAACCTGCGAGCTTGGGGGTTTCAAGGAACGCTGGTTCGCTTTCCTCCTGCGGTTTCAGTTCCAGAGCGATTGTGCTGTCGTAATCCGCCTTGCGTTTGGAATTCAGTAAAATCTCTGCTGCTTGTTTCAGCTTGTGGCGTTCCGCTTGTTCCGATGGGCCATTTGAATGAAGAGCGGCGAGTTGCGCCTGCTTCTGGCGAAGGGCCTGCCTGATTTGTTTAAGGTCATCCTCGCAAGTGGCTAGATCGAGCCACGAGTAATAATTCGTCGAAGTAGCACCTTCAAGCGGTGATAAATAATCGTTTTCCACGCGATCCTTGCCCCCTTAGAATCGTCTTTCACACGCTGTACGGTTGCTTTTCAAGCGTACAGTCAGCTTGAAACCATCAATGGCCGTCGATATTGTACGCTGCCAGTATACTTGCATTGGGTGGCATGGTCTACCTTTCAAGGATTAAGTTCAGATGGGGATACTGCAAATGATCTTAAGGGGGGCAGGTCAATTGCGTAATGAGTGGAGACTCATCGGTGCCAAACACATGGGTAAGTATCTCCGGCACGACATCCCTTGTGATTGCCTTAATTCTGGGTCCCATCTTTAGCGAAGCTTCTGGCAGTCGATTTTAGCCATGCACTCTAAGTTTTTTGCACATCATGACGGCCGTAGTCAGAGCCATTTTCGATCTCGCTCAAGAGGGTGGAACGGCTTGGCTGTAAGCTGTGACAGTTGTACGTGAGCCCAATTTCACATCGCTCAAGGAGCAAGGTGAGTGAGGCAGGTTAAGGCATCCTGTCTCGGGTGGATTGGGATGCTAAATTCCGGGCCGAAATGCGGCATAATAAGAAAAATAAGGGAGGAGAAGAGTCGGCGAAGCGGGCGGTTAGCTATTGGAACGCTGTGAGCTAAATTCGAGGCGTTTCTGCGTCATAATACTTGATGGGATTGGTTAGCAATTGGTGGGGTAACTTCGAGAGAATCCGGGATTTCACGAAACCTGCTGGGACGGCTTGCACCTAAATTTTGGAGCATTTTGCGTCATAAATACTTGATGGACTGGGTTAACTATCCTGTCTCCGCCAGAAACGAATCGATTGAAGTAGGGAGAGTGTCAAAGTGGCAAATGGACCTAACGACTTTGAAGAGTACCCCTATTTCTTTTTGCCGCGTCCCAAGGGCCAGATCCAATCGCTGCCCGTCGAGTTCCGCTGGGAGGTGACACGGCGGCATCCCGCCTACGTAAGCTTTTGGGAGCCAGCTGGCGAATTCTTTGCAGCGGTGCTGAACGCGACGGCTCAAGAAGAGGTGGTTCGCCCGATTGCGGCTGTAATTGTCAACGCTGTTGGCGTTTCGGGAGCAGCGCCTGACCCAAGTCTTGAGTTCGATGAGTTGGGTGACCAAGGGAGTAGCAATAGCTGGCGAAGTGGGGCGATTTCACCGTTGACAATCCGTGGAATGATTTCTCGTCTGCTGGTGGTTCTAAAGCCGGAAGAGTTCCGGCAAATTATGCAGAGCATGCTCGATGCAATGGAAAGCAAAGACGATGAAGTCGAACAACGAATGGAGGCACTACTAAGTCTTCAAAGAATTGGTGAACCCCTGGACAATGCGTTCCCGGAACCGCTCGTAACGATCAATCCGCGAATGGCCAATGGAATCGTCAAACGTGATGTGGATTTGTTGCTGAGCGAATGGCGGGATCGTCTAGCCATTAATATGGGGCGTGATCGTTCCGATAAATACGTCGAATATTTGCAGGTCTGGGATGCCCGTGAAGGCTGGGAGAAGGGGACATATTTCGCTGACCGAGAGCAAACGCTTCGAGAAGTCGCAGAAACCCTGGGCATAGACGATGCGAATGCCAATAGTCGTTACCGCCGAGCCTTTGAGCTAATTACGGGTTACCAGTACTCGCCTGCAATGTGGGTTCGTTTCATGGGGATCGTGAAATTGTCGCAGAGTAGCGTTGAGGCCTTGGGCCGTATCGCGAGAAGGCGACCTTTGCGAAACCGAGCGTCTCGTGAGGTACCCGAATCCGTCTTATCGCCATCGGAAGGCACACAGGGAATTATCAGTGGGCTGAGCTTGGAAGTCGGTAGGGCGAACGAGGAACTTCTGGACTTGATGATCGATATAAGCCAACGGATGGACTCTGGAGCATCCAACGAAGAGATTCAGGAGAGCTTGGGAATCGCCGGTGAACTAAACGAGGTATTAGATCTTCTCAGAAGCCAGTTCGGCTGAACGCTTGTCCCAAAAAATAAGGTGCTCGTTATTTTGCAACCGGAAGAGGATAGGAAGTTAATCCCATAATCCTCGCGATTGCACCTAATGTTCCCTGTAGAACTTGCTCGCCGTAAGTCCATGTAAGTTCTGTGGATAGGGTTGGCTGAGCTCGAGCTCACCGTCAGCTGGCAGCTTTGCTATCGCGGCACCTTTTACAAGGACGTGTTTCCTTAAACACGCAACTTGAAATGTTGGACGCGATTCACGGTAACGGTGGTTCCATTTCGGTTCCATCCGAAGTGGCTTATGCCACATGCCAATTGGCTGAGGAGGCTGCCCAGAGAACGGTTGCAATTCTGCGTAGCGGAGTTATCCCGTCCAGTGGTCAGGCTACTTTGCCAGCCGCTCTGCTTCTGGAAATCGCAGCATTGAGTACGCTAATTGCCTGGGAGGAACGAGGGGATTTTGAGCACCTAGGAGAAGCAGCACCTGACATTGACATTCTCAAGCAGGATTTCCTGAACCGTTGTCGCGAAGGGGGCAAGGGCTTCGATGATGCGGAGCATGCGCCGATTTCCAGTTTGATGATGAACTTGTTTACCGAGAATTTCGCGATGGAGGCTCCGGCAAGACTCAACGCGAAATTGGTGATGACCCAGTTGGATGAGGAGAACTTCATCGAGGAACTGGCGGAATTTCTGTGGGCCAATCGCCATTCATTGGCGAACAATGAACGGGGAGCAAGCACACATGGTAAGGAAAAATAAGATCAGAAGGGCAGTATTCTACTCTCGGGATTCAGGCGGCCGTTCCGAAATGACACCGGCTAAGTACGTTGAATTCGCACAAGAGAAGGCGAAGGAATTTGACGTTTCTTTCGATGGTGACGTACGAACAATCGAACGCATGATGAAGGATGGGATTCCGAACGTCGGCGACATCTATCTCGACTACGGAGTTCAAGGCCACAAGAAGTCTCGTCCTGCACTGGATCAACTTCGGACGCGAATTGAGACTGACAATTCGATTGACGTTCTGGTCATTCCCCGGCGAGACCGATTGTTCCGGCCAAACGATCCTGTAGATGGGCTTCTGCTAGAGGCGGAATTCAGCAAGGCTGGCATTACGATCGTTTACCAAGATAAGGTAGTGCCGCCGACTAAGAAGGGGGCAAGGCATGATTTGGCCCAACTGCTGACGGGGCTGATCGACTTTGACCGAGCCGGGGCGGACCGTCGCGATCTGGCGCGAAAGATCATCCTGGCCCAAATTCGTTTGGCTGAACGAGGATACTCGACCGGAGGTCGGCCATCATTTGGCTTTCGCCGTTCCCTCGTGACTGAACAAGGCGAACTCGTACGTCATTTGCAGGATGGAGAACGAGTACGGATGCGAGGGTGCCATGTGGTTTGGCAGCCAGATGAAAACAAGATTGATCTGGTGCGGCGCATCCTGGGGCTGCTAAAGAACCATCCGGCTAATCGCGTGGCCAGGATGTTGAACGACGAAGGGCTTCCTTCGCCTGATGCGGGCCGGTTTCGAACTGACAATGGTGTGCGGCATTTGGTATCGGGAAATTGGAATGGCACCACGATAACCAACATTGCCCGCAATCCTCTCCTTGTGGCGATCAACGCATATGGTCGCCGCTCGATGGGAGATCAACTGCGGCTGTCATCGGATGGCGTGCGCGAACTGGAAGAAACAGACTTCCGAGAGGATGAGCAGCCGAAAGTAATTCGCAACCCCAGCGACTTGCATGTCACAGGGCAGGGGAGCTTTGATCCCATTGTCGATCCAAAGGAGCGCGAGGAGCTAATCCAAGAATTGGATCGGCGGGGAGCAACTCAGAGGGCTATTCCTCGATCACGAAACCCCAAAATGAATCCCCTGGGCGGTCGCGTGTACGATATGGACTGTGGCTGGCTCATGTATCGGGCGCCGTACACCGGTTCCTTTCGGTACAAGTGTGGTTTGTACGACTTGAGCCACGGTCAGCAGTGTCGACACAACACTATCAAGGGGCCAGAAGCGACCGCGTTCTTGCTCAGTTGCATTCGGCAGCGGCTGCTGGCACGAGGTCTATGGCAGAAGCTTCGTGAGCGGCTTAAGCAGATCGCCGATCGCGAGGCCAGTACAGGTCAAGATGACTCGCGAATCGCTATGATTCAAAAGAAGCAGCTTGAAGTTCAGGAGGAATTGAAGGCTGTTACGAAGTCCTTGGCACGCGCTGGTGACCGGCCGGACCTGTTCGAAGCAATGACCTCCGAATTTGACAAGCTGAAGACTCAGGAGAAGAATCTCGCGAGTCAGATGAATGAGCTGAAAGCGAAAGCGTCCGTCGCCTCCGAGGATGTTGCGGAAGTCGAAAAAGCGTTGGAGCTGGCCATGAATCTGACTGAGCTCGCAGACTCGAAGATGGACGACTTTGAACTACCTCGGCAGTTGTTCAACCTAACAAATGTTCGGCTGTTTGTCCGCTTCCAGGAAGTCCAGCAGGGCAAGCGAACCGTCAATCAGCTTGCAGGCGGCGTTGTGACGTTCGGCGCCGCGGAACCCCCCATTGAAATCTATTCGGGGCCTACGAATCGAAAGTACGTGAAGGGCCGACGAAAGAATCATCGGAACGGGAATCCCCAGGGGAAACCCGAGTTAGAAATTACTTACCCTACTGGAGAGAGTAAGTCGTTAGGAAATCGAAGTCGAGGTTTCAGAAATCAGTTAGAACTTTTCGTCCAGGGAATCGAGGGGATGGACCCAGCGACTCGCCACTTGGTTCTAGCTGCTTGAAAGCCCGACCGGCGAGAATCGAGTATGCCGACAACCAGGGAGAAATTCAACTGAATCCAGCGTTGCAACGGTGGAGGCAACCTGATCGTCACCGTTTTCTCGTCGGCGACTCGCCCAACCTCGCCAACAACGGGCAGAGCATGAGCAGCGTTTCCCGGTCGGCTCCGCTGATCAACTGATCGGCAAGTTTTTTTGCTTCTTCTCTGAGAACCGCCTCGGTATCTGGTGACGCATCCGCTGGCAACAGATCGTGGATCGAATTACCGAGGGCTTCGGCGAGTCGGCCAACGAGATCGATGCCTGGAGCCGCTCCACCGCTTTCCATTCGGCCGACGTAGCTGGCGGTGATACGTGAGTGCCTTGCGAGTTCGGCCTGAGTCATGCTACGGGAATGGCGCAATTCTCTCAATCGAGCGCCGAATTGCCCGACGATCTCGGCGTGTCGAATTTGAGTTTTTTTCTTAGCCATGCGCACCTCCTATGGTCATTCGTCCAAATGCGGAGGTGCAAAGCACGTCTAAAATATTTGCTGACACGCACTTTAGTGTGTATCCTAGGGTGCATTTCGCCTTAGCCTCCCGTTGCCGGTGAAACCGGCCTCCGTTTGTATTCGAGAAAGAAACAGCGATGAATCGAGTTTGCCTGCTGCTACTCACTGCTTCCCTCCTCGGCTGCGGAGCCAGGGCCGAGGTCGCCAAAGAAAAACTGCTGTCCAAGATCGATTCCATCCTTGGTGAGATGGACGTCAAGCGAAAGCAGATCGAGAATTCCGTGGACGCTTTCAAAAAGGGCATCGATGGTCTTCGCAAGGCAAAGATCAAGGCCCAGGTCAAGCAGGACCAGATCGTTCGCCAAGCTGCCCCGCTCGAACAGAAGCTCAAGGAAATTGACACGTCCCTTCGCACCTTGCGGGATCACCTGGCTTCTGGCGAAGCCGCTGAGATCGGCGGAAAGACCTACTCGCCCGGCGAACTGAAGGCGATGGGAGACAAGCTCCTGGCGGCTCGCAAGGAACTGGTGAACCAGATCGGAGGATATGAGAGATCAAAGGAAAGCCTCCAAAAGGTCGTCGATTCTCTGGAGCGAAAGCTGACTGAGTACCAGCAGCGACTTTCCAAGCTCGAAAGCCAGATCGCTGAGATCGACTCCAAGACCGTGGCCCTCAAAGCGATGAAGGACGCTTCGGCGGCGATGGGCGAGAGTGAAAAGTCGATGGCGGAAAACGTTGATGACCTCGAAGCGAAGGTCAACGATCTCTACGCCGATGTCGAAGTCGAACTCCTCACTGAAGATCAGAAGTGGAATGCTGACGAGACGACGGCGGAAATCGACGCCGTGGATGCCTTCATCGCTGCCACGCAAGACCCGACCGACACCCTGACTGAGATCGACAAGATCCTACAAGCGATGGAGTGAGCATGGTGCATGTTGCTTGGCCGACCACTCTCTTCGCTGGACTCGTACTCTTTGCAGTTGCTGGCTGTGATAAGGCACCCGATGCCGCACCTCAGCCGGAAGCGGCCATCTCTTCTCGCACTGGTCCCGAAGAACGCCCCATCTCCTATCGAGAGCGACTGGGACGATTGAAATACGAGCGGGACCAACTGGTCCGCTCTGTCAATCGATTGGGACGAGACCGAGAGCAGGCAATCAAGCGTTTGCATTCGTTGGGCATCTCCTCGTCAACTGACCTCAACAGCCATCCCGATGCGAAATATGACGCTCAAGAACTGACTCAAATCGTTGGTCAAATACAGCAATTGAAGGGCGTTATCTCTGACTACGACTCGGCTATCCACAGAGTAGAAGCTGTCGTTCGACGGCAAGAACGAAAGGCTCGGTGGGAAATGTCCGCTCCGTCCGAATCGGAACTCGATCAACTTTCGGCAGCTTTTCGTGAGGCGGAAGAGGAATTGCGTCCTCAAAGAGAATTCTCGTTGGTCGAAGACCTGAGAATGGAACAGGTACTTGATTCTGAACTCGCTCACGACCAAGAGTCGGATAGCAATTCGGAGAAATGATCATGACTAAAGAGTCGCCTAGCGGGCCACCCCCAATGCCCAATCAACCGACTCCCCCGCATATGCCGAGCGATAAATCATCGGCGTCAGTAGGCGACATCTCGATCGAAACCGAGCACGATCCACTCGATGAAGTGATCGCCGGTGTTCCCAGAGTGGCTGGCATCCTTCTGGCTGCGGAAGTCGTCATGCTTCTTTCTGGGCTTTTCGTGCCAACTTCGTTTCTCCTGACCGTCCCCTTACTGACCATGTTGGGATTCTGGATGGTCGTTATTGGGGCTCGCATTGCGGGGAAACTGAACTTTGTCCAAAGGCTGGCATCTCGGATGGGGCAATTTAGCATCATGCTGCAAGCTCTGGGCCTGAGTCCGCTTTTGTTCGGTGGTTTTGGAATCCTGGTCCTGTCGAATGCAGATGGATATACGGGCAACATTGCTCGATTTCTCGTCGTGATCTATACGGTTTTCTTTATCCCTGCCGTTCTCTTCGTGCGTGCAAAGGCCCACAGACATCTTGGGAAGAGTCCTTTAGAGATTTCCAAGAGCGAACTGATCCGTTTGGGAGCCAGCGTTGGAGTCGCCGTCGTGCTGGTTTCGGGGCTCTTCAATTTCTTGACTCCGAGGGAGCCTGAGCTACCTGTACTCGGCTACGAAAACGCTGAAGATTTCATGGCTGCTGCCAAGGCCGAGCGTGCGGCTCAAATGTCGCAGATCGAGGATGCCCACGCTCTCTGGGAGTCTGATGATCGGTTCGAAGCCGTCCGCAAGTACAAGTCGCTTCTGCGATCGAGCAATGTGAGTTCGACCGATGAAGCGGCCATCTACCGCCGAGTCATCGAGCATGAAGCCGAGTACGGTGACGCTGGTTCCGCCCGTGACTGGGCTTTGCGGGCCTACGAAGAAGGACGATGGAACGCTGCACTGCGAAAGCTGACTTTTTCGTCCGAGGCCGCAACGACGATTTGGGAAGACGTTGTCCGTGCCAGCCAGAACGAAGAATGATCAATCAGTGCCCTTTACCTTGTGACGGTGTGATCAATCAGGAAAACGAGATTGTCGCCGAAAGCAATCCTTTCAGGATCAATCGATGGCAGATCAGTGGTATTACGGTCGAGATGGTCAACACGCTGGACCGGTGACATCTCAGCAGTTGAAAGGGCTTGTCGATAACGGTGATCTTCAGCCGACCGACTTGGTCTGGAAAGAAGGGCTTTCCGAGTGGATTCCGGCGAAGAAGGTCAAAGGGCTTTTCTCGAATGCGGAACGCCTCGACACAAAGACGGGTTTACTGCCTTCCAACTCAACCAAAAACACTGTCGCCGTTTCCTGCGGAAATTGCGGCGCACGCTACAAAGTTGACGAAGCGGCCGTCGTGGGTGGACGAGTCAAATGTCGGGCGTGCGCCAATCGCATTCTGGTCGGGGCGGAACTAGAAGAGTCGTTTGGGTTTCCCGTCCCCGATCAAGTCGTTGCTTCCCGTGAATTGACTGAGGAGGAAACTCAAATCGCTCGACGTCGGCTATCGGCATTTGCTCAGAGCATTCCTCATCACGCCATAGACGAATTCGGGACGGCTATCAATATTTCAGAAACCAAACTCGTTCCATGTTATCAAATCGATCTTCAGACGCTGTACGAGCAGCGAGTGGTGGAACAACGAGAAGCCCCCTACGAAGGAGAACAACTTCCAACCCTCGAAGTGGATCGACAGAATATCGCTCCTTGGGAATACGATTTCGTCAATAGGACTGAATTCAAAGAGTTTCAAGACGAACTTCGAGTAGACAAATCGCAGTCCCTTCATGACTGCGGTGATTGTGGGAGGACGGGTGCAGTGCCCTGCCCAGATTGTGAGGGGCATGGGCAAGTCTGTTGCCCCGGCTGCGCCGGATCGGCGGCCGTCGCTTGTCCCCAGTGCCGAGGGCGTGGTGTGGTGAGGCAGGAGCGAAGCATTCCAGTCGAAAAAGCCTGCTGGGTTTGCAATGGCACTGGTCGTCCAAGCGAGCATATTCAGGACGTCTTTGGTTCGAGTTCACGTTGTGGCCAATGCCGAGGACTGGGAAAGTACACCGATTTCGTCTCGGAGTATTACGAAACGCCCTGTGGCTATTGCGGGACAACAGGACAAGTCCAATGCGGAGTGTGTGGTGCGACTGGAGCCGTGACATGCGAAACCTGCAATGGCAAGACACGCATCACCTGCGGACGATGCGATGGACGTACCCAGCTTGTCTCCTTCCTGACGATTGTCCGAACTCTATCTCCATCCTCATCCTCGAAGTTAGCGATCGACGGCGAAATAGAAGATCCGATACACTCGCTTTTGAGGTCGCAGATCGACGGCGAGTCAGGCATGCTGATTGTCGGGACCGCTGCTGCGGTGGGGGGTTCAAGCGGTTTAGAAGAATTGACCGAAGCAGTTGGCGTCCCGATTTTGGCGGAGACGATCCGTCAATTGACTAACAACGCTTTGGCAAACTTGAGTGAGCAAAACCGAGTCGCTTACCAATCTCTGACAATTCGACAGACCGTAGCAGCCAAGATTCATTACTCGTTCAAAGTTTGTGAGTACGACGCTTGCCTGCTGGGGGAAGATGCGAGTCCTTTACCTTTGCGAAATCCCTTTACCGATCTCGCCGAATCGTCACTCAAAGAGGCCATCAGCTATTGGCAACAGGGCGAAAAGCAAAAGGCCATCGAGAATCTCAACCTCAGCCGTGCAATTGCCACCAAGGACGAAATGTCGAAAACGATCCTGGAGGAGTACCAGGAACAGACTCCTGTCGGACTGCGAACCGCAGCGGCAGCGACATCCATGATGGTATCGGCCCGAGCCGCAATGCTCCGTGGAGCTACCGCAGTGTCAGAAACAATCGATGCGGTGAAAAACTCCAAGTTGGGACGGTGGCTGGGGAAGCTCAAAGAGAACGGTGACGTGCAGGAATAACGTCCCGTGCTGATGGAATCACGCAAGTCGGCCCAGAGCCACTGGTCACGTTTCCTCTTGCAGTGAGTTCACTCGTATACGACGAAACATCTGACGGCCATTGGCCGCCAGATGTTTTGGTAAATTGGGGACATTCCCTGACGGGCGTTCAAGAATCCCAATCAACTACGCCAATTGCCATATAACGATGTGTTGGCGAATCGCTACTTGGTTCTAGCTGCTTGAGAGCCCGACCGGCGAAAATCAAGCACGCCGACAACTGGGTAGAAATTCAACTGAATCTCCCATGCAAGTTTCTCGCCCCGGTCTAACCAGTGGCTCTGTACCTTGTTGGGGCGAATCGGTCATTGGAACTTCGATGCGTTTCCGACCCGAGGAGATCGACAAAAATCTATCCGTTGGTCTGACGATCCGATCCACAGCTTGCCCACATTGGTTTGAAATGAAATCGTCTACGAGAACATCCAGCAGAGTTTGAAAGGTAATGGTCGTTTCTGATCCAACGTCTGAATCGGTACGATTCAGTTTCTTCTGCGATTGACCGGACAACTACGGTCATTTTCACCACACGGAAGCTCCTATGGCCGATGCCCCAACAACTTTCGATCACGCTCGCCAGATGATGCAAGTCGGTGAATATGAAAAGGCAGTCATTGCTTGTAGCCATCTTTTGCAGTTGTCGCCGCACGGAGAGTTTTACTGCCTTCGAGCGGAAGCCTACGTTGAAATCGGCCAATTGTCCCTTGCTATGGCCGACGTAGATGCGGCACTCGCCATTGATCCGTATAACGCTTTAGCTCATTGCCGAAAAGGAGAAATCTTCTGGGCAAACGGAAACATCGAAAGGGCTCTCAGCGAATTGCAGATTGCGATCAGCCAACACGATGGCTGCTACGAAGCCCACAACAACCTCGGGGCTGTCCATTATGAAGCGGGAGATTTTCACTCGGCAGTGGAGCGATTTTCCCGAGCACTAGCCTTGTCGCCGGAATACGGCGCAGCCTACGCCAACCGTGGCCGTGCCTACGCCGCATTGGACAATGTCATGAAAGCCGAGGCCGATCTCGTTCGAGCCATCGAAATCATTAGAGCGCCCCGCCATCTTTCGTCCGCCTACTGTTCATTGGGACTTGTCGAATTTCGGATGGAAAAGTTCATCGAGGCGGCTGATGCCTTCGATTGCGCTAAGAGAGCAACTGGCGACATTGAGGCGACATACCTCGTATTCGGTGCTTACGCCAAATTTCAATTGGCGGAATCAGCGGGCGACTTTCGTGAACAGAAGAAGTGGTTGGAATCGGCAATGGAAGATGCAGAAATTGCAAATCGCAGAGGATGCGAGGGAGCCGCCCTTATCCTTGAGCGAATTCGCAATGCTCTAAACCACGTCAATCAACCTCGCATTCATCACCAGGAAGAACCGATGGGCTTTGGGGAGATTAGGTTGATCAGACGAGGCCCGAGGCGGGTATCGCAACCTTACTATGGGAACATCCAGTGCGGGGGGTGTGGCCTGCTCTACTGGTATACTCAACCGTGCTGCCATCGCTGTGGATGCCCAAATCCACATTGCCCCTACTAAGCCTAGTTTGGAGATGTAGCCGCATGCAATTTCCTCGACTGATCCTGCCTGACGAATTCTTCAGTCAGTTGGACAGTGCGCCTGACATCACCACCTACGTCCACCAGCGAATCACGGTTGCTTTGCAACGCAGCCGCATTCCTTGGCAGGTGCCGGTGTCCCACGATCCAAACTGTGGGCTTCCGACCAATGTCCGCACTGGTGGCCGCTACCGTGGCGTCAACACGCTGCTGTTGTGCGACACCTACGAGACCAAGGGATATCGTAGCAAGTGGTGGGGAACATACGAGGATTGGGCTGCTGCCGGTGCGACCGTCAAGGGCGGACAGGAGCCGACCGTTATCGTCCGATACTGTGGCGGTGACCAGGTCGAGTCCGACCTGGCATTCAATGCGGTTCAAGTCCAAGGTGCTGATAGCCTACTAGCGATTCTGACTGAGTTGAAGACCATCGTCCCCAACGATGAAGCCGACTTCGGCCTCATGGGAAGGCTGATCGAGCACCACAGTCCCGACATCCGATTCGATGTTGGGGACGATCGATTCGGTCCTGAATGGAACGGATACATCACACCCGAGCCCTTTCATGATTATCCGAATCACAAGTCTGGTGATTACATCCTGATGCAATCCGAGGGCCACTTCATGAGTCGTGCAGACCACTTCTCGGTGATGCTGCATGAACTGATGCATTGGGCTGAGGTTCGCACCGGCTGGATGCACTGCATGCCTCTTCGAGAGCTAGTGGCTGAGATGGGAATGCACGTCCTCGGACTGGAGCTAGGCGTCCCGCATTGCTTCGACGAATACAATCACCGCAAGTGGCTCAAGGAATGGAATCTCATCTTCCCTCAGGATCATCGACTGTTCTTCTGGATCACGGCTCAGATGGATCGTGTGTGCGACTACTTACTTGGACCGATCTTGCATCGGAAGCACAGTGACTATCACGACCAGTACAGAATCATACCCGAAGTGAACCACATCACCGGTCCTGAGTTCATGGACTTCAGGCCCAAATGGTAAGAGAAGACTTCATGAGCTACGAACCCCGACCGCTTCCTGAAGAAGTCCAGCGTCTTTGCACCAAGCTAGATGCACCACCTCGGCTGGTTGCCCACCTGATTCTCGTCCATGATGTGTCCGTTGATCTCGTCGAAGGATTACGCCAGAGGTTTCCTGACCTGGATTTCGATCAGGAGGCCGTTTGTTTTGGGGCAGGAAGCCATGATCTTGGCAAGGCGTTGGAGCGAAACCGAAATGAGTTGACTGGCCCAGGCAGCAAACATGAAGAAGATGGCCCGGCGCTGCTGGAGGAGCATGGAGTTGAACCAAGGCTGGCCCGCTTCGCTGGAACGCACGGTGCCTGGTCAAGACAAGAGTTGCCAATCGAAGATCTTCTTGTCGCCCTTTGCGACTGCATCTGGAAAGGGCAGAGGCTTGAAGAACTGGAGAAGCAGGTGATCAACAAGATCACCGAGCAAACCGGCATCGAACAGTGGGAAGTCTTCAGCGAAATCGATGCACTTCTCGAAGAGATTGGCAGTCAGGGAGACGAAAGACTGGCTTTTCAGAGACGAGGTGAGTGAACCAAAGGAGTCCCATGAAAGCCTGAATGCATATCACTCCAGAAGGGGCGACTGGAGCCACAATTCTCAGCGATCATGTTGATAATTGTTTGATAAAGCACTTTGTGACAGGCTTTTGGATTCCACCATCAAGGTACAAAGTCACTGTCCCCACCCGCCCACTTCCGCCTGTCGGCGAAAGTGGGTCTGCCGAATCCGATCAATACTCAGACGGAAGCAGAATGCACGTCGAACTCCTGTCGGCCTCCGTGATGATCCAGAGTTTCGTGTCGTCCGTCAGCCGATACGCCGACAGCAACCTGGCTCCGCTCTGAAGAGCATCGTCATTCGCTTGCTGGTCTTCCTGATCAAGTTCACCCCAGTCTCCTGCTACATGGCGAGTGAGGAACTCGGTCGGATTTTGCCCAGCGCTTTCCAAGGCTTCAAGTGCGCCAGGCGTGGCAACGATTTGTCCAAGATCGAACTTTGGTGATGGCATGTGTGGTCTCCTTGGTGAGTACGCTGACTGTTTGCCAAGCAAGGTACGGGGCGACTGCCAAGTCAGCCGGATTGATCGCCGCTCACAAAGGGATCACTTCCGATTCAACATCTTCTCCTTCCGCCAAGTGATCGATCGCTTCCAATGCCGCCATCTCTCGATCCGTTGTGAGCCGGGTGAGGCTATTGAGTTTGCTCACGTACGCCAGCACGATTTGGTGGTTGTTGATCGCATCACCATTGAGATTCTGCGACTGCCGCATAGCATCGATGTCCCGCAGCATCTGCGCAACAATGGCTCGGAGGTTGACGCCGTTCTGAATGAGTTGAGCGTACTTGGCAGCTTGCCTGGTTGCGTCGTCAGGATGAATGATTTGTTTAGGCATGACGATCTCCTTGATGAGAAGCAGGGTCTGCATTGCAAGGTACAGAGCCACTGGCTTTGCAGAGCAAGCCCCGCCGACCTCCGTGTCGGCGGGGCAATCGGGAGACGTCAGGACGCCGTTGCCATCTCATAAGCGAGATCGAAGGCTCGCCGCTTGAGGTCGCTCCCCGGCCCCATCAGCACCGAGGACATGCGGCTTTCGGCCTTGTTGCCCTTGTACGTGTAGAACCGGCCGTGATCGACGGCTTCGCTCACCGAGTTGAAAAGACTCCAGAATGATCCACGGATGGAAGCAAGCTGATTCCGTTCGCTGCGAAACGCCGTGCGGATCGCTTCGACTTTGCGGTCGTGGATGGTCGCCGATCGGCCTTCGTTTTCAGGCTGAGGAACAAGCGTCGAGACGTACTCATTGGCTTGTTCTCGGCTATACCGACTCTTGGCCAGTACCTGCGCCTTGCTGCTGAAGTCCGTGAACTGTTCATCGGCTTTCGACAACAGCTTGTGGGCCTGCTTCAGCTTGGCGTCCATGTCGCCGATGTGACGGATTCCCCGCTGACCACGGATCGCCAATGCGGCCGTGTTCGAGCAGACCACCCTCACGCTGGTTGGGATGGCGAACAAGGCCCCTGTTGCGTCGTGGCTGTTGAGCCACAGGATATACCGCTGGAGTTCATCGCCTTCGGCGACCGTGTCCACACTCGGCATCCTAGCGAGCACCCACACCGTGCGACCGCCACGAAGAGCACCGGCACTTTCGTACTTCATGATGCCGTCCTTGAGCAGGTTGTCCAGGAAGCGAAAGGCATCCCTGTTCTGCACAACCCGATAGCTGTCGCTCATCACGCCAAGATGCAACCCGGTGTCACTTCGGATCGTCGTGGAGTGGCCAGGGATATGCCGACCGTCGTGATCGTAGATGGGCTGAAGCTCGACGTCCCAGTCGAGGTGCGCCGCTTGGATCATCTCCTCGCTATTGGGGACGTGGTCCAGGACGTAGTCCCCGGCGACATCCCACCAGCAGGACTTGAGTGCGAATGCCGCTTCGGCTTTGCCATCGATGAAACTGATTTCGGCTGACATTGTGTGTCTCTCCCGACAAGAGTTGCGAATGACCTGCCGACGGTCGGCGGCCTTCGCTCTTGCAAGGTACGGTGCGACTGGAGAGGAGATGGGAGTCGGGCCTGCGTTGGTTGATACGGCCAGTGGCGGTGTACGTTGGGGGGCTGGCGTTCGGGAGTTCATGGATTCGTGCTCAGCGAATCGTTGCTCGGAGTTTTGCACAGCAAGTTGCTAGAATATGTAGAGTCGTAAGGAACTTGAACATATCGAGGAGAGTTAGGATGCTCAGGGCCAACATTTCACATGAAGAAGCAAAGCAATTGCTCGGCCAACCGGATAAAGATTCGATTACTGGAGCATTTATCGGAGAAGTGAATGGGCAACGTGCTTTGATTACCGTTGGCGTATGGGAGCCAACTACATTTGATACCGAGGTGCCTGAAGGCAGTCACTTTGTTCGGGCCGAAGTCCTTCATCACAATCAGCAATCGGCGGCTGGACTACCTGAAGCCGGTGCAAGACAGGCGATACTCGATCCGTTGGACTGGGAAGTAGTTGATAGCTAATCTCTCGCTGGCGTCGTTTGCAGCACCCGAATCACCGTCTTCCTCGACAGCCCAACCATCCTTGCGATCGCCGACTTGGACACGCCTTCTCCGAAAAGCTGCTGAATCAGCTTCTCCTTTTCTTTGGTCAGGCGGATGCGAGTGCCAGGCTTTCGACCTCCCCACTGCTTCCCCTCTTCCTTTGCACGGGCAATTCCCGCCAGTTGCCGCTCTTTGCGAACCTCGGTCTCGTAGGCCGCCACGCTGGCAAGCACGCCCGCCATCAGCCGACCGGCAGGCGTGCCGAGGTCGAATCCTTCTCGAAGGGATACAAAGCCAATGCCCAATTGCTGGAACTCATCAAGCAAAGTAAGCAGGCCCTTGGCGGTTCGTCCCAACCGATCAAGTCGCCAGACGACAACCTTGGTAACTTTACCTTGACGAGCATCGGCAAGGAGCTTCTCCAACCCAGGCCGGTCCATCGTGGTTCCTGTGAATTTGTCACGATACCACTTCACTTCACAGCCCTGGGCTTTCACCCACGTCCGTAGATCGGGCTCTTGGCTCTTGGTGTCCTGGCCGGTGCTGGAGACCCGAAGATAGATTCCGATCGTCATGGGCGCTTACCTAGAAGTACACACGTAAAGGGACAAGGAAATCGGCTCGTTTTCGTGACGTAAATCGTTGTTTTTCGTCGATTCCAGCCGAGGACATCAAAGTACACAGTTGGCACGGCTACTCCCGCTGCTTGATCGCAAGGAAGACTCGCCGGATAACTTCACCGGGAGCGATGCCATCGACGCCATCGGGAAAGAGTTCTTCGACTACCGTGGTCGTTTGGCTCTCGGTAACGCCGGTTAGTCCGAGCGACTTGAGGCCAGCAACGAGATCGGCGTGACTACTGGCCTTGGTGGTCGGTTGCTTGGCTGTCGGCTTCATTCGCCCCGTCCGCTTGGCATTGAAGGTGACGAGACTGCCGTCGAGACTGACGCCGGTACAGCGAATCTCAAGACATTTCCTGATCAGTTTCTGGTCATAAATTGGACGATTGTTGACACCGTTCGGGACCGGTGGTGGGAAAACTCCCTTGCCGATCAGGCTATAGAACCGGGATCGGGACAGCCCGCACATCTCGGCCATCTTGGTGGCCGTCACAGCCGAGGGTATCGATGATTGGTATTCGTTCATGGTTGCAACGTGGAAAAGAACAGGACAGAAACAACGCAACGGCTAGACAACAGTTAGACCGTGTCTTTACGGCTTGCGAGGACATGATCACGCCCTTTCGGCATCAACTCTCGCATGCCGTTTTTGTCCTTGCCGATCAATTCGGCTCGGATCAAGAAGGACTCAGTCACCTCGCTTACTGTCCTGGTTGGCAGTCCAAGCCGTGAGGCGATCACATTCAGTCGAGTCGGTCCTTCAGACAAGATTTCCAAGTACCTTTGCTCGGCAGCGTCCAGGCCAAGCTCGTCAATTCCATCTAACTCGCAGGCTGCTGCAAGATGCCGTGAGTCGATTGTCTTGAAACCTTTGGCAACTGCTACTCGCCTGCAAGACTGAAGCAATCGCAAGGCGAGTCTCGGCGTGCCCTTAGATCGTTGAGCAATCAGCGGAAGAGCGGCTTCATGCACATCCCACCCCAAAGCCTTGCTACGCTGGAAGATAACTTGGCAAAGCTCGTCGTTCCCCAAATGCTCGAATCGAAGAGCGAGCCGCATCCTGTCTCGTAGCGGCTGCAAAATCTTGAATTCGTCGGTTGTTGAGATCAGCAAGGTGAAGTCGGCGATTGGAATCGCCTGCGGGGCACGGCCGTTCCCGCCCACGTACACCGTTTTCTTATCCAGAGCGAGGTACAAGGTGGTCTGGAGATGAGGGCTGAGTTCGTGGACTTCGTCAATGTGGACGACCGACTTATCCTTCGCCGCCAGCAGTAAGGCGTTGACGTCTGCTGTGTTGGTGACGGTTTGCCCCAATACTTCCTGAAATTTGGATACCGCCATCTCGCTTTGGATTACATGGGCTGTTGCGGATTTTCCGGTGCCCGGTGGGCCGAGAAGCATAGCAGACGGAAAAGCTACGCCTTCGTTGAAGGCGTAGTCCAATGCAACCTCGACCGATCGGACAACATTGCGCTGACCGATGATGTGCTTCAGCGAACTTGGTGATACGTCGTTTACGTCTTTCATGAATTGGCTCCCTTCACCCCAGAAGGTACAGAGCCACTGGTGCTGTAACCGGCATGCTGACGAGAAGAGCAGCGTGGTCAGAGGAAACGTGGAGATTCCACCTTTGAGTCAGGCGTTCAAAACTTTCGGCCAGGATGAAGTGACTTTGGGCAAGCGGCGGGTGAGCAATGAAGATCACTTGGCATTTTGAGCCCGCCGATATCGAAAAGGTCCAGTCATTCTTCGAGAAGCACCGAGATAACCCTTTTGTTCAGCAACGGGAAGCGGTCAACCTTGCCGACAATAAGCCACCGGTCACAAAGGAAGATTTCTGGGAAAGGATGGTGGCGTGTCTGCTGACTACTCAGCAGCGATCTGGTCCCGATAGCCCAATCTCTCGATTTATGACTCGTCCATTTCCACTACGGTGGGAGATCTGTGTGGAGGAGGAGTCTCTTGCTGACTTCGCCCGTGGCGTGATGGCGGACTTTGGTGGAATCCGTCGCTCTACGATCATCGGCAAGGAGATGGCAAAGAACATGGTGAAGATTCAAAGCCACACTTGGGAAAGCACTCTTGAGAAGCTCGATGCGCTTCGAATTGGAGTTGAAGCAGCAGTCGAGAGGCAGACCGCAGATTTCATCGACGACGTCTATCATGGGTTTGGACCAAAGCAGTCAAGAAACCTCCTTCAGATGTTGGGCTTATCTCGCTACGAAATTCCCATCGACAGCCGAATCACGAAGTGGCTGAACGAACAAGGCTTCCCGGTAAAGCTGACAGCGGGGCCATTGCAGGACCAGCACTATTACGCTTTCGTCTCAGATGGATTTCAGCAGCTTGCGTCGGCGTGTGGCATCTTTCCGTGCTTGCTTGACGCCGCAATCTTTTCGAGCTTCGATGGCGACGGCTGGACCGAAGACAATGTTGTCTGGTGATGCGGAACTCGTCAACACAGCCCCGGCTGCCCGCCGACCCATTACCCCCTCAAACCGAATCGGCCCCAACGTAGCCGTCACCAGGTCCAAATCTCGCCTAAAGGCGTCCTCGGGTGATTGCTGAGGGATGACAGCGTCTTCTTCAACTCAAGATTATGGCTTGAACCTGGAAGTGACTTTGTCATCTCGGAGCGTGGGAAGGGTGCGGCCAACAATCAGCGGCAAGGCCGCCAGAGATGTAGCGACCAGCGCCACAGTATCTGGGACCACATTCAAGTTGACCGTTGGTGATGAGGTAGGGGTGAAGCGGTTATTGTTTGTTCATGCATGCAATAGCCGCCGCCCCTTCGGGCGGCGGCTTCGCCTGTGAAGATTGACCGGAATGGCAGAGGGTTATTAGCCGAGCCGATAATCACTCTTTCATGGTTAGCAACAAGTACCGGTGGCGTCATTCTCAGCCATCAGCCGAGCCAGTCTTCGTCTGCATGCGTCTCCGTGCTCGAATTGAGCGAACTTCTGGCGGGACTTGTCGAAGAAGAGCCAGGGTTCCATGCAGTCTGGATCAACTCGTTTTTCGACAATCCCGGTCCCATCTTCATTGGAGCCGAACCACACGTCATTTCCGGCGAGGTAGTATGCCTGCTTGATACTTTTTGCAGCGACATGCAAAACTTTGGCATCGTGTTTGTAATTCGTTTGCCCAGACTGGATTTGACCGAACCAGTCATAGAGTTCATAGATTTTGATCGATTTCAATTGTTCCTTTCTGACGTCAGATTTGATCCCTTCTCGACGTCCGAATTCTGAATGGTTTTGTTTTCGGGTCTCCTCGTTTTTTTCACACCCCCAACCCTAAAGGGTTGGGGGGTAGTGACAAAAAGGTCGGAATTGACCTCATACCCTTGAAAACAAGGGGTTTAGAGTTTTCGTCACACGGTGGCGGAAACTCTTGCTTGGTGGAAAGTCACACCGCAAGCATGGGCTCTCGAAAGTAGACTTTCGGAGGACGACCGGTCGTGGACTCCAATTGTTTGATACTCACTCGACGGCCAGATTCTGGGTCTACCTCAAGCAGTCGGTTCAAATGACGTCGAATGGAGGAGTCGGGCTTTCCGCTCAACTCGGCCAATTGCTTGACGGTCATTCCGTTTTCGATTGTTACCTCGCTTCGTTTTACAACTGGAAGTAGTCCGAGAATCGAATCGTCGCCGACTGCCTTTCGTACCTCATCCTCTTCAGCAGCTAGGTCCGATGCTGATCCGGCAAATTCGATCCGATCCCCCGTCTTCTTGATAACTTGCGTTGCGGGGACCACCTTTAGGCGACCCCTCATCTTGAGCTTGCGTCCTTCTTTGGATCTTTCAAGTCGCCAAATGTAGTCTGGGACTGCTTCCCAATCTGACGACCCCGAGAATCCGCCGCTCTTATTGTCATGGTGAATAACAACAACTGCCCAACCGGTCTCCCGAGCGAACTTCTGGAGCGGCTCCAGAGCCGAGCGAACTGGCCCTTGCGAGTTCTCCCAGTTAGGGACATCCGAAAACAGCCCATTGAATGCGGCCCGGCCTGAATCGACAATCAGAAGTCCCGTTTGTTCTGCGAGCCGGTACTTTTCGGTGATCTTCTTCAGCCATTCTGAAGTTAGGGCTGATGGCATCGACTTGGGAGCTTTGAAGAGATGCCCGATTTCCTCCAGTCGATTGGCTGGGAGATATTCGACCAGGTTCTCCCAGACGTAATCCGCTGGGTTCTCGAAATCGAGGTAGAGCACTGGCGACTGCGTGACCTCGAACTTGTCCAGCCAGTGATCTCCCCCCAGCAGTGCGCCAACGAGAGCAAACATGAGTGTCGATTTCCCAAGTTTTTGCTGTCCAGCAAACACCGTAAGACTGCCTGCTAACAACCATTCATCGACCAAATATGCTCGCTTGATCGATTCAGCGAAGTCACGATACTCGACCAGATCAAAGCATTCTGTGTCCGTGGCCGAACCCAACTGTTGTACTGACTCCAACTTCTTGATCGTGTCGGCGAACGCAAACTTGCCCTCTTTCATTGCAGTAAGATGAGTCGAGAAAGCCGCCTTGGTGGCCTGGACCTTCGCAAAATCAATCAGCTTCGCCAAGATGGCTGCTCTGCTTTCCACGCCTGGCTTGTAATAGTGATGGACCGCATTGAACTCAACATGGAAATGGTTCCGCAGTTTTTCAGTCTTGCTGCTGGTCTGCTCTTCGATCTCCTGAGCGATCCACCATTTGTCGGCGAGCGACTCGTACTTGGTCCAATACTCAGCGGCGATGCTATAGACGAGTTGGTGAACTTCATTCGTAAAGTATCCGCTCTTCACGACAGTGGCTGCTTGGTCCATAACGACTTCGTCGTGAAGCATGGAAGAAAGAACATGTCTTTGAAACTCTTCGCCCCAATGGAACTCCGTGTTCCATTCGCTATCTGGGTTTTGCAATCCGTCGAGGACTCTAATCTCTTCCGGTGTGAGTTCGGGAATCCTGATTGAATCATTTGGCGTTTGAGTCGATGTTCCGTTTAGCGAGGAAGAGTCGCATTGCTCCAACCTGTTGTCTTCTCGCTTTTTTCCGTTCAAAATCTCCATTACTTACTTACCTATGAATAGTGGCACGGCCCCATTGCCAATGCCCAGTTACCGCTTCAAGCGGCCTTGATGTGTTGTTCGCATTTCTAGGCAGAATCAGGAACAACATCGGACAATATGAGCCCGCCCGACGAGGGCGGGCTCATGACGTGCCGGATCACTCGTTATCCAATTCGATCACGTTCGTGGACTCCTTATCCTTGATATCCGTGATTTCCCAGTACATCGTGAACTTCTCACATCGAAGTTCTTCGTTCTCGTCCCAGTAAGCGTTCTGGTCGCAATCGTCTTCCCACGTAGTGGGCGACCATTCATACGCCATATTCTTGGCATTCTCTGCCGATGTAGCTTCAATATCCACTTCCATTTCAAGTGTGACATATTGTGTCACTCGGTACGTCTTCTTCGCTGTCTGCGGTAATTCAGTCACGTTCGTTTTCATTCTCTGTCCATTTCCCAGCCGTGGTCGGCTGTTGCTCGTTCTTGTGCAGCCCGGCGAAGTATTTCGCCAGCGACAGTACATCGTCGGTGGTGTAATACCTGCGGGGCAGTTCGTTGATTTGCACGGTCGGTGCTACGCACCGATCGTGTTTGACGTGATAGTCGATGACTTCTCGATTCACGCCAAGCTTGCGGGCTACTTCCACGACCGTGAACAGCCCACTTTCGTGTCGAAGTTCTTTTGGTGTTTTTACCGTGATGTGCATGTTGTTCTCCGTGGTCACTTCACTAGGTAAGTGCGCTCGATTTCAATTCCCTCACCCTTTTTCAGAATTTCTGAAAAAAATTAGACCAAGCGGAAAACGCAGTACGCATAGAACGCCACGCTTCGTGTTGGCGTTCTATGCGGGAGCCTCGACAGAAAAGTCGGTTGAAACACCTTCACTTTCCGTCACTACTCGGTGCCTAGCGATCTTCACCATGTCGGCATCAACATCGCAACCGATGAACCGTCGCTCCTCACCAACGAGTGCTGCGGCTACGAGTTGAATCTTCATAGAACGCCAAACACACTGTTTGGCGCTCTATGTGTCGCTCGCCTCTGGCCCTTCTTGATCAAACTGCCACACACAGTGGCTGCCAGGCCCCCAGCCGTTGCGGGAAGATCTGACGCCAAGGAACTCTTTGGCTCGCTCGACTGTCCTCCAAGCCAATCCAGATTCCGATGCAAGTGACTTGATCTTTTGCTGCTCGACCGGCCCTTCGGCTAAGACTTCGAGCAAGTATTCCTTGGCTTCTTCGAGTCTATTGTTGCCGTTCTTCGTTGACTTCAGAACATCTTCGGCGGTGTAATCCGAGAGTCCTCGCCATTCGACCCGAACCGAGCCGTTGTCGGCGGGAATCGGCTCGAAGAGGAGGCTGGGCGCAAGCGGTCCCAGGTTGCTCTTCGTGTGGCACATCACCCTCATGTCAGGATCGTCTGGTGCGTGCCCTACAAGGAAGCCTGAACGAGTTGCGGCGATCAATCCGATGCTGCCTACGCCCCGGTATAACGATTGTTTGCCGCCGCCCTTGTTCAAGTGCCTGACCATGATGATGGCGACGTTCGATCGCTCGGCGAATTCCTTCAGTTCCGTCATGGCTTGGCGGATGGGCTGCTCCCGGTTGGCGTTGCTGGTGAGAAATGCCATCACCGGATCGATGATGACGAGCCTCGCTCCTATTTCGTGGGCAGCGTCCTGTAAAAGACTGATGGCATCAGGAAGCGAAAGGCTAGGCCGCATCACGGCAGTCCTTTTCAGGTCCGCCCCTGCGGCTTCGAGCCGCAGGGGCACGGTCTTACGGATGCTCTCCTCAGCCAAAAGCAGTAGCACCCCGCCATCGATGCCGGGAGTTCCATCAGGCATCTCTTGACCGTTGGAGACTCTTGCCGCCAGATCGATCAGCATGCTGCTCTTGTTGGTGGCGGGATCACCATCGACCATCGTCAATTCGCCAAGTGGAATCCGGTGGTGCCACAGCCATTCAACCGGGCGAACGTCGATGTCAGAGGCAAGAATGTAAGACTCTTTGCGTAGCGTGGTGGATGGTGGCGGTTGATAGATGATCTCGACATCAACTTCTTCGTCGTATTCAGAGAAAGGAGTCTGACGCAGGTGCAGGTCGCTGGGCCACTCGTTCCATTCGCCTCCGTGGGAATCTTTCAATTTGAGCGGAGTTCCTTCCTCGACGGGGCTCGCACCAAGTTGCTTGAGAAAGAACGGAACACCAGCCGTCGCACACTCGTCACGTAGCCGTCTGGCCCAATCGCATTGAAAGGATTTCGGATCACATCCCTGCTCTGATTCGCCGCCGACGATGACCCAAGCGATCATGTCGAGTTGCTCGGCAAGGCTGACTTCCTCCCAAAGCGGCTCGACACTCAAGAACCGTGTGGTTTCTTCGTGCCCCACTTCGACAAGATCCGCTACCCGGCTCAACGTGGCTTTGGAGGTCACCGAAGTGCCGATCCAGATGTTCTCAGGAAGTTGAAGATCGTGTTCTTCCTGAAGCCAGTTGGAGAACGACGCAAGTCGATTCGGCCGTTTCGTAAGCCACAACCATCTATGCCGCTGACCCTTATCGGATAACGCAGCGTCTACTATCTCCGACTTCAGAAATTCGAATGGGACTTCGCCGCCAGGAAGCGGCTCATTCTGTTCATTGATCGCACCGGTCTCGCTAAGTGCATCTCCCATGTCGGACACAAAGATGAGTCGAGGAAGGCCATTGAGCCAAGGTTTCGTCGCACGCTCTCTACCAGTTAGGTCACTCCAGGCAGCGGCTTTCTTCAACCGGCCAGGGAAAAGCTTTGGCCTCAAGAATTCTGGTGAGAAGCCAGGATTCTTGCTGAGCCGCTTGTGCAGTGCCCCGGCGTAACAGGTCTTTCGGCTTTTTGTCCAGAGTTCGCAACCAGCGCAACCCATGACAGGATTCACCGTGCTATCGCACCACTGGATTGCCGTGGACTGAGCCATTTTTCCTAAACCCTCTTCTATGGATGAAAACAGGGGCAAAAGCAGATTCTGCCCCGACTTCTCAGCACATAATTGCGGCAGTTGTCAAATTTGTCAACCATTATCATTGACAAAAGTGGCTTTTGCCCATATTGTGACCGCAGTTATTGAGTGATCCATGTAAGGGCGGAAAGGACAGTCAAATGAGCCAGATGACAAGCGAGCCTGACAGTCGGCGTCAGACCTTCATGCAGAACCTGAATCAGTTGCTCGAAGTTGCACGGATGAACAGAAAAGAGTCCGCCGAGACGATCGGGGTGCCTTACAAGTGGCTACGTCGCATGGTGTCTACAGGGCTGGTTCGGAGTGACGAACGCAACCTGGCGGACCTCCAAAAGGTGACAACTTTCTTCGCCGTTCCCGAACTGGACGATCTCTGGCGTCCACATCTGGTCTGCTGGCTGGTCGAATCGGATTCTGGAGAAGCGTTCTGGGACAAATTCGAAAAGAACTTGTTCTCAATTTGGTCAGAACTCGAACAAGCTCTGCGTGCGATCGACCAGCAACTTCTGCGAACGCTTCGTTGGCATTGCCGGGAGCGAAGCGTGTCCGATGACGCTATTGCTTTTCATCCCTCATCCGATGTCGTGAGCGATGAAGAGAAGGTGCAACAGATTTTGGCATCCGACAAGGCGGATCACTTCAAGGACTTCATCAATGTCTACTACGAGGCGATAACGTCATCGATCGAACAATCGAAAACGGCATAGTTGGCGATTCGTCCGCAAAGGGTGATTACGAAAGGATGGAAGATGAAAAGACGAAAAAGGGAGATCTCTCGTCGAACTAAACCGGTGGGGGCGGAATTATTTGACGCCTCGGAAGAGATGCAGATGCACTTCTCACGGTGCTTCCGATTCTCGACGGTTGATTTGGACGCAAAACAGAACCAAGCGACCGTCCTGGATCAGGTTTCGATACCGCCAGGAACATCGGATTGGATCACAGACGAACTTATCCGAAACACGATCGAAACGTGGCAGCCGTATTCGGAGCAGGAAGTTGATTCCGAAACTGCCGCCGCAATTCTAATCAACGTGGGTGAACTGCTTGACTTACCGATGGAGCAGGCACTCAACAACAACTCAAGGCAAGGCAAGGAGATTTATCATGAAGCGGTATTTAGCGCTGGCACGGGTCAGCAGTCGAGAGCAAGAGCGTGAAGGATTCTCGCTCGACATCCAGATCGATGGATTGCAGCGATATGCAGAACAAAACAACGGTGAAATTATCCGCATGTTTCGCATCGCAGAAACTGCTACGAAGAGCGATGAACGTAAAGTATTCGGGGAATTGCTTGCTTACGCCAAGAAGCATGCCGATCTGATCGACGCTGTCCTTTTCTACAAAGTGGACCGAGCGGCCAGAAACCTCAAAGACTTCATTGCGTTGGAGGAACTCGAAAGCGATTACGACATTTCATTCATCTCGGTGACCCAAGCTACGGACAACACTCCTTCTGGGCGGATGATGCGACGTACTTTAGCCAACATGGCGGCCTTTTACACCGAACAGCAGTCGCTTGATGTTCGTGAGGGTTTGGCACGTCGTGTCGAGAGCGGATTGTTCGTGAGCAGAGCGCCCTTCGGCTATCGTAATGTGCGAGAACAGGGCCGTGGCCTGATCGAAACCGACTGGGAGAATGCTGCGAAAGTCCAACGCATCTTTGAATTGTATGCGTTCGATTACGTGTCTGGCGAAGACATTCCAGAGCGACTTGAAGATGAGGGAGTCGTCTGGATTACATCCAAGCCGAAGTTCAGCGTTTCCAAGGTGTACTCGATTCTCGCCGATCGCTCCTACATTGGTGAGGTGAAATTCCGAGGGAAGTGGCACCCAGGCACGCATGAGTCACTTGTGGATTGCGAAACTTGGGCAAGAGCACAAGTCTTGCTCGGCCGGAAGAGCTATCGCTCGCATTCCATGACCTACGCCGGGAATCTCATCAAGTGCGGCTATTGTGATCGTCCCATCAGCGGTGAAATCAAAACGAAGCAGACTCGATCCGGCGAGGCTCGTTACGCCTATTATCGCTGCGCTCGCTACACACGACCGGGACACCCAAGGGTTCGTGTTCGGGAAGAGCAGCTTGACTTCCAGGTAGGGCTGATACTCGCACGCCTGCATTCATGGTTTGAAATTGCTGTCCCCCAATGGGTGCGTAAAATCGCCGAGGCAAAAGCGGAGGTCGAGACGACGGAGGTCAATGCTCGGATGAAGGAACTGAAACGCCAGATGTCACTGGCTGGCACTCAACAGGAACAGTTACTGAACCTTCGCATTGAGGGAGAGATCTCTAAAGATGACTTCGTGGCGAAGAAGTCGGAGATTGAAAAACGAGTGAAGTTACTTCGAGAGGCGATCAGCGAGTTTGAAGCTCAACAACGTGAGCCCTTGGAACAGAGCCTGCGTGCTCATCGAGTCTTCGGGAAGCTGGGACAACTCTGGAACGACAGTGACTTCACCTTCAAGCGGCGAGTCCTCGAACTCCTTTTTGACGGCTTCGTTCTTCACGGAACACGGCTGGTGCCAAGGTACAGGACACCGTTAGAACTATTTCTCACGGAATAGTGCTTTGTCGTTGCAGATAACCATTCCAGAGAGAAAATGGACTTCGTCGATTGGCGAAGTCTTTTTTCGTTAGGGATGGCTTGAAGATGGATTCAAAGAAGCGATATGTGGCGCTGGCTCGGGTTAGCAGCAGAGAACAAGAGCGTGAGGGGTTCTCGCTTGATGTCCAGGTCGATGCCTTGCTTCAGTACGCCGATCGAAACAACGGCGAGATCATCCGGCTCTTCCGAATCGCTGAGACGGCCTCCAAGTTCGATGAACGCACCGCATTCAAGGAACTGATGGCGTTCGCCAAAAAGAACGCTCAGAGACTCGATGGGCTGTTGTTCTACAAAGTGGACCGTGCCGCTCGAAATCTCTTTGACTACGTCGAACTGGAGCGACTGGAGTCAGAGTTTGGCGTACGATTCATCTCGGTAGCTCAGCCGACAGAGAACACGCCAGCAGGCCGAATGCAGCGTCGGATGTTGGCGAGTATGGCGAGTTTCTACACGGAGCAGCAATCTCTTGATGTGAAGGAAGGGCTCGAACGTCGGGTTGCCAGTGGCCTCTTTCCAACGAGACCGCCGTACGGTTATCGCAACGTGCGTATCGATGGCCGCAGCATCGTCGAACTTCACCCAGAGAACGCCGTCAAGATTCGGCGCATCTTTGAATTGTACGGTTACCACAACCACACGCTGGACATGTTGGTCGAAACGCTTCGGAATGAAGGCATCGAGTGGCTCCCATCCGTGCCCCGATTTGGACGGAGCAAGCTCTACACGATTCTGAACGACCGATCCTACATCGGTGACATCAAGTTCCGAGGCCGATGGTATCCCGGCACCCATACGCCGATCATAGAGAGGCGGCTCTGGAATCGTGTGCAGGCACTCCTGGGCCACAAGGTTTACAAGCAGCACCAGATGACCTACGCCAGCGACCTGATCAAGTGTGGGCACTGTGGTTCGCCGATCACGGGTGAGCGGAAGACAAAGATGACCAAGAGCGGGGAGCGAGAGTACATGTACTATCGCTGCTCCCAGTATCACAAGGGCGACCACCCTCGCATCCGACTTACCGAGAAGGAACTCGATGCGCAGATGCTTGTGATCTTCGATTCGCTTCGAGTTGAAGATGACGACTTCCGTGAACTCATTCGTGAAGAACTTCGGCAGGCCACGAACTGGGACGAGCGAGCTTCAGCAAGAAAGGCCAAGCAACTTCAAGAGGATCTGGTGCAGGTACGGGATCAGCAGAACCGTCTGCTGAACCTGCGGATGCTTGAAGAGATCGATGCGGATACCTTCGCTTCGAAGAGCCAAGAACTGCGGGACCGTGAAGAAGAGTTGAAACTCGAAATCGACGTTGCCGATCGAGGACGGCACGAAATCATCGATATTGCGGTCAAAGCGTTTGAACTTTCACAAAGCCTGAGAGAGAAGTGGCTTACGGCAGATTACGATGCCAAACGTCGTCTGCTCGAAATCATCTGTTTGAACTGGACGCTCGATGACGTAAGTCTCGTCCCCACAATGAGAAAGCCCTTCGACCTGTTGGTCAAAGGGCTTGTTTCGAAAGATAGTCGGGGTGACACGATTTGAACGTGCGACCTCTGCGTAGCGAATGATTTCGAGGCTGGGTATGGGGGATTTGTGGTGATATAAGTTGTAATTTGGAAATGACTTAGGTGTTGAATTTGGAGATGCCTTTTCGAAGCTAATAAGAGACTTTCGGAGATACACCCGGGGACAAATCTGGGGCGAAAGTTTTCTAAAACCTAAGTGGCTCAACATGTCATTTGATGGCTCGAGTTTACGCAATATCTACCAGAGCCAATGTGGTGAATTTGTTTCACCGGGAACACCCAGCACACCCTTTTTTTGGCATGGACACCAACTGCTCTTAGAGCTGAAAGATGTCTCGAAACCAATCGGGGCGTTCCGCCTGATATCATCTGCCGGAGAAACTACCAGTCCACTTTGTCTTGCGGAGAACAATCATCATCTCGGGTGAATACTTTCAACTTTCCCATCTTCTACTGCACAACCCGTTGCTGGCCTGTTCAGGCTTTTTCTCGTAGGATTGCGGGCATGCACATGGCCGTTAAGGGGGAAATCCGTAACAATAGCCAGAGATTTGGCCTGACTTGCAATAAATAGGAGTGGAAACTACTATTTCCTAAGTGTTTCGGGTCGATTCGACGATTCAAATACAGCTCTTTGCTACATCAGCGAGTCTTTCGTGATTGGTTTTGGTTCACAGATTGGAACACCTCGAAAGTCGGCAATATCCGATTTGTGGGGTTCTGTGTCCATTGCGAAAACCTCTGAAAGTCACGCAACTGGACAGTGCTCTTTATGGCGAGTCTGGCTGGTTGTTCTTTACGCGGTGTTGATGATTGGTGGCCTTTCTCAGGTCCATCATTTTCCCAATGGCAAGCCTAGCCACCCGCACTCGACCGATTCGGAATGTGCCGAGTTGTCAGAATGCGAGAGTGAAGTCATGGCAGAAATCGCCTTTCTGGCGACGACTCCGGATCTGTTGATGCCTTACATCGAGGTTCCAGCCGCTCCGCTCGACATTCAACCCTCCCCATCTTTTACGAATCGTCCTGCAGCAAGATTTCTCCTTCGAGGGCCCCCTGTCGCCTAGTGCGTCAGTGATTTAATTCGGTCTCCCTTACTGCTAAAGACCAGCAGTCTGACGAGGCCAACGCTTTCTCAAGCCCCCTCATTGCCCCCCCAGTCCCAGTAGCTTCGCGACGATTGTGCTGCTAGTGCTCTGATGTCATGTCATCTGCGCGCAGCACATGCGTGGCCCCGCCATAGGACTGCTTGGGAAAGACTGAGAATCCCCCAGCGACCATTCGCCCCCCCCACATCCGGCCAACAGGGTCCCGATCATTCTCTCAATTTCGAGGTATCAGATAGTTCTATGAAATCTACAACAACCGCGGCCCTATTGCTGATGTTGTTTTCGCTCGTGATCACTGGTTGCGAATCGATGGCAGAATCGCACGAAGAGCATCACGAAACGGCACACTCCGAGCCACATGAAGACTCACACGGCGATGCTCATGGTGACTCTCACGAAGGTGGGCACCACGCTGTGCATAAGATTGTGGTCACCACTCCTGTCAGGAAGGATGTGATCAGCACACAGAGATACGTCAGCCAGATCCATTCCTGCAAACATATTGAAGTTCGCGCACTTGAAGGTGGTTACCTGGAAGAAGTTCGGATCAATGAAGGCGAGATGGTCAAGAAAGGGGACCTGATGTTTAAGATCGTCCCGACGCTTTACCAGGCCCGTTTGGATTCGGAAATCGCCGAGGCAAACCGAATGGAAATTGAGCTGAAAAACGCTCAAAACCTGTTGGACAAAAACATCATCTCGCAGCCGGAATTGGCCATCAAACAGGCAGAACTTGCCAAGGTGAAAGCCAAGGTGGCGCTCGCTGAAGCCGAGTTGAATTTCACCAACGTTAAGGCTCCTTTTGATGGCATCGTGGACCGACAGTTGGTTCAGCTAGGAAGCCTGGTCGAAGAAGGTGAGGTCCTGACGACGTTTTCCGATAACGGCGTGATGTGGGTGTACTTCAATGTGCCGGAAGCTCGCTACCTGGAATACAAACGACAACTTGACCTGGATAAGGCGGCCGGCAACGGCGAAGTGCACCTGCAAGTCGAGTTGAAACTCGCCAACGGAGAGATCTTCGATCAGCCTGGCAAGATTGGTGCGATCGAAGCGGACTTCGACAACACGACCGGCAACATTGCTTTCCGAGCTGACTTCCCAAATCCGACCGGTCTGCTTCGTAACGGCCAGACCGGTACCGTGCTTATCCATCGCACGCTGAAGGACGTGGTTGTTATTCCGCAGCGGGCAACGTACGAGATCTTGGCCAAACGCTACGCCTACGTGGTCGACCAAGACAATATCGTTCGTCAACGGGATATCGAAATTCAAAGTGAACAAGACGATATCTTCGTCATTAAAGAGGGACTCAAAGAAGGAGATAAGATCATTCTCGAGGGCATCCGACAGGTGCGTGACGGTGACCACATCGAGTACGAATTCCGGTCACCGGAAGAAGTGCTTGGCAACTTGAAATACCACGCCGAATAAGGAGACCCTCATAATGTTTACTAAGTTCTTACATCGGCCAGCATTGGCCATCGTGATCTCACTGCTCATCTTGTTTATGGGCGGTTTGGCGATCTTCTCACTTCCAATTTCACAGTTTCCGTCGGTGGCTCCGCCGAGTGTGCGAGTGTCGGTCTCCTACCCGGGGGCAAGCGCCAAGATCTTGATCGATTCGACGATGGTGATTTTGGAACAATCCATCAACGGCGTGCCCAACATGCGCTACATGATGGGCGACGCTACCAGTGCCGGTGAAGGGACGATCCAGATTGTCTTCGAGCCGGGAACCGATCCCAACGTCGCGGTGATGAACGTGAACAATCGCGTCAACATGGTGATGAACCAGCTTCCGCCAATTGTTCAACGTGAAGGCGTTATCGTCATGCAAAACATGCCGAGCATGTTGATGTACGTGAACGTCTACAGTAACGACCCCAATCTCGACCAAAACTTCCTCTACAACTATGCCACGGTCAACGTGCTTAACGAGATCAAGCGTATTCCCGGTGTGGGGCAGGCCTCCATTCTTGGTAACCGATCCTACGCGATGCGTATCGAATTGGATCTCGACCGAATGCGGGCTTACAACGTCGATGCCGAAGACGTCATGAAAGCTCTGGACGAGCAATCGATGATTGGTTCACCGGGGCGTCTGGGGCAGGCAACAGGGCAGACCTCGCAAACGCTCGAGTATGTTCTGACTTGGGTGGGACGTTACAAAACGGAGGAAGAGTATGAAAAGATTATCCTTCGTTCGACCGAGGAGGGGGAAATCCTTCGCCTGGGTGACGTTGCTCATGTGTGGCTGGGCTCCTCGTTCTACGATCTTTACTCCGATATCGATGGTTTACCGTCGGCGGCTATCGTGCTCAAACAAACGCCTGGCTCGAACGCCGCGGATGTGATTGAACAAGTGAAGGACAAGATCGAAGAGATCAAAAAGGAGTCGTTTCCCCCAGGGATGGACTATGCAGTGACCTACGACGTGTCGCACTTTCTCGACGCATCGATTGAAAAGGTTCTGCATACCCTGTTTGAAGCATTCATCCTTGTGTCGTTGGTCGTGTTCCTCTTCCTAGGAGACTTCCGCAGCACGCTGATTCCTACCTTGGCAGTCCCGGTTTCGCTGATCGGAACGTTCTTCTTCATGATGATGTTCGGCATGTCGATCAACCTGATCACACTGTTCGCCTTGGTGCTTGCCATTGGTGTTGTGGTGGACGATGCGATCGTGGTGGTGGAAGCGGTGCATGAGAAAATGCACGCTAAACACCTGGGGCCCTACCAGGCGACCATGGAGGTCGTGCATGAAATCAGCGGGGCGATCATCGCGATTACGCTGGTCATGACCGCCGTGTTCATTCCCGTTACGTTCATGACGGGTCCGGTAGGTGTCTTCTATCGCCAGTTTGCCCTGACGATGGCCATGTCCATCATTCTGTCAGGTGTGGTGGCTCTGACGTTGACGCCTGTGCTGTGTGCGATGATCCTGAAACCGATTCATCGTAAAGGTCGCCAACGTGGCCTGGCTGGCATGACCAACCGTGTACTCAAGACGATTGCGGGACGCTATGCATTTGTCCTGCGAGCATTGTTAGCGATTGTTCTAGGGCTTGCCACCGGCTACGGAATCTACGAGCTCTTGCACATCGAGATTGTGCATGAGGTGATCTCGGAGCAGTTAGAACTAACACCAACCCGAATGGTCGTCATCGGCTGCGTCATGGCCGTACTCGCGATGTTCTCGTTTCGTGCTGCTCTCTCTGGTAGCGAACCCGATGAGCAAAAGAAGCGAGGGCCCATTGGTATCTTCGTTCACATATTCGACCGAGCCGTCGAACAAGTGACCAAAGTCTACGTTGGTATCGTCGGCCTAATCGTTACACGTCGTATTCTTACGATGCTGATCATCGGTGTCTTTAGCTATGGTATTCTCGTAGTGAACGATGTCTTGCCGACCGGATTTATTCCATTGGAAGACCAGGGGATGATTTACGGTATTGTCCAGACGCCACCTGGTTCGACACTGGAGTACACCAACAAGAAGTGCCACGAGCTGCAGGCCATCTGCAAGGAAATGGACGAGATCGTCTCGGTTTCGTCCATTGCCGGATACGAAGTGCTTACAGAGGGTCGTGGATCCAATGCCGGTACCTGTATCATCAACTTGAAGCCTTGGGCGGATCGCGAGCTCACCTCGAAGCAGATCATCGAGGAACTTGAAAAGCGAGGCACCGATATCGCCAACGTCAAACTGGAGTTCTTCGAGCCGCCAGCCGTTCCCGGATTCGGTGCCGCAGGCGGGTTCTCGGTGAACCTGTTAGACAAGACGAACAGCGGAGACTACCAGGCTCTTGGCGAAGAGACAGACAAGTTCATGGCGGCGCTGGAGCAACGCAAGGAACTGAAAGGGCTCTTCACCTTCTTCGCTGCCAACTATCCGCAGTATGAGATCGTGATCGACAATGATGTGGCCATGCAGAAGGGCGTTTCTATCCGCGACGCCTTAGACAATCTCTCGATTGTCGTGGGTAGCACCTGGGAACAAGGTTTTGTTCGCTTTGGTCAGTTCTACAAGGTCTATGTCCAAGCCGCCCCCGAGTTCCGACGGTATCCGGAAGACTTGGACAATATGTACGTCAAGAACGAAGAAGGCGAAATGGTCCCATATTCTGCGTTCATGCGGATCGAGAAGAAGCAGGGCCTTAACGAAATCAGCCGCTATAACTTGTATCCGACTGCCCCAATTCAGGGTGCCCCGGCTGCAGGCTACAGTAGTGGTGAAGCAATCGCGGCGATTAAGGAAGTCGCTGCGGAAACCCTACCTCATGGTTTCGGCATCGACTGGCGCGGCCTCGCCTACGACGAAGCGAACTCAGGCAACACGGCAGTTTATATCTTCCTGATCGTCGTGGTGTTCGTTTACATGGTGCTGGTTGGGCAATACGAGAGTTTCCTCCTGCCGCTGGCGGTAATTGTCTCGTTGCCGATCGGGATCTTTGGCTCGTTCCTCTTCCTCAAATCAATGGGATTGGCCAACGATGTGTACGCTCAGATTGGCTTGGTGATGCTGGTCGGCCTGTTGGGCAAGAACGCGATTCTGATTATCGAGTTCGCCGTACAGCGTCGCCATGAAGGACTAAGCATCAAAGATGCGGCCATCGAAGGAAGCAAGTTGCGTTTCCGCCCGATTATGATGACGTCGTTCGCGTTTATCGCGGGTCTGATTCCCTTGGTACGTGCGACGGGGCCGGGTGCGATTGGAAATCGAACCATCGGTACAACGGCCGTGGGTGGGATGCTCTTAGGGACCTTAATCGGTGTTTTCGTGATCCCCGGTCTATATTACCTATTCGCTAAGATTTCGGACGGTAAGAAGCTCATCCGCGATGAGCATGACGACCCGCTCAGCGAGATCTTCGAGCGGACCGACAACACCGAGCACCACGGCTTCTGATCGCCTGTAACGGAGATCCCGAAATAGCTCGCTTTAGACTTGCCTCGCTGCCGAGATTCTCTCGCCAGCGAGGCTTTTTTGTGCACAAATTCAAGCGTTTGTCACCAATTTGCGAATCAGCGATGATCTGTTCTGCCTACGTGAATCACATCGCTGGTGAAAAGCTGGGTAACTTGGCAGTGATTAGGTGCAGAGGAAGTTGAATATCTGGTTTGTGTTAGATATACCGCCGATACGAACTGTGTTGGTTGTATCTATGCACGACTCATGTCGATTCCTTGAGGATCCACACTCGGTACAGCGGGCCTGCGATTGCTCGTACTGCGGCTAAGATCAATTGACACGAACCCCACACTTTCCTATTTGAGAATGCGAATTGGCATGATGCCACAAAGGCTCACTGATGAGACCGTACTCCGCTTACGCGCATGGGGCACAACTCGGGTTTAACCGTTTGAGTGTTGCAGCGCTACTTGCTTGTTTTGCACTGCTGCCGGTCGCAGGATGTGGGATCCCTGAATATTGCTGCGTTGATCCCAATCCTTACGTGCCTGGGGATTTTGGCGTCGAGTCGAACTCGGTGAATGTCGCCCAGGTCGGCGTGTACGACTTCTTCAATGATCCAGACTTGGCGCAGTTGATCGCCGAGGGCTTGGCTTCCAACCAGGAGCTGAAGATTCGGAACCAAGAGGTGCAACTTGCACTGAATGAGATCACGGCTCGTCGCGGTGCCTATCTCCCCTTTGTCAGTGTCAGTGCTGACGGTGGATTTGAACGAACCAGTAAGTGGACGCCGCTTGGTGCCGCCGAGGATCAACTCTTCACTCCCACAGGTGGCGAGTTCTCCGATCCCTTGCCCAATGTGCGTCTATCCGCGAATCTGTTCTGGCGAGTCGACATCTGGCGAGAACTTCGCAATGCCCGAGATGCTGCCGCACAGCGTTACGCCGAAGCAGTCGAGGTCCGAGACTACTACGTGACTCGCTTGGTTGCCGAGATAGCAGAAAACTACTACGAGTTGGCCGCGTACGACCAACGGCTTGTCTATCTCAATCAGACGATCGAAATTCAGAAACAGAGTATCGAAGTTGCCAAAGCACAGAAGGAGGCGGCTCGAGGTACCGAGTTGGCGGTCCAGCGTTTCGTGGCGGAAGTTCGCAAGAACGAAAGCCAACGCTTGATCGTGCAGCAGGACATCATCGAAGCCGAGAACAAAATCAACTTTCTCTTGGGCCGCTATCCCCAACCGGTGCAGCGTGGCGCATGGGAATTCATCCAACTCGACTCTCGAATGCTCGGCGTAGGAATCCCGGCTGAATTGCTGCAAAACCGACGCGACATCCGCGCTGCGGAACGCGAATTGGCCGCTTCTGGTCTTGATGTCCTCGTGGCAAGAGCTCAGTTCTTCCCAAGCTTCGATATCCGGGCCAACATTGGTTACGAAGCTTTCAACCCGCGTTACCTGTTTGATCCAGGAGCACTCATTGCCAGCACGGCCGGCGAGCTTGTTGCTCCTCTGATCAACAAGAAAGCCATTCAAGCAGAGTACCGCAGTGCCAACGCAAGACAGATCCAAGCGGTATACGACTACCAACGCACTGTCTTAATCGCCTACACAGAAGTCGTGAATCAGGTCAGCAAGGCAAACAACTATGGCAAGAGTGTTGAACTCAAGAAGAGCCAGGTTGCGGCCTTGGAGGAGTCGGTTGACGTCGCGACGAACTTGTTTCAAAACGCACGTTCCGAGTACGTCGATGTGTTGTTCTCGCAGCGTGATCTGCTCGAAGCACGAGTCGATATGATCGAAACCAAGCAGCAGCAACTCTCCGCAATCGTCAAAGCCTACCAGGCACTCGGCGGTGGCTACCTGTTAACGAGCTCAGGGCTGACCTATAAAGACATCCGCTGCCTCGAAACGCCTTACCTGCCAGGCGAAGTCATTGACGTTCCAGTCATGGACACAAGAGAAGACAACAACGGAGCCCAAGAAGAAAACCTTCCTCCACTCCCAAGCGAGGCGAGTTTGTCACCAACCTCACTCGACTCAATTGAACGCTAGACCGATGACCGTCCGTGACTTGACGTTCGTCTAGGGGCACACGAACTTGGTCGCGCTTTTTGAAAAGTGGTCTTGCCAATCGAGCCGGCGCTTGCCAGAAATGGCCAAAAGTAAAGCCTCGCAAGTCGTTGATTTGCAAGGCTTTACAAGTCGGGGTGACACGATTTGAACGTGCGACCTCTGCGTCCCGAACGCAGCGCTCTACCAGGCTGAGCCACACCCCGATGGTGGATGGGACTTCTATGTCGATGTCATGAAGGCCCGTTGAAGATTAGGATTTTAAACACCGGCTGAAGGTTCGGTCAACCTGACTGATTCACCGGGATTTTCGACTCGGTCGGCTTCCAGGCAACCAGTTGCAGCTCCACGTTACTACGGCCGCGGAAGGTGTTAATGACCGGGTGATAGGCGATATCGAGAGGCCCTTCGGTGGCTTCCAACTCGTCGGCCCATTCGCCTCGGCCGAAGGCGACGCCTCGGATTTTGACGCCGTGATGTTCGAGCTGAATAGCCAAGTGGCGTTCGCCGCCGCCGATCTTTCTCGGTGGGGCTGCCAGCTTGGCTCCGGTGGCACACATCAAGGGACGCGGGTTGCTCTGACCGAACGGGCCAAGCTGGTCGATCTGCTCGACGATCTGTCGGGTCAGCTGCGTGAAGGGGGCCTCGGCGTCGATGACCAGTTCGGCGACGCGGTCTTCGTCGGTGACGTTCGCGGCGGCGTACTCGCAGAACTCGTGGCGGAAGTTCTCGATCTGAGCTTCATCGATTTGCAGGCCAGCTGCCGCGGCGTGGCCACCGTGTCCCAGGAGTAAGTGGTCGCAGGCCTGGAGGGCCTCGTGAAGATTCAAGCCGTTCGCCGAACGGCAGGAACCGACGCCTGGTTTGACGCCAGCTTCGTCTAGCGCGATCATCACTACCGGGCGGTTGTACTTGTCGGAAAGTCGACCGGCGACGATGCCGATGATGCCTGGGTGCCAGCCGTGACCGGCGAGAACCAGCGCCGGATCGTTCTCCGGATCGAACTCGTCTTTGATTTGCTTCGAGGCGGCCAGCTGAACACTTCGCTCCAGGCTCGAGCGACTGTCGTTAAGCTGATGCAGATAGTCGGCCAGTGCGGCCGCGCGTTCGTTGGAATCGGTCGTCAGTAGTTCGATCGCAAGCTGAGCTTGGCCGAGACGTCCGGCGGCGTTCAGGCGTGGGGCCAGCGTGAAACCAATGTCGTCGCTAGCCAGGCTCGGCTTATCGCTCAGTCCGGTAATCTTCGCCAGGGCGCTAACGCCAGGCACGGGGAATTCGCGCAGGCAGTTCAGGCCATGACGAACCAACAGCCGGTTTTCGTCGGTCAGGGGAACGACGTCGGCGACGGTTCCGATCGAGGCCAGTCCCACGGCGGACAGTAAGTAGTTCTTGTAGCGATCGGTCACTCGCTTGGAATCGCATTCCAGTTGGCACAGTGCCCAGGCAAGCTTCAACGCGACGCCGGCTCCGCACAGGCCACCAAAGGGATAGTTCGTTCCAGGCAGGCGGGGGTGAACCAGGACCGACGCATCGGGTAGTTCGTCGCCCATCTCGTGGTGGTCGGTGACGATCAGCTCCAGACCCAAGTGCTTGGCATGCTTGGCTTCGGCCACGCTGGCGATGCCGCAGTCAACCGTGATAACCAGGTCGGTCTCGCGCTCGGCCAGCTTGTCTAAGGCTTCGTTGTTCAGGCCGTACCCTTCGTCGATGCGATGAGGGACGTAGTATGAAACGGAAGCTCCCATCAGCTTCAAGCAGCGGTACAGAATCGCGGTCGAGGTGATCCCGTCAGCGTCGTAGTCGCCATAGATGGTGATCTTCTTGTCGGCGTGGGCCGCGGCATGAATTGCCGCCGCGGCTTCTTTGACGCCCGGCAAGAGTTCCGGATCTCGCAGGCCCGAGAGCTTGGCGTCGAGGAACTCGCGGGCCGCATCCACATCGCGAATACCGCGGCAAACCAATAGCTGGGCAACTACCGGGGGAATGCTAGCGGCTCGTTCTAGGTTACGAACGATGGCCATGTCGTGCGGAAGAATTCGCCAGGTCGCATCCATGAATCGGGGATCGCTCCATCGGTCGAGAAAAGAGTTGGGTCAAAGCCCAAATTATCGAGAGTAAGCCAGCAATTTCCAGCCCCAAGTCCAAGGTTTAGGCGGTTGCGGTGGCTGGGTGAGGTCCGCGCATGCAATAAGCCGGACCCCTTGGAGTCCGGCTTGCTGGGTAGAAATAGCTTTCAAGCAGGCCAGTGGCCAGCGAGCTTATTTCTTCTTTTCGTTGTGCATCGTGTGCTTACGCAGACGAGGGCAGTACTTCTTCAGGCGAAGCTTTTCGCCACCAGGCTTGCGGCGGAGCGAGTAGTTGTAGTCGCCCGTTTCTTCGCAAACGAGAAATACAGTTTCAGCTTTCTTATTCTTCTTGGCCATGGCTTGGACCAATTACCTGTTTACGGTCACCAGATTGATTTGTCGAAACCTTAGTTTTTAGCAAACGACCTCGATCCTGGGAAGGGCTCAGCAGCGACTGGCAGGGAAGTTCGTGCCAGTTTCCGGCCCCCTACGGAAAAAGTCGTGAAATCATGACATCCAAGAGTACATATTGAGGTCAAATTCGTTCCTTTCCGTGTATCGATCCGCAATAATCGGCTGTTATCGATGCGAATAACACAGAGAACGAGTAAACTCATCCATGCAACATTGCTGACAAGGTAGTCACTGCCCTTGTTGGGGGGTGTTACGGGAGTTCCTTCACCGTAGAATGCTCTTAGTGAAGAATCTCTTCCATTTTGCCGCCCCATCGGTGAACTGGGTTCGGCCCCAATCAAGGCCCTTTTCTTTCCTTGATGGCCGGGATCCATGTGTCGCGTAAAGCGTGACCATGTAATGAGTTGTTGGTCTCCGCTTCTAGCGTGAAGCGATGAATTCCACGGAGAATTGAAATGGCTCAAGTTGACGCTGATCAAGAATCGCACGAAGAAGAACACGAAGAACAGAAGCCAAAGTTCGCCTCGCGCTTCATGTTGTTTACGGCGGTTCCCTCGTGGCTGATCAGTTTGGTTGTCCATCTGGTCTTCTTCCTTATTTTGCTGACGATCTTTATGCCGCCAGTGAAGAAGGATAAGCGCACTCTGACCATCAACGATTCCGCCGACGCGGAAGAGATTGAAGAACTGGTCATGGAAGAGTTCGAGCCGATCGACGAACAGACGCTCGAATTCGATGATCCACCAGAGCAGCCGGAAGAAGCCATCTTGAGCGACGAGATCGTCGTCTCGGAATTTCAGGAAGAGATGGCCGCCACGCAGATGGTCGAGCTGAGTGACTTCGCCGAAGAGACGATGCCATTCTCGGACATCATGAGCGAAGTGGCAGGCGTCGATGGCAATGCGACTTCCGGTCGCGGTCAGGCCACGCGTACTCAGATGCTGCGTGAAAATGGTGGTACTGGGGCCAGCGAACAGGCCGTGGTTTGGGGTATCCAGTGGATTGCCGAGCATCAATTGCAAGACGGTACCTGGAGCTTCGATCATCGCCGCGGTGCCAAGAAGCCTGGCAGTAAGGACTGGGGATCGTTCGGCGATTCGCCTCGTGCTGCGACCGCCATGGCCTTGTTGCCGTTCCTTGGTTCCGGCATCACGCATAAAGAAGGTAAGTACAAGAAGCAGGTCGAAGCGGGCCTTGGTTCTTTGATCAAGCTGATGGAAGTTCGTGGCGACACAGGCAGCTTCCGCGAGCAAGAAGGCAACATGTATTCGCACGGCCTGGCGACCATCGCTGTCTGCGAAGCGTACGCCATGACGCAGGATAAGAATCTGCTGGGTCCTGCTCAGTACTCCATCAATTACATTCAGGCCGCCCAAGACCCGGTTGGTGGTGGTTGGCGATACCAGCCACGACAGCCAGGGGATACTTCGGTTGTGGGTTGGCAGTTGATGGGCCTCAAGAGTGGTCACATGGGCTACCTGAGCGTTCGTAAGAACACCATCGCTGGGGCGATCAAGTTCCTCGATTCGGTCCAGACCAAGAATGGTGCCGCTTACGGTTATGCCGATGCCGGCAGCAAGCCTTCGATGAATGCGGTGGGGCTGCTGTGCCGCATGTACACCGGCTGGAAGAAAGAGAACCCAGCCCTGCAGCAAGGCGTGGCCGATTTGGGTAAACGTGGTCCAAGTCTGGGTGGCAACTCCGACATGTACTACAACTACTACGCGACGCAGGTCATGCGTCAGTATGGAGGTTCTGACTGGGAAACCTGGAATGAGAAGATGCGAGAATTTCTCATCAAGCAGCAGGTTCCTCAAGGTCAGCCTGAAGCCGGTAGCTGGCACTTCAATGGACCGCACACCGAACGGGGTGGTCGTTTGTACAACACCTCGCTGTCGCTGCTGACTCTGGAGGTTTACTACCGCCACTTGCCGATCTACAAAGCGAACGCCTCGGAAGAAGACTTCCCGCTGTAATCGCTACGATCGATTCAATCCAACTCTTAAAACCTCGCGGCGGACATGCGATTCCCCGCGAGGTTTTTTGTTGCGCAATCGGGAAGGGTTTCTGACCTATAGTTTTCCGTTTCTCCGGATCACCTTCCAGGTTAGCCAAGTCGCTTGCAAGCCAATACTTCCAGCGCGAATCATGACATCGCGTCCCATCAGGGGGCGGCGGCTCCCGATACGCGCGTGCGGTTTCGCTTTCGTAAGTTGGTCTTGCTTTCGATGGATCGCGTCAAAGGAGGCATCAGCTTCTTTGCCAGTGCGGCGGTTCATTTCATTCTGCTGATCATCCTGGCGTTGTGGGTCGCTCCGACGGGGCCAGGTGGTAACTCCGGCGAGATCACCTTGTTGCCGTACGAGCAGCTGCCTGAGGATCTATCGATCATCCAGACGGTGACACCAATCGAAATCAGCCAGGCTCAAGACACCATGCAGCAAGAGCTGCAAACCGACTCGGCCGCAGCCGGTGAGCTAACGAAGCTGACCGAGCCGCTTCCCAGTCAGTTCGCCGACAACAGTCAGGCCGCAACCTTGGAGACGACCAATGCCTTGCAGAAGAACCTGCCTTGGCAGATGGCAGTCCCCTCGAAGAACGGAGGCGGCTTTCAAGGGCGAAATGGTGAGCTCCAGAAAGAGTTGCTTTCCGCACGGGGCGGATCACCGGCAACGGAAGACGCCGTCGAGCGTGCGCTGCGCTGGATCGCCGCCCATCAGTTGCCGGATGGCTCGTGGAGCTTCAACCATCACGAGGTCGAGGTCGGCAAGTTAAGCCCTAACCCAGGCGAACCGCTCACACGAACCGGCGCGACCGGGCTGGCCCTGCTGCCGTTTCTGGGCAAGGGCTATACGCACATGAACGAAAACCCCTATCGAGATCAGATCGAGCAGGGGCTCTACTTTCTGCGGGCCAATATGGTCATTGGTCCTAACGGTGGTGACCTGCAAGATGGATCGATATACGGTCACGGGCTGGCCACGCTGGCGCTGTGCGAAGCGTACGCAATGACTGGTGACCCGGCTCTGCGGACTGAAGCCACCGAGGCGGTTCGCTTCATCGAATATGCCCAGCACGATCAAGGTGGCTGGCGTTACCAACCCAAGCAGCCAGGCGACATCAGTGTGTTCGGCTGGCAGCTGATGGCGCTCAAGAGCGCGCTGCTGGGCGATATCAAGGTCGACAGTTCGACGATCGGGATGGCCGAGTTCTGGTTGGATCGCGTGCAGCAGGCCGATGGTGCCTACTATGGTTATCAACATCCGGGGAAGATGCTTTCGCCCACGTCGATCGGGCTGCTGAGCCGCATGTATCTGGGTTGGCCGCGGGAAGATCCACGGATGCATAAGGGGGTTGACTTTCTATCGGACGAAGGACCCTCGAAGACGGATATGTACTACAACTACTACGCCACCAACGTGCTGTGTCACTATGGTGGTCCTCAGTGGGAAGGCTGGAACGACGAGCTCAAGGCCTACCTGATCAAGACGCAGTCGCGCAAAGGCTACACGACTGGCAGCTGGTACTTCGACGACAAGCATGCACGGGTAGGGGGGCGATTGTACGTAACGTGTCTCTCGGCGATGATCTTGGAAGTCTATTATCGCCACATGCCTTTGTACTCGGAGAAGTCGCTTGACTTCACATTCTGATCGACCTGCCTGGTATGACGCCATTCTGCCGGTGATTGACCTGCGGTTTGGTCAGGTCGTGCGTGGCATTGCCGGGCGTCGTGATGAATATCAGCCGGTCGAATCCCGTTACACCGACGATTCGCGGCCTGGCAGTATTGCTCATGTCTATGTCTCGATGTTCGGATTTCAGGACTGTTATGTTGCCGATCTGAACGCGATCGTTGAAGGGCAAATGGATGTCGCCGCGCTGGAAGCGATCGCCGTACAGGGGCTGAAGGTCTGGCTTGATGCCGGCATTGGCAGTGTGCGGCAGTGGGAAGCATGCCAGGAAGCCCTTCGCGATTGGCGTCCCTATCGCTGGATTGTGGGACTGGAGTCGCTGGAAAGTTGGGGTGCGCTCGAGGAGTTACTCACACAGATCTCGCCTGAGCGACTCGTCTTTAGCCTGGACATGAAAGCGGGAGAGCTGCTGTCCGCTGGCGAAGACTTCGCAGCGATGAGCCCAGAGCAAGTTGCACGACGAGCGGCTGAGATGGGTGTGAAGTCGATGATCCTGCTCGATCTGGCGGCGGTCGGTGAAGGGAAGGGGAGTCAGACGAAATCGCTCATGCAGGCGCTCAAGAAGGAGCTGCCAGAGGTCGAACTGCTGGGTGGGGGCGGAATGAGCTGGCCTGAGGATGTCGAGACGCTTTCCCAGTGCGGGGCCTCGCGGGTCTTGGTGGCATCAGCACTACACGATGGGCGAATCGCGCCGCATCTTGGTTAGCCGTCCGATTATTTTTTTGGGGCTGGATCGATTTTTTTTCTGCCGCCCTCTGGGGGAAAGCTGGGCAAAATCAATTGAGTTGGAGGCTCAGTTGGGTCGCGATTGGTTGCACGCTGTCTGGGGTCTGGCAGTTGGTAGCCGGACCGATTCCCTTAGGGCTTTCCAATGGAAGTCAGTTTTCCACAAGTCAGTTCGTGCGGTTGAAACATCCAGTGAGCTGGTTCGGCTTGAGAATGCGGAGTTCCCGCAGGTCATTTTAAGTGGTCGAATCTCCCCTTGCTGCGCGAACTCAAGGCATTATCATTTCTGTTGTCGAGCTGGTTACCCCACCATGCACTGATTGTTCTGGAAAGATTACCCGGGCAGGCAACGCCGCATCGACGCAGGCATGCTTACCTCTTGGTTGCGACCATCTTTCACTCGGACACTAACGCAGAGCACGCACCCAGTCACTCCGAGATTTTTTCCCACAATAACGTCACGCGGGGGACATTCGACACTGACATTGTGATAGTTTTCACAAAGCCCTCCTGGCAAGTGTGTTGAACCATAGCCTCCCAAGCGGGAGTGAGGCCCAAGATGCCACAGCGGATCACGATTAGCAAAGGCTTGAATCTGCCCATCGCAGGCAAGCCGAAACAGTCGGTAGAAGAAATCGCAGACGTCCGTAAAGTTGCGTTGATCGGTCGCGATTACATCGGCATGAAGCCGACGATGTTGGTTGCCGAAGGGGATACCGTCCAACTCGGACAGCCCCTGTTTGAAGACAAAAAGACGCCTGGGGTGCTCTACACCTCACCGGCGGCTGGCAAAGTGGTTGAAGTTAACCGCGGTGCCAAGCGTAAGTTTCTGTCGGTCGTGATCGAAGTCGAAGGGGACGATAAAGTCGCCTTTGAATCGTTCAGCGAAGGCAACCTGGTCGGTCTCGATCGCGAAAAGGTCGAAGCCAACCTGGTGAAGTCCGGCTTATGGACCGCCTTCCGCACGCGACCTTTCGGCAAGGTTCCTGCCTTGGGGACTTCCCCACGGTCGATCTTTGTCACGGCGATTGATACCAGCCCCTTGGCTGCTGATCCGGCCCCGATCATCAAGGGCAGTGAGATCGAATTCATCGCCGGTCTGGAAGCGATCAGCAACTTGACCGAAGGTAAGGTCCACGTCTGCCAGGCTCCGGGAGCCGCACTCCCAGGCAGCGACCTGCAATTTGTCAACGCGGTCGAATTCGACGGCAAGCATCCTGCTGGTTTGGCGGGAACGCACATTCACTTCCTCGATCCGGTCGGTCCTGGCCGCGTCGTGTGGTACCTCGGTTACCAAGACGTGATCGCCATCGGTAATTTGTTCCGTACCGGCGAACTCGATACCCGTCGCGTGATCTCGCTGGCTGGTCCCGGCGTCAAAGAGCCGCGTCTGATCAAGGCTCCCATGGGTTCGAGCATCGAAGACCTGACCAAAGATCAGCTCAACGAAGGCACGATGCGAAAGATTTCGGGCTCCGTGCTTTGCGGTTACGAGTCCGCAGGCGTCGAAGCTTACCTCGGCCGCTACCACACCCAGGTATCGGTCCTGGCAGAAGGGCTCGAACGCGAGATGTTCGGTTGGCTCGCACCGGGCTTCAAGAAGTTCTCGGTGAAGTCGGTGTTTGCTTCGTTCCTCTCGCCTGGCGAGCTGAACATGACGACCACGGCCAACGGTAGCCACCGTGCGATCGTGCCGATCGAAGCTTACGAGACGGTCATGCCGCTGGACATCGAACCAACGGCGCTGCTCAAGTCACTTATTGTCGAAGACACCGATTCCGCTCAGGCGTTGGGCTGCTTGGAATTGGAAGAAGAAGATATCGCCCTGTGTACGTTTGTGGACACCGGGAAACACGATTTCGGTACCATTCTGCGGAAGAACCTGACCCGCATTGAAGCCGAAGGATAGCCATGAAATTTATACGCGGAATGCTCGATAAGGTCGAACCAATGTTCCTCGAAGGAGGAAAGTTGGAACGACTCTATCCGCTGTACGAAGCGGCGGATACGTTTTTGTACACGCCACCAGATCGTGCCAAGGGTTTGACCCATGTGCGCGACGGGTTGGACCTGAAGCGAACGATGATCTTCGTCGTTCTCTCCCTGCTCCCATGTATCTACATGGCATTGTGGAACACGGGGTACCAGGCCAACTTCCAGATCGCCAATGGTGCTTCGCCAACGGCTGACTGGCACGAGTCGATCTTTCAGATGACCGGGCTCAGTCACGATCCGTCTAGCTGGATCGCGAACATGGTGCTGGGGGCGATCTTCTTCCTGCCGGTGTACATCGTCACGATGACCGTCGGTGGTACGATCGAATTGATCTTCAGCATCGTGCGGAAGCACGAGATCAACGAAGGCTTCCTGGTCACCGGGATGCTCTTTCCGCTGATTCTGCCTCCGACCATTCCACTGTGGCAGGTTGCCGCAGGTATTGGTTTCGGCGTGCTGGTTGGTAAAGAAGTCTTCGGTGGTACCGGTAAGAACTTCCTGAACCCGGCTCTGACCGCTCGTGCGTTCCTGTACTTCTCGTACGCGACTGACCTGACCGGTGATAAAATCTGGTCGGCTGTTTCGCCGGACGGTTTCAGTGGAGCCACGACGCTGGGTATTGTTGCTTCGGCTGCCGATGGCACGACGATGGAGCAGGCCATGCAGCAAGTCGACGGCCACGGGGTTACCTGGAATCAGGCCTTCTTGGGTGTGATGCAGGGTTCGATGGGCGAAACTTCGGTGCTCGCTTGTTTGCTCGGTGCGGCCTTCCTGATTTGCACGGGCATTGGTTCGTGGCGAATCATGCTTGGCTGCTTGATCGGTGCGATGGGCCTCTCAGGCGTCTTCTACCTGGTCAGCGATGACGTCCTGTACGGCATGGCTCCTTGGTGGCACCTGGTCGTGGGTGGCTTTGCCTTCGGTACGGTCTTCATGGCGACCGACCCTGTCTCCGCAGCAATGACCCGCACCGGCAAATGGGTTTACGGCATCCTGATTGGTGTTGTCACCATTCTGATTCGTGGTGTCAGCCCGGCCTTCCCGGAAGGGATCATGTTGGCGATCTTGTTCGGCAACGTCATGGCGCCGCTGATCGACTACTTTGTTCTGCAAGCTAACATCAAACGGAGAAAGGCCCGCTATGCGACGTGATAGTGTTGCCGGAACCATTTTGGTTGCCGCAGTTTTATGCGTGGTCTGCTCCGTCATCGTGAGTGGAACAGCCGTTGGCCTGAAGAGCATTCAACAGGCCAATGCGGAACTCGATAAACAACGAAATGTGCTCGCTGCCGCCGGACTCCTCGAGAAAGGTGATAGCACCGAGCAGATTACGGCCAAGTTCGAGAAGATCGAGAAGCAGATCATCAACCTGGAAACAGGCGAAGTCGCTTCCGACGAAGAACTGAAAGAAGCTGGCGTGTCCGATCCTGCCACCTACAATCCTGCTGAAGCTCGGGACAACCCCAAGCTGAACCGCGAGGTTGATGGTCTGACAGGCATTCCCCGAACCGAAAAGTTCGCCGATGTCTACCTGGTGAAGTCAGAAGATGGTGCCCTAACGGGCGTCGTGCTTCCGATCTACGGCAAGGGACTGTGGTCGACGATGTACGGCTTTTTGGCCCTCGAGTCCGACCTGGACACTGCCAAGGGAATCACCTTCTACCAGCATGGCGAAACGCCAGGCTTGGGTGGTGAAGTCGATAACCAGGTCTGGAAAGACAAGTGGCCTGGCAAAGAAGTCCGCAACGACGAAGGCAAGGTCCTGATCGAAGTCGTCAAAGGTATCGGCATGGGTGAATCGCAAGTCGACGGTCTTTCTGGCGCGACGATCACCACCAAGGGTGTGAACAACTTTGTCCGCTTCTGGCTAGGCGAGCAAGGCTTCGGACCGTATCTCGAAAGTCTGAAAACGAAGGAGAAGTCCAATGGCTGATTCGCAGTCTCCTAAGGACGTTTTGCTCGACCCCGTCGTGCATAACAATCCGATCGCTTTGCAGGTCCTGGGGATCTGTTCCGCGTTGGCCGTGACTTCCAAGCTGGAAACATCGTTCGTGATGTGTATCGCCGTCATCGCGGTGACCGCTTGCTCGAACTTGGGTGTGAGCCTGATTCGTAAGTTCATCCCCAGTAGCATTCGTATTATCGTCCAGATGACGATCATTGCGTCGCTGGTGATCGTGGTCGATCAGTTGCTCAAAGCGTTCGCCTATGACATCAGTAAGCAGATGTCGGTGTTCGTCGGCCTGATCATCACCAACTGTATCGTGATGGGGCGTGCCGAAGCATTTGCCATGAAGCACAAGCCGGGGATCAGTTTCCTCGACGGTATTGGTAATGGTTTGGGTTACTCGATGATCCTGCTGATCGTCGGTTTTTTCCGCGAACTGTTTGGTAGTGGCAAGCTGTTTGGTATCGAAGTCATGCCGGACGCCTATGTCGGCAACGGCTTGATGCTGCTGCCACCCAGTGCGTTCTTCCTGATCGGCTTCATCATTTGGGTCGTTCGGACGTTTAATCCAGATCAAGTCGAGTCGGAGGGTTAAAACATGGAAAGCTATTTGACCATTGCCCTCAAGGCAATCTTCAGCGAAAACCTAGCCCTCTCGTTCTTCCTGGGAATGTGTACGTTCCTGGCTGTTTCTAAGAACGTGAAGACGGCCCTTGGTTTGGGGTTGGCCGTGATTGCGGTCATGGGAATCACCATTCCTGCCAACCAGTTGCTGTACTCCTTCTTCCTCAAGAAGGGTGCGATGGCTTGGATCAGTCCTAGCCTGGGCGATATGGACCTGAGCTTTCTTGGTCTGATCAGCTACATCGGCGTGATCGCGGCGATCGTGCAGATCCTGGAAATGACGCTCGATCGTTACGTGCCTGCCCTGTACGCGGCCCTGGGTATCTTCCTGCCGCTGATTACCGTGAACTGTGCCATCCTCGGTGGTTCGCTGTTCATGGTCGAACGTAATTACAACTTCGGTCAAAGCGTGGTTTATGGTTTGTCGGCCGGTTTCGGTTGGGCATTGGCCATCGCCGCTTTGGCTGGTATTCGTGAAAAGCTGAAATACAGCGACGTGCCAGATGGCCTGAAAGGCCTGGGGATCACGTTCATCACCGCCGGTCTGATGGCAATGGCCTTCATGTCGTTCGGCGGTATGATTCAGTAAGAGCTGCCCGGTAACTGTCGCATCGAATTTACTTAGCAAAATCCTGGTATCAGGAAGAAGTTAGTCATGGCAATTGTTCTCGGCGTGAGCATGTTCACAGGGGTGGTTTTGCTCCTGGTGGTCATCATTCTCTTGGCCAAGAAGGCTTTGGTGCCGTCCGGCGATGTTCAGATCGACATCAACGAACACACCAAGGACATCTGTGTCCCGGCTGGCGGCAAACTGCTTAACGCACTTGCCGACCAGGGCGTGTTCGTCTCCTCGGCCTGCGGTGGCGGTGGTACGTGTGCCCAATGTATTGTCCGCGTGAAGAGCGGTGGCGGCGACATTCTGCCAACCGAGCGATCGCACATCAACAAGCGTCAGGCACGCGAAGGCTATCGTCTTTCCTGCCAGGTGGCTGTGAAGCAGGACATGGAAATCGAAGTCCCGCACGAAGCCCTGGAAACCAAGAAGTGGGAATGCGAAGTCATCTCGAATCGCAACGTCGCCACGTTCATTAAAGAATTCAAGCTGAAGATTCCTGAAGGCGAATCCGTTCCCTTCAAGGCCGGTGGTTATATCCAGATCGAAGTTCCTCCGCACGAACTGAATTACAAAGACTTCGACATTGAAGAGGAATACCACGAAGACTGGGACAAGTTCAACCTCTGGCGTTACACCAGCAAGGTCGACGAGCCGGTCATCCGTGCTTACTCGATGGCCAACTACCCGGGCGAAAAGGGCATCATCATGCTCAACGTCCGTGTTGCTTCGCCTCCGCCGCGTGCTCCTGAAGGCACGCCTCCGGGTAAGGTTTCCAGTTACATCTTTAACTGCAAGCCTGGCGACAAGGTGACCATCAGCGGTCCTTACGGTGAGTTCTTCATCAACGATAGCGACGCCGAAATGGTCTACATCGGTGGTGGTGCCGGTATGGCTCCGCTGCGTAGCCATATCTTCGAGCTGTTCAAGAACATCAAGACCGGCCGCAAGGTGACCTACTGGTACGGTGGTCGTAGTCTTCGCGAATTGTTCTACGTGGAAGAGTTCCGCGAGATCGAAGAGCAGTTCCCCAACTTCAAGTTCAACATCGCGTTGTCCGATCCGCTGCCGGAAGACAACTGGACCGGGTACCAGGGATTCATTCACCAGGTGCTGTTGGAAAACTACCTGAAGGATCACCCGGCTCCCGAAGACATCGAATACTACATGTGTGGTCCGCCAATGATGAACCAGGCCGTCTTTAAGATGCTGGACGATCTGGGCGTCGAACCAGAAAACATCCGCTTCGACGACTTCGGCGGCTAAGCCCAAAGCGGCGAGTCGATCCGGCTCGCGAAGATCATGCAAAGCTACAGTACGGCCAGCCTCTTATGGCTGGCCGTTTTCCTTGGATGCCAACAAGCTGCCCCGCCAGACCCGGTCGCGACCATTGAAGGTCAGACGATGGGGACCACGTATCACATTCGCGTGGTCACCTTACCTGAAGGTCCCCAGCGGTTGCTCAAGCTCCAGGAAAAGGTCGACGAGCTTTTGGCTGAGGTCAATCGTCAGATGTCGACCTACGATCCCGATTCAGAACTCTCTCGATTCAACAAGTCCCCGGCCGGTGAGTGGTTCCCCGTTTCGAGCCAACTGATCGAAGTCGTTCTGGCAGCTCAGCAGATCAGTCACGCCACCGACGGAGCGTTCGACGTGACTGTTGGGCCGGCCGTGAACCTATGGCGGTTTGGTCCCGATAAGAAGCGAAAAGAGTTTCCGACTGACGACGAGATCGATCAGGCCAGCAAGCTAGTCGGTTACCAGCAGGTAGAGGTCCAGGTCGATCCGCCAGCACTTCGCAAAGCCCAAGACAACGTCTACGTCGACTTGTCCGCGATCGCGAAAGGGTATGGCGTTGACGTTGTCTTCGAGTTGATCCAGCGGGAAGGCTTCACCGATTTCATGGTCGAGATCGGTGGCGAAGTCCGCGCGACCGGCCTGAAGCCTACTGGCGAGCCATGGCTGATTGGAATCGAAACGCCAGCGGACGATGTCCGGAAGTATGATCTGATTGTCGGCCTGCGAGACAAGGCGCTCGCGACCTCAGGCGACTACCGCAATTTCTTCAAGCACGAAGGCCAGCGTTACTCGCATACGATCAATCCCAAGACCGGCAGACCGGTCGAGCACGACCTGGCATCGGTCAGTGTCCTGTTTGAAAACTGCATGCTGGCCGACGGCTATGCGACCGCTTTTTTGGTCTTGGGGCCGGTCGAAGGATATAATTTCGCACAAGAGCACGAAATGGCCGTTTTCTTCCAGATGCGGAAAGAGGATGGCACCGTCGAGACAAAAGCTACCACTGCCTGGCAGCAGTACCAATTGAATTAGAGGACATTCGCCATGCTTTACATGTTGCTCATTACCATCGGCGTGTTCGCCATTGTGTTGACCGGGATGGCGATCGGTGTGATCCTCAGCAATCGCGAAATCAAGGGAAGCTGCGGCGGGCTGAACAAGTTCAAAGACTCGGTCGGCAATCCGATCTGCGACGCGTGCAGCAATCCATCGCCATCATGCAGCCGCATTCCCGAAGAGGAACGCTGCCAGGAACCGGCCGATTGCAGCGACCACGATGTCCAAGATGAAGTGACCAACCAAGTTCACTAGTCTTAAGGGCCGGAGGCCCGGCCGAATGTAGCCAGGGGCGTGAGCCCTTGGTTGTGGAATAAACAGTTCGAGTCTATAGCCCTGGAAGGGCGGCCGAAAAGCATGATAGGAAGCTTCGGTCGCCCTTCCAGGGCTTTCTTTATTGCAGCCAACTGATTCCAGGGGCTCACGCCCCTGGCTACATTCGATCGGCCTTCCAGGCCTGGGAAGATGATATTTGCGTACTGTGTGCCCACTGTCCATTGTTGGGTCGGTCTGTACTAAGATAAGTCTTGTGTGGCTCGCTAGATGGATAGATGCCAATCGCCTTCTGAGACTAATTTCCACCCAATTGCGAAACTTTACGTTGCCTCTGGGGGTTTAACGGATGAACCTTTCCTTTTCGCAACTTGGCATGATCTTCAGAGGGTCTGGCTATGAAATGCTCAGCGCGGTTACTTTCTGTTCTTGGTTGTCTCTTTCTCGTCGGGCCGATCTTCGCCCAGGCACCATCCTTCGATCGGCTCGATCGCAACAGCGATGGCAAGATTGAAAAGGACGAATTGCCTGAGCGTGCTCAGCAGCTGTTCGGCCGACTCGATAGTGATTCGGACGGGAGCGTTACCAAGGAAGAATTCGAGACCTTTGAAAAGCGACGGGCTCAAATGCAACGACAGCGTCAAGGTCAGCGACCGCAGCTAGGCAACAACGTAGAAGGCATCGAGATCACGCGTGACATTCCTTACGGCGACGAGAAGATCAATCGGCAGAAGCTGGACATCGCCGTGCCGGAGAAGCGTTCGACCGACAAGCCACTGCCGGTGATCGTGTTGATTCACGGGGGCGGCTGGCAAGGCGGAACCCATGGGCCATACCTGAGTCGTGCCATTCCCCTGGTGCGTAGCGGCGACTATGCCGCGGTCTCGATCGGATATCGCTTGACCGACGTGGCCAGCTGGCCGACGCAGATTCACGATTGCCAGGCCGGTCTCCGCTGGGTCAAAGCCAATGCCGAAAAGTACAACTGGGACCCCGATAAGATCGTCGTCTGGGGAAGTTCCGCAGGCGGTCATCTCGTGGCGATGCTCGGTGTCTCGGCCGACGTACCTGAGCTGGACGGCAAGCTGGGACCCCACGCCGATCAATCGCTGAAGGTCGCTGGCGTGATCGATTTCTTCGGCCCGGCCAACATGCTGACGATGGGCGATGGTCCTGGGTTTGAACGCCACAACAGCCCCGACTCGCCGGAGAGCAAGCTGCTGGGTGGCACGGCGAAAGAGAACGTCGACGTCGCCAAGTCGGCTTCTCCTCAGTTCCATGTTTCGGAAGGGGACGCTCCGATCTTGATCCTGCATGGGACGAAAGATGGCACCGTGCCGTTTCAGCAGTCGGTCGACTTCCACGAGACGCTGACCAAGGCAGGCGTCGACTCGACCTTCGTGCCGGTAGAAGGGGCTGGTCATGGCTTCGCTGGTCAGGAAGTCAACGAGCGCGTCGAGGCGTTTTTGCAGAAGATTCTGCAAGGTAAGGACATCGAAGTAAGCGATAAGCCGATCAAGAGCTCGCAGCCTCAACAGCGACGTCGGCAACAAGGTCCTCGCGGCGAATAACGCGACCTTGCGTGCAATCGTACGCCTGATCAACTATACTGGGCCGACGTAGTCAGACATGACTTGTCGGCCCTTTTCGTTGAGATTGCCATGCTTCGCCCCACGCTTATCGCCTTGCTGTTTTCCTTCGCGGTCCTTTCCCAGGCGTTTGCGGACGACCGTCCCAACTTCGTGCTGATCTACGCCGATGACATGGGCTGGAAGGACGTTGGCTACCAGGGAAGCGACTTCTACGAAACGCCTGTCATCGATGCGTTGGCGAAGCAGGGCATGGCGTTCTCGGCTGGCTATGCCTGTGCTGGCAACTGCGCACCGAGCCGGGCCTGTATGCTTTCGGGGCAGTACACCCCGCGGCATCATCTGTACGCCGTCTATAGCACCAACCGCGGTCCTAAAAATGAGATGCGGCTGAATCCCATTCCCAACCGCGATGGTCTCAACCCCGAGAACTACACACTGGCCGAAGCCCTGAAAGATGCTGGCTATGCGACGGGGCACTTCGGCAAGTGGCACCTGTCTGGCAAGGATGGAGCCAACCCGAGCAAGCAAGGCTTCGACGAAACGTACGATTCGTTCGGCGATGGCGAGCTAAAGGAAGGAACCGAAACCAATAAAAAAGGACCACCCAGCGACCCCAAAGGCGTCTTCACCCTGACCGACAAAGCATGTGCGTTCATCGAGAAGAATCGCGATCGTCCTTTCTTCTGTTACCTGCCGCATCATGCGATCCATGGGCCACTGCAAGGACAACCGAAAACGGTCGGCCACTTCGAAGCCAAGCCCAAAGGCGAAAACCACAAGTCGGTCATGTACGCGGCCTGTACGTACGACCTGGATGAAAGCGTTGGACGTTTGCTGAAGAAGCTCGACGAGTTGAAGCTGGCCGACAAAACGATGGTCATCTTCACCAGCGACAACGGCGCGACGCCGCAGTCGCTTCAGGAACCGCTGCGAGGCAACAAAGGAGGCTACTACGAAGGAGGCATTCGCGAGCCGTTCATCATTCGTTGGCCGGGCAAGATCAAGCCGGGCAGGACGTGTGATGTGCCGGTCATTCAGGTCGATCTCTATCCGACCATTCTCGACGCCGCTGGCATCTCGGTCCCCAAGGACAAAGTCCTCGACGGCGAAAGCCTGATGCCGCTGCTGACTGGCAAAGGACAGCTCGAGCGTTCGGCGATCTTCTGGCATTTCCCAGGCTATCTGAACACGGCCGTCACGCGGGGACGTCCGCTCGATGTTCGCACCGGCTTTCGCTCGCGACCGGTGACCGTCATCAACAAAGATCATTGGAAGCTGCATCTCTATCACGAAGAGTGGGTGCTTGATGGTGGCTCCGAGAAGCTGCCTGAAAACGGTGCCGTCGAACTCTACGATCTGCGGAAGGACATTGGCGAACGCCATGACCTGGCCGCTTCGAACCCCGAGAAGCGGGACGAACTGCTGGCCGACGTGCTCCGCTGGCATGAAAGTGTCGGGGCGTTGATCCCCACCGAGCCGAATCCGAAATACGCACCAGGCCCCGCGAAAAAGGGGAAGGGTAAGAAGAAAAAGTAGGTCGATCGGCTTTCAGGCCTCTCAGGCCGCATGATATCCAGCGAAACCTGCACCTTGCCACCCGGCAGGGGAGCTAGGTATTGGCCGCAAGTTATGGCTATCAAAGGGTTTTCCTATTGGACTTGCCTCGCTACTCTCGTGTAAAATAAAACGACCTGAAAGTTTTCAGGAAAACCCTTTGGCATATCGCGACGATGTAACAACATAGTCGACCTGCCGAAGGTGACATCCCGCCTCCCGTTCCTCCCCCACCTGCTAGCTATTGTAGAACAACGACGTTTGGTTCCCTCAAGGAACGTCGGACGGGTAATCCCTACAAGTCTGCAAAGCACGCTCCACGAGCCTATGACCTTCCATCCTCAGTTCGTTCGTACCACCCTGCCGCTTGCGCTGTTGGCACTTGTTGGTTTCGCCCAAACGTCTTGGGCCGACGAGGAAGCTGTGCGCGAAAAGGGGCGGAAGATCTACAGTTCGATGTGCGCCGATTGCCACGGCGAAAAAGGGGAAGGCGTCGACGGTGCCTACGAAGCGGCATTGGTTGGCGATGCCAGCCTCGGCGAGCTGACGCACCAGATCACTAAGACCATGCCCGAAGGGGACGCCGAAGCATGTGTCGGTCCCGATGCCGAAGCGGTCGCTGCATTCATGCACTATGCGTTCTATAGCGAAGCGGCCCGCATCCGAAATCGTCCTCCGCAAATCACGCTGGCGCGTCTCACCGGCAATCAACTCCGTCAGAGCCTGGCCGATCTTTACAGTCACTTTCATGGCGCTCCTGGCTACACTGAAGAACGTGGTGTGAAAGGGATCTACTTTGCTGGCTCGCGTTGGAAGAACGAGAACAAAAAGATCGAACGCGTCGATCCGATGATCGACTTTGACTTCGGTCGCGAAAGCCCCGGCGAAGGCATCAAGAAGGAAGACTTCTACATCCATTGGAACGGCAGTATCCTCGCCGAGGAAACGGGCGACTATGAAATCGTCGTCCGCAGTACCGTTTCGTTCACCATGGACTTCGGTAAGCTCGGTCGTACTCTGATCGACAACCACGTGCAGTCCGGTGACAAAACCGAATTCCGCGAGATCGTTCGACTGACGGCAGGTCGTGCTTATCCCTTTAAGATCGATTACATCCAGCGAAAGCGAAAGACCGAGCAGCCGCCGGCCAGCATCTCGCTCTCGTGGGTTCCACCGCACGGCGTCGAGCAGCTCATACCGCAGCGGAACATCATTCCGTTTACCGTCGAGCCAACGTACTCGCTGCAAACGAAGCTTCCGCCAGACGATCGCAGCTACGGCTTCGAGCGTGGGATCGCTGTCGATCGACAATGGGACGACTCGACCACTGCGGCTGCCATCGAGTTTGGTATTGTCGCCGCTGACGAGCTGTGGCCTCATTACGATCGACGCAACAAGAAGATTCCCGAAGAGAATCGTGCTCGCCTGAAGGCGTTCCTCACCGAGTTCGTCGAGACCGCTTTTCGTACGAAGCTTTCCGACGAAACGAAGCAGCTTTACATCGATCAACAGGTGGCCCAGTGCCCTGACGACAACGAAGCCATTCGTCGTGTCGTGCTGATGACGCTCAAGTCGCCACGGTTCTTGTATCCACAAACCGATGCGACCGATTCGCTCTCGCAGAAGGTGGCCAACCGCCTGGCGTTGACCTTCTACGATTCGATTCCGTCCGACCGGTGGTTGCTGGACAAGATCGAACGCGATCAGCTGCAAAACGAACAGCAAATCCGCGAAGCTGCCTGGCGGATGGTCAACGATTACCGTACCCGCGGCAAGACGCGTGAGATGCTGCACGAATGGCTCAACATCGGTCACTTCGGCGAGATCACCAAGGACGAAGCCCGCTTCCCTGGCTTTAAGCCGGAACTGATCGCCGACATGCGGACCTCGCTCGACTACTTCCTCGACGACATCGTCTGGAGCGAGAAGAGCGACTACCGCGAACTGTTCACCACCGACTGGGCTTACACCACCGATCGCATGGCCCAGTTCTACGGCGACCAGTGGAAGCCTGCCGAGGCCACCAATCCCGAGGCCGACAAACTGCCGCGCGGCCCTGGTCCGGCCGAAATGCGAAAGACAGCCGGCGGTGGCGAGCACCGACTTGGTCTGCTGACGCATCCTTACCTGATGAGTGGCCTGGCTTACACCGATACTACTTCGCCCATTCATCGTGGCGTGTTCCTCATTCGCTACATGCTTGGTCGTACGCTGCGTCCGCCGAATGCCGCGTTTACGCCGCTCAGCCCGGACTTGCATCCCGACCTAACCACGCGTGAACGTGTCTCGCTGCAGACCAGCCCTGAAAGCTGCCAGGTTTGCCACTCGCGAATCAATGGCCTGGGGTTCACGATGGAACGATTCGACGCGGTCGGTCGTTTCCGCGAGACCGAGCGAGAACGCCAGGTGAACGCCCAGGGGACCTACACCACGCGTGACGGACGCGAAGTGACCTTCCAAAACGAACAAGAGCTGGCCAAGTTTCTGGCCGAAAGTGACGACGCCCATCGGGCCTTCGTCAGCCGAGCTTTTCAGCATTTCGTCAAACAGCCAGTAGCTGCCTATGGGCCAGAAAAGCTGGACGAATTGACTGAGAAGTTCAAAAATAGTGGATATAACATCCGCGCCCTGTTGGTCGAGATCGCAGTGATCGCGGCCATGGAACCCCACAACACCAAGATCGCAGGATGAACTAATGGTGCATCAACTTTCACGACGTGACTTTCTGCAGAAGACCGGCATCAGCTTCGCCGCCGCTAATCTGCTGGCCGGGCTGCCAAGCCTGGGCTGGGCGTCTCAAGCTGCGCCGAAGAAACGTGTGGTGTTCATCTTCAGCCCCAACGGTGTGATCCCCGATCACTTCTGGCCCAAGACGCTGGGTTCCGATTACGACATGAAGCGGATCCTCAAGCCGCTCGAGCCGTTCAAGCAGCAGACGATGACCATCAAGGGCATCGGCAACTTGATCAAGGGTGACGGCGACGGTCACATGCGTGGCATGGGCTGCCTGCTGACCGGGATCGAACTGTTCCCTGGCGACGTCCAAGGCGGCTCCGATACGCCAGCCGGTTGGGCCATGGGGATCTCGGTCGATCAATACTTGAAGAATCAACTGCAAGCCAACGCCGACACGCAAACGCGTTTCGGTTCGTTGGAATTCGGCGTGATGGTTCCCGATCGGGCCGATACCTGGACGCGTTGGTCGTACGCCGGGCCAAACCAGCCGGTCGCTCCGATCGACGATCCGTACCAGATGTTCGACAAGATGTACGGCCAGGCCAAGAACCGAGCCATGCTGGCCAGCGTGCTCGATGACCTGACCGACGACTTCAAAAAGGTCGAAAAGCTGATCAGCGTCGAAGACCGCCAACTGCTTGATACGCATATGCAAATGGTGCGTAAGGTCGAGCTCGAACTGCAGGCCGAAATCGCGCAGCAGCAAAAGCAAGACGCTGAGCAAGCAGGCGACGAGCGAGCCGAACTCGATCACGCCATTCCTGAACTGCCTCCGAATGTTCGCGAAGACAACGACAACATTCCGCAGATCACCAAGATGCAGATCGAGCTGATGGTCAACGGTTTCGTCCACGACATGAACCGGATTGCCTCGCTGCAGATTACCAATAGCGTCGGCCAGCCGAAGATGAAGTGGTTGGGTATCGAGGAAGGGCACCACGGCCTGTCGCACGAACCGGACAGCAACGAGGACGCCTACGAAAAGCTGATCAAGATCAACACATGGTACTGCGAGCAGGTCGCTCACCTGGCCAAACGGCTTTCGGAAACTCCGGAACCAGGCGGCAACGGAAGCATGCTCGACAACACCACGATCATCTGGACGAACGAACTGGGTAAGGGGAACTCCCATACCCACAACGACATCCCATTCGTCCTGGTCGGTGGCGGCCTCGGCTTCAAGATGGGTCAGGCACTCGACGTGAAGAAGGTTCCTCACAACCGCCTTCTCTTGAACATCTGCGAAGCGATGGGCTACCCCCAAAAGACCTTCGGCAACCCAGACTACTGCGGCGACGGTCCTTTGACCGGGCTGACCTAATCGGTCGCTCAGCGCATGCATCGAACGCACGCCCAAACAAACTTGGGCGTGGACTCGGAGCCGTAACTACGCAGCACTCACATATGCCCTCTCCCGGCAAGGGAGAGGGCATATCGCGTTTATGGTGGCCCGCGTTCTTTCTCGGTATCCCAAACGGGTGCCACGCCCAAGTCCGCTTGGGCGTGTTCTTGTGTTGCCCCAGGGATCAGATCACATGCTTCCTCAACGATGATCTCTTTTACGGGCGCCGGAGGACGCGGGCATGATGTCCGACCCGATGAACGCTGCTTGAGCAGCTTCTGCAGCCGCTTGATCTCGCTTCCTTGCCGGTCGAGCATCTTCAGGTGAAACGAGCCCCACGCCAGCGCACGATCCAACTCTTGGGAAGCAGGCACACGTAGTCCGTCGATGGTCTCGCCAACGAAAGACGTCCGCTTCGGTTGCTGCGGGCGTTTGGGCCGAGGGTTCTGCTCTGCAGATCGCGGCGAGGTTACGACCGCAACGTCTTGGTTTCGCTCGGTATGAAGCGTAGGCGACGGCTGGGGAGACTCGGCCGGGTTTGAAGCTTCTCGGGTAGCAGGCTCATCTTGCGGCGGGTGGGATGTTGCGAGCACTAATTGCCCGACGACATCGGCCGGGATTTCCACCATCGTTCCACAGGCCGAGCACACGAAGGTCTTGCCAGCGCGCACGATCACCTGCGGAGCGTTCTCTTGCGAGAACGATCTGCTTGGATCGGGTCGCGCGTTGGCTGATGACATGGAAATACTCGAGGCAAAAGGTGTTCGTGGTTCTTTCGTGTGCCACTGGCCTCTGGCCAGTGAGTTTTGTAGGGCCCGCGTGTAGCGGGTCGCGAAGCGGGTACCAAGTATCCGACCCGCGACACGCGGGCCCTACGGGACGGAGATAAATGATGGTTTGGGGAAGAGTCCCCGTGCGATTTATAGGTATACCAGCCTGAGTGGAGCGGAAGATAGTGCGCGCGCGATTTTCTCGATTATCGCAGCGCATGAAAAACGAGGCCGCAACATTCGCTGCGGCCTCGTTCTTGATGATTGAGTTTCGACTTCGCTTAGACTCGACGAGCTACTTGGCAGCCGGGCGAGGCATGTCGGTCCGCATCTCGGGGCCGACGACATCGTGCATGAATTTCTTCCACGCACGTTCCGATTTCACCAGTTTCTCGTCATGCTGTCGAAGTCGTTCTAAGGTGACGCCATCGTACTTTTCACTGGACGGCATGGCCTTCCACTGTTCGACTGTCAAGACCGATGTTTCCGATGACACAACAGGCGTTTGGTCTGTTTGTTTGCTACAGGCCAAAACACCAATCAGCACCATGCACGTCAGCCAATAACCGAATGCACGCATGGGGAGGGAACTCCAAATAGATCGTCAAAGTAGCGTATGGAATGGGCGACTTGCCTGGCGGGAGCTAGGGAAGTTGAGCGACTTCACCGCCTGCTCGGGTGCCGATTGCGTTGTAGACGTCGGTATCGATCGTTTCGGCCACAAAGCGAACCGATCCATCGGCCAGGCTGAACATCGCGCCGCCTGGGTGTTGGCTGCGGAAGCCACCGTAAGCGGTCGAGGTGTGGTCGTGCTTATTCAGCGGATGATAGGTCGATCCCCAGCCGTACAGATAGCCATAGGCCCAGACTGCGCCGTAGCTGGTCGACGGTACGCCTTCAGGCATGAAGTCGGTTTCACCTACGAGAAACGTGTTCGAGGTGCCGTCGACGATATCACGGAAAGAGGTCGGATCGCGATGGTTCGGCCCAGGCGTGCCGCTGGTTTTGATAGGAATGATCGCTCCATCGTAGCCAGGTTCGTCCAGTCCGTAGTACACGGCGTAATGAATCAGTGAGATGTCCACGCTGCCTGAGCAGAACTGGTAGCTGCTGGGGGCCCGGTTCTCGGCCAGGTCGCCATTGGGCATGACCATGCTGGGGCACAGGTACGAGGGGATGATTTCTTGCTGCAGGGTCGCGTTCGTCCAGCCATCGCCATCGGTGTCGGTGGTGCTGTTACGAGGTTCTTCCGGATCCCAGCGACGTGCGACGGCGTCTTGTTCCAAAAACGGCAGGATCTGAATCCAGCCGGTCGCGTATGTGTTGCCGTCATCGCCCGGCAGCCGATCGCGGCTGGCGTAGGGGAATTCGCCGTACGTATCGTGGAAATTGTGGGTCGCGAGCCCAATCTGTTTCACTTGATTCGAGCAGCTCATGCGGCGAGCGGCTTCGCGGGCCTGTTGAACCGCGGGAAGCAAAAGAGCGATCAGAATGCCGATGATAGCAATCACTACCAACAGCTCGACCAGGGTAAATGCAGTGCGAGACGACTTTGTCGACATCGTAGAATACCTTTGTAAATACCAACCAGGGAAGTACTTAGGGCGTATTGGGTAGCCCTAACGCTTGGGAGTGGCTGGCATCGCAAAGGCGATCGCTGGCTGCGAAAGACGTCAGTTCGCTAGTTATCTAAATGAAACTGAGTCTCAATTGCATTCCGTTTTAAGGGAGCAGAGACCGATCGTCAAGAGTCGGGATCGAAGTTTTCGAAAACGATTAGCGGCTTGCTCGGCGACGGGCTGCGGGACTGTCGAAATGACAATTCTTGCCATTTTGGCAGTTGCCTGAAGAACGTCGGGAAAGCCTCCCGGCTAATTCGCACTTTCATAACTCCTTAAGAAATAGCGATTTGCGAAATCTGGAAAAACGGATCGTGGCATTTGGCACACTCCTTGCATTTCTATCCATTGCCTCGCCGAGTGTGAGGCACTCATAACCCACAAAAAAACGAGTTTGCAAACCCAAAGAATTTGGTGAGGTTTTGTTTCAACTTCTGTAGGAACTCTTTATGGAAAGGTTGATCAAAATGGTACGCCCACAATCGCAATCCGAATCGAAGTCGCATCCTCTGGCCAATTGGTCCAGCGAGATGGACAACCTGTTTGAATCGTTCTTCCGTCCGGTACGACAGAGTGCCTCCGGTGCATGGCTACCGGCCATGAATATTTCGGAAACGGAACTTGGTTATCAGATTGATCTGGAACTGCCAGGTTTGAATGCCGAAGACGTCAACGTCGAACTGCATGATGGTAAGCTGACCATCTCTGGCGAACGCAAGGCCGAAGAGCAGTCCGAAGACCGACGTTACCATCGTGTCGAACATGTGTACGGCAAATTCCAGCGTGAGCTGAAGCTCGGTACCCCGGTCGACGAAGATAACGTTTCGGCCAGCTTCAAGAACGGTGTGCTTTCGGTCGTGATCCCCAAGTCGGAACACGCCAAGCCCCGCAAGATTGAAGTGACCAACAGTTAACCTCGCACATCCCCATCGTGCATTTTCCTTGGATGAGAAAAACGTCGGTTCGCAAACCTCTAAGCGGCCGGCGTTTTTTGTTTTCTTGCTTCGCATTTGCCAAGCTTGAGCTTTGCTGTCAGGCCCGCCATACTACTTGGTTGCATCCTTCCTCATTTATGCCAACCAAGAGTACTGCTTCTCATGGACCGACCACTCAACTGGAATAGCCGCAATCTGACCCAAGGCTGGCAGCGCGGAGTGACCGCGTTTTACTACGGGCTGAACTTCAAGGAAGAAGATTTCCACAAGCCTCAAGTCGGCATCGGAGTGCCGCTGTTGGAAGGCAACCTCTGCAATGTGCATGCGTATCGCCTGGCGACGCTCATCAAACAGGGGTGCGAAAAGGAAGGGCTGATCGGTTTTCCGTTTGGCACGCCGGCCGTTAGCGATAACATTACCCAGGGTCACGAAGGGGGTAACGCGAGTCTGCCGTCGCGCAACATGATTGCCAACGCCGCCGAGTGCGTGACTAGTTCGCATGGTTACGACTTTCTGATCGGGATGCACAATTGCGACAAGAATGGTCCCGGCTTTGCCATGGCCTTGGCTCGGCTGAATTATCCGGGCCTGATCATCAACGGCGGAAGCATCAAGCCCGGCTGTCATCGCGGGCACGATACGTCCATTCTGGATGTCTACGATTCGCAGGCCGCGGCGAGTGTCGGTGCGATGACCCACGACGAGGCGGACGAGATCCTTCGCACCGCTTGTCCCGGCCCTGGCGGATGTGGCATTGCGGCGTCATTCAACACCTGGGGCATTGCCCTGGAAGCGATGGGGCTGTCGGCTCCTTACTCCAGCAGCAACCCGGCCGACGATCCTTCCAAGATTGCCGAGTGCGAAGGGATCGGCACGCTGGTGAAGCGACTGTTGGCGGAAGACATCCGTCCGCGCGATATTGTCACCAGGGCATCGATGATCAATGCCACGCGAGCCGTTGCCGCGATGGGCGGTTCGACCAACGGCGTGCTGCATCTGTTGGCGCTGGCGCGCGAAGCCCATGTCGATTTCCATTTGGAGGATATCCAGCAAATCTGCCGCGAGACGCCAGTGCTGTGTAGCTTCGCCCCGCGTGGTAAGCGAACGATGTACGACTTGTTCAAGCTCGGCGGCACGCCCATGTTCCTCAAGTATCTGCTTCAGCAGGGGATGCTTGAGGGAGACTGCATCACGGTAACCGGCAAGACGATGGCCGCGAACCTGGCCGATGCGCCCGACATGGACTGGGATCAGGATTTGATCGTCCCGGTCGACAAGCCGTTCAAGCCGTATGCTGACATGCAGATCTGTTTCGGCAACCTGGCCCCCGGCGGGATTGTGTTCAAAGTCAGCAGCATGAAAGAGCCGACCTTTCGCGGTAAGGCTATCTGTTTTGATGATGCCCGTAAGATTGTCGAAGCGGTCGAACGCGACGAGATCCAGCCAGGCAGCGTGATCGTGCTGCGTTACCTGGGACCGGTTGCCTCAGGCATGCCGGAAGTGTTGGTGGCGACCGCCGCCTTGGCGACGCCGAAGCTCGATGGCAAAGTCGCGTTTCTTTCCGATACCCGCGTCTCCGGCGTTTCGCACGGAGCGATCGGTGTGCACTGTGCTCCGGAAGCTGCCGTGGGTGGGCCGATCGCCTTGGTGGAAGACGGAGACGAAATCTCGTTCGATCTCACAGCCGGCGATCTGACGCTGCACGTCGACGATGCCGTGCTGGCCGAGCGTCGCCAGGCGTGGACGGCTCCCGAGATTCCCCGCACCCGCGGCTACCTGGCGGACTTTGCCGCGACCGTTTCTCAGGCACACCATGGCTGCGTCAGCAAGGCATTTCTGCCGGACACCGATTAAGCCGTGCGGACGCGCCCTGGGCATTGAAAAGCCGATTGCCGGGGGATGGGCAGAAAAATTTTTATGGCCCATTTCAAACATCCTCCTTTATGGGATGCCTAAGGCGGGCTCGTCTTCCATTCGAAATCCCATGCGAGTGGTGACCCGTGACCACCGGAAAATAGTTGGTTAGGATCAGGCCAGTCAGCAACTACAAGCGAGCCTTATCCACTTGGTGTGACGCATGGACTTACGAGAATCTCTTGGCATCCGCAAACCTGGTGAAGTCTTTGATCCGAAGTCGGATCGGCAAGAGTTGATTCGCTACATCAACTTGCAATTGATTGCCAACGAACTGCCGCCGGCACTGGATGCAAGCGATGTAGAATTCGCAGGCCTGGCGAAGGGACTGCTTGCCAACTACCACGAAAAAACGCGGATGCTGTACGATCGTCCGGCTCCGATCGATCAGCGTATCGAAGCGTTCCTCCAGCGTTACTTCAGCGATCTGAAGCCAAGCGAACCACTGAAGTTGCCTCGTAAGACGTTCACCCTTGAGCGTCACGGTGTTGCCCGCGAGCTTTCGATTCCCGTGAACCGTTCTTCCTTCAAGAGCGAACTGGTCGAATCGTATCGCATTGCCAACGGTGCGCTGCATAATCCGCGGCACGATCGCCGTACTACCAAGGGAACCTTCCACGTCACCGAAGGGGGCTTGCCTATCGCCGGCGATAAGCGCGCCGTGCCGCGGGAAGTCTTCATGAAGATGTTCCAGATCGCGGTCAATCCGCCTGAGTCGGATACGCTTCTGCCGTTCACCGCCGATCAAGAGAACGCGGCCCACAGTATTGTCTCGCTTCTACTGCGACCAATTGTCTGTCCGGAAGTTCCCGGCGTGACGCCTGAGAAGACGATGGAAGTCCGCTTCTTCGTGCCGGGCCAGCTGGTCAGTAACTTGGACTTTGTCGAATCGATTTTCGGCAACGCCGGCGACCCTTACATCTCGAAGAATAACTCGGCCTTGGATGTCGAGCACTGGACGGGCCACACCGGCTGCGTGATCCTGGCTCCGCACTTGGGCACCTGTACTAAGAAGGAACTGGGCCTTCCGCACTGGGACGACGCGACCGAGCGTCAACGCAACGACTCGATGTGCTGGAAGGACGATTCCGAACTGTACAACGACGGCATGGCCTTCAAGCTGACGTGCCGCGATGCCAGTGGCGTGGTGGTCACGTTGATCGCCGACAACTACTACGGCTACTGCAAGAAGGAAGTCAAAACGCAGATCAGCTACGCCGCCAACCTGTACGGCGATACCGAAGAAGAGCACGCCGGCGGCTGCATCGCCTATACCAGTTGGAATCTGGGTGACGAGTTTGTCGTCAACAGCCAGAAGTACAACGGCCGTACGATCGACGACGTCATGCGTGACTATGGCGACTTGATCGACTTCCAGCCGGAAGGTTACGGGATCGATAAGAAGCATCCTGAAGTGTTCTACATTCCGGAAGATGCCCGGGCGACCATGCTCGATCAGTGCATCACGTGGACACGCAACGGCGAAGAGCATAGCCTGCCGCTGCTGCCCAACCGGTACTACATCGCACCTTCGGGCTACAAAATCCGGATGGAGAAACACCCGGCCGCTCCGAGCTGGCGTTTGGTGGGTTCGACCGCGGAAGGTATTTTCTGTCACAAACCGTGTACCGTCAGCGGTGGCGGCAAAAGCGAAATCAGTAAGTCGCTGACCGACTACACGCTGTACGGTCCGATCTTTGTTTCCGATATCGAGAAGGACCTGGACCACGTCGAAGAGATCTTCCAGAAGGACTATTCCAATCGCTGGAAGGCCGATTCGACCAAGCGTCCGGATTATTCGACTAAGCCATCGCGGGCTGTTCTGTCGGCCGATCGAACGCTCGGTAGTGTGATCAAGCTGCTGACGCCGTCGATTGAGTACACCGACGAATACAACGAGTGGCTCCGAGCGATTCCGCATCATATCACGTCGATCGTCTTTATTATCAAGCGATTAATGTTGCCGGAATGGGGCGAGAACTGGCGCGATTACTTTGGTGTCGATATCGTCAACGGCGTGCCGGGGCACGAGTTGAAAGTGCTCGATCGTCACCTGGTTGGTACCTATCTGCGTGTCGGCTTCAACAAAGATAATCGCTGGCGAACCTACAAGTTGCGTCAGGACTTCATGCCGTCGGATAAGGTGCAAACCGAAGACGACATCAGTGCATCGGTCATCGTGCCTAATGCACTGCTGGAAAACTTCGAACCGCAGTCAGGCGGCATCTCGTCGAAGTTCACGATCAACTGCGAGAACCGCTTGTTCCAGCGGCCTGACGACGCCATTCATCGCGGCTTCGATAAGAAGACCGAAATCGACCTGGCCAAGCCGAATAACTTTATCTCGAACTTCGAGCCGCTGACCAAAGAATATGTCGATCAGATGGCGACCCACGCCGTCGACTTCGATGCGTTCACACCACCGATGAAGAAGTTTTTGAACGACTTCCTCGATTCCGATTTCGAGTATGTCGTCAGCTCGGCGGACCCTCGCATCGTCAACGGTGCCCCCACCAAGAACCCACGGTACTTGCAGACGCGGCCTGATCTCGAGAACCCGCTGCCCAAGTATGTGGGCGAGATGGGCGTTCGGCTGTACCGCAAGTTGAAGCCGAATGAGGCACTTCATCAGCCGGTGGGTGCCGTCCTTTGTGGACGTCGCAACAATCCGCCAGATAAGGAAGCCGGCATCCGCGGTCTGGCCGTTTACGGTCCGATCCACTACCAGGAACTGCCTGAGTTGTTCATGGACTTCATCGCGTCGCTGACCGGTAAGAGTCCTTCGACCACTGGTGCCGGTAGTGAAGGGGCCCTGACCAAGGGACCGTTCAACTGCTTGCGTCCGACGGCCGACTTGAACCAGGCGTTGGTGGGCTACATCCTCACCGGGCTGGGCGGCTTCTCGACGGCGGCGGGTCACATTGGTCCGAACGTCCGAGTCGATCACGACGTGAGCTTGCTCATTCCGGAAGTCTGGTGTCGACTGACGCCGGAAGAACGCGATCCTGAGTTCCTCATTCGTCGTCGCAAGCTCGAGAAGATTGAAGACTTCGAGTACGAAGGCGAGGTCATCCCGGCAAGCCGCCTGGGGTATCGCATCACACGTAACTTCGTGCGGATGTTCTTCGGTCGCGTGTTCGACTATCCACTGTCGGTGTTCGACGAGTCGATCTTGAAGCCGGAAACGCAAGACATGGAAGCGTACGTCGATGGCATCAAGCACATCGCCGAAGTGCAACAGCGTGTCGCCAAGCGTTACTTCGACGATGGCTCGATCGAAGATGCCTGTCCACCATTGAAGGCCCTGCTGGCGATCATGGCCGAAGGCAGCTACGAAGGAATGACGGTTCACGATCCTGAGTTCCGAGCGATGTTCACACGCGAATCGCTGCTGGAAAGCGAGTGGTACAAGGAACGTCTGACCACCAAGCAGCAGCGAGACATCGAGCTGTGGCAGGGGCACATGAAGTCGCTGGAAGATTTCCTGGCCAACTCGGTGTTTCTGGAAGACGGCATGGGCGAAGAGATCGCGCGGCGTAAGCAATACGTCGAGCAGCAACTGGCCAAATTGCAGTCGCCTGAGTACCTGCAAAGCCAGATTGGGGCAATCGGCGTCCAGCCGATGTAACCTCATGTCCCCTCTCCACCGTTTGCGGGGGAGAGGGTTAGGGGCCGTTGCAATGTCTGGTGGTACCGAATCCTGAGGCCTGGAAGGCCGGCCGAGTGTAGCCAGGGGCGTGAGCCCCTGGTATTGAAGACAAAATAAGTGCGTAAGCCCTGGAAGGGCGTCCGAAGCTCTGCACATGCTTTTTCGGTCGCCCTTTCAGGGCTCTTTTTATTCTTGAACCTACACCAGGGGCTCACGCCCCTGGCTACACTCGGCCGGGCCTCCGGCCCTTAAGGTTACAACTGCTTGGTCATGGTATACGGAATTCTAAGACGTTGGTTTGGCGGTGGCTTTTTCGTTGGCAGCTCCTCATGTCAACTTTTTTTAGTTGACGCGACTACCTAGTCTCGCATAATACTAGAAGTGAAGACTACCTAGCGAGGCGAAATAGATGAGCGATTCGACAATCCAAGGCGACCGGCTCCGTGGGCATCTGGAGGCGATGATCCTGGCGATCCTCGACCGAGAGCCAGCCCATGGGTTCGATATCGTGAAGAAGCTGGAAGCCCGCGGCGAAGGGGCGTTGCAGATGCGAGAAGGAACGATCTATCCCGTTCTGTATCGCATGGAATCTTCCGGTCTGATCAAAGCGCAGTGGGATGAATCGGAAGACCGGCGCAAAGGCCCACGGCGGAAGGTCTATACGCTGACTCGCAAGGGACAGCGGCAACTGGCCAAAGGACGCGAAGAGTGGCAGCACTTCGTACAGGTCGTCGGTGGCATCATCGGAGGGACGGCATGAACACCCAGCTGATGCAAGTCGTCGAGCAAGTCGTTCGCCCGCTTCCGTCGATCAAAGCGAACAAGCTGCGGATGCGTCTCGAACTCTACACGCTTCTCGAGCAGATCTACCAGGAAGAACTCTCGGCCGACGACACAAGCGAAGTCACCGCGCTAGAGCGGGCAAAACAGCGATTCGGCGATCCAGAGCTGCTGCGGGAGGAACTTCTCCAGACGATCCCGCTCAGCGAACGAGCTTGGGCCGCGGCCGATCGTCTGCTCGTGCGTCGCCGTGAAGGGGAGGGGCTGGTTCAGTTTTCCCTCCGGATTGGCCTGCACGCAGGAATCGGGATGGTGCTGTTGGGTGTGGTCCTTTATTTCGTTGCTACCTACCTGAAGAACGATCCGCCGGAATTGCAATTCTGGGAATGGTGGACGCTGGCGATCATGACCGTTGGTGTGAATGGCTTTTGTTTGACGCTGTTGGGGAACGCGGCGCTGGCCGGGTTTCAGCTGAATGACGATCGCCCCCAGCTCGTTGGGCGATTGCAATTCATCCTATGCACGCTGGCCGCAGGCGTTTTGATTGCGGCTTCGCAGGTGCTGAACATGTACTATCTCGTCGGTCCGTACTGGAAGCACGGCTATGTCGAGCCATTTGTGTATATCGGGATGATCACGGGAACCATGTTCGCGGTCATTGTCTGGCTGCGAGCACGCGAGGATGTCCATTTTCTGCCCTGGAACCAGTTGCCTCTTTCACCCAAACAAACGGCTAAGCGGGGTGAGGCATGAATGAAGACTTAATGAAAGTGGTCGAACGGATCGTGCGTCCGCTTCCGTGCGATAAGACCACCAAGAACGGCATGCGAGCCGATTTGTACAGTCAGCTGGAACGTATCTTTGCCGAAGAGCTGGTCAAGGATGGCGACACGGTCGAGGCACTTTCGCGGGCCCAAGAGCGTTTTGGTGAGACGGACCAGTTGCAGAAAGAACTCTTGGGAACCATCTCTCCATTGCACCGTTGGCAAACGGCGATCGATCATTGGATTACCGGTCATCGCGAAGGCCGATCGACGCTGCGATTTGCTACCGAGTTTGGCTTGCGAGCGGCACTGACGCTGACGCTATTCTTCGCGTCCATGGTCGGCTGGGGTACATGGGTGTGGCACGACCCCATCGTGCTCAGGGTGTGGCCTCTGTTTCTCGCGATCGCGATGCTCTTTGGGGCCAACTGTTTTACGCACGTCATCCTGGGAGAGTTGGCGCTGGCGGCATTTCGCGTCGACTCATTACGGATGCGACTTGAGAAGCCAGTCCTGCTGATCGCGTCAGCCATGGGAGCAGGTCTTTCCCTGGACCTCTCGATGTTCGTGTTGCTTGAGGTGGCTTCGCCGGGGATGTATTGGGAGAATGTGCCAGGCGTGTTTCTCTGGCCGATGGGGGCGACGATCGTTTTGTTCTTGATTGTCGTCGGGCTGTTGGCGAAGGTCGAACTGGAAGATCGTCGGTGGTCGCAGCTTCGCTTGGACTAGTCCCAGTCTTTACGGATCTTCAAGAACCGGCGGAAGGTCTTCGCAATGATTCCCCTGCGCTCGGCCGCATCCTCGGGCGTTGAATAGAACTATTCTTTCTCGGCGTCGAAGATTTCGAGGCAGGCATCTTTCAAGGCGATGAGTTCGTCTTCCTCAGGCGGCCGGGCATTGCAGTGCTCGACCAGGACGGAGAGCATCTCGACCTGGGCCATCAGCATCAGCAGGACTTCGATTTCCGTGGGGTGAACCAACTGCGAGCGTAGCTCGTCGGCAATCCCTTCCACGTAGTCGAGTGCCGCATCGTTTTGGAAATTGCCGAAGCCCCAGGTGCCCATGGCCAGATCCTCTATTTCTTCTGAGGACGAAATGCCTCGATGCGATCGGGGTTGGTTTCCAGGTACGGCCCTTCGACCAAGTCGATGCAATACGGAATCGCCGGGAAGACGGCGTCCAGGCATTCGGCAATCGCCTTGGGCTGACCGGGCAGATTGATGATCAGCGAGTTGCCACGCATGCCAGCGGTCTGCCGAGAAAGAATCGCGGTGGGAACTTTCTCGAGGCTCACTTTGCGCATTAGTTCGCCGAAGCCTGGTAGTTCTTTGTCGCAGACCTGAACGGTGACGTCAGGCGTCAGGTCGCGTTTGGCGGGGCCGGTGCCGCCGGTGGTGATGATCAGGCAGCAGCCGACGTCGTCGGAAAGGCCAATCAAGGTTTGGGCGATGGTGTCACGATCGTCGGGAATCACTTTGGCGACCGCTTCCCAGGGCGAGGCCATCACTTCTTGCAAGTACTCGCGAATAGCCGGACCGCCCCGGTCTTCATAGTCGCCGCGCGAGGCGCGGTCCGAAACGGTCACAATTCCAATCTTCGCAGGTGTGTTTGGCATGAGTGAGTCCTTTGACGCATTCAATAGTAGCCCAGCCGATAAATCAGGAAGGTGAGTCCAAGAAACGTCACCATGCCTGTGATAAACAGCACGCCCATCGCGTGCCCCTCGAGCATCCCCAATAGGTTGATGCAGACGCTTGCCACAATAGCAGAAAAGATGCCGGAGAATAGTACCGACAGTGCCATCAGCAGGGGGACGCGAAGCATTTTGTGCCGCCTAGGATACCATCGGTTCCGATAGTTCGGCGATCGACTGAAGGTTGCCCGCGGAATCAAGACTCGCTTCAGCGAAGCTGTCTTCAGTTTCCCAGATGGCTACCTTGCGACAGGTAACCCCGGTTCCCTTGAGCAACTTGGGGCAGACCTTTTCCAGCAGATAGGTCGCCATGCTTTCGGCGGTTGGGTTGGTGGGCAAGATGTACATCTTGCACGGTACGACCTGCTTGAGGGCGCTGATTCCGTTTTCGTCGTCTTCGTTCAGGATGAACGCGTGATCCCAGTGTTCATCGATCCATCCTTTGAACAGGCGTTTCAATTCGGCAAAATCGATCACGCGGCCGACATCGTCGACTTCGTCTCCACTGACGTGAAAGTCCGCAACGTAATTATGGCCGTGGAAGAATTCACACTTCCCGCCGTGCTTGTAAAGTCGGTGTCCGGCGCAAAATTTGATGCGCCGCATAATACTTAGGCTCATATCATTCTCCCTGGATGAAACTTCCAGGATGGGGCGGCCCAGGGATGGGGCCAATTGCTTCTTCTACTGCCTATTCTCGGGAATTGTGCCGGCTGAGGCAAGGACTTGCAGTTCGGGCGAATCTGTACCCCCGGAATCGGCCGGACGCTGAAACCGCCGCAAATCGAGCGTCGGGCGCCACGTAAGTTTCCGCAGAAGTAGGCCAAGTACCACCGCTGCGGCTGCAAACACGGCGGCCTTAGGCAAATCGGTCAAGCCGTACGGTTGATCCCAGAACTTCCAAAACAGCACGAAAACAAAACTGCTGAGCAAGATCGACAGTTCGACGCCGCCAGCGAAGTCGTTTCGTCCCAGACGTTTCAGGACGGGCCAGATGATGATGGACGACAGCAGGCTGAGTGCCGCGATGACGAAGGTTGCCTGCCAGCCAAAGTACATCCCCGCGGCAACCATCATGATCGGGATTCCCAGGCGATGCGAGTGATCGTCCTTCAGCGGCTTGGAAACGAAGGCCCGCACCAGCATTCCCCACGCGGCGCCAGCCAGGGTACCGCAGAGAACCGTGAGAAAGACCTCCAACCGCGGGGCATCGACGACGCTGCCCAGGTCGACTTCACCGAATCGAACCGGGTAGAGGTTGGGCCAGATCATCGGTCCTAAAAAGCCGACGCCGTAGGCCAGCACGCAAAGCGTCAGGGGCATGCGGCAGCGGTCCCAGGCAATCATCGCCCAGCAAACCATCAGGCTGAACAAGTAACAGTGGAAGACATAGATCGAAAGGAGCGGGAACTGAAGTTCCAGCATCGCCCTGGCATGGCTGAGCCGGACGGCTTCGACGCCGGGCAGATTGCCGCCGCCGCTGAGGACCTCGAACTGCAACAGCAGCAGAAAGATCAGACCGACGACCGTTTCAATCACAGGGTAACGCGGTGAGATCGGCAGTCGACACGTTCGGCAGCGACCTCCCAGCATGATCCAGCCCAGCACCGGGACATTATCGTTCCACTTGAGCTGAGTACTGCAGAAGGGACAACGCGATGGACGGGAAACGACCGTTTCACCCCGGGGCATCCGCCAGATCACGACGTTCAGAAAGCTTCCGACGGTGGCACCGAAAAAGAAGAACCACGTGTAGAGGAAGCCTGCGATCAGGATTGTTTGAATCCACTGCACCTGGTCCAACCGGTTCTGGCGGCTGACGAAGTCCTCGTCGGTGCCGGCCAGCCAAAGCATCTCGAACGCAGGCCACGCCAAAAGCGCCCCAATACCCAGGCACACCACGATCGCAATCGTGTAGCGAAGCCAGGTGAGTCGAGACTGTGAGCGGGGCATGATGCTTTCTGCCGGGGTACAGGATCCATCGGGAAGGGGCCATTTTAGAACGACTTAGGGAAAAAACCCAGGGTATAGGCGGCGGGGCAAGGCGGTACTGGTTTGTCCCGGTCATTAAGGCTTTTTCTGGGGGGAGGTTATTGTGACATAATCAAGGCGGAGGATTTCACGCTATGCCCCACAATTCCCCGGAACTTGTTGCGGCCAGCCTGGCTGGTGATTTAGCGACCGTGCAGAAGCTGGTCGAGGCCGGAGCCGATGTGAACAGCCGGGACCAGCATGGGATTGGTCCCTTGTTGTCGTTCACGCCGGAGGTGACGGCGTACCTTCTATCCCAGGGAGCCGATCCCAACCGGCAAACCAATGAAGGGGACGCCCGCGTGCTGGCCGGGGTTGCTTAAATGGAAGCCGCCGAGTGTGTCCGGTTGCTGTTGGAAGCAGGTGCCGACCCGAACCATGCCTCGGATGCCACCGCCGAAACGGCACTGCATGCCAACCTGTCGAAACCGCAAAACGCTCCGCACGAGTCGACGCGGTACCTGATCGAGCATGGAGCCGACCCGAACGCGAGAACGATCCCCGGGCAGCGGACCTACGCGTTCTGGCGAGACACACGTACGCGTGGCGAGACGCCTTTGCATCGCGCGGCGGCGTTCGCTTCGCAGGAGATTGTCCAGTTGCTACTCGATGCCGGGGCCGACAAGACGATTCGTGACGTCAATGGCGACTCGCCCCAAAGCTGGGCCAGCTGGCATTGGCGCGACAAGGCCCTGATCGACTTGCTCGATCCGACGCATCCATGATTGCCGCGGCAACGGCTATCCGCAAACCGCAAATTTCGGCGAACGGATCTTGCTCAATGGTGCCGACCGTTCCTACAATTCTGCGATGTAGTGCCCGAGGCATGCCAGACCTGAACTAATTACCCCAAGGTCTGCCCCGGTGCAGCTCGCTTAAGTGCTGTCCTGGGATGGCCAATCCGTTCGACTTTGAGATCCTGCCGCAGCCGGATGATACGACCTGTGGGCCGACCAGCCTGCATGCCGTCTACCAGTACTTTGGGCTGAACTTAGATCTTCATCAGCTCATCTCCGAAGTCCCCAGCTTAGAGCAGGGTGGGACCCTGGGCGTAATGCTGGGGATCGATGCCCTGCGGCGCGGCTTCGATGCGACGATCTTCACATACAACCTCGAGGTGTTCGACCCGATCTGGTTCACGCGAAGCTACGATCTCACCGAGCGGCTCGAGGCTCAACTGGCCGTCAAGTCCGAGCCCAAGCTCCACCTGGCCAGTAAGGCCTACATCGAGTACCTGGCGCTGGGCGGAAAGATCAAGATGCGGGATCTCAGCGCGATGCTGATCAGCCGCTACTTGCATCAGTCGGTGCCCATCCTGACCGGACTCAGTTCGACCTACTTATATAGTGGTCCTCGAGAGCATGGACTGAAGAACACGCCTGATGACATACGCGGGCTACCTCAAGGGCACTTTGTCGTTTTGTACGGCATGAACGAAAACCAGGATCGCGTTTATGTTGCCGATCCTTATCTGCCCAACCCACTGGGCGAGATGCATCACTATCCGGTCAGTTTCGATCGTCTGGTGTGTTCGATTTTGTTGGGCATCCTGACGTATGACTCGAACCTGCTGGTGATCGAGCCCAAGAAAGAGGGCTCGACCGCCAAAGCCAAGACCGGCTCGTGATGGCTTAACCCTTGCTTGCTCACGGCTACCTCCCGCAGCCGATGAGCTGTTCGCCCCATTCGATCTGACGCATAGAAACTTCCCTATGGCAATTCTGATTGTGACCGACCAAACCGACCGCTGGCCGAGCGACGGCCCCAGTGTCGAGGTGGTCGATCCCAAGGCCTACATTACCCAACCGCAGTACAGCGAAATGCGCGGCGCGAAGGTCTTCAACCTTTGTCAAACGTATCGCTACCAAAGCGTTGGGTACTATGTCTCGCTGTTGGCCGAGGCCCGCGGTCATCGTCCGGTTCCTGGTGTGGCGGCCATGCAGGACTGGAAGACCCGTAGCATCATTCGTCTGGTCAGCGAAGACCTCGACGACCTGATTCAGAAGTCGCTGGCACCTATCAAGTCGAACCGGTTTACGCTGAGCGTCTACTTCGGTAAGAACATGGCCAAACGGTACGATACGCTGGCCTGGCGTCTGTTCAACTTATTTCAGGCTCCGCTTCTGCGGGCCAAGTTCCTTCAGGAAAAGGACCGCTGGCAGTTGACCAGTGTCGGTGGTATCTCGGCGGCGGATGTGCCGGAGGCCCACTGGCCGTTCATTGTAGAAACGGCCCTCGATCACTTCTCGAAACGTCGCAGCGTGGCGAAGGTCAAGAAGACTCGCTTCGATATGGCCATTCTGCGAAACACCGAAGACCGCGAGCCCCCTTCGGACGAAGTAGCCCTGCAGAAGTTTGCCAAGGCCGCGGCCCAGCAAGGAGTGTCGACCGAATACATCTCACGGGACGATTATGGCCGGTTGGCCGAGTTCGATGCGTTGTTCATTCGCGATACAACCGCAGTCAATCATTACACCTATCGCTTCGCCCGCCGCGCCCATGCCGAGGGGTTGGTCGTGATCGACGACCCGACTTCCATTTTGTTGTGCACCAACAAGGTGTACCTCGCTGAGCTGCTCACGCGGCACAAGATACCGGTCCCCAAGACCGTGGTCGTTCATCGCGACAACGCCGACACGCTGGCCACCGAGTTGGGGTTTCCGTGCGTGCTCAAGCGTCCTGACAGTGCGTTTTCGCTGGGGGTGGTGAAGGTGAAAACGCCCGATGAATTGCAGCAGAAGCTGAAAGAATTCTTTGCCGATTCCGAGCTGATCATCGCGCAAGAGTTCCTGCCGACCGACTTCGACTGGCGGATCGGCATCTTTGATCGTCAGCCGCTGTATGCCTGTAAGTACTATATGGCCCGAGGGCACTGGCAGATCATCAAGCACGAAAACGCCAACCGCGGACGCTACGGCAAGCTGGAAACGCTTCCCGTTGAACTGGCTCCGCGTAAGGCTGTTCAGGTTGCCCTCAAAGCTGCCAACTTGATTGGGGATGGCCTCTATGGGGTCGACGTCAAAGAGTCTGGCGGCAAGTTTTCGGTCATTGAAGTCAACGACAACCCCAACATTAATGCCGGCTGCGAAGATGCCGTCCTGAAAGAAGAACTGTATCGACGCATGGTGTCGATCTTCGTGCGGCGAATCGAACAGCAAAAAGCAGGCGTCGCGTAAGTCGCGCCGAGCATTCCCGAACCTTTAAAAACCAATCCATCACTTTCAATCTTGCGTAAGGCAAACCAACGTATGTTGGCCGAACCATCCCGGTCTGCGAAAGACTCGATCCCGCTGTTTCAAGCCTTTGGGGTCGAAGTCGAGTACATGATCGTGCACGAAAACTCACTCGACGTCGCTCCAATTGCCGATCACGTGCTGCGTGACGAAGAAGGTAATCCGAGCGAAGAGATCGAAATGGGAGACATTGCCTGGTCGAATGAACTGGCCCTGCACGTGGTCGAGTTGAAGACCAACGGTCCGGTCGCGTCCTTTGCTGGCCTGGCATCGCGGTTTCAGGCACACGCCAACGATGTCAATCATCGCCTGGGCAGCATCGGAGCACGTTTGATGCCCAGTGCGATGCATCCCTGGATGCGTCCCGATGTCGAAATGAAACTCTGGCCGCATGGCTACAATGAAGTTTACGAAGCATTCAACGTGATCTTCAATTGCAGCGGTCATGGCTGGGCGAATCTGCAGAGTTGCCATCTCAATCTACCGTTTGATGGAGATGAAGAGTTTGGCCGGCTGCACGCCGCGATTCGTTTGCTGCTGCCGATCCTGCCGGCGCTCACCGCGAGTAGCCCGGTCTGCGAGCGTCAGTTGATGCCCCACCTTGATCACCGGCTCGAGACGTATCGGCATAATGCCGACCGGATTCCGCAAGTGGCCGGGGTAGTGATTCCAGAAGGTTTTTATACCGAGCAGGACTACTGTCAGTTTATTCTCGACCCGATCTATCAAACGATGGCGCCGTTGGATCTGGCCGGCGTTCTGCGGCACGAGTGGGTCAACAGTCGAGGCGCAATCGCCCGCTTCATGCGCAACACGATCGAGATCCGCGTGATGGACGTTCAAGAGCATCCAGCGGCGGATGTGGCCATTTGCCAGTTAGTTGCCAATGTCGCCAAGGCACTGACCGAAGAAATGTGGACTTCGCTCGTCGATCAGCAGAAAGCGGAAACCTTGCGGCTGCGCGATATCTTCCTCAACGTTGTCGACAACGCCGAGGAAACGATGATCATCGACCCAGACTATCTGCGATTCTTTGGCTGGAACCAGGGGATCTGCACGGCAGGCGAACTGTGGAGCTGGTTGGCGGAACGTTTCCCTGTGGAAGAGAAGCCGCTGGCCGATGCATTGGATACGATCTTAAGTGAGGGGCCACTTGCCCGGCGCATTGTGACGGCCCTGCAAGATAAGCTGCCAGAGAAGTTGCCGATCGTCTATCGCGAACTATGCGATTGCCTCCAAGAGGGTCGTTCGTTTCGACCTGGGGAAATACGCGTGTGATGAAGTCGATCTCCGGTCCTATCGTTCTCTTCACATGCGAGCATGGCGGCAATCGGATTCCCAAGCAGCACGCCGCGCGTTTTGTCGCTCACCAGGAGCTTCTTCAGACGCATCGGGGGTGGGACCCTGGAACGTTGCAGACCGCCAACTACTTTCATCGGCAGATTCCTTCCCAGTTGTTTGCTAGCCAAACATCGCGGCTGCTGGTCGACCTGAATCGATCGGAAACCAACCCAGCCCTCTTTTCCAAGCTGGTTCCCCCACCCAGTAAGTCGCAGCGGAGAGAACTGCTCGAAACGTACTATCGGCCCTGGCGGCAGGACGTGGTCGATTGGATTTCGAGCCAGACTGAGCGGCGGCAACGGGTTCGACACCTATCGTTCCACAGCTTCACGCCGGAGCTTCATGGAGAAATACGTACCGCTGAGATTGGCCTTTTGTACGATCCTGGACGAGCCCGAGAGCGAGAATTCTGCGATATCTGGCGGAAGGCGATCCGTGAGACGTTCCCCGAATTCCGCGTGCGGATGAACTACCCATACCGTGGGATTTCCGACGGGCACACGACGGCTTTAAGGAAGCAGTTTACGCCTGAGCAATATGCGGGGATCGAATTGGAAGTGAATCAGCAGCTCTTTCAGCGGCCAAGCCGACTAGTAAAGCAGTTGATCGCCGGGCTTTATCAAAGCTGGGATCAGGCCATGCAGCACGCCGCTAGCAATTTGGAGTGACCGCTTGGGTTATTCGCTTGAGATTTGGCTGATCGGCATGGTTTACCAGGTTCAACCATTCCCCCTGGTGTGGACGTAACCAGTTGCGTACTTGCTACTTGAGATTCCTCTCCGGAATGTTATTCTAAGGCTTGGCAAACAGGGAGAGGCTCCTGGATAAGCTGCCAATGCGCGCGGCGGTTTATCGGTCTCTCAACAATCACCTTCTGTTCAAGTTCGGGGGAACGTCGAACACTTGGGATCTAAGCTCGGGGAAATTCAGACGCATCGATGCTTGTCTTTGTGATCTGAACGCGTGCGTGGCGACACGCCGATTCTCTTCAGTTGGATTTCAGGTTCGCCGCTTCTCGCTATCGCAACCTGACTCGCTAGTGGAATAGGAATTTTGCATGAAGAACCCACCCATCCATTGGTCGGAAGGGATGTTTCTTCGCCCCCATCATTTTCAAGCGCAGGACCGGCATTGGTTCGAGTTCCTTGAAAACTCGATCCGTGATCTCCTTCCCTACGCTTACGGCATTCGGTACATCGAAATCAGCGAGCAGGCCATCGCCAACTTCCAGATCGAGGTTTCGCAGTGCGAGGCCCGGATGCGCGATGGGTCGATCATTTCGATCGGCGGGAACGATCAAATGGACCGGATTGATCTCCGCCAGGGGATCAAGGGCCTGCAAGACCTGAAAGAGGTCTTCCTCGAGAATGAGACCATTCGCGTTTACCTGGCCATCCCGCGTGTAAAATTGGGGCACGAGAATACGGCCCGCGATGCCCACACGCCCAACACGCGGTACTACGAGTTTTCCCGCGAGGATGAAGAAGAGAACCGCGGCGGCAATCCTCAAGAGGTTTCGTTCCGCGAACTGAACATTCGGATCCTGCTGTCGACCGACGATCTGTCCGGTTTCGAGTTGCTGCCGATCTGCCAGATTGTGCGAAACGAATCGGACGGCACTCCGCGAATCGATCCGAATTATCATCCGCCCTGTTTGGCCGTTGATGCCTGGACACCCCTGGGTACCGGGATCGTACGGCGGGTCTTCGATCTGATCGGCGAACGCATCGAACGATTCCGCAACGACATTTTGAACCAGAACATTACCTGGGACCCGCGCGAAATCGGGGACCTGGAAAAGATGATGCGGCTACGGACCCTGAACGAAGCCTACGGAGAACTCCGCATCCTGGCGTTCAGCGATGGGATTCATCCCCTGAAGGTCTATACCGCTCTGTGCCGCATCATCGGTCAGCTGGCGATCTTCGACGACAAAGAACGCCGCATCGATAATATTCCAAAGTACGACCACGAGAACCTGGCCGAGATTTTCCAGTGGGCCTACAAAGAGATTCGTCGGCTTAGCGAAGGCCGAATCGATGCGACCTACGAGCATCGCTTCTTCCTGGGCAGTGGGCAGTCGATGCACGTCCAGTTGGATCCGAAATGGTTCGATCCGAGCTGGGAGTGGTACATTGGATTTGAAGGGGTCAGCGTCTCCAAGGAAGACACCTATCAATTGGTCACCCAAGGCTTTCACTGGGTGTTTGGTAGTGGCGAACAGGTCGAGACGTTGTTTCGCAACAACATGCCTGGCGTGCGGCTGCGACCAGTTGCACAGCCGCCACGCGTGCTGCCGCAGGGTGGTAACTGGGTTTACTTTCAGGTCCAACGCCAAGGCCCGCCCTGGGATGATGTCCAGCGAACCCAAACTATGGGCTGGCGATTCCAGGAAGAATACATTCACGATGTTAAAGAACTGCAAGGCAAAAAACGCCTTGTGTTGAACATCCGAAACCAGCTGATTGCCTTGCATGTCGCGGTGTTCGCACTTCGACATGGTGAGCAGAAGAGAGTGTGAGTGAGTTTTCAGTTTTCAGTGTTCCGCGAGAAGGAAGAGTCCTTGCTGTTGAACACGGTGAACTGAAGACCACCCAGGTTCGCCTTGCGAGCTGCCGTTTTCTCTCCTTAAGGGAGAGAAACAACAAGAGAGGAATACGTTCACTGGGCATGACGTCGTTCTTCTCTGGCTGAAAACTGAAAACCGAAAACTGAACGCTGAAATTCAATGACTCCAAAGTTTGCCAAAGCGGTTGATCCCATTTTCCTGTGCATGCTTGATCTGTTGGATCGCATCGAACGGGATGGGAATTCGTTGGATCCAAGCCAGGAGCGGATTCGTGTGAAGAAGCGAATCGATACGGCGGAGAACCTGCTGGGCCAGACGGCTGAATGGGAACTTGCCAAGTACGCCTTGGTGGGCTGGATCGATCAGATGCTGATCACCGCTCCGTGGAACGGGGCCAACTGGTGGCAGAATAACGACCTCGAGTTTGAATGCTTCCACAGTGGTAAAGCGTTCGAGCACTTCTTTGTGGCGGCCAAAGAAGCTCAGAGCTTACCCAACAAGGACGCGTTGGAAGTTTATTACGTGTGCGTGGTGCTCGGTTTCCGAGGCCTGTATGGACACCCGCACTCGCTGCAGTACACGCAGCACTATGGCTTGCCGGCCGACCTGGATACCTGGGCGAAGCAAACGGCTTCGGCCCTGCAATTGGCGATCGGTCGTAGCCCCATCATGGACCGCCCGGAACCTGGCGAAGGGGCGCCTCCACTGACCGGCTACAACAAGCTGATCAACATGTCGCTGTTCGCGGTCATTATGGTCGCGATTTGCGTCGGATACTTTTTGATGTTCGGAATGAAGTAAGAACTTAGATTTCAGTGTTCAGTTTTCAGGGTTCAGCGATCAGAGATGTTTCTTGTCTCGTGCTGAAAACGGAACACTGAAGACTTCGCACTGAAGATTCGAGAACCAAGGGTTCGACCTATGATGGCATTCGTTTACCAACTGATTTACTACATTACGTTGCCGTTCACCGCGTTTAATACGCTGGCATCGAACATCCCCGGCATACGTAGTCTTGGGAGGATTACGCTTCCCACGCGAATCGCCCTGTTGGTGTTCGTCTTCCTTTTCTTCGTGTTGGTATCGTTCTGCATTACCTTCCAATTCTCGGACACCTCGGCCCAGTGGACCGACTACCTACTGGACTGGAAGACAGGGCTCACCGTTTTCGGGCTGATGATCGTCATTCCGATTGTCTCGTACTACGTCGTAAAGATCTGGCTGGAAGAAGATTCGTCGGAATTTCCCGATATCGATAAGGCCTGGAAGCAAGGTCTGACGGAACTCGAAAAGCATGGGATTCCTTTGGGCAGCACGCCTTTGTTCCTGGTGCTGGGAAATCCGGACGACCGCCGGGCCAGCAACCTGATGCGGGCCTCGGGCTTCGGCTTCAATGTTTCCGACCCAGCCCAAGGCCCTGCGGCTTTGCACTGGTATGCGAATCCCGACGCGATCTTCATCTTTCTGACAGGAACGTCCTGTCTATCGACACTGACGGACGGCTATAAGAATAGCGCCAGCAAGCATTCTCAGTTGTCTTCGCCATCGCCGCAGCAGATCCCCGGGGGCCAAACGATTGTCGCCGGTGCGGGTCAGCAAAGCTTGATTGCCGAACAACTGGATCACACCTTAGGGGCCGATGAGGACGAAGACGAACAGCGCTTCATGGAAGCACCACCCAGCATGCAGGCAGGCGTCGGGGCGACTATGGACTTCGGCCAAGGCATGGCCGGCGGACAAACGATGAATTTCGGGGCGGATGACGCGGCCAAGGCGGTCTCGATGTCGAAGGCCGGCATGCGGCAGTCGAAGTCGGACTTGACCGACCAGATGGAACGCCTGAAGTACGTCTGCAAGCTCATTAACAAGGCCCGTCGTCCGGTCTGTCCGATCAATGGATTGCTCGTCACGATCCCGTTCGACATGATCGAAGACTCCAGCGAGCCGATTCAATTGGCCGTTCAAAGCGACCTGGACGTGATCCGTTCGACGACTCGCCTGCGTTGCGCCGTGACGGCACTGATCACGGAAATGGAAAGCGCCCAAGGCTTTTTGGAACTCATCAAACGCGTGGGCGAGAAGCGTGCCAAGGAGCAGCGTTTCGGTAAAGGCTTTAACGTCTGGAACCCGCCCATCGCCGAACAGCTTGAAGCGGTCTCGCAGCATGCCACCGGTGCGTTCGAGGACTGGACCTATCTTCTGTTCCGCGAAAAGGATGGTCTCCGTCGCCCTGGTAATCCGAAGCTGTTTGAGCTGCTTTGCAAGATTCGTGGCAAGTTCAGCGAGTGCATGACGAACATTATCGCCAACTCGTTTGGCTTCGAGCCCGATAAGAATCCTCGTGCGGCAGGCAACTCGCTGCTGTTTGCCGGGTGCTATTTCGCGGCCACCGGCGACACCGGCGATCGTCAGGCATTTGTCCGCAGTGTGCTGTACAAGGTGATGGAGCAAGATGCCGAACTCGACTGGAACCAGGAAGCCCTGGAAGAGAACACCGGCGCCGAATTCGCGGCCAACATCGCCGCATTGATCGGCGGTGTGTGCCTGTTGATTCTGGTTGGCTTCGCGCTGAACTCTGCCTTTGGCGAGTACATGCCGTGGCATCAGGACCAATAGGCGTCACGGTGCGTTTTCTGATTTAATTGCGATCTTGGCTGGGGTAAGATGGAATCGCTCATAAGTGCGATATCCCATCCTCTCCTCCAAGGGTCTCAGGCCATGCATGCCGCTGCCAAGCTTCTTTCATTTTGTTTGCTTTCCGTAGGGCTACTCGTTGCCACGCAGTCTGGCTGTGGTGCTCCGGCCGACGAACCGCTGGGGCCCGAGCAGATTCGCCTGAAGGTTACCGGGGCCGATTCTAAAGAAGCCCGGGACGCGATCCAGGCCGAACTTGAAACAATCTCGGACCTGCCAGGCAACCATAACACGTCGATGCGCTGGTCCACGGGGCAGCCGCTGACGATCAAGTTCGGGCCAGTCGCTGATCCACAGAAGTTTGCCGAGCGGGTAAAGTTCGGCAAGGTCGACAAGATCGAAGACCGAACCGTATTCATTACTTATACAAACTAGTTTTAGCGAGCCCTGGCTCGCTTTGTTGGTTCTTAACCGTCAGGAGAACGCCATGCCACGTGAACGCTTTGCACTGCTTGTCGGCCTGCTCGTCTTGCCATTTCTCACTTCCCTGGGTTGCTCCACCGAGAACATGGTCACGCTGAAGATCTCAGGGACGAGCACAAGCGAAGAACGCGAGAAGATCTCGGAGAAGGCCAAGTCCCTGACCGACGGAAGTAGCAACTACATCAGTAGCTACCACATGAACGATACCTACACGGTAAACGTTGGGCCGGTGATGGATGTGAAAGCCTTCGTTGAACAAATCGACTTCGGCAAGGTCACCAAGGTGGAAGAACGAACCATCTACGTCGACCTGAATCCCGCGCCAGAAGCCGAAGAGCCACCCGCCGCCGACCCAGCGACTACGGACCCGGCTCCGATGGAGACCGAGCCGATGGAGGAGGCGCCTAAGGGAGAAGCTCCGATGGAGGCGTCGAGCGAGGAGTAAGGGAATCAAGCTGATTCGAAAAAGCAAGAGCCGCACCCAGGGCAGCAGGTTACGGCTCTTGCATAACTAAGCGAGAGGGGTTTGGGGAACTCTCGCTTAGAATTCGCTTACGACTTCCCCTCCGGCACGCGTTGCCAGGCTACGCCAGGTGGTCAGGTCAATTGTTTCGCTAATCGAGCGACTGCTGCCGTCGAACATTACCACATCGACGACGCCAGGGTGCCAACTGCGACTGGTGACGATGGCATAGGTCGGACTACCGCTGCTGCCATTTTTTCCTTCCTGCCACGAGTTGAAGTCGCACTCTTCGTAGGCCGTACCGCCAATGGTGCAGCCGGTTTTGGTGTTGGGCGTCATGGTGGCGGTAAAGCCGGTGTGGTGCACGCGACCATCAGGCCATTCGGTATGGCCTGTGCTTTTCTCGTCCGAGCCGGAAGCGATCTCGGTTTCCGCGTCGGAAATCGTATTAGGAATGCTGGTCGAGTTCGGTCCGGCATTGCGGCGGTAAGGGGTCCAGGCCTTCACCTCGGCCGCAAGCAAGGTGTTCGATGAGCCATCGGTTGCGTCGCGAAATGAAAGCGTGGAGTTGGGGTAGAAGAGCCCGTCACCACCTTTGCGTGTGGCAGGATTGAAGACGAACCAGGTTCCGTAGTTAAAACCGTACGACGTCGGCCACAGCTTGACTTTGCCACTGCCAGGGTCACGTTCGCGGCCGGCGCCTGGGTCGCTGGGGCAACTGTATCCAGGGATCTTTAATCCGTCGATCGGGGTCTGGTAATCCCACGCGGTCGTGATATCGACCTGGTCGTACAGATTGCCTTGTTCCAGGAAATTGAGGATGCGGCCATGCACGCCCCAGGAACCATTGTTGCCGGTCGAGGAAACGGACAGGTCAACCGTGCAGCCCATCGGCAACTTACGGTAGGTGTCTACATAGTTGTGTAGAGCCAGGCCCATTTGCTTCAGGTTGTTCTTGCACTGCATCCGCCGCGCCGCCTCGCGGGCCTGTTGAACGGCAGGCAAGAGCAGGGCGATCAAAACTCCGATGATGGCAATCACGACCAAAAGTTCTACTAATGTGAAACCAGTGCGTGGCGATTTCCGTGGGGTGGAAAATGTCGTCATGCGTCTTCTAATGTCCTCTCTGCTGTGGCATCTGTCTTCGGAAATGGGCGTTTGGGGAGGAAGAATTCATGGGGTAATGAATCTTTCCCGCGCAAGCTGTGCATGAAGAGCAACACCTATGCCTAACCATGGATGCGTAGGCACCTGAGAATGGTTAGTATGCAAACTACCATCGTGGCACTCGGAAATAGCTGATTTCCTATCGGGAAAAATGGGCCAAGAAATATTGGAAGCAAAATGAGTTCAATATGAGGACGCGAAGCTCGTGTTACTTGAACCGACAGCTGCGTCGCCTAAAGTGACATGCTTGAGTTGGCGTGGTGACGCCACGAATGCTGGATAGAGGCTTATCGGAGAATGGCCGATGGAAGCGATGATCGACTTATTCCTGGGGCTCGAGCGGATGTCGCCTGGCAGTCAGGAAACGACGGCTCAGGCATTTCAAATTGCTGCGCAAGATCACGACATTCGGACGATCGTTGAGTTTGGATGCGGAAGCGGAGTCTCCACGATCGCACTTGCCCAGTTGAGTGGTGCCGTGGTCATCGCAATCGATAACTGCGATCCCTTTCTTTCGCAGCTGAAGCAAAAGGCCCATCAGGCCGGGGTCGGCCAGCAAGTCGAAGTTCGAGAGCAAAGCATGGACGCCGCTTGGCCTGCGGGTACACAGTTCGATTTGATTTGGTGCGAAGGATCTGTCTACTGCATTGGGGTCGAGAACGCATTGACACTGTGGCGTGATCTACTGCCCCCAGGAGGGCGAATTGCTCTGAGCGACTTGGTGTGGATCGATCCTAATCCGGACGCGGAAGTTCAAGAATACTGGAGCAATCAAGGCGTTACGCTTTGTTACCCTGACGACATTCGCAAATTATTCTTGTCGCAAGGATACCAGATCGTCGGCGATTTTATCTTTCCGGATCGCGACTGGCAGAACTACTACCGACCGCTGAGAGAACGCTTGCCGAAATGGAAATCTGAGCATTCTGACCCGGAAAATGCCGGAATAATCGATCACATGCTACAAGAAGAGATGAGGATGTACGACCAGTTCGGATCGCAATACGGCTACGCGTTTTTCATCGTCGAGCGAGTCGGATGAGTTCGAGATTGCCCCGGCGTCGTGCTATGATGAAATGACCTCGATTCTTACCCCCCGGAGATAAAGTCATGCTGCGCGGTCTGTTGAGCGTACTTTTCATGCTGCTGTTTGGAGGTTCTCTGTTTGCTGCCGAGAAGCCCAACTTTTTGTGGATCATGTCTGAGGACAACTCGAGCCACTTCCTCAAGATGTTCGATCCCACCGGTGCTCCTGCACCCAATATCGAAGCACTCGCCGAACAAGGTCTCGTGTACGAGCATGCCTTCTCGAATGCTCCGGTATGTAGCGTGGCCCGGACGACGTTGATAACTTCCTGCTATGCCCCACGTATCGGGACGTTCCATCATCGTAAAAGCTTCATGGTGCCGATGCCTGAGGGTCTGAAGATGTTTCCGGCCTATCTGCAGGAAGTAGGCTACTACACGACCAACAACAGCAAGGAAGACTACAACGCGAAGAAGTCTGCCGACGTGTGGAATGATTCGTCGCGCAAGGCGACCTGGAGAAATCGCAAACCGGGCCAACCGTTCTTTCATGTGCAGACGTTTACGACCACGCACGAAAGTTCGCTTCACTTTCCAGCGAAGGATATTGAAGACAAGCCAACCAACACCGATCCGGAAACCGTCTTTATTCCCCCGCATCATCCTAAGACCAAGACATTCAAGTATACCTATGCCCGTTACCACGATCGTATTCAGGACGTTGATAAACAGATCGGTCAACTTGTCGATCAGCTGAAGCAAGATGGCCTGCTTGAGAGCACTTTCATCTTTTACTTCGGCGACCATGGTGGCGTGCTTCCCCGCGGCAAAGGCTATGCCTACGAGACCGGGCTGCATATCCCGCTGGTCGTCCGTGTGCCGGAAAAGTTTCGCGATCAAGTGCCGGAGAAGATCGGAAGCCGTATTCAATCGTTTGTCAGCTTCGTGGACTTTGGACCCACCGTGCTGAATCTTGCGGGAGCCAAGATTCCGGACGGGATTGATGGTCATGCCTTCCTGGCACTTGGTGACCAGCAGCTGATGGAAACGGATGAGTCGTTCGGGTACGCCGACCGCTTTGACGAAAAGTACGATGTTGTTCGGACGATTCGCAAAGGAAAGTACCGCTACGTCCGCAATTTTCAGCCCTTTAATTTCGATGGGCTGATGAATAACTATCGGTACAAGATGGTAGCCTACCGCGAGTGGCGCGAGCTTTACGATGCGGGCAAGTTGAACGAGGTTCAGGCCCAGTTCTTCGAGACACGTCCGGCCGAGATGCTTTTCGACGTCGAGGCCGATCCCTACGAAACGAAGAACCTGGCCGATGACCCACAGCATGCCAAGGCCTTGGCTGAATTGCGAGGTCGTTTGAATACCATTCTGAGTGGCATGCCTGATCTCGGCTTCTATCCAGAAAGCTACCTGGCAGCCAATGCAGCGGATAATCCCGTGGCGTTTGGTCAGCAGCACAAAGGCGAGATTGCCAAATTGCTTGAGGTTGCCAACCTCGAGGTTCTCTCGTTTGACGAAGCTCGTCCGCAGTTGGAAGAAGCTCTGGGATCGTCCGATCCATGGCAGCGTTACTGGGGCGTGATTGCCTGCACGTCGCACGGCAAGTCGGCATTGGCCCTTAGCAAGCAGTTGGAAGCGATCGCGACGAACGACTCGGAGAACCTGGTTCGTGTCCGTGCTGCGGAGTTTCTCGCATTGCATTCCGGGGTGAACCCGGTCGCTGTGCTGAAGAAGTCCATCGCAGACGCTGAGACGGCAACCGAAGCGAACCTGATTTTGAACACGGTCGTTCTTCTGCAGGATGGCCAGCCCGGCTACGAATTCAACTTCAAACGATCCGACTTCAAACACTTGCAGGGGAATCGCGGCGAATTGGATCGCCGATTGGAATACCTGATCGGGAAGTAAGGCGAGGTCTTGATCGGTGCGTTTCGCGCTATCTCACCGCGCATAAAAAAGCCCGAGTCACTTTCGCAGTGACTCGGGCTTCTAAATAGATCACCGACTCGATGTCGAGGTTTAGTGCAGCCAGATGGCTTCTCGTGGGGTTTCACCCCCGAAGGAGAAGTTCTCGGTGGACTTGGCTTCGGCGGCTCGGATGATCGGTGCTGGGGTAGCACGTTCAACCGGAGCGGCCGAGTGACCGGCTGGTTTAATCAGTCCGCCGGTGTTGGTCGAAGCCGATCGTAGCGGGTTGGTCAGTACCGGCAAGGAACTGGTCCGTGCTGTAGGGGCTACGTCCACTTCGGCAGGCGTTGGCACGTCGATCTTCTCGACCGATGGAGCCACTTCGCCATCGACTGGCTTAGCGACCAGCGTGTTGCCCGATTGCTTCGGCTGACCAATCACGGCTTCGTTGACCACGTAGTTGTGGTGAGCGGCACGCTTGTTGAGGTCACGCATCAGAGCGTCGTTGTATGCCTTTTGTGGCCATGGGCCTTCAGCCAGCGAGATCTGATAGAACTCGAGCAGCGAGCCCTTCTCGAAGTGCATGTTCTTGACGGCCAGGGCGTAGTCGATACGGGCCTGGTTGAACAAGGCACTCGAGTCGATCACACGACGTTGGGCTTCCAAGAGCAGGTCGATCGGAGCCTTGCCGGCTTCGTAGCTTGCTCGGACGGTTGCCTCTTGAGCGTTGGCAGCTTCGCGACGATTGAACAACAGTTCCATGATCTCGTAGGCACGCTGAATTTCCGCGTAGGTATTCGAGAGGCCGTACATGATCTGCTTTTCTTGTTCTTCCTTGATCGCCCGAGCTCGTGCCAAAGCCAGTTCGCTGCTGCGAACCGCCGAGTGAGCACGGCGGAAGCCGATTGGCATCTCGAATTCGACACCGAGTTGGTATTCAGCAAAGTCGCCACTGGTCAGGCTTTGCAGGGCACCCTGTTCGCCGGGAATGTTGCTTTCGTCCGAAAGCGAAGGCCCGAAGCCACGTTGACGGTAGCGAGCAATCAGGTCCAGGTTAGGCATCAGGAAGTTGCGGTTGGCCAGCAGTTCGAGTTCACGCTGCTTGATAACCCACTTCTGACGACGCAGTTCGGGGCGGCGAGCAAGTGCTTCCATGGCTACGGCATTCCAGTCGAAGTTAACCTTGGCGACTGGGGCTTCGGTAACCGGACGGATCAGGCGGCCGTTGGTCTGGGTGAGACCCATCATGAATCGCAAGCGGCGTTCACAGACGCGGACACCACCTGGGTTGTTGAACGTACCGCCGAGCGAACCGTTGTTGTCACGGGTACGTTCGACCAGACGACCATTCAAAGCGTTGACCACTTCGACTTCAAAGCGGAAGTACTGTTCGCGAGCTTGGGCTTCCGTGTCGGCCGACTTCTTGTCAGCTTCGACGTTGGCGTAGGCCTTCTTCCAAACTTCCAACACGTTGTTACGTGCGTTGATTTTGACGTCCAGGTCGCGGTAAGCGAAGAACAAGTCCCAGTAGGCGTTTTCGACATCGCTGACCAGGTTGCGGACGGCGATCTCGAAATCAGCCAGGCTGATGTCGGTACGGGTGCGTGCGATCAAGACACCGTTGGCAAAGCCAGGCTCGCCGTTGGGGCCTGCGATGCGGTTGAACATGACGCCGGCACCTTGCAGTAATGGCTGACGCATTTCGGCATCGATGTAGGTGTCCCACCCGGCACTGAAGACCTTTTGTGGGTTGTTGTTATAGTCGTACTGAGTGATCCCACGCAACGACACCAAACCACCGGTCGCGTTACGCTTGCTCAGGTTAACTTCGTAGTTGTGCAGATCTTGTTGGAAGAAACCATCGTCACCCACCGTGAAGTTATTCACGCGGCGATCGTTGGCTTCAAAGTAAGCACTGGCACCAAATGTGGCGTCGAAAGCACTCAGAGCGGCTTCTTCACCGAAGCGGCCGTCGGTGTACACAATAGCCGGATCGTACATCGAGACGAGGGCTTCGGGGCTACGCAGGACGCCTCCGAGATCTTTCATGACTTGCGAGTTCTGCAAAGCCAGACGGACGGCTTCTTCCAGGGAGAGATCCCAGTAGCCTGCCTCGAGATCGATATTGTCCGGATTGATCGCATCGGGCGAATCTGGAATCTCAAGCCAGTCTTCGTCCTCGCAGACGCTCGGGACAGGGTCTTCGATCTTCAGACCGCGTTCAGCATATTCTGAGATGAGGCATTCATCGTATGCAGGCGGATCTGGGCAGTCGTAGTTATTCCAGCATGGGTGCAAACAGCCGCTGAGACCAGTCGTCATGCAGGTGCTAAGAACTACTATCCAATGCGTATAGCGACGTAGCATCGCTAGTTCCCTCCTGGGTCGATCGTGCGGGCAAACAGGCCGTCGTAAAACGAGTACGGTCGTTTTCGCGAGGACTCGCTGGTGCTATCTCCGGCTCTGGGTAAAGCCGGCTGGGTCAATAGCACCACGCTTATGGGTTGAATCCTCCTGGTTCATTTTCGGCTGTGGCAATTTGTAAACTCAATAAAACCCGTACTTTCTGAGGATCTGTTAGAAACGCTATCATGCAATCAACGGCTAGCATCCACTTTTTTCGGCGTATCACTTTCGTAACCGTCAAACTCAGCCGATGACGATAGCAATTAAGCTGATTGCAACGTGAACCGATTGGAATGATTTTGCTGGCTGGTATACTCACAGAAGGTGGAGTGTTCAGGCGATGGGGGTTGCCTGAGCAAATTATCTCCGCACACGGCCGCACCGAAATCGAGCGGTCTGACTAAATACATGGGGGAAGTATGAGTTCCAACGGGTGGAATTCCGAATCGTCTAGTGACGACCAATCTCGGAAAGAGAATGCCGAGAACCCTTGGTCGATGGATGACGTTCTGCGTCGGACGGCTGATTCTGGACAGGCCGATGACGTTCTCGAGACGATCAAGTATCTGCAAAGCAATAACCCCCAAGCCAAGCCGAGTGAGATCGATATGATCACTCGTTTTGTCTTAGCTCTGCTCAAGCGTCGCTACCCAGATCTTCCGCTGAAGAGTGATAAGGTCCTCACGATGGCCTCGACCATCGCCCAGTCACTGGTCGAGGATCCGGTGGCAAGTGAACGTATGCGACTCCTATGGTCCCAGTTGAGTTAAGCCATGACCGCTGAAGCGACCCAACTCGAGCAACGCATTCAAGACAACCAGGGACTTGTTATCTCTCTGGCGAAGTCAATCCACCGGAAGCTGCCGCCGCAGATTGGAATGGACGATCTGATTGCCTATGGGCAGCTTGGCCTGGCCGAGGCCGCCCAGTCCTTCGAGGATGATAAAGGCGCCAGCTTCTCGACCTTCGCGTACTATCGTATCCGCGGTGCCATTTACGACGGCATCTCGAAGATGAGTTGGAATTCCCACGCTGCCCGGATGCAGAACAAGTATCAGCAAATGGCCGCTGATACGCTGCAAGCCGATGCGGCAGCTGGCAGTTCGCCGACTGCGTCTGCCCAGGAAAACGCGAAATGGCTGGGCAATTTGACCGAAAAGCTCGCCATTGTCTATCTGGCCAGTCATGGTGAAGAAACGCAGCACGCGTTTCAGGCCGTTGCCGATGCGAAAACGCAGCAGCCGGCCGATCAGTTGGAAAACCAAGAGATTCAAGCCCTGCTGCAGAAACTGCTCAAAACGTTGGCTCCGCACGAGCAGGAACTGATTCGGATGACCTACTACGAGGGCTGTAGCCTCAAGGAAGCCGCCGACCGGCTGGGAAAAAGCAAGTCGTGGGCTAGCCGGTTGCATCAAGCCATTTTGGAGCGACTGGCCCGGGCTCTGCGTCAGACGACGTAGACAGATAGATAAGAGACGTTAAAGCGTAGCGATTAAATCGATCGGAATGATTCGCACCAGTGAGGATTGCCGAGAAAGAGGGTAAGGAGACTTCTGACGACGATTCGGCCGAACCCATTCCGCCGGAATAAATTAGTTGAAGTTCCTAGATTGACACTTATACTTTCGCGGCGAATTTGTTCCCCAATCCGTTCGAGATGAACCGCCATGGCATTTCCACAAGTACTCGATATTGAAGCGCTGTCCAGTCCGATCTCGGAGGAAAGCCCGAGCGGCGTGGAGCTTCGTGGCTCTGAGCATGCCAACGAGTTTTTCGATCTGCGCGAGGTCTTTAATCAGTCGAACAAGGCCGAGCGCGATATCGAAACCGCCATGGCATTTCCGGACGAGGAGTTCCCGGACCTGAAAGATCCCGAATGGGAAGAAGTCCGTGATCGTTCGATTCACATTCTGTCCAGCTATTCCAAGGACGTTTCGGTCGCTTCCTGGTTGATTGAAGCCGTCATGCGAATTGACGGTATCCCGGGACTGCGGGATGGCTTCAAGCTGATGCTGGAGATTTGTCGTCGCTACTGGGACAACATTCACCCAGAACCAGACGAAGATGAAGGCTATGCCGAAACGGTCTCGCAGTTGACCGGTTTAATGAGCGATCGCTCGTACGGCGTGCTTGATAATCTTCCGCTGACAAACGGTGGAGGGGGGACCTACTCCCTCTTTGATTTCAATGAAGCCAACCGCATCGATGGTATGGATGCGGATGACAAGCAACGACGAATCGCGGATGGCGCGGTTGAACGTCACACCTTCGACGACTCATTTCGCGCGACATCTCGCGATCACTGGAACAACGTGATCGAAGATCTCGATACGCTGATCGATACGATCCGCGAACTGGGCACCTACCTGGACGAGCGATGTTTACGGAACTCGTACGGGGAAGACACCGCTCCCTCGATGACTTCGTTTCGCCAACGGTTGGAATCGATTCGCTCGACGGTTCAGCAGTTAATGTCCGAGTTGCTATTGGATGAAGTGGGCGAAACGACCGAGGAAGGGGGCGAAGAATCGGAAGAAGGAGGCACGATCGTTCAGCAGAAAGGACCTGCTGGTGCGATTCAAAGTCGCGCCGATGCGATCAAGCTGATCCGCAAAGCGGCCGAGTATTTTCGGAAGACAGAACCCCAATCGTTTATCTATTTCAAGTTAGAACAGGCAGCGCGTTGGGCTGAAATGCCCTTTCCTGAACTGCTCAAAGAGTTGCTACGAGACGAGACCGCGATGGGCGAATTGCATCGTCGAACGGGGATTCCAATTCCCGAGGACGAAAGTGGATATTAATGAAAATCCTTTAATATCTTGCATTGATTGATTGAAATCTGTCCGCATATTTCCGAAATTGAGGGCAGGTTTAAGTTTGGGCAAACTTGGCCAGTGACGATGCGTGCTGTCCATTGGGGCTGCGAACTGCTTTTCACTGACGCATCTAATAGAATTGACATTGAGGGGAAACGATGGCTGAAAGTTATCAAAAGAGGCTCAACCGCGTTCGCAAACCTCGCGTCCACATCACTTACGACGTGGAAACGGGCGACGCGATGGAAAAGAAAGAGCTTCCGTTCGTCGTGGGTGTCATGGGGGACTTCTCGGGCAACCCGTCTGAAAAAATGGAACCGCTCAAAGAACGTAAGTTCGTCCAGATCGATCGCGATAACATCGACGATGTGATGAAGCGTTTTCGTCCTGAACTGAACATGCGAGTCGACAACACGCTGGCCGACGATGGCTCGCAAATGGCTGTTAACTTGAAGTTCGAATCGATGGACGATTTCAGTCCAGCCAATGTTGCCAAGCAAGTCGAACCGCTTAAGAAACTGCTCGCCACTCGCGATAATCTTCGCGACCTGTTGACCAAGATCGATCGTAGCGACGATCTGGAAACATTGCTGGAGCAGGTCATGAACGATGCAGACCAGCTGAAGAAGTTGGCCGGCGAACTGGGCGTTAGTGAAACGGGTGATGCCGACAAGGGGGATAGCTAATTATGAGTGCAGGCGAACAACAATCCGCCCAATCGGCGGCACAAAACGAAGAGGCTACCAGTTTGCTGGATGCCGCGATCACCGCGACTAAGCAGACCGAACAGCCGCGAGCCAAGGAGTTGATTGAAACCCTGGTCCAAGAGGCCATGAAGGGGACCGTCACCTTCGATAAGGACATCATTCGCACGATCAACCAAGGGATCGCAGCAATTGATGACGCCGTCTCGAAACAACTCGCAGCCGTGATGCATCATTCTGAGTTCCAAAAGCTGGAAGGCAGTTGGCGCGGCTTGCATTACCTAGTCAGCAACAGCGAAACGGGCGAAATGCTTAAGCTGCGTGTGCTGAACGCTTCCAAGAAGGATATCTCGAAGGACCTGGAACGTGCGGTCGAATTCGATCAGAGCACGCTCTTCAAGAAGGTTTACGAGAGCGAATTCGGCTTGGCTGGTGGTACGCCTTACGGTGCGCTGATCGGGAACTACGAATGGGACAACACTCCGGACGATATTGCCGCTCTGGAAAAGATGTCCGGTGTGGCCGCTTCGGCGTTTGCTCCGTTCTTAACGGCCCCAAGTGCCGAGTTCTTCGGTTTCGACGACTGGGAAGAACTTTCCAAGCCGCGTGACCTGGCGAAGATCTTCGATTCGCAAGAGTACATCAAGTGGAACTCGTTCCGTCAGTCGGAAGATTCCCGCTTCGTGACGATGTGCATGCCGCGGACCTTGGCTCGTTTGCCTTACGGTGCCGCGACCAAGCCAATCGAAGAGTTCAATTACGAAGAAGTCGAAACGGGGCCTGGTGGTCAGCCGATCGAAGTCGATCACGAAGAGTATTGCTGGATGAACACGGCATTCGTGATGGGTGCCAAGTTGACCGACGCATTCGCCAAGACCGGTTGGTGCACCGCGATCCGTGGTGTCGAAAACGGCGGTAAGGTCGAAGGCCTGCCGGTTCACGTTTTCAAGAGCAGCGACGGCGACTCAGGCGTCAAGTGTCCGACCGAAGTGGCGATCACCGATCGTCGCGAAGCGGAATTGAGCAAGCTTGGTTTCCTCTCGCTTTGTCACTTTAAGGATACCGACTACTCGGTCTTCTTCGGTGGTCAAACAACGCAGAAGCCAAAACAGTACCACGATCCCGATGCGACGGCCAATTCCGAGATCTCGGCTCGCTTGCCGTACATCATGGCATCGTCCCGCTTCGCGCATTACCTGAAGGTGATCGCTCGCGACAAGATCGGTTCGTTCATGGAACGCGACGATTGTGAGCGTTGGCTGAACGACTGGATTCACAACTACGTTTGTGCCGACGAACACCCCAGTGCCGAAGTCAAAGCGCGTTTGCCATTGGCCGAAGCACGTGTGGAAGTCACCGAAACGCCCGGCAAGCCCGGTGCATACAACGCGGTGGCCTACCTGCGTCCTTGGCTGCAAATGGAAGAATTGACCGCCTCGCTTCGCATGGTGGCGTCGATTCCGCAGAAAGCAGGTTAGTCTGCTTCGATAGGTAAGCAATCCCAGAGGCACATTGGGGAACCGCTCCTCTGTGCCTCTTTTTTTACCCTCTTCTCTGCGCGATGTTGCAATGAGTGCCGAGTTTCAGTCGCAACCCGAAGAGTACGCCGAGGCGGCTGCCCAGGAGGCGTCGCCGGTTGAAGAAACGAGCGCGCCAAGCGAAGACGCTTATTCTGGTTCGATCTTAGACTGGATTGTTTCTAACGATAACGTCCAGCAGTCGAATAAGGCCGCCCATCGCTGGGACGAGTTCATGAACGCCGAGACCGTTCGTGAAAAGCTCGTCGCCTGGTTGGGTAAGATCGATGGTCTCTCGAAAAAGTCGCTCGTGCTTCGTCTGAATGCTGACGTCGCTCAGATCGATCAATGGCTCACCGATCAGCTCAACGCTGTTCTGCATCATCCTAAGTTTCAAAAGCTGGAAGCTTCGTGGCGCGGACTGGAATACTTGACCAATATGGTCGATGACGAGGCTGATCGTGAACGCGTCATCATTCGAGTGCTCAATGCGAGTTGGAAGGATGTCGAACGCGACATTGAACGTGCCGTCGAGTTTGATTCCAGCGAACTGTTCAAGAAAATCTACGAGGAAGAGTTTGGTACCGCTGGCGGTAAGCCGTTTGGCGTCATGATTGGGGACTACGAGATTCATCCCAATCCCACCAAGAACCATCCTCACCGTGATCTGGATACGCTGCAAGGATTGGCCGGTATTGCCGCCGCGGCGTTTTGCCCCTTCATTGCTGGGGCCAGCCCCACGATGTTCGGCCTCGATGAGTTTACCGGGCTCGAGCACGTCGAGAACCTGCGTTCAGGATTCGAACAAGCCGAGTTCACGCAGTGGCATGCGTTTCGTAAAACGGAAGATTCTCGATTCGTCGGTCTCGTTCTGCCACGCGTGTTGATGCGTTTGCCCTACGAAACGTTCGATGCCCGAGCAGACGGGTTTAGTTTCCGCGAAGAAGTCGGCGGCCGTGATCGTCGCAATTACCTGTGGGGAAATGCCTCGTATGCATTCGCCGAAGTATTGATTCGTGCCTTTTCGGAATGCGGCTGGCTGGCTCAGATCCGTGGTGTGCAACGTAATGTCATCGGTGGCGGTCTGGTAAGTCGTCTGCCGGTTGACCACTTCGGTACCGATCGACATGGGGTCGCTCCCAAGTCGTCTACCGACTGCATTATCTCGGACCGGCAAGAAGCGGAACTGGCCCACCTGGGGTTCATTCCACTCACACGGTGTCATGATACCGAGTACAGTGCGTTTTACTCGAATCAGACGGTGCAAAAGCCCAAGGTTTACGAAGACGAGGCCGCCTCGCAGAATGCGAAGATTTCGGCCATGCTGCAGTACATCTTGTGCACTTCGCAGTTTGCCCATGCACTGAAGGTGATTGCTCGTGACAAGGTCGGTACGTTCGAGGATCGCACTGCGGTCGAGCGATTCTTAAACGACTGGATTCACGAATACGTCACGCCAGATGAAAAGGCCAAGCCGACAACTAAGGCCGCGCGGCCCCTTCGTCAGGCCGAGATCCGACTACGCGACGATCCTGGGAAGCCAGGTTCGTATCGCTGTACCTTTAAACTTTGGCCGCATTATCAACTCGATGACCTGGTCGCTTCGATTCGCATGAAGACGAATATCGAAGGTCGCCGACAATAAGCTTACAATCCAATATTGGCTGAGATTCTACTTCGGGGGAAGCACATGAGCATCGGCGAACAACTTAAGGCGGGGCAACTGAATGAAGCCATCGAGGCAGCCATTCAGGATGTCAAGAAGAAGCCCATGCAGTGGGACTTACGAATCGCATTGGCCCAACTGCTTTGCTTGCAGGGCGATATCGAGCGAGCCGACAAACACTTGGAAACGGCCCAGATTCAGACACCGGATGCGATCTTGCGTATCTCGATGTATCGCCAGATGATCCGGGGCGAGATGACCCGCAACGAGTGCTGGCAGGATGGACGCACGCCGGACCTGATGCAGAATCAAGAACCGACCCCTCTGATCGAGAAGAATCTTCGCCTGATTCTCGCCCTGCGTGAAAGCAACATGGAAGAAGCTTCACAGTTGGTCAACGAAATCGAAGAGGAACGGCCCATCGTGAAGGGCAAATGCGACGGCGTTGAATTTGAAGACATTCGGGACCAGGATGACCGAACGGCGTTTTTCCTAGAAACCATCACCAGCAACGGCAAGTATTTCTGGATTCCTTTCGATCAGATTGACTCAGTCGAATTTCACGCTCCGGAGCAGCCTTGCGACTTGATCTGGCGGCGAGCCACGATGAATGCCTACGGTCAGGAAGGGGACGTCTTCATCAACGCTCTCTACCCAGGCAGTTCCCAAAGTGAAGACATGACTCAGAAACTGGGGCAAAGCACCGCGTGGCTGGGCGAAGAAGGGGAGCCGGGACGCGGCCTCGGGCAGCGAATGCTCTGGCTTGGGGAAGATGAGAAGTCGATCATGGAAATTGGCACCTTGGAATTCACTCAGTAAGTTCTTCATTGACGGGAAGCAGCGATGTCCAAAGGGAATCCGGATGAAGAACCTCTCATGCCGTCGGTCTTTGATCGACTGATTGATAACGAGCCGTTCAACTCGCGCGAGACACCCCATTCGCAAACGCAAACCATGCGGGAAATCCGCGAGTCGGTAATGCGCGATCTGGAAAACCTGTTGAACACCCGCTGGCGCTGCCAGTCATGGCCGCCACAGTTGAACGAGTTGAACGATTCGTTGATCAACTACGGCATTCCCGATTTCTCGTCCATCGACCTCAGTTCAGACATGGACCGCGATTCGCTTCGTGAGGCAATCGAATTCGCGATCCGCACGTTCGAGACACGCTTTGTTTCGGTTCACGTCGAGATTCCCGAGAAGAACAAATCGGAAGACCGAACTCTACACTTTATTATCCGGGCCGAACTGCATGCGACGCCGGCACCGGAACCGATTGTATTTGATTCGAAGCTGGAACCGTCGGATCATCAATTTCATGTCAGACGGAAGGATCGATGAGCGACGAACTGCTCGAGTTTTACCGCCGCGAACGTGCTTACCTGTTGGATCAGGGCAAAGCCTTTGCTCGTGCGAACCCCAAGATTGCCAGTCGTCTGGGCTTGGGGGGAGACGACTTTAAAGATCCACACGTTGGCCGCCTGGTCGAATCGTTTGCCTATCTGAACGCTCGGACGCGTCTCAAGCTGGAAGACGACTTTCCCGAGATCGCCGCCTCGATGCTGGAAGTGCTCTTTCCGCATTTGCTGAGGCCGATACCCTCGATGTCGGTTGTCCAGTTTGGACTCGATCGGGCTCAGGTCGAAGCGGTCAATGGTTTTCAGGTCGCCCAAGGGACCAGTCTCGAGACGGAGCAGATTGACGGCGATCCTTGCCGCTTTCGGACCTGCTATCCGGTAACGTGTTGGCCGATCGAAGTCAGTGAAGTCAGCATGATGAGTCATCCGTTCGAGGCTCCCCAGACGCCTTACAATGCGGACGCTTCCGCAATGATCCGTATCGGTTTGAAGAGCTTTTCTTCGACGATCGATATGAGTCAATTGAAGATGAAGACGCTTCGGTTCTTTATCAAAGAGCAGGCCCCCTACAAGTTTGATTTGTACGAACTGTTGATGACATCGGTCGTTGGTGTCGCCGTCGCCCAGAATCACAAATCGGCCGAATTTCAAATGTTGGGCCGCGATTGCATCCAGCCCGTCGGATTCCATCGCGACGAAGGGATGTTCGATTACCCGGCCCGATCGTTCCTCGGTTATCGCTTGTTGACCGAGTTCTTTACCTTTGCGGACAAGTTTTTGTTCTTCGATCTGAACCTTGACTCGGTCTTGAAGAAGATTCCCGGTGGCCAGGCCGAGATCTACATCTTCTTAAAGCGGGGGAACTCGGATCTGGAGCGGCGCCTGCATGCCGATAATTTGCGGATCGGTTGTACGCCGATTACGAATCTCTATCGCCAAGAGGCCGAACCGATTCGGTTGACGCATGAGAAGACAGAGTATCACGTGATCCCGGACTCTCGGCGGCCGTTCGCGAACGAAATCTATTCGATCGACGAGGTCACCGCCGTATCACAAGATCATCGCGAAGTCAGCTACCATCCTTTCTACTCGTTCAAGCATTCTTCCGAATCGAACGATGCCGAAACATACTGGCATGCCGTCCGCCGGCCGAATCCTGGCGGTGAAGAAACAGGCGACGAAGGAACCGAGTTGTTCCTTTCTGTCGTCGATCTGAATTTCATCCCCAGTGCCGAACAGCAGTGGAGCTTGCATGCGGACTTGACCTGCTTCAATCGGGACCTGCCTGAGAGGCTTCCCTTTGGCGGCGATCAGCCCAAGCTGAGCATGTCCGGCTTGGCACCCATTACCAAGATCAAGTGCCTGCAGCCTCCGACACCGACCCGACGCCCTGATGTCGAGCAGGGGATTCGTTGGCGTTTGATTTCCCACTTGTCGCTCAACCACCTTTCGTTGAGTGACGATGCGGAAGGCTCGCACGCGCTGCGCGAGATCCTCGGCTTGTACGATTACGTCGATTCCGGCGTGAGTCGGGCATTCATTGAAGGAATCCAGTCGCTACGCAGTGAGCCATGCACGGCACGCGTGAAGACACCCAATGGAACCGTGTTCTGTCGGGGTACTCGCCTACACGTCACGTTTGACTCGAGTAGTTACACCGGTGGCGGTATGTTTTTGATGGCGAGCGTGCTGGAGCGATTCTTCGCCCTGTATTGCACAATCAATTCATTCACCCAGACGGTCATGCATGAGGAGACCGGAGAGGAGATTTATCGTTGGGCACCGAGGGCCGGCGAAAACGTGCTACTGTAGCCAGTCGCTTAATCGAACAGCCGTACCAGTTCGACTTTTTCCAGGCAATGCGGCTGTTGGAAAAGATGGCTCAGGAAGATCCTGAAGCGTTTCCGAATTGGAAATCAATTGGGCGGGACGGACCACCGAATCGCGAGCTGGTCCAGTTGAAAGTTCTGTGCGCGCGAACCTTTCCACCCAGTGAAGTCGCTTCGATCGTTCGTCGTCGTCCCGATGCCGAAGATGCACCGCCGGAAGGGGAGCCACCCTTCACGATGACCACGACCTTCATGGGCATTTTCGGTGCCCAGGGTGTGATGCCGCTGCATTACACGCAAACCATTCTCGATCGCGTGCGCCGCAAAGATTACGCGCTGCGTGACTTTCTCGATCTCTTTCACCATCGGATTCTGTCGTTCTTCTACCGAGCCTGGGAAAAGTATCGTTTTCCTATCGCTTTTGAAAGAGCTCGACGGCATACGCCGAAGCCGAAGGATCTCGACCTATTCACCGAGACGCTGTATTCGTTGGTCGGAATGGGAACGGATGGGATCCGAGATCGCCTTTTGATCGACGATGAAACGTTTCTGTACTACGCGGGGCACTTCGCTCATCGCCCTCGATCGGCCTTGGGTCTTCAGCAGATCACCGAAGATTACTTCTCCTTCGATGTCGTTGTGCAGCAATACACAGGGCACTGGTTGTATATCGATCCAGCGGACCAATCGCGATTGCCAGATGCGGCGGGGCTGCTCGGTGGCAACAATCGGCTCGGCGAAGAGACCGTGATTGGGCATCGCATGTGGAACTGCGAAACACGGTTCCGATTGCGGATTGGTCCCGTAGACTATCGGCAGTACCAGCGACTGATGCCCAGTGGCGATCAGCTCGGCGAGGTTGCTCAGTTGACGCGAACCTACGTGGGGAATTCATTGGATTTTGATATCCAACTGGTGTTAAAAAATTCAGAGGTTCCCCAATGCATTTTGGGGAGCGAGGAAGACCCATGTTTTTTGGGGTATAACATGTGGTTGAGAGTTGGCGAGTTCGTCAACGATGTGGAAGATGCCGTATTCCAGGACTCGGGGTATCCGCTGGGATCTGAAGATGCTGTGATCCAGCACTCGGGGTATCCGCTGGGATCTTCAGAGGCATCGGTAAAGTAGAGAATCAATTCGAGAACGAATTGGGGCATGTCGGATCAACTTGGGAAACACTCAGAGATTGAATTGAAAAGGATCGACCTACCATGACAGCCGTGAATTTGAAATCGTTGGTGGGGAAGCTGAACGGTACGTGCCGGCGCACCTTGGAAGCCGCTGCCGGCTTGTGCCTTTCGCGAACGAATTACAACGTAGAGATCGAGCACTGGTTGACCAAGATTTTGGAAACCCCCAACACCGATCTCGACGCGATCATGCGACACTACGAGATTGATCCCAGCAAGCTGGTCACCGAACTGACCCGGGCAATGGACAAGCTGAAGACCGGCAATGCCCGACCGCCAGCATTGAGCCAAACCGTCGTCGACCTGGCACGCGATGCATGGCTGTTGGCCTCGGTCGACTACTTAGAGCCGACCGTTCGTAGCGGGCACCTGATCATTGCCATGCTTTCTGATCGAATCACGGCCCAGGCAATCCTTTCCAGCTGTCCTGAATTCGAGAATATCAGCCTGGAAGATTTGAAGACCCATCTCGGCAAGATCACGGCGGAAACCTCCGAAGAGGAAGAATCGCAGGCCTCGCTGGCGACTGCGCCGGCTACCGGAGGGCCCGGCGGTGGACCAGTCCGACCGACCAAGACGCCAGGCCTCGATCAGTTTACGATCGACCTGACCGAGAGAGCCAAGAAGGGGGAGATCGATCCGGTCCGGGGGCGTGATGACGAAATCCGCCAGATCGTCGACATCCTCTGCCGTCGCCGACAAAACAACCCCATCCTGACCGGTGAGGCAGGCGTCGGTAAAACGGCCGTCGTCGAAGGTTTCGCCCTGCGAGTCGCCGCCGGCGATGTGCCAGACGCATTGAAAACTGTTTCGATTCGCTCGCTGGATCTTGCCTTGCTGCAGGCCGGTGCTGGCGTGAAAGGGGAGTTCGAGAACCGCCTCAAGTCGGTCATCGAAGAAGTGAAATCTTCGCCCAAGCCGATCATCCTGTTTATTGACGAAGCCCACACGATGATTGGTGCAGGCGGCCAGGCCGGTCAAGGGGACGCGGCGAACCTGTTGAAGCCAGCTTTGGCTCGTGGTGAACTGCGGACGATCGCTGCTACCACCTGGGCAGAGTACAAGAAGTACTTTGAACGCGATGCCGCGCTGGCTCGTCGTTTTCAGGTGGTCAAAGTCGAAGAGCCAAGCGAAGAAAAGTGCATCGGCATGATGCGAGGGCTCGTATCGACGCTCGAACATCACCACAATGTTCGCATTTTGAACGAGGCCGTCGAATCGGCTGTCAAGCTTTCGCACCGATATATCTCGGGGCGTCAGCTTCCAGACAAGGCGGTCAGTTTGCTCGATACGGCTTGTGCTCGGATCGGCCTGAGTCAAAACTCGACGCCACCGCAGGTCGAGCATCTCATTCGGATGATCGATCGGATTGAAACGGAAGTCGAGATCCTGAATCGTGAAATGGCATCCGGAGCCGAAGGACACGAGGAAACAATTGCCGAGCTTGAAGCGCAAAAGAAGACTTCCGAGGAAGACCTGGAAGCACTCAACAAACGCTGGGAGCAGGAAAAGGAACTCGTCAATCAAATCCGCGAACTTCAAGATGAATTGGCCGAAGACGACGTCAAACGTCGAACGCCAGTTGCCGAAGGGGAACCGCAGCCGGAACTACTGGCCGATGCCAAGCGTGCCGAGATCAAACAGCAGGTCAAGAAAGAGCAGGCCCAGCTGCTAGAGATCCAAGGGGAAGCGCCGCTGGTTCATATCTGCTGCGATACAAATGCTGTCGCAGAAACGGTCGGAGCCTGGACGGGTATTCCTGTCGGCAAGATGGTTGCTAATGAAATTGCGACGGTCCTAAAGTTGCAGGACATGATGGAAGAGAGTGTGGTCGGCCAAACGCACGCGATGGTGCAAATTGCTGAGAGCATCAAGACGTCGCGCGCCAATCTTGAAGATCCCAACCGACCGATCGGTATCTTCCTATTGGCAGGTACCAGTGGTGTCGGTAAGACGGAAACCGCACTCACGCTGGCCAACCTGCTTTACGGTGGCGAGCAGAACATGACGACCATCAACATGTCAGAGTTCAAGGAAGAGCACAAAGTGTCGTTGCTGATGGGCTCGCCTCCTGGGTATGTGGGCTACGGCGAAGGTGGCGTGCTGACCGAAGCGGTCCGCCGCAAGCCGTACAGCGTGATCTTGCTGGACGAAATGGAGAAGGCACACCCCGGCGTGCAAGACATCTTCTACCAGGTGTTCGACAAGGGACATATGAAAGATGGTGAAGGTCGCGACATCGACTTCAAGAACACCGTTATCATCATGACCTCGAATGCCGGTACGGACTTGATCATGAGTCTTTGCCAAGATCCTGAAACACGCCCTGATCCGCAGGGACTTCACGATGCACTGCACGACGAGTTGCTGAAGACCTTCAAGCCGGCATTCCTGGGACGCATTTCGGTCATTCCTTACTTCCCGCTGGATGACGAAGTCATGAAGAAGATCATCCATCTGAAGTTGAAGAAGGTCGGACGTCGCGTGCACGATCACTATCGAGCAACGTTCAACTATACCGACGCGCTGGTCAACGCCATCGCTGCTCGCTGTACGGAAGTTGATACGGGTGCTCGTAACGTCGACAAGATTCTGACGCGTACGTTATTGCCAGAGATGTCGGGCGAGTTCCTATCGCGGATGGCCGAGGGGAACGAAATCAAGTCGGTGGAAGTCGACGTCGACAAAGAGGGGAACTTTGCCTATTCAATTGGATAGGGTTATCTTGCTGATTGAATCAGTTAGCAAATCTCTAACGATTGTTCCAACGGCAGCGACTAGCTGCCGTTTTTTTATGGACCTTTTGATCGGTTTCACTCGTCAAATCGGGGGAGTTGCGGGCTTTGCGTTTATAGTGAAACCTCGTTTGCCCCCGACAGAGGTCATGTCTGCGCTGAAAAGCATTTGCCGCGATTGGTCGATTCTCTGATAATTCAGGTTTGATCCTTTCTCGGAAAGAGCGGCTAAAAGTAAAAGCGTTCTTCGCGAATCATGGAATCATCGTTGCATCATCAAGACGCACCGCGAACTGCGGACGAGGCACGGCGTAGAATCGAGTCGCTGCTCGACGAGGTCGCCGATCTGTCTGACTTGACGATTGCGCCTGATGTCTTTTACGGCCAGGTTCTTGATCGACTTACCTTTGCTACTTCGGCATTTGGGGCAGCTGTTTGGACCAAGAGTCCCAGCGGTCACTTGCTATTGGCTCACCAGACGGACCTGCTGCCGTGTTACCCTACGGGACAAGCAGCCAAGGCTCTGAGTGACGACGAAGCACACCTCTTTCAAATCTTTAACCGAGCCGAAGCCGACGTCGTACCGGGAAGCCAGACGGTTCAGCCGAGATACGATATCTTCGCCGTCCCGCTTCAAGTAGCTGGCGAAGCCTGGGGGGTGATGGCCCTTTATCAGCCTGCCAACCTGGCCAAGTCGGTACGCCAAACCTACCTACGCATCACGCATGCATTTGCCGAGGTGGCGCAGCACTATCAACAGCAAACACTGCTACGCGATTTCCAACAGCATCAATACGATTGGAAGCGGCAGCTCGACTTCGCCGGTCTTGTTCATACTGATCTTTCCTACGAGAAAACCGCCTACCGGATTGCCAACGAGGCTCGCAATTGCCTGGAAGCCGATCGTGTGGCCGTGCTTTCTGCCCGTGGGGCCAAGTGTCGGATCGAAGCGATCTCAGGCGTCGACAAACCGCATCGCCGATCGAACACGGTCCAAAAGCTAGAACACTTGGCATCGGTCGTTGTCGGCTCGAAGCAAACGTTGCTCTATACCGGCGAAACAGAGAACCTTCCTCCGCAGGTCGAAGAGGCTCTGCTGGAGTATCTGGAAGAAACGCCCTCGAAAGTCCTGGCGATTGTTCCTCTGCAAAATGAGCAGCCCACGGACGACGACGATGATGAAAAGAAACAACGTCGATCTAGTGAACCGGTCGGTGCGATCGCGATCGAGAGCATCGAACAGCTCAACGGGCATGAACTGCTGCATCGGGCCGAACCGATCATCCAGCATGCCGCGACAGCACTCGGCAATGCCCAGGCCTATCGCCAGATGCCGTTGGCATCCGTGTTAATACCTTTGGGTAATCTGCTGGCAACGATCGGTTGGTATCGTTTGCCAACGACTCTCAAGATCGCCATTCCGTTGTTGGTGACGATCGTCGCTCTCTTTTTCATTCCAATGGACTTCTCGATCGAAGTTCACGGGCAACTGGTGCCTGAGGTGCAGCGAAATGTGTTTGCTCCTTCGGATGGCTATGTCGAACAGATTTTCGTCAAGCATGGGCAACACGTTGAGAAAGACACGCTGCTGATTCAGTTGCGATCGAATGAATTCAACCTTGCGCGTACCGAGATCGTCGGACAACTGCAAACGGCTCAGGCAGAACTCGATGCCATCCTGGTCAAACGGTCCCAAGGAATGCGGCGTGATCCACGCTCCGAGAATCGCTCGCCGGAATCGCTGGAGAACCTATCTGCTGATCAGTTGAAGTTGACTAAGCAAATCGAAAACCTAATCGAGCGTCGCGACTTGTTACAGCGACGTGAGGATGAATTGAAACTGCTCAGCCCGATCGATGGTCAGATCCTCGACTGGGAAGTGGAACAGGTCCTGGCGGCGCGGCCTGTTAGCCGTGGGGAACTCTTGATGAAAGTTGCCGACGTCGATGGCCCCTGGGTTCTGGATTTGGAGCTGCCCGACAAGCGGACCTATCACGTGGTCAATGCTCAAAAACAGTCGAGCGAACCACTCGCCGTGCGATTTCAACTGGTGAACGAGCCTGGCAAGACTTACCGCGGGCAACTGAAGTCGGCTGCTTCGATTGTCGACTTGGATGAAAACTCCGAGGAACCCTTTGTGCCGCTGGAAGCGGAGATTGATAAGTCTGAGATCCCGCATCTGCGTCACGGGTTAAGTGTTGTTGGCCGCGTCGAGTGTGGTCAACGATCGGTTGCCTACGTCTGGACGTATCAGCTGGTGGAAACCGTTCGCCGCTACTTTTTCTGGTAATGTTGCTTTAGTTCCGCAATTTCATATACGAGATTGATTCATGTCAGGGAAACGAAAAATCAGTTATGCAGTGTTGGGTTCGCTCGTTATGCTGCTCAGCTCATTTCCCGTAGTCGCCCAGGATATTGAGGTCTCGGCGACGCTGCTGAAGATCATTGAATCGGTCGAGATTCCTGCCCAGCAGTCAGGCGTATTGAAGATGGTGAAAGCCCAGGAAGGGACCATCGTCGATCGCGGGGAAGTGATCGCAAAGATTGACGACGAAGAAAAGATTCTGGAGGTCGAGAAGGCCAAGGTCGACTTCGATATCGCCGCCCGAGAAGCGAAGAACGATGTGAATATTCGTTTCGCCAAGAAGAGCTTGGAAGTCGCGGCGGCTGAGCTCATGCGTTCCGAAGAAGCCCTGTCGATCGCCGAGAAGAGCGTTTCGCAGACCGAAATGGATCGTCTTCGTCTGTTGGTGGAAAAGAGCCGATTAGAGATCGAGCAATCGGAAGAGAAGACCGCGATTGCCAAGCTGACTGCCCAACTGCGAGACGCCGAACTGCAGATCGTCAAAACGCAGCTGAAGAAGCATCAAATCGAATCGCCTATTCAGGGAATGGTCGTCGCCGTCTTTCGTCGCACCGGCGAATGGGTCGAAACGAGCGATTCCGTTGTGAAGGTCGTTCGTATTGATCGCCTTCGTGCCGAAGGTTTCATTCGTAACGAAGAAGCGATGATCGAACTGATCGGATCCAAGGCAACCGTCACTGTCGATATTCCCAATCGGGAACCAATTCAGGTGGAAGGAGAAGTCACGTTCGTCGATCCGGAAGTCGATCCGGTCAACGGCCAGGTACGGGTTTGGGTCGATCTGGAAAACGAAGACCTCAAGCTGCGGCCGGGTCTTCGCGCTTCGATGACAATCCAGCCGAAGCAGTAAGGGCACTTCCCTGTGGCGACGGCGACACTTCAGTCCGAACCAAATCTGCGCAGCGAAGTCCGTGTTCGCCCAGACCTCATCTATGCCCGCCGTGCCGAAGATGGCGAGGAAACCTGGGTCGTGAAAGACCCGGTCACACTGCGTTACTTTTACTTCGGGCCGTCGGAAGTCTACATCATGCGGCGGATCGATGGCCATAGTTCATTGGCATCGATCAAAGAGCAATACGACGAAGACTTTGCTCCTCATCGCATTTCTCAGCAGGAAATTCTCGGCTTTTGCCACAGTCTTTACCAACGAGGGCTATTGGTAGCCCCGGCTGAAAACCAGGCCGAAGGATTGCTCGAGCGGAGGCAAAAGCATACCTGGATGCAGCGAGCCAGCCTGCCATTGCAGATCTTGGCGATTCGCCTGCCAGGCGTCGACCCAGAGCGGTTCCTGGCCGCAACCCATGGCGCCGTCGATTGGCTATTTCAGCGCGCCACGGTCATTATCGTCTTGTTCTGTGCAGCGATGGCGCTGCTGTTGGGGTTGATCAATATCGAGTCGATCACGGCCCGCTTACCGCAGGAGTCGCAATTCTTTCGCGGCGAGAACCTCGTCGTGTTGTTGGTCACGTTTGCCCTCGTCAAAGTGCTGCACGAGTTGGGACATGCCTATTGCTGCAAGGCGATGGGAGGGGAGTGCCATCAGATTGGTGTGTTGCTGATGGTGTTTACTCCGGCGATGTACTGCGATGTCTCCGATGCGTGGCTCTTTCCGAAGCGGTGGCAGCGTGTGTTTGTCTCGGCCGCCGGGATGTACGTCGAAGTCATATTGGCCACGACCGCATTCGTGCTTTGGTTTTTCTCTGAGCCGGGTGCCGTTAGCGATTGGCTACTGAATGTCGTGTTCGTTTGCGGGGTGAGTACCATTGTGGTGAATGCCAATCCGCTTCTGCGTTACGACGGCTATTACATCTTGTCAGATATGCTGCATCTGCCGAACTTGAGTTCCCGTGCCAGCGATGCGCTTTGGACGCCGATCAAGAACTGGTTCTATCGATATCCACAACAAGTCATGCCTGAACCGCGTGCGGCAACGCTCCGCACCTATGCGGTGTTGGCCATCATCTACCGCACGATGGTCTTTGGGTTCATTTTTTGGTTTCTCTACAAGGCATGCCGGCAGAACGATATTCTTCCGCTGTGGCATATGGTCGCGGCGATGTTTGTGGCCGGCCTGTTGTTGAAGCCGGCCATCGGTTTGGTGCATTGGTTAAGGAGACCAAAGGGAAGGGGAGATGCCATGGTGAAAAGCCGCGTCGCAATCGCTGTTGGGGTTATCGTGCTGGTTGGCTGCGGACTTGCCATGATCCCGGTTCCGTCCCGGATTCACGTGCCGGTCATCTCGGAAATCGATTCCGATCACCGCGTGTACGTACAAGTCGACGGACGCGTAATCCAGACAGCTGATGCCGAACAAAAGGTCGCCGAGGGGGATGTATTGGCCGTTTTGAAGAACGAGGACCTGGAAGCAGACCTCCTCAAAACGGATGGCGAGATCGCGATTCAGCGTCAGCATTTAGAAAGCTTGGAACTACGATCCAACAACAACCCCGAGGCCGCCGCACAGATACCGACGGCTGAGTCCGCCCTGGAAGATCTCCAGCAGCAGCGGCAAGTGCTGCAGCGGCAGTTAGACCAGTTAACCATCCGTGCCCCAGCCGATGGAGTCGTGATTCCGGCGCCCCACAAGGTCGACCAAGGGGACTCCGATCGATTTCTCGTGCAGTGGTCTGGCAGTCCACTGGATGAGAAGAACCGCGGTTGTCTCTTGAGGCGAGGCGAACTGCTGTGCTTGATCGGAGATGCCCACGCGTTGCAAGCTCGCCTGTTCGTCGATCAGGATCAGATCGAATTGATCCGAGTCGGCGATCCGGTGTCGATCTTATTCGACGGCAATTCGATCCACAGTATTCAGGGGACGGTCAACGAGATCTCGACCGATCAGTCCGTTCAAATCCCCCGCAATTTGTCGGCGAATCCGGCACTTGGCCTCGAACGGAAAGAGGACGGCACGGTGGCTCTGATTGACGGAGCGTATTCGGTTACCGTCGTGCTTGATGAGACTTCGCCGCAGGAGATTCTGCCTGGCACATGTGGCCGAGCGGTGGTTGTCGGGCGAACGCAAACGCTCTGGCAAATCGTATCGCGATTCATCCAATTGAACTTCCGCTTCTTTGCTTAACAGAAGAAGCGGAAGCATGCGACTCGATTAAGGGAAGGCTGCACCGATACCGGAGTAAACAACCCCGGTGTAGACAACCCCTTTCCACGTGAATGGCGTGGTGTGGATGTCGTGCGGGTTGCAGTCGCCAGGTCGGTAGTGACCCAGCGTGTAGATTCGTTCACACGGATGGTAAGCACCCATCTTGTATGGCAAGGCCAACGTATTGGCAAAGAAGTGAGCGGCCGAGTAAGCTGGCTGCAAATGCTTGTGTGTGTGGCCGTATCGCTCCAGGTTGACTTCTTCAAAGTAGAGCGGACGGTGGTAGAAAGCAGGTGCTTCCCACATCGCGACCATCGGGTACCAGTCGCGGTGATAACCGTTGGGGAAGTTTTCTTCCGGTTCTTGCGAGAAGACCTTCGCCGCGATGTTGGTTGGCGGTGCGACTTCCTTGCCGTCGACTTGGTAGTCGAACGTACGACCGATGCCGAACTGGTTAGCCAGTTTGCCATCGTACAGGATCTCGCGATCTTCCGGCGTCAGGCTCTCGAAGAAGCTATCCGGCTTGCCGGACAGGCGACCACGATCGTTAGCGATCGATGGAAGCGGTTGTGGCTGCGCTGGAGTCGCATCCGAAGGGCTGATTGGTTCTTCGGTCATCGGCTCAGGCATGGGAGGAACCATGGGCTCGGTCATTGGCTGGGCCATCGGAGCAGCAGGTGGCTCGGCCATCGGAGGAGTCATTGGCTCTTCCATTGGGGTCACCATTGGCTCCGGCATTGGCTCTGCCATAGGAGTAACCGGTGGCTCAGCCATGGGCTCGGCAGCCTCTACGACAGGAGCCGGTGCGGGTGCCGCAGGCGGTTCTACTGCCGGCATTGGTTCTGGTATCGGTGGTTCGGCATCTTGGAAAAGTGTCAGGGCGGCTGCTCGTACCACTGGCTTAAGAGCGGCCGGCGCCGTCGCGCCTGCCACTTGAACTTCAGGGGTAGCGACAACGGAAGCGGGCTGGGCCTTCTTGACCACAGGCTGAATACGCAAGCGTGGCTTTGCGGTCGGTTCCGCTGCCGAAAGGGTGCTCACCAGGCAAACGGTGAGAATCAGCAGCATGGAGGCGCGACCCAAGTGATGAAAACAAAGCTTTTGAATCTGCAAGACGCTGGGCATTGCGAGGCTTCCTCTACCAGACGTGGCACTCGATTGGCACACTGAACGATCCGCTCCGTTGGGGGAACGGTTCAGAACTTGTTTCGACCAGCTAATATCCTCCCCCACACAATTATGGGGAGAAAAGAAAAGAATTGCCTATCCTTCCCAGTTTGTCGCCAAAGGGCAACGTCAAAGGCCCGTCTGGGAAGGGGTGTTTTAAGGGAATTAGAGTGCCCGCAAATGCAGTTTTTGCCTGAATTACGGGGTCTTCTGTAATTTCCCGGGAACTTCATTGACATGTCCTAGAGGCGTGATTTGAATGAACTTCTATCTGAGAATTCGTTAGTTTGGGGGATTTGGCGCAAAATGGGCAATTTGCGGCGTGTCATGCGCTCGCAGCCTCCTCATCCGTTTTTGGCTAACGAAGACCCCCTCTCTCCATATCAAACGCTGAGCAGCGAACCATGAACAAGCCGACCCTCTGGAAGCGCATCTTTGGCCAGAAACCCACTAAAAAGGTCAAAGCTCAACAAGCATTCCAGGAACAGTTCGATACCAAGCTGCGTTTTCGCGAGTTGGAACCCCGCGTCGTGCTCGCGGCGGACGCTACCTACGACGATATGGCGAACACGTTAAATATCGTCATGAACGATGGAGATACGGTCGAAATCGGACGCGATGTCGATGGTTATCTTGTGATCTCCGGAATTGATGATCCGGATAAAACAGACATGAATTGGGTAAGTTCCGGTGTCGATACTTATACGTTTACCGGTAAGTCTCTAACAGCATTGACCATAATCGATAAAGGTAATGCTGATTCTGCTGATCTCTCTAAGCTTAATTTCCTTGATACGCTGGGCACCTTTGGTGTGGGCGTAAATCTGACGACGGGTTTACTGGACATTACGGATGTCGACGCAGTCAGCTTCAAATCAGGTTCCGAGACGAACATCGGTTCGTTGGAAATCATCAGCGCAAATAATAATGCAGATGACATGGATGTTGATATCGCTGGCAAGTTGATTGTCGGCGGAAACGTCACGATCGAGTCGAACAATGATGATGGCAAGGGCATTGACATCGACAGTACCGGATCGGCCGACATTCAGATGGCCGTGTTAACTGCCTATGAAAAATCCGGCTCCGGGCAAGTTGACATCAATTTGTTAATGGGAACCGTCGACTTAGACAAGCTGCAAACCGCCAACAACAGCGAGGAAATTGATGCCTATATCTCGGATACCGATGGAGTCCAACTCGGCGAGATCGTGGCGACGAACCTGACGATCAATGCTGGAGGCGCGATTACCGATGACGCATCCTCGGCGATTGAGGTTTCCAATGTTGCTGAATTCAGCGGGACGGATATTAATCTCGACAACACCAGCAAGGTGCATGATTTCAACCAGTTGACCCTTAATGCAACTGGGTTTGCCACCGTTAATGAGACGGGTGGTTTCGACTTCGTCGGGAGTTCCTTCGTTGATGGTAAATTGACGATAAACACCACAGGAGCCATCGGGCAGATAGCCGCAAGTTCCCTGGTGGCCGATAGCTTTGCCGACTTCACGGTTGGAAATTCCAAGGACATCACGCTTGACCTGACGGACAACGAGTTTAATGGCCGCGTTTTGATCACCGGTCAATCGGGTCGAGCCGGGGCGGTAACGCTTTACGACAGTGCGGGGTTCTTCGAGTTTGGGAACACGACTGTTGAGTCGCTCGACGTGACAACCGTCGGGAACATTGATCAATTTGTGAGCATAATCGACGTTTCTGGTACCACCACATTAGGCGCCGTCGGATCTATCAACCTGAGCACCGCGCTTGGTAATAACTTCGCAGGTGTGTTCGATATCACCACGGCGACCAAAAGCACGTTAACCAGCTTCGCTCTGCAGAACATAAATACAACGCCTCAGTTGGGAAGCAATCTGGAGGCTGCCTTCGCGGATGCCAGTAGCACGCTTCAATATTTATTTTTGAATTTTTCCAACGCCACTGCTTGGGACCTGACCGAGACCAATATCGATGGAAATATGTACGTCCGGGCCGGCGGGCCGATCACGCAGTCGGGCAAGCTAGTGGTCAGCGGTTTTGGCTGGTTCGATAGCAGCAATGGCGACGCCATCACGCTCGACGACACGATGAACGACTTCATGGGGTCCGTCAAAGCTACTGGTGGGGCCGTGGAAATCGTTGACGCCAACTCCATTGAATTATGGGACATTACGGCCGATTCGCTGATCGTAACGGCCGGGACTTCCGTCGGACATAACATCACCCAGCGAGTCGACGGCACGATCACGGTGGATGACGCGGGCAGCACCGACCCGACCGTTGAGACGGCCACGTTCTCCGCCGGCGGGAACATTACCCTCGATAGGGCGAATAATTTTAAAGGGAACGTCAACGCAAGTTCCACGGATGCTGCCAATGGTGCCGTCGTGATCAACGACACCAACGCCCTAATTTTGGGAAAAATCTCCGCCAAATCGCTGGAAGTGACCGCTGGAAGCATCTCGCAAAGCGGTGACGAGATTAAGGTAACCGGTACCAGTGATTTCACGGCTGCCATCGGTGGCGACATTGATCTCAGCGCGGGCTTTGCTAGCAATGTCTTCGGCGGTACCGTCTCAGCAACGGGAGATGGAGGTGCTGCGGGTACGGTCAAGATTTGGCAACATGGCGATATCGAACTGGGAGCCATCAATGCGAATAAGCTAGACGTGTTGTCCGGTTACGGGAAAATTTCGCAAACCGTCGATGGCGTTCAGGTTGCGAGCATTGCTGAATTTCGTGCCGCCGACGGTGAAGATATTTTGCTCAACGGCAGTTCGATGAACGACTTTGGCGGGGAAGTGGGACTCTATGGTGGAGGTGGGGGGACCGTTGCCAACATTGCGTTGAATAACTCTGGCAGCGGCCTTCTCTTGGGGAAGGTCATTGCGTCAGGCAATCTGACCATCGAGACCGACGGAAGCATCACACAAACTGCGGACGGCGTTCAGGTTGGCGGGCTGAGTAAGTTCGTTATCGGTAGCGGTGGTAGCGTTACGCTGGACGACGATGACAACGAATTCAACCAGGTAACAGCGAAAGCTTCCAGTGGAACGGCCGCTGGCGTGACGATCAACGACAAGGACACTGCGGCGAACGGGATCACTTTGGGGCCGATCAGTACCTTGTTGTTGGATATTACGAGCGCAGGTGCCATTGTCGATACCGACAACTTGATTTCCTCTACCGATGCACGATTTGACGGTGCAAGTCTAGACTTGACCAATTACACCGGGACAGGCCACGCATTCGGTAAAGTCAATTTGCAGATTGATGGCAATGCGGAGTTCAAAGAACTTGACGGTTTCAGCTTCGATGGAACCAACACTGTCGGTGGGTTTTTGGATGTTACCACAGGCGCAGCTGTGGGACAGTCTTCTGGATCGCTAACGGTGACCGGAACCACCAATATTTCGGCAGGTTTTAGCATCTCCCTGACGAAAGCCACGAACGATTTCCAGGATACCCTTTCCCTTTCGGGCTCGATGGTATCGATTGTCGATGCGAATGAGATCAAGCTAGGCAACGTGACTGCCACGAAGTTTGACGTGCAGGCATTGATGGGCAAGATCTATCAGGAAGGAGGAACGGCCCTGGACATTTCGGGGACGACGCTCGCCAAAGCGACCGACACCTACGACGTCCTCTTCGACCAGGCTGGTAACGACTTCACGGGTGCCGTTTCGGTGCTCGGATTCAGCATGCCATCCAAGGTGGTCCTAAATGACGCGAACGACCTGATTATTGGGGATATCGATTCCAAAACGCTGACCGCGACCGCCGGCAAGAGCATTACGCAGCTTGCGGGCACTTCGATCATGGCCGATACCTCGGCGAGCCTGGACGCTGGCACAACGATTACGACGCGCGACATTACGACCCCCATGTTGGATCTGACTGCCGGCGGCAAGATCTCGCAGGAATCCGGAACATCCCTCATCGTCAGCGGTATGACGACCGTCGAAGTCCCAGTGGGATTTGACGTCGATTTGTCCAATACGACGAACGAGTTTGGTTCCATTTCTGTTAACAAGACCCTGGGCGACTACGCCGGCACGGTCACCATCTACGACAGTACCGGCAAACTGGAACTAAAGGATATCTGGGCCAATGTTCTCGATGTAACTGTTGAGAATGGCGATATCTCACAGGCGACCGGTACTTCGCTGCACGCGAAGGCTTCAATCGCCTTGGACGTTGGCGGTGCGATGGTGCTCAGGGACATCACGGCCCCCATGTTAGATCTGACTACCGGCGGCGCGATCTCTCAAGAATCGGGTACTTCGCTGCTGATCAGTGGAATGACAACGATCGAAGTAGCAGCCGCTAAAGATGTCGATCTGTCGGAAACGGGCAACGAGTTCGGATCGATCTCGGTGAATGCCACGTCGATGGACTACGCCGGCACGGTCACCATCTACGACAGCGGGAACGACAATGCCGATGCGATGCCAAACACGGCGGACGATGGCATCCTGCTGAAGGATATTTACGCCGACATGCTGACCGTGACGGCGGTCGGTACGGCTGGAGCAATCGTGCAGGACACAGGCACGGCGATCCATGCGGATATGGATGGTGGTAGCTCGGCGAGCCTGAAGGCCGATACGACGATCATGTTGCGAGACGTCACGACGCCGATGCTTTCGCTCACCGCTGGCGACAAGATCAGTCAGCTCTCCGGTGCACTCCTGGTGAGTGGAATGACCACGGTGGAGATTGCGGCCGGAAAAGACGTCGACTTGTCGAGCACGACGAACGAGTTGGGTTCGATCTCGGTCAATGCAACGTCAATGCTGGAAGCCGGCGTCGTAACGATCGTCGATAGTGGGAACGACGACGCGGACACGACTGCCAACACGGCCGACGACGGGCTGACGCTCAAAGATATCTACGCGGCGACGCTGAATGTGACGACGACTGGGGATAAAGGCCATATCGATCAAGCGGGTGGCACGGCGCTCTATGTTTCGGGCATGACGATGGTGGAAGTCGACAAGGGAGTCGACGTCGATCTGTCGAGCACGACGAACGAGTTGGGTTCGATCTCGGTGAACGCAACGTCGATGTCGGAAGCTGGCGTGGTAACAATCGTCGACAGTGGGAATGATGACGCGGACGCGGCGGCTGACACAGCCGACGATGGTCTGACGCTGAAAGACATTTATGCGGCGACGCTGAACGTGACGACGATCGGGGATAAGGGGGATATCGACCAGGCTGGTGGTACGGCCCTGTATGTCTCGGGCATGACGATGGTGGAAGTCGACAAGGGAGTGAATGTCGATCTGTCGAGCATGACCAACGAACTGGCCTCGATCTCGGTCAATGCGACGCTGGCAGATTACGCCGGAACAGTTTCGATTTACGATAACGACGCCGATCTGATCTTGAAGGATATCTGGGCGACCGACTTGGATGTCACGGCCGTTGGCAAGTTGAGCGACAATAGTGATGCGTCGCTCGTTCGCGTAACGGGCCTCGCTGATTTCAGTGGTGCCTCGATTGCCTTGGATACGACGACCGATGCGGATGGTCATCAGTTGTCAAATGTCCGCCTGGTAACGACGGTTGGTAATGCGAAATTGAAGGAAGCGAGCGGCTTCACCTTCGACGGCGTGAATAGCATCTCAGGGGACTTGGTCGTCACTTCGACGGGGGCGATCCTGGACCAGACCGATACGGAACTGGCGGTTAACAATCTGACCGATCTTACCGGTACTGAGATTGACCTGTCGAATACAACGGCGGTACTCGGACACCAGACCAAGCTGCTAACTCTTGTCACGACCGGCACCGATCCGAATAACGACGCGAAGTTGTTGGAATTGGATGGATTCACGTTCGCCGGGAAGAGCAATGTTCTCGGTGACATGCTTATCGCTTCTGGAGGCGTGATCGCCGACCAAGCCGATACCGATCTGACGGTCGCAGGTCTAACTTATTTGGCAGCATTTGCAATCGATCTGGACAATACGGCGGCGGTGACGGGGCACGCCTTGAATGAAGTGACGTTCGCCACGACTGGCGGCGATGCGGACCTGAAGGAACTGGACGGATTCACATTCGCCGGCGTGAACAAGATTCTGGGCGATCTCAACGCAACGTCTGGGGGTGTAATCTCAGACCAGACCGATACCGAATTGACCGTCGACGGCCTGACCAACTTAAAGGCCACGTCGATCGACCTGGACAATACGACGGCGGTGACGGGGCACGCCTTGAATAAGGTGACGTTTGTCACGACTGGCGGCGATGCGGATCTGAAGGAACTCGACGGATTCACGTTCGAGGGAACCAACAACATTCAGGGTAACTTGAATGTGACTACCGGGGGTGGCATCACACAACCAAGTGGCACACTCACGGTGACCAAGTCGACAAACCTGATCGTCGGTGAAGGTACGCCGGTAACGCTTGACAAATCAAACGACTTCCAAGGTACGGTTAACATCGAAGGCGAAACCCTGCGTGCGGGTGACGTGACACTTTTCGATGTGAATTCGATTACTTTGGGAGATATTGTCGCCAAGAATCTGAACGTGACGGCGACGGATGCGATCAACGATGCGGCTGACGCGACGATCCTGGACGTGACAGGCCTGACGTACCTGAGTGGTGCCTCGATTGCCTTGGACACGACGACCGATGCGGATGGTCATCAGTTGTCAAATGTCCGCCTGGTAACGACGGTTGGTAATGCGAAATTGAAGGAAGCGAGCGGCTTCACCTTCGACGGCGTGAATAGCATCTCAGGGGACTTGGTCGTCACTTCGACGGGGGCGATCCTGGACCAGACCGATACGGAACTGGCGGTTAACAATCTGACCGATCTTACCGGTACTGAGATTGACCTGTCGAATACAACGGCGGTACTCGGACACCAGACCAAGCTGCTAACTCTTGTCACGACCGGCACCGATCCGAATAACGACGCGAAGTTGTTGGAATTGGATGGATTCACGTTCGCCGGGAAGAGCAATGTTCTCGGTGACATGCTTATCGCTTCTGGAGGCGTGATCGCCGACCAAGCCGATACCGATCTGACGGTCGCAGGTCTAACTTATCTGGCAGCATTTGCAATCGATCTGGACAATACGGCGGCGGTGACGGGGCACGCCTTGAATGAAGTGACGTTCGCCACGACTGGCGGCGATGCGGACCTGAAGGAACTGGACGGATTCACATTCGAGGGAACCAATGACATTCTGGGTAACTTGAATGTGACCACCGGGGGCGGCATTACGCAACCGACGGGTACACTCACAGTGACCAAGACCACGAACCTGATCGTTGGCGAAGGTGATGTCGTCACGCTTGATCAGGCGAATGACTTCCAAGGCTCGGTCAGCATCGTAGGCGAAACTCTGCGCGCTGGCGATGTGACACTCGTCGACATCAATGCCATTGATTTTGCGGATGTCGTAAGTGAGAAGCTAAGGGTTACCGCTGGTGGCAACATCACGCAACTCGATGATAAAACCCATCTGGATATTAGCACCCAGGCCATTCTTGGTTTGTCGAGCAAGGCGACCATCGAACTGCTGAATGTTGGCAACGATCTCTCGACCGATGTTCAGTTGGATACGGACGGCAATATCGATCGGATCTGGGACTTTGAGATTCGCAACGAGAACAAGTACACCGGAATTGCCGCGGCAGATGTGGTCCCCGGTGGTGATTTTAAAGATGTCGTCAAGGGCGGTCTAGTTGACGACTTAACGCTAGAGTTCGTCAATGCAGATAAGTTGGAATTGCCGGAAATTGATATCACCGATGACTTGCGAATTATTATCGCGGGTGATCTAACTCAAGCTGGTGATATCAATGTCGATGACACCGCTCAATTCGTTGGCGGTACGATTACGCTGGCTAATGTGAATAACTTGTTTGTGAGCGGCAAAGCCAGTTTCACGGTCGACAAGGGCGACCTCGAAGTTGGTGTCGTGAGTAAGCCGATCGATAGTACGGATCGTGGAAAGGATGCCGGAACGGATGTCGAATTTGGTTCGTTGACGTTTACAGCAGATGGTCAACACGTGACTATCTCGGAAGACGATGAAATGAACCTAGTGGGAACCAGCGTCGCCCAAACCTTGTTCCTGGGGTCCGTTGAGCGCAGCATCGAAACCAATGCCGGGGCAAAGCTTACCGTCTCTGATCTAGCTATCTTCGATGCCAAGACCGACATCGATCTTGGTAATGCCGCGAGCTCTAGTGTCGACCTGCGAATTCTCTTGGCGAAAGCAGGTGGGGATGTCTCGATCGTTGAGACGTCCAACTTCACTAGCAAGTTTGATACTGAGACGGCTCTTGCTGTGATGGATGGTACCGATGTCACCGGAACATTGGCCATTCAAACAGGTGGACACCTGATCCAAGTTAACGATATTCGCTCTGACGGGACTGGAGAGTTTATCACCGCCGGTGAGGCTCTGTTCGTGGCGGATGGAAGCATCTTGTTAACGAATTTAGACGTGGACGTTCTAGCTGCAAGTGCTGGGAATACCGGAGCCGTCGGTGCAAAATCAACGCTGAATATTACGCCTGGATTCGAATTGAACTTTGCCGATGCAGGCGCCAAAGGAATTAGCGATTCGAGCGGCTTCACGACAAAAAGCACGCTCACGACGGATGTCATTGACGGAGATCTCCCTGACGAGAATACCGATAAGTATGCCGTCGGAGGGATGGCTTCCGGATTTGATGATGGCGCCGGCGAGGAATACTCCTTGGTGCTGATCAATACGGGAGATCTCGTGATCGACGAGGTTGCCGATCCTAATGCCCCGATGATACCAGTGCCCACGGTTGAGGGATTGCGAACCTACGGAAGTGATGCTGGGGAAGTATTCCTGCGAACAACGGATACCGGCAAGTTGACACTCGGCGCCACGCAGGCAGAGTCGACCATCGTTGGGCTCGCCAATTCCGGCGTTATCACTGCCATTGCTGGAGGTGTGTTAACCATCACGCCTGGCTACGATCTCAACGTAAGCGCAGGGCAAGATCCCGATTCTTCTCCGTTTGCCTTGGTATCCAAGATTGATCAGTTCACGGAAGTCATCCTGGCAGCACCCGACGATCAGTTTGAGGTCGATGACAATGGGGCAATGGACCTGGGTCCCGAATATGCACGTGAGCCAGGGGTCGTTGCCACGTATTTCTTACTTCCTAGTGTTACGTTTAGTCCCACGGCCAATGTAGTCATTCAGGAACTGGGAGTCACCGGAGAAAAGGACTTCCGGATTGTCGTTGATTGGGCTGACGATTCTGCTCCGAATCCAGAGCTGTTTACATTTACCGATAGCTTCGGCCCTGATGTGACGCTCTCGCACACTTATAGTTCGGCATTTCTGTTCCTGAACAGTGTGGTGTCGCTCGAGGTTACTGCGATGGCTTACAACAGTCCGCAGATCAATCTCTACCAAAATGTGGATACGCCCGCACCTGAGAATCTGAATGTCATAACCGATCGGTTTAACTTCTTCTTTGGCCAGATTGATCCACCTCTGCCTTACGTACCCGAAGTCGTTCGCTCAGTTGTTCCTATCATTCCGCAGATTATTACGATCGAGGCCAATCCGGCACCGTATCCGACGTTGGTGGAGTTTGCCGACGATACGCGTGTGGCGACTCAGATCGATGGCGTGACCGTCGTCGAAGTCGATCCAAGCGACTTCATGGAGATCGGTGAAGAAATCGAACTGGACGATGACTTCATGACCCTGGACGCGGTCAAGGAATTCATCCAGAACGGCGATCAATTCCCGCCAGGGCTCTACAAGATCGAAATCCTCTACCCAGGCGCCGAAGTGCCGGAAGAGCATTTCTACTGGAAGCAGGATCGTCCAGATCCGTTCGACTTGTTCAGCCACAGCACCAAGCCGATTGCCCCTCAGGCAGCCGAGCTTGCCGCGGCTGACCAGGCTAATGCTCAGCTTTCGGCCGAAGAAGTTTGGGCTCGTGAATACGACAAGTGGTTCCCAGGCGTAAACGATCTGCAACCAGCGGACGACCTTTCGGCACCTGCTGCCGAGGGTGAAGCTGGCGATATGATCCCGAGTGAGGACGATATTCTCCTTGAGCGTGTCACAACGGTGAGTTTGCAGGAAATCGATCGTATGACCGATCGGTTGCGAGCCAAGCGTTCTGTCGTTCGCGACAGCTTGAATGGGGCGATGATTGGTGGAGCAGCTCTCATGGCCGCTGTCGCTGCCCAGGGACGTCGCGATGATGAGGCACCTAATCATCATGCAGACGAGCAAGGGGATCAGCCTGAAGAATCCGTGGACGAAACTTCTCTCGGTCGTCTACGACGAAAAGTTCGTCATTGGCTATGATAAAGCTCTGAAATTCAGACGATCTGGCGAGTCCATTTCCTTGGGAATGGACTCGCGGCGCGTTATCATCAAACTTTCTTTGAGATCCTTAATTCACCCGAACTAGAATTGAGTTAGGATCGAGAAAAGGCGTCGCCATCCAGCCGTAGTGCCTGGGTTCGAGTGTAGGTGCGCGCAACGAATTGGGGGATATAGCTTCATGTCGACATTCAAGTGCCCAAGTTGTCAGGCCGAACTACCAGATTTTCAGCAATCGGCGGGCTTCTGTCCGTACTGCGATGCGAAATGGGGAGACGCGTCGGCAGAGGATAATCCGCAGGAGAACTCGGCCACGCTCAATATCGATAGCGAAGGCTTAGACGATCATTCTGACGATACAGAATCTGCTCCCGAACCGTCTGGTGGGCAAACCATTCAACTGGAGCGTGAGGAAGGCCAGCCAGAGACGGATATCAACCAAACGATCGACTTGCCTGACGGCGCCGACGTTGGTCAAGAGTTCATGGGCGCCGATGAGGAAGACGCTGGTCAAACGATTCAACTAGGTGGCGAAGATACCAATGCCACGATCGTGCCTGAAAAGGTAACCGGCGGGGAAGATCCCAATCAGACAATCAACCTCGATGAAAATGAGTCTGGCGATGTCCACGTTCAGCAAACGATCGATCTTCCTCCTGGTGGAAGTGTCGATTCGATGCAGACGCTCGATCTCGATTCGTCCAAGGACGACGTCAATCGAACCGCGCAGACGATGGCGTTTCAGTTAACTGACGACAATCAGCAGACCATTGACATTGGCGATAGCCCTGGCGGCGGGGAAGACTTGCACGTCACGTTTGGCTCGAAGCCCCTTTCCCCGAGCGACGTCAAACGCTTTTGGGGTACCGGTGAAGGCTCGCCCATGCAGACGATGCGCACGGCGACCGTCAGCAAGGCGAAGGAGTTGGGCGTCGACTTGCGTCGTCGTGTTCTTTCTGATCAGGAAGAAGGGTCCGACTACGCGATTATCAATCAGATCGGCAAAGGGGGGATGGGGGTCGTCTATGCGGCCAAGCAAAAGTCCCTGAGGCGCCGTGTTGCCGTCAAAACTTTGAAACGGGATATCGGGCAGCGCGATGACGATCGCGCGAAGTTTTTGAGTGAAGCCGTTATTACCGGTGTGCTCGACCATCCGAATATCGTTCCGATTCATGAACTCGGCCAAACGGAAGATGGCACGCTTTTCTACTCCATGAAATGTGTGACCGGTACCGAATGGCACAAGGTGGTTCGCAACAAGACGGAAGCGGAGAATCTTGAAATCTTCTTGAAGGTGGCCGATGCGGTCGCGTTTGCCCATTCCAAAAACGTTATCCATCGTGACTTGAAGCCTGAGAACGTCATGCTCGGCGAGTACGGTGAAGTGCTCGTCATGGACTGGGGTTTGGCCGTCGATTTAAATCGCAAAGAAGAGTTTACGATGGGGGGCACGCCGGCATACATGTCGCCGGAAATGGCCAAGGGCCCCTTGGACCGCATTGGCAAGTGCAGCGATGTTTATCTGCTCGGGGCGATGCTCTATGAAATCGTCACCGGCTTTCCGCCGCACGCCGCATCGACGATTACCGAATGCCTGGTCGCTGCCGCTCAGAATGTCATTGTTCGTTCGGACTCGACCAGTCGGCTGAAGAATATCGCTTTGAAGGCCATGGCCACCTCGCCTAAGCTGCGATTCAATTCGGTGGCGCTGCTGCAGGAAGAAGTTCGCAAGTACCAGGCAACGGCCCAGAGTATCGAGCTTACCAATACAGCCCAACAGGAACTTGAAACCGCGAAAGAGACCGAGAATTACGAGCTCTTCTCGCGCGCGATGTTTGGGTTCGAGGATGCCCTCAAGCTGTGGGGCGAGAACGACGCTGCCGATCGTGGTATTCATGAAGCCCGGCAGGAATATGCCAAGTGTGCCCTGAAGAAGGCCGACTACGACCTTGGGCTGCAACTGGTCAATCCGACCGATCCCGACGAAGCCCCCATCTACCAAGACCTGGTTGCGGCCAAAGCGGACGCGGAACGGACGGCTCGGAATGCGAAGTTTGCCCGCTATGTGGCCGTCGGCTCGCTGCTTTTTGCCTTGATTGGTGCTGGAGCCGGTCTGGTCATCATCAACGGCCTGTATCAAAAGGCCATCACTGCAGAACTAGAAGCCACCAAGCAGCGCGATGTCGCACAGAAAGCACGCACAAAAGCCGAGGGTTTGGCAAAGGACTTGGCAAGCGAAAGAGACACGCTCAAAGCAACCAATGAAAAATTGGACGTTGCTGTGGCCAATATTACCAAAGCCAACGAAGAGATTACCAAGGCCAACGACGAGTTGGCAATGAACGCCAAAACGATCGAGGGACAGAATGCTCAGCTGCAGAAACAGACGAAAGATCTGCAAACGGCCTTGGTCACGGTGGAGCAGGAACGTAACCGTGCCACGTTCGCTGGTATGTTTGCTTCCGTTGGGCTCGCCCAGTCCAAGGTCGAGTCCAACGACATCTCGTCGGCTCTGAGTCTTTTGGACCAAGTTCCGGCAGCATACCGCGGCTGGGAATGGAAACACCTCGCCTACCTTTGCCATCCGGACGTTCCACACATCGCGTTCAAAGAGGCGGCCACATCGGTCGTCATTTCCCCTGACGGCCAGTGGACAGCCATCGGCACCAATGGAGAAGGCGTCTACGTCTATCCCACGCAAGATGCCGTGGCACCAGGCGTCATGCCTAAACACGTGGATTTGCCCGAGTGCCGCATCACGGCGCTTCAGTTCTCAAACGATGGAAAGCAACTGTGGATTGGTACCGATCATTCACAAAAGTACCTGCAGGTCTGGGATCTTCAAGGTGCTCCTAAGGTGGTGCCATTGAAAGACCTCAATCCATATTCGACCTATCCGGCGGTCAGCGCTATTGAGTTTGTGCCGGATAATAGCGGATCGGTATTTGTTGCCGTTAGTGGACGCTGTTTCAAGCTCAATGCGAAGCAAGCAAATGGTGCCCGTGCGCTAATCAATGTTGGCAGCGTGTTCGATTTAGCCATTTCGCCTGATGGAAAAGAGTACCTTCACACCCAGGAATCGCAGGGTGAATACCGCGTCAAGCGGTTGCCGACCGACGGGTCATATAAGGAAATTGGGGTCCTGCAACTCGACGATCGTGCCACTCACTGTGTCTATCTGACCAACGACCTGACCGTGATTGCCATGGCCGACGGTAGCCTCAGACTGTGGGGAGGCCCCAGCAAGCTGGACGAGATCGTCTACACGCTTCCTTCCCAAGTCAATCAGCTGCACTTCGACCGACGCAAGAACCTGATGTTGGTTGCGTTGTCGGATGGTTCGGTCAAGCTGTTGCGATTCGATCCCTCCTCAAATGCGTTGTCAGACTACAAAACATTGCGAGGCCATCAGGGAGCCGTTCTCGATTGTGCTGTGCATCTCAATCAACCGACTCTTGTTTCTGTTTCTGAAGACAAGACTTCTCGATTCTGGAACTACGAAACTTACCAAGACCAATTGGAGTTGGATCTCGACGAGAGTGTCCTCTGGGCGAGCTTCTCGGGAAGTGGGAACGAGTTTGTCACCGGTGACCGAGGAGGACGTGCTTGGATCTGGAACAGTAACACGAACAGCGAAAAGCCGCTCCAAGAACTGGTTGTCGGAGATTGGACTCGGCAGAACGTTGCCCAGAAGTCGGCCATGCTGCCGCTAGGAGACGGCAAGCATCTTGTGACGGCCGATGCCGATGTCGGGGTTGCCGTTTGGGATATTGCATCCAAGCAAATCCTCTGGAAACGACAGACGCTGGCGAACTCGTACCAGGTTGCCGTCGTTCCCAAGACCGATCGGTTTCTCTTTGTCGACATGGTCAAGGATGGACAAGGGGCAGAGAAGACTATGATCCGTGCCGCCAATGCCAAGGGCGAATCGGTCTTTAATGTCCAAAGCCAAGTGGAAGCCAAGCAGATTCTCGACTTGGTGGTTGCTCCGAGCGGAAACTACTTCGCAATGCGAAGCCCCAATGGTATCCGCGTATTTCCGATGCCAGCTGCCACTGATACCAAGTTGGCCGCTGAGATCTGGAATTCCGATTCCGATCCGGTACTACAAATGGAGTTTCGATCGGACGATGTCATTTTGCTGGGGTACCATCCGGGACAAGGGACGGGTCGCGTTTCGGTGGTCGATTTCAAGAATCGCAAGGTGATTCATGAATTCCCGACTTCGGAAAGCAACCTGCGGTACTTGCATTTCGACTTGTCGCCTGACCTATCCCATGTAGCAATCGCCTATACGAATTACACCGGTTCCCAATCAGGCGATCCTAGGAATACGAAGTCTCAAGTCAGCTTGTATGCGTTGGACAGTCCACAGCAACCAATCGGTTCGGTTCAGTGCGATGGCGTTGCTGCCTATCCATCGGTTTCTAACGACAACAAGGTCGTATACTTCGTCCAGCAGCACAAACCAGGCGACCGTGATATCGCACGCTGGGAAATTGCCAAGCCGGAGAGCGAGATTCTGGCATACTCGCGTGAGGGAACCGATGCGAGCAGCACGGCTTCGCGGGAAGTTGGTCAGGTCGAAGTGATGCCAGGATCTCCAGACGAGATTCTGGTTGGGTTTAGCAATCGTGATATCGAAGTGTGGAATACTTCCACGGCGAAAAGTCTTGCTCGATTGGCACCTTCACGGGCGGTGATCTTCTGCGATTTCTACAACAAAGACCAGCAGGTCTTAACGGTTCATATCGACGGACTTGTCCGTGTTTGGGATGCCAAGTCGGGGAAAGTCATCGATCAATATGACGCTGAGTATCAAACGATTCAGGCTGCAGCACTAACGGGCGATCTGTTGGCGGTAGGCGGAACCGCAGGCGAGGTTACCGTCTTCGATTTGGCCAAGAAGAGTACCGTGCAAACGTTGCCATACCAAGGCGCATCGATCGATGCTTTGGCATGGGCACCCTCGCAGCCGAAGCCGGCGTTGATGGTTGCCACCAGCCAAATGAAACCCGACGCCGATGTTGGAGAGAAACTGGTCGGTTCGTTGAACCTGGTCGAGACAGAAACTTGGAAGCCAATCGGCGAAGCTTTTGCCAGCCATGCGGGACATTATCGATGTCTCACGGCATCCAAGAGCGGTACCCGTTTCGCTGCGACTAGTAGCGATACGGGCGTTCGATTGTGGGCCGACATTCCGCTAGCAGAATTGGCAACGACGGAGCCGCGTATGCTCGAAGGGCATTCGACCGATGTCACCGGCGCCGCGTTCTCTGCTAATGGTGATCGATTGGTTACGGGAAGCTTCGACGGATCGTTGACCGTTTGGTTTGTCGATCGACCGAAGGCTGATGCTGGCATGGGCGGCCAAGAAGGACCAACCGGCGAGTTGCACGTTCAACAATTTGTGCCATTGAAGGGACATCGAAAAGAAATTTCGTCGATTGTCTTTTCACCTAACAGTGAACTGCTGTTGACGTCATCGTTGGATCGAAGTGCCATTCTCTGGTTTACGACCAATCTGCCGGACAATCTGGCAGAAGGTCTGGTACCCGAGAAGGACACGGTTGCCTCCGCAGAGGTGCCAGCCACGCAGCGATAGCAACTATGCATCGACGTGATGCGATGTGTAAGGAAGAATCCTTGCCAATTTCATGCAATTTTCCCAAAACAGGCCGGAAAAGTGGGAAAATTCTGGTATGAGAAATCTCTCTTGTTGGATAATTAAAATAGCGATAAACGAGAATATGCGGGCAAGCGTTCTCAGTCGCTCATGGAGAGTTTTCCCTTGCGTTTCGCGCTTCAAATCTACTCAATGAATTCTGGCAGCCGTCGTGTATGGCTTGATCCGGGTCAGACGATCCGTATCGGTCGCACTACGCGCTCTGACCTGACGGTCCCGGATGATCCACATCTATCAGGCCTTCACTTCTCGATCGCTCGCGAGTCGGATGGGCTGGTTCTGAAAGACCTTCAGAGTCGCAATGGGACTTTTGTGAACGGGGCCAAGGTCGGATCTGCTTTGGAGCTGCACGATGGTGATGTCATCGTTGCTGGCAAGACTCAGTTCCAAGTCGTCGCTGTGAATGATTTGCCCGGTTCCAGTGTCGGCGGCATTCCTCCGGTAGCACCAGGCACGTCCCGCACAGGCACGAATGCCCCTCAGTTCGATTACGAGAATACCGAATCGATCGCGCCGGAGAACAATCCGTTCTTCCAGGCTGCTAGCACGCACGATTCGAAGACCGTGAAAAACTATCCACGACTAAGCAGTCACTCCTTCAAGGACGTTCGTCGAAACGCTGGCTTGGGAAGTGATTACCCTGGTCGTCGTTCTGTACAGATCCCCGGTGCCGCAGGGGCCAACGAGCAGGCGAAGCCTGCGATGCCTCCTCAGCCCACTGGAAGTGTCTCTGGTGGCCCAGCATTGCCTCAACGATCGTTGTCGGCGGCAGAGTTGTCCAGGGGCCTGCAGATGCGTTACGAAACGCGGATGGCACCGTCGGGCATGACTTACTTCTGCCCGCGTAACGAAGTAAAACCACCGACGGACGTCGCGGACTTTATTGGTCAAAACCGATTCCTCTACGCGATTGTCAATTTCGGTCGCTTGCAGACACAGCAACAGCCGAGTTTCTACAACGAAGCCATCTCGGCTGGGGCCGTACAGATTTCGAGTACCCAGCTTTTGATTCCCAAGCGAGACGCCGTTGCGTTCCATGGGATCTTGCGTCATACGTGGGGCCAAGATGCCCTGATCTGTATGGCAAGTCGCTTGAACAAGTTGGAGTTCATGAGTCTGGCGTATCGCTTGACCAATGAATTGTCGAGCCCGGCTCAGCTGTTGAACCATCTCTATTCGGATGGTCAATACACCAACTATGGTTTCCTGGAAGGTATCTCGGCCGTGTTGCTAGAGATCGAACGTGGAGCCCGATGGGTCATCTTTAAGAACGATTCCGAGATCCGTACCTGGCGAACGCTTGGCTTGCCTTGCCCACCAGAACTGGTTGGTTAATTCCCGTTTGGGTTTGACCCACAGAAGGAAGCATCTGGGCAGAGATCGTATTCTCGAGAAGATCTCTGCTATCCGCCGATCATCACTTGCGGAAAACCTACGGTAATGACGCCGCCGTGAGCGGTACTGTCGCCAAGTCGTGCCGCTGGCATGCAGCCAATCATGACCGTCATCGAACCTTTGGCGATGACGTCTGGCGGACCAACACAGACAGCCATGTCGCCAACGCGAGCCGCCGGCATGAAACCAATAATCACGTTGGGCGATCCCATGCACACCGGCCCGCCAACATGTGGGACAGGGCCTGGGTTGACCATCGGACAAGTGTGCATGTCGCTAATTCGAGCTGCTGGCGGCATGAGTTACCTCTTCTGCAAAGACCATTAATCAGGTGCGGACTTGAAGCCGGTTTCTTCATTGTGAGCCATGTCTGGTTCAGTCGGAGCGGCTTCTTCAACGTTCTGTTCTGGTTTGACCGGTGAATCAGGCGAAGCGGGACTGGCGTCGGCCGCGGACGTTGCCGAGCCACCGCTGTTGATATTCACCAACGTTCCCTGAATGAAGACGCCGCCTGGGTTGATGTTGATGAAGTTACCACCAACCTTCAGCGAAAGGCTCAGACCAGCTTCGATGTTGACGTTCATGCCGCCCTTCAGATTCAGGTCCATACCAGCACCGTAGTTCATGTTCATGCCGGCCTTGGATTGGAGATCCATCTGGGCTTCGGTGCTGATGTCGGTGGCCTTCGAGTTGTAGGCGTTGTCGACGCTGATATGAAGCGACTTGGAGCTTTGCCGCCAGTCCTTATCGACCGATATATCCTGCGAGCCTTTGATCCAGGTCTTGGAGTCCCCTTCGTTGGTCAGGCCTGAACCCTCTTGCCCGATCAGGATTCCCACATTCTTTTCGATAACGATTGCCAGGTTGCCACCCGAAGGCTCTTCGCCATTACCAATCATCATTTGATGATTGCCTTCGATGTGCTCGATCTGATGACGTTTGACGTTGATCTCTTTGTCTTGGTAAATCATTTCCCGCTGGGAACCGCCTTTGTCTCCGTCTTTTTCCCAACCAATGATCTGCGAACGATTGCCGTAGGTGCGGTTACGCGAGTCATTACGCACGCGGACATCCAAGTCCTTCTGGGCGTGTAGAAAAATCCGCTCTTTCTCCGCTTTGTCGTCGAAGAAGAGTTCGTTGAATCCATCACCACCAGGCGTACTGTTGGTCTTGAAATACGTCTTGGCTTTGTCGTCCGGAAGGTTGTATGCCGTCTTCTGGATCTCGTTGTAAACCGACCCGACAACGAGCGGTCGATCGGGATTGCCGTCTAAAAAGTCGACAACAACCTCTTGGCCAATACGCGGTATCGAGAGGAAGCCCCACTTTTTTCCGGCAGACGCCTGAGCAACACGTACCCAGCACGAGATTTCAGTGTCAGGCTTCTTGCGATTCTTGTTCTTAGGCCGAGCCCAATGGAACAGGCACTTAATTCGCGCGTATTCATCGGTATGAATTTCTTCACCGTCCGGACCCACGACAGTTGCCGTTTGGATACCGGCCACCATCGGCTTTGGCGTGGTACGGGGCGGATTGTAGATCGCGTCTTCCGGGATACACGTGAAGGTATTGCTGTATTCCGTTCCCGACTCAGAACCGGTGGTATAGCTCGCGTTCGATCCGGTGTGTTGAATCGAAATGATCGCGAACGTCTTGCCGTCGTCTGCTGGAACGCGTTTGGAGTTGAGCGTGAATTTCCCGCCGGGAGCGAAGGTAGTACAGTCGCTCGTAGCTACGACACGATCAAACACAACCTCCTCTTCGCCCATGCGAACCTTCGAGAGTTCGGTCGACTGCGAACTGGCATTGCCCGAAGACTTCGAGTCGACGAAGTCGCCTGGGTGATCATACAGTTCGTACTTCTTGAAGTCCGAGCTAAGCTGGTTGCTGATCTTCGTCTCCGAGTTCTTCTCGAAGTTCTCGTAGGGTTCTTTAAAGGTGTGATCGGAATGGGTCCACTTGCCCGAGACGAATTCGTAGCGATGTTCCCAATCGAGAATCTCGGACTCGTATCCGTGCGTTCCGGCCGACGATGTACGTTGGATGGCGTCTTTCTCGGCCGTATCGAAATACGCCTGGGCGTTATCGGCGAGAATCAACTTATCGCTGTTCGAACCATCTCCTGAGTTGTCGAAGAAGTAGAAAATACCTGCTTCTTCCATCAGGCGGCTGACGAAGTTGAAGTCGGTCTCGCGGTATTGCACGCAGTACTCGAGCTTCGGATAGTTCTTCTGCAGATTGGTGCTGAATTTTGCAATGCTACTGATCGGTTCGCTGTTAAAGACGTCTTCGATGATTTCCGGAATGGTTTTATCTTCGAAGATTCGGCAGTCGGACGTTTGCGTCAGAAACCAGAGCCACGGAACCATTTCGGCGTTGAACTGCGCCATGGTGCCAGGCTGATAATCGGACGAGAAACGATTGATGTAACCTTTGATGTAGCGTTTTTCGTTGTCGCCGTAAGAGAAGCGGATCTTGGCTTCCTTGTTGATGATTTCTTCTGGCTTGTGCTCCAGATTCTCTCGGCGAGATACCAACGAAAGCTGATAGTTAAACAGTCTCGAGATCCCCTCGTTCCCCGTGTACGACAAGAGAAAGAAATCCTCCCCCAAGCTGTCTTCGAGGGCAAATGCGCGGTGCTCTTGTGCTTGATTCATGGTCGGTGGAACGCCCGAGGTGGTTTAGCTGTAAGAAAACCAACGATCTGGATAAGGTGCGTTGGCTTGACGTTCGTGCCCAGTGCGAATGCAAAAACGCAGGGGAGCGCGAATTGCGATTCCCCTGCGTCGCTGATCCGCGATCGGACTAGGTAGTGCCTTCTTCCACCTTCCAGGTGGCTTCGACTTTACCTTGGTTCGATCCGTCCTTACCGTACTGATTGTAGGTCCACTTGCCTTCTTCAAAGTTCAGGCCGAACGATTCTGTTGGCACGGTACCATCGTCGTCAACCGCAGCACTGAAGCTGTAGCTGGTGACGATCACGTTCTTCAACTCGAACTGGAAGTAAGGCAGACGCTTGCCCTTGTCACCCAGCGATTGGCACAGGTCGAGCTTGACGACCGGGTGAACCTTACCGGAAGCGACCGACTCGATGATCTTTGGAGTCGACTTGTCCAGTTCTTTGACACAGACCAGGTCGTCGAAGACGGCACTTTGCACGTTACGCGACGAACCCGACTTACCACGCTGCACCATGCGAGAAATAGCCTCGCTCACCGACAACAGGTTGATCCAGTTCTTGTGTTCCGAATCGGTGCTTTCCCCAGGAATGGCGTCGAAAAAGATGTAACCAGCCATTACTTAACTCTCCCTCAAAATCGTGAAAATGTGTTAGATGGAACGATGGAATCGGCTTTGGCTCTTCTGTCCAATGCGAAACCCCTGTGTTTTGAACTCAGGTTGGCCTCGCTTCCCCTGAATGTACCTAGGTTTACGGCGCATCCCGGAAATCGTTGCGTGGTTTTCAGAAAGAATCTGGGAAAACATTTTCCGCTGGGTAAGAGAATCCAGCGGGCGTCCTTAAAGCGTTGTCATTTAATAGCTTGTGGCAAGCATCGAACGCCCGGTTTATGCCGGGATCTGGGCGCACTGGCGGCTAAAGACCGGTGTTCCGATCGCAGTCGGAACGCAACTGACAGAACGGCCGAACTCAAGTGTCGCAATAGCATTAACTCAACTCATGATGCCGAGCGAGACTATCACCATTTAGGGATTTGCACGTCGACCGAGAAGGACGGAGCCCCTGTGGTCAATTGTTCCCGCGTCCAGATATCGATTCTCGGATCGGCCGCCGCTTCGACGTCGGTCTTGCTTTCGTACATGAATCGATGGGTGATATTCAGGATCTCTTTGCTACCATCCCCTGCGAGGGTGTACGTTCGCTGAATTCGCGGCGGAGATGGCGTGATGCCGACATGATGAGGCTGAATTCCCTGCGTTCCTGGATCAACCCGCACCACAATGTGGTACTTGTATTGATCCAGGCTCGTCGAGGACTCGACCTTGAAATTGCCTGACTCGAAGTCGGCGCCACTGTTGGTGACATTGTTGACCAGCAGATCCCTCAGCGAGATGGTCTTCTTCGGCTTGATCGGCTTCTCGAGCTGGGTGTAAATCTTTACACGCGCCCACTTGGCCGCCGGCTGCCACTGATTCAAGCGAATCAAGAATTCCGGAAACTGCGTTTCATTTCGTAGCAGTACATCACTGAAGTACCGCGTCTCGAAAACTTCGTTGGGACTGAACGCGTTGGTCACGCTCGGTACGATCTCGGCCCAGATATGGAAGGGACGGACCGTGAAGTGTGTGTTGTTGGTGTTCTCGAGACGGGTCGGAATTTCCAGCGTGCCAGTATCAGGGTCCGGCGCTTGGAAATTGAGGATCCGAGCCACGTACTCGCCGTCGTATTTCAGAGCATCATTGACCGAAATATTGGCCTGGGCGGCTTCCTCAGCTGGGTCATCGATGAACACTAGTTGCTTGAGCTTCCCGTCGTATGCCAGGCGGACCTTTTCGCCACCACGCAGCTGGATTTTTGCTGTATCGTCCGTGTGGAGTTCGCGCACGGTATAGTCATGCCGGCGATCATCGAAGCGATCCTTGGCGTACCAGATGGCCCCGAAATCGTAGGGGACAGGCTCTTTGGGATCGTCGGTTCGCTGAACCGAGAAGTAAATCTTGGTCTTAATCAACTCCTCGATGCGCCGCTTTAGCTCAATCTGTTGGTCGGCAGGCAGGAAGCCACCCCGTCCGCGGTTCTTCGCTAGCCAGGCAATCTCAGTCAGCGTATTCGCAGGCGGTTTGGAATTAGGATCGGTCTCCAGGTTGCGTGCCTGTTGTCCCAAGGCGAATCCTACGACTTGCAGCTGGGTGTTGCGATACTTGGGCTTTTCTAGTTCATCGATCAGATTGATCGCACTGGTGCGGAATGGCCGGCCTGCGGGATCATCGGCCTGGTCGTTCGCACCATCGGTGATGACGATGATCTGGGTTGGCTTGCTGGGGTCGACCTTTTGCAGGGCTTGATAGATCGAATAGTAGAGGGGAGTTTCGCCGAACGCTTCCAGGCCTTCAATTTCGTCCTGAATGCGGGCGACATCCACGCCGGGTTCATTTCGTTGCGGAGCACGATTGAGCAGCGGCGTCAGATTCTGATTCACCAATGCCATGACGTCATTTGCCGGCACGATTCCCGCAGGCACATCAACACCAGGTCGCTGGATTGCCTTGTTGTTGGCATCCCAGCCAACTCGGCTGCCAAACGCATAGGTGAGGACACGGAACTGCCCCTTGGGACTCGCCATCGTTCCCAGGATATCTTTGAGCACACCCTTGGCAACGCTCATGCGTGAAGCTGGTGGATTGCCGGGAACCGTTTTCGCCATGGTCGCCGAGCAATCCAGGATGAAGATCACGTCCGCAGTACCAGACAGCTCGCCTGTCACCGAGACGGTAGGCTGACGAAATGGGAAGGGATTGATGTCAACAACCTGGGTAATGCTATCTGGTCGTTGCGTACCTGAGATCTGAAGTGGGAAACGCCGGGCATTGCCACGAAAACGAATCCGCTCGGTACGGGCCGTGGTCTGCAAGACCTGCTTAGTTTTGATGATCTGCTCGAAGGGACGCTGTGCCTGGTAGAGACCCACCGGCTGCGTGTCAAACGGATGACTCGGCTCGACCTGACCGCTGGAGTCTGCGACGGCGATTGCTTTCCCTTCGTCGACCAGCAAGTCGATCGCGGAGATGCCGGCGGGGATCGACTGCGGATAATGAATGGTCATCTTATGTTTGATATCGTCGGAAGAGTCGTTGATCGACTCGGGCGGGTTACCGACTTCGACCCAACGGCTATAGTCTTTTCGTAGCGTACTGAGCCGATTGATGACCTTGCCAGACAGTTCACTAGGAGCATTCGCCGACTCAAGGCTGAAGGGTTCGAGAAAGCTTTGCGAGAGCCGGTCGAAGTAAGGATTGAGGGAGTTATTGCCCCAGAAATCTTCCATCGCCCGATTGGCCGACCAGGCCAGGTGTTCCTTCCGCTGAATACGGAATTCGATCTGGGAAGGCGTCTTCACATTGCCATCCACGCGAGAACGGTTGCGGACAACCAAACCGGTAAATGCGGTTGCCTCGGCAGCATTCGGAGCACTCGGAAACGATTCAATCTCGCGCGTCGGAGCCAGCGAGCTTTCCAGTGCCTGCTCGACCACCTTTTCAGCAAACAGAACTACTGCGCCAGTGTCTTTCAAAAGCAACTGGGCATTCGCCTCACGATCCGGGCTGAGCGGGGCGATGCGGTAATCAGAAGGACCGCCGGCTTGGTTCATGGCCAATTGCCATGGGCCTTTCTCGTACGAGGACAGCCCCAGAATCAACGGGCTCATCGAGTCCGGCTTGACGTTGACGTTGCCTAACGACTGCCCCAGGATCGACTGCTTCTTAGCCCGCAGTGAATTTCGATCGTAGGTCGTCATCGAAGGAGTCAGCTTCGCGACGAAGCGAACTCGCAACAGGTTGTAGATTTCCAGTAGCGTTTCCGAATCGGAACGATCCTTGCCACCTTGGGCATCGATGATGTCTTGCGACTCACGATTCAGGAAACGAACCACATCGCTGTAGTTTTGGGTGATCTCATCGATTAATGCCTGCTCGGGAACGGGCACCTTGGTATAGTCAGGACGACTCTCGCCTTCCAGCTTTCGTGGTGTGAGGGCATCTGCCAGTTCGTGGGTTTTCTCGATGGCAGCGGTTACCTGTCCCATACGCAGCTGACGATCGGCATTGGGGTAGGGATGATGGGTCAGCCACGAAAGCAAGAACGGAGCAGATGCCCTGACGCTGTCGACCACTACATAGGCTTCGATCAGGCGGGCCTTTTTCTTTTCTAGAGCTTCTAGCCCCTTCGACCCGTCGGCCAACGGTTGAATCAGTTCGATGGTCTTCTTGGGCTGTAGAGCGAACAAGCGGTCTTCGGCTTCGCGACGTGTTTCGTCGGCGTTGTCGAGCCCTTGCTCGAGCCAGGGGAAAACGCGTTGGTCTTCGACGAAGGCGATCTTTTCCATGCGACGACGACAGGCCAGAGCGTCGACCATGGCATTGCGATAGTCCGTCGCATCATAGGACGTCGCTTCGATGCCAAAGTTCGTCTCCAGCGTTTGGAAGAAGTCACGCAGCATCGCGAGAAACTCGATCTCGATGACATGCATGCCTTCGTTTTCACCTTTAACCGGCGAGTTCGGAGCTGAACGCAAGTATTCCAAGATCAAATTGATATTCGCGGGGGTCATGTCCCGCTGGTTTTCGGTCGTGTAATGATCCAGCAGGAACTCTGCTGCGGCGTAGTAGTCTTCGCAAACCAGCGGCTTCGTTCTTTTGTCGGTGGGAATCTCTTTGTCTTTGGATTCTTCCTCGATCTTGTCTGCGTTGGCTTTCAATTCTGCGAGCGTAGGGATCTTGGTAAGCGGGCCTGGGTTCGTCGACCGCCAGCAGGCCAGGCTGCTGACCGGGAAAGGCTCGGCTTCGGCCAGATCGCGCTGTAAGCTGCTTCCCTGATAATACGGCAGCTGCGAGTTCATGATGGCGCTTTTCGCCCCGGTATCGTACTGGGCGAGCGTCATGGCCAAGTTGTCGATCGACTTGTTCAAGGCCTTCAGGCTTTGCGTCAGTTCTGATTGATAGGCGACACCAGACTCCGCAAGACTTTCGGCTCGGATCAGGTCGTATTGAATCAAGCTGAATCGATAAGGTGCCAACCTCAGAGCACCATGATCTCCGAGAAGTTGCAACGCATCCCAGAGCTGCGCCAGGCGCTCCTGGTCGGAAGTGGTCGAACCGGCGGCACTGTTGGGACTAATCTGGAATTTGGCATCGCCGACTCGGCTTAGCAGCACATTGGCAGCGCCAGGAGATTGCCCAATCGGAATCAAGACAGGAACCTGGCGGGAGTTGCGATGCTGGACAGCCCAGTCGTCGACATTCTTGGTCAGGTACGCTTCCATCTCTGCGAGGGAAACGCTGTCGTCGTCTACCGACGAGGCCATCTCGTTGGCCGCACCCATCAATCCGCGACCGAAGAAGAGGCCGAAATTGGAGCCTCCTTCGTACGGATTGGCCCACGACTTTTGTCCATCGCTATTGGACAGCAGAAGATAAGTGTTCGAGAGTTGAATGTCTTGCGGCAGCGTTTTGGCCAACAACTGTGCGGAAGAGGGAAAGTCATTAAAGAGACGGTTGGCCGACCATTGAGACTCCATACGTCCGATGTCGAAGACCAAAAGCTTATAGGACTTCGGGTGCTTCTTCACCTTCGGGTGATCGGCGATCGCGCGGAGGACTGATTCCAGGGGAACTAGTTTGGCGTTGGCTTCCGGCTTCTCGGGAGAAAGGGCCTGGCTGTTCTTTGCCACCAGGTAGGGAACGCCATCGAAGTTGGTCACGCCATGGCAACTTAAATAGAAGATCCAGCCACCGGGCCGAGGTCCTCCTGGGCCATTGGCGATATCCAGGTATTTCGTCACGGCAGACGTGAATTCGGAGTCGTTCAGATTGGTCCAAGGCTTCTTCTGTTCGGCGCCGGCAGCCATTCCTTGTCCAGCGACCAGTTCGATGTTGCTCGCCGAGTCTTCCATCGAGAGCGTGAAGTTGCTGCGATCCTCTTGGGCAAACGCATTGGGGCCCCACAACGAGTCATCATGCTCGAACGTGGCCAGGTGCATCATCGGGGTCTTGGTCGGTTGGCAGCCAATAATGGCGATGAACGAGCCAACCAGTAGTACCAAGGCAAACAGCAGAAGGTTGAGAATGCCGATATGCTTCGGCCCCTTCGGCTTGTTCTCTTGGAGATACGTCTTATCGGAACGATGACCTCCTGCTGCTTGTTCGTGCTTTTTGCGACCACGCCAATCAGAAGGATCTTTGGGAGCCTTGGAAGCAGGCGGAGGAGAACTGGCCGGTTTGCTTTTGGACTTCGGTTTACTCTTACCTTCACGCCAATCGGCCATGATACTCGCCTAGCTCCTATCTATTGCATATGGGAGTCATCGATTCTCGGTCGCACTCGTTCTCTGGCGGTGATTGTAAAACAATCCCAATGCCTTTCCATCGAGGTTACCAGATAAACAGTACCCAGGAGAGCGAGATTCTCTAAAAACATAGACCCAGAACACTGACCTGGGGCGACAAGAAAGCAAAACGCCACGTCTTGGATAGCCAATGACGTGGCGTTTGATGGCATTCTTACTTGCGGAAGCAGATCGTCTAGCGAGCGATCGAGATCGTGCTACCTGGTCGCAGAACTCGCAGAGCCAATCCATCAACTGGGCTGACATGCACGAGGCTCCCGTCGATCTTCATCACCTTCACCTTGCCGTCGATCGTGTGATCACCGCGGCGGCTGTGAATTTGAATGGCCAACACTTCGCCGGCGGCGACTTTGGCTGTCTTAGGCATGTGCATGACGGCCATCTTGGAATGATCCAGGACGAATTCGACCTTCGTGCTCACGACGACAGGTTCTTTCGCGGCTGGCACTTCAGGAACGATGAAGGAGCTTTCTGGCTGATCGTGGACCACCAGTGGAGTCTTCGTCGAAACTTCTTGAGCCGAGACAGTCTTCACTTCCGACTTCTTGACGACCTGGGCAGGAAATTCGCCAGCGAATCCTACGTTGATCGGGGCATAGAAGTTGGTTTCCGGAGCCTTGACCATAGCGGCAGGCAGCGAAACGAACTCTGCGTTTTGCAGCTTCGAGTTCGAGGCTTCCATTGGCGTCGGTGGTGGGATCGGTGGCAGTGGTTCGCCTGCACCTGGAGCCGTTTCGCGACCAGGAACCGGCGGAGTCGGAACCGTCTCACGATTTTCGTCTTCGGTAGGTACCACGCTGATGGGTGGACATGCCGACAGGGCTTGCATAGCGATCGCTCGGACTTCAGCCGAAGGTTCGTGCCAACATCCGTCGGTCTCGCCGTAGGCCATGTCCTGCAGCTTCTCTTGAATCTTTTCGGTGCAGCAGTTATTGCCACATCCGTCGTGGCAGCAGCATTTGCCCACCAATTCCAGAACAGTCTCGGCAGCCGTCTTACGCACTTCTTCGGTGCAGTCGTTCAGGCCAGCCAGCAGAGCGGCTTCCACCTTGCCTTCTTTGTCGTAACAACCGCAACCGATGGTCGCGAGATACTTCAAAGCCTTGATTTTCTGTGGTGCGAGATCTTCTTCGGCCTTGATTTCGGCGGCAGCCTTGATCGCCGGATTAGGCGATTCCAGGTTAGCCGGATCCGCAATACGCTTCAGCGGAGGAGTGCGTTCCCGCTGCGGGTTGTTACCACGACGGTTAACCCAGTTAGCGTTCGCGGCATCAAATGCCTGTGGGATGCCAAGCTTGTTCCAAACCGTGACAGTTGGAGGAGCCGAGTGGATTGCACATCCATTGGCGAACATGGCTACGCACACGAGTAAGGCGTACGGCAGGGATGGCCTGACCATGGTTAACTTCCTGTTGTTTATGACGCAAGTTCAGGGAATGCCTTTGGGAGTGATGAGTTCAAATGCACGGGATCAACGGGCATTAAAATTCCCCCCACATGCACTACCATCGGAGTCCATGTCCCATAAAAACAGTATTCAAGATGCTTGCGCAATGATCTTCCCAGGCTGCGAACTCAACTGAATCCGCAAGGTTTGCCAGGATTGCCGGCTTGATATCCGGAATTGGAGAGGTGAAGAGGCTGGGAAGACTTTCAGGCCTAAGTGAACGCTAGCGATGCGATCATCAAAAACTGATGAAAATCGCTAGTCAAACTTCAGTTTATAAACTGGGGCACGGTCTTTGGCCGGGGTGGCCTGGGCGACCGTCTCCGTCGACTTGATTCCGCCAGAGGATTGCCGACCACTCGATTGAAGCGTGTAGTTTGTGCCTGGCTTAAGCATGTCGCTTTCAAAGACCCACGTCACGCCATCTGGATCGAGTCGCGGTTGAAGGGGCAGTTCCTTAATGCTCGGCTTGTATTTCGGGTCGGTGGCGGCGCGTCCGTTCACGAAGACCACCTGGGCCTTGATGACCATGAGCTGCATCATCCCGTCGTCCATTGGCTCGTCACTCTTGGGGCCTACTCGCACGATCAGGTCGAGTGGAGCGGACTTTAAGTCGGCGCGATTCACCGCGCGAACGCGTAGCTTATGGGTGGTGCCAACATCCCACTTCAACTCGGCCGGGCGAATGTTCAGAACAAACTGGGGATTTCGCAGGAAGGTATCGTTGGGATTCGGCAAGATGTTGCCGACGAGTGGTTCCAGTCTCAATGGCTTGTCGGCAATCGTATCGCCAGGCCCTGGCGATCCGTACTCGAGATACTTAATGCCAGAGTCATTATCTTGCGTAGGGATGGTTACCTTGAGTCCTTCGTTGACGGGAATGGTCAGCGGCGACGGTTGGATATTGATCGTCGGTGGATCTTTGTCGATCACGACCGGGATCCGCAAATCGTTTACTTGTTTGGGACCATTGAAGATCTCGACAACGAAATCGCCGACAAACGTTTCGTACGTCTTGGCACTCAGCCCGGAAGCGACCACATCTTGAAGCGTTGCCGTAATCACCAGCGGGCCTTCTGCCTGGGCGGCGGTCAATTGAGCTGAGAACGAACGGTTCGAGTAAATCGTCTCGGTGAAGTTCAACCGAGCCGATTCAAAACCATTGCCGGATTCAAGCAGCCCCAATTGAATTTTATCGGGATTGATCTCACTAGCGCCGTTGAAGCTATTGGTATCAGTTGAAATCGCCATCATCCAGTCGATGGTTTCGATGTTGGATGGCAGGATGATCGGCAGCCGACTCGAAGGCCATGACGTGGCCATGACATCGACCGTGGGTAGCGGTTTTTCTTCGTCTTCGACATGCGGCAGGTACGAGTCGAGACGCAGGGCTTCAAAACCGGCCGAGGCATCGGCGTCGAGTTTACCGGTATCCAAATTCATGACCGTGCGAAACGCTCGCCGCAATGTCGGCAGCTTCTCTCCGCAAGCCACGTCCACCAGGATCGGACGTTTGACAGGCTTGGTGCCGTCGAGATTAAGAATCGCACCGAGTGTTGCGGTGGCTTCCGGCGAAGCGATCGTACCGAATGCCTGACGCTTGATGAGTTCGGAATCGTCGAAAGTGTCTTCCCACTTCCAATCCCATTCCAAACGAATTGGTACCTTGGCCAGATTATGAGGAAGGCTGGGAAAGCCGAACAGTCGCTGTGCGTCCCAAGTGGCGGTCGGAAGTGAACGGGAACCAGTGATCGGTTGAACGATCATCTCCAAGCGAGAAAGCTTGTCCGCCGGCAAGACCGAAGTCTGGACATCTAAGTAAGACTGCGGCTTGCGAGGGACCCATTCAATCCAGCGCATCCAGCGAACCGGGTTGTTGTTGGCGTCCTTGTTGACCTGGTCGGTGATGACCACCAGCAGTCCATTCGAGATATCGGTCTGTGCAACCTTGCCTGCTTCGCCTGGCTTTCCGTCCGGTCCCGGCGGCCCAGGCGGACCGGTAAATCGTAGCCACTCGCAGCGTTCCGGTTGCACGGCTTCATTCACGATGCGGCCGCGTGCCCTCGTTGCTGGCGGCGGAATCTGATCGTAGGACGTCAGGGTAAGACCACTGGCGACGCCTGTGGGCAGAAAGTCAGTGCCCAAGTTAACCAAGGGACGCTCGTAGGTCGCCACACGCCACGGAGCAATTTCCGCTTCTTGGCTATCGGCCCCGCCAGCGATTGGTTTGCGATGATACTGATCCGAGAAGATACGCCCGGTAGGCATCAAGCTGGTCTCAGGTCGAACGACAGGGTAGATGGCGACATCGACCTTTCGCTCGATCCGCGAACGATTGATAACACCCAAGCGAAATTCCGACTCGCGGTTATCGAACAGGGGGACTTGTACGCGTTGGCCATAGTAGATCCCAGGCCCCGATGCTCCGGTTTGTTGAATAACCAGGTCGATCTGCTCGGCCCAGGGGAGGGATACGTTCAGCGTGCCTGATCGGCTTGACTCGGCTCCTGGAGGAATGAACTTGGCCGGAATCGTAAAGACAATTGGTTCGGTTTGGGCGGCACGGATGTCAGTCATCTTTCGCCGCAATGCGTTCGCTTCGCGGTCAAGCTTGGCCGAGACACTTCCTTGGATTGTGATTGGACCGCTGGCATCAATCGTGTAGTTCAGCGTACCGTTCGCCACATCAAAGCTGCCGTTCTTAAACGAAACGTCTAACGCATTGCGATCATATTCGACGGTGAACACGACTTGCCCAGGCGGGAAGTTCGCTGCTGTCAATTCAAACTCAAAATCGACTTGTTCATCGACTCGATCGAGTTGAAGCGATTGCGTCTCTTTGCCGGGACGGATCGTCAGACGCGGGATCTTTTCCTTCACGGGAAAGCGGAAGGGAAGGGGAGCGACTCTCCCCACAATTTGATTGGTGTCACGCCAATCGAGCGTACGTACGCGAACCTGGTAGCAAACCTGGCTACGATAGTCGGCATCGGATGGCATGTTGGCCTGAATCGTCTCACCGATCGCCACAAATGGAGTTGCCGGGTTTCCAGCCGGCGGGCTGCCTGCCTCGGCGATCTCGAGATACAGACTTCTTAGCTTCTTCATGCTTGCTTCCGAGGCCCGCGGTAGCGCGGCCGTGGACAAGCGTGCCAAGAAGGGCACTGAGTTATCAATATACGTGTAGTCAGGGACCGGTTGCTGCGAGAATTCGCGTAGCGAGTCGGCCATCTTCTTGCGATCGGCCGCCGTGGGCATAGCCGTTCGCAGGTAGCCGAGAAGCCGCAACGCGTCCGCCATCTGCGCATTCAGGTTCGACGACTCTTTATCTCGCGGCACGATCGTCATGTCGGCGTTGGCAAATCGTCGCATTCCCTCGATCTCGCCCACCGAACGGTTAATGACGCTTTCCAGCGTCAGATGTGTTAGTTCAGGCCCGCCGGAGCCGCTGGGAGGAACTTCGAGCATCCCAATCGTGACGTCGCGGATATCTTTCAAAAGCGATTCATAGCCGGCCAAGGTCGAGTCGCTGCCGGTATGCTCGAACATCTGGGTTAGTTCGGGCACGTGATAAACACAGTAGTTCCAACTAAGAACCGCATTGCGGGCCTTGATGCCGTCGTCGGTCAAATCGGCACTGCCGGCGAGTTGATACGGCGTATTGACGAACTTATTCCAGGCTTCAATCAAGTTGTCGGCCGGCGTATCGCTGATGGGCGGAATCGCTTGGACCGCTCGCTGCTCTTGAAGATGCGCCTGAAGAACTTCCAGCGAATTCTTCATCATCGTCAATTTTTCTTCAGGAACGCTACCGGTATCAAACAACAGGCGAAACTGGTAGCCGATCAAGTAACTGTCGAGACGGCGGAAGTATTGTGGAGCGAAGTCGATCGGACTCCAGATCATGTCTCCGCGGCGAGCAGGAGGCTGAGCCAGCTGTTCGCGTAGTTGCCACACTTCATCTAGGGTTGCCCAGCGGGGATCCTTTTCTTCCGCCGACTCGCCATCCTTCTTGTCGCCGTCTTTCTCGGCATCCGGTTTCGGTTCTGGTGGTGGAGTCGGTTCCTTTTCCTTGGTCTCGTCTGACGATTCTTCCTCGTCTCCTTCTTTCTTCTTTTCCTCGAAGTAGCGGCAAACGAACTTGGCAGGGAAGTCCTCTTTGAGAATTCCCTGTCCCCCTTGAAATAGACGCGGTGTCTGGGCGATGACGCCTTCGCCGAGGTGATTCTGAACCCGCACGCAGATGTGATGATACAGCTCATTGAGGTCCAGCGAGTTGTCGCCTGACATATCACTGATACCTTTGCCGGTCAGTGCTTCCTGGACGGCCTGCGAGAAGATCGAGTTTCTTTGGAGCGACAACGAAAGCGACTTCTGGCCATTCTCGTGCGAGGTAATCAGAAACAGATTTGAGTCTTTCCGGCTTCGCATCTCGGTTTCCAAGGCCGAGGTGAAGTTGTTCTCGTACAGATCAATCCGACCGTCGGTCACGATCGTACCGGCATCGAGCAATACCAACTTCAGCGGACAATTGGCCGTTTGGATCCAGTCCAGCACGACATTCAAATCAAGGACGCCGCTGTTTTCCCAATTCGCCAGCGAGTTGCGCAGGAAAGTCGGAGTCGCGACCACCACGTGGGGTGTGCCTTCCACGTCGTACCGCAAAGTATGCGCCTGGATATAGAGGACGCAGGCATCGTTTTGACCGGGGATGTTGCCATTGGCTGCTTGAGCGGCCAACTGATCGATCGGCGGAAATGTTTCTTCCAGGGCGATGCTGCCCATGTGAAACGACCTCGGATCGTGATTTCCCTCTTTGGCAAGTTCTTCCGCGACCGAGCTATGAACCAGCGGTACCGTCGCCCAGAGATCATATTCGATCGGGTTGGCAGCAAAGAAATAGGTCCTTTGCTGGGCAGGGGGAAGCAAAAACCAAATGAGGACGCCAACCAGCATGAGAAACAGCGTCGCCACGAAGAACAGGCGAACCATCCTGTTCATCGGCTTATTGCCTTTGGACGGGCGGTGCTTCCAATCCTGCTTCATGCCGGGAGTCAGCTTGGCCATGATGATTCTCGTGCTACGGCGTTGTTGTCTGATGGCGGTTGATGCGGACCGGTTCTCCTCCAAAAGAAACGATGCCGCAAATAACACTTCCGGTCATTAAATCAAACCCACATAGGGTTGCAAGTCAGCGAATTGCTGCCGGTGGATCGGAAGTGTCGATTTCTCAGCGAAATCGTGATCATCGCAAGAACAAAAAAAGCGGACCACTTTGCAGCGGTCCGCTTCTTGTTTTGGGCAGCTAGGGATGGTTACTGACGAACCAGCAGGGCCGCGCTCGCGATGCGTTTGAGCACTTCGTCGACCGCTTTCCCCATAACGGCATCCATGGAAATGCCTTCTGGCTTTTCACCCTTCTGCTGGATGACCAGTTTCCCTTCGTCGACCAGTCGCTTCAGCTCTTCGACGAGTTGATCTCGCGTCCGCGTGCCGTCCATAAGCGGCACCAAATGCCTAGAAAGGTCGTCGACATTTACCGTCTCGTGTCGGCAGTTGGTCAGGCGATTCGTACTTTCGGCCTGCATTCGCGCGACAGCGGAGGTCTTGGGGAACTCCGGCATGTCGGCGGTATACACCGAAGGATTGTATTGCAGTTCGACAATCCCACTGACGGTCATATGGATCAGATTGGTGGCCAGCGATCGCTTGAGGGCCTCAATCTTGGTGGCATCGGCGATGACGCCATCGACCATCTTGTCCATCGCATTCTGGAATAGATCCTCGAAGGAGACGGCACATGGGAAGGCATCTTTCAGCCTCAATACCGTTTCAATCACCAGCGGGTCTTGCGTGGTCATCGTCTGGCGAGTCACTGGATTGATAAACGTCCGTGGTTCGGCTGGTTGCGGCTCCTTGTCCTTTTCGACCTTTTCTTCCATATTGCCGCTGACATACGCTCCGTCCAGTGATTCGAGCTTGAGTGCTCGCGAGACCGGGGCGTCCTTATGACACAGCAGCGTTTGGCGGAAGGTGCGATTGCGGACAAAGTCGGCATATTGCTCGCGTTGAACAATATCGGGGGCGATTCGCTCGAGGGTTTGAGCAATCTCTTTCGGGAAATTACCGATCCACATCGTCGCGATTTGTGCCTCCCCCAGGTATTGCAAATCGTGATTCTTGGCCCGCTCGATGAACTCGTGGAAGTAAAGCGGCGTGTTGTCTTTCTCGAGATGTTCGTGGAACAAGTAGTTGTCCGACTGGCGACGCAGCAGTTGCAGTTCGCTGTTGAGCAGCATTCCATAGGCACCCTTGTCGGCGGAAACGCTCTTCGCGAGGAACTCCAGCAGGGCTCGCGACTGCTGAATACGTTTCGGGGCATCTTTAAGATTCCGCACATGAAAGTTCATCATGTCGCGGATCATGCCCCGCAGGTGCCAACCGGGATACGTGTTGTAGCTGATGTAGGCGATGCCGTTCTCGTTCAGGTTTTTCTGGCAGATCTCGAAGATCCGTTCCTGGACATCCTCTGGGATCCACGAAAAGACACCGTGGACAATGATATAGTCGAACTTGCCCATCGAGTCATCGATGTCGGTGCAGTCCATGTGCTTGAGTTCGATATTGGTCAGCCCCAGTGCATCGATGTTGAGCTGGCCGCGTTCGATTTGCTTCTTGGAAAGATCAACGCCAACAAATTGGCTTTCTGGCAAAGATTCTGCCATGGGGATGATATTCCCGCCGGCGGCACAGCCGATCTCTAGTACCCGGCAGTTATCGACCGCGGCAGGCTTGATCCCAAAAAGATTACCGACACTTGCCAATCGTTCTGGGTGAGATTGACGAAAGGGGTGGCTGGGGTACGGGACAACGTCGTAGCTGTACTCTTCTTCGGCCAGCGATTGCTGTTGCAGATTATCGGCAGTGCTCATGAGCTCTTTCACGAAGGGGTCAGAAGAATGGGACGAGGTAACAGGGCCCGATTGCCCTTGTTGGGTTAAGATTTCATTCTTCCCTCAAACGCGAAAAGTGTCGTGGGCAAAGTCGCAAAACTCCCCGAATTATTCCGGTTTTCCGGGGTATTCTTGGCGATTGCAGTCATCGGGACAGTTGGGGTAAACCACGGGGTATGCGCGATGTTGTCGAACGAATCGATTGTGACGGCATTGGCCGGTCTTACTTGCACCCTTCTTAGGATGCACTCGCTTTAAGCTTCATTGCATGAAAGCCTTAGGACGTAATTGTTTGACGAGGCACTTAGATACTGATCTAATCGATTGTTGGACTCGTTCCCTCTAAGTTAGGCGCAAGATTTAACATCATGTTGGTTGTCCTTGAGGTGGTTGTCGGCTCGGAGGTCGGACGCCAAATCAAAATTCCGCAAGATCGAACGTGCAAAGTTGGACGCACAAACTACTCGGATGAGGCCTTCACCGACGACGTAATGATGTCGGGACAGCACTTCGAGATTCGGAACGACGGAAAGTATTGCTGGTTACGCGATCTGGATAGTCGTAACGGGACCCGTGTTGATGATGACTTCGTCAAAGAGAGTCTTGTGATCCGTGACGGCCAAAAGGTCTTCGCCGGACGGACCGAGTTCATGGTCAAGATTGAAGGGGGAGCCAAGAGCCCGTACGAGTCGACCAGTATCGGAATGCCTGAACCGGTCCGAAATCGCTCGCTCATGTCGACGACATTCGGCAGTCAGGTTTATCCCGAGGATGATCCTCAGTTCCCAAAGTCGGAGTCCCACGGTCAGCCACAACCACCCGGAGCACCATCGGGACCGCCATTGCCGCCGGGAGCTCCCGGGGCACCTCCCGCAGGCATGCCTCATCAGCCGCCAAGCGGCAACATGGATTTTCCACCGCCTGAGAATTTCCCTCCGCCCGAATTCGCGAAGCCTGATACCGGTACTAATCCGGGGCATCCTCCTGGTTTTCCTCCGGCAGACAGTCCTCCACCGCCAGGACCCTCTTCGCATGGACCTTCGAAGAGTCCGCCGTGGGCACAGCCATCTTCCACGCCGACCACGCCTGGTCAGCCCACTCCAGGGCAAGTAATCCCTGGCCAATTACCTCCCGGCACACCGACGCCCGACCATCCCGATTTCGTTCCGCCTCATAAGCGAGGTGGAGACGAAGGCCCGGTCTTCAAGTTTGCCAAGGGAGGAAGTGGGGCCGCTCCAGCAGGGCCGCCACCAGGAATGCCGCCTGGTTTTCGTCATTCCCCTGGCACTCCTCCGGGAAGTCCACCCGGCAGTCCACCACCAATCGACCCGCGATTCCCTCATGCGGAACCACCTGCCGGCGCGGGGGCACCGCCAAATTTTGAGGCGCCCGAGCAGCCACCGCGGGAAACTCCTCCGAGTTTTACGCCGCCATCGCCAGGTCCCGTGCCGCCAGGGACGCCCCATCTTCCCCCTGGTGCACCGCAAGGTGGCTTTCCCAACTTCGATGAACCATCGGATGCTCCGCAGTTTTCGAGTTTTACTTCGCCTCCCGCTCCCCAAGATGCTGGGCCACCTGAAAACAAGTTTGAGCCTCCCGGCAGTCAGAATGCGCCGCCTTGGCAAGCCCCAGGCGGATTTGGTGAGGGCAAGAATCCCAACCTCGATTTTGGATCGGATGATTTCGGTCCCAATGTTGGTCCCTCGCTTGAATTTGGGGACGAAGGGGATGACGAAGACGAACCGTTGTTTGGACCTCCTTCGTTCGCCGGAGGAAGCGGACCGTCGTTTACCAATCAAATGGGACCCGACGGTGGGAATCCCAACCTGGTAGGGTTCTCTCCCGACGAACCACCGACCAACAAGTTCACTGGTCCTCCGGCCGAGGACTTTCCGAACGTATCCTCGCCGGGGCCAGGCAACCCAGAAAACATCATCGAGCCTCCCGAACCGGGGCCTTCGTCGAATTGGCGGAATCCTGATTACGTTTCCGCGGCTCCGCCACCATCGAAGGAGGGCGAGGGAGATAAAGAGTCGGTTCCCACTTCGCCAGAGTCGGTGCGCGGACTGTGCTTCAAAGAAGAGACGGCCGACTCTGGGTACCCTGTTTATCACAGTATCATCGAAGGTGTGCCCAAGGTTTCGTTTTCTCCGTTCGCACTGATCAGCAGTTTGTCGAAGATCGCCAAGCCCGTCCTTTCGATTCACTTCATGCGAGCCGAAATGCAAATCCCAGAGGAGTTGGAAGGAACACCTCTGCGCGGCGACCTGGATGCCAAGTTCGCAGCGCTCGGTGGTCCCATGCTGTACTGCCCTGAAGACCTCGAACCGTTTCGCGAGATCATCGACGAGCTATGGGGCCTGGATGCGATTAGTTGCATGTTCACCAAGGGAGATCCCCAGGAAGTCGTCCATCATTTCCGGGACGGGCTGTTTGCTCCCAAGCGGGGTGATCTGCCAACCCCGGGACCAGGCCCGCAATTCTTTGCCGTCTTCTCACCGAATCTGTTGACCACCTTTTTGTCGCAGCGTGATCAAGAGACGGTAGACGAACTGCTGGGTAAAGATGTCGTCGGCGTGTTGGCCGAAGTGGCGGACATGCCCGATAGCTGGCAATTATTCACCAAGAAATCGTGGGCCGAGTCACTCAAGAAACTGGGCATGAATCGCGTAGTCGAGCAGCCTCAATAGTTCGGCACCATGTTACAACCTGAAGCAAGGCAATGTCGGGGGAGACAACATGGCGGAAATTCAAGTTGGTGGTTCGCGTTCTCATGCTCCTGAAGTCAACGAGAAAACCCCGTTGCACTTACTGCTAATTGGCAATTTCCGTGGCACCGGCCACGAGGACGATCGGAAGAGCCCCAAGCCGGTCTTTGTCGATCGCGACAATCTGTACGAGTTGCCGGAGAAACTGGGTGTGCGTCTCGACGGCATCCTCGCATCGGCCGATGGCCAAACCGAAGATATCGAGTTCCAAGAGTTCGAGGACTTCGAGCCGGATGAACTGTTCGAGAAGCTGACCCTGTTTGAGAATCTCCGTACGCTTCGCCGTCGCCTGAAAAACCCCAAGCACTTTGAGGCCGCTGCGGCCGAAGTGATGGCATGGGCTCCGAAGCAGGAAGAAGCGGCCCCGGCTACGCCTGAACCAACGCAGGGCGTTTCAGCCGCGGCACCAGGCTCGGAAGATCTCTTCGCGGACGTCCTCTCACAATCGACGGACACCAGCGGTTCGCCTTTGGAAACAGGCAACTGGGGTGCGTTCATCGAAGAGGTTCTTGCCGGCAGCAATATCCAAAAGGTCGATCCGCGGCAGGACGAACTCGTTGCCGTCGTCGATGAGGCGATCCAGGAGACCATGCGTCGTGTGCTGCAAGGGCCGAAGTTTCATGCGTTGGAAATGAACTGGCGAGGGCTGCGGATGATGACCTTCCAGGTCGAAACGCACGCCAAGCTGAAGATCTACATTCTCGACACCACGGCCCAGGCCTTTCGCGAAGCACTGCAGGACGAAAACTGGCAAACCGGCTGGCTGGCCGAATTGATGACGACCCCTTCCAAGACACCCGGGGCCACGCCGTGGGGTGTGGTCGGCTGCCTGTTTCCCTTCGCAGTGAACCAGGACGACTTAATTCTCGCGGCGAAGCTGGGGGACCTTTGCCAGTCGGCCGGAGCTTCCGCAGCAATTGAGCTGCGAGCAACTAAAGAGCAGTGGCTCGACCCTGAGTCCCCCATCCACGAAGCGTGGAACGCCAACCGCATCACGCGGCCCATGTTGAACGTGGCCGGCCTTTGGCCCAGGGTGCAATTGCGGCTACCGTACGGCAAGAAGTATAAGTCGACCGACAGCTTCGACTTCGAAGAGATCTCGAAGCCCGGTGGAAGCCAACTGGCCTGGGGCAGCCCCGTATGGCTGGCATGTACGGCCCTTGCCAACGGCTATAACGAAGCCGGCTGGAGCCAGGACACTTCCGCCGTGTCCCAGTTCAGCGACCTGCCGGTCTACTACGACCCGGCCGAAGACGGCGATGCCCATCCTTGCGGAGAGTGCCTGCTGACTGATGATGAATTGGCCAAACTGATGGAGATCGGCCTGAGCCCGGTGATCTCGTTCAAAAACCAAGACCGCGTCCAGATTCGCGGCCTCCAATCGCTACGCGGTGGCAAGCTACAAGGACCGTGGAAGTAACCGCACGCGGAAGAAGAAGAGACAAACCACGGATTACGCAGATAGTCACGGATAAAAAAAGAGTCGTCAAAGACGACTCTAAAACATCTGTGCTTATCCGTGTAATCCGTGGTTAAAACTCTTTCCGTCTGTTTCTCTCAGACGCTTCGAGTTCTACTGCCCCAGGATGTAGGCGAACATCAACGGAGCCACGATCGAGGCGTCCGAGTTGATCATGAACTTGGGGCTTTCCTTGCTCAGCTTGTACCACGTGATCTTTTCGTTGGGGACCGCACCGCTGTACGAGCCGAACGACGTGGTTGAATCCGAGATCTGGCAGAAGTAGCTCCACAGATTCGCATCCCGCATTTCCAGGTCTTGCAGTACCAGTGGAACGGCACAGATCGCGAAGTCGCCTGCGATACCGCCGCCGATCTGGTAGAACCCGATGCCGTTCTTTTCGTGTTCCAGGTACCACTTCACCAGCTCTTGCATCATGGCGGTACCGGGGTGAATCACGTTGTGCGAGGAAAGGGTCCCGTCGTAAACGCGAGCCGCGAAGATGTTCCCCAGCGTCGAGTCTTCCCAGCCTGGGGTGAAGACAGGGATTCCCTTTTCGTAAGCAGCCAGCACCCAGCTGTTTTCTGGCGGGATCTGGTAGTGCTCTTGCAGCTTGCCATCCTTCAGCAGGCGGAAGAAATAATCGACCGGGAAGTGTTGCTCCCCCTTTTCGTCGGCTTCCTTCCAGTACTCGAGCAAATTGTGCTCGAAGTGGCGAATGACCGTTTCCGGGATACAAGTGTCCGTCACGCGGTTGAAACCACCTTCGCGAAGCTGAAATTCATCTTCCGGGGAAAGGTCGCGGTAGTTCGGGCACAGTTCGTATTCGTCGTGAGCCACCAGGTTGAAGAAGTCTTCCTCGAAGTTGGCCGCGGTGCAGCTGATCGCGTGCACTTTATCCTGACGGATCATTTCGGCCAGCGAAATGCCCAGCTCGGCCGTGCTCATCGCCCCGGCGATGGACATAAACATCTTGCCGCCCCCTTCGACCATCGACTTATACGTCTTGGCCGCTTCCACCATCTCGCGAGCGTTAAAGTGGCGGTAATGCTTTTCCATAAACGCACTGATGCTCATCAACAATCTCCTGACGAAAGACGGGGAAACCCCAGGGCAAACATGGTGGATGTAAGGCGCGAAATTATAACAGGGGGGCAAGCTGTATGTAATTGGGGCTCCTTGCCGGATTGGCAACCTAAAGCACAAATCTCAACGCCGCTGGACGCCCCAGGGATATGATGGGGATAGACAGCTTCTGTTGTCCCAGTCGCGGGGCACTTTTTTTTCCATTTGCCAAATGCAGTTCGATGGGCGACGAACGAATTGGTCTCACCGTGATCATGGTGCTGGGGTACTCGGCTATGGTGCTGATGGCGCCTGTCCGATTGGGACTGCATTCTATTGGCATAGAATCCGACTGGATCAATGTGTTCGTTCTGATCCCACTCACGTTGCTATTCAGTCTGATGCAGACGATCTCAGGTGTCCTGTTCATCGCCAGGGCCTATCGGTTGGAGGGAGACGTGAGTTGGGAGCGACGTTTAGATCACGTACTCAATCATGACTACGGAATTCTCCTGGCCGGCCTGTGGCTGATGGGGCCAAATACACTGCTGATATTCGGATCACTCTGGGGACTTGGCTACGTTTCCAATATGGATGTGTATTTGTTGGGCTTGGTCAGCCTTTTTGTTGTTTACTCGCCTATCAACGTAACTCTGGCCATCACCACCTATGAGTTGATGGCTCGGATTGCGCGATTTTTAAGTCGAGAGAGTTCCTAGCAACTCGCCTTGGCCTGCGGATGACCGATAGCAGCTACGTCTAGAACTTGGCCGATTCTTCGAGATAATACCTCAGACTGAGTTCGCCGCATCGAATAACCAATTCCATGCGTATCTTGGCTTACTCCAGGAATATCCCCTCATGGTTTATGTCGCCGCTGTTTTGTTATTGATGGTCAATGCGTTTGCCTGGCTGACGACTTTCATTACGCTGCCGGGCAACTGGATCTTGCTGCTGTGCACGGTCCTGTATGCCTATTTTCTGCCGGCCGGGTATTTCCCACGCGTCAGCTGGACCGTGGTGATCGTGATTGCCGTGCTGGCCGTGATCGGAGAAATCGTCGAGTTCCTCGCCGGGGCCGCCGGGGCTGCCAAGCAGGGAGGAAGTCGCTGGGGCGTGTTCTTATCGCTGGTCGGGGCGTTTATCGGGAGCCTGGCCGGCGCTATTCTGCTGAGCTTTATTCCCATTCTGGGAACGATGATCGGCGCGCTGTTAGGTGGTGCACTCGGAGCGTTCGGTGGTGCCTGGTTAGGCGAGCATAACACCGAGAAGTCGCATGAAGAGCGAATGGCGATCGGTCAAGGAGCGTTCATCGGACGCATCCTGGGGACGGTTGGCAAATTGATCGTCGGCGTGATCATGCTGGTGTTGGTCACGCTCGATTCGTTTTTTGATCTCAAGACAGAGCCGATTCCCGAGCAGGTTTCGACGGAGGCCGAGGTTAGCTACTTGGTCAACGTAAAGTCGAACGTTGTCGAATCGTCTCCGACATCCGCCGATAGCTCGGTCGAATCGATCGACATGTAGCGCTCCGGTACGTTCTGGACATACCTCATTTCCGGCGGCGACATACCGTCTTTCGACTTCACTTCGATTTCCGTCGGTTCGATCATCACTTGGTAGCTGCCTTGGGGCAACTCGACCGAGTAGCTACCGTCTTCCTCGATGGCTCCCTGGGCGGCTTCTCCTGTTTCGGGGTCCTCGAAGGAAACATACCCGCCATTCATTGGCTTCTTACCAATCGTCACCGTTCCACCAACCGAATACGTCTTGGGTCCAGACTCGCTACAGCCAATAAGAAGGCCGATTGCGAGCAGACATAGGCCATACCTAGCCATATCGCACACTCCGATAAAGTGCCTACAAGATTAAGAAGAGAAACAATAAGAGCGAGAAGTGACGCGCTGCCTCGCGTCACTTCTCAGAGACAAAGCGGCCGAGTTACGGGAACTGAACCGGATTGCCATCGTCTCGATTGGCTAGGTTTTTCACCACCGAAAGTGCTGCGGTTTCAGGAATGAAACGCACGGAAGCATCACTGACGATCACAAGCGCGCCGCCTGGATGGGCCGACTGAACCGGCGTATTACAACGAGGAGCTTTGGCCCAGTTTCCGCCGATTTTTTTCGTATTAATCCCTTGGCGGATGGTGGTCACGTTGTAGCAGCGATCGTCCTCGCCGCCTGATCCCCAAGAGTTGTCGGCACCGGTTGGGCGGGTGTAGTTTTTCGAGCCCATGTACCAACCACTGTTTGGATGAGCGCGGGCATCGAATCGGTTGTTCGTACCGCTTCGGGTGAAACCGGACTGCTCGCCAATGCAGAACGTGTTCGACGTTCCGTCGGTGATATCACGGAACGAAACGCCTAACTGCTGGCGGAAGACGCCGCCGTCGGAAAAGTGGCTGTTGCTCTCGGCCTTACGATCCCGTCGGGAGTGATTATTCGCCCCAGCGACAAACACGTAGTCGATCTGTTGAATCTGGCGGCTGTTCTGGGTTTTGAAGCGAGCCAGAGGACTGGAGGGGCACCAGTACGATTCGACCGACAAACCATTGACTGCGTTACGAATGGGCGCGGCGTTTCCAGAGCCGAGCCAGAAGTTGCGATTGAAGTTATTCGATTTCTGGCTGATCAGATCGTGCAGCGAAGTCTGCTCGATGAATGGCAGCAGAAAGACCCAGCCCGTCGGCCCATGGGCTCCACCTGCCGGATCGCCATCTTCAGGAGCGACCGAGCAAGGAGGCATCTCTCCGAAGGTGTCATGGTAATTATGGAGGCCCAATCCGAGCTGCTTCAGGTTGTTGCTGCAGCTCATTCGCCGGGCTGCTTCTCGGGCTTGCTGTACCGCTGGAAGTAAAAGGGCAATCAGGACGCCAATAATGGCGATCACTACCAACAACTCCACAAGTGTGAATCCGCGCGTTCTCACAACGAAATCTCCCAGATATAGAGAAAAGAAAAGAAAAATCTGGATGGAAAAGACTAGACGAGTGATCTTACGGGATATCAACTTGCATTTTCAACGCGAATTTGCACATTCTGCCGCGGAAGTGCGGGATTCCGCACCGCTAAGTGGCTTCCTATGCCTCGTATTGGCTGATTAAGGGAAAATAGCCGGACTTAGTTTGCTAGATATTTGGTAGTTAGCTTACGAATTGTGTTTATGGTGCGCATAGTGTGCGTCGGCAGCTTGATCGCCTTGATGGCCGGCAGGTCCCAGACATGAGAGTCCGACATGCGGCCTTTCCGAAGCCAATACAGCTCGCGATCGATCACCCGGAAGGCGTCTTCATCAGTGCGGACCGCTTCCAGGTTGGCGGCCATTTTGGGCGGCACTTTCTTCGAGAAGAACGAGACGTGGACGTTCCAGTCTGGCTCGTCTTGCAGGGGGAAGACTTCCCGCTGAGCAATCAATTGAACCTCCGCAGCTGAGCGAATGAACGTATCGACCGGGTAGCCGAGGGAAGACTCAAGGTGCTGGGAGATACGCTCAGCAAGTTTTGTGTCCGCAGTCTTGGGCACGCAGAAGATGACATTGCCGCTGGCGATATACGTTTCGACCTGCTGATAGTCGAGTTCCAGCAGAAGCTCGCGCAACCGGTCCATGCTTAACCGGCGCTTGCCCAAGTTCATGCCACGCAAGAACGCAACGTACTGATGAAGTCTCGCCATGGCTCAAGTCTATCAGGCAGCGACGAATTGGTCTTGGTTACGGACTCTTCGCTTGAGACTTAGTCGGAAAGTGACTGGCCCAGGATAGGAACACTCGAATTCGGCGGATGCAGCCACGCGGCGAAGACTTTGCTCAGGATCGGCATGACTAGCCAGGCCAAGGTCACCGTGACGAAGATTGTCGTTATGGCCGTCGCCACAAGACTATGCAGGCTGCTCAAGGCGGGAGGTAGCACATTGCCCCAGAATAGAACGGAAGGATAAACACCCAGCCAAGTGACGACTGCCATTTTCCAACGCGGAGGGCTCAGCTTGGGATCACGGAAGAAGGCCTCCAGGCCGTGTAATTTGCGACGCGTGGCTTCTTCGACAACCAACGGCTTGGTTAATTCGTGGAAGTCGCGGAATCGTGCCGACTGATAAAACGCGTCACACGATGCTTGGTTTTCAAACGACCTCAAGATGCCGTAGGTGCAACCATGGGTGCCAGGCACTGGGGCAAGCAGCAGCACGCCGGCCGTCCCAGGTTCGTGCAACGATTCCCGCGCAAAGTCCCGCAGCGCGGCCTCGTACTCTACCTCTTTACCAGGTCTGGCTTGGTGCGTAATCGCGACATGAACGTTGCTCATGTGGACCTCGTTTGAACTTCAGATTCGATTTGCGACAACCGGCGGAGATGTCTGCGATGCAAACGCATTGCACTGGGACACAGTACGCCGGGATTTGTTCGCAATCAAGCGAAGATCAAACGCGTTCCAACTCGAACCGCTCTAAGAACTCTTCGTGCTCTTCCCGGACTTGCTCAGGCTGCTCGGTGGCAAAGTCGGGGATCGTGGGCTGCTCTTGGCGAGGAGACAACCACGGGCGGAAAAGTTTCGTCAAGAATGGCATGATGATCCAAGCCAACGAGGCAACAACAAAGACGTTGACGATGGCTCGAATCAGGAGATCATGCATGAAGCCAATCAGCGGAGGAATGGTCAACGAGAAGAGCAGGGCGCTTGGGAACACGCCCAGCCAGGTCACGATGAACATCTTCCACTTCGGAGGGCTCGTTCTCGGATCGTGAAAGAAGACTTCCAGGCCATTGAGCGGGCGGCGTTTGGCCTCGTCCGCTACCAGCGGACGCGTCCGCCGATGGAACTCACGATAGCTCTCGGAATGATAGAACGCTTCACACGATGCACGATCTTCAAAGGTACGCAGGATCCCGTATTCTTTGCCCAGTGTTCCAGGTGCCGGAGCGAGTAGCAGAACGCCAGAGGCGCCCGGTTCGTCGAGCGACTGTTTGGCAAACTCGCGTAAGGCGGCCTCGTATTCTTCCTCCTTACCCGGTTTCGCCTGATGCGTAATGGCAATGTGAAACTGACCCATCGTCAAATCCTTGGACTGGTCACAACATGACCTCTCGTCTTTGAAGAACACTACCGAGCGATTCAAGGCTGCAAACTCCACACCAAAGTCCGGCTCGGAGGTGGTCTTTTAATGACCAACGAACCGAAAGGCCCAGACATCCCCTCAAGGACTCGTTTTTTGCACAGAATCAAGCACTTAGAAGCCTAGAAGGGGGCGGCTCAGATTTGAAAAAACATAGATAAAGACGTTGTAAAATTTACGCATTGACGAGCTTCATATAACGATGTTGTTTTCTTATGCAACTTGGTTCGCAGGTGCCTAACCGATTATCAACGCTTCAGGCAAGCCAGTCGGTTCACAACATTCTTGAGGGGGAGAGCTGGTAAATCATTGTCCAGGTGACATGGGATGGGATATCTTGAGGCGTGCCTGACTTACAGAGAAGAAGGCTTGTTCGCGCGAATGCGTTTCTAGACATGCGTACTCGTAGGAGAAGCCCATGGAAGAATTGGTTGAGGCAGACCCCGTCTCTTATCGGGAAGAGTTCTATCCTAACGGCCTTCGTAAGGGGCTTGTTTTAATGGCGATTACCTTCATTCTCGTCTTGCCAGAGGTTTTTGCCTGGGGATCAGGTTCAACGCCTGTCGAATCGCCCCGCTCGTTTCCGTCAGGAGCTTATCGACCCAGAGGCGGGTTCATCCGAGAACCGTCCGAAAGCACGGCATCGAAGATCTTCAACACGATTGGCTCGATTGTGAAGCGAATCTTCATCATCGGATCCGTGACCATTGCCTTGATGGTTTACTACCCCCGTGCTGGCTTCAAACGTTTCGCTCTGCTGGCAGGGCCCATCATTGCGATTCTGGTTCCTTTGGCGATTGCCACCTATCTGCAAGGGCGCGAAGAAGTCTATCGCGTGGAACTCGTCTTCGTAACGATGCTTGCGGCCTTACCGGGGGCCGCTTTATACGTTGGCCTTACCTGGATGAAGGCCAAGCGGTTGGGCTGGCAGTGGTAAGTGATGAAACGGTTTCCCGTCTTATCGAAAGAAATCGGATTTTGCACGCAACCCATTGGAATTCCCGGCGATAACGCCCTTACAGGCGGAGCATCTCTTATCGCGAAGGAGTCAGGCTATGTGGAAAATCAGCGCGTCGGTGGGTAGTTACGAAAGTGGTGCGACAAACCACTCAGCAGATATAACGACCGTTCAGAAGATGCTGACGCAGATTTCTAAGAAGACGGCCAATCCAAGCTTCGATCCCAAGGGGATCGACGGAAAAATTTCCCGGGTGGGTGCGACGTCCAACACGGTCAAAGCCATCATCAGCTTCCAGGCAAAACGTGTTGGCCTGGCCAGACCCGATGCGCGGATCGACGTGGGCGGCAAGACCTGGAAGACAATGACATCATTGATTGGTGCCGTGGCACCACCAACGGCCAAGCCGGTCCCGGTCGGTGGGCTGATCACGCTGACTGTCCAGCACGGTGGTAAGATGCCCACGAAGACCAAACGCAAGCGAGGCGAGTCGGCGACCTTCAACGGTATGTATGAGTCGTCCTTTATGCTGACTGGTGGTGGGGTAAACGGAACCTTCAAGGGATCGATCTGGCCTGATGACATGACCGTCAAGGGACGCGTCATCGATGGTACCTATCCGCTGCATATCGGTTTTCACAAGGGGGGAACCGCTGCCAAGCAAGGAGCCGATAAGCTGGTCATGAAACGCGAAGGCATTCGTCCTGGCCTGCTGGTCAACATGCGAAAACCGGTCAGCGTTCAAAGCGATAACCCTGGCAAGACAACGTCGGTCGGCATCAACGTCCATAACGGGTTCAACAGTGGTCGGGGGTCGGATGGTTGTTTGACGTTACAGCCCAGCGATTGGCCGCGATTCATTCAGATCTTTCTGGATGGGTTTCCAGACATCAATGACTGGCACGCTATGTACAACAACACCGGCAAGAAGATCGGCCAGTTGGTGATCAAGCCGTAGCGTGCCTGTTCAAGCAAGAAAGAACAATGGCCAGTCGATGGGTTTTCGACTGGCCATTTTTTTGCACAGGGGTATCACCGCCACCAAGGGTCAGTTGTTCAAGAATACCGGCCGGCCGTTGGCGTAGATCATGTTTCGCATGCTAGTGGGTTCGAGGCCCTTGGTTGAAACTTTGGTCGAACCAAAACCACGTCCGTACTTGGGATCCAGGATCATTGCCGGAATTCGGCTGCGGGTGAAGAAGTTGACGTCTTCCTTCTGACGATCGACTTGCTGTTGAATCGTTTCGTCTGCGTTCACGAAAAACCCTGGTCCAGTGGAAGTTCGGTTAACCCAGATCGTTGTGTCTCCGACCATGATATCGAGCTTGGAGATGATTGGCGTATACGTGACCGTCTCGGGTGCCCGATAGAAACCAAAGAAGCGATAGGTGCGGGTGACGGTTTCGCCGAGCGTAATATCCGCGTGCATCACCGCATCGTAATCTTCTTGGTTGAGTTCCCAGCCATTCTCTTGGATCTTGGCGAGCAAGGCACTGTAGACCGTTGGGTTGTGGGTATTGCCGCAGCGGACTTCCAGACGAATCTTGCTGCCGGGCTTCAAGACAACCAGATCGTCGCGTTTGACGCCTTCGGTTTTTTCTCGCACTTCCGGGCCAGGCAACTTCACATTACCCACGGCCAGACCGGCCCGTTTTCCATTGGCACGAAGTTCGGCGCCGTACACCAAGTGACCGTTGAGCACGCCCATCGTCTGGCGACCTTCCGATTCTTTCACGGCGGTGACCGTACCGTACTCCAGGCTGTAATTCCAAATAGCGATGCCTTCGTTCAGATCGTATAGAATCATTTCCATGATGTTCTTGATCATCAGCATATCGCCGTCGACCCAATACATTTCTTTCGCCAGCGAACCACCGATCGACTCGGCCGGATGTGCGACCGGTTCGGCGATGGGGTCGGTCAAATTCCAAATCGTCAGCGTGTTCTCTTCCAGCGTGGCCAACTTGGAACCGTCTTCGCTGGGGGCCGCCAGCTTGATGCGGTTCTCGGTGATCAGCTTGGTGATCGTTGTCCCTGTTACCGCGTCGAAGATTCGGACGCTCTCGTTTTCGACCAGGAAGCCATACTTCGCCGTTCCGCTGAGTGTCGGTGGAGTCGACCACGTGTGGTCCTGGAACAGGCGGTAAGCAACCGACCGGTTCGCGACATCCCAGCCGACGTACTGCTTGTCGGCAAATCGATGGAGGACAAGGTTTCCGTTGATCAAGCGCGCCCAAGGTTCTTTGTCGTAGCCGTCATCGGGGTACGCTTCCCAGCTCACAACAGGCTCTACCGATTCGTCGGTTGGTAAGACTTCCCACACCGAGAGGACCGTCTTGCGACGACCAAAGCGGCCTCCCTCGAGTTCGTAGCGATACGTCAACAGACGATGCGAAGCCGGATGATAGTCCAGGACCATCTCGCCATCGGGCAGCGACTGCTCTTTGGTGATCTTCTTTTGCTTCAGCGAGATCCAAGCGATACGCGTGCGATCGAACTTGTCTGCCTTACGCGGATCGACCGGATACTCGGCCGAGACCAGCACCAGCCCATCGGGCCCGCCGATCGGTTGAATCAGACCGAATTGTTCTTCTTCGTAGTACTTGCCGAAGCCAACACCACCTTGCGGAATGACCATATAGGGCGGAATGGGATCGGCGAGAATGGCAATGCGTTCTTCCGCGTAGCCGACGCTACCGAACGCGTTGAGGTTTTCGTTATCGGTTCCGGCAAAACGGATCGGGGTAATCGGCTTAGGAGGCGGCACGGCCCGGATGCCCATCTCGGCTTTGATCCGTTCGATGAGACGCTGGTCGGCGTCCCCGAGTTTGGCGATCGGAACTTCGATCTCAGACATGTCTTCACGACGCAGGCGAATCTTGTCATTCACGATCCCTAGCGGTGCCGCCATGATCTTGAAGGTGCCGCTGGAATCGGTCCACGTTCGGGCCGGTCCGATCGCGCCATCTTCGTAGGCGAAACGAACGACCTTTGGTTGATAAACTTCGCGCTTAAGGCTGCTGTAGCTCGCGGTTTCAATCAGAAGTTCACCGCGGCGATTGATGTCGACGACGGTGCCGTTCTTCCATTCATCTTTCCAATCGTCCCATACCTGGACCACGTCGCCGACTTTGAACTTGCCGGCTTCCGCGACCAACGGAATCAAGAAGAGCAGAAGAGGAGCAAAGAGCCATGCCCGGAATTTACTTTTGTGATTCATCAGATTCATCATGCCCAAGGCGATAAGGACGTAAAATAAGGGATGCCATGAGGATGTGGTTGGAGGAGGGTCGGCGCGCGGGTCGCCGAGGGAATGGTCCAACCGATTGCCACTTCTCTGTTCATCAGGCTATCGGGGGGGTAGATGCCCATCCCGGTCTTTTTATTATGTCAACGTTGATGCCTCGTGTCAGCCGGAATCTTGCTGATTTGGCCAAACTCAAACAAAACCATCTTTGATTGCTATGATTTTGACGAGACACCACGAAAAAAGGATCCGGCCGAACCGGATCCTTTTCAATGATTTTGAGAATCTGCGTGGTGCTTAACCAGGCATTTGGCTGCTTAAGCCACCAGCGGCTGGCACGTAGCACAGCTTGGTGTAGTCGGCCACCATACGGTGGGCACTGAATCGCCAGGCCGAAGTGCTGATGCTGTACATCATGCGTTTGATCCAGCCTTGTGGCAGACCGTCGACATCGCGGTCGTAGTACAGCGGGATCACTTCGTTTTCGAGCACCTTGTACAGGTCTTCCGCATCGCGGGCATCCTGCTTGGCCACATCGGTGTGCGTACGACCGGTGCCGATAGCAAAGCCGTTGCGGCCGTCGTAGGCTTCTGCCCACCAACCGTCGAGGATCGAGCAGTTCAAGCCGCCGTTGAGAACGACCTTCTGGCCCGAGGTGCCGGAGGCTTCCAGTGGCTGGCGAGGGTTGTTCAACCAAACGTCCACACCCTGGATCAAGTGACGGCCGACGTTGATGTCGTAATCTTCGATGAACACAATCTTGTCACGGAACTGTGGATCGTGACGCAGGTTGTGAATCTTCTTGATCTTGGCCTTACCTGGTTCATCTTTCGGGTGAGCTTTACCACTGAAGATAAACTGCACCGGACGCTTCGGATCGCTCATCATTTCGATCAGGCGATCGACGTCGGTCATAAACAGGTCGGCTCGTTTGTAGGTAGCGAAACGACGTGCGAACCCGATCGTCAAGACGTTCGGATCCAGCACGGTTCGTGCGCGTTCCACTGCATCATCGCTTTCACCTCGGCGACGACATTGACGCGAGATGCGACGACGGACGAACTGCAGCAGCAAGTTCTTTAGCGTGGCGTGCGTTTCCCAAAGTTCACCTGGGTCGACGTCGTGGATGAATTGCCATACGTCCGACTCGCCCATGCGTTGATACCAACCGCTGGGGAAGTGGCGATCGTAAAGCTGCATCATCTGCCAGGCGATCCACGATGGAATATGCACACCGTTGGTGATGTGCCCGATCGGAATCTCTTCTTCAACACGCCATGGCCACAGGTGGGCCCACATGCTTCGCGAAACGTGCCCGTGAAGTTGGCTCACGGCGTTGGCACGGCGGGAAGCCTTCAGCCCCAACACCGTCATGCAGAACGTTTCGTGCTGATTGTTCGTATCGACCCGACCCATGCCCATCAGCTGCTCGTGCGAGATATCGATCGATTCTCGCAAGACGCCCAGATGTTCTTCGATCAGACCGGCATCAAAGCGGTCGTGACCAGCAGGCACAGGAGTGTGCGTGGTGAAGACGGTTCGCTTAGCAACTTCGCGAAGGGCGTCGTCGAAGCTCATGCCGTCTTCGTGCATGTGATCGCGAACGGCTTCGAGCGTGGCGAACGCGCTGTGACCTTCGTTCAGGTGATACACGCCAGGGGTGATGCCCAAAGCCTTGAGGGCCTTGATACCACCAACGCCGAGCACCATTTCCTGGCGGATACGTGTGCGTTCGTCACCACCGTACAGACGGCTAGTCAATTCGCGGTCTTCGGGGCTGTTGCCTTCGACGTCGCAGTCCAACAGGAACAGCGGCACGCGACCGACGTTCATCTGCCAGACTTTCGCCAAAAGGTTGCCATCCTTCATCTGGATGGTCACCGTGATCGGCTTGCCATCCGGGTCGGTGGCAGGCTTCATCGGAAGGTTCTCGACTTTGGTGTCGAGATATTCTTCCACTTGGTAACCTTCGTCGTTGAGGTGCTGCTTGAAGTAACCCTGATCGTAGAACAGACCAATGGCAACAAGCGGCACGCCCAGACCACTGGCACTCTTGATATGGTCACCGGACAAAACGCCGAGACCGCCAGAATAGATCTGAATCGATTCGTGAATACCGAATTCGGCCGAGAAGTAGGCCACCGGCTTACCACCGAGAACGCCCGCATGGGTATCGGCCCATGGGGTGCTGCTGGCCATGTATTCTTTCAGCCGGCGGTAAGCGTGATTGATACGGCTATAAAGCACCATCTCCGCGACCCGCGTCTCGAGACGCTCGGGGGTAAATTCGCGGAGCAAGGCGATTGGATTATGGTCTAACTGTCGCCAACGGATGGGGTCGAGATCGCGGAACAGATTGAATACGTCCGGTTGCCAAGTCCACCAAAGATTATTGGCCAGCGACATGCACTTTTCGTACAACTTTTCGGCCGAGAGTTCGACGGGTGCTGTCACGTTGTCGTCCTCGGTTCTGGTCATTTCAGCCTGGCTCATCGCAGTTACCTAACTGGTTGAAGATACAAGGGCTTCTGAATCCATGCACACTGGCAATGTAGCGAGTTGACTTCCGACACGCGACCCCTGCAAGCAAATGCAGGGGGGGTAATATGCCAGGAAATTCCTACAAGCGTCTGATCTATCTCGATTCACTTCCCGTAATTCTTTCGTAGCTTGCCAGCTTGTCGTAGCTTACGGATGAACCGTCAATTCAGGGAGGCCAATTATTGAGGGCGAGTTGAGGTGAGACTGTCAGGTCGACCTTTCTCTGGCCGCTTGCCACCATCGCACACTCTGGGAATGATGGTTTCAATGAGATAGAACAGCTTGCAGTAGAAGCAAACCGAATGCCAACATTGCCAGCGACGCTGGCGCCTTGACCCTCTGATGGGGATAACGATGGCCGATAAAGAAATCATCACACCCGATTCAAGCAACCTTGCGGTACTATGTGCGCAGCTAAGCGAAAACGCGAATTCTCTGCAGACCGCGCAGGACTGGCCTGCTCAACAGCTACTTAATTGTGCAGAGCATGGGGTCTTTCGCTGGTTTATCGCCCAAGAGCAGGGCGGGCTCGGTTGGTCAGGCGATGATGTCGTGCGAGGTTATCTCGAACTTTCTGCCGCTTGTTTGACCACAACGTTCGTAATTACCCAGCGCACAGGGGCATGTCGACGGATTGCCTCGAGCGAGAACGAGGCCCTGAAACGATCGTTGCTGCCTGATTTGCTCTCAGGCCGAACGTTCGCCACGGTCGGCATCTCGCATCTAACGACCAGTCGTCAGCACCTGAAGAAGCCAGCGCTGTTAGCAACCGAAGTCGACGGCGGCTACAAGCTCGATGGTTACAGCCCTTGGGTCACGGGGGCCAAAGCGGCCGATACGCTGGTGATTGGTGCCAGTCTGGAAGACGGTCGGCAGCTGCTGATGGCGGTGCCTGCCAAGGGGATTGGAATCGAAGTAGGTGAGCCGGCAGAACTAGTCGGCTTGTCGGCCAGTCAAACCGGCCCGGTCAATTTCAAAGAGGCATTCTGTCCGCACGAGTGGATCCTGGATGGTCCTCGCGAAGATGTGATGAAGAAGGGGAAAGGGGCCAACACCGGTGGTCTGGAAACTTCGACTTTGGCCGTCGGTCTTTCCACGGCTGCGTATCGTTTCCTGGTAGCTCAGCGTGAAAAACGAACCGAGTTCGCCCAACCAACCGAACACTTCGAGGCGGAGCTCGAGGCCCTGAAGAACGATCTTCTAGCGGCCGCTGCGGGAGAGCCTCAGTGCGATCCGCTGCAGATCCGCTCGCGTGCCAACAGCCTCGTGCTGCGGATCACCCAGGCGGCCCTCAGTTCAGCCAAGGGGGCCGGCTATCTGCAAAGCCACGATGTAGGACGCTGGTGCCGCGAGGCGCTGTTCTTCCTGGTGTGGAGCTGCCCGAGCAACGTCCTGTCCGCGAACCTCTGCGAACTTGCTAGAATCGAGGGCTAACTATTAGCCTCACTGCAACTGTGTAAGAACTCACCATGTCTGAAAACGTTGAAATCACCTGGCACGACCACCATGTTTCCCGCACCGATCGGGAGAAACTCAATGGACATGGAGGGGGTGTGGTTTGGTTCACCGGGCTCAGCGGCAGTGGTAAAAGCACGGTCGCCAACGCGGTCGATGGAAAGCTCCATCAGATGGGCATCCACACCTTTTTGCTCGATGGCGACAACGTTCGTCATGGCCTGAATGCCAGCGGGAAGATTCTCGAAGAAAGCTACTCACCGGAGTTCGCCAAGCGATTTGGGCTTGGGTTCGGTGCCGAAGATCGGGCAGAAAACATCCGCCGGATCGGAGCCGTCGCGGACCTCTTCTGCCAAGCTGGCGTCTTGGTGCTGACTGCTTTCGTGAGTCCTTACCAGGCCGATCGCGATGCGGTCCGACGCATTGTCGAGTCGAGCGGAAGTGCAGGCGACTTCATCGAGGTGTTCGTCGATACACCGCTAGCAGTCTGCGAACAGCGTGATCCGAAAGGGCTATACAAGAAAGCTCGGGCAGGCGAGATCAAAGGCTTCACCGGCATCGACGATCCGTATGAAGCTCCAGCCAAACCGGAAGTTCATCTGGCTGGTGGAGATTACACGCCGGGTCAACTTGCCGATCAAGTGATCGAGCAACTGCGAAAGCTGGGCAAGCTTCCTCAGGTTTAGCTTGACCACTTCTTGATCACGTTCTACAACTAATGGGGTGCATCGCTACTCTGATGAACACACCACGCGACGGATTTGCCGTGGCGGTGCCTACCACTACCTTCTCTCGCACACCTGTCTTGGCCTAACGCGAAAGTGCTGTTTTTTCGCGGGGAAGGCCACTCCAGAGGATTTACGGATGATTAGTTCCTCGATGAAAGATGTCCGCTCGCGCGTTGTCACAGCGCTCGCAGCCAGCAGCAATCCCCGCCTACGATTCATTCAGGTCGAACTTGACGAAGAGCACGAAAACACGGTCTGTCTTAGTGGCCGCGTCACCTCGTTCTATCAGAAGCAACTTGCTCAGGAACTGGTTCGTTCGATCGACAGCGATGTCGAAGTCCGCAATGATCTGCGCGTGGATGATTCTGCCTAAGAGCAATCGGAAGCGCGGCGGAACATTTTCCCCAGCGGAAGCTTAAGCCGCTCGGGATTGATCTGCTTGCCAGTCGAGTTGTCGCTGAGCCGCGATCAGCACGTCGTTCACGGCCAGGTCGCGCATGCAGCGATGATGCTTCAGGGGGCACTCGCGCTCGGCACACGGGGCACAGTCGGTGTCGGCCGAGAGGATCAGTTCGTAAGGATTGTAGTTCTCGGCCCAGCGTGGATCGGTCGGACCAAAAATAGCAACCGCTGGTACGTTGAACGCGGCGGCGAAATGCCGCGGTCCAGAGTCGGTCGTGATCATCAACGAAGCCATGTTAATCACGGCTTTGCTCAGACCAATGCTCGGGTCTTCTTCGGCCAGGCTACGGACGAATGGGTGATTTACTTCACGCTCGATCTGAGCGACCGTCTCGCGTTCGCTGGGGCCACAAATCAAAAGCACCGCATTGCGAGGGTCTTCGACCAAGCGACGAGCGAGCACGGCGTAGTAATCTGCCGGCCAGTGCTTCGCTCCGCCGTACGCTCCCCCGGTGTTGAACACGATCACACGTCGCTCGAAGAAGCGATATTGCCGCCAGAGGACCTGGGCACGCAGATCGTCGAGGTCGGTGAAGCCGAGTTCGCAGTGACGCGAACGAACTTCGTATCCGGCTAGTTCGGCCAGCGAAAGATAGTAGTCGACGGCCGAAACCGGCGTGCGTTCGCCGTTCTCAGTCGGTGGATCTAGCGAATGTGTCAGCAGAGGACCACGGCCATAGCGACGGTAACCGATGCGCTCTTTGACGCCGCCCAGGTAGGCGAGCCCTGCCGAACTGATCGAGTTGGGAAGCAGAATGGCTTGATCGAACCGTTGCCGACGAAGCTGCGAGGCGACATTCAAGAACCGCTGACTCGGCTCTTTCGCTTTCTTGCTCCACAGGATGGCTTCGTCCAGGAAGCTGGTACCGGCCAACACATCTTGCACATAAGGCCGCATCACGCCGACCAGGCGGTCGCCGGGCTTCAGCCCTTCGCGAATTGCCCGTAGGGTTGGCGTGGCCATGACCACGTCGCCGATCCAATTCGGTAAAACGACCGCAATGTTTCGTGTGCCAGCCATGGCCCCACTCCTTGGAAACAGACTAGGCAGCCGTGCGGCGAATGGTTTCGTTAGCCGCAACCTTCTGAATGATGTCGGTCGTCGAAAAACCACCGACGATGTCGACCAGGCGAATCTCTCCGCCATATTCCTGCAGAATGTCGTACCCGGGGATTTCTTCCGGTACGTAGTGCCCACCCTTGACCAAAATGTCGGGGCGAACCGCTTTGATCAGGTCATACGGCGTGTCTTCGCCGAAGACCACCACGTAGTCGACGCACGAGAGCGCGGCCAGCATGGCCGAGCGTTCCGTCTCGCTGATGACCGGGCGCGTTGGGCCTTTGAGCTTCGAGACGCTCTCGTCGCTGTTGAGTCCTACGACCAGGATCTCGCCCATCTTCGAGGCTTCGGTCAGGTTGGTCACGTGTCCGAAGTGCAGCAGATCGAAACAACCGTTGGTGAAGACGATCTTCTCGCCGCGGCGACGATGCTCTTCGGCAATCGAGGCAATCTGCTGATGGGTGACAATCTTCTTCTGACCCGGCAGCAGGTCGGTGCGAAGTTCGGCTTCGATCTCGGCCAGGGGAATTACGGCCACGCCAGACTTTTCGACTTCCAGTCCTGCGGCCACGTTCGCCAGGCGAACCGAGTTTTCTTTATCCAAGCCGCTACCCAGACAAGCACCCAGCATGGCCAGAACCATATCGCCGGCGCCGGTGATGTCGTACACGCTACGGGCCTGGGTGGGGAAGTGGCACGACGCGCCATCTCGGCTGACCAAGGCCATGCCGTCTCGGTCGAGCGTGACGATCACATCCTGCAGGTCCAACTGTTGGCACAATTGGCTGCCCGCAGAGGACGCATCGGAAACGGTCTTCAGCGAAACACCGCTGGCCAGTTCGGTTTCGATTCGGTTGGCCTTCAGCAGGGTAGCGCCGCGGTAACGCTCGTAGTCGTGCCCTCGCATCGGGTCGACCAGCGTCGGAATATCATGCTCGTTGGCCAACTGGATGACCATTTGCAGCAGCTTCGGCGTGCAGACCCCTTTGTTGTAGTCGGAGATCAGAATGACGTCGAAGTCTTCAATTTGGTTTTCAATCCCCGAGTAGATCTTCTCGACGAGCCAATCGGCGATGGGTTCGGTCTTTTCGTGATCGACGCGAAGGATTTGGCTTGGATGACGTGAACCGGCTCGACCGACGAAGCGTTCTTTCAGCGTGGTCGGACGCGACGCATCGCACGCAATCAGTCGTGTGTCGATGCCTGATTGCTGAGCGAGTTCCACCATCTGCGAGCCTGACTCGTCGCGGCCGTGTACGCCAGCGGCCACCACGTGACAATCGAGGCCACGCAGCATGTTACAGACGTTAGCGGCTCCGCCCAGACGCAGTTCCTGGTCGTCGGCGTGCAGCACAATAACGGGAGATTCCTGACTGATTCGCTGAGCGTCGCCGTAGGTGTAACGGTCGAGGATCATGTCCCCCAAGACCAGAACCTTGGCGGGATGCATCGATTTGAACGCTTGCAAGAGCGGGGGGAGGCTCACGGCTCGTCTTCCTTGACGTGGCTTTTATCGGAAAACCCAGGCCAACTCCGATCCGTGGACAGCCCAGGCAAGGTTTCTCGGGCCTTGGTTATACCCAGAATGGAGAGCTGGGCAAATAGAGAACCTGACAGCAGTCGAAGGCCCCCGTTTAGGAGCCGCTGCTAGCACCGAGAATGGCTTCGACCTGATTCACCACCAGGCGACAACTGACCGCGGCCATTTTGAAGTTGGTGTGGTCCGAGATCTCAGGCTGGATCTCTTCGAACAGCTCACACGCTTTGCGAAGCTTGCTGAATTTCTTCTTGGCTTGCTTCAAGTAGGTACCGGGGTCGTTGGCTTGAACGGCCGGCCCCAGGGCCAGCATGTAGTCATACAGCGTTCGAGCGACTTGCTGCAGCTCTTCGTCTTCTTCCGTTTCCTCGGCGTGCTTGAGGAACGTACGCACCATCCACAGATGGGCCATCTGCGAGTCGATGGCCTCCATCTGGGACTGCGGCGTTAGCGACGTGTCACTCATCAATGCAAGCAGGCCTTCCGCGTTACTCGGCATCGCCGGTCAGCTTTTCGACGGCGCTGGGCTGCTTGGTCGGTTCTGCCTTGCTGACCTCTTCGGTCTTTTCTGGTGCGTGAGCCGACTTCTGCGGTGGGGCACCCTTCGGAGCAAACAGCAGCACGGTCACGGCACCGGCAATGGTCATGATGATCCCGGCATAGAAGATCGGACCTGCCTGGCTCCACAGGTTCTTCGTGAACAGCGAGATGATGGTCGTCACGATCGGGGCGAAACCGAACACCAGCGGCATCACCACCCATGGCTTGCCTCCGTTGGTGAGCGCGAGAATCAAACCGAACGCACCAAACGTTCCGCACGTCCCGGCGATGAAGCTCCACGAGAACCCGCTGAAAGTCCATTCGGTGGTGAACTTGCCTTGGGCGATCAGAATGGCCGAAGGAATGATCACCGCCACCACCAGGTAAGCCAAGCCAACGCAGATCAGCGGCTTGATGCGGTCGTTGCCCAGGTGATGCTGGCCTTCGTGAAGGACCGGACCGTAACTTCCCCAAGAGAGTGCGGTTAGCGCGATTCCACAGATGATGAAAATGAAATGCATGGAAGAACTACTCCAGGTTGGGTCAGGGGGAGGCGAAATAGTTGTTAGAACGACTTTTGCCCATTCTAACGAGCGAACTGGTCGTTGACGAGGTCCAGCTACCAGAAGCCGACGATTAAGTTGCCGCGGCAATCGGGGCAGGGGACCGGGAAGCGGAATGCCTGCTCAGTTCCCACGCAGGGCCGGGACGATGTTCCCTTTCAGGGCCGAACGTACGGCAAGGCTACTGCTGATGATACCGACAACCAGGATCACACCTAACATCACGCCCAGCGAAACGAACGGGATCGACGCGTTGCCGAACACCATGTGCGGCACGACCGTGATCAACGCCGAAATAATACCGGTTGCCAGTCCGCCCAGCAGCAAGACCATCGTTTCACGCATGACCAGCGAGTACAGCCGACTGTCGGCAAAGCCGGCCGCTCGGAGTAAGGCCAGCTCGGACCGCCGCTCAAGAATGGTTCGCAGCTGAACGGCTGCCAGGCCAAACGTACCCAGCAAGAGCCCCAATGCCCCTAGGCTTTGGAAGGTCGACAAGTAAGTGTTTTGCACTGCCAACAGGCCGGTCAATATCTTCTCGGCCGACGTGATGTCGAAGCCTTGGTCGGAAAGTCGATTCTCTAAGATGTCGCGGATGGCTTGTTCTTTCCCTTCCGGTGTGCGAATGAGAAACATCTCGTAGCCGCTCACGTCGGGATAACGCTCGACGAAGTTCACTTCGCCGATCAACAGGTTCCCTTGAAAGACACTGTTGGAAAGCAAGCCAGCGACGACGTACTTCGTCTCGCGGCCGTCATCGTCGGTGGTGGTGAACTCTTCGCCGATGCCGCCATACAAATGCAGGGCATACATGGCCGTATTCTTATCGAGTGCCACCGGGATCGGCTGATCGATGCCATCCGCTTTCACTTCCAAGGCTTCCCACGGTGTAGCATCCTCAGGCTTGCGACCGCTTGCTGCCCACTCGAAGTGGGTGACATCGGACTGGGCGTAATACTTCATCATGCTCGGCGTTACACCCAGCACGCGAGGACTGCTCGATTGATAGAGATTCAAACAGCTGGCATCGTCGCCAGGTTGAACCCGCAACGAGAGGATCGTGGTCGACTTGAGTTGTTGGTCTTCTTCGTCAGTGAAGCCTGTTTCCAGGCGGCCTTCTTCGGTATTGAGATCGCGATAGAGAGGCTGCGAACTCTCGGCAATCAGGTTCATCCCGCCAGAGCCGGTATCGGTGGGCGAAAGCCGGAACGCCCCGATCGCCACAATCAGGAACGCGGCCGACGCAATCAAACCGATCGTGAGCGTGCTACGTCCCGGGTTCCGGGCCGCATTGCTGATGGCCAACTGTCCGAGCGTGAAGGAACCTTCGCCGCCAGAACCAGCGCCACTACGCAGCATGTGCCACAGCAGGAGCAGGCATGCCGTGAGGACCAACGCACCGGAACCGAAGAACGCCCCGGCCTGGGCTTCTCCTCCAAGGCCAGCGGCTAAGAACGACAGGCCGACGGCGCCCAAAGCACACGCTATCCCTGTGTACATCGCCCAGAGGCTACGCTTGCCGAAGGTGGTTTGGGTGTCGGTGGTGCTGCCTTGCAGCAGACCCCGCACCGAGAGTTTCTTCAGCCCTCGCATGCCGAAGTAAATCGTCAGCAGACAAACGAGCGAACCACTGATCAGCCCGATTACCAGGCTGCTGGGGTTATCCAAATGCAGCGTCAGAAACGGCGTGACGACTGCCCCCAGCCACCACGTTCTGAGACCGACGAGCATCAGCCAAGCGTAGCCAATCCCAATGATCACGCCGGCGATGCTTCCGACCAACGCAACCAGTCCGGCCTCGCGCATCAACAGGCCCTGGGTGACCTTTCGGTTGAGCCCCACTGCCTGCAAGAGGCCAATCTGCTGGCTCCGCTGCTCGAGGCCCAGGCGGAACAGCAGCGACACCAGCATGAGCGCCGAGCCGATGATGAACATCGAGAAGCCCATGAACAGCACGTTGAATGGGGTCGTGCCAGCGGCCGCACGCAACGCATCCTGGCGAACGGTCAACAAGCGAAAACCAAGCTCCATGCGATGCGGCGTCAGCGCGTCTTCAATCTTGGTTTGCAGTTCGTGCTCGTCGGTGACCTTCTTTCCCGAGAAGCGGAAGGAAGTCACCTCGCCGAAGCGGCTTCCCCACAGCTCTTGCCCTGTCTCGATCGCGACAAATGCTTTGGGGGTGGTGCGATAATAGTCCCAATATTCTTCATCTTCTCCATCGACGCGGGAGTTGTCGTAAGGGAACGGCGGGTCCCAGGTATTGATTGAGTCCTGATCGGTGATGCCTTTCACGACCGGCGTGTAGTCCGGATCATTAGCTGTTGTAGGACGCTTGTCGAACACAGGTGGAATTGTGCGACGAAATGGATCCAACGGCTCGGTGAGCGGCGTGATGGCCACCAGGCGAAAGGTCCGGCCTGTCTCTTTGGCCACGCCGTGTGAACTTTCCGGTTCGAAGTACTTCAGGTAGATCGTATCGCCGACGTTTACTTGTGATTGCTCTTCGGCGTCTTCTTTGCTCAGTTCTGGGTTGTCTTTCCTGAGCTTCGCGGCGCGCGCTTCGACCAGGTGCTGGACGGTCCACGAGTTGAGGACGATCTCGTCCTCGCCAATCTTCTCGATTGGCTTGCCATCAAGATCGACCAGTGGGTAATCGAGTCCGCTAAACTGAATCGCCGTGACGGTCGAGTAGGGGATCGAGGTCTTATCTTCCCCTTCCGGCACTTCCCCGACACCAATCGACGTGGCCAGGTAGGTGAACGTCGGATGGGCATCCCCTTCGAAGGCCTTCTCGACGGCGTCGGACGCAGCGTCGCCAAAGAGCATCCGGCTGCTGGTCAGTTGCCAATAGTCGTAGATCGTTTCCTCTTCGAAGGTTTGCTTGACCTGGGTCAGTTCGAAGTTGTAGTCGGCCAGCGTGAGAAACAGCTTGCTGAGATCGAGCGTCTGGCCGTCGGGATGGCTGACCAGAACCGCGTTGACGCGGTCATCTTGTTCCAAAGCGTCTTGCAGGGCGGATCGCGACGCGTACGCATTGAGCGGCAGCTGCTGCGTGGGGTGCATGCCGAAACGACCGAGACCTTCCGCCGGGATCACTGCTTTCACCGTAAGCCGTGGCAGGCTTTGCGTTTCGGCCGTCTTGCGTCCCAAAGGGCTGTCGGCCGGCACATCGTTGCCGCCTGGTAGACGCAGCGTGACGAGGTCTCCTTGCTTCACGCCTAGCTCTTCGGCGAGTGGCTGATTGAGGATGATCTCTTCGTCGGTGATATCGGTCGGTGTCCAGCCTGACACGTCTCCTAACTTCCAGAAGGCCTCATCAATCCCCAGCACTGCCAGGTTGCCGGCGACCTTGGTCGGATCGTCGGGCTTTTTGGGGACCGTTTGCAGGGTTCCCTGCATGAGGACGATCGGCACGGTCGTGGTGTTTTCGTTCTGCTGAGAAATCTGCCTGGCGACGTTTGGCCGGAAGAAACGATCGGCCAGCAAGATCTCTTGGATGGAACCCAGACGCGACAGGGCCAGATCGCGGAGGCTACCGCGAACCGAATCACCAATGATGAGTGCCCCGGTGAGCACGGCCGTTGCCGCAGCGACACCCAGCAACACGGCCAAGTTGGTTTGCCAGAACTGCTGAGCACTTCGCAGAACCAAACGCCAACGATTCATGATGGAAGTCCTTCCCGGCGTTACGAGTGGGTGATCGGCTGCTGACCTTGCAGCTTGCCGTCGTCCAGTTGGTACTGCTGCTGGAAGATGGTGGCCAGTTCCTGGCTGTGCGTCACCACGATCAGGATCGACTGCTCTTCCTTCTGTAGCTCTAACAGCAAGTTGCCGATCGACTCGGCGTTCGTCTTGTCAAGGTTGCCGGTCGGCTCGTCGGCCAGCAGAAGCTTGGGCTGATGGATCAAGCTGCGGGCAACGGCGACCCGTTGTCGTTCGCCCCCGGAAAGCTCGGCCGAGCGATGTTCGATCCGCTGCGAAAGACCGACTCGCTCGATGAGCATCTTGGCTCGCTCGATCTGCTGTGGAGTTGACTTGCCGTCGGCCAACGTGGGCACCAGCACGTTTTCCAGCACGGTCAATTGCGGCAGCAGGTGATGGTCCTGGAAGATGAAGCCGATGTTCTCGCTGCGAAACTTGGCCAGCTGCACGTCGCTCAAGGCAAACGGATCTTGGCCATCGAGCGTGATAGTGCCGGAGGTGGGCGCTTCCAGCGTGCCGATGCAGTAGAGCAGGGTGCTCTTGCCGCAGCCGCTGGGGCCGAGGATCGCGGCGCTTTCACCCTGGGAAAGAGACAGTGAAACGTCTGTGAGTACTTTCAGGGACTCAGCCCGTGTGGGATACTCTTTGGCCAACTGCTTGATTTCCAGGTCTGCCATGATGGTTCATTCCAGGGTGAAGTCGTTGGGTACATGTAACAGGGCCAGGCTGCCCAGACCGTAGAAGGTGTATTCTACGTCGGCCACTTCGTCCCAGGCCGCCCCGAAGAAGCCGCCGCTGTCTTGCTCCAGACCACGCACGTATTTCAGGGCATCGTCGGTTTCAATCTCGTGCAGCGCGTCCAGATCGGTCAGAGTTAACATACCGGTGAACGTGCTCAGCACATCGGCGATCGGGATCCGCGTGTTCGCGCGTAGCCCACCTTCATCGTTTTGCATCTCGACCAGGAAGTCGAGCGTTCCATCGATAATCTCTTCGGTCAGGCTGTCGAGGATTCGCAGCGCCCCGATGGCCGCGGCCGTGGGGTTGGTCCCGGCGCGCTTGCTGGCACGGATTTCCCGAAAGCCGCCTTCTTCCGACTCTTGCGAAAGCAGGAACGTGACCATCGCTTCCGGCTGCGGAATCGGTTGTTCGATCAGTTGCAGGCACAGCAGTACCAGAAACGTGTGATACGTACTGCTGGCCATTCCTTCAGGGCCTTTGGCGTAGCCGCCATCTTTTCGCCGCAGCGAGTTGAGCGTGTCCGCGACACTTCGCCGCCAGTTCGAGGAAGCCCCTGCGAAGATATCGATGCCCGCGGCCGTTTCCAGTAGCTTGGCTCCATAGATCAGCGAGAGGAAATCGACAACGCCTTCGTGACCGGTCAGCTTGGTTTGCAGAAACGACGCGGCCTTCTCGGCGACTTCTCCATGCAGCTCGCCCAGGATAGCCAAGCTTCTCAGGCCGAAGCTGGTGTAGTACAGATCGCTGGCCCCTTCGCGGCCGGCGAAGCCACCATCCTCTTGCTGTTTGGCCAGCAGAAACTGGGTGTGCCGCGCGCGGGTCGCTTCGTCCAGCTCGCCAATACCGGCTGCCAGGCGGAGGGTGAGTTGTTCGTGGTAGGAAAGCATGCGGAGCGGGGTGTTAAGTAGTAGCCGTCGGGTCGACGAAGGGGAGCAGTTTCTCTTTGAACCACTCGGGGATTTCCATACTCTTGGGAGCGTGGCCGGGGTTAACCTGGCAGCAGACCGCCGTCATGGTGCCTTCGGCGAGGGTCAGTTTGTCACGCTCGAAGTGGAAGCGGTAGGTCACGCTGCGCGAGCCAATGCGGGCAATGATCAGGGAGACATCCAGCATATCCTCGAACTTGGCCGGGCCGCGGTAATCGCAATCGATCGATACGCGGGGCCAACTCATCGATGTGTCTTCCAGTTGGTGGTGCACGCTGAGCCCCAGCGAACGCAGGAATTCGTGCTCGACCTGTTCCATGTAGATCAGGAAGGCCGAGAAGTGAACGATGCCCGCGGCATCCGTATCTCGGAATTCAACGCGGCGGGTCGTTTGAAAGGTTTGCGACATGGTGTTCTCCTGGTCCCATTGTTGGCACTTATGGCCGGTAATCAATATGAGGCAACCAGAGGGAGTACGAGTTGGGCGATTCTGAGCCTGGTCCAGGTGGCCCAGAATGAGGGCGCATGAAAAAAGCCCGCTTTCTTCTCGAAAGCAGGCTTTTCGGTATATCTGAGGGCGGACGTTCCGGGAGAACTAGTCCTTGACGTAAGCCAACAGGGCCATGAAGCGGGCACGTTTGATGGCCTGCGTAACGGCGTGCTGGCTGACGGCGGTACAACCGCTCTTGCGACGACCAACAATGCGACCGTGACGGTTGGTCAGCTTCTTGAGCAGTTCCACGTCCTTATAGTCCACGAACATAGGACGCGGACGCTTGCCATCGACGAAGATCGGATCCTTTTTGGATACTCGAGCTTTGGTCTTGGCACGCTTACGGGCTTTGGTCTTGTTGGCTGGTCTCATAATTCTCTTTCGGGCGTGTCTTATTGGCCGCACTGCGTCTATGAGACACTGTGACGCGGCAACGTTCGATATGACTTAGGTTTAGGAAATCGTTGTTCCCTAACCTCGGATTTCCTTCGAGTGGAAACTCAAGATTTTATAGCTGCTGGGGCGAAGTCGCAACCCCCAATGAAAGAATCACGTTGTCTCGGGTGGTACGACGACGCCAATTGCAGATGCAGTCCCTTTCTGCAGATCTGCTTCCATCCCCATGGCGACGTCGCCGTGACACCCAAAACATGTGACAGCAACAACTTGCGTTGCGACAATGCCTTTCTTACTCGGCGGCCTCTGCGGTGACGGCCATCACGACCGGGGCCGTGTCGTCGTTACCCTTGACCAGATCGATTGTCTTGACCGGCTTTGCCTCGCTAGGCATGACGGCCAGGTAACGGATCTGACGGCCATCCAGATCGAAGGCAAACTTCGACTCTGGCACGTCCACGCGGCGGATGTAGTCCGCAATATGGACACCGTTCTTCAGTTCATGGTCTTCGGTCGTGCCGTCCTCGTAGTGGAAGCGAACGATCATCGAGGTCGTCTGCTTGTCGCTATAAGGGAAAGCCCAACCGGCGACGCCACCCAGGATGTGCACTGCCTTGAGCGGCATGTTGCACGGTAGCGAGACCGACTTCGGCATCTTCGGAGGCAAGTAGCCACCTGGGCCGTACAGCATGACGGCGTTTGCCTTGGTGGTTCCTTGCGGATCGATCAGCTGGAACGGAACCCCTTCAAAGGTCTTCGGGCTCCAATCTTCAAAGACCAGCGTTTCGACCGGGGCGTCCTTCGAGATAAACATGCCTTCGGTGCTGACCGCCGTGGCGACCTTTTCCAGCGGCAGCGGAACAAACTTGCCACGCTGGGTCAGGAAGGCCAACAGGTCTTCAAACTCCTTCGGCTTGATCTGCTTCTCGAAACCAACCGGCATCAGCGACTGAGGCGTACCCAGCAGTTCGTCGATGTCTTCGCGAAGAATCGATTGCTGCTTGCCTTCGGCGTCGACCAGCTCAATAGCCGTCCGGCTTTCCGAAGCGAGCAAACCGCTCATCACGCGTCCGTCCATGGTGGCAACCATGTAGGTACGGTAGTTCGATTCAACGCTACGGTTTGGGTCAAGGATCTCGGTCAACAGCTGCGACTTCGGATGAACGGCCATCCCGGTCAGGTCCGGACCGATCTTCGAGCCTTCGCCGCTGTGGACGTGGCACTTCGAGCATTCTCGCTTGAAGACCAGCTTACCGGCAGCCGCGTCCCCCTTGGCTTCGGTGGTTGCCCACAGTTCCTTGATGACCTTCTGACGGTCGGCGTTGGGCAGAGCACCACCACGAGCGAACATCTCTTCGGCCTTCTTACGCAGGTCCTTGTCAGGATGCTGCGAGAGGGCCTGACGCTGGTCGAGTGCCAGTTCGTTCAGTTGGATCACACCCTTGTCCATCGAGGCCAGCAGTTCTGCGGTCCACGTTGGACGACCCAACATCAAGCTAATGGCATCCTTACGAGCGGTTGGCGTCAAGCTAGGCAGCGTTTCCAGAACGTACTTGCCCAGTTCGTCGTTTTCGCTCGACTTCAAGCTATTGAGTAGTGCCGTGGTCACGTCGGCCGACGTTTGCGGGCCGATGGTGGCCAGCAGTTCTTCTTCAACCGGTGGGTCCATCTTCACGTTCAGCTGAACGATCTCGCGAGCCAGCTTCTGTACTTCTTTGGCACTGAGGTCGCCTGATTCGATTTGATCCAGAGCGTTCTCAACCAGTTCTTCCAGCTGCGCGGTCAGCTTGGTGCTGCCCCAGTTCACGGCCATGCTGATCAGCTGACCACGGCTAGAAGCAGGAAGCTTTTCGATCAAGCTGGCCAGCGATTCATCGACGGCGTCGGTGATCTGCGGCTTCTTGTCGGCTGGCCAACCTTTGGCCAGACCGGTCACGATGGCCTGGGCCACCTCCGGCTGAGCGTTTTCAACAGCTGGCAACAGCTCGGCGATCGAATCGACCGGACCACCACGCGAGTAGTGCTCGGTCACGATGGCCACCAGGTTCAGAACCTTGTTGTCGACCTTGTCGCTCTTGGCGACCGCTTTCAGGAAGCTGTCCCCTTGGTTGGCAGCGGCCGAGGTCGCGGCATCCGGGATCCAGCGATCGTTGGCGTTTTCAGGCTGCGTGATCATTGCCAGGATATCGATTGCCGCCGCATCGCTGGCTGGCAGGTCGGCCAGAGCCAACAGCGTCATCAAGCGAACTTGCGGATCGACATCATTCAGTACGCCACTGCTCAGGATCGCAGCGGTGCTTTCCGGAATGTTAGGCAAGACCTGAACGGCATTGCGACGAACCCCAGGAGCAGGATGCTTCAGGGCGGCATAAGCGGCTTGGGTTGCGGTGCCATTGGCATCGGTCAGGAGACCCAGGCCATGCAAAGTCCACAGAGCGTGGATCGCTCCAACGTTCAAGCCAATGCTATCCACCGAGTCGTCTTGCAGCAGGTTGATCAAGCCGGGAACGACGTCGGTTTGACCGCGTTCGACCAGGATCTGCTGAGCATGACGACGCCACAACAGGTTGTCGCTCTTGAGGGTCGCGACGATCTCTGCAGGAGAGGCCTTCTCCAGGTTCACGTGCCAGTCCTTGTCGGCCTTGGCACCTTCGCCGGTGTAGACGATGCGGTAGATACGACCGTGTCGCTTGTCACGCAGGTCGGTTTCGTATGCAGCACCCTTACCGGTCTTGAAACCGTGTGGCGTTGGGTTGTGTTGGATGATGTAGTTGTACCAGTCGAGAACCCAGACGTTGCCGTCAGGACCAACCTCAGCCTGGATCGGAGCCGACCATTCGTCGTCGGAAGCCACCAGGTTGAACGGGCTGGTCGAGTGGAAGTCGCTGCCGTTACGCGAGATCACAAAGGCACCGGTGAGGTGACCCGTTGGACCGTTGACAAAGGCAACGCGATTCCAGAACGCTTCCGGGTAGTTACGAGCCGTGTAGAGCGAGTGCCCGGCACCGGCCGTGTAGCCACCGTGATGGTCGACCTGGCGAACCTTGTCGGTGATCGGGTCGAACATGTGCGAGTCGGACATTGGATCGAGCACCAGGCGAGCCGTCCAGCCACGAACTTGTTCGTAGTAGCGGTTAGGAATCGGCATGTAAACGCTTGGGCAGTGGTTGGCGGTCGAGCCGAAGATGATCCCTTCTTCGCTCATGCCCAGGCCCCACGTGTTGTTGTTGGTCGAGCGGATGAATTCCAGCTTGCTGCCGTCAGGCTTGAAGCGGAAGAAACCGTTGCGGAAGCCAGGCTGCTCGACACCGTCGACGACGACGTGCGAATCGTTGTAGCCCTGCATACCCCAGATCCAGTTGTCGTGACCGTACTGGAAGTTGCTCACACCACCGTGGGTGTCACGCATGTCCCAGCCGGTGAAGATGACCTTCTTTTCGTCGGCCACGTCGTCGCCGTCGGTATCTTTCAGCCAGATGGTCTCGGCACCGTTCTGGACGATCACACCACCGTTGTGGAAGGCGATCGAAGTCGGAATGCTCAGGCCTTCGGCGAAGGTGGTCACCTTGTCCGCTTTCAGGTCGCCGTCGGTGTCTTCGCAGATCACCACGCGGTCGCGGCCTGGTCCCTTGGTGTGCAGTTCGTTGGGGTAGTCCAGCGTCATGCACATCCACAGACGTCCTTGAGCATCCCAGGTCATCGCGATGGGCTTGCCACCGTCGAAGATTTCTTCCGAGGCGAACAGCTTGGCTTCAAAGCCTTCGGGCAGAACCCAGTGCTTCTGCGATTCTTCAGCCGGAACTGGCTTCTGCATCAGGTTCAGGTTTTCGGCCTGCGTACCCCAGTTCTTGCTGGCGGTGTAGTTGGGAATCTTGGCACCGACGTCGATGTAATCGAATGGCTTGACGTCTTTGTTGGGCTTCTGAGCCTTCGGCACATCCATCGGACGATCGAATGCGGTGATCAGGCCTTCCGTCTCAGGTGGGAAGTTAGGCACGACGCTTGGGTCGTGTCCGACGGCCCAGCGAACGCCACGTTCGACCAGGTTGGCAAAGCCAGGATTGGTCCACGTGCGAGCGTCATGGCCCCATGCGGTGTAGAAGACGCGTCCCTTACCTTGTTCACGAACCCAAGTCCATGGTTCCCGTTCGCTATCGTTCACACGGTAGGTCAGCACCGTGCGGTTCTCTTCGTTGTGTTTGGTGTGCACGTAGGTTTCGTCCCAGCTTTCAAAGCCTTGGAAACCCTTCATGATCGGGTGCGAAGTTTCGGTGATTTGGGTGCGGAAGAAGCCACCGCCATGGCTATTGAACTGAGCACCGACCAAAGCGATGTACTTTGGCGAGTTCAAGAAGCAGTACGAAGCACAGTGCAGCGGAATGAGCCCGTGTCCCGATTCGACGTAATCGATGATCGCCTTTTCGCTGGCCGGGTCGATCTGCTCGATGTTGGCGTAGATCATCAACCCGTCGAATTTTGCAAGCGTCTCAGGATTGATATTTGCCAGCGAATCGGTGTACTTCAGATCGATCCCACGAGCTTCCAGAACCGGTTGCAACTCGACGAATCGCTTGGCCGGTTGGTGGTGCCCTTCGTCACCTAAGAACAGCACCGAGATGCGCTGCGGTTGGGTTTGCGGTTCGGCCGCGGCAAGGTGGCTCAGGCCCATAAATAGCGTGAGCAGGCTTGCGGCCAGTGATGCGAAACGATAGCTGCGGATGTCGCGTAGCATGGCACTTGGGTGGGCTGAAGGAATACGGTTTTTGGACAAGGTCTGGGTCGCATTCATTGCCTAGGAATTAGGGGATGAGCCTAGGCAAAAATTAAGTTTTTCGACTTATTCCAATATAGTGGCTTTTCGCCAAAGGTCTTCCTAAATAAGTCCCGTGAATTGTAGGTATTTTGCAAGGAATTCACGCAATGGAGTGAATGGCTCCCTATTCAAGCTCTGCGCGATCGTTCATACTTGCCGATTCGGTTCGAGATTTAATTTGCTGCGGGGGGACACCTTCGCTTTCCTACAACCTGAACAACGAGAATCATGACTGAACGAACCGCTGATCGACCTGAGATGTCGATCCAGTCAACTGCTTTGCCTTGCGCTGTTTTTTCCACTAGCGAAGCCCTCTCTCGCCACGTCGCTGAAATCGTCGCTGCGATCATTCGCGAACGACAAGCTCAAAAAGCGACCGCTGTGCTTGGACTTCCAACCGGTTCCACGCCCATGGGCGTCTATCGAGAACTGGTTCGCATGCACCAGGACGAAGGATTGGATCTTTCCAATGTCATTACCTTCAACCTGGACGAGTACTACGGCCTGAAGCCTGACCAACTGCAAAGTTACCACCGAACGATGCACGAGGTTTTCTTTCAGCATGTGAATATTCCTTCGGAGAATATTCACATCCCAGACGGCACAATTCCGCTGGATGAAGTTGATGCTTATTGCGATGACTACGAAAGTAAGATCCGCGAAGCAGGCGGTATCGACCTGATGCTGCTGGGCATTGGCTCCAACGGTCACATCGGCTTTAACGAGCCTTTTAGCATCCGCAACAGCCGCACTCGGCTGTGCACGCTCGACCCGATTACGCGTCGGAGTGCCGCTTCCGATTTCTTCCATGAAGAGAACGTTCCGCACCAGGCCATTACGATGGGCATCGGGACGATTCTGGAAGCTCGCAAGATCTTGCTCCTGGCTTTGGGGCAAGGTAAATCGTCGATCATTCGCGACACGCTTGAAGGTCCCATTACCAACCGCGTACCGGCGACCATCTTGCAGGAACATCGCGACACGTCGGTCTATATCGACGAGGCAGCGGCCAGCAAGCTGACCGCGGTTGCCGAGCCATGGACCGAAGGCGAGGTCCAGTGGGATCAGACGATGATCAAGCGAGCCGTGCTGTGGCTTTGCGAAAAGACCGGCAAGGCCCTGCTGAAGTTGGATGATGACGATTTCCGTCAGCACAACTTGCACCAGTTGCTGCGTCATCACGGCCCCGCACCGAGCCTGGCTCACCGCGTGTTTCGCTGGATGATGGATACCATCGAGTATCATCCAGCCGGCAAGGAAAAGAAGAAGGCCATCTGCTTCAGTCCGCACCCGGACGACGACGTGATCAGCATGGGCGGCACGCTCATTCGCCTGGTCGACGATGGTCACGAAGCCCACGTCGCCTACATGACCAGCGGTAATATCGCGGTATTTGACCACGATGCCCAGCGTTTTGCCGACTTTGTCACGCAGTACAACCGTCTGTTTGGCATCGAAGAAAAGAAGTCGGCCGAGGTCGAAAAGCAGGTCGTCGAGTCGCTCGCGGCCAAGCCACCAGGCGAGCCGGACATCGACGCGGTGCTGACCATCAAAGGCTTGATCCGCCGCAGCGAAGCGATCGCCGGGGCCCTGAAAGCAGGCTGCCAAGAAGAGCATCTGCACTTTTTGGATCTGCCGTTCTATCGCACCGGTAAGGTTGCCAAGAACCCGCTGGGCGACGAAGACGTGAAGATCGTTAAGCAGCTGATCCTGGAGGTGAAGCCTGACCAGGTTTACATCGCCGGTGACCTTTCCGACCCGCACGGTACGCACCGCGTATGTGCGATGGCGATCTTCAACGCCTTGCTGGAAATCGAAGCCGAAACAGGCAGCCGTCCTGAAGCACTGCTTTACCGCGGTGCCTGGCAAGAGTATCCACTGCACGAGATCGAGATTTGCGTGCCGCTTTCACCGAACGACATGTTCAAGAAGCGACAAGCGATCTTCATGCACGAGAGCCAGAAGGATAGCGCGTTGTTCCCGGGTACCGATCCACGCGAGTTCTGGGAACGAGCCGAAGACCGCAACACAGGCACGGCCGATTCTTACAACAAGATCGGATTGCCAGAGTACTTCGCCATGGAAGCGTTCGTTCGCTGGAACGGGCAACCGCTTTAACATCCGACACGGCAAGATTGATCGAACTGCGAAGGCTGCTGGGGAAGAACCGACCTGGCAGCCTTCTCTTTTTTACACACCCAAATCTGGGAATGTGCGTTCGATTTCACTGGCTGAATAGTTGTAACTTGCGACCGTTTGCTGACCGAAGAAGAAGATCGCACTTAAGCAAGCCAGCAGGATCATGGCCATCATGACCGCGTACTCTACGGCCGTGGGACCATCTTCGCTTCGTAAAAAATTGAGAATCTTGGGGAGCATGGGACCGTTCCTTGAGAAAGGAGCGACGAAAAGTAGGAAACGTGAAAGTCCATGCCTACGAGAGGGGGAGTTCCGCTGGCCGGCGATTCACGGCAATGAGTCAACTGAACCCTACGTCAGAATCAGGGGATAGCAAGAAAATCGGTAGACCTTGCGCGTTATAGGAGTTGACATCTGTACAGCATGTAGATAGGCTCTAATTCCGACATCACCTTTCCACGCCGGAAGGGGGAGACCCGCGACGGATCAGGATTTCAGGACATGGCAAGTTCGCAGTCGGCCACCGATTCTCTTACCAAACGACAAAAGGACGTCTTCTACTTCATCCGCGAGAAGATCCAGTCTCGCGGCTACGGTCCCACCGTGCGAGAGATCGGGGAAGAATTCGAGATCAGCTCGCCCAACGGCGTCGTGTGCCATCTGAAAGCCTTGGAGCGCAAAGGACTTATCTCGCGCGAGAAGAACATGTCTCGGGCCATCCAACTGAAGGTCGAGACCGAAGAAGAGACCGGCCTGCCGTTTGTCGGGCGAATCGCCGCCGGCGTCCTGCATGAAGCCATCGGCCAGGACGAACGGGTCGATTTCGGCTCGATGTTCAGCCACCGAGACCATTTCGTGCTGGAAGTCACCGGCGACTCGATGATCGAAGCCCACATCGACGAAGGGGACTACGTCGTCGTCAAACAGCAGGAAACGGCTCGCCCGGGCGAGATCGTCGTGGCCGAGACCGACGAAGGGGAAGCGACCCTCAAGTATTGGTACCCCGAAAAGAACCGCATCCGTCTGCAACCCGCCAACAGCAGCATGCAGCCCATCTACGTCAAAAACGCAAAAGTCCGCGGCGTGGTGATTGGCGTGGTAAGAAAGTTCTAGAACGCTCGCTCAATCAGGCGAGCGTCTTCACCAAATCATGTCCCCTCTCCCCTGAGGGGAGAGGGTTAGGGTGAGGGTCTCTCTCTCTCATCAAGCCCTAAGCGATTGAGAACAAAACAAAGTCCAGCAGGCTAGGTTGTTCGAATCGGAACAATGGAAATTCAACTAGCAGACTTCCTGGAGTGCTCCGATCCGCGTTCGTTCGAGGTAGACGCCGAATTATTTCGCGGCGAGGTAATGCCCGACAAGTGGATCGGTCTTTACGCAGACCTGGGCCAGCAGCGACTCGGCCTATTCTTGGTTGGAGCGAATTTTTATCTGTGGTGGGAGGGACAAGCGATCCCCGTCTCGCCAGAGATCATCATTCACCATCACGTTTGGGAAGGCGCACTCAGGCATCTGGAGATCCGGCAGAAAGGACTGCTGATCGAAGCCTCCTACGAGGTCTCACCCCCGATCATTACGCAGTTCTACGCCGAAAGCGACGACGACACCGACTTCGGACTGTGGGTGAAATCCGTCCTGACCTGTGAGGAGACGAATGCTTTGGTCCGGAAGAGTTGGTCTCAACGATCCGGGAGCGATCCGTGAGGCTAGATGCCGCAGGTCGTACTTCCAGTCCCCTCGCCCCTGAGGGGAGAGGGTTAGGGGTTATATCCTCTTAGGCCGACTTCTCGCTGGCCGTCGCCTGGTTCAGCTTGTTGTACAGCGTCTTCAAGCTAATCCCCAGCTCTTCAGCCGCTTGCGGCTTGTTGCCATCGTGACGATCCAAAGCGTCGTGGATGGCCTGCATTTCGAGCTCACGCAGCGACATCGGACCACTCACCGCTCGTAGTTCCGGTGGACCCGCTGCATATGATTGTTCGCTGAAGCGACGCGGCAGATGCTGCGGTTGAATCGGTAACTCTTCGCACAGAATCGTGGCGTGCTCGACAACGTTAGCCAGTTCACGCACGTTGCCAGGCCACGAGTGCGACTTGAGGGCGTGAATGGTCTCCGTCGCGAAGACCGTGTGCGTCATCGGAATGGTCGGCCAGAAGCGGCGACTGATGTGCTCGGCCAACAGGGGAATGTCTTCGGTTCGTTCCCGTAGCGGCGGCAACTGAATCTCGAAGGTGTTGATGCGGAACATCAAGTCTTCGCGGAAGTCGCCATCCTTCACCATGTCTTCGATGTGACGGTGGGTCGCGCTGATGATGCGAACGTCGACCTTGATCGAGCTGTTCTCGCCCACGCGACGGATCTCGCCCGTTTCCAGCACTCGCAACAGTTTGGCTTGCAGCGCCTTGGGAAGCTCGCCGATTTCGTCGAGGAAAAGCGAACCACCATGAGCGACTTCAAACAGACCGATGCGGGTTTCTTCCGCCCCGGTGAACGCTCCTTTGCGGTGACCGAACAGTTCACTTTCGATCAGGTTTTCAGGTAATGCACCACAATTCACCGCGACAAACGGTTGTGCGTGACGCAGACTCTGATCGTGAATTGCTTTGGCGACCAGCTCTTTACCAGTACCCGTTTCACCGCGGATGAGCACGGCCGAATTCGACGGAGCGACCTTGGCGATCATCTTGTTGACGATCTCCATCGCGCCCGAGTCACCGATCAGCTTCGACTTGCCTTCGATGCGGTCCAGGCGGCTGGTCAGCGCTTTGATACGGCGGTCTTGCTCGCGCTTTTTGTAGACCCCTTCCAGCAGCGTCTTCAGTTCCATCAAGCGGCATGGCTTGGTCAGGTAGGCGAATACCTTGAACTCGACCGCGGCAATCGCGCTTTCGGTCGACGACTTGCCGGTCAGAATAATCGCTTCGGTGTCCGGCTTGGTCTCCTTTGCCTTCTTGATGACATCGATGCCCCCTTTGCCGGGCATGTCGAGGTCGACCAGCAGGCAGTCGAAGTCTTCCTTTTCGAGTGCGGCAATCGCGGTAACGCCGTCCGGGCAGACGGTAACCGTGTGGCCGAGACGCGGAAGTTCGAGCCCCATCAGCTTCTGGAGCGACTTCTCGTCATCGGCAAACAATATCTTCAGCGACTCAGGCTGCTTGGTGTCTTCGCTCATTTCGCTTACTTGCTTCCCTGCATGGCAGCGTAAAACTAAACTCACTTCCGAGGCCTGGCCCTTCGCTCCACGCATCGATCTGACCGCCATGGTCACTTACGATACGGTACGAAATCGATAGCCCCAGTCCTGTCCCTTGGCCATCCCGGCGTCGGGTAAAAAACGGCTCAAACAAGTGACGTCGAACTTCTTCGGTCATGCCACAGCCGTCGTCTTTGACGCTGACTTGGACCTGTCCGCGTTCTTCGCTCACCTTTACCAGCACGTGTCCACCTGGATCGATACTGTCCAGGGCATTGGTAATCAGGTTGAGCACGACTTGCTTGATTTCCGGTCCATTGACCGGTGCGAGGGCGACCTGGTCGTCCTCGAAGATCAGGTTCTTTTCACGATATTTGCCCAAGTGGCGGACCATGTCGATCACGCCTTGAACCAGATCTCGCACGTCGGTTTCGGTCTTCTCGACATCTCCTAGACGCGAGAAGTCGAGCAGGCGTTCGGTGATTTCTTTGCACCGGAACGCTTCCTCTTCGATCATTCCCAAGTAGGTCTGTAATACGGTTACGTCGCTATCGCGGAAATGGGTCGTTTCTCCGTCGGGATCGGTTTCGCCTTCGTTGATGCGCGAGCGAAGAGACTCGGCACAGAAGGCGATCGATGCCAGCGGATTGTTGATTTCATGAGCCACGCCGGCCGCCAAAAAGCCGACACTGGCCAGCTGTTCGCTGCGGACGACCTGCTTGGTGCGGTCCTGAACCTGTTCGTTCAGGTTGCTTTCGATGGCCTGGAAGCGATTGGTCATCGCGTTCATGGCATCGGCCAGAATGGCCAGTTCCGCGTGGCCTTCCAGTTGAATGCGGTGCTCGAAATCGCCGTTGGCGACGCGTCGCGAACCATCCATCAGGATCTTGAGCGGACTGAACAGCCATCGCCAGCAGGCATATGCGGCCGAAATGATTGCGCAGACGGTCAGCGAGATCACCATCACCGAAGCCGTAATCCATAGACGATACTGCCCGCGGACTTCGTCTTTGAGCTGCTGCATGTCCTCGATCAAAAACGAGGGGAGCTTCTTGGCCAACACATGCAGTTGATCGATCTCGGCGATCAGTTCATCGTTCTTGATATCGTTCAGGTACCAGTCGGCGTCCTGGTATTGGGCATCCAGCTTCTGGATCGAGCCGTGGATTTCGCCGATCGTATCGCGTTCGTCCGAGTCGTCTCCGATGTCGCTATCGCCGGCACCGCTGCGGTTGAGCTGATCTTCGTACCGCCTAAGCGCTTCCTGAACCGATAGGAACTTGGCTCGGAATTCTTCCCGCAAGAGGGGAGGATCGGTTGTCGAATCGTGAAAGCCAAAACGCTTGGAGTTACGTGCTTGATTCAGTGTGTGGCGAAGCTCGGTTACGGCCAGCGAGAAGTCGATTGCTAGGGGGAGTTCCACCGAACGCGCACTAATGTCGCGAGCGACTTGCCGATACGAGAGACCGCCGGTGATGGTCACGATAAAGAGCGCGAGCACCAACGCCAGCAGCAGACCGCTGCCAATGATCAATTTGTGTTTGAGTGGACGTCGGTTGAGCACCGCGACCTCCTTGTCGCAGAAGCATCAGAGACCGGCCAGAAATCGGGGCCGGTTGATCCATTACGCAGCCAAGTCGTATTTGGTGCGCGGGAGTGAGTCTAGCAAGTCGTTTGCAATTTTTACAAGACCGATGTGGGGGAATTCGAGCAGGAAGTTGGCCAGACGCGGAAAAGAGATCGCTAGCTGACGGCGTGCCAGGGAGAAGCGAACTGGCACGCGTGAGAAACCCTCACCCTGGCCCTCTCCCTTCGACAACATTATTCACCAGCTAGCAATAAAAGGAGTTCACGTACTAGGCTAGGTAGTTGTGTACGAATTCCCAAATTGGGAGCCAAGCCATGGAACGTGAACTCTGGATTGCATTATACAAATTGGCTCGCCAGTGCGACGCCAATCCCTGGTGGGCGATGACAAAGTTTTTTCGATTGGGAGATCGTGAGCGTCTACTTGTGGGCGGTTATTCACGATCGACCAACCTGCTGGGCATGCGAGCCGGGCAACTGGCCTGACGATCTCAGGCCTCGGAAATTACCGTCTCAACCGACGATGAGCCGACGCTTGCCAACCACGGAAGTTCAGGCACTGCTCGCTCAAATGGAACGGTGCATGATCGCGGTGGACGATTTCGGTTTTGTCATGCTCGTTGATGGCAAGCCGCAAATGGTGAGTCATTGCAGCAAGGATCCCGATGCCCGTTGGGGCCGCGCACGACGCGGCTACGGCAAGGGCTACAAGGTCCACGCGATCTACGGCTCGAGCAGCATGCCGCTGGCCTGGGATGTCGAACCGCTCAACGTGGCCGAAACGCCGGTTGCAGTTCGGCTTCTCCCGATCCTAGGGAGAGGCGGAGGCTATCTAGTGGCTGATCGTGGATACGACAGCAACCAGCTCCACGACGCGGCGATGGAAGCCGGTTATCAACTGGTGGCCGAAAAACTGCGACCAGGAAAAGGCTTGGGGCATTGCCGCCACAGCCCAGGACGAATTCGCTGTTTCGCCCTACTAGAGCAGGAGTTCGGTCGCGCCCTAATACGGTTCCGGAACCAGGTCGAACGAAGATTCGCCTGGCTTGGCAATCACGCCGGAGGCCTCGAACCACTACCCAACTGGGCTCGACGAATACACCGCGTCCGCGAGTGGGTTCAAGCCAAACTTCTGATCCATGCCATGTACATGCTCCTCAACCTTCATCCTCCACCGCTAGCTGGTGAATAATGTTGTTCGAGGGAGAGGGGACTGGAAAAGAGAACGCTTCGTTTCTAACGTAGCGTTAGATGACCGTCAGTTTGCCGGTCGAGTCGCCGAAGTCGGGATCTTGGATACCCATCTTGTCCATCATCGAGACGAACAGGTTGGCCATCGGGGTTCGCTCTTTGGCGTCGAGCTGCACGTGGCGGCCCGTTTCGAGCGTGCCACCACCCTTACCGGCCAGGATGACCGGCAGGTCGTCGTGACGGTGACGGTTACCGTCGGACAGGCCGCTACCATAAACGATCATCGAGTTATCCAGCACCGAAGCACCCGAGGGATCCTTCATCGCCTGGAGCTTCTCCAGGAAGTAAGCGAACTGGGTGACATAGAAGTGATCGATCTTGGCAAGCTTGTTCTTCATATCCTGGTTATCGCGATGGTGCGACAGGCTATGGTGCCCTTCGGAAACACCGATGTCGCGGAAGTTGCGATTGCTTCCGTCGTGAGCCAGCATGAATGACGCGACGCGGGTCGAGTCGGTCTGGAACGACAGGGCGAGCAGGTCGAACATCAAGCGAATGTGGTCAGCGTATTCCTTGGGGATACCGCTGGGGGCATCCATCTTGGTTTCCGGCAGATCGCGGAACTTTTCGGCGTTCTGAATTCGCTGTTCAATCTCGCGAACACCGGTCAGGTACTCGTCCAGCTTCTGGACGTCGTTACGGCCGAGTTGCTTCGACATCGACTTGGTTTCACCCATGACGAAGTCGAGTACCGAACGACGCTCGGTCATACGTCGATCGAAGTTGCGTTGTCGCTCTTCACTGTCGCCACGACCAAACAGACGCTCGAACACCAGGCGTGGGTTCGATTCGGCGGCCATCGGCGTATTGGCACTTCGCCACGACAGGTTGAATTGGTAGGCACACGAGTAGCCGGAGTCGCACGAGCCAGACTTACGGGCACCATCGCACGAAAGTTCCAGCGACGGCAAACGGGTTTCGTAGCCGAGGTACTTGGCCATTTCCTGATCGATGGAGATGCCTAGTTCGATATCGGAACCAGCAGTCTTCTTCGGACGGGCACCGGTGAGGAACGTTGCGTGTGCCCGGGCATGGTCGCCGGCACCGTCTTTGCCCGCAAATCCGTTTTCGTGAGCCAGGCCGCTGACAATTTGGAACTCGCTACGGAGTTTTTCCAGCGGCTTCATGGTCTCGTTCAGCTTGTAGTCCTTACCGGAACCTTCCGGGGACCACTTGTTCATAATGACCCCATTGGGCACGTACAGGAAGGCGGACCGCAGGGGATCGCCAGCGGCGGTCGTTGCCGTTTGGGTAGCGGCCTGGGCGGTGCCTGGCATCAGGCTTTCCATGGCGGGCAAAGCCACGGCCAGTCCGAGTCCCTTGAGGAAATGGCGGCGTGTGGGTTGCATTTTCATGGCATCAATTCCTTTGTTGCGCTAAAAGCTGGCAGGATCATTGGGCGGACGACAACAAGTCGCCGTCGCCACGACGCTTTTGGAAAGGGGCGCTATCTACAATGGTGTGAATCATGTCGCGAAGCTTCCCATCTTTGGCAAGCATGTCGTCGACGATGATGTCTACGGTCGGTGTGTCGTAATACTCCAAACCCCGCCCAAGGGCGTAGGTGAGCATCTTTTCAGTCAAACAACGATAAAAATCGACTTTTCGTTCGTTGGCCAGGACGCGGGAGAGTTCCTTCACACTCGAGAACTCTTCGCCGGTGATCAGCTTGCCGGAAGTTTCGATCGGCTGACCGTTGTCGTCTTCCTGGTATTGTCCGATGTAGGTGAACTTCTCCAGCGACAATCCGAGAGGATCCATCCGCGAGTGGCACGACTTGCACAGCGCTTCGCTGGCATGCAGTTCCATTTGCTCACGCATCGTCAAACGCTTGCCGCGCTGGCGGATTTCCTCCAGGGCCGGAACGTTGGGTGGTGCCGGTGGAGGAGGTGTGCCGAGGATGTTATCGAGGATGAACAGCCCACGTTTGACCGGGGAAGTTCGTGTTGGGTTGGAGGTAACCACCAGGAACGTGCCCTGGGTCAGGATGCCGCCGCGCTTGCTGTCCTTAGGGAGGTCGACCTTCTTCATCCGGCTCTTGTCGAGATCCTTGATCCCTTCCAGACCGTAGAACTTGGCCAGGGGCTCGTTCAGGAAGGTGTAATCGGCGGTCAGCAGTTCGCCTGCCGAGCGGTTTTCCTTCAGGACATACTCGAACAGCATTTCCGTCTCTTCCCGCATGGCGCGGCGGACGGTCCGGCTGAAGACGCGTAGCGAATCACCAAGGTCGCGAATACCCAGAGCACGACGAGCGTCGATGCTCAGCGACTCGACATCCTGGGCTTGCAGCCACTGGCCGACGAAACGCTCGACGAATCGCTCGGACTTGGGATCGTCGATCATCCGATCGACCTGGGCACGCAGGTTCTCGCGTAGCTTACCTTCGCTGGCCAGCTTGGTCAGTTCGTCGTCTGGCAGCGAACTCCACAGGAAGTAGGAGAGTCGCGAAGCCAACGCGTACTCGTCGACGTTAACGACTTTGCCAGGGTTGTTCGGTTCCGGCTGGATTTCGGCGCGGAACAGGAACTGCGGCGAAATCAGGATGGCGGCAAAGGCCTGGGCGATGCCATGCTCGAAGTTGCGATCGGGCAGCGAGCTGATGTGTTTTTGGATTTCGACCAGGCGGTTGAGCGTTTCCTCTTCCACCGGTCGGCGAAAGGCCTTCGAGCTGAAGTGCTTCAGAATCTTGCGGGCGTACTCTTCACGTTCCTTCTCACCTTCCGGTGGTGGACCGTCGAAGAAGACCCGTTTGTACCAGACGTCTTGCTTGCCGTCGGTTGGGACGACTTCTTTAACGATCTCTTGAGCGGCGTCGAAGTACTTCTCGGTCATCAGCGGCGACATCGACAGCACATCGCCGATCGTGTCGAAGCCGTAACCGGTGTCGTCCGGTGGGAAGTTTTCGTCGACCTTATAGCGGTAGCCGAAGAGGTCTTCGATGGTGTAGCGATACTCGTCACGGTTCAAGCGACGGATCGTCACGCGGCCCGGATCGGGGTTCTTCGGGTCGAGCTTGAAGACGTTGGATTGGATCCAATTTCCGACCAGGTCGCGTTCTTCCTGCGACGGTTGATCTTCGTCGGCAGGGGGCATGGTCTGAGCACGCAGGTTACGCCAGACGGCTAACCACGCTTCTTGCGAAGCCTGAGGATTCTCGTGCAGCGAATCGAGCACGACTCCACCTTCCTCGGCACCATAACCATGGCAGCCGTAACAGTAGTTCTCTAAGACGGGTTGAATCTTCGAGAAGTCTGCGGTGGGCTGTTTCGTCTCGGCGGCGATGCTATCGTTGATAGCAGCCGTCAGTACGAAGATCGCAATGAGGGAAAGTCGTTGCATCAGGTTTGTTTAGGCAGGAACGAAGCGATCACCGCTCAGAACTGGGAGTCAGTCAGAGCTGCTCGCGAAACATGTGCTGGAGGCGGGAAACTTCGCTGGTTTATTTCGAACACGGCCCTACAAATGGAGGGGGTTGTGACCGCGCACTAAGGAAGGCTTCAATTAGTTATCGTAGGGAGGGATGTCTTAGAAGTAAAGATTTATTCCCCGCCGGTAGCAATTACCCCAGAGGGTGGTCAGGTTAGACTGGATGGGGTTTTCGCGGTGTCCGATGGACAGTTGGCGTAAGTCAGTATTTTTACACGGTTTTCTGCCTGAAAATTACTATTGGATGTATCCGAACTAGGTGATCGTGTCCGCTATTGAATTTCGTCAACTCGAGAAGCGTTTTTCGCCCGAATCGCTAGTGCTTTCGGTCGACGAGCTTGATATCCCCGCAGGGCAGTTTGTATCCCTTGTCGGTCCCTCAGGTTGCGGTAAATCGACTCTGCTGCGATTGGTCGCGAATCTCGACCAGCCCACGAGTGGCCAGCTTAAGCTCGCCCAAAACGAAGCCAGCGAGCGGGCCTTTGTCTTTCAGGATGCGAACCTTATCCCCTGGAGGACGGCCTGGGAGAACATTCAGTTACCACTGGAGCTCCGTGGCCCACTTACGCGAGAGCATCAGACCGCCATCGAGGCCGCGATTCGGATGGTTGGTTTGCGGCCGGAAGATTCTCGAAAATTTCCGCGAATGCTTTCCGGCGGGATGCGAATGCGGGTTTCCCTGGCCCGGGCCCTGGTCACGCAGCCGAACATCCTGCTGATGGACGAACCCTTCGCCGCGCTCGATGACCTACTGCGGAATCAACTCAACGAGCAACTGCTCGATCTCTGGCAGCAGCAGAAGTGGACGACGCTGTTCGTGACGCATAACGTCGCCGAGGCGGTCTTTTTGAGTCAACGGATTCTGGTCATGCATGCTCAGCCGGGACGGATCGTGGCCGATATGACCGTTCCGTTCGAGTACCCACGTCGTGGCCCACTGCGGAGCGATCCCGATTTCGCCAGGTTCTGTGGGGAGGTCATGGGCCGCCTGGCAGGAGTGCCTGCGTGATGAAGGAAGACCGCTTCAGTTGGAAAACCATCGTGCTGCCGCTTCTAGTGCTGTTGCTGACCGTGGCTCTGTGGCAAGCGATCATCGTCGTCAGCGGATTGGAGCCGTACATCTTGCCGGGGCCGTGGGATGTCGGCAAAACGATGTGGCAGCGCGGCGGCTCGCTCTTTCTGTATTCCTTTCGCACCGGCATGGTCGCGATCAGTGGGTTTCTGATCTCGGTCGTGTTGGGCGTGAGCGTGTCGCTTCTATTTTCGCAGTCGTCGATCATTCGCCAAAGCGGCTACCCTTACGCGATCTTCTTTCAGACCGTGCCGATCGTCGCCGTCGCTCCGCTGGTAATCGCCATCTTTGGCTATGGCGTGCTGAGCGTGATCGTGGTGACGACGATGATCAGCCTGTTCCCGATCATCACCGCGACGACGACTGGACTGATCACGGTCGATCAGGGGCTGCTCGATCTGTTTCGTGTGAACAAAGCGACCCGTTGGCAGATTCTGTGGAAGCTGCAATTCCCGGGTGCGATTCGCTACCTTTTGACCGGCATGAAAACCAGTGCCGGACTGGCGGTGGTCGGAGCGATCGTGGGCGAGTTCTTCGCGGGGCACTCGAGCGGTCATCAAGGGCTGGGTTATTTTATTCTGGTTTCGCAAAATCAAATTAACACGACGAGCCTGTTCGCCGGGACGATATGCAGTACGCTGTTGGGTGTCGTCGTCTTTGCGACGATTTCACTACTGGGCCGTCTGCTGCTGTGGCGGTGGGCAGGGGAGGGATAACCGTGAAACGAATACTTCTGTTGAGTCTGCTTTTGGTCGCCGTTGCGATAGGGTATGGCTGCCAGGTGAAGGACGATACGTACCACACCGGCCCGATTGATAACGACCCCAACGCACGAACCGACGTGAAGCTGGCCCTCAACTGGTTTCCCGAAGCCGAGCATGGTGGTTTCTACGCGGCCCAGTTGAACGGGTATTTTGCCGAGGAAGGTCTCAATGTCGAGATCATCCCCGGCGGGCCTGGCTCTCCAGTGATTCAACAAGTCGCACGCGGCACCGTTGAGTTTGGGGTCGCCACGGCCGATCAAATCCCGCTTGGCCGTGCCCAGGGAGCCAACGTCGTGGCCACGCTGGCGGCGATCGATCAAAGCCCTCGTTGTTTCCTTGTGCACGAAGAGTCAGGCATCGAGTCGCTCGAAGAGCTCAAAGACGTGACCCTGGCGATGAACAGTGGCCGGGCATTTTCGGAGTATCTTAAAAAGCATGTTCCGCTTGAAAACGTTCGCATTGTTCCGTACGACGGAAGCATTGCCGCGTTCCTGCGTGATAAAAAGTTCGCTCAACAGGCGTACGAATTCAGCGAGCCGTTTTTGGCCAAGCAGGAAGGGGCCAATGTTCGCGTGCTGCCCATTCGAGCGATCGGCTACAACCCGTACGCCAGCTTGTTGTTCACCTCGGACAAGCTGAAGAGCGAGCATCCGGAGATCGTGGCCAAGATGACGCGAGCTTGTCGCAAAGGTTGGAAGGCGTATCTCAACGATCCCAAGGAAACCAACGAACATCTGCAATCGCTCAATCCCGAACTCACCCCTGGCGTCCTCGAGTTCGGCGTCAAAGCGATTGTTCCTCTGACGACGGTCGATCAAGTCAACTTTGGGAGCATGGAACTCGACCGCTGGACGACACTCGTCGAGCAGCTTGTCGAAGTCGGCCTGATCGAAAAGGACGCCGTGAAACCGGAAGACTGTTTTTCTGAGGCATCATGAGTGGCACCCTTTCTGACGAGCCGTGTTGGATGTATTTGGTCCGGCACGGAGCGACCGATTTCAATCTGAAAAAGCCGACCGTCCTGCAAGGCAACGGCATCAACGGCCCGCTGGCCGCGATTGGTCGCGAGCAAGCGTCGCTGACCGGCAAGTTCTTAAGCTCGTTCACGTTCGATACGGTCTATGCCAGCCCGATGCTGCGAGCGATCGAGACGGCCGAGCGGATTGTGCCTGGGCGCGAGATCGTTCCCGTGCCGGAGATCGTCGAAGCCGATGTCGGACGCTGGTTGGGCCGCGACTGGGACGATATCAAATCGGCTGAGCCTGAGGAGTACCAGCGGCACCTGGAAGACCCTTCGATTCATCCATATCCCGAAGGCGAATCGGCCAGCGATGTCGCCGAGAGGACGGTGCCGGCGCTAACCCAAATCATGCACGAGAACCTCGGCAAACGGGTTCTCGTGGTCGCCCATAACATTGTCATTCGCGTGATGGTGGCCCATCTCTACCAGATTCCGCTGAAGCAATTTCGGACGATCCGGCAAGACAATTGCTGCGTAAACTTGATTCGCTATCGGCCTGAAAAGGCAGAACTGGTGACGTGCAATTCCACGTTCCACCTGAGCGAGCTGAATCAGTAATCGGCGTAGGGATCTTCCGGGATTTGCTCGACCAGTTCCCGCAGGCGTTCTTCCAGTTCTGCCTGGCCGTCGATAATCTTCGCTTCGATGGTCAGGGCCCAGAGCGGCTTGTCCATGAAGCGATCGAGACCGATCTTTACGAGGTCCTTGTGCGTGCAGAGGACCGCCTCGACGTCGTCGTGCTCGGTGGTCCAGTGCTCCAGGCTGTGGATGTCTTCGCGCTGGTAATCGTGGTGGTCGTCGAACTCGCGTAGCTCGACCACTTCGATCTCGGCATCGGTCAGCGTATGACGGAAACCACTTGGATTACCGATCCCGCAAAATGCCAGGACCTTCTTTCCTTTAAGGTGTTCGATTGGCTCGGACTGCCCGCTGAAGTTGATCAGGCGGCTCGGCTGATGACGCATCTCGACCAGGACGGCATCGTCTTCCAGTTTGGCGACGCGTTCCCAAATGGCGGCTCGCTCCTGGTCGCTCACCATGTCACCGCGGGTCAGCACGATCACGTCTGCCCGGCCCAGGCTTTGGACGGGTTCTCGCAGAGTGCCGCGGGGGAACAGGTAGTCGTAGCCGAACGGCTCGGTGGCGTCGATCAGGACGATATCGAGATCCCGGGCGATCCGCCGATGTTGAAACGCATCGTCCAGCAAAAGAACCTGGGCGGCGAGTTCCTCGGTAGCGACCTGGGCGGCTGCCACGCGATCGGGGTTCTGCAGGTGCGGAACGTCGGGCAGCAGCTGTTCGAGTTCCTTCGCCTCGTCGTTCTGAGCCCCTTGCTCGGCGCCATAGCCGCGGCTGATGAGCGTAACGCGGATGTTCTGCTCACGAAACCAGCGTGCGAGCCAGGCGACCATTGGCGTCTTGCCGGTGCCGCCGAGGGTCAGGTTTCCGACGCTGATCACCGGCACGCCGACCTTTTCGCCTGGTCTGACTTTGGCGTCGTATTGTCGATTGCGAACGCCGACACCGATACCGTACACCAGCGAGGTCACCCACATCAGGCCACGCAGCATCGACGAGCCGATTCCCTTCTGGCGGCCGCTGACAATGGCTTTGAAATCTCGGGCAGTGAGCATCGATTCGTTCTGCTTGCGTAGCGTATTGAAAAGCGAAAGGGACGAAACCTGACGGCTTGTCCCTTTCGATCATTTCTCAATTGATGACGCTTGGCTTAGCCTTTCAGCTTGGCACAAATGGCGTCGGCCATTTCCTGCGTACCGACCGCGGTCGGGTCGTCGCGGTTTGGCTTGAGGTCGTAGGTGACGTCCTTGCCTTCGGCGATGACGTCGGCGACGGCTTGTTCCAGACGCTTGGCAGCATCCATTTCGCCCATGTGCTGAAGCATCAGCATGCCGGACAGAATCAGAGCGGTCGGGTTGACCTTATTCTGACCCTTGTACTTCGGAGCCGAACCGTGGGTCGCTTCGAAGACGGCGCCTTCAGGACCGATGTTCGCACCTGGGGCAACACCCAGGCCGCCGACGATACCGGCACCCAGGTCGCTGAGGATGTCACCGTACAGGTTCGGCAGAACGATCACGTCGTACAGTTCTGGCTTTTGAACCAGCTGCATGCACATGTTGTCGACGATGCGTTCTTCGAATTCGATATCGGGGTAGTCCTTGGCGACTTCCGTGGCCGTGGCCAGGTACAAGCCGTCCGAGTACTTCATGATGTTCGCCTTGTGAACGGCGGTGACCTTCTTGCGGCCGTTCTTCTGGGCGTAGTCAAACGCACAGCGAACGATGCGTTCGGTACCGCTGACACTGATTGGCTTGATCGAAACGCCTGTTTCTTCGGCGCCGGTCTTGATCTTACGATCGGATGGCAGGCCGTTGATGAACTCGATCAGCTGAGCCGTTTCGGGCTTGCCCTTCTCGAATTCGACACCGGCGTAAAGGTCTTCGGTGTTTTCACGCACGATGACGATATCGACGCCCAACTCGCTGAAGTAGCTGCGAACGCCTGGGTACCACTTGCAAGGACGGATACAGGCAAACAGACCCAATTCCTGACGCAGGTACACGTTGATGCTGCGGAAACCGGTACCCACAGGCGTGGTGATCGGTGCTTTCAGGGCACACTTGGTGCGGCGAACGCTTTCGATGGTCGAATCGGGGATCGGCGTGCCGACACGCTCCATCACGTCGACGCCGGCTTCCTGGACGTCCCAGTTGATTTCGACGCCGGTTGCGTCAACACACTTGCGGGCAGCTTCCGCCAATTCGGGACCAGTACCGTCGCCGGTAATCAGAGTGACTTCGTAGGCCATGAGGTTTTCCTGGCAGCTGAGGGATATCGTTGTTGCGATAAGCGATTTAAGGCGATTGGAACACCTTGCGTTAAAGAGCCCAAAATACCAGACCAACCGCCAGCGGTAAACCTAGTGCCGGGACATGGGCTCAGTTGTCGGGCCTAGTTCTGTAGGGTGTTGTGCAACGACGCGCATAGGGCGAACGCACGCCGAAACAAGCCTCGGCGTGCTACCCGGCGGATTATGACCACGCACCCGCGCTCCAGTCCCCTCGCCCCTGCGGGGAGAGGGTTAGGGTGAGGGGGCATTTCGCGCGGTGAAGGCACAGGCGCGAACGGGGTTCCAATGGGCGTGGAACTCGGTCCGCCGTTGTCGGGTGAAGTTTGCTCAGGAAACCCTCACCATAGCGATCTCTCTGCGAGGGAGAGGGGACAAAATTATGCTGGTGGCCCGCGTTCGTTAGCGGGGTTGGTCTCGGGGGCCACGCCCAAGTTGGCTGGGGCGCGCTCTTCATCGATGAGACTTACTTGGTCCAGCCAGAAGAGGAGGTCGAACTCGACCACCTCGACACGTGGCCGTACCTTCGGCACGTTCGCCTCTGGCAAGTGCTGTTCGTACAAAGGCGTTTCCAGCACACCACCCAGCTCGCGTCGCAGGCGGTCGATCTTGGCCTGCTTCACGTGTATCTTCTCCTGAAGTTCCAGGTCCTGAAGCTTCAGTCGGTAGTAGGACCATGCCAGGTAGCGTTTCTCTTGGTAGGTGTACGGCTCTTTCAGGTGCAGATCGTATCGAGGGGCTTTTTGCTTGCGACTTGTTTCCGAGTCTCGTGCACGCGGCGGCCTGGTCCTCTTCGGACTGGGTAGCTGCGGTGGATCTTCCTCGGGGAATTCATAGCCTGCGACTTCGGGATCGATCGGCTCCGTCAGATAGTCCGCGCAGAACTCGGGGTCGTCTGACTCCAGAAACTGAGCATGCAGGGCCTCTCGCTGGGCCTTCTCGGCCTGGCAGTAGGCCTCCCACGCGGCTTCTTTCTGCGCGTCTTGCCGCCGAGCGATGGCCTCCCAAGGGGAAGGTCTCATGCGGGGCGTTTTGAATGGCGGAGGCTTTGGCGATGACGCGGGTTCCTCACTCGACTCGTCATCCGCAAGGATCATCAACACTTCCCCACAGCAGGGGCACCGAAGTCGGTTGCCATCGCGCACGGCAACCTGGGGAGCGTGCTCGGTTGAGCCAGCTCCCTGTGTTTCCGGTTGTAGTGCGTGGTGATGGGACATGACAGATCGTTGCGTTGATGGTGTGCCACTGGCCTCTGGCCAGTGTGAATTGGGAACACAATATCCAACCCAATCCCGATGCAATAGCACTGGCCAGAGGCCAGTGGCACACAGAGATTGGGATTGGTGACGATTGAATCGTTAGCCCGTTATTGGGTCGGTAGCTATTGGCACGCCCAAGAAGACTTGGCGTGGTACCTGGGGAGTTGTTGCCCGGGTCCTGGAATCGAGAGTGATTCGCAGGGTGTTTCTTCAATTTAGAGATCAAGTGTTCTCTTCTGAAGAGCTAATCTGAGAATTTTTTGTCGGGCCTGAGTGTCGCGCGGTGCCCTGCGTTGGAATGCCTGGCGTTGGAATCCGGGTACCAGCTTTCCACTGCCGGGGGCGGCAGTGGCACACAAGCGTACCGCGGCTGCTTCATGTCCTCAGTAGGACAGTGTGGCGTTAGCGAAGGATTCCATCACTCTGTTTTGCTTTCGAGTCGCCGTAGGACGCATTTTGGCTCATCCGTGAAGAAGATCTCTCCCCCTTTGGCCTCCAACAGCTTCCGCAGCGAGTCCGTATCGTTGGTGATTGCCGAGTTCTTTCGCTTCAGGATGCCGGACTCCAGAAGCTTTTCGATTTTGTCGTCGTCGGTATCGGTCCAGATCGTGAGGTGATCGTCTTTCAGCTCGTAAAACCAAAAGTAATAGCCAGCAATCTTTCCCTCCTCAAACATGGGTACGCTGGCAAATCGCTGCTTGCCAATCTTGGTAGGAAAGGCCAGCCAACTGGACGATTTGACATGGCCATCCGATTGGTGACTGACCGACACGATCCGCGTGAAGTTCTTGTAGGGATAGGGAGCCTTGCGATCTTGCCAGTTACCGGTGCGAAAATTGGCATCGTTGTCATCCGGTTCCAGGCTGGCTGCCTTGCCGATATGGACGAAGGCGCGATGAACATTCCCTTCCTCGTCTTCCGATTCCATTACCCACGTTCCGTGAACTTCGTCGTCAAAAGAAGCCTCATCCAAGGGAGAAAGGGGATGCTCGAAACCAGCGCAGCCCAAGATGGGACAGACAAGCAAGATCGCAAGAATCGATAGGGCACGCATCGCGAGTTTCCTTTCGGAGAAATCTGCGAAATCGATCCCAGGTCGGATGAGCGTAGGTGCCTGAGGAAGCTCGATTTCCATGGATTCAGTCTACCGCAAGGATGGGTACGCCCACCAATAGATTCCGGAGAATGTTACGACCGAAAGAATGCCATGTCCGCGCAGGCCGACCAGGCGGATGTGTTCGAGGTGGCCGAGATGAGGCTTTGAAAACGGCTCTAGTCAGAAACGCCCAGATGCAGCCAATACGCCGATTCGGCGGAGTGGATCAAGAAGTCGTTCCAGTCGCATTCGTAGAAGTCGACCGGATGCATCGTGAACTCATACACATCGCACGTGCCAACAAGAGCATTCAGCCACTCCAGAGGTGGTTGAAGCAACTGCTTCCGGTCGACCTCGACCAGGTGTTCGTGATTCCAAAGGCTACGATCACAATTCTCGGGTTCTTGAAATTGCAGAAGCCAGCGGGATAGGCAACTTTTCACGGCTGGTCGCCAGGGATCGAGATGTTCCAGCTTTAAATCGGTGAATTCGATCGACTGATCATTCAACGCGTTGGTAATGCAGACCGCTGGATCGGGATTTGGCGAAATGGGATCGATACTAAAGGTGTAGCCATGATTCGTTTTGACGTTGATCTGCTCCATCGCGATTAGGAAGCCCTGGATCTTGGCTATGAGGCTGGCATGCTTGTCCATGATTGCGGCTCCTAAAAAAAGATGGCTACCGGGCGAAGGTCCCGATAGCCATCCGATCAAGTTAGCGGCGGATAATATCGGGGAGTTTACTTCCCAATGCAGTACAACGCCTTGTTCGTGCGAAGGTAGATCTTGTTGTCGACAATCGCAGGGCTGGCGTTGGCGATCGAGTCGTCTTCTTCGAACTTGTTGATCGTGACCAGCTTGTACTCGGGAGTGGCTTCGATCACGTAAGTACCGTTTTCGCGGGTGACGTAGTACAACTTGCCACCTGCCACCACAGGCGAGGCGTAGATCAGTTTCGGGCGTGGTTCCATGCGTTCCTGGTAGACCACTTCACCGGTCTTGGCGTCGGCACAGTAGGCGATCCCTTTACTTTCGCTCACCCAGTACAGGTGGCCGTCGTGGAAGGTGGGGGACGAAACGTTCGAGCCTTTGTCGAGTTCCCATACCAGGTGGCTGTCGGTCACGTCGCCGCTGCCGCCGGTGCGGATAGCAATAGTCGTGTTCTTGCGGGCACCCATGGCAACTACCATGTCGTCGCCGACGGGGATCACGCTGGGGCAGATGTAGTCGTCGATTCCCTTTGAGTGCCACAGCTCGTCGCCGGTGTTGGGATCGAGGCAACGGACGGCGCCTTCTTCGCTGTAGATCAGTTCATCGCGACCGCCGGCGGTGACCAGGATAGGCGTGTTCCACGAACGGTTAACCCCTTCGTGCTTCCAGACTTCTTCGCCGGTCTTTTTGTTGAGGCCGACAATCGCATTGCCTTCGACACCAGCGTTGAGGATGACCAGGTCTTTGTAAAGGACCGGCGAGTTGGCGGTGCCGAAGCCATGGGTCTTGTCACCCAGGCTGAGGGTCCAGCGATGGGTGCCGTCGAGATCGTAGGCGGCGGCCCCGGTGGTGCCGTAGTAAACGTAGACGCCGGTCTCGTCGACTACCGGCGTGCTGGAAGCAAAACCGTGCAGGGCCACGAACCCGCTGAAGTCTTTGGTGTGCTCGGGATCGGCGGGGATCTCTTTGCTCCAGACGATCTTGCCGCTCTCGCGATCGACGCAGACCAAGTTCCGCTTCAGGTTGGCCTTGTCGCCAGGCTCTTCTTCATTCAGGCCGTACCCGGTGTAGCAGGTAACGTAGATGCGATTGTTGAAGACGACCGGGCTCGAGGCACCTGGGCCTGGCAGGTCGGTCTTCCAGATGACGTTTTCGGTGTCGTTCCACTCGGTAGGAACCGAGTCGACGCTGGCGATCCCGGCCTGCGAAGGTCCACGGAAGCGAGGCCAGTTGTCAGCTTGCAGCGGCAGGGTCATGACGATGACCGCCAGCACGGAAAGAAGCAGGGCGAAGTTACGAGGCATCTACCGATTCCTTTTGAGGGTAGGGAGGCTAGTGAAACCGCACACCGTGAGGTACCGCCGATTATAGCGCTTCACGGGGCGAGTCAAAACCTGCACAACGAGGTGTTTGTCGAGCTTGGCGATAAAATGATTGTGGCCGCCAAGCGATCGGGCTATGCTGACTCGGCACAAACAGGTTGGTAGTCTTCGGAGAACTCGCCATGGGTTTTTCCTTTCGTAAGTCGTATACATTCGGTCCTTTACGGATCAATCTCAGCAAGTCTGGGGTCGGGTTCTCGTTTGGTGTGAAAGGCCTGCGTGCCGGGTACAGTGCCAACGGGCGGAAGTATGTTTCGGCAAGCGTGCCAGGCACCGGAGCACGGTACTACAAGTCGACCAAGTCCCTGTCGGGCCTCTGGAACGAGTGGTTCGGCAGCGATGAAGACGACTCGGAAGAGACCCCGAAAAAGAAGCCTGCGAAGAAACTGAAGAAGAAAGAGTCATTCTGGTAAAGGCCCCCACGATGAAAGCCAAGTTCATCCGCATCTTTCGTACGTCGAGTTCCGAACGCTTCCTGCTGCACGATGATGGCAGCGAAGAAATGGGCATGATCGACCTCCATTTCCTGGCCGACGGCACCGCTGCCGGTAACCTGTTTCTCGTCGCATCGAAGGTGACCGATGAAGCCGGCATCCGAGCCCTGCTGGAACAAATTGACGAACAACTGGTCCCGGCCGCCAGCATGGAAGACGCCAACCTCTCGTTCACGGTCACCCAGGGGGAACTGGTGGGGACGTTCTCCAACGCGGAAGAGTGAGTGGGGTTAGCCTCTGTGCCCTCTGTGGCTAAATATCCTTGCATCCCGCTTGCCAAACCGTTCAACTAGACCTTGCGCGGATGTTCGGATTAATCCGTTTCCCCCACTGTCTGCCCAAAGAGGAGATGCTCATGCGACGCTTGTCGTTGGTTGCTGCCGCTAGTTGTTGTTGGATGCTGTGTGCCAGCTTGGTTCTGGCCGTCGATCTGCCGGGTTTTTCAACCGGCGAAGTGAATTTGAAATCGGCCGGGCCGCTTTCGTTCGCTCCCGATAATGTGCTGATCATCGGCGATCCCAAGGCCGCCACGGTCTATGCCGTTCAGTTGGATAAGTCGGCGACCAAGTCGCCTGAGAGATTGGAACTGCCGATTCCCGATGGGATTGAAGTGGCCGATCTGGCCGTGAGCCCTGACACCGGCGTAATCTATCTTTCCGTCACCGAAAACGGCAAGGCCGCGATCGTGCAGGTCAACGGTGACAAGCTGGAACAAGTTGCCCTGGACAAGGTCAAACGAGCCGTGGCCGAGCTGGCGAACGCTCCAGAAGACAAGGTCGTGGGCGAAGGTCGCCGTCGTGGCAATCGTCGTGAAGAATCGATCACGGACATCGCTTACGTCGACAACCAGGTGATTGTCACTGGTCGCGTAACGGGCGATGCAGCCGCCGCCGTGCATTCGATTGCCTATCCGTTCCAGGAGCAGGGCAGTGCGATGCCAATCGAAATCTATCACGCCGCCCATGGTCGTTATGAAGACGACGCCGTCGCACGGGTATTCGTTCCTTTCACCATCGATGGCAAGCCGCATCTGCTGGCCGGCTTTACCTGCACGCCGCTGGTGAAGTTCCCGCTGGGCGAAATCGCTAAGGCGAAGCAGGCCTACCGCGGAACGACCGTTGCCGAACTGGGTAACCGCAACAAGCCGCTGGACATGGTTGTGTACGAAAAGGACGGTCAGCAGTACCTGCTGATGGCCAACAGTGCCCGCGGTGTGATGAAGGTCAGTACCAAGGACATCGAACGCGAAGAAGGCCTGACGGAGCCTGTCAAAGGTGGCGGCACCGCCGGTCAAACCTTTGAGGCGATCGACTGGGAAGGCGTTGTGCAGTTGGACAAGCTGAACGACACCACGGCGGTCATCGTCACCAAGGCCGAAGGCCAACCGGCTGTCTTGAAGACGGTCGACCTGCCGTAGGCCGCTTGCCTGCCGCATGGAAATGAACCCAACGAGGACCCGCATCGAGCAAATGTGGGTCCTTTTTTCGTGGGGGAAACAGAACTTCGACGATTCATCTTTGAGCTACCCGGCCAGACCGGTATCTTTGCGGGTGTCGTTGCCACGTATGTTCCAGCGGCGATTGGTGGAAATTTCTCGCGTAGAAAGAGCAGGCCGCAATGCGATTCGGCAAAACGTTCTGGAAGATAGCCTCGGTAGGCCTGGTCGCTTGTGTGCTTCTGCCTGGCGGTCTTCCGCCGCGGACGTCCGTTGCCCAAGAGAACGCACAGAAGAATCAATCCTTCGATGCCGCGGCAACGTTACAGCTAGCCCGACAGCGTCTAGCCGCACCCGTGGCCGCCGTTGATCAGGCATCCACTACCGAAGTATCGAACTTAATGCCGTGCGTGGTGTACCTGAGCTTGTCGCGGCCGACCCAGACGGCGGTGGTTAGCTTTGGGTTAGGGGCAAGTGTCGAAGCGGCTACTCGTGCGGCAGCTGATAAGTTGCGCGCGAAGGTGACATCGATCGACCTGAAAGAAGGACGCCTGAGAGTCGATGTCGCCGTCAGGCTCAATGACGAAGCAGCTTCGGAAGGCCGCGGTCCCATCCGGCTGATCAACGGACCGTACGGCTTGTGGTTCGCACGCGATCATCTGTTATACCTGCCGGAAGATGGTCGGCCGCAATCGCTTTCCGGTGGCAATGGCACCCGGCCTTTCTCGCACGAGAGTTGGGTGGAATCGAGTTCCGGTGATCCGGTCGAACTTTACTTCGGAAATCGTCTGACGTACGAGGTCTCGCCCGAATCACTGCTTGCCGCCGCGACTTCCGGTGGGGATTACCTGGTGCGGCACATTCGGCTCGATGGCAAGTTCGACTACAACTACGATCCACAGACCAACCAGGCCAATGCAGATTACAACTTCCTGCGGCATGCGGGTACCTGCTACGCCCTTTTGGAACTGCAAGAGGCCGTCAATCAGCATGCCGAGCAGTCAGGCAAGCCGAAGCCTGAGCAGATTTATCTTCAGTGCGCGAAGCGAGGAATCGACTTTCTGCTGACGCATCACTGCCACGAATTAAATCTACCGGGACACGATCATCAGCTGCGGGTGGTTGTCTCGCCGGATCGCGAAGCCAAGCTGGGAGGGGCCGCGCTGATCATGCTGGCGATGCTCAAGTATCGGGAAGTCAGCGGCGACGACGTCTGGCTACCGGAACTACGGCAATTCGGCCGATTTACCGAGTTCTTGCAGCAGCCTGACGGCCACTTCTTTTCGTCGTATCACCTGGATGATCCCGACTTTCTGCAGTACGAATCGCCCTACTATCCAGGCGAAGCGATGCTGGCCCTATCTCGACTGGCAATGGCCGATCCTGAGGGGCCGTGGTTTGAAATCGTTGAGCGTGGTGCCGACTATCTGATTAACGTGCGCGACAAGGATGTCCCCCTGGCAGAGCTTCCGCACGACCATTGGTTCTGCATCGCGATGAACGAGTTCACCAAGCTGACCGACGAACTCCGCTTTGCGAATCACGCCAAGAAGATCTCCGACGCGATGGGCAACTTGCTGCGAGTCGAGTCGCCGCAACCGGAATGGATCGGTTCGTACTATATGCCGCCTCGCTCGACATCGACAGCAACACGGGCCGAGGCTGTCGTGGCGTTCACTTGCCTGGCAAAGCGAAACCACTGGGACCACATGCCGTACATGCAACAGTTGAAATTGATGGTCGGCTTTCAGCTTCGCTGCCAGATCATTCCCGAAAACGTGATGTATCTTCCCCGGCCTGATCAGGCACTCGGTGGTTTTCGGGCGAGTTTGGAAGAGTGGGAAGTGCAGATCGATTACGTCCAGCACAATATCTCGTCGCTGCTCGGGCTTCGCCGATTGCTGCTCGAGGAAAACGGCTCCTCAACCGAATGACAACAGCAAGCCATATGATGTGATCTGCTGCGTTTCACGCACCTACATTTCGGTGAACATTTTTAAGAGCCCCGCGTCTATTCGACGTGGGGTTTTTTCGTGGAACCGTAGAACGTGACCAGTGTTATTCAGAGTTTTAGCATCAGCGATACGAACGAGCATCTCGATTCCCAGTGGTGTCTGGTTGGCAATATTGTCGAGCAGCGTTCGTATGGAGAGGGCGGCTTGGAAACTCGCCGCGGTACGGAGCACTTCTCGCCAGGAACGAAGGTCTACTGCTTGCCGGCGCAGTGGGGAGATGGCTACGAACGCGTGAAGGTGATCGGCCGACATCGTGGGTCTCGCGAATTTGTCACGATGATCATCCCGGCCAAGCACATCACCAACTGGCGGGCCAAGGTGGTTTACAGCCCGGAGGTGATTCGCCGCTTGCGCATGGCCACCGACGAAGACTGGCTGCCCATCTGGGATTCGCAAGCACAGGTCGAAAGGTATGTGGCGATGCTGACCAACACTGAAAATCGAAACGACACCGGCGGTTGAACTACTTCGGTGCGTCTTCGACCCGCGTGAGGTAGATCTCGTAGCGTTCCAGGTCGTCGCGCTGAAATTCTTCACGCTCGAATAGAAACACTTCCGAGTACTTCCCACGGTTCACCAGGACGACGTCCACATCGTAGCGGCCCGGTTTAATCTCTAGCGTGCAGGGTTCATCAAACGACCAGATACTCACGGGTGATTTGTTAATCGTCAGTGTGTTGGAATAGACCTTTTCGGCATCCAGGTCGTGGGTTGGCTTGCGATCGAGCCAGATATCGATGCGTACCCCAGACGGGTCGTCTTTCGAGTAGAACTCGAGGAGTTCGTTGCCGATCAATCGTCCGCCGTTGGCATAGTCTTCCTCGGTGAACGCGAGGTCGCGAAAGGAGGAGGATGCATCGAGCCGAGCCAGGTATTCTTCATAGCTTCCCAGGCAGATCGGAGCCGGGTCCATGTACAGGCTGAACTTCCCATCCGGCGAATCGGCCGTCCTGGTTAGCTGGTACTCTTTCCAGGCCGGCAGGACTTCATGATCTGCTTCCGGCTGATCCAACAGCTTCAGAGAGTAGAAGAACTTGTCGATTGCCCGCTGATCGAAGTCTGACAACGCGCTTTGGGGAAACGCAGTGGCGGAAAGCCAGTAACCATCGATGTTGATCAGGTAATCTCCCTGAGCAGCGAGATTCTCATTCTTCACACCACGAAGATACCGATACACCTTCACGTTCTCCGAGTCGCTTGCGGTTGAGTTGGACTGAAACGTCTCCCCGCCTTGCCGGATGATGCGTCTGAGGACTAACTCGGTGTTGAGAAGTGTCTCACCGGTGATCGGAGCAAGGGTGATCATTCGCAGGTCGTTGTATACGCAGAGGTGGTCCTTGACGTGGACGTCGACTTGAACCTCGCTGCGATCGAAGTCCAGACGCAGCAGGTCCAACTTCGGCTTCGCCTCGTGCAACTGCATTTCTGGATCGACCGGCATGTCGCAGCCGACGAAGAGAGCTGTCAGGCAAAGCATTGCTAGCGCCGTCCATGATGCAACGGGTAACGCGGATGAGTTTTTGATCAAAATAGTCACGACGGGGAAGCTTCCTGGAGAACGTCAACTGGTTTCGCTGTCGGTGTGGGGAACGCTACTGCGCCATAATTTGTACCAGCGAAACAGGAGCGGCACATAGAGACAGGCCGCCAAAATGTGCGACGGAATACCCACGGCATAGGAGATCACAAAGAAGTTGGCCCCCAGGAAGTAAAAGCCGATGACCCAGATGATCCACAGCATCATGCCTGGGATGGCGAGCAGTGCGGCGGGTTTTAAGCTGGCGTAGAGCGCCTCGTCCCACTGCTTGGGATCGGTATTACGTGCGACGATCGAATGGATCATTCGACTTAGGAATTCGAGAACGGGTAAGAACGCAAACCAACAGACGACCGCAATGAGTCCGATCCCCACGCAGCCTGCGGCGAACTCTGTGAGGTCGACCATTGAGGGGGTCGGAGTGCCGATATACAACGTCCTGCCGTGGACGCAAAAGCAATAGAAGTTAAACACCCCAGCGAGCGTCAATAAGATGGTTGCCACGCGCACCGACTTCAATACTTCGCGCCGTAGTGGCGGTTGCGTTTCGAGAGACGCACTTTCCGCTTGGGGTGATTGATAAGGATTCGTGGACATGAAGGTCGAAGCTTTTGACGGTTGATGAGGAGGTGTGATCCCTGCTTTCTATCAAGATCTTGATGGAGATACAAAAAAAGAGCCCCGCATCGATTGGATGCGGGGCTCTTTGAATTTCTAACTAGGAACCGGCGAGTCAGGCTTAGCCTTCGTCGCTCGAATCGCCACCTTCGCCGCCGCTGCCGGCACCGACTGCTTCTTCGGCTTCGGGTTCTTGGATCGAACCCTTGAAGTCCAAGCGAGTCAGTTTGCCTTCGTCGTTGGCGATGGCATCGACCGTGATCGTGTCCTGACCTTGGAACTCGCCCTTGAGCAGTTCTTCGGAGAGCGGATCTTCGATCGAGTTTTCGATTGCACGGCGGAGTGGTCGGGCACCAAAGTCTTGGCCCTTGTCCGACTGGTTGCTCCGCTTGATGATCAGTTCCTTGGCGGCGTCGGTCAGGACGAGGTTGTAACCACGTTCCTGCAGACGTTCGCGAACCTTGGCCAGTTCGAGGTCGATGACCTGCTTCAGGTCTTCCTTCGTCAGGTGATGGAAGATGATGACCTGGTCCAAGCGGTTGATAAATTCAGGGCGGAAGACCTTACCGATTTCTTCTTCCACGCGAACCTTCATGCTTTCGTATTCGGCACCTTCATCAGGAGCTTGGAAACCGAAAGCCGATTCGTTCTTGATCGCGCCGGCACCAGCATTGGTGGTCATGATCAAGATCACGTTCCGGAAGTCGACGTTACGACCGAAGCTGTCGGTCAGGCGGCCTTCTTCCATCACTTGCAGGAGCATGTTGAAGACATCCGGGTGTGCCTTTTCGATTTCGTCGAGCAGCACGACCGCGTAAGGACGACGGCGAATCTTCTCGGTCAGCTGACCGCCTTCTTCGTAACCAACGTATCCTGGAGGGGCACCGATCAGACGACTGACGTTGTGCTTCTCCATGTACTCGGACATGTCGATTTGAATCAAGGCATCGGCGTCACCGAACATGAATTCAGCAAGGGCCTTGGCCAAGAGGGTCTTACCGACACCGGTCGGACCAGCGAATACGAAGGTACCAGTTGGACGCTTCGGATCCTTCAGGCCGCTACGGCTACGGCGAACAGCCTTGGAGATCGCCTTGATGGCGTCGTCTTGGCTGATGACCTTCTTGTGCAGAACGTCTTCCATCTGCATCAGACGCATGCTGTCTTCGGTCGACATACGAGTCAGCGGAATACCGGTCATCTTGCTGACGACTTCGGCGATCACTTCTTCGTCGACCACACCGTCTTTCTGGCGGCTCTTGGCTTGCCATTCTTTGACGATGTCTTCCTTCTTCTTCTTCAGCTTGTCGGCCTGATCACGCAGGGAAGCTGCCTTCTCGAAGTCTTGATCGGCGACGGCCTGTTCCTTCTTGCGGTTCAAGGTTTCGACTTCTTCGTCGATTTCCTTGAGATCCGGCGGACGGGTCATCACGCGAAGCCGCACGCGAGCACCCGCTTCGTCGATCACGTCGATCGCCTTGTCAGGCAGGCAGCGTCCGGTGATATATCGATCCGAGAATTCAGCCGCCGCGACGATGGCGTCGTCGGTGATCTGAACGTTATGGTGTTCTTCGTAGCGATCACGTAGACCCTTGAGGATCTCGACCGTTTCGTCCTTCGAGGCCGGATCGACCTGAATCTCTTGGAAACGTCGAGCCAGGGCGCTGTCCTTTTCGATGTACTTGCGGTACTCGTCGAGGGTGGTCGCACCAATACATTGGATTTCGCCACGAGCCAGTGCCGGCTTCAACACGTTGGCGGCATCGATGGCACCTTCGGCACCACCTGCACCCACCAGGGTGTGAAGTTCGTCGATGAAGAGGATCGTGTTCTTGGCACGACGAACTTCGTTCATCACGGCCTTGATCCGCTCTTCAAACTGACCGCGATACTTGGTACCAGCGACCATCATCGCCAAGTCGAGCACGACGATTCGTTTTTCGGCCAACAGTTCCGGCACGTCGCCGTCGATCACGCGTTGGGCGAAACCTTCGACGATGGCCGTCTTACCGACACCTGCTTCACCCAACAGAACCGGATTGTTCTTGGTACGTCGGCAGAGAACCTGAATGGCTCGTTCGATTTCGCGTTGGCGACCGATGACCGGGTCGAGCTTGCCTTGCTTGGCCAGTTCGGTCAGGTCACGACCGAAGCTATCCAAAGCAGGCGTCTTGCTCTTGCTGCCTTTGCCGGGGTTGCCACCGGTTTCGGAAGCACCGCCAGGCTCGCCACGACCTTCGCGGCTGCTGTCGCCTTCCATTCCGTGGCCCAGCAGGTTGAGGACTTCTTCGCGAACGTCTTCCAGCTTCAGACCCAAGTTCATCAGAACCTGAGCGGCGACGCCTTCTTGTTCTCGCAGAAGACCCAGCAGGATGTGCTCGGTGCCTACGTAGTTATGGTTCAAGTTGCGAGCCTCTTCCATCGAATACTCGATGACTTTCTTGGCTCGGGGCGTTTGCGGCAGCTTGCCCATGGTCACCATATCGGGACCAGACTGGACTAGCTTTTCGACTTCAAGTCGAATCTTCCGCAGGTCGACTTCCAACGTCTTTAAGACGTTAGCCGCCACGCCGCTACCTTCTTTGATCAAGCCCAGAAGGATGTGCTCGGTGCCGATATATTCGTGGTTGAACCGCTGGGCCTCTTGGTTGGCCAGCTGCATCACCTTGCGAGCACGATCTGTAAATCGTTCGTACATGGTCATCCGTCCTCATTTCGAGTTGGCGACTGCATCAACTACTGTCGTTCCAACTCTATGTTGTCTCACAATTACGCGGCTTCCGGTAGGCTGGGTTCGCCACTCTCCGCGTTTTGTTCACCCAAGTTTTCTGTCGAAGGTTTGGATGCTTCGACGTGGGCTTCCGATTCCCCCTCTTCTCGATCGGCTAGAAGCTGCTTTTCGCGATGGATTTCAAACCACCAACGTCGGCTTGCATCAAGCCGCTCTAATTTTTCGAGCGTCTGATGCGCTTCATCAAATTGCTTCGTATGTCGCTTGAGCGTTGCTAATAGTAGGAGCGCTTCCGCGTCATCCGGCTCGCGCCGTAGAAGCCTTAGTAATACTGCCTCGGCCTGGTACCATTGACCTTTTAAATAGGCAGTTTGGGCGCTTTGGTAGAGTTGGTCGATGGTGGCATCTATGGCATCCCAACTGCCAGAGGCAATTCGGAAGCCCATCCACCCTGCGTTTATCAGCCAGAAGCCAAGGACGAAATACCAGAGTCCGCTACGAACCCAGACATTACCTAGCTCTGGCCAAACTCCTTTGGAAACCAACGCCACATTGAGTAGTAGCGTGAATCCTAGAGCCCAAACCAGTCCAGTCCAGCGCCCGCGTACCCAAAGCTCGCTGAGCCCCGGCCACAGGCAGGTAATCCATGGCGTTGATAGCATCCTTACTATTCCGTAATGTGCGGTAGGTCGCTGGCAATTCAGCACCGGATCCGCTAGGAAACGCCGGGGAATTGTAACTTCAGAAACCAGGGGGAGCAAGGTAAGTCGGCAGAGTGCTTGCAGTTAGCTAAACTAGGAGCATCCCGCAATCGTTACTAGCCCATCATTCGGTGAAGAATTATCTTTTCACGAGCCACAAAACCGGCCGAAAACGCACCAATTGCCTGGGCCAATCGTTCCGCATAATCAGTAAGTTCATGACCGACCCCGACAATCTGGCCAGTGGCGGCTTACCGCCATCGATGGACATTTCGCTTTGGCGCACCCTCGACGCCGCCGCCAACCGGGCCAGTGAAGGGCTACGCGTCATCGAAGACTTCGTCCGCTACGGTCAAAACGATTCGTTTCTCACGACCGAGCTGAAATCGCTTCGGCATCAATTGGACAGTACCCTCCAGCGATTCGATCGGTCGCAGGCGATTGCGTCGCGAGACACCTTCGGCGATGTCGGAACGACTGTGCAGGGGAAGCTGGAACATGCCCGGGCTGACTGGGCGGATCTTTTGACAGCCAACTTCAAACGTCTGCAGCAAGCCCTGCGAAGTTTGGAAGAACATGCCAAGCTGGTCGACGGAGAAGTGGCCGCCTCGTTCGAGCGAGCACGCTACCTGACCTATTCGCTGGAAAAGATGGTGATGACCACGGTCACCGCCAGTCAGGCCTTTTCCGAGGTATCGATCTACGTGCTGACCGATGGCCGCGCCGATGGACAGTTGTTCGACACTTTTGTGGCGAAGCTGGTCGAAGCGGAAGTCGACGTCATTCAATTGCGCGATAAGAACCTGGACGACCGCACGCTTTTAGCGCGAGCGGATGTCTTGCGTAAGCGGACCGCCGGCACGAGAACCAAGATGATCCTCAACGATCGAGCCGACCTGGCCAAGGTCAGCGGTGCCGATGGCGTGCACGTCGGTCAGGAAGAGCTCACCGTCAGCCAGGCCCGTAGTGTACTGGGCGTGGGCAAGCTGGTGGGCGTTTCGACTCATAGCATTGAACAAGCCCGGCAAGCGGTCCGTGACGGAGCCGACTACATCGGCATTGGCCCGACCTTTCCCAGCGGAACGAAAACGTTCGATTCGTTTCCCGGCGTCGAGCTATTACGTGAAGTCGCGAGCGAGATCACGCTACCAGGCTTCGCGATTGGTGGGATCGATCTTGGCAATGTAGCGAAAGTCGCCGCGGCAGGCATTCGACGCGTGGCCGTTTCGGGATGCGTGGCGAAGGCGGAGGATCCGGTTGCCGTCGTTCATGAACTTCGAGAGGCACTTTCGGTAGGTTCGCAGAGCCGATGAGGAACTTGTCATGAGCCAAGAAACGATCCTCCAAGTCCCTGTCTTTAGCGACCTTGCTAACCTTGCGTTTAACGTGCGACGGGAAGTCTTCGTCACCGAGCAAGGAGTTCCGGCTGAAGAAGAGCTGGACGAGTACGACCTGACGGCCGATCACTATGTGCTCGTGAAAGATGGCAGCGTGGTCGCGACGACGCGGGTGATTCATAAAGAGGAAGGGGCCAAGCTTTCCAGGTTTGCTGTGCTGAAGGCCGCGCGAGGTCATGGCATCGGCGGGCGGTTGTTAGCGTTTGTGCTCGCGGACCTCAAGGCCAAGGGAAAGCCGCACGTGTTCATGAGTGCCCAGGCCGACAAGATTGGCTTCTACGAGAAGTACGGCTTTCATGCCTACGGTGAAGAGTATCACGAGTGCGATATCTTGCACCGGATGATGAAAAACTGGGACGAAGACTGAAGAATTGGCCAGAAAAGATCGCGTCGCGCGACAATAATTCTTACCAGCTCTACGCGTAATCTCATTGATTCCCGCGCGCTTATGAGTCAATTTCGAAGCTGCCTTGCCGCGGTTGACGCCGCCGCCCCCGTCTCATGCTTCCCTCGAGGTCTCCTCATGCTGCGACTGCTCGTCCTTAGTTTGGTTTTACTGGCTCCTGCGTCTCTGCTGGCCAATGATCGCCCGAATATCGTTCTGATCATGGTTGATGACATGGGCTTTTCCGATATCGGCCCTTATGGCAGCGAGATCCCGACGCCCAACCTCGATGCGTTGGCCAAAGATGGCGTTTGTTTCTCTCAGTTCTATAACACCGGTCGCTGCTGCCCTACGCGGGCATCGCTTTTGACCGGGCTCTATTCGCATCAGGCCGGCATTGGCTGGATGACGGCCGATCAGGGAGCCCCTGGGTACCGTGGTCAGTTGTCGGACGATTATGTAACGATCGCTGAAGTGCTGCGGCACGCCGGCTACTTCACGGCCATGACCGGCAAGTGGCACGTTGGTTTCGAGCACGGTACAACTCCCTGGAAGCGAGGCTTCGATCGTAGCTTGAACCTGCCGGCCGGTGGTTTGCACTTCTCGAACCAGACCGGGTCGAAGGGTGGCACCAAGATGTACCTGAATGGCGAAGAGGTCTCGCGCGATGACCCGCAGTTCGATCCGCCTTGGTACGGCACTGATTTATGGACGCGGCAAGGGGTGCGTTTCATTGATGAAGCGATCGAACAGGACAAGCCGTTCTTTCTTTACCTTGCTCATGTGGCTCCCCACTTTCCGTGCATGGCTCCGGAAGAAACGATCGCTAAGTTTCGTGGCAAGTACATGCAAGGCTGGGACAAACTGCGGGAAGAACGATATGCCCGACAGCTTGAGGCTGGCTTGATCGACAAAAAATGGCAGTTGGAATCTCGCCCCGATCCGGTGCCGGCTTGGGACAGCCTGTCGCAAGAACAAAAGACTCGCTACGACGACATGATGGCCATCTATGCGGCGATGATCGTCGAGATCGATAAGAGCATCGGCGACTTGACGGCTGCATTGAAAGAGCGAGGTGAACTCGATAACACGTTGATCCTGTTCCTTTCCGACAACGGTGGGAATGCCGAAGCTGGTGTTAACGGTCGTTATGATGGCGACTCGCCTGGCGATCCTCACTCGAATGTTTTCATCGGTCGCTGCTGGGCGCATTTGAACAACACGCCGTTCAGGCTTTACAAGCATTACAACCACGAAGGGGGCATCGCGACTCCGCTGATCGCGCATTGGCCGAAGGGGATTCCTGCCACGGTAGCCCAGTCGTCGGAGTGGATCGATACGCCAACGCATGTGATCGACATCATGACTACCTGTGTCGATCTGGCCGGGGGCAAGTATCCAGAGAGCATCGGCGATCGCGAAATCACGCCGATGCCAGGGCAAAGCTTAAAGCCGTTGTTAACTGGCGAAGGAAGCTTTCCGGAGCGGGCCATCTTCTGGGAGCATGAAGGAAACGCGGCCATCCGAGTGGGCAACGACAAGCTGGTCCGCCAGGGGCTGGGAGGTGGCTGGGAACTGTACGATCTGAGCAAAGATCGCACCGAGCAAGTCAACCTGGCCGAAAGCAATCCGCAGAAAGCCGAGCAAATGCGGAAGCAGTGGCGGGATTGGGCCACTTCGTCAGACGTCTTGCCCAAACCCGAAAAGAAGAAGAAAAAAGGGAAGAAGTAAACTGCCGCAGCGGTCTCTTGGATCGTGAATGGCCCATGATCCAAGAGTAGCGTTGACGATTTCCTATGCCCCCACCGATCAAGGTCGAATTGGTTCCCCACGATCCTGCGTGGGCAGAGCTCGCGGCCCAGCAGTCGCGCCGACTGGCCGATATGCTAGGGCCGCTTCTGATTACCGTGCATCATATTGGCTCCACAGCCATTGCCGGGATCTGCGCGAAGCCAGTGATCGATTTGATTCCCGTCGTCGGAAATCTTGGGCAACTTGACCAAAGTCGAACCGAGTTGGAATCACTCGGCTTTCAGTGGTGGGGTGAGCTAGGCCTGGCCGGGCGGCGATACTGCACCTTGGATGATCCGGAAACGTCCGTGCGTCTCGTTCAGCTGCACTGCTACGAAGAAGGGTCGCCCGAAATCGTCCGGCATCTCGCCTTCCGGGACTATCTGCGCAAACATCTGGACCTGGCCTTGCAGTACCAGCAGATGAAGCAAGTGTGCCAACGGCAGCATCCAAGCGACTCCCACCGCTATTCGGACTGTAAGTCCGCTTGGATCAAGAAGATCGAAGCCGACGCGATCGCCTCGTATTCGCCAGATGCGCATGAAGACTAACGATGGAGCCGCCCCCGGGCTTCATCGGATCTTTACAAACTCTGAACACGGTATCCATCGCCGAGCGATAGCTTAAGGAGCTTAATAGGAGATTACGGCTAGAGCCGTGTTCAATCGTCGTGAAGAAGTCGTGTGAAGGCTGCCCGTGGAGACGACTCAAATTTCGGAAAATGCTCATCCTCGGAGTGGTGGAATCTTTGTCTCCGGGTACGAAGAAATCACCATCCTTGTCGTAGACGACACGGCCGTTGATCGTGCGCTGGTGGGTGGTGTTCTCCAGAAGAACAACGCCGGCAATCTGACCATTCATTTCGCTGAGAGTGGTGAAGAAGCGCTCGAGATGATTGCTGCCGAAGACCCTGACATTGTCCTGACCGACCTGCGGATGCCAGGCATGGACGGGTTAGAGCTGGTCAAAGCGATGCGTTACGACTACCCGTTCATTCCGGCCATCTTGATGACCGCGCATGGAAGTGAAGAGATCGCCGCCGAGGCATTGCGGCAGGGGGCCGCGAGCTACGTTCCCAAGAAGGATCTCATCCAGAAACTTGCTTCGACACTGATCAACGTCTTGGCTTCGGCCCACCACGAGCGGGTGGCCAAACGCTTCGATGATTGTTGGCACGAAACGACCTCGCACTTTACCTTGGCCAACGATGCGAGCCTGATTGGAGCCGTGACCGGGCACGTTCAGAACTATCTACAGAAGTTTCGCAGCGTACCGGAAAACGAACTAGTGCGGCTGGGCGTGGCCTTGGACGAAGCCCTGCGGAATGCCATGTTCCACGGTAATTTGCAGATGGATTCGGATTTGTGGGCGGCAGATCCTGAGAAGTTCTATGCCGAGGCCGAGCGTCGCCTGCAGATCGATCCCTACCGCGATCGAACCGTACATTTCACGCTGACTTGTCGTCGCGAAGAAGTCTGCTTTATCGTTCGTGATCATGGAGTTGGGTTCAACGTGAACCACCAGGAGTTCGATCCGGCGGACCCGATGCAACTGACTCGGCCCAGCGGGCGAGGGCTCTTTCTGATTCGTACCTTCATGGACGAAGTCCGATTCAATGAAGTCGGCAACGAGATCACGATGATCTTCCGTCCCAAGATGGGGGACGAAGTGGCATTTGACGAAGTATCGATCTAGGCCGATCGGTTTAACTTTTACGCTCTTCGAAATTCTTTCGTTAATTCGTACGCGCTCCTCACGGTAAGAGACCGAGAACACGAGATCTCGTCCATGTGTTCCCGGTAGTTAAGTGCGTTGACTGATGCATTGATGCGAAGTCGCCTTGCTTCGGGATTTGCCGAAATTGAATTCCCATTTGTATCCAAAAGGTTAATTGCAATGGCTTTCCCCAAGATTGCTCTCGCCACTCTTTGCTCCCTCGCGTTGATTGCTTCGACGACGTTCGCCAGCGAATGTGCTGCAGACGAAGCGAAAAAGGTACCGACCTCCAAAGACATTGTCGACACCGCAGTCGATGCGGGATCGTTTAAAACGCTTGTTACTGCCGTTACCGAAGCCGATTTGGTTGAGGTACTGAAGAGTAAAGGTCCATTTACTGTCTTCGCTCCAACGGATGAAGCTTTCGCAGCTCTGCCAGAAGGAACCGTTCAAACTCTGCTGAAGCCAGAGAATAAAGAAAAGCTCGTCAAGATCCTGACCTACCATGTCGTGCCCGGCAAGGTGATGGCGAAGGATGCGATGAAGCTGTCGGAAGCAAAGACAGTTGAAGGTTCGACGATCGACATCCAGGTAAAGGATGGTGCGGTCATGATCGATGAAGCAAAGGTCGTCAAGGCAGACATCGTCACGTCGAATGGAGTGATTCACGTGATCGATAAGGTCATCATGCCGTAACGCGGTTAGTGATGAATGGGAGGGCCGAAGCCAATTTATTGGCTTCGGTCTTTTTTTATGCGCGGTGAGTGCCCGCTGATTTGCTGCTGGCGACTTCACGATTCTGTAGCAGTTGATCCGAGCCCCAGCCGCCGAGGATAGCCGCCGGCAGGTAAAGCGCCAGATCGATGGCGACGAACCAGAAAGGGAATGCCATGGAAATGGCATTGACGATTCCCATCGCCGTGAAGAGACCTCCGATGGCGAGCGATTCTCGCCAGACTTTTCCCCCTTCAATCAAGCGGCCAAATGCCGCTCCACTGAGCGAACCGCCTGCGTGGGCCAGCCAAACCAAAGCGAATGCGGTGAAGGGCAGGGAAGCGATATGTCGGCCGAATGCTTCGGCATCGTTTGGATCGTTGACGTCAATTCCCGACGGGAGCGGGTACATGAGAAAACAGGGGGTCAACAGCAAGACCATCATGGCCATGCCGACAACGACACCTAAGGGAATCGAAACAATGGCCCGTAAGGTTGCCATCATGGTTGATTGCCGCTCCTGGTGGATCTGCGGCCTCGTGTTGTAGGGGAGAAGGGGACGCCGCGAACTGATATCCCTCGCGACGTGAATTGAGGTGGGATTCGTCGGAAAATAATCGACGGACCGTCTGCGCTTGATAATAGCATTCCCGCGGATTGCGGTAAATTGTTCAGCCTTAGACGCACGCTTGTTTCTTGCTAGCGGGCATGGCTAATAAGTGTGCGAATAGTTTCTCTAATCGTTACAACTTACTGAAGCCGCAGGGTGGGTTTCGTCGATGATGAGAGAGACGAAGCGGCATAGCGCTATCGTGAGAAGAATGCTAGCACGGAAAGAAAAGCACTTTGGCCACAGGGACGGCTGAAAACTCGAACGGCGATCAGCAGCACGAGCCTGACTCGATGCTGGCCGCAATCCAATTGGCCCTCTTTAATTGGCTGGCCGACTGGGGTGCCGTGGCTATCGATTGTGTTGTGGCCATTGGCGAACTGACTCTCTTTGCCTGGCGAACCATTGTCTGGACGTTTGGTCGACTGCCCAAACGAGAAACGCTGCTGCCCAGCTTTTATCAGGTAGGGGTGATGAGCCTTCCGGTGGTTGCTTTGACCGGTACGTTCATCGGGATGGTACTAGCCGTTCAGAGCTACTATCAGTTTCGCGAGCTGGGTCTGGAAACCCGGCTTGGGGCTGTCATTAATATGTCGTTGGTACGCGAACTGGGACCCGTGTTGGCCGCCACCATGTTGGCAGGCCGAGTCGGTAGTGCCATGGCTGCCGAACTGGGAACGATGCGAGTCACCGAGCAGATCGACGCGTTGACCTCGATGGGGGCCAACCCGATTCACTACCTGGTGGTGCCCCGCGTGTTGGCGATGCTTTTGCTCATTCCCGCCCTCACGGTGATGGCCGACTTTATGGGGTTCGTGGGTGGCTATTTCTATAGCGTCATTATCATTGGCATCGACAAGCACTTTTACCTGTATAATTCACAGGTCTTTGTGGGCTCGTGGGATATTTTCTGCGGGCTGTTCAAGAGTGTCTTTTTCGGCGGCGTGATTGCCCTGGTCAGTTGCCATCAAGGCTTCTACTGCACCGCAGGTGCCGAAGGGGTTGGTAAAGCGGCGACGAATGCGTTCGTGTACTCGTTTGTCATGATCCTGATCATCGACCTGGTCCTGAATATTGGGCTGGAACGCGTCTACATGGCGCTTTGGCCGGATGCTATCGTTTCGATCGGAGGTGGTTAGATGATGCATGCCCGGCTTGAAGCTGACGATGCCCAACCGTTGATCGAAGTCGACAACTTGCTTGTCCAGTTCGACGGTCAGACCATTCTGCGCGACATCGGCCTGAGTATCCCTCGCGGGGAAACGTTGGCCTTGATTGGCGAAAGTGGTTGCGGCAAGACGGTCCTCTTGAAGTCGCTGATCGGCCTGGTCAATCCAACCCATGGCGAGGTTATCTTCGACGGCCAAAACATTCACCGCTTAAACGACAAACAGCTCACCAAGCAGCGGATTCGTTTTGGGTTTGTCTTTCAGAATGCGGCCTTGTTCGACAGTATGACCATCGGGCAAAACGTCGCGTTTCCTCTGAAGCAGCATACGAACAAGCCACTGTCGGAGATCCGTGACATCGTCTTTCAGCATCTGAAGGAAGTCGGTTTGCCGGAGTCGGTGGTGTGGAAGAAGCCGGCCGAGCTCTCAGGTGGGATGCGGAAGCGAGTCGGCCTGGCCCGGGCCCTGGTGTTGAAGCCTGATGTCGTGCTGTACGACGAGCCTACCACTGGTCTCGATCCGATCATGAGTGACGTGATCAATGAACTTATTCTGCGGACGCGCAGTAAGTACCCCGTGACCAGTATCGTGGTCACGCATGACATGCGAACGGCCCAGAAGGTGGCCGATCGGATGATCATGATGTACCCGGCCCCTCGACTGAACGAAGCGGAGCCGCAGATCTTATATGACGGGCGACCGGAAGAGGTCGAAGATTGCCCCGACCCGCGTGTGACGCAGTTTGTCCGCGGCGAGGCAGGTCAGCGCATCGAAGAACTAGGAGCCTTCATCGGCGATTAGCCCGAAGGAGCAAGGTCATGGACGACCGTGTACTACAATTCCGTGTTGGTTTTGTCATGTTAGTGGCCGTGCTGCTAACGGGCATCCTGTTTTTCTTGCTGGGCGAACAGCCGCAGTTTCTCTCGAGAAAAGAGACGGTCTACGTTGTCTTCGAGACTGCCCCTGGCGTCACGATTGATACGCCTGTGCGAACCAGCGGTATCTTGATTGGCCGCGTCAGCAATGTGAAGTTGCAGGACGACCGAACGGTTCTCGTGACGCTCAAGGTTGAAAAGGAAAACATGCCGCACCAGAACGAAGTGGTGCGGATCGTATCCGAATCGCTGCTGGGTGATGCTGCGCTGGAATTCGTCCCGACCGATATGCCAGGGCTCCCCAATCAACCGCTGCCTGACGGAGCAAAGATCAAGGGCTTGGTCCAATCCAATCCACTGGACGTGCTGGTCAAGCTGGAAGGCTCAATGGTCTCGGCTCTGACGACGATCGAACGAGCCGGCAATAACGTCGGTCAGTTTGCCGAGAACGCGAACAAACTGCTCGAAGAGAATGGAGATGGTGTGAGTCGCATCATGTCGAAAACGGAAACGGCGCTCGATCGATTCGACACGGCATTGGCTTCCGTCCAGAACCTGGTCGGCGATGAGCAGCTTAACGAGCAATTGAAGCAGGCCCTCAACGGCTTGCCTGAGACGATTACCGAATCACGGAAGTTGATTGACGAACTACGTACCGTCGCCGGTCGAGCGGACCGCAACCTGGAAAACCTAGAAGGCTTCACCGAACCACTGGGTGAACGGGGCGAGCAGCTGGTTGCCAACCTGGAAAACAGCACCGAGAACCTGAACATCCTGGTCGCCCAGTTGGCTCAGTTCGGCCGTAAGATCAACGAATCGGACGGAACGCTGGGACAACTGATCAATGATCCGCATCTGTATCAGAATCTGAATGATGCCGCCTCGAACATTCGCGAGCTGACCTTGCGACTACGTCCGATTGTGGAAGATGCCCGGGTGTTTGCCGACAAGATCGCCCGCGACCCAGGCCGTATTGGTGTAAAGGGTCTGCGGGACCGGACTCAGTCTGGGATCAAGTAAGTGGCCCGATGATGTGCGATTAATTCGCAACGACCGCGCTTCGCGCTCTTGTCCCCTCTCCACCGTCTGCGGGGGAGAGGGTTAGGGTGAGGGGGAATCCCGCTGGCAATGAAGCGAGGGCGCGATCGAGGTTCCGATCGGAATAGAACTCTGTCTGAGGATGTGGAATAAAGGTCGCTCAGGAAGCCCTCAGCCTAGCCCTCTCTCTGCGCGGGAGATGGGACATGAGAAATGCCGAAGCGGGTTAACCGCTCGAAGGCAGTGGCGGTAATTCATAGCCACCCGAGGGCAGGCTATTCATGCCTGGGGCAGGCATCGGAACTTGTTCGGCCGGCGGAGGAAGCGTGGCCGGGTCCCAGTAAGGAACGCGCTGCTGGGCCGACGGAGGAACAACCGTTGAAGGGACGATCTGCTGCTGGGGGGGCACGATCGGTGTCGTGAAGCCGGCATGGGCATTCGCCCGCAGCTGTTCGGCTCTAGCTCGCAGTTCTTCCGGCGGAACGATCCGTAGCGGAACCATCTCGAAATCGAGTTCTCGCTGATCGCGGATTTCCCACGGAATGACGTTCTCGCTCACGAAGTCGAGGCCTGGGTACTGGTACCAAGGTGTCCGAAATGTATGCAGTTTGACGACCGGTTCGTATCCGTCTTTTTCCAGGCGGATTTCACGTGTGCCATAGTAGGTGTAACCGGTGGCGACCGGCGTGACGCCGATTTCCTGGTTATCGACATACAGCACGGCACCCGGCGGATTGGTCCGCACGGTGAAGCGTCTGCGCACGCAACCCAGACTCATCAAAAGGGTGACCAGCAGTGCCAGCACACTAATGTGATGAAAAACGGTCGATTTTTGTGTGAAAAAAAGCCCCATGAGCTATCCTGAAATCTGGGGAGACGTGGGGCGGGAGTATAGCGATCTGGCCAAGTCATGGCTAGATAGTTTTCCCAGCCGTGCTGGCACCCTCGAAAAACTGGAGGTATTCGCGATAGAAAGGCGTTTTTTCGAGTTTTTATGGTCCACTAGCGAGGTTGGTTTTCGGTGTTTTGTGAAGAGAACATTTCGTAACCAGTCCGTTTCGGGCGAGTTGCCCTAGCTAGCGACGCCGTTTATTATCGAAGGCTTCCAATAAACTTTGTTGATATAACTTTGGGGCTCTGTAGGGGCCCATGATTGAATAAGGGATGCAGGGCACGACGCAGGTCGATATCTCGATCTAGCGGCGATTGGATTGACCTTGCAAGAAGAGGATCGCGTAGGTTTCTGCTGGTATGCCCCAGAATGAAAAGCATGATTGGGCCGGATGTCTCCAAGTCGCCGCAATGAGCGACATTGGGATGCGACGTTCCAACAATCAGGACCACTTTGGTGTGGCCATCGCTCAGACATGGGAAGACTGGCAGGCTCGTGGGCACTTGTTCATCGTTGCCGACGGCATGGGAGCTCACGCCGCTGGGGAATTGGCCAGCGAGATCGCCGTCGAGCAGGTCCGGCACCTCTATAAGAAATACATCGGCAAACGCCCTGCGATGGCACTAACCTCGGCGATCGAGGAAGCCAACACCATCATCAATCGCCGGGGTGAATCGAATGCCGCGTTCCACAAAATGGGAACAACGTGCAGCTGTCTGTTGCTGCTGCCGCAAGGCGCGGTGATGGGACACGTCGGAGATAGCCGCATCTATCGGCTTCGCGGCGACAAGCTCGAACAGATGACGTTCGATCACAGCATGGCCTGGGAAATCAAGGCCGCCACCGCCGGGAAAGACTATTCTTCCGACGTCTACGCCGCGATTCCTAAGAACGTGATTACCCGCTCGCTAGGTCCCTCGGCCGAGGTCGAAGTCGACCTGGAAGGCGCGTTTCCGCTGGAAGTTGGCGACACGTTCATGATGTGCAGCGACGGGGCGTCTGGTCCGGTGACCGACGAAGAGATTGCCCTGATCCTGCATTCGCTCGATCCAGCGAAAGCGGCCCAGTTGATGATCGACCTGGCCAACCTGCGTGGTGGCCCGGACAACATCACCGTGATCGTGGCTCGCGTCACCGACGAGAAGATGACCAAGGATCCGTGCAAGTCAGACCCACTGATCGAAGAAGAGGACCTGCCGCCTCCGACGGTTGAACGACAGGTCCGTCGGATTCCTCTGACGCTTTGGTTGGGGATCGGATTGCTGCTGGTCGCTGCCGGGATGGCTTATTACCTTGAGCAAATTCCTTATGCACTAGCTGGCGTATTGGTGGCCTTCGTGGCGACCATCATGGCGTTTGTCTATAAGTTCACCGGCGAACTGGTTCCGGTGCAGGTGAAAAAGAAGTTTCGCTTCGGCAAAGGGCCTTACTCAGATGTCCCCTGTCATGCCGATTCCAACACGGCTTTGAACCTTAAGATTCTGTACGACGAACTCTCGGATGCGGCCGAGTCGAATAACTGGACTATCGAATGGGACAGCGTCCGGCAGATGGGGGAACGAGCCGAAAGCGAGATGAAGAAGGGGCAGTATTACGGGGCTGCCAAGCACTTTCTTTTGGCCATCGGCTCGCTCATGTCGCAGATCCGTGGTCAGAAAGGGGCGAAAAACCCCTTGGAAGATGATTCCCGCGTCGATCTCGCCTGATTGTCGTTTTCCCAGATTCTCATAGTTGCTACAGTACGTGCCGATTCTTTTCTTGGCACGGTGCTGGGACCGGATCGAAATGGATTTCGATCGCGATGCGCATATTACAACGATATATCGTCGAAGAGCTGGTGAAGGTCTTCCTTCTCGCGCTCATCTCGCTGACGGGGCTCCTGCTGTTTATTGGGCTCGGACAGCAAGTGATCAAAGAAGGTCTCGGATTCCTCCCCCTGTTGAAGGCGATTCCGTACCTGCTTCCCAATGCCCTTCGCTTTGCCATTCCCGGCACTATCCTGTTCGCCGTCTGCAATGTGTACGGACGCGTCAGTGCTAGCAACGAACTGACCGCGATCAAAGCGGCCGGCGTCTCGCCCATGTCGCTGATTGCCCCAGGCCTGATCCTGGCACTGATCCTTTCCCTGGTCTGCGTGTGGCTGAATGACGTGGCCGTTTCGTGGGGGCATATGGGACTGCGGCACGTCGTGATGCAGTCGATCGATGACATTGCCTATAGCGTGCTGCGAACAAAGAAGTCGTTCTACAGCGATAAGTTTTCGATCCTGGTGAAGGACGTCGATGGAGATCTGTTGATTCGTCCTGAGATCACCATGACCCAGTCAGGCAATCAAGGAATCGTCACGATTTCGGCGGCCACCGCGCAGCTGAAATCCGACCCGGAGCATAAGCGTGTGATCGTGACGCTGACCGATAGCCGGATTCATTCGACCGGGCCTGAAGGTCAGCTGTTCGAGCATCCCGGTAGTTTCGTCACTTCGATTCCACTGGAAGATCCTACTGCGGTCGAGGGGATTCGCGATGCTTCGCACCAACCGATGCGGCGTATTCCGGCGTGGCAAGCCAAGATGAGAAATTACCACCACCAGGTTTCGCAGGTCCTGGCCGCCAAAGGTGCGGCGTGCCTGGTGACGGGACAATCCCCTTCGTTCGATGATCCTTCGTGGTTGTATTGGACCAACGAGCAGCAGTGGTCGAAGATTCAAATCAGCCGCCTGAAGACCGAACCGCATCGCCGCTGGGCCAATGGTTTCAGTTGCTTGTGCTTTGCGCTGTTGGGCATTCCGCTGGCGATTCGCCAACGCAGTAACGATTTCATCACCAGCTTCTTCGCCGCCTTTTTGCCGGTGCTACTGCTCTACTACCCGTTGATGGCCCTGGGGGTCGATCGAGCCAAAGATGGCCAGTGGCCGGCCGCGATGGTCTGGCTGGGAAACGTGGTGGTCATCACCATCGGCGGTTGGCTCTTGCATCGAACGATGAAGAACTAAGCGTTATTCGGCGGACTCCACGGTACGCCCACAGAACGGGCAAGATGCCGCAGCGGCAGGATCGAATTCTTCGTCCTCGTCATCGCTCCGGAAGGCTTCGGTTTGGCGGAAGCCGCAATCAGGGCACTTGTGTTCCCAAGAGAAGATTTCGAGCTCATCGTTCTGAAAGTGATTCTGTTGGCACGTCAAAAGTTCCGAGCCGCACTTAGGACAACCGCCGATCGTAATTCGCTCGCGAGACATAAGCTTTCACATCCCAAGACAAAAAAAGCAGGCTCCCAAAGAACCTGCTAAATAATTTTCTATCACACTTCGCGAGTCATCGCGCATTAAAAACCGCGAGCCGCGATGATGTCGTCGAAGTCGCGGAGGTGATAGCCAACGCCGGCGAAATCGAGGACGCGGCAGAAGCCACGCAGGGCAACGCCGAAGCCATCGGGACCACTGAAGCCACCGAACTGACCGCCACCTTTGACGTGGGGTTCCAGGTCGCAGAAGACGCCTGGGATGCCGCGCTTTTTCAGCTTCTTTTCCAGCTTCGGAATCGACAAGGCAAAGTCACGCATGATGCGTTCGTAAGCACTATCGCCCAGGTCGGATGGAACGAAGTTCTTCAAAGCGTCTTCGTCGATGTGACCCTTTTCGCCGACAGGTTTGGTGATCTTGTAGTCTTTGACGTGCATCCAGCCCATGCCTGGCTTCATGGCCACGTACTGGTCGTAAACTTCATCCGGCGTGTAACCTTGGCAGACGAGGTTACCGGCGTCGAAGATCAGCATCATGGCCGGGTGATTCACCTTCTTGTGAATCTCGGCGAGGATGTCGCCATTCTGACCGATCAGGTTGGCTTCGACTTCCAGGCCGAAGGTAAGATCGCTACGGTGACAAGCTTCGGCGATTTGTCCGAGTTGGTCGACTGCCTGGGAGATGTGATCTTTCGGATCGGTTCCCTTGGGGTGATAGAAGGAGAAGCCGCGGATCAGCTTGGTCTCGAATGCGTGAGCCAATTCGCACGCCTTGTTGACCTCTTTGTCGAGGTACTTCTTGAAGGGCACGAAGCGGTTTTTGGTACCGTCTTCTTCGTTGAGCAACTTGACCTTACCAATGGGCGAGCCCAGGGACGAAACGTTCAGGCCGTACTCACCTTCCAAGGTTCGCAGCTTGGCAATTTCTGCCTTGGTCAGCTCCATGACATTCTTAATGCCGTTGCCGACGTCGATGAAGCGAATGCTGTAGTATTCCAGCCCCAACGCAGCGAAGGCGCTAAACTGCTGTTCAGCCGTCTTCTGATTGGCAGATTCGTCAGCAAAACCGGTCAAAATCACTTGGGACGTGGTCATGTCGTCATTCCAGCTCGTGTCACGTAACAATTCTCTAGTGCATTAAGGTTCATGCACGGGAAGTGGTATTGTGAATGCCAGGGCACGGCATAGCAAGTGCCCCGCGGAAAGAGGGGTTTGCCACAGAGATCACAGAGGCCACGGAGAGAAGAAGAGACAAACCACGGATTACACGGATGAACACAGATATAAATCGTCGACGAAGTCGACTCAGTAACTCCCATCCGTGCCAATTCGTGTAATCCGTGGTTACTCCCTCGCATCTCTTCTCTCCGTGGCCTCTGTGATCTCTGTGGCTAAATATTCTTCCGATTCGCCGGTCCGTTCTGTTACAACTGAAGTGCCCCCAAGCACCCATTTCTGAGAAGACAGCCCCATGACGCCGGAATCTTTGATGCAATTGGCGATTGAGAAATGCCAGGAAGGCATTGCTCTGGGCCAGACGCCGTTTGGTTGTGCCATTGAGTTGGACGGTCAGGTCATTGCCGCCGAGCACAACACGGTTTGGCAAACGATCGATATCACCGCCCACGCCGAGATCAACGCCCTGCGAGAGGCCTGTCATCAGACAGGTAGTCCTTTGCTGGAAGGGGCGATCGTGGCGACAACCTGCGAGCCTTGTCCTATGTGCGCAGCGGCGCTGCATTGGGCTCGTGTCGAGAAGGTTTACTTCGGGGCGACAATCGCCGACGCCGAAGCAGCTGGTTTCCGCGAGTTGGATCTTTCGGCAGAAAAGGTGATCGCCGCTGGGGGTGGAACGACGATCCTGGTGCCGAATCTACTTCGCGATCCATGTCGGAAATTGTTCTACGATTGGAAGGCAGCCGGCCTGGGGAAAACGTATTGAGAACGTACCCGCCAAGTTGAACCGGCAGGTTCCGTGAATTAGGTTGAGGGATCGATCCCGTGAGCGGCAACGAAAGTATGACGCTCTCATCATGCCAAATCTCTTTCTTGTTCTGGTCAGTGGAGAACGAAGTGGGAAGCCTGCGAATAGTTGCGATGGTTGCGTGGATGGTTTGGGGCAGTGCAGCGGTTGCCAACGCTGGACCGTGGCAGGCCAATGGATTCAAGGTCGGCGAAGTCTCAGCCACGACTGCGGTGGTCTGGACGCGCTTGACCAAGAACGAAGATCGCATCGATCGACCTGGCATTGAGCCACTCATCTATTACCGCAATTCCAAGACCGGCAAGTTGCTGCTTAAGCCGGACGATGGACGCGAAGACTGGATCGTCGAGAACGTCGACAATAGCGTCGCCAACAAAGACACCGTTTACACGCCAGTCCCCAAGTATCCGGAAGGAGAGTCACCGGAAACAGTCGACGGTGCCGTGCCAGGTGCCCCCGGCCAAGTTCGCGTGCGATACCTGGCTAAGGGTAGCGACCAGTGGCAAGAGACCGAGTGGGTGACCGTGGAAAAGGAACAGGACTATACCCATTCGTTTCGTTTGAAGGATCTGACGCCAGGTACGCGTTACCAGGTACTTGTCGAATCGCGTCTGGAAGATGGCCATAACGGAGCAACGTTGTCCGGAGACTTCGGAACGGCACCAGCGGCCACCGATGCCGAGCCGATCTCCTTTGTCGTTTCCACGTGTCAGGCCTACATCCACCAGGACAGTCGCGAAGGTGGCTTCAAGATCTATCGCGAGATGGAGAAACTGCATCCCGACTTCTTCGTGCAATGCGGCGACTTCGTCTACTTCGACCGGATGGGAAAGAGCCTGGACCTGGCCCGCTGGCATTTCCATCGCATGTTCAGCCTGCCGTTTATCCGCCATTTTCACCAAGTGGTGCCATGCTACTACATGAAAGACGACCACGATACGTGGATGGACGATTGCTATCCGCAGATGGAATCGGTTTTCATGGGGACGTTCACCTTCGAGCACGGGAAGCAGCTGTTCCGAGAACAACTGCCGATGAGCGAGCTTCCCTATCGCACGCGTCGTTGGGGGAAGGATTTGCAGATCTGGTTAGTCGAAGGTCGTGAGTTCCGCTCGAACAATAAGGATCCGGATGGCCCCAACAAGACGATTTGGGGACCTGAGCAGATGGCCTGGTTTAAGAAGTCGGTCTCTGAGTCGGACGCGACATTCAAGATTCTGATGTCGCCGACACCCATTGTCGGGCCTGACCGTGATAACAAGTTTGACAACCACTCTAACATCAACTGGAAGCACGAAGGGGACATCGTCCGCAACTTCATCGCTCAGCAGGACAACATGTTCATCGTGTGCGGTGATCGTCACTGGCAATTCGCTTCCGAAGATCTGGAGACCGGCATCCGCGAGTTTTCGTGTGGACCTGCTTCCGACGAGCACGCCGGCGGGTGGACGAATGATGAGGTTCGTGCTGAGCATCACTACCTGAACGTCACCGGCGGATTCCTGGGTGGCTTCGTCGAACACCAGGATGGCAAGCCCACGCTGACGTTTCGCTACTACGATGTGGCTGGCAAACCGCTGTACCAGGAGACGTTCACGGCGAAGTGATCACGGAATGGCCAGCAGTGATGGCAAACTTTTCTCGTGACCCGCTCTCCTTCTTTCCGATGAAAAGAGAAGGCGAGAAAGTACCGACGAGAAAAGGAGCTACCGGTGTATTGCTCGAACTGTGGCGTCAAAGCAGGCGGCAACTTCTGTTTTCAGTGTGGATGTCGACTGCAACAAGCCGACGAGGTCGCTTCGGAAGGTCTGGTTCCCACGATCCAATCTTGGGACGAAGATGCCAACTACGAACGCATTGCCCAGCATCCTGAGGTGCGTACTGCCATTGCCAGCCATGCAGCGCAAGCACGTCCTTGTCTCTCAGCGGAAGCAATCCTGGAGATTGCCGACAAGGTAGTGCCCATCGGCATCTCGTACTCGGCGGTTGCATCGATCGCCCAACCGATGTGGGCTTCGCTTGGCGTGCGAACCGGCAAGCAGCGATCGGCCGTTCTGGACTTGCCCATCGGCCGAGCGATGGCACGCGTACTGTGCAGCCTGGCCAAGAATCAGCAGCCGGTGCAGCGGGTCGAGCAAGAGGCAGATGGATGCACGATCCAGGCAGAGTTGCCGTCGAGCATCTGGGCGATGAAAGGGGTTCTGACCGTCAAGCTGACGCGACAAGACGACGGCTGCGTGGTCACGGTCGCGACCGATATCCCCGGTCAAGCGTTCGATTGGGGAATGAGCCAACGCTGCTTGGATACGATGCTGCAAGAGATCCAGCAGGATTTGGAGTTACCGCCGGCTCAGCCGCGAAGTCAGGCCGCTTGAGGCCACCATCGCGGCCTGACCCATTCGATGGCGAACCTTAGATCACCGTCAGTTCATCTGGTGGGGTTTCGCTGTAGTGCTCGACGGTGATCGTCGAACTGATGCCGCCGCGGGGCGTGAACTCGGCTCGGACCTGCATCCAGCGCGGCTTCAGGCATTCGACCAAATCATTCAGGATGACGTTGGTCACGTTTTCGTAGAAGATGCCCTGATTGCGGTAGGCCTGCATGTACATCTTCAGGCTCTTCAGTTCCACGCACAGCGTTTCGGGAATGTACGTGATATGAATCGTGCCGAAGTCAGGCTGGCCGGTTTTCGGACAGACCGAAGTGAACTCAGGCACACTGATTTCGATCTCGTAATCTCGGTTGGGGTGCTGATTCTCGAAGGTTTCGAGAAGTCCGCGATTCTCTTCTGACACGGTCCGATTCTCCTCATTGACTGGTAAACTGCTATTTTGGAGGCAAAGCAGCTGCCTGACTAGACCCGGCTTTTGGCGGATATTTGGGCAATTTCCCCTGCGGTCTGCCGAACTTGCCCCACACGAGGTCCGTCTTGGCGGGTATTCTGAAGGATTCCCCCGACTGCGTTGGTATTCAGCGTAGAGAACGGGGCACCCGAATGTCACTTCCTGAGAACGGTTTCTCGCGTTTAAAGCGACAAACCTTTCCACGACCGGTATTGCCAGCGTGCGAATAGCTGAAATTTATCCATCGATTCAGGGCGAAGGCCTTCTGACCGGCGAGCCCAGTACGTTCGTCCGAGCCAGTGGTTGCAACTTGCGCTGCTGGTTTTGCGATACGCCGCATGCGTCCTGGAACCCGGAAGGGGAAGATCTGTCGGTCGCCGAGATCTTGGGCCGGATCGAACTGCTGGAAGTCGACAAGGTCGTGCTCACTGGCGGCGAGCCGATGTTGTTCGCTGAAATGATTCCGCTGTGCGAGGGAATCCGGCGCTCAGGCCGACACATCACGATTGAAACGGCCGGGACGCTTCATCTTCCCTTGCCATGCGACCTGATGTCGATCAGTCCCAAGCTTTCCAACTCGACCCCTAGTGCCGAGGACTACCCGCGTTGGCACAAGCGGCATGATCAGACAAGGGACCAGCCTGAGGTCATTCAGCGACTGATTGACGAGTTTCCGTATCAGTTCAAGTTCGTGATCGATAAGCGGGAAGACTGCGACGAGGTGCTTACCTACCTGGGAAGATTTCCCAGCATTTTGCGAGATCGCGTCTACGTGATGCCGCAAGGGATCGAACAGGCACAGCTGGAGGCAATTACCGAGTGGCTTAAGCCGTGGTCTCAGGAGCACGGCTTGCAGCTTTGTCACCGCAAGCAAATCGAATGGTTTGGATTTGCTCGTGGGACTTAGTCTTCTTCGACGTGGTCGGTTGCATGGGAAAGCCCGTGCGGATTGATGATTTCATCGTTGAATCGCTTTTCCATGCGTTCGCGGCGATGATTCTTCACATGCTGGTAAATCACCGCTGACTGGAGCCACCAGAAAACGGTCACCACGTACGCCAGGCAAGCCCCTGCGAAGGAAATGCTGAGGTAGCTTGGCGAGTAGTAGTGCATGAAAAGGCCAGCGGCCAAGGCCAGCATCGAGACAAACAGCTTCGACCGGCATAGCCGTTCCCAGCGATTGATCGTTGCCGAGTCGATCGCTGCCTTGGCCGTTTCGTTCGCCAGTTCTCGCAGCTTGCGAATGTCGGATGTTTGTTCCGGAGCATAACGCGACGGAACGAATTCTTCCCGCGTGATCGGTCGGACAGGTTCCGGCTCTTGGGCGGGTTCTGGCTCGACGACTACTTTTTCTTGTACGGGCTTCTTCTGGGGTGCTGGTTCCGGTTCGCCGGACTTCGCTCGCATGCGTGCCAACAGGCTTTGCATGTAGTCGTCGATGGCAGTGTCATCATCGTGATCGGATGTGGACACTGGTTGTTCGGCCGTAGGTTCGGCAACCGGCTCGTGCGATTGCGAAGCCGCTTCTGGTTCCGTTGGGGTGTCTTCTTCAGGGAATTCGAAATCGGGAAAGCTGGTCAAGCCGGTAGCCGGGTTCACGGCACGAGGTTCTTCTTCCTTGTGCGATTCCTCTGGGAGTTGGTCCTCTAATTCGTCGTAGGAAGCCTCCTCCGGCATCGTCGGTGGTGGTGTTTCACGAAGAATACCCATCGACCGAAGGTGATCCAGTGCAGATTCGTCTTCCTCGATTGGCTCTTCCTCGTCAGGACTTCGCTGCAGGTCGGTCAGGCGTCGTTCGTCCTCCAGCTGGCGACGGATGTCCAGGCATTGCTGCCGAGCATCATCCAATTGGTTCTTCCAGTGTTCCTCGTTCCTCTGCTGATCGTTGATCGCTTGCTGCAGCTCATAGTTTTGCTGACGAAGTTCGTCCAGTTGCAGTTTCAGGTCATCGCCATGTAAAGTTGCGTCGTCGAGCTGATCCTGCAGTTGCTTCAGCTGCGACTGGTGCTGGGCAACTTCCTCGTCGGTCATGCCACTTGGCTGAGCATTCTGGGCATCGACTAGTTCCTGTTCCAACGCGGCGATCTTGCGACCCAACTCCTCGGAGTGCTGCTCGCGCTGCTCGAGTTCCTGTTGGGTCCAGGCCAACTCGCTTTCGGCCTCTTTGAGCGAGTCACGGTTCTCGTTGAGTTCACGCGATGCGTCATCGTAGGCCAGCCGCAACTTAGTGAGTCGCGAAGCGCCTTGTTCTTCTTCCTCGCTCGGCTGGTCGTCCAACTGTGAAAGCTGATTACGAACCCCACGTAGATGCGAAAGAATCGATTTCACGCGGCTCTTACCGAGCTTGCGTGTCGAGATCCAACGCTCACGCAGACGCTCTTCGCGCGATTGAAGTTCGCTGGACTGTTCTTTGAGGTGAGCAATCAGCGCTTCGGATTCTTGCAGGTCGGCCTCGAGACGACGCTGCCGTGCCCGTTCTTCTTCGGTGGCATCCGCGTTGTTGGTCAACTCGCGTCGAATTTCGTTGACTTGGTTCTGCTTAATTTCCAACTGTTCGCGGAGTTCGGCCTGAATCGTGTTATTGCTACTGATCAGATCGCGAACATGGTTAAGCAGCAGCCGGGCACGCTGGTTGTGTCGCTTGCGACGTTCGATACGCACTTCCGACGATTCGACATCGACGGCTGGGTCGGACTCGCGGGCCAGCAGGGAATCGACCAGTTGCTGTGTCTCGTCGAGCTTGATTTGTAGATCGCTGAACGAGTCCTTTTGCTTACGGACCACATTCAACAGATTACGAATCCGGCGATGGGATTGCTTGCGCAGCTTTCGGGGCGACGGAGACTTTTTCGGTAGCGGTTGGGCGACGTTGGCCGATTCGGCTTGTTGGTCAGCGAGCACTTCGAAGCTCAAGCTGCCCAGGCTCAAACGATCACCGACGCGCAGCCAAGCCTCGCTGATGGTGTCGCCATTAACGCGTGTGTCGCGGGTCCACGACTTCACGATCATCCCACTTGCGCCGCGATAGATCACGCAGTGCTTTGGCTGAACATCGGCGGCGATCAGACGCAGTTGGCAATCTGCGGATGATCCGACCAGGCATTTGGGCGCATGGACACGAATGATCTGACCATCACGCTCAGTGCCTTCAATCTTCAATACCAGCGCCGAGGTCGACTTTCCGAGAAGTCGAGAATCGCGTTTCGATCGGGGGGCGACGTTGTTTTGGACCATGATACTGCTTGAAAAAGGTTGGGATCCGCTGCGGACTTTGGGTCACGGCTGACGGCTACCGTGCAGTGGCTGCCAGTTGGTATGTGCCTATTTCGCTAAGTCATATAGGTCACGCAGGCGGTAAGGTCAAAACAGTACCCCTATAGATTGGAGCGATCAAAAAGGGCTCACTCGGGGAATTTTGATAGGTTTCCGAAAGCAAAATGACGATGATCGGATTGCGTCGATCGATCGCTCTCAGAGGTTTTCGGCCCGGTTTTCGCAAGAGGAAAGTGTCTCAAACGTGAAATCGGATTGAGTTATTTGGGGCTCCTCGGTTGCGAACTAAATGCCTGTTTGTCGCGTAAAGTATTTAGTGGAAGGCAATTACAGCAAATCGCAGTAAATTGCTGGATAACGCGAAACAAGCGAAAAATTTCCCGGTTACTATCCCACAGGCGTACTATAGTTGCGTGACTACAAGTCAGTGCAAGATTTGCCCGCCGATTAGGGGGATCGAAGACCGCGAATAGAATCGCGGAAAAGTGGTCCATTCAAATACTAGGCAGGGGCGAAACGAATCGCTAAAAATACGACTTTCCTGCTCCTAAGGTGACACCATGGCACGCTCAAGAGACGAATTTATCGGCAAGATGAAGGAGATCCTCCTTCGCCGTCGCGATGCCCTGCGTAAGGCGCTCGCCGGGGACTTGAGTCTCCTGAAAGAACTCGAGCAGACTTCGGGTGATGTCGTCGACTTCGCACTCGATTCGGTCCAGGACGAACTGAGTTCGCAGCTGGCCGAAGTCGAAAGCCGCGAATTGGCGAGCATCGACACCGCACTGGAACAAATCAAAGCCGGTAAGTACGGCGAATGTGAAGGCTGTAGCGCCACCATTCCGATCGCTCGCCTGCAGGCTCTTCCTTACGCCACTTTGTGCATCAAGTGCCAACGCGAACTGGAAGAACTCGGCCCCGACGGAGTCAGTTGGGCTCAAACCGACGACACCCAAGCCGTCAAGTAACGCACGGCCGCTACAATCCGAAAACTTTCTACGGGATGAGTCCAAAACTCATCCCGTTTTTCTTTTCCTGATCCCGGTGCTAGCACGATCTAACTTGTGTGGTGTGATTCATGATGGGTTGTGCCTCTACGACTCCCCCCGGTTTGGTAGCGATGCTATGCGATCTTTCCTTGCTCTTTCGCTTGTTCTTCTGGTAACTGGCCTCACCCTTGGCCAGGACATCGATTTCGTGTCTGCCGATCGCGCAACGATGCGGGAAGAGATACTAGCCGAAGCCGACTTTCTGGAGCGTCAGCTCAACCATCTGAAGCGGGTCGTCAAATATGTGCGTCCTTCGATTGTGCACATCGAAACGACCATGGCCGGAAATGGGTTCTCGAAGTCGAGTGAAGTCGACGAGGCAGGTGCCGGAATCATCTTCAAGCATGAAAAGAGCTTCTTCGTTCTGACCAACCGCCACGTGATCAATCAGGCACCGCTGGAGCGGATTCGTATCTACCTGGAAGATGGTCGCCAGATTCGTGCCAAACGCGTACTCACCGATCGAGATACCGACGTGGCCGTTGTGGAAGTCGATGCCGATCGTTTGATCCCTGCCGAGGTAGGTGACAGTTCCCAAGTAGAGGTCGGTGAGAAAGTATTCGCCGTCGGCAGTCCGTTTGGTCTCAGCCAGACGGTCACCTACGGAATCATCAGCGCCGTGGGACGACGCAACCTGCAACTGGGACGTCAAGGCTTGAAGCTACAAAACTTCTTTCAGACCGACGCCGCCATCAATCCTGGCAACAGCGGTGGGCCGCTGATTAATCTTCGCGGGGAAGTGGTGGGGCTGAACACGGCCATCGCCAGTAACTCAGGCGGGAATGATGGAATTGGTTTCGCGATTCCGATTCACGCGGCCTTGGGTGTGGCAGAGCAGTTGATCGAAAAAGGTCAGGTTGCCCGTGCTTTCTTTGGTGTTCGCATGGACGCCGATTTCGACGCGGCTGGCGCTAAAGAGATTGGCTTGTTCCGGGCACGTGGCGCCAAGGTTAGCGGTGTTACGCCAGGCTCGCCAGCGGAAGCCGCGATGATCCAGGTCGGCGACGTCATTACCAAGTTCTACGGTCAGGAAGTGGAAGACGATCTGCAATTGATCAACATCGTCAGCCTGTGCCCGCTGGACGAAGACATCCGATTCGAGATCTACCGCGACGGCAAGTTCGTCGAAAAGACCGTTCGCCTGGCGGCTCGCAATCGGTTTGAGAACTAACGCTGGCGAGGTGACTATTCGGCCGTTTCTTTGACGGCCTGGATAATCCCACGAATGATGCAGTCTTTCGCTCCGACGGTATCGACGCTGGTCATCACTTCCATGTTCGGCGTCCAGGTACGTACCGTTCGCTGATCGAAGATAGTCGCACCCAACGTCAGGTCTCCTTGGGTTTCGACATCGCCTGCCATCGGAACCGATTCAAAGAGTTCCGGCTGTAATAGGGCAACCAGTGCCACGGCGTCGTTCAAGCAAATGCCTTCTTGAGCCAGGTGACGCCGATGCGAACGGAACGAGAACGGCAAGATCTGGTTCAGTAGATTCGTGACGCGCGATTCTTTCTTGGGAATGTGATCCAGCAGGTCGATCCCAAAGGTAACCTGGCTGGCGATATCGAGCGGAACGACCGTCTTGGTCGTCTTCGAGTGCAACACGCGACGTGCACTTTCAGCATCGAAATGGCAATTGAATTCCGCACAGGGAGTCACGTTGCCGATGCCGTTGAGCGAACCTCCCATGATGATGACCTGTCCGACCTGCGACGCAAACGTTGGGTCACGCTGTAGGCAGTTCGCTACATTGGTCATCGGGCCGAGGCAAAGGATGGTGACTTCATCCGGAAAAGCTCGAACTTCGTCGCTGATCAGCTTATCGGCCGAATGTGTTTGATGCAGCTTGGCGACGTTCAGGTGGATTTCTGCCAGGCCGTCACTTCCATGCAAAAACGTTGAATCGACCGGGGGGGCCAGCCGCGGACCAGGCCCCATCGCAATGCGGGGACGTCGCGGTGGGTCGAGGCACTCGATCAGAGCCTGCAAGTTGGTGTAGGCTTGATCGGCGTTAACGTTTCCGGCGGTGGAGGTAATCGCAATGACGTCCAGACGCGGATCAAAGAGGGCAATCATGAGCGCGATGGCGTCATCGATGCCGGGATCACAGTCGATAATGACCTTCCTGGACATAGTGGACGGAACCTCCTGCCTTCCTGGTGCGTGTTCGTGAGGATGCTGACTGTGGCGTGTCCTCCCCAGTGATTAGGGCATGAAGCGTCTAATTCCGGTTCAACACATGCCGAATTGGGGAAGCCGTTTAGCGTGCCACCTGTGTCGACAACGTCATGTTATAACAGTTTTCGCCCCCCGCTGGCAGAGACATCGTGGCTAGGACAGGGGCTCTGTGGGGACTAAAATGACGGATTTCTCGTACGCACCAGGCCTAAACCCGGGGAGTTGATCGGTTGTCGCACTCAGAAGTAATCGCCAAGGTACAGTCCGGGACAGACCTTTCGCTCGAAGAAATGGCCGCCGCCATCGGTCAAATGATGGAAGGAGCCTGGAGCGACGATGAAATCGGCTCGCTGCTGTTGGCCCTGAACGATAAGGGGCCCAGCGTCGATGAAATCGCCGGCGCCGCGACCGCCATGCGTAGTCACATGATCACCATCGAGTCCCCCAACGAGGACTTCATCGATACCTGTGGCACTGGGGGGGATCGTAGCGGGACGTTCAATATTAGTACGGCCACGGCCATCGTTATTGCGGCAGCCGGGGTAACGGTTGCCAAGCATGGTAATCGCAGCGTGACCAGCAAGTCCGGTAGCGCCGACGTTCTTTCCCGCCTGGGAGTGAACATCGAGGCCGACGTGCCGACCATCGAAAAGTGCTTGAATGAGGTCGGTATTTGCTTCTGCTTCGCGCCGCTGATGCATGGCTCGATGAAGCATGTGGCTCCGGTGCGAAAGAAGTTGGGCGTGCCGACGATCTTCAATCTGCTCGGTCCCCTTTGTAATCCGGCCAACGCACCCTATCAGCTATTGGGTGTCGGTCGGCCTGAATATCGAGAACTGCTGGCCAGTGCTCTGCAGAAACTGGGGACGACCAAAGCGGTATTTGTGACCGGACGCGATGGGATGGACGAAGTCACTATCAGCGACGTTACGGATGTCACGATTGCGACGCCAGCTGGATTGGTGCCGATCGTCTGGCAGCCGGAAGAATTCGGCATCCAGCGACAAGGCAAAGAGGACATGCTGGTCGACGGGCCGGAAGAAAGCGCGGCCATGATTCGCCGTGTTCTTGCTGGCGAGAAGGGGGGAGCTCGCGATATTGTCGTGATCAACGCGGCTGCCGCCCTGTGGACCATCGGCAAGAATGACTCACTGAGCGAATGTGCGCGACTCGCGGAGATCGCGATCGATAGCGGTGCGGCGGAAAAGACGCTGGCCAAGCTGGCGGAGGTTAGCCGCGGGTGAAGTCAGTTGGAAAGCCCTTAGTCATCTTGATTCTGGCGGTCTGCGCGGCCCACGCCATGGTGCATGTGCTGGAAGGATCGCTGCCCTGCGTCGAGCAGTCGATCGCCGCCCAATACGATGTCGGCTCGGCAACCACAGGCTGGCTGCAGACCGTATGGCGATTTCCCTGGGGTGTCGGGGCGCTGGTGGCCGGCTGGTTGGTCGACCGCTACGGAGCGAAGCGAATGCTCGCCCTCTACTTGATAGGCGGAGGCGTGACCTGCTTCACCTCGATCGTGCTGCCGGGGCTTCCGCTACTGTTCGCCTCGATGTTTCTGATGGGGGTGATGGCCAGCATTTATCATCCGGCCGGTCTGGCGCTGCTTTCGCATGAAACAACTCCGGATACGCTTCCCAAAACGCTCGGTTGGCATGGCGTGTTTGGTTCACTGGGAATTGGCGGAGTTCCCTTGATCGCAGCCGTCGTGCTTTCGATGACCCACTCGTGGCACGCTTTTTATGCGGTACTGGGTGTTATGTCGATTTCGATCGGCATGGTGTTCGTCTATCTCACGCTGCAGTCGCCTGAACGGGTATTCTCGAAAGTCGATCAGGCTGCCGCCGATGATCGTGGCAACTGGGCCAGCTTTGGCGTGCTGCTGGTCATGTCGAGCTTGATCGGATTGTCGTACCACGGCGTGATGAGCTTCTTGCCACGTTTTTTATCTGATGCGAAGGTCCTCGGATTTCAAACGCAGGGGGAGATTGGCGGGAACATCCTGGCAGCCAGTTCGCTCATCTTGGGATGCATTGGCCAGTACATGGCCGGCCAAATGGCTCGTCCGAAGCGGCTGGAATTTCAATTAATGCTGATTTGTGCCGGGACGATTCCATTTCTAATCGGCATGAGCTTTGCCCCGCCACAGTGGAAGTGGTACTGCGTCGCAGCGTGGGGGATGATCTTCTTCATGCACCAACCGGTGTTCAATAGTTTGATCGCGAAATACACTCCCCGATCGCGGCGAAGTCTCTGTTATGGGGTCTCGTTTGCTGTCGGTAATGGGATCGGCGCGATCGCCGCAGGCCTGGTGGGTGAGAACACGCATTTGCAGTCGGCGTACCTGGGGCTGGCGGGATGTGCGTCTTTAGCAACGATAGCAGGGCTGATACTATGGATTCGAGCAGCCAGGAACCCTCCGATCGGGCCAGAAAACTCGTGAGAACAAAGATTAGGCTTTGCTTTCGACGGTCAGGTAAGGATAATCGGGGGAACTGGAGAGGGCTGGCTCCATTGACCTCCCTAGTGGTCCTTATCTAACCTTCTAGGGGTTCCAACTTTTTCATTCGTTCATCTGGCGATTTCTAGAAAGCCGACTCCATGGCGATCAAATACCATTACTTAAAAGTTCGCGACGTACAAGAAGTCGTTGTTGCTGAGTTCATCCAGTCTTCGATTTTGGACGAAACCGCGATCGATCGCGTTGGGAAGGAATTCGAGCAATTGATTTTGGAAGCCGCCACGGCCAAGAAACTGCTCCTGAACTTCCGTGCGATCGAATACATGTCGTCGGCAATGATCGGAAAGCTCATTCTGCTGAATAAGAATTGCAAGAACGCGAAGATCAAATTCAAAGTTTGCAATGTGACCGGCAATATTCTGGAAGTATTCCAGATTATGAAGATTGGCAAAGTGATCGATATTCAAAAGGACGAAAAGTCCGCCATTGCCGCATTCAATGGCCCATCGATCGGCAAGTGGTTTGGGCTTAGCTAACCACCACAATCTTCATGTGGATCTAGTCTGTTTGCCTTGCCTTGGTTTGCATCTGGCAAGGCTTTGAGAGGGGGAGGAAACAATTTCCACCCTTCGAAAGTCCGAGGCGTGTGCTAGCATTGCTGGACTGCCAGTTCGCTCTTAGCGCCGCGTAAGCGTTTGCGTAAGATTCTGCGAACTTGGATTCCATCCGTTTGGCAACATTCAGTTGACTGTGCGCCGAGTGTATCAGCCAACGATCAAGGCACATGCCTAAGCATACTGAAACGTCGGAAGAGAAATCGCTTCTCGCGAGACCCCTGGCCTGGGGCACACGCTTGGTGGTGCGCTTTCCGATTGTCGTGCTGTTGGTGGCCTTCATGGTCGCGGGGCTCTGTGTCTTCTACGCGACCAATCACCTGGGGTTCAAAACAAGTCGCCTGGATCTGATCAACCAGCAAAGTGGTTTCAATCAGCTGTGGCTTGAGTACCTCGATCAGTTCGGTGCCGATGACGATGTCGTCGTGATCATTGAAGGGCCTGGCCGGGAAGAAATCGTTCCCGCGCTGGAAGATCTCTACACCCAACTGATGGCCCAGGAACAGTCCTTCTACGCGGTGCTCCATGAGCGCGGTCTCAGCAAGGTACGCGAGAAAGGGCTGCACTTTCTGCCCGAGTCAGACCTGACGAAGATCGATCAACAACTTCAGCGTCTGCGTCCCGTGATGCAGGGGCAATGGGATTCGATGGGCGTGGGCCAGTTGGCTTACAACTTGAATCAACAACTGCTCTTCGCTCAGCGACAACCGAATTCTCCGCAGGCTCAGATGATGGCCGAGCAGAGTCATCAGCAACTGGATCGGCTGGCGAGCAATCTTCTGGCTGCGATGGGGCAGGGGGAATCGCAAGGTTCGGTTCTCGTTCCGCCCAACGATTCGTTGAATGCATTGAGCCAGATCGACTCCGACTACTTCCTGGCCAACGAAGGTCAGCTTGGTCTGATCTTGTTACGTTTGGTGAAGGACAAATCGGAGCTGGCCCAAGGGAAAGAAGCAATCGCACAGCTGCGAACAATTCTGGACCGATTCCAAGTGAAGTATCCCGGATTGAAGTTCGGCCTTACCGGACTTCCGGTGATGGAAAACGACGAAATGGAACGCAGCCAGGTCGACATGACCAAGGCCAGTGTCATCAGCCTGGTTGGCGTCGCGTTTCTGTTCATGGCGTCGTTTGGTGGCCTGCGGCATCCATTGCTGGCGGTCGTGGCACTGTTGATCGGTATCGCCATGTCGGTCGGCTTTGCGACGGCCTTTGTGGGTCACCTGAACATCTTGAGCGTGTCGTTCGGCGTCATCTTGATCGGGCTGGGCATCGACTTTGGCGTGCACTACGTCGCGCGGTATCTCAAGGAAGCCGAAGAAAAGAAGACAGGTGATGCCTTGGTGCAGACGTCCCGCGATATTGGGCCGGGGATTGTCACTGGTGGTTTGACGACGGCGGTCGCATTCTTCACGGCATCGCTCACCGATTTCACAGGCGTGGCCGAACTGGGCATTATCGCCGGTGGTGGCTTGTTGGTTTGTTTGATCGCTTCGATGACCGTCTTGCCGGCCTCCATTCACCTGGCCGATCGGCATCGCAATCGCTACCAATTGCCGAAGCCACTGCATCTTGATTGGTGGGTGTTGCCGCTACTCAAGACTCCCAAGATCACCCTCCTGGCTTCACTGGTTGTTGTCGCACTGTTGGCGATCGGCGTGCCGAAGCTGCGCTACGATCACAATCTGCTGAACCTGCAGCCGAAAGGGCTGGAAAGCGTTCAGTGGGAAGAAAAGCTCATCAGCGATACCGACCGCAGTGTCTGGTTCGCTCTCTCGATTGCCGAAGACCGCGAGACGCTGCTCAAGCGAAAAGAGAAGTTTGAAGCGTTGTCGACGGTGAATCGTGTCGAAGAAATCGCCTCGCTGATGCCTGATAGCTCGCCGGAGAAGCTGGTCATGATCGAGGATCTTGATCGACGCTTAAAGAAGCTGCCGGAGAACGTGCCGACCATCTCCGTGCCCCAGGCAGGGCATCTGGGCCAGGTACTCGCGGACTCGCAACGGCTTCTTTCGCCTGACGATCCTGCGGCACAACACACCTACCGGCGTTTGGCACAAATCCGCGAACTTCTGCGGGGGATGCCAGAACCGAGATACAACGCGATCATCTCGCAGTTTCAGCAGCGAAACGCAGGCGAACTACTGCAATGGCTACACTCGCTGGCGGTGATCTCGAACCCCGAACCACCCACCATCGATGACCTGCCTGAAGCGCTCGTCTCACGATTTGTGGGTAAGAACAACCAACTGCTGCTGCGTATCTATCCCAACGCCAGCATCTGGGATATGGATGCGTTGGAAGGTTTCGTCAAGCAAGTGACTTCGGTCGATTCCAAAGTGACCGGGCAGCCGCTGCAAACCTTCTACGCTTCCCGGCAAATGCAACGAAGCTATATCCATGCGGCGATTTACTCGTTGATCGCCGTGATGATCATCCTGCTGATCGACTTCCGCAGCATGACCAACACGCTCCTGGCTCTCACCCCGGTGGGACTTGGGGGGCTGATGCTGTTTGGCATTCAAGGATTTGCCGATATTCCCCTGAACCCGGCCAATATGATCGTGCTACCGTTGATCCTGGGTATTGGCATCGACGACGGCGTTCACGTGGTGCACGACTACCGACGTCAAAGCCGTGGGTACTCGCTGGGGGCTTCGACGGCGACCGGCGTGATTATTACCTCGCTGACCACCATGATTGGCTTCGGAGCGTTGATGCTGGCCGACCACCGTGGTCTGGCCAGTCTCGGTCGCGTCCTGACCATTGGTGTGGCGTGCTGTCTCTTTACCTCGTTGGTCGTCCTGCCGTGTCTGTTGACCATTCTTTCTGGCTTTCGCCGAGAATTGCCTGAGGTCGATTCGACCGCCTCGCCGGCGCGGGATCGGCCTCGCGGACGCAAGCTGGCAAGTATTCCTGACGAGCCGAATTCGCACCCGCACAAAGAACCGTCTGGCGAGGATGCTGATTCCCGCGAGGCATTCGATGAATCGTCGCCAAAACGGTAAGTGCTGTGCTTACAGTGTCTTGCGACGATGACAGGCCGTTTTTGGGAACTCTTGGCGGACCCCCATTAGGGCTTTCGGTCCGCCCTCAAATCGCTATACTAAATAGATTCTGAACCAGAATCTGGCGCAGACTCTTTAGTTTGCCCTCCATATCACGTATTTTCACCACAAGGTAAGAACCATGGCCAAGCCACATCGTAAGTTGAAGAAAGCCAATCACGGTGCCCGTCCTGCGAGTGCGAAAGCTCGTAAGGCCAAGCGTAAGAACATCAAGACCTAAGATCGGTCGTGTTGTTTGGACGCTGGCCCGGAAGATCCGGTTGGCGTTGTTGAAGTAACCCTATTTTGTTCCTCATCGGTAGCTGAAGGATTCACGGTGGCGCGAGAAGACCTGATTCTCGACCCTGCGTCGATCGATTTTGATAACGTAATCGCCGATCTCGAGGCGGTTCGAAAGACCAATCCTCAGCGATACGAGATGGAACAGCTCACCGGCATCGTATACGACGATGTTGAAGCAGGCATCTGTGCTGGATACATGGATATCGCGCAGGATGCCTTTTGGGTGCGCGGACACATGCCTGGCATGCCTCTGATGCCGGGCGTTTTGATGTGCGAAATGGCGGCTCAGGTTAGTACCTGGTATGTCGTGGTACACGACTTGATGCCAGGCAAGCGAATGGGCTTTGGCGGCTTGGATGAAGTCAAGTTCCGCGGTATCGTTCGCCCTGGTGACCGCCTGCTGTGCGTGCTCAAGCAGACTCGCTATCGCCCCAATCGAATGCTCGTGTGTGCATTCCAGAGTTTCGTCGGAAACACGATGGTTGCCGAAGGAGTGATCCGCGGCATTCCACTTCCCGACGAGATCTAAGACGCTGGGGTACGGCCGCGACTCACGTGCCTGTTCTCTGCTGGTAACTCCCCATGCTTTTCCCGCTGATCGACGAAAACCCAACGCGCCGTTGGCCAATAGTGACGGTGGGACTGATTGCGATCAATACCTTGCTTTTGCTGGGGATGCTTGGTTTAGATCCGCTAGAGCATAATCGTTTGTTTCTTGAATACGGTTTTGTTCCTCAACGCTTTACCGAAGCACTAGGTTCTGGCGAAGCCGTTCGGATCGATCTGGAAGGTCTCGTGCAGGGTTCGCCTGAGGCTCGTGAGGTACTCGAAAATGGCGAAAGCGACACGGTCATTACCTTGCCTGCAACGATGACGGCGGCCTTGGGAACGATCTTCTCGTCGATGTTCCTGCATGCGGGGATCGCTCACCTGGTGGGCAACATGTGGTTCCTGTGGATCTTCGGCAATAACGTGGAGGATCGCCTGGGGCATGTTCCTTACCTGCTGTTCTATTTGCTGGGGGGCATCTTTGCGGCACTTGCCCATTGGGCGACCGCCACGTCGACCGGAGCGTTGATTCCGACCGTTGGTGCTAGTGGTGCCGTCGCCGTCATCCTGGGTGCTTATGCGGTGACGTATCCCAAGGCTCAGGTGCGCTGCATGTTGTTTCTGTTTGTCATCTTCTTCATGATCGATCTGCCGGCGCTTGCGGTGCTGGGAATTTGGATCACGTTTCAATTGGTGCAAGGCCTGGGAGCTTTGCATGTGGGGCTGGATGGAGGGGTTGCCTGGTGGGCGCACATCGGGGGTTTTATCTTCGGAATGGCCATCATGCCGCTGCTGGCAATGATCATCCCGGACACTACTTACTCGGCGGTTTTGAAGAAGGAACGATCGTTCCAATTTGACCCCAGCCGTCACGACGAATTCCGTTTCTAGTTTTATCGATTACGAATCAATCATGGGCCGTAAAGCACTTCCTAAGCTGAAACCTGAAGTCGACTATTCGCAGCACTTCTTCGAGTCGGATGTACTCGAAACGCGACCGGACCTGCAGTCCTACTTTCCCATGCAGCAACCGCTTGAAGTCGAGGTTGGTACCGGCAAAGGGTTGTTCATGAAGACCGCTTCGGGCCAATTCCCTGAGCATAACTTTCTGGGGATCGAGATCGCGTTCAAGTATGCTCGGTTTGCCGGTTACAAGCTGGCTAAAGAAGGACGAAGCAACGCGGTCATGTTTCATGGTGATGGCCAGAAGATCTTTCGAGAGACGATCCCTAGCGATTCGCTAGAAGCGGTACACGTCTACTTTCCCGATCCCTGGTGGAAGACCAAGCATCATCGCCGCCGCCTGATGAACGAGGAGTTCTGCCAGCAGATCCAGCGAGTCCTCCGCCCTGGCGGCAAACTGCACTTCTGGACCGACGTGCTGGACTACTTTGAAATGGCCGTCGATACCCTGCACAGCGCGACAACGCTCCAGGGCCCGATCGATGTCGAGGAATCGCCGGCCGAGCACGATCTCGATTACCGCACGCACTTCGAGCGACGCATGCGGAAGAATGAAATGGACGTGTTCCGTAGCCAGTTCTTAAAGCCAGAAGCTTAGTTCAAGACGGCCTTCAGGGATCCCTCTCCCTGCGTGGGAGAGGGGATCAAGCTTAGGTTTAAGCCCCCGTGGACTGGGCTGCCTGCTCTTCGGCTCGGCGTTCGTAGGTCCGGCCGTTGTTGGCTTCCTGGTCTTTCGTTTCCAGGGCAATCTGATAGAGCCGCTCGCCACCTGGGGTCGGGTACTGGCCGGTGATACAGGCCTGGCACAGTTCATCGCTGGAGAAGTTTACAGCCCGGGCGATGGAGTCGACTGGCAGGTATCGCAATGAATCGGCGCCCAACTGCTGGGCCATTGCTTCCTGCATCTCTTCGGTTAGCAGGTAGCTGTCTCCCATGAACTTGGGAGCGAACAGCTCGCTGATCGTCGACATGTCGATGCCGTAGAAGCAAGGGGCGATGATCGGCGGGCAAGCCACGCGAACGTGAATCTCTTTCGCCCCGCCACGCTCACGAAGTCGATTGATCAGAACCTTCATCGTGGTGCTACGGACGATCGAGTCCTCGACCAGGAAAACTCGCTTCCCTTCCAGCACTTCCCGCAGTGGAGTGTATTTGATTTCGGCGGCGCGGCGACGCTTGCTGCCACTTTCGATAAACGTTCGACCCGAATATCGGTTGCGGATCAGACCTTCGCGGGAAGGAATGCCGAGCCGGAATGCCATCGCGTCGGCGGCGGCTTTGCTGGTATCTGGCACCGGGACGACGATCGTCTCGCCGTCATCCAGGGGAATGTCGTTTCGTTCGCGTTCGATCGCCGCGAGTTCTTCACCTAGGTTGGTACGGCTGACGTAGACACTTTGATTGTCCAGCGTACTGGCGACGTTGGCGAAATAGATCCACTCGAAGAAGCAGTGGGCTTTCCGCTTCGATTCGATGAATTGTTTGACCTCGATCTTACCGTCGGTGATGGTAACGGCTTGGCCCGGCTCGACGTTGTGGATTTCGTCTTCCTCGAAGCCAATATTGATCAGGGCGACACTTTCGCTCGCTGCGGCAAACAGAGGGCCAGAAACGGCATAGCAAAGCGGTTTGATGCCGTAAGGGTCGCGGGCCACAAGCATTTCGCCGTAGGCATTGAGCATGACCAGGCTGTAGGCTCCGTCAAAACGCGGTGCGGCGTTCTTCAAGGCATCGAACATGGTCATCCGCTTCTCACCGGTCATCTCACGGCTCAGCTCGTGCATGATGATTTCGGTGTCGGTCTCGCGGCTGAGGTGATGGTCGTCGTCGGCCAGCAGGCGATCGCGGAGTTCGCTGTAATTGGAAAGTTGCCCGTTGAAGGCAAAGCTGAACCACTTGTGCTTCACCAAGTGGTGTCGCTCGAACGGTTGGGCGTAGCTGCGATCGTCTTGGCCACACGTTGCGTAGCGAACGTGGCCAATGGCGGCGCGGCCGGCGTATTCCTTCATCAGGGATTCGCTCTTGCCGCGATGCGACAGGCGAAAGACTTCCTGAACGGTACCGATGTCGCGGTGCGTATCGATCAGCTGGTTGCGATTGGGGTGGTAAGTCGTGAACCCGGCGGCAAGTTGACCGCGATTCTGAATGTCGAGCAGCATTCGCGGCATGATCCGCGAGACTTCATCCGGGCCTTGGTCAGGACAAAGAGGGCTTTCTTCGTCGCAGGGGAGATGATAGATCGCCGCGATACCACATTCGTGGAAGAGTTCACTCATAGAATTTCAGTTCAATCCTGCCGAGTTTACAGAGCCCCCCCAAACGAGATCGAATCAGCGGGATCGCCATGAATGGGGGCGTGGGCCGGAAGTAGCAAGCACGCAATTATTTTAGGGGCGAAGGTGCGAATCCTCAACCGTCGCCGACTCGAACTCTCGGATTCCCCCAAACCTTTCCTGCGACTGGGTGGGAAGCATTTCCGGCAGGGTGGACTATCCTTGCATAAAGCCGATTCAATGGGGGACTAGCCTGCGGATTCAATTCACGGTTTGGACATCCACTTAAACCGCGAACCCCCATGGCAAGTGGCTCGTCAGGCTCTAAGATATCGTTACCAACCCACTTAGTGCCTTCGAGAAACCTCGCCACCATGACCGACTTGCTGCGGCAGGAAATCGCTACCTCGGCCCACACGATCGTTGTGAAGGTAGGAACACGCGTTCTTACCACCGATCAAGGCGTGCTCAGCGAGCAGCAGATCACCCAACTGGGGAGGCAACTCTCGCAGTTGGCCGCGGCAGGGCGACGCGTGGTGCTGGTCTCCAGTGGTGCCGTTGGCGCCGGAATGAGTCAGCTCGGTTTGACCCAGCGTCCGACCGACTTGGCCAAGCTGCAAGCGGTAGCGGCGGTGGGGCAGGCCAAGCTGATTGAACTGTACGACCGTGTCCTGCGTGATAACGGCTGCCATGCCGCCCAGGTGCTTCTCACGGCGGAAGATCTCGACGACCGCACGCGATACCTGAACATCCGCAACACGCTGCTGAGCGTCCTCGATTTCGGTGCGATACCCATTATCAACGAAAACGATACGGTCGCGGTCGAAGAACTGATGCTCACGTTCGGCGATAACGATCGACTGGCGGCTCGGGTCACCAATCTTCTGCGAGCCCCGCTACTGATTCTGCTGTCTGATGTCCAAGGCCTTTACAATGGCTCACCGGAACTGCCGGAGTCGAAGCTGTTGTCGGTCGTGCCGAAGTTGGACGAAGAGATCATGGGCTTTGCCCGCGATAAGAAGACGGGGCATTCCAAAGGGGGCATGGCCAGCAAACTGGAAGCTGCCCGGATGGTGACCTCGGCCGGCGAGAACATGATCATCGCCTCAGGCCGCCAGCCGGACGTGCTGCGGCGACTGCTGGATGGCGAAGACCTGGGGACTCTCTTTCTCGCCCAAGGGAAGGCCGTCACTCCGCGGAAGCGCTGGATCGGCTACTCGGTCCAACCTCGCGGAGAATTGGTCGTCGATGATGGAGCCGTCAAGGCACTGGGCGATAAGGGGAAAAGCCTTCTCCCGATTGGCGTAACGCAGGTACGCGGGACGTTTCAAAAAGGGGATGTCGTGCGCGTCTGTAATGGCCAAGACCAGGAAATTGCTCGCGGTCTGACGAATTACACTTCGGAAGAAATCGGCCAGATCCTGGGCAAGCGAACCGACCAAATCGAAGGCATCTTAGGGCATCACCCGTACGATGAGATCATTCATCGCGACAATCTGACGGTGAGCCGGGTTTAGGCTGCAGACAGATCGCATGAGTTGTTGCTCCAGCGAAGTCTTTTGGCGCAGTGCCTGTCAAAAAATCATCTCTCTTCTAGGTGTTTTAAACCCCTGATATTGCTCAATTCTCAGCTTTTACAGCGATCTCACGAGATTCTTGGCAACGTTAGCCCCTCTTGAGTGACAACTAAGTTGTTAAGGCGAGATTCGAAACCCAGCGACCGCCATTTTCAATGCATTGGCCGTTCTGATCGGATCGATGTGCCAGTCATCCTCTGGATGACCTTATCCCATTTGCTTCTCGAAAAGACACAACTCTATTCACGTGTTCCAAATACGGGGGAGAACTTACCGTGATTGGTTACGAAATAACGGCCAGATGCGAAAAGCTGAAGTATGCTCGGACTTACAGCGGCTGGTTCGAAGGAGATCCAAAGTTAGAGAGCAAAGCGAAGGAAGCAGCTGCGAAAGCCGTGGTCAAGCAAATCACCAAACAAGGAGTCAAGCTTCTGATTGGTGCCAGCGCAGGTAGCGTGGTGACGGTGGCGGATATTGTCTCGAAGCCGCTGCAAGGGCTCGGCTCGGCGGCGGGGCAATTGATCGCGGATAACATCTTGAAGATCAATCGTGCCTTGGCAGGACAGGGGCTCATCTTCAATGACATCGCCGTGAGTCTGTCAGGCGACTTCGAGGGCGGTTACCGAATCGACAGCGATGCTGACCTCTCGAAGCTTCCCCACTTGTTGGCACTGATCCCCGAGAAAGGAACCACCGATTCATTCATGGGCGAATCGGTTCTCGAGATGGCCGTAATGGCCCATGTCAATTTTGCGAGGTACCTATATCAGTTCCACCTGAAGAAGCCTGGTACAAATCAGACGTTGTATCACCTGGACGTCAAGATCGACTTGTAATCGCCATGTTCAAGTGACTTCGCCTAAAAAGAATCGGGAGGCCCGAAGACCTCCCGATTGCGTTGGGTTTTCTATCTGCGTATCGATCAAACGACGGCTTGCTAAGCTGCCGGACGTCTACAGTCCCTTCTTGGGGAAGAAACGCTCCAAGTGCTCTTCGCTGGGCGGCTGAGTCATTAGCGAAACGACAATCATCGCGATCGCTGCCGCCGGCACCATCGTTGCCACAGGCATCATACCGAAGACGGTGAAGTGCGGATTCAAGGCCATGTCGCTCATGTAGAAGAACAGGCACCACAGGCTGATCGCGGTAATCACACAAGCATAGGCCCCTGCCTTGGTGAGACGCTTCCAGTAGAGTGCAGCGAAGACCAGCGGGAACAAGCTTGAGAACCCACTGAACGTCCACACACCCAGCGTAAACACACGGCGTGGTTCGTACAGGCTGAGGATGTACGTGATCGCCACGATCGCGATTATGAAGCAGCGAGCGATAATCACCACCTGTTTGTCGCTGAATCGCTTCTTGCCACCGTAATGCACGACGATATCTTCTGTGAACATCGTGCCGATACAGAGGAACTGGCTGTCGAGCGATGACATGATCGCCGCCAGAACGCCGGCGGTGAGCAGACCGCTCAAAAATGGCCCACTCATGTTGGCCACCATAAACGGCAACACTGCGTTGGGGTTAAAGTGCGGCGGAATCAGTGCCCGTTCGGTACCAGGTACCACTGCGGAAGTCGCCCAGACACCAACCAGAACGCATGGGATCCAGACAATGGCAATGAACAGCGGGTGGGCAACCACCGGAAGCTTAAAGCTTTGGGCGCTCTTGGCTGTCAGCCAGTGCTGGAACAAGTGCGGGAACATGCCAACCGAAAGCGGAATGAACATGTAGGTAATGAATACCAGCATGGACATGCCGCGTGGTTCCTCGGGAGACCACTTCGTGGCACGATAAACACCAGCGGTCCGTTTGCGGGTCCACTTGGTTCCCAGTTCTGGCTTATCGGGATTGATCAGCTCGTTGGGGTGACCCATGTTCTTGTTGTAGATCGGATCGCTGTAGGCCTGAAGAACGGCTGCTTCGTTGCGGTGGAACTCGTTCAGCTCGTGGCCGGTCATGACTTCCTTATCCCACCACTCAGGCTTCTCCTCGGGCATGGCACGGTCGTCTTGTTCTATGTACGAATCGTTCTTTTCGGCGACCGTCAGATCGATCAGGTTGTTGGCCACAGCCAAGTTGGCTTCGGCTCGGGCTTTCCAGTTACCGATAGGCGGACCCTTGTAGTCCGCGACGGCTTTTTCCTTTTGCTCAGCCGTCAGCAGATTGCCATCGGCCTTCTTGTTGGCGTAGTTGTACTCGGCCAGCGATCGCCACGTGGCGAACGCTTTCTCGTACTTTTGTTCGTCCGACTCGGCAACCGATCGCATCAGTTTGGAAGGGTTGCGTTTCTCAACGGCTTCGGACGCTGATTGAACACCGCCCAAGGTGCTAGAAATGACCCAGAAGGTGATGATCCCCAAGATCATGAATACGATCGTCTGGAAAGCATTGGCCCACGCCGTTCCACGCATGCCACCAAAGAAAACGTAGATCAGCACGACGATCGAAATGACCAGGCTGCCCAGCCAGTTCGGTACACCGTAGTCGTACTGAGCAAACATGTTCGAGAAGGCGCCTTCGCTCACCGCGCTGATCACCGTTCCCGAAGCCATCACACCGATCAGCAGGTAGGGGATCACCAGACCGACGAGAATCGGAAACAGCAAAATGCCGATCTTATCGCTTTGCAGGCGGTCTCGAAAGAATTGAATTTGGGTCGTGTATCCATACTTCTTGCCCAGGGACCAAAGCTTGATACCCAGCACGAAGAAGCAGAGCGAGTGAATAATACCGCTGGAGGAAGCAAGCAAGCCGTACACACCGACACCTTCGGCATAGGCTTCACCGGTCGAACCAACCAGCGCGAATGCCGTCATGGTGGTGCCGAATAAGCTCATCAACAGCAGGAACGGACCAATCGAGTGACTGGCCAGCATATAGTCTTGGCTGGAACCCCGGAACAAGGTGCTCGCGAAGATACCCAGGCCCAACAGCAACAAGAGATAAACGCAGATGACAATCAACGGTACCATTATTCGCCCCCTTCCACTTCCTGTTGGGTCTCTTCAATCAAGTCGGTTGGCCAGGCAAAGATGGTGGCCAGAAACCACACGAGGCCTGCTCCGATTGAAATGCCGGCTTGCCACAGGAGCGTGATCGGCATGAAGCCCCAAACCAAGGTGCGATCGTCCCAGTACCAAAGATCTTGATGGAGGATGATGAGGGCTACGACCAGTAGCCATACCACGTATCTCATGGGTATGCGGCCTTCATGGTGGAGTGGGGCGGGCAAAACACGTTGAGAAGACAGTTGGTTGAACAACTATCGGCCCATTCTAAACGCCGCGATAGCGCGATACCAGACCGAGTTGGGCACTTTTCCTCGGAGTTTAGGCGGTTTGGGAAGTTGGTTTTGCGTTGGAGATTCCCTACCGGGATTGTTAGACTAGAACGCGTCATTCAGCCTGTCTCCCCCCTTTGGATGACGCTTCCTGCCACCTCTTCACGAGAGAGTTCTTCATGACCAGTGCCCTTTCCCGTCGTCAGATTCTAGCCGCTTCCGTATCAGGCGTTCTCTTGCCGGCCGCATTACATGGGGCCGATGCCGGCGGTGATTCGCCGAATCAGCTTACCGAGCCGCAGCGAACAATTCCCGTGGCGGATACGACCGACGTGTTGGTTTGCGGTGGTGGACCGGCGGGCATCGCGACAGCGATCAGCGCCGCGCGAACCGGGGCCTCGGTGCGAGTGCTTGAAGCGCATGGTTGTCTGGGGGGCGTATGGACCAGCGGGATGCTTTCATACGTGATGGATGCCGAAAAGCCGGGCCTTAATGCCGAGCTTCCTCGTCGACTCGAACAGATGGATGCCGTTCGGCACAGCGGCAAGAAGAATTACATCTACGATGTCGAGAGCATGAAGGTGCTGCTCGAAGAGTTGTGTGACGAGAACAAGATCAAAGTGCAGTATCACACGCGAATTGTGGCCGTCGAGAAGGATTCGGCTAATCGAGTACGTGGTGTGATTACCGAGTCGAAGTCGGGGCGTCAGGCCTGGCGAGCCAATACAGTGGTCGATACGACCGGCGATGGTGATGTCGGGGCATTGGCGGGCTGTAAGTGGGAGTTCGGTCGCGAAGAGGATTGCCCCTGTCAGCCGATGTCGTTGATGGGAATCATCACGGCCAGCCCTGAAGCACTGCAGCAATTCGACCGGCTCAAGGGTGGTCAGACGAAGGACGAGTTCCGAGCATTCATCCAGAAGGCCGGTATTGACCCTTCGTACGCCAAACCAACACTCTGGTACATGGGAGGCAGTGTCGCCGCAGTGATGATGAATCACGAGTACGGCGTGCGTCCGTTCGACGCCGGGGCCGTCACCGAGGCAACCATTCGTGCTCGCCGCGAGTTGTACGATATTTGCCGAGGGCTCAAGGGGCTGGGTGGTGCCTGGGGCGACTGCCGCCTGGTAACTACGGCCGAGCAGATCGGCGTGCGTGATGGGCGACGCATCAAGGGTCGCTACTTTGTGACGGTCGATGATGTCCGCGAAGGTGCCCGACATGAAGACGCCATCTGCCGCAGCGAGTTCAGTGTTGATATTCACGCGGCGACCCGAGAGGAAAACAAGAAGGCTGCTTACAGCGGCCAAGGCGTCAAAGCCAAGCCATTTGATATTCCGCTGCGGGCACTCATTGCATCGGACGTCGACGGACTGATGATGGCGGGCCGCTGTATCAGTGGCGACTTCTTCGCGCATGCCAGCTACCGCGTGACCGGGAATGCGGTGGCTATGGGAGAAGCCGCCGGGGTAACCGCGGCCCTGGCCGCCAAAGAAAGTTGCTTGCCACAGGATGTTGCTTGGAAGCCTATTTCCAAGCAATTGGCAGAGCTGCGTAAGCCGGTCGCGTAAGAAGGATTTTAGTCGCGGGTTACGATTTCCAGCAGTTCAACGGCTGGCTCGCCGTTGCAGTAGATCAGAGCCGTTCGTCCGTAGACGGTTTCGTTCGGCTCGAGACCCATCAATTGGCGAAGTTCTGCGGCCGGTTGAATGTGCCACAGGCAGGTCAGTTGAACTTCTCGCAGAACGTCGTGCTCGATCAGGACGCGGCCCAGCGGAATGCGTTCACTCTTGATTTCGTTGGCAGGCTCTTCGTCCAGGAAGTCGCAATTCAAGCGGACGATTCCATACTGCACGACCTTGCCGTCACTCTGCCGTGTGAGCAGAATCTTTCGCGAGTAGTACTGCCCTTCGGTTCGCTTCTCGAGAACCTTCACGTCGACGTTGCAACCGTGGAACTTCTCGACGGTGACCGTCATGTGTTCGTTGTGGGCGAGCAACTGATGAAACGGAGCAGGCGTCTGCTGGGCAGAGACTTCTTCGAATTGCCCTAGTTCCTCAGGCTTATCATAAAAGAGGGCGATCAGCTGGCTAAGCTCAGGCATCGTATGGCGAGACGGTTTCACGTCGGTTCCTTTTGCTGCAAAGGGAAACGAAACTTGAGTTGGCCAACGGGATCGATCAGGTGGGGCTAGGAGGTGGGCGCGGCCAAGGGGAATTCGAGTTGGGTGGTTGGAATGACGATCGTTGGTTTGTGCTCCTCGGTCGTTTCCAAAATCGAATCGACTAGATAATACAACAATCGTCGGAAGGGTTCAGGGTCGATTTCATCGGCGATTTCTTCCGCTTTTGCTCGATATTTTTCGACCAGCTGTTGTGCGGCCTCGAAAACGCCTCCTTCGAGGTAAAGGCTTCGCACCCGCTGAATCTTCGCGGCGGCGGTTAAATCGGGATCGTTCGCAATCTGAATAAGTTCGTTTTTGCGATCTTCCTTCAGGTTCTGCAGAGCCAAAGCCCACAGCACCGTCGGGCGGCCGCCGATGATGTCGTTACCGGCAGATAGTTTGTTGTCGGAATCGCCAAGCCAGTCTTTCAGGTCGTTCAAGATCTGGAAAGCGACACCCACATGACGGGCAAACTTCCGCATCTCGTCACGGTAATCCTCCCGCGTCTTGGCCAACGCGATACCGCAGTGCAGGGCGGCCTCGAACGCCGGGGAAGTTTTCAACGCATATATTTTCAACGCGTCGATCGGCGTCAACTCTTTGCTGGCTGAGTCACGCCACATCAGTTCGGCCCCTTGGCCTTCCGAGAGACGCATGTGTGCTTCGGCCAGTTGGTCGACGATTTTGGCGACGACTTCTGCACCAAGTGTTTTGACTTCGCGGCTAACCAGGCGATAGCCGAGCCCGATCATGTAGTCGCCCAGGTTGATCCCGGTCGATATGCCGAACTGGCGATGGACGGTCGGTTCGCCGTAGCGGAACTCGTCGTCGTCTTCGATGTCGTCATGGACGAGCGAAGCTTTATGGAACGTTTCAATTGCGAGTGCACTGCGCTTGACCGCATCGCTATAGCCAGCGACGTGGGCGGCTCCATCGGGCGACGTGCCCTGTCCGCCGGTTAGAGAGTCGTAGACGGCAAGCGTTGTAAACGGCCGCGAGTACTTACCACCACGGCCAATGAAATCGATGGCTAGTCGTTCGGTCGCAGCAATCGGATCGATGTTCGGTAGATCGACCAACTCGGCATTGGTGGTCGCATCCGTTTGCCGCTGAGGGGCGATCAAACGGGTTAGCTCTTGGCGATCGAACATTTCCTGAGCGGCGCGCATCAGGTGGACGTAAGTCGCCGTCTTTTGCTGTGGTTCGCGGTGCGGCAGGTGGATCATATCGAAGACCCACTGTTCGTCGACCGACGTGTTGCGGCAGTCGCTGGAATGCAGCGGCACGGCCATGCAGGGAATGCCAGCGAGTAGGATCTTATCGAAAGCCTTCTCGAGTACGTTCAGGCACGCCACGCCGACAACGGCATCGACGTAGCCGCTCACCAGGATCTTCATCACGATTGGCGAGCCTTCGGCGACGAGAACCCGGTAGCCCAGTTCTTCGGCTTGGGTACGGTAGTCGGCGATGCTACATGCTCCGCAGGTCTTGCAGTCGAGACCGAACTGATCGTAGTCGGCCGGGCAACCCTCGGCATGCTTTAAGCAATGTGGCAGCAGAAAGAGTCTTCTTTCTGGTGGAATGGCCGAGACCTGATCGCGCCAGAAGGCGGATGTCATCATCACCAGCGTCCAGCCGACGTACGACTCGGGCAGGTTCATGTCCTCGAGCAGTGCGCGGGTGAGCTTCTCCATTTCGTCTTTGGAGAGAGGGCGCGATTTGTCGAGCTTCTCGCAGATCTGATAACAACGATCCCGGATCTCTTCGCGCAGCGCCAAGCGATCAGGGACTTGCTTCAGGTGGGCAGTCTTGCGGCGGCGGGAAACCCGCTTCTTGGCACCACCGTTTGATTCAGGCTGGGAGGGGGAAGGCATAGGCAAGGTTGCTTAACTCGATTCTCTCGTTCCACTTCCGCTAAGGGCATTGCCGCGCACATTGGCATCATACGCTCGGCATACATGGGCCAGCGCACTGACCGTCATGATCCGCGGGTAGAGCTTTTCATAATACCACAGCTTAGAGAAGTAAAAACCGATTGGCGAACATTCGATATGAGAATTTTCCTCGACCCGACGACACAGCCAATCCACGGCTTTCTCGAGGCCTGGGTAGTTTTCTATGCCCTTATTGTCGCAGAGTAGCCCCTCAATGGCCAGCGAAGTCTCCTCGACGCTGCTTTCATATCGTCCATTGGTGGCATCTTTGACGGCCTGACCACCCCCAAAACCACCGTCTTCATTTTGTTGATTCGCAAGCCAGTTGAGAGCGTTATCACGAATTTCCGCTACCTTATCCGGCAGGGGAATCTCGGGATTAAACGTATCACGGAAGAAACAAAGCACCTTCGAAGTGCCGTAGATCGGATTGTCTTCTTCCTCGCGATCCTGGTTGCCAAACCAAAGTGGAAGCCAATGATCTTCGTGACGATACTTGGTGAGATAACTCATGCCGGTCCCCAGTGGATTGACCCGCAGGTGCGCCCAAGTCCAGGCCCACACATACAGTCCACGCATCACATGGGCGGTGATATCGCTCCCACTGCGATCAAACGGTTGTGTTCCCCACCCGCTACAAAAAGTGGGCCAGCCGCGGTCACGATTTTGCAGGTCAATCAGCCATTGGCTGCCGGCCGTTGCGGCCTCCTCAATTCGCTTGTGCGTATCGGAATCGAAGTCACCATGGTCGTAGAACTTTCGTAGTGCCAGTAGCGCCCCAGGGGTATCGTCTGCATCGGGGACGCTGCCACTTAAATCGGTCCAGCCCCAAGCACCTGGAGCCGCCCCGGTAAACGGATGAATTTCCTTGGTTTGACAGTCTAAAAGCCACTCAAGACATTCCGGCGTGAGATGCGAGTTGTCATCTTCCAGCACCGAGAGAGCGTTGATCGAAAGCGTGGTGACCCAGGTCGCCAGGTTCGTATCAATAGGCCAGCTTCCGTCGGGTCGAACGCTCTCGCGGATGAAACGAAGACCATTCTGGGCAACCTGGCTGTTGGCTCGTTCGGTAGCGGCCAGGCTCATCACGACAAAGCTGGTAAGTGGGATCGCTTCCAGGTAGCCGCCACTTTCGGGCTGCATCTTGGTCAGGACTTTCGCCGCCGAGTTGAACATGGCACCACGGATCATGCGCATGACCGGGTTCCAGGGCTTGTCGTGATAGAACTTAGCTTGGCCGATTGCGACCAGTGCCGGGATCGCATAGCTGACGACCGGCAACTGAATGAACTTGTAGAACGACTGCGGCAGCACGGCGGCCTCGAAGGGAAGGGGAGCGACCTCTTTCCAATCGACCAGTCCGGCCAACGCGTAGTTCGTTAGAATCGGAACCGCAAACGTCTTGTCTTTCCCATAGCGAGCACGCAGTCCGAGAATGCCACCTTTCTTTTCGATGTAGGTGTTGGCAGCCGACAGGACACTTGGGTTTTTCTCGGCATCGCCGGTAAGGGTCAGGGCAGCAACGGCCAGCATGGTGGTGGCAATGTTGGAGAAACTCAGCTCGGTATCGCCCCACCCACCGTCGGTGTTTTGATGGTCGAGCAGATACTGGACACCCCCACGTATGAGTGACACATCGGCATTGCTGGATTGTGAGCCATTTCGCACTGCGAGCTGCAAGGCGCTTACTGCGGTTGCTGTCGATAAGGCCGACGTGGAAAGCTCGCCAATCCAATGTCCGGATGGATCGCGCTCTTTGAGGAGATCTTGTTTGGCGGTTTCGTAGCAGGCGCGAACTCGAGCAGGGTCAATCATGCAGGCACAAATAGACAGAAAGGCAAGCGGACAAAGGTCCTTGCATGGTAAATGGCGTGGCAAAACGTGTCCATCGTCGGCGTGGTTTCCACTGACTTTTGCGACCTATTGGGTTAGAATAAGTTGCTGCACGTCTCCCCTCGATCCCTCCAAGGTATCTGCATGTATTTCCGTCTGGCGAAACGCGCTCTGCTGGAAACCGACAAACGTCTCGTTGCCAAGTTCCTGTGGCTGATGGGCTACAAGGGCCTGCGCAGCGTTCAGAAGCACAAAGCTCGTCTCAAGCGGGGCGAGTTCTTTCCGCCGTTTTTGTACATCTCGGTCATCAACAGCTGTAACCTGCGCTGCCAGGGATGTTGGGTCGATGTTTCCGCCAAGCAGTCGAAGATCGATCTCGATGCGATGGACCGGATGTTGGGCGAAGCCAAAGCGATGGGGAATGCGTTCTTCGGAATCCTCGGTGGCGAACCGTTCATGCATGCTGACATTCTGGAGATCTTCCGCCGACATCAGGACGCCTACTTTCAGGTGTTCACCAATGGGCACTTCATTACCGATGAAGTTGCCAAGGAACTTCGCAAGCTGGGCAATGTCACTCCGCTGATCAGTATCGAAGGGACCGAGATCATCAGCGACGTTCGTCGCGGTCGCGGCGGTGTGTACAGCAAGTCGATGGAAGGGATTCACAACTGCATCAATAACAAGCTGCTGACCGGCGTGTGCACCAGTTTGTGTCAGTCGAACTTTGATGACCTGCTGCGAGAAGAGTGGATCGATCGGTTGATCGAAATGGGGGTCTTCTACTGTTGGTACCATGGGTACCGCGTGGTGGGACCGGTACCTAATCCGGATCTTGCGCTCACGCCGGAACAACAGTTGGCCGTGCGGAAGTTTGTCGTCGAGATGCGAACGAAAAAGCCAATCGCTATCATCGATGCCTATCACGATGCCGACGGCAACGCGTTGTGCCCAGCGGCAACCGGCTTCACGCATCACATCAGTCCCTATGGTGATATCGAGCCGTGCCCAGTGATTCAATTCGCGAAGGAATCGATTCACGACGAGCGACCGCTACGGCAGGTTTTCAACGAGTCGGAGTACCTACGCGACTTCCGCGAACTGGCAGCAAAGAATACCCGTGGCTGCATCATCCTCGAGCGACCCGATCTTTTGGGTAACTTTGCCCGCGAGCATGATGCGAAAGATACGACCGTGCGAGGCGAGGCGTATCAAGAACTCGACGTGCTGAAGTCGAATCCATCGCAATACAATCCAGGAAACGAAATCCCTGAGAAGAGTTGGGTCTACTGGCTGTTGAAGAAGTATGCTTTTCATGACTATGGGGCGTACCAGAAGAACTTCAATATCGAGAACTGGCAGCCGACGATTCACCAAGGCGGGACATACTCGCCTGCGGCTCCGGATAACCTCGTTCAGTTGGAAGTCGATTCGTCTACCAAGGCGTGAATTCGTTGAACGTTGTGTAGATTCCCTCTAAACTAAGATTGTTTTGCGGCCTGCAGGCTAAGCCAGAAGTTTTCAGCGATTGCCTCGTCCTCTACCCCCAGACTTTGAAAATCTCCATGCGTATCGCTGTCTGCCTGCTGGTTCTTTTGCTTGGATCAACCGTGCTCGGTCAAGATCCTTCGAAGCTTCCTCATGGCGAGCATCTGCCTGGCGTCGACAACGTGTTGAAGGTAACTCGTAACGTTGTCAGTGGCAGCCAGCCACACGGAGAGGAGGGCTTTAAGACCCTGAAAGAGTTGGGCATCGATGTGATCGTCTCGGTCGATGGGGCGACGCCAGATGTCGAGAACGCGCGAAAGTACGGCATGCGGTACGTTCATGTCCCCATCGGTTACGACGGCATCTCCGACGAGGCACAGGCTGCACTCAAGCGGGTGATGCAAGACTTCCAGCAAGACAAGATCTTCTTTCATTGTCATCACGGCAAGCATCGCGGTCCGGCTGCCGCGGCGGTCGCTTGCTATGAGTCAGGCGGACTGACCGAGAATCAGGCCCTCGACTTCATGCGGAGCGCCGGTACCAGTTCCGACTATGGTGGGCTGTGGAAAGAGATTACCGACTTTAAGCCCATTGCGATCACGACCGAGCTTCCGATGCTGGTCGAAGTGGCCGAGGTGGAATCGGTCGCCGCGGCGATGGCTAAGATTGATCGAATCTATGATCAGCTCGTTCTTTGCGAGAAGGCCAACTGGAAAGCCCCGCCAGAACATGCCGATCTCGATCCAGCCCAGCAGGCACTGCTGATGCAAGAAGGCCTGCATGAAACAGGACGCTTACTGATGGAACATCAGTACGACGCGAAGTTCCGCAAGATGCTGGCCGAAAGCGAATCGCTCAGCAAGAAGCTGAAGCAGCAGATCGAAGCTCATCAGACGTCAGAAGCCACGAAAACGCTCAAAGCGGTCAAGGCTTCTTGCTCGGCTTGCCATAGTGACTATCGAAACTAGTCACTGGTCGAACGAGTCTTAGATATCCAACTCGTCGACGGCATCGATCAGATCGTCGAGATCGTCTTTCGCGCGTTCATCCTTTTCAGCCTGGCGTTTCGGCACGCCCACGGCTTCACCGACAGCCTCGCGGCCTGCCAGCAGTAACTGTTCGTCCCGTTCGCGGACGGCCGTATCGAGTGACTTTTCGTCTTCCTTCGGCTTACCGAACAGTTGCGAGAGATCGATCTTCAAGCCACCGCCGGCGACTTCATCACTTCCGGCAATCGTGGGCGTTTTGTGCTGCGGGAAGATGATCGCATTTTCCGGGCACACGCGGCTGCAAGCAGGGCAACCTTTGCGGCAGTTGTCGGGCATCTCGACCAGGATAGTCTCGGCCCCGTCGACGCCGTACACACCGAACAAGCAGAAGTCGATGCACTCCATGCAGTTGGTGCAGCGGCTGTAGTCGATCACCGGGTACCAACGCCGCTTGGCGTCTTCTTCGATACGGAAGGGTTCGATCACTTCCGGCTTTTCGAGTTCTCCGCCTTCTTTCAAGGCGGTGTCGTTGGTCGGATTGGCGACGCGCTCGAGCTGCTCAGGCGTGGGGGAAGGTGCTGCGCCGAGTCCGCCCAGTTGAACCACCTGGGTCGAGATCTCTTTCTGAATGCGTTTTACCTCTTCCACATAGTCTGCGACTTCGTTTGAAACTCGCAGGTCGATGCAGTAAATCAGACGGTTGGGAATGGGGCGATTCTCGATAACCCGCAACTTGTCTTCGTCGGCCGGTTCGTCATCCAGCAAATCGTCTTCGTCTTCATCCGATTCATGGATCAGCAGGGTTGTGCCTTCCTTGCCGCGGATGTTGTTTCGGTCGAGCGTCCAGCGAGTGGCTCGTTCGTACAGCCACGAGATGACCACGAAGTCGGTGGTGATCGCTTGCAGGCCCATGATACCTGGGCCGTCGGTCTTCAAGTCGTACAGGTGAGGAACGATCGTTACCTCGATACCAGGCTCAAACAGCAGCGACGCAACGATATCCTCTTCCAGCTTGCGCTTGACTGGATTGTTGCTCTGGCCTTGGCTGACGACGACCGTCAAACGTTTGGGCATGGGGTTACTCGTTCAGTTGTCCCTTGATGGTCCGCTGGGTGACTTCCCAGACCGACGCAAGGTGCTCGATATATTGATGCGGGTCGAGCAGCTTTTCGCCGCTCCCTTCAATCTCGTAGAGCCATCCTTCGCCGTACATATCGACGTTAATCCGGGAAGGGTCGCTCATCAACTCGGGGTTCAACCGCGCCAGAACACCGGGAATGGGGGGATAGAGCTCACTTTCGGCTTTGCTGCTTTCAATGAAGCCGATCTCTTGACCTTCGGTAATTTTAGCACCTTCGTCAACCTGCCACTCCAGGAAATAGACATCCTGCAGCAAACGCACCGCATATGCAGAAAACCCGAAACGGTAGGAATCTCCGCTTCGGGTCGCCCAGCAGTGGTTTTTGGCGTATAGCCGATCGGTGGGGAACCGGGCCTCGAATTTCCCCATCATGAAAACCAACTCGTCACTCATTAGGTGTACCGCACTCCCTGGAACTGCGGTTCAAAGAACGGCGGCAGCAGGCCATCGGCTCGCAGTAATCCGTCTCGTGTCAGTTCGATACGGTCTCCATTGATCGTGACGAAGCCTTCTTCCTGATACTGCTTCCAGATGTCGGACCACTTCTCGAGGATCTCAACCCCAAACTTCTGGCGGAAGTAGTCGGCATCCAGATAGCCTCGCTTGAGCAGCAAGATCGTTTCCCGGATGAGCAGCTGCTCTGGCGTCGGGCGGTAAGCTCGTTTGAGGGGGAGCTCTCCCTTGTCGAGCAAGGTGCCGGTGTAGTCGGCCCACTCGGTCTTGTTTTGGTAGTGAATGCCGCTGATGTGGCCAAAGCTCGCCACGCCGGTGGCCAGAAGGTCGCTGCCGCCGAACAGGTTATCGCGGTAGCTGAAGTTGACCTTGCTGGGGTCTTTGACCATGGTGTACGCGCTACTGACGCTGTAGCCTGCTTTGGCTAGTTCATCGAACGCATAGCTCACCCAGGCACGCTTCATCGGCCAGTCGGCAACCGGCGTCTCGATCTTGTTGCCCAGGATGTCTTGCGAGTAGACCGTGTTGAACGGGAGTTCCATCTGGTAGATCGTCACGCTCTCTGGCGAGAACTCGAGGACCTTCTTGATGTTTTCCTTCCACGTATCCCACGTTTCGCCGACCATGCCGGCGATCAAGTCGATATTTACGTTCGGGAATTTGGCGGCCTCGATCCATTCCCAAGCGGTGTAGACTTCCTTGGAAAGGTGGGCACGCCCGTTTTCTTCCAGGATATGATCAAAGAAGTTCTCGACGCCCAGGCTCAATCGGGTAACGCCCATATCGCGAAGGGCCTTCACCTTTGATTCGCGAAGGGTACCTGGTTCGCACTCGAAGGTCACTTCTTCTGCCTGGTCCCAACTGATGCTCGTGCGCAGGCGATCTTCCAATCGCTTCAATTGTTTTGGGCTCAGGAATGACGGAGTTCCACCACCAAAGTAAACAAAACGGAACGGTCGGCCGCCCATCGCTTCGGTCTGGCTGACCAGTTCGATTTCCTTCACCAATGCGGAAACATACGTTTCGACTTCCTGGGCGTTCTTATCGGTATAGACGCGGAAGTAACAGAACTTACAACGCTTACGGCAGAACGGGACGTGCAGATACAAGCCCAGCGGTACGCCTTCACGCGGCGGTGAGTGCATCGCCGTGTTGAGATCGTCAGCGTACTCTTCGCTCCACTGCGAGAATGGAGGATAGTTGGAAATAAAGTAACTACCGACTTCGGTCTTGGTGGAATCGGTGGCCATGAATCAATCTTGCTTTCTGCTAAGGTTAACTTGCCAACAACGGGCATTAGCGAAAGGGTGTTTTCGTCAGTTATTTCTTTTCGGCAAAGCAGTACAACACGCCTCGCTCGGTAGCAATCAGCAGGCAGTCGTTTGAGACCGCCGGGCCTGCGGGGAAACCGCTCTTAGCCTCGTATTGCCAAACTTCTTTACCGGTCTTCAGGTCGACGGCACGAACGCGGCTGTCGGCCGAACCGAAGTAGACACGGTTCCCGGCGACTACCGGTGAACTGTTAATCTTGCCTCGGGCTTTAAACGTCCATTGTTCTTCCCCCGTCTCACGGTCAAGCGAAACGAGGTTTTTGCTGAACGAACCGTAAATTACGCGATCGGGAAGTACGGCGGCACTGGCGCGGATCTGTTGGCGGTTCCGATCATCTTGGAACTGCCAAATGACCTTCAGGTCTTTCCAGTTGATAGCAAAAAACGAACCGGCTTCCGTACCGAAGTACGCAACATTGTCACGTACCGCAGGCGCCGAACCTGTCGGACCGTCAATCGGTACCGTGCCGATCGGTTCACCTTTATCCAGGTCGATCACGTGAAGTTTGCTGTCGCAGCCGGCAACGAATCCGCGATTGGAAACGACCGTTGGCATGCAGCGGATTTGATCGTCGATCTGAACTTTCCAGGCCAGCTTGCCATCTTCTTTGTTCAAGCAATAGAGATGGGCATCTTGCGAGCCAATCAGGATCTTGTCCTGGTAAAAGTTCACGCTGCCGTTGATCTCCAGGCCGGCTTCAAACTTCCAAATGAGCTTGCCATCTTCAGCATTCAGGCAGTGCAGTACCCCGTCGATGTCACCGACATAGATTCGACCCTCGCGATAAGCAGGCGACCCCATGAAACCGGAGAGCTGATCGACGTTGCCTTCGTAGGTCCAGACCTTCGAGCCGTCCTCAAGCTTGACGGCGTAGACCCGTCCGTCCAGATCGCCGATGTAGACGATCCCATCGACGACGATCGGAGTCGCCTCGAAGGCACCATTGTCGATTTCGAGCTTCCAGCGGACATCCAGATTGTCGGGCAAGGTTTCGTCGGAAACACCTTGTGCGAGGGCATTACCGCGATAAAGGGGCCAGTCCGCGCGCAGCTGAGCGATGGCTGCGAATGCGAACAGGATCGCGGTCAGCGGTATCGTCAGTTTGAATTTCATGGCGGAATCCTTGAATAGGTGGCCAGTGGAAGGAAGTTCCTTCATTTTACTCAAAGGACTTTGCCAAGGCACATCGCAGCGAATTACTGCATGGCCGATTGGTAAAGCTTCGAGAATTCGCCTGCGTCGACGTCGCGGGGATTAAAGTGCCCGGTCCACTGCTTGGCGGCATCGGCGGAAAGGGTGTCGAGCTTTTCGCCGTTGATCGACAGTTGATTCAAATTGGTTGCCAGGCCTGCGGCATCTACCCAGCTTTGGATCAGGTCTGCCAGGCCTTCGGCACCTTGCTCTGGCTTGGGATAGTTGGGCAAATCGACCGGAATCGTCAGCAGGTCCTGGTAAAGCTCGTTGAATGCTTCGCCGTTGTAGCGAATCACCGAAGGAAGCATCACGCCCACCGCCTGACCATGTATCACACCGTAGTGGGAGGTTAACGGATTGGCGAGCGCGTGCGCGGCGCCAAGCATCGAGTTCTCGATGGCCAGGCCGGCAAAGCAGGCCCCCAATTGCATCGCACCACGAGCTTTGACATCTTCCGGATTGCTAAGCACCTTGGTGAAGTTGCCGGCGAGCAATCGCCAAGCTTCACGGCTGAAGCTAAGGCTGACTTCATTTCGCTTCTTCGTAACGAACGTTTCCAACGCATGACTGATCGCATCGATCCCTGTAAGGGCCGTGACCATTTGCGGCTGGGTTACTGTTAATTTGGGATCGAGTAGGGCAATTCGACAGGCGGCTTTCTTATCGCCACAGGCCATTTTGACGTGCGTCTCGGCGTCGGTGATCAGGGCAAACGATTGGGCCTCGCTGCCGGTACCGGCGGTGGTCGGAACGGCAATCATAGGAAGCATGTCCTGGGTTGCCTTACCGACTCCCCAGTAGTCCTTCATCTCGCCGCCGTTGGTCAGCAGGAAATTGATTCCCTTGGCACAGTCCATCGCGCTGCCACCACCCAAGCCGACAATCAACTCAGGCTCGTGCTGCTTCGCAAAAGCAACGCCCTTGGCGACGTTTACCGTCGAAGGATTCTCTTGCACGCCGTCAAACAGAAACGCCGCGACGCCGGCCGATTCCAGGCAATCGATACCATGCTGGGTATGCCCCGCCTTGATGACTCCAGGATCGCTGACCACCAGCGCACGCTTCGCGCCGAGCTCTTGGGCCAGTTCGCCGAGCCGCTGAAGGCTATCCGGACCAAACACAATCCGTGTGCGTGGCTGGAAGTCGAATGGAATCATGCCTCGGGATCCTGTTTCATTCCGATGCCCTTTCCAACGTCCGCGCTGAAAGAGGGTGAGGGCAATCTATCTACCCAAATTGCCTCTCACCCTAATCCTCTTCCCAAACGGGACGAGGCGACCGGAGCGAGAGGCAATCGATGTTTGAAAACTACGAAGCCGCGACCTGAACCGGAGCCGATTGATAGGCTCGGCTGCGGAAGAGGAACTCAATGATGTTCCCTTCATGCGGTTGCAGCCAATCGACCTTATGGGTCGGGATCGGACCGATGTTCAAGCGGTCGATGTGCGTCGCGTTGACCAGTTGACGAGCGAAGTCTTCGTTGCCCGTGATGGCCGTGCAGATGAGCGAGTAACCCATCTTCTTGATCATCTCTTCCTGTGGGCATTCGACCACGGAGACGAACGGGAACATGTACTCTTTGCTGGCGACCTGCTTCTCTGGGTTTTCCGCATGAACGACCATCGGCTTGAGGTAGTCGCAGCGTTCCATTTGAACCAGGCGGTCACCGTACGATGCCGTGTAATCGGTCACGCCATCTTCCGCGAGGTCAGACTCGATCATGCCCCACACGGCCGGAGCCATGCCAGGCATCGTGAATGCAGCCAACGCGGCTTCATCGTCAGTTGGGTCTTTGATCTCGGTCGGGCCAATCTTTTCGGCAATTGCCTGAGCAATCTCCTTGGTGTGTCGCGAGGCCCAGATGCCAGAAGCATTGATGCAGCTACGACCGCTATTGGCGAAAACGCTCTGGACCATCAGGTCCAGGTACTGCGGCCAATCGTCGACCACATCGTCGGCCAGCAAGATCTTGCTGAAGCCAGGACCGTGCGGCTGAACTTTCGGGTTGCCAGCGTACTGATCAATCGTTTGCTGACCGCCAAAGACCATTGCTCGGTCGACCGACGAGAGCAGCGATGCACCTACGTCACCACCGGCACCGGGATACAGGCAGAATGCCTCGGCGGGCAAGCCTGCTTCGACCATGGCAGAGAAAATCCGGTACGGCGTCCATGGCTCCTTTCCACCTGGCTTGAGAACCAGACCAAGTTGAAGCGCGACGGCCGGAAGCCACAAGGTATGCACCCCGGGTGAATTGGAAGGCAACACGGCGCCGAGTACCGGACTTTGAACTTGATAGCTGAGCATGACATCGCGGCCAGGTTCTTTACCGTAGCCACGAGCCAGAATATTGAGATCGAGCCCGCGGGTCAGCGAGTCGAGAATCTTGGGCATGTTCTGCAGCACGAATGCATTCTTCTGCATGTTCGAGCGGCACATGTGTTCGGGAAGACCGGTCGAGGCGCTCTGGGCATGCACAAATGCTTCTGGCGTCTGCGAACCGTCACCAATCGGCAGGTCGGCTTCCACGAAAAGCTTGCCGGCAACGGCCAGTTTCTCGAGGATCTCTTCGGGGCTGAATTGCAGCAAGGCATCGCGAGCAGACTGGGCCTTCCGCATGTCTCGCTTGAGGATCCCCCCGCCGACCTGGCTCAGTTGAGCAATCGGTTCACCGGTGCGGAAGTGGACGACGTCTTCTTTTTCGAGCGAGTCGTAGGGCTTGCCCCAACGGATAGCAGGAATATTCAGCATGATTGGCGTCCGTAAATGAATTATGTGATTCGGATAACTTGTGGTGTGCCACTGCTGACTTGTTCAGCAGTGGCTTAAGTTTCTGGTTCGATTAGTACACACCAACGGTGGTGCTGCTGGCGAAGCCGTGGAACGGTCGCACGCCGCTGACGCCTTCCCAGGGGTAGGTGAGGTAAGGCATTTCACGTTCACCTTCGTCTCGTTCCAGGAAGCCAGGGACGAAGAACTCCTTGGTCAGGGTCGTTAGTTTAACGCGGCCCGTCTCGCCGTAAGGAACCGACTCGTTCGGATCGTCGAAGGAAACGACTTCCGTCACGGCTCGCGGCTGAGGAGCATAGTAGGAGATCTTGTAACCATCTTCTGGAGTGACGGGTTTGCTACATGCCAGGCCCATCAGCGTGTTGCCGTAGGTCGGCGTCATGTAGATACCGCTTTCTTCGGGACCACCACCGAAGAGCTCTTCGATACAGTAGCGGGTCCACTGCGGCGTGAATTCGGTGCCACCACTGAAGATGCCGGTGATGCCGACTTCGGCCAGCGTGGTGCCTTTGTCTTCGAGGCCAAGGCACAGCGATTCAATCAGTTTCGGCGTACCAAACATGCACTTCACGTCGTGACCAGCGGTAAGGACCGTAATGGCCTGGTCGATGCAGTGCTTCTTGTAGGCTTCTAGCTCGTCCATCTTGCCGCGTTTGATGAGCTTGACGACCCAACGTGGATCGAGATCGATGCAGAAGCTGATCCCGCCGCGAACCTGGGCGAGGTGTTCTACGGCCAGACGCAGGCGGCGCGGCCCAGAAGGACCAAGCATCAGCCAGTTCGAGCCTTTGGGGAAGTACTCATCCGGCAGGGTTTCGCTGAAGAGCGAATAGTCGGTACGGAAGTCGTCGATGGCGATCCGGCTCTTGGGGATACCGGTGGTGCCGCCGGTCTCGAAGACATAAATCGGCTTGTCAGCGAAGGCCTTGGGAACCCAGCGACGGACGGGACCACCACGAAGCCATTCGTCCTCGAACAGAGGGAACTTCTTGAGGTCGTCGTAACACTTCACTTCGGTCAGAGGATCGAAGTTGAACTCTTTCTTCTTTTCGAGCCAGAACGGGCAGCCGGTCGACTCGTGAAAATGCCACTGGACGATCTCATAGGTGTGAGCGTCGAGCTTGTCCTTAGCGGACTTTACCGCCGCTTCAACTTCTGGGGTTAGCGTGTCGCTTGCCATGGTTCCAATTCAAGCCAACAAGGGAAGGATAGAAGGGACTCGCCGCGGACGACGCTTCGACCGGCGGATCGAGCAGAGGGATGTGACTCTACGGATGGTACCGAGAAAAACTTGTTCTGACAACCTTTGGTTGCCCGAGTAATTTTTCGGCGCAATAAAAAAACCTGTGAAAGGACAGGTTTTTTCGTCTGGATCAGGAACTTGGCAAGCGGTTTTCGTGCCAAGTTCTACTGGGTGTTGGTCTTGGTCGCTTGAACCGGAGCACCCAATTGAGCGAGCATCTGGAGTACGCCGTTCAGATGAGCGATACGAGGACCAAAGCGATCGACGAACTCATTCAGCATGAATTCGCTATCGATCATGTCGTCGGCCGAGTCATCGACTTCGTTGGCCAGTGTGCCGAGGAAGTCTGCGTGGACCTTGCTCAACGCTTCGGCTGCCATGCGGCATTTCTCTGCCAGCTCTGGGTGCGCCTTGCGCCACGCATTCAGTTCTGCCGAACGCTGTTTCTGCGTATGGACCTGCTGCTGAAGCATTTCTTCCATCAACAGCGTCTGACGCTCCTGAAGCTCAATCATCCGCTTGAGCAGGGCATTCGTTTCTTCCGTGTGAATGGTTTGCTGCATAGGAGATGGATTGGAGGAGACGTCGACGTGGGTGAACAGAGTGGAAAGGTCTTTGGGGTCGGGCGACATTGGTTTGTTGTTCTCCTGGAAGGTCAAGTTACCCAGTATACTCACCCGCCCCATCGACTGTCGAGCATTTCGTTTCAGTGCTATAGGTGCTAGCGGCGGGATAACCGCCGTTACGATTGTTAAAGTCCACCTTTCCGAAACACCGATTCTCAAGATTGGGCCGCGTGCCCAAGCTGCCCCAACGAGATACGCTGTCATGAAATGCAAATGGGCAAGATGGAGTGCCTATGTCGAATCGGAACGATAAATCAGTGCCCACCCTAGGTTTCCTTACCGTGGTGGAGCATACCCCAGGTGGCTTATTTGGTGGACTCTTAGTCTTGAATTTGGCAGGACGTCCATTGGAATTCCACTGTACGGCCCCGGTGAAAGCCAACCGTGCCCAGGAGATTCTCTATGGTCCCACGCTGAAACCGTATCTGTACGGCGAGCAGATCGGCGGGGCTTTGATAGCGAAGCTCAAATCTCCGGCCCTGGCTGTCTGCACTGACAGCGAGTACGTGCTGTCACTTCGCGATCATACCGACATCCCGGTGGCCCTGCTTCCGCCTAGCTGTGTGGAAGACGCTGGCGCCACGGAGTCTTCCCCCAGCTATCGCATGGATACTGCTCAACTGGCCGTGGCTCCCCCCCATATCCGCTCATTTCAGCTTGGTAGCTACGAAGTCGCCGTCAGCGCCCAGCACGAGGCCGACCGCGCAGTGCTCGAGAGTATGTGGCAAGAGAAGTCAATCGATTTGGATCTGAACGAGCCATTCACGCGGATCCGCGAAGCCATCGAAGAAGCGCACGGCGTAGGGAAGTAATACGCCCAAACGCTGCTCCCAATCGCATATTGCATCGAATTTAGGCGAAGAAGTTTGACCGACTCCCTCGAAACCATCTCGCACGATCTCAACATCAAGACCGAGGTCATCCCGCTCGGCTGGACGGCTGCCCTTGCTCGCCCGCCGCAGGTCACCATCACGTCCGAGAACTTCAAGTCGGAACGCCCCAAGGCGGTCTCGCTGACTTGCAGTGGCCCCAAGATCGGCGTGAAGAGCTTCGTGTTTCCCGAGGCCCCGGCCTGGCTGCAGGCGCTGGAGAAGAAGGCACCTCCGAAAAAGGAAGCCGCCGCCGAGTCGGCTGCCGAAGGGGAAGCACCTCGCAAGCCGAAAGCCAAGCGGGTAACGCACATTCGTCCGCCGGGCGATGTCATCAAGCTGGAAGATCGGCTGTACTACCTGCTTCAACCATCGCTTGAGTCGCTGGTGTCCAGCGGTGCGATGGAGTTTCCGTTCGAACCGTTTCCCTATCAATTTGAAGGGATCGCATTTCTCTATCCAAGGCATGCGGCAGTCATGGCCGACGAGATGGGGCTCGGCAAGACGATGCAATCGATCAGCACCATGCGGATGCTGCTCCGGGCAGGGGAAATTCGCAGCGTGCTGTTGGTCTGCCCCAAGCCGTTGGTTTCCAACTGGAAACGTGAGTTCAACTTGTGGGCTCCCGAGATCCCGATCAGTGTCATCGAAGGAGACTCGGCCAAACGAAGTTGGCTCTGGCGAGACAATCAGACGCCGGTGAAGATCGCCAATTATGAATTACTGATGCGCGACCAGGAACTGGTCAGCGAAGAAGGCGGACTTCATTTCGATCTGGTCGTATTGGACGAAGCTCAACGCATCAAGAACTCCAACAGTACCACGGCCGAGATCGCCAAGGGGATTCCCCGCACACGAAGCTGGGCGCTTACCGGCACGCCGATCGAGAACAGCACGGACGACCTGGTGGGGGTATTCGAGTTTCTCGCTCCAGGTCTGCTGACGAAGGGGATGAACATCAAGGCCATGAGTTCCACGGCCGGCGAGTACATAATTCGCCGGACGAAGGATCTTGTAATGACCGACATGCCGCCGCGGCTCTATCGCGATGCGGAACTGCATCTTTCGCCTGCCCAGCAGGAAGCGTATGAAATCGCTGAGAAGGAAGGCATCGTTCGGCTTGAAGATATGGGACAGGAGCTGACCGTCCAGCACGTGTTCGAACTTGTATTGCGACTGAAGCAGATCTGTAACTTCGATCCCCTGACAGGCGAAAGTGCCAAGATGGATCAGCTGAAAGCCGACTTGGAAGAAGTCGCCGCCAGCGGTAAGAAGGCGATCCTGTTCAGCCAATGGACACGAACGATTCAAGAGATTCGCAAGCATGTCGAGCCCTTCGGACCGCTAGAGTATCACGGCAAAGTCCCTCACAAGCAGCGAGAAGGGGTGATCGAACAGTTCAAGAACGATCCCTCAAAGCACGTCATTCTAATGAGCTACGGGGCTGGGAGCGTCGGTTTGAATCTCCAGTTCTGCGAATACGTGTTTTTATTCGATCGTTGGTGGAACCCGGCCATCGAAGATCAGGCCATTAATCGGGCTCACCGTATCGGGGCCGCCGGCGCCGTGACGATCAGCCGTTACCTGGCCGTGGGAACGATCGAGGATCGCATCAACAAGGTGCTGGAAGAGAAGCGAGAGTTGTTCAACAGCTTGTTCAGCGAGACCGGCGAACCGAAGAAGGTTGGCTTCTCGAAGGATGAGATCTTCGGCCTGTTCGATCTGCGAAGTCCGAAGGGACCGATACGCTTTGCGGCGTAGTGAACAACGTTAGGATGCGACGTTCTTTGACTTGGCTCATTCGAGATCGGAAAGCTTGGATGTTCTAGTGAGTTCCTTGAGCTTCGTCTGATCTTCATCCGTAGGGAGATCTGATCCTTCTAGCCTCAGTTCCAGAGGCCGTGGTGTGGGCTTGAACTCCTGAATGTCTTGTAATTTGCACCCGACTAAGTTGAGTCTTTTCAGCTGCGGACACTGCACTAGCTGTGCCCAGTCCTCAGGCGTGATCGTTTGGTCCCACACTTCCAATACTTCGAGTTCTTTGATTTTGGGAAGAACCTGAAGTGCTTCTGATGGCAGCTCGTTTATGAAAGTCAATGATAGACGCTCGATATAAAGCTTTGCCAAGTGAGACCATTGCTGAGCGTCGAAGGATGAACTCACCTTCGAGGGCTCGGAGATGTCGAGGTTGTGAATCCTGGACATCGGTCTGAGGTCGACAAGTTGGGCAGGTTCAAGCGGTAGGTAGACCTCGCCCACACCACCTAGCCGAGCCAGATGTTCGAAGAGGAGTTCAGGTTTCTCGATTGCCGGCAACCGTTCAAAGGATTCCGCGGAAACAAAGTATTGGGGCGGCGCATCGGCTCCTTCCGCAAGAGCGTTTGAGTCGATGGTGATGGCAATGTCATCTCGGACAAGTTGCAAGAGCGTCAGACGGATTACTTCCGAAGGAACAAGAGACCATCTAAGTGAAAATTGTTGCGCCAGTTTCTTCGCGCCCTCTTCAGAAATATGCGTTTCCAAGAGGACCAGTTCTTCAAGTGACGTGATGGCCAATAAGTCGGGAATGCAGGCATCAGTAATTGGGCATCCGGAAAGATCCAAGTACGTCAGGCTGCTCAGATCCCGAAGTTCGGAGACGCCAGTGTCGGTGATTTGCGTAAAGTCGCACTGAATGAATTCCAAGTCTGGCGAGTTGGCTAAATATCGAACTTCGGCATCGGAAAAGTTCGAGCCAGTTAGTGAAATGGATTGGAGTTTGGCTAAGGGAAAGACTTGCTGCCAGGAAAGCTGTGACAGATCGCATCGCTGGAGGCTGACGCTGAGCATTCCATCTTCAAATTCAGTAACGCTACCTCCGATGGAATCTACTTCTTCCCGAACCACTGAGAGCTTGGCGGCCGACTTGTCCTCGCAACCAGGAAGGAAGATGAGACATGCCAGTAGCCCGGCCAGGTTACAAACGGTTTGGCAAAGAGAAGAAGCTTGTTGGGCCATAGATGTATCCCGAAGGAAGTCAGGTGGTCGGTGACGAGTCTCACGCAAAGCGGGTATTCCGCCAGCGTGGTCCGCATCGTAACATCCCTAGGGGGGCAGGCAACCATGTCCGCTAGAAACGCCGAGAATTGCGTGAGCGGCTTGATCGGGCTACCGAGTTTTCACCCGAAAGTGACTGATGTAGATATCGCTCAATTGACCATCCTCGATCAGGCGATTCATTTCTTTCAGTAGACGTCGGCGGAACATGACCAGGTCGGGGTCTTCGAGTTCTTCGATGGTCGATTCGCGGGAAACGATCATCACCCGATCGCGAATGCGGATCTTTTTCTTTTCCAGCTCGATTTGAAGTCCTTCCAGGTCGTCAGGCTTGACCAGGCCTGCCAACGAGAAGTCGAATCGCGTTTGCGTGTTCGCGGCCGGGTCGTAAGCACGAAAAGCGTAATCGCCGATCGCGATCTCTTGCGGCGGAAGAGCTGGCTTCTCCTGATTTTGTGCAGTTGGATCGACATCGGTTGCGCCGCACCCAGCGAACAGGAGCAGAATTACGAAACTGGCTGCACGAAGACGTACCATTAGAAACGCTCCAAGGTTACGTCCGAGAACACAAACCGTTTGATGAGGCCGCGGCCCATCGTTTCTTCGGTGTAGTCACGCAGTTGCGAACGGATCAGCTGAAGCTCAGGGTCGGCCAAGTCAATCAAGTTCGCATGACGGCAAGTACGGATGATCTCGTCCGAGAGCTCTCCTTTGCTGTCCTCCAGGTAAGTCCTCACACGCTGCTCTTGCTCCTTGGCCACCAAACAGTGCAGCTGATAGTGCAGCGCTACGCTCTCCTGATACGTATTGAAGTCAGGGTGCCGATTCGGATCGTCAGCGATTAGCACTGTGATCGTGAAACGGCCTAGATCGATCTCGACCCAGTCTCGCTTTTCCAGCGACAGCAAAAGCTCTTCATCGGCCGATGCCGACTTCTCGCAACCAAAGATGGCGATGCAGCCCAACAGGATCAGCAGCAGGGCCCATCCCTTTTGATCGATCGAATTGGTCCAATAGAAAGTGGCTTGCATCGAAGCGTAACTCGTTACCAGAAAAAAGGTTTCGTGCACGTTCGAAAAGATAGGCCACGCTGCCGAATCGTCGAATGGATTCCCCTGAAATCGCACATTTCCGCAAACCCTGCCCCGTGGTTCGTATCGATTGTGACGCAAGTCTAGTTAACGAAAAGGGTTATGGTGCAATCTGTGGTACCTGAATCACGACCTAGACTTGTAATGTTGGACGATTTCTTGGAAATGAGCCAAAACGTCATGTCTCAAATGAGCAACTCACTCGGAAAACGGATACCCCCGTGGCTGAAAGCCAACTGGGTGCGAATTGCTGCGCTGAGTGCACTCGTCTACCTGGTGGGGTGTGGGAAGCCTTATCCTCAGCCCGAGAGGGCGGCCAAGGACATGCCGGATGCATTGGTGCCGGTGGAGGTCGACCTGGGGAAGTTTGAATGCACCATTCCCAACGACAAGACGAACAGCACCATCCAGATCGACTTTCACGCATTCGCCAAGATGCCGCGGTATAAGTCGCAGGAACTCCAGCCGCTCTTAGAATCGCACCAGAGTCGCTTTCGTCACGACGTTCTGTTGCGGGTACGCAAGTTCGATCGACCCACCCTCAACGATCCCGACTTGGCTCAACTGCGAGAGGCAATCTTGCAAGCGACAAGCGAGATTCTCAAGGAAAACAAGATTGAAATGGTGGGCTTCTACCATTTTCAATTCCTGGAAGAGTAAAACCGCCAGCGCGCATGAAAAAGGGACTCGCGGCGCGAATCCCTTTCTGATCGATTATCAGGCGACTTAGGTTACCGTGGCGACAAGGATTTATTCCTCTTCGTCGTCGCCCCAGTCTTCTTCTTCGTCATCGTCGTCGTCGAAGTCGTCTTCTTCTTCGTCATCCCAGTCGTCGTCTTCGACTTCTTCCCAGTCGCTTTCATCATCATCGTCTTCTTCGAGGTCGTCTTCTTCTTCGAAGTCATCCTCGTCTTCGTAGTCTTCGTCCCAATCCTCATCGTAATCGTCGTCGTCGTCGGCATCCTCGTCTTCATCTTCGTCGGGGATTTCGTCGTCGTAGCCGTCGTCGTCTTCGTAGAGTTCGTCTTCTTCGTCTTCGATCGGAGGCGCTTGGGCCGACGGCTGATCTGGGGTCCAGAGTGCCGGGGCAGCTCCCTGGGCGACCAGGTCGTCGTTATCGATGGCAGGGCTTTGTGGGGCAAGTGTGATCGTCACCGATGTCTCCTTTTGATCGTCAACCTGACTGGCCGCAGACGCGTCGGTCTCGGCTTCGAATCGTCGAAACTCATCTTTACGGGGCAAATCTTCCAGGGAGCGGAATCCAAACGTTCGCAGGAAGGAGGGCGAGGTCGCGTAGAGGAAGGGTCTTCCTAGTTCCTCACTTCTTCCTTTGATCTGGACTAAGTCCCGATCCATTAACTGACGAATAATTTCGCCGCAGTTCACTCCGCGAATCGCCTCGACATCGGCCCTGAGGACCGGTTGCCGGTAAGCGATGATCGCTAGCGTCTCCATCGCCGGCGTCGATAACCGCGTCGGGTCGTCGCCGCCAACCACTCGCCGAACCCAGTCGGCGAATTTTCCCCGAGTTAGCAGCTGATAGCCGCCGGCCAGCTCTTCCACGCGGAACGCTCGATTCGCTGCGTCGTAAAGCTTATTCAGGGAACGCACTAGTGTACGGGCTTCGGTTCCATCCGCCAAGTTGGCAAGCTGGGCCAATTTACGGGAAGTTAGTGGTTGTTTAGCTAGGAATAAAATAGCTTCCAACCGCTGCATCCGACGGTTTCGGACAACCGGACCTTTGGCCTTTTTCGGCTGTTGTCGCCGTTTTCTTCGGTAAACCCGGGCAAGAATCTTACGAGCATTTCCTGAACTGTTTGCGCAAGCAGTAGTGGAACCCCAAGGACGGGCCGTTTGCCGGTTCACAAAATGGGAATTCAGACGCCGCAACTAGAGATGCCCCACGAAGAAATTTACCTTCAAGTCCTACTTTCTAGCGGAACGTAGGCAAAGTTCAAATGGTGATAGCAGATTGGGGGAAAGTTGATCCGGAAAACGAGGGAGCAGCCACGGATGAAGATTCCCGCAAGCTGGGACTAGGCTTGTCGTATTGGGTTAAGCCAAGGCAATGGTCGTAGGCGGCTCGTTCACGCTGTTCCCAGTATCGTATCGATTCTTACTGCAGCACCGGCAATTCATTCGGCTTTCGCTCTGGACGCTGCGGCGATTCCGCTTCATCGAATCGCTTATCAGAATCCAAGTCGACGATTGGTCGGTTCTTCTTCGGAGCACCAAACAGGGTCAGTCTGGCCGTTTCCATCAATCCGCAAAGCGATGAGAACGTTGCATCGACCGCACTCGGTTCATAGCCGCTGTGGACCATGCAGTTAGCACACTTGGGGTTGCCGCTCTGCGTGCCGTAGTTATCCCACTCGACCGCTTCCAGGAGCTGCGCGAAGGTTTGCGTGTGTCCTTCGTCGACCAGGTAGCACGGCTTCTGCCAGCCGAAGATGTTGTAGGTAGGGTTGCCCCACGGGGTGCATTCGAGGTCGTAGTTCCCTTTGAGGAACTCCACGAACAGAGGACTCTGGTTGAACTGCCATGCCTTCTTTGGGGCCGAAAGGATCTCGCGGAACAATCGATACGTTTGGTTACGCTTCAGGAAGTGATCCTGGTCCGGGGCCTTCTCGTAGCTGTAGCCTGGCGAAAGCATCATGCCTTCGACACCCAACTCCATCATCTCGTCGAAGAAACCACGAATCCGTTCCGGTTCGGCTCCGTCGAACAGCGTGGTATTGGTCGTGACGCGGAAGCCTTGCTTGAGGGCCGCTTTGATCGCGCTGACGGCGATGTCGTACGTTCCTTCCCGGCAGACGGCGTGATCGTGCTCTTCACGCGGGCCGTCCATGTGCACCGAAAACGTCAGGTACTTGCTCGGCGTGAATTGCGAGAGCGACTTCTCGAGCTTCAACGCGTTCGTGCAAAGGTAGATGTACTTTTTGCGTTTAACTAAGCCCTCGACGATCTCCGGCATCTGTGGGTGCAGCAGTGGTTCGCCACCGGGGATGCTGACGATCGGGGCTCCGCATTCGTCCACGGCGTTGAAGCACTGCTCTGGGGTGAGCTGCTTGCGGAGGATCTCGACCGGGAATTGGATCTTCCCGCACCCGGCACAGGCCAGGTTGCAGCGGAACAGAGGCTCCAGCATCAGGACCAGCGGGTAACGCTTCCGGCCGAGGAGTTTTTGCTTGAGGACGTACGACGCGACGGTCCACATTTGCGAGATTGGGACACTCATCGCGATCCTTCTTTCGTTTCGCTCAATTTCTTTGCCCACGTGGCCAGGGCCAATAGCGGGAAGTAGATGCGGTAATAGTGGTAGCGGAGATAGAAGACCTGGGGGAAACCGGTTCCGGTGTACGGCTCTTCGTCCCAGGTGCCGTCTTCCTTCTGCGTCGACAGCAAGTAATTGATCCCTTTGCGAACGGCATCGCTATCTTCATGGCCAGCGGCGATCAGCCCCAAAAGTGCCCAGGCTGTCTGGGATGGAGTCGGCGTGCCGATCCCTTTGAGGTTGGGGTTTTCGTAGCTGTCACACGTTTCGCCCCAAGCACCGGACTGCTGTTGGGTATCGAGTAGCCACTGGGCCCCACGCTGGACCGCTTCGTCATCCGTAGGAATCCCAACGGCGGTCAGCCCGACCAGGCATTGCCAGGTTCCGTAGACATAGTTCACGCCCCAGCGGCCAAACCAGGATCCATCTTCGTGCTGATTATCGCGGATGTAAGTGATCGCTTTGCGGACCACGTCTCCCAGTTTGCCATGGCTGCTTTGGGTCACCCCAAGTAGGCCGTACGCTTCGATCACGCGGGCGGACAAGTCAGGCCAGCTAGGATCGATCATCGCGTTATGATCGGCGAAGGGGACCTTACACAGGAATTCGGCGTCGTTGTTTTTGTCGAATGCTCCCCAGCCGCCGTCGTGATTCTGCATCTCGGCGCTCCAGGCCAACGCTCGCTTGGTGGCACCAGAGACCTTATCCAGCAGCATTGCTTGACTAACGGCATTGTCGGCAGAGACCTTGTTCGAGGTCGTGACGATCGTGGTATTTTCCCACGACTGGCCGGGGTGCACTTCCAGCGAAACGCCACACTCGGCCAGTTGTTCCTGCAGGGCCATCAACGCCATCGCCGTATCATCGAGATCCGGATAGAACTCGTTGTTGAATTCAAAGTACCAGCCGCCAGGCTCACAGCGGACATTGTTGGTCCAGTCGCCTTGGCTGCGGACTTCTTTGGAAAGCATCCAATCGATCGCTTTCCGCATCCGTGGTTCGTCGGCCCCATGGCGAGCAGTCGCCAAGGCTCGCAGAGTGATGGTTGTATCCCAGACGGGGCTTTTGCACGGTTGAATGCGAGTCGTCTCGGCTTCGTCATCGTGGAGCATCAGCTTATCAATCTCGGCCCAGCAATACTGGACGGCCTGATGATCGTCGTCATAGCCAAGGGCTTTGAACGCCACGATGCTCCAGAGGATCGGTGGGAAAATGGCCCCGAGCCCGTCGCTTTTGGGCATGCGATCGAGGATCCACTTTTCGCACAGCTTGAGCGCACGAGATCGTAGTGGACGAAGGCGGAGCTTCTCGATTTGCTTCAGGCAACTGTCGGCTGTGCGGAAGAAACGATCCCACGTGAATAGCCCCTTCGCTTTTTCCTGTCCTGGGCAGCGAAGCTCAGGCCACTGGTGGGGCGGTTTGATAAACAGTTCTTTGATCGAGCACTCTTCCGAGCGATCGACGACCGGACGGAGCGCCCAGCAGATGGCCAGCGGAATAAAAATCGTTCGCGACCAGCTGCTCATGCGGTAGATGTTCAGCGGAAGCCAGCTGGGCAGGAGGATCATTTCCGGTGGAATGGCCGGACAGATCTCCATGGGGATCTGACCTAACAGGGCCAGGTACAGCCGGGTGAAGCTGTTCACGGCGTCGGCCCCGCCAGCTTCGAGGATGGCATCCCGAGCTTTCACCATGTAGTCGGCCGAGGCTTGGTGGCCGGTGAGTTTCAGGGCGAAGTATGCTTTGACACTCGAACTGATGTCGATCTTGGCTTCCGGATACTGAGCCCAGGTACCATCTTCTCGCTGCTGCTGGAGCAGCTTTTTGGATACGCGCCGGGCGATATCAGAATCTTCGCGACCAGCCCACGCCAACAGCAGGAGGAACTCGCTTTGAAGAATGGAATCCCCTTCCAGCTCCGCGCACCAATACCCTTCGGACGCTTGCTGAGAGAGTAGCCAGTTCGAGGTGCGCTCCATGGCGGTCGAAAGAGTTGGAGCGTTGCCGGCAAGCTGCGCGGCATCACCGTCGGGTCGCCTATCTCGGGCGAGTGAGGAGGATCCATCCATCATGGCTAATTCGTCACGGACTAAGGGGGAAGAATCAGTTCGTCCAAGCCTTCAGCCTATGCCAGAATGACAATCGGAGCAAGCCAGACCTACGGGCCGCTTGCCGGCAGAACGCGATAAATAATTACCGCAGGGTTCTCTGGATTGCCCTGTTGGTACTCGGTTCGCTCCAGAACCCCCTGACTCTCCATTTGCGCAAACAAATCGCGGGTAACATCGCCCGGAAATCCATAGTTGCCCGGGCTGCGGAATCGCTCGATTTCACCCCAGTGGACATAGATCCAAGCGATCTTGGCTTCTGCCAGATGGGCCAGACGCTGCTCTTTGGTCATGTCGACCAATTGTTTCATGGTCGAGTCGTTAAAGCACGTGTGATAGAAGATCGGAGGCTGTAAGTAAAAAAGTGCCGCATCTCCTGTCGCCAGGACGGCATCGCCTGGGGCGACATGTTCGTTCAAGTACGCGACCGCCCCGGAAGTGTGGGAATTGGCCAGGGCATCGAGAGAAACAAAGACTCGTGGATCGAGTTTGATCGACTGGGTTTGATTCACCAGCAGGAACCCAACCAGTAAACCGAGCCCCAGCCAGACGCGAAGCGCAACTCGTCCGGCAACAAACGGAGCCAGCTTCTGGGCTCCGAGACCGGCCAGCAGACAAGCCAGCGGAATTGCCGGGATGAGAAAACGTTCCAGGCGATGTGAAAATCCCCACCACACCATCCAGCACGCAGCCAGCAAAATCACTAGTGGGATGACCAGCTTTCGGTTGGGGTAAAAGAGTCCGCAGATGGCCAGGGGAACGACGACCAGGCCAGCCCAAGGGCTGCGCCCAAACGGTGTCATGATTCCGCTGAATAGTTGGCTGATCGAAAAGCGACTCCCATCCGAATTGAGCGGAACCTGATGGGCACGATTCCATTGTTGGATTTGGTCTTCCACGCGGACGTCGGTAGGAAAAACATTGCCGGCCAACGGAAAGACCGGGTTGCCGGTATCGATCGCGTTGCGGATGAGCCATGGCGAAATGACCACCGTGACGGCAACGACATGCATCAGCAGTAGTCGCCAATCACTTCGTACGGCGAAAATCCACAGCGCAAAGACCGGCAGTACTACGACCAGTAGGGCAGGGTACTTCACGCTGAATGCCATGCCGGCCATCAGTCCCGAAAGGATGGCCAGTCCGTCGCGGTGCTCGCTTTCTGATGAACCACTAAGAACGATCAACACTGGGTACGCAGCCGCCAGGGTGAAGAACGCCCAGACGCCGTCGACCAGCCCGGTTCCACTTTGGTAGGTTAGCCAAGGTACGGCAATCGCTGCCAGGGCCGCGGTGCGACCACCCCAAACGCCGGCCAAACGTTTTCCGGCTCCATACAATAGGCCAGCCGTCAGAAGCGTAAACAGGCCAATGATCAACTTGCCGACGAGTGCCCCGGTCAGCCACGCCTGTTGACCGGTCAGAAAGACCATCGGCAGCAAGGCCCACATTTCTGCCCCCATCGGCATGCCACTGTAGACGTTGTTGGGCAGCACACGAATCTGGCCGATCACGTGCCATTCTTTGGGCACCAGTAGGTGATACTCCAGTACGTCGTACTCGTACGGCGGCAGTATCGAAACGCCAATGATGAACAGGCATAGCGGAGCCGCAGCCAAGAGCCACCACCATGATTCGCCCTCAGACTGTTTCGTTTCAGTTTCTTCTGATTCCGCTTCCGCATCGCGGGGAGCGAACAGTTGTTTCTTCCAAGCCGCACCGAGCGCGACGAACACGATGGCCAACGATAGGACAATCGCAAGGGGCCGATGAAGTAGGCCACACATGCCCAGCACGGCAGTCGACCACGAGACAATCGTCAATCCGATCGCCAGTCGGAGCACGATACCATCGACGCGACCAAAGAAATCAAGCAGTTTCAGGCGGACCAATAAAAACTCGCCCAGGGCGTAGCTGAACAGTAGCATCACCCCCGCGATGAGCATTACCCCAAGGCGATCGAAGAGGCCCAGCGGCACTTCGCCCCCACCAAACCACATGCTGACACTTTCCGGCAGCAGCAACAGGCCGGTCTGCACGAGCGTGCCTCGCGTCGGTTCGTAGGCCGTTTCCCCAGGCTGGGGTGCTGGCCAGGGCATGGGGACGGAAAAGTACCACAATGCATAGACCAACGCTCCCACGATGAATATCCACACGCATAGCGGGGCTTCCCAGGAGGAGGATGCGTCCTGTGACGATCGTTCAGAGCGTTTCTTGCGTGACACCGGGCGATTAGCTTTGATGGGCTGACGTGGCCGCTTGGGCCGACTATGCTAAGCTTCTTGAATCAGTATTTACCTGCACCAAGCATGGCCCGTAAATTCTAACGGGTTTCCTACCACCTCGCCTAACCCCCGTGCTGCTCGGATAGATTTCATGGCCGCTTCCTCGACGCGACTTTCCGGAATTTTTACTCCCAATATCGTTCCCCTGGATGCCAATGGCGACATTCACGAGGCCGAACTGCGGCGATATGTCGACTGGCTGATCGAAAAGGGGGTCCACGGGCTCTATCCCAACGGCTCGACCGGCGAGTTCCTCAGGTTCACCGTCGAAGAACGTCGCCGGATTATCGCCATTATCGCCGATCAAACTCGGGGCCGCGTGCCGATTCTGGCTGGTGCCGCGGAAGCGAACGTTAAGGAAACGCTTAAAGCGTGCGAAGCCTACCACGAGATGGGCTGCCGAGCGGTCGCGATCGTTTCGCCGTTTTACTACAAGCTGAGCCCTGCGGCCGTCTACGCCTACTTCAAAGAAATCGGCGACAACACGCCCATTGATGTGACGCTGTACAACATTCCGATGTTCGCTTCGCCCATCGATGTCCCTACCGTTCGTCGCCTGGCCGAAGAGTGCCCGCGAATTGTGGCGATCAAGGACTCGTCGGGTGATCTGCCGCACATGATGCGGATGATCTCCGAAGTTCGCCCAGTGCGACCCGACTTCAGCTTTATGACCGGCTGGGATGCGGCCCTGATGCCGATGCTGTTGATCGGCTGCGATGGCGGAACGAACGCGACCAGCGGTGTGGTTCCAGAGATCACACGTCGTCTGTACGACCTGACGCTGCTGGGGCGAATCGATGAAGCACGCGACCTGCAATACCGGTTGTTGACGCTGTTCGATGCGATGATCCAGAACTGCGAGTTTCCCGAAGGCTTCCGAGCGGCACTCGCCCTGCGAGGCTTCAAGCCAGGCAGCGGCCGCCAGCCGCAGTCGCCGAGCCAGAAGATGGAAGTGGAGAAGCTGCGCAACGAACTGCAGTGCTTGCTCTCGGCCGAGGGTTTCGTGAACGAGCCAGTCGGCGGCTGCCCAGCCGGTCAAACGACGGCGAATCCGGATGATGTGGCACGCATCGTGGCGGGTGTCGTGGAAGAGCTGCGACGTCTGGGTATGGCAACCTGATCTCTACCACCGCGTAATCTAAACACTACCAATAAAAAAAGGGCGTCTCGAAATCGAGACGCCCTTCGCCCTCCTGGGAATTGGGTCGTTACGGGAGCACGTATCGTAGGCTGTTACGGATTGGTTGGCCTTCGGTATAAACCTTTGGCTGGCCAAGTAGTCCGCGGCCGACATACGAGTTGTTGTTCATCGGAATGATCGGCAGCACGGGGCGGAACGTCGTGCGGTCGACCGGATAAACGGTGGCATTGGGAACGGGGACCGTGCCAGTTACGACTGGGGCCTGAACAACAGGTGCCTGAACAACCGGCGGGTTGTTGTAGGCGATCGTCGTGACGGGACGATTGACGACGACCGGATTGCCAACAGTCGTCACAGGAGCCGAATAGGTTGCCGGAGCCGTGTACTGAACGCGTTGCACACCATTGTTAATCGTGTGCCATGGGTTCGGGTTTACCGGCTCGACATAGTAGGAAGTTTGCGTCTCGTAGGCGGGATACTCAACGCGGCGAACTTCCTGCTGCTGGATCGGCTGCGGGTTGTCATAAACGATGGTGCGTGGCTGGCCAGAGTACTGCACGATGGTCTCTTGCGACTCGGTTTCAACGACGGTTCGCGATGGCGTTTGCACCGGTTGGCCGACGTAAGTACGCAGGACCGTTTCCGACTCGTTGATGGGCGTGATCGCGGATGCACGCTGCACATTGGTCGATTGGTCGGCGGTGCCGTTGGCGGACGAAAGCTCGATCGCTCCGGGTTCTTTCAAGTCACCTGGTGCCGCCATCCGCGTCATTGGGCGGTCTTCGTTGTAGGTGGCGTCGACCCATTTAATGGTTGGTTCTTCCTGTGCATAAAGCAGGGCAGGAGCCGCAAACATAACGCAGGCGGCAAGCGTGGTCGTCCTGAACATGGGAACCTCTTTTCTTCTCTCAGGGTCATTTGGGGAACGCTCTTTCATATTGCAACCGCTATGCCGAGAAGGCAAATAATTCGCGAAAGTGGCCTGACAGCATCCCTAGCCGTCAATGCCAGCAAGATCGCGTAAGTCGAACACGCAGAAATGGTTGCTAACAGTTCGCGGTGGACGAAAACCGACGCAAAGAAGGAAGTGACAGCGTTTGGCCACTCACAGCCGTTAGGCCAATGTTGTAACAGTTACAACACTTTTCGCAGCTTGTACCAAGCCGTTGATGGTTCCCGGCTCAACTCGTGGTTGGGCACCGGCCAAACATGGCTAGGCTTCAGATTCGATTTCCGCAGCGAGCGTTTCCGGATTTTTGCCCAACAGGAAAAGCGTTCCGGCCATCGCTCCGACGCCTAACACGTGAGACACGTAGACCGGCATGCCATAGGCAACCGGAACGGTTCCCAGGATCACCGATAGCACGGCGCCCAGAATCGCATACGGCATCTGCGTGCGAACATGGGCCATGTGATGGCAGCCACAGCTTTGCGACGACAGAATGGTGGTATCAGAAATGGGGGAGCAGTGGTCGCCGAAGATCGCCCCGGCCAGGACGCTACCCACGACCGACAATAGCAGGGGATCGGCCACGTCGAGTGGTTCTCCTCCGCTGGTCAGCATTCCGGCCGATAGCGAAACGGAAAGTGGCACCAGGATGCCCATCGTGCCCCAGCTTGTGCCGGTCGAGAAGGCCACGGCTGCTGCCAAAATGAAGACGGTCGTCGGAAGCAATTCGATCGGCAGATTGGCTGCCAGTAACTGTTTCAAATACCCAGCCGTATCCAGGCCGTTGAGGGTCATCTCTCCCGTTTCTTCGTTGAACGTCGGAGGCTCGGTCTGGGCCGCCAACGATGCTGCCAGCCAAAGGATCATCAAGGCCGGAAGCATCGCGCGAAAACCTTTCAGGATCGCTCGAGCGCATTGACCAGTCGAGAGTAATCGCTGCGGTAGGATCAGCACGATCGCGACAACCAGGCTTATCGCCGAGCCGTAAAGCAGGGCTTTGTAGGAGTCGCCTTGCCCAATGATTTGCAGCAGCGTGGGTTCCATTTCTTCGCTGGTGACCGCTTGGTAACCGGTCCAATACAGGATCGCGACCACGGCTGCCAGCATGGTGCCGACCGGGATCGCCGCGTTCAACCAACTGGAACTATCCGGCAAGACGCCTTCATCGTCGGATTTGGAATCCTGGCCAGGCCCCTGACTGAGCATGGTGACTTCCGCTTTGAGCATCGGGCCGAAGTCGCGGCGAATTATCGCGACCAGGGGAACCAGCAGCAGAGCCCACCACGAGTAGAAGCGGTACGGAATGCTCTCGACAAACAGTAGGAACGCATCTGGTTTTTCGCTACCGGAGATCTGGTTGATACCTTCTTCGATGAAGCTGATCTCCGTCGCGACCCACGTTGAAATCAAGGCCAGGCCAGCGACAGGAGCGGCAGTCGAGTCGACGATATAGGCGAGCTTCTCGCGGGAGATTTTCAGGTGGTCGGTCACTTCTTTCAGCGTACCGCCCAAGAGCAACATATTGGCGTAGTCGTCAAAGAAGATCGCCAAGCCCATGAGCCAACCGGTGACCTGGCCTTTGACTCGCGTGTTGGCAAAGCAAACGATCAAGTTCACCAGGCCTCGCATTCCGCCGGATGCGGACACGACGCCAATCATTCCTCCGGTCAGCAGCGTAAAGAGATAAACCTGGACTTTGTCCCAAGCGGTAGCTTTCACCCACAGATAATCGGCACACGCTGACCAGAGCCCCGTGAACGGATTGCCGCTATGCAGGATGATGGCACCCACTACGATGCCGACGAGCAAAGAAAGGAGCGTACGCCGCGTAAGAATTGCCAGGGCAATCGCAACCAACGGAGGAACCAGGCTCAACCATCCGAAAGGGTGCGGATCCATCCGTTACTCGCTCTCGCAATTGATTTTCGGCGACAAGGGGATTTCCAAGACGATCCGAGCCCCCGGGCCGTATGCCGTATCGACGTACGTGTCACCTCCATGGGCCTGGGCGATCGTCCAGCATTTGGTGAGGCCAAAGCCCAGGCCTCGGCCGGCTTCGCGTCCACTATGAAAGGGATCGAAAACAATTTCAGCCTGTTCGTCCGAAATACCAGGTCCATCGTCCTGAACGGCTATCGTGGCGACTTCGTCTTCGGTCGCCAATGTCACTTCGATCTTTCCACCGCATTTAAGTGCTTCCAAAGCATTGCGAATCAATGCACAGACAGCCAGCGTGATTAGGTTGGCATCGGCCGTCAGGCGAATCTCGCGATCGGACGGAACAAGCTTGAGTTCCGTCTCCTGCAACTTCCCCAGCGGCAGCGTCTGCTGCATCGCATCGGTAGCAATTGCATCGAGTGTGCACTCATTCGGCCGAGGCTGCGGAGGTCGCGCGAACAGCATCAGGTCGGCGATCATCTCGTGCCCTCGCATCGCTTGGGCGTAGATCGTGGCCAGTTCATGACGTCGATCGGGATCAGTTTCGCCAACGAGCAAAGCCTGGGCTCGGCTGGCGATATTGGCCAGTGGATTGTTGATCTCGTGACTGGCGCCATAGGCGAGTCGCTTCAGACTAAGCAGTTTCTCATCGCGTAGCTGACGCGAGGAATGAACCGACTGGCTCGGCGAGTTTTCCAGATGGCGTTGAGACATAGGTCGTGGCTGGTTCGGTTCCGATTCGACTTAAAGTCACGATTAGCAACCCATCTTAGTCAATCGTGCGGAAATTCATACGGCGGATTGCTTGTCGTCGATGAGGCTACAGCTTGCTACCAAAAAACCACATAACGCCGGACGCGACGACCAGCAGGATCCCGGCCAAAAAGCAAGGAATTGATGCGAAGAAGCCAGGAAAAGGTTTGTCGATTTCCAAGGTGATGGCTTCGTCCAGGGATGTGCCGCGAAACATCTTGGCAAATTCTTCCGGTTGGCTCCCATCATCACCCACGATTCCATACGAGAGGATTCCGGTCAATTCCGGGCGATCCAACACTTCATCCACACGGTTGTATTGCGATGGGTGGACTTTGGCGTCGGGGGGAGCGACGGCGTCCTCGCTGGCATTGTCCACATACAGAATAACAGGGCGTTCGGTGCTTTCTGGGCGGGATTTCCCGGCATCAATTTGAATAGGAATCCACGCCTCTTCATAAGTCCGTGATACGAGGTAGCTGAACGGATAGTCAAAGTCTGTAATGGTGACATGGTTGTTGGAAATGGAGCCTGACTTGCCTAGTTCTTCAATTGAGATACGCGCGGGCGTCGAGGATCCGCCAACGTAGATCGAGGAGTTGATGAATCCAAAATAGGCGGCGGCCAATCCGAGGGCCAAAACGGCAAAGCCGCCCAGGTTGAGGATAGGGCGGAGGAGGGCAGTTAGCATGGCAGATTTCCAAGGGCAGTGAAAAAACGCAATCGGATCAAGATGTCAAACATCGGAGAGCAACGAACTGACAATCTCGTTCGTCAGTCGCAGCAAAGAATTCTGGCAACAAGTCAGTGCCTGAGATTCGCGACCTCATTGTGTAAGGGACGCGGAAGGCGACTTCAATAGACGGAAGAGCAAAAGTAGGAAAACAAGTTCCCACGATCGTGTATGAGCAGTTCCAAGAGGCTCGTGCCGGCAGCATACAAACACAAACAGCATAACCCAACGTCATGCTGTTTGTGTGGAAAGCAAGATGCGGAAATCAGTGGCTTAGGAGTTCACCGATTCCATGTCCAACATGTTGCAGGCCTTGTCGACCAGTGCTTCGACCGAGAACGGCTTCTGCATGAATTCGTTGGCACCACAAGCCATCAGGTCAGCGACCTTGTCCTGTTCGATCATGCCAGAGATGCAGAGGATTTTGACGTCTTCCATCGTCTTGTCCATGCGGACGCGTTGGCAGACTTCCTTACCGTTGATGTCCGGTAGCATGATGTCGAGAACGACGATGTCCGGGTGGAATTCCTTGACCAGCATGCCGGCGTCAAAACCGTTGTTAGCGGTTCGCAGTTCGAAGCGGCCGTCGCGTTCAAACGCATCGACCAGCAATTCGACCAGATCGACGTCGTCGTCAACGATCAAGGCCTTACGCTTGCCACTTTCCAGAGCATCGGTCGGGATGCCGTTCTCACGCATGAAGTTGTAAAGCTGATCACGCGGGATGCGACGAAACCGGCTGCCTGGGACGCGAAATCCTTTCAGTTGCCCCGAGTCGAAGCAACGAATAATGGTCTGTTGGCTGACCTTGCAGATTTTCGCTGCTTCACCGGTGGTAAAGACTGTTTTCATGTGCTGTCATCCTATCCCTAGCGTGTTTGGCTACCAATGCGATAAGTGAGTTTGGAGGCCGCCACGTTTTCCTGAGCATCCTCGCGCTCCGCGCATCCGTGTCAAACGAGTACATCCCGTTTAAAACTCTAATTTTCTGGAAGGTGTGTAATCGTTGCACCCCACGATAAATGAGTATTTCCGCTCTTCATCCGGATATACCCTGTTTACCGAATTTGCCAGATGCCGGAATTATACTGTCCTAGATTGCCACGTCAAGATTGATGTTGATGGCGTAAGTTAAGATGCGACAACAGTTTGTGACACAAAGTGAAACGCTGGCCAATATTTTGCCTAATCACAATCCAAAAGCTTTCAAGGGCAAGTACCCCGGAATTTGGGTACTTTTTGACTGCTTGCTAGTGATAGCAACCCTATCAATATCCCCAAGTTAGGAGGATTTTGCACCCATCCGACCATCGAGATAAACCAGTAGCAGAGCGATGTCAGAGGGGGTAATTCCACTGATCCGTTCGGCCTGAGCAACCGAGGTTGGGCGGATCTGACAAAGCTTCTCGCGGGCCTCAGTTCGCATCTGGGTAAGTCGCGTAAAATCGAAAGACTCAGGAATTCGTTTGTGCGAGAGCCGCTTTTGCCTCTCGACTTCGACCTGCTGACGAGCGATGTACCCCTCGTAGCGAATGTCGTAGGTGACCTGCAAAGCCGCTTCGTCGGTGATCTCTCGAAGCGACGGTGCTAGCTCGCAGACTTGTTCCCAAGATGAGTCATTACGCTTCAGGATGCTCGACAAGAGATTGCCTTGGTGCCGAGTGCTGCCCAGGACCTGCATTGCGACATCGATCTGCTGCTGCTTGTTCGTGAACGCTTCCCACCGCTGAGGCGGAATCAGGCCGCGTTCGTTTGCCAGTGGCGTCAGCCGGCGGTCGGCATTGTCTTGCCGAAGCATCAAGCGGTGCTCGGCCCGGCTGGTAAACATTCGGTACGGTTCGTCGACACCGCAGGTAACCAGGTCGTCAATCAGTACACCGATGTAAGCTTGCTCGCGGCCCAGTACCAACGGATCTTCAGCGCGACCTTCCAGGGCCGCGTTAATACCGGCCATCAATCCTTGAGCCGCCGCTTCTTCGTAGCCGGTGGTTCCGTTGATCTGGCCAGCGAAATAGAGCCCGGTTACATCCTTGGTTTGCAAAGAAGGCCACAGCTGATCGGGCGGGCAGAAGTCGTACTCGACTGCGTATCCATATCGCATGATCTGAGCGTTCTCGAGTCCGGGAATCAGCTTGAACATCTCGTCCTGAACGTCGCGCGGCAAGCTGGTCGAGATCCCGTTGACGTAGACTTCGCGCGTGTTGAACCCTTCCGGTTCCAAGAACAGCTGGTGCCGATCTTTGTCAGCGAAACGAACGACTTTGTCCTCGATACTCGGACAATAGCGAGGTCCCCGCGAATCGATCTGCCCGCTATACATCGGGGCGCGATGCAGGTTGGCTCGGATAAGGTCATGCACCTTTTCGTTGGTGTAGGTGATATGACACGGCATCTGCTCGAGATCGAGCTTTCCCGTCAGGTACGAGAAAGCTTGAGGGTCGTCGTCGCCTGGTTGCAGTTCCGTTTGTTCAAAGTCGATCGAATTGAAATTCAAACGAGCTGGCGTGCCGGTCTTGAAGCGATCTAGCCGAAAGCCGAGCCGATTCAGGGCGCTGCTAATACCACTGGACGTTCCCTCGCCCCCGCGACCGCCAGGCGTTTTGGTTTCGCCGGTGTGCATGATCGCGGAAAGAAACGTGCCGGTGGTCAGGACGACGCGTGGTGCGGAATAAATAGCCCCGCCATGCACGCTGACGCCGGTGATACGCTGTTTGCCATCAACTTCTTCGGTCAGTAGATCACTGACGATCTCTTGCCGCAGGTCGAGGTTGGCTTGATCTTCAACTGCCAGTTTGACCCAAAACTGGTATGCCTTCTTGTCCGCTTGAGCTCGCGGACTATGCATCGCGGGGCCCTTGCGGCGATTCAATAGTCGGAACTGGATGCCGGTGGCGTCGATTGCTTGACCCATGATGCCACCCATGGCATCGATTTCTCGTACGATCTGCCCCTTGGCAATACCGCCGATCGCTGGGTTACAGCTCATCTGAGCAACCGTATCGAGATTGGTCGTCAGCAGTGCCGTTTTGGCTCCCAGACGCGCAGCGGCCATGGCGGCCTCGGTACCTGCGTGCCCGGCTCCGACGACAATTACGTCATATTGATAACGACACTCCGACATCCAATCACCTTGCAATCAACCTGCTTTATGAGCGAAGCTTGTATTGTAGATGCCACCTTCGAGGTTCGCGAAGGGGCGGATTTCAAGTTTTCAGCGCGAAGTGTTCCGTTTTCAGTGATAGAAAGCCAGAACATTTGGCATCTGCGGGGCACCGCACCGCCGAATCTGAAAACTGAACACCTCAAACTGAAAACTATCCTATGCTCCTACGCTACCTCGTTTCCAACTTCCTCCAGCAACAAGGCCAAACGGTCGTGCGGGACTTTGTCTCGCAGCAGCTGGCCGAACACAATTCGGAGGAAACGGCCCCGGAAGATATCCCCAAGCCAGATGTGGTTGTAGTTTTTGCGTTGGGGGTAGAGTCCGCCGGATTCAAAGAGTCACTTGATTCCCCAACACCCGTGAAGATGGAGAAGCGAACGGTCACCGTTGGCAGGCTGGGCGATCGCGTCGTTGGAGTTGTCGAAACAGGCGTCGGGCGAAAGTCAGCCGCGGCCGCCGTGCGTGATGTGATTGATATCATCGGACCGAAGTGGATCGTATCAGCGGGCTTTGCTGGTGGGCTGGTTTCCGATTTGAAACGTGGTCACGTGGTCATGGCCAACTGTGTCGGTGATTTGGAAGGGAATGAAGTCAAGATTCCCCTCAACTTAACGGCAGAGCAAATCAAAGCGACGCAGGGGTTGGCCAGTGGCAAGCTACTGACGGTTGACCGCATCATCCGTACGGTGGAAGAAAAACGCGAGCTAGGTGACAAGCACACGGCCGTGGCGGTCGATATGGAGACCTTGGCAATCGCCCAGGCATGTCACGAAAAGGAGACAAAGCTCATCTCCGTCCGCATCATCTCGGATACGGTCGACCAGCCGTTGCCGAAAGATCTCGAGAAATTGATGAGCCAGAAAACGACCTCAGGGATGCTGGGAGCTGCTGCGGCAACGATCTTCAATCGGCCTGGGAGCATCAAGGATATGTGGAATCTGAACGCCATGGCCAACAAGGCCAGCGACAAGTTGGCTGGTTTCTTGGGCGGCGTGCTCCCTCAGCTTGATCTGGCGGTGCGTGAAGACGAACAAAGCTAGTCTGTCGTAGTCGTCGCGCTCGTGTAAGCGAGATAGCCAGCTGAAGCGAGAAAGATCGTCCATTCGACGCCTGCCAGCACATAGGTTGTCGTCCCCATGCCGGTAAACAGGAAGAAGCTCATCGCCCGGAAGATGACTGCCGTGCCGTGAATCAGCACGCAGGCAATCAGGATCGGCTTGGTTGCGTCGATCATGAATAGGGGCATCAGGAAGATCAGCCCCCAAGCAAACTCGAGCCCGCCATAGACGGTGAAGAACTCGGACTCTCCACTGCCAGGCTCCAAGTTGAATCCGACCGATTTCGATGTCTGCCCCGGTGCCGCAGCGCACCAAACTCCAAGGAAGAGATAGGCCGCGCCAACCATAGCCAAAAACAGGCGAGTCGCAATCATGATGGTCCTCTGTCGGATTCCTGGACGGATATTCAGTGCCCAGTAAAAGCTGACCGCAAATCCTGTTTCGCGCTAACGGAGCCGTTACTCTTTTCCTAGTCCCCAGAGCATTCGCGAAAGCATGCTGACGGGTAGATCGGCGTCGCCAACCGATTCGTGATAGTCGTATTTTCGGAGAATGGCTTCCGCGGCGAGGTAGCCACTGCGGACGGCACCTTCCATGGTGGATGGCCAGCCGGTTTTCGTCCAATCGCCGGCCAAAGCCAAGCCTGGCAAGATGGTTCCTTGCGACGGTCGCAGGCCTTCCATCGCAGGAGTCGCAGCAAAAACGGCCTTCTTTTCGGTCACAACCTGGTAGTCGAGAAGGTAGGGGGCTGGCTGGGACCTAAAAGCCCCGACCAACTCACCTAAGATATGCCGAGAAAGATCTTCATGTTTCACGCCGGCCAAGTCTTGCGAGGCGCTAATGACAACCTGGTAATAGTGGCCAGTTGTCTCTTTGAATTGCCGAGCCCCATGATTGAAAACCCACTGGCTGGTTCGATCCAGTAGCACCGCATGTGGCAATTTTGTCAGCGGACGATCCACCCAAAGGTGAACGCTAGAAATCGGAGACGAATCAATTTCGTCCACGTTATCTAACTTGGGTATCAAGTTTTTGAGGATGGGCGAAAAGATCTTGGGAGATTGATGCCAGGGAACAGCCGCGATGAAGTTCTCGAATGTTGCCTCGCGCCCTTGTCCGAAACGAACGTTGAATCGCGAGTTGAAGTAAGCGACCTGCCGAACGGGAGACTGTCGATGAAAGCGGACGCCGCGTTCCCCTAGTTTCTGAGCAGCCTGAACATCAAAGATGTCTTGCAGCGGGATCCGCGGTACGTAGATCTGGTAGGCCCTTCGATGCCGCAAAAAACCGTCGACAAAGACCTTGCGTGCCGCCACGAACGAAACTTCGGAAAGGGGCGCGCCCAACGCACTGACCAAGACGATTTCCCAAAAGCGGCTAATGGCGACTTCCGATTGGAGTTGTTCGACCAGCCAGTCATGCATCTTGCGTCCGGCATACTTTTCAACGGCCGAAGGTGGAGCCATTTCCCACAGGGCGGCCGCGATTCGCTTCTGATCCGGTTTGGAAAGGTAAGTCTGACGACGAAAGGCTCCGGCCAAGTGAATCGGGGCCGGCAGCCAACTGCTGGCTTCAAATGGATGTGCCTGACCTTCGCTGTCGATGAAGTGCAGCCGAGTATCTCGGCGGAAGCACTCTTCCAGGTCCAATCGTTCGCAGAGTCCCAGAAAGTTCGTACAGCAGCCCATCGCTACGTGCTGACAGCGATCGATCAGCGATGGATGTTCCGGATCGCGATAGGCCCCGGCACGTCCCCCCAGTGATCGCTTTGCCTCGAAAAGATGGATCTCGAAGGGAAACCGCGAGAGTGCCTCGGCGACTGCAATACCGGCCAAGCCTCCTCCGACGATAGCGACGCGCTGGCCGCGCATGGCACTGGTATCCACTATGGAACCTCCGCTTTCTGAGGTCCTCTCGTTCCCAATGGCATCCGCGACATGACCAGCCGAGCAAACAGTTTTACCTTGCGCCACGAACCGACTTGAATCTTCCGCCTAAGCACGTCTTCCGGAGAGCGGGCAATCTGCTTGAGCAGATCGTGGTACGTTTCCATCATCGCGTCGAAAATGCGACAGCCATCGGGGTGAAGGTCATTGCGGAGGTCTTTGGCTTTCGTGAATAGCTTCTCTGCTCGTTCGATCTCGAATCGCATCAGGGGCTCGAAGCCAGGTGAAAGTTGCCCATTGAGTAGTGACTCTTCGGGGACGTCAAAGCGATTGAGGTCATCGAGCGGAACGTAGATGCGTCCACGCAGGGCATCTTCGTGGATGTCGCGGAGGATATTGGTCAATTGAAACGCAACACCGGCCGCGATGGCCGCCTCTCGATCGAAGTTCGGGCGAACGCCCCACACCGGCAAACAACTCAAGCCAATCGCCGACGCAACCTGGTAGCAGTAATGATGTAGCTCGTCGAAGTCGGTGAAGCGAGTTCGTGACAGGTCGCTTTCGACTCCCTCGATCGATTCCAGGAAGTACTTCTCGGGAATCTCATAGCGGCGAATCGTGTCGACTAGCGCTGGCAAACGCGAATCGGCGAAGTCTCCTTGCATCGCGGAACGGAATTGATCTCGCCATGACTTCAGCTGGGCTGCCTGGTCAGCTCCATCTTCATCGGCCAGGTCGTCGGTATGACGGAAGAACGCATACAGGGCATACATGGCCTGACGTTTCTCTCGTGGAAGGAACCAAAACGAGAGCAGGAAGTTCGAGCCAGACTGCTTGGAGAAGTGACGGCACTGGTCATAGCTGGCGGATAGGTTATCGGTCATGCCGGCACCTCGTAGGCATCGGCACGGAACTGTTTGTTACGGACGCGGATCTCCCACCAGGCTTGAGCCAGGAGTTTGACTTTCGTCCCTTTACTGACTTTCGGACGGTGGGTCCAGGTGTCGAAACGCTGCTGGCGAATCTGCCGCAAAATGGTTTGTCCGCCACGAACAAACAAGGCGATGTCGACTTTCAAGTTCGACGGGAAGTAGTCGACGATTGGTTCACCTGAGGCCAGCAATTGTTCAGCGCGACGGACTTCGAACTCGATCAACTCGCGAAACGCGTCCTTTTCGGCACACGCAGGCATGTCATCGATCGAAAGGTCGAACCGCGCAAAGTCTTCCGCAGGGATGTAGATGCGTCCCTTGTCAAAGTCGCGATGGACATCTTGCCAGAAGTTGGCCAGTTGGAGGCCGGTACAGACGCGATCGGAATAAACAACGGCCTCGGGGGAGTAACAGTGCCCGAGATACATCACCAATCGTCCCACTGGGTCGGCCGAGTTCCGGCAATAGGCCAGAAGTTCGCGATAGGTGTTATATCGCTTCTTCGTTTGATCCTGGCGAAAGGCGATCAGTAGATTGCGAAGCGGAGTAATGGGGATCTTGAACTCTCGAATCGTCCGCTTCAGGGCGACGAACACCGGATGGTGGGCTTCCTGTTGATAGCACGATTCGAGTTGCTCTTCCCACCAGGCCAGCAGCTTAAGCCCCTCGGCGTCAGTGGTGGTTTCGTCCGCCAAATTGTCCGCCCAGCGACAATACGAATAAATGGCGGCAAAGTGAGGATGGAGTTCGGTGGGAAGAAACCAGCTAATGACCGAGAAGTTCTCGTAGGACGAGGCAGTCAGGTCCTGACAATAGGAATAGGCGTCGCTCGTGCTGGGGGTCTGCCAACTGGCTGTTGGTCCGTAGTTGGCCAGTTGATACTGAAAAGGAGTCACGAGTTATCCGGGTAAGCTGGTATGGAGTTGCTGCCAATGCGTAAACGCGGGTCGCAAAGTGGATTGCAAACTGCAAATTTTGCGTAATTTCGAGTCGAAGGAAAGTCCGTTTTCCCCCCCAGCCAGTGCTGGCACCGTCTCAGACGGCTGCCCTAGGCCCTACTGATGGGTTGGGGTAAGATGCATGGTATGGAGGAGGTTTCCAAGCCAATGAAAGTGATTCTAGCAAGTCCACGCGGGTTTTGTGCGGGGGTGAACATGGCGATTGAGTGCCTTGACTTGGCTCTCAAGACCTTTGGCGCACCTGTCTACGTCTATCACGAGATCGTCCACAACAAGTACGTTGTCGAGACCTTCAAGAAGAAGGGTGCTGTTTTCGTCGACGATGTGCAGGAAGTCCCTCCGAATTCGATCCTGTTGTTCAGTGCCCACGGCGTTTCGCCTGAAATTCGCAAAGCGGCCAAGGAACGCGACTTAACAGCGATCGACGCGACCTGCCCACTGGTTACCAAGGTGCACTTGGAAGCGATCAAGTTCGCCAAGTTGGGTTACACGATCTGCTTGATCGGGCATGAAGGTCATGACGAAGTGATCGGCACGATGGGGGAAGCCCCTGAGGCAATCGTCCTGGTCGAGACCGAGGCCGATGTCGACACACTGGAGATCGCCGACCCTGAAAAGCTGGCCTACCTCACCCAGACGACGCTCTCTGTTGACGATGCAACACGGATCATTAACCGCCTGAAAGAGCGTTTCCCGGCAATCAAGGGACCGCCCAAGGCAGATATCTGCTACGCGACCCAGAATCGTCAGGAAGCTGTGCGAATCCTGGGGACGGAAGCTCAGTTGGTCTTGGTGCTCGGTAGTCAGAACAGTTCCAACAGCCAGCGATTGAAGGAACTTGCTCAGGAAAGCGGAACGCCTGGCTACCTGATCGATGGTGCCGGCGATATTCGGCCTGAGTGGTTTGATGGCGTGGAAGGGGTCTTGGTCACCGCCGGGGCGAGTGCCCCAGAGGACGTGGTTCAGGAATGTCTCGATTATCTGGTCGAGAAGTTCGACGCCCAAATTGAAGCTCGCAGCATCCGGGAAGAAGAAGTCCATTTCCCATTGCCGAAAGAACTTCGCAAGCTCGTTCAGCTCAATTAAATGCAATAGTCGAGCGATCGCTTGGAATTAAGCAAGAATAAAGCCACGAATGAATGGTCCGTGGCTCTTTTTATGATCGGTAAGGTAACCGCTGGTCTTATTCGCTTCGCTTGACCGGCCATCGTTCTGGCAGTTCCTGGATCTGGAAGTTGCGAAAGAGGACGTCGGTCGTCGGATCGTGTCCTTGCAGGATGATCGATCCTGCAGCCACGCGTTGCCCACGACGTGGGTTTTCATCCGGCTTGCGTTGATCAGTCCAGTCGGTGACCTGGTAGCCGTTGACCCAAACCGAGATATGGGCGCCTTCGGCGATGAGGGTCTTGGTCAGCCACTCCATATCTTTGCTAACCACCTTGCGGGCAACGCAGCGACGGAAAATGGCCCCTGTGCCGCTGTCGACCGGCTTGGTCGGATCGTTTCCTTCGATGCCGTTATGAATCTGACTTTCGTATCCCATCATCTTGTCGCCTGGGATGCAGCGGAAGAAGAGGCCGGAGTTCAGGTTCTCGGCGTTGGTCTTGGCTTCCATTTGCAGGACGAAATTGGCATAGAGTCCCTCCGTTTCGAGTTGGCCCGGGCCGTCCTGAGCATGGATGGCACCTTCCTCGGTGACACTAAATTTGGTGACCATCTCTGGGTATTGCTTCCAGCCGGTCAAGTCTTTTCCATTGAAGATCGATTTCAGGCCTAGCGGTTTCAGGCTTACGTTGCGGAACTGGATTTTCCCTTCGTTATGCTGTAGCCCAATAAAGCCTTTGCCGAGGTAGGCTGGATCTTCCAGGGTCGAAACTACCTCGCCATCCAGTTTTACTTCCAAAACGGGACCTTGAACGCGGACTTCAAAGGTATGCCACTCGCCTGGCTTGCACTCAGGAGTCACCTTCTCGCGACCGACAAAACTGCCGGTGGGAAAGGAATTGGAAGGAGGGGCGATATTCAGCTCATAGCAGTCGTACGTAGGGCTCTTCGGCTTAGGAGACGTTCGCAGGAAGACACCGCTGTTGGTATTTTCTTCAGCCAGGAAGTCGACCCGGAAGATATAGTCGGCAAACTGCGTTGTTGTGCAGAGCAGACCAATTTCACCGTCGGTGGCTTGGATCGTTCCGTCGACAACTTTCCAATCGGTCTTGGTGACTTGTTTCCACCCAAAAAGCGACTCTCCATCGAAAAGGGAGATCCAACCGTCTTCGATTTCTTCCGGTGTAAGACCTGGAGTTTGAGCAAAGAGTTCGGCACGCGGCATGATCGAGCCGAAGGCCAACGTGAGCAGAACGATCAAGATCTTTGGAAATCTAGTGCGGTCACGGTTATCAAGCGGCATGGTGTGAAAATCCTGGGCGGGAAAAGAAGGACCTTATCTGGCTAATAGGTGGAACACTCTAACCTAAAGAAATCATTAGGGTTTGGGAAGATCTGCGGGGTTTGCTCTGGCGGTGACGTAAGGTAGGTTAAAGATCCGTAGCAATGCGAGCGGCCAGTGAAAAGCTCGCGATCTGGAGAATCCGTTGTGGACGAGAAGCTATACCTACTCTATTTAGCCGGCATTCTGGCCCTGGGGATTTCAGCCCAGTGGTTGGCTTGGCGTCTGCGGCTTCCTTCCATTCTGCTTCTTCTGGGCTTTGGCTTTATGGCCAGTTTCCTCCCGGAAGGTCCCGACGAAATCATCGGACGTGAAGTCCTTTTCCCAATCGTCTCCCTTTCTGTGGCTGTGATTCTATTCGAAGGAGGCATGAGCCTGCGCTTCGCGGAACTGCGTGAGGTGGGGCCGGCACTGGGGGGCCTGGTAACTATTGGGGCCTTGGTCGTCTGGGGATTGGCATCGGTTGCTGCGCACTTTTTGATTGGCTTTTCGCCGGCGATTTCTGCCGTGGTTGGGGCCATTGTCGTGGTGACAGGGCCGACGGTCGTGGGGCCGCTGTTAAGCCATATCAGACCATCGCGAAAGATCGGCTCGCTGGCCAAATGGGAAGGGATCGTTATTGACCCAATTGGTGCGGTGCTGGCGGTTCTCGTGTTCGAGTTCATTATGCAGACCGGCGAAGGGGCAACCTGGGCCACTCCGATGTGGTCGATAGCCAAGACGATCATGGTCGGTGTCGTTTTGGGCGTGGTGACCGCCTATATGATGATCTTCGCTTTGAAGAGCTACTGGGTCCCTGACTTTCTGCACAATGCATTCATTCTGGCGGTGTTGCTGTCGGTATTTGCTCTTTCCAATTACATCCAATCCGAGTCCGGACTGCTGACGGTGACCGTGCTGGGGCTGTTGATGGCCAATCAAAAGCACATTCCCGTTCGGCATATCTTCGAATTCAAAGAGAACCTGCGTGTTCTGTTGATTTCTTGTTTGTTCATCGTGCTGGCCGCGCGAATTTCCCTCAGTACGCTCCTGGATGTGGGCTGGACCGGGTTGCTGTTCGTGGCCGTGCTGATTGTCATCGTGCGTCCGGCCTCGGTGTTTCTTTCCACGTTGGGCAGTAGCCTGAATTGGCGCGAAAAGGTCTTTTTGTGCTTCATGGCCCCCCGTGGGATTGTGGCTGCCGCGGTCGGTTCGATTTTCTCCTTTGAACTGGTCCACCATGCCGAGAATCTTAATCTCAGTGAAATTGGTGGTACCTCCGAAGGAGCCCTGGTTGTACCGGTCGTGTTCATGGTGATTGTCGGTACGGTCACGTTTTACGGTCTGACGGCCGCTCCGGTTGCTCGTTGGCTCGGTTTAGCCAGCCCGGCACCGCAAGGGGTGCTGATTGCCGGAGCGGATCGCTGGATTCGAGAACTCGCGGTGGTGATCAAGAGTGCCGGCTTCCATGTGATGCTGGTCGATACCAACTTCCGCAATATCACGGCGGCTCGGATGCAGAACCTACCAGCCCAGTGTGCGAGTATCCTCTCAGACTTTGTAAGCGAAGAACTCAATCTTGGTGGGATTGGACGGTTGCTGGCCGCTACGCCGAATGATGAGGTCAACTCGCTTGCCTGCATGGAGTTCACCCACTTATTCGGTCGAAAAGAGGTCTATCAGCTGAGTCCTTGGGATTCTGGCTCTGGCAAGCGGCAGTCGGTCTCCGATCATCTGCGAGGCCGCGTGATCTTCGGGCACGGGCTCGACTTCTACAAGATCGCCCGGCGCGTAACCGCGGGTGCCCAGTTTAAAAAGACGACGATCACCGAAGAATTCACCTACCACGACTTTCAGCAAACCCATGGTGAATCGGCCACACTGTTGTTTGTGATCCCGGAAAGCAACCGACTGAGGATCGTGACGGCTGACGACAGCTTCGTGCCCAAAGCTGGGCAAACCATCATCGCCCTGATTGATGCTCGACCTGAACCGGTCAAGCCACCCGCGAAGTCAGACGACTCGAATTCTAGCGAGCCGGAAGAATCGCCAGCGAAATCTGTGGAGTCGGAATAGTCTTCTCGAGCGGTGCTAACTGCTTGATCTCGATGGTCAGGCAGCAACGAGCGGCCAAATGACTTTTCACATCGATGGCATGTTTCTGCATCGCAACGACTTCGCCGAGGCTGGCATCATCGATCCAGGCTTCTGCGAGAAACGGAAGATCAATAAGGTGAAGCTGTACCTGGCTACCATCGTCGATGCCTGTGGGCCTATGGAACCACCGTTTGAGGACCAAAGTGCCTTCGCTGGCCGCTTGTAAGATCTGCGGCCAGTTCGCTGGTAACTTAACACGCTTGGGCGCCTGCTGGGCGTTGATAGTCATCTCCCAGGGGCCGTTGAGTCGAATGATGTATGGTTCGGTCATCAGAAAAAAAAGCGGACACACCTTGTTCAGTGTGTCCGCAACTGGTTGATAGGAAGCGATTGGCAGGGAAACCCTAATTCGGTAGGAAGTCCGCCACGATCGTATCTTGTCGTACCTGGCGAGTTCCACCTTCGATTGCTCGGACCGTGATCGAAACAGCACGGAGGGCCTTGGAATAGGGTGGTTGCGTTTCTAATTCGCTTGGCTCCAAAGTACCGGTGATCGCGTTGTCGCCGTTGAAGTCGGTGGCCACGTGATCGTCAACGATACCATCACTGTCATCGTCGAAGCCATTGGTACCTTCATCGATTGTGCCGTCACCATCTTGGTCTACCCCGTCTACTTCATAGGAGTAAGGCCATGTGTCGTAGTAGCCGTAGTTCAAGCTCGCAGTGCTCATCATCGAGGGGTTCTGTCGGAAGAAGCTCGAATTAATATTGCCTGCGGTAGGAGTGGTCCCGCCAAAAATTGCCGAGCTGTTCCCCCCGTAAATGGTGATGTTTCCAATTCGTGATTTTGTGTTTGGGCCGAATTGGAAGGTCTGATTGTGATAGCTCGTTCCCGCGGTGGGAGCAGTACGACTCCAGTTCAGGTCAACAAAAGCACCCGCCATGGCATCCGTTGTACTCGCGGCGGTAAAACCGGGATCGCCAGGGGAAAGTGCCAGACTCGGCGACGCGGCGGAATCGTTTCGCACGGGAGCGATCGAGTCGAAGACCCGGACGTCAAACGCCAGCGTATTGGTGAGCATCACGTCTTCGCCTGTTCGGTCCCGAAGATTGGCGCCAGACGCGTCCCATTGGAACGCATGATTAAGTTGCTCGAAGGTCATCAACGCGTGAGGGCGAATGGGGGCTGCGTCGAAAACTGCCGGTACATTCACATTCATGTAAATTGCACTGCCTCCGCTATCTTCATCGACTTGAATGCCAGCAGCAGAGTAAGGTGCATGCGCGACGCGTCGAGAGCGAGTTTGTAGATCTTCGAGCGAGTTGGTCTGCCAGTTCGAAGTGGAAGCCCCTGTCCACATCGAGAGATCGTAATAGTTCATCGCTTCGACGTAGCTGAGCGGATAGGACTCCGTGGGGCCGTCCGAACTTGGGTCACCAACGAAAATATCGGGACGGATCAGCAGAACGCGACGGTAAAGAGTAACGGTTTCGTCCGCATCACGCCCTCCGTTGCCGTTAATGTCCTCAAGCGGCGTGTGTTTGGTGAAGTAGACGATCTCGGCGTAGTGCGAGGTGATGGTGGTGAACGTGCCTGATGTCGTATCGACCCAATACTTGTGAGGGTGGGTGGTCACGGAAAGCGGCTTTAGTTCACCAAAAATCAAACCAACAAACGGTTGATCTTTGCTATAGGCCGTAAAGCAAACGATATCATCCGCATCGCCAGCCATACCGCCTTGAGTTCCGGGATAGTCAGGAAAAGTGGTATCGTCAATGATGTCCGAGGCAGCAAAGTCGACATCGCGATCAGGACCCTCGATGATCTCGAAGTATCCCTGATTGGCACCCGGTTGCACCCACGGCAGAACGTCGACCGTGACGTTGTCCAGGTCGTGCTGAAGGTGGGTCGAAACGCTGCGGAGGTTGCCGGAAAGCTCGATCGTGGCTCGCGCGTCTCGCATCGCCGTGCCCATCATGCCGAAGATTTGGGCCACGGCAGCGAACATGATCAAGGTCAACGCTGTCGCCATCAACATTTCGACGAGCGTCAGTCCGCGCGTTTTGGTAGCGATGTGCGGTGTACGAATATTCCACATACGATGTGCGTCCTGTTGGTTACGCCTGAACTTTCAGTCTGCCCAAGACCGAACTCAGGTTTGCCGTCCTCGCAGGCCATAGGGGCAGCCCCGCGAGCTAGGGAGATAAGTTGCTTGTTGATTAGCTGGCGAAAGAATCGCTGGAAACCGTTAGTATTCCAACTGGTTAAGTATATGGCGCCCCTGTCCCTTATTCCACTGGGAATGTCCCTCGCGGTCAAGCGTTTTGAAGGAATGGGTAGCCCTTGTGGGGGTCAGGCTCGCTTCGACTCGATGACATCGGCGATGATGTCTTCCAGCGTATGCTGCGGTGCGTAGTCAATGCAGTTTTTGATCTTGGTCAGATCAGGCACGCGGCGCGAAATATCCTCGAATTTCGAGTTAAATGCTTCTTCATACGACTGAAATTGAACATCCAGCTCCGGATTCACCTGGCTAATGACCATTTTGGCCAGTTCCAGGATGGTTACCGGTCGGTCGCTGCCAATGTTGAAGACTTCACCCAAGGCGGCATCAGTTCGCATGAGCTTAATGACCGCTCCGATCACATCGGCAACGTGAGCGAAGCAGCGGATCTGGCTGCCGTCATGGTGCACGATAGGAGACTTACCGGCCAATGCCGCGTCGACGAACCGAGGCAGGACCATGCCGTAGGCACCGGTTTGTCGCGGGCCCACCACGTTAAAGAATCGGCCAATGACCACCGGCGTCTTCTTCTGATGCCAATATGCCAGCGTGAGGAACTCGTCGATCGCCTTGGATGCGCCGTAACTCCAGCGAGGACGAGTGGTTGCGCCGAAGACCAGGTCATCTTCTTCGGTCCAGGTATCTTTGGGGTTCTTGCCATACACCTCGGACGTGCTGGCCATGAACATGCGGACTTCGTCTCCTTCCGCATTTCGCCGTTGGACTTCGGCCAGCAGGAGTTCGGTCGGGTAAATGTTCCGTTCGATGGTCTGAATCGGCTCCTGATTGATCAGGGCCACACCGACCGCGGCAGCCAAGTGATAGACTTCGTCGGCCTCATTAACCAACTCTCGGACGAGCGTCCGATCGGAGACCGTGCCGTGGATAAATCGAAAATTAGGGCGGGCCACCAGATGTTCGATGTTTCGTTTCGCCCCGGTCGACTCGTCGTCGACTACGATGACCTCGTTACCCATAGCCAGCAGGGCTTCGGACAAGTGCGAACCAATAAATCCGGCCCCGCCGGTGATCAGAGAAGTTGCCATGCGCTGATTGCTTTGCTGAATAATCGCGAAACGCGATCCATCTCGAAAAACGTTCGTATTGGAGTAGCCTGTCCAATCCGCTTCGCAGGGGGAACTGCCACCCTAGTTCGCTGGGAACGCGTGCGTTGTCCAATTATCGACGATCACGGGACGGCAACTCGTTATCCTACAAGGTTTTTCCCTGCATAGACTGTCAATCCTCTCTATCATGATCGACAATGAGGCTAAAAAAGCTGCAAAGTCCTTTTCGTCACCGAAATTTAGCTCTAGAAATGGTTTCCCAAGGCGGAATAATGAAACTTCACGGAATTTCCGTCACAATAAGGTGAATAGATCACCAGTAAGACCCTCCCCCATCTGCCTGCACTTTGCTGACAAATAACGAGGACCGTTGTTCCATGCTGTCTCAGTTTTCGGGCCATAGCTCCCATAACGCACGATGCGTGACCAAAGGGGCCGAGCCCAGCCGACGAGCACGTTACGTATTTATCCCTGCCGTACTGCTTCTGCTGATTTGCGGTGCATCCGCATGGGGACAGGAGTCGTCGCAAGAGGCCGCTCTGTTTTTCTCGGACGTCGTGAACTACCAGAACGCCGGCGAGTTTGGACTTGCCGCGGACGAATGGAAAAAGTTTGTCGAGAAGTTCCCCAACGATCCCCTAGCGGCCAAGGCGCAAAACTATCTGGCCGTCTGTCAGCTGCAACTTAAGAAGTATGCGGATGCGATCGCCAACTTCGAGACGGTCTTAAAGAAGTATCCCCAGGCCGACTTCCGCGAAGAAGCGATGCTTAACCTGGCTTCGGCGAACTATGCCTGGGCCCAGAACGGTAATCAGGCGAAGTACAAAGATGCAGCCGCACGTTTCACGGATTTGCTGAAATCTTTTCCCAAGACAGAGTTTGCTGATCAGGCTCAGTACTTCCTGGGTGAGTCGCTCTATCTCTCGGGGCAGAAGGAACAATCGATCGCTGCCTACGATCAATTGGTGAAATCGTATCCCCAAAGTCCCCTGGCTCCTGACGCCCTGTACGCTAAAGGGGTGACCCTTGAAGAATTGCAAAAGTACGCGGACGCCCAGAAGGTCTACGACCAGTTCCTGGCGTCGTATGCCGATAACCCCCTGGCGACGGAAGTCACCATGCGAAAGGGGGAAGCTCTGCTTCAGCAAAATCAGTATGCCGACGCAGAGAAACTGTTCGAGCAAGCTGCCAAGCAGAAGGACTTCGACCTGGCCGACCATGCGATGTACCGCCTCGCGTTCTGTGCGCTTCAGGGGGACGAATTGATGCGGGCTGGCAACGCCTACGCTCGCATTCCGTTGGACTTTCCCAAGTCGACCTATGCACCCGAAGCAACGATGCTCGCCGGACGTTGTTACTATCGTGCCGGGCGGCTCGATGATGCGGCCCGCTGGCTGGCAGCGGCCGGACGACAGGGCGGTCAATTTGAAGTGGAAGCCGCACATTGGTTGGCCCGCGTCTACTTGCAGCAAGGGAAAGCCGCCGAGGCCGAAGCATTGGCCAAGGCGATTCTGCCAAAGGCGAACGGCAATGATTTTCTAGTCGCTTTGAAGATGGACATGGCCGATGCCATCTATGAGCAGCCGCAACGAAGCAAAGAGTCGATCGCCCTTTACGAGCGAATTGCCAAGGATCATGCCGATAAGCCTGAGGCTCCCCAAGCCCTCTATAACGCTGCATTTGCCGCGCTTGAAACCCGCGACTTCGCTAAGGCTTCGGCCCTTTCGGATGAGTTCGCGAAGAAGTATCCACAGGATCAGTCGCGTCTCGATGCGATGTACGTCGGTGCGGAAGCCAAGCTGCAAACCGATAAACTTGCCGAAGCCGAGAAGTCTCTGAAGACACTGATTACCGAAGGGAAGCAGCGTCCTGAGGCTGCTCGCTGGCAACTGCGTCTGGCACTCACACAGTACCTGCAGAATAAGTTTGCCGACGTCGAAAAGACGATCGCCTCGGTTCAATCTTCGCTCAAAGATGCAGACCTTCTGGCCCAGGCGAATTACCTGGTCGGGGCGAGTGCTTTTCAGCAGAGCCAATTCGACAAAGCAAAAAAGGCGTTGGAAGCTTCCGTGAAAGCTTCGACAAGCTGGGCTCAGGCGGACGAGGCCCGCTTGATGTTGGCCCGTACCCTGCACGCCAAAGGCGACACGACAGCGGCCATTCAGCAAGCTCAGGGAATTGTTTCGAGCTATCCGAATAGCCAGATCCTGGATCAGGTCAACTTCCGGCTGGGTGAATTTCTGTTCGCCGCCAATCGTTTTGACGAAGCGGCTGCCGCGTATGCCCAGGTATTGGCGAAGTCTCCCAGTTCTACGCTCGCACCGCATGCTTTGTATGGACAAGCATGGGCCTACCTCAAACAGCCCAATCCAGCAAAAGCCGATCAAGCATTTGGTGAGTTGATCGCCAAGCACGACGGACACGAACTAATCGTCGATGCCTATACCGGTCGGGCAATTGCACGTCGCTCGGAAGGGAAGTTCAAAGAAGCGATTGACGATTTGAATCAGGTCGTCGCCAAGAGCAAGGATCCTAGTCAGAAGCTAGAGGCCGAGTACCTGAAGGGCGTCAGCCTGGTGGATGCGAAGAATCCGGCGGAAGCAGAAAAGGTCTTCACGGCGATTCATCAGCAGAATCCCGAGTTCGCCAGCGACGACAAGGTCCTTTACGAGTTGGCGTGGGCTCAACGCGCCCAAGGAAAGGGTGACGCATCGAACGCCAGCTTCCAGCAACTTGCCAAAGCTCACCCGCAAAGCCCACTCGCCGCAGAGGCCATGTACCACGTGGGCGAATCGTTCTACGCCAAGGATAACTTTGCGGAAGCCGAAACTTGGTATACGTCGTCGGCCAAACAGGCCAAGGCCCCTGAAATTGGTGAAAAGGCAATTTACAAACAGGCCTGGTCCCAATATCAGCAGGGCAAGACGAACGAAGCCTTGGACGGATTCGGCAGTCAGATTACCAAATTCCCCAACGGTCCTTTGGCGTCGGATGCAATCTTTATGCAGGGCGAATGCTTTTACAAAGATAAGCAGTACGACGCAGCACTCGATTCGTACGGTCGAGTTGATCCCAAGCGACTTTCGAGCGATGAAATGCGATCGCTGCTGATGTTGCATGCCGGTCAATCGGCCAGCCAGCAAAAGCTGTGGGGCGAAGCAAAGAAGTGGTTCGATCAGCTGGTCGAGCAATTGCCGAGTTCGCCGCTTTTGGGCGAAACGTACTATGAAATCGGCTGGGCCAATTACAACGAAAAGAAGACACCTGAAGCAATCGACTACTTCAATAAGGCTGCCGAAGAGTCACGTGGCTTGGCCGGTGCCCGGGCTCGATTCATGCTAGGCGAAATCTACTTCGAGCAGAAGAAGTACGATGATGCCCTAGGGCAATTCAAACGCGTGGTCTATGGCTTTGGTGGTGAGCAATCGCTCGATAGCGTAAAGCCATGGCAGGCCAAGTGCGCCTATGAAATCGGTCGTTGCAATGAAGTGCAGATTCGCCAGGCTCCGCCCGCCGAGAAAGCAACGTTTGTTGATGAAGCGAAGAAGTTTTACACCCTAGTTGTCCAGCGATTTCCGCAAGCACCGGAAGCCAAGCTGGCCCAGGCCCGGCTTGAAGCCTTGGCCCAACTTTAACGCCGAACTCGGCGAAGTGACCTGTCCGAAATGAATGATTCAACGCGACTTGGAAGCCACTCCTGTATGACACCGATGGCTCGCTCGATACTTTTTCTCCTGGCCGTAATGGCCTTTGCGTTACCGGTTCTTGCACAAGACGGTGGTGCTGCAGTTGACCCGTCGAACGATGAAGAGTCGCCGGCAATCATTGAGCAGCGTCTCAGTGAGACCGACTCGCTGACGTTGGTCAGCCTGATTTTGCGTGGCGGCAAAATGATGATCCCACTGGGGATCATGTCGGTTGTCGTCGTCGCGTTGACGCTCGAGCGGCTCTTCGCACTGCGAAAGTCGAAGATCATTCCCTATCAACTTCAACGGGAGCTATCCCAGTTGCGTCTTTCGGAGAAGGGGCTCGACCCGCGTGAGGCGTACAAGCTGTGCAAGAAGTATCCTTCCGCGTTAGCGAATGTCATCAAGACAATGCTCCTGCGCATCGGTCGTCCGCAGTCGGAAGTGGAACACTCCGTTGCCGAAGCCACGGAACGTGAAGCGGATCGCCTGTATGGCAATGTCCGCTGGATCGCCTTGATGGGTAGCGTGGCACCGCTGTTAGGGCTGATGGGTACCGTCTGGGGTATTATCTGGACGTTTTATAAAACAACCCAGTTGGAAATCGGAGCTGACCGTGCCGACCAGCTAGCTGGCGGTATCTTTGTGGCCCTGGTCACAACACTCGGCGGTTTGACGATTGCCATTCCCGCGATGATCTTCGCCCAGTACTTTGAAAGTCGTATTGTGGCGCTGTTTCACGAAATGGACGAAATCCTGTTCGATTTGATCCCTGGCTTCGAGCATTACGAGGGGAAGCTGCGAGCGAAGCACCGCACGTACGAGGGACCATCCACACCGGCGGTGAAAACCATGGAGCCACCCAAGACCGCGGCTCCCGGTGGAACTTTAGATGGCTCGCAAACGCAAGCGTTGCCCAGGTCGCAGTAGTCGTCGGTATTGTTGATCCCTCAAGAACGTATTTGCGAAGAAGACCAAGCCCGTGGCAGTCAAACTCAATCGTGGACGAGCTCGATCGATGTTGGATATTACTCCACTGATCGATATCGTCTTTTTATTGCTGATTTTCTTCATGGTGATGACTCGCTTCGATGAAGAGGATTACAAGTTGGATGTCGTGTTGCCGACGGCCAGCGAGGCTCAGCCGTTGATTTCGCAGCCGCGCGAGCTGTTCATCAACATTGATGCGGATGGTCGCTTTTTTGTACGCGGCGATGAACGTTCCATTACGGATATCGAAGAGATCCTCGAACAAACAGCCGCCGATAATCCCGAAAGCTCGGTGATTATTCGAGCGGACAAAGAAAGCAAGATTGAATTTAGCGTTCAAGTGATGAACGCCTGTAATAAGGCCAAGCTTAGTAACTACTCGATCAGCACTGCTGCTCTCGAGGCAAACTAAGTAGCAATCGCTCCGCAAAAACCTGGAGCTTAGCGGAATACCATGGCAAAGCACTGGAGAACTGACCAGCAAAGCGAGCAGCTCTTGTCGACCGACGAGAAGGCGTGGCCCGTCTATACGGCGTTCACGTTCTTCATGCTGTACTTTGGCGCGTCGAGCTATCTTCTGTTCGACTGGAATCACGAACTGTGGTACTTCAACGCCAAGGTCTACATCGCATTCGCAGTGGTGGCCTGGTTGGTGGGTCTGGCCATCATTCCTCTGCTCGATCTGGGGAGCGTTCGTCGTGGTATTCAGCTTTCGATCGTGCTGAGCCTGGTGCTGCACCTAAGCATGTTTCTCGGGATGGTTGCGATTGACGTTGGCGAAGTGGCCGACAGCTCACTCAACCAGAACCGCGAGAATTCGCCACAGCGGCAACCGGTGGTGATTCCCGACTACAGCCCCGCTCAGATCAACGAAGATCGCGATGCCGAACGCGAGTACGAACAACCCGTCGAAACGAAAGAGGCCGAAGCCCAGGTTGATCCGCTCGAGCAGGAAAAGATTGAGCACGAGCAGCCGGAAATGAAAGAGAACGATGTCTCGCAGGAAGAGCTTCCACGCGAAGTCCAGCCTGAGGAGATGCAGCGTCGCGAGCAGCAGGTAGAACAGCCCAAACAGGAAACACTGCAAGACCTGCCATCGGAGCTTGCCAAGCAGGCCCGCGAAATGCAGCAACGCGAAGTCGAACAGGCTCAGCAGATTGAAGTCCAGCGACAAGAGGAACGTCAGCCTGAATTGTCTGCCGCAGCCGCAGCCGCACAGCGTTCCGCCCAGGCCCTCGAAATGCAGCGTCAGGCATCCAACATTCAAGATGCTGTTCAACGGATGACCGATCTTCAGCGGCAAAATACCGCGCAAGACCTGCCGAGTCTTTCCCCCAGCCAGGCCCAGGAAGTTCAGCGACAGCGAACCGAAACCAACAATATTGCACGAACCCAGGCCGAGAACGTCGAGGTTCAGCGAAATAACCCACAGCAAGTTCGCGCCCAGGCTCAAGCCGCCGATCTCGCTCGTCAGGAAGCCCAGCAGCGAGCCAATCAGCCTCGTGCGACGGTCCAATCGCCAAGTCCGACCACGTTGGCTTCCAGCATGGCGATGACACGGAGCCAGCAGAACACGGAGATGCAAATCGCTCCATCTTCTTCATCGGCTGACATCGCTCGTAATGCTTCGTCGAGCAACTTGCCCACGATCAATACGACCGTTAGCGATCAACTTCCTCGACCTACGCCGGGTCAGTCGAACAATTCGCAGCTCAGACCAGCCACCGGAAGTGTTGCTCGGCAAGAGGTTGGTGGCGACGGCGTGACGGCCAACGCCACAAACCCAGGCCAACTTTGGGCCCGTCCTTCCACAGCCGATCGCACAGCGGAGATGGTTCAACAACATGGTGCCACACGTAGTACGGCTTCGCGTGACGAAGGGATCGTGACGAGTAATCAGGCGAACCCATCGATCGGCCGAACACCTTCGGCCGGTGCTCAAGCGATGACCGGTCCGAGTGCCCAGATCAATTTCCAGGGACCCGCCAATGGTAATCAAGCGGCAGCAAATGCCGATGCGTTGGCTTCCGGACAGTTCTCGTCACCTTCGATGAACGTTGGTCGAGCTAACGGTAATGGAGCCGATCAAATCGGTACTGGTCAGGTCGGAGCCGCCGAAGTCGGAACGCCGGGGGCTAATCGTGGTACGGACTTCTCGGCACTCTCGCGTGGAACCGGCAATCGTGGCAACGATGGTCCTTCGCTGTCTGAAATGGCCTCGGGAACCCAGGGCCTGCCCGGTAGTCGGACGCCAGGAGCGAGCCCGGTCATCGGCACCCGAGCAACCGCTGACGGTGTACCTGGAGGTGGCGGCGGAGCGATGCAGCCAGGTGGTGGCGACATTGCTGGTTCGCTACCGGGCTTGGGTAGCGTGCCCGAAATTCGTCGGCGAAATGTCGGTGGTCCGGCAATGCCTTCAGGCAGGCCAGGCGTGAATGATCTCGCAGGGGCACCAATCGGTGCGGCCACGCAGCCAGGGTTCATCGGACGCCGACGCACAAGTGACGCTCCCCAGATTACGACGAACATGGCGAACATTCCTGTTCGATCTCCTGGCCGTCGTGGTCCACTGTTGAGCACCAGGGCTGCTGTGCCAACCGAAGCATTCAGCCGCCGTGCAATGCGGAAAGGAGAAGGGGCAGGGGATGGCTCACGTCGACCTAGCCGCGAAACGGAAGAAGCCATCGAGCGTGGTCTCGCGTTCCTGGCCCGCCATCAGTCCTCAGATGGACGCTGGAGTTTGAAGGGTTTCGCTGCGGTCCACCCTGAGAACTTCAACATCTACCGCAACGAACTGGCAACCCTCAACTCCGATACGGCCGCGACGGGGCTCTCGCTGCTGGCCTTCCTGGGGGCTGGCTATGACCATCTGAGCGATAAGTACGAAACGGAAGTTCGCGGTGGCGTCACGTTCCTCGTTGAGAATCAGAAACCAAACGGCGACCTCTACATAGAAATGGACGCCACTTCGAATTCCAGTTGCCGTCTATACAGCCATGCCATTGCCGCCTTGTCCTTGTGCGAAGCCTACGGCATGACGCAAGATGAATCGCTGCGTGGGCCGGCTCAAAAGGCGCTGGATTACATCGAGGCCGCTCAAGATCCCGAACTGGGTGGATGGCGGTACACGCCAGGTAACGGTAGCGATACCTCGGTGACTGGCTGGATGATGTTGGCTCTCAAGAGTGGTCAGCTGGCTGGACTGCGGGTTGATCCCAAGTCATTTGAAGGGATCCGCAAGTGGTTGGCCTCGGCCGAATCACGTCAGCGTGGCCGTGCCGTTTACGTTTACAACCCCAATGCTCCTGACACACCGCAGCAGCGACATGGCCGTGACCCAAGCCAAACGATGACCGCCGTGGGGGCTTTGATTCAACTCTACTTGGGCAATCGACGCGATAGCCGTATTCTGCAGGACAGCGCGGATTACCTGAAAGAAAACCTGCCCTCGCTGGGTACTCCGGAAGCTCCGCTAAGGGATACCTACTATTGGTATTACGCCACCCAAGTGATGTTCCACATGCGTGGCGAACACTGGGAAGCCTGGGACAACAATCTGCACGTCATGCTGGAGCAAACCCAGGTTCAGGAAGGTCCTGCAGCCGGTAGTTGGGATCCGAAGGGAGACATTCCGGACCGCTGGGGCGGTTTTGCCGGACGCATCTACGTGACGACAATGAACCTGCTATCACTGGAAGTGTATCACCGTCACTTGCCGATCTACGACGAAGTCGCCAACTAATTGACCGCGAACCAATAGTCCCGCCAGTCTTACGGCTCTGGCGGGCCGTGCTCGTCGATCAGGCCAATCAGCTTGTTGCGGCCTTTCTCGAAGAAGAACAGCTTGTTCTCGCGTGCCAGCCATCCAACGGCTTGCAGGACAATGTCCTTCTTTTCACCCACCTCTTTGGCCAGTTTGGTGATGGTGACGGGACCTTCGGCTGATAGATAGGCCCAGACGTGGCCTGAGGTTTCCCCGATTTTTTGCAGGGTGTCTTCGTGGAGATCGGTGGAAGTCGACATCGCGAGGCTCTCCTCAAGTTGAGAATCGTAGATGAATGATCCGCCAACAGAGAAGATTATAGTGGACGCAAACGTCCCCTTTCCAGTGTTCTCCTACGAGCGAATCAGGTCGTGCGTAATGGCGGAAAAGACCCGTTCCATTTCATCGAACTCGCGATCTTCCCCCTGGTAAAGGATCACGCAGGGACGCACGCCCAGCATCAACGCGCGGATCTTGGCTTGGACCAAAAAGTCGAGGCAGTAGAAGTTTAGGTCGCATCCAATCAGGTCGACGCCCTCAATCGTTTGCTCGGCAGGAACAGACTCGAAGTCGGTGTATTCCTCGCTTAAGGCGTCGCGAACGGCGTCAACCAGCGCCTCAAGCTCGGTGCCTGGTTCGTAGATCATTAACGTCCAGAACGCTTCGGTGGGACTGTGGACCGAGACACTCCGCGGCCAGGCGTTGGTCTGATCTTCCGAAATTCGCCAGTTCTCGGGGTAAGAGAACTTCACGCCTAAATTGTCGTATGTGGCAACCACGGCAGCCTTCGATGCGTAATGGTTCAAAGAGTTCGGGCAAAGTCGCCCTCGGGAAAGAATTCGATCTATTCCCCCGTATTTTAACGGGTTTAGCTTGTTTGCCTATTGGCGATCAATCAGACAAGCCGAGCCTGATCTAGGATGAAAAACGCAGGTTTGGTAGTCTCTGCCAGTTAACTACCTACGGCGAACGATTCGCTGGAAACCCCTATGGAATGGATGCAATCCTCGGAAATGGCTAGGAGCCGCGCCTTCTGCGCAAGCGGAATCGTGCTGGGTGCGCTCGTGCTAGCAGTTCTCGGCGGTTGCAGTACGTTCAGTCAGGCGAATGCCTCGCATCAAAAGATCGTTCAGGCTCGTCAATTGACGCAGCGCGGTGTTCAAGCGATGCACCGCGACGACTGGGAGAATGCGGAAAAGCTGTTGGCTGAGGCCAAGAAGAACGCTCCCTACGATCTTCAAGCGAGAATGCATTATGCCGAGACGCTCTGGAAGACCGGCAAGCAAGCCGAAGCGATTGCGGAATTGGAATCAGCCCAAACGCTGGGAAGCGACGACCCCGATCTACATTCACGCATCGGTCGGATGTATCTCGATTCTGGTGATCCGACCAAGGCCCACATTTCCGCGAACAGGGCGATTGAATGCGATCCGAAATATGCCCCTGCATGGCAGCTTCAAGGCGACCTGGCACTGGTACGTAGAGACCTGGAATCGGCGAAGCTTTGTTACATTCGAGCCGCGACCAATAGCGAAGCGACCAACCGCGATGTCCAGTTGAGATTGGCATCGACCTACCGGCAGTTGGGGCAACCGAGCCAGGCTCTGGCGTGCATCTCGATGGTCCAACAAGTTGAGTTCGGTCATCGCTTGCCGCCGGACGTGGGTGTCGAGCAGGCCTTGGCCTACCGCGATCTCGGCCGGCACCTGGACGCAGCCGATTGTCTGGCCGAACTCGCCGAGACGAACGACATGACCGCCGACCTGCTTTATACTTGGGCTGAGTGTGAAGTGGCCGCCGGCAGGTTGGCTCGAGCCGAGTATGCCGCCAACTCGGCGCTACAGGTCAATCCACAGCACGCTTCGGCTTTGCAGTTGGTCGGGCAATTGCCCGTCTTCCGTCAGCAGGCCCAGCAGTCCATCCGGCGATAGACTCGCTGCTTTGGTCAGGTACGGCTGTGCCGGTTATACCGATCGCTCAGATGCGTTCTTCTCAAGTCCCCTCGCTACGTGTGGCAATCTGTCATCATGGTTTGACTTCGCCAACATGCGATCTAGGTTTTCAAGACCGAACTACGGAGTTCTTTCCGTAAACGTATCGAAGAAGACTGACTGTCGGAGATGTCTAAGATGAATCAACCTGTGCCTGCGACGACGACTCCTTTTGTCGACCGACGTAGCCCTCGTAAGGCGGGCGAAACGCCGGTCTTCGAGCGTCGCCAATTCACCAACAGCCACGAAGGCTTGTCCCCCGGTGCTCAGGAATTGGCCTTGGCGATCGACGAATACAAGCTTCGCAATCGTCGCCGATTCATCACGTACGAAGAGATGTACGAGATCATCACCGGGTTGGGATACACCCAAGTCTAAGACGACGGCAACGACTTGCCGTCCCCATTGGCTTCTACGGACGAAAGCTTCGGAGAAGCTGGCATGTCATAGTCACTTATTTGAGAAGCGCAGGTGAATCGCTGCCACTTCTCTTCCGGGACTCGCCTGAATGCTTTGGCAAAGCGATGATCCGTCGACTTCTTGCCTCCCAGGTCGCGAATGAAGATTTTCACGACCTGATCAGGAAACTTGCGAGCCATCACGCCGTACGTTTCCGGGTCTTTCTCTCCCGAATCCCCCACCATTACGAATTTGCGGTCGGGGAAAGTCCGCAGCAATTGCTTGATCGCTTTTCGCTTGCCCCAACGCCGTGCGATGAACAATTGCAGCACCGTTGGATCGCGGAAGCGGACACTCTTCATATGAAACGAACCATCTGGCAAGCCTTGGTCGCGAAACAGTTCCGACAAAGGTTCAAACAACTGCCAGGGACTGCTGGTCACATAGTGAAATGAAGCGCCTTGCTCCTGCCACTTCTGATACAGCTCGACCATGCCGGGCACGGTTGCGAACTCGTGCAGAAAGGTGTTGGCCAGCATGTCTTTTCGCGTGGCGACCTGAGTATGTTTGACGGTGTCGTCAATGTCGGAGATGACCGAGATCCCATCGCGATCGATTAGCTTCACCAAGCCTTCCAGTGGGGTGGCCACTTCGAACTTCGAATGAATCGCGTAGCGCACGTGGCGAGTCGCCCCCACCGTCATGGCAATGGTGTCGACGTCTTCGTTGGGAATGAGCACCGTTCCACGGAACTGGCCATTCTTCTTGGTCTTGCCTTGCAGTTGGTAGATCTTGTCGCCGATCTTAACCGCGATCTCTCTGCCGCCGTGTTGGTGAACGGTGAAGCCGAGGATCCGCTGCTTGAAGACGCTAGTATCGAGTTGTTCTGGTGTCGCCCCCATCAAGCGTGCCAGCAGGCGGATCATGATCTTGCGGGGAAGGTTCGCAGGCACAGCCTCGAAAACACTTCCGTGGACCTGCAGAATCCACCCGCTTTGATCAGGCGCCGGATAGGCATAGGAAGGGTAGAGCACAACGCGCTCGTTGTCCTTCAAATTGCTGAGGGCAGTCTCATCGGGAAACATGCGCTGCCTGCGATGGGCCTCCAAATCACGAAACGATAATAGCATCATCCCCTTTGCCACTGCGTTGTCCGTCCTGCGAGGGGGATTTGCCATTTCGCATTCTACTGTAACGACGGCGTTCCTTGCAGCGATCCCTGGGAGAAAGTTGTCACAAGTGGCCGTTGATTCTCGTTTTCCTTTGCCAATAGGGCGTTCTAGGGGGTGATTCGCCGCGAAGCGGCCGATCTTACGGTCTTCCGACTTGGGAAGTCTTAACGATTTGGTTATATTTTCACAGCATAACTCGCCTGCCAACTCCCTTCCTCGCTCTATCATCTCATGAACGAAACCGACAGCGCACCCGCCCCATCGGCAGAGAATCGTCCTGGACTTTCGGAAGATGTCATTGCCATCTTGGCTGGCATGTTACTGTTGATCTTGTGCTTCGCCGCCACCTTAACCATGGGGAAGGAAACGGTCGAAGGGGACACGGTCACCGCGATCACCAACCCTTTGAAGGGCTACGTCAGCAAGCCTGGCGGTTGGGAATCGAATCCGGTCGATTCATTCACGGGTCCGGCGGATAAGCCCAAAGCGACTTGGCCAGGCACCCTCGGAGCACTCGTGATCCTGGGCGTATTCATGACGGCGCTTTCTCCCCTGATGCGCCCCAAGGCCAACCCTGTGGCATTTCTGGGTGGTTTCTTGATCCTGTTCTTCTTGGCGACCATTGCCTATATCTTGGCAGGCCAATCGGTCGTGAAGAGCTACAATCTCGAATACGCCCTTTGGGCGTTGGTGGTTGGTTTGATCATCGGCAATACGATCGGCAAGCAGGCCTTTGGCGCACTGGGCGAAGCGGCCATGCGGACCGAGCTATACATTAAGACCGGTCTGGTCATCCTGGGAGCGGAAGTTCTTTTCAGCCGTCTGATGGCCCTGGGCATGCCTGGCATCATGGTGGCCTGGGTCGTGACGCCGATCGTCCTGATCACTACGTTCTGGTTCGGCCAGAAGATCTTGAAGATGAAGTCCGCCTCGCTCAACATGACCATCTCGGCTGATATGTCGGTGTGTGGTGTCTCAGCGGCTATTGCGACGGCCGCGGCGTGCAAGGCGAAAAAAGAAGAACTCTCCGTGGCGATCGGTCTCTCGCTCTGCTTCACGGCAGTGATGATGGCGGTCATGCCCATGCTCATTACCTGGATGGGGCTCGATGAGGAACTCGGCGGTGCGTGGATCGGAGGGACGATCGACGCGACCGGGGCGGTGGCCGTTGCTGGTGGTTTGCTGGGGGATACCGCCCTGGAAGTTGCTGCCACGGTGAAGATGATTCAGAACATTCTGATTGGTGTGATTGCCTTTGGTGTCGCTGTCTACTGGACGACACGGTCCGATAGCGAAGAGGGTGAGAAGCCCAGTATTGGGGCTGGCGAAATCTGGAAGCGTTTCCCCAAGTTCGTCTTGGGTTTCATCGGTGCTTCGATCGTTGCCTCGCTCATTTATGCTTCCTCGAGCGAAGGCGAGATGCTGGTTTCCGGTACAACCGCTGTTACCAAAGGGCTTCGTGGCTGGCTGTTCTGCCTGGCCTTTATCTGCATTGGCATCGACCTGAATTTCCGTCAACTATCGTCTCAGTTCCATGGAGGCAAACCGTTGGTGCTGTACATTTGTGGTCAGACACTGAATGTCATTTTGACTTTGGCGATGGCATACCTCGCATTTAAAGTCATTCCTTGGGGTTCCTGATGAAGTCGGATCGCACATATCGCGGCTGGATGGCTCTTGCGATTACCGGATTGTTGATCGCTGGTATTTGGGGTGTCGTCTTGCCGGCGCTGGCCCAAACGGATGTCGTCCGCAAGCGAGAAGCTTTTCTCGAGGCGAATCGCATCAACCCGGCTGCGATGTTCTATACGGAACTCGAATGCCTGGACGCCGATAAGTAGCATCTACTTCGGCAGTCGAGGTTTCTCGATCTGAGGATAGACGTTGCTACGCAGTCCTTCGCGTAGAAATGTGACTAGGGCTTTCTTTTCTTCCGGCGTCAGTTTTAACGGCACGATATGCGGATCAAGATGCGGGTTCTTTCCGCCGCCTTCGTTATAGAAGTCGACGACCTCTTCCAGTGTTGTTTTGCTGCCATCGTGGAAATATGGGGCGGTTAACGCCAGGTCGCGGAGCAGGGGCGTGCGGAACTTGCCGCCGTCGGCCGCTTTCCCTGTTTGCCCGGCAAGCTCACGGTCTTGCTCCGTATCGTCGAGGCCGGTGCCGATGTTGTGAAGCTTATGGTCCGTATAGACCTTGGCGATATGGCAGTTGCCGCAGTTCGCTTTGCCGAAGAAGATTCCGCTACCGCGGCCGATTTCTCCTGCGAGAGCGTTGGCATGACCCCCGCGAAAGCGGTCGTACGCGGTTTCGCCAGCCACAAGCGTTCGTTGAAATGCTGCTAGGCACTTGGCGACATTCTGGGCGGTGACTCCATCGGCAAAGATGGCTTGAAACTGCGACCGATAGCCGTCGATCTGTCGAAGTCGATTTTCGAGTTCGCCCAGTTCGATGTCCATTTCCGCCGGATTAGTCAAAGGAACCAGGGCCTGCTCTTCCAGCGAAGCGGCGCGTCCGTCCCAGAAGAAGGTACGATGCAGACCCACATTGACAACGCTAGGGACGTTTCGCGTGGTGAGTTCACCGTGGGCTCCTGGGGAAAACTTGCGATCATCGGCCCAGCCTTTGTTCGGATCGTGACAACTGGCACAGCTAACGGTACCGTTGCCTGAGAGGCGTGCGTCAAAGAATAGCCGCTTGCCGAGTTCGACTTTGGCAGCCGACATGGGGTTGTCTTGTGGGACGATAATCCAGTCGATCCCGAGTGGCACATCGCTGAAATAAGTCTCCTGCGCGCAAAGCGATCCGTTCGCTTTAAACGTGAGCAGGAAGAGCGATAGCAGGGCCAGTCGAAGCATGGTCGCAGTAGAAGATCGAATGAGTCGGACGTGTCTTATGCATTCTACCAACCTGCCCAAGATCGAGGCGAGCTTTAGTATCCGCCGCCGCCCAGCTTTCCACTGCCGATGGATTCGTCTCGACCATAAGCATCAAGGATCTGCGCCGTAGCGCTGGTACCACAGCGAGATGCCCCAAGTTCCCGCACGCGAAGGAGGCCTTCCAGATCGCGTACGCCGCCAGACGCTTTGACTTGCACCGATTCGGAAACAGCCTCACGCATCAGCTTCAAATCATGCTCGGTTGCCCCTTGATAGTTGTAGCCTCCACCAGACTGCTTAACGAAGCCGAATCCGGTGGAGGTTTTCACCCAGTCCGCGCCAGCCGCTTCGCTGATCTGGCATAGCTTCGATTTCAATGCGTCTCCGTCCAGACCGCCCCCGCCACTGGCCAGGTAATCGTTCTCGATGATTACTTTGACCTTTGCGCCATGTTTATGGGCTTCGTTGCAGACGGCTTCGATGTCTTGCTGGACGTACTGCCAGTCACCGCTGATTGCCTTGCCTACGTTGATCACCATGTCGATCTCGGCGGCTCCGTCCTGGCAAGCCAGTTGGGTTTCCTGTCGTTTGATTTCGGTGAGGTTGCTGCCGTGAGGGAAGCCGATGACCGTTCCGACCAGCACGTCACTACCCTGAAGTAATTGGGCCGCGCGACGGACGTAGTAGGGTTTGATACACACCGACGCGACACCGTACTTTATCGCAGCCTGACAACCAGCTTCCATCTGCTCGTCCGTCATGGTCGGATGCAGCAGGGCATGGTCGATCATCTTGGCCAGTTCTTCGTAGCTTGGTCGCATGAGGGATTCTTCCTTGAGTTGCCGGGGTGACGCCATCTTTTCCATTGTAGTGCATTTGCCCTTGGGCTGATTGCATCGCAAGGTTTGCTTGTCGGATTTCGTCCATGGTATCTTAGGAAAAGAATCTCTCATCTGAATTCGCAATCGGTAGGGCATAGAAAGCGATGGCGGAAAACAAAACGCAACCGACCAAAGTCAGCGCAGCGAAGTATATCGACGCGTTGGAGGATCCTCAGCAGAAGAAAGACTGTAAGCAGTTGGTCAAGATGATGCGGGCCGCTACTGGCGAAAGAGCCGTTATGTGGGGACCTAGCATCGTCGGCTTTGGCACGCATCACTACAAGTACGAATCGGGTCGCGAAGGCGATATCATGATGGTTGGCTTTGCCCCCCGCAAAGGTCAGATCAGCTTATATCTGACATGCGATATTCAGCAAATGGCACCGCTTCTGGAGAAGCTGGGCAAGCATAAGACCGGGAAAGGGTGTCTTTACATCAAGCGACTCGCGGATGTCGATCAGGACGTACTTCAGCAGATGATCGAACGCGGGATTGAGGAAGCTGAGCAGAGTCATGCCGCGAAGTAGGCATCTTGCCTACTCGAACGTAGCGAGGCCTTCTTCGTCTACCGTGCATGTGAAAGACTCATCTCCGCAGCGAACGGAAAGTTTACCTTGTCCCCATTGGGCAGATAGGATCGAACTTTCATAGAGCGGCGTGTTTTTCAGTTCACGACGACTTCCGTTTCGCCAGACACCCAGGTCGAGCGGATCATCGTTCCAGTGGATGCCAAGCCACTTTCCATCGGTGGACTTATAGCGAACGATTCCATTTTTCAGTTCGCTCGTATCGACTTCCGCTTGTTGAACGGCCTTCTGGAATTGCTCGAAAGAGCGATGTGACTCGCGTTCTCCTACTTCGATCGCGAAGCCGCAAAAGGCTTCACCCTGACCACGGCAACTCAGGACTTGGTGATTTGCGAATCGTGACTTCTTGTCTTGTTCGATTTCTGAAGTCAGCTGCTGGTCGAGCTTCCATGACGTTGTCCCCAGTGGACGAATGGCGATCCACGTCTTAGTACACTCGAGAAAGGTGATCTCGCCATTCTGACGAACCTGAATGGACTTAGGGATCACCCAGATCCACGGAGATTTGCCATCCTGGGATAACCATATCGCCAGGTTCTCTTGCTGTGCCACGCGGTTCTGGGCACTGACGATGCCACTTTGGTACATGGGGGAGCCAACATACATTGGCTTGTCGGTTGGGCCGGCGTGCAGCGCCACGGCACCTTCGTCCTTGTCCCAAACCAGTATCTTGAATCCATTGACATCGCCCCCATCGGGCGACGTTCCCCCGGTTAGCGACCCCATTTGATAGCTGTGACCGATGTACTGCGTTTCCGAGTATTCCGGCTGTGCATCGAATTGGTGTCCGGTGGTCGCGGAGTAGGGTGGTTTGCCGGCGAAGACTTCGACCGGCTTCTCGAATTCTTTGCGGGCTAATTTTACGACGGCAAGTGGCGGACGATAGCGGCTGGTGATTTGGTGGATCTCATCCGATTCCCAGTGGTCGGCTTTACCCGAGGGATGATCACCGAACCAAACCCAAAGCGAATTGGCCGCGCTGCCACCAAACGGCTGGGCGTGGTTGTAATCTCGTTTCGTGGGGCCGTTGAATCCACCGCGCCAATACTTAAGTGCCCCTGCTGCCGCGAAGAAATCGAGACAGGCCTTGGCAGCACTTTTGACTTCCTTGTCCTTGGCAAAGTCATACAGATTCAGCAGCGGTGCAACGGAATGGCCATGGTAGTTCTCCGAGTCCCATTCCCCGATTCCAACACGATAGAGGGTTTTCGCGTAGTTTAAAATCTCTTGCTTATACTTGGCCGTTGTGTCACGGTTGCCGGTTTCCTCGGCCATCAAGTAAACACTAGTGACACGCATGAGATAAAGATTCTCGGTACTCCGGATGTCGACCCAGCTATTGCGTGCGTCCGGTCCCCATCCCTGTTTGCCTTGTTCGTAGGCGTAATGAGGCCGCCGCATTGGATCTTGAGCCGTCCACTTCTTGCCCCCTTCGTACATTTGCTTTTTGTAGGCGGGGTCCATCAAATCGCCGAAGTAGAAGTACTTCCGCATTTGATGCTTCAGGGTGAAACAGGCATAGAAGTCGATCCCCTCTGTCTCTTTGTGCCACTCTTGATGTTGATGGTCGCGTTCCTGGAGCTTCTCCATTGCCGCCTCGGATTTGCCTGCCAGGGCATGAGCCATCAGGTAGCCATAGGTCCGCTTTTCGTTCTCGAAAAACGTGTTTCCTCGCGGCATGCCATCGGACGTTTGAGCTTCCAGGATTGATCGGGCACGAGCTTGGAACTCGGCTTCTAGCTCTGCCGGCCATGGGTTGATCAGATCATCGGGAACCGGCTTGCCGTGATAAGTCGGCTGATTCCCATCGACGGTTACCATTTGCGATAGCGTCCATTCAGCGGATTGTGCCGACGCGGTGAATAAGGACGCGATGCAAACGGGCAACCAAAGCATGGAGCGATTCATAGCATGACCTGCGAGGCGAGAAGAAGCGAAGAGGAGGTGCGGAAAACGCGGAAGGATTCGACCAATTAGTCTATCGAAACACTCCGCGAATTGCGAGGAAAATGAACGCACGCATCCCACGAAGAATGACTAAGTCCCGCTGCCCGAGTGCCGGTTCAAGTGTAGCTTCTTCTGGATCTCTGCCTTCAGGTCCTGTACCACGGACTTCTTGTCGGTCTCTTCCAGGATTCGCTTCACGACGGTCTTGGGGCCTTCGTCACCCCAGCTGGCACCGTGCTCGAAGTAGTACTTGGCCGCTTTGCCGACGATGTAACTTCCGTAGCCGGCGGCGCCTCCCTGAGGGACAGCCGTGAGAACAGTGCCCCAGCCGAGTGTGAGCGTCTTCACGACCGAACTCAATGCGTGGGTACCAAGCTCCGCGGTAATGGTCCAGCCGGCTGCCTGAAGGATACTCGAGGCCAGCTTCTCGATATTTGACCAGGTCATCTCGATGCCATAAATATGGGCCAAGGCCCTTAGCATGGCGATATCGACGGCGCTACCTCCCAGCACGTCAAAAACCGGGGCCGGGTTCACCGCCACCGCGGTTGCTTTCACGACGGCGAAGCTCCAGATTGTCTGGTTTGCACGGTGCTCGCGAATCTTCACTTTCAGCGATGCGACTCGGTCAGACTTGTCGGCCGCGTACATGGCCGCATTCAGGGCTAATAATCCGAGCCCGTCTTCTTCCAGAACTTCCAGCAGTCGCAACTTCAGATCTTCGACCTTCGGCGGCGGCGTTCGCCACTCGCTGCGTTCGGTACCGTCGGCCTGTTGGATGATGTACTCGACTTCCTTCGGCGCTGCGGCGGTCTCGACGATGCTTTCCGGGGGAATGATACCAGCAAGACGCTCATTGAGAATCACCTCAAGACGTTCTCGTTCTTTGGGTGAATACTGATCGATCTTATTCAGAACGACGATGATCGGCTTGTTCACGTTGGCCAGGGACATGAGAGCCGAATACTCGGTCTCGTTCATGTCGGAGTCAATCACGAACAAGATTACGTCGGCTTGGCGAGCGGTGTCTTGGGCCATTTCTCCACGATCGGCACCGCCCACTTCGTTGATGCCAGGCGTGTCGATCAAAACGACTTCGCTATCCGCGAGGCCAGGAATCCGGTAACCGGCGCCTTCCCAGGCAACATGCCAGACCTCTTTGGTCCATCCCCCTTGGATATCAACCTGGGTGACCGCCTTGCCGACCAAGGCATTGATCAAAGCTGACTTGCCGGTGCTGATTTCACCGAAGACGACGATCTCGACGCGGCCACTGGTCAGTTTCGCCTCCATGTTCTGGAGCTGACCGAGGTCTTGCCGCAAGAGTTCCTTCTCTTTATCGCTACATCCGCGGAAGCGGTCGAGCGTATGCCGTACCGACTGCAACGCTTCGATGTATCGACGATCGTCCGCAGATACCGCTTCCTCGGAAGGAGGGGCCGTGGCGAAGCCTGCATCGGTCGTTGGCGGCTGATCGGGGGTTAGGTTGTCGTTACTTTCGTTCGACATAACGTTGTCGGGCTTCCTGAACCAGTTTACGCAGGTATGCGGAATCGGTGACCTTGTCCCACTCGCGACGGGCCAGACCAGCCAGACCGCCCTCAGGCTCTTGCATACCGTGTTTGAAGTAGACCATGAAGATGTTACCAATCCAACGGGTGACCAGGGCCATGACGATACCGTTGAGTAGCATGCCCGACACGGTTCCCACGCCGGGAACGGTTTTGATCATCGATCCAATTGCCATCGCCACAACCGGGGCCGCCATCTGCACGCCCAGGTAGCCAATGAATTGTTTGCTTAGCTGACCCAGCAGGCTGACGGCGACATCCAGGTCGACATCTTGGCGATAGATCTTGGCCAGGTCCATTACCATCTTGGTGGAAATAGCAACACCGGCTGCCAGTTCGACCATAGGCACAGGCAACGGATTGGTGAATGCCCCAGCTCCGCCAGAGGCCCACATGTATCGGTTGACCAGTTGGTTGGCCTGGCGGTCGATCGAGTCCTCGACCTCTTTACGGGCTTTCTCGACCAGTCCGCGAGACTGTACCAGAAGGTTGGCCAGCAGCAAGTCCGTGCCATCCTTCTTAATGACTTGCATCATCCGCCGGGCAAGTGGTTCGATGCTTAGTGGGACGTCCACTTCTTCTTCCACTTCGCTGCCGTCAGGCAACACGCGAATTCGTTTTCGTTTCGTGGAGCGGCTGCGAACCGAAAGGATATCGTCGGCCTGTACGATCTCTTTGGTTTGCTGAGTGATTTGTTGGAGGAGTTTGGCTTTATCAGCGTCGGTAAACCAGTCTTCCTTGTTCAGGCAGATGATTACCCGCTTGTCCATCTTGGCCAGAAGTTCCAGCAGTTGGAACTCGCTATGACGTAGCGGGCCGTCGACCACGAGTAAGACGATATCAGCATCTTGAGCCGAGTGCGTCGCGATTTCCTGGTGTACGCTTCCGTCGACTTCTCCGAGCCCCGGTGTATCGATGAGCTGCACCTTGTTGTTGCCTGGCCATTCGACTTGATTGCGACGAACGGTGGTTCCGCCGACCACATCCGTGCTGAACGCATCGCGACCTGCCAAGGCATTCAAAAGAGAGGACTTCCCGCTACTGATTGTGCCGAAGGCGATAATCTCAAGGTTTCCCCCTTCCAGCTTCTCTTCGATCCGGTCGATCATTGGGTCGACGGTATCGCGGAAGTCGCCGTCGGCCATTTCATCGCGGAGGTCAGAGATGCTCTCCAGGTTTTCTTTGAGCTCGGCGCGGCGCTGGTCTGGCGTCAGTTCGTTGGGATTGCGGTTCCGCATTTCGCGGCGACGCTCTTTACGGATCTTGGCAATCACCAGCGTCCAGAGGCCCCAACCGGCAAGTCCCAGAAGCAGGGCGGCTCCCAATCCGACGATCGAGAAGTAGATCCATTTGCCAACCGGCCCGAGGTCGTTTCCTTCGCGGATGATGTCCGCAATCCAGCCCGGCACGTAGATCATGGCCAGTCCCAAAAGGACGAGCAGCACGATCAGGCCAAGACCCTGGTTTTTCCACGGCTGGGGCATGGGGATTCGGCTTAATAAGTGGCGAAAGAAACTCATGGGATAGTTTAGGTTACGCGGCAGAGAGAATCATCGCCAACCGGGGGATCATCCGGCAAGCTCGGTTTGGGGTTGATTTTGCGGGTTGTAGGGGAATTTTACGGTCAAGAAACGAAAAAACGGACCGAAACACGTCCGGTCCGCTTCGCGAAGGAGCCTGCCGACGACGACACTTGGACGCCGTCGGCTTGCTTAGGCGGGAAGCTTATTCGGCTTCTTTCTTCTTTTTCTTATTCGCACCTGGCTTCTTCTTATTGAGGCCAAGCTTTTCTTTTTGCTCATCGGTCAGGACGCTGGCCAGCTTTTCACGGATCTTACCGTTCAACGCGGCAACCGCCTTTTGAGCTTCCTTTTGCTCGTCCGTCAGAGGAGCTTTCGCGCTGACGTACTCTTGCAGCTCTTTACCCTTGAGGCCTTTTTCTTTGGCTTCCTTCATGGCGGCCATGCGAGCTTGGCGGTCTTCCTTGGTTAAACCGACAGCTTTGGTCAGTTCGGCCAACTTGGCGCCGAGTTCCTTTTGGATGGCGGCGACCTTTTCTTTTTGCTCGGCACTCAGATCAAGCTTGTTAACTTGAGCAAAGATTCCGCGCTGCGGTGCCTTGGCTTGTTTCTTCTTCGGCTTGGCATCATCCGCGCCCAAGGCGGTACCAACCGACAAAACTGCCACGAGGGCAAACATCAACAGGGTGTGACAACGGGACATACTACAGGGACTCCGAAATGGAAAGGGGGAAAAGATACGAAGTGTGAAACGCGAAAGTGTCTCGGCTTCTCTTACGAGAAGAGTTGGCGGATAACCTGCCCGTCACGCACGATGGTGATCGGTCGGCCGGTATTCGTGTGGTATTCCTTGGTGTGGTCGATGCCGAGGTTGTAGAAGAACGAGGCCGCTGCATCGTCCGGCTTGAACCCGATGCCATCCTTCGGCAAGGTGGCCTTCTCATCGCTTTCGCCGATGACCTGACCGCCGCGAACGCCGCCGCCAGCCATCAGCATCGTCATGCAACGAGGGTAGTGATCGCGACCACCGCGGCCATTGATCTTCGGCGTACGACCGAATTCACCGGTCACAAACACGCCGGTCGAATCCAGCAGGCCTTTGGTGTGCAGTCCGTTGAAGAGTGATGCCAGGCCGTTATCCAGCTTGGGAAGCAGGTTATCCTTCAAGCGAGCAAAGTTGTCTTGATGCGTGTCCCAGCCACCATTGGTGATGGTCACGAAACGGACGCCACTTTCGATCAAGCGAATCGCCAGCAAGCAGCTCATGCTGAACTCGTCTTGTTCGAAGTTCTTGGCGAACGAAGGGTTTTCCTTCGAGACGTCGAACGCATCACGGGCTCGCTTGGAAGTAATGATCGCATGAGCCTGGTGGCTGAAGCGATCCAAGCCATCGAGCAGCTGGTCGTCCGATTCAAAACCGGCAAACGTTTGGTCCAGCTGGGCCAGCAACTTGTGGCGACGCTCAACGGTGTCGATAGTCAGCCCGCCGGCCAGGCTTATCCCGCGCACCGAATAAGCCTGACCAGGGCGAGGCGTGCTGTTGGTCGCCAACGGGGCGTACTTAACGCCCAGGTAGCCGGCCGACTGCTGGCTACGCGGGATGGCGACAAATGGTGGAAGATCTTCCGGCGTTTCCAATTCCTTGCTCACGATCGAGCCGTAAGCGGGATATTGCAGCGAAGCAATCGGACGCGTGCCGGTGTTGACGTATTCGGTACCCAATTGGTGGGCCGCCAGGGTATGCGAGACACCACGCATGACGACATACTTATCGGCCTGCTGGGCGAGCTTGGGGAGGTGTTCGCTCAGCTCGATACCTGGAACGTTCGTCTTGATCGGCTTGAACTCGCCGCGGTACTCGCTGGGAGCTTCCGGCTTGGGATCGAACGTATCAATGTGCGTCGGTCCGCCGTTCAAGTTCACGAAGATCCCGGCCTTGGCCTGGCCGCCACCAGAAACTTCTCCTGCTTCGGCCAGGGATAGGTAGGAAGCCAAATTCAGACCAATGCCGCCCATGACGCCAACTTTTAGAAAGTCGCGGCGGCGTACTCCGTCACATGTTTGATTGGTGGGCATACGGGTGATCCTAAGAATGGAGTTTGCTGTTGGAAGTGTTCGGTTATCAGTGGGACTGTTCAGATTCTTTTAGTGATTGACGATGAACTCTTTCGTGTTCAAAAGTGCCCACATCAGGTCGTGCAGACCATCGACGGGCTGTTCGGCGCTTCGCATGTGCTCCAAGGAAATGGTCATTTCCTTTTCGCTTGGCTCACGGCTAAGCGTCCGGAGATAGGCCTCGGTCACCATGTCGGCAGGTGAATCGAACGCGATCGGATCGGCCTCTTCTTCCTTTTCTTGAGCTTTTGCTCTTTCTAGTTGGGCTCGCAAGGTATCTAAACGTTTCTTGCCAGCAGCCAGTTTCTGGCGGATCTCTTTTGCCCGCTTCTGGTCTCCCTTGGCAGCCAAACGTTCGGCATATTCTCGAGCGTTGCCCATTTGCTCGTACAAGCGTTTGATCTGCGCTTGAATTCTGCCGACTTCGGTCGACTTCTTATCGATTGCAGGTTTCATCGACTTTTGAACCTGACCAATCCAGCTGTTGCCGCTGGCCATCGAGGCATGCAGGCTAAAGTCGTTTTGCAGGAAGACGGTTTGCAGGAGCGTTGCTTCCATGCTGCGATCGCAGTCACAGTTGCTGGCCCGTTCGCTACGTCCGAAGATCTGCAGCGGGTAGGAAGCATTCCCTTGAATACGCGTGCCGGGGATCGAAATGGCACGGTCTTCAATGTTGGTCAGGTAGGTTTCCATCGAGTCGTCCCCGGCGGTGGCCTGCTGAATGATGTCGTAGGCGACTTCGGCTGGCAGACGGCGCGGAACAGATCGGCTGAAATTTCGTGTGTCGAGACGATTGGTTTCGTTGGGAACCCACGAGAGCTGATATGTACGGCTCAGGGCGATTTCGCGATGAACCCACTTCAGGTCGTAGTTGTTCTCGACAAAACCTTTGGCCAGATAATCCAGCAGAGGTTCGTTGCTCGGAGGATTACCCAGGCTCAAGTCGTCGGTCGGATGGACGATACCCACGCTGAAGTAGGTCGCCCAGATACGATTGACAATGGCCCGAGCGAAGTAAGGATTGTCCTTCTGGCGAAGCCATTCCATCACAGGCTCACGTACGTCTTCGTAGTCGCGAAGGTCGATCGCCTCTTCGCCCAAAACGCGTGCTTCCGGCGAACGCGACGGCAAGCCTTTGCGATTCTTGTTGGTTTTGGAATTGCGGCTGATGTTGCTTACCGGCATGACAACGAGTTCTGGGAAAGGAACGGTCTTGCCGTTGCGTAGTTCCTTCGCGAATTCACGTCGCTGCTGGTTGCCACGAAGACTCTTGTCGATATCGAGTTTTTCCAGAATCTGTTCGTACTGAGCAAAGCCATCTCGGTCGAAACGAGGAGGCTGAGTGGCAAAGCGAGCACCGGTGAAGAAGGTCTTGAACTCGTCGAAGTCATTTTTCGACCAGACGTCGAACGGGTGCTTATGGCACTGGGCACATTGAATTCGCACGCCCATGAAGGCATACGCAAAGGCGATGGCCCGTTCTTCCGGCTGACGGAATTCTCGGCGAGCCCAGTAGTGCGTCATCGATTCGCGGTCGGCAAAGCTGCCTCCATCGCGATACATATCGCTCATTTCTTCGCAGTACTCACGGTAGCTTTCACCTTCCAGGCGACTACGTGCGAGAATGATACCGCCGGCGATTTGGTCGTACGGAACGTTCTTCTCAACGCGGTCGTAGATCCAGTCGTACCATTCCTGGGCCGGACCGACTCGCATGGGTGATACGTTGACGAGTTGCTGATCGTTGTTGCCGGTGATGTCGCACAGCAAAGTGGTCATCTTGGCGACGTAGGCAGGCGTATCCAGCAACTGATCAATCTTCTTTTCGCGCTTGTTGGGGTCCTTGTCGGCCACGAACTCGCGGATCTCGCTTGGCGAGGGGAGCGTCCCGGCGATGTCGAGGCTCACGCGGCGGAGGAACTGTTCGTCGGATGACAATTCAGAGGGAACAATACCCAGTTTTTTCAGTTTCTGAACGACCAGCTGGTCAATCGTGGTGGGGGTAGGAACGGTTGGGTATTTGTCACCGATCAACTTGCTGACCGGACGTAGAACAGGAATCGCAACAACGGCTTTGTCGTAGGCTACCACGACATGCGTGTCGCCAGCTTCTCGGCTGGTCACGATTCCGTCGCCGTTGATCTCAGCGACCTGGTCGTCGTTGGTTGTAAAGCGGCATAGCGGGGTGACGTCTTCCTTGGTGCCATCAGCCCAGTGGGCCACGACGCGAAGTGGTTCTGTTTGGTCCTTATCGCCAAAGACGATTTCTTCCGGCGTGACTTCCAACTTGTTGAGAATGGCGACGTTCGACGAGTCGAATTGCGCACCACCCTTGATCCAGTTATGCAGGACGCGGTGTTCCCAGCTATTCAGTTCGTAACGTTTACCACCCTCGTGCATGTCTTCATCCGTCGGCTTGTAGATGAGCATGCTTTCGTCCGGTGAGTCGGTATCGACCCGGGCATTGTCTCCCTCGGTAATTGCGGCATGGTCCGCTTTGAAGTCGTAGCCGAACAACGAGAGGATGAACCCACCGCGTCCTTGGAACGAACCGTGGCAGCTGCGGCCATTGCAGCCCAAGCGGCCCATCAAGGGCGAGACGTGCTTTTGGAAGTCAGGCGTTTCTTCGACGTCTTCAGGCGTAAACCGCTCGATGAGCGTCGGCATGACTTCACCGGAAGTCTTGCTGTCAGCGAGCGATTCCGCGGAAAGCGGGGCCACGGTCGCCAAAGCGATTGCCGGTACGAATAACGAGAGACATAAACGAGCGAAAGTGGCGTTCATGAAATTGCTATCCTTCGCGTAGTGATGGGATGTCATGAGCTGTGGTTTGGTTTATTTGCTTTGAGGTGCGACTGGCACCCAACGATTTACTGGGTATTAGATCGATTCTTCGGCGTCAGCTGACGCAGTTGCCGCTCGATCATTTGCGGGCCGTCTCGTTCCAAGCGTTCGAGGTTCTGCTCTAAACGTTGGACACGTTCTCGAGCCCGTACGAGTTCTTCTTCATTGACGCGCTTTTGTGTTTCAAATTTCCGTAAAAGTGCTGCTCGGAATTCCTGGCGAAGGTCTTCGTTGCCAGGGTTCAATTGCAGTCGAGCCGCCAGCAAGGTAGCACTGCTGTTTGCCTTCCATAAATCGAGTTGCACTTCGTAGAAACGAGGAGCACGCGACTCGAGGGGGCTTAGTCGTTCGCTCACGCGGTACAGTTCCCGAACAGCCTTGGCGTATTCCTTTTGATCCATACCCCGAAGCTGTCGGAGAAGTTTCTCGAGTTCTGGGTGATGTTTCTTCGCGAAGGCCAGTGCGACTTCTTCACGGCGTTTGCGTTCCTCGAGCGAGATTCGCTGATCGCTGACGGGGGCCTGAGCGACTTGTCGACGACCATTATCCGGCTTAACTGCCGAGACGGGCGTCGTTCGGTCTTGTGCGACGGCCGTCCCTGGCCAAGACAGCGAGATAGACGCTGCCAGGCAAGCGGTGAGGAGGATGCAGAGCGTTCGCCAGGCAATATTCATAACGTACGAAACGGGAAGGTAGTCTTCTGGGAAGAGTGGTTAGAGAGCCGGTGACTCGGATTCGGTTTCCTGCTGGGCAGCCAAAGCTTTGAGCATCCAACTCGGAGGATTCTCTGGGGTGCTAACCAACAACTGATCAAAGAACTCGTCTTCGTCCTCGGGCAGTTCGGCCCACTGCTCGGCCATAACATCGTTGTTGACTTCGTTACGTTCGACCCAGACAGCGGCAAGTTGGGTGTCTTCTTCGTTGGCAGTGCGTTCCGCCATTTGCGATCCTCCGCCTGACCAAACAACCAGGGCAAGGCTACTCGCAATAAGCAAAAGCAGGCCAGCAGCTAACGACAGCAAAACGCGAAGCGAAAACCCGTTTCCAGGAGCATCATCGCTGGGTGAGGCGACCTCAACGAGCTCCTTGGAAACGGTTTGAGGCACATTCGCCTGGTAGCTTGCCTGAGCGATCAGAACGGCTTCCGACAATAGTTCTCGGAGCGATTGATCGACGGCCAAGTCCGCTTCAAACCCTTCGGCCTCTTCCACGGACATTTCGTCCAGGAGATACCGCACCGCTTCCAGGAAGCGGTCGTCGTCTGCGGAGTGTTCGTTCTGTTCGATGCTACGATTCATATCTGCTGAGTGAGTTGAGGTTAGCGTTCACGCTCGATCCAAGCTAACTTGCCGCGCAGCTTGCTCATCGCGTTCCGCATTCGCCCGAGTGCCGTGCCCAACGGAATGTCGAGCTCTTGTGCGATTTCGGCGAACGTTTTGTCTTCGTAAATTCGCATTCGCAGGACCTGCTTGAGTTCCGGCGAAAGCTCTTCGATGGCCTGGCGAACCGAATCGACCGTTTCCTGGGCGACCAGGGGATCGGTCAGCAGACCATCATTATTTCGGTGTGAATCTTCTTGGAGGTTTTCCAACACCCTCTTTTGCGTTGCACTTCGCCGGCGTTGGGCGAGGGCTTCGCGATAGGCGACCTGGAAAAGCCAAGCCTTGCGACTCTCGACTTGCGTTTCGTGACCGACTTCGACCAGCTTACGAAAGGTAGTCTGGATGATGTCTTGGACCAGGCTTGCTTCCCCGACAACACCCCACAGGAACCTGCGCAGCTCTTCCGCATGGAGTGCATGCAAATCGGCTATCTCGGCTTCGCTAAGCCGCTGGGGTACAGGTGAAGTCAACGCCTTGATGTCCAATCACGCCACGGTCGCCAAGTGGCATCTAAGAGTAAGAGAGATGAGGTGTGCGGATTATTGTCTCATTTCCGAAAAATAATCCCCTAAGATTAGCCAGACGAAATCGAGGCTGGTACCTTTTCCGATTCGCCCAAATTACGAAGATTCGCTTAAATTGAACCGGCGGAACAAGCGAAGGGTTTCGTTTTACCTGCCCGTGTTATAATGATTCGTTTCCCCAATATCACGTAACCTGTTTGGGAGTCTGGACTTGTTTATCGGTCCGGTTTTTACCCGTGAAGCGGCCGTAACGCCGCGTCGCAGTAAGTTTTACGTCTACCGCGCGGTCTACGTGGCGGCGTTATTCCTATTGATGTGCACCGCATGGTTGGTTCTTGCCGGAACACAAGTGATTGCCAGCGTTGGAGATATGGCACGCTTCGGAGCAAGCATTTTCCATATTCTGGCTCCGATCCAGCTTTGCCTGGTGATCTTCTTCGCTGCGTTTAGTGCAGCAGGGGCGGTGGCCCAGGAAAAGGACCGCAAGACACTGATTCTGCTACTGATGACCCGGCTCAACAATTCGGAGTTGGTTCTCGGCAAGATGCTGGCCAGCCTGATTAACGTTTTCGCGCTGATCATGGCTGCGGCTCCCGTGTTCTGTGCACTCTTTCTTTTTGGTGGGGTCTCGGCGGGCCAGGTATTCCGCGTTTTGCTGGTGACCTTCATCACCGCGCTCGCTGCCGGAAGCATCGGAAGCACGATCGCCCTGTGGCGAGAAAAGACATTCCAGACGCTCGCACTGACCGCCATGTTAGTGACAGTACTGCTCGGGTTTAGTGTTGTTGTTTCCCAGCGGGTGTTGTTTGACCGTCTGCTGGGAATTTCGGCCGCCGATTGGGCAACTGCCATCAACCCGATCTGGGCTGTGATGGAGGCCGCCAATCCGTTTCCAGCAGCCGAAGGAAACCTGGCATCGATTGGAGGCGTCATTGGCCTGCATGTTCTGATCATGTCGTTCGGGATTGTGATCATGAACGGCATCGCGATCGCCTTGGTCCGTGTCTGGAACCCATCTCGGGAGGCCCGACGCGGCAAGGAGATGGAAGCGAAGCAACTCGAAGAGAGCATCTGGGGCGCTGAGCACGATATGGCCAAGTTGGACGAGGCCGCCGACCAGAACGCCGCCAACGAACAACGCCGTTCCGGCCATGTCGACGCCCGAACCACCGAGGTCAAGATCGATCACCGCCAGGTTTGGGAGAACCCAATTCTGTGGCGAGAAACGCAGACGTGGGCCTATGGCCGTAAGGTGTTGATCATCAAGTTTGTCTACCTGGCTCTAGCGTTGGCTGCGACGTACATGCTCTATAGCATGGTTGCCGCTGGTACCGCCGTTTACCGTGGCGACCAACTTGGCACGACGATTCCGCCGATTGCCTGGGGGATCGTTCCGCTCTACCTGATCAGCTTGGTGATCGTGAACGCGTTGGCCGTAACTTCCGTGACGAATGAGCGCGACGGTCAGGCCCTCGATTTATTGCTGGTGACCGACCTGACGCCTAAAGAATTTACCTTCGGGAAGCTGTGGGGCGTGATGTGGGTCACGCGTGAAATGATCCTGGCACCTCTGGCGGTCACGGCATATCTCTGGATTGCCGGGGCCATGCAACTGGATAGCTTTATCTTTGTAAGTGCTGGCCTGGTAGTGATGTATTTCTTTGTCACGATGCTTGGGCTGCATTGCGGAATGACGTACGCCAACAGCCGGACGGCGATTGGTGTGAGCCTGGGGACGGTCTTCTTTTTGTTTCTCGGCGTGATAACGTGTATCCTGCTGATGATTAGTTTTACCGAGTCCTTCCACTTTCAGTTGTTCCCCTTCCTGGGCTTTGTCGCTGGGGGCGGTTTGGGCTTGTACGTGGCCATCGGTCATCGAAATCCTTCCCCTGCGATCCTTACCGCGACGCTGCTGCTACCCGGCATCTCGTTTTTTGCGATCGTTAGTTTTCTGCTGGGTAAAGGATTTGAGGTGGCTTTGGCGACAGCACTTGCTTACGGTTTCACGACCATTGCGATGCTGATTCCAGCCATCAGTCAGTTCGACATCGAGGTCGGTCGTCGTTCTGGTAACGACGAGGACTAGTCTCGCTTCGATATTTAAGCGTAGATTCGCAACAACGATTTATCGGAAAGGAGCGGCGGGTTGGACGTCATTGTGGCCATTGCACCCTGGTTGGTAGCAATGCTGCTGTTGGTCGCCTGCTCTGGGATGTTTTCCGCATCGGAAGCGGCCTTCTTCTATTTGAAGTTGGAAGATCGCAAACGCTTCCGCAAGGGAACGACGGCTCAGCGTGCCGCAGCCTCTCTGTTAAGCGATCCGGACCGACTACTTTCGGCCATCCTCTTTTGGAACCTGATGGTCAATGTGGCCTACTTCGCGGTCGCTTCGATCGTGGGGCTGCGTCTGCAAAATACGGTTGGAGCGACCTATGCCACCGTGTTTTCCACGCTCTCGCTGCTGGTGATCATCTTCTTCAGCGAAATGCTCCCTAAGAGTCTGGCGGTGCTGCGTGCTCCGACGTTGGCTGCGTTCCTGGCTGTGCCGATCGCCTTTGCGGTCCGCGTTATCGATCCAATTCGCCCGGTGATGCGTGGCGTAAGCACGCTTTCGCAGCGTTTGATCTGGCCGCGTTTTGAAGCGGAACCTTATATGCAGGTTTCCGATCTGGAACGCGCGATCCAGATGTCGATGCAAAGCAGCACGGTGCTTGAGCAGGAAGAGATGGCCCTGCGAGGAATCGTCGGCTTGTCCGATTCGCTGGCTCAGGAAATGATGCGGCCGCGAATGCGTTTCAAGATGTTTCATCCGCCTGTATCGCTGAAAGACCTTGATGCCGAGCTGACGCCCAGTGGGTATCTGCTTATTTCCGACGAGCAAGGAGACGACGTCGTCAGCGCGATTAACTTGGTTGATGCAACGGAGCTGCCGCAGGACAACCTGGAGGATTACGCCCAGGAAGTGTTGGTCTTCCCCTGGTGTGCCAAGGCCTCGGAAGTATTCCAGCAAATGATGTCCACCGAGAACGAAGTGGCCGCGGTGGTCAATGAGCTAGGCGAAACGATTGGCGTGATCACACTGCGGGACATGATGGAAACCATCTTCTCGTACACGCATGGCCGCAGCGAGCGTATCCTTCAACGAAAGACATTTGAAGAGCAGGAAGATGGTGCCTACCTGGTCTCCGGCATGACCAGCGTGCGCCGCCTGGCGAAGCACTTTGAGCTGGAACTGCCAGACACACGGCACGCTACGATCAACGGTATTTTGCAGGAAGAACTGGAACGCATTCCAGAAGTTGAAGATGTCGTCGAGTGGGGGCCGTTCCATTTTGAGGTCGTGGAACAGCACTCCGAAGGGCATATCCTGGTTCGATTGACCATGCGTCAGGAGGAAGAATGACGCCATGGGTACGATCCTTCTCTTATTCATTCTCGGTGTATTTCTCAGCGCGTTCTTTAGTGGCTCGGAAACAGGCTTCTATCGCGTGACACGTGTTCGCCTAGTCTTGGATGGCTTGGGTGGAGACTGGCTGTCACGCTTCTTGCTGTTTCTGACGAATCACCCGGCACTGTTTGTGGCGACCACGCTGATTGGCAACAACGTCGCCAACTACATGGTCTCGCTGTCGATCGTACTTTTTACCCAGGCAACCTTCCCTGGAAGCTCGACCGCCGAAATGGCCCTGCCGCTGTTGATCGCGCCATTCTTGTTCGTTTACGGCGAACTGCTGCCCAAGTACTTTTTTTATCGGGCGCCCAACTTTTTACTGCGTCGAACGAGCTGGCTCTTCTTTGTCTTCACCGTGCTGTTTGCTCCCTGTTCGGCCCTTTTGTGGGTCTTAGGCAGAGCCCTGCAAACCTTGCTGGGTGAATCCCCGGAAACGGTTCGCTTGGCGTTGGCTCGGACGGAGCTCGAAGACTTCCTGGAAGAAGGAGGAGAGTTTGGCATTTTGAACAAGGCTCAGCGGCGAGTTGCTCAAGGCGTGTTTGGGGTGGCTAATCGACGGGTGACATCCATTTCTACACCCCTTTCGCGAGTATGGACCGCCAAAATCGGTTCCAAGGTGAACAGCCTCATTCGTGTGGCCAAGCGAAAGCAGATCTCGGTCATTCCGATCGTTGAAACACAAGGCAAGCGAACGGTTCCGATTGGATACGTGCGTATCTGCGACCTCTATATGGGAACTGGCGAAGAGATCGAGAATTATCACCCGCTTCCTGAAGTCAAAGCGAGCGATAGTTGTATCTCGGCCATCACCCAGTTGCATAGCACGGGCGAATTGATGGCCAAGGTAGTTAGCCGTAGCGGCGTACCGATCGGCATCGTCACGATGCAACAATTGCAGCGAGCCGTTCTCGACGCCAAGAAACAGCCTGCTTAGTTTTTCCTGGAAGACACCATGACGACTACGCCGATCAAGGAACTTACCCCCGGACGTCACCGACTGACGATTGATGTCGATGATCGCGAACGTGAGTTCTGGGTGTACATTCCCACCCAGGCCACACGGCCGGAAGAAGGCTGGCCCCTGGTATTCGTCTTCCATGGCGGCTTGTCGAATGCCCCGACGATGGTGCGTTTCTGCGAAATGAATGACTACGCCGATACGGCCGGGTTCGTAACCGTTTTTCCCAATGGAACCGGTCGTCTGCCCACGATGAAAACCTGGAACGCAGGTATGTGTTGTGGGTACGCCAAGCGTGAAGATGTCAACGACGTCCACTTTGTCGAGCAGCTTCTGAGCGACTTGCCGCAACGATTATCGGTCGACCCAACGCGGATCTACGCGACTGGGATGTCCAATGGCGGGATGATGTCGTACCTGTTGGGCGATAAATTGGCTGATCGTTTCGCCGCGATTGCTCCGGTCGGCGGAACGATGGGCAATCCGACGTGTAGCCCGAGTCGACCGGTCCCGCTCTTGCATATTCATGGGACGGATGACCAGTTCGTCCGGTGGGAAGGAGGGGTTGGCTCGCGGAGCAAGTCGAAGCTCAATTTCCATTCCGTTGACCATGCAATGCAAAACTGGATCGCCGCTAACCACGCACAGCCAAACCCGACAGTCGAGTCACTTCCAAGTGAAGTGAACGATGGGACATCGATTGAGCGGTTCACTTATGCGGCCCAGGACGCCGGTTCGGCAGAAGTGATTCTTCTGAAGATTCACGGCGGTGGTCATACTTGGCCAGGAAAAGAGAGCCGCCTGGAATTGCTCGGAGCGACGACCCACAATCTTGATGCGAACCAGGTAATCTGGGAATTCTTCCAGCAGCATCATTTGTCGACCTAAAGGAGCTTCGCCCTCCTTGGCGAAAGAGCCTCTTGGTTTCGTCGAGAGTGACGAGCTTAGCTGCCGGATAACGCTTTCTCAGCCGCGGCTTTGGCGGCTTCATTCTTTTTGCGACGAAGTTCTTCCTCGGCAATCAGTTCTTTAAGTCGCGATTGTTGGGCATCGGTGAGGACGGCTTTTACTTCGTCTTCCATCGCGGACTCGAGCTTAGCGATCTCGATTTCCAGCTTCTTGATCTGATCCTGGTAGCCGTGCTGGATCTTGTAGATTGCCTTCTTCTGATCTTCCGTAACGATATCGTTCCAGTGGGCTGGCAACCGGCCGCGGATTTCCTTCTTGGGTTCTGAGGGAGCAGCTGCCTGTTCCGCTTCCTGAGCGGAAAGCGTCGAGATAGCAGGAATGGCGACCAGGAGAGCCAGAAGACCGAACGTTGTCAGCAGAGTGGATTTGAGATTCACTTAGAAAGCCCCTTGAGGAATTGCTACAGAAAGCCTTCCTGGCAAATATGGGGGTACTCCATCACCAGATCGAGTTGATTCTAGTCTTCCGTCAGGGGGGTATCAAGTAATTTCTTAGAGGGCCAGTGCGAGCGCATGAAAAAAGGCCAAAAGTAGTCGTTCCGTCGTCTACTTTGGCCTTTTGATCTCACGGGGCCGCGTCCTGCGTCCCGTCCTCCCGGTGTTCGATCAGTATTAGATATCGTCCTGTTGTTTCCCTGTTCTGGATGGAAAATCTAGTATTTTCGTGCTAGCAGGCAGGGCTTTTTCGTGGACTTATCACGGCTAGCAAAAATATGCGGGCAGAATCCCATCCAGGATCTGCCCGCAAGACGCTTTGGCTCAGCTGCAAACCACACTCCCCAGGTAGCTTGGTCGAGCCGGTCGCGTTGGTTCGTGTCGCTTAGTTCAGCGGCAGCAAGGCTTGCAGCGAAGGCATCAGCCGTGCTTCTTTTGCTTCTGGCTGGGCTGGGGTAGGTTCGATAGCCGGAGCGATTTCCGGAACGCTGTGCTGCATCTCTTGTTCGAGGTTAATGATCTCGGTAGCACCGCCGCACGAGTCGCAACCGGTCGATCCACAGCCGCACTGGCCATAGCTACGGCACTTGTTCCAGAAACCACGCACGTGCATGCCCAGGCAGCTGGTGCAGGCACTTCCGCAGCCCTTGACTGGCATGCCGTGGTTGCAGCCACACATGGGGTAGTCGCCGCAGCAAGGCATCGTCGTTTGAACTCCGCAACCACACGATGGCTTGGCAAACCAGTGGTAACGGGTATGCAGTTTCGGGCGGCAACCATGTCCGCAGCGATCTGCACAGTAATTGCTCCACAGATCAGCACAGCAACCCATGGAAGGGTGATGGCAGACGTAACCGCCGTGGCCACAGCTGTTGCAGCCGGCAGCACCACAAGCAGCTACGTATTCGCTGCTGGCGTGAGCGTGAGTGGTTGGGTAGCTGACCGTCATGGCATCCCAGAGGCCTGCCGACGCGACTTGAGCTGCCGAAAGAACGACAAAGCACGAAAGGGTAGCAATACGAATCATTTCTCAGTTCCTTACGGTTTGGGGAGTTTAGCGAGGGAGTAATTGTTGCACTGTCGAAACATGCCACGCATTTCGCGTTGTGCAAACGCAACATCGAAAAATTTTGCCTCACTGTTGGGGTCTGCCTGGCCGTCTTACCGGACGTAGCCGGAATAACCGTCACAGGGTGAACTCTTTGCCGCTGAAGCTCAATCTGCCCGATCGATTCGTTAGAATGAGACGCTTACGTCTACGTTGGAACACCCCTGAGGACTTCACGCTTTGTTTCTCTTGGCACAGCAGAATATGGATCCTGGCTGGCTCTCGGCCCTGGCGTGCCTATTGATGGGCATCGTAGGGGTGGTGCTGCTGTGGCGAGGACGCTCTGCGCTGACGGGGACGACGCTCATACTGCCATGGGCTTGGTCACTGCTCGCCTGGATCGCACTCTGCGGTAGCGAGGTAGCCATCGGCGTAATGCATTGGTACGAAGTGTCTGCATCAGACGATCAGATTCGCTATCTGGCCGCGATGACGCTTTTCTGCCCGCAGCTTTCTCAGGTGGGTGCCAAGCGTCCTCAGTGGAAGGTTTGGCAAGGTGTTGTTGCGGTCTTTCTGCTGATGCTATGGTTTCCCGTCTTTCAGGTTTGGGCCTTTAGCAGCATTGGGCAGGTCGACCCAGGCTGGATTTGGGGAACGTTTCTCGCCGCGCTCATACTTGCTGGTTTCATAAACAACTTCCCCACACGATTTAGTCCAACGGCGTTATGCCTGGCCGTTGCACAGATCAATATGACCTACACCTACCTTCCCATGACAACATCGGAAGTCACGGTGAAGGGATCGCTTCTGGCGATCGCTCTGGGCTTGATTGGGATCGGCTCAGCAATCCAAGGTGGCTTCGGACGGCCCGAGAATCTACGTCCCGAGGATCGAGCGTGGATTGACTTTCGCGATAGCTTCGGCGCGTTCTGGGCTGCCCGAGTCATGCTCCGTGTGAATGACTCGGCAGCGCGGTATGAGTGGGGACTTTGGCTGAATTGGAATGGTTTCCACCAGGTGGAAATTGTCGGCTCGCATGCTGACTTCCGTGACGGCGTCCGCGAGGCACTGGTAACGTGCCTGAGGAAACTGCTCTATGATTTCGTCGACGATGCCTGGCTTGACGAGCGACTGCCTCAAGCAAACAAGCGGAAGAAGGGTTTGGAGGATTTGGACGTCTAGATTTGATACAACGACGTGACAGTCAGGCAGCTTGTTTTCACGAGACCAAAACCAAATAGCAATGTGGTTCGTCTCCCTGGAAAGCTCTATTCGTTTTACTTCGGCTCGGAGAATGTCCATGACTAGCGTAGTAATTGCGTTTTGCCTATTGCCCCTAATGGCTCCCGAAGTCCTTTCTCAGCAATCTGCAAGCGTCGCGACACAAGGGCCGCGCCGAGGCATCACTTCCGAAGTGAAGCCAGACACGAAGAAGCAAAAGACGAAGCCATCCAAACATGCCGATCGCATTCTGAATATCAACTTTGGGATGGCCCCGGTCGATTCCCGGCCACGTGGTGCCATCGGAGGGCCAGGCGATCAGTGGACTTTGGTCGACGTCAGGGAAACGACGAAATCAGGACTGCCCATGGCCGATGGTACGCCCACGGATGTCGTCTTGCAGCTTTCTGAGAACGATGGCGAATGGGGGATTCCTGGCACGTTTGATGTTTATCATGCCTATCTTTACCACAACTGCCGCTGTGTCGATTTGTCGGTCAAGCTGACCTATCTGCCGGCAGGGATTTACGAGGCCTATGTTTTCGCTCATGGAGATGCACCGGATCAGAATGCTTTGATTGAGATCGAATCCGCCGGGACAACGTATACCGGTCAAAAGACACTAAACGATGGCTCGCATCGATACCGCAGCCGCGATTACGAACAAGGCAATCAGTACGTGAAGTACACGATCGAAGTGAAGGATGGCTCGCCCGTGGTCATCACCAGCAAACGCGACGGAAGTTCGCTTTCGATGTTTAATGCCATTCAACTGAAGCGGCTGCGAGTTAAGTAACGGGTTGTTGGCCGGCCAGCGAAGTGATCGTGAACTCTTCGTGTTGAAAGTCACGAGAGCTCCGGTACCTCTTCACGTTCGTGCGGGCTGTCAGCCAGGTGATTAACGATACGCCATAGGTGATAGCCTTGGCGTCGGATCCAGCGGGCCGAGTCGGTCCGCTGTAAAGCTGTTTCTGAAGAGAGTTCTCCGGCGGCAGTGTGTTGTAGGATCTCGATACGATACCCACGCATCTCTGCTTTCAACTCCTGATTTATTTGTTGAGCAGCTGAACTGGCTTCCGTTGAATAAGGAAGCTCGGTGAGCATGATCTGGTCAACCATGGTGGCAAGCAAGTTCGCCATGGTTTCGAGAGACGGGTCATCTTGAATCCGCGAGATCCGTTGTGATTCTTCCATTCGATGACGAATGCGGTAGAGATGATCGAGAACATGAATTGTTCGAGCCAACTGGCCCAGCGAAAGGGACTGGTCACGCTGAAAGCGAAGCTGGTCCATAAAATCTCGCGTTTTCGACAACGCATCGTCAACCTTCGCGAGCATGCTGACGTTCGGAGACGACTTTGGCTTGTCTAGTAGCCGATATAGTTCGCCCAATAATGTTTGTAGCACGTCGTTCACAGTTGCTTGAACAGCTTGTAACGCCAAATCTGGTGTGGCAAGCAAGCTGGGGTCGAGCCGTTTCACAAGTGGGTTTCCCCGTTCCGGGATCAGCCACTCGAGCAAGACGACGAACCACTTCGTCAGTGGCAGGAACAGGATCACGCCCAGTACGTTGAAAAACGTATGAAAGCTAACCAACGCCAATTCAGGATCGGAAGTCGCAAAGTCAGGCCAAACTTGCTGCAAAACCCAGAAATAGGGCGTCAGTAAGAAAAAGGCCACTAGCCCCGCGATTACATTGAAAATGACATGGGCAAACCCCGTTCGACGTGCTTGAACGTTACCCCCGATCGTCGCCACGACGGCAGTTACCGTGGTTCCGATATTCATCCCAATCACCATGGCTGCGGCCTGATACAACGTCATGGCATCGGCGTGGACAGCCGCCAGGGCTGTGGCAACACCGGCGCTGGATGACTGCGTGATTACGGTGATGACGATTCCAATAAGAACGAGCAGTATTCGTCCCCATGTCGAATCAGCGGGAAAGCTGTCTGGGGTAACGATTCCTTGAAACCCAGTCATGCCTTCCTGCAGGGCCGAAATTCCAATAAAGATCAACCCGAACCCAGCCAGGGAAGTCCCGACGCAGCGCAGTTTCCCTTGAGTGAACAGCCGGATCAGTGCTCCCACAAACACAAGCGGCAGAATGATGTCGCCGATCTTCCACTTGAAACCGATCAGGGCCACCATCCAGCCGGTGATGGTCGTACCGATATTCGCGCCGAAGATGATCCCCAGCGACTGAGCAAACGTCAGCAATCCCACATGTACGAGCCCGACTGCCGCCACGGTCGTCGCGCTAGAGGATTGAATCAAAGCGGTCGTTAACGCCCCGGTGAAGACGCCTGAAACGGGGCTGTTCGTCGAACGAGCAAGGATCTTTCGCAGGCGATCATCGGCAAGCGACTTTAGCCCATCAGTCATGATCGACATGCCGAGCAAAAAGATTCCTAGGCCACCAACAACTTGTAAGATTTCAGATCCCATCCATCTATTTTCGTCTGAGCCGCACTCCGTTGCGAGAGGTTTTCGTCCGTTACGATGCAGTGAGATGATCTCGCACTACGAATTCCATGGTATTTGTTGTCAGGAAAATTAAGCCGCAGTCGTAGTCAGCCACAGGAGAACCATAAGTTGACTGCTTCGTAAGGGATAGGATGGGAAGCAAGAATCAGGTTCGAGACGTGACGCCAAAAATGGGTCAAAACATTTTCTCTCCCAAACTCCCTGGCACTTCGGTTGCCAAGATGCCAATTCGCATCGATACTTGAAGGTGGAAATACCGTGAATCCATCTTCGTTCTCGGTAAGTAGTTATGAAGAGCACCCAGGGGTCGCGGCCTCGGCGAAGACCTCACTGACGCCCCCACTTTGAGACATCCATGACGGAACGGAAGAACAACGGCGGAGATTCCGCCCCGGAACTCGACTTGGCAGGGCGGTCTGTGGGGGACTACCGCATCTTGCGTCGGCTCGGCCGGGGGGCCATGGCTGAGGTCTTTCTGGCCGAACAGCAGAGCCTGAAGCGGAACGTGGCCGTTAAGATTCTGATGCCTGAACTGGCCAAAGACCAAGCCTACGTCCGCCGCTTTCACCGAGAAGCCCAGGCCGCTGCGGCCCTGACCCATGCTAACATCGTGCAGATCTACGAAGTGGGCAACTCGGATGGAATTCATTTCATTGCCCAGGAATACGTCCCGGGCCAGAATCTGAAGCAGCTGCTCAACAAGCAGGGAACGCTCGAAGTGAAGCTGGTCGGGGCAATACTTCGCCAAGTCGGTGCAGCCCTATACAAAGCGGCAGAGCAGGGGATCGTCCACCGTGATATCAAGCCGGAGAACATCCTGATTACCGGGACTGGCGAAGTCAAAGTCGCCGACTTTGGCCTGGCTCGGGTGATTGCCCCCGGGGCAGATGGGATGAATCTGACTCAAGTCGGCATCACCATGGGTACGCCGCTTTACATGAGCCCAGAGCAAGCCGAAGGGAAGTCGCTCGACCAGCGAAGCGACATCTACTCGCTGGGCGTGACATGTTACCAGCTTTTGGCGGGACGACCTCCGTTTGAAGGCGACAACCCGCTAACTGTCGCCGTAAAGCACCTCAACACCGAGCCAGAACGACTGGAAAAGGTCCGGGGAGGCGTTCCGCCCGCATTGGCTCGGGTAATTCACAAGATGCTGGCCAAGAAGCCTGAGGACCGCTATCAGAGTTCCTCGGAACTCTTGCGTGAGCTGCGCGACGTGCAGAAGTCCCTGGGAAGCGATGCATTTGGAAGCGATCCCTCCGACTGGTCGATTGCCGAGTTGGCTTCCCTATCCGAGATTCGTAGTGGCGGCTTGGAGGAACTGTCGGACGTGATGAAGACGTCCGCCGTGACCGTTTATCGTCGGCCTTCGTGGGGCAAACGGACGGTGACGATCGGCGCCATGGTGCTTATCTGTTTGATCGTTGGGGGAGCCTTGGCACTGGCATCGAAGCAAGCCAACTTGCTCGATATCCCACCCGAACAGCAGGCCGAACTGCTGCCTAAGCTAGGTCGCACGGCGCAAGAGCAGTTCGATTTTGCGATGTTCAAGAATAAGAATCTCGGTCAGGATCAGCGACCGGAATTTTTCGCCAGTGTCTACTGGAACTTTCCAATGGATCAAAGCGAAGAGAACCGCGTCTGGGGGCTCAAAGCGATGAAGCAGGAAGCCGTACTGCTGATGAACCAGGGCCGCGATCAGGAGGCTCTCCGAGTCTTTGATCGGATGGCCCAGCAACAGGCAATCTATGTCGAGGCCAAGGCATTCGGCTTCGCTGGCAAGGCGATCTGCCTGAAGCAACTAAACCGTATCCCCGAGGCGGAACAGGCCGCCGCGGATGCCTCTCGCACAGAATTCTTGAATGCGCTACGCGAGGCCGATCCTGAGTTTGCCGCGATGTTTGAAGCCATTCGCGGTCAATTGACCGGGCAAACCTAATCGTCCAATGCGACCTCACAGAGCACGTCGAGCATGGCTTCGATCGATGCCAGGGCAGCGGATTCCTCAGGCGTGTGGTATCCAGTCGTGGGGACCTGAAGCGTGGCTCCTTGAATCGATCCTTCCGAAGCGAGGACAACACGTCCCAGTTCGGTGCTTCCTAGTGAGGTCGGCGCCTTTCCTTCCTCGATGCGGACTTCATTCTGTTTGGCGATGTACTCGTCCTTGAACAGGTATCGGATGCCGTACTTCTGGCATGCCGACTCGAGCTTGTCGACTACCTGAGGGTTGAAGACCGCGTTGGCGTCGCGCCTTCGCAGGACAACTTGCTGTGCGTCGGCCGTCGCGATATCAGGAAAGGGGCTCGTATCGAGCACCAACAAGTCCTGCGTTTCGATGTCACAGCGGCGGAACCATTCCAGCAGAAATCGCCAGCTTCGGCCAGCTTCTTCCTGGGCAGTGAAGAGAGCCGTACCTTGAAATCCATGGCGGAACAAATAGATCAGCATCGCCGTGGTTAACACGTTGTCGAGTTGGGCAGATACTCGGCTATAGTTCACCGTCAGGCGATCTTGATAGGCGACCGGCGTGCCCGGCAGCACATGGTCGAGCCCTTCCACTTCAAAGACCAGGTTTCCGCGACGTTCACAGAGGTAGGACCGCTTGATCGTTCCCTTGCCCAGATAGGTTCCACTCCAAGGGACGTAAGCCTGTACAAAACGCTCGTGAAACCGCTCGGCAATGGTCTGGAACGTCTGCTCCGAGACGGAATCCCCCAGCAGGTCGCCGCGGTTGCGGGCGACGAACGCTGCGTACTGGAACTCATTCGGCCCGGTACAGATCAAGCCATGCCGATCAACGTGCGCCGAAATGTGCATCTGTTCGGGCCGCGATCCACTGGCCACGAGCAACCCTTCGTACAAGGTGACCGTAGCGTGGGTTTCTTCCAGCTCACGCTGCAGATAGCGGAAGAAAGCATGCTCGGAGCCAACCACCGACGGATGACGTACGAGCTGTTTTAGGATATCGAGGAAATCGTCGAGGTCAGACTTGGTCACGGCATGAATTCATCAAGCAAAGCAAAATGATCAAAGGGAGAATCTCCGCGCTTAGTTTAGTTACTCAAGGTACGATGGTGGAAGAGCAAGACCTCAAAGTGATCACCTCCGATGGCCGCGGCTGGTGAATTTTCTTTGCCCTTTGTGCAGAACCTGAAGATAATAGAGTACCCGCTTTCTTTTTCCTGGGAGATGTCGCAGTGCGTACCCTTTCGATCATGGTTGGTCTGGCACTCTTTGTTGCCGCAAGTAGCGTTGAGGCTCAAGGGCTGGGGCAGTACCAATATAAGAGCCGTAGCAACATCTCGGTCGGCCGTGGCGGCTATGCCGATGTGACCAGCCCTGGGTGGAACTCTGGGAAATACACCGGCGGTTACCGGCACGGCGATCACCACCATCACCATGGAAGCTACGGATACGGCTATCCTTACTATGGCGGCTACTGGGGGGGAACGTCCTTGTCGATTGGATTCGGCCTACCGCCGGCGTACGGAACGTACGGTTTTTATGGGCCGTTATATTCCTACGGCTATGGTTATTCGAGTCTGTACCCGTACGGAACCTATTACCGTCCAGGTGATCAGTACCTGGAATACTATTTGCCTCCCACGGAGCCTGCCGAGCTGAACTATGGTCCTCAGGCCATGAAGCAGTTCATGGGGTTGCCCAGAGATTTTGCGATTGAGCCTCAGCGGACGAAACAATTTGAGTCGTTGGTCACACCAATTCCCAGTCCTCTAAGGATTGAAGCAGCCAAGCCTGTTGCGATCCAGCAGCCGAGCGATCAAGCGATCGAACGCGCCGAGCACTTCATTCAGGCCGGTGATAACCTCTTCCAGCAGCAGCGTTACCAGGAAGCACTAGGACGTTACAAGGATGCCGTTGCGGCTGCACCTGGTCATGCGGAAGGACACCTGCGGAAAGGGCTGGCCTATCTGGCCACCAACCGACCTGACGAAGCGGTCGCTGCGATTGAACTGGCCATTCAGCAAAACCCAGATATTGCAGGCACGAATGTGACGCTGGATGCTCTACTAGGAAATAACGGCTTGGCTAAGACATCCATCATCGAAGCCAATGCTCGCCGCGCGGTGACCGATCCGCAGAACCCGGAATATCTTTTCTGCGTAGCCGTGCTGCTCTTTTTCGATGACGATAAAGACCGTGCCTTGCAATGTTTTCAGGCGGCAAGGCAAGCTGGGGGAGATTCGGATGACATCGATGCCTTCGAGAAGTATCTTCATCCAACGGTCACAAATCCAAATGGATTAGACATTTAGATCGACGCAAACGCATCGCAATTCGTATCGCCTGTGATTGGCGCACGTAGTTTTGTGCCGAATAATCGACGGTTTCCCGCGAATAGTACGGGAGGCGGATGGTGCTGCTAACTTGGGCGGCATGCCTGTTTTGATATTCGATCGATGCCACTGAGGAGATTGGCTCTATGAAGATTGGAAAGCTCTTACTGATTCTGTGTGCCCTGGCGGTACCGTTTACTCTGAGCGGCTGCAACACGGCGAAGACCGACACAGCCGACAATGGCGAACATGTCGATGACCACGGCCATGATGGTCACGACCACGGTCATGGGGAAGGTGGTCACAGTCACGATCTAGGCCCGCACGGCGGTCATTTGATTGAACTGGGCGGCGAAAAGTATCACCTGGAATGGGATCATGATGACGAAGCCAAGGTCTTGACCTTCTACGTGCTGGATGGCGATGCCAAGAATGATGTCGCGATTGCTGGCGAGAATATCACGATTACCGTCGCCGTTGATGACGCCAAGAAGGACTTCGCTGTCCCAGCCGTCCGTGCTGAAGGTGAAGAAACCACGGCCAAGTTTGAAACCAAAGACGCCGACCTTTTCGCTCTGGTGACAGCCGACGAAGCCGAAGCCACGGTGACCCTGGAAATCGAAGGCACGCCATTTGAAGGGGAAATCGAGCATCACGCTCACTAATCACTTTGATTCGTGCTGGTCAAGAAATGAAAAACGCGATGCTTGCGGGCATCGCGTTTTTTCGTGGAATTCCTATCAGCGCGGTTATCTTCGTGAAGTTGCCCAGGCCCCAGCCAGTTGCGAAGGCGTCATATTGAACGCCGACTGGAATGCTTCGTCGAAGTTCTTTCCGCTGCGTAACGAGTTCATCATCGCGTCGAACGAATTGCCACGCCCCATGATTGCTTTCATAAACGCATAGCTGACAACGGAAGCCTGGTCTGGCGAGAGACGGTTCATGATGAAATCGTCTGGCTTGCTCATCGAACCCAGAGCCGATTCGATCTGGTTATCCCATGCGACGACTCGCGGGTCGTTCTTACTCATGCGGGAAGCAACGACTCGGCCGGCTCCTTCGGCAAACCAATCAGGCACCGTTCCGTTGCCCAGTGAAGCAATATGACTGGACGCGACGATCTGGCCCAGAAGCACCGTCAAGTCGTACTCGTTGTCGGAAGGAACCTGAATCGAGCCGTAAGCGTCGGTCACGTTGTAGCGATAATGTCCCTTCCAGTCAGCCGGCAGGTCGCGACGCTCGATCATGTTGCCGAACTCGGCGTAATCGTACCGCTTCTGGAAGAGGTACAAGGTCATCTTTCCTTTGACCAGCGGTCCCGTCGAAGGGATCTTCAAGATCGTACGTACCTTGTCGGCGGCTTTATCCGCCTCGGCGATATGCTGCTGCAGAGTGGCTTCCCCCATCGTTCCATACGCCAGGAAGTTCTCTGAATCGACCTTGGCGGACTGCACGTTGGGCATGCCCAAATCCCACATCTGTTGACTGCTTTCGGCCCGCATGGCCGCCAGTTGATCGTGAGTCGCCTTCTTCGCCAAGGCAATCTGACTGGTTCGCAACATTGTGTCGTCGTTGGCGGAATCACCGTCGAACTTGCCTCCTTCGCGGATCCAAGTTTCGATTTTGGCAATCTGCTCGCCGGTCAGTGGGGGACCATTACGCGGCATCCGGCCATTACCGGTCGCTTTGATCAAACGGACGATCATGCTGTCTTCCGGCTTACCAGGCACAAACGGTGCACCGCTGTCACCCCCGCGGATGAAGCGAGCGAAGCTGTCCATACCTAAGCCGCCGGGCGGGTTGTTGCCACTGTGACAATTCACACAACGATTGGCCAGTACACCGGCAACATCAAGACCGAAGCTGACTTGCTCGTTCCCTGAGGCGGCCATTACTTCCAATTCCAGCATCGCGGCTGGATTAGCGGATGCACCTGCCTGGTTGATCGGAGCCTTCGGGTCGAGACCGTCGTATTTGGCTCCTTCTTTGATCCAAGTCTTCAAGGCTGTGAGTTCTGGCGGGCGAACACTGCCCCCACCGCGTGGCATGTCGCCGGTCTCGATCGTCTCGATCAAGCGGCTACCGATGTCGTCGCCTGGGAAAATGACGGTCCCAGCCGCTGGGCCTTTCATGAGGGCTTCGAAGGTATTTGCACTGAACCCACCTCGGGCACCGGTAACGTGGCAGTTACCGCAGCGAGCGATCAGAATCGGAGCGACGTGCTTGGTGAAGCTGATATTTGCGGTCGGGAACGTGGTCGGTAGAGGGGCTGGTGCCGGGGCCGGCGCGCCAGGAACACCAGGATTGTTGGCCATCATCATCGGGGCCGAAGCCATCGCCGAAGCAGTCAGCGGTTTGAGCGTGTAGCCTTCTAGCTCGAGAAGACCATGCGAGACGGCTAGGCTCTCGGCGAGGCCCTGCAACTCCTGGGTTACTTCCGCGTCACCAGCAGTGCCGAGCTTTTCCATCCGCGACTGAATGTCGCGTACCAGCTCAACCGACTCGGCAATCATCCCTCGTTTGAGGAAGTTTGATGTCTTGCGGATGTCAAGCTTCAGGGCCTGAAGCTGCATTCTCTGCTCCTCATTCGGAGCAGCGTGAATGCTTGAGACAAACAGTCCCATGAGAAGAGCAACGATGGCCGTGGTCGTGAAGGAGGGAATTCTAGTCAATGTTCGGCCCTGTGAGACAACGGTGATCAGGTTGAATAAGGAAGCATCGATACCAAACGCCATGGTAGCGATAACCGCGAACCGATGCATTAGGAATGAACGTCAGGCGCTCGGAAATGTACCCACGAACGTCCAGCTGGTGATAGAGCTAGAGACCTAAGCTTCGGCTATGCATTTACTTACGTCTAGTCATCGTAAAAGCATAGCATGTTTTCGCTTAGGTATGGTGATGGCGGCGCACAACCTTCTTCGCGGCGCGATTCGCCATTTGCTGGCGTCGGGTGGGACGGTATCCGTACTCGATCGCAAACCATTCGGCGTATCGCTCGCGAGCGAGGTAGTTGTTATTTCTCGTATCGAGCAAATGTCCCAGTTCGTGAATTAGGACGTTGTTTAAGTAGAAATCGCGGATTGTGTCCTCATTCCACTCCAATCGCCAGTAACCATCTTCGTCTTGCTCCCAAACAGCACCAAACATCTTGGCTTCTACTACTTGCTCTGGGCGTGGTGGATGGGGGAAGTACTCGATAAGCGACTCGTCCATCGGGTAAAGGTAGATTGCCGCCCCCCACTGCATTCCATAACAGGGGAAACTCAGCTTCTTTTTCGTAAGCCGACTGAGTTGGACGACTTCCAGACCTTCGATCATCCACTCCGGAAGTTCCTGGAGTCTCGATCGGATCTCGTCTTCGGTCAAAATGTGAACGAAGCCTTCACCGGGTTCCTGATGAATGAACTTGTAGTTCGCACCGGTGTTGCCCTTGGGCTCGTGCCAGTCCTCAGGCGGAACGAAATAGCCACCACATTCAGCCGTTCGTCCTGTCTCTCCTCCACGACGACGAGACGCTTGCGTCGGCAAACGAAAATCACGCGACGCGACTTTCGTCTTCGCCACTTTCGTATGCGTGATGCCTCTGTGCGACATGCGTGTCATGGAATTCTCTGCGTTTGGCCTATCGAGCGAACGTTCATTAGTCGCTCATGGTGTCGATCTTGGTCGGTCTTCCTGCGACAAGCGGAACCGCGAATTCCATTTCAGGTGTGGGGAACGAGAGGGCGTTGTTTGGGCCCTTTGTTCTTCTACCTTATCCTACGTCGCGGTCAGAGCAGTTTTCAAGCGATTTTGTTAAGTCGCTTTGCAGTAACGACTTATGGTTGGGCTAGCAGTAGCCGGACAGCACCGGCGGACTCTCGAAACAGGCCAGAACAGCTCTGTCAATACACCCCTGTAGAGTGGGTTTCTAGGCGAGAATGCGGGGGCGTTTCTTCGTGTCTTCCCAAAGACTACTCTCGAGATTGCCCTTTTTCGGGTCAAGCGGTTCCGAATTTTCTTCTGCGGTCTGATAGCTGATAGCGATGAGGACGCCAATCAACATGAAGAGCACGGCAACCACAACCCAGATGACAACGGGAATCCCTTGGACCGACGAATTTAGGTCTATCGAATCACCCAATCCTGATTGCGAAGCGGCTCGTCTCTTCTTGGCCTCAGCCGCTTGGCGGTCTTCGGCCTTTTGCTTGAGTTCTGCGGACGATACCAATAGAGAGCCACCGACATCGCTCACCGGCACATCCATGCTGAATGGATCTTCCTCGAACTCCTGAGAATCGAACAGAGACGATCCAGAGGAAGAAAGTGGGTCGCTCGAGGCCATGTAGTCGTCTTGATCATCATCAAGAGCCTTGGCAACCGGCAAGGACTTTCCTCCGCGAGAAGGTCGTCGCGGAGGGTTAGGACGCTGCGACGTGTCGTTGGACCGATCCGCCACCGTGTCGCCGATTGCAGGGTCAAACTTGCTGGACGAAGGCGATTCCCGCATATCGGGAGGAAGCAGGTCGTCTACCTCGTACGAAGAGCCTGTTCCGCCATGTTGTTGTTGACGGCCCGATTGATGGGCGGCTCGCGACCGATTCGCTGCTTCTTGGGCGGCGGTGGAAAGGATCGCCGACCCAAGCTTCTCGTCTGCATGGGTAGGCTCTTTGCCACGTGACTCCATCCAGGCACGAAGCTCAAAGGCTACTTCCGACGCGTCGTTGAAGCGATCCTCTGGCTGCTTGGCGATCATCTTTTCACAGATACGCTGCAGCGACGGCGGGCAATTGGGGCGAGATTTCTTGATCGGGTCCGGCATCACGCTCTGATGCTTGGCGATCCGCTGGGCCAGGCTTCCTTCGGGAAATGGAGGATGTCCCGTCAGGAGGTAATATAAGGAACACCCAAGGCTATATATATCGGCGCGATGGTCAACCTTGTGGCTGTTGACGGCTTGTTCAGGAGCCAAGTAATCCGCCGTTCCCAGGACGTTTTCTTCATGGGCGATCGTCAGCGAGGCGTCCTCGTCCTGCTTGATGCGGGCCAAACCCATATCCAGGATCTTAACGACACCTCGATCGTCCAGCAGCAAATTGGCCGGTTTCACGTCTCGGTGAACGACGCCCTTATCGTGGGCGTGTTGCAGGCCATCGGCGGCTTGAGCGATGTAATCTGCTGCCGCTTCAAACGGAACCGGTCCTCGTTCTCGCACAATTTGCTGAAGATCGGCACCGGGAACGTACTCCATCACGATGTAATGGGTATTGTCTTCGTTATCGACGTCGAACGCCCGGACGATATTTGGATGGTCCAGGTGGGCGGCAGCCTGGGCTTCGAGATGAAAGCGAGCGAGGTACGAAGCATCGTTAACGCGTCGGCGGGGAAGCACCTTGATCGCGACTTTGCGATTCATCAAGGTATGCTCCGCCAGGTAAACGCTACTCATCCCGCCGGTACCTAAGTGCTTCAGCAGGCGGTACTTCGAGAGGTAAAATCCTTTGTACTTTCCGTTGCGGAGCTTTTCACAGTGCCAATTCGTGAGCAGCTGCCGGTCGACGAAGAACTTCTGCATCGCGTCCAGGTCGTCGGGAAGCCCTCCCTCGTTGGAAGCATGCAGATCCTCCACCGCCTGCTCGAGAGCAGACGGATCAACGAGCTTGCTCTTGCGGATCAGCTCGATAAATCGATTGGAGTCAACAACTGCTGGCATGCGAACTCGATGTGTGGCGAAACGGTACGTCGCTCGTGTGCCTTAGAAGTGCTTTACTTCCGCGGCGTTTGGGAGGAAAATCCTCTATGCAGGGGAAAGTCATGAGATTGATTCAAAGTATAGACTAACAGAGACATATTGCTCCAAACAACATTCTCTGGCAATTTTCACTGGTTTGCTGCCGTTAGGAATCTTCCCCTATGTCAAAGGGTAAAATCGAATCCCTACGTATGTTTGTAGTGGTCTTTGTTCAGCGGGCCGGCAGGTAGCTTCAACGAATCTTAATAAGGTGATCGATCGGTGAGCTCCGATTCCCCTCAACTGTATGTTGCTCGGATTGTTCTCTACACGCGGCAAGGGTGCCATTGCTGCGAAAACGCCGAGTCGGTGGTCCGAAAGTTCGTGTCGGACATTACGTTGGTTGATATCGACACCGATCCGGAACTGTCGCAGAAATTTAACACCACTGTGCCCGTGGTCGAAATAAATGGCAAAGTTCGCTTCCGCGGCAAAGTTTCACCGATGTTGCTCAAGCGGACGCTCGAGGCGGAAGCCAAGCGAGTTACCGAGCCAGCGTCATAAGTCATCTGTCGTCGTCGTTACTGCCAAAGCGAGCCTATCTTTGCCTCGCTTCCTTCCTGGGTTTAGGTGATCTGAATTGCCCTCGCTTGCTAGTTCTCGCCCTGATTTCTTCGTGGTCGGAGGGGGGGTGATCGGTCTTTCAATAGCCTACGAACTTGCCGGAAAGGGTCGCCAGGTCTTGCTCGTCGAGAAAGGCCAGTTGGGGCGCGAGGCCTCATGGGCAGGAGCCGGCTTGCTGCCTCCCGCGAACGAGAACGAGGCCTGGGATCCTCAGGAACAGCTCCGCGGTCTGAGCCATCGGCTGTTCCCCGAGTGGTCGGCTCAGCTGAAAGCAGAAACGGAGATTGATAACGAGTTCGAGATCACCGGTGGCCTTTATCTTGCCCGCGATCCTGGCGAAGCGGCGTCACTCCGCATGGCCTGCGTGCACTACGAAGAGGAGGGGGTAGAAGTCCAACGGCTTGATCCCCAGCAAGTTGCCGAACGCTTTCCACATTTGCAGTCGAGCCATTCGATGCGGGACGCCGTATATCTGCCGGGCGAAGCGGTGGTGCGTAATCCGCGTCATCTTCAGGCACTTGTGCAAGGTTGCCGAAATCGCGGCGTTCGCTTTCTCGAAAACACGGAAGTCGCAAGTTGGCGATTTCAAGGGGAAGAACTTGCATCGGTCGAAGTGAATGGCCAAGAGATCTTTCCCGGAGCTTGCTGTCTGGCGACCGGGGCATGGTCACAACTGTTGACCGATCAGGTCCTTGATCAGGGGAATTTTTCAGGACGGATGCAACGTCCCGAGATCGAGCCGATTCGTGGACAGCTTGTCCTGCTTGATGCTGGCGAACGATTCTTCTCGTCGCCGATCAATGAAGGGGTTCGTTATATCGTGCCCCGCAGAGACGGCCTGGTGCTGGTTGGGGCGACGGTCGAAGAAGTTGGCTTCGACAAGTCGAATACAGCGGAAGCAATCGAAGACCTTACTCAGTTTGCTCGCGAGTGGGTGCCCAAGCTTGCCAGTGCCAAGCGAGTGAAAGCGTGGTCGGGGCTCCGACCTGCCAGCGTCGATCGGATTCCTTACCTGGGGCAATTGCCAGGCCTGTCCAACGTCTATTTGGCAGCAGGACACTATCGCAGCGGATTACATCTTTCTCCGGCAACCGCTGCGGTAATGAGCCAATTGATGTGCGGCGAGAAGCCACAGATTGATCTGCAGCCATTCCGCGTGAATCGTGCCTAACGATTAAGACACTTTCGCGGCGCCCCACAAGCGACGAACCTGGGCGGTGACTGTCGCTGCGGCTTCGTCGAGCGAGAACTGGCGATCGACGTTGCCGGCGAGAAAGGCGACTTTATTCATGCCGTAAACGTCAGAGGTCGCTTCGTCTTGTCCCAGCACATAACCGCCAGCGGCTTTGATTTCTCCGCAGCCATCCGAGCCATCGCGTCCCATGCCTGTCATGATGACCCCTAAGAGTCGATCCTGATAAACCTTCACGGCCGACGACATCATCACGTCGACCGACGGTCGGTGGCCACTGACAAAGTCACCATCCCGGACCAGCAGCTTGCCTCCCTTGGCACCGTTGCGGATGACCTCCAGGTGCTTGCCGCCAGGGGCCAGGTAAGCATGTCCAGGCTGAAGGACGTCGCCGGTTTCGGCTTCTTTGACGTTAACCCTCGAGAGCGAATTCAAGCGGCCGGCGAATGCTTGTGTGAAGTTGGCCGGCATGTGCTGCACGATCACCATTGGTGGAAGACTGTCGGGCAAGACCTCGAACATCGATGCCAGGGCAGGGGGGCCCCCAGTCGAGATCCCCAGGGCGATGCATTTGTCCGATACCGGAAGCTGCTCCGCAGAGATTCGTTTGGGTATCGCTTTCGACTCCGTTGACAGTCCGAGTTTTTCGCGGCGTTCTTTTCGCTTCTCCGCACGCTCACGACGCATCGTGAGGACTTTGTCCACGTCGGTATTGGCGACCATGCGAATTCGTCGGACAAGCTCGGTCCGAAGTGTTGTTTCCGCTTCTTTCAGCCCTTCCGGCTTCGCGATGTAATCGATTGCACCACGGTCGAGTGCTTCGAGCGTAATCTGACCACCAAGTTGCGTAGTGGCACTAACCATAATGACTGGGATCAGTTGCTCGGAAAGGATGGCTTCGAGCGTTTCCAGCCCATCCATTTTGGGCATCTGTACGTCGAGCGTGATGACATCCGGCTTCAAACTGCGCGCCAATTTGACGGCCTCACGTCCGTCAGACGCGGTCGCGATCACTTCAATATCAGCCGCTTCTTCCAACAGATCCGAGATCAATGTTTGAATCAATTTCGAGTCATCAACTACGAGTACACGTAGTGTGCTTTGGACCATTATCTCGCCCCAAGTGTATGGTTCCACTTCAATTTCATTAACGCAGGGAAGAGCGATGCATGATATATCGTGCTCAAAAATCCCTGCGTAACTTTAGGTCATGCCTGTCAGGGGGGAGACGTGGCTCACCAGAAACCACCTCGATTTTCTTCCTTTGGCCGATGTGGGCAGAGCGAGCGGCCAATTCTTCCCTATAATCGTTACCAGTGGATGACGCCTTGCTCAGATTGAACTAGGCCGAATCAACATGGCAACCTTCCCCTAAATACAGAGGCCATCGGATGGCAGTGGAATCGCCTGCCCAGATCGTGATTGTTGGTGCCGGACCGATTGGCATTGAAGCCGCTTTGTATGCTCGATTTCTGGGGTACAAAGTGACCGTTCTCGAGTCCGGTGAGGTGGGTGCTCATTTGCGGAAATGTGAGCACGTTCGCATGTTCACTCCGTTCAGCGCCAATTGCACCAAGCTGGGTAAGTCGGCACTGGCCGCTCAACATCCAGATCTTTCGCTCCCTCTAAGCGATCAATTTGTGACTTATGGTCAGTACCTCGAGCAATACCTACAGCCGCTGGCCGATAGCGATTTGGTGGTCGATTGCTTGAAGCTAAGGCACACCGTGCTTTCGGTCGCACGAAGTTCCCAAACCAAGACTGAAAACTTTGGCCAACCACAGCGGAGCGAGACTACTCTGGTGACTCTGGCCAAGGATGAAAGCGGGCGCGAGCACGTCTTTGAGAGCGATATCGTGCTGGATTGCAGTGGTGTGGTTGGTCAGCCGAACTTCATTGGTGGCGGGGGGAGTCCAGCCATCGGAGAGCTGGCGGCTCGCCCCAATTTTGAAACCGGCCTGATCGATTCCCATGGGAAAGACGCGAAGCGTTACGCCAATCAGCAAATCCTGGTGATCGGAGCTGGGCACTCTGCGGCGACTAATATTTGTCAGCTGAGCGTATTGGCCCGTGAGACGCTTGAAACGCACGTGACCTGGGTAACTCGCGAATGCAAAGCCGACGGACAAAACGGCCCAGTAACTGTGATCGAGGATGATCCGCTACCACAGCGCAAACGCGTTGCCAGCGAAGCGAATCAGCTACTGGTCGAGGAGAATGGGCATCTCGTCCATTGGCCGGAAACGACCGTTAAGTCGATGCACTACGAGCCTCAGAACGATCAGTTTCATGTGACGCTGGAGGGGAAGCATACCGGCATCCATACGTTCAATCGCATCGTGGCCAATGTTGGCTATCGACCCAATCTTGAGATTCTGCAAGAACTGCAGCTCGATCTATGCCCCAATACAGAAGGGACGAAGAGCCTGATTCAGCCGGAACCGAACTTCTATATCCTCGGCTCGAAGAGCTACGGTCGAGATTCGAGCTACCTGATTTCGGATGGCCTGGGTCAAATTCGTCGCGTCTTTGCCATTATTGGCGACCGGGAGAATCTAGACCTCTACGCTGATCCTCCCAGCGGCTCGAATCAGGCGTAAGGGTCGCGGGATATCCAAGATGTAACGTCTATCTGGCGTGTAGACTATGGCTTTGCTATCACGCTATTTGTGATCAAAGTTTGGTCATTCTTAGGACGAGCTTCTTGGAAAACTCATCAAAAGAGGCGGTTTTCGCCGAGAAAATCAGGAAAAACGCCCCGAGTCCATGCCAACCATTTCTTGGATGGCTTCGTACAGCTTGGCGTGCGTTGGGCGGATAGATCTCGTATATTACGGGGATTGTCACGCCTGATACTTCACAAGATACTGCCCCGCTTTGAGTCTACGAAGGCCTGAAGATGAGTTTGCCTGCCGCGCTGAAGTCCATTTTGGGAATGCTGTTGCTGTCCATGGCCCTGGTAGGCAGCTTGCCTGCTGAACCAGTCGAGAACGACCAGCAGCAGACGATTCGTCAATGGATTCGGCAGCTCGATGGGGATCGTTACGCCGAGCGACAACAGGCCGCCGAAGAATTGGCCAAGCTCGGTAAAGAAGCCATTCCTGCGATTGAGCGAGCTGCACTAACCGGTACCGGTGAAGTGGCGAGTCGCTCGGTTGATCTGCTTAAAGGGTTTGCCGGCTCGCCCGATGACGATACCTCGTCGCTAGCCTACTCGGCACTCAAGCGTTTGGCAGCCAGCGGCAACCAGACAGCTGGCTACATCGCGGAGGAAGCGATTGAGCAACTCAAACGCAAGCTTGGTCCCAATCGTATCGTCGAAGACGAGCCAGCACAGCCACCTGTTCTGCCGCCAGGCAACTTCAATCGATCTGTGCGGATCTCCAATGATTTGAACGGCGACAAGATGATCGACGTAACCGAGAATGGCGAGCGAGTCGTTGCTCGGACCATGGCCGGTGGACGTGTGAGCGTGACCTGGCATCTTCCCGGTGGCAAACAGCGGATGGTCGAAGCCGAAAGCATCGATAAGTTGCAAGAGCAGGACCAGAAAGCGTTCGCGAAGTTCCAAGAGCTGAATAAGATCGCCGACGCAGGACCGCGTCGTCTGCCCAACATGCGAGATCAAGATCTTCCGCGTGTTCATGTTCGAGTGCCCCGCGGGGGCGAAGGGTTCGATCCTTTTGCGGAAATGGACGAACGAATGGAGGCCATGCGGGCACGTCACGAACAATTCGTCAACGAAATGCAAGAGAACTTCCGCGGCCTTCGCGAGGGAGCACAAGTCGAAGATCCACAGAAAGTGGCGAACGAAAAGCGACTGGAAGAGGTACGTCAGCGACTGTCTGACATGCTTAAGCGTTTGGAGAAGACCGATGCAGAAGCAATTGATCGGCTCGACCTGAAACGCCTTGACGAAGCCCTGAAGCGGATCGAAACGACGACCGATGCTTCGTAGTTAATTCTCAGCTTGAAGATCCATGTCTTGAGGAAGCAGCACGCGCCACTGAACGCGTGCTGTTTGCGTTTGTGGTGCGGTTATTTCGTACTTTCGGTCCGGCACCGAGCTTAAGAAATTCTGCACGACCTGATCGGCCGTCTCTTTTGTGCCTCGCACGATCAGCACAACCGGTCGGTTGGGAACCGATCGGTGGCGATATCTGGGCGTTGCTTCTCCAGGGTTAGTATATGTCAGCCCGTAGTGTTGCCCCGCGTGTTCTGGCAGCGAGTAGATCGATTCGATCGGCAATCTCGCGTAGGTCTCCCACCGCTCGGTGAAAGGGGGAAGGTGCTTCGTGGGAAACCGAAGGATATCGGTCTCAATCAGTCCTGCGGCAATCAGCACGTCGGTTGGTTCGGGGGTGCTTTCCAGTTTCTGCGATACGGCCTGGGTCACCGCTTGCCAATCTTCACCTCGCATGGGGCCCAGGTAAGAGGGCGTTCGCAAACCACAGGAAATAACCAGCGAAACGACGAGCCCACCACGACGCCACGCAGCAGCTGGGACGAGCGACGCCAGGCTCGCAAGCAGCAGCGGGATGAGCGTTTCTGACGAAATCAAGTAACGGCCAAAGAACAGCGCGGCCAGTCCCGTGGCAGTTGTTGCCCAGGCGACTGCGATCGGGAGGAAAACGACGCCGCCGGTCAGTACGGCTCGCTTGGCTTCCGCCGACCAATTGCGTGCAAAGATGGTTGCCAGACCAGCCAGCGGCAATAGAGCAGCCAATGCGGTTCCCCAGCGTGTCCATTCGTTACGAGAGGTCGCCGTGATGAACTGAGCCCAGTTCTCGCGACGCTCGAAGATGCTGGCCAAGTGCGGCAGGCTAATCGCTACGCCCATCGCAATACATGCGGCCGCCATCAACAGATGCTTTCGCAAGGGGCGACTATCAACCAGCAGCAGCATGCACGCGCCAAGGCAAACGGAAAACAGAAGCGTGCTGTAATGTAAGTAGAAGCTCCCGATGGTCACAACCACGAGCCAGGCCCAGTCGTGCCAGCGATCGTGCTGGAGAATCTGCCAGGCAAGTAGTATCTGGAGCACGGCGACAACCTGCACGAACCCATAAACGCGAGCTTCGGTCGCAAAGAAGATCCAGTCGATATCAATGGCCGCGATTAGGCCACATCCGATGGCAACCCAGGCGTCTCGCGTCCAGCGGTGGGCAATTCCGGTGATCAGCCCCACGCAAAGCACCCCACCCGCCAGCGAAGGCATGCGGAGCGACCACTCGTGCAGGCCGGCCAGTTGGGTCCATACCCAAACGATCAGAAAGTAGAGCGATGCCTGGTTGCCCATAGCGGCCCGGTAGGGAACGTCTTGAATCCCATCCGACACAGCCCAAGCTGTGTGCAGTTCATCGACCCAGAGGCTTTCACCAATCGATGGTAGACGGAGAGCAAGGGACAGAAAGGCGATAGCCAGTCCCAGCAGGACACTGTTCTTCCAGGAAAGTGGGGCAGGAGACGGATTGGGATCGTTGGTATTCACGCCGACTGATTCTAATCGGCTCAGCCCGTCCTGCTAGATATGGCAGCCGTTTATTCGGGAACGACCGTGACAAGTTCGTCGTGAATCGATTCGACCTGGTCGGCATCGATCATGCGAATTTCCTCCGCGTAGCCAATCAACAAGGCCAGGTCGCACAGCCGATTGATCTCGCGTGGATTACCGCGGGTAATCTCGAACAGTCGCTGCAGACCTTCGGGAACGAAGATCTCGTCTTCGCAGCCGGCAACCCGCAAGCGGTGCGTCACGTAGGCGGCCGTTTCATCTGGTGTAAAGCAACGCATCAGCGACTTCACACCAATTCGGCTTTCCAGAGATGGGAACCGTTCGACCGCGGGAATGATGGGCGTTTGACCAACGAGAACCAGCGTCAGGTCGAGCTTGCCATCAGTCTCGAAGTTGGTCAACAGGCGGAGTGTTTCCAGCGAAGCATGGTCACTCAGCAGGTGGGCATCGTCCACGACGATCACGGCGTGGTTACCTGCTCGAGTATTTTCCGACAAAAACTGCTGCAGCTGCCAGACGTTGTCGCTGGGACTACTGGCGATAGGGCTATCCTTTTGACCTCGACCGAGATTCAAAAGCAGATAGGGAATCAAGGCGTCGCTAGGCAACTTCGGGAAAACAAGGTGAGCCTTGGGTGAAAACGACTCCGGCAACTGAATCATTAGCGTTCGGGCCAAAAGGCTTTTGCCCAGCCCGCAAGCTCCGGCCAAGATAGCGGCACCACGACGGTTTTCGACGGCGTAGCGAAGCTTGAGAAGCGCGGCCTGAGCCGACTCGGAAGGGTAGTAAGACGCTTCCGAGTAGGTGTTCTCGAACGGACGAGATTTCAGTTTCCAGTACGCTTCGTACATCAAGTGTTCCGATTTCGCCTACGCGCGGCTAGTGAAAACTTATCGCCAGAAGTTCTCTGCGATTCCGATCACGTTGATCTTTCGCTGCTGGAGCTTGGGCAGGATTTGGCTGAGTTCGTGATCGTGTGTTCCACGGGCATCGCGAACGACCAACACGCTGTGCACCAAAGCCAGACGCTGCCAGACTTCCGGGCGATTGCCTCCATCCCATAGCACCACGTCAAAGTCATTCGTGAACTGCTGCAACTGCGATGCGGACAGGTCGGCCAGGTTTCGATAACCGGCCGGCAGGATGGCAATCGACTGGTCGGCTGCTTGAATCATTCCTTCGTACAGCGTTTCGACTGGCTCGCTGCTTGGGCAAGCTTCGGTAAGGCCTAGGCGAACCGTCAGGCTTTCGCTACCGCTTCCTTCGTCAATGATCAGAACACGGCGCCCTACGGCGGCCATTAACTTGGCCAGACACAGGGTCAAAGTCGAGCAGCCTGTACCATCGCCGAGCGAGACCAGGGCCAGCGATTTGATCGAACCAGAGATGCTGGTTGCCAAATTGACCCATTGATCGTGGCAGAGATCCAACACCATGTCGGTCTCTTCAGGCCAGTGGAGCGTTTCGGCTTCCCACTTGGGGTGAGCCAAACGACGTTGACGATAGGCAGGAGCCGCCGCCGCAACTTCTTCCGTGGACGTTTCGGCTTCGCCTGGCAACTCGATGTGTGGGGTGCCGGCGACGAAGGTGAAGCTTGGTTCGTCGGTTTCTTCCGGGGCTTCCACTGGCTCACCTTCCCATGAGTCGATCTCGATGGTCGGAGCCGGTAGTTCCGCTTTCGCGGGCTTGGGCGATTGTGCAGAAACGGGATTAACCGGAGTATGCTTGCGACCAGCACGAATCATCAATCGATCCAGGGCTTCGGCCACGGCAGCTGTATTTTGGGCCGCCAGCATGAACTCGTCTTGCGTATTGGATGTTTCGGTGTTCGATTCGTCATACGAACCGACCAATGGCGAACCAGGCATATCGATGCGGATTCCTTGGTTCTTCCAGTGCTGAAGTTCGCTGAGAGTCGGCTTGCGCGACATCGTGCGAACCGAGGCGGAAGAGTTTTGCTGCGATGATTGCGATGAATTCATGACGGATTCCGACGTTTGGGCCGCGGCATCTGCCGTGGGGCCGGTTTGCTCCGAGGTATAAGCACGGATAAAAGCGCGGTCGAGTTGGCTCATTAGCGAGATTCCAAGTCGAGGGGCTGAATTCCACCCAGGCGAGCACGAGGCTGGGCAGCTTCCTGCGGCATCGATGCGCCTGAGTAAGGGCCGAAGCCCCATTGGCCGTTGTCTTGCTGGGTATTCGGTGCCGGGGTGGTCTCCGACATCTGATTGTTTACGACCGGAAAACCGGTTTGAGGTTGATAACCTTGGTGGATTTCAGGCAATTGGCTGCCAGTTGACGCTGCGTTTCCACTCGAGGTATTTCGCACGAGCTTGCCATCCTGGTAATCCCAGTCACTTGCTTCTTCCTGCATCCAGTGGCGACCGCCATCGGCGCTGTTGGATGGCTGGTACTGCGATGTCCGTGGATCGCTCATGTCCATCGATCCGCCAGGTAGCGGACGCGTCTGCGAAGGTTGCGACTGCGAGCTATCGAAGTTAGGGATGTTGCCAGTGGGAACCGAACCGTCCGCGCCCGAGTAGGGATTGATCGGAGGTTCTTCGTAGTCGGGGTTCACATTCGACGGACCGAACTGCCAAACTTGATCTGCCGGCGAAACGTCGGCTGGCAAACCCATATCGCCTTGGGCTGGGTTGCTGTAAGCGGCGGGCAAGGTGTTAGCGTCCATCGAGTTGGGCGTCGAGATGTTGGTCATCTGCGTGTCACGCGATGGGTTGGACATCGTCGGGTTGGGAGACGGACTACGCGTTGGCAACGAGGCCATCTGCGGAATCTCGCTGTCCATCGGCTCGATGGTGATTGTTTCACTTGGATCGGAGGTCGCTGGGTTTGCGTTCCAGGCCGGAGCGTCACCCAGTTCGCCCGTCGAGACAAACAGGTCTTGCGGCACGTTTTCAACGGGAGATTCGTTGCTCCCGCCACTGCCGCTCAATGCGTAGAAGCTAACCGCCAACAAGGAGACAGCAATTCCACCCAGGGCCAGGCGATTCTTCATCTGGCTGCTGAGGATCGAGGCTCGGCGCTGTTGGCGCGACTCGCTCGAATTATGAATGTAGCTTGGTTTGGCCGGGGCAGCTGGCTCGGCTGGCGGCTCTGGGGCGGCTTCGACCGCCGGCTGTGGCAGCGGAGCGACTTCCGGTTGTGGCTCAGGCTGTGGGGCAGCAGTTGGAGCGACCAGTAGACTTTCCTGGTAGGCACCTTCTTGTGGATCTTCGCCCAGCAGGTTCGATACCCAATCTTGCTGGGGCGCCGGTTCCGGCTGAGCCGGTGGCTGCCACGTCAGGTCCTTCACACGAATGACGATCGGATGACCGTAGAAGGTACCTTGAGTGTCTTGGGTGTCACAATTCTGGGGAGTTCCCAATGGTTTCGTCATCGTTTCGGCTTCCTTGCCTGACGTAAGATCGACGCACAGCGGCCACGTGCTGGTTGTGGCCCGTTGTCCTATCCATCGGTTCGGTTTGTAGCGGTCTTTAGCTCTAGATAAGAAAAATCGTGGTTTCGGGCTAGGTAAACTTTAGCGATTAGCTGCGCTAGCATGCCGGTTGTGAGGGAAACGGAAATCTGGGATATTTAGTAGATTTGACACAGTGAATTCCTCCCCGCCATACGGCGACACGCTAGCTGGAAGCACCGCTGCTGCCAGCATCTAAGTCGGTTCGTGGTGGGCATTTCAGTTCTCCGGAAGCAGTCCATGCCAGGTCCTCGATTCGCCGGCCGCCAGCACCCAATCTTCAACGATATTCAAAAGCGTATTCTGATTCTCGATGGTGCCATGGGGACCATGATTCAGAAGTACAAGCTGACCGAAGCCGATGTCCGTGGCAAGCAATTCGCCAACGAAGAAAAGGATCTTCGTAACTTCAGCGATCTGCTCTGCCTGACCAAGCCGGAGATCATCGAAGGGATCCACCGCGAGTTTCTCGAAGCGGGCGCCAACATTATCGAGACCAATACGTTTGGTGCTACGCCCATCGCGATGGAAGAGTTCGCCCTGAGCGAGTCTCTGGCAACCGATATTAATGTGGCCGCAGTGAAGCTGGCCAAAAAGGTCGCTGACGAGTTCAACGACCGCAATCCAGACAATCTCCGCTATGTGGCCGGTTCGATCGGTCCCACCAGCAAGACGGCGTCGATCTCGCGACGGATCGAAGATCCCGGTTTCCGTGATGTGACCTTCGACCAGTTGGTCGACTCTTACCTGGTGCAGATCCACGCGATGGTGGAAGCCGGGGTCGATATTCTCTTTCCGGAAACGACCTTCGATACGCTGAACCTGAAGGCCTGTCTGTTTGCCATCGAGAAGTACTATCGCGAAAAGGGAATCGAAATTCCGGTGATGACCTCGGTCACCATTACCGACGCTTCCGGGAGAACGCTTTCCGGTCAGACAGTCGAAGCATTCTGGAATTCGGTTTCGCACTTCCCCATGCTCAGCGTGGGGATCAATTGTGCTTTGGGTGCTGAGTTGATGCGTCCTTACGTGCAGGAACTTTCCTCGATCGCGTCCTGCTATATCAGTTGCCATCCCAACGCAGGCCTCCCCAATGAAATGGGCGAGTACGATCAAACGCCGGATCAGATGGCCGCTACGATCCGTCAATTTGCCGAGAACGGCTGGTTGAACATCGTCGGTGGTTGTTGCGGAAGCACGCCAGCTCACATCAAGGCGATCGCCGACACCATGCGTGACTTCGAGCCGCGCAAGCTGCATGAGCAGCCACATCTGACGCGGTTGAGTGGTCAAGAACCGTTTACGATCACGCCGAAAACCAACTTCGTGATGATCGGTGAACGCACTAACGTTACCGGCTCACGTCGTTTTGCCCGGCTTATTCGGGAAGAACAATACGAAGAAGCGATCGCCGTGGCGCTGCAGCAGGTCGAAAGTGGTGCAAACGTCATCGACGTGAACATGGACGACGCATTGCTCGACGGCGAAGCGGCCATGACGCGCTATTTGAACCTGATCGCGGCCGAGCCTGATATCTGTAAAGTACCGATCATGATCGACAGCTCGAAGTGGTCGGTCATTGAAGCCGGCCTTCGCTGCGTGCAAGGAAAGTCGATCGTCAACTCGATCAGCCTGAAAGAAGGGGAAGAAGAGTTCCTCAACAAGGCCCGGCTGTGCCGCGATTACGGGGCCGCCGTTGTCGTGATGGCCTTTGACGAAGTAGGGCAAGCCGTCGAGCTTGATCGTAAGGTCGAGATCTGCAAGCGAGCGTATGATCTGCTGGTCGACAAGCTCGACTTCGATCCAACAGATATTATCTTCGATCCAAACATCCTGACGGTGGCCACCGGGATCGAAGAGCACAACGACTACGCGATTAACTTCATCGAAGCGACTCGCCAGATCAAACAGGTTTGCCCCGGAGCCAAGGTTTCAGGTGGTGTGAGCAACGTGTCGTTCTCGTTCCGCGGTAATGATGTCATTCGCGAAGCGATCCATGCCGTGTTCCTGTACCACGCCATCAAGGCCGGCCTGGACATGGGGATCGTCAATGCCGGGCAGTTGGCCGTGTACGACGAAGTACCGAAGGAATTAAGGGACCTGATCGAGGACGTACTTTTCAATAAGCGACCCGACGCGACCGAACGCCTCGTCGATTTTGCCGAAACGGTCAAGCACCAGAAGGGAGCTGGGCCGAAGCAGGAAGATCTCTCGTGGCGAGAAGAACCAGTCGAAAAACGATTGGCTCATTCGCTGGTGAAGGGGATCGATCGCTTCATCGTGGAAGATACCGAAGAGTGCCGCCAAAAATCCGAGCGTTGTCTGCACATCATCGAAGGTCCACTCATGGACGGGATGAACATCGTCGGCGACCTGTTCGGGGCCGGCAAGATGTTCCTTCCGCAGGTGGTTAAAAGTGCTCGCGTGATGAAGAAGGCCGTGGCCTACTTGCTTCCCTTTATGGAGAAGGAAAAGGAAGAGCTGGGGACGACGGACGAAGATGCCCGCGGCAAGATCCTGATGGCGACCGTGAAGGGGGACGTGCACGACATCGGCAAGAACATCGTCGGCGTGGTCCTGGGCTGCAATAACTACGAGATTATTGACCTGGGCGTGATGGTCCACTGCGACAAGATCCTAGCCGCGGCCAAAGAGCATGGCGTCGATGTGATCGGCCTGTCGGGGCTTATTACGCCAAGTCTCGACGAGATGGTCCACGTTGCCCAAGAGATGCAAGCCGCCGGGATGGACATTCCGCTCTTGATCGGCGGTGCAACGACCAGTGCCAAGCATACGGCCGTGAAGATCGCTCCGGTTTATGATCATGCCGTGGTCCATGTTTTGGATGCGTCACGCAGTGTGGGCGTGGTTGATCAGCTGCTGAGCAAAGAGAACTCGCCTGCGTTTCTGGAGAAGAATCGGAAGCTACAACAGGAACTTGCCGAATCGTATCGTAAGCGTCAGGCCATCACGCTCGTTTCGTTGAAACAGGCCCGCGAAAAGCATTTTGAGACCGACTGGTCGAGCGTCGACATTCCGACGCCGTCGTTCACCGGTACGAAGACCCTGAAAGAGTTTCCTTTGGAAACACTTCGCGAGTTCATCGACTGGTCTCCGTTCTTCAACTCGTGGGAACTCAAGGGTAAGTATCCCAAGATCTTCGAAGACGAGTACGTGGGCGAAGAGGCGAAGAAGCTCTTTAAGGATGCGAACGAGCTGCTCGACCGGATCATCTCTGAGAAGCTTTTCACCGCCAATGGTGTGTTCGGTTTCTATCCAGCCGCGGCCGATGGGGATGACATTATCGTCTACGACCCCAACGACCCAGAAAAGGAAATCGAACGTTTCTTTACGCTACGTCAGCAATGGGAACGTAAGGGGCAAAGCGACTTCCGAGCCCTGGCCGACTATATCGCTCCGGTTGGAAGCGGGCGACGTGACTACCTTGGTGCATTCGCTGTGACGACTGGTATCGGTTGTCAGGAACTAGCGGCCAAGTTCGATGCCGACCATGACGACTACAATTCGATCATGGCCAAGGCCCTGGCTGATCGTTTGGCGGAAGCGTTCGCTGAGTGTCTCCACCTGGAAGCACGTAAGGCGTGGAAGTACGGCGAAGCGGAAGGGCTCTCCAACGAAGAGCTTATCAAAGAAGATTACCGTGGCATCCGTCCGGCACCTGGTTACCCGGCACAGCCCGACCACACCGAGAAGTGGACTCTCTTCCGACTACTCAATGCTGAGCAAGAGACCGGTATCCAACTGACCGAAAGCCTGGCGATGATGCCAGCGGCCAGTGTGTGTGGATTGTACTTCGCCCACCCAGCGGCACGCTACTTTGCGATCCACCAGTTGGGCCGAGATCAGGTCGAAGACTACGCCAAGCGGAAAGGGATGCCACTAAAGGACATGGAGAAGTGGCTGGCCCCCAACCTTTCGTACGACCCGTAACCGTTAGGTTGTGCCAACTGCGTTGACGTTGCCTGAGCCTGAGTTCTTCGGCGAAAGCACGAGGAACTTGCTCTGGTTGTGGTCGGTCACGTCGAAGGCGGCGACCTTGCCAATCAAGCTGAAGTGACGAACGAAGCCTTTGGCGGGAATGATCAGGTTGTCGTCTTGAACTTTCGTGGCGATCGCTTCATCGGCGGTCGCACGGACGAACTTGATCAAGATTCGCCCGGTCGGTGGATCGTAGCCGAGCACGGCGTAATCCATCCGGGCTCGCTTGTTCTCGATGTTCTTCAGCGGAATGACGAGGTCGCCATTCATCTTTCGAACGTAAGCGGGACTGCGGGTCTTGGCATCATTCCGCGGCGAATACATCTGGAAGGCTGTTTCCATGCCTTCGACGTTATCTTCGGCCAAGTACTGAATGATGTCGGAAATCGAAAGCACGCCGACCAGCGTATTGTGTTCATCAACCACCGGCAGACAGCCAATTTTGTTGGTGGCGAGCACGTAAGCGGCGCGGGCTAGTGGAATGTCGGGGCCGACCGTGATTGGCTTCTCGATGCTGATCAGTTGTTCCACACGCTTGTGGGTGACTTCCTGACCCTCCGGCTTCATGGCGCTCATCAGCGCACGAACGATATCGCGTTGGGAAACGACGCCCAAGACTTGCTTGGTATTATCGACGACCACCACGCGTCGTAACGAATAACGAGCCATCAGGTCAGCGACAATATTGACGTGCGTGCCTACGGTCGCAGTATGGACCTTGATCGACATCACGTCTTTGACGTTCCCCTGTAATTGCTTCGAGATCGTTTCGATAGCGGTCATACTTCCCTGGCGTCTTCTCAAGTTTCCGGTCGAGAGGGAGACCGAGCGGTCTTCTCCAAGCGACTCGATAGTCGTGATTACTAGCGATTAGAACCGACGGGCTGCCCTGCGCAACTTCCACTTGCGCTTCACCTCTTGCCGGTCGGTGAAACTATAGCATCGAAATGTGCTTGTGGAGGGAATGACTAGTGACGTCAAAGCAGCCCAAAAGCGGCGTGCGGAAGAGAAAGAGACCGCTGGTAACGGTTCTATCGGTCACAGGGAATAGCGAAGGTTGAATTCCCTCAAAAGGTGTGGCCCGCCATGGCTTTGATTGGTCTAGTTTTCCGGCATGTAAACGTGCTGGATTTCAGTTTCTGGCAGTTTTGTAGCCAGCTGGGCAGCTCCTTCACCGGTAACGCCTGTACGGGTGACGATCAGCGTTTTGAGTTGCGTCATGGGCGCAAGCTTCTGCAGACCATCGTTCGTCAACGCGGTGGAGCCGAGATGCAACCAGGTGACGTTGGGAAGCTTGGTCAGCTCTTCGATCTGCGCATCTCCGATCGAGTTTCGGTCGAGGTTAAGCCACTCGAGCGAGGTCAGCTGGGCCACGTTGGGCAACGACTGGTCGGTGATCTTGGTTGCCCAGAGATTGAGTTTCTTCAGGCCGTTGTGCTCAAGCAGATGCGCGACGGCCGCATCGCTGAAATTGGTTTCACTGACGTCGAGATCTTCCAGTGCGGTGAGCTCGGCGAGTGCCTCGAAGCTACTCCCGTCAATCTTCGTACCTCGCAAGCGAATGCGTTTCAGTTTTGTAAATGGGGCCAGCTTGGCCAGGTTCGCTTCCTTGAACGGGGCTCCGAACAAGTACAGTTCTTCCAGCTGTTTCAGTCCGGCCAGGCTCTCAAGGGTTGCTCCTTCAACGGCCGTTTCATCCAACCCCAAGACTTTCAGTTCCGTGAGTCGCCCGACGTGCTTGAGATCGGCATCAGTGATCGGGTTGCCACGAAACTGCAGATTCTTCAGCTGGGTGCATTGGCAGATCTGTTCCAGGGCGGTGCCGGTGACCTGTGTTTCTCGCAGGTCGAGCACTTGTAGGTCCTTCGGTGAGCCAACCTCTTTCAGCATCGCGTTATCGACAGGGCAGCCTCGCAGAAGCAGCTTTTGCAGTTTGGGTAGTGTGCCGATACGCTTCATGAGGTTCTCGTCGATCGGTTTCCCCGAGAAGTCGACGAGAACAACCGCGCCGCTGGCGTCCTTATCGATGCGTGCCCCGGCATTAACGAGCATCGCCTCGGCGGCACGTTCGTCTTGCGTGGGGCCTTGGGCCGTGGGCTGGGAAGGCGATGACGTACTGCCTGAGGTGCAGCCAATCACCAAGGTACAAAGTAGGAGAAGGGGGGATAGACGCATGATCGAGGGTCCTCTGCAGAAGCAAATCGCGCGGGGCAGCCCCTATTCTATCGCGTTTCCCGTTTTCGCGGCACTGGGATTTCAGACAGAAACACCAGCGACGTAGCCGCTCGACCAGGCCCATTGAAAATTGAACCCGCCAATGCGTCCGTCGACATCGCAGATCTCACCGCACATGTGCAGTCCAGGCACGATGCGGGATTGCATTGTCTTGAGTTCGATCTGCGACAACGGCACGCCCCCGGCGGTGACTTCAGCGACCTTGAAGCCCAGCGTTCCCGTGACCTCAAGCGGGTAGTTACAGACGGCTGTTACGAGGCTCTTGCGCTGCGTCTTTGCCAGATCAACGCCTGTTTGCTCGGGCGGAATCTCGGCAAAGCTTAGTAGATGATCGACGAGCCGGTCAGGCAGAAGCTCGCGTAGATAGCCACGGATGGAACGCCGTCCGAGCGACTGGAGATCGGCCTGTAAGGCTTCCTCGTTGATCTCGGGCAGCCAACGGACGCTCAGACATACCTGTCGCTCGTCGCAAGCGGCGATCCAGTGACGGCTCATGTCCAGCACGGCCGGTCCCGATAAGCCTTTGTGGGTGAGCAGCAGATCGCCTTGAATTGTTTCGATTCGTTTTCCGCTGGTCTCGGTTAGCTGAAGCATGGCCGGCAGCGAGATACCGGAAAGCTGCTTCAGCGGATCGCCATCGGCCAGTTGCAAAGGAACCAGGGCAGGGAAAATCTTGGGCGTCAACTCATGCCCCACGCGGCGTACGATTTCCAGACCGTGTCCATCGCTGCCGGTTTGCGGAACGCTTTTGCCACCGGTTGCCAGGATTACCTTCGGGGCGACTAAGTGTCCCCAGGGACCGGTAATCTCGAATTCGGATCGCTTGTCGACTTCGGAGGGGGGACGAATGTTTTCGACGCGGTGATTCAAGAAAATCTTAACCCCCAGGCGTTCGATCTCGGCCAGCATCGCATCGAGGACCGTTCGAGCTTTGTCCGTCGTGGGAAACAGCTTGCCGGTTGGTTCCCGTTTCAACTTGACGCCTAATTCGGCAAAGAACTCGATCGTTTGGGGCTGGGTGAATCGACCGAGGATCTTTTTGATCGCGTTCGGCGAGCTCCCGGAAAAGTCGCTTGGGGTGACCTTCTCGTTGGTCACATTGCAGCGGCCTCCCCCAGCAATGAGTATCTTGGCTCCAATCCTTTTCGCCCCGTCTAGAATGACGATTCGGCGATTAGGATTGGTTCTAGCAGCCCAAATAGCAGCAAACAGTCCGGCCGCACCACCACCAACAATGGCCACATCGGCTCGGAATGACGTCTTCGTTTCACTCAATTCAGCGATCCCCTTTGAGCCATGTAATGTGGTTGTCGGGAAGAGGAATGGCAAGGGGCTGGCTGGTAAACTGGCCGATTCATCGCTTGGCTTTCTATAATCAGAGACACCGTTGCCCAGCTACAAGGTCTGCGGTTCCCGGTAATATGTTGTGCAAACAACGGGTATGGTCCTGCTAGTTTGATCCCTGCTGAGATTTCATGATGGAGCGATTTTTCGCTGTTCTGATCGCGATTTTTTTGCCGTGCATCGTGCACGCTGAGGACCGCGTGCCCGATCCGCAGGCCGGATATGATCATCTGATCAATACGACCTATTTGCCTCCCTACTTCGATCAGGAGACCTTTGACAACGTCTGGAAGGTCTGGCCGAAAGCCCTTCGCGAAAAGGCAGAAAGTGCCGACGCGGACGTGCGGCGGCAGATGGCGTTTGAGCGGTATGGGCTGACGGGGCGGCCGGAGGACCCAACCAAGCCACTCCAGTATGTGGTCGATAAAAAAGGAAATTGGACGCTCAACTGCTTTTCGTGCCATGGAGGACAAGTCGACAGCAAGACGATTCCGGGCCTGCCTAACAACCGTTTCGACTTCGCCGGAATCACCGACGAGATCCGCCTGACCAAGGCGCTGCTTGGCAAAAAGTTAGTGCCGACCGACTACAGTTCGCTCGTGTTTCCGATGGGGAATAACAAGGGAACGACAAATGCGGTGAACTTCGGGGTGGCCTTGCTGTCGCTGCGAGATGCTGATCTGAATATCGTGCCTGGGGCCAGCTTTCCTAAGATGTTGCATCACGATATGGAGCCTCCGCCATGGTGGCACTTTGCCAAGAAGGAAAACATCTATCTTGATGGCTTTGCACCCAAAGGACATCGAGGGCTGCTTCAATTCACGCTCGTCAAGGAAAACAAGGCCCAGGCCTTTCGAGATCGTGAAGACGACTTCCGCGATGTATACGCTTTTCTAAGTTCGCTTGAAGCCCCGAAGTACTCTGGGTCTATCGATCAAGCCAAGGCGGACCAAGGGCGATTGGTGTTTCATAATCATTGCAGTGAATGTCATGGCACCTACGGCGAAAAGGCTGAGTACCCAGAACGCATGGTGCCGATTGATGTGGTGAAGACCGACCGAGCCCGTCTCGACTCACTCACGCCAGAGCATCGCGAAGGGTACGGTAAGAGCTGGTTCAATACCTATGGGGAGCAAGAGGGCTTAATCGCCGATCCCGAGGGCTATGTCGCTCCGCCGCTGGATGGCTTGTGGGCCACGGCTCCTTATCTGCATAACGGATCGGTTCCCACGCTGTGGCATTTACTACACCCAGACAAGCGACCCCAAGTTTGGCGGTGGAAGAACCTCGAATACGATCACCAGCACATGGGCATTTCGGTCGAAGTACTCGATGAAGTCCCTCGCGGACTTTCTTCGATTGATCGACGCGAAGTCTTTGATACGTCCCGGTTCGGTAAAAGTGCGGCAGGGCACGACTTCCCCAATGTGCTGAGTGAGCGGGAAAAAGAGGACCTCCTTGAGTATCTGAAAACCCTATGATTTTCGGGCGAAAACAGGGTACTTGCCCCCAGGTTGGCCCCTCTGCCAGATTGACACGCTAGGGGGACTCGATACCATGAATCTCTCAGCGAAAGCCTTCAAAAATCAGCGGTTACGACTTAAAACCGCGTCACGCGAAACAGGCCGGCGGCCTGAACGAGGATTCTGAATTTCATGTCGACGCAACTGCTTGCAGCGAAAGAGGGGACGATCACCCCGGAAATGGAGTATGTGGCCAAGCGGGAGAATCTCTCTCCTGAGTTGGTGCGGGACGAAGTCGCTTCCGGTCGCATGGTGATCCCAGCGAACCAAGTTCACCTTCAAGGTGGTCTCGAGCCGATGGGCATCGGCTTGGCCGCCAAGTGCAAGATCAACGCTAACATCGGCAACAGTGCCGTGACAAGCGATCTGGCCGGGGAACTCGATAAGTTGCACGTCGCTGTTCATCACGGGGCTGATACGGTGATGGATCTTTCCACGGGAAAGAACATCGACGAGATCCGCGCCCAGATCATCGAAAAGAGCCCGGTCCCGATCGGTACGGTTCCGATGTACCAGATGCTGGAGAACCTGGGCGGCAACATCGAAGACATGACCCCGCAGCACTTCCTGGATATGGTCGAGCATCAGGCCAAGCAGGGGGTCGACTACATGACCATCCACTGCGGTATTCTGCTGGAACATCTGCACCTGACGACCAACCGCGTGACCGGCATTGTCAGCCGTGGCGGTTCGCTGATCGCCAAGTGGATGATGGCCCATCGCAAGCAGAATCCGCTGTACACCAGCTTTGATGATCTCTGCGACATCATGCGTCAGTACGACGTGACCTGGAGTCTGGGCGATAGCCTGCGTCCTGGTTCGCTTGCCGATGCTTCGGACGACGCCCAGTTCTCGGAACTCGACGTCTTGGGCGAACTGACCAAGCGAGGCCGTGCCAACGGTACGCAGGTCATGGTCGAAGGTCCCGGTCACGTGCCAATGGACCAGATCGAAATGAACATGAAGCGTCAGCAGGAAGTCTGCGATGGTGCTCCGTTCTATGTGCTTGGTCCGCTGGTCACCGACATCGCTCCAGGCTACGACCACATCACCAGTGCGATCGGCGCGGCATTGGCCGGCTGGCATGGTGCGGCCATGTTGTGCTACGTGACTCCCAAGGAACACCTGGGACTTCCCGAAGCCGACGACGTCAAGCAAGGCGTGATCGCTTACAAGATCGCTGCCCACGCAGCCGACGTCGCACGTCATCGCCCCGGTGCTCGCGATCGAGACGATGCATTGAGCAAGGCCCGCTTCGAGTTCGATTGGAATGAACAGTTCCGCCTTTCGCTCGATCCTGAAACGGCCCAGGCCTACCACGATCAAACTTTGCCGCAAGATACGTTCAAGAGTGCCCACTTCTGCAGCATGTGCGGTCCCAAGTATTGCAGCATGAAGATCACCGAGGAAATCCGTGCGATGGCCTCGCAGGACGAGCTGATCGCCTTGCAAACCAACAAAGACTAACGATTTCCTTTCTGTCTCGGCAGAGCCTTGGCAGTAAAGAATCTGGCGGATATTTAACGCGGTCCATGTTTATGGGCCGCGTTTTTTATTACGGCTCGCAGGCTGGGTAAGTCATAACGTTTTCTCGCAAGAAGCGATCACGGAGTGGGTGTCTCAATGGGAAAATCTGGGGAACTGACCTACTTGCGAGATTTGGACGAAAAGGGAAAAACTCGTCTCGCGAACAAGCCTTTTTCAGTCGATTACAAAGGGCGGCATCTGTGCGATATCGGCATGATGCGAAATCTGTTGCCTGATCCGCCGGCGCGGCTACTGGATTTGGGCTGCGGTACCGGATGGACGTCGTGCTTTTTTGCCATGATGGGGTACGACGTGGTTGGGCAAGATATTGCTCCGAACATGATTCAGGCTGCCATAGCGAACAAAGAACGCTTTCGCGCCGACTCGGTCAGCTTTTTCGTTAGTGACTACGAGTCACTCGACTTCGATGAAGAATTCGATGCCGCATGCTTCTACGATTCACTCCACCATGCAGAGCATGAGCGTCTTGCCCTGAAGGCTGTCTTTCGTGCTCTTAAGCCAGGAGGCGTTCTGGTGACGCATGAGCCGGGCAAGGGGCACGCGGCGGCAGAACTATCGATGCAAGCGGTCGAGAGGTATGGCGTTACGGAAAAGGATATGCCTGCGTACCACCTCATGGAACTAGCAACGGAAATTGGTTTTTCGTCGGCTCAATACTTCCCATTTGCCAACGAAGTCGTCGAAAGCCTGAGACTGCATAGAGCACGTCGTTTGACGGGTATGCGAGGTTGGCTGGAAAGAATTCAGAGCGGCCTGGGCGATACTTTGCATCGCATGCGAGCCAAGCGACATATCCGACGATTGATCGATAATTCGATCGAGGCGGGCGGAATTACCTTGCTTACCAAGTAATCTGATAGCTCGATCTCACGGAAAAACTTCGAGAAATTTAACCCAGGTGCTCCCATTTCACCGCGTTTTCTATACGCACTCGCCTAGGACGATTTTCCGATAGTGTTGATAATGCTCCCATGGACGCGCCTTCAAATCCCTATGAATCGCCTGCCGGTGGTGCAGTTGCCGATACGATCCCGGATCGTCTCGCTGGGGATCCGTCCTTCTGGGCGACGACCTCCACCCAGTTTTTTGGTGCGTTCAATGACAATATCTTCAAGCAACTACTACTTTTGGTTGCCGTGAACCAAGCCCTGAACGGCAGTAGTGGGACCGATTACCAAGGGCTCGCCATGGTAGTCTTCGCCGCGCCATTTGTTCTGTTCGCAGGTCCGACCGGTTTCTTATCCGATAAGTACAGCAAGACATCGATCATCCGCATCTCGAAGGTGCTCGAGATCGTCGCGATGGCCCTGGGCGTTGCGGCTTTCTATTGGTACGACCAGTTGGGCATGGCTGGGCTGCTGCTAGTGCTGGCATTCATGGGCTTTCAAAGCACGCTATTCGCCCCCGCCAAGTATGGGATTCTACCGGAGTTATTCCACGGGCGTGATCTGCCGAAAGTGAACGGCGTGTTCCTGATGACGACCTTCCTGGCGATCATCTTTGGAACCGTGCTGGCCGGCATTCTTCGTGACTCATTACCAGGCAATCTCTGGATTGCTTCGCTGGTGTGCGTATTGGTGGCTATCGTAGGGACCCTGACGACGATTCCCATTCGCCGTACAAGCCGAGCTACGCCGGATGCCAAGTTCACGATGCAGGCCGTGGGCATCCCGAAGAAGACGCGAGAACTGTTCATGCAGGATCACGCGATCTTGAAGGCGTTGTTGGCCTCGTGCATGTTCTGGTTGTGTGCGGGAATCGTACAGCAGGCCGTCAACTCGCTGGGTAAGGTGCAACTCCAATTGAGCGATACCGAAACCAGTTGGCTCGGAGGGGCTATTGGGCTCGGCATTGGACTGGGATGTATGCTTGCCGGTGTTCTCTCAAGCGGAAAGATCGAGTTTCGCCTGGTGCAGATCGGTGCTTGGGGCATTCTGTTGTGCTTGGCCCTGATGGCAACGCCAGGCGGACACCACGGTCACATGCTCGGTTTATGGGGAAGCCTGCCGGTGCTGGTTCTGTTGGGTATTTTTACAGGGATGTTTTCCGTCCCAATTCAGGTTTACTTGCAAGCCAAAGCCCCGGAAGATCAGAAGGGCCAAGTCATTGCCGAGATGTCTCGAGCCAATTGGCTGGCGATCTTCCTTTCAGGGTTCTTGTATTCAGTCTTCGATCAGGTTCTGATCTGGGGAGGACTGGCACGCTGTTATTTGTTTGGATTCACCCTCATCATCATGCTTCCGGTGGCGTTGTTTTATCACCCCCACTCGGAATCGCTCGAATCGGATAAGGATACTCAGTAATGCTCGGAGCATCTCTCGACATCGCGGCCTATATCGATCGCTTCAAGGCCGAACTCGACAAGCTGGATCAGGCGCAGATCAAGAAGTGGGCCGACCTGGTCTACGAGGCCTACGAAAACGGCAAGTTCGTTTACATTTTCGGAAACGGCGGCAGCGGCTGTAACGCCAGTCACATGGCCGAAGACTTCGGCAAGAGCTCTCTTCGTGAGAAAGACCTGGGAGACGAATCGCTACGTCGCCTGAAGGTTCTCAGTTTGACCGACAACGCCGGCTGGATCATGGCCGTGGGTAACGACATCGGTTACGACCAGATCTTCCTGCAGCAGGTGATGAACTATGGACAGGAAGGGGATGTCGTGCTGGCGATCAGCGGCAGCGGTAACAGCGACAATGTCTTGAAGGCAGTCGACTGGGCCAATCGACATGGGCTCAAGACCTTGGGCCTGACGGGCTACGGCGGCGGTCAACTCCGTGATCTGGCGCACCATAGCTTCCACGTTCCGTTGGATGACATGGGCATGGTCGAAAGCATTCACCTGGCCATTTTTCACTGGGTGCTGAATGACGTCTTTGCCCGCATCAACGATGAAGGCCGCTACGCAAAATGAACGTCGTTGGCGTCGAAATTGGCGGAACCAAATTACAAGTGACCTTGGCCGCTGCGGATTCGCTGGAAGCGGTATGTTCGCTTCGTGAAACGATCGTACCGGCCAAGGGCGCCGAAGGGATTCGTCACCAGTTAGAAGCGATGATCCGTTCGCTTCAATCTCAGCATGACGTCGACGCGATGGGTATCGGGTTTGGCGGCCCCTTGGACGCGAAGACCGGGATCATCACCAGAAGCCACCAGGTCGAAGGTTGGGATCAATTCCCGCTGGCTCACTGGTGCCGTGATCAGTTTGGTGTTCCGACCGTAATCCGCAATGATTGTGATACGGCAGCACTCGCCGAGGCGACCCTCGGTGCAGGCAAGGGGAAGCAAAGCTCGTTCTACGTGACCGTGGGGAGTGGAATCGGTGGCGGGTATGTCATCGATGGAAAGCTCATGGGGACCAGCAGGCCGGCGTTTGCTGAGATTGGTCACCTGCGTCCCGGCGTGCTGCACTCGGAAGCGGCGAACACAGTCGAAGCGGAATCGTCCGGCTTTGGCATCATGACGGAAGTTCGTCACATTCTGAAAAGCATCACTTCAGAGGATCAAGGGGACGACTACTGGGAACTAATGAACTGCTGCGATGGCAATATCGAGATGCTTACCACGCAAAACATTGCCGAGGCCGCGGCTCGGGGAAACAGCATTGCCCGTGCGGTCTTGAACGATGCGGTCGAAACGCTGGGTTGGGCCATCGGTCAGATGATTACCCTGATGGCACCAGAGGTTGTCATCATCGGCGGCGGCGTATCCCTGATGCCAGAAGAACTTTTCCTGAAGCCGCTGAAAGAAAACGTCGCGACGTATGTCTTTCCGCCCCTGGCCAATAGCTACGAAATCGTCCGGGCCGAATTGGGGGAGGCCGTCGTTGTGCAAGGGGCGCTTCTGCTGGCCAGGCAGTCATTAGAAAAGTAGCTACTTCGCGAACTTCCCGCGAAACTCGGGCAGTGGGTAGTCGACGATCGGCAGGTCCAAGCGGGCCAATTCACGGAGGCGATCGTAGCCGCGGCTGACCAGTTCTTCACGTTGACGGACGAAATCAGGATCGAGATTTCGCTTATCAAAGTCGCCGGGACACTCAACCGGTGTAAATTTTTCGTGCACGATAAACTGCGCCAGTGCCGGATTGCACTTAGTATGCCGCTCAGGTGTGGTGTGCAGGACCTCAGGATCGAGCATCCCGATCACAAATCGCAGGTACAGGTCACTTTCAAAGAGACGTTCGACCGGTTGTCCACAGACGTCGCAAAGATAACCTTCGTCGCATTTGGCCATCGCTTCCCTTACCACTGAAAAAATTCGAGGCCAGGAATATCGCTCGGGCAGGCACCGCGAATCGCTTGGACGAGCAAATCACTCGCTTCGTCGGGGGTCACCGGTTTTTGCATCGAGCCGCCGCGGTCGGCATCAGGAATGTCGAGTTGAAGGTAATTCTCTTCCCACATGAACTGGATGATCTGGCCATCCTCGCAGTAGACGCCCAGGAAAGAGCCGTGCTGCGGCGAGAGAGTTTGCCACTTGTTCAGGATGTCGGCTTCCTGGCCATCGATCGTCGCATTCGATTCGATGCCTTCTTGCGTGACACTGTCGAAGTAGAAGTATTTCAAGGGCGATCTCGAGGGGCAAGAAATGGCTTAACGGTTAAGAGGAACTCTTAACCGTTAAGATACCAAGCCTTGCCTGTTTTTACGAGGTTGCGAACTCAGGCGTACGCCTTAAAGCTTTTTGAGTTCGTCGGCCAGTTCGACCAGGTGATCGGAAGTCTGCTTCATGCCCTGCACGATGGCGCTCTGCTCTTCGACGGCGGCAGCGACCGCATTGCTGTTCTGATTAACTTCGGCCACGCTGGTGGTGATGTTCTTATTGGTATCAACCACGCGCTGAATATTATCGCGAATGATACGGATTCGCTCGCCGATGTTCTTCGTCGCTTCCGATGTGCTGTTGGCCAGCGATTTTACTTCGTTGGCAACCACGGCGAATCCACGTCCGGCTTCTCCGGCTCTGGCCGATTCGATGGTGGCGTTAAGGGCCAGCAGATTGGTCTGCTCGGCAAGGTCCTGGATCGTGTTCACGATACCGCCAATCTCTTGGCTGCTTTCCGATAACTGATGAATCCATGAGCCAGCGTCGGAGACCTGGTGATTGGTATCTTCCGCCAATTCGGCATTACGTACGATGCGGCTGCTGATCTCATCCATGGCGGCCGCCATCTCGTTCACGCTACCGGCAACCGAGTTACCCACGTTTGCCAGGTTGTTGACTTGGCCTCGAATCTCGTGCCGCTCGGTTTCAATGCTCCAGCATGCCATCGGGCCGGTGTAGTTGCCAGCGTTGTCGTAGATGGCACTGACGTTCAGCTGGATGACTTCCGACCCGAGGTGAAACTGGGCCTTCATCGGCAGGTTGGCCGGGTCGTTCAGGATTTGTTCCTGGTGCTGTGGGTTTGCGTGGAAGATGCCCAGCGGCGAGCCAATAACTTCCTCGATAGGAACCGGGAGCAGGTGTGCAATCTTCTTGAACGTCTCGCGCGAAGCAGGGTTCACATAGCGAATGATCAGGTCTCGATCCGCGAACATGATGTTCAGCGGAAGGTTCTCGATCATGTTCTTCAGGCGAGTTTGCTCTTGCTGCTCCTCTAGGCGGCTCGTGATGTCGATGGCGATTTTGACGACCTTCGATGGCTTGCCGTTTTTGTCAAAGATGGGGTTGTACCTAGCTTCCAGCAAAACGGGTTGGCCGCTCTTGTTGAACCGGAGGAACCGGCCAGCTACGTATTCCCCTGCGTTTAGCTTGGTCCAGAAAGCACGGTAGGCGTCGCTTGCTGCTTCGTGGGGATCGACCAGCTCCCGGTGATGCTTGCCTGCTAGTTCTTCACGCGTGAAACCGAACGTGCTTAAGAATCGGTCATTGGCCGTGCGAACGGTTTCATCCAAGTTGAATTCGATGACCAGCATCGAACGGTCAATCGCTGTCTCAAGTGCTGAGACTTCGTTGGTGGTCGTTTCCGCATCAACGGCGCGCAAAGATGATTTCGTACCACGGAACCAGTTCGCAAACTGGGTGGAAATAAGTCCAAACATTAGTTTCTGCCCACATTCAAATCGTTGTTGGATGTCTATCCCTTCGGAATGTCTTCCGGTGACGGGGAAAGATAGATTTGAATTGAGGATCTTTTCGCTGGCTTTGAAGGCGATTGCGGCATGGCGCAGACGAGCCACGTTCTATGCCCGCACAATCGTTACAAGCGGGCATATCTTGATTTCTGAGCGTTTACCGCGTAGAGACTATTTGCCTTTGTTGGCATTGAGTTGCTGAGACAACCCTTCGACCGCACCGGTAAGCTTGGGACGACCAACAATATTGGTGTCCTCTTGAGGATCTGCTTCATGGTCGTACAGCATCTTGGCGTGCACGTCTTGTTGCTTCGATGAGTATTCCGTGTAGCGAAACTTGTCGGTGCGAATCGTATCACCAGCTCCGAAACGGCCGATGGCAAATGGTTTGCCGGCAGCGGTCGGATCTTCCAACAGCGGCACGAAGCTTTCGCCTTGGCAATGCTGCGGAGTTTCGAGTCCGCACAACTGGCACAACGAAGGATAGATGTCCACGAATTCAGTCAATGCAGCGGTCTTCTGTCCGGCGTACTTGCCTGGGACCTTTACGATCAACGGAGCGTGCATCGACGTTTCAAAACAGGAATGCTTACACCAGAGAGTGTGCTCGCCCAGGTTCCAGCCGTGATCGCCCCAAAGGACCACGATCGTGTTGTCTGCTAGTTCCAGACGATCGAGTTCATCTAGTAGCTTGCCGATGTTAGCATCGGTGTAGCTGACGCATGCGTAGTATCCGCGAATCATGTTCAGCGCCGTTTCGTCACTGACGGGACCCTTTTTCGGAATGCCAGCGTATGCGCGGAGTTCGCCAGAGTTGTGAATAGCGGCATCTGGAGCATTCTTCGGACGGTGATAAGTTTCTGGTAGTGAGATCGTATCCGGGTCGTAAAGATCCCAGTACTTCTTCGGAGCCACAAATGGGAGGTGAGGTTTGAAGAAGCCGACTGCCAGAAAGAACGGTTCGTTCTTTTCCTTCAGTCTTTGCAGGTCGTTGACTGCCTTGTTGGCCAGCTTTCCATCGGCATAGAAATCATCTTTCACGTTGGCCGATTCGTAGGCAGGGCCGCGACCCTTGGGAGTTGTCTTCGATGCAGCAATGCTCTCGGGCAATTTATATGCCGGTGCCTTTGGTCGCCACGGTTCTTCCGTCCATCCTTTTGCATTGTCGCTGGGGTGATGAAAGATCTTTCCGTTGGAGATCGTCGTGTAGCCTGCATTCTTGAAGTGAGTATTCAGCGTGGTGATGTTCGGTACTTCTTTCTCGGCCGAGGCGAGATGCGTCACGAATCGTTTAGGGGCAGGCCGAATGCTCGTCATCAGCGCAGCACGCGAGGCTCCGCAAGTTGGAACCATGCAGTAAGCACGTTCGAAGACCGTTCCCTGCGACGCTAAGCGATCAATATTAGGCGAATGGATGTGCGGCTTGCCGTAACAGCCCAACTCGGGACGAAGGTCGTCTACCGCGATGAACAGCACGTTGGGACGGTCAGCTGCCTGGAGTGCCGTGATAAACAAGAGTGACAACAGGAGGGGGACAAGCGAACGATACATGAGGGGGAAATTCCGTTAAGGGGGCGAGCGATACGGTGAGTGGTGATTTACCTCTCATTCTTCCCATGAGAGGCAAAACTTTGCAACTTTTCTGGAAAGAATCGTGGCAAATTGCTTAGCGACCATCGGAGCTTTTGCAACAAAACACCCTGTAATTGTACATGTAAATTAGTGAGGCATGTATGAATAATGTTTCATTGGGAGATCTCGTTACCGGTGCTATTCTAAAGAAATCGCTTGGCGCGGTAAGCGAAGATAAAGGACAGGTCAGCCTCCTTGTCTATGTTTTATCTCGACTTTCTCGCCGCTGATCGATTTGCCGTCTTTTCGGCGCGTTTTCCTTTTTTACATTTCTCGCTCAGGGCTTATTACGAGTCCTAATAAAACACGTGCTAAGCGCCTCATAACTTAGCCGCCAATCTGCCTCCTCTTTTTTCAAAGGTTGTTAGTCATGTGCAAAGCCTCTTGCAATTCGTTGGGACGTCTTCCTCGGCGTGGTTTTACTCTGGTCGAACTTCTGGTGGTGATCGCCATCATAGGCGTTTTGATTGCTTTGTTGTTGCCTGCCGTTCAACAGGCTCGCGAAGCCGCTCGCCGCATGCAGTGCACCAACCAACAAAAGCAGCTCGCTTTGGCGATGCACAATCATCACGATACCTACGGTAAGCTTCCAGCGGGTAGCTACAACAATGCCGCTTGGGGACGCGATTCCTACTCGTGGTACTGTTACATCCTGCCGTTCATCGAAGAAAACGCGATGTACGAAGAGCTGAACCTAAACGAAAAAATCAATGGTGGTGCTTCGGTTCGCAGCTACGCTCGGATGCAACTTCTCGATGCGATGCTTTGTCCTTCCGACGACTCCAAGATTCAGGAACAAGGTGTCGACGACTGGCAGAGCGCGTTGCATAACTACGTCGTTTGTTATGGCGACTCGAATTTCAACTCGGGTACGCCTTGGAACGTGGTCGACGGCTACGCTGGTAAGGCCGGTATGTTCATTCCTGAGAAGGCAGCCGGACTGCGTGATTGTACCGACGGTCTTTCCAACACGCTGTTGTTCTCGGAAATCATCACCCCTTCAGAAGAAGACTACTGGAGCAGCATGGGTCGTACGCAAGTGGCCATGGGGGCCGGCTTCACGACCTTCCTGACCCCAAATGCTGATGCGAATGATCGTACCAATCGCTGCCACTTGAACCTGGGTGGTGCGTTGGGACAGAAGTGTACCCAGCATGCCGACTGGGACTGGGGTGCCAACGTCGTTGCTCCACGTAGCTGGCATCCAGGTGGCGTGAACGTGGCCCTGACCGATGGTTCGGTTCGCTTCGTCGCTGAAACGGTCAACCTGACGGTGTGGCGTGGATTGGGTACTCGCAGTGGCGGTGAAGTCCTGGCCGAATACTAATCGGCCCTGGCACTTCGTTCCCAACAACGTCCTTATCGAACTGGAGATATGACATCATGGCGATCACCTCATCTCGCAGCCTGATGTGCTCAGCTTTATTGGTCCTCGTTGCACTCGTTGGGTGCAACGGAGATGGCAAAATGACGGTCGATGGTACAGCCACCTGGAACGGGCAACCAATCCAGAAAGGCTATATCGAACTGCAGCCGGTTGGCGAAGGTCATTTTGCCAGTGCCGAAATCGTCGACGGTAAGTTCAAACTGCAGACGACGCCTGGCAAACGTTTGGTGAAAATTACCGCCGAGAAGAAGATTGGCGAAACTCCACCTTCCGATCGAATTCCGGAAGCACAGCCAATCATGTTCCAGTTTGTTCCACCCAAGTTCAATTCGGAGTCGACGCTCGAGATGGATATCGCTGCTTCTAATCCGACTTTGGATGTGACTCTGGAAGGGGATGAACTGCAGCCCCGAAACGGCCTCACGGCTGACGAGAAACGGCGAATGACTCTGCAAACAGGCGGACGTCGCTAGACTTCTGTCGCTACGGCGACCGATGGAACCTAAGCAAGCGGGTTCGAGAGTTTAACCACGAGCAGGCAGCATCGTGGGAGACTTCTCGACCCGCTTTTTTGTTGACGCACTGCGTTCGGGATTTCACAATGGGAGGCCTCTTTGCCCCTGGAACTATTCCCAAGAGATTCCATCATGAAACCTGCCTGCCTAGTTTTCTCTTTTCTATTGCTCTTTGCCGCGGACGCTGTCGCCCAAGGCACCTTGGATAAGTTGCCCAACGTCCTCATGATCGTAACCGACGACATGGGATACGGTGACATGAGCAGCCAGGGAGCGAAAGGGTTTAGTACGCCGAACCTCGATAAGCTGGCGGGGCAGGGGACTCGATTTACAAGCTTCTATGTGGCCCAGCCTGTTTGTACAGCTAGTCGTGCGGCTTTCATGAGTGGCTGCTACCCGAATCGTGTGAGTCTGCAGGGGGCTCTCAACCACACCAGTAAGAATGGGATTCACCCTGACGAATACCTGCTTCCCGAGATGTTCAAAGACTTGGGCTATGCGACGGCCGGTATGGGGAAGTGGCACCTGGGGACGGTGATGGAGTTCTGGCCGACGCGAAACGGGTTCGACGAGTGGTTTGGCACTCCGTATTCCAACGACAACACCAAGTACCATCCCGTATTGGCCGCCGAGATGCCTCCGTATCCCTTGTACGAGGGTGAAACGGTCGTCGAACTTGATCCCGATCAAAGCCAGTTCACCAAGCGAATCACCGAAAAGGCGGTATCCTTCATCGAACGCAACAAGGATCGACCTTTCTTTTTGTACCTTCCGCAAATCATGCCGCACGTGCCGATCTTTGCCTCCGAGCAGTTTAAAGGGAAGACCGAACATGGCTTGTATGGCGACGTGATCGAAGAACTCGATTGGTCGGTCGGCGAACTAATGCGAACTCTCGATCGCTTGAAACTAGCGGACAATACAATTGTCATCTTCTTCAGCGACAACGGACCATGGCCCAGCTACGGCGAACACGCCGGCGACGCAGGCCCATTCCGCGAAGGCAAGCTAACCACCTTTGAAGGAGGCGTTCGTGTGCCATGCATCATGCGATGGCCAGGGCATATTCCTGCCGATCGCGTATGTGACGAGCCTGTCATGTCGATCGATTTGCTGCCCACTTTGACCAAAGTTGCCGGCGGCAAGATGCCCACAAAAAAGATCGACGGACTTAACATCGCGGATGTACTGTTCACCCAAGATGGCAAGACGCCGCACGATGCCTACTTCTTCTTCGGCGGCACCGGTCTTCAGGCCGTTCGCAGTGGGAAGTGGAAGCTGCATTTCCCCCATCCTTATATCACCGTGGCCGGTGAGCCTGGCAAAGGTGGGAAACCATCGAACTGGGGTAAGAACCCTGCCCAGTCGATCACTCAAAGTGGTATTGAGGGGATTGCCAGCCGACATGGTGGCCGTGTCGAACATATCGAACTGAGCCTGTTCGACCTGGATAGCGACCCCGGCGAAACCAAGAATCTGGCCAGCCAACATCCCGATGTGGTCGAACGCCTTTCGAAGCTGGCCGAGCCGGTGCGTAAGGATCTGGGTGACTCGCTGACTGGTGTCGAAGGGACCGGCGTGCGTGAGGCTGGCTGGGTGAAATAACGCCGCCTGTGCCCAAGGTTATCTTCGAAACAACATTGCCCCGGCAGATGCGGGGCAATGAATGGTCAAATCTTAGAATTGGATCAAGCGAAGCGAGGCTTACTTCTTCGCTTCAGCGAGGATCTTTTTCCCTTCTTCGGGACCAATCTCGCGGATGAAGATGTTTCGCCAACGAATCTCGCCACCATGCGTTTGCAGCATGATTGGGCCAGTGGCCGGCAGTGGCTTGCTGCGATCCCAGTAGTTTTCCATCACGGCGCCGTCAACGACCAACTTATCGTTCAACCAAACCCAGGTAACGTCTTCGATTTGACGAATGCGTACTTCGTTCCACTCGCCAAACGGGCGATCGGCCAGCACCAATGGATCGCGTCCCGGGGCATCGACGGCGTTGTTCCACAAGCTACCCGAGCCTAGATGGCGTTTAATGTGGGGCTGCTTGGGATTGTAAGGCGTCGTGACGTCCCAGATTTGCACCTGAGGCGTGCCTCGCAGGTAGATGCCGCTATCCGCCTTCGGCACGGTCTTGTAGTCGATCAGAAGTTCGATGTCGCCGTAGTCTTTGTCGGTGGTGGCGTAGGGGCCGTGACCATCGTTGACCAGTTCCCCATTTTCGACCGACCAGTGATCCGCGAATTCAGCACGCTGCTTCTTGTGGTTCTCTTCTTTCTGTTCGCCGGTCAGCTTAGCCGACTGGTGAGGGTTCAAGCCATGCCAACCCTTAAGATCTTTGCCATTGAACAAGGCTTTGAAGCCTTCTGGCGGCTTGGGTTTGGCAGCGTGAGCTGAGACAACAAACAGGGCTCCGGCCAAGGCCAGGCTCAAAAATGCAGCGCGGTGAAAGAGACGTTTCATGGTGTGCTCCCAGATAACGGTAGGGGGATTGGGTGAGGGTTTGTGGATGAGGTAGGAGCACAAGTATAGACGAAAGGAAGGGGAAATGGTCCCCTTTCCTTTGGGGGCGAATTATTAAAACGAGGGGCAAGCTGGGCTTTTTTTCTGACAAGCCCAGCGTGCCATTTGTGCTAGACAGCCTGGGCTAAGACTTCGCCATGCTGTTTTGTCAGGTCGATGCGAAGGATCCCTGTGACCAGTCGCGGAAAGTCGCTACGAGGCACGAGTCGTGCAAGTCGCTGGGGATCGCTGGGTAGTTCGAGCTTCTTGGCCGCACTGGTCACTTTCGCATCGGCGAATGGGTAGAGTTCACCCCAGAGGCCTTGGACTTCGCGTAGGAAGATCTCAGCCCCGGTCGATCCGACCCCTTTGAATTGCTCGAGCAGTCGTCTCTCTTGGGCCACATCATGATGAGCTTCAGCGCGTAGTTGGCGGAGGTCGCCATAATAACGTTTAAGCACGAGATCGGCCGTCTGTCCCAGTTGCTTTGAGCCTCGGCTATCGAAACGCCGGTGGCCATGTTTGGCGATCACGTCGACTCGCTTCTGCCACGATGCTTCGACCATTTTACGAGGCGTGGTGAGATCGGCCTGCTTAAGTGCCGTTGTCGCCTGGACAGCCTGATCGGCTTCAATCCGAGAACTCAGCAGTAGCGATTCACAGAGTAGCTGAAACAATGGTGCCGGAGCATCACGCAAGCGAATGCCTGCCTGATGGGCATATGTTTCGCCGTGCGTATTGAGAATTGTCTTCGCGATCGCTTTTGATGTGGGCTTGGTCATGATTGTTCTCCTCTTGTTTCTTTGTTCAAGAGAAGAACACTGCAACGTCTATGCCAATTGATTTGCCCCGGCGATTACAGGCCCAAGACGTCATTCATGTTGTACAGCCCTGGCTTCTTTCCGGCAGCAAATTTGGCAGCTTGCAGGGCACCAGTGGCGTAGCAGTCGCGGTTGCTGGCTCGGACGGTCATTTCGATGGTTTCACCAAGCAGGCCGAAGATGATCGTATGTTCGCCTGGGTTGTCGCCGGTGCGGATCGCGTGGTAGGCGATTTCATCATGCGGACGGGCACCAGGACGACCTTCGCGACCATGAACGTGGTTGGTGATGCCCATCTTGTTGGCGATCAGTTCCCCGAAACGCAGAGCCGTACCGCTGGGGCTGTCTTCCTTGAAGCGATGATGACGCTCGAGGACTTCGACATCGGCTCCGCCTGGGATATCTTTCAAGGCTTCCGCGGCGATTTCGCACAGCTTCATGGTCAGGTTGACCGTCGTGCTCATGCTGGGTGCCCAGACGACCGGGATTACATTAGCCGCTTCTCGAATCTTGGCTTGGTGCTCTTCTTCCAATCCGGTGGTTGCCATCACGAGCGCAGCCTTCGCGTTGACAGCTCGCTCGACGGCGGCATGAGCACCTGCCGGAACCGAGAAGTCGATGATCGCTTCGTACTCAGCCGATGTTTCCTCTGCCAGGACAACATCGAGCTCGCCAATACCGGCGACAACACCGGCATCTTGGCCGAACTTCGCATGGCCGCTGTACTCGAAGCAGGCCACGATATCGAGGTCCTTGTCTGCATGCCCCAAGGCGACCAGGCGTTGCCCCATGCGACCTGCGGCTCCGTTGATGGCGATTCGTGTGGCCATGATGATAACTTTCGCTTGGTTGTCGATTAGCGGTAGAAATGCGTCATGCTCTCGTTAGTGTGAGCATGATCGAGGAACTCTATCGAACACATGCCCACTCAGACGTGGGCATGGCACCTTTGTCGTTCTGTTGGCTTAGCCGTAAAGCTGAATGGCCTGAACGATGTCGTCCATGTCGTTCTTCACGGCGACAGCTCGGTTGGCGAACGTGGCTCGTTTGACGCCACGGCTGCCGAGAACTTTGTTGAAATTCTCCTGGTCGGTCGTGTGATAAGCGACCGTGGCGGTGGGGTCTTTCAGCAAGTGACCGGTCAGGATGCAGACGACGCGGTCGCTGGGGGCGATGATCCCTTGTTCACGGAGGATCTTCGCGCCGGCAACACTCGCGGCACTGGCTGGTTCGCAGCCCATGCCACCTGCACCGACCTGGCTCTTAGCGTCCATGATCTCTTGATCAGAAACTTGACGCACGACACCGTCGCAATCGTTGAGTGCCCGCAGGCATTTGTGCAAGTTGACCGGGCGATTGATCTCGATAGCACTAGCCAGCGTCGAAGCTTTACGCTGTTCTTCGTCCATCTTCTTGTAATAGTCGCCGATAATCTCGCGTGGGTAGTGGCCCTCGTTCCAGCGAACGTCGTGATTGTTATACAGTTGATCGAGCGTATCGGCTCCGCTGGCGTTAATGACGGCCAAGCGTGGGATGCGGCTGATCAGTCCCAGCTCTTTTAGTTCAGCAAAGGCTTTGCCAAACGCGCTGCTGTTGCCGAGGTTACCACCGGGGACGACGATCCAATCTGGCGGTTCCCATTGCAGAGCTTCCAGCACGCGGAACATGACCGACTTCTGACCTTCCAGACGGAAGGGGTTCACGCTGTTGACCAGGTAGATGCCCATGTCTTTGCTGACTTCCTTTACGCGGGCCATTGCGTCGTCGAAGTCGCCAGCAATTTGCAGCGTCAGCGCACCATAGTCGAGTGCCTGGGAAAGCTTGCCGTACGAGATCTTTCCACTACCGATGAAGATGACGGCCTTCATCAAGCGGGTCACGCTACAGTACATGGCCAGCGATGCGCTGGTGTTACCGGTCGAAGCACAGGCAGCACGCTTGGCACCGACCATCCGAGCATGCGTGAACGCGGCGGTCATGCCGTTGTCTTTGAAGCTACCGCTGGGGTTCATCCCTTCGTACTGCAGATGCAGCTTGCCAGGATCGAGCCCGACGAATTTGCCGACGTGGTCGGTCTGTTGCAGCAGCGTTTGACCTTCGCCGAGGGTGACGATCTGCTCGTCGGCGGCGTAAGGGAAGAGTGAACGAAAACGCCAGACGCCGCTGAAGTTAAGCGGATTGATTCGCTTGGCCCAGTTCGCTTCGATATCTTTCCACGTTTGTGGGGGAGCGCAACGATCCCAATCGTAGGCGATATCGAGTAAATCGCCGCACTCAGGACAGGCAACGAGAACTTGGGATAAATCGTACGTCTGGCCGCACTCGGGCGAGATGCAGCGCTGAAAGGCAGCAGGAGTCGTGGTCACGCTTTGAATTGCTTGTTGTCAAAGGGTTTTAGGTGGTCACGGGAGACGCGTCGCCGCGCCGCAGTTTGCCCGAATTGTTTGTGCTCCCTTGAGTTTAGAACACGGTAGCGATTCTACCGGAGGGGAGTGTCATTAGAAAAGAACGGTTCGCGTGGAAAACTTCGCAAAGCAATCAATCAGGCATTCGCTACTGCCAAAATGTCTGTCAAATCACGACTGCCAGCGTTAGCATGCCACTCAAAGTGAGCGTGAAACCCATAAATTCAGGGGATTAAGTTTGACCATTTTGGAATGGAACCCGTAAACTAGAGATTCTGCCCATTGCCTAGGCAATTTTGGCGACGATGGGCCCATTAAAGCGAGGCGAATCATGGGAAGTACACGCAGTAGCAAAGGAGCCTACTCCAGGAGTGAGGCTGAACCTTATCACGAGAAGCTAAAGCTATTGCGCGCCCGCATGGTCGGCGACACGAATTATCTTGCCGATTCCGCTCTGAAACGCACCCGAAGTGATGCTGCCGGCGATCTCTCGAAAATGCCGATTCACATGGCAGATATTGGGTCGGACAATTACGAGCAGGAGTTCTCGTTAAATCTTTTGGCGGCGGAGCAGGTGACCTTGGCGGAGATCGATTCTGCCCTGGCCAGAATTGAATCAGGCGAGTATGGTGCTTGCGTCGAGTGTGGACAACGCATTAAAAAGTCGCGACTCAATGCCATCCCCTTCACCCACTACTGTATCGACTGTGCCAGCGAGCGAGACAAAGAAAGCCGCGGATAGCCAGGGTGCTGTTCCCGTTAGCCGTTACGTACTTTTCTTTACGTTGGCCGTTTTGGGATGCGGCATCGACTTGTGGAGCAAGTCGGCTGTCTTTGCTTGGTTGGGCATGCCAGGGCAGAACCGCTACTACTGGTTCATCGAACCCTATGTCGGGTTTCAAACATCACTCAATGAAGGGGCACTGTTTGGGCTGGGACAAGGGTATACCTCGGTATTTGCCGTTTTCTCGGTCGTTGCTGCTCTGGGGATTCTCTATTGGCTTTTCATTGCCAAAGCTGCCCATGACGCGATCCTGACGACAGCCCTGGGATTAATCACCGGCGGTATCTTCGGAAATCTCTACGACCGCCTGGGCATCTGGGGCCAGCCGGCGGTGCGTGACTTCATTCTGTTTCGTTACAACGAACAATACGTTTGGCCAAACTTCAATATCGCGGATGCCCTGTTGGTCTGTGGCGCAATCTTAATGCTATGGCACTCCGTTTTCGCTAGTACTGCATCCAAAGACGATGAAGCGACTAGTGATCCTGCTTAATTACCACGTAAGACGCACGCTTTCTTCTGTTTACTTAGCGAAAACTGCCGATTCCTATGCGTCCTGCTGAGACTCCGCTCAGCGAGCGATGTCGAAAAAGTGCAGCAATGTTGATGTGACGTCCCTTAACGCGATCCCAGGGGGGCATGAATAGCAGTTGCTTGGGGGAGTCGCCAGGAATTCTATTGAAATTACTCCTTTAATCTGCCTTTTCTATTGAAACCCCTATGATTTGGGTGTATCTTCGATTTTTACCGCATGTGGGGTGTAAGCAATAACATTGACGAACTGATGAATTTTTGTGTTTGGGGCTTATTCGCCTCTGCCAGTTGCACAAGCTTCATCGTTTTCATCCATTTATCTGAGCTGCTAGTGGGGAAGGAGATCTCAGAGCACGTCGCGTCGCGTTAGTTCGTTGGTTATCGGGGAAATTAATGACGCACAAGGTGAACTTCGGCCAGCTTCGATCGAAGCGATAATTCACGATGCGTCCGAACTAAAGTCGTTCCATCTTTCAAGAGGGCAGTGGAATGAAACTTTCGCGAACTGTCGCCTATGCTTTACAGGCGACCATGCAGTTAGCCGTGTCCGATTCAGACACACCAGTTCCATGCAGTCAAATTGCATCCAAAGGGGACATGCCAGAACGCTTTTTGCTTCAGGTCCTCCGCAGTTTGGTGAATCACGGAGTGCTGCGTAGCACACGTGGTGTCGATGGGGGATACATGTTGATTCGATCCCCTGACGAGATCTCACTCCTCGATGTCATCGAGGCGATTGAAGGCCCGTTGGACTCGAAGTTGCCGCTTCCGGCTGACCCAGAGGACTTCACGCAGCAAAACCTGCAAAAGGCTCTTCAAGAGGTCACCGCGACTGCACGCAAGCAGTTGGAATCGATCAAGATCTCGCAGCTGATTCAGGCACCAGCTTCCGAAGCAGCGGATGAAGATTCATCCGATGCTGAAGCGTCGCTCACGCCGAGTCATACGCGAGCATTGAGCGGAGCCGTGCCTGAAGCGGCGACACGTGTCCATTCGGCTTGATATTGCGTGTGAGCGGTCCAGGGATGTTATCGTTTGGTGAAGCTGTTTCGGGGGCTTGTTCCCTGTGCTTTACCATTCTATTCTCATGTCCATGAACAACTCACACAACGATCTCGAAAAGCGTTTGGAAACAGCACGTCGTTTGGCTCGACTGGCCGGGAAAAGCACGTTGGAGCACTTCCAGCGTGCGGATCTTTCTTTTGAAAAGAAGGAAGATGCTTCCCCGGTCACGGTAGCCGACCAGAATGCGGAAAAGATTATCCGCAAAGGGCTTAAGGAAGAATTCCCGGACGATGGAATCATTGGTGAGGAATTCGGCAGCGAGGAAGGCTCGACCGGATACAACTGGATCGTCGATCCCATCGACGGTACCAAAGCTTTCATCGCTGGGGTCCCGCTTTTTGGGACCATGATCGGTGTCGAAAAGGACGGAAAGTCCCGCCTGGGCGTTGTTTATATTCCCGGGCTGGACGAAATGATCTCGGCCGCCGAGGGTCAGGGGTCGTGGTACGAACGTCCTCATCACGACCCGATTCGTGCCCAGGTCAACAAAACCCCTAAGCTTGCCGACGGGGTCATGGTGACCAGTCAGGTGAGTACGTTCAACAAGCGTAACGCTACGCAAGGCTTCCTTGAACTCGAGGAAAGGTCTTTCGTGACCAGGACTTGGGGCGATTGTTATGGCTACATGCTGGTCGCCACGGGGCGTGCTGTCTGCATGATCGACCCCATGATGAGTATCTGGGACGCGGCCGCTCTGCAGCCGATCATGGAAGAAGCTGGCGGTACGTTCACCAGTTGGACTGGCGAATCGACCATCTACAGCGGTGACGGCATTGGTACCAACGGCCTGGTACTCGAGGAAATCCTGGAAGTTTGCCGTAAATATCCGATGCCAGAATAGCTCGGTTCATTTTTCTCAGCACCTTGCGGGCCAGATCACATCTCGGTAAACTGGTCCGTTTCGTATCAAGCATTGGACGACCGTCTAGGAGTCGCTGGCAATGGCCAACGTGTGTGAAATTTGTGGCAAGGGCCACAGCATGGGCAATAAGGTTACCCTCCGCGGTAAGGCGAAGTACCTGGGCGGTGTCGGTACCAAGATCACGGGCATCACGCGTCGTAAGTTCAAGCCGAACTTGCAGACCGCCAAAGCTGTTATGCCCAACGGCGAACACAAGAAGCTGAAGGTTTGCACCCAGTGCATCCGTAGCGGGTACGTCAAGAAGGTTGTGCGTCACCGCCCCTTCAAGCTGCCTTCGGAAGAACGCGGCCGCTAAGGCCTGCTGTGTCCTCGCTTTTAGCTGCCCTTCGCTCCCGAGCGGAAAGTGCTGAAGCGAGGGGTTCTCTTAAGAGCTAACTCTGGAGAAGTTCGATGTCCTCGCTGACCCGTGAAGAAGTCGAAAAGGTTTCGCTGCTGGCTCGTTTGCGTCTGTCGGAGGAAGAACTCTCGACAATGACCGAGCAGATGAGCCAGATCGTCAGCTACGTCGAGCTTCTTGAAGAGGTCAATACCGACGACGTCGAGCCGATGGCTCACGCGGTCGAGCAGCACAATATCTTTGCCGAAGACGCCGTGCACCAGTCGCTGCCACGCGAAGCTGCCTTGGCCAACGCCCCCAAGCGGGACGACGAATGCTTCCGTGTTCCTGCTGTTTTGGGCGACTAGGCAACTGTAACGAAATTGACTGTGCCTAAATTATGGCCCTCGATATCGGTGTGCACCTCGGTGCTGCGTCTGATCGAATGGTCACCTTCTTGTTGGATATTCGGTCCAACTTCTCTGCTTGATTGCCCCTTACGACGACTAGTCAACTGCCGCGAATTCCGGCATCATAGGCTGTTTGCAGACTTAACTGCTTATGCGGCACTGGTCTAGCCAGTGGCCCGCTTGGATAACGCGGCTCGTCCGCACCACTGACGGAAAGAAAAGGCAAAACGCACGATGGCTTTGTACGAAGCGTCCGCCACCCAGTTGTTGTCTCAGCTTGAATCAGGCGAACTGACCTCGGTCGAGGTAACCCAGGCCTGTCTCGATCGAATTCGTGAGCATGATGGCTCCGTGGGTGCGTTTCTGAAGGTGATGGACGAAAAGGCGTTGGCCAAAGCTGCCGAAGTCGACCGCAAGCGTAAGGCCGGTGAAGAACTGGGCGTGCTCGCTGGTGTTCCGGTCGCGGTAAAGGACCTGCTGTGCACCGAGGGAGAAGTCACCACGTGCGCTTCCAAGATGCTCGAGAACTTCGTTCCGCCGTACAGCAGCACGGTCATCAAGAAGCTGGAAGCGGCCGACGCCGTGATCATCGGTAAGACCAACATGGATGAGTTCGCCATGGGTGGTTCCACCGAAAACTCGGCCCTCGGTAAGACACGCAATCCGTGGAATACTGATCTGGTGCCTGGTGGTTCGTCCGGTGGCGCGGCTGCCTGCCTGGCAGCTCAGATGGTCCCCCTTTCAATCGGTACCGATACGGGTGGCTCGATTCGCCAGCCAGCGTCGTTCTGCGGTGTTGTCGGGCTGAAGCCAACCTACGGCCGCGTTAGCCGTTTTGGCCTGATCGCTTTTACCAGTAGCTTGGACCAGATCGGTCCGATGGCACGCACGGCGGAAGATACCGCATTGTTCCTCGAAGCGATCAGTGGTCATGATCCGCAGGATTCGACTTCAGCGGCTGTTGCCTGTCCGTTGTTCAGCAAGTCGGTCGATCAGCCTCTGGAAGGTCTTCGCATTGGCTTGGTGAAAGAACACTTCGGCGAAGGTCTCGATGGTGAAGTCGAGAAAGCTGTACGCGAAGCCGTCGCTGTTTATGAAAAGCTTGGCGCCAAGGTCGTCGATATTTCGCTGCCGCATAACAAGTACGGTATCGCGACTTACTACATCATTGCCCCGAGTGAAGCCTCGAGTAACCTGGCCCGCTTCGACGGTGCCCATTACGGCCATCGTTGCGATGAAGCGACGATGCTGGAAGAGTTGCAAAAGGAAGCAGAAGCCTTAGAGGCCGCTAATGATAAAGAGGGCCTCCGGAAGATGGATACGCCGTTGATTCGGATGTATCGCCAGAGTCGGGCTGAAGGGTTCGGGCCGGAAGTAAAGCGGCGAATCATGCTGGGTACCTACACGCTCAGTGCCGGGTATTACGACGCTTTCTACCTCAAGGCATTGAAGGTTCGTCGTTTGATTCGTGAAGACTACGACAAGGCATTCAAGGCCGTCGACTTGATCGTGGGCCCAACGGCGCCGAATCCGGCGTTTGCTGCCGGCTCCAAGACCAACGACCCGCTGGCCATGTACCTGGAAGACTTGTACACGGTGACCGCCAACCTCGCGGGCATTCCGGCGATGTCGATTCCGTGTGGAATGACCAGCGGCGGACTCCCAGTTGGTCTGCACATGCAGGCTCCGGCCTTGGAAGAAGATCGCCTACTGCGAGCCGCCTACATGTTCCAGAAGGAAACCGACTGGCACGCGAAGACGCCAAGCTTGTAGGACGCAACAACAAAGGGCTTATGCCCTGAATGAAGACTCTCGACGGGGATATAGGAAGGACTGGGTTTGCTTGGCGAACCCATGGATAGACCGACCAGGAAAAGTCATGAGCGACGATTACGAAATCATTATCGGGCTGGAAGTTCACGTGCAGCTGGCAACCGAGACCAAGCTGTTCTGTCGCTGTAGCACAAAGTTTGGGGCTTCGCCCAACACGCAGACTTGCCCCGTTTGTCTCGGCATGCCAGGGTCGCTGCCAGTGATGAACCGTGATGCGTTTCAGCTGGGTCTGAAGACGGCCTGTGCGTTGAATCTGAACGTACCTCGCTTCACGAAGTGGGACCGCAAGAACTATTACTACCCCGACCTTCCCAAGGGGTACCAGATCAGCCAGTTCGATCTGCCGATGTCGGAGGATGGTTACCTCTGGATTAGTGATCCGAAAGAGCAGTTTGAAGCCAAGAAGGTCGGTATCATTCGGGCTCACTTGGAAGAAGACGCCGGCAAGTCGATGCACGACGAAGCCGCCGGTAAGGCCGACACGCGGATCGACTTGAATCGTACGGGCACTCCGCTGTTGGAAATCGTGAGCGAGCCTGACATGCGTTCGCCCTTGGAAGCGAAGGCCTACCTGAACGAGCTAAAGCTGATTCTGACCTACCTCGGCGTTTCGGACTGTAACATGCAGGAAGGCAGCCTCCGCGTCGATGCCAACGTCAACTTGCATATCAAGTCTGACGACCCGCACAAGATCGCAACGCCGATCGTCGAAATCAAGAACATGAACAGCTTCCGCGCTGTCGAGCGTGCCCTCGCGTACGAGGTGACTCGACAGTACGAAGTGTGGAAGGAAACCGGCAAGACCATCAAGGACGCCGCAAAGACTACCCGTGGCTGGGACGATCAGGCCCAGGTGACACGGCCCCAACGAGAGAAGGAAGATTCGAGCGATTACCGCTACTTCCCCGATCCCGACCTTGCCCCGGTAATTACCACAGAGGAAGAGGTTGAAGCCGTTCAGCAGTCGCTGTGCGAGCTTCCAATGGCGATCCGCGAGCGTCTGCATGATGGCTTTGGTATTCCCTCCTACGATGCCGACGTGATCGTCAATCAGGGCATCGTGGCTGTGAAGTACTTCGAGGAGTTGGCCCTCAAAACGGGCGACGCCAAGATGTCCAGCAACTGGGTTCAGCAGGATGTGCTGCGGGTACTGAAAGAACGTGATCTAGAATTCGAACAGTTCCCGATCTCGGTCGAACGGCTCGCCGGCTTGCTCAAAGCGATCATGAACAAAGAGATCGATACGACCCGGGCGAAGGATGTCTTTACCCAGATGCTCGACAGCGACAAAGACGCCTCGGCGATCATGAAGGAGATGGGCATCGAAAAGGTCGATGACTCCGAGATCGATGACCTGGCCAAAGAGATCCTGGAAGCTAATCCCAAGGCCGTCGAAGACCTGAAGAACGGCGTGCAAAAGGCGGTTGGCGCGCTTATCGGTCAGGCCAAGAAGAAGAACCCCAACATCGACCCCGGCACGTTCCGCGCGAAGTGCTTGGAGTTGGTGAAGCATATGTAGCGTCTACTTGAGACGCTTAGATTCGTTTCAGGCTGCACCATGTTCACTCCTGGCGGAATCATCGCTCTCACGACCGACTTTCAGGCCGACTCGTTCTATGTCGCTGAAATGAAAGTCGCGGCGCACCAGATTGCTCGCGATGCGATGATCGTTGACGTTACGCATGCCATCCCTCCGCAAGATGTGAAGCAGGCCAGTTGGACCTTGCTTCGCGCCTTGGAAGCGTTCCCAGAAGGGACGGTGCATGTTTGCGTGGTCGATCCCGGAGTCGGCACCCAGCGCAAGATTCTTGCCGCGATCATTCATGGTCAGGCTGTGATTGGGCCTGACAATGGGTTGTTCGATGTCATCGCGTCCCGGTATCATGTCGCGGCTGCCATTGAACTGAACAACGAAGTCTATTTCGGGCCGCGTCGTTCCCACACTTTCCACGGCCGCGACATCATGGTCCCGGTGGCCGCACACTTGGTTCGCGGTATTCCTCTGGAAAGTCTCGGCGATGCCGTTGACCCACCATCGGTCCCTGAGGAAGCGAAAGCCAGGATCTTTGCCCAAAGAAAAGGGAACGAGATCCACGGGCAGTTCATCTACGCCGATTCATTCGGCAACTACGTGACAAACATCTTTGCTGACGACATCCCGGAAGACTGGGATCGGTGGCAGTTGCGAATCGAGTCAGATTCGTTTTCGGCGGACGGTATCGTCTCGACGTATGGTGAGCGTGAGCCAGGAACCCCGGTGGCACTGATGGGCTCTTCTGGCCAACTCGAGTGCGCGGTCGTCCAGGGCAATGCCGCCCAAAAGTATGGGATTGAGGCGGGAAATGCGGTTAAGATCGTGCGTGTAAACACTTGATTGGATGGTTATCTACCCTTAGGAATCACAAGATGCTTGGCGAAAAGGGCTAAGATAGCTAGAATCGCTCGCAAGATTCCTTCTCATCCCCGCACCAGGAACAGGTCAACGTGCCGAGTCGCATCTCCGGAAAAGTCGTATCCATCTCGGAAACGGGAGACGCCATTACCGACTTGGCTCATGATCAATTGGCCGATGTCCCTCAAGATGATCGGACTTCCATCGAGTGTGGTGGTCACACGACACTGGGTATCTATCCGGCCGATCACGACCAGCCTGAGATGACATACGTCGCGATTCTTGGCGGGAGTGGTTGCCTGGAGTTATCGCTCATTGGTGACAGTGCCGCGAAGTTCCTCGGGCTGAAAGTTAACGACGAAGTCACCATCAAGTGGTAGTCAGGCCAAGGTGCGTCCTTTCTCAAGTGTCAAAGAGTTCTACGTATGACGCACAACCCTGTCGAACCGCCTGAGTCGCAAGGGGCGTCCGATTCGTCCTCGTCCAATGAGCTTGCTGGTCCCGACCATCAGCCTCGGAAATTTGGTTTCTGGGCGGCGTACTTTCTAGTGGTCGCTAGTATGGTTGGAGCCGGGATTCTTACTTCCTCCGGGTTCACCCTTCATGATACGGCCAACCCCGGCGGGCTGATGGTGATCTGGACGCTCGGCGGGATTCTCGCCTTGTGTGGAACAGTAACCATCGCAGAACTGGCCACCATGCTTCCCAGGGCAGGTAGTGATTACCTTTTCGTTCGAGAAGCCTTCGGCCGTGAGGCAGGTATTGTCGTTGGCTGGGCAACGTTCGTCTTAGGCTTTGCTGCTCCGACAGCGGTCGTGGCACGTCTATCGGCAAACTACCTGTCGATTCCGATGACGGAGTATTTCGAGTTTGGATCAACACAGCCCTATCTGGAACCGATGCTGGCTACGCTTTTCGTCGGCGTATTGATGACGATTCATTGCCTAGGTCATCGCGAGAGCAGTGGCCTACAGGTTCTCTCAACGCTGGTGAAGATCTGCCTGTTGGTGGGCTTGGTCGTGATTGGTTTGAGTTTCGGCGATGGAGACTGGGGGCACTTTGCGGACAGCCATGTGCCGGATTCTCAAGAGTTTTTTACCCTGGGGATTGGTTTGATCTATGTCAGTTACGCGTACACAGGCTGGAATGCGGCTGCCTATGTTGCTGGCGAAGTCCGTGATCCGGAGCGACTCTTGCCGCGCAGCTTGATCGCGGGGTGTGCATCGGTGATGGGGCTTTATCTGCTGGTGAACCTGACGTATGTGTTTGCCCTGGATCCTCAGGAGATGACACAGTTGAGTATTCCCGAGGTCATCCCGGTGGCTCAGTTGGCGGCGAAAAAGCTTTTCGGTACCCAGGTCGCCGACGTCGTTTCCATTTTGCTCGGTCTCGGAATGTTGGCATCGGTCAGTGCCTACATGCTCTCTGGGCCACGCATCGCGTTTGCGATGGCCAACGATGGGGCATTTCCGCGTTTCGCTGCCAAGCTGCACGACCGTCGCCAGACACCTATCGCCGCAATTGTCGTTCAAGGTTTGATCGCGATCGGAATGGTTTGGTCCGGTCCCTTCTTAGACATTCTGAACTATACGGCGATCGGGCTGGCGGTGATTTCAGGACTCGTGGTCGCGAGTATCTTCCCGCTGAGAAATCGAGAGAACCTCCCGCATCCGTATCGTTTGCCGCTGTATCCGTTACCGCCGATTTTGTACCTGGTCCTGATGGGATGGATCGTTGCGTCCGGGCTGATGCAAGACGTGCAAGGACTTCAGCTCGACGAACCTAGGCTGCCAACAACGATACTCAGCCTGTTGACGATCCTGCTCGGTTTGCCGGTCGCCTACTTCCTGGCTCGGCGAAATCGTGCGAGCTAGACGGATGCCGCTTCGGCATGGAAGCGGATCAGCTCGATGAGCTTGGCACGATCGACCGGCTTCGTCGTATAGTCGGTGCAGCCAGCTTCGATACAGCGGTTGCGATCTTCGGCCATCGCATGAGCAGTCAAAGCAATGATCGGGCCGTTATAACCGTCGGATCGCAATTTCGTCGAGGCCGTATAGCCATCCATAATCGGCATCTGCATGTCCATCAGGATGACATCGAACGGGCTTCCCGCTCCGCTGGCAGCAGTGGCCTTTTGATAGCCAAGTTCGCCGTTCTCAGCCATGTCGACTTCTGCCCCTGCCTTTTTCAGCAGGAACGAGATCAATCGTTGATTATCAGGACCATCTTCGACGAGCAAAATCTTCAGGTCACGCAGTACGTTCTTGGTATCGCTTGGTTTGCTCTTTTCCAGATCAGGGACCGAAGCCGTCGTTTCTGGCTCTTGAAAGTTGACGTTGTGCAGCGGGCCTGGGTCGATAACGAGTCGAAAGGTCGTCCCTTTATGGGATGTTTCGAGAATCGTCAGGTCACCACCCAGCAGCCCTGCGAATCGCTTGCTGATGGTAAGCCCCAGGCCTGTTCCACCGAAACGACGCGACATTGATCCATCGCCTTGGGTGAACGGTTGGAACAGCTTGTCGCACATTTCATCCGAGATACCGATGCCGGTGTCGCTCACATCGATCTGGATTTTACGATTGGCGGCCTTGCCGACCAGAGCGACTTTCATGTTCACGCTACCTTCGTGCGTAAACTTGATCGCGTTGCTCAGTAGGTTCATCAGGATCTGCCGCAGACGTGTCGGGTCGGTCAAAATCATTTCGGGGATAGGACCGTCGTACTCGACTTGAATATTCAGCTTCTTCTCTTCAGCACGAACTTGCATCAACTGGCGAATGTCCGCGATCAGACGGTGCAGCGAGCAAGGCAGATTTTCGACCTGGAACTTACCGGCTTCAATTTTCGAGAAGTCCAGCAAGTCATTGATGAGCGAGATCAGGTGCGATCCGTTTCGGCGAATCGTTTCGATGGCTTCGACTCGTTCGACGGGGGCCTTGTAAATATCGCCCGTTTCCAACAGCACATCGGCGAACCCAAGGATTGCCGTGAGTGGTGTGCGGATTTCGTGGCTCATATTGGCTAGGAAAGCGCTCTTGGCGTGGTTCGCGCCTTCGCTGGCTTCGATGGCCTTACGGAGCTCTTCTGTCTGACGTTCAAGTCGCTCGTGTGACTCTTGCAGGACCAAGCGTTGCAGTTCAATCTCGCGTGTTCGTTCCGTCACTTCTCGTTCGACTTCGGCCTGCATTTTCTCCATTTCAGCGCGACGATTGGCGATGACGGTCATTTCGCGGCGACTGATCCAGGTCGAGTAAATCAGGAAGATGTCTTCGAAGATCACCCAGCCAGCGTGCTCTACTGAGCGTTGCCAGCCAAAGATCGAGATGCCGTAGATCGATTCAGGCCACAGTAAACCACGTGCCACGTGATCCACAGCGATAACAAGCGACGCGGTCACCAAGACTTTCCAATCACGATAGAAAGCCAGGAAAGCCAACGAACCAAAAATATGGAAGTGGGCTTCGATCCGCCCACCCATCAGGTGAATCAGTAGCGCGGATGCAAGCGCTTGGCCGACGGCGATGGTCTGCCGGGTAATGGCCCTGCCAGGGTAGTACTTTGCCAACAGAATCGGCAAGCTACAAATCAATCCACCAACGATAAGGGCTGACCAGATGTGCGGATGAACATACTGCGTACGACCAGCCCAGGCGTATGGCGAGACCCACATCGCGATCCCGATTCCTGCGATCCACTGGAAAAACATGAGCCACGCAAACATATGATCAGTGCGTCGATAGATCGAATCGCGATGTTCGTCTAGCAGCTCTCGGGCGCGGTCATTAATGGGGCGATCTTCACTTAGCGTCATATTCTGACCCTCCGCTGTTGACCGCTACCTCGGATGGCGAATCGAATATTGGGCACCCAAAAACGTTCGTCTTATCGCAGGTGGATTCTCCATTAAGGATGTATCGAATGATCGAACTACGGCCGAGGTTTTCTCCTTCGTGCCCTCGCGCAGGTGTAATGCCGCCGCTGAAGATCCTTCTTCCGTCGGGTGAATATAGTAGTGCATGTCCGGACGTGAGCGCGCCGAAACGCTGTGCAAGTTGTCCATTGGCGTCATTGGTGATATGCACGTTGGGGATAGCCAACGCCTGGCGAACTTTACTCGTGTCTTCCCACTGCATTCCCAGCGGCGAATAAAACACAATCTGAGTATTCAGGCGAGCACCGCAGATCGATTGAATGCGGGTAAGTTCGTTGAGGGTCGCGACCGAGCACGGGCATTGCGGATGAATAAATACCAGGAGATTGGCACGCTGGGTATCGAGCTTGATGGAATCGTTGACCGGCCAGATTAGCGAGTGGTCGCTCCTTTCGCCCGGCATGTTATGGTACGCCAGCAGAGAGATAAATGCAGATGCGATTAACGCTACCCAAATACTGACAACCACGGGAAGAATGGATCGACCTGGACGCGATACTTCGCCCGGTTCGGTGCCTTCCTTCACTGCCTGTTGTGAGTTGTCGTTCATGGTATGAAATTCCGATCAAAACCTGCCCCAACCGGATTCAACGCGGACTCCGGTCTGAGCAAAAGCTTAGGTCAGGAGAACACGCAACACGCGATTCCGGATTCGGGTTGAGGCTAACCGTAGGTAGGCTACAGCGATAGTAACGGTTGTGCCCGTTATTCCGGTATCCGATGACGCCAAGAATGCGTCTATGCAGAGATCCCTGCGACTTGGTTAATTTCCCTGGCCGATGGCCTAACCAAGAAAATGATCCCGGAACAGTCGCAGAAGTGTTTCGCATTGAGGGGCCGCTTGGCATTGGCCACGAAACACATGGTAAGGAACTTTAGCGATGCGTTCGCAGTACTCCGGGTAGGCCTCCACACGGCTAACCAGCGTTGGAAGGGTGAGTTCTGGATGGAACTGCGTGCAGTAGATCGGGCGACCGTCAAATCGAAATGCCTGCTGAGCAACCCTTTCGGTCGAGGCCAATAGCGTCGTTCCGGGCGGCAACTCAATCACGCGATCTTCGTGCCCCATGTAGGCCTCGAAGCTCTCTGGCAGATGCGAGAATATCGGATCAAGCATGCCGGCCTCGGTCAATGTGACCAGGCTGGTTCCCAGTTCGGCGTGCTCGAGATCGTGAATGACCTTGCCCCCGGCAGCCCTGGCCAAGGATTGAAAACCCCAGCACGAGGCGAACGTAGGTTTTCCGCTATCTAGAAGTCGCTGCAAACTGACGAGTGCCCGTTGCATCCACGGGGCGTCACTGGTGACGCTGTAACGTCCCGAGCCACCAATCATTACCATGTCGACTTCCGCGAGGTGCGAAGCGTCGAGACTGGTAGACAGCAGATCGAAGATGGTAATCGACTCTTGGGGGCAACGTAATGCGTCGGCAAAACAGCCAATCTCTTGCCGGCGAATGGGATCTTCAAAATCGCGAATCTGAATCAGAAGGTAGCGATAGTTATTCATGACTGACACGCTCTATTCAAAGTGACGTGGTCGATTCCCTGGGCAATCACTTCGCACATGGTATCAATTTGGTCCATGGAAACAGCCAGGGGAGGCATGATGACAATCACGTCACCTAGCGGGCGGATCCACAGACCATGATCCAGTGCAAATTGACAAACCTGGTGCCCATGTCTCTCCGTCCAGGGAAAATGCTCACCTGTCTCTCGGTTCTTGACCAACTCGATGGCGGCGATCATACCAATTTGTCGGACGTTGCCCACATGAGGATGTTCGATCAGGCGACTCAGGTGCTCAGCAATTCGTTGAATCTTATCAGGGAGTTGAGCCAGCGTATCTTCCTGCTCGAAGACATCCAGTGTGGCCATTGCCGCGGCGGCGCTTAACGGGTTGCCACCAAACGTATGGCCATGGCATAGCTGTTTCGCTTCGTCATAGTCACCCAGGTAGGCATTCCAAATCTCGGTGGTTGCGATCGCCGCACTCATGGGAAGGTAGCCGCCAGAGAGACCTTTGCCAAGACACAGAATGTCCGGAACGACATCCTCTTGCTGACAGGCAAACATCGTACCAGTACGCCCCATGCCCACGGCCACCTCATCGGCAATCATCAGGACATCGTACTTTCGCGTCAGCTGACGTACGCCTCGGAGGTAACCTTCCGGCTGCATGATCATACCGGCTGCTCCGAGGACCAATGGTTCGATCACGACCGCAGCAATCGATTCGTGATGTTTTGCCAGCGTCTCCTCGAGTGTCTGCAAATGATGCTGACAACTGGTCGCGAATGTTGGCGTACGACGATCAGGAATCGGAAGCCGGTGAACGGGAAACATCAATGGCTTGAACACCGCGTTGAAGCGATCAACGCCCCCCACGCTAATCGTACCGATGGTGTCGCCATGATAGGCGTCCTCAAACCCAATGTACGATGTCTTCTGGGGTTTGGGGTTCTCACACTGATGCCAATATTGAAAGGCCAGCTTGATGGCCACCTCTAGAGCGGAAGCTCCATCACTGCAGAAAAAGGTGTGATCCAAATCTCCCGGCGACAGGTCGGCCAGTCGCTTGGCCAACTGGATGGTCGTGCTGTTCGAGCATCCCAGATTGGTGACATGTGCCACCTTGCCTAGTTGCTGTTGAATCGCGGCATCAATCGTCGGGTGCCGATGGCCGTGGACATTGCACCACATGCTGCTGACCCCATCGATCAGGCGGCGCCCCTCAGTATCGATTAATTCGCACCCTTCCGCCGATTCGATGATCAGTGGCTCGTAGCAGGCCATTTGGGTGAAGGCATGCCAGACGTAGTGCTTGTCCCAGTCGTTTAGTTGCTGCGTGGTCGGAGTCATATGCGAAAAGGAAATGAGGTCTCAATGCAAAGACTTCATTGTAGAGCATGACACAAGCGAGGTCAGGCTCGGATCGGTCTCTGGCTATTGCGAAGACGAGCGAGAACCTTGCGGGCTCCCACCGATTGGGTAGTCTTCCGGCAGTGGGCGTGCTGCCGTCGTGAACCCGATCTCGTACAGATCATCACGAACTTTGCGGAAGTCGCCATAACTATCAGGGTAGGTCCAGATCGTGATCGTCGTCCGCGATGGATCGAGCGAGGCGATAATATCGCGGAAACGCGACCCCGGTTGCAAAGCTTCGTCAATGGGAAAGCCGATCTGTTCGGTCTCCGGTTCCAGGGTAAAACTCTGAAGTTCGATACCGCCACGCGTGGCCGTGCCGAGAGAAGTTTCCATTTCGTACGAACGACTGACGAGCGTGTACTGCATGACATAGCCGTTCATTGGACCGATGCGAGCGACCGCTTTTCCATCGCGTCGAGCACGGTCCAAGTGGCTGCGGGCATCGTTCTTCATGGCCTCGACCAATCGCTCCATCGGAACGTAAGAGATTCGTCCATGGCGGAGGCGGAAGTGTTCTTCCTGACCAAAGACGGTCTTGGCCAGCGGAGTGGGGTAGTGGGCCAGTTCTTTCACCTCGGGCCGGTAGTCACGCAGGCTCTCGATTTGATCGTATAACTCTTCCAGCTGTGAAGTCGTGTGTAGTAGCTCCCGCTGCTGGGCGACTTCTTCTTGTTTACTGCTGGAAAGCTCTTGCTGCTTTTGGTTGAGCGTGGTTTCCGCGGATGTCAAAAACAATTGCAGTTGATTGCGTTCTTCGAATGCAAGTTTTGCCTGCTCTTGCACGTCGAGGATCTCATGCTGGATCGAGGCCACATCTTGGGCCATGCTGTTCACTTCGGCCAGCGTTGGTCCCTGCGGCTTGGGCGGTGCCTTGGGTAGTTCCGGCTCCGGTGCAGGAATCGATAGCGTCGGAGGTTTGACAGGCTCGTCCGTTTTGCCGATCGCCGCATCCACGATCGCATCTCGAGCCGTGATACCGACCACCATGATCAGGATGATCAGGATCCCGACAAGGTTAGTCACCACGTCAAGAAATGAATCAAGCGACGGTGCGTTCTTGTCTGCACTGGTTGTTTTGGCCGGACGTCTCACTTGCGATTCACCTCGATCCCGGAACCGTACAAGAGCGTTTCCAACTGGCTTACCACAGGCTCGCCGCCTTGCTCGACGGTGACTTGCAAGATGGGCTTCCAGTAGAAGTTGCGACCAGCCATGCCCCAGCTGTCGATGCGTGTATGAATCAAGCGAACGAGCTTGTCGACCGCCGCTTCCATGTCTCCGTTTACAGGGACCGTTTCAGCGGGACCAAGTACGCCACGCTCTTGCACCAAGGTCATCTGTGCTCCGCTTACTACCAGCGTGACCGGCCGTGTAATCGCCGTGTTTCGAGGTCCTGCCGTCGGTAAAGCCCAGTTGCCGCCTCGTGTGGCTGCGATCGGCTTGGCAGACGAGCGGTTACCACCTGTTCCGCCGGAAGCATCCTTCATGTCGGGACCATTTGGCTGAGCATACTGAGCGCCGTGCTTGCCTTCACCGGTACGTTGTTCTGGAGGAGCCTGCTGAGGATAAAAGCCTTGACCCGATTGTTGATTAGGTGCCCTCTGCTGGGCGTCATTAACCGGAGTGGTCGCTCGGCCGGTTCCCATTTGACCGGAACCACCATAGGTTTCGGCCGGCATTTCGCCGGTACCGTTGCCACGTTCTACGAATCGGTTCTCGAGAAATGCCTCTTCGTCACCCCCGCTACCGACAGCTTGGAAGCCACCGTTGCGTGTTGCCGCGAGGTATTGATCTTCGACGCGGCCGTACTTCTTCGGAGCAGCCATGATCAGAGCGATCTTGCGACGTCGAGCCAGTTCAACCGTTTCAATCAAACGTTTGGCCAAGAAGCGATCGGCAGGCGGATAGGCTAGTTCGGTATCTTCGTCGACCAGCTCATAGCCGAATTCGTCGTCCCAGCCGTTCAGGGCTTCCCGCGCGGCTGCATACGACTCGGCACCACCGGGGCGAACAATCAACAGCGGGTAAGGATTGCCTTGTCCTGGCACGCCTTGCGATTGACGGTACTCACGAATGGTCCGCAGGGATGCTGCCAATGGATTGCCGGGTCCGAGAGGTTCCTGGAAATCGGTACCTGTCAAACCGATCCCTTCTGGTTGGATGATCACGCGATCGGCTGTGCATTCGATGTAGATAGGCTGGCGGCGTGTTCCGCTCTGTCCGTCGTAAGGAACCAAAGCATAGGCTGGTTTGCGTCCCTTGATTTCTTTGCGAACCTTGTCGAGTTCTGCCTGAGCCTCAGCAATCTGTTGATTCAATCGCTGCTTTTGTGTCTCAAAGTCATCGGCACTACCGGTGACGTTCTCGGTTTCCCCTTCCAGCACCGCAATGTCGCCGCGGAGCTTGCGGATCTTTTCGGTCAGGCGGTGACTATGGTCTTCCAGGCCAGAAAGCTGTAGGCGAGCATCTTCCAACTGCTTGAGTCGTGTGAGACGCAGTTGCTCGAGCTCCTGCATCTTCTCGGTGTAGTCTTCGACCGGCTGCGGTTCTGGCGCAGGAGCAGGAGGCTCTGGCTCTGCCGGAGCAGGCACCGAGAGCGCCGGTAGATCGACCGCCACCGCTTCCGTACGAGCCTGGAGGACCATCACCACGAAGAGCACAATCAAGGCTCCCATGGTGCAGATCAACACGGCCAGGAAGGGGAATAGCGAGATCTCGACCGTATGTCGTGCTGAACGACGTCGACTCACGCGGCTTGACCTTTGTCCTTGCGATCGAGTTGAACCGAAGTATGTCCGCTGCCGGACATCCGCGAGTTAAGCAGGTGAATCGTCGCGGCCAGGCTCTGGACGGTCTCTTCAAAGTGCTGCTTACCGGCCAGCGTTTCCAGATTGCGATTGAGGGAGTGTTCCAAGTTGGCGACTTCGCCGGTTGCTTCGACCACTTTCAGTAGGATCGTCCCTTGCTCCGTCAGTTGTTCATGCTGAGCATGGATGGAAGAACTGACTTGGTACAAAGCATCGACAACGCCGTTGAGCTGTTCGGCCGAACGCTGAATCGTATGCTGCTGGGCAGCCGCGAAGGCGTCGGCGTGCGTTTTGAGCGATTCGGTCATGGCATTGTGCAGTGCCGTTTCCATTTGTTCGCTGCTGGCGGAGATCAACCGCTGCCAATGTTGATGAGCGGAGGAGACCGTGTCTCGCCAGAGCTCTGTCTGACGCACGACAAGGTCTTGCGTGGTCTGGATGGTTCGTTCGGCCATCTTCTTAACCGCGAGAACACTTGGATCGGTGGCGCTGCCTTCGGTTTCAAATCGTGCGGTCAACTCGTCAGCCGCCATGGAATCGACGTTGCTCAGCAGTTCCGATTCGACACGGCCAAGGACGAACTGAGCGAACATCAGTCCAATGGAAAGGGTTAATGCAAGCGCGGTGGTATCAAACGCCACGCTGAGTCCCTGAAGCAGGCTCTCCATCGCGACCTTGGGTTCATTCACCAGCGCTTCTGGCGATAGGTTGCCCAGTGCCAGCGTGATACCAATAACGGTACCCAAGAAGCCCAGCATCGGTGTGGCCCAGATCACGATGCGAACCATTGAATAGTCGTGTTCACACTTCTCTTGATCGATATCGGCCAGGTATTTCAGTTCATCCTGTAGATTCGAGGCTGTCTGGCTGGCATGAACATGTTGCAAGCCTTTGGAGAGCCGCTGAAACAAAAGTGTCGGGTGAAATGACTCCGGCAATTGTTGTAAGGCATTGAGCAGCAGCGGGGCCTGTTCGATCTTATCGCGGCCATTCTCTTGCGGCGGCAAATCGACGTGACTCAGCGAGCGGAACTCGCCGATCAACTGGCCGGCCTTCAATAACAAGGCAGCGACACCCACCATAAACATGCCAACTTCGACATACTCGACCGGGTGTGCGGTGACGTAGCGAAGCAGGGGATGGTGGGGGATGATGCCAAAATGGATAGCACCGTAAAACAAGACCGTCAGAGCCGAACCGATAAGAATCGGCCAACCCAGCTTGGCGGCGATGGACTGAGAAATTTTGGGGGCGTCCGTCTCTTGCACAATCGAACTCCTTCTCGATGGCACCGCACTTCCCGGGGTAGGGGGCGGAACAAAAGGGAAACTCGCGTTAATCGTTAGAATCGACATTTCGACCCCTAACTAATCAGACAAAATCGCAACTCGATTTCGAAGGCTGTTAGTCTGGGGAGATACGGAGGGTTGCGATAATGCGATAGATTTTTCGAATTTCGCCCCAAAAGAGCTTCAATAGGGATGCCTTGCGTGCCGATAACTTTATCCGTCGAGGCAATCAACGCTTTCGATAACTACCGCCCACAGGCGGACTTGCTGAAATGCAATCGCGCAATAGCGCGTCGAATTAAATCCCGGGGGGGAAATGAATGTTCGGCCGACGGACTTGTCCGTCGGCCGATGTTCTTTCTTGACCAAAAAATTTTCGGGTAGCCGCCAACACGCTTCTCCCGCGGCAAAATCGATGTTTGTTGGTTCTCTAGGCACTGATAAACTACCCGAATGCTGGGCGAAAACAGGTAATTCATTCCATCCCTTCCCCCGAAGTGGTGGTCGCAGCCCGTTAAATCTCCCTAACTAACCATCAGATAAATAGTTGCATCTCGGAATTGGGCTTCTAGAATAAATCTTGGAGGAACGATTCCGTAAATCGCGTAATCTAGGTGATTTATGTGGAAGCCGCTTCTCTCGGCGATCGTTGTATTGGTCGCTGTAACGCTGAGCGTTGAACTTTTCCGCAGTACTCCGTCTGCAATGGCCCAGAAGCATGTTGGGCTACCGGTCTCCAATGGCCTGATTGTCCATGCGGCCAAGACAGAGGACGGCGGACAGCACGTGATCATGGTAGATCCGGAAGCCCGGGTTATGGCCGTTTATCACGTGGACGGAAGTACGGGGAAAGTTTCCCTGAAAAGCGTTCGCAACTTACAATGGGATTTACTCATCGAGGAATTCAACGGGGGCACGCCAAGCCCACGTGAGATTCGTACACTGCTCAACCAATCGTAGCGACGAAGTCTGAGGTCTTAGGCTTCCCGCTAGGTTGAACCTTTTGGGAGCCATCATGGCCGACTATCTTCCGCTTTCTGAATTCGCTGCCAAGTTAGGCGTATCTGAAGACACGATTCAAGATCTGCGCGAGCGCGGCAAGGTTCGTGCATTCCGCGATGGATCGAGCTGGAAGTTCAAGGAAGACGAACTCGAAAAGGCCCGCGGCATCTTGGCCGAGGAAGGACTCGGTGGAGGTGACAGCGAGAGCCAGGAATTCGAACTTAGCGGTATCACCGATTCGGATGAAGGTTCGTCCGGTTCGATGGACAGCATTCTGATTTCCGATACCGGTGAAGGTGGCGATAGTGGTTCGTCCCATATCATCGGACAAGACTCGGACAGTTCGCTCAGCCTTGATAGCGATATTGGCATAGACGACGCTTCGAGCAGTAGCGTCGATCCTGCTGGTGAGTCCAGTCTGAGCAGCTTGAGCCTGGGTGAAGGCTCGGACATTCTCGAAGGTTCTTCGATCAACAAGCCCCTCGACGACGATGGCTTCAGCCTCGAAGACGATGAACTGACGCTTAGCGAAGAAGGCAGTGATGCCAACATCGATTTGGGCGGCGAACCATCGGATCCGGAAGGAACCGGCAGTGGTTTGAGCCTGGGGCTTGAAGATGAGTCGCTGGATCTTGGTACCAGCGGCATCGGCATGGACGACAACGATAGCAGCGGTGAACTGACGCTCGATATCGAAGATGACGAAGACAGCAGCATGGATCTGTTGGCCTCGGAAGACGATCTTGGTCTGGCCGAAGAACCCGCGGCCAAGTCAAAGGACGATAGCGAAATTAGCCTGATTGATGATGACGGCGGCGACAGCGGGCTAGGTTTGATTGCCGAGGCCGATGACGATGATTTTTCCCTCTCGACCGGAGACAGTGGCCTCGAACTGATCAGTGCTGAAGAAGCGGAAGAAGTCGTTGCCGATAGCACGGACAATGACGAGATTGGTGAGGCACTTACCGGTGGTGCTGCGGAAGATGACTTCCTTTTGACACCAGTCGAAGGCGATCTGGAAGATGACGATAGCGGCTCGCAAGTGATTGCGTTGGACTCGGATTCGATGTCCTCGGAATCTGGCCTATTCGGAAGCGCGACTCTGGAAGGAGGCGATTTCGGTGGGTTGGGTGAAAGCGATGGCCTGGAAGCCGACGACTCGGTCATGGCCGGTACGGGAACGATGGCTGCAGCGGCCCCAGTGGCAGCAGCTCCTTCCGAAGTGCCTTACTCGTTCATGAATGTCCTCAGTCTTGGCGTCACCGCACTGCTGCTCTTGGTGTGTGGCCTGATGGTGACGGACTTGATGTGGAATATGTGGAGCTTCAGCGAGCCCTATTCCCTCACAAGCACGCTGATGGACGGTATTCTGGGTCTGCTACCTTCGTAGTGATTCATTACTAAGCTTGATAACGAAAGAGCCGCGTTTCCTCCCCCAGAGAGACGCGGTTCTTTTTTTGTGATGGGGACCGCTGCCGGGAAGCCGCTTGAGCGGCTACTCCCTAAAATCGTCACCAATTATCGCGACTTCTGGCTGCGGGTTCCCAAAGACCATGTATCCGTTCGGGGCTTCGGCGCTATAATAAGGATAGTGTTGTTACAGTAGGCGGCTGCCTAGTCGTAAGTCGTTGCTGTATTAGACCATTAAGCCAATTGGCGACAGGAGTTGGGCCCCGCTTTCCAATTCCCCAAATCCGCAAGAACTACGAAGCCGCGATCGTGGTGTCTAAGGCGTGGCTCAGGACCGAAATCCTTCCTATTCGGTTTTAATTCCACCCCGCCTTGCTCACCCCGCAATCCGAGCTTCCTGACTTTATGGAATAACTCGTGGCAAGACCGAAACTTGTCTCCCCCGACCAGCCCCTACCGGTACGGCTACTGCTGCATATCTACGAATTCGCCGCCTCACTGAGCTTGGCCGTTGTGCTAATCAGTTTGATGGCGATTTCGTTGATCTTCGCGACATTCGTCGAAGCCACCTTCAACACCGACGTGGTGCAGTTCTACGTCTATCAATCGTGGTGGTTCGGTTTGATCTATGGCTTGTTGGCCGTCAATATTTTCTGTGCTGCCGCCATTCGTTACCCCTGGAAACGTTATCAGACCGGCTTTGTCATCACGCATATCGGCTTGTTGATGCTGCTGTTGAGTGGCGCAATCAGCCGCTCGAAGGGGATCGATGCCCAGGTTCATGTTTGGGAGCACGACTCATCCGAGCTTGCGTTCGATAATTCGTACTACTTTGATCTGCGCGTCGACAATGACGCGAAGGCCATTCCCATGGCGCTTGCCGAGGCCGGCGAAATACAGCGGCACATGATCGACTTTCAGCCAGGCATGTTCAATTGGTCGGCATACGGGGAAGGCTTCTCGAAGTGGAAGGTGGCCGAGCCTGATCTAGCCAGGTGGTTCACGCCCGTATTCTACATCTCGATGCGAAATCGCGCTGGCAATGTGATGTACAACCACGACGGCGTGAAGTTGGAAGTGCTCGATTACTATGCCGACTGCAATTGGTGGGACAATACGCCTACGGTTCAGTTGATGATGAGTATGCCCAAGACGACCGAGCGAGCTGCAGATGGCACTATGAAAGCCGTTGGCGAGCAGTGGGTGCCGATTCGTCTGTCGGTTTTCAAGGCTTCGCAGCAGCCGAAGTATAAGTTCGGCATTGGCGATAGCCAACGCAGTGGTGGTGGTAACATGACGTTCCATATGGCCGGCAGCCGTGCCGCCACCGAGGCATTTCTCAAATGCGTGCCGGAAGAAGGAACGATCGGTGAGAACGGTCAGGCCATTCTTTACGTCGATGGCAAGACAACCGTTATTGATGTGAAAGATCAGCTGGAACAAGAGCCTCAGCCGATTGAAGGTTCGGAGCTCAAGTACCAGGTGAAAGCCTATTACCCGACCGCGCAGCTCGATCAGGTTAACGGCCAGGAGTTCTCCTGGGTTGAAGTTCCGGAAGAAGAAGGAGCCGAGCCGCGTAACCCGACTGTGGTGATCGATGTTCTGGATGGGGATGAGAAAGTTGACCAACTCACGCTGCTGGCGAATATGCCGCAGATGAACATGCAAGGCTTCGCGTCCGATGTCTATGGTCACTTCTGGTACGACTTCGGCGAGAAGTCAACGGCTGAGCTGATGCGTGGTGGAGAAGGCGGTTCTCGTATCGACCTCATACAAGGGGTTGCCGAAGGAGCGAAAGATCCGGACGCACCCGAATCAAAACGGGTTTTCTATCGCTATTGGAATCGCAAGACGGTTGTTGCGTCTGGTGAACTGAAGGATAACGCAACCGAAGTCGATGCGGTTGAAGCGTTCAAGATGCCATTTGCGACCCTTCGCATGTATGTGAAGAGCTTAGTCGCTGCCAGCGAGCCTAAGGCTCAACCTATTCCAGTTGCCTTCGGTGTGTCCGGTCCTATGGGCAATACGCCGGCGGTAAAAGTCCGTCTGACGCTCGACGATAAGTCAGAAGATTTCTGGCTGCGAGCCCACATGAACGAACCAGATGTCGGTCTCGATGACGGTTCGACGCTGCACACGCTAAAGGTGGGTGATCGTGAAGTAAAGCTTTCGATGCCCATTAAGTCGTATCCGATTGGTTTCCGCATTCACCTCGACCAATTCGAACGCCGCCTCGACCCAGGCACCTCGCAGCCGTCGCACTACTCAAGCGACGTGCAATATATCGATCGGCAGCAAGACCGATATATCATGGCTTCGTTGGTCGGTAGCGACGAAATCAGCCACCTCGAAATTGCCGAGGCCCGTAATCCCAGTTCGCTGGGTATGGCTGGCACGATGCTCTACTGGATCGATGATACCGATGACGGTCAAAAGATCCTGGTGAAAGATCTGAGCAAGCCTGATGAGCCTGCCTCCGAAATCGTTACACGGGCCGGTAAGAGTCCGCGAAACCTGGTGATCGATACCTCAGGCAACAAGCTGTGGTGGCTGGCCAAGCAGTCGAGCCGATTGGCACGTTCGGACGTCGATGTCTTGATGCAAGCCGACCTGGTCGGTGGAAGTCCGAAAGCTGTTGCCATGTTCGATCGAGCCCCACGCGGTCTGGCTGTGGATTCCGCCAATGGCTGGGTTTATTTCGGCAACCCGGCCGGCAAGTCGGTCGGTCGTGTGAAGACCGATGGAAGCGAGATGGAAGCCAGCTGGCTTACCGGTGCGGGACTGGTAACCGATGTGGCACTTTATCCAGGCAAGAATAAGTTGTTCTTCACCGATGTGCTGAATAATGCGATCGGCCAATCGTCACTCGACGAGCCACGTGTTTCGTATGTTTACACCTACTCGAAGGACGGGCACCCCAACAGTCTGGTCGTGAGTGACAAGGGACTGTTGTATTGGAGCGATGATACGCCCAATGGTCTCGATCCGAATGCCCGAAAGCACCTGGGCGATCCTTCTCTCGACCGGAGCAAGCCGCAGGAGATCAACACGGTGATCCGCGTGATCGATCTGCAAGGCAAAGACAAAGAACCCAAGATGCTCCATGCCGACTTGATGGCCAAGCCGGACGGATTAGCGATTGATCCAGCCTCAGGCGACTTGCTCTTTAGCCAGACGGCTCTCTTGAAGCGAGATGTCTGGATTACGATGAACGCTCCGGATGATTTTACCGAACCAGCTGGTGGTCGCGACCTGCGTATCTTCCAGGAATCATTCGAAGGGCCATACCTCGCCGGGACACCGCAGTATCGCGAGTTCGTTCCCGAGCGTAGCAACGATTCGGAAGTCTACAAATCGGTGTTCTCGGTCAACTACGATCCAGGAACGGCCCTTCGTTATTGGGGTTGCTTGTTCGTGATCGGGGGCATCGCTTGCATGTTCTACATGCGGGCCTATTTCTTCAAAACTAAACGATCGTCTGACCCGCAGGCCCGAGCCAAGGCTCACCCGGCGAAGATTCAGACAGAAGTGGTTTCGTGATAATGACTAGGTACAAAATGAACAGCGGAATGATTCGCACGACTTGGACCCTTGCACTGGTAATGTGCGGTGTGCTCATCGCTTCGGGTAGCGGCCGTGCCGACGAGGCTTTTCCCGACGATATCTGGCGCGAGATCCCGGTCTATCATCACGGTCGCGTTAAGCCAATCGATGGCTACGCTCGGCAGGTGGTACAGAAGATTACCGACTTCAACAAGTCGAAGCCTAAGTTCAATCTGGTCGACTATTACACCGAAGAGGAACTTCAGAAGCCGGAGTTTAAGGATGCCCTCGAGATCTTCCCGGGTGGCGAACTACGTAAATTCACTCCAAGCGAGCTGGTCTACGAATGGACCGTTCGTCCTGAAAAGTGGGAACGCGTTCCGTTTATCTACCTTGGCCGCGAAGACGTACGCAAAGAGCTCGGGCTACCGATCAACGGCCACAACAGCATGAAGCTGAACTTCGTCTCGCCACACGACATTGCGACGTCCGAGAAGCTGCGCGAGTACCTGAAGGGGATGGAAAAACGCCGCCAGGAACAGGCTGCCAGTGGTGATTTGGAAGAGACCGCGATGGACGCACACATCTGGCGGGAACTGTTGTTCCGGTACGCCGTCTTCCGGGAAGTTTCACTCGATCCACGCAAGGATGTCGTTTCTACCAATCCGCTTCCTTCGCCGGGTGAGCGTGATCGATTTATCGGTCAGGTTTATGCTGCCGGGAAAATCCTCTTTGGTGATCCGAACTCGGGCGAAGAACGCACGTTGAACAGCCAGTTGCAGACGCTACAGCAGTTTGGCGGAGAGCATCCCCTGAGCGTTGCCTCGAAACGCCTGATCGATTCGTATCGAGATCTACACGAATTGTCGTCAGCGGCCTATATGGATCCGATGTCGGTGCTCAATTCGCCAGCCGATGAACCACTCAAACCAGAGTTTGCCCCGACCCCGGCAGAGACTGAACCGCTAGTTCAAGAGTTTCAGGCTGCCGCCAAAGCGATGGGTGACATCCTGGAAGAGCAACGGGATAACGTCAACGACAGCACCACGCTTACCGACGAAGAGTACAACAACATCAAGCCGATGTTTCAGTCGATGCTGGTTCGTGTTCGTCAGCTCGAACACACCGCGATGGAGATCCACCTGGCGTTGTACGAGAACGCCAATGCGGGCGCTTTAACAGCATCGACTTCGATGGATCGCAGCGGCAATCACTTGCAGATTGTTCCTTCCCTCAATCCTTACGCCCTTAGCAAGTCGCGTGATCCAAGTGACCTTTCACAGCCTTGGCTTGGTTTGACGACCGTTCTCTATGGTTCGGACGCTGTGCTTGCCAACTACGACATGGGCTTGATCAACGCCGTGCGTTCCAATTGGAAGGCTGCTAAGGATGCTTACCTGAGCGGCGGCGATGCTCGCCCTGCGATGGAGAAGCTGGCCGAAAGCCTTCAGCGTTTGGGGGAACAGGATACTCAGCAACGTATCGCGGTGATCGAAGACACGATCGGTAACAACGAAAAGGATTCAGGTATCCTGGCGTACACCGCTTACCCAGCCGCGAACAGCTATCGCATTGCAACCGAGGTCCGTTACAACACGATGGACCCATTCATGTACGCTTGGATCTTCACGTTCATCGCCACTATGGGATTCGGGTTGGCTTTTGCCGTCATGCGGAAACCGATGTTTTGGATGGGCATGGTGTTCTTAGTGTTTGGTTTGATCTGGTCGACCTACGGCTTCTACATGCGAGTGGTCGTGACCGGCTGGGCCCCTGTGACCAACATGTACGAAACGGTGATATTCGTTCCATGGGTCGTGTGTAGCCTGGGGCTGATGTTCCTGGTGCTTCCTCTGATCGATCGAGGTCGATTGGCTGCGTGGCGTGCGACGGCTGCTCCTTTCACCTGGGAACAGTCTGAACTGGAGCCGAGCCAACGCGAAATGTTCTCGGCCGGTGTGTGGAATGTGATGAATTGGGTTTCGGTTTTAATTCGTGTTCCGCTGATGCTCGCCATGATTCAGTTCATGACGATGCGTCCCGTGTATGACGGTAACCGCCCGATCATCAATCTGACCGACTTCGGCGAGCAGATGGCAGCTCACGGCGTTATCTACGCTTCGATCTTTTTGTTCGTCAAATTGTTGGTGCTGGGACTGAGCGTCTGGTACATCCCTCGGCTCTTGATTGCCACCATCGCACTGCCGATCTTCTGCGTTTACGACTGGTCGATTGACGCCCAGCTGAAGGATAAGTTTCAGAAGACGTACCACCGTAACTACTACGGCTTGGCGGCATCTGCCTGTGGAACGTTTCTGTTGTGCGTGGCTTCGATCGCTCCGATTGTGGATACCGGTTCGTCACGCGTGCTGAATACCGAGTTCTCGCCGCTGCAGCCAGTTCTGCGTTCCAACGTCTGGCTCACGATTCACGTGCTTACGATTGTCGCTAGTTACGGAGCAGGTATCCTGGCTTGGGGCTTGGGTTGGCTGGCGCTGGGTTACTACATGTTCGGGCGTTACCGTGCCCCTGTGGTCGCCAGTCCGCTGAACGCTGGGCTCGCTCCGGCTCAGGGACACAGCCCACAGATGAGCTATCGTCCGCCAGAAGAGTGCTTTACGCTCGGTCAGCATTGCTATCGCGCTATCCAGGTCGCCGTGTTGCTACTGGCAACTGGGACGATCCTGGGTGGTATTTGGGCCGACGTTTCTTGGGGCCGTTTCTGGGGGTGGGATCCGAAAGAGGTCTGGGCGTTGGTGACGCTCTTGATTTATGTGGCCATCCTGCACGCTCGCTTTGCCGGTTGGTTCAATAACTTCGGCCTGGTTGTGGGAACAATTATTGGCTTCTCAGCAATCGTCGGCAGTTGGTACGGAGTGAACTTCTTGTTGCCGCTGTTTAAAGGTGGCGATGCCGTCGGCCTGCACTCCTACGGAAGTGGTGGTAAGGGGAGCGAAATCATGGTGATGGGCTTCGTTGCCGCCAACTGGATCGCATTAGGCTTTGTTGCCCTGCGGTTCCAACTCTCGAAGCTTTCGGTCGTTGACGAGAACGAGGTGGAAGAAGTCGTAATCAAAGCGGAACTTCCGGACAACAACGATGCTCCGGAAGAAGCAAAGCTCGTTGACAACAACTAGAGCTTTTCCAATGCATTCAACGAGTGCGGGTGTTTCCGCTCGCACTCGTTGAGTACTACCGCTGTATCGGATTGCCTGGACGTTCCGCAATCATCGGAGCGGTCAGCCATCGTGCCAGATCTACCGAAGGCTGCGAGGCCGGCACGGTCGACGAGTAATTGTCGTAGAAGACGCTCGCCAGATTGGTAGCCGGTAGAATACTCACCGGGCTCTCGTAGACTAAAGGATGCTCCAGGCCGGCGAGCATGGTTCCAGCTGGCATGTTATCGCACAGGCCAGTTAGGGTCATCCGCCCATGATCGAAGCGAAAGCCGATCGCCATCTCGTGATAGGCGATCAGGTCTTGATTGCGACTGGGTGGAATGACTTGAACGTTCAGGTGTTGGGCAGCACGATCCAGAAGGCTTCGCGAGAGTTGCCCGTTGCGGGAGAAGATTCCGCCAAATGCTTCCTGCAAGGTATCGTCGCGTACGACAAGCTGTTTGACATGCAGTTCCGCTCCGCCGGCGCCGTGCTGGTAGTTTGTCGCAAGAGCCGACTGCAAATTGATTTGCCGAAACACGCCTGCCATTTCTACATTGGTCGAAGCGTAATTCAGGTCAAACGTAATCTGCCCCATGAAGTTGGCATCGACACCCAGTCCGGCCAATTGTGGCAGGGCAGCACGCAATGGATGTGTGGGAATCGGCTGCTCGGTGGTCGCTAATTGAACCTGCCAATGCTCAGGGTTCGAGGTGTCGACACTAGCCATCAGTGGAGGTGGAATGAGTGAGTCGCCGACCAGCAAAGAACTGGATAAAGCAGGCTGCTGCTGCGGGTCATGTTTCACTTCCAGTTTCTGGAGCGAAGGAAGTACTTCGTCACGAAAGCGAACATGAGCGACGTTTAGTTGTAGGCATTTGCCATCGGTACGCTTCAGAAGCACGCCTTCCTGAAGGGTTTCCCACAGGCGATGTCGCGAAGCCCAGTCTACTTCCACTTCATCCGCTGAGAGCTGCCAGGTATTGTCGATCAGTTCTGCTTTCAGAGCAGGAAAGACGACTGCATCGCTGCCGGCTCGTTCAAGGCGAACGTCTTCGAAGACCCACTTGGTTGGCTTCGGGTTGTAGTACCTTGAGATGTGGCACTTGAGACCGATCGTTTCCGAGAGTTGGTCTTCGACCGCGGCGATCGACCAGGAAGACTGCCGGTACGTAATCCACGAGAGGGTGCAGATCGTCGGTATGACGCATCCCAGCAGGAATGCGACCCGACAGAGCAGGCGTCTCGTAGATTCATGCATGCCGAACATCCTTGCTTGGCGTGCCTGGTAAGTGGTGGCCGCGGATTAACGCTTCCGAGCCATATCCATAAACAGTTGGTAGCGAGCCTTCATTTCCTCTAGGCTATCGCCACCGAATTTGTCGACCAGGGCCGTGGCGATTTCAAACGCCACAACACTCTCCACAATCACACTGGCCGCCGAAACGGCACAGACGTCGCTCCGCTCGTAGGAAGCGGTGTCTGATTCTTTGGTTTCCAGGTTGACGGATTCCAGCGGCTTGCGAAGCGTACTGATCGGCTTCTTCGCGGCACGCACGACAATCGTCTGACCGTTGGTCATCCCCGCTTCCAGCCCACCAGCATTGTTGGTTGGGCGGGTATAGCCGAGGTTGGTCGATTCTTGTTCCATCGGGTCGTAATGAATCGGGTCATGAACCTGAGAGCCCGGCAAGCGAGCGGCCTCAAAGCCCATTCCGATCTCGACCCCTTTGATCGCTTGGACGGCCATAACGGCTTGAGCCAGCTTGCCATCGAGCTTGCGTTCCCATTGAGCATGGGTGCCCAGCCCGAACGGAGCACCAACGACACGGACTTCGACGATTCCGCCGAGTGTGTCGCCTGCCTTGCCGGTCTTGTCGATCAGCTCTTTGAACTGGGGATCTTGTTCGGGATTAAGCGAGTAGATGATGCTCTCGTCACGTTTGGCAATCATGGCATCAACATCGTCCACGTTTTCAGGACGATCGATGGCCACGCCACCTAGCTCGTCGACGAAACCGTAAACCTGAATGCCAAACTCAGCCAGGAGCTGCTTGGCCAAGGCCCCAGCAGCAACACGAACAGCCGTCTCGCGAGCACTGGCTCGTTCAAGGATGGCTCGGATCGGACCGAGGAACTTAATCGCACCGGTCAGGTCGCCATGCCCAGGACGAGGTCGCGGAAGGTCTTCCAGGCGTTCCAGCTTGTAGTCGCGATTGATCACTTGCAGAGCGATCGGGCTGCCGAGCGTGAGACCTTTCCAGATGCCGGTCATCACTTCGACCTTGTCGGTCTCAATTCGCTGTCGTCCGCCACGGCCATACCCTCCCTGGCGACGAGCAAGCTCGCGATTGATGGGTTCTTCGTCGATTGCCAGTCCGGCCGGAAAGCCGTCGATCATGGCAAGAAGGGTTTTACCGTGGGATTCGCCCGCTGTCCAATAACGCAACATTATGCAAAATAAAGACTTTGGTCCTGAGCCAGTGCCCGGCGATCGCTTCGATTTTAGCGCCGCTATCAGGTAAACTTCCCCAGGTACCGAGGTTAAGTGCAAACCGATCTTCGATTCTAACCGCAACCCCGATCGGCAGATAGATCGGTTAGGTAAAAGAGTCTGGCCACCAACCCCCACATTGGAACCGGAAAGCGAGACTTTCGTGCGATCACTCCTCAGACGACATTGGTTCCTTGCAGGCCTGCTAGCGGTGGTGATCGTCGGATTTGCCTTTTCCGAGCCGCTGCGGCAGCTTCCGGACATGAAAATCTTGCGAAATGGGATCGTCGTGACGGTCCTCTTTCTGATGGCCTTTCCGCTGGCGTTTGGCGATCTGCACGGTGCCATCCGCCGTCCGGCCGCGGCTATCTTGGCAACAATCATCAACGCAGGCATCGTGCCCCTGTTGGCCTGGGCGGCGTCGCTGCTCTCTTCAGGGGACTTCGCCATTGGAATCAACCTCATGGCAGCGATTCCCTGTACGTTGGCGTCCGCTGCCGTCTGGACACGTAGGGCAGGGGGGAACGATTCGATTGCCTTGATTGTCACGATCGTGACCAACTCGCTCTGCTTTTTGATCACCCCGTTCTGGCTGCTCTGGACCACCGGAAGTCACATTACGATCACCATTTGGGCAGATCCCGGCGGCAAAGGCCTTTCCCTGGCCGACATGATGACGAAACTCTTCCTTTTGGTTGTGCTACCGATGGCATTCGGCCAGCTTGCTCGACTTATCCCCAAGGCAGGTACCTGGGCGACGCAAAATAAATTCCAGCTAGGAATCGTGGCCCAGATAGGAGTACTTTGCATGGTCCTGCTCGGCTGTATCAGCTGTGGCCTCAAGCTGCGAAGTCTGCCGACCGATCAAATGCCGACATTCCTGTCGTTTGCAGTCATGATTGGCTTGGTTTTGGCTGTCCATATAACGGCGTTGCTGCTGGGGGTCGGAATTGCCAAGCAGCTCCATTTCCCTCGCAGTGAAGAGATCGCAATCGCCTTCGCCGGTAGCCAGAAGACCCTGATGATTGGCCTGGCCATCGCGACCGAGTTTTACACGGCGAACCCATTGGCGATCCTGCCCATGGTCGCGTTCCACGTCGGGCAGCTCTTTCTAGACACCGCGGTAGCCGACCGATACATGGCCGCCGAATTCGACAAAGCCCATCCAGAGGAACCTCTGATCGAAGGAGACTGACTCGCCCCAACGAACCTCGCATGCTCAGCCGTGTCCAAACCCTAGCGGCCCTGCGCGACGGACGATTTTGCCGAGCGGCAGGGCCTAGACACGGACGAAAAACCGTTATAACTTGATTAAGTCTTTGAAGATCACCCTTGGCTGATGAATACGCTCATCCCAAGCCGATACTTCTCCCAAGACAGCACCCACCATGCCCCCTTCGTCTAGTGGCCCAGGACGTCGGGTTCTCAGCCCGAAAACAGGGGTTCGACTCCCCTAGGGGGTGCCTAAAGCCGCACTTGTTGCGGCTTTTTTTATGCGCTGAATGCTACGATTCTGGCGCTTTCAGGGATTTCGGCCTCTTGTCCAGATGTCGACTAGCGGCCTACCAATGGTTCCGCTTACTCAAATATGGCGAGCTGCGGCAAATGATCGCTGAGGGCAAATGACGCAGCGTCGGCGGTGTTGGTGCGAAACGCACCCTCGAATAATGGTCTCGACTCTACGACCTTCTGGCCGATTGGACCAGCGGCCATTACGTAGTCGATTCGTCGATCTGGTGTGTCGGCCTTGATGGTCAGCCCATCTCCTTTGCCGACCTGGGTGAAGGTGTCGGTCCAGCCAGCATCGATCCAGAGCTTGTACTCGTTCGTATCGGGAGTGTGATTAAGATCACCGATCAGAAGCATGGAGCGATCGGCGTCGAGGTCTTTCTTCATGGACTCCAACATGAGTGGAATCTCTCGCAGACGGGTGTCTGGTTCCGGGCTGGGGTGCAGATGAGCGGAATGGACAACGAGCGACTCTCCGTTTGGTAATTTCACGGTGGCTTGCCCCCAGTGTCGAGTGAATAGGTCTTTGGGGCGTTCGCCTTTGAGAAGCGGTGCATTCTTCGGATCGACAATCTCGAATCGGCTAAGCAGCGTTCCAGGCCAGTTGCCTCCGCTTGGGAAGCGGACGTAGTTCATGCCAAGCCGCTCGGCGATCTGCTTCACCACTTCTTCGCTGGGTGACTCAGAGAAGTTAATGATATCAGGATCGTAGAGGGCAAGTTCGTGGGCAAAGCGGTCAGGCATCTGGCCCAAGGCCGTCGCTTTCTTCCCCAACGCCCGATCCTTTGGCCAGCCGGTGCAGTTGTAGACGTTGTAAGCAATCACTCGCAGTGGTTGGCTCTTGTCTTGGGCGGCAAGCACGCTGTTCACGCTACTGGCGGCAATGGCAAGGCTGCCAACTGCTGCTCGTTTCAACACGTCTCGTCGGGTGAGTGATTCGTTCGAGGAAGGTGTGGTCATGGTGTCGAATCCTATTCCGCTTTTTAGGTTGGTTCCGACTTATTCTACCAAGTCCACAACGCATCGTCTTCGTTTTGAAGTTGTGTCGAGGGGAGTGTTTTTCCAACGCGGCATCGTCTCCACAATTTGCATTCATTTCTCTTCGTTCAGAGCCTTAGAGAGAATCAGCACCTAGCCGGTTCAATTCATCCGGTGCGGATGGGCTCGGCTTCAGAAATCAAGGCGTGGCATTCCAGCCAGGTGGGCACTTGGCAGCGGGAAGCCAGTTTCTGGATAACAGCCTCAGGAACGCGTTCTTCTCGCTTCTTGTTTCGCCGAAACAGATCTTCCAGGTTAGGTTCCAGATAGATGATCTCGATTCGTGCGTCATAGTCAGCAAAGAGATTGAGCCAGCGAGAACGCGTCTGTTGCATTGTGTTGGTTGCATTCAGCGCGAAGGAGGTGCCGCTTCGTAAGAATTCTCGGCAACGCTCTTGGGCAAGCTGAGCTACCTGTCCTTGGTTGTCGGTGGGATGGACATCAATCTCCTCGCGGATGTCATCCAAAGAGACGATTGGTAGTTCACTCCGGTGCCGCGCGAGCCACGTATCTTTGCCAGCACCTGGTAGGCCGCATATTAGGGTTGCCTGGCATTTGAAGTTTTCGTGCGGTGAGTAGTGTTGATTGGGCTGCGGTGAGTGAAAGAACGTGAAGCGGCCATGGTCCGAAGCAAACGCGTAGGGGCGATCGAAGCAGTTGGCCTCTTCCGATGCGACTTTCCAGAAGTGAAGGTTTTCCTCTGGTCGCGTCATCGAATCGGTATCGCGACCGCGTGTATCGGCCAGTGCAAACAAGTAAAGCAGTCGGTTGGTAAGTAGCCACGAGTGACGAATCACTTCGTGCACTGGATCGGGTCTTTCCAAAAGGAAAGCTGGTCGCCCATGGTAGCGAACCATGCGGGCAATCTCTTCTCGCGTTTTCAGGTCACAGGTCAAGTCACGGAGGATGTTTCGGGCGAGGTGTTCGCCTTTGACGGCATGTTTAGGAGACGTGACGCGGCCTGTAATCGAATCGACTGCGGTCGTCAGCGGCTTGGCTATGTCGTGGAACAAGGCCGTGAATTTCAACACGGTTTGATCATGAGAAGACAGGTCGGACCATTGGTCGAGAGATTGTAGCTCGTGCAGTACGAGCTTGGTGTGTGTCCAGACGTCGCCTTCGCTGTGCCACTGCGCATCTTGATCGCAGGCTGCCATCGCCTGACACCACGGTTGGGGCTGGGCCCAGGCGATGAGCTCTTTAATCGATGCTGTTTTGAGCTGCGTCCAGTTCATGACCAAATATCGACGTTGTCGGCCAGTTGATTGGGGACCATTGTCTGATGTTGCCAGTGTGTACTTAGCTTGATCTTTTCGACGAACTCCGGTCGGACGAACTTGGCTCGGCCGGTGACTTGGCCAGCGGCTTCCGTGCGAAGGTAGATGCCTTCCATCAGATTGTCGGCCTGGCCGGAAAGTGGATTGTCAAAATGGCTGTCGTACTGCGAAGGGCCAATCAAGTCGGTGAGTTGCTTTCGCGTAACAGGACCTTGGTGGATGACCGGAACGGTATGAATACCACTTCCTTCAAGAAGCTTGATCCTGGCGGCCAGGTCGAGAAACACGTCTGCCTGTTTGTCGAAAACATCAAACTCGAAGAAGTAGTGCGGTAACTTTCGATAGGCGACCGAGTGCCGCGCGTAGACCCACTCTCCAAAGAGCAGGTATCGGGTCGTCAAACGGGATTCCAATTCATGCCGTTTGACGGTAGCCCACTGTTTGAAAAGATCGTACTGCGGGTGCATTCCTTCGGTGATGAGATGCCCTCGGCACTGCAGAATCAACTGGCCATCCTCAGAAAAGTGAATGCCGACATTCGTGCCATCGATCTTCTCCTCGACGATCAGGGATTCGTCCTGGATAAACGCCAGAGAATCCGCCTCGCCCATATGCTTATCGTCGTCGGTGCCTCGGGAACCGAAGAGATGCGGCGTACGCGGATACTTGGTGAAATTTCCGTGGGAGGTACCCATGATCAGGTTCCTAGGCTTGAGTCAGGCGATCCGCGGATGCTGTTATTGCGCGAAACCGATTCCTGCTTACGAATATAGTGGCTTACTCCCTAAAAGTAGTCGTCCCGATTCGTGCCATCAAAAACGGCCCTTTTTCAAGCAGCATTTTTTGAAGCGTTTCATCGATCCACAAGGACAGAGATCGTTTCGGCCGAGCTTTTCTTCCAGTAGCTTATTGCCGCGAACAATCCTGACTCCCCGTTTAACGTTCGTCTCCGAGGGATAGCCGTGGCGGCGTTTGCTCATGGACTCGAAAGGATGGTTGTTCGTCGAAGTTTTTTCGATTCTTGTGACTCATGGGACACCTTGCCATTTCTTTCAAGAAGTTAATAAAAAAATGACGCTGCCGTCGATGCTACGACAAACATCAGGCAAAAGAGGTTCACCGCCAGGTCAAAATGATTGCAGGAATCATCTGTTCGACCTTCCAAGCAGATCCCAGGGAACGTACACCGGAAGTCGGCTACTTCCGTCCATCGTGGGGGCGTGAATGGACGACGTACCGTGGACTATAATTCAGGCATGAATTTTTGAGGCGGCTTAATTCGATGGCCAAGGGAACTTTGACGATGCGAACGATTGTTTATTTGTTTTTGGTAGCGGCATGTTGGGCAGGTGTCGTTGAAACAGGGGAAGCGCAGATGATCGTGGGGCATCGAGGGGCTTCGTTTGACGCACCGGAAAATACATTGGCTGCATTTCAGGAAGCCTGGAAGCAGAAGGCCGACGCGATCGAAGGTGACTTCTACCTGACGAAGGATGGCCATATCGTTTGCCTGCACGATAAGACCACCGAGCGAACCACAGCCGGAGCTGCCAAGTTGAATCCAGCGGAATCGACCCTCGACCAACTGCGAGACCTGGATGTGGGGGCCTGGAAACATGAAAAGTACGCCGGCGAACGCATTCCGCTGTTAGAGGAAGTGCTGGCGACGGTACCGCAAACAGGAAAGATTCTGATCGAAATCAAGTGCGGCCCCGAAATTGTCGAGCCGCTTCGAGTCGCGCTGGAAAAGACGAGCTTGCAAGCAGAGCAAATCGTGATCATTTGTTTTAACGACGAGGTCGTGAAGCAGTGCCGCGAAAAAATGCCACAGTTTAAAGCGAATTGGTTAACCAGCTACAAGCAGAACAAGCTCACTGGGAAGTGGTCGCCTGATCTTGGTAAGGTCTTGAAGACGCTCGGCAGTACCGGCGCGACGGGACTGGGAACGCAGGGACGGGATGAAGTTGTGACCGCCGAGTTTGTTCGCGAGATTCGCAAAGCTGGCGTCGAGTGCCACGTGTGGACGGTCAACGATCCCGCCCAGGCGAAACGTTATGCCGAACTGGGGTTTGATTCGATCACCACGGATAAGCCGGCTGAGATTCGTAAAGCGACTCTCGGTGGTGAATCGTAACTCACGAAACCTCTAGGACATTGTTGACTCGTTGTGGTTGGGCAGGTCATAGGCAGCATCATGGGATGGCATGACCGCAGGCAGTCGTAATCGGAAAGTGCAGCCGTGTCCTTGGCCATCCGAAACGAGTTCGACCGTACCACCATGGAAGTCGACAATTCTTTTGACAATCGCCAAGCCGATCCCAGTTCCCTCTGAGTCGGGATCAAGTTTGTCAAACAGCTGAAAGATGCGATCCTGGTACTCGAGGGCGACCCCGGGGCCGTTGTCAATCACTTCGACCAAAACGAAATCATCTTCGTCGTGCGCCTTGATCGTAACTTGTGGGTTGGCATCGCGATTGTGCTTGATCCCATTGTCGATCAGGTTCTGCATCAGTTGGCGAATTTGAACGGCGTCGCCATATACGTGCACGTCTTCGATATCGCTGCGGACGGTCGCATTCTGGTTCTCGATTTGCCCTGCCAGCAAAGTGATCGCTTCTGAGATCACTTCATCCAGCGAAATCATGGTACGTGATTTGACATTGCGACCAATGCGCGACAATTCCAAAAGATCATCCAGCAATTGCTTCATGCCATCGGCGGCTGATCCGATGATCGCGAGATCTTCTTCAATCGCGGGCTTGTCATCGCTTTCAATGTCCTCGCCCAGAATTCCCAGGAAGCCTTTGATGGTAATCAGCGGTGATTTGAGGTCGTGCGAAACCGTGTAGGTGAATTGCTTCAGTTCGGTATTGGTGGCTTCGAGGTTGCGGATCAAAGATTCGCGAACCTTTTCTGATTCGATGCGTTCGGTGATGTCCGCCAGGGCGAAAACGGCTCCGGCAAACTCTCTTTCTTCATCGAACAATGGAGCACCATTCGCCGAGACGATGACGTACGATTCTGGATCGAATTGAATTCGATACCGTACATCGTTGACGGGCTTAAGCGTGCTTTTGACCCGCGCAAACGGACGATTTTCGACAGGCAGTGGCTTGCCTGCCATGTCGTAGACTTCCCAAGGAAAGACGTAAATGTTTTTCCCTTGAACCTCTTCACGACCGACTCGCAATGTCTTTTCCAAAGCCGCATTGAGAAACTGAATATTGCCTTCGGTATCGACCACCATCACCGCGGCCACGCTGGTTTCCATCACCTGGTCGAGAAGGGCCTTTTCCCAAACAAGCTGTTGCTGGGCAAGAACTCGATCCGTCGTATTGGTGGCAACACCTAAGATCTGCGTGGGTTTTCCATTGGCATCTTTTTGGAAGATCACCCGATGGAATTCGAACCATGCCCATTGCCCGTTGGCATGTCGCAAGCGGAAGGTATCGACGTGAATTTCAGGCTCACCTTCCTCATACCACTTGTTGGATGCCTGTCGCACGCGGGCAACGTCGTCAGGGTGGATGATCTCGGTATAGAAACGTGGTCCTAGTTCTTCCAGGTGCTCCTTGGTGTGTCCGAGTTCCTTTTCGATGTTTTGATTGATAAATACGATCGATTGCGTGGTGAGGTCAAAAATGTAAATGACGCCAGGAGAAGCATTGATCACCTTTTCCGCAAATTCCTTGGCCTGTTTCGTCTGCTTTTCCGCCGCCTTGCGTAGCGTCGCATCGCGCGCGGAGGACATGACCATGGTTTCGCCCTCGCGTTCGATCAGCGTCAAGCGTATTTCCACCGGAAAGGTACTACCGTCTTTTCGGCGGTGAACTCGCTCGACCAGAGGATGATACCGGCCACCTTCACGAGCCAATTTATTCCACAGGCGTTGCGCATCTTCGAGCTTCCAGTCGGTGTCGATGCGAGAAACCGACATGCCTCGAATCTCGTCTCGCTCATAGCCAAGGCTGCGACAGGCTTCCTGGTTTGCGTCGATAATGATCCCGTTGAGGTCGCGCAAGAAGATCGCATCGGCCGCACCATCGAAAAGACGTCGGAATCGATCCTCGCTCGATTCGATTCTCCGTAGGTGTTCCTCTTGCTGGATGCGAGCCTCGTCGAGTTCGTCAGCCATGTGGTTAAAAGACTCGGCTAGAATGGCGTATTCACCGCGGGCTTTCGCGGAAAAACGAGCCGATTGATCTCCCTTGGCGTATTGACGAAACGTTTGAATGATCTGCTGCAGCGGTCGAAGAGTTCGTTCGCTGAAGAAAAGAGCTAAGATCACGGCGGCTGTAATACCACATGCCACCGCGGTAACTTTCGACCATCCAATACGGTTATAAACGCCTTGGACTTCAATTTCCGGGATCGCAACAATCAGGTCCCAGGAAGTGTCTGGTACTCGCGTTGTAGAGACGAGAAAACGAGTGCCCGTATCATCGACGACGGTTGTGTTGCTAACGTCTAGGTCTTGCTGGCGTACAAATTCTGCCTTACTTGATACCGCGATCATCCGATCCGAGTCGTCGACAAGTGCAAGAAAGCCGCCGCGATTGACTTCCATGCTGCGTACAAAAGCGATCAGCTGGCTATCGAGAATTGCAAGCGCGATTGCCCCCTTCAGCGTTCCGTCTTCGGTCCGTACCGGAGCAATCAGCAAGAGAACATCTTTTCCTTTGCCGCGGCTTTGCAAGATCCGGGTGGTGACCTTATTTCCTTTGAGGACTTCTCCAAAGTACTCGCGGTCGAAGACATTGAACGTAACACCATCGGTACCATGAACCGTTCCGTCTAGCTCATCGTAGTAAATACCTTCGATTCGCTGACGGACTGCCAACTCCTGGATTCTGAGGAAATCGAGAATTTCGGCAACACTTCCGTCTTTTACCAGAGGCGTTGCCGCCAAGGTCTCCAGGAGCGAAAAGTGCTTATCCAGAAAGAACCGAACCTCGTTCCGCTTGGCGTCCAGTTTGGCTTCCAGGGTTTGATCGATCTGTTCCCGAAGCAAACGCTGCGTGATCTGATAATCGAGGATGGTCGAAAGTCCCACCGCGATCAGCGCTGGGATTGCGCCGAGCAGGAAGTATTTACGAAGTAGATTCACAGTGGATTGGCTTCAGCTCCGAGGTAGCAATCGAAGAGGCGAGGTGTTCTCGATTATCGAAAAACCAAAGCGAAGCGTCAAAACCGAAACCGGCATCTGACCTCTAAAATTTGCGAACCGCAGACCCCTTAGCCAACAAGGAGGAGTAAGCAGCAGATAATCAGAGCAATCTGGCTAAGAAATGCGGCAGCAAGGAACCAACGCAGGCACGTTTTGAGTCGCGACGAGGATTGCAGGCTGAGAATTGCCCGACGTCTCTGTTCGAAGCTCGGGTACAACCAGGTTCGCTGGTTCGGCTCGATTCCGGAGAGAAGAGTGAGCTGGGACAAGGCTCGGATCAACACCCGGGCACTACGTCGTCGGCCATGATCGCTTTTGCTGAGCAAATCGACGGCAAAGGAGTCTGCCTGGAACTCCAAGAGTGGGGCAATGAAATGCAGCATCAGCGTCATGTAGACAATCGTTCCCACGATCACAATGCTTTGCGTCAGCATCTGCCAATGCCCCAGTTGCTCTCCCAGGTGTACTAGCGTCATGCCCAGAATGCCGCCGGCGAATACGATGCTCAGCCGAATCGGGACGTGCCATAGGCGAAGATGGCCGATCTCATGCGCGACGATGGCCGCGGCATGCCGAGGCGATAAACGGCTGAGCAAAGCGTCACTTACCAGTACGAAGGAGAAGCCGGGAACACATCCCAGTACAGCCGCATTGCATACGCGATCCCCCGTTTCCCAAACTCGGAGTTTGTCGGCCAATTGATCGTCGACACATGGAAGTGCTCGTTGAAGCTTGCGTTTCTGCACACGCGAGAGCTTGGCAAGCCTAAAAAAAGTCTTTGCTAACAAAGGATACGCAACGACTGCCGCAACTGGGATCAGCAACGACAACCACAGCAGCGAGCCCCAGCCCCATGGGATACTTGCAATCGGAAGTAAGGTAAGGAAGTTCGCTAACAATTCAGTTCTTCAAGAATCAAACGAGACGTTCTGCAAGATCTCAAAGTAATTCGCTTCGTAGCGGATACAATTCCCACGAGCGCAAAGAAAAACCGGCCAGCGAATACGCTATGCCGGTTCTTCTATATGTTCCATCTGTAGCGATTCTATCGCATCCAGGTTGGCATCTCGCCAGCGGCAGGAAGCTCGATCACTTTGCAGGAGGTGATGTTGTCGCTTGTCATGACTTCCTTGACAGCGGCTTCGCCTGGCAGACCGTCCAGGTTCAGGACACCAACGGCACTGCCTGGTGTGGTGCTCGAGCGGCCGACAGCCATTTGAGCGATGTTGACCTGGTGGTTACCAAAGATCGTTCCTACCTTGCCGATGATGCCTGGGACATCGTTGTGAGCAAAGACGAACAGCGTTCCGTCGAGGTAAGCTTCCAGACGCTGACCGTCCAGCAAGATCAAGCGAGGCATGTTGCTGCCAAACAGCGTACCGCCGACCTGGTGCGACTTGCCACCTTCTTCAATCGAGGCCGTGATGCTGCTCGCAAAGCTACCCAGTTCGGTGCTCGTTTCGGTCGAAAGGTCAACGCCACGGTCCAGCAGAAGCATCTCGGAGTTGATGATGTTCGGTTCGTCTTCCAGAGCCTTGGCCAGGAATCCGGCACAGAACGAAGCGGTCAACAGCTTCGTGTTCTTGCTGCTGACTTCACCACGGTAGGTCAGCTTGACCGACTTCACGCCACCGGAATGAACCTGGGCGGCAACCAGGCCCAGACGATAAGCCACGTCCAGGTAACCACGAATGCTTTCCAGGGTCTTGGGATCAAGCGGAGCGACGTTGACCGCGTGACGGATTTCGCCGGTCGACAGGTAATTGACCACCAATTGAACCGCCTCGACGGCGACCTGCGTTTGGGCTTCTTCAGTACTCGCACCCAAGTGAGGCGTCGCGACGACATTCTCCATGCCAAACAGCGGGCTGTCGGTGCATGGCTCTTCGGCATAGACGTCCAAGGCGACACCACCGAGGTGCCCTGACTTGAGGCCTTCGACGAGCGCTTCTTCGTTGTAGATACCACCGCGAGCACAGTTGATCAGGCGAGCACCTGGCTTCAAGGTCTTGATCGACTCTGCGTTGATCATGTCCTTGGTTTCCGGTGTCAGCGGGGTGTGCACCGTCAGGTAATCGATGTGGGGAAGCATGCCCGGGACGGTTTCGGAAAGCTCGATGCCCAGTTCGGCAGCACGTTCTGGGCTGACGAACGGATCGTAGGCGATCACGCGCATCTCGAAAGCCAATGCACGCTTGGCGACTTCCATCCCGATGCGACCGAGACCGACAACCCCCAGGGTCTTGTCGGCCAGCTGCGTACCCATGTACTTCTTACGATCCCAACGACCTTCTACCAGGCTTTGGTTGGCGGCCGGCACGTTTCGCGAGAGAGCCATCATCAAGCAGAAAGCATGTTCGGCGGTGCTGATGGTGTTCCCGGTGGGGGTATTCATCACGACGATGCCATGCCGAGCTGCCGCTTTGGAGTCGATGTTATCAGTACCGACACCGGCACGAGCGATCACCTTCAAGTTGGTGTTGCCTTCGAGAGACTCGGCGGTAATCTTGACGCCGCTGCGGCAGATAGCCCCATCGAACTCGTTGAGGGCACTTCGTAGTTCTTCACCTTTGAGACCGGTGCGAACTTCGTATTCAATCCCAGGGGCCTGATCCAACAGGTCCAGACCTTCCTGAGCGAGCGTATCCAAAACAATGACTTTAGGCATGATGCGTTTCTTTGGCTGAGGGTTTGCCAGCGAAGTTAGGGTAGTGAGGGGTGTTTACTTCTTGAAATCAAGCATGAAGTCGCGAAGCTTTTCGACGCCTTCGACAGGCATCGCGTTATAGATCGAAGCACGCACACCACCAACGCTACGGTGACCGCCCAATTGGGTCAGGCCGATTTCGTTAGCAGCGGCTAGGAACTTCTTGTCTGATTCGTCGTCGCCCAGTTTGAAGGTGACGTTCATCTTCGAGCGAACTTCCGGAACGGCGTGGCCGATGTAGAAGCCGCCGGATTGATCGATGGCGTCGTACAACAGCTGAGCCTTGGCTTCGTTTTGAGCTTGAATCTTTTCCAGGCTGCCGAAGTCTTCCTGCAGCCACTTGCATACAAGACCAAGCAGGTAGATGCCGAACGTGGGTGGCGTGTTCCACATCGAATCGGCTTCGGCGTGATTGCGATAGACCATGTAGCCGGGCAGGTCGCTACTGGCGTGCTCCATCAAGTCTTTGCGAATGATCACGACGGTCACGCCTGCTGGGCCGGCGTTCTTCTGGGCACAGGCATAGATGATGCCATACTTCGAGACGTCGACGGGACGGCTCAGGAAGTCGGACGACAGGTCGGCGACCAGCGGCACGTTACCCACTTCTGGTTCGCTCTGGAACTGAACACCTTGAATGGTTTCGTTCGAGGTGATGTGCACGTAGGCAGCGTCCGACGTCAGTTTCAGATCGCTTTGGCTTGGCAGATTGTTGTAGTTGCTTGGCTTACCATCCCAGGCGACGTTGGTCTTGCCTTCTTTGACGGCTTCTTCCAAGGCCTTTTTGCCCCAGCTACCGGTCAAGACGTAGTCGGCCGTCTTGTCGGTGCCCTTGAGCAGGTTCATCGGGATCATCGAAAACTGCAGCCGCGACCCGCCCTGCAGAAAGAGGACATCGTGGGTGTCGGGAATGTTCAGCAGTGAAACGAGCCGGGCCTTGGCGTCTGCGTGGATGTCCATGTAGGTCTTACCGCGGTGGCTCAGTTCCATGACGGAACTACCAACGCCTGGCAAAGCGACCAAGTCGCGCTGGGCTTCTTCAAGCACAGGAAGGGGCATTACGGCAGGACCGGCAGAGAAATTGAATACGCGTTCTGGCATGACAGTCGGCTCAAAGGAAGATGGTCAACCGATTGGGGCCGCCTGTGTCTTTCGCAAGACATCCCAGACGGAACCGGCAGGTAGCAAGTAAACCCAGATTTTAAGGGGAATTCCTCTTCGATAGAAGCGGCCCCCGCGCGACTGCGAAAGAATTGAATTCGCTGGGCGCAAATCGGGTAGTACAAGAAGGATACAGATGCCCCAAAAGGGTTCAGATCCGTCGATACCGCTGGGTTAGAATGGATCGAAAATGCTCAATCCCCCAGCGTATGCTGCGCGTTAGCACACATTAATACCGTTTGCGGGTATTTGGCTGATTTGCCAATTGCGTGCCGTTGGTGGGTGCCATGGGGACTTCGCTTTGAATTCCCTGGCGTTGCAAGGCGGCAATTCGAGAGCCAACGCCTGCATCGAGATTGTTCAGTTGGTACGACCGCTGGTAGTTAGCCAAGGCTTGGCCGAGTTCTCCGTTCTGTTCACGCAGGCTACCAATCGCCGCCCAGGCACGCGAGTTATTGGCATCGACGGCCAGGGCCTGGTTCAACTGGTTCATGGCGTTTTCTTTATCGCCAAACTCCTGGTAGAGACGAGCCAGTTCGATTTTTGGATCGGCCAACTGTGGCGAGCGCTGTTCCCAGCGTTCCATCAGCGTGAAGGCCTTATCGCTACGTTTTGTATCAACCAGCAGGACGGCCAGCCCACGGTGGCATTCGGTATGATTGGGATTCAGATCCAGGCACTGGTTGTAGAGGGCTTCGGCCTGGTGCAACGTGTTTTGGTCGCCAGACTGTTTACCCATCTGATGGTAAGTTGCCGCCAAGTTGTAATAGGCGTCAGGATTCGTGGGATCGTGCCCCAAAGCTTTCTGAAACTGATTCACCGCGACCTGTGGCTGACCTTCTTCCACCGCGCGGACGCCGGCCACGTTGTAACCCGAAGCGGCCATCTGGCAGCCGGCACTTGCGATCACAAGCGGAGCAACGAGTGTGAAGAGAATCAGTTGTCGGCGAAGAGTCGTTTGTCGATGCACGTCATCAACCCCATAATCCTGTTGTCAGGCGACTTATTTTCATGCGTCGGGGGAGAATAGTGGCGACTTCTTCCTTAATCAAGACGAATTCGCTCAAGAAAAGACCTCGGGAGGCCGAAAAGCCTCCCGAGGTCGCTAGCAACGTTGGTTTGTCGCAGTGGCTGGTGTGCTAGTCTTCGATGGCAGGAACTTCGTCTGAGAAGGCTGGCATTTGTTCTTCGGCTTGTGCTTCTTCAGCCGTTTCCGGCAGTGTGCTACCACCGCGGCTGTAACCCAGGCCGCGAATCACTTCCAGGATTTCGCTACAAGTCGGGAACATGCGACCGCTCGAACGCTTGTACGCGTCCAGAGCTTGCATGAACTCGATTTCGTCGTTGGTGTAGTCGCGCTCGCAAGTAGTCGGATCGATTTGACGGCGACGATTCACCTTGGCCCGACGTTCCATCTTCGGTTCGGCCTCTTCTGGGCCCTTGGCTACTTCGACGGCAACTTCCGGCTTTTTGGTCTTTTCAGCAGCGGCCTTGCTGCGGCGATCGGATCGGCGACGATCCATCACGACTTCTTTCTCTCCGACGCTGCTCTTGGTCGATTTGGTGGACTTCGTCTTGGTCGAAGTCTTGGAAGCAGTCGTCTTGCGGGTCGTCGTTTTTGCTTTGGCCACGTTGGTAAGCTCCGTTGACTTGGATGGTTGGGGAGGATGCGTTGGGAATACTCAACTCATCGGTGTCCCATGTGGGAACTTTGCAACATTCCGTAAAGCTTGCAGGTTGTGCAGGTTGTTCCGATTAGCGGGACCCTCGTGGCTGCGCAAAGACTGCATTAACCCTTCTTCTAGGAGGCCAAGCCCACAAAAAAAGGCCATGCGAATCAGATCGCATGGCCTTGGTAAAGCAAGGTTGAACGTTAGTCGAGATGCTATTCCGCAGGGGGAGCATCCTGGGAAACAGGTTCCGGCTCTGGCTTGGCCGGCATCTTTTTGAGCGTCTCCTTGGCGACCTTCGCGCGGCTGCTTGGGTTCTCGCGGATCTTTTTAAACGCTTCGGCCAGGATGTCAGCGACCTCGGGGTTTTCCTTGCGGACCCCCTCGACGACTGCATCGAACGAGTCTGCCTCACTCGTGATCGGCGCTCCCTGGGAATAGTTTTCCAGGATGGACCGCGCATTGTTCATCGAGGCGGAAGCTTTGAGCGGAATCACACGTTCCTGTTGACTTGACTGAGAGCAGCCAACAAGTGGAAGTGTGCCTAGGCAGGCCGCGACAACAAGCCGCAGACAAAGGGAATTGAGGGAACGTGGACGCATTGCAAATCTCCAGCAACGTAGGGGGAGTCACTCATCAAGGTGAATTGAGTCGAACGTCATGCGAAGATTTACGGTAGTGTCACTACCTGACCGTCGCGTCGGTTCCCCATTCGCTGCCAGGTAAGCAAATCGATGGTTTCAGCTGCAAAGCGAACCGAACCATCCCCCATGGCTGCGTTCACACCGCCAGGATGCATACTACGAGCCCCAATGAACCCTCGTCCCCAGTCATGAGCACCACCGGGACAGCAATTACCGCCTGAAGATGGATAGCGCCAGTTGGGCGGAGTCGCCGTATTCAGGATGGATTGACCATGGGAATACCAAGCCCACAGTGTGCCGTTGTTGCTGCGTTCGCCCGAGGCGCCACTTTCAACCGATTGCCCAATTGCGTCGATTTCGGCCTGGGTGGGGAAGTCCTTGTTAACGATGTTGTTGTACGGTGTGTCATCCCCGGTATAGAGAATGTCAAACGGATATTTGGGCGTACTGCCGTTTCCGTCGCCAGACAGGAATTCTGAAACAAAGATGGTGTTGGAAAGACCGTCAGTCGTATCCGCCATCCGGGTTTCGTCTTTGGTGGTGATCATGCCGTTGCAATTGTTACTCGTACACGAGTGAGCGGTATAAGGCGAACTGCCGGAGCTCCAACCATAGTTGGAACCTGGTCCGCCCCAGCCAATCGTGCTGGCGTCTGGAGCTGGCGGAGCCGAAGGGCACTTGAATGCTTCCAGGGATACGTTCATCGGGCCACTTTGATTGGCTCCCCACGTTCCATTGAGATCGAACTGATCGTAGAGGTTTTCCTGCTCGATGAACGGCAGAAGCTTGTAATTGGCGCTAAACAGATGCCATCCGCTCCAGGAGACTCCCGCGTTGGGGCCGTAGGTGTTTTTAGGGAAGGTGTTGTTCGTATCGTGGAAGTTGTGCATCGCTAAGGCGAGCTGCTTGAGATTGTTCAAGCACTGGCTGCGGCGAGCAGCTTCACGGGCCTGTTGAACGGCCGGGAGAAGCAGGGCGATCAGCACACCAATAATGGCGATGACCACCAGGAGTTCAACAAGAGTGAACCCACGTCGAGACTGCGGAGGCGTGGTGGAGACATACATAGACATTTCTTCCGGAGGGTATGAGGAATAGGAAAAGAATGTAGATGCTGGCAGGTAAAGCAATATTTCCAAGGTAATGGAAAAAATATAAAAAGGATATCCCACGGTAGGTGGGGTATTTTCCCGTTATATCTAGCTAACGACGGGATTTTGCTCAGCAGTGGGCAAAAGAGGGCTCGACTCTTGCTCTTGAGTCGGCGCGGCCGGTTCGATGGCCGTTTCATGTAGGACCGAGAAAGCATTGCTCAACGATCGCGTCCCAGGCAGAAAGCCGCGCGTGAGCGTATCGATCAGAGGCGCAGCTTCCTCGTAAGCAGAGAACTGATCATCGATAGGGTTCAGATCGGTAGCGACACGATTAATCGACTTGAGGGCAAGGTCGGTCCGGCTCACCATACTGCGAGCCAATGGCTCGAACGAAGCCGTGGCAAATCTCGTGAAGTCCGTTTCCCGGGAAGCAATTTGAACTGCCGGAGAAAGCTGGGGGAGGGGACTCGGCTGAACATCGACTGGCTGCGGAATGGTTACCAAGGTCTGTGGGGACGGTGCGGTAACCGAATCGGTTTGCGAGAAGATACCCGGGACTGCGGCAATCAGCGTCAAGCACAAGGCCAAGCCCATGGCAATCGCTGGCATGGAAAGCTCTTTCCACGCGCTACTTGCATCCTGGGACGCAGGGGAGACCATGTTCGATGAAACGTCCGCTGGAGAAGCGGATTTGAGTCCAGCGAAGAGTGCCTGATAGGTGAATAAGAGTTCTTCACACTCAGCCTGATCGGCTTCACATACCAGCGGTAACAACGATTCCACCTCGTCGAGGCGGCCTTCGTCGAGCCAGTCTTGCAGCGTGTTTTCAAACTCTTCAAACTTCACGAATCGTTTCCTGATCGTAGCCTGTAGGAACGTTGGGATCTAATCGGCTGTTCTCGCGAGCTGGCTCGCACGGTATTCCTGGGTGACGCCACGACTGGCAAGTCGCTGGACTAGCTCACGGCGAGCTCTATGGACCCAGGTTTTTACGGTTCCCAGCGGACAATCCATCTGCTCGGCGATCTCGCCATAACTTAGCTGGTGATCGTGGAACAGAAGAAATGCCCTGCGGTATTCTTCTCGGACGTGGGAAAGGGCCAACTGAACCTCTTCGGCTAACAGTTCGCCACGGGTATCGACCCCTCGATGGTCTTCGACATGATCCTGCGTCTCGCAAGCGATCGGTCGACGATTTCTTTGGGCCAGGTGGGTCCGGCAGCGGTTGCCGGCAATGGTCATGATCCAAGGTTCGATCGGACGACTTCGATCCCATCGATGGAGATTCCGGAACACGCGCAGGAAGGTCTCCTGGGCCATATCCTCGGCCTCGTGGTGTTCCCCCACCATCCGATAGCACAGCAGGTATACCTGATTTCGAAATCGACGCACGAACTCAGAGACTGCGCTCTGGTTCCCTTCCATGCATTGGTCGACTAGCAGGCTGAAATTCGTCAAAGGACCGCTCCTGGACTGATCACATCCACTCTGCATACTTATACCCACGACTGGAATAGACGGTTTCGCGGAATTAGAGAAAGTGAGCGAGATTGACCAGTTATTCCCAGCTTAGCGGGTAATCTTGGGGGCTGCGAGCGAGAATTGTCCGTTTTGCCAGTTCAGCCGTAGATAACCTACAAAAAAAGCCACTCAGTACTGAGTGGCTTAAGTGGTTTGTAACGAAGCGTTTACATTAGCGCGGAAGCGGGCTTTAACGACGGTTATCCATCAGTCGACGAATCGCGTCGTTGGCAGCCGATTGGCTATCCTTGGAGCCAGCATTCTCGACCTGAGGCAATTTGCCATAGGCCTTCTTCTTCGACCCAAACATGCCCAGTAGGCCAGTCTTGGTCTTGCCATCCTTTGTGTCGCCATTGGCCGCTTCTTCCTCTTCCAACTCACGGAGTTCGTCGAGAGAAACGGTACGCGTTTCGTCCACGCGGAACTGACGCGTTTCCGGATTATCCATCCGCATCTGGCGTTCTTCTTCGTCGGCTTCTTCCAGCCAGCTTGCGACATCGTTGCCAATACCGCTCGCTTCTGCCACGCGACTGGCAGCTTCTTTCACACTGCTAACCTTCGAGCGTTTGGCCGCACCCAAGGTGTGGTCAATCAGAATCAGAAAGTCGAGTGGTCCTACGCGGAGCTCGTCTCCCATCTTCAACTCGATGGTGCCCTCGACGCGTTCGCCGTTAACGTAAGTCCCGTTCTTGCTTCCGAAGTCTTCCAGAAACAGCTTGGAATCACGTACCGCGAGTGCGCAGTGCTTGCGACTAACCATGTCGCTTTTAGGCTTAAGGTGACATCCATCACCTCGACCGATGACGAAGTTGTCGACGGGGAGCTTGAACTCCTTGCCGGCACTTGGTCCTCGGATCACTTGTAGCATGACTTGCATATTTAAATCCTTCCTGTGCAACGGCTAATCCCACCTTTGAGAAACTCAAATAATGGCGGTTAAAAGGATTGGTATCGGGATTCACCGAGCCGACCGAAGGGGTCAATCTGTTCCGATGCAATCAGCGCGCCGAGAGCGAAGACAATTGAGAATAAATCGGCATACTGACGCCACAGAAAAGTCCTATTACATTAACGGTTTCAAGCATGATTGCAAATGGTTTCTTTGGGGGTGCGGTAAACCACGTGAGATGATTTTTTCCGCATCCAACCAGGGATAACTCCAAAACTTATATCGGCAATCTGGCTTTCGTCCTTAAATAAGCATATGTCGCCATTAGGCCTAGGTCAACGGTTTTGAAATTGATATTGGTTACCGTTTATGCGTCCATTCGGAATGTGCGAATTTAACCGATTCAATCTCTTGGGCGGATTCTACTTCCTTGGCCGTCAGAGGGGTGTCGGTGTAACTACTTTGGAACGTGTCCTTTAGGGTGTCTTTCCACTGATCGATCAGCATTTCGGCGGAAATCTTCTGCCCAGTAATTTCTTCGAGCCCCAGCAGCTCAGGGGCACAGGGCGATTGTTGTAAAATCACACTCCCATGTTGCAAAACGGCAACCTGGTGACGCCGCTGGGCACTGCCACAAATCTTGTTGTTATCAACGATTACGTCGACTTCATGGCGACGCAGAAAGCACAGAAACGGCTCTGGGTCGGAACTGGCCTGCGGCTTACCGCTCAAGTGGGCGTTGATACCCCAGTTTGCTAGCACGTCGATCAACGTCTCGTGGAACAGATCAAACCAACGCGTTGTTTCTTCGGAACGCGAATCGCGCACCGGGGCGACAAAGCTATAGGTCAATTCGCGATCGTGCATGATCGCACCACCGCCAGAGGCCCGGCGGACGCATGCACAACTCGCGCTGGCCTCGTGCTGTTGGCGATCGACGTACTTCTGGAAATAACCCAGCGAGAGCGTCGGTTCGCTCCAGCCGTAGAATCGCAGGGTAGGCATCCCCAGATCAACCGCGCCGCGCAAGATTGCTTCATCGACCGCCATATTCCAAGTGCCGCGTGCAGGTGGATCGATGATTAAACGCATCTCTTTCATGGAAACTCGTTCGGGGCTCGGCTTCGTCTTCAACGCAGAGAACTGCGTTGAAGTGGCAAGCAATGGGAAAGACCTCCCATTTCAAGATTGTAATCACTCACCCTGACCCTCTCCCGTGATGGGAGAGGGTGCTAGGAAGGCGATTAGCTGCTGCAGAAGTCAGCTCGCAGGCAAGGGCTTCTTGCTGCTTGGACTTCGTTGGGACGGCTGATTGGTGTCGTGTGCGGAGCTTCGTGCAGAAGCTCGGCGTCCTCTTCAGTGATCTTGAAGAGGGTTTGGACGAACGCATCGAGCGTTTCCTTACTTTCGGTTTCCGTTGGCTCGATCATGATTGCTTCCGGAATCGTCAACGGGAAGTAGACCGTTGGAGCGTGGAAGCCATAGTCGAGCAGACGCTTGCCGATATCCATCGCCGTGATGCCCCGTTCCTTCTTCAGCTCGGAAGCCGAAGCAACGAACTCGTGCATGCAGCGTTCGCCACGCGGAACTGGCAGGAAATGCTTGACCTTGCTCAGCAGATAGTTTGCGTTGAGCACGGCATTCTCGGAGACTTCTCGCAGCCCCACTGGACCATGCGAAAGGATGTAGCAGTAGGCTCGAACGAGGACGCCCGTGTTGCCAAAGAAGCTTCGCACTCGGCCAATCGAATCGGGGCGATCGAAGTCGAGCTTGTAGCGGTCGCCTTCCTTCTCCACGATGGGCGAAGGGAGGAACGGCTTGAGCTTCTCGGTCACACAAATCGGACCGGCACCGGGACCACCGCCACCATGTGGACCACTGAAGGTCTTGTGCGGGTTGTAGTGCATCATGTCGGCGCCGAAGTCACCTGGACGGGCAATGCCGAGGATGGCATTCATGTTGGCACCATCCAGGTAAACGAGCCCACCCTTTTCGTGCACCGCGTCGGCGATCTCACGCATGTTCTTCTCGAACAGGCCCAAGGTGCTCGGGTTGGTGATCATCAGTACGGCGATGTCGTCGGTCAACTTCTTGCGGAAGTCGTCCATGTCGACGCCACCGTTGGGATCGCTCTTGATGCTGACGGCTTTGAACCCAGCCATCTGAGCACTGGCCGGATTGGTGCCGTGCGAGCTGTCTGGGGCCAGCACAACCTTGCGGTCTTCGCCGATGCTCTTGAAGTACTTGGCAGCGGCCATCAGTGCCGTCAGCTCTCCGTGAGCCCCAGCCGCTGGTTGCAGCGAACAAGCTGGCAGGCCAGAGATCTCCGAGAAGATGCCCTGCAATTCATAAAGCAATTGCAGCATTCCCTGGATCGTCGATTCGTCCTGGTAGGGATGCAGGTCAACGATACCAGGCAGCGAAGCCAGACGCTCGTTCCGCTTCGGGTTGTACTTCATCGTGCACGAACCGAGCGGGTAATAGTGCGTATCGACCGACATGTTCTTGGTCGACAGGTTCGTGTAGTGACGAACGACTTCCCCTTCGGTCAGTTCCGGCAGCTTCGGTTCTTCATCCGCGAGGTAATTCGTCGGAATGATATCTTCGATCGGTTGCTCCGGCACATCACACGCCGGCCAGTGAACGGCCACGCGGCCCGGTCGGGAAAGCTCGGACAGAAGTTGGGTTGCTTGTTGGTTACGCATGGATCGTGGAACTCCCGGTGTGACAGAGGGAGAAAGTTCGGGTCAAGGCGTCGATTTCGGTCTTGGTGCGTTTCTCGGTCACGCAAACCAGGAAGCAGTCGTCCATCTCAGGGAAGAATTGTCCCAGTGGCACGCCGCCGAGGAAGCCAGCTTCGCGTGCTTCGGCCAACAGGCCTTCGACGTTGCCTTGCGTATCGCGAAGGACGAACTCTTTGAAGAACGGACTGCCTCCGAAAACCGGTTCGAGCCGATCGACTTCGGTCAGTGTTTGCTGAGCGTAATGTGCTTTCTGTACGCAAAGCGTGGCGGCTTGCTTCAGACCACTTGGTCCCAGCAGCGACAAATAGATTGAAGCACGCAAGGCGAACAGGCCTTGGTTGGTGCAGATGTTGCTGGTCGCTTTCTCACGGCGAATGTGTTGTTCCCGCGTTTGCAGGGTTAGTACCCAGCAGCGTTTGCCGCGGCGGTCTTCTGTTTGACCAACAATACGGCCCGGCAAGCGGCGAACAAACTGATCGCTACAAGCCATGATTCCCAGGTAAGGTCCGCCGTACTGCATCGGCGAACCGAGTGAATGGCCTTCGGCGACGGCGATGTCGGCTCCCAGGTCGCCAGGTCGCTTGAGTAAGCCAAGGCTGATCGGATCGAAGCTTTGAATGACGACCGCATCATTCTTGTGGGCAATCTCCGCAATCGCTGCGACATCTTCGATTCCGCCAAAGAAGTTCGGCGACTGAATGACGACGCAGTTCGTGCTGGCGTCGATTGATTCTTCGACCTTGGCCAGATCGGCGATGCCATCAGGGCAGGCGACTTCGACGATCTCGATTCCCAGATCAGTGAAGTACGTCTGCAAGATCTGGCGGTATTCTGGATGAACCGTGCCAAGGACGACGACCTTCTCGCCGCGTTTGCCGGTGTTAAGCGCCATGATGACCGCTTCGGCCAAGGCACTTCCGCCGTCGTACAGACTGGCGTTGGAAAGGTCCATGCCGGTCAAGTCGCAGATCAATGTTTGGTATTCAAACATGGCTTGCAAGTTGCCTTGCGAGACTTCCGGCTGATAGGGCGTGTACGAAGTGTAGAACTCGCCGCGTGATGCCAAGGCGTCAACGGCGGCCGGCACGAAGTGATCGTAACTTCCACCACCCAGGAAACAGGCATGGGTCGCCGGAGAAGCATTCTTGGCGGCCAGGGCCGAAAGATGCTGCGTCAGTTCCAGCTCGCCCATCTGGGGCGGAAGATCCAGGTCGCGTTTGAGCCGCAGGTCTTCCGGAATGGTGCTAAACAGCTCTTCAATCGAATCGACTCCGATCGACTTCAGCATGGCTGCCTGATCGTCCGGAGTGTTGTAGAGATAGCTCATCCAATCTGTTCCAAAAAATAGTGTTCAGTTTTCAGTATTCAGTTTTCAGCGGGGAGAGAGGTGAAGCATGTCTAACGGAGCGCTTCACACTGAAAACTAAAAACAAAGAGGGCATTAGCCCTCTTCCGCACACATCTTGTCGTAGCCGGCTTTGTCCATCAGGTCGGAAAGAGCCGAGTCGTCGCTGATTTTGATCTTGGCAATCCAACCATTGTCATACGCATCTTCATGCAGCGAATCGAGATTGTCAGGCAGGCCCGAGTTGGCTTCGATCACTTCGCCGGTTACCGGTGCATAGATATCACTAACCGCTTTGACCGACTCGATTTCACCGAACGATTCGCCGGCCGTGACTTCTTTGCCAACTTCAGGAAGTTCCAAGTAGACCAGGTCGTTCAGGGCTTCGATCGCGTGGGCACTAATGCCGACCGTGGCAATCTTCGCGCCGTCCGACTCTTCCACTTTGACCCATTCGTGCGTCTTGGCGAAAAGTAAATTGTCCGTGGACATGATCGGGAAACTCCTAAACTAACCTGCGTGGAAATTGCGTTGAATTGAATGAAGGGGAGGGGAGCGGTTTTGATTACTTCCGCTTGTAAAATGGCAGCGGAACGACCTTTGCCGGGTGACGTTTGCCCCGGACGTCGACATCGACCACTGTTCCCTCGGCTGCATACTGCCGAGCAACGTAACCCATTGCGATGGGGGCCGCCAGGGTTGGCGATTGAGAACCACTGGTTACTTCGCCGATTCGTTCGTCGCCCAAGTAAAGTGGGTAATGCTCGCGTGGTACGCGTCGATCTTGCATCACTAGCCCGACACGTACGGGAAGCGAATCCTTGTCGATGGCTTCCAGTGCGGTCTTGCCGATGAATTCATGATCCCATGACATGGCGAAGCCGAGGCCTGCCTGGAGTGGTGTAATATCTTCGGAGAGCTCGTGCCCATAGAGCGGCATCGCGGCTTCCAAACGTAGAGTGTCTCGAGCACCGAGGCCGACCGCATGACCACCCACTTCGGCGGCCGCCACATGCAAGGCTTCCCACACAGCGATCGCATTTTTTGCGGGAACGGTAAGCTCGACACCATCTTCGCCGGTGTAGCCAGTTCGGCTGACCAGTCCGTGGTGGCTGAGAATGGTCGCTTCACGACCTTGGTAGTACTTCAGGTCGGAGATATCGCCTTCGATCAGTTCCTGGGCGATCGCCATTGCCCTGGGGCCTTGCACGGCGATCATCGCGGTCTGCTCGGTATAGTCTGTGAACGTTACGTCGTCTGGCAGGCGAGCGTTGATCCAATCGGCAATCTTTTCGCGATTGCCGGCGTTGACCACCATCCAGGTGTAAGACTTGCCGTCGCCGTCTTGCAGGTGGTAGGTGAGGATGTCGTCGAGAATACCGCCATCTTCCTTGCAGACCAGCCCGTAGCGAATACGGCCAGGCTTCAAATCAGCCACCTTGCGGGTGACCAATCCATCAATGAATTCAAGAGCGTTTGCCCCGTCGAACCGAAAACGGGCCATGTGCGAAACGTCGAATAGACCGACGGCGTTTCGAGTGGCGTTGTGCTCGTTAATGATCGAAGTGTACTGAACCGGCATTGACCAGCCGGTAAAGTCGACCATTCGTCCCCCGTTCGCGGCGTGCCAGTCGTAGAGTGGTGTCTTTTTCAGTGTTTCGGTCGTCATCCGTCGAACGTCTCGTTTTCTCGTCCAGGCCAGTCACCGCGCAAGTAGAGTGCTCTGGTCGATTCCCCTTTTGAGAAAAAGCCAGTGACGGTGACCGCGTCGCCGCGAAAAGTGCGGGGCTCAGTCGAGCTAAGATGCCAATAAGCAAAGGAACAAAGTGATAGCTTGCGATTGTATACGATCCGGCGCGAGTGAACAGGGGCAAGCTTTAGGAGAAAGTGGGGGTAACAGTTGGGATTGTTACCATTGCGTACGCTAATAGAGGATTAGCGGTTACTGGTCCCCAAATAATGCCTGACGAACCAACCGGATCCAAGGGATCTGCAGCCGAAGGGTTTGTGTTGCGGTCTTCCGCCAATTCTTTGGTGGTGCCCTCAGTTCTTGCTGGAGAGGGGGGCTTCTAAGGCAATCAGCACAAACGTCCTAATCCGGTCAATTCAAATAGGTTATCGATTCCCGTTTGTTTACCCGAAACTTAAACAAAATAGGGGAATCGCTTGGCTAGACGACGCGAGATCTCAACCGCTCGCGTCCATCAACCGATCTTCTCATAGCGGCGTTTTTTATTGGGGAGCTTCCTTTGGGCGTCTCTCGGCTGTCATGGTCGTTGGGGCTGACGAAGGACCGTTAAGGGCGGAAAACGTTGTAGCTATCTCATCCAGGGGCAGTTTGTGGAGATTTCTTCGAGCACGTTCAACGACGTATGGCTGGTAGGCTGTGCGGCTTTGGTTTTCCTGATGCAGGCTGGCTTCTGCTGCCTGGAAGCCGGATCGGTACGTTCGAAGAACAGTATTAACGTTGCCGCCAAGAACCTGGCCGACTTCGCTCTGTCGGGGATCATCTTCTGGGCAATTGGCTTTGGCCTGATCTTTGGTGCTTCCTATTGGGGATGGTTCGGCACCAGCGATTTCTTCTTTGATGGCGACTCACATGCTGGAAGCATCGAGGCGTTCTTTCTCTTTCAACTGATGTTCTGTGGAACAGCGACCACGATCATTGGCGGCGCCGTTTCCGAGCGCATGCGATTCGTCAGCTACTTGATCACCGCAGCGGTTGTTTCCTTACTGATTTATCCTTTGTATGCCCATTGGGTCTGGGGCGATGGTGGCTGGTTGGCCGACCTGGGATTTGTCGACTTTGCTGGAAGCTCGGTAGTTCATGGTGTGGGAGGTTGGATCAGCCTGGCGGTTTGCCTCATCGTCGGGCCACGAATTGGCCGCTTTGGCGACAAGGATTCAACGATCTGCAACGGTCACAACTTGCCCATGGCGGCACTCGGGGCCATGCTTCTGGCGTTTGGTTGGATTGGCTTTAATGCTGGAAGCACTTTTCAGCTAGAAGGACGGATTCCGCATATCGTTACGGCCACCATGCTTTCTGGGGTAGCCGGTGCGATGACTTCCTTGGCAGTTGCCCGCCTGTTGCACATTCGCAAAGAGTTGGAGCTCTTGATCAACGGTCTTCTAGCTGGTTTGGTGGCGATCACGGCCTGCTGCCACGTGGTGACGTTGTTTGATGCTATGGTCATTGGGTTCGTGGCCAGCCTGGCGATGATGGCCAGTTCGCATCTGCTTGAGAAGTTTAAAATCGATGATGTCGTGGGGGCAGTTCCTGTGCATGCCGTCGCTGGTGTCTGGGGGACTTTGTCCGTTGCTCTATTTGGCAACCTGGCGGCAATCGACACCGGTTTAGGACGCTGGGAACAGTTGTGGGTGCAACTGCTAGGCGTGAGCGTCTGTTTTGCGTGGTCTTTCCTCGTTGGCTTCGGCGTTTTGTGGTGTATCAATCGCTTCAGTCCATTTCGTGTCGACGCTCAAACGGAATCGGTTGGGCTGAACGTCGCCGAACACGGCGATAAGTCCGAACTCTACGACCTGTTGCAGGTTATGGAACAACATTCGGAGACGGGCAACTTTGAGATTGAAATCGACCTGCAATCGCACACCGATGTTGGACAGATCGCTCAAGCATATAACAGTGTCCTGACATCACTGAAAGAGAAGCAGCGGCAAGTTGAAATCGCGATCGAAGAACTCTATCACGCCAAGAAAGAACTGCGTGAGTCTAGCCGGCAGATCCACTCGCTCAAATCGGCCCTCGACAAACACACGCTTTATTCGATTTCTGATCGCTCCGGCAAGATCATCGAGGTCAACGAAGGCTTCTGCCGGATTTCAGGGTACAGCCAAGAGGAGCTGCTCGGAAAGGATCACCGCGTTCTGAATTCCGGCTACCATCCCAAGTCGTTCTGGAAGGAAATGTGGCAAACGATTCATGCTGGCGAGACCTGGCGTGGCGAAGTTTGCAATCGAGCGAAGGATGGCCATCTGTATTGGGTCGATGCGACCAATATTCCTTTCCATGACAGTGAAGGGAAGATCGAAAAGTTCGTCTCGCTGCGGTTCGATATCACCGACCGTAAGCGTGCCGAAGAAAGCTCCATCGCAGCTAAGACTGAATTACAGGGTGTTTTAGGCGCCGCCACGCGGGTCTCGATCATTGCAGCCGACTGTGAGGGAATTATTTCCACCTTCAATGCCGGAGCCGAAGCGATGCTGGGGTACACGGCCGAAGAAATGGTCGGAAAGCAAACGCCAGCAATTATTCACCTGGAATCGGAAGTCATTGCTCGTGGAAAGGAATTGAGCGAACAACTAGGCGAGCCGATTGAAGGTTTCCAGGTTTTCGTCAATCAGGCCATGCACCATGGGCACGAAGAGCGGGAGTGGACCTACATTCGCAAAGATGGATCGACCTTGAGCGTATCCCTGACCGTTACCGCCAGATACGACGACGAGGGCCAGATCATTGGTTACCTCGGCATTGCCCAGGACATTTCCGATCGAAAGGAAGCCGAAGAGGAGAACCGTCGATTAACGGAACGCCTTGACCTGGCCCTTCGCGGCTCGAATACAGGGCTCTGGGACTGGGTTGTGACGACCGGTGAGACGGTATTCAACGACGTATGGTATACGATGCTTGGGTACGAACCTGGCGAACTGCCGATGTGCGTTGAGACTTGGGTCGACCTATGCCATCCCGATGATCTACTGATGGCTCAGGAAGCAATTCAGCGGCATTTTCAAGGTGAAGATCCTGTCTATTGCTGCGAACATCGCGTTCGATGCAAAGATGGCTCGTGGCTCTGGATTCGCGATATTGGCGAAGTCGTAGCATGGAACGAAGATGGTTCGCCGAAACGAATGGTCGGTGTTCATATTGAAGTCCAAAAGCTTCGCCAGGCGATCGAACAAGCGAATGCAGCCAATCAGGCCAAGAGCGAATTCCTCGCGAACATGTCTCACGAGATTCGTACACCGATGACAGCAATCCTGGGCTATTCCGAATTGCTGCTCAACGACCTGTCGATAAATGATCTAACTGATGAGCATCGCAATGCCTTAGAGACAATCAATCGCAATGGCGAACATCTTCTCGCGATCATCAACGACATCCTGGATATGTCGAAGATCGATGCCGGAAAACTTTCCATTGAAGTTCTTCCGACCCGGCCGCACGCAATTGTCGAAGAGGTCATCTCCCTGCTCAACGTACGAGCTGTGGGCAAGGGGATTGCGCTTCGCGTCCGACAGGACACTCCTTTCCCGGAAACGATTCAATCGGATCCAACTCGGTTGCGGCAGATCTTATTGAACATTGTGGGCAACGCGATCAAGTTCACTGAGATTGGCGAAGTCGCTATTTCACTTTCGTACCTGCCTGACCAAAGCATCATGCAGTTCCGTGTTACCGATACGGGGCTGGGCATGACGCCGGAACAGTTAGAGAAGATCGCTAATTTCGAGCCGTTTAGTCAGGCTGATTCATCCACCACGCGAGAGTTCGGCGGAACGGGGCTTGGGCTTCGTATTTCGAATTGTCTGGCGAGTATGCTTGGTGGAAATATTGTCGTAGAATCCGAGCAAGGTTTCGGGAGCACCTTTACCGTGACCGTTGGGACCGGAGATATCGGTTCAACGCCGATGGTGGATCGGCTCAAAGTCGAAACGTCAAGCGATGTCACCTCGACTGAAGATTCTCAGGCACAGAATGCTTCTGCGACGAATGAGTCTGAGGAGCCTGGCAAATCGCTCGAGGGAATTCACGTACTTCTCGCTGAGGATGGCCTTGATAACCAGCGCTTGATTTCTTTCGTTCTCCGCAAGGCAGGAGCTGAGGTTAAGGTCGTCGAAAACGGTCAGCTTGCCTACGACGCGGCCCTGGACGCAGTCGAAAGAGGCTCCGCATATCATGTCGTTTTGATGGACATGCAGATGCCCGTGCTTGACGGCTATTCGGCAGTTGCCAAGCTGCGAGAAGCGGATTACCAAGGCGTCATTGTGGCACTGACCGCGCACGCAATGGTTGGCGATCGTCAGAAGTGTATCGAGGCCGGCTGCAACGATTTCGCCACCAAACCAATCAATCGCCATCACTTGATTCAGCTGATCGGTGAACTAGCCGACAATTCCGCCATGCAGCGGGCTACCCGTTCGGATGAAGTGACTTCTTAGTGGGCCTACGATCCGTCTGAACTGCCAAATGACGAAGGTCTAGAAGGGAAGCAGGCATTCGCGGCAGTATTTCTTTGAATGCTCCATTAATCGTCGTTGGGGCAACGCTTCCGGTGCGATCTCTCATAACTGGCAATCACCCAACAGCATGAAATGCTATATTGCGACTGGTAGATCTCTCTAATTCCCTATACCGCTTGACTTTGCGTCTGACAGGCCAGGTGAATCATCAATTGACACTGATTTGGCCAATACAGTACTATCTCCGCCAGAAATTGGGGAAGGTCTTCCCCTGTCCGTTGGGTAGAGCCAATTGATCCTTGGCTATGACGGATGTCTATTGCCACTTGGCGGCAAATCAATGGAAGGAAGTCACGGATGATACCCATTCATATGGTCGTCCCTTGCTATAACGAGGAGAAACGACTCGAGAGGCATCGATTTCTTGATTTCGCGGCCGAACATCGTCATGTCCGTTTCACCGTAGTCGACGATGGCAGCACGGACGAAACGGCTAAGATTCTTCGCGAACTTCAGCAGCAATCCAACGATCGGATCCAATTTCTGCAGTGCTCGGAAAACGGAGGCAAGTCCGAAGCGGTTCGGCGCGGCATGCGACATGTGATCGAAGCTGACTCCGGAGAACACGCGATCGGCTTTATCGATGCCGACCTCTCGGCACCGCTTCAGTCGTGCTTGAGCCTTGCGGATGTGTTGGCACGCAACCCAGAAGTCGAAATCGTCTTGGGATCGCGGTTTCCGCTGGTTGGTCGGCAGATTCAACGGCACTGGGCGCGGAAGTGGCTGGGATTCAGTTTTTCATCGGTTGCCTCGCTGGCCATCGGACTGCCGCTTCGAGATACCCAATGCGGCGTGAAACTATTCCGTGTGACGCCTGCCCTGAAGTTAGCGATCGAAGAGCCGTTCAGCAGTCGCTGGATCTTTGATGTTGAGTTGCTGGCGCGATACCTGGCCAATAGCCCCCAGGTAGATTGCCATCGCACCATCTATGAATTCCCCCTCGACCAATGGAGGGAAGTCGTCGGCTCGAAGTTGAAACCGAGCGACTTTCTTCGCGCCATCTACGAACTGGGAAGCATTGCTTGGAGTTACCGGTGTGGGCATTTCGTCGTCGACACTGAAGCCGACATCATCAAGTTCCCATCGTCCGTCTTCGATGCCAATGAAGTTGTCACACCGACCGAAATTCGCAAATCTGCCTGATCTTCCTTGAAGGATTTTCCATGTTTGCCATCGTGAGACGCCACCCGGCCAATATCGCGTGGATTGCGTTAAATGTCGCTTTACTGATCGTTGTGGCGGGGCTCTTGGTCGCCGGGTCGCGTGTTTCCGTAACCGGGTATTACTCGGAAGCTGCATGGAATTGGATGGCCGGTCAGTCGATGTACGATACGACCGGAACCGGCTTTCTCTATCTGCCTCATTCGGCGATCGCCTATATTCCCTTTGCGGTTCAGGCCCATCCTCAGGGAGACGTTGCGTGGCGGATTATCAGCCTGATCCTATTTGTCCTGGGGTGTTATCGTTTCTTCCGTCTTTCGCCGCAGAAGTCCGAGTTCTTCAATCTCTCGGCTGGCTTTGTCGCTCTGTTGCTGTGTGCCGATTGTATGCGAAACGGCCAGGCGACCGTGATCATGACGGCCACGATGCTACTTGCCATCGATGCGATCCGCCGTGAAAACTGGCACCTATGCACGTGGTTGCTCATGTTGGGATTTGCGGTCAAGCCTCTCTCGATCGTCTTGATTTTGCTGGTTGGCGCGCTCTACGCCCCAATGCGCTGGCGGCTGGGCGTTGGGATTATCGTGCTCGCTTTGGTTCCGTTCGCTTTTCAATCGCCGGACTACGTGTGGCAGCAATACGAAGAGTTCGGTCTCTGCCTATTTCACTCGAACCGGATCGGATACGAAAAATGGTGGGCCCAACTGTTCGGAATGCTGAAGGCATTCGGTCTCGAAGTACCTGATTCCATTCAAACGGCGAGCCGGTTGCTTTGTGCCGTCGGTACGCTGGCCATTTGCTTTGTGCTCAAGCAGAAGCTCGACTCGAAACGCTTCTTAGTATGGCTTTACACGCTGACTGCGATTTACCTGATGCTATTTAACCCCAGGACTGAGAATTGCACTTATTGCGTTCTTGGGCCGGCGTTGGGGCTGTTCTACGCCGAAGCACTATGCGGACGTCGCTGGTTCGCCGCAGGCTCGATGATGGCCTTGGCTGTAGTTATTCTCGGTTCGTTTGAACTAGGCCAACACATCACACCGCAGGGAGTGCCGCCGGTCTGGTTAGCCCCGTTAGCGTGCTGCTTCTTCACGCTCTATGCCGCATTTCGATTGACGAGTGAGCTCAATCGCCTGGAGCCTCCTCCAAGTCGCGAGGCACAACCAGTGCTCGAGTAAGCAAAATCAAAGAAGGGCGTCTCTCGCACGATTCTAAGTCGTATCCTCAATCTCCATAAATTGCTTGAGATACCCAGATGCGTATGAAGCGAGTGCATTGCGGGCCATATGCCAAACGCAAAACAGAGGGTCCGTTATCGTCAACGCTGCGCTACACAAGTGCCGAATTTCGTACCTGCTTAGGATTCGCCCTTCGTTTGCAGGAAGCGTAAGTGATGCGCGGCATGAGCAGCATGAACACGATGCAGTGTATCCCGGTCTAAACGACCGAAGCCGGGGTGCGGATGGAAGGCGCCGTGATGTTGTAGGAACCGCTCGACGCTCTTCTCGAACGCAACGACTTCCTCTTCATCGTGCAGTTCTTTCGCAGGAACGAAGATGGGGGCCGTGCGAATTCCTCGGGGAGAGTTACCACTGAGGATCTTGGGCAATAGCAAGCGACGAACGATCGGTCGAAGAAAGGCAAACAAGCCAAAGAACCACGGATAGCCATCGATACTCGGGTCCTGGACGGTACGCAAATGCCAGCAGATCTGCCCCAGGCTCCAGTTTCCGTGGCGAACGTAACCGGATTCCAGAAGCTGCCGAGCATCGACCACAGCCTCTTCAAGTGTGGTGAACTGCAGGTCCCGTAGCGGGGACGCATCATTGGTTGTGCTCGTGGATTGGATTGCCATCAAGCAACTCCGATGCGTTAAAAGAAAAGTGGCCGAGGCGGGGATCGAACCCGCACGAGGGTTACCCCTCGCAGGATTTTAAGCCGCGTGTGCTGGTAGGCCCAGACCCCGCAAAGAACGGCATCGATGGGATTCTGAACGCCTCGGTTTGCACAAGAGTTTGCACACAATCTAAGCTAGGGGCCTTATTTGGCCGCCTCGAACAGCCTACCCCCACGCTTTGTTGGTTCTGGAGTACCTTAGGGGCTAGAGATCGCTAAACCACTGTGCTAGATTCGACTTCTCTTTCAACCACACAAGATTTCCGACGAGCGGGAAAGCTCTTAAATGGCGAAAAAGCAGGGCAAAAGCGGAAACGAAGGTAACGGGGCCAACGGACCACAACAAAACGTTTCGGCGGTAGCAACGGACAATTCGCAGGAAGATTTACGTGATCTTGTTACGTCTCTTCATTGGCAACTCAAGTTTGCGAGTTGGGGGCTTCCAATACTTGGTGCAGTCGTAGGTGGTTTCATTACCTACCTTATGTCGTATCCGGTTGCCAAAATTTACGATAATGCCGAATCGATTGGAATCTTGGTGGGGAAGATTGACGACGTCTCTGCGTTGCAGAGTGACATTAAGGACGTTACCAAGACTCTGACTGAGGAGAGCAAAAAGATCGCCAAAGTCGAGGATTACGGCGACAAATTCGACCAGACCCACAAGGATTTCATCGAGTCAAAGTTGAAGTTTGATGCTGCAACCAAATCGTTTAATGGTGCGGCTAACGAGATTAACGAGTTCTCTATGCTGGCCAAGGATCTAAAGACTGATCTGGACGCCAGCCGCAAGGCTTCGGAGCAAGCGATTGCCAAGACCAATGAATTATCTGATCGACTAGATTCCGTCTCAGAGCAGTTAGCCACGATCGGGAAATCCGAAACCCGACCTGGCACCTTGGTTTCTCTGACTTTGCCAACAACTAAGCCTGAGAACAACAAAGATCATCTGGTATTCACTTATGCGAAGGTGATTCCCCCAAATGTGAACTACGCCTCTGCAGAATTGAAGACCGTCGAGGTTCTGTGGGATGAGGACCCGCTTCCGCTTACGCTCAGCGTTTCGGTGGCAAAGGAAAGTGGTGAAATCCAGATCCTGTTAGCGGCCTCAGAAGAGAACTTGGGAAAGTTCATGGAGAGATTGGAAGCTTCATCCCCGCCGCAATTTCATCTAGAACTGATGGCGAATTAGTTATGCTTTCGCGTCTTCTTTAACAGACGCTCCGCTCGTCCCATCTTCTTAGAGAGTGTGGCGAGATGCAGAGTGACCGCAGCCAGAAAAACGGCTAGTAGCAACCCAGCTATTATCAAATTTTGCATTGATCCGCCCTTTGGTTTCCGTCCTTGGAACTGAGGCAATGGTAGTAGTACCAAAAATCCCCAATCTAAAGCGATAGGAACTCTGGCTCCCATCCATGGGCAAATCCTGTGCCCCCTTGTGTCTTCGGTTTTAGAGGGCGACTTCATCACAGCTTTCCACCTTAAGGACTCTGATTATTCCCTAAGGTTCAGATCAGCCGGTTTATTGTACTCGGAATAGGCACGGAAAGCTTCAAAAGCTAGCAATTTGGCCCCAAAAGCCGACAGACACTCACTCGACACTCTCGTGTCAAATCTAAAGTGGTCGTTAAACGGGAGGCTGGTTCCTGTATCCCTTTCCCAGCCTCCCGTTCTCTCAAAACAACTGCCAAGGCCCAGGTCGCACCGGTATCGTTCAAACCGCGACCTGGGCCTCTCTTATGGAACAAACAAATGCCCTGCCACAAATTCCTCATCGACGGACTCTACCGCACCGGCAGCCACATGCTCCGATCAGCAATGCTCCAACACCCACAAATCCGAACCCTCATGCTAGAACCCCTAGCCAAAATCCAAAAACCAAATAACGCCAGAAAGAAAATCCTCGAACTCTACTGCCAATACCACGGCTTCACCCTCCACGCCCAACACGGCATCAAAAACAACGCCTACCAATACCTCCCCAAAAAACTAAGAATCATCCGGCTCAACAGAAACCCATTCCACCGAGCAATCAGCGAACTAATCGCCAACCGCAGAAGAACCTGGGTGCAATACAAGAACGACCCAGGAGCCGAAGTCAAACCCTTCTACATAGGCGACCTCGAATTCCAAAGAACCATCAACACCGCAAAGCGATCACGGCAGCAAGCCAAAGAAGCCATCGGAGATAGACCAGTCCTAGATATCCACTACGAAGACCAGCAGGAGAGATGGAACGAAGTCTTTGCCGAAGTCTGCCAGTTCTTAGACGTGAAAGTGATCAAGGTAGCACCTACGACGAAGAAGCAGGTGGTGCATCCCGAGGAGATCGTGCTGAATTATTCTTACCTGACTGAGCAGTTCAGGGATTTGTTGGGAGAGGAATCCTAGATACGTTGCGAGCCACAGGAAGAGTTATTCCTCCTGTGGCTCGGAAAAATCGCAACGCCTAACATCATCGTAGCTGAAGCAGCCGAAATATCGGAACTTCTGCTCCACATCTATTTACGCTCTGACAGGTGAGATCCGAGACAAAGATATGGAAACAGTCCCCACACGGAGTTTCCCTATGCGAATTATTATTGCTCTTGTCTTTGTCCTTGCACTGTCGTCAGTCGTTCTCGGTCAGAGATGTCGTAGGAATCTGTGCGTTCAACCACAGAGGATTGTTCACCATCAGCCTGAGTTTGTCCGTGCTCGGACGACGGTAGTGAATAATCTGGTGGGTATCCCTGTGCCAGTAAGTAACACGCAGCCTATCGCGGCTCAGGGGACGAGTGTTTACGGGTATTCTTCGCTGGCTGGATCGTACAACCAGGTTGATCTTGGTTTGCTATATAACCAGGCTGCTCGATTATCAGATCAGGCCCAGCAGTTGGCAGGTCAGGCTCATCTTGATTTTGCTGGTCTTGTCCAGGCTGAGTCGCAGTCTCGTGCGGAGGTTGCTGAGATTGTGGCGAGGGGGCAGGCGGCTGCTTTAGCCTTACAGGCGACTCAGGGTGGGCCTTCGTTTAACCGGGAACCGCGTTCCTTTAGCTTCCGTGCGTCTCAGGATGCTCAGGGCGGCTGGAGCGTCGAACCTTTGACTGAGGCCAAGGGGAAGCCTTCTTTTGAGCTTGCGGAGGTGCCATTGGAAACCAGGGCTTCGGAACTGCTCAAGTCGAAGTGTGTTCGCTGCCACAATGATTCCTCGCAGCAGGGTGGCCTCAACTTGCTTGGTCCTGTGACACCTGATCAGCAGGAAGCGATTTGGGACGAGGTGAGTTCTGGCTCGATGCCTCAGAGTGGTCCTGCTCTGTCGGCTGCGGAGCTTGAGGTCCTGAGGGTTGTTCTAGGGAAGTAGTCTGGGAGCTTTTCTTTTCGGTTACCTTGAAGTTGGCTGATTTCCGTCATGGGAAAGTAACCCTCGGAATGCCGTAGTTAAAGTCTGCATAGCTTGCATAATACCACCTGGATGGTATAACTCACTTAGCACCATTGGGTGCCGTAGGTCAGCTGGGTTTCGCACTTTTTTACGGAGTATCTATAGATGCGAACGTTAATTGCAATCGGAGTCGTGGCAGTACTGGTTTTGGGCATGAATATTGGTACTGCGGAAGCGGCGACCAAAGTTCAAGCGGCAGTTGGAGGTATCCTTGAGGAAGAGTTGAAGTTAGAACTCGTTCCTCCGACAGATGGGAGAGTTGGTGGTCCGATGACCTACAAGGTTACTGATAAGACGATTAAGCACCTTCAAGCGATGAAAGAACCGATCAAGGTTAAGAATGTGGACGAGGATTCTGCGACTATCCGTGACACCCTTAAGAAGTTGGGGCTCAAGGATGCGTCCGAGATGAAACCTGGGGCGGACTACGAGTTGAAGGTGGTTAAGAAGACGATCGAAAAGCTGAAAGGCAAGACCGTCGTTCTCGGCAGCGATGGCAAGGTTAAGATCAAATAACCATCTCTGATTGCTGAAAAATCAAATAGCCCCGAGAAAACCTCGGGGCTATTTTCGTTAAAGGCTAATAAATTCTTCCTCGGATTTAAGTTAGCGTTCGAAGCAGTGAGCAGTTCCGCTACTGATTCCACTGAGTTGCGGACCGGACATCGTCATTTTGCAAACTCACTGCCAATCTCCGTTAGGCTGGATCCCCCTTGGCCAGCCTCAGCTTCTTACAATTGCAGACAAAGGTGCCATTGTCATACTTTGCATATCCGGTGCACTTTTCCTCGGAGCACTTAACCATTGCAACAATGTTCTTCCAGATTCTTAGCACCTCACGCACTTCTTGTGTGGTAATAGGGCTTGATGGAGTTTTCCAGTGAGCACAAAAGTTTCGGAAGGCCGAGTTTGCATCGAGGTCGTTAAGCATCACTGTCAGCTTGTGTGCCGACTTCAGCTTTTCCTTAACCCTTACGATCAATCGAGTGAGTAGGGGTTTCAATGTGTATTCATTCCGCCGGTTGTAGGCGACCGATGCCTCAAACGCTTCGCACATCTCTTGAAGTTCCCGTTCAAGCATTGGTCCGAGCAATTGCCCCGCCCTCGAAGGCAAGTCATCGTCTAAATCTTTCTCGACCTTCTCTAAATCGCACAATCCGTCCTGGATGATAGGACCAGTGGTCACGTCGTATCGCGTAATACGTTTGCGAACCCATTGCGGGAAATTAGAGAACAATTGCTCGCACCACACTTCATCATGTGTCAATAGAAGGAACTGGAAATCTCCAAACTCGGACTTCAGCAACCTAATAAGTTGAGGCCGCTTGTAAGCATCGAAACTGTTGACGATGTCGTCCAGTAGCAAAAAACGAAAACCGACATTGAAGCGACGTGCCGCAGCGAGGAACAACGCCAGTCCAAAGCTATTGAGTTGAGATTCACTCAAGTACTTATATGCCGGACTGATTGGCTCGCCACGGAACTCGATTTCCAAAGTAACCGCGCGGTCCTGGTCCATCTGTAATCGCAGCACCGGTCGACCTACACCTTCTGTGTGCTCCTCAAGGATCCCGAAATACTTCTCCACATCGGCCGAGATGCTGTTGAACTTTGCCTCAATATCTGCATTGCTCGTGCTAATATAGTTGATAGTAATTGCCTCGAAATCGCGGCGTTTCTTCATAACAGCAAGTAAACATGCTTTTGCGCCGATATACTCGTCCCACTGATTCATCGCCAACGTGATTTGGCTCGCTGCGTTGACAAGTTTCTCGCGTGAGCCATCATCTCTCAAGGATTCGATTTCCGCATCAATCTTTTCTAACAATCCCTTTTGTAAAGCGTCGAATGCACTGGCGTTATCTGCAATGCTAGTGACCGCTCTGCGTATCTGAGTGGATGTGTCCGCCGTCACTTTATCGGGCGTTACCTTAAGCAAATCACTCAACTCGCTGAAACAAGCATCTAACGCCTTGCAAGCGTCAGTGATCTCTTTTAGCAGTAGCTCGGTTGCGACCTTATTGCCCTTGGTGCCAACTTTCAACGCTTTTGCGAGCGTCCCGTATGATGAGATGCTCGTGACCTGCCTTAATCTAGATGCTTCAAGCTTGTCCTTCGCCGACTTAAGCGAATGCAATGATTCCAACTCGCCTTGAATGTGTTCTGCGAGGCTCCCTTGGAAGATGTTTCCGCATAACGGACAGGGTGCGTCTTCGCCAAGATCGCGTTTTTCTATTACCTCTTGCCCTTTTTCATAGAGCCCAATCAGCATCAAGTCGACTGCGTCTCGCTCGGTGTTTTTAAATGTTTCAACTTCGGCGGAGTACATAGCGAGATCAGCTTCAACTACCGCCCCAGAATTGAGGTCGTCAATGCACTTACGCAGGCTGATATGATCTGCCAAGGATGCTGCTCGCGGATCGCTTTTGATTGCTTCCGTAAGTCCTTCTAGTGCCTTCGTCGCTTCCGACACCGTCGCCGGGGACTCTGCGTTGGCGTCAATAAACTTCCCCTGGAGAAACTTAAGTAGCTTAGTCGCATCAGGTTTCTCTCCAATGATTTCCGCCAACTTTGTCTCTTCTCGATCTGCGACCGCTGTCTGCTTGTTACTCTCTTCTTCTAGCTTGCGACTTACTCGACGGAGCATCTTTTGGTATTCGACCTGCGGGGTAAAACTCATCAAAACCGCTAGAGCGTCGTACTGCTCTGCCTTTGTGGAATAGACAAATTGCGTCAAGTCCTCGTATCGCAATGTGCAAGGGTATGGTGCTGCTTGGCGGAACGCGTCGATCACCCCATCCCGCGATGGCATCGTGACCTTTTTCTGATTGAATATAATCTTTCCAAGACCCAAATTAGCAAACTCTACTTCAACGAAAGAATCGCCATCGGCTGCATCTCGATGAGGAAACGCATTGGGACCTGCACCCTCGCGACCTAGTCGAACAATGCGGTCCGTTTGCATCCACTCCCAAGCGTCGGTCAGCGAGATTTTGCCGAAGCCATTTCGGCCAAATAGAACCATTGACGTGGTACTACCACCTTTGACGAACGAGAGTTCCAGCGGAGTCACTATTCCCCGAAAGCCGGATACAGTGATTCGTTTAATGGATTTCATCAGACTCCCCCGATTTGGGCGTCAGCTTAAGCACAGACTTCAGGATTTTGTCATCTGTGGCCGTCCCGTTTTTCTGGTGATCTGACAGAATTTCAACTATTTCTTGGTTCAGAGTGGCATCTGAAATCGCGTTTAATAGCCATCTCGCCACGAAATCATTCGGTTTTGGAGATTCGGTAGACATATTACGCTCGATGAATGAGCAGTCTGCATGCTGCCAGAATGCGTGCCATTAGCAGACTAGCTAAAAGGAGGTACCGGGAGCCCCTAAGTTTACTGCAGGGAGAACTTAAGAGCCAGTCGTCAAAATCATGGCGCCTGCTAACTGTTAGAGGCGACAATTTGTCGTGCACATGTAGCCACGACCTTGGTCATGATGACTTATCGATATTCCCCGCTGAAGCTACCGAAACATGTCATGGCGATCCCAATTGAGATCAAAAGCGAAATTGAATCACAGGCTGTCTCGACTTAGTTGAGTACATTGACACCCTAGCTAGAGTAACGTGCGACAAACCTTCTTAGAGCTTTGACCTGATGAATGGTGCACTGCTAGTGAGTGTGTTTTCATGTTCAGGAAGTAGAGGATGCTAGATCGGTGCGTCATTCCGAAGAGATAGAAAGCTCTAATCACTCCGGAGCTTGGGGGTGCTTACTCAGTACAGCCCCCCAGGACCTTGATATCCGCGACGATTGAAAGCATGTCGTCATTTGGGAAGTGGCGTTTGGCGAAGTTGGCGAAGCTGCAGACGATCTGGACGTTGCCTGCGACGTACCCTAGCGAACTGTCAATTCGATCGATCGAGGCACTGCGGAGGCTGTTGAATTTGTGCTCCATCTCCAAACCTGAGATAGCACACCGCCCTTCCTGTTGCTTGAAGAGATTGACGACGAAATCGAGGTCAATTTCGTAATCTCGCTGTGGCCCAGACTTGGCGTCATGAGGTCCAGGCTTCTTACATTTTGCTCTGATTGTTGACAGGACGTGGCCGAGCCAACTTCTGGGTGTTCGCTCAACTCGTGCGACGTGCAGGGCCTTTCCTTCTGGCGTGTTGTACCGTTCTCGTGTCTTCTTTTGGTAGTGTGCGCGGTTGGTGTCTTTCCAGTCTTGAACTTGGCCTCTGATCTTCTCGCGGTTTCTTTTGCGGTACGCGCGCATATATTCCTGGTTGCAGGGGACGCAGATGTTGGCCTTGGGCTTGAAATCTATTTCTGAGTCATCCTTGCCGCATTCCCGACAGATTCTTGGTGCGTAGATATTTCCAGACATCGCTGGTACTCCTGATACCGGTGAAGGTTGAGAGAAGCCCAGTTACAGCTGGGCTTTTCGCTTATGTACTCAGGCAATTGGCGAGAAAAAGACGCTAGGCCGGAGCGTCACACCGGAGGGGATAGAATGCTCTCGGCCTAGCTAATGCGAGAGCATTTCACCAGGACTCCCGCTTTACTACTTAAATACGTCCGAGAGGTGTGGGACCCCCTGCAAATCCTCTAGAAACCTTGGCCGGACAACGGCGGCCAACAGTGGACACGAGAAAAATAGCGTGCGTTCTGGGCAAACCTAAATGGTAGATAGAGAAAACGCGGGGCTAGGCTGTCATCCTAACCCCACGTCCCAAACCAAGACTGATACCAAAAGTCAGCAACTAAAATACGCACACAACCGCACAAGCGAACAAGGTATTCCTCCCCGTGCAAGTTGTTGACTCTGGGGTGGCGAGATGACAGCTCGCCACCCCAACTCTTTTTCCACAGGAGTTAACAACAATGGAACAAACCGTTCTAAACAACCAAGTAGCGGCTAAGGCCAAATCCCCTATCGGCCCACCACCATTCATCCTCGTCGAACCAGACATCATCCAAGAGGCCGGTTCGCCAAAGAAACTCTCCTGGCCAGAGATCAAGTTAGTCATCAACCTACGGGATGCCGCAGGCGAACACGAAGGAAAATCCAACGTCGTCCTTCGTTCCCCTGAACGGCTCAAAGCTGCCGCAGGATTCAAGAGCAACGGCAAATTCAAGGCAGCAATCCACAAGCTAAAGAGCTGGCCATCTCGCCGACGATCTGTCATCGAGAAAATCGACCGCAAGACCGGCGAAATCCAGCTGCGCGATGTCAGCCACCTCGCCAAAAAACGCCATCACAAGAAAGGCGTCAAGTTCATCAAGGTCTACCGCTGGTTCTGGTACTCCCAAGCTCCTGATTCCCTCAAGAGCATCGTCCTGTTCGCTCGGACGAATTTTGAACGCAAGGATAAGGAGGGCGAAATCTTCAGCCTGCCTATCAAGAACGGAGTATTGCGGCATTGCTATTTGGCTGGTACCCACTCGCGGCAACGTACAAAAACGGCCTCTGAAATGGTTTCTCTCGGGGAAACCAGTGGTTTGTTCACGGTCGTGGCGCGGTCAACTTCCAACCGAGCTATGGTTCTCCGCTTGAACGACTCGACACGGACGAAAACGGCATCAGAAGCATTTGCGAAATTCCGAGGGCACCAGCAAGAGCAAGTCGGGGCACCTACAAGAACCAAGAAGGGCACCACCAAGAAATCATCGAGGGCACCAGCACCTGCTTCTGAGGGCACCACTCTTCAGAGTCCTTTTTCAGAGTCCATTAAACAGAACCCATCGCAGATCCCTCCCCAGACGCGAGGGCGGGAGGCAGAGCCTAAGCAAGACGAGGTTAACCTGAAGGAAGAGAACAAAGCCGTAATCGAAGAGGTGGAATCATTCCTGGATTTCTCTCAAGTTCCCTGGGGAGAAACGAAGCGGAACCCAGAATCATTCCTCCCAGCACTTGAAGCTCTCCTGGAGGAAGCGAGAGCTATCATCAACGAGGTTCCTGAGAAGTTCCAGCCTTGCCTGGCTTCGGTTCTGTTCCAGGCCATCAGCTCCGATAATTTCAAGGGCTTGAAATCCTTGAGCTGGGGTTTTCTGCTCTCCAAGGCTTTCCTGAGTCGCTTCTCTGATGCGGTTGGTTCCGCGCTGTCTGAGGCCCTGGAGCCGTTCAGACTTCAGGAGGAGCGAAAGAAGAAGGCGGAGGAGGCTCTGGTGGCTGATTCTGGTTCGCCTGATCCTACGGTTCGCCGTGCTGCGTTCGAGAAGGTGAAGGCGGCTGATCCCGGTTCCGCTGTGAAAATCATGGCGGTTGAGACCGATACGGAGTTGGCTCTGGAGATGGGTCGCAGCTTGGTTTCTCACTTTGCTCTCATGGAGAAGCGAATCTGTCCTGGCCTTGGGAAGGCTATTAAGCATGTTGCCGGTCTGCCTGGGGCGAAGGGCTGCGAGGGGTGGTGGTTGTTCGCTTATGCGGTTCGTGCGTATTCAAAACTACAGCAGCAACAGTACACCAAACCGGAGAGTGACAATGACCGACAAGCTCAAGACTAAATGGATCGCGGTTGAGCCAGAATTATTCCTCGCGGATATCTCGACCGAGGCGAAAAAGCTGGCCGTTTACATTCGCGATAACTGCGGTCTGTATGACCCTTGGGACCCTGAGATGGAGATTTTCATTCCGTTCAAGCTGAACCGCAAGGCCGATAAGATTTGTGCCGATCTCGGTTTCTCTCGGGAGCAGTTGGAACTGGCGGTTAAGGATCTTCGGCGGTTTCCTACGAAGTCGAAGCGTTTTCTGGAGGGGTGCAATGCTAAGCGTGATGCTTACCTGTGTTCTCCTTTGCGTTCCGGGTACATCAAGGTGTATCGCTGGCTTCTTGAGTCGCCTTTGCCTTGGAAGGTCAAGGAAGCTGTTTTCGTGGCTAAGGCTGGTGGTCAGATCAAGAACGCGAAGGTGTTGGAGGCTGTTACTCGTCTGGGCCTGATCCAGGAAGACGGGACCGTAACTGACGAGGGGGCAACCTTCGCCTGTTTGAAGTTCATCGCTAAGCTTGAGAACACTAAAGCTTAATTGGGGGCAAGAATTCCAATTCAGTATTTCGGTGGGATGGCGGGTCGTCAAGAAAGACTAAGCTTTGCGTTCGTTGTCTAGCAGCGACTGGATTTGCTGGGCTAATTGGTTGAGACCTTCAATGGACCCTTCGTAGTCAATTCGCCTATTACCTTCCTCGGTTGTCTTGGTCTTGCGGGACTCCAAAATAATACTAATCCGCACATTCTCGTTCTGCGGTGTCACATCAGATGACGTAGGTGTGACGATCTCTGTTAGCCAATTCGCTATTACACCTAGACTTACACTGACGATGTGCTGGTTCTCAGAAGTCGCAGCCGCACTAAAAAATAATGTCGGCGCTATCCAACCTCCAGCCTCAATCATGGCCTGTATTGAAGGTGCAAAGTTCAAAGGTGCAACACTAGCTTCGTTCGACAATGTGCTTACTGGAAGGCGCGATTCTCGCAATCTTCTCACAAGGTCGAAATCACTCTGGCTGTAATTAAAGCCAAGAACGGGTAAAGTGCCGTCTGAATCACTTGGCAGAAGGATCAGGTCCGTTGCCGGTATCTCCTGTAAAAAAGCAGCAAGCCCATCGGAGAAGTCAAAATCAGAAATATCCATCAGAACCTCGGCAACTCAATAGTGAATGCTAGTAGATGGTTCCAATATAGCTAACAATTAGTCGGGTTCGTAGCGGATGTTACCGGGATGCTCGGCGAGTAGGGAGAGAGGCAAGTGCTAAGCTTAGAACAAAGAATCGAACTCATTGAACTTGAATCAATCCGCCAATTTGCCGGTAGTGTAGGCGTCTCGATGGAAGACTTTGCTACACAGGTCCTAGAAGAACACCGTCGTCAGGCGAAACGGCGACTGTCCGTTCTGGAAAGCACTGAAGGCATTCCGAAAGTCCTTAGGGATTGGGAGACTCAGCACTATCGTAGCGTAATTGAATCCGATAGCCTGCTTGATTGGACACGAAGCGGCACTGCCGGTAAACGAATCCTAATTGATAGTACGTTGAACGGATTCTTCACCGAACTAGGTGAGGATTATTGGAGCAGTATATTTGATCCGCCACCTGTCGAAGACGGGGAGCCGCCAACTACCGTAGTAGGCGGTCTTCTTGAACTTATTTCGAAAGTAAGATCCGTCAACCTATTTGAGAGGCAGATGAATGCTTTTTTCAGTCCGAGTCTAGGCATCTTAGGAGTGCCTGTCGTCTGTGTGTACCCGCAGTTAGAAAAGACCATCGATCTAGTTGCCAATCTTCTGTGCTACTGCTTCGTACAGTTAGAGGACTATGCTACAGAACCGGACAGGATTGAGGATAAACTAAAAAGGATTGCGCGGCGGGATGATATAAGATTCGTGACTCGTGAAGTTGTTAGATTGGCGCGTTGTGAGACGATAGGCGGCATTGTATACCCGACCTGTACCGCGTCAGGGGAAACTGCCGACTTTCGATCCCTACTTGAGTACCGCTTACTTGCTTTGGCGGCGATACAGTTCGTGTGGTTTCATGAATTTGGTCACGTGCTCTTGGGCCATACAGGGCAAGGTCCTTCTAAAGAGTTTGAACTGCAGGCTGATGCTTTTGCTCTAGCAGTCCTGATGTTTCAAAGTGGAGGCCTAGATGAAACTCGCCCGATTGTGGGCGTCACACTTTGTTTGCTGATCATTGCATTGACAGAAGACAGCATTACAGAGCAGGATTCTCACCCACCGGCGAGGTATCGCTTGAGACAACTTTTCAACGGGATGTCCGTGAGAAACCAATTCAAGGTGGAGTCGATGATTCGTGTTTGGAAACACCTTTTCAGGAATGCCTTAGAGCAGCGAGGAATGAATATCGATCAATTAATCCCTGACGAGGTTGCATGAGAAAGATATCTCAGTTCGCGTGCAATATTTGCGTCGGATTAGCAAGGCCAGCCATAGCTCAAATTTATCGATAGCTCTGGGCACACCTCCTACACCACGATCAGCCTCTTCAAGAAGAAGTAGTAATATCGAAGTCTCTTCGGCCGTATTTAATCCAAATTGGATTTCTATTTCACCATTTCTCATGTCCTTGGAGGGGTCACCAATGGAAGTTCAAAGCTTCACCTTTCTCTACTCGGAGTTAGTCTCTGATGAAACCAGCAACGAAGAATTAATTCTTGCCATACAGCAGGCAATCGACGACACGGAATAATTGCATGCAGCACAGGGCGCTGGTTTCTCCTGGTTTGTTTCTCAGCGCCCAATATCGAAGAGCCCAGGTGATGGAATGCCTGGGCTCTTTCTGTTTCTGAGGGGACGCTGTTCGTCCGTGTTGCCTAGCAAAGTACATCGAGCGAAGATTCCCGGCAAACATACCTAGAGAAGTGATCCCGCACGCAAGTTTTCCGGAGAGGTATGACTGATGAAAAAGGTAAAGGGTTTCCCTGTTGAAGTACCGCAAATCAAGCTTACTGAGAAAGACTGGGCCAAGCTCCTAAGTGGTGGCTACTTCCAGTTCGACTTTGATGAAGTGGGTGACAACCTGAAGTTCTTTCGCAGCAAAGTTTACAACCGTGCGGTTGCTGTAGGTATGACAGCATCAACACGCAAGTATCCCGATGGCGTTGACCTGCCCCCGCGAATGAAACCAGTCTTTAAGTGATAGTCTTCAAGGGTTCTTCCAGGGGAAGGTGCTGTAGCGTAGCGGAAGCACCTTCCCCTGGAAGAATTGCCTCCGGTGCCGGTGGGCGGTACCCCAGCGAACTGTGCGGGCGTACCGTGTTGTACTCGACTCGCCACCGTTCGATCAACACTTTTGCCTCCAGTAGCGTGTCGAAGATCTCTCGATCGAGTAGTTCATCTCGCAGCTTCCCGTTGAATGATTCGATGTAGCCATTCTCCCAGGGACTGCCTGGCTCGATGTACAAGGTGTTCACCTCGACTCGCTCTAACCAGTCACGGACCTTTGTAGCTGTGAACTCGGAGCCATTATCGCTCCGGATGAAGTCAGGCACGCCGCGTCGAACGAACAGGTCACTGAGGCGTTCCAAGACTTCCTCGCTGGTTAACTGACGGGCGACGTCGATCGCCAGGCACTCGCGTGTATATTCATCGATCAGCGTCAGCATCCGGAAGGCTCGGCCATCGTGCGTACGGTGATGTACGAAGTCATAGCTCCAGACCTCATCGCGACGACTTGGCCGCAGGCGAACACACGAACCATCGTTCAACCACAGGCGACGTCGTTTAGGCTGCCTTTGCGGTACTTTCAGCCCTTCACGACGCCATAGTCGCTCGATGCGTTTATGGTTCACCTGCCAACCTTTCCGTCGCAACATCTCGGTAATTCGCCGATAGCCGTAGCGACCGTACTGTTCGGCCAGCTCAATCATCTCCCGGACCAGGCGAGGTTCGTCATCGGGAATCCAGCGAGCACGGCGCTGCGTGGAACGCGGCTGCCCAAGCACGCGACAAGCCCGCCGTTCCGAGACTCGCGCGCGTCCCAAGGCGTCTCGCACGTGCTCGACGATTCGCCGTCGCTTGTCCGGGCTCAGAAGTTTCCCGAAGCGGCCTCCTTAAGGATCGCCTTGTCAAGCTCGGCATCCGCCAGGAGTCTCTTCAGTCGAGCGTTCTCTTTCTCCAGATCTTTTAACCGCTTGGCTTGGTCCGTACGAATGCCACCGTACTCCTTCCGCCAACGGTAGTACGTCTGCTCCGTGACGCCGATCGCCTTGCAGGCCTGGGCAATCGTCTTGTCCTGAGAAAGAAGCACCTCTGCTTCGCGGAGATGCTGGATAATCTGCTCCGGCGTGAATCGTCTTCTAGGCATTAGAAATCTCCCTTCAAATGGGCATTCACTCAGCAAATAACTAATTTACCGAATGGACGCGGTTGAAGGGGGCAGGTCAGAAGATTCACGCCCGAGCAGATCATTCAGCATCTCCGCGAAGCGGAGGTGCTTCTTTCGCAGGACAAGACAATTGCCCAGGCCTGCAAGGCCATCGGCGTCACAGAGCAGACGTACTACCGCTGGCGGAAGGAGTATGGTGGTGTTCGTACCGATCAGGCCAAGCGTTTGAAAGAGCTCGAGAAAGAGAACGCTCGCCTGAAGCGACTGCTGGCTGATGCCGAACTCGACAAGGCGATCCTGAAGGAGGCCGCTTCGGGAAACTTCTGAGCCCGGACAAGCGACGGCGATTCGTCGAGCACGTGCGAGATACCTTGGGACGCGAGCGAGTCTCAGAACGGAGGGCCTGCCGGGTGCTGGGACAGCCTCGTTCCACGCAGCGCCGTGTTCGCTGGGTTCCCGATGACGAGCCTCGCCTGGTCCGGGAGATGATTGAACTTGCTGAACAGTACGGCCGTTATGGCTATCGGCGAATTACCGAGATGCTACGACGGAAAGGTTGGCAGGTGAACCATAAACGCATTGAACGCCTGTGGCGTCGTGAAGGCCTGAAAGTGCCGAAAAGGCAGCCTAAACGACGTCGCCTGTGGCTTAATGATGGTTCGTGTGTTCGCTTGCGGCCGAGTCAACGCGATGAGGTCTGGAGCTATGACTTCGTGCATCACCGAACGCACGATGGTCGAGCCTTCCGGATGCTGACACTGATCGATGAATACACACGTGAGTGCCTGGCGATCGACGTGGCCCGACAACTAACCAGTGAGGACGTCTTGGAGCGGCTTAGTGACCTGTTTGTTCGCCGAGGCGTGCCGGACTTCATCCGGAGCGACAACGGCTCAGAGTTCACCGCCACAAAGGTGCGTGACTGGCTGGAACGAGTCGAGGTGAACACCTTGTACATTGAACCAGGCAGCCCGTGGGAGAATGGCTATATCGAATCCTTCAACGGGAAGTTACGCGATGAACTGCTCGATCGAGAGCTCTTAGACACGCTCCTGGAGGCAAAAGTGTTGATCGAACGATGGCGCGTCGAGTACAACACGGTACGCCCGCACAGTTCGCTGGGGTACCGTCCACCGGCACCGGAGGCAATTCTTCCAGGGGAAGCTGCTTCCGCTACGCTCCAGCACCTTCCCCTGGAAGAATCCTTGAAAACTACAACTTAAAGACTGGTTTCATTCGTGGGGGCAGGTCATGCCGAAAGTTTCTTGACGGCATGCACATGCTGAAGGTGATCGAGGAGCAGGTTCTCCCGTTTTTGCAGGCCAAGATCGACGAGCAGCTTAACGGTCAGGAGGAAGGCTAATGCAAAAGCGTTACGCAGAGATGTCCTATGTAGCTGACTGGATGGGTTGGGAGCACCTGACTTATCACAGCCCTCCAGGCAGTCTCCCTCTTCAGGAAGAGGCGTATTTCGTGATCGATGGTAATAAATTATTGCATTGCGATTCCTGCCGTCACGAGCAGGGCCGTTTTGATGTGGATTTCGGTGTCGCTTGTTATGTCTTGCTCTATGACGGCCTACTCATCCGATGCCTGTTTGATTCTCCGCATCACCAGAGCCAACCCCTGTCGTTCCAGCGTGTCATTACTGCTGCTCTGACTCGCAGCAATCTGCGACCGACAGATGATGTTTTGGAATCGCTTGGGTGCTGCTTAGGTGCTGAGGTTCGGACGTTTTGGTTTGACGATGAGCCTGTGTCCTACTTCCTGTACCGAGGGCATTATTTGCAGGTCCAACTAATCGATTCTGAACTCCACATTTTCCTCGGGGAATGGAAGGCTTTTCGGTTCGATACGGAGAAGCATTTCGGCACCATCAAACGCTACCTGGGCCAGCGTGCGCGTCGGCTGAAGGAGAAGGAGTATGTACGTGCCGATTAAGCGACGCTGTGAGCCTCCCCAGGATTTTCCTGACCGCGAAATCCTGATGGATTCTGAGCAGGTAGCTGCTGTGCTTGGTGTCTCGATCAAGACGGTTAGACGGATGCGTAAGGATGGGCGGCTCCCTCCGTTCAAGCGTATCGGTCGCCTGTACCGCTGGCGGAAGGCCGACATCCTCGACTACCTCGAATCCCTGTAAACCATAACCGCTTCGATCTCGATCCGAGCAGTTAACCAACCACCACAACCTTGCAACACACGGCAAAAACTGTACCTGTAAGGAACCAAACCCAATGGCTGATTTTCTCTGGATGGCACCCCGCAAGAACGAACTCCCCATCCCCGAAGGCTTCCCAAAAGGCAAACGCTTACTCGACACCAAAGGCGTCGCAGCTGTACTCGGCGTGTCGATCCGAGAAATCGACCGAATGATCGAACGAGGCCAGCTGCCCGTGCCGAAGAAGCTCGGAACACAACGACGCTGGCTCGAAAAGGACATCATTGCCTTCATCGACAAGCTCTAGATTCGCCATCCCAAAACTTGTTCTTGAGCCTCCTCAATGGTCCGCTGGTGTCGGACCATTTTTCATTTCTGAACGACAAGTAGACAGCGATGGCGACCGTCACGCTCTACCAACCAACCGTTACCAAAAGCGGCAAGAAGACCAAAAGCAAAACCTGGGTCATGAAGTGGAAACAGCCAAACGGCAAATACGCCTACGAAACCACAAAGACCCGCGATAAGTCCGTGGCAAATCAAATCCGCCGTGAGAAGGAACGACAACTCGCCCTGGCACCCTGGGGCATCAGCACAGCCAAGCCAACCCGCATCAAATGGTCGGAATTCAGCAAAGCGTTCCTCGACGGCAAGAAAGGCAGAACACGACCGCTAACCATAGCAGCCTATAAGCAGAGCCTCGACAACTTCCAGAAAGCCATGGGCGACCTTTGGCTTGACGAGGTGACCATCCCGGTCCTTCAGGGCTTCATCGGCAAGCGACTCGAATCTGTGGTACCCCCAACCGTCAACAAGGATCTTCGCTCGATCAGAACTGCCATCAACTGGGCCGTCGAGCAGAACCATCAGGTCGGAACCACGAAGTTCAAAGGGCTGATCGTCCGCGAAGACCTCAAGAATCCAACCGTCATCGATCCCAGTATCCGACAAGCGATGCTCGCAGCATTGGACAAGGACGATCTCGTCCTGAAGCAACGCAGCAAATCCTGGTGGCGGCTGTATCTCCTCCTGTTGGAAGAACTCGGAGCACGACGCTGCGAAATCATGGCTATCCCCTGGAAGAACTGGAACCGCAGAAAGCAGACCCTGACGATCCCAAGCGATGGTAGCGGCAACAAAGCACGACGAGAACGCGAACTCCCTGCTGTCGCCCTTCACGAATTGTTGGACAGCTGGTTCGTGGAATCCGGGAAACCTAAGGGATCAGAGCCGATCTTGCCTTGGACTGGGAAGGATATTCGTGCTTTTTATTTCGACTGGGACGCGATTGCTGATGCTGCGGGGATTCCAGTAGATCAGCGGCCAACTCCCCAGGAGTATCGTTCGACCTGCGGCACAGAGCTTGTTGCCGCTGGTGTGCCGACTGCGGAGGCGAGCCGTTACCTTGGCCACTCCACCTCGGTGACGACGGAGCGATACTATCTGAACGCGGCTCAGTCGCTGGCCGGTGCTGCGGAGAAGCGGCGAAAGTTTTTCGGTGAGGCGGAGGAGCCGAAGGCTGGCCAGGGCGAGTTGGCTGAGCGACTGGCCAAGGCGGAGGCTCTGAATGAGCGTCTTCTGGGGGTGCTTGAGAACCTTGGAGGCTCCACGAAGGAGGGGTAGGGGGTGTTGCTTTGGTTCGCACAGTGGTTTGCACAACCTCGTGCCGTTTGGTGGCGTTCCTTGGCGTCTCCTGGCGTTCTGGCTCGTGGGAGATCTGCGGAGCCTGGAAATGCGTAAAGCCCGTCAGGAAAGGCTTTTGGGCGTTTCTTGACGGGCTTTGACGTAGTGGCCGAGGCGGGGATCGAACCCGCACGAGGGTTACCCCTCGCAGGATTTTAAGTCCTGTGCGTCTGCCAGTTCCGCCACTCGGCCTAATGGGAGAGTAACCGCCGCCATGTTGGTTTTCTGGTAAAAAGTGAGAATTTATTGCTCACCTAGTAACCCAAACCGGTGGTGCGGTGCTATATTGCTGGGCGTTGGCAACGAGTCGCATTGTGACACCCCCGGCAGGGAATCACAAGTGGATTGATGCCAAACAGTTGGGCGGCACACACTTATCGATGTTCTGTGTCCCGCAGCCCATAGGTCTGGATTGACTTTTTGACCAAGATCGAAACGATTCTCGCGAAGTAGCATCAGAACTTCACGTATCGCTGATTAGGGATTCAAGAAAGTAATCTAGAACCATGAACTACCGACAGCCCAGCGTCGTAGAGACCATGATTTGGCTCATTGCCGCCGCTATTTCCGCATTTGTGGCAATAGGTGTGACCTTACTGATGGCAGCGGTAGGGGCGGTAATGCTACTGGCCAGGATGGCAAGTGAGGCGGCTCGATCGTTCTTCCAAGGCATTTTTGGCAGATCGACGATTCACAAACAACATTCCAAGGAACAAGGAGTTCGTCCGACAATCATTGAGGGTCAGGTTCTCAGCCGTAGCTAGTTTCATTGGCACATAAAGTGCACTAACGGCTGAATCTCGAAGTGAGGAAGTAGCTTTTTGGCAGACGCCAAGTGAACTTCTCAGGCAAACTTCGGGTCCTAAACACATTGGTAACTTGACCCTTGGGGATTGGCGAACGAGAGAGATGATCGCACCTCGACATTTTCATTTGGCGGGCACATCGGCTTCAGATCGACTCGATGTGGTGTTATCGCCGACGGGCAAAACGTTCGTCGACGGCAAGATGATCGCACTGACCGAGTTGCTCGCAAAGCTGTGTGGTAACGATCGTTGCGAGCAAACGCATGTGCGTATTTTTGCGGCATCTGCTTGCCGCTTTGATCATCTGGCCGACGTTTTTCGCCTGTGCAAACTGCACGGCATTGCCAATGTTGAGCTGGTTGCATAGAAGATTTTCTACTTTTTGCGGCAAAGATCTCGGCGGCAATCTGTCTATCGACTTGCCGCTGATGCTGCTTGCTTCTGAAGTGGTCGATTGACCGTACTTGCTGGCGCGACCTAAAATGAGACCCGACCTAAGAAACTCTATCGGGAATCGATCATGACCGGCGATTTGACGGGCGACCCTGTACGACTGGCAATTGCCATCTGCCCGCTGGCGGCCTATCTCGCGCTGATTGGCTTTATCAATTTGCGCAGGGGACCGTTCATCACTTCAGGTGGCCGAGATGCATTGGCCTTGTCGATTGGTCTAAGTGGTCTCGCGTTGATCGGACCGCTGGCTCTGATGATGCCAAGTTGGTCGATTAGCGTCTATGGTCCGTACGCCTGGCTGATGATGCTGACGCTTTATTTTCTGATGGTGGCCTTCTTCATATTGACGCGGCGACCACGGATCGTGGCTTATAACACAACGATTAAGCATCTGCGGCCCCTTTTGCGAGAAGTGGCGGATGGCCTTGATCCTTCTGCTCGCTGGGCAGGCGAATCGCTATTTCTGCCAACGCTCCAGTTGCATTTGATCATGGAAGAAGACTACGGGACGCGTAACGTCTTGATCAAATCGGTTGGCCCCCGGCAAGACTTCTCGGGCTGGCGTCAATTGGAATTGGCCCTGACTCAAGTCGTTCGCCGGCACGAAAAACTTTCGGTCAATCCCTACGGTATCTTCCTGGTCGTTGTGGGGATCTTCATGCTGGTCTCCGTATGTGTCCAGGTTTACCTGCACGGCGACTTTGTGGGCCAGTTCCTGCACGAGTTCTACTTAGACGTGTAGCTGCCAGTTAAACTTCCAACGGCTCGCCGAGTTCGTAGAGATATTCATACCGGTAGATGCCGGAATCGTGGCCGTCACTAAACACGATTTGGTATGCGTAGTGACCGACCGGATTCATGCCTTTGATGGTAAGGGGTGCCATCTCGGCTGGGCTCAAGATGGTCAGTTGGCTGGCCGGTTTCTCGGCTTCGTGCGATTTCTTCTCACGCGTCAGCGCGTCTGGGCTCGCTTCTCGCAATTCGCGTGGCTTGTAAACGCGGACGGTATCGTCACTCCAATCGATCCGCAGACGTCCATCAGGCAGCAAGGCAAGAGCAGTGGGTTGGGCTGTCATTCAGGCTACCCCTTTCGTGAATCGATAAAGCGGCGGCCTTTTCCTTCAAAGCGGGGCAAGGTGCCTGCTTCGACCAATTGAACTTCGACCTTCAGGCCGAGTCGCAGTTGCAACTCCTGAGCGATCCGCTCCGGCTCTTGTTTACGGTCTTCGACTTCCACGGAAATTGCGTCCATTTCGCCTCGCTTTACAGCCGTCAGGCGATACTCAATCACTTCGGGAAAGCCACGGAGGATCTGTTCGATCGAGGTCGGAAAGACATTCACGCCGCGGATGATCATCATGTCATCGGTGCGACCGAGCACGCCTCCTTCCAGCAGCACAAAATTGCAGCGGCCGGCGGTGTTCCAGCGTGGCTTCACAAGGTCGCCGGTGCGATAGCGGATCACTGGCGAACCGTTTCTACCCAGCGTAGTGATAATCAGTTCTGAAAGTTCCCCTTCGGCGGCCGCTGTCCCGGTATCGACCGAAATGAACTCCGGTAGGAAGTAAGCTTCGTTGACGTAGACGCCCGTTTGGTCGGCGTCAGAAAACCCCCATGGACCGACTTCCGTGGCACCGCTATGGTCGATTACCTTGGCATTCCAGGCGGACTGGATGCGATCGCGAATTTCCGGAATCGAACCACCCGGCTCGCCTGCGAGGATCAGGCATCGCACGCCGAGTTCGTCGAGGTGAATGTGATTTTGCTGAGCGACCTCTGCCATGTGCAGGGCATACGTCGGCGTGCAGAAGACGACGGTGGCACGGCTATGTTGAATCAGTTCCAGCCGGCTTGCTGTGCTCAGGCCACCGCTGGGAATCGCCAGACACCCCCGGTGGGTTGCCGCGTCAAAGGCACTCCAGAACCCGACGAAGGGGCCAAAGCTGAACGCAAAGAAGCAGCGGTCCGTACTGTTGACCTCGGCCACGTCGAGTACGTACTGCCAGGCCTCGATCCACCACTGCCAGTCGGTCTCGGTATCGAGCACCACCATCGGGCGTCCGCGTGTTCCGCTGGTACGATGAAAGCGGACGTACTGGTCGACGTCGTAGGTGCGATTATTGGCCAGATCTCCACTTTCGTGGCTACCGATCAACTCTTCTTTGAACGTGAAAGGTAGTTGGCTGAGCTCATCTAAGGATGTCAGAGGCAGCTTCACGTCCGCGAATTTCTCGGCGTAAAACTTATTCTGCGGGAGAATCTCGGCCAGCATCGCGTTCAGCTGTGACAACTGATACTCGGCCAGATGCTCAGGGCTGTGGCAACGATACGTTTCGCGCTGTTGGGGGGTAGTCGGTTCCATGGTTGAATCATAAAACGTCCGACATGCCGAGACCAGTCGGGTCGGCGAATGCCCGCTGCCCCTCCTAACGCAGTACGGGGGATTCCGATTAAGATGGAAGCTTTATCCCACCGCCCCATACCCAGCCGGAGAAGTACATGTCAGATGCCCAAGTTGAAACAGAAGGTCCGCAAGGCAATCGAGCGGCCCGGGGCATTGTGTTCCTGACGGTTTTCATCGACCTGTTGGGCTTCGGCATGGTTCTGCCTTTGCTGCCGATTTATGCCGATCAGTTCGTCGTGGATGAAGCTGGCTGGCTGATCGGTTTGCTGATGGCCAGTTTCTCGGCCATGCAGTTTATTTTCGCCCCACTATGGGGAAGGCTTTCCGACCGGATCGGTCGTCGCCCGGTGTTGATGATCGGTCTGCTGGGAAGTGTTGTCTTCTACTCGCTGTTCGGCGTAGCCACGATCATGCAGTCGCTGACGCTCTTGTTTGTGTCGCGAATTGGTGCTGGTATCGCTGGGGCGACTATCTCCACAGCTCAGGCCTATATTGCCGACACAACGACCTTAACCGAGCGTCCCAAGGGGATGGCGTTGATCGGGATGGCATTCGGTCTTGGTTTTACGTTCGGCCCACTCTTTGGCTATCTGGCCGTGCCCAGTGGCACAGGCGACCCAGGGCCGGCTCCAGGGTTTGCCGCGGCGGGACTTTCCCTGGCTGCGTTGCTGTTGGCCTATTTCAAGTTGCCTGAAAGCCTTTCGGTGAATAGCCCTTCGGCGGCGAAGCAGAATCTTTCGATGTCCGGTCTGCGTGATGCTCTTTCAATCCCGTCGATTGTGTTGCTGTTGGTCGCCTTGTTTGTCGTGGTGTTCTCGTTTGCGAATTTCGAGACAACGCTCTCGATGTTGCTTAAAGGTCGTAAAGGACAAGAGCAACCGTTCTCGTTTACTTTCGGCCAGGTTTGTTTGACTTATGCCTATATCGGTTTCACGTTGGCGCTGGTCCAAGGGGGAATCGTGCGTCGAGTGGCCGGCAAGATAAGCGAAGGGGTCTTGGCATCTTTCGGCTGTATCTTGATGACCGTTGGTATGCTGCTGATTCTGAAGGCCACACAAGATCAATCCGTTGGGCTTCTGATGGGCTCGCTGGCGATCGTCGTTGCCGGCTTTGGTTTCATGATGCCGTCACTCAACTCGTTCATTTCTCGTCGCAGCGATCCGGACAAGCAGGGCGGTATTCTGGGGATTGGTCAAAGTGTGAACTCTCTGGCCCGCATCATCGGCTCAGGCCTGGGGATTCCGCTGTTGAAGCTCAACATCATTGCCCCATTTGTGATCTCAGCGATCATCATGGGGATCGGCCTACTGCTGGTGATTGTCGCTTCGAGAAGTGGAAAAGACTTCGCATCGAGCGAAGCTTAGCGATCTTCGAGCCCTGAGATGCTGCCCAACGCACGATCAGGGTTCTCGAGAAACGCGGTCAATAAGATCTGCGCCGACAGCATATCGAGACGGGCCTTGCGGCGTTTCTTGGTAAGGCCTGCCTCTTGCAGCATGTCTTTGGCCATGCTCGTGGTGAAGCGTTCGTCGTAGAACGTTACCGGCACGTTGGTGGTCTCGTAGAGCCACTTGCCGAACTGGCGTGCTTCGAAAGACTTCTGGCTCTCGTCGCCGCTCATGTGAACCGGCAGCCCAACAACAAAGAGAACAATTCGCTCTAGTTCTGCCAGTTCCTTGAAATACTGGGCATCTTTCGAAGGGCTGCGGCGGTTATAGTTTTCCAAAGGGCTGCACAGCACCCGGTCGGGGTCGGTGATCGCGACGCCGATACGCACCGTGCCATAATCGACGGCTGCGATGCGCCCTTTTTCCGGAATCTCAGGGACTTGGCTGCTCATGATCGCGGGCCATTACAGAAGGTGCCGCAGTCCTCCCTCTTCCAGCTTTTTAACCACCTTGCGGATGTCTTCTTCCCGCGACTTATCCGCCACTAACGTTGCATCTGGCGTGTGGACAATAATCAATTCCTGCGTGCCCAGAGTGACGATCAAATGCCCCTCTTCTCCGCGAACGATACAACCGTTTGAGTCGATCGCAAGAACCTCGCCCAGGTGGGTGTTGCCACATTCGTCCTGCCCATGCAGCCGAGCCATGCTTTGCCAGTTGCCGACATCATCCCAGTTGAAGGGTGCCTCAACGACGACGATCTCTTCGTGGTGCTCCATCACGGCGTAGTCGATCGACTTGCCTTGGATGGCGCCGAATTCCTCGTCGAACACTGCGTCTTGCTGATCCGTTCCCCAAGCGTCCGCGATCTTTTCAAGATGAGCGAACATCTCTGGCTCGTTCTTCTTTAATGCGTCGAGAACGGTCTTGGCCTTCCAAATGAAGATCCCGGCGTTCCAGTAAAAATTACCAGAATCGAAGTACTCTTCGGCGACCTTGCCTTTGGGCTTTTCGCGGAAGCGAACCACTTCATAGGCTTTGATCGACGTCGATGGGAGCGGGGTACCGCGTTCGATGTAGCCGAACGTCTCGGCCGCGTAGGTTGGCGGAATACCAAACGTCACGATTCGCTCTGGCTGGGCATCGACCAGGGCGACGGCAGCTTCAATCGATTCGCGAAAGACCGACTCGGGCGAGATCACATGATCCGACGGCATGACCACCATCGTGCCGTCGGGATCGTTCTTCTGCACGAGCAGAGCTGCCAAGCCGATACACGGAGCCGTGTCTCTCTTGTGGGGTTCGCCCACGATCGAGTTTCTTGGCACCTTGGGAAGTTGCTCGGCGATCGGATCGACCAAGTGCTTCGCCGTGAAGATGTAAAGCTGCTCGCTCGGTACCAGGTCGCCCAAGCGATTGCAGGTTGCCTGGATCATGGAAGCTTCGCCGGTCATCCGCAGCAATTGCTTCGGCTGTTGATTTCGACTGGCAGGCCAGAAACGCGTGCCGGATCCTCCGGCCATAATGATCGCGTGTAACATGGTGCTCTCCTTAGTCGTTGATGTAGTCGGCCTTGGCCAGTTCTGGCTGGGATTCCAGCTTTTCCTTGAGTTGATCGGCATCGAGGGCGGTCAGCGGGCTGATCTCTATCTTACGGTCTTCAGCACACTCGACGCCACATTGCTTCAGCCATGAGCGGTGAACCGCACACAGCGCATCCTTGGCGGCTTGAGGTGTATCGGACGGAGCACCGTCGGCATTCTTTACCGGTGCGAATCGCAAAGCGGGATCGACTTCCACCACCATCGGGTTCTGGGCTTGGGGTAGTAGGTCGAAGATGAATCGCTCGAACTTAATGGCGTTCGGTGATTCTGGGGCGATGGTATCTCCGGCTGCGCTGACGTAAGGGACCTTCTTGATCGCTTTGTGCCATGGCAAGCTGCCTGCTTGGGTGGACATGCGCTGCAGGAACGATTTCTTCACACCGTGCACCGCGATGTTACCGGCCCAGTGCTTCAACGTTCCGTCTTCGATCGTTTCGGCGGCCTGCTCGGCAGGAAGCTCGCTATATTCGACCAGTTGCAGTTGTCCGTCGAGTTCGGCCAGGATGCCAAGCTTCTCTTCGGGCAGCTTCTTGGCAACAACCTGCGTTGACATTTCGCTGTCGGCCTGATGGTGCAAGCCGAGGAACTCTGGTTCGCACACGTCGGCGAGTGGGTTATCGACCTGGAAGTAATAGATCTGCTCGATGCCGCGCTGATTCATGTCTTCCAGGCAGCCGCTTTTAACCAGGGCAGCCAGCATCCCGCCGTGTCCATCAGGGCTGAGGGCTAATTGATCGGGCTCAGCGAGCAGCAGTTGATTGGTTTCCTTGTCAATCGCTGGCATGGTGCCCTGGCAGAAGATGTATAGGTCTTCCTTTGCCATGCCGAAGCGATCGTGCTTGTCGAGGAACTCAATCGTCTCATCGTGCGTGGCTGGGCTGGTCATCAAGTAGAGCGGGATGGCTTTGCCGTAGCGACGACTGCGAGCAACGATCTTTTCCAGGTGGATCTGAAAGAGCGTATTCCCAGTGACCGGACCAACGGGGAACATGCCTTTGGGGTGATCGAATCCTAGACGCGAGCCTTGGCCGCCGGCGACCAGTAGTGCGGCGACTTTTCCTTCTTTGAGAAGTTGCTCACCAACCTCGCGAGCCGCTGCGATTTTGCTCGGATCGTCTTGGTCTTTTAGACGGACGGCTTTGGGGGGCTGCAGCTTGGTGTAATCTCGAGGGCTTTCTTCTGACGTTTGTTCCCCTGCGATTTCAGCCAGCTCTTCTAAGTCGATTTGCTCGAGTTGAGCGGCCAGCTTCTGAGCGATTCCTGCTTCACAAACGGCAAGATATTGGGCCATTTCTGTTTGGCCGGCGTCGTTGAGTTGTTTCACAAGTTCCTGCTGCGACGACATCGTACTCTCCGATTTCACGTTAGTTTTCTAGCGTGGTTGTTGTGGCTGCACGTCATTATTGGAAACGTGCAAAGACTTACAAGCCAAGCAGGGCATTCACCGCGCCGAAACCGCCAAGGGAACGCATCTTCGGCGAAAATTCTTAAAAAATTCCCACATTGCACGTGCGAACTAGCAAATATGGCCACTCATCAAGCGAAGTGATAAAATCCCTGCCAACCCTGACACTTTGATTTGGGTGCTAATCGCACAATTCGAAGGACGCTTTCGTGTCACATTTTGAAGATGATCCATTTCGCTCTCCGCCGCCGACTCAAACGCCTGGATATCGTCCGCCATCAGGTGAGGCGAATACCGGCTTAATCATCGCGGTTGCGATCATTAATTATGTGTTCGGTGGACTTCAGGTTGGTTGTGGGGCCTGCTTGGCAATTTTCGGAGCGACGTTCACCCAGATGATGGGTGGAATTATCGAGCAAGATCAGCAGTTAACCGCAGAAGACGAAGCGGCGTTAGGGATCATGACCGCCGTGTTCATTGGCATGGGGGTCGTCTTCGCACTCACCGGACTACCGACGGTCCTGGCTGGCTACGGTGTGCAGTGCCAAAAAGAGTGGGGACGGATTCTGACCATCGTCCTGGCAGGCATCTCGGCGCTGATGGCGGTTTTGTTTCTGTTGGGACTGAATCCGCTGGGGCTGTTCTTCGCCGGCTACTCGATCTTCACGCTGATCGTGTTGCTGAACTCAGACAACGCCAGAGCGTTTAAGTGATGTCGAGCTTGTGCCGAAGAGCTTCGTGCTTAACAGGCTGCTCGGAGGCCTTCGTTGTCCGAAGTCGGGCAAGTCGCCATAAACTCGAACACTGGCGAGGCATCGACGGTCGGAGCTTCGCGGAGCTTTAAGTCAAAGCGAACGCCGCTGGTCAGTACCTGGCCAGGCTTAATTTGAACGTCCGGGCCTTCTAACTGATGGAGTTCCACCTGCGGCACGCTGGGCAGGGGAGGGCAGAAGCCGACATGCAGGTACACATGACGCTGCCCGCTGACGAACTTCGCGCGGACCAGGCCATGAATGTGTTCCTGGCCGTCCTCGGTGGCTCGGGTCAGTTGCTGAGTGACACCGGGCGGTAGATCGAACGACTCTTCTTCGATCGGTTCCTCGTTTGAAGCAGGGGCTTCTTCGGTTTCCATCGGAATGGACGCTGCAAGCGTTGGCGTGGCTGGTTGTGTTTGCGAACGATTCAGTGCTTCGCCGATCCGATCGCCAAAGATTGTTGTTACGAACAGAGAAAGGGTTGTCGCTTCCTGCGCCAGAACTGCAAACCAAAGTAGGAAGGTAGAGAACTCCGTCAGCGGGGCGAAGGTCACGGCTCGGGCAATCAGTATCGCCGAGACGAGCGGTAGGATGGCAATCACGCCGTGCAATCTGGGGCTCAACGCTTTGGGTGAAGCAGCCAGCCAGGCAGCACGAATCGAGGCGCACCAGGCAGCGGCCAACAAAGTGATCGCCAGCGAAGAACCAGCCGAAAGGACGTTGAATTCAACGAGCGAGAGGCGCACGCCACAAGCAATCACAGCCGCAGTCGCTAGCAGTCCGGTTCCTCCGACTGCCAGAGAGAGGCAAATTCCACGGAGTTCAGGCGAAACGGAAGGGCTTTGGCGATCCATGCCAACACATCCTGCAAGCGGGGCGCAAACAAAAGGGTTCCTGCCACGAAGTGTGACAGGAACCCTAAATTCTCGCAATGCGGATATGAACAGGGGCGAACTTACGCCGAAACGGTCACGCCGGCCAGCTTAGCCAGTTCTTCCGCTTTGTCGGTGGCTTCCCATGGGAATTCATCGCGACCGAAGTGACCACCTGCCGCGGTTGCGCGGAAGATCGGACGACGCAGGTCCAAGTAATCGATGATTCCGCCAGGGCTCAGCGGGAAGATTTCTTTAACGATCTCGGCGATCTTTTCATCGTCGACTTTGCCGGTGCCGAACGTGTCGATATGAACCGAAACAGGATCGGTCACGCCGATAGCGTAAGCCAACTGAACTTCGCAGCGATCGGCCAGGCCGGCGGCGACAATGTTCTTGGCAACGTAGCGGCCCATGTAAGCAGCACTACGGTCGACCTTGGTCGAGTCCTTGCCGCTGAATGCACCACCACCATGACGACCCCAGCCACCGTAGGTGTCGACGATGATCTTACGACCGGTCAGGCCGCAGTCACCCATCGGTCCACCGACGACAAACTTGCCGGTTGGGTTGATGTGGAAGATGATGTCGTCGTCGACGAACTCTTCCGGCAGAACCGGCTTGATCACTTCGTCGATGACAAACTTGCGGATCGTTTCGTTGTCGACCCCGTCAGCGTGCTGGGTCGAAACAACGACCGTGTGAATACCCACAGGACGATCGCCATCGAATTCAACGGTCACCTGGCTCTTGCTGTCGGGACGCAGCCAATTGACTTCACCGTTCTGGCGAGCTTCGGTCAATCGGTTGAGGATGCGGTGCGACAGAGCAACTGGCAGCGGCATCAGTTCCGGGGTGTGGTTACATGCGTAGCCAAACATCAGACCCTGGTCACCGGCACCGATTTCCTTGCCCTTGGCCGAGTCGTCGTTGACGCCTTGAGCGATATCTGGGCTTTGACGGTCCAAAGTCACCATGACGGCACACGTGTCGGCGTTGAAGCCCATGTCGTCATTGGTGTAACCGATGTCGCGAATCACCTGGCGAATCACGTCTTGGTAGTCGATCGTTGCCTTCGTGGTGATCTCACCAGCGACGATGGCAACGCCGGTGGTAACCATCGTTTCGCAGGCAACGCGGCTGTGAGGGTCTTGAGCGAGCAATGCGTCCAAGATGCCGTCCGAAATTTGGTCGGCCATCTTGTCGGGGTGACCCATGCTGACCGATTCGCTAGTGAACAAATACTTTCCAGAAGCCACCGATAGATTCTCCTGAGATACGATGCTGCGCTGGTGCGCGGGGAGGAATGGTTGCACCAACACATGGCCCCAGCCTGTTGGCGAATAGGGCATTATAGGGATAAGAGAAGAAGACGAACAACCGGGTAAATAAGCCGAAAATGACTTTACAAGGCGGAATTCTGTCGGTGCGGGTTCAGATTTGCGTGACGCATGGGGTTACAGTCCATCTCAGTGAACGTAACGTTATGCGGCTGTGCGGAATTTGACGATCTTGGGCGGATCCAAAAGAGGCTTCAGACCCTCGATCGTACGTGACGTGGCACCCTGTTGAGCCAAGACAACATCCTTGGCCCGCTCTCCCTGGTGTTGCCGCCAAGTAGTGTCGAGGGAAGCCTTTACGACGAACGTTGTGAGGCTTTCCCCGTCGCGAACAACCGTCAGGGCCTCGGCCGCTCGAAGGCGTTCGACCACGTCTTTGAAGTTCCACGTGTTGGGCCCCACGGCAACGGCGGCACCGTATGCAGACGGTTCGATCATGTTTTGTCCGCCACGATTACCCAAACTACCTCCCACGAATGCGATGTCTGCGGTTCCCCACCAGGCTGAAAGTTCGCCGACACTGTCAATCAACAGGATGTTGGAATCGCAAGGACTTCCCGCCGTGAGCTGACTACGGCGCTGAAAGGCTATGTTCTGAGCTTCGAGGTAGTGCGCGACTTCGTCGAAACGATGGGGGTGCCGTGGAACGAGCAACAGCTTCAGGGTCGGAACCTGCTGCTGGGCAGCATGGAAAGCTTCCAGGATGACCGGTTCCTCGCCATTTTGCGTACTGCCGGCCAGCCAGACGATGTCCTTTTCGGCCAGGCCTGCTAGTTGGCGGAAAGATTGGGTTTGTGCGTTCTGCCGATCAGGTGTGATCCCGTCAAACTTGATCGAGCCGGTCACTTCAACTTGGTCCGGGTTTGCTCCCAGATCGGTGAATCGGTCTGCGTAGGTCTGGTCTTGGGCGCCGATCCAGTCGAGTTTCTTCAGCAGAGGGGCTACGAGAAAACGAATGCGGGAGTAACCCCGATGACTCTTCTCGCTCAAACGGCCATTTACCACGGCAATCTTGGCGTCGTGGCGATCGGCAAATCGAATCAGGTTCGGCCACAACTCCAGTTCTGCCAGGAGTACCGCATCCGGTTGGATACGTTGGTAGGCACGGTTAACGGCCCACGAGAAATCAAGCGGCGCGTAGCTGACCGTATGCTGGGCGTACTTAGTCTTTGCTAGTTCGTGACCAGCCTTCGTCGTCGTCGTGATATGAAAGGTGATGCCAGGATAGGTTTGCTCAAGCTCTTGGATGAGAGGAGCAAGCAGATTGACCTCGCCTACGCTAACCGCGTGCAGCCAGAGATGCTGCGATGTTGTTTCGAGGCGGCGAGGTACACGTCCGAGGAACTTCTCCGCGAAGCCTTCGCGGTACTTTCCTTTGGTCACGGCGGCCCACAGCAAGAACGGACTGGCAGCAAGGACCAGGGCCAGATAGACGAAGTTGAGTAGCCAAGTGAACATGGGATCCGTCCCGGTGTTGCAACTAGCCAGCAGCATCCTCGCGCCCTGTGCAGCGCGAGGGGAACTTGCGAGTCTAGTTCGCTTGTTCCTGCTTCATGCAGCAGGCCTTGTACTTCTTGCCGCTGCCACACGGGCACGGATCGTTACGGCGGATCTTTTCGCCGACGTTACGAATCGGTGCGGTGACCTCAGTGTCTCCCTGCGTGTTGTTGATCGCCTCTTCCTGCTGACGAGCCATGTCGGTCATGCTCGAGGCGGAGTCGTGGCGAGCTTCTGATTCCTTCCAGGTCGAGCTCACGAACTCTTCGTTCAGGTTTTCGATCTTGTAAACCAGATCGGTCACGCGTTCGCCGACGCTGCGCCACATCTGATCGAAAAGTCGCATGCCTTCGCGTTTGAATTCGACTTTGGAGTCGACCTGGGCGTAACCGACAAAGCTGACCGCGCTACGGAGGTGGTCCATTGCCAGGAGGTGATCTTTCCAGGCATTATCGATCAATTCCAGCAGAACGCTGCGTTCCATCCGCATCATTTCCGGGCGGTAACGCTCGTAAACTTCACGGATCAGTCGTGCTTCTAACTGGGCTTTGTCGAACTGTTCCAACTCAGCTTCAGGGATTTCCGTTTCGATGTTTTGCTGGATCCAGGCATTAAGCGAACCCATCTGGCCATTGCCGCCGCTGATAACCGAAAGGGTCTGGGTTTCCTGGTTGTCCTCGTAAAGCTGCTCGACCTTTTCGTGAACGGCTTTCATCTTCTCGAGGGCAATCTTCTTATGCTTTTCGCTCAGCGGGACCAGCATCTGCTGAATCTCTTCCCGCTGCTTGCTCTTGAAGTCTTCTGGATTCAGCGGCGTTTCAAAGCGGTTGGCAGCCCATTCCAGAAGGCCCTCGCGGTTCAGGCGAGCGTGCCCGCCGCTCTTGTCGCTAAAGCGATACAGGCCAGTCAGGACCGGATATTCCGATTCCTTCTGATCGTAGACTTCGATCGCCTTTTCATGCACGAGGTCGATCGCGGCCTTCGCCGGTTTTTCCTGCAGCTTCTCGATGTCGATGTTGAAGCCGAACTTGTACTTGCACCAATGGTTCAGCGTGTTGAGACCAAAGTCTTTGTCGAGGAACTTCTCACCGTCACTTAGGTCAACCTTTTCGATCGACTCGCGAGCCTTGGTGATCAGGAACTCGTCGACCTGGTCGCGACCAACTTTACGCAGATCGCGATCATTCAGGTTCAACTTCCACATGCTGTTTGCGAAGCGGGCCATCGCGCCCCAGTTCCATTCGCTTTCGTCTTCGCTATCGGGCAGGTTCTCGTCGATCGAAGCCATGATGTTCGATGCGGCGGCTCGTTCGGCCATGTCTTTGGCGTACGTTTCAGCCGCAGGGAAATCCAGATTGCGAAGGTCGCGCGTGTTCAATTCGCACGACAGTTCGCTGCCTGCCCACTTGGCGAACGTTTCGATGCCGAAGTCCTTTTCCAGGAACATCTGCACGTGGTATTCGATCTGCTCGCGGACCATGTCCATGATCAGGTCACGGCTGTCGCCACCTTCCAGGATTTGCTGGCGGAAGCCGTAGACTCGCTTACGCTGCTCGTCCATCACCTCGTCGTATTCGAGCAGGTTCTTACGAGCCTCGAAGTTCTGTTCTTCACGTTTTTTCTGGGCACCTTCGATACGACGCATGATCATCTTGCTCTCGATCGCGTCGCCTGGCTGCGGCCGCATAGCGGCTGGCATTCGTTGAATGAAGTTGCGAGCCCAGTCGCCGAAGTAGATTCGCATCAGGTCGTCTTCCAAGGAAAGGAAGAACCGCGAGCTACCCGGGTCGCCTTGACGACCACAACGACCACGCAACTGAAGGTCGATACGGCGCGATTCGTGACGCTCGGTACCGATCACGTGCAGGCCGCCCAGATCCTTGACCTTCTTGCCCATCGCCTTCATCTGCTCGCGCTGTTCAATCTCGTTGACCAGCTGATCCCATTCGTCTTGTGGGACCTCCAGGCGTGTGGGGTATTTATGCTGAAGCTGAGCCCAGGCCATCGTTTCTGGGTTACCACCCATGATAATGTCGGTACCACGACCGGCCATGTTGGTGGCGATCGTTACAGCTCCGATACGACCTGCCTGCGCGACGATGTCGGCTTCGCGTTTGTGCTGCTTGGCATTGAGCAAATCGTGCTTGATGCCGCGTTTGTCGAGGAGCCGCGAAAGGCGTTCACTCTTTTCAATACTGACCGTACCGACCAGCACAGGGCGGCCTTTGTATTGAATGGCCTTGATCTTGCCGCGTTCGATCTTGGTGGGCTGCTTCTGACCCTTCGGATGAATCTCGATCGAGTCTTCGTTTTCCTTGAGGATGTCGCCCCACATTTCGTCGCCGTTCTTGAAGGTGACGACGTCCCATTTGATCGTGCGTTCGATTTCGTCAGCGACCGCTTCGTATTTCTCGTTTTCAGTCATGAAGATCACGTCGGTGTACGTGATACGCTGCATCTCCCGGTTGGTCGGAATCGCGATGACGTCCAACTGGTAGATCTTCCAAAGTTCGCCTGCTTCGGTCATGGCCGTACCGGTCATCCCCGACAGCTTATCGAACAGCTTGAAGAAGTTCTGCAGCGTGACTGTGGCCAAGGTCTGGGTCTCTTCTTTGATCTTGACCCCTTCCTTCGCTTCGACGGCCTGGTGCATACCGTCGCTCCACTGCCGGCCTTCCATCTTACGGCCGGTGTGAACATCGATGATCACAATCTTGCCGTCTTCCACCACGTAGTCGACGTCGAGCTGGTACAGGTAATGGGCACGCAGCGCGTTGTCGATCAGGTGCGGCCATTCCATGTTGCCCGAGGTGTAGAAGCTTTCGACGCCAGCCAGGCGTTCCGCGGCACGCACACCTTCTTCGGTCAGGTTGGTGGTTCGGTCTTTTTCGTTGACGACGAAATGCTCGTCTTTCTTGAGCGTACGAGCGATCTTGTCAGCATCGCCATACTTCTCTTTGCTCATGTTAGCCGGACCACTAATGATCAGCGGGGTCCGGGCTTCGTCGATCAGAATGTTGTCGACTTCGTCGATGATCGCGTAGTGCAAACGGCCTTGCGATTGTTGGTATTCCTTCGGGAAGCGACCATCGCCACGCGCGGCGGGGCGCATATTGTCGCGCAAGTAATCGAAGCCGAACTCGTTGTTCGTACCGTAGGTGATGTCGCAGCTGTAGGCCTGTTGACGATCGCGTACCGACATGTCGTTCTGGATCGCGTTCACGGTCAGGCCGAGTCCACGGTAGAGTGGGGCCATCCACTCCATGTCACGACGAGCGAGATAATCGTTCACCGTGATCACGTACACCCCTTTGCCCTCAAGGGCATTGAGGTATGCCGGCAGCGTGGCCACCAACGTTTTACCTTCACCAGTGACCATTTCGGCCACGTTGCCACGGTGCAGGACGATACCACCGATCAGCTGGACATCGTAATGCCGCATGCCGAGAAAGCGTTTGCCTGCTTCGCGGCCGACAGCGAAGGCCTCGACCAATATGTCATCCAGCGTTTCGCCGGAGGCAAGTCGTTGCTTGAAGAGACGGGTCTGGTCACGAAGTTCGTCATCGGACAATGCTTCGTACTTCGATTCCAGTTCGTTGATCGCATCAACGGTGCCCTGCAACTTCTTGATATATCGAGCGTTAGACGAACCGAACATCGATGTGATCAGTCGTTCAAAACCGCTCAAAAGACCGCCGAAAAAGAGGCTGATCTTTTCCCAAATCTGTTCCAGTTTCTCCATCGCTGAATATCACCTGGGGGTGGGGGCGTATCAAAAGCACTAGTTGAGGCGAAACAAGACCTTATTTGTAGACACCGCCACAACTTAAGCGTGCGCGCAAACCCTTCCCATATCGTAGATTATAGGGATTACTCAAAGGGGTCAACCGCGCTTGAGCACGCATGGATCGTCGGCTCCGCTATCATGGTATTCGATACCAGGACCGTTTCCCTTGCCCAGCTAGCGTAGATTCCGTGAAGATTCTCACGATGTGGTCACCCTTCTGCTAGCGAGGTCAGTCCATGTGGCGCCAAAGTTTACGACTTTGCCGGAGAGCCTTCGGTTAGAAGCGTTTTCCTGACAAGAGGTTACGCACAACCTTTCTCGGATCGGTCGGCGGGGTTGCATCGGCAGTCGCCATTTGCGATTCTCAGACCAGGAAAAAGCGAGCAGAAAGAGGAAGAATGAGCCAGTCTCCCGCGCCCAAGCCAGCAAAGAAGAATATCGTCACGCGGGACATTCGCGGGCGACTTCTCTTTCTAGGTACAGGTACCTCGATGGGGGTGCCTGTGGTGGGTTGTGGCTGCGATGTCTGCCAAAGCACCAATCCAAAGAATAAGCGAACACGGTGCAGCGTTATCTTCGGCTTGCCTGAGGGGAATCTGCTGATCGATACGCCGCCTGACTTGCGGACGCAGCTTCTCGCCACCGGGATTGGCATCATTCACGCCGTTGCCTTCACGCACAGTCATGCCGATCACCTGTTTGGCCTCGATGACATCCGGCTCTTTCAGTTCTATATCGGCCACGCTGTGCCTATCTACTGCGAGGCCAATGTCGACGCCAAGATCCGCAAGGTGTACGACTATGCCTTCAGCACCGAAGTGCAGACCCATGTTGGTTCGCGGCCGGCACTCGATATGAAAGAGATTGGGTTGAATCCTTTCGAGGTGCTCGGAGCGAAAGTCACGCCGATCCGCTTGCAGCATGGTCCCCGCTTTCAAGTCTTGGGCTTTCGCGTCGGAAACGTTGCTTACTGCACCGATGTGAATCACATTCCCGAAGAGAGTTGGGCGAAGCTTGAAGGCTTAGACGTACTGGTCCTGGACGCCTTGCGACCGGAACCTCATCCGACGCATTTCTCCATTGAAGAAGCGGTGGAGGTTGCTCAAAAGGTTGGTGCAAAAAAGACGTACTTCACGCACATTGCCTGTAAGCTCGAGCACGAGCGAACCAACGCGTGGCTGCCTGAGGGGATGGAACTGGCTTACGATGGGTTGGAATTGCCACTGACGTGAGTGCGACCCCATCGCACATTTCTGCAATGTCACTCTCTCGGAATAATCCAGCAAGAATCATGTTTCTCCATGCCCACGTGCGGATAATAGCTGGCCGCTTTCGGTGCCGCGAGAAGTAGCAGAATGGTATGTTTGCCAGCGACCTCGTGGGTCCGGGCAATCAGTTCACGACCGATGCCTTGTTTCTGAAAGGCCTGATCGACGGCTAGATCGGCCAGGTAGGTCGCGTGGGCGAAGTCGGTCATGCTGCGGGCTATCCCTACCAATTGGCCTGCGCTGCGGGCCGTGCAAAGGATATCTGCGTTGCGGACCATCTTGGTCAGCTTCTCGAGGTCGTCGACCGGACGACGCTCGGCCAGTTCCGAGCGGATCAATACTTCCCGGTATTCATCGACAGATAGATTCGGCTCGACTAGGTACTCGATCATTGGCGTGGTCAGCAGGGTGCCCAAAAAGAAAAACCGCTGGCAAGGACACATGTTCCTGCCAGCGGTTCATCATAATCTCTCTTAGAGCAACCGCCCAACGCGTCTACATCGTGGCCGTCTCTTCTGGCGACGTGCGGCCTGTCAGCCGAGGAACGAACATTCCCACGGTGCGTTGGTATTTGCGGTACTGATCTCCATAGACGTTGATCAGGTCTCGTTCTTCCACGATCGCAGCCAGACCCATGTAAACGGTCATGCCGACGGCAAACAGAAGGTGTCCAGCGGTCATGGTTGGCGTGAACCAAAATGCGGCCGCCCAAGCAACGTACAGCGGGTGTCGCACGAGGGCGTACAGCAGCGGAGTACGGAATGGGAGCGGCTGGTATTCCTTCTCGTTCAGGTGCAGCCAGGCTTGTCGCAGGCCGAACAGGTCGAAGTGGTTAATCATCAGGCTCACCACCGGCACCATCAGGAACCCAATCACGTAGAGTGCCCACATCGTGATTCGCAGCGCTGGCTGCTGGATGTCCCAGATGACCATGTCGATACCTTGCCAGCAGAACAGGACGATTCCCAGGACGATATTCGAGGCCCAAACATACGTGGCTCGCTCGATTGGCTCGGGGACAATCTTTGTCCACATCCGCTTAAATGCTGGCCGCGCCATGATCGAATGTTGGGCAGCGAAGAGCGAAATGAGGCCAATGTCGATAGCGATCGCAGCGGCCAGGGGAAGCTGCGAAGGGGTATCGACAGTGATCGGAACGATCATGCCGGCCAGGAAAGCCATGAAATACGTGACGATTGCCAAGAAGCCTAAATAGGCAGATACGGCGTACAGGAAGGAGATGATTCGCAGCATGATTGGGGTCTTTCTCTGTTTACTATGGGGCAGTTGATCGCTTAGGAACGTCGCTCATTTAGCGCCGTCACGTCATTATCGTGTTTCCCGCCCAGGTGTTGCGTTTACTTGTGGTACACTTTGGGTTGACTCGTGGTACACCTGGCGGGTCGGGGGAACGCATTTAGGGGAAATCTATGGTCAAAGCACCTACGCGCGAGCGACTGATCGAAGCTGCCAGCAGCCGGTTCTATCGAGACGGGTTTCGGAACGTCGGTATCGACCAGATTCTCTCCGACGTCGGAATCAGTAAAACCGCATTCTATAAGCACTTCGAGTCAAAAGACGACCTGCTCTTAGCTGCCCTCGATGGCAAAGGAGATTGGCTCGAAGGACTCTGTAAGCAAGTCGTCTGGGAGCGAGGCGGAGGGACGCCCGAAGGGCAATTGCGGGCCATTTTCGACTTGGTTGATATGTTTCTGGTGCAGGACGATTTTCATGGATGTTTTTTCGTGCGGGCCGCGATGGAGTTCCCGTTGCCCACCGAGCCGGTCTTTCAGGCGGCTGCGCGAAATAAGCATACGTTCGAAGAGTTCGTCGTCGTGCTGGCAAAGAATTGCCAGGTGAAAGATCCCGAAGAACTTGCACGCAAGCTTTGCCTGATCATCGAAGGGGCCTACATCACCAAGCACGTCACGCAGAACCCGCACACCATCGAACTGGCCAAGGAATTGGCCGACCTGGCAATCGACGACGCGCTGCGTCAGGTGCGTGAAGAAGCAGAAGACTCATCGGCGGACGACGCCTCTGCAGGAGCCGATTTGTAGGGCGGAAGCTCTGCCCCGGTCGTCTCGGCAACAGGCTCACTATCCGCGAAGACATCCTCCCAGAAATCCAGAGCCCGCTGTTCGTATTCTTCTGGCTTCACATGCCAACAGTTCGCGTGAGCGGCTCCGCGTACTTTCCAAAATCGCTTTGGTTCACCAGCGGCATCGTAAACTGTCTGCGAGGTATCAACTGGAAAGAGTTGATCCTCTTCGGCATCGATAATGTAGATCGGTCGTGGAGCGATGTTCTTAACGGCCGTATGAGGTTCGACCAGTCGCAACTTCGTTTCCAGGGACCAGTCGAGGAAGATTCTCACGATCTCTCCGACCAGAAACTTGGGGAGCCGTGTCATCTTGTTAGCAATGTGCGCCAGCATGATCGGCATCGAAACAAAAGGGCTTTCGGCCAGGACACCGCGAACTTGTTGATCTTTCGCCGCGGCCATGATTACGCAAGCCGCCCCGAGTGAAAGGCCGTGCAGTCCGATCTTATTCTCGGCAATCCCTGGCTGACGCTTTACCCAGTTGATTGCGTGAAGCACATCGCGCCATTCGAGGAACCCAAGCGTCGAGAAACCACCGTCGCTGTCGCCACGTCCGCGGTTGTCGTATACAAGCACGCTGTACCCGGCCCGGTATAGGTACGATACATGGGGCAACATCTCGATCGATGGTCCGTCAATGCCATGGACGACGATGATCGCCTTATCGGTTGCTCCCTGCCAGAATCGCCCGCGAAGTGTGGTTTGTTTTTCGCCTTCGAAATCGACTTTTACCGGATCTGGGATGGAGAAATTCTTGGGACGATACGGATCGAGAACTTCGCCAGCCTTGTAGGTTCCGCTAAGCATTTTCCGAACGAGAACGCGCAGCCCGAACACAAAGCCAATCAAAGCAATGAAAAGGAAGGGGAGCGTGTACCAGATTCCGTTCATCATCAGTCGTTGGCATTTTTTACTGGCGTGCGGCTTCCATCGGTTCGCTGCACTGGTTCAAAGACTTCGTCCGACTCGAACAACTCCTGAGGGGTCAGCATGCCAGGCTTCTTCTCGAGTACGCCGATGCCGTTGAATTCGGGTTGAGACTTCAAGCAGTAAGCACCCAGCGCACTGCAAAGCCATCGGCTGTCGTCTTCCACGAGCGAATCAGCGGCACGGTTCACTTCATCGGAGGTCATCCAGTTGATGATCCAACCGAAGAAGTTCTTTTGCAGCGCCAGGTTGGCGGTCGTGTGGTAGTCGAACTCGGTGCCCAGTTCCGCCTCAGCCGTTTCCGCAATCCGATCGGCCAGTTCTGGCGTCAGTCCCTTCGGTTTTCGGAAGATCACGTATCGATCATCTTTCGACCAATACTCTTCACTCAGCTTCGACCGAACGACGCCTTTGGGATAGGCTGCTTCCACGCACTCGTCTTCACCTGTCACCACAAATACGTGAGAAACGGTTATGTCCGAGACTTGTTTCCACTGCTCTACCTGGGCGATACCTTTGGAAAACCAGCTACCGGCGTGATTGAATCCAATCCAGCCTCGCTCGTAGTCTTTGCCATAAGTTGCCGGAGTCGTGTTGAAAATCTTGATGGAAGCCATGGTCCTATGCGAAAGTCAAAAAGGTTACGTGGTTGTTAACTGTCTGAGCTAGGCTGCTCGGCAACGGATAGTTCCGCTGTGCAGTGTGCACATCGCGTCGCGCGATAGGGAATTGTCGAAAGGCAGTAAGGGCACTTCTTATTCTCGGGATCACCCGGCTGTGGTTTGTCTCCGCCGAACGTGTCCTCGAGTTTCTTGTCCAGTTGATTGATCAAGCGGATGATCATGAACATGGCAAAAGCCACCAACATAAATGCAATGATGTTGTTGATGAACAGCCCGTAGTTGATCGTGGTAAGACCTGCCTCCTGAGCCTGAGCTAGGGTGGTGTAGGTCTTATCGGGATCGGGGGCGTTTAGCACGATGAACAAGTCGGAGAAGTCACTTTTCCCGAGCAGAAACCCGAGCGGAGGCATAATGATGTCGCTGACCAGCGACTTCGCTACCGAGGTGAAAGCGGCACCAACCGTAAAGCCAACGGCCATGTCGATCAGGTTGCCGCGAAGCGCAAACTTCTTGAAATCGCCAATCAAACCCATGATGCGCATTCCTATCTCAGCGTGTGGTTGTTGTGTGTTGCGAAGGTGCAACTCTCATGCCATTATGCGGCCAGATCTCGGTGTCTAGCAACAAGTTGGGGGATGCGTCCCCTCGCTGAAACCGCAAACTGCCTGAAGATTAGCGTTCAATTGTTGGCAAATAGACTTCGATCACCGTGACTGGCGGGCGAAGAGGATGGGCCTGTCGTGGCGTGGTCGATCAAGCAACCCCGAACAGTTTCCGAACGCTTGGTCGAACAAGCACCAGGATGGTGAATACACCCAGGGCCGTTCCCAGGGGAAAAGAAAAGCAGCTGATGACCGCCATCACCATGCAAAACGTGTGATTTTTATGTGCCTTGAGATAGCTGCCACTCAAGTAGAGACAGAATGCGATCACCCAAAACGTGATGATGATAAGCGTGCCGATCAGCATGAACATAATGCCCATCACCACGCCCAGCCCCCGGGCTTCCGGATCGCCCTCGACGCCAACGATACTGGCCACCAGGGCGATGAATCCGAACAGCACATGAAAGATGGGAAAGAGCCCTGCCAAGGCGGCAAGGCCTGCGAGAATCCAATGAAACGTGCCCAACAGGTCCAGATGGTATTCATCTTCGCTGCCGGGTGTCGTGGTTTCCGCCTCGGTAGACATCTAATGCATTTCCGTTTCCACGGTACCAATCCCGCCACGATAGTAGCTGAAGGTCACGCTGGGATGGTCGGCCAGTAGCGACATCGGAACGCTTGTGTCAGCGATGCCTTTGCTGATCATCAGCGCCGAGAGCCGCATGCCGAAGGGATTGTCGTGATGGCCAGGGTGCCAGATGGAAACCCGTTCGGCTTTCCAGGTTTCTTTCGGTCCGACGGTACATGCCCGGGTGGGAACCATCGGGACGTAGCCACCGCCGCTGGTGCGTGCGTTCTGAATGACGGTCATCGGATGAAGATCGGTCACGCGGGTCCCCAACTCTCGATACACCTCCGGCGGTGGCGGAGCATCGACATAGTCACCTTCGCGCTTGGGTGGATCGTTGAAGGCCCAATGTTTGACCTCGCCTTGTCCGCCTTGCATGACCAGGCAGCGGATGTCGTCGTACGACTTCGAGTATGCGTCCAGGTCGCCGGTGGGGAAGTGCAGGTTGGCGGTTGGCATCGAGTATTTCGGATCGATCCGGTCGAAGCACAGGTCTTTGTCGGCCTTAGCGAATGAAAGGGGGAACTCGACCGGCACGGGGTTGTCTTCCGCGTCGACCCATTCGTCCATGCCCCAGAAATGGGCGTCCAGCTTCTTCAGGTCGATCCCCAGTGCATTGACCATCCGGGCAACCAGGGGTAACTGCTCGGTAGGGCCGATCGGGCCACAGATACCGCATGGATTGTCGGGCGTGCTTTGCTGCCAGGCTTGGATGTATTCCAACGCTTCGGCGCAGTACAGCTCTTCCAGGGTATCGAAGATGCGGACTTCAAAACCGGGTCGAGAAAGCTGGAGCAGGTCTTCCGGGGTCAGCTTCGCGGCATCGGCCAAGAGCTCTTCGTCGAGGGTCGTGTAGTCCCACCACTGCGGTGCTACTTTGCTAATCGGTCGGGCCATTCTGACTTGTCCTTGCGTCTAGGAGGGAGTTTCGTGGTTCGTGCGCAATCAGGGGAGGAGTTGGGCGAGTAAATCTTCTTGGGGAAACGCGTGACCTAAGTGTTGGCGAAACGATTCCGCGTAGTTGGTTCCGATCAGTTGACCACGCTGGGCACTGTGCCGTTTCATCGCTTCCAGGTATTCGTCCATGCCGTGATGTGCCCGAAGCCATTCGCGCTGCGAAGCATGGCAGGCCAGCATTTCGGCTTTGCGCTCGATGACGTCACTTACGTCAATGGTAACCGTTGGCGTAACCGGCTCGCCAGTATATGGATTGAGACCTTCGATCGGGTCGGCGTAATACAAATGCGGAATATGGGTGCCAGGCGATAGAGGAATGCTGGAAGCATTGGGAATCGGAAAGCTGAACGACGCACTGCGGGCCAGCAGATGCGTTTGCTCGTGATCGAGCATGTAGTCTTCTCGCGGGTGCGTGATGACCAGTGTTGGGCAAAGCTGCCGAAACAGGTCGATCGCCTTGCGATTGGTGGACTTGTCGAAAATGACGTTCACATCCGGTTCAGCCAGCGTGTGATAGGTTCCACCGATCAGTTTGGCCGCGGCGATCCCTTCGTTCTTACGAATCGCGGCGATCTCTGGCCCAGGCAGTTTTTCGGAACCGCAATCGCCGGCGGCCGCCGTGGCAATGTGCACATCCCAGCCCAACTCGGCTAGGCGAATGAGTACGCCGCCACACAAAATTTCGGCATCATCTGGATGAGCCATGAAACACAGAACAACGTTCGTCGCGTCGCTCAAGGGATCGCTCCCGAATCAAGAGGGTGAATAGTTGTCAGGTAGGAGGGGCAGGGGAGGGTGCGTGGAAAGTTTACCAGATGAGTAGACGTTTGCCGAAGAAAAAATTCAGCATCTGTGAATTGGTGTTTCGCTAGATCTCGAACAGAAAATCGAGCGTTTTCCACCCTCCATGTGTCTTGTCGACGACACGGGGATCAAATTGCTGGACGAGCCCACAATAGTGGCAATTGGCAACGATGAATTCATGAATTTGCCAATCCATAAGACGTGTGATTCCTGCGCCTGTGGTCGCGATTCTTCTAACGTTCGCGCCATGAGAACGACAATTGGTGCAGCGATAGGTACGAGCAAGTTTGGCATCAAAGCTTTCCTTCCCTTTGTCGCCGATGTACCTAGGGGGGCGATTGCTCGGCGGAGCCGGAACTGGACGTATCCCATAGTTGCAATGGTCGCATCGAAAGCGTTTGTCAGCGTTGACCTTCTTGCAAGCAGGGCATTCCATACTTTGTCTTCCCATGACGTTCAAATTGTTAGCTTCGATGTTATTTATTCGCCAGCAGAGCCAAGATCTTAACGCAATTCGTCCTGTGCATTCCACAAAAAAAGGGCCTGCCGAGGCAGACCCTTTTCTGTTCGTTATCGATTCAATCGACCAGCGAACTTAGTTGTTCGAGGCGACCTTTTGTTGTTCCAGCAGACGAACGTAATCTTTGGTGATGTTGATCACTTCGTCGAAGTAGTAGTCGCGTTCGACGACTTCGTTGGGATCTTCATCCGTTTCGCCAACCAGGCTTTCGATTTCCTTTTCGCGTTCGCTCAGGGCTTCGTACTCGGCCATGAATTTCGCCTTGTTGAGATCGACCTGCTTCTTGTCTTTCTGTTGCAGGTAGGTCTCGATCATCTTGTTCAGCTTCGTGAAGCCTTCCGACGACTGGACACGCTGCCCGGACAGACGGTTGAGTTCCGCAACCAGTGGTGCCGCATTGGCATTGCTCACTGGGTAACGGGTCGTCTGGACGGTGTCGAACGGAACCGGGTAATCGAGGTCCCCTTCGGCGATGTCCATGTTGGCGGTCAGAGCCGGCAATGCGACGTCTGCTTCGACGCCCTTGAGTTGCGTGCTCTTACCACTTGGGCGATAGAACTTCTGCAGCGTGATCTTCAAAGCACCCAGCGACGGAGGATTGACCGGGTTGGCACCCATCAATTCTTCGCGACCCAGATCGAGCAGCGTTTGCACGGTGCCTTTGCCATGGGTTTGCTCGTCACCGACGACAATCCCGCGACCGTAGTCCTGGATTGCACCGGCGAGAATTTCACTGGCACTGGCGCTCATCTTGCTGGTGAGCACGACCAGGGGGCCGTCCCACAGCATGCCGCGGTTCATGTCCTCGTAAGGATGAACGTTGTTGTCAGCGTCCTTCACCTGAACGACTGGACCTTGATCGATGAACAGGCCGGTCAGGTCGATCGCTTCGGTCAAGCTACCACCGCCATTGCGACGCAGGTCGAGCACCACGGCTTCGACACCTTTCTGGCGGAAGTCCGCAAGAAGTCGAGCGACGTCGATCGTGCTTCGCTTGACATTTGGGTTACCGGAGCGAGCGGCTTCCATGTCCAAGTAGAACGATGGCAGGTCGATCCAGCCGATCTTCATCTTGTGGCCTTCGGCGGTCGTCTGCTCGACGATTTCGCCGCGGGCTTCGCTGTCTTTCAGTTCGACCTTGGCGCGGGTAATGTCGAAGATCTTCGTTTCGCCTTTACCCTTCTTCTTCACGCCCAGGCGGACGACCGTGTTGGCCTTGCCGCGGATCATGTCGACGACATCGTTCAGCTTCATATCGACTACGTCGACCATTTCGCCGTCGGTGCCTTGGCCAACACTGACGATGAAGTCGCCAGCTTCGATCTTTTCATCAGCATTCTTCTTGCCATGCTTATCGGCAGCACCACCAGGAATCACCTTGGAAACCTTGCAGAAGCCATCTTCCGACATCAGGGCAGCACCAATACCTTCCAGGTTCAAACGCATCTGAATATTGAAATTCTCGAGCGTGCCAGGAGACATGTAGGTGGTGTGTGGATCGTAGGCGGAAGTCACCGAAGTCAGGAAGACTTCCAGCAACTCGTCTTCGCTCGTCTGACCGATACGGCGAGCGTAGCTATGGTAACGCTTGCCGATACGTTCTTTAGCTTCTTCCAGGCTCTTGCCGTCGGCAAGCTGGGTCAGCAGATCGTACTTCAGGCGCTTACGCCAACGGTCGGTCGCTTCGGCGGCGTTGGCCGGATACTTGACCTTATCGCCGTCGGTGACAAAGACTTCGTCTTCTTCAAAGTTGAATTCGTGGTTGGCCAGCAAGTCGTCGACCGTCTGCACGCGTTCCAGCGTTCGCTGAATAAAACGTTCGAAGACCTTGTGAGCGAACTCGGTGTTGCCGCTGCGGACCTGGTCGTCCAGCAAATTGCGGTTGGCCGAGAATTCGGCGACATCGGCCTCGGTGAAGTACAGTTTGAGCGGATCCCAAAACTTCAGGAACTTGTCGAACGCTCGTTGCGAGATGGTATCGTCCAGCGGTGCGGTCGAAAGATGATCGCGAAGAAGGAGTCGCGAGACCATTCGCGAGATGTGTCGCTCGGGAAGATGACGATCTTGGCCAGCAAGCGGGCCTTGAGCAGGTGCGTCTTTAGGAAGCAAGGAAGCGACAACGAGGGTCGCGAAGGTAGCAGCGACAGTAAATAGGAAGAAAATGGGATGGCGCAAGTTAGTCCAATTCCCTCGAACGTTTGCCATGATGATTCCTTATCGCAAGATGTGTGCGTGAATATGTAGCGAATAGCAGATTTGGGGGCATGCAGGAAGGGCACGTGTAATCCTATCTAGGTCGGCAACTCGACTCAAGGCGAATGCCTTAACCCGAATAGATCAGCGAGCCTCTATCAGTACGTGGGCTAACCCACGAAAGTTGGTTCGCTTGCAAAGCAATTCCATCTTTTCCTGCTCGATTTTCGTGACCCGACTGGAAGATCCAAGCGGAAATTCCGTAAGATAAGACAAGTGCTGAATTTAACGCGGACCACCCAAGATGCTTGCCACGTAGAGAAACCCAGGGGGGATTTCGGCCGAACTAATGGCGATTTACAGCTACCTTAAAACCATATCAGGTAACGGTCCGGGGAAGAACTTTCCCTTAGACGACTCGCGCGATAACCTCATTGGTCGTGGTTTGGAGTGTGATGTAACGCTGACCGACCCCCTCTGTTCGCGGGTGCATGCCGCCATTTTTCTGCGGAACGGCAAATGGTTCGTGAAAGATCGTGAAAGCCGTAATGGCAGTTTTCTCGATGATCAGCCGATCGACGAGGCGGAATTGACCGACGGATGTCGCCTGAAGATCGGCGACACGGAATTCAGCTTCAATCACAGCGCTCAGCCTCCCACTTCGCACGATGAGCTGCCGCCGAGCATCACGCAGACGATCGTCCGCAACATGCCGGTCAATCCGCAAGATACGAACCTGATAGCACTTAAGGAGCTTAAGGACTACCAGCAAGCCCAGCGCTTGCTGCTTCTGCACCAGTTCGCGATCCGGCTGCTCGGCGAAGAAGACCCGAATACCATCATTCAAGTCACCTTGGAGATGGTGAAAGAGCAGACCAAAGCGGTTGTTGTCGGTTTTTTATGGCTTAGCGACGATGGACAGTTAAGGGCCAAGCGGGTTTACCCCGAAGACACCGAAGGCCCGGCTCCACTGAGCGAGGCCCTGACCGAGATCGTCACCCAGAAAGGGAATGCCGTCTGGATTGCCAACGAAGCACAAGGCGATACCAGCAAAAAACTGACGCACTTCGCCGATGCGATCTGTGTGCCGCTGATTCATAAGAAGAAGGCCTTCGGAGCCCTGCACCTGTACCGCAAGCAGGAACGCTTCTGGCATAACGAACTCGATTTTGCGATTTCGGTCGGTAATATCCTGACGATTGCGTTGCTACGGGCCTGGAAAGTGACCCAGTTGCAGGCCAGTTATCAGCAATTAGTCGACAAATCGGCTGCGTTCGACGAGCTGATCGGCGAAAGCCCCGCGATGGGTGAGTTGAAGCAAAAGATCACCCGAATCTCGAAGGCGGGCGGATGTGTCCTAGTTCGCGGGGAAAGTGGCAGCGGTAAAGAGCTTGTCGCCAGAGCCCTGCACAAGGCATCCAATCGAGCCGATCGCCCGATGCTCAGCGTCAACTGCGCGGCCCTGCCTGAGAATCTCATCGAGAGCCAGCTGTTTGGTCACAAGAAGGGGGCTTTTACCGGGGCCGACTCCGACCATATTGGCTTTTTCCAGCAAGCTGACACGGGAACTTTGTTTTTAGACGAAGTGGGCGAACTGACGCTCGATGGTCAGGCCAAGCTTCTCAGAATCTTGGAAGGGCATCCATTTCTTCCCTTAGGAGCCACTAAGGAAGTCAGCGTCGACGTTCGTGTGATTGCCGCGACCAACCGAGATTTGGCGGAATTCGTTCGTGAGAAACGATTTCGGGAAGATCTCTATTACCGATTGAGCGTTTTTGAGTTATACATTCCTCCCCTTCGAGATCGCGGGGACGACGTTGTGCTGCTGGCGGAACATTTCCTGGAGCACTTCCGGAAGACGCACGGACGACCGCTGCTTACCCTTTCGGACAGCGCCAAACAGAAGCTGGCTGACTACAACTGGCCAGGCAATGTTCGGCAGCTTCGAAACGTGATCGATAGCAGCGTCGTTTTGGCGGATGGCGAGGCGATACAACCGCATGATTTAGGCCTCAGAGACGCAGGTTTGAACGAGCCTGAGTCGTTAAGGTTTGACTTCTGGGAAAAGAAATTGATTGAAGAAGCTCTATCCAGAACTGGAGGGAGCATCCCAGAAGCCGTAAAATTATTGGGTACGAGCCGTGCGACGTTGTATCGCAAGATCGAAGAATACCAAATTCAGCGCTAGTAAGACGAAACGCATGGATGGCAGGGTAACCCCCTGGAGCTGAACGATGTTGGCCCGATCTCCTTATGTTCTGACCTCGGTGAGGCCTTTTAAGCCTCATCCATTGCTGAGGAATTCCCACGCGCAGACGATCCTCGGCGCTTACTGGTTTGGTCACAACCTTCCGTACACCGCCCGGCAGCATTTGGTTCTTTTCGAAGACGGCGACCAAATTGTCCTGCACGACGACTGCCCGAAAAGTTGGAAACCGGGCGATCGTACCGTTCTGCTGATTCACGGACTGGGTGGTTGTCATAGCAGCGGCTACCTCGTGCGAATTGCGCACAAGCTGAATTCGCTCGGCATTCGCTCGTTCCGCGTCGACCTGCGAGGTTGCGGAGCAGGGCATCACTTGGCCAAACGTCCCTTCCATGCCGGATGCAGTGACGACATCGCCCACTGCGTAGAAACGATCAGCGCCCTGTGTCTCGGTTCGCCGCTGACCTTGTGTGGCTTCAGCATGGGAGCCAACATCGTCCTGAAGCTATCCGGCGAGATGGGTAGCGGACGCATTGGCGGCGTCGACAGCGTGATGGCGGTCGCACCACCGATCGACTTGGCTTACTGCTGCCGGAATATGAACCGAGGTTTTAATCGCGTCTACGATTGGGACTTCTCGCGGCGTCTGGTGAACCTGGTTGAAGGTCGTCTGGCAAAGGACGAAAACTTCTACGATGGTTTTCGCTTCACCGAGAAGCCGGGCCGTATCATCGAGTTTGACTCGATCTTCACCGCACCCCAATGTGGCTTTGAGTCGGCGGAAGATTACTACGCCAAGGCAAGTTCGGCCCCAGTACTCAAGAACATCAAGATCCCCGGGCTCATTCTCACCGCCGATGACGACAGCGTCATCCCGGTCGAGATCTTCGACAAGCATCCGCGGTCGGGTAGTGTCGAATTAGAAGTCACCCGCGGCGGTGGCCACTTGGGTTTCATTACCTCCAAGAGCATCGTGCCTGATCGCCGCTGGATGGACCACCGCGTTGTGCAGTGGATCGCCAGCCTCGACTCGCGCAAGGCCACTTCTTAAGAAGAGATTTCTTCGGCACCTGAGTGAGATCTTCTGGCGCACCAAGGGCATTCGCTAAGCAGAAGTAGGCATCGGAAAGCAAAAAGGCCGACAGATAGAGAATCTGCCGGCCATTTGTTTGCGCTAATTGCGAGCAAATCTACTGCTGAGCCTTGTCGATGAATTCCTGGATCACATTCGACATGTCGAAAGACTGCCCTCCTTGAACAGGCGGATACTTGGCGAGCGTTTCCAGATGATGGTTCATCTGTTCGCCCATCGGAGCCAGCAACCACGAGACCTTTTGCATCAGATGACCGTAAGCATCCTTGTTGTCGAACGATTCAAATGGGTCCATGCGAATATTGAAGACCAGAGGCACAGTGCGAGGAATGACATTGGCGTAGTAGTCTTCCTTGGTTGAGAAGTGGAACTTCCAGGGGCCCATCCGGACAGCCGTAAGCTTGCTCTCGTAGTAGTGGAAGATCAGGTCTCGTGCCGACTTTTCGGATTCGCCGGTCCAGTACGGAATGTTATTCACGCCATCGATGTACTGCTTCTTCTCCTGAAGCAGCTTCTCGTGAACATCCTCGACGCCAGCGGCAGCGGCCAGGCTCGTAAACATATCCTGGTGTGCCTGGATACCGTTAAGTGTCTTGCCAGCTTCGACAACGCCAGGCCAGCGGAGCATGGAGATAACGCGAACGCCACCTTCATAGGTCGTCATTTTTTCACCGCGGAAAGGAGTCGTGGCTCCATGTGGCCAAGACGAATGCTCGGGACCGTTATCGGTGGAATACCAGACAATCGTGTTATCACTGAGCCCAGCTTCTTCCAGGAAGTCGAGCACAAGCCCGACGTCATGGTCGTGCTGAAGCATGCCGCTACCGTGGATATCGGCTTCCGAGGTATACTTCTCGGCAGCATAGCGCCACTCGTCATTCAACCGGGTGTACAAATGCATACGGGAAGTGTTCAGCCAGACAAAGAAAGGCTTGTCCGCTTTCTTTGCCTTCTCCATGAATGCGGTCGCTTTGGGGATGACTTCGCCTGCGTCGAAGTTCTTCATGCGTTCCTGAGTTAGCGGGCCGGTATCTTCGATGGTTTGCTTGCCAACTTTGCCGAACCGTGGATCGACGGTCTCATCATCTTCTTCTGTGGAGAACGAATGAATCACACCTCGCGTGCCAAATTTCTTTTCGTATTCTTCCAGGCTACCGGAGTACTCCTTTCCGAATCGCTGATAGTCCCGCTGCTCGGCTTCTTCCTGAGTATTCAAGTGATAGAGGTTGCCGTAAAACTCGTCGAATCCATGAACAGTCGGTAGGTGTTCGTTGCGATCGCCCAAGTGATTCTTGCCAAAGTGACCGGTCGCGTAGCCCGCTTCTTTGAGAACTTCAGCGAGACAAGGGGATGCGGCCTGAAGCCCTAGGACATCACCTGGCCGGCCAACGGTCGTCATTCCAGATCGAATGGGGTACTGTCCGGTGATAAATGCCGCTCGACCCGCCGTGCAACTTGGCTGGGCATAGTGATCAGTAAAGCGTAGACCTTCCTTGGCAATGCGGTCGATGTTGGGCGTGGTGTAGCCCATTGTCCCCATGCCATAGGCGCTGACGTTTTGCCAACCGATGTCATCTCCCCAAAGGACAAGGATATTCGGCGGCGAGTCATCTGCCAGCACAGGATTAGATAGACCTAATAAAACGATCGTTAACAGACTTAGCATGCGATAGAACGGGTGGAGACTCATAATCCTGGTTCCTCAAGTAGTTGGACAAGTGGGGTTTCCGCGGCTTACTGCCATTCTAGAACCGCAAAAATTCGAGTCGCAACGAAATAAACGGTTAAAAAACCTGAACATTTATCACCGTTCGTGGATGGATCTGTCGTGGAAATTGGCGGAAAAACCGATTACCATCGATGTCGAATGCTCCTTCCTGAAGTCCTGCCTTTTTCTATTCGGTAGATAATTATGTCGACAATTCGCCTAGTGCTCGCCGTTGTCTTGACGAGTGTCGTTGCATCTTCGGTGGTCGCCCAAGAGTGGACCCGTTTTCGCGGACCCAATGGAAATGGCATCGCGGCTGATGTGAACTTCCCGTCCGCACCGACTGAGGAAGATTTCAAGTGGAAGGTCGAACTGCCAGGTCTAGGGCACTCGTCTCCGACGATCTGGGGCAATCGTGTCTTTTTGATGAGTGCCGACCCTGATTCTGGGCTGCGGTATGTGTTGTGTCTCGACGCGAACACGGGCGAAGAAGTTTGGAAGGTTGCTTTTCCTGCTGCCGCCAGCCATCTGCACAGCAAGAGCAGCTACGCATCGTGCAGCCCTGCGGTAGACGATGTGCACATCTATGTTGCCTGGGCCGATGACGAACACACGCAGTTGGTCGCGTTGGATCACGACGGCGGCACGTCGTGGCGTGTCGACCTGGGGCCTTGGGTCAGCCAGCACGGCTTTGGGACTTCGCCGATGATCTTTGAAGACAAGGTGATCATCTCGCTGATGCAGTTGGGAGACGAACGCAAGCTGAAAGATCGTCCCGTTGGCAACAGCCGCCTGGTTGCGTTCGATCGGAAGACCGGTGAAAAGCTTTGGGAAACCAAACGCGACAGCGACGTTGCGGCCTACTCAGTTCCATGCGTGTATGAAATGAAAGATGGCAAGAAGGTTCTGATCGCCAACAGCAGTGCACACGGCATCGCCGCGCACGATCCAGAGACAGGCGAGCAGCTTTGGGCCGAACAGGTCTTCAATATGCGAAGTGTTTCGTCGCCCGTCATCGCAGGCGACTTGATTCTCGGTTCCAGCGGTTCAGGCGGCGGCGGTAACACCGTCAGCGCTGTCGATCCCAACGGTGGCGAGCCCAAACTGGCATGGCGACTTTCTCGTCAGGCCAGCTACGTGCCGACGCCGGTTACCTACGACGACAAAGTCTTCGTCTGGTACGACAAAGGCATTGTCAGCTGCCTGGATGCCAAGACCGGAAAAGTGCTTGGGCAGAAACGTGTTGGTGGCAACTACTATGGCTCACCTATTCGCGTTGGCAATCGCTTGTTCTGCATCTCGGAAGAAGGGAACCTGATGGTCGTCTCGGCCGATGAGAACCTGGAAGTTCTCGGTGATACCAGTCTGGGTGAAGGAAGTGAATCGACTCCTTCGGTTTCTGATGGTGTGATGTACCTGCGTACGTATTCGCACTTGTACGCACTTGGTGCGAAGTAGTGGAGCTTTGCTCGACGCAACACACATTGTCAGTCGCCGATGGACTAAGCGTTTGGCGGTAAGGAAGCAGCTTTGACGAGTGACTTCTCGAGTGACCCTCAGCCCGAAAACCCCTTCGCATCACCTCATTCGGAAATTACCGAAGCCCCGGTAATACCAAGCACGCGCACTGGGTTGGTGTGTGATGCCAGTTGCATGGATGCACTGAGGATGGGGTGGGAGTTGATGTCCCGTTGGTTCTGGGCGTTTCTGGGGTACTCGTTGGTTTGTGGGTTGATCCGCATTCCAGCAGACAACCTCGAGAACATCGTCACGCCAACTGATGACGAAACGGCGATAGGCTTGTGGGTATTCTCGCAGGCATATGACATCATCGTGGCCACGCCGCTTTCGATGGGGCTCTCTTGGGTCTTCCTGAAAGCAGCCCGGTACGAGCCATTCACATTGAGCGATATCTTCGGCGCGTTCTCTCGCAATTATTTGAATGCCATCGGAGCAGGCCTTTTGAAGGCCATCCTTATCTTGGTCGGTCTGCTGCTGTTAATCGTGCCTGGGCTCTATCTGCTGATAAAGCTCGCGTTTGTCGAGTACCTTATCGTCGATCGAAAGATGGGAATGATCGAAGCGATGAAGGAAAGCTGGCATATGACCGAAGGCCGCGAAGGGACACTGCTCGCGTTGATGGCGATGTCGGTTCTGATTTTTATCGGCGGCATGTTGCTGTGTATCGTCGGTGTGATCCCGGCGATCATCTGGCTCAGTTGTGCCTACGCGGTGCTTTACCACACCTATTGCCTGGTCGATCAGCCAAAGGAGCCTGAGCCACGACCTGACTCAGGCAATCCGTTTAGCATGTAGCTCGATGCGAAGTGTCGCGCCGTGGTTTTTTAGTAATCAGAATCGATTACTTGGCCATCATTGCGGATGAGTAGCTGAATCCAGGTCCCATCTGGCGAATCATCCCAATCACGAGTGCCAATCTCGATCGTCTCTGGAAGGAAGTGCACGCTGGCATCTGCAAACACAAACTGGGCTCCGCCCGGATGTCGGCTCGAGAAACCGGCGTCACACTTGCCGGTGCATTGGCCTGCATCTAAGTAGGCATTGATGATGTGCTCGTAGCGATTGCCGTACGAATGCAGCGACTGGCGACCGGCGAGATTGTTCTTGTTAGGTTGGGCCCAAACGGGGAGGCCGGCATCGCCTGGATTGGAGTGTCCTTCGTTTTCGCCCACCATGATCGTATGGCTTGTGCCGTCAGTCACGTCACGAAAGCTGACGTCGCTATTATCCCAGAACATGCCCCCTTTGTCGTTGTTCTGGTAGGCACCTCCCTTGCTGCATTGATAGTTCGACCGGCCGTGCCCGGCATCGCTACGTTCGGTCAGCGAAGACGAGGGACAAAGATACCCGCTGATGATGGCTCCGGCCTTGTCTTCGGTATTGGCGGAACGCGAGTTGCCAAAGTCGGGGGCAAGGTTCTCATGGATGTTACCTTGTTCCATGAACGGAAGGATCAGCGCGCCCCAACCGTGATATCGACTACTGCCTACTTGAATCCATGCCGATGGAAACGAGCCAAACGTGTCGTGATAGTTGTGCAGCGCCAGGCCAATCTGTTTCAGGTTGTTGCTGCACTGACTGCGACGGGCCGCTTCTCTCGCCTGTTGCACGGCCGGCAGCAAAAGGGCGATCAAAACTCCGATAATGGCAATCACCACTAACAGTTCGACTAAGGTAAAGCCGCGTTGTCGATTCATCGAAACCTCCTGGAAAATACGAATCAGATGATAGATAGAATTACGGCGAAAGATTTATCGCGAAATCAATGTGTGAACTATTTGCCGCTGGTCAAATCGAATTGAAATTCGTTTTTGCTGCCTTCTTGGACAACAGCATTCAGCGTCGACGAGCGGTTGTATCGCGGCGGAATCTTGACCTTCGGAATCCCTGGCTCGGGCTCAGGATTCGGTGAGATTTGCACCAGGTGTTTTCCGACTTGGGCACCTTGGATCTGCGACGTGTAACGCAGCGTGAACTTTCCCTCTTGATCGGTTTGTCCGCGGGAGGAAGTGCGTGACTCGCCTTCCAGCGGTGTGAATAGAACGAATAGCCCAGGGCAAGGTTGCCCATCGAGCGTAACAATTCCGGAGACCTGCTGAATGCCGGAATTCCCCGAGCAACCCACGATCGAAATCAATAAACTGAGCAGCGCGCACTGCCCCACAAAACGAATGAACATAAAGAACTTCCGCGCTAGACGATGGATAAGGCAATCGACGCTCTTAGGGGAAAGCGACGAAGATCATGTTGGGATGAGATGTTGCAGGGTTTCAGCGCGGTGAGAGATCTTATGACGCCGCTTTATTGTCATTTTGTTAGAAGAATCAATAAGTTTGTCAAAACATAAACGCCAGCAACAACTTACATGCAGAAATAAAACGGCGCAAAAAAAGCCACCTGCGTTTTGGCAGGTGGCTTTACTACGGAACGATCAGTTTGAATGGATGCGTGTTACGGAAGGGTAACGACTTCGCCCTGGTTCATCGTTCCCAGAGCCCGCCAGGTAGCGATGTCGACGGTTTCAGGGATGAAGCGAGTCGATCCATCCGACAGCGAAACCTGAACACCACCAGGGTGTTGGCTACGCGAGGAGAAGATCAGCGGATTCGAAGCATCGGAGATTCCCGTATAACCTTGGCAAGGCATGCCACGCTGGGGATTGTTTTTGCAGAAGCCACTATTGAGTGCATCCGGCGAAGTCGTATTCGGACCGTAGTGGGCCGTGACGCCTGAGCCAGGACCCCACCATGTCAGACCACGGAGGTCGGTGGCTTCCAGCCCTTGGCGAACTTCCATCAGCATCAACGTGTTGCTCGTTCCGTCAACGATGTCCCGAAAGCCGTACGTCTTGCAGGTACCGCCAGCGTTGTTCTCGTTGTGGAAAGGACCGGAAGCGAAGGTCACGCCGTTCAGAGGCGAAACTCGCGTCGACGAGGTATTACCCAGGTTCACCGCGTAGTTGTACTGCGGAATGCTGTTGTACCACTGCGATTCGGTATCGCTGGGGCAACTCATCAGGTCGATTCGCTTTTGGCAGACGTTGGACTGATTCGTGCCGGTGTTGTAGTTCTGGCTTTCGGTCCACTGTTCGTACATCGCGTTCTGTTCGATATACGGCAGAATTCCTTTGACCCAACCGTCGCCGGTCGTGTCGCCGATGTAGCCGATCGGCAGCGAGTTGTTCACGTCATGATAGTTGTGCATGGCCAGCCCCAACTGCTTGAGGTTGCCGCTGCATTCGATTCGGCGAGCTGCTTCACGGGCTTGTTGAACAGCCGGTAAGAGCAGGGCGATGAGAACGCCGATAATGGCGATCACCACCAACAGTTCGACCAAGGTAAAACCTCGGCGCGAGATCCAAGATTGAGTGCGCATTGCAATGTTCCTAGGGAATGAAGTGAAATAAAAAGTATCGACTGCACGCAGATCACCGGATTCCGGCCGCGTGCCAGTTTGCAGAAAGGCAGGTCCTTCGCTTGTTGCGATTGAGGTCTGCCTTCTTTAGGACGAAGGTTATTTGCCTTCGATCGGGAAGTCGAATTGATTGGGGCCGGCCTCAGTGACTTCCACGGTCACGTCGCTCTTGGTGTTGTACTTGGCCGGGATCAATTCTTTCTTCGGAGGGCCGGGGTTGTTCATTAGGTCTTCCGCCGAACGTTGTTCGGCATCCGGTGCGGTCGCATTGATAAACACACGGTATTTGCCCGGCTTCAGTCCCTTTTCGGCAGGAATCGTGTATTTGCCTTCGGTGATCGTCGAGCCACTGGCCGTCTGGCCGCCAACCGGCTCGAAGCGGATTGAACCCGATTGAATCGGGGCTCCATTCAAGGAGATTTCACCGGTAACGGCCTGGCGTCCATCGGTGTCCACCGAGGACTGGCAGCCGACCAGGGGAATGAACATCAGCAGGCCGAACATGGCCATCGGAAGCGATACGCGCGTACCGCGAAACGAACAAAAATCAGAGGGAGAGGGCATACTTAGAAGGTCCAAAGCATAGGGAATAAATAAGAACAATGCGTTCGCAGACGTTCCGATAATCTGTCGAACGGAAGTATCTAACCCACTGTTCGTGCTTGGGACTCGGTAATATTTCTAAAATACCGAAATTTTACTCACAGCAACGCGGCGATGACGCACGCCCTTCGCTTCGCCCCGAATTGCCAAAGCGAATTGAAGCAACTTACAGTCCACTATTGCCCAGGATATCAGCCAGATTACTCAGGATACGCGTCAGAGAAGGATAGCTGCTATCTTCCAGCTGCGAGTTTCCTTCGTTGATCGTTTCTCGCAGCGAAGGATGGGTCAGGGCCTCGGTGTCTTCGCGATGCAGTGCATCGTTAATCGATTCCATGACCCCTTCCAGACGTGATTTGGTATCGGCGTCCAGCTGGTCAACTTCGCGTAGTTCTCGCTGCAGTTCGACCAAGGTCTCCCGCAGTTCGGCCAGTTTGTCTTGCATGATAGCCTGATTCTTCGATGCTCAGTTTTCCATGTTCAGCCAGAGGCAATCCAGGGGAGATTGCCTCTGTTGAAAACTGAAAAATTCGATAGTAGTCCGAGTTATACGTCTTGCGACGAACTCTATTCTACTTCGACGTCTCGCGTGGAATCCAGCGGGTCTCGCCAGGAGCCAGGGCAGATTCGCCATTTTCAGAGATCACTGGCTTGGCACTCAGGCGTGACTGCACGATGTCCTGATTCTTGGTCGCTCCCGCCGCCGAAAGCATCTTGGCAATCGACTGCGACAACTCGGCTCCTGGAATCGCATAGGTGGCCACGCGGCCCGCGCGAGCGATATTCAATCCGACGACCTGTCCGTCCAAGTTGACAATCGGTCCGCCGCATTGCTCCGGCTGCAGATAGCTGTCGTGCTGGAAGACCGAAGGGAAGCCGCTACGACGCGTGCTCAGCTCGCCTCCGAGGTGATTCTGGAACTCATGACGGGCCTGGTTCGGACCAGCAACCCATTCGCCCAGAATGACGCTTAGCAGGACCTCTTTATCGGCCCGCTTGAGCTTCACGCGGAGCGAATCACCTGGCTCGAAGGTGCGAACGGTTTCGATCAAATGGTTGCCTGAATCGATCGCCAGATCATTGAGCGAAACGATAATGTCCTGAGCCAAAATGCCGGCGTTTGCCGCGGCACTCTTTTCGACCACCATGTCCACGGTCGCTGGGCCTGGTTCACGGGAAAGCATCACGCCGAGCATGGCGTTCTTCATGTCGACTTTGTGTGGATCGAGACCATACACGCCGATCGCGACCGGCTCTTCATCCAGACCGGCCGTGGCCAGCAAACTGCCCAGCGACAACTTACTGGTTTTGGCGATCTCCATTACCGGCAGGTTCTTGCCATCAATACGAACCAGTGCCAGGTCGTTTTCTTTGTCGATTGCAGCGACTTCGCTGGTCAGGTACTGATCGCCATTGGCCAGTTCCACGACCAGGGGAGCGTCATTGTTATACGTATTGACCAAGCTGGCCTTGGTGACGATCAAGCCGTTGGGGTCGACGATGCCTCCCATGGCAACGCGTTCGCCGCCACGCTTGAGTTCAACCGTCGCACGACGCGTGTTGCGTACGACCGAGTTGAACGCACCCAGGACTTCGCTACTGCTGCGCTGATGGACGCGTTTCATGAAACGCATCGCGATGCCGTCACTTTCAAAGACTTGACCGATGACCGGTGTCGGGGCAAGCATCGCCAACGACAAAGGAGCCATGATCAAAAGGGACAGCAATGAATTCAAACGAAACCGGGGCATGTGGTCACTCCGTTGTTTCGTCGAAAGCTGGTACGGTTTGCAGGCAAACACACAAGGTGCGCCTGCGCTAGTGATACACCAGGCAAGGTAAAGTGGCTGGTAGCCTGTCTCTTCCCAGGGTTACTCTAGTTCCGGTCCAACTCGCGACGATCTGCAAGTTCAACTTCAAGAGTAATTACGCTGCCCGAGCTGCGCCGTATCCGTACCTTAATGCGATCGCCCGGAGAATACTGATTTACCATCAGTTTCAAGTCATCGAAGGTTCCGATATTGCGATTGTTAAGTCGCAAGATTTCGTCCCCTTCTTCGATTCCCGCTTTTGCTGCCGGGGAACCTGGGGTGACGCGTGTGACAACGACTTCCTGTCGGTCAGATTCACAACGTACACCTAAATATGGTTGCGTTCCGCCCAGCCGTCCCCAGACTTCCGACTTCTTCAGGCGGTCGATGTCTTCGAGGTAGCGTGTGGAAGGAACGTGTAAGTTGGCCGTGATCCGGTTGCCGATTCGGCTGTTGATCCCAATCACGTTGCCTTGAATGTCTAACAAAGGACCACCACTGTCGCCGCCCACCAAGGTAGCGTCCGTAGCAATCACGTCACGGCTGGAAGCCAACACGCGGCCCAGTCGCAAAGCCGGCAGGCGATCTTTCACGATCCCGCCAGCATGTCCCATCACCAAAACCCATTCTCCTTCGCGAAGTCCACTCGACTTGCGAATCGGTAAGTAGTCGTACTTGCCAGGCGTGGTGATCTGAATCGCACCCGAGTCGATGCTGCGGTCCATACCCAGCGTCACACCCTTCACCCGCGTGCCGTCGTTCAAAATGATGGTCACATCGCGATTGGGGGCACCAATCACGTGGCCAGCGGTGAGGATCAGTCCGTCTTCGCTAACGATCACGCCAGAACCTTGCGCGGGCCCGACAATCACACCGACGGTTGCGGCGAGAGCTTTCTTACTGACCTGTTGAATCTGCTGTTCCATCGAACGCAGGTCGGCCACGTTATCCGGAGCGTCTCCGGTAAGAATCTCGGCGAAGTGTGCCGTGCGTTGAATCTGCGGGTTGGCCTTATCCTGTGCATTGGACAGTAGGGGCAAACACAAGATCAAACCGCATACGATCAGAAATTTTCGGAAGGATGCTGCCACGCTACCGGAAAGATAAGAGGAGGGGAGGATCCGTTGTTTCATGATGTGCCCTTTAGAATTTCAACTGACAACCTCAAATACGTAGGGGTCGTATCGGGGTTCGGTTTTATTCTAGGAATACGATCAAGAGTTTGTCACGTTCTTGGTCACTAGCACCGCAGGCGGGGCCAACCTGCGTAGGCGTTGCTGTCACCGCATTCCTACCACCATGTTAGTCAACCCCGAAGGACTTTGGTAGTCTCGCTTTGGAATTGTTAGAATTGTCAGAAACGCCAATCCCGTCAGAGTTTAGCGTTTGTTTCGTTTGGCTATTTTAGGAAGGAAAACCGTTGGAATCACGCTCGCGAATGATCATTGGATGTGGCTATGTCGGAATCCCATTGGCCGAAGCTTTTCATGCAGCCGGCGATTCGGTTTTCCCTACAACAAGGTCCCAGGAACGAGCCCGACAGTTTGAACAGCAGGGTTACCACCCGCAAATCGCCGACGTAACCAACACGGATACTTTGCGCAGTTTGCCAGATGCGGACACGGTCGTGTTCGCCGTTGGGTATGACGCCGACAGTGGGGCTTCCCGCGAGGATGTGTATGCCGAAGGTCTGAAAAACGTCCTCGATCACCTGCCAGAGTCGACCCGGAGGCTGGTCTTTGTCAGCACGACCGGCGTTTACGGCGACGCCGATGGTCAAACGGTCGACGAGGATACCCCCTGCGATCCGGCTCGCCCTGGCGGAAAAGCGTTTCTGAAAGCCGAACAGTACTTGCGCGACCATTCCGTCTGGTCCAGCCGAAGTGTCATTCTGCGGATGGCCGGGATCTATGGTCCCAAGCGCATCCCTCGCTCCGCTGACATCCAGGCCGGACGGCCAATTCCAGCCCCTGGCGGCGGTGCGTTGAACTTGATCCACGTCGACGACGCCGTCCAAGCCATTCGCCTGGCCGCCGATGCCGAGAGTTTTTCTCCTCTATATATTGTCAGCGACGGCACGCCAGTCGACCGCCGCGACTACTACAAAGAGGTAGCCCGGCTGCTGGGTGCCCCGGAACCAACCTTCGAAGAACCAGACCCCGATTCCCCAGCCGCCAAGAGGGCAGGCTCCGACCGGAAGATGAGCAACCAGCGATTGGTCACTGAGTTGGGCTTTCAGCCGAAGCACCCGAGCTACCGAGAAGGTCTGGCGGCGATTCTGGGTTCCTAGGTAGCTGCCAAAGTTGTTCGTGCAATTTCGCGCACAGCGGCTAGAATGAAATCTGCCTGCCCAGAACGTATGACCTCCCTGCCAAGGAACGCCTGCCGATGACTCGCACGACTGCGCTGCTGATCGTCCTTTTTCTCTCTTCCCTGAGCCAAGCTGCCGACAAGCCGCTGAACGTGTTGTTCATCATTTCGGACGACCTCACACCGACGGCGCTTTCGTGCTACGGGAATGATGTCAGCAAGACGCCCAACATCGATCGTTTGGCTGCCCAAGGAACACGATTCACCCACGCCTACTGCAATGCGACCTACTGCGGTCCGAGTCGTGCGTCGTTTCTTTCTGGCTATTACCCGCATGCGACCGGTGTGATGGGTTACGTGAGTCCTCGTCCGCAGATCGGTGACCGGGCCATGTGGCCGCAGCACTTTCGTAACAACGGTTACTACACGGCTCGCGTGAGCAAGATCTTTCACATGGGCGTCCCAGGCGGGATCGAAAGTGGCGGAGACGGCGCCGACGATCCGATCTGCTGGGTCGAACGTTTCAACAGCCCCGGCCCGGAATGGAAAGCGCCCGGCGATGGCGAAACGCTCGAAGGCAATCCCGATGGCAAGAAGCCTGTGGTAGGCGGCAATACGTTTGTCGTAGTCGAAGCAGACGGGGACGATGAAGTTCACAGCGACGGGAAGACCGCCGCGAAAGCGGTCGAGCTCATTGAGCAACACGCGAAGGCTGACAAGCCGTTCTTTCTGGCCGTGGGGTTTGTTCGCCCGCACGTTCCGTTTGTCGCGCCGCGTAAGTATGTCGAGCCTTACAAGCCGTACGCTAATCGCGAACTGCCTGAGAAAGTCCCCGGCGACTGGGATGACATTCCGCGCATGGGCATCAACTACAAGACCAGCAAGAACATGAAGATGGATATCCGCCGTCAGAAGAAAGCGGTTGGTGGGTACTACGGCGCGGTCGCGTTTCTCGACGCCCAGGTTGGCAAGGTGTTGGATGCCCTGGAAGCCAGCGGCGAGGCCGACAATACGATTGTTATCTTCACCAGCGATCATGGCTTTCACCTCGGTCAGCACGACTTCTGGGCAAAGGTGAGCCTGCACGAAGAGTCAGCCAGCGTTCCGCTGATCATCAAAGTGCCAGGGCAGAAGCCTGCCGTGTGCGACTCGCTAACGCAGCTATTGGACCTCTATCCCACCACCGCCGCGCTGTGCGGCCTGGAAGTCCCGGAGCGGCTACAAGGGAAAGACATCACGCCGATGCTCAACGATCCGAAGGCCAGCGTGCACGACGAGATCTTGAACGTCTCGCCCATGCAAAAAGGCTTCCTCCTGCGTACCGATCGCTGGGCGTTCATCCAATACAAGGAAGACGGCACCGGCGGCGTCGAGCTGTTCGATATGGAGAAAGATCCCAAGCAGTACACGAATCTGGCTGGCGATCCGAAGTATCAGGATGTGGTGAAGGAGTTTCAGGCGAAACTGGTAACGAAGCTGGCGGATTTGCGGACGAATGACTTGGACGACTAAGGGACGCTTAGTTCGTAGAAGAATACCTGGTGAGGCGGTCTCCTGAATCACTGAAGGTAAAGCGTATCTAGCCCTCCGCCGACGACTATTTGCCAGATCCACTGAGACATGGGCAGGACTAGTACGAGGATCAGCCCCAAGTAGTGATAGGCATCACGGCGGATTTTCGATTGGATATCGGTAGCGACGCCAGCGATAAGCGCGACGAGCGTCGCCAGATTGAAGATCATCACGAAGAACGCAATCACCATGAATGCAATGAGCATGGGCGAGTCGCCTATGTCGGGTGGATCACCACCCATTTCCGTATTAGCTGCAAAAATCTCACCCGAAATTAGGTTCACGAAGATCGTCTGCGATAGTTCCAACGCGTAAATGAGCACGCACAGCCAAGCGTACACTCTCCAGACAAGACGTTCTTTGGTGATCAGAGCGAAAGCAAGATAGACGGCCAGTGCGGCCAACGGCGCTGCAAAGGACCCGGCATAGATAAACCAAGTCGAAAGAAACGCGATCAATCGCCAATGCCCCGGCATAAGAGTCGCCCACTGTCGAAAACGCGCGGCGTGTGTTAACAACGCCAACGCCATACCATAGGCCAGGCCGAAGCATAGGTCGGGGATCAACCACGACAATCTGGTAAGGACCGTATAGTTCGTGTTCGTATAAGTTGGTATCGACGCCGCCAAGTTGACGACACTGCCCAAGATCAGGCAAATCCAAAACGTTCGGGGGCTAGGAGAGTTGGGATCGCTTTCCGAGGGCGTCTCGAGATTCACGGGTGACTGAAAGGGATTGGCAGGTGCCGTTGAATCGTGTACTACTTCAGTCACAGATCATTTTCTATAAGCAAGTATAAATGTTAGTCATCGATTCGTGCGACTAAGCCTAATGTATGCCAAGACTCATGCCAATCCAACGAAGTTATAAGAAGCTGGTGTTTTCCTATTCGCTTTTCCTTCGACCTTCTTGCCATCATTTGGTAGGTTGAGCTCATCAACTCTCTTCAAGCCAGAAGGTGCGTTATGCGTGCTCGTTGGACATGGTTCGTTCTGTTGGCGTTGGCCTTTCCGTGTGCCTGTTTCGCCTGCTTGTGGGATGAAGACACGCTCGAGATGGAGCGGCAGCAGTATCCCGAAGTTCACGAGCTGATCGCAGGGCACTTTGTGCGACATAGCGATGCCTATTACCAGTGGCGCATCGGCGATCGCACCACCAAGTCGGTCGATCAGCGAACTCCCGAGGACTACAACGACATCGCCGTTGCCTACGACAAATTGGGCGAGCACGAAAAGGCGATCGAAACGATTCGCGAAAAGATGGGGCGCTGGCCTGACGAAAACCTCTATGAGTCGGAGGCCAATCTCGGCACGTTCCTGATTCATTCGGGCAATTTCGACGAAGGCCTGGTGCACATTCAACGCGCGATCGAGATCAATCCAGAGGCCCACTTCGGCCGCGAGATTTATCAGCAGTTGTTGGTGCAGTATGTCATCGAGCGACGTGCCGTCGGGGCCAAACTGCCGCTAAACCCAGATCAAGAAGAAGTTGACTGGGGCGACCATAAGCCACGCGTTGCTGGCTTTGCCGCCTATGTGAAGGAAAAACGGGGCGACGATGCGAAGGATGGCGTCGATGCCGAATACGCCAGAGCCCTCAAAGGCGTGCTGGGCATGGTGCGGTTTGGCCATCACGATTCGCCCATCTTGATGGAAGCCGTCGGCGACTTGCTTTCCGCTTCGCAGCCAGCCAACTTGCTGGCCGCCCGGGCCTACCTGCGGGCCTCGTACGAGGTGGACGATCCAGCTACCCAAGAGGACTTCCGTTTGAAAGCCGCCAATGCGGTTGCCAGTCAAAAGCATCCCGCACCAGGTAAGACGATCAACGCGGTCGAAGCGGCCCTGAAAGACGAACTGGCCCAGGCCGATACGTTAGCCGCACAGATCGCCGCGGACGAAGCGAAGTGGATTGCCAACGGCGACCGCGTCGACGAGAAGTTCAGCGAGAAGTATTACGACAACCCACAGTTGGATATTGCACAATCTCAGGAGGAATCAAACCGCTTGGCGAGTATGCATTCTTCCGATACGGTTCTTGACCACAACACAAGTTCGCGAGAGCTCGGTCCACCGAGAGCAGCCTCGATCGATCTCGCCATCCTGGCAGTGATTGGCCTGGTCGTCTTTGGCGCTGTTATCCTCCTCATCTTCGTGAATATCAAAACGAAGCGTGCCTGGGTCGAGTTCATGTATGAAATGCAAAACCGGGATCGCAAATAGGGACTGTTCGTCCTGGGTGGCGTCGTCGTGTTTGCTGCGATCATGATGCGGCGTCCATCGGACCCGTTCGAGCAGTAACCTTTCTGAGTTTTAACCGACGATGCTTTCGCGTGTTTACGCGTAACCAAAACCTATTCCGAGAACAATCATCAGGAAGGTCAGCCCAGCCGGTCCGAAGATGCCGATCCAATGATATCGATCACGGCTTTTGGCTCGCGGCCGATCGAGCGCAAGTTCGCCGATTGCGAGAACAAAGATGGCGACGCCCAGTATAAAGCCTCCGAACGTGGACGCGATCAACAGGATGTGTGAGATCATTCCCAGCACCGCCAGTTGGTCGAGCATGGCAGCGGGAAATTGAAGGAGTACCACGACGCCGAAGGCCAGGATCGACCATGCCAAAGCTTTCCAGTAAAGCGGTTCAGCGGTCGTCAATGCGATCGGCGTTAGCAGCAACAGCACCAGCGTTTGGTTGATCGTCGTCTGGACAACATACCACATGCCAAACGATGTGAACCCGATTTCAATGTCTTCGCCGGTGCCCCACACATCCGACCCGAACTGGGCTGCCCGCGAGGCAACCATCAAAAGCAAAAACCAATGTCCCGGAGCGAGCAGCGAGACCTTCTTCTGAAGTAGCGAGTCGACGAAAATACCAACTCCGATGCCGGCAAGCATCCCTTTGCTCAATTCCAGAAAGGTCATGACCATCGTGGCCGGAGTAAGATCCATTCCCGAATGCAAAGCCAAGAAGCCAACGTATTCTGCCAGCAGCCCCAGAAGGACGCCGCAAAACAGAGGAACCGTACGAGGTCGAAAAGATTGATCCACGGTTTCGGCCAATTTCCCCGTTTCTGAGCGGGGAGTGGCGTAAGGATTCACCGCAGCCGCATCAGCCGATGAGCCCTCTTCGTTGGTTTCATTCATATTACAGGCGGCCTAAGGGGCGGTTGATTACCAAGTTGGCCCAAGGCTATTCCCTCGGCTGACTTATGTCAAACAGCCCCTTGCCACCACTGGCCCCCTAGTCGAAAATGAACCTCTTGTTCCAGGGCTTTCTCTGTTTGGGTAGGGAAAGCGTGTCCCTGGTTCGGCCCCTCACCCTAACCCTCTCCCCTCAGGGGCGAGGGGACAAGATTTGAGGTGGGGCCGCTATTTACTTCATTGTCCATTCGCTTGCGAGCATCAAAAAATGCCTAGCTGTGTTCTTGCTTACTCTGGTGGTCTCGATACGTCGGTCATTTTGGGATGGCTGCAAGACGAAGGTTACGATGTGCACGCTGTGTACGTCGATTTGGGCCAGCCCTGCGAGGATCGCGAGGCCATTCTGCAGAAGGCAAAGGACTGTGGCGCCGTGTCGTCCCGGATTGTCGACGGCCGTGAAGAGATGTGCCGTGACTTCGCTTTCCCGGTTCTGCAGTGGCAAGCCAAGTACGAATCGATCTACCTGCTGGGTACCTCGATCGCTCGCCCGCTGATCTCGAAGCTGTGTCTGCAAGTTGCCAAGGAAGTTGGTGCCGATGCCTATGCTCACGGTGCGACCGGTAAGGGTAACGATCAGTGCCGTTTCCAACTGGCCGCGGAAGCCTTGGATCCAACCGTGAAGGTGATCGCACCTTGGCGAATTGAAAAGTTCCGCAAGGCATTCCCAGGCCGAACCGAACTGATCGCTTACTGCAACGAAAAGAACATCCCAGTCAAAGCTTCGACCGCCAAGCCGTACAGCAGCGACGAGAACGTCCTGCACATCAGCTACGAAGCTGGCGAGCTGGAAGACTTGACTGTCAACGGTGTCGAACTGGTCGACTTCGGCATGACCGTCAGCCCGCAAGATGCTCCTGACAAGCCAGAGACCGTGACCATCAAGGTCGAAAAGGGCGTGCCAACCCACGTCAACGGCGAGAAGTGCACCGCGCTGGAAGTCGTGACCAAGCTGAATGAAATCGGCGGTCGTAACGGCGTCGGCCGCATCGACATGGTCGAGAACCGCTTCGTCGGCATGAAGAGCCGCGGTGTGTATGAAGCCCCTGGCATGACCATCCTGTACGACGCGCTACTGAACGTCGAACAGCTGACCCTGGACCGCGACCTGATTCACCTGCGTGACCAGCTGAAGCCGATCGTGGCCGAAGACGTCTACAACGGCTTCTGGTACAACGCCAAGCTCGACGCCCTGCTGGCCTTCATCGAAAACGCCATGCAGAAGTGCACCGGCGAAGTTACGCTGCAGCTCTACAAAGGCAACATCATCGTCGCCAGCCGCTCCAGCGAATTCAGCCTTTACGACGAAGGCATCGCCACCATGGAAGGGGGCGGCAGCTACAACCAGGACGACGCCGAAGGCTTCCTGCGAATCCAAGGTCTGCCGAGCCGAGTCCAAGGCCGAGTCACGCCTCGGGCTTACTAATCGCCTGGCGATTGAACATTGAAAATAAGTTCTCAAGGCAGCCGAGCGAATCGCTCGGCTGCCTTTTTTTATTCGCTCGGTAGTAGCTTGGCAGTTTATCGAAAAACGAGGCCTCGCCGGGCACTTTCGTATGAGATGCACTGACGATGGTTCTAAGCAGGTACTTACCAGCGGCAAACAATTAGTCGTTAGCCGCCAGGGAAAAAACGCCCAGACTGCCTCTTCGCCTAAGCTCTTAGCAGTTAGCAAGTTAACGATTGCTTGCGCTACGTGTTTCCTAATAGTCAATTTGTTTGAGATTATTAACTTGACTATCCCGCGAAACTACATAGATTGGCGGGTACACCCCCTTCATGAGATCTCGAAATCATTTCTGCCATTGTTTTTCTAGTTCTTGAAGGACCCTCCCTATGCGACGCTCTCATACGTCTGGCTTTACGCTGGTCGAGCTACTAGTTGTGATTGCCATTATTGGCGTCTTAATCGCCCTTCTGCTTCCCGCCGTTCAGCAGGCCCGCGAAGCGGCTCGGCGGATGTCGTGTTCCAACAATCTGAAACAGGTTGGCGTTGCGCTGCACAACTATCACGACACGTTTTTGGCCTTCCCTTTTGGAAGTCGGGTAGGCGTCAGCAGTTCGTTTGGGCCTTCCTTCTGGGGAGGCTTATTGCCTTTCATTGAGCAAGGGGCGTTGTATGACCAACTCAACTTTTCGGTTGCCCATTGCGGTTGGAGTGCGAACAGCGGTGTTTTGATCGGCGAGACGCCAGCGTCGATGGTGTGTCCATCCTTTCCGGGAGACGCCTCGGATGTGCCTACCAATGCATGGGATTCCGCTTCCACCTATATCGGCATTGCCGGCGCCGTGATCAACAACTCCAACTACACCGAAACGCGGACGGTCACCGGATTTGATTGCTGTTCCCACTCCGGAGGTCACAACAATGGCACCGCCGCTGCTGGCGGTATGTTGGTGGCAAACAAGAACATTCGCTTCCGTGATGCCACGGATGGGACCAGTAACACGCTGGTCATCAGTGAATTGGGAGGACGGATGTTTACTGCCAATTCAAGCTCGTTCGCTAATATTCCGGGGCCCAACGTGTTGATGACTGGCAGTGGTATTTCTCATGGCTGGTTGATGGGAACCAATGGAGGCGGCACGCCGACCGGGATCCGTACGTTCAACCTCACTACCATTCGCTACGCACCCAATACGAGGAACTTTGATCTGGATGGGATCAACGGCAACTATGGCCCAAATAACCCGCTGCTTTCGGAACATCCAGGCGGGGTGATGGGTGTGTTCTCGGACGGCCACGTCGAGTTCATTTCCGAGACGATCGACCTTGATGTTCTGAAATATCAAGCGACTCGAGACGATGGCCAGGTCATCGCGGGAAGTTAGAAATCGGCTCTCGTATTGAAACGTGCTGTTGGTCACCAGCAGCACTTGAGATTCCCGTAATAACTATCTCTCAGTGAGATCCAAGGAACAGCTATCGTGAAGCGTTTATTCTTTTTCATCATGCTATTAGCGGCTACAGTGGCCGGATGCCAAGAGGCCCAGACAGGTCTCAAAGGCGTGAAAGGAAATGTCACGCTCGACGGAGCTCCGGCTCCCGAAGGCGTCCAGGTTCGGTTCACAGAGGTTGGCGGCGACTACTCGTTCACCACGCGAACGTCCGCCGACGGGACCTACGAATACTTGCCGCCTGAGTTCGCTCCGCTCAAGCGAGGTAACTATCATGTCGCCGTTCTTCCACCGGGTGGCAAAACGGTGACCGACGAGACCGGCCTGTCGGTCGAAGAGAAGGTCAAAGGTGCCCCTACGAATTACGGCAAGTATTCCGTTCCGAGCAAGAGTGGAATTACCGCCGAGCTGGGTGACTCGGTCGTGAATCTCGATATCCAGGTCGAAACTTAAAAGTTCTTCGCCCAGGGCCGTATACCGCAACGCCACTGCCAATTTCGGCAGTGGCACTCGCCGTGACACTTCGCAGGTCACGCCGTTTCTCTCGCGTCTTTTCGACGCCCTGTAAAAAAGTTGCGCGCGCACTATCTTCCAAGACCATCAGGCTGGTATACCTAAGCCATGCCTGGGGACGTTCCCCGCAAGCCATCCTTTTCATCCGTGTGCCGCTGGCCTCTATCCAGTGTCTTCGAGCCCCATTCTTTGTGGCTCACCAGTACCCAATTCATGCTGGCTGGAGTTGCGTGTCACACGAGTGCAACGAGTATCGCCATGTCATCGCCCATCGCACAATCCGAACAAAGCGGCCAGCTCTCGCCAGAGAGTAAGCCGCAGGTTGTCGTGCGCGCTGGCAAGTACTTCCTCTGCTCGGCCTGCGGGACAATGGTCCAGGTGCCTGCCGAGGTCGTGGGGCAGCTGGTGATTGCGGTCGGTCATCCATCGCAAGATACGCATGTCGAAAAGACACATGTCCCCGAAGAATCGGGGGAGCAAGCATGCCACGGCAAGGAACCTGTCCCGCATGTGCCTGTTTCTGATGTGCCGATCGCGGTCGAAGATCATCCAGACGCTACCCGTCACCAAAAGATCAGGCCGCCGCGTCCCCGACGTCCGAAAGAACCGCAACCAGTAAGTTTCGCCGGCACCACCATCGACGGGCTCAGGGTGCCGACCAGTCATCAACTCGACCGCGCGCTGGCCTGGGTCACGTTTCACCTCAAGGTGCTCGACCGACAAGGGAGTGAAGTGGGGCGGCTGAAGAAACTGCTCAAGAAAATGCGGCGGCACCAACAAAGCGCTCCGGCGAGTAGTCATTGGAGCGACAACCCCTCAGGCAGCTCGAAGAAATCCTCTGTACGCTCACGGGCTAAGGTTCTTAAGCAGAATAACCAAGAGCACGCCCCCGCAGACATAATTATCACGCCCAGACCGAAGTCGAATCGGTCGCTTGCAAGACGAACGTCATCCACGCATAGGCAAGGTCGCCCACGGCGCAGCGCAAAACGCTTGCCGGGACGCGGGCCTCCGCGATGAAGCGGCAGACAATGTGAACCTCAGACCAACGGCTCGCAATAGCCTTCGTGGCAGTGTGTTCGTATGCGCGCTGGCGATGCTTATCGCCGCCGTGCCGGTGGAAAGATCCGATAACCTTCCTTGCCCAGCTCTATACGAAACAGCCCAAAGCTTGTCTTGCCTTGTTCGTTGGGCTCGGTTTGGGCGGTGATGTAAAGTGCGTTCGGTTCGTCGGGTCCACCGAAGATGCAGTTGGTGGGGACATCAGGTACCTTGATCACGGCTAATTGCTCACCGGTGGGGCTGAAGACGTAGACGCCTGCGTCGTCCCCCTGGCCGGCGGTGGCGTAGATGTTGCCTTGTTGGTCCATGGCCATGCCGTCGATGCCGCGGCGTCCCATACCAAAGTCAAACAGTTTGATCGCCGGGCCGAAGGTGCCGTCCTTTTCGATCGGCATTTTCAGTAGCGACCGGGCTCCACCGAACTGGTTGTTGTTATCGGCCACGTAAGCGGTGGTGCCGTCCTGCGAGATCAAGATGCCGTTGGGACGCTGGATCTTGTCGCTGGCAACGTGGGCTTTGCCATTGCGAATGAAGTAGACTCCCTCGAAGTCGATCTCCTTCGGGGAATTGCCACCATAACGCGGGTCGGTGAAGTAAACAGTTCCGTTCGGAGCGATGGCCACGTCGTTGGGGCTGTGGAAGTGCTTGCCTTGCCAGTTGTCGACGACGGTGGTGACCTTACCGTCAAGCGATCGAATCGAAACGCGACGCGGGCCTCCGCCAGCGCCTTCGCAGGAAAGCAAGCGTCCCTGGGCGTCGTGCATCATGCCGTTCGAGTTATTCGAGTCGGCTCGGAAGACTGTCGTCTTCCCCGATTTCGGATCATATCGCAGTGTTTTGCTTTCCCGCACGTCGCTGAACAAGATCGCTCCGTCAGCCGCGACGGTCGGACCTTCGGTGAAGGTGCCGCCGCTGTAGACGACTTCGAGTTTGCTTGCGGGGGGAACGAACTCGGCCTGCTTCGTCGCTTGGAAATGCAGTGGATCACGCGGGGCTGGTTCTGGGTTGGGCATCTGGGCGAGGACCGTACCCAACGCTTGCCGAGCCGCAGTCGCCGCCGCAGGTTCCGCTACGGGGCTGAGGGGGCTTTGCTCCAGCGGATCGGCGGAAACGTCAAACAGCTTACTGTCGTCGTACAACTTGAACTGCTTATCGCGGGCAAAGCGAATGTGTGCGAACTGATCCTTGTCCCAGCCTGGACGCGGGTCGTAGTGACAGAACACCCAGGGCCGAACGTCTGATGCCTGGCCAAGCAATTGCGGATAGAAGCTGATCCCGTCGATGCCTCCTGGCGTTAGCTTCTGCTGCCGAGCGGCTTCCAATAGCGTCGGCAGGAAATCGGTTGAGTCGACCAGGTTGTTATTCTTACCAGGGGTAATGTGACCGGGCCAACGAGCAATCAACGGTACGTGTGTGCCGGCGTTGGTCGTCGAGCCTTTGCCGCCAGCGACGGGGCCGCTGTTCGTTTGCGACGTGATTTTGACGTGCGTGCCGTTATCGCTATAGAAGAGAATGAGCGTCGACTCCTTCAATCCGAGGGCATCGACATTGTCGACAATCTTGCCGACACACTTATCGGTGTAAGCAACCATGTCGGCGAAGTAGCGGGTATCTTCTTCCAGGCGACGGCTCGGGTCGGACCACTCCTTGCTGTCTGGCGTTGGGACCATCGGCCAGTGCGGCAAGGCCATGGGGTAGTAGACGAAGAAAGGCTGATCTTTCTGGCTGGCCTCGCGGACGTAGTCGTTGATGAAGTCGACCCACAGATCAGGACCGTACTTGCCATCGATATCTTCGTGCAGGGTACCGTTGATGTTGAGTGTTGGGTTGGCGTAGCGAGAACCCTTCAGCTCGGTGTGTCCGCTATGAAACATGTTGTAAGAATCGAAGCCGGCATCCTCGACCTTCATGCCAGTATCGCGCCGCATCTGAGCGCCGGGGTAGTCAGGCGGGTCATAGCTTTGCAGTTGCCACTTGCCGGCCATGCATGTTTGATAGCCGGCCTGCTTCATGAAGTGACCGAAGGTGCGTTCGCTGGGATCGAGAATACCGAAGAATTTCCAGTTCCGATTGTTGTACTTGCCGGTCATCAACTGGACGCGGGTATTGGTGCATAGCGGCTGGGCATAGGCGTGCATGAACTGCTGCCCTTCGCCGGCCAAGCGGTCGAGATTAGGGGTCTTGTAGCTCGTGCCGCCGTAACAGCCGAGCCCTTCGACGCCTAGGTCGTCGGCCATGATCAAGATGATGTTGGGACGCTCGTCAGCAAAAATGCTGGTAGCGGCGAGCAGAACAATACCAAGGGCAAGTCGCGAGAATTGCATGAAGGAGGCCTGGTGGAATGAAGCCAACGGGGCAGGGGAGTAGGTTCCACGTATGATAATTTACGCTGCCCGCTCGATCTACGGACGCCTGGCAAGCGATGGCGAACCTGCCAGAATTTGGGCCAATTCGGTCCAAGATTCGTTTTCCTGCGACGAATAACTTGCTGAGGGACCGTATGCGCGGGGTGTTTCTGACGGGGAAATGCCTGGACATTTGCCTGGTCGCGAGTACGATTCCCTTGAAATTGGAGGAATCCCTATGAGTAAATCTGAAGCCTACGATCGGCTGCATGAATATGCCGAAAAGGCATCGCCGGAAGATGTTCAGAAGATTCGCGAGAAGCTTTCCGGTATGAATCGTGGACCCATCATGAAGATCTGGGACGATGTGCTTTCCCTGTGGAAGATGATTGTCGATCCCAATGCCAGTTGGACCTCGAAAGCGATCGCCATCGGGGCGGTGCTCTATTTGGTCTCGCCGCTGGATGGTGTGCCGGATCTGCTTCCCCTGATTGGTCTGACCGACGACGCGGCCGTGATTCTGGCAGCCGTCGCGACGCTGGCGTTTGAGCTGAAGAAGTACCGCGATGCGAAAATGTCGAACACGGTCGATGGAAAAACGAGCCAACCAGCCGCGGCAGCATCCTGATGTTCGACTAGCAACGCGGAACAAAATTTGCTCTCCTAAGCGGTAGGCTCTACGCTACAAGAATCACCGCGAAGGAGAGAAGCCGATGATCATCGATTGTCACACGCATCTGAATAATTATCACGAGGAACGCGTTCGCTCGATCACCGAGTGCCTCGATCATCTGCAGGAAGATATGTCGGCCAATAGTGTCGACTATGCCTTGGTGCTTAGCTCCTACAAGATCACGCCTCATAGGCCGGCAACGCGTGACGTCGTTCAGGCGACGCGTGATTTCGATAACATCGCCGTCGTCGCCGGCATCAGCTATCTGCATTACAAAGAGCGCGACCTCCGCGAAATGGCCGACTTCCTCCGCGACGGCCTCGTGAAAGGGTTGAAGCTGTATCCCGGGTACGAGCCCTTCTACCCGCACGATAAACGTTTACAGGTCATCTACGACTTAGCGATCGAGTTCGACGTGCCGGTGATGATCCATAGCGGCGATACGTACAGCCCAACCGGCAAGGTACGTTACTCGCATCCGCTACATATCGATGACGTGGCGGTCGACTACCCCGATTTGAAACTCGTCATCTGTCACGTTGGCAATCCGTGGATTCGCGATTGCATGGAAGTGGTCTACAAGAATGAAAACGCCCACGCCGACATCAGCGGGCTGGTGCTGGGGGACTTCGAGGACCGCTTCGAGCAGTTCATGCTGCAAGAGATCCGCGAGATGATCCTGTACGCAGGCGAACCGAAGTACCTGCTGTATGGCACCGACTGGCCCATCTGCGGCATGAAGAGCTATCTTAAGTTTATCCGTGGGCTCGGCCTTCCGGAGAAGAGTTTAGAGCTGATCATGTGGCAGAACGCGGCTCGGCTTTTCAAGCTGGACGTGGTGGATGGTAAGGTCGTGAACTAACGATCTTCGATGCTAAGAAAGTCATGCCACCGCACCCCATCGGGCAGTTCTGGTGACGCGGCGAACTCCAAGTGCACGATCCGACGATGCGCGGTAATGCCTTCTTTCGACATGCTGCTGGCGTGCGAAACGAGCGGCCGCATGGCCAGGACGTCGCCGGCCTGGGCGGCGAGAATGACTGGCGGCTCTTCTTTCGTGGCGTCTAATAGGTGCGAGCCTGGGATGACCGACAGCGGGCCGTTCACAGGGGTCATCGCGTCGAGGTGAATCCGCAGGGTGAGCATGCTCGCGAGCAACTGGTCGGAGGCTTCCAGATGAGCGATACCGGCTTTCTGAGTCGGGTTGTCAAAGTGCTCGCTGATAATCGTGTTGTCCGTGACCGCAATCGTGCGATCACGATGCCACGGCAGCGACCAACTGCGATCGGGCGGCTTGTCGAAATACAGTCCTCGTACCAGGCCGACTTCCGCGCCCAGCGTCTGGTGCAGTACTTCCGCCAGCGGCGGCGTGCGTGCCAGATCGATCAGCCAGGCAGCGGCAGCCAGCAGATTGCGCGAACCATAGATCCGTCCGCGGCTCTCGAGAACGGCCGGTCCGGGGTGGGCCTCGAGTGCTGCGATCAACCGCGTACCAAGATCATGCATTTGGTCGGCTGAAAAGATGCCGGGCAGCATCGCGTAGCCATCTTTTTCGAGGGATGCGTAAAGGTCTGACATGGTGGTCGGCGAAGTAGGAGAGACATTGACGAGATCGAGCGTCAATCATTGCGATCGGGAACTCGATCCCATCATTCTAGCCAACATGAGAACGCTTCGCCGAGAGGATCTACTCAACAGGAGATTCGCTCAGGAACGACTCGACGCCTTCCTGAATCAGCTTGACCAGTTTGGGATCCATGAACTGATACTTGTCAGGTATTTCCAAGACATGCACAGGCCTTTGGCCGAGTGCATTGCGGTAGAGCGAACGTAATTTGGCCAGGTGTTCGTACTCCATGACGAAGACCACGTCGGCCCAACGCAAGTCATCTGGCGAGATCCGCCGCGCGGCCTTGGGGCTAAGGCCGCGCGAGCGAACCGCGAGTCGCGGGTCATTACAATAGACCCGCTCTGCCGTTGGACTTCGCCAAAGGTTCTTCGAGCAGATAAACAAGATCTTCGTGGGGGACGTCACGCTCTGTTCCTTCTGAGGGACTGCTATCGCCGCGGCGGTGGACCAAAGCCCGGTCGACCACCCGGAGGTCCAAAACCCGGGCGTCCTCCCCCGGGGCCGCGACGAAAATCATCGGACGGGGTACCGCGATAGTTGCGGGGGATTACCGGCCAATGGTTGGTCAGGTAGTAGGCATACGTTCCTTCCGGATACTCAGGCGTGACGGCGAATCGGCCGTTGCACTCGTCCAGGTCACCATGCCCTTCGACGTATTCGTAGTCCTGAACGAACGTACCGTCATAACGACCGCCTGGCTGATTGTCGGTACTGGGACGACGCCCTTTCTTCAGCCGGAAGGAAGATTCCAGCTGGACAATTTCGCTTTCGGGATTGTTCGGATCTTGAAAGCCGTACAGGGCATAAATTGGAAAACCATCGGCGGCCCAGCCAACGATCGGCGAATGCTTGCCACGTTGTACGTTCAGGCTTTTCAGCAAATCGCTCGGCAGTCCGTGGTAGTGATACGCACCGGTCGGTTGCACGTGGGCATGATTGGCATCGATACCCAGCGACACGGCCCCTGACAGGGCTTCATACTGCCAGCCGCCGCGCGGATCGCCGTTGTACCACTCGGCAGCACCTGGATCGAAAGGAACGCCGTTGACGCCAATGCCAAAGTTCTGCATTCGCAGGGGAGTGATTTGACTGGCCGGCTTGGGCTCGGCCGGCAGATGAAAAACATACTGCTGCTGAGTAATTCCGTTGGGGTTGCCATGGTTCGGGAACGAACCGGTCCGATGATCGGGAATACCATTGGCCCGAATGACTCGCTCGTTACCAACCACCTCAATGGAGACTTGGTTTTGACCCGGAGGCTGGCTATCGGCGGGAATGAGCCGTAATGCTTTCGCCTGAGTCACCAAGTGCCGTCGCATGCGAGGTGCCAGTTGCGCGAGCATCGGCCCGGCCCCGAGTATGATCGCGAGGAACATGAGGATTACAAGATGGTATTTGCGCGTCATAGGTAAATCTCCCGTAGATTGCTCTCTACTGGTTTAGCAGTATATCGGTTATGAAACCGAGGTGCGAGAGAATTGTTCCGCCCTATTGGGTAGAAATTCGCAGAAAGTCACTTTAAGATCGGCCTAAGTCCTTTTCCACTACACACCTTGCGCAATTGCGTTTGATGCCTAGGAATCTGCCATGATCTGTGCCCGCCCTCTGCTAATGACTTTGACCGCCGCCGTACTGTTGATCGCGACAACCACGCTGCAGGCGGAACAAGAGAAGAAGGTCATCAAGAACATCGAGTTCGCCGAGGTTGATGGGCATAGCTTGAAGTTGGACCTCTACTTGCCGCAGAAGAAGGACGCTCCGCTGGTCGTGTGGATCCACGGCGGTGGCTGGCAGGGCGGCAGTAAGGAGGGTTGCCCTGTCACGTGGCTAAACGATCATGGCATGGCCGTCGCGAGCATCTCGTATCGATTAACCGATAAAGCCACGTTCCCAGCCCAGATCCAAGACTGCAAAGCGGCCGTGCGTTGGCTACGAGCCAATGCCGACAAGTATGGCTACTCGACCGAGAAGATCGGTGTTGCTGGCTCCAGCGCCGGTGGTCACCTGGCCGCGCTGATGGGAACTTCCGGAGAGGTGAAGGCGCTGGAAGGAGACGTCGGCGGCAACCTCGATCAGTCGTCACGCGTTGCGGCCGTGGTCGACTACTACGGAGCGACCGACTTCGTCCTCCGTTCGAAGACGCAGCCACACCGCGCGAATAAGAAGGGCTCAGTCGTCTACAAACTGTTAGGCGGCGGAGCCGACGAAAAGGTCGAACTGGCCAAACAGGCTTCGGCCGCGTTCCACGTAACCGAAGACGACCCACCGTTTCTGGTCATTCACGGCGACAAGGACAACACGGTCCTACTGGATCAATCGCAGCGAATTCAAACGGTCTACAAAGAAGCTGGCCTGCCGCTGGAGTTGATCGTCATCGAAGGAGGTGGCCACGGCGGTGCTGAGTTCTACAAAGGCGAGCCCCGCGAGCGAGCCATCGAGTTCTTTAAACAGCATTTGAAGTAGAGCGTCGGCAAGTACGAAGTGTCTGACTTTCAAGTTCTTCTGTGCCTTTCAACGAGAAGTGGTTGATGGGATCGATGGATCAACCAATCAAAGTTGCTTGATGCAGTCGCTTGCGCTATCTGCACGTCGATGCTATCGCTGGTAGCGTGCATTGCGATATCCATCTGGACGATTCCCGACGGTTTGCGGTAATGTCCCGCCGCGATTCTCCAATACTTGAACTTCGACTAGTCTCGCCGTCGATATTGGAAGAAACGTTTGTCAGTACGGAACGTCCATTGGTCAGCATGTTCGATCCGCCCACCTTTATGGATAGCAAGGTAGTCATTTCCATGACGAAATTTGCCACCGCATCTTCGCTCGTAGCACTGTTGTTCGTCACGCCTGTGTTCGCTCAAGACACGACACCCCTTCCGCCGGTTGAGCCACTTCCAACCGAACCCATCCCGGCACCGACGCCATTTACCTTCCAGCGGCAGACGCAAAACCAAGCGGGCACGGTGACCAACACCATGCAGGTTTTGGATGCTCCTGAAGAAGGGCGTTTTGTCCGTGAGCATATGGTGACCAACCCACGCGGCGAGATGACGCAGTCTTACGAACGGATCAACACCGAAGACGGTTATAGCCAACTGCGTACGCAAACCTGGACCGCTCCGGATGGAACCATCATGCGGCAGCACGAACGTTCGCTCACGGGTACCGACCCCAACAACTACACACGCCAGCACATGGTGACCTTGCCCGACGGTCGTGTGGTCAGCCAAACACAAGTTCGGACTTGGGACGGAACAAGTGGCACCATGGAGCGTACGTTCGTTGGCCCCAATGGTCAGACGCGCGAATCGGTCCGAAGCTGGACCCCAGATGGTGAAGTGAGCACGGCAACGTTTGAAGCTTCTCGAACTGCTTCGGAATCGTTCGCCTCGACCTCGATGCAACCGACCACGTCCAAGCCGGCCGAGAAGGTAAGCTGGTGGCAGCGTTTGAATCCGTTCAGCAAGAGCGGCAGCAGCACCTCGGCTGCCGCTTCCACCGCAACACCTCGCCGTGGTTTTACCATTGGGAACGGCCAGGAAAGTCGAAGTGCATCGGCTCGATCCGATTTTGATTCGACCGATCATCCTTCCATGCATGCCAGCCAAAACACGCATCGACCTTCGTGGGCTGGTAGCACACCTCGCTCCGTGTCGCCACAAACACGCGTGAACAACGGAGGCGGAAGTGCCGCTTCGATGGCATCTCGAGCAAGCAGTGCTCCTGGACGAAATCGCTAGGGGGACTTCTCTTGCGTCGCTTAGAACAGCGCGCCCTTGCCGCAGCAACGACATGCCTGGCCATCGCCGGGCTTGTCACTTGTTGTGAGACAGGGCATGCGCAGCAAATGAATGTTTTTCCATCCGATGGCGGACCGGTCTATTCCGTCCAGCCGATGGATCGTACTCAAAACGAATTCCTGGCCGAGCCAAGCTGGGGGGCTCCGGCCGAGCCGTCCCCGATTGAGCAGACGTGGACGCAGAAGGTGGTTCGCATGGCTCGCGGACGCGTTCAAATCGAAGGTGGCTATTCGTACTTGCGCGGCCCCAATGGTTTTGGCTCGCAGCACGCGGTGCCTGATATGCTGCTGCGAATGGGATTGTCCGACCGGTTGGAACTTCGCTTGGGATGGCCAGGCGTTGTCTTCAACGACGGCGGCAGCACTAATACGCTCGATCCGACCATCGGCGTCGTTTACGATCTGTGGGGACAAGATGGCTATCGGCCGCTGACCGCCGTGCATGTGGCGTTGCCGGTTTCGATGGAAGGAAACCCATTTGCTCTCAATAGCTTTCAGCCCCTGACCGAAGTGATGTACTCGTGGCAAGTCAGCCCATGGGCGGCGGTGACAGGCCGCACTGGGTTTGCCTTGTTCGATGTCTTTGGCGATGACTATACGCAGATTCAACAGAGCCTGAGCTACGACGTGGTACTGACTGACCGCGTCGGTGCGTTTGTCTCGTGGGAAATGCTGGCCGATATCGGTTCGCAGGATGACACGAGTCAGCACATGCTCGGTGGCGGGCTTTCGTATCTTTTAAGCGATCGCTGGGCCATTAGCTGGCGCAGCGCGTTCGGCGTGAACGAAGCCGCCCCTGACTTTCTTAACGACATTCGACTCGCCTATCGCTTCTAAGGCCATAGGCGATCGCTTTTAGTCGCCCTTCGCGTGCTTCTTGATGAACTGCGTCATCAGCAGAACGCCTGGCTCGACCATGTTGCCGTGGGTGAAGCCTTGTAGTTCGTAGAGCTGAACGTCGGGGTGTTTGACCGACTCCAGCATTTTGAAGAGCAGGGCGTTTTCTTCGTAGCGGAAGGGGAATTCCAGGTTGCGATCGCCCGTGGTGAGCAGCAGTGGTGGCGTGTCTTTGCGAACGTGATAGAGCGGGGCCAGGTCGTCGGCGACACCAGTCTCGCGGCCGAGGCCTCGTTCCATGCGGATCGTGAAGTGCGTGAAGGTTTGGCCGCTGTGGGGGATAGCACCGGCCAGGTCGTTCGGACTAATTCCGTGCGGCTTGAGCCAACGCTCGTCGAGCACCAGCATACTGGTCAGGTAGCCGCCGGCCGAGTGACCGCTGATGAAGATCTTGCTGGGATCGCCGCCGTACTTCTGGATGTTGGCAAACGTCCAGGCAACTGCTGCGGCGGCATCTTCCAAGTAGACCGGTGCGTTCACCTGGGGGCTATGCCGATAATTGGCCGAGACGACCGCGTAGCCGTTGTGCATTAAGTAGTCGGGGATCTTCTTATCGCCAGCTTCGAGGCCTCCGCCATGAAACCAAACCACGGTGGCAAAACCATTACTTGCTGGCGTAAATACATCGACGCGGCACTGCTGTTTGGCGTAGTCGTCCAGGCCAGCTTCCGTGCGGTAAGGGATGTCGGTTTCCAGCTTGGAACCGGTATCCTCCGCATATAGCAGGGAAGGAACAGCGAGTAGGAGCAATGCGCGAAGGAAGGTCTGGCGAGTCATCATGGTGTTCATCAACGGTAGGTAGAATTCAATCGAGTGAGAGCAACTATCGTAGCACAAGCCACTGGACCGTGCTAAAGCTGGTTGTAGGGGATGCTGAACGTGTCTCCCTGGTCCATGTCGCCGGTCTTTAAACCTTTATAGAACCAGCGGGCACGCTGCTTGGAACTGCCGTGGGTGAAGGACTCAGGCACAACGTACCCGCGTGCTTCCATTTGCAATCGATCGTCACCAATAGCGGTCGCCGCGTTCAAGGCTTCTTCGATGTCCCCTTCTTCCAGGATGTTCCAGTTCTGCTGGGCATGGTGTGCCCAGACACCGGCGAGAAAATCGGCTTGAAGTTCCTGTCGGACGGAGAGCTCGTTGGCTTCCTCTTTGCCGACTCGCGTACGCGCGCGGTGGACTTCTTCGCTGATGCCCAATAGGTTCTGCACGTGATGTCCCACTTCGTGAGCGATCACATAGGCTCGGGCGAAGTCACCTCCAGCCCCCAGGTTATTGTCCATTTCGTCGAAGAAGCTGAGATCGATGTATACCTTTTGGTCCAGCGGGCAGTAGAAGGGGCCGGTCGCCGCTTGTTGAAAACCACACGCCGACTGGACCGTCCCGCGGAACATGACCAGCGTGGGGTCGCGGTACTGCTTGCCGACTAGTTGAAACTGCTCGCCCCAGACGTCCTCGGTATCGGCCAACACGACGGAAACAAACTGAGCTCGCTCGTCATCGGCCGGATTGACTTCGGCCGGAGCACCACCTGGTTGCTGAACGGCCAGTCCGCGCAAAATGGCCAAGGGGTTACCACCAAGCAGCCACACCAGCAGCATGATCAGCAAGATGCCCAAGATACTTCCGCCGCCAGCCACTGCCGGGCCACGGGAAGATCGCCGATCCTCAACATTCTCGCTACCGCGTCGTCCTCGCCATCGCATGCCTGAATCTCCTCAGCATTCCCACGTTAAAAGGGTTCCAGCTGGCAATCTCGATAATCACCACTGATTGTCCCTTAGCCGTAGAGCAAATGGGACACCAAAATGAACAAATTCAGAAAGGTTCGACGTAACGAAAGCTTGTCGGCCCTTGTTTCCCCATTTGCGTGGGTAACGCGCGTTGTCCCAATTTCAGCTTCTGGTAACGTTCAACCCTCGTGGCGGTAAACCGTAAACAAAAATGTTGATTCGGATGCCGGCCATCCCTTTTCCAGCCACTCGGATACCTGATATAAACCTACTTCCGCGCAGTTAAGAACACTCGCGGGAAGCAATCTTTTCTTTATCTTTTCTTATGCGACGGGGCAGACGCAGCATGCGATCTTCTAGGGGAATGCGCTATGAATATCTGCTACGTTAGAGGCCGCCAACCGTTAAATTGCCTGGCTTGGATACTCGCCACTGTTTGCGGGCTCGTTGGATTCTCTGGCTGCGGTAATGACAGTTACGCGCCACGGTATCAAGTCTCGGGAACGGTCACCTATGCTGGGCAGCCTCTTCCTTCGGGGTTGGTGAAGTTTGAACCCGATGTCGAAAAGGGAGGTACCGGGCCAGGTAGCTACGCACCGATCAAGAATGGCGTGTATCGCACCGAAGAAGGCGTGTGTGCCGGACCGATGAAGGTCTCGATTTGCGGCTTTGAAGAGGATGCGATTGAGATCGTCAAAGATGGCGAGTTCGCGCTCGAGGGAACCCAGATCTTCAAAGAGTATCCCACGCAGGCAGAAATCAAAAATGAGGACACGGTGATTAACTTCGAGGTGCCTGAGCTTTAACTGCAAAAATGCCAGAACGCCGAGTATGGCTCGGCGTTCTGAACATTCAGGTCGTGACATTGATTCGCTTACGGCGTGGTAGCCTTCGCGCGGTTATAGTTGGGAACGAAGTCGTTCCAGCCATCGAAGTCCCAGATGCAAAGCCGTCCCTCCTTCGAGAATTCATCCCTGCCTCCGGTGAATGTCCATTTCGGAGGCGTGCCAGATCGTGTGTACGCTTTCTGCGCGACGATCTCGCCGATGTAGCACCGTGATGCCGGATCGTTCTGATTCTGGCCATTCCAGACGCGATCGATTCTGCCGCATCGCTGTGAGGATGGGCGAAAGTTTCCCTGGACGATATTCACGGTGCCTGGGGTAACGGAGGTGACGACTTGGACGTGTCCGCCTCCTTGGTACAGGATGATCAGGTCGCCTGGCTTGGCCAGCGGCAAGCTGACGTTGGCGTTCCCCTTCTGGGCGCCTTTCACCATCACGACGGTATTGTAGTCCAACAGGTCGCTGGCCCCGGTCGAAGGGAGCACTGCGTCCAGGTACGCCGCCTTCGAATTGAACTTGGCCGGGTCGAGCCCCTGTGAGTTGGCGTTGTTGCCGAAGAATACCGGCAGATTATTCTGCTCAGCAAAGTCGACCACCATGCGGATCGAAAGGTCCTCGCAGGTCGAACGCAAGTTGCCTGCACGGCGTGGACCATTGGTTTTAGCGTAATTACGGTAGGACTGAATCGTGGATGGCGTCCACGCGTTCTTCACTGTCCAGGCCGGCATATCTGTTCCCTCCCCGATGAGATTCGTACGTTAGAAAAGCGGTAGACGCCGCGCAGAGCTTGGCGTCTTCCCGGTTAACGACCTCTCACGGAGATGGTTGCCACAATTCTCAGATATTGCGGTAAGCGTGCACCCATCAGTGTGAATGCATGCGTTACGATTCCAGCTCAGCGTTGGCTTTCCGCTGCTGTTTGCGGTACTGGCTGGGGGTGACATTCAATTCGTCACGCAGCAACTTATTCAAGTAGGAATAGTGACTGTAGCCCACCATGGCTGCGATCCGCTGCGTCGAGAGATTAGTCGTCTCGAGCAAATGCTTCACGCGTTCCAAGCGAACTTCGCGGATCACTTCCCCCATCGAGCGGCCGATCTGCTTTTTGAATTCGATCTCTAAGGTACGGATCGGAATTCGGACTGCACTCGAAACATCCTTCAAGCGAATACCGTCGCAGGCATGTTCGCGAATGTAGCTCACGGCCCGATCGATATCGGTCACCGCGGCACGTTTCCAGCCGGTGGTTGAACGCCTGGCCGAGACCTGCTCGGCGGGGATCTCGAAAACGGTTTCCTTCGGGGTGTTCCCTAAGATCATCGAGTGCAGTAGCGACGCACAGCGGTAGCCAATCTCGACGCCGGGCGTATGCACGCTGGAAAGTGGTGGATCGGCCATGCGAGCACGTTCCGAGTCTCCCACGCCCAGCACGCCGATTTCATCAGGAATCGAGAGCCCCATTTCGAGGGCGATCTTCGCGACAAACTCGGCCACGACGTCGTTAAGCGCGACAACGGCAAGCGGCTTGGGGGACTTCTCTAGTAGCTGTTGAATCTTTTCGACCGTTGATTCGGAGATCTCTCGGTCTTCATCAACCGTATCCACCGGGATTTCCTTGAGGGCAACGGCCTTGAGCTTGATGCCGCGCTTGGTGAGTTCATCCGCGAGTCCGTCGCGGCGTCGTTTCGATCCGTCCGACTTCTGGTATCCGACGAAGGCAATGTGCTCGAAGCCTGCTTCGGTCAGGTGAGACGCGGCAAGTCGACCGACCGAATGCACATCGGTGTAGACCGAGACGAAGCCGGAATCAATCAAGTCGCCACTGGCCAGGACTACCGGGACTTTGCCTCGCTTGAGCCAAGTGGTGATGCCGGCGTTGCGACCAGCGGAAACGATGGCCCCGTCCACTTTGCCCGCCCACGGAGGATTGCCGACCAGGTTGGGGTCGTTGCTCGAGAATCGAAAGTCGCGAACTTGAATGTTGGGATACTCTTCGATGTAATTGAGTAGTCCTTGCAACACGCGTCGGGAATGTTCGGTCCAAGAAGCTGAATGGATCCCGATCGTTATTTTTTCACTCATATGCGTCCAGAATGTCAGGTTGGCCCGTCAAAGGGAGAGGACGTCGACGTGCGCGATCTTGTATGGTGTATTGCGCAAGGTTTTACGTGCAATTTCGTGTTTTTGCAATAGACTAGGTGGTTGTTTCTCCCTAAGAGACGGGGCGTATTTGTACCAAATCATGGCATAGATGGCCTAATTTGGCCGGTCTGCTTGTTATCGTATGTGGTTTCCTGTAAAGCGTTTAAGAGTACTCATTGCCAGGCTTGTCAACGTATCCTGCCTGTATCGAAAGAATTCTCTAATGGTCCGAAAGTTTTTGTTTCTGCTTGCCCTCTTGTCGTGTGTTTTCGCGCACAGAACGGCCGTCGCTGAGCCATTTCAGTGGGCGTCTCCTTTCGGTGATCACATGATTCTGCAGCGCGATATGCCGATTCGGGTTTGGGGCTGGGGAACACCAGGCGAGAAGGTCACCGTGAAGATCGGCGACCAGCTGGTTATGAGCAAGGATCCGCAGGCCACCACCACGGTCGCCGCCGACGGCAGTTGGAAGGTATCGCTGGAGGCTATGCAAGCCGGCAGCGGTTATGAGCTGATTGCCCGGAGCGGCGAGCAGACGCTGATCGCCCAGGATGTCATGTTCGGCGAAGTGTGGATTTGTAGTGGACAGTCCAACATGCAAATGGGCTACAAGGGTATCCCCGAAATCAAGAAACTCGCGGATAGGCTGACTTCACAGCAGGTTCGCTGTTTGCAGATCACACAGGACGTGGCGTTCGAGGAGCAAGATCGTTGCCAGGCAAAGTGGATCGCCGGCCCTGGCAACAGTGCCGTTGCCACCACGTTCGCTTACGACTTGCAGAAGTCGCTAAACGTGCCGGTCGCTGTTATTGAAACCTCCTGGGGAAGCTCGTCCATCGAAGGCTGGATGCCGCGCAGTTTGGGTAAGGACCTGCCTCACTTCCAAGCGGCACTGAATCAGTTGGACACCGAAGAGCACGACCGCGTCGCCAGCTTGATCGCCAAACAGGCAGGCGGCGAGCGATGGACGCGCGATGAAAACATTTTCCTCCGCAAGCGGCCGAATCTTCTGTATAACGCGATGTTGCATCCGCTCGAACCACTTAGCGTTCGCGGGATGGTGTGGTATCAGGGAGAAGCCAACTCGCATTCGCTCGTGACGATGAAGCAGTATGGCGAGACGCTCAAGCTATGGACCCAACTGCTGCGGGATCGCTTTCAGAACGAGGACTTCCAGATGCTGGCCGTCATGCTTCCTCGCTATGGTCGCATGGCTGCTACGTCGCCGACCAAGGATGTTGAGTCACCCATCGCGCACGGATGGGCATGGATGCGCGAGTCGCAGGCCAAGCTCTTGGAACTGCCCAACACCGGGCTGGCGAACACGATCGATCTGGGACACCTCACTAACATTCATCCGACCGACAAACGTCCCATTGGTAAACGGTTGGCGATGATCGCGCTGAACTATCTTCAGCCGGGCAGAGTCGATCCGTCCGGTCCGCAATTGAAGAGCATGCAGATCGATGGAGCGACAGCCGTGGTATCGCTTAGTCATGCCCGAGGTCTGAAGACCACGGACGGCAACGACCCAACGGGATTTTGGATTTCCGGCAAGGATCGCAAGTGGAAGCCAGCGGTGGCCAAGATCAACGGCGAGACGGTTCGCTTGACCAGCGAAGACGTCCCTGATCCGGTCGCCGTTCGCTACGCGTTTGCCTCGTTCCCGCAAGTGAATTTGATCAACGACTGGGATTTGCCGGCGGTGCCGTTCCGAACGGATGACTACGCGCCGTAGGTTGATTTCAGGAAACTTCGCGAAACATCCGAATTAGCGCGACAGGATCGATCGCGCGCGGCTGTTTAATAGTGCCCAGGGGCCGTTGTGCCCACTGGCCACCTCGTTTTCGAGTTTCGATCCCGCCCCAACCGCTTATCGAGCCTGAACTTATGATGCGACCCCTTCTGTTTGCTGCGCTATTATTGGCTTTGGTTAGTACGTCGGCCGGTACGCTGCGTGCCGCCGAAAAAGACCAGCCCAACATTTTGATTCTCTATGCCGATGATCTTGGGTTCGGCGATCTCTCTTGCTACAACGCCAAGGGAAAGATCCCCACGCCCAATCTCGACAAGCTCGCGGCTTCCGGCACGCGATTCACCGATGGGCATTCTTCGTCCGGCATCTGCACACCCAGTCGCTATGCACTGCTTACCGGTCGACATCATTGGCGCGACTTTCATGGGATCGTGAATGCATTTGGTGGATCGGTCTTCAAGCCTGAGCGTTTGACCATGCCAGAGATGCTCAAAGAGCAAGGCTACACCACCGCCTGCATCGGTAAATGGCACCTGGGCTGGGACTGGAATGCGATTCGTAAGAACAAAGGCATTCAGCCTGACAGCTTCGATTGGACGAAATCGATCCCTGACGGACCGCTCGCTCACGGCTTCGATCATTACTTTGGCGATACGGTGATCAACTTTCCGCCGTATGCCTGGATCAAAGATGACAAGATGGCCCAGATCCCCGACACGATGAAAGACGAGTCGAAGTGGAAGAAGATTAAGGAAGGGAGTTGGGAATGTCGTCCGGGTCCGATGGTCACCGGTTGGGATCCCTATGCCGTGCTGCCGACGCTGACCGATCAAGGCGTCGAGTATCTTGAGTCGCGAAAAGATCAGAAGGAACCGTTCTTCCTCTACTTCGCGTTTCCTTGTCCCCATGCTCCGATCATTCCCAACGATGCCTTCGACGGAAAGAGTGGTGCCGGACCCTTCGGTGACTTTGTCGTCGAAACCGACGCGATGGTCGGCCGACTGCTCGCTGCTTTGGAAGCATCGGGCCAGGCCGACAACACGATCGTTGTCTTCACGGCCGACAATGGGCCTGAGCATTACGCCTATGCTCGCGATGCGAAGTATGGTCACTGGTCGCCAGAGCCGTTCCGCGGTTTGAAGCGAGACATCTACGAAGGTGGCCATCACGTGCCGTTTATCGTCCGTTGGCCAGGCGTGACCAAGCCTGGCAGTGTAAGTGATGCTTTGGTTTCGCAGATCGACTTGATGGAGACCTTTGCTTCGGCACTCGGCTATAAGTTGCCGGATGATGCCGCCGAAGATTCACACGACATGCTGCCACACCTCAAGGGTGAGACCGAAGACGTTCGGGCATCGCACGTGCATAACACGTTCGACAAACAGTATGCCATCCGAGACGGCGACTGGCTGCTGGTCGATCACAAGACCGGCTATCGCTCGAAGGGCTGGCAAGCCTGGGAGCCTCGGCACAATTATCCAGGCGACGACGATCAACCGGTCGAGTTGTACAACCTAAAGAACGACATCGGTCAGCGTCACAACCTGGCGGCCGATCACCCCGAGAAGGTTGAGCAGATGCAGAAGCTGTTGGCCAAGATCCAGCAGCAAGGCCACTCCGCACCCCGTTTGGCGAAATAGTGCACAGGAGCACGAACATGACCTCTCGAGTGACTTGGTTTTGCTTGGCGTTAGTGCTATTTGTACCGCAGATTCTGTGGGGCGCAGAGAAGCCGAACATCGTCTTCATCATGTGTGATGATCTCGGCTATGGAGACGTCCAGTGTCTCAATCCCGAGCACGGTAAGATTGCCACGCCGGGTGCCGATGCACTCGCCAAGCAGGGCATGACCTTCACCGATGCTCATAGCGGTTCATCCGTTTGTACGCCGACTCGCTACGGCTTGTTGACCGGGCGTTACAGTTGGCGGACCACGTTGCAAAAGGGTGTGGTAACCGGTTTTGCCCCTTGCTTGATTGACGAAGACCGCCCGACCGTGGCCAGTTTTTTGAAAGAGCACGGCTATCAGACGGCGATCATTGGCAAGTGGCACTTGAACTTTCAGTACTGCGATCCTCAAACGGGCAAGCCATATAAGGCGAAGGACTTCAAGTCGCCGCCGGTGGGCACCAAGATTCCGGATGGCCCGCTGGCTCGCGGATTCGATTATTACCACGGCTTTCACCACGCGCGTGACATGCAGACGGTGATCGAGAACGATACGGTCATTGCCCATGATCCTCCCATCCATATGCTGCCGCGACTTACCAGGAAGAGCGTCGAGTACATCGATCAGCATGCGGGCGGCAAGCAACCTTTCTTCCTGTACATTCCGCTCGGCTCGCCCCATACACCAATCCTGCCGACCGAAGCCTGGCAGGGCAAAAGCGGCCTGGGGGACTACGGCGACTTCGTGATGGAGACCGATAACGTCGTCGTCGAGGTCAGTAAGGCACTCGAGCGTAACGGTCTGACCGACAATACCTTGGTCATCTTCACCAGTGACAATGGCTGTAGCAAAGCGGCCGGCATCCAGAAGCTGGCCGAGCAGGGGCACATCGTTAGTGCCCATCTTCGCGGCTCAAAGGCCGACATCTGGGACGGCGGACATCGTGTACCGTTTCTCGTGCGTTGGCCTGGCAAAGTTGAAGCAGGTTCGACAAGCGATCAGTTGATCTGCTTGACCGACTGGTTTGCGACTGCAGCCGAGTTGATCGGGGCCGAGGTTCCGTCGGACGCTTGCGAGGATAGCGTCAGCTTTCTGCCAGCACTCTCCGGCAAGCCGATCTCTTCGACTCGAACTGGTGTTGTCCATCATTCGGTCAGTGGGCACTTCGCCTATCGACAAGGTCCGTGGAAGTTGGCCCTTGCTCGCGGATCCGGCGGGTGGAGTTCCCCCAATGAAAAGCAGGCGGGTAAGAATGCTCCCAAGGCGCAGCTTTACAACATGACCGAAGACGTTGGTGAACAGGACAATCGCTACCTGACCGAAGTGTCGATTGCCCAGCGACTGTTAAAGCAACTGCAAGCCGACGTCGAGCGTGGTCGTAGCACCGACGGACCGAAATCAAAGAACGATACGAATAACATCGACCTTTGGAAGAGTGAAAAGAACTGAGTTAACCTTGTCCCATCACCCCATCTAGGACTTTCCATGATCATCGCTACTCGAATGGCACTCGCGTGTTTGCTTCTGACGGTCGGCCTAATGGCGACCGCTTCGGCAGCCGAACGGCCGAATATCTTGTTTATCATTGCCGACGATCAATCTCCGTTTGACTTCAAGTTCTACAATCAGGACTCCAAGCTCCATACACCCGTGATCGACCAACTGGCGGCCGACGGCATGGTCTTCGATGGGGCCTATCATATGGGCTCGTGGTCGGGAGCAGTTTGCACACCATCGCGACACATGGTGATGAGTGGTCGCACCGTGTGGCACATTCCTAGCCGAATGAACCGCAAGCGAAACCCGAATGAAGGGAATGCGGGCCTGGTTCCTGAGAACCTTCCGGAATACACCATGGCCGCCGTGTTCAATCGTGCCGGGTACGACACGATGCGAACCTGTAAGAAGGGGAACAGCTACGACGGGGCTAACAAGCAGTTCACCGTCGTTCGGGATGCTTCGAAGCGGGGTGGCACCGAAGAGACCGGTAGTGCCTGGCATGGCAAGCAGGTTCTCGATTATTTAAATGAGCGAGAGAAGGCGAACGACAAAGATCCGTTTCTGATTTACTTCGGGTTCTCGCACCCGCACGATACGCGTGACGGTACGCCGGAACTGCTGGAGAAGTACGGTTCGATCAATCACACCAAGCAGACGACACTGCCGGAGCCCAACGACAAGCAGCCACAGATGCCGCCCAACTGGTTGCCCAAGCATCCGTTTGAGAATAGCCACTTGAACGTGCGCGACGAAGTGTCTGTCAGTGGCGTGTGGACGAACCGTGACGAGGCGACCATCCGCAACGAACTGGGGCGTGAGTTTGCCTGCAGTGAAAACATCGACATCCAGATCGGCAAGGTGTTGGACAAGCTCGAAGCGATGGGGGAACTCGACAACACCTACATCATCTACACTGCGGACCACGGCATGGCGATTGGTCGTCATGGTCTGCAAGGGAAGCAGAACCTTTACCAGCACACCTGGCGCGTTCCGTTTGTCGTCAAAGGCCCTGGCATCAAGTCTGGCACGCGTGCTGAGGGGAATATCTACTTGTTGGACGTGTTGGCAACGATCTGCGACCTGACTGGCGTTGAGGCGCCCAAGACCAACGAAGGCGAAAGCTTCAAGCCCGTATTAATGGGCGAAAAGGATACCGTTCGCGACGTGCTGTACGGCGTGTACTGTGGCGGCGAAAAGCCTGGCATGCGATGCGTGAAGAAAGGTGACTGGAAGCTGCTGAAGTACGATGTGCCCAGTGCCGGTGTGCAAGAGACGCAGCTGTTCAACCTGGCCGAGAACCCGCACGAGTTCCTGCCGCAGCATCACGCCAAGGAAGTGATCGCCATGACTGGCATGACTCCCGAGAAGCATCAAACGAACCTGGCCGACGATCCGAAGTACGCGCCCCAGCGAAAAGAATTGGAAGCCTTGCTGCAGGCAGAAATGAAACGCCTGGACGATCCGTTCGTGCTGTGGGATCAGGCCAAGTAATTGGCTTTGGCCACCAGGCCTTCAAGTCAGGACGCGTGGGTACCAGTCGTGTGGTACCCACGGGAACGATTGACGACGCGTTAAAGCTTCGCAAGCGGGTTTTCTCGTTCCTTGAGAGGGAACTCGACGATCTTTCCGCCTTGGCGATGCGATTCGAAGACGCCGCAGATCATTTCCACGGTCCAGGCAGCATCCTGAATATCGCACTTAGGAGCACTATTGCCGGACACCGCCCACAGTAAGTCGGTTCCCGCAGCGACGTGGTTGTGAACCTTTTGGATTGATTCAGGATCCGTTTCCTCTTTGCCGACTCCCTGGGAAGTAATTGGAATCCACTTGCGAGGCGTGTTCGCTGGATCGTAAGGGTTGCCCGGCGTGAAGTGGGCGACCGGGTCGCGGTCGATGTGCCAGGTAACCGTTCCCTTGCTGCCGATGATTTGAAAGCAGTAGCCATTGGGGCTGGTGCCGTCGTTGGCGATCGACTCGTAGTATGCAACCATGCCGTTGTCCATTAGGAAGCGGGCATGCACTTCGTTGCCGGCTAGCTGTCCCAGACCTTCGTTGCCACGTTTAACATCCTGGCGGGTAACCAGCTTGCCATCTTGCAGCAGCATACCGGAGACACTCTTCGGTTTGCCGCCGCCGAAGTAGCAGAACAAGTTGACGATGTGCGAGCCCAACACCCACAGGTCTTCGCCACCCCCGCGATGGTCTCCCTTGCCTTTGCCGCGCAGCTCCAGGACTTTGCCAAGCTCGCCCGATTCGATGAGCGTATCGATATGCTCCAGCGCCGGGTGATAGCGATTGCGATGCGCGACGGCGACCTTGGTGCCGCGTTTCTCGGCCGCGGCGATCAGGGCATCGGCTTCGGCTGGGTTACGAACGAATGGCTTCTCGCAGTAGATCCCCTTGGCGCCTGCCTCGATGGCGGCCAGGACCATATCGAAGTGCTGGTCGGGATGTCGCGGACAAACGGAAACGTACTCGGGCTTCACGGTATGGAGCATGACCTGGTAGTCGGCAAATCCTTTGGCCCCTTCCAGCCGTTTGGTGGCCAGCGACAAGCCACGCGGATCGGCGTCGGCCACGGCCACCACTTGTGTCTCGCTGATCTTAAGCCACATCGTATCGAGCCCATGCCCATAGTTGCCGCGGCCAGTATGCCCGATCACGGCGGTGGGACGCGGAGGAGTGATCGCATAGGCCGCCGACGGTAAAACCAAGGCAGCGGACGAGGCAGCAAGGAAGGTACGGCGTTTCATGGTAGGCCAGTTGATATTGAGAAGAGAGTTTAGGGAGAGGAGTTGATTACTTGGTTTCAAACGCCCCGATGTCGGGTGCTTTTCCTTCCAAGGGCAAGCCGACATCAACGCCAGCGTCGATAAGCTTGCTGTTTGGCGATAGCTTCAGGAAGGTCATCTGAGGGAGGCTTCCGTCGGCCTGCCGGGCTGCGGACAGTTGCTGGTTGTCTTTCAGCTCGACGAAGTCTTCCTTGGTGACTTCGATTTCGTTGTCGAACGTGTTCGCCTCGAGCGTGCACTCTTGCTCGTCGATGTTCACGATCGCTCGTCGGCCACCGTAGGCTACGTTGTTCTTCAAGACGTGACCGAAGCCGGGGACATCCTTTTGGAAGTCGGTCGAACGGTTCAACATGTTGAAGTTGGCTCCGTTGCGATAGGCCGTGTTGTTCAGCCAGTCGCAGCCGCCGGGATGATGGTTGGCGTAGAAGCCGCTGTTCTTGTTGCCGACGGACACGCAGTTCTGAATCACGTGCCGAGGAATGTCACGCGGTGCGCGGGGGTTGGGCGAAACGCCGTAGCCACCGGCCTTGAAACCGTTGCCATCGGCCCGGGCTTCGAATTTGGATGAGTAGCCATTCCAGAAAGCCCAGCAGTTCTCGAAGCGAACGGCTTCATCGGCGCTAATGCAATCGAAACCGTCGTCGGCGTTAAACCAGGCTCGGCAGCCGCGAAAGACATTATTCTTTGCCCCCGGCCGGGGATGACAACCGAAGCCATCGACGTTGCCGCCGCGACCTCCCTGCGAGACGGGATCATGATTGTTGTAGGCATCGCAGTTGAGGTACAAGCTATCGCTGCCGCGAACCACATAGATGCCGATCGCATGGCCGTCGTGCATGCTCAACCGCTCCAGGACATTGTGGTGTCCTTCGTTGGCGAAACAGATCGATTGTGTGTGCCCGGTCATGGTGACCTGCACACCGACCACTTCAATGCCCCGCAGATGAAGCCATGAACCTTCGACCTGAAACGCATGCACGCGGTGGCCTTCCGGCTTCACGTCCGAGAAGTCGAAGACCGGACGCTCGTTCTCATAGGCGAAGTAACGAATCGGTTGGCCTTCTTTGCCGCTCTTCCGCAGGTGAATCACGTAGGCCCAGATCCGCCGCTTGCGGGCGATGTCGGCTTCCTGCATACGATAGGTGCCGCCACGCAAGTAAACGGTGTCGCCTGGCTCGGCGGCTGTTTCGGCATGTTGAATCGAAGCGAACGGGGCTTCTTTGGTTCCAGGGTTACTATCAAGGCCATCCGGAGCGACGAAATAATCGGCGGCAAACGTCCAGGAGGACGTCGTTAGAAGCAAACCGAGCGACAGCGGTAACCAACGGGCTGTGGTCATGAACATCCAGGGCCGGGGAGGGAGGCAAATCAAGCGATTGGAAACCGCCTGAGGGAGGTATTCGGTTAGATACCCAAGTTTAGCATGCCGCTGGAGAATCTGCCATGAACGAACTAATCGTCCAACTCCTCTAGTTCGGCCAAGCGCCTGCGAAGTCGGGCCTTTTCCTCCTCAACCGTCTCCTGCTTTTCGGGTAAATCGAGATGTTTCGGGCGAGGGGGCTCGGTTTTGGGCTGGGGGCGGCTGATGATTGTGTCATTGGTCAGATAGACGCCACTCATCATTGATGTCTTCACGTGGGCGCTGTGGATGCAGCCTTGGCGATCACGATAACGGACCTTGTAGATGCGATCGTTCTTCTCACCAAACCAGCCAGGGCCGAAAGGATCCCAGTGTGATTCTAAGAGTTCACCACCGATGCTGGTGATGTATTGATGAACGCGATCCCGATCGAGTGAACCGGCCAACAGCCGAAACATTACGCTCACCGCAATGGCGATCCCGATCAGGATTAAGACGCCTTCACCACCGTTCATGCTAGGGACTTACCTCAAGAAGAAACAACATGTAGAGCACGTTCGTCTCGTTATTCGTAGTCCAACGTTCATTATTGTCAGAAATCGGACGGTCGACTACATCAAGTCACCCTTGTTGCGTCCCTGGTCGTCGTAGCGCATGAAGCTGAAGTAGATGAAGACGATGGCAAAGATCGGGATCAGGATGACAAAGAAGGGAGTGACCGCGAATGATACGACCACGACAAGTACTGCAAAGACACACCAGAGCCACCAGGTATCTCGCCATAGACCTCGCATGGGTCCCATTGAATTCTCTCCAGCCGCTGCATGATTGTTGGGGGATAGAGAGATTCTAAGCCAGACGTCCTGCCTACGCACGTTGAAAACGTCGCACCAGTTCGAGGGGGAAGAGCGCGAACCGATTTGGCGCTAGGGCATGAGATTGAACAGAAACGAGTTGGTGCCTCCTTCGGACACGACTGCTTTCAGTTCCGAAGACTCGTAGTCGGAATACTGCGGCGGAAGAAGCTCAGAAGTTTGCGACTTCGGCGGAAGGGCCGGGTGATCGCTCTCCTTGATGATCTTTTGCTCGGTTTTCTTCACCGAAACCTGGTATCGTCCGATGGGAGCGCCATCGCCTGGTTCGTAGGTCGTCAGCTCGTATTGGCCGGTCGCATCGGTCTTGCCATATGAGGTGATCTTCAGCTTTTCGCTGAAGAACATCACGGTGGCGCCTTCGATCGGTGTTCCTTCGAGGGTGATTTTTCCCTGAACTGGGATCGTTGGTGAGCGTCCAGGAATCAGGGTCGGCTCGCCGGAACCGCAGCCCAGCGATGCCGCTGCCAGGATCAACAGAATGGTGGCGTGAATGCGGAACATGATTACTCGCTACCTGGGGTGAATTCCCCACCGCTCTTGCTTCCCATAGCACCCCACACGCCGTAAGGGCTCGGGCCTTCCTTCACGGAATGAGCCCCTTGATTGCCGGCATCGATCGTTTCAGTAATGAATCGAACCGAACCATCGGCGAACGTGGCCATCACGCCGCCTGGGTGGTAACTGGATGCGGTGTAGAAACCATCCTGAGCGTCGTGATTCGAGTAAGCACATTGCGGGCTATTGGGCGGCAGGCAGGTATTCATTGCCGAGAAGGCCGAGCCTCCATCGGTCCAGCGGCTGCCAGGGGCACTAATCGGATTGCTGTAGCCGTTGATCGGATCGAAGGTCACCGCACATTCCGCTGGCGTCGCAGGATCGCTACCGTAGTTGACGTTGAACCGATCGTCAGGGCTGGTTGGGAAACCATGTTCGGAGAGTGCGAGTGTGTTGCTGGTTCCGTCCGTGATATCCGCCATGCTCGTGTGTTTCACCAAACCAAAGATACCGCGTGGCTCGAGCGTTTCGGTATCGAAGGAGTCGCCGGCACAGAAGGTATAGTTGGCGTCTGCGATCACGTCGTTAGAGACATGCTGCGGACTTGATGGGCATAGCAGCGCGTTGAATGTGATTGTCCAAGGTTGAAAGTCATCCCAAGGGGTCACCGCGTTGCCATTGAGCCGGACTTCGTTCGCAGCGGCCGATTGCTCGATGTAAGGAAGCAGACCGACGAATCCGCTTTGACGTTGATAGGGAGCAAGCGTTCCGCCATTGTGCTGATGCTGACCGCTACCCCCTTCACGATAGGGAAAGACTTCAAACGTATCGTGATACACGTGCAGCGCCAGGCTCAGCTGCTTCAAGTTGTTGGTGCACGCCATACGACGCGAGGTTTCGCGCGCTTGTTGTACCGCAGGCAGTAGCAAGGCGACCAATACGCCAATCACCGCCAGCACGACCAGCAATTCGACCAGGGAGAAACCACTTCGTGTGGTGTATTTCGTGGTCACTTTATACGACTCCAGGAGGGTCTGTCAGGCAGGAAAAAAACTCAAACAACTTCCTGGTTCGATAACTAATCAAACGGCGTTCCAAATCCGGCGAATCTGTGGGTCCAAGAAGCTCGGATAGCCGAAACGGCTTGCGCGTTTTAACACAGCTGCGGTTATCGTTCCTTTAATCTCCCTACAAGGTCCCATCCTTTCCCTAAGCAAATGGTCAATTTTGGCTCATAGAAAGCGTTTTCTTTCTGCCAATTTCGTGATAGACACCCTAGGCTAAGGGGAATTGCTATCTCCTTAGGCGATGCCTTGTTGATTTGCTTAGTGTGTGAGCGAATTGGGGGGCAACGTCGCAAAATCAAACCAGGAATCGACACAAATTGACAAAATGGTGTCGCAAAAAAGCTTACAGAAGCCAGCGGTTTGATCAATTGCGATGAGCGACTTGAAAGATTCGGGGACTGACGCAGGTTACGGAAGATGTGTTGGCTCGATTTCGGTGATCCTTACGAGTCAGAGGAATCTTGTCCTAAGGGTAGCTTTGGCTTGGAGCGGACGTTTAGAATAGGCAAGCCTCGTCGGACAGCGAGGTGCTCATCGCCTTGCCTGGTAAGGATTTGCCACTAATGTATCTGCTTGAAAATCCTGTCTTACAGCGCGAACTGCTGGTCAACTTGCGTACTGCAAGGGCCTTCTTGTTGCTGTTGGCTTATCAGATGCTTTTGGCGGCGATCGTTTATTTTGCCTGGCCACAGGTAGAACGACTCGATCTCTCGGCCGATCAGGAAGCGGCCCGGCGACTGTTCGATCTGTTCTTTCTTGGTCAATTCGTGCTCGCCTCGTTGATGGCTCCGAGCTTTGCCTCGGGGACGCTGACCGGGGAGAAAGAGCGGAAGACCTACGAGATGCTGCTGGCCAGCCCGCTCAAGCCGGGAGCAATTGTGCTGGGCAAGCTGTTGGCCTCGCTCGCTCACCTGGCGCTGTTGATCTTCACATCGTTGCCGATCGTGATGTTATGTCTGCCGCTGGGTGGCGTGTCGCTGTATGAACTTCTGGCGGCGTACGCGATCTTGATGGTTGCGGTGGCGACGTTCGGTATGATTAGTGTCGCCTGCAGCAGCTTCTTTGCCCGCACGGCATCGTCGCTGGTCGTTTCCTACTTATTGATCTTACCGATTGCACTCGCCGGGGCATTCGTCTGGCAGATGCTGGGTCAGAATGGTGGCCTGCGTCTGATCGTTTTGTTGATTACCGTGCCAGCCGCTGCAGCGGCGACAATTCTTTTGCTTTCGCTCTACACGGCCCGCACGTTGTTGTATCCGCACGATGTGGGTAGCGAAGGAAAGGATGTCGTCGACTTAGAGAAAGAGGCTCGCGAAGCGGTCGGGCTGGTGATTCAGCGCGATCAATTCCCGGACCGCCTGTTCGCGCCACCCAAGCGGACGCAACTGCTGGATGACCATAAGAACCCGGTCTACGACAAAGAGATTCACAGCGAAATCTTCGCCCAAGGGACGTTGATGCTGCGCCTGGTAATCCAGATCAGCATGTTCCTGGCCATTCCGTTGATGGCGGTGTGCCTGTACTTCAAGCCACAGTACGCCCCGCTTTACATGGCGTATGTGATTCTGTTCAACATCCTGGTGGGGCCGGTCTTCTCAGCGGGAAGCATTACCTCCGAGCGTGAACGCGAAACGCTCGATTTGCTGCTGACGACTGAGATCTCGCCGTGGATGATTCTTTCCGGCAAATTGATCGCTGGCTTTCGCGTGTCGAGCGTGCTCACAGGCTTCTTGCTCTGGCCGCTGCTTCTAGCGTGCGTGATGGTGCCATACTACTGGACCAATTGGACGTCCGTGTTGGCGTATTTATCGGTGATCTTGATTACTTGCATCACGACCTCGATGTTGGCTCTGTTCTGCTCGGTGTTGTTTCGTAAGACATCGCACAGCTTGATGTGCACTTACCTGGTGATCATCGCTCTGTTCTGCGGGACGCTCGCGTTCGATTACTTTGCTCAGTTGGCGTTCACTCCGGTGGCCGAAACGGCGGTCGTCGACTACACGTCGGCTTCCAATACCGAGCCAGAGCCGCCGCCGATCACACTGGTGGCGGAAGTTTCGCGTCAACTGACACTCATCAGCCCTTTCGCTGCGTTGTGGGATGTTCCGCTGAAGGTTGACCTGGATGGAGCGACTGACAACCCCGGCGACTGGTATCGCTTCTCAATCTTCATGGGGCTGACCGTTGGCTTGAACGCGGTGATGTTCGGCGTAATGGTCTGGCTCTTCCGCACACGCTGGCGGGTCTCTTACTAAACGAAAAAAGCGTGCCGGCGACTTTCGCGCGGCACGCTCTTGATGTTCAATTCGATGGCTCAAGAGTCTCTTAGAATGGAGACTTGTTCACAGGCTCGCGGCCGGCAGCCATTCGCATAGGGCCGATGATGGTGCCCAAAAGGTCGTCCATGGTATCGGTCGGATCTTTAACGATCACGACACGGTCGCCGGGACGCAGTTGATAGTCGTACTCGAACGGAATCTGTTCGTTGTGGTGGTCGTACTTCGAGATCAGCTTCTCAGGTGCGGCACCTGGGCGTTGCGGCAGACGCGACACAGCGATGTGGAAGCGATCGAATTTCTTATTGGCTTTGGATTGCATCACCGCGGCCTGAAGCGTCGGAGCCGAGGCAAGTGGAATCTTCTGGGTTTGAGTGCCGGCTTCCGGCGACTGCATCTCGACCATGATCATCGGCTGATTCGGGGGAATCATGGCCTGATCTTGGGTGCTCACGGCATCGGATTGAGGAACCGTGCTGCAACCACTGGCCAATAAGATGACGGCCAGCACTGGAAGTGTGAATAGAGGAAGTTGTTGGTTCATCCTCACAATCCCTTGCGAAGTGAGTGTTCTGGGGGGAGCGGTCTGAACGCATCCTTGCGCACGGACTCGTTCTTGGACATCGGCCAGCGGTCGTGTTCCGGTTGAACCGAATCCGCAGAAATTTCGGATTAGTTAATCTGCGTAAGGGCATGGTCAGCTAGCAAGCTGCGACTCGCGATGATGTCAGGCCCAGAGGTGGCGAAAGCACGGGCAACCGCGCCAAAGCGTGCTATCGCTACTATCGTCAAGATTAACGGTTGAGTGACTATTACGACCGTCAAAGTTCCTGTGCAACCTGGCGCAATTATTCCACCGATAACGTTTCTGACGGATATCTCCTTGGGAGATAGACTATCTCGAAATAAAAAGGTTAGCTTGCGAATGGTTATGCGAAAATCAAAATCGACGAGCAAAGTAGCGGTTGTCATTGGCAAGCTCGTGCTCAGCGCCGTCGCAGCCGTGGGCATCGGTCTGACTGGGTGCCTGGTCGGGCCAGACCATATTGATCCTGGGGCGCCGTTTCAGTGTGAATGGATTCCGCCACTTCCGCCTGGGGTGAGTCAGTCGCCCAACGATTCGATTGCCTGGTGGACGAAGTTCAACGATCCCGTACTGACTAGCCTGATCGTTCGCACGGCTCAGCAAAACCTGACGCTAGGACAAGCTGCCGAACGAATTGCCGAAGCCCGAGCTTTGCGCGGCATCGTGCGTGGCGGTCTGTTCCCCGATATCGACGGCATCGCCAGCTACACGCGTCGTAAGACATCCGGCAGTGGTAATAACTTCGGTCTGGCCAACTTCAACCCACCGCCGTTCAACTTCTGGTCGGCTGGTTTCGATGCGACTTGGGAAATCGACATCTTCGGCGGTGTGCGTCGTCGACTCCAAGCGGCCGATGCTGACGTCGACGTGGCGATCGAAGACCACAACGATTTGCTCGTCAGTCTGCAGGGCGAAGTGGGGGCGAACTACATTCAGGTCCGAACCTTGCAGCGTCGAATTCAATTCGTCGAACGCAATATCCAACTGCAGCGTCAGTCGCTGAAGATTACCGAAGACCGATTCGCCGCTGGTACGGTGAGCCAACTCGACGTCGAACAGGCCAAGTCCAACTTGTATAGCACCGAAGCTGGCCTTCCGCTTCTACGTCAGGAAATGGAACTGGCCTACCACCGCTTGTCGGTGTTGATGGGCGAACCACCATCCGACTTGTCGAAGCAGATCACCCCGCAGCAGCAATTTCCGATGTTGCCGCAAGACATCGATGTTGGTCTACCGATCGAATTGATTCGTCAGCGACCTGATATTCGCTCGGCCGAACGTCAGTTAGCAGCTCAAGCAGCTCGAATCGGTGTTGCCGTATCGGAACTGTATCCGCGATTCACGATTACTGGTTCGTTCACCGTTGACTCGACCAAGTTTAGCCGCTGGTTTACGAGTAACAGTATTGCTTATGCGGCTGGTCCGGCAATGCGATGGCGATTGTTAGACTTCGGTCGCGTGCGAAGTGATATCGAAGTCCAGCGTGCTCGTTGGCGAGGTCTGGTCTACTTCTACCAGAACGAAGTGATCTCGGCCGCGCAGGAAGTGGAAGACTCGTTGTCGCAGTACCGCTACAGCATCGAGCGAGCCAGAAGCCTTCGCGAAGCAGCCTTGGCGGCTCGTGCGGCAGCTGAGATTTCCGAAGAGCAGTACAAGGGGGGGATCATCCCGTTCCAGACGCTTCTCGACGCTCAGCGTTTCCAGGCGGAACTGGACGACCAAGCAGCCGCGGCCGAAGGGGATATCTACCTGGCGGTGGTCTCGTTGTACAAGGCCCTGGGGGGTGGTTGGATCGATCCGTTCGCGGTCGCACCTGATCCGACGGCCGTGCCAGCCGGGGAGATCATCGAGCCGACCCCAGCCAATCCCGATGGCGACAACGCCGACGCCAACGATGGGGAAAACAACAAGGACATCCCGCTGGATGATAACCTGATCCCCAACCTTCCAGTTCCCAAGGACGCTTTGCAGCCGGCCGATGCCTTGCCACCTCCGGCGGCTGACGCCAACTAAGTCCTGCGAGTTGGTTTGGACGAGAAAACAAGGACGGCTGGTGCACTTTTTCGCCCCAGTCGTCCTTTTTCGCGCGCCCCAGGTTGTGAGCATGCTGCGGAATCCGTAGAATTTGCCCCAACGTAAACCGGCCCATTTCGCTTACATATTCTGGGATTCCATGGAGACGCCTGGTTTTCTCGAGCCCTTCGTAGGCCGCTGGACAAAGCGGCATCTGCTCGATTTGGAAAGTTTAACGTCAGACGAAATCACGCTTCTTCTCGACGTTGCTCAAGCGTTCAAAGAATCCACCCAAGATTGCCGCCAGAAGCTGCCGCTATTGACCGGTCGCACCAGCGTCAATCTGTTCTTTGAAGACTCGACACGCACACGAATCAGTTTTTCGCTTGCGGCTCGTCGCTTGGGTTCCGATGTCATCGAGTTCTCGGCATCCAGTAGTAGTCTCTCCAAGGGAGAAACGCTGCTAGACACGGCCAAGACGATCCAGTCGATGTGTATCGATACGCTCGTCTGTCGGCATAAGGCGCCCGGCACCGCTCAGATGCTGTCCGAAAACATGGACGTTTCCGTGATCAACGCCGGTGACGGTCCGCATGAGCACCCCACGCAAGGTCTGCTCGACATCCTAACCATTCGTCAGCATCGCGGCGACTTACGCGGCAAGACCGTCGCATTGGTAGGGGATATCGCCCATAGCCGGACGGCCCGGTCGAATATCTGGGGACTACAAAAGCTTGGGGCGCACGTCATCGTGTGTGGCCCGTCGACGCTTGTTTCCCGCCGCTGGGAAGAATACGGCGTCGAGGTCTCGTACGATTTGGACGCGATCCTGCCCCGTTGCGATGTTTTGAACTTGCTTCGTATCCAATTCGAGCGGCAATACACGCGTCCCTTCCCATCGGTTCGCGAGTACGCGTTGCTTTATGCGATGGATCAAAATCGCATGCAGCGGGCCAAGTCAGACATCTTGATTATGGCTCCTGGGCCGATCAACCGCGGTGTTGAAATCACCCCAGAGGTGGCCGACGGCGAGCATTCGGTGATCCTGCACCAGGTGAACAACGGCTTGGCGGTTCGCATGGCGGCCATGTGGCTGGTCAGCGCAGGGCGTGCCAATTGATTGGGCTTGAATCGAAGAGAGAATCATAACCGCACCCCATCCTTCGCCGGTGAAGGGGCGAAGGGACTGGACGTGAGACCATGCTGAAAACGCTGATACAAAACGGTCGGGTCATCGACCCAAGCCAAGAAATCGATCGCGTTACCAACCTGCTGATCGAAGAGGGACGCATCGCTGCCATCGACGTCGAGCCGACGGACGAGATGAAGGTCATCGATGCTACCGGTAAGTTGGTCGTCCCGGGGCTGATTGATCTGCACGTGCAGATTCGTGAGCCAGGTTTTGAGGAAGACGAAACGATCGAATCGGCTGGCTGTGCAGCGCTTGCCGGCGGGTTCACATCCATCGCGGCCATTTCTGAAACCAATCCACCGGTTGATAGTGCCGCCGCCGTGACGTATCTCGGTCGCCAGGCATCCGAGGCCGATCATTGCAACGTGTTTCCCGTGGCGTGCGTTAGCAGTGGACGCCAAGGGGAAGAAATGGCTGAGATCGGCATTCTGCACAATGCCGGAGCGATCGCGTTCAGCGATGGTCAACGGCCGGTGTCCAACCCGGAACTGCTTCGCCGGGCCCTGGAATACACGCTCATGTTCGATCGCCCCGTGCTGAATCGGCCCGAGATGGTCGAACTCTCACGTGATGGCGTCATGCACGACGGCTCGGTCAGTACCGTGCTAGGGCTCGCCCCGATGCCGGCCGAGGCCGAAGATGTGATGGCCGCTCGCGACATTCGTATTTGTGAAGCCACCGGCGGTAAGCTGCATTTGCTGGCCATTTCCTGTAGCGGCACGGTCGATATCCTTCGCCGGGCAAAGGACCGCGACGTAAGCGTAACGGCAAGTATCTGTGCCTATCAGTTCGCGTTGACCGACGCGGCCATGCGAGGCTTTCACACCAGTTTAAAACTCAATCCGCCCTTGCGTTCACGCGATCATATTGACGCGTGTATTGCTGGGCTGAAAGATGGCACGATCGACGTCATCGCCAGCGGGCATGCTCCGCGGTCTTCGGAAAAGAAGATGTGCGCGATTACGGAAGCTCCGTTTGGTATGGTCGGATTGGAGACAGCCTTGGGGTTGGTCAGCACGCACTTGGTGCATGCCGGGCACCTCGACTGGCTGACGGTGATTCGGGCCATGTCGACCAATGTTGCCACAGTATTGGGTGTCGAAAAGGGAACGCTCAAGCCTGGTGCCGATGCCGATGTGACGCTGATCGATCCGGAAGCCAAGTGGACGGTCGATCCGTCCACCTTCCGCTCGAAGAGTTTCAATTCTCCCTTCGGTGGTGTTGAACTGACCGGACGTGCGGTGGAAACGATCGTAGGCGGAGTGACGAAGTTCCGCTACGATGGGAACTAACCCGCACGACGGGCTTTCCCGAACGTTCCTTTCGCAGCCGAGTCGATGGCGCTGCCATGCCGCTGATTATTGATGGATACAATCTGCTATACGCGGCTGGGCTAGTCGGTTCTGTCGATGGTGAAGGTTCTTTTGAAGGCGAACGCAGGGCTCTCTTAGATGCCTTGCTGGCGGTGATCGATCCGAAGGAACTGACGCAGACCGTCGTTGTCTTCGACTCGGCCAAGGCCCCGCCTGGGTTGCCGCGTGTCTACGACTATCATCAGATCACTGTACGGTTTGCCACCGGCTATGCCGACGCCGACGAGATGATCGAAGAGCTGATTCAAGAGCATCATGCTCCCAAGCGTCTAACGGTGGTCTCCAGCGATCACCGCGTGCAGCGTGCGGCCCGACGCCGCAAAGCGAAGGCCATCGATAGCGATAGCTGGTATCGCTTGATGCGGCAATCGCGTGCCCGTCGCCGGGAAGAGGAAGCCAAGAAACCGCCACTGCCTAAACGGCCAAGTGCTCCGGCTATTCCCGAAAACGAAGTAAGCGAGTGGGTCGAATTCTTCGGTAAGATCGACGTCGATGCGTTGGCACCGTCGGAAGATCAATCGCGAAGTGTTCCCACCGCTATGCCAGCGCCCCAGCCGAAGACCCCGCCTGGCAAGCCAAGCCGGCCTGGGGCGAAGCCGACCGAGAAGCCAGCCCCCAATGTCTTTTCGGACGACTATCTGAAGAAGATTGCCGAAGAGTTCTTCGGCGAATCGTAACGCCTGACTTCACAAGCGTTGGTAGGGCCTGACTCGTAGAGTGATGCATTTAGAGGCATGGCACGAAAAAGGTGGCGCAATTCTGTTGTCGTCCTGGTTTCGCTCGAGCTGAAAACCACGCGAAGAAGTTTGAAATGACTATGGGACGCAGTTAGGCTATGCCCAAGTAGAGGTCCTGATGTGGTTTGCCGCACGGTGACCTTTCGCAGGCGGCAAGGGATGCTCTCTGCAACGGCCAGAACACTCTTCATTATGCGTCAGTTCATCGAGGTGCTTCCATGTTTCGTTCTCTCTGGATCGCAACAATCCTAGCCGCCGGAGTCTGTCTGGCACTTACCGAGGTATCCTATGCCAAAGGTGGTGGTCGCACGATCACGGGCATCGCGACCGCTGGTGCTTTGCCGCTGGAAAGTGCGACAGTCGAGTTGTATTCGGCCGGATGGGGACATGCCTATTTGCTGGATAGTGATACCACGGACGAAAATGGCTTGTTCAGCGTTAACTATCGCCGAGCCAGCCACAAAGATCTGCTGTACGTGGTCGTCTCAGCCGGCGAACCAGGCGATAGCGAACTGGTGCTTGTCGCTGCGGTTGGTCAGGTTGGCAAGAACCTTTCGATCGCGATCCAGGTCAACGAACTGACGACGGTTGCTACCGCGTTTGCCTGTGCTCAGTTTATCGATGGCCACAAAATCTACGGCTTCTCGCCGGGGCTGGATAACGCATTCGCTACGACGACCAACCTGGTCGATGTGCAGACCGGCGAAGCCGCCGCAGTGATCTCGAATCAGAACAACGGGACGACGCTTCTCGAGTATCCGCGTACCACTCAGGCTTTGGTTACCTTCAATACGTTGGCCGATATGATCGTTGCGTGTGCTACCGACAATACCGGTGTCGCATGCGATACGTTGTTCGCTTTGACGACTCCACTCGGTTCACCTACCCCGACCAATACATTCGAGGCCATTCACAACATCGCACGCAATCCGGCCTCGTTCGACAACAGTGCGTTGTTGGCGTTGGCTCAAACATCGCCGCTATACGCACCGCTTTTGCTTGAACCTCCGATGGCCTGGATTCTGATGCTGCATTTCACCGAAGGTGGATTCAACGCACCGGGCCGGACGGCCTTCGATTCCAAAGGGAACGTATGGTCCAACAATAACTTCAATAACTTGCCGCCAGACGTTGATCCTGGCGAGCAGGTCACCGTTTTGAGTCCTTTGGGCCAGCCGATTCTCGGTAGCCCGATCGTCAATCCACTTGTTAATGGTTCGGGCTATGGCACGGCGGTCGATCGTTTCGACAACGGCTGGATCTCGAACTTTGGCAACGGTGATATCACGTCGTTCTCGCCACGCGGCGATTTGCGGCGGTACATTCCGTCGACCGTCTACGATGAGGACCCACCGGTCAAAGCGATGGGGATCGCGTTCGATCAGAAGGGGAACTTATGGGTGACGAACATGGGTGACTCGTCCGACCCGCTTTCCAACGGTTCGATCACGGTGTTTCTCGGTGCCAATCGCAATCGGGCGATTACCTTTCCCCGTGGAAAGAACGAAGGACTGATCGTTCGCAAGCCATTTAGCGTAGCAATCGATGCCAAGGGGAGGGCATGGGTTGCCAACTCAGGCTTTGCCCCAATTGGCGTCGGGAATGTATGCGTGCTCGAACTGACGCCTCGCGGCAGAATCAGAGTCGTCGCTCAGATCGATTCGCCAGGGCTGGGACAGACGCCTGACTTGTCGCTGCTGCGAAAATACGGCGATTTCTCTTCGCCCAAGACCATTGCCATCGACCAGGGAGGCAACGGATGGATCAGCAATTTTGAATCGAACAAGGTGACGTTTATCGATGGAACAACCTTTACGCCCACCGATTATGAAGCCGATCCTACGACCCACGGTTGGGGACTGGCGGTTGACGGTAGCAATCAGATCTGGATTGCCAGCTTTACCAATCCGCCCGGTGGTACGCCTGATCAGAATGTACCGCCATTTATCACCGTGATGCAGGGAAGTGGCGCCGATCGCGGCGACGTGTTGTTTAGCTACTCGAATCCTTCGTTCCAACACGTTACGGGGCTACAGATCGATGCTTCCGGAAATGTCTGGACCTGCAACAACTGGCAGTTGGACTCGACCAAGACCAACATCATCGGCGGTGACGGCCTGGTACAGGCCATCGGTGTGGCAACGCCGGTGAAGACACCACTGATTGGTCCGCCGCAAAACCCAGAGTTCTTCCACCCGCGGTTTGGCTTCCGCGGATTCGGACCCAGCAAGTGGTTCCCATTCAATCCCTGGTGGGGATGGTAGAACAAAAAAGGGGACGCATATGTCGCGTCCCCTTTTTCTTTTGGCTCGTGTCAAAGACCACTCGTGCTTACGAGTGACGTAGGGCCTTGTCGGAAATATCTTTCCGGCACCAGGCACCGTCCCAGCGGATGCATTTGACTGCGGTGTAGGCTTTCAGCTTGGCGGCCGAGATGGTGTCGCCGATCGCAGTTACACCCAGGACGCGTCCGCCGTTGGTCACGACCTGATCGCCATCCATCTTGGTGCCTGCGTGGAAGACCTTTACGTCTTCCAGTTTCGCGGCTTCGTCGAGGCCGCGAATCGGCTTCCCCTTTTCGTAGCTGCCGGGATACCCTTCCGAGGCCATCACGACGCACACCGCGGGGCGCGTGTCCCACTCCGGCGGATCGATCGATTCGAGGTCGCCCACGGCACAGGCTTCCAGGATGTCGACCAGGTCGGACTTCAACCGCATCAAGATTGGCTGGCACTCTGGGTCGCCGAAGCGAACGTTGTATTCCAGGACCTTTGGCCCCTGGTTGGTCATCATCAGGCCGGCATACAGAACGCCTTGGAAAGGATTTCGGGCACGCTTCATCCCGTGGACGGTTGGTACCAGGACCTTTTCTTCGACCATCTGCATCACTTGCGGCGTGACCAGTGGGGTAGGGGAGTACGCTCCCATGCCGCCGGTGTTGGGGCCTTGGTCGTCGTCGTAGGCAGGTTTGTGGTCTTGGGCCGGTGGCAGGGTGAGGATCGTCTTGCCATCGGTAATTGCCAGAACGCTGGCCTCTTCGCCGTCGAGCCGTTCTTCGATGATGATCTGAGCACCCGCATCGCCAAACACGCGCTGCCGACCGATCTGGTCGATTGCTTCCAGGGCTTCTTCGGCCGTATCGCAAACGGTTACGCCTTTGCCGGCGGCTAGACCGTCCGCTTTCACGACGACGTTGACGTCTTCCCCTTCGTGCGGGAAGCGGTCTTTGATGTAGCGAGCGGCCGCGTCGGCTTCGCGGAAAACGCGGTAGTCAGCGGTCGGGACGTCGGCACTACGAAGCGTTTGCTTGCAGAACGATTTGCTACCTTCCAGTTGGGCAGCGGCTTTGTTCGGGCCGAAGATCGTCAGGCCCTGCTCGCGGAAGTAGTCGACAGCGCCCGCAACCAACGGGGCCTCGGGGCCGACGACGGTCAGACCCACTTCGTTGCGTTTGGCAAACGAAACGAGTTCGGCGAAATCGGTTTCCGCGATCGGGACGTTCTCGGCGTCGATTTGCGTGCCGGCATTGCCAGGGGCAACGAACACGTTTCGTACGCGTGAGCTTTGTGACAACTTCCAGGCCAACGCGTGTTCGCGTCCGCCAGAACCGAGGACCAATACGTTCATAGCATCGTTGCCGCTGTGAAGGCGCTAAAACAACCGGGGTAAGCAATCTCGCAGTGTAGCAAATTTACGTCCTGTCGCTCACCACCTGGTACAAATCGGTCATCTTGGGCGAAATCAGACGTGATTGTCAAAAATGGGGGCAGGTTCCGGCAAAAAGTGACGGTAAATGTTAGATCGTCTTGCTTGTTTCCGGATTTTGGTCTGGTAAAACAGGCAATATGCAAAAGCATCCTGCCTGAACGCTTTTTTTCGATTCCTACCGACCTCTGCTGTTAGCAGATCTCCCTGTTTTTGAGAAGTTTTACAGCGATCTGAAACCATCTCCAAGGGGGTGGAATTCGTGCTGTAAAGTCCGTAAAGTAAACGGAATGCGCTCCCCTCATCCGGGTGCGACAGAAAACTCGGGCACGAGAACTATGAATGCATATAATGTGAGATGGATTGAAACGTCCCCCCGGGCGTTGGGCTCCCCTCGCTTCTCGTGGCCACTTAATTTACCCACCACCTCAGAGAAGAGTCCGACTAAGGAGTAACTTATGAAGAAGACACAACTTGGATTGATGCTGTTAGCGGTTATCGGCATTTGTGCACAAAGTGCCGTCGCTCAGGAATGGGGCACCGTTAAGGGACGTTTTGTGGTTGATGGCGACGTTGCCGCTCTTCCTGCGATGAGCGTGACCAAGGACGCCGAATTCTGTGGTCCAAACCTGCCTGACCCATCCATATTGGTGGGCGAAAAGAATGGCCTGCAAAACGTGGCCATGTGGTTGTATCTGGATCGTGGCGACAAGGCCCCGGCCGTTCACCCGGATTACGCTGCTGCTGCCAAGGTGCCAGTCGTGGTCGACAACAAGGCTTGCCTGTATGCCCCACACGTGGCGACGATCATGGTCGGTCAGCCGGTTGAATTCAAAAACTCGGACCCAATTCCACATAACTTCAAGGTCGAAGGTTTCGCCAACGCTGGCATGAACAACCTGGTTCCTGTTGGTGGCGTTTACGAACACAAGTTCGACAGCGAAGAACGTTACCCAATGAACGCCAGCTGCTCGATCCACCCTTGGATGTCGGCTAAGCTCGTCGTTCGTGAACTGCCTTACATGGCCGTTACCGGCGAAGATGGTTCGTTCGAGATCAAGAACTTGCCGGTTGGTGAGCACAAGCTGCAAATCTGGCACGAAGTTCCTGGCACCATCAAGGAAATGACCGTTGGTGGCAAGAAGGTCAAGGACCGCAAGGGTCTGCTGGAAATCACCGTCAAAGCAGGTGAAAACGACCTGGGTGACATCTCCATCGATGCCGGCGACCTGAAGTAACTCGCCCTTACTCGGAACGAATCCGATGCGACTAACCCACGTTGCTATTTTGACGCTGACTGTCCTGGGCATCTTTGCCCAGGACCTCGTTGCGCAGCAATGGGGAACGGTTACCGGTCGTTTCGTGGTGCAGGGAATTGTGATTCCAAAACTGCCAGCACTTGCGGTCACCGCGCCTGCTGTAGGATTCTGCGGAGACAAAGTCCCCGATCCATCGTTGCGAATCGGTCCGAAAAACGAGTTGCAAGACGTGGCACTGTGGTTGTACGTGGATCGCGGCGAGGAAGCCCCTACGCCGCATCCGATGTACGCGCCTCTCAAGAACCAGGCCGTACAGGTATCCAATAAAGGATGCATTTATGAACCGCACGTGGTGATGGTCCGGCCAGGACAAACGGTCGACCTCGTCAACGCGGATCCTCTTCCGCACAATTTCAAAGTCGAAGGCTTCGCGAACGCAGGCATCAACTTCCTGGTACCTGTCGGTCAGAAGCAAGCTCACGTTTTCGCCGATGAAGAGCGTTATCCGATGAACGCCAGTTGTACGATTCATCCTTGGATGACCGCGAAGATCGTCATCCGGGAATCGCCCTACATGGCGGTCTCTGGTCATGACGGCAAATTTACGATCGAGAATCTGCCAGTGGGAACCCACAAGTTTCAGGTCTGGCATGAAAGACCTGGGAACATCAAAGAGCTAACCCTAGGTGGCAAAGTCCTTAAGGACCGTAAAGGCGTTGTCGAGATCGTGGTCAAACCCGGGCAGAACAACCTGGGCGATATCATGATCAACGCTGGCCTCTTGTAATAGGGCCGAATCAAATCAACCACAAGCGTGGCGTCGTCACTGACCCTCGCTTGTTTATTTTTGGACCGAATGATCGGTTCTCCTGTGTGGAGAAGTCGGGAAGTTACCGTTTTCCTCAATCGTTTCCGTAGGCAGCAGACTGTCACCCAAGCAGGTGACGGCAAACTGGAACAAACAATGCGAATCAGCCAGGCCCCTGAGTTTGGCGGGCGACACTGGGCGGGAGGCCTGGTCTTGGCCGCTCTGGTTGGGGCAATCGTCGGATGCTCTTCGGAGCCAGCCCAATTCGAGTTAAACCGGATCGCGATGCACAAGTCCGAGGTCTCGCTAGGTGCGAACCTGGACCAGGCGTATCAGATCGATCCGATCGCCAAGGTCCTCGACGAAACGTTCGGCACGCCCGACGAGCCCATCGTCCCCGATGTCCCCGATATCGAAGAGGTGATGGACATCGAGCACCTGAAGATGGCTGCTGGTCCCTATGGCAGCGACGAAGATGGCAGCCCGCGCGGGCTCTATCGCCAGCACTGTGTTCATTGCCACGGCATCACCGGCAACGGAGCCGGTCCAACGGCCGCGTTTCTGAACCCTTACCCGCGAAACTTTCTGACGGGCAAGTACAAGTGGAAGTCCACCAAGACCGGTTCGCCACCGACGCATGATGACCTGAAACGCGTCCTGGTTAATGGTGTTCCTGGTACGGCGATGCCTAGCTTTGCCTTGCTTCCAGAAGACGAGGTCGAAGCCCTCGTGCAGTATGTGAAGTACCTCACGCTGCGTGGCGAACTCGAGCGAAACCTGCTGCTCGAGTTTTCGGACCTGGATACGTCGGTCGTGAAGCCGGTCGAAAAGCGATCTAAGGAAGAGCAAGAATACGTCGCCAGTCTCTCGCCGGAAGATCTTGAGGAAGAGAAGGCCGACCTGGACGACGTCGTCGAAGAGTTGACCGATCCGGAAGTAGTATTGGAAGAATTCCTGGCTCCCATCGTCGAAGGTTGGGCATTCGCGTACGAAAACGTGACTGAAGTACCGGAGAAGCCGGAATCCGAGCTTGCAGAGTCGATTGCCGCTGGTCGGGATTTGTTCTTCAACAAAGGTGGTTGTGCCACCTGCCACGGTCAGTCAGGCGTGGGCGATGGCCAAACGGCCGAGATGTTCTACGACGACTGGACCGAAGAGTATTACGACCCGAAAGCTCCTGAACATTTGGAAGAGTTTTTGGCCCTGGGTGCCTTGCCGCCAAGAAAGCTCGATCCGCGTAATTTGCGTTTGGGTAACTTCCGTGGCGGTCGCCGACCGGTAGATGTCTACTGGCGGATTCGCAACGGGATTGAAGGGGCCAAGATGCCTGCCGCTCAGCAGCTTTCCGAAGAAGAGATTTGGCACGTCGTGGACTATGTCCGCAAAGGCTTACCGTACGACACCTTGAGTCAGCCGCCTGAGCACGAGCAAGAGAACGTCCGCGTCCGAAATTAGTCATAGCAAATCGTGATAAGAACCAGGCAGCGACTGGTTGCCTGATTAGTAGAACAGCCACGGCTGGAAGTAGGAGAGTCCCTGGTGGGAAGATTCTGGAGTCTGCTTTTTCTTAGCGTCCCAATCCTGGGGGTCATCACATTCGTGTGGTCGGCCATGGGATTGTATCCGCTTGAACGCCATTGGTTTCCTGAACTGGTCGTTGCAGATAGTAACATCGATCACTTGTTCTACGTGATTCTTGCGATGACTGGCATCGTGTTCATCGGAACCGGGCTGGCCATGTTCTGGTTCCTGTGGAAGTACGACGATAAGAAATACGACGGTCCCGTTTGGTATTCGCACGGTAGTCACATGTTGGAAATCATCTGGTCGGTGATCCCAGCTGTGCTGATCCTGTTTTTGGCGATCTACCAGATGGATGCCTGGGCTGGGGCTCGCATGCGTCGACCCATGCTCGAAAACGGCCAGCCCAAGCCGGCGATGGCACGCGTGATTGGCCGCCAATTTGAATGGAAGATTCAATATCCCGGCAATGACAAGAAGTTCGATACGCCGGACGATCTCTATACGACGAATGACTTGCACGTTCCTCGCGATGAAGAGGTGGTTCTCGAGATCACCAGCGAAGACGTGCTGCATAGTTTCTTCCTGCCGAACTTTCGAGAGAAGCAGGATGTGGTGCCTGGCATGAAGCAGTTCATATGGTTCAAACCGGTGAAGGACGGGAAGTACGACATCGTCTGTGCCGAACTGTGTGGCTGGGGACACTACAAAATGAAAGGCCAGATCACGGTCGAGTCGGCTAGCGATTATCGAGCGTGGCTTGAGAAGGCCTATAACGAACAAGAATTGTCCGAGTATTCGCTGGCTGAGGCAGAGTAAGAAACGATGAGCAGCATCACCGCGGATGGGCAAGCGACTCACGCCCACACATCAGGCGAATTCGGCGTTGGCGAATTCATTTCCACTTACGTATTCTCGCGCGATCATAAAGTGATCGGGCTGCAGTTCCTGTTTTCCACGCTTTTGTGGTTCTTGATCGGCGGCCTCTTGGCGATTGGTATTCGCTGGCAACTGGCTTGGCCGTGGAGCGATATGCCGGTGATCGGTCCGATGCTCTTTTCGGCCGAAGGGGGACAGATTTCTCCTGAGTTCTACACCATGCTCTTCACCATGCATGCCACGGTGATGACCTTCCTGGTCATCATTCCGATCCTCGCTGGTGCGTTTGGTAACTACCTGATCCCGCTGATGATTGGTGCCGACGATATGGCCTTCCCCACGCTGAATATGCTCAGCTACTGGGTGATGTGGCCGGCGTTTCTCTTTTTCGGAGGAAGCTTTTTTGTTGCCGGTAACGGGGCGTCGAGCGGTTGGACAAGTTACCCGCCTCTTTCCTCGGTGACGGAAGCCGCACCAGGTAGCGGGCTGGCACAAACCATGTGGCTCATCGCACTAACGTGCGTGGGTATCAGTTCGATGATGGGTTCGGTCAACTATATGACCACCATCATCCAGATGCGTGCTCCAGGCATGACGATGATGCGTCTGCCGATGACGATTTGGGGCATGTTTATCACGGCACTACTACAAGCATTCGCGCTGCCTGTGTTGACGGCCGCTGGTTTCATGCAATTGGCTGACCGCGTGTTTGGCACCGGCTTCTTCGTGCCGGAAGGGCTGATCGTGAATAACTCCGAAATGGTCGCCGGTGGTGGTCAGCCGTTGTTGTGGCAGCACTTGTTCTGGTTCTACTCGCACCCGGCGGTGTACATCATGATTCTGCCGGCGATGGGTATGGTCTCGGACATCCTCTCCTGTTTTGCCCGCAAGCCGCTGTTTGGCTACAAGCCGATGGTGTATGCCATTTGCGGGATCGCCGGCCTGGGCTTTATTGTCTGGGGTCACCATATGTTTGTCTCAGGCATGAACCCGGGACTGGGTATGACCTTCATGGTCGCAACGATGATGATCGCTTTGCCTAGTGCGGTGAAGACGTTTAACTGGCTCGGCACGATCTACGGGGGCAAGATCAGCTTCACCACACCGATGCTGTTCGCGTTGTCCTTTGTGTTGATGTTTGTGATCGGCGGTTTGTCCGGGATCTTCATGGCCGCTACGCCGGTCGATATCTTTATTCACGACACCTACTTCATTGTTGCTCACTTCCACTATGTGCTGTTTGGTGGAACGGCGATGGCCGTATTCGGGGCAATCTACTTCTGGTTCCCCAAGATGTTCGGCCGGATGATGAACGAACCACTGGGCAAGATTCACTTCCTGCTGACGTTCCTGTTTATGAACGGCACGTTCTTTACGATGCACATTCTGGGGGCCGTGGGCTTCCCGCGCCGATTGGCCGACCCGTACCACTACGAGACCTTCCGGCACCTGTTGCCGATGAATCAGTTCATGACGATCTGCGCCATTCTGATGGTTGCCTGTCAGATATTCTTCATCGTGAACTTCTTCTACAGCATTTTCTTCGGGCCAAAGGCCGGTCGAAATCCTTGGCACGCCAACGGTCTGGAATGGCAAGCTCCGAGCCCTCCTGGCCACGGAAACTTCGACTTCCAGCCGATCGTCTACCGCGGCCCGTACGAGTATGGTTCGCCTGAAGTGGATGAAGACTATTACCCGCAAACCCAACCACCGAACGAACGCGGCGACACGGACGAGCCTGCGACAATGGTGAATCACTAAACGCATGGCTAACCCGGTACAATCCGAGTCCCCTTGGCCACATCGCCTGGCGATGCTGTTGGTCTGCGCGACCTTCCCGCTGATCTGGATCGGTGGTCTGGTCACGACAACCAAAAGCGGCATGGCTGTGCCGGACTGGCCGTCGACCTATGGATACAACATGTTCTTGTATCCTTGGCAGACGTGGGTGTTCGGGCCGTACGACCTCTTCCTGGAACATGGTCACCGGTTGTTGGCCTCGACCGTTGGCATGCTCTGCATTGCCTTTTTGGTGTTGGCCATTTGGCGAAAAGACAAGTCGTTGATCACGCTGGGGGTGATTGCCCTGGTGCTGGTCCTTTCACAAGGCGTGCTTGGTGGTCTGCGAGTCGTCTGGGACAAAACGACCATTGCCCGCGTCCATGGCTGCGTGGGGCCGCTCTTCTTTGGCTTCCTGGTTTACCTGGAATGCTTCACATCGAAGCGGCTTCAGGCGATGTCTCCAATCGAGTCGACCCGCAGCGGTAGCTACCTGCGGTTGTCGATCGGTTTCATGGTCGTCGCGTTTTTACAGATCGTGCTTGGATCGTTGATTCGGCACGTGCCCCTTTCGATGACGCACGGCGCCTTTCGCGCGGCGTTGCTGTTTCATGTGATTACGGCATTTCTGGTGGCCGTCAGTGCCATCGCGATTTGCTTTACTGCGTGGCGAGACGCACAGGGTCAGCGAAGCATTCGATTCACATCGACCTTCGCGGTGCTGCTGATCGTTGGGCAAATTCTCCTTGGTATCGCGGCCTACACCGTCAAGTACGGTTGGCCAACTTTCCTGCCAGGCGGAGCCTATTTCGGTAGCTTCGTCGTTCAGTGGGAAAGTGCGATGCAGTCGATGATCGTGACGGGGCATGTTGCGGTTGGATCGTTAATTCTGGCTTGCAGCGTGATGCTGGTGGCCTATTGTCTGCGTTGTTATCCAATCGCTTCTTCGCAAGCGAATTCCTCCCCAGCCAAGCTCACCGGGACTCCGGGCAAAGAGGTGATGGCATGAGTAGTGGTCCTGCCACGTTGACCGATCGCAAAGCACGCGTAAAGCAGCAATTGAGCGACTATCTCGAGCTTACCAAGCCCAAGATCGCCGTCCTTTTGTTGGTATGCGTCGCGATTGCCGCTTACTGCGCAAGCAACGGTCAGCCTGACGTGGCCCGCCTGATTCACGTGATCGTTGGCACCGCCTTGGTGGCCGCCAGTAGCTGCGTTTGGAACCAGTGCCTGGAAGTTCACGTCGATCGCCGCATGAACCGCACCTCCCAGCGTCCCATTCCCAGCGGTCGCTTGTCGCGTTACTCGAGCGCTTTGTTCGGCACGCTGTTGGGTTCGGTTGGTATCTCGTATCTGCTCGCGACCGTGGGTGTTATGCCGGCACTGATCGGGGCGCTGACTTGGATCCTGTATGTATTCATCTACACGCCCATGAAGCAGGTCACGCCATGGAACACAACCGTCGGTGCGATCGCTGGCGCGTTGCCGATGCTGATGGGCTGGCTGGCCGTGAACCCCGTGCTGGATCTGAAGGCTGTCGCTCTGTTTGCGATCTTGTTCTTCTGGCAGTTCCCGCACTTCATGGCGATCGCCTGGCTGTATCGTGAAGACTATGCCCAAGGCGGCATGAAGATGTGGTCCGTTGTCGATAACAGCGGAACCAAGGCAGGCATTCAAGCCGTTTCCGGAGCGATGGCCCTGCTGCTGGTCAGCGTGGTTCCAGGCATCGGCCAGGCTGCGATGCCCAATGTTTTCTACATGCTCCTTTCCTTGCTTGGTGGCGTGTTCATGTTGGTTGCCTCGTGGCGTTTTTTCACATCGCGAGACGACAAGACCGCCCGGCAGTTGTTATTTGCCTCGTTGATCTATTTGCCCTGCCAACTGGCTTTGCTGGTCATTTTGCCCAGCAGTGTCTAACGGAAAAAAGAACCTCAAGTAGACTGACCCCGCATGTCCGATTCTCATAGTGAAGATCATCACGGTCACATCGAGCTGGAATACCACCCGGCGCTGCCGCTTTCGCTAGGCAAGCTTTGCTTGTGGCTGTTTTTATCGACAGAAATCATGTTCTTCGCCGGCCTGATCGGCGCGTACGTGGTGCTGCGGTTCGGTGCTCCGTCTGGTAGTTGGCCGACACCGCACGACGTCTACCTGAGCGAGCCGATCGGTGCGTTCAATACGTTTGTGCTGATCTGTAGCAGCTTGTCGATCGTGCTCAGCCTGGAAGCTGCCCGTAAGAATCAAAGCGGTTCGGCTAAGAAGTGGCTGCTGGTCACGTTCGTTCTGGGCTGCGTCTTTCTAGGTGTGAAAGCGTACGAATACAAAGAAAAGTTCGCCCACGGTATTTTCCCGACCAAAGAAGGTCGTCGGCTGTATGATCAGCCAGACGTTTACTACGTGTCGGCGCTCAAGGTGCGGCTCGAAAACCTCAAATCGGAACTCTCGGAAGAACAGAAGGAAGAGGAAGTTCTCGAAGGAGTGACCAAGGTCGACTTCATCGATACGATGCTGACTGGTGGCGTTGCTTACGCCGCACGAACGGCCACCAACACCGAGAACCCGATCGAAGCCCACGCCATTCTCGAGTCACTCGCCTATGCGGTGCAGCATCACGAAGTGTCCGACTACCAGGCCACGCGGCTGCGAAACGAAAAAGAGTCGATTGCCGGGCCTTTGGCCAAGGTCGAAGACGATCTGAAAACCAAGGAAGCCCGTAAGACGGAACTTTCCGAAAAGCTCAAGCCGCCCGCGGAAGGGGAAGAAGGACCTTCCGAGGACGAACTGCGTGAAATGCGTGTCGAACTGGGCGGGCTTATGCAAGAGCTGGCCAAGCTCGAGCAAGATGCCAAGCCGTTGCGTGAGCGGACTGCTTTTCTCAATCTGCTACTTGCCGATGATGCCCACCTGCTGAACCATGGTATTGGGCACGAAATGGAATGGATGAAGCTTCCCTTCGTCCTTCCGAGCGGCAACATGTGGGCCAGCACCTATTTCCTGCTGACTGGCTTTCACGCCTTGCACGTGGTGGTGGGTTTGATCATTTTCGCCCTGGTAATTTTCAGCACGCTGGATGTCAGCAAGTCGCACTACCTGGAAAACGCAGGCCTGTATTGGCACTTCGTCGACCTGGTGTGGATTTTCCTCTTCCCGCTGTTGTACCTGTTTTAAAGAAGTGAATCCGTGAGCGAACCGAATACACATCCACCGGCGCACGAGCATCATTTGCACAACGACGAAGAGCTGCATGCTTCGACCGGTAACACCAAGTACTGGGTGGTCTTTGTGGCTTTGTGCCTGCTGACGATGTGCTCGTTTCTGACCTATTTCGATTGGTGGGATACGGCCATTCCGCCCCACGTGAGCATGGCCTTCATGATGGCCGTCTCGTGCGGCAAGGCCTTGCTGGTCATGTTGTTCTTCATGCACCTTTTGTGGGAAGCCAACTGGAAGTGGGTGCTGACCGTTCCCGCTGGCATGATGGCCATCTTCCTGGCTTGTATGCTGATTCCGGATATCGGCATGCGAACCGAAAAGTACTCGCAAAGCCGTTGGCTGCACGCTCCGGTGCCCCATGTCCATGTCGACGATGCCGCCGCGCTGGATCAGGCCCCGGCTGCTCATTAAGTTGAACTGCGAATGATTGCCCCGCGCGCCGTATCCATCGAAAACGTTTCCCATTTTTATGGAAAGCGGCAAGCGCTGGTCGATGTCACGCTATCGATCGACCCGGGCGAGATCTTCGTCTTTCTCGGTCCCAATGGGGGCGGCAAGTCGACCTTGTTTCGGCTGCTTTCCACGTTGATGCCACTCGCTCACGGCGATATCAGCATCCTGGGTAATGGGGTGCGTTCGCATCAGCACCAGGTTCGCCAGCAGATTGGGGTCGTCTTTCAGATGCCCAGTCTCGATAAAAAGCTGACCGTCCTGGAAAACATCCACCAGCAGGCCGCTCTGTACGGAATTACCGGGGCCGCGCTCACCGAGCGAACTGCCTTGCTGCTGAACAAGCTGGAACTAGAAGATCGCCAGAAGGACATCGTTGAGGACCTTTCCGGAGGTCTGCGACGACGTGTCGAACTGGCCAAGGGAATGTTGCATTCGCCAAAGATCTTGCTGCTGGACGAGCCCAGCACGGGACTCGATCCGGCTGCCCGTCAAGCGATGTGGCGTTACCTGGAATTCCTGCGAACCGACCAAGGCGTCACGGTCATTCTTACCTCGCATCTCTTAGAAGAAGCGGAGAAGGCCGATCGGATTGCTATCCTCGATCAAGGCAAGCTGGTCGCGCTCGATACACCGGATGCCCTGAAGGATAAAATCGGCGGCGATACGATCACCATTCGTTCGCGTCAGCCCGAAGCACTCATTCGAAAACTGCACGACGAGTTGCAATTGAATGCCAGCGAGGTCAGCGAACTGGTGCGTCTGGAAACCGAAGACGGCCCCGCCACGATCCGTTCGATCATGCAAACGGCCAGCGAACTGGTCGATGCGATCACGCTTGCCAAGCCTTCGCTGGAAGATGTCTTTATCGCGATGACTGGTCGGCAGTTTACCGAGGAGGTAACCCCATGACCTCCGAAGCGATTGCCAGCCCCAACCCATTGGCCGCCGCCTGGTCGCTCTGCCGCCGCGAGATCGTACGGTTTCTGCGGCAGCGGAACCGCATTGTTGGGGCGATAGGCCAGCCGATTATTTTCTGGCTTCTGTTTGGTACCGGGCTAACGGGCGTCTTTCGGACATCAGGGCAGGGGGGCACGGACGAAAGCTTCACCGTTTATTTCTTCCCAGGCACCTTGCTGCTGATTGTGCTGTTCACAGCGATCTTCGCAACGATTTCGATCATCGAAGACCGCAACGAAGGCTTCCTGCAATCGGTGCTCGTTTCGCCCATCCCGCGGTGGTCGATGGTGCTGGGTAAGGTGCTCGGCGGAACGATTCTCGCCGTAGGGCAGGCGATGATCTTTCTCTTGTTGGGCTACTTCGTCGGTATTCATATGAATGCCGTGCAGTTGGTCTCCATTTTTGGACTTTTGGTGGTCGTCGGTATTGGGCTGACGTCGCTGGGGTTCTGGCTGGCGTGGCGGATGGACTCGACGCAGGGGTTTCACGCTGTGATGAATTTGCTGCTGATGCCCATGTGGCTTTTGTCCGGGGCGTTCTTTCCCATTCCCACCAATACGTCGTCGATCGGGCAGTGGGTTTTGAGTTGGGTGATGACGCTCAATCCGGTTACCTATGCACTGGGGGCCATCCGACAAATCCTGCATGCGGAAACCGCGCCAAGCTTTTTGGGTGGGGAGACGACTGGGCAATTTTGGTTGCCCGGCGTAGGCCTTGGCGTAACGATTACCATACTATTTGCCATCGTCATGTTCGCCTTGGCCTGCCGTGCGGCAGGGAAAACAAGGCGAGGAGATTGGATATGAAACCCACCACCGGAATTTTCGTTTCTGCCGTGCTGTTGATCCTGTTGGGACTGACGATGTTCTGGGCAGCACTCAATCGTGGCCCCAGCGGCGGTAGCATGCCGATTGACGATCACGCAACTGAGGGACCCGAGGTCGAGCTGAACCGTGAGATCGCCCCGTTCGAGCTGATGTCGGCCCAGGAAGAGACATTCGATACGGCATCTTTGGATGGAGACGTCTGGATTGCCAGCTTCTTCTTCACCGCGTGTCCTTCGATCTGCAAGATGCAAAACCAGCAGATCGCGATCCTGCAGGAAGAGTTCGCCGACGAAGGCATCAAGTTCGTTAGTATCACCTGCGATCCCGATAACGACACGCCGGCCGTTTTGCGTCAGTATGCGGAGTCATTTCAAGCGAAGCCTGGCGTATGGACTTTTTTGACTGGTGATATGGAGCAGCTGAAGCAGATCACCGAAGGATCGTTTCAGGTTGCCTTCGAGACACAAACGCACAGTGACCGCCTGATGGTCATCGACAAAGCCGGCAAGCTTCGCGGGACTTTCCGTGCGACCGATTCCACGGACTTTTTGCGTGCGAAGAAGATGCTGAAGGAACTGTTGGCTGAGCCTTATGATAAGAAAGCGACCGAAGAGGAAGTCGCAGAAAAGGAAGAACCTCGCAAGCAGACGATGGATAGCTTTCAGCTGACCGATAGTCTGGATCAGCCATTTAATAGTGAGTCGCTCGAAGGAGATATCTGGCTGGGCAGCTTCTTCTATACGTCGTGCCCCGGCAGCTGCATCATGCAGAACATGGAGAAGGCTCGGCTGCGAAACGAATTCAAAGATCGTGGCTTGAAACTGGTCAGCATCACCTGCGACCCCGATAACGATACCCCGGCAGCATTGGCTGGATATGCCGAACGCTTCCAGGCCGATCCCGATCGCTGGTACTTCTGTACCGGCGAGTTCGACTATATCCAGAAGATCGGCAGCGACTTCTTTGATATCAAAGTCGAACCGCAGTATCACAGCGATCGCGTTTTTCTGGTGGGGCCTGATGGCAAGGTGATCGACTCGTTCCGCACCAGCCAGAAAGATCAGATGGAGTCGCTGCACAAGACGCTGGATGAAATGCTTCCGCCGGCCAAGGACGAAGCTGCCCCAAGTGAAACCGAGAAGAAGGACTAACGTGTGGATTTGGTAACGCTCTTACCCCATGTGAATGCATCGCTCAACGGCCTGGCGACCCTGCTGTTGGTGGTCGGCTTTGTGCTGATCAAGCTGGGTAAAGTCGATGCGCACAAATGGACGATGCTGGGCTGCTTCGGCGTATCGGTGGTCTTTCTGGTGTGCTACCTGGTGTATCACGCCTTGATGGAAGGGCACAGCAAGACGTTCCCTGATTATCCGGCTGCTTGGATTCGATACAGCTATTACATCATGCTGCTTAGCCACGTGGTGCTGGCTGCGGTTGTGCCCTTTTTGGCGGTCATTACCATTTATCTGGGCCTCAAGGATCGCCGCGAAGCCCACCGCAAGATTGCCAAATGGACCTTTCCGATCTGGCTTTATGTTTCCATTACCGGCGTCTTAGTTTATCTTTGTTTGTATCAGTTCTTTCCTCCAGAGGCCGCAACCTAGGATTATGAACGCCCTGAAAGCCATCTTCGCCAAGTTGAACTGCGCCGCAGCACTACTGTTGGTGCTCGGGGCCCCTTCGTGGGCTTGGGCGTGTCCGACGTGCAAAGATGGCTTGAGCGACAACTACGTGAGCGCGTACGCATTCAGCATCCTGTTCATGATGATCGTTCCCTACGTGCTGCTGGGAGGCTTTTTCCTTTACATCGTGGTGTGCTACCTGCGCAGACCAGCGGCCGAGCGAAAAGAACTGTCCGCTGATGAGTTGACCGATATTGCGCTGAAAAAAGCGAAGCAGGGGATTCCGACCCAGCCCCCTGCGTTTGACTAGTTCGCCGGGTTTCTTCGCGTCTTTTCTTGACGAAACAGCCAGCTTAATCGGACCCTTTCCCCCAATAGTTGGTGGAATCGCAAGTTCCAGGCTGACGCTTTGCTTTTCCGGGGCAGTGGCGGCTTCTATACTGTATGCGGAAGGCAATTATCGTCAGGAATAGCGAGTGCATGAGATCTAGGCCAACGCTGACATCGCGATCTGCAGGACTTGTTTGGGTCCTTCCCCTCTTGCTCCTGGGCGCGACTCAAGCCTTGGGCCAGGCTCAGGATGTATTTGCCCGGGCTGAGTTCTCGCTGACGGTCGAACTACCTGAAACCAAAAACGACACCAAGAACCTGCTGGCCCAGGTCGATCAGCAACTGCAACAACAAAAGTGGCAGGATGCGATCGACACCCTGGAACGGCTTATCAGTGGTCATGGTGACGAACTCATTGTCCAGGGAAGCGACCAGGTCGACCTGGGAAGTGAGTATGTCTACTACGTCGAACTGAAGACGTATCTGCGTCGCCGCATCTCCGAGTATTCTCGGCAGATGCCCGAGTTCCTCGAGGTCTACCGCACACGCATCGATTCGTTGGCCAAGCAAGATCTCGACGCCGCGATAGCCTCCCGCGATCCGGCCCAGCTCTCTGCTGCGATCAATACCTACTTTCTCAGCAAGCACGCCGACGAGGCGCTGCTGCACATGGGAGATCTCCTTCTCGAACAAGGTCGCTTTAACGAAGCCCGCACTGCCTGGGAACGCATCTCTCCCCGTTATCGGACGCCAGAAGATCCGGAAGGTGTTTTGCTGGCCATGCCGGGGCAGCCAATCTGGGTTGCCGTCGATGGTGTCGACTGGGGAAAGCACCTCGATTACATCGAAAGCTTATTAGACGAGAACCAGGCATCGAGTTCGCTGGCGACCACCGCCGATAGCGATGTCGATCCGGCCGCCGTCTGGGCTCGACTTTGCCTGGCATCGTGGCTGGAAGGGAGCAGCGATCGTGCTGCCGTCGAACTGGAACTGTTGCGGCAACTCCATCCCGATGCCCAGGGGTATCTGGGAGGGCGTGACGTTAACTATGCCCAGTTCCTGACCAAGCTGGTAGCCTCGTCACCTGGCGAGCATGCTTCGCGACACGCGAATACCTGGCCAACCTATGCAGGCTCCTACGCTCGCACCGCCAAGGCCGAATTGCCGGAGCGGGCCAAGACGTTCAAACCGAACTGGAGCGTCTCGCTCGAGACTCAATCGTTGTCGCGTGTCGGAGGCCGAAACGGCTTTGGCGAAGATCGGGAACTGCAACGTATTCCATTGGTGGCTGAATCGTCCGATGCACTCCTCAGTACGTTTCCCGCGGTAATGGATGGCAATGTCATCGTCGCGGATGAAGAGCGAGTACGTGCGTTCCAGCTCGATAGCGGCCTGCCTGCGTTTCCGACCGAGGGCTCCCAGTTCTTTGATCGAGATGAACTCGATTACGGTGCGTTCCATACCGGCGGTCGTCGACTCGATTTCGATTTTAATATGCGTGGTCGTCGACGTGGTTCACCCCTGTCGGCCATGTCGCTGAAACTGATTCATGCCCTGGGCCCCGATCGCTTCACGCTCTCGTCCGACGACAGGAAACTCGTCGCACGGATCGGAACGACCGCGATCGGTGTTCCCTACGTCCAGTCGCAGTTTCAAGACCCGGCCGACATGGTCGTGTTCGACATGCGGAAGGAAGGCAAGCTCGAAGCGCGGATACCTCCAGTGACCGAGCTTTCCGGTCCTTGGTCATTCGAAGGCACGGCGATCATCCAGGGAAACCGTCTTTACTGCGGGATGATCAAGTCAGGCGTTCGAGACGAGTCTGCCGTGGCATGCTTCGACTGGACGACTTCGCAGATGTTGTGGCGGCGAACGATCTGCCTGACACAGCCCTACGGAAGTGGTCTGGTCGCCGGCGGAGAGTATGGCTTTCGTTCGCACAACTTGCTGACGCTCAAAGATGGCGTCCTGTATTACAACACCAATCATGGCGTGATCGCTGCACTCCAGGCTGATCGCGGCGAAATGCTGTGGCTCACGCGTTATCCACGCCGGGGCTTGATTCCCGATAAGCTTGAAATGGCACACTCGCTGGTACAGCGCAACGTCAACCCATGCATTGTTACCCGCGGGCTCGTAGTCACTATGCCGCTTGACTGCGAGCGTCTGTTGGCCCTTGATGCGGCAACGGGGCAGTTAGTCTGGCAAACGGTCCCCGGCGGTCTCGATCCGCTGCACCTGGTGGGTGCGACCAAGGATGATGTCCTGGTCAGTGGCGAACAACTGTTCTGGGTTCACCTATATTCCGGCAAGATTCGGGCCGAGTTCCCCAACGTAGATCAAATGTTCCGCGATCGAGGATACGGCCGTCCGGCGCTGGTCGGTGACCAAGTGTACTGGCCGACTCGCGACAAGATCTTCCGCCTTGCAACGCAGCTTGATTCGAGCGGCAGCGTGAAAGAAGCCGCGTTGCCAGTCGATCTGCTGCAATACGGGGAAGAAGGTGGCAATGTCGTCGTAGCCGGAGGGCAGATGATCGTTGCTTCTCCTAGCCGTTTGACGGTTTATTCGCCATCGCCCCTGCTAGAACCTCCCGACGCCTCTTCCACAAACGAATCCAACTAAGCACAACGAACCGTTACGCGTCACGTAATCCATTTCCGCAATTGACTTCCTACGGACAACGATCGAATGACGAGCGAAAATGATGCCGCCGCAGCCGCCAGACTGGCCGAGGCGTATGAACTTCTGCAACGCGAAATTGGCCGCGTGATTGTCGGTCAGGAAGAAGTAGTCGAGCAGCTTCTGATCGCCCTGTTTGCAGGCGGTCACTGTCTGCTGGAAGGGGTGCCAGGGCTGGCGAAAACGTTGATGGTCCGTTCTTTGGCCAGCGCGTTGCACCTGGAGTTCAACCGTATTCAGTTCACGCCTGACCTGATGCCGTCGGATATCACTGGCACGGAAATCATTCAAGAGAATCGCAGCACCGGGGAACGAGCCTACCGCTTCGTTCCCGGTCCGATCTTCAGTAATGTGATCCTGGCGGACGAAATCAACCGAACGCCTCCCAAGACTCAGGCCGCTTTGCTCGAGTCGATGCAGGAGAAGCAGGTCACTGCCGGTGGCTCGAAGCATGCGTTGCCCAAGCCGTTCTTCGTGCTCGCCACGCAAAACCCGATCGAGCAGGAAGGTACCTACCCGCTGCCGGAAGCGCAGCTTGACCGATTCATGTTCAACGTGCGGATTGACTACCCTTCCGAACTGGAAGAACTGGAGATCGTCAAACGCACGACCGCCGATGTTAATACGGAGATTTCGCCGCTACTGACTGGCGAAGAAATCATTCAGCTTGCTCAGGTCGTGCGGCGTGTGCCGGTAGCGGATCCGGTGGCCCAGTACGCAATTCGTCTGGTCCGCATGACACGTCGCGGCAACGACATTCCGTCGAAGATGGAGCCGTACATCCAATGGGGTGCCGGTCCGCGGGCCAGCCAGTTCCTGGTGCTTGGCGCGAAAGCACGAGCCATTTTGCAAGGTCGCGAGTTCGCTACCACCGACGACGTGAAAGCCGTGGCGCTGCCGGTACTGCGGCACCGCATTCGAACGAGCTTCAACGCCGACGCGGAGGGCATCACGACCGATCATGTCGTTCAGCAGCTTTTGGAAAACATTCCCACCACGGTAGAGGACCAGCAATTTGTCGACGCTTTTAGATCCTCAGACGCTGGCTAAAGTCCAGGGGCTGCGGCTGCGGGCAAAGCATATCGTGGAAGGGCTGATCGCCGGCTCGCATCGTAGCCCGCACCGCGGGTTCTCGATTGAGTTCGCCGAGCATCGCGACTACGCGCCCGGGGATGATCTGCGCTACCTCGACTGGAAAGTCCTCGGCCGAACTGACAAGTACTACATCAAGCAGTTCGAAGACGAAACGAATTTGATCTGTAACCTTGTGGTCGATGTCAGCGAAAGCATGCGCTACAAGAGTCCCGATGCCGCGATGAGCAAGCTTGAGTATGCCCAGTGTATTGGGGCGACGCTGGCCTGGTTAATTTTGCAGCAGCAAGACGCCGTCGGGCTGGTTACGTTCGACGATCAGGTTCGTTCGCTGGTATCCCCCAGTGGAAGTCCTGTGCAACTGCAGCAAGTCATCGACGTACTGCAAACCGTCGAATCGAAAGAGAAAACACAGATTGGCCCCCTTTTGCACGAACTATCAGGCCGGCTGAGTCGTCGAGGCTTAGTGATCGTGCTCAGTGACTTCTTCGACGATGTCGAGTCGATCATGGCCGGTCTGAAGCATCTGCGGTTTCGCAAGCACGACATCATTTTGATGCAGGTGCTCGACCCAGCGGAACTCGATTTTCCCTTTGATCGTCCCACTATGTTCAACGGACTGGAGGCATTTCCCGAGTTGTTGGCCGATCCTATTTCCGTTCGCAAAGCGTATCGCGAAGAGATCGAGGCTTTCGTCAATGACCTTCGCAGCCAGTCTTTGGCGAACCAGATGGATTTCGTCCAGATCCGTACCGACCAACCTTTCGACGCCGTGCTTCGTAACTTTTTCAATCACCGCAATGCCCGGCTTGTGTAGCCCACTTTAACGAAACGCTTGTTAACCCTGTGAATCCATTCGCTTTTTCCAGTGCGACGATGCTGTTATGGGGATTGGCCGCCGTGGCGCCGATTCTCATTCATCTGTGGAATCGTCGTCGCTATCGCGAAACGGATTGGGCCGCGATGAAGTTTCTGTTGGCTGCGATGAAGAAGAATCGTCGCCGCATTCAAGTCGAACAGTTGCTATTGCTGTTGGTTCGCTGTGCGATTCTGTTGTTTTTCGCGATCGCTTTGGCCGATATCTCTTGCACCGGTGGCTCAGGCATCAGTGGCTTTGGCGGTCCCGGCTCGGCCACACATACCGTTTTAGTGATCGATCAGTCGTACAGCATGGCTTACGGCGAAGAAGGTCAGACTCGCCTCGATCAGGCCAAGGAACTGGCTCGTCGAATCGTCAACGAAGCTGGCGAAGGAGATGGGTTCACGCTGCTGGCGATGGGCCGCACGGCCAAAGGAATCATTTCCGAACCAGCGTTCGACCCGAACGACGTGCTGCGGGAACTCGAGCAGATCGAGATCGACCCTGGCGTCGCGGCGCTTGATCTTGCCCTGGCGGAAATCGAAGGAACACTACGAATGGCAGCCCGGGACTTCCCTCGACTTCGTCGTGCCCAGGTCTGCATTCTGACCGACTACGGCGATGTGACTTGGAAAGAGGCCGCTTCGCAAACTAACGAACAGGTACTGGCCAAGATCGAAGAGCTGGCGGTCATGCAGACATTCGATGTCGGTCAGCCGCAAACAACCAACAGTGCGATCATCGGGGCGACGCAGCTTACGCCTTATCTAACGCCAAACCAGTCGGCTCGGTTTCGAGTTGATCTTTCGTGCGACAACGCCTCGCAACTTCCCAGCCAGGTCGTACAGATGCTCGTCGATGGTCGGCTCGTCTCACAGAAGGTGGTGCCGTTCGTTGACAATCAGGTGGTATCGGTCGAAATGAATACGGTCTTCACCCAGCCTGGTACCCATGCGATCGAGTTTCGATTAGAGGACGACCTGCTGGCGACTGATAACCGTCGCTTTATTGTGGTGGAAGTAAAGCCGCAGTTGCGGATCTTGTGTTTGGCCGACGACGTTCCTTCGCTCAAGTTTTTGAAGCTGGCCCTCGATCCGTCGGATTCGATCCAGTCGCCCGTCAAGGTCGAGACGATGAGTGCTTCGGCACTGATGGATATCGACCTGCTGTCCTACGATGCCGTCTACCTGTCCAACGTGGCTCAGATCGCTCCGGACGAGGCCGCCATTCTTCGCACGTTTGTCCAACGCGGCGGCGGACTCGTGTTGTTCCTGGGCGACCGGGTGCAAGCGGCCAGCTACAACGCAGCCTTGGCCAAAGGGGATGATACTGCGTCGTCGCTAATCGATATCAAGCTCGATGGACCGACCCCGCGCGGCGAGTACTTTTTAGATCCCCGACAGTATGAGAGTCCACTGCTGGAGTCGTTTCGCGGACAGCAAGCTGGCGGCCTGCTAACGACCCCTGTGTGGAATTACTTCAAGGTCACCACCAGCGAAGACTCCACGGCACAAACGGCCCTCTGGTTTGGTACCGGCGATCCCGCGATTGTGACGTCGCGTTATCAAACGCTTTCGCAAGATAAGGAAGATGCCGTCGCGACTCGACTTGGGGGCAACGTGATTGTTTTCTGCCTGCCGGCCAGTACCGACTCGGTCGATCGTTCGCTCGATCCGCCGGCTGCTTGGACAGTTTTTCCGACTTGGCCAAGCTTCCCACCGTTGGTGCAAGAGTCTCTCTCGCTGGCCGTCGCTTCGCAGTTCGATCGCCGTAATCGCGAGCTCGGCGACGTCTTTGAAGGTGTCATCGAAGGAGACCCTGGTGCGAACCTCATCGAGGTGATTTTGCCGGATGATCAATCGAGCCGGATCGAAGCGGTGGCCCGTGATGATCGCTTGTTCTGGGCGTTTGACGGAACCGATAAGGTTGGCATTTATCGCTCGAAGTCACTTTCTGATAGGGCGACCGAAAAGGTTGAATTCGCCGTTAACGCCGATACCCGCGAAAGTGATTTGAGCCGGGTCTCGATGGAGAACGTGCCGCCATCGCTCCAGCCAGGTGACCGTGGATTCGACCCGGCCTCCGGCGGTCAGATGGCAGCCGTACCGGCTTCGGTGGAACTCTTCCGCTACGCGTTAGTGCTCGTGATGGGATTGTTGTTTTTTGAGAGTTTCCTGGCCTATCGATTTGGGGCCGCCGCACGATGAACGACGCATGGCGACAATTCGTTCGGTGGACCTTGGCGGATGAAAGTCCGGCCACCGATTCCACCATGGAAGTGACCTTGCAGTGGGCACCTCCGTGGGCCGCCTGGATCACGCTGGCGTTGGTTATCGCAGCGGTTCTTTTCTTCGGCTGGATCTACCACAAAGAAAACATCCAGAGGGCTATCCCCAAGTGGGCAGCGCTGTTGGCAGCCCGGCTCACGCTGATCGGTATTGTGCTGTTCATGCTGTATGGTCTTCAGCAGCAGCCATTTCAGACTGACGCCCCGGACTTGGTGATTGCGGTTGACGATACCGAGAGTATGTCGCACCTCGATACATTCGCGCCAGGTGACGAGTCGCTGATTCGTTCCCGTGTGGAAGCCGCCAACCTGGGCGAGCCGACCCGCTGGAATCAGGCCCGCACGCTGCTTCTGGAAAATAACGAATCGCTGATGGCCAAGCTTCGCGATCGCTATAACGTACGAACTTATTGGATGGGAGAATCTGGTCGGGCCCTGACTATCCCCGACGACCAGTTCACTCAGACGCTGCGAACGGCGACGCCCGATGGCCAGGTCAGCCGACTCGGTACCAGCTTGTCACAAATCTTGGAACAACAACGTGGCCGGCCGACCGCCGCCATCGTCCTGTTAAGTGACGGCGTGACGATCGAAGGGCCGAGCCTGTCCGAAGGTGCCCAGCAAGCCGCGCTGCGTGGTGTGCCGATCTTCCCGATCGGGATCGGTAGCCAGCAACTTTCACGCGACCTGCGGATTGAAGAAGTGGTCGTCGACCCGATTGCGTTTGTGGGTGATACACTCACCTTTGTGGTGCGTCTTTCGGCTCAAGGTATGTCTGGAGAGTCGGTTCGACTTTCGGTTGCCGACCGAGAGAACCCTACGCTTACACTCGACGAGCAGAACGTGACCCTGCCGGCCGAACGCGTCACGCGCGAGATTCGCTTGCAATTCCGCCCGGAAAAGGTGGGCGAGTTCGACTACGTGGTTCAAGCCGAGCTGGAAGGGGGCAATACGCCGGACGATAACTTCTCGGTGACGCGCAAAGTGAAAGTGCTCGACGCGACCATTCGCGTGCTGTACGTCCAGGCCTATCCGCGGTTTCAGTTCCGCTTTCTGAAGATGCTCCTCGAGCGGCAGTTGAAACGCAGCCCGGTGTCAGGGGCCGATGAGAAAGCGTTCGAGCTGACCACCATTCTGCAAGACGCTGATCAGTCGTACGCCGACCAGGACGAGACCGCCGAGGTAGCGTTTCCGGGGACACGCGAAGAACTGTTCGACTACGATGTCGTCATCATGGGGGATGTCAATCCGGCGTTTCTCAGTCGCGAACAACTGCAGAATCTGCAAGATTTTGTGCAGGTCAAAGGTGGCGGCTTGATCTTTGTCGGTGGGCAGAGTTACTTACCGTGGGACTACCGCTCGACGCCGCTGGCTGCTCTGCTTCCGTTTTCGCTGGATGATGTTCGGCGGTCGGATCCCGATCAGGCGTACACCCAGCCGGTCCCGGTTGAACTGTCCGACTTGGGTCTGAACACGTTGCCGCTGCAGGTTACCGAAATGCCTGCCGACACCATCGCCGCATGGCGGGGCATGAACCAGGTTTACTGGCACGTTCCGATCGAGCACCTCAAGCCTGGGGCCCAAACACTGGCCACGGCGTCGCGTCCGGATGGATCGAAGCAACCGCTGCTAACGCAGCAGTTTGTTGGCCGTGGCAAGGTCATGTTCCTGGGAAGCGATGATCTGTGGCGGTGGGACTATCACGATGAATTCTGGATGCAGACGATTCGTTACCTGGCCCGTTCCAGCCTGCTAGACTCGGATGGATCGGTCGAGATCACGGTCGATCGTTCGACCTATCGCACCGGCGAATCGGCAACCGCCCGGGTGCGTTTCTTCGACGAGAGTGAAGCACCACCCGAAGACGATGGCGTTCAGTTGACGCTTGAGAAACCGGACGGAAGGACGCGAACGATTACCATGTCGCGGGTAGCCGGCAACCGAGATTTATTTGAAGCCACCATTCCAGGGCTTACTGCCGGCGACCATCGACTGTGGATCGTGCAGCCTCTTTTGCGAGGCGATTCCGGTGAGACCGAACCCCCGTCAACGCAGTTCACCGTCGAGCCGGTTGCGGGAGAAATGACCCGCTTGGATATGGATCTCACCGAGCTCCGCCAGACGGCCTCGTCGACGCGAGGACAGTATTTTTCGTTTTTGGAGGCGGACTCGTTGTTAGAAGCCCTACCACGAGGACGACAGGTAAGAATTCAGACCTTGCCCCCCGAGCCGCTATGGAATTCCTGGAAACTTGCCCTGTTGTTCGTCACACTATTAATTGGTGAGTGGGTTCTGCGAAAACGTATGGGCCTGGTTTAGTTTTTCCCGAGGATAGTACGGATGGCATCCGACGCACAAAAATCGAACACCCGGCCCGTGCATCACCTGGTGGTGCAGCGGGTCGAAGAAGCACGTCGCGGCGCGATGCGGCGGGTTCGTCTGCGTGGTACGGCGTGGGGGCTGGCCGCCGGGATGCTGCTGCTTCTGGGAATGGCCCTGTTCGACTATCTGTTGCGGCAAGACGATATCGGAACGCGTTGGTTTCTGTCGCTGATAACGCTCGGTGGATTGGTGTTCGCGGTCATCTGGTGGATGGTCCCGGCCTGGAATTGGTCGCCGTCGCTGCAGCAGATTGCCCAGCGGATCGAGCAGTTCTTTCCCGAACTGCGTGACAAGATATCGAGCGCCTTGTTCTTCCTGGAGCAAGACGAACAGGATGCCGCCGGAAGTTCGATTTACTTCCGCCGTAAGCACATTAGCGAGATGGCGGACACGCTGACCTATACGGACTTGTCGGTCGCACTCAATCGCCATCTGGCCACCAAGGCACTGTATGCCCTGGGTGGTGTTATTTTCGTCACCTTGTCGGTCTTGCTCTTTTCCCCACAGCAATTCGGCACGGCCGTTTCGCGTTTAGCGATGCCGTGGAAGTCCATCGAGTGGCCGCGGCAAAATAATCTGGCCTTGGTGGATCCGCCGAAGGTGGTTCCCCTGGGAGGCCGCGCAGTGATCGAGGTGGAAGACCTCAATCGCAACCTGCCCGAGATGGTCGAACTGCAAGTTCGTTACGAAGCTGATGGCCGGCCGATGACGCACCCCATGCAGCTCGATCTGGAAGCCAACCGAATGGTTTACCAGTTGGACGGCATTCAGCGAGCCTTCGAGTTTCGCGTCGAAGGTGGCGACGACGATACGATGACGTGGCACGCGGTCGAAGTGGTCAAACCGCCGAAGTTCTCGGACGTGCAAGTTACGTTGGTCCCGCCTGACTATACGCGTTGGCTGCCCAGCCAGTCGCCACGTTCGATCATCGCTTTGCAAGGCACGACCGCGCAGTTGTATGGCAAGGTCGATCAGAAGATCACCCAGGCCGAATTCGTCTTCGAGACCGCCGGCAAGTCGGAAGTTTTTCCCCTGGTGATAGGCGAAGATGGCTACAGCTTCTCGACCCCGCAGGAAGGTGCCGAGGGCGAGCCTGCCAAGGGGCCGGTACTGGCGGCCAGTGGAAGTTACTGGATTGAAGTGACGGTCGAGTCTGGTCTGAAGAAAGCCGAAGGACGACGCTTCCCGGTACGTGTGATTCCCGATAAAGCGCCGATTGTGTCCTGGGTTCAGCCTGATCGTAATATGTCGCTTACCCCTTCGGCCCTATTGGAACTTTCGGCTGCCGTTCGCGATGACCTGCAGACACAAGACGTGAAGCTGGTCGTCAAGAAGCAGGCCGACGATTCGGTCCTGATTGAGCAGTCTCTGTTTACTGGCCCAGAGGAGCGTCCCTTCGAATCTGCTCCCAGTAACCTGGCGATGGGGCTCTCGGAAGATCTAGAGATCACGCACTCTCTCGACTTTTCTGAGCTTGAGGGCTTGACGCCGGGTACGATTCTGGAAATGACCATTGCCGCCAACGACTACCGGCCACAAACCGGGACGAGCTTGCCGCGGATCATCACGATCATCTCCGAAGAACAACTCGATCAGCGGGTGAATCGGCAGCAGCGTGAGATTATTTCCAAGATCGCCGAGGCTCGCCGATTGCAGCAAGATGCCCGGCAGCAGACGCGTAGCGTTGAAATCAAGTTAGAAGAAGGCTCTCAGCTGGGGCCGGCTGAACTTGCCAACCTGCAAAACAGCGAACAGAACCAAAAGAACGTTCGCGAGAAACTAGTCACCGGCCGTGATAGTGCCGCCAAACTGATTGATGAACTCCTGGATGAGTTGAAGCAGAATCGCCAGACCGACCACGATGCTTCGGAGATATTGCAAGACCTCAAGGAAAAGATCGAGTCAATCGCGGATGCGGAATTGACCCCGATCGAATCGGAGATCACTCAGCTTCGACGTCAAACACCGCGCGGTGTGGAGTCTGCCAACCAGCCGAGCGGTAGCAACAAGCCGTCGGAAACGGACATGGGCGAGCAGACTGGCGAGAACAATGCCGATGAGAAACCGCAAGAAAATTCGGATGGTTCCGAGGCCGGCGAAAAGCCAACCGAAGGGAAGCCTGAGGAGGAAGATGCCAAGCCCGAAGGCAGCAGCACGGAAGACAATGAAGAGAGTCCTGCTTCCGGCGAAGAATCGTCCGACCAGCCGATGGAATCAACGCCGACCGGTGAGGCTTCTGCCGAAACGAAAAAGCAGAATGCCCAGCGCACCAAGCAGCAGCTCGATGAGATTGGCAAGCGGCAAGAGAAGGTCGCCGGGCAATTGCAAGATTGGCAGAACGACCTGAACAAGTGGGATACGTTCCGACGCTTCGCGATGGATGTGCGTGACCTGGCCAATCGTCAGAAAGATCTCGAGAAGCGAACCGAAGCGAAGCAGACTGAAACGCTCGGCCAAGATGTCGAACGGATGTCGCCGGAGGATCGTGCCGACCTGAAGCAGATGGCCGAAGAGCAAACGAACCTGGCTGGCGAACTCGATCGCATTCAGTCGCGAATGCGGGACATGATGGAAAACGATCCTGAAAGTGAAGAGGTCGCCAATACGCTCAAGGACGCGATCAACGAAAACCGGGATGCGGCTGTCTCGCAGCGGATGCGGCAAGCAGGCCAGCGTATCGAGCAAAATCAACTCTCTTCGGCCAAAGAGTCGCAGCAGCAGGTCGAAAAGTCGCTGGAGGATGTGCTCGACACCCTCCAAAACCGCCGCGAAACCGATAAGAAAGAATTGAAACGAAAGCTGGACGAGGCCCAGCAGGAACTTGAAGATCTGCAGGACCGCCAGAAAGAACTGAAGCGAAAAGCGGATGAAGCCCAGATGCAGTCGGGCGACATGGGCAGTCAGCAGGCTCAGCAGTCGCAACAGCGAAAGCTCGAGAACCTGAAACAGCAGGCCCAGCAGTTACAAGACCAAGCCGAACGTTTGGCGCGTAAGCTGGAAAGACTTACCTCCAACAAAGCAGCTGAAAAAGTTCGCGACGCCGCCGAGCGTTTAGAAGAGGCGGCCAAGAACGCTCAGAACATGGACACGCAGCAGCTTCAAGACGAAATCGACCAGGCGCAGAAGGATCTGGAAGATGCTCAACAGGAACTGCAGCAGCGCCAAGAGCAAGTCGAACAGGACCTGGCTCAGGAACAAGCGGCCAAGCTGAAGCAGTCGATCGAACAGTTGATCATTCGGCAAACACGCATTCGGGACGAACTGGTTCGCTTGGACGAATTGAAAAAGAAAAACGGCCTACTGACCCAGGCCCAGAAGCAAACGCTCGAAGGGATCTCGCTGGAACAAGCAACCCTGACCGACGAGATCCGCTCGTTCGCCGAGTCGATCGCCAAGGCTGAGGTCTACCATCTGTCGCTGCAATTGACGGCCGAAGTCACGACCGATCTGTCGCGTTTGCTGGACACCGGAGAGATCGATGCAAGAATGCTTTCGCTGGCCGATGAAGCCGTCCTGCGGCTCGAGCAGTTAATTACCGCCATGGAAGAGCAAGAAAACCAGCAAGGCTCGCAGGACCAGCAGCAGGACGACCAGCAGCAACAAGATCAAGGCGACCAGCAGCAACAGCAGCAAGGGAGCCAGGACGGAATCAGCCAAACGGCTCAGCTGCGGCTTTTGAAGATGATGCAAGAGTCTCTCAAGGCTCGCACTCAGACGTTGGGCGAGAAGATTGAAAAGGACCCCAACGACGCCGACCAGGCTGAACTGTCGCGACTGGCCGCCGAGCAGGGGCGACTTTCGGAGATGACGTTGAACCTGATCAAGAATACGGAAGAGGAAATCTTCGATCCCGAGAACTTGCCTGATATCGAACCGACCGAGCCTGCCGATGCCGATCAGGAGGAGGACAACGATGTCTAAACGATTTGTCATCACCAGTTGGGTGATCGCCAGTCTGTTAATCGCGATCATTGCGGCCCCGATCTCTGCCCAGGAACCGTCCGACGATGGAGCCGGCATGTCGTCGCTGGATGAAGAACTGTTCAACGACCTGGGTAGTGACCTGTTCGACGATCTCGACCTGCCCGAAGAAGCTAAAGCGGCACCTGACGACACAAAGCCACCGACCGATGCTGGTAGGAATACGGATGGTGAAGATATCGGCGAGGAAGGTTCCCCAGATGGAGCCGAGGGGCCACGCGGTTTTGGATCCGATCAGACCAATCAGATGCAAGGAGAAGACCCCCTGACCAAGATCGGGGGCCTCATGCGAGAAGTACAAAAGCGAATGGCCGGTGGTCAGGCCGAATCGCAAACCGTGGCGATGCAGCAAGAGATCATCGTGGAAATCGAAAAGCTGTTGGAGCAGCAAAACAACCAGAACAATCAAAACCAATCCAACAATAATTCGCAAAATCAAAACCAGCAGCAGAACCAACAACAGCAACAGAATCAGTCGCAGAGCCAGCAGCAACAAAACCAACAGCAGAATCAGCAGCAAGGGCAACAGCAACAGCAGCAAACGGGTCAGCAGCAGTCCCAACAACAGCAAAAAGGACAAAGTCAGTCGCAACCGCAAGAGCAGCAAGGGGGCGATTCGCAGCCAAGCCAGGCCCAGATGCAACAAGGTGAAAAAAGCGAAGACTCCCAGGATAGCAGCGACAAATTGCGTGATGCGAAGGTCCTAGCGATCTCGCCTGAGGAACAAGACGCGTTGATAAAAAAGGCCTGGGGTAACTTGCCGCCTCATTTGCGGAAGCAGATCTCGAACAGCTCGATGGAGCGTTTTCTGCCGAAGTACGAGCGGTTGACCCAAGAGTATTTCCGCAAGCTGGCCGAAATCGAAGAATAAGCAGCGAAGCCGTATGAGCCAAACCACTCGCCGAACACTATTGAAGTCTGCGTTGGCCGCCGCCGGGAGTTGCGGTGTTGGGTCGCTGCTGTCTGCCCAAGAGTGGCGCGGTACGTCCCGGCGGAACTCGCGTGGTTTGATCACGCGTGAAGTTCAATCGAGCATCGATCAAGGGCTGCAGTACCTCGTTCAGCGGCAAACGATGAACGGTAGCCAACGTGGTGCGTTCGGTACCGACGGCTACCGCGCGAATACGGCGGTTGTTGGCCTCGCCGGTCTGGCATTCATGGCTGCGGGCAGTTCGCCCAATCGGGGTCCCTACGGAGCGAATATCTCGGCGTGTCTTGATTACCTGTTGGCCAACACGCAGAGCGGCGGCTTTGTCGCGTTGCCCAACGCTCGCACGCATGGTCCGATGTACGGGCACGGTTTTGCGACGCTGTTTCTAGCGGAAGTGTACGGCATGTCTGGCGCTGCTGAACTTCGCGATACGGTCCGCGCGGCGGTGAAGTTGATCGTCGACACGCAGAATGCCGACGGCGGTTGGCGTTATCAGCCGGTTCGTAGCGAAGCGGATATCTCAGTAACCGTGTGCCAGATGATGGCTCTGCGTGCGGCACGCAACGCGGGCATTTTTGTCCCCAATGAAACGGTTGACCGCTGTATCGATTACGTCACCCGCAGTCAGAACGCCGATGGTGGGTTCAGCTACATGCTCAGTGGTGGTCCTAGTGCGTTTCCTCGTTCGGCCGCTGGTGTCGTTGCGCTGTATAGTGCGGGGATGTACGAAGGGGAAATCATCGAGCGGGCCCTGAAGTACCTGGACGACAACCTTCCCCAGGAAAGCACGTTCCGTGGGAACAATCACTTCTTCTACGGCCAGTATTACGCGGCTCAGGCATTTTGGCATGTCGGCACCCAGCGGTGGGATCGATACTACCGCATGATTCGTGAAGTCTTGACCGAACGGCAAACGGCCCAAGGCTTCTGGACCGACTTCATCTGTCCCGAGTACGGCACTGCGATGGCTTGCATCGTGCTGCAACTTCCCAATAACTATCTCCCTATCTTCCAGAAGTAATGACTTTGCTTGCCCGTAGTTTTGTCTTCGCGTGGATCTTGCTGGCTTCGACCATGGCCTACGGTCAGTCGCGTCTGGACGGACCACTGATTGCCATCGGCAAGCCGGAAGCCAACGTCGCAATTACCGCGATCCCGTCGATCGACGGCTGGATAACTAGCGACGGCGAGATCGATCCGGCAAGCATCGTCCGGTTTGGTAACCCACAGCTGATTCGTGACGATGGCGTCGTGGTCTTCGAGGATGGTTCACGCATCGTGGCCAAGGAACTTCGTACCGAAGGCACGCAACTGCACGCCTACAATCGCTTGTGGGACGAAATGAAATTCCCACTACGTCCTTTGCGTGGGATCCTGCTTCGTTCGTATTTGGATCCTGACAAGACACAAATCTCGCTCGATCGCATTCATGCTTACGAGGGAACACGCGATCGTTTGCTACTGGCCAACGGCGACTATATCGACGGCACGTTTCGCCGGCTGACTCCTTTGTCGGTCGAATTTCAGATCGGCGACAAAGCCCTGAAGCTGGATCGCAAGCGGATCGCCGAGATCCACTTCGCTCGTTCGGCAGGCAAGTTGCCGACGGCAGAGCAGGGGGTCTGGGTTGGGCTACGCGACGGTTCGATGGTTCTGACTACCGAGCTTTCCTTGGCCGATGACATCCTCAAGGTTCGTCTCAGCCAAGGCATCTCGATGCGATCGTCGACGCTGGAGAATGCGTTTGCCTATGTGAAGTATCTTCGCCCGCTCGATAGCGATGTTCGTTATTTGAGCGATCTCGAGGCGATCGGCTTTAAGAGCCTTGGCTTTTTGAATGCGAATTGGGACTACCGCAAGGACCGCAATGTCCAAGGAGGCACGCTCAAGTCGAACGGGTATGTCAGTCAGAAAGGCCTCGGCTTGCACGCGACCGCGCGTCTGGCCTATAAGGTCGAAAATCAGGCATCCCGGCTGCGAGCCAAGGTCGGCATCGACGATGATACCGATGGCGCCGGCAGCGTGATCTTCAAGGTCTTTGCCAGCGAAACCGGCAAGTCGTGGAAGACAATCTATGAGAGCCCGATTGTTCGCGGGGGGCAATCTCCGCTGGATGTCGACGTCTCGGTGCAAGGCATGAAGGGCCTGGCCTTGGTGGTTGAATATGCGGACGGAGCTGACGTGCTCGACCACGCGAACTGGATGGATGCCCGGTTCGAGATGGAGTGACCCGGGGCGAGGTTTCCGTAATGAAGCTCACCAATATCCTCATGCATGATGGCTCGCGGGACTTTGGTGCTCTGCCTGAATGTTTTCCATTTGAGCAGCTACGCGATCATGTTGCCAAGTTGCCGGAAGCAAAGGTCACTCGCTTTGTGTCCGATGGTGTAACCGAAGCGTGGCTGCACTTTCGATATCGCGGTCATCAGTTTGCCGCGAATACACAATGCGGCGAGTGGTGGTTCTTTGTCAACGACCCGCAGTGCCCCGATGAAATTCTGCTGGAAGTTCTGACCTACTGCGCAAAAAAGTTGGGACAAGGATAACCTTGCCCCAACTTCTTCGTTTCTGTTCATCGAGCAGGCGACTAAACCTGGAACTGGCAAACGAGCGTTTGTAGCTTCTCGGAAATACCGTTGAGCACACCGCTGCAGTTCTTGGTCTTTCCGGCACCTTCGGAAACTCGGAGGGCACTGCCATCGACCGAGTTGACCGAACGAGCGATTTCTTCGCCAGCAACGGCCGATTCCGAAACCGAACGGGAAACCTGTTGCACGGCCGAGTTAGTCTGCGTGACGTTATTGGCAATCTCTTGCGTGGTCACCGATTGCTCTTCCACGGCGGCAGCAACTTCCTGCGAGATCTGATTCATCCGTTCGATAACTTCGCGGATCTTGTCAATCGATTGGATCGATTCATCGGAAGCTTCCTGGATGCCGTTCACGCGGCGTTCAATGTCACCGGTCGCGGAAGCCGTTTGACGGGCGAGTTCCTTAACCTCTTCAGCAACCACAGCAAATCCCTTGCCAGCTTCGCCAGCCCGGGCAGCTTCAATGGTGGCATTCAGGGCCAGCAGATTGGTTTGTTCTGCGATGTCTTGAATCAGTTCCACGACGTCGCCAATCTCGTTGGCTGCGATGTTGAGCTGGTTCAAACGATCGCGGCTACCATCGGCCAACTGGTTGGCTTCCATCGAAACTTCGCTGGCCTTTTCCATGTTGTTGGCGATCTGGCCGATGCTGATCGACATTTCCTCGACAGCACTGGCCACCGATTCCATGTTGGAAGACATCTGCGTGGCAGCGGCAGACATGCTTCGCATGTTGGCCGACATTTCTTCGGCGGCAGCGGCTGCCGTCGTCGATTGCGACTTGGTTTCGGTCGAAACGTGGGCCATGTTGTCGGCCGTCATGTTCATTTCGGAAGCCGAGCTGGCGATCGCCTTGCTGTTTTCGGCAAGAGCCGTCATGGCTTTTTGGAGGTTCTCGACCATGACATTGAGCGAGCCAGACATGGCACCGATTTCGTCCTTGCTGGTCACTTGCAGACGCTGTCGCAAGTCGCCTTCCGAGACGGCACCCAAAATCGTCATCACGCGGCGGATAGGCAGCACAATCGCACGACTTTGGAAAACGGCGATGATGATGCCCGCGACTAACGCACCCAGGCACACGACTCCCACCACGGCCACCGTGGTACGGTTCGAGGCTTCCAGTTGCGGTCCCAGTTGGTCTTGTTCGGCCTTGATCGAACCGCTGAGATCATTGCTCAGACCAGCGACTTCTGGGCCGATCGTATCGAGTTCTTGGCTAAACAAACGACGTTCCGTCGCAAGGGCAGTGGCCAATTCTTCATAAGCAGTCCGGTAAGTCTCGATACTCTCACGCGAAGCGGCCAGCAGCTTGCGACGCTCTGGGTTTTGAATTTCCTGATCGAGCTTGTCGAAATCGGTTTGAACCTGATCAATTGCCGCAAGCGTTTTCTCGTGGTACTGCAAGTTGTTGGTTTTGAGCAGCTTGAAGACGCTCAAGCGAACTTGCAGCAGGTCCTTCAGGGCCAAGCCGGCCGAACTGGCTGCAATCGCATCATCGTCGGCTCGAGCCGAAGTCATGATCGAGTTCAGGTTTTCCGATGCTTTCGGGCCCTCCACATCCAGCACATTCGCCAGACGTTCCTCACGCAGTTGACGATTCTCGACGACCTTCTCAAAGCCGGTGTAATAAAGACCGACGGCTGACTCGATGCCGCTGAGGTACTCTCGACGTTCTGGGTTGTTGATTCGCTCGTCCGCCTCGGTCAATAGCTGATCGATTTGGCCACGCACCTCGTTGAAGCGAGTGACGTGCTTGGGATCGGCCGCGATGTCAAAGTTCTTGGCAGCAAACCGAAGCTGCATCATCTGGTCCATCAAATTGGAACAGAAGTTGGAGTCTCGCGCCAGCTTGCGATAGCGCTGAAATCCGTCGGACGAACTGCTGAGTCCGTTCCAGGCAACGCCGCCCACAATTACCATCAGCAACAAGATTGCTGCGAAGCCCATAAGGGTCTTCTGCATAATGCTTAGTCGATTCAACATTTGCCCCTGCCTTTATTAGGCCCTGAGATCGAGTGGGCCCGTTGCGTCGATCATGCCCCGTGTAAGTAAATTGCGCAATGCAAGTGCGAGGCATGAAGCAATTGCATTTCTGAAGAAACATAGGACTGCACTGATGGCAGGCCGCTGTCCGATCTAAATTTGCCCACGTTAGAAGGGGCAATTCGATAGCCGCAGGGGTGGACTTATTTGTTGTATGGGAAAGAAAGTTCCCGAGAATCCCAGTTTAAGGGAGGCCTGTTATGCTGTTGCGGGTAACCGCAATGGGAGGCCGGGCTGTAGTACTCGCCACTTTTAAGGGGGGAGGTAACACGGCGCAGGTGCCGTGTTACCTGGATTTCTCTTATTTAAAAAGGACGAGGCCTAGGCTCCGTACTTTTGCAGTCGGCCGGCGTTGGCCATGGCCAGGGACATGAGGTACTGGGCTTCAAACAAACCCAAGCCACCCCGGCAGGCAGTCGCTTCGCCGAAGGTGGTGTGACCGTCCGGTCGGCAGCAGTTCGAGTACAGCAAGGTGGGAACCGGGTGCCAACTGTGGCTGGCCAGGAACGAAGGGGTGCTGTGGTCGCCGGTGACGATCAGCACGTCCGGGTTCAGATCCAGGATCTTAGGAATCTGAGCGTCGAACTCTTCGGTTCGCTTCACCTTGGCATCGAAATCGCCATCTTCACCACTCGAGTCGGTGTACTTGAAGTGGATGAAGAAGAAGTCGTAGTCGTCCCAGTTCTGCTTAAGGACTTCGAGCTCTTCGTCCAGCGATTGAGCTTCGCCCAGGATGTCCATGCCGACCAGGCTCGCCAAGCCCTTGTACATTGGGTACACGGCGATGGCACCGGCCTTCAGGCCGTAGACTTCTTCGTACGAAGGAATCGAAGGCTTGGCCGAGAAACCACGCATGGTCAGGCAGTTGGCCTTCTTCTCGTCCTTGAGCATCTTCTTGGCTTCTTCAACAAACTGCTTCGCGATCGCAGCCGTCTTGTTGCTCGCTTCGTCGGCACCAACCGGATCGAGTGGAAGAACGCCGGTCGCTTGCGGGTCGGTGTCGGCAACATTACCGCCCAAGCCATCACCACCGCGGAAGACCACCACGAAGCGGTGTTCTTTCACGGGCTTGACGATCACCTCGACACCGGGGATTTTGATTGCGTTCAGGCTTTCGGCTAGCGGAGCGCTTTCTTCGGTTGGAATACGGCCGGCACGGCGATCGGTGATCTTGCCGTCGGCGTCGATCGTGCAGAAGTTGCAGCGAACGGCGACGTCCCCTTCTTGCAGAGGCAGACCGATACCGGTCGCTTCCAAGGCTCCACGTCCGATCAGGAACTTCAGCGGATCGTAGCCAAATAGTCCCAAGTGACCCGGGCCGCTACCAGGGCTGATGCCTGGCTTCACTGGGATGCTTCCGCCTTGCACGCTCTTGGCGGCCAGGGCATCCAGGTTTGGTGTTTTGGCGGCTTCCAGTTCCGTCTTGCCGCCTGGTTCGTGCGGCAGCCCACCCAGGCCGTCGCCGACAAACATGACGATCTTCGTGTTGTTCTTGGTCTTCAGACTGCGCACCAGGTCGATTTGGTCCATGGCGTTGCTCTCTTTGCGATCTAACAAGTGGATGGGTGGGTAATTTGCATCAGGGGCACAGCGGTTAATTATCGGGTTTTTTGGGCTTATCACAACCATGCCTGATTGGCAGGGAAAACACCCTAAACCTTCATCTAGGCGGTACTTGGCAGCGATTGCCGACGTCCGCTATGGTGGTGATTAGGAAAAGGCGATGACGAATACCACTTGGCAAGCAGCCCCGCCTCAACCATCCAGGGAGAAACCTTCGATGACGCTCAAGCTTATTTGGCACGGACACGGCACATGGTCGCTTCATACCGCAGACCACAAAATCTTGATCGACCCGTTCTTCTCAGGTAATCCGGTAGCTGATATCGCGGCCGATGCGGTCGAGGCCGATACCATCTTGCTGACGCATGGCCACGGCGATCACGTCGGCGCGAAAGGGGATGGCAAGTACGACATTGTCGAGATCGCCAAGCGAACCAAAGCCCATGTCGTAACCATCTACGAAACGGCCAATTGGTTGTCGGCCCATGAAGTGGAAGGCGTCACCGGGATGAACCTCGGGGGAACACTTAAGATGCCGTTTGGCTCGGTGACCATGACATTGGCTCTGCACAGCAACGGCCTGCCGGATGGAACCTACGGCGGCATGCCGACTGGGTTTGTTGTCGAAGCGGCTGGCCGGAAGATCTACTTCGCTGGCGATACGGCCCTGTTCAGCGATATGAAGTTGATCGGCGACATGGTCCTGGACGCCGCGGTGCTTCCCATTGGTGACCTGTACACCATGGGCGTCGAAGATTCGATCCGCGCCGTCAAACTGCTTCAGCCAAAGCAGGTTATCCCCGGGCACTACAACACGTGGCCACCGATTGAACAAGATGCCACGGCTTGGGCCAGCAAAGTCCGTCACGAGACCAACGCCACACCCCACGTTCTAGAACCAGGGCAGACGTTGGAAATCCATTAGTGGTTTTCAAGCCTAAGCGGCTGGTAAGCTACGCCGCTTTCGAGCCTTGGTCTTCGTGTTTGCCTGCTGCAAGGTGCGACAGGATGTAGTCCGCACCACGACTGGAAGCCCCTTGGCCAACGACACGTTGCTTCAAGGTGCGCAGTTGCTCGACCGTCTTGCGAGTCGAGCTTGGCTCCTGCAGCCAGGCCGCGATTCGCTTGGCCATGTCGTCGCTACGATTGCGGTACGTCAGGTATTCCGGAAAGACCACCTCGTCGGCTCCCTGGGCATCGGGATCGTACGTGAAGTAGCCGTTTTCGTAAAACAGGTCGTTCCGCGAGAGCAGGTTCACCAAGGTGATGTACTTCACCTTGCGAAAGTGACTTTGCACCCAGTGAGCAAACGGGCTGATCTTGTAGTGCACCACCGAAGGCTTTTCGTGGTACAAGAGTTCCAGCGAAACCGAGCCACTGCAAGCCAGGCAGCAGGTCGCGCTGTGAATCAGTTCCGGTGTCAGGTCGACATGGACTTCGGCTTCCACGCCGGACGCCAGCACGTGCTCGAAGGCCAGTGCGGCGTGTTTGTCGTTGAATGCGGCAATGGCGAAGCGAACGTTGGGTACTTCGGCTTTGATCTTCTTGGCGGTTTCCAAAAAGACCGGCAAGTTCGAGCTGACTTCCTGGCTTCGCGAGCCTGGCAGTAGCGTGACCAACGGTGTGGTGTTCTCGTTTTGTTGGCGGACAAAGTCGGTGTCGAGGACCTGGTGTTCCAGTTCGTCGAAGTAAGGATGTCCGACGTAGGTCGCGTTACAGTCTCGCTCGCGGTACCATTCTTCTTCAAACGGAAGCTTGCAGAGCGCGTGATCGACCAGCCGACGCATCTTGTTGACGCGCCATTCGGCCCAGGCCCACAGCTGAGGTGTCCCGTAGTAGAAGACCGGAATGCCGTGCGCTTTGGCGCGCCCGGCAATCCACCAGTTGAAGCCTGGGTAGTCGATCAGGACGACTGCGTCCGGCTTGTGTTCGCGAAAGTATCGATTGGCCCGCAGCATGAGGCCAATGAAGTTGTGCAGATTCAACAGCGCGCGCAGGAACCACATGATGGCCCAACGCGTCAGGTCCTCGTGAAGTTGGCAACCGGCTTCGGCCATCTTAGGCCCGCCGTAGCCAACGCACTTAATGTCTGGTCGGCGCGACTTGAGGGCACGAATTAAATTCGCACCATGCAGGTCGCCGCTCGGTTCGCCGACGCTGAAAAATATCTCCATCGGTTCCGTCAACCTTTTTAGCCCGCCTTGCGTCTTGATTCGTCTTCGAAGAACGCGACTCGCAGATTCGGATGGATATCTGCAGGCCCGTTTGCTTCGCTGAAATCGACTTGGGTCCATCGCTGCTGTAACCAGCGGTGCCCGGCCCAATCTTTCCAGGACCAACAATCGGGAAGTGGGGAGGAGTCTGTCGGCTGGCCACCGATCGTATGAGACGGACAAACGGCAACCCGGTACCCTTGCATGCCAACCAGTAAGGGCAAGCCGCGGCTGAGCCCTTGAATCTGTGGCAAGCGGGCCAAGGCTTCACGGCGTGCTCCCCACACCAGCCGCGAAACGTCCCATCGTGTATTACCTCCCATGCGCCGCGATAGCCAACCGGGAACGATTCGCATACCTGGCACATGTTCTTTGCTTGCCGAAACAAGCACTAAATCCTGCTGGATCAACTGCTGCAACAATCCGTGAAGCATGCCACGCGGAATGCTGGTCTCGGCCGGCAAGTGGACAATCAGTTCTCCTTCGGCTACCTGAGTCCCGCAAAACAGGGCCGATGAATACGTCCGAGGCCGATGTATCTCGACGCGCCGAATGCCCTCCCGTTGGTCAAAAACCTTCGGGGTGTCCTGGCTATCGGCGGACAGAGATAGCAGAATCACTTCGCTGGTCAGGTCACTTGCGCGCAGGATGTCCGTCATCGTTTCCACCTGCTGACGGATCGATTCGTTCCAATCGGCGTAGGGAATAAATAGGGACAACTCGCGCATACAAGGGCTCACTACGAAGCGAATCCAGGGAAATAATCGGGCGAGAGTATGTCAAAACGAGCCAATCACCGACAGGCCAGTTTCCAAAGAGAAGTCCCGACTGCTAGCAGCTGCCCCTGGCAGACGCCGTAACTCCGCAAGAAACAGTCACTTCAAGCCGGTCTGGGAAAGATTTGTATCGGTGATATCATCGGGAGGTGACGATAGTAAAACGGAGCGAGCACCTTTATTGAAAAACCATCTGACAGCTCGCCATGGGGCTTATTGATGAACGCTTTATCGCTGATTGCACAGAACGCCGGCTTCCTGCCAACTCGTGGCTCGATCATGATCGACTTCGTCGCTGCGGCGATGTTCGGCATTATCTTGGTGTTGGGAGTAAGCATCTACCTGGTGCGTTATCGCCGTCTGTACCAACTGCACAAGTGGATTCAGATTGTCACTGGCGTGGTGCTGCTGGTCGCGGTGACGGCCTTTGAAGTCGACGTTCGCTTCTTCACCGATTGGGAAGCGTTGGCCGAACCGTCCAGCTTCAGCTCAGGCACCGTTCACGGACTGCTGTACTTCCACTTGCTGTTTGCCATCCCGACGCCCTTGTTGTGGATCTTCGTCATCTGGCACGGCATCACCAAATTCCCAAACCCAGCCGAACCCAGCCCCTACAGCCAGACTCATATCTTTTGGGCACGCCTGGCCGCCATCGGCATGCTGCTGACGGCGGTTACAGGGTGGGTATTCTATTACGCGGCATTCGTGGCGTAGTAAACGGCGTAGCCGATCCCCGTTAATAAGCCTACGATGACCGCGCCGATCACTGTTTGAAAAATGGCGATGATGAGTGCTCGCGTAATCGTTGTCGCCAGAAACGGTAACAACATGATTGCCATCAGAATAGTGTTGCCGACCAGGCTGATGACGACCAAAAGGAAACCGTGGAATTTATTCTGAAGGTCCAGGTCTACATAGCTGGCGAACCACGGCCCGGCGAAAAGCCAAAACAGGTTCACTACGACATAGGCCCCCACCATAAACAGGTAGGTCGTGAAGAAAGATTGTTCTCGAACAGCGCCATTATCGCAATAGTATTGTTCCATACCTTGCTGTTTGACCTCCTTAGGAACCTTCACGAACAGCTTGTTAAAGAGCCTAATCCCAGCCCGCAGAAAGTAGACATGAAAGACAGCAATCAAGGGGACAGAGCAAATTCCAAGCATCAGAAGTTGGTGTTCTGGTTTCACGTTGCGACTCTTAGGGTGTCAGGAACGATGCTAGAGCGGCTGATTGTAAACTTCTGAAAGTGACGTCGAAACAGTTAGATTCTGTTTCTCGCCCACAATCACGACCAAGAACAAAACCGGCAGAGTTTCATAGAATATTGGCTCAATCACTCCCCGGTATTTACAATGGGGCTCTCTCTTCTATCGAATACGCTTCCAATTCGAGAGCCCACATGAAGACAACACTCCTGGCTATCCTCTTCACGCTTCTGACCAGCTCGCTGTTCGCGGCCGAGCGTCCTAATATTCTGCTCTTTACCGCCGATGACCTGCACGCGGGATCGCTTGGCGTTTACGGTGGTAAACCGAAAGACCTCACGCCGAATCTCGATGCCTTTGCGGCCGAGAGCATGAAGTTCAACCGGGCTCATGTGAATGCCGCGATCTGTGCCCCGTGCCGAGCGATCATCGCGACGGGGCGTTACAGCCATCGCTCCGGCGCGATGGGCTTCATGCCGGCTCGGGAAGACGTGCCGGATATCGTGAACACATTGCAAGCGGCCGGATATCACGCAGGTATCCTGGGCAAGGTTCCTCACTCGACGCCGAAGAAGTCGATGAACTGGGACTACGCGTTCGATCAAAAGGATCTGGGCAACGGACGCAATCCACAGATTTACTACGAGCGTGCGAAGACCTTTCTTAAAGAGTGCAAGGATGCGGACAAGCCGTTCTACTTCATGGTCAACTCGCACGATCCGCATCGTCCGTATTGCAATCCAGAGAAGCTCACCAAGGGAGCCGCTATGCCCTCGAAGGTGTACATGGCGGAAGACGTCGACGTGCCAGGCTTCCTGCCTGACCTGCCGGGCGTTCGTGAAGAACTGGCGACCTACATGAACTCGACCCGGCGGCTCGATGATACGTTTGGCAGCGTGATGCAGGCCCTCGAAGAGTCCGGCGAAGCCGACAACACGCTGGTGCTGTTCATCACCGATAACGGCATTGCCGTTCCTTTCGCTAAGTGCAACGCTTGGTTCCATAGTACCCGCAGTCCGCTATTAGTGCGGTGGCCAGGACGTATTCAGCCAGGCTCGGTCGACGATCAGAATTTCGTCTCGGTCGTTGACTTCTTCCCGACGTTCCTCGATGTAACTAAGGCCGCTGGTCCGGAAGGGCTCGACGGTCGTTCGTTCCTGCCGCTTCTCAAAGGCGAGAAGCAAGAGGGGCGTGAATACGTCTTCACGCAGATCGACTCCAAGGCCGGCGGGGCTGCCGTGCCGATGCGCTGTGTGCAGAACGAAAACTTTGGCTACATCTACAATCCCTTCAGCAACGGCGAGTACTGGTATCGCAACAACAACGAAGGTAAGACGATGGCCGCAATGAATGAGGCCGCCAAGACCGACCCAGCCATCCAGGCCCGCGTCGATCTTTTCCGCTACCGTGTGCCGGAAGAGTTTTACGATTTGAAGAAGGATCCAGACTGCTTGCACAACTTGATCGACAACCCCGAGTATGCTGACCAGATCAAAGAGCTTCAAAAGCAGCTGGTCGCTCACATGAAAGCAACCGAAGACCCAATGCTGGCAGCGTTCGCCAATCGCGACGATCGCGCGAAGGTCGATGAGGTGCTCAATGCGACCTACGGCAACTGGAAAGCGAAGGGGATGCGCAGGAAGAAGTAGCCACTGATGGAAATTCAACTCACGGACGTCCGGTTTGAAGATCTGAGCGAGATTGCCTGTCGCTTCTAAATCGGGACGCATCAGGGAACATCGTACCCACGCAAAGTCTTGGTAATTCAATTTGCCGGGACTTACCGCGTGGGCTCGTCCGGAAACCCTGACGCGAGCTTCATGTTTGCCATGGGAAATGCGGCCGTCGAGGCATTCGGGCCCGGTGCGGTTGTTCTGGATATGTCCCAGTTGGCCTACGAGTGGGGTGATATGCTCGAATGTGTCTTCGACATCGGTGGCCATCTGCGACTTCCCTCGTCCGTCATTGTGGGACCGCAATGCCGCGAGGCCATTGGGACCCTTTGCTTCGGGATAAACTCGAAGGAAGATGCCTGTCAGCGGGACGAGATCTTCGATACGCTTGAGGATGCGTGGCAGTACGTAACCAACAAGCTGGATGAAATCGAAGATCAACGGACATGAAAATCACCATCGTTGGCACCGGTCGCGTCGGAGCAGCGATCGCGTTCGCGGCAACCATCAATCCCATGGCCAGCGAACTGCTGCTCTTAAATCGCACACGAGACACGGCCGAAGGCGAGGCGATCGATCTTTCGCATGCCACGGCCACCCAAAACAGTAGCATGCGCATTCGGGCTGGTGATATCGCCGATTCGGCTGGATCGGATGTGATCATCTTCACCGCGTCGGTTCCTTACGGCGATCCCAATCGCAAGCGGTCGGCACTGGCCAGCGACAACCTGGCAATCCTCCAGCACTGGATCCCTCCACTAGCCGAAGCCAGTCCTGACGCGATCATCATCATGGTCAGTAACCCGGTCGATGCAATGACCTTCGCGGCGCTGAAGCTCTCGGGATTTCCGCCTCATCGCGTGCTAGGAACAGGAACGTTGCTCGATAGCGTTCGCTACCGCGCGATGCTGTCGACCGAACTCGAAATCCACGCCGACGACATCCGAGCCTACATCCTGGGGGAACATGGCGACACGCAGTTCGCGGCGCATTCGTTGTCGATGACCGGCGGCGAGCGTTTTTACCCAAGTGATATGTCGCGACGTCTATTCGAGAAGACCGTAAACGTCGGCTACGAAGTCTCACGGCTCAAAGGGCATACCAGCTACGGCATCGCGCTTGGGACGATGATGATCCTGGACAGTATCGTCTACGATCTTCGTCATACGATGCCGGTTAGCGTGTTGATTGAAGACTACTTCGGCGTGAAGGACGTCTGCTTGAGTTTGCCGGCGGTCATCGGTCGGCAAGGCATCACACGCGTGCTACGGCCGCCCCTTTCGGAAGACGAACAGGCCGCGTTCAAACGCTGCGGAGAAGCAGTTGGTAATTGCATTCGCGGCATGGGCACGATCATGGAAGATCGAAAATAAACGACGTCTGCAAACGGTTGGCGGCACCGATATCGCCGTTGATATTCTCGCGGATACCGTACAGGTATTCGGTGCCAATGCGAATTCGATCGGACGGTTGCCAGATCAAGTTAACCGCCAGGTAGGTCGTCTCGTGGACATCATCGCCATCTTGCCCTGGCAGGTTATCCAGTGTGTTTTCGGCGTACGTGAAGTTCGACGCCCACTCGTCATTCCATTCGTGCGTCATCCCGACCATCCAGCCAACCATGCTTAGCAGATCACTCTGGGTTGCCGAAATCGGAGCGGCATCCGGAAGGTCACGGTAACTGCCGATCCCGTCACCAAAGACGATCTGGTAGTAGGCCTTGGTGCGGGGACGTACGAGCATGGCTCCCGTGAAATTGAAGCCCCACGCATAACGCGTAATCACCTCTTCGCCGTCCGGCTGAAAGCCACCGATGCGATGTAGTGATGCAACCTGGAACTGCCCCCATTCCTTGTCCCATCGCAAGTGCCCGACAAAGTCCGGGGAAGGGGAGCGTGACTCACCCATCACGCCCATCGGAACATCGATGATGAAGCGGGTATCTTCGACCGCGACAGCCAGCTCAATATCTTCCCGCAGGAAGAAGGTCGTCCAGCGAGCCTGGGCCTGACGGCGATTGACCGCCGAGACTGAGCCTTCAAAGTCGAGCGTTGCAGGGGCCGCCGAGGTATCGGTGAACGTGGTAAAGGTTCGTCCGACTAGCAGGTGCCCCGACTCGCCATAGGCATGTCGCAGGCGAAACTGATTGTCATCGCTGAAGAAATCCCCTTCGACGTAAATGCGAACGACATGATTGTCGGTCGCCAGCCAGCGCGTATCGAAACTCATACGCGTCTGCCGAGCATGAAATCGGGAGTTCGTTCGTGGTGGTGCACCGACCGGGATATCGGTCGTCACGAAGGAATCGGTCGAGTCGATCGGATCGAAGTCGTAGATGAAGTCGGCCTTCACGTAGCCGCCAATTTTCATGGCGACGTTATTGCCGTAGAGGATCAATCCATCGTCGAAGGATGGAGCCGAGTAAAAGTCGAAGCCAATATCGAGCCGGCGCGAATCACTCATGAACTGCTGGCCCGAGAAGTTCTGCAGAACGGGATCCATGGAAACGACCGTCTCGGCCGCCGGCTGCAAAAACGTTGTCGAGACCGGCAACAAGTTCGGAGGCTGCGGTGGCGTCAACTCGGTTGGCTGAAGGTTGGCCGCCGCTGTTACCACCGGCTGATAGTGCGATGCCAGCATTACTTCGCCTGCCTGTGAGGTGACGGCAAGCGGATAAGCGAACTGCTCGCCAAAGTTGGACGTGACGCTGGGATAGGCTTCTTCCGCATCACGAAACCAGTCGTCGGCCTGAAGACAACTTGCCGATATCCAAACGACCACCACAACCAGGCAGCGAGCCCAGTGTATGCCTGAGGTGACAGGCCGCGGTGTTTGGAAATGGTGAAACATTGTCTTCATCAGACCGTCGTGGTGAGCCGCATTGGGATGCCTCCGTCCCTCCGCTTCTGCTGGCATTGATAGCATTGGCAGGCGGGAAACTTCGGATCACATCCTTTTCGGTATCGCAAACACCGGTTGGTAATCTTTAACGACTTTGCGGATTACGGAAGAGATTCACCCAGCCTGGTATCTGGACGGATTGAGCGTCTCGTGGAAAGCGAGTAAAGAAAATTTATGTTTCTAGGAATATTTCTTTCGGGTTAGCACGAATCCCCTAAGGGTAGATAGAGTCTGACTTTACGCTCTTTCTATTGCATTGCTGAAGATGGTCGCCTTAGCTTTATCGGAGCCGTCTTTAGTGATTGGTTTTAGCACCTTACGAGGTGGTCGAAGCCGCTTTTCCTTTTCCTTATCCTTTTCTCATTCTTGTCTTGCGGTTGTAAAGGAGTTGGTATGTCCCGTCGTGGATTTACTCTCGTCGAGTTATTGGTGGTGATTGCGATTATTGGTGTGCTCATCGCACTGCTTCTTCCTGCGGTGCAACAGGCTCGCGAAGCTGCCCGTCGCATGGAGTGCACAAACAAGATCAAGCAGTTGCTGATCGCCTCGCACAACGTGCACGACACCTATCGTGTCTTCCCACCAGCCGGTGGAAAGTCGGGGGCACACAACGCTCGTGTCGAACGAAAGGGGCCGTTCCATAACCTGGCCGGATCGTTCTTCTTTCATATCTTGCCGTACATTGAAGAGAACGCCTTGTACGACAAGGCCATTGCCGCCAGCGGCAACATGGACAGCACAGTCAATAGCCGCCGCGTGAACAACTACATCATCGAGGCCTTCCGTTGCCCCTCGGCCCGCAGTCCGGCTGCGTCGACCGGCTATGGATATCCGACCGGCCCTGATGGGACGCATGCGATTTCGAATTACGGTGTGAATTACATGGCGTTCTGCGAAAAGTCCAACAACAACCAGGAAGGGGCATCGAATATCGCATCGATTACCGATGGTCTGACCAATACGGTCTTCTTTGCCGAACGTTACGGCCAGTGCACCTCGAACCGCTCGAGCCTGTGGGCGAATTCGTCCGGAACATGGGCGCCCCAGATTTGCCGTGGTCGCAATCCGAACAATGCGACTTGTCCTGTCTTTCAAGTGACGCCGATCTATACCAGTGCCGGCGACGCCAGCAGCGGGGGCAGCTCGCCACATCCAGGGGCGATGAACATCGGCCTGGGAGACGGCAGCGTCAGAAATGTAGCCGCCACGATCGAAGCGGCTGTCTGGCACAATCTGACTAACCCAGTCGATGGCAACGTGGTTGGTGAATTCTAGTCGTTTGCGTTTACACCTCTGATTTCAACCACCGCGTCCTTCCCAAGGGACGCGGTGATTCTCTCATTCTGTAAAGGATGGAACCATGAAAGCCAATGTCCTTGGCTCGCTGTTGTGCGCTGCCGTTATGTTCGTGTTGCTGGCTGGTTGTACCGCTGAAAGCAAAACATTCACAGGCTCGGTTACCTTAGATGGAAATCCGCTTGATAGCGCCGGCGTCAAACTCGTTTCCAAAGATAGTTCGGCTCGCGGCGAGCATTTCAGCACGACCGATGCCGCCGGCAAGTTCACGATTCAAGAAGACCCTAACAATCCGCTTTCGCCAGGGGACTACATCGTGGTGGTCGACAAAGTTCCGCAGGAAATGGGAGGCAAAAGTGTCGTTCCCAATCAGTACCGCAGTACGGAGACAACGCCGATTACCTTGACCATCGCACCCGAAAGCAGCGAGATTCCCCCGATCACGATTTCGAGCAATTAAGTCTATTAAGGGATGTTATATGATGCGTGTTCTGACATGCATATCAAAATAATATCCACCTTATTTATAGTGTTGCTTCAATACGGTCTCTCGATCTGATACAAATCGTATCCACTGGGCGATCGCGATGTGCGTTTGCCCACATTGGTAACGGTGCATTGGACTGCGAGAGAATCGAAATGAGTGGGAATTTGCCTTTGGCGATTATTGGCGGCGCCATCGCTGCGGTGGTAGGGGCTGCCATTTGGGCGACAGTCACCTTGCTGACTGGCTATCAAATCGGCTTCATGGCGATTGGCGTCGGTTTTCTCGTCGGCATTGCCGTTCGCCTGGCAGGCCAGGGAGGTTCTCCGGCGTTTGGCGTTGTCGGCGCGCTCTTCGCACTTTTCGGGTGTGTGCTCGGCAATTTTCTGACCGTGATCGGTGTGATTGCGGACGGGGCTGGGGTTGGTTTTTTTGAGGCCCTGATTAGCTTCAATTACGCCCATACCTTCGAGGTTCTGTACGCGACCTTTTCGCCGATGGATCTCCTGTTCTACGGAATTGCGATCTACGAAGGCTTCAAGTTTGGAACCATGGAAGAAGAGTAGTGCTGGCCGCACCTTGGCTAACTTTCCCTCATCGCTTATTCCTGTTGCCCGCCGGTAGTTACTGCCCAGCAGCTCTTGCGGTTCATCGAAGTGTTAGCTTTTTGCTCTTCGATAGGAACCATTCGTATGTCTGCTAAATGGGCTCTCAGCCTGCTCGCGATCGTGATGTTGTGGACCGTTTCCCTCACGGCTCAAGCGGATAACCTACCGCCAGCGGCCAAGCTCGACGCGCCGCTACCTGACGGTTGGCCTGAACCATCCGCCCCTGGTGAGATCGAAGTGAAACAGTATCCGGCCTATCGTAGTGCGGTGGCCAAGAGCGGTATGAAGATGGACCGTGCCGATGGGATACTCTTTTGGCAGTTGTTTGCCCACATTCAAGCCAACGAAATCGCCATGACGGCTCCCGTCGTCAACACGTACAATACGTCCGGCGAGAGTGATCAAGTCGAGATGGAATTCTTGTACCGCACCACCAAGCAAGGCGAAGCCGGCAACGGTCTTGGCCAGGTTAAGGTCGAAGACCATCCAGAGCAAACCTTCGCAACGTTGGTCGTGCAAGGCAAGATGAACGCCGAGGTGTACCAAACCTCTTTGAAAGAGCTCCAGGCGTGGCTCGAGAAGAATCCCCAGTGGAAGCAAAATGGAGATCCTCGTCGCCTCGGCTATCACGGCCCGATGACACCCCAGGCAAAACGTCTCTGGGAGGTTCAAATCCCCGTAGAAGCAGTGGAAGCGAAATGACCCAGCGAGGGCTATGAGGGACTAGCTCAGGATCAAGAAGGATTCGTCTCATCCTTCAGTCTATGCAAAGTCACCATGATATGTTCGAAGAGTGCCAAAATCGTCTGTCGATGGAAATAGTTGTTCATTCGTTCGCTGAAGTAGGTCTCAGTATCTCGACTGGCGATCTTATCCGAGATCTCTGCAAAGCGTTGAAGTAATTCGTGGACTTCGAATGATTCGACGGCAGAGGAAATGTCTTTTTCCCAAAACGTGTAAGCATCGATACCGCAGCAACCGGCGTCACACTCTGTTTCCAGGCGGTTCAGAAAATCAGCAACATGCTTAAGATCACCGTCGAGTGGTTCTGCCTGCTGCCAGTCGGAATTACGAAACTCGATCCACCGGCCTTCGCCTATTGAAATGTCATTTGGATTTGGTTTGGCCATGGCGTCAAGTTGTTGAGGGATTCGTTCCTTCGACTAAGCGATAGATGATTGCCGTGTTGGCGAGCGATATACGATTGAAATGCAGAACTACTTCCCGAATACGGCGGACCAAACCGACAGCCGCTGAACGGGCATTGCCTGACCTCTACGTTGGCCAAGTTGACGATTAGAGACCAGATGGATGATCGTGGTCATGATCATCGAGTTCCTTGGTAACCTTCTCGCCTTGAACGCCGGCGTAGAAGACGATGATCTCGGCATCGGTCTTGCCGTTGTTCTGTCCCCAGTGCGGCTTCTCAACCACTTCGATTAACGAGTCGCCGGCTTTGAGCTTTAAGGTTTTCCCATTCTCCATGTGCACGTCGAGTTCACCCTTGAGTAGAACCCCAGCGTTGATCACCGTGTGCAGATGCAGCGGCGTCTTCGAGCCAGCGGGAATCACGATCCGCAGAATGGTGATCTCCGGTTGCCCCTTCGGGTAGGCCGGCAGCGGCTTGCCATCCCAGGCATCGACCGACTTGGCCAAAACGGTGACTTTCAGCGGACCGCCTGGATCGTGAGCCCAGACCATGCTCAGCCCACCAATCACAACCAGTCCAAGAGAAATCATCCAGGGGCGTGTGAACCAGTTCATCGGAAACCTTTGCAAGTAGTGTGGCCGAGAGGATTAAACCGATCGCGATACGCTGCGAGTGTAGCATTTTTTGGGTGACACGGCGGGTAAAAATGATCTGGCGGACGGATCACCCTGATCGGGATGGTATGTGAGATAAGATGTCACGATCTATTTGCACCAGGAACGGCCCACGAATCTTGCTGGTTTCCCTAGGTCAGGACTCGACTTTGGTGATTTTCCTTGACTATGCTGGAGAGAGTTCGCCTTCTCAATCTTCCCTCCATTGGTGATTGCTCCCATGCTCATCTCCCTCCGCAATGGCCTCCTCCTGGTGGCCGCTCTTGTGTTGTTTGTTGGACTGAAACCTGCCGTCGCCCAGGCCCAGTCGCCTGAGGCCACCGAGGCCGACTCCGGCAAGAAGCTGCGTATCATTTGCTTCGGCGCCCATCCGGACGATGCCGAATACAAGAGTGGCGGGTCAGCTATCAAGTGGGCCAAGCAAGGGCACCACGTGAAGCTTGTCTCGGTAACCAATGGCGACATCGGCCATTGGCAGATGTCCGGTGGTGAACTGGCCCAGCGCCGCGCGGCCGAATCGGCGGAAGTCGCCAAGCGGATGGGAGTCACATCGGAAGTACTCGACATTCACGACGGCGAACTGATGCCGACCTTGGAGAACCGCCGGAAGATCACGCGTCTGATCCGCGACTGGAAAGCCGATATCGTGATCAGCCATCGTCCGTGGGATTACCATCCCGATCACCGTAATGTCGGTGTGCTTGTGCAGGACGCGGCGTTCATGGTGTTGGTACCATACTTCTGTCCCGATACGCCGGCGCTTGAAAAGAACCCGGTCTTCCTCTATTCGAGCGACCGTTTTCAAAAGCCGTATCCTTTCCGTCCCGATGTCGCCGTTTCGCTGGACGACGTGTTCGAGGAAAAGGTCGACGCGTTGATGGCCTTGGAATCGCAGATCTTTGAAGGGGGCGCCCTGGGCAGTCCTGAGTTTGTGGCGAAAGTCCCGCCTGCCTCGCAGCCAGAACTGCGTCGCGCGTACCTGCACGATCGCTGGGTCAAACGCCAAGGGGGCGAAGCCAAGCAGTACCGCGGCCTGCTGCAGCAATGGTACGGAGAAGAACTCGGCAACAAGATTCAATTCGCCGAGACCTTTGAGGTGTGCGAATATGGTCGCCAGCCAACCCCGGAAGAACTGCGGGAACTATTTCCCTTCTTCCCTGCGCGGTGAGTGACTCGTTGCCTCGTTCATCCAACGCCAAGCTGCCGTGCGATACTTGCTCGGCAATAACGGCCAGCGGTCGTTATGGGGATGCCTGGCGTGCTGGTGGGGGAACTCTCCGAAGATCGACCGCGTGTTGATTGGCAGGAACGTGAATGCTTGCTGGTCGCCTAGTACCGACTCGACCAACTCCTTCGTTGGTTCGATATTGCCGTTCTCGCACACCAGGTAAGGTCGGCCAGCGACGCGCTTAAGCCGCTCGCTGGCCTGCTTGCGGTAGGCTTCCAATGGGCTACCCCATTCAGTTCCCCGCCAGGAGCGTACGCCGTCGAAGTGATCGTGCGTGATGAAGCCGGTCCAGAGTTTGGCGACTTCGTCATCGTGCAGCCCCAGGAAGTTCACGCCAATCGCCCCACGCGAGAAACCACACAAGTAGACCGCATCGGGATTGGCATGAAACTGCTCGATGATGCGGGGGACGTTCGTCTTGGCGTAAGCAGCGGTTGCATCGACATCGCCCCACCAGGTAATTGCGTTCGACTTGCCATCGGGCGCGATCATCGGCAGAACGACCCAAATGAACTGGCCGCCTGAGAGTCCATAGCCGAGGCCCGCGTCCTCGACCTTGCCGGTCGATCCCGCAGCCGGGTAATAGTTGCCGGTGTATTCAAAGATGATCGGCAGCCGTTCTCCTTCGGCCGACCATTGCTTCGGCAAGTAGACGGTATGGTGGACGTCGGTATCCGCGTATTCGATTGCCTGCTGCCGCGAACGCACGCCAGCTTTCGGTTGGCCCTCTACGACTTGCGGAAGGGTTAGCGTTGCCGTTGATTCTGGGGCTAACTCAGCTGCATGCGCATGGGCGGCCAGCGCCAAACTAAGCAGGCAACAGCCGACCAGGAGCGTCTTATTGGGAAAGCGATTCATGCCTGGTTCACGACTCTTGGGCATACTCTTTCCAATCGGCCAGGCGTTCATCCAGAACCGGTTTCAGTAGGTCGTAGTTGGCCCAGCTATCTTCGATCTCATAGATACTGTCGACATCTTCCGCGAGAAGTTCTTCGTAGTCTTCGATATACTCGCCGGCTTCCATGTCAAAGTAATCATCGGTGAACTCCTGACCGGTCTCGTTGAGTTCTGAGCTGGTGAACTTCCCATCGCAGGCCGCCATGAAGAAGGCCCCCGGCGTGATCTGGCGAGCCTTGAGCTTCTCGACGAGCTCTGTGAAATCCTGCTCGAACTGCGAACTACCCAAGCCCGACAATACTGCCCAGGCCACGAACATACCGATGTGCGTACCGCCTGCTTCTTCGGACAGATCTTTGGGGAAGTTGTCCGAACCGTAATGCCACGAGGCGTCGTCGTATTTCATGTTTGCAGTCTCTTGATGGGGTTGATATCCTCGCACAGACGCGGGATTTGCTGCATCCATGCGAATGATCGGGGGTCGGCATTTTTTACCATCGCGAGCTGGCGCATTCCAGCATTTTCTCAAGCGATCGATGCCAAGTCATCGAGGGGGCCGAATGTTCTACAAACTCGAAGACGACGTCGACACGTACGGCGGATTCTTTTGGGAAGACAAGTCGAACTACATGGCTTTTATCTCATCCGATCCACTAGGCCCCAAGTGGAAACCGCCGGCAATCATTTCGCCGGGGCTGCCGAAAAAGATATTGAAACTAGGTCCCCCCGACTTCGGCAGTGTGAGCCCGGGCATGTACCTGTTGAAGCCCCACGTCTACGAAGCACTGCAGCCCCTGTGGGAAGATGCCGGCGAAACCTATCCGGCGGAAACGAGCCGCGGACCATACCTGCTGTTTCATGTCACCAAGCAGGTCGATTGCCTTGATCGAGATCAATCGAAAGTCTGGTACTCCGACGAAGAGCGAACTAAGGTCCGGTCGGTGAGTCGTTATAAGTTTCATGAAAAAGCGATGCAGGGAAGCAGCCTTTTTCGCCTCCCCGAAACGTATAGGCTCGAGGCGTTCACATCTCAACAAGTGAAAGATATCGCTTTGGCCGAAGGCTTCACGGGCTTCTTTTTTGAAAAGTTGCGTCTGGCGGACTAGGACAAGCCCTGGTCACGTTTTGTCCTTGAGTGCGCATCGCTTGTTCAACTCTCCCTGCTTGCCAAGTTAAAAGCGTAAATTTTTACGGTATTGCCGTCTCGTCGCCCCTCTGCATGGGGTCATTGTGGAAAGTCGCACCTTAAAACGTCTTTTATAAAGTGCCCTTGTCCTTTAAAAGCCGACCATTCTTGTATATTATTCACTGCTCGCTCAGCTGATAGCACTGCCATTAGAGGGCAAACGTGATCCCCGCAGCGAGCTGATTTGGGCAAATTCCGCCTGCCTTTGCATCCCCAACCTATCCTTCCCATAACCGAGGAGGTCGCACGTGAAGCGTCGTACTTTCCTCGCGGCCGGCCTCTCGCTTCCTTTGGTGATGAGTGGAGTGCTGCCGCGCAGGGCACATTCCGAAACCATCTCCGATTCGCCCACTTACGATCTGCGGGGCGAAACGCTGGTCCGTGACATGCAGCGGCGCTGCTACCGGTACTTTCTGGAAGCGGTCGATCCCAAGACGCAGCTGGTGGCCGACCGAGCGGCGGCGGACGGAAGCAATTACAGTCGGCATGCCAGTAGTGCCGCATGCGGTTTCGGCCTGGCCTCGCACGCGATCGCGGCCCAGTATGGGTGGGCTCCGCGCGAAGAGATCCGAAGCCGAGTGCGGACCATGCTGCATTCGCTCAATGAACTCGCCGCGCACGAAAAGGGTTTCGTCTATCACTTCTTCGATATCAAAACCGGCAAACGAGCGATGCGCTCGGAAGCCTCGTCGGTCGATACGGCTTTGATGCTGGCCGGCGCGATGTCCGCTTCGGTCGCTTTCGAGGACGATTCTGAAATCGGCCGCCTGACCGATCAGCTTTACAACCGCGTCGAGTGGTCATGGCTGTTGGGTGAAAACGGTTGCCTGCACATGGGCTACCTGCCCGAGATTGGGATCTTGCCGCATCAGTGGGATCAGTTCAGCGAGCATCTGATCTTGTCGCTGCTGGCCATCGGTGCGCCTTCCAATCCAATTCCTCCATCGAGTTGGGATGCCTGGCGACGCGAACCGGTGCTGAGCTTCAACGGCCAGGAATTCCTCAGCTACCCGCCGTTGTTTGTGCATCAGTATCCGATGGCCTTCTTCGACTTCCAGAGCTACCGCGCCCCCAGTGGTCGCAGCTTCTGGAACAACGCGAAGATCGCCCATCACGCCCACGTCGACTTCCTCACGAAGCTAGGCCAGAAGTATCCCGAACGGATGGGGCACTACGGCGCCGATCTATGGGGCATCACCAGCAGCGACAGTCAGCATGGCTATCGCGATTGGGGCGGCCCTTATAAGAACGACCGCGTCGAGCCTGATCGCGAAATCGACGGCACAATCGTCCCGAGTGCCGCCGCCGGCGCGCTCGCTGTGATGCCGCAAGAAGCGCTGCGTACGCTCGAGTACCAGAAGGCTCGCTTCGGCGAAAAAATCTACGGGCACTACGGCTTCGTCAACGCGTTCAATCCGGCCAACGGCTGGGTGAACTCCGACGTGATCGGCATCGATACCGGCATCTCGCTGGTGATGGCCGAGAACATGCTGACCGGCGGTCTGTGGAACCTCTTCATGCAGCACCCGGCTGCCCAGCGCGGGTTGAAGCTGGCCGGCTTTACGCCCACCGGGACGACCGTGCTGACCAGTAGCAAGTAACTGGCTTGCTACTCGTTATGATCCACCGCCGCCTCGCCGCTGGTGGTCTGAACCTTGTTGATTCCTTCTTCCGGTTCGAAGGGGATATTCGCCGGAATCGTCAGCCCGCCCGAGAGCAATAGCTTCCAGACATCTTTCGTGGGCCAGTCGGTGTAGACGATCTTTTCTTCCGGCACCACAAGCGTATAGCCAGACGGCGGGAACAACACCAGCGGAACGTACACGGCGACCAGCGTTCGCCCGTTGGGCTGCTTGCTTTTGGTCATCAGGTACCCGGCCATGCGGGCATCGTTGTGGGGGAAGGGCACAAGAACCACCGTGTTGACATTCGCCAGACCCGGCGGGCCGGTGAGCGCCTTGGCCGTATCGCTGATGGCCGAATAGATAGTGTTCACGCCAGGCACTTTGCCGAATGCCCAGTCCAAGAAGTTTCGTACCCGCGTGCGGAACAACAGCCCCATGAAGAATAGAAACACGAGGCCGGCGATGATCGAGACGAATGGCCCCCAGTAGTAAATGAACAGGTCCTCGAACCCCTTGGGAAGCAGCAGCTTCGCCAGCGGCGTGACGACATAGTCGTTCATCAAGCTGAAGATGTAATGCACGATCGCCAGCATCACGGCAAACGGCAGAACCAACACGATCCCGCCAAAGATCGTCCGGACGATCCAGCCGAGAATGCCGTTGTTATGGGGTTCTCCCGGTAGATGAGACGGTTCGTTCGAGCTGGACAAGGGGCACCCCACACGGTGAAAGATGTGACTCGCAGAAGGGTTTACCTTACTGTCTGACGTGGGCGCGACTCAAGTGAGAAGATGAGGGAAGGTCACGACAGGATGATTCCCCTCGGACAAGACGTGCTGGAACAAAAAAAGCCAGGACCTCGTCGAAGAGAGTCCTGGCCTGGGTTAGGAAGCCGACAGTGAATCAGCGACTAAGTACGCTGCCCCGATTACTTCGACGTCAATTCAAAGTCGGCGTTCGTTTCATGGGAGTCGACGGTCACCGTCAACTCAGATTTCGAGTTGTGCTTTTGCGGCCGGCGAAACACTTGGCCATAGGACGAGCTCATGGAGAAGAGACAGTTGAGTAGCTTTCACTAAAGCATATTTTGCGGAGGATTTTTGGTAACCTCACGATTTCACGCCGAGTACGATTGTTTCACATCGGGCAGAAGTTTAGCGAATCGGGCGGATGCGTCGCACATCGATTGCGAAACAGAATTCGTTTTCACGAGAAGCATTCGATCGCGCCGGTGCCACACGTTACCATGGGCACTGCTTTGCATCCGTGAACTGTATCCACCTGAATAAGCTGAAAGCTGCCGCATGTCGAACCCTTACTCGAGTCCTGATTATCATGCTCCATCGTCTGGCCGCCCGCCTGAAGTGAAAGCCCCGGCGATTGCCTTGATGGTGGTCGCGGGCATTGCCATTGTCGTCGGCATCTTTAGCCTGCTGGGCGATGCCTTCCTGCTGTTCTCAGGTGCGATCGCACAATTGGAAGAGATGAACGACGGCCCAGGCTCCAAATACCAGGACATCTTCATCCGCACGATCTGGGGCCTCATCCTCATCGCCGCCTCTGCCTACGTCCTGTACGGCGCGATCCAGATGAAAAACTTCACCAACTACACCGCGGCTAAGACTGCTGCGATCATCTCAGTAATCCCATGCCTCGGCCCATGCTGCTTCCTGGGCATCCCGTTTGGCATCTGGGCCTTGGTGGTGCTGTCGAAGCCTGAGGTTCGGGATTCGTTTCGGTAGAAGGTTTAGGTGAATTGAACTACGGCTAAGATGACAACAAGTTCACGAAAGTTGCTATGATATATCTCACGCAATCGAAAGCTGTGGACACTGTACCGAAGAATTATTCCGAAGTAATAACAAGTCTGACATCAAAGCTAAGTCTTCGTACTTGTTAAACTAGCCGCGAGGTTCTATGCCGGAATTTGCAACTCTCTTAACCGAACTCGAAGTAAGAGCATTGAACCTGTTTCAGTCTCTGTATACGGAAGAACGAAAGCTTTTAATTGAAAAAGCAATTACACTTTCGCATGAATTCGATATTGCCCATTCGGGGTCGTGGCTCGGTTATCACTCTCTCGTTTATTATGAGGGAATCGAAAGGCCGCCATCAGGGGCATTCTTTGACCGCCAATGGGGTTTGCAGGATCGATTCAGTAACTCAACTGAAGGTGATTGGGTAAAGTATAGTCATAGTGAAATTTACGACTATCTAGTAGCGCAGCTAGGCAAAGCCGATTTTGAGGAGATACTTGATGTCGCCAAGGAAAATGCGGCGGAAATTGACGATCTGAGAGAAGACTTGTTAGCCATCATTGAAGCGTGCCTTTCCAATGCTAGTGATCAATATCTTGAAAAGGTAAAGTCACAAGTTGATAAAGCACGCATGGTTCCTCAAGAGAAGTTTTGTCGATCGATTGCACCGCCTCCTCCGCCAATTACACACGACCATACTGCGGTATCAGGGGGGACTGTTGTGCCTCCACATGTGACGTTTCGGGCTTCTCTTCAATCGGTTCGTACTTTACTTGAAATCCCTCAAGACCTTGCGAAGATTGCACGACGGACTAACAATTATCTCAAGTCGAAAATCGAGACGAAGGATTATCTAATGGGCGATCAAACAGGGACCAGGGTATTCATCGGCCATGGTAAGTCTACGGCTTGGTTAGAACTAAAGAACTATATCCAAGATCGCCTCGGTGTTACATGCGATGACTTCAATCGACAGGCAACGGCTGGACAAACAACGATTTCGAGACTGACGACCATGCTCGAAGAAGCATGCTTTGCTTTTCTTGTGCTAACTGCCGAGGATATTCAGAAAGATGATCGAGTACATGCTCGATTGAATGTCGTTCATGAAGCGGGTTTGTTTCAGGGAAAGCTTGGTTTTGAAAAAGCGATAGTTATGCTTGAGAGTGATTGCGAAGAGTTTTCAAATATTCACGGTCTTGGTCAGATACGTTTCGACAGCGGAAAGATTAGTGGGGCTTTTCATGAAGTTGCTGATACCCTAAAGCGAGAAGGCGTAATTTCGTAACACGCCAACTCGCAATGTGTGATAGTTTTCTGTAATTAAAAAGAGCCCAGGCAACACGTTGCCTGGGCTCTTCGCATTTCAATTTGTAACGGGCAATCAACCTACCCGCTAATCCGGTTCACCGCGTCCAAAATCGCATGAACCGTCGCTTCTACCGTATCGGTCGAACTGCCGCGGCCGCGGGCCGTTTGTTTGTTCGATTCGATTTCGACGGTGACTTCCCCTAGGGCGTCTCGGCCCAAGGTGGCGCTGTGGACCTGGAAGTCTTTGCAGGTGATCGGCACGCTCGTGATGCGTTCGATCGCCCAGAAGGCGGCGTCGATCGGGCCGTCTCCTTCGGAGATTTCGGCGGTCTCGGTTTCGTGGCCGCGACGCAGGGTCATCTTCACGTGCGGCGGCTTGCCGGTGCCGTGGGTGACGTCCAGGCTTTCGAGCGTCCAGCCTTCGCGAACTTCGCCGCGGATTTGCTGGTCGCAAAGCGAAGCGATGTCGCCGTCGTAGATGTCCTTCTTCTTATCGGCCAGCTTCTTGAACTCGTCGAACACCTCTTGAAGCTGTTCGGCCGAGAGGTGATAGCCGAGGGCCTTCGCGCGATCGGACAACGCTGCCCGGCCGCTGTGCTTGCCGAGAACCAAGTCGGTCTTTTCGAGCCCGACGTCTTCCGGCCGCATGATCTCGTAGGTGGTCGGCTCTTTGAGCATCCCGTCCTGGTGAATGCCTGACTCGTGGGCGAATGCGTTGCGGCCGACGATCGCTTTGTTCCGCTGCACCTGAAGACCGGTGATGTTGGAAAGCAATCGGCTGGTCGGCACCAGACGCTTGGTGTTGATGCGGGTGCCGATGTTGTAGTAGTCGTGCCGCGTGCGAAGGGCCATGACGACTTCTTCGAGCGAGGCGTTCCCGGCTCGTTCGCCGATCCCGTTGATGGTGCACTCGATCTGCCCGGCACCTGCTTCGACGCCGGCCAAGCTGTTGGCGACTGCCATGCCCAGGTCGTCGTGGCAGTGGACGCTGATGACCGCCTTGTCGATGTTGGGAACGCGGTTCTTCAGATCGCTGATGACCTTGTACATGTGATTGGGCGTGGCGTAGCCGACGGTGTCCGGAATGTTGACTGTCGTGGCCCCGGCGTCGATCGCCGCTTCCACCACGCGGCACAGGAAGTCTGGCTCGGTGCGGGAAGCATCTTCCGGCGAGAACTCGACGTCGTCGCAGAAGCTGGCGGCCAGCTTCACGCCGTCGACACCGCGCGAGACGATTTCCTCAGGCGTCATCCGCAACTTGAACTCGCGATGGATCGCGCTGGTTGCCAGAAAGACGTGAATCCGCGGCTGCTCGGAATGTTTTAATGCTTCCCAAGCGCGTTCGATGTCTTTGGGGTTACAGCGAGCCAGGCCGCAGATCGAGGCGCCTTTGATGTTGGTGGCGATCTCTTTGACCGATTCAAAGTCGCCAGGCGAAGCGATCGGGAAACCGGCTTCGATGATATCGACGCCCAGGTCTACCAGGGCCTGGGCGATCTCCATCTTCTCGGCGCGGTTCATGCTGGCCCCAGGCGATTGCTCGCCGTCACGGAGCGTGGTGTCGAAGATTTTTACAGTCGGGGTACTCATATTGGATTCGTAAGTCGTTCAGAAGTGATTGTGTGATGTGTGGGAATCGAAAAATCTCACTGCCGGCCGCAAGCCGGCCCGGCTAGGAGGAGGATCGACACACTGGCCACTCCGTCGAATTTGCAATGATGGGGGATTGCCATGGTTTTATCAGGGGAACTTACGTCAACAAAAAAAGCCCTAAGGTGTTGGGCCTTAGGGCTTTTGGTGATCTCGTTTTGAGCGAACGTGAAACCTTCCCTAACACCCGGAGGTGATCAGCAGCAGTTGCAGCAGCAGGAGGTTTTGATTCATGGTTAAATCTTGCTCGCGTTTGAGTGGATTTGCTATGAATGACTCTACTTCCGCGTGCGGGTTCGGTCAACCGGGCGTTTTTTCGTAAACCGGCATTTCCTCGGACCTTAACGGCAATTTGGGCAAAATCGGCGGGGCATCTGGCCGATATTTCAAGCAGTCAGACTTCTAACTACCAGGCGGGTAAGAGAAGGGACCCAGGCCATGTCCGATCGCTTGGACATCACCAACGAACCAGAATACGGTCAGCCGAAGCAGAAAGCCGACGCCGAGCGTAAGCCTCGCCCGTTTCTTGGGGTGAAGTTTGACTGCTGCAGTATCTATTCGCGGATCTATCCAAACAAAGACCGCACGCACTACATCGGCAATTGCCCCAAGTGTGCCAAGCAGATCCGCATCCGCATCGGCCACGGCGGCAGCAGCAACCGCTTCTTCACGGCTTATTAGATTGAACTTCTTTTAAGTGCTATCGTGAAGTGATAGCACCCCAAGCCGCGTCCATCTTGAGTCGCGGCTTCAATTTCCGTACGATCTGCCGCCCCCACTTTTTGGAAGATGGCTGCCATGATCGACTTCGACATTCAACGCTGCACGAAAAAGTGCCACGCCACCGAGCGCGAACTGCGCCCCGGCGACGAGTACTTTTCGGTCCTCGTCCCGGAAGGGGCCGAGGTGGTCCGGCAAGACTTCAGCAAAGAAGCCTGGGAAGGTCCGCCTGAGAACGCCATCTGCTGGTGGAAGGCCACCATCCCCGATCCCCAATCGACCAAGATCAGTTGGGCACCGCACGACATCATGCTCGATTACTTCGAGCGATTGCTCCAAGACCCTAAGCAGCAAGACGCCGCTTACGTGGTGGCGCTGTTGATGGTGCGACGCAAGATCGTGCGAATGGAAGACACGGAAAAAGGTGAGGACGGCATCGAACGCCTGGTGCTGGTCGGACTCAAACGCGAAGGGAACTACAAGATTCCTGTCGTCGAACCGACCGCCCAGCGAATCGCCGAGATCCAAAACGAACTGACCTCGCTACTGCAAACCGGCGACGAGCCAACCGACCAGTAACCAACGAACGCAAGGATGCGCCAGTGACACAATTCAAGCTGCAGGGGATCGTCGCGATCTTGCTGGTTGGTTTCGCCTGCGGTGCCGGGTGCCCGCAGTTCACGCAACAGATCGACCCGATGTATCAGTCCCCGGTCGTCTTCAATGCTCCGCCGACCATGGAGCAGTTGATGGCCCAGGTCAACATGAACACGCAACGCGTGCAAACGCTTGAATCGACCGGCGCAACGTTAGGCCTCAAAGGCTTTCCTTCCATCCGGGCACAAGTCTACATGGCACCCCCGATGAAGTTTCGCATGATTGGCGAAACGGCACTTACCGGTCAACTGTTGGACCTGGGCAGTAACGAACAAGAGTTCTGGGTGTGGGGCCGTGGGTTTAACTCGCCGGGTCTGATGTATGCCCGGCACGATGAATTCAACCAGACGATGGCCAAGACGATGCTTCCGGTCGAACCAAGCTGGGTCGCCCAGACAATGGGACTGGCACGCTTCGACCCGAACGACTTCCACCAGGGGCCGTTCCCAACCGCATCCGGCAACTACGAGATCCGCACGACGATGAACTCGTCGGCAGGGCAGATCACCAAGGTCACGGTCATCGACAAACAGTACGGCTACGTGCTCGAACAGCACATGTACGACGCCGCCGGTCAGCCGATCGCTTCGGCCTTGGCCTCGAATCATCGCTTTGATCCAAGCTACCAAGTGTCGCTGCCATACAAGGTCGACATTCGCTTGCCGAAGTCCGGCATGGACTTCTCGATCTCGGTCATCGGTTACCGCATCAATCAGCTGACCGAAGGGACCGGCACGTTTAGCCGGCCGCAGCGACCCGATGTGCCTGAGATCAACCTGGTCCATAACGGCGGCCAGCCACTGCCAGGCGGTCCGGCCTATTCCAGTGGCCAACCACTACCGAGTGGTCAGCCATTGCCAGGTGCTCAGCCTGCACCGGTCAGTCAGCCGTATCCGGCCAACGGACAAATGTTGCCATCGGGACAACCGCTGCCAGGCAACAACTTCGCTCCGCCAACGCAAGCACCGACAGGCTATCCGCAGCAGAGCCCGCAGTATCCATCCAGTGGAGGTTTCCCGTTGGGAAGCAATACGCCAGCTGGTGCGGTCAATGCGGTACGACCTGTGTACGAAACAGCTGCCCAGCAAGACTACCAGTCGCCACCGATCCGCGGACTGCATTAGTCGAATCTAGACGTGGTGGAGAGGGGATAGGAGTAGAAGCGGAGCCTACGCCGCCGAGCCTGGTATCTGCAATCGCCGGGCGGAGTCATCTTTCAGCGCGGTTTGAATTCGCTGCTCGGCTCCACGGTCTTGAAGTTCCTGGATGACGATTCGGCGGGCTGCCACGGTCAGAAATGTCGTGAAGCTGCCGCTTGTGTCGAAACGACGCAAAATCTCCAAGTCATTTTCCGCCAATCGCTCGAAGGTGGCGACCACGACCGCGTCGGCATCTTTTTGGGTGAGCGTCCATTTTTGGCTCTGCCGGGCATGCTGCACCACCTGAATGACGGTGCTGGCATAGCGATCAATAAACCGCCGCCAGTTCGCGGTAGGGGCTGCGAATAAGTCTTCCAGCAGTTGAAGGTCGGTGGAACTGGCTTTCATGGATACACTCTGAGCGTAAAATCGAGGCGAATTGAGACTGAGAGAAAGTAATTAACTTGAGACTTAAGCTCAATACAGGTTTTCACTTGGGATATAGGGCCAAATGAGGCATGGCTGCCTTGACACCTTATTGAGACAGGAATAAAAAACGAGGAGAAGGTCGCTGCTGAATACCTTTCATAGACGCGACTTGCGATTGGGGGCAAGATCAACTGTTGCTGCCCCGCTTGCGAAAACATGTTTTCAACACCGCTTTAGTGGTCAGGAGATACCAGGATGACTCACGTAGTCTGCGAACCGTGCTTTAACTGCAAGTACACGGATTGCGTTGTTGTGTGCCCCGTCGAGTGCTTCTACGAAGGGGACAAGATTCTCTACATTCATCCCGAAGAGTGCATCGACTGCGAAGCGTGTGTGCCTGAGTGTCCTGTGGAAGCCATCTTCCACGAAGACAACGTGCCAGAAGAATGGAACGGCTTCATCGAGTTGAACGCCGAGATGGCACCACAGTGCGAAGTGATCACCGAAAAGAAAGAGCCACTGGCCGACCAATAGTCGCCAGGCAGGCCGCTTGCCGGATCGAATAAGAAAAAAGCCACAACCCAAAACGTTGTGGCTTTTTTTATGCGCCGGCGGAAAGCTAAGCGCGAAAATGATTCGTGTGAAAGCCTTCAGCGAAAAGCTACTCCACGCAAAGAAGTCAAGGCGATTTCACGCTTATTTTTGCGGTAACTCACTGGTAGCGTTTTATTCCACATACTCGTATTGCTTCGCATTGTTTAACGAGGGTAGGATGAAAAACTGCTTACCTGCCGTGTCCCACACGGCCTTATCATGTGACCAAAGGAAGGACCTATCTGATGAGTCAATTTACTTGCCAGTGTTGCCAGCAAGTTTTTGACAAAAGCAGTGATCCGTGTTTTGTGATTCGTGTCACTGCGTTTCTGGAGATTGAGCCTTACTTCGACGAAACCGATTACGACGATACCGACCGAGACAATCTCTCGGTACTCGCTGATACTCTCGAACAGGTTTATCCCATCGAAGACCCGACGCTGCACGAAGATCAAGTGCCACAGGATTTTCGTCTCTGCCGTGATTGCTACCAGCAATACATGCGAGACCCTGTCGGTCGCGATAATCAAGCCGCGCAGATCTCGTTCAGCGAGAACTAACGAGCCGATTCAACTCGGCACGAACGGTTGAGAGTCCACTGCGCATCAGTCAATGTGCGCTAGAGGTGGAATGTCTGACGATGTGCCCCCAAGCCAATCTCCCGGAGCGTGCTTACTTCGTAAGTTCCCACGTCAATTGATTGCCGCCAGCCGGATTGATCTCGACGGTTAGTTCCGAATCGCGATTGTACTGGGTAGGAATAAACTGAACGGGCACACTCCCTGCGCCGCCGACTTCCATTGTGCGTCGCATTTCTGCCGAAACCTTCTTAGGGTCTTCCAGTCGCGTTGCCGTAATCCGTACGATCTTCTTGCCCGGCGTTGCTCTAAGCTGAAACGCGCCGTCGTGAATCGAACCGGCGAAAGGGCGCCCCCCAGCTACCACCGGCTCGAGAATGACTTTGCCTGATTCTAATGGACTACCGTCAAAGGTCACCGTTCCGGATACCAGGAGGGTACCATCGTCATTGCCGCCTGAGCAGCCACCGGCGGTAAGTAAGAGACTGCACGACAAAAGGCATGTCGTTAGGAGGGTCGGTGAAAGTTTCATCGCGATTAACTCGGTCGTAAGTAAGAAACGAGAATGAATAAAAGACAAGCAGTGCCGTCGACGCTTAAGCGAAAGATGGGCACTGCCTGTCGGAGGTCTTAATCCTCTGGCGAGATTAGAAGTTGCCGAGCACTTCGCCGTTGCCGGTCGTTCCCAACGCACGCCAGGTACTCAGGTCGATCGTTTCGGGAACAAACCTAACCGAGGCGTCGCCCAGCACCGTGTTCACACCGCCGGCGTGGTAGCTGCGAGCCGAGTTACGGTAGCCGCCGCTGGAGTTGTTGTCGTCGTAGCCAACGTCTTCGCAAGGAGCGACTCGGTCCCAGTTGCCGTTGGTGCATTCGTTGTTGTTGGTGTCGCTACGAACGATCAAATCCGGCAGCGAGGTGTTCGGCGCTTGCTGCGTTGAGAAGAAGCCTTCGCCGTGATTCGATCCTTGCCAGTAACCACCGGCATCGTAGATGTGCCCGGAACGATTGGCACCACGAATGATCGCTTCACTTCCCATGACCGTGTTCGAGCTACCATCGGTCAGGTCGTTAAAGCCAGTGCTGGAATTGTAGTAGAACATCCCCTTGGTGCTGTTCGAGGGATTGGCCGTTCGCTTGAAGAAGTCGGCACCGTTACACAGCACGTAATTGCCAACCTGGTTGCCACGGCAATAGCCGGGGCTGTTCGGTTCGGAAGGGCAGTTGAAGATGTCGATCACCGCACCGCCGAGTAAGCTTCCTTGGAAGGTCGAGGGAACCGTGTAGACGTACGACGTGCCGCCGCTCAGGTTGCCTCCGTCGGCCGTTGGAGTGCGGATGCACTTTTCATAGACATCTTGCAGCGCGTCTTGCTCGACGAACGGCAGGATCCGCTGAAACCAGCAGTCACGATTGCCGATGTTGCCTAGGCGATAGCCGTACGGAAAATTGCCATGGGTATCGTGGTAGTTGTGCAGCGCCAGGCCAATTTGTTTCAGGTGATTGGTGCACTGCATACGGCGAGCTGCTTCCCGGGCTTGTTGAACCGCAGGCAACAAAAGTGCGATCAGGATGCCGATGATCGCAATGACCACCAGAAGCTCGACCAGCGTAAAGCCAGGCTTGCGAGAGCGTTCGCTCATGGGATTCTCCGAAACGTTAAGGGAGTACTGAAGTTAGTAAAACGCTAAGAATACAGGTGTTTTCGGGTAGATCATCCAACGAGACGCATGATCTAGACGCTACCGGCCGTCACCTCGGAAATGGCTGAAAGCGACACGATCAAGTTTAGAGACAAGCAGGATCAATATACAACAAAGTTGACTGTGGGGAAACAAATAAATCACGTTTTCTTCACTGTCTCTTCATGTGCGATTGGAGGAATAGGCAAAATCCGGGAGCCAGGGCAGAGTGTTTGCGGATCCATGGTTTTTGGTGTCGAGGTCGATTGCCAACTGGTAGACTGAGGGGGTACAGCTCAGGACGTTCGGGGGAACTTGCCAGAGTGGTGTCGACCTCGTTCTGGGGCGACAAGCAGAGTGGGTTATGTCAAACGACAACGGGGGAACGTGTCATGGCAGAATCGATCAGCGCGAGTGTGGGGCGAAAGAAGGGGCATAACGCCACCAACCATAAGGCCGATGTGAAAACCGTTCAGCGATTGCTGGCCGCTGCGGCGAAGAACCTGGGAAACAACGATTGCCATCCCGGCGACGACGATGGGCTGATCGCGACGCCTCCGCGGTTTTCAGAAACCGTTGCGGCGATCAACGCTTTTCAAAAGCGATTCATGCGCAATCCAGACGGGCAGGTCGATCCCGGTAAGAACACCCTCAAGAAGCTCAACGAGGCCGCCGGTTCCGCTCCTGCGGGGGCAGTCGCCGCGGCACCCAAAGCGCCAGTGGCCGGGCCCAAGAAGGCCCCTGCGCCATCCGCATTGGGGAAGCTCTCGCTCAATTCATTCCTGGGCAAGTCGATGGCCGAAATTTGCCCCAGTGGTTACGCCGATACGAGCAACAATCATTGTGCTCATTTCGTGGGGCATGCCCTCGATATCACCGCCGGGCTGACCTGCCACGGGATGACCTCGGGCAAAAAGCGGAAAGGGGAGGCTGCCAGTCTGCGCGTGCAAGAGATCTTCGCGGTTTGTCCCTCGTTGGCCGAGTACGACAACAAGACAATGGCCGGCAAGCGAGGGCTCATGTTTGTCAGCGCCCCGAGCAGCTTCGTCACGACCGGCACCAAGACAACCATTCGGAACGTGCCCAAGAAGCACATCGGGATCTTCCTCAACGGTACCATCTGGCACTACAGCAATTCGCGAAATAAGGTCGTCACGCAGACGCCGGCGCAGTTCATCAAGCACTACAGCGGTCAGACGAATGCCCTGTGGTTTGGGACGCTGCCGCCGGGGGCGATCTCAAATTTCTCAGCGTAAGCCGTCGGTTCGCCTTCGCAGTAGGGGTAAGTTGTGCAGGTGACTTGGTTTAGGAGGGGTAAGGCAGGCCTGTACTTTTGACGCGGCGCGACGTGGTTGGGGTCGTTGTTCCTCCTCCAAATGACGGATAAACTGAAGGTTTGACCGCAGGTCAGCCTGATCGATTAGCAACAGGCCATTCCTGGGCGGTCTTGGTTATCAATAAGAAGCACCCCTACCTTCCGAAAAGATGTCGAACATGAAAATTGCCGTTATTGGTGGAGATGGAACCGGACCTGAAGTTACAGCGGAAGCCCTGAAAGTCATGGACGCGGCCGCCAAATTGGAAGGTTTTACCATCGAAAAGACCGAGTTCGGTTTTGGTGGGGATCACTACCTGAAGACGGGCGAAATTCTGCCAGAAGGTGCCGTCGACGAGCTGCGTAAGTTCGACGCTATCTTCTTGGGTGCCATCGGTCATCCTGACGTCGCCCCAGGTATCTTGGAAAAAGGCCTGCTGCTGCAGCTGCGTTTCCAGCTGGATCAATACATCAACCTGCGTCCGGTCAAGCTCTACCCCGGCGTCGATACTCCACTGAAGGACAAGGGTCCGGAAGAAATCGATTTCGTCGTCGTGCGTGAAAACACCGAAGACCTTTACGCCGGTGTCGGTGGTTTTCTGAAGAAGGGAACCGCGGACGAAGTCGCGACGCAAACGGCCATGTATACCCGCAAAGGTTGCGAGCGTTGGTTGCGTTGGGCGTTTGAATACACCCAGAAGCGAAACAACCCCAAGGGTAAGAAGCTGACCCTGGTCGCCAAGACCAACGTGCTGACCTACGGGCACGACCTCGTCTGGCGTACGTTCCAGGAAGTGGCCAAGGATTACCCCGACGTCGAGCCAGATTACAACCACGTCGATGCCTGCTGCATGTGGATGGTTAAGAATCCTGAGTACTACGACGTGATCGCCACGACCAACATGTTCGGCGACATCATCACCGACCTGGCAGGCATTCTGCAAGGTGGCATGGGTGTGGCCGCCGGCGGCAACATCAACCCCGATGCCGGCGGAACCAGCATGTACGAACCAATGGGCGGTAGTGCTCCCAAGTACACCGGCAAGAACGTGATCAACCCGATCGCCGCGATCAGTGCCGCAGCCATGCTGCTGGAACACACCGGTCAGCCGGCTGCCGGGGCACGCGTTCTGAAGGCCATCCAGACCGTTACCGGCACCAAGATGAAGAGCCAAAGTGCCGGCAAGATGGGCTATGGTACTTCCGAAGTGGGCGACCTGGTTGTCGAAGCACTGGGCAGCTAACAGCCCACAGTCGATTTCCGCGAACAGTAAGAACAGATGAGGGGTCACGACCAAGCTACTTGGTCGCGGCCCCTTTTTTTAAATACGCATCTCATTCCGCCGAAGGCAAACAGGAGAACTGCCATGTCCGTAAAAAGCCTCTTTGATCTGACAGACCGCACGGTTCTCGTCACCGGGGGAAGTAAGGGGATCGGCAAGACCATCGCGCGAGCTTTCGCCGAATGCGGAGCGAATGTCTGCATTACCGCCCGGCATCAAGACGAACTGGAAGCGGCCGCCGACGAGATCGCCCAGGGGCTGAGCGTTCAGGTCGAGTACCGCGTATGCGACATGGGAGACCGCGCGGCGGTCGATGCGATGGCCGTCGACGTGTTGCAAACGTTTGGCGGTATCGACGTTTTGGTGAACAATGCCGGGACAAACAAACCTCAAAACTTAACGGAAACTACCGACGAAGTTTGGGATGAAGTGTTAGAACTGAACTTTAGCGCGTGCATGCGTTTAGCTCGTCATGTTGTTCCCAGCATGAAGGAAAAAGGCTGGGGGCGAATCATTCACCTTTCCAGCGTGATGGCGATGGCTTCCAATCCTGGGCGAGGGCTGTATTCGGGAACGAAGGCAGCACTTATTGGGATGGCCAGGGCACATGCGTTAGAATTGGGGCCATACGGCATTACCGTCAATTGTATTTGCCCCGGCCCAATCGCGACGGACCTCCCCATGAGCTTGTTGAATGACGAGCAAAAACAACGTTTCGCCGAGCGGACCGCCGTCAAACGGTGGGGCGAAACAATTGACATGGTGGGGCCAGCCTTGTTGCTAGGTAGCGATGCCGGTGCCTACATTACAGGGACGACCATCCTTGCCGATGGCGGACTTATTTGCCGAACGTTCGATTAAGCTGCTCCGCTTGCTGGTTGCCTCAACGGCATCTGGCAAGTCTTTTCCTGGAACGCAGCGGGTCGAATGACTACTTGATGTGACCACTTAATGGATTAGCGGCTTCGCGAATGCGAGACGCGACGACTTGGCTTGCTCATGAATCTACAGATCATCTCGACGAAAGATAGCCACGTTCATATCGCCGTAACTGGCAAAGTCAGCCAGGATGGCATCCCCCGCGATAAAGAACCGATTTCGAGTCTGTTGGGGCCAGATGCCTACACTTTAACGGTGCTATTGGACCTGAAAGACGCGGAAGTGATCGACTCCAGCGGCATCGGTTGGCTGCTGGTTTGTCACAAGCGTTTCGCGGAGAAGGGGGGGCGAATGATCTGTTATTCGGCACCTCCGGCTGTCGCCAATGTCTTCAAACTGATGCGCATGGATCTTGTCTTTGATAGCGCGGCCAACGCCGTGGAAGCGGAGAAACTAGCTGGTGTCAACGCAGAAACATAATTCGAACGGGATCGACGACTCGCAAGAGACCGATCATTCTCAGAAGCGCGAACACTCGCACGGGATCGACTTTTCGCACGTCAATATGAGCAACCTCGAGCCAGAAGCCCAGATGCGGCTTCTGATCGAGCACTCGTCGATGACTGGTGCGAGCGACCTGTTCATTTTCGCCGGCGAGCCTGAGTACCAGATCGCGATGCGATTGTGGGGGCGGATGCGAACGATCACCAACCTTCCGTCGGCTGAAGGTCGTCAGCTGCTTAACTACGTGAAGGCCCTCGCCGGGATCGATATCACCGAGCGTCGCCGACCACAGGATGGTCGCTGGATTTATCGCGACGACGAAAAGGTCATCGACCTGCGTTTGAACCTGATCCCGACCCGCGAAGGAGAAGACCTCACGATCCGCTTGTTGGACCGGGAAAGCAACTTGCTGTCGATCGACGAGATCGGGCTGGGTCGTCACGACCGCAACGCCTTGATGGAAATGCTTCAGTCGGCGTCCGGCTTGATCCTGGTCACCGGTCCCACCGGTACCGGTAAGACGACCACGCTGTATGCCTGCTTGCAGCATCTCAACGATGGCAATCGCAAGATCAACACGCTGGAAGATCCCATCGAGTTCTCGCTGCCAGGCATTCGCCAGTCGCAGGTCAACATGAAGGTTGGTCTCGACTTTTCCGATCTCTTGCGGGGTGTCATTCGTCAGCAGCCCGATGTCATCATGGTCGGCGAAATTCGCGACAAGGAAACGGCGATCACCGCCGTGCGGGCTGCCAACAGTGGTCACCTCGTTTTCGCGACGCTCCACGCCCCGGTCGCCACCGGTGCCGTGCAAAGCATGTTGTCCTTCGACATCCATCCTTACTTCCTAGCCAGTTGCCTGCGGGGTGTCATTGCCCAGCGCCTGGTCCGCGTTCTCGATACCGACACGCGCGTGAAGTATGAACTGGGTTCCAACAGCAACACGTTTGCCGATATCGAGTCGCTCCTGGAAGATGGCCAAGGAAGCTACTTCTACGGCCCCGACCCATCCGCAGACAACGAAGGCTACAACGGCCGCACGGCGATCTTCGAGATGGTCACCATGAACAAGACGCTGCGTGATGCCATCATCAATCGCAAGCCAACCCACGAGTTGGAGAAACTAGCCGAAGAGATGGGCATGATCACGTTCCGCAAGGCCGCCATGCTGAAAGTCGCCCGCGGCGAAACCAGCATGGAAGAGGTCTTCAAGAACGTCCCAGTCGAATACCTCGATCTGGAATCGACCGGTTAGTCGTCACTCAGTTCAATCGTGACAGGCGAGTTCGGGCTCGGTGACTCGTCTGTAAAGTGTGACGTGGCCAGTGGGCGGCTACCGCTGCAGCCGTCCATCAGTGACTTGGCTTCCTGGAAGCGGTAGTAGGCATCGACTACCGGAGGTGGAAGTTCGCGAGATGCCTCTTCAGGGGAATTGGCCAGCCACCGGTCGATGTTGCCCACCGATTTGCTTGGCCGCACGATCGATGTCAGGTAATCCAGTGGTGATTCCTTCTTGCGATCGTGAATCTCGTCGGCATATTCGCGTTTTGTCTGAATCCAGCGCGACTCTTCCTGGATGTAGCGTTCGGCTACCTCGGCGGCGTAGCGGTCGCCGGCCTGATAGGTCGCCACCGTGTACTTTGCCTCCGGCAGGTCGGTCTCCTTCGAGGGAGCACCTGGCACGACGGTCTGGCGAATCTTGGCCTGGCAGCGGATCGTCATCGTATCGGCCGACCACCCTTCAGGTACTGCCAGGATAATGCCCAGCATGGTCGTTCCTTCCAGGCTCGTCTGCGTCGTGCGGTTGAAGCGGAAGTAAACACCGCGGCCGCGATGAATCGTTCCGCTGGCAGCGACCAGTTTCAGCTCTGGCAGGATATCGACCTTTTCGACAGTGGCATGTTTTCGATTGAAACCGAGCGTCGCATCGGCGCCCAGGCTCTTATTGAATCGCTCGTTCGCAGACAGCTTGCCGTTGATATCGAGCTCAGAGCGATTCTCTTTCGAGATGTTGCCGGCATACGGGCTTTGTAGGGTGGTCTGAGGCGAGAAGTCCTCGATATGAAGACGTGGGTTGTGCAGTTCGACGAAGTAGGTCGTTTCAATCAGGTCGTCGGAAACACGTGAGTCGACCATCGTCGAGATCATCAAATCCATCTGCAGAAGACGATAGCCAGGCCGTGCGTTTTGAAACTCGGGCGTGGTGATGTCATTGGCTGGCGTGAGATAACCGACGTCAAACTGAACTGGCGAGCCTGCCCAGCCAAGTGCCGGGCTCGTAGCAAGAATGCTCACGACAGTCAGAATGTAGATGAAGCGAACCATGTTTGCTGGCCTTATTAATGCGAGTCCATAGTGGTCTACGCGGCTTAACAGCAGGTCGCATTCCGTGCGAAAAAGAAATTCCTATTCGTCCTTGCTTGCCGAATTAGTTTTTGAGCGATGTCATCCTACGGTACGCATCGAAGTCGGCAAGTGTTGGGCGATAAGAGGCTAAAACATGGCAAGATTTGCGGATTTCTCCGCCTGCTGGCGATGCACCGCTAGCCGATAGAAACCTGGGCAAAGCTGGTAATGGCCTGGTGCGCGTGGCCGTCTTCCACCGGCTTGTTGCCGGGGCGAATGCTCAGACGAGTATCCATGCCGATCTCTTTAGCAGCGTCTAGCTCGGCCACGATATCGCTGATGAAAAGAATCTTCTCGGCGGCTTCGCCCACTTCGGCAGCGATCGCGTTGTAGCTGCTGGCTTCCTTTTTGGGACCGGTCGTCGTATCGAAGTGACCCGAGAAGTACTTGAGCAGGTTGCCTGCTTCACTGTGCCCGAAGAAAAGCTTCTGGGCCTTGATGCTGCCGGACGAGTAGATGTAGACGCGCAGGCCTGCCGAGGTCCAGGCCTCCAACGCTTCAGGCACGTCATCGTAAACCTGGGCAACCAGTTCACCGCGTTCGAAGCCATCCTTCCAGATCAGGCCCTGCAAGGCCTTCAGCCCCGTCGCTTTCACATCGCCATCCATCAAGCGGCGAATTTCCGTGGCGACCTTTTCGCGCCGCTGCAACTCATCGGTGCAGTCGGCGGTCCAACTGGCGAAGTCCTCGCTGCCGGCATCCTGAGCGATCAGATCGAGAACCGGACCTAGCTCCGGCTCGTTCCAACCGCACTTCAGGAAGTTGTCGAGCTCGCGCAGGACATACGGGAACATGACATCGAACACGTAAGAAACGCTCGAAGTCGTTCCTTCGATGTCCAGCAGAATGACATTCCAGGCTGCTGCCATTAGAGCTTCACCACGGGATCGATGTCATCGGCTTTGGCCAGGTAGTCAGGACCCCAGCACAGCGGCGAATACTTCGTGTGCACGCCGTCTTCCATGTAGTGCGGCGTCCAACCGGAAGGATCTTCAAACAAGCGAATGCAACGGATGTGGCGATCGCTACACAGGTTGAACCAGTGCTGCGTGTCGCGTGGCACGTTGATCAGGTCGCCTGATTCGACCAGCACGGCGAAGACAGGACCGTTTTCCGGGTTGATGTGAAAGATGCCGCTTCCTTCGACGGTGAAGCGAACTTCGTCTTCGCTATGGGTATGCTCTTTGTTGAACTTTTCGAGCAACGCGTCGAGGTTCGGCGTTTCTGGCGAAACGTTGATGACGTCGGCCGTGACGAATCCGCCTTGTTCCTTTAAGCGATCGATCTCTGGCTTGTAGGCTTCCAGAATTTCTTCGTTGGTGGCCTCGTCGCCGATGCGGCCGGCGACGTCCCACTTTTCATACCAGATGCCAAACGGCTTCAGGAAGTCGCTGATCTCCTGAGGGTCGGTGATGGTTCGGTTTTCGTCAGGTACGGAAATGCTGGCCATGGTGCCGATTTCTCCCTTCGCCTTATTGCGGCGAAACTAATTCAAGATGACGTGTGCGAAAAGTGATTGCGTGTGCGGATTAAGTGGCAGGGCAAAGCTTGCCTTGTGCGGCTAGTTTACGTCCCATGACCTCGAATAGGAACTCATAAATCTCGATATGGCGTCGAGCTTCAGCGAGGTCCTCGCCCCAGGTGTACAAGCCATGGTTGCGGATCAGGAAGCCGTGGATCGGTGGCTGCGATTCGTCTTGAACGCGCTTCTCGACTCGTTCTGCGAGCCGGGGGATGTCTTGGGTGTTCTCAAAGACAGGGACGTGCTCGGTGTGCTGGTGCGTCTTCACACCGGCCAGGCCTTTGAGCATTTCGTACCCTTCGATCTCGAAGCCGCCATTGTCGCCGAACGTATCGGACAAGAGCGTGCCCCAGACCGAGTGCGTATGCAGGACCGAACCGACATCTTCCATCCGGGCCAGCACCACGTGCAGTTGCGTTTCGGCCGATGAGCGAGGCTGATCGGTCGTTGGCATGTTGTCGGCGTCGACCTGGTTGCCGTCGTAGTTGCAGCGAACAAAATCGTTCGGTCCCAGGTTGCCTTTATCCATACCGCTGGCAGTAACCAGCAGCTGCAGCGGGCTGCGATTGACGACAACGCTGTAGTTGCTGCTCGTGCCGACAGACCAGCCGCGCTCGAAGAAATACTGGCCCGTTTCCCGGAGCCCCTGGACCGGCTTGTCGAGGCCAGCGAGGGCAGGGTGGGAAGGAGAACTCTTCGGCTGGGTATCGGTGCTCATGGGGAGTCTGAATTCTTTCGCAGGCGGGCACTGATGGTGGTTGAGTGCCGACTGTTGTCGCTAGTGAACAAAGGCCAAAAGTCTGAGTGTAGCAAATCGGGGTGGTGCATCAACTCGCCACGCGCTCGGCGGCAGGGCTGTTAACTATGCATCCTAGCGTTCTCGTCTCCGGCGGCAATGATGGCTGCCTCGGCGGTGGCCAGCTCATCCAGGCGGGCCATGACTTCGCTTTCCGGGGCATAATGCTTGGCCAGACGCACATAAACCGCATGGTGCCGTGCTTCCGACTCGAACAAACTATCGTAGAAATCGCGCAACTGGGCATCTGCCAAATGCTTGCGAAGCTGGCCGAAGCGTTCGCAACTGCGAGCTTCGATCAATCCGGCGACCAACAGTCGATCGACGGCCCGTTGGGGCTCACCGCTACGGATCAACTCGTGCAACTGGCCGCCGTAAGAGCTGGGTTTCATGCGGCGAAACTCGATTCCCCTTTGCTTGAGAATCTCGCGGACCATATGAAAGTGCTCGAGTTCCTCGTTGACGATCGAGGTCATCTCGCGGCACAGCTCTTCGTCTTCGATATAGGCGAACATCAGGTTCAGGGCCGTCCCGGCTGCTTTCTTTTCGCAGTGGGCGTGATCGATCAGGATCTCTTCGGTGTTCTTTTCAACCTGATCGAGCCAGCGTTGGCCGGTCTCGGATTTCAGATGCAGCATCAGTCAAACTTCCATCGTGTGCGTTTGCATTCCAATTTAGTGGTCTTTCGAGGGAAGAACGAGGGGTGATGGGGCCAGGTCAGCGCAGCAAAAACCCCTCGGCCGGAAGGGCCAAGGGGCGTTGCCACGTCAGTTGTCTGCCGTAGAGGTCGCTCTTAGAAGCGGACGCCAACCGAGAAACCTGGGCTACCGTAGTAGAACCCGCTGCTGCGGTAGTAGCTTGGGTAGCAGTTGTACGGAGCTCGGTAGCGGTACGGATTCGAGTAGTAGTGGCCTTGGTAGCCGTGATAACCATGGTAGCCATGGTGGTAGCTGTGGTGATGATCATAGTGACCGTGGTGGCCATGATGACCGCCATGCCCATATCCACCAGCTTCGGCCGTGGAAGCTGCGCCCCCAATCATCAAACCAACGGCAACAACGGCAGCAATCAATAACGACTTCATAACTCATCTTCTCCTGAACTAAGCGGCAATCTTCTCGCAGGGGAAAACCTGTTTTTCCCATCTGCGGCCCCCTATGTGATCTGCCTCTTAAGAAAAGCAGAGGGTATGCCAATTCATAGGAGGAATTTCCTAAGTGATGACGCTATAAGTGCTTGCAGCGAATTTAGGGGCAGGGGAAGCCGGGAGGTTTCGTTGTCATGCTGACAACAAGTGTCTCAAAGCAGAGAACGGTGAGACTGATTCGGTCGACCGAGCCTGGTCTTATCGCGGACCACCAGCCGAGGGGAAGGCGTGATCGAAAGAGCACTCAGATTTCAGGCCTTTTTGAAGGCGATTTCGAGTGAAAAAAGAGAGCAGGCCAGAGGTTGCCAGATGCGCATAAAATAAGGCAGCTATTGGACTTCCAACGCTGCCTTCTCGCTTAAAAGCGAGGCCGACGGGGATCGAACCCGCAACCACCGGATCGACAGTCCGGTACTCTAACCAATTGAGCTACGGCCCCAACTCGTGTTGAGATACGTTAATATAGGCCCATCGCTCTGAAACTCAAGGCCCCCCTGGCGATAATTTGATCGCATTTTCTCTTGGGGTCACGATTTAGCGACAAATGCCAGTTATGTCGTTTCTATTAGACCCGGCCGCACCGATTCTGTTCGCGCGAACCCGGCATTTTCGTTTGAATTCCCGCCATAACCCTGTTCCGTGACCTAGCGTTAAAAAGTGGAACCTTATTTGTCCTGTTCCTTTATGTTTCGGAAAACCGGCAATGCGCGACTTGGTATTTCATGTGGTTCGTGAGACGGAATCGTTCGTCGTCAGCATGGGCACTTTGGAATGGACGATCGCGTTTGCGGTGGTGGTGGGATTCGGCGTGCTGTGTATGCAAGGCGTCGGCGGTAAGACCCGCGGCTAAGCGAAACTCGAAGTACAGGCAAACAAGATAAGCAGTCAATCGATACCTTCTAGTGCGTGTAGGAAAGAGCCAGGATGGAAGACTGGATTTTAGGAATTCCGACTCCGGTAGCCATGGCGTTGATCGCCTTGATCGGATACTTCCTAGGAAAACGCAATTATCGTCCCGTATCCTCCGAGCAAGCCTATGCTCGGCGCGAGCTGAAGCGCGCGAAAGCAATCGTTAAGCAGCTCGAGGAAATCTCGCGCGAAGTCCGTCGCAACTTGGCCTCGCACCAATCGAGCATCGCCCACTTCAAGGAACGCATCGTCTTGATGAGTTCCCAGGAAAACGAAACCGGCGAGTCGTGGCAGACGCTGTGCGAAGAAGCCGAGCGGATGCTCAGCCCCACGATGCGACTGTCGGCTCAAATCGCCAATGCCTACGACGAAGTCCGTCAGCAAGCCAATCTGCTGATGACCTTCACCGAGTCGCGTACCGATCCTTTGACCGGGCTCAGCAACCGACGCGCGCTCGACGACAGCCTGGAAAGCCTGTTCGCGATGAAGGATCGCTACGAGTTAACCTTCTCGCTGTGTATCTTTGACGTCGATCACTTTAAACGAATCAACGACGAATATGGTCACCTCGAAGGGGACCGTGTTCTGCAGGAAGTGGCCAACCTGATCGACACATGCGTTCGCGAGACCGACGTCGTGACTCGCTACGGTGGCGAAGAGTTCGTCATCTTGATGCCGTCGACCGATCTGGCCGGAGCGTTGATCTTCGCCGAACGTGTTCGCGAAGCGGTCGAACAAAAGTTGAAGGTGACTGTCAGCGGCGGTGTTGCTCAGGCCAGCGAAACCGATGAATCGCAGACGCTACTGGCCCGTGCTGATGCGGCCCTGTATCGTGCCAAATCGCAAGGTCGTAATTGCATCTACTGCCATACCGGCGACAGCGTGCAGGCACATCCGACTTCCGACAAGTCCGATGCCAACCTGCCGCACGAAGACGCCGAGTTGCTGTTGGAAGAGGTCCGATCCTTGGAGAAGACGCTCGGAAAACGCGAAAGCGACAAGAACGGGTCTCGCGAACAGCATCAGGCCGAAATCGTTTAGTTCGGCCCGAGTTGAATTACCAAACGCCTCGCTGGCGATCGAGCCCGTAGGCTTCTGCCAGATCGGTATCTTGCTTGGCTTCGTCTTCGTTGCCAAGCTTCTCGTAAGCGGTCGCTCGATGCGAATAGAGCACCGCCAAAACCTGCTTCAGTTGGTTGTCCACGAACGACACCCCGCTGGGCATGTTCTCGATTTGTTCTGGTGTCAGTTGGGCAAGCAGTTCCGTGCGGGTGTTCTCGTAGAACTTGATCGCCGCGTCCAGATCTTTGACCGCTCCTTCTAAGTCACCATCGAAGACCTTCAGGTAGCCGCGCGTGTCGACGTACGATGCGTCATCGCCGTAGTACTCGATCGCCAAGTCGATGTCCTTCATCCCGTTGGCAATCTGCTCAGCCGTGGCAGCCTCGTCGGCGGCGGCCATCGCAATGGAGTAGGCCCGTCGATTGAGTGCTTCGTGCAGATGAATCGTCTGCTCTTTCTCAGCGATATCGACCAGGCGATCGGCGAGCATCATGGCACCGTCATGTTGCCCCATGCGCGACAGCAGGAAGCCTGCCTGGGTGAGCACCAACGGATTGTCTTTGCCCAGGGCGATCGCTTCTTCGATCTGCATTCGGGCTTCGGTCGTTTCGTCCTGACGATAATGCATTTCAGCGATATGCAATCGCAGTTCCGCATTTTCAGGGTCCCACTCCAGCGCCTCTTCGGCCAGTTGCTTGGCCTGATCGATGTTGTCGTTTTCTAATGCATCGACCGCAGCTGCCCATTTCCACTGAGCGATCGATTGCGGCGTGAAGAATGAGTAACCCACGTAGACGGCGGAAAGTACCATGACCGCGATCAACACGGGAACAAAGGGAGGACGGCCCGGTGGCGGCACTTGCGAAGGGCTCGGCGAAGGGCTCGGCGAAGGGGCAGGGCTGGACTGGGATTCGGTCGAATTCGACTCAGACATGGGGATCCATAAGATTTTGCGGAAAGAAAATAGGTATTCGTTTCTTCCTCAACGATTGCTTTCATTCTACCAGAAATGGGCCGCCTCAGAGAACAACGGCAGAGAGGCAACCACTACCGATTTTGGCCATGATTGCCCCTGTGAATTCTCAGCGGAAATTTTGTTGACGCTTGCATGATGAAGATTTAAATTCGCCGGAAACTACCTCATTTTATTCTACTAGGTCGCCTCGTTATGTTTCTTACTCCTACGACGCTTTGCCGCTTGGCTTTAACACCGCATTCCTTGCGAATTGTGTGGTAGTGACTCTAGCGCGTTGGAGAGAAAGCGAGGGCAGGCCGGAAGAGGATGAGGCCAGTTCTTATCTCACTCGCTTTCCCTAAAGTCTTCGTAAGAAGGAGATTCTCCATGGCGCTCTTCGAGGTGGAAACAAACGCTCATATCGTCATCACCTGGGCGGATGACGAGAACGAGGCCAAAGGACAGGTCTACGACAACTATCCCGGCGACGACGTGATTCGCATTTCTAAAAGGCCACGCACGTCGTGGGTGATATCTAAATCGGCACTAGGTTTAACGACAGGTCCTCTGGATCCTTGCATTGTAGCGCGCGACTGTCTCTCGAAAGCCGAAGGGGACAAGGTCCATGCGATTCGCTTATACATGCATGAGACAGGCAACGACCTGAACCAGGCTCGCAAGGCAATCGAGTCCAACATGGTCATGGGTTGGTAATCACAGGCCAACCTCCCCGGCGGAGTGATGGCAAGGATTCTCCGCTTATTTTCGCGCTTCCGCAGGGCGTTCACTGCTCAAACGCCCTCGAACCCTCTTAAACAATCTCTCTTTCGCTCGGCATCTGGGGCCGAGCGATGACGGCCAGATACGCTAGATGGCCTCAATTTCCTGTCTTGCCGCCGAAAACCTGGAAATTGGGTAATCAATCGGCTCGAAATGGTTCGATGAAATAAGAACCGCTTCTAATTTCTTGGGAGATTGAGCCATGAATCAATCCACACAAAGCTCGGCGGGAAAATGGATTTCCGTGAGCGCCCCGGGGGGAATGGCGAGGCAGGTTTTCGTCGATGTCTTTGATGCGACGGAACATGCCTGGAGACGCGTTGGCACGTTCGCCGACCGGACTTCCGCCGAAAAGAAGATGACGAACCTGAAAGTGCAAGGCATGTTGTCTCGCATCGTCAGTCAAAATTTCTGTCCAACGGGGCGCTAAGCCCCGTTTCTCGGACACTTCGCTTCCGCGATCACCAACGATCAAGGTGCGCGCGCAACGGACGATGGCACGCCCAAGCAGACTTGGACGTGGCACCCGTCGAGGAGTGAATGCGCACGCGCGCTCCTGTCCCCTCGCCCCTATGGGGAGAGGGGCAGTTCGCTTGTTGGCGGCGCATGCGTGAACTGTGTTCCGACCGTTGCGGAAGCTTTGTCTTGCGATGTTGGGTCAAGGTCGCTCAGGAAACCCTCACCCTAGCCCTCTCCCTGCGACAACATTATTCACCAGCTAGCAATAAAAGGAGTTCACGTACTAGGCTAGGTAGTTGTGTACGAATTCCCAAATTGGGAGCCAAGCCATGGAACGTGAACTCTGGATTGCATTATACAAATTGGCTCGCCAGTGCGACGCCAATCCCTGGTGGGCGATGACAAAGTTTTTTCGATTGGGAGATCGTGAGCGTCTACTTGTGGGCGGTTATTCACGATCGACCAACCTGCTGGGCATGCGAGCCGGGCAACTGGCCTGACGATCTCAGGCCTCGGAAATTACCGTCTCAACCGACGATGAGCCGACGCTTGCCAACCACGGAAGTTCAGGCACTGCTCGCTCAAATGGAACGGTGCATGATCGCGGTGGACGATTTCGGTTTTGTCATGCTCGTTGATGGCAAGCCGCAAATGGTGAGTCATTGCAGCAAGGATCCCGATGCCCGTTGGGGCCGCGCACGACGCGGCTACGGCAAGGGCTACAAGGTCCACGCGATCTACGGCTCGAGCAGCATGCCGCTGGCCTGGGATGTCGAACCGCTCAACGTGGCCGAAACGCCGGTTGCAGTTCGGCTTCTCCCGATCCTAGGGAGAGGCGGAGGCTATCTAGTGGCTGATCGTGGATACGACAGCAACCAGCTCCACGACGCGGCGATGGAAGCCGGTTATCAACTGGTGGCCGAAAAACTGCGACCAGGAAAAGGCTTGGGGCATTGCCGCCACAGCCCAGGACGAATTCGCTGTTTCGCCCTACTAGAGCAGGAGTTCGGTCGCGCCCTAATACGGTTCCGGAACCAGGTCGAACGAAGATTCGCCTGGCTTGGCAATCACGCCGGAGGCCTCGAACCACTACCCAACTGGGCTCGACGAATACACCGCGTCCGCGAGTGGGTTCAAGCCAAACTTCTGATCCATGCCATGTACATGCTCCTCAACCTTCATCCTCCACCGCTAGCTGGTGAATAATGTTGTGCGAGGGAGAGGGGACAGGATTCTTTAAGGCGGCCCGCGTTCATGGGCTTCACTCGTTTCCTTTGTCTTCTCGACCGCGATGCTCATGCTCGCTTCGTGAACTCGTCCGGGTGCCACGCCCAAGTCTGCTTGGGCGTGTCTTTGAAGCGCGTGGCGAACGCGTTCTCGTCGCCGTGGCGTGATGGCCTGCTTGGTCTCTCGATGAGCAACCACCTTCTGCAGTGTCTTGCTGGGCGAACCTTCTTCGGGCGAAGACGTTTCCTTCAGGCCATCCAGTTCCCGCTGCAACTGGTCGATCTCTTCCTGCTTCTCGCAGATCTCGCGGTGCAGTTGCCGATTGAGGGCCTGCAGGCGATAGAACGTGTACGCGAACAGTCGGGCAGCCTCATAGGTGAGCGGTTCTCGTAACGGCCGCTTGGAGCGATAAAGTTCGCGTTCGCGAGCCCGCGTGGCTTCGTCTCTCTCGCGTGGTTCTCGCGGATCGAGCGACTCCGGCCGAAGCCTGGTGGTTCGCCGATTAGGAATCGGCGGAGGCGGGTCGGCGGGGAACTCGTGTGCCGCGATCTCCGGATCGATAGCGACGGCCTGGCAGCTGGCACCGTAGGAAGCAGGTTTCTCCGGCAGGACCAGCAACACTTCCCCGCAGCAGGGACACAGCAGCCGGTTCCCATCGCGCACGGCAACCTGCGGAGCATGGCCTTTTGAGCCAGCTCCGTGTTTTTCCGGTTGTGCTGCGTGGTGATGGGACATGATGCTTCTGTGTGTTGATGAATCGTGTGCCACTGCCGCCCTCGGCAGTGCGAAGTGAGAACATGGTGAGCCATCCCGATTGGCTGTAAGAGCACTGGCCAGAGGACAGTGGCACACCGAGGTTGGGATTGGCAACAGGGGAAGCGAGAGTGCTTCGATGGATGTACGTGTAATTTACAGGCAGGACGCTTCAGTAGGATAGTGCGCCTGGAAGATTTCTGTAGGGACCGCGTGTCGCGGGTCGGCACCCTGGTACCCGCTTCGCGACACGCGACACGCGGGCCCTACTTATCTGCGGTTGGTCTTCTCTTTCAGAATTCAAGAGCGAGTACCAGCTTCGCCCCTCACCCTAGCCCTCTCCCCGAAGGGGCGAGGGGACAAGATATGTTGTTGTTGCGGGAAGAGGCGGCGTGCTACGGACCGCGCATAAAAATAGGGGGAGCAAACCAGCATGCTCCCCCTAGCGGTTGTTGTTCGATCTGGCTCGCGATTAGCGAGTGTAGGTCGACGTGGTTGGGTAGCTCGTTTCGGTGCTACCGTAACGGGAAGTCGTGCCACTGGTGGTCGTGCTTCCGCTGTAGTCGGCCGTTCCGCCTGGGCGGTAGTGCGAGTCGGTACCAGCGGTCGAAGCCGTTTGATAAGCCGGGCTGCTCATGGCCTGGTAATCATTTGGGTTTGGAGCCGCGGTGCTCGAGTAGCTGCTGGTCGAAGGATACGACGTGTTCGACTGGTAGTTGCTGGTCGAAGGGTAGCTCGACTGTGGCGTCGAGGTCGACGGATAGCTACCCGTTGGAGTCGACGTCGAAGGATAGGCCGAACCACTTGGGCTGGTCGTGCTTGGGTAGGTGGTCGTGCTTGGAGTCGTGCCACCGGTGTACGACGAACCACCGTACTGCGAACCGCTTGGCTGCTGTTGCGTGTACGAAGCTGGCGGAGCCGAGTAACCGGCTGGAGCCGTGCCACTGTAGGTCGAGGTGGTGTTGGCGTTGGCCGTGTAGGCTGCCGGCGAAGTACCGTAGCTACCACCCTGAGCAGTTGGGTTGTAAGCACCGTAACCAGCTTGCGGAGTTGCACCAGCGGTTGGAGCAGTCGTTCCGCCAGGCGACGCAGCATAGAAACCGCGTTGTGGCTGCATCGATCCCGTGGAGGTCGGCGTTGCCTGAGCGGTTTGAGCAGCGTGCTGCTGCTGGTAAGCGTAAGGGCTGGCCGATGGGGTAGCCCCAGCTAAGTAGTTTGGTGTGACCGACTGACGACCAGCCAACTGAGCGCTGGATGGTACAGGAGTCGAAGTTGAAGAAGGAGCCGCAGCGTACTTCGGAGCTTCCGAAGCACCCGCCGATGCTTTTTGAGGAGCACCCCAACTGGCCATGTAGTTATAGCCGGGCATCGACTTGCACCCCGTCGAAGCGACGGAAGTGACGGTAACGGCTACGGCGAACAGTAGCGACCAATGTTTGGTGTGCATTCGCATGGCGTCCCTGCCTTCGGATGTGCACGAGAAGGTTAGCGAAAAATCCTTTTTCGCGTGCCAACTCATTCGGTTATGTTTCAATTTTGGTGCCGGTGATATCACCGGTTTGCATTCATGGGGAATGCTTCGGTGGATATCCCAGATACCCTACCATTAGATTGAGATCGGAAGTTGCGCAAAAAGCCTTCAGCCATTCCGATACGAATTTTCAGAAAACCCGACCCAGTTTGACGCCGGCCCGAGGAAATCGTGGCGGATCGTAGTTTCGCGCGTGAGTGAGGTCAATGTCATTCCCTCGCAGAAATAGCTCTCACCCATAAAAAAAGGCCTGATTCACTGAGGAATCAGGCCTTCATTGATTGCGATGCTATCAACGCCGCGTCCCTTCGCAAAGCCAAGGACGAGGGTTGGATGCCAGGTAACTCGTTAATTAACCCTTGGCAGCGGCGTAACGGGAAGCAACTTCATCCCAGTTGATCACGTTGAAGAACGCGGCGATGTAGTCGGGACGCTTGTTCTGGTAGTTCAGGTAGTAAGCGTGTTCCCAGACGTCCAGACCCAGGATCGGGGTCTTGCCTTCCATCAGCGGCGAGTCCTGGTTCGGGGTGCTCATCACTTCGAGCTTACCGCCCGAGACGACCAGCCAGGCCCAACCGGAACCGAAGCGGGTAGCGGCCGCGGTGCTGAAGTCTTCCTTGAACTTGTCGAAGCCACCCAGTTCGCTGTCGATCGCAGCGGCCAGGTCGCCCGAGGGGCTGCCACCGCCTGGCTTCATGATGGTCCAGAAGAGGGAGTGGTTGGCGTGACCACCACCATTGTTGCGGACGGCACCGCGGATGTTCTCGGGAACCGAGTTGATATCGGTGACGAGGTCCTCAATCGACTTGGCTTCCAGGTCGGTGCCTTCGATCGCAGCGTTCACCTTGGCAATGTAAGCAGCGTGATGCTTGGTGTGATGGATTTCCATCGTGCGGGCATCGATGTGTGGTTCCAGGGCATCGTACGCGTACGGCAGATCGGGAAGTGTGTAAGCCATTAGTTGGGATCCTCAACTTATTTCATGTGGTGTCGTTACGGGCGAATGCGACCGTCAGATAGTCGGCTCGGTAGGAACCGTCTGACTTGCCGACAGAATAACGCATCCCCCGCATGGTGACAATCAGCCGCGCAAGGGACGCTTATTCCATTGGTAACGGTTAAACCGAATAAATCAATCAGGCCAGCCACCGTTTGTGGTGGATTGGGGAAAGAGGATAGGCGTGGGGGACTTGCCGCCTGGGCAGCACCTAGACTTCATAAACAGGCGGATAACACGCACTTTTTCAAACGTATCGCGCGAGAGCCCCCGATTATGGTCGCAACAAACCTGGTCGACTGCACCTTTACGAATCAGCAGTTGGAAGAAACCCCGCTGACGGTCCAGCACAATCTGCTGGAAAGCGGCCTGTTCAGTGACGAACAACTTGTCCGCATTCTGGACACTCATCCGCGTGACTACTTGAATGTCCACACGATGGGGACCGACGAGAAGTCGAACCAGTGGCAAGAAGGGGATGCCTCGAAGCTTTCTGGCGAGCAGCTATTGGAAGCCACCAAGGCCGGCCGCTTGTGGCTGAACGTCCGTAACATGGCCCAGCACCACGACGACTTCCGTCAGCTGATCAACAACATCTACAACGAAGTCGAAGCGAAGGCGCCTGGCTTCTACGCGCTCGAGCGTTCAGCCAACCTGCTGGTCAGTTCGCCAAGTGCACTGGTTTACTATCACCTGGACATTCCGTGCAACATGCTATGGCACCTGCGGGGCGTCAAGCGTGTGTTCGCCTATCCACCGCGCAACGAGCGCTACGTCACACAGAAGAAGGTCGAAGACGTCATCTGCGGCGTGTGCAATGAAGAACTCGACTACAAGCCGGAGTTTGACAAGGAAGCGATGGTCGTCGACCTGCAGCCTGGGCAGATGATTACCTGGCCGCAGAACACGCCGCATCGCGTGAGTAACCTGGAAGGGCTGAACGTTTCGCTGACGACCGAGCACCTCACGCCGAAGGCTCGCCGCCGTATCAAGCTGTTCCGCGCGAATCGTTTCCTGCGACACAAGTTTGGCTACCAGACACTTTCGCAAGAGACGGAAGGACTTGGCTACCGCGCGAAGGTTGCCGCTTATTCGATCGTGCGTGCCTGGCAGAAGCTGTTCCCGGAAAAGGCAGACGGTTACCACTACCCGGTGACGTTCGAGCTCGACCCAAGCAGCCCCGCCAAGATTCAAGAGCTGGCGAAGTAGGTTTCAGCAAGGCTTAAAGAATATCGATCGCCGGCGAGTAGCACACGCTTCTCGCCGGCTTTCTTTCTTGGTGGACTAAGCCACGGTCAGTTCGCGGTTGATCTCATCGACCTGTTGGTTAATCGTCAGGCAGTCGTAGATCCAGCCGATACCAAACACGCCAGCCGTCAGCAGCCAGATGATGCCGGTAACCCATTTGCCCATGTAGAACCGGTGGATGCCCAGGTAACCCAGGAACACCGTCAGCAGCCACGCGACGGTGTAATCGACCGGACCGGCCTTGAACCGCGCATTGCATTCGGCATCCATCGAGGGAATCAAAAACAGGTCGACAATCCAGCCGACAAACAGCACGCCCAGTGTCAGCATCCAGATCACGCCGCTCACAGGCTTGCCGTAGTAGAAGCGATGGGCGCCGAACACGCCAAAAGCCCAGGCAATATAGCCAACAACGATCGAGTGAGTGTTGTTGTTCTCCGTCATTCCTCAGTGAACCCTTTCAGGTCATAATTCATTCGTGGTGTGTCGTTACACTAATACTAGATTCGCTGCGGCCGAAGGAAAATTGGCAAGTCTCCTGGAGGAAACCTTGAAAACGAAGCGAATCGATGTCTTTCTGCTGCCAGCATTGCTGGGCGAAACGGATCTTTCTGGGGGCGTGGCCGTCGTGATCGACGTTTTGCGAGCCACCACCACCATCACGCATGCGATCGCCCACCACGCCGATTGTGTCGTCCCTTTGTTAAGTGTTGACCAAGCGAAAGAGGAGGGAGCCAAAACTCCTTCCGCGTTGCTGGGGGGCGAACGAGGCGGCCAAAAGATCGACGGCTTCGACCTGGGGAACTCTCCGGCAGAGTACCCCGAGAGCACCGTCCGCGGCAAGAAAATTCTTTTCACGACCACCAACGGCACCAAGGCGATGCAGGCCTGTCGCTCGGCCCAGGAAATCTTCATCGCCGCCTTCGTGAACCTGACAGCCCTCTGCAATCAACTGGCCGACTGCGAGCAGATCTTCGTTGTCTGTGCCGGCACCGAAGGGGAGATCACCCGCGAAGACGTCCTGCTGGCCGGTGCGATCGTCGATCATCTTTCCGCAGACGCAACCCAGCCGATCGAACTGAACGACCAGGCCCAGATCGCTGCCGATGCCTGGCTCGAGGCGAAGACCGGCCTGACCGCGACCTCGCTGGCCGACCGCCTGAAGCAAAGCCGCGGCGGCCGCAACGTCCTGCGGCTAGGCCAGGAAAACGACATCGATATCGCCGCGACGCTCGACAAGTTCAACGTCGTCCCGAAGCTGAATCCGCAGAGCTGGGAAATTCGCGATTCTCGGAATTCGACCCCCTAGAGCGATATTCCGGCCCATTTGTCAGCCAAAGTAGCCATAAGCCCGGCTGGGTGTGCCCTATCAGGCCTTGTTTCCCGGGGCCAGAGTTGGCATATTGGTAGTTTCCCTTGAAGGTCTCGGCCACCGCTAATGCGAACCGAAGCCAACGACCGGTGTCCCCACAGGCACCGCCGCAGGGATCAAAACTCGGGGTATAGCGCAGCCTGGTTAGCGCGTTTGACTGGGGGTCAAAAGGTCGCAGGTTCGAATCCTGTTACCCCGACTTGCCTAAGCCTTTCGTAACGTTGGTTTACGAAAGGCTTTTTTTATGGGGTGGTTTGCTCAAATCTCGTGAGCATTGTGATCCCTGGGAACGCGGTTCCGGTATCAGCACTGCTGAGGGCAGCAGTGGCACACGATAGGAAATGGAACCGATTGGATTCCTGGCAGTGCCACCCAGCCGAATTCGCATCGGTCGATCTGACCGGACGCATTTCAAAGATCGCCTTCGTGACGCGCGTCAATCAGCACCGTCTGTAAAACCAAACCTCGTTGTTTTCATCTCGCCAGAGTACGGGACAATGACGATCGTGTACGTCCCCATCCCATCCGGATACACCTCGCCGGGCGGCTTAGCTGGGTATTCCGCCTCGATCCACATCGTTTCTGCATCTTCACGGATAGACAGCACTTTCGGCTTTGAGGACAACGTGTCGGGATTTAGCAGCACCAGTGCCATGTTCTTCTCGAAATCAATCTTTGGTTTCTCCAGCAGAGGATCGTCATTTTTTGGCGGTGGGTTGGTCTTGGACGGCAAGTTTTCCGGTATGCGTCCGATGAACTTTTCAAAATCCGACTGGCTGTAGATTGGCGAACCCGTCATGTCACCGGCGGGATTGGCGGGGGTGGCTGGGTTCATGGAACAGACTCCGCTGTAGGTCGTAATCACGTTCACGCTCTTGGCGTCTTCGCCAGGACTCGGACCAGAAGAAACTTTAGGCTGGCCCTTAGGCTTCGCCACAATCGGCGATTGTGCTGGTGGTCCGCTTTTTTGCAGCGGACATCCCGTTACTACGCAAGCTATGCAACTCAAAGCGAGTGGAATCGCGTGATGCTTCAGTCTCAAGAGTGGGTGGTTCATTTACAGGCTCATCAATGTGGTGGACGGGCGCAAGCAATAAGCAGTTCGCACGGTTATTGTAAATATTGGGCTCAAAAAATCGAATATTTTTGCTGACTCTTGCCTACGCCGGAACTGCGGTCGGTGGGTACCACTTCCGCGGCCGGGTGGCACTGGCGAGTCACTTTGCAACGTCTGTGTGCCACTGGCCTCTGGCCAGTGCAATGCGGTCTCAAGGGTTGACGATGCATCTTCTGCACAACGGAATGGCCGACCCAAGCCAGCTCACGTCTTTACGCTGATGGATGCCTCTTATGTGGATCACCCATTGGGTCCGACCGATTCTGATCGGTAACCAGGTACCTGATTCGCAATGGCCAAGCTGGAAGAGATCGCAAAGATGCTCTCAGGGCTGATGAAGGGGTTTGAGAGTCGAGACGTTTGAAAACGCGTAGTTCTTTCGAGTATGCTTTGTCGGACTGGCACTGCTGAGGGCAGCAGTGGCACACGTTACGATATGGAACCGATTGGATTCCTGGCAGTGCCACTTGGCCGTTATGCCGTAAAACCATTCCATCCAAAATGCTTGAACTAATTTCTGGTAAATACCGCGTGACAATTGCTGATGAGCCAACTCACAGCGTTGGCTCAGTAGACAACGTCCACGCATATGATCACGAATACCATCTCGATGATGCACGCTCCGAGTACGCTGTCGCTTCCCGGCATGCCGTGCAGGTCTCCGACAACACCAAATTGATCGCAACTTGTATTTTGTTGGCTAGTGGCGGCGCATCGGGCGTCCACGAACATTCGGCAATCATTAACAACGAGTTTTGCATTGTTGCGGTTGGGCCGTTTATGGCGTCACTCCGCATTCCAACACTCGAACTTCAATGGGCAACCAAAAGCGACACCGCAACCTGTTTTGGTGTCTACCACTCCGAAAAACATCACTGCTATATTTCACATGGCGAAATCGAAATCGCTCGTGTGACCTTTGGCGGCGACATTGTTTGGCGAGCTTTCGGCGCTGATATTTTCACCAACGGCTGTAGGCTGCTTGATGATCATGTGCATGTGGTTGATTTCAACGACATGGGATACACTTTCGACATCGATACTGGTCGCGAAGTAGCGGGATAACCACGCAACGCACCTGAGTTGCCACCCGGGCATTTCCTCAAGTCCATGTCATGTGGCGGCAATCGGGTGGTTTTGACGTTATCCGACTAGGCAATGATTCATACCGCTTACATCGAGCAATCCGGCACCGGGCAACTTGGTGCCGAGGAACGCATGGTCGCCGACACGCTGCATCGCCGCGGCGTTGCAATCAAGTACTTCTCCAAGAAACACATCAGTCGTCGTCAACTTCCACTCACGCCAGAAACGCTGGTTGTTGGTGATGTCGATTCCTTCGTCGGCGCCCTGCGTCAACTCGGCGTTCCGATTCCATCTTCGGATCCCTATCCTGATTGCCTTCGGCCATTTCTCCACCGCAGCGTATGGAACTCAACGGTTGGTGAAGAAATCGACTACATGCGAAGTGATGGGGCGAAACCCCGCTTCGTAAAACCATGTGGACGCGCCAAATCCTTTACAGGGTTCGTTCTAAACTCATCCAATGATATTCCCAGATTCCTCGATACATCCCGTTCCGAACGCGTCTCTTGCTCGGATGTGGTCGGTTGGGTTTCTGAATACCGTTTTTACGTAGTTGAGAACGCGATTCGTGCTATCAGCCACTATTTTGGCGAAGAGGACGAGCGGCTCTCCCGCGCGGTGGTTGAAGATGCCGTTGGGACACTAGCGTCCTCGGGCATCGGGATGACTAGCTACGGGATCGATTTTGGGACGCTGACGACAGGCGAAACTGCGCTGATCGAACTAAACGACGGTTTCTCGCTGGGGGCCTATGGCATAGGCCCCGAAGATTACACCGATCTTGTAACATCACGTTGGCTTGAACTAGTTAGTAGATACGTATAATGACCGACGAAACAGGCGATGCACGACGAGTCGGCTGGGTCGCACTGTCAAGCCACTATGACGCCAGTGGCACTCTTGCCGTTTGCTCGTTGCACAGGGGCTCGGTAAGATTCAACCAGCGTCGCTTCAACACAAACGGGGGTACTTGGCATGCGCCTGTGTATACCCGCAAGGGTATGGTAAGAAGTGAATTCCGCAAATTGATTCTGTGTAAGCGGTGCTTATACAGAGAAACTCTGTCTAATAACAAGTTAGCTGGACTCGATGATTCTGAACTTCAGGCGAGCAGAGTTTGATCATATCGTCGAGCAGTCGTTCCAGCGCAGTGCAGACACTTCGAACTTCAGTGTTACCGTTGAGCTGTTTGACGCAATGGACTCTCTCCCGCTTGATCAACTCAACGAACTTGTTGCAATCTTCTTCTTCGGACAACGCCAATTCCAGTTGCAGACCTTCGAGCTTGCCAGATCAGAGGCTGCGCGGGTTGGTTTCGCAGGTGTGGATTTGCTTCACAAGTCGGAGGATTTGCACGGCAGCCTGACTGCAGGTGTCGCACGTCTTGAACGCGGTCAGTCAGTAACTTGGTCGGTAGTTGCCAGCTAACACCGCGTTGAAGCCGACCAACGGGGCAGGTGGTTCGCGGGCCACGGTCCTCGCCTTGGAGAACCCCGTTCGTTAGACTGCACGTTTTCAGCGCCGCCCCGTTGGCGGCTTAACTTCATCCGTTAGCCATCAGAGGACGAGTTTGGACGATATCCCGAAGGCGATTGCGTACGCCAGACAGAACGACCGAGCTGTGACATGCGTGCTTCTCGGCGGGTGGCACTGTCGAGTCACTTTGCTGCGTCTGTGTGCCACTGGCCTCTGGCCAGTGCAATGCGGTCTCAAGGGTTGGCGACGCATCTTCTGCACAACGGAGTGGCAAACCCAAGCCAGCCCACGTCTTTAAGCTGGTGGAAGCCTCTTATATGGATCGCCCATTAGGTCCGACCGATTCTGATCGGTAGCCGGGTACCTGATTCGCACTGGCGAGACGCCAGTGGCACTCTTGCCGTTCGCTAGTTGTTCAGGAGTTCAGAAGCTGTAGCGGACCAACGCGTGATACAGCACCGTTTCTTCACGTTTGTCTTCGCCTGTCTTCATTCACTCGCGTCTCATCCCGGAACGCTCCGAATTATTATAGCCCCACTCTCGCCATTTCTCTAAATCTTCTCCGAAATTCTCACGAGCCATTCTCGCTAGATTTCTGATTGATGCTCTTTTGTGTTTTTCATCGTCATTATCGATGGCAATTCGAAGTTGTCGCAGAAAAAACTGATATTGAGATATCTTCATAATAAGTCATTGTAAGTAATATACTAACTAAATAAAGAGAGGGCACATAGGTTAATAGTGTCGGATTGCTTACGCGTTACTCCAGCAAATGAGGTACGGCCGGGTGGCACTGTCGAGTCACTTTGCTGCGTCTGTGTGCCACGGCCTCTGGCCAGTGCAATGCGGTCTCAAGGGTTGAAGACGCATCTCCTGCACAACGGAGTGGCCGCCCCAAGCCAGCTCAGGTCTTTAAGCTGGTGGAAGCCTCTCGCACTGGCGACCCTATTTGTCTGTGTCCCCAATTGTCGTCAGTGTGCGGATTAGCACAGGGTGTGCTGAATTCGCTCTCTTTGGTCGCGTTTATCGCCGTAGGCCACAACCTTTGAGCGTGCGGACCAAACCGGGCGAAGCAAACGCTTTCCTGCGTTTCTCACGTGGAAATCGAGGTTTAGACCGCAAGGTCTTTGTTCGGATGGAACGGAACTTGCGACTCAATCACTCCTCGGACAACTTACCTCTCAACGACGAAGGGGGATCAAGATGAACGGCAAGATATCTATTTGCATTGCTTTATTGGTGAGTGTCTTCTTCGGCACCGCATTACCAACAGCGCTTGCCCAGGAGGCCGTCAAGGCAAAGGCCAGAACATCGGTCTTCTCTTACGACAAGGCGGCCCTGCCTGCCGCGACGCCGTGGACCGCGAAGGAATTCAAGAACAATCCTCGCAATTTTCAATTCACGATCATTGGTGACCGAACGGGCGGAGCCAACGTCGAGGGGACTTTCAAACTCGCCATCGACAAGATCAATCTGCTTCAGCCAGAGTTTGTCATCAACGTCGGTGATGTGATCGAAGGATATAGCGACCAGAAGGCAGAGTTGAACGCCGAATGGGATGACGTTGACAAGATGCTCAATACGCTGGAGATGCCCTTCTTCCGCACCCCCGGCAATCACGACATTGCGAACAAGACCGCTCAAGAGGTCTGGCGCGAGCGTCATGGAGCGACCTATTACTACTTTGTTTACAAGAATGTGCTGTTCATGGTCCTGGACAGTGAAGACAACTCCCGTCCTGAGCCGCCGCCCGAGATGAAAGAGAAGATCGCACTCTACAACCGACTGCAATCAGAGGACCCTGCTAAGGCCAAGGAGATGCTGGCGGAGTTCATGTCGGACGAAGCCGTCGTGGCGGCGTTGGGTAAGCCGGTTGAGTTCCCCAAGAAACAAATGTCCTGGATTCAGGAGACGCTGGCTGATCATGCGGATGTGCGCTGGACGTTTCTGTTCATGCACGAACCCTGCTGGGAGAATCCATCCGAGAGTTTCAAGCAAGTCCAGAAAATGCTGAAGGGCCGCGACCACACGTTTTTCGCCGGGCATCTGCACTATTACGACTACGACAACATTGACGGTGTTGAACATATCACCATGGGGCCGGCCGGTGCATCGTTCCACCATGAAGGCCCCGGTAATGTAGACCACATTATGTGGGTCACCATGACCGATGATGGTCCTCAGATGGGCAATATCGCGTTAAAAGGTTTGTTCGATCGCAAGGGTCTGGATCCCGATCTCTTCGGTGCCTACGACCGAAAGGGTGCCGAAAAACCTGATAAGTAGATGGTCGAATAAATCGGCGGTCACATCGACCGACGCAGATAACGGAAGCTGAATTGCCGGGGGCAAGAAACAACATCACCCGCGAACCGATCGGGAACGCGGGTGATTGTGGTTTCCGTTCAACGTCTCGGCAAGGCTGACGACTACTTCGAGGTCAGCTCAAAGTCAGCCGTGTTGTCCCCTTCGGTAACGTCGGCTGTGAGGGTCGTTTTGGCGTTGTACTTCGACGGGATCGTTTCTTTGGTTGGTTGAAGTCCCGTGACATCCGCCGGGCCATCGGGCACCTTGACGCTGACGGAAACTTTCTTGGTTCCCGGAGCGGCTTTCACTTCGTAATTGCCGTTCTCGATTTTGCCGATCGCGGGAGGAATGCCTGCGGCCGCGTCCTCGGCGGATTCGAAGATGATCTCACCTTCGGGAATCGGCTGACCATCCAAGGTCACCGTGCCGGTCACGGCGTATCTCGGATTGGCCTCGCGGGCCGGTCCTTGATTGCAGCCAGCCATAACGCATGCCGCAAGACAGAAAATAGCGATAAAGTTACGCAGATGCATGGTGTGTGCCTGTTCTCGATTATGGGATGGAAATCGGGCCGGTTAGCACGGCCCGATTTGTGCGAACGTTTCAATGACTAGGGAGCTTCGACAGTCTGGCCATCGTTGCGGGACGCATAGGCAGCAAGTACCGATGCGGCGGCCGTTTCGGCAATGAAGTGGACCGAGCCGTCCGCGAACAGGACGTTCACGCCGCCTGGGTGCTCGGACAGAAGCGGGTGGTTATTGCCCATGTTCTGGCAAACACCATCGGCACAGGAGGTATCACCCAGCGAGCAGCTACCGTTGCGGCAATTCTCGTTGACCAGGTAGCGGAGCGTCGTCGTGTTGAACACGCGCGAGTTGGCATCGTTGGGCAGCGATAAATCGGTTGAGTTGTTGCGGCCATTGCAACCCATGGCGAAACCGTGCTGAACGCCAGGGCGGAAGTCTCGCTTGGTCGTCGCGTTTTCCCACATCCAGCCGCCCACTTCGCCGACAGCCATCGTGTTGCTCGATCCGTCGGTCAGATCCGCAAACTTATTTTGCGTGTTGTACCCCAGCATTCCGTTTCGACCAACCGGACCGTTGTTCGTGCCGGCGGTTTCGCCTGGGCTTCCGGTCAATCCACCAAAGCCGTTCACATGACCGGCGATCCCTGCGTAGTCGGCCACCATCGATCCCGGCGAGGTATTGCTCAAGCACACGTCATTGTCGAGCGCTGCCGAAGGGCACTTGAATGCATCAAAGATGGGACTGCCAGCCGTGTCGCCGATCCCAGCTCGAATGCTGGTGCTGTTGTACTGCTGGTTCTTTCCCAACTGAGCAATTTCGAAGGCGTTACTCAATTCCAAAAACGGCATGATGTAACCCATCCAGGATGAGCCCCATTGCTGGCCAGTGCTGGTGCCAAATGGCGAGATGTTATTCGCGGCTCCTGGTGGGAAGCGATTGAAGGTGTCGTGGTGGTTGTGTAGCCCCAGGCCCATCTGCTTCAAGTTGTTCGTGCATTGCATGCGGCGAGCGGCTTCCCGAGCTTGCTGCACGGCCGGCAAAAGCAGGGCGATGAGGACACCAATGATGGCAATCACCACTAACAACTCCACGAGCGTGAACGCCCGCTTTGAACTAATCCGCTTCATATCCATGTTCCTTAGAAGAAAAAGAAAAGGTGACGACTGAACCTGATCTGCCCCTGAAAGTATCAGGGGTCAGTTCCATGACTTGGGAATCGACGAAGGGTCGCGAGTTTGAAAAGGTAAGGTGAAGAGTCAGACCACATTCAAAGACGCGAGACGCCCGAATTGCCAATCTGAATATCAAGGGATATCGTAGCCGCGTTCCCCCTAACGTGTCTACGAAATTGATCAATGTTTGCTGATCAATTTTGGTATTAAATGTGGTTTTTTTCTAGACATATCGCGACGGGCTGGAATTGGCGAGTCATTTTGCCGCCTGTCTGGCACTTGGCCTCTGGTAAAGTGCAACGCGGCCTCAATGATTGATGCCTTATCTGCTACACGACGGAATGAGCAAGACAGTCGCCCTGCGTCGGTAATCTTCGGGCGTCTCTCGTCCTGATCGACGATAACGTCCGACCGATTCTGATTCGTAGCCAGGAACCTGATTCGCAATGGCAAGCAGGCCAGTGGCACACGGAAGCCGCATCGCTGGCCAATGCTACCTTGGAAGTGGCCTTTTCGTGGGAATCGAAGCATGCTTTGCCTGAAGCTTCGAGTGGAACGGTGTGCTGCCGTTTGTTTCTGCGTTTCAATCAATCTTCGTTGATGAAATTAGCCGGTCAGTTTGCTACGATCTTTACCAGTCGCTTCTCAATCTGACCTGGCGACCCTTATCCCACGCACCGAGAACTGCTCACGGCAACCTCCTCAGACTGTTGTCGGTATACGAGCGACTTCGGCATCCTCATCGACGACTGACGCGAGAGAGAAGTGATGGCTTCTTGCGAAGATCTGACACCTCAGCAGCAGAGCGAGTTGAACTCGTTGATTCAACGTGTTCCCTTAACCTCGCTTTCATGGATCATTGGCCTATTCGTCCCTTGCGGTCTGATCGCGGTAGGCGGGTTTGCGTTTCTGGTTATGAACCGTCCGGTGGTGCCTTGGCAAAAAGACCTCGTTGTGTATGTCGTGGTGATCTGCGGCTTCGCGATGTTTTGCCTCTACGCTGGGATTCAGAGACGCCAGGGTTATCAAAAGAAGATCAAGCAGATGTTGACTCGCCAACCGATTGTCTCGTGGAATTACACGGAAGAGGATTGGAAGAAATGGCTGGAGTTCGCCGAAGGGCTAGGCTACGGACGGACGAGGAATACGACTCCGGGGAAAGTGATCTTCATGGTCGCCTTCTTCGGCTTGATTGGCGGAACCCTGTTGACCCTGACGCGAGAAGATACCAACTTCGTCCAGGGATTCGGGTTTTGTGTTGGGCTGTTGTCTTTGCCCGTTTTGGTTTTCTACCTTTACTGGAAACAGCTTCGCCAGGATTGGACCCACGGCCCAAGTGAAGCACTCATCTTTGAGAAAGGAGTCTTCTTTCATCACAAGTTCGTGGACTGGGAAGACTCCCCAGACGAAGGCGTTCTTGTCGAGGTCGAAACCGAGGATCAGCCGATTGCCACGCTTTCTATCAGGATGCGAAGCGGGAATGCGAAACTGGCACCACACTTGAAGGACATGTTCATTCCCATTCCTCACGAACAGCTAGATGAGGTACGGCAACTGGCAAAGACGTTATGCCAGAACGTCAATGTGGATGAAGAGGAAGCTTGAAGAGCCTCATCGCTGGCGAGTACCGCCCAACTGCTCCCGACCTCTCCCCACCGGCGCGGTCTTTTCGTTTGTGAATTATCCGACATCGACTTGTCAGTTTCGGTCATCGTCGTGAAATCGACAGCAATAACAGGCCAATTCTTGACTGCCGATTCTGCGATTCACCCTGGCCCGGATTCCCTTGACGCCCTTCGATTTGATATAACTTGAACTACTTCCCTTGTACGCCCGCTCGGCTGCGTACTGCCAAGATGAAACCCCAACTCGTCTCTCCCAAGCATTGGGAAACAGAGACGCTACTCGGCCCTAAGAGGAAAAAAGTTCATGGCTGCTTCGCCCTCCATTCTCGCAGATAAGCTTCACGAATACCCACAGCAAGGTGTGATCGACGGCACCAGCGACGGCGTCGCTGCGGTTCTCGACGACTGCCTCGACAAGAACGGCGGCGTGCTCCAACTTCTGCATCGCTATGCAGGTCGTACGTTTTGTAGCCCAGGCAAACGCCTTCGCCTGGAAGAGAAGTCCTACTATCCAGACTACATGGGCGGGACCGGTCTCGATGAAATCTGGATGTGCTGCACCGTGCCGATCGTGACCGGCGTTATCGACACCCGCACGAACAAGAAGCCATTTCGCGAAGGCGAAGCACATGTCCTCACCGCGGATGGACAGTTCATCTCGCTGCAGGATTTGATCTCTGCCAATCCCGAGACGGTGATGGGCGAAAAGATCACGGCTTTCGCGAAAGAGATGTTCGGCGATCCGACCTGGCCGATCGTGTCGAAGAAGTTCGACAACCTGAATCCGATTCCGGACCACCTGCACTGGAAGAAGTGGGAAGTGTACGACATCAACTCGTACGACAATCCGGGCGTCAACCCTTCGCACTATCACACCACCGCGATGGGTCTGTATCCGTTTGTGACTAAGGATCAGTTCCTGGCTTGCATGAAGCGATACGGCCAAGGCGAGTACAACGGCATTCGTCACCTGGCACCGCATACCATGATGAAGTTGGATGACGGCTTCGTGATGCCCAACGGCGTCCTGCATTCACCAACCGATCTGTGCACGCACGAACTGCACGTCACGATGGACGAGCACTTCCTGGCCGAGGACGTCACGCTCGACGGGCGGATCAGTGCCGAGGCGGCCTTCTACGCCTGCCGAGAACAAGACTATCCGAAGTCGAAGCACGGAGACTGGGACTACCTGGTCGAACAGTTCGACTTTGAAGCGAATCAGGATCCCGACTTCGTCTTGAAGAATTCGCGTCCGGCAATCAAGTCGGAAGAATTCAGCGCGGATGGGGTCGATGCCAAGTGGATCGTGTACGGCGAACTACTCGGCGAGCAGAAGTGCTCGATTCTCCGGCTCATCCTGCAGCCTGGTGCCAAGACGAAGTTCCAGCCTGAGAGCCCCACGATGTTCCACACCAACGGCGGCAGCGGTCGCGTTGGCAAGCTCGAAGTGCGTTATCACCAGGGGATGATTCTCGGCGAGCTCTATCCCGAAATCGGATTCATCACGCAGGCCGCGCTGAACAACGGTGGCGTGGAAATCGAGAACACCGGAACGGAGCCGCTCGTGTTGACGTTCGACTTCCCGCAGAACGCCCACAGCAAGACGCCTGGGACTTAGTCGTCGAGCCGGGTTGCCGGTTACTTAGACTTAATTTGAAAACAAAAACAGCTCGTCGCGTAGGTCACGCGGCGAGCTGTTTTGCGTTGGCTGCTTGTCGAGTTGCATTCGCGGCGAACTCGACATTCGATTTCAGGCCAGTCCTTAAACGAGTTTAGGGACTTCGAAGCCCTTGCGGTATTGACGCTTGAGGAAGCCGTTGGCCTGCTCGGCGTGGTCACCGACGAATTTTTCGTTCTCGACGTCGACCGTCAGCATAGGACTGAGCTTGATCTCCGAGCTCTCGATCTTGATCTCGTGCGATTGGAGATGCTTGTCGGTCTCTTCCAGCAAGCTGCCCCAGATACCACCGTCGCCACTGACTTCTTTCGCCGCGGCGTAGGTGAAGGTGTCGCCTGCCCGGAAGGCAATGTTGGCGAGATTGCACCAGCCGGTCGAATCGTGGCCGACTTGCACGTCGGTGTTGAGCGACGAGGAATCGCGCGACCGCACAGCGTCAATGAAATTCTGCTGATGCAGGACATTGCCGCCAAGGCCTTTGAACGATTTGATTTCCTTGCCATCGTTATCGAAAGCCACTGCCCGGCCGCGTTGGCCTTCCAGGCGACCCCCTTCGCAGTAAGCGATGTAGCCGCTGCCGGGACCGGGATGCTTGGCCGAGCCGAGTTCCTTCAGGTTGCTCAGGCCAATGACCACCGGAATCGATCCGGTGTCGAAGTACACAAAGTGAACGTTCGGTGTGTCGCCGGCGTCGTTCCAGGCAACGCGTCCGCCGCCGCCGATGATCCGCTGCGGTAGCGAGATCTCATCCTGGAAGACGTTGTTGCGGAGATCGTCCAGCACGTGCACGCCCCAGTTACCCATCTCGCCGGAGCCCGTGTTCCAGTCCCAGTGCCAGTCGTAGTGTAGGTTGTTGCGATAGATGGGCTCGTCCTGAGCTGGGCCAAGCCACATGTTGTAGTCAATCTTGGAATCGATCACCAAAGGTTCGGTACGCTTGCCGATCGGGCCTCGTTGTCCGTAGCGATTGACGCGAGCCGACTTGATTTCGCCGAGCAACTTATCTTCGTGAAGAAGCTTCTTGATCTGGGCTTGCATCGGATCGGAACGCTGCTGGGTTCCCACCTGGCAGATTCGGTTGTACTTGCGCGCGGCCGCAACGGTCTGCTGGCCTTCCCACTGACTATGCGAGAGAGGCTTCTCGACATAGACATCCTTGCCAGCTTCCATCGCCCGAATAGCAGCGAGGCAATGCCAGTGATTGCAGGTCGCGATGATAACCGCGTCGATCGAATCGTCGGCCATCAGGTCGTCGAGGGTCGCATGAACGGTGCCGTTTCCCTTCGAGGATCGTTTCGCCGCGGCGGCGCGCCCCGGATCGGGATCGTAGAAGCCGGCCATCTTCACGCCGTCGATGTCCATGAAATACTTCATCAACTGGCCGCCACGACCGCCGCAGCCAATCAGGCCCACGCCGATCTCGTCATTCGCGTTGGCGGCATAGGTGATACTTGATGAGGTGCCGAGCCAGACGCCGGCGGCAAGGCCGGTGTGCAGGAAGCTACGGCGTGTGATCGATCGATTGGTAGGACTCATCGGGTTGGCCTTTCAAATGGGGCGACGGGTATTCGTTGGCAGGAAGTCACGCTTCGCCAGGCGATCAGGATGAACTGGAACACATTGCCGATTTTAGACTACTTTCGGCCCGCGTTCCCTCTTATGTTTGAGTGTAACAAGAATTCTCGGGGGATGTCGTCAACCAGCACAGTGTTGGCTGGCAAACACGGATGAGTGGCACTCGTCTGGGCGAAGTTCAGGGATAATCCGCCGAACCGGCTATCGGGAAGGAATGGTCCATGAAAAATCAATTTTCTCCAGGCGATCGCTTCACATGGTGTTGGATCGTGCTCGGTTGTGTCAGCTCAGGCAGCGTTGCGACCGCCCAAGAACCGATGGCGCAGCCTTCCAGTTACGTCGCGGCGACGGTCCTCGACGAAGAGATCCGTCTGCGCGTCATCTCGCCGGCCGAGGTGGAGCACAACCGATCGAAGCTCTCGGAAAAGGACTTTGCGCGGTGGCAGGCGGACTCTCGCTGGCGTCCGCTGGTTAGCAAAGTATCGCACCGCGTCATGTCGGATTGGGCCAAGCAGAATGACGTGCAGCCCACTCGGGAAGAGATTCAGAAGCATTTCACGGATGAGGCCAGGCAGCACCTTCAAGCGTATGACACGCCCGCTACGAAGAAGCAACTGGCCGTCGCCATGGGGTGGGCGATCGCAACGAGTTCCGAATGGGCCACGGCCAAAGCCCTGCATGAAAAGTATGGTGGTCCGATTGCCATCAGTTCGTTTGGAGGATGCATCGCAATCGAAGGCCGCAACCAGTTGGTCAAGGAGTACGCCGCGGCAGGTAAGATTCGCTTCACCGATCCCGAGCTGGAAAAGCTGTTCTGGGAGGGACTCGAAAATCCGTCCGTGCTGGACGTGACGATCCGTGAGCCAGAGCGCGTTGCCAATCACTTCAAGCGACTTCCCTGGCAAGGCTGGGGCATGAGGACGGCGAAATGGATGGAGGAGAATGCCGATCTCTTAAAAGGCCTCGACACCGAGCCGCAGGATAAAGCGGATGCCCCCTCGGATAAGTGAGATGCGATCCGAGCCCGCAGATCGTTTGCTTGGTGTATAATCCACCAACTTCCTGCCAGATTAAACTCACTTTGCTTCGCCGATTCCCTTAGGGAAGCGCTCGATAGGAAACTGCTTGATGAATCTTCGTTGGATTGCTGCCAGTCTGTTGCTGCTTGGATTGACCGGAGCCGGTCATGTTTTCGCCGAAGGGCCGATCATTCTCGCGCACCGGGGTGGGGCTTATGAATTTGAAGAAAACACGATGGAAGGCTTCCGCGCCTGCTACGAGCGTGGCATTCGCGGTTTTGAAACCGACGTCCGCATGACCAAAGATGGCGTGCTGGTGATTCTGCACGACGACAGCCTCGACCGAACGCACAACGCGACCGGCCCGGTCGAGCATAAGACCGCGGCCGAGTTGAAGGACGTGGTGACCAAGAAGGGGCAGAAGATGCTCTTTCTCGATGAGTTGCTGGAGTACTTCGCCGATAAGCCCGGCGTCTACATCGAGCTGGAAATGAAGATCAAAAACAAGAAGCTGTACCCTGACGAGGTCATCGACGACTACTGCAAGAAACTCTATGCGGCCGCCGAGGCCCGCAAGCCGGAAGGCTCGACCTACGTCTATTCGTCATTCGACGAACGTCCCCTAAAAGCGATTCACGCACTGGATTCCAAGGCCCCCATGTCGCTGATCGCCAGCAAGCCGTGCTCGGCCGAATTCATCGAAAGGGCCAAGCTGGTTGGTGCCGATCGGATTGCCTGCCAACTGAAAGGAACCTCCCGCGAGGACATCGAGGCCGCCCACAAAAACGGAATCGGCGTCAACTGCTGGCCCGGCCGCGCCGGCGAAGATTATCTGCTGGCCCGAGGCTTGGGTGCCGATGTGCACTGCACCGATATCCCGACGGTGATTCAGGGGTGAAGGAGAAGTTGGAGTAGGGAGATTGAGGCATCGGATCCCCAAGGACTTGGCAGTCGGGCCGATTTTGAATTAGATAACTACTGCTCAGTCCCCGTGATGATTCGGGGCATAGGCTCGCGTGGCAGACATGGTTTTAATGCTAGAACAAATCGAAGTTGAATTCCCTGTCGTCACCGCCGAAATACGATTCCTCACCGAAAGGGAAGGGGGGCGTCGTACATCCATTGATCCATCCAGTGGAAAAATTTATCGACCACATTTCGTCGTTCAGAACCGAACGACTCGCAAGGCAAAAATGGATGGCAATGGATGTACCGAGCAGTACTTCGCAATGACGTTTATTGATGGACCGAAGAATTACACCAACGGCGAATCCGGGCTATTTCGATTCTACTGTCCTTATTGGACCCATCCGGAACATCCAGATATGGTGGCTGGCACTCAATTTACTGTCCGTGAGGGCGGCACAATTGTGGCGGGCGGGACGGTGATTGAAAGAACAGAACCTAAGTCAAACCTGCATCGCCAAGCAAGCGACGGTTAATCCCAAGAGCTACTCCCCGTCATAGACACCATAAACGGCGCCCATCACCGCCCCGGTTACTGCTCCGAGAGCAAGCGGACAAGCGAAGGCCAGCAGGGCAACGGGGTGATCTGTGGTTGTCACATGCTCTTCCCGGGCAGACGTGGTTCGCTCTCGTTCAACAGAAACGGAGTTCACCCACGACTGTGGAGCAAAAGGGCTGTAAGTAAGCGAGAACCAGATCAGGATGAAGGTTCCGCCGAGCATTCCTCCGAGAAACGCTCCAAATAGACCTCCGTAGGCAGTCGAGGCTAGGAAGCCGTGACGACGCCCTGGGTTCTTACTTTCTTCGAGTTCGGGTTTCGGGTCGTGGGATTCGCTCTGGGGCTTTTCCTTTTGAATTGACTTCTGCTGGCGATACTTCCAGAAGGCGACGGCATCGCCGATGGCGGCCACGAGAACGCCAATGCACCAGCCTGCGCGAATCCATGTGGTGCCTACCGCCGGGTCGGGAGCCCGTTCACTGCCGAAGAGACTGGCTCCGCCAACCTGAACTAGGGCCACGATCACCCCGAAGAGATTTGCGAAGATCAAACCCCCGGCTGCCAAGCTCAAGAGGAACGCATACCCTTTTGCAATTAAAACGATCAGTCGGAACAACATGAGCCTTTGCGAACGAGGGGTAGGGTGACTCGGTTGGTAGTAGCGGAAGTTTCTATCATCTTGGAATGGTCAGCTCGTAGTTCTTGTTGGCTCTGATTTCGATTTCGCCGGGGATGAATCCTGGATCTACCAAAGAAACGCTCAGCTTGACGCCGTTCTTTTCCAGTGAACATTCTACGACCTGCGCTGTTTCGACCGTTGACTCCAGTTTCCAGCCATCCGATTTCATGAGGTTGATCCACCGTTTCAAGACTGTGGAGCCTTCGCCGCTTTTGGTTTCGACTTGAAGATGGTTCTTGCTTTTAAGCTTCGCACCGGTGATGGGCTTGATCTCGACCTTCTTAATCTCGGCCGCTGCTCTCGCCTTGACTTCCGCGTCCATTGCGGCCTGCTTGGCTCGTTCGCCTTCCTGGGCGACTTGCTCTTTGGTCTGGTACGAAAGCCGGCATCGCGACTTGCCTTCGAACTCGAAGAATTCGCAATCGGCTAGTTCTTCTTTTTCACTGCGGAAGATGAGGTGCTTGTGAAAGTTAATCTTGATGGGATTGTCGGTCGTGCATCTCCAGTTCTTCTGCTTGAACCGTTCGCGAAGGTCGGTCATCAATTCCGGGACGGACAAGGTGCTATCCACGATCAATCCACCGTTGCTATCGGTGTATTGAATCATCGTTGTCTTGGAAGGGATTGGCAATTCGGTCGATAGCTGTTCGCTCGAGAGTTGAATTACGGTGGAGCTTGGCTGGGCAGGCGATGCGTTGGCCATGATTTGAAGTCGAATGGCATTCTTTCGCATAAAAAATGATGACGCCGTATCGCCGAACCATTCCCACCCCTGCGACTCCAGGTCTTTACGAACCAGCTTTCGCGTTTCCTCCGGAGCAAGCTTGGTGGTAAACATAACTGAGCCAGGCAGTGCGTACATATTCTGGAAATCTTTTCCCCCCAGGATCTTTTCCAAGTCGACGTTGCCATGGTTCCGGAGTGCCACCTGGGCCGACTGAGGTTCACCCGAAGGAAAGATCGAGAGCGATACCGAAAAGCCATTTTTCAAGAAGACTGCCGATGCATAGGCAGGCGTGATCGTTGCTCCTTCCGCTTGCTGGAAGCCAGCCGCACTGAGTGCCTTGGTAATGTCTTTGGTGACTTGCTCGACGTCACCCTTAGCGCGATACGATTGGGACGCCACACACGACGAAACGGTGTCTTCAATAGGATTTGCCAGCGGGAACTCTGAGAAGTCGATTGCCTTGGCGGCTTGATCGACCGTGGCAGGACTCGATTGAGCGACCAGATGGTTTACGACACAAAGTACCGATACGATCGCGATACAGGAAATCTTCATGTTCATTTCCTTTGCCCAGAATTTACGGCGAATAACGATAGTATTTCAGATGGAAGACATGTCGACCAGCTAATCAATGGAATTCAGTGCAAGGGGCTCGGATGCGGTCGCGCTTGCACCTCGCCAGTCCACCGATGAAAATGAGACCCAACGATGTCTCTTTCCCACGGAGGTCTTCCGCGATGCCTTTCTCTTTTCTTCGCTTATTGGCAGTAGCCGTTTTGCTTGTGGCGATCGGTGCACCTGTTTTCGGCGATGACGATGCGGAGCCTTTGGCATCTGGGCAGCGGCGTACGGTCGAGCTGGAGTCTCCCTGGGTGAGCATGACCACCGGTGGGGCGGGGCGGTACCTGGTGCTGCATCTGAAAGAGGCGGGGAAGTTGGTGCTGTTGGATGTTGCGGCGGGGGCGATTATCCAGTCGATCGATGCTCCCGGCGAGGATCTGATGTTGGCCGGCGGGCTCGATAAGCTGATCGTGCTGGTCCCCAGCCAGGGACTGTTCCATCGTTACGATATCGCCACGCTAAAACGTAAGAAAAGCTTTCCGGCACCGGCCAACTTCCATCCCCGGAAGATGGCCATGGGCAGTGCGTCGCAAGGGCCGCTGGTTTGCCATACACGTGGGCCGGTGCAGCTGTTCGATCTCGATTCGCTGAAGCCTCTTACGCTGCAAGGTGATGTGCTTACCAGTGGAACGTTTGGTGACTGGGGGTACGAGATCACGGTGTCCGGCGACGGCGAAACAATCGTGGGTTGGATTCCCAACATCTCGGGGCAGCAATACCACGCGATGAAGCTTGACGGCGCGAGCACCACGATTACCAAGTCGACCGACGGCTATAGTTATGGCGGGCGTTACCTGGTACCCAACGCCGACGCGTCCCTCTATTTTCGCGATGGTTCCGAGCTATTCGATGCCGACCTGAAGCCGTTGGCAACCGGCCATCTCAAGGATCACGTGTTGATGCCTTGCGATGATCCTCGCTTCTTTCTCGCCGTGCAGCCAACCGATGGTCAAAAGAACGCGGACGTCTGGATTTGTGCCAGTGGAACGCTGCAGAAGATTGCTCTCGTCGAAAATGTCGGGCACGTGGTGGATGGTGTTCGCCGAACGGACCTGGGGCACTGGCAGTTCGCACCGCGCGTGCGATGGTCGCCGAAGGCCAGCACGCTTGTCAGTCTGCCGATGGGGCAGAAGGAGGTGCTGCTGGTCGGTGCCAACCTGAAGCAGCTGTTGGAAGCAGCGGAAGGCGATTACCTGCATATCGTTTCGGTACCACCTCGCAGCGCCAATGTCGGCGAGCCTTATTCGTACCAGATCGATGTGCTGACGAGCATTGATCGAGTCAAATTTAAGACCTTGGCGGCGCCGGACGGGTTGAAGATTTCACCTGCCGGCCAAGTCCAATGGACACCCAAGAAGAAGACGCCTGAGGGGCCCCACCAAGTGGTCATCTCGGCAAGAGCCAAGGGTCAGGAAGCTTTTCAACGCTTCAATATTACGGTGGAAGGAAAGTCAGACCCTGGGGCAGATGCTATGCCCTGATCACGGCAAACCAATCTCAATCAGCCAAATCGAATCGGAGGCGAGACGATGACTACGAACTCGTGTTTCGGGCCCATGGTAAGCAGACTCTTGCTGGCGACATTGCTGTTGAGCCTGATCGTGTTCGGGCCACGTGTTTCCGCTGCTCAGATGGCCGACAAGATCTACCACAATGGGAATATCTTGACGATCAACGACGCCGCGCCTGAGGCTGAAGCGGTTGCGATCAAGGATGGAAAGATTCTAGCCGTAGGCACCCGGGACGAGGTGCTCAAAACGAGAGGAGACGGCACGACGCTCGTCGATCTGGCAGGTCGCACGATGCTGCCGGGGTTCGTCGATTCCCATGGCCATGCTTACATGATTGGTATCCAGGCCACGACGGCGAATCTGTTGCCTCCCCCGGATGGACAAGGCAAAGACATCGCTGCCCTTCAAACGCTGCTGAAGGATTGGGCCGAGAACAACCAGGACGCCGTGACCAAGGTCGGGTGGATCGCAGGCTTCGGCTACGACGATTCCCAACTCGCCGAGCAGCGACACCCGACGCGCGATGATCTCGATGAAATCTCAAAAGACTTGCCGGTGATTATTATCCATCAATCGGGCCACCTGGGCGTCGCGAATAGTAAAGCTCTGGAGATTGCTGGCGTCACCAAGGATACCAAGAACCCGGAAGGGGGCGTGTTTCGGCGCAAAGAGGGTTCGCAAGAGCCAAACGGCGTATGCGAAGAGTATGCGTTCTTCAGGCTAATCGCAAAGCTACTGGAACAGTTCGATGATGACATCAACGAGGCACTCGTCATCGAAGGTACCAAGCTTGAGGCATCCTTCGGCTACACCACGGCCCAGGAAGGTCGAGCCATGGGGCCAGGCATTGCCGCGATTAAGCGTACCGCGGACTCGGGAAAGCTTCCCATCGACCTGGTCACGTATCCCGATATTCTAGAAGTCGACGACATCCGCCCAACGCCCGAGTACTCTGGTCACTTTCGAATCGGTGGCGCAAAGCTGACCATCGATGGTTCGCCACAGGGGAAGACGGCCTGGCTGACCGAGCCGTACTTTGTTCCGCCTCCAGGGCAGCCGAAGACGTACCGGGGTTACGCCGCGATTGACGAGCCCACGACCTACCGAGCCGTGGAAAAGGCCTATGCCAACGGCTGGCAGATTTTATGCCACGCCAATGGTGACGCCGCGTCCGATGTTTTCCTGGAGGCAGTTCGCCGCGCGCAGGAGAAGTACCCCGGCGTCGATAATCGCCCGGTCTTGATCCACGGACAGGTGCTGCGTGAAGATCAAGTCGAACAGCTTAAGAAGCTAGGCATCTTCCCCTCGTTGTTCCCGATGCACACGTTTTACTGGGGCGACTGGCACCGCGAGTCGGTGCTAGGCCCGGTGCGTGCCGAGAACATCTCGCCCACCGGCTGGGTCTTGGAACGCGGAATGATGTTCGGCAGCCATCATGATGCACCGGTAGCCTTGCCCGACTCGATGCGAGTTCTTTCGGCGACGGTCACACGCCGATCACGAAGTGGAAAGATCCTCGGGGCAGAACACCGGGTGCCGGTTGCGACGGCCCTGAAGGCGCTTACCATCTGGCCTGCGTGGCAGCACTTCGAGGAAGATACCAAAGGAACGATCGAAGTGGGGAAACTGGCCGACTTCGCCATTCTCTCGGAGAACCCTTTAACGATCGACGAGAGTAAACTAGCCGATATCAAGGTGCTTGAAACGATCAAAGAAGGGGTGTCTGTTTACCAACGCCCGGCCGACGATAAACTCTCGCTGGCGACTCCGGCCATGTTTGGAATCACACTCACCGCCCCCAGTGACAAGCCGCACGCACACTTCGGCGGCAGCATGGTTTGTGGCGACGGCTGCTTCAATCATGGGCTGAGCTTGCTGGTCAATGCGATCAATCACCAGCGCAGTGATGACGAAGAGTAATTTTTCTCATGCAGCCCCAACAAACCGGCGGTTGGTCGAAGACCACAGCAAGATTGCCGCCGGTTTGTATTCGATTGACGAACGGGATTCTCATCCCGAGCTTAGATGGTATCTACGCGGCAGAAACCTGCGGCGTGGATGTTGATCCTCTTTCGTCCCCGTCCACCAGCATCCCATTGTCCAACGTCAGACGCCGGGTAGCTCGCTGGGCAACGCTGGGGTCGTGGGTGACGACAACCAAGGTGCGGCCTTGTTGGTGGCACTGGTCGAAGATCTCGAGTACGACTTCTCGACTGCTGGGGTCGAGGTTGCCGGTCGGCTCGTCGGCCAGAATGATCTGGGGATCGTTGACCAGCGTGCGTGCCAAGGCAACACGCTGCTGCTGTCCTACGCTCAGTTCCGATGGCCTATGATGCAGACGCTCGGCCAGGCCCAGATAGGTTAGCATCTCGGTGGCTTGCTCTTGCTGCTCGCTGACAGGCATCTTCGAGAAACTGAGCGGGATCTGTACATTCTGCAGCGCCGTCAGGTACGGGATCAGGTTGAAGCTTTGAAACACAAAGCCCATCTTCTGACCACGAATGGCCGAACGCTCGGCGACCGAGTGTTCGTACAGCGAGACACCATCGATCAGCACGCGGCCGGTCGTCGGTGAGAGCATGCCACCCAGCATCGAAAGCAAGGTCGTCTTGCCGCTTCCGCTGGGGCCGACGATCGCGATGTACTCGCCACTTTCGATTTGCTGAGACTCACACTGAAACGCGGTCAATGAATGGCCGCGTTGTTTGTAATCCTTGCGGATCGCTTCAAGTTGAATCATCGATTAGACCTCTCGGAAACAGATGCAAGGATCGAGATGGGCGGCTCCCTGAGCGGGCCACCATGCGGCGACTAGTGCTACCAGCGTGGCCGCAAAAATGGCGAGCAGCGACGTCCCCAACAGTGGTGTGATCGCGACGCCTGCCCAAACCGGGCCAGCAATGATCGCGGTCACGACACCGACCAGGCAGCCAATGCTGCCGGCACACAGCCCCAGGACGAAGGCCTTGCCGAGGAACAGCTTCTGGATGAAGCCAGGCGTTGCCCCGAGGGCCATCAACGTACCGATCTCACGGCGGCGTTCCCGCACGTTCGATGCGATCGAACCGGCCAGGCCGGCGCCACCAACGACGATCATCACGGCCAGCACGATCCACGAGGTCTTGGCCATCAGCGCGTTAACCCCGACCTGCGTTTCGACGACTTGCGAGATCGTCACAACCTTGGCGTCTGGCAGAAGATCGCGCAGCTGCGGGACCAGGCTACCGGCCGCGTCTTCGCAGCAGCCGACAATTTCAATGGCATTGCAGGTCGAGTCCTTCTCCCACAGACGTTGGACCGAATGCAGATGGGCAAATACCCGTCCGTCGTCCACCGTCCCGGTGACCGGTAGAACGCCGATCACGGTGAAGTTTTCGTCTTGCAGCTTCAACTTGTCGTTGACCTGGCAGTTCAGCTTCTGGGCGATGTCGGCACCCAGCACCAAAGCCTTCTTGTCGAGGTTTTGAATCGCCCGATGCTTAACCAATGCCTCAGGTGCTTTCAGGTCGTCGCTCGTGGCGACGTTGGCCTTCGTGCAGCAGCCGGTATCGGTCGTGTTCATGAACATGGTCGTTGCCTGCCATGTGGCCAGCGATTCGACCTCGGACTGAGGCAGAATGCCGGTGACGGCGACCGGGTGCCCATTGAGCTCAGTCGAGACGTTCAGACGCGGTGAAACCTGTTCGACACCGGACAAACCGGCGAGGAAGATTTCGGCAACGTACTCTTCCGGTAACGTACCGCCGTTTTGATCGGCGGCGTAATAATCTTGCAGCGTGGCGTCCTTGGGAATGACCAGGATGTTGGCTCCCAGGTTGGTCAGCTGTTTCGACACGGCCTCTTCGGAATGGACCGTGACGTGGCGAATCGCCACCAACGCGGCGACTCCCAGAAAGATCGTCAGGCTGTTGAACGCCACCCCGGCCGGGCGCGATTTCAACTCGTGCCAGATGATGGAACGAAGATTCATCTCGTTTCCTTCCTAGTCAGGGTTTAGCGACGTGTAGCGGTGGACTGCGATGCCTGGGCATTGCCGGCATGCTTGCAGTTCGGGTCGTCACAGCACTTGCCGGCCTTATGAATCGCACCGGCGATCTGATCGGCGGTCGAAGTGCCTGAGAAGTGACCCACGAGTACCCCTGGCGGAGCAATCAGTGCGGCGTAAGGTCCCTGGACCTGGCTGGCATCAACCTTCAACTGCTGCATGAGACGGGCTTCGGTTGTGTCTTCCACGTTCAACCCAATCAAAGCCATGCGGTCCTTGAACATCGGGTCGAGTTGCAGAGCTCGCACACCGGCCGGCACGGCCGCTTGTTCCGACTTGGTCAGACAGACGAAGACGAGCTTCTTCTCTTGCAGATGCTTCATGCATTCCATCATGACTGGTGGAACGATTGCCGCGTCGAGGTTGGCCTTGGCAACCTGGCGCGAGAACAAGCCGGTCACGGCACCGTTAGGTGCGACGGCGACGGTCATGGGCATGGGCGCCCGGCTGACCTGAAACTTTTCGGCCATCGCTTGCCCACCGGCGGAAGCCATGCTGGCCGTTGCCAAGGTGGCTTGCTGAGGTTGGCCGGCTACGGACTGCTGCACTACCTGAAACATCTTTTGGGTCTGCGGCGAGTTGTCTTTGTAGAAGACGATGAACGTGAACTTGCCTGCTTGTTGGGCCTGCTCAAGGGTTGTGCCGGCGTCGGTCTGGGCGAAGCTGGTACTGGAAAGGGTGAGTAAGCAAGCGAGCGTTATGGCTACGTGCGTGATGATTTTCATCGGAATCCTTTCGGATGAAATGTTGTATGAATCAATTGGTGCCCGAGTTGTGCCTCTGGGCTTTTCTTCTCGCAATGCATCTGCTGTCAGGCGGAAGCATCGCCAGGTGGTTGTTGAACTTGTCGAAGAGGAAGAGTGGCGACCATCCCGTTGAAATAACGATCCAGTCCGCCGATGCGACTCTAAAGCGTGAGGACCGCCAGGGAGAGATGGAGGCGCAGCTTGGGTGTCATGTTCGTCGATGTTCGCTCACCGATCGGTGGCGGATGCAATTGTGGATCGCTTTCAATCGCCAGGCTGGCCATGTCGGACCAGGAGAATTCCGCAGGCAAGAGCAGGGCGTCGGTCAGCCCATCACAGGCCGATTCGTTCGAGATGAAAGCACACTTGGCCGTGCCGCAGCCAAGGCATTCATGATGATCTGGCTGAGGGTCTGCTTCGGAGGATGGCTCTTCCGGCATCATGCTGACAGCCGGTTGCAGGCAAAGCTCCAGGCCGCCATGGTCGTGATGATGATGATCGCAGCAGACGCAGCTTGTTTGACACGTATCGGCGTGGTCGTGATGCTCGCTGGCGCTCAAGCAACGCGCGCAGCAGCCGAGCACGCAGTGAATGATCACTGCCAGAACTGCCATCATTGCTGTCGCTCGTCGAGGCATCTCTACAAATCCCACGCGATCGGTAAAACTTCTGCCTTCGGTATATTCGTCCCTGGGGTGGGTCTGCCTCTAGCGGTTTCTCGAGGAATTGGGGGAAGAGTCCGAGATCGATCGACGGCCGTCGCCGATTCACCGCCAAGTGCCGCAGATTGCCCGGAGACAAGGAAAAACGGTAGCCATGCAGATCAGGCGGGAAATCGTGCTTTCGCAGTTCATCGGATCTAATTGCTTCGCTTTGAATGCATGTTTGGCAAATCGGGCAGCGAGGGATATACTTGAAGGATCATCCCACCGTTACCTTCCTTCCCCGGAATGCGCGATGTCGCTTCGTCGAGTTCTCTTCCTATTCCTGGCTTCCCTGGCGGCCGTCGGTCTCGATGTACGCCTGGCAAGGGCCCAGTCGTCGATTGATTTCAATCGAGATATCCGCCCAATCTTTGCTGCCCGCTGCTTTGCATGTCATGGCCCTGACGAGTCGCACCGCGAGGCCGACCTGCGGTTGGACGAGCGGGACGCCGCGATCGATTATGGGGCCATCGTGCCCAACTCGCCGGACGAGAGTTTGCTGCTCGAGCGTATCCTGACCGATGATCCCGAGCTGCAGATGCCTCCGCCACATACCAACGACACGCTGACGGCCGAGCAGAAAGAAAAGTTTCGCAAGTGGATTCAAGAGGGAGCCCCCTATGCCGAGCACTGGGCGTTTGTCCCGCCTGAGAAGCCACCGGTGCCGGAGGTTTCCGATGCGAAGTGGCCACGCGATGATATCGACCGGTTCGTGCTGGCTCGTCTGGAAAGGGATGGCCTGAAGCCATCGCCGGACGCGGATAAGTACGCCTTGGTTCGCCGCGTCTACTTGGACCTGATCGGCTTGCCACCCACACCAGCCGAGGCCGACGCATTTGTCAACGATCAAGACCCTCAAGCTTACGAGAAACTCGTCGATCGGTTGTTGGCTTCGAAGCATTATGGCGAACGCTGGGCCCGCGAGTGGTTGGACCTGGCTCGCTACTCCGATACTAACGGCTACGAGAAAGATCGTCCTCGTTCGATCTGGCCTTATCGAGACTGGGTCATTCGGGCGATCAACGATGACATGCCGTTTGATCAGTTTACGATCGAGCAGATCGCCGGCGACATGTTGCCGGATGCGACCCAAAGCCAAAAGATCGCTACCGGCTTTCATCGCAATACGATGCTCAACGAAGAAGGGGGCATCGATCCGCTTGAGTACCGCTTCTATGCCATGGTCGACCGCGTCGCTACAACCGGGACCGTTTGGCTGGGCCTGACAGTCGGTTGTGCTCAGTGCCACACGCACAAGTACGATCCGATCACGCACACCGACTATTACTCGTTCATGGCATTGCTCAACAACGCGGACGAGCCAGACCTGCGGATTCAATCGGCCGACGTCCTCAATCGCCGTGAAGAGTTGACCAGGCAGGTCGACAAGCTCACGGCCGAGCTGGCCAGCCAGTTTCCACCGGCCGAAGGCGAGGGAGACGAGCAAGAACGTCGACAAGCGAACCTGCAGGCCAAGCGTTCGGCTTGGCTCGCCGATGCCCGCAAGCAGGTCGCCCCGTGGCAGCCCCTGGCGGCCACCAAGCTGGAAAGCAACTTGCCGAAGCTCGAGTCGCTTCCTGATCACTCGATTCTTTCCAGTGGCGATATTACTAAACGCGACGTGTTCACGTTGACCTACGCGATTGATGAAAGCCAATTGCCGCTGACGGCGCTACGGCTGGAGGTCATGGCCGACCCACGCTTGCCGGCCGGCGGCCCAGGTCGTGCCTATTATGAAGGCCGCGAAGGGGACTTCTTCCTCAGTGAGCTGTCGGCCAAGTTCGACGGTCAGCCAGTCAAGCTGGACGGGGCCTCGCATAGCTACGGCAAGATCAGCATCGGCAGCGGCAACGCCGACGCGGCCAATGTGCTGGATGGGAATGGTTCGACCGGATGGTCGACTGCCCAGCGCGAAGGCGAGTCGCATCAGTTGGTCGTCAATTTGCCGCAGCCGATCACCAAGGCAGACGAGCTGAAGGTAGAGCTCCTGTTCGAGCGCCACTTTGCGGCCAGCCTCGGAAGATTCCGCGTGTCGGCCGCATCGGCCGATCGACAGGTATCGGCCAAGCAGATGCCAGTCGAAGTGGAAACGTTGCTTGCTATGTCTCCCGAAGAGCTTTCGCCGGAACAGCAAGAACAAATCAATCACTACTATCTTTCGGTCGCTCCGGAACTGGCTGATGCCCGCAAGCCAATTGATGATTTGCGGAAGAGAATGCCTGCGTTTCCGACCACGCTTGTGATGCAAGAACGACCTACGGATAACCCGCGTCCGACCTTCCTGCATCATCGTGGCGAGTACTTGAGCCCGAAGGAAGCCGTTACACCGCGCGTGCCAGAGTTCCTCGGCGATGATTCGTCCGAAGGTCCCCGCACTCGGTTGGAACTGGCGCGGTGGCTGGTCAGTGAAGAGAATCCGTTGACGGCCCGGGTTGTGGCCAACCGAACGTGGCAGGCATTTTTTGGCCGGGGGCTCGCGGAAAGCAGTGGAGACTTCGGTACCCAGTCTGATCCGCCGACGCATCCGGAGCTGCTGGATTACCTGGCCTGCTCGCTGATGGAAAACGGTTGGTCGATGAAAGCATTGCATCGCAAGATCGTGCTCAGCTCGACCTACCGTCAGACGGCAGATGCTTCGCCGGAGCTTCGCGAAATCGATTCGGGAAACCGGCTGCTCGCACGAGGGCCTCGGTTCCGCGTCGATGCCGAAATCGTCCGAGACGTGATGCTCAAGGCCAGCGGTAAGTTCTCTGGCGAAATGTTCGGCCCTGGCGTCTATCCGCCGCAGCCCGATAGCGTGACCGCGCTGGCCTATGGAAATTTCAAGTGGAAGCCATCGACCGGCAACGATCGATATCGCCGCTCGATTTACACGTTCAGCAAACGCACCACTCCTTTCGCGGCGTTTGCCGTGTTTGACGCTCCTAGCGGTGAGGTGTGTACGGCTAAGCGAGACCGCAGCAACACTCCGCTGCAAGCGCTGACGCTGCTGAATGATGCCATGTACATCGAATTGGCTCAGGCAATGGCAGCGGCCGCCCAGCAAGAGGCTTCTACGCCCGAAGCGATCGCCGAGAATATTTTCCGCCGACTGCTGACGCGGCCTCCGGAAGCAGACGAGTTGAAAGCGATCCTTGCGTATCGAAACCAACAGCTTGCGCGTTTGCAAAACGGCGAGCTTGACGTCAAGGTCATTGCCTCGCAGGAGTCGAGTTCGCCCGAGCAGGCCGCCTGGGTCATGGTGGCTCGCTCGCTGATGAACCTGGATGAAGCTGTTACCAAACCTTAAGAAATCAAACGCCCTATGAACTGGCTACAAGAACAAACGCGACGGCATTTCTTTCGCAATTGCGGAGTAGGACTCGGCAAGATTGCCTTGGCATCGCTGTTGGCTCAGTCGAATGAAGCCGTGGCAGAAGATGGTAGCCCCTTCGCGCCCAAACCAACCCACTTCCCGGCGAAGGCCAAGCGGGTGATCTACCTGTTCATGGCCGGTGCGCCGAGCCAGCTGGAGCTGTTCGACTACAAGCCGAAACTGGCCGAGATGGAAGGGAAGCCAATTCCCCCGTCGGTCATCGATGGCCAGCGTTATGCGTTCATTCAGCCGGATGCGGCGGTGCTTGGTCCACGGTTTAAGTTTGCCAAGCATGGTCAGTGTGGTGCCGAGATTTCGGAAGTGCTGCCGGGCCTGGCCAAGGTGGTCGATGACATCGCGATCGTGCGTTCAGTCCACACCGACCATTTCAATCACTCGCCGGCTCAGCTGTTTTGTAATACCGGTAATGGTGTGCCGGGCCGTCCGAGCATGGGCTCGTGGCTCAGCTATGGGCTGGGGAGTGAAGCGGATGACTTGCCGTCGTTTGTCGTGCTAAAAAGTGGCGGTAGTTTGAGTGGTGGCGCGGCGATGTGGAACGCTGGCTTTTTGCCGTCGGTCCATCAAGGCGTGCCGTTTCGCGGTCAAGGTCAGCCGATCTTGAACGTTTCCAATCCGCCTGGCTACGATCAAAAAGCCCAGCGTGACTCGCTCGACTTGATCCATCAACTCAACGGTAAACAGTTGGAAGGGATCGGCGATCCCGAGATTCGCACACGCATGGAAGCGTACGAAATGGCGTTCCGCATGCAGTCGCGGGCACCCGAGCTGATGGACTATTCTCAAGAGTCGAAAGAGACACTCGACCTGTACGGAGTAAATCCAGGCGAGTCGAAGAATGACTTTGCGACGAACTGTTTGATGGCCCGCCGACTGGCCGAGCGGGGTGTCCGCTTCGTGCAGGTTTACCATGCCGGCTGGGATCATCACAGCAACGTCGAAGGAGGCATTCGCGGTCAGGCCAAGCAAACCGATCAGGCCTGTGCGGCGCTGGTCGAAGATCTTCGCCGCCGCGGCATGTTGGATGAAACGCTGATTGTTTGGGGGGGCGAGTTTGGTCGTACGCCGATGGTCGAAGCCAGTGCGGCACTAGGCCGAAGCAAGGGCCGCGATCATCACCCGCAAGCATTCACCATGTGGTTCGCTGGCGGCGGCATCAAGCCAGGGTTTTCGATGGGCAAGACGGATGAACTCGGGTTCAATGTCGTCGAGGACCAGGTACACGTGCATGACGTCCAGGCAACGATTCTGAAGTGCCTGGGCATCGACCACAACAAGCTGACGTTCCGACACCGTGGACTGAATTTCAAGCTGACCGGCGTGGAAGAGCATCATCCAGTCGAACAGCTGTTGAGCTAACGCCTACGTTGCCGGATTTAGCTGCACGACGAAGTGGTCGCTGAAGGTGTTGATCTCGATGTGATCGTCTTGAACGTACTGGTCGAACTCCCGTAGCAGCTGCTCGCGTGGCATCTGTCGCAGGTAGTCGTCGAATAGGAACCGCAGGATCTTCCAGCGGTTCTCTTCGCTGTCAGGAAAGCGAAGTTGGTAATGCGACGGAGACGTGCTCACGCTGACATTGTGGTCCGCAAGTACCGCCGCGACGTCCTCGGCGATGTAAAAAGGAATCGGCTGGTTGAGAAGGTCAAACCCGACTTTCCACAGCTTGATCAACGCGTTCTCATGCCCGGCCATCGCCAACAGCATTCTGCCTTCCGCGTGCAGGCGTTCTAAGAGTTGTTCGATCGTCTGGGTAAGATTCTCGGCGTAGTACAACACGTGATTGGAAACTATCACATCGAAGGTCGGTCGCTGATCGAACGAGGCTTCTCCCAAGCTGGCGATCGCATGATCGCTGAAGCGGCACAACCGGCGGGCCGCGATCTCTTGTTGATGGTCAACCGGCTCGAAGAGGGTCAGGTACAACGACTCCTTCGGCCAGGCCAGGGTTTCGAGCAGTTGCCGACTGAACTCGCCGGTGCCGCAGCCAAAGTCGAGCAGGTGAATCAGCTCTCGTCCCTCGGCAAATCCGTTGAGTTGTCGAGCGTATTCCTCGACGTCACTTTTTGCCTCGGTGGCATTCGACATGAAAAACGCGTAGTCGGTTTCAATCGCGCCGAAGTCCTTCGTTGCCATGGTGGATCTCAAGATGGAGTGCGGGAATTTCGCGGGGCATCATCAGCTTAGTTTGATCTTAATGAGGATACCAGCGACTAAGTCAAGGCGAAATCAATTGTGGGAAAAACCATGACGCTCGAAATACCAATTGCTAGACTGACAGTCGAGTTCGATTGACTCATGGAAGCCTTCCGGTTGACTTCAGGAATAGGGATTATGGACATTGCCTCGCTGTTCGCCTGTTTCGTTATCGCGATTCTGTTTTTTGTGATCGTTGCGGCGATTGCCTTTCTCGGGTCGCTTCCTGGCCGCATTGCCCAAGGGCGAAATCATCCTCACGTCGACGCCATCAACGCAGCCAGTTGGATTGGGTTAGCCCTGGGTGGGGTTCTCTGGCCGGTCGCGTTTGTGTGGGCGTTTATTCCCTTCGGTAATTCAACCCCGGCAGAGGGTAGTGAAGTTGAGACGCTCCGTAAACAAGTGGCCGAACTTCAGGCCGAACTCGATTCCCTTAAAAGTGCGTCGGCTTAAGGTCGCTTGCCCCATGTCAAAGATAGGTGCACGATGATTGCCTTGTTTGTCATTTTGTATGCGGCGGGGATTTGGCTCTTCTATATGAAGATGAAGGTCAAGCCAACGCCTGTGAACTTGGCTGTGTGTTCCGTCATCGGAATCGTTGCGGTGGGAGCGATTGTGATCATTTGGCAATTCTCTGCACCGACTTCCAGCCAGTTGGTTGTTTCGCGGTATACGATTCAGATCGTTCCACAGGTCAAAGGCCCCATTACCAAGCTCGCTGCCAAACCCAATGTTCCACTGACGAAGGGAAAAGACGTTCTATTCGAGATTCAAAAGGACCAATACCAGTTCGCTGTGAATCAGAGCGAAGGGGATCTGCGTGCTGCCGAGAAAACGGTAGAGCAATTGATTGCCGGACTCAAAGTTGCTGACGCCACGATTCAAGAAGCAACCGCCAGTCGCGAGGCAGCCAAAGCCGACCTGGCTGCGAAGGAAGATGCGAACCAGCGTTCGCCAGGCGCGGTGAGTGCCCTGGAACTGACTGAACTGCGAGCGAAGGTCGTTGCCGCAGAAGCAGGTGTCGATAAGGCCAATGCGGCCAAGGAAGTCGCCACGTTAACCTTGCAAACGGCCGAGCAACAAGTAGGAGTTGCCAAAGCCAAGCTCGATACGGCTGAATTCGATCTCGCGCAGTGCACCGTGTATGCGCCGGCTGATGGTTTCATTACGAATTGGCAAGTTCGCGAAGGCGCGATGGCCGTGCCACTGCCGATGGCTCCGATGGGATCATTCGTCGACATGAGCGATGTCACTGTCGTGGGAGTGTTCAGCCAGAACGTACTGACGAACGTTGATCAAGGCGATCGCGTCGAAGTGGTCTTTAAAAACCATCCCGGTCAGGTTTATGGCGGCACGGTAGATCGAGTTATCCAAGGTAGCGGCGAAGGGCAGTTCCTCACTTCAGGGAAGCTGATTGACGTTTCGAGTGTGCATTCCAGTGGAAAGTTTGCCGTGAAGATCGACCTCGACGACAAGGAGTTTGCGAAAGAGCTTCCCATCGGAACCGCCGGTATGGCCACAATCTACACCAGCAAAGGGAAGCCGTTTCAAGTGATTAGCACCGTCACCGTTCGGATTAAAGCGTTGATGTACTATCTTCTGCCAATGTAAATGTTGTGAAACTCCGGTGAAAACTCGCTTCTCTGCTAATTCTCTCGATCCTTTTGTTGCGACCCCCAAAAAACACCACCTATAATTCTGGGTGAAACACCTAATAACGGGGCACAGTCATCTCATAGAGAACGGGGGACGTCGGATGAAGTTTCTATCTTCGCCGAGCGGATGCCATATCGCCGGAAAGCTCGGCTGTGGTTTGCTGGCATGCTCGATTTTATTGCTGTTTGGCGCAGCGGTTCATGCCCAATCGAACGAGTCGGCAGGCAGCCCGCTCGAGAAAGACCTTCAGGCGGCTTTCAAAACGTTTGAAACGGCCTTCAATCAACACGATGCCAAAGCGATTGCTAATCTCTGGCAGGAAGATGCCGTGCATCGTCAGACGTCGATGGCCGGCAGCCTGAAAGGGCGTGCGGCAATTCTGGCCGCCTACGAGGGGCTCTTTCAAACCGATCCCCAGGCCAAGTTGGTCATCACGGTGAATTCTTTTCGCGAGATCGCCCCCAACGTTGCAAGCGTGAAGTGCTCGACGCAGCTCTTGCACACCGACAAGTCGGTTTCGTTCTCGCGTCTGTCGGCTCTGTTGGCCAAGCACGGCGACCAGTGGCTAATCAGCGAAGTCGAGGAAATGGATGTGCCAGCGGCTGCCGCGGTTTCGCCCAGTGCGTTGCATCAGCTCGATTGGCTGGTGGGGACGTGGGTTGATGCCAGCGAGAAGTCGGTCGTGTCGAATCATGTTCATTGGATTAACGGTGGCAACTTCCTGGCTCGCCAATATCAAATGAACACGCCCCAGGGCTTCAGTCAGTCAGGCATGCAAATTATCGGCTGGGATAGCGAACACAGCGTGATCCGCTGTTGGCAGTTTGACGGCGACGGAAGCTTCGGCGAAGGGACCTTCGAGCAAACCGGACCGAAGACTTGGCGTTGTCCGATGGTGGTGAAGCTGGTCGACGGTCGCCGTGCTTCGTACAGCCAGGTCATCGAGCAAGTCTCGCCCAATGAATTGAAGCTGAGCCTGGTGAACATGGAAGTCGACGGTCAGGCACTGCCGGGAAGTGGTCCCGACAAGCTCACACGTCGCGGCAACTAGGACTTCACGCACACAAGAGACATAAGGGAACATTTCGATGAAGCGAAATATCTTGACCTGGTGTTGGGCTGTCGTGGCGGCGGTCCTGTTGCCTGCAACAACCTACGCGATCGGCTTTCATGGCGGTGGCGGATTCCACGGTGGTGGAATGGGAGGCCTGAGCGGCGGATTCCATGGCGGCGGAGCGATGGCCGGAGGTGGGTTTCATCCCGGTGGTCCTGGCGGCGCAGGGCTGGGTGGCAACTTCGGCGGTGGCGGTCTCGGTGCCGGTGGCTTCGGGGGAGGAGACTTTGGCGGTGCTCATTTGCCCTCGGGCGTTCACTTGCCGCAAGGTGGATTGAATCTTCCGTCTGGTGTCGCGGGGCGTTTCCCTGGCACGCTGAATCCTTCGTCGCTGCATGCTGGGGACGGCTTGGCCGGTATCGGCGAAAGTCACGCAGGCTTTCCTTCGTTCACTTCGCATCTGCCCAACGGTGGGCGACCCTCGACCGGGCAGCTGCAAAGCTTCCTCGGATTGCAAGGTGGTCCGAAAGCCGACGGTGGTATTCGTACGAACTTCCCGCCGGATGCTGCCAGCAAGATTCATGATCAGCTCAGTAACATCGTCGGTCCCGGCAGTGCTGGGGCGAACAAGCTTAGCAGTTGGTTGGATAACAATCCCGACCGCGCCGCGAAGCTAGAGCAATGGGCCGACAAGGCGAAAGGCTCGGGCCTGCCCGGCGGTGGTGCATTCAGTCAGAATCATCCCAACGCTGGCAACCAAATCGAAAAGTGGTTAGGGGGCGATGGTCCGAAGCCTGGGAATGACTTCTGGGGCCAAGACCATCCGAATCTGCAAAACAAGCTGCAGAACTTTCAAAACAACGGCAACATCGGTAACAAGCTTCAGAACATTCACGACAACCACATCGATGGTAACTGGTGGAGCGACAATCATCCGCAGATCACCCAGAACATCGAAAATCACTTCAATTGGAATCGTCCGGGAAGTGATTGGTGGAGCCACAACCATCCGAACCTTCGGCCCTGGTACTACCAACACGATTGGCACAATCACGACTGGTGGTATTGGTGGGGCGGCGTGACCTGGGGTCGCATGACGGCCTGGTTCCCTTACTACGGCTGGGGAGCACCGATCTATTACGACTACGGCGCCGGCGGCAACGTCGTGTATCAGGACAATTCCGTTTACGTCAATGGTCAGGATGTCGGCACCCAGGAGCAATACGCCCAGTCGGCGATGGACCTGGCGACCGTGCAGCCTTCGGATATCGAGTCGAACCAGCAGGACAGCACGCAAGGCGATAACAGCCAAGACGACAAGTTCCTTCCGCTGGGTACCTTTGCGATTTCGACCAGTGAAGAAGACCCGAAGCCGACGCGGGTGATCCAGTTGGCGGTCGATCACAATGGGATCATCAGTGGATCGTACTACAACACGTCGACCGACAAGTCGTACCTGGTGCAAGGCAAGGTCGACAAGAAGACGCAGCGCTGTGCGTTCACAGTCGGGGATAATTCGTCCACGGTCTTCGAGACCGGGATCTATAACCTCACCAAGAACGAGGTGCCGGTCCTGGTTCACTTTGGTACGGCCAGCACCAAGCATTACTTGTTGATTCGCATGGATCCACCTAAAGACGCCAAGCAGGATGACAGCGGAGACGCTTCCAAGGACTCTTCCGGCGAAGGGTTGCCGTTCTAGCGGAGTATTTGGCGAAGCACGATCACACAACATGCCCACGTTCGCGTGGGCATGTTTCGTTCGAAGACGCTTCTCCTGGTTCCCGATAAAAAAGTTGGCACCGCTAGGTGGCTCCGATAAACTGAGCCGTAATTCCTCTCTTCTCTCTTCTTATCAACGAGGCCCGTCGACCATGTCCGATCAAGAATCGACCGCCATCCTTACGCCTGCCAACGACCCCGAAATGGTACAAGCCGCCGAAAAGGCGCGGCAAACCTTTAAATACTTCTGGCGCGAGATGTCCTGGGAACGCCGCCGCATCATTCCGGGGCTGGAAATTGCCGCGGTGAAAGCGACCTTTGAAGATCCGCCCGAGCTGCGAACCGACGATCCGGATGAACTTGAAAAAGAACACATGTGGCTGATCGATGTCGACTTCGATGGCAAGCACTTGACCGGCACGTTGATCAATTCGCCTCACTCGCTTAAGTCGGTGAAGGAAGGGGATGAAGTGAAGATCCCCGGCAAGCAGATTTGCGATTGGATGTACGTGATCTTCGGCAAAGTCTACGGCGGTTTTACCGTCGACCTGATGCGATCGCGTCTGGGGGCCAGCGAACGCCGCGAGCACGACAATGCCTGGGGCTTCGATTTCGGCCCGGTGGGCATCGTCAATTTGGTGCCGCCTGACTACATCGGCGAGAAACCGCCGAAGCAAGGTTTCTTTAGCAAGCTGTTTGGTGGCGGGGCCAAAGAAGAACCGCAAGACTACGCCAAGGTCGCCGCCCACGAGCACCCCATGTCGGTCAACATGCGTTCTTCATTCGAGGAAGCCTTGGCCGGCAACCCGGAGATGCTCAACGAGCCGGACGACAAGGGTTTTACCTTCCTGCACCAGTTGGCCCTGGGGGGATCGTTCGATGGTGTCGACGTTTGCCTGAACAACGGTGCCGACCCCAAGAAGCCTGCCGGCAACGGCATGACGCCATATATGCTGGCCAAGTCGCTGGGTTGGAAGAAGGTCATGAAGCGGCTGGAAGAAGCTGGCGGAGCTTAGCGGCCGCATTGGAATCACCTGAAAGGGAATCAACGATTGAAAGAAATCCTCGCCGCAAGTTACTTGGCTGCTTCTGACCTGCTGCGCCGGGAATCTGGTCGTTGGGATGTGATTGTTGTGTTGGGTGGCGAATCGGATTTAAACCCGTTTGTCGAGGAGCATGCTCAAGACTATGTAGTACTTCGGTTTGATGATATTGAGCGTCCGATTCAAAGACAGCAGCACGTTACATCGGAACATATCGACCAAGCCATTGCATTCGCCAAGGATCGTGAATGCGTCCTAGTGACGTGCCGAGCGGGTCAAAGTCGTAGTGTTGCATTGGCGTTCGTCCTAGCATGCCAGTATTTCAGTTTGGCAGCGGCTACAGAAATGCTAAACGCGAAACGACATATCCCTAACCAATTGCTGATTCGTGAAGCGGCTAGCTGGTTAGATCGTCCTGAGATTGAAAATACGTTTCAAGCATGGCGAGCCAGGAACGCACACATCGTGCTTGCCGACTACTACGACGAAATTGGTGATGAGGTGGATGCGTTGGAAGCTGCCGGTGTGGTAAATCAAATTTCGATCGAGTGAATTGTTTCATTAGTATGCTGGGATAATTTCAACCGTGACGGAAGAACACCAACTACTCGAGTACATCGAGGAAGGGATCGTCGCGCACGACGGCGAACTGGGGGGCTGGACGCAATTGTTCGATGGCCAGCTCAAGCTATTCGACGGACGGATCACCCTTAGGGGTGAAATCTACGATGGAGAAGAGGACCGCCGTGAGATGGCGCATTGTCATGTGTTTGCCACGCTACATGACTATGACGATGAAGTCCTCGATGCGTGCGTGGTGGGGATGGGGGACGATCGTGAAAAGGCCTTGCGCGAGGCCGCCGCATTGTGGATTACCTGTGTGGCCGGGCCGATCAAATCGTTTCTCGATAACCAGCCGCTTTGCATGACCTGCCAGGCTGGCGTTGAAGGAGGGGATTTCTCAAAAGGGTATGCCCCCGGCGACTACGGCTTGCCGGGGCTACGGGCCTACGTCGGACCATCGCTGTCGCGCGGTATCGAGGACGATGCGATTCACGAGAAGCTCGACGACAGCAAGCCATGGTTTCGCTATGCGGCCGAGTCCGCAGCTCCGCGACGGGTTCACCTGGTTAAAGCGACCATTCTTTCGCATGGCGACGAAGGCTGGAAGCGTGAATTGGAAATCGACGGTCACGAGGTCGCCCATCGCGATGATGACTGGCCAGCCAGCGTCCGAGGGCCTGACTTCGGCTACGTGACTCGATTTGCCGTGTTCGAGTTTCCTCGTAACTCAGCCGAAGTCCAGCGCCGCAAGGAGTTGGAACGCACGATCCAGTTTTTTGCCGAGCACTTTACCGATTACCCCAACATCGATTCGTTGATGGACGTCATGGTCCGGCAGGGGTTCGACGCCGACCTGGTCCATGAAGTCGAGTCTCTTTCGACGATTGCCTTCGGGCGTCTCTACTTCGAGCAGACCGGCGTGCAGTATTCGCCGACCATCGTCCGAGCACGTCGTGACGGCACGATCGAAACGGATGTTCCCTTGATGGGATTGCCAGCCTACTCCCGGGCCCGGGCCATTGGCGCCAAGCTGTGGGAGACGATGCCGGAAGAGAAATGGCAACCGCTAACCCTGTACAATGCCGAGTCGAATGCCATTCTCAACGCCCTGGAATCGGGGGCCGATGCCGATGACTTAAGTGGCATGCGGCTCTTTCCGAGTGTTGTTCCAGAGCGGGGCGTATCGCAGGCAACCATGGACAAGGCGGTCGAGATGGTCTTCAAGATGTCGAAGCCTTCGCGACCAGCGGCAAAGAAGCCGTGGTGGAAGTTCTGGTAGATTCCTGGCGACAAGACTAAAATCGACAGAACGAATCTGATCGTTTGCTCCTTTCTGCTAGATCTATTGCCATGACAAAAATCACTCCCGCCGCGATTTGTCTCGTTGCGATCCTTATGCTTGTTGGCTGCAACGTTGAGAAAAACGGGGACGCGCTGGTCGAAGAAGGGGCCCTGTATCACGACCAGGGGAACTACGCCGAAGCGATTCCCTATTTCCAAGATGCTCTGAAGAAGCCGCTGATTAACTACAACAAAAGCGAAGTGCTGACGATGATCGGCAATTGCTACAACGAGCTGGACGAGTACGAAGAGTCGATCAAGTACCACGATATGGCGATCAAGGAAGATCCCCAGAATCATATGGCTTACGTCAACAAGGGTGTCGTCTGCCGTCTGATCGGTGAATTTGATGAAGCCGAAAAGATGTACAACAAGGCTTTGGAACTGGAGCCGGAGTACGCCGAGCTTCACGTCAGCCTGGGCGCGCTCTATATCCATCAGGAAGAGTACGAAAAAGCGGTCGTGCATCTGGAGAAGGGGGTCGAGCTGGACGACTCCTTGGCTGTCGCGCACTCGAACCTGGCATTTGCCTATGCCACGGTCGGCCGCTTCGACGACGCCGATCGCGAGCTCAAGAAGGCAATTGTGCGTGGTTACGAGCGTCCCGAGTTGATCAAAGAACGAATCGACTCGTTTAGGGCCATCGCGGAAGAGACGCCAGCACCGGACGGAGCGAAAGCCGAGGCAACCGACGGGGATCAATCCTCCGACCAATAGTCGGCTTCATCTAAACACAAGTCGGCCTGGCCTGCGGCGACCAGCGGATAGGGGCCGAAACTGCCGCCGTGGTCCTGTTGGCTGGGACCGGGGCTGTAAAGCAGGAAGCTTTCGATCGAGCGATGAAAGATGCCTTTCCATTGGGGGCGATAGATGAAGTCGTTTCCGGTGAATGGATCGCTGGGAAGTTCTGCCAAGACGCCTGGGACCAACTCGGCAAGCTGCTGCGGGTAGCGACCGGTCATGGCTTGAAACACGCGGATTGCCGTATCGAGGGTCATCAGCCGCAAGCTGGCCACGGCCCGGTTCTCGAGGTCGCGGTTCATGTCGGTGCGTTCTTCGTCGGGCATGTTCAGCATTTGATCGATCACCTCGTAATAGGCGGCGATCTCTTCTTCCGACATGTCATGCTTGTCTTCTTCGGAAAGCTCGAACGACGATCCATCGACCGCGTCCTCCGGGTACTCAACAATTTTTTCCCACGCTTGATCGCGCTCCAGGACCGCATCCCAGTCGTCTCGACCTGCTTCGATTTCAGGAATACGAACCAGTAGGTGCGATAACGTCGCCTCGTCATACTGGGTACGCCAACGCCGAAGCAAGTCGATGCCGCAACTGCTGATGGCCCAGCCGACCATGTGATCGCACAGAAGTCCGCCCCGTCCGGTCGCACTGGCGAGTTCCAAGAGGTCGAGTCCGATCGAAGCCACATCGTTCCAGCGCTGTTCATAGCCGGCCAGATGTCCCTCGGCGGTGAATGCCCGCGACAGGTTCCGCAGATGCTGCATGTTGGGACAGCTCTTGGCAAAGAAGTCGGCTTCGTACACCAACTTAATCTGGCAACTGGGTCCCAGGTGCGTCCGAGCAAGCGCAAGTGCTTCGCGATTCTGATCCACCAGATGGCGCAGTGCTGCCATGTCGCGACGATCGATCAGGTCGTGGTAGTTATCGTCCACCACGATCTGCGAAGCGGCTTGAACCAAACGAAGATAAGGCGTCTCGGACAAGGTAAGGTCGTCCTGGTACGTGGCTGTGAATCAAGCTTTGTTTATTTTATCGAAGCTTAACAAGTTGCGGAACCAAATTGTCTTTGCTGCTGGGTTGAACCGTTCTTGCACGCACTCCGTCGGGGCATAACACGAAATTGTGTTATTCATTTGCCCTTCATCTGCTGCCAACAAAAGCTCGGCACACTTGTCGACTCATTGTCTTTCTGGACTCACCCAAAGATGAAGGATCACCTCGGATGAAATTGCGTTGTTTTGGCAGTGCCGTTCTGGCATCGCTGGTGTTGGCTAGTTCGGCTGCAGCCGGCCCGTTGGATTTTCTGTTTGGCACGCCCACGCTGGAAGAAGCCTGGCGTTATTCGGCTGCCGGTGGAGAATCGGCTTGTGAGATCGCTTCTTACGATGCGGAAACTCAGAAAGTGTTTGTGACCAACGCGGTTGATGAAACCGTCGACGTCCTGGATGCGACCGACGGCACATTGCTTTATCAAATTGAAGCAGGCAAGGTGAATAGTGTTGCCTGCTATGAAGGTCTCGTTGCGATTGCCGTTGCCGCAGAAACCGGCGTGCGAGGCAAAGTCATTCTGGTCGACGCCGAAGATTACTCGGTCTATTCCGAGCCTGAAGCTGGTTTCCTGCCAGACATGGTGACCTTCACACCCAACGGCAAGTATGTGCTGGTTGCCAACGAAGGGGAGCCGGATGACGACTACCTGATCGACCCGGTTGGTTCCGTTTCGATCATCGACGTGACCGATCCTTCGGACCCGGAAGTATTCGAGGCTGGCTTCGAGTCGTTCAACGGTGACGAAGCGGCCCTGAAGGCCGCTGGCGTTCGCATTTTCGGCCCAGGTGCTTCGGTCACGCAAGATATCGAACCGGAATACATTACCGTTTCGGCCAACTCCCGAACGGCCTATGTCAGCTGTCAGGAAAACAACGCGATTGCCGTGATCAGCATTCCGGCTAAACGCGTTCTGTCGATCAACCCGCTTGGTTTCAAGGATCATTCGCTCCCTGAGAACGCGATGGACGCCTCGGACAGAGACGATGCGATCAACATCCAGCCTTGGCCGACCAAGGGGATGTACATGCCGGATTCGATCGCTTCGACCCAGTTCCTCGGCTTCACCGTGGTGGCTTCGGCCAACGAAGGGGATGCCCGCGACTACGATGGCTTCTCGGAAGAAGAACGCATCAAGGATCTGGTGTTGGACGAAGATGCCTTCCCCGATGCCGAATTCCTGCAGGAAGACGAAAACCTGGGACGCCTGGACGTCACGACCACGCTGGGTGACATCGACAACGATGGCGACTACGACGAGCTTTATAGCTTCGGTGCTCGCTCATTCTCGCTGTGGCTGCTGTCTCCGTTTGGTCAAACGGTGCAGTTGTACGATAGCGGTAGCGACTTTGAAGAGATCACGGCGGCTCAGGTGCCTGACTACTTCAACTCGGACGATGGCGACATCGACAACTTCGACAACCGCAGCGACGCGAAGGGACCGGAGCCGGAAGCGATCGATATTGGCAGCGACCTGGGTTGCACTTGGGCCTTCATCGGTCTGGAACGCGTTGGCGGCGTGATGCTGTACGACATCAGCAACCCGCTGAACCCGAGCTTCGTCGAGTACTCGCGGAACCTGACGGACATTGCTCCAGAAGGGATCGACTTCATCTCGCGTAGCGACAGCCCATTCACCGAACCGGCGATCGTTGTCTCGCACGAGTTCAGTGGCACGACCACCCTGTTCAAGATCAAGCGAACCGGCGGTCTGCTTTCCAACCTGCTCAACGACTAAGCGGACTTTCGCACGCATCGTGTCAAAAACAAAAACCGCCTGCAGCGATTGCTCGCTCAGGCGGTTTTCTATTTGTTCTATCGCTAACCCGTCGGCTTAGCCTTTGGCACTCGCCGGACGGCGACGCTTTTGCTTCTGGCCGAAGCCGGTCGCTGGCTTGCCGCCGATGCGTTTGGGCTTCTTCTTGTTGCCGAAGGGACCTGCCGCGGCTGGCTTCTTATCGCTTGGGCGATCGTCGCCGCCTTGGTTGTCCGACTTGGCCTTCGAGCCAAAACGACGTGGCTTCTTGCCTGGCTTGCTGCCGAACTTGCGTGGGCCACCATTGGAACCACCATTGCCACGAGGACCGCCGCTACGAGGGCCACGACCACGCGAGCCACCTCGGCGAGGTTCGTCATGCACGATCGGGTCGCTCGTTTCGAAGCCTTCGATGGTCGCTTCGATCGGAATCGAGATACGGGTCAGGCGTTCGATCTGCTTGAGCAGACGGCGTTCGCCCCCAGCACAAAACGAAACGGCAACCCCTTCGGCACCGGCTCGGGCAGTACGACCGATTCGGTGGACGTACGTTTCCGGAGTTTCCGGCAGGTCGAAGTTCACCACGTGCGAAACGTCGTTCACGTCCAAGCCGCGTGCGGCGATATCGGTCGCGATCAGCACGGGCGGTCGGTTGCTTTTGAACTGAGCCAGCGTGCGGCTGCGGACGCTTTGGCTCTTGTTGCTATGGATGGCAGCGGCACGCAGGCCGTCCTTCTCCAGCAAGCGAACGATCTTGTCGCAGTCGTGCTTCGTACGCACGAAGACCAACGTTCGGCTGCGCGGCGTATCTTGCAGGTAACGCGAGAGCAGGGCGGCCTTCCGTCGCTTGTCAACGAAGTGGACCGACTGCGAAATACGTTCGGCCGGAGCCGCCACGGGGGCAACCTGAACAGAGACCGGATTGCTCAGCCACTTCTCGGCCAACTCGCGGATCTCGGGTGGCATGGTCGCCGAGAACATCACCGTTTGACGCTGATCAGGGCAAGCCGCAACAATCTTCTTGAGTGCCGGCAAAAAGCCCATGTCCAACATTTGGTCGGCTTCGTCGAAGCAAAGGATTTCCAGCTGCGACAGGTTGATGTGTCCCTGGTTCATCAGGTCGAGCAGACGGCCCGGGGTAGCAACGAGGGTGTCGACACCCCAACGAAGGTCACGTACCTGAGGGTTCTGCGAAACGCCGCCGAATACGACGGTGTGCTTCAATGCGGTTGCCCCGCCGTACTTCTTCAGGCTCTCGCCGATCTGGGCAGCCAGTTCGCGCGTGGGAGCCAGAACCAAGCCACGGATCGGACGAGGTGGACCTTGGAACTTGTTGTGAGGAACTCGCTTACCGCGAACACGTTCGGTTTGCTTCTCGCGGGGAGGAAGCGATTCGAGCAGGCGGTTGAGCATCGGAAGCGCAAATGCGGCCGTCTTGCCGGTGCCGGTTTGGGCACAGCCAATCAGGTCTTTACCGTCCATGATGACGGGAATTGCTTCCGCTTGAATCGGCGAGGCCGTTTCGTATTTCAGCTTCTTCAAAGCACGCTGAAACGGTTCGGCTAGCGCGACGTCAGTAAACTTCATATCAATCAATGCTTTCGGAGGACGTTCGCAGACCATCGGTAGAGAGTCCTCTCGACCTGGACGCGCGAACTGTCTGCCCCATTGGTTTGCGGGGCGATGCCAAATTGTCGGCCAGCTGGTTTTGCCTTACGCGGCAAGGTAATCATCACGCAGATAGTTTTGTTGCGTGGAGTGGCCGTAAGGGGCAAGATAATCAGTCGCGGTCGAGAGAACGAGCAACCTGGGAGGAGCAAGTGAGATGGCAATTGGTTTGCCGCATCTCGGTCCAGGTGACCGCTTTTTATCGAATCGAATGAACTTGAACGGCACGAATGCCGCTAAGTCTCACACCTTGTTTGGCATAACTATACTCGCTAAGCGCACTAAAGAATAGGCGGGTTTCCGCGACCAATCACCAGAAAGGGGCAATTCAGACCCAATTCTGGGCGGATATTCCGGAAGGTGCTAGGATGTGCCAAGTGGTTAGCTGACACGACTTTATCGACAGGGAAAAGGGTATGGCCGATCTGTGGAATGACGTGATCCTGCAGCAGTACGAAGCATCGTTATGCACGTTGAATCACTGCATCGTTCAGAGCCCCGAAGCTGCCTGGCAGGGGAAAGTGGTCAACCTGACCTTCGATCAGGCCGTCTTTCACACGCTGTTCTTCACCGATTACTACCTGGGGAAGACCCCGGACGACTTCAAGCAGCAGGCCTACCACCAGCAGCGTGCTGATTTCTTTGCCGACTATGAAGAGATGGAGCCGCGTCGTCAGGTGCAGCGGTACACCAAAGAGTCGCTTGACGACTATCTGCAGTATTGCCGAAGGAAAGCGAAGGAAACGCTGGCTGCAGAATCGGCCGATGACCTGGCGGCCCCGTGCAACTTTCCTCCCAAGACATTCAGCCGGGCCGAACTTCATGTTTACAACGTGCGTCATATACAACACCACGCGGCCCAACTGATCATGCGGCTGCGGATGGACTATCAAATTCATACGCCCTGGTTTGGCAGTGGATGGCAGTCCTGACTAGTTAGTCTTCCGGAAGCGAGGCACCCTCATGACAGCCCAAATCAACGATCATTTCCAATACCAGGACGAGTCCTACAACGTCGCGGGAATCAGCGAAGGGGAATTGTTTGACCCGGCCGTTTTGGAGTTGAAACCGGTCGGCACGTGCTCGGCGTGCTGGCGAGGGTACTGTGTGGAATACGGCTTGGTCGATCGGCACTTGGCCGTGATCAATCTACACGTCAATCTGTATGAAGAGGGGAAAGACTACCAGCGGCTTCAGGGACCGGCGATCAATGACGTTGTGCCCACGGATGCGCAGAAGCAGCACGACTGGTTTAACAATCACTACGAGAAGATCCACTTTCACCTGGAGTACTCCGGCGGGCTCTTGCTGGCTAAGGATTTTATCCAAGAGCTGTACGTTCACATGGGATTTCATCCGGCCTGGAAGTATGAAAAGGTGCGGGAACTGGTCTTTGAAAACGGCATCTTGGTCGGAGACTACGACCGCAGTGAAAAGATGGCTGAGATTCGGGATATGGTAAGTGGTGATGGTCCAAACGACGGGCCGTCCGGCATGCCTTCGGACCAAGATATCCGTACCTTCGTCGAGCAGGCCTTCGATCGCACTTATCCCATGGGCTGGCTGTAAGCGGCTCACTTGGCTCGGGACGCTTTCGGCAAGGTCCGGTTATCCGGGTTCTGACGATTTGAAACGCGTCAGGGGTGACCTATCTTTTAGGACCTTGTTTTCCGCACTGATGCGTTGTTTCCTCGGAGAAGGTCCCGATGATGCCTCGTCCAGCTTGGTCGAGATGGGTCGCTTTCGCTGCGTTTTTCGCAGTTCTAGGTGCTGCTGCGCCGTCGCTGTTTGCTCAGCAGACGATTCTGATGGTGACCGCTAACGACGGGAGTTTGACCAGCGAAGAGTCTGCCCGGCGTTCGTCATTTCAGTCTTGGGGGTACACCGTTACGACCATCTGGGACGATGCCTCTCAGACGGAATACAACAATGCTCTTGCTTCGGCAGATCTCGCCTACGTTCCTGAAGATGCCAATGGTAATTCCGTGGGAACGAAGCTTCGGCTTGCAACGATTGGCGTTGTTGTCGAAGAGTCAAGACTCGACGTTGAATTCGGCTTCTCCGATACCGACGGTAGCGAACGTTCGGCAACGCAAATCTATGTGGTTGACGGGGGATATAACGTTACGATCGTGTCGTCGACCCAACCACTTACACAGATGAATGGCACCCTGGCTCCCGGGTTGGTCATTGTCGGGAGGACGAGCTCAACCGGCCCTGTCACCGTGGCTACCCTGGAAACGGGAGCCGCTTTGGCCAATACGCTGCTCAGCAATTCAAACGCGGCCGGCCGCCGTGTCCGCCTGCCATTTGGTGGAAATAGTTTTCAGTGGTCGTCGCTCAACAGTACGGGGCAATATATCGTTCAGCAAGCGTTGCTCTACGCAGCTCCGGCAAGCGCGGAATTAGAACTGCATTGGCAACTCGATGAAGGATCGGGCACGAGTCTTAGCGACGTGTCGGGCAACAACCGTCATGGCTCGTTTCAGACCGGCTCGCCGACTTGGACGACAGGCCCCAGAGACGGGGCCCTTGATTTCAACGGGGCGAACAATGTGCGCTCGAATGCCACATTCAATCCGCCTGAGCGAGGCACAGTCGCTTTCTGGATGAAACGCGATGACTCGGTCAGCGGGACGGAACGCATTCTCGGCACGGCCGATAACTGGGAAATCTATATCGGCTCGGATGGCAGAGTTGGCTTCGATCTGGGGGCGACCGGGACGACCAGCGGATTTGTGACCAACAGTTCCTTGAATGTGGTCAATCGTTGGTATCACGTCGTTGGTGTTTACGACGCGGTTGATGACACCTACGCAATCTATATTGATGGCCAGTTGCACAAGACCGGTTCTTACAATCTGGCCGACCAAGGGGCGAACTACCTCTCGCTGGGAACGAGGAACGGTTCAAGCGAACGTTTCGACGGGACGATCGACGATCTGCGTATCTATAGCTACGAACTCGACGCCGAAGAAGTTGCCGAACTACATGGCTTGGTCGGGCATTGGAAGTTTGACGAAGGGAGTGGTAGCGTTGCGGCCGATAGTACCGCATTTGGCAACGACGCCACCATCAGCGGTGCTACTTGGGCAACCGACTGTGCTGGCAATACGACTCTTTCCTTTGATGGTTCCGGCGACCGAGCTGAGACGGGTTCCAATTTCGATCCGCCCTCGGAAGGAACGATTGCTTTCTGGTTTTTGAGTACGAACCCCGCTGCTGGTCATCAACGTCTGTGGGGTGTCGGCGGCGACTATGAAATGCGTCAAACGACAGATGGTGTGGTGTACTGCGACGTCGCATCCAACGCGACGTCCAACGGTTTTTATTCCGAGCCATTCGCAGGGGCGAAGTGGTATCACTTTGTTGCCGTGTACGATAGTGACGATGATACCTACGCGATTTATGTTGATGGTGAACTACAGAAGAGTGCGTCGGGTAGCTTGAGCCCGCAATCGGCCAATCGACTTACCTTTGGAACACGCACCGGGTCGTCCGAATATTGGCAAGGCTCGATGCGCGACTTCCGGATCTATAATCGCCAGATTTTGGAATCCGAGATTCTGGAACTAGCCGGTGTGATCGCTCATTACGAACTCGACGAAACGAGCGGATCGATCGCTTACGATTCGTCCTTGGCCGGGAACCACGCGACCTATATGGGGGCACCGACACTCGGAGTTGGCGGGCCGAGTTCGTCCGAACTGGGGACCGCCGTCGAATTGGATGGCTCGATGCAGTATGTGACCAGTGGGAAGAGCCTGCTCAATGGTCTCAATCAGTTCACGATGGCTGGCTGGATCTACTTCGACTCATTGACTGCGAATCGGTCGTTCTTCGGACAGAACGATGTGATCGAGTTTGGTATTAACGGTGCCGAAGGACAAATCCATTTATGGACGGCTAACGGTGGTAGCAGCTACGTTGCTGGTACACTGTCTGCCGGAAGATGGGTGCATCTTGCCGCAGTGGGTGATGGGAGTTCGATTTCGATTTATGTAGATGGAACACTCGTTCACATGGGAGGCAATTCTATCGGCAGCGGTACGTATGGCAGCAGTAGCTACCCTTTCATAATGGGTGAAGGCGTCTACAGTGCTTCAGGCGATTACCTGGATGGACGCGTCGACGACGTCCACGTCTACAGTCGTGCGTTGTGCGCCTCGGAGATCCAGGATTTAGCAACCGCTGGGCTGAGTACCCAAGGTGTTAGGATTCTACGCTGGACCGAGATCCAATAGCCGTGCATTACTTCGAGGCGATATCCCCTGCCTGATCAGGCCATGGCACGGGATTACCGGTTGCTTTGACGATCGGCATCTGGGCGTCTACGGTTCTCAAGTACTGCCCCAACTCGCTTGCCAGTTGTTCTGCTTTCTCTGGATGAGTTTTGGCGACGTTATTCTTCTCGCTCAAATCGTTCTTGAGATTGAAAAGCTCGGAAGTCTGCGAACCGTGATGGTAAATCAGCTTCCAGTCCCCATGGCGAATTGAACTGTAGGCCGGCTGGTCGTAGTTGTTGGGATAGTGCCAATAGATCGGTCGGTCGTGATGAGCCAGCTTGGGATCCTTTAGCTGCGGCACGATGCTCACGCCGTCGGTCTCTGGTCGATCGTTGACGCCAGCCATTTCCAGGAAGGTTGGAAAGAGATCTTCGATGATCAGGTAACCATCAGATGTTGTCCCAGGCTTGGTTACACCAGGCCACTGCACGATCATCGGAACACGCGTTCCCCCTTCATAGGGCGTAATTTTATGGCCACGCAGCGGAAGGTTTCGGGGAACATTCTTCGGAGCACCGTTGTCGGACATGAAGACGATGATCGTGTTGTCTTCAATTCCATGTCGCTTCAGGTTGGCTCGGATATCGCCGAGCGACTTGTCCATGCCTTCGAGCATCGAGGCCAACGTCTGGCCGAGTCCCGGTAGACCGGCGTCTTTGTATGACTCGTAAAAGCGATCGTCCTTTTCCCACGGAGCATGGACCGCGTAGTGCGACATATAAAGGAAGAAGGGCTTATCGGCTGCCACCGCTTTATCGATCTCTTGATTGGCTTCCAGGGTGAGCGCCTCAGTCAGGAAGATGTCTTTTCCGTGATATTTTTCCAAACCGGGAACATCCCAGATGGGACTGCCGTTGCGCCACTTGGCACTGAAGTTCTTCTTGCCCCAGTAGCTACCAGGTCCGCCGGCTGCGTGCCCAGCAATGTTCACGTCGAAGCCAACGTTCTTGGGATCTTCTCCAGGAGTACCCACCGCGCCAAAGTGCGCTTTGCCGACGTGAATCGTGTGGTAGCCGGCCTCTTGCAGCAGCATGGGGGCCGTGGTTGCCTGGACGGTTTTATCGATACCAGGGACAGGGCTCAGGCCGTTCAAATTCCACTGCGGTTCGCTTAGCTTGGGATGATTGCGCGAAGGAGAAACATCTTTCCGCAAGGTCCAACACGTGACGCGATGGCGGGCCGCGTTTTGTCCGGTCATCCAGCTAACACGCGTCGGGGAACAAATCGCGCAAGCATAGGCCTGTGTAAACTTGGTTCCCTGCTCAGCCAGCGTCTCCATGTTCGGAGTCCGGTACTTACCGTTCAGCGCGGTCGCTTCGGTGTGGAAGGGGAGGGACGTATCTTGCCAGCCCATATCGTCGACCAGGAAGAAGACAATATTGGGACGTTGATCCGCGGCATGTGCCAAAGAGACAAACGAGAGAATCCCCAGCAGGGCAAGCGTTGAAAGCAATTTCACGAGAGGAGGCCTCATCTTCAGGAGGGGTGGAAAGGGCGTGGAGGCAAAGCGTGCTTTCTATCGTAATGGCGTCGTGAGGGCATTCAACCGAGATGACCTCGTAAGAGCGCTGATCACGTTAGTTTATTTAAACTATCTCGTCAGAAGTCTATTGGCGCACCCCATGATTGGTTGTCTGGATGACGTTCTTCAGCGCGGTACCCACTTCAGGAAACTGAAACGTAAAGCTATTGCCACAAACGGGACTTCTTGGGTGCGGTGATAAAGGATCGGGTAATCGCACCCCGCGTCCCCAGGTAGCTCAAAGGGTGACTTACCAGTGTCAGGTTAGCGCTCTATTCTGTAGGAAGACCCCCCACTCTTATTCGATCGACTTGCTATGCCTATTGTTCATCCTGGAATCTTGGAAGTTCGTGCCCCGGCGCTCAACTTCTTTGTGCTGCGCGATGACAAGGGGCTCTACGTCATCGATGGTGGTTTTATCGGAGGTTGGCGAATGCTGCAAAGTGCACTCCGTAGCGAGGGCTGGCAAGATGAACCTGTCCGCGGCGTCGTAATAACTCACGGGCATCTCGATCACATCTTGAACGTGACCCACCTGGCCAAGGCCTACGGTGCCTGGATCGCAGCACCGAGATTGGATGCCGACCACTACGCAGGCCGCCCTAAGTATTCTGGCAAATCGCGGGTCACAGGATGGCTCGAAGCCGTAGGGCGTGTGGTGTTGGCTTATCACAAGTTCGAGCCTGACATTTGGCTCGACGATGGGGATCGACTCGAGATCTCTTCCGGAGTCCAAGCCGTCCACTTGCCAGGGCATACGCGCGGTCACATGGGTTTTTTGTGGGAAGAGCAGGGGGTGCTGTTCACCGGCGACCTCTTTGTCAGCTACCGCGATCAGGCTCGCTTGCCGCTGAACATCTTCAACATCGATTCGCAGCAAAACGTGCGAAGCATTGAGACGGCCCTCGCCATCAAACCGCGAGGGGTGCTGCCGAATCATGGCAACCTGGCACCACCGGAAGAGCACCTGCGACGGCTCGAGAAACTGCACGAGTGGCTTTCGGCTCACTGATGCATGCCCAATTGCCGCTCTATTTCTTCCAGCGGAACTCCTTTGGTCTCTGGCATCTTGGTCAACACCCAGAGAAGTTGCAGCACCATCATCCCACAGAAAATGCCAAACACGATCGAAGGGGCCAACGCGTTCACCAGGTAAGGAAAGACGAGTGTGAGCGTTGCGGCGAAGAACCAGTGCGTGAAACTGCCAACCGTCTGGCCGCCGGCACGGTAACGGTTGGGAAAGATCTCGGAAATGAAGACCCAAATAACCGCGCCTTGTCCCACGGCGTGGGCCGCGATGAAGGCAAAAATACACGGCGGCACGATCGAATAGTACTCGCTATGAAACGCCCATGCGCAGAGGCCCAGCGAGGCGATGTAACCGATCGAGCCAATGATCATCAACGTGCGGCGTCCCAGGCGATCAATCAATGCCAGGCCAACGAACGTAAAAATCAGATTAGCCACACCAATTCCGACCGACTGCAGCAAGGCCGCTTCTTCGCCGAGTCCGGTCATCTCGAAGATGCGTGGGGCGAAGTAAAGTACCGCATTGATGCCGGAGAGTTGATTAAAGAAGGCAATCAGAACGGCCATCAACATCGGCACATGTAGCTTCGCTTGCCAGATGCTGCCAGCGGCGACGGTTTGCTGCGCGGTGATCTCGATTTCGTCCGCCACGGCTTCGACGTGACCAGGCGAGTCTTCCGGCATAATCATCCGCAGAATCTCGATTCCCTTTTCGCGTTCCCCTTGCCGGGCAATTAACCAACGAGGACTCTCCGGCAGGAAGAAACAGAAGATCGAGTAGACGAGCGCGGGAACCGCTTCGACCCCCAGCATCCAGCGCCATGCATTGTTGACCTCTCCTTCGGCGACTGTATCCGCAAACCACTGCGCGATCAGTGCGTTCGAGAGGAATGCGATCAGGATTCCAAAGACAATATTGAATTGAAACATGCCCGCCAGCTTGCCACGGTTCTGCGGTGGCGAGATTTCAGAGATATACAGCGGAGAGGTTACCGTCGAGATCCCCACGCCCAGGCCGCCAATAAACCGGGCGAGCATGAAGGAATAGGGATCGGTTGCCATGGCCGACCACAGAGCCGAAACAAGGTAAAGCACGCCGATCGATACCAATGTCTTTTGGCGACCGAAGTGATCGGTTGGCCAGAAACCAACCATCGATCCAATCACTGTCCCCCACAACGCGGCACTCATGGCCAGGCCATGCTTAAAGTCGTTCAGTCCCCACAACTCTTGGATCGTTTTTTCCGCGCCAGAAATCACGACCGTGTCGAAACCAAACAGGAAGCCTGCCAGAGAAGCCGTTACCGACCAGAAGATAATTCGATGAAGCATTTCAAGGGTTGGGGAAGATTAGGTAAACAGGATTAAGGCTGGATCGCGTCGTGTTGGATGAGTCTGCAAGATTCTCCCACACTCAAGCGGCCTAAAAAAGGGTTTTCTTCCCCAGATGCCCCTGAATTGTCCCGGTAGGTGTGGTCGCGCAAAGTCTCTTCACCTGTTATCCTTTACAAACTGAGTTACACTAATTCGATTACCTTCATGGTCGATTTCCTGGCAGGAAGAGTTTAGATGAAGCTAGCAGTCATAGGCACGGGCTACGTGGGTCTGGTTACGGGGACCTGTTTCTCTGATTTGGGTAACGAAGTCACGTGCATCGATGTCAATGAGGCCAAAGTCGAAGGACTGAAGAAGGGCATCATTCCGATTTATGAGCCAGGCTTATCCGAACTGGTTTTGCGGAACCATGAAGAAGGTCGTCTTCAGTTCACGACCAACGCCGCCGAAGTGATTCCGGATGCCGATCTCGTTTATATCGCCGTCGGCACGCCACAGTCTGATAGCGGCGCGGCCGATCTTTCTGCCGTGTGGAAAGTTGTCGAAGGCATTGCGCCCCACCTGCGAGAAGACGCCTTGGTGGTGGTGAAGAGCACGGTCCCAGTCGGAACCAACGGCAAAGTGTACGACATGCTCAAGAAGCTATGTGGCCGTGAGGTCAACGTGGCGAGCAATCCCGAGTTCCTAAAAGAAGGCTCGGCGATCTCGGACTTCATGTACCCCGACCGTGTCGTCTGCGGTGTTCGTAACGAGGCGGCCGAGGAACTGCTGCAGACGCTGCACGCTCCGCTGGTTCGCACCGGCAAGCCGATCTTGTTCATGAGCCCAGAAAGCTCGGAACTGACCAAGTACGCCGCTAATGCCTTGTTGGCTACTAAGATCAGCTTCATCAACGAGATCGCCAATCTGAGTGAGAAGGTTGGTGCCGACATCAACGACGTACGTATCGGCATGGGGCACGATCAACGCATTGGCTTCCAGTTTCTCTTTCCTGGGTTGGGCTACGGTGGAAGCTGTTTCCCCAAAGACGTTCGAGCGTTGGCATCCTTGGCAGAAACGTTGGAACTCGAGCCCAAGATCATGCGGGCAGTCGACGACGTGAACGTCCATCAGCGGGCATCGTTGGTTCGTAAGATTGATGCCTTCTATGGCGGCGACGTGGCCGGCAAGACGTTTGGCGTGTGGGGGCTGGCATTCAAGCCGAAGACGGACGACATTCGCGAAGCACCGGCGCTCGAACTGCTGAACTACCTGGTCGAAAAGGGAGCGATCATTCACGTACACGATCCCGAAGCCATGGAAAACGTCCAGGCGCAATTCGGCGATAAGATCCAGAAGTACTGTAAGAGCGAGATGGAAGCCATCGACGGCGCCGATTGTCTGGCTATTAACACCGAATGGAACGAGTACCGTACGCCAGACTTCAAGAAGCTGAAGGCAAAGATGACGACGCCGACCATCTTCGACGGACGTAACCTGTTCGACCTGGGTACGATGGAAAAGCACGGGTTCACGTACTTCTCGGTGGGACGTCGACCGGTCGATGTTTCCAAAACCTAGCCCGCGGATTGGGACTTCACTACAGAGAGTGGCCTGAATTTCTATGTCTCAGATCAAACGCATTTTGGTGGCCGGCGGGGCTGGCTTTTTAGGATCGCGAATTTGCGAACAGCTGGTCGCGCAGGGTCACGATGTGATCTGCGTCGATAACTTCTTCACCAGCCAGAAGTCGAATATCGTCCACCTGTTGTCCGAGCCCAATTTTGAGGTTATCCGTCACGATATCATCCATCCTCTTTGGCTGGAGGTGGACGAGATCTACAACATGGCCTGTCCAGCCGCTCCTGGGCACTATCAATTCAACCCGATCAAGACGATGAAGACGTCGGTGATGGGTTCGATCAATCTGCTGGGGATGGCCAAGCGTTGTCGCGCGAGATACTTGTTTGCGTCGACTTCGGAAATCTACGGCGATCCGGAAGTTCATCCGCAGCCAGAAACGTATCGCGGTAGCGTCAACACGCTGGGGATCCGCGCTTGTTATGACGAAGGTAAGCGAGCTGCCGAAACTCTGTGCATGGACTACCATCGCATGAACGGCGTTCAGGTTCGCATCGTGCGTATCTTTAATACCTACGGTCCGCGGATGCATCCGTACGATGGTCGCGTGATCTCGAACTTCATCCGTCAGGCCTTCACCGGCGAGCCAATTACCATCTACGGCGACGGCTCGCAGACGCGTTCGTTCTGCTACCGTGATGACCTGGTCGATGGCATCCTGAAATTGATGGCCAGTGATCAGGTCGGCCCGATCAACATCGGCAATCCCAAGGAGTTCTCGATCCGGCAGTTGGCCGAGTTGGTCGTTAAGCTGACCGGCTCGAAGTCAGAAATCATCTACACCGAACTGCCTGCCGACGATCCGAAGCAGCGTCAGCCCGACATCACCTTGGCTAAGAAACACCTCGGCTGGGAACCTGATACCGAGTTGGAAGATGGCCTCAAGAAGACGATTGACTGGTTCAAATCGATCGAGCTTTCGCAGTATCGCCCACCGACGCCTAACTTTTAGGATGTCCGTACCCCTGCGGATGGTGGAAGAGAACAAGATCGCAAGTGCGGTAAGCCGACCTTGTTGTTACCTCGTTACCGAACAATAATCTCGACAGCGTTGGCTACGCAAACAGCCCCGGACGAGACGCGCCGTACCCGGTCAGGATAAGACGACGCACGAAGTAACAAACCTCGTGTCGTTGAAAAGGAGCTTATCATGGCTTGGTGGATTCTATTGGCAGCAGGCCTTCTGGAAGTCGTTTGGGCGGTTGGTCTTAAGTACACCGAAGGGTTTACCCGTTTCTGGCCTAGTTCGCTGACACTGGTCGCGTTGGTCGGTAGCATGTACCTCCTTTCGGTTGCTGTTCGTGATTTGCCTATTGGAACGGCTTATGCCGTTTGGGTTGGCGTGGGCGCGGCGGGAACCGCCATTTTGGGGATGGCTGTCTTGAACGAGCCGATCTCGCCGTTTCGCTTGTTCTTCATGGTTTTGCTGGGCATTGCCGTTCTTGGGCTGAAGTTCAGTGCAGCAGCTACGTAATACCGCACGATATGTTAAGAGTTCGTGAAGTCGCTTGTCAGCTTGGCTGTGCCTTAGGTACCTTGCCTCTTGGCATTGGTGTTTCTTAACAATCCCTTTTTGGGCATATACATGTCGGAACCTAAATCGCGGCGCGAATTCCTGAGTGATACGTTCTCTGTATTCGGGTCATTCGCCATTGGAGGGGCCCTCTCGACCTTTGGCGAGCGTACGGCACTTGGCGAAGCTGCCCGGCAATCGACTCCGTTGATTCCGATCAAGGATGAAGCGACTGGCCTGCCGCTGCTAAAGCTGCCCGAAGGGTTTCGCTATGTCTCGTACGGCTGGACAGGCGATGAAATGTCCGACCATCAGGCGACGCCAGCCGCTCATGACGGCATGGGCGTCATCGGCAAGAAGGGAAATAAGCTGCTGCTCACGCGGAATCACGAACTGAGCAATCCCGGCCCGGCATTCAATTACAAAAATGGTGCCCCGTTCGATCGTATGGCGACCGGTGGCTGCACCCAACTTGAGTTTGACACCCGGCGAGGCCAGTGGCTGACCAGCTACGGGGCCATTTCCGGTACGGTCCGTAACTGCGCCGGTGGGGTGACTCCTTGGGGAAGTTGGCTGACCTGTGAAGAGACCGACTACGGTCCTGAGAATGGCAACGAGCTGTCCCACTACGAAAAAGATCATGGTTGGGTCTTTGAAGTTCCTGCCGATGGAACGGCGACGGCGAAACCGATCAAGGAAATGGGCCGCTTTGTGCACGAGGCCGTCGCCATCGATCGCAAGACGGGCTATGTGTATCTGACCGAAGACCGAGGAAGCTCTGGCTTCTATCGCTTCCGTCCCACCAAGCCAGGGCAATTGGCTGAAGGTGGTGTACTGGAAATCGCCGAGGTCGTGGGCCAATCTGACCTGCGTGGTGGCTTCCCCGATGGCTCGTCGTTCCCGGTTAAATGGCACCGCATTGCCAATCCGGCTTTGGAAAAGACGAGTCCCGATGCCAAGGTCGACACAGTTTTCGAGCAAGGCCAGAAGCTGGGCGGTTCGACCTTCTCTCGACTCGAAGGCTGCTGGTACGGGAACGATCTGATTTACTTCGATGCGACCGATGGCGGTGGTGCCAAGGCAGGGCAGATCTGGCAGTTTGATCCGCAGCAGCAAACGGTCACGCTGCTTTACGAATCGCGCGACAAGCGTGTGCTGAACATGCCCGACAACCTGTGCGTCAGCCCGCAAGGGGGCCTGATTCTCTGCGAAGACAACGACTACGCCGGCGAAGACCCGCTGCCACAGCGGATGCTGACCCTGAGCAAGGATGGTCGTCTGAATAACTTCGCCGAGAACAACGTTATCCTCAACGGCGAGCACAACGGTCTGCGTGGCTCGTACGTCGACAAGGAATGGGCTGGTTCCACATTCAGCCCCGACGGCAAATGGTTGTTTGCCAACATTCAGACGCCTGGAATCACATTCGCGATTACCGGTCCGTGGGAAGACGTGTTGTTCTAATCGGCTGAACGCGTCTCAGGTAATTCGTAGATTTCATGGGCGAGCCGTTCCGCTTGTTTCTTGCGGTACCGCTGCGTGAACGCAAGCCATGGCTTGATGTCGGCCGGCAAGATGCAGAACTCGTGAGGACCTTCGTCGGTCTGACAAGCAATTTTGACGACGGTGGTCCAAGGGGACTGCAGCTTGATTTGCTGCACGTCACACGCCAGCAGGGACCGACGCGGAACTCGGTAACGCCGGTCGTCGCATTCGATGACCATTTCTCCCTTGGTCTTATCCAACTGAAGCATGCCGATGTCGATGATCTCGGCCTCGTTCGAGCCCAGCTGAAACGATGCCATCGACTTCGGCTGCGTTGAAGTCAACGTAACGAACTCGGATGGATGCTCTGCCAGCGAGACCCACGGGGCAGGGCGACTACCGATTTGTTTCCGAAGGAGTGATTCCCACCAGCGGTCCTGGCAGAACGCGTTGGTCAGGACGTAGATCATCGCGAAAAACAGCGTGATGCTTATCACCAAAAGTGCCAGCGACGCATTCCCTCCCAGGTTGAACCGAGCTGGTCCATATGCAGCGAGCGTATAGAACATGATGCCCAGGCCGATGGGGATCACCACGTTGGGCAGACCCAGTAAGAACCGCATGCCCAACGTGCGGACCTTTCGACGATGGGTTTCCGGCACGTCCTCAATCACTGCGATCGCCGTCGCCGTCATCGGATACGCCTGATCGGCCTCCGGTGAGCCGGTTGCCGAAATGTCGGCCGTCGGCGAAGCGAACGGATTGGTGGGTTCAGTGGTCATGACGCCTTCTTGAGCAGCAGAATACGATTCCTATATTCTTTCGCTTCTGCTTCCCTTTGACCATCGGTTTGCCAAAGATGATCGGTATTTCCGAGTCGAAAACAAAGCTCTTGGGGGCCTTCCTGGGTTTGAATGACTAGCCGCACGAACCAGTACGTGGTTGGATACTTCCGTAGTGGTTCTACCGAGACATCCAGTAAAGAGTTCACCGGAATTCGAAAGCGGAACTGATCGGCGTCGAGAAATAGCCGCTTCTGCTCAGGATCGATATGGGCATTCGCCACATAGGCAGTCATCTCGGCGCGTGAAAACACCCAGCGTGTTCGCGGGACGATCATGACAAACACAGGGTCATCTGACTCAGGCAGAGGGTCGATCGCTTCTTTGCGCTTACGAATAAGTTTTCTTAGTCTGCCACGGTCAGAGACGTCTTCGCGATCGTAAAACACCAAATACGGCACCATTAAGCCAAAGAAGAGAGCCACTGTAGCGGCGATCGCCCCCATATTCGCGAAAGTCCGTGTGCTTTCCGACGAGGAAAGAAGCAAAAAAATAAACGAGAACGTAAAGTAAATGAAGGCCAGCGACGACAAGAAGATCCCCAACCAGCGACCATTGCCCCACTTCCGGGCAACCGATATCGGACGTCCCCACGGTCTGGGAATTTCTTCGATCTTGGCTAGTTCAGTCGCTTCGTAAGGCCATGATTCTTCCTCCAACGGAGTCGTCGGCGGCATGGCTGCCAACTGGACCGCTTCTCGTTGGGAGACGGCTTGTGGTGAAGCGAACGGATTAGTTTCCTGGGACGTCATTTACAAGGATCTGGCTAATTCTCTTCCGTGCTTTTCCGCGGTGCTTTCTTTAGAAGCATGATGCGTCCCCAATACTTTTCGGCGACCGACTTTCGCTGACCATTCGATTGCCAGAAGCCATCGACATTTCCGACTCGCAGACAGACTTCCCGAGGACCATTCTCTGTTTGAATAATCAGACAAACGACCCAGATTTCTTTCTTTGATTTCGTTAGATAGTCGACTCCACATTTAAGGAGTGCATGCGAGGGAATCCAGAAGCGATGTTTGGCTCCTTCCAGGATGATCCGCGACTCGTACGGATTGATATGCAGTACGGCGACTTCCTGCGTGACATCCAATTCGGAAAACTGCCACCGCTCACGCGGGACGATCGCCACGAACTGACAGTTGGGGGAATTCAGCGAGGGTATCGGCTTGGTCTCACGCAACCGAAGTAGTTTGGCGAGTCGACGGAATGTCGAGACATCTTGCTGAAAGTAGTGACGGCTAATCGTTAGTAGAAACAGAACCGCCGGCAGGACGACAAACAGCAAGGAAGTCACGTGGTGTATCAGCAGGCTATTCATCGCATCGGAATTGCCAGAGAGCCACGCGATCAGCACCATCACGCCAATCCAAAGCCCGTAGCAGCCGACTATGCTCAAAAGGGAAAAGGAGATGATCTTGCCCCATGAGCGTCCTGGCACGATCGGTCGACCCAGAGGGGGCTCGATTTCCTCGATCACTGCTAGCTCGGTGGCCTCGAACGGCCATTCCTCTTCTGCCACGGCCGAAACGACGGACGGGGCCTCGTCCGGCGAAGCTTGCGGCGACTGAAACGGATTGATGGGATCTTTGGGCATCACGGCGATAAGGGAACCTTTTGGGGGCGTAATTGTCCGAATTCTAGGGCAAACCCGCCAGGCAATCGAGCGAATTGCTCGATGCCGACCCACGTAGACGCCTGAGGGACCACTGAGGTACACTAAGACGTTTACCCGTTAACGACTTACGCCAACCACCCACTTCAAGCAGAATCGACGCCATGGAAATGGAAAAGCTCGTCTCGTTGTGCAAACGGCGAGGCTTCATGTTTCAGTCATCCGAAATCTATGGAGGAATCAATGGATTTTGGGACTACGGCCCGCTGGGCGTCGAGCTGAAACGAAATATCAAGGATGCCTGGTGGCGTGATATGGTCACCGGACACGACGACCTGGCCCAACTTCCTGGTGCCCCGGCTGCGTACGAGATGACCGGTCTCGACTGTACGATCATCATGCACCCTCAGGTCTGGAAGTGCAGTGGTCACTACGACCTTTTCCACGACTACATGGTCGACTGCCGCGAGTCGAAGAAACGCTATCGCCACGACCAGATCCAAGGTCGCTGGGTCGAAGCCAAGGGCAAGAAGATCTTCGCCACCGCCGGTAGTGATTCCGAATCGCCTGAGGCCGACATCGAACGCCAGGCACTCAAGTTCTTCGGCATGCGTTCCAAGAACGCGGACGAACTGAAGTGGGATGGTCCACTCGTTTCGTTGACCACGGTCGATGATTTCGAGCAGGTTCTCGGACCTGATGCCAAGAGCCTGGGAACGCTGACTCCGCCGCGCGAATTCAACCTGATGTTCAAGACGACGATCGGTGCGTTGGGTAGCGAAGCCGATACGGCGTTCCTGCGTCCGGAAACGGCTCAGGGTATCTTCGTGAACTTCAAGAACGTGGTCGACAGCAGCCGCGTTCGTGTTCCCTTTGGTATTGCCCAGGTTGGTAAGAGCTTCCGCAACGAGATCACGCCGCGTAACTTCACGTTCCGCTCGCGTGAATTCGAGCAGATGGAAATCGAGTTCTTCTGCCATCCTGACTCGTCGCAAGACTGGTACCGCTACTGGCGCGAACGTCGCTTCCAGTGGTACAAGGACATGGGGCTGGACGAGGGCAAGCTGATCCTCCGCGAACATGATCCGGAAGAGTTGGCCCACTACTCGATCGGTACGGCCGATATCGAATATGCGTTCCCATTCCTGCCGGAAGGGGAGTATGGCGAATTGGAAGGGATTGCCCACCGAGGTGACTTCGACCTGCGTAGTCACATGGAAGGCAAGCTCGATCCGAGCACCAACCCGATGACCGTCGAGCTGAACGAGGATGGCAAGCCAAAGCATCGTGGTAGCGGCAAGGACTTGTCGTACCGCGATGACATCACCGGCGAACGTTTCGTGCCGCATGTGGTCGAGCCATCGGCCGGTGCCGACCGTGCCACGCTGGCCTTCTTGTGCGAAGCCTTCACCGAAGACGAAGCTCCGGACGACAAGGGCAAGATGCAAACCCGCACGGTGATGAAATTGCACCCGCGGATTGCCCCGATCAAAGCGGCCATCTTCCCACTGGTGAAGAAGGATGGCATGCCGGAGATGGCACAGGACATCTACCGTTCGTTGAAGAAGGACTACAACGTCTTCTACGACGAGAAGGGTGCCGTCGGGCGTCGTTATCGTCGACAAGACGAAGCGGGTACTCCGTTCTGTATCACGGTCGATGGCGAAAGCATGCAGGACCAAACGGTCACTATCCGCCATCGCGACACGCTGGAACAGTGGCGCGTCAAAGCCGATGATCTCAGCGGCGAACTGAAAAAGCTGATCGGTTAAGAGCGAACCGATTTGAAGACTCAGCCTTGCTCCCTCTCCCGTGAAGGGAGAGGGCTAGGGTGAGCGATTCTTGGACGCAGGTGACGTCTCGCTTACCGCGATTCCGGCTTAGGAGAGCTACCCCACAGCTTGCTCCACCACGAAGGCACTTCTTCTTCTGCGGCAAAGGTAGTGTCCACGAATTCGTAGGCCACCATGTACGATTGCAGACTCATCAGCAAGTGACGGGCTCGTTCGATCGCGTCTCGTTTACGTCGGTCGCGATTGCGACGCGGGGCAATGGAAATCTGGACCTTGGTATGCTGCCCACCTTTTTCGCCCGTGATCGGGCTGAACTTAAGTTCGATGATCAGCGGAACGGCACGGTCTGCCACACGCCGCTGAAGCGGCAAGGATTCCCCGTCGACCATGATCTTGATCGCTTCTTCGTTCACGCTCAGCACTTCGGCGCGGTGATCGGCAACAAAGCCACGGATCTTTTCCGCAGCCAGGTTGAGCGGCACCTTGGTCTTCATTGCACGCTTGATCAGCACCTCCGGTTCGACCGGGGCAAACATGCGGGTAAACCAGCTGCGACGATCACCGATTTCAGGCTCTTTCAGGCCGCTACCGATCTGGGTGACGATGTTACGACCCATTTCCTTCGATTGCAGTAAAGCTCGGTCGGCACGGTTTAAGATCGAGTCTGCCGTATCACCACGCTGTAGCTCGGTAACACCAAAGCTGGCGGACATGGTCTTGCCACCTAGTGCCGGTTGTGGCGTCGCCGCGACTTCGCTACGAATCTTTTCGGCCAGTTGGCCCGCTTCTTCATTACTGCAACTCGGGCAGAGGATGACGAATTCTTCGCCGCCGTACCGTGCACAGATGTCTGCCGAGCGAGCATGTTGCTGAAGCTGTTTTGCAAAGCAAATCAGCGCTTCGTCGCCGGCCTGGTGTCCAAACGTATCGTTGATCTTTTTGAAGAAGTCGATGTCGCAGATGATCACACTGCACGCTCGGCCAGCGGTCGTGTGACGCTCGACCATGTCGACCAGTCCGCGGTCCATTTCGGCTCGGTTCACCAGGCCGGTAAGTGGATCACGGGTCGCTTTGTAATGCAGCGATTGAATCTGTTCTTCTAATGACTCGACACCTGAGGTGTCGTGCATTTGGATGGTCGTGCCGAGGCTCTTACCGTCTTCGCCAACCACCGGAACGATATGGGCCGTGACGGTCACGAACTTACCGCCTGAGTTGCGGATTGAAAGACGATGCATGCCCTGGGTGCCGGCGGTGATGGACACGCGTACCGGATCGGTCTCGTGGGTGAATTTGCGACCTTGGTGATCGGCGAGGCCGAGCAATTCAGATGTCCAATAGTGACCTTCGACCGCGTCACGCGTCAAACCCGTGAGACGTTCGGCGGCTTGATTCCAGCCGAGGATCTGCTGGTTGATATCGATGAAGACAACCGCGTCGTGAATATGGCGAACGATGCTTTCCTGGAACGGTGCTAGTGAACGCATCTTCGACGGGTTGGCCCCATTCTGATTCACGCGCCAATGCTTGTTGACTTGTTCGGGGGAAAGAACCTTAAGCCAGTTGCGTGTCGATTGGCCGCTGGTTGGCAACGGATGCGACATCATCTCGCAGAAGTTACTGACCAGGTCAGGATCGAACTGGGAACCAGCAAAGGACTGCAACTCGGCGAATGCCCGTTCTTTCGAGCGAGCTCGGCGGAAAATCTGGTCGACCGTCATCGAGTCAAAAGCATCGGCGATCGCCAGCATGCGTGCTTCGATCGGGATGTCTTTTCCTTTGAGCTGATAGTCGCCTTGCGTTCCGTCGAACCAGGCATAGTTGTAGCGGATCAGATCGACGATCTCTTCGCCATCGCAGCAAGCCGAAAGGATCTCCAGGCCGATGTCCTGGCTGCGCTCCATCAATTGCTGTTCTTCGGCTGCCAACTTGCCGGGGGAAGCCAATACATAGTCAGGCACACCCATCTTGCCGATATCGTGCAGCAGGGCGGCGACTTCGAGTTGATCGCGTTGGTAGGCTTCCAGGTCAAGAGTTGCGGCCCAACGAGAGCACAACTTGGCAACACGCAGCGAGTGCGATGCGGTCGGGAAATGCTTTGCCTGCAGCGAGTAGAACAAGCCTGAGGCAATACCCAGGCTGACTTGAATCAGTTGATTGTCTGCTTCACCAAATTCTTCATCGACGGTTTCGTCCGAGTCCTGGTCGGCCCATGCAATGAGATTCGAAATGGTGTGAATCGGGTCATCTGCGGGACCGAGTGCTTCGTCCGCAGGGTCGAATGAACCTGAGTTAGTATGAGGTTCCATGGCCATCAGTTGCTGCTGCCCGTTGCTTACCGCGCTTGTGTGTTGTTGGAAGGTTAGCGCTGAAAGGTACGTTGGAATCCGTAGACCAGCAAACTCCCCCCGTCCAAGAAATGAGAATTCCATTAGAACCATAGCTCGTAGGCGTCTGATGGACCGCTGGAAAGAGAAAACGTCTCGTTGTCGCGCGTGAATAATTGCGATAAGTTGAGTTTTGATGGTTCTCCGGTTTTTACCGATTGTTAGGCTTGCTCTTCAGGAAAGTTGTCGACGGATATGCGACTGATCAGCTACCAAAGTGAAACTGGCCCACGCACGGCCGTGGCCCATGGTGATGGCTATGTCGACTTACACCAGGCCGACCCATTGTTGCCAACTCAGATGAAGCACTTGCTTCCGATGCTATCGATGCATAGGGAGGCCATCTTGGAAGCCGCGGAAGAAGGGCGATTGATTGATCCGCGTAAGCTTCGCTTGCTTCCCCCGGTTGTCGAACCGCAAAAGATTCTTTGCATCGGTTTGAATTACGCCGACCATGCCGCCGAGACCGGGGCGACCGTCGGCGACGAACCGGTTGTCTTCAATAAGTTCCCAACATGCCTGCGAGCTTCTGGCCAGCCGATCGAGCTTCCTTCGGTAAGCAGCCAGGTCGACTACGAAGCGGAATTGGTCGTCGTGATCGGTCGTGCCGGAAAGAATATTCCCCAGGAAGAGGCCATGAGCCATGTTGCCGGCTACGCAGTCGGGCACGACGTCTCGGCACGCGATTGGCAAAAGGGCAAGCCTGGCAAGCAGTGGCTACTCGGCAAGGCGTTTGATAGCTTCGCCCCGCTGGGTCCGGAATTGGTAACGGCCGACGAGATTGAGGATCCGCACAACTTGCGGATTCAGTGCCGACTCAACGGCGAAACGATGCAAGATTCTTCGACGAGCCAGTTGATCTTCCGCGTCGACTTCTTGATCTCTTATCTTTCTCAGGTCTGCACGCTGATGCCGGGCGATTTGATTTACACCGGAACACCACCTGGGGTGGGCATGGCTCGCAATCCACCCGTCTTTTTGAAGCCGGGCGATACGGTCGAAGTTGAGATCGAAAAGCTCGGTATTCTGACCAATCCGGTGATCGCCGGTAAATAGGTTGGGCACATAAGCAAGGGAGGCTAGTCGAAGGGATGTCTTCGCTAGCCCTGCCAGCAAATTCGCCCGACTTTACGCGTTTTACGTGATGCGATAAGCGTCTCTCATTTGCTGGCTAAATAGTGATCAGCAATCGTTCAGAACGCTTCGTTCGATTGCCGAAATGACATATGTAGGATGATTAAATGCCACAGGGAAGTGGTCATTTCTTTCACCAGGGATGGATGTGAGCATGCAATTCAGGCGGAATGGCCTGCGCGACGAGCGTCGTCGCCGGGCCCTCATGGACGATCGCGCTAGCGATTCAGGCAACCAGTCTACGTCGAACACCGCAGACGACACTGTATGTCGTTCGGCTCGGACTTATTCGAAGACTGCCGTAGACGAGCGAAGGATTCGCATCGTCGATGTGGTTCCTGTCTATCTTGTCCACGTCACGCTCATTTATTCCGCCATCGTGCTTACCGTTGCCGTGCTGCTAGCCATGCATCATTACGGCGCAAACATCGTCCGTTGGGCCGACCTGACCCGAGTCGATAGTTTAGGAACGTACCTTTCCGCTGGCTCGCTCTTTGTCGGGGCCATGCTGGCATTTCTCACCTATCGAATTCGACGTCATCGCCTAGATGACTACCGCGGCCGTTATCGTTGTTGGCTGTGGTTTGCCGGGCTGTTGTTGTTTGCCAGCTTGGACTGCATGTTGAACTTCCGCTCAGATGTCGCTCGAGGCTTGGAAGCTGTTACCCGTGTTCGCCTGCTCGGGCAGACGGATGGCTGGTGGGTCGTTGTCTGGTGTGTGGCCTACGGATCGATGACGCTTCGGGCACTGATCGAAGTTCGCGAAAGCAAAGGGACGATTGCCGTCGGGCTGATCAGCGCTGTGTTGCTATTCACCGGTATGGCGCTGCAGATGGACTTGCTTTTACTGCCCAGCAGCGTTCCGGCAGGTCTGGCATTGCATGCGGCCCAGCTGCTGGGTGTCGGGCTGTTGCTGGCGACGCTTATTCAATATTCGCGGTTTGTGTGGCTAGACGCCCAGGGGCTCATCTCGCGACGGTCGATCAGCGTGGAAGAGGAAACCGACGAGGAAGCCAAGCCGCGGAAGACAACCCGCCGCACTCGCACCGCCGCGAAGAAACCAGCCGCGAAGTCGAATGCGGACGAGACGACCGACGAGAACGAAGAAGAAGCCAAGCCACGTCGCGGATGGTTCTCGTTTGGCAGAAAGAAGACTGAAGAGACTGACGAGGAAGCTGACAAGCCGGCAAAGCGGCCTGCGAAGCCAGCCGCCAAGTCGACCGACGAAGAGTCCGAGCAAGACGAAAAGCCAATGCGTGGCTGGTTCTCGTTCGGTCAGAAGAACGTAGAAGACGACTCGGCCGATGATCAGGAAGTCAAATCGCCGGCCAAGCCGAAGATTGCGGCTTCGACGGACCAGGACGACTCGGCCGAAGAGAAGCCTAAGCGATCGTGGTTCTCGTGGGGTAAGAAATCGTCCGAAGATGCCGACCAGGAAGATGCGGCATCCACCGACGAAGAGCGGACGACCATGACGCCACGGGTCAAAACACGTCCAAAGCAGCAGCCGTCAGCTCAGCAGCGTCCTGCCGGGAACCAGGCCCCCACCATCACCGGCAAGTACTCGCAGGATGACGATGACTCGGCAAATTCGAGCGAGGACGCCGAAATCTTACGGTTGGAATCGAAGCCAGAGCATTTGCTCAGCAAGGCCGAACGGCGACGTTTAAAGAAGTTAAAACGTCGGGCAGCCGCCTAAATCGCCGCAGCCCCTTTGACGGGCTTTGCCGCAAGCGTCTAAGCTTAGGGATCGTTCCGGGCGTTTCCCTCCCAACAAGGGGGAGACGCTGCCCTCGTTCGGTTCCTCAAGCAACGGCTTAAGCCCTCGTCATCATGGCAACAGTTCGTACTCGCTTCGCCCCCAGTCCGACCGGCTATTTGCACATCGGTGGTGTTCGCTCTGCACTTTTCAATTGGCTGTTCGCTCGCAAGCATGGCGGCCAGTTCATTCTGCGGATCGACGATACTGACCAACAACGCAACGTCGACGAGGCCCTGCAGCCGATCCTCGATGGCTTTCGTTGGTTGGGTATCGATTGGGACGAAGGTCCCGAAGTCGGCGGCCCGTACGAGCCCTATTACCAATCGCAAAGGTCCGACAAGTACAAAGCCGCCGCGCAGAAGCTGATCGAGAACGGTTTCGCCTACTACGACTACTCAACGCCTGAAGAGATCAACGCCGAGCGTGATCTGGCGCACTTTGAAAAGAAGCCGTTTCAATACAGCCGCACGTGGATGGCAACTACGCCGGAAGAACGAGCCAAGTTCGAGGCCGAAGGACGTAGCTTTGTCGTTCGCCTGAAGATGCCGCGCGAAGGCAACTGTGAGTTCACCGATGCCGTCCGCGGTGATGTCTCGTTCGAGTGGGCCAAGGAAAACGATCACGTCATCCAGCGGAGCGATCGTTCCTGCTTGTATCATCTGGCCAGCGTGGTCGACGATCATGACTTACAGATCTCGCACGTGATTCGAGCCGAAGAACACTTGCCCAATACACCGCGGCAGATCTTCATCGCCCAGTCGCTGGGATATGAGTTGCCGGTGTATGCTCACCTGCCGTATGTCGCCGAGCCTGGTAGCAAGAACAAGCTAAGCAAGCGCAAGCTCGAGAAGTATCTGAAGAACCCCGACTTCAAGCGGATCAACGAGCATGGCCAGGAGATTGCCCATCGTATGGGAATTGAGATGTCGGCCGAAACGTTCAACCCGGTGATCGTCGACTTCTACGAACTGACCGGCTATTTGCCTGCCGCGATCCTGAACTACCTGGTCCTGCTGGGCTGGTCGCTGGACGACAAGACCGAAGACTTCACTGTCGACGAGATGATCCAGCACTTCAGCTTGGAACGTGTCACGAAGGCTCCGGCGAGCTTCGATGCGAAGAAGCTGTGGGCTTTCCAGGATCGCCATCTGCAAAAACTTTCGGTGGCCGAGAAAGCCGCCGGGATGATGCCTTTCCTGACCAAGGCCGGCCTGGTGGCCGATCCCAATGCCGAAGGGGAAATGGAAAAGCTCGAGCGGATTGTTGCCGCGTGTGGCGATCGTTTGAAGGTCATGGGGGACATCCTTTCGTACGCCGACTACTTCTATGTCGACGACGACAAGATGGAAATGGACGAGAAGGGCTTCAAGAAGCGACTTTCCAGCCCTGAATCGCAAGCTATACTGGCGACCTTCCGCAATCACCTTTCCGACGTCGAAGATTGGACCGTCGAGCACCTCGACAAAGAGATGCACGCGTTCATCGATGAAGCTGGCGTCAAGATTGGCGACATCATTCACGGCGTTCGCCTGAGCGTAACCGGCAAGACGGTTGGCCCTGGCATGTTTGATTGCCTGGCAATTTTGGGCAAAGAGTCGTGTCTGAAGCGTATGGACGCGACGTTGCATTTGGCCCAGGAAACATTTCCACCTGAATCTGAATAGTCACCGAATGTCCGACGAAACAAGCGATGCGTCTGCGTCCTCCATTCCGATTGTGAAGCTCCGCCCACGCAAGGCTCAACCCTTCTTTGGGCGGCATCCTTGGGTGCGTGATAGCGGCATCGATAAAGTGATCGGCAAGGTGCAAGATGGCGACGTCGTCCAACTGCATAGCGATAAAGATCGTTTCATCGCGTATGGCCTGATCAATCGCAACAGCCACCTGCGGGTTCGGCTTTACTCTTGGGACCAGCAACAGCCACTAGAAGACGCCTTTTGGCGAAGCCGCCTGGAGCGTGCCATCTTGATGCGCCGCGAATTGGGGCTGCTACAGGACAACGCTGGCTGTCGGCTCGTCTACAGCGAAGCGGACGGGCTCAGCGGGCTGATCGTCGAAAACTTCGCCGGGCATCTGATGATTCAGGTCACCTCGCTGGGGATGTTCCGCCGAATCGAAAGCATCGCGGCGATCCTGACCGACCTGCTCCAGCCGAAAAGCATCTCGCTGCGCGGGGAAGCCGGCATTTTGAAGCTCGAAGGTCTGGAAGTGGAACCGCAGCTGCTTTCCGGGGAATTGCCAAGCGAAGCGATCGAGATCGTCGAAAACGACCTGCGTTACGAAGTCGATCTGACGGAAGGACAAAAGACCGGTTTTTACCTCGATCAGCGCGACAACCGACGTGTGGCGGCCAGCTATTTGCCGCCCAGCGCCAAGGTGCTGGATATGTTCTGCTACAGCGGCGGCTTTGCGATGAATGCTGCCAAGCACGGCGGTGCGGCATCGGTGCAGGGGGTCGATGGAAGTGGTCCGGCGATTTCCGCGGCGCAGCGAAACGCCGAACGAAACCAGCTGAGCAACGTTTCGTTCGAGAAGGCCGACTGCTTCGATTACTTGAAGGCCCGCGTCGATGCCGGCGACAAGTACGATGCAATCATTCTCGACCCACCCAAGTTCACCAAGTCGCGTCGCACGATTGACGAAGCCCTGCGGGCCTACTTCCACATCAATCGGCATGCTACGCAACTGTTGCGGCCCGGTGGCATCCTGGTGACGTGCAGTTGCAGTGGAAACGTGAACCGCGAAGAATTTCTGATGATGCTGCTGGGCGTGTCGCAGAAAACGGGACGCGACCTGCGTCTTTTGGAACAGCGTGGAGCTGCTCCGGACCATCCGGTCAGCGCAACCTGCCTGGAAAACGAATACCTGAAGTGTTTCATCGCCAGCGTCGGCTAGGCGTTATCGAAACACCGTCAGGTTACCAAATTGCCCGTTGTGATCGTCATCGGGCAGGTCGTCCGAGCGACCTTCCCGTTTGGGTGGTCCAACGTGACGGCGAAGCTCTTCCACCAGGATCTTGCGGTCGGACGGGGCCATGAAGACTTCAACGGGCCCACGTCCACGGATGTCGAAGGCAATCAACGAAGCGGCATCGTCCCAGACGGTGTAGCTAAGGATGCGATTCCAGCGGCAAGGATAGAATCCGCCGATCATCATGCCTTCTTCGTGAACTTCTAGATCGTGCCCTTTGGTGTTCAAAAAGAACTGCACCAGCCACGGCATACTTGCCAACGCACCAAAGCCAGCCATCACCACGAACGGCAGAAAGCCGTTAAGCGGCAGGTCAGGCTTTTTTTCCATCAGCAGAGGAATCCACAGCAGAAACAGCGATAGCGTGTGCATTCCGCCTCCGAGCAGCAAGTTACGGTAGAGTGAGGATTGAAATCCATCCACCGTGAATTGCCATTCCCCCAAGCGACTGCTGGCGACGCTGCGCCAGGTAATAATCAATGCTACTAGCGACGCGTCCAAGACCAACACCGTGACCAGGCACAGCAGGTACGTTGTGGTCTCGGCCGAGGAGACGTCCGCGGTGAAAAAGAGGGGAGCAAACGCAACGCCCAGCGAGAGTCCCATGATGATGCCGCCGATGCCGCGAAGCCATCGAGCTTGGCGTGACGGCTCTTCCGAGCCGTGATTGAATCGTAAATGCGAGGGCGAATCGCTTTCGTTACTTGGATTGGTCATGAGTGCTTTGAGGGGGCAAGGCGATCAACGATCGGGCAAAACGTTTTCACGCGGAAAACGCGCAACGATCTCTCTTTCGATTCTTAACGACAACAATAGGCTGAGCGTTCTCTCAATTAGCTTGCGGGTTGGCTGTCCCCGAAAACCACCGCCTTGCAGAACGTCAGCCGGCAGAGCATCTGCTAAGATGTCCTGCTTCTAGGATCAATCAATAGTAACGATACCTGAACCTGGGACCACTAATTTTTGTTTTTTTAAGTCTGTCAATTATACCGCCCCAAGGGTGAAAAATAACCATGAAAGTGATTGCCTCGCACAACGGCTTGGAAGCAACCCGCTTAGCTTGGCAGAAGCTAGAGGCCGGTTCTCCGCTGATCGACGCCTGCGTCGACGGAGTGACTCTGGTGGAAGACGACCCGGATGAGCTAACAGTTGGCTATGGCGGCCTTCCGGATGAACAGGGACATGTAAGTCTGGACGCGGCTGTGATGGACGGCCGATCGCACCGTGGTGGCTCGATTATTGGCCTTTCTGGCGTTCGTCACGTTTCTAAGGTCGCTCTTCGGTTGATGCGAGAATCACGCCGCGTAATGCTGCACGGAGACGGAGCTGATGCGTTTGCTCGGGCGTGTGGCTTTCCGACAGAAGACCTGCTGACTGAGAAAGCACGCAAGCTGTGGCGACTGTGGAAGAGGACCTATCAGGCCAACAAGGAGTGGCTACCGGCTCCGGCGGATGACGAAACCGAGGAGTTGATGAAGATCTTAACACAGTTCTATCGTCACCCTGGCGGGACGGTCCACGCGGCGGGACAGGATCCCCAAGGGCACCTGGCCTGCGTGACCTCGACCAGTGGACACTGCTTCAAGACCAAGGGACGCGTGGGTGACTCACCCATTTTCGGAGCCGGACTGTACGTCGATGATGAGCACGGTACCTGCGGAAGCATTGGTCACGGCGAAGCGAACCTACTGAACTGTAGCAGCTTTCACGCGGTGCACTTGATGGGGCAGGGGATGTCGCCCCGGGATGCCGGCATGGCGACCTTAGAGCACGCAGCCAAGCATGCTCCACCATTTGAACTAGACCCACTGGGACGCCCTAACTTCAACCTGCAGCTTTACCTGCTGGCGAAGGATGGCACACATGCTGGAGTGTGCCTGCGAGGAGACTGGAAGATTGCCATCACCGACGACGCAGGCTCTCGGCTTGAGACCTGCGAGGCGATGTTTCCCAGCGACTAGAAGCCCGATGCGTCCCCCTTCAAAGCATTGGCGTTGTCGGGCGCGGCACGCATCTTCCCTTCCAGCTCAATCTTGAGGGAATCGGTAGGCTCATTGATGACGACCGTTAGTTCGCTTGTCGTCGCGTCCGCATATTCCCTAGGAAGCAAGTTGACCGACTGACCGCCAGGCCCCAAGGCATTCACGAGGACGGTCACGGGGTGCTCACCGGGAACGACTCCATCCCCGTTCTCAAACGTGGTCAGCGTGAAGGTCCCATCGCTAGGGTTGATCTTTCCGGTGGCGGGTCGATTATCGGCCGGAATAACTTGGACGAAGCCGTCACCTTTGAAGGTTAACGGTTCGCCATTGAGAAGAACCTGCCCTGAGACTTTCACCCGAGACGGGCGACCGTCACCACAACCTACAAGCATCAGCGCAGCAAATGCTGCGCTGATCAACAAGAATTTTGACATAAGGCAATCTCTGATGAGTGTTCAACGAGTTAAAGCTCAGACGTTCGCCTCGTCTAGTTAATCGTTTTGGGTTGGCCGGATGACCGCTGACCAAGCAACTTGTAGATGGTCAGGTTGATCGTTTCAGGAATGAAGTGAACCGAACCATCGCCAAAGGCAAAGTTACCTCCGCCTGGGTGCCGACTGCCAAAGGCACCATTGAGTGCTTCGCCATAGGGCGACGTGGTGACGCCTTGTCCTGGCGGAGTGTTGACTGGGTTTTCGGTGGATCGCAGCGAGTCCAAGTGGCGCCCTGCGATGGTCCAGCGATTGATGTGATTAGATAGGTGACCATCAATCACTTCACCCACAAACATCACGTTCGACAGACCGTCGGTCGCATCTTGCACGCCGAACGAATCACGATAGACAAACATGCCAGAGTTTTCCCACTTCACCTTCGAGCCGATGCCCTGCGAAGGACCGAAGTGCCCCGAGACCAATGCGTAGGAACTGGTAGCCCAGTTCTTGCTGCTGGCGTTCACCGTTTCAGGCATGGTGCTGCTTGGGCAAACATAAGCATCCGGACGCGTCGTCAACGTCGATTCCGGCAACGACCCTGGGAACGCCGAGCCAGGACCGTACGGGGCGAACAATTCGTACAGGTTGTTCTCTTCCAGGAAGGGGAGCAACAGCACGAAGGCGCTTGTGCCGGGACCGTTTTGTGGGCTACAGGCACCGTCGCAACCAAGACGTCCGGTAGGGAACACCTTGAAGCTCGATTCATAGTTGTGCATGGCCAGAATGATTTGCTTTTCGCCATTGGTGCATTGCATACGACGGGCTGCCTCTCGAGCCTGCTGCACGGCAGGTAACAACAGAGCAATCAGCACGCCGATAATGGCGATGACGACAAGCAACTCGACCAACGTAAAAGCATGAGTTTTGCGCATGGAGGTACCAAAAGAGAAGGGAGAAAGATACGGAATAACTACGCAACACCGCCGGTAACGTTGCGTTCCGACGAATCAGGCGGGAAGTGATTAGATTTCCCGGGAAAAGTATTATTCCGCAAATATAGTTAAAACAGATGAGTTTGTTAATTGCCCTGAAGGGTGGAACGCTTCTGCGTCAATGGATGGGCGATGGTTAGAATTGGCTCCCCATTAGGACATTTTCCGCGCACGAATCCGGCAATCTGGTGATTTCGGTCGATTGCAACGGCACCGATCGAGATGTCCGCGTTCGAAGGTCCGGAAAGAATCTCAATGCCTTTTGTGAAAGTGATCGGCCTGCAGATATCCCAGGCAATTTGGGTGGGCTCTTCGTCCTGCTGAATCAGCATATAAGCGAACTGACGATCGAACCGATCGCCTCCCGCTAGATTAACTTGTCCCCACTGTCCGTCCTGCTCAATATTCTCAATTCGCAGCAGGGCCAGTTGGGACTCCTCGTCCATTCCCAGGCATTTAGCAGGGAATTTCTTGCCGTCATCTCGAACGATTTCGACCTGCTGATCCCGCTTCCAATCGTCGTCCCCCAGCATGGCAAAGATGCCTTGGCCCTGGTCGATCATAATGGCTGGACGAACCGGTTTTTTGGGGCGATGAACCTGGACTAGTGTTTTTGGGAGGTAGTTCATTAAGTCATCGGATCGCTTCTGCCAGTTGTCCCAGTTGTTGTTGATGGGCGAAATCGAGGCCAATCGCTCGTAATGCCCGGCACTACTGGCGAAGACAAAATGGTCCCAGATCGACGTGCCTTTTCCGACCGATTGAATCGCAATTCCGGTGATGTTGATCTCGCGGAGGTTGGAGTAGATATCGGGTCCGACCACGTGCCATTCACCCGGCTTGGTACTCTTGGGGGCGAGTTCGATCACTCCTTTTTCTGCCTTATCGGTTCCAACCGAATAGATCGTCGGCGACTCCGCGTCTCGGCCATGCATCAGGCGAATCTGGACATAGCCGCTACCCTTCTTCTCAAATGCGAAACGCAACTGCCGGTACTGACCCGGTAGCGGTCGTTCCCGGATTTCGATCGGGCGATCAAAGCTGGCAATCTGAACCCAGGGTCCGTCATTGATCTCGAGGGCCGGTCGGCTGACCAGGCGGATCTCGTTGTTCCATTGCGCGTCAGCCGGTTGCCCATCGAGGGTGAGCAAGCCTTCGATCTGTTCTTCCGTGGGAGCATCCAGCACCGGCATCAGGAACGATGGTTCCGACAGGAAGTGAATCCCTCGCCAGTCGACGCTGATGTTATCGGGGCCAGGCGATTGTGAAATTTCGAGCGCGACTTCATGCCCAGCGAAGGGAGTCAGATCGACCAAGTAGGGCGCCGGTGTGTTGACGTGATCGTGCGTGTTAACGTTCTTCAGTGGTTCCGAAAGTACCGGAATGTCATTGATACGAACTTCAAGGTTCGGCTCATCCCCGCCATCGAACTTGGCCGTGTTGATTTCCAGGTAGGTGGTTTCCGGGGCGATCTTCTTAGTCATCGTAAGACGCAGAGGCTCGTCCTTCGCCACGACGGTCGTCCGCCACGAGGGGGACTCGTACGTGTATTCGACGCGGCGACGTGTCGTTTGGAATCGAAGCTTGGTCAAGTCCGACGCGACTTGCCATCCGTTCCAGGCCAGGATCGTTTCAGGCGTTCGCTGGTAGATCGCTTCGCGTAGCTTCTCGCCGTCGAGTTCAATACGCGGCTCGATCCAGTTTGCCATGTCGCGAATGTCAAACGGATCGGCGCCATTGGGTCGCCCGTGATGGGCCATGTCGACTTCCAATATCAGCTGTCCGTCGCGTGGTACTTCGTTCCAGCGAACGTTGCCGGCATCGGCTGTCTTTTCCGAACCGACGATTGCGTCAGATTGAAACTTGGGAGATCCCTCCCAAGAGACGAACACCCGCCCGCGAATGCAACCACGATCGTGCGCGGCCTGATCGATTCCAACCATCGTACGAAACGCCGTTGCCATCGGGGGCAGGTTGAAGCTTAGGCGGCTGGGGGCCATGACACCAAAGCTCCATCCGCTGATGCGATCACCTGACTTGGCGGTGCCGGCGAGGATGCCGCGGTTGATGCGTGCCGAGAAACCATTGCGCGAGAACATGGCTCCGTCCCGGCTCTCTTGATAGGGCAAGCGAAACAACGGAATTTCGTCGAAGGCCCAACTGCGTCGCATCCAGGTCGAACGGCATTCGATCCAGATCGGATCGAGCGACCAGGCAGGCTGGATACCATGAACCCAACGATCGGAATTGTTGTTGTCGCCGCGCGAGTCGGCATCGATCCGCTGCACGCTGGTGGTGGCGACCAGGCCGTCGGACGTTTCCCATTGCACCAGTCGCTGCTGATCGGCCGGTTCGACCTTGCCGCTTGGGAAAAGGATCGCCAGCTCTCGTAAGTGGCTTTCCCATGGGGATTCGATATCCAGGTGTAGTTCGGCAATTTCGTGAAAGCCGAACGACATCCGCTCGCGATCAACCAACAGGTGGATGCCTGCTTCCGAGAAGCGAATCGCGCGGAAGGTGATCTCGCGACCGTTCTTCAAAAAGACCGTTGCCGGCACGTGACGATCGACTAGGGCTGGCATCTGTTCCCAAACGACCTTCCGCACAAAGTCACGGCGGACGCGGATATCCGAACGATAACGCGAGTTGGAGGATCGGCGAAACGCAAAGCTAGGCGTAATCAGAAAGTGCTCAGGTACGTCGGCCTGGTACTCAATTCCTTCAGGCACGTAGGCATCGGGATGTCCTGGGATGCGGTCTCCCGAGAATAGCTCGATGTAAGCGTTGGGCATTTCGGCCGGTCCCAGCGAGCGGTCCATCATCCACCGCATGGGATTGCCGCCATTGATCAGGCTTTGCCCAGCCAACTGTGGCATCGCATTGCCGGAATACCAATTGCGCAGGACGTCGTCTTCAACCACTCGGCCATCTTCCAGCAGGGCCACAAACCGCTTTTCTTCGTCACCATAGGCGGAAGCGCTAATTGTGCAGGCAGAAATCAATAGGCAGAGCAGGGCGGAGCGAAAAGGCAATTTCACGACCTTTCGGGGCATTCAAGCGAAAAACGAGGGGTTCCAAGACGCCACAAGAAAATGACCACAATGCCTATTTGGTTTCATGCGGTACGTTGCAGTCGGAGCGAATTCCCCGATAATGAGGCGTTTTGCGAGGTTCATTATGGACCAGACAGGGAGAACTTCCCATCGTTTGGTCGCAACCTTGCACCCATTGAAAACGATTTTCCCCCGCTCACGCTAAAACGAAAGACGTCCCCATGCCACTTTTGGTCGTCGGATCCATCGCCATCGATTCCATTCACACGCCCACCGAGGTTCGCGAGAACATCATTGGCGGATCGGCCACCCACTTCTCCTATGCCGCCAGCTTTTTCAGCGGTGTGAGCATGGTTGGTGTTGTGGGTGAAGACTGGCAGGAAGAGCATACCCAGCTTTTCGCGGAACGTGGGATTGATACGACCGGCATCGAAGTCGAAAAGGGGGGCAAGACGTTCCGCTGGACTGGCAAGTATCACGACAACATGAACGATCGTGACACGTTGGAAGTTCATCTGAACGTGCTGGAAAACTTCAGCCCGACTCTTTCGGAAGAAGCCACGCGTTGCCCCTTCGTGTTTCTGGCCAATGGCTCGCCGACGACGCAGCTTAAGGTGCTCGATCAAATGACCGGCCCTCGTCTGGTGGTCGCCGATACGATGGACCTGTGGATCGAGATTGAACGCGACGAACTGATGAAGCTGCTGGGCCGCATCGACGGCTTGGTGCTCAACGACAGCGAAGCCAAACTGCTGACCCAGGAAGAAAACCTGGTCAAAGCCGGTCAGAAGGTCCTGGAAATGGGGCCGAAGTTCGTCGTTTTGAAGAAGGGCGAGCATGGTGCGATGTTCTTCTCGGAAAAAGAAACGTACGTGATGCCTGCGTTCCCAACGCCGGAAGTGGTCGATCCGACCGGTGCTGGCGACAGCTTCGCCGGTGGCATGATGGGTTACCTGACCGAAAAGAACGAGTTCGATCCGAAGACGCTGAAGGAGGCCATGGCTTACGGTACCGTTGTGGCCAGCCTGATTGTCGAAGACTTCAGCATGGATCGTTTGAAGGGTGCCAGCCGCGATGAAATCGACGGCCGTTTCGCCCAATACCGTCAGATGCTCACCTTCTAAGGCGCTCTGCTTCATGGAAGCGACTCGCTGTTTTCTGGCCGTTCGCATTTCGACGGACGTTCGTCGCCGAGCCGAGAAGCTGATCAAAAAGCTCTCGGCAGCCGAGGCGGACGTGAAGTGGGTCGAGTCAGAGAACCTGCACATCACGACCAATTTTCTGGGTGACGTGACCAGCCAGGACGTGGTCGATATCTCTCGGAAAACGATCGAGGTCGCTGCTGAACATGCGGCCTTCGATCTCGAGATGATTGGCACGGGGGCATTTCCCGATGTCGAAAATCCCCGCACGCTGTGGATTGGGGCCAATGCTGGTGCTGAGCAGCTCATTTCGCTGCAGGAAGATCTGACTGAGCAACTGGCCGCGATTGGGTTTCCGCCCGATTCCCGCAAGAAGTATCACCCCCATCTCACGCTCGGACGGCTGAAACGCTTCAGCGGCAAGGTGGAAGACCTGAAGACTTTGCTGGTAGAAAACGCCGAATTGCCAATGGGTGAGTGCCACGTGAAAGAAGTTTGCATCTTTGCCAGCAAACTGGATCGCACCGGCCCCAAGTACACGCTGATCGGTCGCGGCTCGCTCGGGTAACGGTCCGTCTGCTCCGGCGATGTTACATGGCGTGATTCGTAAGTCCTTGTTCTGACAGGGTTTTCGGACTTCTTTCCACTTTCTGGAAATTCTTTTCCGCCCCTGGACCTAACGTGTCCTGCCCCTCACCGATCATTAATTTCAGAAACAACACAGAAACAAGATTGCATGGCCGATGCAAATTTGTACACTGTTCATCTGTGCACTTGGACTTTCAGGCCGCTTGCAGTGCCTGCAGTCTTTCCGCATAAAGGAGCCCTAAGAAATGGTCACGGTCGCAACCAAGAGCAACGGTAAAATGGCAGCCAAGAGAAAATCGTCCGGGAAGGACACCGCTTCTAAGGGAGCGGACGCCAAAAAGGACGTCTTTGCCGGGAACACCACCCTGAAAACGACCCTCGCGCAGATCGAGAAATCGTTCGGCGAAGGGGCCATCATGCCCCTGGGCACCAATCATAAGGTGATCGAAGGGATCCCGACCGGATCGCTTTCGCTGGACCTGGCCCTGGGGGGCCGAGGGATTCCGCGTGGGCGAATCATCGAGATGTTTGGCCCTGAATCGAGCGGTAAAACGACGCTCGCCCTCCATGCGGTCGCTCAGGCCCAGAAGCTGGGCGGGATCGCTGCTTTTGTCGACGCCGAACACGCCCTCGACCCCAGTTGGGCCAAGAAGCTTGGCGTGCAGCTAGAAACATTGCTGGTCAGCCAGCCATCCAGCGGTGAAGAAGCGATGCAGATCACCGAGATGCTGGTCAAATCGAACGCGGTCGACATTATCGTTGTCGACTCGGTGGCTGCCCTGGTTCCCAAGGCGGAACTCAATGGCGAAATCGGTGACTCGCACGTCGGTCTCCAGGCCCGCTTGATGAGCCAATCGATGCGTAAGCTGACCGGAGCGATCGCTAAATCTAAGACCTGCGTGATCTTTATCAATCAGATTCGCGAAAAGGTCGGCGTGATGTTCGGTAGCCCCGAAACGACGCCTGGTGGCCGTGCTTTGAAGTTCTACTCGTCTTGCCGTATCGATGTTCGCCGCATCGGTCAGCTGAAGGACGGGGAAGACGTAGTCGGCCAGCGTGTCCGCACGAAGATCGTCAAAAACAAGGTTGCCCCGCCATTCCGCGTCGCCGAGTTCGACATGATGCACAAAGATGGCATCAGCTTTGAAGGGGACGTCCTTGACCTGGGGCTTACTCACAAGATCGTGGCTCGCAGCGGGGCTTGGTTCCGCTATGGCGATATGCAGCTTGGCCAAGGTAAGGAGAAGGCTCGGGTATTCCTGGTTGAGAATCCTGAGATTACTGAGGAAATCAAGCAGAAGGTGATGGAATCTATCGAGCCGGTCGTCGGTCCTGTCTCAGGTCCGGAAGCTGATGGCGAACCGCCGGAAGAAGAATTGTAAGCGACCCGTCCTCCCGGGTACGTTCAGCTCCGGTCCACTTCCCCAGTGGGCCGTAGGGTGCGAGAAGTGAAGCAACGCAAGCGATTCGCACGTTCCTTTCCGTTTGACAAACCACTGCGGTACGGCTGGTTCTGGGAGCCGTATCGCACCAAGGCAGATCTGGCAGATCTCCGTCCCCCTCGGGATTTGCTTTTTCGTGCGTTCTCCTAACCAAAACAGGGTTCCGAGGTCGGCTGTCCCAGCACAGAGGGACGGCCGGCCTTGTTTTGGTTCTTGAGCGGCCCATATTTCTGGCCAAATCAGTCACCTTTGCCCAAATTGGCAAAGAACTTATCATGAAGGGCTTGTGTCCCAACGATTGGGAAAAGAGGTCGGCAGAGCGGCTTTCCTGCTGAACACTGAAAACTGAACACTGAAAACTAAGCTCCCAATGAAAACCGACGAACTACGCGAAAAGTACCTCAGCTTTTTCGAGACCAAAGGACACACCCGTTGCCCGAGCGACGTTCTGGTTCCCACCTGGGACCCCTCGGTTCTCTTTACCCCGGCCGGGATGAACCAGTTTAAAGATCACTTCCTCGGTCGCGTGAAGCTCGACTTCACCAAGGCCACGACTTGCCAGAAGTGTCTGCGTACCGGCGACATCGACAATGTCGGTCGTACCGCCTATCACCACACGTTCTTTGAAATGCTGGGCAACTTTAGCTTTGGCGACTATTTCAAAGAAGATGCGATTCACTGGGCCTGGGAGTTTCTAACCGACAAGAAGTGGCTCGCGATCGATCCCGCTCAGCTGAGCGTCACCGTCTATAAGGATGACGACGAAGCTGCCAACATCTGGCACGAAAAGATCGGCCTGCCATTCAGCCGCATTGAACGCCTGGACGAAGACGAAAACTTCTGGCCGGCCAGTGCACCCAGCCAAGGCCCCGACGGCGTTTGTGGTCCGTGTAGCGAAATCTACTTCAACCCGAAAGACGGTGGTGAGAAGGTCGAGATCTGGAATCTCGTCTTCACGCAGTTCAATCGCGTGGGCGATCCGCCAGATAACCTTGAACCGCTACCCAGCAAGAACATCGATACCGGGATGGGGCTCGAACGTACCGCGGCTACCCTGCAGGGCGTCAGCACTAACTACCACATCGACATCCTGCGTCCGATCGTGGAAGCGGCCGGCGAGATCTGTGGTGTGAAGTACGATCCGGCTTCCGATAACGGTCGTCGCCTGCGTCGTATCACCGATCACATCCGCGCCTGTACGATGGCCGTTCACGAGAACGTTTACCCAGGTGCCAACAAAGAGAAGTACGTCATCCGTCGATTGCTTCGCCGGGCCGTGCTCGATGGTCACCAGATGGGCATGCACCAGGCCTTCGCTTACCAACTGGTCGACAAGATTGTCGAGATGATGAAGACGCCTTACCCGGATCTGCAAGATTCGGTCACACGCGTGAAGAACGTCATCAAGAGCGAAGAAGAAAACTTCCTGCACTCGCTGGATGACGGCATTGCCCGCAGCGAAAAGATCTTTGCTGGCATGCGTTCGGCCAATCGCACTGTGGTCAACGGTGACGAAGCGGCTGAACTTTACCAAACGTTTGGCTTCCCGCCGGAACTGTTCGAGCAGGTCGCTATCGAACATGGCTTCACGTTCGACTGGGTCGGCTACAAGAAGGCAATGGAAGAGTTCGGCGAGCGATCTGGCGGCGACCAGGTGAAGCTCTTCGAAACGGGGCCAATCGAGTCGCTCAAGAATTCGGTGCGCTCGACGGAGTTTATCGGTTACGACAACGAAGCCACCGAGGTGACGATCAAAGGGATCGTGACCGCTGCGGAAGGGGACGATGAGTCGCAACTGGTCGACGAGTGCAGCACGACCGGACCCGAGCACCACATGATCGTCGTCCTCGACAAGACACCGTTTTACGGTGAGTCAGGCGGTCAGGTTGGCGATACCGGTCGCATCTACTCAAGTGACTTCGAGTTCATCGTGACCGACACGCAGAAGGACAGCGACCTGTTCCTGCACGAAGGTTACCTCGCCAAGGGAACGATCACGACCGACACCACTGCCAAGGCCGAAGTCGACAATGCACGTCGCGCGGCTATCAAGCGGGCTCACTCGGCCACGCACATTCTGCATCATGCGTTGCAGAAGACACTCGGTTCGCACGCTCAACAGCAAGGCTCCAAAGTCGAAGACGACCTCCTCCGGTTCGACTTCACCAACATGGAACCGATTGCTCTCGATCAGTTGACCACCATCGAAACCGACGTGAACGCGAAGGTCGTCGACGGTGGTACGGTCAAATGGGAAACGGTTCCGCTGGCCAAAGCCCGCGAACTGGGTGCAATGATGCTCTTCGGCGAGAAGTACCCCGACCCGGTTCGCATGGTCACCATGGGTGACTTCAGCCGCGAACTGTGCGGTGGTACGCACCTGACTGATACCAAGCAGGTCGAAGCGTTCGAGGTGATCAGCGAAGAAAGCGTCTCCGCTGGCGTGCGTCGTATCATTGCCCTGACCGGTGAAAAGGCGAAGGAGTACCGCGAAAAGGTCGATCACTCGCTCGACGCGATGGCCAAGACACTCAAGTGCGACGTGCCCAACATCCCCGAAGCCGTCCGTAGCTTGACCGGTTACGTGCGTGACTTGAAGAAGGCCGTCAACGGTAGTGGCAAAGCACCGGAAGCTCCGGCCGAGATCAAGCCGTACAGTGGTGCGGACGTCGATTACTATCATCGCAAAGAGATGTTGAAGGAATCGGCTCGCCTCTTGAACAGCCCACTGTTCGAGTCGGCTGAACGTGTCGAAACCCTTTACCACGAAGTTGACAAGCTGAAACATCAGTTGGCCGAACGAGAGAAGTCCGGCACGCTCTCGGGCGATGACCTGCTGGCCAAGGCTACCAAGGTCGGCGACACCAGTGTCGTCGTCGCCGACGTGCCCGGTGCCAATGCCAACCTCATGCGTCAACTGATCGACCAGATCCGCAAAAGCACCGAGTCTTCGGCCGTCATGCTGTTCGCCGCTGCCGAAGAAGGCAAGGTCACCATTGTCGCCGGGCTCAGCAAGTCGCTGGTCGACAGCGGCAAGAAGGCTGGCGACTGGGTCAAAGAACCAGCCGCGGTCGTCGGTGGAAAGGGTGGCGGACGTCCTGACATGGCCCAAGCCGGTGGTAAGGATGCCTCGCAGATTCCGGCGGCTATGGCTAAAGCGGAAGAGTTAGCTAAATCGCTGTTTGCGTAACCAATCCGGTTACTCAGATCGAACCAGGATCCCGGTAGTCTGCTTAGCTGGGGTCCTTGCCTTTGATGAGCATCGCTTGTTCATCTGCGCCGAAATCTATGTGACAAGCCCCAAAGCACTGGCTACACTCCGGCTTTGGGCGGAATCTATTGCCGCTTGTACTTCAAAGGCAGAGCCTTCTAATACTTGTCAATGCTGCGATTTATGATCGCGGAGGTCCCCGATGTCTTCAGCAGTATGTGAGGAATGCGGCGAACGATTCTATCCGCTGAAAACGAAGCAGGCGGATATGATTCGAAGGTGCGCCAAGAGTAAGTGGACAGAGTTGGGCATCGAATGCCCTCGTTGTCATGAATATACGAAGATTAATCCTTCCGCGGTCGTCGCTGGTAAGGAAGGTACGGTTATCTCCAAGCCCCAGTATCGTTGCCCGGTTTCGGGATGTTCTGGCCTCGTTGACTACGTCGAGGGCAAAAAGAAAGAAGACCCCTACTGGGGATGCGGCGAATGCGGATCGATCTGGTACGAAAAGACGAATCTGCTGAAAGAGATCGAAAGCATCGTCAAGAAGTTCGCCTATCGTAAAAAGTGCTATCGAAAGTCAAAAGGAGAGTGGCTTCCCGCTGCACTCGATAAGATTCCAGATGACTACGAGGAACGTGTTCTAGAAGAGCCGGAAGATGATTGGGATGACTACGTGCGCGGGTGAAGGGGATCACGCCGGCATCGAGCCAAGTGTTGACCGAACACGTGAAATGCCAAATCAGATTCTTCTCGTGTCCTCTCGATTACCGGCATTGTTATTGGTCCGAATGAGCTCTCACGAGCGAGGACCATGGCTTGGGAACAGATGACGCGGTCGGTTCCGATTCGCAGGAAGTAGATTGTCATCGACAAACGTATAAGGTATGCCGAGACGGTTTTCGACGATGGATCTCCTACAGCAGCGAGTTTCCCTCGAGCTTAGCCAGTTAAATGAAAAGCGATGCCTGGCAAGGTACTTGTCTTTCTGCTGTTCAGTCTGGTCGGCTTAGTTTACGCTTTCGATAGTGGACTTCTCGTTTTCGTTTCCAATTGCCAGCGATCTAGATTGCTCTCCGAATTCGATGAACGAACTTCCAGCGGATATTTCCGAATCGCTAACTCCCGTCGAGCTTGTGCCCGTCAAACGATGGTGGGATGCACTCGGCAAAAAAGAGCAAGAGGAATTGCTGGATTGCTCTCAGCTGACGGCCTTGGATTTCAAGTCTCTCGATGAATCAATCGGACTTGATGAAATTGACGCTCTAGAAGACGGCAATGATCTTCCCGGCTACTTTGACTACCTGGTGAACCATGAGTTTCGCTTAGTGGGATTCGTCGATGAAACGGCTGAAAAGAGCTCTTATCGCGTGATGTGTAGTTACGTTGCCTCTCTAGGGTCAGATTACCGGCACGGAAAGCCTGGGAGCGTTTGGTAAAGCCAGAGAGATCAACCCTCTTGCCTGCTCGCCCCTCCCCTCCCAGGGGCGAGGGAACCAGGAGGATGCTTGGTAATCGTTACAACCGGACCAGCCGGTATCGTTTCGGTCGGCTTGGCAGTCCGGACGGAAAATCCGTTGAGGTTAGCCTAAGGGAATCTCCGATAGCAGTGATAGCACTTCCATGCGAATTCCCCCATCTCATTCCCCATCGTGAGGCACCCGTGATGCAAGACATGACCGCGATTGCGAGTAATGTTCACCAGGCCCTGTCCGCCAGCCCCCACTTTCCTGGTCGCCACCTTGAAGTGGAAGACAGCGAAGGTCGCGTCGTTTTGAAGGGACGCGTGGGCAGCTATTTTCATAAGCAGATGGCCCAGGAAACGGTTCGCCGCTTGGACGGGGTTCATGAAGTTGAAAATCAACTGGAAGTCGATTGGCGTTAATCGGTCCGCATTCTTCGGACGAAGATCAACGGTCAACGATCCATTCCCATAAAGTGAAAATGCCACCAGGTGCAAGCCGGGTGGCATTTTTCATTTCGAATGGGCCTGCCCTGATTTCTTCCTGAAAACGGAACACTTCAAACTGAAAACTCGCCATACAGGCGACGCCCTCTTCAAACACCCCCGGCGGCGCGTCACAATGCGCCTTTGTTTGAAACCCACTTGCCAACGGCAACATTCATTAGAAGAGGAAGTTCCATGAGCCGCCCCGCAGCGATTACGTTCAAAGGCAACCCCATGACCCTGGTCGGCGAAGAAGTGACAGTTGGTCAGGACGCTCCTGACTTCAAGCTGCACGCCTTCGGCCCAGAAGGCCTGACCGCCATCACCGTGGCCGACGTCAAGGGCAAGCCCACCATCATGAGCGTTGTTCCTTCGCTGGACACCGGCGTTTGCCAAACGCAGACCAAGAAGTTCAACGAAAAGCTGGGCGACCTCGGCGACAAGATCAACGCCCTGACCATCAGCCTGGACTTGCCATTCGCTCAAAATCGTTTCTGCGGTGCCGAAGGCATCGAGAACATCAAGCAGTACAGCGATTACCAGGATCGCAGCTTCGGCAACAACTACGGCATGCTGATCGATGAGCTGAAACTGCTGGCTCGCGGCACGTTTGTTCTCGATAAGGACGGCAAGGTCGTCTATGCTGAAACTTGCAAGGAAGTGACCGAAGAACCTAACTACGACGCTGCCTTGGCCGCGTTGAATTCGGCCCTGTAAGTCAACCTATCGCCAGTCCCCTCTCTCGCAAGCCGGGTGAGGGGACGCGGCGCGATCGGCGGGCTGGGCGAACACTTCCGGATGTCACGCCATGAATTTTCTGAAAAAGCATTGGGGCAAGTTGCTCGGGTTTGCCAGCGGTGTGATCGTACTGCTGATCGTCTTGGTGCTCGCGGCTCCCATGCTCATCGGCTATGGGCCGGTGCGTAGCTTTCTGTTGAATCATCTCTTTAACGGCAAAGAAGTCGCCGTTTCGGTCGGCTCGGTTTCCGTGGGGTGGTTTCGCCCGACCGAAATTGGCAACCTTCGGATTCAGCAAAACGAAGGCAAGTACAACGTCGGTGTTCCGCGGATCGCCAACGATGTGACTCTCTTCCAACTGATCACCAAGCCGCGCCAACTTGGGAATCTCACGATCGAAGAGCCGCTGATCGTGGTCGAATTGCCTAACGAAGAGGCCGACCTGGTCACCGATGGAGCCGGGGATGCCCCTTCCTTGGACCAGGAACAAGTCGAAGCCGCGCTACAGCGAACGATCGACGTGCGGGTGATCGATGCCACGCTACAGGTCAAGAAGCCAGGGGCAGAGAAACCCTGGGGATTTGAAAATATCGGCTTCCTCGCCCAGCTACGTCCTGGTCGTAGCGAAGAAGAAGGGCCATCGCTGCTCATTCCCGAAGCGACCCTGATGGACCACCAGGCAATGACCCAAGAGATGTGCGACGACATGCTCAAGTTCGTCGCCCCGATCGTCACCGGCGTGACCCAGGTCGACGGAGAGGTCTCGCTGTCGCTCTCGGACATTCGCGTTCCGTTGGCCGATCGTCAGAGTTCGGTCGGCAAAGGCCAAATGACGATTCACAAGGCCCGGCTCACCGGTAAAACGCCGCTGGTGAAGAAGATCACCGAGTTCATCGGCCTCGGGCCGTCGGTGGAAGTCTTTTCCGACTGCACGATCAACTTCGAACTCGCCGATAAACAGGTCTATCACGAAGGGCTCGACTTCGGCATCGGCAACTTGCGTGTGCGGACACGCGGGTTCGTGGGCCTCGATAAGTCCCTTAATCTGATCGCCGAAATACCGATGCCGCTCGATCCCGTGGAGGAACTCGAGGAGGGCGAACTCCCGCGTCCGCTCCTGTCGGCACTGCGAGGTAAGACGATCGAAATCCCGATTGTCGGTACGCTTGATCAGCCAATTATCGACAAAGATCGTCTCGGTCAGTCGCTGATGGCAACCGCCGAATCAACGCTGCGTGATTTTCTTAACAACGATCAGATCAAGCTCGATCTCGAAGGGGAAGAGGGCGAGATCGACGTAGATGGCATCCTCAACATGGCTGGCTCGCTGCTGGAAAACGCCAATCGCGAAGGGGGCCTGCTGGATCAAATGCGTGAGCGACGCGAGGCCAAGCAAGGCGAGCAAAACACGACCGATCCGGAGGCAGCCCCACGGGAAGGTCTGTTTAAGCGACTTCTGAAACGAGCCCAAGAGGCAGCCGAAGGTTCCGATGCCCCGCCAGGAGATAACCAAGACCCAGCCGCGCCCGAGATTGAAATCGACCTGAGCGAAGCGGTTGATCTTTAGCATGTTCTGCCCCCTCTCCCGCGAGGGGCGAGGGGGATAAGAACGTGATTGGGCCATGAATAATCGTTGCGATCGCTACACTCGCTAACGGTGTTCTGCGAGATCATAGCTGGCCGATTGTATTTCTTTCCGCGGCTGAGGGGGCTGACCTATATTTGCCTGAATTCGAATCCCAGGGGCGCATGCGCCTTGACGTCAGGCAACCGCGATGAGCAATCCACTTCGACAAATTCAACATAAATCGACCCTCCTCGATGGTCTCTACCGTGTAGCAGATGCGGCGGCGATCATCGTGGGGATGATCCTGGCCGTCATGTGGTCTGGCGGTACTCCGGTTGGTGATCATCAACTGGCCGTGGCGGCCGCGTTGGCCATCTTTTATGTGGTGGCCGAATTCACAGGCGTCTATCGCAACTGGCGGGGTGTTTCCACCGAACGAGAAGTCTGGTGTGGAGCAATGACCTGGGCGGTGTCACTTGCGCTACTTGTCCTGCTGGCTACCGTCTTTCGTTACGATCACCCGTTCAATCGCTACACGCTCGTTTCGTGGTTTTTGATCACGCCGCTCCTGCTTACTGTCTCGCGGATGATCATCCGTACGGTGCTCCGTTGGATGTTGGCCAGCGGGATGAATCAGCATGGCGTGGCGATCGTCGGAGTGAATGAACTCAGTATTCAACTTGCTCAAAACATCAAAGATACGCCTGACCTGGGAATGCGAGTCGCCGGTTTTTACGACGACCGCCCGAGCGAACGTTTGCCGGAAATTCCCGATAGCCTTGGGGCTTGCGTCGGAAACCTGCACGACCTGGTCGAAGCGGCTAAGCGTGGTGACGTGCATCGCATTTACATTACGTTCCCCATGCGTGCCGAATCACGTATTCGCAACGTACTGAACCATCTTGGGGACACGACCGCCTCGGTTTACATCGTGCCAGACTTCTTCGTGTTCGAGATCCTGCACTCGCGCTGGTCTGATATTCGCGGCTTGCCGGTGGTCAGCGTTTACGAAAACCCACTGTTGGGCGTCGACGGTGTCCTGAAGCGAGTCAGCGATATCATCCTGGCATCGCTGGCACTGCTGTTGTTGTCGATCCCAATGGCGCTGGTCGCCTTGGCGGTGAAGTTGACTTCCAAGGGGCCTGTCTTCTTCCGTCAGCGTCGCTATGGTCTGGACGGGCAAGAGATCCTGGTCTGGAAGTTTCGCAGCATGACTGTTTGCGAAGATGGTCCCAATGTCAAGCAAGCCCAGAAGAACGATAGCCGGCTGACGCCGATCGGTGGCTTTCTGCGGAAGTCTTCGATCGACGAACTGCCGCAGCTATTCAACGTATTGTCCGGGACGATGTCGTTGGTGGGGCCGCGTCCGCATGCTTCGGCACATAACGAACAGTATCGCAAGCTGATCCATCACTACATGCTGCGTCACAAGGTCAAACCCGGTATTACTGGCCTGGCTCAGGTCCGCGGCTGGCGTGGCGAAACAGACACCGTTGAAAAGATGGAACGCCGTGTTCAGTGCGACCACGAGTACATCCGCACGTGGAGCATCTGGCTCGACCTGCGAATTCTATTCGAGACCGTTTGGGTGGTGCTGGGACGCAAGAACGCATACTAAGCGAATCGACCTAAAGGGAAATGCTCGCCCAATAGATTCTGTCCCCTCGCCCCTTTGGGGAGAGGGTTAGGGTGAGGGGCGATCCAGGTACCCGCTTCCCAACCCTCACCCTAGCCCTCTCCCTTGGGAAGGGAGAGGGGACAAGAGTACGCTGCTATTTCGCGTCGCTCGTTTCCATCAGAAACCCGATCAAGTCACGCATTTCCGCGGGCGAAAGTACCTGCTGAAACCCTTCGGGCATGATCGACTTGTTCGAGTCGCGTTCCTCTTCGATGGCTTCGGGATCAAGCTCGAACCGCTTCCCGGCCGTGTCGACGAAGAGACGTCTTTCGTTCACGCTAGGGTCGGTAATTGGATAGCCGATATGCAATCGCCCGTCGTCAGTCAGCAAGACTTTGGGGACGTACATCGGAGCGATTTCCTGGCTGGGTTGGAGGATCGATTCCAGCAGACGCTTGCGTGTCATGCGTTGGCCGATGTAGGTCAGGTCGGGCCCTACGTCCGCGCCGCTGCCGTCGTACCGGTGACAGCGAATGCAGTAACCTCCTTGGGACGAAAGAAACGTACGGCGTCCTGCCTCGACATCCGCTTCGCCCTCAATCGCAGCCAACCATTGGTCCAGTTTCTCGGGAGAAATCGGATTGGCAACCGTATCCGCATCGAGCGTGCGATTGGCTTCTTGGCGAACCGTTTCGTTTTCGTCGGCCGCCAGTTTCTGCAGCGTTTCCAGGTGAACGTTCGCGTGATCAGACAGCCCGACGATTGCCATCGCGCGTACTTGGGGATTGCGGTCAGCATTCAGGGCGATTTCAGTTGCCACCTTCTCGCCGTGCTCGGTGCCGCGAAGGTAAAGTACCTGCAGCGTCTGCCGGGCCAGGTCCTTGTCGGCGGATTGGGCTAATGCCTGGAGCGTATCGTCGCTGAGCTGTTTGCTGTGGGGATCGATCAGTTTGAGAGCCAGCGTCCGTAACGCCGTCGACTGCTTCTCGTCCCGAATAATGTTGGCCAACGTCTGTTGTTCGAGAATCTCATTGCGGCCGCCCACGCTGCCTGATTCGAGCCATGAAATGGTGCTCAGCAAAACGGGAAACTCACGAACGCTCGGCGTGTGCGATTGAAGACGTTCTTTCAGCTGCGGTAGAAAATTCTTGGCCTGCGTATCGGCGATCCACCGCATCGCATAAATGCGAACAAGATCGTCGCGATCGTCCAGCGCGGCGCGAAGCAACGGTAGAGGAGCCTCGGCCTGCTTGGTGTCAAATGACCAACGATACGCTTCGAGAATTCCCAAACGCTGTGCGCCCGTGGGCAGTTCTTTCCAGATTTCCAGCGGCATGTCGACGCCACGCTGCGAAAAGCCATAGACGGCGGCCTGATGCAGGAACGGATCGTCGTACTCAAGTGCTGCCAGGGTAGGGGACTTCCGCAGTTCCTTCGCTTCCTCTTCCGCAGTGGAAAGGGGTAACGCCTCGCTCGGGGCAGGCTTCTCCTTCCAAGTCAAACGCCAGATGCGTCCCTTGCCGTGCACTGGATAGCTGCGGTCGACCCAGTCGGTGAAGTAGAGCGATCCGTCCGGAGCGATCGCAAAATCGACCGGGCGAAAGTTGTGATCTCCTTGCACGACCGTCTGGAACGTTGCCTGCACACTTGCTCCATTGTTGCCGAGGCGAAAGGTTTCGATGCGATGATCGCCCCAGCTGGTACCCCATAATTCGCCGTGGTACCACGTCACGCCGCTGGGGGCTTCGCCGGTCGCGGCTACCATTGGCAGTGTGCCTGGCAGTTCGCCATTCCAGGCTTGCAGCGGATGAACGCCCGTTCGCCCGTAACGGAACTGATAACCATAGTCGCCACCAGGGACGATATGCAGAAGCCGACAAGGTGGGCGGCTGTCGGGGTCGTTGTCGACCATATACAAACGTCCGGCCGGATCGAAGATCATGCCGAAAGGATTCCATACGCCGGTCGCCATGAGCTGTAGATCGCTGCCATCCAAATTGCAGTGATAGATGGTTCCGCCTTCGCCACCACCGGAAAGTTTGGTGCCGTCGCTGCCGACCAATGCGTAAGGCTCGCCCAGGTTTTCACCCAGTCCGAAGTACAGCAGGCTGTCGGGGCCGATGGTCAGACCGGCCAGCCCGTTGTGTGGATACCGTCCAGCCGTTTCCAGATGGGCAATCTCTTCCCGCTTGTCGGCGACATGGTCACCGTTAGTATCGCGAAGACGAAAGACTTCCATCCGTGTCGCAACATAAACAGTGCCATCCTTTGCGGAAAGGATGCTCATCGTGGCCTCGGTCCCTTCGTAGAAGGTACTCCACGTATCGAACTTGCCATCGCCGTCTGTGTCAGCAAAGCGACGGATGCGATCCTTGGGTGGGCCTTGGTAGTCCGGCTTGCGATGATGTGTGTGCGATTCAATCACCAGCAGCGCCCCGTCGGAATCGAAGGTGATACCAATCGGCGTCACGATGTCAGGCTGCTCGGCAATCAGTTCCAGCTCAAGCCGCGGATCGAGAACCTTAGGCTTTTCGGCGCTAAGAATATCCGTAAATCCCAGTAATAAAATCAGACCCAGAGCGAGCGACAGTAATCGAGGCATGACGAATCTTTCGCGAGAAGCGTGAGCAAGGGCGGGAGGATCAACACAGCGACAAATTCGTGAGAATTGATCGCGCGGAAGCGGTGAAATGTGGATTGATTTCGATTATAACCGAACTGATTCACGACTTCCCACCTCCCGATTCACCCCTTCAGGAATTCTCCATGAAATTCAATATCGCCTGGCTCGCGCTTGTTGCTCTGGTGTTAACTCCGCTGTCTGTGGCTTCTGCCGACGAAACCATGCTCACCTACGAGGGTGGCGATGGTCCTGGCAAAGGGAAGCACATCGTGCTCATCAGTGGCGACGAAGAGTACCGCTCGGAAGAAGCCTTGCCCATGCTGGCAGGTATTCTGTCGAAGCATCACGGTTTCGACTGCACGGTCTTGTTCTCGATCAACCCGGAAGATGGCACGGTCGATCCGAACAATCAGAAAAACATCCCTGGCATCGAGAAGCTGAAGTCAGCCGATCTGTGCATCATCATGACCCGCTTCCGCAACCTGCCTGATGAAGACATGCAGGTCATCGACGACTACCTGAAAGCAGGCAAGCCGGTCATCGGGATTCGTACGGCGACTCACGCGTTCAACATTCCTAAGGACGCCAAGTTCAACTCGTATAGCTTCAACAACCAAGGGGGCTTCGGTAAGCAGGTGCTCGGCGAAACCTGGGTCAGTCACCATGGTCGTCACAAGGGAGAAAGTACCCGCGGTGTGATCAACGAAGAGGCCAAAGACAATCCGATCCTGCGTGGTGTCGATGACGTCTGGGGTCCGACCGACGTGTACGGGATTCGCAACCTGCCGGAAGACGCGACGGTGCTGTTGTACGGCTCGGTGCTCAAAGGAATGAAGCCAGAAGACGAAGCGGTGGAAGGGAAGAAGAACGATCCCATGATGCCGATCGTCTGGACGATGCCTTATCAGCTGAAAGGTGGCGAGAAAGGTACCTCCGTGTGCAGTACCTTCGGCAGCGCAATCGACTTCGTCAGTGAAGACGGTCGCCGTGTTATCGTGAACGCCGCGTTTGACCTTGTAGGTCTGGAAGACAAGATCACGCCGGATCTCGATGTCAGCATCGTTGGCGAATACGACCCGAGCTTCTACGGTTTCAATGGCTTCAAGAAGGGCCTGAAGCCAGCGGACTTCCAAGGGAACTAAGCATTAGACGCGTTCTCTACTGGCCGCGCCGATCTCCGGGCGCGGCCGTTCCACGTCGGTCGAAGCCAGTGCGGCGATCGACTTCTGGATAAGTTGCCTGCGGGGTTTGATCGGTCGCACGACGACCTCGGCCTGGGGCATCTGGATTAACCGGCGGCTCGGCAGTTCGCGGAGCCGATCGACGATCCCCGGCACTGGGTGCGGTGGAAGTATCGGTCGAGCGGCGTCCCCAAAGACGATCGGTCCAGCGGCGACCCTGGCTGCCTGGCATGGGCGAAAGCAGCACCACGATCCCAATGCCCAGGATCAAGCCACCCAACAGACCGCTGCCTGCGATGACCGTTTTGCCAGGACCTAACGGGTACTCGCCGGTCGTGGGCTGATCGATGCGGGTAATCAGGCTGGAAGTTTCCGATGCTCGCTTGTTGGCCTTGGCATCGGCCAGCTGCTCGTGAGCGGTTCGTAGGACGAGCGTACACTTGTCGACGTCGGCCACCAGGTTGGCGTAGCCGGCGCGAATCGATGCCAGCGAATCGAGTCGCTCGCGAACGTCGGCCTCTTGGCTATTGATCGATTTCAGTCGCGAGCGTTGCAGCTGCAGGTCCGCCTGAACACCACGGACGGCAATCTCCAATTCGCCTCGTAGCTTGCCACGAACCTCTTGTTCCGCGGCAACCGCCGAGAGGACTTGCGGGTGCGACTTGCTCATCTTGCCCATCAACTGCGACGTACGAAGTTGAGCGTCGACCAGGCCGTCCTTCAATCGACGAAGCGAAGGCTGGCTTTCCAGCAGCTGATTCGGCGTGGCGATCAGATGTTCGGGATCGTTCTGGGCGGCCTTGAGGATGTTCAGTTGTTCGTCCAGCTTGACCAGTTCGGCCTCGCCGTCGCGGATCTGCTGCTTGATCTGATTCCAGGCATTGCGGAGGTTGCCATCGCCGGAGTTGGCATCGTTCAGGCTGCGTAGTTCACCCAGGTCACTTCCGACCTTCGTTTCCTGAGCTTTGAGCGCCTCGGTTGCCCGGGCAAGCTCCTGCTGGGCCAACAATTCGGCATTCTCAAGTTCAGCGATCACGCTGTCGGCGCGTCGGTTGCGGATGTTCTTCAGGGCGATGTCCATCTGTTGGCAAAGGGTCGAAGCCAAAAGGACGGCTCGCTCGCGATTGTCGGCATCGACTGAAAGGTGCAGCACTTCCGTTGTGCCAAATTCGGCACCGTTGGGTGGGCTGACCTTCACGTTCTTTCGCAGTGATTCCACTTCGGTTAGCGACGGCCACTCTCCTTTGATGCGGCTGCCCAGCGGAGGCCCAACCTGCTTGAGGGTCGCTTCCAGCACCGCTTGATTACGGGCCACTTCGACCACCATCTCTTGAGCCGCTTTCATCGTATCGATGCTGTCGAAGCGGCCTTGGCCGCTCAGCTGACCGGCTGCTTCGTCACGCAACAAAACCGACTGCGTGGCTTGCCACTGATCGGGCTTCACCAGCGAATACGTTGCCGCCAAAAGAAAACAGCCAACGGCCACCGGCACCCACAGCTTCCACTGTTTACGAAGGAGATCGGTGTACTGCTTAACTTGAGGTGGTAACTGAAGCTGGCTCATGGCGACTTCCGAATGCGGATTGCAGCGGTTGTATCGATTGTCCGACGCGTGCGCAGGTGCGCAGCGAAACACGTATCCAAATCTAGGTCGCCGTTATGGAAAGGGGACGCGATTTAAGAGAATCGTCGCGGAGAAAGAAACTCGATCGGCGAGCTCGTCTGGCCTGTTATTGCCAGGTCGCAAAGGATCTCACCCAGGGCCGAAGCGAATTTGAAGCCATGCCCGGAAAGGCCTGCCGCGAAGTGCAGACCCTCGTGCTCGGGATGCGTCCCGACGAGAAAGTGATGGTCAGGCGTGACCGTGTACATGCACGCCTCGCGGCGGACCAGGTTCTGGGAGAGCAGCGGAAGGTGACCCGCCGTGAAGGCTTCGACGGCCTGACGATCGGCGGCGTCTTCCTGTTGGTGTTGCCGATCGGCCGCCGGGATCGGTTCGCCTCCATCATGCCGGGCCAGTTTGACTCCTTCGCTGTCCAGCTGAGGGAATCCGTAGTAGATGCCCTGGGGAGTCTCAAGCAGAAAGACCGGAAACTGAGACTCGCTGGTGTAGGCAGGGGCCTCGTTCTCGTACCAGTATAAGTGCTTCCGCAGGATGGTCATCGGTACGTTGAGATCGGCCAGGAGCTGCGTAGCCCAGGCTCCGCCGCACACGACCAACTGCTTGGCTTGAATGACTTCGGTGTCGGTTCGCAGCTCAAACGTGTCGCCCGTTCGTGTCCAGGATTGAACCGGCGAGTCCGTCTTGATGGTTGCCCCGTGCTGCCTGGCTTGGTCCAAGTAGGCTGCAATGCAGTCGGCCACCAGTAAGTAGCCTGCATCGCGTTCCAGAATGCCAATGCAATCTTCTGGGGGAACTACCCCGGGAAACTCGCTGGCGATTTCGTCGTACGCAAAACGTTGGATTGCCAGTTGATGTTCCTGGGCACTATGCAGCGTACCGGCAATCACTTCGCCTGATTCAGGGCCTATTTGAAGCACGCCGGTCGGGTAGTAGAGCTGGCGTCGGGTGGCTTGTTCCAGATCGCTCCAGCCGCGGTAGGCCTGGCGGAGCAGTGGGACGTAGTCTGGATGTTCGAAGTAGGCCATGCGAATGACACGCGTTTGGCCGTGCGAACTGCCGTGAATGTGTGGCGGCGAGAAGCGATCGAGGCCAATGACGTTTGCGCCGGCTTTCGCCAGAGACGCGACCGCCGCGCTGCCGACGCCGCCGATTCCAACTACAGCAACGTCGCACGTGAGCATGGCGTCTTCCTACTTGATACTGAACTCGATCGAGGCCTGGCCAAACTTGTCGGCGGCCGAATCACGGACCGTCAATTCTAGACGATAGGTGCCTGCGGCGATATTCTCCGGCATGTAAAGCCGATACGGAACATAGAAGTCGCGGCGACGGACGCGGCAACTGTCCTTCACTTCCGGGAACTGACGAGCATCGATCCGGCGGCCGGACTGATCGTAGATCTCGTAGTTGCTTTGTAGGGCCGTTTCAAACTTGCCACCGTTGTCCCGACTGGTGAAGTTCTCGATCTCGACGTACAGCAGGACTTCTTGCTTGGGTTGGAAGTCATGCGAAGGGAACGGCTTGAATTGACCGAAGCTGTCGACGCTTTGAATGAATTCCAGGTTCCGCAGTTCCAGCGGGCTCGCCGCTTCCAGGTGCGACATCGCTCGGCGGAACGAACCCAAGGCCAGCGTATGACGGCGCTCGACCGGGATGTCTTCCACCTTCATGTAATCGGCCAGGCCGAAGAGCGTGTTGCTCCAGACCTCTTGTTCTTCTGCTGTCAGACCTTCGACCTTCTCCATCGCGTCCCCCTTGCGATTGGCAATCAGGTACAGCATCCTCAGACGCAGCTGTGCGATGGTGCGTTCTTCTTCCGAAGCCCGCGAGTCGGTGGCAACGCGTTCGAGCTTGCCGATGGTGTCATCAATCAGTGTTTCCCAACTGCCAGAGTCGGTTTCCTCTTGGTTACGAGCAGCCCAGTAGACGACCGTGTTGCCACGCCGGGTATCGGCGATCCAACCGCGATTCTTCAAGTCGAAGAGAATCGCGTGCAGTTCGTCGAGGCTCAAGATGCTCGGATCTGGCGAAGTCGGCGATTGCTCGGAAGCGAATTGCGCTTTGTATTCTTTGTACAACGCTTCCAGCGAAAGTTGGCTACGCTGCCAGAGGATCTGCATCGCGCGGTATTCGACGCGAGTAAGCTGGCTGACGGTTTCTTCTTCCTGGCTTTCTGGCTGAGTTGATCTTGGCTTAGGCCCAGCGGTCTTGTCAGGCAGATTGCTCGGGTTTCGCTTCATGTCGGCGATGGCAGCGGCTTGAACGTCTTCCGGGTAGAGGCCTTCTGACTGGGCATCCATCTCTGGCACGTAGGCGGCTAGTTGAACGCCTGTGTCGCGGCGTACTTTCTCCTCTGGCGGAGCCGTGGCCCGGACGGCCGGCGACATCTTGCCGCGGTCGAGGTCGATGGTCCGTGGATAGCCTGCCGGATCGGCTTGGGCCAGGTGCGACGTATCCTGGTGCATATTGATCGACGGCAAACGCTTAGGCTGTTCGGCCGGTTCGTTTTCGATTGGCGTTTTCAGATGCCGCTGCACGAGCTTCGAGGCGTATTGATCGATGACGTCAGCTTCGCCGGACGATTCCTTTTGCGCAACCGCTTGCTGCTGGGGGCCGAAGACCGGTTCCAGCTTGGAAAGAAGTTCTTCCCACTGGGCGTCACTGGCCGAAGCGAACTCGCTGAGGATTTGCTGCTTGTCATCCGCCGGCAACGACAACGCTTTGACGCGGGCTGCATAGCTCGTCGCTTCGGGTGCCGACTCCGCTGGTGCTTTCTCGGCGGCGGCGGCTAACTTGGCTGCCAGCTTTTTGCCGAGGGAAACGTCACTGCTTTCCGACTTGGCCAACTCGTGCTGCTTGGCTTTCTCGGTTTCCGGCATGGTCGATTTCTGCGCCGCCGGTTTCGACTGAGCCGCTTGCTGATTGAGGTACGAGTTGAGCGAACTCGACTCATTCATACCACGATTCCAGCCGCTCATGCAGCCAGTCAGAAGGACGGTCAGGGAGACAACGCAGGGGAGGATAATCTTCGACATCATTCGCTCGAGCTTCCGTTGATGGCGCGCGCGGGCGCAAGCCTTCTTCCAAGAAACGGTCGGCGGATAGTAGGAAAACCTCAAGATTGAAGCAAGAGATACCGACGGGAGATTGTCGATGGGTGCTAGCTGCGACCGTTTCCTGTCCCCTCGCCCCTTGGGGGAGAGGGGGAGGGTGAGGGGCGAACAGAATACCCGCTTCCCAACCCTTACCCTAGCCCTCTCCCTTGGGAAGGGAGAGGGGAAAATTTTATCGCTGAGCGGTAGCTCGTGGTGGATCCATCGCTTTTGAGAACGATACGATCAGCTTCTCCAAAGCCAACCGGCCGCGGGCCTCTTGCGAGTGGCTTCCTTTGAGCGACATATCGAGTTCCAGCAGTTGCCGATAAAGACGTCCCCCGCGGATTTGGCCGAGGGCCAACAGCCGGCGTTGGGCTTCTTCCAGGGCTTTGGGCCAGTTCGGGAAGCCAGCTTCTTTGAGGGCATCCCGCAGACTGACCGCATCGCCGCGGCGTCGGGCCCGCTGATAGATACGTGTGGCAGCAGCGAAGCGGCGGAGGCTCCAGGCAATTTGACCGTACAGCTTCTGCGGCTTGTCGCCCGATTGGAACAGCCGATCGAGCTGATTCAACGCGTCAGCTGTTTTGCCTTCGACCGCCGCATCGACCAGGTGCCAGATCTCCTGCAGCTGACCTCCGTGAACCTGTTCGCGGACCAGGTCTTCGTTGATCGCCTCGTGAGGATCAACGAAGAGAGACAGTCGGGCAACCTCCTGATCGATCAGTCCCAGTTCCGTTCCCAGAAGTTCCACCAAGAGGTGTGCGGCCCCGACGTTGAGCTTGGCGTCGTGTTCCTCTTTCGCGCGGCGAACAAACCACTTGCTCAGTAGGTCCATGTCGAGCGAGGTCTTCTTACCGGCTTTCTTTTCGGGCGGGTTGCACTGAACCTGAAGGCCGACCTCGTTGCACTTCTTGTAGAGCCGCGTATTAGCCGCCCACTTCTCGACCTGCAGAACGAGTACCCCGCCGGGGCGTTTCTTTTCCAGAAACCCTTCCAGTTCGTCTCGATAGCGAGACACGAACGGGTCGGCATCATCTACGATCGCCAGCCGTCGTCCGGAAGCCCCGAACAGGCTTACCGTCGAGACTTCGTCCGCCACATCGACCCACGTGACCATGTTTCCGGCCAGCTTGCCGTAAGGAACATCGGGATCGTCCCCCAGGACGGCTTTGCGGATCTTCTCCGCGGCGAGCCCGCGCAGAAAGGCATCGCGACCGAAGACGACACAAACCGAGGGAATGGACGTCGCGTCGGAGTCGAGAAAGTCGAACGCGTGAACCGTATTTGCCATGGCACCAAGTTACCCGGTGCAGGGCAATTTGACTACCAGCGGATCGATTAGCGAATCGTGAACGGCATGGCCGCTTGATCATTCTGGCCGGAAATCGGCTGTAGTGAGCGAATTTGAGCTCGGGGAACGAGTCCGTCGTTGGCGATGGCCCGCTTCAGAACGAACTCGCCTACATTGCCAGAGCGGTCTCGGGCGATCGCTTTCAGGAAGATATCGGCCGGCACGTCCGGGGTGATCTTCCAGATGTACTGCCCCGAGTTGGCAATCTCTTCCGCGATCGGCTTCCAGGGGCCATCGGCCGACGAAGCGTAGTACAGCGAGACAGGTCGATCGGCCAGGTCGGCGTCGGTGGCACTCCAACTGATGTCCAGGTGACCCACGTGCGGGCCTTCACCGTAAACCACGTTCGTGATCGTGGCGATCGGCTTCGTCAGGTCGACGTTCACCCAAATATCGGCCAGGTCGCCCGGTTGTGGTCGGCGTCCGGTCAGGCCGTTGCCCCCTTCGACCACGATGCGGAAGCCGTACGTCCCTTCGGCCTGTACCTCGACATCGAATGGGCTTTGACGATCGGGATCGGTACCGCCTGGTTCCCAGGTTTCGCCACCGTCGCGGGTAACCCACAGTTCAATCTGGCCGATGCCGGAAGGGCCGACCGTGTCGACTCCGTAATTCAGGGCGAAGCCTTTGTGGTTGATCGCTTGGGGCGAAACACCGGGCGGAAGGCCGACCGTCGAGTTCGCTCGGACGGTGGGGCGTTCTGGCTGACTGGAAGAAGCGACCGGTGGTTCCATCTTCATGCTGGCCGGCTTGAAGCGCTGGTCCACGTTTTGTGGCAGTGGTGGAGCACCCATTCCGGCCAATGGCTGCGGTGGTTGAGTACCAATACCTGGCTGCATGGGATTGTTATTGGCTTGGGCTTCTGGTCGCGGCAGGACGTTGTCCGTCGGCCACGGCACGGCTTGCTTGGGTGGCTCTGGCATCTCGATGCGGCGCTGTTGGAACGGATCGACCGGGATGTTACCGCCGGCCAGCGAATCCTGGGCAGGACCGGCCTTGCCGGGGGCTGGCCGCGGAACACCATTCCAGTTGGGCTTTTGGGCGACCAGCGGTACCGAAACGGACTGCTGAGCAAAACCTACGTTGCCCGCTTTGTCATACGCATCCAAGCGGATCTGCATGACGCGGTCGGTGGCGATCGGAAAGAATCGCGTTTCGCCGGCAATGATGCCATCGGCTTGATATGCTTTCGAGGCATCGACCTGCACGGTTTGAAACGGCGACTGAGGCGACGACTGATAGCTTAGCTGAATATGTTCCGAGTCGATGGCCGGATCTTGAATCGTCCACTGGACGATGACTTCGCCACTTTCGAGTGCTTGCGCTTTGATCGAGACTTCCGGTGTCTGAGAGTCGATGGCGACTTTTAACTCAGGCTTGAAGTAACCGTTGTTTTCGGTCGGTCGGCCGCTGGCATCGAAGGTTCGGATCGCGAACCAATACTCGCCATCGGACTGGGCCTGAAAGACGAAGCGGTCTTGCTGGGCCGATTGGCGGTGATAGCCAATCCAGTTCACGCCGCGGTCGTTCGAGACCATCAGCTGGACTTCAGGCGTCGAGCCAGGGGCATCGACCTGGTAAGGAATGCCAAACTCCATCTGTCGGGTCAGCACGGGGCCGCCATCGGAAGCAGTAGCGCCAGCGGGCCGATGGGCCTGCGCTGATAGCACCTGCGGACCTAATGCCAGCATCGATGCTAGTACGCCAGCCGTGGCAGCGAGCAAGCCTGATTTGGCAAACATGAACGACCCTTTAAACGATAGAGGACACGACAACACAGTCTATCGGTCGTTGAGTCGTCCGCTTGATAGGGTCGCTCTCATGATACGCGTCAGTGAAGGCTGGCAAGCTGTGCCGGTCGTACGGCTCGTACCAGTCGCTTAATACGTAACGCTCACGGCTGGTCGAGCAGGTCCATTTCGTAGCCGATATCTTCGCTGCCACTGCGCGTGGCCATCCCTTGTAGAAGCGTGACCGAGGTGTTTTCGTTGGCGTGGTACGTATCGCCACTCATCACACCCAGGTTACCGGTCAACGTCGACTTGCTTGCCGTCGTCGATTGCCGGTTGTTGTCGATAATCATCGTGCCCTGCGGGCTGTCGAGATTGTAGTTCTGAGTCGGGTCGGTCCAGTCGAAACCGAGACCATGCACTTCGACGACCATCAGCACCGTATTCGGGTCGTCGATGGCCTGCGACCGGGTTGTCGACTTCTCGTGCGGAAACATCGTCCGCTTACCCACCACGGCCGCGAAGTTGGTCGAAGTGGAATTCGACGAGTTGTCGAGTTCGTTGCGAAAAACGTCCGGCATCCGCGTGGTCACGTTGATGTTGGTCGGCGAGTTCCAGGGCTCGTCAAAGTTGTATTGCTTGTACAGATCATTGCGATTCAACTGCGGTAGGATCATCACCCGCCACGAGTGCGTCGGTGCTCCCTTGTCATCGGTGAAATAGGCCGGCGGATACGATCCGTGAATGTCATGGTACGCGTTGAGCGCCTGGGTGATTCGCTCGATCTTGTCCAGCGAAGCCCGATTTAAAGCGTTGGTTCGCATCTGAGTGGCTGCCGGAACTGCGACCCGGAAGATCAAAACCAGGGTCAGAAAGATCACCGAGAAGAAGGCAACCGATCCGCCCAGAATTCCGATCAGCGTTCCCAAGGCCACGCCGCTGTTGTCTTCTGACGAACTGGTGGTGGTTACCTTCGATTGCCCAGGCTCGGCCGCCGCGTTGGGGTCTCCTGGAATGGTGATTGTCTTTGCGCATACGGCACATGGTCCGGTTTGGCCGGCATAGCGGTCGAGGACCTTCATGTGGGTCCCGCAATGAGGACAATCAAAGGAGATGGGCATGTGCGCTGCGGACTGGGGAAGATGAGCCAACGACGATTGGTTTCAACTCATCGTATCGGGCCCCTACGCAGGGAACAACTATTGGGCCCGGAATCGCTGGACGATCTCGACATACTGCTTGGCCAGATCGCGAATGCGATCCATGTTGCCACTTTCGATTGCCGACTTCTCAACGAGCGAGCCGCCGACTCCCAAAGCACACGCACCTGCTTTCAGGAACGCCTCGGCCGTATCCAGATTGACCCCGCCTGTTGGCATCATGCGAACCTGGGGCAGGGGACCTTTCAAAGATTTCAGATAGCTGGGTCCGGTCAGGTCGGACGGGAAGATCTTCACCACGTCCGATCCGGCTTGCCAGGCTCGGACCACTTCGGTGGGGGTAAGTGCTCCGGCCATCATCGCTTTGTCGTACCGGTGGCTGATCTCGATGGTCGGCAGGTCGACAATGGGCGAGACGATAAACTCAGCCCCGGCCAGGATCGCGATGCGAGCCGTCTCGGCATCGAGGACGGTGCCCGCTCCGAGCTCGATTTGGTCCCCGAATCGATCGGCGACGTACTCTAATACCTTGTGGGCCTTGGGTACGGTAAAGGTCACTTCGATAGCAGTGACCCCACCGTCGATCAGGGCCTGAGTCACATCCGCCAAGATTTCCCCATTGTCCGCGCGGATAACGGCGACAATTCCCGTGGACGAGATTTTTTGAACGGTTGCTTCACGTGGCATGATCTGGTCGCCCTAAATGGTCTTCAAGCAAGAAGATACGAGTAGGGTTAGCCTATCTGCCCGCGGCTGGCCTTGTCAATTTGCCGATTGGGCATGGGCAATCCGGGCGAATGATTGGACGAGGTTGCCGTTTATGGAAATAATAAGGATTTGAAGGCCTGCCCGCGCTATCGGTACGCTTGCGGCATGGGTAGGTAATGACGAGTTAGTACTTCCTGGTTCGCGATGGAAAATCAATACCTGCAGTTAGCATTCGCAGTATTCCTATTAGCCGTATGCATCCTAGGACTGGCACTAACGTTTCACCTTCTGAGAAAATGGCGCGAATACTCGGACGAGGACCAACACCACCCCAACACGATGCTATCAAAGTTCCGCGAAATGCATTCACGGGGTGAGCTATCGGACGAGGAATTCCGAAAGATAAAAACGGACATGTCAGCCCGAATCCAAGAGCCTGCAACAGTTTCGGAAGAAGCGGAAGTCGTTTTTACCGAAGATGCAAGCAAGACCGATTAGGGATTATTTGTCTGGTTTTTGCGAACAACAATCGCACAAACCAAAACATCGTTTCGTATTGCGAGGTGTGGTGCCTGGGAGGCCAACCAATGAGGATCACTTTAGTGATTCTCTCTTCGCCCTTGCGAAGCGGTATCAGCGTAGGACGTTTTTCTTACTTAAGAGCGACGACTGCGGCTGAAGAATACGGCTCGAACTCTTTGCGGACAAGGATGCCCCCAGGCCAAACGGCTTCGATAAGCCATGGCCAGTCGAGCAGCACGTGGAAATAACAACAGCCCTGGCCGGCATTAGCATCAAGAGAATCACCTCAAGGTCCCGACACCGCTGCCAGTTGCTGTTCCAAGCGAAGCCGAAAGGAGTTAATTCATGCCCGCAGGAAATGATGTTGGTGGAACTCGCCACAACAGCACCAACAAGAAAAACGCATTTTGCTCGTTCTGTCGCCGTAACTACCGCGAAGTAGGTCCTTTGGTCGAAGGTCCTGGTGACGTTTACAACAACGTATACATCTGCGGCGAGTGCATCGACCTGTGCAAAGAGATTCTCGAGAAAGAGAATCGTCGCCGCGGCTCTGGCAATAAACTGTTCAACAAGATCCCCAGCCCTCGCGAAATCATGGCCAACCTCGACGAATACGTCATTGGCCAGGATGGTGCGAAGAAGGTTCTTTCCGTCGCCGTTCACAATCACTACAAGCGATTGGTCGTCGGTCACGAAGGTTCCGATGTCGAGATCGAAAAGTCGAACATCCTGTTGGCCGGTCCAACCGGTAGCGGTAAAACGCTGATGGCTCGTACGCTCGCTCGCATCCTGAACGTTCCGTTCGCGATTGGCGATGCCACCACGCTGACCGAAGCCGGTTACGTGGGTGAAGACGTCGAGAACCTGCTGCTGAAACTATTGCACGCTGCCGACTTCGACGTAGAAGCTGCCCAACGCGGTATCCTTTACATCGACGAAATCGACAAGATCGGCAAGACATCGAACAACGTTTCGATCACGCGTGACGTCTCCGGTGAAGGCGTACAGCAAGCTCTCTTGAAGATGCTCGAAGGCACCGTCGCTAACGTTCCGCCACAAGGTGGTCGTAAGCATCCCGAGCAGCAGTACATCCAGATCGACACGAGCAACATCCTGTTCATCTGTGGTGGTACGTTTGTCGGTATCGAAGACATCGTCCGTCGCCGTATGGGTCGCAAGAGCATCGGCTTCGGTCAATCGTCTGGCTTCAAGTCAGATGCTGACTCAGCTGAATTGATGCGAAACGTGACCAGCGACGATATCCTGGAATTCGGCCTGATTCCAGAATTGGTCGGTCGTCTGCCGATGGTTGCCTCGCTGGAACCTCTCGACCTGCAAGGTCTGAAGAAGGTGATCACAGAACCGAAGAACGCTCTGGTCAAGCAGTACCAGACCCTCTTCGAGATGGAAAACGCCGAACTCGAGTTCACCGACGAAGCGATCGAAGCCATTGCCCAACGTGCCCTGGCCAAGGGTACGGGTGCTCGTGGTCTTCGCTCGATCATCGAATCGGTCATGCTCGACATCATGTTTGACCTGCCCGAACAAGAGCCTGGCTCCAACTACTCGATCACGCGAGAGATCGTCGAAGGTCGAGAGAAGCTTTTCAAAATGCCCGAAACGAAAAGTGCCTAGGTGATTGTCTCCTGCTAAGCCCCTCCTTTTCTAAGCACCCCCGCGTCAATCGCCCGACGCGGGGGTTTTTTCTTTTCCAAGTGGAAGTTTACGGTTTTCAGTTTTCAGTAAGAGTTGATTGGGTCTCCTCGACGCTTCTTACGCAAAAACGTAAAATCACAGACCTAATCCCATCGCGCATTAAAAGCTATCACGAGACGCCCCTTGGACGATTCGACGACACCAGAGACGCCGGTTGACCCAGCCTGGCTTGCGTTTGGCAAGTTGTGCCGGCTGCCGAACCTGTTTACGGCGTGGGCTGATATCTTTGCTGGCTTCTTCATCGTCTCGGCCTTTGCCAATGGTGGCGTCACCAATCTGAACGCTCCGGTCATCTTCGTCTGCCTGGTATTGGCTTCAAGCTTGATCTACTCGGCCGGGATGATCCTGAACGACTACTACGACCGCGACGTCGACGCCCAGGAGCGGCCTGATCGCCCGATTCCTTCCGGGGCGATTTCCGCTCAGACGGCGATGCTCGCTGGTTTTTCGATGTTGGTCGTGGGGACGCTGGTAGCCTTGCTGGGCGGCTATGCTTACGTCGATTACGCCGCGATTCCCTGGCGAGGCGGTGCCGTGGCGGCTTGTCTTTCCATTTGCGTGGTCGCCTACGACGCAGTGCTCAAACGGACGGCCTTAGCTCCTTGGATGATGGGAGCATGTCGTTTTTTCAATATTCTGCTGGGGATGAGCCTTGCCAAAGAGAATCCCTTCAGCGACAGCTGGCAGATCTTGGGTTATGACGCGGGCCAACTGATCTTTGCTGGCGGCATTGGCGTATACATTGTCGGCGTAACCTGGTTTGCGAGAACCGAAGCGGTCGTCAGCAGCCGAGCCATGCTGGGCCTGGGGGCGTTTTTGATGCTCGCAGGCATCGCCATGCTGGGCATTTTGCCCTGGTTTCAGCCGTCGATCGTTGATATCGACCCATCGAAATCATTCGGGCTGTGGGGGATTTTGGTATTATTGAGTTTGGCCTTGGGGCGCAGAATGGTTCTCGCCGTTTGTTACCCCGAGCCGCGAAACGTGCAATTAACGATTAAACAAGCGATCTTATCGCTGATTTTTTATGACGCAGCGATTACCCTAGCGGTATGCGGAACGATTTGGTCGGTCGTGATTGTTGCCCTGTTGTTTCCCATGCTGGGGCTTCGTCGTTGGATGTATTCAACATAATGAGATCGACATCGTCGTGGGGCACAGCGAACAAGGTTGGCCAACCTTGCACCGCGCGGAATAGCAAACCAGGCAGCGACATCGTAAGGTCGAAGGGTTAGTCAGGAATGATCCTAGGTTACAACACGAATGGACTCGCGCATCACGACCCGTTCGATGCCGTGGAAATCCTGGCAGAGATCGGCTACCGTGCGATTGCCCTGACGATCGACCATTTGACCCTTACCCCGTTCGGTAACACCTATCTTGCCACGCGTCAGGTCGATCTTCTGGCCAAGACACTCGAAGAAGCCAAGATGCGCTCGGTCGTCGAGACCGGGGCTCGCTTTCTGTTGGATCCGCGCCGCAAGCACGAGCCGACCTTTATCAGCCCGGAAGCGAAAGGACGCGACCTGCGTTACGAGTTCATGCGGCACTGCATCGATACGGCCCAAACGCTCAAGAGCGATTGCGTTTCGGTCTGGTCAGGCCGTCTACTGGACGACGTCTCGTATGACGTAGCCATGGATCGATTGGTCGCGTCGCTCGAACCTGTGCTCGACTATGCCGCCGAGCGTGACGTCACGATCGGCTTCGAGCCGGAGCCTGGCATGTTGATCGATACGATGGAGAAGTTCGACGAACTTCAGCAGCGGATCGATGCTCCGAACTTTCAGCTCACGCTCGACATCGGCCATTTACACTGCCAAGGCGAAACACCCATCGCCGATTACATTCGCCGCTATGCCGACCGTATCGTTAATATTCACCTGGAAGACATGAACGCCGGCGTCCACGAACACCTGCCGTTCGGTGAAGGCGAGATCGACTTCCCGCCGATTTTTAAGGCTCTCAAAGAAATCGACTACCAGGGCTGTGTGAACGTCGAACTGAGCCGGCACAGCCACGACGGCCCCAACCTGGCCAAGCTGTCGTACGAATTCTTGAAGCCGCTGATCTAAGCGAATTAGAAAGTGCCCCAGCGCATCCTGTCCCCTCGCCCCCGTCCCCGGGGGAGAGGGCTAGGGTGAGGGGGCGAAGCAGGGTCACGCGTCGTCGCTCTAACGTGTTTCTCTCACTCGCATCCTGACTTGCAGTGAGTCATCCTCGATGCACTTCTATCGCCCGTGAAGAACCCCTCACCCTAACCCTCTCCCCTCAGGGGCGAGGGGACATGAGAGTTGCCCTGGTTTTCTCGCACTGGATCTCGGGTTAGAGTGACTTGATTGCGAATTGACTCCCGACCCTGCCCCTTACTGAGCGAGCACCCCCATGGCCGACAACGTTGTTCTTCTTTCCATCCCCGGATTGCGAGCCTCAGACGTTGCCCACATGCCGAATCTCACGGCGCTAACCGAAGCAGGGGACAAAGCCACGCTCGTGCCGAGCTTTCCCGCGGTGACGTTGTGCGTCGAAACGAACATCATGACTGGCATGCTGCCGGTCGATCACGGAGTTGTGGCCAACGGCTGGTACGACCGCGAAAAGGGGGAGGTCGAACTGTGGACCATGGGCAACGAAGCAATCGAACAACCTCAGATCTGGGACACGCTGAAAAAGCACAATCCATCGCTCACGTCGGCCGTGTGGTTCCCCATGCTCAGCAAACGCTGTAATGCCGATTACGTCTGCATGCCGGCCCCTGTGCATAACCCCGACGGCAGCGAATCGCTGTGGTGCTACACGCGGCCAACCGAGTACTACGGTGATTTGCTCGAACAGTATGGTCACTTCCCGCTGAAGTTCTTCTGGGGCCCGCTTGCTTCGATTCCTTCGACCAAGTGGATTTCCGACACGGCCGTGCTGACCGCTAAGAAGCACAAGCCAAACTTCTTCTACATCTATCTGCCGCACCTCGATTATCAGGCCCAAAAGCTTGGTCCCGATAGCGAACCGGCGATGAAGGCCGTGGCAGAGCTCGACGTCGTCCTGGGCGAGATGTTTGCCGGTTTGAAAGAAGCCTACGGCGACGATGTGCTGATTTTGGTGGCCAGCGAATACACGATTGTGCCCGTCGATCATGTCACCTACCCCAACCGCGTACTGCGAGAAGCAGACCTGTTGAAGGTCAACAGCGGCGAGGAAGGGGAGACGATCGACTACCGCGGCAGCAACGCGTTTGCCGTGGCCGATCACCAACTCTCGCATATCTACGTGAAAGATCGCGATCAGGCAACGATCGACAAGGTCGTCAAGCTGTTCGAGGGGCAGGAAGGAATTGCAGAAGTCCTCGCCGGCGATGATCGCGAAAAGTACTTCCTCAATCACGAGCGAAGTGGCGACGTCATCCTCGTTTCGACCGCCAACAGTTGGCAGGCCTACTACTACTGGCTGGACGATGCCAACGCCCCCAAGTTTGCTCGCACGGTCGATATCCACCGCAAGCCCGGCTACGACCCGGTCGAACTGCATGTCGACATGGCCACCAAATCGATCCCGTTGGACGCGACTCTGGTCAAGGGTTCGCACGGTGCTCCGGCCAAAACAGAAGCCCAACGAGGCGTCCTGCTTTCCAACCAAAAGGGCGTCTATCCCGAGACCCCAATGGCCGATACCGACGTCTGCGATTTGGTGCTGCGTCAGTTCAATATCTGAGGCCAAAACCGCTTGTTACGGTTTAATTCGTAGTGTGCCGCCATTTGGGGGTCTGCGAGAGGCTTTTTTCATCGCGGATTCCCCCTACAGAGGCTGTCCATCGTTCTGTCTGTAACGATTGTACGGCCCGCCCCGAAGGGGGAATTCGATTTCATGCGGTTTCTCACGGCTCATATCTGTGGGGAAAACTAGGTTTTCCTGTAGTTGCCCCAAGTTTCGATCACTGATGTTCGGAACCACTCAGACATGCAGCGGGAATCGTAGCGTGCCCTCCGGAATCGAAAAAACCTTTCAGCTATTTGCCAACACGGACAACCATGCGGCGGTCCCAGTGTTGGTAGACGCGCTGGACTCGCCGTATTCGGAAGTGCGCGAGGGAGCTCTTTCCGCTCTGCTGCATCAACGTCACGTCGTCGCCCAACGGGCTCTCGTGCAGCGTTGGCGCAAGTTCACACCGGTTCAGCGTAGCTGGATCGAACTTTCCGGCATCTCGCTCGAGATTGCCGTCCGCGAACTGATTCACTCCAGCGACCACGAGCAATTCGCGTTGGGGCTGGAGGTCTTGAATCAGGTTCCCGAATACGAACTGATCCCATCGCTTGCGTTGATCGTTCGTGATTCTGGCCACTCGTACCGCGACTCGGCTGGCAACACGCTCGTGCACTTGGCGGCCAGTCTCCGCAAAGACCTTCGCGTCGGTGATTCCAAGAAGGGTGGCGAAGCGGTTCGCAGCCGGGCAATCGATTCGCTGGGAGACTGCATCAGTCACTACCAGCAGCACGAATCGGTGGCCATCCTCGAAGCATTCCTGGTGCTCGTCACTCGCGAGAATCAACTCCTTCGCGAAGCCTGGAACAACGCCAAGCATCCCGCACACACAGCTATCATCCGCTTCCTGCGGCACAGTTCGCGTCCTGAAATCATCGACTTGGTGCTCAGCTCACTGACCGATATGCACCCCGCCATGCCGGTGCTCAACATCGTGGGACTGCGGCACGATCCGGCATTCATGTCGGAATTGACAACGCGTATTCACGGAGGCGTGAACGACACCGTCCGCCGCAACCTGGCCAAGCTGACGAAGGTGGCCTGGGCCGAAGAGCATCGCCATGTGCTCGAGAAGCTCAATGGCCTGCAGCAGGCTGCCGCGGTGCACATGGCTATGTGCACTTCGATCGGTTCCGAGCGGCTGTACGATCTACTGCTGATGATGGCCGGTTCGCAGCATTCCAGCGGACGCCTGGCAGCTCTCGAAGAACTGGCCAGCTATATCGACCCAAGTACCAACCAACTGATTCTGGATGCCGTCAGCGATCCTGACGCAGGCGTGCGTGCCGAAGCCCTCCGCCAATTACGCCCGCGAGGAATTCCCGGAGCGATCAAACTACTGCTGCAGCACTTAGATAGTCCACAGCTGATCGTGAAAGATACGGTGCGCAATTCCCTGGCCGAGTTCAATTTTCCTCGGTTCCTGTCGGCCTTCGACAAGATGAGCCTGGACGCCCAAAAGAACACCGGACGCCTGGTTCGCGGAATCGACGTGAACACCCAACGCCTGTTGGCCAACGAGATGGTCGACGATGCGAGCTACCGACGCCTGCGTGCGTTGAAGATTATCGAGGTGATGGAGAATCATCTCGACATGGAGTCTGACCTGATCAAGGCCTTGCAACACGAAGATCATTTCCTGCGTGCCGAAGCGGCTAATCTTCTGGCCCGTTGTCCTTCGTCCGCTTCGGTGGCGGCCCTTCGCCAGGCCATGCTCGACCGAAATGTGCGTGTTCGAGAGAACGCCGAGGCAAGCCTGCGTCGCATCGCTGGAAACAAAGTGGCTGTGCCGTCGATCGAAGCTCCGGTCGCCGGTGAACAGGTCACGACTTAGGAGCGAAGACCCATGGCATCACTTTGGCAACTCGTAATTCTGGCCGATCAGCCGCCGGTGGATTTTTCCGCCATGGGCGAGCACTTCCGCGCCGAGAACGCGCACTTCAATCTCCCACACTTCATCATCCTGGCCTTGGTGGTCTTGGTGATCGCTTCCCTCATTTGGGCTCTGACGCGTTGGCAGGAAACCGAGAACGCCTGGAACGTCGACAACCCCCAGCGGTTGTTTTCGGACCTGTGCAAGAAGCATGAGCTGAGCAGCAAGGATTCGTCGCTGCTGAAGAAGATTGGCCGCGAGCTTCAGCTAACGCACCCGGCAAGCATCTTCTGCGATCCGAGTCTTCTCGTTTCGGCGATGAAGCTCGAGAAGTTCCATGAACTGCATGGCCAGCTGGCCGCGCTCGGAGAAGAGTTCTTCGGCTACCATCTCTGGAAACAGGCCATCGCTTCCGACAGCAGCGTGCACCAGCAAGCCTCGATCGGCTAACCAAGTCTTTGGAATCCTCGCCGAGTCGATCGGACGTCACACTCTCGTAGATGCGCCCATGCTCTTCATCTTGTCCCCTCGCCCCTTGGGAAGAGAGAGGGGACCGGAAAGGCGCTAGTCTGCATTCGGCTGGATCTTCACCGCTGTTCCGTACGCCAAGACTTCGGTCGCGCCAGGGGCGAACTCGGTAGCATCGTACCGCGTCCCGATGATCGCGTCGGCCCCGACCTGGCGGGCATGCTGCAGCATCAGGTCGTAGGCGTGCTGACGGGCCTCCTCACACACGGCGGCGTACTCGGGGATGTTCCCGCCGACGATGGACCGGAGGCCGCCTATGAAGCCGCGAGCAATGCTCGGCGACCGGACGACGATTCCTCGGACCAGGCCCAGGTACTCGACAACACGTTGTCCTTCGACCTCGTTGCCAGTGGTGACGATCATTGGGTGCTCCTTACTGACATGCTCGTGACGCAATGCTAATCCTGTCCCCTCGCCCCTGCGGGAAGAGGGGACAGTAACGAGAGGCTTGGTTATATCTGCGCATGATAAAAGCCGAGATATTCATCTCGGCTTTTATTCGTTGCTTGGATGCAATTCTTAGGACGAATCGCTTTAGAAGGCGCTGTTGCCGCTTGGGCGACGCTTCTGGAAACCAGCCTTTTCCTTCTCGGCCTGAGCTTCCAGTTCTTCCAGCTTCGAGGCGGCGTTCAGGCGGACGAGTTCTTCCGCTCCGACGTAGCCGGCCCAGTCGATGAACTGGTCGACGCGGATGGCCTGGATACCGTTAGCACGGGCTGCTTCGCTCATTTGCGAGTAAGCGGTCAGGCTGTTTTCGGCGGTCTTTTCGGTTGGACGCTTACCAAGGATCAGGTAGCGAATATCTGGGGTGATTGCACCCTTGATACTTCCACTTTCATCGACGTAAGCAGCGACAATACCGCCGGAGGTTTCGATGATCTGGCGAAGGTCATCGGTGTCGTCCTTGTCGTCGCCATCGATGTCGATGTAACCGACCACAGCGAACTTTTCAGGGTGTCCTGGGGTCCAGGTTGGCGTGAAGATGGTGTCGCCAGGCATGATCGGATTGGCCAGGTCAAAGTCGGTGATCCGGGCTTCCGCCTGGTGACCGTCATGGATCTTGGTGACTTCGATCTTACCCTTCACCGGAGCGTCACGCAGGTTTTCCTGACCGACAGGGTAAACGCTGAAGGTCATCTGCGGACGCAGCAAGTCTTGCGAACCGAGGTTGATCCAAACGGTCTTTTCCCGCTGGTTCGACCAGACGATCTTGCCATCAGGGCGATCGGTGATGCTTGGCTTCAGGTCTTCATTCACCTTCTGAAGGCCGGCGATGAGGTTCTGCTTGTCGGCGAGTTCCTTATCCAAGGCTTTCTTTTCCTGGGTGAACTTGGCAGTCACCTGGGCAACTTGTCCTTCGATGGCTTGCTTGGAAGCAAGAACCTTCTTCTGGTCGTCTTGCAGCGATTGGCGTTCCGACTGGTAGTCGGCGGTCATCTTACGCAGGTTGGCTTCGGCGGCATCCTTTTCGGACTTTGCTTTGGCGACGGCGGAATCGGCCGTGGTACGAATCGAATCGCGTTCGGCCGTCAGGGCATTCACTTGGGCACGGGCCGATGCCAACTGCTGTTCGAGCGTGGCGTACTTGTTGCGAAGTTCGACCGGGATCTTGCGGTAGTTCAAAGCCTGAACGTCGGCAGGAGTTCCATTCTCGTCAGCCACAAACGCGGCGACGTCGTTGGTGAACTGCGTTTCGATCTCGTCCATGGTCGTTTCGTCGGTATGACCGATCATGACCTTCAGACGGTTGCGTTCGAGCAAGTACTCACGCGACTTCGAGGATTCAGTCTGGGCACGTGCGTTGGCATCCTTCGCGTCTGTCTGGGCTTTCAGATTTGCGTTGTAGAACACGCCGGTCGTGATACCCAAACCGACCACCAGCATGACCATAAGGATCACGGCGATTTGAAGACCTTGATTGTCACGGGCTGCCATGAGCGAAACTCTCCTGAGGGGACAAGTAAAGGGAGACGGGTCGTGGAACTAGGGTCTCCCCAGTTTGCCTAAATTAGTCAAAGCTAGGGCAAATGCCAATCCAGCCGATGGTAGGGATCACGTGAACAAGTTAAGACCAAAGCCCCGCCTGGGCTTTAGCTTAAGGACTTGTGAACCGCTGGATGGATTAGCGATTGGGATGAGTGGTTGGCTGGTCAAAGTCTTGCCAGCACCGTAAGTGTACACGCGTTCTGGGTAGAAGTCAACGAAATGGAATTTTCGTAAGTCGTTGTATGACAAAGGATTTATGGAAATGTTGACCTGGGGCAACATGGGGTTTTTTGGCAACGTTCCTTCAGGGAGTGATGATGAAATTGCGAAAGCCTTAGAAATTAGGTGTTTGGGGGTGGCTTCTTGTTCGTAACTCGTTACTGCACAATAATCTACGTGCAGGATCGCAGCTCATAGCGGCTCTCGGCTTCCCCCTAACGCAGTTGGCATGATGAAAAATCGCACGCGGCAAACGTCGCTAAGTTTCGACACGGACGAGACGCAGGAAATTTCGGAAAAAATTCCCCAGCCCACGGCTGCTCCGGCCGATGTCGGCGATCCCAGCGATTTGAAGGACAAAGAGGTCTGGATTGTCGACTCGCACTCGCTGATCTTCCAGGTCTTCCACGCGATCCCACCCATGACCGGTCCGGCCGGCCAGCCGGTGGCGGCCATCTATGGCTTCGCCCGAGATATGGTCTTCCTGCTGGAAAAGAAGAAGCCTGACTATTTGATCTGTGCGTTTGACCTCTCGGGGCCGACCTTCCGCAACGAGCTGTACGACCAGTACAAAGCCAACCGCGACGAAATGCCAGTCGAATTGCCTTCGCAGATCGCCGGCATCCGGCGGCTGTTGGAAGCGATGACGATCCCGGTGCTCGAGTACGAAGGCTTCGAGGCCGACGACGTCCTGGCTGCCGCCGCGAAAGTCGTGGAAGAGAAGGGGGGCCGCTGCACCCTGGTCACCACCGATAAAGACTGCCGCCAGCTGATCACCGACAATGTGCGGCTGTTCAATGTGCGGAAGGATGCCTTCTACACGGCCGAATCATTGATGGAAGACTGGGGCGTTCGTCCCGACCAGGTTGTCGACTTTCAAGCGATGGTCGGTGACTCGGTCGATAACGTGCCAGGCATTCCCTTGATTGGCCCGAAGATCGCCAAGGATCTGCTCAATCAGTTTGGCACCTTGGAAGAAGTGCTCGACAGTGTCGATAAGATCTCCGGCAAGAAACGCAAAGAGAACATCACCAATGGCCGCGAACTGGCGCTGGTCAGCAAAGAGCTGGTTCGCCTCCGCGATGATGTGCCGCTGACCTGGGAGTGGGACAAGTACGTCGTCACGCCGGTTAATGGTCAGGCATGTGAAGAGCTGTGCGACGAGTTTGGCTTCCGCACGCTGTCGAAACAACTTCTGTCCCTTTCAAGCGGAGCAGCAGGGCAGGCGGAGACCAGCGCGCTGGAAGCAACACCGCTGGACTACCAGGCCATCGAAACGATCGATCAGCTGAAAGAACTGGTCGAGATACTCCGCAAGCAGAAACGCATCTCGATCGATACCGAGACCACGCATACCAGCCCTCGCTGGGCCGACCTAGTTGGTATCTCGGTTTGCTGGAAGCCCGGCACCGCGCGGTACATTCCAATTCAAACACCGGAAGAAGACCCGAGCCTGCCGCTGGAAGAAGCGATCGAACTGCTTCGGCCAGTACTCGAAGACGAAAACATCAAGAAGCTCGGCCAGAACCTGAAGTACGACGAGATTGTCTTTCGCGGTGTCGGCATCGACCTGGCCGGCGTCGACTTCGATACGATGATCGCCCATTACCTGTTGGAAGCCGGCGCACGATCGCACGGCCTGGACGAACTGGCCCGTCGCTATTTACAGCACGAAACGGTCAAGATCAGCGAGTTGATCGGCACCGGCAAGAAGCAGATCCTGATGAGCCAGGTGCCGCTGGAAAAGGTCTCGTACTATGCCTGTGAAGACGCGGACATTCCGCTGCGGCTGTACGAGATTCTGGGCGAGCGACTGGAAGAAGAAGGCCTGACCGATCTGTTCGACGATGTTGAAGTCCCGCTGATCGATGTCCTGGTCGAGATGGAAACCAACGGCATCCGCGTCGATACCGAGCGTCTCAAGAACCTGAGCGACGCTTACGGCGAGCGTCTGGACGGGCTCGAAAAAGAGATCTACGAGATCGCCGAGCAGCCGTTCAACATTGCCTCGCCCAAACAGTTGGCCGAGATCCTGTTTGAGAAACGAAACCTGCCGGTCATCAAGAAGACCAAGACCGGCGCATCAACCGATGCTGAAGTGTTGGAGCAGTTAGCCAAGCAAGATCCGCTGCCGCAGAAGATCATCGACTTCCGCCAATACGCCAAACTGAAGAACACGTACATCGATGCCCTGCCGAACATGATCTGCCCAAAGACCAACCTTGTGCACACGTCGTTCAACCAGGTGGTGGCCGCGACAGGGCGACTGAGTTCCAATGAACCGAACCTGCAGAACATTCCGATCCGTACCAAGGAAGGGAAAGAAATTCGTTCGGCCTTCAAAGCCAGTCGCGAGGACTGGGTGTTGGTCTGTGCCGACTACTCGCAGATCGAACTGCGTGTACTGGCACATTACTCTAAAGACGAAGCTTTGCGTGAGGCGTATCAAAACAATCAAGACATTCACGCCAAGGTCGCGTCGGAGGTGTATGGGATTCCGCTGGAAGAGGTGACCTCCAACGAACGCCGCAGCGCGAAGGCGATCAACTTTGGAATCGTCTATGGCCAAAGCGCATTCGGCCTGGCCAAGAGCCTGGATATCGAGAAGGACGAAGCATTCGGCTTTATTGATGCTTACTTCCGCAAATACCCAGGCGTCGACGATTTCATGGAGAACACCCTGCAGCAGTGCTACAAGGATGGTTTCGTGAAAACGATTCTGGGTCGCCGCCGTAAGATCGACGGCGTACGCTCTCCGCAGAAGCGTGACCGGATGGCGCGTCAGTTACTCATGCCCGAACGGACCGCGGTAAATACGGTCATCCAAGGTTCGGCGGCGGACATTATTAAGCTGGCCATGATTCGCGTTCACAAGGCATTGTCGGCTTCCGACCTGCAGTCGAAACTTCTGCTTCAGATTCACGACGAACTGGTTTTTGAAGCACCCCCGGAAGAAGTGCCATCTTTGGTGAAGTTGATGCTGCCGGAAATGACCGAGGCGGTCGAGTTGGATGTTCCGCTGGTGGTCGATGTCGAGTCGGGGCAGAACTGGGCCGAGTGCGAACCGGTCGATTTAGATGGCTGATGGGTAAGTGTCCACCAAGCTCAGTATGCGGCGGACGAAAAAAACGAGAGGGCGGTTAGCAATTACCCTCACTCCCCAATCGGAAGCTTGTCGGCAAGTCACATCATGAAAACGATCGGAATCCTCGGTGGTATCGCGTCCGGCAAGAGTGCCGCAACGGAGGCCTTGCGCGATTTAGGTGCGGTTGTCTTCGATGCCGACAAGGCCGGACATTGCGTTCTGGAGATGCCTGAGGTGAAGGAGGAAATCCGAGCGAGGTTTTCTTCCGCCGTATTTGACGATCAAGGGAACGTATTAAGGCCGAAAATTGCACAGCTTGTTTTTGGCGACTCTGACCAGCATCGTCAGGCTCTGGCCGACCTCGAAAAGATCTCGCATCCACGGATCGGTCAGCAGCTGGAAGCGGCCCTCCAGGCAGCGGAAGTCGCTGGAGCACCAGCATTTGTGGTCGATGCACCGGTCATGATTAAGGCGGGCTGGATACGCCATTGTGACTATGTTCTTTATGTGGATGCCTCGCGGGAAAAACGCCTGGAACGTGCTCTTGCGCGAAACTGGACAGAAAATGAGTTTGACATTCGTGAGGCCGCGCAGGAAAAATTAGAGGTCAAGCGAAAGCTCGCTGACATCGAGATCCCCAACGACGACGACTTATCCCAGCTACAAGCAGCGATCCGAGCCTTTTGGGATCGGTGTATTGCTCCCCCGCCAGGGCCTCGCGGGAATCCGCGTTAACTTCCCCAAAGATTTTCCTTTTCGTCGCATTGGGCTGCGAAAGAGCGAGGGGAATTTTAGTGGCGATGAAACCCACCTTACTGCAAAGGTGGGGGTCAAGAAATTGCCTGCGTCGATAGCAGCCCGAATTATCGTTACCCCTTTAATTTACAACCATTTACGAAGACTGCGATTCCTGCGATTATCGCCTCGCGAACTTTCGAGCGTTTTGCTACAACGAAAGAGTCTCCTCCTCATCCTGGAACAGCCTGCGTCCACCGAAGACGCCCTTCATGCCGATTTTTTAGTGGAACCGCTTCGTTAGGTAGCCGGTCTGAGTAGTTGGTTAAGGGACATTCCTTTAGACAACTCTGGCCAGGAAACTCCTCTTGGAGAACATTCTCCTATGGCACACAGAAACACGACAACAAACCGAAATACAAATAACAATTCGAATTCGAATAACAAGTTAACGTCCCGGGTCTCGAAAGACGCCAACGCATTTGGTGCCGGCATCATGCCGGAAACCGATGAGGCTACTTCGGATCAAAACAATCATCCCATGCCCAACTCGCCCCAACCTTCAGACTCATCCTCGAACCACGCATCAGACGGGCATCGCTCGTCGCGCGGTTCGAACCGCCGCAACAATAACAACCATTACGACGATGGCCCCGAGCCCATGTCCCTGGCCGAGCAGATCGCTCGCGGGAAGCATCGTGGCGATCAAGGAGAAGACGACGAGCAGTTCGAACAGCTCAAGCACAGCGAAGTGCATATCGCCGAACTGCAGAAGATGTCGATGCAGGATCTGATCGAAGAGGCCCGCAAGGAGAACCTCGAGGACGTTTCCGGCTCGCGCCGCCAGGACCTGATCTTCCGTATCCTCAAAGAACGCGTGAAGATGTCGGGCCTGATGTACGGCGAAGGAACGCTGGAAATCCTACCCGATGGCTTCGGCTTCCTGCGTAGCCCCGACTATCACTATCTGTCTTGCCCAGACGATATCTACGTCTCTCCTAGCCAGATCCGCCGATTTGGCCTGAAGACCGGTAACATCGTCACCGGACAGATCCGTCCACCGAAGGAAAACGAGCGCTACTTCGCGCTGTTGCGTGTGGAAGCGGTCAACTATCAGGACCCGAACGTCGCAGCCCAGAAGGTCTTCTTCGACGACCTCACTCCGCTGCACCCGGACGATCGGATCCGGATGGAGACGACCCCTGACGAATACAGCGGCCGAATCATCGACTTGATCGTGCCGATCGGTTTCGGTCAGCGTGGTCTGATTGTCAGCCCTCCGCGGGCCGGTAAGACGATCATGATGCAGAACATGGCCAAGGCAGTTCTGACGAACTACCCCGATGCCTACTGCATCATGCTGCTGATCGACGAGCGTCCTGAGGAAGTCACCGACATGGAGCGGCAGGTCAAAGGACCGAACTGCGAAGTGATTAGCTCGACCTTCGACGAACCGCCGTCGCGTCACGTTCAAGTGGCCGAAATGGTCATCGAAAAGGCCAAGCGAATGGTCGAATTCGGGACTGACGTGGTCATCTTCCTCGACTCGATCACGCGACTGGCACGGGCCTGGAATAGCGAATGCCCCCCTTCGGGCAAGCTCCTTTCCGGTGGTCTGGATGCCAACGCTCTGCAGCGTCCGAAGCGTTTCCTCGGTTCGGCCCGTAAGGTCGAAGAGGGTGGCTCGCTGACGATCATCGCCACGGCCCTGGTCGATACCGGGAGCCGTATGGACGACGTGATCTTCGAGGAATTCAAAGGAACCGGTAACCAGGAAATCGTGCTCGATCGCCGTATGGTCGATCGTCGCATCTGGCCGGCCATCGACATCAACGCCAGCGGTACACGCCGCGAAGAGATGCTGATGGATCCGGAAGAATACCGCCGAGTCTGCATCCTGCGTCGGGTTCTCAACGAAATGAACCCACCCGACGCGATGGAGTTCCTGCTCGGTCACATGAGCAAGAACAAGACCAACGCTGAGTTTCTCATGAGCATGAATGTGCAGTAACGCACGCTTTATGCCTCTATTCAATTCGTGACTTCCTCTCGGCAGTACCGCGAGAGGGAGTTGGCACATAGTTTTCAGTATTCAGTGTTCAGTTTTCAGTGGGCAAGAGCATGTCGTCTCTTCGCGCCTCGAAGGCTTCGCTGGTGAGAGACGCCCCAATTTCTCTCTCTTGCTGAAAACTGAACACTGAACACTGAAAACTTCCCATGCCTAACATTTACTCCGGAACCGATTACCGCCCCACGGGCGACCGCGTGGCGATTGTCGTTTCGACCTACAACATCTCGATCACCGATAAGTTGCTGACCGGTTCGCTGCAGACGTTGGAGAGCCGTGGATTTTCCGAAGCCGACATCGATGTGGCCAAGGTCCCGGGTGCCTGGGAGATTCCTTTGGCCGCCGCGGTGATGGCTCGGAGCGGTAAATACGCCGCCGTGATTTGTCTGGGATGTGTCATCCGAGGGGAAACGACGCACGACGTGCACATCAATACCCAGGTCAGCCAAACGCTGGGCAACCTGGCGATGGAGTGTCAAATCCCGGTTTCGTTTGGCGTGTTGACCTGCAATACGGTCGAACAAGCGATCAGCCGATCAGGGGGAGCCGTCGGTAATAAGGGGGTCGAGGCAGCCGAAGCGGCCCTGGAAATGATGGGACTTCTGCGAAATCTGCCTGAGTCGAAACCCTGAGCAGGCCACTCTCGCTATAATTCAACCAATCTGGCCGGCGAAATCCCAAAATCGCATCGTGTGCCGGCAAGACGTATTCGAGACGAGGCATTCTCTAGATTCCCATGGCAAGACGTAGTCGAGCACGTGAAGTTGTTCTTCAAATCCTCTATCAAGAGGATCTCAATCCCGACGCAGACCCGCGTCTGGCCGACGAGTTTCTGCGTGCGCGTTTGAAGCATGATGAAAACCTGATTCAGTTCGGTCGTTATCTGCTGGTCGGAACTCGCGAACACCGCAAGAAGATCGACATGCAGTTGGAACGCTTTGCCGACAACTGGAGCCTCCGCCGAATGGCCGCGACCGATCGTAACTTGTTGCGACTCGGTGCGTTCGAGATCATCTACTCTGACACGCCAGCGCGTGTCGCGATTAACGAAGCGGTCGAGTTGGCCAAACGCTTCGGTGGTAAGCACAGTCCGCAGTTTGTGAACGGCTTGCTCGATCGAATTCTCAAAAGTATCCAAGCCGAAGGTGGCGAGCCTGCGTAGTCCGCGGTGGCAGACAATCAGCGGCGATTCCGCTACATTGGCATTGGACCAATGGAACCATTCACCCCACCCAGGGGAACAGGATTGATTCGTAGCGATGGGCATATTCGGATTCGGTAAAAAGAAAGAAGACGCGGAAACGACCTCGGCGGAAGCCGCTCCAGAAAAGGAAGCCGGTTTCTTTGGTCGCTTGGGGCAAGGTCTCGAGAAAACGCGACGACTGCTCAACACCGACATCCGCGACCTCTTCAAAGCGGAAGGTCGCCTGGTCGACGAAGAACTGTTGGACGAGATCTTCGCGATTCTCATTCGTACCGATATGGGGGCCGGGCCTGCCAACCAGATCAAGGACCGCATTGCCCGCGACTTCCGCGGCCGCGTCGTCCATACCGAGGACATCCTGAAGAACATCCAGGAAGAACTCGCTAGTCTGATGCAGCAGGACCAAGAGCCGATCAAAATGGCTGCCGCTGGTCCGACCGTGATTCTGGTGGTCGGCGTGAATGGTGCCGGTAAAACGACTTCCATTGCCAAGCTCACACGCTGGTTCATCGACCAAGGCAACTCCGTGGTGCTGGGGGCCGGCGATACGTTCCGTGCCGCGGCATCCGAGCAGCTTTCGATCTGGGCCGAACGACTCGGTGCGACGATTATCCGCGGCGAAGCCGGCAGCGACCCGGCCAGCGTGGCGTTTCGCGCGGTCGACGAAGGGATCAATCAAAACGCCGACGTGGTCATCATCGATACGGCGGGTCGTCTGCAAACGCAGAAGAACCTGATGACGCAGTTGGACAAAATGCGTCGTGTCATTGGCAAGAAGATCGAAGATGCTCCGCATGAAGTCTTGCTCGTGTTGGATGCCACCGCCGGCCAAAACGGTATCAGCCAGGCCAAGGGCTTCTCGGAAGCCGCCCAGTGCACCGGCATTGTGCTGACCAAGCTCGACGGAACCGCCAAGGGTGGTGTCGTGGTGCCGATCCGCAAGGAATTCGAGTTGCCGGTTAAGTTCATTGGGGTGGGCGAAAAGCCGGAAGACCTCACACGCTTCGACCCTGAAGCATTCTGTAATGCCCTGTTCGCGGCGAGCTAGCAGCGCAGCGTTCTCCCTAATTTGAGTGTGGTACCGGTTCTGCGGGATTTTCGCTTAATTCCTGCTTCCCGACGCGCCGATGCTTAAGGTGCGGCATGTCTCCGTGTCCGTGGGGAGCGTGGTTGATTGGCCACGACTTCCAGTGAACCACAACTGAGTATTAGGGGGATCATCGATGTTTCGACGCATCGTATTTGGTCTGATCATTGCCGCTTCGATGTCGGTGACTTTCTCCAGCGTTGAAGCTGGCGACCAAGCATACAGCCGCGTTTGGGGCGGAACCTACGGTAGCTACGACTGGGAGCGTTTCTATCACTATCCCTACGTCTACTATCCCCAAAACTTCCAGGGTGCCGAGTACTATCGCAGCCGCGAGAGCCTGTACTACCGCTACCCAACCGAAATGCGAATCCCAGTCTACAACGAACAGTGGCAGAACCCGTACCCGAACGGTCGTCTGTATCACTCGGGTCACCACTTCCTGCTGGACGTGTTTTAGTCGGCAGTTGGAAGTTGTCAGTGTTCCGTTTTCAGTAAGAGAAGACTTATGTCTCTCCTGGATGGAACACTCTCAATTTTGAAGACACTGAAAAGGCGAGAGCTTGCCCGCACAGGCTCTCGTCTTTTTGCATGCGCGCACGCAGCGGCCGCACGCCCAAGCAGACTTGGGCATGGCACCCAGGTGGTGATGAATCCGCACCCGCGTTCCGGTCCCCTCGCCCCTGAGGGGAGAGGGTTAGGGTGAGGGGCATGTCGCGTGTTGGCAGCGCATACGAAAACTAAGTTCCAATTGATTGGGAACTCTGTCTGACGATGTCGGGTGAAGGTCGTTCAAGAAACCCTCACCCTGGCCGTCTCCCTGCGAGGGAGAGGGGACAGGATTGTCAGGGTGGTCCGCGTTTGTGCTGGTTGTCTCGATTGGCTGCCATGCCCTGGTCTGCTTGGGCATGTTCCTGCAAGCGTTGCCCCGGAAACTCGTGCGTTTCTTGTAGCGTGACCTTCTTCGCATGCCCGGCCGAACGTGGGCATGGCACCTGGGCGGTTGGCTGTTGTTTGAGCAGCTTCTTCAATCGCTTGATTTCGCTCCCTTGACGGTCGAGGACCTTCAGGTGGAACGAGACCCACGCCAGCGCGCGGTCTAATTCTTGGGAGGACGGTACGCGTAGCCCGTCGATGGTTTGGCCCGTGAAAGAATCCCGCGTGGGTTGCTTCGGGCGGGCTGGTCTGGCAGGTCGGGACTTCTGCCCGGTCGATCGCTCGGGCGTGTCATCAACTGCACGCTCTTGCTGAACTACTGGGGCACCTTCGGACGAATCCTGTGGAGAATGACCGACGGCAACTACCAACTGCCCCACGACATCCGCTGGCACTTCCACTAGCGTCCCGCAGGACGAGCATAGAAAGGTCTTCCCAGCGCGCACGACCACCTGGGGAACGTTCTCTTGCGAGCGCGATCCGCTTTTTTCAGGTTGTTGGCTTGCTGATGACATAGTGAAGACTTTCTCGTGGAGTATTGGCCTATGCTTCGGGTGAATATGGGGGAAGCGTGCAAGCGGTAATTTCGCTTGGAAGACACCGGCCGTAGGCCAGTGGTACACCGCGGTAAGATTCGCGTGTCACCCCGGAGCGAGAATGCTGCGAGGTCTTATGTGGGTAATTTAGCACCGAAGCGCATCCGTAAGATAGTGCGCGCAGAGATTTTTTTACGTGAGATGCTTAGGTCTTCTTCTTAGCCGAACTTGCGGCAAACGGCTTCCAGGATATCTGTGGCCTGGTAAAGCTGTTCGACTTCGATGAACTCATCCTTGGTGTGAGCCTGGGCCAGTGAGCCGGGACCGAAGACGACCGAGGGTACGCCGATGGCGAAGTACGCCGGCGAATCGGTTCCATAGGCAACCTGCATGAACTCGCTGGTTACGCCAAAGTCTTTCGCGACGTCGGCGATGTGGCTGGCCAAGGCCTGGTTCGACTCGGCCAGCGGCAAGCCGGGCGAACTCATGTAGGGTGGGTCGTGCTGAACCTTTTCGGGATCGTCGATCTTGGAAGCGATATAGTCGATCACTTCCTGGCGGACCTCCTCTTGCGATTCACCTGGCAGGACGCGACGGTCGATCTCGATCGTGCAGCAGTCAGGCACCGTGTTGACGCTCACGCCTCCGGAGATCGTGCCCACGCTGATCGTTGGTGGACCGAGCGCACCTTGCTCGGGAGCATTGGCCAGCACCGTTTGTTCGTACTCGCGAATGATCTTCAGGACGTCGGCCATGCGGTAGATGGCGCTATCGCCGACCGATGGCCGGCTACTGTGGGCGGCTTGCCCCAGGGCATGGCATCGCCAGCGGATGACACCTTTGTGCGAAACGACCACATTCATCAACGTTGGTTCGGCAACGAAGACGGCATCAGGCAGTTTCGAGATCAACTTCGAGTTGCTGTTGTGCCAGGTGCTGGCCAGGTGCCGGGCACCGGTGAAGCCGCACTCTTCGTTGACAGTGCAGGCCACCAGGACCGTCGGTTGGTTCTCGCCTGGGTTTTCCTTGAGTCGCGACAGAACGGCCAGGCACATTGCCATGCCGCCCTTCACATCGCAGGAACCGCGACCGTAGATGCGGTTTTCGACGTGGGTGCCGCCGAATGGATCGACCGTCATTCCTTCGACGGGAACGGTGTCTTGGTGGGCTTCAAGCACAACGATCTTGTCCGACGTCCCCGGGAGGCAGGCGATGACGTTGTCACGTTGTGGGGCGACTTCGATGCGTTCGTACTCGACGCCGATCTCTTGGAAGATTTGTTCCAACAGATCGCCTACGCGATGCTCGAGCTGAATCTCGGGCTGGTCGACTTTGTGCCCCATCGGGTTGACGCTGGGAACCTGCACGAGTCGCTGCGTTAGTTCCACCACATCCATCGGCATTGGTAAATCCTTCGGATTTCGTTTGAAGTGTTCCGTGTTCCGTTTTCAGCAAGAGAGAAGAACAGCGCTTTTGCACTGAAAACGGAACACTGAAAACTTAAAAGTTACCATTGTTCTGGTTTACAGGTTTTATAACAAGCATCCCACGCGGTTTGTTGACCTGGTTTATAATACGAAGTTTGGCAAAAACATGTTTGTTTCGCCGCCTAAAGCCCTGTGGACATTAACTGGTGCCATCGACTCCCCGTAAACCGACGACGTTTTTGATCCAGGCGTTCGACCTTTGTGCCTGGCCGGTCGTTTTGTTTGGTGAAGGTAACACGGTTCGTTACATCAACGCGGCCGCCGAGAAAGCGCTGGGCGTCTCGCGCGACGAACTCTTGGAGCAAACGGCCCGGTATCATGGCCTGGGGCAATTGCCGAAAGCCCTGCAGTTGGTTTCCGACCTTTGTCCTGCTTCCAACGTTTGGTTGGGGGAAGTGGCTACCCGCGACATTACGTTGGCTTCGGGGGCGGATGCGACCGCAACCAGATGGCGCGGCGTCTTCTACCCGATCACCGACGCGCCAGACACGGAAGCCATGGGCTTGGTTCGCAACGTGGTGGTGATGCTCGCGCCGCCTGATAAGTTTCCGCACTGGGGACCGCTACAGCCGCAGGAAGAGATTCATGCCACGCTCCAGGCATTGCGTCACGAGTATCGCGGACGGTATTCCGTCAGTCACCTGGTCGGGATAAGCACGGCGATGATCCGCGTGCGACGCCTGGTCGACCTGGCGTCGCAGTCGCGCGTGCCGGTCCTGGTGATCGGCGAGCAAGGTACAGGTCGCGAGCAGGTCGCTCGTACGATCTGTTACGCTTCCAACCCAGGTCACGCAGGCCCGGTGATTACGATCGAAGGCGAACTGATGGACGCCGAGATCATGCAGACAACAATTCGCGCGTTTGCCAACCGCTGCGAAGACGAAGAAGACTCTGCCCATGCGTCGCTGGTGCTATTGAATGCCGAGAAGCTTGATCTAGGCTCGCAGACCGAACTGTTGCACATGTTGGATTTGATTGGGGTCGACCTGCGGATTCTGTCGACGTCCCAAGAGTCTCTTTTGGAACTTGCGCGACGTGGGCAGTTTCGCGAAGACCTCGCGTTTCGGATTTCGACCTTGGAGATCGAACTGCCGCCGCTCTGTGATCGGCCGGAAGACATACCATACATCGCCCAGGCCATGGTCGAAGAACTGAACATCCCTTCCGATCGCCAGCTTCAATCGATCTCGGCTGAAGCGATCGATCGCTTGCAGCAGCAGGAATGGCCCGGCAATATCGATCAGCTGAACGAGATGCTGACCGTGGCCCACCAAACGGCAACCGGGTTTACGTTGGATGTGACCGACTTCCCGGCGGTCGTCTCCCGGGCGCCGCATAAAAAGCTGGAAGCCAAGGAGCCCGAGTCGATCGATCTGGACGCGGCTTTAGAGGCTTACGAGCGAGAGATTTTGCTGCGAACACTGAAGGCGGCCAAGGGAAATAAGACCCAGGCGGCCAATATGCTCAACATTTCCAGGGCTCGACTGCATCGTCGGATCGAGCAATGGGGGCTCGAATGAGTGGTACGACGCGGATCTCGCGTGGTTGTCACTTGTGGCCTCGCTTTTTACGATGAATAAGGGTTTTCATGGATTTATCGGGCCGGTGTTTACTATACGAACCGCAACCATGCTGGGCTCCCCGGTTACGGGGGCTCTCGCCGACCGCAAGGGTTGGTTTGGTCGAGGTTCGCGTAGCATCCGAGGTCACCAAGCTGCTTTCTGAGGAAAGTCAGCGGCTGTTGATGGTTGCCTTGCGGAGTTCGATGACGGCGGCTCAGGTCGCGGCTCGTTTGCGTCAGGTTGCCGAAGTTCGCCAACGCTGGCCGGCGTGTCATGTCTTTCTGCTTTTAGACGAGCGGATGGAAGCATGGCATCGAGCCTGTTGGGAGATGGGCAGTGGGTTCGTTTTTATCGGGCCGAGATCGCTTCCAGTGATCCGCCGCACGATCGAGCGGTTCCTGAACCAGTTGCCTGAGCCTGAAGACCAACCGGCCGACCATAACGACCCACTCCAATGGCTTCCCTGGTAGCCGCCGACAACAATCAATCCCAATCAATGCGCTTCCGGCAAGGCTTGAATGTCTTGCCCTTTGCTTCCGCTCGAAGGAGAGTTCTCCATGGCTGATGTCCAACAAGTCATCAAAGCCCTTGAAAGTATCAAAGACCCGTACAGCGGTCGTTCGATTACGACCACCGATCAGGTCAAAGAAGTCGACGTCACCGGTACCAAGGCATCGTTCATCCTGGAATTGACCACGCATAGTGCTCCACTGTGGGAAGAAACGAAAGAGCTGGTCAAGCAACAGGTGCTCAAAGCGGTGCCTGATCTGACGGAAGTGAACGTCCAACTGCGAGAACACCAACGCAAGATCGAACCGATCGGTCAGATTGGTCTTACGGCTCGCAGCGTGATTGCGGTTGGTTCCGGTAAAGGTGGTGTGGGCAAGAGCACCGTCGCGTCGTGCCTGGCTTACGCACTGAAGAAATCGGGTGCCAAGGTTGGTTTGATGGATGCCGACATCTACGGACCGAGCATTCCGCATCTGCTGGGTGTAAGTGGTCGGCCTGAGGTGATCGAAAAACGGATTCAGCCAAAAGAAGTCGATGGCATGAAGGTCATCTCGATGGGCTTGATCGTCGAGCCTGGCGAGGCGGTGATCTGGCGCGGTCCGATGTTGCACGGCGCGGTGACTCAGTTCCTGCGGGATACCGATTGGGGACCGCTCGATTACTTGATCATCGATATGCCACCAGGCACGGGTGATATTGCTTTGACGCTCAGTCAGCTATTGCCACTGACCGGCAGCGTGGTCGTTTGCACGCCGCAGGAGGTCGCGCTGTTGGATGCGATCAAAGCGGTGGCCATGTTCCGTAAAGTGAAGATCCCGGTTCTGGGGATGGTCGAGAACATGAGCGGCTTCGTTTGCCCCGACACCGGCAAGGAATGGGACATCTTCGGACGAGGTGGCGCCGAGAAGAAAGCGAAGGAGTTGGACGTGCCGTTTTTGGGCGACGTACCGATTACCATCTCCATTCGCGAGCAGGGGGACGCCGGAAAGACCAGTGACGTCCTGCAGAATGAAGTCACCGCACCTCGGTTCGAGAAGCTGGCGTACAACCTGGTGAAGCAGTTGGCCGATTCGGCCGCCGAGAAGCCGCCGATCCCTTCGCTAACTGTATTGTAGATAACAACTTCCAGTTCCCTCTCCCCGCCTGGGGCGAGGGGACCGGAATGGGATCACAAGAAAATGCTAGAGCCGTTTTCTAAGTTAGAAAACGGCTCTGTCTCGTTGTGATCTTGCTGAGGGAAAAGTTGGACGACCGTGGTCCTACTTTTCTTCGAAGCGAGTCTTTCGACTACTTCTTCTTTGCAGTCTTCTTCTTGACAGTCTTCTTCTTAGCGGCCTTCTTTGGGGCAGCCTTCTTCACGGTCTTCTTCTTGACGGTCTTCTTGGCGGCCTTCTTAGGAGCAGCCTTCTTGACGGTCTTCTTCTTGACGGTCTTCTTGGCAGCCTTCTTAGGAGCAGCCTTCTTGACGGTCTTCTTCTTAACCGTCTTCTTGGCAGCCTTCTTTGGAGCAGCCTTTTTGGTTGCCTTCTTTTTAGGTGCCGCCTTCTTCACGGTTTTCTTCTTTGTGGCCACTTAAACGTCCTCCGTAAGATCACGTTGCTGTTCGCGTGATGATGAAAGAAGGTCGAACCGATCGAACTCGTTCATCACTTCGCGAGGTTGCAACAAACTTAAAAATCTACCCGGGCGCCCTGTGGGCAGTGCAGCTTCCGATGCAGCCCGGTGCCTTTAATAAGGCCATTCACAAAAGAAGCTGAGGTAAGTTGTACGTATATTCGTTTTTTTTGCAACACGTTTTCCACATCTCAACACACGCATCTTGAAAGTTCTTTGAGAAAAAATGGCGGTCGCGTCAAGAAGAGCAACGCGCGCTATGCGTTCTTCATCGCGCGCGAAGCAAACCAACAACACCTAATCGCGTCGCGCAGCGCGCTTAGTACAACGCAACCGTAAGATGTGCGCCGCGCTGAATCACGGGCTGCGTTTTTGATTGCTCTTGACCAAAGAGAGTGCGCTTGTGAGGGCGCGTCATCCAATGTTTCATCTCATGAAAGAAGGTCGACTCAACGCGCGTGTAATCGAACGATGAGTGACCTAGCGCGGTAAGAATCGTGTGCCAAACTTCAGGACGTTTGCGCTGTCTCCAATGAATGGGGTCAAAGCCATACCACTCGGGTTTTTGCGGGATAAACGTGATGTCGTCGTCTTTAGCCAGCTCTTGCAAACGGCCATCTAATTCTTCGGCGCGCTGCTGCACGGTAGCGAGTTGCAAAGTCGAACCAGGGAACATAAACGTGCGTAGTGCGCGGAACTTATAGGGCGCTAAAGTTCGAACGCCGGCAAGTGGAATTCCGGTGATCGCAATCGGTCCTGCGGTTAGTCGCAAACGGATGATGCACTGCTCTAACCAATCAATAATTTGATCAACCGTACGACTGTAGAGAAGGTCGTTACCGATGTCGGTGATGACACAACTTGTCTTTGCGGAAATTGCCCTGCTTTCCAAAGCAGGCCAAAGTTCACTTTCCAAAATTCCTGGAAGTCTTCGAAAAAGAAATTTGGATTCGGTGCCGTAAGAACGCCCTCGACCGATCGCCGCGTAGACTTCCAACGGCTTGGCAATCATGTGCGGTGCCACGTTGAGCAGCACCTCTAAACTTTTCGCAACGTTACTGGCACCCAACACAATCAAACGATGCCGTTCGAGTTGGTCGTTTGCTTCGCTTACCAAGGGTTGCCTCCACTTCGGTTGGGTCCGCTTAAATCTTGATAGTTTTGAATCGCCATGAACGCAAAGAAGATGGCCATGAATCGAAGGTCATTTCGAAAGCCCAGGATCGCGATTCCAACGGCACAAATGATGGAAAGGATTAACGAATTGCGGATGGCCATCCCGCCGTCGGCCATTTGAAACAGTTCGCGCGAGATCTTGCCGCCGTCCAGCGGCCAGATTGGCAGTAAATTGACCAATCCCCAAAAGATATTGATGTACAACATCTGTAGCAGCAGGGTCGTCACGTAGGGATACTGCATCAATCGTTCGCCAGGGATCAGCGTATAGCCATTGGGAACAAAGGTTTCACCAAAGGTGAATACGTGAAATTGAGCAATTCCCGTGCCCCAGGTAACCGCCACGATCAGTCCTGCCAAGAGGAAGCCGGCTCCGGGGCCTGCCAGGCTGATAATGATTTGCGTCCATTTATTACGTCTGCCCCTTCCGGGACCATAATTCGACTGAATGTGCGGGTTATGGATCGCTAATCCGCCAAAGGAATAGAGTACGACACTGGGGGACCAGCCATACCATTGAATGACCAGGGCATGTCCCATCTCGTGCACCAAGATCGAAACAAAGACCGCCACGATCCATAACAGCACAGTCTTCGGATCGCCTCCATTGAATCCCATCAGCAGGGCGACCAGCCAAAACAATGGATGGACACGCACGGGGACGCTGAACAACGAGAAGTGGAGATCGTAAGGGGTTTGATTCGGTTCGGTCAGGAACATGCGGCGAGCGTTTCTTCTTCGCAGGGGTAATGGGACCACCGTCGCTCATGAACTAGTCGTCAAGGTGCGCCGATGGAGACATTGATTTGGGCATCTTAACGTTTTTCGTTTACCCAATTGAATGCTGACCTATAAAAAAAGCCAGGCCGCGAAGTTATCCGCGGCCTGGCCAATTGAGGAAAGCGTCAGTGAAGCGATCGAAACTAGTCGAGTTCGATGATCTTCACGTTGCGCCATTTGATCTGCTTGCCGACTTTCTTTTCGTCGCCACCCACACCGTGCACTTGCAGGGCAATGAAACCTTCGGCGGTCATGCCGTCGGTCAGATCAGCAGCCGGTACGCCATTGATCCAGGTCTTGATCGAGTCACCACGGCATTCGATGCGGTATTTGTTCCACTCGTTCTGCTTGAATGCCTTTTGGGCTTCAGGCTTGTCTTTCAGGTTGAACAACCAACCGCGTCGGCCTTCGTCGTAGATACCACCACTCCAAGCGCGAGCCGAAGGATCGATTTCGACCTGGTAGCCATGCACACGACCGGCCGAGACCTTAACTTCTTTGCCTTCGTCGGTCTTGTAGGTCTTAGGTTCGTCGTAAACATTGCTGCGGATCTGAATACCCGAGTTGAGCAGCGGATCAACCATGTATTCCACTTCGAGAATGAAGTTGCCGTACTTCTTTTCTGTGCAAAGGAAACTGTTAGGAGTCTTAGGGACCGAAGTACCAATGATCACACCGTCTTCTACGGTGTACTCAGCCTTGCCACCATTCTGAACCCAACCATCCAGGTTCTCTCCATTGAAAAGCGGTACGAACTTTTCTTCGTTCTCGGCGCGAACGGTACCGGCGGCCAATAGCATCAGGGTGAGGCAGGGAAGGGTGATCCAAAGTCGGCTCATGGGGGAAATATCCTTAACTGATCTTGTTGGGGATGTGCGTGGGACGAGGGTGCTAACCGAATTCAGAATAGTTGAGTTTCTATGCGGTGTCTATCCCTTGGTTTGCGGCGTCATTGGCTCGGTTTCATGAGGGTAGATGATCAAGGGAAATCTATCCTGGAGGGAGTATTTGGATTAGCCACAGAGCCCACCGAGATCACAGAGCAGAGAAGAAGAGGAAACGAACCACGGATTACACAGATGAACACGGATATGGGCAGGGTTGTTTGTCTTAAATATGGGTGACCACGGGCACAAGCGGATATTGAATAGGGGCTGAACTCATTGTCGTCTGCTGCCGTCTTCCGTCTCCTCGGTGACCTCTGTGTGCTCTGTGGCTAACTTTTCTTAATTTCGAGCCACTTACGATCGCCCCCAGCTTTAGTTGTTGGCGCAAAATCGTAGCCGTTTCACCCTCAAATAAGAGCATCTGGCGCCTTTTTTAACTGGCTGTTTCTCGATTCTGGCTGTGCTATAGTGATCGGTCTTGCCTTACCAACTGTTCCTGATTTCCTACCTGGAGATACCCACATGACTTCGCATTGGTTGAAGAGTGGCACGCTTGCCACGCTTTTCGCGTTTCTTCTGATTGGTTCCGTGCAAGCGGAATTGGCGCTGCCGAATTTGTTCACCGATCACATGGTACTGCAGCGTGATAAGCCCATCTTTATTTGGGGCACCACGGATAAGGGCGCGGAAGTGACGGTCACGTTAGGTGATCAAAAAACGACCATCACGGCCAACGACAATGGTAAGTGGAAAGCCGAACTGAAGCCGCTACCTGCCGGTGGTCCTCATGAAGTCGTTATCCGAAGCGGCGACGACGAAAAGGTGATTACCGATGTGCTGGTTGGCGAAGTCTGGGTTTGCAGCGGCCAATCGAACATGCAATGGGACGTGAACTCGTCGAACGATGCCGACATCGAAAAGTTGACGGCTAACTACCCACAACTTCGTTTCATCAGCGTTCCTCAAGTAGGTACGCAAGACCCACAAGACAACTTCAACGGCAAGTGGGAAGCTTGCACGCCAGACACGGTCGGTAGTTTCTCTGCAGTGGGCTACTTCTTCGGTCGCCAGATTCATCAAACACTGGACGTGCCGGTTGGCCTGATCGACAACGCTTGGGGTGGTTCTTCGGCGGAAGCGTGGGTTGAGCGTGATCTGCTCAAGAGCAGTGGCAAGTTCGATGAACTGTTGGCACGCTGGGAAAAGACCGAAGCGACTTACAACCACGAGCAAGCGATCGAACAATACAAGAAGAACCTGGAAGCTTGGAAAGAGAAAGCTGCCCAGGCCAAGAAGGATGGCAAGCCACAGCCAGGCGGCCAGCCACGTGCGCCACGTAACCCACTGACCAATCAGCATCGTCCAGCCAACCTATACAACGGCGTGTTGAATCCGATCATCGGTTACGGCATCCGTGGCGTGGTCTGGTACCAAGGCGAATCGAACGCTGGTCGTGCCTATCAATATCGCGACTTGTTCCCACTGATGATTCAGAACTGGCGCGATAAGTGGGGCCAGGACGAGTTCCCATTCTATTGGGTCCAGTTGGCTGACTTCCTGCAGGAACGCTCGGAACCAGGCGACAGTGCCTGGGCCGAACTGCGTGAAGCACAGACGATGACGCTCGACAAGCTTCCGAACACGGGACAAGCGGTGATCATCGACCTGGGCGAAGCGGAGGACATTCACCCCAAAAACAAGCAAGACGTCGCCAAGCGTTTGGCTCGCCTGGCTTTGGCCAACGAGTATGGCTACAAAATCGTCAGCCAAAGCCCACGCTACAAGTCGATGAAGGTCGACGGTGGTGCGATCGTGCTCGAGTTTGATACCTACGGTAGCCAGCTCGACTATTTCGATACGCGTGCCCTGCAGGGCTTCACGATCGCAGGCGAAGATAAGAAATTCGTCAACGCCAAGGCAACGATCGTCGATGGAACCCATGTCCGTGTTTCCAGCGATGAAGTGAAAGCGCCTGTTGCCGTTCGTTATGCCTGGGGAGATAACCCCGTGTCGAACTTGCAGAACGCCCAAGGCCTGCCAGCCACCCCGTTCCGTACGGATGACTGGGATGGAGTCACCAAGGACGCGAAGTAATTCGCCTCCTTAAGTAGTTCTAAATCGATCGTCAGGCCGCTGTGGGCATAAGCAGCGGCCTGACTCGTTTCTTGGATTGATCTTGGCTTGGCGCGCGCCTTGCTGATAATCGGAGGCATCGTCTATACACTATGCCCATCTGATTGACCGGAGAACGATCCATGTTGCTGTTTGCCCAGGCCGCTCCCGACGCGAAAGAACCTCAAGACGCGATTACCCGCCTGTCGGAGTTCTACAACGAAGCCTCGAACTTTGTAGTCGAGCAGGGACCTATCTGGATCACCAACGTGATTGCGGCGATTGTGGTCCTCTTTGCAGGCTGGGTCGCCGCGCGGGTCTTTCGCAGCTTGTTCAATCGAGCCCTGAACCGTAGTCGAATCGATAACACGCTCTCAGGATTTCTCTCGAACATCGCCTACGCCCTGATGATCGGCCTGGTGGTGATCGCGGCGCTCAATCAGTTGGGGATCAATACGACTTCCCTGGCCGCGGTCGTGGGTGCTGCTGGTCTGGCGATTGGCCTGGCGCTGCAAAGCTCGCTATCGAACTTTGCTTCCGGCATCATGTTGATTTTGTTCCGACCGTTCGGGGTGGGAGACTTCGTGGAAGTCGGCGGTGCGACCGGGATCGTGCAGGAAGTACATATTTTTCATACCGTGATGCGAACGATCGACAACAAGCGGGTGATCATTCCTAATGGCGAGATCACCGGCGACATCATTACCAACTTTACCGGACATGCGACGCGTATGATCGATCTGGAAATTGGTTGTGGCTACAACGATGACATTCGTGCCGTGAAACAGCTTTTCATCGAAATCCTGGAAGCGGACGAGCGGATCTTAAAAGACCCTGCCGTCGAAGTTCGTGTCTTTGAGCTAGGCGATAGCGCGATCATCTTTAAGGTTCGCGGCTGGGTACAAACTTCCGATTGGTGGGCGACGCGATGCGATATCGTGGAAGAGATTAAGGTGCGTATGGACGAAGAAGGATTCCATATTCCATTCCCACAGCGCGACGTGCACTTGTTCCAGGAAACGGAAAAACAATCGGCTTAGGGTGGCAGCTCAAGAAATAAAAAAGCGGTTACCGTCTTCTTGCCGGTAACCGCTTTTTACGTGGGGCCAAGGCAACAGCCTGGTTGCCTTGCTACTTCGCGAAATGGCCCTTCCTAGGCCACTGATTCGCGAACTGGTACGTAATGTTTGTTGATCAGGTCGTTCTGCAGCCAGAGCAGCTTGTTGAACGCCCGCAAGGTTTTCACTTCGGTTTCCCGGTCGAGACCCAGGCCGGTGATGGTGGCGATCAAAGCGTCGGCCACAAAGCCCATCAAGGCGTTCATCTGCACCAGGGGCACATCCAGTTCTTTGCTACCAGCTGCCGGCGTATGAATTTTGCCGACCGTGTCCAGATAGACCAGCATCTTTTCGTCGTACGGCTTAGTGACCAGCGATTCCAAGTAGCGGGCCAGGTGCTGCTTGCGAAACTTGATTTGCTCGTGATCCATGGAAAGTTCTTCGACCGAAGTCGGAACATCCCCTTCGTAGCCGTGCTGGCGGGGCACAAAGTGTCGCCAAGTGGCATCGTAGCCATGGAGTTTGTCGTAAACGGCATCGACCAAGGAGGGAACCAGGGGAGCAAGTGCCCCAGCAGCCCCATGAATGGCTTCGATGTCGTCCCCACCAAAACCTACGAATTCGAGCAAATAGCCGAAACGATAGGCCAAATCTGATTCCAAACGTGCTTCGTCGATCTGTTTCATGGCTAACCCAATCGAGTAAGTGATAATCTTAGGCTAAACTGGATGGGGCGGATACAATTCAGGATACCGATGTCCTGAATTGTTCTACCAATCTACGATTCGAATAATTGGATGTCAATGTCCAGTTTTGCTCCTGGTGTGGGAAATCGATGTTTTCACAAACCGTTGAATATGCGCTGCGAGCTGTCTGCCACCTGGCCTACACAGCTCCGGGAAGCTCTACCACCGAAGAAATTGCGAACAGCACCAAGGTGCCGATTGCGTATTTGTCGAAGGTTTTGCAGGGATTAGTCCGTGCCGGGGTCGTGAAGTCGCAGCGGGGGGTTGGCGGCGGGATCTCGCTGGTCAAGTCGCCGGAAGAGTTGACGATTCTGGAAGTGGTCAACGCGGTCGACCCGATCGTGCGGATTTCCTCGTGTCCGTTAGGCTTAAAGGCACACGGCAAGAACTTGTGCCCTCTTCATCGCCGTTTAGATAACGCCATGGCCAGCGTGGAAGAAGCGTTCAACGATACGACCTTGGCCGAAGTGATCGCCGAACCGACCACCAGCATTCCGCTTTGCGAGTTTCCCTCGGCTCGGCCCTCGAATAAGAAGCAGTAGCCAGCACCGTGCGTAGAAGAGGCCCGGCGATGATCCATCGCCGGGCCTTTTTCTTTTCTAGCGAGATTTCTTCGCTGGTCGTCGCTGGGCGGCTTCATCCGCTTCGACGGCTTCGACTTCAGCCTTCATGGCGGCTTCTTCTTCCGGCGTGAGTTCCGTGACCAGGTCGGTAGGCGTGCTCGATCCGCAGCCAACCAGCGTCCAGGATCCCAGTAGCAGTAGAGAGATATTCAACAGTTTCATCGTTTGCATCTTTCAATCGATTAAGCGGGGAAGTCCTCCTCGCGACATCATTTCATCGCGAGGAGGCTTGAGGGGAAGGGGGAACCCGACGGCGTCTTCGCTTACGGCCATTCAAAGACTTCGTAGTCGTTCGACAGCGACGCACGACGGAAGACTTCTTGGTCCACGGTGAAAGGAACCGAGCGGACGGAACCATCGGCCAGGCAGAAGTTCGTCACGCCCAGGTGCGACGAGCCGAAGTAGGCGTGCCACTGACCGAACTCGCCACCGTGGCTCAGGGCACTGTTGTCGAAGACCCAAGATCCCGAGTCATTCTTATGCACCGATTGGGTATCTGGGATCGGAGGCAAACCGATCGATACCGCGTTGTCTTTGTCGTAGCGGGCACCCCAGCGGATGACACATTGGTCCCAACCGGCGTTGACGTAGCGTTCGTTGTCGCCACCTTCGCTACCATGAGCGTCGGGGTGAAGTGCTTTTTCGCCAACCATGATCGTATTGGACGAACCGTCTTGAATACGTTCGATCACCATTTCCTTGCCGAGCTTGTTGTTCACGACGACACCCTTCTTGCCGGGGCTGGTTCCTTTGTTGGCACCATCATCGTGCCATTCGCCACCGTTTCCGGCGTAGTCCGTCCGGTAGTATCCGCTGTAGGCGGTCGGAGCGCGACGCGAGGGGCAATAAAAACCGAACACTGGGTTACGGGCGATGATGCTTGCCGAGTTGCCGACATCATTCTTGTCGCCCAGGTCATACAGGTTCTGCTGTTCGAGAAACGGCATGATGTGATAGGTCCAGTTCAGGTAGTCGATCTGAGTGGCCGAGCAGCAGTCGCCGGAGTCGCCCAGCGGTACCGAACTGTTCTTATCGGCGCCGCCAAAAGGAAGGTGCCCGTAAGTGTCTTGGAAGTTGTGGAATGCGAGACCAATTTGCTTGAGGTTATTGGTGCATTGCATGCGGCGTGCGGCTTCACGAGCTTGCTGTACCGCAGGCAGCAACAGGGCGATCAAGATACCGATGATGGCGATCACCACCAGCAATTCGACCAGTGTGAAACCAGTACGAGGGGACGTTTGCAGCTTTGGGGAGTGGAACATGGACTTCAATGATTCCTGTACTTTCGCGATTGCACGCCATGTTAGGTGGGACAGCGTGTTGGCGGGCATGCCGTTCAATTAATTAAGGAATGCGGCAGATCGCGGCCTCTTCTTCTTACCGAGCTCATCCGCTTTTCCTGGGTCCGTTCCCAGGACTGGGCTCGTGATGCAACGGAAGCTAATTGGGAATCATGAAGCGAAAATGAAGCCTATTGAAATGTGACTGTGAAGACATTTTTGTGGATCTGAAGTAAAAAAAGTTGCCCTTTGAGTAGGTGGTGTGATCAATGGAACTCTCGTTTGTGCGCAGCATTTCCTTCGCTTTGCGCAGCGTGAAAGCTGGCGATGAAAGTTCCTGGCTAAGGGGGCAGATTCTTGACAACGGAGCGGCTTCCCGTCGTGATTGGAGTCCTCTTATTGGTTTCTTAATCGCTTGCAGGCGGTCCAGACGCGTTCTTCAACCGCGGTCTCCCTTCGAACTGGGAGTGAGGTCAAAGCCTGAATCGAGTCAGATCTATTTCGCGATTTATTGCTTGCGGGTTGCCATTCGATTTGCGGCTGTTGATCGGTTCACGGATTTATCTGCTAGCAAATTCGCTGCGATTCCGGGCTCTAGATAAGGTTTGCCGGTTGGCACAATCGAGAAGTCGATTAATTCTGGTTTCTCCAATAATTCCCACGATGGAAGCATGGAGAGTCACTGTGGGGGATGCCGAGAAATGACTACAACGGCTGCGTTCGCGCATGGACGTAGTGAACACCCTAATCGTTTGAACCGAATCAAGGACGAACTCATGGATTGCCGCTCTTGGATGGTGGCGCTGGCTGCCCTGATGGCTCCAATGGCCTCGATTTCATCGAGTCTGGCAGCTGACTGCGCTTGCGCTCCGAAGAAATGCGAGTGCGTGAGTCCCTGTCCTCCTTCGCCGTGTCCGCCGGGCCATTACTACCAGGCTCCGAGCGACGATGATTCGCAGGCACCGAAGATTCCGATGGACGACATGCCCATGACGGATGATCTGACGCAGCCGGCCGATGATCTTCCGCCAATGCCGTCGCCAGCGACCACGTTCGCTACATCGACCCAGTTTGCTTCCGCTTCCGAAGGCATGGGTTTTCGCGATGCGACGATCGGTGACTTCTTCGGCAACACGGCACGCATCGCCGGTCCTAGCTACGGCGGTACCTTGCCAGAAGATGGTTTCAACATTCCAATCGGTGGTGGCGATCGTCGCTACAAGATTACCGAAAACGTGAGCCCGATTCCTGTCGATCGTTGGTTCGTCAATTACAACCACTTCAGCCAGCCGGTCCGCAACATTAGCCGCGAAGGAATCGATGTAGACCGCGTTACGCTCGGCTTGGAAAAGACCATCCTTAATGGTTCTTCCTCGATTGAATTCCGCCTGCCGATTGTTGGTGGCCTTGACAGGTCGCAACAGTTAAACGCATCGGGCGATCAATCGGCGGTCGAGTTCGGTAACCTGAATTTGGTCTTCAAAAGCATCTTGTACCAGTGTGGCGATCAGTCGGCGATCACTGCTGGTCTGACCCTGAATTTGCCAACGGCAGCAGACGGTGAACTTCTGGATGGAACGGGCAATCTCATCGCGGTTGTCGACAACCAGTCGGTCCACTTGCTGCCCTTTATCGCTTACTATCGTCAGCACTCGTCACGCACCTGGTCGACCGCCATCATGCAGCTTGACTTTGATGTAAACGGGACGACATTTCTCCTGCCAGATGATATGGGGGGGAGTGACATTAAGTTCGGCCGATATCAGGAACAGAACTTCCTGTATCTCGACTACTCGCTGGGTCACTGGTTCTACGAAGATTGCAGTGGATGCGGATTCATCCGCCGTGCAGCCGTGATCGGCGAACTTCACTACTCGACCACCATCAACGATACCGACACGGCCAGTGCAGGTCCTACGATGGGCGACGTGGTGACCAACCCGTTCAATCGTATCGATGTGCTCAATGCAACCGCGGGTCTTCGCTTTCAGCTGGGTGACAACTACCTGCTGACGGCCGCCGCCGTGGCTCCGTTGAAAGATGGCGAAAACAAGCTGTTCGATAGCGAAATCGCGATTCTGCTGACGCGTCGCTACTAAACCGAATCGCGACTAGAAGAAACCGCCCCCACCTTCACTCGAATTAAACGTTGGTGGGCTGGGGTTAACAGTAGGCGACTCATTCTGCTGATCCGTTGTCGGCGTCGGTTCATCCGGAGATGACTCTTCCGCTGGTACGTCTTCCTCGAGCGGTGGTGCATTGAGGCCTTGGCTGGCCAGGTAACTTGCGACGGTACGCTGCACATCGCGGCTCTGGCGAACGAAGACGCCACTGTGGGTCGCATCGGCGAAGTACTCATCGTCCGCCCAACTTTGCGGAGCAACGACCTGCTTCAAACGCTCGGCGATGCGGGCAAACTTTTCTCGGGAGAACTCCCCGGCGCGAGACTCCTCTGGTGTGTATGAGACCACGATAATGCTTTCGCCAACGTGAGGTTCCGAAACATCGGCGGGCCGGCTGATAGGAGCTGGCATCGATCGAGGAATGATATTCAAGGACTGGGGAGACGTCTTTTTCGGTTTCGCGGTGCGGACTTGTTCCAGAAGCTCAGCGACTTTGCGGTGAACGTCACCCAATTGCGTGACGACCAGGCAATCGGTGTAGGGGAAAGGTGCCAGCGAACCCGGACCTCCCAATTCTTCCCATGACTCGGGCTCGACCGTAGTGGTAATAGCCTCAATCAAGATGTCGAACTCGCCGGATACATTCCGTTTGGTCCGTTCTTTTCCGGTGTTAGGATCGTATCGCACGAGGTCCTTAACCGGGTAAACAAGCGTTTCGAGTTCGCTTTCGGCTTCTTCCGGTGTGGTGACAATTACGACTTCTCCGAAGATCACCGTCGTTAATTCGAGTTTCTCGCCGAGAACATCGAGCATGTAATCGATACTGGCATCGCTCAGTTTCAACGTGACAGGGGTGCGGTTCGACAATCCAATATCTTCCAAGGCACGATTATCGATCATCATGGGTAGGCGACCGAATTTTGAAATGGCGGCGACCGCACTTTCAAGCGGGGCGTTTGTTAAAGTGATCGTCGTACGTGCCTGACGCAGTTGCCGTTCGACTTTTTCGGCCTGCGGACCATAGGGGGAAATCGACTTCATCATCGGAAGGCCGGCTTGCCGAGGGGACTTCTGTACACGACGCAACGTCGCGAAGAGACCTTGAAGTCGGCGATGGTTTTGATAGCTCTGCGTAATGATGACGCCGTTACGAAGCGGTGCGATGCTGCCAGGGCCCCCCAGTTCTTCCCACGATTCGGGATCAATGCACGTGGTGAGCATTTGGATCAAGATATCGAAGTTGGGATTAGGATCGTTGAAGAGATCTTCGACGGCGTAAAACTTCGTGCGCAGGTTCGATTCTTCTTCCTCTGGCGTGGTGATAACAACACTGCCCGTATCCATCACATAGACCAGGTCCAGCTCTTTGAGCATCAAGTAAAGCAGCGTCTCTGCCGCGATCTCAGGCATGTTGAACGTGATCGGAACGTCGGCACTGAGCCCGACATCTTCGAGCGCTCTCTCGTCGATCCGCATCGGTATGCCGGTCCGCTGCGTAAATGTCTGGACCACTTCCTGAAGTGGAATGTCGACAACCTGCAGGCTCAGCCGCGCGGCTTGAACGCGCTTCTCCATCGCGTCGATCTGTTGATACTCTGGAGAATTGGTGTTGGGAAGAACAATGGGATCGGGGTCTGCCTGCGACGGCCCACCGAATTGACCGAATGCCGAATGACCCAGCACAGAGCCGATCAGGCAGACGATGGCAACGGTGCGAAGCAACGTTCGTGCAACAAATAGCGGTGGTAACATAGGACGTTCCATCGATCGTTAAAAGAATCCGCCTTGCTGGCCGTTGACCGAGTTCTGGAATGGCGAACCCATGCCTTGAGCTTCGGCGTCAAAGCCTGAGGAAGCGTTTGGGCCTGAGCTTCCATGCGCGTTGACTGGGGACCGATCGCTGCTAAGGGATGGGGCAGGCAAGCCGATACCGACCTGGTCGAGAAACTCTCCGATTTTCTCGTGCACTTCGCGAGTATGACGAATGATGAGGCCCGCTTGAGTCGCAAGGATGAAATAGTCGTCGCTGTTCCAGGTGTCCGCGACGATAAGCTGTTCGACCTGACGTCCGATGGCCTGGAAGTCTTCACGGGTGAAGTCTGATGAAGTATCGGTCACCTGGTACGGGACATATTTGACCGTCAACAACTGGCTGCGAATTTGCTCGATTTGCTGGGTCAGCGTCTCGGTATCAACCGCGTTCTCTTGCGAACGGAGTTGATGTAGCAGTTCGGCAACTTTCTCGTGCATTGCGCGGTGATGCCTTACAACGAGGCAGTCGCACATCGGATAGTATGTAATCGAACCCGGACCGCCCAGATGTTCCCACGTTTCAGGCTCGATTGCTGTCGTGATTGAATCGACTAAGCCACCGAAGTCGGGTAGTTTGGGCAGATCGGTCGTCTTCAAGTTGGCCCGCCCGGCGGCATGATTTACGGTACTTGGGAGACTACGAGTGGCCTGCCAAAGCTGTTGGCGGAGTTCCGGATCTCGAATGTCGAGCCCGTGCCAAACGAGATCACGTACCGGATAGACTCGGATTTCCCATGCGCGTTGGGCATAGGTCGATGAAGTCATAACGATCATTCCATCGACGGGATGCCAACCAAGATCGTGCTGCTGGCAGAGGATCGTAAGCGTCTGCTTCACCGACAGCTCTTTCGCCTGGATCGTGATCGGCAGGTCGGTTGAATACCCAACATCACTCAGGCTTCGCCGGTCGAGATGAATCGGGATCTCGCTCACATCCGAGAGAAAGTCCGTCACTTCTTCCAGCGATACGTCGATGAACTCGATGGGAACGTGGGTTGAGTTGAGTTTGGCCTCGAGATCCGCTGATTGTTGTTGAGAAGGAAAGACCGAAACGGAGGCTGTGGTATAAGAATCACTCGATAGCTCTTTCACTTCACGTAAACGTGTGAGCAAGCTTTCGATGTTGCGGTGGGCCAGATCGGTGCTATCGACAATCAGGCTCTTCTGAAAACACGAAATGCTGCCAGGCCCGCCCAGGTGTTCCCAAAGATGCGCTTCGACGGATGATGTGATCACGCCGATTAAGATATCGGGATCAGATAGGGGACCTTCGTGGATCAGATCACTGACAGGATAAACACGGCGAACCAGTCTGGATTCCGCTACCTCCCACGTGGTAACCACCACGCCCGTTGAATCGACCAGATAAGTCAGGTCAAGCTCTTGCAAGAGGAGTCTTAGCAGGGACCGCGTCGAGATGTTGCGGGCATTCAAGCTGACCGGCACGTCGCCCGCAACTCCGATATCATCGAGTGCTCGTTGGTCGACGCGGATGGGGATATCCGCCTGCTCAGAAACAAACTGCAGCGCGTCACTCAAAGGTGAGTCGATGACCTCGAGTTCGGATTTCGCGTTTCGCAACTTTTCGTGCCATCGCTGGACCTGGGCTTGGGAAGCTTGGGCTGCGGGGTCAGCGACGATCTTAATCGAGCGAAACGCTTCGCCAGGCTCTTCTTGGGCCCATGTCGGAGAAACGAAGAATACGAGCAGCAGAGCCGAAAAGGGAAACGCGCGCATCGAAAACTCCTCGGTTCGGAGCAGGGGAGGGATGGAGGTCCGGTATCACCCTAGCCGAGGGGAGAATTGCGTGCAACGATTTGGTTTGTTTTATCCCGGCCAAACCTACGAGGGCCTGATTCGCTTGCCGTTGATGGTGATATCGCCCAGGCGAGGCTTCCCTTCATCGGGCACGAGGACTTCGACGCGGACTTTCTCCCACTGACCATCTTCGATCTCTTTCTCGCGAACGAAGGTCAGTCGGCGATGTCCATCGGTAAAGTTTTCGCCAAACGAGAAGTCATCGATGGTGAATGGGGTCGACGCCGGCGAATACTTTTTGAGCCCCTCGTTGGCCAGCGGAATTTGCCGGGCAATGGCCTCTTTTCCTCCGGCTCTGACCAGGCCAATCAAATCGGTATAGGTTTGCATTACTTGTTGGTAACGTCGGATCATGTGATCTCGATGGGCGGTCGCCGAAGGCCAGCCATATTCACAGGTCAGCGTGATGACCTTCTCTTCGTCGCGTAGCAGATAACAGTCCTGACTCCCATCCCAGCGGTTCCCTTGACCGTTAAACCAGGCACCTGAAATATGCTGGATGGTCGCATCTTCCAGGAGTGTCTTTCGTAACGCCGCGATCTCATCATCCGAAAGCTTCAGCCGTGACTCTCGCTCGCGGTTATCCTTGGGCACGATGGCCGTTCCGTCCTTCAGCACGCGTATTCGGTAGATCGGATCGGTACCACCAAATTTGATGGATCCGAAGTGAATCCATGCCAGTAGGTCGCCTTCTCGCTTGGGCAAAGCCAGCGAATCGAGCTCGACCACAATTACTTTCGCATTGCCTTCCGGCGACTGGGCAACAGCGATCGCTGGGCACACTAGCGAAGCCGAGCAGGCAAAAACGATCAGAATCGACGCGTAACGTTGCCACATGACGAGATTCCTTTACGGGGAAAGCAACAACCTAGTTTGTGCTCTAGACGCACTTTAAGAAAGACGAATTGGAGTTCCGTTTGGTTCTTAAAACACCAGCCGTGGACTTTTGCTTGTCATAAATGAAGTCGCACGGCATAATCACCGTTCCTTCCACGTCGCGCTTTTTCTTATACGGAATGATATCCCGGGAAAGTAAGGCAAATAGTTTGTTTTTTCAAGTTTTGAAACCTGTTCGTATGGGGTTGGTTCGCGTTCTGTCTGGCTTGTTGCTAGGGCTGTGGATGACCACGGTGTGCTTGGCTGCAAGTGACGCAGAACTGCAAAAAGCAGCCCAGGGAGAGAAGCTTACCGAAGACGAGTTTGTGTCGGTGAAGAAGGCCGTCATTAAGGAGGCCCGCTCCGGGTTTCGCTCGACCGGCGCGATGCAGCAGCTGATTGGCAAGTTGAAAGAGGTTCCGGCCGTTGAGATCGGTCCCGAGAAGGAGAACCGCTTTCAAGTTCTCGAGCATCCGTTAGTCGCGCTGCGAATGATCGTCGAAGCCGAACTGGCAGGCAGTGTGCTTCCGCCCGATCAATTGAAGAAGCATCCTTCGGCCGATAAGTTCCCCGGCACCATCCATCGGGCGATCAAGCCTGAGGTTCAGTTTTGCGAGATCGATGCGAACTCGTATCGCTGGCAGAGTACCGGGCTTTACGCTCCGCCAGGGGAAGTCGTGCATGTGATGATTCCGGAAGAGTATGTCGACGCCGGTTGGAAGCTGCGGATCGGTGCCAATAGCACCACGATCGACATTCCACGCCACTCGCGACTGAATCGTTTTCCGAAGATCGATCGCGTTTACGAGTTGAAGAAGCGAACGACCGAGGTCGCTTGTTCCTTCGGTGGCTTGCTGTACGTCGAATTGCCGACTCCGAAGGCCAAGACGTTTCTGGCTAAGAATAGTGATATCTACGACCTGGTCGACCACTATGATCCACCAGCCAAGAAGATGGTTCAGCTACGTTTTTCCAACGTAGTCCAGGCTCCGCGTTATGTGCATGGCGAAACGAACGTCCAAGAGTGGCGAGCCACCATCCGCAGCTATCCGGCACCCTATGCCGAGATTGGTAGTGATAAGGTGATCTTCACGTTGCCATCGAAGTTTGTCCGCCGACTCGATACGCCAGACCTGGCAATGGAGAAATGGGACGCACTGATCGACGCCATGAGCGAACTGTCAGGCCGACCGAAGACGAAGCCGTTTCCGCATCGCTTCTTGATCGATGCCCACGTGAACTGGGGCGCGGCCTTTGCCGGCTATCCGATCAATGCTCCGCACGGCTGGGCCGAAGCGATTGTCCGCGGTGAGCCTGAGTGGGGCCATGCTCACGAGTTGGGGCATCTGCACCAGCATCGTGCCTGGACCTATCAACGCACCGGCGAAGTGACCGTCAACATCTTTGCTGCATACGCGCTGGAGAAAGTGAATGGACGTACTCACGATCGTGCGACACGCGAGACCGTGGTCGAGAATGCTCGGCGGTACTTGAGCCGCCCGATTGAAGAGCGGAACTGGATGACGGTCAACGGAGCCCTGTTCGAACGTCTGGCTTTCTACACGATGCTTTCGTATGAGTTTGGCTGGGAACCGTTCAAGCAGGTCTTTCGCGAGTACCGTGAACTACCGCTCGACCAACATCCCAAGTCGGATGTCGACCGGGCCAGCGATTTCCTGATCCGCATGTCCCATGCGACCAATCGCAACTTGGGGCCTTACTTTACCGAGTGGGGTGTCCAGGTTAATGACGCTGCCCTGGCAGAAGTGAAGTCGCTTCCTGCTTGGGAATCACCCATGATGAAAGAGGCGATGGCTAAGGGAACTTAGTTGACGCCTACGAGTTCAACGTTCCCTTGGTGCTTGGCACGCCTGGGGAACGTGGGTCGAGTTCGACAGCCATCCGTAAGCTTCGCGCGGCGCACTTAAAGATCGCCTCGCTGATGTGATGGTTGTTGCGGCCGTAATGGATGTTCACGTGGAAGTTGCACAGGGCATTGGCGGCCAGGGCCTGCCAGAAGTCTTCGACCAGTTCGGTATCGAAGTCGCCGATCTTTTCGGTCGTGAACGGGGCATTGAACACCAGGTAATACCGGCCGCTTAAGTCCCAGACCGTGCTGCACAGGGTTTCTTCCATCGGCAGCGAGAAGTGACCGTAGCGACGGATCCCCTTCTTGTCGCCGATCGCCTGCAGAATCGCCTGGCCGATGCAGATGCCGGTATCTTCGACCGTGTGATGCTGGTCGACGTGCAGGTCCCCTTTCACATCGACCGACAAATCGAAACAGCCATGCCGCGTGAAGAGATGCAGCATGTGATCGAAGAAGCCCACGCCGGTGCTTCCGGAGAAGTTGCCGGAGCCGTCGAGGTTCAGCTCGAGCTTGATCTGGGTTTCGTTCGTGTCGCGTTCGATTTTGGCGGTGCGAGTCATGGGCGAGCGATTATGCGGGTTCTATGAGTTCTGCTGAAGGTACTGCTCGATCAAGTCCAAGCATACGTCGGTTTGACCGTCGGTGCCGACCGAGATCCGAATTCCCTCGGTAATTCCTGGGTATTGCATGTATCTGATCAGAACGTGGTTCTGCTTGAGGAATTCGTAAATCGGTTTGAGTTTGACGCCTGGTTGCGTCGCCCAGACGAAGTTGGCCTGCGAATCCGGCACCGTAAAGCCCATCTCGCGTAGCCGCTTCGTCATGCGGGCTCGCGTGGCAACGATCTTGGCTTTGTTTTCAGCGACCCACTGCTGATCGTCGATCGCGGCCAGCCCGCCAGCCAACGAAAGGGCATCGCAGTTGTAGCTGTCTTTGACCTTCATCAACTGCTCGATGATCTGCGGTTGGGCCACCAGAAAACCAAAGCGGAGGCCGGCCAGGGCGTACGACTTGCTGAGCGTCCGCGAGACCATGATCTTCTCGTTTTCTTTCACGAGATCGATGCAGTTGTCGTCGGCGAAATCGGCATACGCTTCGTCGATTAAAATGGGGCAGGGAAGCGAGTCGGCAATCGTTCGCAGTTGCTCCTTAGGAACGACCGTTCCACTGGGGCTGTTAGGGTTGGGCAGGAAGGCCAGCTTCAGGTGATTGCTGGCGGTGCCGAATGATTCAGGCAGGGTCCAATCTTCATTGAACTGGATCTCTTCGCTATCGGCCCCTTGGATCTCGGCCAGTGTCTTGTAGAGGATGTAGCTGGGCGTCGGTAGCCGCAGCCATTCGCCATCGCCAACGAAACCGCGGGTGAGGATGGTCAGGATATCGTCGCTGCCGTTGCCGCAGAGGATCCAGTCGGGCTCAACCCCGAGCACTTCCGCCGCGCGAATGCGAAACGCCGTCCCGATCGGATCAGGGTACTTCTCCAGGCCCTGATCCAGACGCTGACGAATGGCCTCGGCGACCTTTGACGAGGCAGGGTAGGGGTTTTCGTTGGTATTCAGCTTGATGAACTTCCCGCCTTGCGGTTGTTCGCCCGGCTTGTAACCAGCGATCGCTTCAATCTCAGGACGAAAGTAGCCCATGGTGTTCCCAGTGTGTTATTCAGATTCCGTGCGAATCGTGACGCTTCGCTTGTGTGCAGTTAGACCTTCTTTGTCGGCCAGCGTGGTGACCAACGGGGCGATCGCCTTAAGGCCATCTTCGGTGAAGTGAATCACGCTGCGCGAACGCAGGAAGTCGTTGGCCGATAGCCCGCTTGCCCAGTGGGCTGTGGCACCGGTCGGCAAAACGTGCGATGGACCAGCCGCATAATCACCCAGCGCAACCGGAGTGTAGTTACCCAGGAAGGTCGCACCGGCGGTGAGGATCTTCTCAGCGGTCGCTTCGCTATCGGTCGTCGTGATGTGTAGGTGTTCCGGAGCCAGCTCGGTGGCGATGCGGCAGGCCTCGTCTTCGTCTTGAGTGACAATAACCGCGCCGAAGTCAATCAGGCTTTGAACCGTCAAATCGCAGCGTTCCAAAACGGCAACTTGTTTCTCCAGTTCTGTCAGCGCGGCATCGATCAGAGACTCGTCCCAACTGATCAGGACGCTACTGCCAGGCGAATGTTCGGCCTGGGCCAACATATCGGCGGCAATATATTCAGGCTTGGCCGTCGTATCGGCTACCACGACCACTTCGCTTGGTCCGGCAATCGAATCGATGTCGACTTCGCCGAAGACATGCTTCTTGGCCAGCGCCACAAACAAGTTGCCAGGCCCGACAATCTTCTGCACCTTCGGAAGGCCTTCGACGCCGTAGGCCAAGGCGGCCACACCTTGGGCTCCGCCGACACGGTAAACTTCCTTCACGCCCAGTTCCGCGCAGGTTGCCAGGAGATCCAAGTTGTATGAACCAAACGGAGTTGGCGGAGCGATCACGACGAGTTCTTCCACCCCAGCGGCTTGTGCCGGAACGGCCGTCATGAGAACGGTCGACGGGTAAGCCGCCGCGCCCCCTGGCACGCAGATGCCCACTCGCTTGAGCGGAGCATAGCGATGACGCAATTTGCCACCATGTTCGATCGGGACTTCAACGTCCTTGTGCAGGATGGCCGTTTGAAAACGCAGAATGTTTTCGCGAATGTCGCGGATCGTTTGCAGAAACGCAGGATCGGCCGCTTCGTGGGCCAGGCGTAGTTCTTCGTCGGAGACGCGAATGGTCGAAGCGTATAGCTGCTTGCCGTCCAGGGCCTTGCCGTATTCGAGCACAGCAGCCAGCCCGTCGCTTTCGACGTCCGCACAGATTCTCTGCACCACCTGCAGTGGGCTGAGAGGTTCACCAAATACTTCCATCGTCCGCTTGCGACCCGCTTCGCTGACAACATCCCCCTTAGGGCTGAGCTTATCGCGTACCTGTTGCAATTGTGCTTCGACGTCGTCGTGCCGGGTATCAATCCGGGCGATTTTCGACTTCAGATCCATTTCGGCTTTCTGGGGGCTGGATAGCAAACGGTCTCAGTATTGGGAAAACATACTATTTTGCTGCACGAGGCACTCAGTGGAAAGGGGCGAATCCTTGTCGATTCCCGAATCTGGGGGAGGGGATTAACCACTGATTTCACCGATAGTCACGGATAGGAGCTGGGCATCGATATCCGTTGTCGAGATCATTTGTCAGTGGTTATCCGTGCCATCTGTGGTTACTCCCCTGTCTTCCGCACCATTCGCCAGCAGCGGTGGATGCGCTGGTTGCGAAAGTCTTCCGGTACGGTGTGCTTTGAGATCTCCCGGATCTGCACGTTCTGTAAGGCTTCTTCGTCGAGCTTGAAGCGGCGGAAGTTGTTCGAAAAATATAGGACGCCCCCTTCGCTCAACAGGTTCAGCGTCAGGCCGATCAGCTCGACGTGGTCCTCTTGGACGTCCCATACGTCGTCGGTGCGTTTGCTGTTGGAAAAGGTCGGCACGTCGACAATCGCCAGGTCGAACTTGGGTTCCGGTTTTTGGTTGCGAAGGTACTCCATCACATCGCTGCGAATGAAGTGGTGTTTGGCGATCGATAGACCGTTGAGTTGGAAGTTTCTGCCAGCCCAGTCCAGATAATTGGCATTCAGGTCGACGCTGGTTGTCGAGGTCGCCCCGCCGGCCGCCGCATAAACGCTGAATGCCCCGGTGTAGCAGAACAGGTTCAGGACCCGCTTGCCGGCGGCTTCTTCCCGAAACTGGCTACGCAGATTGCGATGATCGAGGAACAATCCCGTGTCGACGTAGTCGGAAAGATTGACCTCGAACTTCAGGCCCCCTTCTTCCACGACCACAATCTTCGAGTCCTCCGAGACTTTCTCGTGCTGGGATGTGCCAGACTGCCGCGTGCGATGCTTGACGAAGACATGCCCTTCGGGGATCTCCAGCACCTCGCGAGCCGCTTCCGTCAGATGATCGAGCCAGTCAGCATATTGAGCCGGCGTTCGATCGTGCGGACGATCGTAGTCGGTGATGTGCAGGTAATCGTGATAGATGTCGATGACCAACGGAATCTCAGGAATGTCGCGCTCGTACAAGCGATAACAGTGAATCCCTCGCTTCGGCCAGCGACGAAAGTGCCGAGCCCGCTTGGCGAGCCGGTTCTTCAGCAGTTGGGCCTGTTCTTTGGCCTTGTCATCGAGTCCACCAAACGCCGGCGTGAAAGTACGCTTCGGCTTTTCTTCGCTCGGCTCCGGGGAGGACTCGTCGCCTGCTTTCGGTGGCGGAGGCCCGTGATATTGATAGTAGTGACATTCGGTCCGCCCGTTGTACATCTTGCGGCGCCGGGTCGCTTCTTGCCCCATGGCTCGCTCGAACTCGGGAAATGCCGTGAGGATGAAGTGCGACCAGGTTGGTAGCTGCCGCAGTACATCGGGAAAACCACGGTAGAAATCCCACTGGGCGCGTCGGGCACGCGAGTGGTCGTCGTACGGGGTGCTGGTGATCAGACAGCCATACTTGCGTTTGCTGGTCAGCTCGCTGAACGCTTGACGCTGGAAGTGAATATTGCTGTCGACGCCTGCCGAGATCGCTTGTTGCCGAGCCAGGCGAAGCGCCGAGGCATCTTCGTCGTAGCCGATGATCGATTCGGGTAGCGTGTCGAGTATCTGGGATCGGGCTTCTTCCACCAAGTCGAGCCACGCCTCTTGATCGACCGCCGGCCATTCGATCAACGCGAAATCTCTGAGGAGACCAGGCGCCATATTACGACCGATCATCGCCGCTTCGATCAGCAGGACGCCACTTCCACAGAAAGGATCAACCAGTGGTCGCTCGCGATTCCAGTGGCTTAGCTGGATCAGGGCCGCGGCAAGCGTCGGTTTCATGGGCGAGCGTCGCTCGGAATCCAAATAGCCACGCCGTGTGAGCCCTGCACCTGAGGTGTCGATCGTCAGCGTGGCGACATCCTTGGCGATGGCCACGTCCACGGTATAGGTCGCGCCCGATTCCGGCAGCTTCTCGCCATAGGCCGATTGAAGCCGCTCGACGATGGCTCTTTTGGTGGCGCGTTGAATGGCGGGGACACTGGTAAGCTGCGATTGGTAGCTGCGTCCTTTTACTGGGAAAGCCCCTTCGGCATCGATGAAGGTTTCCCACGGCAGCGCTTTGACACCCTCGAACAAAGCATCGAAATCGCCGGCGGGAATCTGGGCCACTTCAACCAACACACGATCGGCCGTCCGCAGGTGCAGATTCGCCTTCATCGCGTCGGTGTAATTGCCGCCGAAGCGAACGCGACCGGAACCGAGGATCTCGGTTTCGTAGCCTAGTGTTTGCAGTTCGCGGGCCGTGACGGCCTCGATGCCAAACGCCGTGGTGGCCAGAAGTTGGAGGGGATTGGATGGATTCACGCGCTTAAGCACCCTGGCAAAGTCAGTGGAATTCTTCATCGTACGTGCCAGTGGCTAGATGGCATAGTGCTGTTAAGCAGAGCGAAGGCCGTAAAAACTTCATCAAAAAGCGCTCGAAGGCCCCTTCAGATAGGTTTATAACCAACGTTTCGTGGAGCGATTCTTATCTATTGGCAACATGGCAAGCGCGGAGGCGAAGTAACCATGAGACACGTACTAAGTGCCCTTTTGATCGGCTTTTTAACGGCAACGATGGCTTTTCCGCCGCAGTTGTTGATGGCTCAGGAGGCTGCTACCCCGGCTACCGAAGAAACGCTTCCGGGCTTGAGCTATGTTCCGGCAAACGCGGTCGGCATCGGGTTTGTGCAAGCCGATCGATTTCTAACCAATCCGATGGTGAAGGCCTATCCGGTCGAAGTCGCGGAAGCGTTCGGTAAGAAGTATTTGGGCTTCGATCCCATGAAGATCACGTCGATTACGTTCGTGATCACACCTCCGTCGCCTGATTTTCCACAGCCTGACATGTTCTCGGTGATTAAGACATCTGAAACGCTCAAAGAAGAGACCTTCTTTGCCGGGATCGAGGAATTGGTCGAAGGCATGGCCGAGGAAGAGGACATCAAAGATTTCTTTCCCGGACTCAAAGGCAAAGCCTTTTACACCGATGCCTACCCGTTCGATTACATGGCCGCTCATATGCTGGACGAACATAGCTTCATGCTGGGTTCGCTCGGAGTGATGGGCGAGATCGTTGAAAACGGTCCGAATGCCGAGCTGACCAAGCCTGCCCAAATCTTGGCCGCAGCCAATGACGGTGCGGATGGTTACATCGCATTCAACATGGAACCAATTCGCGGTCAACTTAATGGGATGCTGTCGCAACAAGAGATTCCCCCACCGTTCACCATGTACAAGCAGGTACCCAACTATACCGAGTCGATTACGCTGAGTTGCCACTGCACCGGCAAGTTGGCTGCGACACTGAAGATCAACGGCGTTGACGAGGCGGCCGCCGGGCGTCTGGATGACATGATTGGCTTTGGCCTAGAACTGGCAAAGCAGACCATGCTGTCGGAAGCCGACAAGCTCGTGCGAAGCGAAGACGAAGTTGAAGCGGCGATGGGACGTTACCAGGTTCGCGTTTCGGAAAGCATGATCGACGCGCTTCGCCCAAAGAAGGAAGGCAACTCGCTTGTCTTGAAGTTTGAACAAGACGATGAAAGCATCATGGGCGCGAATGTCGCGGTGATCGGTATCCTGGTCGCTCTGTTATTGCCGGCCGTTCAAGCGGCTAGAGGAGCCGCCCGTCGTGTGCAATCGACCAATAACATGAAGCAGATTGGCATCGCGATGTACAACTTCCATGACACGTTTGGTGGACTTCCGGCTTACGCGAAAACAGATGCTGAAGGAAAGCCACTTCTTTCGTGGCGTGTGATGATTTTGCCGTTCATCGAGCAAAACGCGATGTTTGAACAGTTTCGTATGGATGAACCTTGGGACAGCGAACATAACAAGCAGTTCATCAAGCAAATGCCGGAGATTTATCGTCGTGCCAATAGCACGGCACCCGAGGGATACACGACCTACCTGGTACCTGTCGGGAAAGAAATGGTCTTCCAGCCAAACCCCAAGCCGACCCCAGCAGGGGAGAAGTTCACGAAAGGACTTGGGCTTTACAATATCACCGACGGCACATCCAACACCGCGATGCTTGTCGAAGTCAACGACGAAGACGCCGTCATCTGGACCAAACCAAGCGATCTGGAAGTCGACCTGATGAACGTTTGGAAATCGCTGGGTGAAGCTCAGCCGGGTGGATTCAACGGTCTTTGCTGTGACGCAAGCATCCGTTTCATCAGCAAGAATGCCAGTGCCGACTTCCTGAAGAACTGGTTCCAGCGCAGCGATGGAAATCCGATCCAGTTTCCGAAGGACTAGGACCACAATCGAATTCTGATAATATCCTTGGCACTCACGAAGCCTCTCTGCAAAATGTAGAGAGGCTTTTTCATCCCACCTTCGAAGGTTACCCCAACTCGCCATGACTTATCCCATTGATCTTCGCAGTGATACGGTTACCCAGCCCAGTCCCGCCATGCGGCAATTCATGGCCCAGGCCGAAGTGGGCGACGCTGTCATCGATATCGATCCGACGACCGAGCGGCTCGAGAAACTCACCGCTGAGATGCTCGGCAAAGAAGCCGCGATCTACATGCCGTCGGGAAGCATGACCAATCAGATTGCGATCCGCTTGCACTGTCAGCCTGGCGACGAATTTTTATGCGAGGAAAACTGCCACGTCTACAACTACGAACAGGCAGCCTTCGCGCAGCTAAGCGGCGTGGTGGCTCGCACGCTGCCCGGCGAGAACGGAGTCTTGCAGCTAGAGCAGTTCGAGGGAAAGATCCGGCCTGAAAATGATCACCTGGTGCGGACGAAGCTGGTCTGCCTGGAGAACACCCACAATCGTGGTTCCGGCAAAGTCCAGCCGTTTGAGACCGTTCAGAAGATCACCGACTGGGCGAAGGTTGGCGGCTTGAAGACGCACCTCGATGGAGCTCGTCTTTTCAATGCGGCAGCGGCCACAGGCATCTCGGTGGCCGACTGGAGTGCGATGTTCGACAGCGTCAGCGTCTGCTTTAGCAAAGGGCTGGGGGCGCCAGTCGGCAGTGCGTTGGCCGGGCCGGCGGACTTCATCAAGGAGGCAAAGCGAGCCCGCAAGCTGTTTGGCGGCGGGATGCGTCAGTCCGGAATCATCGCGGCCGGTGCCTTGTATGCATTGCAGAACAACGTCGCACGATTGTCGGAAGATCATGAAAAGGCCGCTAAGTTGGCGGAGGCCGTCCGCCAGACCGAGGGGCTCTCGCTGGATGTCGACCCGGTCGAGACAAACATCGTGATCTTCAGTATCGATCCGGAGTTGGGCACCGCCGCACAGCTTCAAGCCGCGTTCTCGGAGCGGGGCGTCGAAGTCCTCTCGGTTGCCCCCCAGAAGATACGCATGGTAACCCATTTAGACGTCTCCATGCTGCAAGTCGATGCAGCGATTGATGTTATCAAACAAACGCTGCCCGCTATGGCGTAGTTGCCATTGCGGCGACTGAGGACGGAAGGGCATCGTGAGCAAGCCATTTTGGCCGCACGATTCTGACGCTTGTTCGGGTATTTCGGGGCATTCAGGCTTCTATCGGACAAGCCGTGAAAACCTGACCGAAGTTTTGCTCTTCGAGCAGCGTGCGCGGTACACTAATAGGTTGACGGAAAACGGTTTACGCCCACTGGAAGCAGTCTAGTCCAGATGCCGTACTGGTGGGCGAGGGGCAGCCGTGCGGTCCGCGTCGCAATGGAACAACCGAGACTGATCGCAAACAAGCATGCAAGTTACCAAGACGAACGACTTCTGGAAGCTGGTTCTCGAATCAGGCCTAATGACCAAAGAGGCCTGTAAGCCGCTGCATGATCAATATCAGCAGACGTCCAAGAATGGCGATGCCAGGGCACTCGCTACCTGGCTGGTCAAAGGTGGGCACCTCACCACGTATCAGGCTCGCGTGCTATTGGCTGGTCGTGCGAAAGCCATCAACATCGGTGAATATCAAATCACCGATCGATTGGAAGAAGGGCCGCTGCAAGGAACCTACGCCGGAAAGCACACCGCATCCGGGCATCCCGTGTGGCTGCATCCGATTGCCCCTGAAATCCAGGAAGATACCGTCCGCTTCCCGATCGTTCAGCAGATGTGCAAGCTGCGATCGTCTGTGCCGCATCCTCATCTGATTCGCTGCTTTCACTTGCGTCAGGGAGCCAAACGCAGCTACCTGATCACCGAACAACTCGATGGCAACCTGTTAGCCGAAAGCCGTCCCGGTGACGGAGTACCGATTCCGACGCCTGACTGCGCTCGCTTGGTTCGCCAGGCGGCCCTTGGTGCCACGCAGGTCCACAGCCAGGGTATGGTCTTTGGCGACCTGACCATGAACCAACTTTGGCTGGAACCAACCGGCAACCTCAAGCTGTTGCATCTGCCGGTGCGTCCAGTGGAAGCGATTCCATGGGCGGATGAAGCGCAAGCCGAACGCTTAAACGCATTGGCGGATGTCGCCGCACCAGAACTCCAGCAAGCGGGCACCGCCCCTACCAAGCTAAGCGATCTGTATGCGTTGGGTGCGATCCTGTTCGACCTGCTGACCGGCAAGCCGTTTGTCGAGGGAAGCATTACCGAACGACTTCAGCAGCACGCCAGTAGCCAGGTTCCTTCGCCGCCGTTCATTCCGGGCAACTTGATGCAGGTCATCCAGTATCTGTTGGCCAAGAACCCTGGTGGTCGCTACCAAAGTGCGCAGGACGTTGCCGAGGCACTCCGACCGTTTGTCGATGCCGGCCAGCTTTCACCTCCGATCGCTGATGCTCTGCCGACGATGGGCAGCTACCTGCAGTTTCTGACCGCCAATGCCAATGATGCCGCAGCGCCGTCGGCTGCACCTGCCGCGGTACCACCAGCGGCAGCAGTTCCCTTTCCCGGTCAGGCCCCGGCAGCGGCACCTGTTCCCCAGCCTGTACCGCCTGCGGCAGCTCCGTTCCCTGGGGCTGCACCACCGCAAGCGGGGCCACCTCAGCCGGTCGTTGCTCAACCGGCAGTGCCGGTCGCGGTTCCTCAAGCAGCAGTGGCCACCGCAGTCCCTGCGGCTCAGCCAGCCCAAGAGGGAGGAACCAGTCGTGCGACCGCTTTGACCGAACGTATTCGCAAACGCAAGTTGCAGCGAAAGATCACCAGCTTGGTTGTGTTGGGTGTGATGGCGATCGCGGCGCTTGTGGGCGGAATTTATGGCTATGGAATCCTCTTCCCGGGTGATGACATCGCCGACAATGGCGAGCAGGTCGAAAATCCGCCCGAAGAAAACCCAGATACACCTCCGGTCGAACCGACTCCCGGTAACAATCCACCGCCTGCAACACCAACCGGACCGCAACTGGTGCAAGACGATGGCCAAACATTGTGGGCTTCGCCGACCGATGGCCAGCCAATCGACTTGACTGGCGTCCCAAGTGATACCCGCCTGGCGCTAGTCGTGCGAGCGAGCGACCTGACCGGCAATCCCGAAGGAGACCGGATTCTGCGGGCCATGGGACCAGACTTCGCTGCGTTGCGCGAGCAGCTAGAAGGGGAGTTGGGCGTCCGCTTCGAACAACTCGAGACGCTCACGGTCAGCTTCGGTCCTTCGACCGCTGGGGGACCTCCTTGTCTGGTTGCGAAGCTCAAAGGAGGAACCAACCTGCTTTCTCTGTGGGGTAATCCTAATCCTTCCGGCAGTGGCATCCCTGCGATGTACGAAGTTAAAGGCTGGACTGTCATGCCGATGCCGGGGAAGGAAGATAGCCAGTTTGTTGCCGGCTCGAAGGCCGTCGTCGAGGCCATTGTCCAGCGGGGCGTTGCCGCACCTCAGCTGACGCGTGAATTGGAACAGCTCCGACGTGAATCGGACGATCAACAAACGGTGAGCCTGCTGGTCGAACCGCAGTTCCTGGCATCGTCAGGTAGCCAAGTGATGCGAGGGGAACTCGCAGCTGGTTCTGCTGGTGTCAAGGACTTCCTGGGCGAAGGCATCCGGGCGGTTCTCGTGAGTGGGCATCTGGGGCAAAACCTGTACCTTGAGATGCGGTGCATGGGATCGCTCAGTTTGGATCCACCAAGCCTGGCGAATTCGGTAAAAGAGAAGATCAACGGCGTTTCACGCAAGCTGGAAGATGCTGTGCCCTCGCTGAATCCTACGCCCTACTGGCGTCGACTGGCTTCTCGCTTCCCGAACATGGTTCAGTATGCTTACCAGCAATCGCGAACCGGCGTGGACGCCAACCAGGCGGTCGTCAACATCATGCTTCCTTCGGCTGCCGGTCAAAACATGGTCGCCGGTGCCGAGTTGATGCTCGCCGCCAACACGACCGGTGCTGCCGGTCCGGCCAGCGGCGCTCCGATGCCAGCAGCCAAGACTCCCGAGACGATCGAAGAGAAGCTGGCCAGCAAGATGAGCATTTCATTCCCGCAGAATTCGCTCGAATTCGCGCTGCGTGATATTGGCGAGGAAGCAGGCATTCCAATCGATATCAAGGGAGGCGACCTGCAGCTGGACGGCATCACCCGGAATAAAGAAATCAAGGAATTCACGCACGACAACAAACCGGTCGGTGACATCCTTGCTCAACTGCTGGTGCGAGCCAATCCCGAGCCTTCGCCGGGTGCGAATTCAGAAGTACAGAAACTGATTTACGTTATTCACCCCATGGATGGTCCTGACGAAGAAAAGAAGCTGGTAGTCACTACCCGCGCAGCCGCGCAAAAGAACAACTACACGTTGCCTGACGTGTTTAAGATCCCATAGCCTCTTCTTGTGCAAGAGTAATCGCGTGACCCTATTCCGAGTTCAATGCCCGACCTGTGCTGCTCGCCTGAAGGTGACCAGCCGTTCGCTCATCGGTCAGATTGTCAACTGTCCGAAGTGTGGAAGTATGGTCGAGATCGCCGCGCCCGATTCGCCTGGATCGACGGATAAGTCGAAGTCGAAGGCCGCACCTGTCGCTGCGCCGATTGCATCTCAGCCAGAAGCTCCTGCTCCGGAAACTCCCGCACCAGAGACGCCGACACCTGAGCCAACCCCGACTGAGGTTTCTAGCTCGGATGCGGCATTCGATAATCTTGACGAGATGTTAGCCGGTTCGCCGGCAGCCGAAGAAACGGTACCGACTTCGCCCAGTGCCGAGCCTGCCGAAGCAGCAACGGCCGAGGTCAACCGTTTTTCCGATAGTGCTTCGGTCAGCAAGATGCGGAATATGGCCCTGATCGGCGGGACGTCGGTCATGGCCATCGTAACATTCGCGGTAATTGGGTACGCCGTCTTTTCGGGAAATGATCAACCGGCGCCTGTCGTTCCGGAAGAGCCAGAACCGACCCAGGTAGCCCAGTTCGAGTCGCCGGCAGAGGAAGAACCACCTGCCGAGAAAGAACCGACTCCTGTCGAAGAAACGCCGCAGCCCACGCCGGAAGAACCAGCCAAAGAACCGGTCGAGTCGGAACCTGCCACCGAGGAGTCTCCAGCAGAAGAGAAGACCTTACCGGAGGCAACTGCCGAAGAGTCGACTGAGCCGATGATGCCCAGCGAAGAGAATCCGTTCCTGTTCGACGATCCTCCAGGGACAACGCCTGCCGGAAATCCGACGGAAGAGATGCCGACCACTGACGATGGCAAGCCGAAGGTCGCCGACGCCAAGCCTTCGATTCTGGAACTCAAGGACGACCCACTGTATGAAGTGTTTGGCGAGGCGTTCCCTGTTTTCGATTCAGAAGCCTTCGAGCAATCCGCCAGTACCAATCCTGGACCTGCGGATGCTATGCCAGCCATGCCGCAAGTCGATGTTTCGACGGCACCGGAACTTGTGCCTCCGATTCCGGAGGTGGATGTCGCTCAACGGCTGGGCGATCCGATTGTGCGGATTGAATTCGACAACATGCCGCTCAATGAGTTTGCTTCCTTTGTGACGCAGATGAGCACCGTGCCGGTCACGCTCGATCCAATCGCGTTGGCATCGGCCGACATCAATGCCAAGACGCCCATCTCCGTCAAACAGACGCAGACATCGATCGAAGGTATTTTGAATTCGGCTGTCCGTCCGTTCGGTCTCGAGATTCAAGCGACCGATAAGAGTGCCCGGCTACGTATCACGCAGCCATTGGATGGCCACAAACGCGTGGCCCAGTTGTTGGTTGATGACTTGGCCGCGAATCAGCAAGAAGTTGCCGACATCGCCTACCTCATGACACACCTGGTCGAGCCCCTTTCCTGGAAGCAATCCCGCGGGGACGGCCTTTATCGTATCGATCCAGGAAAGATCATGATCACGCAAAGCGAAGTGGCGCACTTCAAAGCAGTGGTCTTTTTGGAAAAGCTACGAATTGCTCGCGGACTTCCGCAGCGTAGTAGTTTCTCGAAAGAGTTGTTCGACCTGACCCTGCGTAGCGATCAGCTATCGCCGGCACTGCAAAAAGATGTGAAGCTGCAAATTGTCGTGCCGACGCCGTTTTACAAAGTGGTCGATCAACTTGAGAAGAAGAGTGGTCTGACCATTTTGTGCGATTGGGACTCTTTGGCGATGAACAAGCTCGGTCCAGCCACACCGGTGACATTAACGGCACCCGGCGTTACCACTCAGCAGGCGCTCGAGCAGTTCTGCCAAGCCTGGAAACTGGAAACGCTACCGATCAATGCCACGACGGTTCAACTGGTCAGCTCGCGTACTACGCCTATCATGCCTTGGCTGGAGTTCTACGATGTGAGCAAGCTTCAGCTGGGTAAGTCGGAAGCTGCGGCACTGATTAACAATGCCAAACGCGAACTGAGTGATCTTCGTAAAACAGGCTACGGCGATTTGCAGTACGATCCCGTCAGTAAACACCTGATTGCCCTTCTGTCGAAAGACGATCATCAGCGGCTTCAGTTCGCTCTGCAAAGGAAGATCTCCAACTAAACGGAGATCTTCCATCGTCCACAAGCCTGGACACCTCTTGGCCTACACGTCGGCACCGCACTGAATTCCCACGGCATTTGCCACCGCGCGGCAGCGTTTCATCGTTTCCGCGAAGGTAGGCAGATCAAGCGATTGATAGCCGTCACTCATGGCTTCGTCAGGCTCGGGATGCACTTCCACGATGATGCCGTCAGCGCCGATTGCCACGCTGGCAACGCACATGTCGGGGACCAGGGAAGCATGGCCGGTGCCGTGGCTAGGATCGATGACCACCGGGAGGTGCGTCTTCTGATGAAGGTAAGTCACCGTAGCCAGAGGAAGCGTGAACCGCGTGTGCGACTCGAAGGTGCGAATCCCGCGTTCGCACAGCATGACGCGGCTGTTGCCTTCGTTGAGAATGTATTCGGCAGCCAGAAGCAGTTCGTCGATGGTAGCGGAAGGTCCACGCTTGAGCAGTACGGCTCGATCGACCCGGCCCACCTCTTCTAAAAGGCGGTAGTTCTGCATGTTGCGGGCACCGATTTGCAATACGTCAGCATACTTGGCAACCAGCTTAACGTCTTCCGACGCGACCACTTCCGTGACAACGGCCAGGCCGGTTTCTTCGCGTGCTGTGGCCAGCATCTTCAGGCCATCTTCTTTCAGACCCTGGAAGGAATAAGGGCTCGTGCGTGGCTTGAACGCTCCCCCACGCAGCGCCGTGGCTCCTGCGGCTTTCACTGCTTTGGCAGTCTGGACAATCTGGTCTTCGCTTTCCACGCTACAGGGACCCGCGATGACGCCGCACTTGCCGTTGCCGACTTCCAGGCTACCGGCTTTGACGAGCGTTGGCTCTGGCTTCACTTCGCGACTGGCGACCTTGTAAGGGGCCAGGATCGGTACGACCTTCGAGACACCTGTGACGGTCTCGAACGACTCCCGCATTTCTTCGCGTTTGTCGCCAATTGCGGCGATCACGGTCCTTTCAGTCCCTTCGATGACGTGGGCTTTGAGCCCTAATTTCTCGACTTTTTCGGCGGCATGTTGAATCATGTCGCCGGTGGCGTCCCGTTTCATAACGATGATCATTGCTTTCTCTTCCCAGGCTTTAGTTTGGTGAGGTGTCAGGTCTTAAAGTTGGCAATAGAAACAAAAAAAGCCCTGAATCGCTTTCCGATTCAGGGCTTTTGGAGTTCTCGCGTTTTGCAGTTAGCAGTTTACACAGAATCCTCGGCCCTACTCGGAAAGTAGGGAAAGTAGAATCCAAAAGTAAACTGCCAGCTGTTCATATCGGTTATTATGTGCGCGTTTTCGTTTGTGACAAGTCCGAATTTCATGAACTTGCCATGAAGCATCAAACTTGCTTAGTGCCTCACAGGCGACGTGGGAAGCATTTCGCTGCCTGCGATCGGTACGCCGCTGGAGACAGTTGAGGTCGGCGTAGGGTTCACGGCAGCGGCCGGAATTCGGATCGTGAAGGCGGTTCCCATCCCCACGGTGCTTTGCACGCGGATCTTGCCTTGGTGGGCTTCGATGATGTCGCGGCAAGCGGCCAAACCGATCCCGGTTCCCCCTTTGCCCGTTTCATCGGGACCTGTTTTGGTCGTGTAGAACGCATCAAAGATATGCGGCAGTTGATCGGTCGGAATGCCGGTGCCGTGATCGCGTACCAACAGGTCGACCGTGTCATTCGCTTTGTCGTACGAAAGCTTCAGGATCAGCCGTCCGCCGTGAGGCATCGCCTGGCGAGCATTGATCATCAGGTTCAACAGGACCTGCTGAATCTGGTTCCCGTTGGCCATTGCCAGGGGAGCGTTCTCGTTTTGAAATTCTAATTCGATGCGATATTTGCGAAGTTCCCGCTCGAGCAGCACGATGGTGTCGTCGACGATTTTCGACAGGTCGGTTGGCTCCATGCGGTCGCCACGGTTCTTGGCCATCGCCAGCACACCGGTCGTGATCTTGGCGGCTCGGTCCCCGGCGGCTGCGATCTTTTCAAAGCAGTTGTTGCGGGTTTGCTCGTCCTGATGACGCAGCCCCATGCGGGCGTAGTTGATCACGGCCATCAGCACGTTGTTGAATTCGTGCGTCGTCGTACTGACGAGTTCCCCCATCGCGGTCAGTTTTTGCGCTTCGAGCAAACGGCGCTTCAAGATTTCGATTTCCTTCGCCTGACGTTCAATCAGCGAAGCATCTGAGGGGGATTGCGAGTGGTTCATCCTTGACCCTGCTTCCATGGTTAGTCGCGACTTGTGAGCGGACGAGCTAGCAGCTGGCATCGATCGAAATCGCAGAATCCTTTCGACGAATTCGATGGCCTGATCGCGCTGGCCCGTAATATGTCTATCGTCGATCCCCCTTTGACCGCTACAATTCCCGGCGAAAGAACCGGTAACCTTTATGGTTGCTCATGCAAATTACCTAGATCATCGGAGTTCGCAAGGATGCACACCCTCGATCTACTCGACCAGGCCATCGCTACCGCTCAAGAATTGGGATACCAGATTCGCCGTGAATGGCTCGACGGCCAAGGCGGAGGCGTCTGCGAAATCGCCGGCAAACGATGGATCTTCCTCGACCTGAGCTTGTCCTCGCTCGAGCAGCTGGACCAAGTACTGGAAGCGCTTAAGAGTGATCCTTCCCTCGAGCAAACGCCTCTGACGCCGCAACTCGGTCAGGTTTTGGGTCGTCGCCGAGCTGCGTGATTCACGTAGCGATCTAAGTTGACGCCACTTGTTTGTGGAAGACGTGCTGCGTTTCGATATACTTCTCGACACTACGCGGCACCATGTAGCGGATCGATCTGCCGCTAGCAATTCGCCCACGGATGTCGGTGCTGGATAGGCCAATCAGTGGCATTTCGACGAAGTGCTGCTTGATGTGTGTCATCTGATCGTCATTTAGGACTTCCGGCAGTTGTCCCCAGTCGCTTAAGTCGCTGCCAGGCCGGCCCACCGTGCAAATGGTTGCCAGTTCGCAGATCTCGTCAATCTTGTGCCAGTGAAAGAGCGAAGCGAACGAGTCGCCGCCAACCAGTAAGAATAACTCGGCCTGCGGAACGATTTTCTGCAAATCTCGAAGTGTATCGACGGTATAACTAAGTCCACCGCGTTCCAACTCGATGGGACTGCATTTGAATGCATGGTTACCGGCGATGGCTAGTTCGATCATTGCCACGCGATGAGCATCGGAGGCCAGCACGCCATCTTGCTTGAGTGGATTGGTGGCCGCAGGCAAGAACCAAACTTCGTCCAAGGCGCACTGTTCGCGACACGATTCTGCAAGAAGCAAATGACCGTTGTGAATTGGGGAAAACGAACCCCCGTAAATTCCCAGTCGCATGGTACTCCCCCTTTCGCTTCGGGCCGATCTTCGGCGTGGTGGGAAGGTCGCCTTCAAACTGCTATCGTATCGGTCCGGGGCACAATTGGCCAGGATGAACGCTTGGACCACCAGCATTTCGAGTTTTTGTGAAGAATCAAAAAGGACTTTTCGGCGACGATTCGACCCCCTGGGAGCAGGACGATGCTCAAACAGGGCTGGTGGCCTCAGTCGTGATGTCGACCGGGCCTGAGCAGACCTTCGATTACTTGGTGCCTGATGAGTTGGTCGGCGAAGTCTTGCCTGGCCGCCGGGTCTACGTCCCACTAGGTCGATCCAATCGCCGCGTGATGGCGTACTGCGTGGCTGTCGAGCGGAAGGAGTATGGTCGTCGCAAGCTGAAGTACGTGCTGTCGGCCCTTGATCAGCAGACGTTGCTTTCTTCGCAGATGCTGAAGATGACCCAATGGATGGCCGAGTACTACTTGGCTAGTTGGGGACAGGTGCTCGACGCCGTGATTCCCGCCGCTGTGCGCGGCAACGCAGGCACACGCGAAGTGACGCTACTGAGTGTTCCCCGCGAAGTGGCTGCCCGCATCGCGACGATCAAGCTGCCTGAGAAGCAACATCACGTGCTGACGACGCTGGCCGCATCCAGTAAGCCGATGACGCCGGGAGACCTAGCCGACAAGTGCCGCTGTACTCAAGCACCCATCACCGGGCTACGCAAGAAGAAGCTCATTACGTCGGAAGTCCGCCGCGTCAGTCACGCCCACTTCGACGACATTGATATCGAACGCGAACCGGCTAAGACGTTGAACGAGGTTCAGGCTTCCGCACTCAAGACGATCCTCGCCCAGGTCAATGCACCTGAGCCGAAGCCCATCCTGCTGCATGGCGTGACCGGCAGTGGAAAGACTGAGGTCTACATTCAGGCCATTCAACATGTGATCGATCAAGGGAAGCAGGCGATCGTCCTGGTTCCGGAAATCAGTCTCACGCCCCAAACCAAACAGCGTTTCGCTTCGCGCTTCGATCGGATTGCTGTACTGCACAGTCATATGAGTGACGTCGAGCGGCACTGGCAGTGGAAACGAATTGCTTCAGGCATCGTGAACGTGGTGGTCGGGGCACGCAGTGCGGTGTTTGCACCGACACCTCAACTGGGAATGATCATCCTGGATGAAGAACACGACAGCTCGTTCAAGCAAGACTCGGTGCCTAGGTACCATGCTCGAGAGGTCGCTGCCAAGCGGGCCGAATACGAGAAGATCCCGCTGATTCTCGGCACGGCGACTCCTTCGCTGGAGACGTACTATCGTGCTCAGCAAGGTGAGTACGCGTTGATCTCGATGCCGCATCGGATTGGGAATCGGCCACTGCCGGCGGTGCGTACCGTCGACATGCGATACGACAAGACGACTAGCTTTCGCGGTGCGATCAGCCGTCAGCTTTATCACTCGATGAAGCGAACTCTCGAACAAGATGGACAGATTATCCTGCTGCTCAATCGTCGAGGGCACAGTACGCACATTCAGTGCCCCGCGTGTGGTCACCTGGTGGAGTGCCCTCATTGCGAGATTCCGCTGACGCATCATATCACCGACGGCAGCACCGTTTGTCATTACTGCGACTACCGCAGCTCGGCCCCACGTGTCTGCCCTGTGCCCACGTGTCGTTATAGTGGAATCCGCTTTTCCGGGATCGGTACTCAAAAGCTGGAACAGGAAGTCAAGTCGAAGTTCGGCTCATACCCGATCATTCGGATGGACTCCGACACAATGAAGAAGCCTGGCTCGCATGAAGCCGCGCTCGAGCGTTTTCGCAATCGCGAAGTGAAGATCCTGGTCGGCACCCAGATGATCGCCAAGGGGTTGGACTTCCCGAATGTGACGCTGGTGGGTGTGATCAACGCCGATACGGCACTGCACTTTCCCGATGTCCGTGCTGGCGAGCGGACGTTTCAATTGATCACCCAAGTGGCTGGGAGAACCGGCCGAGGCGACCTGGGGGGGGAAGTCCTGGTGCAGACGCTAAGCCCAGATCACCCCGCGATCGAAGCAGCGACACGGCATGATTACGCCCTGTTTGCCGAGCGAGAGCTGCCATTTCGCCGCGACTTTCAGATGACACCTTTTGCGCACATGGTTCGGATCATTGCTCGCGGTCCATCGCAGCCGTCCGTGGAACTGTTCATGCAGCAGATTTCCGAAGAGCTGGCTCGTTTCGCCCAAGAGCAGGGGGGCGACATCTCGCAGCAAGGGCCTGCTCCGGCCCCCATCGAAAAGCTGCGTGGGAATTACCGCTATCACTTGCTACTGCACAGTTTCGATCGACTGTTAATGCGTGCGGCCGTGCTCCGATGTCGCGAAAAGGTAGCCGTTCCGGAGGATGTCTTGTGGATTGCCGATGTCGATCCAATCGACATGATGTAGGCCAACTATGGAAATCTGGGTAGTTTCAGTTGAGCGAAAGTCCTAGAATTCAAAAGTTGCTGTTTCCAGCCGTGTTTGGGCCACTTCTGGCTCTTGCACTAAAAACTGAACACTGAAAACATCCCATGTCGTATCGTTCCATTAAGCGCGTCCTCGGCGAGACCAATCTCGAACGAAAGTGCCGCTTTCTGTACGGAACATGCCTGTTGCTGCTGATTACCGGCAGCTTCTGGTGGTATGGGCAATCGACCGAACAGTTGGTGCACAACAATAATTTGAGCACCGGGCGGCACCTGGTTGATGCGGTTCTGATGAAGATCCACTGGAAGCATGACGCCCAGGCCCAAAAGAATCCGGAAGGATGGGACGAGCACGTACGTGATACGGGCCTCGAACTGGAGTACATGAAGTACGACTGGGAAGTGATGACCCTCGATCCGGCTGACCGCAAATTGGCGGCGACCAGTCGACCCGAGGAACGCATCCTTCTGCCGGCTAACGAAGAGGAAGCCGAGATCCTGCGGCGTTTGAAAGAGATTCAACAAACGCGTGATAAGGATATCCTCGAGAAGTTCCTTAGCACGCCCGGTATCAGTACCCAAGAGACGACTGATGAATTCGTCGAACTGGGGCGTGGTGACGCTGACAACGACGAAGACACGATCGCCTATTCGCCAGCCTCAGAAGCTTTCTACGATGCGGAACGGCAAAAGTACATTTATTATCAGCCGATCTATTGGAAGCGAAACTGCACGGTTGCCTGTCACAATACGAACCTGGAACTGGCCGTCTCGACCACAGGCTTCCCGCTTGAAAATGAACTGCCGTTCAATGTGATCAAGATCGTTAAGGACGACGAGATCACGCAGATCGCGCTGACGAAGAACCGGGCCTACCTTCTAGCCACGGCTATTATCACGGTCGCGCTTTCCATGATCGCGTTGTACCTGATCGTGCGTTACATCATCGTGAAACCACTGACTCACCTGCGTGACGTGAGTGACGAGGTGAGCCAAGGTCACATGGACGTGCGGGCCGAGATCTACACCGGCGATGAATTCGAAGACCTGGCAACTTCCTTCAACCGCATGCTTGCTCACTTGATCGATGCCCAGAACAAGTTGACCTACGTTAACCGAGATCTCGACGGCAAGGTCGATCAACTGGCTCAGGCCAATATGCAGTTGTACGAGATGAACTGCTTGAAGAGCGACTTCCTGGCAAGCATGAGCCACGAACTGCGGACGCCGCTCAATAGTATTCTCGGTTTCTCGGATGTGCTGCGTGGTATCGACAGCCTGAACGACAAACAGAAACGGTACGTCGAGAACATCCAGAAGTCAGGTCGTTTGCTGCTGGACATGATCAACGACATTCTCGACCTGGCAAAGGTCGAAAGCGGTCGCATGGAAGTCCGCCCGTCACGATTTTCGGTTGCTTCGGTGGTTAGCGGCGCCTGTGATATGGTTCGCTCGCTTACGGAAGAAAAGAACATCGATCTGACCTGTCACGTCGATCCCAATGAAGAGCCGGCGCTGCAGGATCAATCGAAGTTCCAGCAGATCTTGACCAACTTGCTTTCCAATGCGATCAAGTTCACGCCGGAAGGGGGACGCATTGTTGTCAAAGCGAATCGCATCAACAATCGTCTTGAGCTTTCCGTAAGCGACACCGGTGTGGGTATCGCGGAAGAGGATCGCGAGATCATCTTCGAGAAGTTCCGCCAAGGGACCGCCTCGCAAGGGGACACGCTGACACGCGAGTACTCTGGTACCGGCCTCGGCTTATCGATCGTCCGCGAGCTATGCCAGCTGCTGGGCGGAACCGTACGAGCCGAGAGCGAACTGGGCAAGGGAAGTACGTTTTTTGTTGACATCCCGTGGGTGATCGAAGATCGTCCTGACGTTCGCGAAGATTCGTTCACGTCACGTATCGACGAGATCACCAAGACCAAGCACGGCGACTTTGTCCGCATTCAAGGGTCTCGCCAGGTCGAAACGCCGGAAACGATCGATTCGACAACGAGAAACTAGTCATCTTCCAGGTGGGGCTTTATCCCGACCGCATCCCGGGACATAATCGCTCGTTTAGCGAACGATCTATTGGGAGCAGTGAATGGCGGCCACCTTCGAGCCTGAGGTTCTTCTTTTCACGGACGGGGCATGTAGTGGAAACCCCGGCCCCGGCGGCTGGGCGTTTATCTTGCGCCATCCATCCACCGGCAAAGAGATGGAAAAGTCAGGCGGTGAACGCGATACGACCAACAATCGCATGGAGTTGATGGCCGTCATTCAAGGCCTGCAGACCCTTAGCCGAGCGTGTAGTATCGAGCTATTTACCGATAGCGTCTACGTCGGCAAAGGGATGACCGAGTGGATGCCCAAGTGGAAGAAGAACAACTGGCAGCGCAAAGAAGGCAAGCAGTGGAAGCCGGTCAAGAATGACGACCTGTGGAAACAACTGGACGAACAGCTGCAAAAGCATCGCGTGAAATATACCCGAGTCGCTGGCCACAGTGGCCACCCGGAAAATGATCGTGTTGACGAATTGGCCGTGGCGGCCTATCAGCCTTATCGATAATCAACCCCCGACGGATCGCCCTGGTGAGGACGGAATGTCAGACAGCCGCGAATCGACTCCGCTCCAGCGTCTTCGCACGCCGGTACAGTTCCTGAAAGGGGTCGGACCGCAGCGTGCCGAGCGGCTGGCGAAGCTGCAGCTCTACACGGCCCTCGATCTCATCTTCTTCTTTCCACGTGACTACCAAGACCTGCTGGATATCATCCCGGCCGATGACCTGAAGGAAGATGAACCGGCGTCGATTACCGGCGTAATCGAAGACGTCGATTTCCGCGGAACGGGTCCAGGACGCAGCGTGCTGGGGGTACTCGTCCGCGATAATCAAGCCTATGTGCGCGGCGTTTGGTTTAATCAGCCTTTTCTGCGAAAGCGATTCCAGGAAGGGCAGCACGTGATCGTATCGGGTCGACCTCGACTACAAGGTAATCGCTGGGAGATGGCCCACCCCGTGGTCGATATCGTCGAGCCTGGTGATCAGCCGGAAGGTGGCAAGCTGCTTCCCATCTACCCACTGACCGAAGGAGTGCGCCAAGGGTTGATGCGAAAGATGGTCCATACGGCGCTCGATACGTATGGGAGTGACCTAGAGGAAGTCTTGCCGGACTCGTTTCTAAAACAGCACGAACTGCTGTCGATTCACGATGCCCTGAACAAGATTCATCGGCCCCACTCGCGTGAAGATACGGAAGCTGCCCGGAAGCGGTTTATCTACCAGGAACTGCTCGTGCTGCAGCTGGCTATGTCGCTGCGCAAGCATCAGCTCAACGAGCGCAAGAGTGCGCTGCCAATCCCCGTCGATTTTCGCATCGACGAACGGATTCGTAAGCTGCTTCCATTTGAGCTGACCGAAGACCAGAACAAAGCGATCCACGAGATCTGCCACGATTTGAATCGTACGATTCCCATGAATCGCTTGCTGCAAGGGGACGTGGGGACGGGCAAGACAATGGTCTCGGTCTACGCAATGTTAGCCGCGGTAGCTGCCAAAACTCAGGCTGCCCTAATGGCTCCGACGGAAGTCTTAGCCAAACAGCATGCTCGAACGCTCAGCAAGCTGTTAAGTCATGCGAAGGTTCGGATCGGAGTACTTACAGGCTCGCTGACCGAAAAGGAACGTTCTAAGCTTTTGGCGGATGTCGCTGCGGGTGAGATCGATCTGTTAATCGGAACGCAAGCGATCATTGCGACCGAAATCACGTTCCAAAAGCTGGGCCTGGTGATCATCGACGAGCAGCATAAGTTTGGCGTTCGCCAACGTGCCGCGCTGCGAAGTGCCGGCAATGATCCGCACTACCTGGTGATGACCGCCACGCCGATTCCACGCACGGTGGCCTTGGGGATGTTCGGAGATCTCGATATCTCGACCATTCGCAACGCGCCGCCAGGTCGTCAGACGATCAGCACGTATATTGCTGACGATGAGCAGCGGGCCAAGTGGTGGGACTTCTTTCGCAAGAAACTGCGCGAAGGGCGGCAAGGGTATGTCATCGCGCCATTGGTCGATGAAACGAACCGCGATGACACGCTTGGTGGCGTCGAGCAACTGCTCGAGAATTTGGCCAACGGCGAACTGGAAGAGTTTCGTTTAGAGATGCTGCACGGACGCATGCCGCCGGCCGAAAAGGATGCCGTGATGCAGCGTTTTGCTAATCACGAGATTGATGTCTTGATCGCCACGACAGTCGTGGAAGTGGGGGTCGATGTCGCCAATGCCGTGCTCATGACGATCGAGAGCGGCGAACGCTTCGGGCTGGCCCAACTCCATCAGCTTCGCGGTCGAATCAGTCGAGGTAAGCATCCCGGTTATCTTTGCGTGTTTGCCAACCCGGCCACTGATGCCTCGCGCGAACGTTTAGAAGCATTTGCCGGAACAACCGATGGGTTCGAGTTGGCCGAAGTCGACTTCAAGCTTCGCGGCCCCGGCGACTTGTTTGGCTGGAAGCAACACGGCATGCCTCCACTTCGGATCGCGGACCTACAGCGCGATGGCGAGCTGCTGGCCAAAGCCCGCGAGGATGCGTTTTCGATCACCGATACCGATCCGAACCTGGCTGGCGCGAAGTGGGAAAAGCTGCAGAGGATGGTGCTCACCCGTTACGGCAAGTCGCTTGATATTGGTGACTTGGGCTAGGTGCCTCGCGCAAAGTTGAGTCCCGATTGAGAGCTGGTATACTGCTGGGATACCAGCATTTCCCAGGCACTGAGCTTCTTCCATGTCCAAAGCAATCTTCGCTGCTCTGGCAGCTTTTTTATCGATCACCACAGCCGTGCCTGCCGTGGCGGCGAAGCCGAACATCATTATCGTGTTGACCGACGATCAAGCACCGTGGGCATTTGGTTCGGCGGTTCGCTCGGGACAGTACCGCGAGGTTCCCGCCGCGGCGACACCGAACATCGATCGACTCGCCAGTGAAGGGGCTGTTTTTCGTAACTTCTTTTGCACGACGCCCGTTTGTAGTCCGGCTCGGGCATCGTTCATGACAGGGCGGTATGCCAGCGAATTGGGGATTCCCGATTTCATTCCTCAGCCAGGGCACAAGCTGTACGATCCCAACGACGAAGTTCGTTTGGACCCGGACAGTACGATGACGATCGCAGAACTTTTACAATCAGCCGGCTACCGCACGGGACTGGTTGGCAAATGGCACTTGGGAGACTGGACGGCACCAGGCAATGAGAAGTTTCATCCTACGAAGCATGGGTTTGACTACTTCATGGGACTGACTGGTGGCGGAACGACGCCTGATAATCCCACGCTGGAAGAAGACGGAGAAGTTCGCCAATTCGAGGGACTGACGACCGATATCCTGACTGACCGGGCGATTGATTTCATCCAGCGAAACAAGCATCGACCCTTCTTTCTTTGCCTGGCCACCAGGGCACCCCATGGCCGCTGGCTTCCCGTGGCGCCGGAAGATTGGAAGCCCTATGCCGAGTTGGATCCGACAATTCCAGACTATCCCGGCCTCGACATCACGCGGGTCAAGAAGATGATGCGCGAGTATCTCGCCAGCACGTCAGGCGTCGACCGAAACCTGGGGCGACTGCTCGATGCGTTGGATAAAAACCAGCTGGCGGCGAACACCATCGTGATTTTCACTTCCGATCATGGATTCAACATGGGGCACCATGGAATCTGGCACAAAGGGAACGGCCTATGGGCGACGAAGAAACAGCCCCCTGGTGAGTATCACAACGGGGTGCGTGTGATCTCCAAAAAGTATCGCCCCAACCTGTATGACGAATCTCTTCGCGTTCCAGCCGTCGTGCGTTGGCCCGGTGTCGTGGCTCCTGGTACGGTCGTCTTGAGAACCGCATCGTCGCTCGATGTGTTCCCCACACTGGCGGAAGTTGCCGATGTGAATGCCGATCCGAAACTGAAAGGGCGTAGCCTCTTGCCGCTGTTACGGGGCGAGCAGCCGGACAAGTGGAACAATGACGTCTTTGCCGAATATGATATGATCCACTACGCGACCGCTTCGCTGCGATGTTATCGGACCGATCGTTACAAGCTCGTACGCAATAGCCATAACGAAGGCTGTGACGAGTTCTTCGATTTGGTAGATGACCCCAGCGAGAATAACAATTTGATCAATGATCCACGGCCTGAGATTCAACAGAAGATTAAAGAGCTGGATACGTTGCTGAGGCAACAGGGTGCTGGCAAGTAACGCGGTCTACGTCGGGCAGTCGACATCGTCCCAGTCGGCATTCTCGAATCGAATCAGCCAGTTGAGTGCGACGCGGCGTTCTTGAATCACGCCGATGTCGAGTCCTGCTGGAGCTGGGTGGCCTTTCTGGTCCGCCTGACGGGCAATCCAATGCAAGCGAAAGTGCAGATCGACTTCGTCGAGGATTTCCTTCGTCGGACGCAGCTTGGCCTCGGCGATCATCTCGTCTCGATCGCGGTGCAGGATGTCGCCTGCGACTTCTGGCACGTCACAGATCGCGGAAGGAAAATGAAGCTCGTCGAAATGTCCAAGTGCCCACTGTAAGACGAACAAACACTCGTACCGCCAGGCATGATTGATGACCGACTGCTGGTCTGGCGAATCGTTATCCATGAATGCTTGTTCGACCGGCGTAAAAACCTCGAAGGCTTGGGGAAGACGTTCGCGAATTTCTGCGACTGGAATCGGTTCGCCCGAGGCCAGCCCTTCCGCTCGAACCGCCACCGCCATCAGTGCGATCGCTCGGCGGGCCACTTCTTTGGCCGATCTCAGGTCGACCTCGTTCTCGCCAATCACTGGGGGCAGCCCTTCGTATGGCTGCAACTTCAGGTCACTTAGATCCTGGGAAATCGCTTGTTTGCGATGATGGGCGTCTTCGGGGTAGGGGACCTGGGCTTCTGGATCGCTGCCACCATCTTCCGGCGAAACCAGCACGTTACCGTTGGGATCACACACCGATCCATCGGGCAGAAACACAATCGCATTGGCGTCCCACGCCCACGAGGCAAACGCATCGAGGTGATCGTCTTCGACTTCCAGGCTCAGGTGATTCTTGACACGCTCGATATGGCGATAAACGTGATACAGCGTTTGCGTCATCTCACGCTCACCACCTTGCATGATGAAACCGATTAACCCATTTAGGTGCTCGGCCAGTTCCGGATCCGAAAGGTCTCGGCTTCCGATCAAATCGTGAGGGAATTCCAGCGCAGGCGGATTGCGATGCGTGCAGTAGGCGTTGATCAGCATGGCAGCACGATGGGGCGAGGGTTAACAGACGAGATGAGAGCAATGAGCGAATTCTAACGAAAGCGAATCGCCAATGCGCTCAAAATCCAGGCTACTTGTCCTTCTTGCCTGAGCCAAACTTAATGGAGGGAAGCCTCCAGCCCTGTTTCTTTTCGTCCTGAGCCTCGGCATCTGGCTCAGCGGGTAGCGGTGCATCGGCCGCTTCATGCTCGGCAAGTTCATTGGCGTTGGGAACCTGCTCCTGTAGTTCTAGTTCGGCCTGATTTTGGTTCTCTTCAGCTTCCTTGGCAAAGAATTTCTCAAACTTTCCGACTGCCTTATCGACGAGATGGTCTCGGATCTCTTTCGCATTCGTCTTGTGGTAACGAACGGCTGCGATGTCGTCACCAGAGTTAGGCTGGCCGTCCGGACCATTCGAACGAACGACCACCTGGGTTCCGACGACGAAATCATTCTCTTGCAAAACGATTGCATTATCCCAAGCGTCGTGGTGACCAGAAGGACCAGGCACAAGGTCACCTTCTTTGTTCTCCAACTGCGCAATATAGGCATCGGCCAGTGCGTCAACTTGGTCCTGCGTTGTGACTGTGCGGGAGTGCTCGATTCCGCTGCGAATCAAAAACGTTAGGCCGACAGCGACAAATATTACGAATCCAATTGAGCAGATCACCGTCATGACGGGACCAGGTTCCCGTGAAGCCTTACGAGGTCCTTCACGGAAACGTTGCTTGGCCGGCGTAATTCCCTTGAACAATGCGAGGAGCAGAAGTTCGAAAAAGAATCCGACGATCTCACCCACGATTGTGGCAACCGCGCAAATGAGCCCAGCTAAGGCCTCGAAGAATGCCACCACTGGTGCAAAGAATAATTCAAACAGACCTTCCACAAGTGATGCTCCACATAGTTCCGGATGGGATGCATCAATTATGGGAACAATCTTGGTCGGGGGTCAACTTAACCCACTTCCAACGGTTCGCCTGTCGTCCACTCCGACATATTCTGCGGATCGCGAATCACGCGGTTGTAGACGGTGTCGCGTTCGACTGGTTCTCGGCCTGCTTCGACAATCAGACGCTGGATGTCTTCGACCGACATGACTTCCGGCGTGGTGGCGCCAGCGTCGTGGTAGATCAGTTCATGACGCACGGTACCGTCGATGTCGTCGGCTCCGTAAGACAGGGCCGTTTGAGCCGTGCCGATGCCGAGCATGATCCAGTACGCTTTGATGTGCGGGAAGTTGTCCAGCATCAGACGCGAGACGGCCATCGTTCGCAGGTCCATTACCACCGATGGCTTCTTCAGCTTTTTGAGTTCGGCCAGTTCTGTGTTATCCGGGTGGAAGGCCAGCGGAATGAACGTCTGGAAGCCGCCGCTGACGTCTTGCGTTTCTCGCAAGCGAATCAAGTGATCGACGCGGTGATAGGCGTTCTCGATGTGACCGTACAGCATCGTGGCGTTCGTCTTGATGCCCATCTCGTGAGCCGTGCGATGGATCTCGTGCCACTTGCCGGTGTCGGCCTTGTGTTCGCAGATCTGATCACGAACTTCGCGGTGGAAGATTTCGGCACCGCCGCCTGGCATGCTGCCGAGGCCTGCGTCACGCAGCACTTCCAGCACTTCGCGAACCGACTTCTTGGTAAGGAACTCGAACCAATTGATCTCAACCGCGGTCCACGCTTTGAGGTGAAGCTTGGGGAACGCGTCGTGCAGGATCTTCACGACGTTGACGTACCAGTCGAACTTCTTCTGGTGATGAAGACCACCAACGATATGCATTTCGGTGCAGCCATTGTCGACCGCTTCCTGACCACGAGCGAGAATCTGCTCGTCGCTCATCAGGTATCCGCGTGGGTCACGAAGGTCGGCGCGGAATGCACAGAAGTTACAGCGGTAGACGCAGACGTTGGTTGGGTTTAAGTGCGTATTAATATTGTAATACGCGTAGTTGCCGTTCTTCCGCTCGCGAACCATGTTAGCCAGCTCGGCGACTTCGTTCAACGGAACGTCGTCCTGGTACAGGAAGACCCCTTCGTCCAGATTCAGGCGTTCGCCATTCTCGACCTTCTTACCGATGGTATCCAACGAAATCTTGTCTGCTCGAGTCATTCCAGGTCGCTTGGCTCAGTAAAGGGGCGAATGTTCTTATGTTGTTGGAACCGCACTGCCGGCGCGATTCTTAACGTTTATGGTCGCGATTTGGGCGTCACGCCGCAAGGTGGGTCAATTCCAAAGGAGATCGATACTGGTAAATGCCAGAACTCCAATCCCGATGATCGTATTCACATTGAAAAACGCCAGGTTGACCTTCGATAGGTCGTTAGGGCGAACCAAAGCGTGTTCGTACAGCAGCAGGCCAGCCACCGCGGCTAATCCAATCCAGTAGATGATTCCCAGCGACGACGCCGTGAAGGGCAGAGCAGCGAATGCCAGCACAGCCAGAAAATGGCTGACCGCGGCAATCCGTAAAGCTCCTGGTACACCGAACTTAGCTGGTACACTACGAAGCTTGGCATCACGGTCGAATTCGGCATCTTGGCAGGCATAAATGATGTCGAAGCCGGCGACCCAGAACAGAACGCCCAGGCCCAGCATCAATGCTGGCAAGATATCGGCCGGATGGGCCAGAACCACTTCGCCGCGAATCGCGACCCAGGCACAAATGGGGGCAAGCATCAGCGAGATGCCAAGCCAATAGTGGGCCAGCGAGGTGAATCGCTTCGTGTAGCTGTATCCGCACAAAAACGCCAACACTGGCACCGACAACGCCAGCGGAAGCCAGTTGGGCCAGAACAATAGCGTAGAGGCCACAAAGCCGATGCTGCAAATGACCGTGAACAAAATGACGCTCTTCACCGAAAGGATGCCTGCTGGCAAATGCCGAGTGGCGGTCCGTGGGTTCTCGGCATCAATCTTCCGATCGACCAGCCGATTGAACGCCATTGCCGCGCTGCGAGCAAAGACCATGCACAGCACAATTCCCAGGCATGCTTGCCATGTGAGTGTGACCGTTTCGCTTCCCGGAGCCGGCAGGCACCAGGCCATGATCGTCGCCAATACGGCAAACGGCATGGCGAAGACCGTATGGCTGAAGCGGATCATTTCCAGAATATGACGAAGTCGCTCAGGCATCTTCTCCCCAGCGTTGCATCAAAGCGTGTGGTATTTCCAACTGATCTAAAATCCGGGCCACCATGAAATCGATCAGGTCGTTTAGTGAGTTCACCCCGTGATACCAACCCGGCATGGCCGGCATGACAACGGCACCTGCTTCGGTCGCCCGTTTCATATTATCGATGTAGCCCAAGGAAAGGGGCGTCTCGCGCGGAACGAGGATCAGCTTGCGGCGTTCCTTCAAATGGACTTCGGCCGCCCGCTGAATGAGATTGGTACACGTCCCACCGACAATGCCGGCCAAGGTGCCGCCAGAGCAAGGACAGACGACCATGCCTGCCGAACGTGCCGAACCACTCGCCATCGGAGCCATGAAATTGGCAAAGTGGAAATACTGGAAGTCGCCGGGCTTGGTCGCCTGATTGAGAGCAATCGTTTCCAGCAGTCGCCTATCTTCCGCGTCGACCGTCAGTGGAATGATCGTTTCGGGATCGAAATTGTCGAGTTCAAGCTGGATGCCCATTTCCTGCTGCAGCACAATCTTTCCCGAAGGACTGATCGAGAGCTGTACGTCGTAACCACTGTGGTGCAGCACGTTCAGAAGCCGCTGGGCATAGACGGCCCCGCTTGCTCCGGTGATTGCCACGACAACGGGCAGGCTCATTTCGTCCCCACGTACAAAGTTGCAACACCAAAGGTGAACGGCTTGAAGAAGACATCCTTCAGGCCTGCACCACGCATCCGCTCGGCCAATGCTTCCCCGTGGGGGAATTCACCGACGCTGTCTGGCAGGTACTTGTAGGCATCTTGTTTGTTCCTGGCCAGGGCCTGACCGACTCGGGGAAGAATGTTTTTGAAGTAGAACTGGTACACGCCTCGGAACGGCTGATATCGGGGCTGCGAGAATTCCAGCACGGCGACCTTGCCACCGGGCCGACAAACACGAGCCATCTCTTTCAGACCCAGATCGGTATCGGCGACATTCCGCAGACCAAAGGCGACCGAGACAATCTGAAATGTGTCGTCTTCAAAGGGAAGATGCTGAGTGTCAGCCTCTTGGAAGCGAACCTGACCGTTGATGCCGAGCTTCTGTTTCTTGACCTCGCCCACCTCGAGCATTTCGGGACAGAAGTCGGTCGCTTCGACTTGGACCTTACCGCCGGCGGCTTTGTAGTAAGCCAGAGCGAGATCACCCGTGCCCGTGCAGACATCCAAGATGGGGCTATCACCAGTCGGAGGGACGATCTTAACGGTTCGCCAACGCCAGTACTTGTCGATATTCATCGACAAGAGATGATTCATGCGGTCGTAGTTGCCCGCAATTTCCGAGAACATCTGCCGAACGCGTGTTCCCGATTTGTCGATCGCCATGCGTGCTTGGGCCTGAATTGTCTTAAGCCTAACGGGGTAAACTATTTAATTTACCGGAAATCGTTTCGCTTGGTAACATGCCTCCGGCGTCGATTTTCCGTGCGTCCCCTCGATTGGGATGCGGGGGCCAAGCTTATTCTACCCAGTGCAACACGTCGCGAATTACGCACCAGCGTGGTGACTCTTCGCTGGCAACTTGGCCGATAATCCACTTGTCGTAATGCCGGGAAAGGGTCCCGTTAGTCTCCTGGAGGGCCAGCCACGCATTGAAGAACTTCTCGAGTCCTCGCTCGTCCGATGGGATCGCGAAGGCCACGCTCCCTTTGAACTGCGGCTTGGGAATCGCCACGTCGTAGCCTGGATACAAGATGGTGTACGCTGATCCTCCTTCGGCGGTCATTAAGATCGCGTCGAACGGTTGTTTCGGCTCGTGAAAGAAATCGCGGGGTGAGTCGACATACACGACATCGGTTTCTGGCAGGTGGCGTTTGACATTCTGCGAAAGACGCCGGCCAGTGGCAGCCAGTCGAAATCCGTCGAGCTCTCGTAGATCGTCCCAGGTACCGACCGCGTCGCGTCGGTGATCCTCGATGACAATCGCAGCTGTGATGGTCATATAAGAATCAGTTAGTGCCATGCGGGCGAGCCGCTCCGGGGTCACCATCAGGCCGCCGATCGCGACATCGATCTGACCGCTCTTCAGTTGATCGTCGCGCGTTTCGTAAGTCCAGGGAATGAACTCCAGTTTCAGGTCGAGCGTTGATGCAAGTTCGTGCATCAACGCGACATCGTATCCAACCAGCTGATCGCTGTCGTTGAAGAAGCAGAAGGGGTACATGTCGGGGTGGTAACCGACACGCAGTACACCACGGTTCAGGATCTGATCCAGCCGTGATCCTTCGCCGGTGGTAGGTTCCGTCTCGTTGGCGATACGCAGAACACGCGTTTCGACATCGGACTTCACCTGCATCTGCATGAGTGTTTCTTGCGCGATGTCTGACTTGCCCATGATCGAACTGAACCCAACACGCGCGGCCAGCAATACGGCGACGGTCAGCACCGTTGCGGTAGTGCCCAGGATCACGCACTGACGCAGCTTGATCTTTAGGTTGCCTGTCGCGGCCGACGTGGCGATCAGGGTGAATGCGAACAGGTTCATTGTTGCCAGCAGCGTGGCGAACCATCCATTGACGACCCCAGTTACCACGTAAAGTTGATACGTATCCGAGGGGATTCGCATCTGATCCAAGAGAAACGGAAGGGCCAAGTCGACGCCGCCGAAAAGGGAGAAAAGCCCGAGGACTGAGAAGGTGGGGTACTCGGAGAATCCAACTTGGTTGCCGGTATACCAACCGGCGAACAGCACGAACGCAAGCGTCAGCAGTTTCCCCAGGTTCGGGAAATTAAACGAGACCGGAATGAGCACTTCGATGTAGCTGTCGGTATCGTCGGTCCGAAGTCCTGCGCGTTCAAACAGCATTTTTCCATGTTCGATCAGAAGTGGCAAAACGATGAACAAGTTTCCGGTTACGAAGCCGGTCAGCATTGCCGATCGCGATGCTCGCAGGACATCCCCAAATCGAAATGGCGTGAAGATCGCCACCATGGCTGGCATGACGAAGAAGGTAAGCAGCAGCGTCAGCAGGATGAACGAGCCGATATAAACCTGAAGACGTCCTAGTTCTTGAATGGTCATCGTTCCGGCCGCATTTGCGGCGATGGCGAAAAGCCCGAACGGAGCCAGGCGAACCACCAGCACGGCAACCCGGGTGAGCACCATCGACGCGACAGAAAGCAGGTCGAGTAGCACTCGTTTCTTATCGGTTTCGATACCAATTAGCGCGACGCCCACGACCACGCTGAATACGGCGACCGCTGGCACGATCGTTTCGGCCATCGAGCGAAACGGATTGATGGGAATGTAGAGATTGATGAAGTCGATCTCTTTCACTTGCGTCATGCTCGGGCTGAAGAACGAGCCTGCTTCCACCACGGGGTACGCCAAAGGGGCAAGAAAGACGCAGATGAACGCCAAGATCCACGATCCCAGCAGCACCAGGCCGGCGGTCAGTGCCAGGCGGATAGCCTTCGCGGCGACTAAGGTCCCAATGCCGCCGATCAGCGAAACCATCATGTAAGGGAGGATCGACATCTGAAGCAGCCCGACGTAGGCTCGACCGATTATGCCCAGCCAGGCACACGATTCGCCGAAAAAGACTCCACAGAGGATCCCCAGCGTCAGTCCGATCAGGATACTCGTCGAGAGATTTAAGCGGAACTTCCGTTTCTTCTTAGGTTGGGCATCTTCTGGCTTCGTGACGTTCGGCGATGTTAGTTCATTCATCAGCTGGGTCTTGGTTCATTTCCAGGACTTTATTGGGTCCCCTCATCTCCATTACGAGGGGAAGCCTCTCTTCACGTCTTTTGGGAATAGGCATAATGCATGCCGGGATGCCGTGGACGAGCCTCGCGAATAGATGCAAGTCTTTTATTACGAGTGGGTTGGAAAGAATAGTGGCGAGGTGGCAGCCGTGAAGAAGGATGCCGACAACATGGGCACTTTGCCTGTGGATGAAGCGAAAAGCGTGATCGCGAGGGAAAAAGCGCCTGGGTAAGGATTTAGCAGTGCTATCTGCGATTGCCCATTGTCGATGCCGGCTCTATAATCGTAGGTTTTCCAGCACATCAAGGGAACGGACCGGCGCAGGGCTCGTCCGCGAACTTGCCACGGAGTGAAGGTCAATGAAAGAAAACATCCATCCCAAATACAACGAAACCGTAGTGAAATGCGGTTGTGGCAACTCGTTCACCACGCGAAGCACCCGCAAGGAAATCGTGGTCGACGTTTGTAACGTGTGCCACCCTTTCTACTCCGGTAAGGAACGCTTCGTCGACTCGGGCGGCCGTATCGAGAAGTTCAAGAACAAGTTCGCCGGCAACTACGCAAGTCTGTCGAAGAAAAAGAAGAAGTAGCTTCTTCCATTTTGAACGCCATCATCACGCGAGTTTCCTGGCACTGGGGACTCGCGTGTTTTCGTAGAATCCCGCAATCGGCCTGACGTTGGAATCCATCGGTCAGGTTATCTCTCAGGACGAAGCCTCTCATGCGCGAGATTTTGGAAGAAAAGCTTGCTCGCTTCGAGTTTCTCGAAAAGCAAATGAGCGATCCGGACGTGTTGTCGAACTCGTCCCAAATGGCCAGCGTTGCCCGCGAACACGGTTCGTTGGCTCGTACCGCCACGCGCTATCGTCAGTTCAAGGACGTGGTTCGAGAGATCGAAGATGCTCGGGAACTGATGGAAGGGGACGATGCCGAGATGGCCGAATTGGCCGAAGCGGATCTCGTCGACCTCAAGGCAAAGCGAGAGAAAATCTGGCGCGACCTCTTGGACATGACCATCGGTGGCGAGGATGCTGACCGCGATAAGATTGTCCTGGAAATTCGCGGTGGTACCGGCGGTGACGAGGCAGCCCTCTTCGCTCGCGACTTGTATGAAATGTACAAGCGTTTCGCCGAATCCAAGAAGTGGAAATACGAGATCATGGAGTCCAACCCGACCGAGTTGGGCGGGTTCAAGGAAGTGATCATTTCGGTCCACGGCGAAGGTGCCTACCGCGAGATGCAATACGAAAGTGGCGGCCACCGCGTCCAACGCGTTCCGGAAACGGAAACCAAGGGCCGCGTGCACACCTCGGCGGCAACCGTCGCCGTGATGGCCGAACCGGAAGAAGTGGAATTCGATCTCAGCCCCGATAGCTACACGGTCGAGCGTTACGCGGCCAGTAGCGGTCCCGGCGGGCAGCATGTTAATAAGACGGCATCCGCCGTGCGTCTGATTCACCAGGAAACAGGCATCATCGTTCAGTGCTGTGAAGAACGAAGTCAGCACAAGAACCTGGATCGAGCTCTGCGTCTGTTGAAGACGAAGCTGTACGATAGCCAGCGTGAGAAGGAAGCCAAGGAACGTGCTGACGAGCGGAAGAGCCTCGTCGGGTCTGGTGACCGAAGTCAGCGTATCCGCACGTACAACTTCCCGGAAAACCGCATTACCGACCACCGTATCAATTTGACGTTATATAAGCTCGATCAGGTGATGGCCGGTCATTTGCAGCCAGTCATCGACGCGCTGATCGATCACGATCGTGAGCAGCTTCGTGGCGAGATGGGAGATCTCGACTAAGCCGCGAACTGCCGTCGGTCCCAACCCTTTCTTCAAGGCGAATTTGCCCGCATGTCGACTGCCGAACCATGGACGATTGGCCGTCTCTTGAATTGGACGACGGAGTACCTGGAATCGAAGGGTAGCGAAGAGGCTCGGCTCGAAGCTCAACTGATGCTAGGCCATGCCCTGAGTTGTCCCAAGATTCAGCTCTATGCCCGGTTCGAGGAAGTCGTAGACGAAGAAAAGCGTGCAAAGTTTCGAGAACTGGTCAAGCAGCGAGCCGCCGGCAAACCGGTCGCCTATGTGCTGGGGACCAGTGAGTTCTACTCGATGGAATTCATGGTCACGCCGGACGTTCTCATTCCGCGGCCTGAGACCGAGCACCTGGTGATCGAAACGCTTGATCTTCTCAAGGGGCGTTCGGCCGATCAGTCGGTCAGCATTCTCGATATCGGAACCGGTAGCGGGATCATCGCGGTCACCATTGCCAAACAGCTTAAGCACACAAGTTTGCTGGCAACCGACATCAGTGACAAGGCGTTGGCCGTCGCGAAGCTAAATGCCGAGAAACACGGCGTGAGCGAGCGACTCGAGTTTGCCGTCGGCGATCTGTTCCAGGCGGTGCCCAGTGGTTCCCGGTTTGATGTCATCGTCAGCAATCCGCCCTACATCGCCCAATCGGAACGGCCCTTGATGGATGCCCATGTGATCGAGCATGAGCCGCACGTTGCTTTGTTCGCTGAAGAGGAAGGCACCGCCGTTCTCAAGCGAATCTTGGAAGAAGCTGCCGGCTATCTGAAGCCCGATGGATGGCTGCTGTTGGAATTCAGTCCAATGGTTGCTAAACGCGTTGCCGAGATGGCCGAAGCGACCGGGTTCTACGAGAAGGTATCGATTGGTAAAGACCTGGCGAAGCTCGATCGATATTTGATTGCCAAGAAGGCCGCTTAACATCGCGATCTACTTGCCGATCGTAATGACCTTGTCGCGAATCTGATAGGTCGGCGGATCGATTGGCTTGGGGCCCTGGCCTTCGTCGATGAACGTGCGATTGCGGCCATTCTTTTTCGCCGTCCGCAAGGACGTGATCGCTCGCGTGAACAGCTTAGGGACGGTATCGTCAGGCTTAGCTTCCGTGACGCCGGCACTGACGCTGATTTCGAGTTCTTCGCCATCGTACTCAAAGAACGTTCCGTCAATTGTCTGACGAATACGTTCAACGGCGCTGGTTGCCCCGCGAGGGCCGACATCGCCGAAGAAGAGCATGAATCGTTGACCTTCCAGACGCATGGCATATTCAAAGCCGCGTTCTGTTCGCATGCAGTCGGCAAGGTATTTCCCGACCGAGCCGATGACCATGTCACCCACTTCCGTCCCGAGGCGTTCGTTTAACTTGCGAAACTCGTCGATGTCGACCGCGGCAAGGCTCAACGCGCGTTCTCGACGAATGTCATCTCGCCACCACTCAAAGATCTGGCATTCAAGGCCTGTGCGATTCTTCAAGCCAGTTAGCGAGTCGAACTTCATGCCTTTGTCGACCGTGCCCAGGCGCTTCTCGGCTCGCAAGACGGTGACGATCGTTTCGGTCATCTTGTCACGCAGATCATGGCATAGATCGACCAGTCGAGCGATTTCCAATACCAGCTTGCGACATACATCGTTCAGGTTGTCTTGGAAATCGATCTGCTGCAGGTTGCTAAGCGTGGTTTCGATTTGGGCCGTTTGCTCGAACAGCGTATCGCAGAGACGGCTGCCGATATCGCTATAGGCACCGAGGCCTGACTGGCTGTTGTCCAGGTGCTGGGCGGCTTCTGCTTGTTTGTCGAGCCAATCGATGTTGACCGTATCCAGCTGCTCGGCAATTTCGTGCAGGGCATCTTCGGTCGGTTGGTACCACGTCTCGCGAAGCTTGTTCTCAATTTCGATCAGCCGAGCTCGATACTTGCCGACTTCCAGGCGAAGAACTTGGGCTGACGCTTCGACCAGGCTGTTGGCGACGACGGACTCTTCTTCCAGGGCGGAAAGGTATTCGTATGGGATGACTTCTTCGGCTTCCGGCTGCGGTTGCTCTGGCTTGGCTGCATCGGTGTTCTCGTCAGCAGCCGCCTGGTTCTCGAAATCGTTGAGAAAGACTTCTTCGGTCTCGACTGCGACGATGGAAGGTTGGCTTTGGATCAACTGACGGACGCGCACGGCGGCGCAGAATCCGATCAACAGATTGGCTCCAATCATCAGCAGCAGAAACAGAAACATCCAGTCAGCCCCAGTGTATTTGTGTACCCCTTACCAACCAACCGTTGGATGGGTCACGTAAACGTAGGCTACGGTGAATGGTTGTCGAAAAACGCAGAAGAAATATTTTGACGACTATGACGGGTCTTCCGGTTGCGAGGGCAAATCCCCCCGATAGACACGTCGCCCAAACGGGTTGCTCTTAGGCACGAAGGGGGTCCCGTCATCCTGCTGCTGACAGGCCTTGGCCAGACGAAAGATGTTTCCGTCCAGTTCATCGGCCCAGTAGATCAAGTTGGCCTCCCAAGTCATGGGTGCCTTGGGGCTTCCATTGGCGGCCGTTCCTTGGTGGCTGAGAACCAGATGTTCCAAGCGAAGCAGCCACGGCGAATTGAGTTCAATGCCAAGATCGCGAGCAGTGTCTCGTACCAGGTCGCGTCCTAAAACGATGTGCCCTACCAACTCACCTTCCGGCGTATAGGCAGTGTTGGCAACCTCGCCATCCAACTCGGCTAGTTTACCGATGTCGTGCAGCAGGGCACCTGCGATGGTTAACTGCCGCGTGATCGGTTCGCGAAGCGAAGAATGCTGCCCACGGTAGGTATTCAGCAAGTACAGAACGTTTTGGGTCACGCTGTAGATGTGTTCCAGGAATCCGCCGGCATACGCATGATGGTGATGCAGGGCACCAGGCAGCGTTTCAATACGCTCGCGATTCGTTTCTAGAATGGTTGTGACTAGGGAGTGAAGCTCCGGAGTATCGATCTCTTGATCGACCAAATCCAACACGCGGTCGAACAACTCTTGGGTATCCGCCTCGGATGATGGTTGGCATGTCGCGGGATCGAAGCCACTTTCATGATCGCCTTGTTCCACGGGGCGAAGGAGCTTGATCTCGATCTTGCCACCGTGAATCGTCTCTTGGAACGTGCCTCGGATCTTGTAGAAGTGTCCGACCGTCCATTGATCGCGGCAAGCCGACTCGTGGCTTGAGCCTTCCCAGATTGTCGCTGCGATATTGCGAGAGCGATCCCGGAACTCGAGAAGATAGAAGGGACGCCCCTGTCGTGTCAGACGAAGGTCCTTCTGAAAAAGTTGAGCAAAGAAGTCGGCCTCTTGGCCATGCCGCAGCTCTGCTAAGCGATCGACCTGGTTCACTGGACGTCCCCCAAGTAGTCCTCTGGTGGTGGGTGGCTGGTCCCATCTTATTAGGGGGCTTGGCGGATTCCAACCAAATTACTCGGAACCGTAGATTTTCGATTCTTTGGAGAGTTCGGTCATCTTGGCCTGAAGACGGTCGCGTAGCTGCGACATGAGCGGATCTTCATCTCCCTTGGGGCGTCGTTCATCGGTGACCAAAATCGGTTCTTCGACGTCGATGATTACCTTTAACGCTCCATGAACGGTTGTGGTGTCCTTCAGGTCTTCTTCGTACCGCTCGACCGTTTCCAGCAGGCGATCGATGCTCGGATAGTCTCGCAGGTAATTGGGGATATAACACGAGATCTGCTGCGCGACGTAGATGTCTTCCAATTGCATCCAACGACGCGAACGCTCTTCAGGCGAGAGTTTCCCTTCGATCATATCCGGCAGCATGCGCGAGCGAAGGGCCTTGATTCGCGGCAAGATATTGCCAGTCGATTCGACCTTCAGCCACTCTTTCTCAAGTGGATGCAGGATGCAATCGATCAATCGCGACGTGCGAGTAGCCATATCGTCGCCTGAGTAGGCACGTCCCGCGTAACGAATTTCTTCCAGTGCGAACAAGCCTTCGCCCATGCGTTCGACGCGTTCGAGCAGGCGAAGTTCCTCCGAGGTTCGCCAGCCAAGCCGTTGTTCGATCTCGTGCAGCACGGGGCGGACCGTCGCATCGATGTCACCTTGAAAGACGTACTTAATGCCGATCGGATGGATCACCGTGTCGCCGCGCCCCTCCTTGATGCGTCGCTTGGCGGCCGAACGTGCGACGAAGGCTACTCCGTCCAAAAGCGCGTGCAGGTGATCGTTGGTGCGAGTCGTGGAGCCCTCGGGGAAAACGACCAGCGGACGATCGGCCTCGACCATGGCATCAACGGCTGTTGCCAGGGACTTTCGGTCGACCCCTTCGCGATAGATGCTGAAGCCACCCATCACGCGAATGGCCCACGCCTTGAACCATCCCTGGTTGAACAGGTGCCAACTGGCCATCGAGTAGAGGTTGCAGTCGACTTCTTTGGCCAGAAAGCCGAGCACCAACGGGTCGGACATGCGGGAATGATTGGGAGCCAACAGAATACCGTGCTTGGCATCCAGTGACTTCTTCAGTCGATCTGCGTTGCGGACCTCGTAAGACTTAACGCCTTCAAAGTGCTGGAGGTACTTTCCGTAGAGATTGAATTTTTGGATGAACGCAGGCCAGCGAGTTCCGCGATGCGGCGGAACAAATCGGTATGGCTTTTCAATGATGATATTCTGCATGGGTTCGCGGAAATCCTTTCGGACTCACCGCATTTCTGCTACTGGGCGAATCCGTGAGGATGCGATTGATGCCATCGCCAGGCAGTTTCAATCGTTTCGCGGACGTCCATGTACTTTGGCTGCCAATTAAGAATTCTATGGGCCTTATCGGCGTTGGCTACCAGGGCAGGGGGGTCTCCCTCGCGTCGGGGGCCAATTTCTGCAGGAATATCCATGCCAGTGACTTCTCGGCAGGCCTGAATGATCTCCTGAACGCTGACTCCGCGCCCCGTTCCCAGGTTGAGCTTCAGGCAATTGTCCGACGAAATCTGCTGCATGGCCGCCAAGTGAGCGTCGGCCAGATCGTCGACATGAATGTAATCGCGGATGCAGGTCCCGTCGTCGGTGGGGTAATCGTCACCGAAAATGCTAATCGACTTACGTTGCCCTAAAGCGACCTGCAAGACCAAAGGGATCAAGTGCGACTCAGGCGAGTGGTCTTCGCCAATATCCCCTTCTGGCGAAGCCCCTGCCGCGTTGAAGTAGCGAAGCGCCGCAAACGCCATCCCATAGGCATGGGCATAGTCCTGCAAGGCTTGTTCGATTGCCAATTTGGTGAAGCCATATGGGTTCACGGGTGCCTGCGGAAAGCTTTCGTCGATCGGCGAAGATGCCGGAATACCATAGGTGGCACACGTGCTGGAAAAAACAATCCGTGACACGTCAGCAGCCCGCATCGCATCGAGCAGGCTCAGCGTGCCGACCACGTTGTTTTGATAATACTTGGCTGGGTTGGTGACCGATTCGCCCACCAGGGCGAACGCAGCAAAGTGGATCACCGATTCTATGTTGTATTCTTTCAGGGTGGTGGTCAGCTTTTCGCCGTCGTGGAGGTCTCCGACCACCAGGGGAAACTTGCCGACTGCGCCGCGATGACCAGCGGACAGGTTGTCGAAGACCACAACGTCATGTCCCTCAGCCGCCAGTTTTCGGGCTGTGTGCGAACCGATGTAGCCTGCTCCGCCAGTGACAAGAACGCGCATCTTCTTTTCCTCGAATGCCTTAACCAAAAATGCCGGGACCGCATTTGCCACGATTCTGTCGCATTGCGTCCCTACGATCAATACGACCTGAATCTTCGTCAGCAACGTGCGACGGCCCCAGTCGAATGCCGAAAACACCTATACGGTGGATAGTCTCTCCTAAAAATAGCTTGGGATCTCGATGCCCCGAAAATTAAAACTAAAACTCAAACGGCCGCTGCCCCAACCCGAAGGGGAACGAACGGAACGGCTGATCGCGTCGATGGTGACGTATTTGACCACCGAATGTCATCTGTCGCCCAATACGATCCAAGCTTATTCGCGAGATTTACAACGATTTCGGACATGGCTGGGGCCCAAAAATCCCACCACGCTAACCATTGCCCAGCTTTCCGATTACGTGGCATGGCTCCACTCGCAAAACCTGGCTCCCGCATCCGTTGCCCGGCACATCATCTCGCTGAAGGTCTTTTTCCGTTACCTTCAGCTAGAAGGGGTCATGCAGGACAACCTGGCGGAACTGCTGGGCTGCCAAAAGCTATGGCAGAAGATCCCGTCTGTGATCCCTCCCTATCAGATCGATGACTTTCTGACGGCCCCCTGGAGCGAAGATCCTTACTGGCGGCGGGATCGGGCGATCTTGGAAGTCTTATATGCTTGTGGATGCCGAGCCTCCGAGATCGCGGGCCTCGATGCAAAGAACGTTCACCTAAACGAAGGGCATTGCCGGCTGCACGGGAAAGGGAACAAGCAGCGGATCGTTCCGCTTGGCAAGAAGGCGATTGCTGCCTGTCGGCTCTACCTAGAAAAAGAACGTCCCAAGCTGGCTGCCCGAGGCTTCGACTCGCCAGCGTTCTTTCTGACCCGAACGGGTCGGCCCTTGCGGCGTGAAGCGATCTGGGAACTGGTGAAGAAGTATGCCCGCCGTGCCGGGATCGACCCAGCCGTCAGTCCGCATACACTACGGCATAGCTTCGCCACCCATCTGCTGGCCGGCGGTGCTGATCTGCGGCAAGTTCAAGAACTATTGGGGCACGCGAGCATCGCGACGACCCAAATCTACACGCACGTCGATCAGACGCGCCTAAAAAAAGTTCACGCCGCGTTTCATCCGCGAGCGTGAACTTTGCGTGCGTCTAGTTGCGAGGCGAGGCGATTTAACCGCCAGCCCCGGGTGCGAACTTGATCTTCTCGATCAGCTTCTGCACTTCGCCAGTCTTGGGGTCAATCCGACCAGTGACGGCGGTAATGGCTTCAATGACGTAGGTGTATTGAAGTTGGTAATCGGCATCGATTTCGATTTCCGATTCTTCCTGTGCCGAGCTGGGGCCATCTGCGACACCGATTTGCTCGACGATGGCATCCTGCAGTTGGGCAAACTTTTCTCGGGCACTTCCATTGAAGGACGTGTTGTTGAGTGCCACCGATTGCAGGGCACCATTCGGACCGGCACGCAGCTTCAGCTTCATAGGAACCTGAAGGCTTGTGCTCGGGGCACCTGCCGCTGCCTGTGGCATGTTGATGTTGAAGTCCCCTTCCATCGCGACGATTTTGAACGTCATGATAAAAAAGACGAGGAGCTGAAACACGATGTCAATCATCGGTGTCATCGGCACGTCGATCTTTTCGCGTCCGTGGACTTCGTTCTTGCGAAGTTTCATGAACCTAACCGTATACCTTAGTTGGGAGCTTCTTCTTTAGCCCTGAGGGCGAACTTTTCAAAGCCGACATCCTGGCAAAGCTTGATCATCTCTTGCACTTTGCCGGTCGCCACTCGGCCGTCACCACGAATGATAACAGTCACACTCTTGGCACCACCTATGTCGGCTTTGAAGTCGTCGGCAATTTGCTTTTCGACGACCAACCGTTGCCGCAGCGCATCCATGGTGTAGTCGTTGCCATCGAAATATGCCAGACCATCCTGGTACATCTGCAGGGTAATGGCGTTTTCGAAGGGAACTTCCGGCGGCTTCGCCAGTTCACTCTGCGGGAGCTGAATCTTTTTGTTCTGATCGGCCTGGGTAAAGTTGATCAGCACCATAAAGAATGCGATCAACTGAAACGTCATGTCGATCATCGGGGTAAGGTCCCCCTCGAGCATCTCCCGTTTCTTCTTCTTGATCTTCATTAGCTACATCTTTTCGCGAAAGAGATCACATGGAAATGAGGGAGCTTACTTGCCGACGTTTTGGAAACGGCTCATCAGGCCTTCGCCGGTGATACCGACTTCCAATGCCAGGCGATCGACTCGATTGCGAAGGATGTTGTAGGCGGCAATCGCAGGAATGGCCAATGCCAAACCAACGAGCGTGGTGAACAGAGCGGTCGAAATACCGTTGGCAAGCTGCGAGGCGTCCGGCGTACCACCACTACGAGCGATCACGCTAAACGACTTGATCATCCCGTCGACCGTACCGAACAAGCCAATCATCGGGCTGAGCGTACCGATCAGGGCCAAGTAGCTCAGGCGATGGTCAAGCTTCATGTTTTCTTCTTCGCCCACTTCCTGCATCGCTTCAATGGCTTTGTCGTAGCCCTGCGAGACCTTTTCCAGGCCAGCCGAAAGAACCTTGCCGAGGAACGACTCGTCTTCCTTTGCCATGTCGTAAGCCTCTTGGACCTGGTTTTCTTCCAGGCAGGCCTCAAAGCTTTCCACCAGGGCCAATGGAACCACGTTTTCGCGGCGGGCGTTCATGATGTTCATCACCAGCAAGGCAACGAACACGATGGAAATGATCATGAAGATCCAGAAGTAATAGCTCAGCGAAGTGTAAACCCATTCGAAGACCGTCTTGGGGGCTTCAGCTGGAGCGGCTGTTTCTCCATTTGCAGCTGGTTCCGCTGCGGCGGGTTCGGCAGCAGCTGGCTCGGCGTCCGCCGCCGCATCTTGAGCGGTGACTGCCTGAGTGGTCAGAAAAATACCCAACATCAAGGCCACAGAAGCCACGCAGAGGGAAAGGGAAAACGCTTGAGATCGACGCAACATTGGGTTCTCCAGACTTTGGCGAATATCTGAGCTATGTCTTGGTGGTTTGGTTAAGCAATAAGAAACGAGTTTGACCTGCTCTTGTACCCACAAACGAGTGAAAGAATAGGTCTTGTTTCGAGGGGAAGTCGGACGAGATCGACTCGTATTTTAGTTGGGTAAATTCCCCGCGAAAAGCATCTGCACGGTGAGTTTGCCGACGTTTTTGGGCAAACTCTCCCTTTTAATCGCACCAACCTGGGTGAATTATTGCCGATTAGCCCAAATGCTGCCGGGGTAGCGGTCATTGAGCAGGTTTCGTGCATCGGTGGCCTGATCGGGATCGTTCAGGTCCTTCCAGATATTGGCGAGGTAATACAACGCTTCCGCGTGGATTTCCGGGTCGGTGTAGAAAAGGATATCGGTGTGCAGGTAAGCCAACAACGCTTCCTTCGCATTGCTCTGTTTCAGATGGCACAGCCCCAGTGCGTTGTAGGCGCGACCGAACAGTTCCTTATCATCTGGGTCGGCGTTATCGACCACTTTCTGCGCGAGCGTAATACCTTCGGCAGGCTTGCCGCTGGCTGCCAGGGCTTTGGCTTTGCCGACAGCGGCGAAGCTCTTCTGGCGAGCAGCGCCCGAAACGGTTGCGTTGGCCGCCATGACTTCATCGAAGTTAGCGATGGCTTCAGCCGTTTTGTCCTGGGCCAGCAATGCACGTCCCGCAAGGACTTGGGCGGACATGCGGTAATCGGGCCAAGGAGCCGATTTCAGACCACCGTAATACTTGGCCGCCGAAGCATAGTCGCCACCACTCACGGCGAGATCACCCAGCATCCGGGCAACATCGTAGAAGTGGAAGCTGTTAGAAGAACTGGTCGCAAAACCCAGCAGTGCCTGAGAGGCCTTGTCGCGATCGCCCGAACCAGCCAAGGCCAGCTTACCCATCGAGTAAGCCCGCAGGAAATCGATTTCCTGTTTGACCAGTTCGTTGTTGCCACCTTCGACGCCTTGCAGTTTGTCGATCGCATCGGCGAACTGACCGTTCTGAACCATACGGCGGGCAGTCTTCACGTCGAACGGTTCTGCGTCGAGCGAGATTTCAACGATCTCGTTCGTGGGAATCTCAACATTCGAGCCTCCCTTGCTCAGTTGGACGGCATCCTTGGTTGCGCCAACAATGGTGCCCGTTTGAGCGCCGCTTTCGGTGCGAACCGAATCGGCCAGCAGCGGTCCACCGGCGATGAGCGCCATGGTGACGGCTTGGAAGAGAATCTGACGCATTGTTTATCACTCCTCGAGTAGATCGATTATTTACGTGAATAGTTTGGGAAAAGAGATCCTGATGTACCGAAAAGCCAAGGCTACGACTTTTCCAGGCCCTTGGCCTCACCGGTCAGGTCCTTTTGGATCTTTCGCATGAGCGTATCGAATTTCTGGAACCACTCGTCGCCGCCCAAGGTGGGGTCAAACGATTGGGTCGAGGTAATATCCTTGGCGGCTGCGGCCAGGTATTGATCCTTCTTATCGTTGCTCGATTGAGACAACGCGAATTGGTATCGGCAGGCTGCCAGGTAATAGCGACATTCAAAGAACGTTTCTTTGAACGGCGAAGGATCGGCACCTGCTTGAGCGTAGCGTGCCAAAATGGATTGTAAGCGACCCCATCCCCAGATCACATTCTGCTTGGTTTCTGGATTGGGTTCGGCCCCCATCAGCGATTGATAGAACGTCTTCGAGTCTCCTCCGTTGAGGCCCCACATGTAGTAGGTCTTTGCGGCTTCGACTTGAACGTTGACCATCATGTTCTTTTCCTTCAGCACATCCGTGAAGGTTGCGATGGCTTGTTCGTACTCGCCGATTTCACGCTGAGCCATGGCGATACGAACTCGAACTTGCTGGACCAGGGCTGGGTTCAGCGAACCGCTGCCAGACTTGTCGATAATCTGCTGAAAAGCAGCGATCGCCTTGTTGTAGAAGCTCTTGGTGTCTCCAGTGAAAGTTGGATCTTCCGAGAAGCTCTGTCCCAAGTTGTAGAACGTTTCGCCAACCCAGTTCAGCACGTTCGGCTCGTTGCTCGATTCGGCGACGCGATTGAGGAACTTCTCGAACGCACCTGCCAGTGCTACCTTCGAGTTCGGGTTCGCATTATCGAGCTGGGTTTTCAGATCGTTGGCCAGCGAGATGTAAATGGCAACCAACTGCTTCTGGCTATCGGCATCGTTACCAACCAGGCTTTTAAGTTGAGCCATGGCCTTCTCAGCGTTAGCCATTAACGCTTCGGTCTTGGAAGAATCGGTCGTATTGGGAAGTGCCGAGATGTAGGCACGAACGGCTGCCTTGTAGATCAACTGGTCGATGCCAGGCCGTGTGGCGGCTGGGTTCTTATTCTCGACCAGCCCCATCAGGCCGACGTCCTTCTTTTCCAGTAGCGCTACCGCCTTTTCAGGTTCGCCGATGTCGGTGTAGACCTGGATCAGGGACAACGCCCCGAGGACATAGCTGAAATCGGGGTCATCACCTTGGTACGAATCGACACCAGCCGAGAGGATACTCTGCGTTTTATCCTTGATAGCGGTCAGTTGTTCTTCAGTAGGAATGCCCATGGCATCTGGATTCTCTTTGGCTTCGCGGCGTAGTGCGTTGCCGCGTAGAAAGAGATTCCAGTACGTTTGCCCAACCTTCAACTGAGCATCCGCTTTCGCCGCCGTTCCGTCACCAATTTTGGCGACTGACTTTTCGGCGGCTTCCAGCATGGCTTTTTGTTGTTCCCAGGAAAGCTCTTTGGAGCCGGCTTGTTGCAATTGGAATCCAATCAACGCCAGCAATGCCTGGCCGGCTTCTTCGGAATCAGGCCATGTTTTGACCATGAAGTCGGTCGTGTTTTGAACCAGGCCCAACTCGAATGCACGATCGTCGGCCGGCGCGTCCTCGAACAATCGCAGAGCACAAGCCAAAGCCATTTTGGAACATGGTCTGGCACTAGGGCTGTTCGGATAACGCTGAGCGACAAAGGAAGCCCGAGCGTAGGTCTGCCAGTAATCACCATCCTGGAAGCCCAGGAACGAGAGGAAGTACTGCACGCCGTTCACTTCGTCGGATGGCGTATCGCGATCGGCCAGTTGCAGGGCCTGTTGAAACTTGCTTTCCGCCTGGTTGAACGTGTCTTGAACGACTTTCTGTTCCGCTTCAATCTGGCTGGCCAGCTGATCTTTGGTGGCCTTGTCCTTGGCGGCCTTCATGTCGGCCTCCATCTTCTTCACAGCGAAGCTTTGCGTATTGGCTTCGTTGATCAGGTCGCGGCCTGCGGTAACGGCTTCCTGGAAGGTTTTGGCTTCCGTTTCATCTTGGGCAACGGCATCTTCCCCTTGGAGGTCGGTCCGAATCTGCAAGGCTTCCTTCTGGAACTCGCTGGGGTACTTGGCAACATCGACGGCCAGCTTCAATGCCTCGCGGCGATTTTCGCCCCGCTTCTTATCCTTGTTGTCTCGCCCGTCAGCATCCTTCTTGTAGGCCTTGGCGACGATCAACTTGATGTTCAGCCAATCTTCGTCACGTTCCTGGTTGGCTCGCAGTTGTTGATCTGCCAGCCACGGTGCGATATCGCTGAGGACTTTCGCTTGTTCGTCTTGCGCCATCCAGATCTCAGCCAAGCCGATTGCCGCTTTGAGCTTGACTTGGCGGAACTGCTCAGGCTGATCGCCTAACAGCATCAGGTCGTCGACGTAGATGGAGATGGCTTCTTTCTGTTTGCCCAAGGCTTGCTGAGCCTGAGCTTCATACAAGCGAGCATACAAGCCGGCTAGACGCGACTTGTACTTACTGTACGTTTCGCCGAATTCCTTCGCCGCTTGTTCCAGTTGTTTCTTGCGATCGGGGTTATCTTCGGGAAGGGTCTTAGCCATCTCGAAGAGGCAATTGGATGCCAACAACTGCGTTTGAATGTAGGAGGCTCGCATTTCATCACGGAAGGTGATTTTCGCAGCGTCCTTAGAAGGATCGAGCACCTTGGGCAAGGCGGTCAACGCTTCACGAATTTGCTTGTTGGCGTCTTCAAAGACTTTTCGTGCTTCTTCATAGCGTGTGTGGGCCGTGTCCAAAAAAGGCTTCTTGTCGGCCGGCTTTTCTTCGCGACGTGCTCGGGCTTCGGCCAAGCGAGCCTGGTCTGACAGGACGTTGCCGCGTTGGATGGTCGCATCGATCACGCGATCGCTCTGAGGGCTGGCTTTGAGGAACTTGGCCAGGTTATCGCCGGCGGCAACCAGCAGTGCTTCCCGCGAGTCTAGATTCGCACTACGGCGAGCCGATTCGATTTGAGCAAGTGCTTTGCGATAGTCGAGCGTCTTTTTGACGTCGTCCGACAGACCTGGATTGTCGGCCATCGACTCGATGTACCAGATCGCTTGTTCGTGGTACCCGCGCTGCAAGAGCCCATTAAAGAATTCGTCGAACGGTTCTTTGGCCGTCGTCACCGACGAGAACGCCAAAAGAAGGCCGGTAGCGAGCAAAATCTGCTTGGTAATCCGCATTGATGTTATCCTCAAAGACAAGGCGAAACCTCTACCCGGACGAAGACTTCTCGGCGGTAACCGATGCCGACAGGCAAGCTCGATTGTGAAGGCGAAAAGGCTGATTGTCCACATCCGATGCGGGCGCGAAGCCTTGCTTGGCAGCGATCGCATGGATGCTCTCAAGAAGAGATGGGGGAGGAGGTGCTGTTCCTTTTGTCAAATGATCGGCTCAACCATGATGCATCAAGGTTGGCCGTATTCGGGTGAACTCCCATCCTGACCTAATCCTGCAGGCTCGGCAACAGGACTTCCAGTCGAGGATAGCTCGCATGTTGCCGGATTGCAGGATTCAAGGAGGAAGTCCAACTATCTAACTCATCGATCGTGTTGCCACGTCGTCGTGAAAAGTACGATTTCTGGTGTAAAGCCAGGCACTGCTGGGTAAGTTGTGCGGCTTGCAGCGATAGGGGAGAAGCCTGCCAAGACGGAGCAAATTGCAGGCGACTCACTTTTTGTGCCGACTTATGTTGCTTGCCCTTGGTGTCGTTCCAGGTCAACTCAATTGTCGCGATATCGTTTGGTCCGTCCTCTGGGAGAACTAATTCAAACAACAGCGTACCACTTTCAAGTGCATGAAACTCGCGTGTGTCCGAAGTGGATACAAAATGACCACCCACAGGTTGATAACCAATCAGTCGATATTGGGCGACCGACTTTTCATTCCAATTCACGCGCACATTCGGATTGGTGCCGATCAGGGTCGTAGCCCCGTAAATTTGCTGGTTGAGAATTCGGCCGAGCTTTTGCAGCGAATTAGTTACCAGCCAATCACCCATCCCCTTTAGTGCCGGCGGGGCAGGGACAAGAGATGTATAGTTCTCATCTTCGAGTTGGACCCATGTGAAGGCGATGTCTTGCTGCGAAGCATTCTCAATCAGGGGGCGAAGTTGCTGGTTCGTCGAAGCATCAAGCGCCGGGAAGCGGTCGGAAAGCACGACCAGCGAGCGACGGATATCGCCAAACCCAGCTTTGGTGAGTGCGGTGGCCGAGGCAAATCGAATTCCTTCGGCAAGATTTGACGGACTGCCAGGCTTGACCCGGTCGAGAGCGGCAAACCATTCATCGCGATGTTCGCTGGTCGCATCATCGATCAAGACATAAGGAACGTCGGACATGACGACCAGGGTAACGCTGTCGTGCGGGCTGAGTTGTTCGATCATCTCACGCAAGGCAATCTTGACCGGCAGCCATGTCAGTCGAGCATGTTGTTCGGACTCGGGAGGCGTGATTGCTACGGTCAAGTGAACCGGGGCGCGATCCGCTGGATCGGTCGAACCAGCGACGATCCCGATTTCCAAGAGCTGTGTGCCTGCTCCGGCGAATACGGCCGGGCCGGCTGCCGTGCGCAGTTCGATCTGGTTCGGTTGAGCCGGGACGTAAAACTTGCCCATTGCCGCGAGCCACTCTTCCGAACGAGCATTTTCCAGTACCTCTGGCGAAAGAGGGTTCTCGGAGAACAGGCTATTCTCGAAGCTCTTCTCGGATGCCGTTACTGAGACGCTCGTGGACCGCATCGAAGGATGCTGCGTGGAAGCAAACGGCTGGGAGGACTCTCGCAGCAGGAACTCGCGATCGTAGGCCAGGGACTCAGGGAAATAGGAAACGGAACTGGCCGACGGCAAGAGCAACTGCGGCCGGCCGTGCATCGAGTCGATCATCGGATTGGCACCCAGGGGCTGCCAACGCATGAGAAACGTATTGGCCAGAAGATCGTCCGGCAATTCTTCTGAGAGGGATTTGATTCGAGGTGTGTCCGCGTCTGCGACCTTCGTTTCTGGCAGAGAGACTTCCGTGATTGCCGGCAAAAAGGATTGCGTTTCCGCCAATGGGCTTACGCCGGGCAACTCGGCCTGGGCTTCGATATCGGCACCGGTCGGGCCAAGCCATTCCAGTGCCAGGGTTTTCTCCGAAGGACTGACAGGGGCCGGGATGACCGATACCGGGTCGTTCTTCGCAATATTCGTGTTCTGGTCAATCTGCCAAATCAATCCGATGCCAAACGCAACGAGCACGGTTGCGGCAATTGTCCAGGCAACGGCAACCCAAGTGAGCGGGGAAGACTGACGACTAGCAGCACTACGTTGACGAACGTTACGCGTGACCAGCGTTTGCGATGCCGAGATTTCGTGAAGTTGCTCGGTCAGGCCGGCGGGAACTTCGACGGTAGACAACTCACGATCGAGGGCTGCGTCAATCTCAGCAGCCTCAGGGATGCACTTGAGCCGCGCAACGAGATCAGTCGGCATAGCGACATCTCGCAGTTGTTGGTCAAGTTCGTGATCGTGGTCGGAGGAATTCACGGTAGTGTTGGTTGGTGTTTTGGCAGTTGTGGGTGGCCGTGCTGACAAATCAGGACGACAATCTTGTGGATAATTCTAGATGAAGTTTCTTGCGAGCACGACTGACACGGGAAAGGACTGTCCCCAGAGGAACTTGCAGCAGGTCTGCGGCTTCCTGGTGAGTCAGCTCACCGACGACCACCAACAGAATTGCCTCACGAAGTTCTTCCGAGAGACACTGTAGGGCAGCCTGCATCTCGTCGCTGAAGCCTTGTTCCGGTTCAACGGGGGCGACCAATTCTGGCGTGGTCTCGTCGTGGTCGGAAAGGGGCATTGGCTGTTTTTTGCGCCGCCACCGGTCGACAACGCGGCGACGGAGTATGGCAATCAGCCACGCACGCTCTCCCTTTTCGGCGTCGAATCGATCGCGGCTGTCCCAAACCGATCGGAAGGCGTCCTGAACCACGTCCTCAGCATCATGGCGATTACCCATCAAGCGATAGGCAACGCGATAAAGCGTCGGACCGTGCTGGTCGACCAATCGATGAAACTGCTCGGCGGAAAGAGCCAACGCAAACTCCACGGAAGAACTGAATGAACGATTCCTGCTGGGCCGGAGCCAAGCAGTGGCTGTCAATCAACTCCTCCTTACTAAACCATTCGTAGCTAACGAATTGAATTATTCCCAGAAAGAGGAGCGTATTTCGAGATAAAACCCATGATACCATAGAGTTCAGCAAAGGCGCGAGGTATGCATCGGAGGCGGCATGAGTTTTTGCCGTGTTGCCGTATCTCTTTTCTAAATCTAGATTTAAGGGGAAGTCCGGCTTGCTCGTCAGTTTGGCTTGGCTGGTCGCTCGGCAGCACGTGTTTAGCCGTAGTGCCGTGAGTTGCTCCACTCAATGCGTATAATTTGAGACATGTCCCAAGTTACTCCTGAGTCATCGAAACCTAGTCGAAAACCTCCGCGAAATTACTTTGCGCGAGGTGAGCAGTTGCGTCTTATGATGCTTGTCGGCTCGCTGGGGTTGGTGATTGTCCTCATGATTCGAGCGGCCGATCCGGAGACTTGGCGTTGGATTGCTCCGGATGAGGCATCCGAGGAAGTCGCACCTGATGACCCGACTCGCGTCCCCCGAGACCAGATCGAGGTGCCTCGCAAGGCAGTCGCCGGCGACAACGGTACCGAAGGGGAGTTTCGGGTCGTCGAGAATCGTCGCCCGGCCACACCGTATACCCTTGGCGAAAAAGGTAAGGTCAGCGCCGAAGAGGCTCGCAATCGAGTTTGGGCCAATACTGACGCATTGGCATCGGTCGAGGACAGCAGTCCCTTTCGTGCTTCCGACTTCGAGGCGTGGTCGCAAATCTTTGACAACATGCGAGATGCGACGGCCCAGGATCTGTCAGCCGAGCACGCTCCATTGGTGCAGTTCGGGCAATTATTTCAGCAGTCGAAACTCTATCGCGGGAAATTGGTGACCATCCAGGGAACCATCCGGCGGTGTGTCAAGCTTCCGCCGAATCCGCTCGACGAACGCGCCGGCAATTTGTGGCAGTTGTGGGTCTTTTCGGGAGGGGATAACTCGCCCATTGTGATCTACAGCATGAACCTGCCGGAAGGCTTTCCGGTTGGCAACGAGATTCACGAACCAGCATCGCTTCAAGCCGTCTACTTTAAGAAGTGGGTGTATTCGGCCAAAGGGGGCACGATGACGGCGCCGCTTCTTTTGGCGAGAAATGTGAATTGGCAAGCGTCGGCTACCGTCAACCGGGAGATCACCGCTCTCGAGATTGCCATCGGAATTGGTTGCACGTTGCTCGGGGCGATGGCTGTTGTTGGTTTTATCTGGTGGAATAACCGCAACCGTGATTCGCAAGTCGAGAAACTGGTGCGCAGTCGTAATCGAAAGCAGTTTGAAGAAAACGCTGCGGACATTTCGGTTGGCGAATCGGTACGCGATCAACTGGGTGCCTTGTCGGCTCAAATGAAAAATCATCCGTCGTCTGAAGAAACTGATGGCCAGCCAACTGAATAGCCTCCATTTTCTGCGTCTCTTGCTGCTCGTGATTCTCTTGAGTGCGAGCGGCTCCCTGAATGCCCAGGATGTTTCGGAAAAGCCACCGATGGGCGAGAGCGAGGCATCCGAAAGCGAAGGGAAGCCGTCTGGAAATGCCACTCCCGATTTCGACAAGATGTCGGCACGTGAATTCTTCGCGCTGATTGACTTTGGTGACAGTTACCTGCAGATGTTCTTCGATGGGCAACCGCTCGAAGAGGGAGAGCAAGAGGCAGTCATTCGCGCGCTGACGAGGATTCGGCGTCTTCAGCCTCATCGAATCACGCGCTGGCTTAAGCTCGAGACGCCCTGGAAAGACCTCGAAGAGAATCCCCAAGAGCACCGACTGGATATCTTCTTGCTTACCGGAAATGTCGAAGCCATTCGCGAGTTGATCGTGCCCAAGGAAGCGGTTGAGAGCGTCGGTTTGGATAACTACTACGAAGTGGATGCCATGCTCGATACGCCCAACGGAAAGGTACTCGGCACGATCGTGGTGGAAGACATTCCGCATCCCTGGAAGGTCACGCTTAATCCCGAAAAGAATCTTGTGGGGGCACCGATTAGTTTTCCTGGTGTTCTTCTGAAGTCCTTCAAGGCTGACGATGATCGCCAAGGCTTTGTGTTTGCTACGCCAAAGATCTCATGGCATCCCACCGAGCCCAATAGTGACCTGGGCGTCACAGCCGATCAGGTTCGATTGGCGGAGCAGGGGATGGACATCGGCGAGCTTTCTCATGTCAAAGATCGTGTCAAGTTCGAGGGACTCGAGCGTGAGCCCTTTTATCAAATGATGGCCGCTGTCAAACGCATGCCGCTCGATCAGCAAACGGCAATGAGCGATCAAACCGTTTCTCAATACCTGACCGAGCCCACGGAGGGCTTGATGGTTGCCCCGGCAATGTATCGTGCCAAATTCATGCGGCTTACCGGGCTCTGCCGGCGTATCACGAAGATCGAAGTTGATGATAAAGATATTCAGCAGCGGCTGGGCATCGACCACTACTACGAGCTATCGGTCTTCGTGCCCATTGCTAACCCGATTGTGTCACAGCGTGCGGGTGATGAATCGACACGAAAACAGTTTACGAACGACTATCCCGTGCTGGTTTGTGTGCCTGAACTACCCCCAGGGCTTTCGGTAGGAGAGGATCTACACCAGTCGGTCGCCGTGACGGGGCCGTTTTTCAAACTGTGGGCCTATCGAACGCCGTTTATGTCTCAGGAAGATTTCACTCGGCGGCAGATCAGCCCGCTGTTTATCGCCGCGAACGTCGAGAAGTATGCGGCTCCCAGTAACCCACAGACCAACCAGTTCGTACTTGCCATGTTGGTTGTTTTGGGCGTTGTGGTTGGCGTGGGCATTGCGTTTGGCGTCGTCTTCTCGCGTAAACCCGCATCTCGCCGACGTTAAATCGCGGCGAACCTTCTGGAAGATCGACGATAGGCCGTCAAGCCCTCTTGATAATCGCTGGCGGCGCGCCCATATTCAGCTTCTGAACGGCCTTATGCTTCTTAACAGCTTTAGGCGATTCATCTTGCGGACACGTCATCAACCATTAATCCCAGCGGCTGCTGGGCTTTTGAGGAGAACATTCTCATGAAACGAGCCAAGATCACGATTGTCGGTGCCGGTAACGTGGGGGCCACTTGTGCTCACTGGTGTGCAGCCGCTGAACTGGGTGACGTTGTCCTGCTGGACATTCCGCAAACTGAGGACATGCCCAAGGGTAAGGCCCTCGACCTGATGCAAGCCTCGCCGATCGTTGGCTTCGACAGCAACATCGTGGGCACCACCGACTATGCCGATACGAAGGACAGCGACGTCGTTGTTATTACGGCTGGTATTCCTCGTAAGCCTGGCATGAGCCGTGACGACCTGTTGGCGACCAACGCCAAGATCGTCACCGCCGTCACCGAACAAATCAAAGCGACCAGCCCCAACTGTGCGATCATCGTGGTCAGCAATCCGCTGGATGCCATGGTTCAACAAGCCCTGAAGGTTAGCGGTTTCCCTGCCAACCGCGTGATGGGTCAAGCTGGTGTTCTGGATACCGCTCGTTACCGCACGTTCATCGCCATGGAACTCGGCGTGAGTGTCGAAGACGTTTCCGCCATGCTGATGGGCGGCCACGGCGATACGATGGTTCCGATGCCGTCGTGTACTTCGGTGGGCGGTATTCCTGTTACGCGTCTGATGGACGAGAAGCGTCTGGAAGAAATCGTCGATCGTGCTCGCAAGGGTGGTGCCGAGATCGTTGGTCTGTTGAAGACCGGTAGTGCTTACTACGCACCAGCAGCAGCCACGGCTCAAATGGTCGAAGCGATTGTTCGCGATAAGAAGCGTCTGATTCCTTGTGCTGCTTACTGCGATAGTGAATACGGTGTGGGTGGCTACTACGTTGGCGTTCCTGTCATTCTGGGTTCCGACGGTGTTGAAAAAGTCGTCGAACTCGATCTGACTGAACAAGAAAAGGCGGACTTCCAAAAGAGCGTCGACGCAGTCAAGGGATTGGTCGAAGCGATGGACAAACTCTTAGCTTCGTAAGCAAAGGTTTTCCGACTGGGAGACAAGCAAAGCGATCGATAAATCATGGCCCATGCATTTTTTGGGCCATGAAATTCGCAAAGAAATTTCAACGATTATCGGCATCGCTAGCAAGATTGTTTCCCTGGATCATTCGTGTTTCAATGCTTGTTCCAACGGGGCGACAAGGAAGTCGCGCAGGACGCTAGAAAACGATTTCTCAGCGTTGGCATTACTCAAGCGAAGTGGATCAGTCAAAAAGATGGTGAGGCTGATCTTGACCCATTTGGCGAACATCGCCACATTTGGGCTTCGCTCTCCGAACAACCAACACCGAGAGTCTGCAGAACGTCTTCATGAAACGTTTAGACACGCCAGCGTTACCAACGAACCATTCGTCCAATCTGAGCGTCCAGCAAAGCAAGGTTTACGAATTTCGCATTCGGCGAGATTCCAACCAAACTTGCCCGCTGGAGCTGTTCACTCCGCTGCACTACGAACCAGGCTACGCGTATCCGCTGATCGTCTGGTTGCACGGTGCGTTCGACAACGAGTCCCAATTGCGGCGAATCATGCCGCTGACCAGCACGCGTAACTTCGTTGCCGTCGGTCCTCGCGGTACTCGACGTCATACGCGTAACACCGGCAGCGAGTTTGCCAGCTACTATTGGTCGCAAGACGAAGGTTGTATCGATGCCGCTTCGCGTCGCGTAGAAACAGCGATCGAGTCGGCATCCGAACAATTCAACATTCATCGTCGCCGTGTTTTCCTGGCCGGTTACCAGGATGGAGCGACGATGGCTCTGCGATTGGCCCTGCAAAATCCAAACGATTACGCCGGCGTCATCTCCATCAACGGTCCATTTCCAAACGGGCATGCCCCGCTGCGAAATCTGGGAATGTGCGAGCAGCTTCCGATCCTGCTGATGCACTGCCACGAGAGTACCTACTACACCGAACAGCAGCTTTGCGGGGACATCCGCCTGGGCCACAGCGCCGGGCTGAAGATGGATGTACGCGAGTATCTCTGCGGCGATGGCATCATGACCGATATGCTGGAAGATATGAACGGCTGGGTCATGGGGCAGGTTTTGAAATAATGCTCCCGGAGTTGGCGTTAGTCCTTCCTTGAAAGCATTGAGAAACCCTCGCATCGGCGAGGGTTTTTCTTTGGCTTCCCGTCAATCTGCCGGGCATTTTTGCGTAAAAGATTATCGTCCCGGTCGCAAATATCACATGCCGGCACTGCTGTCACTTCTCAGCCCAAAGGTGGAAAAGGCCGAGGCTAATCGTCTGCGACAGAAGATCTTAACGATCCTGTATTGACCCGTTTCCAGGCATTTCTGTACATATTGTGCCGCGAAAATCCGCGCGGGCGTGTGCGCTCGCGCAAACTCGCGATTTTATTGAAGCGAAGTCGGGAAAGTTCAGTGTAAACCTTCCCAGTTTCGATATCGGCTTGAGCCACTTGGGAACTTGAGAACAATTTTCGATGTCGACGGAATCTGGCCAAAACGATGCTCCTGAAACGCCTGAGGGAACTACTCCTCACGGTCGTTTCATGGACATGCTGGGCAATCGGATCTTTCTGATTGTTGGCGCTGTCGTTGTGGCGGGACTTATGTCGGGAATCTCTTGGGTGCTACTTCGTGGCGGAGAGGGAGAGGATAGAACTTTAGCTGGGGCGATCGAAGCGTACGAAACAGGCGAAGTCACCAAGGCACGCGACGTTGCTCGCAGTCAAGTCGACAACCTTCACGTCGAGCAGCCCTATCAAGGTGCCGCGCCTTTTCTGTTGGGGATGATTCTGCACGACGAAGCGAAAGGGTTTCTCAATCCTAAAGATCGCGAGACGGTCTATCGCGTCGCAGTTCAACATCTAGAAACGGCTCGAGATCGAGGATTCCCGCCTGAGTACGAGATTCGTGGCGAGTACCTGCTTGGTATTAGTCAGATGGAATCGAAACAGTACGAAAAGGCGATTCACTCACTCACCAAGATCTACGCTGACTACCCATTGCATCAACTCGATATCGAAAACGCATTGGCCGATTGCTATTTGGCCATCAAGCCCACGACACCAGACAATCTACAACAGGCTTTGAAGTGGAGCCGGTTGTATGACGCCCATCCTGTTCTTACGCCAGAACAAAAGTCCGAAGCTCACATTCGCCTAGCTCGTATTCAATTCGAACTGGGTCAGTTGGATGAAACGTTAGAGACGATTCTCGAGATCCCACCCACCTCGCCTAGCTATGTCGATGGTGTGATTGTTCAAGGTTTGGTGGCCCGTCGTCGTTATCACGATCATCTGGCAGCCGGTGAAAACGAGCAGGCTCAGGATTCGCTTAACACGGCGATCCGAATGTTTCGTAAGGCTGCGAGCAATCAGTTGGTTGCCGCCGACTCGACGCGTAAGGCTTCGTACCTGTTGGCAGTCATGCTGCGAGCCAACGAGCAGTTGGACGAAGCCATGGAGCAGGCTTCGCGGACACGCAAGATTTACTACCGAACACCAGAAAGCGTTGCCGCAGGCCTGGAAGAAGCGGAATTGCTTCGCGCGGAAGACAAAGACGAAGAGGCGGTCGAGATCTATCGCCGAGCACTACGCGAAGCAGCGCTTAATGGCGAGTACGAAAACCCCTGGGTGAATGAAGTCGAGTTCCGCCAGCGCGTGACGCGAGCGATCGATGCCTGGAAATCGGAAGAAAAATTCGCCCCGGCAGTTGAGGTCGCTCAGGCACTTCGCCCCTTGTTCCCCGCGGATCAGGCCTTTCAGATTGAAGCCGATGTGCAGCATGCCTGGGGAGACTACCTGGAGCATAAGGCCGATAAAGTTCCCTTCAACCAATCACTCGACCTGCGTGCGAAGTCGCGTTTTCGCTTCCGCAGTGCTGGCAAAGTTTATCTCGACCTGGCCGAACACCGGTTCGCTACGGCCGAGTATACGAATGATCTCTGGAATAGTGCTTCGGCTTACCTGCGAGGGCAAGACTTCAGTAAGGCTGTCGAGATTCTCGCCGAGTATCAGCGATACGAAACTCGCGAACACCAGCCGCGTGCCTTGGTCGCGACGGCTCGAGCACTGATCGCCCTTGATCGAGCGGAAGATGCCCTGAGCCCAATCAACGAGTGCCTGGAATTTTATCCGAAAGATCCCTCGGTTTACGAAGCTCGTGTGCTTGGTGGCGAAGCCTACATGGAACTCGGCAAGCTGGCCGAGGCAAAGAGTGTCCTGACAGCGAATCTCGACGATGGACGCCTCGAGCCAAGCAGCCGTGAATGGCAAGATTCGCTATTTGCCCTCGGGCAGGTGCTGCATCTCGAAGGGGAAATGTATGAAGCTCAGGCCCGCGTGAAAGGGGCTCTGGAAGCACCGGAGAGCATTCCTCGCGAGGCCTTTCAATTCCTGGAACAGAGCAACGAGAGTTACAAGGGGGCGATCAAGTACCTGCATGCGGCCGTTCGGCGTTACCCGGATGATCCTCGTTCGGTCAGTGCTCGTTATCTGATTGCCGAGTGTCATCGACGTTCGTCCACGCTGCCCAAAAAGAAGTTTCGCTTGGTGAACATCGAAACACAGCGGATCAAGTTCGACAAAGAAGTGAAAGATCACCTCGAAAGTGCGATCGAGATCTACAACGACCTGGAATACGAACTGACAACCAAGCTCGAAATGCAAGCCGACCTCCATCCGGTTGAAGCGAAGATTTTGCGGAACTGCTACTTCGCTCAGGGGGCGGCGATGTTCGAGTTGGCACGCTACAAGGATGCGATCGAGGCCTATTCGACCGCTTCCAACCGCTATCAAACGGAAGCCGTTTCGCTCGAGGCATTCGTTCAGATTGCCCACTGTTACCGGTACATGAATTTGTCGACCGAAGCCCGCGGCACGGTCGAGCAGGCCAAGATTGTGCTGTCCCGTCTGGCCGATGGAATCGATTACTCGGAGACGACCCACGGTTCGCGGGACGACTGGCAAAACTACCTCGATTGGTTAGGGGCCACCCTTTAACTGGAAAGCTGATTTGTATGCCTTGCGTTGAGGAAACCGATCAACTGGTTCAGCTTATTGATCAGAAGCACGAAGTGCTGACGCAATTGCTGACCCTTTCGCAATACCAACTGAGATTGGCCGGGCACAGCGACTACATCGACGACTTGATGCGGGTGTTGGTTGCCAAGCAGACATTGATTGAACGACTAACCCATATCGATCGCACTATGGATCCCTTCCGCCAGCAGAATCCGGATGCTCGTGTTTGGCGAAGTGCCAGCGAACGCACGCAGTGTTCGCAAAAAGCCAAGCACTGCGAAGTGCTGCTGACGGAATTGAAGCAGTTGGAACAAAAGAGCACCGAGATCGTCACGACGCATCGCGATGAAATCTCGAAGTTGCTCCAAGAGACGCACACCGCCGCCGACTCCGCTTCGGCATACAACGATATGAACGCCCCCACAAGTCGCGGCTTTGACTTAACCGCTGAGTAAGAAAGGTCCCCAAATCATGACCTCTCCCAACGAAGAACCAATGATGTCCGATACCAATCGCCTCTGGAATCTCTCGGCAGGCGACGAGTCGATCGATCTGCGCGAACTGCTTTCATGCTGGGACAAAGCCACAGCCAGGTTGCAGGAAACGCACGAATCGCTTCGCAAAGAAGTGACGCGGCTGACCGACGAATTGGAAGTCAAGAATCGCGAACTGGCTCGCAAGAATCGCCTGGCCGATCTCGGCTTGGTGGCATCGCATATTGCCCACGAAGTACGTAACGGCCTGATGCCGTTGACGCTCTACACAGGGCTACTCAAGCGAAAGATCGATGGTGACCCGGAAACGAAGCGGATTGTCGACAAGATCGAGTCGGGATTGACCGTGCTCAATACGACCGTCGACGACCTGCTGCACTTCACGGCCGATCGTCAGCCGAATCAGGCCTATGTGCCGACATCGCAAATGATCCGCGAGATCTGCGAAGACCTGGCACCGCAGTTTCAAGCTCAGAACGTGCAGGTACGTTTGGACCTGACCGAGCAGGAGATGCTGCTGGCCGACAAAGACATGCTCAAGCGGGCGTTTCTGAATCTGATTCTTAACGCCTTGGATGTGATGCCCAGTGGAGGCATCCTGACGATCACCTCCCAGGCTAACTTCGGTCACCTGGAAATCGAGTTCGCGGACACCGGCTGTGGAATTTCCCACACCGACGTGCGACGCATATTTGATCCATTTTATAGCACCAAGAGCACCGGAACCGGTCTCGGCCTGGCAATCGTCCAGCGAGTCGTGGAAGTCCATCAGGGGCAAGTGTCAGCGATGAACTGCCCCGACTTTGGAGCCGCATTTACGCTCATGTTCCCGATGAAATCCCTGAAGGCAGCTGCATGATCGACGCCATGAAAAAGACCACGCCAAGTCATTCCGTACTGATTGTCGACGACAATCCGCATTCGCGCGAAAGCCTTTGCGATGCCGTTTCGATGATTGGTTATCAAACGGCAAGTTGTGGAAGCGGTCGTGAGGCCCTCGAACGGCTGGCCAAGCAGGCCTTCGATGTCGTTGTGACCGACCTGCAAATGCCAGGAATGGATGGCCTGCAACTGGTCCGGGAAGTTCGTGCCCAGCACGAAAAAACACAATTGGTCATGGTCACCGCCCATGGAAGCATCCATACGGCCGTGGATGCGATGCGATTTGGTGCACTCGACTACTTGGAAAAGCCAGTCCAGGTCGAAGCCCTGGAATCGGCGATCCAGCGGGCCATCGAGTCGACCAGTCGCGGCGATCGTGCGACGGCGATTCCTCCGGGTGGCGATAGTGACTCGGTCGTGATGATTGGCAATAGCCTGGCCATGCAGACCTTGCGTCAGCGGATTGCCCTGGTAGCCCCGACCGACGAGACGATCTTGATCACCGGCGAAAGTGGTACCGGAAAGGAACTGGTTGCCCGGTCGATTCACCAGGCCAGCCGTCGTAGTGCCCAGGCGATGATCAGCCTGAATTGCCCTGTCCTTTCAGCCCACCTGATGGAAAGCGAACTGTTCGGTCACGAGCGAGGTGCATTCACCAGTGCCGATCATGCCCGAATCGGACGTTTTGAGCTGGCCGACAAGGGAACCATCCTTCTTGACGAAATCACCGAGATTGATCTGCCGCTGCAGGCCAAACTGCTTCGGGTGCTGCAAGAGAAGCGATTTGAGAAAGTCGGCAGCAGTGCAACGGTCGAAGCTGACGTTCGCGTGCTGGCAACCTCCAACCGCGATCTGCTGGCTGAAGTGGCTGCCAGTCGTTTCCGTCAGGACCTTTACTATCGACTCAACGTGGTCCCGATTGAATTACCTCCGCTTCGCGATCGTACCGAAGACATTCCGATGCTGGTCGATCACTTCCTGAATGCGGCCGTGGTTCGAGTCGGTCGCGAGATGCTGACAGTTGCCGATTCGGCGATGGACCTGCTGCAAAGCCATCCTTGGCCAGGCAACGTTCGCGAACTGGAAAACATCATCACGCGAGCCGCACTGCTGACGATCGGCCACGATTTGACCCCTGAACAGATTCGACCTTGGCTGACCGAGAATAGCCAGGAGTCGATTTCGCTGCAGTCGACCGGCAACGTTTCCGTGGTGGGAATGCGGCTGGAAGATATGGAGCGGCAGCTGATCGAACAAACACTCGAACACTACGAAGGGCATCGTGAAAAGACCGCAACCGCCCTTGGGATTAGTGTGCGAACGTTAAGTAACAAGCTGCGAAGTTACGGCCTGGCCCCCCGGGCTCGTACCTTTGCCCATGTTTAAGGACTTGGTGCTGGATGTGCTATCGGCAAAACATTCCGGAAACGGATCGGCAAGAATTGCCGGTTGCAGATACGGAAAAGTGGGTCCGAAAGTGGATTGCCGCAAGATTTGCCGAAGCAGGCAAACTTTGCGGGCATGCTAGAAGTGATCGACGCCAGCAGGCTTAGATCGGCACACCCTTTGCAATATATCAGGCGACAAGCGTAAGGAAGCCAATCATGGAAAACTCGATCTTCAATGCGAACACCGTTCCTGTTCTCGAACAGGTCGTTAACTTCGCGCAGAAGCGACACTCCATTTTGGCGACCAACATCGCCAACCAGCGTGTGCCTGGTTACAAAGGCCGCGACCTGAACGTCGATCGCTTTCACGAAGTACTTTCCGAGGCGATCGAACGAAAGAATAACCCGAACGAACCAATCTCGCCGGGGCTCGTCCACACCCAGGACGGCGACCCGATGCGAGAAGTAAAAGACTCGCTCAACGGCATCTTGTTTCACGACGAGAGTAACCTCGACATCGAAAAGCAAGTCGCCGAACTGTCCAAAAACCAGACGATGCACAACACGGCCTTGGCGATCATGGAAAGCCAGTTTCGTTTGTTGGGCGTCGCCATTAGCGAACGCGTTTAACCCCCCAACGGATTTAACTTAGTCAGGAAAGGATGTCCTCATGATTTCCGCTTTGGATATCAGCACCAGTGGGCTCATCGCACAACGCGAACGCCTGACCACGATTTCGCAGAATATTGCGAATATGTCGTCGCTACGTGACGCCAACGGCCGCCTCGGTCCTTACCGGGCCAAGCACGTCATCCTGGAAACCGACCACGAATTGGCAACCACCAGCGGTGCCGCTGGGGTGAAAGTTGCCGAGGTTCGTGAAGATGCGGTCGAACCGAAGCGGCGATGGCAACCGGACCACCCCCTAGCCATCAAGGATGGCAAGTGGAAAGGGTATGTCGAGTATCCCAACGTCGACATGACCGAACAGTTTGTCGATGCCTTGGAGGCAAGCCGAGCCTACGAATCCAACGTGGGTGTGATTGAAATGACCAAGAACATGACGAGCCAAACGCTCCGTATTTTGGCGTAATTGATGGAACTTCCCCCCGATGGCATCCATTAACGCAATTCAACAGCAGCTGAACATTCCTCAGACCCCCAATCCCTTGCCTGGCAAGCCGGAGAATGGGCCTGAGTCGTTCGGGAAATTCCTTCTCGAAGGAATTCAAGAAGTAAACCAGATGCAACAGGACGCCGACCGAGCGGTCGAGTCGCTGTTCACCGGCGGCGATGTTAACCCGGCCGAGGTGTTAACCGCTGTTCAGAAAGCCGACATGTCCTTCAAAATGATGCTGCAGGTTCGCAACAAGATGATGCAAGCCTACGCCGAAGTGAAAGACATTCGCGTTTAAGAGAGATAACGTAACGGCCGAAGGATTCGGCGGTTGCCAGGTAAAACTAATCCACTCGATTCCGCAGCTTGAAGGGTCCAAGGATGGACTTTTTGAACAAAGCGTTTGAACAAGTCAAAGACCTGTTTGTCTCGATGACACCCGGTTCCCGGATCATCGCAGGCCTATTGGTCATTGCCATTGTTACTAGTGTCGCTTTTCTGTTTCAAAGCAACATGTTCCAAAAGGACGTCCCGATTCTGTCGGGCGCTCCGATTGCTCCGGCCGATCAAAAGGCCATTCTCGCCGCGTTTGCTTCCGAAGCACTCGACGACTATGAGGTCGTCGGTAGCCAGATATACGTGCCGCGTAGCCGCCGCGTCGACTACATCGCCGCACTGGTCAAAAACAACGCGATTCCGCCAGACTTCCACGACAGCATGGTCGGCGCTGTCGAACAAGCAAGTCCATTTGAATCGGAAGCCCACCGCGCTGACCGGCAGAAGGTTGCTCGCGAGAAGGAGATGGCTTTGGTGCTGCGCAACATGCGTGGTATCGAGTACGCGTCGGTCCAGTACGACATCGAAGACAAGGGTGGATTTCCTCGTAAGAAGGTATACACGGCTTCGGTGGTTGTGCGTCCGAGTGGCTCGGAAGAGATCGATGCCAAGACCGTCAAAAGCGTTCAAAACTACATCGCTCACTCGATTGCAGGCCTCGATGCTGAACATGTTTCCGTGACCGACTTGAACACGCGGAAAACCTTTAGCGGGCTGGACAATGACTTGGCTTCGGTCAATGACGACCCTTACGCAGCACGCAAGAAATGGTTCGAGGACCACTGGACCGAAACGATCGACAACGCCCTGCGATTCATCAGCGGCAACAACGTGACGGTCAATGTCGAACTTGATCCAGAGATGAACCGCATCGAAAAGGGAATTAAGTACGATCCACGACCGACCCCGTTGGCTTCGATGGCAGAGAAATCATCCGAGATACGCCGGACGCCAACCAATTCGGGTCGGCCAGGTTTGGAGCGCCAAGGACCGAATCAGCCCACCTCAGTCAGCTCGAATCCGATGCGCGAAGAGACCTCGGAATCGAATCGAGAAGAAACGCTTGCCGTCACCAACCAGGACTACACCCAGAAACAGTTGGCATCGCTCACGCCGAAGCGAGTCACCGTTTCGGTCAGCATTCCTAGTCAGTACTACGTCGATGTCTGGAACTCGCGTAACCCTACGCCTGTCGGTCAGCAGCCGAAGACTCCAGATCCGGGCGAACTGAAGAAGATCGAAGACGAGACCAAAAAAACGGTGGAAACCACCGTGGTGACGTTGCTGCCAGAGCAAGCCAAGGGGGACGATCCTTATCCCCAGGTATATGTCTGGACGGCTCCTCAACTTCCCGAAACACCAACGCCTGAGCCTGCGGTGGCTGATACAGCCATGGCTTGGTTGGCAACCAATTGGCAAACCATGGCGACGATTGGATTCGCCGTTGTCGGACTATTCATGCTTCGTGGCATGCTGAAAAGCGGTGCCGGTGCATCCGATCAAAACGAATCCTTCAAGCTGGAAGACCCAGCGGCGACTCAAGCCAAGGAAGAAAAAAAGGAAGAGCTGCCCGAGGGATCGATGCAAGGGCTGCTGAAGAAACGCTTTGCCCAAGGTAGCGGTCCTAACTTGAAAAACGAATTGGCCGACATGGTTCGTGAAGACCCTGATACGGCTTTGGGAATTCTGCAAACCTGGATCGGAAGTCCCAACTAAGTGCCCCTAAAGGTTGTTGCACTTTTTAGAGAAACATCATGAGCACGTCCCCTGAAACAATTCGCAAAGCCGCCATCGTCATCGCCAGCTTAGATGAGGCCTCGGCCGATAAGCTTCTCGAGAGCATGCCGGAAGAGGTCGCCTCTCAGATTCGCTGGATGTCGATCGAGTTGGAAAATGTATCGGATGAAGAACGACAGACCGTTCTCGATGAATTCCTGCGTAACTCAGGTCGACAACTGCCTGCTGAAGATCCCGGCGTCGAGATGGAGTTCACTTACCAAGAACCGGAAGGTGTCCCCGCGGTAGAGTCGTCGGCGTCCACGCCTCCGCCGTTTGCCTTTTTGAATGATGCCCCCAGCGAGATGCTGGCGCCATTCTTCGAGCAAGAGCACCCGCAGGTCACCGCTGTAGTAATGAGCTATCTCCAGCCAGAACGGGCGTCGGAGATCTTGCGGCAACTACCTGCTCGCCTGCAAGCAGACGTCGTGCATCGCATCACGCAGTTGGACGAGCCTTCGCAAGAGATCGTGGCCGAGATTGAATCGCGAATCAAACAGATCGTTTCGCGTCAGGTGTTGGCATTCGAGCGTCGCCGTATGGGAATGGCCGCTGCTCAGGCAATCCTCAATGCTTCGTCCGGCGATCAAGCCGAACAACTTCTGGCCGAATTACGCAGTCGTGGTTCGCAGCTTCCAGGTGAATTGGAATCGCTCAAGGGTGCCGAAATCGAACGTTCGATCATCAAAATGCCCATGCCTCAACCGGCGGCCGTTTCGCTGCCACCTGTTCCGGCCAAGCCTGAACCGAAAGTGGAACCAAAGGTCGAAGCGGTTGTAGAAGCTCCCCGACCGGCACCCAAGAAGGAAGCCGTTCCGCGAGAACTACCACAACCCAAGTTCCCGTTTGAACGCTTTGCCGTGCTGGACGATACGTCACTGGCCAAGGTCTTGCATCAAGCGGGCCCTAAGGTCGTGCTGTTGGCTTTGTGCGGTGCTTCGCCGGCGGTGATGAAGCGGATCTCTCGTGGTCTCGGGGCAGGGGACGTGAAGCTACTGGAACGAAAGATTCGTGAAATGCAGCCGGTCTTGCTGGCCGATATCGACCACGCGAAACGGCAAATGTGCCTGGCAGCGGATGCGTTGCTTGTGGCTTCCCAGGCTCCGACAACGAGCCGACTTCAGGCAGCCGCATAAGGAGAACGCAGCATGGCCGTCATCAAATCCGGAAAACTTGAGCACGAAGCCCACACGCTGTCGACCGTCGCTTTTAATTTGAACGACGTATCCGACAAGGCGCAAAGCGACTTAAACAATGTGAAGCTCAAGGCCGCCGACATCATCAAGCAGGCCCAAGAGCAAGCCAAGCAGATACGTGCCAAGGCCGAAGCCGAAGGGCGTCAAGCCGCCGAACAAAGAGCCCGCCAGTCGCTTAAGGCCGAAGTCGATCAGCATGCCGCGACGCTGCTGCCGGCACTGCGAACCTTAGTACAAGACCTGACGACCGAGCGGCAAAACTGGCTCAATCAGTGGGAAAAGATCGGCCTTCAGGTCGCCGTCGCGATCGCGGAAAAGGTTGTCCGTCGCGAGCTAGCCAGTGATCCTCAGATCTCGGCCTCGCTCGTCCGCGAATCGTTGCAACTGGCGTCAGGATGTGGCGAGATTCACATTCGACTCAATCCTCAAGACTTAAGCAGCATGCAAAGTGGCGAAGCGATGCTGTGCGACGAGTTGAAGAAGCTTGCCTCGACGCAGATCATTGCCGACCCTGCCATCAGTCGCGGCGGCTGCATTGTGGAAACCCCATTTGGGGCAATCGACAATCGCATCGAAACGCAGCTGTCACGGATTGCTGACGAGTTGGGAGGTGCCACATGATTGCTGCTCTCAAGAGTCGACTCAATCAGGTCATGCCGACGGCGGTTACCGGAAGTGTCGTTGAAACCTTCGGAACCACCACCGCCGTTGCCGGGTTCCCGGTGCCAATTGGTGCGGTCGTGGAAGTCGAACGGCAAGTCGGGCCGCCGATCCCTGCGGAAGTCATTGGCTTCAAGGGCGAGCAAACGCTCATCTATCCACTGACTGGCGTACAAGGAATTCGGCGCGGGAACCGCGTTCGCCTGACTCATTCGTTCCGTACGGTGGGTGTTGGAGAACAACTCCTTGGCCGGGTGCTGGACGCTCATGGAAACTGCGTCGATGACCTGCCTGCAGCGATTCCTACGGATCGAGTTCGTTTAGACCAAGATCCCCCCAACGCGATCAACCGACCACGAATCGACCAAACGATCTCGACCGGTGTTCGAGCCATCGACGGCATGTTGACCTGCGGGCTGGGCCAACGCGTGGGGATCTTCGCCGGCAGTGGTGTCGGCAAGAGTGTCACCCTGGGGATGATGGCCCGCTACACGTCGGCCGATGTGAATGTGATTGCGTTGATCGGCGAACGAGGCCGTGAAGTGAACGACTTCATCGAACGCGACCTCGGGCCAGAGGGGATGGCACGGAGCGTTGTGGTCGTGGCGACAAGCGATCAGCCAGCCATTCAGCGGATGCAAGCGGCAATGGCCGCGACCAGCATTGCCGAATCGTTTCGTGCAAGTGGCAAGAACGTGCTCTTCCTGATGGATAGCGTGACGCGTTTCGCCATGGCACAGCGTGAGATCGGCCTGGCCGCCGGCGAGCCTCCCACGACCAAAGGATATCCACCGTCCATGTTCGCGATGCTGCCTCGCCTGGTGGAGCGAACCGGACGCACACAGCAAGGAAGTATCACGGCGTTCTACACCGTGTTGGTCGAAGGGGATGACACGAATGAACCGGTGGCTGACACGGTGCGTGGTTTACTCGACGGGCACATTGTGCTGTCGCGAAAGCTCGCCAGCAAAGGTCACTACCCAGCGATCGACATTATGCAAAGCATCAGTCGTTTGATGAACGACCTCGTGAGCGAGGAAGTTCGTGCCGGGGCGATCGTGATTCGCGACCTGATGGCAACCTATGCCGAGAACGAAGACCTGATCAACATTGGAGCGTATCGCCAAGGTTCCAATCCGCGAATCGATATGGCCATTCGCTTGAAGGACGAGATTGATCGATTCCTTCGTCAGCGTGTTGATGAACAGGCAAGCGTTGAGTCTGCCCAAGAGCAGTTGATGGCCCTGGTTCGTAAGTGCAGTATCGCCCAACCTAACCTTCAGGCCGCCGGTGGCCCGAAAATCGCCGCCCGGTAACTAGGAAATAGATCGTCATGTCCAAGTTCCGCTTCCGACTCGAGACCTACCTGCGGCTAAAAATCGCTGCACGGGATGAGCGTCGCGCGGAACTTGCCGAAGTGCTGCGAGCTGAAGAGCAGCTCAAGGAACACCAGGCGGGGATCGAAAATGACATTGAAGACCAACACGCCTACATTCGTGGTCTGACCCAAGCCGGGACCCTGAATGTCGACTTGATCACCGCTTCGCAGCGTGAGGTGGTGTTTTTGAAGGCGTTACACGTCGAGAAGCAGCAGTTGATGCTCAAGCTTCAACCGCACATCCAGCAGCGACGCCAGGCATTGATCGATGCGGACCATGAAGTGCGAACGCTGGAGAAGCTCAAAGAACAAAAGCACGAGCAGCACCTACAGTTGGAAGCTGCGACGGAAGCGAAACAAATAGACGAGATCGCCCTGAGCGGTTTCATGCGTAAAGGAGTATAGCCGTGGCTTTGGTACGAATGGCGGGAGCGTTTTTCGCCTACCTGTGTGTGGCAACTGTGTTGGCGCAGGTGATCTGTGTCGCCGTGTTTGCCAACTCAGGGACATTCTCCAAAGACCGCTTTTACTCGTTGATGGCCATTGTGTATGGGATCGATGAGGATGCCATCCGAGAAGAAGTTCAGAACAAGGATGAGCCTGCGGAAGACAATGAAGAGCCCGATATGCAGCAGATCATTGACGAAAGAGCCCAGCGTCACTTGGCGCTCGACTTTCGCTTGCAGGCCTTGGATACCGGGATTGAAAACCTCCGCAATATGCAATCGCGGCTGATGGAAGAACGTCGTCGTTACGACCAACTGAAGCAGGGATTCGATCAGCGTTTGAAGGCACTCGAAGACGGTGTATTGGACGAGGCGATTGTCGAAGTGCAACGGACCTTGGAGGCATTGGAGCCGCGGCAAGCCAAAGAGCAAATCTTGATGATGCTGCAGCGCGATGACGAAGCCATGATCGACGTGGTGAAGATCATCAAGGCGATGTCCACGGATAAACGTAAAAAGATTATGGGCGAGTTTCGCTCGGAAGAAGAGCAGGAAAAGCTTGCCGACATATTGGACGAGATTCGACGTGGTGTGCCAGATACGGAGATTCTGGGGGATGCCCGGGATCAACTTCAACAGTTCGCGCCGCCGTCCAACTAACGAGGGAAATCATGGAACCGTCATCATCAAACTCGGTGAATCCGACGCCCGGCTGGTCCGGTGGGACGCGGAACAATTCCGCGCCTGCTGCGGATCCGATGGCGTTTTTCGACTTGATCATGAAGTCTTCCCAGGCCATGGCATCTAAGGGCTCGAAGCCATTCGATCCAGTCGTGTCGACGGGGACCACGGCCGTAGCAAACGATCCGTACACGGCACCCACCGACGATCCCAACCTGCACGACGGTTACGATGATTCGTCCGCTTCGTACACCAGCGAAGCGCCCACAAGAGAAACGTCGAACGTTGATCCGCCTGCCGATTCACCGACAGACCAAGACGATACGGCCGCCGTGGTTGACTTCTCCGAGCAGCCATCCGCACGTGAAGAGGAATCGGGTGAACCCAATCAGGCGGCCCTGGAAACCGCTGCCGCGGCGACTCAGCAAGAGCAACTGTTAAGTGCTCCCGATACCTTAGCTGACACAGAGCAGGCCGAAGCTGAAGAGCAAGCTCCCGACGAGGTAATTCGCTCATCTGGTGAGAAGAAGGAAGCACCGCTTCCCGGCGAAGTGGATACCGACCAACCGCTTGATACGACAAAGGCATCCGAAGAACCCTCCAATGAGCAGCACGATTCGGCCGCCGAGACAACCATCCAGTCGGTCCGACGGAAATCGAAAGAGTCGGACGAGCAGACCTTTGCTGCCGCAGAAGAAGTCGCTGTCGAAGGCGTCGATACGAACCCAGGCGAAGAGACCAGCGAAGTTCATTCCCACGACAAAGGAAAGCTGAAGCTGGAATCGGTCGAGCAAGTCGCCGATGAAACGTCCGAAACCACGGTCGATTTAGAAACGGAAGACCAAGCGGGAGACCGTTCTTTCGATCGAAAACCAAAGAACACATCGTCGCAGCGAGCGGAGAATAATAAAGCCAAGTCTGTCGACATTGTGGAACCAACCCAGACTACGGCGCCTGATACATCGACGGTCGCTGCCGTGGCCAAAGCCAGCGAAGCACTAGCGGCGGCTGCATCCGGCAGTGCGGTACCGGCATCATCCTCCGCGGGCAGTAGTGCTTCTAATAACACCACCGGCGTGAACAACCTGGCCTCGCTCTTGCAGCGTGGATTTCAGCGGGGAACACTTCAGAAGTCTGAGGGAAGTCAGGCGCCCAAACTCGATCCCAAGCAGCAGATTCGCTTGATCAATCGAGTTGCCAGGGCCGTCGAAACGACGCCGCCAGGGCAGTCGATCAAGATTCGCTTGAACCCTTCCGAGCTCGGTCAATTGAAGGTCGAGATCAAGATCGAAAACGGCAATATGACCGCCAAGATCGAAGCCGAGAATGCTGCGACGCGGCAGGTCCTGTTAGAAAACCTTCCGCAACTGCGAGAGCGGTTGGCGGAATCGAATATCAACGTTCAACAGTTTGAGGTCGAACTGATGGGGCAGCAAACGCCTCAAGATGGTTCGGCATCGACTTTTGCTGATCAATCCGAAGGTCAAAGTGGTTCGCAAACTTCAAGCCGCCAAGGCGTCGAGAGTAGTAGCGAGGAAGAGTCTCCTTCGGGGCCACGCGAGACCGTCAACAAGGATGCCGAACGCGATAGTCGCAACTTGAATGTGACCATTTAAAAGTACGCGTAAGACAGACTTGAGTAACAACAAAATAAATTAACCGCAGTTCACTTTCCTGTGAGCGAATCATGTCAAGAATCGATTCTAGTTCGTCGACCAATAGTTCCAGTTCTACCACCAAGCAGCCTACGGACTTGCGTGAGTTGAACATGGATCACTTTCTGCAATTGATGATCACCGAATTGCAGAATCAGGATCCACTCGATCCGATGGAAAACTCGGAGATGCTGCAACAGATCAGTCAGATTCGCGAGATCGGAGCGACCGATCAACTCCGCGAGTCGCTCGAATCGATGCAGCAGAGTCAAGGCATCTCGACCGCGAGTGGCTTGATCGGGAAGCAAGTCCAGGCACTGACCGACGACGGGTACGTTCTGTTTGGCGTGGTACAGAGCGTCCAGTTGGCTCCCAACGACGATGGGACCCGCGAGATGACGTTGAAGGTCAATACCGGCGATCAGACGGTCGACGTGAACATGGATGACATCTTCACGATTCTGCCAGCAAATACTCAGACTCCTCCAACCGGCGGAACCGACGGCACGGGAGGAACTGGCTCTGGGGATGACTCAGGAGACAGTACCGACGGCGGTGATGATTCCGGTGACGAAACAGAAGAAACGACTACCTAAAACAACCACGCTCTCCATGGACTTGGAGACGTTTCCTAAATTGCAAGGAGCATAATCATGGGTCTAGCATCTGCATTATCGACCGCTCTGACCGGGATGACGGCGGCCGAAACACAAATCGACGTCACCGGTAATAACCTGGCGAACTCGCAGACGGTCGGTTTCAAGGCATCGCAGGCAACGTTTGCGACCCAGTTTCTGCAGACACAAAGTCTCGGTTCTAAGCCGACGTCTTCCAATGGTGGTACCAACCCACGTCAAACGGGTCTGGGTACGAAGGTCGCGGAGATCACGCCCAACTTCACTCAGGGTACGATTGAAGTCAGTAACAGCCCTTCCGACCTGGCTATCCAGGGGGACGGGTTCTTTATCGTGGAAGGGGGCAACGGCGAAACGTTGTATACCCGTAACGGTATCTTCAAGACGAATTCGCAAAACGAACTTGTCACGATTACCGGCCAGCGCGTCCTTGGTTTTGGTATCGACGAAAACTTCCAGATTCAACGAACGCAATTAGTACCGCTCACGATTCCGCTTGGTGCCAAGAGTGTCGCCAAAGCGACTGAAAACGTTTACCTCGAAGGTACGCTGACCGCGACCGGTGACCTGGCAACGCAAGGTCAGGTGATCGAGAGTGCGATCCTGGGTAACTCCAATGTGCCTCGTCCCGATACTTCGGCTACCAACGTGGGTGTTACGACGCAGCCAAACATTACCTCTACGACGACCGCTTCAGCGATCACTCCAGGGGTAACGACCACAACCGATTCACAGGCTGAAGGTGCTGGTGGTTCGGTGCCTGATGGTACGTTCAACTATCGCTTTACGTTCTCGAATGCTGGCCTTTCGGGCGAAACGCTTGCTTCGGCTGACTACGCCGTGACCCTGGCCGATGGTAATGCTTCGGCGAACGACAACACGGTTACCTTCACCAATCCGCCGCAGTCGAGTTCGTTCTCGCAGGTCAATATGTACCGCAGTAACGACGGCGGTGCGACCTACTTCCTGGTCAATTCGACCGCGATGGGTTCTCCGGTGACCGATACTGCCGCAGCACCAACTGCCACTCAGCTAGGGGCAGCGATGATCGGCGGTACGGGCGTCGACGGCACGCTCAATGGTGGTGACGTCTATCAATACCGCTACACGTTCATCGATGGTTCGGGCAACGAAACGGCTCCTTCCAATGCCCACACCGTTACGGTTTCCGGTAGCCCGGCCGATGGCAATGGCTACTCGGTGGTTCTGGACAGTCTTCCTACCAGCCCGGACTACGATTCGGTGCGAATCTACCGAACGGCCGCTGGTGGTAGTGATTTCTACGAGTTGGATACTTTGACGATGGCCGCCGCCGCGACGCCGTATGTCGACGATGGCAGCACGCCGCTGACAACTAATCAGCTCGATGCCCAGACGATCAACGGTAACTATACCTATCTGGTCACCTATGCTCGTGCGGGTGAAGAAGAATCGCGTCCGTCGTTGGCCATCGGTCCTCAGAACGTGGTGAATGGTCGTATCGAACTTTCCAACTTGCCACTTCCACCGACTCCACCGCCGGAAGGTGGTTTCCCGGCGTACGACAAAGTCCGTATCTATCGAAACCTTTCGACTGACTCGTCGAGCTTCTTCCTGGTGGAAGAGCTTGATCCAGGCGAAGACTTCATTGATATGACACCGGACTCCGAGATCTCTGACTTGTCCATTCCTGGCAACAAGACGATTGACTTGGACGGTCCCAAGATCGACTCGAATACGCTGCTGGTCGACGTGGTGAAGCGTGACGGGCTGAACTTCGAGAATGTCTTTGAAGTCGGCGAACTCAGCTTTACCGGCTACAAGGGCGAACGCAAACTCGACGAGAAGACCTTCACGATTACTGATACGACCATCGTGCAGGAACTGCTAGAGTTTATTCAGTCCTCGACCGGTATTCAGCCGTCGGTGAACGGTAATGCGAACCCGATTCCTGGTTCGACCAATTCGATTCCTGGCGAATCGGGAACATTGTCGCAAGGGATCTCGATCGACGATGGTCGCATCCGCATCGTCTCGAACAACGGTACCGACAATGCGGTCGACATTAAGCTGTCGTCGTTCACACTGGACGACAACAGCGGTGTGCTCCAGAACCCCAACCTTAACTTCGGTACGGTTCAGGAAGCGGTGGGACAAAGTGCCGTATCTGACTTCGTGGTCTACGATACGCTGGGTATTCCTGTGAATGTCCGCGTGACCGCCACCCTGGAAAGCCGAGATGGAACGAACACGGTTTACCGCTGGTATGCCGACTCGCCGGACAACGATGCGGCTATGGACACTGGCGATATCGGCGAAGCCGAAATTGCTGTAGGTACCGGGCTCATCTACTTCGATGGTGACGGTAACTTTGTCGGTACCGACAACAACACCGTCACGATCCAGCGTCGTGACATTCCATCGCAGTCGCCACTGGAATTCGACCTCGACTTCACTCAGCTGTCAGGTCTGGCCGCCGACGAGCCTACGCTCAATGCCTCGCGGCAGGACGGTTCCGGTACTGGTACGCTCAATAGCTTCATCATTGGTGAAGATGGTGTGATTCGTGGTGTGTTCTCCAACGGTGTCGACCGTGACCTGGGCATGCTTCAGTTGGCACGCTTCGGTAACCCGACTGGTTTGGAACAGCGTGGTGAAAACCTGTACGCCACCGGCGTGAACTCCGGTCTGCCGGTTACCGGCGATCCGGGCGCAGACGGCCTGGGCGACGTCATCGCTGGTGCCGTGGAATTGAGTAATACCGATATCGGTGGCAACCTGATCGACCTGATTCTGGCTTCGACGCAGTATCGAGGTAGTTCCCGGGTGATCACGACTGCCCAGCAGCTGTTTGACGAACTTTTGAACCTGCGGCGATAAAACGCTAGCACGTCCTAAATAGTGACCTACGGTTGAAAGCCTAGTGCGCTAATCAAGCGCACTAGGCATTCCGTGCTTCGAATAGGAGCGGCCTGGATGATCAAGTTGACCCGACTCGGTGGCGAGCCGTTCGTCTTAAATGCCGAGTTGATTCGGTACGTAGAAGCCAATCCCGACACGTTTATTACCCTCACCAATGGGGATCGGATTGTCGTTCAAGAGGGAACTGACGTTGTCGTAGATCGCGTAATCGAGTACCACCAACGCAAAAATTTGTTACCCCCAGGATTTGCCCGGCCAGACGCCGGGGAAAAATAGAATAAAACGCCATGGATATCGCATCCGTCGTCGGACTTTTGGCTGCGATGGGACTGATTCTCGTAGCCATTTTGATCGCGCCAGGTTCATCCCTGATGGCGTTCGTCGACGTACCGTCGTTACTGGTGGTTTGCGGCGGGGCGTTGGCCGCGTGCATGATCGCATTTCCGCTGAAATCGATGCTCGGGATGCCCATGTCGCTCAAAGTTGTCTTTCTAAACAAGGCAACCGACTACGGTGCACTGATCAAGCAAATCGTCAGCCTGGCTGAAACGGCTCGTCGCGATGGCCTTCTCGCTTTAGAGAACCGGGTGAGCGAAATCGATAACCCGTTCATCATCACAGGTATTCAAATGGCCGTGGACGGCACTCGTCCGGATGCCATCGAAGATATCATGCGAACCGAAATGGATGCCGTGGCGACGCGGCACCGGGATGCCAAGGCCGTTTCTGACCAGATGGGGCGATTCGCTCCGGCTTACGGAATGATCGGAACGCTGCTCGGGCTGATCATCATGCTCGGCAATATGAGCGATCCCAGCTCGATTGGTTCTGGTATGGCTGTCGCGTTGTTAACGACGCTTTACGGTGCCATTGTCTCGAATGTCTTTTTTCTGCCGTTTTCCGAGAAGTTAGGCTTCCTGAACAAGCAGGAACTGCTCGGGATGGAAATTGTCATTCGCGGCATCATGGCGATTCAATCCGGCGAGAATCCACGAGTCATCGAACAAAAGCTACGCACGTTTCTGCCGCCGTCGGTTCGCGCTAAGCTCGACGCCGAGAAATAAGGAAGGCATGCCATGGACGATGAAGACGATGCTGGCGGTATCCCTGAATGGGTCGTAACCTTCGGCGATATGATGTCCCTGTTGCTGACCTTCTTCATCATGCTCGTTTCGATGAGCGAGATTAAGAAGGAAGAGCAGTATCAGGCACTCGTCGAGTCGTTTCGCCGGCAGTTCGGTCACGACAGCTCCATGGAAAGCGTGATCGCTGGAAACGCGAAGCCGCGCAATTCTAACCTGGCCAAGCTGGCGACGATGGGGCGTGCCAAGCGTTTCTCGACCCATGCTGGCGGTGACAAAGTCAAAGCTCCGGTTGGCGATAGCCCGCAAGTTCGGATTATCCGGCCTGGATCGAAAACCGCAGTTGGAACGGTTGTCTACTTCCCCGAAGACAGCGCGAAGCTTGACCAGACAGCCATCGAAGCGCTTCAGGCCCAAAGCTTGGAATTCGGTGGGAAACCACAAAAGATCGAGATTCGCGGCCATACTTCGCTCCGGCCGCTTCCTCCGAATAGTCCCTACAAAACGCACTGGGACCTGGCCTATGCCCGTTGTATGGCCGTTAGGGAGTATCTTGTGTCGCTGGGTATCGACGAACGACGCATTCGTGTCTCGGTAGCCGGGAAAAACGAGCCGTTTCATATTGGGACCGACCCGCTGCTGTTGAAGCAAAACCCGCGTGTCGAAGTGTTTCTGCTGGATGAAGTGATCGACGATCTGGTCGGTACGGCCCAGGAGCAAGCCAATCGGCGGGCCCCTCCGATAGAGGCACCAGGAAACTAGCTGCGTGCGCGCCAGTACATGCTACGTTTGTGCAGTAGTATGTTCGAGATAGTCTCGCGAGAAGCAGATTTCCATGGCTGATTCAGCATCTAGCACCGCGTCGCCTGACGTAGCAAAAGGACCTCCCATGAAAGCAAAATTGCAGATTATGGGAGGGATTCTCGTCTTGGTTCTTGTGGAATGCGTGGTGGCATACCTCATCATTCCTAGTCCGCAGGACGTGATTCGGGCCGCGGAAATGCAAGCTCAGTCAGGACAGACGGACGGCACCATGATGAAGCAGGAGCTTCAGCCGTTGTCCGCTGACGAAGAGACTGTCGAGGTTGATCTGGGCAAGCCATTTGGCATCACCGCCTACCGCCCACTGAGCGAATCGACGATGCGAATTGACTTCCATCTCTACGCAACGATTCGGGCCAGCGACGAGGCCGACTTCACCGCTTCGATGGAAAAGAACGAGAACCGCTTTCGCGAACAAGTGATTGTGACGGTCCGCAGTAGCGACGAAGGAGAGCTAACCGATCCCAGTTTGGGGTTGCTCAAGCGGAAGATTTTAGAGAAAACCAACAACATCTTGGGCAAACCGATGGTGCATTCCATCGTGTTTAGCGAGTTTTCCTTCGTCGAGCAATAATCGACGACGACCTCTCATCTGGAATGGAATCCGATGACTGACGATCAAATGGGACAGGACGAGATTGAAGAGCTGCTCCGTAAAGCCCAATCGGGTGAGGTGGGTGCTAGCGGTCCTGCCCCTAAACAACAGGAAGATCTCGAGGCCCTCGACCAGAACGATATTGAAGCCTTGTTTCAAAATCCTGGACCTCCGGCAAGTTCTCAGCCAAAGCAGCAACAGCCTGCCGCTGCCACCGCTACGCAGCCGACGCCGCAAGCGTCTCAGGCAGCTACCGGCGAAGGTGCCTCCGACATGGAGTACCTGCTCAATCAAGCCGAAGCCGCGATCGCTTCGCTGAATTCACCGAACGAAAACATGCCCGCTGGCATCGCTCCGTTCACCCTCCGCGACTTTGGCGGCTCCCCGGCGAGCTCTGATAAGACAACGATCGACCTGGTTCGTGATGTCGAACTCGAGGTGAAGATCGAGCTGGGACACGCGGACATGCACCTGGAAGAAGTCCTGCAGATGCAGAAAGGCTCGGTTGTGCCGCTGGATAAGCTGGCCGGCGATCCGGTCGATATCTTCGTCAACGGACGGCTCATTGCCCGCGGGGAAGTGCTGATTCTCAACGACAACTTCTGCGTGCGTATCACCGAGCTGATCGTGGGTGATTCGGTCGTCTAATAACAGGCGTCTGCTAGCACGCAATTGCCCAGTGTTTCGCCTGATTCGTCTTGAGCCGAGACGGCCCAGTTTCTAAGATGCCTCACCCGCAATTATTGTGTGGGAGATGGGATGCGGCAGGAAGCTAATTCCCCACTATCTTTTTCGGCCTAGTCGCCTTCGCGACTTGAGTGAAAATCAGGAAGACTTTCATGCGGAACGGAATCCTTGCTGCGAGCGTGTTGGCAATGACTTGGATCGTGGTTGCACACGATGCGATGGCCAACGACTACTCGGGCTCGCAAGTGCCACCCAATCAGCCGCTGCAGATCCAAAACGAAGCTCCACCCGCCATGCCTCCGCTGGCTCAAGCACTGCATGTTGAAGCGGTGCCGGAAGTAGGCGGCAACATGGCTAATCCTGCCGTCGCTCAGCCTGCGGCAGCAGTCGAGCCGCTGAAGCTTCCGCCCCCGAGCAAGGCTAAGGACGAAGGCGTCTCAATGCCGGTCTTCAACTTCCAAGGCAATCAAACGGCCAGCATCGCTGCGAGCCTGTTCGTAGTGGTCGGCTTGTTTCTGATGTTTGCCTGGGTCGGTAAGAAGAATATGAAACCAGGCGGCGGCCGGCTTTCCAAAGAGATTATCCAGGTTCTGGGTAAGAGCCAACTCAGTGGTAAGCAGCAGTTGGAATTGGTTCGCGTCGGTCAGAAGCTCCTGCTCTTGTGCGTTACGCCCAACAGCGTCGAAACACTGACCGAGATCACCGATCCTAGCGAAGTCGAACGCCTGCTGACGATTGTTCGTCAAGATTCACCCGGCAGCATGACGGCCACGTTCCAAGATGTGCTGAGCCAAATGGGACACAAGCCAGCACGTGGATTCCTGGAGGCCTAGTTGATGCACTATTTGCGAAACCTTGCTTGGGCCTTGATTGCGCTGGCGGTTGCCATCCAGCCGCAACTGGCGATCGCGCAGCAAGCCACTTCCATCCCAGAGACGCTTATCGAGTCGTCACTCGATCGGCCGATCCAGAATGAAGTGGAAGACCTGAGCGATTTCGTCAAGGCGGGTCCCGAGCATTGGACCAGTCCCCAGGGGCTGTCCAGCACGATCCAGATCATGGTGCTGTTGACGGTCATCAGCCTGGCTCCAGCGCTTTTGATCATGACGACCAGTTTTATTCGCATTACGATCGTGCTCGGTCTGTTGCGACAAGCGATCGGCACACAGCAGCTTCCCCCGAGCCAGGTGATCACCGCGCTTGCCATGTTCATGACGTTCATGGTGATGCATCCTTACTGGCAAGAGGTTTACCAGGAAAGCATCGGGCCTTACACGCGTCAGGAAGTGAATCCTGAAACAGGGCAACCGTTTAAGCTGTTTGCCGAGGAAGATCCCGTTACGGGCGTTACCGGTCCAGACGAAGCCTGGGAACGAGGTGTCAAACCGATCCGGCAGTTTATGGCTAAGCAGATCGATATCGCTGGCAACAGCGACGATGTGTGGATGTTCTACGAGTTCCTACCTAAGAAAACACGGGAAGAGATTGGGGAGCCTCAATCGTACGACGACGTGCCACTACAGGCGTTGGTTCCGGCATTCATGCTCAGTGAATTGAAAACAGCATTCCTGATCGGCTTCCAGATTTATCTTCCGTTTCTGATTCTCGACATCGTGATTGCCAGCGTGACGATCTCGATGGGCATGATGATGTTGCCGCCGGTGATGATCTCGCTGCCGTTTAAGATTTTGCTCTTCGTGCTGGTCGATGGTTGGACGTTAATCATCGGCATGTTGATGCAGAGTTTCGCTCCCAGTCTCTAGCCTTAGGCACCACGCATGAATGCGCAAACGACAATTGATCTTACGCGACAGGCCATGATGATGTGCCTGATGATTGGTGCCCCGGTACTGGTGGTGGGCATGGTCGTCGGTCTGTTGATTGGTTTCCTGCAAGCGTTGACGCAGGTTCAGGATCAAACGGTCTCGTTCGTTCCCAAGATTCTGGCGATGGCCGTCGCGTTGGCGTTTACGCTTCCATGGCTCTTTCAGAAACTCGCCGGCTACACGGTCGAGTTGTTCAGCAATATACCCGACCGGATCGCTGGTGGTTGATCACTAGCTAGGGGGCACACTTCATGGAACTGCTTCGGTACTTGGAACCGAACCTCGAGCAACTGCTGATCTTCGCGGCGATCGTGACGCGAATCGGCGGACTCGTGGCTACGGCTCCGGTGCTAGGAGCGAACTACGCCCCGGTTCAGGTTAAATCGTTTCTAGCGGTCGCCATTTCGCTGATGCTGACGCCTGTCTTTTGGGACTACGACTTCCCCGAGCCTGGCAACGCGGCGAACCTGATCATCGTGATGGGATCCGAATTGATCATTGGCCTATCGCTTGGGCTGGGGATCAAAATCTTATTTGCCGGCGTGCAGATGACGGGGCAACTATTGGGGCAGATCGGTGGTCTCTCGATTGCCGACGTCTTCAATCCGGCCTTCGACGATAATGTCCCTATGCTGGCGGTCATCTTCGACCTGGTTGTGCTGGCCGTGTTCCTGGTCATTGGTGGCCATCGTTTTCTGATGTCAGCCCTGCTGCACACGTTCGCCGAGATACCACCAGGCGTTGCCGCTATCGATGTGCAATTGGTGCATGTCATTCGTGAAACCCTGGCCAATTCGCTGATCTTGGGCGTTCAGGCAGCTGCCCCAGGTACGGTGGCGCTGTTGGTTGGCGTGTTGGTGATGGGTGTGATCAGCCGTACGCTCCCGCAATTGAACTTGATGGCCATTGGTTTCAGTATGAACACGATGCTATTGATGGCCTTTGTCATGCTGACCATCGGCAGTGTCGTGTGGATCTTCCAAGGTTCGGTTGAACCGACCGTCGATAACATTCGATCCATGTTTCATCGCTCAATCGAAACGGCCCAGAATTAGGCGATGGCAGATCAAGAAAAAACAGAAGAAGCAACCCAGCATCGCCGCGAGCAAGCGCGCGAGAAGGGTCAGGTGCCCAAGAGCCAGGACCTGGTATCCGCTGTGATGCTGGCCGTCGCACTGGGTTCGCTCATGTTTTTCGGTCGCGACCTGGTCGACTTTCTGGGGCAACTGACCCGCGATGAACTCGGCTCCGTGCCACCGTTGAACCCTTCCGACCTGTGGGCCACCAATCATACGGCTACCGTGTTTTGGCGACTGGCCATGGTCATGCTGCCGATTCTGGCGGTGCTGTTCTTGGCGGCGGTCGGGATCAATATGATGCAGTCCGGGGTGATGTTCCTGCCCGATAAGCTGGGCTTCGATTGGAACCGCGTGAACCCGGCTTCTGGCATTCAGCGGATGTTGTCCCTGACAAACTTGATGAAGTTGATCTTCGGGATTGGCAAAGTCCTGATCATCTCGATTGTTGCCGGTGTGACACTTTGGTTTGAAATGGATACCATCCTCGGGCTCTCAGCGTTGAGCACGATGGAGGTGGCTCGGTACCTGCTTGATACGTCGCTGTGGACCTCAATGAAGATCGCCGCCGCGTTGGTGATTTTGGCCATCCTCGACTATGCCTACCAGGTCTGGAAGGCCGAGCAAGATATGATGATGACCAAAGAAGAGGTCCGCGAGGAAATCAAAACCATGCAAGGCGATCCGCAGATCGTCGCCAAGCGTCGCCAGGTAGCTCGACAATTGGCGATGAGCCGCATGGCGAACGATGTCCCTACGGCGGATGTTGTCGTCACCAACCCAACCGAACTGGCAATTGCCCTCAAATACGATCCCTACGAGATGTCGGCCCCAGTGGTCGTGGCGAAGGGGGCAGGCAACGTTGCTCAGCGCATTCGACGGCTGGCCCTGGAAAATCATATCCCCGTCGTCGAGCGCAAAGAGCTGGCTCGTGCCCTCTACAAAGAAGCCGAGATCGGTTACCCGGTTCCCGCCGATCGTTACGCAGCGGTCGCCGAAGTGCTGCGTTACGTCTACGAACTGCAAGGCAAGCAGATGCCGACGATGGAAGATCTGGAACGAGCCGATCGAGAGCGGGGCAGGGCAGCGTAGCGTGTAGCCTCTTGCGTGCTAAGCCGCTTGGGAGCGTCGCGCTTGGCGAGCCCAGGCGATCCAATTGGTCACTTCGGCCAAGTCAGGTGGATCACTGCTACGGATGATTCGCTGGCCATTGGTCGTCTCAGCAAATTCAGAAACTTCTTCGAGGAGTTCTTTCGCCGAAGCTTGTGCCACGTCCTCTGGTGTTTCCAAACCACATGCGGTCAACAACTGAGCGTCGTGGCCACGGAGCATGGGAATGCGATAGGCTAACACGGCCTGAGCCTGCCACTCGGCAAATAGTTTGGGCGTGATGTGCTTGGCCTTGAGTCTGGGGGCGACCGACTTGGCATCGGCTGAAATCAATTGAGCGACTGTCTTGATGCCTACAGCACCCAGACGCTTTGCCGTCTTATTGCCGATCGAAGGTGCATCGACAACCGGATCATCCCAGTTCAAAAAGAACTTCAGCGGCTTGTCTTGGATCGGCTTCTTTTCTTCGATTGCACGTTCACGCGATGGCTCTTCGGCGGCCGGCGGTTTGATTTCCGGCTTAGGCTCTTCTTTGGACGCGATGGAAACTGAAGGTGGGAACTCTTCTTCAGGCGGATCGACCTTAGTCGGTTCAGCCTTGGGTGGTTCTTCCTTGATCGGGGGCTGCGTTAGTTGAACGCGTTTGACAGGTATTTCATCATCTTCGACCTCCGGCTCCGGTTCGGGAGCCTTGGGGCGAATCGTTACGTGTTTGAGCGGTTGATATTGTTCGGTTGGCTGTGGCTTCTCGGCGACCGGCTTCGGTGCTGGCTGGTCATCTTCGTCAAAGGAAGGGATCGGAATTGAAACGCGGGGCTTCGGCTTCTCCTGTTCGACCGGAATGCTCGGCTTCGGCGGTTCTGGCTTGAATGTTGTCGACTTGCGGGTGCCTGTCAGCTTGAGACTAGCGAGGCTTACCTCCGGTAGTTCCGGCACCTCGTAAAGTGGACGTTCCCCTTCCTTGGGTTCGTCCGGATTCATGTCGGCTTCCAACTCGTCACGAACAACGCGCACGTCTTCCGGCAGGTTGCGTTCGACTTTGCCTGTCTTCTGGTACTCGCGGAACATCTGCCGCACGAGTTCGGCCTGCTCGGTGTTTTCCATTCGCTTGGTGACCCACTGCACAGGCATCTCGAGCGTGGCGAAAACGGTCTCGACGACCAGCAGCACGTAAGGCGGTTCGTGGGCCGCTTCCTCGAAGGCGCGATTCAAGATCTTGGCGAAACCATGGATCGCGTAGCCGATCATCTCGGAAGCCACATCGCGGCAGGCAACGTCGAGCCCACGTGGTGGATTACGACGGCCGAGCTTGAAGTTGTAGTGGTCGATCAATGTCTGGTAGTGCGCGTGCGACTTAGTCGCTCCATCGCGAACCATTTGTTCCAGCCAATTCTGGCCACTGGGCATTCGTACCGGCGGCAGTCCACGAAGTTCGGCCGTGGATCGCAAGCGATCGTAGGAACAACTGATGCTCCATTCACATGCTCGGTGGATGTTGTTCTCGGCCTGGGAACTGCCTGTGTGAAAAGGCATGATCGGGTCGCTATAGTAGTGGCTCAGCACGCCAGCGTTGTATGCGACCTCTTTCCACTTTTCCGAGCGGATCGCCTCGACCAGTTCGTCGTACCACTTTCTGGCCGCTTTCTCGGCTCCGCCCCAGTAGTTTTGGGAAGGGTGCAGGACATGATTGCGGAAGTCCTTGAACTTCTTGTCGGGGTCCTTCGAGCCACGCAGGTAGGGCTCGTAGTGCTTCAGGAAGATGTTGCGGCGACGTTCGCTGTTCTCGGCTGGCAGATGGTTCAGCGCATCCATCGCCAGCTTATGGTGTGTGCCGTTGGCATGAGCGGCGTACAGAATATCGAACAGCAAATGCATCCGGGCTTCCTTTCCCGAGTCGAGTCAGTTCCGTGTGCGGGGAAGATTGGTTCCAAGTCGTCTCGCAATCAGAATTCTAGCGAAAAACGACCGTTTTCCCCAAGTCGGATTTGCCGTCTAGGCGTCGTCCAGCGGATAACCGTTGGCCTCGAAATATCCTCGCCAGCGGCGTTGGATTTCCTGACGGGTGGTCTCGTCCATGGAGTGGCTGTTGCGGCGATAGTCCTTGGTGCGCTCAGCATAGTCGCGCACGCCTTGTTCGATGCGGTCGTACCCGTCCAGATCGATTGCCTCGTAAATGCGGCGAACTTCCCCAACCGGATCGGCAATCAGGTCTTCGTAGCGAGTCTGGCAAACCTTATCTTTCGGAACCGATGCCAGCCCACGATCGTAGGCGGCATACATCCGCTCGAAGCAGTCAAAGACGTACTCGCGGTAGTCGTCCTTCGAGACCTGGAATGCTTGCACTTCGTCCATCGTGTTCCACAGTCGGACCGTCGACGCGTAGACGTCGTACGGATCTCGGGCAATGTGGATGAACTTGGCGTCTGGGTAACGCTCGGCCAGTTCGCCAATTCGGCCGGTGTGGGTAGGCGATTTGAGGATCAGCGGCTTCTGTTCCTGGACCGTAACCATCCGCATGAAAAGATCGAGCGTGTCGAGCCACTCTTCCTTGCGCTCTGGCGGAACGGCAGCCAGATCGAGGTAATCGGGGTCTGGCTTGGGGTTGTTGGGAAACGCCATGCGAACGTAGGGGGACATTTCCCCCAGGCTCAACACGCCGAACTCGTCTTCCTGAGGCTTCGACCACCCCATGCCCATGTTGTCCATCGGGCGGCTCTTGGGCATGAAAAAGTTGAAGTAATTCTCAATCAACCGGCCATAGATCAGGAAGATATTCGGCGCGAAGCACTGGATGGTGTTCGGCGTGGCGTACCGATCGTCCGCGGCCATCAACTCATGCAAAAGGGTCGTGCCGCTACGCCAGTGACCGAGAATGAAGATCGGGTTCTCGATTTTGGCTTCTTGGATCTTCTTGCCGAAGAACAGGTTCTGCAGTTGGTGACAGATGCTGTTGTTGATCGCAAAGCAGGAAACGGTCGTGGCCAGGCCAAGCTTCAGAGGATGGACCTTGAAACCGTTCTTTGCTAGCAGACTGGCCCACGTGCCTACCCGCATCCCATGCCAGACGCGTGGCGTGTACCAGGGGTAACTGTTGGCTTTGGGCTTCTTCGGTTTTGAGGCTTCCGCCGGTTTCGATTGCGAATCGGTGGCGGGGGATGAGGCATTCAAGTCGCTCAGATTCCTAAAACGTCTGCGATTGCGAGGTGTTTGGTACCGAAGTTTACGTCAAAAACGTGAAATCGACTAGCGAAGGTATCTCTCCAGTTCCCGCTCCCCTTGGGGGATGGGCCTAGGGTGAGGGGAGAAGCTGCTATCCGCTTCACCAACCCTCACCCTAGCTCTCTCCCTTGGGAAGGGAGAGGGAACAAGACACGGAAGGGACGCCTGTTCTAGCTAGCACTGCGAACCTCAGTTAACTCGTCTGCAGACAACAACTTCCACTCAATTGATCGCTCTGGACACCCCAAACGGGTTTCAGTAATCTTCCACCCGCCCGTTGTCGGATCGGGCACAGAAAACCTTTAGACAAACTTGAAAAAAGTTCGCAGAAACTCGTGGATTTCAGCCTCAGCAGACTCAAGGACTTGATCCTGCCGATCGGTATCATCACCAGCGTGCTGGTGATTTTGATGCCGTTGCCGGCGCCGCTGATGAATTTGCTGCTCACAGCAAACATCACGGCGGGGGTCATCATTCTGCTGACGACCATCTACGTGAAGACGCCGCTTGAGTTCAATATTTTTCCGTCGTTGCTGCTCGCGACCACGCTGGCTCGGCTCGTTCTCAACGTTGCTACCACGCGTTTGATTCTGACCGGGGCGGCTACCGAAGGGATGGACGCGGCCGGCGGTGTGATTCAAAGCTTTGGCGAATTCGTCGCAGGCGACCGCGTCGAAGTCGGGATCATCATCTTTATTATCATCGTGCTTATCCAGTTTCTGGTGATCACCAAGGGTGCCACGCGTATCAGTGAAGTGGCGGCTCGTTTTGCGTTAGATGGTATGCCGGGGCGTCAGATGGCAATCGATGCCGACCTGAATGCGGGCATCATCGACGAAGTCGAAGCCCAGCAGCGACGTGCCGAGATCACCCAGCAGGCCGACTTTTTCGGGGCGATGGACGGTGCGAGTAAGTTCGTCCGTGGTGACGCGATCGCCGGTATCGTCATTACTCTGATCAATATCGTCGGCGGTCTGATCATCGGCGTTTCGTCCGGACTGGATGTGCTCGAAGCGGCTCAGATCTATACCAAGCTGACCATCGGTGACGGCCTGGTGAGCCAGGTGCCAGCGTTCCTGATCTCGCTTGCCGCCGGTTTGCTCGTCACGCGAAGCACCGAAGAATCGAACCTGCCGGTGGAATTCATCAAGCAGTTGTTCTCGCGCCCGGAAGCACTAGGTGTGGCTGGCTGCTTCCTAGGGCTGCTCATCTTCTCAGGCCTACCGACGCTTCCGCTGCTGGTCATTGGTGCCGGTTGTGTGGGCATCGCGGTGATGACCAAGAAGGGACAAACCAAGAAGACAGAAGTCGAGGCCGCAGAGACCGAAAAGAAACAGAAAGAAGAACAGGAAGCCGCTAAGAAGGACGACCGGATCGAGGACTATCTCACGGTCGATCCTATGGAAATGGAACTGGGCGTTGGCTTGGTGCGTCTCGCGGCACCTGCCCGAGGTGGCGACTTGCTGCCACGCATTACAGGTGTTCGTCAAAACGTTGCCAGCGAGATTGGCGTGATCCTGCCGAAGGTCCGCATCCGCGACAACATGCGTCTGCACGAGAACCAATACCGGATCAAGATCAGCAACAACGTGGTTGCCGAGAATACGATCTACCCGGATGGTCTGCTGGCCATTGCCATGGGTGGTGCCAAGGGAGACCTGCCAGGCGAAAAGACACGCGATCCTGCGTTCAATCAACCTGCAGTATGGATCGAACCCGGTATGCGGCCTCAAGCCGAAATGATGGGCTACACGATCGTGGAACCAACTTCGGTTCTGGCAACGCATCTGCAGCGTGTTTCGAAGAAGCATGCCGACGAGCTGCTTACCCGCGACGCAACGAAGCACCTTCTGGACGAACTCAAAGAAACATCGCCGGCAGTGGTTGACGAGTTGATTCCTGGAGCGATGAAGATCGGCGATGTTCAAGCCGTGCTTCAATTGTTGCTTCGCGAAGAAGTCTCGATCCGTCAGTTGGCACGCATCCTGGAAACCTTGGGCGACCATATCGGTCGGACGAAAGACCCTGTCTGGCTGACCGAGTTCGTCCGGCACAAGCTGGCACGGACGATCTGTACCAAGTATCGCGACAAGGAAGGCCGCATCTACGTGGTGCCGCTCGATCCCGCGATGCAGGACCGGATTGCCTCAGGCATTGACATGGAACGCGGTGCGTTTGCCCGCATGAGTCCTCAGGCGATTGAGATGACGTGCAAGTCGATTGCCGTCGGTATCGAGAAGCTGCGAGAAATTGGCAAGCCGCCGATCGTGCTGGTCAATCCGCAGATTCGCCCCGCCGTCAAACAACTAACCGGTAACTTCATTCCTGACCTGATCGTGCTGAGCCACAACGAGATCACCAACGACACGATGATCGAATCGATGGGTATCATCAGTGACACGATGCCAGGCAAGGCTCCTCCGCCGCCAGGACAGGGCCCGCAGCAACCGCCGCAGAAGTAACAAGTAACCACCATGAACATTCGCTCATTCCGCGCCAAATCGATGCACGAAGCGTTAGAGTTAGTTCGCAAAGAGCTAGGTCCTGATGCCGCTTTGCTCCATACGCGTGAAGTTCCGCAGCGTGGACTGAAGGGACTGCTCGGCGGTAAGGAAATCGAACTAGCGGCCTCGACCGACTCGAACCTGAAAAGTCGCTTTGAGATCCAAGAGCCGGAAGAAGAACCCGAAGCGGAAGCCGTTTCCCCGGAACCAACCGAGCAAGTTGCTGCTTCTCCGGAAGAAATAACACAGCAAGAAGATGCCGGCATCGACTTGGAAGCGATGTCGTTCAGTCAAACGTTCTTCAGCAGCGGTCCTGGTTGGCCTCCTTCGCTATTGCGGATTCGCGAGCGACTTGTCGAAGCCGAAGTGCCTGGCTTCCTGGCTGATTCGATCTGCGAGAAAGTCCTGACGACGCATACCGAAGCGTCGCAGCAAGAAGAAGCACTGCTGCTGCAAGCAATCCGTACCGAGCTGGCGGCGTCGATTCACGTGGGCCGCGACATTGATGACCCGCGTGTATATCCCCGGGTTGTGGCTGCGATTGGGCCAACCGGCGTCGGAAAAACAACCACGATTGCCAAGCTGGCGGCACGGGCCAAGTTTGATCACAAGCGTCGTGTTGGCCTGGTGACGGTCGATACCTACCGAATTGCCGCGGTCGACCAGTTGCAAACCTATGCCGAGATCATGGATCTTCCGATGAAGATCGTTTCGACTCCGATGGAAGTACGCAGTGCTATCAACGAGCTATCGGACTGCGAGCAGATCTTCATTGATACGGCTGGTCGAAGCCCTCGCGATGAGGTGCAAGTACAGCAACTCAGATCTTTGATAAAAGCAGCTTCCCCTGATGAGACCTATTTGGTACTTTCCGCCCCCAGCAGTTCGAAGAGCCTGGCCGAGGCGGTGGCAAAGTTCACCACGGTGGGTCCTTCCAGCTGGGTATTAACCAAGATTGATGAGGTTGGTTCGTTGGGTAACACATTGAGTTTTCTGCAAGATCCCCAGCTTCCGCTGGCATACGTGACCAACGGTCAGGACGTTCCCCAGGCCATTGCCGCTGCTGAAGCGGAAGACTTGGTCGCTCGCATCCTGTAGAAACCAACCAACCTTAGTAGAGACTATTTCTGATCTATCATGTCGTTTGAACCTTCTTTTCCCCGTGATCAAGCTACGCTTCTGCGAATGCTTGCTAAACGCGCCATGATCGGCGGCACACCGGCGTTCGCGAAAGCGAAAACCTTCGTGCTGTTCGGTGGTAGTAGCGGAGTAGGGACAACGACCGTTTGCCATAACCTGGCCTGTGCGATGGGATTGGCCGGGCATCGCGTTGCCACGATCGATTTGAATCCGAGCAACGCAGGGCTCGCCCAGTTAACCGGTCGCACACCCAAAGTCGGCATCGATGAACTGCTGACTGGACGGCTCGACCTGCACGAATACCTGGTGCCTGGTTTGGCCGCGTCGCTATTGCTTCCAACAGATCAAAGCAGCGGGGCAGGGCAGTGGCCGGTGGCAGCTGTCGACCGCTTAATCGAACAACTCATGGGACTGGGACGTCATGCGGACATCGTGCTGATCGATGCCGGCAATGAATTGAGTCCCCTGGCCGGCGAACTGTGGCGAATGGCCCAGCTGTTCCTGGTCATACTGAATCCCAAGGCAGATGCCATCACGGCCGGCTACGAGCGAGTACGATCGCTGCATAGCTACTCGCCGAGAAAAGTCACTCATGTCGTCATGAATCGCGCCTCGAGCGATTCGGGACATCTCGATCTAATCGCCGGTATGGATGCAACCGCCGGTAAGTTTTTGAACCTGGCAATTGAATCGGTTGGCCACATCGAGATGGCCTCCGAGATCGGCGCTGCCTCACGCGCAGCCGAACCGTTCATCCAGCGGTACGCCGATCATACAGCCAGCAAGTCGCTTCAGAGGATTGCTGATCGCCTGGTGCGCATGTCGTTAAGCCTTTCCCAATCGCCATCTTCGAAGAGGGCCGCTTAACGATGATGCTATCGATGCAATCACTTCAGAACTGGCGACAAGTTTTTCAAGCAAAACAAATGATATCCGCAAAATTACTTCAATTCTCGTTTTTGGAGCGTCGATTGAACGAGAAAGCGTCACATGCGCATGTGACGAATGAGGTTTGCGGATCGATACAATTCAACCAATCGGGAATCGATGGGACGCGACTACGCGGGAATCTTGGCTACGACGGCACTGGTCACCGTGACTGCACGGGGATTGGTCATGTCGGGCGGGATCGAATCGATTCTTATCGCAGCGATCGGAGCAATGTTTCTGTTCGCGGCGATCGGATGGCTGATAGGAAATGCTGCAGCCCGCATTGTGGACGAATCGGTGCGGCAGCGAATCAATGCGGAGTTGGAAGCACTGGAACAAGGCGACAAGCTCGCCGACTCCAAGGCTCCCAAAACCGCGTAACCCGCGACATAGGCAGACAAAGATATTCCTCCCCGGGAATCTCCGAGTCCCTAACGCGAGATTGGATCACCTGATCGATTCCCTTTCCGAAGTGGCATTTTGCCAACAACGGGGAAGTGGCCTGAAGGATTCAGGCCCGTCGATTTCATAAGAAAATGCGTGTTAGCTCAAGATGGGCGATTCACGGAGGAACGCATGGCAACGACGACCGCGACCAGGGAAGACGTGTCTCATTTGTGGGAAGCCTACAAAGAAGACCCGTCGCGGAAAGAACTACGAAACCAACTTGTTGAACGCTATTTGCCGCTGGTGAAATACAACGGCGAACGGATCTGGGCTCGACTGCCAGAAGGGGTCGAACTCGACGACCTGATCTCGGCAGGCGTCTTTGGCTTGATGGACGCAATTGACGCGTTCGACATGAGCCGAGGCGTGAAGTTCGAAACGTATTGCGTCCCGCGTATTCGCGGTGCAATGCTCGACGAACTGCGAACCATGGACTGGGTACCGCGTCTGGTTCGCTCGAAAGCGAGCAAGTTGAATGAAGCTACCAAGCAATTGGAAGCCAAGTTCGGACGAGCACCCACCCACCAAGAGCTGGCAGACCATATGCAGATGCCGCTCAAAGATCTCGAAAAGATGGTCTCCGACGCCAACGCCGTCGGGCTCATCAGCCTCAACAAGAAGTGGTACGAAACGGACAGCTATAAAGACGTCCGCGAGATCGATATTCTGGAAGACAAAAAGGGTGAAGACCCTACGCGTCGCATTCAAAAGAATGACCTGATGCGTCTGGTGACCAAGGGGCTCAATCGCAACGAGCGTCTGATCATCATTCTCTACTACTACGAAGAGCTGACCATGAAAGAAATCGGCGCCACGCTCGACCTGAGCGAAAGCCGCGTCAGCCAGATGCACAGCAGCATCGTCTCGCGACTGCAAAGCCAACTCGGACGGCGGAAGCCAGAGTTCGGAACCGTTTAGCGTTCCCGCGAGATAGAACCGTCAAGCGACAAACGACCCATTTTCGGATGGGTCGTTTTTTTTGTTTTGCCAGATGGAAGTTTTCAGTGTTCAGTTTTCAGTAAGAGATTGGTCCAAGCCGGTTAGCATTTTGGCAATCTGCTTAAGTTCGTCTACCAAGTTCTGCATTTGCTCAGGAGTGATCGTTCCGATCTTTCCAGCGATGTAACATTGGGTTCGGAGCTCGGCGCTCGATCCGCGAGCAACGCGAAGGAACCGTTTGAAATCCTTCCCTCCTCGCTCGGAGCCTTCGGCAATATTCGAGGCGATTGAAACAGCGGAACGCTGCATCTGATCTTTTAATGCAAAGTCGCGGCTATCTCGAAGGGACTCGTAGACAAGAACTGCAAGCTTACAGGAGCGTTTCCAGACCTCTAAATCCTCAAACGAACGATATGTCATCGCCGGCTCTTACTGAAAACTGAACACTGAAAACTTCCAACTAGGACCCCAACCGCCCAACATGAACTAAACCGTCTCCCTGATGCGCGATCGGGTTGTTCGAGAGGCCAATGATCAGGCCGCCGTAGGGGGCCTTCAGATACTTGGGTTCGGTGCCGAATACGTCGGCGATGATGCCGATCTGCTGACCGGCTTCGACCTCGTCACCCAGTTCAACCAATAGACGCACGATCCCGCTGCGTTTGGCCCGTACCCAGGTCGACTCGCGGATCATCTTGGGTGATCGCTTGGGAAGCTTGACCGGCGATTTGAGCATCTTCAGAAAGGAAAGAACGCGCATTACGCCGTTCACGCCGACGCGAATCGAGTCGTGATTGAATCGGTTCGGTTCGCCTGCTTCGTAAAGCAGAACCTTAATCCCCTTGGCATTGGCGGCAGCTCGCAGCGAACCGTCGCGAAGGTCCGAGTGCACAATCGCTGGCGGTCCGAACGCTAGAGCACACTCGTACGTTTCTTCGTCGTCCATGTCGCCGCGGATCTGTGGAAGATTCGTACGCAGGTTGGAACCGGTATGCAGATCGATACCGTACTGACATCGCTGCACCACCTCGGTCATCATCAACTTAGCGAGACGCGACGCCAGCGAGCCACTCTTAGAGCCGGGGAACGAACGGTTCAAGTCACGACGGTCTGGCAAGTAGCGGCTTTGATTGATCACGCCGAAGCCATTGACCATCGGCACCACGATCAAGGTTCCGATCAACTTGCTCGGTTTCAGCCGTTCCAGAAGCAGGCGAGCGATTTCGACGCCGTTCAGTTCGTCACCATGCACAGCGGCGGAAACCCAGGCGGTCGGTCCTTCCACGGGGCCATGCAAGACTTCGATCGGCAGCGTGATGTAGGTGCCGGTAGGAAGCCTGGCGACGGGGATTTCCAGACGGAGCCGATTGCCTGGCCCTACGTACTGTCCCCCGATAACAAACGAGCGACTCGGCTGATGAGCGGGTTCTTTAGGGTGTCGCGCGTCCATACGTCGTAAGATCCTTCTCTTACGTTACGGCAAAATGCTTTGCGAAATCTGAAACAGTCGATTCTTAAGTTCATTCGCTGCGGAATCAAGTTCACTGACCTGAGTTCGTGCGGTCGGTTCCGACTTGTCTTCTGGTCCGGCAGTTTGATTGTTCGCCGGCGTTTCGTCCTGCTTGGCGGGTGCCACGGTGTGGTTTTCAAGCGGAATCAGAGATTCGCCATCGTTCAGAAAGCCACAGTTCCGACCGGCTGCCTTGGCAGCGTAGAGTGCTTCGTCGGCCCCTTTGGTCAACGGTTCGATTCCGTCGGCATGAATGACCGGCATCACGCCGCAACTGATTGTGACGTCGATCGCCTTCTCGCCGTACTGAACCGGCAACGAGCGGATAACGTTGAGAATCTTCTTGGCGACGGTCGAAACAGCGTGCCAGTCTGACTCGGGAATCAGGATGGCTAGTTCTTCTCCGCCGATTCGCGCCAGGTAGTCGGTCTTTCGCATGACGCTACTGAGTCGAGCGGCAACTTCACGCAGGACCAGGTCGCCGGCATCGTGCCCGTAGGTGTCGTTGACCTTCTTGAAATGATCGATGTCGAGAATCAACAGGCTGAACGGTTGCTTCTTGCGCTGCCACAGCGCCCAGCGTCGTTCGCGTTCTTCGTCGAATGCACGGCGGTTGAGCAATTGCGTCAGGGCATCGGTCCGTGCTTCCGACAGGGTATCGACCAATTCCTTGGATTGCGTCTTGAGCGTCGCTTCTGCCGATTCCAGACGTTGCTTTAGCTTTTGATTGGCTGCCGTTATCTGGGCGATCAATTCCACGGCCTTGGCCGAAGGTCCGTCGTCGACCAGTTCCGGATCTTCACTGCCGGGCTCGGCCAACTTCTGCTCTAGATTCTCCAAAAGCTCGATATGTTTACTCAGATCGCCGGTGAAATGACTGGTGAACTGAATCATGCCGGCCAACTGTTCGCGATAGACGGCCGACTTCTCCTCGGGCTTGGCTTCGGGCTGAGGTTGGATGTACTTGGACCATAATCTTCCCAGCCAGAAACCAATTGCGATTCCCACGGCGAGGGTCACCACGCCAAATACGTCACCCAGAACAAAAGTCAAAAGCTCAGCCATAGTTCGGTCAAACAAGGAGTTGCAGGGGACGCGTCCAAAACCTCAAAAAAAAGGTTTGCCTGGCGCAAGTCCCATCATGTGGATGCCAAAACCGCTGGGAAATCTTAGGTTACAGGTTGCTTAATGAGACGGGGCAACAGTGTTTCTGGGGGAATCGCAGTATTAAAAGTTCGGGTACAACGGTCTTGGAGACAATTGTAAGCAAAGATTACAAAAATATCGGGTGCGAAACCGTTTCAGGGCACCCTTAGGGCAGCAGACGTGTTGCCTGAAAGACGATTAAACCACATTGTGGTGTTAAATTCGTTATTACCGGTAACATTTTCAGTCGTTCGGCAGGAAGCCGAGAAAGACACCGCCTAGGCATGAACTGCATCCTCTTTGAAGACCGTTTGGTTTCCAAGCTCTATCCGATCGTGCTTGCGCGACCGGCCTATGGGATCACGTGCGGTGGTTTTCGCCTGGCTGAACTGCTGGCCGAGAAGTTCGATGCCTGCCGTGGCGTGGTGCGGTATCATATCGCCGCTTTCCAGGCACAGTATTACCCGCCGCTGCACGAGACACCCCTGACCGAAGGTGAACCGACTCTGCTGCTGAGCGCCAGTGTTGTGCCTCGCGTACAGATCCTGGAAAAGCTGACTCGCTGGGTTCAGTCGAAGCAGCCAGGGATCGTGCTTCACGACGGCCGAGTCATCGCTGCCTTGTTGCCGCCAGGTCAGCGTATCCCGAACACCAGCAGCACTTACGACGAGTTCCTGGCCTTCGTCGATACCCTGACTTCCCGTTCCGATCTTTCGCTCCGCGACGAAACGTTCGAGCTGTTCGAGTACGCCCACGATGTCGTCCGGTTTAACGAAGAAATCATTCACGAAAACTTAGAATACCGGCTACGGTCTGGCGATTACCACGAAGTCCAAGATGGGTTATACGCTGCTGGCGAGATCAGCCTGGCCGAGAACGTTTCGGTGGATGCCTCAAGTGGCCCAATCGTGGTAGAAGAAGGCGTAAGTATTGGCCCCTTCTGCTTTTTACGCGGGCCCGCCTACTTGGGCCGGAACGTCAAAGTGATCGAGCATTCGGCCATTAAAGATGCCGTTTCGCTCGGACATACGACCAAAATTGGCGGAGAAGTAGAAGCAACGGTGATAGAACCGTTTTCCAACAAGCAGCACCACGGTTTCCTTGGACACAGTTATTTGGGAAGCTGGATAAACCTCGGCGCTGGGACATCGAACAGCGACCTGAAGAATACCTACGGAACAGTCAACATGGACTATCCGTTTGGCCGCGTCGCCACGAAAATGCAATTCGTGGGATCGATTTTTGGGGACTACTCAAAGACGGCCATCAATACGGGTATATTTACCGGTAAGACAATTGGCGTCTGCAGCATGTTATACGGATTCGTCACGACCAACGTGCCGAGCTTCGTGAACTATGCCCGCCTGTTCGGTCAGGTTACCGAACTGCCGCCGGAGGTCATGATTTCGACCCAACAAAGAATGTTCCAGCGGCGTAACGTAACCCAGACGCCTTGTGACATCCAACTGATACACGATATGTACCTGCTCACCCAGGAAGAACGTCAACTGACCGGTGAGCCCCTCGTTTTTTAGAACTAGCCCCATGCTTTCCGAATTCTACAAGCCCGGCGAACTGCCGATCTCGTTTGAGCTGTATCCCCCTAAGACCGACAAGGGAGTGCGGTCGCTCATGCTGCAAGTTGAGCGGCTGATGCAACACAAGCCTGCCTACATCACCTGCACCTATGGCGCTGGTGGTTCGACACGCGGGCGAACGCTCGAGATCGTCGAGAAGGTTAAAACCATGTTCCAGGTGCCGGTTGCCGCGCACCTGACGGTGGTCGGTTCCAGCGTGGCCGACCTGCGTAGCTTCCTGGCCGAAGCCGAACGTCGTGGTGTCGATTACATTGTGGCCCTGCGTGGTGACCCACCCCAAGGCGAAACCACCTTCAAGCCCAATCCGAAGGGTCTGCGTTACGCCAACGAACTGGTCGAATTGATCAACGACGAGTTCAACGAGCTGGGCGTGCTGGTCGCCGGATATCCGGAAGTGCACCAGGAAGCCCCCAGTGCCGAAGCCGACCTCGAGAACCTCAAGCGAAAGGTCGACGCCGGTGCCCAGGTGATCGTTTCGCAATTGTTCTTCCGTAACAGCGACTTCTACAGCTGGCGCGAACGCTGCGAGAAGGCCGGCATTACCGTGCCGATCGTCCCTGGCATCTTCCCAATCAACAGCCTGGCGCAGATCTCGAAGATCGCCAAGATGTGCGGCGCCGGTATCCCGAAGAAGCTGTATGAAAAACTGAGTCAGAAGCCCGAAGATGCCGAGTGGCACAAGCGGGTCGGCACGGCGTACGCCTCGCAGCAAGTGAACGACCTGTTCGACAATGGCGTCCCAGGCTTCCACTTCTACGTGCTGAACCAGGCCGAAGCGACCGGCAACATCCTGACGGCTCTGAAAGAGCACATGGCCAACAAGAAGTCTGGCTCGCCTGCCTAAAACCTCAGGCGAAAGTCGAGCCCGATAAACGCACCTGGTTCGACCTTCACTTCATCGTGAAGGTCGGAACCTTGGTTCTCTCCTTCACCGTAGCGCCGGTCGAACGCGTAGCCAGTACTGAAGTCGAGAGCTCCGTACTTGCCCACGTCCCAGCGAATACCCGTGACCAGCCGCTGCTGCAGCGCGAAGAAGCGATCGTCTTTCTCGACGCGATCACTTAGGAAGTACGACCGCGCGACCGATCGATAGCCGCCGTAAACGTGCCACCGCTCCGACAGGTCGTGCGTGAGCATCACGCTTCCGTTGGTCAGCGGAACGTAGGTCGCGACCAGCGTCCAGTCTTCCCGCGGTCGCCACGTCATCGAGAACGGGATACCCAGGTTCATCTGAAACGCCTCGGACTTGTTCCACTCGTACGCGATGATCGGGACCGGAAAGTTGAGCGAGCCCGTCGGCGAATACATCACGCCGAACATCCACGCATCGCGCTCGTTCCAGGCCGGCTTTCGCAGAAACGAAATCAGGTTCAGGTTGATCTCATCACCACTTTGAAACGGCTTGTCACTTGCCGAGCCGATACTGCTGATAATGCCCAGCGACGAACCGCTGTCGAACTTGCGAATGTACGTCAGGCCGAACTTCACGTTCCACAGGTCGTCCGGAAATGCCCGGCCGGTATCCGGCAGCACCGCGTCGGTGAAGTAGTGGGTGTTCTGCACGCTGGCGGTCAGCACGGCCGTGCCGTAGTCTCCGCGGTAGATCGGCATGCCTGTCGACGCGTCTTGCTCGAAGAGTTGAAAGTCGACGTCTTGCCCCTGGACCGGTTGAGCAGGAAACCACTCGACCCCATAGCCAGGCCCGGCAGAACCTCCAAACGGACTTCCCGAGCCGCGCCTGCGTGAGGGTTGCTCTTCCGGCGGTGGCTCTTCCGGTAGGACCAACTCGGGCATCGGCTGCCCGGCCTGAGCGTCATCCCACGGTGGAGCAGGGGGCCAGGCGGCCGGCACCGTCTGAGCAGGGGCGTACGAGGCCTCGGCCGGCGTTGTGTACTGAGAGGGTGCATACGGAGCCTGTCCCAGCGATCGTCCGCTGAGCACGAGCGTTAGCAGTAGCAGCACCCAAGTAGGTCGCATCATCCCTGACCGTTTCGATCCGTCAAAAAGTGAAGGGAACGTATAGGCGATTACCCAAATCGCGTCAACGCAGTGTCAGGTAGACCGCCATTTCCGGGCGATTCTCACTAAGAAAGAAGAGAACTTGCGCGGAAGATGCGTGTCGTAGGAGAGGGGGAAGGTCGAGATCTACCCCGGAATCGCCTGCCCGGTCATTGCCGCCCCGGGCAATTCCGGCTAAAATCCGACCTTTCCACAGCAGCGGCAAACCTTAATATGCCGCCGGATGTCCGACCAATCCACCGGATTGGCTTCACTGCCAAGGACATCTTCATTGTGCCAGAGTGGCGGAATTGGCAGACGCGCTGGATTCAAAATCCAGTTCCCGCAAGGGAGTGGGGGTTCGATTCCCCCCTCTGGTACTTTTTCTAAACCGTTTGCTTTGCTAGGCTTACGCTTGTGCCACCCCATGGTAGGCGTGCTCTCGCAGGCGTAGTGTCACCTGTGTCAAGAATCAGGGTGTGGCCAGCCAAGCATTACCCACGACAACGGTGAAGATGACCGGGCGGCGGTCAGCGATGTTGATCTCGGTTTCGCGCCCAACCGCCGCTCCGGTTGAGCGATTCGTTTTCCATCGTAATTCAGGGATCAAGTTGAACCTTGGCATGAAACTCTTCAACACTCGAACATGCCAGCAATTCATCGACCTTGTCAAAACCTAAGAACTTAGCAGCCAATCGAATCTCGTCTTCGCCTTTGCTACCGATTAGATCGAGCAAAACCCACACCGAAACATGCGCGAAGGAATCGAAAGTATTATGCGCCCCTTCGGGAACGTCTTCGATGTGCTGATATGTGAACTTATTGATCGACGGCTCATACGCAAGGCATGACGTTCCATTGGTGGTCCAAACGGGAATGAAATCGTCTTGAAGCGGCCAGACGCCGTTGTTGGTGACACGTTCGCACCAGTATTGCAGCGGACCAGGCACATTGCCAACGACCGTATCTTCTAGGCATTGAGGTAATTCGTGTTGCCGGATCGCGGCCAGCAATTCGTCGGTACTGAAGTCGGTTCTCCAAGACGAACCATCTTCATTTATGAGCAGTGGCATGGCTTTGATTTAGATGGATAACTTGTTATTAGACAGACTTTATCTGTATAAGCCCTGCTTACACAGGATCAATTCGCGGAATCCACTTGTTACCACACGCTCAGGGGTTTATTCAAGCGTATTCTGCCTTCCATAATACCTCGGCTGTCCTGGTTGCATTGGCTCCGACGTAGAACTTCAACGTTGTTTCAATTGACTCGTGTCGCATGAGTTCCATAAGCTGCTGAGGTAAAATTCGGCTGGGTGGCACTGCCAATCTACCTACGTTCTTCAACCTCTTCCCGTGTGCCACTGCCGCCCTCGGCAGTGTAAGGCGGCTATCCAGCTAACTTCCCACCCATCGTATTCCCCCTCAGAAACAACACAGGCCCAAACTCATCTGGCCAGTCTGGCTTGGGCATGACGCTTGAGTATTCATTCTGCCCAAAAGCGTCGGGCATCGGTGATTCCACCATCCTCGAATCAAGTTCGCCACGATCACTCAGTCGGCGCATCTGTGGGACACTAGATATCGGCAAAGTAAGTAGTTTCGTGGAGCGTATCGAATGCGAGAGAGCCATGAAATTCTTCATCTATACTTGCGTGATTTTGGGCCTGATCTTGGCAGCCGTTTCGGCAGTTGGGGAGGACCAGTTCAAATGGAAGTGGTACGAGATCGACCAGGATCGCCAGGTGAAGGTCAATCTCTACGTGTTCTTCCGCGAAGGGTGCGCGCATTGTGAGAAAGGCGTTGCCTTCGCGGATCAACTGGCCAAACGGCACGCATGGCTCCAGGTGCGAAAGTACGATACGTCTCGTCATGCGGGCAATCTGGAACTCTATTGCCAGATGGCTGCGAGCTTGAAAAAGCAAGCCGGATCGGTGCCTGCGTTCTTCTACTGTGGGCAGATGACTTTGGGATTTGGTGGAGAGGCCACCACGGGACAGAGAATTGAGACGGCCCTCATCAAGTGCCAAGAGTCATTGCAGAAGCAGGTACCGACCGCGGCATCTTCGTCGCCAACCTGGAAGGTTCAATTGGCCTCGTTTTCTCCGGAGCCGCAAGAACTGGATGCCGCGGAAGAGTTGGTTCTGGAACTGCCGGACCTGGAGTCAACCGAATCGGAAGTCGTCGACTTGCCCTGGAGCAGCGAGGTGGATGTCGATACCCTCTCGTTGCCGCTATTCACCATCATTCTCGCTGGCTGCGATGCATTTAATCCGTGCGCGTTTTTCATTTTGTTGTCGCTGCTTAGCTTGTTGATCCATGCCCGCAGCCGCGCTCGCATGTTTTGGGTGGGCGGGGTGTTTGTTTTGTTCTCGGGGCTGTTCTACTTTCTCTTCATGGCCGCCTGGCTGAATGTCTTTGTTCTGGCGGGGCACTTGGCCTGGATCACCACGGGAGCCGGTCTCGTGGCGATTCTCGTGGCGTTGATCAACATCAAAGACTACTTCGCCTGGAAGAAAGGCATCACCCTGTCGATTCCTGACAGTGCCAAGCCGGGCCTCTTCGACCGCATGCGAAATCTGCTCGGAGCAACGGAGGTGTGGCCGATGCTGCTGGGGACGATGGCACTTGCGGCCGCCGCCAACTCCTACGAGCTGCTTTGTACCGCTGGCTTCCCAATGGTTTACACACGAGTTCTGACGCTAAGAGAACTGCCGACGGCCAGCTACTACGGCTATCTCGTGTTGTACAACCTGATTTATATCATTCCCTTGAGCATCATCGTTGTCGGGTTCACCTATACGCTTGGCGCTCGCAAACTACAGGAGCACGAAGGTCGCTTCCTGAAGCTCTTGTCAGGCGTGATGATGCTTCTTCTGGGCGTGGTCATCTTGCTGGCTCCGGAACTGCTGCATTCATTGGCGACCGCCGTCCTGTTGATGGTCGGAGCGATCGGCTTGGCAGCATTGATCGCCTGGACGCATTCGCACTTCTGGAAAGCGACGTCCCACCGACAAGAGAACCTTGTTGGTTAGTCAGCATTAGATGAGTGCCCGGCCGTGCCACGGTCGTGGATGTGTTTTCCTGGTCAATGACCGTTTGCCAAGGGTTACCTCACCCACGACGTCCAACGCCAAATATTAAACAGCAGTTTGGCGATGTGAATTATCCGCTTTGCCTGGCTTGGGCAAAAGTCATAACTCTAGCCGAGTCCCCCCGGTTTGACTGGAGTAATCGTTACGATCGATACGATACCTACTTGGAGGCGTCGGTTGTGATCAAGCATGTGGTTCTAGCGGGAGTCGAGCAGGTTCGATGAACTCGATCTTGAGGTTCGCTGCCGTTCCACTTTGCCTCGCGCTGATGATGGTGCATTGGGTACTTGGGCAGTCGATCCCGGTTCCCTACCCGCAGCTTCTGCCGGAACCAGGCGTCTCCGCCTACGACAACCAGCCGCTACCAACAGAGCCTGCGTGGCCGGTTCCTTCTTCCATTGCTTGCGGGGCCGATTATCTGTCGGCCGAAGCTTGCTGCGATGATAGCAAGCAGCGTCTGCGATTGCCGCTAGACGCCGACGTGCCGTGGGAGCCTGAATGCGATGACAGTGAGCCCCCGAAGTCATTTACGCTTAATTACTACGTTGACTACGATCGCGGAATTGTTCTCCGCCCTTTCGACTCCGAAACCCATCCGTTTGAACTGAAGGTGAACGGCTGGATTCAGTTTCGGCACCACGCGTTCTCCCGAGATGCCACCAGCTGGACCGATAACGCTGGCGTGACACGTCCGATTCGTAACCGCAATGCCTTCGATATCGAGCGTGGCCGCATCGTTCTGTCCGGATTCGCTGTCGACAAGCGGCTGACGTATTTTCTGCAGTTGGACGGCGACACCGACGGAGCACACGTGGTCGATTTTTTTGACTACTGGTGGGGCTGGAAGTTCAGCGACCTACTCAAGGTTCAAGTCGGCAAGCGAAAGGTGCCCGGTTCGCGTCAGTGGCTGTTGGCGGCTCGCCGGACCCGCTTCTCGGATCGTCCCATGGCGAACGATTTTTTTCGCACGGATCGAACGATCGGTGTCTTCGGCGTCGGGGATTTTGGTGAGTGGAGCCACTACGAAGTGATGCTTGGCAACGGGTACAGTTCGTCCAATGTTCCCAATGCCGACGCGGATCAGCAGTTTACCTTCGCCGCCACCAACTACTTTGATCCATGGGGTAGCTTTGGCAGCCAGATTGTTGACTATGAATGGACTGAATGCCCCTTGGTGCGACTGGGCCATTCGTTTGTCTATTCACCCAATGCCGGCGACGCGTTGGGAATTCCCTTGGGCGAAGCAGATTTCTTGCGACTCTCGGACGGAACGCGTCTGACCGAGCCAGGGGCGCTGGCTGCTGGTGTGACCGTTTCGAGTTTTGACGTCGTTTTGTATGGTCTCGATTTCGCTTGGAAGTCGCACGGCTGGAGCATCGACGCCGAAGTGTTTTTGCGTTGGATCAATCAGATCGAAGGAAACGGTCCGCTGCCGGTCACGTCGTTGTTTCAACACGGCTACTACGTCGAAGGGGGGCGATTCCTGCTGGCGAAAAAGCTCGACTTCAATCTTCGCTACTCGCATGTCGGTGGCGAGTACGGCGACGCCTCGGAGTATGCGGCCGGGTTGAATTGGTATCCTGCCGATTCTCCCAAGGTAAAGATTTCGTTCGATGTGACTTCGCTCGATGGAAGCCCACTTCAAAACCGTTCCAGCGATATCCTGGTTGGGGATGACGGCGTGCTGTTCCGCACTCAGTTCCAAGCCGAGTTCTAATCGGCCGAATGATTCACTCCCCACCCACTGTATTCCAACGCAGGAACAACACGGGCTCAAGCTCCTCCGGCCAGTCCGGCTCGTGGACTTCCCACGACATCACGTGGAAGTTGTTTTCCGTATCGACGACGATCTCCAACTGAAACCCTTGGCCAGTGATGTGTTGGCAGTATTGTTTGAGCTTGTCTAAGTCAGGCGACGGAGGGCCGTTTTGGGTAGCTTGGACGATGAGCTGTCCATCGACAATCCGTTGGTCGTCCAGATAGATCTGCCACGTTGACTGGTCTGTCGCTAAGCCTTCGACGGCCGACAGAAAGATCTGTTGCCGCTGTTGGAAGCGGCGCTGGAATGCTTCTCGCTCTTCAGGGGTCATGGTTGTTCTGCGATCGATTGGGAGAGGGTTATCGCTGACTGGACGAAAACATGGATAATCATACCGCGACGGGAGAAGTGGGCGATAGAATAGAAAACAGCGTCCAAAGCATTGCTCGCTCCATCGAATAACGGGAAGCCAAGCTAGGGCCGAAACGAAAGTTTGCTATGTCTGATTCTAACGAGACATCTTCCTCAAGTCGGAACACTGGCCGATGGGTACTTATCGTCATCGGCATAATCCTGGCCACGACGCTCGTGGTGTGTTGCGGAGCCCCGTTGACCTTGTACTACACCCTGCAGGCTCGGCAAGAGGCCCCGGTCACGCCAGAGCCGCTTGAGCCTCGGGAGCTTCTGGACTGGTTTCGGCATAATGCACCTGACCAGCCTTTCGTGTTCCACGACGAGACGCGCGACAACGTGGACTTGCGTGGCAAGATCCTTGAGATCAATCGTGGAAGTGCACTGCGAACACCGAGTACATCGGAGGATTATCGGAAAAGAATCGACGAGATGAAGCCGATGTTCGCCGAGCGATATAAAAACGCAGGCGAAGCGCAGCTCGTGTTTCACGGTGACCAGGACAACCAGGAAGTCATCTGTTGGTTCAAGACGGCGGATATGGTTAAGGGCCTAGCCGTCGGTCAGGAGGTGGTTGTCAGGGGACGAAAGTGGACCATCAGTGGGCCGGTCGTCGAATACGACAAAAAGGGCATCCCCAAGGAGAAAGACGGTGGATTCACCATGGAATTGCAGCGGTGTCGGGTCGTCTCTCCGTGAATTCTTCGGCCTACTCGCGCGCAATCATTTCGGCGAACCGGCCAACAACTGGTCAATCGCTTGCGGCTTGCCAAACGCATAGCCTTGGAAGAGGTCGAAGCCAATAGCTTTACTCGCGGCGATCTCTTCCTCTGTTTCGACCCCTTCGGCCAGCGTCTGGATGCCGAGTTGACGGGCCGAATCGTGCAGGTTGGCGATCAGACGGTAGTTGTTCTCGCTTTGGACCATACTCTGAATGAGCGAGCGATCGAACTTCAGGATGTCAGGCGACACCTGGCACAACTCGACCAGACGCGACTGACCGGCTCCGAAGTCATCGAAGGCCAGTTTGACGTCCAGGTCGTGAATGGCGGCCGTGAATTCGCGGAGCTGGTTCAAGTTAGCGACCGCTTCTTCGTGCACTTCGATCACGATGTCGCGTTTCGGTGAACGTTCGCGCAGATCTCGAATCGTTTTCAACAGCTCATCTTCGAGGCATTCGTTGGGGTGCGTGTTGAGAAACAGCGTACCTGGCACGTTCGCCTGGTCGATGGCCTTCAATGCGTTCACACGGCACGAGACGCTCAGGCGCTTCTCCACGCCCAATCGAGCAGCTTGGTCGAAGAGAACCAGCGGGGACTCCAGGCCTTCGACCGTTGCCCGTACAAGGGCTTCGTACCCGACCAGTTCGTGCTTGTCAGCGCTGACGATCGGCTGAAAGAAGGTCAGCATCTTGTTCTGTGTCAACACCTGGTGCATGCTCGACAAGGCCCAGCGATGCTCTGGGTTGGTTTCCACGGCGGTTTGATCGACCGTCGGTGCTTGCAGTTTGACAAGTCGAAGTTCGACGTCGGCAAACTGGACCAGGTCCCCTTCGTTCAGGACCGTGACCGACTCAAGGCGTTTACCGTTAACGAACGTACCATTGGTGCTGCCCAGGTCTTGCAGCTGGATCTGACGCGCCGAGATGACAAATTGGGCGTGTCGCTTCGAAACGTTCGGGGAAGCCAGGCAGACGTCGCCTTGTGGATCGCGTCCGACGGTGACCGTCACGCTACGCAGCGAGATCTTCGAAAGCGTCCCGTGCCCCGGTAAGCATCCTTCCATGGCCCAGTCTTGGGCCGCAAAAGCTGCCGAATCGTTATCTGGCGATGCCTGGGCATTGGCATGCGTGTCGAGGTTGATGACGTGACTAGTATCGGTTAGGTCCATGGACGATTCGTTCATTGTTGAAGTTTCTGCATAGGGGGCAGACAATAGGCTTTATGGATTACCCGTTTCGATTTCGTATATCAGGCTGCCGTCAGCAGCGTCCGTTTTTCTGAGGATGCGTCCGGAAGTCTCTAAAACGTCCTGGCAGCTTTCGTCCTGGGCAATATCGCCCGAGACAATCCACGGTCGATCTGGTGCCGACTCCAGCAGTCGGCTCAACTGGGTGACCGACTTGCCGACGTAACTGACTTTTCCATTGAAGCTGGTCGACATGGCGATGCCGCGGTGCACGGCAATCTGCGTCAATGGGTTGTGCGAGTAGTCTTCGCTTTGGAAGCTCTCGTAAAGCTCGCCGGCGGCATGCATGGCCGACTGGGCGGTGGGGAACTTGGCGACCATGCGATCGTCTGATTCCTTGATGACTTCTCCCTCGTGGGCCTGGACGACACTCTGGAAACGCTCAAACGTCTGTCGCATCCGTTCGCACGTCTGCAAATCGCCCAAGGTCTCGAACAGGTCCAGGATGTTGGTCACGGCAAACGCGAGTAGCGTGCACGTCGAAACGTTCGACAGGCGATCACGGCTGATGGTCTCGCCAGGGAACAGCTCTTGGAAACGTGGCAAGTTCTGCGCGTCGGCCGCGGTGATGGCATCGCGCTGCGATGCGGAACGTTCCAGCCGGACGACGAGGTTCTCTTCGTGTTGGTTAGTCAGCAGCAGAACCTGGCGTCCTGCCAAGACGCGAATCGGCCGCTGCGTATGTTGCGAAGGATCGAGCATCAGCATCGTTCGATGCGTGCCCGTTGCCGGATCAGCAACCAGATTGATCGTGTACGGCAACTGGGCACCCCGAATCACGTAGGCGCCCGGTGACAAGTGACAATCGAGTTCCAGGCTCTCGTTAGCTTCCATCCGCACCTGGGCAACCACGTGTGGTGCGTGTTCCGGTCCGCCGATGCAGTACGTTTTCAGGTCGGCTTGTCGAATTTCAGGATGAACGCGGAAGATCAGTTCAACGCTCTTGGCCAGGTCGACATCGAAGTCGTGTTCGCACGACTCGCAGTGTTCGTGGCGATCGATTTCTTTCAGCGTGTCTTTGACCGAGGCCGCCACACGGCACGTCGGACACAAGATGTCCCAGTGCAATTCCAGCAAACCGGCACTGCATGCGGCCAGGCATGTTGCGGCGAAGGTGCTTTCGGGGACGTCCAATCGCTGGGCAAGTTTGCGAGGTCGAATTCGCGCCAGCTTTTGCGGAGGTGCTTGAATGATGTAGTCGAGCAGTGCCTGGAGGCAGTCGGTATCGACCTTGTCTTCGATCAGCTTTTCGCGAATTGCATTCAAACGTTTTTGCGAGGTCGTCGAGATCTTCCCAGGCGGGCTGTACGCATCGGTCGCGGCACCGCCTTGGAGCCGACCCATGACCATTTCGTTGATGCGGCGGTAGACCTTGTCGAGCGGCTTGCGGCCTTTGACGGTGACTTCGACATAGGCCAACACCCACCCCAGTAGGCCGCGCGGTGCGATCTTGACGCGATGCGATAGTCGGCAGCCGCCTTGCGGTTTGGGGGTAAGTTCGACCTGGCTGACAAACCAGCGGAACGGACCGTTCTCGAATTCGCGGAGGATGCTCAGCCGGCGACCTTCCACCCACTCGAAAGGATGTTCTTCCCAGGACAGACGCGTCCAACCGAGTTTAAACGAACCGAAGCGATGCTTCTGGCCTTGCTCGTCGCGTCGTGTTTCGTATTCGACCGGCGGCAGTCCGACCGAAGCGTTCACGCGTTCGGTGTTCGAGACCAACGGCCAAAGGTCTTCGTGGCTGCCATCGAGTTCCCATTGCCACTCGGCTTCAAACAGGCTGCCTTTGGTCTTGGGCAGAATCGGATGGACATTGCTGGAACTGGCACCGCCAGAGAGAATCTGGTCGATCTCTTCCTTCAGATGCGTTGCATCGACGAAGCGATCGTCAGGGCTTTTTTGGATTGCCTTATGAACCAGTTGGGCAGTCCGCTCGCTGATCTCGGAATTGATCTTGGCCAATTGCGGAGGATCGTCGAAGCAGTGCATCGTGATTAGCTTGACCGGGTCGTCCGCGACAAACGGTGTGCTGCCGGTCAGCAGTTCAAACAGCGTGATGCCCAACGAATAGATGTCGGTGCCTGGCGTGAGCTTGCCGCTGTCGGTGCATTGTTCCGGGGCGATGTAGTACGGCGTCCCCAGCATGGCCGACGTCTGCGTCAGCTGAAGCGAAGCCCCTTGATCGATATGTCGGGCCAGGCCAAAGTCGGTCAGCTTGATTGCCGGTGCGATCTGAGATTGAACCGCCGCGAAAACGGCGTCCTCGGGCGATTCCCCTTCGACACCGATCGCCGAGAGAAGAATGTTGGCTGGCTTCAGATCTCGGTGAACGATTCCTTTTCTATGGGCGACTTCCAGCCCGGCACATACTTCGCGAATGATTTGCAGCGCGACACGTTCCGGCAACGCCCCGTAGCTTTCGACGACATGCTTCAGGTCGGTTCCTTCGACCAGTTCCATGACCAGGAAGCAATTGCGATCGTGCCGCCCCACGTCGATCAGGTTGGCGACATTCGTATGATTCACTTCCGACAGCAGGCGAATTTCCTTTTGGAACCGCTGCATCGAGTATTCATCGGAGACGATGTCGGTCGGAAGCGTCTTGATGGCAACGCGGGTGTTTGACTCATGATCCAACGCAAGATAGACGGCACCCATGCCGCCTTGGCCCAACTTGCGGAGCACTTCGTAGCGTGGACCCAGGTACGGTATCCGATCCGAGGATTGCGGCTGCTCTCGCGTAGTCTCGGCTTGCTCGGCACTGTCTTGTACCGGGAAAACCGGCGGTAGACGATGAGACCCAGGCGCGTTCGGAGAGAACTCGCTCGCTGGAAGGACACCGGTCTTATCGAGAGGGTCGCTTGTCATCGCATGCGCCAGCCAAGGTTATTCGTGGAAGTCTATAACAGATCGTCTGAACTATAGGTCACAGCTAGGGTAACGATGCTTGGTGGGGGGCGATCGGCCTGCCTGGTCGGCTTGTAACGATTGGCATTCTGATTTCCCGCTAGATTGTGGAGGGTGCACAAAGCTCCAGATGGGCGGTCGCACCTGCTTTTCACACATATTGAATTGGAATTGTGAACAAGAAATGCCCCCGCGCCCTGTCATGTGAGGGGGCATGCTGGATCGATTGTCAGGCGCCTGCCGGTTAGACGCAATGCAGCGGAGCTACGGTCGGCTTTCAGGTCAATGTGCACAATCCACCGATAGTCTCAGCAACTGAACGCCTACGGGATATGTAAGCGTTCTAGCCCGCCTAAGAGCGTTCGCTTCATGAGGAATGCGAATCGCTAACTGGCCATAAGCCAAGACAGGACCAAGGATGTTCCCAGCTAAGCTAAGTCAGCTGTTATTGATCGGCTCGTTCGCGATTCTTACGCCAGCCATTGGCTTCGGACAGATCTACGAGGAAATGGGGCCAAGTACCTACTACGCCGCGCCTGTCTGCGATCCGTGCACTTCCATGTGCGATGACTGTCACTCGCCGTCGTGTGGCACCTGGTTCGATGGCCTGGAACTGTTCGCCGGTCTGGATGGGTCCAAGCAGCCGCAAGACTTTGGCGTCAACGCCCACTTCGGTGGTCGCCTGCACGCGAACTGGGGCATTCCCGTTTTCCATGATTCCGGCATCGGGATTCAGATCGGTACGGCCCTCTCTCAAACCGATCACGCCGTGGCAGTTACCAACACGCTCGAAGGCTCGTCGGGACGTACCCAAAGTTTCATCACCGCAGGCGTCTTTCAGCGAAGCTGCTCAGGCTGGAATTGGGGCGTGGTCTATGACTACCTGTACGAAGACGACTACGACCTGCTGAGTCTTTCGCAGATTCGCGGAACGCTTAGCTACGAATTGAACGAATGCAACGAAATCGGTTTCGTCGGGATGGCACCATTAAGCGGAGCCGACGCCGACTGGGGCGGCAACGCGGTTTACTTGCGTCCCCTGGCCCAGGGTCGCTTCTTCTGGCGACACTGGTGGCAAACCGGTGCCCATACGACTGCCTGGATGGGGATGGCCGATTCGCATGGCCAAGCCAACGTCGCCCTGGGCGATAGCGATGAAACAGGCGAAGTCATCGTCTTCGGAGCCGACTTCCAGACACCGCTGAATGATTACGTGGCCCTCTACGGTGAAGCCAACTTCGTCACGCCTGCCGATACCGGTACGGTCGATGCGTTCCTGGGGATTGCCTTCTATCCCGGCGGTGGTGCCTGGCGATGGCAACGTCGTCAATCGACGGCCCTCTTGCCGGTTGCCGGCAGCCCGTCGTTCTCAACCGACCTGCGACGATAGTCTCGACATTCCCACCGTCGAGTTAGGCCCGCAAAGGTTGGCATCGGTTGATCAGCTTCGCAGTTCGCTGCTGTCTGGTCTTTCCACCAAACAGCGAATGAATCCACCGATCGCGGCGACTGCGTAGCTGGGTGTCATCAACAGCATGCCGACCAACGGAGCAAAGAGCGACGTCGAGATGCCTGAGGCGACCTCGGACGCTTGGGGGTTGCCCGAGCTCATCGCAATCGCCGAGTACGAAGCAATCCCACCTTGGATCGCCGCAAACACGCCGATCAATAGCGGCACGTGCACGATCAGTATGAGCGAAGCCGCGGCCATGGGGCCTCGTCCGCGAATCACCACCACCAACGCAAGCACAAAACACAACGCGCCGGCCAGCGGCAGCAGGACCAGGTACGGAAACCCCAACGCTTCCATCATCCAAAGAAGTAGCGACTTTTGTACGGGTTCGGCTTCCATCGTACGCCTCCGATTGAGTGAACCACATTCGCGATCAAACGACGCTTTTCCGATACAAGTCAGTAAACGGAAAAACTCCTTTTGATTGTAGCAGGCTTTCCAGGCGAGGCCGCGCACCATTGCGGCACATATGCAGTTCGTCAGCCGTGATGCCCAGGCACAGGACGATACCGGCGTCCTGGTCGCGCACTTTGAACTGGCCGTAGTCACAAAACAGAAAAGCCGAGATGGTCGAGTCTTCCGGGGTTGCCGGACCAATGTCCATCGTCTGCCCAGGCTCAATCACTGCTTCCAGCGTGTAGTGTGCCAGTTGACCGATGACGTAGTCTCCCCACTCGTGATCGTCCCGCGAACAAATCGCCAGCTCGTAATTGCCCATCGAGTTGGGAAGCTGGTCATCATTGCCGATCAACTCGGCCGTGACCGAAACGACCCCTTTCACATGATGATGGAAATAGACAATATCGGCCGTCCCACCCAATTCGGCACCCAGCTGAAAAGGAATCGTGCCATGCCCGACGGTATCGTGCGACTTACCCAAAAGCGATTCCATCGCCGCCAGGCGAGCATCCCACCAAAGCGTCCACTCGTCGGAGTCGTCTGTTTCGGAATTCATGGGATGTCCTTTGGTTGGATTCGGAATTGCGGGTTCAGGCCTAAGGTGCATCAAATTGGACTACGATGGGCTGGTTGCGTTATTCAATCCGCGCCCACAACTCGTGTTGCTGTTTCAGGGCTTCGTCCTCAGGTAAGACTTGCCACGTCACATCAGGGGCACCGGCATCGTGTAGTAGGGTGTTGAGGCCTTCCGAGAATTCGACGATCGGGCTGGGAAACGCGTTGTTGAAATAGATCGACTTCTGCGATGGAGGTTGTTCGATCCATAAGACCCATTGCGTACCATCGGCGATCGCCGGATCGGTGTACGTTCGGCCCATACTCGTGAGTTGGTTGGTGTTTACCAGGCCAACCAGGCTGGCAAGTTCCGCGTTGGATAATTGAAGCGATGCCGTTTCCGGTTTCGGTCGACCTTCAAAGCGAGTGAACAGGACGGTGCCGGTTTCGTCGACCTTCACGATATCAAGCCCGTTCAGTCCGCTGCCCCGTCCTAGCTCGATCACAAACGGCTTGGTCGGATCGAGAACGAACGCGGGCCGCGTGTCTGGCTCAACAACGTGCGTCACATGATCGCAGCCGACCAGCAGTGCGACGAAAACGAGCAGAAGTATCCGCATTGTGACATGAAAAGAAAACGTTTTGGTCAACAGGAGCGTCCTTTCAAAGATGATCGGCGATGGAGTCATTAAACAACCCGCACAAAGCTGCCCTTCAGGTAATGCTCGTCCGAGAAGTAAATCTCGCGGATCTGTCGGGTCGATTCGACGATCTCGGCGACCAGGCGGCGTTTGCCTCGGTCGACTCGGCCTCGGCCGACGTCGCCTTCGATGTAGATGCAGCCTCGATCCAGTTTGGGGAGTGGCTGGCCCGTTTGGCGGCGGACATCCTTGCGGTTATCGAATGTCTCGCCGCGGCCGCTGCGGATCAGATTCTTAAGGGCCACGATGCCTGCCTGAATGTCGGCTGGCAACTGGCTGCGATTGGCTACCGGAACTTGAGACTTCGCAATCATTCCGCTCATCGCTGAATCTCCTTCGGTTGAAAAGTTCGCTCCCTTAGCTCGTGGGAAGCCGCGACCCGGAATATACCTTTGGGGGGCATCAACGTCTAGCAAATAGGACTACGCGCGCGACATGTGCTAAGTTTTAGATAGGCCTTCATCGCGTTGCATTGAGTTGCGGTGAGCCATCCTGTTTAATGGCGGACGCGGTAACTAAAACGATAAGAAGCCTGACCCGTCGCGGAGGTGGCGAATGGTCGGCCAGGAAAGCTCAGTCAAAATGCCATTTGCGTTGGAGTTTCACAACAACGGCGTCTTCCTCATATTTACGGGCGTCGTGACCGACGAGGATCTATTGGAATCGGATGACGATTTGTACGGGCACGTCTATCCCGATGGTCTGCAGTTTCAATTGGTCGACTTGACCGATGTCCGTGACTTCCGGGCTTCGCACAAGACGATGCGTTACCTGGGTGAAAAAGACCGCGAGTACTCGCAAACGCACGGCAAGCAAAAGATTGCTGTGATCGCCCCGACGCACGGGCGGGCTAACAGTATCGTCTGGGAAGTCTGGGCCCAGGATAACAGCACCGAAGATCCGGCCCTGCTGACGAAGATTGTCGATAGTCATCTCGAAGCCGTGACATGGCTGCGGAAAAACGGGATCGAGATTAGCTGACCAACGCTTGCTCCATTGCCGCTGGGCAAACAAAAATCCCGAGTGATCTAACAACCACTCGGGACTTTAGCGTTTATCTTTGTGCCGACCGCCAGCCTTACTTCATCGGCGGAGCTTTGTAGTTCAGCAGATACTCACGACGCTCGTGCAGAAACTTCTTCAGCGAAGGCTGGTCCTTTTCTGGTTTCAGCGAGGTGGTCTGCTGAAAGGCTTCCAGCGAATCGAGTTTGTGGGTATCGCTGGCCACGACTTCTTCAATCAACTGGGCATGTTGCTGAAGGATCGGGTCGATCGCTTCGGGGGCCATCGATTTCTCGGCGATCTCGCGAACATAGCCCAGGTACTTTTCGCGAAGCTCTGGCACCGCCAGCAATCGCATGCGGAGCGGCATGCGGGGATTCTCGACGTTGACCAGCGGATCGAGATCGGGGCCGCCATGGCCCGGGCCACCAGGTCCACCGGGTCCGCGTCGACCACGTGGTGGTCCCTGTTCTCCTTCAGGACCGCCTGGGGGACCGAAGCCAGGGAAGGGGAACCCGCCTGGTAAGAAACCACCTTGCGGTCGTCGTTCGGCTTCGGCACGCTCGTTGGGGTTCTCTTCACGCATCGGGCGTCGATTGCGATCGTCTTGGCCAGGAGGACCAAAGCCGCCGGGACCAGGACCGCCAGGGCCCATGCCAGGAGGTGGACCACCAGGCCCGCGACCCAGACTGCGACCGCCTTCGAAAGCTTCGTTCATGTCATGCGGGATCAAGTGGAACCGCTTCTCACTGTCGAGAAACAGGTAGTAGTCGCTGGCCCGCGTCCAGTAGCCATCGCTGTTAACCAGGGCCACGTCCAAAGCCAGAAAACGCAGGGCCTCGTCGACGTCGAGCATCGGCTCCAATTCGCTCTCGAGTTGATCGAGCGGCGTCTCATTGAGCGTGCGGCACAGCTTGATCAAGGCGGCCCAAGCCTTTTTGCCGTCGTTCGACTTCATGTCGTAGCGTCGCTTGTATTCTTCGACATCTTCGCCCAGGTAGCGCAGGCCACCATCACCACCGGGACTCCCACTCACCTTCCAACGTGTGCCTTTGGAAGGATCGAAGTGCTCGGAGATGAAGGTCTTGTCGTACTGCTGAACGTTGGCATAGATGCCCCAGCTCTCGCCATTGATGACCACGCGAACGTGATTGGCCTTGGGAACCGGGATGTAGTCGCTGGCGATATGCGAGTAGAGCACCGTGCTCATGAAAGAAGCATCGCCGGCACAGTTCAGAAGATTAAAGGTCTTGTAGCCACCAATCTCTTGGTCTTCGTCGGCCAGGTCGAGCGAAACATTGAACGATCGCTTGTAGCCGGTGGGGACCATGCCATAGGAAGACATCCCGCGGAAGCGGATGCCGACGTTCGGGTAGGTCTTGCCATCGACGGTCAACGTGGCGGGGACTTCGACGTCGGTGCCATGAAAGTCTTCCAGTTCCTTTTCCCAGTCTTCGTTCTCGAACTCGAGGAAGAAGGTGCGGAGCACTTTGGGATCGTATATGTCGGCATTAGCATACGTTTGAACTTGATCAGGCTTGACCTGTGGACCCGGCTCTGGGGCAGGACGATTACCACGTCCACGACGACCGCCAGGGGGGCCAAACCCGCGGCGCTCGCCGGACTCGGATGTCGCGGCGACACGTGCCTGGGCGCGTTCCTTTTGATCGAGCCAACCGTTCTCGTCATGATCGAACTCTTTGACCAGCTTGCGGTCTTCGCGATTTCCACCGGGGCCGCCAGGACCAAAGCCGCCAGGACCAAAGCCGCCAGGGCCACCAGGACCGAAACCGCCAGGAGGGCCGCGGAAACCTTCGGGAGGTCCACGAAAGCCTTCCGGAGATTGTGCGTACGCAGTCATCGCAAGCAGAGCGATCGTGGGAACGATTACCCAGGGACGGATGAGATGTGCCATGTCAGAAGCTTTCCTGTCGTGGTTACAAGAGCCGTGTTCCGGCTTCGATTAGGTTTCGTTGTCTTGGGATGTGTCCGCCGGTTGAACCCAAATGGTCAGCGTGGCTTTGTTGTTGGGAAGATCGATCGTTTTGATCTCGAACTGCGTGACATCCAAGCCGGTTCGAGTACGAAGATCGGCCAGCAAGGATTCTCGATGCGCGTCACCGAGCCACTCCAACCGGTCGTATTCAATCGTGTACTTGGGCAGCTTTTCCTTCTTGGCAGGCTTGCCGTTACCGTTGCCATTTCCATTGCCGCCGGTGTCTTCCAGGGCTTTGCTGCTATCGGACTTGCTGCCCTTGCCATTCGATCCGACGACGCGTTCTTTGAGCATTGTGCTGGCGAAGATGACCGAGTTGACCAGCATCACTTCGGCATAGCTGGTCTTCTTGTTTGCCAATGAATTGATGACGGCGATGCCGATGACGATAAACAGGTACGTCATCTCCTTGGGGCGGATCGAATCGGTGCGATAGCGGAGCACACCGAACACGGCGAACAGTCCGAGTGCGAGTCCCAAGTCGAGTTCGAGCTTCTTCATCGTGAAGCAGATAAAGAAGACGACGATGTTGAGCATCACCGCCGTAAACGCAAACTCGCGCTGTCGCTGGCTGGGATAAATCCCAAACACAACCACGAGTGTGAGAAAGAACAAGTTGATCCCGAAGCGGACCAATAACTTGAACAGGTCCGTATCAAAAAGAGGGACTTCCAGGAATTCCATAAGCGTATCTATCTCTCGTGCTCATTCGGTTTCCATCGGCCGAATGATTATCTTTCAGGTCGATTGGTGATCACGATGCGGTGCGAAAGGTGCGACTTGAAATACGGCTGCCCGCAGCTTCGCTGGGAATCGTTTCCTGGCTATCTACTGTTAAACCCGCGTTAAGAAAAGAAGTACCGGTCGCGGAGGAAGAAAGTCCGAAATTCGTGACGCATCAAGCGCTCGGGGGCTGCAAGCAGTTTGTTTGAGGGGTGCGCACGGAAGTGCATTGGCATGCACATAGAGATAGCTCGACGACGCTGATCGAGGATCGGCGCCGTCTTGTGCAACATGCGTAGGACGTTATTGACCGTACTTTGGCGTGTAGACCATCGATTCGATCCACGCACGAATGTCACGCGGACGCTCGACGGTGGCTTCGCCTTGATCGAAGATGAATTCCGCCACGCGAGCCGCCGTGGTGATCTCGGTTTCCAAAATCGCATTCTGCCGCGGGAAGAGCATGCCGTGATCGCGATCGGCCTGGCTCACTTGATCGGCACTTCCCTGCGCGGCGGCGATAAACATGGCATCGTTGATCCGCTTCGGCTGGGTCGCGTAAACGGCCAGGCCGACGGCTGGGAAGATGTAGAAGTTGTTGGCCTGTCCAGGATGGAACGTCTGGCCATCGAGCGTCACGTCGGGGAACTGCACGCCTGCGGCAACGAGCGCTTTGCCATCGGTCCAGCGGTACAGTTGTTCGGCTGAGGCTTCGGCATGATTGGTGGGATTGCTCAACGGGAAGATGATCGGACGTTCGCAATGCGCGGCCATCGCTTTCACGGCCCCTTCGGTAAACAGCCCGCCCACCGTGCTCACGCCAATCAAGATGGTTGGCTTAACCTGGGTGACCGCTTCTTCCAGGCACTTCGTATCCTGAAGATCCTTCGCGTAAACCTGCTGCGAAGGGCTCAGGTCGTTGCGCTGTTGGGTGAGCAGTCCGTCCACGTCGAACATGTGAATCTTGGCTCGTGCGTCTGTCTCGCTGACGCCTTGCTGCATCATCGCTTCGACGATCATGTTGGCGATGCCAATGCCTGCCGAACCAGCTCCGGCGAACAGCACCCGCTGATCGGCCAGCGACTGCTTCTTGATTTGCAGAGCAGTGATCAGGCCGGCAATGGTCACGCTGGCCGTGCCTTGGATGTCGTCGTTGTAGACGAGGTACTTGTCTTGGTAGCGATCGAGCAAACGAATCGCGTCAGTGCCTTTCCAGTCTTCGAAGTGCACACACACGCCAGGGAAGACTTCGTTGGCTGCTTCCATGAAGGAATCGACGATGGCATCGACTTCGTCAGGCTCCGGAGGCGTTTCTCGCAGACCCAGGTAAAGCGGATCGGCTCGCAGGGCGGCGTTGGTGGTGCCAATGTCCAGGTGAATCGGCAGAAGGACTTCCGGTGGAACGCCAGCACAGGCGGTGTACAGTTGCAGCTTGCCGATCGGAATCGGTGCGCCGTTGACGCCGATATCACCCAGCCCCAGGATACGACCGCCACTGGTCACGCAGATGAAACGGACGTCCTTATTGGGCCAGTGCTTCAGCACTTCGGCGAAGCGACCCTTCATGGTCTTGTTCAGGTACATTCCCTGTGGGCGACGAAAGATCTGTCCATAGGAAAGACACGCGTCAGCGATCGTCGGATCGTACACGATAGGCACGAACCGGGCTGGATCGCTCATCAGCGTGGCGAAGAACAGGGTTTGATTGCGCTCGGCCAGGTCTTGCAGGTAGACGTAGCGTTCGATGTCCGAAGGCTTCGCGTCGAGGTGACCCAGCACGCGTTCGATCTGGCGATCCAACGTATCGATGCCTGAGGGAAGCAGCCCTTCCAGGCCCAGCGAGTAACGCTGCTGTTCGGTGAAGGCGGTCCCTTGATTGCAAAAAGGATCGCTCAAGACCCCAAAATGGCTGGCGCTCTGCATGATCTTCCCCTGGTTAAATGTCCCGATTTTCCAATGCACAAGATTAGGACAGAGTTCGGGGGTGACAAGTTTCAAACCGCCGCGGTACGAGTTCTTCGGGTTATGCTGATTGCAGTGTGCAAGTGGCTTTCGCCTTGGGCTTCTCTGTTGCATAGAATAGAGCCAACAATTGGCGCACACCTTCTCTCAGGTAAACGCAGTATGAGTGACGAAAACTCCCCCTCGAAAAAACGTGGTTGCCTGGCTGTCTTTGGCCTGCTGGTCTCGACGGCCTACCTGGCGAATCTTTCCGGCGGTTTCATTGAGATCCCCGACAACATTCCCGGCATCGGGAACCTGGACGAAGTCTTTTTCTCGGGGATCTTCTTCGCCTCGCTGGCGCAGCTGGGCATCAGCTTGCCGTTCATGGAAGGGAAGGGGAGGTCGATTCGCGAGAGCCGCAAGGAGCGCGAGTCGGACGACGTGGTCGAAGGCAAAGTCGACGTGACAGATCATCCCGAAGGCAGTGATTGATCGTCGGTGCCCTTGAGCTGCGCGGCTCAGAATGGTTTGATGTGGGCTGAAACCCCACTGCTCGATGATTGCCCCAACCCACAAAGGAGTCTGGGATGTCCCGTATGAAACTTCGTCTGATCATTTTCGGCATCGCCTTGCTGGTGGTCGGCGTCAACTCGCTGCTCAAGCAGTTTCGTGGCGATGGTGATAAACAGGTCGATGCCACCCCTGCCGATCCGAATGGGGAAGTCGTCGACATCACGCCCAACGCAGCTCCCTCGGCGACGTTGTCAGACAAGTATTACGATCTCGCGGAGGTCAATCGCGGCGTCCTGAAGGGCCGCGAGGAAGTTGAAATTGTTGGGTATCTCATTGCCAACGGCACGTTACCTGATTCGTTCATCACGAAGAACGAGGCCCGCGAACTGGGCTGGGTGGCGTCGGAAGGGAATCTTCGCGAGGTCGCCCCCGGCAAGAGTATCGGCGGCGATCGTTTCATGAACCGAGAAAAGGAACTGCCCGACGCCCCTGGTCGAAAGTACTTTGAAGCCGATTTGAATTACCAGGGAGGCTCTCGCGGAGCCGAGCGGTTAGTCTACTCCGACGATGGGTTGATCTTTGTCACCCGCGATCACTACCGCACTTTTAAAGAGGTTCGTCTCCTACCATGAATGAGTCTGAGCCGCTTCGCGTAGTCGTGCCTGATAGTTTAGAGTCGATCGAAGATATCTATGCGTTTCTCGGCGAGCGACTTTCGTTTCCGGGCTACTTCGGCTTCAATCTCGATGCCCTGTACGACTGCGCGACCAGCGATATCTGCCATCCGGTCTGCCTGGTCTGGCCACGAACCTGGACGTGTGGAAATCCTTATCTGTACTTAAACGCCATGAAACTGCTAGGCGTGCTGATGGACGCGGCCGCAGAGAACCCAAACCTGAAGATCGAGATCGCAGAGTAACTTTCAATTGTCCCCTCTCCCCGCAGGGGCGAGGGAACAAGAAAAATTGCCGCCAAGAAAAGGCGAAAGGACGGAGGCTAAGTGTCGCCAAGCCGTCCGTCCTTTCACACACCCAATTTGGAGAGCGGGCTGCATGCCTATGCGGTTTCGGCCGCATCGGCTGCGAGTAGGTCTTCGGCCCCTTCCAGGAAGCTGGCCAGCCCACGCGAGCGGTAAGGCTGTTGCAACTTACGGACGGCCTTCGATTCGATCTGACGAACGCGTTCGCGAGTCACGCTGAAGATCTTGCCGACTTCTTCCAGCGTGTAGGCATAACCATCGGTCAGGCCGTAACGCAGGCGAATGATCTCACGTTCGCGGTGGTTGAGGTGCTGCATCACTTCGCCCAGACGCTCCTTCAACGCTTGCTGGTGCGTTTCGTACAGCGGGTCATCGTCACGGTGATCTTCCAGAAACTCACCGAAGAAGCTGTCGTCGTGATCGCCAACCGGTTGATCGAGCGAGAGCGGGTTACGGTTCATCTTGCAGATGACCTTGGCATCGTCGATCGAGATGTCCATTCGCTCGGCGACTTCTTCCGGCGAAGGTTCGCGGCCCAGTTCCTGAACCAGTTCTCGGGTGACAGCACGAACCTTGCCCATGGTATCGATCATGTGAACCGGAACGCGGATGGTACGGCTTTGATCGGCGATCGCACGGGTGATGGCCTGACGAATCCACCAGGTGGCGTAGGTGCTGAACTTGTAACCACGTTCGTGCTCGAACTTGTCGACGGCACGCATCAGGCCAGTGTTGCCTTCTTGGATCAGGTCCAAAAAGCTCAGACCACGGTTACGATACTTCTTGGCGATCGAAACGACCAGACGCAGGTTACCAGCGGACAGACGACGCTTGGCGGCATCGTATTCTTCCTGGAACTCGGCGATCTTCTGAACGCGACGACGCAGCGTCGCTGGGCTTTCCAGGGTCACTCGCATCAGGCCGTGCAGTTCACGCTGCATGTCTTCCAGCGTTTGACCGTTGAGGTGACCGCCGTACTCGCGAGCCAGTTCGATGTTTTCCAGCAGGGTATCCATTCGCTGCGAGATTTCGCGAAGCTTCGACAGCTGCGGGGTGACTTTGTTGGTTCGCAGGTTCAGTTCTTCGACCAACTGAACGGCCTTGGCACGGCGACGGGAAAGTCGCTTCCAGGCAGCCAGGCGATCGGACATCTTGGTCTTCTTCGAGATGGCAACGCGGAAGTCAGCACTGTTGGCTTCGAGCATGCCTTCGAGCGTGATCAGGTTCGGCACGATCCGCTTCATGATCAGCTTCTTTTCCTTGGCGTTGGTCACCGAGACTTCCACGGTGCGATCCAAGCGAAGTTGACCATCGCGAACTTTGGAGAGAAGGTCGAACGAATGACGTAAGATCAGGTCGTTGGCGATGACCGCATGACGGAAGCGTCCACGCCACTTGTCGATCTGGGTGGCGGCGTCGATTTCTTCGGGACGCGTCAGCATCGGAATCTCGCCCATCTGCATCAGGTACATGCGAACGGGGTCATCGACCTGGCTGACTTCTTCAGGCGAATCGTCGTCGTCTGAGCTGTCGTTGATCACGTTGAGGTTGTTGATCGAGACCGAATCGAAATCGTCATCTTGAAAAGCATCTTGCGAGCGAGCCATGGGTGCGTTCTCCATCGGTGGGTTTTTGATCGACCGTGACAAGCACGATCGGGCGACGCCACCGTTAATCGCAGCACCTATGCCGAAAGCAGAATCCCGCGCCAAGGTATTGCCCTAAGTGTATATGTGGTTGTGGGTTATGTTGTTCTTGGTTTTCGCGGGTGAGTAGGCCAATGTTGTCGATTTGCAACAAATGGGTCTCAAAATCTGTGGTCAAAACCCATCAACTCACCTTGGTTCGCTGCCTCCAACCAAGACTCTGGCAACGGTGTTAGACGGGTAAAACCCGTAGATCGTTCCATCGGAAGCCCCGAATGCTCGTTTCGAGCACCCTTTTTCCGGGGATTTGTTGCCTTTTGGCAACGTCCGAAACGCTCCTGTCCCCTCTCCCCTGCGGGGGAGCGGGTTACGGTGAAGGGGTGAGCCCGGTACCTGCTTCATCAACCCTCACCCTGGCCCTTTGCCTTGGGAAGGGAGAGGCGACCAGAGGAGGTGCGTGTCCCCGAGTTCGGGCAGACTTGTTACGATAAAAGACTCGTCCACTTGTCGACTCCTTTCCCGTGCGGTCTCGTGATTAAGATGTCTCAGCCCCCAATTACGGTCAAAGTCCATCAAAGCCTCGGCACGATCTCGATCAATCGAGACGAGAAACGCAACGCGCTAACCCGGGCCATGGTCTTTGATTTGATCCAGGCCTTTCGCGACTTGCATGGCGAACGGAAAGTGCGAGCCGTGGTGCTGACCGGCAGCGGGTCGGCGTTCTGCTCTGGCTTGTGCCTGGAAGAGATGCACGAGATCGTCAAGGAAGACGATAACTTCGATCGCTGGCATCAAGACACCAGCAGCCTGGCCGAACTGCTGCAATTGATGCTGCAGTTCCCCAAGCCGATCATCTCGGCCGTCAATGGACCGGCAATGGGTTTCGGGGCAGGACTTGTGCTGGCCTCCGATATCGTCGTCGCCGGACCTGAAGCCACCCTTGGCTTTCCCGAGCCCAAACGCGGCATCGTGAGCGGTCTTTGTACGCCGCTGTTGCACTTCCGCTGCGGCGGACGACACGCGGCCCGCTTGCTACTGATGGGTGAAACGATCACCGCCCAGCGAGCCGTTGAAATCGGAGCCTACGACGAGATCGTCCCGACCAAGAACCTATGGGCCTATGCAGCCGAACTGACCAAGCAGATCGCTCAGTCAGCACCGCAGGCCATTCAACTCACCAAGAAGCATCTCAACGAAACGGTCGGCGAGCAGTTGGAAATGCTCATCTCGCTGGGCGCTGCGGCCAGTGCCACCAGCCGCACAACCGAAGCCGCTAAGGAAGGCCTGGCCGCGTTTGTTGAAAAGCGCGAGCCTGAGTGGAAGTAACACGACAGGCTCTATTGTGCCGAGCGAGTGTTACTAAGGCGAGCCCAACTCCAAGATACTAAACACCGGGCAATGGTCTGATGTTTCTGGTGCTTCCAGCACGCGGCAGACAGGTGCTGACCAACGCGCTGCTGGCGATGCGAAGATGAAGTCGATCTCCATCTCCGGTTTGTCCGATGGCCACGTCAGGCGGCGCTCTTCTGGCTTCTTCGCTTCGATGGTGTTCTCGCTCAACAGCTTCAGCGTTCGCGAGTCGCGTACGTCGTTGAAGTCGCCCAGCAGGATGTAAGGGACGTCGAGGCCCTTGAGGTACTTCGAGAGTGCTTCGGCTTGAGCGTAGCGATAGGTGTCGTCATCGACCCAGTCGAAGTGAACGTTGACCGCCACAATCGTTTGACCCGAGGGGAGGGCGATGCGGGCTGCCAAGGCCACGCGCGGTTCGTGTCCCTTAGGTAGTTTGACTTCGGTGACCGTCTCGATGGGATGTCGCGAAAGCAGCCCCATGCCGTACGAGCCGCCTTGCAGGTTCATGAACTTGCCGAACGCCGCATGCATGCCCAGTTGTTTGCCGAGTGCTTCGGCCTGGTTCACGCTGCCACTGCGCTTCACGCCGTTGTCGACCTCTTGTAGCCCGACGATGTCCGGGGCGAGATTGTGAAGCAAGTCGGCCGTTTTCTCGAGATCTACCTTCCCATTGTTGCCTGCCCCGTGACGAATGTTGTAGCTGACCGTACGCAGGCGCTGGGCCGACGCGTTGGGGTTCATCACGGCAAAGCGTGCCACCACGGCGGCATGATCCGAAGGGAACTTTTGAGCGTGGGTATTGATCCGCTGGACGTCGGTGGCCTGCAGGCCTTCGCCGCGATAGTAGATGAAGTCGATCCGATCTTGCTCCTGCTCTGGGAACCGAGGCGTCCAGGTACTGTCGAGCTGGCGATCGACTTCGGGCCGAATCTCACGCCACGCGTCGCGGAAGCCAGCCTTGGGCAGCACATGACTGGTTGGCCAGTTGACGACCACCTGGTAGTCGTCTTTCGCGGAGGCAATGTAATCGCGATTAGACATGCTGTTGAAGTCGCCGGCGATGATGATCGGCAGGTCGTCGTACTTCGCATCGGAGAGTCGCTCTTCGATCTGCTTCCACATGGCCTGCAGGTCATCGTACGACGGCTGACAGACGGCCAGCATCTTTGGCGTGTCGCTGGTGTCGCGAGTACCTGGCTTCCAGATCTCGCCGGCGAAGGGGAGCCAGATCGAATAGCAGGCCACACGCTGCTTGGTAGGCAACTCAACAATCGCACCGACGCACTTGAAGGGCTCGAAGACCGAGATGTCTTCAACAACCGGGTAACGACTGATCAGCGAAACGTTCGTGCCGCGGGGATGAAAGTGATAGCCGAGCGCCTCGGCAATCTTTTCGCCTGAGCCGTACGTTTCCTGCATCGCGATCACATCGGCTTGGCTTTGCCGGATAACGTCGATCACGCGCTGCACGCCGACCTCGGCGCCATCTTCTTTACCACCGTGCCAGATGTTCCACGTCATCACGCGTAGCGAGGGGAGATCGTCTGCAAAGGCTTGGACTGGGGCGACAGCCAGACAAAGAAGGAGAGCGAGCCACGAGAGAGGGCAACTTGAACGCATTACGATTCCCAAGGTTTTACTAGCGGTTATTAAAGGGCTAGTAGTCAATAAAGCCTGGATGGAACCGAGGGACAAGGCACTTTTGCGAACGCTGGATTGACAATTTGCGCACGCGAAGAGAATTGGTTTAGGTCAGCATCCAGGCACTGAAGCTACCCAGGCCTGCGGCGAACAGGATCAGGGCACCGGCACATCCGCTGGCCTTGGGCAAGACTTCGCCGTCGGCGATCATCTTGGCCTGGATTGCGTCGACTTGTTCTTTGGCTTCTTTCAGGCCAATGCCGGATTCTTCGCGAAGCATTTTGATGGCTTGGATCTTCTGCCCTTGGCGAAGCTGCTGCTTGATGATGTCCAGCGAAGGTTGTTCTTCTGACATGGCGACCTTTTCAATCAAGAAACAAAAAGAGCGTCCTGAATAATCAGGACACTCTTAGTTTAGGTCATTTTGAAAGCTTTGGGGACGCCGGAATGAAGGATGAATGGATAGCGGCGCTAATCGGTAGTTTACGAATGAGGAGCCACTTTGGCCCAATCGCTGAGACGTTGGGACTTAGAGGTCTCGAAGTCGTGAAACTCGAGGCGCAGTTTGATTAGCTGTTGGTCCATCCACTCGGACAGTTCCATATAAGGCGCTAGGCCTACCATGATCGGGGCTTCTTCCCGATCTCGGGCGTCTTCCAGCTTGATTTGCATGGTATCGAAAAGTGAGTCGTTCATTAGCGAACTCCCTGGGGAAAGTTCGCTACGTTCCCTGTAGCTGACCGCAGCGAATCCTGCGCTGCATTGACGCGTACTCTACTCAAATCTTAGACGTGAAATCGACTCCGCGTGTTCACGTGATTCTTAGATTTAGTAAAAAAGGTTCACCGTTGCAATAGGACTAATGTGGGATCCCATAACATTCTGGTGATGTTAACGGGGTTCAAACTCACAATCAGGCCTTCTGGAAGGGTGCGATCTGCCCAATATGGGGAGGACGCTTTAACCTGCCAAAATCTGCTTTGAAAGTAAATCGGTGTCCTATCTAGGGCATTATTCGCTCAAAACACTGGGATCTGAATCGAATAACGTATGCCTGACATAAGAAAGGACCGCTTTCCCCTCAGTAAGATTAACGTGTGAATCGTATGGTTGGTTTCTACTTCTGTCGAAATAATCTTGGGAATTCTGCGCCGGGGGGCCGGAATTTCTCAAGATTCAGGCCAGGACGGTCGCAATTGCGATTGAGTCGATTCGCCAATTGCCGTACTCTCGCACTCGTTTGCCTGAGGGCATCGAAAAAAATGCCTCCAGGGGGACAAAGCCGTAATTTTTGGCAAACCATTTGCGTGGACCAGTCGTAACGATTGTGCGATACGCAAGGCAGGTATTCGCCGCCGATGGTTCTGCCAGGGGCCGGAAAAAGCCGTTTAATCGGCTTAATTCGCCGGTCCGAAAGAGGCAGCCTGGTCGGCGACGTTGCCAGGGACTGCATAACGAGACCGAGTCAAGGATGGCTGAATCTCAAGTGCTAGCAAGTCGATAAGAAGAGTACTTCCTGACAAACTCTTCGCCGTTAGTCACTTGCTTCACACGGATGGCTATCACTGACACGGAATACGGCACCATGGAAGACGCCAATGAACTATATTTGCGAGGTAGGGAAACTGCCTCCCTCAGGTTGCCTGAAGAAGCCGGGCATACCAATTAGGGAAAACCCAGACCTCCGATTCCGGTCATGATTTTAGGGACGTCTCGCTTGAGTGGCCCAATCAACCCACAACTCGAGCACAAAGACGTCAAAGGGAGTTAGGATTTACCATGCATGTTAATGGCCCAACCGCAGTTCACCCGGCTCAGTCCATCCGAGGTCCGCACCACGCACCGCAGGCCCCGGCCGTAGACAGCCGCACCCAATTCGATACCGTGGACGAACTTGATATTTCGCACGAAGCCGACTTCGCCAGCCAGGTGAAGGACATTCCGGACATTCGTGCCGATCGTGTCGCTCAGATTAAGGCCCAAATTGCCGACGGCACTTATCTGACCGACGACAAGCTCGACCTCGCCCTGGAACGCCTGTTGGATGAAATTGGCTAACTAGCCAGCATCAAACAACTTAGAAAACCGAACAATTCGGGCAGCACTCTCACGCAGGGTGCTGCCCGTTTTTTTATGGCCTGTCTCAAACGCTTTGCTTGCCGAAATCGGGCTCACCTGGGCTTGTAGCTGGGCGACTTTGGCCTAGAATTCCGTATTGAGACTGACAGCCCCGTAAGTCGCGTATCTTCTTAAACTGCAATTAGATAGATAAAGCAACTCAGTCTCAATAAAGACGAAGACCTTGTTGACCTTATTGAGATTCCCATGTCTGATCCGTTTGCTTTGGAAGCCGTCGACGTAGCTCTTACCCCGATGGAGCGGTTCGAGGAGTACCTTAAAAGTAAGGGAAAGCGAATCACGCAGCCTCGCCGCATCCTCATCGAGCACGTTTTTAGCCACCACGAGCATTTCGACGCCGATCAATTGATCGACGAACTCTCGCACCACAGTAAAGGCTCGGACCGTGTCAGCCGCCCGACCGTTTACCGCACGCTGAACGAACTGGTCGAAGCCGGGCTGCTGCGAAAGATGGAAATCGGCGGCCGAGCCGTCTACGAACACGATTACGGCTACCCCGATCACGATCACCTGTACTGCACCCAGTGTCAGCAGCTGATCGAGTTTCAAAGTGCCGAGCTGAAAGAGCTCCGCGACGAAGTGGCCCGCCTGCACCAATTCCGCGCCACCGGCCACCGCTTCATCATCAATGGCGTCTGCGACGAGTGCCAGAAAAAGTCCCGCCGCAAAAAACGCCGGGTCGATCTGATCTAGGTCGTCTGTCTTAAGGCCTGAAAGGCCGGTCGAATGTAGCCAGGGGCGTGACCCCCTGGATTCGGAAGACAGTTCCGTCTTAAGCCCTGGAAGGGCGACCGAAAACATTGTGCTCGTTTCGGACGCCCTTCCAGGGCTTTCGCTTCTATTCGATCGGTACCAGGGGCTCACGCCCCTGGCTACAATCGGTCGCCCCTCGCGGGGCTAAGAGGCTTTAAACCTTCAACTCTTCATTCTCGAGCGAAACGTCTGCGTAGCGATCGCGGATCGGTTGGATGATATCGGCCAGGAAGTCATCGACCTGTTCTGGGGCGCGGCCGACGTACTTGAGTGGCTCGAGGATTTCTTCCGCGTCGAACTCGGGGAATGCCGGGTCGGCTTTGATCCGGTCGAGCATATCGTTGTCGAGACCTTCCTGCTTGATGCGTGCACCTGCTTCACGCGAGAAAACACGAATCTTTTCGTGCAGGTCCTGGCGATCGCCACCCGCTTTGACGGCGGCCATCATGATGTTTTCGGTCGCCATGAACGGCAGCTCTTCGGCCAGGTGCCGCTTGATGAGCGCCGGGTACACAACCATCCCGTTACAAACGTTGGCCAGGATGATCAGGATGGCATCGATGCCCAGGAACGAAAGCGGCAGGCTCAAACGACGATTGGCACTGTCGTCCAGGGTGCGTTCCATCCACTGCGTGGCCAGCGTGTTGGCCCCGTTGGCCTGATTGCTGATCACGTAACGAGCGAGCCCGCAAATGCGTTCGCTACGCATGGGGTTCCGCTTGTACGGCATCGCCGACGAGCCGATTTGATCCTTCTCGATCGGTTCTTCCAGTTCGCGGCGGTGGGACAGGATTCGGATATCGGTGGCAATCTTATGAGCCGACTGGGCAATCCCGCTCAGGCAGTCGAGCACCTGGGTATCGACCTTACGCGAATAGGTCTGACCGGTGACGGCATACAGCTGGTCGAAGCCCATCTTCTCGGCGACGCGCTTTTCGAGCTTCTTCACCAGGTCATGATTTCCCTGGAACAGTTCCAGGAAGCTGGCCTGGGTACCGGTCGTGCCCTTGGTGCTACGGAAACGCAGCTGGTCCAGGCGATGTTCGACTTCTTCCAGGTCCAAGACCAGGTCGTAGCACCACAGCGTGGCCCGCTTGCCAATCGTGGTGGGCTGAGCCGATTGCAGGTGAGTAAAGCCAAGGCAGGGGAGGTCGCGGTACTGCTTGGCGAAGTCGGCCAGCATGTAGATGCAACGAACCAGGCGATCGCGAACCAGCTCCAACGATTCCCGCAGCAGAATCAGGTCCGTGTTATCAGTCACGAAGCAGCTGGTCGCACCGAGGTGAATGATCGGCTTGGCCACCGGGGCCGCTTCGGCGAACGTTTCGACGTGGGCCATCACGTCGTGCCGGCGACGCTTCTCATGCTTGGCGGCCAGGTCGAAATCGATGTTGTCCAGGTTGGCCCGCATCGCTTCGAGCTGCTCGTCGGTAATCGAAAGGCCCAGCTCTTGTTCCGACTCGGCCAGGGCCAGCCACAGTCGCCGCCAAGTGGAATGCTTCTTCTGCGGACTCCACAAAAAGCTCATGTCCCGCGAGGCATACCGAGAGATCAACGGGTTTTCGTATTGTTCGTGCGACACGTGGAGGTCCCCTGTCTGGATGCTAGTTGGCGTCTGAACCGATTGATTTTAGCGAAGTCGGGACCGTTTCGGCAGGGTATGCCCGGCAGATATCGGACGGCGCAGCACCCTCCGGTCCCCTCGCCCCTAAGGGGAGAGGGTTAGGGTGAGGGGCAGTTCGCCTATTGGCAGCGCATGCGCAAGCGAGGTTCCGAAGGGTACGGAAGCTACGTCTGGCGTTGTGAGGTGAAGATCGGTCAGAAAACCCTCACCCTAGCCCTCTCCCTGCGAGGGAGAGGGGACAAGATTCTTTAAGGCGGTCCGCGTTCGCTGGCTTCATTCGTTTCGTTCGTTCCTGCGTCGACGACCTTCGAGTCGCGAAGTCGTGCGGGGGCCACGCCCAAGTCCGCTTGGGCGTGTTTTTGAATGGCGCCGCGAACGCGTTGCCGTCGCGCCGGTGTGATGATCTTCTTGGGCTCGCCATAAAGACGAACCTTTACCTGCTTCGCGCGTTGTGGACGTTCTTCGCACGAAGACGTTTCCTTCAGGCCATCCAGTTCCCGCTGCAACGCGTCGATCTCTTCCTGCTTCTGGCAAATCTCTCGATGCAGTTGCCGGTCGAGGGCCTGCAGGCGGTAGTACGTGTAGGCGAACAGTCGGGCAGCTTCGTAAGTGAGTGGTTCTCGCAGGGGTCGCTTGAGCCGGTAGAGTTCGCGCTCACGAGCACGCGTGGCTTCGTCGCGCTCGCGTGGTTCGCGCTGATCGAGTGACGCAGGCCGAAGCGTGGTTGGCCGCCGAGTAGGAATCTGCGGAGGCGGATCTTCGGGGAACTCGTGCGCGGCGGTCTCTGGATCGATGTCAACGACCTGGCGATTGGCTCCATAGGAAGGAGGCGTCTCCGGCAGGACCATCAACACTTCCCCGCAGCAGGGGCACAGCAGTCGGTTGCCATCGCGCACGGCAACCTGCGGAGCGTGGCCTTTTGAGCCAGCTCCGTGTGTTTCCGGTTGGGATGCGTGGTGATGGGACATGATGTTCGCTTGTGTGGTGAAGTTGTGTTGATGAATCGTGTGCCACTGCCGCCCTCGGCAGTGCGAAGTGAGAAAATGGTGAGCCATCCCTAATTGGCCGCAAGAGCACTGGCCAGAGGCCAGTGGCACACCGAGGTTGGGACTGGCACGCCCAAGAAGAATTGGGCATAGCACCCGCAGAAGCGAGCGTGCTTCGTTGGATGTACGTGTAATTTAGACGACTAGCGCATCAGTAAGATAGTGCGCCTGGAAGATTTCTGTAGGGCTCGCGTGTCGCGGGTCGTCTCCCTGGTACCCGCTTTGCGACCCGCGACACGCGGGCCCTACTTCTTATCCGTGTTATCCGTGGTTGGTCTTCTCTTTCTGCTACAATAAACCCCGCCCGGCGGCGAATATCTTTTCGCTTTACTAGGTGCCTGTGAACCGGGGGTCACGATGCAACACTGGGCCGTCTATGGCTGGGGTTTCTTATTTGTCGTGATCGCGTTGTGCGCGTTTGTGCTCGATCGGGATATGAGCGTGCGCGATCGGAAGCTTCAGGCCGGGCTGCCGGAGGAAAAACGTCGCCGTAACCGTCTTCCGTGGGTGACGCTGATTGGCAGCGTCGCGGTGGTGGCCGCGATCGGCTATGCGATTGTTTACGGCGGAAGCTTTCGTTACGCGGTCGTACCGCTGATCGTGCACATCGTGCTGTTTTCGCTCTTGGGGCTGAGCATCTTGTGGTTTCTCTCAGGCCTGTTTCGCGAAGGTAACCTCGGGCGCAAGGCAAAGCATTTCGTGCGGTCGTTGGGCTTCGGACTGTGCACTTGATGGCCTTTTTGACGATCCTGGGCGTGTCGGCCGGCGCCGTCAGGTCGTACTACCCCAAAGCACCAATCGGTGAACAGATCCTCACGACGCTGTTCTTCACGGTGATCATCTCGCTGATTACCGTCGTCGCCTATTTGGGTACCGACACCCTCTTCTTCGGACGCGGTTCCGGCAGAAGAGCGAATCGGTTACGCGAGATTGAGAAGCGACGCGAGGACGAAGACTTTTAGCGTTCGAAGACTCGAGTGACTAGAATATTCCGCGGCTGTTTGAAAATCTCTTGATGCTACGTGAAGGCGCATGATCGAGGACGTTTCTAGTTCCGTTTGGGCAAGTGTTGCCACGACCACACTCATGGTGCTGTTGGTGTTGCCGTGGTGGTTTGGAAGTCGCGATTCGCAAGCATCGAACGCTTGGAAGAAAATTGGAATCAGCCTGGGGATGGTGCTAATCCTGATTGGTGGAGGGGCAATCTGCGTTTCTGCTGATCCGAGGATCCTAAGGAGTCCGGTCCACTTTGTTTTGGGATCGATCTGCTTCGGATTCTCGATTCTGGGAATTGCGCTTGTTGTCTGGTATCTCCTGTTGGTCGTCCTCCGCCCGAAAACGACAAATGACAATCGGAATGATTGGCAGCGTCAGTTCACCATTTATCAGCTGATGGGAGCCACGCTATTGCTGGGCGCTGTGTTTGGGGTGGTACGACTCCTACACGATCTCCCGCGCCGATCGATGTGGCTCGTGTTCTTCTTTTTGGCCATGGTCAGTATGACGGTGATTGCCGGTGGAGTGGTGCACTTTTTATTAGCAGACGGCGACTCGTCACTTCTACGTCGTAGAAATCGCAGGGGGAGCAAATCAATTACGCTTCCCCCAGACCTTTCTGGCCAGCAGCAGGAAAATGAAAAGAACGAGTGATGACACGCACTCGTTACATATTCGTCAAATCATCCACCGCGTGGTTCCCCACCAGTCGGTCCAGCGCCGAAGCCAGCTTGGGTGCAATCGAAGCATCCTGGGCGTAGATCCGGCAGATGACGCGGCTGACTGGGAGCGAGCGGAAGATCTTGTCGGTGGTTAGCTCTTTGATCTTCTTCTGAGCCCCGTCGTACATGAAGTTCTGGTGGTCGCTGGGTCCGCGGGTGTTGGGGCGGAAGACGGTTCGGTTCAGGGCGATCTTCAGCGGGATGTCCTTCAACTCTGGCGGAAGCACTTCGCGCAGCGCGGCCAAGGCAAAGTTTTCGCTGCGGAAGATGGTCATCTCCTGGCTTTCCCCTTCGTCGAAGCGGAGGGAGCGTTCGCAGATGAACTTCCAGGGGATGTTGCGCTGCAGGACGTCTTGCCACTTGCGACCGACCTCGGCCTGGTGAGGGTCGTCCGACTGATGCCAGCGGGCGGCATCGACCAGCAGGCTGAACTCGGTGAAGCCTTGGTAGGCGGCGAGGTTCTCGATCGGGTTGCCGGGGAACATCCAGGGGCGGCTTTCGGCGAACAAGTCTTCCAGCGTCTTATCGATTGCCATCACTTCGCGGTGGAAGTAAACGGTTTGGAAAAGCTCTGCCCGGACGTTCATGAAGCGGATGAGGGCCGCCATGCCGCGTTCGTGGATGGTAAGTCCTTTTTCCGTGAAAAAACTGTAACGGATCAGTCGCTCCAGGTCGTACGACTGCTGGCTGTAGCCGGTCATGTAGGCATCGCGGAGGACGAAGTCCATGTTGTCGATCGTGTAGATGCCGCTGAGCAGACTACGCAGAAAGCTGAGCCACTGCGGGCGATCGGCTTCGTCCCCGGCCTTGGGCCGCTGGATCATCCAGGCAATGTGCTCGGGGTTAATCTGTTCGCTGTCTTCCATCTGCGAGTACGGGTTCCGCCGCAGCTGCGAAAGCAGGTCCCCCAACTCGTGCTGAATGATGTGGGCCCCCAAGGATTCGTGCGTCAGACCGAAGTGCTGTAGGAAGTGGCTGTCGAAGAAGTGTCCAAACGGACCATGCCCTACGTCGTGCAAGAGGCCGGCCATCCGCAGGAGCGATTCGACGTGCCCGCGGGAAGGGGCATCGGGGCAGACTTCTTTCAGGCTTGGATACAGCTGATTGATCAGCCGGCTGGCCAGGTGCATCACGCCGAGGATGTGCTGGAAGCGGGTATGCTCGGCCGTGGGATAGACCCACCAGGCCGTTTGCAGCTGATGAATCTGCCGCATCCGCTGTAGCCAGGGATGGTCGATGATGGTCCGTTCGGTGACTTCGCCGGGGGAAATTCCCTCGGAAACGAAGGGAACATATCCATGGATGGGATCGTAGCAGAGGGACTCGGCGGCAAATTTATCGAGATTCACCCTTACTCCTTTGGGGTTAATTGGTCAGGCTCGGCTAGCAGAGCTTGCACCAGATTCGCTAGTTTCGCAGAATCAGGGAGATTCGTTAATTGGTTTAATCGTTACATCTTACATGTGACGGTTATGGTTTTAGCATCAGATGCGTAGAACCGGGGCAGTTCCAAGTCGGAATTTTAAACGCATTTGCCGATAGAAATAGCACCTCGGATTTTCCCGAATGTACGACAGGCAGCCCTTTGGGGAAATTCGTTTCACTCAGGCGGAGGAGTTTTGATTGTGATGCAGGCTTATCACTGGGCGCGGCTCGCCCTACTGTGCGTAGGTATTTTCTCGTTTGCTCAGGCCCAGGTAGAAGCTGCTCCGCAGGCAGCGACCGTGCTTCCCCATACCATCAAGAGCTACGTTTCGATCCCTGATTACGATCAGTGCTCCGCAAACTTCGACGAAACGCAGATCGGTAAAATGATGGCCGACCCGGTCATGAAGCCATTTACGGACGATCTGAAGGAACAAATCAAGCAAAAGCTGATCGCCGGCGGCGTGAAGCTGGGCATCAACCTGGATGACCTGAAAGACGTCTACGCCGGGGAAATCTGCTTCGCCAACGATCAGCCCAACGGTGCCAAGAGCGACGGCGTGGTCCTGACGGTCGATGTGACCGGCAAGCAAGCCCAGGTCGACGTGTTGCTGGCCAAGATCTCGGCCAACCAAAAGGCCAACGGCGCGAAAGAGTCGAAGGTGACCATTGCCGGCGTGCAGGCCACCAAGTTCGATCTTCCGCCTAATGCCGAAAAGCCTGGCCCGAACGAAGCGTACTACGCTCAGCAGCAAGACCTGCTGATCGCTACCGACTCGCTGGCGACGCTGACCTATATCCTGGAATCGATCGCCGCCGTCAAACAAGACAACCTGGCATCGCTCGAAGCGTTCACCGCTGTGCTCGCTCGGGCTGCCAAGGGACGTGGACCCGATACGTACGACTTCGAGTGGTTCGTCGAGCCGTTTGGCTATGCCGAAGTGATCCGCTCGCAGCAGGGTGGCCGTAAGAAGCGTGGTACCGACATGCTGCAGCTGCTGCGAAACCAAGGTTTCGACGCCGTGAAGGGCTTGGGCGGTTACGTGAACTTTGTCGTGGCCAACGACACCGATCAGCTGGAAATGGTCCACAGCTCGTTCGTCTACGCTCCGCAAGATCCTAAGGCCGAAAACGGCGAACGCTTCCGCCTGGGTGCTCGCATCTTGGACTTCCCCAACGATCCTAACTTCCAGCCGTATGATTTTGTGCCGGAAGACATCGCCACGTTCCTCGACTTCCGCTGGAACGTGCAAGACGCGTTCAAGTTCAGTGAAACGATCGTCAACGAATACGCCGACGACGAAATCTTCGACGAACTGATCGAAAGCCTGGAGAAAGACCCAGCCGGCCCGAAGGTCGACGTGGTCAACCAGATCGTTCGCCACCTGGACAGCAAGGTCTGCATGCTGGTCGACGTGAAGACGCCGATCACGCCGCAGTCGGAACAACGCGTGGTGGGTGTGCATCTGCTGGATGCCGCCCCGGTCAAAGCGGCCATCACGCAGATCATGCAGCAAGACCCCAACGCTGAAAAACATGAGGTCGGTGAAGAAGAGATCTGGGAGATCCACGAAGAGGAAGAAGAGATCCCGACGCTGGTGATCAGCGGTCCCGGCTTCCCCGATGCCTTTGCTGCCAACAATCAGTTCACCCAAGACGACAACAAGCCTAAGATCCCCAACGCAGCCGTTTCGGTCGTGGGTGACTGGGTGTTCTTCGCCAACAACAAGGAACTGATCAAGAAGGTCATCCTGACCAAGCAGGCCGGTGGCAATGCCAAGCTGCTGCTTCAAGCGGGCGATTACCAACGCATGGACAAGGCCCTGCAGGTGCTGGGAAGCGGAGCGGATAGCTTCCGTCACTTTGCCCGCACCGATCAAGCGGCCCGCGTCACGTACGAACTGATGCAGCAAGGCAAGATGCCCGAATCGGAATCGGCCTTGGGTAAGATCATCAACGAACTGTGGAGCATGGGCCAAGACGACGATATGGCAACCCGCGAGCAGCAGATCGACGCCAGCAAGTTGCCACCGTTCGACCAGGTCGAAGGTTACCTCGGCCCAACCGGTTCGTATGCCCGCACCGAAGGCGACGGCTGGTACGTCAGTGGCGCGATGCTGAAGAAGTAGTTCTCAGCGGCAAGCATGATGGAAAACAGAAAGAAGCCTCGGCACTTAGCCGGGGCTTTTTTCGTTGGCCTTCGCTGCTTCGCCGTAGCGAGCAAGCAGATGGCTTCGCGTCGGTTCCAGGACGAGAAGCGTCGAGGTATGGCTGAAGACCTGATTATTGGATTGCATCTTTTCTCGCCGGACCATCACGATTCGGCTCTCGTCGAACTGGCTCGGGCGTAGTGTGATCTTCTCCCACGAGATCAGCGAGAACGAGCCGATCACCACGCCGTTCTCGAAAAACTCGGTCGTGCCAATGCTACGCCCCCAAACAAGCTGCATCATCGCAGTGCCTGCGAAGAAGGAAAGCTGAACTTGCTGCACCAGAAACAATGGCTGCGTACTCGCATCTGGGGCCGAGGTCACGAATAACGCAATTCCCAGTTGAACGAGGGCAAAGGACAGCAGCCCCAAGCTGCCCATGATCATCGGCCCATATTTGCCGGGCAGCTTGCCTGGGTATCCGATACCAATTCGCTTGCCAGCTTGTTTCAGCGTTTCGGATCGGCGATAGGAAAAGAAGAGAGCGGTCGCCGAGGCGATGATCAATTGCATGACCATCGCGATGAGGAACTGAAGCTGTTTGCCAGGCTCCATCATGCGGTACAGCGGAGCGGCCAGCGCACATAGAAACGCCAGACCGGACATCAGCCCCATCAAATGAATCAGGCCGAACTGCCGAGGCTTCTCGTCGACGTCTTCCAGTTCCGGTTCGGTGGCCATGAAAGTCCAAAGGGAGAGATCGCATCAAGGGATGCGATAAGACTAACCGAACCGGCGACCGAAGGCTATCAAATCGAAATTATTCTGCGGCCGATTTCGTGGCGTGCTTCTTCAAGAACGCGAACACGGCCTTGGTCGGTTCGTCTCCGGCGGTACCCAGGTCCTTGTTGATGCTCCCGTGATCCTTTCCCTTGGCGGCAAACGCTTCGGCCTCGCCTCCGGCGTTGTTCACGGCTTTGGCAAACGCATTGCTCATCAGCGTGGCATCAGGACGGGAGGCGACATGCAACAGCAGGAACGGCGGATAGTGGGTTCCCTGCTTGATATGCGTGATGGGGGAGTACTTCTTCTGGCTTTCGGCCGTGTCGCCAAATGCATTGGTATAGAGTTCGGCTCGATCGCTCTTGGTGCGATCGAGGAACTTGACCAGCTTCGCGGCATCGTAGGTGGCCGTATCGACCGGGAAGCAGCCGGCGATGTTGTCGAGGCTCAGCCCTTGTGACTTTAGGTACGACTCGTCACTGCATACTAATGCTGAGAGATGGGCACCGGCCGAGTGGCCGCCGACGAAGATCGTCTCAGGCGAACCGCCATGCTGGGCGATGTTGGCGTGCACCCACTTGATCGCGGTCGCGACGTCGGTGGCCAGGTCGTTCATTTCATGCTGTGGGACGAAGCGGTAGTTGATCGAGACGAAGACATAGCCTTGGCTGGTGAATGCTTGCGGCTTCTTTTGCACGAGAACTTTGTTGCCCCGTCGCCAGCCGCCGCCATGGATCCATACAACGACCGGCAACTGCTTGGCATCTTGGGGGGCGTAGATATCCAGCTGCTGGCGTGGGCTGTCGGTGCCGGCGTAGGGAACGTTTCGCGTGACCTGGGTATCGGCGGCCCAGGCAGTCGAGGCCATTAGCAGCAAAACGAGAACAGATTTCCCCATGACTTCGTTATCCCCATCAATGGTTTGGTGGTTATGTCGACACTTGGCCCCTTTTTGCGGCCAGGGTAGATGAAAAGAGCCAGCTTTTGCGGTTATGCTCAGGACCTATCGGAGGATTCGACTCCCCAGCAGTGCGAAAGCTTGGCGTTTAGGCTTACTGCGCTATAATTCCGGGAGTTTCCAGAAAAACGGCAATCCACGGGGAATATTGGATAGTGACAAGCTCGAACGACGTGAACGACATCCCTTCGCGCCCAGTGAACCTGAAAGAATTGAAGGAGAGCGGTTGGCAGTCGCGCTCCGTGAAAGAGGAGATTCAAGAAAACTTCATGCGGATGCTCGCCGCCGAGGAAGAAACGTTCCCCGGTATGGTGGGTTACGAAGATACCGTCCTGCCTGAGATCCACCTCGCCTTGATCGCCGGGCACGACATGCTGTTCATGGGCGAAAAAGGGCAGGGGAAGAGCCGCATGATGCGGATGATGGTGCGCTTCCTGGACGAGGCCGTTCCGTATCTGAACATCCCCGGCTGCCCGGTGCACGAAGACCCTTATCATCCAATTACTTCCGTGGCGAAGAACTTCGTGGCCAATCATGGGGACGAAGAGATCCCGATTGCCTGGTGGCCGCGAGAAGAACGCTATGCCGAACGCCTGGCACCCGGGACCAAGTTTGCCGACGTGATTGGCGAAATCGATCCGGCCAAGCTGGCTGGCGGTGTGAGCATGAGCACGGAAGAAGCATTGCACTTCGGTCTCATCCCGCGGATGCACCGGGGCATCTTCGCGATGAACGAACTGCCCGAGCTCGACGAGCTGGTGCAAGTCGGTTTGTTCAACATGCTCGAAGAACGCGACGTGCAGATTCGCGGCTATCCCGTGAACTTCGATATCGACCTGGTGCTGCTCTTCTCGGCCAACCCTTCGACGTTCAATCGTAGTGGTAAGGTGATCCCGCAGCTGAAGGACCGGATTGGTTCGGTCATTCATACGCACTATCCGCGGCAGCGTGATCTGGGGATTCAGATTATCGAGCAGGAAGCGGAAGTCCGCTTGGATGGCGATTACCCAGTGGTGATGCCGTACTTCATGAAGGAAGTGCTCGAGCAGGTCACCGAAGCGGCTCGGCGGAGCAAGTTTGTCGATCAACAGTCAGGCGTCAGTGCCCGGTTCAGTATCGCCAACTACAGTACCGTAATCGCTTCGGCCCGGCATCGTGGGATTCTGCTCAACGAGAAGCCGGCGGTCGTCCGCCTGAGCGACTTCGGTCACATCTATACGTCAAGTCTCGGCAAGCTGGAACTCGACATGATGGGCAGTCATCAGATGTCGGAGCGGCAGGTCTTGGACTCGCTGATCGCCGAAGCGGTCGGGACGGTCTTCCAGGAATACATCCAAGAGCACGGGCTTGAGCAGATCGCCGAGATCTTCCAGAAGGGGATCAAGATCGAAGTAGGTGACTTGCTTCCTTCGGAATATTACAGCGAGCGGCTTAAACGCGTGCCGCCGGTGTGGGACCGCGCGTTTGAAGTGAACGCCTCCGAAAACCCAGCCATGCGGGCCTCGTGCGTCGAGTTTGTACTGGCCGGTCTGTATGCGTTGGATCGAATCAGCCGAGCCCAACATCACGGCAAGATTACGTACGAGTTTGAATAGTTAAAACGCGAACTCTCGGAGCCCTGAAAGGGCGATCGAAAGTGCTATCGACGACTTCGGTCGCCCTTCCAGGGCTAGTTCGTTCGGTGCAATCACATACCAGGGGCTGACGCCCCTGGCTACATTCGACCGCCCTTACCAGGGCTTAAGAGCGTATGTCAAAATCACCACGCAAACAAAAACCGGGCGGGATCATTCATACCTATCAGAAGTATGACCCGACGAAGTTTCCCAGCCCCAAAGCACCGCCGCCGGATCTTGTTTCCCCGGCGATGGAGCATTGGTTGATGTACGGCGACCGGATGGAGCTGACGCCAGAGCAGCTGGCCAATGCCGTGAAGATTGATCCAAGTCAGATCGCAGGCCTCGGGCCGAGCATCGACGCACTGATCAAGATGCTGGAGGAACGCAAGCGGAAGATCCTGGAGACGTACGAGACCGACGCCGCGCAGAAAGCCGCCAAGAAGGCTTACCGCGATCAGGGCGAGTCGATGGAGCCGCCCAAACGGCAGCGAGAACGATTTCAGCTAGGTTTCGAGCAGGAACAGCTCTACGACTTGGAACGCGTCTGGTACAGCCTGGACGACGAGCGTTCCCCCTTTGGCCGCGACCTGGTGATGCTGATCGAGCATCTCGGCCGGAAGTACGAAGTCGATCAGTTGGTGGCCAAGTATACCTTCACCGGTCGCCAGCAGATGACCGTCGACGAGGCAATTGAGGTCAAGGAAGAGCTGGAGAAGATCGACGAGCTGCTCGAACAGCTCAAGCAGGCCCGCGAGAACGCCCAGATTGGCATCATCGACATGGAGCAGCTTTCCGAATACGCCGACCCCGGCGAGATGGAACAGCTGATGCAGCTGCAGCGGCAGGTCGAACAATATCTGCGCGAGCAAGCCGAGCAGCAGGGCCTGACCAACCAGTCGGGGCACGTGCACCTGACGCCGCAAGCGTACAAGATCTTCCAGGGAAAACTGCTCGAGCGGATCTTCAGCAACCTGCAAGCGTCACGCTCGGGGCGGCATCAAGGACCGATCGAAGGGGAAGGGGCGGTCGAACTGCAATCGACCAAGGATTACGAGTTCGGCGATTCGCTGACCAATATGGACATCCCCCAGACGCTGATCAACGCGATGCTGCGCCAGGGGGACGAGCGGCCGCTGCAAATGCGGAGCGAAGACATCGTTATTCACAAGACGAAGAACAACCCGAAGTGTGCGACCTGCGTGATCATGGATATGAGCGGGAGCATGCGGTACGACGCCCAGTACGCCAACGTCAAGCGGATGGCCCTGGCCATGCAGGGGCTTATCCGCAGTGAGTTCCCCGGTGACTTCCTGCAAATGATCGAGATGTACTCTTTCGCCAAGCCGGTTGCCCCAGGCGAAGTGATTGGTTTGTTGCCCAAACCGGTGACCATTCATGATCCGGTCGTTCGGCTGAGGGCCGATATGAGCAAGCCTGAGGTGAGCGAATATCGAATTCCACCTCACTTCACCAACATCCAGCATGCCCTGCAGCAGGCAAGACTTTTCCTCAGCAGCCAGGATACACCCAACCGGCAGATCATTTTGATAACAGACGGCCTGCCGACGGCTCACTTCGAAGGGCATGAGCTCTTTTTGCTCTATCCGCCGGACGAACGGACCGAAGCGGCCACGATGCGGGAAGGCAAGCTCTGTCAGCAGCAGGGCATCACGATCAACATGTTCCTGGTCCCCAGCTGGTCGCAGAGTGAAGAAGACATCCGCTTTGCCTACCGCCTGGCCGAATCGACCAAAGGCCGCGTCTTCTTCACCGCCGGCAACGATTTGGACCGGTACGTGGTGTGGGATTACATCCAACGCAAGCGAGAAGTCTTGGGGTAAGAGGGAAAACCGCAGAGTACGCGGATCGACGCTGATAACTAAGATCGCCAAAGGCGATCCTCTCCGCATCCGCGAATATCTGCGTAATCCGCGGTGGTTTTCTTTGCTCTTGGCTCTGCGGTTTTCCTCATCTAACCGGAAAAATAAGCACAACTTTCTTCTGGTCACGATTTGACCAAGTCTTTCGCCCCCTTTTGCCGATGAAAGAGACACGGTGTGGTCGTTTTCTTGAAGAAAAGTGGCCTGCCGCAGACTCAGAAACACCCCTTGGGAGCAGGAAATGGCAAGTGTCGATGGGATCGCAGCACAAGCGAGTGCGATTCAACAATCTCAGGTACAGAATCAGGTCGATATCGCCGTGGCGAAGAAGTCTTTGGATGCTCAAAAGCTGCAAGGCGATGCCGCCGTACAGCTGATTGAGTCCGCCGCACGAATTAGCAAGTCGCCAGGTACCGGTAACTTGATCAACACGACCGGCTAAGCTCTTTTCGACTAGCGAAACACATCACGCCGCAGCACTTCGTAGTGTTCGCGGCGTGTTTTGTTTCTTGTCGGCAACATGAAAGTTTGCTGTGCGCGTTTGCTTCGCGTGAACAAGTCAGTTGCCTTCGCGCTTTGAAGAGCTATGGTTCGAAATGCATACCGCGCGCGGTTGTTGTTTGATGAAACATGACAAACAGCATCACAAAATCATGCGACAAACAACGCGTAAGTTATTGCGTTTTTAAAACGTCGTCGTTAGTCTAAAGAAGAGTGACATGCTTGCATGTCATTCAAGTCGCTACGGCAAACCTTGCAAAACAAAAGTCACTTGCAAGTTTGCTTCCAAGCGAACCCGTTCTGAAGGCTTTGAATGATCGATTACTACCAGGCATTTCTCGAAGCACCTAGCCGAGAAGGTTTCCTGAAACTTCAAGAGGAAGTGAAAACGGAAACCGACTTTTGTTCGGCAGGAAGCTTCGTAAACCAACTGGCCGATTTGTGCCAGCGCGGCTGCTACGAACAAATGTTCGAGCAGACCGAAATGATGCCGTTTGCCTGGGTAGCATCTCCTTCGGCACATCTCTATGCATCGATTGCCGCCCAGCAGATGGGCTGCGATGACGATGCCGAACTCGAGCGTTTCGTCACCGAATCGATCCTGCAGGGTCTCTTGGAAACGGGGGACGGCTCGGCCGACGACCCGTACCGCATCACCTATCTGTCCGATCGCCAAGATCTGCTGGCTTATTTCAGCTTGAATGTTGAGAAGCAGCGACTGGTTCGGTCCCCTTCTGGCATGATGGATGTGGTAACGACCACCACCGGCGACGATCTTTGCTTCTTGTTAGGTGACTTGGAGACAGCTTCCCAGTTGGAAGACCGTCCGAATCTTCGCTTAACCGCCAGTCACCCGCGACTGGCCTCGAAACGTCTGGCCGCTTGCTCGCCCCGCCGCATCTGGTAACCCACGAGCGGTCATCTTTTGAGGGAATGTTCTTCCGGCCATGTCCGACCCGTGCGTGATATTTGATTTGGACGGCACGTTGGTCGACAGCGAGACCCTCGGCTCTCAGGCCTTATTGGATATGCTGCCGGAACTTGGCGAACCGTTGGCTGTCATTTCCGAGCGATACCGCGGGCAGCGAATGGCCAACATCATGGCCGACGTCGAAAAGCGGCTCGGCCGAACGCTGCCCGTTAACTTCGAGAACGATTACCGCGAATATGCCGCGTCGCGGATTGAAGCCGAACTGAAGCCCATGCCCGGTGTGTTGGCCATGCTTGAAAAGCTACACCTGGCGCGGTGCGTGGCTTCGAGCGCACCCAAGCCCAAGATCGAGCTCGCACTGAACGTCTGCGGACTGGCTCCGTTCTTTGGAAGCGACGTGTTTAGTTGCTACGAGATTGGTGCCTGGAAGCCTGATCCGGCCATCTTTCTGCATGCTGCCCAGGCAATGAAGGTGACGACCCAGCGATGTATCGTCGTCGAAGATAGTGATGTGGGCGTCTCGGCCGCGGTCACCGCCGGCATGCGCGTCTTGCGTTACGACCCGGCCGGCAGCTATACGTCGTCGGAAAGTGTACACTGCTTTGGGCACATGGACGAACTGTTGCCGCTAGTGATCGAATACTCCGGGTAGCGGCCACGATCAATCTTTGTTCATCGCCCCACCTTCTTAGCCGCACGCTCTTGGCAGCGGCAAATATGCACCAGCGGCGATGTGTCAGCACTAAGCTTAAGCTTCATGGGATGTTGCGCGCGGAATCCGCAAAGTCGTGCTCCCAGGGCAGGTGATCACTCTTTGGCCAATTACTATGAAATATTTTTTAGGACTTGATATTTCGTGACATCATTATAGCATAAAACCCATCGTTTTAGTGTGGTCAAACCGACCGCGACCAAAGCGTAAGGCGGCAAGTTAGTCTCGGTTTCTTTTCCTCTTCATTCAGATCGAGTTTCCGCATGCCTGTGTCGAAGGACTGGACCAAGCGAATTGATGCTGTAGGACTCATGCTGGTTGTGAGTGTGAGCACTTTGTTGTTAGCCGGCTGTGGGGGTACTGCCGATCCGCTGAATCGTCAGGCAGTCACTGGCGAAGTCACCTTGAGCAATCAGCCGCTGGATACCGGTTCGATCTCTTTCGACCCGCAAGATCGCACCACGGGTCGACCTGGCGGAGCCACGATCCTGGACGGAAAGTTTGCTTTAGATCGCCAGCGGGGATTACCGCCGGGAACGTATACCGTTCGCGTGAACAGTGCCGATGCCAACGAGATGGCGGCAGGCGAGCCTGGTGAGTCACGACGCGCCCTGCCGAAAGAACGCATTCCTTCCAAATGGAATAGCAAGAGCGAACAAACCATTACGGTCGTTGATGGAGAGGAGAATTCGTTTCAATTCGCCATCCCCTAAGCGGCGACAAACACCCACACCTCATCTGCTCCCAAGCTACTACATCTTTTTCCTTCTTTTGGAGCTTTAACGTGGTTCGTCGTATGCGCGCTTTGCGAGGATTTACCCTCGTCGAACTTCTTGTTGTGATTGCCATCATCGGTGTATTGATCGCCTTGCTTCTGCCTGCGGTGCAGCAGGCCCGAGAAGCTGCCCGCCGGATGCAGTGTTCGAATAACCTGAAGCAACTAGGCTTGGCGATCCACAACTATCACGACACGTACATTAACTTTCCTGGCGGTGCCTACGGTTGTTGTTGGGGAACCTGGCAGGTCTCGATCCTGCCGTTCATCGAACAGGACAATCTGTACAGCAACTACAACATTACCGACAAGTACTACGACGATACGGCTCGTTATAGCGGCAGTCAAAATACGGACGTCACCGTGGTCCGGCTGAGCGCGTTATCGTGTCCGAGTGACTCGCCGAACGAACCGTTCGGGACGATCACGTCGCATAACTATGGGGCGAACTTCGGAAACACGGGCTACGCACAAGGCACCGTCAATGGTGTCGAGTTCAAGGGAGCACCATTCAAGTACGTCTCAGACAATGTCGGCTCGGCAGGGTACTTTGGTTTCCGCGACATTACCGACGGCACCGCCAACACCGTATTGTTTGCCGAGAAACTCCAGGCCGAAGGACAAGACCTGCGATCCTATTCCTGGTGGGGCGATGGAAGCTCGGTTTCTGGCTACCTGATGCCAAACTCTTCGGAGCCGGATCGTATTTACAGCGCCAGCTACTGCAATAACTTGCCGCAGAAGAACCTTCCGTGCGATGTTGCCACGTCGAGTGCTCCTTCGATGTTCGCTGCCCGAAGTCGTCATCCCGGCGGCGTGCAGATCGTGCTTTGCGATGGCTCAAGCCGCTTTATTGCCGAAACGATCCAAGTCGATACTTGGCGAAACCTGATGGCATCTCGCGACGGCCAAGTGCTGGGCGAGTTCTAAATCCCCCCCCGAGGCTGCTCTTCTCGACTCTCTTCTAAATCGAGGCAAAGGGGGCACATCCGGTATCAACCGGGTGTTGCCCCCTGTTTTTTTGCCAATGGTGGGAAACGGTAGAACGATCTGTAACGATTTTATTGCCCCTCTGGCAGGTTCCTCGATAATGGTAGTGGGCAGTCGCTTGAGAACCATTGGATGGAGCGGCGTTTGACCTAATCTATAATTTGGAAACGATTTCGCGCCTTTCTCTCTTCCGTGTTTGTATGAAACGACGAACAAGTTCTCTCATCGCATTGGGTGTCATCTGGCTGTGCGTACCTCCGTCGGCCTGGGGCACGATCGTAGAACTCAAGAACGGGATGCGTTTGGAAGGTTCGGTCGGCAAGATCGCCAGCATGAGTGATGACCCACTCAAAACACCCACCGCCGGCGCGGTCGACAACCAGTTGATCGTTCTGGTCGATAACGATCTGAAGCGAACGTTTGTCTCGACTTACCAGGTTCAAGACGTCCAAGAGGCTGCCCCCACGCCGGTTGAGCGGATCAAGATCGATCAGCGGGTAGCCGTTTCCGGACGAAGCGTGCACGCCGTTGGCGAAGGCATTCGAGTGACTCCGTGGGACGAATTCGGTCGCCGAATCTATTCCATGCAAACGGCCCGCGGGCCAGTCGATGTCATCCAGGGCATCACCGAGATCACGCCGGAGTGGACGCGCGTCGAAGGTCTGATGGCCGATAGTCCCTATGTGTGGGACATGCGCATCCGCACCAGCAGCATTCCGCGCGACAAGCTGAGTGAGATTCTGATGCGGCGGATCGACGCCAAGGATGCCGCCCAGCGACTACAGATCGTGCGGCTCTACCTGCAGGCCGAACGCTACCGCGACGCCGCCGCCGAGTTGTCGGCCCTGATGAATGACTTCGAGGACTTGAAGAAGCAGTTCGGCAAGCAATACGAAGAACTCATTCAGCTGAGCGCCACGACCCTGATCGATGAGGTCGAGCTTCGCAAAGATACCGGGCAGCACAATCTGGCCTACGGCATGCTGAACAAGTTTCCCGGCGACAAGGTTGCCAGCTCGACGCTGTTGAAGGTGAAATCGATGCTCACCGAGTATCAGACGGCTTACGAACGCCGCGACAAGATGTTTGGCTTGCTGAAAGAGCACCTGGAAGCGTTTACCGATCCGACCCAGAAGCCGAACGTCGAAGCCGCAATTGCCGAGATGGAAGCCGAGTTGAACATCAACAACATGGATCGGCTGGGGCCTTACCTGCGATTGTCGGACGACCCGTCGTTGAAGCTTGACGAGAAGCTGGCGTTGGCCATCAGCGGTTGGATCCTGGGGCCAAACAGTTCGCAGGAAAACCTGGCTGTCTCGTTGAGCGTTTTTCAGGCCCGTGATCTTGTCAGTGAATACGTCAGCAACCGTAACGATGTCGATCGCCGCGCCATTCTGGAAAAGCTAAAGGGCATGGAAGGTGGTGCACCGGCGTATGTCGCCAAGATCTTGCAGTTCATGAAACCGCCGCTGGGCAATGCCGAGCCAGAGACCGCTTCCGAAATCCCAGGCTATTACCTGATGCGAGTCCCAGGCGTGCCTGGGCGATCCGATTTCTTTTATTACGTTCAGCTGCCGCAAGGATACGATCCCTACCGCAAGTATCCCACGATTGTGACCCTCCACGGAGCCGGTACTACCGCCGAACAGCAGGTCGACTGGTGGGCAGGCTCGCATAGCGAGAAGGCCAAGATCCGCACCGGTCAGGCTGCCCGCAATGGGTACATCGTCATCGCACCGATGTGGGCCGAAGAGCACCAGTTTGAATACAACTATTCCGCCTACGAACATGCGTCTGTCTTGTTCAGCTTGCGGCATGCTCTGCGACACTTCTCGATCGATACTGATCGAGTGTTCCTCAGCGGTCACTCGATGGGAGGAGACGCAGCCTGGGATATCGGCTTGGCCCATCCCGATCTGTGGGCCGGCGTGATTCCGATCGTTGCCAAGGCCGATAAGTACGTCGCACGCTACTGGGAGAATGCCCGGAACGTTTCGCTGTACTTCGTTTGCGGAGAGCTTGATGGGAATAAGCGTGAGGTCAATTCACGCGACTTTGACCGCTACCTGACGAAGACGAACTTCGACACGACCATCGTCGAATATCGCGGTCGAGGGCACGAACATTTTCAGGACGAGATCCAGGATCTTTTTCGCTGGATGGACCTGCACAAACGTGACTTCTTCCCCAAGGAATACGAGGTCGTTTCGATGCGGCCGTGGGACAACTTTTTCTTCTGGCTGGAAGTGAGCGACTTTCCTGAACGCAGCCTGGTGTTGCCGGCCAACTACCCAGAACCGAAGAAAGTTCCGGTGAAGATCGAAGCGAAGGTGCTGGCCACCAATGGTGTTCTGATCAAAAGTGGCACCGGCAAAGCCAACATTTATTTGACGCCGGACATCGTCAACTTCGACGAGCGGATGACCGTCACCTACGACGGACGCAATTACGGCAACAACGTAACGCCATCGACCGAAGTTATGCTGGAAGATGCCCGGACCCGGGCAGACCGCTTGCATCCATTTTGGGCGAAGGTCGATACGAACGATCGGTGACCGTGATGGCGACGGAGACGGTCGCGTAAAGTGAGTCGCAAAAGAAAGAGCTGTTCCGCAAACATCTTGCAGAACAGCTCTTCATGGTTCGCGAGTGCATCGTTCACGACAATGGATGCCGTTGACGAGATCTAGCTTACTCGTCGGTCACGCAACCTTCGGAAGCGCTCTTCACGTTCTTGATGTACTTGTACAGCGTACCTCGCTTCACCTTGTAAGGTGGAGCGGTCCAGGCCGCTTTGCGCTTGGCCAGTTCTTCTTCGGGAACTTCCAGATCGATCACACGTTTGTCGGCGTCGATCGTGATGATGTCGCCGTCCTGGGCCAGAGCGATCGGGCCGCCCACCTGGGCTTCGGGGGTAACGTGTCCGACGATGAAACCGTGCGAACCACCGGAGAAGCGTCCATCGGTCAGCAGGGCCACGTCGGCACCCAGACCGGCACCCATGATGGCCGAGGTGGGGGTCAGCATTTCTGGCATGCCAGGTCCACCCTTCGGGCCTTCGTAGCGAATCACAACCACGTCTCCCTTGACGATCTTCTTATCTTCCAAGGCGTGCAGCATGTCTTCTTCGGAATCGAACACCTTGGCCGGACCGCTGAACTGAAGACCTTCCTTACCGGTGATCTTGGCGACAGCACCTTCTGGAGCCAAACTGCCGAACAGCATCTGCAAGTGGCCGGTCTTCTTGATGGGGTTCGACAAGGTGTGTACGATGTCCTGGCCTTCGGTCAGGTCAGCCGTTTCGGCACAGTTCTCAGCAAGCGTCTTACCGGTGACGGTCAGGCAGTCGCCGTTGAGTAGGCCTTCCTTCAAGAGGTACTTCATCACGCCGGGCGTGCCGCCGATCTTGTGCAGGTCTTCTTGCACGTACTTTCCGCTTGGCTTGAAGTCGGCCAGCATCGGCACGCGATCGCTGACGGCCTGCCAGTCTTCCAAGCCCAGGTCGATATCGACACTGCGGGCCATGGCAATCAAGTGCAGCACGGCATTGGTCGAGCCACCCAGGGCCATGACAATGACCATGGCATTTTCAAAAGCTTCGCGCGTCATGATGTCGCGCGGCTTGATGTCTTTCTCCAGCAGGTTGCGAATGGCGGCACCGGCTCGGTGGCACTCGTCGATCTTGCCGGGGTCTTCGGCTGGGATACTGGCCGAGAAGGGGAGGGACATGCCCAATGCTTCAATGGCGGAAGCCATCGTGTTAGCCGTATACATCCCGCCGCAAGCACCGGCACCAGGACACGACTTGCGAACGATCTCCTTACGTTCGTCTTCGGAAATCGTACCGGCCAGGTATTGGCCGTAGCACTGGAACGCCGAGACGACGTCCAGCTTATCGCCATTGCGATGACCAGGCTTAATGGTCCCGCCGTAAACCATCAGGGATGGACGGTTGAGTCGCCCCATGGCGATCAAGCAGCCTGGCATGTTCTTGTCGCAGCCAGGGATGGCAACCAAGGCGTCGTACCATTGGCCACCCATGATCGTTTCGATCGAGTCGGCGATCAGGTCGCGGGACTGAAGCGAGAAGCTCATCCCTTCGGTACCCATCGAGATCCCATCGCTCACGCCGATGGTATTGAATCGCATGCCGACCAGGTCAGCAGCCACAACGCCTTTCTTGACCTCTTCGCCCAGCTTGTTGAGGTGCATGTTACAGGTATTGCCTTCGTACCAAACGCTGCAGATACCGACTTGAGCCTTTTGCATGTCCTCGTCAGTCATCCCTGTTCCATACAACATGGCCTGGGACGCACCTTGGCTTTTCGGTTGAGTGATACGCGAGCTGTACTTGTTCAGGGGCTGAGACACGCGAAGGTTCCTGCTTCATACTAGAGGGGCGAGAGTCATCAATAAGGAATCCGTTATTCTAGCCAGACAAGCGAAATGCCGCCAGGATCGTCAGGAATTGCGTAAAAACTGCCTTAACCATGCAAATACAGGCATTTCTGCTCTGACCTGAGGGGGGGCGTTGAGGTAAAATTGGCTGTTAGGCCACACCTTTCCAACTCATCCGTGCGACCCACCTCGGGAGCCCTCCGCGAGTATGAAGATCAATTTCCTGCTGCTTGTCTGCCTGCTGACGCTGGGTATGACTTCGATTGTCGTCGCCGAGACCGACGAAGATTTGCTATTCAATCAAGATTCGTTTGCCGGCTGGGAAGGTAATCTCGACTGGTTCCGCATCGAGAATGGGGCCGTGGTGGCTGGGCGTTTGGATCAAGATATCCCACGCAATGAGTTTCTTTGCACCGAACAAGAGTTCGCCGACTTCGAGTTGACCCTGGAAGCCAAGCTGGTAGGGGATGGCAAGAACGCTGGCGTCCAGTTCCGCAGCAAGCGAATTCCTGATCACCACGAAGTCATTGGCTATCAGTGCGACATCGGTTGGTCCGGCGATAAACCAATTTGGGGTGCTCTCTACGACGAGTCACGCCGCCGCAAGTTCCTGGTTGAAGGCGACGCGGAAAAGTTGAAGAAGACGCTTGCCGACAAGGAGTTTGTCCCGCTCAAGATTCGAGCCCAAGGCAAGCACATTCAGATCTGGGTCGGCGATGTCAAAACGGTCGACTATCATGAACCGGACGACAACATTCCCCAGTCAGGCATTATCGGTCTGCAGATTCATTCCGGACCGAAGTGCGAAGCCTGGTATCGCAACATTCGTTTGAAGAAGTTGTAAGCAGCGGCGGAAATGAGTTCCACCCTCGAGTTCTTTTACTTCGATCTGGGCAAGGTGCTGCTCGACTTCGATCACGAGATCGCTTGTCGACAATTGGCCGATGTTCTTGAAACGAGCGCCGAATCCATTCGCAGCGATGTCTTTCACTCGGGTCAGCAGTGGAAGTACGAGCGGGGCGAGATCACGACGCTGGATCTGCACCAGTGGCTGTGCGATCGGTACGATGTGGAGGCCAAGCTGGAAGATGTTTGCCATGCGGCCTCGCATATCTTCCACCCGATTCCCGGCACCATTGAAATTGCCGCAGCCTTGCATGCTGCCGGCAAGCGGATGGGAATCCTATCCAACACGTGCGACGCTCACTGGGAATATTGCCTGGGGAAGCCGTTTCCCTTTCTGGATGACTACTTCCCGATTCACGCGCTCAGCTTTCGGCTCGGGACGATGAAGCCTGATCCCGAGATTTACCTCAAAGCAGCCGCGTTATGTGATGTCTCTCCCGAAAAAATCTTCTTCGTGGACGATCGTGAGGAAAATGTCGCTGGTGCGGCTGATGCGGGTTATGACGCCGTATTGTTCACCAGTCCGGCCGACTTGCGTGAAGCATTGAACACTCGCGGCATTCCGTTCTAAGCGTTTGCCGATTAGATGCCGCGCTTCCTCTAGGTGTTGGCTTGCTGATCACAAATCACGTCCTACCCTTGCCAAGAATAGTTTTGCGCTTTGCAAGAGAAGTGGGGCAGGATATGACAACGATTTCATCCAGTAGCGATAAACAGGTGCTTCACGTCGACGACGATGATGTCTTCCTGAAGATTGCCAACCATCGCTTAACCAAGGAAGGTTACCAGGTCACGTCGCTGGTCAGGCCAGAACAGGCTCTGAAGCACTTGCTGAACTCCAACTGCCGGGTCTGCATCCTCGATATCGATATGCCCCGCGTGAACGGTTTGGATTTGCTGCAAGAGATCAAGGCCTACGACGGGGGTATTCAGGTCATCATGATGACCGGCCTGGTTTCGCAGATGACGGTCTTGGAATCGCTACGCGGCGGAGCGGAAGCATGCTTTTTCAAGCCAATGCCTGACTTTACTCCATTGATGGAAACCTTGGACGCCACGTTCGTCAAGGTCGAGCGTTGGTGGCGATGTCTGCATGAACTGAAGAATCGACGAGCAAGCGAATTGAATACTGCCGGATCTTCGCAGTAAGCCTGAATCCTGACGTATTCGCTTAGCCAGCAACCTTGAGACTCAACATGACCACGACCGTAGACTCAAACGACGAACTTCTTTTAGCGTTTATCGATGAATCGCTTCACTCGATTCATGGACTCGCTGATCAGATTACCGCGTACTTGCACAATCCGGGCAACTCGGATCCGATCAATGGCGTATTTCGAACGGTCCACTCCATCAAAGGAAACGCTGGTTTCTTTGGTTTGTCGGTCATCAAGAAGTTCGCCCATTCGGTCGAAAATACACTCGACGACATCCGCAACCAAAAGCTGGCGCTTACCGAAGATCTCAATCGTGCGCTGATCGATTCGTTCGATCGAATCAATGGGCTTTTGCAGGAAGTCGAGCAAAACGATATTCGTGATGAACTCTCGACCGAGGAAGTCTCGCTTCTGGAACGCATTGCCGAGTTGTCACTTGACTCGGAAGGTGGCTGCTCCAGCGAAGAGGCAATGCTCAAAGAGCTGCACTCACTCGCTCAAGAGATGAACGCCGCTGGCTTCCCCGAATCGCTGCGTTGGTCGGATAAACTGGCGCAGCTCATCGGTAGCTCGGATGAAGAAGCCGAGGCGGAAGAAGGTTCTGCCCTGGACCCCAAGGACGTGCTGGCCGGACGTTTTGAAGTCGGTGGGGAAGACATTTCGACCCTGGTTCAGAGCGTCGGCGAGGCGTTTGTATGGCCGGAAGATGGTGGCTGGAACGATGATCGTTCGGCCCTGGTTCTGGATCGCCTGGCAGACTTTGCGATGATTTGTCGTGCCAACGGAGACACGAGCGATCAGGAAAAGCTCGAAGCGGCCCTCAAGGATTTCAAAGTCATTTACCAAAGTCCGATCGGTGTCGACGAAGGACTTCTTTCGGTTGTTTGGGCAAACGTTGCCGCTGTCATCGAACGACTCAGCCCAGCAAAAGAGCCAGCCGAAGCGGCTCCGGCAGCGAAAGAGTCGACGCCCGAGGCTGCCGCGTCTGAATCCCCTGCAGCCCAACAAGCCAAACGGGCTCGCTCGATTCGCGTCAACGAAAATCACCTCGATCGCTTCCTGGATGACGTCTCCGCATTGTTCATTACCTGCGAACGATTGAAGGACGTGCAGTGCCGGATGGCCGTGTCGGAATCGATCGGCGAATTGGTTGAAGAACTGCGTCAAATCAACGTCACGTTCTCGACCCAAGCCAACGAACTGCAAAAGAGTGTCGTTTCGCTACGGAAAGTCCCGGTACGAGGCCTGCTATCGAAGTTTCCTCCGATGGCTCGCAAGTTGGCCGGCGACCTGGGTAAGAAGATCGATGTTCATATCGAAGGCGACGAAGTCGAAGTCGATAAGTCGTTGATCGAAGACCTCGACTCGCCGCTGACGCACATGATTCGCAACGTGGCCGACCATGCCATTGAAACGCCTCAACAGCGAGTGGAACGTGGTGTGGGCGAAACGGGTAACTTGTGGATCAAGGCCGAGACAACTCGTACTCATGTCGTGATCACCATTCGAGACGATGGGCGTGGTATCGATGCCAGCCGCATTCGTCAGAAGGCCATCGACAAACAGATCATGCCAGTCGAACAGCTTCAGGCAATGCCGGACGCTGAGGTCATCGACTTGGTTTTCCACCCAGGGTTTTCGACCGCCGAAAAGATTACCGACGTTTCCGGTCGTGGTGTGGGCATGGATGTGGTGCGAACCACGATTCGCGACCACGACGGCGAGGTACATGTCGAGTCGGCTGTAAACCAAGGCACTACGTTTACGATCGAAATTCCGATTCGTCAGGCCGTGCTGGTGATCGAAGGGTTGCTGGTCGGTGTCGATCAAGAACAGTTTGTGATCCCATTCGAAAACATCCGCGAAGTGATGGAAATCGATACTCGCGAGATTAAGACCTGCCACGGTCTGCCGATGGCGGTTGTTCGTGGGCAGACGGTCTCGGTCGTGTCGCTGGCCGACCAGATGGAACTCGGATCGGCCGAACGCTGGGAAGACAAGTCGAAGCACGCCGCGGTCTTGGTCGCCGGAAAGCAAGGGGCCGCATGCTTCCTGGTCGATCGCGTGATCGGCAAGCGGAAAGTGGTCGTCAACGATCTGCAGAACGTACTGGAAAACTGCAATCGGATCAGTGGTGTCGCCCAACTAGGTGGCGGACGGTTGTCCTTGGTGATCAGCGTTCCGGAAATCATCAAATCGATGGTGCCCAGCACGGTGGCCTAGTCGCTGTCAATAAAGTCACCCAGGGGAAGCGAGACGGTGATCGTTGTTCCCTTGCCTGGGAACGTATCGATCTGGGCCATGCCCCCCAGCAAACTGGCGCGTTCGTGGATCCCCGAGATACCGCAGCGTCTGGGATCGACTTTGTCGGGGGCGAAGCCACATCCTGCGTCGGATATCTCCAGCACAATCGTTTTGTTCTCTTGCTGGATGGAAACGCGGACTCCATTGGCACCGCTATGTTTGCGGGCATTGTTCACACCTTCTTGCACGGTGCGATAGATGGCCATTTCCAGTGATGGAGCAAGCCGGTCAAATTGAACGGAATGTTCAAAGTCGACCACGAAGCCTTCTTCCGTCATGCGCGTGACGATGTCGTCAAGCGCCGCAATGACTCCGCCTTGCTCCAGGCTCAGCGGTCTGAGGCCATTGAGCAGTCGACGAATCTCACCAATCGCGTCGGAGAGGAACTCCGTCCCGCGCATGAGTTCCTCTCGGCCATCCGCTTCCGCAGGAATGAAGCTGAGGCCTGTTTCCATAAACATCAACGCGCCCGTCATATCTTGGACCACGCCATCATGAATTTCGTAGGCGATCAGGCGCCGGTCTCGTTCATTGGTGTCGAGCAACCGTCGCAGGGCCCGACGGTCTCGCAAGATTTCTTCTTCCCGTTGCTTGCGAACACTAATGTCCAGGAAGCAGGCCAACAGGGCAGGGCGGCCAGCGAAGGTGATTCGATCGAGGTAGACGGCGGCCCACCAGATGTCGTCTTCCGCCGTTTTCAGTTTCATCGTCATGCCCCGGATCGGGATATTGTTGGCAACCTTTTCGATAAGGGCCTGACGCTGAGCAGGGTCGGCGTAGAAATCACCGGTGATCTGCTCCTGGAGTGTTTCGTAGGGAGTCTTGAATGTTTCGGCCAACGCGTGGTTACCTGATAAGACCCGGCCAGTCTCCATGTCAGAGATCACCACCGGTACAGGCGTCATCTCGACCATGGTGCGAAAACGCTCGTCGCTTTCGCCCAGTTCCGCTTCGATCTTCTCCTTGCTTTCCTGCAAGGCATCTACCACGTCTTGCTCGTCGGTGGCATCGAAGGTAACTCCCACAACCTTTTTCTTTCCATCAGGAGTTGTGAGAGGGGCATAGCGAACTTGTTGAACGGTATTTGAGGCTAAACTACGAACCCTCAGTTTCTGCGTCTTTCCTTCTCTCAGAACGCGTTCAATCGCCTCGCCCAGGGTTACGCCGTCTTCCTCAGAAACGAAGTCGCGGATATTGTGACCGACGATTCGATCGTAGTGCTCGGTCGGAAAGTAATTGACGTAGGTCAGTTCGCCATCCGGTTCAATGGCGACGATGTATACTGGTGCTGAGCAAATGAGATTCTCGAGTTCCGCGTTGCGCTTGCGTAGTTGCTTGTTCTCGAGCTCGATATCGGCAGCCTTCCAGGCCCGTGTTTCCGCTGTTTCCCCGCGGTAGCAGCTGTCTTTCTCTGGTTGCACGTCTGGGCCCTCCGCCGATAAGAATCGGGGCCACAAAAAAAAATGGATTGCCGCCCCGGTGGATGGCAATCCATTTTAGTGATTCAAGCGGCCACAAATAGGCCAGTATTCCACCGTTTGCGGTGATTACAGGTACATGTTGAAGATGTGTTCCAACAGTTCCTGGCGACCACTGGAGTTCGGACTGGCTTCGCCTTTTTCGAGCATGTAAGCTTCGAGCGTCTTGAAGTCGTGCTTGTCGGCTTCGATATCGGCACCGACGCCGCTGTCCCAGCTCGAGTAGCGATCTTTGACGAAATCGGCCAGCTTGCCATCGGCACGAATCGCCGCAGCGATCTTCAGACCCTTGGCAAATGCATCCATACCACCGATGTGAGCATAGAACAGGTCGATTGGCTCGAAGCTTTCGCGGCGAACCTTAGCGTCGAAGTTCACACCACCGCTGCCCAGACCGCCATACTTCAGAATCGAAAGCATGCACTCGGTCGTCAGGTAGTAGTTGGTGGGGAACTGGTCCGTATCCCAGCCCAACAGCAGGTCACCGGTGTTGGCATCGATCGAACCCAGAATATCGTTCATGCCGCAGTACTCCAGTTCGTGCTGCATGGTATGACCGGCCAGCGTAGCGTGGTTGGTCTCGAGATTCATCTTGAAGTGATCGTCCAGACCATACGACTTGAGAAACGCCAGGCAGTTGGCCGAATCGAAGTCGTACTGGTGCTTGGTCGGTTCTTTCGGCTTCGGTTCAATCATGAACTGACCGGTGAAGCCAATTTCCTTGGCGTAATCGACGGCCATGTGCAGGAACTTGCCGAGGTGATCGAGCTCACGCTTCATGTCGGTGTTGAGCAGGTTCTGGTAACCTTCGCGACCACCCCAGAACACGTAGCCCTCGCCACCGAGTCGCTTGGTGACTTCCATGGCTTTCTTCACGCTGCATGCCGAGTAAGCGAACACGTCGGCGTTGCAACTGGTCGCGGCACCATGCATGAAGCGAGGATTGCTGAACATGTTGGCCGTGCCCCACAGCAGCTTGATGCCGGTACGTTCTTGTTCGGCTTCCAGTGCGTCGACCACGGTGTCGAAGTTCTTGTAGGTTTCCTTCAGGTTGGCACCTTCGGGGGCAACGTCGCGATCGTGGAACGCATAGTAAGGCGCGCCCAGCTTTTCGATGAACTCGAAAGCCACCTTCACGCGATTGACGGCGTTCTCGACCGAGTCGGTGCCATCGTCCCAAGGACGAACCGCCGTGCCAGGACCGAAAGGATCGGCACCGGTTCCGCGGAACGTGTGCCAGTAGGTCACACTGAAGCGGAAGTGCTCCTTCATGGTCTTGCCTTCGACCACTTCATCCGGGTTGTACCAACGAAAAGCCAGCGGATTACGCGACTCGGGGCCTTCGTATTCGATCTTTCCAACTTCAGGAAAAGCAGTCATGGTTCTTTCCAAACAAAAAGGGGTGTGAAGTTTTACTCTTAAAGTTCGAGTTGGGAATCGGCGAACACCATTTCCTTCTGGTGCTGCTCGATCACTTTTTGAATCGACTCGATGACCTCAGGGTTCTCCTTGGCCAGGTTCCTCGATTCGCCGGGGTCTTCTTCCAGTTGGTAAAGCAGCGGTGGGTTATGAACTTCTGCTTTCGGTTGACCATATCCGGTTTGGGTCTTGAGATGCATCTTCCACGGGCCGACGCGAACCGCCATCAATTCGTAACCTCGATAATAGAATAGGGCCTCGCGGTTACTCTTGCCGGTTTGCTTGAGGACTGGAGTCAGGTCGTAGCTGTCGAGTTTGCGATCGGATGGTAGCGGCAGTCCGGCCAGCGACGTAAAGGTCGCCATCAGGTCCATCGTGCTGCCGACATCCGCGGTGACTTCGGCCGCGGGAATGGTTTTCGGCCACCAGAAAATGGTGGGTTCTCGCATGCCCCCGTCAAAGGTGCTGCCCTTGCCGTCACGTAGCGGACCAGCCGACCCGCCGTGATCATCGAAGATCAGCCAAGGGCCATTGTCACTGCAGAAGACGACCAGCGTGTTCTCGTCGAGGCCTGTGTCGCGTAGCTTCTGCAAGACCTGCCCGACGCTCCAGTCGATCTCTTCGATGACGTCGCCGTAGTATCCGCGACGGCTCACTCCTTCAAATTCCGGCGAGCGGAACAGAGGGATATGCGGCATCGAATGAGCCAGGTAGACGAAGAATGGTTTGTCCTGGTTCTGCTCGATGAATTTGATGGTTTCTTCGGTGTACCGCCGGGTAATCGTCGTCTGATCGGCGGGACGCTCGATGATCTCTTCGTTCCGCATCAAAGGAACGTTGAAGTATTCGCTCTTGGGCTCCCAGAACGACTTGCGACCCTTGGGGGCCGAACTGATCCGGTCCATGTCGTTCGAGTAAGGAATACCGAAGTAGTAATCGAACCCGTTATTGGTTGGCAGATATTGCTTGTGATGTCCCAGGTGCCACTTGCCAATGCAAGCGGTCGCGTAGCCACCATCATGCAGTGCTTCGGCGATCGTGACTTCTTCGGCCGGAAGTCCTCCCTTCGAGTTCGGGAACAACACGCGCCGCGTATTGCTGCACATGCCACTGCGGCATGGCAATCGGCCGGTCATCAACCCGGCACGGCTAGGAGTGCATACCGAAGCAGCGACGTAGAACTGGGTGAACTTCATCCCTTCGGTCGCCATCTGATCGAGATGCTTGGTGCGAATCGTGGGATTGCCAAAGCAACCTAAGTCACCGTAGCCCAGGTCGTCGCAGAAGATCACGACGAAGTTCGGCTTCTTGGGTTGGGAATCGTCTTGAGCGTTAACAAAATCAGCGCAGCACGTCGTGACGATTGCAAGCAGGAGCAAGCGCCAGCCCGAATGGGAGAAGTGATAAACCATGAGGCAACTCGGCAGATTAGTTGAATAGCGATTGAGGCAAGGTAGGTGATGTGCATCATACGCCCTTGCCGGGGGTGATTCAACCAATCGAACTCCCACGGATCTTAGAAATTTTCCAAAGGGTTTCGACGAGCGTCACGAGGACGTAAATCGTCGTAAAACCCAGTCCCCCCAGGCTCCAGATAGTTGAGCAATGGCAAATAGAAGTCGCGCCTTGCCTGGAACTACTATCTCGGTCTGACGTTTTTCACAGCCTTTGAGGACCCTTTCGGCAAGCGTTTGAGGATCGATCGTTTTGAGCTTCACGCCAGCCCCTGGCTTTGAAGCCGTATCAGGCAAGTCGGTTGTCTGCAGGGTATAGCGCGTTCCGGCGTCTTCGCGAGCAATGGGGCCAGGGCAAACGAGCATCACGTGGATGCCGGCATTGGCCATTTCAAGACGCAACTGATGATTGAGCCCTGCCAGAGCGAACTTGGAGGTGGCATAGGGACCCATGAACTTGGCAGCACTTTTTGAGGCCAACGAGCCCATGTTAACGATGTGTCCCTGAGAAGCTTCCAACAGCGGTTTGGCTGCTTGAATGCAGCGAACGGCCGACAGGACGTTCAAATCGTACGAGCAAAGAAACTCGTCAATCGAGGTATCGCAAACAAGTCCGCGCGAACTGACGCCGGCGATATTGAACAAGGCGTCGAGTTTGCCGTACTTCTGTTGGACTTCATCCAGAAGCTGTACCACGTCATCGTCGTTGGTTACGTCGGTCGGTACGCAGAACGTTTGCTTGCCGTCCGCATCGAGTTGGGTAGCCGCCGCGCTGAGCTTCTGCTGGTCCCGTGCCGCCAGCACGACGTGGCATCCCTGGTCGATGAGTTGCTGAGCAAGGACTTTTCCGAAACCTTGCGAGGCTCCGGTCACCACCGCGACTTTATCCTTCCAATATGTCACCGTTGTCGTTCTATGTCGTTATTAAGTTGCGTGATCTTCGGGTTGGCATGCCAAACAAAAGCCCCTGATCCGATCAAGACGAACCAGGGGCTAGGGGAGTGCATGATGGGAGTTGTGATTATACGGTCACTTCGTAACCTTGGCGAGCTTTCCTTGTTTGCATCGCGTTGGCTTGGTCATCACCCAGGATCTGCTCGCTCTTCGGATCCCACTTCAGCGACCGATTCAAGCGAATGGCGATGTTCGACAGGTGACACGTGGTCAAGGCTCGATGGTGGGTAAACACGTCGGAAATTGGCAGCTTCCGCGTCTTCACACACTCAAAGAAGTTGGCCATGTGAGCATTCCGGGCCGCAGGCATCTTGCCGCCGTAAATCTCGGCGATGGCATTTTCCGGCAGCGGGTTTTCTTTCAGTTCTTCGACCGGAGCACCCGCGATCTTGCCGCGGTTGACCAGGAATCGGCCCTTGGTTCCGGTAAACATGATCCCGTTGCCGAAGCCCAGCTCAGCCTGGTGCGAGTCCTTGATGTCCATCACCACGCCGTTGTCGAAGGTCGCTTTGACGTGGAAGTTGGTCGCACAGTTGTAGCGGTCATCTTGAACCGGCATACCGTCTTTGAAGTCGACCGGATGCTTGGCGTAAATCGGTTCAATCGAGGTTGGGCCCTGTCCGTCGCCACTCTGACCGATGCCCCATTGGGCAATGTCGACGTGGTGAGCACCCCAGTCGGTCAGCTTGCCGCCAGAGTATTCATACCACCAGCGGAATTCGTAGTGGCAGCGCGTCTTGGTCTGGTTGCCTTCTTTCGCCCAGCGATAGTCGACCAGCGGCGCCTGGCCCAGCCACTTTTCCCAGTTCAATCCATTGGGAACATCGACGACTGGAATCGAGTTGCTGGTCGGCGAGCCACCAATCGCGACGGCTACGTGCTGAACATCACCGATGCGGCCAGCCTGAATCAAAGCGATTGCCTGGAGGAACCGCAGGCCCATTTCACTTCGCTGCTGCGTACCAACCTGGAAAACGCGACCGGTTTCCTTGGCGACCTGACAGATCTTCTTACCTTCATCGATGGTCAGCGTCAGCGGCTTTTCGCAGTAAACGTCTTTGCCGGCCTTCATCGCTTCGATGGCAATCTTGGAATGCCAATGGTCGGTGGTCACGATGGTGACGATTTCGATATCGTTGCGCTCGAGAATCTTCTGGTAGTCCTCGTAGACATCGACGTCGCGCTGAACACCCTTTTTCGATTGGGTGTCCATGACTCTCTTCTTCGCACCATTGGCGTGGTTGGCGTCGACATCACACACGGCAACGACGTCACCCAGTTGCATCGCATTGGGGCCGACGGCGTTCCAGCGGCTACCGGTACCAATGCAGCCGACCAATGGTCGGTCGTTCGATTCACTCGACTTTTGCTCGTCAGCCAGGGCGCTTTGACTGGTGAAGATATAAGGAACGGAGACCGCAGCAGCCGTTGCAGCTGAAGTTTTCAGAAAGGATCGTCGATCGGAAGGGCGTGGACTCAAAGCGGAAGCTCCCAAGGTGAAAGGATGGAAAAGTAGACCGTGTAGACTGCGCGTAACCGCAGACATTCAAGTGGCGAATCCCCTTGCATGGGCACAAGGGGGTGAGGGCCTGACTTATGGTTCAGGTAATGGGGTTAGGGTTTTTATAATAGCCTCTTGCGCGTATGTGTACTACAAAAAGTCAAAAAATGGGCCGACTTCATCTTTCCCCGCAATCTTCTCGGGGTATTCAACAAGGAAAAACAGTTCCCGTAAGCGGCCCTCTAGGTGGAAACCGTGCCCCTTATGCGCAAAGGATATAAGTTTCTCAAATGAAATGAGCCTCAAAGTGAGAAAAATCCACGCTGTATGGGCATACGCAATGGTTAAGGATTCTCAAAACCCCATCGTCATCTGCTAAACGATGGGCTAGATTTATGCGTGTCGTTCTCTTTACTTCTTGCACTCACGATTTAACTGGCAACGAAGCTATGTCCGCTGCTCGAATCTTTCCGAACCGTGCTCGCACGAAAATCGTGGCCACTGTTGGTCCGGCTTGCCGTACCCCTGAGATGCTGGAAGAACTGATCCTCGCCGGCGTGGATGTGTTCCGTGTGAACCTTGCCCACGGCGACTTGAAGGATCACTCCGAAGTCGTACGTAACATCCGTGCGATCAGCGAAAAGGTCGGTCGCCCGATCGCCGCGCTGGCTGACCTTTCCGGTCCCAAGATTCGATTGGGCACCTTGCCTGAAGATATCGTGCATTGCCACGAAGACGAGATTTATACTTTCGTCCGAGGCGAAAATAGCTCCGAACCCAAAACCCTGACTTGCAACTACGAACCACTGATCGACGAGTTGGAAGTTGGTAACGACGTGATGCTCGCGGACGGTACGGTCATGATGAACGTGATCGAGAAGACTGCCGACACCGCGACCTGCAAAGTTGTTCAGGCTGGTCCGATCCGCAGCCGCCAGGGGATTAACCTTCCCGGCACCAAGCTCAGCGTTGAAGCGCTGACCCCTCAAGACATTGAACACGTGAAGTGGGCCGCCGAGAACGATCTCGACTACGTGAGCCTGAGCTTTGTTCGTTCAGCGGACGATCTGCGTCACCTGCGTGACCTGTTGATGCAGCACGAATCGCGTGCATTCATCATTGCCAAGATCGAAAAGCGTGAAGCACTCGACAACCTCGAAGAGATCGTTCGCGAGTCGAACGGCGTGATGGTTGCTCGTGGTGACTTGGGCGTCGAAATCGACGTCGCCGAAGTGGCTGCTTCGCAGAAGCTGATCGTTTCGACCTGCTCGCGAATCGGTCGCCCGGTGATCGTGGCGACGCAGATGCTCGACAGCATGACAACCTCTAACCGTCCGACCCGTGCCGAAGCGACTGACGTGGCAAACGCCATCTTGGATGGTGCTGATGCATGTATGCTTTCGGGCGAAACGGCCGTGGGTGTTCACCCCGTGGCCGTGGTGAAGATGATGAACCGCATCATGCTGGCCACCGAAAAGATGTGGATGGACGAACGCGGACCGGCTCGCAAGATCGACAATCGCGTTGCTCAGGTGCACCCCATCACTCAGGCCGTTGTTTCCGGTGCATCGATTACCGCCGAGCACCTGGATGCCAAGCTATTGGTCACTGCAACGCGAACTGGTGGTACGGCACTAACGAAGGCCAAGCTTCGCGACGCGATTCCTACGATCAGCGTGAGTGACTCCGACGCAGCACTTCGCCGCATGTGCTTGTACTGGGGTGTTACTCCGATTGCCAATGCACCCGTGCACAACGGCATTCAGCTGCGTCGCTTCATCGACCAGTGGGGACTTTCCAACGGCTACCTGGAAGAAGGTGACCGCGTGGTCTTCATCACCGGTGGCGGTATCATGCAGTCGGCCGAATACATCGTGGTGGTTCACCGCGTTGAAAAGCCGCAGGACTAGAATCGGGACGATTTCTAATCGATCGCTTGCGAGTACTCGCCTTGGCGGGCTGATACCAGCGACCGCCAGGCATTCTCGATCAAGTTGCTCAGCACAAAGCAGCCCATACCGGTCAGTGCTGCGCCGCTCACCAGGCAGACGCCCATCACGGCGTAGTTGAACTGCTGCGGCGGGACCCAGGTGCTGCTCACCGCTCCAATAATCGCCCCGGTCAACGTGGCTTGGCTCACTAGGCGGATCTGCCAGGGAGAAAGCCCGGTCCGCTCGGCCAGGTTAGGTGACTTCCATTTGCGGCTGCGTGCTGTTGGCGGGCTGGGTGGTGTCTCTTGCTGGTCGCGATGTCTCTTGCGTTGATGTCCCAGTCGATGGCTGAGATACGAAGCTCCCAGGTGCACCAGCACGACGATCAGAAACAAAACCGTCATATAAGCGGCAAAAGGACCGACCAGGCGAAGGATGGCGAACACCACGCCACACAACGCTAAAAGCCAAGCCATTGCCCAGAGAGAAAACCTGGGTGGCGACTGAAAAGCAAAGTCAGAATTACTAGCCATACGCAACAATCCCTTCTCAACGCAAAACGTTTGCGTCTGGTTTATCGTACCGAAGGTATCGCATCTGGCAAATTGAAAGCGAGAAGTTGGCCCATGACAGGGGGCTTCCTGCCACGAGAATGGGCAGGAAGCCAACAGGTGCCGCTATTGAAGCGAGGTTCGCATCTGATCGAGCTCAGCCTGCATGGCCTTCAGCTTGTCGGTATGCTTGGGGTCATCGGCCAGGTTGTTGACCTCGTGCGGGTCTTGCTGCAAGTCGAACAACTGTTCCAGTTTAGGCTCGCTCTTGGGGTAGAACACGTACTTCCAACGGTCTTCCCGTACTCCTTCACTTTGAGGAATGGTCGCGTGGGGGAAGAGGTGCTCGTAGAGGAACTCGGTCCGCCAGCCACTCGACTGGTTGCCCTCGACGAGACCCTTCATGCTTTGTCCTTGCATCACCGAAGATGGCTCGATGCCGGCCAGGTCTAGCAGGGTTGGAGCGACATCGATGTTCAGGACCATCTCTTCACGGCGTTGTCCCCGCTTGTTCTTGGGTAGACGCGGGTCAAAGACGATCATCGGGATACGAATCGATTCTTCATACATGAGCCACTTGCCGGACAGGCCGTGCTCGCCCAGGAAGAAACCATGGTCGGAAGTGAACAAGATGACCGTGTTGTCGGCCAGCTTCTTTTCCTGGAGCTTGGCAACCATCGCACCGACGAAGTCGTCGACGCCGGTCAGCAAGCGGTAGTAATCCTTGATGTTCTTCTGCACCATCTCGTCTCCATCGAAACGGCGGTGCCAGCGAACGCGTGATTCGCCTCCTTGCAGCTGCTTGGGAAGCTTCTGGTAGTGCTCGTCGTTAGCGGTTTCCGCTGGCACAATCGTGTCGTCTTCGTAGTACTCGGCGTACTTCGGGGCGTGCTGAAACTGCCAGCCTGGACCGTCCTGGCAGTGAGCGGCTTTGAAGCTCACTTGCAGGCAGAAGGGCTTTTCAGGCGAGCAAGTATCCAGGAACTCCAGTGTCTGGTCTTCCAGATGCTTGGTCATGTGTGGACGCCCGTCGACGAAGTACTTGCCTTGGCCGGAGAAGCCTTTCCAGTAGTCGTACTGATCAGCGGGAAGCTGGTTGCCGACGCCCCATTTGCCGATGAAAGCCGTTTGGTAACCATTGGCACGGAGCAGGGCAGGGAAGGTCTGAGAGAACGCTTCTGGGGTGAGCACGGCACGAAAATCAACGATGCCATGTCGACGAGCGTATTGCCCGGTGATGAACGAAGCACGACTGGTTGCGCAGATGGCAGTCGTCGCGAAGGCATTCTCAAAGACAACCCCTTCTTCCGCCAGGCGATCGATGTTGGGTGTCTTGATGACCGGGTTCCCCATGCAGCCGAGTGCGTCCCATCGCTGGTCGTCGGTAAGCAGGAAGATCAAGTTCGGTCGATCGGCAGCGGACGCATCTTGCCAGCAAGTCAGCAGGGAGAAAACGGCGACGAAAACGCCAAGCAGTAATTGTTTTAGCATGGTAGGAAGGCTCGGGGTGAGGAAGGGATGAGACGTGAGGTGAGTGCACTAAGTTAACAAACTTTGGGCCCCTCGGCACGAAAAAATTGAGTGCCGAGGCAACCAGTGCGATACTAACAGGCTTATTCCTTTCAGCATCGTTCCTTGGCTCAAGCGTTTCAAGTTGGCATCCTCGCAGACTTCTTCGGCACGGCGCGAGCGTACGATCTATCGTCCGCTGGTCCTGCTTGCGCCCGCCATCACGCTGGGGGTGATTGGGGATGCGTTCCTCCAGGTTTCGATGCCCCTCTGGCTGGTGCTCTTAGGCAGTTTGTTGGTGCTGTGGGGGCTGTTGTGGTCGCGGCGAAGTGAACGCTCGGCAAGTGTGACGCTGCTACTCGCTGTCGCGGCGTTTGGCGGGATGCTGCATCATGGCCACTGGAACCTCTATCGATCGACAGAGTTAAGCCGCGGTCTGTCGGCCGATAAGCAGCCGGTGGCCTTGCAGGGAACGGTCCTCGATTACCCCCGATTTTTGCCTGCCAAGTCGCCCGCTTCGGCGTTTGAGTTTGAATTGCCTAACCAGTGGAAGGTGCCCTTTCGCATTCGTCAGATTCGCAGTGGAGCCACCTGGGAGGTCGCTTCCGGCGATACCGAGATTTACGTCTCCGGAGATACACTCGACGTTCGCCCCGGTCAGTCGATTTTGGTGTTTGCCCAAGCAACGTGTTCGGAAGCCGCATTGAATCCAGGCGAGTTCGATTTTGCCGACTGGGCCCGAGCAAACCGTCGGCGGACGTTTCTGCGAAGTGGTTTTTCGCAGTGTCTGCAAGAGACCGGCGCTCCGACCAGGTGGTCGTTATGGGATCCGATTCGCGACGTCCGGCATTACGTCAGCGGTGAGTTAGCGGCGGCCATTCCACCGGGACTCGATGGCCTGGCCGAAACGATCTTCCTGGGACGTCGCGAACGTTTGGCCGATGCCACCGACGAGGCCTTTCGCCAAACAGGTACCGTTCACTTGTTGGCGTTGTCAGGCTTACACCTAGGCATCTTGGCGCTGGTTGCCTATTGGCTATTGCGATTCTTGCCAGGACCAGCCTGGTTACCGGCGGCTTGCTTGCTGCTGATGACGGTGGCTTACGTGATTCTCGTCGACGCCCGGCCACCAATCGTGCGGGCCTCGATTCTGGTTGGGGCGTTCTGTGTGGCGATGATTCTGTATCGTCGCCCCATGTTTTGGAACAGCTTGGCGGCGGCCTGGGTCTTGGTTCTCTGTTGGAATCCGACCGAAATCTTTCAAGCCGGAACGCAGCTTTCGTTTGTGGCGGTCGCGTCGCTGGCGTGGCTTGCCGGCTATCAAACGATGACGAAAGAGGCCGACCCGCTGCAAAATCTCATCGAGATCACGCGCCCTTGGCCGGTGAAGTGTTGGCGGCATGTGGTTCACTGGTTCGGCGGGATGTTCGTAGCGTCGCTGGTTGTGTGGCTAGTGACGTTGCCGTTGGTCCTGTTCCACTTTCATGCGGCTTCTCCGTGGACGATTATCCTTTCGCCTATCCTCATCCTTCCCATGGGGTGCGCACTCGCTGGGATGTTGTTGCTTCTAGCAGTGTCGATGGCGGTACCGGTGGCGACGCCATGGATGGCATGGCTTGTATCGTGCCCTCTGTGGGCGATGCAGGAAACGGTCACCTTTACTCAGCAGCACGCTGGTTTCATGCTTTGGTCTGCCGGGCCTCCGGCGTGGTGGGTCATTGGGTTCTATGGAGTAGCGGGAATCGTCGGCTGTCTGATGATTACCTGTCGTTTTCCCATGCGTTGGAGCGTCGCTGTGGTGGCGCTTTGGCTGACGGTTGGGTTTGTTTGGGGGACGGTCCAGGCAATTGAATCCAGCACCCGGGACGATCTGGTGTGCACGTTCGTCAGCGTGGGGCATGGCACCTGCGTGTTGGTGGAACTGCCTGAGGGACGTAACCTGCTTTATGACTGCGGGCGTCTCGGTTCGCCGAAGCGGGCCTGCCAGTCTCTTTCGGCCGTGCTATGGAGCAAAGGAATCCAGCACCTCGATGCGGTCATCATTTCTCACGACGACGCCGATCACTACAACGGCTTGCCGGAAATCCTCGAGCGATTCTCGGTCGGGGCCATCTACTGTTCGGACTTGATGGAGAAGATCCCCAGCAACTTGGTCTCGGTGCTGTTGGACGACATCCGCCAGCGCGGCATTCCCCTGCGCACCTTAACGGCAGGCAGAAGCTTGCAGGCACATCCCGATGTCGATCTGACAATTCTCCATCCGACTCGCAAGGGAGTGCTGGGACGCGACAACGCCAACAGTATCGTTCTGTTGATCGAATACCAAGGACGCCGCATTCTTCTACCTGGCGACTTGGAATCGCCGGGGACCGAAGCGGTGATTGTCGAGCGGCCGATCGACTGCGATGTGGTCATGGCCCCGCATCACGGCAGCCAGCACAGCCATGCCGAGTCGTTTTACCGTTGGTGTCAGCCGGAGTGGATCGTGGTCAGCAGCGGCTCCCGGGATATTCTTGGGCCTAAAGAAGCTGAGCCAGGCGAGTCGGTTTGGCTTAATACGGCCGCTAGTGGAATGATCGAAATCCGGCTTTCAGCCGATGGCCGGCCTGCGGAGGTGACATCCTGGCAAGATGGACCGCTAATGGTGGTAGAGTAGGCAGCGTGGGCGGTTTTACGGAAAACCTCGGCAGCATTCTGGGCTCGTAGGGGCTATTAGGCGTTGCAAAATCAGCTTGCACTGCTAAATTAACGGTCTTATCAAGAGATTGAGGATGAGTTTGATGCGCTGGTGTCCGCGGTTTTGGAAGTCGCGGGCGGCCTTGTGGTTTCACAAGTCCTTGTTGTTATTGTAGTTAAGAAGAAGTCACCCTACTTGCGGACGTAAGTAAAGTCGCCCATGTCGATTACCAAAGAAAAGAAGAACGATGCCATCCAGGATTTCCAACGTGGTGGCGAGGACACGGGTTCCCCGGAAGTTCAGATTGCGATTTTGACCAGTCGCATCAACAGCCTGACGGAGCACATGAAGAAGCACCACAAGGACTACGCGACGCGTCGCGGGTTGCTTGCCATGGTGAGTCGTCGTCGTCGCCTGCTCGATTATCTGAAGCGGCACGACCCCCAGAAGTATCTGGATATGCTGGCACGGCTTGGTATTCGTAAGTAGCGTATTGCTGCTTCGGTCTGGTCGAAGGAGGCTCGTACCTAGAAGGACGAGCCTCTCATGTTACTGGCAATGGAATTAGCCTGAAGACGCGCGCCCCAGGGGCTTTCGCGCGTCTTTACCACGCCCCGGCCGGTGGTGGAAAAAAATTGGCTGGCGGGGCAACCTTACGAGGTTCCGCTCTATTGAAGATTGTGCGGTGGGCCTCAACTTATATTGAACCAAGCACTGGATGTTCCAAATGGCCGGGCCCCTCTCTCCTCCAGGCCCATACCTTCTTGGCGCAAGCCCTCTCGGAAGTTCTCTGGTGCGCTGTGTAGGACGGAAAAAGTGGAAGAAATTCGTGTAGAGAAGCAGATCGGCAATGAAACCTTATCCCTTACAACTGGCTTTCTAGCCAAGCAAGCCCACGGGGCAGTGCTCGTACAATACGGCGAGACGGTTGTTTTTGTCGCCACCGTCACCGGCCCATCTCGGCCTGGGACTGACTTCTTTCCCCTGACCTGTGATTACCGCGAGCGAACCGCTGCTGCTGGTAAGTTCCCTGGTGGTTTCATCAAGCGAGAAGGTCGCCCTACCACCAAAGAAATTCTCTCGTCGCGCCTGATGGATCGTCCGATCCGCCCGATGTTCCCCAAGGGTTACCACGACGAAGTTCAGATTCAAGCCAGCGTGGTTGCCAGCGATCGAATGCACGACGGTGACGTGCTTGCCATGAATGGTGCCTCGGCCGCGCTTTGCATCTCGCACATGCCGTTCCAAGGTCCTTTGGCTGCCGTTCGCTTGGGCCGTGTCGATGGCGAACTGGTTGTGTTCCCCTCGTTCGAGCAACTGGAACAAAGCGATCTCGATCTGATCATCTCGGGTAGCAAGGATTCGGTCTTGATGATCGAAGGTTTCTCGCGAGAAATCCCCGAAGACGAGATGGCCGACGCGATCATGAAGGCCCACGAAGTGGTCAAGGAAATCTGCGACCTGCAGATCGAGCTGACCGAAAAGGCCGGCAAAGAAAAGATGGAGTACGCCGAGCCAGACGATGGTGGTCTCTATCAGAAGCTGATGGATTCGTACTATGCGGACCTGAAATCGGCCAAGCAAACCACCGGCAAGCAAGATCGTGCCGACAAGGTTCGCGAACTGAAGACCAAGGTCAAGGAAGAACTGATTCCAGATCCAGCCGCCGAAGGTGCGATCGACGAAGGTGCGTTCGGTACTGCCTGGCATGACCTGGAAGAACGCGTTGTGCGTGATCTGATCCTCAGTGGTACCCGTACCGATGGTCGTGACGCGAAGAGCTTGCGTGGCATCGAATGCAAGGTCGACGTTCTGCCACGCGTTCACGGTTCCGCCGTCTTCCAACGTGGTGAAACCCAATCGCTGATCACCGTTACCCTGGGTACCCCACGTGACGAACAGCGTGTCGACGGTTTGATCGACGAGTACTCGAAGAAGTTCATGCTCGACTATAACTTCCCTAGCTTCTCGGTGGGTGAATGTCGTCCGATTCGTGGCCCAGGCCGTCGTGAAATTGGTCACGGTGCTTTGGCTGAACGTAGCGTGAACCCGGTTCTGCCGCCTGCCGAAGACTTCCCCTACACGGTACGTGTGATCTCCGACATTCTCGAATCCAACGGCTCCAGCTCGATGGCTTCGGTCTGTGGTGCGACCCTCGGTCTGATGGCCGCTGGCGTGCCGATCACCAACCCGGTTGCCGGTATCTCGATCGGCCTGGTGAAGGAAGGGGACGACTTCGTCCTGCTGACCGACATCCTGGGCGAAGAAGATCACCATGGCGACATGGACTTCAAGGTCGCTGGTACCCAGAACGGTATCACCGGCATCCAGTTGGACCTCAAGATCAAGGGGATCAACGAGGAAATCATCCGCAAGACGCTGGTTCAGGCTCGCGAAGCCCGAATCGAGATCCTTCGCAAGATGCTGACCACCATCAGCCAGCCGAAGGACGAGCCATCGAAGTGGGCTCCGCGCATGATGCGAACCAAGATCAACCCAGAAAAGATCGGCTTGCTGATCGGTCCTGGCGGCAAGACGATTCGTGCCATTCAGGAAGAAACCGGCGCGACGCTCGACGTCGAAGACGACGGTACCGTGATTGTTGCCAGTGGCAACTTGGAATGGGCTGAAGCCGCCATGGCTCGCGTTCAGGCCATCACCGGTGAAGTCGAAGTCGGCAAGATCTACGAAGGCCGCGTCACGAGCGTGAAGGACTTCGGTGCATTCGTCGAAATCCTCCCAGGCCGCGACGGCTTGTGCCACATCAGCGAACTGTCGACCGAATACGTTTCGGACGTCAACAGCGTGGTCAAGGTCGGTGACATGCTGGCCGTGAAGGTCCTGCTGGTCGACGAGCACGACCGCGTTAAGCTGAGCCACAAGGCTACCTTGCCAGGCGGCGATGCCCCAGCCGGCGAAGGTGACGAAGAACTCGAAACCGCTGGCTCGCGTGGCGGTGACCGAGGCGGACGTGGCGGTGAACGCCGTGACCGTGGCGACCGTGGTGGTGATCGCGGAGGCCGAGGCGGTGACCGCGGACGCCGACGTCCTCGTCGTGAAGACTAAGAGCTTCGAGCGATAGTTCTGAGTTCAACCGATAACATCGATCGCCCGGAGTACGTAAGTGCTCCGGGCGTTTTCGTGAGAACAACCATGGATCATTCTTCCTCCCATGACTCGATCGAGCCGTCTCGCGAAAAGTCGCGTGATCAGTACCTGGTTGATCAGTACAACGAGATCGCCCGCCTGGCAGGCTCGCTGGCGCACGAGATCAAGACGCCGTTGTCGGTCATTCGGATGAATATGGAACTGCTGGCCGAAGATCTGGACGACCCGCAGACGCCTCAGCAGCGACGGGCTAAACAGAAGATCGAGACGGTGCAGGAGCAGTGCGAGCGCCTGCAGGGGCTTTTGAATGACTTTCTGCGGTTTGCCCGGATCCGCGATCTCAATCTCTTGCCGGGCAGTTTGAACGAGCAGATCGAGCGCGTACTCAACTTCGTCGAGCCTCAGGCCGATCGCCAAGGGGTCGAGATTATTCGTTATCTTGACTCGGAACTGCCCAGCATCGATCTGGATGCCGAGCTGCTTTATTCGGCCCTGTTAAACCTGGTGGTCAATGCGATTCAGGCGATGCCGGACGGGGGCTCACTGATGGTGCAAACCCGCGAGTTTCGCAGTGGCGTGCTGTTGCGGCTGGTCGATACCGGCTGCGGCATGAGCGATACAACAGCCCTGCGGATGTTCGATCCGTTCTATTCGACCAAGGAGGGGGGCTCGGGGCTCGGATTGCCGCTGGCTAAGAAGATTATCGAAGCCCACCACGCGACCATCGACGTGCAAAGCGAACTGGGGCGTGGGACGCAATTTACGCTGGAATTCCCTCTGCCCAAGCGAATCGGAAGCAAGAAGGCGCCGGAGTCGATGGAATCAGATGGGTAGCGTTTGTATCGCTCACGTGGAAGAGGGAATAGCCACAGAGGTCACAGAGAGCACTGAGATGAAGAATTATTGACCACGGATGGTCACGGATAAGATATGGGGAGATGGAACATATCGAGCTATTCGGGTGGCCCAGAGAGATTTCTCTCTGGGTGGCCTCAGGCCACGAGAGGCTCATGCATCGAGCATGAACAAGAGAGAAAGTTTCTACCTCCTTCAAGCCTTATGCATTAGCCGCTTGTCGGCAATGCCGACCCAGAGAGGGATCTCTCTGGGCCACCCGCTCTGCGAGTACCGAGCCTGTGATTTGAAAAATTCTTCGCTCGATGACCTCTGTGTGCTCTGTGGCTAATCCTTTCTTCCTAGAACCTCAACAAGAGAACGGTTCTAGAGGAATTGGCACTTCTTCGGTACGATGGTGGCATGACGCAAGACGCCCAAACCCAGCCACAATCCGATACGCTCGACGTTCAGCCGGACCAGTTCCGCGTGCTGGTCGTCGACAACGACAAGGCCCACGCCATGACCATGGCTGAGAGCCTGGAACGGATCGGTTTTGTCTGCACCGTGGCTACCAGCGGGCCGGAAGGGGCCGAGAAGATCCTGGCCGAACCGTTCGAGATTGTCGTGACCGACCTGGTCATGAACGACATCGACGGCATGGGCATCTTGCAACTCACCAAAGAGAACCGACCCAACTGCGAAGTGATCGTCGTCACGGGGCATGCGACTGTCTCGACTGCCGTTGAGGCGATGCAGAACGAAGCGCTCAATTTCCTGGAAAAGCCCCTCACCCCAGATAAGCTTCGCGCGGCGGCGCTCAAAGCGGCTCAGACGATTCAGCTCAAACGGCAGAACTCGGAATTGATGCGGCGGCTGGACGAGAAGTTCGGCTTCGAAGGGCTCATCTATTCGAGCAACAAGATGCGGCAGGTCGTGCAGCGATTGCAGCGTATCGCCCCGACCGATGCCAGCGTGCTGATCCTGGGCGAGACCGGTACCGGGAAGGAAGTCGTCGCTCAGGCCATTCACCAGAACAGCCCTCGCAAGAAGAAGCCGTTCGTTCCCCTGAACTGTGCCGAGCTGAGCGAACACCTGCTGGAAAGCGAACTGTTCGGTCACGCCAAAGGGGCCTACACCGACGCCGCCAGCGAACGGATCGGTCGACTAGAATATGCCAACGGCGGGACGTTGTTCCTGGATGAAATCGGCGACATGCCGATGGCCACCCAGGTCAAGCTGTTACGGGTGCTGGAGTCAGGCGAGATTACTCGCGTCGGTGAGAATAAGCCGATCCGTATCAACGTGCGGCTCCTTTCGGCGACCAATGCCGATCTGGAAAACGCCATTGCAGCAGGCACGTTCCGCTCTGACCTTTACCACCGCCTGCGGATCGTGACGGTACAGTTGCCGCCGCTGCGGGAACGCCCCGATGATATCCTGCCGTTGTTCGATCACTTCCTGAAGGTCTTTTCCAAAAAGCACGACAAGAAGGTGCGGGGAATCGATCGAACGGTTTTTCAGCGCTGTTTGGACTACGACTGGCCAGGCAACGTTCGGCAACTGCGGAACTTTGCCGAGAGCATGGTCGTACTCGATTTGGATGGTACGATCGGGCTCGACGACCTTCCGCCCGAGTTGATTCAGGAAGGGGACGACCTAGTCCCACCGATCGACCCCAAGCCGGCTGTTTCCGCCAACGGCGAAATGCCCAATATGGTAGGTCAGCCGATCAGCGAAGTTGAAAAGTGGTTGATTGGCGAAACGCTCAAAGCGACCAGCGGCAATCGTGAAGAAGCGGCCAAGCTGCTGGGGATTGGTGAGAGAACCCTCTATCGCAAAATCAAAGAATACGGATTACGCGGCGACTGATCTCGTCTGGCCGAATCGAAGGGAGTTGGCAGCGGATGCCGAAGATTCAACAACTTTCTGCAAGTGTCGTCAACAAGATCGCGGCAGGCGAAGTGATCGAGCGCCCGGCAAGCGCCGTCAAAGAGCTGATGGAAAACTCGCTCGACGCCGGCGCCACGCGAATTGACGTCACCATCGAGCACGGTGGGGCCGAACTCATTCGCATCGCCGACGACGGCTGCGGCATCGCGCCGGAAGACATGCCGCTGACGATCGCTTCGCACGCGACCAGCAAGATCGGTAACGCCGACGATCTGTTCCATGTCCGCACCCTCGGCTTTCGCGGGGAAGCCCTCGCATCGATCTCGGAGGTGAGTCACTTCCTGCTTCGCAGCCGCACCCACGATGCCGACTGCGGCAACGAGATGCTCGTGCATGGGGGCAACGTGCAGGAAGCCCAGCCATGTGGCTGCCCGCCGGGGACGATCATCGAGATCCGCAACCTGTTTTACAATACGCCGGTTCGAAAGAAGTTCCTGAAGACAACCCAGACCGAATTTGGCCACATCAGCGAAGCGTTCACTCGGATGGCGTTGGCTTATCCGCACGTTCACTTCACGCTTAAACATGGTTCGCGTCAGGTTCATGACCTGCCGCCCTGCCAGGACCTTCGCGAACGGATTCGTATTTTCTTTGGCGAGGAAATCGCCGACCAACTGATTGAGGTCGAAAGCGAAAACGATCAGGTCACGCTGTGCGGTTTCGTCGGGAACCCACGTTTCAGTCGCAGTAACAACCGGATGCAGTATCTGTTTTTGAACGGACGATTCATCAAGGATCGCGCGCTGCAGCATGCCCTCGGGGAAGCGTACCGCGGGCTGCTGCTGCATGGTCGCTATCCGATTTCCTTTTTGCAAATGTCGATGCCGCCTGAGATGGTCGACGTGAACGTCCACCCGACCAAGCTGGAAGTTCGCTTTCAGGACAGCGGTCGAATCTATAGCCAGCTGTTGGGCACGCTGCGGACGAAGTTTCTTAGCTCGAACCTGGATGCGACCTATCGCCCCGCAGACGATCAGGTTCGTTCGGCACACGGCGATACCCCGTCGACCGAAGCCCTGCGCGAAGAACTGGTCGCTTGGGCGAAGGGCGCTGTTGATACGGACGCAACTTCCAGTGGTTCGGCTGAGCGTCGCCAGGCCGACTTCGACCTCGACTTCCGTTCGCCGAGCCATACTCCGCTTCAGCTCAATCCGATCGATCGGTCGGCCGTCGGGGCAGGCAGCTTACCATTGCCGCCGATTCCCAGTGGGGTCACCCCAGCGCATGTGCGGAATCAGGAAGCCGCCGAAGAGGAATCAACTGAGCCGACTCCCATGCCAACTCAAGGAGGCGGCGTCGGTTCGCAGCAGCGAGCCATTCAATTGCATAACCGGTATCTGATTGCCGAGACGGACGAAGGGATGGCCGTCATTGATCAGCATGCGCTGCACGAAAGGATCCTTTACGAAGAGCTGCGCGAAAAGGCCCTGGCTCGTCGGCTTGAGGTGCAGCGATTGTTGGTTCCCGAGACGTTGAATCTATCCGCCCAAGAGTTCGCTGCGGTCGACGGAGCTACTGAAACGTTGCAGCAAGTCGGCATCGAAGTCGAAGCATTCGGCGGCGATACGATCCTCATTCGCAGCTATCCGGCGATTCTTGGACGTCGCAAACCGGCGGAAATCGTGCGAGAAGTGGTCGATCAACTGCTGACCGAGGGGAAGAATCTCGAAAAAAGAGATCTTTTGGACGAACTGCTGCACATGATGTCGTGCAAGGCCGCCATCAAGGCCGGAGATCGTCTCTCCAGCGAAGAAATCGACGCTTTGCTTGAATTGCGGCATCTTTGCCAGGACGCCCATCATTGCCCCCACGGCCGTCCCACGGCGTTGGTCTTTACCAAAGAGGAACTCGACCGGAGATTCCAACGCACGTAAAATAGTCAGTTTACCCTGGCTAGGGCATTGTGCCCCCCGTCATGCCTAACCCCGTCGTACCCCATCGAGGTCTGACGACTTCGAGATGAATTCATGATCTGCGTTAGTATCGGCCGCGGCCGACATAAACATATCGTTGCCGAGCACAAGCACCTGGTCGAACAGGGGGCTCAGTTGTGCGAGTTGCGTCTCGACTACATCAACGGGACGATCAAACTCAAACGCCTGCTCGACAATCGCCCCAGTCCGGTGGTGATCACCTACCGCCGTGAACGTGATGGCGGCCGCTATGCCGGTGACGAGCAAGAACGGCAAATGGTTTTGCGAACGGCCATTGCTGAAGGCGTCGACTACATCGACATTGAAGAAGATATCGCGGCATCGATTCCGCGCTATGGCAAAACGAAGCGGATCATCAGCTACCACAACTTCCGCGAGACGCCTGCTGACCTGGATGGTCTGCACAAGCGGATGCAGCGACTTGATCCCGATATCATCAAGATCGCCACCATGGCGAACTCGCCGCAAGACAACGTCCGCATCCTGGAACTGGCTCGCCGCAGCGAGATCCCCACGATCGGTCTCTGCATGGGCGACATGGGGATGCCTTCACGGATTTTGGGGGGACGTTTCGGTTGTCCATTCACCTTCGCGACCAGTTCCAACGAACGTACGCTGGCTCCGGGGCAAATCGGTTTTCGACAGATGGTCGATCTCTACCGGTACGAAGAGATTACCGACGAAACTGAACTGTATGGTGTGGTAGCCGACCCAATCGGACATAGCTTGAGCCCTCACTTGCACAACGCGGCGTTCAGCGAACAGGGCATGAACCGTCGCTATCTTCCCTTCCGTGTGCCGCGAGAACACCTGGGTGTATTCTTCAACGAGGTCTGTCCTCAACTGGGCGTGAAGGGTTTGAGCATCACGATTCCTCACAAGGAAGCCGCGGTCAACTTTGTCAAAAAACCTGATGAAGCGGTCAAAGGGGTCGGCGCGACCAATACGATCATCTTCGATGAAGGGGGACCTTCAGGCTACAACACCGATTGCGACTCGGCGATGGAAAGCCTTGATACGATGCTTCCGCCAGAGCAACAAGGCGGATCGCTGGAAGGGCTCAAAGTGCTGATGCTGGGCAGTGGCGGCGTTTCGCGTGGGCTTGTCTGGTCTTTGATTCAGCGAAAAGCCACTGTGACGATTTCCAGCCGTACACTGGAGAACGCCGAGGAACTGGCTGAGCACTTCAAGTGTCGGCATATTCACTGGGAAGATCGAGGATCGGTTCAGCCCGATATCTTGATCAATGGGACACCCGTCGGCATGCATCCCAACGTCAACGAATCACCGTTTGAGAAGCGTTGGATCAAACACAACATGATCGTCTTCGACACGGTCTACAATCCGGAACAAACGTTGCTGGTGAAGGAAGCCAGGGCAGTGGGGGCACGCGTGGTGACCGGCGTCGAAATGTTCGTCCGCCAGGCTGCCTTGCAGTTTAAGCACTTTACCGGCGTCGAGACTTCCCGTGAACTGATGCGTAGCACACTCAAGCGACTGACCGGTGCGGTCCGAACAGGTTAAGCGATCGTACGGACATGAATCTGGCACTCATCGGATATCGCGGAACCGGCAAATCGCACGTCGCCAGGCTGCTCGCTGGGCAGCTGAAGTGGCCGCTGGTCGATGCCGATATCTACGTGGAGAAGCAAGCCGGTAAATCGATCGCCGAGATCTTTGCTGACGCAGGCGAAGCTGGCTTTCGCGATCTTGAGACGAAAACACTGATCGAACTGGCGCAGCGGTCTGATCATATCCTGTCCTTGGGTGGCGGAGTGATTCTGCGGGAAGAGAACCGCAAACAGATCGCCGATCATTGCTTTACGGTTTGGCTGACGGCTTCGCCGGAGGAGATCGCCAAGCGGCTAACAGGCGATGCATCGACTCAGGCTCGTCGGCCCAGTTTGACCGGCAAATCGATTCTGGATGAGATCGAAGAAGTTCTGACCGAGCGTACTCCGCTTTACGAGCAGTGTGCCGACCTGACGATCGATACGTTAGGTAAGTCACCCCAACAGGTGACGCAAACGATCTTGGACCAACTCCCGTCGTCCTTAGTGAAGAAAGAACAGTAACGTGGCTTGGTGGGAGAATGTCGTCGCGCTATGGATTGGACTTCCGCTGAATGTGCGACTGATTGGTCTTTTCGTTTTCGGTGCGATCGTGGCCGGGCAACTCAACCGAGCCATCTATCGCTGGACGTGGGTGCCCAAGAATTACGATCCCTGGAGCAAGCCACATCCTGACGTCCCACCGCGCAGCTTGTTGGATAAAGTACCGGTCTTCGGCTGGCTCGGCCTTGCCCGTGAAAGCAAGGTGCATGGAACCGGTCACTGGGTGCAGCCGCTGTTGATTGAACTGGGCTGCGGGTTCTTCTTTGCCTGGTATTACCACTGGGTGATCTCAGGAGAACTGGTTCCCATCACGGTCAACGTTCCGCTCAGCCAGGCGGCGTTGCATTCGATCTACTTGCAGCACATCGTGTTGATCTCGTTTATGGTGATTGCCACGTTTATCGACTTCGATTCACGCACGATCCCTGACTACGTCACGGTGCCCGGCTTTCTGGTGGCACTCGTCTTCTGTTGGTTGCTTCCCTTCGTGGGACTGCCGATCCCGGAAGGGCGGCCTTTCTTCGGGTTGTCACAGCCGGGAAGCCAGATGGAAGCGATCCCGCTGCATGCGGCTGCACTGAGTGACTGGCCTGCGGCTTGGAATGGAAGCTCGGCCTTGGTGGTTGGTCTCATATTGGCGGTTAGTTGGTGGTTCGCCCTTTGCCCGAAGCTGATCTGGACTAAAGGAGGGATGACGAAACTCTTCCGTTACCTGGTAGCCAGCTTCGTACGTTACTCGCTGAACTGGTTCTACCTGAGCATGCTGGCCCTTTTGCTTGCGTTCGTCTCGGCCGCATGGATGTGGGGTGGCGAGGCTGTCTGGCAATCGGTGTTCTCGGCACTGCTGGGAATGGCCTTTGCCGGCTTGTTGATCTGGATGGTCCGTTTCTTTGCCAGCTTGGCGATGGGGCAGGAAGCGATGGGTTTTGGTGATGTGACGCTCATGTGCATGATTGGGGCCTACATCGGCTGGCAGCCGGTGATGGTGATCTTCTTCCTCGCGCCGTTCATTGCGTGCTTGTTTGCCATCGTGAACTATCTGCTTACCGGAGATGCCTACCTGGCGTACGGTCCTTACCTGTGTATCGGAACGCTGATCGCGATGATCTTCTGGGGAGGATTATGGCAGCAGTATGGCCCGCTCTTGGGCCTGGGACCCTGGCTGCCGGCACTGTTCCTGGCTCTGCCGTTGGTGCTGGGGGGCATGCTGATGGCGTGGGTCTGGATCAAGTTCACGTTCATCTATCCGGACGAAGCGTAACCGCACAATCGCTACAAACGGCCTCTAAACGGTGAGCTATCCTTGCTTCGAGGACCTCACCCATGTTCTGGATCGAAACCACCAACAACTTGAACAGCGCCACTGATCTTGTGCGCCGCCGACGCTATGGCGTTATCCAAGTGGAATCAGGCACATTCCACTCGCTGACGCTACGTCCGTGGCCGAAGCTGATTTCCCGGCTGGAGATCGAAACGCTCGGTCGTTGGAAGCATCGCCGGGGTGGGGATCACGTTCGGTTGTATTACAACTTCCCGATCAGTTCGCCCGGCTTTCTGACCTTGGCCTACGTCGAATCGACCCGGCAGACGACCTGGAAGACCCTTCGCCGCAGCCTGGAAGTTCTGGACTGGGTAGCCGAAGTCCGCCGGGCCAATGCCAGCGTCTGCGAGCTTTCCAACGAGAAGATCAGCTCGCGGCTGATGCAGCGTCTGGGGTGGGAGACCCACTGCGAGCACCTTTCGGGTCGGCACTTCATCAAACGCTTCTATGGCGAGTATCCGCGGCACGGGTGGCTGCCGGTTCCAGCCGAGCCACTGGGAAACTTCCGCCGCGAGATCCCATCTCTTGATCTGGCCGCGACTTTCGAGGACGCCGGGCACGAAATCGATCTTGTCGATGATAGGGTGGGTTGTTAATATCCGCCGCAATTCCTGATTTTGCCTCAAGTTTCCCCGGCCCTTAGCCGACACGGCCTGCCATGTTTCGTTTGTGCTGTTTCACCTTGGTCTCGCTAGCACTTGCTGGCTTGGGCTGCAATCAAAATGCAGCCTGGCGGCAACAGCAAGTCCTTGCGCAGCAGCAAACTCAGGCCCAGATCGCTGAATTTGAACGCCGTGCTTCTGGCTTGGATGCCTCGAACCAGGATCTCCACTCGCAGCTGGCTCAGTCCCAACAGCAGCAGAAGATCTTGCAGGATGAGCTCTCGCTCGTTCGTCGCCAACTGAACGACACGACTAGCCAACTGGCACAGTCGCAGGAACTGGCCAAAGAACAGCAGCAAAAAGTTCAGACCATGATGGCTTCGACCCAGTACCGCGGTGGTGCGGTGATTCGGCCGAACAACAGTCTGACCTCGGAACTCAACAAGATTCAAATCCCCGGCGTCACTGCCCGGCAGGATGGCGATGTACTCCGTATCGAGATCCCGGCCGACGCGTTGTTCCAGACCGGAACCAACTCGTTGATTCCCAACTCGGACAACATCCTCTCGCAACTGACCAGTACCCTGCAAAGGGACTTCCCTCAGAACAAGATTGGCATCGAAGGGCACACCGACAATCAGCCGGCGATGCCCCCTTACACGTCCAACCATCAACTGTCGGCCAGCATGGCCCAAACCGTCTTCGACCAGCTGACCTCACGCTACCGCATGGATCCCTCGCGACTGGTCGTCGTAGGACACGGATCGAACCATCCGGTCGTTTCCAACGCCACTCCGGTCGGTCAGCAGAAGAATCGACGCGTCGACCTGGTGATCTATCCCCAGTCCGACAATTAGAACACATGCATCTGAGACGCACTCCAGGTTTCCCCCAGGGAACCTTTTCTACCGCCTAACCAGTCAGGCCAAAACGAACTACAATAGGGCCCTTGGGCGAACTTTTGTCCATGGGTTGTGTCTGCCGTGGGGATGCTTCTTCCCGCTGCGTTTCTGTCGTTGATTTGCCTCGAATAGTGAACTTGCTCGCCTGATGATCACGATCGTCGACTACCAGATGGGTAACCTGCGGAGTGTCCAAAAAGCCTTTGAAAAGACGGGGCACGCCGCGCATATCACCAGCGACCCAAAAGAGATAGCCGCGGCAACCAAGCTTGTTCTGCCTGGCGTGGGAGCATGCGGAGACGCGGTCGATGAGATCCGTCGCCGAGACCTTGAAGGCCCGATCCGCGATCAGATTGAAGCCGGGACCCCGTTTCTTGGGATTTGTCTGGGCCTGCAGATGCTGTTCGACGTCAGCTACGAAGGGGGCGAACACGAAGGCCTGGGGATTCTGCCTGGCAAGGTCGTGAAGTTTGAACTGCCCCATGGCTTTAAAGTCCCCCATATGGGTTGGAATCAGGCTCACTTCGTGCACCGACCGCCCATTTTTGAAGGGATCGACGAGGGGACGAATTTCTACTTCGTTCACTCTTACTATGTCGTTCCAGAAAGCGACGATGTGGTCGCGATTACGGCCGATTATGGCAGCCCTTTTTGCGCTGCCGTCTGGAAAGACAACCTCTACGCTACCCAATTCCACCCCGAAAAAAGCCAACAGGCTGGGCTGACGGTGCTTCACAACTTTGCCCAGTTGGCGTAGATATCCCCCGCATTAACTTGATCTAGTGGCAAGAATTTTCTTGCTGATTGTTACCTCTTGTGAGATATTGCCAGGACGCCGAAGGGTTCGGCCGTTCGGCGGAGAAAGGGACCCACGATGCAAATTTGGCCGGCCATTGATCTTCTCGGTGGCAAATGCGTGCGACTCCAACAAGGAGACTACAACCGCGAAACGGTCTACGGGGATGACCCGGCTGAAATGGCGAAACGATGGGTCGATGAAGGAGCCGATTGTCTCCATCTGGTCGACTTGGATGGGGCCAAGGACGGAAGTCTGAAAAACCGCGACGCGATCTCTGCGATCGTTGCCGCTGTCGACATTCCCTGTGAAGTCGGTGGCGGGATTCGCGATGAGAAGACCATTGACGAACTTCTCGATCTCGGACTGGCCCGCTTGGTGATCGGCACCAAGGCCCTGCGTGAGCCCGATTGGTTTGCCGCCATGTGCGAGAAATTCCCGGAAAAGCTCGTTGTCGGAATCGATGCCAAAGAAGGCATGGTCGCCACCGATGGCTGGCTGGAGGTGAGCACCACCTCGGCGATCGACTTGGCCAAAACGTTCGAACATCTGCCCATGGCGGCCATTATCTACACCGACATCGCTACCGACGGCATGCTGGCCGGTCCGAATGTCGAAGCCATGCAGGCCATGAAAGAAGCCGTTAAAGTGCCAGTCGTTGCGTCTGGCGGTGTCACCTCGGTCGAGGACGTGAAGAACCTGACCGCCGCCGGACTGGACGGTGCGATCGTGGGACGTTCCTTATACGAAGGCCGATTAACCGTACGTCAGGCGGTCGAAGCCGCTGGCGGTGTGAGGTAACCAATTAAGTTCTATGCCCGAGCGTGATCTGACTTCTGAATCGGTCGTCCCAAGCTCGGGCAAAACTTGGGGACTACGCTTTAGCCTGGGCGCGATGATGGTGATCGTCGCCCTGTTTGCCGGCGTGTTTGGTTACCTTTCTTACTTCCGACCGGCCAAGTGCCTAGTGAGCTACCAGGTCGTCACGCTACCAGCCCAGGAAGTCGATCGCCTGGGGCTTGAATTCCATGTGATCGACGACTCGTCCTACCGCTGGGCACTCGACCCGAAGGATGAGATTGCTGAGCTCATCCGGCGGCAGAGCCGGACCGAGAAACCACTCTACGAAAAGCAGATGACGGTTGCCTCTTGGCCTCGTCAGGCAGATACCTATACCTACATTCGTCCTGCCGTGATCAGTGCTTCCACCAGCCCTCACCCCGAATTCAAGAGCGGTGAGTTTGCTGGTTTCTGGGGCGTACGAAAAGTTGGCGGACAGTTGATGTTTCGGGTCGAAGCCCACACGGCAAATCGTCAACCACGTATAATGACGGTAGACGATCAACGCCTTGGGCGTTTCGACGAGGTGGCCGGGGCTCTTGCTTACGAAGGAGAGTTTCCGACCTCGAAGTTAGTCTTCGCTGCACCTATGGGGGATCAACATGTTCACCTCATCGTCGTCGAAGCAAAAGAAGCAAACGCATCCGACCCGGCCGTTTATCGACCTGGGACAACCAGTTCATCCGAACAACAACCTGAGTTATCAACCAAGCCACAAGATCCACAACCTGAAGCGGTACACAACGACGAATAGCCCATAAATAGCCATAGACAAATCACCCCACGGAGAAGAGGTTCCCCGTGGTACTCCCCACGTGGGAAAGCCCTTTTCTCGTGTCTATTCCCAAAGCACGAAAGGAGTTTAGTTATGGCAACTTGTGCAACAGAGACCGTCCGCGATATTGTCTTATGCGGTCATGGTTCGACTGGGAAGACGAGCCTGATCGACCGCCTACTTGAGATAACGCACGCGGTGGACGGAACGCACAGTGTGGACGACGGAACGAGTGTCTGCGATTTCGAGCCGGAGGAAAAGGCTCACCATCTTTCCATTGAGGCGACTCTCGCCCACTTTCAACATCAGGGACTTCGCTTCAACGTAATCGATGCTCCCGGCTACCCTGACTTCATTGGCCATACCATCTCGGCCATGCGCGGAGCCGACACGGCCATGATCGTCATCGACGCGCACGCAGGTATCGCCGTCAATACGCGGCGTGTTTTTCAAGAAGCCGAAAAGGCCGGCATTGGCCGGATGATTGTTGTCAACAAGATCGATACCGAGCACCTCGACTTCGCGTCCTTGATGCAATCGATCCGCGAGACGTTCGGCCAGGCCTGCGTTCCGATCAGCTTTCCTCGACTAGAGAACGGCGCCATCGTTGGTGTCGTCGATATTCTCGATGAGAAGGCCGACACGTCCAACGCCCCCATCGATCCAGCCATTTATAAAGAGTCGCTCGTAGAAGCGGCTATCGAGGCGGACGAAGAATGGATGGAACGCTACTTCGAAGGCGAAGTGCCCACTAACGAAGATTTGAAGGCCCTCATCCCCAAAGCGGTCGCCAACGGAACGCTGATTCCGATCGTCTGCTGCAGCATCAAGAAGGCCGTTGGTATTTCCGAACTGCTCGACGCGATGGCACTCTGTTCGTTGCCTCCGTCGATGGTCCATCGCAAAGCCAAGAATGGGGATGGTTCCGAGATCGAACTTTCCGGTGACCCGGACGGTCCGCTCGCGGCCCAGGTATTCCAGACTCGGATCGATCCATTCGTCCAGAAGCTAAGCTACATCCGCGTTTACAACGGAACGCTTCGTAAAGATATGACCCTGCCTGGCAGCAATGGCCGTAAGGGGCTACGGATTGGGCAACTGTTGGACGTACAGGCCAACCATCTGGAACCAATCGATGAAGCGGGCCCCGGCGATATTGTGGCCGTAGCCAAGATGGAGCAACTGCATACCGGTACCAACGAAGGGGAGTTGGAACTTCCCAACATTGACTTCCCCCAGCCGATGGTCGGCGTGGCGATTCGTCCGAAGAGTCGTAACGACGAAGCCAAGCTGAGTGTGGCCCTGCATAAGCTCTTAGAAGAAGATCCAACGATCCGCATCGAGCATGATGAGGAAACGCACGAGCTGGTACTGCGTGGCATGAGCGAACTTCACTTGTCACTGATTCAAGAGAAGCTGGCTCGCCGCGATCATCTCGAAATTGAAACGTACGAACCGCGGGTACCGTTCCGGGAATCGATTACCTTCCCGGCGCATGGTTCCTACCGCCACAAGAAGCAGTCCGGCGGTCGCGGGCAGTTCGGCGAGGTGCACATTCGTATCCAGCCGCTACCGCAAGGGACCGAAATCTCGGAGTTCGCTACGAAGGACAACTTCCCCAGTATGAAGCATGTCCATTACTTCGAGGCGATGAACTTCCTGTGGATCGATTCGATCGTGGGAGCCTCGATTCCTGGCAACTTCATGCCGGCAGTCGAAAAGGGGCTGCTCGATCGTGTCCACAAAGGCGTGCTGGCAGGCTATCCGCTGCAAGACCTTTGCGTCGAAGTCCACTATGGAAAGCATCACCCAGTCGATAGCTCGGAAACCGCGTTCCGGATTGCCGCCTCGGCAGCCCTGCGCGAAGTTTGCAAGCAGGCCGGACCACAGATGCTGGAACCGATGGTCGATATGCATGTCACCGTTCCGATCGACTGTGTCGGCGACGTGTACAGCGACATGGCGACGCGGCGAGGTCAGATCTCGGGAACCCAGGATGCCGGAGCGAACATGCAAACGGTGGTCTGTGTCGTCCCCTTGGCCGAGACTTCGTCGTACGCTCGAGCCCTTTCCAGTCTGACGGGAGGGCAGGGGAGTTACAGCATGAGCTTCTCGCACTATGCTCCGTTGCCTGCCCATCTGCAGGATAGGCATCGTCAGCATATCGAAGAAGACGACGAGAGCTGATCCACGATTTCGCCGTGGATCTCCATCCGTGTGCTTGCCCTCGCTTTCAACTTTGCGAAAATACGAAAGCGAGGGCATTTTTATTGGTTGTTCCCATAAGGGTCAATTTAACTGCCCATCACGTCGAAAACATTGGTGACCAAACTATCAGGCCGGGCATCCAAACCCTGATAACCCTGTGGAAAAGTCCATGCAACCGGCAAACTTGAACCGAACCATGCATCTGCTGGCAACCTGTTACTGTCGAACCTGCCTCTGTTGTTGCTAACCCCAACGCATGCTGGCACTTGCTGCCACGACAGACCTGTTCCACCAGTAACTACTCTCTCCCTCGGTTCAAAATAGAAGGATAATCGCCATGGCATCCGATGCACGTCTGAAAGAAGATCTTCCCACGCTGACCGATCGCATCGTCAGTACGTACCAGCAGATTGGCAAAATCAACCATCTCGGTCACTGCCCGCTGCCTAACTACGACGTCGTGATCGAGATCATCGAAGACGTCAAAGAGATACTCTACCCCGGCTACCAGCGCCGCGAGGGTCTGCACATGGGGAATATCACTTACCATGTGGGCGACCTGATCGATGGCTTGCACGATAAGCTGACCAATCAAATTGCTCGGGCTTTGCGGCACGACGAACGCGTCAACGGCAAGCCGGATACCTGCAATCCGCTTGAAGAGACCGACTACGAAGCCAAAGGCCAGGCAATGGCCATTGAGTTCTTAAATCGTATTCCCGACCTGCGTGACATCCTGGCCACCGATGTACAAGCGGCCTACGATGGCGACCCGGCCTGCACCAACCTGGACGAAGTGATCTTCTGCTACCCAGGTCTGGAAGCGATCACCGTTTATCGTGTGGCCAACTCGCTGTACAAGCTGGGCGTGCCGTTCATTCCGCGTATGATGACCGAGTGGGCTCACAAGCAGACCGGTATCGATATTCACCCCGGCGCGACGATCGGAAGTTTCTTCTTCATCGATCACGGCACCGGCGTGGTGATTGGCCAGACCTGCGAGATCGGCAAGCATGTTAAGCTGTACCAAGGTGTGACGCTGGGTGCTTTGTCGTTCGATACCGACAACGAAGGCAACATCGTCCGTGGCATGAAACGTCACCCGACGATTGAAGATCACGTGGTGATCTATGCCAACGCGACCGTGCTGGGTGGACGTACCGTGGTAGGAAACCACAGCGTGGTAGGCTCCAGCGTGTGGCTCACCCGAAGTGTCGATCCCAACACAACGGTCCTTTTGGAAAAGCCTCGGCTGCGACTACGATCCGAAGCGGTCGAAGATTTGCAACCGGAACTCAATTTCCAAATCTAACGCCGTTTGAGAATGGCCAAGCAAGCCTTGGTCAGTAACAAGACCAGCAAGGCTAGGCAACTGAGGCCAGACACCACCGCTCCTATCACAAACGATCGGGGCCAATAGGTGAGCGTAACCGTGGTGTCGCCGGCAGAGACAGGAACGGCCATCAGGATACGGTTCGCACGAAAGATCGGTATGCCGGTGCGCTCAAAGCCTTGGGCATCGGTGATGGTACACTGCCAGCCGGGGTCGAAGTATTCTCGGAAAATGACCCAGCCAGGTTGGCTGCCATTCAAATGTAGGGTCATCTGGCCAGCGCTTGTGCGGTCGAGCTTGGTGACTACGCTGGCCGTTGGAGGTGCCGCCGGCTGCTTGAGTTGGTCTTGGGGAGAGGCTTCGAGGACGACCGGAAAATGAATGGTCGAATCCCATTTATAGGTGAATGGCAATCGCTTCCAATTGGTAATCTTCAGGTTCCGCAGTTGGTCATCGTTTTCTAGTGCCTCGAGAAGATCCCTGGTCTTTGAGAAGTCTTCTTTGGGTGGCAACGAATCGATCGGCGAAGTCCAGTCGATATCGGCTTGCCAGAATGCTTCCGGCCACGGTCCATTCGTGGCGATCCACTGGATGCCGTGCATATCCCAACTGAAGTTCATCAGCTTTCGATCCGACCGGGCCAGCGTCCAGATCGTTTCATAATCGCGGGGTGTGATGCTTACCACCGAAGGTGCAGAGCGAACGGTATCGATAAGTTGAAAACGTGGAAATCTGTTTTGGCGATCAATCTTGAGTCCGGCGATCATGCGATCGTCCGAGCCCGTCTCGGCAAACTCAGGCGGGTAGCTGTTTTCTGTGCGATCGAAGAAGTTGATGGGGTGAAAGTTCCTCGCTTCCAGCGGCTGGGACGTCAGATCGAAACCGCTTTGATTCCATAAATCCTGCGACGCTGTCGGAGCGACCCACGCGTTGCCGATCGCCAGTTCCAAGGTTGCCACGCTCAATACGAGCATGAGTGCCAATCGACGTGGCAAGAAACGCACGCCAGCGATACCCACAGCCAGGGCCAAACCTGCCGAGATCAGTCCAACTGCCATCTGGGAGATACCGGCCGCTGAGTCGAGCGGGCCGTATAGCGTATCGTTCGGTATGCTGGGAATCATCGACGAAAGCCAAGCGGCACTCGCCAGAACAATACCGCCGGCCAAAAGAAGTACCGATGCGACGATGACCGTCGATCGAAGTCCTCGCTTCGTGATACGAAGTTGATCGAGCCCTCGCCCCGCCAGCAGCGGCAAGGCAAACGCCAGGAAGATCCACCACTTCGCTGGATACCGAAACTGGGCATACTTGGGGACGACCATATTCAGCAGCCAATACAGGCCGCCAAACGGTGATCCGATCGACAGGTTCTCACCTTCCCAGCCCAAGCTGTAACCGATTTCAAGGATCAGCCAACCCAAGCCGTACCAACCGAGACTAGCGATCAGGCCAAACAGTGCAATGGCGACCAACCAGCGATCGACGCGCCGCGACGGACGGTTCCAAATCGCGTAGCCGGCGAGAAACATGGCCAGTGTGCCCATGAACAGCGAGGCATACCAGATTCGTCCTTCCGCAGGGATTGCACGTACCCAACGTTCATTCTTCGGATACATCCTACCGCTGAAATTAGCGACCAACATATTGGGCCAGTTCCACGGTCCGATGCTGAAATCGTAGCTGTGCCGCGCATGCGTATTCGGCGTCGGGTTGCCCAGCAGAGCATTCCAGCGGTCTTTCTCTCCGGCTCCTACGCCTCGGGCAAGCTCGTAGACGCTGCGAGGCTGATCGGTCGTCGCTCGTAAACTTCGCGACGCCCACTCGCTGGTCGGTAGAATCTGAATGGCCGACAAGCCCGCGGCCAATAAGGCCGAAGCGACCAGTGCCCCGATACGAAACGCGCGCCACTGGATCCACTGTCTCCAACTGGCGAGTCGACGCCAGGGGAGGACAAATAAGACGGCCGCCATGGCCAGCATCATCATCGTATGGAAGGCCAGTTGGGGATCGCCTCCCAAGATCATCATGGTGAGTGCCAGGGCCAAACCAATGCCTGGGAGCAGGGAAGGGCGGCGGGCCAGCATCCAGCCGGTTGCCAAGGCAAAGGGAAGCCAACTTGCGCCGACTAGAAAGATAATGTTCGCGTGATACGAAAGAACGGGGCCGCCAAACGCGTAGGTGATCGCTGCAAGGACGGCTGCCCAGTTCGAGCATCCCCACATGCGTGCGGCCCAGACCATGCCACCGTAGGCCAGGGCAAAGTGCATCGCCACGTACATGCGCATGCCAAAGTTGAAGCCCAGCGGCGTCAAAAGGACCAGCTTGCCGGGATAAAACACACTGGGCGTCGCGTCGGCCGCCAGCGGCATCCCAAGGCCATCGAAGGGAGACCAAAGGGGAACTTCGCCTGCTTTCCACTGCCGCGTTACTTCGTGAAACAGAGGGTAATAGAAGTGTGCAGCATCGCGAAAGAGGAACTGCTCTTGATAGGCGAAAGCTTTGCCGAAGAAGAAGCTCGCCAGAAAAAGAAAGGGCAGCCAAATGCCCACGTAGGTTCGCAAGCGATGCAGCGAATCGGGGCGGACCTGGGATGATGCGGAGTTCTCGTTCACGACTCCGATGCTAATAGGCCTGCTTCGCGTTGGCAACTTGTTCTGAGAAGAACTCAGCTGGTCGCCAGCAAACGCTCGTATAGGTCTTGAAGTTCATCGTTCAAGAGGTCGCAACGTGCCGAGATGATCACCGTCGGATCGTCGCTCGTGGCAATCGCCGTTCGACTTTGGCGCAGCGACTCGAGCACGTCGTCCTCGTATGGCATGAGCGATATTGGCTCATTTCCTAAGATAGGAGCAATCGGTTGCATCAAACCTACTCTTCCGATTCACGGGGTTATGCCGAGTCAGGCGGACCGGCGAAGTGCTTCAGTGAATGATCCGCCGTTGATTCGCGTCCGAATATCGCGAAGCAAACAGTGGACAGTGTCGATGCCGTCCCGGGCCTGGCCGTCGGTCGCAACCCAGGGCATGTCAACGATTGGTGTTTGTGATTGGGGCAACTCTGACGATTGAACCGAAGAGTTGACCGATTTTTGAAAGTGGAACTCGTAAGGGCCGCAGCGAATGCGATCCCCATTTTGCAGCTGCGTCGCGACGATATCCTCGCCATTAACCGTTAGGATGGGCTCGGCCGTCAGGCAGCGGAGTCGGTATCCGTCGTGTGTACGGAGAATGTAGGCGTAAAGTTCAGGAAATTGCTCGTCGCCCAGGATCAAGTCGCAGTCGGCGGCAGATCCCAGGGTAAACACGGGGACTTCGATTTCACGCTCGCGCTGATTGACCAGGCCGCGGGAAATCCGCAGCGAGGCAGCTGACCGGCGGCCTTCGCCGGACAGATGGGCTTCCGATTTTCCAAGCTGTGAATCTGGACGCATTCTGACTCTACCTTCACCCTCGATGCATTCACGTAGCGGCATTGCCGGTACTTCTTTGAAATGATCGACCAGAAAGGGAATCGTTGTCGCACGGAATCTTCTGTAAGAAGATGCCTTTTCCCGCGCAGATTACCAGCGGTGGCGTTTCGGTAAGATAGACAATCTGGCAGCGCATTGGATTGCGGCCAAATCGCAGAATTTCCGATAGCATCAAGAACGTTGATGGATGCTATCAGAAGAAGATCGTGAGCGACGCCGAACTAGTTGGCGGATCGCTTGGCGGCTCGGATCTGGTTGCGAGCCTGCTCGAGGTTTCGCGTCTTGATTGCCGCGAGTTCGTCGGTCGGAGCAACAGCCTTGGATGCTTCCTCAAGCTGCTTTTCCGCCTGATCGACGTCGATTTCGCTGGACGGAATCGCCTTGCCGGTCAGGATATTAACCACGTTGTCGGCGATCTGGACGAAGCCACCGTCGACGTACAGACGCTTGGTCTCGCCGGCGGAAACGATTCGCATTTCGCCGTAGCCGAGACGACCGATGACGGGGGCATGGTTTTCACCAATCCCCATTTCGCCGTCTGCCAGTGGCAGGGCGATGAAGTCAGCTGTCGTTTCGAGTGCGGTCTTTTCTGGCGTGACCACGACGCATTGGATGGAAGGCACTGATTAACCCTTCTCTTTGGCCATCTTCTTGGCTTGTTCTTCCGCCTGCTCGATGGCACCGACGTACATGAACGCCGATTCGGGCAGGTGGTCCCACTTACCGTCGCAGATTTCTTCAAAGCTGCGGATGGTGTCTTCCAGCGGCGTGATTTCACCCGGCTTACCGGTGAAGACTTCCGCCACGAGGAACGGTTGCGACAGGAAGCGTTCGATACGACGAGCACGGTGGACGATGATTTTGTCCGTTTCGGCAAGTTCGTCGATACCGAGAATCGCGATGATGTCTTGCAGTTCGCGGTAACGCTGTAGCGTGGTTTGCACGCGGCGGGCAATCGCGTAGTGGCGTTCGCCGACGTACTGCGGATCGAGAATACGGCTGGACGATGCCAGCGGATCGACCGCCGGGTAAATACCCTTTTCCGAAATCGAACGTTCCAGGTAGATAAACGCGTCCAACTGACCAAACGCCGTCGCCGGGGCAGGGTCGGTCGGGTCGTCCGCCGGAACGTAAACGGCTTGCACCGAGGTAATAGCACCCTTCTTGGTCGAAGCGATACGTTCCTGCAAGGCACCCATTTCGGTTGCCAGCGTTGGCTGGTAACCCACGGCCGATGGCATACGACCCAAGAGGGCGGACACCTCGGAACCCGCTTGCGAGAAGCGGAAAATGTTGTCGATGAAGAGCAGGGTGTCGGTACCGGTCGAATCGCGGAAGTATTCGGCCATGGTCAGGGCCGATAGAGCCACGCGAAGACGGGCACCTGGCGGCTCGTTCATCTGACCGAACACCATGCACGTTTGTTCGATAACGGAACGACCGGTGTCACCGATCTTGGTTTCCTGCATTTCCAACCAAAGGTCGGTACCTTCACGGGTTCGTTCACCCACGCCGGCAAACACCGAATAACCGCCGTGCGACGAAGCGATACGAGCGATCAATTCGGTGAGAATAACGGTCTTACCCAAACCAGCACCACCGAAAAGACCTGCCTTACCACCACGAACAAACGGGGTGAGCAGGTCGATCACCTTAATACCGGTCTCGAACACTTCGGTGCTCGTCGACAGTTCGTCGACCGCTGGGGCCTGACGGTGAATCGGCATGTAGTCATCGGCTTCAACAGGACCACGACCATCGATTGGGTCGCCGGTCACGTTGAACACGCGGCTGAGGGTTGCCTTACCAACGGGAACCGAAATCGGCTTGCCTTGATCGACGCAGTCCAAACCGCGGATCAAACCGTCGGTGCTACCCAGGGCAACGCAGCGAACGCGGTTACCGCCCAAGTGCTGCTGGACTTCCCCGGTCAGGTTGATGCTGACGCCTTTGTAGTCGCCGGATACCTTAACGGCATTGTAGATCGGCGGAAGGTTGCCTTCACCAAACTCGGCATCGAAGGTCGAACCGATGACCTGGGTGATCTTTCCGATTTTCTGGTCGGTAGCAGTCGCCATATTTCTTTTCTCGGTGGAAATTCAGACCAATAGGTTTTGTGGGAATCGGGGCTACGCACAAAGCTCGTTAGGAACTGGCCAGAGCTTCGACGCCGCCGATGATTTCCATAATTTCGTTAGTAATTCGGCTCTGTCGTGCACGATTGAATTCGCGAGACAGGTACTTAATCAGGTCGTTCGCGTTCTCGGTTGCTGCCTTCATCGCAATCATACGAGCAATCTGCTCGCAGACGGCCGCGTCCAGAAAACACTTGAACAACTTCACTTTGAAGCTGGTCGGCACGACTTCTTCCAGGATACTTTCCGCGGAAGGAATGAACTCGTAGTTGGAACCCTTTGCCGCGTTAGCGTCACCTTCCGAGACGCCTTCGAGGGCACCCAGCGGAAGCAGCGTTTCCAGGGTTGGCTCTTGGCGAGCACTGGAAACAAACTTCATGTATGCGACGTCCAGACGATCGATTTCGTGGGCCTGGAAACCATCCAGAAGATCCACGGCAATCGGCTCGACCTCTTCGTACTTCGGCTTATCTTCGAAGTGAAGATAACTCTGTTCGGGCGTCATTTTCCGTTGAATACGGAAGATCGCGATCCCCTTCTTACCGGAGATTCGCAATTCGACTTCATCGTATTCTGCCTGCAGCTCCTTCAAGCGAGGGAACGCAGCACGACAAATGTTTCCGTTGTAACCACCGCACAGACCGCGATTGGAAGTCAGCACGAGCAGGACGGCCTTCTTCTTCGAATCCCGCTTTTCCAGCAAGGGATGCTCGAACTGCAGATCAGCCGCGGTCAAGTCTTTGACTAACTGCGTGATTCGCTGCGTGAACGCCGTCGCGGCGGATGCTCGATCCATGGCTTGCTTGAAGCGAGCCGTGGCAATGAGCTCCATCGTTCGCGTAATCTTCTTGATATTGCGAACCGACTTGCGGCGTTTGTCGAGGGTTCTTGGATTGGCCATTGCTTCTAGTAACTATAAGGATCGCGGCGGGGCGATTAAACTTCGGCAGTTTCCGACGGGACGAAGGTCTTCTGGAATTCGGCGATTGCCGTTTCCATCAGATCGCGAACTTCGTCGGTCAGGTCCTTGGTTTCTTCCAGCTTCTCGATGATTTGCGGGTACTTGGCCTTCGCAAAATCGAGGTATTCGGTTTCCCATCGCAGCACGTCGACCACGGGCACTTCGTCCAAGTGACCACGGGTACCTGCGTAGATGCTGAGAATCTGATCGAACACGACCATCGGCTTGTACTGGCCCTGCTTCAGCAGTTCGACCATGCGGTAACCGCGATCGAGACGGCGCTGAGTGGCTTCGTCGAGTTCCGTACCCAACTGGGCGAACGCTTCCAATTCGCGGAAGGAAGCCAAGTCGAGACGCAGACCACCGGCGACCTTCTTCATCGCCTTAATCTGGGCGTTACCACCCACGCGAGAAACGGAAATACCGACGTTCATGGCCGGGCGAATACCAGCGAAGAACAAGTCAGGCTGCAAGTAAATCTGACCATCGGTAATCGAAATCACGTTGGTCGGAATGTAGGCGGAAACTTCGCCTTCGAGTGTTTCAATGATTGGCAGCGAGGTGAGCGAACCAGCACCCAGCTCATCGCTCAGCTTAGACGAACGTTCCAAGAGGCGGCTGTGGCAGTAGAACACGTCACCCGGGTAAGCTTCACGACCTGGCGGACGTCGCATCAGTAGCGACAGTTCGCGGTAGGCGGCAGCTTGCTTCGACAAGTCGTCGTAGACGATCAAAGCAGCTTGCTTGTTGAACATGAAGTACTCGGCCATGGCCGTACCAGCGTATGGTGCCACGTACTGCAGCGGGGCAGGGGCACTGGCACCAGCAACGATGACCGTGGTGTAGTCCATCGCACCGTTGCGGCGAAGCACTTCGACCACACCGGCAACCGACGAGTCCTTCTGACCCACGGCGACGTAGAAGCACTTCACGCCGGTGTTCTTTTGGTTGAGGATGGCATCGATCGCGATAGCGGTCTTGCCTGTCTTACGGTCACCAATGATCAGCTGACGCTGACCACGACCAACCGGGGTCATGGCGTCGACGGCCTTGATACCGGTCTGCATTGGTTCGTGAACCGGCTGACGTTCCGATACGCCAGGAGCCAGGAATTCAACCGGACGAGTTTCGCCGGATTGAATCGGGCCCATTCCGTCCAGTGGGTTGCCCAGCGGGTCGACCACGCGGCCGAGCACGGCATCACCAACAGGAACGGAAAGCAGCGTGCCGAGGGCTTTGACTTCGTCACCTTCCTTAATGGTGAGGTAGTCACCCAGAATGATCACACCGACGCTGTTTTCTTCGAGATTGAAGGCCAGGCCGATTGTGCCATTGGGGAACTCGACCATTTCACCGGCCATGATGCCGGAAAGGCCATAGACCCGAGCGATACCGTCACCCACTTCCAGGACACGTCCAACTTCTCGCACGTCAACTTGCGTGTCGAACTGTTGGATCTCCTGCTTGATGACAGAAGCGATTTCGTCCGCGTTGAATTTCATGGAACTTACCGTCTACTGCTTTAACTCTGCGTTGAATTGGTGAATCGCTCGAGCGACGCCTTCGCCTGCTGAGCCGTGGTTTCGAGGGCCTTTTGCCGAAGTTGCTTCAGGCGGTTGGCGACGCTGCCATCAAAGACCGTGTCCCCAACATGCAGGACCAGTCCACCGATGACACTCGGATCGACTTCTGACTTGAGAACGACTTCCCGGCCCAGTTTGGCTTTCAAGCTGGCCGTCAGGCTGTCCGACATTTCCTGGGGAAGTTCGGTAGCCGTAGTTGCGGTGACTTCCACCAGGCCGAGACGCTCGTTGTTGAGCTTCACGGCGGCGGCGTAGATCTCCCGCAGGCAGTCTTGGCGTTCGTGCTGGGTGACCACCTTCAGGAAGGTCAGCAAGACGGGGTTCATCTTGCCACCAAAGGCTTTGTCCAGCACGGCGATCCGCTGATCTTCCGAAAGAATACTGCCCGAGATTGCATGACGCAGATCATCGCGTTGATCGATCACGTCGAGAATCAGTGAGCCGAATTCGTCCAGGACGACGTCGGTCTGGCCAGCGTCATCGGCGGCCCCGAGCAACGCCTTGGCGTAAACCGAGCCAATGCGTTGCCGGCTGAGATCGAACGTCTGTTTGTCGGAAGATGTTCCAGCCATGGTGCTGAAGGATATCCTGACGGAGGTGAAGTCGTTACTTGGGTTCGATAACGCGAGGCTGCTTAGTTGTTGCTAGGCAGCTTGGAAATCGAATCCTGAATCAAATTAGCGTGGTCTTCGGGGGTCAGTTCCTTGCGGGTGATTTGTCCCGCCAGGTCGACTGCCATGTTGACCGAAGCTTGAGCTAGTTCGTTGATCGCGGCACCCTTGGCGGCATCGATTTCGCGGATCGCACGATCACGCTCAGCCGAAGCCGACTGCTGGGCAGCTTCCACGATCTGCTTGGCTTTATCGTCAGCCGTTTTGATCGCTTCGTCCCGCATCTGCTTGATTTCCTGTTGGGCTTCGGAAAGCTGACGGGTGTACTCGGCCAACTTGGCGTTGGCTTGCTCGTACATTTCTTCCGCCTTCTTCATTTTGCCTTCCATCGAGTTCTCACGGGCTTTGAGGCCGTTGAGAATCGGTGCCCAGGCAAACTTGCCCAACACAACCACCAGCAGAATGAACACAATCAACGTGAACAGCGCCAGATCGAGACTTGGCTCGTGTGGTGCTGAAAGCATTTCGCTGCCGTCGTTGTGCGACAGGTCATGAGGGTTGTGGCCGTGATCTCCATCGGCATGTTCCTCGTCATGACCGGGCTCGCCTTCGACGTGCTCACCGTCTTTGTGTTCGCCCTCGGCATGCTCGCCATCGGCGTGCTTTGCCTCGTCGGCATGTTCGGCTTCCTTGGCCGGCGCTTCTTCCTCAGCAGCGGCCATGGGCGCAGGATCTGACTCCGCAGGCTTGGGTTCGTCATCCTGGGACCAGGCCGGAGCCAGGAAGATGCCCAATAGCAGGAGGACCGTGAGACCACTCCAGTGCGTGCGTTTCAAATAGTTGCTGCGCATATCAAATCAATTCCGGAAATGCTGGGGGAACGAAAACAAACGGCGTCGGCGACGCAAATGAGTTACGGGCCGAACCAGCAAATAACCAGCGCGAAGAAGGTAAAACCTTCAATAAGAGCGGCGGCAATAATCATGGCCGTCTGGATGTTACCGGAAACTTCCGGTTGACGTGCCATGCTTTCCAGAGCACTGGCAGCCAGCTTGCCGATACCGTAACCGGCACCGATAACCACCAAGCCGATACCGATGTAGTTCAGTTTCAGGTCACCCACGTTGCTTTGGGCCATGGCGGGAGCGGTAAGTGCGAGCAAAGCAAAAACACTCACGATGCTCAATTTGACAAAGTTGATCACGGAACAGGTCTCCTCAACCGTAACAAAAGGCGTTTACGCGTATCTCAGTGAAACAAAAACATTCAAAACGGAAGCGATGCGGGCATTGGCTGTATGAGCCAATTTCTCGTCAACTTAGTGACTGTGAGTCTCTGAGTTGATGAACAATGCCGTGAGCAACGCGAAGACGTATGCTTGCAGGAATGCCACGAACAATTCGAGACAACTCAAGAGCACACTGCCAACCAAAATCACAAGGACAACCGGCCAGGCGACTGCACTGGGCACGCCAACCGCTGTCTGAATTTGTACTGCCAATCCCATGATGGCTAAAAGCACCACGTGCCCCGCTACCATGTTCGCTAAAAGACGAATGCCAAGCACCGCGTGTTTGATCAACAAGCCTAAGATTTCGATTACGAACATCATCGGTTTGATGATAATGGCGATGACCGTCGGAAGTTCCATGCCAGGAACCAGGTTCAACCAAACCCCAACCGCCCCGAATTCTTGCGCTCCGGCGCCCATGCCTATAAAGAGCACCGCTAAGGCAAGCGTGACGGTGACGCTAATGGAACCGGTGGGGGAACCCATCCAGGGAATCAAACCAAACAGGTTGCAACCCAGGATGAAGAAGAACAGGGTCCACAAGATCGGAACGAACTTGTCGGCACCGTGGTGAATATTTGCTTTGGCGACATCTTTACGCAGGAACGTGATGAAGACGTCGATCAAATTCCAGAACCAACCCTTGGGCAGTTGTCCCTGGGAAACTCGCTTGGCGTAAGCAATGAAGACAACCGAGATGATCACGGCCACGAAAAATTCGATGACCATGAACTTCGAGATCGCAAAGCCAGCTTCCTTTTGATAAAGGTTGCGAAGCTCACCACCAAACGGCTGCGGGATCAAGATCTTGCCGCTCAACGCGTGGTTGTAGCCGTCGACCTTGGATGGTGCCCAACTAACATGCTCGTGATCCGCGGGCAATTGCTTGTATTCGGCAACGGTGTAGTCGTTTACCACTTCCAGGCCATCAATGGCCCAGACCAGAGTGTCTCCACCAGCGGCATTCTCGGCAACCTTTTCGGTCAGAAAACGCTTGATGGGTTTGCCGTGGTTGCCTGGCTCATGTTGCCAATGTTCGTAGTCGTGAAGGAAGTCCTCTTCACTCGGGAGGCCTTCGGCTTCATCTTCCGCCAGGCGCTGATAGACCTCGTGGGCTTGCCACGTTTGAAAGCCTGGATCGAGCTTGACCCAGACATCAGGAAAGTCGGAATGTGACTCATGATCGTGCTTCCACAACCACTTCGGAACCTCGAAGTAGTAACTGTCTTTGATGTGGAGCAGGATCTCGTCAGCGGCCATTGGTTAGACGGCTTTCTTAATAGTGGATGTCTGCGATACGAGTTGGACAGCCAATATGGTTTCGACCACGAGGGTCAAAAGGTAATAGACCAATATCATGCCAAACAATCCGGCCTCAGCAAGCGGGCCACCCGCCTTGTGCATCAACATTCCAAAAACTAGTGGAATTCCTGCTCGGAAAAACATTCCCAGCAGCACGGATTGGACACGGAGTTCGGTGTTTTTCAGGAAAATAGCGGAGAGGATCGCGGCTTCCATCGCAAACAGTACCACCGATGCAGCAGTGATCGCGGCAAAGACGCCGTGAAGCTCGAAGCGAGTATAGCCATAGGCCGCAAAGAATGGGAATACTCCGAGCACTCCTAGCAGCATCCACAGGCATGGCAGAAAGTCTCGCCATACCAGTTGGGCATTTTGCTTTTCAGAAGTGTTGGCTTGGGGGGTATTCATCACTTCGTCTTGCGGGGCATTCAGGTCTGCGGAGGTTTACTGCGGATCGTCTTGATCCACTTCACCGGAGGCGCCCTCCGCACGTCCGCTTTTCTGTTCCGTTGTGGCCATCAGCACCAAGTGCGTCATGCCAAACACGAGCCCGACGAAAAATCCGATCAGAGCAAAAATGGAAAACTGGAAGCCCAGGGACTGGTCGAGCCAATAACCCAATAGACCTGGCAAAAGCATCTCGCCGCAGATTGAAAAAATCCGTCCTACCCACAGATAGGCTCTCGCAATCGGAGACATGTCCGGTTGGAGGGGAGGTGCCAAGGCGTTTGCCTTTGCTAAAGGGGACTTCCGGCTCGCTTTCCTATATGCTCGTCGGAGCTTGCCATGAACTCATGGCGGTCAATCTATTTCATCCCATGGGCAGGGTCAATCAGGTGAAACCGCCGCAGCGAGGGAATTCGTGGAATTTTTCACAAAGTCCATCCCAGGCATTTCAGAATGACCGACAAGGCAATTCCTGTGAGGGCAGTCCATATACCTCCACAGGGCTGGATGGCTCGATTGCCGGATCGACTCTGGGCCAAGGCGTGGGCATCCAGCGAAAAATCTTCTGTAGAGCGCACATCTTCTGGAAAAATGCAAAACCAGAACCACTTTCGCGGCGTATCACCTGGGAGTGGTACGTTGCATTTCTACCTCAGTTTAGCTACAATCGAAATCTGTCGGCACATTTAGAAAGCCACCCTGCAGAGCTGTTTCCGAGTCGCTCGGGAGTAGTGTTCGGCATTCCTCCATAAAATTCGCTAATAGCGGTTTAATGGAGTCAAATTCGGCTTTCCGGAAGTCGCCGTCGGCTGGTTGCCAGCAATGAGAACAGCCTACCCAACAACTATTAGCCAGTTGCATCCCCGTAATTGGCCTTTTCGCAAGTTCATTTCACTTCCCTTTTCACTTGCGTTTCAGGTGAAGCTTCTGCTCAGGGATCGAGCGGGGCGTGTCGAGTGACCACTGTCATGGACGACGACCCCCAAATTCGTTTTGCCTCGGGGCGATGTGAACACTCCCCCAGTCGACGTAAGCCTCACATCCTTTGAGCCAGGAGGACTAATCTTGATCACCGCCGCTTCACTCAAGGAATATACAGCAAAGGATTTAGCTCAAATGGCGAAGCGTCGCGGTGTGACCGGTTGGCACGCGATGCGTAAGGATGAACTCGTCAAGGCGTTGATCAAAGCCGCCAAGTCGAGTGGCACCTCGGCCAAGAGCAAGTCCAACGGCAAGCCCAAAAAGGCCAAGGCAGCTCCTGCCAAGCCGGCAGCATCGGCCAAGAAGCCTCCCGTTGCCAAGGCCAAGCCGGCGGCAACCACTAAACGCCGCACTGCGAAGGCTAAGCCGGTTAAGAAGTCGGATCCAAAAGTGGTCGAGTCGATCCGTACGATGTACGAACAACGCCAGGCCGCTAAGGACTTAGGGACCAACCCATCCGATCAACAAGGTGCGGATCGCTTGGTCTTAATGGTTCGCGACTCTTATTGGCTTCATGCCTGCTGGGAAGTTTCCCGCAAGGCAATCGATCGTGCCAAGGCCGCTCTGGCCCAAGACTGGCATACGTCGATTCCTGTACTTCGCGTGACGGAAGTCGATGGCGAAGTCATGACCAGTGGTTCCGAGCGATTGGTCAAGCAGATCGAGATTCATGGTGGCGTTAAGAATTGGTACATCGACGTCGTCGATCCTCCCAAGAGTTATCGCTGTCACCTGGGTTACCTGGCCACCAACGGACGATTCCACGCGATTGCTCGTAGTAATGTCGTTACCACGCCACGACCTGGCTCCTGCGAAGAGATCGACGGGAACTGGGACGATGTGGCTGACAACGTCGAGAAGATCTACGCCCTCAGTGGTGGTGCCGACGAAGAACATTCCGACGGCGAACTGCGTGAAATGCTCGAGCAGCGTTTCCGTCGCCCTGTTGGAATGCCGATGGCTGCCCGGTTGGGTTTGGTGGGCGATCAGTTCTCCAATGGCAAGCCGAATCATGACTTCGATCTCAACATCGAAGTCGAAATGATTGTTGTTGGCTCGACCAAAGCCGGTTCTTACGTCACCCTCTCCGGTGAGCCTGTCAAGGTTCGCGAGGATGGCACCTTCATGGTGAAGATGGACTTCCCCGACAAGCGTCAGATCTTCCCGATCGTCGCTCGCTCGAAGGATGGTCTGGAACAGCGAACGATCGCTTTGGCGGTTGAGCGAAACACGAAGGCCATGGATCCAATTTCCCACGATCCACGCGAGTCGAACGGTAGCTAGTCGATTCGTCACTTTGGGGGGCGAAAGAAGGATTTTGCTAGGAATTCCTTCTTATTTATTCCCCTGCCAAGCATTCAAATTCGCGCAAGGGTTGGTACGATGAAGACCGTACCAACCCTTCTTTATTTCTTGTTCGAGGTCCTGCCGATGTCCACTTCCCGCCGAGAATTCCTGGCCAACTGTTCCGCCGCCGCAGCAGCAGGCCTTGCGCTTTCAACCCCGGCATCCTTGTTGGCGGCAGACAATACAACGGCCTCCGGCGAGAAGCGAATCAAGAAGGCGGTCAAGATTGGGATGGTTGGCGTGAAGGGTACGCTGGCCGAGAAGATGACCGTCTTAAAGGAACTGGGGTTTGACGGCGTCGAACTGAACTCGCCGGGTGGTCCTGAAGCGGAAGAAGTTCAAAAGGCGGTTGAGGTCTCGGGAATACCCGTGCATGGTGTGGTCGATTCCATTCACTGGAATACGCGTCTTTCCGACCCAGATGAAGAAGTGCGTCAGAAGGGGCTTGAGGGGCTGTTCACGGCGATCAATGCCAGCAAGTCGTACGGTGGAACCAGCGTGTTGCTGGTCCCAGGCGTTGTCAACAAGGATGTCACTTACGACCAGTGCTGGGACCGCTCGATCGAGCAAATCAAGAAGGCCCTGCCACTTGCCGAAGAGCTCAACATTCAGATTCTGATGGAAAACGTCTGGAACAACTTCCTGACCGATCCGAAAGAGACCGCTCGCTTCATCGACGAAATCGATAGCGATATGGTGGGCGCCTACTTCGACGTCGGTAACACCGTGAAGTACTCGCCACCGCACGAGTGGGTACCGATCCTCGGTCCACGCATCAAGAAGCTCGACATCAAAGACTTCGGCAAGGGGAAAGGCTTCGGTGCCAAGCTCTTGGAAGGGGATGTCGACTGGCCGAAGGTTATGGCCAACCTACGCGAGATTGATTACCAAGGCTGGGCCACCGCAGAAATCTCCGGCGGCGGACGCGAGCGTCTCACGGAAATCGCCGATCGAATGGATCGCATCTTCGCCAGCTAGTTGGCACATACAAGAATTCACGCTCGTTCGTCATTTCGGCGAACGAGCTTTTTTTATGCACTGCGAAAGAAGTTAGCTGACGCGGCTGCGTATTTAAGTCTCGTTGAGCGATACCTGAATCAATTGATTCAAGCTGCCAGACTTCAGGCCACCCAGGTCGAGCGTGACGAACTTGAAGCCGATTTCGGTTAGACGCTGCTCAAGCGTTTCACGCGTCTCTGGCTTGGCGAGCCACTCGATTGCTTCAATGGGCACTTCCAGGCGGGCCAAATCACCCTCGTGGTAACGCACGCGGAGATCGCGAAGGCCGAGCGAACGAAGCGTTTCTTCTGCCAGTTCCACCATCTTCAGACGCTCGGGCGTGACTTCAACGCCGTACGCGATCCGACTTGCCAGGCACGGCGAAGCAGGGCGATCCCAAACCGGGATATCCCACAGCTTGGCAATTTCGCGGAGCGTGGCTTTGTCGATCTCGCACTCCAAAAGGGGAGAGCGGACGCCGGCGTTGGTTGCGGCGATCATTCCTGGGCGATGGTCACCCCGGTCATCGAGGTTCGCCCCATTCACGATCACGGCCGTTTCGTACTTTGCACGAATCGCCGAAAGGTGATCGTACAATTCCGACTTACAGTGGAAGCAGCGATCAGGAGCGTTGGCCACATAGCCTGGTCGATTCAGTTCGGCCGTCTCGATCACCTCGTGCCGAATGCCAATGGCCTCGGCTGTCTCCTTGGCGATTCGCAGATCACGCTCAGCAACACTCGGGCTCTTGGCCGTTACCGCAAACGACTCGTCCCCCAACGCGAGCGCGGCGGCCTTGGCCACGACACTACTATCGACACCACCTGAGAAAGCAACCAGGCAGGAATCGAGGTCGTGAAACCAGTTGAGCAGTCGCTCGCTGGCCGAAAGTGAAGGATCGCAAGTCATGGGCAGAGCGGCGCGTGAGCGTGAATGGTGCAGGGTAGTGGGTCAGAACCGATCTACTATTTTAGACAAATTCCCTCTGGCGGAAAACGCTTAGCCGGTGATACTCGCCAAGGCTTTCTCAAGCATGTCAGGCTTATCGAGTCCGTTTCGTAGTGATTCCGGAATGCCACTTTCACCCCAGTAGGCCCCGGCCAACTGACCACAGACCGCGCCTGTTGTATCGGCATCATCCCCGAGGTTCACAGCGTCCAGCACGGCGTCCTCAAAGTTATCCGAGCGAGCAAACGCCCACAGGGATGCCTCGAGGCTTTTGACGACGTAACCGCTGCCTACAATCTCAGGCGGCTCTCGTCGGCGAAAGCTACCGTCGGCAATCTCGTTGATCTCAGGGGCGAGCGGGGCAAGTGATTTCAGCTGCTCGAGTGCTTCCCACTTCGGATCAAGAACGACATCTCGCTCTAAGCCATAAATAAAACCGGCAAGCACCAGTGCCATGTAACGGCACGCCGACAGGCAAATTGGACTGGCGTGTGTGGGAATACTGGACTGCTCAGCATGGGTGGCGAGCTCATTGATTCGATCCGGAAAGCATTCAGCGTAATGAATCGGCACGGGCGCCAGACGCATGATCGATCCATTGCCGCTGGCGCGTATTGAGGGATCTCCGGACGAGTAGGCATCCTGCGAAGCTTCAAAGCGAAGCAGGGCACCTCGCGTCGCGATGCCGACGTCGAAGCAAATGCCATTCACGGAATAGGCTCCGCCTTGCATCCAGGAAAGGTAGCGTGATGCCTGATCGTTAAGGTCCCAGCCAGCCTGGCCGATACTGTCGGCCAACGCCAGGGCCATGCTGGTATCGTCAGTCCACTGACCTGCATCCAGACGATGAGGACCACCATCGCGGTAGCCTGTCACCGGTGGAAATGAGCCCGGCGGTTTGAATTCGACGGCAGCCCCGAGCGCATCCCCCACGGCCAAGCCAATGAGGCACCCTCTTTTTCGATCTGTTACCGATTCATTCACAGCAAGATGCCCTCCAAGATTGATCGTTCAGCCTACCGGCAATTGCCGACAAATGCATCGTAAGGCGGATAGAAAGTATCCTGGCGAAGAGTGACGCCCCAGCGCCCGCAGAAAGAAAAGCACGCCCAGCAGGATTCGAACCTGCGACCTGCGGTTTAGAAGACCGCTGCTCTATCCGGCTGAGCTATGGGCGCAAAAGCTTGGGGGAAACCAAGTTCCCTAGATTCTAGCTGATGTAACGCGAACGCCAAGGCGAAGTGTTCGCGGAAACCGGCAAATCACTCGCGTCCATTCTCGGCAGGGTATCAGGTTGTCCTCGTTGAAACGACACAGCCTGAGCGGAAAGGATCGCGATGGAGTTGGTCTTCGCGAAACTTTTATCGCTTATTCCGCAGATTCCTCGGCCGGCGTGTCGCTTTCTGGCGTTGCGTCTGGGGTTTCTTCGGTTTCGGCCGGTTTCTCCTCAGTTGCTGGTTCGGCCATATCTTCGGCTGGCTTCATTGGCTCGCTTGGAGTTTCAGCCGGCTCTTCTTTGGTAGCAGCCTCTTCCTTAGGAGTTTCGTCGCCGGCTGGTTTGTCGCCCGCTGGCGGTTGATCGGCTGGCGGTTGATCGGCTGGCTCCTCAGAAGCCGGCTTATCCATTGGTTCCGATTGAGGCATTGGCTGAGTCATCGGCTGCTGGGCAGCAGGTGGTCGCATCATGCCCGTGCCTGGACCGCCTGGGAAGACGCGTCCTGGTACTCCGCTGGGCTGGTTGGTGGGTTGATTGATTGGGACGCCCAACTGATCACGATTGAGCAAGATCTTGGCAACGTCCTCGGCTTTCACCACGTAATACCAGTCGGCAAAACGTGTGTTCAGCTCGTAGATCTTTCGCGTGGCCAGGTTCTTCATTTCACGATACTCGGTCATCTTGGCATCGTTGTCTTGCAAAATCTTCTCGCGGGCCTTGGCTTGGGCTTCGATGTCTTGGTCTTCCCCTTCCTTGATCTCGGGAACCTCTTGCAGCATCGGCGGCGGCAACATCTCGTCGACTAGTTCGGTTTGGACGAAGAGGTACTGCTGCTTCTGGTCTTTGTTATCACCCCCAAGCTTTTCGAGACCGAATAAAAGTCGGTAACGAATCGCGTCTTGGGTTTCGATGACCAGTTCGCCGTTCAGGCCCACCAACTGCGGTTCGGTTTCGCCTGGCATCAGGTATGGGAAGAAGCCGTTGGAAACCAGCGTCGGAAGGTCTTCCTGCTTGAGGCCTTTAAGCCCTTCGCCCTGCTTGAGAACTTCCGCTAATTGTTCCGGCTTGCGAAAAACGTCGACAATCGTCAAGTCATCCAGGGAGTTGCGAATCTCGTCGAGCTTTTCCGTGTTCAGCTTTTCATCGGCAGGCAACTCGGCGGCGGCCAATTGCGTTTGATCGCCAGGGGCTGCCTCTTTCAGGTTGAGAAGGCTCCAACTGCTTCGCTCTGCGTCGAAGGCCACGGTGGCATCCATTTGCGGCAACGCTTGAATCTGGTTGTTGGCAACCTGCATCGTGTAGTTGCGGAAACGCAAGGAAGCGACATCGAATGGATTGAGCTGCAACAGGTCCTTGTCGATCCAGTCGGAAAACTCCGTCGAGAAGACGGTTGGGTCCAAGCGAACCAGGTAGATTCGGTCGCGGCCTGGAACACGCACGTACCGCAATTGTGGATCTTCTTTATCGGCCGCACCCACAATCAGGTTGGCGAGTGTCTTGTCGGTTTTGTCTTCGATGGTGACCATCTGGCCCACCCCTTCGTCGGCGGCCGAAATAGCGTTGGCGTTGGGTTCCACGACACCATATTCCGCTTGCTGACCGGGAAGATCGCTGACGATCCGCAGCACCTTCAAGTCGACCAGGCTGTTAGCGGCCTTGGTCATGTGCTCGGTCGCGTTGGCCGGGTAGCCTCCTTTGGACTTGATCTGCCAACCGTCGCTGGTGTTGGCGACTTCAAAGCGGCGGATCTGACCACGCTCGGAATCGAAGCGGGTAATCTGCATCGACTCGGCTTGCAACGGATCGGTAAAAGTCGGGAAGAGGGGCTGATTGACTTCCTCCTCCGGTGCACTGGTTGCCGGTGCAGGGCGCGAGACGTAGGCCAAGCCTCCCATGACGACAGCCACGGCCAGAAAGATCAACGTTTTAACGGCTTCACTCATGACAAATTGCTTTGCAACTAGTGCGTAAAAATGTTCGCGGATATCTGGGGTAGTAGCTGGAGCTACTTGATAATTCGGTCTTTCGACAATCCCTCACGTTCCTTCAAGCGTCGAATGACAAAGACGACGATGCCGATCACGATCGGTGGGATTGGCGGAAGGGCAACGGCCAAGGTTTTGACCTGGTTCTGGTAGTACAGAATCCTACGATTCAACTCACGCGTGATACGCTCTTGTTCACGCTCGAGATTGGCTTCGATCTTTTGAACGGCGGCACGCTGCTTGTTCTGAACGTCTGCCTGACGCTGGGCCAGTTCCAACTGCAGTGCCTGAACTTCACGCAGGTCTTCAGGACGAATCTCGCCCCCTTGGTTGGCTCGAGCGTTGAGCGTGTTGATCTTCATGTTCAGATCTTCCAGCGGCTTCTGAAGTTCTTTCTCCAGTTGTTCTTGCTGTGCCTGAGCGTTGAGTGCCGCTTCTCGCAGAGCCTTGTCCCCTTCGGTCTTGGCCGATTCCGTTAAGCGTTCCATCAGCCCAAGGCGAGCGATTGGTTCACTTCGGCTACGGATGGGAATGTACTCGTCGTCACCGGCCAGCTTGTCGATCAGGTTCAAGAGGAAGTTCGTGTTATCGATCTGCATTTCAGAGCTGTCGGCACTTTGAGCACGCAGTTGCACGAAGACCGAATGAAGCAGGTCGATATCGCTGACCATGGCCACATTGATTGAGCCATCGGACTTTTCTGGCTTATCCGTTTCTGCTTCGTCGCCTTCCTTCTTTTCGGCGTCAGCAGCATCTTCCGCCTTGGTGGCGTTCTTGGCGACCGAAGGAGGTGTGCCTTGGATGAGGGCTGCTAAGACAAACGGATCAGGTGCACCTCCGTTGGGGCCATAAACCGGTTGCCGCTTTGCTTCGATGCGTCGCTGATCCTGCCGGGCGCTACTTAGGTCTTGAAACGTGATTGTCCCGATCTTCGTACCGGTGGTGACCAGCGGGGTAAAGGTCATTGTTTTCGGGTAGCCTGGCTGCTTCTTGATGGCCCCTGCGAACAGGAAGAGCATCTGGCGAAGATCCTGCGTCACGTCGACCTCGTTGTTCAACGCTTCGTATTCAGGCGCACCGGGAGTGAAGCGATCGGCGAAGACGTACTCTTTGGTGATCGCCCCCAGGTTGCGTAGACGAACTTCCGGATTGTAATCCTGCCAGACGATGTACGGTTGATAGTAGCGATCGGTTGGCAATTGCTTGCCAGGCATCGAAATGTGCAGCAGGTCCCACAGCTGTCGAATGTCTCCCTTTTGTTCGGGCGGACGTCGGCCGGGGAATGGGTTGCGCTTGTCCTGGCCGATTGGCGTGGCTTGTCCCATGAGGGTCGGAGCCGGGTCGTCGAAGACGGCGGTCGGAATGCCTGCTTTGATTGCGTCGACGAAGTTCTTCATCGCCGGAGGCGACAGGCTCGACGGCTGAACGGCAAGCAGCACGTCGTACGAGCTTGGATCGATCGCTGACGAGGCATCAACTTCAATCACGTCGTATTGCTTCTCCAATTCCGTAATGATCTGCTGAGGTGGAATGTTCTGGTAGCCGCCCAGTGGGTTCTGTTGAATCCCGCCGAATAATTGAGCATCGGTTTGCAGAACGCCCAAGCGTTTACGTTTCTTCTCTGAAACGGTACCAATCGAACGAACCAGTTCGTACTCGACGGGAACACCATTGTCGAAGAATGGAATCACTACTTTCTCTAGGCCACGCTGAACGGCGGCACCCAGGATGACTTCTTCCTGAGCCAACGCTCCACGTTCCTGCGAGATCAACTCGCGGGGCTGAATGCCGTAGGTCTCGCGAGCGATGTCGGCCGTTTCGCTGAACGGTTCCAGGCCGTCGTGAATCACCACGTTGATCTTCGAGCCACTCAACGCACGGAACTCGTTTAGGTAGTTAATCAAGTCGAGCTTGGTTTGGGCGTAGTTCTTCGGAACGCTGCCGCTGACAAACGCTTCGATACGCACGGGCTGGTCGGTCGAGAGGTTACGAACCAACTGCTTGGTTTGAGGAAGCAGGCTGCTGGTACCGTTCTCGGTATAGTCCCAGCGGATGTCATTCATCACAAAGAACAGCGTGGCTGCGAACGCGATCGCCAGCAGACAGGTCGAGCGGATCAGGTAATGCCCCAAGAGGGACTCGCCATCTTTACCCCCCAGCCAGTGACGTCGACCGATGAGGACCATTGCCAGGTAAATACCGACGACCGTCATCATCAGGAAGTACGCCAGCGAGCTGATCGAGATCACCCCGCGACCGAAGTCCGCGAACTGCTTGCCCATACTCGCTTCGCTCAGGAAGCCAACCCATTCGTTTTGCGTGACAAACGCGTCCGAGTATTGCAAAAGAACAAAAGGAGCGTTCACCAAAATACCCAGCACAAAGCCCAGGGTCAGGTTGTTCGTCATGAACGAAGCCACCATCCCCAAAGCAATCATCGTCAAGCCGATGAACCAGTAGCCGATGTAAGTGGTGATAAAGAGGCCTGCGTCGAGCGAGCCGAGCGACAGCGCGTCCAGCACCAGAAAGTTACAGAGCTGCGAGAAGACCAACGAGACGCTAAACACCGATACCGCCGCCAAGTACTTACCGATCACGATGTCAAAGTCGGTGGCCGGTAGTGTTAACAGTAATTCGTCGGTCCCCAGTCGCTTTTCATCCGCCCACAAACCCATGGTGATGGTCGGGATGAAGATCAGCATGATGAGCGTGATCTGGGAATTGAGTTCGTTGAGATTCGCCAGGTTCGCGTTAAAGAACTCATGGGGCCAGAACGCCGCCATCGAGGTCAGCAAAACGAAGATCGCGAGAAAGACGTACCCGGTTGGGTTGCTGAAGTACGACTTGAAGTTCCGCTTCATCACGGCATACGAAGCCTTCTTGGCTACCGAAAGCGGAATGAGCAGGATGAAGAACGCCAACATGAACAATAGATCGAACAGTACGAGCGTTGCTAACTTGGCGTAAAACTCGACGGACATGTCTTGTTACCGTGTTGTTATTTCAGTTGGGAAAATGTTTCGTTCAAACGGGCCGCTGATGTTAGGCCGGTTTAGCTATCCGGGGTCGCTTCTTCACCTTCTGGGGTCGTCAATGCGTTTACCCCTTTGGTCATCCGATAGAAAGCGTCGTCCAGGGTTTCGCCTGGTTGCTTCATTCCATCAATGCTTCCGTCGTAGATGAGTCGACCTTCGTTGATCACGATGGCCCGGGTCGCCAGTGCGTCGACTTCCTGGAAGATGTGTGTCGAGAGCAGAATCGTCTTCTCTTGTCCCAGGCGACGAATCATGTCACGCACGCCACGGATTTGATTCGGGTCGAGTCCGGACGTTGGTTCGTCCAGGATCAGCACTTCTGGTTCATGCAAAATGGCTTGAGCCATGCCGACACGCTGCTTGTAACCCTTGGAAAGCTTCGAGATCGGCTTGTACAGCACGGTATGCAGGTTACACAGGTCCACCACGGCATCGATGCGTTCGGTGCGTTTGGCCGGGCTCATGCCGCGGGCCTCGCCGATGAACCAGAGCAAGCTGTGCGGAGTGGCATCCGGGTAGAGCGGACCGTTTTCGGGAAGGTATCCCAGCACCGACGAGCCCTGCAATCGCTGGGTGGCCATGTTGTAGCCGGCGATCCGGGCAACCCCTTCGCTTGGTGATAGATACCCGGTAAGCAGCTTCATGGTCGTGCTTTTGCCGGCACCATTGGGGCCGAGAAACGCCACCACCTCGCCACGATGGACCTTGAAGCTGATTTCTCGGGAGGCGGCAAAGATTCCATAGAATTTGGAAAGCCGGTCGGCCTCGATCATCGGCAGATCGGAGTTGTGATCAACCATAGCAGTTCGTTTTTCTCAGGCTGTCCGAAAAGGCAGGGGAGGGGCCGCCGTGAACATGGGGCACCTCGCTAACCAGGATCAAAACACGTAGTGTAACGTAAGCGCCGGATGACATAAACTCCGGTCTGATTAAGACTTGCCGAAGTTCGTTCGTATCCCGGTAGGATTGATGAAAAGTCCCTACGGAAGGTCTGATAACCGTAGCGGAAGGTGATGGTTCCAGTTGGCGTCGTCGGTCTGGGGGAAATCCATTCGCAAATGAACGCCTCGCGATTCCTCTCGCAAGAAGGCTGCCCGGGCCATAACTTGGGCCACGACCAGCATGTTTTGCAGTTCCCAGCCGCTAGGGTGGTCAAACTGCTGGGGCAGGACGTACCGGCACCAGGCTTCGATCGTATCGATGGCATCCTCGAGCCCGCGGGCATCACGCCGTACGCCCACGTTTCGCCACATCAAGCTTTTAAGCGAGTTGCGAATGTCGCCCAAGTCGAGCGGTTCGCTCGGCTCGGCCACGGGATGCTGAATATTGATCGCCTCGAAGCGGTCCGGCATCGCAAGTGCCCCTAGGGACGCATTGCGACCGGCCCTCTTACCGTATACGAGCCCTTCCAGCAAACTGTTCGATGCCAAACGATTGGCCCCGTGCAGCCCACTGCTGGTGACTTCCCCTGCCGCCCAAAGGTTGGGAATCGTGGTGGCTCCGTTGTTATCGACCGAGATGCCGCCGATCATGTAGTGCGCACCTGGGCGAACAGGAATGCGATCGGAAGTGATATCGATGCCAAACTTCTTGCATCCGGCATAGATGCTGGGGAAACGATTGCGGACGAAATCGGCATCCAGATGATCGAGCCGCAGATACACATTGGGATGCTTGGTCAGTTCCATCTGCGAAACGATTGCCTGCGAAACGACATCGCGGGGAGCCAACTCGCCACGCGGGTCGTAGTCTTTCATGAACCGATAGCCGTTGCGGTCGACCAGGTGCCCCCCTTCGCCACGCACTGCTTCGGTAATCAAGCTACGGCTACTACCGGCAATGTAGAGAACGGTCGGATGGAACTGCATGAATTCCATATCACGCATTTCGGCACCGGCACGCAGTGCCATGGCAATGCCGTCGCCGGTCGCCACGCTGGGATTGGTTGATTCGCGATAGATCTGACCGACGCCGCCGGCAGCCAGGATCGTATGCTTGGCCCAGATCAGGGTTCGACCATGCTTTTCATCCGAAGCAAGTGCCCCGCGGCAGACGCCATCATGCACGATCAGGTCCTGGGTGAACTCGTTCTGCCAGATTTGAATGTTGCGACGTGAACGCACCATCTCGACGATCGAGCGAATGACCTCTTTGCCGGTGGCATCACCCAACGCATGGACAATGCGATCTCGACCGTGCCCACCTTCTCGCGTGAGTGCCAGACGCCCGTCGACTCGGTCGAACTCGGTTCCCCAGCGAATCAGCTCGCGGATACACTCTGGCCCTTCGTGCACGACAAGGTCAACGACCTCCTTATCGCACAGACTTCCGCCGGCCGTGATCGTATCGGCGACGTGATCTTCAAACCGGTCGTCATCATCCAGGACGCCGGCAATTCCACCTTGGGCATAGTTGCTGTTCGATTCCTGGATCTGTTCTTTCGACAGAATCAGAGCAGAGAGCTTCGGATCAATTTCCAAAGCGGCCCGCAGGCCAGCGATACCACCACCGATGATCAGAACGTCCGTGAAGTAATGCGAGACGCTCTTGGGATGAAAGGGAACGAGGTAGCGAGGGACATGAGGTGCCATGCGGCTGACGATGTTTGTATCGTGCATGGCAGGGAGGACGCGGCCTGCATGGGCAAGCCGAAAGACGAATCCCTGCGAAGTATGCTCGGCGAGGTGGAAAATACGGGAATTCTCTATTTTGCCCTAACGAGGGCTTTATTGAGAAGCCCCCTTGAGATAAGCCCGATATTGTTCCATGAACGACGGAGGCGGGCTGCTGCGCTGCGTATCGCTTGAACCACCTGCGGCTGCTTCGCGCGATTCCACACGACGCGTTGTGTCTTCACCGCGCGACAATCCCAGGCTACGCAGGGCGTCGTTGAGATCTTGCTGGGCCTGAGCATCTTCGCTGCTGGCAGCTTGCTTCATTTGCTTCCAGCGCTGAACAAAGCGAGCGAAGTCATCTTTCGACCAGCCCAAGTCGTCGAGCATTTCCTGGTCGGGCGTATCTTGGTGTTGCAGTTCGTCCAGGACCATATCGGTCGCTTTCTTGGCGTATTCCAGATTGGCGGCGTCTTCGCCAGGCTCAACACGTGGACCGTCGTAGTTCTGCGGTGTGTTGTTCCCTTCCAAGCCGCCTCCTTGAGGAATCGCCGAATTGCCCGGACCTCGTCCACTTTGCTGTGGATCGTTTGATTGCTGGGAATCGCTCGGGCCTTTTTCCGATTCAGCGCCTTGCATCCCGGCCTCTTGGCCAGCGGGCGAATTCGTTTTGCTCGAACCTTCTCCTTGCTGATCGCTACTGGAACCGGTTTGCTGATCGGCTTGAGGACCATCGCCTCCTTCTTTGCCTGTTTCCCCTTCGCCTTGTTGATTGGCTGCACCGGCACCCTGGTCGGCAGCACTGGTGCTGCCGGCGCTGTCGTTGCCGGCCTGCTTAGCTGCTTGGCCGCCGCCGGAGCCGCCGCCACCACTTTGATCGCCGCGGGTTTCTCCCTTGCTGTCCGACTGTTTGTCGCTGTTGGAAGGAGACTTCGGTTGATCGCCTTGCTCGTCGCTGGGGCGATCGTCCGGCTTCATATTGTTCTCGCCTTGCTTGTTGGCCTTCTCGCTGGACTCAGGGCTTCCCTTGTCACCTTCGCTGGCTTCCGAGCCAGCTCCGGAGTTGGTGTTGTCTCCCTTGCCCGTATCACCGGGACGCTCGGAGTCGCTCGATGGATTGGCCTCTTGATCTTCTTGCTTGGCGCCCCCTTGGTTGTCGCTGGCACCTTGTTCGTCATTCTGCGTGTTGCGTTCCGACGACATGCCGTCGTTCTGGTCGGTGGTGCCGGGCTCGCCTTCTTGTTTTTGCTCGCCGGTTGCGTTCTCGCCGCCGGTGGAGTTCTCGGGCTTCATGCCGTTGTCGATACCACCCTCGTTGGGCTCTGATCCCTTTTGCTCGCCGGTCGACTGTTCGTCGGAACCTTGCTTGCTTCCCTGGCCTTGGTTCTTCTGACCGTCGCTTGGTTGCCCTTGCGCGTCCGCCGGGTTCTTTTGACTGTCACCACCTGCACCGTCTTGCATTCCCTCTTCGGGCTTCTGACCCGTGCCGGAACCTTCTCCTTCGCCTTGTTGTTGAGGATTAGGCTGACCACTGTTTTCAGGCGAGGGTTGCTGCCCCTGTTGTTTCTGTTTCTCGTTCAGATAGTCCTGGATTCGCTCGAAGGCATCACCATCTTGCGAACCATCCGAAGCGACCGGATCTTGTTGTCGCTCGACGGTCGAGTTCTCGTTCGGCTGCGTGGAAGCGTCACCTTGTTGCAGTTCGCCACCCTTGTTCGGGTCACCTGCCTTGCCGGTGCCGCTACCATTGGGTTGGCCTGTTTGATCGGATTGGTTCTGTTCACGCTGTTGGTCGTCGGAGGCCTGAGAGGCTTCGCCCCCTTTGCCGCCATTGGCTTGGGCTTGCGAATCTTGGTCGCCACCTTCCTGCTGCGATTGGCCCATTCCTCCTTCGCCGGATTGCGGATCCCCTTCCTGGGGCTCGCCTGACTGCTGGTCGCCTTCTTGCGGCTGCGAACCCTTACCCTGTTGAGGCTCTTGGTTCTCGTCGCCTTGTTCTTTCTTCGACGAACTTCCGCTGCCTTGGCCTTCCTGCTGATCTTCCGACTCGCCGTTGTTCTCGCCTTCCTGGGGTTTGTCGGATTTGCCCTTCATACCCTCTTGGTTCGAGTCGCCACCGGAGTTGCCTTCGCTTTGGTTCTCTTCGTTGCCTTTCTCGCCTTCCGACATGTCGCCGGAGTCGCCTGACTCGGAACCCTTGCCTTGTTGGTCTCCTTGCTCGCCGGAGTCATCGGACTTGTTCTGTTCGTCCGACTGTTTGCCTTCGTCGTCGGTCGAGCCTTCTTCTTCCGACTTGCCTTGTTGCTGGTCGGCGACAGGCTCGACGATGCGAATCGTGCGTGGATTGGTATTTGCGATATTCGGCTTCAGGTTGCCAGCGAAATCGGTTCGCGTATCTTCGGCCACGCCGATCAGCTTGACGACATCGCCGACTTCCAGCTTGTGCTCTTTGGGAACCAGCTTCCAGTTCTCGATCACCTGGCCTGACTTGGGCTGTTCGAGGATCGATGCGTTGATCGTCTTTTTCAGCCGTGGGCCACCTTCTTGGCTGATAGTGCCGTCGACCCGGATTTGCCGGATGCCGTAGTCCGGATCAATGGCCCGCAGACGAACATCCAGGCTGCGGTTCAGTGGCAGCTCGACTTCCGAAGCGGTTGGTTCCAGGAATTCGATCTCCGGCGGCAGGTCACGCACCACGTCGATGTGGTACAGCACCGGGTGCGGATTGAGCACGCCGTCGTCGGTTCGGAAGCGAATCTGATACGAGCGGAACTTGCCGGCGGTACCAGCGTCGTTCATTTCCAAGGGGAAGCGGACGGAAGCTTTATTCGGTTCTTCGGAGCTGACTTGCAGTGGAATCGTATTGAGCGAAACGATCGGGGAATCGGCCACCGGATCGAATTCGATATACGCCTTCTTGATTGGGCGATTGCTGATTGCGCGGATGGTTACCATCGTTCCTTCGAGGGCGCGAATATGACCATCGCCTTGCTGTTCCCACGAGGCTTCCTGGGTGTAAGAGGGGAAGTCGTAACGCAGCGAGGCCACGTCAATCGAGGGTGCTTCCAGCGTGGTGACTTCAAAGTCACGCGTCGATGCGTCGCCGGCTTCAATGCGGTAGGTCAGGTCTTGCTGAATGCCCGACTCCGAGGTGCTCAGCTTGGCTCGATAGTCGAATCCATCATCGCTCAGCACGAGTGGAATCGCCTGATCGACAAGTTGTCCGTCTTTGGTCGAGTAGATGACCTCCAGGCGGTCTCCATCGGAAACGTCATGCAGCTTGACGATGACATCAATTTCCTGCCCTTGGTAGATGCTCGCATCACCTGGCTGGACGTCGACAATCTTCACTCTCGAAGGCCGGGCAATGTCGTTCCATGGCATCGCGATTCTGGCAGCCGTCTGCAGCGGATTCTTCGGCGACAGAACGGTATAAAGGCCAAACAGCACCGCCAATGTCGCCAGGACGTAACCGATGCGGATCGCTTTCGAGTAGTCGACCAGATGTTCCAGCGACAGCGACGAGATGTCGGAAGCTGCCTGGGTTTCTACCGCATCGAGAACGGCCTTGTGCGTTCCCTGGTTGTTCTGACTGAGGAACATGAAATTGAGCAGGCTGTTCTTCAACGTCGGTTGACCTTGCTCGATCATCTTGGCCGCGTAAAGCGGATTGATGGAATGGAAGAGCAGGGGGGCCACGTAGATCCATAGGAATCCAACCGCCGCGACTACGTAGACCAAAAAGGCCATCAAACGAGCTACGAAGTTGAGACCGATGATCCAATGATCGATGACGGCCAGCGTTAAAAGAAACAGCAGCGAACCGGCGGCGAACAAAAGGATACCCGCAACCAGTTCGGCCAGTTTGACACTCCGCCGGGTGCGATTGATCTTCCGACGGATCGAGTCTGTGCCAACCGATTTAGTTGGGACTGCCTTGGCCGTGGTCATGCTGGATGAAGCGTCTGTCGACATAGGATCGTTGGCGATTGCCTGAAATGAGTCCGCCCGGATTGGACGCGCACACAATGAGGAAAAGTAGGACCTTTCCTATTATAGGAGACGATTAACGATCCGCGGGGGATTTTGGTCAAAAACGAATTACCTCGCCCCCCGACATCGGAGGGGGAGGCATCATTTTCCCTGAAATTGCCTTAGAAGGCCTCGAAAGTCGCCTATTTAAGCGTCCGAGGGCCAACCTATCGCGAAAGTCGTGTCTTGGCCGTCGCGTAGAACTCGCGAAGCTGTTGCTGCTCGGCGACCGTCAGTTGGCTGCCGTCGACATAGACTTCGTCCACGTGCGAAAGCTTTCGCAGGTAGGGGAGGTCGCTGGTGTTGATCGGCGTGTTGAACAGGGCCACGCCGCGCAGATTGGGCAGTTCGGCCAGCTTGGAAATCTTCTCACCACTAACGTTGGTATTGCTCAGGTCGATCCATTCGAGCGTCTTAACGGTAGTAAGATGATCGAGCACGTCCCCGTTCAACTTTGTGCCGTGCAAGTGAATCTCGCGGAGACTGGGAAGGCTTGCGATCGAAGCCAGTCCGCCACTGGTAATCTCAGTGTTGTTGAGACGCAGCGTTTCGAGCGACTTCAAGTTGCGAAGATTCGAGACACCTGCATCGGTGATTTTTGCACCGGAAAGGTTCAATTCGGCCAGCGAAGGGAAGTTCGTCATCGAGCTGAGGAACTGGTCACCCGTTTTGGTGCTGCTCAAGTCGAGCGATTGAAGCTTGGCCGCCGGCCGCGCCATCGGACAGGGAGCATCTTCCAAGGTCGAGTTGGTGGCCGAGATCTGCTCGATGTTCGGCATGCCAGCCAACTGGGCGAGTCCGGTCATTGTGAGATTGCTGCGATCGAAATGGACTTCGACCAGGCCTTTCATCTGCGAAACCTGTTCCGCGACCTCGTCGGTGATCTTCTCGCCTTCGAGGGTCAGCTTACCCAGGCTCGGGAAGTCTCCAGTTTTCAAGTACCACGGTCCGCTCAAATCGGCGTCAACCACCGAAAGGGTATTGAGCCGTGGAAGCTGTTTCAGGTAGTGAAAGCTTTGATTGGTTACCGGCAACTGCTCGAGTTCGACGTGCTTCAGATTTTGCAGTTCTTCGAGATACCAGATGCCGTGGTCCGAGATCTTCGTTTCCGCGATCCGAATCGCTTGCAGGCTGGGCAACTCAGCGATGGTCGACATGCCGCTATCGTCGAGGCTGTTGTGCAGTTGAAGTTCCGCCAATTCCGACATCTGTCGCAGGCAATTTCGCACATTGCCGGCCGGTGGCGTGTTATGAAGCGAGAGGAGTTTCACCGAGGGAAGCTGCAACAGTAAATCCCAGTGGTCATCTTGCATTTTCGTCCCATCCACTCGGATGCAGCCGTATTCCGGCCAGTTGACGATTTCATCGGAAAGAGAAGCACCGTAACCAAACAGACAGCCGCTTTGTTCCAGCGTGGCAACTATGCGTTCGATCTCGGGATCCATCGGGCCGCCGACATCGATCGGCACCGGTGGAAAAGCAACGGGAGCCTGGGCAGATAGACTGCCAAAGGTAGTTAGAGTTGCCGCGACAACCAATAATGATAAAACCCCGCGCCGCATTGATTACCCTCCTGATAGTCGGGAAACTCGCCGCTGCGACTCCCGAATCGATCCGTCCATGCTTACCCCTGACGTATTGATCATTGAACGCCACGAGCGGGGAAGTTTCAATATCGGAAGGCACCTAATCCGCAGAATTCGCGGAACCCGCATATTTCAACACGCAGGAATGCGAATTTCGCAACCGTTAAATTCAAATTCACTCAGGAATCATTCGCTCAATTGTTGAGCGGGGCAATGACGCGAAGATTGGGAAGTTCGGCTGATAGCCAATCGACTCCGTCTTGAGTCACATCGGTACTGCGCAAATGAAGCGTTTCCAATCCCTTGGCGTCTTTCAGGTTCTTCAGGCCGGTGTCGGTTATCGGCGTCAGATTGAGATACAGATAGTTGAGCGACGGCAGGCCACCAAGCGTTGTCATCGCATCATCGATCAAATTGGAATGGGAAATCGTCATGTGCTGGACATTTTCCAGCCCGGACAACGCCGTGAAGTTGTCAGATGGGAATTCGCAGTGGTGCAGATTCAAGTGCTCTAACTGCTTAAGCTTACGGAAGATATCCATGTCTTTCCCATGGAACGAAACATTGGTCAGCGTCAGCGCTCTCAGACTGGCAATCTGCGGGAGCGTCTTCAATGCACTTCCATCGATGTGCCCGAAATTGATCGACAACGTCCGCAATGCCGTGAAATTCTCGATCCCTTTCAGCGAGACTTGTTTCGAGTTGGGATCATAAATCGAAAGCTGATTCAGGTTCGGCAGCCGGGCAAGGTATCCGAAGTAAGGCTCGCAGTTTCCGTCGATTCTGAGCGTCAGCTGCTCCAATTGGGTCAGCTCTTCCAGGTACCACAGCCCCGCAGGCGAGAAGTTATTGCCCCCTAATTGCAGCGACACGAGATTCGACAGTTGGGCTATCTGCATCAGGTCGGCATCGGTCGCACTGCCGAAAACGTGCAAATGCTGAAGCTCGCCTAGCTGGGTGATCGTGTTCCAGGTCAGCGGGCTTAGCTCGAAGTTGCCACCCAGCCACAGACGTTCGATCTTGGGCAGTACCAAAAGTGCCTGCAGGTTATCGGGATTGGCTTTGGTGGCGTAAAGATTGACGTAGTAGGAAGTTTGATCGTCGTAGTTCTGATAAAATTGAACGTGAGCCCCATTCTTTTCCAGCGTTTGGATCGCTTTGCGGATCTCGGGAGACTCGTACTCTCGATCATCGGCAAACGTAGAAGTGACGCCGACAGCCAGCAAGGCCAGGGAAAACGCCAAGATGAACTTACGAGAAGCGTTCGACCATAGGTTCATCGAGGGTTCCTTGACGTGAAGGTAGGCTCAATTGCGGAGGATTTTCACCGGCCGACGAATCCGATACGATTCGTGCGTTGGAGAAAAAGGCATTTCGACGCTGGCTCGAAACGCATTGCACATGAAAGCTAATTATAGGGTAACGGACATGCTTGACGAGAAAATTTCCAACTCACTCGTCATGCTGGACTCTTTCGACAACGTCGCCGTCGCCAGAACATCCATTTCGGCAGGGACTTACTTGAAATGCCCGGAAGGGGAGTTTTCAGCCGCAGATCCGATACCAGCTGGCCATAAGATTGCCGTCGTCCCCATTGCCAAGGGAAATTCAGTCTACAAATACGGCCAGATCATTGGTCAGGCAACCGCCGACATCGTACCCGGACAACACGTCCATTCCCACAATCTGGCCATGGTCGATGTCCATGCTGATTACGCTCCGTGTTCTCAGATCCCGGAGCCTCCCGCGCCGATCGAAGGAAGAACGTTCCAAGGGTACGTGCGCGGCAAGGACAAAGTCGGAACGCGAAACTATCTGGCCGTCATCAGCACGGTGAATTGTTCCGCGAGTGTCGCCAAGTTCATTGCTCAGCGATTTCCGGCGGAAGAACTGGCCAAGTATCCGAATGTGGATGGCGTCATTGCGATGAAGCATGAGGCTGGCTGCGGTATGCAGTTCGGCGGCGACGCGCATCACACGCTCAACCGGTTGATGGCCGGCATCGCCAATCACCCCAACGTCGGTGGCTTTCTGTTGGTGGGTCTCGGCTGCGAGACCGGCGCGATGGGTTACCTGCTTCAGCAGCAGAACCTGGTACAGATTGAAGGAGTCAGTGGTCCCAATGGGCCTGGGCCGCTCGTGCTTTCGATGCAAGACGAAGGGGGCACGCTCAAGACAGTTGAAGCCGGCATTGCTCAGGTTGCCAAGATGCTGCCAAAGGTCAACGCGATCCAGCGGCAGACTGTTTCAGCAAGTCATCTTTCGGTAGGGCTCGAGTGCGGCGGCAGCGATGGCAACTCCGGCGTGACGGCCAACCCAGCATTGGGCGTTGCCAGCGACCGCGTCGTTGCCTGTGGCGGCACGGCGATCTTGAGTGAGACCTCCGAGGTGTACGGCGCCGAGCATCTGCTCACGCGGCGGGCCGTCTCGCCGGAAGTCGCCGCGAAACTGATCGAGCGGATCGAGTGGTGGAAGGGTTACGTTGCGATGTTCGGTGCGCAGCTCGACAACAATCCTTCCCCAGGCAACAAAGCCGGCGGGCTGACTACGATCGCTGAGAAGTCGCTCGGAGCGGTGGCCAAAGCTGGCAGCACTGCCTTGGTCGATGTCTACCAATATGCCGAACCGGTCACGGCCAAGGGGTTGGTCTTGATGGATACGCCTGGCTACGACCCGGCAAGCGTCACCGGGATGGTGGCCGGCGGGGCGAACATCGTCTGCTTCACGACCGGGCGGGGTAGCTGTTTCGGCTGCAAGCCGACTCCATCGATCAAGATCGCGACCAACACGCCCATGTACGACCGCATGATTGCCGACATGGATGTGAACGCTGGCACCGTCCTGGAAGGGGAATCGATCGTTTCCGCTGGCGAGCGGATCTTCGACGAGATCCTGGAAGTGGCCAGCGGCAAGAAGACCAAGAGCGAGCAGCAGGGGATCGGCGACGAGGAATTCGTGCCGTGGCTGGTCGGTCCGACGCTTTAGGGGAAATGCGGCAGTTTTTGCATTCCGGGTCGGCCTCATTTACTATGCGAAGAAGACTCCGCTCACTTTAGCTGCTTGATTTCACTCCATTGATTTTCGGAGAGTCGGTCCGTGCGCTGCTTTCTATTCTTGCTTCTCGCTTGCGTCCTATCGTTTGCCCTGGTCGATTCAGCGGTCGCTGCTGAGTTCCTGACTGGTAAGGAGGTGACCATTGCCGCCGACGAAACCTGGGAAGGAGATGTCTACATCTGCGCCCAATCGGCCAAGGTCGAAGGAACTATCAACGGCGACCTGGTCGTCTATGCCCAGAGCCTGCATGTTTCGGGGACGGTCGAAGGAGGCTTGATTGCCGCCGGACAAGAAATCTTGCTCGAAGGCACCTACGGTCGTAGCAGTCGCATTGCCTGTCAGGCCGCGAAGGTCGGTGCCGGTACTCAGATGCAGCGCGACCTGGTGGCGGCGTGTTACTCGCTGGAAGTCGAAAAGGGAACGGCGATCGATGGCGACCTGGTCTACGCCGGCTATCAAGCAATGCTGGGAGGCACCATCAAGGAAGACGTGTGGGCAGCCGTGAACCGTGCGGAAGTGATGGGGAAGATTGGTCGCGAGTTGAGTATCACAACCGATTCCAACCAACAGCCAGGACCTCCGCCTAATCAGTTCTGGCAAAACCTGAAACTGGTTAACATTCCGATGGTGTCGCCGGGGCTGACCATTCATGAAGATGCGACCATCGGTGGCAAGCTCACCTATCATTCGCCTAGCGAAGTCACGATCGAAGACGGGGCCAAGGTAACCGGGCCGATCGAGTGGATCGAGCCTGAGCGACCTGCCAAGCAAGGTCCCAAGGATAAGACCAACTACTTCTGGGGCCAGCTCAAGCGTTATGTCACGCTGCTGGTCATGGGCATCTTGATGGTCTTGTGCTGTCCGGCCACTTGCGGAGGGACGGTCGATCAGATCGTGCAGCGTCCGATTGTCAGCTTTCTGGCCGGCATCCTAGCGGTTCCCCTTTCGATCATTGCCCTTGGCGTGGCGGCCGGGCTCATCGTGATGGTGCCGATGGCGTTTGGCTGGCTGACCCTTGATGGCCTGGCCGCTGCCGGCGCCTATATTGCGGCCTTCGCGATGGTGCTTTACGTGGGCAGCCTGGGGTACTTCTTTGTCTTTGGAGCCGCCGCCGTCACGAGCATCACGCTGGGACGCATTGTCTTTTCCGATCATCCGATCACCTCGCGTGGACGGTTGATCCTGTCGCTGGCATTCGGACTGGTCTTCTATGTCGTGCTGACGTGCGTTCCCTACTTGCGTGTCGGGGTGTTTGTCGCCGCGATTCTGTTCGCGTTTGGCGGCATTTTTGTCTGGATGATGCGAGGGCTGTTTGGCTCTTCGTCCGAGAAGGCAGCACCTGCTCCGAAGGCGAGCTAGAAGCCACGACTACGCATCGAGAAACGTCCACTGATCGAACGTCGCAGCCTGGCCGACGTAGTCGCCGGCGGCATTGGTTAGATTCCAGACGATCGCTTGCTCGATCCGAAATCTGCGACCGGTCGTGGCGATGCGAATGCCTTGGTAGTCGTCGACATAGCCGTCGCGCGTGGTGCGTTCCAACAACTGAGCGCGTTCATCACGATGCATCGGTTCGGCCGTCATGCGGGAGGGAGTTTGCATCAAGGTCTCGATGTCGATTTCCCACAGCCCGAGTGCCGTCTGGTTGCCGAAGTTAAGGATCGGATCGCTGGCCGCCGTATGCGAAACGACGACAAAAGGGGCCTCAAAGACGCGCCGGGCATCTTCCTCGGCAGAGCCACTGCGAGGAACGAGTTGTTCGCCAAGAAGCTGGTAGTACGAATCGAGCAGAATCTGAAGATGATCGGGCCAGCCATGTTCTTGCCATGGCTGCAGGGCAGGGTGGTCCTGGGGCAACTTGGTGACTCACTTCTTGATCGGGGCAATCACATGCGTTGTGGGACGTGCGTCTTGCAGGGCCTTCACGCCGGCTTCAGTAACGTCCGTGACACTCAGCTGAAGTGTCCGCAGGACAGGCGCTTTGTGCAAGTACTTCAGCCCATCATCGGTTATGGGGGAACTGCGAATATAGAGGTATTGCAATCTCGGCAGCTTGCCCAGCGGCTGCAGGATGTCGTCGTTCATTTCGTTGTTGGAAAGCTGCACGCGCTGCAGTGAGGTCATGCCAGAGATCGCATCGACGGGAAGCTTCTTGAAGTGGCAGCGGTACAGATGCAAATAGGAAACCTCATCGAGTTCGCGAAACATCTCCATCTCTTCTTCGCTCAATTTGGTGCGCATGATACTCAGCGATTGTAGCTCCTTCAGCTTGCCGATCGCCTGGATGTTGCTTTCCTGCACCTCTTGGCAATCGACACTCAGGGTACGCAGTCCGGCGAGCTGTTCGATACCATCGAGCGAAATCGGTTCACTCGAATTGACGCGAATCGTCAGGCTGTCGAGCTTGGGGAGTCGCGCCAGGTAATCGAAGTAAGGCTGACAATCGCCAGAGATCAGCAGCGTGAGATGTTTTAGCTCCGTCAACTCTTCCAGGTACCAGAGGTCTTCTGGTTTCAGGTTGCTGGAAAGCAGCGTCAGGTTCTTCAGGTTGGTGAACTGGGCCAGGTTCGGCAGGTCATGCTCTTGCAGTTCGCCCGAGATCGTCAACGATGCCAGTTCACTCATCTGGATCAACGTGTTCCAGGCAGTTTGGTCGCGCTGAAAACTCTGGCTGAGCGTCAAACGATCGACGCGCGGAATGACCAACAGTGGTGCCAGATTCTCGGGTGTCGGTTTCAGCGTATGGATGTTGATGTTGTAGGAAACGGGCCCTCGCTTTGCTTGGGGCATGCCTACTTGAAAGAACTGCGACGAATAGAAGTGAACCGAAGCCCCGTTCTGCTGAAGGTATTCGATCGCTTCGCCAATCTCGCGAGACTCATACTTCTTGTCGACGGCTTGCCCAAGCAGGGGCGAAAGCATCACCAGCGACACGCTGAGAAGACCAAGAAGCAAAGCGGATGTTCGATTGTGAGAAGTCATCGCCGGATCCTCGTGCCAGTTCACGTTCATCCCCAAGAGCAGAAAATCAGCTTCTATCCTACGAGATCTGGCGGCACAGGGCGAGAATTCTATTCCGAATTACTTCTTTTTGATCGGTGCCGAAACCCGCATATCCGGACGTTCCTTCGTGAGCCAGCTCACTCCATCTGCCGTGATATCGGTTGTATAGAGATAAACTCGCTGGAGGTTGGGAATCTTGGCCAGGTGCTTCAGGCCTTCGTCGGTGATGTTGGCTCCGCGGATGTACAGGTAGTTGAGCTTGGGTAGATCAGAAAATGCGGCCAGCGAATTGTCCGTAATTTCCGTGTTGTAGATCTGCAGCCGTTCGACATTCTCGAGCTCGGACAGCGGCGAGAGGTCATCGGTGGCCAGCTTGCTGTTGGTCAGGTTGAGCGACTTCAGGCTCTTCATCTTGCGGAACATCTCCAGTTCGCCTGCCTCGAACGTGGCATTCGCGATGGTCAGCATCTCCAGATTTTCCAGACCGGCGATCCCTTGCAGCTCTTTTCCTTTGATCGCCCGGGAATTGATGTTCAGGGTTTTCAGTTCGGTCAGGTTCTCGATGCCGTCGAGTTCGACTTCCTTCTCACCCCGCAGGTTCAACACCAACTGCGAGAGGTGCGGCATGTTCGGCAACGCTTTGAACGACGTTTCGTCGTCTCCGTCGACATGGATCGAAAGCCGCTGAAGATTGACCAGCGCTTCCAGGTACCACAGGTAATCGGCATCGACATCGCCGATGCGGACTTCAAGCGATTCGAGATTCGCGAACTCGGCGATGTACTGCATGTCCTCGTTCTTGAGGTTGTCCATGATGTACAAGTGTTCGAGTTCACCAAACTGCGAAAGGGTCTTCCACGACTTTTCGGTGCGCTCGAATTCGCTGGCCAGGTATAAACGTTCGACCTGAGGAAGCACCAGCAAGGCCGCGAGGTTCTCTTCGGTTGCTTTCATCGCGAACAGATTGACCGTGTAAGGAATCGGTCGCGAGTCATCCACCGCCGGACCACGAACGCCAGGGCGTGGGATGTTGAAATGGACCCGCGCGCCGTTCTCTTGCAGGTGCAAAATGGCTTCCCGGATCTCGGGTGATTCGTAGCGGCGATCGTCCGCATTTGCCCACTGCGAAGGGAGCATCAGAGCAACGAGACTGAGGCAGAACGTCCAGTGGCGAAGCACGGATATGGGCAATTTCATCGCAAGGCCTTAAAGGCAGCTAGGGATCGGGCAGTGAGTAGCTGTGTGTATCGTAAGCCATTCTGCTCAAATATGCGATATTTCCCCGGTATAGAACTTACCAGGAAAACGCATCAAAACCCGGCGGACGCTACCTGGTTCGCGGAATCAGCAGCTGCGAAGGGCAAAGATAAGTACGATGAAGAGGACGAATCCCCCCACATACATCCACAGGGGAGGTGGATCTCCAGAGTTGTAGTCGGCGTCAGGCATCCCCCCAGTGTGGACCAAGCGGATGTGCTACTCAAGACGCGATTGGGGGAGGGAAGGGGGATCGACGTAAAGTTCCCCCTTCCAAGCTCGACTTGGGCAGGCCTTAGTCGCGGCGGGCCGAGGCCAGCATCAAGTAGTACATCAAGGTCATGACCGACTGCAGCGTTCCGGCCACATAGGTCAAAGCGGCCGCGTTGAGCACGCCTCGCACGGCGGGCATTTCGTCGCGGGGAACGATGTTCATATCGATCAAGATCCCCCGGGCACGGCTACTGGCGTCGAACTCGACCGGCAAGTTAATCAGCTGGAAGAACACCACGCAGCTGAACAGTGCGATACCACCCCAGATCATCCCCTGACCGAGCACCGGAATCGAACCCGAAATGACCAAACCAATAAATAGCAGAATGAAGCTGAAATTCCCGCCGAACTGTGCCGCCGGGACGGCCATGTTACGGATGATCAGCGGGTAGTAATTCCGGGCATCCTGGATCGCATGTCCAGCTTCGTGCGCGGCGATACCCACCGACGCGGCGGTTCGCTCGGCGTAGACCTCCGGGCTCAGACGCAGCACCTTGGCACGCGGATCGTAGTGGTCAGACAGGTGTCCACTGACGCGTTCGATAGCGACATTCTGCAGACCGGCAGAATCCAGGATATGACGTGCGGCAGCTGCTCCGGAAAGGGGAGCAGCCTGTTTCATGGCCTTGGCATAGGCAGACCGCAACCAAAGCTGAGCGATCATGCCTAAGATGATCGCCGGGGCAATGAACAGCAGGTAACGGAAGTCGAAAATCACGGTTTATCACTCCAAAAATGGACTGTTTTAAAGCGAATTGGGGCGAAATGCCTGCAATTTTGGCAGGCATGAAATTGCCAGAACCTTAATACGCAAACATCGGGCCAACGCATAATTATAGAGCTTCGCTCGCGGGGGGCTATTTCTTTTGGATTCCCATCTCAGAAGTTGCTCAATTCGCGTGATTCCCCGTTGGTTAGGGCAGGTTCTGAGTTAAAGTAGAGAGTCTGGACCGTATTTGATTGTTATTCGATATTCCCCGCCTAGCATTTTCCCCTGTCGAGTCTATGCCACCCATTTGTCAGCGTTTTTTGGGACTTCTCTTCATTCTGTCGCTCGCCAGTTGCCGGCCGATGCCGCCCGAGATCTCGCAGGGTGCTTTGCCGATCTCCGCTGACGAGAAGATCGAACCTGAGAAGCTTCGCGAGCGGATCGATCAGGTCCTCGACTTCACGCTGAAACATCGCCATCTGAATACTTCGGACCACGCGGCTTGGCAGATCCTACACGGTAGCCTGGCCTATGGTCGTGCATTTCCAGTCCTGCACGAAGGCGAGCCGATTCCCGTGGTCGACTACCTGGCCGAAGGTGGCCGGATGAATGGATGGACCATTGAACGCGGCAACAAGCTGGAATCGAAAGAGGAAGACGCCGACAACTTCGGCATGCGGGCGATCACCGAGCCTGGCACCCGGGCAGGGCAGGGGCACTACGATCAGTGGCTGGCCGTTCTCTCGCAGTGTGATGTTCCTCCCGACGCAACGTTCATTGTGGGGCCAGACACCTTCACGATGACCAACTTCGTGCAACAGGTTCAGCTCGACACGTCTCGCAATCACCTCCGCGAATTCAGTTGGACCTTGATCGGCCTGACCAAGTACTTCCCGACGGATCACTCGTGGACTGATAGCTCGGGCAAAAAGTGGAGCATCGGCGATCTGGCTCAGATCGAAATCGAGCAAGGTCTGAGCAATGGTGCTTGCGGGGGAACGCATCGCTTGATCGGCCTGACGATGGCCCTCAATCGCCGCAAGAAAGCAGGCCTTCCCATCGAAGGCGTCTGGGCCGACGCGGACAAGCTGATTCAAGAAAGCATCGTCAACGCGCGCCAATATCAAAACCCCAACGGAGCGTTGAGCGTTAACTACTTCCAGCGTCCCGGAAGTTCGCCTGACCTGGCCGAGAACCTCGGAACCACGGGGCACACACTCGAGTTCCTCTCGCTGGCGCTGGAAGACGAGCAGCTCCAAGAAGAATGGGTCCGTCGTGCCGCTTCGTATCTGTGCGAAGTGTTTGAACGGACCGAAAAGGTTTCGCTGGAGTGTGGTGCCCTCTACCATGCGGCCCACGGGCTGGTGCTCTATCGCGAACGCGTTTACGGAGCGCGTGAGTACTCCGCCGAGTAAACGATCCGCTACAACTGATCGACGCGGGTCATCTTCACCGGCAACAGACGCACGTCGGTGCCCGCTTCGCTGACGGTCATCGTTTCCCGGTTGGCAAACCGCAACTGCAAGAACCGCACGCGGTCTTCGTCGAGCAGCTTCAAGCGAATCTGATCAGGCAAGGCTTCGGCAATCTCGAATGTCAGGTGCTTTTCGGCCGGGGCGAGAATCGTTTGGGCATCGATCGGTTCGGTTTGAATTCTTAGCTCGTTTGGTCCGACGAACTCGATCGTCAGCTGGGCGACATCGGTGTGGGGCGGCTCCTGCGAGACATCCCGATCGTTGGCGACCTTGGGCGCCACCGATGCATGGTTGACCGGCCCCGAAATCTGCATGGTTCCCTGCCAGGTCCCTTCCAAGGGGCTGTCTGCCGATTGGCAGCCCATTAGCGGTGCGATACAGGTAATTAAAATGCCTATGGAAAATAATTTATCCATGGCTATTGCCTATCGTTGAGGGATGTGAATAATAGTTTCCAAGTCACCTGAGGTCGCTGCGGAAAGTTCACCGGCAGCCGGCTTTATCTCCCACACAGTGACCATTGAGAACCGATCGCGAACCGCCCCTTGCGAGGTGATGCGGAAATTGGCACCATGGATGATGGTCCCGATCAAATCCGGTTCTCCAGCTACCATAATTTCTGCAGTACCCCAACACCAGGGAGAGTTTGATGAGTGTTTTAGTTCAACAGCCAGCTCCGGATTTTTCCGCCGAAGCAGTGATGGAAGATGGCTCGTTCAAGAAGATCAATCTGTCGGACTACCGCGGCCAGTACGTCCTGCTGTTCTTCTACCCGCTAGACTTCACCTTCGTTTGCCCAACCGAAATCATCGCGTTCTCGGAAGCAATCGAAAGCTTCAAGCAGCTGAACGTACAGGTTCTGGGCTGCTCGATCGACAGCCATTTCTCGCACCTGGCATGGCGTAACACGCCACGTAGCCAAGGCGGTATCGGCGAAATCAAGTACCCGCTGGTCGCCGACCTCGACAAGTCCATCGCTCAGAACTATGACGTCTTGCTTCCAGGCGGGATCGCTCTGCGTGGCTTGTTCCTGATCGACAAAGAAGGCACCGTCCGTCACCAGGTCGTCAACGATCTGCCGCTGGGCCGTAGCGTTGAGGAAGCCCTCCGCATGGTTCAGGCTCTGCAGTTCTTTGAAGCCAATGGCGAAGTTTGCCCAGCTAACTGGAAAGAGGGTTCCCGCAGCATCAAGGCCTCGCCCGATGCTTCCAAGGAATTCTTCGAAGCAGAATACTCCAGCTAAGACGCTTCGTCGCGATTCACTCACCAGAAGGCCCCAAGCAAATGTTTGGGGCCTTTTTTGTGCGCTCTTACTTTCAGCCAACACGCAGGCCATATCTTGTCCCCTCTCCACCGTCTTCGGGGGAAAGGGGGAAGTTTTTTGTGGCTGCCCGCACCTAATTCCCCGGAATTCCCAGAACCGATTTCACCCACGCGGCTTGGTCTGCCATAATAGATGTAGGCATTGTCAGCCTCCCACAAACTGGCAATCGCCGCCAACAACAACCTACCTACCCCTAAACCCCCGCCAACCATCTCAGCGGGGCGTGCCGCTCTCGCCAGGAAACCACCCGAGCAAAGTCACCTTGCCCCTGGGCGACGGCCTAAACACCATTGGAGAGACAACACCATGAAGTCGACACGCCTTGTCGTGGCGATCGCCGCCGCTTCGTTTGCCCTGGCCGGTAGTTTGCTGGCCGCTGAAAAGTCAGACACGGTCACCCTGGGCGATCCGGCCCTGACCGCCGGCATCCCCGGCGAGGGCCCGCTCAAGCTGGAAGAGATCAACCAGTGGCTGGCCGATCCCAAGAATCATGAAGAATTGAAGGTCGAACTGCCTTACGGCCTGAACGCCGCTGCCGGCCAGGTTACCGGCCTCGACGAAAACCCAATGACCCGAGCCAAGATTGAACTCGGTCGTCAGCTCTACTTCGACCCACGTCTTTCTTCCGACAGCACCATCAGCTGCGCAAGCTGTCACCATCCTGATTACGGTTGGGCGTTCGAGTCGCAGTTCGGAATTGGTGTCGACGGTCAGGAAGGTGGCCGTAACTCACCTGTTTCTTTCAATCGTATTCTCAGCGGTCCGCAGTTCTGGGATGGCCGTGCGGCCACCTTGGAAGACCAGGCCGTCGGTCCGATCGCCAACCCAATCGAAATGGCGAACACTCACGAAGTGTGCGTGAAGACCTTAAGCGAGATCCCAGGCTACAAAGCTCAGTTCGAGAAGATCTTCGACGACGGTGTGAACATCGACAACGTCGGCAAGGCGATCGCCACCTTCGAGCGAACGATCGTTACCGGTCCGGCTCCGTACGACTACTACGAAGTGGTCCGCAGCTTCGAGAAGCAGTTCCCCGCCGATGAACTTGAGTTCCTCGAAGAAGATGATCCCGAACTGTACGCCAAGTATGCCGAAGCGAAGAAGAACGCTGCCAGCATGTCGGAAAGTGCCCGTCGCGGCCGCGAAATCTTCTTCAGCGAGAAGGGGAACTGCACCGCCTGTCACGCCGGTGCTAACTTCACCGACGAGCTGTACCACAACCTGGGCGTCGGTATGGACGCGGAAACGCCAGACCTGGGTCGCTACGAAGTGACCAAGCAGGAAAAGGACAAGGGTGCCTTCAAAACGCCTACCATCCGCAACATTGTCCAAACGGCCCCGTACATGCACGACGGCAGCCAGAAGACCCTGGAAGAAGTTGTCGAGTGGTACACCAAAGGCGGTCATCCCAACCCGCACCTTTCCGACAAGATGAAGAAGCTGAACCTGACCCAACAGGACAAGGAAGACCTGGTCAACTTCATGAAGGCTTGCACCGGCGAGTTCCCCAAGATCGAACCGGGCCGTTTACCTCAGTAAGTCTTGCTGACGGAACAATTTAAGAAATCATCAAAAGCCTCGGGCGTGCTTACGCTTGAGGCTTTTTTTATGCCCGATCAATCTGTCCTTTATTGGAACCGCTTTTCTCTTTGAGTATCCCAGCGATGAAACCAAGCGGGCCGGTGAAATACCTGTTTAGCCCTGTTTCAGGGATGCATAGCGTTTTATCACGAAAAATTGACAAAAATAGCATTGCACTGTATTCTGGTGGTATCCCATGCGTGATGGCTCACGCATTTGTCTTGAAAGCAGCAGCACAAGGCGACATGAACGTGAGCATATCCCTTACCTAAACAGGTCTCATCGGGCAATTCGTCCATCGCCGGTTTGTTGGGTAGGCAATTTTCCTCATCGCTCAGAAATTCCACTCCTTATCTCCTCAATGAAGTCCTTTCTGTCGGCAACGACCGAGAGGGACTCCATTTCACTTTCCTTTTCACATCTAGAGCTCATTGGCTCTCAATCTCCTGTCACTCTTTACGAAAGCGGTAACTTCGTATGAAAGTCTCGCCCCGCGCTCGCGGCTTCACCCTTGTTGAACTTCTGGTCGTGATTGCGATCATCGGTGTTCTGATTGCCCTGCTATTGCCCGCCGTACAACAAGCCCGCGAAGCGGCTCGTCGTATGCAGTGCACCAACGGTATGAAACAGATGGGTATCGCCACGCACAACTTCCACGATACCTACCGGAAGTTTCCTTTCGCTTACCAAGACCAGACTTTGAACGGTAAGAAGACTCGTGGCACGTTGTTCTTCTGGATTCTCCCTTACATGGAACAAACCTCGCTCTACGATCAGGCCGACCTCGACAGTTACGCCAACAATCGAATTACCAGCGGCCGCGGTAATAAAGCCGCCCGTGGTCAAGTCGTGGAAGCCTACGTCTGTCCTTCCGATGCGACAGATCCCGATCACATTCACAGCAACGACTGGACGTTCGGTTCCTATGAATTCAATTACCACGTTTTCGTTGGCAATAGCTCCACTTCGACGTCGACCGGAAATGTCGCTCAAAAGAATCTGGCAGACGTCACCGACGGTACCTCCAACACGTTGATGTTTGCTGAATCGCTGCAGCGATGTGGTAGCCAGGGCACCATCTGGTCGCATGGAAACTGGAACGTGCGATGGATGCCGATGTTCGGTGGTGGCAAGAGTGGTAGCGATCAGTTGGCTTACGGTACCACGTCAGTACCGCAGAGCGTGAGAAAGCAATCGGGCTGTAACTCGCTGCGAACCACGGCCTCGGGGCATCCTGGTGGTGTTAACGTCACCTTGGCCGATGCCAGTTGCCACTTTATCCCGACCACCATCGACGGCACCGTCTGGTGGAACCTGGTTCGACACAACGATGGCAACGTCGTTGGGGAATACTAATCCAGGTTCGGCTGGGGTGGCACACACGTTGATCGGTCGTGCCACCCGGTCGTTCACGGTTCTTTAAATAGCACAAGCGCGAGGCAAAGCTTTCTTCGTTCGCCTCGCGCATGATTCTGAAAAGCAATAGGTAACCCGACGCTGAAATACGGGTAATTGGTTCGCACGAGATTCAGAGTATGCCCCCTAAAGGTGTGGCAAGAGTAGAAGGATTCATTGTTTCAATCTGTCGAGATATTTGCGTAAGAAATGTTGTCACGGGAGTGTAACATTTTGTCATTAATTAATTGACGAAAATACTATGACAGTGTAATCTGGCGAGAAGCCGAGATTTCGTGCTCACGCACCTACATTGAAAGCAGCACCAAGGATTTGAAAGTGAGCATTTTTCCTGCGTAAACAGGCTCCAAAGACATTTCTGCCTGTCTTTGACTTGTTTCTAGGCAACCTTCCTCACCTCATAAATTCCTTCCCTTTTCACTTCCAATGACAGTCCATTTTTGTCGGTAACGACATTGATTGACGCCATTGGTCTGTCTTTTTGACACCTGAAACTCGTTTGTTACCTATTCCCCATCTCATTTTTACGAAAGCGGTATTTTCGTATGAAAGCATCGTTCCGCGCTCGCGGCTTCACGCTCGTTGAACTCCTGGTCGTGATTGCGATCATCGGTGTTCTGATTGCTCTCCTTTTGCCCGCCGTACAACAAGCCCGCGAAGCAGCTCGTCGTATGCAGTGCACCAACCAGATGAAACAACTGGGTCTCGCCACGCACAACTTCCACGACACTTACCGCAAGTTTCCATTTGCCTACCAGGAACAGACCTTGGGCGGCAAAATGAATCGTGGCACGCTCTTCTACTACATCCTTCCTTACATGGAACAGGCAGCACTCTACGATCAGTCTGACCTCGACAGTTACGCCAACAATCGCATTACCAACGGCCGAGGCAACCGAGCCGCTCGTGGTCAAATTGTGGAAGCCTACATCTGTCCTTCGGACGCAACCAGCAGCAGCCATACGCATAACAATGACTGGACGTACGCATCGTACGAATTCAACTACAACGTTTTCGTAGGCAAGGCTTCGACCTCGGATGCGACCCAGAACGCCACTCAGCAGAACATGGCCAATGTTACCGACGGTACCTCCAACACGTTGATGTTTGCTGAATCGCTGCAGCGTTGCGGTGGCGAAGGCACCATCTGGTCGCACGGCGTGTGGAACGTGAAGTGGATGCCGATGTTCGGTGGTGGTAAGGATCGACCAAGCGGTACCGGCCAGTTGGAATACGGCATCACGTCGGTTCCTCAGACCGGTAAGAATCAAGCAAGCTGCAACTCTCTGCGAACCACAGCCTCGGGTCACCCTGGTGGTGTCAACGTGGCCCTGGTCGATGCAAGTTGCCACTTCATTCCTAACACGATCGACGGCACCGTTTGGTGGAATCTGACCCTGCACAACGATGGCAACGTCGTTGGTGACTACTAACCCAGATTTGCGGAAACGCTTGCCTATAAGATTTGCATTCCCGAGACCCTTAGAAACAGCTCTGAGGGTCTCTTTGCTTTCAAGCTTCTTTACCTCGAGGAATCTAGTCAGATGATCTCCTATCGTATCGTTGTCGCTTGCTGCTGCTTACTCCCACTTTTGATTGGATGTGCCGAGTCCAAGTCCGAATTAAAAGGGAAGGTGACCTACAAAGGCACGCCGTTGAATTCGGGTTCCATCCTGTTCCAATGCGAAGCGGGGCCTGTCGAGAATGCCGAGATCCAGGGAGACGGAACCTATATGATTTCCGGTTTGCCCAAGGGTAAGGCAAAGGTCTCGGTTCAAGTCTCCGCGCCACCTCAACCTGGCCCCGACGGTGTGATCACCAGTGAACCAGGTACCTACGAACCCAATCCGGTCATGATTCCGCAGAAATACGCCAGTGTGGATTCGTCTGGATTGACCGTCGATATCCAAGAGGCGGAGCAAACCTTTGATATTGAATTGCCTGAGTAATTACTCAACGCAACAAAATGAATGATCACGAAACGCGGCGCTGCAAGACGCCGCGTTTTTTTTTATTGCTTTGGCCTGCTCAGCTTGCAACTGAAGTCGACTTCCGCACGAAGTCTCTTCTTTCCGCGCGCACTATCTTCCGGCACCCTCAGGCTGGTATACCTAAGACTCGCACGGGGACTCTTTCCCCAAACCAATCGTTTTCCTCTGTATGTCCCAGGCCAATGTCACCCAACCGTCGTGAGAATTGTCATGAACCCAGCAACACAGCAGACCGCAGCCAACGCGCCGCAGGTGGTCGTGCGCGCTGGGAAGACCTTTCTTTGCTCGGCCTGCGGCACGCTGGTGCAGATACCGGACGATGTCGTCAGCCAGTTGGGCATCGCGGTCGATCATTCCGTCCAAGATCAGCCTGAGAGAGAATCACCTGCTCAGGAGACATCTACCCAGGCAGAGTCCGGTCCGAAGGAGCCTGCTGCGAATCGTGAGCCGACCACAGTGGTGGCGGTCCCAGATTCGCCACCAGCGCGTACGCCGCAGAAGCATCGACCACCGAGGCCACGACGCCCGATACATGCTCGGCCAGAGCGTTTCACCGGCCAGCTTATCGATGGGCTCCGCGTGCCGTCCGCGCACGAACTGGATCGTGCGCTGGCGTGGGTCTCATTTCACTTGAAGGTACTCGACCGGCAAGGCAGTGAAGTGAAGCGGCTACAGAAGCTGCTCAAAGCACGCTCGACCCACGTTGTGTCCCCACAGCGATCTCACGCAGACGCGAAGATGGCACCGGTGGAACATCGAGCCGAGCCACTTGCCTACGCGGAGCGAGAACACCCGCAAGCAGATTTGGCCGTGGCACCTGACCTGGAGGATCAGACCCAACGCGGACCGCCCTCAAGACGCGGCCCTCCCTAAAATCTTGTCCGTTCTCCCCATAGGGGCGAGGGGACTGAAACGCGGCGTGGATTCATGCCGTCGGTGCTTTCGGCTGCGCATATGTGTAAGTGTGCAGCGACTCGTCACAGTAGCTATAATCGCACTTCTGTTCTTTGCCCCTCATTTCTTGTTGTTCGAGCCCCACCTTTAGGTATCTTCCTTCATGCACCGACGCACCTTTTTGCACGCTTCTAGTTTATCGGCTCTCGGTCTTGCGCTTCGCTCGAGTTTGGGGGCCGAACCCAATCGCCCGCCGCGGATCCTGCTCCGATCTTCGTGGCAGACGGTGAACATCGGGGACATCGCCCATACGCCTGGTGTCCTGCGGATCTTGAAGCAACATCTGCCGGAAGCGGAAGTCACGTTGTGGCCGTCGAGTGTTGATAATGGTGTCGACGAGCTGCTCGTGCGTGAGTTCCCCGGACTGAAGATTGCCAAGAAGGGGAGCAAGGAACTCGACCAGGCTTTCCAGGAGTGTGACTTCTTGCTCCACGGATCAGGGGCATCGATTGTCGCGCAGAACGATTTGATTCACTGGCACGAGAAGACCGGCAAGCCCTACGGCATCTATGGGATCACGTTCCCACGAAAGAAGTCTTCCTCGACTTCGGCGCAAAGCGAAGAGGCAATGCGGAAGTCGGTTGAAGTGCTCAACAAGGCGAGCTTCGTTTACTTTCGCGATAGCAAGTCGTTGGAACTGGCCAAGAGCCTGGGGGCCAAGTCGCCGGTCATGGAGTTCGGTCCCGATGGTGCGTTTGCCTGCGACCTGCGTGACCCTGATCTCGCCAAGGCCTTTCTCGCCCAGCATGACCTTGAGGAAGGCAAGTTCCTGTGCTGCATCCCGCGGCTGCGTTACACGCCCTACTGGACGATCAAAGAGGGCAGGGCATTCGACGCCAAGAAACATGCTCGTAACGAAGAGATGAAAGAACACGATCATGCTCCGCTGCGCGAGGCGATTATCGAGGTCGTGAAGAACACCGATCTTAAAGTGCTGGTCTGCCCCGAAGATCGCACGCAGATGAAGGTCGGCAAGGAAATGATTGTCGACAAACTGCCGGCCGACGTGCTCAAGCGTGTGGTATGGCGGCCCGACTATTGGCTCACCGGCGAAGCGGTCAGCGTTTACGTTCGCAGCGCCGGCCTCTTCGGGAACGAGATGCATTCGCCCATCATGTGCATCGGCCACGGCGTGCCGGCGGTCGTGTGTCGTTTTGACGAGCAGACGACCAAAGGCTTCATGTGGGAAGACATCGGCCTGGGCGAGTGGCTGTTCGATCATGACTCGGCCGATGAGCAACAGCGGATCGCTTCGACTGTGCTGGATATCGCTCAGAATCCCGAGGCGGCCAAGGCCAAGGCCGCCCAGGCAAAAGCGTTTGTCGAGAAGCGACAATTGGCCACGATGAAGACGCTACGCAGCGTGCTTGCGTGAAACGAGCAGTCGCCGATTGGTAGGCAACCGTTATGACGTTTGTCGTGAAACGTGGACTCCGGATTGATCGTGCTATCGTAGGCAAGTACGATCTCATCGTTACTTATCTTGAAAGACTCGAGGGTTAGGCTCGATGAAGCATCCCATTACTTCTGCCATTGCCGTCTGCGCTTGTCTGATGGCGAGTGTTGTCGTTGCCCGGGAATGGACCGATATCACCGGCAAATTCAGAACGGAAGCCGAGTACGTATCGTTCCAGGATGGAACGGTCGAGCTTCGTAAACCGGACGGAAACCCCATCAAGGTTCCCCTGGAAAAGCTGTCCGACGACGACCTGAAGATACTACGCGACCGACCTGAGATCGCTGCGTTTTTGGAAGATCACCCAGAGCTCAAAAAGCGGGCCTCGGACTTTGTCCATATCCCGGCGCCAGCCGGATTGGAGAGCGGGGTCGTGTGTCGATTCAAACGGATCGATCATGGGGCGAATTCCTTGGCCTTCTCACCCAATGGACGTTTTCTGGCGGCCGGTCGTGGAAACAATGGCATCGACATGTTCGATCTGACCGTCGGTAACCGGGTCAGCCAAGCGAACGATGTCTCGGACCTCAGCCATGTCGATATTTGTCAGTTTACGCCGAATGGGAAAAGGCTCGTTGCCACAGGCGGCTATGACGGGGTCATCCATGTTTGGGACGTATCTCCTGGCGGCGAACTCAAGCCTAAGCAGCGGCTGGTAGGGCACGGACGTGAGGTGAGTTGCTTGGCGATTTCGTCCAACTCGGTCCGAGCGGTTTCTGGCGACCATTACGGCAGACTCATTTACTGGGAGCTCGACTCCGGACGGAAGTTATCTGACCTGACCAAGTTTACTACAAAGGTGCTGGCCTGCTGCATCACGCCCAATGGACAACAGGCGGTGGCAACCGATGGCAGGGAGGTGAAGTTATTTGATTTACCATCCTCAACTGAAATTGAATCGATCAAACTGGGCAGTTTCGGGTCTTCCGATGTGTTGTTTTCTCCGCTTTGTCGCCTTCTTGTCACTTACAGTACGGCGAATATTGATATCCGAGAGATCGCGACGGGCGAAGGAACCCGAATCAAAATTTACGGTACGAAGTACGATACGAAGATTTCGCCCAATGAGTCTGAGTTGTTTACGTTTGAATCAAAATTTATCCGTCGCTGGGATGTGGCGACGGGAGAGTTAATCTCGCAGATAGATCCGACCATTCCAGCTGGACCGCTTGTATCCGCGATTTCACCGGATGGCCGGCATATCGCGGTCACGAGAATGGGGTTTTATAAAGAACTAGTCGTAATTCGTTTAGCCGATAAGTAACCAAGCGATTTTCTCTTTCGATTTCTCTTCGCCTTTTGAGTGACCTGTCATGAACGTTTGCCTGCTTTGGCCTCGTCGCATTTCGCTGCTGCTCGCCATGGTGTGCTTTGCTGTGGTTGGCTGTAGTGAGGACCTTTCCAGCCCGATTGCTTCGGGAGCAGGGCAGGGGGGCAGGTGGACTCCTCCTACGCAAGGAGAATCTCCGCATGCGCCGGTTTCCGTCGATACCAGCACCGGCAAGGTGGTTTCGTTTGCCGAACAACGAAGCTACGAGGTGAGAGCGACCCAACTGCAGTACCAACTGAAACCTGGCAGCAAGTTTACGTACCGGGTCGAGTCATCGATCAAACTGCCGGGCAAAGAGAAGATGATGAATGGCTTCCTCAACTACGATGTCTTGACGCCGACGCCTGAGCAGATCGAGAAGTATGTTGGCGCCATCGAAGAGTCTAAGTCGACCGGGACTGGCTTTGCGGTGCACCCCGATGGCTTTATGGTCACGTGCGCGCATGTTGTCGAAGGGGCGATCGAGATCGAAGCAAAGCTGGATGGCCGTGTCTACGCAGCCAAGGTGATCGATATCGACCGGAAGCACGACCTGGCACTCGTGCGGATTGATTCGCCCCCACTCACTCCCATTCCGCTGATGGATTCCAACGAAGTACAACTGGCCGAGGAGGTCCGTGTGGTGGGTTACCCGCTGACCGACGTTTTGGGCGACAGTTTAAAGATTTCTCGCGGGACCGTTTCCGGCATCGATAAGGACCAAACGGATCGCGTCTTTCAATTGGATGCACAGATCAATCCTGGCAACAGTGGCGGGCCAGTGGTGACCGAGAAGGGACATCTCGCGGGCGTGGCAACTTCGCTGCTCTCGGGCGATGGGCTTTCCAATGTCGGCTTTGCGGTGCCTGCCAATCGTGTCGCCAACATGCTCGACAAGCAGAAGCTTCCTTATCAGAAAGCCGATCCGAACGAGCCGTATTTGCGCGGTCCTGAACTTGCCAAGCGGGTTACACCGTCGGTTGCTTTGTTGAGTGTTACCGTGGGAGCCAACGGCGTTGGGATCGCGGGGGATGGCCTGCTTTCCTTTTACGGCAAGTTGGAATTGTTTGAAAAGAGGGAAGGCTGGAGCGGTATCTTTAAGATCAGCGACGCAGAGCCCGCCGTTGATAGGGGGCACCTTCTGATCAAGCCTTTTGGCGAAGTTTCGTTCAACGATGGCGAACACTTTGTGCCGCCGTTCGTGGCGATGCTGAGCACCGTCGGCCTTGAGCGACTTCCAGATAGTGACGTCGAGGAATGGGACTTTACCGACGTGAGGATCGTCCCGCAGAAGAAAGACTCGAAGCTGGTGGTCGAAGAAGATGAATTCGCCAGCTTTTTGAAGAATGATCCCTATCTTGGAAATCGCTTTCGTTTCGGACTGAGGCCGAAGGTGAAGGAAGTTGCCTCGTACGTGTATCATCCGGCGATCGAACATGCCAGCTACCGAATTACCGGCCGCAACGGTGACGAGGTCGAGATCAAAAAGACGTCTGAGCTGACGACGGTGCACGAAGGTCAACACGCTCCGTTTTATCACCTCGAAGGCGAATCGAAGATTGTGTTCGATAAGAAGGCCGGACGCGTCAAGTCGATCGAGTTTGAAGGGACGGTCGACATCGCTGCCGATGGGGAAACGGCCAGCCTGCCGGTTAGTTATACGTGCACGCTTGGTCGCAACTACGTTCCGGCAACCAGCACAGGGCGGCCAACAATTGATCGGGACGCACCACCAAGCACCGAGCCGGCTCCTAAGATCGATGGCCTGACGAAGCTGGACCTGAGCAGCTAACCGAAGACTTCCCGCACGCAATTGGCAAGATCGATTCGACGACGCCGTGCAAGCCCGGTATGTTGAAGCTTGTTGCTCTGATCGTATCTCCCGTCAACGAGGAGTTTCGTGCGATGAACCGCCTTGTCTTCAGTTTCGTCCTGCTCGTGCTGTTGTCGGTTTCGCTTTCCGCGTCGGCCCAGGATTTCACAACGCAAGATCCTCGCTACACGACGACTCCGGAAGAGTACACAACCACACCTGAGCAATACACGACGACGCCGGAACAGTACACGACCACGCCGCCGGAGTATATCCCGCAGGCCGACACCGTACCAAGCAACGGTGGTACGACGCCGACGATTCCTACTACTTTGCCGGGAACCGGTACGACCGTGACGCCGACCACTTCGCTAAGCAGTACCACGGTCAGTAGTGTGGCGTCGACGACGGTCGAAGAAACCCCGCTTCCCGAAACATCGGCCCTGCAGTTCGAAGAGGAGAGTGTCGAAGTTGTCGAGTCGGAATCGACCAGCGAAACTGAAAGCCTGGTCGAACTATTTGCCCAGCGGGTTCTCAATCTGGATGAAGAGGAAACCCAACAGTTTGTCAGCGACTACAACGAGATCGTAGACCAACTGGGACTCGACGCAAGCGATGTCAGTTGCGGTATGCGATTCCAAGTCGTGTTGTATCTAACGCTGAGGCATCTGTTGGGGCTCGACACCGACGTGCCCGAATGACTTGGTGTTGGGCTAGACCTGTCCCGCAAAATCGACAGCTTTCTCGTTACTGTTAGGAGAGTCATTCGATGTCGCAGTTCACCGACGCCCAACAGCAGTTAATCGATGTCTGGGAAGAGCACACGGCCGCCGAGTTCGAGCTCAAGGATGCCGGTGCCGCCGTGGCGACGATGACCGACGACGTGTGCCTGGTGCATGTGCCGGTGGGGACCGGGGCGTTCGGCAAGGAAGCCTTGCGAGCGTTCTATCGCGACATCTTCATCCCGCAGTCTCCGCCTGACTTTACCCTGGAACTGCTGTCGCGAAGCGTTGGACAAGATCGCGTGATCGACGAATTTATCGTCCACTTTACGCACACGGTCCGCATGGATTGGTTCGCACCGGGGATTGAGCCGACCGGACGAAAGCTTTCGATTCCGCATGTCGGCATCATTGGATTCCGCGGAACGAAGATGTGCTCCGAGCATATCTACTGGGATCAGGCGACTGTCCTGACGCAGCTTGGGCTTCTCGATCCGGCGCTGCCGGTCATGGGAGCCAGCCAGTGCGAACCGCTCGTCCGGCGCGATGTGGTCATGAACCAGTTGATCGACCGGACTGAGGGCTGATCGGCTTTATTCCGAAGGCTCGGTTTCGGACTCTTCTTCGACTTCCACGGCGACCGCTTCGGTTTCCTCTGGCGTGTTCTCGGTGAGGAAGAGGTGGTCGAATTCCTTTTCGTAGTGACCTTCGCCGTAGACGAGTTCACCCCCTTGGAAGCCAACGATCGAAACGACCATGGCGATCACCAGGGAACCCAGGAACCAGCCCAGCTTCATCTTGCCGCTACCTTCTTCGCCCTTCACGGCTTTGTAGGCGACCGGAATGAGGATCAGCGCCCCAACGGCCAGGACGACACCCAGCCAGCGATGGCGATCGATATTGCTGTCGAATGAAAAGCTCATGCCGTAGCCTTCGTGGACGGCATACGACCAACCAGAAACGCAGGCCACGCAGGCACCCAACGCTCCGACCCACAGGCAATGAAATGCGGCCGACTCGAAGGACTGGCCAGCGAATTTAGAGAGCACCAGGAAGACTAGCGAGATCGATAACAGACCGACCGGCAGGTGGGTCATAGCCGGATGGAACAGCCCCTGGAAGAGCCAAACCTTGTAGGGCGTGCTCAGTTCGGTGACAGGCGTAGCGGCTTCTTCGACGACCACTTCCGTTTCGGTCGCATCGGTGGGAATCGACCAATCAAAATCTGCGCCTTCTTCAATCCACAACTTGATGATGGCCAACTCCGCAGCCGTCATCCCTTCATGGTGGGTGGAATTGGCCGGAGGCATTTTCAAGTCGGGATCGTCGGTAATCAGGTAGTCGTTCCACAGCGAACTCGATTCCAGATCGCCTGGCTCGATGTAGTATCCCATCGTCTCTTCATCGTCGACTCGGAAATCGTTCTTCGCCTTTTCCGGGCCGTGGCATTCCAGACAGCGTGCTTCGAGCACCGGCTGAACGTCGCGGCGAAAGTCGACGAGCTTCTCGGCACTGACAAAACTCGAGGCGGTCAGACTAAGCGAAATTCCAAGTAATATGCGAACGTACATCGAAGCTTCCTGATTGATGGTTTGCTGCCATGATTGGGAAGGGGGGCAGGCTGGCAACAGTGCTGGCTACAAGCGATTTTACGCAAGGGTAAGAACTTACCAAGTAGGCTTCGCATTGGGAGACCACTGCCGAACTCATGCGTCCAGATCGCTTTTCGTCGCTTGCTCTCACTTTGCGGCTTGGGGCCAGTGAGAGAAACGAGGGGTTAAGTTGTAGGCGGGGAGGTGAAAGGTGGGAATGGCATATCAGGTAAGACCTGCTGCCATAGTTCTATTTTTTCATCGATGCGCGCTCATGGCAAGCGCGATTTGCTTGGGAAGTCCGAAAGTTAAGATTGATTGCCAAAGCGACTCAATCAGTTTGCTAACCTTAACTTACGACTCGTGAAATCAAACCCGTTGTGTTGTTTGCGACCTCGGATCGTAAGATTCTGACAGCCCGGTTGGACTGGCCTGGAACCTTAAAAACGAGATCCCTTCTTACGAACGCGCCCCATCATGTTCGCCGAAGCTTGTGCCGAGAAATCCTCTGCCGCGTACTTAAGCACAAGCCGATCGGCTGCGCCCGCGCTTCTGGCAGACGTCACGGACGTCGCGTGGCAGCTCTACGAAGAGCACCGACAGGCAGCCACTGCGTATGGGATGAGCTGGGAAAACTGTGTACGATAAATGTATACTTATACGCGTGGGGCCGACGGGCAACGCTCGTGGCTTCCTGGTTTTTGGGAATCGAATCCTCGAATTTTCCTGCCTGGCTCAATCATCCCAAGCGATGGATATCTCGCATCGTCGTTAAGGATCCAACTCTATGCAACGTAACCAACACCTCAAGATAGCTCTGCTGCTGATCACCATGACCATACCAAACCTATCGTACAGCGAAGATGTTTCTCTCGATTCAGGGGCTCTTTCGCCGGAGCTACTTCACGAAATTCGTGAATCGTTCCAGATGGATGACCAGACGCGCGTGCGTCACAACGCGGTCACCAACAATAAGATCAACGATCTTGCGCTGAATCGTGGTGTTGTTGCCGGCACCGACGGGCACTTTAGCCACAAGATCGACTTCAAGGGGATCACCAATCAGGAGGCGAGCGGTCGCTGTTGGATGTTCGCAGGGCTCAACACCATGCGACCGCGAGTCATTCGTGAAAAGCAGCTGCCTGACTTTGAGTTCTCGACGGCCTACCTGCAGTTTTGGGACAAGATGGAGAAGTCCAATCTTTTTCTCGAAGCCATGATCGAAATGCGTGATACCGATTACCTCGACCGCGAGTGGGAATCGGTTCACGAGTGGACCATGAGCGATGGCGGTTGGTGGAATTTCGTCGTCGACTTGATTGAAAAGTATGGCGTCGTCCCCAAGGACGTCATGCCGGAAACGCAAAGCAGCGAAAACACGAAGGCGATGAATACGATCCTGGATCGCAAGCTGCGTGCCGACGCGGTAACCATCCGCAAGATGCACGTCGAGGGCGCCGGCGTGAAAGAGTTACGAACGTTCAAGAAGGAGGCACTTCGCGAAGTCTATCGCTTTCTGGTTATCAATCTTGGCGAACCACCAACCGAGTTCGAATGGCGCTACGTCGTCAAAGGCAAAGAGAACGACGAAAAAGAAACGTCGAGTGAGTCGGAATTCGAGGTGCCAGAGGCGGACTCGAAAGCGGATAATTTGACGTCGCTTGAGATCTATACTCCGAAATCGTTTTACGAAAAGTTCGTGGGTGTCTCCTTAAGTGATTACGTCTGTCTCTATCACGACCCACTTAACGAGTTCAACAAACACTTTCAGTTTAAGCGCGCCAAGAACATTTATGGCCAGGCCGACATGCACTTCGTCAACCTGCCAATCAACCAGCTGAAAATGGCTGCGATGCGATCGATTGTTGAAAATGAACCAGTCTGGTTCGCCGCAGATGTTGGCAAAGATCAGTCAACCGAACTGGGGCTCATGGCTCACCGCTTATTCGACTATGACCCATTGTTTGGAATCGACACCCAGGTCAGTCGGGCTGATCGTTTGAAGATGCGTGATGGCGGATCGAATCACGCCATGGTGCTTATGGGCGTGGACGTTCGCGATGGAAAGCCACTGAAATGGCTGGTTGAAAACAGCTGGGGTGAAAAGAAGGGGGATAAGGGGACGTGGACGCTTTACGACGACTGGTTCGAGCACCACGTCTATACGATCATCATCAACAAGCGACACGTCGACCAAGACGTGCTAAACGTGTTTGATGAGGAAGCGACCGAGTTGCCTCCCTGGTACCCAGGTGCTCCCGGCGTTCGCTAACGAGCAAACGCTTGAGCGGCCGACGTTGAGAATTCGCCCGATCGAACCACCGAGACGCACGCAATACAATACGCCAATCGTGTTGCATTGCGGCGGGTTCTTGTTCGGCTTGCCGCGTTAGGGCTGGTCGATCTGCTCAACATGCGGACGTTTCTCACTCGTCGATCGCACTAGCGCGATGATGGCAATCAGCATGGGGATCAAAGTCGCCAGCAGTCCACAGAACCCCGAGGCAAGCGCCTGGCTGATGACTCGGGCGAATTCGGTTGGCTCGGGTGCTGCCTGCGAGCTTGCCAAAGCCGAGAACTCAGCAGCCGCCCAGTAGACCAGCCCAAGAGCCAGCACGCCTGGTAGAAACGAGACAAAGACCAGAATGATGCTCGCAATGCGATTGGGAATGAAGCAGAGAAAAAGCCCTACCAGCGAAATCAAGATGGCCATTAGCAGCAGCATCAGGCTGTAATTGTTCTGCAGAAACCAAAGAAAAAACGGTTGTTGTTGTACTTGGGAAAAAATCAAGGGGCATCTCCTATGGGGAATTTCGGAGTGAGGCAGACTCTCTAGAAGAAACGCAAGCGCGTAGAACCGTTAACTGTCAGAACGATTCAGCTTTGCTTCTCCAGCGAGAAGACCACGGCGTTCTTCTTTAGTTTCTCGTCCAGGCTTGGGAACATCTGGTAGGCCTCGCGGCTGAACTTAGATGGATTCATCTCTTCCTGTTCCAGATCGTGGTGCGGTTGGCCCGTTGGCTACTCGTCTAGGCCACCGATGACAAACTCTCCATCGAACAAGGCCATCTTCAGCTTGGGGTGTTCGAGAACGCCGGTCGTTCTGTCGATCTTGGAAGAGGTCGTTGTCAGAAGCTTTTGAAGATTCGGAGCGATGCGCGGTAGTGCTGAAAGATCCGACAGGTTTCGGCACCGATGAAGCTGTAACTCTTTCAGTTTCTTCATCACCGGCAAGCCTTCCAGGCTGGCTGGATTGGCCCAGGTGATTTCCAGGCGTTTCACTCCGCTGGGGATTTCGAGACCTTCGAACGACTTAGACGTCGGCTTGTAGTGCCACAGGTCGTACTCGGTGATTTTGGACTGGGTAATTCCGACGTCCTTCTTAATCCAATGATTGAACACGGTCTTCAGAGAAGGGAGACGCTGGAAGTCGATGCCGGGCCGCTTGGGATGGATGCCCATGTAATGAATCTGGTCGAGCTCGTACAACGCGTCGATGTTTTTCAGGTTGATATCCCAGAACCACAGCCACTGAACGTCTTTCGCCAGCGTCAGGAAATCGAGATTGTCTTGCTGAAAGCCAAACTCTGGGTGGCCGAACAGTCCTCGGAAGCCGCCTTCGCGGTAGTAGGTCATGCAGGCCTCGAGCCGGTCGCTGGCGACACCCAAGCCTGGGGCGTTGCGATGGTGGTCTCGCCAGACATGAAATCCGGTGTCTTCTTCTTGGACTATCATTGGGGGCGATCTCGAAGGGATGAGGAGTATTGCTTCAGCATACCGTCGGCTGGCTGCACTGCTAGCGATTTCGGTGGCCGTTGGTGGCATAAATTCTCTAAAAACTCTGACTGGACGGACACGCAAAATCGTCAATCTTTCACCAGGTTGCCGATAAGGAAGGTAGGACAATAGGTTTCGCGCCACCGCAGGCGTGCAAGCAGCAGGGCAGGGGGCCTTGTTGGAGATTCAAGGAAGGGGAGTAGGCAGGATGTCCCAGAAGCGGCAGGGTTATTCGCGGCAGCAACTCGCAGACTTTTTCAACTTCTCGAGCGGATGTCGTTTCTCGATCGGCGCGTTGGTCTTGTTGTTGACCATCGTTCCCGTGTCGCGATTTGGTCTGCCGCTGTTGATGGAAAACGGTCTGCTGATCGACAGCTTCTCGCAGGCGATCTTGGGTTCGTTCTCCTGGTATGTGACCGCTGCACTGCTCATCTTGCAGATCCGCATCGGCTTGGCTCATGGGCCTGAACGCTTTACCTGGTGGAATCAACTCTCCGGCGAACGCTCCGATCGCCAGCCGCGGGAACTGAGTGACTTGATGGAATCGTCACGACGACGCGGGGCAGGCTGGCCTGGCTGGCTGTGGCTACTGTGGGTCTTATTACCGATGCCGGCACTCACGATGGTGGCCGACTTGAACCTGCGGGTAAACACGGCTCTGATTACCGCGGAAGAGCTCTACGGCGGATTCATCGTCGGTGGGCTTATCGCAACCGTCGTGCTGCTGCTTCTAAGCTTTCTCCGCAAGTACGTTCTACCAGGCGTCGTACCACTAAGAGGGATCTTCCCGTTCGAATGCCTGCATCACGTCCATGACGAGCTTTTGAACGACCCGCACGAGGTCGCCAAGCTACCTAAGGGAATCGCCGTGTTTCTTGCCCGCATCGGAATGGTGCGCGGGCCAGGCTACTCGATCAAAGATCCCAGAGGAGTCGAGCGTCCGCTGGCCGGTCACTTGGAGTTGGCTCTCTTGTTGTTCCTGTTGCTGGTGATGACCTTCGCATTGGGGATCTTCGATCACGTCGTGTTTCCCGGTAGCAACTTGGCCAAGGTGATTCCGACGCTGGGGCACTTTGCTTTGGTTGTAGCGATCCTTTCCACGTTCGCTTCCGGTATGGCTTTCTGGCTGGATCGTTTTCGCGTGTCGACCTTGCTGGCGGCATCTGCATTTGCGTTGGCCTTGTTCCTTTCACGCGACTACGAGTTTCAAGTTGAAATGGCGCGTTGGAAGAGCCCAACCCTCGTCGAAGCGATTCAAGCGAAGCATATCCCGGTCAGCCGATCGCACGACCCGCGGCAGCGTGACCAACGCACGTTGATTGTAGTGACCGCGCCAGGTGGTGGTATCCATGCGGCGGCCTGGTCGGCGGAAGTCTTAACGCGATTGGACCAGCGCTGGCCTGATACGTTTCGACAATCGCTGGGAATGATCAGTTCGGTCTCCGGCGGAAGCGTCGGTTCGATGTATTACATGGATGCGATTAGTTCCCCCAGGAGCAAGGTCTCGATGGACGAAGTTCGCGAGCGAGCCAAGCTTTCGTGCTTGGAGCCGATCTTCTTTGCGGCCACGTTTCATGATCTCTTGCCACTGACCCCGTACGATCGAGGAACGGCTATCGAACGTTTCTGGGACTTCACACTCCGCACCGGCGAGCGAGGTTCGCCGAGTCTGAGCGACTGGGGCATTCAGGCGCGTAATGGTCAGATGCCGGTGATGGTGTTCAACGCGACCGATGTGAAGTCGGGCCGACGTGTGCTGTTGGGGTCGACGGCGATTCGTAATGATTCGCAGGACACACACTCGAGCGACCTGATCTGCAACGAGCATACGTGTGCGTTCGACTTGCGTCAGAACGACTTGGATATGAACATCTCCACGGCCGTTCGCCTGTCGGCTTCCTTTCCTTACGTCACGCCGATTAGCCGACCTGGTCTGAGCGAAGAGGGACACGGCATCATGCCGTCGGTCCGGATGGGCGATGGGGCTTACGCCGACAACGACGGCATCATGACCGCGCTGGAATCGATCAGCCAACTGATCGATCGCTTCAGCACGCTGCCGCCGAGCCAGCGTCCCTTCGATCGAATTCTGATGATCAACATCGACAACTACGGCACGAGTGACGGCCACCCGGAAATCGAAGAATCGGGCGGGCAGATCGAAGCACTGAGCTATGCCACGATTGGTCCCTTGCTGGGACTGAGCAACGTCCGCGGTGCTTCGCAGGCCGAGCGTGGTCGTTTAGAAGTCGGTCTGCTTCAAGATCGTACATTGACCGAACAAGAAGTGATGTGGGTGATTCGCCAACTGAAGAAGAAGGGAGATCGTCGGGGAGCGAGCGATCCGGATCAGCCGGCGTTTGCCAGTAACTCGCCGATCAGCATGCAGGCCCAACGCAATGCCTGGCACCGCATGTCGAAGTACAACGAAGTACCACTGACCTCTCCGACTAGTAGCGAAGCTTGCCCGCCTACGCCCGCAGATCATGCCGACCACCATGATTCGTTTAGTTCGCCACGGAGCACAGGCCCGGGGCTGTATCCGATTCAGTTCAAGGTCGTGTCGATTCCTTACCGAGGGGACAGCGATCCGCCCCTTTCGTGGAAGCTGAGCAGCGATCAGATGCGAACTTACAGCGAAGCCTGGCAAGAGCTGGACGAAGAAGCCAGTGCGTGGACGGTCAGTAGTGATCAAGATTGGGACGACCTGAACGATGTACCGCCACTGAAAGTGATCGAGCAGTGGTTGGGCCCACCAGGCGAGGAAGCTGCCCACTGGACCATCGCCGGTCGGCCGGCGAGCTCCCAGACGAGGTAGTCGCATCGACCCCTGAACGAATGCCGACAACATTGGTCGAAGTTAGACCAATTGTCCGGTACTGATGATTAATAAAAAAAGGCCTGCACGAGGGTTAATCGTGCAGGCCTTTTTTGTGAGGGTGAGCCAAGCTGGACGCTCGAGCTGATCCCTCTTATCGCGATCGCACACCGGGAGAGGTGGGCGGTTATTTTTCGAACTTAGTTGTCGACCGTAATCGTAGGCAGGTCGACGGTGAATCCTTCAAAGCCATTCACCATGCCCATCACCAGCAGGACGACCAGTCCAATGAGCAAAAGGCTTGCCAAACCGCCAAGTGGTGCGGTGTAGACAGGGTAGGGGCCATCCGCTGGCCGCGACGCGTAGCCATAGCTTGCTCCACTCAAGGCGACCAACATTACGACAACCAAAAGGATGATCCACAAAGTCATTTTCAGTACCTCATATTTTGTTCCAACTTCTCGGCCAGTGGATCGAGGGTTTGCTCGATCCACTGGGCCTGGAAGCATTACCACAATTTGCCGAATCAGGCAGTTGCAAGTGGCGTGCCATTTCGGTCCGGACTTATTTCTGAGAAACTATCTGAATTCACGCACATGACGTGAAGCTAATGTGAAATCGAATTGGTATACCCCTGTAAAGCGGTTACCATCGATGTCTTTCGTTCCTTATCTGTTGGTCGTTTTCCGGCCGCTACGGCACCCCATGTCTGACTCCATCATCGAAGTCCACGACCTTCATAAGACGTATCGTGAAGGTCTTTTCGTACGCAAACAGGTCAACGCGCTCCGCGGGGTAACGCTCGAAGTGCCGCGCGGTTGCATCTTCGGTTTGCTCGGTCCCAACGGAGCCGGCAAGACCACGCTCATCAAGGTGCTTCTGGGCCTGGTGAAGCGATCCTCTGGTGGCGGCAACATGTTGGGAAGGCCATTAGGTGATCGCGCCGGCCGCATGAAGGTCGGTTACCTGCCAGAGCACCATCGCTTTCCACGTCACCTGACCGGCAATGCGGCGATGGTCTACTACGGCGGCCTGAGTGGTTTGAGCCGGCGCGAAGTGCTCCAAAAGCGACCATCCCTGCTGGAGCGAGTCGGCCTGTCGAAATGGGGGCAGACGCCGGTTCATAAGTATTCCAAAGGGATGCAGCAGCGACTCGGGATCGCTCAGGCCTTACTGCATGACCCGGAACTGCTCATCCTGGACGAACCAACGGACGGCGTCGACCCGGTAGGCCGTGCCGATGTTCGCCGGCTACTGAAAGAACTGCAGCAGGAAGGGACGACCATCTTTCTCAATAGTCATCAATTGCAAGAGATCGAAATGGTCTGCGATCAGGCCGCGATCTTGGCGGCGGGTCGCGTTCAGAAGCTCGGTACCATTGAAGAGATCACCAAACATCCTAATGCCAGGATTGAGTTCGTTCTGCAAGGTTCGCTCGACGACATGCAGTACGCATTGACCTTCGCCGAAACCGAGCCGTGGCAAACCGATGGCGATCACCTCGCTCGCGTGATCGTATCGGCCGAAGATCAGAACGCACTGAATCGCTGCGTCGATGCCTTGCGAAACAAGAACATCGACATCTTAGAAATGCGCCGGCTTCGCACGACCTTGGAAGATGCCTTCCTGAATATTGTCTCTTCCGAATCGGTCGAGTAATCACGCTTCGCACTAATTTCAAACCCTGAGCTGACTTCCCTGATGCGACCTTATTTGACGGTTATCTACGATTCCTTTCACGAAGCGTTTGTTTCCCGCGTGCTGTACATTCTGCTGCTCGCCTTGACGCTGGTGCTTCTGGCGATCGCCCCACTAGGTTACGAAACCAAGCGGATGGTCACGCTGCACCGCATGAGTATCCGCGACGTTCCTTCCTTCGTGAACGAGCTGCGCCGCCAAGACAATGCCGCAGGAGAGAACCCCGGCAAACGCATCGTCTCGCTGGCCGGCGGACCGCTTAAAGAGTTGGTCAATGCAAAGGAAGACGCAAGGTTTACCGGTGGCCAGGTGAATGACGTGGTCGATGGGTTGAACGATGTGCTCACCAAAAAGGACTTCTACAGCGAGGTAGCCTGGAAGGATGTTCGGCTGGGTGAAGAGACCAAGGTGCTGCTCAAGCAGGGGCCTGACAAGCTGACCGGCGACGATCTTTCGTACTTCAATCGCCTGTTGATGCGCGACGCGTATCCGGTTTACCTGGGTAACGTACCGGCCGAGCAGCTTTACTTAACCTATCCACTGCTGTGGGAGCCGCTGCCGCTGCCAATCACCCAAGACATGTTTGCCATGACGGTGAAGTACATGCTCACGGGCTTCATCGACGTGTTCGTCGGGATGTTTGCGATCTTCGTGGCGATCCTGGTCACCGCGCCAATCATGCCGCGGACGTTTGAGCCGGGGGCGATCGATCTTCTGCTGAGCAAGCCGATCTCGCGTTCGCTGTTGATTCTGGCCAAGTACCTGGGTGGGTGTGCGTTTGTGCTGTTAAGCGTGACCTACTTCCTGGTAGGGTTGTGGCTGATTGTCGGTTGGCGATTTGATATATGGAGCAATTCGCTGCTGCTGTGCATCCCTGTGTTTTTGTTTCAGTTCGCAATCTACTACTGCGTGTCGGTATTGGCCGGCGTGATGTGGCGAAACTCGATCGTTTCGATCGTGGTGACGGTACTCTTCTTTTATGCCTGTTTCGGAATTGGCTTCTTGAAGACATCGGTTTTCGAGCCCTTCATTATCAACCCGACGCGGCTGGTGCGATTGGTCGAGACGGACGAAGGGCTGGTCGGCGTGACCCAGGTAGGGCAGTTCGTGCAGTGGAACGAAAGCCAGGATGCGTGGGAGGTAGTGCTGCAAAGCGAACGGCGCGGGCCTGAGAACTTCGCCATGCAGTCGATCTTGATCGGTCCGATCTACCATGCGCCTTCCAAGAGCATGATGTACCTTCAGCAGCCGACCGGAGGCGGACCACGTCGCCGCATGGGTGGCGGTGGTGCATCGTTCCTGACGGCGAAGTGGTCTGGCAACTGGGTCCCTGAAGAAGGGCCCGGCCCGCCGACCGGTGCCTCGTGGATCTTGCAGGATGCGAAAGATAACGTCCTGGTCGTCAGCTCGGCAGGTGTCTTTCTGTACGAAGGAGACGGTACGCAGAAGAAGGCCAACTTCCTGGGTTTTGATATTCCGCTCGGAGGCAACAATGCGTTCAAACGACTCGGTCCCAATGAAGGCGTACCGTACTTTCCGCCGTTTGCCGCCGCGATCGATCCGGCGTCCGGTCGGCTGCTGATCGAGAACCAAGGATCGCTTTACCTTCTCCAGCGTGATCCGAAAAAAGGATACGTCGTCGCGACTGAGGTCAAACGAGAGGGGGAAGGGGGAACGGTGGTGGGCCTGACCGGTAAGCTGGCTGTAGTGGCCGACGAGCAAGGTCACATCGAGCTGCGCGACGCCCAGACGCTTGAAGTTCAAAAGAGCTTTCGGCCTGCTGGCGATACGCCGCCGAGCGCGCTGGAAACTAGTCCCGATGGTAAATTCATTGCGGTGCTGTTTCATGACGGAGCATTGTGGCTGTATGACGTCGAGGCAGGGGAGGGGAGTCGCATCGATAGCGACTCCTCGGCGATTGCCTTCGATGAGGATAAGCTCGCCTTTGCCGACAACAAGACACGTGTCCGCGTGCGTTCCTTGTCTACCGGCGAAACGCTCGAGACCTATTGGCCGGCCTCCGACTGGTGGCGATTCAGTTACGACTGGGTGATTCAGCCGATCTATTACGTCTTTCCCAAGCCAGGCGAACTCAATAACCTGCTGAAATACCTGGTCACTGACGAATCGACCAGTTCGTTCCAAGGTCCCCAATCGACAGGTGACCTGCGCGAAGTCCGCATGGCCGACAACATCGTCATGCCAGTCGTGCACAATTTGATTTTCATCTGCGTGATGCTGGGGATAACCTGCTTCTATGTGAGCCGGTTAGATTTGTAGTGGTGATTGATCGTGGAGCAAGGCCGTCGTGAAGTTGGTTCAGGCAACGTGTGAGTGCGGGTACCAAACCCGGAAAGCTCGCTCTGGTTACCACTTTCATCAATGGTGGTTCCCGGTCTTCTCAAGTGCCAAATCACAACTGTCCGACATTCAGCTGACCCTGCCCGAAGAAGATCGAGAACGCATCGACCATTTCAGCCACCAGGCCTATATGAACTTGCCTGATCGATCGGCCGAATCGAAACGCGTGATGCACGAAGAGTGCAAGGCGTTCACGCAGTCGGTTCACGATGCGTTTGTCAACGCGATGCTGGAAGAAGTACAAGAGTCGCATGTGGATGCGGAAGAGTCCGTCTTTGACCCACCGCCGGGCGAGGTGTTTACCTGTCCCGGTTGTAAGAAGAGATCTCTGGTACTTGGCCAAGTCGAAGTCTTGGCGTATTGCCAAAAGGAATGTGGGCATGAGTATCGCTGGGACGACTCCGAAGTGAAGGGGTGTCCGCAATGCAACTATCGGCCCCATCGCTTCAAGATCATGTCACACCAAACCGAGAAGTCGGGAGTGCCGACACTGGGGGCCTGTGAGTGCAGTTCGATGACGGAGTCGGAGTCATACGTCGATGGCTTCTGTCCCAAGTGCGGCGCTTTGCCCTATGCCTATAGCACTGGCCCTAGGCATTTTTGCGGAATGCATCACGAAAGGATGCTCCCCTACCGGGTCCCCTCGAACCTGTTTTTCGTAGAACCTTCGGCTCGATGGGTTGAGAGATTGTTTCCCAATGCGAAGTTCTGGGGAGACGCTGCACCTGAGGAAGATAGCTTCTCGGGACGGTTTTGCCCCTCATGCGAAGCCCACCATCAACGCTGGCTGCAAGAAAACAAAGAAGACGACACTTAGCGTCGTCTTCCTGGTTGAACATTTCAAACTGGCTTAACTATCGCACGCGACACTTGAAGCGGATGATACCGCCACCTTGGACTGCCAGCGGGTCTTGGATTTCCCAGCGGAGAACTTCGCTGCCGGCTTCGTTGGCCTGCTTGAGGAACTGGGCATCGATGTTGCACTGAGCCGAGCCTTCGACGTATTCCAGACGCGGAGTCAGGTTGTCGATGATCGTCACGTTGCCCATGACCTGCGTGCCGACGTTATCGAATCGCAAGGTGAACTCAACGATCTCGCCGATTTCAGCAGCACCCTTGTCGGCGACTTTGATCACCCGCAGGCGAGGTTCGCCAGGAACTTCCGACCAGACGAACTCGTGCGGTAGGTCTCCTTCGATCAACTCGGAAGCCTTGCGGCCTTCCAGGATGACTTGAACTTGCTGATTCTCTGTCCAGGTGACGGCGTTCTGCAGACTCTGCGACAGACGCGGCTTTTCGCCTTGTTCGAGGATGCCGTAACGGATCAGGCTGAGGTTTTCGTAGACTTTGAACTCTTCGATGAATTCATGTGGCTTCTGCCAGTTGTGGGCCATCAGCGGCGGCAGGTCTTCGGTCAAAGCGTTCGCATTCTTGCCGCCGATCTGGCCGCGAAGTGCCAACGGTTGAACCATGCCAACCGGCGTGCCGTTTTGCTGTTGGTTGATCAGCTGCAGATCAGCATCGATACCGGCGATCTGTCGACCGAGGACTTCCTGGTTTACCCCAGCGACTTTACGCACAGCAGCAAAGCGAGGCGAGTAAATGCAGACGCGGTTACTAGGCGTGACGATACGCTTGCCGTCGAGGGTGTCGTAATGGCCGATGGTGTCTTCGATGTCGAGGCCGTGCACGCCGAACTCGCCGTCGATCTCGGCATGGATGTTACGATCGCCACCGTCGTACAGGTACTCGTCTTCGGGCCAGCAAGGTCCTGCTTGAAAAGGCATGCCTGCGGCGCCGCAAGCCTGACAGTTGCCGAGCGTTTCACCATATTGATTGATCGAACGAGGATGTCGGCAGCCAGGTCCGCACGGAGGCATCATTCGACCACGCGGAAAAGCGTAGTTCACCTGCTGGATGGGAGCTTGAGCGGCAGCCAGTTGGCCTTCGATCGGCATTTCAGCGGAAGTCCGCTGGATAGTGTTCGGTGTGTTGTACTGCGGTGCGGTCGCGGTGTTGGTCGGGGCCTGGTAAGGCTGACCCTGGTAACGCGATTGGAATTCCGGCACGCCGTTCAGCCCCGTGTTTTCTGCCGATTGAACCGGGGCAGGGGAGGGGGCCGAAGCATAGTCGTATTCTGGCACGTGCGGCTCGTTGAACGTGACGCCGGCTTCGGGCTTGAGCGGGGCCTCTTCCTGCTGCTTGGCTTGTCGGTTAAGCGAGCAAGCAGAAAAAACAGAACCACATGCGACCAGCAAGGTCAGCGTGACGAATTGTCGAAAGGCAAAGTTGTGTTTCATCGATCGTGGTTCCGTCGGTCTATCGCTGCGAAGGATATCCGGGCTGTGCCATGTACTGTGGCTGCATAGGCCAGGGAGCCGTATTGCGGCGAACGTTTTCTTCCCGCTGTTGAAATGCCGTGCGAGGCTGTGGCTTGGGAGCCAACGCGTTTACGGGGACGCCTGCCATGGGGCCTGGTCCCAGAGGAATTTCAACGCCGCCTTGTGGGGCAGGGGGAGGATTGCCGAACAATTGGATCGGCGGTGATTGGTAAGTGAACTCGCCAGGAACGTCTTCGACGGTTGGTCGTCGCGATCCAAGTCTCAAGATGGCGACCGGTCGACCAAGCGAATCGGCAGTGACAACCGGGTCGGTGCCAGGCTCGACTTCAAACCACGGCTGGAAGCCAGGTTCGTAAGCATTGGGAATCGCGGTGCGTGGGTTTTCCAAGTAGATCACACGCGTAACGAACTTGCCTTCGAGTGCGAACTGAAGTTCTTCCTGCGTGATATGAATCGGAATCGGGAATTGCAGTTCCATGCCGGCCGGCGGATAGGTGCGGTCGATCACTTCCACGCTGGGAAACAGCTCGGCACCAGGGCGGAAGGGGATCTGCGTAATGCGAAAGCGATACACGGCCCCGATCAGACAGCCGTAGGTTTGTGGAGCCGGTTGATCATCGGCGAATACACCGCCAACGACAGGGGCCACGTGGGCTCCTTCAGGCAGCACCATCTTGATGGGCTGCGAGTAACCCGGGATGCCGCGTCCCTTGAGGTTCTGAAACTGGCCAATCGTGCCAGGATTCAGGCGCTCGGTATACAGAGGCACCAGGCCCGATTGAGCCTTGGCGATGTTCGCGGCGGCCAGCACCACGAAGGCGGCGATGAGCAAGAGCTTTTGCAGTTGATTTCGTTTCACGGCGATCTTCTTCCCTGAAGGTCTGCGTGAGGTCGGGGGGACTTAATGATTGGGGCCTTGGAATGATGTTGGCTGAATGCCTTCCGGGCCTGGTTGATCTTCTTCTCCGGCATGGAAGTAGGGTCGCGGAATCATGTCCGCGACCCTGTTCCATTGCCATGGAGATTTGGTCACTAGGCGGCTTACTGAGCCGGGCACCACTGACCGTTAGCGTCGTAGTAGCCACCGCCTGCTGGTGGAACATGCTGATGCATGTCGCCGTAAGGCTGCTTCAGATTAGGCGAAGGATGAATGTTCTCTTCGGTAATCCAAGCACGGTTTGGCGGCTGTGGGTAGCTGATGCCAGGACGCTGCTTGACGTGAACAGCAACCTTTGGCGTTGGGCCAGGGATGTGCATGTGCGTGTGATTCTTGATCACGTGCTTCTGCAATCCAGCAGGACCACCCAGTGGAATGTGTGGTGGGCCAGGCAGACCGATTGGCGTACCCGTAGTTGGCATGCCGTACATCGGAGCCGTGACACCGGCAACGTATGGGCCAGGACCAGCACCAGGGCCGGCAGCGGCGGCGGCACCAGGACCCATGCCAGGAGCAGGACCACAGTAAGCACCGGCAGCTGGGATACCGACAGGCATTCCACCAGCCATCATGCCTTCGAAGTCTTCTCCTGGAACTTCCAGGTCTTTGTTACCGAGGCGAACGATAGCCATGATCGAGCCACGACGGTCAGCTTCGACGATCGGGTCGACGCCTGGGTCCAAGCGAGTCGAGACAAGCGTTTCGACATTGGCCAGGGCCAGCTCTTGGTAGTTCGGATCTGGCAGGTAGATGACCTTGGTCACGTAAGTGCCGCTACGAACTTGAGCGAAGTCGTCTTCGGTGAATTGAACAGGAATGGCGTTGTGAGCCAGGAAGGCTTCGGTACGCGGCGTGGCGAAACCGATTTCCAACGTCGGGTAAAGCTCGACGCCTGGTTGGCCTTCGATGTTGGTGATCTTCAGGCGATAGATACCGCCTTGTGGGAAGTTCTTGGAGAACGGCACGATCCGTGGGTCGGAGTCATACATGCCGATTCCACCAATGTCCCAGCTAACCTGCATGCCGTCTGGCGAGACGAACAGCACTTGGCTGGTCCAGCTTGGAGCTGGCATCGGTGGGATTCCACCTTCCAGTGGCATCATGGCAGAAACCGGAGCAATTGCCGGAGGTGCCAGAACACCTGGGCCAGGGCCATCGACGCCTGGGCCAGGATGACGCAGTTGCTGAGCCGGTGGCAAGTTGTAACCACCAGCAGCCTGGTGTCCAACATGCTGACAGCCGGTACCGGCAACAGCAGTCAGAAGCATCAAGGTCCACATCCACAAAGTTTGTTTCATGATTTCCCCCTCACTAAACCCTTGCTGCCGCGCCATCGCGGCATTCTCCATGGCAAGAGCGGAGATCCTCTCAGGTATTCGTAAGTGACCAATGGTTGCGAGCGGTTAAGGGCAACGCCGCCAACGGTTCCAAAGAACCTCACCGACTGACGTGGACCCGGCCTCAAGGAAATCCTTACAATCGCAGCCGTCAATTTGGCATCCATGCCACGCACGACTCGAGCGCAAGACTATCCCTGTTGCCATTTATGTTCGGCGCGGCAGGACAGGATTCTTTGGGAAAACCGGCAAATCCTTGCCATGAAAGATAATCGATTCAAATTAACAGCCTTGATCGCGGTAGCACTGCTAGCCGTTGGCGTTGGTCTGGGCTACGCCTCGCAGCGTTTACGCGACAGCAATGCCAGCGGAATCGGGGCAGGGGGGACTGCCGCCGCGGGTAACCGTCTGGGGCTCGATATCGATTTGCTTTTGAAGAATGTCGTTACACGTTGGCAGCACGTCGACGGCTTAACCGCCGATGTCCGCTGGCAGGTTCACCTGTTTCAGCACACCTTGCAAGGGATCGGAGAGTACACGCAGTCGGGCAGCGGGCCGATGCAGCGACATGGGGTTATTCTGCAGAGTACGGACCCCGCGTCGCCAATGTTCTTTCAGCAAGCGATGCTGGCAAGCGAACCGGTCGTCTGGTCGCAGTGGAAGACCAGTGTCGAAGAGTCGGCCTCGATGGTGCGTCTCAAAGATCTGGCAAACACGCATGACGAAATGCCGCGGGCCGGCATCGCTCATTTGATCTGGCGCATGCAGCAAAGTTACGAGTTCACTTCGGTCGAGCAGGTCATGCAGGGGCAGCGTCAGTTGCTACTGGTACGAGGGGCGAAAAGGGCCGGAGCCAAGAGCCGACCACCAATCATTCCTTTTCTCAATGAACAAGCCAACGGGGCCAGCTTGCTGCTGGATGCCGCCTCAGGCTTTCCGCATCGTATTCAGTGGGAGTCGATCAAGCCGAATCAGCGCAAGCCGCTGGTGACGCTCGACTTGATCCGCGTGCGAGATGGCGTTTCGCCCAATAGCCAGTTGCTATCACCGACGACGATCGTGCCGGACGCAATCGACCAGACCGAGGCATACCAAATGGCCGTGATGACCGGGGCTGGGGGGCGCCACTGATGCGAGGCGTAATTCAACGAGTTCTGGAAGCCCACGTGAAAGTCGACGGCCAGGTTGTCGGTCAGATCGATCAAGGCCTGGTCGTTCTTCTCGGGGTAGCCCAGGGGGATACCGAAGCCGACCTGAAGTATCTGGTCGAAAAGACAATTCACCTGCGGATCTTTGAGGATGACGATGGCAAGATGAACCGCAGTGTGCTGGACGTTGGCGGCAGCATCTTGGCGATCAGCCAATTCACACTACTGGGCGATTGCCGCAAGGGACGCCGGCCCAGTTTTATCAGTGCGGCAAAACCGGAAGAGGCCACGGCGATGTACGATGCGTACGTGAGCCGAATCCGCGAGCAGGGCGTGACGGTCGAGACGGGTATTTTTCAAGCCGATATGAAGGTCCATCTCGTGAACGATGGACCGGTCACAGTGATGCTCGATAGCAGTAAGATTCTTTAGATCGTGTCCCCTCTCTCTTCGAGTGAAAGGGGACACGAGAGTGCTTACCGTTGAATGGTCGGTGGTGGGTCCGTGGCAATCTGCTGCGTCGGGACAGGCTCATGGTCATGCGATGGATGGAACTTGTAATGTTCCATCAGGAGTGGGTCACCCACGGCCGCAACGACAAGTACGATGAGCTTGCCATAAGTCGATACATTCGACCATAGACTCTTGCCATACCAGAACTTGATCGCCGTACCGAAAGAGCTCTTCAATCGAATGCGAGCCCCCTTCCACTCGACGGACCAAATCTCGTCGAGGATCAAGTGAACCATGAAGCCGATGAAGACGGCCGCACTCTTGAAGATGCGGACGTCGAGGTTCTCACCGGAGACGACCAAGAATGCCAACAGGGCACACGAGACGGCGGCCGGAATGCTGTGCCACATGCCGCGGTGCACGGTATAACGTTTGAAGATCTCAGCCACACCAAAACGGATCGTGATATAAACCAAGGCCCCTGCCAGGGCGATCGCTTCGGCCGAGAGCCCCATGTGTTGCCAGCGATCGACCATCAGCATGGGAACGACCGCTGCCAGCACGTTGCTTGTTTCACGAAGTGGTCGACCGGAACCGGAGTCCAAGTCAGGCAAGATACCAGCCAGGCTACAGAGGCCTGCACCCAGCATGCACGTGATGATCCGACTGGGCTCAGGCGTATCGAGTATGAAGTAGCCTGCGATGCCAACGCCAACGCCGACTGCTGTGCTGGTCGAGATGTGCGTATTGAAATCGGCCATGGATCCTCTGCCTCAAAAAAATTTTGGTGCGCCCCCCTGCCAGTGCACTACGCGCGCGGCAGGACGGAAGTTCGGCACTTGTACCTGAAGCGTGGGTTTGGTTTCCAGATCATCTTTCACTCGCCCGCTAGCAGTGCCAGAAACTGACCTTCGGCTTTCCGCCCATCGTGCGTATACTCGTGCGACTTCTGGGGCGAAGTTTTTTCTTGAGCTATGGATAGCGAAACATGGTTGCATACGATTTCCTCATGCTGGCAATACTCGCAGGCGCGATCCTGTGGGGTTTGTACAAAGGCATGGCCTGGCAAGTCGCATCCTTTGCATCACTCGTGGCTAGCTATTTCGTCTCGATGCAACTTCGCGAACCAGTCGCCAACGCGCTAGGTCTTCAACCGCCTTGGGGAACCACCGCTGCGATGCTGGGGCTGTACATGGCCACGTCGCTGATCATTTGGGTTGTCTTCTCGATGATCAACAAGACGCTGAACAACTTCGAGCTCAAAGGATGGGACCGTCAGATCGGTGCCGGACTTGGTTTCGTCAAAGGTGTGCTTCTATGCATCATCGTGACGATGTTCGCTGTCGCCCTAACCAAGGATGAAAGTCGCCAGCAGATCGTGCAGTCGAAATCAGGGTTCTACATCACCAAAACAATCCACAATCTGCATGGGGTCATGCCGGCCGAAGTGAACGAGGTCGTGGGGCCATTTATCGAGCGATATAACCAGCGTGTGAACGGCCAGAATCCGGAGTGGTTTGCCGACACGGGAAATGGCTCTTCGGGAGGTGATGGAGTGTCGATCGATCCGGCCAATTTCAACCTCCAGACCGAGTTCCAGAACTTCCAGAATAATGTGCAGAACCAGATCCAAAATAAGATCCAAAACGAGGTTCAGAACCAGGCAGGGCAGTTCCAGAATTTCGTGAATCAGTCGATCGAAAACCCACAGAATGTGCAGACGAATTGGCAGCAATATTCCGGCCAGTATCAGCCACCGCAGCAGCCAGGATATTATCCACCGCAAATGAACATTCCTTCGCCGCAGCAGCAGGGCGGCAGCTACTATCCGCAGTACGTGCAGCCGCAACAACAGACGCCGTACCCGATGCAGAACGGCCAGCCATATTACCCAACGCAGCCGCGGTACTAAGTGGCAAATCAGCAACGTCAGGGTAGAAGTAGCTCAAAACCGGGGAATGCCTAAAACCCTGTAAAAATAGGGCTCGAACCGCACATAACAAACATTATCGGACGTTGTAGTGGGGGTTCTATGGAGACGGGGGTATTCGCCTGGTTCGTCTCGCTGAGCCCTACTCTCTTGTGAACTTCATTGCCAGACGCGTGAAGATCATCTCTCAGGATCGCTTCTAAGAGCTTAAGGAATCGACGGCCGACTCCCAGGTCCAGCCGCCGCCAGAAAGCGTCTGTGAGCGAGTCCGATCTCGAATCGAAAATGCCATCGCGAGATCACTTCGCGACGGCCGGTTCGGATGATGAATTTCGTTGCCAGAGTTGGCTTCGATTTCGCTCGCCGGCGGTCTCGGATTTATGCTTTGAGCACGTGCCTGCTCTTTCATGAACTTCATTGCCAATTATCTGAAATTGGTCTCCCAGGATCGCTCCTAATCGCATCCCAAATCGATGGTCGGCTCCTGGGTCCAAACGCGGTCAGAAAGCCTCTCTGAGCGGACCCAATTTCGAAACGAAAAAGCCGCCGCGAGATGGCCTCGTGGCGGCTTGATCTGGTGATGAATTTCGTTGCCAGGGATGGCTTCGATTTAGCTCGCTGGTTCGCCTTCGGTGGTCTCCAGTTCGCGCTCCAGGAACATGCCCATCTGGCGGAACTTATCGTACCGGCCTTCGACCAGCTCGTCGGTCGGTTTGGCGATTAGTTCGTTGACCGTTTTGACTAGGTACATCTTCAAGCGAGCAGCCATTTGGTGATGGTCACGGTGGGCACCTCCGAGTGGCTCTTCGATCACGTCGTCGACGATGCCGAACTTGGGAAGGTACTTCGAGGTGAACTTCAGGGCCTCGGCGGCCTTGGCTTTGAACTCGTGGCTCTTCCACAGAATGCCAGCACAACCTTCAGGGCTGATCACCGAGTAGTAAGCATGCTGCAGCATGGCCGTTCGGTCGGCGACACCGATGCCCAGTGCGCCGCCTGAACCACCTTCGCCGATGACGACCGAGATGATCGGGGTCTTCAATCGCGACATGGCGAACATGGCATCGGCAATGGCCATGGCCTGGCCGCGTTCTTCGGCGCCGATACCTGGGTACGCGCCTGGAGTGTCGATGAACGCGATGACCGGAAGGTTGTACTTCTCAGCCAGCTCCATCTTTTCGATCGCCTTGCGGTAGCCTTCAGGGTTGGCACAACCGAAGTAGCACTCGCTGCGTTCCTTCAAGTCGCGTCCTTTGAAGTGACCGAGGAACATGACTTTGTGCTTATCGAGTTTGGCGAAGCCCGTTCGTAGTGCGCGGTCGTCACCGAACTTGCGATCACCATGCAGCTCGACGAACTCGTCGAACACCAGGTTCAAGTAGTCGGCCGACTGAGGTCGCTTTTGATGGCGAGCGACTTCCACGGTTTGCCATGGCGAGAGGTCGCTGTAGATCTCACGAATGGTATCGGTGAGTTGCTTACGAACGCTGCGGATCTCGTCGTGGTGTTCCGGCGAGTCGTTCTTCTCGGCCTCAAGCTTTTTCAGTTTGTTCTCGAGGGTTTCGATCGGCTGTTCAAAGTCGAGATAGATCGAGGTGCTCATGAAAGCTTTCAGTGCTCCAGGCAATTAATGGGATGGGACGCTAAGCGAAGCTAGGATTATTCGCCTGACGTCGAGGTGGAATCATCTCCGCTGGCCGTGCCGGCTTTTTCTCGTTCGAGAAGTGCGGCTGGCTTGCGGGGTGGAATCTTGTAAATCTTGGTGCTCTTCAGCAGTCGCACGACATCGTTCATGGTGTCAGGACGCTGCTTCGGATTCTTCGCCATCAACCGTTCGACGAGTGATGAAAACTCGGGCGTGACGTTGTCGTTGGCGGCTTGCAGTGACGGGATGCCGGCTCGCAAATGTTTATCGAGTAAGTGATCGGGACTGGTCGCCGTATAGGGCAACTTGCCGCAGATCAGTTCAAATACCGTACAGCCGAAACTATAGATATCAGCACGGTCGTCTAATGCCACCCCGCGTATCTGTTCAGGCGACATATAGCTGCGGGTGCCTTGGACGTTGCCTTTGACTTTCGAGCCGCCGAAGAGCTTGCCGATGCCGCTCTTCTTTTTCTGCGCGATCGAAAAGTCGATGAGCTTCAAGTTGCCTTCGGTGTCGAGCAGAAAGTTGTCGGGCTTCACGTCGCAGTGGACCCAACCTTGTTCGTGCATGTAGCCGAGGCCCTGGGCACCCTCTTCAATAATCTTGGGCGTCCAATAAGCGAGTTCTTCGACCCCTTCTCGAATGGCCATCTTCATGTTTCGCGAGATGGCAAACTCCAGAACGAGATACGCGGTACCGCGGAAGTTGTCGAACTCGAAAACATGAATGACGAAAGGATGGTCAAACTTGCCGGCGACTGTGAACTCGTGTTTCAGCGAGTTGATTTCGGCTTTGTCGCGAATGTAGTTCTCGCGAAGCGTTTTGATGACGACCTTGCGTTTGTCCAAGTCGTGAATGGCTTCCCATACCTGACACGTCTTACTTGCGCGCAGCATGCGTATCAGGCGGTACGGACCGATATAGTTTCTTCCTGCGGTAGACACCGATGAGATTATCCGTGAGGAGGATTTGCCCCTATTTGTTCCCTTAGCCTATCGGATCGACAATCCTCTTAATCTTACCCTAATCATCGAGGTTTCAAAAGAGTGAACTAGCGGCACATCTACCGTAACCGCAATGGTTTCCCCAGGTTAGGCCACTTCTCGGCCATTTCGGCGGAGCACTTCCTGGTAGATTTCACGTAGTCGGCGGGTCATCACCTGGTGCGGGAATACCTGGCTGCAACGTCTGCGGCCTTCTTCGCCCAGCTTCTCTCGAAGGGCGGGATCTTCGCACAGTTGGATCAAAGCGGACGTCAGCCCCGTCGTATCCCCTGGTGGAAGCAAGAATCCGGTCTCCATGGTGGACACGACCTCTCGTGCCCCGTCGATATCAAAACTGACCGCCGGCTTGCCGCTCAACAGGGCCTGTGGAAGCGCCCGAGCCAGCCCTTCCCGCAGACTGGTATGCACGAGAACGTCCATGGCCGAGATGTATTTCGGAATCTCTTTCGGTGGCACCAGGCCAACCAGAATGAAATGATCGGTCAGCCCTGCCTCGGCGATCATGCCTTCGAATTTTTCGCGCAGGATCCCATCGCCGACGAAAAGAAACTTGGCCTGCGGGCACTTGGCAACGACATCCTTCGCGGCCTCGATTACGTACTCGTGCCCCTTTAGGTGGAACAGACGAGCGATTTTGCCGATCACCACGTCGTCTGGCTGAATGCCGAGTTGGTCACGCGTTTCGTCGCGGAGTCCCCTGCTCTCTAAAAATGGCTCGACCTCCATGCCGCTGTAGACCGTGACGAACTTTTCGCGCGGGGCGACCTTTGCTTCGACCAGCAGATCGGTCATGGCATCGGCGACGCTGACCAGCTGATGGCATTGGATCGCCGCGTATCGCTCGCAAGTAATGAAGAACTTGCGTGCGAGCGTCGACTGATACGGATGAAACGGCGCGCCGTGAACGGTGTGAATGACGGCTGGTACCTTGAGCGCAGTGGCCGCCCTTCTCCCCAGCATGCCCCCCTTCGCGCTGTGCGTGTGCACGACGTCAGGCTGAAACTTTTTGATCGCTGCTTTGACTTCCTGGTAGCCTTTGAAGTCAGTGACTGGGTGAATATTTCGGACCAGGTTGGGCAGCGTTTGGATCGGCACCCCTTGGGCATGCGCTTGCTCGAGCAGATTCCCTTCAGGGCCTTCGCTGGGCCCGGTAATCAGCAGAACGTCGTCGCCAAACTCTTTCACCAGGTCCAGGCAGTTATAAAGCGTATTCTCTTGCGCGCCGCCGATGATCATTCGGGTAATCACATGAGCAACACGCATTAGATAATTGGCCTTCTAAGAAACTTAGTGATGCGAAGGATAATGGACTTCAAGCAAGTATAGTCCATGCGCCGGAGCCGTCATGCCGGCTTGCAGACGATCGCACGAAGCGATGGTAGCGGCCATCGAATCTGCAGTGCGCCTCCCCTGCCCTATATCGACCAGAGTACCAGCGATGATACGGACCATGTTGTACAAGAAGCCAGTCGCTTCGACTTCGATGAAGATCTTCTTGCGTTCGTCGGCGTCGTGAACTTTGACGGTGGCATCCAGCATAGTACGAACCGTCGACTGACGCGGCGATCCGGTCGCTTGGAACGCGGCGAAGTCGTGTTCGCCAATGAGTGCCTGGGCGGCCTGCTGCATTGCTTCCACATCGAGAACGCGTTTCACGAACCAGGCATGCTTGAGTGAAAACGGATCGTTGATGCGACCTGGCTGAAGTACGTAACGATAACGTTTCGAGATGGCATCGTTGATGGGCCGAAAGCTGGTGGGCACATCGCACGCGTGCCGCACGACAATATCGTGAGGGAGCGTCGCATTGAGCGCCTTACGAAAGACATCCGCCGGCATCTTCGACTTGGTGTGAAAGCTGGCGACCTGTCCCCATGCGTGCACGCCGGCATCGGTTCGTCCACTGCCTGAGATGTGGACTTCTTCTTGAGCGATGCTATTGATGGCGGCTTCGAGCGCCGCTTGAATGGTGGGACCGGTTGGCTGACGCTGCCAGCCTTGATAGTTGGTGCCGTCGTAGGCAACCGTCAGCTTGATGCAGCGGCCGGGAGATTTGGCCGCCGCATGCTCGGTAGATTCCATGGCACCCGCCTGATGTTAGACGGCGGCCTGGCTGCGAACGAGAAGTTCCGCAATCTGCACAGCGTTGGTCGCGGCACCCTTACGCAGGTTATCGCTCACGCACCAGAACGTCAGGCCGTTTTCGCAGGAGATGTCCTTGCGGATACGACCGATGAAAACGTCGTTCTTGTTGCTGCAGTCCTTCGGCATGGGGTACTCCCCTGCCCCGAGATTATCGACGACCGTAATGCCGTCGGTCTTCTCGAAGAGCTCACGCGCTTCGGCTGGCGAGATCGGACGCTCGGTTTCGACCATGATCGTTTCGCTGTGGCAGTTGGTCACCGGCACGCGAACGCAGGTTGGGCAAACCTTGATCGATTCGTCGCCGAAGATCTTCTGCGTTTCGTACACCATCTTCATTTCTTCGGAGGTGTAACCTTCGTACTTCTCGCTACCAATTTGTGGAATCAAGTTGAAAGCGATCTGATGGGCAAAGGCCTTGTTCGTGTACGACTCGCCGTTGAGAACAGCCTTGGCACCTTCGACCAGGTCTTCTTCACCCACAACACCAGCACCGCTGGTTGCCTGGTAAGTGGAAACGACGACTCGCTTGATCTTGCCGGCTTCGTGCAGTGGCTTCATCGCGACGACCATCTGCGTGGTCGAGCAGTTCGGGCTGCTGATGATGCCCTTGTGATTCTGGACGGCTTCGGGGTTAACTTCCGGCACGACCAGCGGCACGTCTTCCTTCATGCGCCAGTAGCCACTTTCGTCGATGACGATACAGCCTGCTTTGACCGCCCAGGGAGCGAACTCAGCCGCGGTTTCATCGGGCGTGCTACCAATGGCGATGTCGACCCCTTCGAACGACTCTGGCGTCAGTTCTTCCACCGTGTGCGTTGTGCCGTTGAATGTGATCTCTGTGCCGGCGGAACGTTTCGAAGCGAGGAATTTAATTGTTTTGTAGGGGAACTTACGTTCCTCCAGTAACTGACGAATCAGTCGTCCTACGGCTCCAGTGGCTCCAACAATGGCCAGATTCTCGTACACGGGGATTTCCTTGGGGTTAAACAAACTACCTGTATGGATCCTAGTGGATATCCAAAACCTGCATTATAGATTCCCGCCCCGGGACACATCAACGCGTAATGAGGTTCATTCGGGCGGTAAGCTCAGCCAAACAGGAAGTAGAAGCGTCTCGAATTCCCTGGTAAGTGTTGGCTTCATGGTGCGTTACCGAGATTTCGCCGGGGAGATGAAATTCTTTGAGAATTCATGCGGTTTTCGCGAGGAAAACAGCGGTTTGCCCCCCTGCTCTTCCCCTTAGGCGGCTTCGGGAATCGGCTCTTTGGTCAGTTTGCTGCGAATGCCGGCTTCAAGTTCTCTAATGATCCAGGGGCTGACGAATGCCAGGTTTCCGATCAGCATCGCCAGGCCAAAGGTAACCATGCCCATGCATATGGCAATGCCAAGGTGTAGAGGGATCGCCATGAACAGAACTAGCGGTCGTGTAAGACGCGGCCAAACCAGGGCGCTGTAAGACAATTCCCACGCGAGTGAGACCTGCGTCATCAACGCGATCAGTAGCGGATAGCTAGCCATCCAGGTCATGTCCATCGATTGGTATTCGCTATTGGCGACCGCACCCCAAAGCGCAGTGCCTTCCCACCAGGTATCACCGAGAAGCTTGCCGGTACCCGCGAACAGGTAGATGACACACATGTGCAGTTGGATCAAGCGTATCGAAACATTCGCAGCGGTGCTGGTTGTGGGAAGCTTGCGATTGGGAAAACGCCACTTTTCGATCAACCGGTCCAGGCTATAAGCCGTCCCTGCCCCGCCCAGCATCAGGTACATCGCCATCATGACATTGATTTGATCGAGACCGAACAATGCGCCCGGTGCCCGATGGGCGTAGCTGACAGCGATGATAAACGTGAGGATGCTCGTGATGCGTGAGTAAAACCCAAGCGTAAACATCAGCAGGATGATCAGTGCCGCAATGTGCACCATCCATAGCATGGCCGGGTTTCCGTCGAACAGCCACAAGTAGCTGAATGCAAACGAACTGCCTTGGTGCATTCGATTGACGAGATCTTCTGAGAACCTCCCCTGCTCTCCCATGAACCCGGTTAAATCGATCGACCAAACAAGGTGCGTATAAAACAGCATGCTGCCGGCGAAGATGCGTACCAGTCCGAGCGTGGCGGGATCGGTCGGCTTAAACCAGAAGTTGTTCCAGCCGTCGCGGATGCCGGTAAACAACTCATGCAGATATGTCTTGATCAATTTGATCATAGCCGGTCCTCCGGTTGAATGACGTACACTCCGAGGACCACTTCTTCGTACAAGTCAGGATCGTTCAGCGGACGACCATTGGCAACATCTTGAGGCATCGGGATCGCGTGCTGCACCATCACGATACGGACCTTGGCCGCTTCCGGATGTTGTCGAGCAAGATAGCGTGAGATCGAATCGAGGTAGGCATCACGTAGACCGGTGACCGACTGATACTCGGCATGGGCACCCGGCGGTGCTTCCGGTGGCGGAGGTTCGCCAGGGACGTTGGCCGTGTTGAACATCGATTCGCTGATCATGAAATGACGGTGGTAAAACAGTCGCGGCCAGTGCTCGTCCAGGCTGGGGAACATGCCTTCGCTGATTTCGTTATCGGCTTCATCCAGCAGTTCGTACCGCACCAAATGGCTCGGTCCCGGGTTGGGAGCGAAGAAGCGATAACCGTGACCTCGCAGGAATGTCGCATGCAGGTACGGGGCCATGAACTGCTCGGTCCCTTGGGCCCAATAGCTGGAAGGCGGCGGCGACGCACAGGGCCCGACAAAGAGTGCGACCAGGTGGATCAGCAGCAGGACACTCACAAAGCCACGAAACCCGGGACTCCAGGTAATTCGCGGAGTTGCGGCCGTCTTTTCAGAGGGTGATTGAGGTCGATCGTTCATGGTATTAAACGTATCGACCAAAACGGCAAGAAAGGCTGCTTGAAATCGTGGCGGGTCAGGTCAGTCGATTTACAAAGAAAAAACCCTCGCCTGGAGTTTATCCAAGGCGAGGGTTTTGTTGTTTAGTCAAACTATTCTGGCAGTTTCGCCTTAGAGCGAAGCAACCGAATCGGCATTGAAATCGAAGTTGATTTCACGCTCGTCACCACCGGTCAGGTCGATGACCTTACGCTGGGTGATTGGCGTGCCGTTGCGAAGGACGGTCACGACAATGTCGTAATCCTTCCAGGTTTCGCCTGGAGCCAGAGCAACGGTGCTGAACACACGCTGGGCACCCAGGGTTCGCATTTCGTTACCAGCCAGGGTAACCGAAGCGTTCGTAGGAACGTTCAGGGTAACCTTGGTTTCAACCGGAGCACCCACAACTTGGGTTTCTGGCTTAGCTTCTGGATCGAGTTGGAAGTCGATTTCCTGTGCTTCACCAGCGGTCATCTGGAGCTTCTTGACTTCGCGGACGAGACGACCGTCGATACGCATTTCAGCGCGGACTTCGTACTCGAACTTGTAGCCAGGTTCCAGGTCACGCGAAACGAAGCGACGGACGGTGCCGGTGCTCGAGGTGACTTTGTCGTTGACGTAGATCTTAGCACCTGCGGGAACGGTGACGTTGATGACGGCATCGTTACCACGGTAGGAAGCCGATTCAGCTGGAATAGCTGGTGGCATGTCAGCCGGAGCTTCCACGGCAGGAGCCGATTCCGATGGAGTGTAGTACTGGTAGGTACCGCTCGAACCACCGCTGCTGCCGCCGCTCGATGCGCCGCTGCTGCCGTAGCTGGAGCTGCTGCTGCCACCGCTGGAACCCCAGCTTCGCTTCACGCGATGGTGACCGAACAAACCGCCGCCGCTCGAACCCCAGCTGCTGCTGCTCGAACCGCCGCTGCTACCGTAACTGGAGCTGCTGCTTCCGCCGCTGCTGCCATAAACTTTGCTTGCACGATGGTGGTCCCACCAACGTTGGAACAGTCCGCCGCGCCAAGTGCCGCTGCTGGAACCGCTCGATCCCCAGCTGCTGCTGCTGGAACCGCCACTGCTGCCGTAGCTCGAGCTGCTGCTTCCGCCGCTGCTACCACCACTTGAACCGCCACTTGATCCCCAAGAACCCCAGCCGGCCTCGACCTGACTAGTGCCCATAACCATGGCGGCACATGCCAGAGCGCCGGCCCACGCGAATTTTCGGCCAATGCTGCTTTTCATACCCGGATTCACTCCAACTACCGTTTTTCCAAACACGTGATCTGCATTCGTTGCTAGGCTAGCACCAAGCTGCCTTCCTAGAACTTATCAAGTGTAGGTTTCAATTCAAGCAGAATGGGCAAAATTTGCTGAATAGATAGAATTCGTTGGCAAGCTGGTTGAGGGACAAAAAGTCCCTATGCCGTAAAGAGTTACGTGCATATCAACGCCTTCAGATGGGTTTGCCGGTGGGCACCCCCTTTTTTAACGAGAGGCTTCCACCGAGAGGTTATCGACGTACATCGTGCCCACAGCACCGAAATTGGTCACGCGAAACAGGGCTTCACGTGTCGCCGGCGGAACATTGACGATTTTGCTCACCTCGTGCCAGTCGAGCGAGCCGATGAACGGACCCAACGCGGCTCTTCCAAGGTCTCGGCGTTCTTCATCAAAAAAAGTAACGACCATCATCGGGGCCAGCGTTCGATCGGGGCCAAGACCCATGCCTTCGGTCTTCACCCAGCCATGGACCTTCAGCCGCTGCACTTGTCGACCATCGAGGGCCATCCCTTGCAAAACCAGTGACACACGACCGGGATCTTCGTTGAAAAGCTTCAGGCACTGCGTTCCACTGGGCGCACTAGAGTCTTCAACGAGTTCCAGTTGACGCTGATAGTACCAGCCGGGAACCGTACCGTTTTTCGATAGCTTCTGTTCGAAGTCGCCGTTTTCCAAGCGTGGATTGGCAGGATCTGGCTTCACCTGGCGTCGTGCTTCCGCTTCGCCGGTCATCGGTACGAATAACGTTGGACGCAGAGGTTCCGCTTCGAGTTTGCCATTCTTCTTGGTGAACAGTACGAGCGTTTGTTGGTAACGCTCGCCCACAGGAATCACCATCAGTCCCCCTTCCTTGAGCTGATCGACCAAGGGCTTGGGGACGTTCTCAGGCGAACAGGTCACAATGATCTTGTCGAAAGGAGCATACTTTGGCCAACCAAGGTAGCCATCGCCCACTTTCGTATAGACGTTGTCGTAGTTAAGTCGTTTGAGCGTACGAGCCGCTTTGCGTCCCAGCGGTTCTTTGATTTCGATGCTGAAGACTTGCTTCACCAGTGGACTGAGGACAGCTGCCTGGTAGCCGCTGCCGGTACCGATTTCCAGCACCTTATCCGAAGGCTTAGGCTCGAGCGATTCGGTCATGTAGGCAACAATGAACGGCGACGAGATCGTTTGGTCTTCGCCAATTGGTAGCGCCATGTCGAAATAGGCCTGCTGTCGCTGATTGGCCGCGACAAACTCGTGTCGAGGCGTATTGCGGATCGAAGCGATAACCCGAGGGTCTTTCACACCGTTGGCAATGATCGCTGTTTCGACCAATTGGTTGCGAGCCGCCTCGTAAGGGTCTCGGGCCTGAGCCGTCGAGATGAACGGAAACGAGACCAGTGCGACAACAGCGGACCAGATGGCCCATCGATTCAATCGAGTCATGAACTTGGCAGGGGTAAAAGAGGGAAACTCTAGTAGGCCTACGACGTCCCATTATAGGTTGTTTAAGCCCGGAACACGCGTATTTGCCGACTTTTTTGCTGCCTGATCGTAGCTGTCCGATGGCTCCTCTGGCTTGCAAGTGGCGGGCAGGAAACTGAAAATGTGGCTTTTCCCCGCCCCAGTTCGATGGAAAGATCGTCACATGCGTCAAAACCCGGTCAAAGCGAAACTTAAAGCAGGCGAACCCACTTTTGGAACATGGTTGTCGCTGGGCGATCTGTACGCCTCGCGAGTGCTGGCTCGCATGAGCTGGGATTGGCTGACGCTCGATATCGAGCATTCCGCGATCGACTGGTCGCAGGCTGCAATGATCTTTGGTGCCGTGGCCGATGCCGGTAGCGTCCCCCTGGCCCGGATTCCCGATCATGATCACACCACGATCAAGCGAACGCTCGACGCCGGTGCCTGGGGCATCGTCGCCCCGATGGTCGACACGGTCGAGCAGGCCCAGGCAGTGATCGCCGCGGCCAAGTATCCTCCGCAAGGCAATCGCAGCGTCGGTGGAGGCATGCACGCGATGAATTTCGGCGCGACTGCCGGCGACTACTATCGCCAGGCGAATGATGAGATCCTGGTGATCCTGCAAACGGAAAGCCCCACCGGCGTTGAGAACGCCGAGGCCATCTATGCCCTGCCCGGCTGCGATGGCATCTTCATCGGTCCCAATGACCTGCGAGCTCAGATGCGTACGCCGGATGGAACCGATCCAACGCCGGAAGCACACGAAGAGATGATCCAGCGGGTTATCGCGGCTGGCAAGAAGGTCGGCACACCAACTGGCATGCACACGATGGAGCCTGAGGAAGCTTTAAAGCGAGCCAGCGAAGGGATGCAGTTTCTGGCCATCGGAAGCGATCTGCGAATGATGACCGTCAAAGCCCAAGAGTCGCTCAAGGTCCTTCGCCCTGACGGCGATCAACGCGACTTGGCGAGGTATTAATTCAACTACCCGATTGCTCGCTTCCCTCTCCGTCCGATGGAGAGGGAGCCATTGCTGCCGGCTCGGCTGGAACCTGTTGTCCCATGCCTTTGGTGAGGGCCATGAATGCCGATTCGAGGTTGATTTCTTCTTCGCGGAACATGGTGATCTTGTGCCCTGCCTGGATGAGCATGGTCGGCAGGTCGCTGTAGTCTTCCGCTTCCTTTTTGAGCGTCACCAGCAGATGATCCACGCGTGACTCGATGCTTTCGACGATGTCGGCTTGTTCCAACACTTTGCCGGCGGCGTCGTTATCGCCAGTAACGGCAACCAGCAGTGTGGTCTTCTGCTTGACCTGCTTCATCACTTCCGCGACAGATGCGTTCACTTCCAGCACGCCGCGATCGATGATGCCGATCTTGTTACAGACGTCGGCCAATTCGGGCAGAATATGGCTGGAAACGATAATCGTCTTCCCCATGTCGCGGAGACGCTTGAGCAGGTTCCGCATCTGAATACGAGCACGCGGGTCCAGGCCACTGGCCGGTTCGTCCAGCAGCAATACTTGCGGGTTGTGCAGCATCACGCGAGCCAAGCCCAGACGCTGTGTTTGACCACGCGAAAGCGTGTTGGCGAATGCGTTGCGTTTGAATTCAAGGTCGACCAGTTCGAGCATCTCGTTGCAGACCTTGGCCCGCTCTTTTCCGTTGATACGGTAGGCCGCCGCAAAGAACTCGAGGTACTCGATCACCTTCATGTCGTCGTACACACCGAAGAAGTCCGGCATGTAACCGACCAACCGGCGGATTTCCTTCGGCTTGGTGTAGATCGAATTGCCGCAGACGTAGGCCTCACCCCAGGTTGGGTTGAGCAGGGTCGCGATTATCCGCATGGTGGTCGTTTTACCGGCACCGTTAGGACCAATGAAGCCAAACACGTCCCCTTGGTCGAGATCGAGCTCGATACCTTTGATCGCGAAGAAATCGCCGTACTTTTTGGTCAGGTCGACAGTCTTGATCATCTCTGGGCTATCTCACTCGGGCTGCGTTTCTGGACGGGATAAATAATTCGCACGTACGACCACGACTGGGCCTGGTCGTCGTCGACCTCCTGGCCGTCGACTTGGATCTTGCTCGGCGGGTTTTTAACTTTCCCGACCAAGACGGCTCGATCTCCATCGATGTGCGAAGAAAGATCCACGTAGCTTTGAAATCGATTGGAAAGACTGGTGTAACTGCGACCACCGGCGGCACTGTGGAACATGGTGACCTCCATGATGCGCTGCACGTCAGTACTTTGTCGGTCCCACAGTTCGCCCCCATCGGTCGATTCCTGAACACGACGACGCTTGAGGACTTTCTCGGTGTTCTGAGCTGATTGGCCAGGCACGATCCGAGCCGTTCCATTGGCTGGCAGCTTGGCGACAAAGTAGGCCCAGCGGCCATGAAACACGTAGCAATCGGTCAATTCCATGTCGGTCGGATTGGTCAGCACACCTTCGATCAGTTGGCTTTCTCGTTCGTTGAGCGGTTCGTACTCGGTCTTGTTCAGCGATCCCCAGCCGCGACCCATCAGCGTTTTGGACGACCAGATTTGAATGGGTAACCCTTGCAGTGAAACCTGCGTGGTGTCGTCGGTGTGCGTGAAGTCGACCTGGTAGGGAGTCGGCACGGTCGAGATCGATTGACGGGCACTCATGCCGCCGAGACCGGAGCCTGCGAGGCCTTGCCAGCTGACCAATTCGTTCCACTTGCTGGAGGGAAGCGTCGTGGGCTGTAGGTCGACTTCGTATCGCTGAGAATCAGGGCTGAACAAATGAAACCAGCTGGTGGAGCGAACGAGTTGACTTTCCATGTCGATGTCGACGACCTCGACATGATTCATCTTGAGCGAAGTCCCCTTCCACCATGTCGCCAGCGACCAGATGCCGGCACTGGCCAGAAGAATCACCGCGGGAAAAGTCACCCACGTCCATTCCATTCGCAGGCCAACCTTGCGGAGAAAGAAGTAGTCGCCTGGGCCGATCAATGCCAGGTAGGCAATGATGATGGCCCCGATCAAGAAGAAAGAGACACTACGCACGCCTGGAAACTGATCGAGCGCCATCCGCAACTGGCCGGCGATATCGGTATAGCCGAAGTGAGCAACGCTGCTGCCTGACTGCATCGAAACCTTCGACTCGTCGAGCCGGTCGCTGATGCCATCCAGCAGAAGCTTAAGCAGCGGCTCGCGACCTGCCCAGTCGGCAATCGGTTTCTCGGAAAGGTCGAACGCGAAGAACTCGACGACGCCAAATCCATTGGCACTTCGAATCCACAGCGGGATCGCTGCCTGTCGCGAGCCTTCCTGTACCACCACGATTCCAGAGGTGTCTTGGATCGCCGCGACCGGCAACGGCTTGTTTACCGGGCTATCGACGCGAGCGACCGTGTTGATCAGGGCTTCCAGTTCGGTGGTGCTACGTAGTTGTTGGACTTCGCGAAAGGTGCCTGGGCAGAAGGGAGCCAGCGGCTTGCCTTCGCCAATCAAGTCGGCCGATTGATCGCCGACCGACAGGGTCATCTTGCCACCCAGCTTGAGCCACCTCTCGAGAGCCGCCAGTTGTTGAGGCTTCATCGACGCTAACTGAGCGGGGTCGTTAGCGGACCAGATGACGTGATCGACGCCTTCGAGCAAGTACCACTCGCCGGGGAGTTGAAATGGGTCACTCAACGCAACGAACGTCGTCGAGTCGCTGAGATCAGACGCGTAACGATTCAGTGCTTCCCCAAGGCCGATATCAGGACCGATCTGCAGGAACAGGCGATTCGAGGCCGCCACAGGCTTAGCCAACTGCGAAACGGCGACTTCACGAATCGAAGTCTTTTCGCTGCTACCTTCACCGGTGATGAACCTAAACTTCAAATTGGAATCGCGTCGGCCAATTTTGACCGGCACACGATAGAAGAACGCATTGGCCACCTGTTCTTCGGGGCCTGGTGCGATGATCTCGGTTGGCACGCCGTCGCTGTCCAAGGCGATGATCGAAACCTTGGGAAGAGCGTTCATGAACTCTTCCGACTCAACGGTCAGCCGAACTTCCGTCCAGCTACCGAGTTTGAAATGACCGGCAATACCGAGTTCGGCCTTGCGGATGCTCACGCCATGTTCGTTGGCGACCCAGTAGCCTGCCGCTTCAGATGTTGATGCGGACGAATCACTGGGTTCTGCGTGCACCGATTTCGAGGAAAACAGCACGCAGCCCAATACCGCGATCAGGCATAGTGAAAAGTAAGTTGGAGTGGAACTCCGCATCGTGTTACCAAAACAAGCCGCGGCCTGTTCTCTTAGCGGTTGGATCATTGGGATGTTGAGGCTTGTCAGGCCACGTTCAGCCGCTTGAGCGGCCGGGTGCTCATGTTCATAGCTTCCAGGGACGAGCAAGGGCCTTGCAGCAAACTCTTTAGGATAATCGGCTACGGCGACTTGGGCGAGTCAACGCTTGTGGCGGGTGGCCGAAATTTGCCGGAAGTTAACACCGTAAATTACGGTTTTTCGGCATCATCACAGGTACAAACGAACTTTCCGCAGCCGGGACAGCCGCTGCCATATTTTTCGTTCAAGGCCTCAGCCAGGTCGATTCCGGCGACATTTGCGATGGTTGCCAGCCAGGCAATCACGTCGGCGAACTCCTCCTTCCGCTCCTGGTGCGTTCCCCCACGAAGTGCGGAGGACAGCTCCCCCACTTCTTCCATGAGCCACATGAACGTTCCCTCGATGCCGCGAGATTCATCTTTTTCGTAGTACATCTCGCGAATCAGCTTCTGTAGCTGGCGGAATCCAACGTCTTCGGAGTTGGTCTGTGGGGGGGAACTGTCAGACGAGGTCATAAGGTCTCTCAATTAGTCGTCGAGGATGGCTTTCGCGGCCGCATTATCGGGATCGATGTCGAGGACACGCCCAGCTACCTTCTGGGCTTTCTCGTCATTCCCGGCTTGCTGGTAAAGCTCGGCCGCTTCGACCGACCACGATACCGTTTTTGGTCGCAACTGACCAGCAACCTCGAACTCGCGTGCCGCCAGATCCCACTTCTTTTGACCGCGATAAGCCTGGGCGAGTAACGCGTGGGCGTCGGCATCGGTTACTTGGATGCCAATCACTTCATACGCCCACTTAGCGGCCTCTTCCCAGGACTCTTGCTGGATGAGAATCTCGGCCATCTTTTTTCGCAGCAGTACATCGTGATGCTTCTGGACCGCGATTTTTGGAATCAGATCCAGCAAGGCGTCGTTGTCCTTCTTCAGCAGATGGATACGAAGAATCGATTCCTGCCAATCGAGCTGGCCTGGCTCCTCTTCGGCGCCACGCTGGTAAAGCTGTAGGGCGTCGTCGAAGCGTTTCTGCTTGAGCCGTAGGCCAGCCAACAGCGCCACGGCGTTGCGTTCAAAGCGAGGGCTGCCGGCTGCGGTCTCGAACTCCTGGATCGCTTCGGCATTGTCCCCGATGGTCAGATAGAGCCGGCCTTGCACGTAGTGAGCCAGCGGTTGATCTTTGTCGGCGGCAAGTGCCTTCTTGGCATGATCGCGGGCATCAGGAAGTGCCTTGCGTTTGAGATAAATGTACGCCAACTGGGCTTGGGCATCGGCATCTTTGGGGTTCTCTTCGACCGTTTGATAAAGCTCGGCGAAAGACTGATCGGCCTGAGTGCTTAGCTTGACCCCTTCGACTTCTTTCTTCAGGAACTCAACGTACTCGGTCTCGAAGTCGGCTTTCTCGATCTGGAATTCATCCTTGAGGATTTCGTCGGTCGTCTGGTAGTTGTGATAGGCGGCCAACATCTTGTCGAGCGCATCGTCACCAAACTTCTGCCGGATGAACTGCGAGTAGTAGTAGGCCTGGCAGTAGGCCATGGTCCAGTCGTCCTGATCGCTGGGGCGAATGAATCCATAGTTGATCGTATCGAGATTGAAGATACGATCTTCCGCCAGCCGACGGGCAAGTAAGGTCTTCCATTCCGGCGGTCGCTGCTCACTTTCGTAGCTGACGGCTAACGCTTCGGTAAACCAATGCGGAATGTTGAAATCGGTTTGTTGCAGGTTCACTACGTGCACAAACTCGTGGCGAATGACGTGTGCCCAGTTGTAAGGATTCGGCACGGCATCTGGCGAAGCCATCGCAATCATCTTGCCGGCACACGCGCCGACCGTACCGATGTAAGGCAGCCCAACCATGCGGGCACTAAACCATCCGTGCCCGCTGGTGTTCTTGGCCTGGTTGAAGATCTCGATCAGGGATTTGTCTTTTGGCGTGTAGCCCAGTCCCTCGCATACCTTGGGATAGACGTTCTCTTCCAAAAACCGCGACATATACACGGCCAGCAGACGATCCTTGGAAGGATCGAAGCGGATGATGAAGTGATCGGTTTCGATCGTTTCGTAGGTTGCCAACACGTCGAGGACTTCCAGTGTGTTCTTCACGCGAACATTGAAAGGATCGGCTTGGAATGCTTCATCGAGTACTTCCTTGGCGGTCTCCTCTTCGCCCATACGCATCAGAACCATGCCCAGGTCGCCATGGACACCGATCAGCTGCGGCATCTTTTCCCGAGCTAGTTGCAGGTACTTTACGGCATCGGGGTATTTCCGCACGATGTCGCATCCGCTACCCAGGGCTGCGTAGAACTCACCCTGGTTGGGATGCATCTCTTCGACCTGGCCAAGAAGCTCGCCAAGCCGTGTCGCCTCGCCGGAGTCTTCGTGAATCAGCCCGCTTCCATCAGCGGCCAGCATTGCCGAGGCGAGGTAACCCTTCGAGGTTTGATGATTGGGGTTGAGCTGTACGACCTCGTTCAGAATCTCGATGGCCTGCTCAGGGCGGAAGTCGGTCAGCTTGGCCTTGCCTTGCACCTGCTTCGCTTCGATGTGCTGCGGATTGATGCTTAGCGCAAGTTCCGCGGTTCGCAAAGCGGCATCGACGTTGTAATTGCTCAGTTCGATCGCCCCCTTCTGGGCGTAGATGTCGGCGCTGTTGGCATTGATCGCGAGAGCTTTGTTCAGATGCTTGGCGGCCTCGGCCATGTTGTACTTCTCGGCAAAGAGCTGCGCTATGGCGAGTTCCGCCTGCCAGAAGTTGGGATCACGCTGCAAAACGTCTGGGTAAAGATCGTTGACCAGGAATTGAAACTGACCGCTGTTGCGGGTCCAACGGGCATACTGCGAGGCGGCCAGTCCGATGTAATAGAGATCTTCGGCCGAGTCGAATTTGTCGTTCTCGTTGTAATAGTCGACGAACCACTCGTACCCTTTTTGGGCTGTTTCGAGCTCTCCTTGAACGCGAGCCAGTTCCGCTCGGATCCAACGGGCAAGCGTATGCGAATCGTCGAGCGCCAACGCTCGCTTGACGGACTCTTCCGCCTTTTCCCAATCTCCTCGTTCGAATTGCAATCGTGCGGCTTCGGCTAACACTGCGGCCGTGGGCTGAGTTTCTTTCGTGAAACCGGTAATCGCTGCGAGGGCTTCGTCTCGTTTGCCCTGCGAGTCGAGACTACGTGCCAGCAGAATGACTGTTTGCGCATCGGCCGGCTCGTCACCAATCTGTTCGACGACTTCGGCGTAACGTCCTTGCTGTAGATTGGTGCGAAGTGTCTCCACATCGGCAGAGATTGCGAGGTCGAACGTCGAGAGCGCAAACGTTAAAGCGAACAGTGCAATAGCGGCGTGGCGGATCGTCAAGCGAATAGGCTCCTCCCCTCCCCTGCCCTGTCCGGCGAAGAGGGAAAATTTTAGAATGCAGTGTCGACTTTATTCTAGCTGTACGCGTCTTCCAGGGCGAAGGTTTTCGCCCAGATCACGAGTTTGACTCCATGTCTGATTTTCATACTGTCGCAAAAGTTGGTGATATCCCCGAAGGACAAGGTCAGGCCTTCAATGTTGGGGGGCGTACCGTCGCCGTGTTCAACACGAAAGAAGGTTACCAGGCGATCGATGACTTTTGCCCGCACATGGGTGCGTCGCTTGCGTCAGGGCCACTGGAAGACGGCGTGGTGGTCTGTCCATGGCATGCCTGGGGCTTTCAACTGTGCGACGGTGCCTGGCTCGATAATCCGAAGATCAAGGTCGACTGCTTCGAGGTCCGCGTGGTCGACGACGAGATCCAAGTTCGCGTGGATGAAAAGACAAACTAGCCGTCGATTTCGGCCATCACGTCATCAGAAATGTTGAAGTTCGCAGAGACACCTTGGACGTCGTCATGGTCGTCGAGGGCGGACATCAGCTTCATCAGCTTCTTGGCATCATTCCCTTCGACATCGACCTGATCCTTAGGAATCCGCGTCACGCTGGAGTCATCGACTTCGATGCCAGCCTTTTCCAGGGCTTCCTGAACGTCGGAGTAAACTTCCGGTTCGCACGTGACAGTGAAGTGTTCTTCTTCTCTCTGAATGTCATCTGCGCCCGCTTCCAGCGTGATCTCCATCAGCTGTTCTTCGGTCGAGTTATCGAGCAGGATATGGAAGACCCCCTTGCGATCAAAGTTCCAGGCAACACATCCACTGGCACCCAGATTGCCGCCGTGGGTATCGAACAGCTTACGTAGTTCCGGTGCCGTTCGATTGCGATTGTCGGTCAATGCGTCGACCATCACGGCGACACCGTTGGGGCCGTATCCTTCGTAGATGATCTCTTCAAACGCATCCCCTTTGCCTTCGCCGGTTCCCTTTTTGATCGCACGATCGATCGTGTCGTTGGGCATACGAGCACTCTTGGCCGCGGAAATCGCCAGACGCAATCGCGGGTTGGCTGCGGGGTCACCGCCACCCATCTGAGCAGCGACCGTAATGGCCTTCGAGCACTTGTTCCAGATCTTGCCGCGTTTGTTGTCGACGGCTTCCTTCTTACGCTTGATGTTGGCCCAGTGGGAATGTCCTGCCATCGTCTCAAATTCTCGTGGAGCTTTGCGTGCCTTCGGTTGGCAACGGGGTGAAAAGGGATTCCGCCGTGCATTCTCGGCTTAGGTGTTTGCCTTCAGCTTCGACTCGACCTGCGAAAGAATCTCGGCGTCGTCTTCGCCTTGCAGGACATCGCTGGCCTGCTTCCAACTGGCGAGGGCCTTTTCTTTTTTGCCTAAGGCGAGATAGGCATCGCCCAGGTGATCGAGGACGGTACCGTCCTGCCCTTCGGCGAGCTTGGCCGCATGCTCAAGCGTCGAGACGGCTTGCTCGTACTGACCCAGACGGAAGTAGGCCCAACCGAGACTGTCGAGGTAAGCGTAATTCTCGGGCTCGTTCGCGACGGCTTTCTGGATCATGGCGAAACCGCGGCCCAGGTTCTTCTCGTGGTCGATCCAGAGGTAACCCAGGTCGTTCATGGCGCCGGTGTCATCGGGGAACTCATCGAGAACCTGTTCGAGCCATTCGGTTGCCTGGGGCAAGTCGTCCTTTTGGCCGGCAATCGCGGAAAGCAATCGCTTGGCGTCGCGAATCACCTGCCGGGTTTGCTGATTGGCGAAGTCATCGGCGAACTTATCCAGTAGCGTGCGATACTCTTTCACCGCTTCTTCCGTCCGGCCAGCATGGTATAGCGTCCATGGAATGCGGCTTCTGAGAAGAGCGGATTCTTCGTCCAGCAGCGCTGCCCGCTTGGCGGTTCGCAGTGCGTCCGACGTTTTATCCTGCATCTCAAGCGTCGTGGCCAGGTAGAAATAGAAGAGCGACGTCTGCGACTTGGGGAGTCCAAGCTTGATGGCCGAACGAAAGGCCTTTTCGGCGACCGCTTCCTGATCATCGCGGAACGCTTGCAGACCAAACTGCATCAGCAGTCGGGCTTCTTCCTGATTGTCGAGATCGGGGAAAGTGGATTCGGCCCACGTCCAGGCCGTTTCGCCTTGGGAGGCCAGTTGATAGAGGCGTGCAATGCCAATTCGCTCGTTCAGGGGAGTCTCAGTCGGAGTGAGCGACTTCAAGTACGTGGCCAGTTCGTCCCACTTCTTTGGGTCATCGATAAGTTTCTCGAGTGGCTCACTGATCGTGTCGAGGTTGTAGTTTCCATCGAGCGACGTTGCCAACAACGACACGAGAGCCGACCAATCGGACTTCGCGATGTAGGCCTGGCAGAGGTCGTTTAATGCGTCCGCATCGGTCTCGTCAGCGATCAGGGGAGCTGCCATGGCGATGGCGTTGTCCCAATCGTCTTGCTCAGCGTAAAGGCTTGTCAGGAAGTACGCCAATGGTGCGAAGTCGGGGGAAGCGTCGTGCAGCTTACGCAGGCGATCGACGACTTCGGTTTGGGCGGCCTTGGGACTGTCGGCCGTCTCCTTACGAACTTTCAGCAGCAGCGAGTATGGCTCTTGACCGGCCACGCGATGATCGGCTTCCAGGTATTCATCGAGTTTGCCTTGGGCACCGGCCCAGTCTTTGCGGGCAGCAAGTACTTTAGCCGAGTGAATCAAATGCACTTCAGGGCTGGGGGCGATCTCTTCGGCCTTGGCGAACATCTTGGTCGCTTTGTCAGGCTGATCGGCTTCCAGATAAATATCCCCCAGCTTTTCAAAGGTCGACCGAAGGCCGCCGCTGGTGAACTGCTCGACGACGCCGTCGAGTTCAAACTTGTCAGGCTCGCTGATCATCTTGGCGACTTCGTTGGCATGACGGGCCGCCATTTTGGGTTCGCCGTGCGTTTGATAGATGCTCAGCAGGCGGAAGTGAATGCCCAGAACCTGGGTGTGGGCCCCTTCCTTCTTTAATAGTGCGAGTGCACGTTCATAAAGTTGAATGGCTCGTTCGGTCTGGCCATCTTCCAGGCAGTACTGGGCGACCCGCTGCAAGGCATCGGCCGTCATCGTCATTTGGTTCTCGGCTAGCAAGATCGCATAACGCGAAGCGATTTCATTTCGCTGGAGCAGAAAACCCAGCCGCACGATCTCTTGCAGAATGGTGGCCGAACCAGGGCTCAATCGGTAAGCACGCTGGTAGGTCTCCAGAGCGCCGGCCACGTCGCCGCGATGATCTTGCAGACGCGCTTTGGTGAGCAGCGTGGTCAGCTGCAAGCGATTCTCGGCCGATTCGTTACGAGGCGTTTTCTCGACAAACGGATCGGGCAGCTGGGAAAACGGAAGTTCGTCTTTACCTTGGCTGGACGCGGCCGTGTCTTCCGGCATGGAGCTTTCAGCGGCCGAAAGCGAAGCGGGGCAGACACTGCCGAGAACGAGAGCCGCGAACAGCAGCAGCATCCATAGAGATGGACGAAGTATCATAGGACCCTCAACCGGGCGAGGAGTGGATGAATCGATTCCGCAGCAGGGTAAAACCTACTGGAGACCAGGGTGCCTTGAATTCTATCCTGGACGGGGAAAATGGTCCAAGATGAAACCCGTCACTCCGCCGGGTAGAGGAGCGTTCTATTTAGGCTTCTTTTTGGTAATTCGAGTCGATGTCTTCTTGGTAGTCGTCTTCTTTGTGGTCGACTTGGTTGTGGTCGACTTGGTTGTCTTCTTCTTAGCCGGCTCGGCTTTGGCGGTCTTCTTCGTGGCGGTTTTCTTGGTGGTCGTTTTGGCGGCCTTGGTAGGAGCAGCCTTCTTGGTGGTGGTCTTTTTGGTCGCTGCCTTCTTCTTCGGAGCTGCTTCGGACTTCGCTGTTTCTTCCTTGGCAGGTGCCGGCTCTTCGCTTACGCGTTTGGGGAAACGCGACTTGGCATCAGGAGAGATTTCCAGGAGCAGGTCGCGAATCTTCTTCGAGAAAGGAGCGTTCTGGAAATCAACGGCCAGTTCGTGGACCATGTCCGAGAACTCAACCCCCTTGGTCTTGGGGATGGCTCGTTCCATGCCGGGGATGGCTTGCTTCTCGAGTTCCTTATCGGTGATCGCACCCAGGACAAACATCAGGTTCAAAAGAGCCCGATCGACAGGGATCGAGTGACCACCGAGCCCGTGCTGAGTGACGTATCCCACGACAAACGGTGTGGCGCCATATTTTTCGATACTGGCAACGGCCTTGCCCTGGTTGCCCTTCTTCAGGCCTTCCAGATCGTAGGTGTAGATGGCCTCGAAAATGTTCTGCAGCAGGGTCTTCACACGCGAGGCGGCATTTTCCGGCAGTGGATGCTTGGCAAACATCTCCGCCAGTTCGGGAACGCTCGTGACACGAACTTCGTTCCAGTCGAAGTATTCGTTTTGGAGCGTGCCGTAGCATTCCTCAGCAACTTTGTGGGGTGCATTTTCCAGAATGGCGGAAAATACAAGTTGCTCGAGGATCGACCGCTTGTCAGGACCGGCGGTCGTGTAATGCTTTTTGACGATCTTGTGGCAAGCGGTGAAGACGTTTGCTCGGTTTGCTGCGGCCATGGCGTTGTGTGAAGTCTCTTGGTTGTAATGGGCGGGATGATAGGCAAACGGATTCGCGGGACAGCTACGAAGACTCCTGCGAGTCTTCGTCTTCCGGTTCCCAGTCTTCGTCTGCCATTTCCTCATCCGAGACATCCTCGTCTTCCGACGGCGGCAGAACTTCCTTCAGAATGCGGCTGACTTCCAGTGCCTGCTTCACGCCCTTGTCGATCTCGAATTCGAGCTTGGGAATGTAGCGGGTGTCGATACGGTCCTTGATGCACGACTGCAGGAAACCGGCCGAGCGGCGGAGACCATTGAGGCAGAGTTGCTGCTTCTTTTCATCTCCCATGATGGAAACGTGGACCTTGGCACTGCGCATGTCGCCCGCCACTTCCACTTTGGTAACCGTCACGTCTTTGACGCGCGGGTCGCGCAGCTGCGTCAGGATTGCCATGCTGACAACTTCCCGAATCGCAGATGCGGCTTTCAATGTTCGACGAGACGACATAGGTCCTTTCCCCGATAGTTAGGGGCATCAAGAGGGGTGTTTAGCTGTCCAGGGTTCGAGCGAATTCCTCGACCTTGAAAGCTTCGAGAATGTCCCCTTCCTTGATGTCGTTGAAGCCCGAGAGCTTGATACCGCACTCGTAACCTTCGCGGACTTCCTTGGCATCGTCCTTTTCTCGCTTGAGCGAATCCAACGGATAGTCGCCGATACCACGTCCGTCGCGGTTGACCCGGATACGGCAACCACGTTCGATGATGCCACCCAAAACGCGGCAACCGGCGATGGTACCGATACGGCTGATCGAGAACGTTCGCTGAACCAGAGCACGGCCTAGTTCCGTCACGCGGGATTCAGGCTTGAGCTGACCTTCGAGCAGCAGTTTGATGTCTTCGGTCACCTTGTAGATGATGTCGTAACGGCGAATTTCGACGCCGCGGTCATCTGCCAGGCTACGGGCTGCTTCGTCCGGAATGACATTGAACGCCACGATGACGGCATCCGAAGCGGAAGCCAGCGTCACGTCGGCGACGGTCACACCACCCACGGTCGCCTGCATCACGCGGACTTTGACTTCAGGGTGATCGAGCTTGTCGAGTTCTTTCTGAATCGCCTCGATCGAACCACGTGTGTCGGCTCGCAAGATGATGTTCAGATAGACAATACCCGCTTCGTCGCCGGCCAGGTTGCCGGACTGCAGACGTTCCTGGAAGTCCTCGAACGAAACCTTGACCGTATGACCACCGAGCTTATCGGCACGGCTGCGATCGGATCGCATTTCGGCGATCTCACGAGCATCGGCGATGTCATCCAACACGTAGAACTTCTCGCCTGCGGCCGGAGCTTCATCGAAACCGGTGACATTGACTGGCGTCGAAGGTGGAGCTTCGTCGAGACGCTTGCGAGGATCGAGCGTGTCGTACATTGCCTTGACGCGGCCAAAGGTACTACCACAGACGACGACGTCGCCCACTTTCAGCGTACCGTTATTCACGATCACCTTGGCCAACACACCACGGTCCGACTCTTGTTCGGCTTCCAAACAGACACCGACGGCGTCGCGGCTGGGGTTAGCTTTGTATTCGTGGATTTCGGAGGTCAGCAAGATGGTTTCCAGCAGCGTGTCGACCCCTTCGCCGGTGATGGCACTGGTCTTCACGACTTCCACGTCACCACCCCATTCAGCCGGCAACAGGCCATGCTGCGACAACTGCTGAAGTGCCTTTTCGGGGTTGGCACCAGGGACGTCCATCTTGTTGAGTGCCACGATGATCGGCACTTCGGCCGCCTTGGCGTGGCTGATGGCTTCTTCCGTTTGCGGCATCACACCGTCGTCGGCGGCCACAATCAGCACGGCAATGTCGGTGACGTTGGCACCACGAGCACGCATTTCGGTAAACGCTTCGTGACCCGGCGTATCGACGAAGGAGATCTTCTTGTCTCCCTTGTCGACGATGTAGGCTCGAATGTGCTGGGTGATACCGCCAGCTTCGCCGCTGACGACGTCCAGGCCGATGATCTTGTCCAAGAGCGACGTTTTACCGTGGTCGACGTGACCCAGGAACGTAACCACGGGAGGACGTTCGACCAAGTCGTTCTCGTCGTCGACCTGATCCTCGATCTGCGAGATGAGGGTGTCTTCGATCGACTCCGGTTCTTTGATCTTGAGATCCACGCCATGTTCGGCGGCGATCAGTTCGGCGGTTTCGGCATCAAGCGTGGCGTTGATGGTAACCATCTGGCCAAACGACATGAGCGTACGCTGAACAACCTGGGCTGGCAGCCCGGTCACTTCCGAGAACTCACGCAGCGTGCACGGCAGTTCCAACGCGACATCGGTTTTACGCGGTGCGGCGGTCGAGACCTTAGGGCCTGATTTTTCTCGACGCGGTCGATGACGGCGACCGCGTGTGTCGTCCCCATCTCCCATTTCAGTCGAGATCGACTTGGAACGCTTACGGCCTTGAGTACGAGCGTCGCGGCTGCCGGCCATGCCAGCCATACCGGTCGACTTGCCCTTTTTGCCACCACGTCCCTTGGCTGGTGCGTCACCATCTTCGCGAACTTCTGTTGCTTCGTCGAAGTCGGCCGAGGACTTGCGATCCTTCGACTTGCGCTTCTTTTCGTGCAGCTTGGTGAATTCTTCGAGCGGTGCTTTCTGTCCCTTCTTGGCGCCTTTGATGGCTTCCTTGGGCAGCTGCATGATCGGCTTTTGCGCGGCCGGCTCTTTGGTTTCGGTGGGCTGCTTAGGTGCCGGTGCGCTGGGCATCTTGGCGATCTTAACAACCGGCGTAACCTTCTTCGGCTTCGGCTTCGGCTTGTCGCGTTCGTCTTCCTTCTTCGGACCACTACCGCCACCGCCGCCAAGGGTGCGAACCTTACGCTGCGAGCCAATCGCGATGTAGTCGCCGCGGCGAATACTACGGACAGGAGCACCTTGATCCGAGTCATCTTGAGGCTTGGCCTCTTCTCGATCTTCGGCCTGGCCAGTGCCCGCATCCGCAGCCGGCTTTTCAGCAACGACTTCTTCCTGGGCGGGAGCGCCTTCGGACTCGGGTGTTTGAGTTTCGCTCGGCGCGGTGGTTGTTTCCGCCGGCTCTTCGTACGCGACGGCTCCGCTTTCGTCCGCTACTTCCTCTTCGTAGGACGCTTGCGATTCGTCCTCCTTAGGACGCATCTTGTTGCCCAGAGGGCCACCGATGGTGCGGATTCGCGATGGTTTCGACGGCTGTACCGGGCGTTCAGGACGCATCGGTTCGTCGGCTGTTCCACGGCTTTGCGAGCCGCGGCTACCTCCGTCGCTGCCGGAGTCTTTGTTTAGAAATGCCTTGACTTTGACCAGTTCGTCATCGTCCAGGCTGGCAAGTGCAGACCCTTTCCCGGTAACGCCTGCACGATTGCAGATGTCGACGAGTTGCTTGCTATCTACCTGCAGTTCTTTAGCTAACGCGTAAATTCGTATGGGCACTTTGGCCTTCCTGCTGAGTTTACTTGGGGCGACGCGGAGGTTGATTACCTCACGAGACACCTGTTACCGGGACCCATCATCCTACGTCCCGCCAATTATTTTGCCAACCACGAGCCAACTTGCTAATCGTTACAATCGCAACTTGGCGAATCCGGCAGCCCGCACACGAGTGCAGCCATTTGCCCGATTCGTTTCGTTAGTTGGAACTCATCGGGAAAGGCCTCGCTGCCGAGGGGATACGATTTGGGGGCTCCGCTCAATCATTGCGCGGAGCCATCTTTAAGCTTCTCATCGCGAATACGACGACGCTCGGCTTCCATGGCCTTTTCGGCCTCTTCTGCCTTGAGTTCGGCGACATCGCGAATCTGTTCCACTTGTTCTTCGGTGAACTCGCCCATTTCCATCATGGCGTCGGTTTCAATGACCGAGAGGTCGTCGTAGGAAAGGAACCCTTCCCCCACGAGTTGCTCGGCCACTTCATCGGTGATGCCTTCGATAGAGCTGAAGCCAGTCACGGCGCGTTCGATCTGCTCTTCGAGTTCTTCGCGGAGCATGATCTCGATGTCCCACCCGCACAGCTTGCTGGCCAGGCGGACGTTTTGCCCTCGGCGACCGATGGCCAGAGAAAGCTGATCCTCGCGAACCAAAACGATGGCACGACCCATCATCTGGCACAGGATTACTTCTTCGACCTCGGCAGGCTGAAGGGCATTGGTGATCAGTTCTTGCGGATTTTCGCTCCAACGAACGATATCGATACGTTCGCCGGCAAGTTCATCCACGATGTTCTTGATGCGGTTACCACGAACACCCACGCAGGCACCGACACAGTCGACGCGCTGGTCGGAGCTATCGACGGCGACCTTACTGCGGTAGCCGGGCTCACGACTGATGTTGCGGATTTCGATCACGTTTTCGGTGATTTCCGGGATTTCCTGTTCGAACAGGCGTTCCACGAACTTCTTATTAGTGCGGCTGAGAACCACTTTGACGCGGCTGCCCTGCTTGCGCACTTCGAATACGACCGCACGCACGCGGTCATTTGCATGGAACGATTCGCCAGGAATTTGTTCGCTACGCGGCAAAATCGACTCGACGTTATCCAGGGTGACGATCGTCGCGCCCCCTTCACTGCGGTGGACGACACCGTTGACCATTTGGCCAATCAGTTCGTCGTATTCTTCGTGCAGCGCGTCGCGTTCGGCTTCGCGGATCTTCTGAATGATGACTTGCTTGGCGGTTTGCGCACCGATACGACCCACGGTTTCTTCCGGGTCCATCGGAACTCCATCGATGTGTCCGCTGATGGATCCATCTTTCCGATCGATATTGATCACGACCTCGGCGTCTTCGGAGTGGTACTTGCGCGAAGCCGATACCAATGCCGATTCGATCGCCTGGAAGACGATTTCCTTGTCGATCTTTTTGTCCCGGTGAATCGCGTCAACGATTCGCAAGACTTCAGACGGATTCATGAGTCCTTCACTTTCAACGATGGGTGCTGCCTGGGATGCACCTGGCGGGTGAGCCATACGGTTGCAGCCTGGGCAGGCTTACTTGCGGCAATTCACCGCGGATATCCAAATTGTAAGTCGATCTCAGTCTTGCCCGGTGGGCGAAAGACGAAGACCTGTTGCTACGTCAAACCAATGCAGCGACGCGGCTCGAAAAGCCATCGGCACGGGTCGAGCTTCCAGGTTGCCGTTTAACACGGCACCGTTAGCTTTGGCGGTGATACGAGGCATCTCATCACTGCCAGTTTCATCACCAGGAAGACGAATATGGACGTAGCCCGTGTCTCCCAGCGATTCGACCAGTTCGACCTGTCCGTGACCTGCCTGGGGGCAGTCGGCAGAAGACTCCTCGATTAAAAGGATATCTTCCGGGCGAACTCCGAGGACTATTCTCCTCGAACTGCTTGGCTTGATCTCAGGACGCTGGTTCGGCCCGACTTCCAATTTCACGCCGGAAGCGTGGAAGTGGAATTGGCCATTCTCTTCGACCAGCTCTCCCTCGAGCAAGTTCATGCCAGGAGTTCCCAAAAAGCTGGCAACGAACCGATTAGCAGGTTTATGATAAACCTGACTCGGCGAACCGACTTGCTGGAGAACTCCTTGGTCCATCACCGCGATCCGATCTCCGAGCGTCATCGCTTCGACCTGATCATGGGTGACATATATCATCGTCGCACCGAGGCGACGGTGAAGTTCTTTTAATTCTCGCCGCATCTCCACGCGAAGTTTCGCATCGAGATTCGACAAAGGCTCATCAAACAAAAAGGCAGCCGGTTGTCGCACAATTGCGCGTCCTAGGGCTACCCGTTGACGCTCCCCGCCCGAAAGCTCTCGCGGGTAGCGATCCAGCAGCTTGCCGATTCCCAATGTGCCGGCCACTTGGTCGACCTTGGTAGGAATCTGCTTGTACTGCTCTTCACGCTCTACCGCGCTCTGGGCATCTTTCAAGCGTCGCCACAGTCGAGAAACAAAGTTCCCCCCGTAACGAAGCTGAAGACCGAACGACATGTTCCGCCGCACCGTCATGTGGGGATACAACGCATAGTTTTGAAAAACCATCGCGATGTCCCGATCTTTCGGCGAGACGTGGGTGACGTTTCGGTCCCCGATTGTGATATCGCCGCTGGAAACATCCTCGAGGCCAGCGATCATCCGCAACGTGGTCGTCTTTCCACAACCACTGGGACCCACCAGCACCAGGAATTCTTGGTCGGCGACCTCTAAATCCAGCTCGCTAACAGCAGCGACCGTGTCGGAAAATCGTTTACTAACTTGATTTAGAACGACTTTCGCCATGGTTGCTTGCTGCCGCTATGTTTTTCGCTCGCTTACCAAACGGAAAACGGCTCTCAAAATGAAAGCCGTCCTACATGCTGAACTTAGTGGCAGTCACAATCCCGTTAAGATATCGGTTACCCCCGCGAGTGTCAACCAACTACAGCGCCAGACAGGCGTTTCCGCCAATCCGCTGTAATCGATCAAACTCCGCGAATCGCGATTGCTGAAGCCTGCCCTTGAGGGCTGAAATTCAGACTCACGAATACCCCATTCGAGGTGATCTCTTGGGGCTCTGCCGATAGCTTGAGTTGGCATTTGGGGTCTGGGGTCGAGTATCCCAGGGTGCCGGGTAGGGACTTTTTCTGCTGGGAGAGCAGACTACCAATCACTTCTATGACGCCACAACCGGCCCCGAGGTTACCAAAGTAGCTTTTCATGGCAACAACAGGGACCTCTTGGGCTTTGTCGCCCAGGAACCGCGTGAGCCCTGCGGCTTCATCCCAGTCTGATTGTTGGCTACCCAGGCCGTGGGCGTTGATGTGCTGAATATCCCCAGGCTTGATGCCCGCATCGCTGCAAGCGACCGACATGGCGTTGTGGATCGCGGTGGCACGGTCAGGCGTTCGATCGGCATTCCAGCCGGTGCAAATCGATTGGCCGATAACTTCACCCAGAATCTTGGCTCCGCGTGCCTCGGCGTGTTCCAGCGACTCAAGGACAAGAGCCCCAGCCCCTTCACCGATGATCATTCCCTTGCGATTCAGATCAAACGGGAGGCATTTGCCGGCCGATTCGTCGGTCCCTTTAGCAATCGGATCTTGCAGGTACGAATGGCAAGTACGGGTTTCGTGCACGCGGGTTCCGGTGGAACCGGCGATAATCAAGTCGGCATGTCCGCGAGCGATGGTCATCATCGCTTCGCCCAGGGCCGCTCCAGCCGAGGCTTCCCGCAGCGTGATCGAGTTATTCGGGCCACGCATGTCGTTGAAAATAGCGACATGGCTGGCCGGCATGTTGGGTAGGTATTTGAGCAGCCACAGCGGCGTGACTTCCGGCAGGCCTTTCTCGGCCCACTGCTCGAACTCGAATTCATTCGAGTCGTTGACGCAGGCAGCGGTTGCTTTGTCGAACTCTTCCGGGATGGTCATCATGTAGTCGGAACCAAAGATGACACCCGATCGTTCTGGATCGTAGGAGCCCGCTGCCAAGCCGCTATTCTGCAAAGAACGTTGTGCGGCGGCGACACCCATCTGGATCTCGCGGCACATGACCTTCAGGTTTTTACGGATCGATCGCGTCTGGTTTTTGTCGACCTCACCAAAGTCGGCGATGTTACCCGTGAAGTCGAGTGCTTCGCCGGCATAGGGCGAAGGTAGCGCATCGGCTGGCAAGCTCTCGATCTTGCGGATCCCGGAGGTGCCCGCTTCCAAAGCTGCAGCGAAGGTGTCCAGATCCATCCCTAGGGGGCTGATCTGACCCATACCAGTAATGACGACTCGTCTCGATTGCATTCGTACGCCTATCGACACCGGGCAAACTAGGTTGTGCCTAGGGTGTTGGGGATTCTTAATGGTGACCCAAAATTTTAGGCCACCGAAGCGGCACTGTCGATGGGAGCCAGCTACTGCTGCTTCGCCGACGAAGGAAGTCCAAATGCCGTAACCGCAATTGGATCGCTCGAATCAGAACCGCAAGCATCTTCCTATTTAGACGCGCGGAAAGACTCCATTAGGCCAGTATTCTTAAGAAATCGGAATCTGGCGGCGGAGTCTTCACGCCGATTGGCAGAACCCCGCCTTTTAAGGGGTCTTTAATAGCGGCCCCGGCTATCCACTGCGTTGGGCTGAGCCGTGGGAACTGGGGCGCCAGCACCCGTTTTGGCGTCTCCCTTGAATTCCACGAACATGAGGCCATCGGCACGTGGTGGGCCGGTGGGGATCAAGCTGGGGAGACTTGGCAGTTGGGCGGCGGAAGCCATGCCGGCCTGGGGCCGAGCAACGACGCCGCAACTGATCAGCAAGACTTGATCCGATGGCCAGCGAAAACGCTCGTGCAGTCGCCAGCTGACCATTTGCGGGATTTGGATATCAACGGCCTGTCGCTGGACGCCAGCGGTGGGGACATCGACGTCGACGGTGACAAACTTTTCGACCTGGTCGACACTGCACTTCAGGACGGCATCGATCATGCGATCGTCCGGAGTAAGCAGCGGGCTGACTTCCATCGAGAAGCCTTCCTCGATCTGGTCGGTTTGCAGTTCGTAGCCTGGGAAGGTCTGCGTTGCGCGAACACCGCGGACGAACGAACGAGGCTGAAGCATCGAGATCGTGCTCGACTGGCCATTGTGAACCAGCAGGTCAGCCGCGTGGTGTTCGCGGAAGTCACTTCGCTGGCGGAGTTCATTCAGCAGAACGGCAGCGTTTTCCTTGCTCATCAGCCAAGCTTCGATACCAGGCGTTTTCACTGAAACGGGCTGCATCATGCGGTAAGCCAAGCGGCGCCAGTTGGGACTTTTCACGGTAACCAGGCGAACGCCGAGTTTTTTGACTTCGGCCTGACTGTCGACGAATTTGGTAACCACTTCGGTCACGACTTCCTGCATTTCAGGCGTGTGGTAGACACGAAGTGTGCTCTTGTTAGCGGAAAGCATGCCGAGGGGATCGCCGAACCAGACGTCGGTACCTGTTTCGCGCAGGATCCAGTCAATGATGGCTTGTTCTGGCTTGGCCGTCGTGGTGACGCGACTGGTGTACGGTGTGAGATCGTAATCGCGCCAGACCTGGCCGGCACTGTTGGGAAGCTCTTTCAGGCCCGAGGTCACCTTCAACAGGCTGCCAGACTTCGAGACGTTTTCAGCCTGACGGGTTGGCGGATCGCTGGCGTAGGCTGCCGGCTGTACCGGGTTAGCTGTACTGCTGGGAACGGCGGCACCTGGGTTTCGCCACTGAAGCGACGAATCGGCTCCGGACGCGGTGGAACCACTGATCGGCATCGGCCGCGGTTCCGATTGAGCGTTTGCCACGTGGGTGGTCAATGCAACCAAAAGAATGCTGAAAAGAGTGCCACGTGCCATGATTCGTTCCTCCATGATCCGACGCCAATCTGGTCTCGCCGATTCCACTGTTGGCTGAGACGCTCCGTCGAAAGTTGCCGGAGTATAGGAACCGCTTAGAAGTGCCACAAGGCGAATCGACCGATCGAGCCAAAACCGATCGAGAATCGGTCGCTAGAGAAGTTTGTCCAGCCAGTCGTCATCGTTGTTCTTCGATGGTTTCTCCGTGGGAGACGGGCTGCTAGCGTGCTGTGGTGAGCTGGCTGATGCACTTTGCGGTGTGGTCTTAGAGGGTTTCGCAGGCTCGTCTGAGAAGAGATCGATATCGTCGGTATCGTACTCATCGTCGGGAAGCGATATTCGTTCAAGCGAAGCCGAGGCGGTCGAGTGTGACTCGCCAATAGGCTTGGCGATCGCCTCGCTCACTCCCCTGCCCCGCCCTGGATTGCGAGCGACTTTAGCCCGCTGTTGCATGCGTTCTCGCTGAAGTCGTTCTTCTCGTTTGGGGTCATTCAGTGCACCCAATCTTTGCATGAGCACGAACCAGCCAAAGGCCAGGCCGGCAGCGAGCATGAGCCCGACAATCGTTCCCCCGAGAACGCCAAAGAGAATTCTCCCTACGACAACGAATACGAAACCCAAAAAGGCCGCACATAGGCCCGATGCGATTAACAGGTCTCTGGGGGTCGCCAGTTCGTGAAGCTGTTCCTCGAGCCACTTTTCCATCTTGGTTTTAGGCTCGGAGTCCTTCGCGAGGGCTTCTTCGGTGAGATCCTCGAAGTAGGCCTCGAGTTTGAGATGCCAGCCGCAGCCTTTGCAGAGATACTGCTCGGCAGGAATGACCTTGCCGCACTTAGGGCAGTCGGTGGGCTGAGGTCGCTGGTCTTCGTAGACTTTGGTTTCGTAGCTTGGTTCGATAACGGGGGCTAGATCGTCATCGTCACTCTTGGGACGAAGGACTTTGGTGATGCTCAAGCATTTTGGGCAGCGGACCGTCTGCCCAATCAGACGCTCTTCGGCGTTGATGCCGACACCGCAGCAGGGACAGGTAATGCGAATCATGCTCGCGTAGTTCTCGGTAACGAAATCAAACGTTCCCCGCGATTGGCCAGAAACGGGGTTCCTAATTACCGATCATTCCCCAAAGCGAGGAAAAACGCAAGGATTTCCACCGAATGAAGACGCGCTGAGATTACTCGGCGTACTCTTTAGCGATGACACACGCGTTGTGCCCACCGAAACCGAAGCTGTTGCTCATTGCATAGCTGACCTTGCGGTCCTTGGCTTCGTTTGGCGTGTAATCGAGATCACAAGCAGGGTCTGGCTTATCCAGGTTAATGGTCGGCGGAATGATGCCTTCCCGGATGGCCTTGATGCACGCGATCAGCTCGATACCGCCACTGGCACCCAGCGAGTGACCCAGCGAGCTCTTCGTGCTGGAGACCGCCAGTTTATAGGCGTGGTCGCCATAGACTGTCTTGATAGCGATTGTTTCGGCCTTATCGCCTGGGGGCGTGCTTGTACCGTGAGCGTTGATGTAGTCGATCTTTTCAGGTGCGAGCTGGGCATCATTCAATGCATTTTGCATTGCTCGAGCAGCCCCGCGGCCTTCTGGATCCGGTGAGGTGATGTGACCGCCGTCACCGCTGCAGCCAAAGCCGACCAGTTCGGCCAGGATGTTCGCGCCGCGAGCCTTGGCGTGTTCGAGTTCTTCCAGAACCACAACGCCTGCACCTTCGGCCATGACGAAACCGTCACGATCGAGATCAAATGGGCGGCTGGCCTTTTCCGGGGCGTCGTTGCGGAACGAGAGGGCCTTCATGTTCGAGAAGGCGCTGATTCCCATTGGCGTGATACCCGCTTCGGTACCACCGGAAATCATGACGTCCGCTTCGTCGTATTGAATCGCTTTCAGTGCGTCGCCCAAGGCGTTGGTTGCACTGGCACATGCGGTGGCCACGGTGTAGTTGGGACCACGCATTCCGTAGCGGATGGAAATGTTACCACCCGCGGCATTGAGCATCAGGCGAGGAATCGTCATCGGCGAGACGCGATCAGCACCTTTGGTCAGGAGCTTCTCGGTTTGCTCTTCGATGGTGGCGATGCCGCCCACGCCAGATCCCAGAATCACGCCGCAGCGGTAGGAATCTTCTTGCGAGAAATCGAGGCCGGACTGAGTGACGGCGTCGATTCCCGCGACCATTCCAAATTGAGAGAAACGGTCCAGACGTTTCTGTTCTTTCGAGTCGATGTACTCGTCCGGTGCCCAGTCATGAACGTCGGCGGCGAACTTCACCTTGAACCGGGAATGATCCAGGATTTTGATTTCGTGGATACCAGTCTCGCCTGCGATCAACTTCGACCAAAACTGATCCAGTTGGCAGCTCAGCGAGGAGACAATCCCCATTCCGGTAACGACAACGCGACGCTTCATGATTCTATGAACGCTAGGAGTACAAGCGGGAAAGAAGAAATCAGCCGATTAGGAGTTCTTGGCTTCTTCCAAGTAATCGATCGCTTGACCGACCGTTTCAATCTTATCCGCAGAATCTTCTGGAATGTCGATATCAAATTCTTCTTCCAGTTCCATGACCAGCTCGACCATGTCCAGCGAGTCGGCACCCAGATCGTTCACGAACGAACTGTCGCGGGAAACCTTTTCTTTATCAACACCCAGTTGGCTAGCAACGATCTCAATTACACGCTCTTCAACCGACACGACGTGTCCTCCGTTTTGGGGCAAGCGACCGAAAGCTCGGTCGTCTATGGTGACTTAAGTTGGTTTTTTATGAAGTTTCAAGCTCAACAAGATAGATGACCCAAGTAAAACGGGTCAAGGTGGAGACCACCCTATCCATCTTAATTTTCAGGAAACACGCTCTTAGATAAAATCTGGTATCTAAGTCAATGTCACTAAGGCGTTTCCAATAAGTGCTAGCCGGTCATGCCGCCGTCGACGGTCAGAACCTGGCCGGTGACGTAGGCAGCGTGATCGCTGGCAAGGAAAAGGACCGCGTCCGCGATCTCTTCCGGCTTGCCCATCCGCTTAGCTGGAATACGTTTCTTGACTTCGTCTTCGACCGCTGGGCCCAAGGCCTTGGTCATGTCGGATTCGATAAAGCCTGGGCAAATGGCGTTGATCGTCACCTTGCGGCCGGCCAGTTCGCGGCTCAGGCTGCGGGTGAAGCCAATCATACCGGCTTTCGAGGCCGAATAGTTCGTCTGGCCAGGGTTGCCCATGATGCCGGAGACGCTGCTGATGTTGATGATACGGCCAAATCGGGCACGCATCATGTACTTCGAGGCGGCTCGGCTGAACAGGAACATGCCTCGCAGGTTCGTATTGATGACCGTATCCCATTCTTCGTCGGTCATACGAGGAAGCAAGTTGTCGCGGGTAACGCCGGCATTGTTTACCAGAATATCGATCTTTTCCCAGTCTTCGGCAACCTTGTCGATTAGCTGTTCGACGCTTTCTCGCGAAGTTACGTCGCATGGGAAGGCTTCCGCTTCGCCACCGGCTTCCTTGATAGCCGCGACCGTCTCGGCCAGCTTTTCAGCGCTTCGGGCGACACAAGCGACCTTAGCGCCACGCTTGCCCAAGCCAATGGCGATTTGCTGACCAATCCCTTGCGAGGCTCCAGTCACGATGGCCGTCTTGCCAGTCAAATCAACGGGAAGTGCGTCACTCATGGGGAAATTGCCTAATCTGTTGAATTCAAAAGAGTTAGTGGGGCGCTAAGTGGCTCAGGCTTCTACGCCGGTGAACGCAACTTTGCGATTGATTCGCTTCATCAGGCCGCGAAGCACCTTGCCCGCACCGATTTCGTAAAACTCGTCAAAGCCCTGATCTAAGAGGTAACGCATCGACTGTTCCCAGCGAACCTGGGAGCAGACTTGTTGCTGCAGGAGCGAGCGAATCTCTTCCACGTTGTCATGCGGTTGAGCATCGACGTTGGAAATAACCGGGATTTTAGGGCTCTTGAGCGTGACATTTGCCAGCGCCGCAGTCAGTTTGTCGACCGCAGGCCGCATGATTTCCGTGTGAAACGCTCCGGCGACGGCCAGAGGAATGACCTTCATCGCACCGCTTTTGTCGGCGATTTCCGCAGCTCGCTCACAGGCTTCGTTGGTACCGGAGACGACAATGTTGCCTGGACAAAGCAGGTTCGCGATTTGAAGAATGCCGTCACCGCGGGCTTCGTCGCAGATCTTCTCGACAGCGTCTGGCTCGAGTCCCAGGATGCTGACCATGCCGCTAGGCACGGCGTCGGAGGCGGCTTGCATTGCTTCGCCTCGCACCTGAACGACTTTCAGGGCGTCTTCAAACTCCATCACGCCGGCGAAGACCATGGCCGTGTACTCACCCAGGCTCAGTCCAGCGGTGGCTTCCGCAGAAAGAAGGACGTCTGGGGATTCGTCACGCAGTTTGGCCAGGGCCGCAATGCTCGTGACGAACAGGGCCGGCTGGCTATGAACGGTTGAGTCGAGCTTCTCGCTGGGGCCTTCAAAGCAGACCTCGGCCAAGTTGTAGCCGAGGATCTCGTTGGCTCGGTCGAAATATTCTTTCGCGGCCGGCAGCGACTCGTAGAGGGATTTCCCCATTCCAACGGTTTGCGCGCCTTGTCCCGGGAATAGAAATGCGATCTTGCTCATCGCAGGGGGCCCTTCTCTCGATCAAGCTTCGAAGTCGACAGACCGCTGGCGGAGGTCTACACCGGCGGATGAAATCATCCGTGGGTGCATTGTCCCAGCGGTCTTGTGCCCTTGGAAGCCCAGGGGGGTGCTTATTCGGCGACTTCGCTTGAAGGCATAACGTTTCGGCCCTGGTAGTGACCACATTCGGGGCACACCACGTGGGTCGGAACGGCCACGCGAACACGACGTTCGTGCAAGCAATTAGGGCAGAGAGTCAACTCGCGGGCCTTCAGGCCATCGTGAGCGCGACGCATGCCGGTACGGGAATTCGACTGTTTTCTCTTTGGTACTGCCATGACCGTGTTTCCAACGAGGGGGTGGCAAGGTGTAAGTCGCTTGCCTGCCTCAATTTAGTGCCCTGATAACCGCGGTCGATGATGTCGAACCCGGGGCCGGTGGGGCGAACGTCCGATGAAAGCCTCAAATAGATGAGGCACAATATGCAGGTGGAAACGCGAAATGATACTGGCATTCCGCAGAACCGTCAATAAGCCCCACTAATTACTGTATTTGGGATTTTTGTTATTGACGCATGAAAGCAATCGCCCCAGAATAGGCATGTACTGAGACTTGATATCAACTTCACCCAAGCCGATAGCACTCTCGCCTAATATATGTCCTACCTCAAAGAACATGTGGTCGAAACGATCTCGACCGGAGACCGCGACCGCACGCTCGTCGTAAATTGCACGGATCGCGAAGGTTGCGCCTTTGTCGAAATCCGCCAGCAAAGCTTCGGCGGTCAGCGTGTGGGCTGGTTTACCCAGTCCAGCGTTCAAGTTTCGCCAGAATCGCTTGCCGCACTACGAACTGCCTTGGGTATCGCAAGTGCTTTGCCTGACATGGTTTCCGCGAAACGTGAGCGAGTTACTCTGAAAGCTACTCGCCCGGCAGACGAAGCCATCGTGTCAGGGCGAATCAATCCGTCGTCTGCTCCATCGCTGCGAGTCTGGCACGCGGAGTCCGCATAGAAATGCATTGTTGCGGTAAGTGCCTTGGTTTCGCCTAGGTGCGACCTGGGGTACTGCCTGGGTGTTACCACAACAACACTGGTGTAATCAGCGACCCTTTGAACGTCTGTTTTAAAGGGTCGTTTGTTTTCTTGCCGGACTAGCCAGCCTTTGACGCACTGCCACCCTTGGCTTGCGCGGCGACGGTCGGGTCCTTCAGGATCATCGTGAATTCGTCGACGCCTTCCTGTTCTTCCAGCAGGATTTCTTCCAGCAGAACGACCAGCGGGCGATTCTTACCGTCGACCATCGACAGGACTTCCTGATAGAGCTGGACGGCCTTCGATTCGAATTCCAACCCGTTGGTCAGCATTTCGTACAGGTCGTCGGTTTGCTTGACCTGGTTACGCTCGATGGTCGGAACACCGCCGAGAGCGGAAATCTTCTGGCCGATGATCTTGGCGTGACCAAACGATTCCTTGGCGGCTTCCAGGAACATTTCGCTGTAAACTTCGCGCCACAGTCCGCTGACAACGAAGCCGGCCTGCGAGTACTGAGCGACTCCGGTCCATTCGTGCTTCAAAATTTCATTCAACTTGTCAATTACGGCCTGATCCATGGTGGTGTCCTTTCATTCTGGCTGAAGAGCGATCAAAGTCGCTCGTGGGTGTTGCGTCATCACCGCAGGGAGTCCAACGATCTTTTTAAGATCTACGGTGCAAATCGCGAGCCTGAACGATACTTTGGCGGTGGCTACATCATCGTGTGCAGTCTCAATTTCTTCCCGAATGGTATCACTCGTATCGACAAAATCTAGAGGGAAGTAACCCTATGCGTGGTCTCCACTTGCATTTTTACTCAAAAGATAGTCGCTCTCAACAAGGGGCTTTGTTGAGACCAGCGTTGTGGTGAGTCGGTCTCAATAAGGGCGGTATCGTGATCCGAGATAGTCCAGCGACCGTTTCGCTGAATCAGCGGTCATGTACTTTCGATGCTCCGAAACCCAAACCTATCACCGGGGTTCGATTGGTTGGGCCCAGGTCCGCTCGATTGCCAAAGTCTTTACCCACGAAGACCCTAGCTAAAGCCGATACGATGCGACTCCTCTTCTCTCTCATCTTGCTTGTTGTTTCTGCTCCGATGCTTCATGCCGAGCAGCCTGTCTCCGATGCTGAGCTCCGTGCTTCGATTCAGAAAGCGTTGCCGCTGGTGGAAAAGGCCACGAAGGTCGCTTTCCAGGAGCGGGCTTGTTACACGTGCCACAATGGGGGCGTTACCACGGTAGCGATCGAGGCCGCGCGGCTGCATGGGTTTGAAGTCGACCGGCAGATCGTGCTCGATCAGATGGAGCGGGCCCAGACGAATCTCACGCGGGCCATTCGGCGAGTAGGGGTTGGCGGGCGGACGCCGGGTCAGGCCGACGGCATTGGCTGGCAGTTGATGACGCTGTCGGCTGGTGATTGGCCGGCTGATGAAGCGACGAGCCTCGCTGTCGAGCACTTGGTGCTGGTTGACCATGAAAGTGATCATTGGGCCTGGAGGGGACGTCCTCGTCCACCAACGGTTGCTAGTCCCTTCACCACCACGTGGGCGGTTGTCCGCGGTATTCTCGATTACACCACGCCAGATACGGAACTAGGTGTTGCCGTCCGCGTGACCGAAGCGAGAGACTGGCTCATCAAGACACCTAGCCGCGATACCGAAGAAAGTGTGTCGAAGCTGCGTACGCTGAAGCTGGTTGAAGCCGAAGAGTCGATCATGCGTGATGAAGCCGAGAAGTTGCTGGATTGGCAGCAGGATGATGGCGGTTGGGCGCAGCTTCCCGAGCAGCCAAGCGATGCCTATGCCACCAGTACCGCGCTGATTGCTTTGCTTGAATCGGAACAACTTGACCGCGAGGCCCCTGCCCTGCAGGCCGGGCTGCGGTTTCTGTTGGACACGCAGCTGGAAGATGGATCGTGGCACGTGAAGAAGCGGGCCCCATTCGTTCAGCCCCACTTCGAGACCTCGTTTCCACACGACAAAGATCAGTTCATCTCAGCCGTTGCGACTGCCTGGTCCGTCTATGCTATGGCCCAGTTACTGCCAGGTGTTGCTGAGCGAGCGACCGATCAAGAAAAATCGCTAGCGATGAAGAGCGAGGATACGAAACAGGCCGAGCTTGAGTTCACGCCTGAGCAGCTCGCCTTCTTTACTGACAAAGTGGAGCCCATCCTGCAGCGGAAATGTTATCGCTGTCATACAAATACGAAAGAGCCGAAGGGAGATCTCGCGCTAAACACTCGTGAGGAGATCCTAATCGGTGGTTATGGAGGCCCAGGTGCGGTGCCAGGGAAACCAGACGAGAGCATGGTCTTCAAGTCGCTCAACGCACCGCCGGATTCACTCGTTCCACAAATGCCTCCGCGTGGCGGCAAGCTTCCGCAAGAGGAAATCGAGTTGATCAAGAAGTGGATCGAAATGGGTGTGCCTCATAGCAAGTAATCGATCCAGCTTAGGAATCTTCATCTAAATAAGGTTTCCCCTCGTTAAATGCGGATCGCATGGCATTGCGAGTCTCTGGATCGGTATCAGGGTTGAGTTCGATTGCCTGGTCCAGGTACTCGATCGCCTTTTTGAAATCGCCTTCAGTGGCATGCGCAGCGCTAAGAGTATCGATGTAGGAATCGTTTTTCCAGTTCGTCAATTCACAGGCCTTCGTCGCGTGGCGGATGGCCAACTCGCCATCGCGATGCTCGGAACTGGGGCAGGTTGCCAAGAGCCAAGCAAGTTCGTTGTAGCCGTCCGCTGTATTGGGATCGAGGCGAATACTCTCGTTGTAATCCTTGATTGCCCGATCGTACTCGCGTTTGTCGCTCCAGGCATAGCCTCGGTTGACGTAGGCCAGGCTCAGTTTCGGCTCAAGGCGGATGGCCTCGTTGTAATCTTCGATTTCCTTGTCGTATTCGCCTTTGCTGTGCCATGCTATCCCGCGGTTGCAGTAGGCTTGGCTCATTTTCGGGTCCAATTCAATGGCCTCGTTGTAATTCTCGAGTGCCTTATCGAACTCCCCTTTTTCGAGCCAAACATTGCCCCGGTTAAAATAGGCGAGTTTCTCTTTGGGATCGAGTTCGATGGCTTTGCTGTAGTCTTCAATTGCCCGGTCGTGATCCCCTTTGTTGAACAAGGCTGTTCCCCGGTTGTTGTAGGCCAGGCTCATTTTGGGTTCCAGGCGGATAGCCTCGCTGAAGTCGGCGATGGCAGGCTCGATTTCATTCAGGTTGAGCCAAACGTTCCCTCGCTTAATGTAAACCCCTGCGTTTTTCGGATTCTCTTTAACCAATTTCGTGAATTGTTCGATCGCGGCGCGATTCAGCGGGACGACATACTGCTGGTTCAGCCAGCCCTTCTCATCCTCTTTCACCCACAGCCACTTGTCATTAATGGCTTTGACTTGCAGGACGTCGCCAAGTGAGACGCTGCCGACTTCTTCTCCCGAAAGCTGCAACGAGGCATTGGCAGTGACGACAACTTTGTCGCCGACCTTGTAGTCCTGGGCGGCCGATGACCCAACAAGTAGTGCGGTTCCCCAAAGTCCGAGCAGGCAAATTACGAGCGACTTCATGATTGGTTTTTCCTATTAGCGGCGGGCTAAGTGAACCCGATTGATTTCAATTTCAGTCGAGAAAGACGACTATGGATTACTAGACGCCATGCGTCAGATTTTAACGAAAGCGAGAGCGAATTCACCCCGAAAACAAGTGACATGCGGACGCAGATGACTCCCAGGCACAACCGCTAGTCAGCTACCGCCGTAGCCCGTAGTTCTTCCACATCCCGCATCGGTGGCCTGCCGAAGTGGCGTTTGTATTCTCGGCTGAAGTGGGAAGCATCTTCGTAGCCGACCTGGAATCCGGCTTGTGCGGCGTCGAGACCGTTGTCCAGCATCAATCTCCTGGCTTCTTGTAGGCGAAGCTGTTTTTGAAATTGGATGGGGGTCATTGCCGTGACCGTTTTGAAGTGCACATGAAAGCCGGAGACACTCATGCTGAGGTCTTTGGCGAGGTCTTCGATGCGGATCGGCTGGTCGAAGTTGGCTCGGATGGATTCGATGGCCCGCACCATGCGATGGGCATGACCGCCGAAGCGCGTCAGGTGTCGCATGCGGTCTCCTTGCGCGCTAGTGAGTAGCCGGTAGACGATCTCGCGCATGACCAGCGGCGCCAGGACTTCATACTCGTTCGGCTTTTCTGTCAGGCGCACCAATCGCAACGTGGCATCGAGCAGTTCGGCGTCGAGACTGCTGACATCGACCGCTTTGACGTTGCCGTCACCTTTGCTGGGAACGTGGCCTGATTCGACCATCACGGAGGTGATCACCGAAGGGTCGAGTTGCAGGCGAATGCTGAGATACGGTTGCTCCGAAGACGCCTCGATAATCTGAGCCGAAAGCGGAACGCCCATGGTGGTGATCAAGTAGTTCGCCGGATCGTAGCGAAACGTGGCGTCCCCCATGGTGACCGTCTTGCTTCCCTGGGCAATCACGCACAGCGAAGGCTCGCAAACGGCATGCGTTGGCTGCGTGGGGGCAGTGACTCGATAGAAGAAAAGGCCCGGCTGAACTTCCTGGCTGCCATCGCGAGGCATTCGCTCGGCAATCCGCGAGGAGAGTTCTTGCTGATCGGCCTGCATGCGAGACGACGAGTTGGGGTTGGTATTACTCATAACGTTAACTTAACGCGGGATCAGCGAGTGTTGATCAGAAAAATGAGCTCGTTAGAGAATCTGACAATGACCCTGGAGGATCAACATACCGGGTGACGCATCAATCGCCGTAAAATTTTTTCCGTTCGACACGCAAACCAGGCAAGGCAATTTAATCGGTTTGCACTTTGATTCTATCGGTAAACAAAGTTTCAACCAGAAAAAATAGAGAACAGACTCATGTATCAGACCAAAGCCTATGCCGCCGAAACTGCGACATCTCCCCTCGATTCGGCCACGATTCCTCGTCGCGATCCGACTGAGAAGGACGTACAAATCGAAATCCTTTTCTGTGGCGTGTGTCACTCTGATTTGCACCAGGTTCGTAACGAATGGCAAAGTGTCATGCCTACCGTTTACCCTGTGGTGCCAGGTCACGAGATCGTGGGCCGTGTTACCAAGGTCGGTTCCGGCGTTACCAAGCTGAAGCCAGGCGACTTGGCCGCAGTAGGCTGCCTGGTCGACTCGGACGGAACCTGTCCAGAGTGCAAGGCCGATCGAGAAAACCTCTGCCCCTCCGGCGTGTTCACCTACAATTCGCCTGATAAGCACGGTACGGCTCCGGTTACTTATGGTGGCTACAGCGACAGTATTGTCGTGAACGAACATTTCGCGCTGCGTGTGCCTGAGAACCTCGACCTGGCCGGAACTGCCCCCCTGCTCTGTGCTGGGATTACGACCTATTCTCCGATCAAACGCTACGGGGTAGGGCCTGGGATGAAGGTTGGTATTGTCGGTCTGGGTGGGCTTGGGCACATGGGCGTGAAGTTCGCCCACGCGATGGGAGCTCATACGGTGGTCTTCACCAGATCGCCTGACAAAAAGGAAGATGCCCTGCGATTGGGGGCCGACGAGGTTATCATCTCTCGCAATGAAGATGAAATGCAGAAGCATGCCGGCAGTTTCAACTTCATCCTCGATACGGTCTCGGCCCCGCATGACATCAACGCGCTACTGGGCATGCTCGCCACCGACGGCAACCTGACTTTGGTCGGGGCCAGCGAACAACCGATGGAGGTCTCCGGGTTTTCGCTGCTGTTTGGACGCCGAAGCCTATCTGGATCAATCATTGGCGGCATTGCGGAAACACAGGAAATGCTCGATTACTGTGGTGAGAAGAACATCACGGCGGATGTCGAAGTGATTCCGATTCAGAAGGTCAACGAGGCGTACGAACGTCTTTTGAAATCAGACGTTAAGTATCGTTTTTGCATTGACATGGAATCGCTGAAAACCGCGTAATTTCGGCCAATTTGACCACAACGATCCGCTCTCTGGCGTGTTTAACTAAGTACGTCTAGTCGGCGGAGATCGTCGATCACGAATCATCCGTTCATTCGATATTCAAGGGAAATTATCATGCGGCTTCTTATTCTTTCTGTGGGGATGGCCTTGTTCGGCTTCTCGGGTTTGCTTCAGGCGAACGATTGGCCTCAGTGGCAGGGACTGCACCGGGATGCCATCTCGCAGGAAACTGGCCTGATGAAAACCTGGCCCAGCGACGGTCCCGAGCTTGCTTGGCGAGTTACCGAACTGGGCGGCGGGGACAGTACCCCATCGATTGCCGACGGGCGCATCTTCGGGATGAGCAATCGCGGCGAAGATGAAGTTGTGTGGGCCCTTTCCGAAAAGAATGGCGAGCCGTTGTGGGTAAGCAAGTTGGGACCAGCTTACGATCAAGACATGCCGCAGTCGAAGGAAGGTCCTGGGTGCACACCGACCGTCGATGGCAAGCTTCTGTTTGTGATGGGCATGGCCGGCAACGTGGCCTGCTTGAATGTCGAAGATGGTTCCATCGTTTGGCAACGTGATTTGAAGGAAGACTTTGGCGGCACCATTCCGCGTTGGAGCTACCGCGAATCTCCCCTGATCGACGGCGAGAAGATGATCGTCACGCCGGGTGGTAATAAGGCGACGATCGTGGCTCTCGACAAAAGCACGGGCAAGACACTTTGGCAGACGAAGACGCAGGAAGAAGAAGCCCAGCCGGAAGCGGCTCCGATGCGGGAAGAACCCCGCGAAGGACCGCCCCGTGGTGAAGGACGAAGCCGAGGGCGTCGTGGTTTTGGTCGCGGAGGTCCACGCCCCGACGCGGCGTATGCTTCGGCCATCGCCATCGACTTTGAAGGCCAGCGGCAGTATGTGCAGTTGACAGCCAAGGCCTTGGTGGGCGTGGCTGCGGACGATGGTGAGCTTCTTTGGAAGTACGATCGCCCTGCCAACGCGATGGGAATCAACTGCTCGACACCCGTCTATCACGATGGCTTGGTCTTTGCCGCCTCGGCCTATGGCAACGGCGGTGGCGCGGTCAAGCTGAACAAGAGCGACGACGGGACGATCGAAGCCGAAGAGGTCTACTTCACCTCGAACATGCAGAACCATCATGGCGGCATGGTCGTCGTCGATGGTGCCTTGTACGGTGCCAATGGTGGCAACGGCGGTGGTTTTCTCGCCTGCCTCGACTATCAGACGGGTGATGTGCTGTGGCGTGAACGTAGTGCTCAGAAAGGAGCCTTGGCGATGGCCGATGGTCTTCTCTATCTGCGAACCGAAGATGGCACCGTGTTGCTGATTGAACCTAGCAAGGAAGAGTACGTCGAAAAGGGACGATTCGAGCAACCGGACCGAACCGACTCACCGGCCTGGGCTCATCCGGTGATCGCCAATGGCAAGTTATACATTCGTGATCACGATCTGCTGCTGTGCTATGACGTAGCCACGAAGTAGACCAGCGAAACTCAATCGGAACAGAGGAAGGCATGCTCATGCACAAGCGAATGCTTGGAACCAGCGGACTCGAGGTCTCGGCCATCGGCTTGGGCTGTATGGGTATGACGGCCTATTACGGACCTGGCAAAGACAAGGAGGAAATGAAGTCGCTGCTGCTGGCGGCGGTCGAGCAAGGCGTCACATTGTTCGACACCGCAGAGGTTTACGGTCCCTTCGCCAATGAAGAAGTCGTGGGCGAAGGTCTGGAAAGCGTTCGCGATCAGGTGGTACTGGCAACCAAGTTCGGGTTCGACTTGAGCGGTACTGACAAGATGCCTGGGGCGATCGGCCTGAACAGTCGGCCAGAGCATATCAAAGAAGTCTGCGAGCAGTCCCTTAAGCGGCTACGAACCGATCGGATTGACTTGTTCTATCAGCATCGTGTCGATCCGAATGTTCCGATCGAGGACGTTGCCGGTGCGGTCAAGGAGTTGATCGCCGAAGGCAAGGTCAAGCACTTTGGAATGTCGGAAGCCGGTATCGAGACGATCCGCCGTGCTCATGCCGTGCAGCCAGTCGCGGCACTGCAGAGTGAGTATTCGCTGTGGTGGCAGCGGATCGAGAATCAGACGCTGCCGGTGCTGGAAGAACTTGGTATCGGCCTGGTGCCCTATAGCCCGCTGGGTCGTGGCTTCTTGGCGGGGGCACTCAGAGCTACGGCGAAACTGGATGGCAATGACTTTCGCGCCAAGCTGCCTCGCTTCAGTCCGGAGGCCTTAGAGGCGAATCAAGGGTTGGTGGACGTCTTGCAGGAGGTCGCCGGCCGGATGAATGCAACTGCGGCGCAGATCTGCCTGGCCTGGCTATTAGCTCAGAAGCCGTGGATTGTGCCGATTCCTGGGACGACGAATCTTGGCCGCCTGGAAGAAAACCTGGCAGCAGCATCGATGCAACTCACGGCCGAAGATCTTCAGGAAATCGAAGATGCGGCCGCTCAGGTTGCAATCTATGGCGAGCGTTATCCAGAGAATCTCGAGCAGATGACCGGTATTTAGTTGAACCTTTGGGCCGGGTTGGGGACATTCTTGTCGGCAAGTACTTTCTTACTGCCCGCTGAAGTCGTCCTCTGAAGGTGTTACCGTGACCGTTCAATTTGATGTTCGATATATTGAGTCGACTCAATATATCGACTGGGAGGAGTTCGTTCGTTACCAGTCGCCTGACCCCTGGGACGATTATGGCTGGTTCACCGTAACGGTTGGAGAAGTTGGGGACGAAGCGGGATCAAACTTTCAGGTTTGCGTCGCGACCCCACGAGCCGTGGGACGAATGAAACGGCTGGGCGAACGCCCTGGAATTCTTGTAGACCACTACGATCCCGAAACTGTCGAGCGAGCCATTATCGAAAAGGTCACTGCTTTAAAGGGAAACGACTATCAGGACGTAATTGATCAGTTACGCAAGTTCATGCACTGGGAATACGAGGGAATGTAATCGATTGATCGAAGCAAGAATCTTTCTTCTAGCTAGAATAACTCTCTGTAGAGATGACCAAAAAGTATGAAAGAGGAAAGCAATGAGTTACGTCATGGTAGACGTCGAATCGGATGGGCCGATTCCTGGTGATTATTCGATGGTGTGCTTCGGGGCCGTGCTGGTTGAGCCTGGACTTGCCCGCACTTTCTATGGCCGGTTGAAGCCGATATCGGAGAAGTGGATTCCTGAGGCTTTGGCCGTATCAGGGTTCTCACGCAATGAAACGCTGCAGTTCGACGAACCTAAGCGTACGATGCAGGCGTTTGCCAGTTGGCTGAAAGCCGAGTGTGACGACAGGCCAATGTTTATTTCCGACAACAATGGCTTTGACTGGCAGTTCATCAACTGGTACTTCCATCACTTCCTGGGAAGCAATCCCTTCGGGTTCAGCTCAACGAATCTAGGCTCGCTCTACAAAGGGATGGTGCAGGACACATTCAAGAACTTCAAGCACCTGAGAAAGACGCGGCATACGCATCACCCTGTCGACGATGCCAAAGGTAACGCCGAAGCGCTGCTGACGATGAAGAACGAAATGGGTTTAAAGATTCGACTCTAGGACGCAATTCGATCGCCAATTTGGATGGCAGTCGGTGGCAAATTCTCTACCAAAAGAAATATAGAATGTCCCAGTTTACAGCAGTACAATCTGGGGACGGGCTAATTCACAATCGGGGAGAAACACCATGGCTGAATCGAAGAAACCAAGCGTCACATTTCTGTTAATCATGGGCGTCCTGACCGCGATCCTGGGCGTCGTGGCGATCGGATCGCCGGCCGTTGCGGGTACCGCGGTGGTCTACATTGTTGGTGCGATCATGCTGATCGCCGGCATCTCGCAGGTCGCCATGGGGCTGAAGGCTGAAGGGTGGTCGCACAAGTTGCTCCCGCTCATTCTTGGTGGCGTGACGACACTGGGTGGTATTGCCGTTCTCGCGCATCCAGTTCTGGGGATGGAAATCTTGACGCTGATTCTAGCCGTCTATTTTGTTGCCGAAGGAATTTGGAAGATCGTCGCTTCGTTTAGCTTTCGACCTGCCCAAGGTTGGTTGGCAATTCTCTTTAGCGGGTTCATTACCTGGTTGTTAGGCGCGATGATCTGGGCGCAGTGGCCTGCTTCCGGCATGTGGGCCATTGGGATTTTGGTGGGTGTCGACCTGTTGACCACGGGGATCGCGTTGATTGCCGTGGCAATGACCCTCGGGAAGATCGTCGACAAGATCGATGAAGTGAAGTCGTCTTCCGAGCCACCTTCGGAAGGTGCGCCTCAGGCATAGAAGCCGATTGGCGCAAAGAAACAGCCGCCAGCTAAAGGCACGCTGGCGGCCATTTCTCAGGTACACCTAGGCATTCAAGCGCAGGGGATGACTTGAAAAGCCTTCGGTGCCGCCTCTTGAGATCAGGAAATCGAGGAAACGCTCGACAACGCTTCGATAATCTGTCCGGTTATCGCCTCCAGGTTTGATGCTTCGACCAGTGCGTCAATAGAAGCCTGCATGGGAATCTAGTTCACCGGTATGACCAGGCCGAGCAACGCTCGCCGCCCGTACGCCTCAGAGTGGCCAAAATCCTCAGGCAGGTCACCAAGTCACCTGCCGAATCTGATCTATAAAAGGAACCGACGGTCACCGCATCGATCCAGCGCATCGGAGTAAACGATCGCAACGTAAACGTTGCCGTCAATCCGATACTACCCTTCACGATGAACCCCACTGCGGCCAACCCGCCAGCGACCGCCAGTTCCGAAGATGGGAAATCAGCCATCAACTCTCTAGCCTGCCAGTCGATCGCGACTAGCAGGTATGTCGTTAAGCTCTAACAGAGCGTTATTGGAAAATTCAAATGGGATCTTCGACAACGGGATGGCAAGTCCCATGAAGAAGAACCACAGCAAAAGTGGAAATAAAACAACCAGAACGAAACGCCGCGAAGACGTTAGAATCAGCTAGTAGCTGGCCCATCTACCATTCGGCAAATGCCGACGGGTGTGCGTGATGGATAAGAAGGCCGGGACGTTTAGACGACCGGCGGACCACGCAATTGAGATACGGTTTGTTGCTGAACTGAAGTTACCTGCGGACGGTCGTTCACAACCAACGTTGCGGTAACCTCGAAGGTAGGCATCGTCCAGTTCGGAGTCAGCGTCGGAAGCTGAATTTCCGACTTGCTTTCCCCTTCAAATTCTACGACCTCGGCTAAGCCACTGTCGTGCGAATGAGGGCTGGTCAATTTACCGTTCGGGGAAAAATCAGTCTGCAGTAGACCGCCAACCACCAACAAGGCGTAGAAGACCACGAGAAATGCTCGGACCGGAGAGATGGTGTCCGACAGGTGAAATTTCACACTACGAAAGCAACGCAACACAAAAGCACCGGCCCCTCTCGAGGTCGATTTGGTAGCACCATTTTGTGTGGAGGAAAGGAACATCAAGCGATGCTGGTAGGTAAGAAACTCTTAAGTAAGATTCTGAGAATAGTACATCGGCAATTTTGAAAATGCAACCTCTGCCATTTTTGGCAATTAATTTTTTCAGCGGGTAAGAATTCGGTTTTTTCCGCGAGCACTGACCAGATTTTCGGAAAACCGCTTCCCCGCGAGCCTCTCCGATAGCAATTTCTGGCCGCTAACCTCTTGGCATGTGCGGGTTCTCGCGGAGATTCCCTTTGCCTCGTAGAATGCGTGATTCTCAGTTCGTTTTATGCTTCTATTGAGTAGTCGTCATGCGGTATGTCATTCTTGTCGAACAAAAACGCCAGGCCCCTGCAATGTACACGGCGCCGGTTGATCAGGACGATGCCGAATACTTGCGACGGGCAGCGGAAACGCTGAAGCCCCTTTCCGCTGAAGACTACATGAAAGGCCCGGCCGCCATCTTGCACATGCTGGCACGCTATAGCTATATCCTGGATGGCGACGACGTCTATTGGTGCGTCGAATGGTTGCCCGGCATGATCATGATTCGCTTTTCGCGGGGCGGCCAAATGGCCTGGACGGCCCTTCGTAGTCCGGTCCCGGATTTTGGCGGTCGGACGGCGACAAAGGAGGATCGAGATGCCTACGATGCCGATGCCCCCAATCACCAGGTGAACCTGATCTTCGAGCCTTGGACCGCCCAGTCCGATGAAGACGACCGCAATGCGAAGGGGTTTGCTCGAGCCGATGCGAAGACCGAAGCGACCTTCGAGGCCGCTTTGTCGCGCGTCAACGAAATTGGCGAGCAGATTGAAACACAGCACGGCAGCAATCTGGAAGCATGGGTTTATCGAGGCGAAGAGGAAGTCGCCAAGATGGTGGGCGACGGCGTTCGCATCGACTGAGTCTGGATTCAGCTTCTTTCAACACTGGTCTTTGCGTTTCTCGCGCGGGCAAGCGGAGTTCGCTCCGAGAATTCGCTTGCGGATTGCCCAGAAGGTACAATGGGTGACTTAGCTCACCTCGCCACCTTCTCCTGAGAATCTGCCATGCTGAGATCTGCCGTCGGTATTGCCCTTCTTTTGGTTTGCTCTTCTTCCGTCTTTGCAAAGACAATTCTTCGTCCGAACATCGTTGTCATCATGGCGGACGATATCGGTTACGAGTGTCTGGGCTGTTATGGGAGCAAGGCCTATCCTACGCCGAATATCGATCGTCTGGCCGCGGAAGGGATTCGGTTCGAGAATGCTCACTCGCAGCCGATCTGTACTCCGTCGCGTGTGCAGATCATGACCGGCATCTACAACAATCGGAACTATATTCGATTCGGACTGCTCGATCCTAAAGCCGTCACCTTTGCCAATCTCTTGCGGGATGCTGGTTACCAGACATGCATTGCCGGCAAATGGCAACTCGAAGGCGGGTTCGAGGGGCCCGGCAAATTTGGATTCGATCATTACTGCTTGTGGCAGCTGACACGACGGCCCAGTCGCTACCCCAACCCAGGCCTGGAGATCGATGGCAAGGAGGTCGACTTCAAGAACGGCGAGTTCGGACCTGATGTCGTTAGTGATTACATCTGCGATTTCATGGAAGCTTACAAAGACGAACCCTTCCTGGTCTATTACCCGATGATCGCGCCCCACTGGCCCTTTTTGCCGACGCCAGATCATGACGATTGGGACCCAACGATGTGGCGGGACGCCAAGAACGAACCAGGCGGCTACCGAGGGCCGAAGTACTGGGACGCCATGGTCCGGTACACCGACAAGATGGTTGGCAAGGTCGTTGACAAGCTGGACGAACTAAAGCTCCGCGAGAATACCTTGATCTTATGGACCGGTGATAACGGAACGTACGAATCAGTTGTCACGCCATTTCACGGAAGAGACTATCGTGGCGGAAAAGGTAAGACAACCGATAACGGAACGCACGTCGGTTTCGTTGCCAGTTGGCCTGGCACTATCAAGCAAGGCAAAGTCGCCGAGGACTTGGTCGACTTCAGTGATGTCTTGCCAACCGTCCTCGATGTGGCTGGGGTTGAGGTGCCGAAGACGCTAGAAGTTGACGGAGTAAGTTTGGGGCCGGTCTTTCAAGACTACGAACGAAATAAGCCATACATCTATTGCTGGTATGAACGCAACGGTATGCGAGGAAAAGCCTCGCAGCACGTACGTGACGCACAGTACAAGGTGTATGCCAACGGCAAGATCTATGACGTCGTAGAGGACCCACTCGAAAAGAACGATCTCGCGGCTGCCAGGCTACCCGGCGACGATCCGGCACGTATCGAGATGCTTCGCAAGGCTCTCGATAAGCACGTGCAAGTCACCAAGGCAGCCGATGCCAGCCAGAGTGAGTTGCGCAACAAGCGAGCCAAGAAGTAAAAAAGGCCCGGCGAAGCAAATCGTCGGGCCCTGAATTTACTGCTGCTTTTGTTGTTAGGCGAAGACCACGTCGATCGCGGCTTCCGTATCGGCGATTGCCAGGTCAGTGAAACTCACTTCACCGGCTTTCTTCTGGCCGACATGAACGGTATACGTTCCTTCCGCGAAAACTGGCGGACGGAACGAGGTTCCGGCGACACGTTGCGTGTAAATGATCTCGCCAGTATCGTTCTTCACGACTTGAACAATGGGGTTCGCTTCCGCATCGAACTTTAGTTCCGGCAAGAAGCCAACCGGTTTGCGACCGTCGTAATCGGCAACGGCAACTTGAATTGGCCAGCCTGGGAATTGCTCGTCGTCTCCCTTCTTCGCGTCGGAGAAACGTGGCCAGCATTCGATGGTGACCTCTTGCGTCTTCTTGTGGAAACGCACCAGGCCGTAACCATCCGCTCGTTGCTTTTCGTCTTTGACGTTTGGCGGGTTGGCATAGGCCATCATCGAGATCTTGTTGCCCAGGCCATCCTTAAAGTCGCCTGTCCACGGTAGCGGGCTATCGGGCACTGCGTTCGGGCCTGGCTTTTCATCCAGTGGATGCCACCAACGACCGTAGATGGTGTTCACCAACGCGGGACTGGTGAATCCGTAAGGGCCGTCGCCGTACTGGTCGATGCCATGTTTCACCACGACTGCCAAGTGCTGGTCGCCACACAGATGAATCGCCTTGGCTCGGCGAATTTCTTCGAGTGCCTTGCGGCGGCCGGTTTGCGGCCAGCCGTTGCAATCGAGGTCGGCCAGAAGGCGACCAGTTTCGCTGCCGTGCATATGAACGGCTCCGCAGAACGCGGTTTGCGAAAGGACGCACTTCATCTGAACGTCTTCCCAATCTTCGCCCCAGTTCTTGAGGAACTTAAGTTGACGTTCGCCGAGAAGAACCAAGCCTGGCAGATCGATTGTCGCCGGATCGTACGAAGGATCGTTGATATGGTCAGGACGCGGACCCATTTTGGGGATCTTGCCGGCTGGGCCACTCTTGAACTTGCGATCTTCGAGAATCGCGAAGTCGATACCGCCCAGCTTCATGCTGGTGAAGTAAACCGTAATGCCGCGGAGGATCGGTTCCGGGTCTGGCGAGTCAGGCAGGTGCCACGATTGTTGCCGCTGCACCATGTTGACGTATTCAGCGGGGAACATGAAACCGCCGTCTGCGTTGCCTTGCAAGGTCGAGAGCTTGCCATTCTCGCCCCACAGGTTCGGCTGCCCCACGTCGTGATCGTCCGGCGTACAAATGGTCGGACGGTCTTTGATGACATCGCGGAACTGTAGACCAAACTCGATCCAGCCTGCGGTGTGTTCGGTGTGACGATAGGTTTGATCGCCGGCGAAAAAAAGTAGATCAGGATCTTGATGCAGCAAGTTCTCGACAATCTCGTGTCGTTCGCCGGTCGTGCGGCTCGAGTTACACGACATGTTGGCAACGACGATCGTTTCTTTGTCGATTGGATCTTTGCGAATCGAGCCCTCGAACATGGCTTCTTTGCCGTGACGCACACGGTAAGGCACCGTCATCGAGCCATCCCAATTTTCAACGCGGAAGTGGGCACTCCAGCCTGGAAAGAGTACCTCTTCCTTGGCGATCTCGACCCACTCGCCATCTTTCTTAATTTCCAGGCGAGCAATCCGGGCTTCGTCCGGTTTGAGTGGGAAAAGCTGTGCGCTCAGCTTCAGCACGCCATTGGCTTGGGTATAGACGGCAAACGCAACGACTTCGTTGCGGGGAACAATCATCGACGGAGGGGCGTTGCGTCCGTTGGCTTTTTTGTCCCACCAGTTGCCGACGGCCAGCGAGTCGAGTCGTTTATGGTCAGCACCAAACGGCATGGCCGGATCGATTTCTTTCGCGGCGGTTGCGGCGTCTTGGGCCGTAGCAATGGCGGCTGTTCCACTCCAAGCAAATGCGGAGGACAGCTTCAACCAGATACGTCGAGAGAGCTTCATGATGTTACGGGGGTGAAAAGGAAATTGGCAGGAACTTTCGATCGGTTGTCCCTCTAGGATTACCAGGAATCATTCGGACAAACGCGATTCTTCTATTGTGGTCCAACGGCGGACGTTCACAACCATATTACGCCCGATGAGACGCGAATCTGACGGGGAATCGTGCGGCTAGCATAAAAAAACGCCAGGGCTGCGATAAGCCGAGGCGTTCTACGAATAGTTTTCAACTATTTGGCTAATTTAATGGCGTCAATTTTCGCCACGAAACGACTTCCGTCATCCTCCAGGAAGGATGCCACGACTTGGAAGACCGCGTCGCTGAATCCACCCACATTCAGGATGTCGGCCCGCTCCGGAGCCTGGGTCGTGGTGTACGGCTGCAAGTCGATACACACCAGCTTGGGCGACGCGATCTTGTGACCACGTAGCTTCATCTGATTGCTTGCGAATTTCTGCCACTGCTCCATCACGCCCGTCTGGCCGTAGCGTCCATATCCGTACGGACGATTCTTGGTGATCCAGCTTTCGTTATCACTCAATAGGATCACGCCAGCAAAGTGCCGACGTGCGTAACGTCCGTTGGCAGCTTGCAGCGGAACGCTACAGTCGGTTCCACCACCACCGTAACGTGCCAGCCGATCAGACAAGCTCAGGATCGAATCGTTCGGATCGAACTTCGCATCGTAGGCAACGGTATCGAACGGAACGACCACGCTATCCGGATTACGACGCAGGATCGCCGCGGCGAACAGTGCCGCCACGTCAACACACCGCATCGCGGAAGTCGCCCCACGACCGCGGTATCCGGTGACCGGTGAATGCATTGATCCGGACACGTCCAAACCGATGAGTACCGGGCCTGGCAGCTGCGGAATGTTGCCACACGCAATCTCGGCCGCGTGGTGTAGAGCGGACTTAATTGCCTGGGGAACTTCATTCGAGGCATGCTTGTAGGCCGCCAGGTACTGATATGGGAACTGCTTCGAACGCTTGATCTCGCGCTCGTCGGATAGACGCTTCGCGATCAAGTTAACCATCTCGTTATCCGGCTTACCTGATTCGCTACGCAGTACGCCCTGACGCAGCAGCGTGTTCAAGTTCATCCGCAGTGCCTGCGGACCCATTTGCTTGGCGATCGCCTTCCATGCATGTGCATCCTTGGCCGTATCGGCCAAAAGGTCCCACCGCAGTGACAAGTCGCGCACGATTCGGGCCTGCTCGGACCCCTTCTTCGCCTCGCGGAATGCATTCAACTTGCGCACTTCATCCGGCAGGTCATGCAGCGTAGCCGGAGCCCACTGCACCACCAGCTTTCCGGTCAACCATCCAAACAACGCACGGCGCTCGTTGTTGGCCGGCTTAGGCCGAGCCATCCGAAGCACGTCGCGCAGCGAAGGATCGTTGCCGATCGAAGCGGACAGTAGCTTCAGCGTCGAAGCTTCGTTTAGCCAACGCTCGAAGGCCCGCTTCAAACTGGAGGACAAACCGTTGCGTCCAAAGTGTCCGCTACGAACCATCTGGAACACGTTGCGCAGCATGCGGCCGTTATCGACAATTCGGTCGAATACCTCATGCGTGAGCTCGGTATCGCGCACCGACAACATCACCAGCAGTGCGGCCGGCATGTCCTTCATCATTCCACGCTGCCGCGCGTAGATGGCCAGCTTCGCCAGGAACTCGTCGTCGTTGACCTGGTCGACAAGCTGGACAACCTGATCCAGTTGCTGCTGGCCGGTTGCGTAGAACGTACCGCTCAAGCATCCGGTGGTCGCCAGTTGTGCGAGGGCATGCTTGGGTGACATCGCGTATGCGGCCCCTCCGGCAGCATTGCGTGCACCTGCCCGTGGACGATGAGACTTCGTAGAACCGAACAACAGCTTGTTAGCCATGGGAATGTTCCTCCTTGGCGAAGGATAAAAAGACGTAAAAGCACACTCGACGAAGTAATGGCGAGAGCTCGGCCCGCACAATGAACAAGGCGGGCCGTCAAGAATCGAACTTGTTAAACCATGGACTCCCAACCGGCAGTCGAGAGTGTGCGAATTGAATAGCAAAAACGAAATGATCGACGAGGGATTGACCAGAGGTAACTACGCTGCTCTATCCAGCTGAGCTACGTCCCCATGAGTGAAAGTAGGGACGGCAGGACTTGAACCTGCGACCTGCGGATTAAAGATCATGTACTCCAATCGGCAGTCAATCATTTCATACGTGCGATCTCGATCGCACGAGGCTGCGGGAGTTGGAATCGAACCAACGACATCTCGATTCAAAATCGAGCTTCGCATACCAGCAGCGAATATCCCGCATGAAAAAAAAAGGCTCCCCGTCGCATTCGACGAGGAGCCTTCTATCGGAGAGACAGAGAGGTCGACACGTTAAATGCGTTGCCAGCTTCGGCTGGGCTTGGGCTTCGATTGCCCTGTCCTGAGACCGAACCCGTTGGGATTATTCAGCGGCTGTTGTTTGAGATGGGATGACATGCGGTCTCTCCTGAAGTTGCCTGATACCTACTCAGGCGGCTGATTGATTGTTCTGGATAGATAGACGTGCCTGCTTCTGCAGGGTTCACGCTGGCGTGAAGAAAAACTTGAAAGTCAGGGAAGCAGTTCGCGACCCAGCACGCCCAAGGCAAAACCCAGCACGGCACCTAGTGCCGGTGCCCAGGCTTTTTCAAGCTTGGCCTGAGGAGCGATGTCTTGAAAGACGAGAAACAGAATCCCACCACCTGCGACAAGCTTGATCGCAGCAACGACCGCCGGATACTTCGCCAGAAGAAGAAATCCGCCCAGTCCTGCGATTGGTCCGAGAAGTGCCAGAATGCCAAATACCAGGACGATTCGGAAGCCAGAGATGCCTGGGCCCTGATTCATTTCGCGATAGGCATTGAATCCTTCCGGAAGATTTTGCAGGGCAATCAAAATGGCTAGTAATGGCCCGGACTTTCCGCCGGCACTGAAGGCTGCACCCAAGGCCATTGCTTCCGGGATGAAATCAGAAAGCATCGCTACCAGCTGTGTGGTGGGACTATGGTACCGAGCCAGGAGGATGTCGAGTCCACAAAAGATGAGCCCTCCCAAGACAAACCAAAGTAGCGAATAGTGAGCAGGGAGTTCTTCGATTCCCTCCGGCACCAAAACCAAGGCCACAGCGGAAAACAAAGCACCACCACCAAAGGCCATCACTGCGTGTCGGAATTCCTGTTCGAGCCAATCTCGATGGATGTGTTCGATGCATGCAAACATGGCTCCCAGAGGCATCGACATGCCGGCCATCAGCGTAAGCAAAGTGACAGTTATCCAAGTGGGCATAAAGCTATTTGAGTTTGAGTCAGACGTGGCAACGAGGCGCCAATTCTATAGCGATGGCGCGGACTTTGCACCGTGTAAAGGATGGTTCGAAATAGTCAGTGACACGCGACTTGAGGCGCTGTAAGCTGCCAGTGCAGGGAGCTTTGCAACCAGCATGGTGTTTTCTGAACCATCGAGGCGCTTCGAGTTGGAATAAGGAGATACTTTGACATGGAACCGCAACTGATTCAAACGCTGCTGAATGATCCCAGCGAGGTTTGTGTTTCGATCTATATGCCCACGTTCCGCTGGGGCCGAGAAGTTCAGCAGAACGAAATTCGATACAGAAATCTAATGAATGACGCGACAACGCTACTCGGCATCGATGAAGTATGCCGGCCGCAAGATCGCGAAGCTATTCTCAAGCATCTCGAAGCATTTCGTGACGACAAGAAACACGATGCATGGCGTCATCCTTCCGCAGGCCTAGCATTATTCGTCACCCCCGATTCCATGACTGTGCATCAAATGGGATGCACCATGACCGAGCAAGTACACGTAGGCGAGCGATTCTATCTTCGTCCGCTCTTGCCGGCCTTACACGGTGATGGTCGTTTCGTGTTGATTGCCGTCAGTCAGAATCACGTGCGATTGTTTGATGGCAGTGCCGATGGTTTAGAAGAACGTGTGCCGGCCGAGCTGCCGGAGAACTTGAAGGATGCTCTGAACATTGATGACTACGGTGCTACGATCCAGCATTTCAGCTATGCCCAAGGAGGAGACGTCAGCACGATGTATCACGGCCAGGGGGCCGGCGATGATCACAAGCAGGATATCCTCCAGTTCTTCCATCGAATGGATGATCCCCTGACGCATTTCCTGGAAGGACGTAACGATCCGTTGGTGTTCGCCGGGGTCGAGTACCTTTACCCGATTTTCAAAGAAGCGATCAGCTATCGTCACCTGTTGCCTGATAGCGTGCACGGTAATTTCGATGACGCCTCGCTCGATAAGCTGCATGAAAAAGCATGGGAGGTCGTCCTGCCGCACTTCCAGCAGGAATGTGATCGAGCCATATCCAACTATCACGATGCTTACGGACAGAACCGCGCGACCAGCGATCTCGAGACGATCTTGCGAGCATCCGAGGTCGGAGCCGTTGAGTCCCTGCTCATTCGTGAAGATACCGCCATCTGGGGACATCTGGACCGTGACGGACACGTTCAGGACGACGGCGTTCCTAGCGAGATCAGTCACGATCTGTTAGACGATGCCGCGGTGGAAACGCTCAAGAATGGAGGCGATGTCTTCGTCGTTCGCGAAGCGGACTTTCCCGAGGAAGAATGCTCGGCGGTAGCACGACTTCGCTTTGAAGTCGCGTCTCCGATGGATTAGTTTCTAGTCGAGAAGTTGTTTGCCCTTGGCCGCCATCACTTTTTGAATGTGTTCGACCGACTTGGTCGTTACCATGCGACCTCGCGGGGTACGAACGAGAAGTTCCGTTCGTAGCAGGAACGGTTCCACTTCATCGGCCAAGGTTTCCGGTGCGGCATTCATCGTGTGGGCGATTGCCTCGATGCCGGCCGGTCCGCCAGCGAAAACACGAATGATCGTGTTCAAGTACTTGCGATCTTGATTGTCGAGACCAAGTGAATCGATCTCTTGCATGGCCATGGCGTCTTGGGCCAATTGAAGCGTAATGTGTCCGTCGGCTTTGCTTGTCACGTAATCGCGGATCCAACGCAAGCGGTTATTCGCAACGCGTGGGGTCCCGCGACTTCGTTTGGAAATCTCAAGCGAAGCATCGTCATCGATCGTCACATCCAACTTGCGAGAGTTTCGGCGAATGATCTCCGCGAGTTCTTCGTTGGTGTAGAAGTCGAGATGTTCTCGCAGTGGGAATCGATCGCGCAGTGGAGCGGTTAGCATCCCGCTACGGGTAGTCGCTCCGATCAAGGTAAACGGTTTGACCTGCAGATTAATCGTCCGCGCGTTGGTTCCTTCCCCAAGGACGATGTCGATGCGGAAATCTTCCATCGCCGTGTAAAGGTATTCCTCGACTGCTTTGGGAAGTCGATGGATTTCATCGATGAAGAGAATCGACTTCTCGTCCGCATTGGTCAGGTAGGGAACCAAGTCTTTGGGAGCTTGCAGCGCCGGCCCAGACGTGAGTTGGAAATTGACGCCGAGGTCTTTGGGAATACAGGTCGCGAAGGTGGTTTTGCCAAGGCCAGGAGGACCATCGAACAATATGTGTCCCAGTGGTTCATCTCGTTTGACGGCGGCATCGACGACCACTTTCAGCCGTTCGCGTACCTCGAGTTGGCCAACCATTTCAGAAATGGATTGCGGGCGGAGGCTCTTATCTTCTTCGTTTGGGCTGTTTTCGCCTTGGAGTATCGCTTCCCTGCCCATTGGAAAAACCTTTTCCCGTGATAAATTTGCGAGTCTAATGCCTGATAGCAACTGAACAGGTGTTGACTATGGCCGTCCACTATAACAAATAGAGGATGAGGTCGAAAAGTTCGGTATTCTCCGGCAATGGAGCCAGATCCCATGGAATCGGCAACCAATCAACAACAGGCAACACCATTCTGGCAGAGTGCCTTGGGCCTGCTAGGGTGGATCATTCTTTGTTTTACGGCCGCAGGCGTTGGATCTTCGTTTACTGTGCCGCAGATCGAAACTTGGTACGCCGAGCTCAATAAACCCTCGTTCAATCCGCCGAATTGGATCTTTGGCCCGGTCTGGTCGACGCTCTACCTGATGATGGCCTTTGCCGTCTGGCTTGTGTGGAAGAAAGCAGGCTGGACGAATGCCCCTCACTCGCTGGGGATGTGGTGCTTTCAGCTGCTGTTAAACACCACTTGGTCCGTAATCTTCTTTGGTCTCGAAAACCCCGTCATGGCAGCATTCGAGATCGTTGTCCTTTGGATTTCGATTCTGATTACGATCGTCGCGTTCTGGCGGCACGATCGCTTTGCGGCATCTTTGATGGTGCCCTACCTGCTTTGGGTTTCGTTTGCCACCGTGCTGAACATTTCGATTGCGGCACTTAATTGATGCCAGCTTGGTTCCGGGAAAGGCTGCTTGACTGTCCAATGACCAGTTGAGCATCGTCTTCAGTCGATTTCAAAGGAAATTGAGCCATTGGCACTGCCTTTGCGGATAGGAGTTTCACACTCCCATCACTTTCAAATGCAAAGGAACCCTGACAATGACTGAAATCGTGGTCCAAGATATGGTGAACGACGTTTCCGACCAACTTCACATGGATAAATGCGAAGCCGAGCAAGTGCTCGAAGGCATGGTTTATGAGTTTGTTGAAGAGGAGCAGTGATTCGGGTCACGTGCTACCTACTGAGTAAACTTCCCAAGCCGCCGCACAGTACGGCAATAATCGCGATGCCCAGCCCCACGGCGAGAACCGTTCCCAGGATCATCATCAAGCGATGGTACGAGACAGGACCATGTCCGGTCGAGCGTCCATTCTGTCCGTTGATGAGGAAGCGATAAACTTCGTTTTCATATTGATAGGCCATGATCCAAACGGGCAGCAGCATCGGATCGCTGGCCATGTTTTGGATACGAAGATTGACCTGTACGTTGCGGCTTCGCGGAGGCACGAACTTCGCGTCCACGGCTTGCCGTTCAAGCGACTCAAGCCCTGACTTGGCCATCGGTCGAGCGTACTTGCGAGCAACATTGAATTGCTCGACGGTGTAATGATCGAGGTGTGCTTCCTTAGGTGAAACACCTTGGCTCATGTCGAAGGGGCAAAGTTGAGACGTCTCGTTTGGCGTTAACGCACCACTAGCCCCGACCAGCACGCCTTCGTAGCGCGCCCGATGTTCGCCGGATATAGGGTACCAATCGCCGCTGGCTCCCATGGGTGTCTGGCTAGTATCGGCCGTCCAGAAGGTAGCGACGTCGGCTGAGAAGACCCAGTACGGGACATAGACCGGCACCATATTCTTGATCACCGCCCTTTCCGAGATATCAGGCGGTCGCCAGAAGCCTTGGCCGATGGCTTCGCGCATTTCTTTTCGAGCTTCTTCCTCGGTCACGCGAAATGGGATGACTTTTGTCGGAGCGATGACTTTGTGGTCTTTTCCCTTTTCGAGATTAGTCGATCCGCAAAAGGGACAACGCAACGCTTCCGCTTCGGCGGAATAGCTCATCGCGGCGCCACAGCCGCTGCAGTTGAAGCTGTGCGTGGCCAATGTCGAATCTGGCGTATGGGCATCTCGGCGATGGGGTGCTTCGGTTCCGCAGTTACCGCAGAACAGATCTTCCTCGTCGATCAGTCCACCGCAAATGGTGCATTTCTCTAGGAGATCACTCATAAGGCTGGGCTTTCGCAGCGAGTCATTATTTCATCATTGCCGCGATCAGCAGAATGATAAGCACGAACAGGATCAGAAGGCCTACGCCACCTCCAACAGCTCCCCAGATTCGTTTCCACGAGACCGGTTTGTCTCCGTTGATCAGGCCTGTCTGGCCGTTAACCAGAAACCGATAGACCTTGTCGTTATAGCGATAGGTCAACAAGTAAATGGGCAATAGGTACAGGTCAGAGTTTTCGTACGAGAATTCTGTTTTAACGACCATGCTCCGGCTGGTATCGCCAGGTAGAAACTGTCGGATATTCGTCTGCTCGCGACGATAGAATTCTTCGTAGCAAATTTTCTGAGCCTCAGCGATTTCCATCTGGTACTCTTCAGCTGCCCAGCCCGCGAGGAAATAGGGCTCGTATCGCTTGGCGGCCAAAAGTGAGAACGGCTTGATGCGATCTGCATCGGCCTGGGTCAGCCCTTTGCTGGCCGAGATCATGTAGCCGCTATAGTACTTATGATGTCTGCCGGAGAGAGGCCACCATTCGGTCTTCTGGACGCGACGGGTTTTGGTGACCATCTTGCCGTTTTCCATGGTGGTGTACGATTCCGTCTTGTACCAATACTCGCCGATCGAAGCGCTCCAGCGACTTTCGGCAAGCATGGAAAAGCTCCAGAACGGAAGGTACACCCCACGTAGTTTGTCTTCGATCTTGGCCATGTGCAGGTCGCCAGGTCGATACCAGTCGTTGCCTTTGATCCAAGCGCGGAACTTTTCCATCGCCATCTCAGGCGTCACACGAAATGGAATCACAAACTCAGGCAACTGCCGCCCAGAGACTTCGGGAGAATACTCGACCACATAGGTCGAATCGCAAAACGGACAGACGTAACTCAACTCTTGCGGGTCAATCGAAACATTCGCACCACACGTTTCGCAGTGGAAATACCTTTTGATCGACTGCTTCGCTTCCGCTTTCTTCTTAGCGGCCTCTTTCACCTCGTGAGGTGTACCGCATGCCGGGCAGAATTTGTCATTCGGTTCGACCGGACAGCCACATGCCGCACACGGCTCGCCATGCGGCTGAGCCACCTCGGCAGCGACCAATTCATCGTCCGCCACCGGTTGGGCAACGACTAACTGTTCTTCGTTATCTGCGACGTCCTGCATGATGAGATGGGGTAGTGAGGAAGAGTGTGGGTTGCGAGTAAGTTATCCCTCTTGATGAGCAATTTTGTACACTGCCTGAACAAGGGAATCCACGTCCTTGTAGCTCTTTTTCTCGGCGACTGCCGTGTCGAGTAGTTTTCTTGCGTGGGTTTCGGAGTGACCCAGTTGCAAGAGAACCTCGAAGGTTTCGGTGACGACATCGCGCGAAACGTCGGGGCTTTCGCCATCGGCTCCCGAGATCAACAAAGCGAACTTCGGGACCTTACGACGCAGCTTCGCCACAATTCGGTCAGCAGTGGCCGGACCGATCCCAGGCAAGGCCGACAAACCCTTGGCGTCCTGTTGTTCGATCTGATTGGCGACTTCTTGGACCGGACGGACCATTGCTCGCAAAGCTTTTTTCACACCGACCCCGTCAACCGAGCAAAACAGCTCGAAAAACTCGCGTTCAATATGATTCGAAAAACCTACCAGGCGAGGGCTCATTCGCCCGCGAGAGGGGTCGCCATCGAGGTAGTTGATCGTGTGAAAAGAAACCTTCTGGCCAATCTGCGACTGAACCTGGCGGCGTACGAACTCGGGCACCAGCACTTCATATTCGAAGGGATCCGCCGCAATGGTGACGCTGGTGACTTCGACCGAGACCAGCTTGCCGGTGATTTTTGTAATCAAGGGTGAATTCCGTTTCGAGAGGAGGTGTTAGATGGTCGTTGCGATTTTGCTGAGGTAGTAATGACAAAGCGCCACGGCCAGCGCATCCGCGACGTCCGCAGGCTCAGGCACTTCCGCGAGCCCCAACTCGCGGCGGATCGATTCCTGCATCTGGTTTTTGGGAGCTCGACCACTACCGGTCAGGATCTTTTTGATTTGGGTAGCCGCGTAACTGTGGAAGGTCAGATCGTGCTGGGCCGCTGCCAGGCATAACACGCCCCGGGCATGCCCCATGATGATGGCCGTCTTCGGACGTTCGTAATGAGAGTACAACTCTTCCATCGCCATCACGGTTGGTTTGAGCGACGTGATGACGTCGGTAATGCCCTCATGGATTTCGCGAACCCGGGCTGGCACGTCGCCGCGTGACTTTCCCCGAACGACGCCAGCTTCCACCACGGAAACGCCTGACGGACCGACATCGATGACACCATAGCCGGTGATATTGAGACCAGGATCGATGCCGAGGATACGTTTCCGCATGGAGGTCCTAGAGTAAGCGAGTGAAGTTCACCACACCTGTTCACTCTCCCTTGGTCAGGGAGAGTGAATCAGATTGGATTAGCCTTTACGCCAGAGCGTACCGTCTTTGCGGTCTTCCAGCGTGATGCCGCATTCGGTCAGGCGATCGCGGATCAGGTCGCTTGTTTCGAAGTCTTTCTTCTTTCGCGAGTTGGCTCGGATCTCGATGACCAGGCCCATCAGTTGATCGACCAGACCGGCGTCTTCGCTTGAATCGGCTTCCGGCTTCTCAGTGAAGAGACCCAGGATGGCCGACAATTCGCGAATGGTTGCCATCGCCTGATCGAGCGAACTGGTGTCGGCGCCCTTGGTTTCTTCCAGTTTGTTCGTATCGATGAACTTGTTCACACCGCGGACAATCTCGAACAACTCGCTCACACCGCCACCAGTGTTGAAGTCGTCGTCCATCTTTTCGAGATAGGTGTCACGATGCTTTTTGAGCAGCGTCAGAAGTTCGTCACCGCCAGCTTCGATTTCGCCTTCCTTACGGGTTTTGGCGGCCTCGATGTCGTAGAAGCTCTTGCCGGTGATACGTTCATAACGCTCGAACAAACGGTAGAACGTATCGAGTCCGGTTCCGGCTTCTTCGATCGCCGGCTCGCTGAACAGGATCGTACTGCGGTAATGGGTTCGCAACAGGAAGAACCGAATACGTTCTCCCCCTTGGCGGTCGATCAGCGTATGCAAACCGCCAGCGCCGCCGCTACGGCTCATCTTGCCGCCAGCTTCGCCTTCGGTCGCGCCTTTTTCGCGTTCGGCCTTGCCGCCGATCTTGCCGGCGCTGGGGTCGCTTCGCAGTAGTCCGTTGTGCATCCAGTAAGTAACCATCGGTTTGCCGTGGCAGCATTCGCTTTGGGCAATTTCGTTTTCGTGGTGGGGGAAGGTCAGGTCGAGACCGCCACCATGGATATCGAAGGTTTCGCCGAGAATGCCTTTGCTCATCGCCGAGCATTCGATATGCCAACCGGGGCGACCTTTGCCCCAAGGGCTATCCCAGGAAGGTTCGCCCGGCTTGGCTTTCTTCCATAGCGCGAAGTCGCCTGGCGAGCGTTTACTGGCAGCGGCACCGCCCCCCTCCCCTTGCATCGCATCGACACTGCGATTGGTCAGCTTGCCATACTCGGCGTCTTTGCTGACTTCGAAGAAGACGTCGCCGTCGACATCGTAGGCGAAGCCTTTTTCGACCAGGTCTGCGATGAACTGAATGATGTCGTCCATCGAAGAAGTAGCCCGCGGCATGTCGTCGATCGTGGTGACATTGAGGGCTGCGAGATTGTCGAGGTAGTCCTTGATGTTCTCTTCGGCGACTTCGAGCATCGTCATCTTGCGCTCGTTCGCCTTGTTGATCAGTTTGTCATCGACATCGGTGATATTCACCACCAAGCGAACGTCGTAGCCGCTGTGCTCGAGGTAACGCTTGACCGTGTCGAAGATCACCGGTCCGACCATGTGACCGATGTGGGCTTCGGCGTAGACGGTTGGACCGCAAAGGTAGATGCCGACTTTGCCAGGCGTGACGGTCTTGAATTCTTCCTTGGTACGGCTCAGCGTGTTGTAGACCCGGAGATTACTCATGATCTTCCTTTAGACCGCCGGTGAGTGCGGTTGGTTCGGCTAATGATTGGGTGGAGTTTAAACTTTACGCAGCAGGCAAACGCATTGGACTTCGATCGCTTCCTCGCGGCCAATGCTGCCGACGCTCTCGCCGGTCTTGGCTTTGATGCCGATGTCCTCTGGCGAGACGTGCAAGATTTCGGCGATGCGAATCTGCATCAGCGACTTCAGATCTGCCAGCTTGGGACGTTGAGTGTGGATGACGCTATCGAGATTGATCAGCGTCCAGCCCTCGTCGAGGACTTTTTGGTAAGCAAGTTGTAGAAATTCGCTTGACGGTCGATCCTTGTTTTCTTCATCGGTATTGGGAAAAAGCTGCCCAATATCAGGAAGATTAGCCGCACCCAGTAACGCGTCAGTGATGGCATGCATCAAAGCATCGGCGTCGCTGTGTCCGACCAGGTGTTTGTCGTGCGGAATTTCGAGGCCACCAAGAATGAGTGGACCCCCGTCGGCAAGTCGATGGGTGTCGTGTCCGAGCCCGATACGTATCATCCGTAATTATTTCCCCAAGGCGAATCAATCCTCGCTGGGTCACGTTCCGATCTCCCTGACCGGAAAACACGCCCGAAAGCGCGGCGATTATAGCGAATACCCCATATTGCCACAACGCGAGGGGGCCCGACCAACTGTCCGAAAATACCCCCCTGGTCTATAATCTGCACATGGCACCCATCATCCAATTAGAAAAGCTGACCAAGACCTACGAGGTCTACCAGAAGCAAGAGGGCCTGCTTTCTTCGATTCGCGGGCTATTTCATCGGCAGTACAAGACTGTCGAGGCGGTCAAAGGGATCGATCTGACCGTCGATCAGGGGGAATTTGTCGCCTTTCTCGGCCCCAATGGGGCGGGAAAAACGACCACGCTGAAACTTCTTTCCGGCGTGATCAATCCCACCTCCGGCACGGCCACTGTCATGGGGCACGTCCCCTGGCACCGAGATAACGCTTATCGTCGTCGTTTTGCCCTTGTGATGGGGCAAAAGAACCAACTCTGGTGGGATCTGCCTGCCCAGGATAGCTTTCGGCTGCATCAAAAAATTTATCGAATTGATGCCGATCAATTCCAGCGAACCCAGGACGAATTGGTCGACCTGTTGGGGGTGAAAGAGCTCCTCTCGCAGCCGGTCCGGGCACTATCTCTGGGCGAACGCATGAAGATGGAGTTGATTGCCGCCCTGCTCCACTCGCCAGATGTGTTGTTTCTCGACGAACCGACGATCGGGCTCGACGTGGTTGCCCAGCACAACATTCAGCAGTTTCTCAAGCATTATCAGCAGGAACGCAAGATCACCGTCCTGTTGACCAGCCACTATATGAAGGACATCGCCGCGCTGTGCCAACGCGTGGTAGTCATCGCTCATGGGGTGATCATCTACGACGGCTCGCTCAGCGGCATCATCGATCGCTTCGGCGGTTATAAGATCCTCACGCTCACCTTCAACGAAGATGCCGCGTCAGGCAATCTTTCCCGCTTTGGCGATGTCATCTCGGAAGACTTCCCCAAGGTCAAACTGCGGGTCGACCGAGCGAAAGTCGGCGAAGTGCTCGCATCGATCCTCGATCAGTACGAACTGGCCGATGTCGGTGTCGAGGATCCACCGCTGGAAGAAGTGATTGCGGATGTCTTTTCGCTGGCACATCCCGGCGACACGTCCGCTAATGAAAAGAAGATGGCCGAAGCGTCGACCTAACCGCAGGAGAGAGGAACATGGCGGAACTCGCCGCACGGGCCTCCACCTGGTGGGCCATCTTTCAGATCAACTTCTACGAGAAGCTCGTCTATCGGGGCGATTTCATGCTGGGGACGCTGATGCGTTTCCTGCCGATCGTCACGCAAATCTTTCTATGGTCGGCGATTTTCTCCGCCCGAGGTGGTGGGGACAGCACAGGCGAAGAGATCGTTGGGTACACGTACTACAACATCGTCGCTTACTACCTGCTATCGACCGTATCTCGGGCATTTTCCAGCATGCCAGGCCTGGCTTCTGGCATTGCCTTGCAGATCCGTGAAGGAGAAATCAAGAAGTACCTGATCCAGCCATTGGATCTGATTTCCTTCTTTCTGCTCAATCGCGTGGCCCACAAACTGACCTATTACATCGTGGCTGCCGTGCCGTTTGCGATTGTGTTCTTCGTTTGCCGTGGTTACTTCGAAGGATGGCCGCCGGCTCAGGTGCTGTGTGCGTATTTCTTCTCGCTGATTCTTTCCTTCATGCTGGGCTTCTTCATGGAAGCGACGATCGGCATGATCGGTTTCTGGTTTCTGGAAGTGCGCTCGCTGCTGTTTGTGTACATGCTGTTCACGTTCTTCCTGTCCGGGCACATGTTTCCCTTGGATATGCTGAACGAACTGGGTGGCCCCTGGTCGACGATTGTGAAGTCGTTGCCGCTGATGTACCTGGCGTATTTCCCCGCGGCTGTGTTTCTCGAGAAGATCACCGGCGCGGAATTGATGTGGGGGCTGATCGTGCAGGTCGGCTGGGTTGTCTTCTTCATTATCGCATCACGCCTCGCATTTCATTACGGCGTGAAGCAGTACAGCGCTTACGGAGGTTGATCTCGATGAACGACCGACCTTCCTACAGCAGCGTATTCTTCATGTTCCTGCGAAACAGCCTGGTCCGAGACTTGAGCTTTCGCTCGAACTTCTGGGTCGAATGTGTCTCGAGCCTGTCCTGGGTGATCATGAACCTGGGCTTCTACTTGCTCATCTTCAGCTATACCAACTCGATTGGTAACGACACTGGTTGGGGCAAGTGGGAATTCTTTGTCTTCCTGGCGACGACACTGTTGGTGAATAGCCTGGTACAGATGTTCTTCATGCCGAACATCCAAGAGTTTTCCGAGTTGATCCGTACCGGGAAACTCGACTTCGCTTTGCTCAAGCCAATCGATACCCAGTTCCTGATTAGCTTCGAGAAAGTGAACTGGCCTTCCACCGCCAACTTTCTGTTCGGCATCTTGTTGATGTCGATCAGTCTTTACCAATTAACGCATCGGCCGAGCGATGCCATTGAATTGACCGTGGGTATGGTGGCGGTGTACCTGGTCTTTTTGCTGTGTGGTGTGGCGATCCTTTACAGTCTTATGATCGTCCTGGCTGCATCCAGCATTTGGCTGGGCAGGAACACGTCGCTGTACGACTTCTGGTTTTACATCACGAGCTTCTCGCGTTACCCGATGGAGATCTACAACGCCGGTACCCTGGGGCTGACGCTCAAGATGATTTTCACGTTCGCCATTCCGATTCTGATTGTGGTGAACGTCCCAGCACGAATTCTGGCCCAGCCGATGGGCGTCGATCCGACCGACAAATGGCTTCTGTCCGCCTACATGCTTGTTGCCACAGCGCTGAGTCTTCTGTTCTCGCGTTGGGTCTTCAAGATGTCTTTGAAGAGCTACCGAAGCGCGAGTAGTTAGACTTCGTCGTCCGGGTCGACATCCATCTCGCCGTATTGCACATGGTGCCCCGGTTCGTGTCGTGGTTCGACCAAGAACCAGGTCATGATCCACCCGATAAACAAGATGACAGCGATACCGCTGAAGACAATTTCAAAGCTCGTCAGGTCGATCAGTAGGCCCACAAACGGCGAAAGCACCATCGGCACCGCGATACACAAGCTTTGCGTGGCCAGGTAACGCGGGTGCAATTCTGAGGGGACGAGTTCCAGGGTGTAGTTGGTAAACGCACGGAACGTGATTGGCGTCACTCCCACAAACAGGAAGAGCCAGTCAAACAGGTAGAGTCCCATGTTGCCTGAGTGAACCAAAGCAATCGAGCCCAGCGGTAAGATCATCACGCCGAAGAGCATCGTTCGCAGGACCAGGCGATTCCCTTTCCAGTCGGCCAAGGGACCGCCCAGCAAACTGAAAATGGCTGTGCCGGCATTCTGGATGATGACCCAGAAGATCATCCGCGAAAGATCGACATCCAGTCGTTCGCGAGCCAGTGCTTGATAGTGTGGGAAGAGCATCAACGAAAAACCAAACGCCGCCGCGATCAGACACACCCAGCGAAAACGCAGGTCGTTCCTTACAACCAGGAATGACTCCAAAAACAGATGCTTGGCCGAGAATATCTTCTTCTCATGTTGATCGCGGTTTTCCCTCAGGCCAATAACGCTCAACGCGCTGAGGACAAACGCAAACGCCGCAAACCCGAAGATCCAGTTAACCTGAATCGTGTTTCCTTCCAGCCACTTCGGCAGCAGCCAAGCTGCCAGTGAGATGGCAATGACCGCCCCGATCACGTTCGAGGCCAGCATCAGTCGCCCGCGAAGATGGGGCGGAATGAGCTTGCCTTGGGAGGTTCCGAAGCCGAGTTGATTGAGGCCGGTGGCACAGAAGAAGAGAAAGTAGAAGCCGAGGAAGCCAACGACCATAGCCGATTGGCCAATCGTCGAATCGACGCCAGGAATAAACATGGCAGCCAGGCCGGCAAATGCGACCGACATCGCCAACGAGGTCCCAAAGAGTGACCATTTCTTCAGTGGCAGACTACGCAGCCGATCCGCATAGAGCAGCGGCGGGCAGCTTTGGCCAATTCGGCCGAGGATAGGAAGAAAGCCACGCACCCAGCCAGATCCGGCAATCAGATCAAGTACAGCTGGAATGATGATGCTCTCGGTTTTGAAGATCCAACCGCACCGCAGGACGATTTGGTAAATCGTAAGCAGGGTAAAATTCCGAGAGACGCCCTCTTCGAATTGGATGCCAGATGACGCGTCTGCCTTGGGTTGGGAGGCCTGCCGGTCGTCTTCTGGCTCCGCGGCAGTCGAGGAAAGAGGGTTTGCGCTCATCTAACTCATTATAGAACTGGCCTTAAGGACCGACGACGGGGGCCAAAATGGGCTAGGGGCAAGAAAAGAGGAAGCCCCAGATCGAGTGCGCGGTAACTTAACGACCCAGGGCTTCCTCAAACAATCGCTACATGAAGAGAGGATCTTCACGCAGAAAATTGTCGCGGTGAGAGGTAAAACCCCGGTAATCCGGTAAGGTTTTGGCGGAATCGGAAAAAATCCGGGAAAGTTCTAAGGGGAGTTTTCTTCCCTAGGTGTCGCCCAGAATCAATTCCAGGTAACTTCGACGCTCGCTATTGGAGAGTCCGAGTTGATCGGCCAATTTGGCAATCGCGTCTTTGGCCGCTTCCATGTCTTCTTCGCCTGAGGTGATCTCAAGCTCGACGAACTTGCCCAGGTTGAGCACTTCGTCCATGGCGACCATCACGTCAAAACCTTCATACTGAATGTGTGACTTGCGGCGATCCTTGGTCACTTCGGCAACATGGGTGAAACCAAGTGATTCAAACATGTCGACGATGTTGGCCGCCCCTGTCTTGCCAGAAATCAGCGGAACTTCAATTTCACGCCGGGTTTTCGTCGAATCATCGACTTTCGGGCCTTTGTAGGTGATGTAGTTTTGGTCGCCAACGCGACGAATCCGCAGTGCCTCATCCGTCTCGGCGAAATTCCGGGAAGGATGGCTGTAATACTTGTCTGCCTGACGCTTGGGAACCTCGATGATTCCGCCCAATTCCTCCAACTGCGACTCGATGGGCGCCAGGTTGTCGACCGGAAATTTTAATTCAACCTCAAATTTCATCGCACAAGTGAATCCTTCAAGCAGCGGAATGCTTCCAAAATCGGGAAGCTATCAGCCGATGTTGTACAACAGGCTGACGGGAACACAATGACCTATTATTTCCTTATGGGGCAGTTGTTGCCAGAGCGATCTGATCCAGGGAAGCCCAAGACAAGCCGAAAGTCCCTTGTTTTGTCGGTGCCTAGGGCCCCACGATGCCGGTCTCGCCCGATAGAATGAGGTGGCCCTGGGCCACGCATGTCCCTTCATACGACCTTAATACGAACTTGTCATGCCACGACTTTATTCTCGATTTACGGCCCCGCCCAGACGAAGTATGGGACCTCGAAGGGGCAATGTCGGCCTATTTGTCTTGCTGTGTGTCTTGGCAGGCTTGGCCGTCATATTGCTCGCATTGCTTTTTGGTCCCGGGGGCAGTGGTCCGGCCACTTCACATCCCTGGGTGGGGCAACCAGTCCCAATGGCTCAGCTTCAACCACTGCTAAACGCGGATGCGGCCGTAGATACCGATCAATTTGCCGGGAAGGTGACGCTCGTGAACTTCTGGGGGCCGTGGTGTGGTCCTTGCCTGATGGAGCTCCCCGAACTGCTACAGATTCGCGAGCGTTATTCGGACAACCCAGACTTCGAGCTGATTCCGATCTCGTCCGATGGAAGGTGGATGCCTGGCCAGCCTGGATTGTTTGAAGAAGAGACCGAGCAGCTGAAGCACGATTCGCAGTTGGTTCTGGCCCAATACAATTCGGCGATGCCTGTCTACGTCGACATGAATGCCGACCTTCGGCGAGAACTGATAAAGACGAGCCCTCAGTTCGGCTACCCAACCAATTTCCTGGTAGGTCGCGATGGCATGATCAAAGCGGTATGGGTCGGATATGGTGGCGATCTTACCCCGATTTCCAAAGCGATTCGTGCCGAACTGGAGGCTGGCCAAGAGTAGGCCAGACTGAAGACCCGTTAGATTGCTTCTGGACCGCGTTCGCCGGTGCGAATTCGGATACAGTCATCCATCGGCACGACGAAGATTTTGCCGTCTCCGATTTCTCCCTTGTCGCTCGATCGAGCCCCCTTCACGATCGCGTCGATGGTGGGTTCGACGAAATCCTCGTTCACCGCGATCTGCAGCTGGACCTTACGAAGCAGGTTGACCGTGAACTCGTGCCCTCGATAGACCTCGGTTTGCCCCTTTTGGCGGCCGAAACCCTGGCAATCCATCACCGTCAGACGAAAAACCTCTACCTCGGTCAAGGCTTCCTTGACGGCTTCCAAGCGGCTTGGCTGAATGATGGCAATCACAAGTTTCATAGAGAGGGGTCCAGATCGAATGTTCGATGGGAGTCCAAACCGTCGAATGTAAACCGAGGGCCCTTATGGGGCAAGTGCCAGCCAGCAGACTGGGAAAAGAAGAGCTTTTAGCGTTGGGGTGGATATCAAGTTTTCAGCGTTCAGTTTTAAGTAAGACAAAACCTGCCGTTTCGCGACCACTCTTGTCCCCTCGCCCCTTTGGAGAGAGGGCTAGAGTGAGGGGCGAACGAGGTGTCAGCTTGAACATGCACGTCTTGCTGAAAACTGAATACTGAAAACTTCAAACTGAGCACCGCGCATAAAAAAACCCCGACTTGGAAGAGCGAGGCGGAACACCCTTCCAAGTCATTGGGGTAGAACTTCTGGCCCAGGCAAAGGCCGAAGTGTCTTCATTAACATCGCGGGCAATGCCCAGGGCAAAGCCCGCGAGGTTGGCTTTCAAACATTCAGTCTTAGGAGGCGACGTGGCCAGCTTGCTGGGTTCCTTCGGAAACCAGGTGAGCTGGGTAGGCGTACATGCCGTGCTCGTGGATATCGAGACCGGCCATTTCTTCTTCAGCACTGACTCGCAAGCCCATGGTGAACTTGATCAGGTTGAAGATCACAAAGCTGACGCCGAAGGCCCAGACGAAGCCGACTGCGACACCAATGATTTGGGTGATCAGCTGAGCAGGACCACCACCGTTGACCAGACCGCCATCGGTCATGAACAGGCCAACTGCCAGCGTACCCCAGGCACCACAAACACCGTGGACCGAGACAGCACCGACGGGATCGTCAATCTTCAGCTTGTCGAACATCACACAGGAGAGAACCACGATCACGCCACCGATCAAACCGGCAACAGCTGCCCAAGCTGGGCTCAGGGCATCACAACCAGCGGTAATGGAGACCAGACCAGCGAGAGCACCGTTCAAGGTGAACGAGGTGTCAGGCTTGCTGAACATGATCCACGAAGTGATCATGGCACCAACCACACCGGCTGCAGCAGCCAGGTTCGTGGTGACAGCGATGTAAGCGAACGAACCACCACCAACAGCCGTGGTCGAACCAGGATTAAAGCCGAACCAACCCAACCAGAGGATGAACACACCCAAGGCACCCAGCGGAATGCTGTGACCTGGAATTGGCTTAACCTTACCGTCAGCAGTGTACTTACCGATACGTGGACCGATCGTGATGGCACCGGCCAAAGCAGCCCAACCACCGATCGAGTGAACCACGGTCGAACCAGCGAAGTCGTAGAAACCAGTTTCCATGCCTTCGAGCCAGCCGCCACCAGCGTAAAGACCACCCCAAGCCCAGCTACCGAAGATCGGGTAAACGATCACGGTGATCAGAACCGAGTAGACGAGGTAAGCGGTGAACTTGGTTCGTTCAGCCATTGCACCCGAAACAATCGTCGCGGCAGTAGCACAGAACACGGTTTGGAAGATCAGGAAGGCCCAGTTGAAACCAACGTTCGAGTTGACTTCCATGGCAGCTTCACTACCACCGTCGAACAGGAACATGTCCGTTCCGAGGAAGCCGTTGGTGTGACCGAACATCAGGCCGAAACCAATCAACCAGAAAGACAAAGAACCGATGGAGAAGTCCATCAGGTTTTTCATAACGATGTTACAAGCGTTCTTAGCACGCGTGAAACCAGCTTCGACTAAAGCGAAACCAGCCTGCATGAAGAACACGAGGAACGCTGCCAGGCAGGTCCAAAGCGTGTCAACGTCGCCAAGCACGGCGTCTGCGGTGAGAGGTTCTTCAGCTTCCTCTTCTTCAGCAGGGCCTTCTTCGGTGGCGGCTTCTTCAGCTTTGGGTTCGCCGGCTTCAGCCATCGGAGCATCTTCCGATGCCGGCGTTCCGGCGTCTTGCGCCGAAAGCGGGTAAGAGATCATGAGGCCGAGGGCGATTGCGAGCATCGCAAACCACACTCGGTTGGGGAGGGAGAGGGAACTTACCATGTGATTCGTACCTTTTACATAAGATGAAACAAACATCAGCCAGCTATATGCCAGGGCCAGGAATCGATCCAACGTGGGACATCTCTGAGTGCGCCTTCCCACGCAGGGTCGTGTGCACAACGCACCCCTGATCGCAAGCGTTGTGCCATTAGTTCCGACTATGCCAATGAAAAGCCTCGGCCAAGAAAATGTGGCGTTCTATGTCGTGTTCTACGAACGACTTATGAGATGGCGGGAATTTAAGCTTTTCACTGGACGTTTTTGCGAAGGCCTCAGCATGCAAAGAATGCGCGCATGAAGCTTGCTACGATTCTCAGCACTTTTGCTTGGCGCGGTTCCCTCCGTTTGGAACGCCCTTGGCATACGCAATCGCCCTAATAATGGCTCATCGATCGCCGCAATGAGAATCATTGCGACAAACGCCAGCATGCGATGCCTGTAAGAAAATGCGCAAAAAAATAGAGGAACCTTAATGAAAGGTCCCTCTAGCCGCTTATTTTGCTGGTTGGCTTTGCGATGACGTTCTTACTTGGGCAGAACGCCTTTGACGATTTCGTCTTCCCATTCGTCCATCAGAGGCCAGTCAATCGCACACGTTCCAAAGTCGGCCATGTGAAGATAGCCATTGAGCCGGGCAATCGTCTTGTCGAGCATGGCGTCATCTTTTCGGAAGATGGGGCCATGACTGGGAAGAAGCCACTTCACGTCGCTCTGACGAATTCGCTCGAGCGATTTGATGAAGTCAGGAATATCGCTGCCGTGGTGAGCATCGATCGCACCGACGCAGCCATCGCGGTAGATATTATCGCCGGAGAACAACAAGTCCCCCATACGGAAGCTCAATTGGCTGTTAGTGTGGCCTGGCGTGTGCCAGACTTCCAGTTCGAGCTTGCCGACCGTCAGCGTATCGCCGTCGACGATCTGATGTTCGATCTTTACGGGGGGCATGTCCAGGTGAATATCTTGCAACGCAATCTCGGCGAATGTTTGCAGCTTGTCGCCCGACTCCAAGGCCTTCACAGCCAATGGATGGGAGGTGACCGTCGTTCCGAGAATCTGCTTGGCCTTTGCGAGCCCCTGAATGTGATCGACGTCCGCATGGGTTGCGATCAGCGTTTTGCAGTTTGCCAGGGGAAAATCGATGTTTCGGATCACGTCGATGTAGTCTTCGACCGTTTCATCGAACCCGATATCGATAAGAATCCACTCGTTTCCCTCGTATACCAGGTAGACATTGCAGCCGAGCAGCTCACCTGCCTGGTAGTTGAGTTCGATAACGTTTGGGAAGATTTCTTTGCGAGGCTGCATGACAGGCAAATTACCTTGGGCGGAATTGGGATTTAGATAATGTCCCCATCTTAACCGCCCCCCCAGTTCAGTCACAACCAGAGGTTGACCTGCTGAGGAAGATCGAGCACCTAAGCTCATAGACTGCGTAGGCGCTCTCACCAGAGAGATGGTATTAGCGACGCGAGCCGCGGGTTAGAAAAGCACCAATCTCACGTACATCGACTTGATCCGGGGCGTCAGCCATACGTTGCCAAATCGTATTGGCATCGTCCCAGTCGAGATTTGTCTCGTTGCTATTAGCAGATTGACAAATCGCTTCCAGGGCACGCTCTTCTTCCCCTTCGCGGAATGCCCAGACGTAGGTCTGACCATCCTTTTCGTAAACGACTGCGTTCATCGTTACCATAGGTCGCCCTCCTTCGCGTCCTGCCTCTTTTTGCCTCTGTTCCAGCAAGTCGCGATGTTAAGTGATTGTTGAACGAATCCTCGGTGAACAACTCCGACGTGAAAATTCATGTCGAAGTTCCGTTAAACCTTGTCAAAGAATACTCACTTCATCGACACGAACCAATTGCAAAATCGTTGTGGATATCCGTACACGCTAATCCGCGTTTAGCGGATGACTATTGAACCGTGACGTTTCTCGCTGCATCGGAAGCAATAGTCGTGCAAACAACCACTGTTGCATGGACGTTTGATTTAGGTGGAAGGAACATCGCGTCGCGACTCGTAATCGCGCCACGCTTCTTCCACGAAAGACAGCAAGTCAGATGCCGTGAGGCCTGCCTGTGTTGTCTCTTGGATTGCTAGATCGGCTGCTAATCCATGAAGGAAAACCGCAAGAACAGCCGCGTCATAAACAACAAGCGACTGAGCAAGAAGTGCCGTGATCAAACCGGTGAGCACGTCGCCGGTGCCTCCGGTTGCCAAGCCAGGATTGCCAGTGGGATTGTGCCATTGGCGTTGTCCATCGGTAACAAGCGTGTTGGGACCTTTCAAAACAACAACGATCTCTTGCCGGCTTGCCAACTCGACGGCCATACTTCGCGCGTCTTCCATCGAGAGGTGCGGTTTGCCGACAAGACGTTGGAATTCGCCAAGGTGAGGCGTAATGACACGTGGGCCAGCATGACCAGCAAGTGGATCTTCGCGCTGCGACAAAAGATTCAAACCATCGGCATCGATGATCATCGGTTTCGCAAACGTTTCATACAGATAAGCCACAAGATGAAACAAGCCGCGCGATTGCCCCAAGCCTGGTCCTACGCCCAGGCAATCCGCCGGTTGAAGTTTTTCGCTTAAGCGTGCCTTGGCATGAAAAGGAATGTGTCCATGACGATCCGTCGGCAAGGCCCACGTCATGTAGGACGGTTCAAAGTTGGCGACCGTGTTGATGATCGCATCGGGAACGGCCAGCGTCACCAAGCCTGCTCCTCCTTTGAGGCACGCTTGCCCCGATAGGCTGATCGAACCAGGCATACCCACCGAGCCACCAACCAGTAACGCCCTGCCAAAGGTTCCTTTGTGCGAATCGGCTGCGCGTGGCGTGATGATCGGCAAACCGGATGGCAAGGGTTGAGTGGGCATGAATGGTTCCGTCGTCTTAACCTTCGGGTTGTGATTTGGCTTGCAGTACGCGTAGCGAAATGAGGCCGGCCAGGTAAGCACCCTTGAAGCCAGCGTCAATGTTCACGACCGTGACGTTCGAGGCACAGCTGTTGAGCATGCCTAGCAGTGCAGCAACGCCTTGGAAGCTCGCTCCGTAGCCGACGCTCGTCGGTACCGCTATCACCGGGCAGGCCAAGTGACCACCAGCGACACTCGGCAAGGCGCCTTCCATTCCAGCCACCACAATAACCGCGTCGGCATTACTCAACAGGTGAGCTTGCTCTCCGAAGCGATGAGGGCCAGCCACACCGACATCTTGGATGAACACAGGCTCGATACCCATCCAGCGTAATGTCTCGCGTGCTTCTTCCGCTACCGGCAAATCACTCGTGCCGGCTGTCACCAGGCCAACATTGCCCCAGGTTGGCTCGTCGCTAGGCATGCGAAACGTACGCGCTTTCTCGTGGTAGATTCCTTCCGGCAACAGCTCCTTAAGAGCCGCACCTTTCGCGTCGTCGATTCGCGTTGCCAGCGATTTATCCCCGCGCTGCTGTTGCTTGCTGAAGATCTCGACGATCGTTTCCACTGATTTGCCTTCGCCGAAAACAACTTCGGGAAAGCCGCAGCGGCGAGCGCGATCGATGTCGAGGGTCGTATCGGAGAGCTGCTCGGACTTAGGCTGCATGACTTGCGAACAGAAGTCAGCGAGGGTTACTTTTCCGGCGCGGTAGTGCTTGGCAAGGCGTTCCAGTTCGTGGCGTTTCATGGAGATCGAGATCAGTGGTTTTCGAAATTGGGGCAAAGCAAAACGTTTGATTATACGAAATAGTCCCTACTTGGGGCTGGGCCGAAATTCTTTTTGGACAATCCCTAGTGGATCGTGGTTTAATAGGGTGTTCTGGCACCAAATTATCCCACCAAATGCCCCCCTGCCCTCTTCGAGGAATCGTTCTATGAATCACCCGCAAAAATCTTCGCGTCGTCACTTCCTGAAAGCAGCCGGCACCGCGGCGGCAGTCGCTGGGGTTGCCAGCTACGTGCCCCGACATGTCCTGGGGGCCGACGGCGTGCCGAGTGCCAATGAGAAAGTGAACCTGGGCGTAATCGGTTTTGGTAACCGCTGCAAATACGTCATGGGTGGCACGCTGCCGCATGAGGACGTGCGATGTATCGCCATCGCCGACGTCTGGTCGAAGCATCGTGACGACGGCAAGGCGATCGTCGACAAGCACTACGGCAATACCGACTGCGAGACGATGCGTGACTTTCGTGAGTTGCTTGATCGAAAGGATATCGATGCCGTGCTGATCGCGACCGGAGATCGGTGGCACGCGGCAGCATCGATCCTGGCAGCCAAGGCCGGCAAAGATGTCTACAGCGAAAAACCATGCGGTATCACGATCGAAGACTGCCAGCAACTGGCCGATACGATCACTGCCGAGCAAAAGGTTTTTCAAGCTGGTACCCAGCGGCGTAGCGTGCCCAACTTTATCAAGGCAATCGAGTTGGCTCACTCCGGTAAGCTCGGTGAACTGCAAACGCTACATGCGTCCGTTTATCGACCGGTCCTCGATAACAGTTGGTTACCAGCCCAGGCTCAGCCTTCGCAGGACGAGATTGATTGGAACTTGTGGCTCGGCCCAGCCGCATGGCGTCCCTTCAACCTGGCGTACGTGCAAGGCAGATGGCGTGGTCAGTGGGACTTTGATTCCGGTGCCCGGCTGTTGGACTGGGGTGCCCATACCGTCGACCTTTGCCAGTGGGCGAACAAGGCCGACGCGACCATGCCGGTTGAGTATCAGCCGCACAAGGAAGGCATCACCTGTCAGTACGAGAACGGCGTGAAGTTGGAAATCGATTTCCTGGACGATCCGTTCGGTGATCGCTCGCCTGACTACATCACGCGACTGGGAACATGCCCCGTCAGGTTCATCGGCAGCGAAGGCTGGGTTGAAACGGGTGACAGCGGCGAGATCGTCTGCTCTTCGCCGGCACTCCAGAAAGAGATCACCGAAGACACCTCGCGCGTTCGCGGTTTGGATGTCGCCAGTCACTCGCGAAACTTCCTCGATTGCATTCGCTCTCGCAAGCTGACCGCTGCCAACCAAAACGTGATGCGCAAGTCGCACATTGCCTGTCACGCAGCTGCTGCGGCTTGGATCTTTGATCGCAAATTGACGATCGATCCGCAGAAGGAAGTCTTCATTGACGACGCCGATGCCAATGGCCTGGCCTCGCGTCCCGATCGCATCTGGAACGTGTAGACCCTAGATGCAAACAAAACAGCAAGAGCCTCTCTTTCATGTGTGGAAGAGAGGTTTTTTTGCGCCTGTGTGATTGCTCTCTCGGAATACGCCAAGCTGTTGCTGTGCGTTACTCTTCCTCACGCTCTTTTGTGCTCAGCTCAGCAATCTCCCAGCTCAAGCGGCCTAGCCACAGAGCATAGATGAACGTACCACCCACGAGCATCACGCCGGCAGGCAGAGCGATATAGGCCAGGCGTTCGATACCGGCGAAGAAGAAGATTGCCGCACCGGTAGCCATGATCGCGGAAATTAGGACAAACGTCGCGATGTAGAATAGCAGCCACTTCCCGGGAAGTTTGAAAAGGGAAGCGACGACCGAAGAACTCCACGGCGTCACGACCGAGCCTTGGTCGAGCATCGATAGGTAAATGACCGGGAAGCCCAGAAACGTAAACGCTAACAGCGGTAGCGCCGACCATTGGTCGATGGTGGCCATAAGTCCAAACGGGACGATGCTCAGCAAGACGGCGATCACCAGGAAGAGGGCTTCCATCATGCGGTCGAAGATGCCGAGTTCTGGCCAGTCCCATTCCTCCTGTCCGCTTGAGATCGACATGACGAGGAACAGGAAATGGCTTCCTAGGAATATGGTCGTACCAGCACCGAGGACCACCGAAAAGGCGGTGCCAGCCAGACTATACATGTAGTTCATGATCGACTCGTCGGGCTGTAGGCCGTAGTAGATGGCATTGGTCGCGAAGTAGATCGTTACCGAAGCGAATACAGAAAGGAAGACCCATCGCATCAATAAGCCCACATCCGAGAACAACAAGATGTCCCGCTGGATCTCTTTGGGCGCGAAGGTCAGTGGGTAGTCAACCAACTCTTCGCGGGGATCGTAGTCGATTGGGGTGAGTTGTTCGCGCGGTTTTTTTTCTTCCTCGTCCGAGTCTTGGTAGCCGCGTGGCTTGCGTTCTTCAAACGCGCCTTGCGTTCGCTTGTTCAGGTCCTTGCGTTCGGCTTGTTCCTTCATCTCCTTCTCGGCCTGGGACATGATTTCCTGCCCCATCTTTTTGCGGGCCTCATCATGATCATGGGCCACGTCTTTCAAGCCGTATTCATCCTCTGGCACAATTGGCTCAGGGACATCCAACTTGATCTCAGACTTTTCGATCGTGAAGCGATGGTGGCAATCAGGGCACTCGGTCTTGCGACCCACATCCATGGAGCGAACCGAGATGCGAGTCGAGCAGACAGGGCATGTCACCACGTGCGTCTTGAAATGGGAATAAGAAGGCTCAGTCACGAGAGGGACTCTCTAGCAGATGGGCAACGTAGGGCTAAGCGATTTCTATTTTAACGCAGAAAATCAGAAATACCCGTTGGCTTTTGCTTTCTTGGCACTTCGGAAAACGTGCGTCGATATTGCATAGATCGCTGCTGCCGGCCAGGAACCAGGAAGAGGATCTAGGCGCACTTGTATCGATTGTCTCGATTTAACGTCAACCAGTGAAGCAAGTTAGCTAGAATTCGGAAGAAGGTTTGGTTGTCATACGGTTAGGAACCAAGCAAAATACGAGTTTTCCTACGAGTGGCTGGGCAAAATATGCAGGCCACGTCGCCCCTGGGCAAAGGCGAACTGTGCAACTTTATCGGGACTTGGATTCGCTTTCGACAGAAATCCGAAGCGGAGCGCTAACGATCGGCAACTTCGATGGCGTTCACTTGGGACACGCCAAGATTGCGCAGCAAGTGCGACAGCGAGCCGACGAAGTCGGGGGCCCGGCGGTTGTGTTTACGTTCGATCCCCACCCGGTTCGACTTCTTCGTCCTGAGTTGGCGCCACCACCCCTTACCTGGACACGGCGCAAGGTCGAGCTTCTCGGTCAACTTGGTATCGACGCTGTCATCGCTTATCCCACGACGCCTGAGCTTCTGCAGTTAACGCCGGACGAATTCTTCCAGCAGATCATCGTGCAGAAGATGGCTGCCAAAGCGATGGTGGAAGGCCCTAATTTCAATTTCGGAAAAGACCGCGCCGGCGACGTTAAAACATTGGAAGCTTTGTGCCAGACGAACGGCATCATGCTGGACATCGTCGAGCCGCTGACCAGGCCGGGCGAAACCGAGTACGTTTCGAGCAGTCGTATCCGCAAGCTGATCGCTCAAGGAAACGTTCAGTTGGCCTGCGAGATGTTAACGCAGCCCTATCGCATTCGCGGGATGGTGACCCACGGAGCAGGCCGCGGCGCTCAGCTTGGGTTTGCCACCGCTAACTTGGAAGCAGTCGATACGCTGGTGCCAGAGATGGGCGTTTATGCCGGGATGAGTTATCGCGGAGACGACGTGTATGCCGCCGCGATCAACATCGGCCCGAATCCAACGTTTGGCGAGAAGGCACGCAAGATCGAGATCCACCTGATCGGTTTTCAGGGGTCACTGTATGGTGAGCCGTTGGAGGTCTCGTTTCTCTCGCGGCTGCGGGAAGTGACTACCTTTCCAAATGCCGAGGCACTCAAGAAGCAACTCGATCAAGACATTCAAACAACGATCCAGACTTTTCAAAATTATCAGTCGCAGACTTCGCGTTAGACTGCCTGAAGGACGATGGACACTCCCATGAGTATTGACTGGGCCGCACTGAAAGCGGCGATCGAAGCTCCCCAGCGATTTGTTCTCACTAGCCACGTTCGCCCCGACTGCGATGCGTTGGGCAGCGAATTGGCCATGGCGGCCATTCTTCGTCAAATGGGCAAAGACGTCACGATCGTCAATGATTCCGAGACGCCGACGCATCTTGAATTCATCGATCCAGCCGGCGAGATCAAGCAGTTAGGTAAAGACATCACGCGCGAAGAGATCCAAGACGGCTTCGATGCGTTCATGGTGGTGGATACGAGTGCCTGGATTCAATTGGGCGAAATGGCGGACGCGATGAAAGAGTTTCGTGGCGTCAAGCTGGTATTGGATCATCACGTCAGCCAGGACGACCTGGGGGGCGAGATGTTCAAAGACGCGAAGTGTGAAGCGACCGGACGCCTGGTATATGAAGCCGCCAAGGCCTGGGGCGTGCCAATCACCAAGGAGATGGCAACCGTGATGTTTACGGCCATTGCCACCGACACCGGTTGGTTTCGCTTTCCTTCGGTCAGCGGATCTACCTATCGAGCGATTGGCGATCTGATGGACGCCGGGGCCGTGCCCAGTGAAGTCTATGGAAATCTGTTCGAGAACGAACGGCTGCAACGGGTCAACCTGCGGGGACGAATCCTGGCCAGCGCCAAAATCATTCACGACGGCAAGCTGGCCTATAGCATGGCGACCCAGCAGGACTTTGAAGAAACGGGCGCTACCCCCAGCGATACCGAAGATGCCATCAATAAAACGATGGCCGTCGCGGGCGTAGAGGCCGCGATCTTATTTGTCGAGTTGCCCAACGGAGACGGGGTCAAAGCCAGTTTCCGAAGTCGATCGTCGCTCGATGTGGCCAAGCTTGCCCAGCAGTTCGGCGGTGGCGGGCACGTCGCGGCCGCAGGGGCCTTGGTGAAAAAGCCACTGGATGAGGTGGTTTCGATGCTGCTGGAAGCGACCGAAAAGGCGATGGGTTAATCCGCTAGCTCAACGGATCGCATCGACCCTGCCCCGATCTTTTTCCTAGCTCGCCAAATCGATTCAATCCGTACGCTCGCTGGTGCCGATAACGAGTGAGAACCCACTCACGTATCACCAGAGAGTTGCTAGCACATGTGGTGCCCACAGTGTCAGACCCAAGTTGCCGGAATTGCCTCGCCACGAGAGCAGTCGGCCCTGGTCTGCGCGAAGTGCCAAACACGACTCTCGACCGACTCGAAGTCAACGTCCGACACACGGCCCAGCTCTGAGGCCTCTGTGCCGCTGCCGGGGATGCGATTGGATACCCATCGCATGCAGGCAACGCTCAGCCGAGTCGATCAGTTGGTGCAGCGCTTCGGCGAAACGGCGGATTTCCAAGAGGTTGCTCAGCGGATTCCTGCGAAGCGTGCTTCTCAGCCCCAGGCACTTCCTGATCCGGCAGATTCACCCGACTCGGACGATAGTTTTCCACTGCTCGCCTCGCTTAGCTTGGCTGGCGGCGTGATGCTGCTTGTGTGTGGTTGTTTCCTGGTCGTGTGGAGCGTGGTCGCGAAGCGTCCGGAACTGTTCAACATTGGCTTTCCGATCGCTGTCATTTCGCTCGCCTGTATGGCATTGGCGGCGTGTCTTTTCTTTCAAGATGCGTCCGGAAAGCAGGCCGAAACACAGAAGTGGCTGGCTGACGTCCAGAATCAACTGGGCGGCATCCGCGACATCGCCAACAACAGCCGGCATACCCTCGGTTCAATTCCTGATCTGCCGGAATCGACAAGCTCTCCCACCAACGATCGCCTGGCCGAAGCGGAAGAGCGGCTCAACGCCTTGCGTCGTCGCTTGAACCAGTCTCGTAGCCACTAACGCTTCTTGGGATCCAGGTCCATCGTCAGGATCTGGCAAGCTTGGCAGTAATAGCCAGGGATCTTATGGGTCCCGATCTGAATGAAATAAATGGGAGTCAGATTCTGACACCCAAAGAAGAACTTGCGAAGCCAAGATCGCGTGTTGTCGTCCCAGTTGATGTGCGTGTTGCGGACGAGGCCGCGAACCATCGTGTTGCCACAGTCGGGGCAAGTCCGCGTGTTTTCCGTGGAGGTCGATTCTTCAGCGAGAGTGGCTTCGACCGGTGACTCGTATGGATTCGCGGACACGATGGGATGCTTTCCTAAGATGACCTAATCTTGTCACTTGCCGGGGTCAGAGAATCTTGTCCAAAGGAAAGACCAACTGACCAATGCCTTCGTAGAGGATGCCCATCTGACAAATCCCGTAGGCGGCAATTGTAAACTGCGCGATGGTAGCGCCGGCAAACGTAAACTGTCCCAGCGTGATCATGCCGATCCCGAACTGGGCGATCGTGATGATGCCATAACCAAACTGACCAATCGCAACCACGCCGTTGGCAATGACCGGAGTACCGTTCTTACGATACTTGAACGAGATGTGCAAAAGTGGAAGCCCGAACAGTTTGGCGTTCGACTTGTACTCGAAGCCATAGCCGTCCCACTTTTCGAGATAGGGATACGGAGCTCCGCATTTGGGGCAGGCGCGTGCGGAATAGCTAACGTCGTTGCCGCAATCGCGGCAGGGTGTCGTTGCCATGGTGAATACCGGTGACGAGAAGAGTGGGAAGTCAACGCTATCTAATGTAGCGTCGTCGAGGCCCTATCTCCAAAGCTTTTGCGCGCCCCGAGGTTTCTTGGAACCAAGAGCGAAACCTGCCCCACCCTGCCCATTCGCCTCGGAGGGATCGAGGTACAACGGCTGGGGTGAGGCAGCGCTACGGCGTCGCCGTGTGTTCTCGATCCAGGCAGAGGAAAGTGTTCCATCAAGAGGCAGATGGGTGCGGTACGAAGCGATTTGTCGCCACCAGGCGGCAACGGCAAATCAACCCATCTGCCCCTTGAGACGATCGAAGGGTTCCCCTCAACCCCCGACGCATGCCATCTGACGGCTCTTTTCTGCATCGCACGCTGAAATGCAGTGAAGCTTGGTTGCCAGGCTGGCATTCAATGTTTCTTGTGGTGGAAGTTGCACGAAGACCGTTCCCTCTTCTACCTTGACTTTGAAGGTTTGCAGCTTGAAGTCTTCGCCTGACAAGCATTCTCCTGACTCGAGCGAGAAGGTCTTCTTGTGCAGCGGACAGGCCACCTTCGGTACGCCTCCGGCATCACCGATAATGCCGCGGGAAAGGACGAACGCGTTCTTGTGCGGGCACATGTTTTGGCAGGCATACCAGTCGCTGTGGGTCGTGGCTCGGAAGATGGCGATTTGCACGTCACCATATTTGACCGCGGAACCGCCGTTAACGGGGAAGTCGGCCTCGTTGCCCATGCTAACCCAGGTGAGGTCTTCCTCGGCCGGTAGGTCGTGCGAAATCGTTTCGCCGTTGAGTCCTTTAAGTTCGACCAGGTTGACGCTGCTTTCCGGCCAATCGGCGGGACGCTGTTGGTCGCGTTCGGTGATGATCTCGATACCCAGTTCGCTTTCGTCGGTGTTGACGAACTGCTTGAAGAAGGCTCGCTTCTCCGGATCTTCGACGACCGTCTTCCATTCGCACTGATAGGTATCGACGAGCATCTGCATCCGGGCTTCGAGTTCCTCGCAGATATTCAGCGAGTCGTTGATGACCACGTCGCGAATATGGTCGAGCCCCCCTTCCATCTTTTCCAGCCAAACGCTGGTTCGAGTCAGCTTGTCGGCGGTCATGATGTAGTACATCAGGAAGCGGTCCATGTACTTCACGGCCGTTTCCTCGTCGATGTCGGCGACCAAAAGGTCAGCGTGGCGAGGGTTCGCACCGCCGTTGCCGCAGACGTACAAGTTATAGCCGTTCTCGGTAGCAATCAGGCCGACGTCTTTGCCCTGAGCTTCGGCACATTCGCGAACGCAACCGCTGACCGCGAACTTCAGCTTATGCGGGGCGCGGATGCCTCGGTAACGATTTTCAATCTGGATCGCAAAGCCGACCGAATCGCCCACCCCGTAGCGACACCAAGTACTACCGACGCAGCTTTTCACGGTTCGCACGGCTTTACCGTAAGCGTGGCCGCTCTCGAAGCCGGCGTCGATCAATTCGGACCAGATGTCCGGCAGGTCCTGCACCTTAGCTCCAAACAGGTCGACACGCTGGCCACCGGTGATCTTGGTGTACAGGTTGTACTTCTTGGCCACCTCACCCAGGACAATCAGCTTGTCGGGCGTGATTTCACCGCCTGCTACGCGAGGAACCACGCTGTAAGTGGCATCGCGTTGGATGTTGGCCAGGAAGCGGTCGTTGGTGTCTTGCAGCGTTTTGTGCGATGTTTCCAGAATATGGTCGTTCCAGAGCGAGGCAAAGATCGAAGCAGCGGCCGGCTTGCAGATCTCGCAACCTTCGCCCTTACCGTGCGAAGCCAGCAGATCGTCGAACGTTTTGATCTCTTTGATTTTGACGATCTCGAACAGCTCTTGCCGCGAGTAGGCAAAGTGTTCGCACAGGTCCTTGCTCAATGTCTTGCCGGCAGCGGCAAGTTCGGCGGTCAGGATATCGGTGACCAGCGGCATACAGCCACCACAACCACCCCCGGCCGAAGTGCACTTCTTTACTTCCGCAGGCGTCATCAAATCGTTATCGCGAATCGCCGTGCAGATCTGACCCTTGGTCACGTTGTTGCAGGAACAGATCTGAGCGCTGTCGGGCATGCTCTCGGCACCACCCAGTGCGGCAGCACCGCCGCCGTCTCCGCTGGTACCCATTAACTCGCTGGGGGAACAGGGTAACGGATCACCACTCTTCGCGAAGACAGACAGCGTGCCGTATTCCGAGGCATCGCCTACCAGGATTCCACCTAGCAAGGTCTTGCCATCTTTGCTGAACAACAGCTTCTTGTAATTTCCTTGGAAGGGATCTTCGACGACCAGCGACGTACTGACGTCTTCGCTGGCTTCGTAGTTGCCAAAACTGGCGACGTCGACACCCATCAGTTTCAGCTTGGTCGAAAGGTCGGTCCCGCAAAACTTCAGGTCTTGCCCACAGAGATTACCGGCGACGATCTCGGCCATCTCGTATCCGGGAGCAACCAGGCCATAGATCATGCCGGAGTGCAGCGCGACTTCGCCGATGGCGAAGATCTTGGGGTCAGACGTCCGCAAGTGATCGTCGACCGAAACACCGCCGCGCGGTCCGATATCGATTCCTGCTTCCTTGGCGACATCGTCACGTGGGCGAATACCGGCCGAGACGATGATCATGTCGACATCCAGGTCGGTATCGTCGGTGAAGATCATCTTCTCGACTTTGCCGTCTCCTAGGACTTCCTTGGTTCCCTTGTTCAGGTGAACATCAACGCCCAGTTCTTCGATCTTTTGAACCAGTAGCTTCGAGCCGCGATCGTCAACCTGGCGGGGCATCAGCCGCGGGGCGAATTCGATCACGTGGGTTTTCATGCCCAGGTCGAAAGCCGCCTTGGCCGCTTCCAGACCGAGCAGACCGCCACCGATCACGGCACAGGTCTGGGCCGTCTTGCCGTGCTCGATAATCTTCTCGAGGTCTTCGATCGTACGGTAAACGTACACGCCGTGCTTGTTGATACCTTCGACGGGCGGCACGAATGGATAAGATCCCGTGGCGAGAACCACGTAGTCGTATTTGATCTCCGCGCCGTTCTCGGAGTAGACGACCTGGTTATCGCGGTCGATCTTGTGAGCCCGATCACCCAGGTGAAGCTCGATGCCGTGTTCCTGATACCACTCAAGCCGAGCGATCATCAGCTTTTCAGCGTCGCGATGGGCGAAGAACGAGGTGAGCCCGACGCGGTCGTAGGCGGCCCGTGGTTCTTCGCAGAAGGTGACAATCTTGTATTGTCGTGCTTGATCGAAGTCGACCAGTTTCTCAACGAAACGGTGCCCGACCATACCATTACCGATCACCACGATGGTTTGCTGATCGTCTGTCACCATGAGTTGGATTTCCTCGTTTAGGATGCACTTGCGCAGTTTGCCGCCTCGTAGAACGCAAGCGGTGTGCCCAGATGAGAGGTGGAATCTTTCGTCGAAAATCGCGTGCGCATAAATGACGTAAGGGAAAAGACTTACGAGAAGCCAACAGAAAAGTGGATTCGTTTAGTCCACCCATGGCAAAGAAATGATCGGCAAATAAAAAGGTGCCTGCTGCGCCCCTGCGCAGGCAGATGCAGGCGTCTCTCGCAATGGGAAGAGCGAGTCAGGACAAGAGAAGGCCAACCGCTGAGAGTCCTTCAATCAGCGGACTTTGACGACGCTTTTTTCAATGGATCTAGCGTCTTTGCGAGCATACGACGCAGTGAGCACCAGAGAATGCGCTCTAGTGCTTAATCTCTTCCCAGTACTTCTCAAATGCGCCTTTGACGTGGAAGTCGGGGCTGTTGTCGAGGTCGTGACACTTCAGACAAGTGTCGCGGGCCGCTTCCAGTGGCAGCTTCATCTGATCGACGAACATCGCCGTCTGCTCATCCGAGAAGCCCCCTTCTCCATTTTGGGAGGCAACGTGATGCGAACCAGGACCGTGGCAGTTTTCACAGCCGACACTCTTCATATTCGGAGTCGCTTCCAGACCGAGGTAGCCAGAACGATACGGCAGGTAAAGCTCTGGATTCCACCCTGTCACGTGACATGCCAGGCACTCGGGATCGAAGTGCCGCGGTACTTCGAAGCGTTCTGGTGGATGAACCAGCGTATCGGTGGCGTGGCTATGCTTGGAGTTTTCCCACACTTCGTAAGCTTCCGAGTGGCACTCGGCGCACGTTTCGGAACCGACAAACGAGTGTCCACTGCTATGCGGCTGTGGACGAATGCCCAGCCCGTCGAGGCCGAGCGTTTCCAACTGCTTTTGGTAGCTGGCCAAGAGACGAAGCATCTCTTCCGAGTCCTCGAAGCGAGCATCCAGGGCAACCCGTTCATACCGAATGGGCTGTTGTGGATCGTTGAATAGGCCAACCACACCAACATACATCCCTTTGGTACCCACTTGAATCATCTGGGTGTTGGTGCCTTCGATGTTTTCAGGTTTCAGCGTGGGCTCCCCTGCCCCGCCTGCGGTAACCACGATCTGGAATCCCGGGAAGGCCTTGGCGTATTGTCGGCTTTCCTCCAGCGTGGCATGCGAAAGGAGAACGTACAGATCACAGTTCTCGGCCTTCAAGGCGTTCCAACTGGCTTCCAACTCTTGCATGGGATCGCCCATCTCAACTTCCGAGTTCGAGATCTTCTGTTGTTCCTTAGAGCCCAGAACGCCCGTGATGCCGATCTTCTTTCCGCCAGCTTCGACAATCCGGTGCTTCGGCGTGAAACCGAGGAGGCTGGCATTGCTGGAGATGTACTTAATGTTGTCGGGGTCTTCGGACGCTACCGCTGCAAAGACTTCGTCGACCGAGAGCCGCAGGTCATCGGGGCCGAAGCTGACCGCTTCGTAGTCCATCTTCTTCAGACCTTCGGCGGTGGTCTGGAACTTGATCTCGGCCTGACGTCCAAAGCGGCGGACCTGGTTACCGACATCCAAAGCGACAACATCCCAGCCGCGATCGTTACGCAACTGATTCAGGAAGGTCTGACGCCGCATCAGCCCCCCTTTTTGATTGTCGAGACCCGTGCATCCACAAGGTTCGATGTATCCGTGCTGCTGCCCAGTGAGAAACAGGGCGATTTGCGGCTTGTTCCAGCCCTCGAACAGTTCGCGGCGCGAGAACTTGGGCTTCTCGGCTTCTTCTTCCGAGGCATCCATCATGGCGATTTCGGACGGCATTGCCACGGGCTGAACGTTCGACGTGCCGGAGCCATTGGGATTCAGGGGCATCTCGGCGCCTGTGCGGACAATCTCGGAAGACCCCGCTGGCGATGCCTCGTTAACGGGAATTGGCGTCACGGCGCCGACATCGACTCGATTTTTCCCAGGAGCTTGCTGGGCAGAGGGATTGGCTTGGCTGACTTCGGTTGAGTTGCTACAGCCCAAGGTGGCCGCTAGCAGGAAGGTCGCTGCCGAGAGGAAGGAGGCCAGGTGACCAGTTTCGTGACGCATACCATTGAGGGGGTTGTTGGTTCGACGAAGCGCTTACCGGTCCCCTTCTATCCTGGTGACCGGTTCTAAGCGACATGAGTTACATCGATGAATCTACTCGACTGAGAAATAAACACCAATATTGACCTCTTGGATCTCAGGGTGTCCTTCCACAGATAGAGCGATTTTCCCCAAATCCTTACGCTCTGGTCCCAGGAAATTGCCTTCCGGCACGCCAGCAGGAATGTCAACCGAAAGAGGGATCTTGCGGACACTGCCGTTGTTGATCGACTCAGGCTCACCAACTTCGACCTTCATGTAGTCAGGAAACGTCTCAGCGACTTTCACATTAACGTCGTTACGGTGCGGGCCTTTCACAATCAGGAATAGTTTGGTCGTAGTTCCTTCAGCCTTCTTCAGCTTATTGAGGTAGAGAACCGATTTGTCGCGATCGTACTTCTTAATCGCGATGACTGAGATATCGCCCACCAGGAAGCTGGTGACGGGAATCTCAAGCTCAGGAGCGAATTCGCTGGTGGTGTGGGCCACAATCGTATGGCGATTCGTACCCAGCGGCAGACCCGGCTTTACTTCGACTTCCACTAAATACCCGGCCAGGGCCCCATTGGACTGTTTCAGTTCTTCTTCCGTCAAAGGACGTTGGGTCGCTGTGAGCAGTTCGGACTGGCTACCCGTTATGCTGAGGTCTTTGATCTCAAACGCGTCTTCCTTGAAGCTCAAGACTTTGGCCGCTGCTTTACGTGTTTCGCCGGCAGCCAGGTTGGTGAAGCGGACTTCGGTCGGATCGAGAACAATGGCCTTCACCACGCTGCCGGTGATGCGCAATTCGAGCAGCGTGTTTCGCGGATCGTTGGTTGCGATGCGGGCCGTCTGGGCGAAGTCTTCAGAATAACTCTTGGGACGCCACTCCAGTTTGATGTCGGTCGACTCGCCTGGGGGAACTTGTAGCGTGTCCCCTTCTTCCAGGTCAGCCATGGTACACTTGCAGGTGGTGCCTTCCATGGTCAATTCAAGCATCCCCTTCCCTTCGTTTTTCACAACAAACGTGTGCTTGCCGACCGAGTTCAGTTCCATGCGACCAAATACGAAGACCGGGCCCCCTTGAACGACTGCCTGAGGGGCGTCTTCCGAAATGGGAATCGACTTCCACGCTTGATCCGGATCGGTAATCGGACCGAAGTGATTGGGGAGTGTCGCGTCGCGGTAGGCGACGCCATAACCGGCTGCGGAGCCAATTAGCAGACAGACAATCACAAGGGCAATAGGTTTCATGGCATTGATAAGGAAAAGAGGCGGAATGATGGAGAGAGAAAACTACCCTCCCATTGTACGCAGATTCTCAACAACTTGTTTGGCAGAAAGTTCCGGATCGGGCCCCGGCTTCTGGTTCTCGACGGTTTTCCAGGGGCCAGGATCATGGACTTTTAGGCGTTCGAGGTCGCGTTCGGCGTGCGGATTCAATTTGTCCAGCCGTAACGCTTCTTCAGCATGAGCGACACTTTCTTCTTTCAAACCCGCCAAATGAAGGGCCCAAGCCAGCTCGGCATGGTGAATCGCTCGATTGGGAAACAGGCGTGCCGCTTCGCGATAATGGTCGATGGCCGAAAGCAAATGATCGGGATCGTCCGACTGGCGATAGATGTCCAACATCCACTGACCTGCCGAAGCGTGAAGCGGAAACGAGTGACCGGCACGTGTGAAGGTAACGGCTAACGCATCCTCAAAACTATCCAAGAGTGGTTGCCGGGCCTCGAGGCTGGCATCCGCGTTGTTCACCCAACCTTGATAGTACACATTGGCCAGCGCGGATGGTCCTTCTTTGCTCCAGGTATCGGCCGCGGTCGCCAGTTTGGCGTGCTGTTCCATGGCCCGCCAATCGCCGCGGCGTGCGGCAAGCGTTGATAGGCTCATCTGGGTTCGGCGTGCCTGCGAAGGTTGAATGCCCCACAGCGTCACGACCATCAGCCCAATAGCCCCGATGCCAAGCGGAACAAGCTTCCGTTGGAAGTCTTCCAGCAGGACACTCGGACGTGCCGGCGACGCAATCGCCGCGAGCAGGTACAGAGACCCGGCGACGCTTGGAAAGCTGATGCCGCCGGCCGCCAGTAAATTGATCACCAACGCAGCTACCGCAATGCTCAGCCACAAGCGCAGGTTTTGTGTGATCGGCTTGCCCCAAAGCGTCCACGCGACGAATCCGGTCGGGATGATTCCAATAAAGAGCGGCATGAAGTCAGGCGGAACTTCCTGCATGATCATCTGCAGCAGCGGTGCAAAAACCAGTGCCAACCCAGCACCAAGCCAGAGTGGCAAGGCGGACTGTGCGTCCTCTTCGTTGTCGGGTTTGGAGGTCTCCGTGGTCTCATCCGTGGGCTGCGGATCACGAGCAATACGAAGCGTCCAGAAAACCATCGCCGCCACCAGCAGCAAAAGTGCCGGCGTACCAGCGGATGCCCAGACTTCAAAGATAAAGTTGTGCGGGTCGGCCACGGTTTCACTAGCCATCGGCAGCATGAACTCCGGGTAGTAACCCTGGAAGTTGGCGAGCCCGCAACCAAAGACCGGATGGTCCGCAATGATCGCCGCTGCTCCTTGCCAATACTGAAGTCGATAGAGCACGGACTTGGGTGCTTCGCTCAAGACCTCGACATCCAGCACTCCGGTAACGAAGCCCAGCATGAACAGGCCCAGAAAGATGCTCAGGCCTGCGGCCGGAATGATCCATGAGACGCGTCGGCCCATCGACGTTCCGTACAGTCCCAATAAGGTCAGTCCAAATAGAGTCGCTAGCCAGGCGGTACGGCTTTTGGTTAGCAGTAGACAGATCCCCAATAGCACGATGGCTAAAGCCAGACCGCCAACCCGTTTCCAATTCGTCTCGACTGAAAACGAGTTCTTCAACCAACCAAGCGAAATCAAAATCCACGGTACGAGGAAGCCGGCCAAAGAGTTGGTCAGCGTGAACGTAGCGGTCGGTTCGGTACTGTTCAGGCGATTCTCGAATAGGGATCGAAGGGGATTGCCTGGGGTGGGATCGATGCCGTTGTCCAGCAGAAACTGTTCGGGGCTGGCCGCATAGGCCGCACGCTGCGCGGGCATCTCGACCAGGTATTGATAGACGGCAAACGAGGAAACAAACACAGCGAGACAGATCATTGTCGAAAGCATCGCATGACGCTGCGCATCGTTTACCACCCATTGCCGAATCAGAAAGTACGCAATCAATAAATGGGCGTAGTCCCAGAAGCTGTTGAATGCTGCTCGGAGATTTCCTTCGCCGGCGACAAACCAGGTGGAAATGGCCAGCCAGATCAGGAAGCCTGCCAGGCAGGTTTCGGTCCAGCTCCAGCGGATCTCAAGCTTCGGCTTCATCAGGGCGGTCGCGCCCCAGAGCACCAACAGCAAACACCACGCGACCGCGAGCCATAGCTCTGCGCCCCGATCGGGAGAGCCTTCGCTTGAAACAAGCGGAGTGACGACGGCTAGAAATGCGATACCGGTTCCCACGAAGTTGGGCAGTATCGAACTGCCGGAGGGCTCGTTGGTCGGACGTCGATCTTTCTTGGGTTTGGCTGCCATCTATTCGCTTCGATTCCGTTCTTTACGACGGGCCGCCTTTTCGATCAAGGCGATCAGACAGAGTACACAAAACACCAACAGTAAGACAAACACGGCCCCAATCAAATTGACCATGTGCAGCAGCAACGCACCCAGGCCGCATGTCATCGTCAGCAAGTAGATCACTAAAACGGCGCTGGTCTTGCTGAAGCCCATCTCGACCAGGCGGTGGGAAAAATGGCACTTGTCGGCCTCGAACGGACTGCGTCCTTGCCGAATGCGGATGTAGAGCACGGTGATCAAGTCGTACAGCGGCACTGCCAGAATGCACAGGGGAGCTAGGATCGCATGCTGGCGGTTATTTTCGTAGCTGCCGAAAGTCGCCAGGATGGTCATCACGGCCATGCAAAAACCAATCAGGTAACTGCCGGCGTCTCCCATAAAGATCTTCGCTGGCGGTCGATTGTGGTAAAGAAAGCCAAGGATCGATCCGGTAAGCACCAGCAAAAAACCACCGACAAAAAGCTGGGGGCCGGCCGTGGTTGGATCAGGGGCTAATAAAAGGACCGAGGCCAACATGAACGATCCAATTCCGGCGATTCCCGCCGAAAGCCCGTCCATGTTGTCGAGCATGTTGAACGAGTTGATCAACGCCACGATCCAGAACAACGTGACGATTTCCGGTATCCAAGGAATATCGATGAAAAAACTGAGTTTCCAATCGAGAAACCAAACGACTGTCGCGGCAACAGCAAACTGAACGGCAAGACGAATCTTCCAGCCCAGGCCGGTCAAATCGTCGAGTAGCCCTACCGTGAACAGGACGGTTGCCAGGGTCAAAAGGGTCCAAAGCGGAACCGCTTTCTCTTGATACCCAGCCAGGTGGGGCTGTGCAAAGTCCCAGCCACGCTGCAGCCAACTGGAACTAAAGGTCATGTCGGGGTGATTCGATGCGTACCAGACGATGGCCTGGGCGATGGCGAATGGAACAACGAGACCGACCCAAATGCCGATGCCGCCCCCAAGTGGCGTGGGAATCACGTGCACTTTTCGCTCATTAGGAAGATCGACCAGGCCCAGTTTCGGGGCCCAGCGACGTACCAAAAAGGTCGTGATGAGCGACAGAATCAACCCCGGCAACATCGCCGCGACGATAAAAGCAAAGGCAATGCCAGGGCTCCAGGTCACAGTTTTTCCTAGGCAGAAGACTTAAGGATGGAAGAGCAAAGAGTCCATTCTATTTAAAAAGGCGGCAATTCGTAGACCGCCCTTTCTCTTTCTAAGAGGTCATTTGCTGTCGCAGGTAGGCCCGGCAACGATCGAAGAACTCGTGGTACTCCGGCCGTTGGTAATCGGGATAGGTCCACGGCCACGAGGTCCAGGCCTTTCGGCGAAAGTGCAGCGTGACCTCGGCATAGATCCCATCCCGCAAATAAATGCGGTGATCACGATCCTTGGTAGTCGCTAAGACCAGCTTGGCCTCGGAAATGTACCCTGGGTCGAGGTTCAAAGGACGCTCTTCAGGCCACTGGCCTGTTTGAGCGTATTGTTCTTCCCAACCGTTGGACTTTCGTTTCCAATCGGGAAGATCGCCGGGAGATCGCAGCTGAGAAAAGGCCCAGAACTGCTTGTATTGACCGGGCCCCATTTCCTGGTCGTAGTACGTTGTTTCGGTCAACAAGAAGGGTTCGCTGACCAGGGCGATCTCGCCCCAGGCGGCTTCGGCCTGCGATTTGCCCCATTCGAGGGCTTCGCTATGGCAACTAAATGCGGCGACAATCGGTAAGATCTTGCGTGGATCTTGGATCTCTCCCAAGGGATGCTCTTTCGAAGGATATATCTGGGGAAGTGTTGAACGCTTCCCTCATCTTACAAGAAATAAAAAATGCCGCGGATGTTTCCACCCGCGGCACTTTTGTAAGCATCTTTCGACTCTTTCTACACCTTAGAAGGTGAAGATAGCGTCGACACCGTAGAACACACAGTCATCGTGCGTGCCTTCGGCGTATGGCGTGCCGCCACCGTTGTCCAGGTCATCAAACTTCTCGAGGCGAACTTCTGGACGAACGATCACGTTCGCATTTGGCTTCCAGTTCGCACCGAGGGTCAAGGCATAGTAGTTGCCTGGACCGAAGCCAACACGCGAGCCGTCTTCGTCGCAGAACCATTCAGCACGACCACCGAATGCCCAGCAATCGTTGATTTCCTTGAACAGGTATTGGTTCACACCGTACCAGTAGTTGTTTTCGTTACCGGTACCCAAGTTCGACTGAACACCCAGGTCGTGCTGGAACACGTAGCTCCAACCACATCCCATGTCATGAGTCAGCACGAAGCTGTTCATGTAGATGTTACCGCCGTTGGTCTTACCCCAGTCGCCGACGTTAACAGCCCAAGTGAAGCTGGTGCTGTCGGACAGGTCACGGCTGATACCACCGAGGAAGGTCGCTTGAGCTTCCCAGTTGTCGAAAGCCGTGTCCCAACCTTGGGTGTAACCGCCCCACAGAGTCGTGTCTTCGACACCGCTGTAGGTAGCGAGGATACCACCGTGGGTGAACGGCTCGCCGTAGTTCATCGTGTAGGCGTAGCTGTAGAAGAAGTTGTCCGGAGCGGTAACGACTTCGTAACCAATGATGGTGTAGAAGTGACCGACCTTAACTTCCCAGTCGCCCCAAGCGGCGGTCAGGTAAGCTTGAGGAATAGCCGAACCGTAGAGGGCTTCGCCGTCAGCGGTCGTGGCCGAGTTCCAGCCGTTGTCCCAGCGGTAACGATCGCCGTAACCGAAAGATTGCGTGTCAGGACCGTCAGCACCCCACATAGCGTCAACTCGGTAACCGAGATCGAAGCAGTAGGTTTCAGCGTCAGCGGCCTTTTCGACGTACAACCAAGCTTGGTTCAGCGTCGGAGCGTTGGAGATTTGACGGAAGGCAACCGGGGCATTTCCGTTGTTGGTGTTAACACCACGGAAGTTGCCATAGTAACCAGCCGAAACCCAACCACCGATGGTGACACCGCAGTCGTTTTCGCCAAACAGGGTCCAAGCGTCGCCGTGTTCACAGCAACCGAACCAATCCATGCCACCACAGCAGCAATCGCTGTAGCAGCCACAAGTCGAACCACAGGTCGGAGCAGCATCGCAGCCACAAGCTACATCCGTCGCACAACCACAATCGGAAGCGATTGCGTTGTAGCTCACCTGGCTGGCATCATAAATACCAGCTTCCTGAGCCGAAGCGACGGTCGAACCGCCGACCATCATTGCGGCTGCCAACATGGCGGCCTTCCAATCCATTTTCATCGTAAAACTCCCTCCAATTCCCAGGAATTCGTGAGCGTCCATAACGCGAACTACCCAACCGCCGCTCGGATGCCTAAACGCCCGTGTCCATCGGGGCGGGTAATAAAACTTACGCTTCCCCATCGAACCTCTTTTCGACCTCTTTGGTGACTCGCCGGTCAGGGCGAAACCAGGAAGTCTATCGCCGCCAAGGGGCACGATAGGAGGTGCGTAGCGTCTCGCAGCTAGTCCAGGTTTAGTTGGTTTATCGATACAGTCGCTGCGGAAATTCAGTCTGCTATATTCAGGCCGACATCTTTGCCATATCCGCAAGGTCTGCCTCTCTTGCCTAAGATTACGCTCGGGAGCCAGATTCGCCCGATTTGGCTCTAGGGACAGTCCAATGGTGGGGATATTTGCCTAAGAGAGATGTACAGATGTCGATTTGAAACGTCCTAAGTCGACAAATCCCTTGAGTTATGGGCACAGTTCGGTAACAATCAAATTGGATTAAGGAATGCAGCCAGCTTTCTCAGCCACAAACTCCTCTGTGCCGGCTCATCGTTTCGTTCGGAAGGTCTATTCGTATGAAAAGTAATGTCTCTCGCGCGACGAGCGTACGTCGCGGCTTCACGCTTGTGGAGCTCCTCGTCGTGATTGCGATTATTGGGATTCTGGTTGGTTTGACCCTTCCTGCCGTGCAAGCAGCCCGCGAAGCGGCCCGTCGTGCCCAGTGTCAGAACAATTTGAAGCAGATTGGCCTCGCGCTGATCAACTCGGAATCTGAAAAGGGTTCATTGCCCATCGCCGTCGATTCCAACAATTTCACATGGATCGCGAAAATTCTGCCTGAGTTGGAACAGGGCAACCTGTACGATACCCTGAATCTTACCGTCAGTGCTTCGGCCGCCGCGAACGCGCCGTTCCTGGAGACGCAATTGGAAATGCTCCAATGCCCTTCCGACCCGGAAATGGGTGATAACGCGTCGGTATCTGACGTAGGCATCACGAACTACGCGGGTTCGCAAGGTTACCTTTGCGGTGTCGACGCCCAGCAATTCAATGGTGGTTCCGCCACCGCAGTCTCAGGGTCACTTTCGCGTCCCCCATTCGTTGCGGCCGCGCCTTATGCAAGCAAGAAGGTTGACTTGGGTGGTGTCTTTCGGCCAAATCTGCCAACCAACCTAGCCAAAGTATCGGACGGCCTTTCCAACACGGTATTGGTTGCCGAGGTGACGGCCGCTGGCTTTACCGGCAGCTCGGACGTTACGCAGACTGACTCGGGTGAATCCGCGTTTATTACGTCGAGCTCGGGTCACGCTCGGTCGGCCTTGATTGGGGTCTATTACAGCGGCTCCGGAGTAACCGTGGGTAGCGTCAGTACCTCGGGTTATGAACCAGGCGGAACTGCGACCCCGGGTGCGGGATTGTTTGCCCCTGTTTTCATTTCCGGAGAGTCCATCAACACGAACCGGAACAGTGCCTGTACGGCACACAACGTCGAACAGTGCGTCATGGGTGATGGATCGGTCAAATCGTTGCCACTGACGACCGATCACGCCGTCTGGATGCAATTGACGGCCATGGCTGACGGAACCGTGATCAACTAAGTAAGTCCGGTCGAGTCGACGCTACAAAAAGAAAAGGGAGTGCAGCCCAAGGTTGCACTCCCTTTTTCGTTGTCTATCAACGACCTGCCAGGCTTAGTAAGCCTTGGCGATCACCATCCTGCGGGCAACATCCTGCCCGGTGAACAAGCACTTCCCTGGTTCGTCGTCACCGTCAACAGGAATGCAGCGGGCCGTTAGTTTCAGCTTCTTCAGCTCTTCCTCGACTTCTTTCACATCGGCACAGTGGACGTAAGCGAAGCCACCATGGATTTCAGGCTTATCGTCGCTTTTCGGAGTGAACCACTTCTTCAGTTCATCGATCGAGTCGACCTTACGCGTGTTGTCCTCGCGTAGCTTCTTCGCTTTCTCGAACAAGCCATCTTGAATCTCGGAAAGCATGTCGGCAATCCCTGCGACGAACTGATCGACCGGGATGCCCTGCTTGTCTTTCGGCGTTTGGTCACGGCGGCCAACGAACACACTTCCCGAGGCCACATCACGCGGGCCAACTTCAACGCGAACCGGCACGCCACGTTTGATGTGATACCAAGTCTTCTCACCGCCTCGCAGGTCACGATCGTCCATCATCACGCGAACCGGGGCACCGTCGTAGGACTGCGCCTTGAGCTTAGCTTCCAATTCATCGCAGAACGCGAGAACCGTAGCCTTCTCTTCATCGCTGCGGTAGATCGGCAGGATCACGATGTGTTTTGGGGCCAGTCGCGGCGGGACGACCAAGCCATCGTCGTCGCTGTGGGTCATAATCAGACCGCCGACCAGACGCGTCGAAACGCCCCACGACGTGGTCCAGGCAAATTCCTCGGTCCCTTCGGCCGACTGGAACTTGATCTCCTGGGCCTTTGAGAAGTTCTGGCCCAGGAAGTGGGATGTGCCTGCTTGCAGGGCTTTGCGGTCCTGCATCATGGCTTCGATGCTGACCGTCATGTCAGCCCCCGGGAAGCGTTCCCACGATGGCTTCTCGCCTTTGATGACCGGCATGGCCATGTAGTTTTCGGCGAAGTCGGCGTAGACGTCGAGCATCTGACGCGTTTCAAACAGGGCCTCTTCCTTGGTGGCATGCGCCGTGTGACCTTCTTGCCACAGGAACTCGGCTGTCCGCAGAAACATGCGGGTACGCAGTTCCCAACGAACGACGTTGGCCCACTGATTGATCAGGATAGGCAAATCGCGGTACGACTGGACCCACTTGGCGTACATGGCGCCGATGATCGTTTCACTGGTTGGACGCACAATCAGTGGTTCATCCAGTTTGCCGGCCGGTACCAGGCCTCCGTCTGGGCCAGGTTCCAGGCGGTGATGCGTGACGACTGCACATTCCTTGGCAAAGCCTTCGACGTGCTCGGCCTCTTTTTCCAAAAAGCTCATCGGGATAAAGAGGGGGAAATACGCATTCTCGTGGCCGGTGTCCTTGAACATGCCATCGAGAACTTTCTGCATGTTCTCCCAAATACCCCAGCCCCACGGTTTGATCACCATGCATCCGCGTACGGGAGATACCTCGGCCAGATCAGCGGCCTTGATCACCTGTTGATACCACTCGGGATAGTCCGCTTCGCGAGTCGGGCTAATTGCATTCTTGGGCGCCTTGGCCATCGGGATCCCTATGTTCCTATGTCTTTTATGAGGGCAAATTTGCACCATTGGGTGGACCGGCATTCTAAAAAAATCTGCCTGCTGCGGACAGCCGAGGTAGTTCTGCGTTTACATGCAACTACATTTGCGGGTCCTTGTTCAGACTAGGGGGTGTCTCTAGAATCGCCTCCAACCTTCTCTATTGGGGGGGGCGAGCGCTTTGCGGAACAGCAGATGTTGGAATAGACAAGATAGGACCCGGAATGGCCAGAAGAAGCATTACGCAGTTGGGTGAAAATGAAAGCATCAACGAGGTTTACGTCGCCTCCAGTAAGCAGCTTCGTCCCAATCGCCAGGGTAACCTCTATCTGCAAATGCAACTCTCCGACAAGTCGGGTGCCGTCAACGCAATGATGTGGAACGCCAACGAAGGCATCTACAAGCGTTTTGAAGATGGTGATTACATCCGAATCCAAGGGACATCGCAGTTCTACAATGGGGCCATGCAGGTCATCGTTTCACATATCGAGAAAGTCGATGCCCGCGATGTTGATGAATCCGACTTCATGCAGGTCAGTCCCCAACGCATGGATGCCATGCTCAAGGAACTCGCCGAGCATTTGCGGTCGATCCGCAATATTCATCTGCGAAACTTGGCCGAGTGCTTCCTGATCGACGAGGCACTAATTGCTCGCTTCCGTAAATCGCCGGCCGCGGTAAAGAACCACCACGCCTACGAAGGCGGTTTGCTGGAGCATGTCGTCAATCTGATCAAGGTCGGCAAGGCAATTGTGCCGTTCTACCCGCAGGTCGACGAAGATCTGTTGGTCTTGGGCATTCTGTTCCACGACCTGGGCAAAGTCGACGAACTAAGTTCCGGTAAGGGCCTTGCTTACAGTGACGAAGGCCAGTTGATCGGGCACCTGGTGAGCGGGGTAAGTATCGTCGATCGACTGACCAAGGAAGCCGAAAAGCTGGGTGGTGAGCCTTTCCCTGAAGAGCTTGCCCTGCGGATCAAGCACATGGTCGTCAGCCACCATGGGAAGCTTGAGTATGGCAGCCCGAAGGTTCCGATGACGGCGGAAGCGCTCGCTTTGCACTACATCGATAGCCTGGATGCCCACATGCACGGCTTCGAGAAGCTGCTTGCCGACGATGTGAACACTGACAGCCGCTGGACGACCTATAGTCCTCAGTTCGGCCGGAAGCTTTACAAGGGTGGGCACTCGTAAAAGGGCCGTATCGTACGATGAATCATTTTCAACGACATCTTTTCCACGAGGGGCAATTGTCGATGCAATGTCGATAATTTTGGGGCCCCCACGCGTCGTCGCGCACTCGTTTTCAGAGGAATTCGCCCTGAAATCTGCGGGGAAGAATGCGTCGTGTAAGTTGTAAGTTCTTGTTGTTATTGGTTTTGTGGCTTGGGGCTCGAAGTTGCAGTGACCGTCCTACGGACGATTTCTCTAGGAATCTGAGAAGCTCACATTTATGATACCTTTACCCCCTATTCACTCCATCTCAACGTTTCTCTGCCATAAAAGGCAATGTTCCGAAAGGTTTCCTTAAGCTTCCATCGCAACTTCGCAGGATCCCTTTCAGTTGCAATGGCCCCACGGCTAAGGCCTTCGAGTCCCTTAGAACTTCGATCAGGATGGAGCCTGTCAAATTATGGGTGCCATGTCGCGCAATCGAAATCGGGTTAGAACCTTATTTTTCAGCGATCTTCACTTGGGTTGTCCCTACGCCCGAGTTGAACCCTTTTTAGATCTGCTGAATCAACACGAACCACAATACATCTACATTGTGGGAGACTTCATCGATGGATGGCGTCTTCGCAAGCGTTGGCACTGGGAGCCGGTATACAATGCCATCCTGAGCCGATTGTTCGAGATGTCTCAGACCGGAACGAAGATCTTCTACACGCCTGGCAATCACGACGATTTCCTGCGTAGTTTCCGCTTCAAGTTCGATTTCGTCGAGATCGCCGACCAGTTCATCCACCACTGCCCTAACGGCCGTCGGATCTTGGTCACCCACGGCGACAAGTTCGACCAGGTCGAAAAGAAGGCCAAGTGGATTTCGGTGATGGGGTCGTTCCTGTACGACTCGATTTGCTGGGCAGACCAACGCGTCAATCGTTGGCGTCGGCATTACAACCTCAGCCGCTGGCCGTTGGCGGCGACCATCAAAAAGAACGTCAAATCGGCAGTCCAGTTCGTTAGCGACTTTGAAGACAGCCTGATGTTGCATGCCAAGTCACTGGAGTGTCAGGGCGTGATTTGCGGCCATATCCATACGCCGATCGTCGTTGAAAAGCATGGCATCACGTACTACAACACCGGCGATTGGATCGAAAATAGTACGGCGTTGTTGGAATATACCGACGGTCGCTACGAAATAATTGATGTGCCGCATGAAACCAATCCAGATGCCGCCCAGGTAATCCCTTTGGATCCGGCAGAGGTCGAACGACGCCGACAGGAACTGATGGCCGCGGCACTAGGCGTCGACTTGCGGGGATCGGATGAAGCCCCCGTACTGGCAGTTCCTTTCCATGCTGACGAGAGCCGTTAAGAGCATCTTCCACGTTTCAAGGATGAACCTCGAATTCATGGGAATTGTCTTGTCTCGCAGCAGCGCGGGAGCATATACATTACAATCACTGCAAACGCAGCGACATTTGAGCGGAGTGTTTGACGGGGTTGAGGATCAGCCCTCTTAAGTTCCGCCGAGAGATTCTTCCCCAAGTAGTTATGGCGAAAATCTTCTACAGCATGTCGGGTGAGGGGCGTGGACACGCGGCCCGAGTTCGGACGATGACGGAGCATCTCCGCCACGAACATGAACTCGTCCTGTTCGCGCCCAATGAAGCATACGACTTCCTTGCCCCCATCTATAACAAGCCAGAGTTTCCTGGCGTGGAAGTTCGCAAATTGCCGGGGCTGAAGTTTTATTACACCCAGCGGCGGCTCGATCTCTCGAAATCGATTTACGAGGGATTCAAGTTCCTAGGGCAGTTGAAGAAGAACATTCGCGAAACGACCGAGGTCCTCAAGAGCGAAAAGCCGGATCTGATCGTTTCCGATTTCGAGCCCATCCTGCCCAAGGCGGCTAGCAAGTGCGACATCCCGGTGGTCAGCCTGAATCATCAGGATTTCCTGCTGGCCTACGATTTGTCGTCGCTACCGTCCAGTTTGCAGTGGTATGCATGGGCCATGGGGTTTGTCGTCAAGGCACACCATGTCGAGAAGCAAGCGACGGTCGTTTCGTCGTTCTTCACGCCCAAGCTTCGGCCCGGCTACCAGGATGTTGTTCAGGTTGGTCCCCTGCTCCGCCCCGATGTGTGCGAGGCGCAGCCGTCGCAAGAAGGGTTCATCCTGTCGTACGTGCGAAAAGCGACCACCGACGACACGCTTGAACTGCTCAAAGCGTGCGATCGACCTGTGAAGGTCTATGGCCTGGGAAAACGACCCGCCGACGGTCCCATGACCTTTCATGAAATTGATGAGCAAAGATTTACAGACGACTTTATTCACTGCGACGCGTTGATCGGCGCCGCAGGCAATCAATCGCTCGGCGAGGCGATTTACCTGGGCAAGCCTGTGTTGGCACTGCCGGAGTCCTCGCATCACGAGCAGATGATCAATTCCCACTACCTGAAAGAGATGGGCGTGGGAAGCTGGACGGCGATTGAATCGTTCGCCAAGTCCAACCTCGTTTCGTTTCTCGACGGACTCTCGAAGTTCCGCGAGAACCTGGCCCAATATCAGGGTCAAACCAACGGGAATCCTCCGGCATTGGCTGCCATTCGCAAGCATCTGCCGTCGACAACATTAGTGTAAGAGCCCATCCTGGCAATGGTTGCCAGGCCCCAAGAGGATCCCAGGCTCTTGAAAGCAATTCTCTCTAAATCGCCGCTAGGGCGGTTCTTATGATTGCTCGTCTGAAGGGCGAGCCGTAAACTTGGATTATGGAAATAGAAGAAATCGAAGCAAAGTTACTTCATCACGTAAACGGACCGAACTACCAACCGGTCAAACCAAAAGTCATCGCCAAAAAGTTGGGCCTAACCGAGGATGATCGGAAGCCCTTCAAACGAGCCCTGAAGCGGCTCATTCGGAAAGGATTGGTTCGCTACGGAGCTAATCATCTGGTCAAAAAGCCCTCGGCTGAAGATGGCGACAAGCGGATTGTTGGCCGTTATCAACGCAACGCCAAAGGATTTGGATTCGTCCGCCCGCAAGGTGTTGCTCCCTCCAAAGGTCGCGAAGCCGATATCTTTGTCCCGCCGCGGCGAGGAATGGATGCCGCCACCGGCGACCTGGTGCTCATTCGTACTTACCTGGGACGGGGTCCTGGCGGCGACCAACGCCTGTGCGGCGAAGTCGTCGAGGTGGTCGAACGCGAAACGCATCGTTTCGTGGGAACGTACTACGAGACCCATGGCATGGCCCTGGTACAGGTCGATGGACGCATCTTCGCCGAGCCGATCCCGGTAGGAGATCCCGGCGCGAAGAATGCCCAGCCGGAAGACAAAGTCGTGATCGAAATGGTCCGCTTTCCTTCGCATGCCCATGATGGCGAAGCGGTCCTCGTGGAAGTGCTGGGCAAGCGTGGCGAACCCGGCGTCGACTTGATGTCGATCATCGTCGAATACGATCTGCCACGCGAGTTCCCCGAAGCAGCGTTGGACGTTGCCCGCGAACAAGCCGAGTTGTTTGACGAGTCGATCCCCGAAGGTCGGCGAGACTTCACCCCGGACACGGTCATCACGATCGATCCGATCGATGCCCGCGACTTCGACGACGCGATCAGTTTAGAACGGCTCGACAACGGTCACTGGATCCTCGGTGTGCATATCGCCGACGTTTCGCACTTCGTTCCCGAAGGAAGTGCGTTGGATGTCGAAGCCCGTGACCGTGCGACCAGTGTCTACTTGCCGGACAAAGTCATTCCGATGTTGCCGGAAACGATCAGCAACAACCTGGCCAGCTTGCAACCGGACAAGGTGCGGTACACGCGAACGGCGATCATCGAGTTCACTCCGGAAGGTGCCCGCGTGAACTGTGAAGTTTGCAAGGGAGCAATCCTCAGCAAACGCCGCTTCGCCTATGAAGAAGTGGACGAGTATCTGGCCGATCGCGAGCCGTGGAAGGAAAAGCTGACGCCGGAAGTCTTCGGCTTGCTCGGCCGTATGCACGAACTCGCGATGATGCTCCGCAAGCGTCGATTCGCTCGTGGCAGCATGGAACTGAGCATGCCGGAATTGAAGCTCGACATCAACAAAGATGGCGAAGTGATCGGCGCGCACACGGTCGAAAACACCGAGAGCCATCAGATCATCGAAGAGTTCATGCTGGCGGCCAATGAAGCGGTGGCCGAGGCGCTGTTCGACCGTGATTTGTTCTTCCTGCGTCGTGCCCATGCTTCGCCTGACCCGAAGAAACTAGCCGACCTGACCGAGTTCGTCCGCGATCTGGGCATTGAGTGCGATAGCCTGGAAAGCCGGTTCGAGATCATCCGAGTCTTGAACGAAGTCAAAGGAAAGCCAGAGCAAGCCGCGGTCAACTATGCCGTGCTGCGAAGCATGCAGAAGGCGGTGTACAGTCCTGACGAGATCGGTCACTACGCCTTGGCGAGTGAGCACTATTGCCACTTCACCTCGCCGATTCGCCGCTACCCTGACCTGACGATCCATCGCATGTTCGACTTGATCGAGCATGGCGTCCGGCCGCCGCAAGACTTCGGCCAGATGCAGCTCGAAGGAGAGCACTGCAGCGAACGCGAGCAACGGGCCGCCGATGCCGAGCGGGAACTGGTCAAAATCAAACTGCTCACCTACATGAGCACCCGCATCGGTGAAGAAGTCGATGCCGTGGTGACTGGGGTCGAATCGTTTGGGCTCTTCGTCCAGGCCTTGGATGTCCCGGCCGACGGTCTGGTCCGGATCGATTCGCTCAACGATGACTTCTACCGTTACGATCAGACCACCCATAGCTTGGTGGGACATCACGAAGGGAATTCGTTCCGACTGGGCGATGTCCTGACGGTGCGGATCGCCCGGGTCGACCTCGATCGACGCGAACTCGACTACCAGTTCATCGAAAAGACGGGCGAGCAAAGCTCCAAGCAACCGGCCAAGTCGCTGGGCGGGGGCCGGTCTGGCGGCAGTAAGTACAAGCCGAAGGTGCAGAGCTCGAGCATGAAGTTCTCGGCCCAATCAAGCCGTCCCAAGAAGGGTGGCCGGGATGGTCATAAGTCGAAGCAAGGGACTTCGCCGTCTCGCCCGAAGAAGGATAAACGCTCGAAACGACGGGGACGGTAGCGATTCCAGGCGGTTCTTGTGGGTTTTCCCCTGGTCGGTAATACTTGCGGGTCGGTATTCGTTTGATTTTCCCCAACTAGATGATCGATCCATTCCATGACCCATCCCTGGATTGCCGAACGTACAGCTTCTTTCGACTCGAGCGGAATCCGTAAGGTCTTTGATCTTGCGGCGAACATGACCGATCCGATCAATCTTTCGATCGGTCAGCCGGACTTTGACGTTCCGCAAGAGGTCAAGGACGCGGCGATCGATGCGATCCAAGGAGGCAAGAACGGCTATGCTCTGACCCAGGGCATGCCCATTCTGCGGGAAAAGCTGCAGGCCCAGATCAACGACGAATATGGTCACGAGGACCGCAAGGTTTTCGTTTCCTCAGGCACCAGTGGCGGGCTCGTTCTATCGATGCTGGCCATGGTCAACCCAGGCGACGAGGTGATCATCTTCGATCCCTACTTCGTTATGTACACCTCACTGGTCAAGCTGGTGGGTGGCGTGCCGGTGGTGCTGAGCACCTACCCCGACTTCCAGATCGACGTCCAGAAGGTGGCCGATGCGATCACCGACAAGACGAAGCTGATCCTGCTCAATAGCCCGGCCAATCCGACCGGTGTGGTCGCCAAAAAGGAAGTCGTCGAGGCCGTATCGAAACTGGCCCAGGAAAAGAATATTGCGATCGTCTCGGATGAGATCTATCGCGTGTTCACGTACGACGACAGCTTCTGCTCGCCGGCGACCTACAACGAGAACACGATCGTGATCGATGGGTTCTCCAAGAGCTACGGCATGACGGGCTGGCGTTTGGGTTTTGTGCATGGACCGTCGGCGGTCATCGATACGATGATCAAGCTGCAGCAGTACACGTTCGTGTGTGCTCCGCAACCGGTCCAATGGGCCGGTGCAGCCGCGATGGAAGTCGATATGTCCTCGCACGTCGCAGACTACGGTAAGAAGCGTGATCGATTGATTGACGGCATCTCGGATCTGTACGAGATCTCGAAGCCAGGCGGTGCGTTCTACGTCTTCCCGAAAGCCCCCTGGGGAACCGGTACCGAGTTCGTTACCAAGGCGATCGAGAATAACCTGTTGATCATCCCCGGCAATATCTTTAGCAACCAGAACACACACTTCCGTATTTCGTACGCAGCGACCAACGAAACAATCGATCGCGGAATCGAAGTGCTGCGAAAGCTGGCCAAAGAAGGCGGCAGTTAAAACTACTGATGAATCGTGAACGGCGTTCTAGGCCGTTCCGATTCAATGCCATTGAGCCGCGCGAGAATGTCTTGCAGGATACGCTGTTCGAGTAGGACATCGCGGCAAAGGGGAATCCAACCGTCGGTTTGAGGTCCCAGTTCGCTGGTCGACTCCTGGCTACGTAGCGTGCCGTCGAAGCGAACGCCATCCAGGGCCATTTGGGTGTTGGAAGGTCCGGTGACGTCTTCCATCTCTTTGTGAACTTCGACCCCGATGAAGTAGCCCCCCTGCTCTGGCGTGACGCGCACGATGCAGCGGCGGCGGATCGTTTGCAGGGTGCTCTCCAGTTTTTCGTAGCCACGAGTGGAATCGGTATGCCACGGTTCGAGCATGGTGCTGCCGATTCGCGGATAGGTTTCCAGGCGGCCTTCGGTGAGTTGTCCGGCAACGACGCGGACGCGTTGTTCGGTACGAATTTTGAAGTGGGTATCGACCGCATCGACAATCTGTTCCCACATCAGTTCATGATCACGGATGGGGACAAAGTGGGGATTATCGACCGGGGCCTCCGGCGCATGCCCAGCGTGATGCAGCATCGGTACGAAACTGCTACAGCCAATACTGCCTAAAAGCAGCGAGCAAATTAGAGGTATCCACCTCGCCAAGGTTGCGCTCCTGTCGACTAAATAGAGGGAGCGAGAGTTTGACGAATCGACCTGACGACAGCAAGGTCAAATCACCGACTTGCTAGCATGCAGGCAAGAAGCACCTCAGGCCGTGACATACATCACGGCCTGAGGTGCGTTTTCTGGTGGTTTTTGGCAAGGACGCTTAACCGTAGTTCTCGTCCATACCCAATCGCATCCGAAGTTCCTCGAACTGCTGCTGGTATTGCTGCGACGAGGAGTGGACGTGCTCGGCTTCCGTGATGAACTTCATCTCGGGGCTGGGGTAAACGTCTCGGTCGATGAAGGCCTGTTCAAAGTGCTTCAACTCGTTGCCGTAGACGATCAGCAGTTTGTGCTCGTCGAACTGAACTTCCAGCGGCTGGTGGGGATTCAAAACAGCGATCCCCGTGCAACCGTCGTTCAGCAGCAGATCTTCGTAGTCCCAAAGAATGCTCTTGAGAACGGGAAGATCGATATGTTCGCGGTACATGTCGCCGCCAGGTCGGCCATCGGCGTGATGACTCGATTCGAGGACGACATCGACTTCGGTTCCCAGCGGATCCAGCAGATCCATGAATGTATCGAATAGGTTTGACCGCGTGGCACTTCCCATCAGGACAGGAACCGTGCTGCCAGTTTGTTCGTCGCGGTACGTTTCTCGGCGGAAGCCTTGCGTAGGAACCACCTTCAAATCAAACGACGGGCGAACCGCATCGGTTAATTCAAAGCCGTTGTAGCTTCCAACGTCCAGGTGTGCTTCTAATTGCTCTTCCGAGAGTTGTTCGAAACTATTGGCGATATGGCCCATTTCGTTCTCGTGGAAAACACTTTTGAAAAAATTCTTCAAGAAGCCCATGAGTGCCTCTGCTCCGGTGATCTTGCTCGGTGAAGACGCTTGAGTGTCTCGCCCGAGTTGTTCTCTGGTTCTTTTCAAATCCTAGGTTGGATTCTGGTCGTGTGACGCCTTTTCTTGGGGATGTGTTTCCCGCAAAGGGCGTCCGCTGATTGGGCCTGCTTAGCGAGGCACGACCAGCGGTGTTTCACGCGAATCTACCGAGAACATAGCACCGTAAAACGGGCCACTTTCGAGGCTTAGGTGACAATCTTTGAAATCAAACAAATCAATTTCCTTGGCGCTCGCGGCGCCCAATCGCAACCTATGCCGGTGGTCGATCCTTGCCTTGATCGTTACGACCGTCCCAAATACGTCGCCGCATGGGCTCGGATGGTGTGAATTGCTTTCGAGATGATTCCTTGGCGAAACGCATGTGGTGTTTGGTATACTTCCCGGTAGTCTCGATGTCCCCTTTTGGAAGCTTTTCTCCCCGCCTGCATGATGCCACGCCCCAATCAACGCATTGCATGGATGATTTCGTTTGGGCTGATCTGTATCGGATGTACCGGTTGTCCGGACCCATCTGCGCCCCAGCCGCCGAAACAGAATTCGGAAAAAATTAATTCCTCGCAGGAAAGTTGGGGGGCGATCGTTCTTCAGGGCGAGAAAATCGGTCACACGATGGAGAAGGTCGAGCATCTTACGCACGGTCAGACCAAGTACGTCCGGACCACCACGGTCGAGCAGCTTCAGATCCAACGGGCTGGTCAGCCACTGAAGATGACCGTCGAGAACGTATTTCTGGCATCCGAGGACGGTGCATTAAAGCAGTTCACCACCAAGATCGATCAAGCCGGTTCCGTGACGCGGTTCACCGGCCAGACCTCCAGCGACGGCAAAACGTTGTCGATCTCGACTCAGGGAGGGCAGAATCAAGCGGCCTCAAGCGACCAAATCGGCTGGCAGCCAGACTACGGCGGGCTGCATGCGGTGTATCGCTTATTTCAAAAGCCTCCTATTAAAGCGGGCCAAGAGCGTTCCGTGATGGCCCTTGTGCCCACGATGAATCGTATCGCTAAGCACACCATTGAGGGACAGAAAAGTGAAGCCGTGACCATGCTGGACGGCTCGACCATCACTCTTCTGAAAACGAAGTACCTGACCGAGATTCAGGGGCAGCCACCCCTGGAATCGACGGCCTGGGTCGATGATGCCGGCGAAATCGTGAAGATGACCTCCCCGGTTCAAAACTTCGAGATCTACCGCTGCTCCCAAGAGTTCGCCCTGAGCCCCAACAAGACGGTTTCGTTTGATCTGGCACTCGATACGATTGTCCCGGTCGAGGGCATGCCGGAGGCTGGTCTGGATGACTTTAAGGAATTGACCTATCAGTTGAAACTGAAGTCAGGCGACCCGGCCAAGATTTTCGCGAGTGCCAGTAATCAAAAGGTCACCCCCGGCGACGGGCATTCTGCCAAGCTGCAAGTGTGGCGAATCCGTCCTGAGACTCCCCTGCCTGCCGGATTGCCGAAAAGTAGCAAGCCGACCGAAGCCGACCTGGCACCCAGCCCGTTGGTTCAGTTCCAAGATCCGGCCGTTCAGGCACTGCTGCATAAGACCGCCTTTCCCGGGGCAGATGCCACCCAGCAGGCAATCCTCCTGGAAAAGTTCGTCCACGATACGATCGAGGAGAAAAACTTCTCGCAGGGATTTCTTTCCGCTGCCGAAGTTGCGCAAGGGAAGACGGGCGATTGCACGGAGCACGCTGTTTTGCTGATGGCTCTCTTGCGTGCGAAGAACTTTCCTGCCCGCGGGGCGCTCGGCCTGGTGTATGTCGACTACGGCGATAAGAAAGGCTTCGCCTATCACATGTGGACGGAAGCCTGGATCGGCGACCGCTGGATGCCGTTGGATGCGACCCGAGGCAAAGGAGGCATCGGCGTCCAGTACATCAAAGTAACCGATACCGACCTGAGCGGCTCCGGAGCATTCGCCGCATTCCTGCCGGTAACGCAGGTCATCGGTCAGCTCGAGATCGATGTGGCGAAGTAGAGTTCCCCTTGTGATTTCGATTCATTCATCTTAAGGCCTAGAAGGCCTGTCGAATGTAACCAGGGGTAATAACCCCTGGTTATGAAATGCGAAAAAAGTTAGCCCTTCCAGGGCTTTCTTCTTTTCTGTTCGCTGATACCAGGGGCTCGCGCCCCTGGCTACATTCGGTCGGGCCTCCGGCCCTTAGGAGGGTGAACTAAGATTCGTCACCCACATGCTGGGCCACCGCCGCCAAGAGTCCGTCGATGGTTTGCTCTTGAATGATGTGGGGCGGATCCCAATCAAACCACTGGGCGTCGCCGTGCTCGGTGAGTTTGAGTTCGACCTCGTTCTCGAGTCGCGCCAGAAAATAGACAACAGTCTTCAAGGCATCGACGCCGCCAAACTTCCGTTTGTAGTTGACCACATATTGCAGCTCGTACCGGAAGTCTGGATCGACCGTGATGTCCTGGGCCGTAATGCCGGTCTCTTCTTCCAATTCCCGCAGGGCGCACTCCATTTCCGTTTCCCCCTCGTCGACGTGCCCCTTGGGCAGGTCCCAACGCTTGGGGTGCTTCATCAACAGAAACGACTCGATCGGGTTCCCTTTGACAATCAGAAAGCCGCAGGCCTTGGTCTGCGGCATGGATTGATCCGTCATGTTGCTCGTTACTTTTCTTCCGTGGGTTTGTCTTCCGGGAACGTGAAGTCCGCGATGAAGAGCTGGCTGCTGTGATCATCGGTGCGGGTGCTGGTCCACATCAACTTCTTGCCATCAGGCGAAAAGACAGGCAGCACGTCGGCCGCTGGGCTGTCGGTGATACGCCAGATCGGACCCGGCTTGATGGCGTCGTCCGTTTCTTCGTACTTCATCAGCCACAGGTCGTAGTTAGGACGCCCTGGCTTCGAGTGATCGGCACCGGCCCAAATGATATACGGCTTGGTCGGATGCCAATAGGGAGCCCAGTTCACCCCGACGTTATCGGTCAGCTGAAACTCTTTTTCGCCATCGACCGAAATCACGTAAATCTGCAGGAAGCCTTCTTGCTTGCGATCGCTGCGAAAGACAATCCATTTGCCGTTGGGCGAGATAAACGGTCCCCCGTCGTATCCTTTGGCGTTGGTCAACTGCTTCAGGTTCGCGCCGTCGGCATCCATGATGTACAGGTCGGGGTCGCCGTCGCGGTCGCTGCAGAAGGCAATCTTCTTGCCGTCGTACGAGAAGGCCCCTTCGGCGTCGTAGCCTTTGGCGGTCGTCAGACGGGTAAGCTTGCCCGACTTCATATCTTTGAGGTAGATGTCGGTGTAAGGATCAAAGTCCCACGAGTACCGACGACGCTGTCCCGTGCGACGTTCTTCTTCCTGCTTGGCGACTTCTTCGTCTTCGGTCTGCTTCATGTTCGGGTCGCTATGGCTGCTGGCGAACAGGATGTTCTTGCCGTCGACCGTGAAGTAAGCGCACGTCGTGCGACCACGACCAGTGCTGACCAGTTCTGGCTCGCCGCCGGCCAGGGGCTGGGTATAGATTTGATAGAACGGGTACTGGGGAGGAACGGCCTGGTAGACGATTCGCTCGCCATCGGGCGAGAAGTATCCTTCCCCGGCCTTAACCATGCCGGAGGTAACCTGGCGGACGTTGGCAAGGTATCCGGATTCGACCGATGGGGTGTCGGCCTGCTCTTGGGCATGTACTAGTGAGATAGTAGTGAAGATCGAAACAAGGGTGGCAAGCGGTAAAATGGTGTGCAAACGCATCAGCATCGAGGCGGCTCCCAGATGTGGTAGGCAAACGACAAACGCGGAAGGGTTTTCGTCCATTATAGGCAGCTTGCCACCCTCCGTCCGGTCTTGATGCGTCATCTCCTACCGAAAAAAGTTACGAGAACTGGAGTTATCTACTTTACGCGGAGCCCGTCGACCCCTATTTTTTGTACTGACTTTGTGCAACTTCCGCATCAGGCAAGACACTGGGACGTCTCTCCCGGACCAGTGGCGGGATCGCAGAGCACCACGAGCGCGATGATCCAGGCAAATCATCAGGCGGCGCGCGTAGTACTCACAATCTGGTAAATCCTTTTTTCGAGGTGGAGATTCATGCGCACGTATTTCCTTCGAGGACGATCGGCTTGCGCGCTGATCACTATGTTAGTCGGACTCATCCTATGTCAGCCGTTGGCGGCCCAACTCGCTCCTGAGACGAACGAGCAACCGCCGGCTGAAGAGAAGAACGTCCCGGTCGAAGCCGGCAACGCTGGCGAAGTGGAGGTCCCTGAAGAAGAGACCCCTGGGCTCGATACCGGCGACAATGCCTGGATGCTGACTTCCAGTGCGCTGGTTCTATTCATGACCGCCCCTGGTCTGGCGATGTTCTACAGCGGCTTGGTTCGCAAAAAGAATGTCTTGGGCGTGATGATGCAGTGTCTCTTCCTGATGGGCCTGATGACGGTCGTCTGGAGCCTGTGGGGGTACACCCTTTGCTTCGGTGGCTCGAATCCCTATTTCGGCGATCTTGAGTTTCTGTTTATGAACAACGTCCAACCGGCCTGGGATGCCGAACTGGGCGAGCCGGTTACTCCGATGCACGGAACCATTCCGGAATACACGTTCATGTTGTTCCAAGGGATGTTCTTTATCATCACTCCGGCACTGATCTGCGGTGCGTTTGCCGAACGGATGAAGTTCTCGGCGATGGCGGTCTTCTCGGTCCTGTGGGGAACGCTGGTCTACTGCCCGCTTTGTCACTGGGTGTGGGACGGCGGGATTCTCGCCTACGGAGAAGCCGATTCGCTGGCCGGTGGCGCGCTGGACTTTGCTGGTGGTACCGTGGTGCATATCAGCTCCGGGATCTCGGCGTTGGTTTGTGCGATCTTTGTTGGAAAGCGTTTGGGCTTTGGCCACGACGACATGCGTCCGCACAACTTGACCTACACCACGCTAGGTGCCGCCATGCTGTGGGTCGGTTGGTTTGGCTTCAATGCCGGTAGTGCTGGTGCCGCGAATGGCCTGGCCTCGAACGCATTTGCCGTCACGCACTTCTCGGCTGCTGCCGGTGCGGTGGCTTGGTCGCTGATGGAATGGATCCTGCGTGGCAAGCCGAGCGTGCTCGGATGTGCTTCGGGTGCGGTTGCCGGTCTGGTTTGTATTACCCCGGCCGCTGGCTTCGTTTTGCCGATGCCCGCACTGGCCATGGGAGCCGCCGCAGGGATTGTTTGCTACTACGCATGTGCTGTGCTGAAACAAAGCATGGGCTACGACGACTCGCTGGACGCGTTTGGCGTTCACGGCGTTGGTGGAACCTTGGGAGCCGTGCTCACCGGTGTCTTTGCTTCGCGTCACGTTTGTGGCGACTTGACCGGTGGCGAACCGATCGGCTTGTACGAAGGGGGCGGTGTTTCGCTTGTCATCGGCCAGGTGGTTGCCGTGTTGGTAACGATCGCCTTTTCGGTGGTGGCTACCGTGATCTTGCTGAAGCTGATTGATATTGTCATCGGCCTGCGAGTGACCCAGGAAAGCGAAATCCGTGGTCTGGATATCTCCGAACACGGGGAAGAAGGCTACATCTTCAGCTAACGTCGCACGCCATCAGGGCGATGCATTTTCATATTTTACGACCGGGCCAGGCGTGACTGGCTCGGTCCATCGAACAGAACTAAGGCGCACTAGGAGATATACCGATGAAAAAGATCGAAGCGGTTATCCGCCATTTCAAATTGGACGATGTGAAAAACGCGCTGAGCGAACAGGGAGTGTTCGGCATGACCGTGATCGAGGTTTCGGGCTACGGTCGGCAAAAAGGACACACCGAGACGTATCGCGGCACGGAATACGCAGTCGACTTCGTCCCGAAGAAGAAGATCGAAGTCGTTTGTAGCGACGAAAATCTGCAGAAGGTGATCGACACCATCCTGCGGACGGCCCAAACCGGCCAAATTGGTGACGGAAAAATCTTTGTTACCAATTTAGAAGACAGTATCCGTATCCGAACTGGCGAAACTGGGGAAGACGCCATTTGAATGACCGGCACGGATAACTAATTGGACTAAACTAGGAACGGCGCCACCGAGTTGAGTCGGCGCCGTTTTTTTACTTGAAGAGACAGGCGAAGCATTCCATGGCAGCACTGCGCCTTCGTGAATCGGTTATCGCAGCAAAACAGAAGCTCGCAGCGGACCGAGAAAAACTCAAACGCCAGCATCAGGCCGGTACGCCTGGTGTTCAGTTATGCGCGCAAATCACCGATTGCTTCGATGCCATCCTTTTGGAACTGGTCAACGCCGCAGCGGAAGACGTGCCGGGGTTCACCTCCGAGCGCGTATTGAGCAACATCACGATCGTTCCGCATGGTGGTTATGGACGACGTGACACGGCTCCGTACTCCGACATCGACTTGATGATCATGCACTCGCCAACCTTTCGCGAACCGGCGATACAGTTCACCAAGCGGCTGCAGCAAGACGTGTTCGACGTAGGGCTGATTTTGGGACATAGTCTGAGAACGCCGAAGCAGGCGATCTCGGCGGCACTTTCCGATGCAACGATCTTCACTTCGCTGGCCGAGAATCGCTTCCTCGCTGGTAGTGTCGGACTGTTCCGCGACTTTGCCGAGCCCTTTCGTCGAAAGGGAAAGCTTCACTTCCGGAGACTCTATCACGCGATCATGGCGTCGCGAGACGAAGAACGCGCCCAGTATGGCGAGATCGTCCACCTGCTCGAGCCGAACATTAAACGCTCGAGTGGAGCTTTGCGTGGAATCCAGATGGTGCGTTGGCTCGGCTTCGCCAAGTTTGGCGAAAATGATATGGACGCACTCAATCGCATCGGTGCGATCTCAGACCGCGATCGCAAGATACTGCGAGACGCCCGTGAGTATCTTTTGCGACTGAGAAACGAACTGCACTTCCATGCCGGCAAGTCGTCTGACTTGCTCGATCGCGCCGAGCAGATTCGCATTGCCGAGTTGTATGGATTCAAAGGAACCGATGGGCTGTTGCCGGTCGAGCAGTTCATGCAGACCTACTTCGAGCAGACCGGTGGCGTCCGCGACGCGGCCCGGCACTTCATCGCCTCGATCCGACCTCAGTCCCCCATCACGACGATCTTCGGCCCGATCATGACCCGCCGTGTCGATCGTGATTTTCATGTGGGGCCTTATCGCATCAGTACGTCGAAGCGATGGAAGCAGCACCGCGCTGGTCAGATTGACCAGGTCTTGGAGCTGATGATTGCGGCCAGTCGGTTTAACCGTCAGATCGATCACCCGACCTGGGAAGTGATCCGCAGCAAGATGCAGGGTCAAGGCGAAATCGAAATGACCGAAGCGACTCGCAAGGCGTTTTTGACGTTCTTGTCCGAGCCTGGTCGACTGGGTGAACTGCTGCGTCGATTGCATGAATTGCGGCTGTTGGAAAAGATTGTCCCCGGCATGGCTCACGCCCGGTGCCTGTTGCAGTTCAATCAGTATCACAAGTACACCGTCGACGCCCATTGCATTAAGACGGTCGAGTGTGCCACCCAGTTCCTCGAGCGGGACGATACGCTGGGGGCGGTGTACATGAAGATCAAGAAAAAGTGGCTACTGCACCTGGCCCTGCTGATTCACGATCTGGGGAAAGGGTTTTCCGAAGATCACAGCATCGTAGGGGCTCGCATCGCTGCGGAAGTTGCCGATCGGCTCTGGTTGTCTCCACAGGACAAAGAGACGCTCGTGCACCTGGTGCTGCATCACCTGACCATGTCGCACCTGGCGTTTCGTCGCGACACTTCCGATGAACAGTTGGTGCTGAGCTTCGCCATGGAGAACGGTCCGGCCGAGCGAATGCGGATGCTGTTCGTGCTGACGTGTGCTGACTTCGCTGGCGTCGGCCCCGGCACGCTTAACGACTGGAAAGTGCGAGTCCTCACCGATCTTTATCGACGTTCGATGCAGAACCTGGGCGGGGACGACACGGTCGATACGGTTGCCCAGCGGCGTAAGAAACTCGATCGACTGGCATCGCTGGTTCGCGGCCACGAAAACGAAGAGTGGTACCGCCACGTGATCGATTCGTTGCCTGAAGGCTTCCTCCAGGAAACGCCCGCCACGCAGATTGTTCGCGACTTGGAACAGCTGCACGCGATGAAGGACGACTCGCCGATGGTCGCGTGTCAGTACCGCGAAGATCGCGGCGTGCTAGAGATTACGATCGGTACGCGGGAAGCCCTGATGCAAGGTGTCTTCCATCGCCTGACCGCCGCAGTGACCAGCCAGCGGATGACGATTCTCGCCGCCGAGATCAACACGCTCGCCGATGGGCTGGTTCTCGACCGGTACTTCGTGCAAGACCAAGATCACGATGGCCAGTCGCCGCCTGAGCGGATGGAGGATATTTGCCAACGCATTCGTAAATACCTGACGGCCTCGGAGGAGAAAGCCCCGACGTTCACATCGACGTGGACCTCGCGCGTTCAGCGGCTGGCAGAAGAAGCGATTCCGATTCCTACGGAAATCAAAATCGACAACGAGACGTCCGATCAGTTTACGATCGTCGAGGTCTTTACGCAGGACCGCCAGGGACTGCTCTACCTGATTTCACGAATGCTCTACGATATCGACCTGAGCGTTCACGTGGCCCGGATCACGACGCACTTGGATCAGGTCGTTGACGTGTTTTACGTTACCGATTCGGATGGCAAGAAGATCTTCGACGAAGAGCGACTCGAGGCGATCAAACGCACCTTGGGCGAAGCCCTCGTCGAGCAGGCATCGTAGGGCCGGTCACGATTCCAGCTGGCGGATAAAAGCGACCCACTCGGCCTGAACGCGAGACACGCTCTCGCCGAAGGTTTCTTCCACGGTGGGGGCTGGCTGATTGCGCCGATGGACGTAGCGGTCGAGGCTTCCCGGCGCGAAGAGTTGCTTTTGAAACACCAGGTACCAGGCCAAGCCCCACGCCACGTCATAGTCGAGCCGGCCTTCATGCAGGTTCTCGAACAGGATAAAGCTGCCTGCTTCGGTTTGCAGGATCCGTTGCAGGCTCATCCCGTGATCGCGCTCCAGCCGGTCCTTTAAGCTGGCCAGAATCTCCTGCGGCGGCAGGTCGATGCGGAACGTGCCGTTCTCGAACTGAGCGTGCTCGAACAACTGCGCCAGGCCTTCGTTCAGCCAGATCGGTACCTCGTACTCGCCTTGCGGATAGAGGTAGTTTTCGACGTAGGCATGAAACGATTCGTGGCACAAATGCTGGGTGGCCTGGTTCATCATTGTGTCGAGCGTCGCTTGATTGCGGCGATCGATCACCTGGACTTGCCCCAGCGTCTTCTTGAAGTCACGCTGCCATGCTTCGCGCCGCGTCTGAACTTCGGTGACCACCGCATCGGGCGCCCAGCCAGCCTCTTTCAATCGCTTGGCCAACTGGTTCAGGTCCTCCGGCAGCTTTTTCTCTTGCTCGGTCCATTGCGCCAGGATGGCCTCGTGCCCGGCTCGAGCCACTTCCAGGCGGTCGAGAAACGAGCCAAGGTCCGAGCCAATCAGAACCTGGTTGGTATGCGGTACGTAAACCGCCGGGTTGTCGATCTGCAAGCCAATCTTCTTCAAGTAGGCTGAGTAGCTGCCGATTGAATGGAACAGCACAATCTGGATCGGGCTGTTGGGTTTCTGCTTGGGGGGCAGCCAATGTTCAAAGGCTTGAAAGATCTGATCGACACGAACAGCGAATGTTCGCGTCATGTCTTCGTTCAGGGGGCTGATCAAGACGAAGCGATCCCCTTCGTACTGCCATGCCTGATCGGTTTCGAGAATCGCGGACTTGGTTCGCTTGAGTGTCAGCGAGTCTTTCTCGGCTGCTCGGATTTGCGTGTGGTTCCTGAGCCGATCGGCGAGCTTCTCCAGACGCTTGCGATCGTCGCCGCTGACCTTTTCGAGACCTTTCTTTTTGTTCGCATTGATTGTGTGAATCACGGCGAACATCGGCTTGCCAGGCGGGCGATTGATCTCGAGAAACTCGAGTCCGCGAGGTGATTCCTCAAGTAGCATGCCCCGCAGCTCCGTACCGTCTTTTAGCACAAGACGGTCGGTCGACTGATTGCGAAGGGGGTCTTTCGGCTGAGCCCACAGCGGCAATGCCATCAACGACATTGCCGCCAAAGTTAGCCCAGCTATTCTCGCAACGGACGTCACAAACAGCCCTCGATTAGGCAGCGTTGAAAGGAACTTTGTGCGAGTCGGCCACGTTCACCCAGCAGTGAACATGCGGCTTGCCACGGAAGTACCAGACGAAGCTAGGCCCTTCCAGACGCCAGTTGTCCCACACCTTGTCTTTGCCCACGTCGGAGTCTTCGTAGAACGACAGGTGGCACGCATCGAGACCGCCGTACTTGTTCAAGCAGGCAACCACTTCGTCTTGATCGCTTTGACGGTATGGCTCGATCAACAGCTTCAGTACGTTTTGCACGGCTTCCTTCTGGTCGTCGGAAAGGTCACCGACTTTGATGCCACTGAACTTGCCCTCGGGACCTTGGAACCCGTTCTTCTGTTCGACCGGGCTCTTCTTCACCAACGCAACCTCCTGCTGCTTGCCATCCAGGATTTCATACACCTTGTTGGCGGCGAGGGCTTGATGCCAGAAGACGTTGCCAGGATGGCCAGGCTTTTCGTTGAAACCTTTGGCCGCGTGACCGTAGAAGATAGGTCCGCCAAACGCGACGTGTTCGGCCGAGTTGCCATCGCATCGCATCGTCATGTGACGACCGGTGATCACCAATTCAAATTTGCCCTCGCCCGGCTTGCCGAAAATGGCGATGTTCTGTTGCTTGCCGAATCCGCCTGCATCGTCTTTCAGCTGTTGATCAAACTTTTCGACCCACTCTGGATTGACCATACCGACAAAGATTTGCCGAATGAGATGCTGTTGATCCTTGGTGTAATAATTGCCGGCGATCGTTTGGTCGACGATATGCCAGTTGTTTTCGACGTGGGTTCGCAGCTTCCCTTCGAAGACCGTCTCGTGGTCCCAATCGAAAGTAATGTCATTCTTCTGCTTGTCGCTCAGCGATTCGTACAGAACCTTGACGAGTGACTCAGGCGTATCTTTCTTCGCGGATTCATCCGCAGCAAAGAGCGACGTGCCACCCATTGCGAGACCTGCCGTGGTGGCGGCAGCCGTTTGGAGAAAATCGCGTCGATTGGGCGGAACCAGAGGAAGACGATTAGGCATGGAAGGACCTCCAGGAAGGGAGAGGAAAAATGAGGAGCGCACTTCCCTATTTTTAACAGACCTGACCCATAGAAAACAATCGAAATGTCGATTCTGCCTATTTCGACTTCTGGCAGCGGGGGCAATGGAACGTCGCACGCTGTGCTTGAACCGTCCGCACAATGACCGCCTTGCCGCACGAACGACACACATCCCCGGCCTTGGCATACACGCGGTGCTCGTTCTGATAGCTGCCGTTTTGATTCAACGCGTTGCGATAGGTCCCGTCGTTCAACGTCGATCCTTCGTAACGAATGGCCAGTTCCAGCACTTCGACCATGCAAGCATGAATCCGCTTCCAGGCCTGAGCAGAAAGCTGATTGCACGGCTTGGCTGGGTGGACTTTCGCCAGATGCAGTATCTCGGACGCGTACAGATTGCCGATGCCAGCGATCCGGCGTTGATCGAGCAAAGCGACCTTAATCGGCTGACGCGTGGTGGAAAACTTCTCGCGGAAGGTCGCCACGTCGACATCCAAAGCATCCGGCCCGAGCCGCCCCTGGTGGAATTCGTTTTCAAACTGCTCGGCCGAAAACCACCGAACCGATCCCAGTCCCCGGCGGTCCCAGTACAAAAGCTCGGGATGCTTTACGCCGGAGAACGTCAGCCGCACACGCAAATGATCGAGCGTGGGGGGATCGGAAATGAGCACCAGCCCGGTCATACGGGGCTCGAACATGAGCCGCGATTGGTCGTCCAGGACTAGCAGAACCCGCTTTCCGAGGCGATCGATCCGCTCGACCTTCCGCCCAACCAGCTTTTTTTTCAGCACACCCGCGGTGGGGGTAATGCCGATCGGACGACGCTCGCAAGGAAGTTTTTCAAAGGTCTCGATCCGCCCGCCAATCAGCCCTAAAACGCCGCGACGCATCGTTTCGACTTCAGGAAGTTCCGGCAATGAGTTGATCTCCGTTGAATTTCGAGCCCGATCGCGGTTATCGCGTCCACTTGACCCCCTTACAGGTTGCCCGGATACTCAAAGGTTTATCACGCAGGCACCTGCGTCGCATAATGGGAGCGATCCCGCTGCGACGTCATTCCCCAAATCGTGACACATGGATCCGCTGATGGAAAGTCTAGGTACCGCCAGTCGTAACGTTCCAGATTCTGCTGGCCGCTTTGGTCCGTTCGGGGGGCGATACGTCCCTGAAACGCTAACGCAGGCCCTCGACCAGCTTACGGTTGAATACGAAAAAGCCGTCAAGGATCCGACCTTCTTCGAAGAACTGAAGGTCCTGCTGCGGGACTTCGTCGGGCGTCCGTCCCCCTTCTATCATGCCAAGCGGCTGAGCGAGCAAGTCGGTGGTGCTCAGATCTGGCTGAAGCGCGAAGACACCAACCACACCGGTGCTCACAAAATCAATAACACGCTCGGACAGGCTTTGCTGACCTTGCGAATGGGCAAGAAGCGAGTCATCGCCGAAACAGGTGCCGGCCAGCACGGCGTCGCTACGGCAACGGCCTGTGCTCACTTCGGCATCCCATGTGTTGTTTACATGGGCGAAGAAGACATTCGTCGCCAGGCTCCGAACGTCTTCAGCATGAAACTTTTGGGCGCGGAAGTGCGTCCTGTGACGACCGGTTCCCGCACGCTGCGTGATGCGATCAACGAAGCGATGCGAGATTGGATGGCTTCGGTCGAAGACACCCATTACATCCTGGGCAGTGTTGTCGGTCCTCATCCGTTCCCACGTATCGTCCGCGACTTCCAAGCCGTGATCGGCGAAGAAGCCCGCGCGCAAAGCCTCGAGCGTCTGGGCCGATTGCCTCACAAGGTCGTCGCCTGTGTCGGCGGTGGTAGCAATGCGGCTGGCATGTTCTATCCGTTTGTGGAAGACAAAGACGTTGAGCTGATCGGCGTTGAAGCTGGCGGACGCGGCCCCAGTGCCGGCGAACACGCATCGCCGCTGACCTACGGAGAGCCAGGCGTGCTGCATGGTAGCTACAGCTTTGTCATGCAGGACGAAGACGGCCAAACGTGCGATGTCCATTCGATGTCGGCAGGCTTGGACTACCCAGGCGTTGGCCCCGAGCACAGCTACTGGAAGGCCACCGGCCGCGTCCAGTACACCTGCTGCGAAGACGATGACGCGATGAAAGGTTTCGACGCACTGGCCGCTGCCGAAGGTATTCTGCCAGCACTGGAATCTTCGCATGCGGTTTCCAAGGCGATGGAACTGGCTGCCAAGATGCCGAAGGATCAGGTTGTCTTGGTCTGCCTGTCAGGTCGCGGAGACAAAGACGCCGCCGAAATCGCCCGCCTCAAAGGCGTGAAGTATTAACCGAAGCACAAGGCTCGATCCGTGTGCCACTGGCCTCTGGCCAGTGTGAACTGGGTACTCGGATTGCATTAGGCACTGGCTAGAAGCCAGTGGCACACGTAAGTCACCTCTTAGCCATCACTACAAAGGTTACGCCCCGATGTCCGCCGTCGATCGAGCTTTTGAAGCCCTGCGTTCGCAAAACAAAAAGGCCCTGGTTCCGTTTGTCACCGCCGGCGATCCTTCTTTGGAGATCACCGCGGCGGCACTGACCGAACTGGGCAAGCGTGGCGCGGCCGTGTGCGAAGTGGGCATTCCTTACAGCGACCCGATCGCCGATGGACCTGTCATTCAGGCTTCATACACGCGGGCACTCGATAAGAAGATCAAGCTGAAGTCGATCCTCGAAACGATTGGCAGCGTCACGCCGACCCTCCCCTGCCCTGTCGTGACGATGATCAGCTACGCGATCATTCACCGTCATGGCCCAGAGAAGTTCCTCGATATGGCCCAAGCCGCGGGCGTCAGTGGTGCGATCGTACCAGACCTATTGGTCGAAGAGTCGGATGCGTTTGCCAAGCTGTGCAAGGAACGCGACTTCAGCCTGATTCAATTGGTCACGCCGACTACCTCCAAAGAGCGAGCCAAGAAGATCGTCGAAACGTCGACCGGCTTCATCTACTACGTCTCGGTCGCGGGTATCACCGGCGAACGCACCGAGCTGCCGCCTGATATCGTCGACAACGTCAAATGGCTCAAGAGCCAGACCGACCTGCCGATCTGCATCGGTTTCGGTATCAACAAGCCTGAGCACGTGCATATGCTGAAGGAAGCATGCGACGGAGTGATCGTCGGTTCGGCGATCGTGCGACGTCTGTGCGAAGCGGAAAGCAAGCCGCAGGAGCAAGTCATCCAGGAAGTGGGTGAATACGCCGACTCATTACTGGATGCACTCAACGGCTAGTGGTTGCATGATTGCTTGCAGCTAGGAGCACTATCCATGGCTTTCGACCTCGTTATCTGGAAGTGGGCAGACCGTCAGGTGACCGCTGATGTTGAGGAGGTTGTAGAAGCGATTTCTCAGGACAACGCTCACGAAGCCCTAACTCGGTTTGACATGGCCGCGTTTGAGTCATCCCTCAGAGACGAGTTTGGTTCCGTCAACGAGGAGCCAGAGAGTCCCTTTCTTTACGATGTGTGCGACTTCCACGGTGTGCCTGCCAATTGGGTGACCGTTTCGGTCAGCTGGAGCAAAGTTGAGACGGTATGCCCTCGAATTCTGGCGATCGCCCGTACGCACGACCTATCTGTCTTTGATCCTCAAAGTGGTCGGGTTTGGTGATTCACCCGAGTCCCCCATCAACGATGGTGGGCGTGCCGCTCGCGGCAGGATCCGTTGAGCGGCTAAAGGATGCAACCGGTCGCCGCCTGAGCCGCGTACTGTAGGACCTCAGGGTTTTTTGTCGTCGGCTTTCGTTGCCACTGCGTGATAATCGAACTGGCCTCGGGGACCTCGAAAGCCCAATGCCCAAGTCCGTGCAGTGCGGATACCAGGCAGTTATCGTTGGTCAGCGTTAACGCGTCGGACATCACTTCTAAACTAGCGTGAATCATCGCCGGTGAGGCGCTTCCGGGATACAGCACGAAGACGTCCCACAGCATGTAGCATGTGAAGTCGAGCCATCCTTCGCCGTCGTTGCCGATGCTGCTCACCGGCTGCGTGCAGTAGCGATCGAAGTAGTTGCGATACAGCAGCTTCATCTGCCGAATCCCTTGCACACGCCGGGCATCGTCGCCGGCTTGAAGGTAGCAGAAACAAAGATTGCTGCAGCAGTTCGAGTAGATCAACTGCAGCCCGATCCCAATCTGTTTGGGCGAGTAACGCTGGTGGACTTCGGCATCAGCCAAGGCCTGATCGATGTGGTCGAAGTTGGTTGTGTTGACCGCGTCGACTGTTTCTTCTGGAAACTCGGCGTCAGCTGGGCTCAGGTCTTCGGCTTGTCCAAAGACTTGGTCACGCCAGATGTCGTAGTTCAGTGGCATCGATCTTTCCCTGAGTGGGCGTTAATGAGTCCATCGACGGACACTCGAAACAAATCGGGGTTCGGCAATCAAAAGCTACTCTCTGGCTTTTTTCGAGCTACAATTGTATTAGGCAAATTACTGAACTTGACTCAGACTATAAGCCGAAATTAATGTAGCTTTAGAGCGTTTGCGAAAGGCAGCCAAGTGGCACCCCCTTTCGCAATCTTGCCCCATCATGCGTGTGGACTTAACTTCACCCTTCGGGCAACAATGCGGGCCACTACTACGGCATCGCTTGGCAAACAAGCCAAGGCCTGACGGGTTTTGCTGACCGACTTCACTGTACGGGAGGGGAACCAACCATGCATGCCGACGATGACAGCACCAAGATGCACCGCTTCTTTGCAGGCATCACCGAGCAGACCTTTCAGGCCAAGCTCGGCGTTCCGGATACCGATCTGATCGATTATCTAACCGGCCTTCTGACCCGGTTTATTCATAGCGACATGGTCTTCAAGGTCCGCAGCTTGACCGGCAAGCCGCTGACCGAAGTGGCCGATATGCTGATCGAAGCCGAAGCCAGGATTGGCCAGGCCAAGCAATCTGTCCACCAACACGTGGGCGACTTTCTGCTCTTCTGGAGCGGCGTCTACCCGGAAAGCCTGACCCGGATGCAGAAGGCCGATCGCAAAGATCACCTGCTGAACTACTGGGTCGTCGGCAAACAGGCCTACTCGAAAGCGAGTGAACTGTCGGCCGAAGAACACTCGGACCAGGAAGCCGAACTGCTCCATAAGCTGAGCCACGAGTTTGAACTGTGCGCTTACGGCCTGGGCGAAGTCCGCCGCGAATGGGAACGCCGCGACCAGGAAGGGGACTCGCCGCAGATCATCTTGATGTAGTGTTGCTAACCGCGCTGGTTAGTCATTACGCTCGTCGTGAAGAATCTGATCGATGACGATGCACGCACACAAGATGGTGACATCGTCTTCCTCGCTCACCGTCTCGACGCCATAGGTGTCGTTCCATGTCCAGAATGTCTTGGAGACATCCGCGACCGTACGGCTTCTTCTTTTGAATTGATAGTCGTGCAGCCAGAAGCTGCCGTCGATCGTGTAGTCGTTGGGGCCTGGCACATCGAGCGTGAACTTCTGCTTGAACCAGGTGAATTCTTTGTGCATCTTGGCGAACAGCTTGCCGCCGTGAAAGATCTCGTAGCACGGCATGAAAGTCAGCAGTCGCTGCTTGATGAATGCCAGCTCATTGCCACGCATATCGCAGAAGGCAAGCTGATCGCCCCACGAAAATACTTTTCCTTTGATCTGATAGACGGGCTGCTGCTTCTCGTCGTAGACGTAAAAGTCGTCTCCCCACGACCAGAATTTCTCCCGGATCACATACCGCATAGTGCTCCCATACTTAGTAGGTAAGGATCGAATTGCTTTGGGCGGCTACGTATTCTCTCCTATCGTCATCCTGCGGAGCTGCGTTAGCCGGTGTAAGACGGAAGGTTGTTCGTTCTAGGTCACCAAACCTTTGGTCACCATCATGAAAACATCTTCCAGCGTCGGATCTTTTTCGGAAAAGTTCCGAATGGTGATCTGATTGTCGACCAGCTTCTTCAACAGCGAAGCGACCCCTTGGTCGTCGGTTTGCAGTTCGCAGGTCACCTGACCGCGATCGACATCGACATCCACGCATTCGGGCATGCTGCGGATAATCGAGAGGCCAGCGTCCATGCCGTCGACGAACTTGATGTTGATAATCCGGTTCTTGCGAATGCGGCGATAAACGTCTTCGATGCTGCCGCTCATCAGCAGTTCACCTCGCTCGATGATGCCGATCGAAGTACAGCAGTCGGCAAGCTCCGTGAGGATGTGACTCGAGATGAGAATCGTCTTGCCCATCTTGCGAAGCTCTTTGAGCAGCGCCTTCACTTCCAAACGAGCCCGAGGGTCGAGACCACTGGCCGGTTCGTCCAGGATCAGCACCGGCGGATCGTGCACCAACGTCTTGGCCAGGCACAGCCGCTGCTTCATCCCGCGTGACAGGCCGTTCACAAAGTCGTTTCGTTTGTGGGTCAGGTCCAACAATTCCAACACGTCGGTGATAACCGCCTTGCGTCGGCTGCGGGGGATCTTGTAGGCGACAGCGAAGAAGTCGAGGAACTCCCAAACCTTCATCCCGTCGTACACGCCGAAGTTATCGGGCATGTAACCCACGCTATGCCGAACGTCCATGGGCTGATCGGCCACGTTGAAACCGTTGACAAAGCCTTGCCCGCGTGAAGCCCGCAGCAGCGTGGCCAGGAAGCGGATGCTGGTGCTTTTGCCGGCACCGTTGGGGCCGATGAAGCCGAACATCTCGCCTGCGTCGATCTTCAGGTTTAGGCATTTGACTGCGGTGAAATCGCCATAGTCTTTGCCGAAGTCGACTAATTCAATCATCGAGGTACGTCCTGAAGGTGCTTAGGAAAAGTTACAGTGCGTCGATGGCATCGAGTTCCATCAGTTGGATCTGAGCCGGTTCCTGGCCCAGGAAACGCCGCGTGTTGGCATCGGCCTTCGGAGCAGGCAGGTTGGCATGCTTCAGATGCGCGACCACCATCGTGCGGATCGTGCGCTGGTTGGATGCCGGCGTGAGGGTCATGCCAGGCATGTCTTCCTCGGTCCAGCCGATCAGCCGCGTCTCGCCCTTTTTCAGTTGGCGAACGTCTTTGACCGTATTCAGCAGGTGCCGCAAATTGACTTCGCCTTCGGTGGGCGTCAGCGAAAGGACCGGCGACTCGGTCCACTCGTCAAACAACAGCCACTCGTCGTCCGCCTTGCCAAAGCGAACTTCGCGTTTGGTTTCTGGGACCAAGTCCCCCAGCCAGGCGACTTCGATCTGGTTCGACTGGGCATTGCGGCGAATGACACCGACGTCGTGCAGGGTCTGCGTCGAGGCGTACTCGATACTGCCTAGCCCGGAGGTATCGGTCTCATACGAAAACATCGGCTGGATCGACGTCGAAAGGAAGTATTCGCTGTGGATCATGGTCGACGAGTTCGAGGCAACCTGAACGCCGCTCAGTTGGATGTCGCCCCCTTCCTGGTGATAGCGAACTTCGCTGACGCCATCGCCAAAGCGGCGCGACTGATTGCTGAACGAATCGGCCCCGCGACCAAACGGCAAGGCGACGGCGGTCGACTCTGAAAAGGTCATGTCGTACGTCGTGCTCAGCGAGGTGTACAGCGAAGTGAACCGCGTCAGGTGAGCCCGGTGATAGCCGGCGTGCGCCTCGAGGAAGGCAATCTCCGTTCGGCTGCGCGCAAAACCGATGTCCAACTCGGCCAGCTTGATCACACAGACAGCACCAATGATGGCAATCACCGGAGCCGCGATCCAGGCCCACTCGACGCGGCCCATGATCCAGAAAACGAGCCAGTTGAGCGGCACCAGTACCAGCAGATAGCCGGCGGTGACACGCAGGACGAAGTTGCCGTTGGGAATGCTGATACCGGCCGCGTCTCGCAAGCAAGCCCGTGCGGCGGTCGAGATCCCACCCGAATCGCTCCACCCGGCCACGCCGGACTGGTTGTCGTAGGTGAATCCGGAGAAGGCATCGATATTCAATTCCTTTTCGGCCTTTCGGATCTGGGCATCGAGACCTTCGAGCTTCTGTTCGTCGGATACCGGTTCCTCAGTTTCCAGGGGTTCAAAGCCCTCGCTTTCCGGCTCACTCGGGGCAAGCTCCCGAACCAGGGTGGCGTCGCGCTGCTGGTAGGCAGGCATCAAGTTGGCCAGGTCGCGGCTCATGAAACGGAGCGAGGTGACCAGTCGGGGATCGTTCACGCCGTAGGAATCGGCCCAGCCGTTGACCGGCTGTTCGTCATCGGTCTTGATGAACCTCCGCGGCTCTCTTCGCAGGAGAACGCCGTTGAGGAACGAATCGAAGTTCTTCCAATTGCGAGAGATGTCCGGCGAGCGAATCTGAAACGCCGTGACGGCAATCCGCCCGCGTCCCACGCGCCGCTCAGCGACCAGGTCGCCTGTCTTGGGAATGAACTCGCCCTCAGGACGAAGCTTCAAGTCCGCGCCTCGCAGTGCTCCGGCACGCAGGTCGACCTCGTACCGCAGGTCTTGCCACTTGTTGCTTTCGTAAATGCGTTCGGTTTCGACGAATTCGTCGTTCCACTCTTGGAAACGGTCTTGCCCCAGTTCGACGCTGCCGGCGTCATCGGCGGGCAAGTAGTCGCCGAGGAAGCTCAGTTTTAGACGATCGAGCGAGTCCGGCCCGCTGATGATCAACTGCCCACCGAAGTGCAGCCAGTCGAGCATGGCTTGTTGTTGATCGAGCGACAACAGTTCAGGGTCGATCCCGTCCCAAAAGACGTAAGCGATCGATGTCCAGGCCATCGAGTTTTCGGGAACGGAAACGCGGTCGACCGTCTTCGGCAAAACCAGGCGGTAATGCGGGGCGGTCTCGGACTGGGACAGTGGCGGATGCAGCGGGCGAACGACGTCGGTCACTTCCAGAAACTGGTACTCGTCCGAAGCACTGGCCAGCACCACCATGTAGTACTCTTGCGGATGCATCCGCGTGGTGGCCAGGCGATCGACCAACACAGGGCGGCCTCCACCGACTGGACGAAGGTCGCAGGCAAACAGTCGCGTCTGCGAAATGTTGCGGTCGAACAGCGGCGGGTAAAACAACAAATCGGACCAACGCTCTTGCCCTTTGGGCAGTGCCAGAGGGCGCGTTGCCGAGAAGTAGTAATCGGTGTCGGTGATCGGCACAGGGCGATTGTTGGAATCAACCGTCGACGCGTAAAGCTCGCCGCGGAAGTCATAGTTGTTGGCCTTCATCAACGTACTGACATTGACCCAGTGGCCAGGCTTAACGCGGTTAAGCCGCGTGCTGCGATCGTCCGACGGCAAGACGTTCAGCTTCGGGGGCTCGAAGTCGTCCTTGGTCTCTTCTTTGGCCAGCCGCTCCTTTCGTTCCTCCAGCGTCTCGGCCGGGTCGAAGCAGCCGGAACAGCCGGTCGTGCCCAGCATGCAGAAAAGAAGAAATGCGGCCGTCCAGTTGCGGCGCAAAGGAGTCGCCCACAACCCAGTGAAGTCGTTTCGCGCTGAGTCGAATGTTGATGCCATACTAGAGAAGTCTTTAGCCGCCGATTCAGGAATCCATTACGCCGAGCTAAATTCCGCTCGCGTCAGGCGTTATTTCTTTCCCGTAGCGTAGAGAAGTTACGTCAGCGAAGCAAGCAGAAGGACAAGTTCACGGGTGGGGGTTGTGGACGGGTTTAGGGGAAAACGAGTTAACGATCTTCCGATTTACGGATAGAAAGTTATCGCGAGAACTCGCCCCACCGAAACACGAACCGTGCGAAAACAAACCTTTCAGATCGAAATCGATGCCCCCAGTTGGTTGGTGTTTGACATCATCCACGACTACCAACGGCGGTTGGATTGGGATTCGCTGCTATCGAAGGCTCAAGTTCTCGAGCCCAACACGCAGGCCGCGGTTGGGGTCTGTACCCGTTGTGTTGGCAAATGGTCCTCGGGCTGGATGGTGATGGACACCCGGTACGTGAGCTTCGACCGAGGCCGCGTAGCCGCGGTGACGCTGATCAACCGGCCGTGGCTATTTGAAAGCTTTCATGCCACAATCCGCCACGAAACGATTACCGAAAATCGATCGCGGGTGATATACATCTATTCGTTTGCTTGTCGACCGAAATGGTTGGGATGGCTAAGTGAGCCGATCGTCAACTGCTTGCTGCTGCGTGAGACAAGAAAGCGGTTGCATGCGCTACGCGATTACATCGACCGCAGTGCGCAGCAAAATCTTGTCCCCTCGCCCCTTAGGGGAGAGGGTTAGGGTGAGGGGACAGTTCGCCTATTGGCAGCGCAAGCGCGAGCGGAGTTCCGGTCGTTGCGGAATCTTCGTCTGGCGATGTTGGGTTAAGGACGCTCGATAAACCCTCACCCTAGCCCTCTCCCTGCGAGGGAGAGGGGACAGGATTGTTATGGTGGTCCGCGTTCGTGGGCTTCACTTGTTTTCTGCGTTTCCGCTTCGAAGACCTTCGCATCGCCAACTCGTCCTGGTGCCACGCCCAAGTCCGCTTGGGCGTGTCTTTGAATCGCTTGGCGAACACGATCTCGTCGCGCTGGCGTGATCAACTTCTTGGGCTCGTGATGAAGACGAACCTTTACCTGCTTCGTGCGTTGTGGAGGTTCTCCGTGCGAAGGTGTTTTCTTCAGGCCATCCAGTTCCCGCTGCAGCGCGTCGATCTCTTCCTGCTTCTCGCAAATCTCGCGATGCAGTTGCCGGTCGAGGGCCTGCAGGCGGTAGTACGTGTAGGCGAACAGCCGGGCAGCTTCGTAAGTGAGTGGTTCTCGCAGAGGTCGCTTCAGCCGATAGAGCTCGCGTTCACGAGCCCGCGTGGCTTCGTCGCGCTCGCGCGGTTCGCGCTGATCGAGTGACGCAGGCCGAAGCGTGGTTGTTCGCCGCGTCGGAATCGGCGGAGGCGGATCGGCAGGGAACTCGTGCGCGGCGATCTCGGGATCGATGGAAACGGCCTGGCAGTTGGCTCCGTAGGAAGGCGGCTTCTCCGCCAGCACCATCAACACTTCCCCGCAGCAGGGGCACAGCAGTCGGTTGCCATCGCGCACGGCAACCTGCGGAGCGTGGCCTTTTGAGCCAGCTCCGTGTGTTTCCGGTTGTGGTGCGTGGTGATGGGACATGATGTTCGCTTGTGTGGTGAAGTTGTGTTGACAAATCGTGTGCCACTGCCGCCCTCGGCAGTGAGAAGTGAGAAAGGTTTAGCCATCCCTAATTGGCTGCAAGAGCACTGGCCAGAGGCCAGTGGCACACCGAGGTTGGGATTGGCAACAGGGGAAGCGAGCGTGCTTCGTTGGATGTACGTGTAATTTAGACGACTAGCGCATCAGTAAGATAGTGCGCCTGGAAGATTTCTGTAGGGCCCGCGTGATTGGGAGACTTGAAGCAGAGACGGGGCGTCCAATTCGATCGACTACGCCGTGATGATCAACGACCGAGCGGCTAACTCGCAATGAATGGCTTCATATCGATCGGCCGGATCGATGTTGCGCCAATCTCATAGCATTGCGGGCCCAATTTGCGGCAGCGTGCGACCGTTAAGGGAATCATGCCGCTTCCTTCGATACGCAAAACAAAACGCTCTTTGGGATAGAGCTGTACGGGAAACAGAAAGCCAACCCCATCCTTGGAAATATTCGTGACCAACCCCAAGGTAAGGTGCGAGGTTCGTTCAATCGTAGGGAACGTTGGATTACAGCGTACGATGCAGCGTTTGAGTTGATGAAAGCGGACGTGTCGCCGCTGGTCGGTTAACGTGGTTGCGGTCGGGCCCGACTTTCCGAGTTGTTCCATTTTCGTTCGTGGAATCTGTACCTGAAACGTCAAGTCGCGTGCCGCGCGCTGAAAGACGGCTTCTTCGTTGAGCTTCGGGCTTGCCCCTACTTCTGCATCAAAGCTTTCCAGCATTTGACCATGTCCCCGTCGAGTTTGGTGGGTGCCATTTTATCGAGTATCTCTAACGCTTCTTTCGTTGAATTCGGATTGCGGTAGGGGCGGTTGCTGGTAAGTGCCTCGAAGATATCGACAACACTACAGATGCGGGCCAAAACATGGATCTCGTCACCATCGATCCCCACGGGGTAGCCAGATCCATCGAGTTTTTCGTGATGCTGGTAGACCATCATCAGTTGATCGAAGGTCAGTTCGGCACGTTCGGCCAAGGCAACAAAGCCGTCGGTCGGATGACGCTGAATCGTCTGCCATTCGGCTTCGGTCAGGCGTTCTTTTTTCGTCAAGATTTGATTGGGGATGCGAAGCTTGCCCAGGTCGTGCAGCAGACCTCCCATCGAGATCCGACGCAACTCTGCTTCGTCACGGAATCCCATTTCCTGAGCCAACAACATGGCATAGCTGGCGACGTTATACGAATGGGTGTAGGTGTGATAATCGTGCTGCAGTACGTCGAACAATTCACCGGCGACGATCTCGTCCTGGGAAATGAGCGAGGTCATATGTTCGCTCAGAACGCTGACACTTTCTAAGGTCTTGTCGAGATTGTCAGAGCGAAAGACTTCCTGCAGCATGGTCCGGCCTGTGCTGTTGAGAAAAGCCATCCGCTGGGCGATCGGTACATCGTGGTTATTCAGAATCGAGCGGACGTTCTCCTGCAGATGTTGTTGAAAGACCTCTCCCTGATCGCGCGGAATGTAAACCGTCTCGACGCCGCCTTCGAGCAGCTTGGGGAATTCGTCGTCGTCAATCTCGATATTCTGACCCCGGAGCAGGACCGGATCGGCTCCTGGGTAAAGGCACCAATAAACATCGACCGGCAGTTCTTTCGTCAGGCACAACAGGGCCAACGGAACCGGTAGATATTTCTGGCGTTTCGAGGTGTCGGTTGACGGCGACATGGTGGGTAATGTGAATGGAGTTACTTTCTATTGCATGGCGAGATTGCCATGTGTCTTCTGCATTGGAAATGTAGAACGTCGGTGGACGGATGAGCCACGAAAGCCTGATTTCGCCGACTTTATCCTTGGCAATTCGGTTACCCGTAATTGCCATGAATGCCGTGGCCTATGTTGAATGTCAGGGGTTTTTGAGGGCACTCAGCCCTACTGCGAAGAATCGCGGAGGTCTTGGTCTAACTCAGGGCGGTCCGATTCCCCGTTGTTTTCGAGATATTGGCGGTATTGATCATCGCGGAACGTTTTGACTTCGGCCAAAACTCGCCTTATTGCACCTTTTCCGTCAACGGACTCAATGTATTCACGAGCAACCGAGTTGTAGCCGTCTTCAAACGACCGTTTCTCGTTCCATGTGATGTCGCTCGTATATTCGACAAGAATGCCGTACCGCTGTCGCATCAGATCGGACAGGAATTCATCCCCGGCACCGCGTGTCTGAACGTATATCTTCCGCTCGCCGTTGGCGACGTCTTCCTCTGCCAGGCTGCGGCCACGGTCGTATTCTTTTTGAATTAAATCAATACGGCCAAAAAAGCTTCGGGGTGACTTAAGATTCTCTTTCCTTTGTAGAGCCGTGAGTTCCTCTTTCGTGTCGACGTCCTCTCCGATTTCTTCGACGACTACATCGACGGGAGGAAATTGTTCAGGAAGTATGTTCAGACCCTCGTTCTCCGAAAGTTGGAATACTTCGTCGGCCATCGCCCAAGGAAATAATGCTGGATGACCATGTTTTTCCCGATTCATAGGGCGAATAATTCGCCCTGGATTCTTCCTTGCTGCCTTAAGCACCAAGTCAATCGTCTGCGTCGAAAGAGTCGGCATGTCGGCTGGGGCGACTAGCCAGACATCGCTGGGTGTGGGGGCCAGGCGTGACTGGATGGCGCGTAGCCCGTGTTGGATCGACTCTTTCATGTCGCGTGGGCGCGGATCGGCGGTGACGACATGCACCGGGAGCGTCTGCAGGAGCTTCGGCAGGTCGGTTCGCTCTTGAGGAATCACCACGAAGATGTGATCGACGGTGGACTTCTGCCACGCGGCGATGACCGTTTCCAGGATGGTTGAGTCATTCCATGGCAGCAGCAGCTTATCGGTGCCCATCCGGCGACTTTCGCCGCAGGCCGGGATGATCGCGAAGCTGCGTCCTGCTTGGGTCATGATGCCGGCCGATTGCGATAGGAGACCAGCTGCGCGACGATGCTGATGGCGATCTCTTCGACCGTGCGGGAAGCAATGTCGAGGCCGACCGGAGCGTGCACCTGATCGAGTTGCTCTTGGGTGATCCCCTTTTCCAACAGGTCTTCGTAGATCAAGCGGATCTTCCGCTTGCTGCCAATCATGCCCAGGTAAGCCAGGGGCCGCTTGAGCAGATGATACAGACCGATCTCGTCATGGTTGTGGCCGCGGGTAACGACCAGGCCGTAGGCTCCGTCCCGTAGCGGCAGCTTAGGAAGCACCTCCTGGAACTTGCCCGGCACACGCCGCATGGCGGTGGGGAAACGTTCTGCGCTGATCACATCGGGGCGGTCATCGATGACCGTCACATCGAAGTCGACCCAGTGCGCCAGCTTGGCGACGGCCTGGCCGACGTGCCCTCCGCCGACAATCACCAGTTCGCAGCGCGGCAGGATCGGAACGAAAGCGATGCCTTGCTCTCGATAAAAGAGAGGTCGGCCTGTCAGGGGCCGCAGCGACTGGGCCGCGATCCCTTTGACTTGGCGACAATGGCTGGCATCGCCTTGCGAGGCGATGATCGCGCCGGTGGGGGAAAGCAAGACCATGCCGAAGTTACGCAGCGAATGTTCGCGCGGATCGGCGGCAATGGCCAGCGTGCCACCGAGGTTCGAGGTGATCGCTTCCAGGATCGACTGAAAGAAGTCGACTTTGTTGTGCGGAGTGAGCGGTTCGATGATCACTTCCATGCGTCCGCCGCAGATGAGGCCGTCGTCCCAGCCGTAGTCGTGATCGAGCACAAACTCGACGACGGTCCCCTGCCCTGCTTCGAGCAGCTCGATCGCGCGGCGTTTGACCTCGGCTTCGACGCAACCGCCACCGAGCGTGCCGACCTGCTGGCCGCTGGGATAGACGAGCATGGTCGCCCCAGCCTTTTGCGGGGTCGAACCGCGGGTATCAATCAGCTGGCAGTATGCAGCCGATTTGCCGGCGGGAATATCGGCAACCAGGGCTTGAAGGACTTCACGCATGCGGGGTCTTCGAGAAGGAAAGTGGCAGTGGTGTGCCCGTATGGTACTGCGAACCCCAGGGCCGCGACCAGAGGCAGACGCCAGCGACAACCTCGCTAGAGTGATTGACCCGCGGGATCGCCGTTCTTAAATTCCAATATATCGTTACCTGTTTGTCTATTGTCACTTTCGTGGGAAGAAGATCGTCATGCGTCACCTGGCATACGCTTCGGTATGGGTTGTGTTGTTATTCGGTACGCAAGCGTGGGCTCAAGAAGCGGCCGCTCCCGAAAGCGTGAAGCCGGGGATCAACGAAAAGTTTCTCGACCCCGAGCTTAACGTAGAAGAATGGGTGAATCGATTTGAGGTCGAAAGCCGTGAAGTGTTTGCTGCCAAAAGCGAGATCGTCGAGCGGATGAAGCTTTCGCCAGGCGATCGCGTGGCCGATATTGGTACGGGCACGGGGCTGTTCGTCGAACCGTTTTCCGAAGCGGTGGGCAAAGACGGCTGGGTCTACGCGTTGGATATCGCTCCGAAGTTTGTCGAGCGGGTCGAGAAGCTGGCCGAGATTAAAAGTCTGAACAATGTGACGCCGGTGCTATGCGGGCAGGATGATATTCGCCTGGCCCCTGGCAGCATCGACGCGGCCTTCATCTGCGACGTGTACCACCACTTTGAATACCCCGATCAGTCGCTCGCTTCGATTCACAAGGCCATGAAGCCAGGCGGCAAGCTGGTGGTGATCGACTTCAACCGCATCCCCGGCGAGTCGCGCGAGTGGACACTCAATCATGTTCGCGCCGGTAAGGAGGTCTTCCGGGCAGAGATCGAAAAGGCCGGCTTCCGCTTTGTGAACGAAGTGGAAGTGCCATCCTTCAAAGAGAACTACTTCCTGCAGTTTGAACGGCGGTAAGCCAGGAGAAGGCTAACCACGGATTGCGCGGATAAGCACAGATTATTGAATGTCGGGGGTGCGGAGTATCCATCTCAAAAAAATGGCGACCTCCATCAGCAATAATACCATGCTGCTGGCTAGTGGCAGCATGAATGGAATACCCATGCAGATACCCTCGCGGCGAAACACAAAATCATAGAGCAAGAAACTACAAGGGATGGCAAGCAGAGCCGCCCACCAGCCGACGGCGAAGTGGAGCACCCAAGGGGCTGTGCAACTGATAACGAGAGCCATCCACTCTCGAATTGTGAGCCCCGGGACTGAATCGAGTTCGGCACGATGTTCTTCGGGTGTCCCAGGATCGGAGTCTGCCATGATGGTCGCTGATTTCTGCGTTGCAGGCGATTGTCGAAGGAGCGAAACTGGCCGTTTCTTGAGCGTGTCTTCTTCCTGAAACGTATCGCGTTTCTGCAACCAACGCGAAGTCTTTGCCGTGATCGATACCCGCTCTAAGGGCCGGAGGCCCGGCCGAATGTAGCCAGGGGCGTCTAGCCCCTGGTACTGAGCCACAAAAGGATAAAGCCCTGGAAGGGCGACCGAACACGACAACATTCGTTTCGGACGCCCTTCCAGGGCTTGCGCTATTTTGATTCGATCTGACCAGGGGTTATCACCCCTGGCTACATTCGGCCGGCCTTCCAGGCCTAAGGACCATTACTCATGTTCGTGCCACAAACTGATCGAATGTGCCCGCTTTAAGCGGGGGCCAATACCTGGACCTTCATATCGGTGACCATGTCTTTGACTTGCTCGCGGTAGTCGTTCATGTGCGGGGCGACGAGGTGGGCTTGGAGGTGCTCGACCGACTCCCACGATTCAACGACCGTGACGGTGTTGTCGCGGGGGCCTTCTTGCACGTCGCCCAGGTTGGCATCGACGTCGATCGTCGGGCCGTAGGTGATGCAGCCATCTTCTTCCAGAACCTTGGGGACCAGTTCGTGGAATGCGGCCAGGAAGGCGTCGCGGGTATCTGGCTTCAGGTTAATGGTGGCGATGACGTGAATCATGGTGCGCATATGCTCTTTCTAGATGTTTTTGGCGGTGGGATTAGCTGCTGCTCTTTTGGGCGGCGGAGCGCTTCTCGGTGATCTCGATCGCTTTGAGGATGCCGCGAGCCTTGTTGAGCGTTTCTTGGTATTCCATTTTCGGATCGCTGTCGGCGACGATGCCGGCCCCGGCTTGCACGTAGGCGGTGCCGTCCTGGATGACGATCGTTCGCAGGGCGATGCATGTATCCATGTTACCGCCGTAGTCGATGTAGCCAACCGCGCCGGCGTAAGGGCCGCGGCGATGAGGCTCGATCTCGTCGATGATTTCCATGGCTCGCACTTTGGGTGCCCCTGATACTGTCCCCGCTGGCAGGCAGGCCGCCATGGCGTCGAAGGCGTCTTTGCCTTCGGGCAGCTCGCCGGTGACATTCGAGGTGATGTGCATCACGTGGCTATAGCGCTCGATCGCCATCACGTCGGACAGTTGAACACTGCGGTACTTGGCCACACGGCCGACGTCGTTGCGGCCCAGGTCGACCAGCATGACGTGTTCGGCCCGCTCTTTGGGATCGGCCAGAAGTTCTTCGGCCAGACGAGCGTCTTCAGCTTCGGTCAAGCCACGCGGACGCGTGCCAGCCAGTGGACGAACCGTCACGGTGCCATCCATCACGCGGACCATGATCTCAGGCGAACTGCCGACCAGGGTGGTTTCGGGCGTGCGAAGGAAGAACATGAACGGGCTTGGGTTCACAATCCGCAGCGTGCGGTAGATCTCGAAGGGATCGCTTTGGATGTCGACTTCCAGACGCTGGCTAAAGACGACCTGAAAGATGTCGCCGGCCACGATGTACTCGACACATTTGCGAACGGCAGCTTCAAAATCTTCCTGGGTGAAGTTCGAGCGGTACCCGATCGTTGGGTAGCCGGCCAGGTCGATGTCGGTGGGTGTGAGGGTCGGGTCGTGCTTGGTCAGTTGGGCGACGATCTCTTCAGCCTGCTGACACGCGGCGTCGTAGATGGCCTGATGATCGTTTTCTTTCCCCTTGGGGCACTTGGCCATCACGATCACATAGGCCGTCTTGGTCACGTTATCGAAGACGACCAGGTTGTTGTAGAAGCCGAACGAAAGGTCTGGCAGGTGGCGATCGTCTTCGGGGGCATTGGGCAGGTTTTCGACGTAGCGGACGACATCGTACCCCGCGTAACCGATCGCTCCACCGTTAAACGGGGGGAGCCCTTCGATGTGAGCGACGTTGCCGGTATCGAGCCGCTTACGGAGCTCTTCCAGCGGGTTGGCACAGGTAAAGGTCTCGGTGCCTTCTTTGCTGGCGATGGTGACTTGATCACGTGTCGCGCTGAGATGGTATTCGGGATGAATACCGATAAAGCTGTAGCGGCCGACCTTCTCGCCACCGACCACGCTTTCAAACAGGCAAGCTGGCTTGCCGTCGTCTAACTTGTGAAATGCCGAGACCGGAGTCATCGAATCGCTGATCAGGCGCCGATAAACGGGAATAATCTCGAACTTTTCCGCGAGCTGCTCAAACTCGGAGAATTCTGGGAGGTACGGCATAAGTCAGGTGTCTGCCAAAGGGTAGTGCTTGCCAATCCGTTGGAGGAGACCCGCGAGGCGTCGTAAATGTTCACACCCACGAATAATCGGTCTCTGGTAACATTGAACGGCATGGCGTCTAATCTTGACACCCCCCTTGGCGTCGATAGAATCCAGAATAATCCTCTCGCAGTATCTCTAATTGCGAATTGGATTTACGTTGATCGGCCAGTCACCTGGTAGGGTCGGCCAACAAGCAAGAGGCAAACCAACGGCTTTAAACCCACGTGGGAGGAGGCGATTTTTCGTCATGAAATGTCAACAATGCGAAAAGCCCGCCACGTTTCATATCACGGAACTCACCGGCGAGAAGCCGCACGAGCTGCACCTGTGCGAGCAGTGCGCGCAGTCGTACCTGACGCAGAACCCCTCGGGTGGGATGCCAATTCAGCCATCGCTGGCCGGAATGCTGCATCATCAACTGAAGGTGGCCGACACGGCCAAGGAACTGGCCAAGCTCGACGAGCAGGTCTGTCCGATTTGCGGCATTAGTTTTTACGAGTTCCGTAATCAGGGCCGGCTTGGCTGCCCGCACGACTACACCTGCTTCGGTAGCGAGCTTGATCCGCTGATCGTCAATATTCATGGCGATACGCAGCATGCGGGCAAGCATCCCAAGCATCATCAACAGTCGTCGCAAGACCAGACACGCTTGATTCAGCTTCATAACGACATGAAAGCTGCGGTCGAAAAGGAAGACTACGAGCGTGCTTCCCAAATCCGGGATGAAATCCGTAAGATTGAGGAAGGTCAGTCCTAAGCGTACACTGTGGGACTGGCGCGACGTCTCTCGCTGAAAATACCCAACTGGAGAGTGAAGGTACAACTTAAGTGGAACTCAAAGAATTGGCATGTCGATCTGGCGAATGGATGCGCGGTAGCGGACCTGAGTCCGATATCGTGATCAGCAGTCGCATTCGCCTGGCTCGCAATCTGGCTGAGTTCCCCTTCATTCGCCGCTGCACCCCGCAAGATCGCAAGTCGATCGAAAAGATGGTGCACGATCGTCTGCAGGTCATCCCAGGCTTCAACACGCTGTATTACCTGCGTGTCGACGAACTAGCTCATGTCGATCGACAGTTTCTGACCGAACGTCAGCTGATCAGCCGCGAACACGCCGAGGCCGAAGGTGCCCGCAGCGTGGCGATCGATAACGACGAACGCCTGAGTGTGATGATCAACGAGGAAGATCATCTCCGCATTCAGGTCATGAAGAGCGGTCTCGATCTGCACAGTGCCTGGGATCAGATCAACGAAGTCGACGATCAACTCGAAAGCAAGCTCAGCTACGCTTTCCACGAGCGTCTTGGCTATCTGACCGCCTGCCCAACCAACGTCGGTACCGGCATGCGAGTGAGCGTGATGCTGCACCTGCCTGCTTTGGTAATCACCAACCAGATCGAGAAAGTCTTCCGCAGCTTGCAGAAGATCAATCTGGCCGTGCGTGGTTTGTACGGCGAAGGCTCGCAGGCGATGGGTGATTTCTATCAGATCAGCAATCAGATCACCCTCGGCAAGTCGGAAGAAGAACTGATCGGCCAGGTCAGCGGCGTGGTGCCGATGATCATCGAGTACGAACGCAAGGCTCGCGACTTCCTGATCACCCAGAATCGCGAAGACCTGCACGATAAGATCAGCCGAGCTTACGGCATCCTGTGCACCGCTCAGACGATCAGCAGCGAAGAGACGATGCACCTCCTGTCGAGCGTTCGCATGGGCGTGAACCTGGGGCTGATCGACGACCTGGCGATTTCCGACATCAACAAGCTTTTCGTCGAAACACAGCCGGCCCACTTGCAGAAGCTGCGAGGCAACGAACTGGACACGGCCGGACGCAACATCGAACGAGCCCTCTACTTGCGGCGCTACCTGCAAGATCGAGGCAAAGAGCACCGCGACGAGCGAAATTAGCCTTAGCGGTCGATTTTCGCTGAATATTTCTTTAGACTCGGCGAATACCTTGTCGAAATCTTCCTGCGCGATTTTGCGCCAGCGAAGCCTCGCGCCTTGTCAACGTAGCTCCTATGCCTACCCTACTGCCTGAAAGTTTCGTTCTGCTGGCCGATGTCTACGATGGGATCACCATCGTGGTTCTCGCCCTCTTCATCATGGGAGGTGTCTTTGCCGAGCATCTTCAGGGCAGCCTGCGTAGTGCGTCGATGATTCGCCTGGGCAATAAGAAGAAAGAGCTCAGCCGCATGGATCAGGCCCTGCTGTCGATCCAGGAGGCTGACCCGAATTTCGATTTGCATAACTTCTGTATGGCGGCAACCAACGCCTATATCGAAGTGGAGAAGGCCCTCGATACCGGCGACCTGAGCGACATCCGTTCGTTTGTCTCGGATGGTATCTACCAGCGGATGGCGTTTCGTCTGGAGGAAGAAGAGAGCCTGGGCCGTAAGCGGAAGACGATCCATCTGAAGGTCGATAATCTTTCGCCTGCCGAGATCACGTCGTCCAAGAACAACCAGAACGCATTCGAGGTGATCTCGATGCGGATCTCTGGCACGGCCGTTCGCCAATATCGACTTAAGCAGGACGGTACCGATGTGATCACCGAAGAGTCGGAGCCGATCTCAGAGGTGTGGACTTTTCTGCGTCGCCGTGGGGCCCAGACCAAGTCGAAGGACTTTGGCTCGGTCCACGGGCATTGTCCCAACTGCGGTGCCGACATCTCGGTAAATCAGTGGGAGAAATGTCCTTCGTGCGAAAGCACCGTCCGTTCAGGCGAGCACGACTGGGTGCTGTCAGAAATCTCGGACCAGTCCTCCTGGAAAGTAACCAAGCCATTCAAGATGAGCAGTGCGACCCGCTACTGGATCAAGCAAGACCAGGGGTTCAGTTCGCACTATCTGGAAGACCGAGCAAGCGTGATCTTCTTTCGCAAGTTCCTGGCCGATCGGCTGGGGGTGATCGATCCGCTGGGTAAGGTCGCGACCGATCGTTTTTGTGACGGCTACGAGAAGAAGCTGAAGCCGAACGACTTCGGTAAACGGACGGTTTATATTCACCCACGAATCTTGGCCGCGGACGTCTCTGGCGTGATTGCCGAAGAGCCGTTCGATAGAGCCTTGATGAATATTCGCTGGACAGCTCGTCGCGGGATTGTCGATCGACATGGTGAACTGGAAATCGAGCGAGATCCGGTGCAAATCAGCACCATGATGGTTCTGGTTCGTAAGCACGGCGCGAAGACGCGCATCGAACGCACGATCACCAGTTCGCATTGCCCCAAGTGTGGTGCCCCTGAGTCCAACAACGCGTCGCACGCGTGCGAGTTCTGTCATACGGTGCTTAACGATGGGGCGCTCGAGTGGACCCTGGCCGACGTGCTGCCTTTCACTTCGACGCCGGCCATGGCTCTGCGTAAGAAGGCGTACGAAGGGATCGAAACGAATGTCTCGGTCATCAAGTTCGAGAACGCCGAGGATGCCCCGCTTGAGCGCGTCGTCTTGATGGAGCAGAAGCTGCCTGAGTTCACGCAAAGCGAGATCGATGGGGTGCAGATCGACGGACTGGCACCCAATGTCGTTGTGCGAGAAGACGACGTGACGCTCTGTAAGCTGCTCGGCGAGGTGGCTGGGGGGCTGCATATCTCCAAAGCAGACGCGAAGGATTTTATTCGCGAGGTTGCCAGGAAGTGCGGGATTGATAACGCGACGCTCGTTCAAGCGATGCGAAGTCGCGAAAAGCTCGATCGCCGTCGCCTGAAAGACTTGAATTCCCAGGTCATCAAACGATGGCTGATGGCCATGGTCGATGTGAGTTTGATCGATAGCCGCATGGAGGCCTGGGAAAAGGTCTACATCAACGCGGCCGCCAAAGAGCTGGGGCTCAGCCGCTACGATGTGGAAGCTGCGGTCCGTACTCGTTCGCTGCAGTTAGAAGAATGGACCGAGGGCATGCGCAGCGTCGATATGTTCTCGTGGGTTGTGTACATGGCCGCCGCGGACGGACGGTTCGATCCCAAGGAAATCGAGCAGCTCAAGGAGCTTGCCGCGCACTACGGTATCTCGAATAAACAGCTCAAGGAGATGTGCGTCGCGGCGAAAGAAGGCAAGCTGGACATCAGCGTTCCGGAAGATCCAACCGTGGGTCAGTTCTGGCTGGTGAAGATGATCGACATGGCGTTTGCCGACGGCAGCGTGTGCGAGAAGGAGAGGAAGGTCCTGGCTAAGGTGGCTAAGAAGATTGGGCTCACCGACTACGACCTGAAGCAACTCATTCGCCGCCGCCGAGCGGTCCTCTACAAGAAGGCTCAAGAGGCTTTACGCGGAAAGACGCCAGCCCATGATGATGAGCTGCACTTGAAGTCCGACTGGAACGACTAGGCTTACTTCGCCAGCTTGGCTCTTAGGTCGGGAATGATCGAGCTGGGAACGAATTTCTCCAACTGCTCGTCGTTAGCCAGCGGCGTGATCTGTTTCAGCAGCGAACTGGAAACGTGGCCAAACTCTTCGTCGGCCATGAGGAAGATCGTTTCAATCTCGCTGTCGAGCTTGCGATTGGCCATCATCATCGTGAATTCGCCGGCGATATCGGTCAAAGGACGAATACCACGGATCATCACACGGGCACCGACACTACGAACGAACTCGACGGCCAGGCCGCTAAACGTTTGGACTTCGACATTGGGCATCTCGGCAGTGACGCGCTCGACCAGGTCGACGCGTTCTTCAGGGCTGAATAGCCCCGACTTTTCCGCATTGATGCCGATCCCAACGATCAAGCGATCGACGAGCTTACTGCTCCGCTCGATCAGGTTAAGGTGCCCCAGCGTGATCGGGTCGAACGATCCCACATATACGCCGATTCGGTTGCCATCCGCCATCGATTCAGTCCAGAAGTGTTTCTATCAAGTGTCAGGGGTGTTACGACTTGTCGAGTGTCGTGATGTAATGACCGATCATCCAGCGAGCAATGATGAAGTAGATCAACTTGCCGAGTTCAAAAGCCACGCCCATCCCGATGCCCAGCACCATCGAGAACATCATGATATTCCTCATGAGCTCGCCCTGAGGGCCAGCGTCTCCGGACGACAGCGCACTCTGGATGGCGTTCCAGTTGGCGATTTGGATGAGCACCGTTCCAACAGTGTTAGCGATGACCAGCACAATCGCGAAGATGAGCGAATTGTTGAACAAACGATAATCGGCGAGCTCGCCACGACGGAGAACTTGAATGCTGGAGTACAGCAAAAAGCTACCGACCGCCAGCGTGGCCAGGGCTAACAGGATTAGCGGGATAAAATAGGTCTGGGTTACCTCGGCCAGGTTGGCTTGCAGTTCGGCTTGCATCCGCATTTGGGGATCGTCCGAGTCGGTCGCGAAGTTAAATCCGCCTGGCGAGACCGTTTGCATGATGAGACCGGGGATAGTCCCCAGGAAGCCCATCAGGTAAAGGACGGCCAGGATGATTGCGATCACGACCACAATCGTGATCTTCTTGGGCCGTGCCGGTTCGCTGGGAAGCACTTCGGCCAGTTCTTCTTCTCGATCGGTGAAGTCAACCATCAGCTTTTCCGAGTGGGGCAATTTGAAGAGCGCGAATCGAACCGTCGTATTCTTCTCGCGCGATAAGTGTCAGTCAGCTGAAAGCTTAATCCACAGCGGCCAACGTTTCTAGCAATCGCTCGATATCTGCCTGATTGTTGTAGGCATGCGGACTGATCCGAGCAAAGTCACCGCGAACGCTAAAGTTTACCCCCATTTTCTGACCCGCCGCGCGGAGGTCTTGAGGTAACTTGCCTGGTACCTGGAACGACACGATGCCGGAACGTTCGTCTCCCTGGCGACTGGCCAAAATCTTGGCCCCGACACTCTCCAGTCGCTGGCAGGCAAAGTCCGTGACTTCCAGTACGCGATCGCCAATGGCCGATGTTTTGGGGCCGGCACCATATTCCAGAAGAAGATCGAGACTTGCTCCCAGGCCAATCAAGCCAGGCATGTTCTGCGATCCCCCTTCGTATCGGGCGGCCGTATCTCGGAAGGTCAGGTCGATCTTATCGAAGTTCTTCCGGCCGGCCACGCTGTTCCAACCAATCCCGATGGGATGCAGCTCGCTCAATAGTTCTTGCTTCACATAGAACAGCCCTGCCCCTTCCGGGCCGAGCATCCACTTGTGTCCGTCGGCTGCCAGGAAATCGATATCGGCGTCGCGGACGTCCAGCGGAAAGACGCCCATGCCCTGGATCGCGTCGAGAAAGAACAACGCTCCGGCATCGTGCGCGATCTTGGCCAGCTCTTTCGGATTGATCCGCCAGCCGGTCTTGTAGCTGACCCAACTGATGGACAAGAGACGTGTCCTTTGGTCGCAGGCCTCGGCAATTCGGTTTAAGTCAGGCTGCACTCCGTCGACGGGAATGACGCGAACCTCGACCCCTTTGGATTGCTGATGCAGCCACGGGTAAAGATTCGAGGGAAACTCGTTGCCCAACACCACCAGGTTGTCTCCTGGCTTCCAGGCAAGTCCTTCCGCGACCAGATTGATGCCATGGGTCGTGTTACTGACCAGGGCAATCTCTTCCTTCTTCGCCCCAATCAGCTTGGCCCCGGACTCGCGGGTGTTTTCGACCGCTCGTTCCCAGTCGAGCCAGACGACATCCCCCTCATGGGCGGCCTGGTCGCACCAGTTTTTGATTGCCAGAGCGGTCGTTCCCGGCAGCGGAGCGACCGCTGCGTGATCAAAATAGGCCCATTTCTGGGTGACCGGCATCGCCTGACGGAAGGATTGCCAGCGAGAATCGTCAGAAAACGTCATGAAAAGCTTCTTTTAAGATCGACCAAAAGACTTGTTGGAAATATAGTTACGACGTAAATTAGGACGGTTTTGACCGGGTCGGTTCCGTACCAATTTAAAGACTTTTCCATTCGCCCAACACCATCCACGCGGCGGATAACGCTCGTCGGATGCCCCTTGATCGGCAGATTGTGCACTCTAGGTGACATTGCCGAAGCTTGAGGTATACTGGATGGGCTAGATAAATTGGTCAAAATTTGCCTTATCACTACGTAGCGTATCGCTGATTTGCTCCAGGAGTTGCCAATGCCGAAAGCGCTGACGATTGTGGGAATGGGGGTCTCCGTTCTCCTACTTCTGATATTTGCGCTCGACATGTTGGCAGGCGTTCCGTTTGGTGGCGTCAGCATGACGATGGACTTGGCGTTTGTAATCTGCGCTGCGATCCTCGGATTTCTGTCTTATACCACCTTCGCCGAACAAAAGTAGTTCGGCGCATCTGCCCCATTGTGTGGGAATTCGTGCGATGAATCGTGCGACTTTCCGCTTCTCGCCCCCTGGTAACGAGAAAGTTTGCTTTACGTGGTTCGCTTTGGCTGGAAAAATAGAGCAGAGCCAAAGCAAATCAAGGGAGATAGCGAGTGCTGAATATGAATCGCCGACGAATGTTGGGAATGCTGGGAGGATTGTCCGCAGCCGCTGCTGCTCCACCTCTATGGGCCGCTCCTCCATCCGATTCACAACGACGCACCTGGGAAGCGTGCGTTGAGAAAGGCCTGGCCTGGGTTCAGCGTACCCAATCGCGGCTCGGTCACTGGACGGCCGCCAACTATCCCACCGCGATGACCGCATTGGCAGGCACGGCCCTGTGTGCTTCTGGTTCGACCACGATGCAGGGACCCTACTCCGAGAACTTACGCCGTGCCGTCGAGTTCCTCGTATCGAAGGCTCGCCCGAACGGCTTGATCGGCGACCCGCTGACCGACAACCGCTACACGTACGGTCATGGTTTCTCGATGCTGTTTCTCTCGCAGGTGCTGGGGGAAGAGGAAGACTCGCTGCGTCGGGAAGAACTGATCAAGATCTTGACCAATGCGGTGAAGTTCAGTGTCTTCGCCCAAACCAAGTCGGGCGGATGGGGCTACGTGAGTGCGAAGGACGGTAACGACTTCGACGAAGGTTCGACCACCATCACCCAGGTCCAAGGTTTACGCGGCTGCCGCAACGCGGGTATCCCGGTGCCAACCGAAGTGATCGAGAACGCCAAGAAGTACATCTACGACTGCCAGAATCCGGACGGAGGCATTTCGTATAGCTCAAAGAACCGGGGCACGTCTCGTCCGGCGATTACAGCGGCTTCGATCTGCTGCTTGCAGAACGCCGGCGAATCGAAGTCGGACGTCGTCAAGAAGATGCTCGACTACTGCAAGAAGAACCTCTACCAGATCCAAACCCAGGCCCAGAGTTTCAGCCACTGGCACTACTCGTACCTGTATTACTCGCAGGTGGTCTACCGAGAAGGTACCGACGACAAATCATTCTGGGAAGCATTCCGTAACCGCCTGTACGACCGCATCACCGGCGAGCAGAACGGCGAAGGTTACTGGGACGAAACCAGCATTGGCCCCATCTACGTCACGGCTTGCAATCTGATCATGATGCAGCTGGACAAGGGCTATTTGCCGATCTATCAGCGATAAAAGCTAGACCGAGTTCTGGTCTTCGTACTCGAGAATCGCCTGGACGATGCCGTCCATCGTGTACACCTTGGCTTCCACCGTGACCTCGTAGCCGAGCTCGCGGATTGTATCGGAAGTAATCGGGCTGATGCTGACGATGTTGCTGCTGCTCATCGCTTCAGGCACCAACTGAGCCGTCGCCCTGGCGATCGCACTACTGGTGATGATCACCCAGTCAAACCCGCTGGATTCCATCTGCCGCTTAACCTCAGGCGAAACCTCGGTCACGTCGGAGCTTTCGTAGGTGATCACTTCCGTCACGTCGGCGCCGTGCTGGGCAAGTCCGACGGGCAAGACGTCCCGACCGCGTGACGCTCGTGGTAGAAGCACCCGTTTGCCGTTCACTTGTTCGGCCATCGCTTCAACCAGTGATTCGGCTCGATACTCGTCGGGAATGATATCCGCTTGGAAGCCATAGCTGGCCAGCTGCTCCGCCGTGCCTGGGCCGATCGCACCGATCTTCAGGTGCCCCAGCATGCGGAAGTCGAAGTCTAAGCTACGTAGCCGCTGCATAAAGAAAGTCACGCCGTTGCGACTCGAGAACGCGATCCAATCAAACGACTTCAAGTATGCGATCGCCTCGTTCAATGGGGCCGGATCTTTGGCGATATTGATATCGATCGCTGGCTGCACGAATACTTCCGCACCTAGTTCCGCGAGCGGATATCTCAGTTCGGCCGCCTGATGTTCGGGACGCGTGATGAGGAACGTTTGCCCGAACAACGCGCGCTGTTCAAACCAATTGGGAATGCTGTGATCTTGAGCGACTTCCCCCACGACCGTAATCACCGGCGGACGAATCTTGGAGCCTGAGTGCAGCAAGTTGGGTATCTCGCCCAGCGTGCAGCGAAAGGTCTCCTGGTCGGGCCAGCTACAGCGGCGGATGATCGCGCACGGGGTGTCCGGCGACTTGCCATGCTCGATCAACTGGGCCGACCACTGGGGAGCCGTGGTGACGCCCATGTAGAAGACCAACGTGCCGGGAAAACTGGCCAGACCGGCGAAGTCGATCGCCGAGCCATCCTTGCCCGGCTTTTCATGTCCGGTCACAAACGCAACTGCCGAGGCATGGTCGGAGTGGGTCAGCGGAATGCCGGCGTAAGCGCTGGCAGCCAATGCCGTGGTGATGCCGGGGACAATCTGGAAAGGGACGTCGGCGGCTCGCAGGGCCTCGATTTCTTCGGTGGCTCTGGCGAAGACGGTCGGGTCGCCACTTTTTAGCCGGACGACGGTCTTCCCCTGCTTGGCCTGGGCAACCATTTCTTCGTTGATCCGGTCCTGTGACCAAAGCTTTCGCTGGGCGTGGCTGCCCAGGCAGTGCATCTGCTCAGCCGACTCAGCGTATTCGAGCAGCTCCGGGTTCGAGAGGTAGTCGTACAGGACCACATCGGCCTGCTGGAGACACTGGATACCTCGCTGCGTGATAAGACCCGCATCGCCGGGCCCGCTACCAACCAGATAGACGGTTCCTGGTCCTGTCGCAGCGGAATCTTGATCAGTGGGTGTCACAGCGGTCCCTCATCGGAGAGGTTTTAGGCATGAAATCGTACGCTTTCATGAATTTAAAACGAATCCACCCTCGGACGGAAGCGGTTGATACAATAGGAGTAACGGATTATTGTGCTTGGCAAGTGCTTAAAAGTCCCCATGCGTATCTGATTGATTTGGCCAGCTTATGTCTGACGGTGGAAGTTTCTCTGTCTCCGAAGATGCCGACTACGAGGTCTCGCCTGCGCTGCGTAAACAGCTCCAGCAGCTGTTCGACCACGCGATGCAGATGATGAGCAAACCGAAGTACGACTATGACTATGCGCATAGCCTGCTGGGGGATTGCTGCAAGCGGGACCCTGCGAATCTAGTCTACGTCGAGAAGATGCTCGAAAACCTCGACTTAAAGTTCAAAGGTAAGAAGAAAGGCTCGCTATTCTCGGGTTTTGGCGGCAAAGGTGGCCTGAAAAAGGCTTTGGCGGCCAAAAAATGGCAGGACGTCATCAAGGAAGGAATCGACCTGCTCAAGAGCAACCCGTACGACAGCGTCACGCTGCGGGGGATGGTCGATGCGTGCGAAGCGATGCGCTACAACGAGGTGGGCCTGCGTTACATGAAAAACGCGATGGATGGCTCACCAGGCGATATGGAGGTCATGCGTCACTGTGCTCGCTATTTGGGACGCGTGGGCCAGTTTGATCAGGCTATTTCCCTGTGGCACTTCATTGAAGATAAAAATCGCGGCGACAAAGAAGCGAATCAGATGATTTCGCAGCTGACAATCGACCGCGAACGCCGAGCCAAAGGCTTGGCCACGGTCACCAACCGGATCGATCCCGCCGATGCCGCCAAAGTTCGTCGTCGACAAGCCACCCAAGGTGAAGGTGAAAGCAAGTCGGAAGTGCAGGAACGTCCGGCCACGAAGATCGAACTGAATGAGAAACAAAAACTGAAAGCAAAGATCGAGGAGGACCCCGATCAACTCGAGAACTACTTCAAATTGATCGATTTGTGGGTCGAGGAAGGCAAATTCTTTGAGGCCGAGTCGGTCTGGAAAGAGGCCCAGGCTCATTTCGGCGATTCGATGGAATTGACCGAAAAGAAGGAGGATTTGCTCATCCTGAAGGCGCGGCATCGCTACAAGATGGCCGAGAACCAGGCCTCGTCGCAGTCCAGCCCGCAGCTTCTGGAACTGGTCGAAACGGCCAAGAACGACCTCCACCGACTGGAATTGGAGATCTACACCCGCCGCCACGAGCGTCATCCCAACGATTTGCTGATCAAATACGAGCTTGCTTTGCGGCTCAAACGGATGGGAAATTACGACCAGGCCGAGGAGCTCTTCGACGAAATCTCGCTCGCCGATGAAAAACTTTTAGCAATTTGCTACTTGGGCAAGGGAGAGTGTTTGCAGGCTCGCAAGAAATTTGTGACGGCCATGGAGACGTATGAAGAAGCCCTAAACTATGCTGACAGCTTGAGTTCCGAGCGATTAAAGCTCCTTCTGTACCGAGCCGGCGTGCTCGCCCAGGGGCTTAAAGAGTGGTCTTCGGCCACGTCGTACCTGAAAAGGCTCGAGAAAATGGATCCAGCCTATAAAGATGTGAAGCGACGCCTAGACAAACTCAAGTAAATGCGGCATCATAATTAGCTTCCATTAAGAGTCTGACAAAGGACTGTTCGTTTCCGATTACCCGGTTCAATCATGCCTAATACCAAGAGCGCCAAAAAACGTCTTCGCCAGAATGCAGTTCGCCGTACCCACAACCGTGCGGTCAAGTCCTCGATTCGTTCCTCGATCCGTAAGGTTCGGGAAGCTGTCGCGGCCAACGAATTCGAAAAGGCAGACGAACTGTTCCGCACGACGGTGAAGAAGCTGGACAAAGCTGGTGCTAAGAACGTCATGCACCAGAAGACCACTTCGCGCCTGAAGTCGCGTCTGAACCACCACATCAAGGCCGCCAAAGACAAGGCTTCCGCCTAGTTCTTTCTCGCGGCTTGCCTGAACTTTAGATCTCAGGCATGCTCCCAAGCAATTTCGCATGCGTCGAAGATTGGTCCTTCGACGCATGTTCGTTTGTAGTCCCAGCTGCCATCTTCTTGACGCACTGGGGCCACGCAGGTGAAGCAGATACCGATACCGCACGCCATGGGCGTTTCCAGGGAAACCTGGCACGGTACGTCTCGCTCGGTCGTTAGCTTACTGACCGCTTCCATCATCTTCTCAGGGCCACAGCACAGCACTTGGGCCTGTCCGACGCCTTCAGCAAGCGATTGCTCCAGTAGGTCCGTAACCAGCCCGTGGTGCCCTGCACTGCCGTCGTCGGTGCAGATCTTCACGTCCATCCCGGTTGCCTTGAAGTCGTCCAGGCCGGCGAAGTCCGAAACCGAGCGGGCCCCGTAGCACAGCGTGACCTTCTTCGGCTTGCTGATGTCAAAGGGTTCGGTTCCGTACGACTGCTGACCGAGAACTTGCTTAGCGACCGCTAGAAACGGTGTCTGCCCGATGCCACCGGCAACCAGAATCAGGTGCTCGGTCTCGGGGATCGTAAAGCCGTTGCCCAGTGGTCCCCAGACTTCCAGCTTCTGTCCCGGTTCAAGCTGCTTGAGCCGCGAAGTGAGCTTTCCGTGTACCTGGTAGACGACGTCAACGTACTTGGGCTGTCCGTCTTCGCCGGCGATCACGTCGTATAGTGCGAACGCCCGGCCCAAGAGCGGATCGAAGCAATCGGCAATGCGGACCATCACAAACTGGCCAGGCTGAATCTTTGCCGCGATCTCGGGGGCCTCGAAGCGAACCCGATAGATCCGAGCCGAGAGGGGAACGTTTTCGACGATCGAAGTTGCTTGGAATTGAAACTGGGACATGGGCCTGGCAATCCTTGATCGGGCTCTATTTGCGGCGGAGTTGCTTCTTCTTGGAAGCCTGTTTCTGCTTGACGGCTCGCCCCTGACCGCGGCGCGATTCGCTGACAACAGGCTTGTTGGTGGTCTTCTTCTTCGATTTCTTCTTTTTGCCACCCCGGAAGGTCGTTCCTTTTTTGGTTGTGGTCTTGCCTGGGCGAGCGGCCGGGCTGGTGCCGGTGGTGCGGCGACCGGCTGGCTTTCGCTTGGGAGCACCCTTGCCTGCACCGGCTTCCGAGGCTTCCCGCAACGCTTTGACTTCCGAGGGTTTCAGTTCGCGAAAAGCACCGGCCGGGACCTCACCGAGTTTCAGTGGCCCGATCGAAACACGCTTCAACCGCAGGACTTTGTGCCCCACTTTGGCGAGCAAACGGCGAATTTCGCGGTTCTTTCCTTCGCGCAGGACAATCTCGAGGATCGAGCTTTTGCCTCGCTTTTGCTTCAGACGGCAGCTCTCGGCCTTGATGAAGCCTTCGGCGATGTAGACGCCGCTTTGGATCATCTTGATCTCTTCGACCGTGACTGCGCCGGCGACTTCCACGTGGTAGGTCTTGGGGACGCCATAGCGTGGGTGGGCCAGGTGATTGGCCAGCTCGCCATCGTTGGTGATGATGATCAGCCCTTCGCTTTGACGGTCGAGACGCCCGATGGTGAACAATCGCTCGTCTTGCGGAACGAGGTCAATCACGCGGGTACGGCCTGCCTGGTCGAAGTTGGTACTGACCACACCGACCGGCTTGTTCAAGATGAAATACTGCTTGCGGCGGACGCGAATCCGCTGGCCGTCGACCATGATCTCCTGCTTGGCGGGATCGACGGACGTGCCCAGTTCGGTGACAAATTCTCCGTCAACTTCGACGCGACCCTCCTGGATGATCTCTTCGCACTTGCGGCGCGAACCGATCCCGGCCTCGGCGAGGACTTTGTGGAGACGAACCAGCGATGACGATGAACCAGGCATGGGGCAAACAGACTGCGATAAAAGGACTTCAACTAGTGGCTCTATGATAAGCCTGGAGTCCTGCTTAGCCCATGGGTAGCGAGCGTAAACCTGCTAAAACGCGGGGTTTCCGTAAGGATCGAGAAAGCTATATGGCTGGTTCTTGACCGCCTCAGGCAGCGACGAACTGTATTCGCGAGGACGAACGCCCGTCATTTCCGGTCCGGCATCGGTATCCGGGTAAGGGTCGCTGTGCAAAGCTCTTATGCGCTGCTGCTGAACGGTTCCCGGGTTGAACCAGTTGGGTCTCGCCAAATTAGCGCAGCCGGCCGTAGACAGCAAAAACAGGCCGATAATCGCGAGGCGAGGCAACATGGGGAAAGGCTCCGAGGGAAAACCCGAGGTCATTTCCGCGAACGATACCGATTTCCCCAGATTGCCGCAATGGAGAACCTCCCCTGCCCTAGGTGCTGTCACGGCAGGTACATGTCCAGCAGAACGGTCGGTTCCAGAGCCCGCAAGGATACCGGGCCACATGCGGCCGGGATCAGGAAGGTCGATCCCTTGCCCAGGGCCTGATCCAACTGGGCATGCGACGAGCGAACTTTCCCTTCCAGGATGGCCACGATATGGAATCGTTTGCCGTCGCCGATCGACTTGCGGTCGTCGAATTCCCAGCGATCAAGGATGAACTTGTCGCACGTGACGAGACGCTCGATGTTGGCGTCGGACGTTGCCTGAGGCTTTTGCGGTTGGACGGGTCCCTTTTCGTAGTCGATGGTTTCGAGCGACTGGTCGATGTGAAGTGCACGCGGCTTGCCATCGGCCCCCACGCGTCCCCAGTCGTACAAGCGAAACGTGGTGTTACTGGCCTGTTGAATCTCGGCTACCAGCAGCCCTTTGCCCAGAGCGTGCACGGTGGTTGCCGGGATGAACAAGCAATCGCCGGCCTGAGGTTCGAGGACGTGCATCGCGTCGATGACTTTGTCCTCTTCGACCGCCTTGGCGAGGTCTTCGCGGGTAACTCCTTTTTTCAAGCCGACGTATACCTTCGCCCCCGGCTGGGCATCGAGGATGTACCAGGCTTCGGTCTTGCCCAGGTCAGGCGGATCGAGGGTAGCCCCTTGGGCGTCGTCGGGATGCACCTGAATCGAGAGATCGCGGTTGGCATCCAGAAACTTGAACAGCAGCGGAAATGTCTCGGTGGGGGACTTCACGCCAAAGAGGTCTTGGGGAAACTCCTGGACCAGTTGCCCCAGCGATTTCCCTGCTTCGGGACCGTTGGCCACAATACTTTGGTCTTCGCCATGATCGACGACTTCCCAGCTTTCAGCAAAGATCCCCTCGGCTGGAATTGGCTTGTTGAGCACCGTCCCCAGTCGCCGGCCACCCCAGATATAGTCTCGAAACGTCGGCTTGAAAATCAGCGGATAGTTCAACGACACGGCGGGTCCCTCTCAGCTGCGAGTCTAACGGTTTTGTCGGTTATGCGTGTTGGACAGCAAAAGTCCTGTCCCCGATCCCCTCAGGGGCGAGGGAACAGGACCTGTTGCCCTCGCTGCGGGATATTGTAACGAAACGAAGTCGTTGATAGGATAAAACTATGTCAGGTGGCAGGACCGGCTCATTTCTAAGCCCCATTGCTGTCGCGCGAAGTGCTCTTTCGGGGTGCCGGGCAGGATCCACCGACATGGTAAGACAACCTGTTCGCTTCGATAGGCGTGAAGCGGCTGCCTGAGTTCAGGCCGGCCGTCGGTCACCCAGATCCGCTCAGGCACAAGCTTACTGCGACTTTCTGTCACCCTGCAAATCCGATAGCGATGCGCTTCCTGCACTGAGGTTCTAGGAATGAACAGCAAGATCAACGATGACTTCTTCGAAGGCAGTTCGATGTCCTTCGGTGATCACCTGGAGGAACTACGTACCTGCTTGTTCCGTGCCGTGATCTGGCTGGCCATCGGCGTGGCAATCGGGCTGTATTTCGGCAGCGATGTGGTCAAATTTCTTGAGCAGCCGATCCAGGATGCCCTGCTTCGCTACTACCAGAACAAATCGATTTCGCAGTTGGAAGCGAACCTGGGCATCAAGTTGACCGGTGACCAGCGCACTGTCGTTGCCAAGCACCTGGAAGAGAACAACTGGATCGCCGTCGATATGTGGATCGAGCCGGCGGAAATCGAACGTCTGGCCGAAGCCAAGGGCGTTCCTTTGAACGAGGAAGGTACTGAGACGCCTGACGCCGAAGAAGAGCCTGCGAAACCAGAAGCGGAAACGGAAGCGGAAAATAGCGAGGAACCTCCGACCGACGAGACGCTCACCGACGAAAAGATCCTGAAGGAACTACAGAAGCAAAAAGTGCTTCCCACCGAAGAGCCTGTTCGCATGAGAACCTGGCAGCGGATTCAGCCATCGACCGAAGCGTTGCGTGCGGAAGAAGTGTTCATGGTCTGGCTGAAGGCCGGTATCGTCTTCGGCTTCATTCTTGCCAGCCCCGGTATCTTCTGGCACTTGTGGCAGTTCGTGGCGGCCGGTTTGTATCCGCATGAAAAGAAATACGTGTGGATCTTCATGCCGTTCAGCCTGTCGCTCTTTTTTGGTGGTGCCGCGCTGGCTTACTTTGCTGCGTTTGAGCCGGTGCTCGACTTCCTGTTCCAGTTCAACCTGATGACCGGCATCGATCCTCGCCCACGTATCAACGAGTGGTTGGGATTTGTGATCATGCTGCCGTTGGGCTTCGGGATCAGCTTCCAGTTGCCGCTGGTGATGCTGCTGTTGAATCGTATCGGGCTCTTCAGCATCCAGGCCTACTCCAGCAACTGGCGAATCGCTGTGATGGTGATCTTTGTGCTGTCGATGATCCTCACGCCATCCGACCCAATCAGTATGTTACTGCTGGCGGTGCCGCTGACGCTGCTTTATGGTTTAGGGATTGGCCTTTGCAAATGGATGCCTGGCATCCGGAAACCCTTCCCTGCCGCTAACGCGTAGCACCTCGCACCAGCAAGGATTCGCTCATGGGTTACCTCGTCCTGGAAAACGGAATCCTCCACGATCCGGCTAACGGTATCGATGGCGAGGTACGCACCCTCTGGCTGAAAAACGGCAAGGTTGTCCGCCCTCCTACAGAAGACAACCCGGCGATCGATCGGCGGATCGATTGCCGCGGATACGTCGTCATGCCGGGCGGTGTCGACATGCACTGTCACATTGCCGGGCCGAAGGTGAACATCGGTCGGCAGATGACGCCTGAGTATCGACGCGATGAAGGCATCCCCCGCAGCGAAGGCCGCCGCAGCGCTAGTGGTGGCCTCTTGCCCAGTTGTGTCGGCACCGGTTACATGTTCGCCGGGCTTGGCTACACGACGGCCATGGATGCCGCGATTCCTGGTTTGCATGCCCGGCATGCTCATGAAGACCTTCTCGACACGCCGCTGTTGGACAAAGGTTTCTACCTGCTGTTCGGCAACAACCAGTTCGTCATGGACCGCATTCGCGAAGAGCGAAGTGATTGCCTGGATGCCTACCTGGCGTGGGCTCTCGGTTCGACGCATGGCTACGCCGTGAAGATCGTGAACCCTGGCGGCGTCGAGAACTGGAAGCAGATCAGCCGTAAGTCGGTCCAGCAGTTGGACGAGCCAGTCCCAGGCTTCGGAGTTTCGCCCAGGGCAATCGTGCGGAACCTGGCGGCCTCGGTCGATCGATTGAACTTGCCGCACGCCGTGCACATTCACTGCAACAATCTGGGTGTGCCAGGCAATAGCGAGACCACCCTGCGTACGATGCAGGCCCTCGATGGACATCGCGGACACTTCGCTCACACGCAGTTTCATAGCTACGCCGGCGACGAGAATGACCCGTCCAGCTTCCGCTCGGATGCGGCTCGTTTGGCCGAGTATGTGAACGCCAACCCGAATATTTCGATCGACGTCGGCCACGTGAATCCCGGCAAGACGCTGGGCATCACGGGGGATGCTCCGTTCGGTTACTTCCTGTCCAAGCTGAGCGGCAATCGCTGGTACGCGGCCGATAGCGAGTTGGAAGCGAGCTGCGGCGTGATCCCAATGGAGTTCCAGCCGAAGAAGACGCTGGTGCATGCCGTGCAGTGGGCGGCCGCGCTGGAGTGGTACTTGCTGATTGAAGACCCGTGGCGAATCGCCATGAGTAGCGATCATCCCAACGGTGGTGCCGTGTTCCGCTATCCGGAAGTGATCCACCTCTTGATGGATTCGGCCTTCCGCCGCGAAGCGATCAGCAAGATGCATAAGCTGCTGGGCGAACGCACAACGCTGGCCGAGCTCGATCGTGAGTACTCGCTCAACGACATCGCGATCATCACCCGGGCTGCCCCGGCCAAGCTGTTGGGGCTGACCCACAAGGGACACCTGGGCGAAGGTGCCGACGCGGACGTCACGATCTACACGCCCAGCACCAACCGCACCGAGATGTTCCAACGCCCACGCTACGTGGTGCAGGCCGGCCGCGTGATTGTCGAAGATGGTGAGATCGGCAGCGAAGTCTTCGGCAAGCTGTTTACCGTTTCGCCTTGCATGGACGACGGTCAGCTGCCGGTGATTCAGAAGTGGTTTGACGACGCCCACACGATCCGCTTCCGCAACTTTGCGATCGAGAAAGAACATCTGGGCGCGGTCGAGACTGTGGTGACTTCTTAGTCGTTGGGCTGACGTACCAAACGCTGCGAGGCTCTCTTATCGATCGCACGTAGAATCAAAGCAAATTCGCCAATGGCAATGGGTACTGATGCTCCCACAATAATTCCGGAAGTAAGGCTCCTTTGCCAATCGGAAGACGCGTCGACAAAATCAATCACGAAAGCGTCGACGAACATGACTCCCAAAAGAATCGGGAATGCGGTCAACGCGATAAGAATTCCTATCGTGAGCGCCGAGAAAAACAGCATCAAACAACCGTTTGTCTCGCTCATATTCATGTTAAGCCGCCGATAGAGACACAAAAAAAATGCAGCACCACGATCTCGTAGTGCTGCATTTTATTCTCTTTCTGCGAGCAACTCGAATGGTTGGTCGCACAATCGAATGCCTTAGCCGCCGGTGGCTTCCAGAAGCTTTTCCTGACCGAGGCGATCGCAGAAGTCGCCCAGGCTTTCCCCTTCGTTGCGTTGCTCTTTGAACACGGTGAAGACCTTCACCAGTTCCGGCACCACTTCGTCGGCAGGGACCATGTCTTTATAGATGTAGCTCAAGCGGTTACCGAGCAGGCGGCCGCCGAGGAACATCGTGTACTTTTCCTTGGCACGTCCGACCAGGCCGATGTCGCTGTTGTAGGGGCGAGCACAGCCGTTGGGGCAACCGGTCATTCGCAGGGTGAACTTCTCGTCCTGCAGACCGAGCTTGGCGACTTCCTTCTCCAGGTCATCGACCATGCCAGGCAGGGCCCGTTCGCTTTCGGTAATCGAAAGACCACACGTTGGCCACGCGACACAAGCCATCGACCAACGCAGCGTGTTGCTGATCTCTTCGGTCAGCACGACGTTGTGCTTCTTCAGGATCTCTTCCAGCTTCGACTTATCTTCTTCGGCGATGTCGCTAAAGATGATGTCTTGATGGCCGGTGAAGTGGATGCCTGGGTTGAGGGTCGTGCAGACTTCACGAATGGCGGTCTTCAGCTTGCAATCGTCGAAGTCGGCGATACGGCCGTTCTCGACATTGAGGCCATAGAACCACTTGCCGTCTCCCTGGGCCGACCAGCCTTTGTGGTCGTCGAAGTCGGTAACGTCCGCTTCGTGTGGTTCTGGGAGTTCACGACCGAAGTATTCTTCGACCTTCTTCTTGAACTCCGGAAGACCCATGTTGCGGACGGTGTACTTCAAGCGAGCAACCTTGCGGTCTTCCCGGTTACCAAAGTCGCGCTGAACCTTGACGACGGCTTCGCAGACACCGATCAGGTCTTCTGGCGAAACGTAGGTCAGCTTCATGCCCAGTGCTGGGTAGGTCTTGTCGGCACTTGGCGTGCGGCCCATGCCGCCACCAACCAGGATGTTGTAACCGAGGATCTTGCCACCTTCGTGGATGGCGATCATGCCCAGGTCCTGGGTGTAGACATCGATGCAGTTGTCTTCCGGCAGGCAGATGCCCATCTTGAACTTACGCGGCAGGTAATGCTTGCCGTAGATCGGTTCAACGATTTCGTTGCCGTTCTCGTCGACGCGAGTCTTCTCGCCGGTTTCCGGATCTTGCAGGAAGATCTCGCGGTAGGCACCCGTGCGTGGAGCAAAGTGGTCCGCGATGGCAAACGACGTCTGTTGGATCTGGTCGTGCAGCTGGTTGTTCTTGAACGGAGCCGGGCAGCACATGACGTTTCGGTTGACGTCGCCGCAAGCACCGAGCGTGGTGAGACCGACGCCCTTCATACGCTGCATCAACTGACGCACGTCACCCTTCTGGATGCCGTGGAACTGCGTGGCCTGACGGCTGGTGATGCGGAGAGTGCCGTTGCCGATGTCGTCGCACAGATCCAGCTCTTCCATCAACTGCTTGCCGGTCAGAAGACCAGCCGGCAGCCGGGTGCGGATCATCATGATGTAATCTTTGCCACCACCTTTGGCTCGGTTCGCTGCTCGAGCGTCGCGGTCATCTTGCTGATACATCCCGAAGTGTTTGATCAGCTGGATGCTCTCTTTGCTGAAATGGTCGGTTCCGTCCGCGAATTCAGCTTCGATGTTGCCGCGAAGGTAGTTGCTTTCGTCTTTGATGCCCTCAACCGGGCTCAGCTTGTTATCAGTGGAAGCCATAGAGCTAAGTTATTGTGGGTAAGTAGGTGGCAGGAGGATTGGCCTGCGAAAATACAGTACTTCGGCACGCTGAAAGTCCCCAGTCTTAGGCAATCCGGCCAAAACGGGGGACAACGCGCCTAATATACACATTCCTTCAATTCTTCGTAATGCGTCAATTTGACGCTGATTCGCTGATCGATATTGCCCAAGTTAACACTGGGCATCGGTAACCTGTCCCCTGATGAGTGGGGCGAAGGGACCGGAATCGCTTTAAGGTGGTAGTTTGCGCGGGGGTGTCGGCTTATAAAATGGGTCCCGTTCTCTCCCATGTGCCTGACACCTGACCTAGCGAGGTTCCCTGTGACTGCGACGATTCTGGATGGAAAAACGGTCTCCGCCGCTTTGCAAGACGATATCGCCCAGCGGGTTGAACAGTTCAAGGCAAAAACGGGCGTAACTCCTTGTTTGGCAGCGGTTTTGGTTGGGGAAGACCCGGCCAGCCAGGTTTACGTGCGAAACAAGGAACGGGCCTGTCAAAAGGTAGGCATGACGAGCCAACTTTTCCGTAAGCCAGACGACATTACGCAAGCGGAACTTCTGGCCTTGGTCGAGCAGCTTAACCAAGACGACAGTGTCAGCGGCATATTGGTTCAGCTGCCGCTTCCGAAGCATCTGGATGCCTCCGAGGTGTTGGATGCGATCGATCCTCGGAAGGATGTCGACTGTTTTCATCCCAGCAACGTCGGTCTACTTTCTCAGGGACGACCCAACTTTTTGCCGTGTACGCCGCATGGTGTCGTCCAGATTTTGAAGCACTTCGATCTGCCGACCGCCGGGAAGAACGTAGTAATTCTTGGCCGCAGCGATATTGTCGGCAAGCCGTTGGCGTTAATGCTCATGCAGCGAACCAGCGAGACGTGCGGTTCCGACTACGCGAATGCGACGGTTACCGTTGCCCATAGCCGCACACCGAATCTGAAGGAACTGACTCTTCAGGCCGACATTTTGGTGGCCGCGATCGGCGTCGCCAAGTTTGTGACCGCCGACATGGTCAAGCCAGGTGCGGTGGTTGTGGATGTGGGCATCAACCGCACCGAAGATGGTCTCTGCGGCGATGTCGACTACGACGCGCTGCTGGAGGTTGCAGGAGCTGTGACCCCGGTGCCCGGCGGCGTCGGAAGGCTGACCGTCACGATGCTGATGGAGAATACGCTCAAGGCCGCGATGATTCAGACGCAGGGCTAAGGTGAAGTCCGCTGCCGCAGCGTCTCATACAGGAGAACAGCCGCGGTGGTCGAGACGTTCAAACTGTCTGCAATGCCCTGCATCGGCAGGTGGATATTGACGATCCCTGCCTGGTGCCATTTGTCACTCAAGCCGTGGGCTTCGCTGCCCAGCACCAGCGCGGTGGCCTGTTTCATGTCGACCGTGGTATAGGGTACCGACCCATCGACGCGGGCGGCATAGATTTGGAACTGGTTGTCCTTCAGAAACGCGATCGTCTCTTCCGAGGTCGCATCGACGACGGTTGCCGAAAAGATCGTACCCAGGCTGGCGCGAATCGCGTTGGGGTTGAACAAATCGGTGCGACCGTCCGCTGAAATCAAGACATCCGCTCCTACGGCGTCCATCGTTCGCAAGATGGCTCCAACATTGCCCGGCTTCTCGACCTGTTCGATGACGACGACCAGCGGGCATTCGGGAAGAACAACGTCGGCAAGCTTTTTCTCTGCAATCTTCGCGACGGCAACCGCTCCTTCGACGCGTTGACCGAAGGCCAGTTTCTCCATGACTTCGCGCGTCACGTGCACGATCGGGATGTCGTCGTAGTCGGTCAGAACTTGTTCAAAGTAGGCAGACTCAGGACCGGAGATGGCTTCTGGAAAGACGAAGATCGTTTCGATCGGAAAGCCTGATTGAAGAGCACGGCGAATTTCGCGGAGGCCATCAATCACGGTGCGTCCCTGCTGCGCGCGGCCACGTCGGTCACGAAGCTTTACAGCCGATTTGATCTGAGCGTTTTGGAGCGAACGGATGATTTCCATAGTGAGTTTCTCCTAGACGTTGGCAAAACTCGCGTAGTACCCGCTGGGCAGGTGGCGTCCGTTGCGATCGGGGATGGTCAACGGTCCGGCTTCAATCTGCCGGCGGGAAATGCTGGGAAACGCTTCGTCGATCATATGCTGGAGCGTGTCGTCTTCGTAGCCTGGCGAATGGCAGGTCAGCAGAACCAGCTTGGGATCTTCGGCCAGAAGCTCGTTCAGGTAGCCCATCAACAGCGGAAGGTGTTTGCTGATACGCCAGACTTCCCCCTTCGATCCGTGACCATAGCTGGGCGGATCGAGGATGACGCCGTCGTACGTGTTGCCCCGTTTGATTTCGCGTTTGACGAACTTGCGGGCATCTTCGGTGATCCAGCGAATGGGGGCGTCGGCCATGTCGGAAAGCTCGGCGTTGGCTCGCGCCCATTTCACCACGTTGGCGGCCGCATCGACATGCGTGACTTCGGCTCCTCCCAAAGCACATGCCAGCGAAGACCCACCGGTATAGGCGAACAAGTTGAGTATTCGCAGCGGGCGTGAGCTTTCCTGGCAGGTTTGCGTTAGCCACTTCCAGTTGGCAAACTGTTCGGGGAAGAGACCCAAGTGACCGAACTTGGTTGTTTTCAAGCGAAATTTCAGCGGACCGGCGGTAACTTCCCAAGTGGCAGGCAAGCGGTCGGCGTCGAGCCAGTCGCCCTGGGTTTCGGTTCGGCGTACGTACTTGGCGATGGCCTGCGACCAGAGATTGGGCTTGGTGGCCTTAAATCCTTCGGCAGACGGAGAATACCGATCGAGAACGACCGATCCGAATTGTTCTAACTTTCGACCCGAGCCGAAGTCGAGCAAGCTATATTGAAATGAGGCCAGATCGGCAGCGGTCATGTTGATCAACAGAGATTATGCAAGGGGCGGGAAATTGGTTTTGCCCTGGAATAATTGGCCATATCTTCCCACAATAGCAGAACATGCCTCATCTGTCGTCGTCCCCTAAACCGAGATCGCTCGTGACACGTTGTCGAACACTAAGTCTGTTGGGTTGCCTGATTTGGGGCGGCATGATGCTTGCGCCGGCTGCCTACGGGGCCGAGCCCTCTGAGGGAGCTCCAGCCAAACAGCCACCGACCTCGGCGGAGATCACGTCGTGGATCGATCAGCTCGACAGCGACAAGTTTCTCTTGCGCGAAAATGCGACGCAGAAACTGATTGGTGCCCACCAGGCTGCCATTGGACCTTTGGCCGATGCGGTGCGATCCGGCAGTCTGGAAAAGGCCTTTCGTTGTATCCACGTGCTGCGGGCATTTGCCATTGGGGATGATATCGAGACCGAGATCGAAGCAAGTGCCAAGCTGGCCCTGGTCGCGGCGACCGAGAACGATCGTGTCGGCGCCTATGCCGGCGATGTGCTCAAGCGAATCGAGCCACTTCAACGCGAACGTGCGATTCGTATTCTGAGCGGCCTGGGAGTGAAGTTCACCAGTTACGCCCCGCAGCAAGGGTTTCAGACGCTGGATGAAGGGCCTGGGATTTGGATTACCAACGACTACACCGGCTCGGCCAAGGAACTTCACTACTTGCAGCACCTGGGCTTCATTGAAGACGTACAGATCGAAAACGATAAAATCACGGCGGATTGGTTTGCCGAGATCGCCAAGATGCCCAACGTTCATCTGATGACGATCAAAGATGGCCCTGTCGATATCGAAATGCTGCGCGAGTTGGAACCAATCATGCATAAGATCGATTGGCTGCGGCTGTACTATTTGAATTTGAAGTCGTCGCCGGCTCCCCTGCTGAAGAAGATGACTTCGCTGCATCATGTGGAAATGTTTGGCATGGTGGTCGACGGCAAAGAGGTCTTCAAGGACGTCGCCGAGCAGGAGCGAATTCGCTCGGCGCTGCCAGGCGTGCTGCCGGATGGACTCAAGTTCCGTAGCGGTGGTTTTCTCGGTGTGCGTGGTCCCAGCGATGGTAATCGGGGCCCATGCGTTGTGCAGAGTGTCGACCAGGATACGGGTGCCTACAAAGCTGGCCTGCGTGGCGGCGACACCGTGGTGGAAGTCAACGGGGTGAAGGTCCAAGGGTTCATGCACTTGATCGAGTTGCTGCAAGATAAGAAAGCAGGCGACAAGGTGAAAATGATCGCCGTTCGAGGGACGGAGACCAAAGAGTTGGACGTGACCCTCGGAAAGTGGCAGCTCCGCGAAATCTATTAATAAGCGGATGACGGCCGAACCTCTATTGCCACCGCAGGTCGATTGCCCCTACGATACGCTCCGCATCCGTGCCGCCTGAACTGGCACGCGACAAAAGGAGTTGTCGAAGCCCATGCTATCACCTGCCCCACGCATTCTTATCACTCGCCTTAGTGCTCTGGGAGATACCGTCCTTACGCTACCAGTGCTGTGTGCGCTGCGAAAGGCTTATCCCGCGGCTCAAATTGGCTGGGTTGCCGAGCCGGCGGCCTCAAAGGTACTCGCGGATCGGACCGATCTCAACTTCCTGTTTACCGTCGAAAAAGGCTGGCTCACCAAGCCGGTCGAAATCAATCGATTGCGGCGTGCCCTTTCGCGACATAAGTTCGAGATCGTGCTTGATGTACAAGGTCTGACCAAGAGTGCGGTAGCTGGATGGCTGTCCGGGCGGACGCAACAGATCACCTTCACGCGAGGACAATCTCGCGAAATTGCCCCCAACCTGGCAGGTACGCGAATCGCTCCTTCCGCGAAATATATTGCCGAGCGCTACCTGGAACTGCTCGAGCCGCTGGGAATCACGAAGCCGGCCCTTGAGTTTCAGATGCCCTACGACCAAGTCGCCCACCAGGCCATCGCCAGCCGAGTGCCGGTCATCTCGAGCGATCGCTATGCGGTGTTGAACGTGGGTGCCGGGTGGTACTCGAAAACATGGGTCCCGGCCCGCTTTGGCGAGGTGGCGGCAGACCTGTTCATGCGGTACGAGATACCGAGTCTGCTGCTGTGGGGAAGCGACAAGGAGTTCGAATACGCCAAACAGGCTGCCGAAACGGCTCGTTCGATCGCCCCGCATAGCGTCACGATTCTGCCCAAAATGTCGATCGCGGAGATGAAAGAAACGATCCGTCACGCCAAGCTGCTTGTCAGCGGTGATACGGGGCCTTTGCACTTCGGCGTAGCACTCGAAACGCCTACCATTTCCTTGTTCGGCGTGACCAAGGCAGAGTACTATAGTCCTTGTCGCGGCATCCACCGGACCATCCAAAACATGCACGATCCCCTTTCCTGCCGTAAACGACGCCGGGCCGGAAACGAGGCAATGCAGGCAATTCCGACGGTGGACGTCCTGAGTCAGGTAGACATCTTGCTCAATATGCGGCATCCTAAAGCTGCGTAACCTGGACTTTTTCTGTGCCCCAACCGAGCCTCACTTTGCCGTCCGATCAGCAAGAACAACGGATCCCACTTTGGAGTACGCTCGTCGCTGGAATGATCGGCGTGATCGCGATTGTCGTGATGCTCGCGCTCAACAGTGGCGGCGATCCGGCACCTCCGGCCGCGAACGTGAACGGACCCGAGGACCTCTCGCGATACCTTCCCTTTGACGGGGAGAAAGCGTACGAGCATCTGAAAGATATCTGTGCCCTGGGGCCGCGCGTCAGCGGTAGCCCTGCGATGCAGAAACAACAACAGATGATCGAGGATCACCTGTCCCAGCACGGGGCCACGGTGGTGAAGCAGTCGTGGGAAGTTCGTCATCCGGAAACAGGTCAGCCGGTCACGCTTACTAACCTGTTCGGTCGCTTTCATCCTGATCGAACCGAGCGAATCTTGCTTTGTTGCCACTACGATACTCGTCCTTACGCCGACGAAGACCCAGATAACCCGAAGGCCCCGTTCCTGGGGGCCAACGACGGAGCTAGTGGTGCCGCGGCACTGATGGAGTTGACTCGGCACCTGGGCCAGCTCGATACCAAGTACGGTATCGACGTGGTCTTTCTTGATGCGGAAGAGTTCATCTTCGATAAGGAACGCGATCCGTTCTTTCTCGGGTCTACCTATCTCGCCCAGAAATATCGTAGCGCCGACATCAATTTTCAGTACAAGTGGGGCATTCTGCTCGACATGGTGGGCGACAAGGATCTGCAGATTTACCAGGAACGCAACAGCCTGTCCTGGAAAGATACCCGACCGTTGGTGATTGATATCTGGCGCGTGGCAAACCGGCTGAATATTCCGGAATTCGTTCGCAGGCCACGACATACGATCAATGACGACCATGTCCCCTTGCACGATATCGGCGGGATTCCGATCATCGATATTATCGATTTCGACTTCCCAAGTCCGGGCTATGGACCAAAATATTGGCATACGCAGCAGGACGTGCCTGAGAACTGTTCGGCCGCCTCCCTGGCCAAAGTTGGGAAAGTGGTGCTAACCTGGCTGCAAGAAGTCGAATAATTACGCCGTACTCGCACCGGGCAGGCACTCGTACATGCTCTTCGCCACATCACTCATTGCTTTCGTCTTGATCATTGTCGCGTGGATGATGCATACGCAGCATCAGCATACGATCAAGATGATCGAAAAGCACACCGACTGGGACGACCGCAAACGCGAGTTCCTTTTTTCGCAGGTGCGTCGGCGAACGAAGGTGACCCACACGATCGTGCTGATTGCCGTGGCCTTTCTGTTCAGCAATGTCATCCCGGTGAATATCCTCTACGTTCTTTACTGGGCCTGCGTTTCCCTGCTGCTGCTGCGGATTGTGGTGTTGGCCGGTCTCGATGGCTTTGCGACCAAGAACTACATCCTCTCGCTGCGCGACGAGCGAATCGCCAGTCGCCGGGCTTTGGAGGAAGAAGTACGCCGGCTACGCGAAGAAAAGGCCCAGGCCGGTACGCACAGCGAAGACTAGCTCTACCCGTGTCATAAAAACATGCAAATTATCGCGTGACACGTCAGCGGTTGGGTGGGACAATAAGGCCTCAAGTCGATAACCCTTGTGCCTGCCTGGAGTCCCCTTCTCATGCTATCTCGCCTGCTACTGCTCTCCCCTGCCCTCTTGCTTTGCACTGGTTCGCTTTTGGCTGAAGAAGCCAAGCAGCCAAACTTCGAGAAGACGCGTCTGACCGAAGAGTACTTCGCCGAAGGTGCTTCGATTGGCGACTTCAACAAAGATGGCAAGACCGACATCGTCTGCGGGCCCAATTGGTTCGCCGGCCCTGACTTTAAAACCAAGCACACGTTCTACGATGGCAAGGCATTTCCCAACGACCGGGGTTACTCGGATAACTTCTTCTCGTACGTGGGTGATTTCAACGGCGATGGCTTCGACGATGTCCTGGTCGTCGGCTTGCCTGGCACGCCAGCCCATTGGTACGAGAACAGCCAATCAGGCGAGCCGTGGAAGAAACACTTCGCATTTCCAGCGGTCGACAACGAAGCTCCTGCCTTTCTGGATATCACCGGAGATGGCAAGCCAGAACTGATTTGTCACTTTGAAGGTCAGCTCGGCTATGCCAACCCCAGCGAGAAGGATCCGACGCAGCGTTGGGAGTGGACGCCCATTTCCGAAAAGCAAGGTTGGGGCCGCTACCAGCATGGGCTCGGTGTCGGTGACATCAACGGAGACGGTCGACAAGACTTCCTTATGCCAGAGGGTTGGTGGGAACAGCCGGAAAACTGGGACGGCACGACTCCTTGGAAGAAACACGCTTATCGTTTCGCCCCCGGCGGAGCAGGCATCCATGCGTACGACCTTGATGGAGATGGCGATAACGATGTCGTGACCAGCCTGCATGGCCATCGCTACGGTCTTGTGTGGCACGAACAAACTAAGGGCGACAACGGCGAGATTCAATTCACCCAGCACGAAATCATGGGTACGCCAGAGAAGTCGGTCAGCGAACTGGTCTTCAGTCAGCTTCACGCGGTGGAGTTAGCCGACATGAATGGTGATGGCCTGAAGGACATCGTCACCGGCAAGTGCTACTGGGCCCACAACGGCCACGATCCCGGTGCGAAAGATCCCGCTGTGCTGGTGGTCTTCCAGACGGTTCGCTCGGACCAAGACCAGATAAGCTTCCAGCCGATCGTCGTCGACGACAACAGCGGCACGGGCCGTCAGATCACGCTGAACGACGTGAACACCGACGGCAAGGTCGACATCATCGCAGGCAACAAGAAGGGAACGTTCTTGTTCCAGGCGAAGTAGCGAGCAAAGCTCTTCGCCCCGATCAATCTTGAGATTGCTCTGCTCGTAGCAAACGCCTGCTCGTAGGCGTGGCATACGCTCGTGGTCGGTCCGCTCGCGGGGGCCGACTCGATCATGTATTGGGTTTGCCAGATAGGTAAATCGATATTGATGCGATTCGTGGTGGGCCTTTAAGGCTCGGATGCGAAAGGAGTTATGACTTGGGCCAGGGGTCTATGAGAGGGGTGCTGAATTGACAATTCGCGGTATAAAGTCTAGTATTCAAGGAGATTTTTGACGTTTTTCGTCATGATCCCTACCCCAAATTCCACTGGCCCTCCTGGGCCAATTTTTTTATCCCACCCTTCCCCACGCTTGGATACCCTAGCCATGCCCAACGCTAAACGTTCAGCTTTCACTTTGGTGGAACTGCTGGTCGTGATCGCCATTATTGGCGTTCTCATTGCCCTTTTACTTCCCGCAGTCCAGCAAGCCCGTGAAGCCGCGCGGCGAATGAGTTGCTCGAATAACTTCAAGCAGCTTGGCTTGGCGATGCACAACTATCACGACACCCACAATTCGTTTCCTGCCTCGGCATACACGCCCGCCGACGACCCCGGATACACGTACCGAGCGTACAGCGCGTGGGTTCAGATTCTCCCATTTATCGAGCAAAACGCGCTGCATGATCAGCTTGTCAATTCATCGGATCGATTCCGAATCATTTGGCAAAGTGTTGCCCAGCGTAACACCAAGGTTGACGCATTCCTGTGCCCATCGGATGGCGAATACCCATCCGGCAGCCCTGGCTGTAACTATGGCGTAAGCGTGGGAGCAACTCGTAGCTACGATAGTCATGGTAATCAAAACGGGATGTTTCGCGGACCTCAAAAAGATCACACTCAGCCAGGTGTCGAGACGGCTATGAGGGACATCACCGATGGCCTTAGTAACACGCTCATGATGTCGGAAGGTCTCGTCGGCGATAACAATGGTTCGAGCCTGATGAACGGGAATTCTTCGGAACCACGTAAGGGTTCGTCCGTTAGCTGGAATCAGTTTCCCAGCCAGGCCGATCTTGATACGTTCGGTCAAGCTTGTGAAGCGATCACGGATCACAATGGTTCCAACGGACAGTATTGGATTACCGGCCTGCCATCTCAGACCATCTTCAATACGCTCGCTCCTCCCAATTGGCGATACCCGAATTGTCAAACCAGCGGAAGTGGATTCGCATCAGATCGGGACGGGGTCTATGCACCGCGAAGCCGACACCCTGGTGGCGTTCTCGTCGCAGTCGGTGACGCTTCGGCCCGTTTCATTCCTGAAACCATCGATCTGAGAACTTGGCAGAATTTTGGTGGCCGCAGTGATGGCCAGGTAATCGAACTGCCTTAGTTAAGAAGCTTCGGCTGGCGTGTGATTGATATCCAAAATGATTTCAAACCAGCGGCGTACAGGGAGACTTGTTCGCCGCTTTCGTTATCCGTCTTGCCAAGCTTTGCCTGCCTGAATTCTTCCGCTGTCTATTTGTTTCAAGGATCAATTTCATGTCCCTGCTATTTCGAATGGCGTTTCTTGGCTTCTTGGTTTCTGCGTTTGTGGGGTGTGGCCCGGGCAGCACCCCGGTTCCAGAAAACACCACACCTCCGTCCGAACTGATTCGTAAGGACCTCCAGTACATCGTCGACTCGGGACAAGTTGGCAGTGAGATGATGACCATTCAAGAGAACATTACCCGCATCAGCGAAGAAGATCCTGACAAGGCTGCCCAGTTGCAGAAGGATTACGATCAGCTGGAAAAGACGGGTCGCGGTCAGGCACGCTCAATCGCCAAGAAGATGATGGAAAAGCTGTAATCGATTCGCTTGCCGCGAGTTAGTTAAATACACAGCGCCAACATATTCTTCGTTAAAAATATAATAAATCTAAGTTCGCCTTAGATTCTTGCCGTGTTCTGCGGTCTCAGATAGGATGGCAAAACGATCAACGCTCTCTCGATGTTAGGGCGTTTGATCGTTCATTGATCCTTTCGCCACTGTCTTGTGGCAACCTCAATGGATCATGCCCGCCTTTTTTGCTTAGCAAAGCCATCCTTCCTTCTGCTTTCTGAGTCACCCCCATAGGAACAGATTATGTTGTCCCACTCGCATCGTCAGCGTGGTTTCACGCTGGTCGAACTCTTGGTCGTTATTGCCATCATCGGTGTGTTGATCGCCCTGTTACTGCCAGCCGTTCAGCAAGCACGCGAAGCGGCTCGTCGTATGGAGTGCCAGAACAAGCTAAAGCAATTAGGGCTTGCGCTGCACAATCATCACGACACCTATCAGCACTTTCCTAAGAAGGGACGTCTGGAAGGTCCATACAGTGACCGTGTCAGCGGGATGATCGCGCTCTTGCCGTTTTTGGAACAAAATGCGCTGGCCGAGCAGATCAAGAATCATGGCCTGGCGACGGCACCTTATCCGTGGGATGCGTTCGATCCATGGGATGTCCGCTTGGAAGCTTTGGCCTGCCCTACCGATCCCGGCAGCAGCGATTCGATCATCAGCAACGGCAACGCCCCTTGCAATTACAAGTTTTCGATCGGTGATTCTTACGCCGACGTTTACACGCCGGACAATCCTCATCGTGGGATCTTCGACGACAAGGTGAAAAAGAAGTTTCGCGACATCACCGATGGTACGAGCAACACGTTGATGATGGCCGAACGTTCAACAGGCACCAATGCGAGACTGGTTCTTCAAGGGCAAGCTACGGGGGTGGCTTTCACCTCCGATCCCACCGTGTGTCGCGATCAGGTTTCGACCACGAACCGCAGGGAATACGCAGGCGGTTCGAGCAATCGAGCATCTCAGCGTTGGAACGATCGTCTTCCGCCGTTCTCTTCCATTTCGACCATTCTTCCACCCAATAGTCCGTCTTGCTGGTCAGGCACGAGCGAAAACACAGACGACGCCTTGGTTACCCCGACCAGCTATCATCCTGGCGGCGTGAATGGGTTGTTGGCAGACGCCTCGGTGCGCTTCATTCCGGAAACGATCGACACTGGCGACTTGACCCAGCCGCAAGTCGCATCAGGTCAAAGTCCTTATGGCGTTTGGGGAGCGCTAGGAAGTATCAACGGTGGCGAATCGCGACCACTTGAATAACGCAGGACTGGCTCATTCGTTCCGAAACATTCCACAGCCAGGGTAGACGGGTTTGCCCTGGCTCTTCTTTCCTACAAGGTGTTTGCAATGCGTACCGTGTCGTTTTTGGCATTGGCGTGTCTTTTGTTTGCCTCGGCCATCGGATGTGGCCCGAACGAGGTTAGCCACAACCCTGGTATCGACGTTTGTCCTGCAACCGCGAAGGTGACCCAGGATGGACAGCCGGTTGAAGGGGCACGGGTTTCATTCAGTTCGGTCGACCAGCAGCGAAGTGCCTCAGGTACAACCAATGCCGAAGGTGTCGCTGTGCTAACAACGTTTGACCGTGGAGACGGCGCAGTGCTGGGCGAGCATCGCGTCAAGATCAGCAAGGACGAGATCGAAGTGATCAAAGAAGCCGACCTCAACGATCCCATGTCCCAGGCCGAGATCAAGACGATCCATCATCTGCCACAGAAGTACGGCAACTACAAGTCGTCCGGGCTTTCGGCCTCCGTAACCGCCACTGACAAAGGCAACGCGTTCGAGTTTGAGTTGAACTAACGTCGCCAGCGTTACTCGTAAAACCAAGCGATCGGTAAACGCTGGGTATTGGTGACCGCCAGCCCGTTGTTCTCTCGGCGGTCGCCGGCACAGTAGGCCATTACGGCGTGGCCATCGATGAAATCCAACGCGATGTAGCAGTACCAACCGGTTGGCTTGTCTTCCAGCGTTTTGACATGCGTCCAGGTCTTGCCATCGTCTTTCGAGATCGCGGACTTCAGCGGCGTTCTCTTGCCACGAAGGGATGCATCGATGTCAGAGTGATCATTCCAGATCAGCAGCAGGTCACCGGTTGAAGGAATACGTTCGATCGTCGCCGGCGATAAGGGAGACTGCATGTTCGAGGGCTCGAGTTGCGACCAGGTTGCTCCATTGTCCTCGCTGACGGAAATGAACTGGCTACCGGCATCGGTTCGGCACCACATCATGAGACGCCCATCCTTAAGCTCGACCACTCCCGGTTCCTGAGTCATCACGTCTCGGTCATTGCGTTTGGGGGGACGCGGCGCCGCGGCACTGCGCTTCCAGGACTTTCCGAAGTCATCGGAGTAGTAGACGAGCATTGCCCCAGCATTGTTCCGTTTCGGCATTCCAGGGCCAACATGTTGCGAGACCGGCGCGATGAGTCGGCCGCTGTTGAGCTGAACGACACGATCGTTGTTCAAAATGTAATAGCCGAAATCTTCATCAGAAATCACGCCGACCGCTTCGCCCCAGGTCTTTCCTTCGTCGGCGCTGATTCTCATTTGCGGGCGGCAATCGTCGTGGGCATTCTTGCGTAAGTAAAACAGTGCCAACCGGCCATCGGCGAGTCGCAACAAAGATACCGACATGACGTTGAGACCGCCTTCGTTGGGGACGACGATCTTATCCTCCTTCGACCAGGTCGCTCCGCCATCGTGCGAAATCCGGCTGGCCAAGTGGGCCTTGGCATGATCGCCTGAACCGCCGAAGAAGTGCGTGTAGATCAAAAGCACATCCCCATTTTTAAGCTGAACCACGTCCCCTTCGCTGTTGCGAGGATTTCCAGGAGTGGGTGGCAAGGCGATTTGCGACTTGGGGGGCTCTGCGTTAGTCGTCGACGCGACAAATCCAAGGGTAAGCAGCGCGATGATGGCGATGGTGATTGGTTTCATGAGGCATTCTCTGGCAGGCAGTTGGGGTGGGAGTGAGAACCTATCTTAACGCCTGAGATTTTCCGAGCAAACGATCTAATGGCGATTGAATTCAAGCGTTTTTGTTGATCGCTTGTCACACATTGGGCAGCCAATTCGTCTGGTTAAGTGAATTGAGGAGTCTTGTGCCAACGGGAACTACCAGAAAACCGAGGACGATCATGGATACTTTGGAAGCGCGAACAGCGCTGGAGCAGTTCGCTCAACACTTTGATTACGACAACGGTTACATTATTCAATTGCTCGAGGACTCGCCGGAAGCGTTCCAAACATTCGCGGCGGCGCAGGCCATGCCGAACTTTCATAAGGTGTTGCCGCTCGATGCGTTTTTCGTGGCGAAAATTGCTGTGATGAAAACGGAAGACTGCGGCCCGTGTTTGAACTTGAGTCTTAAAATGGGTGCCGAGCAAGGAATCGATCGAGACGTGCTCAAGGCAGCCGTGAAAGATCCCCATTTGCTAACGCAAGGCCTTCGAGATATCCACGATCATACCGTGGCCGTGATTCGCAATGAAAACGACGACGCCGATCGCATGGAACGCATCCGCAATCACTACGGCATTGAAGCATTTGCGGAACTCGCCGTGGTCATCGTCGGCTGCCGTATTTATCCGACGCTTAAGCGAGCGATGGGGATGGCCGACCAATGTGAACTTGCGAAACTAGACTTCTAGGATTTGTTGTTTGTTGAAGATTGGGCAACGACCTGGGAATCAATAGGAGCCGACGCGATGGTAACCGGCGATCAATTTGAACTCTTGCGGCAGGAACTGATTGGTTTCTGCTATCGGATGCTGGGAAGTCTGCCCGATGCGGAAGACATCGCCCAGGAAGCCTATCTGCGTTGGGAGCAGGCCGGGCGACCAGAACTCGATTCGCCGAGAAGTTGGTACCTACGTGTTTGCGCTAGGCTGTGTCTCGATCGCATGAAGTCTGTCCGATATCAGCGCGAGAAATACGTTGGCCCCTGGCTGCCGGAGCCGATCTTGGATGACCATGCGGATCGCGCAGAGCTGGATGAAACGCTTTCGATCGCTCTCATGTTGACGATCGAACGCTTGAAGCCAGCCGAACGAGCCGCGTTCATTCTGCATGATTTGTTCGGTTACGAGTTCCAGGAGGTCGCCGAGATCTTGGGATTGGAAGCCGCCAATTGTCGTCAGTTGGCCAAGCGTGCCAGGGTTCATCTGCGTGGCGAGAAGCCGCGTGGTGGAGCCGATCCCGCAGGCATCAAGCGAATCTCCGATGCATTCTTTCAGGCCGTCAACGCCGGAGACTTAGATCGCCTGCGTGATGTCTTGTCGGAAGATGTTGTCCTGCATGCCGACGGTGGCGGCAAGGTAAGTGCCGCGCGAGATCTGATTGCTGGGTTCCACTCGGTAACCACCTTTATGGTTCGAGTCTTCCGCAACGCCCAGCACGAGCAAAAGCTTACCTTTCACCCGGCCTGGTTCAATGGAGCACCGAGTGTGGTCAGTTACCTGGGAGAAAAGATCGTTGCCGCCTATCACTTTGAAGTGGTCGACGGCAAGATTGCATCGCTGTTTATCTACCGCAATCCCGACAAGCTGGCGATCTTCGAGCAGGTCACATCGAGTTAGTTGGAAGTGACATCGAAGGAAAACGAGTTGTCATCCGATTCCTTTACGGTTGCGGTGATCTCACTCTCTTCGTTGTACTTCTTAGGGATGACGTTCACATACGACGGCTCTGCGTCGGCTCCATACATCTTGGTATTCCCCTCCTGGGCAACATACGAACGGATTTCAATTTTCCGATCGCCGGCAAGGACTTCTGCCGCGAACTTTCCGTCGGCAACTTTGACCGTGTCGCGAATACCTTCGGCAACCGATACGAAGACGACTTCGCCCGATGGCATGGGCTTGCCGTCGAGCGTGACCTCTCCTTGAACGGGATAGGACTTAGGGACGGGGCGCTGGCCGTTGCAGCCAAGGGAAACGATTCCCATTAGCAAAAGCGCCACGCTGAAAACGATGGACGATTTATTCATGGTCTTTCTGGTGGGTGTTGGATGAGCCGAGGGCAACACGTCGATGCGTGTTGCCCTGTTGGGAGTTGGTTGAGACGACTACGGAAGTTCAACGACCTGGCCGTCGTCGCGTGTGACGAGACGACCTTGAACGTCCATCGACATAGTCTCAGGCAGGAAACGCACCGAGCCATCGGCAAGCAGTGTCATTACGCCGCCTGGGTGGGCCGAGACCAATGGCATGTTGGTGCTGGCATTGTCGCAGATGCCGTCCGCGCCACAGTTGCCTGGCCAGTCTGGCCATCCGGTACCCGGACGCTGCTTTTGATTGATGGGATATCGAATCGTGACCATGTTGAAGGTTCGCAGGTCACCCCCATTGCCGGCGTTGGGTGGGGAAGCGGTCGAACGCCAGCCGATGATCCAGCCGTGCCGAGCACTGTTGCGGTAGTCACGCTTCGAGCCGTCGGCGGTGATCAGGAAGTCGCTGATTTCACCGATGACTGCCGTATTCGATGTTCCGTCCGTGATCGATTCCAGGCCGAGCTTGCCACTGGGAATCATCACACCGCCACCGCTGGCAATACCACCAGAACAACAACCGGTGGATGAACCCGGCGTGTTGATTCGGCTTTCGGTGTAACTGGGAATCAACCCATTCACGGCACCTGAGATGGCTGCGTAGCTGGCTGCCATGATCGGGCCATTCGAGTTGGGGCCGGCGCAATGCTCATCGAGCGGCGACGAAGGACAGAGATAGGCGTCGATCAACACACCCTTGGATGCAGCGGTATTGTTCGCAGCATTCGTTCCCCAGCCAGAACCTCCACCAAGATTGAACTTGTCGTACAGGACATTCTGTTCGATGAACGGAAGCAGGTAGACCATCCAAGAGCTTCCCCAAGCACTTCCCGTGGCATGCGTGCCGAAAGGAATCTGGTCAACAGCTCCGCCCGGAGGAACGAAGCCATAGGTGTCATGGAAATTGTGAATTCCAAGACCCAGCTGCTTCATGTTGTTGCTGCACTGCATTCGCCGGGCAGCCTCGCGGGCTTGCTGAACGGCTGGCAGAAGCAAAGCAATTAATACCCCGATGATTGCGATGACGACCAAAAGTTCTACCAAGGTAAAACCACGTCTTGTGCCTGAATTGCGACCGTGACTCGCCATTTGATGACCTCATTTGAAAGTAGAGATAATGATGAGATAGCTAATCGATTACTGGCTTAAATCGTTTTATCGCCCCAGTAGAGTGGGGTCAATGAATAATTCCTGGATTCCCGGGAATTGTTTGCTGACTGGATTGGGTTGGGGACTTGCGTCTTACCCAAATCGCCATTTGGCTATGTGAGAAGGCATGCCCGATCTGCATGTAAAGCGCAGATATAAAATAAAAGAGGTCGCATAATGCGACCTCTATAAGCGGATCTGATTTCGGGAGCGGATTTAGTCTTCAATCGGCACGGTGTAGCTGATGGCGCCGATGGGTGAGCCGGCTTTGACATCGGCGTAGTGTTCGTGGCACATGGTGCACTTCTGCATGACGACGGGAACCGGTGTGGCAGAGCGAAGGTAACGCTTGCCGTCTTGTTCGATTACTTTCTCGTAGCCTGAGTTGCCGGCCAGCAGGGCTTGAATCGCGTCCTTCTCGAACTGGTCGGCAGGGGCGTTCTCTGGGTTGTACGGCTCATCGGTTGCATCGAGCAAACGTACCTTGTGCCACCCCTTCTCTTCCGCCGAGGCAAAGAGCTTTTTGAAGGCGATACCGGCGGGCAAATCGTCTTCGTCATGGACGTAATTCTCAGTGATGAGAACGATGCCCCCTTTGTAGATATCGTCGATCATTTGCACCATCTTCCGGGCCCTCTCTACCGAGGCGTCCTCTTTCGGTGATTCGCCATGGCTGATCGAACTCGATGACAACAAGAACATTACCGTGAACAGCGTCCATACAACGGCCTGGGACGTACGCATGAGGATCTCCTGGTAAGAGAACAATTTGGGGTTAGTGACTGGTCAGAGTGTGGCGGTGGTTGAAATTGGATAATCTTGTCCTGTTTGTGAGGGTCAGTCTATCCCGGGTGAAATTGGATGTCAATGTCCAATATTCGGTAGGCATAAAAAGAGGCCGCACTTTGGCGGCCTCTTTTCGGTGAAAGATGTTGGCTTGTCGACGAGCTTAGTCGTTGACGTAGGTTTCCAGGAAACGGGCCAGCTTCTGGTAGTCGCAGCCTGGTTCGATGTGACGAACGACCGTCACAAGGTTGGCTTGATCGACCAGCTCGGTGAAGTCGACGTACTGCAACTCGAACTGACCCTTGGCCGAAACCATGACGCCATTAAGCTTCTTCTCGACCAATGCCCGGTAAGCACCAACACCAAGTTGGCTACCAAGGATTACGTCGTAAGCCAGTGGCTTGGTGCAGCGAGATTCGTAACCCAGCTGAATGCCGGTAACCTTGCGGCTGCGGCCGGTCTTTTCTTCGTAGGCTTGGGCAACCCACTTGCTGAACGTACGGCCCAACTGAATGTCGGTAATGGCAATGTGGCCATGATCGTCGCGGGCAACGCCTTCCAGGTAAGAGTCTGGCAGCATTTCGGCCAAGCCTTCGGCGAGCACGATCACGCCAAACTCTTTGCCTTCAGCTTCGCGGGCAAGCATGGTCTTGACGATGCGATCGACCACCTTCGGCACGTTCATCGTCTTCTTGATCTTGCCCCCCTCTTCCCATTCTTTCTCGACGTAATCGCCGGTGATGTCTTCGACACTGATCACCAGCGAAGCTTCGCCGGCGATCGCGGCACCGTATGCCAGCCAGCCAGCACTACGGCCCATGGCTTCGCACAGGAAGTAAGCCTTCGAGGCTTCGCCGTCGTACAGCAGCGTGCGGATTTCAGTCGCCAGGAAGTCGACCGCGGTAAAGAAGCCGAACGTGAAGTCGATGCCGTTGTAGTCGTTGTCAATCGTCTTAGGCAGGTGGACGACCGGCATCTTCTTGCTGCCTTCGGGCAGCGTGTCTTGGAACAACTTGAACTTGTTGGCAGTCTTCAGCGTGTCGTCACCACCGATCGAGATCAGGGCGTCGACACCCAGCGAGCAAAGTGCGTCGTACGTGGTTTGGAAGGCCTTGCAGCGTTCCTTGTCCTTCAGGTGATCGGGGTGCGAGATCGCCTTGCCAGGGTTGGCCCGGGCGGTGCCGATCATGATGCCCTGCTTGGCACGGCTGCGGCTGAGGGCCTTGTGGTTGAGGAGCATGTAGTCGCGGTCCTCTTCCATCGGGCGATCAGGACCGAACTGCATCAAGTTCGAGTAGCCGTTCAAGACCCCTACGACCTCGATGCCAGCTCGCAGAAACGAAACGGCCGCAGTCGAAATCACCGCATTCGCAGCGGGTGCTGGACCGCCGGAAAAGAGGATCGCAACACGCTTAAAGTTATGTGCAGGCTGTTCAGGACGGGAAAGGCTGTTGGCCATGGTCAAAATCCATAGGGGAATCGATTGCAGTAAGTTGTCTGAACCGCTGATTTTATGCGTTATGGGGTGGTTTTCAACCTAACCACAATCCAGATGGGGTGCGGTTTCGAGAGTTCGATTACTTTGTGGATTTCGTGGGCGCTACTGCCATGTTAACGGTGTGATCCTTGGCTTTGGCCGCGTCATGACATGGGATGCGATGGGTGGTCCAAGCGAAAAATTTTTTTCCGTGAACTTCAGCCCGGCAGATCACGACGCGTTTCTAACAGGCGATCGAGTGCTGCAAGAAATTGGATTTGTTCCGCATGGTGATGAGCTGGCATTGTCAGCCTCCTGAGTGCGTTACAGCACATAAATAGGGGGTTTGATAGATCATGATATCCGCTTGATATACCGGCAAGCTTGCATGCAAGTTAAGCAAGTTTTCTTACGCAATTGCCACCTCTAGGGAGTAGCTGCTTGGTGCGACTTCCGCACGGGTGAAACCCTCAATTTTTTCAATTGTCTATAGATTTACTTGGTTTAACGTCGGTTGCTGTGGCTCAGCGGAAAAACCTCGCCTGGAAATGGCACACTCGCTGCTTTCTTCATTTGCGTTTTGATCTGTGTTATTCCCGTGGGCAGGAATTGCTCACACCGCAAGTTGTCATTTCAGGAGATGGACGAATGGGTTTGTTATGGATCAGAAGACGGGCATTCACCCTCGTCGAGCTCTTGGTGGTTATTGCCATTATTGGTGTATTGATTGCTTTGCTTTTGCCGGCGGTCCAACAGGCACGCGAGGCCGCGCGTCGATCGGAGTGCTCGAATAACCTCAAGCAGTTTGGGCTGGCCCTGCACAACTTTGAAAGCGCTCATCAGGAAATCCCGGGCGGCGAATACTCTGCGGTGGCGTACTTCTCGCCCCATGCGATGTTGTTGGGGTTCATGGAGCAAACGGCCATCGCCGATCAGGCTGACCTGACCCTGGGAGTGTTCACCGAACCGAACTTCACGTTGAGTATGAATCAGCCGCCTGGGTTTGCGTGTCCGAGCGATCCATTTCCGGCCGAAGGAGTTGGCCAGGGAGCCACCAGTTATCACTGCAATTGGGGAAGCTGGGTCCACTTCAATGGTTGGGATGGTGTCTTTGGTCCTCAAGCGGACGGCGAAGGTGGGTCCTCGGTAAAGCGGCTTCCACCGTTAACGTTTGGAAAGATCGTCGATGGCTTAAGTAATACGGCAGCCTTTGCAGAGGTAGTGATTGGGGCAAATACGTCAGGTGGGCCGAAGAACCGCTTCGATGCCTTCGAGATCAGCATGCCATCGGCAATGGACTTTGCTGGTGCTCGTGATGAAATGATGCAACTCGATTGGGAACCGCTCAACATTCCATGGTCCGGAGACTGGCGCTATCGTGGAATTCCTTGGATGGAAGGTTCCGTCTGGCGAACTGGCTACAACCATATTTTGCCACCAAATCAGCCAGCGTTCGTACCAGGCGACTTTAACAAGATCGTGTCACCGGCGAGTAGCTATCATCCCGGCGGCGCACTGGCCGTGCTGTGTGACGGAAGTGTGCAGTTCTTTCCGGAAACCATCGACGGAGATGCGTGGAAAGCGTATGGCACTCGTGATGGTAAGGACATCAACACGCAAAACTGATCGGCCAACGAGAACTCGCTGATCGAACCCTCCTGCCTATAATCTTCACTCCAGAAAGTTGTCTCCACATGTTCACCAATCCGCGCTTCGTTGCAGACCGTTTGAAAAAGTCGCTCGTCCCCCTGGGGTTGATTGCCATCATTTCCTGCACGGCTTTGGCCGGCTGCGGTAAGCCGGTGGCGCAGCAGAAGGATATGACGCCCGAGTCGAAAGAGGAACTTCGCGCCCAACTCCAACAGCGCGCTGCCCGCGAGCAAGAAGGTTTGTAACCAACTCTCAACTTGGAAGTCGCCTACAACTTACCGGTTGCCTAGCGTTGCTTCGTGGATCGCTTCCAACTCATCGGCGGACAAGGCTCTCTTGTAGACGGCTAGTCCGCCGAGCTTTCCGCCAAAGCCTTGCTTGCGAATTGGTTTCTCGGCCTCTGGGTAGTGAGGCCAATTCGGTAGGCATTGGCGAGCGACCGTGAAATCGGCTCCGTCTTCACCGCCATCAAAGATGGGCTTGTTCCACGGAAATGGATTGTAGCCTGGGTGTTCGTCCAGCTTGCCGTTGACGTAGACGCGAAGGAACTCGTGATCGTAGGTGTAGGCGATCATAGTCCACTCGCTTTTGGGAAGTTTCAATTTTCCGGAAGCATAGGAAAAGCAAAAGGGCTTGCCGGGCGTCGCACCACCGACATCTGAGGCATAGCCATGCGTTTGGTGCTTGGCGGGAATGCGGTCCATCGTTTCGAAATTGGTTTGGCTGGCAGCGCAAGTGAACAAAGCGTATTGCCGCTTCGCGTCGCGTTCATTCCACATCCCAGCAATGTACTGCCAGTTGGCTTCACTTTCGCGCTGAATCCAAGCGACGATCGTAACTTCGTCTTTGCCGCGAAAGTTTAACGCGGGACAATCTTCCCGCGGCAGTAATAGCCATTGCCCCTGGCGAATCTTCAAGCTCGAGCCAAAGATCCCTTCCTCGGCTTGTTGGATGGGGCCGTTCTGGGGTTTCAATGCATAAGCATTTGGCCCACTGCTGACGTAACCCTTGTCGGTCGGTTTCTGGAAGTCCCAAAAGCAGATCAGTCCTGGCCGCTGCACGACAGAGGAAGAGACCTCCTGGGCATAGGAGACAGAAGCGAAACCAAGTAATGCGACAAGCGCAAAGAGACGATGCAGCATGGAGGAACTCGGGACGAAGTTAGTTTGGGTGAGCAGGCTATCTTGCAATTTGCAGATTGTAACCTGCACGCCGATGGGACTTCCACCTACTTCACAACTTCATCGCGCAGACCATCCATCTTGCTCGCTTCGGCTCCTTGCGGCGCTTTGGGCCAAGGAGTTTCGCCTGGAGCCCACTCTTTCGGCTGTGTCGCGCGGACGGCATCGACCTTCTCGATCAGCCATTGCGGTACATCGTCTTGCTCATTGGCGCCATAAACATAAGGGAGCGGCGGGTCCATCAGCAGCGGTTTGTCGCCAAGCGGTGGGCGTTCCTTGCCGACGACATCCAGTCGTTCGCTAAGCTCTGCCACGAGTCGCGGATGCTTGATGGCAACATTGGTTTGCTCGGAAGGATCGTCGTGAATGTTGAACAGCATTTCTCCCATCAGCTTGAAGTCACCACGTCGAATCGTCGGCAATCGTACGCTGCCAGCGACGTCGTAAATGATCTCGTTACGCGGGCTCTTCTCGCCAGAGAAGAACGCCCCGGTCATGTCCAGTCCGTCGATCGGGCGTTCTTGTTTGTGGTTGCCGCCGGCCAGGGTAATGAAGGTTGGGAAGAAGTCCGCAATAAAAACCAGGCCATCTTTGGCAGTGCCAGGAGCGATATGACCAGGCCACCGAATCACACATGGCTGGCGAACGCCTCCTTCGAAGGTCGTGTTCTTGGTGCCGCGAAACGGCTTGCTCATTTCTTCCAGCACGGGGCCATTGTCGTTGGCGAAAACAAAGAGCGTGTTTTCCTTGAAGCCGTTCTTCTCAATGGCCTGTTCGATGCGTCCCACGGCTTTATCAAGACTTTCGAGCATCGCATCGCGAATCGCCAGGGGATAATTCGGATCGCCTTCAAATCCAGGGGGCGGATTCAGTGGGCCATGCACGGCGTTGAACGCGACGTACATGAAGAATGGTTCGTCGTTACCCTTGCGAGATTCGATCAGTCGAACGGTTTCGTCCGCGATCAAATCTGTGGCGTAGCCCTCTTCGTCGACCGGTTGCTGATTGCGATGCCAGTCGTACACGGCATAGCGGGCCGGTGCGTTATGCACGATCGTCTTGGTGTAGTAGTCGATGCCCCAGGCATAGTGCCCGTACTGATAGTCGAAGCCCTGCCCCATCGGAAGATGCTCCGGTAGCCATTCTCCCAGGTGCCACTTGCCCAGCAGGGCCGTGAAGTAGCCAGCTTCCTGCAAAGCTTCAGCAATGGTGCGTTCGTTGGTGTCGAGGGCATGAATCCGCCGGGTTGGTTCACCACTCTTGGTATGGGCCAGTTCGAGCCCCAGCTTGGCCAGATAGCTTGGCTTGCCGAAGTCTTCGGTGCGCCAGTCGCTCCAGGTCCGAAATGCGTATCGGCCGGTAAGAAACGCCGATCGCGTCGGAGCACACACACTGTGCGTGTAGAACTCGTTGAGTCGCATCCCTTCGGCGGCCAGCTTGTCCATATTGGGCGTTAGCGAGGCCTCTTCAGGATGATTGAAACCAGGCTGATTCCAGCCCATATCGTCGGCCAGCACGAAAATGATATTGGGCCGGCTACCTGGGGCATCGGCCAGTGCGGTGCTCGCAAACGGGAACAGGGAACAAGCGGCGATCAGCACGAAAAGTGGACGAGAGATCATCAGCAGCACCAAATCTTGGCTAGACGGGGTGGGTGGTGGGCGAGCCTACTATTTTCGCAGGTTAGGTACGAAATTGAAGGCAAAACTCGCGGTGTCGTAGAGAATTACCGCTGCCGGAAGCGTTTGTTACAACCAAACGCCATTTTGGTAGAAATGCGACAGCCGTTGTTGCGAAAGCTTTGTCAACGCTGGCCGTCAAATAGCGCGACTTGTCGTTTCAAGCCGCGCTTTGAGGTGATTAAGAGAACCAGGTTCGTTCGACAAACGTGGTGTCGATCTTTCCTTCTGCAAACGCAGAGTGGTTCAGCACCTTCTTGTGGAAGTTTGCCGTAGTGGTGATGCCGTCAGTGCGGATCTCGTCGAGTGCACGCAGCATGCAGCGAATGGCTTCTTCACGCGTGTTGCGATGGACGAGCAGCTTGCCGATCATCGAATCGTAATGCGGTGGAACGGTGTAGCCACTGTAAACATGCGAGTCGAATCGCACGCCAGGACCACCGGGGACGATCAACTGGTTGATCTTACCAGGGCATGGCATGAAGTTCTTATCAGCGTCTTCGGCGTTGATACGACATTCGATCGCCGCGCCTTGCAGCTTGATGTCCTCTTGCTTCCAGGGAAGCGGTTCGCCGGAGGCAACGCGGATTTGAGCTTGGATCAGGTCCACGCCGGTGACCATTTCGGTCACGCAGTGTTCGACCTGAATACGAGCATTCACTTCGATGAAGTAGAAGTTTTCGTCCTTGTCGACGATGAACTCGACGGTACCGGCATTCTGGTAGTCGGCCGCCTTGATCATCCGTACGGCAGCCGCACAGATCTCGTCGCGTGTCTTCTGCGAAAGGTTCGGAGCGGGGCTCTCTTCGATCAGCTTCTGGTGGCGACGCTGCGTACTGCATTCACGCTCGAACAGATGGACCGCATTGCCATGATGGTCGGCGATCACCTGAACTTCGACGTGACGCGGATGTTCGACGTACTTTTCGATGTACACGCCGGCGTTACCGAAAGCCGCGCCCGCTTCGGTTTGAGCCTGATTCAGAGCGTTCTTCAGCACCAGGTCGTTGGCTGCCACACGCATACCGCGGCCACCACCACCGGCGGTTGCTTTGATCAGCACGGGAAAGCCAATCTCGTGAGCAATCTTCAGTGCTTCGTCTTCGTCTTCGATCAAGCCGGCCGAACCGGGAACGACAGGCACATTCGCTTCGCGTGCCATGCTACGGGCCGTGTTCTTATCACCCAGCTTGGCCATCGCTTCCGGCGTGGGGCCGATGAAGTCGATGTTGCAGCTACGGCAGATGTCATTGAACTCGGCATTCTCGGCCAGGAAGCCATAACCGGGATGGATCGCTTCGACGTTGCCCACTTCGGCAGCGCTAATGACGCGATCGATCTTCAGGTAGCTTTGGGCACTCTTGGCGGGACCCACGCAATAGGCTTCGTCGGCCAGTTTTAAATAGGCGGCGTCCCGGTCGGCTTCACTGAAGATAGCGACCGTTTCGATGCCCAGTTCTTTACAGGCACGAATGATACGTAGAGCGATCTCGCCACGGTTGGCGATCAGGATGCGGTTGTACATGACGTCTGCTTCCTCGCTATTTGGGCGCGAGGTTAGATGAGGATGGAATTAGCCCTGCGGATCGACCATGAACAGCGGCTGCCCGAATTCAACTGGTTCTTCGTCCTTGACCAGAACCTTGACGACCTTGCCGGAGACTTCGGCTTTGATTTCGTTAAAGACCTTCATCGCTTCGATGATGCAAACAACGGAGTCTTCCGAAATGTGATCGCCAATTCGGGCAAACGATTCGGCATCCGGTTTGGGCTTGGAGTAATAGGTGCCAACCATGGGGCTCTTGATGGCAATCAAGTTGGCATCGGCAGCTTCGCCACCACCTGAGGCTGCAGGAGCCGCAGCAGGGGCAGCTGGTGCCGCAGCAACGGGCATTGGAGCAGCCTGCATGGGTGCCGGAGCAGCATAGATCGGAGCCTGACCACCTCGCTTGAGCGAGATTTTCTGGTCTCCTTCGCGAAGATCAAGTTCGCTCAGGTCGTGCTGCTTCATCAGTTCGACTAGCGAGCGAACCGTCTCGACGTTGAAAACATTGCTAGAAGTCGATTTGGAATCGGACATTCGTTCTCTCCCACGGGATCATCCGCTAGGGGAATATGGTCAAGTTGTATTTTGGCAAAGCTTTACAGCGTAAGGGATAAGGGTAGGTTTCGTCCAGATGGGTAAACGGGGATAAGATTTGACAGACATCTTCAGCATAAGGGAGAATTACCAGCCCTTTAACGGGGATATTGGGCCGGTTACCCAAACCGAACCGGCGGCTTGGTTGGGTTGTGAGCCGACTTTTTTACGCGAACATTGCCACTGTGAACGCTCGAATCGCCGATTTCGCTGAATTGGTTGCCCGTCATGAATGACTTTCATGGGCCAACAGTTGAGGATCTTCAAGGGGCATGGAATTGCGTTAGCTTCGGAGATGACGGGCACAAGGTTCCTTTTTACGTCCCTTGGTTCCGAAAAATACGCATCGAATTTGAAGGCTACTGCTACCAAGCTTTCGACGGGGAAACCTGCCTGGAGCGAGGGCGTTTCGATATCCGGCGTGGCGTCGAGTACTCACTTCTGGATCAATTAATCGAGTTTGGCGAGCACTACGGTCGAGAGCATCACGGCATCATTCGCTGGGTAGGCGACAAGCTGGAACACTTGCAAGGGCACGTCGGCTACCCCCGCCCGGCCGGATTTCCTTACGGAAAAGGCTATAAGTGCCACTATGCGCTGATGAAACGAGCCCCGGCCGTTCAAACCGATCACACTTCAGCCGCTCCGAAGACGTGGCAGGGTTAATGCACGCTTGGTTTAGATCGAAATCGTCGCTTCCTCAAACGACTTCGGGACGCTCGTCAGGACTTCGTGCCCATCTTTGGTGACCAGGATGTCATCTTCAATCCGAACACCGCCAAAGCCTGGGAAGTAAATGCCGGGCTCGACGGTGACGATCATGCCGGGTTCCAGAGGTCGATCGCTCAGCGAGTTCAGACGTGGTGCTTCATGGATGTCCAGGCCGATACCATGCCCTAGCCCATGTCCGAATTGTTTTCCCCAGCCTGCTTTCGCGATGATGCTGCGAGCCGCTTTATCAACGTCGGACATGATGACGCCAGGTTTAATCTTGTCGATCGCGGCCAGCTGGGCTTTCAGGCAAGTCTCGTACATCTTCTTCATCTTGGCCGGGACCTTGCCATAGAAGAGGACACGGGTGAGGTCGCTCTTGTAGAACCGATAGTCGGCTCCCCAGTCGATCAAAACGAAGCTCTCTTCTTCCATTTTGACCATGCCTGGCGTGCCATGGGGACGAGCAGCCCGCGGGCCGACGCCCACGATCGGCGGGAAGCTGGTGCCGCGGCCGCCGTTTCGCTGGATATCGTAGGTTAGCAGTGCTTCCAGTTCTTTCTCGGTCTGATCACCGCGGAGACCTGCTTTCAGGACGGCAAACGCTTTCTCGGCCAGCGAGACAGCATCGCGGGTAAGAGCGATTTCCCCTTTGTCTTTGATAACGCGCAGCTCTTCCACAAGCCCATCGAGCGGTTTGATCTCGACTCGGGGAAGCTTGGCGACCACTTTCTTAAAGAACTGAACGGTCATCGACGAGCTCTCGATACCCAGCTTGCCGATCTTGGCCTTACTGACTGTCTTGGCGACCGAGTCAAGAATCGAGACGCCTTGCTCGCGAACTTCGAGCTTCACATGCGGACATTCTTCTTCGAGTTGCTCGCTATAACGAGGATCACTGAACAGAATCTCTTCCTTGGCGGTCACCAGCAGATAGCTGTCGTCGCCGGTGAAACCTGTCAGGTAGGTCACGTTTTTGAAGTTAGTGACCAACAGGGCTTCGGCCCCGCTTTGCTTGAGTTGGCGACGGAGCTTGCTAACACGGGGATTCGACTTACTACGCGGGGCGGCCATGGATTCTGCTTCAAACTTGTGGGGCAACGTTGTCAGGCTAAGCCCTAATTCTCGGAAAATGAGACGCCTTCGCAAGCATTGTGGATGTAATCTCGAGCGCAGGCAATTAAGTTTCCGACGATTTCTCAGCCGAAGATAAACTGAGTCACCGCATCGGTATCTGCCAGATTCGTGAGCAGAAGATCAGGCTTGGCGGCCTTAAGCTGCTCTTCTGAAAAGACGCCTGTGGCTACGGCAACGGCCTTTGCGCCGATAGCCCGGGCACACTTCACATCATTCGGCGTGTCACCGATGACGTAGATATCGTCCGGTGAAATGGTTTCACCGTGAAATGCCTCGGCGGCCTCAAGTGCGGCTCGTGCGACGTCGTCGCGGTTGGGGTGATGATCGCCGAATCCGCCGAATGCAAAGTACTCGTGAATTCCGTAGTGACCAAGCTTAAGGGCAGCACCTTTTTCGACGTTCCCCGTCAGGAGCCCCAGCAGAACATCATCCCGCTGAGAGAGCTTCGCCAACAGCACGGCGACCCCTTCCAGCACGAGCCCTTGCCGCTGGGGAAGGTTGGTTGCCAGTCCGCTTAAGTATTCATCGAGGAACGTATGCCAGGCTTCTTCGCTGAGTGTCTTGCCGTGCAGTTCGTAGAGTTCGGCGAAAATGCCTCGGTCTGTCTTGCCGCTAACCTGGAAGATATGTTCCAACTGAGTTAGCTCGGCAACTTTCAGAAACGCCTCGATCATGGCATCTTTGCCGGCCATGCCCGTGGTGATGAGGGTTCCATCGATATCGAAGAGACAGACTTTCATGGTGTTCCTTGGCTAAGCGGATTCGGTTCTAGGTCGATTCGGCCAGATCGACATCCAATTCTATTTCACGCTGCTTGTCGGTCATCAGCCCACGGATAACCTTGACGCGCAAAGTATCGCCGACTTTGTGGTCGAACAACTTCTGGACGATATCGCCGAAATTCTTGATCGGCTTATCATCCATTTGAATGATCAAGTCACCCAGCACCACTTGCTGGTCGGCGGAAATAATCGTGGGCTGGAAGCCCGCTTTTTCGGCGGGACTGCCGGGGACGATCTCGGCAACGAGCGCCCCTTCAATGCCCAGACGAGCATTGATTGTCGGTGGTGCTACGCGAACACCCAGGTAAGGACGTTTGATCTGTCCATGTCGAATCAACTCGGTCACTACCGAGTTAACCGTATCGACTGGAATGGCAAAACCGATTCCGGCGTAGGCTCCGCTGGGGCTGTAGATTGCCGAATTCACCCCAATCAGACGCCCACTGCTGTCCAGCAAAGGCCCCCCGCTGTTACCTGGATTAATGGCCGCATCGGTTTGAATCAGGTCGTCGATCTGTCTGCCATCCTCTGCTTCGATCGATCGTCCCAAGCCGCTGATGACCCCGGTGGTGAGTGTATGGTCGAAACCGAATGGGTTGCCGATCGCAAAAACTTTTTGGCCAACCTGAAGATTGGCAGACTCACCAACCTGGATCGGCTGGAAGGCCTCTCCCTGGAAATTGGTTACCTGGAGGACCGCCAGGTCATGTTCCGGGGACGAGCCAACGATGGTGGCCACATAGGTGGAAGCATCGGCGAAGGTCACACGAGCGGTGCCTGAGCCATTGGCGATCGACTTGACGACGTGGTAATTGGTGACGATATGACCCTGTTCGTCCCAGACGAATCCACTCCCCTGCCCTGTGGCCATTTCGGAAACTTTGGCACTTCCGTACATCCGAACCTGCTGCGAGGTCGTGATGAAAACCACCGAGTTGGCAGAATTCTCAAATAATTCGATCGTCGACTTTTCGTCGGCGGCCAGATCCCCCCGGGGGGTGATCGTCCGAGGTTCGGCGTTGGGATTGAGTGAAGGCTTATCGCTGGGCGTGGTCCAGTAGCTAAGGACCCAGGCACCACAAAATGCGGCAACCAGGCAATAAAGAAACAGACGCAAGAAAGCGACCGGGTTCGGCTGCGATGGGGGAGAATTCGCGGCCTCTGGAGGGCCGTTGTGAGGGGTAGGCTCCATGGAAGCACGCGGGGGCTTAGAGGGATCTCAGATCTGCGGAAATCAATTCCGCGCGAAAAATTAGCTCGCAATTCGTGCGAGCCAACAAAGCTGGGGAACTAGGATTTGAACCTAGACTAACAGAGTCAGAATCTGTCGTGCTACCGTTACACTATTCCCCAGTAATTTTGCAGCGATTAAGGTTATGGCCTAAGTCGTCTGGCGTCAAGGGATTCAGGCAGCGAACTATAGTAGTGGCCTCCCTTAATTGGTAGACTATCGCTGCACCCCTTAGAAATGATTCTTACGTTTTCGGACGATAAGACCGTTTCCCTCAAACTTTTCCGAGATGGTGTCCCAGCAATTGGGACCCGGCAACATTGGCGGGAGATCATCGCAAGGCATGTCCAGCTACCTCGTCGCTCTGAATGGCCCAGATTCCGGCAAAAAAATATTCCTCGCTGGTGAGGAATTTACCCTCGGTCGACATCCCGAGTGCGATATCGTTGTGGAAGTTGGTGCCGTCAGTCGGTACCACGCGAAAATAACGCACAACGATCGTGGATTTATCATCGAGGACCTGAAGAGCCGAAACGGGACCTTCGTTAACGATGAGCAAATCGCCCAGCCTCATAAGCTGGAGCATGGCGACACGATCCGCGTTTGCGATATCTCGTTCGAATTCAAGCAAGAAGGGGTCAAGCCAACTCCGAATGAGACCGTTGGCCTGAAGGCCGACGGACCAGGGGCATTCGGTGCCGTCATGGTGGACGATGACGGGGCAACGTCCACGATCATGTCCAAGTTTGAGGTCTCGTCGCAGACGGGCTCCATTCACCTGACGGCCAGTCCGGAAGTCAAGCTGAACGCGTTGCTCGAGATCACGCGTGGTCTGACCGGGACACTCTCGCTCGATGAGGTTCTGCCGAAAGTTCTCGAAGGCCTGTTTCATATCTTCCTGCAAGCCGATCGCGGCTTCATTATCCTGCAGGACGGCTCTGGAAATATGGTCCCCCGCTGGACCAAGGCCCGCAAAGAGAGTGACGAAGAAGAAATTCGCATCAGCCGAACGATCGTCAAGCATGTTATGCAGACGCGCGAAGCCATCCTTTCGGCTGACGCAGCCGCGGACTCTCGCTTCGAGATGAGCCAGAGTATCACGGACTTCAAAATTCGTTCGATCATGTGTGCTCCCCTGGTCAATGCCGACGACGAAGTGATCGGTGTGATCCAGATCGATACGCTCGATCAACGCAAGCGATTCCAGAAGGAAGACCTGGAAGTCGCTGTCAGTGTCGGGATGCAGGCCGCCGCAGCCATCGAACGAGCTCAACTGCACGACCAGGCTATTCGGCAGATCGCCTTCGAACGCGACCTGCACACGGCCAAGCAGGTGCAGATTGGATTTTTGCCGTCCGAACAACCGTCGGTGCCAGGTTACGACTTTTATCACTATTATCTCGCCGCGAATTCAGTCGGCGGCGACTATTACGACTACATTTCCCTTCCCGATGGAGGTACGGCGATTCTCGTAGGGGATGTTGTGGGGCATGGAATCGCAGCCTCGCTGATGATGGCTAAGTTGTCGGCCGAAGCTCGGTATTGCCTGGCTTCGATGTCCGATCTTCAGCAAGCGGCATTTCACCTCAACAACAACTTCGCCGAATACACCCCGGCCGATAAGTTTGTGACGCTGGCGATTGCGATCCTGCATCCGGAAACGAACCAGGTGACCCTCATCAACGCCGGGCACAATCCGCCGATCCTGCGGAAGTCAGACGGCACGTGCTCGATGATCGCCGAAGAAGAAATCGGCCTGCCGCTGGGCATCATGGAAGATATGGACTACGACATTGCCCGCTTCACACTTGAACCGGGTGAAATGCTCTTCATTTATACCGACGGTATCAACGAAGCCATGAACGCCGACGGTGATCAATACGGCATGGAACGCATGTTACAGTGCGTTTCGCAGAAGACCGACGACGTTGAAGTCTGTAGCAAGGCCATCATCGACGACTGCCACAAGTTCATGGCCGAAAGCCCTCAGTTCGATGACATGTGCATGGTCGCACTGCAGCGCAAAGCGTAGCCAAAGAAAATCCCCCTTAAAAGCGATAACGCTTGAAAGGGGGATGTTGACTTGCAGTGAGGTGAACCGCTCTGGTGGCTAGTTCTTTTCCGGCGTAGCGATCGCTTCTGGCTTGCTGGTTACCGTGGGGCCACCAAGGTACTCGATCCAGACATTGCGGAAGACGACCGGATTACCGTGGTCTTGCAGCTTGATGGGACGTGCCTCGGCACCTTCCGGCTTACCAGCTCCGGTCTTGTTTGGGATTACGTAGTTGTCCTGAACGAGAATGCCGTTGTGCTGGACGGTGATTCGAGCAGGCGAAATCTTCTTCCCTTCGTCATCGAAACGTGCGGCTTTGAAGTAGACATCGTAGGTCTGCCAGGCCAACGGAGGAAAGCACATGTTGATGTCGGGGCTTTTCGTTCGGTAGAGGGCCCCGCATTCGTTGAACTCTCCAGGTAGGCCAAACGAGTCGAGGATCTGGACTTCGTATCTTTCCTGGATGTAAAGTCCGCTATTGGAACGAGCCTGGCCGACGGCATAGGGCATGTACGGCAGGCGGAACTCGAGGTGCAGGCGGAAGTCCTGGACAGGATCTTTCGTGATCGTGCCGATTTGCAATTCCCCTTTTTCGTTGATCTTGGCATCAACAAAACCGTCGGCCGACTTTCCGTCGAACAAAACCGTGGCATTGGAACTTGGCTTGAGCCCCAGCAATTCGCTGCGGCGTTGGACCTTCGTGAGAATACCGAGGGTGCTGCCGGTCGAGTTGATTACCGTGGCCTTGTTGCCGGTAATAACCACCTGGTAATTGCCCTGGCTGAGGACAAGCTTGTCGCCATCTCGCTTACCGCTCAGGTCGATCATGGGATCGTTGCGCCAACCATTTCCAGGCAATCCACCTCGCAGTTGGCGACCGACGAAGTTGCCGTCACCGCGAGCAATGACTTGGATACCGGTCGTTTCGAGGATCCCGCCCGGCAATCGCAGCTTTCCGTAGTATTCGCCCTGGAAGGCAAAGTCTTCATCGACCTTGGCCAGATCCGTCACCGCAAACTTCTGCGGATTGGGCTTCGGTTGAGGTTGGGGAGCCGGCTTGGGCTGCGGCTTGGGGGCTTCTTTCGGAGGAGGAATCTCTTCAGGCTTCTTTTCTGGTTTTGGCTCCAACTTCGATTCCAGTTTTTTGGGTGCTTCCTTTTCCATTTTGGGTTCGGGAGCAGGCTTCTTGGCGGGAGTCGGCTCGTTCTTCTTCGGCTCTTTCTTTTTCGGTTCGGGCTTCAACTCCTTCTTAGGAGCTTCCTTGACCGGTTTATCGCCTGAGTCTTTCTTTTCGACTTTCGCCTTGGCGTCATCCTTCGATGGCTTCGGCTTCTCTTCTTTCTTCGGTTCTTCTTTTTTGGGTGCCGGCTTCATCTCCTTCTTGGGAGCATCTTGCTTGGGCTTGTCCCCCTTCTTTTCCGGTTTCTCTTTCACTTTGTCCTTGGATGAATTCTTCTTGTCGGACGCTTGTGGCTTGGCCTTCTTTTTATCGTGGTGCTCGTGGCCCTTGTGGTCTTTACCACCCTTTTTGTCTGCTTCGTGCTTCTTCTTGTGGTGTTCTTTCGAGTCGTGCTTTGGGGAATCTTTTTTCGCTTCGTCTTTCTTTTCTGCGCGGTCGTCGTCCTTCTTGGCAGACGAATCGAGTCCGACCGCCGGACCGGCGAGCAGCGAGGTGATGATCAGCAGGGAAAACAATGCACGGTAGAACGACATGATGGAAACTCCGACCGACGATACTTGACCTTGGCGTCTGGCGGCGAATCGACGCGGCCAAGGAAGATGATTCAGTAGTTGGTTTGTGGGGGATGGGTAAGAAAGTCTAGTTTGAATACTGGGGCAAAAGGAATCAAGTTTTCAGAGAGTTATTCTCGATTTCCTCGTTCCGCGCATGAAAAAGCACCCAGTACATGCCGGGTGCTTTTGTGTTTTGCGAGTTATGCCGATTGGTTTACTCTTCGGTCTTTTCTTCTTCGGCAGGCTTCTCTTCTTCCGCAGGTGCTGCTTCTTCAGCGGCAGGAGCGGCCTCTTCGGCGGCTGGAGCAGCTTCTTCAGCCGGTGCTTCACCTTCGGCTGGCATGGTGATTTCTGGTTCGGGCGTTTCTTCGACCGGTGGTTCAGCGGTCTTCGTATCACAACCAATCGAGAATACCATCAAGCCCATGACCAAGCTGGCCGAGCACATCCACTTTAAAACTGACATGGCGAAAAACTCCTAAGCGTCAAAAGCAAAATATCGTGGCGGGAACGCCAAGACCCTAATTGTAGGGGCTGCGGGCTTCCGAAAAAACGTACCCCCTTAACCTTTTCTAAATATTTTCAGGGAAGTAGGTGCGGATCAATTCGGTCATCTTGGTCACAGCGGATTTAGGACGTCCGCGTGGATCGAGTAGTCCCGCATGAGGAAATCGGTGAGGTTGCGTGTCGGAGACCTGGCTCCAGAAGACGCCCTGCACCTGTGGATGGGTCAACAGCGCCGGCAGGACATGCTCGACTAATTCTCGTTGGGTGCGTCGACTGATTCGTTCCTGCGGTTCTTCTTCACGATGGGCATCGTAGATGGCTGACTCATCTGGACGCCAGGAACTCGGGGCCGATAGGGTAACGAACAGCGGCACGCCTAACAGGCTCCAGTAGTCGAGCAGGTCGACCACATCGAAGAAACCTCGGAAGTAGGTTGCCGGCGACAACTCACCAAAGTTCAGTTCGAGTCCAATCCCGGTAATGCCAACTCGTGCTCGGACGAGCTCTTCCGCAAAATGAATAGGAGCCAACTCGCGATCGCGGCTAGTCATGTATTCGCCCCATGGCTTGGCGAAGCTGACCAAAAGCGGAGCTCGCAGGCCGGTGGTGCGAATCGTTTGAATGATATGCAGCAGTACTTGAAGCTTCTGCTCTTCTTTCAGATCGAGCGAAGTATGAGCGTTTAGGCCGGCCGCACAGTACCAGAGATCAACGCGATTGCGGTAGTGCTGGATGAGTGCGTTGGTGTACTTCGAGACAGCGCTGAGCACTTCCTCGAAGTCGTTTTCCCAAAGGTAGAGCCAGTCAGGCGTCGCGAATCGATCGAGGCAGAACATCGGCCCGAGAACCGTGGCATGCCCTTGCTCGCGGACCGCATCTAAAGTGGCGTCGACTTCTGCCCAGTCATGATGGCCAACTTCCGGTTCGCACTGTTTCCAATTGGGTTCGACGAGAATCGTATTCAGCGAATCGGTCAGTAGCGGCTTGATCTCGGCCGACAGGGGCTCGGTCAAAGCGATTCCGCGAAGGAACGCTCGCTCGCCAGCTTGGTTCGAGATGGCATGAAACGATGCCGTCGCGTAAACGTGTTCCAGGTGCGTCAGACCCTGTAGCGAGAACGTCAGGCTCTTAATCGCCAAGGCGTCCGACTCGGCGGGATTGTCTTTCGTTACGGCAGCTCTGGCAAAGTAATTGATGGCATCCTGCAGATGTTTCTTAGTCACATCTAGCAGGTCGAGTTCTGCGTCCAGACAGGCGTTGGTAAGCGTGCGAAAGCGGAACAGTGACCCGCGAGCCAGTTCGAGCATCAGGCTGTAGGGTGTTTTGTTGTCGACTCGAAGGGCGCAAGTCGACAGGATCTGAGCGGATCGGCGATCGTTTCGATAAGGAATCTTGACCTTGACCCCGTCTGTTTCCAAGACTTCGAGAACGAGACGGTCGTCCGATCGTTTGACGGACGTAGCGCGAACCAATCGATCGCAACCAACCGCGTGGATCACACGGCAGTCCTCGTCCGAGATGGTTAATTCGTTAGGAAGTCGAAACGTTATCTTGGGCAAAACCCGGCTCGCTCTCATTCATGGGGGTTATCGAGAATGCCAATCATGCTACTTTCCCCGCGTGATAGCACGCTCCTTCAATTCTAATCGTCGGCCATGCTCGGATGAACCACGAAAATGTCCATCTCGTGGGGTATGTCGCCTAGAGCAACTCTGCCGGTAATCGAGCTTGCTAGGTCTGTTTCACACGCACGGGCTATGGCAAAATGCCGGTTGAACGGGCCAATGCGACTGGATCGATCATTTGGCTCCGAATACTCAGTATATCCTTTTAAGCGACTCGAATCGGAAAAACATGGGTCTTAACTATCCCGTTCGACAGGGCAAAGTTCGCGACGTCTATGATCTGGGCGAGCAGGTTTTGTTGGTAGCATCCGACCGAATCAGCGCATTTGATTATATTCTGCCATCCCTCATCCCCGATAAGGGGCGGGTCCTGACGCAGATGAGTCAGTACTGGTTCGAAACACTTGATGTTCCCAACCATCTGATTTCGACCGATGTGCACCAGATGAACCTGGAAGGCGACGTTGATCTTGGTGAGCTGGAAGGTCGTGCGACCTTGGCTCGCAAGACAGAAGTTATTCCGATCGAGTGCGTCGTGCGTGGTTATCTCGCTGGTTCGGGCTGGAAGGAGTATCAGCGGAATCAAACGGTCTGCGATATTCCGTTGCCAGAAGGATTGCAGCAAGCAGCCAAGTTGCCTGAGCCCATTTTCACGCCAGCCACTAAGGCGGAAACGGGGCATGACGAGAATATCTCGTTCGAGCGGATGGTTGAAATCGTTGGTCCCGATATGGCGAACCTGCTGCGTGAGAAGAGCATCGCCGTTTACCAAGCAGGTGCCCGGCGGGCACTTGAGCACGGCATTATCATCGCGGATACCAAGTTTGAATGGGGCGTCGTCGATGGAGAGGTGCTTCTGATCGACGAAGTGCTCACGCCGGATAGTTCTCGCTTCTGGCCGCAAGACGAGTACGCCGTGGGAATGAGTCCACCTTCGTTTGACAAGCAGTTCGTCCGCGACTGGTTAGAGGCAAGCACCTGGGATAAGAACAGCGAGCCTCCCACGCTGCCGCAGGGAGTGGTCGAGAAAACACGAGCCAAGTATATCGAAGCCTACGAGCGAATCACCCAGCGCAAGTTCGCGTGGTAGTGACTTCAGGGAGTTAGCTTTCGGAGGTTGGCTCGGGCTGAGTCGACTCCGGCTTGCTCGCTTCTTCCTCTTTGGTCTCCTCGGGCTTGTCCTTTACTTCAGTATCTTCGGCAGGCTGTTGCTTCTCCTCAGCATCTGCTTTTGATTCCAGAAGTGGCAAACGCTCAGCCCGCAGGGCATTGCCGCGGCGATACGGGGAAAGGACGTCGTCGTCATCGGTATAAAAGTCGAAGGCTTTCTGAGCCATCTCCTTGTTTTCGTCTTGCCGTGCGAGTGCTTCGGCACTGCGACCGATGCCATAGAACGCTGCCGACTTGAATCGTGTCCCAGGGAACTCTTTCAAGGTTCCATCTTCAAAGAAGTAGATTGCCGAATCGTACTGCCCGTCTGCTAGAGCGATCACGCCCAGGTTGAAGCTGGAAAGCTCTCGCCACAACAAGACGTTTTTTCGAACCCGGTCGAGAAAGAACTGCTGAACCTTAGGATCGTCCGGCAAGTCCATGCCGCCAACCGCCAGCATTTCGAGTTGTTCACGAGGATTGGCGATTCGGAATTGACGTTCCATCACACGCGTATCCATGAACATTGTCCGGGCACCCAGTTGCTGCGACTCGTCGCTGAATTTGCACATAAGTTGTAACGTTCGCGCGGTGGCGAAGGGAGTCATCGTATCGTAAATCCACCGTTCAACCTGGAAGAGTTGTCCTAGCACTGGGTCGGATAAACGTTTGGCAATTGCCGTTTCAGCTTCGAATGGGGCGGTCCACAGTTGAATGTCGGTAACTCCCTTGAAGCTCGATAGTCGGTCCTTCAACGAAGATGGTTCTACGTGAACTTTCATCGTGGCGTCGCCTGAGAGGACCCCTTCGAGCAACTGCGTTGCTTGAGTTAGCGAGGTCGATGGGGCTTCGATCAGAAGCGTGACCTTCTCGAGATCTTCGGCGGTTGCCGGATACTTGTAGTTCTTGGACGCCATCGCCTGCAGGTCTTCGGGATTCTCTACCAAATGGGACAGGCGTTGAATTCCCTTGCCATCCTTTTCCGAGATAGGAAGTGCGTAGGCCATGTCAAAGAGGAACAACTCTTGACCGATCGCAACGCCGACTACCTGGGGAGCGTCCTCGTCCTGGCCAAATTTCACAACGACAGCGTCCAGGCCTTGTTGGCGACACAGATGGATGAAGACTCGAGCCCGTTCTAACGCGTCTCCTTCGTTCAACTGCAGGGCATTCCAGGCATCGCGACTCGTTCCCGGGGCGAACTTCCCCTGCTCCAGTTCATTGGTACGAACCGGGTGAATGTGCCGGACCGTCCAGTCAAATAGCAAGTAAGCCAATCCGAGGTCATTCACCTGGCTGTCGTCGAGCGTTTGATTGACTTGAGCGTCCAGAAAGGCCTGGATATCCGCCGGAGGCGTCTGATTCTTGCGGACCCAGTCCGAGATGGTTTTGGCCCAATAAGTACCGACCAGAAAGTCAAACTCACTGCCACGAAAAGTAGCCGAGGCGAACTTTTCTGGCTGATCGAGAAATCCTCGACTTTCTAAGTCCTGTAGCCCTGGCAGGCTCTGAATTGCGTCTGGGAGTTCCGCTACCATCGGATCAGGCTGCCAGTTGGGATCGAGCTTTTGCGACATCAACCAGCGATTCATGCGCTCAAGGACTTCAACCTTTACTTTTCCCGATGGGTATCGATCCAGGTCGCGCAGGTAAGTGATCGCTTGATCGACAAATTGCTTGGAACTGCCGGCGTCAGACGCGACGTTCGCTTTCGTGTCATCGACCTGCGGGCGAATCTTCCGTCCACCGCATCCCAGCACAAAAACGAGAAGCAACAGCAAGATGACAGAGGTTCGATGGGTGCGGATCATGGGGATTGATTAACCTTGGGCCGCTGCGCGGACGGCCAAAATACGCTGAAGTAAGTTTTCCAGGTCTGACAACGGAACCATATTCGGACCGTCGCTGGGTGACTTGTCGGGCTCGGGATGGGTTTCCAAAAACAGTCCGTCGATTCCGACCGCCGCGGCGGCCTTGGCAAGGGGAAGAACCATCGCGCGGTTTCCGCCTGTCTGGCTACCCAGTCCGCCAGGTTCTTGAACGCTGTGGGTGGCATCGAACACGACCGGTACGCCGAGCGATCGCATTTCGATCAAGCCTCGCATGTCATTGACGAGGCGACCATAGCCGAAGAACGTTCCGCGTTCGGTCAAAAAGGTTTCTTTCGCACCGGCTTCTTTGAGCTTCTCAACAACGTGCTTCATATCCCAGGGAGCCATGAACTGCCCCTTCTTCACGTTGACCGACTTTCCGGTCTGTGCCGCAGCAACGAGCAAGTCGGTTTGCCGAGCGAGAAAGGCTGGGATCTGAAGGATATCGCAAACTTGGCCCACGGGAGCGGCCTGATAAGACTCGTGGAGATCAGTCGTGACGGGAACTTGGAACTCGGTTCGAACGGCTTCTAATAGCTTCAAACCTTCCTCGAGCCCTAATCCTCTGTACGAATGAATGCTAGTACGGTTCGCTTTATCAAACGAAGCTTTGAAGACCAACTGAATCGGCAGTCGCTCGGCCAGTTGGCACAAATGCTCCGCGATTGGGAATGCTAATTCGCGCGACTCGAGCACACAGGGGCCTGCGATGAGAAGCAATCGCCCTTCATTATTCAGGGCAAACGTCGATGAATTTGGGGCCGAAGCGTTCAAGGGCTATCTCGTGACTAGTAGGGAATCATCCATCCTATTTTCCCGCCGAAGATTCTCCCAGGGCGTCTCAGGTTAATTATTCGCAAAGACTTAGGGCGAAATCTTGGTTAGCCGTATTTTGCCACGAGTTCACAGAAATTCCCATCCGTCCTCGGTGCCCGACATGGGCGCAAGCGATTTAATCGGAAGATCGCTTCGGCGGCACAATCAGCGGGAGATAGTTCGGAAGCACCGAGAGTCGCGTGTCAGTGAAGCCGGCCGGATCGCCATCGGTTTGCATTGCGACCGGACCCGTTGCACAGCGGATTTCCGCCGATTTCGCTTGGAAACGTTTTACGTCACTGCGGTAGGGCATTCTGCCAGAAAGAAGCGATGTAATGTACGAAGTGGTCGCGCCAAACCCCTTTTGCGTCAGCACGCAGATATCGAGCAGACCGTCATCGGGGACGGCATCGGGCGTCATTTCAAGCCCCAACGCATACCGCGGCACGTTAAAAGCAAATACCCAGTAGCCTTCGGTTTGGGTTCGACTGCCATCGGCAAGTTCGATATCGAGTTCCAACTTGGGGTACGGGTACTTCGCCAGCATCTCAAAAGTCGGTTTTACGTAATGAAACTTGGTGAGATGCCCACTCCGTCGTCCGTGCACATGGTGGACGACTTCCGCTTCAAACCCGACTGAGAGCATCAATAGGAAGGTCCGGTCATCGATCTGCCCGGCATCCAGTCGCTTAACAACACGCTTCGACAACATCTTTGCGAATGCACCGATATCGGTAGGGATTCGCAAATATTTCGCCAGGATGTTCTCGGTTCCCGCTGGGTAGATCGCGATGGGCACCGTCCCGCCGGTTTGGCCTGCGATCATGGCAGCCGTTCCGTCCCCCCCCACAGAGACGATGAATTCTGGCCGTGCAGCCGTGTCGTCTGCCCATTGGCAAGCCAATTGCTCTGGAGAGTTGATCTCGACTGTATTCAGCCCTAAGTCCTGCAGAAGTCGGCGCAGACTCGCATGTCGCTGCGGCTTGTCATAGCCGCCGGCAATGCGATTGATGAATAGCCAAGCGGTATCTGTGGAAGTGGCTTGGCGAGTGTCCGTCGTGGTCACAGCTGCAATGCTCTTGTAGTTAGGTCAGGCAAAGGATGTCTTCATCCTATCGGTCTGTCGGTAAAAAACGAAGGACCACGCCGTGGCATTTCAATTTGAGACGTTTTCACCCTGATGTTGCGGTCAATATCGGGCATGTCTCAAAATGAAAACGCCTCCTGTCGTGCTAAAGCATTTGTATAAAGCATCTTACGAGGATACATCTCGATTTCAGACAAATGGTCAGGAAAATTACTGCCAAAAATAGTCAAAAATAGGGGTGTGTATTATTTCTTTGTGGAATCTTGAGTCACGTCTGCAAAATTCACATTTGTCGCTATTTATGGGTGCCCTAACGCACTTTTTATAAAGTTCTACGTGCAAGCAAGTTCGGATGAATGTTCAGATTTTTCACCAGTTTGGTTCGGCAGTTGCACATTGGGAGATCATCGGCTCCTCGGAGGAGTCGGTAAGCTGGCCCGTGGGGCCGCTGTCGAACTTAAGCTGGATGGTTTGCCTTGCCCCTGACGATTCAGCTTCTCCAACGCGGGTTGGTACGACAGCGGTCCCTCGATTTTTTCTTGGGACTCTCTCTCCCTAAGTGGCATTTCTTCCTTGGTTTAGCTTGGTTTTCTGCGAGCTTTTGAGTCCAAGGTTAAACTGGGTAATTGGCGTGCAGGTCCGACCCTGCCTTTGTTTCTAAAATCAATGGTTAGGGTAAGTTGACGCAATCCATGAGCTTCAGTATCTTGGAGCGTTTTGATTCGCGACTCGCGAATAAGCCAGCGTAGCTTCAATTGGCAGAGCACAGCATTCGTAATGCTGGGGTTACGAGTTCGACTCTCGTCGCTGGCTCTTCTTGTTTCCCAAATGCGGATGGGTATTTGACTCGCTTCCAGTAGGGACCGGTCCTTAACTTGGTTAAGAAAAGCGGGGAAACATAGTGCCCAGTTATCTCCCCCGAGCTTTCGCACTTGGGCCTCGACAAAAACGTTTGGAGCCCCGTTGATGATTCAAGGAATCGATTTCGACCTTAAGAGCGTTGTTCTCACGAACTCTTCCTTCGGTCCGGAGGAAATTCGTCAGATCCTGCGAACCGTAGGACGCGACTACAACGCTTTCTCGACGCTTCGCGACAGCGTTTCCGAATTGGAAGGCCAGTCGGAAGAACGTTCGCCGGCCACCAACGTTCGGTTGGGCGTGTGCCAGTTCATCATGGGTAACTACAGCGGTGCCGTTCAAACGCTTTCGGCCGCCGACGGTGGAGCCCTAGCCCACTACTACCTGGGTCGCAGCTACTTCTGCATGCAAGACTTCGACAAGGCGATCGAAGCCTTCCAGTCCGCTCAGACTGCTGGTTACAACAAAGACGATTGTCAGCTAGGCATCATCGAGTCGCTTCGCAGCAAGGGCGATTCCGAGCAGGCCCTGCAGATGCTGGACAACATGTTCGGCCCGATCGAATCGACCGCTAACTACCTGTATCAGCGTGGTGCTACGATCGCTTCGCTGGGCGGTAACCCGGCGGAAGTGGTTGCTCTTTACGAGCGAGCCGTGGAAGCGGATCCTGGTCACGCTGGGGCTCTCTTCGGTCTGGCTTTGGAAAACGATCGTCGCGGTAACGACGCGATGGCCTTGCAGCTTTACCAGAATGCTGCCGCCGTTTTCCCAACCCACGTCGGTGCTCTTTTGAACCTTGGTTTGCTGCACGAAGATCGTGGTGAATACGATCGTGCGACGCACTGCTACCAGCGCGTTCTCGATTCGTATCCGACCGAGAAGCGAGCTCGTATGTACATGAAGGATGCCCAAGCATCTGGTGACATGTACTACGACGAAGAAGAACAAAAGAAACGCGACCGCATGTCGCAGGTTCTCAGCATTCCGGTTACCGACTTCGAATTGTCGGTCCGCAGCCGGAACTGCCTGCAGAAGATGGGCATCATGACCCTCGGCGACCTGTGCCGCTGCTCGGAGCAAGAGCTTCTGGCAAGTAAGAACTTCGGCGAAACGTCGCTGATTGAAATTCGCGATATGCTGCGTTCCAAGGGCCTGGAATTGGGCCAGATGTCGAACGAAAAGCCATCGACGCCTGAAGTCAGCTACGACACCTCGGGGCTCTCGCCAGACGAACAGGCTCTGCTGGATCGTCCGATTGCCGAGCTCAGCTTGTCGGTTCGTGCCCGCAAGTGCATGGTTCGCTTGGGTATCTCGACCATCGGCGAACTGGTTCGACGCACCGGCGACGAACTTCTCGAATGCAAGAACTTCGGTGTGACCAGCTTGAACGAAGTTCGCGAGAAGCTGACTTCCTACAATCTGAAGCTTCGCGGCGACTAATTATTCGCCGTGCGGCCCGTGGCCTAAAACTCAAACCCATGCGGTTAGCCGCGTGGGTTTTTTCATGGAGCTTCGAGACACTTTGGATCAATATGCGTTTGATCGTCCCCCGGAAGTCGACTGGTTTCAGTACAACCTGAAGCATGAAGACACCACGTCGAAGGCGCGTCGCGGGGAGTTCGTGACGCCACACGGTGTCGTGCAAACGCCGGCGTTCATGCCGGTGGGCACCCAGGGAACGGTTAAAGGTCTCGAGATCGGCATGGTGCGTCAGGCCGGTGCTGAGATGATCTTGGGCAACACATATCATCTCTCGCTGCGGCCAGGCGATGATATCGTTGCCGAGCTAGGCGGCCTGCATAAGTTTATGGACTGGCATGGCCCCATTCTGACAGACAGTGGCGGCTTTCAGATCTTCAGTCTGGCGCAGATGCGAAAGATCACCGAGAAAGAGGCGATCTTTCAGTCGCATATCGACGGTCGCAAGATTCATCTTTCGCCAGAACGCAGTATCGAGATCCAAGAGAACCTCGGCAGTGATATTGCGATGGTCCTTGATCATGTGGTCGAGTTGCCCAACGAAACGAAAGTGATTCGCGAAGCGATGGACCGCTCGATTCGCTGGGCCAAGCGATGTCAGGATGCCGCAACCCGTAAGGATCAGGCTCAATTCGCGATCGTTCAGGGAGGCCTGGATGAAGGTCTTCGCGTCGAATGTGCCGAGCGTTTGGCGGAACTGGAGTTCCCCGGCTATGCCATTGGCGGGTTGAGCGTCGGTGAGCCGCCTCCGGAGATGTATCGAATTCTTGATGCGACCTGCCCTGCTCTGCCGACCAGCAAGCCGCGGTACTTGATGGGAGTCGGTCGACCGGAGGACCTGCTGGAAGGGATTCGCCGCGGGGTCGATCTGTTCGACTGCGTGATGCCGACGCGAAACGGACGCAATGCCCTGGCCTTCACCGACGAAGGAACCGTTCGTCTCCGCAACGCGAAGTATCAGCGAGATCCGACGCCGCTGGATCCTAAGAGCGTGCCTCAGGTGGCCGGGCTCAGCCGGGCTTATTTCCGTCATTTATTCATGGCGAAAGAGATGCTGGGGCCGATCTTGTTGTCCTTGCACAACGTGGCATATTACCAGCGGCTGATGCGTGAGGCTCGCCAGGCGATTGAAGAAGATCGATTCGAGGCCTATTACGAGCAAAAGATGGCAGGCTGGGCGTCCGGCAACTGAGTCTTTCTTGGATTCTTCGCAAAGTTCGTGAATCCTCTCACCGCTCTTCGGCTTCCAAGAGGGTACGTCGACCTCTATGCCTGCGCGCCGAATCCCGAAGGAGCTTCTGATGCATCTCTCTGCCACGACTGGGCGAGTCCTGTTGGCCATTCTGTTTTCCCTCGCCCTGAACTGCTTTGCTGGCCAGGCAGTATTTGCGGATGATTGGCCCCAATGGATGGGACCGCAGCGTGATGATGTTTACCACGAGTCGGGCGTGATCCGTGCCATTCCCGATGATGGATTGAAGGTAAAGTGGCGAGTTCCGATTTCCGGAGGCTATGCCGGCCCAGCGGTGGCCAACGGTCGTGTTTTTGTGACCGACTATCTGTCCGAGTCGAACGAGATCTCAAACAACCCTGGTGCTCGCCAGGATCGCCAAGGCAAAGAGCGCGTACTCGCTTTCGACGCCGAGTCCGGCAAAAAACTGTGGGAATATGCCTACGATCGTCCCTACTCCATTAGTTATGCCGTCGGTCCGCGATGCACTCCGACCGTCGACGGTGAGCTGCTTTACTGGATGGGTGCCGAGGGAGATCTCGTCTGCCTGCAGGTCGAAACGGGCGAGTTGGCGTGGCGTCGGAGTTTGGTCGATGATTTTGGGGCCAAGATCCCAATCTGGGGGTGCGCCGGGCATCCGCTGGTCGATGGCGACTTGCTTTACATCATGGTTGGTGGCGAGGGCCAGGGTGTTGTGGCCCTTGATAAGCGATCTGGCGAAGTGCAGTGGAAGGCACTCGATACGAAGATGGGCTACGCTCCGCCATCGATTATTGAAGCGGCCGGCACGCGGCAGCTGATCATCTATCACCCGGAAGGGGTGGCTTCGCTCAATCCCAAGACAGGTGAGCAGTACTGGCAAGTTCCCATTGAGCCTGGGTATGAGATGTCAGTCGCTCGTCCGATGGTCGATGGAAACCGCATGTATGCCAGCGGAATTGGTAACCAATCGGTCATGATCGAGCTCGATGAGAGCCATCCGGGGGCAAAAGCGCTTTGGCATGGAGAACCCAAGACTTCGGTCTACAGCGGCACCTCGACTCCAGTTTTTGTGGATGGCGTGGTCTACGGGAGTGACTGTAACGTCGGTAGCTTGATTGCCGTGGATGCCGAAAACGGGGATCGTCTGTGGACCACGTTCGAGGCGACCGTGCCCGACGAAACTAGGTTCATCAAGCATGGAACGGCGTTTGTGACGCGACTTGGGGATAGTGACCGGTACCTGCTTTTCAGCGAAGTGGGTGATTTGTTGATTGCTAAAATGACCAAAAGCGGCTTCGAGTCGCTAGGAAGCTTCCATGTTCTCGATCCCACGAGCGAGGCTTTCGGCCGAGAGGTTGTCTGGACGCACCCTGCTTATGCACAGCAAACGGGCTTTTTCCGCAACGACAAAGAACTGGTCGCCGTCGATCTGGAGCAAAAATAGACTCGACAGGGTGGTTTGGGTAATCCCTGTCGCCGACAACCGTAAGGCGGAGGGCAAAAGGTGGTCTATAAGGCCACCTTTTGCTGTTTTTGGGCGTCTTGGCCGCTATTGCCGGTATAGAACGAAACTCTTATCATGAGCGGTTTCAATGTGCTGTCACTTTGTGGACGGTACAGAAGCAAGTCCATTCTCTCGGTGATTCTGACCTTATTCAGGAGTGGCGGCGGCCCTTAGGGGGACGCGGCGACAACTGGGGCAGCGGAATGCTATCAGGGAGCCAGGCAAGTGGTAGGAAGCGTCGGCGGAAATGTTTGATTTGACGGCTATGCCGGTTCACATCTTAGCGCAAGAAGGCGGTTTCACGAATCCTCTGACCTGGTTGCCCATCGTGGCCATTCTGGTGTTGGGTTACTTCATGTTGATCCGGCCGGAGCAGAAAAAAGCCTCCGATGCCCAGAAAATGCTGGAAGGGATCAAGAAGAATGACCGCGTGGAGACGATCGGAGGGATCATCGCCACGGTGGTTAGCGTGAAGAAAGACCAGCAAGAGGTTGTACTTCGCCTGGACGACAAGTCGGGCACAGAGATGCGGGTTCGTTTGCGAGCGATTGCCACTGTTCTCTCGCGAGAGGGAAAAGCGAGCGATAACGCCGAATCCAAGACTCCGCCTGCTTCGGCTTAAATGGACGATTCAAGGACGAATTCCCCTTTCCATATTCCACCATACGACTTGCCTGGGACCGCAGAAGTTCCCACGGCTTGGAGACACGCAATGCAGAAGAGTTGCACGATTTTTGCTGTCATGCTCGTGCTGACGCTGACCGTCACATTGTTGACCGGCGTCGATTTCGGGCTGGACGCCGGCGGAAGTTCGTGGCTGGGCTCAACCGCGATGGCACAAGAAGCGCCTTCGCCTGAAGTACCGGTCCCTACTGTTGATGCCGCACCAGCTGAAACGCCGAGTTCTGGAAGTTCAGAGACATTCAACGTGCTGGGGATTATTCTCCTCACGATTGTGGTGCCGTACATCTTAGGCTTTTGGTTGGCGACTGCGATTCGCTTGCCAGAGCTGAGCCGTAAGCTGGGCATTATCTTTGCCAGCCTGGTGTGCAGTGTCACGATTTGTTTTCTGCTGTGGCCTCCCAAGTTTGGTATCGACCTGCAAGGTGGTGTCATTCTGGTTTACGAAGTCGACGAGCAGGCCAGCTTGGACCTCTTGGCTTCGGACTCCGACAGCCAAGGCTTTGATACGACTCCCGAAAAGCAGCTTGAGCAAGGTACGGCTCAGTTGATCACGCAGCTGCAAAAGCGTATCAATCCGTCCGGTGTTTCCGAGGTGGTTATTCGTCCTTACGGCGAAAACCAGGTGGAAGTCATTGTTCCACAAGCTGAATCGGCGGACCTCGACTCGATCAAGCGGCTCATCACCAAGGCTGGTGTGCTCGACTTCATGATCGTGGCCAACAAGCAAGACCACGATTACCTGATCACGCGTGCGGAAGATGAAGCTCAGATCGGTGTGACCTTTGTCACCGACCGCGAAGGCAACCGTATCGGCCGCTGGGTTCGCGTCGACGACGACGCCCGGGGCGCCGTGGGCGAGCCTAACTTCGCCAACCCAAACTTGACGCCCTACCTCAATAGCCAACGTCACCTGGTGCGTGGCGGTGGGCCAGGCGTGCCGTTTGAAGTGCTGATGCGTGTTGAACGTCCCGAGGCTCGCCTGGGTGGTAAGCACCTTTCATCCTCGGCCGTTACCCGAGATGAATATGGTAAGCCGGCAGTCTCCTTCGAGTTTGGCGTCGATGGTGCCAACCGCATGGGACGGCTTTCGCAAGAGAATCTGAGTGAGCCGAACATCCCGCGTAAGCTGGGGATCGTGATGGATAACTTCCTGATCTCGGCTCCACGTATCAATGCGATGATTACCGATCGCGGTATCATCACCGGTGATTTCACGCAGCAGGAAGTGACTGACCTGGTTCAGGTGCTTCGCAGCGGTAAGCTGCCGGTCGTGCTTCGCAAAGAACCAATCAGCGAACAAAAGATCAGCGCTACGCTGGGTGACGACACGATCCGTAAAGGTCGTATCGCGATCACCATCTCGTTGATCGCTGTCTTGATCTTCATGGCGATTTACTACCAAGTTGCCGGCTTGGTGGCATGTTTTGCCCTGGTCTTCAACCTGATCTTGATCTTGGCCGTCATGATTGCGATCAAGGCCGACCTCACGCTACCAGGTATCGCCGGTTTGGTGTTAACCGTGGGTATGGCGGTCGATGCGAACGTGCTGATCTATGAGCGTATACGTGAAGAATTAAGTGGCGGGGCTTCATTGAAAGTTGCCCTTTCCAATGGTTTCGGCAAAGCCATGTCGACCATTGTGGACGCCAATATTACGACGCTCATCACCGCCGCCGTGCTGTACCGCATTGGTACTGACCAGGTGCGTGGTTTCGCCGTGACTTTGTTTGTCGGTATTTTGATGAGTATGTTTACCGCGATCTATGTTTCGCGTGGCATTTTCGACATTCTCGAAAAGAAGCGTATTCTTTCGACGCTCAAGTTCATGCCGTCGGCCTCCAGCATTGGCTACGACTTCATCGGCAAGCAGAAGATTGCCGGGATGATCTCGCTGGTAGTAATTCTGGTCGGCATGATCGGGGTTGGTGTTCGTGGCAAAGATATCTTCGACATTGACTTCAACGGTGGTTCCTCGGTTCAGGTCTTCCTAGAAGAACCGATGGCGATTTCCGAGGTTCGTAGCAAGTTGACCGGCGTCCTGCCTGACCTCTCGGTCAGTGCCGTGACAATGGAAGGCTACGAAGATCGTATCTACAAGGTAGATACTTCGATGTCGGAGTACGGGCAGCTTGGTAAGGTCGTGATTACCGACCGCACCGGAGCTTCGGCCGAGGTTGACCTGGCCGGCGTAGAAACCCTGACAGGAATCATCGACCGTCTGGCCTCCGCCGAAGTTGGTGTGGCTGTTCTGCAGAACACCGACGGTGACGGAATCGAATTCCAAGACGAGACCGGTGCTGATTCCGGTTCGATGTCGGTTAAGAATGTTGATGATGACACGCAGACCGCGGATCACCTGCGCATGAACTTCAGTACGGATGCTTTGCGGTACAACACCGGCGCTATTCCCGCGGGTGTGGAAGTTGTTCAGGATCGGATCTCGCAAGTGTTCACCGGCCCCAATGGCGAAAGCCAGCTGGTGATGCACAACATGGACTTCGCTCCACCAGCGGCAGCGTCCGGTGCTCAGAGCACGCCGCCAGCTGAGGTCGAAGCTCCAGAGACTTCGCCGACAACGACAGAGCCAGCTGAATCGGCTCCTGAACCAGAAGCGACCGAAGATAAGAAAGAAGAAGCACCTGCGGAAACTCCGGAAGAAAAGCCTGAGACTCCCGAAGGTGATATGCAATCGTTCCTGGCTCCTGTTTCTTCCCGCCTGATCGCCATGCTGCCGTGGCACGTCTCAATGGACATGCTTCTGCAAGACAACGGCGAAGAAGAAGCTCCGGCACCTGAGAAGCCTGCTGAAGACGCTCCTGCTGAGGAAAAGCCGGCAGAAGAGAAACCAGCAGAAACGCCACCGGCAGATGATAAGCCGATGGAAGAGGCTCCGATGGAGGACAAGCCAGCTGAAGAGCCGGCCGCTCCAATGGAAGAAGCTCCGGCTGCCGAAACGCCGATGGCTGATGCACCGATGGAAGAGCCTCCTGCGGAAGGCCCAGCGGTTGATCCACTTGGTCCTTTGGCCCCGGCTGCGGAAGCTCCTCGCTTCAACACGCAGACTGAAATGTCGTTTGACGAAGGTATCAGCGCCGAAACCGTGCGTACTTTGGTCAACGATGCGGCGGATGCCTTGCGAGTCGCTCGTCCGGAGATTGCTCTGTTGGACAATGAAGGCAAACCGCTGCCAGTTGACAGTCGCGTCAGCCAGACGACTTGGACGGTCAAGCTTTCGACCACGCCGGATGAGTCTGCCAAGATTCTGGAGCAGGTCAGCAAGAAGCTCGATTCAACGCCCGTCTGGCCTTCGTCCAGCAAGATCGGTAGTAAGGTTGCCGGCGACATGCAAACCATGGCGATCTTCGCCATCAGTTTCTGTCTGATCGGGATCGTAGGTTACATTTGGTTCCGCTTCCAAAGCGTCGCCTTTGGTGTTGCCGCTGTGGTCGCCTTGGTTCACGACGTGTTGGTTACGCTGGGCTTCATTGCTCTCAGCGTTTGGCTGGCACCTGTGTTTGGCTTCCTTCAGGTGACGGAATTCAAGATCAGCCTGCCGGTCGTTGCAGCCTTCTTGACAATCATCGGGTATTCGCTGAACGATACGATCGTGATCTTCGACCGGATCCGTGAAGTCCGCGGCAAGAGCCCTCAGCTGACCAGCGAGATGGTCAACATTAGCATCAACCAAACCCTGGGGCGTACGTTGCTAACATCGCTCACGACGTTGATCGTGGTGCTGATCCTTTACTTCATTGGTGGTGAAGGAATTCATAGCTTCTCGTTCTCGTTGGTTATTGGTGTGATCGCCGGTACCTACAGTACGGTCTTCATCGCTTGCCCGGTTCTTATCTGGTTGATGAACCGCGATAAGGGTTCCAAGAAGGCGGAAGCCTAAAGGGGAAAGCCCTCAGCTTCGCTAATCGACAAACTTTACGAAGTCGGCATCATGTGATGCCGGCTTCTTTTTTTGCGCGCAAACCGAACGCTTCTGCACGAACTGGCCAGCGCAAGCATCGCGTATGAGATTGTGGTAACAGTGTTCCTCTTCGGTTGGGATAGGTGTCACTGCTGGCTCGTGCTTGGGTTTCCAAGAATGAGCCCTGCGGACTTCGTCGGTTTTCCGGCGAACTTCGGATCGGGTCCTGAAGCAGACCGCATGGCTCAATCTTTCACGAGACGAGCTCGGCAGTGGCACCTTCAATCGACTGTTGCATTCACCACGTTTTTCGTAGCCGGAAAAGTCTTCCAGCGCAAAGTTTGCCTGACACGCGCGTCGCTTACGTTCGCACCCCGGCCAGGAGAAAAACGTGCTGAAGCACAACAGAAATTGAAGAGAGCGACGCTAGCATGCGTCGATGAAACGAAGCATCAGGATGGTCTTCGAAGAGTAATGCAATGGATGGCGTACACGTGACTCCCCAAGACGACGGTACGCAACATGAACGGCGATTCAAAACTTCTTACCTTGGCCGCACTAGGAGTGATTGGCCTTGGTTCCGCCATGCCCTATTGGTCGGCATGGTCGGCTCCCGATCAGGCTCCGCCTGAGATTTCCACCGCCCAACCGGCGGCACCGCAACCAGCGGCTGAACCTCAGTTCACCGCGCAGCAATACTGGGATCAACAAGTATCCCGGCCCGATGTCGTGACGCTAACGCCTCGCGGCGGGCAAAGTATGGGGCTTGATAACCCTGCCCAGATTCCTTCCCTTTCGATGGACATGCAGCAAGCGACTCCGGTCGCAGCCCAGCCAATTTTGGCGAACGTGCCCATCAATCAAGTCGGTAGCGTCTCGTTGGCTTCTCGCGTAGAAGACATGAACGCACCGAAGACTGCCTCACACGCGGTGGTTCCGATCGAGATCCCAGGCTCAGCGAAACCGCTGCCGCCAACGGTGACCTCACCGGTGATTACCACGCGGCAGGTTATGAAGCCGGAACTGCCAGAGACGCAAGTCCAGCAGCAGTTCACTCCCCTACCCCGTATCGCGCCACCTAGTCACGGCGCGAGTAACAGCGGATCAGCGATAACGCGGGAGCACCGCGTACGAGATGGTGATAGCCTGGAGTCGATTGCCGAGAAATACCTCGGCGATCCGCTCCTCGCGGACACGATCTTTCGAGCCAACCGGTCTCAGCTCGATAACCCCGAGCTGTTGCCGATCGGCATAACCCTGGCGATTCCCAGTTCTGCGATTGTGGAAGAAGCCGCTCCCGAGATTGATGGGCGACTCAGACCGATGACCCGTCTGCGTCCGGTTTCCACCGCCGCTGACCCGCGCGGTGGAGATCAACCTTGGACAACACTATCGCCGCCGGGAACCTAGACTGGTTCCTAGCGGCCTTGGCTGGCGTTAGTAGGCCATGCCTTATTGAAGTGGTGTCGTTCGATCGGTCCAAGGATCCGTGGCTTGCAGTTCCGCCAGATGGACCTTCGTAAAGAAGAGAATATCTTTCAAGCAATTCGAGCGAGGGTCGACCAACAGTTCGGTCCCTTCCAAGGCGTTGGGCTTGCCTGCAAAGAAGACCGTTCGGTCTTTGGCATCGCTCATGTTCTTCTGGCGAATCTTGTCAATCGTGCTGAAGATACGCTTCGCATCGCTGAAGCTGGTGCGGTCTCCCTCGCCAGCAATGATCATGAGCGAAATCTGATTCTTAAGCACAGGCGTTTGCAGTGCACGATTGGCGTTGAAGCCCTTGAACGTCTTTGGTGGCGAGATAAGGATCAGCCCCTTCACGTCCTGTCCCTGCTTGATCGACGGCAGGATCGGCCAGCTCCAGTCTTGGGCAGCGAAATTCAACGCGGCCGTAGCACTGAAATCGCAGCCGATGATTGTAAGCATCTCGATGTTCAAGTTGCCCTTGTTGTTCTCTTGCATCAGGAAGCTTTTCACGGCTTCTAGGTCTTGAGCAACGAACGCATCAAAGTCGCTGGCGCGAATGCGGTCCAGGTCAATCTCGACAATCTGGCCGCCTGGCCCTTGGATCGACTTGCTGGCACCATGGCCACGTAGGTCGACCGTCAGCACCGCCAAGCCTTCTTTCTGCATGGCCATCGCCAAGCCTGTCAGGTCTTTCTGGCTTCGTTCCCAGCCTGGCAGCATGATCACAGGGATCGCCTTCTTGCCGAGATTGCTTCCGAAGTATGTTCCGTGAATGATCACGCCATCTTTCGTGGTCACCGTTACGGCTTCCGGTGGCGGAATATCTTTTCGCACGGCAGGCTTAGCCGGAGGCTGAGCTTGGACGATCGAGAGGTCAAGGATCGACATTGCGCACAGCGCGACGAAAAGCGAGAGAATTTGCAAACGCATCTTGGCTGGATGGGTTGAAAGGTCGGATTCGGAAAAGGACGTCTAAGCGACGCAACGTAAGTCCGTATTTGACTTTACTAAATGTTAGACGCAGTTTACCGGCCGGTCAAATTTTCGGGCAACTTGCTTCCCGAGTTAGTTGGCAACAAAGGTCTCATCCAGCATCAAGTCTTCTCGGACGTTGTACTTGTAGAAGTTACGGGCAATTCGGTGCGAGAGCAGGCGTAGAAACGAATCTCGGAACTCTCGTTCGCTTTGCGAGGTTGAGCCTAGGCCGTTTACAGGGAATTCGATCGGCCTTGGTGTGTCCTGGAAGACGAGTTTGCCGTCATGATTGATATCGTAGACAGAGACGACATATTCGGCGGAACCCTTGTAAACGCCAGGATTCGGTTGGATCTCGAAGCGTGACAGGTCGATGGCGACGACCATGTCGGCTTTCAATGCCTTGCCGGCCTCGCGGTAATCCATGTTGTCCCAGCCGCTGCGGTCCTTCCAGTCATCAATTTTTTGCTGAGGAATGACCTTCACTTCGTCGCCGTTGGCCAGAATCAGGGCCTCGACTCGCTCAGCAAGGCGGCGCGAGGTCGAATTCTCGGAGTAGAACGAAGGGCCAGCCACACACAGAACGGCGACCTTTTTCTCGGACAGTCCTTTGAAATTGGCCGGTGCGTAGTCCCCCTTCTGCAGTAAAACGGCCAAGAGGCCGACGCAGCCACTGTTGCCAACAAGTAGCAAGCAGATCAGCCCAAGCGGCAGGATACCGGAAAAAATCTGGGGCGAAAGTCGATACCGTCCTTGGCTCATGACTTGGTTCATCCGTGGTGATCTATCAAATGGCTTGCCTCGTGCAAGCCAGGTATATGTCAAAGGTTGAGTCTTACGATCCAATCTCCCAGAGTGACAGCCACGACCAGGATCGTGATCGTGATCAGTACTGCGTCACTAGGAGCCGCGACGGTGAGCCTGCCCAGGAAGGCCGAACTCAACATCCACGGGGCGAGGAAAAGAGCAATCAGCCCTAGCAGGCAGCCGGCGGTGTTCGCCTTGAGCGAGCCCCACACGTTCCCTTTCATCAGGTGCGACCAGCTTGTGGTCATCCCGCACGAAGGGCATCGCATACCGGTCAACTGCACCAGCGTACAAGGCGGAAGCCCCAGCTGCTGATGCGTTCCCATTCCTCGAACGCTAGGAGTCAGCCAGGCAGCGGTAGCCAGTAGTATGGCTAAAATACCGCCTCCAATTCCCATGAGGATTCGCTGATACCAACGAAGTGGTGAAATGGTGGCCGCTTCAGCCATGACACAATTACTCTTCCATCGGGCGCGAACGATACCGAAAACCAGCAAACCAAACAAGTCAAGATTCGCATTCTCGATGCTATCACGGATTCCGAAAGCTAGAAAGGCGAGTCAATGTTTCATCGACGGCACGATGTGCTATCACTTCTGACTCTGAAGATAGCCAAACAGATCGCGAACCTCGGTAGCCGTCAGGTCTTCTAAAAGGCGGTCAGGCATCAACGATTTGTCGATCGCCAGTGGGCCGGCTTCGATTTCGTCACGTGGAATGACGAGCGCCGGATTGTCCGCGTTTTGGAGGGTGATCGTCTTGTCGTCCTGGTTTTTCAGAAAACCTGACAGCACACGTCCGTCGATCGTCAGGACGCGGTAGTTGGTGTACTCTTCTCGGATCGCAGCACTCGGGTCGACGATCGAAAGAAGCATGAAGTCGAGATTGGTCCGTTCGTAGCCTGTCAGGTCAGGTCCGATGTCCGCTCCTTCACCGTGCAGCTTGTGGCAGGTCCCACATCGCTTGGTGAACAGCTGCTTTCCTTGCGAGGCAGTCCCCTGGCCCGTCTTCAATAAGGTTGCTACTTGTTCAAGCTGTAGGGCCAGTTCTGCCGGGGTTGCCCTGGTCGCTCCCCAAAGCTTGGCGATTCGCTCGTTCAGTTTTTCATCGCCATGTAGTTTCAAATTCTCCAGCAGGTCCACCGATACGGCCTGCTGCGATACTTGTTTGGCTTCGATCGCATCGAGTAGCTGATGGGCAGCCGCTGGGCGTGATGTGACGTTGTCGATGATTGCCGACTGAATCGCTTCTGGCTCGTCGGGGTAACGTGTGAGCAATTGCTGTGCGATGTTGGTATCGTCGAATGATCCTAAGGAGCTGATCGCGGCAATGCGGATGGCCTGAGGTGCCGTCGAGGTTGCCAGCTTCAGGAGTGCGGTTCGTGCTTCCTTTGAGCCGACCTGCCCAAGCAGCTGAATGAATTTCACGCGTTCTTTCTGGGGTGTCTTCTCGTTGGTGATTTTGGCAATCGCCGTTTGTTCCGCCTCGCCCTGCCCTGCTCGAACCAGCAACGCCAATTGGGCCGATGAGCTTCCCGACGCCGAGGCAACAATCGCTTCGCGCAATTCCTCAGGCAGACGCTCAATCTTTCTGCCGGTGAACGCTTCATCGACCGATTCAAGCAGTTTTGTGCGAAGTGCCGCGTCGTCGGTGGCTTGAATAAGCTGAGCCAGTTTGAGCAAACTTCCGGCATCGGCTACCGCGGCCAGACGCTGAGCAAGACGCGGCAAGAGAATCTGGCCGCCGATCTGAGTGGTGGATAGCGAGCTGGCCAGATCGGTCACCGAAAGGGACGAGTCGTCAGCATGCGATTCGATCGCCCACCAGGTTAATAGTGGAATGTGCGGATCGGATGCCAATTCGTCGCGTGAAGCGAGTCGTTGAGCCATTTCCAGGCCCACGGGGCCGGGGATTCGTTTTGCTGTCGATGCGAGCTGGCTACACACTTCCAGATGAGTTTCGCTTGATGCCAAGGTAAACAGCGTATCAGACAAAGCTCGTGCCTGGTCTTCTGAGAGAAGTCGAACGCCCCAGATACGAACATAGGGATCGTCATGTACAAGTGCAGCCTTGGCGACTTCTTTGTCGAAATGTCCCAGGGCATGAATCGCCCAAAGTAGCTCGAGCGCGAGCTGCCCTTGAGCCTCCGGTAGTTCTTTAATCAGCGAAGTGGCTGCCGCAGGGTCTCCCTTTTCACGGAGGACTCGCTGCGTGAGTTGTCGCAGTCGCTTGTTAGGGCTGGCCAGTTTTTCAATCAGCTGCTGGGTCGATAGGTCGCGTAGGTTGAAAGGCTTTTGCCCTGTGTATTGGTTTGGCTCGATTCGCCAGATTCTACCGCGTGCGCGATCCCACGTATCGCGAGGATCGACGTGCGTGAGTCGTGTGTCGCACCAATCGACGACATAGACGCATCCGTCGGGGCCGACTTTGATATCGACGGGCCGAAACCAGATGTCGTCGGTAGCCATGACATGGAACTCATCTTCAGTCTGCCAAGTCGATCCATTGGGCAACATCTTGGAGACCGCAACATAGTTGTGAAGCGGAACCGGGGCGATGAGATGCTCATGGTATCGTTTCGGCAACGTGTCACTCTCATACTTGACTAACGTGTGGCTGAACCGCTCGGCCGGTGCGTGTTTCATAGCCGGGAAATAGCCGTACGCGTGTGGGTTGGTCAATGGGCCGTGCTTACCCCAGCTTTTCTGATAGTAGCCGCCTTGGACGTAGTGAAAGCCTCGCGTGTTGCCTCCGTTGTGTCCCGAGTAGAGCCGACCCTTGGCGTCGAACTCGACCGCAAATGTATTGCCGCCTCCTTCGGCAAAGACTTCGAACTGATGGCTCTCGGGATGGTAACGCCAGATGGCCTGTCCTTTGAAATGAACTGGCAATTGTGAAGGGTTCTTCAGTGCGTTCACCGTCGCCCAGCAGGTGCTTCCCTGAGCTCCGTAGAGCCACCCATCGGGACCCCAGGTCAGACTGTTTGCGACGGCGTGGGTGTCTTCCAATCCGAAGCCAGACAGGTGAACCTCGGGATCCGCATCCGGGACGTCGTCTTGATTCTTGTCGGGATAGAACAACAGGTACGGCGGGTTCATCACCCAAACGCCACCCCGTCCTGGCAGCGCGCTGGTAGCGATGTTCAGTCCGTCGACGAATGTTTTGTGCGTATCAAAGGTGCCGTCCCCGTCGGTGTCTTCGTGGATCGTAATCTTGTCGGCACCGCGATCATGATTCGGTGGTGCTGGCGGAACTTTATCGAACACGGCACGCAGGTGTTCGTCGTATTTCACAATCTTCAGGCCTGCGGGAAAAGGATATTGCAGGTATTGCACTACCCACATACGTCCTTTCTCGTCGAAGTTGATGCACACCGGCTGGCGAACTTCCGGTTCGGTCAGTGCGGCTTTAATCGTGATGTCGTCAGGCGTGACGAATGCCTTTTCCGCTTGCTCGGGAGAAAGGGCCGGCACCGAGAAATCGGCCGTTTGCCCGCGTCCCTCAAAGTTGCGGATGTGTTCGCGAACGGCTTCGTTGTTGGCTGCATCGAGAGACTTCGCTTTGCTGCCGTCCTCTTGGCCCCAGGCCGATGAGGCGACACATAGAAGGAGAATGAATTTGGCAGCGATGATCGAGCGGCTTCGGTGCGTCATGGCGATCAGTGGGTAGGAAGAAGACAGGCAGGCTGGAACGATTTCAGTTCTAGCCTGCCTCCGTCCGGAAGTCCAGTTCTAAGTTGATAATTCGATATATCAATTGCCTGGGGACTCGAATTCAACGCCTGCGACGTTTTCATCTGGAATCCAAACGGTTTCCCCGTCACCCGTATCCACTACGAGATAGCGGGTCGTAACCCTAGCAGGTTTGCCATTAAGATCCACGTTGGGCACATCGGCAACGAGCGTAACGGTTTTCGTAATTCCGCGGTGCAGATCGGTGTCGCGACCGCCGAAAAAGAGGTAATGGCCCAACGGGATGCCGAAGACAAATACGCCGATCATGATGAGAGGGAATAAGAGACCGATAAGGACTTCGAATGCGTCGACAAAGCCGCTGCGTTTGGGCTGATGGTGGCACTTGGCACAGATCCCTCCATACTGTGCGGAAGTGGTTGACAGAATCATGGCCCCGCACTTTTTGCAGGGCGTTTTGTCAGATGGGGACATAGAGAGCCTCCTCGAGGTGAGCGGCCTTGCCCCTGCTGACATCGATTCTAGATCGCCGTAGGAAAATAGGCTCGAATTTGGTTGAAATGCGTGGGGCATGGCGGACTATAATCGAGGCCTGATCTAACTTCTAAGGAGCTTTCATGAAGACCCTGCTTGCCATTGTGATCGTGCTTTCACCTGCCCTCCTGCTTGCCGAAGAGCCCAGTCAGGCTGCGTTCGAGAAGATTAACGCGAAAGTTCAGGTGCGGGATGGGGCTGTCCATTCGTTGTCGGCCAATTGCGATGGCTACACCGACCAGGAGTACCAGCTGATCGGTAAACTGACGACGCTGAAGTCCCTTTCCCTCAGTGGGAAAGACCTGAACGATGAGCAGTTGAAGATGCTCTCGGGATTGAAGAACCTCGAATCGATCATGATCAACGGCACCGTGCTGACTGACGACGGTTACCAGCACTTTACCGCGTTTCCCAAGCTGACGAAGCTTTCGATCTTTCATCCATCGCGCAAGCTGGAAGCATTCAACGGTTCGGGGCTTGCTCATTTGAAAGACTTGCCGGCACTTGAGTCGCTTACGTTCGCCGGGGCAACCGCAGGAGATGAGGCCCTGGAAGCCGTGGGGCAACTGACGCAACTCGAAAGCTTCCGCGAGTGGCACAATACCGAAACGAGTGATGGCCTGAAGCATCTGACCAAGCTGAAGAATCTGAAATCGGTTCGCTTGGGGCAACGACTACCAAACTGGGGAAAAGATACGCCAGCGAGCTTCGACAACGATTCGATCGCAATCCTAGCGAAGATTCCTTCGTTGGAATCGATTGAGTTGACGGAGGCACGATTGAATTACGACGCCGTGGTTCAGCTCAAGGATCTGCCGAATCTAAAGACGATCAAGATCAGCCAAGTGGATATCTCGGAAGCCGATGTCGAGAAACTGAAGTCGGCGATGCCCGGCGTTGAGATCAAATGGGATCCGCTCACCGACGAGCAGGCCGAGATGCTGACCAAGAAGTTGCGGCTGTAGGTAAGCGGCAGTCCTACGGTCGTTCGAGCTTCAACTCTTTGACTTGGTCTTCCCGGACTTGGAGACGCTCGATCGCCGTCGCCTTGCCGGTCTGAGGGTCGACGTCGACGATGGCCCCGTTCAGGCGGACATCGTCCTTGGCGACATCGAACAGCGTTGGTCGAAACGTAACGGTCGTTTCGAGAACGCGATCGATACGTCGTCCGATGATGCTCTCGTGCGGCCCAGTCATGCCGATGTCGCACATGAACGCGGTGCCTCGGGGAAAGATCTGTTCGTCCGCGGTCGCTACGTGCGTATGCGTACCAAGGCAGTAACTGACTCGCCCGTCGAGATGCCGTCCCATCAACTGCTTGTCGCTGGTTGCTTCGGCGTGGAAATCAACGCAGCGGATTTTGATGTCGGATGGAATCTGCGAAAGAACGCGATCGATCGCCGTCCAAGGGCAATCAACCGGACGCATGAAGACTCGTCCCATCACGCTGATGACCGCGACGCGCAAGCCTTCTTTCGACTGGACGATGGCAAAGTCTTTGCCGGGTGCGGCAGTTGGATAGTTGGCCGGTTTGACAATGTTGGGCTGCGACTCAAGGGTCTTGTTCAGTTCCTTGCGCCGATAGATGTGATCTCCCATGGTGATGCAATCGACCCGGGAATCGATCAACTCGCGATGGGCGGCCGGGGTGAGTCCCGAGCCGCCGCATGCGTTTTCTGCATTGGCTACCACCAGGGAAAGGTTGTACTTCTCACGGAGGCCAGGGATGACGTCGCGAGCGATGTCACGACCTACCTTCCCGACGATGTCTCCGATGTGCAGAATCCTCAAGGGAGTCAACCTTTCCGTGATGAGTAATTAGCGAGCGAATTCCGTAAACCGGGACTCGCGGACCATGGTGACCTTGATTTCGCCAGGGTACGTCAGCTGTTCTTCAAACGCCTTGGCGATATCGCGACAAATCTTGGCGGCCATCTCGTCGTTGACTTCCTTGGCCGATGCGATCACGCGAAGCTCGCGACCCGCTTGAATGGCGAAGGCCTGTTCGACACCGTGGAAGCCAGTGGCGATCGACTCGAGCTCTTCCATGCGTTTGATGTATCGCTCGAGCGTCTCGCGGCGAGCACCCGGACGCGAGGCACTACAGGCATCTGCCGTAGCGACCAGCATGGTGTAGGGGTACTCGGTAATGATCTCGTCATGATGACCAAACGCCGCGTGAACCACCTCGGGCGATTCCCCGTGACGCTTCAGCAGGTCAGCACCAATCTTGGGGTGCCCGCCTTCGAGTTCGTGATCCGCCGCTTTACCAATATCATGAAGCAATCCGGCACGCCGTGCAATTTGCGGATCGAGGCCGATCATTTCGGCGAGTAGCCCGGCAATGAAACCGACTTCAATACTGTGACGCAACACGTTCTGGCTGTAGCTGGTTCGGAAGTGGAGTCTTCCCAGCATCTCGATCAGGCGGGGATGCAGCCCCATCACGTTAATTTCGGTGGTCGCTTCTTCCCCCTTTTTCCGAATCGTGGTTTCGATATCGGCCTGGGTTTCTTTGACCACTTCTTCGATACGCGAGGGGTGAATACGGCCGTCGGCGATCAGTTTGTTGAGCGATTGTCGAGCGATCTCGCGGCGGACCGGATCAAAGCCACTGACGATCACCACGCCAGGTGTATCGTCGATGATTACGTCGACGCCGGTTTCCTTCTCGAAGCTGCGAATGTTACGGCCTTCACGACCGATGATTCGCCCCTTCATTTCGTCGCTGGGAATATCGACTGTGCTGGTCGTCGATTCGGCCGTGTGGGCCGCGGCGAAACGCTGCATCGCGGTTAGCAGCATGTCTTGAACGATAGGGCGAACTTCTTCTTCCATCCGTCGCTGGTGCTTCAGCACGATTGCGCCGGTTTCCGATTGAAGTTGTTGGTCGAGAAGCTTCAGCAGTTCGCTCTTGGCTTCTTCGGCGTTGAGGCCGCTCATCCGGTGCAGGCGTTCCTGTTGATCGCGGATGATGCTTTCGAGGTTGGTTGAACGCTTGTCGTTCTCTTCGATTTTTTCCGTTAGTCGCCGCTGTGTAGTCTCGACCATATTCTCTTGCTTGCGCAAGTGAGTTGCTTGTTGTTCGATCGATTCTTCGCGGCGGTCGAGCGACTTTTCGCGTTCGCGGATTTCGTCGCGTTGTTTGGAGAGGTCTTTTTCGGCGTCCGTTTTCTGGCGTAGAGCTTCTTCTTTTGCTTCGAGCAAAGCTTCTTTTTTGAGGTTTTCAGATTCTTGTTTGGCTTTCTCGAGAATCTGTTGGGCCTCGGTCTCCACGTCCTTTTTTCGGAGCCGGTCGAAAAACTTGACGAGCAAAAACGTGCCTATCGCCGCAATTGCCGCTGTCAATGCATAATACAACCCAGTCACGTTCCACTACTCCTGTAGCTGGATGGAATAGCGTTTAACGTGGCAAGTATTTGCAGACGAAAAGATGATGCATCTTCAGTGACGTACCAACGCGATGTCGAGAAGGCCATCGAAGTGCCAGACTTGAAATTCGTTCCCCCGAACGACTAAACCTTGGGCGCAGTATGCCCCATGAAGGTCAGTAGTCAGATCGTTTTCCGGAAGAGTTTCCGGAGCCTGGGCCTGCTCGTTTCGAGGAGCCTTGTCGAGCTCGTTTACAGGCATCATGGGGAAGAAGATGGGCGTCAATTTCCAGCCAACCAATCAGTGGCAAATGAACCACTGCGGTTTCTCGTTGAGAATTTGCGTGTCGCTGGGCCGATTTCGCGCGAACGCGAGCTGGGCTCAAGATTTCAACCTTCCATGGACAAAGCGCCAGAAGGAGCCGTATCAGAAAAAGAAGGAGTAGTTGCACGCTTATCTGCCCTCCGAAAAGCCAATGGGGCTAGAGGATTTACCAATCCGGCACATCGACTGCTTTCCCTAATCGATCGTCTGGCAAACGTGTTTGCCAATCTCGTTAAGCGCTTAGGTAACACAATCGTTGGGCTCTGCGCACAATGGTAGTGCGCCTAACCCGTTCACGTTATATTAACAGAGTTCCCCGTCGGAGGGAAGCATTCATTTTTTTCTTGCGGGAATCGTTCTTAACAATTCAAAATCGGGCTGCTTGCAATTGCTGAATCCGCAAGACACGTCGACATTCCCGCAACGATTTCTCGAAAGCTGGCCACCGGAAGCTTGGCATGGTCGCGTCACGCTCGTCGCCGTGTCTGGCGGGGCTGATAGCATGGCCCTTTTCCGGCTCATGGCCGACTCTCTTGGTTCCGCAGGCCGTGAAAAGCTATGGGTCGTGCATGTGAATCACGGCCTCCGTGGTCAGGCATCGGAGGATGACCAGCGGTTTGTGGTCGAGTCGGCGGAAAGCCTAGGGCTGAACGTTCGCACGCGTTCCCTATCCGCCGATGCCCTTTCGCCTGGGCAAACCGTCGATGGGCTGGAGGCCGCCGCTCGCGCTGCACGCTATGCGTTCTTTGCCGAAGTGGCCCTGGAGGTCGAAGCCCGCTACCTGGTAACAGCGCACCACCAGGACGATCAAATCGAAACGGTCCTGCACCGTATTCTGCGAGGAACAGGTATCGCTGGTCTGCAAGGCATCGCCAAGGCTCGTCAGTGGCTGCCGGGCGTGGGGCTGGTGCGTCCGCTGCTTCCATTTACCCGCAGCGAGATCATCGAGTACCTGGAAGCGATTGGCCAGCCGTGGCGAGAAGATGCCACCAATGCCGGCCAGGATTTTACCCGCAATAAGATTCGCAACGACCTGCTACCGAAGCTTCGCGAAGCGTTCGGCGAGCAGGTCGATCAATCGCTCGCGAGACTTTCGTATCAGGCGGCCGAGTGCCAGGAAGTGATCGATGATCTGGTCGGTGAACTGATGGATGTCGCCGTCACGATTGTCGATCCGAGCGTTGTACGCATCGATCTTCGCAAGTTAAACGGCGTTCGCCCGTACCTCGTGCGCGAACTATTTGTTCGGGTTTGGCGAGAACAGAATTGGCCACGGCAAGAGATGTCGCAGCTTCACTGGCAAAAGCTCAGCGAGCTCGCTTTCGGGCAAGCAGATGCCGTGGCGGACGTCCTGCCAGGGGCAATTCGAGCGGCTCGTGAAGCAGATGTTTTGACTTTGAAACGCTAGACTCTCGCCAGGATAGCCCTAAACGAAAAAGGCGAGCCCCAAATGAGGCTCGCCTTCTGTTTTGAACGCGAGAATCGAAGCTTTTGGAGTTATTCCACAGGACCTTCGACACCACCGGTGTACTGCTCGGTTTCCGATTCTTCGCCGTGCAGCACCACCTGCTTGTAACCACCCTGACTCCAGAAGTAGATCACCAGCAGCAAGTAGCAGAGGCCCATCGTCGCAGGGATGATGGCCGTCCACTTCAATGCCATTCGACCACCGTAGATGTTGGCCGTTTCGATCGTTTCCAGTTCGTGAGTACGTGTTTCTTCGTTCGCTGGTTTGTTGGCTTCCCACCAGGCGTTTAGGGCCTCGGTTTGTTCGGAAACCTTGCCTTCAGCGGTTTCGATTTCCGTACGACGAGCCAGTTCAGCCCCGTCGTCCTTCAGCACACCAACCTTGGCACCGTCCAAAGCGTAAACTTCAGGGAAGAACAGAAACGACTTCTTGCTCTGCGAACGGTATTCTTCAAACAAGGCGTCGTCCAGTTGCTGCATCTTCTGCGTGGCGAAGTAGTCCTGCTTGTAACCGATACCAGGACCACCCAGCAAACCGGCCGAGAGCATCCCGATACCACCCATCACGCCCATGGTGATGGCACCACCGCGTGGGAAGCGTTCGCCGACCACACCAAGCATTGTTGGCCAGAAGAAGGTTTTACCCAAACCGTAAACGGTCGCGGCAGCGATGATCGCCCAGCCAGTGTTGGCGGAACCGAGCCAGTAAAGGCCGCTGCAACCGAAGATCGCACAAACAAACAGCAGACCCAGCGGGTTGATCTGGTGAACGATCGGACCGGCGAAAAATCGCAGGACGAACATGATCGCCGAGGTGTAGATGAACAGGAGGAACGCTTTACCGGAAATCACGTTTTCCATGATGTTCGTGATCCAGCTGTCGGTACCCAGTTCCACGTAACCCACCATCGCGTGAATCACGAACAGGAACAACAACAGTGGCGAAAGGAATTGCAGCAACATTTCCTTGGTGGTCACACCGGCGGCAGCAGCTTCCGATGGTGGGAAGGCTTCCTTCAAGACCATGAAACCGTAGACCAGGGTCGGAATCATGTACATCGCCAGCGGAACTTCCCACGGCAGATGGCTGATCGCAGCATTGTCGCCGCAGAACATGTAGCCAATGATACCGCCGATGATCAGACCAGCCGGCCAGCCAGCGTGCAGGATGTTGAGATAGTGCGTCTTCTCTTTCGGGAAGAGGGTCGCGACCAGCGGGTTGATCACCGCTTCGCAAACACCATTGGCCAGAGCGAAGATGAACACACCGATGTACAAGCACCAGTAAGTGGCGTCTTTACCGGCAATTCCAAACACAGGTGTCGCGGCCAAAGTGATGACCACCGACAAAACGTGCAGCACGAATGCCAGGACCAGCAGCTTCTTGTAGCCCAACAGATTATCCGCCAGGAAGCTGAAGAAGATAATGGTAAAGCCGAAACCAACCAGACCGCCCCCGGTGATCGTTCCGAGTTCCACCTTGGTGAAACCGTAGCGGATGGCCCAGTCGTTCAAAATCCCAGCACGAACACCAAAACCAACCCCCGCGGCGATCAGGGTCATGAAGCTGGCGATGAGAAGTGCCATCCGATGATAAGTCGGGCTGGCAGCGGAAGAATCGTTGGACATGGGAAGAAAATCTCCTACACAAAACTGTGCATAATGGGGGGCAGTATTGACGACCGCTCTTGGTGTGGGCAGTACTAGATCAAGTTTGACCAGTTCATGGGGTGGAACCGGAGAAGACGAGAAAAACGTGAATTAGTGCCTCGCATATAGCGTGGCAGTCCGAGTATACCGACTGATTCATGGAAGTAAACTATTGTCCTGGGGTGATTTCGGGCAAGATTTTCCCTAAGGCGCTAATATTACACAAACGCGTACAGCTTGCCTGGTTTGCCAGTTTTCTCCTCAGGCGATTCGTTGATGTCGCGATCGTCCCAAAGTTGCCGGTCACCTAAATGTCTAGTAACCAACAAGTTGCGGAGCCTCAAAAGCGAGAATTAGTCTGGCTTTTGGTAACGATTGTCGTTTTAGGCGCGCTGGTTCGACTTGGTGCCGCTGTTTGGTGGGAATCGAGGATCCCCGAGGGAGAACGTTTTTTCTTCGGGGATAGTCTCAGCTACGAGGTGTTGGCTCAGCATCTTGCGCGGGGAGAAGACTTCGTCTACGGCGACGCCCAGGTCGCGCGGACGCCTGGTTATCCATTGCTTCTGGCTCCCGTCTATTGGTTTGCCGATCCACCGCCCACCTTTGCGTTGCGATTGGTCGGTATCGTTTGCGGGACGATCACGATTGGGTTGGCGGCGTGGATTGCTCGGATGCTGTTCGATCCGGTCGCCGGCGTACTGGCTGCGATGCTGGTTGCGTTCTATCCCGGAGCCATCGGAATGAGCGTCTTTATCCTGAGTGAGGCCCCGTTTGTTCCGCTGATGCTTTTGAATCTCGGCTGGCTGATTGTTGCGCTGAAAGCAGACGAATCGTCGCGTCGGAAGAAATTCGCAGCCCTATCGGGACTGGCATTCGGGCTGGCCATTTTGATACGGCCGAGTTGGTTGATGTTTCCGCTATTCGCGGCACCGATCGGGCTACTTTTCTACGAAAACCGAAAGCAGCAATTGTTCTCCTACGCAACGGCTGCGGTTGTCGCAGCAATGGTGCTGATGCCGTGGTGGGTGCGGAACTACATGGTGATTGGCAAGTTCGTGCCGACGACCCTTCAGGTGGGGGCAAGTCTGTACGATGGAATCAGCCCCATGGCGACCGGGGCCAGCGATATGAGCTACGTGCCTGGATTCAAACATGATCTGGCTGCTGAAGAAGCGGACCTGGAAGACTCTCTCCCAGGCACGTTTGAATCGCGTCTCGACGAACGAATGAAGCAGGCTGCCATCGATTGGGCCAAGCAAAACCCGGGCAAGGTGATCCAGTTGGCTGGCGTCAAGTTTTGGCGGTACTGGACCCCGGTGGGGAATAATCCAGATGTGATCGGCAAAATGGACATTGTGACCGCTTTGGGCTACCTACCCATCGTTGTGACTGGTTTGCTGGCAACGGTGCTCTATGCCCGACGCATGTGGATCTACTTTCTGCTGGCCTTGCCTCTCTTCTACTTCTGCTTCTTGCACTTGGTATTTGTCAGTTCGATTCGGTATCGCCAGCCGCCAATGCTAGCCCTGGCGATCCTTAGTGCCGGCCTACTGGCTGGCTGGTGGCGAAGTTACTGGAACAAGTCCGCGACGGATTCTCCCAACGAAAACTGAAATCGGGCCGCAGAAAACGGCTGCCAGCATCCAAACCGACGTTTACCCGAAGGCCTGATTCTGCCAAGATTTAGCGACATCTGTCCGTTTGGAAAGGATTCCATCCCGGGTGAGTCAGTTTTTTTCTGCTTCGTATCGCTTCATCAAATGGACCACGTTAATCGTGGCCGTGTTGGCGTGCGCGCTTGGGTTGTACCTCTATCACAACCTGAATAACGAAATTCGTTCGCACGTCGAGAAGAAGTTCGCCAGCCATTACAGCCATCTGTTGGTCTCGGTCCGCTCGGCTCGTTTCATCGAAGGCAAAGGAATCGAGATCCGCGGACTTTCGCTGGCCCAGCGATCGAGTCTCTATCAATCCCAAGAGTTAGTGTCGGTCGACGAGATCATGGTCTACTGCACGACCGATCCTCGTAAGCTCGCATCGGGGGATTTTCAGGTCGACAAGATCGTGGCAAGACGTCCCAGGTTGACGGCAACCATCGATACCGATGGAAGTACCAACTTGAAGCATCTTTTCCCGATGCCCAAATGGGGAGACGACAATCCGGCGATTGAAGTGTTTGATGCGTCCCTATTGCTGGCCGACCGTCGCGGGGGCAACGTCCGACGAATCCTGGACAACGTTGACTTTCAAATCAAAACCGAAGTCGCGCCCGGCATGGGTGAGTACGCCGGACAAACACGTACCCAGAAGCGGATCAAGGCGACCCTCAATTGTCAGAACTGGGAGTCGGCCACGGTAACAGGGTTGATTGACGAAACGGCTAAGACATTCGCCGCCCAGGGCAATATCGCCAACCTCCGGATCGATGATCACCTGTGGGGACTCTGTCCTGGCGAGTGGAAATCGCACATCAAGGACCTCGTGCATCTCGAAGCCACGGCGGATGCTGCGTTTCAGGTTTCTGGCAATTCGTCTGGCCTGACCAACTACCTGGCGACGGTCGATGTGCGTGAAGGAACTTGGAGTGATCCACGAATTCCTGGCACCGTCGAGCGAATCCAGGGCCGTGTCATTGCATCGCCCCCAGGTATTCGCGTGGAGAAGCTGATTGCGTACTACGAGAACGGTTCGGTCAGTGCATCACTCTCGAGAAACGGATGGCAGGCAAACAGCCCGGTCCATGTTTCGGCGACGCTCAAGAATATTACGCTCCATCAAGGCCTGGCCACCATGCTGCCCAGTGGTATGCAGCGAAGTTGGGGCCGCTACCAGCCTTCAGGCACCCTTGATGCTTCTGTGAAGCTTGATTTCAACGGACTGAAATGGGTACCGGAGATTCACGCCAATTGCCGCGGAACGAATTTTGTCTTCGAGGAATTTCCCTATCCGGTAACCGATGCTCGGGGCAAGATCGACTTCAAGGATCGGTTGCTGAACATCGATCTGCTCGCCCACGCCGGCAAGTCGCGGATCGCGATTGTCGGAAGCGTGATGGACCCTGGACCCAACAGCAGCGGACCGGTTCGCGTCCGATCGCTTGATCCGATCCATTGGGATTCGACGTTCGAGCATGCGTTGCATGTGGCTCAAGAAGATGTCTGCAATGTGGCACGTGACTTTCATCTGCAAGGCGCGGCGAACGTTGATTTCACGATCGTCACGCATAGCCAGCCGGAAAGAAAACCGGACAAGTCACTGCGGATGGAAATCATCGATGCCTCGGTCAAATATGAGAAGTTTCCCTACCCCATTTCCAAGATCAACGGCCACATTGTTTGGAAAGATGGCCTTGTCACCATTGAGCAGCTTCAAGGCTACAACGACAGTGGGCACGTCACTTGTCGCGGCACTTGGCAAGAGGTTCCAGGAGACAAGCGTGGTGATCTGAATGTAACGTTTGCTTGTAAAGACGTTCCCCTGGATGACGAACTCAAAGCGGCGATTCCAGGCTCGGCACAGGAAGGTTGGGATCAACTGCGTCCTCGCGGTTCGATCGATCACATGGATGTCCAGTTGCATTGGCCCAACCAGGAAGGTGATTGCGATCTGTGGGTAACTGCTCAGAAGTGGGAACGCAGTCGGAATCTCTCGGGTCGCGCGATCTCGGTCGAGCCGGTCGGGTTTCCTTATGTGCTGGACGAAGTGGTCGGTACTGTCGAGTTTCGTAACGGACAGATCACACTCAATCAGTTGACTGCGCGACACGGTGACGTTCGCGTTTCGACGCAAGGAAGCTGCTACTTTCCCGAAGACCGCCGTTGGCAGGTTCGGTTTGAAGGTCTGCGAATTGAAAACATCGTGGTCGATCGTGACCTACTGTTGGCCGTGCCTGAGAAGCTGGAGAAGTCGCTGCAGCAACTACAGATCGGTCCACTCTTTCACGCCGACGGCGTGGTCGTGCTTTCCAATCCCAACCCAGGCCGCGCGGTTCAGATGAACTGGGATATGACCGTGCACATGGCCGGTGGTCAGATTCGGCGCGGAGCCATCATCAGCAACATTTATGGAGCGATCCGCTTCGAAGGGCAGTCCGATGAGACGGGGGCCCGATCGTTCGGTGAGTTTCATTTAGACAGCGTCACGTCTAACGGCATTCCTCTGTCGAATGTTCGGGGACCATTCTGGATTGATGAAACGCAGTTTCTTACCGGGCGTCATGTGCCACGAACCGAAAGTCAGCCACCTCGGCATGTCACGGCGAATACCTTCGGTGGTGTGATCTCGATTGACAGTCGGATGCAGTTAGCCGGCGCGCAGCCGTTTCAAACAGATATTACGCTGGTCAATGGTACGGTCGGCCAGATGCTCATTGACCTGGGACAGCAAAACCGTGGCCAGACGTCTGGGCGACTTTATGGCAATATCAGCCTGGCAGGTACCTTGGAAGGAACGCATACCTGGGATGGTACCGGGGCGTTGCAGTTGCGCGATGCGAACATGTATCAGCTGCCGCTGGCCGTTGCCATGCTAAACGTTCTCAACGCTCGATTTCCGGATACCAATGCGTTCAACTCCGCGGATATCAAGTACCGCGTCGCTGGCAACTATGTCTATCTGGATGACATGCAGCTTTCTGGCCAGACGTTGGCGCTCAAGGGCAACGGCGAAGCCAATCTGGATGGCCAGATCAGCATGCGGTTCTACACCGAGTTTGGGAATCAGACATTCGACGTGCCGGTTGTCCGCCAGATGATTGGTCAGGCCAGCCGCAATTTAATGGTGATCCATGTGGGTGGTTCGGTCGATAATCCGACGACTGAGCAGGAGATTTTCCCCATGGTCAACGAAACTTTGGAGCAACTTTTTCCTGCGAGAGCCGTACGTCTTCCTATCGGCGCGCCTCCTGCGTCGGACTCGCCGGCGGTCATTCGTCGAGGAAACTCCATTCCTCGCTAGCATGAATGTCCCCTCAGAAGTCTCCTTAAGATGGGGGGAAGACGTGACGATGATATCAGATAGAAGCATTTTTCACGCGGAAATCACCTCGATACGCCTTCATGCATCCGTAGCCGTTTGACTTGATGGTGAGCCTGACCAAGGGTTCACCTTAGAGCACTCCCTTCATCGTCGAAGGCCGTGCCGGCGGGCTATTTCTACCCGCATCGCCTGGGGCACTACGAGGGTCGAAGTTATGAGCGTAGGACCGATGGGGGCTTCGATAGCCAGTTCCGTTGCGGCTACCAATCTAGCCCAGCGCAATTCCTCGGACGTCTCCGGAGCTCAACAGGCAACCAGCAGTCATGCTCGAGTGGTCGAATCGACCGAGAAGGCTGAGAAAGCTGCCGGCATCGGTGACCCGGAAGAAAGCGAAAAAACGTCTGATAGAGACGCCGACGGACGTCGTGCCTGGGAACGCCCCGGCCACGAATCCGATGAACCGGAAGCCGAACTCGAAGGCGACGCTACCTACGATGCGAGCCAGCAAAAAGATCCCACCGGCATCACCGGGCGAGAGATCGACCTGAGCGGCTGAAGCTTCTTCTCTTGTTGCCCCTCAGCGGAAAGCCTTTGGGGGGATGCTATGTGTTTAACAGGTAACGACTTAGCTGCTTGCGATGGTGGGTGGAGAGTATCCTGGCTGCCATCGACTCTTCATGATCCGGTCCCATTCTGGGGCGGAAATAATGCCTTGCGAATTTGCCACCAAGGGCGAACGGTCTTAACGTTTCAGGCCTCTTCACGGTAGGATAAGGACTTCACTGCATCGATCACTTTGCACTGCTGCCTGGGAACCTGATGTCGCAACTGCGTTTTACCAAGATGCACGGAGCCGGAAACGACTACGTGTATGTCAATTTGTTTGAAGAACAGCTTCCGGCCCCGCCCGAAAAGCTGGCTCCTTTGGTTTCGGATCGTCATTTCGGAATTGGGGGCGATGGCCTGATCTTGATCACGCCGTCCGAAGTCGCTGATGCCCGGATGCGGATGTTCAATGCAGACGGCTCGGAAGCCGAAATGTGTGGCAACGGGCTTCGCTGCGTCGCTAAGTACGTCTACGACCATGGCATCGCGAAAAAGGACCAGCTATCGCTGGAAACGGGGGCTGGTGTGCTTTCGGTGCAGTTGGAAACCGACGGCGATTTGGCCAAGCGTGTCACCGTGAACATGGGCGAGCCAATCCTCGACGCCTCGAAGATTCCCACAACCTTCGGTGAAAGCCCGGTCGTCAATCAACGTCTGGAAGCCGGCGGACGCGAATTTGAAGTAACGTGCGTTTCGATGGGCAATCCGCACTGCGTCATCTTCGTTGATAAAGCCGATGACGACTTGGTCTTGAAGATCGGTCCGCAGATCGAGAAAGCGGCCCAGTTCCCTGCTCGGGTCAACGTCGAGTTCATCGAGATCATCAGTCCCACCGAAGTGCGTCAGCGTACTTGGGAACGTGGCAGTGGTGAAACGCTGGCCTGTGGCACCGGCGCTAGTGCCGTATGTGTCGCTGGCGTACTGACCGGCAAGTTAGAGCGACGGATCCTGAATCATCTCCTGGGTGGTGATTTGGAACTGCACTGGAACGAGTCCGACAATCACGTTTATATGACGGGTCCAGCCGAAGAAGTATTCAGTGGGATCTGGCCAATCCCTGACGGCGTGCCGCTTTATTCGCAACTCGCCTAAAGTTGAACCCACTGCAAAAGGCAAGGAAGCCATGCGAAAAACTCATCCTCCCTGGATTGCCCGTACCGGTGGCGCGGCCCTGGTGACGATGGTTAAATCGATGATGAGTTCGCTCGATGTGCGAGCGATGTACGTTCAGGCCCAGAACGATCCGGCGAATCCCTTCTGTCCGCGGCGAGGGATCTACATCTTCTGGCACGAGTACATCATCATTCCCTTTGCCTTGCGTGGGCACTGCAACCTGTCGATGCTTTTAAGCCGACATCGTGACGCCGAGTGGCTGGCCCATGCGGCTTCAATCATGGGATTTGGTACGGTACGTGGTTCTTCCAACTGGGGAAGTATCGCCGCGCTGAAGGAACTGATCAAGGTTTCGCGTACCCAGCACTTGGCGATCACGCCAGATGGACCTCGAGGCCCACGCCGTGAAATGGCTCAAGGTCCGATCTATCTCGCCTCCAAATTGCAGATGCCGATCATACCGATGGGCTTTGGGATGGACCGACCCTATCGACTCGGAACGTGGGATAAGTTTGCTATCCCCCGCCCTTTCAGCCGAGCCCGCATGATCATGGGACAGGCCATCGAAATCCCTCGTAGGGTTTCCAAGGAAGACGTCGAGTTTCATCGCGTCGAAGTGCAGCGTGTTCTCAATCACCTGACGGTCGCCGCGGAAAAGTGGGCTGAGTCACACCTGCCCGGCGAGAACGAAGTCTCCTTCTTTGCAACGGCCACCCCGCTTGAAAAGCAAAAGGAAACTTCCGCCAAAGGTCGCTTTTGGCTCCAAGCCGCGCAGCGCGACTATCTCGTAGCCAAGCCGACGGTCGAAGTACCTAGCGCAGAACAAGCCGAGCCCACGATCTTGCCGTTTCGCTCGGCTTCGTAGCAAATGCTAATTAGCGGCTGAGCTTGGGCGAACCCCAGACCGACCAGCATCCGCGAATGTTGTTTTCGCCCGTCTCGGTGATCAATTCCAACTTTTTGATGCCGCTGACGTCGATGTCTACGTTCTCGACATTGGTCGTTCGCAACTTGTCGGAACGGTACAGTTCTTTGCCGTCGCCTTTGACGATAAAGATCGCCGATGCCCCTCGCTGGGTACCTGCTTGCATGCCGGCTACCGCCGTGAATCGCTTCCACTCGCCGTTAAGGTCAAAGGTGAACTCGGACGGTGCGTGAGCGTAAAATCCCTTGGCATGAAACTGACCACCAGGTCGGAGAAAGAAACCACCGTCCTGGCGACTCCGAAGTGGCAAATAGCTATTACGTGTTGGACGGCCGTAGCCCACCTTGGCGCTCATGGCTTCGACATCGGAGAGAAACGCGTCGCCTTCGGAGATCTCGCTCAGTTCGACTGGCTTCGCGCTGGCGTCGAATGCCAGAACGTATTCGAGCATCGGTTGCAGTTGCGATTTTGGATTCGCTTTCAGGTACTCCTGGGCGAACTGACGGGCCTGCGAAATGTTGCCGGCGAGCATCTCCTTTTCGAGCGAGGCAATCGCCAGGCCATCTTTCAGCGGCAGGACATCCGGTTCGCCTTGCTTGTTGGCTGTAAACGGATAGCTCACGTCGTTGGTCGCTCCGTTAGCATGGCAGAAGCTTAGCCGCAGAGCGTTGTTGCCCGGCTTGTGCACATCGAGCGTGACCTCGAATGTTCCATCCGGGGCGACTTCGGAAGTCCATTGGTAAGCGTCGTAGTTATTGCCCCCTTCCGCGTCGCTGTAGGCGATGACGGCGAAGGGTTCGACATTCGATTTAACTTTCCCGCGGACGGTCATTGCTTTGCCGTTTCCGCTGAACTCGATGTCGGTGACTTCAAGGCTGGTCCGCTCGAATCGCTGCTTGTTGCTTTGCGTCAGTAGCGGGTGACACATCATCCGTGTCGCACTGGCCAAGGTCATGAAGCTTCCCTTCTTACCGACCAGTTCGGCTCGATAGGTGTAGTTGCCTGAGCCCATCAGCGCGGTTCCCTTCGACCGCTCGGAAGGTAGCTCGCGGTTATGTGGCAGGCTCAAGCCATGCCCCAGTTCGTGGGCCATGCCCCCGATGAAGACCGTATTGAAGTCTGCCAGCGAACGTTGTTGATCGCGGTTGTGTTCGTTGTAGCGAAAGACTTCATCTTTCTTGGTCAGATTCAGCGTGTCGAGCATTTCGCAGTCGGCCGCAAAGCAGATCCCGCGAACCTGGTTCGCCCCACCCAAACCGTAATAGGGCGAGTAGATTTTGTAGCGGCCATCTTCCTGCTTGTCGCACAAAGCACACAGAATCAGGAGGAACTCGCGATCGGGATCGACCTTGCCTCGCAGTTGGTGGCCGATCTCGCGAAGGATTTTTCGCCCGTAGGAACCGTCGTAGCCGTACCCGTCGTGGTTCTCGGCCCCTTGGACCATGTGGATCTTTACCTCGTCTCCATCCATCTCGACCGGGAGTGGAGAGTTGGTCAGGCCGATTCTGGCGAACTCGGTGTCGTAAAAGTCCTTGATATCGAGAACCATCCGATTCACGCGCGCGCGGTAGTTGGCCTGCGGATGGCGGTCGGCGGGATAGAAGTAGACGACTCGCAGCTTGAGGTCTTCCTTCGGTGCATCTTGGTGGAACGCTCGCACACGTGCCTGAAGCGATTTAGCTACCGACGACTGATCGGCCTGACAGACTCCGCCAGCGGTCAGAATCAAACAAAATGCGAGAACGTATTTCAGCATGGGGAAGGAATCCTGGGGAGGTTGGTAGGAAGGCAGGCTGCGCACATTTATATATTAGCCTGCGGGGCTGATTCTGTCGTCCCTCACTTGGTGCCGGACCTTCCGATTTCCCAAAAACTGTTCTATCATCGAGACCTCGCACGCTGCGTAAGAAACCGATTTTTTTCAAAGTTTTACGATCGACATGGACGCCGAAGACGCACAATGGGATGGTCCCGGCGAGAAGCCGCCGGTGTTATCTGTTTCGCAGCTGACGGCCCTGATTCAGGGAACGCTGGAAATGGCCATACCGCCGGTGTGGGTTTCCGGCGAAATCTCGAATCTATCGCAGCCGCGCTCGGGGCACGTTTATCTGACGCTCAAGGATGACGATGCCCAGATCCGGGCCGTCATCTGGCGCAACACAGCCGCCAAGCTTCCCTTTGAATTGGAAGATGGCCAGGAAGTCTTGTGCCATGGCCAGTTGGATGTCTATCCGCCGCGCGGAAGTTATCAACTGGTTATCCGCGAGATCGAACCGCGCGGTGTCGGTTCGTTGCAGCTCAAGTTGCGACAGCTCCAGCAAAAGCTGGCCGCGGAAGGACTCTTCGAGGCAGAACGTAAGCGGCCCATTCCCAAGTTTCCCAAACGCATCGCCTTCGTAACCAGCCCAACAGGTGCCGCCGTTCGTGACTTTCTGGAAGTGATGAATCGGCGGTGGCGTAATGTCGAGGTGTTGATCATCCCGGCCCGCGTTCAAGGGGAAGGAGCCGCCGCGGAAATCGCTGCCGGTATCAAGCGAGCCAATCAATTGGCGATCAAACCGGACGTGCTAGTGGTGGGACGTGGCGGCGGAAGCATGGAAGACTTGTGGTGTTTCAACGAAGAAATCGTCGTGCGGGCCATCGCCGAATCAGGGATTCCGACCATCTCGGCCGTGGGGCACGAAATCGACGTCACCTTGGCGGACTTCGCGGCTGATAAACGTGCGTTAACACCCAGCGAAGCAGCCGAATTGGCCGTGCCGTCGATGCCGGAAATTCAAGATCGCTTGAGTGGGATGCAGTCGCGTTTGGCAACTGGTCTGAGGGCAACCTACGACCGTGCGGCAGCGAAGGTAGAACTACTTTCCCGCAGCCGAGTGTTTACCCATCCGTTCGAGATGATACACGACCACCAGCGCACGCTCGACGAACTGGATACCGCGGCGACCCGGGCTATGCATCAGCGATTGCAGCAGGCCCAGGAAGCGTTGGCGCGACGGGCCGCTCAACTCGAGGCCATGTCGCCTCTGGCGGTGCTTTCGCGAGGGTACTCGGTGACGCTCAGTGCGGACGAGGAGGTTCTGCGCGATCCGTCTCAAGTGCAGCCGGGGGACGAAATTGAAACCATACTGGAAAAAGGCCGCATCCGAAGCCGCGTCCAGTGACATCCAACAAGGAACGACCATTGGCTAAGAAGAAGCAAAGCGAAGAACAAGCGCCCCCGAATTTTGAAGAAGGGCTGGCGGAACTGCAGCAAATAGTCCAGCAGCTAGAAGCAGGACAGTTGGGCCTGGACGCGGCGCTGGAAAAATATCAGCGTGGAATCGAGGTCCTCAAGCAGTGTCATGGCGTTCTGAAAACGACCGAACGAAAGATCGAACTTCTTTCCGGCGTCGATGCGGAAGGAAACCCCGTTACCCAGCCGTTTGAGGACGAGGAAATGTCGCTCGACGAGAAGGCCCAATCGCGGGCTAAACGCCGGGGAAGTTCCAAGAAATCTGAGGGTAAATCAAGCTCGGATATCGTGGACGACGAACGCAAGTTGTTCTAAAATCGTATGTTGCAGCGGGATGCGGCTCGGAGGCCGCGATAGTACCATGCCGCGATTGCCCAAATTCCCCACGACAATCCAGGATTGAGAATGGCCGAAGTGTCGACCGAGACCTTTCGGGAAGTTTCCGACCGACTCCGCCCCGAAATCGACGCGGCTCTGACCCGACTGACGGAGTTCGACCAAGATTGCCCCGAACGCCTGCGCGAAGCGATTCGCTACAGTCTGCTCGCGCCGGGTAAGCGGTTACGACCCGTCTTGGCGTTGCTGGCCGCCGAAGCATGCGGTTCTCAAAGCAGTACAGCGATTGTCCCGGCATGTGCAGTCGAGATGATCCATGCGTATTCATTGATCCATGATGACCTGCCGGCCATGGATGACGATGACCTGCGACGCGGGCGTCCGACTTGCCATCGCCAGTTCGACGAAGCGACGGCCATCTTGGCTGGCGATGCCCTCCTGACGCGGGCCTTCGACATATTAGCGACCGAAATCGCCGATGCGGAGCAATCTCGGCGATGTCTTCGCGAATTAACTCATGCCGCCGGTGCCAGCCAATTGGTCGGTGGGCAGGTGGACGATCTCCGTTTCGAGAAACTCGAAGGAACGGCCGATGACCTGGCAGCCATCCATCGGCGAAAAACGGGAGCGATGATCACCGTTTCGCTTCGCCTGGGCGGGATCGCTGCGGGAGCGGACGAGGCCCTGTTAACACTTTTGACCAAGTATGGCGATTGCCTGGGCTTGGCTTTTCAAATCACGGACGACCTTTTAGACGTTCAAGGAGATGAGAAGTCGATGGGCAAACGCGTGGGTAAGGATGCCGACAAAGGCAAAATGACCTTCCCAGGGGTTTGGGGGATTGAAGAGAGCCGTCGAAAAGCGGAACAATTAATCCATCAGGCATGTGAAGCAGCCGCCCAACTCCCCAGTGGAGGCGACCCCCTCATTTCCCTGGCTCACTACGTGCTGGAAAGGAATCACTGATCGCCATGCCGGAACTACTCCCCACGATAAAATCGCCAGAGGACCTGAAAGGTTTCAATGCCGCGCAATTGGATCAGTTGGCGGCCGAGATTCGGGAAGTCCTCTGCAATCTGGTAGCGACTCGAACGGCACACTTCGCCTCGAACCTGGGCGTGGTCGAGCTTTGCATTGCTCTGCACCGGACATTCGACTTCACCCAAGATCGACTGATTTGGGATACTGGTCACCAGGTCTATCCGCACAAGTTGGTCACCGGTCGATATGACCAGTTCAACACCATGCGGACCAAGGGTGGCCTGATGGGCTATCCCAACCCGCATGAAAGTGAGTACGACCTCTTCATGACTGGCCACGCCGGGGCAAGCGTCTCGACGGTTATGGGGCTGGCCAGCGGCGATTTTTTGAACAGCAATCCCGATCGTCACTCGGTGGCGGTTATCGGCGACGGGGCGTTCCCCAGCGGGATGGTCTTCGAGGCCCTCAACAACGCCAAGGCCCTTAACGGCAATCTGCTGATCATCTTGAACGATAACAAGATGTCGATCTGTCCTCGGGTCGGCGGCGTGGCCGATTACTTCGATCGACTGCGGATGAATCCGTTCTACACCGGTTTCAAGAATGAAGTCGTCAAAGCCCTGAATATGGTTCCGGTCTTCGGCGATCCGACCGAACGCTTCCTGGCTCAGCTTAAAGAGGGAGTCAAAGCGGGGCTGCACGGCGGAATGCTGTTCGAGGAATTGGGCATCAACTACATCGGCCCAATCGACGGTCATAACATTCAGCTTCTGCGGAAGTACCTGGAAATGGTTAAAACGCAGAAGGGCCCAACGCTTCTGCATGTGGTCACAGAAAAGGGGCATGGATACGATCCGGCTGCCGAGGATCCGGTCTACTATCACACTCCACCGGTCCTGAAAAAGAACGAAGACAGCTGCGAAGCTCCGAAGACAAGCGGCGGCTCGAAGGCGTATACCAACTACGCTCGCGATGCGATTGCCGAGGTGATGCGGAAGAACGAGAGCGTGACCGTCATGACCGCGGCGATGTGCCAAGGGACGAAGATGGAGCCGCTGCGTGACGAGTTCGGCGACCGCTTCTTCGATACCGGCATTTGCGAATCGCACACGGTTGCATTCGCGGCTGGTCAGGCAAAAGCGGGTCTGCGTCCGATCGTGAACATCTACAGCACGTTCCTGCAACGAAGCTTCGACCAGGTCTTTCAGGAAGTCGCTTTGCAGGACTTGCCGGTCGTCTTCACCATGGATCGAGCTGGCATTACGGCGGCTGATGGTCCAACGCATCACGGCATGTACGACATCGGTTACATGCGTCTGTTCCCCAATATGATCGTGATGGCCCCCGGCGATGCGGACGAACTGACCGAGATGGTCAACTTTGCCGTTTCGGTCGATCACCCGACGGCTATCCGATACCCCAAGACCAACGCCGAGAATATCAGCCGAGATCGCCAGCCGATCGAACTTGGCAAGGCCGAGGTGCTGCAGCAGGGATCCGACGGCGCGGTCATCTGTTACGGGACACAATTACCCGAAGCGAAGAAAGCAGCCGAACTGCTGGCCAAAGATGGAATCAACGTCACGCTGGTGAACGCTCGTTTTGCCAAGCCAATCGATAGCGAGACGATCCTACCGATTCTGAAAGAGTCTCCCTTCGTCGTGACCGTTGAAGAAGCGGCTTTGATGACTGGCTTCGGTAGTGCCCTGCTCGAAGCGGCCAATGAAGCGGGAGTTGACGCCAGTCATGTAAAACGGCTTGGAATTCCCGATGTCTTCGTACAACATGGAGATAGAGCGGAAATCCTGGCCGAACTGCAACTCGACTCCTTGGGCATTGCCAAGGTCTGTCGAGAGCTTGCAGCCGCCCACGATCAGATTTCCTCGCAGCATTAAAATGCCTCTCCGTTCCCCAATTTCCATTGGGGACAGGGTTGAGGATTGAAAGCTGACGGCGGCGTCTCCTGCTCTCAGCTTTCTGTAGACACATCAATATTCCTCACCCCCTGCCCTCTTCGTTCACAGGAGAGGGAACATGAACGATGACCACCGTCGATCCTGCTTCCCCGAAGAAACCACCCTGGACTGGGAAAGAAAAGCCGCGTGTCATGCTGCTGGGGGCCGGTAATCGTCCTCATGTCGAGGAAGAAGCCGAACGACTTTCTCACCTGCTTCCGCAATTTGCAGAGGTCGTGCATACCGATCTTGAGTGGGAAGCGGATCTGTCTGAAATCGAAGCTGATTTTGCGATTGTGCTCGGTGGCGATGGTTCGATCCTCGGGGCTGCCCGTAGTATGGGAAACAAGCAGATTCCCATTATCGGCGTAAATATGGGTAAGCTCGGGTTTCTGGCGGCCTTCACACCGGACCATGTGGTCGAACAGCTCGCGGCGTTATGCGCGGGCGATTGTCAGATCATCGAGCATATGATGCTGCGATGCCGCGTTTTCAAGGATGACGAGGTGATCGCAGAGCGGATCGGTCTGAACGAAATGGCACTTCTGGGCGGACCACCCTTCCAAATCCGCACGATTGATCTTTACGTAGACAACCAATTAGCGACATCATATAGCTGCGATGGCTTAATCATCAGCACTCCGGTCGGGTCGACGGCCCATAACCTGTCGGCAGGCGGTCCTATTTTACGGGCCGACTTGCGGGCCTTTGTCGTCAGTCCCATCAGCCCCCACACGTTGACCATGCGGAGCGTGGTCGACACCGGCGATCGATGTTTCGAGATGCACTTGCGCGGATCGGACCGAACGATGTCGGTAGTGGTCGACGGTCGAGTGCTCAGCCCGGTCACCAGCGATCACCGCGTTCGCGTCGATCAGGCACAGCCGCGATTCAAGCTCGTCGCAACCCATGACCATAACTATTACCGCACGCTCCGCGAAAAGCTGGGCTGGGGCGGTCAAATCGATCACGGTAGATAGACTAGTTTGAAGTGTTCAGTTTTCAGTTTTCAGCAAGAGAGGAATGCCAAGTGATGGCTTCACTTTTCGATCTCCCGCTGAAACCTGAACACTGAAAACTGAAAACTTGCACCAAACGACCCAAAACTGCAAGGATGCAAAATCATGAGAATGCTCGCGACTCTCGCGCTGCTGGTTGCCACTTCCACCGTGGCGATGGCCGAAGATGCCAAGGTCAAACTCGAATACAAGTTCGCCGTCGGTGACGTGATTCGCTCGAAGGTCGTGCATCTCTCCACGGTCGAAACCAAGATCAAGGGAACGACGCAGACGGCTCAGTCTCGTAGTATCTCGACCAAGAATTGGAAGATTCAAGAAGTAAACGCAGATGGTGACGCGACCTTCATCCACTCGGTCGAAAATATCGACATGTGGCAGAAGGTTACCGACCGACCCGAACAACGCTACAACAGCGAGAAGGACGAGATTCCTCCAGCGATCTATAGCGAAGCTGCTAAGAGTGTTGGTATTCCACTAGCCAAGATCACCGTCGATTCGATGGGTCGCCTGGTCGATCGCGAACAGCTTGGTGGTACGCCCAGCAGTGAGTCGCAGATCTTGCCGATCCTGCCTGCCGAGCCAATCGCTGTCGGTGCTGCTTGGTATTCGCCAGACGACATTACCGTGCGTACCGGTAGCGGTGCTCAAAAGCACATCAAGACGCGTCAGGTCTTCCGCCTGAAGAGCGTGTCCGGTGGTATCGCGACCATCTCGACGGAAACTCAAATTCTGACTCCGATCGACGATCCAATGCTAAAGGTCGAGCTTATCCAGAAGCTGACTCGTGGAACGATCAAGTTCGACATCGAAGCAGGTCGTGTCGCCTCGCAGCAACTTGATCTCGATGAGACGATCATCGGATTCCAGGGCGAGACCAGTGTGATGAATTACCTCGGCCGCATGACCGAAGAGCTGATTCAAGAAGCTCCTGCCAAGGTCGCTGCCGTACCGATGGCACCCAAGAAGCTGAAGGAAGTACCTGCCCTGCCGAAGACTGCTTCGAAGCCAGTGCAAGAAGAGGTTGCCGAAGGGAAGTCGTGGGACAAGTTGATCGAAGGTTCCGCGGAGCCGGAAACGTTTGAATCGAACGAGCCTGCCGCCAAGGTGGCGACCAAGCCCGAGCGACCGCGAATCGAAGGTGTGCCTACCCTGGCCGATCCAGCTACCAAGCCGGTTGAGGAAGAAGAAGAGCTTAAGCTCGACGCACCGGAACAAGAGTAAACATCAGCAAGCGGCGCGGCGGCAGAGAATCGCTCGATTCCCTGCCACGGTCGGGGTGAAAACAATCGTCCCCTCCCCTTTGCCGCGCGGCTTTAGTTGCTTTCGCATGGCCTCGAGTTTCAACTCGAGGCCTCTTTGTTTGAGCTCTAGCGTACCCCACTCGACCTGCGCAACGGCTTTCTTCAGCCGCTTGGCATCTACCTTCTCCTGCGTGAGCACTTCGAACGTCTGAAGTAATGGGTGTGCGAGTGTATCGCTACCCGTCAGATAGTGCGAATCTGGCGACACGCGTGTCAACTGAAGACTCGCGGCCAAGGTATCGACCAATCCGGAAGCGACCAGCGCAGGGTCGGGGTCGAAGAGATAGAGACCAACTTCCGTCGACGATACTGGCGATCGGACCATGCCCTCGAAAAAGTCGACCTGTCCCGCAGGGTCGATCCGCGCAGCCCTGCGTGTGCCTGGCTTCTGGGCAAGTTCACCCAACCACACGACCAATTGTTTGCATTCGCGGTGGTGCGAGATCCATTCGCACTGGCCTTCCTCTTCCCAGGCTTCCGGCAGACGACTCGCTGGGGCCAGCTTCATGGCCGCGTTGCGGTTGCGCCGCAGCATGGCCTCCAGTTGGTCGAGGCTTGGGCTGAAGCTGTCCAGGCGAATCGTACGGCGATCTTCGTGTCGCCGATCGGGATCGATATGCCAGGCCGCGAACTGTTCGAGCGGTGTGTCTTCGGCCAAGCCGCAACGCGTATCGGCAAGCTTTGCGCCATGTGCAGAAACGTTCGCATCGGCAAAGCAAAGATGATCGGCCGAGGCATCCACTGCGGTCGTCGGACCGCGCTGAGCCAGCGCAATCAGATCACCGCCGATGCCGCAGCATAAATCGGCTAGTGGCTGGTCGGTCGGGAAACGCTGAGCTTTATACGCGGCGATCTCTTGATCAGTGGACTGCTGCAGACCGATGTCGGTGAAGAACATTGCCTCGGCATGAGCGAACTTCCGCTTGGCTCGTTTGCGGAGTTCAGCTTGGCTCAACAGTGCCGCGGACTGTTCGCCACTAAGTTCCTGGCGAAGCCGGGTGAGGGTTCCGATCGCGTTGACATTGACCTCGCCGAGCCAATCAAACCACGACTTGGCTTCGTCCGAGACGAGCCACTGCGAGGTGGTAAGAGATTCCGATTGGTCGGGAGATGGCATTTCTTTGGTCTGCGAAAAATGTGGCGACGGCTCGGATCTTACGAGGTGCTGGCATCACCTTCATGCGAGGTGTGCCTGGGACTCGATGATGACTATGGATGAATCATCAATGGAAGGAGTCAGTTGTGTTTCGTCGAACGGTCATGTTCTGGGTTGCCGCAGCCGCCAGTTTTGGCGTGCCGTATAGCTATTACAACCCCACCGTGCGCGAAACAGCCAGTTCCTATTGGAACAAGGCCAGCGAATTAATGCCATCGGGGGAAGCTGCTCCTGCGGCCTCGATTGCCGGTGAAGATAACGCCGGCCAACAAAACCTGGTGAGTGCCCCGAGTACGCCTGCCGCTGCCGCGAAGCCAATGGGACCTCCTTCTGCTGCTCCCGTGTTTCAGCAGTTCGATCACTTCATCAACTTCAATGCCAACCCACGCTGGATCATGGAAACATGGCCCCGGGTGAGTACGACCCTTTCGGACGTTCGGCTCGAAGGTCTGCGCGTCCCGCTGGTCAGTGGATCGCGAATCGACGACATCGCTGGCTCGCTGACTTACTACTTCGACAAAGACAAAGTCTTGCAGCGAATCACCTTTCATGGAACCACCGGTGACGAGCGTCGCCTGGTCGCCATGCTCACGCAGCACTACAAGTTCGAATCGGAACCGAGCGTTGCCGGTTCGCTGTATATGGTGAAGTGGAACGGAGAGCCTGTCAGCGTCTTACGCGTCGAACCGGCCGCCGTGATCAATCAGAACCTACCCCATACGCGGTTGAAGATCGATTTGGAGATCAACCGCCCATCACGCTATTACTCGCTCAGCCCTGAGATGGCCAATATAGTCGACCGCGACAAGCACGCTGGTCGTTGGGGCTTCAAATAACAAAATCCTGTCCCTCGCCCCCGGTTTGCAGGGGCGAGGGGACAGGATTTTCTATGATTATCGGCTCGAGCGAAGCTCGGCCTCGGCCAATTCGATGGCCTCTTGAGCTTTCAGAGAACGATCGGCAATCTGCACGATCGAATCGTCGGCCAGCCACTTGTTCACCTTCTTCTCCGCCGAGATCACCGTGCTGTGACTACGACGTTGAAAGTGCAAGCAGATGTCCGAGAGAGCAGCACCCGTGTGTTTGCGGGCCAACCACATCGCCAACATGCGAGGGTTGCTGGCTCGGCGTGATTTGGATTGCGAACGCAGCAGTTTGGTATCGACACCAAACACGCGGCAGACGGCTTGCTCGACGTCATCCAGTCGCATCATGCTGCTGCGCTGCGGGATGAGATCGGCAAGCAGGTTTTCCAGTATAGGAATCGAAAGCGTGTTGCCTTCGACCGCACAGTAGGCCCACAACCGGTTGATTGCACCCGAGACGAGTCGGCCTTCGCCTGGAAGTTGACGCGTTAGCCAGTGAGCGATTGATTCGGTTAGTTGGACGCCCCGTTTCTCGGCCAATCGCTGGATCATGGCCGTTTTGCACGTTTCGTCCAGAGGATCGACCTTGCAGATCAAACCGCTGGAGAAGCGAGCAACCAATTCGGTACCCAGGGCCGATAGTTCGGTGGGACGCTGATTGCCGGCCAGAACGACCTGCCCACCACGACGCGTGATCGCATCGAGCGTATGCAGCAGTTCCGTCTTGGTGGCTCGTTTGCCGGCAAAGAACTGCACGTCGTCAATGATCAACACGCCGACGTCGCGATACTTGCGGCGGAAACTGGCTACGCCAGAAGACTGCAAAGCTTCCAGGAAGTAAGTCGTGAACTGCTCAGCCGAGAGATACACGACACGCCCCAGTTCCTTCTTCTGCTGAGCCAGGCCGTAGATACCTTCCAGCAAGTGGGTTTTCCCGCTGCCGGAGGGACCATGAATATATAGTGGCGAGATCTGTCCCGGCTGCTGCAAGACCATCGTCGCTGCCGTTTTAGCCATCGAGTTGCAATCGCTGACGACAAAGTCTTTCAGCGAGGCGAACCGGCGGCGCTGGATAATCGTCGAACTGCTCGACGAAGCGCGAGTCGGTTGCGTACTCGTAGCCGCAGGAGGCATCTTCTTTTCCGCTTTAACGGCGGATGGTGATGGAGCTTTAGAAGCAGGGGCGGATCCTTCGCGGTAGATCACTTGATGCCCTGGCAATTGCACGTCGGAAAGAGCCTGACGAATGGCCTCATGGAAATTCTTGCGGAGGAAGTCGAGATTCACTCGGCTGGTCGATTCAATCAGCAAACAGCCTTCGCTCAAACGAAGCTGAGTGTTGTTGGTACCGAACCAAAGCTCGAAGCGATCTTGTCCTACCCTCTCGATCATTGCGAGACGCAACGCAGGTAGAATTTCGATGTCTTCCGTGACCACAGGCTGACTCTTTCAGCGAGTTGAATTTCCGATTTCCAATCCGAAAATCGTCCTTCAACCCCAGACGGGAGAGAGGCAAAAACAGGCGGCATCATTAACCGCGTGGAGGATGATTGTAGGCAAGCTAGCACCCCTGTCAAACCTCTCGGAAGCACCCTGGAAGAAAAAAAGAGAAGGGGACATATCGGACCTGCCGAATGCCCGCGATTTCCCGGAGATTTGCTGCGAGCTGCGGCTTTCCATTTTCTAACACGATCTGAACACGACCGTGGATAAATTGTCGAAACCTGACAAATCTGATTCAAGACATCACCGATATGTCATCCCAATCTCTTATTTCGCAACACTTTATAGCTGATGGAAGTCCCAATTAGGGTGGGGACACGGTTGGTCACGCATTATGAAGATCGTTGGAAGAGACGGTAAGCACGGCTTCTGGCATGCTTACTTAAGCAACGGCAATGTTCGGCAAACGGAGAGGGAGTAGGAACAGTTCTTTCACGCTGGCTTGCTCGAACCCGAAGCGGCGATACAGGGCGATCGCGGGGGTATTTCGTTGGTCGACCCCCGTAATGGTGGAACGGCAGCCTAGGAATTGGGCGAGCTGCAGAACGAAGCGAAGGATCTCTTTGCCCAGCCCCAACTGTCGATAACGCGGGGTCAGGCCAAAGTAGATCAGTTCCAACTGCTGTGGCTCGGCATGATGAGCAGTGATGACGACACCGATCATCTCGCCATCGTTCTCAAGCGTGTACCAGTTGTAAGTCGACTTATTACTGGTCGCGTGGTAACCCTCCAGGACATCCGCGACATCCCGCATGCCGTCCAGTTCTGGGCAGTCGAGACTGTTCTCGTAAGTCTGGGCGACCAGATTTCGAAAAGCTTCCGACTGAAAGTCATCGCAGCGACGAAACTGCAAGTCGCTATGGGGAGGCTCTGCCGGAACGTCTTCCGTTAGCGCTTCGAGGTGGCTTAGAAGCGTAATCGATTGAAAGCCACACCCTGCGAGTAAGTTGCCGGCGGGCCGGTTTTCGGGCCCGACCAGGCTTTGTAATAGATGGCAATCATGATGTTTGGCAAATTGCACGGCTTGTTGAATGAGCAAATCAGCCGTCGAGTCCGATTCTTCGGACAGGATGCCTGGACCCCATACGGTGCCTATCTTTCCTGGCTGACTCAAACACCAGATTGAAGAAACGACCCGATTGCCACGTGTCGCGGTCATGAGCCCGTCGAAACTAATTTTGCCCTGCTTTTCTGCCGCCAACAGTGCGGTGACCCGGCCTCGGTGAGCGTGTCGCGAGCGTCCTCCGGTAGCCATCCACAAAGCTGCACCGTAGTGTTCCGGCGAGGCGGCTCCGATTTCAGGATGATCTGGGGCGTCGTTAGGGTTCATAGTCCTTAGATTAACAGCGAGGCCCGCTCGTGTCTTCATGGATTTTGCCGCACCAACAGCGAGGATTCGCTTTCCTTCTTGGGGTGGATGCGCGACAATAAGGGCGGCAAGGTAAATTGGTCAGACGCGGGGACGTTCTGACAAAACCCAGAGAAGGAGGATCATATGCGGACACGATACTTACTCGGACTGTCCATCGTTTTGGGAGGGATTCTTCTCCTCGCTCCAAAAGCGGTCATGGCTCAAGGAGCCCTGGATAAGCTGGGAGACATTCTTAATCAAGTACAACAAAACCGCCCTGATCGGCCCGACCGACCGGCACCTCAGACCATGACCGTCGCGAGACCCTATCTGGGGGCTATGCTCGATACGGTGGACGGTGACATTCAAGCGGGGCAGCCTCGCGGGGTGCTCGTCACGAAAGTGAACCCAGGCGGTCCCGCCGAAAAAGCGGGTTTGAAAGATGGGGATCGCATCATCTCGTTCAACGATAAGTCGTTCGATACGGTCGACGGTGTTGGTAATTGGATGGAAACCATGAAGCCGGGTGATCGCGTGATTATCAAGGCCATCCGCAACAATGATCACACGGTCGGCATGACGCTGACTTTAGGTAGCCGTGAAGTCGAGGTTCCTGTCCGCCCAGCACAACCTATCCCACCTCGACCATACGATCCGCTGGACGTCGAAGGAGACATGCCGCGACCATCGGAGCCGCTTCCACCGCCGCCGGTTGATGACTCGCCGCGCGTGCTAGGGGTTCGCGTCGTGCCGCTTTCTGATCAAATCCGTGCCCAGACAGGCATCTCGGTTCGCCGTGGGGCCTACGTCGAAAGTGTGAGTCGCGGTAGCGTAGCCGACCGTGGCAATATTCCTGTCGGTGCCGTGATCGTGTCGTACGATGGTCGACGTGTTGACGATGCGGTAGGGCTTATTCAGTTGGTTCGTAGTTCCCCGGCCGATCGCATGATTCCGGTCAACTATTACTACGGGAACCGCATGGAGTCGACGCAGCTCTTCTTTGGCGATCCGCGGGCATTGCCGCCGCAGCCTGGGATTGGACCGGGTGGTGATCCTGCATATGACGACGACCGTCCTGCCCTGCGAATGTTGCAGAAGGCCATTGGCGCTATCGAAGGGGGTGAAATGCCGGCAGGAATTGCGACCCAGGAACAAGTCGATTCGCTGAGTCGCCGGGTGCGAGATCTCGAACAAGAGGTCCGTCAGCTACGCGAAGAACTCCGCGCTCTCAAATCCTCGACCGATCTCTAGTGATTCCTCTCGAGGGTTCATCATGCTCAAAACGAAAAGGGTTTCGCGAGAAACCCTTTTTTCGTGCGCCGATGTCGTGCTTGAAGCCATTGTGGAAGGATACGGTTTTGTGATGACTTGGCATCGTTTCTGCAGGACAATGGATAGAGAATCGAAATTGCCGTTACGAAACGTTAGGTGAAAGTGATGGAAGAAATCTTGGTCCTATCGACCGGTTCGGTGTGGGACATTGAATCTTTACTGCGACTGGTATTGGCCACCATCTGTGGCGCGGCCCTGGGATGGGAACGAGAACGTAAGGCGAAACCTGCCGGTCTGCGAACGCATATGATGGTTTCGCTGGGGGCGGCGACATTCCTGCTGGCAGGACTGCACTATTCCGAGACGCTTGGTCAGGCCGAGCCTTCGTGGGTGCAGGCCGATCTGTTTCGCATCGTTTCTGGGATCATTGGAGGTGTCGGCTTCTTGGGGGCTGGTTCCATCATCGAATCACGCGGAGATGTCCGAGGGCTGACCACGGCAGCTTCCATCTGGGTTGCTGCGGCCACGGGCGTTGCCTGTGGCATGGGATACTATGGCCTGAGCATCATGGCGATTGCTCTGGCAATATTAACGCTGGTCGTGGTTGGAGCTTTCGAGCGGTTTTATTTTCCCGCCAAGGACGAGCCTGAGTCTTAGACGGTCTTCGAGGGAAACTCGTGTGCGAACTGTCGAACGTGTTCTTTGAAGCGATCCAGCAGTTTGCACTGGAAGCGATACGGATTCCAGATCATCGCGATCGTGCGGGTCGGCTTGGTGCCAGACAGCGATCGGTAGACGCGACGTTTGCTCGCGTCGAGTTGTTTCGCCATTTCGGGAATCATCGAAACGCCATGCCGTAGTGACACAAGTTCCTGCACGGTCGCCAATTGGCTGGTTCTTTCGACCGACACCGGATTGAACGATCGATGGCGGCAGAAGGTTACGATGTTATCCGACAGGCAATGAGCTTCGTCCAGCAAGATGAACGGATAGGGTTCGACGTCCGCTAGTTTGATCTGCTTCTTCGAGCACAGTGGGTGATCGACCGGCAGCACCAGCAGCAGTTCTTCATCGAAGAGCGGCTCCACTTCCAGATGCTTGGCTGAAATCGGAAGTGCCAGGATCGCCAGGTCAATCTCGCCTTGCTGACATCGCCGCAACAAATTGTCCGTCGTGTCCTCTTGAACGGTCAGATGCGCTTTGGGGAAGGACTCGGCAAAAGGGCTGAGCATCTCCGGCAAGAAGAATGGAGCGATCGTCGGAATTGCACCGAGTCGAATTCTTCCACTTTCCCCATCATCCGAAATCTCGGCCTTGGTATCTTCGACCAACGCCACAATGCGATGCGCTCTGGGAAGCAGCAGTTGTCCGGCATCGGTCAGGGTGACCTTCCGCGATTGTCGCTCGAACAGAGGTTGCCCCAGGGCTTCTTCCAGGCGGGCTATCGAACGGCTGAGGGCCGGCTGCGAGATCGCCAGACATTCGGCGGCTCGGGTGAAGTTGCCCAGTTCGGCGACTTTAAGAAATTGCTGGAGCTGCTCGATTTCCATTGGCGTGGCCTGCGATTCTGATCGATGCAAGAAATACATGATGCAGGACATGATTATGCATGATATGCATCTTGTGTGCCATGCCAACGCGGGCCAGGTTGCGAGTTGTTTTAATGCGGACGAATGACTTCCGGCAACGGTTCGCCTTCGGGAATGAATCGCATCGAAATCGAGTTCACGCAGTGACGCGTGTCTTTGATGGTAAACCCTTCTCCTTCAAAGACGTGCCCCAGGTGCCCTCCGCAGTTGGCACATACGATTTCCGTGCGGCGTCCGTCGATATCCGGGACACGTTGCACGGCGTTGGGAAGATGCTCGTCGAAGCTGGGCCAGCCGCAGCCGCTGTGGAACTTATCTTCCGAGTGATAGATCGGCATGTTGCACTGACGGCAAATGAACGTGCCATCGTCCTCGTGATCGGTGTATTCGCCCGTGTGTGGGTACTCGGTTCCCTTATTATGAATCACGTGACGTTCGGCGTCGTTCAGTGGGTTGTATTGAGGCATGTTGCGGCCCAATCGAGTGAACGTGTTCGGTCTCAGGACTATCCCTCTATTTTACGCAGCATGACAGTCTCGGCTATGAGGTTCGTTGGGTCTACGGGATTTCCCGTACAATTTCGTTGCTTCCTTTGCAAAGTTGGCCTAAACAAGTGGTGGATTTATTGCCTGCGTTCGTGCTAGCCAGCTGACAAAGGACACTCGTGTGAGTCGCATCAGCCCCCTACTATTCGTCGCGATTCTCTTCTTTTCGGTCGACTCTCTCCTCGCTCAAACCGTGGCGGCGGACGACCCAGTTGCCCGTGGAAGAGAACTCTTTCTGCACCAATGGACGCAGGGGGACAAGCTGAGCCCTCAGGGCGACGGCTTAGGCCCTATGTTCAACGGAAGGAGCTGTGTCGAGTGCCATTCGCTGGGGGGCGTTGGTGGTAGTGGCGATAACAAGCGAAACGCCCAGTTTCTTTCCTTCCTGCCAGAGTCCGGCAAATTCACAGATGATGCGATCAAGAGCTTTCTCGGTCGCTTGAGAGGCATGCATCCTGATTTTGTCGACGAGAAAGATCAGTTCTCGTTCGGCGTTCTGCTGCATCGGCAAAGTACAACGCCTGAATACGCTGAGATTCATGACGAAGTGACGGCGCCGCTGCCATCGAATTACGACTCGCGACTGCGCATTCGGCGGATGCTCAGCAAACGGAACATTCGCCCGGTCGATGCCTTGCCGCTCAAGCTGGTGACCTATCAAGATGAACTGCAATATGCGTTGGCCGAACGCAACCCACCGCAACTGTTTGGCCTGAACGAGATCGACCAAGGAATCACTGAGGGTGACCTGAAGAACCTCGTCGCAGCTCAAGAGAAAAGCCGCACTGGAGTCTCTGGCCGCATGGCCGGTAAGTTTGGCTGGCGAGGTCAAATGCGAAGTCTCGATCTGTTCATCAAGGGAGCCTGTGCGACGGAGATCGGTCTTCAGGTTCATGAATTTGAACAAACCAAAGATCCTCTTCGCCAAGACTACGTCTTGAAAGGAAACGACCTGAGCCAAGAGCAGGTAGGCGATCTGATTCGTTACGTCCGTTCGCTGGGCGTGCCTCGCCAGGCGATTCCCGCCGATCCCAAGCAGCGTGAGATGGTCGCCGAAGGGAAGAAGTTGTTTACCGGGATCGGCTGTGCTGAATGCCATGTGGAAAAGGTTGGGACGCTCTCCGGCGTCTACTCGGACTTCTTGCTACATCACATGGGCCAACAGTTCGAAGACCCCATTCCTGCCGAGCCGGTTGCGAAATTCACCGAACACCAGCGAATGGACGTGATTACTACTTATCACGGCATGAGACGTCGCGCGATCACTACCGAATTGGTCAAGACGATGGAAGTTGGGCCCGAGCAGCACACCGAATACAAAACGCCGCCGCTTTGGGGCGTCGCGGACTCGGCCCCTTACATGCATGACGGTCGCGCGACAACGCTGCGGGCCGCCATCGAATGGCACGGAGGCGAGGCCTACTCGTCCTACCGACGTTTTTCGCTGATGAGTGAAGAGAAGCAGTTCAGCTTGCTTAAATTCCTGGAGTCGCTCAAAGGCCCCAACAACGCCGAGGAAGTGCCTGCGGATCTGATCGACAATGTGGCGAGTATCGCCGCACCGTCATTTTAGTTCCCATCGCGGATTCTTGATGCGTTTGGGACGAATCTCTCGCAGCAGACTGTCGGGTTCATCTCTGCAAATTGTTTGCCAGCATCGTAGCGATGGCATAAACAGTGATGGGAGGCACACCCTCTTATCAGGCTGCCAAACCGCTTTGTTGGAAAAGGGAATCAAGATGACCCGACTTAAGTTACTCCTCGCGCTCGGCGCTGTTCTCGTGACCAGTTCTCCCCTCTTCGCTCAATTTGTCGTCGATGACGAAACAGTGGCTCGCGGCCGCGAACTGTTCGTTCACCAGTGGGAACCAGGCGATAAGTTAAGCCCCAACGGTGACGGCCTCGGGCCTTTGTACAACGCGACCAGTTGTGCCGCGTGTCATTCCCAAGGCGGCGTGGGAGGAAGTGGTTCCGAAGATCACAACGCCCAGATGTTGGCGATTGTTCCCGAGCCAGGGCAACTCAATAAGCGTACGATCAAATCGTTTCTTAATCGTCTGAAAACGATGCATCCCGAGTTCGTCGATTCCGAGGGACGCTATTACACCGGTATTCTGCTGCACCGCTACAGCACCACGCCTGAGTACGCTGAGGTGCACGAGAAAGTAACGACACCGCTGGATGAGACCATCGCGTCACGTACGCGAATTCGTCGCATGCTGAATCGTCGGGGTATTTCCGAAGTTTCGCTCTTGCCGCTCAAGCTGGTGATCCATGACCACGACATGCAATACGCGCTGGCCGAACGCAACCCACCGCAGCTCTTCGGCACGCATTTGATTGCTACGATGATTAGTGATGCTGAGATCGAAGCCATCGCACGGCAGCAAATGCAAAGCAACAACGGCGTTTCAGGACGCTTCACGGGACGGTTTGGATGGCGCGGGCAGCTTGAGGATCTCGATCTCTTCGTCAAAGGTGCCTGTGCCGCGGAAGTTGGCTTGCAGGTTCAAGAGATGAACCAATCGAAAGACCCGTTAAAGCCAGACTACCAGCTTAAGGGGACGGATCTCACGGCGGAGCAAACCAACCAACTTGTGGCCTTCGTCCGGTCTCTACCCCGTCCTGAGCAAGTCATGCCAGAAGATCCCAATGAACGCAGCTACGTCAATCAAGGTGCGGTTCTGTTCGATGCGATTGGCTGTGCCGAATGTCATGTGAGGGATGTCGGGCAAGTAGAAGGCGTCTTCTCGGACTTCTTGTTGCATGACATGGGATCGGAGTTCGAGGATCCCATCCCGGCCAAGAAGGTCAAAGCGACGGAAGTTACCGCAGGCATGACGATGCCTACCTACTATGGTTCTGAGCCGATTCGCTATACCGAGACCTTCTATACGGTAGAAGAGCAAAATCACTACAAAGAATACCGCACGCCGCCGCTGTGGGGCGTTGCCGATTCGGCTCCTTACCTGCACGACGGTCGGGCAACCACGCTGCGAGCGGCGATTGAATGGCACGGGGGCGAGGCGTTAGCATCGACGTCAAACTTCGCTCGGCTCAGCGAACGAGAGCAAGTCGCGATTCTAAAATTCCTCGAAACGCTGAAGGCGCCTCAGGTAACCGAAGAGGCTACGAACCCGATTGCCGGCAATGAGTCTTCCGAGCCCGGTGACCAGAAGATTTCCGGCATCCCCAGTGGTACAATCAAGGCCGTGGCCGTGCGAAAGTAGGGCCGCGATAGGACGCTTTGGTTGGAACTCCTAAGGATTCGCTATGCAAATCTGGGCATCCCTTTTCCTGCCCCGCGTGTTGGGTAAGTGGCTGATCGTTGTATGCTTCGCGGCGATCAGCATGACGACGAGCCTTCTATTCGCCCAACAGTCGCAGCCGGTCGATGCGACCACGCTCGATGGCAAGGTGATGTGCGGCTATCAGGCTTGGTTTCGTTGCCCCGACGACGGAACGAACTCCGCTTGGCAGCATTGGAGCCGTCGGCCGACGATCACATCGCAGTCGCTTACCTTTCAGATGTGGCCTGACCTGTCGGAGTTCACGCCCTCGGAAAAGTATGCGGTCCCCGGCATGACTTATCCTGACGGAACGCCTGCGTACCTTTACAGCAGCGTGCACCAGAAGACGATCGAGCGTCACTTCCAGTGGATGCAGCAGTACGGTATCGACGGCGTGTTTGTGCAGCGGTTTCTGGTCAACCTACGGCAGCCGTCATTCGATACCATCCTGGAACACGTTCGCACTTCGGCCAAGGATACCGGGCGAACGTTTGGCATCTGCTACGATTTGTCAGGCTATCCGGCCGATCGCATCGTCGATCGATTGACCGACGATTGGAAGCAGCTTTGTGACGAGCGCAAGGTGACCCGCGACGAGCGTTACCTCGATCACAATGGCTTGCCGGTCGTTTTTATCTGGGGGCTCTACCCGGATCGATTCTCGGCCGACATTGCCCATCAACTGATCGACTTTTTCCACGAAGAAGGCCCTTACCACGCGACGGTCATTGGGGGTGTCCCGCCAGATTGGCGGAGTGAGAATAACGCACGCTGGGCATCGGCGTTTCGTAAGCTTGATGTGATCAGCCCCTGGAACGTGGGTAACATCGAGGTGCGCAATGGAGAAAAGGTCGCCCACACGCACGTGTGGCAAGAAGATTTGACCGAAGCCAAACAATCCGGCGCCAGGTTTCTGCCGGTCATCTATCCCGGCTTCAATTGGATGAATCTAAAAGGTCCGCTGGCTCAAAAAGATACCATCTCACGCCGCGACGGTGAGTTCATGTGGGAACAGTTTGTGGCGGCGAAGAAGTTAGGCAGCGGGATGGCGTATGTCGCGATGTTTGACGAAGTCGACGAGGCCACGGCAATCTACAAGGTGACCAACGACCCGCCGTTGGAAGCCAACTGTGCGACCTACGAGGGACTGCCGTCCGATTGGTACCTGCGGCTAACCGGCGAAGGCACCAAGATGATCCGCGGGGATACGCCCTTGAGCGAGCGAATCCCCATCCGACCTTAATACGGCTATTTGCTGTCTGCAGAAATCCATCCGAGAGAGGTGAGGAACTTGTCCATCTCGGCCACGGTTTCGTTGTACCAGCGGTTTTTGTCCTTGCCGTGATTGAAGAAGCCGTGCCCTTGCCCTTCGTACACGCGAAGTTCGCTGTCGACGCCAGCCTTTTTCATCGCTTCCTGAAATCGCTCGGCCGTCGCAACCGGGATCAGATTGTCTTTGGAGCCGAGAAACACGATTGCAGGAGGATCATCGGCGCTGATGTTATGGGCTGGAGAGAATTCCTTGTAGCGGTCTTTTACACGCGAGGTTCCCCAGCCGCCGGGACCGTTGTCGTAAACCGGATTGAACAGCACCATCGCGTTGGGCTTGGTCGAAACGTCTTGTTTCCCTTGGTCGACCGTACCGAGGTAAGCGGCCAAGTGCCCACCCGCCGAGCCGCCACCGGTCGCGATACGATCCGGGTCGATACCTAACTCCTTGGCGTGCGAGCGAACCCACTTCATCGCGTCCAAAGCATCCTCGGTGCAGGTAACCGGTGGGTCGTCGCTTTTGCGATCCAACAAACGATACTCGACCTGAACACAAACCATACCGTGCTCGGCCAGGTGTTTACTGTGCTCGGTGAATTGACCCGGGGCACCCCCAACCCAGCCGCCGCCATGAAAGAAGACAATCGCCGGTCGGCTGTCAGTCTTCTTCCAGTCAGCGGGCTTCGTGATGTAGAGTGTTAGTTCGCGGTCGCCGACCGTTTTGTAGACGGTTGGTTTGCCTTCTGGCTTGGCGGCGAGAACGGACGTGGCGAGTACCAGGAAGATTGCAGAGGAAAGGAGGACTTTGTGCATGGTGATTCTCGTGGATGAGTAAGGGTGGGAGCGACTCTTGCGTATCGTAGTCGATAACCGAGCGACATGCGAATTCTAGGGTTTGATTTCGTCTCCGGAGTTTCTACGGTATCATCAATGTTGCTGTAATTCTCTTCTGGTCAGGGCGGCTCCATGGATCCCAAAAGCTTCGTCTACGGAATCTTCGCAGGTCTAATCCTGGCGGTCATTCTTTACGGGCTGTCGTCCTTCTTCAGTATCTTTCGCCCCTGGTTACAGGTCATGTTGTCTGGCGGTAAAGCGTCCGTCTTTCAAATTCTGGGGATGCGACTGCGTGGCTCGAATGTGAAGTTGGTTACCGAGGCCTACATCATGTTGGTGCAGCGAGGGCAGAAGGTATCGTTGAGTCAGGTCGAATCGCAGTACATTGCCCGCAAACAGACGATCATGTCTAGTCACGACCTGATGCAACTGGTGGAGCAAAACCAGGGGATGTCTACGCCTGGCTAGAAATCGCCGCAGGAAACGATGACGTACGTGACGAATTCCGTTACATTACGGCACATCATTGAACCACTAAACTCCGGGGCAAAAAGGAAAGCACCATGAAGTTGACCGATTTCTACAACGAAGTATCCCGCCACGTCGACACGGACAAAACGGAAATCACCGTCGCGGAAACCAAACGCGTATTGAGCGAGGCCTTCTTGCTGCTGGCCAAAATGGACGCGGCCGAAGCTTTCGATACGGTGAGCAAAGGGATCACTACCGCCAAGAAGAAGCTTTCCAAGTAAGCACACTTGCCGCCGCACTCAGGCCTTCGCCTCATACCTTCGAGGCGAAGGCGATCTCTCGCATTCTCAAACCTCTCAGCATTTCGGACATGATAGATGCCGCAATATTGGGCACTGCCGTCCGAGCCCAAATCCTAACGCTAGTTCGTAACTCCTTTCTTTACAGAAAGTTGTGGAAACAGCTTGGCGCGATTCGCAAGAGAGGTACGTAACTTGCATGCATGAAGGCTCTGACCTAGGTAATCCTTTCGAACGAGGCGGTTCATGGGAAACAATACCAACGAGGTAGTACTTCCGTTTACGCTCAAATTGCTCGACTCCTCAAGCGGACATGCTATTCAGACATGGAACTTCAGTGACTGTCAGCGTGTCACGATCGGACGGGCAGCCGAGAACGATATCAGTCTGGCCGATCCGCAGGTCTCACGAGTGCATGTCGAACTCTTGGCACGCGATGGCGCATGGGCGCTCGTTTCGTTAGGACGCAATGGGACCGTCTTGGACGGGGCGTTAATCAATGACGAGCCGTTGAATGATCACGCGATCTTTCAGCTAGGACCGACTGGGCCGTCATTTCAGTTTTCGACAACCAGTGAATCGGTTTCCAGTCTACAGACACTGAATGAAATCGATCCGATCGCACTCGACTTTCTCATGGTTGACGAAGGCCAATTGGAAGAAGAAGTCAAGAACATCGCCGATACCGAAGTATTTCGAGAGCTGCAGGAACGAGCCCGAAAGATGAAGGACAAGTAGTCTTTCAGGCAACAGTCTTCCGCTTGGCTTCCGTGAAATTGCAACAAGTGTTACCCCCCTGGGAAAATCCAGCGTGTCGAAAATCGTATCTATTCACTCCTTTCGCGGGGGCACCGGAAAGTCGAACGTGACTGCCAATCTCGCGGTCACCATTGCCCGAGCTGGGTATCGCGTCGGAATCGTCGATACCGATATTCAGTCGCCCGGCATTCATGTCGTGTTTCACCTGCACGAAGATCGCGTCACCCATTGTCTGAATGACTTTCTGTGGGGCGACTGTCCGATTGAAGAGGCTGCCTACGATGTGACCGAGGCGGCGATCGGCAATGTGGCCGACGAAGACGAACGGCCTCGTGTGTTCCTTGTGCCGGCCAGCATCAAGACTAGCGAGATCGGCCGCGTGCTGAAAGAAGGTTACGACGTTGGTCTGCTCAACGATGGTTTCAAGCGATTGATTCAGAAGTTGAATCTCGACTTCCTGCTCATCGATACGCATCCCGGCGTGAATGAAGAAACGCTGCTGTCGATCGTGATTTCCGATCGCCTGTTGCTCGTGCTGCGGCCCGATCAGCAAGACTTCCAGGGAAGCTCGGTCACCCTGGAATTGGCCCGTCGTCTCGATGTGAGCGAGGTCTCGTTGATCGTCAATAAGATTCCGCCGGGAATGGATCGTGCTCAACTCAAGTCGAAGGTCGAATCGATCTACAACGCAGAGGTTCTGGCCCTGTTGCCGTTGAATTTCGAGTTAGTTCGCATGGCCAGTAGTGGGTTGTTCGTCAATCGTTATCCACAGCATCCTTTCACGCGCGAGTTGCAACTAGTCGCAAACGCGCTGACTACGTAATCGAGGTGGGGAAAGCTCTATGAACTCGTCTCAAAACGGCACCGGTGAGTCCCCCTCGCACTTGGATGCTTTGCTCACGCGGATGAAGTCTGCTGCATCTCCTTTGCGGGAAGTACTGCGTGAGATCCATTCCAAATACGCGTCGGTCGACGATGGTGAGGTTGCCAGCTACATTCCGGAACTGGCCAAGGCCAACCCGGCGTGGTTTGGAATTTCGGCGGTCTCTGTCGAAGGTCAGGCCATTGATGTTGGCGACAGCGATCAGCAGTTCACGATTCAGTCCGCCTCGAAACCGTTCATGTTTGGACTCGCCCTGGAAGATCATGGTCGAGAACACGTGCTTTCCAAGATTGGCGTGCAGCCGATTGGCGAGGCCTTCAATTCCATCACGCTCGATCAAGTCGCTAATCGACCGTTCAACCCGATGATCAACGCCGGAGCAATCGCGGCCGCCGACCTGGTCAAAGGGAAGGACTATCCCGAGCGGGTCACGCGGACGATCGATATGTTCAGCCGCTACTGTGGACGCACCGTTTACGTCGACAACTCGGTCTTTACGTCCGAGCGGATGACCGGTCACCGGAATCGTGCGATCGGGCACTTGATGCTCAACTTTGACATGGTGAGCGATCAACTCGATGAAACGCTCGAGCTTTACTTTCAGCAGTGCAGCTTGCTGGTAACCTGCCATGATCTGGCGGTGATGGGAGCGACCTTAGCTAACGGCGGCGTGAACCCGATCACAGGCGTGCGAGCGATTGATGCCGAGTACGTCAAAGACCTGCTCAGTGTGATGCATACCTGCGGTATGTACGACTACGCTGGCGAATGGGCTTATCGAATCGGCATCCCGGCCAAGAGCGGCGTCGGCGGTGGTATCGTGGCCGTGATTCCTGGTCAGGGAGGCATCGGCACCTTCTCGCCGAAGCTCGACGTCAAAGGCAACAGCGTTCGCGGAATCAAAGTCTTCGAGGATCTCGCCCAGCGCTACGGGCTGCATGTCTTCGAGGCGGACGACAAAAAGCAATCGCTCGTCAGTCAGTTCTCGCCACCGAAGTAGTTCGCTGAAAACTTATGGCATCGTGCGAAAGTAACGTTCGATGGCCATGCCCAGTTGGCGACCGACCGTCATGTAGCCCCCTTGGTGGCTATTGGGCGTATTCCAAGAAGTCTCGAGCGTTACGGCAACGACGCGGTCGGCCGTGTGCTTGGTCACCCAGTTCTTACTGATCTTGGTCCAATTTTTGTCATAGCTGGGGCCTGACTCGCGCGTTTCCCCTTTGAAAGCTAAGGGACCGGTGATCTCCAGTTGCGAGGTCGCCAGGAAGTGTTCCAGGTTGCTCTTTCCCTCGTCGGTAAGTTGATCGGTTGTTGTGGTGTAGAAGTATGGCTTTTTATCATTGGCACCGGGATTGTGAAGATCGACAAACAGGTCGAACGTTCCGGCCTTGTCCTGTTCGAGGATCTGCTGCTGAGCGACTTTCACACTGTTCCAGTGAGGCTGGTCGCTCCAGTCCCGGTTGTGATCTTGTGGGATCTGGTTCTTCCCCCCTGCCCCGATCGCCACGTTGTCGATGTCCATCACCGGTACGATCGTGATCCGCGACTTTTGCCGCAGGACGCTGGCACGTGGATCGTCACTGAGCAGCCAATGTACCAGGCCTTGGCAAACCCAACTCGAGCCAGACTCCCAGGCATGTTGTCGAGCTTGAATCCAGATCCCTTTGCGCTGTTTGTTGGGGACGCCTTCTTCTTGGACTCGCAGAGCAGGAACCGGCCGACCGGCACGTGTTTGGCATAGCTCGAAGGCGGTTGCATGCGGACTGCTCTGGGCTGACTCTTTGACCAAGCGCTGAGCATCTTCCACACGAAACGGCGGCCCCCACGCGAACCAGCAAGTCTCGCCGTCGGCCTTGTGCCGGTAGACGATCCGCTTGCCGTCTCGTTTGCCTGGGGCTGTTTGCTGCCAGGTGATGTTGTCAGTGCTTACCGCCGCTTGATCAGGCGTCGCCCACGGGGCGTTGCCCACATCGAGCGTGATCGTTTCACCTGGCTCGATACCGCTGACCTGAAAGTACCACCAGCACTCCCAGCCCCGCTGCGGATTCGCCTCAGGCTCGATCCGAACAAGACGCTTCTCTTGGTCAATCTCGATCACCTTCGCCGACCCGCCAGAGAAGTCGCTATCGATGCGAAGTTCCCCAGCCAAAAGCACGTTGGCGTAACCAAATAGAAACAGGACGAGAATCGCAAGGCAGCGCATTAGGAAGGCTCCCTGGGTGGCAGGCGTGAATCGATGGCAGAGCGACTATCGTAGCACGCATTTTGGCTGTTATGAAACCAAAACCGTGACTACTCCCCTGGGCGACCTGCCACGTAAGCTACTAGCCACTGGATTACCTTTTCACCGGCATCCCATGGCAGTGCGTGACCTTGTCCATGATTTAGCAATCCGATGCGTACCGGTTCTGGATAAAAGGCCTGCCACACCTTTTGCCCGGCGCAGAGTGCCGGCCAGCTACGCTCGCCATCGGCGCAGCCGCGGCCTGTTTCGCCGCCCAACACCAGAAACGGTCGCCCGGCGATCAGCGAGACGAGTTCTTCGTGTTTGCGCGTGAAGCCTTCCTTATTAACATCGCTTCCCAGGTACCACACGGCATCCCAGTTACTGAAGCCAATCTCGATACCGCCTTCACTGGCAACCGCCGCGCAGATGCGATCGTCCATAGCTGCCAGGTACAATGCTTCCTTCGCCCCGAGCGAGTGTCCGTAGGCTCCGATCTTCTTGGGATCGACGTTATCCAGCGAGAGCAGCACATCGACGGCTCGCATGCCATCGGCCAGCATCACGGCCATTCCTTTGCTGCCGGGATGGGGCTTCAGGGCCGCCGCGGTCGAGGCCTTGTACGAGTCCTGTTCCCACAAAAAGTTCTCCGGACAGATCACCACGAAACCTTGCTTCGCCAGCCGCAGCCCCATGTGACGTTCTGGCTCGGCATCGAGGCCAACCAGTTTGTCAAACGTACGTGGGTTCGTTCCATGAAACGCGACGACCGCCGGTAGCTTGGCGTCTGCATGGTCGTGAGGAAACAGCAGATAGGCCCGTACGGTTCGTCCTGGTTCCGCTTGATAGCGAACCAATCGCCGGGTGCAATGTTCCAGGCGTTCTTCTTCGAGGGTTTCCAACTTCAAAGGAAGTTCGGGAAACGAGTACGCACCAAGAAACGTCTTCCACTGATCGCGGAGTTTGTTTCGCTGACTTTCCCATGCCTGCGATCCGTTGTTGGGAGTTTGCTCGGCTTGGTCTTTGGTCGCGATGTCTTCCGGTGGCGTTGTGACTTCGGCCAGCCAAGGGACGTCTTGTGCGGCAAGCGTTGAAAGGGAAAGCGCGCATAGGAACAGCGAGACGAAGCAGCGAATCATGGCAGGCTTTCTGGGGGAAGGAGTAGCGGCAGGTTACCGCTTCATTTTCCCTTTTTTGTTGCCGGAGTCCAGCGGCCAGAATTCGCTGGGGACATGCGACTGGGCCATGATCGTTTCGATTTGCTGCACGATCTGGGGGTGCTTACTGGCCAGGTTGTTCGTCTCGGCAGGATCGCTGGTCAGGTCAAACAACTCAAGCGGCGACTTGGTGCCTTCGCGGTAGCCCTTCCACTTGCCCATTCGCACGGCCTGTTGCGAGCGGACCGGGAATTCCCAGTACAGATGCGGATGTCCTGCTTGCGATTCTCCTTTCAGAGTCGGCAGTACCGAGATCCCATCAAGGTGCCCAGGAGCATCGACCCCGGCCAGATCGCACGCAGTTGGAAAAACGTCGCGCATGTCCCACACGAAGTCGCTTGTTTCGCCAGCCGGGACAACGCCGGGCCAACGAACGGTCATCGCCGCGCGAATGCCCCCTTCCTTCAAGCTGCGTTTGATGCCGCTGAAAGGAGCGTTCGACTTGAGGTCTTTCAAGAACGGCGGGTTGGGGCCGTTGTCTGAGGTGTAGAACACAATCGTGTTGTCGTCGATATCGAGTTCTTTCAGCAGGTCCAGGATCTTGGCCACGGTCATGTCGGCGCGGGTGATCATCGCCGCGTAGTTCTTGACCTGCTGTGGCCACTTCTTGTCTTTGTAGATTTGACAGGCCGGATCATCGGCCGGGATTTCGTATTTGCCGTGCGGCAAGGTGTACGGCAGATAAAGGAAGAACGGCTTGCTTTGGTTTTCGCGGATGAAACGCAGGGTGTCTTCTTCGAAGAAATAGTGCGAGTAACGCTTGCCGGTCTCCATCCGCTTGCCATCGTTCCACAGCCAGTCGGTGTAATACGAATGGGCGTGAACCTGATCGAGGTAGCCCAGGAAGTGATCGAAGCCCTGCTTGTCAGGCGAACCATCAAAGCCCGGGTTGCCGAGCCCCCACTTGCCGATCCCACCGGTTACGTAGCCCGCCTTCTGCATGACTTCCGCCACCGTAACGTCTTCGTCCTGCAAGAAGACCAAGCCGTTGTCATCCGTCTTGTCGCGATTGGCTTTGGCCTGGTTGTCGCGTCGGCGGCAATGCCCGGTGTGCAGGCCAGTCATCAGCACGCAACGCGTCGGGGCGCAGACGGCCGAGCCGCTGTAATGATCGGTGAAACGCATCCCTTCAGCAGCCATCTGGTCGAAGGCCGGCGTTTGCACATGCTTCGAGCCCATTGCGCCGAAGTCGTTGTACCCGGCGTCGTCCAGCATGATGTAAATGATGTTGGGCTGCTTGGTATCGGCAGCGAAGGTGTTTGCAGCGAAGCAGGAAAGTAGAGCGACTATCAGCAAGGTGCGTTGAATCATGGCGACCGAAGATGAGGTGGGGGGAAGGTTAGGTACCGAAGTGGCTGTACCTATTTCTTGTCGTTGCCCCTGATATCTTACGGGAAAATCAGGCAAACTTGCCCAAGAAACTCGTTTTCCTGCAGCGTTCCCGCTTTGATACCCCGCTTAAGTGGCTGATAACTTCCGAATACGATCGCCCACACGCACGATGCCCGACTTCACCACCCGGGCATAGATGCCGCGCAGATGCAGTTGTTTGCCTACGGCAGAGTTGACGAACTTCAGGGCATCGCTTCCGAAACGGTCTGAAAACTTCTTGCAGCCGTTGTGCGGGATCTCAGTGATTTCCAGCACGACGTCCCCGATCGCCAGTTGCTGGCCGGCCGAGAGGTTGTCTTCCGACAAATCGAAGTCGACGTAAAGATTGTCTCCGGCCAGTGCCCATCGCCCTGTGTCTCCTGCGATCAGGTCGATCGCTCGCGAGTTCGTGATGGCGATTTGGACGTCGGGATGAGGCGAACCGTCCGGCAGCGATTTCCAACAGCCCAGCGCCCAGTTGTCGCCATGCACGCCACCTTCGAGGCTTAGTTCGCAGAAGGCCAACTGGCTTCGCTCGTCGGTTTTGGGGCGTATGACGATCGCATCCAGCTTGCCATCGTCGGTCGGCGACTCTTGGATATGGGGAAGACCGTCGTGGAGCTGCTCTAACGTCAGATGCTCAGGCATCGTTTCGCCTATCAAATTGGGAAGGGGTTGAATATCAGGCGGGACGAACCGCTGCTTCGCGTCCCATGTTAAGATTCGCTCGCGCGAATAGTAACGCAGGATGGCCTTCTTCTCGAGCAGTTCCGGATGCCGATCCATGAATGCGGCCGCATTGGTGAAACTGCCATCCTTCTGGCAAGCCGTGTAGATCAGCCGCATGAATGCCAGGGTCAGCGTTTCGTGATAGCCTCGCTCAAGCTCCTCTGGCGTATTGGTCGCCGCGTTATAGGCCTGAATCCGCGAACGCATCAAGCGGACCGCTTCAGGCCACGTATTTTGCGAGGCAATCAGCACCGCCGCGCGAACGTGCGCCAAATGCGTCCACTCTTCTTGAGGAAGCGTGCAAGATTCAAATGCTGTCAGGAACTGCTGATCGTTCATGCACTACTCGGAACAGGAAGTGGGCGAAGCCAATTCCGATGACAAGCATCAGGTCTGCCAGGTTCGCGGGCGGGGGCACGGCGAAGTGAGCTCTACTTGCCCTTCACCAGTTCAATCGAACCATCCGATTTTAGCACGACGACCTTCCCTGACTTCTTGGCCTTGGTCAGAAACTCGATCGTTTCGTCGGTAATCTCATACTTCTGAGGTCCACCAATCACCTTGCTGGGGATCGGCTTCATTTTCAACTCTTGTAGAACTGGGGCGACCGTTGCCTGGCTTTCGGTGATAGCCAAAACAACGCCTGCCGACAGCAAAACGAACGCAACACTAATCGCAGCAAGTTTCTTCATGAGAGGGTCCTTGGAAGGGAATCGACACGTGGCGAGTCAGTCGCAGCGAATCAATTATTGCATAAAAAAAGCCGCTTGATGACTCAAGCGGCTTTGGCGGCGGAATTGGAGTGTTCGCGTTTTAGTATCGCAGGATCATATCGACCGTCAGGCGGCTATCGGTGATGTCTTTGAACCCGGTCAATGGGAATTCATAGGCGATACCCGTTTCTACGTTGCCAGTCGGCTTGAATCGCATACCGACGTTCTGCGTCACCAGGTTGTTACCAGCAACGTCGTCCACGCTCAGGTTGAACAGGTCGGCACCAGCCACGCCCAGCGAGGCCCCGTTGGAAGCATCATCGGTCCAGTGCCACCAGGCAAGCTCGGTGAACAGGTAAACCTTCTCGGTCAGTCGCACGTCAAAGTGGTTCGACCAGTGAATCGCCGAGGTCGACACGCTCGAGTCGACTGGCAAACGATAGCCGATGCTCGACAGCACGTGAGCATCACCGTCCCACAAACGTTGACCACCGGTCAAAAACAGGTGGAACTCGCCGTCCCCTTGGGCTTGCAAAGCGTCGCTGCTGCCAACAGGAAGTTCGTACGTGAAACCAGTCGACAGAAGCGTTCCGCAGCAAGGGTCCCGCAGCAGGTTGTACTTCAGACCCGCCGAGACATCAGCCCAACCATCGTCCAGGATCGCGTCGAGCGTGCCATTGGTGTTATCGACAATGAAACCGTCTTTGGTCGCGATGACGCTCAAGCGGTCCGTCAATGCAACACGGAACTGGGCCGCATACAACTGAACGTTACCGCCAGCAGCAATGCCGTTACCGATCGTGTTCGGTACCCAGTGATTCACGAAGATAGGACGAAGTTCGGTCACCGTCCGCGGATCTTCGAAGAACACGAAGTTGATCATCGGACTGATGAAGTCGTCGAAGCAGTGATCGCTCGGATGCAGACAATCGAGCAGGCTTGCGTCGCAACCGCAGCAAGACGAACAGCCGCCGCAACCGTCGGTCGCACAGCAAGAGGCACAGGACAGATCACACGGTTCGTACAATTCTCCGGCGTCCACCGAAGCAGCTGCGCCGCTCAAAGAAATGGCCGTGAATAAGATGGCCGCTGTAATTCCACCAGTGAGTCTCATGACTGCCCGCCTTAATTTCCATAAGTTTTATGCGAAATGCCAGCATCTTTCGCGTCTGGCTTCGTATTACTCTTATCGGAAAAACAGCCGCGAAAACGGGTTTCAACGTAAGGGCGTCGTTATAGATTACCTGACTTGATCATCTGTCAGTTCTATCGCGGCAAGTAAGCCACCCAGGCGAACTGGTTATGTTAAGTTGTCCTATCCCGGGGAGCGTTTCTTTAAAGCGGAATTTCCGCTGATAAGCCAGTTAACGACAAACGCCGAGAGGGAGAGCTCTGGGCGTTTTATCGTTTCTTGCTGCTCCGCCTAACCCATGTCTGACCCTGAGCGAGCGCAAGTCTTCTGGTTAACCTCAACCCACTGCCTGTGAATCGTAGCCGGTTTCCGATTAGAGTATCGGTACCTAATTCGCACTGGCCAGAGGCCAGTGGCACACAAAGATTTGACTATCTGCCAGTGCCACCCAGCCCGATTCTGGACAACTTTAACGATATCTTGAACCCTCAGTTTGTTTCACCAGCCCAATGAGATTGCAAGTTTTTCGATATCACTGTGGAGCATGCGGTCAATCGTACGAGGCTCCGGTAATTAGTGGACTAGCTTACGGCGAATTCTTAATGCGTTCGGAGTCAGGAGAGATGCGCTATTTGAATGCGAATCTCGACCCGACATTCACGGAAGTCGATCGATTGATCGGGAATGATCCTCGTGCTGAATCGCTCGATCAGTTCAAACGTGCCGATGTGCTAAATAATGTGTTTGGTGTTGCATGCGATAAGGATTCAAAAGGACACGATTTTCACATTGGCCTCAAAGCACGCTGTACGCATTGCAAGCAAAGAAAAATCATCGTCTGGGAATCAATTGAACCTCCGAAGTATGTCGAAAAAGAGGTACCTCATGTCACTCATGAAACATGGTCGGCGTTGAAAGAAAGTGAAAAGCAGTCACTTATTTCCACAGCATTGGACAAATCATCGCTTGCATGAAGCTGCTGAAGAATTGGCGACGGAGCAATACTGTTCAGCACAAAGAGAAGAAAAGGGGACGGGGGTCTTTTCTGTTTTCACTGGCCAGAGGCCAGTGGCACACAAAGATTTGACTATCTGCCAGTGCCACCCAGCCGATTGCGGTGCGTGGGCTCTCGTTAGAAGCGTACTTAGGAGGATGAGTGTAATGAATGTGATTCGTCTTGTGGTAGTGTGTGTTGCATGCAACAGCATACTGGTGGGGCCAGTGTTATGTGTATTGGGCGACAATGAGGGAGCAATGAAATGGGAGTACGCATCAAGTCCTGATGAAGTATCGATCGCGAAAATTGGTGCAGAAACTTTTGCATTTCCAGGGACTTTAAAATTCCTCGGAGTGCGGTGGAGGCTAGTTGATCGCCCACCTGAGCGCTTAATATCTGCTGGCGGGGTGCAATGTCGCTATGAAAGTGATGATAGCAAAGATGACCTTTTGTACTTTCAAGGCAATGCGAATTCAGAGTCCCAGTGGTATGTTGCTATACGTCCAAGGCAAAGTGGCAATTCGGATGAACGTATTCGTGACAAAGTATTGATGATTAGGGGGAAGAAAGGGGAGGTGTTGTTTGTTACGTTGGTAGATGGGATGTTCGATGGAGTGATGGAACGCTATTACCCAAATGGAGTTATGAAGTTTGCAGGGATGACTCGACATGGTGCTATTCATGGTAACGCAAGGGCCTATAGGCCAGACGGTACGCTTTGGTGGACGGGAATCTTTAACAACGATAAGCTTGACCACAGCACCGTCAGGGTATTTGGCCAAAACGGTAATCATGAGATCAAGCTATCCGATGAGCAAATACGTGAAGTGTTTTCAAAGTGGAGAAAAGAGTCAACGAAGAATGAGGGCATCGCAGTAGAGCAGTTTCTCAAGCAGTTGCCGCAAGAGTCCAAGGCTATTTCGGGACGCACAGATTGATTCTAGCCCTCCTAATTCTATCGCAGTGGTTTCAAAGTTCTTCATTTGTGCTATTTCTTCTAGAAGCAATGGCGCGAAGTTCGGGCGGTGGTGTTGCGGGCTAACTGGTACTCGGTCAGGCGGATTGCCAACTGTTTCCGATAGCTGTCGGGTGACACGCAACGCTGGTAACGATTTCACCTCGCGGCTGGGTGGCACTGGCGAGCGATTAATCTTCCGTGTGCCACTGGACTCTGGCCAGTGCGGATTTGGTGCACGCAAACACACAGGCTCTTGGCCTCCGTTGAGTTCGATACCGTGTCCGGTTCGCTCATGGGACAATTGAAAAGGACTCGGGATCGCTAAGTCCTTTCTTAGGGATCAGATAGCTCGAAATCCAAAAACGAGAACATTCACGAAGAGGGGTCTGCACGGTGAAGTTGTGCGGTGCGTTATCATTTCGCTTCTCTTGCCGTAGCAGCAAAATTCCGCGCGCACTATCTTTCCGCACCGACAGGCTGGTATACCTAAAGCATGTCCTCGACTTCGTGGGCATGCTTTGTAGTCCCCATCGCAATCTCCGCAAGCCTCTGGCCTCTCGCCAGTGCTCTAAAGGTCAATTGGGGATGGATAAACTTCTGCTAACTTCACACTGCCGAGGGCGGCAGTGGCACACGATTTAACCGACGGAGAGTTTTCACGATGTCCCATCACCACGCAGCACAACCTGAAACACACGGAGCTGGCTCACCAGGCCACGCCCCGCAGGTTGCCGTGCGCGATGGGAACCGGCTATTGTGCCCCTGCTGCGGCGAAGTATTGCTGGTGCTGCCGAATGAACCGTTGGCAGAGCCTGTTCGCGAGAAGTCAGCGCGGCCGGCAAACGCAGCGAGTCAATCGATGCCGCATCCGAAGTCCTTTACCTTGGATGAAATTGTTCGTCGACAAGAGGCCCAGGAAGAAGCGGCGTTTCAGGCGGCCATGGCCGAGGATGTTTCTCCCGAAGAACCTTCCTCGCAAGAGGCCATGACGCACTGGCCCCACTACGGAGCCAACAGCAAGATCGCTTGGATTGATCCTAAGGTGGCTGCCTATGAATTTCCTGAGGGCGATCCTCCGCCGATCTCCACCAGTCGCAGGCCGATACGTTCGCGGTCGTTGTCCGACGATAGCCGAGAACCCCGCGAACGCGATTCAGATACGCGGTTTCGCGAATGGGAACTCCGCCGTGCCAAGCGTCCACTACGGGAGCCCCAGACGTATGCGTCTGCCCGGTTGTTCGCGTGGACGTACTATCGCTTGAAGACACTGAACATTCAACTGATCGGCGAAGTAACTGCGAAGCAGGATGAGATCGATGCGTTGAAACGCGAACTCAATGTTTCGAAGCAAGAGCCGTCGCAAGAGGAACAACCTCGACCCGAAACGCCGACGAACAAGAAGGTCATTAAACCCAAACGACGCGAACGCGTTTGTTGTGCAATCGAAAACCACCCCCAAGAAGCCTTGGGCGTGGGATCTGGAGCGGATAGCGAACATGAACGCGGACCGCCATGACAACGTGCCCCCTGCGGGCCAAGAGAATTGATTTGGGTTCGTGCTGCCGATTTGATGTCCGGCGATTCAAGGATTAGTAGTTATCCGTGCCCAACAACTTCTCTTCCACCTTATCAGCCTGCCAGGCGATGGCGGTGATGGTCTTGGTGACTTCCAATTGGTCGACGGCGTCGGCCAGTTGGTTGGCGCGGACGGTGATGACTTCGCCGGCGTCTCCCTTTTCGACAGCGAACGCTCCGTGGATCATCTTCGTGTTGTAGCGAAGCAGGGCCATCGCGTTACGTTCATTCGCCGGGCCGCACAAGCTGTGGTAGACAACCAGTTCGTTGCCGTCGTCATCTTTCTGGCCGAAGGTGACATGCACGTTTTGCTTGCGGAGCGAGCTGACCGGGACGTTGATGGTCCAGTCGCTTTCGCTATTTTCCGTCAGTGGCCAACTGCTGGTTTGAGCGACCGCTTTAACGATGTCCTTCGCGGTCAGCTTCTGAGCTGCGGCGGCACCGGGGCTGCCTTGCAGGTCGTCGAAGCTCATTGCTCCACCCATCGCGGCGGCGGCAGGTGCTGGGCCGGGGTTCGGGCCGGTCGGAGCACCCATCGGCTGCGTGCCGGGTCCGCCTTGCGGCGGCATGCCTGGTTGCTGGTACCCTTGCATCGCGGCGTGCATCATGCCGGGCATCATCATGCCGAAGCCGGCACCCATACCCATTTGCATGGCACCGGGGCCAGCACCACCCCCTTCCCCGCTGTTCTCGGCCATCTTGCTCATGCTGTTGGCCGCCTGGTACATGGTGAACGCGCGAAGATCGCCGATCGCTCCCATGCTGCTGCGAGCGTCGATTGCCTTTTGCACTTCTTCCGGCGGAGTGATGGCGTTGATGAAGAAGTCGACCAGTTCGAGCCCGTACTTGGCGAAGTCGTCGGCAACTTTGATGCGCGTACCGGCGGCGATCTCGTCGAACTTGCTGGGCAGGTCCAACATGCTGATCTGCGACGTGCCGAGCAGGTCGGTCAGTCGCGAGACGATCAGGTCCTTCAAGTAGCTGCTGACTTCGTCGGTAGTGTATTTGCCTTGGCTACCGACGATCGTATTGAGCATCAGCGGAGCATCGACCACGCGGAACGAGAACTTCCCGAAGCTACGCAGGCGGATCATGCCGAAATCGCGGTCGCGGATGGTGATCGGCTGCCGCGTGCCCCATTTCTGATCGAGGAAGGTCTGCTTACCGAAGTAGTAGACCGACGCCTGAAACGGAGACTTCTCCCACGGAATGGTGAGGATCTTCGTGATCAGCGGGATGTTCTGCGTCTGCAGCGTGTAGCGGCCCGGACCGAACGAGTCCATTGCCTTGCCGTCCATAAAGAAGACGGCTTCCTGATTCTGCTGCACGATCAGCTGGGCACCATACTTAATGGCGGCTGAGCCCTCAGGTGGCATGCGATGCACGATGGAGCGATTCGAGTTATCGAAAAACTGAATGACTTCCAATTGCAGGCTCATCAGGTTTCTCTCTTTCTATGACGGATTCTTGCGATGAGATGGTTGTTTTCAAGTTTGGTTCCCTCTCCCCATAGGGGCGAGGGGACTGGAGAAGAGAACGGTCCCCGTTCATCATTTGGCTACGGAGTATCCCCGCCGGCGGCGACGCCTTTGAGCATGTTCTCGCGGTGATCGATCTTGCCTAACAGGCCGTCGATCTTTGAGGTGATCTCGGGCACGACTTGGGCCGGAGTCAGCTGCGAGGTGCCCAGGTTTTGAATCTCGGTGGCCAAGCCTTCGACTTGTTGGACGAGGGCCAGGTCGTGTTCGTAGATGTCGGTCAGCAGCTCTTCGTCGACTTGAACGAAGTCAAAGAAGCCACTGTAGCCCGGCATCTGCGACTTCAGCCGATTGATGGCCAGGTCTAAGCGGCTGCGAAGACGCTCGAGCATCGGCAGTTGATCGATTGCACCGAGCCCGACCAATGTATTGCCATACTCGTCGAGCCCCTTCTTCGACTTCTGAAGTTTGTCGGCCAGAAAGTTCCGGGTCATGCTGTCGCTTTCGCGGCGATACTCGCGAGCGAGGTAGCCGGAAAAACCAGGGATGTACTGGAGTATCGACTCGACGAGCCCTCGATTCTTGGCATGTTGTTGAGGATCGATCACCGGAGGCCTCCCTTCGGGGGTAAAGAGCAAGAGACGATCAAACGAGGGTCTCTGTTTACTGTGCGATGAGTTGTCATGTTTTGGGTGCGAAGTCCGCGGGAATGGAACTGAATTCTCCGCCAGTGTTTCGCCGCAAACCGCGGAATCTTGGGGGCGACAGACCAGCAACGATAGCTACGGAGGCCCGCAAGATCACGCTAAGCCGTTACCATATCAGGTTTTTGGTCGTGTGGGAAACAATCTCTAGAACTTTTTAAGGGGCCGATCGTAGGCATAAAAATTGAGTGAGAATTCGCCTGGAACGAGGCCGATCATTTTGGTAGCGTCTGCCCGCTTACGTCGCAAAAAGTCTTTATTCCTACGCCAGTTGGACAAATATTCATGGACCAGCAGTCCCCGCTTTGCGGAATTCTGGTAGCCCTGCTCCTGGGGCTGACCGGATGTGCCTCGAACGGTGCGATCGTCGACCCAATCATTTGGTGGGACAAAGATGATCCAGCCGATCTCGCCAAGTATGGCCCTACGCCCGTTCAGCGGATCGAAGCGTTGGACGATTTAGCGTCCAGTGCCGGAGGCATGTCGGCCGAGCGGCGCGCGGAAGAAGCGGCCACGATCGCCAAAGCACTTCCCGAAGAGCAGAACGAAGTGATCCGCGTTCATATGCTGCGCAGCTTAGCTAAACTGAACACGCCGGACGCGTTCGCCGCGATCAAGTCGTCACTCTTTGACAGCGACGCGGACGTTCGTCGAGCGGCTGTCGTGGCGTTAGGTGAATCTAAGAATCCCGAGGCAGTCGATGCTTTGGCCGACGTGCTGATCCGCGATCGGGACTACGACGTCCGGGTCACTGCGGCGACAGCGCTCGGGGAATTCAAAACACCCAAAGCGAAGGAGGCTCTTGTGCCGGCACTCGACGCACGTGATCCTGCCATGCGTTTTGCCGCAATCGAATCATTACGCAAAACCAGCAACGTCGACTATCAAGGCGATACCGCTAAGTGGCGGGAGTTTGCGATGGGAGGTAATCCGGAACCTCCGCCCTATTCGATTGCTGATCAGCTCGTGCCCAGCTTTTTCCGGTAGATCTCCGTTGCGATACGCATAATCGACAAGCACTAACTTTAGAAAAAGTGGTGCAGTTACGGATTCCCATCTTGCGCCAATTGACCAGCGTTTATGGGTGCGCAAAAACTTGGAATGGCATTGGTTTCATTTCAGTTCAACCGCCAGGGATGCCGTTTGCTATTAGCGTGGTGTGCCGTATAACTGATGCCAGAAACGAAGATGCATGAGTCTCGCAATGACAACGCGGTGTTTTATCTTGCTCGGCCGCTTGTGCGAGAATCCACCCTACACCCTGCATTTTGCCCCACGTTTCGGTTTGAACTGTTTGATGACTCTCTCGCAGCCTAAACGCCCATCCACCAGGCTGCCTAAGAACTAAAGACGAAGACGCATGCTAAGACGGAATGCAAACCTCCTCGGCGCCATCGCGTTCTGGGGTACGACAACGCTCACGATGACGACGACCCTCGCTCAAGAAGTGGTTGTGGCTCCGATATTGAATCGTGCGGACGGCTCCCCAGTCGAGGTTGCGGCCGATAAGCCGATGATTCGCATTGCGGCCGTCCCACAAGAGAAGAACGATCCGTTCAAGCCAGCACCTCCCGCAGAAGAACCAAAAGAGGAAGCGGTTCCAGCGGTAGAGCAAGAAGAGAAGTCTGGCGAGACTGCTGAAGGTGCCGCTCCTGCAGAAGATGCACCGGCCGAGAAGAGTGAGCAAGAAGGTCAAAGTGCTGAGCCAAAGTCGGACGCATCCAAGACCATGGATATTCCGGCCGATTCCCTTGATCCGGAAACGAAAGAAGAAGAACCCAACAAGCCTGCTGAGCCTGCGAAGCCAGCAGAGTCTGTGGAAGCAGAGACGAAGCAGCCTGCTCCGCTAATGCAAGACAAAGATGCCAAGCCGATCAAAGAAGGCGACGCCGATGCTGAAAAGAAACCCGCCGATTCCGAGAAATCGGTAACCGAAGAAGAGCCCAAAGTTGAAAAGCCGCTGCCGCCGGAAGTTCGTGCCCTGAAGCCACGCATTGCCCGGGTGCTCAACTACTACTACAAAGCCCAACCATCCGACGCCACTAAGGACGACGTGTGGGAAACCATGCACGGGTTCCTGCCGTGGGGCGTGGATGCACAGATCCGTACGTCCCAGTTCCGCCAGCCGGTCAACACCATCGGTTGGATCTGCTGGAACAAGCCTTGCCGCGGTCACAGCCTGTTCGAGGTGAAGAACGGCAAGCTGGAAGCCAAGCAAGGGCCACGCGTCCAAGGGCATCACGGTCAATTCCTGGCCATGCTCGCCCAGAGCTTCGTGCCTCCTTCGTACGAGATTCAAGTCGACGGTCAGTCGTTCACGGTAGCCGACCTGATCGAGTTCGAGAAGGAAACTTGCAAGCCGAAGTCGGAACTGACCTTCAAACTGATCTCGCTTTCTTACTATCTGCCAGCCGATGCGACCTGGACCTCTCGTGATGGACAAGAGTGGAGCCTCGAGCGTCTACTCAAGGAAGAAATCACCCAGAAGGTCGTGGGTGCTGCTTGTGGTGGAACGCACCGCCTGACAGGCATCGCGTTTGCCGTCGCCAGCCGTAAAAAGGCCGGCTTGCCGATGGACGGTGCTTGGGCCAAGGCCGAAGAGTACCTGAACGCCTACCACCAGCATTCGTTTCAAATTCAGAACCGCGATGGCAGTTTCAGCACGAACTGGTTCGAGGGACGCGGCATGGATCGCGACATCGACCGTCGCCTGCAGACTTCCGGCCATATCCTCGAGTTCCTGATTTACTCGCTCCCGGAGGAAGAGCTGACTTCGCCGGAAATCGTGCGAGCCGTGAACTACATTACGACGATTCTGGAGCAGAATTCGAAGCGGGATTGGAGCATTGGCCCCAAGGGTCACGCACTTCACGCATTGGTGTTGTACGACCAGCTTGTATTCGGAACCAAGCCGGGCAGTCGCACCGAAGAGATTCTACAAACGTCGCACGACTAATCGCACAGACGGTTTCTCCAAAAATTGGCTGTCCCAGGTGCTGAAATCACGGGGCAGCGCTTGTCAGTGGAGCGGATCTGGCCTACGATTGTCGGCACATGCGCGTTAATAGCCGGCTTCACTTCTGGGAATGAAACTCCGCCGAGGATGAAATATCAAAAGCTCTCGAGTCAGTTCACCGAGTTTCTTAAGCTCGCGATTCGAATGCTCGAAATCGCTGAGGCGGACGCGGTACTCATCTTCGTGGATGGCCAGCCAGATTGGGATAAGCTCAAAGAGGTAGCCGATAACCACAAGGTCATCGTTGCTGCCGATCGCGAAGAGTTCTTAGAGGGCGTCGAAGAGACCGACCTGCACGGCGTGGTGGTTGAACTGGAAGAGAGCCCGATCCTCGAAAAGTTAATGCACGCACTGGTCGAGGCCGTCGCCAACGATCAATTGTCGACCGGGGCCAAGGTGGTTGCCCTCTACAGCGGCTTCGACGAAGAGCGCATCGACACGATCAGCTTCATTCGCCTGGACGAACGCCTGGGACGCTTGACCTCGCGAGACCTTCGTAAGCTTGAAACAAGTGTCCCCCTGGAAACGCTCAAGTTCGTCGTCGACCTGGCGGTCGAGATTGGTCGCGAAGGCCGCGAAGGGAAACCGGTGGGTACCTGCTTCGTGGTGGGTGATCATCGCAAGGTGCTGGCCAATAGCGCCCCCAGTGGTTTCGATCCACTGAAAGGTTACGCCAAGAAGGATCGCAACATCGCCGATCGCAGCGTTCGCGAGAACCTCAAGGAGATCGCCCAGCTTGACGGAGCTTTTGTGGTGGCCGCCGATGGCACGGTCGAAGCGGCTGGTCGGATGCTGGACGTTACCTCCGCCAGTGTGACCTTAAGCAAAGGTCTCGGTGCTCGTCACTGGGCCGCGGCCGCGATTAGCAAGAAGACCAAGGGCATCTCGATTGCCGTGAGCGAGTCGAACGGAACGGTTCGCTTGTTTCAGGAAGGGGAAGTCGTCCTCCGCATCGAGCCTTCGCGGCGCGCGATGAAGTGGAAGGACCTCGACTTCGACAATATTCAAAGCGCGAACGACTAAGCTTCGCCAAATTGCTGTTCTGGGCGAGGTTCACGTATGCCTGCTTTTTCTGGCGAGATCATTCGCATCGATCTGAACGATCCGCAGCACGCCGATGCGTTGATGCATCTGTTGGATCAATACTCGCAAGATCCCATGGGAAGCGACGCCCCGTTGCCGCCTGAGGTGCATGAGAATCTGATTCCGCGCCTGCGAGAAGTCGAGCAGTTCCGCGGGCTGTTGGCCCATGCGGACGGACAGTTTGTCGGGCTGGCGAATTGTTTCCTTGGTTTCTCAACGTTCAAAGCTCAGCCGCTGATCAATATTCATGACCTGGCGGTGGCCCCACAAGCACGCGGCCAAGGTGTTGGCAGCGCACTGCTTCAAGCCGTCGAAGATCTCGCGAAGGAAGAGGCCTGTGCGTTTGTCACACTGGAAGTCCGGGCCGATAACCGGGCCCGGCAGTTGTATCTGCGACATGGCTTCGTCGAAGGTGACCCGGCCACCGATGCGATGAGTTTTTTCAAGAAGCCGATCAAAGCATCGCTCTAGCGAAGCACTTCATGGAGAAGTGCCTGTGGCGTGCCGATGTCGACGATGTGTATTTCACCCACATACGGCTGAGCTGACGGCTTCGCGTAGCCTGGCTTCGAGGTTACAAACGTCGCCGTGAAAACGGCTTCGATCGTTGGATCGTTCGGTTGACCCGTATCGCAGTCGAGACCGCTGGGAATGTCGATCGCCATGACCTGGGTATCGGAGGCGTTAATCTGACGAATGGCAGACGCGATCGGCTCGCGCGGTGGCGAGGTGACGCCAGTGCCTAGCAGCGCATCGATCACCCAGTCGGCCTCTTGAAGCCGCGGCGAAAACCACTGGCAAAGAGGCTCATCGGCGAAATCGATAATCTCAATGCCAGCGGCCTCGATGATTGTAAAATTAATGAGTGCGTCCCCGTGGATTCGATCCCGCGGACAGAACAACGCGACTTTCACCGGCACGCCTAAAAGGTCCAAGTGCCGAGCAATGACATATCCATCGCCGCCGTTGTTTCCTGGGCCGCAACAGATCAGGACACTGGCCGGACTTCGCGAAAGCAGCAGTTCGGCACTTCCCCGACCAGCGTTTTCCATGAGGATTACGCCGGGGATGTGGTATTTTTCAGCGGCCAGCACGTCGACGGCTCGCGACTGCTGCCGGGTAAGCATGGGGCGATCAGACATGGATGGAGTTTCCTGGGTTATGATTTACAATGGGGTGGTCTCTCTTTTGACTCTAACCGATTTTCGTCTCAGGTGAAGCGATGCCGCTGTTTGAATACACTTGCCAGGCCTGCCAGAGCCAGTTTGAGTTGCTGGTGCGTGGCAGCGATAAACCGAAATGCCCCGAATGTGGCAGCGTCAAATTGGAAAAGGCCTGGAGCGTGCCAGCAGCCCACACAGGCGGTAAATCGAACGAGCTTCCCGTATGCGGGCCGATGCCCAGCAGTGGCGGCGGATGCGGTCTGCCTCAATGCGGCACCGGCGGCTGCCAGTTTGGCTAAAGCGACTTTGCCTCCCCTTCCCTCCTTAATTCCTTCCCACCAAATCAGGTTCTCGCCCATGACCATCTTTCGTCTGCTTACGCTTGCTCTTGTGACGGGACTCTTGGCCAGTACGGCCTCAGCCGAAAGCTGGCCACAATTCCGCGGACCAAGCGGTGACGGTATCGCCACGGCCAAGAATGTGCCGTTGAACTGGTCCTCCGACGAGAACATCGTGTGGAAGACGCCCATTCCTGGTAAAGGCTGGTCGTCGCCCGTGTTGGTGGGAGACAAGATCTGGCTGACCACGGCCATCGTGACCCTTCTATCGGAAGAAGAGAAGAACGAACGCCTGAAAGATGCCAAGCCGTTTGCCCGTAATCAATCGAACCTCGCTTCGGACGTCCAACTGAAGGCCATCGAAGTCGACTACAAGACGGGCGAACTGCTCAGAACGGTCGACCTTTTTCATGTCGACGACCCGCTGACCGTGCACCTGACCAACTCGTACGCCTCACCAACCCCAGTCGCCGAAGGCAAATACGTCTACTGCTACTTCGGAACGTACGGCGCGTGCTGTATCGATACCGAGACGGCCAAGATTGTCTGGAAGAACAACGACAATGCCCTTGAGTACAACGTCGGTCCTGGCAGTTCGCCGGTTGTCGTTGGCGACCTGGTCATCCTGACCTGCGATGGGGTCAACGAGCAGTACATCACCGCGGTTGATAAGAAGACCGGCAAGACCGTTTGGAAGACCGAGCGTCCTCCGTTCCGCACCGACGACGGCGACCGTAAGAAAGCGTATGCCACGCCGCTGGTCGTCGAGATCAATGGGCAAACCCAGGTCATCATCCCCGGGGCTCAGTGGGTTTGTGCCTACGATCCGAAGACGGGCAAGGAACTGTGGCGTGCCGATCACGGCAGCGGATTCTCGAATGTGCCGGCCCCTGTGTTTGAGAATGGCACCGTCTACATTTGCTCTGGCTTTATGCGTCCTCAATTGTTCGCCATTCGCACCGATGGCGAGGGAGACGTGACCGACTCGCACATCGAATGGACCTTTAGCCGTCAGGTGCCTACCACGCCTTCACCGATAATCATTGACGGAAGAATCTACATGGTCAGCGATCGCGGTGTGGCGACCTGTGTAGATGCTGCGACGGGCCAAGAGGTGTGGACCAGCCGCATGGGCGGCAACTACAGTGCCTCGCCCACGTACGCCAATGGCCGTATCTACTTCTGCAGCGAGTCCGGCATGACCACCGTGATCAAGCCAGGCGACGAGTATGACGTGATCGCCGAAAACGACCTGGGCGAACGCATCATGGCCAACCCGATCTTCCTGGACGGCAACCTGGTCATCCGCACCGCCGATAATCTCTATCGCATTCGTGAAGAGAAGTAAGAAAGATTCTTGCCACAGAGGGCACAGAGATCACGGAGAGAAACAGGAATGGCCCAGAGACTAATCTCTGGGCCATTTAATTTTTCGACTCTGCTTGTCTTCGCATCCGCGTTTATCTGCGACATCCGCGGTTGCCTTTATTCTCTTCCCTTGCTGTTCTCTGTGCCCTCTGTGGCTTGTCCTTCCTATCTCCGAGCCTAAGGCCGCAAGCCAAGCATCATCTGGCGGACCTCGTTTTCGAGCTCTGTCAGGTCTGCTCCGAAATGTTTTTGGAATAGGCGAACGCGTTCGGTTTGCGAGGGATCGTGCAGGGGCTGGATCTCGGAAAGCTCTTTGAGGTAGGCGTCGTATTCTTCTGGCTTTCGCTTCTGAAGGTAATACGTCACAGCCCAGGCCTGGGAGTAGCGATCCATGGCGGTGGCCGCTTTGCGCAGCGAGTCGTCGTTGATCAGCATGTCCGGCAGAAAGGGTTGCGAGCTCGTGCGGGCTGCTTGCTGGAACTGCTTCAGCCGTGGGGCACTAACTTGGCCGATGCCTCGCCAACCGCGACTGCTAGAGACGTCCGGTGTCTCGAAGTAGATTGCCAAACCTTCCGAGAACCACAGCGGCACATCCGCGTAACGCTTCTGCAATCCGGCGTTGAAGGCCAACTGGTGGGTTGCCTCGTGGACGACCGTGGCCAGGCTCCATTGAAAGTCGGGGCGTGACATGAGCCGCTGAATGTCACGTGTGCTCAGCGTGCGACGCGACGAGTCCCCTGCTCCGCCGGTCAGGTCGAACATGACGACGTAGTTCGTGTGCATGCTGTAGAAGCCAATGACACTCTTCGCCGCGTCTCCCAATTCGGCCTGACCGTACTGAGCAAAGCTATCTTGATTGTCGAACACGAGGGCCACCATCGGCTGTTTCGGTTCTTCCAGCTTCAAGCCACGCTGCGTCCAGTAGCTGGTAAAGCCCCGGTGCAGTCGCTCAAGCATGCCGGCAACCCACTGAGCGTAGGCCCTGGAAGTGTTGTAGGCGACCACGTAGTGCGAGGTTTCGATCACCTGCGAGCCCGGCGGCATTTCGGCCAGGACGGTCTCGATCAGTTGCTCTTTGGTTTGAAGCTCGAAGGGAGCGGTCGTCTTCTCTCGTTGGACGATCTCAGCGTTTTGAATTGGCCACATCTTCCCGTCTGGCGTGTGCAGGATGAGGCCAGCCTCGTGCGTGGCGATGACCTGTCCCTTGAGGTCGATTCGCTGGCCGTCGCGCTCAAACGAGATGTCGTCGGCGCGAAGATTGACCGCGGCAAGCAAGATGAGCAGTAGCGACAGTGAATTCCATAAACGCATGGGGACTCCTTCGGCAGATAATCGGACACTGGCAGTATAGTACGCCATTACGATTTACGGCACGGAATCGCCAAAATCGTTGCGACCGCGCCAACTGGCCAGGCGGCGAATCACGACCGAAAGCACGGCCACCGCCGCAAGGTTCATCAGCAAAATGCCGGCGACGTTGTCTTCTCCACCAAAATGAAGTAGCCCGAAGATACGCCGTGAGATCGTATCGATACCGGCCGGCAGCACCATCACCGAGGCGGAGACGTCGTTGGCTGCCAGCACCAGGGCAATCAGCGAGCCAGCGACGATCACGGGAATATTCGCCGGAAGGACAACCCGCGTCCACGTCCGCCACCACGAGCTGCCGTCGATGCGGGCCATCTCGTAAAGCTGCCGTGAGGTATGCATCGCGTGCCAGTAGAAGAACGTCACCAGCGGCACGGATACTGTCAGGATTGCCAGGGCCGGGGCAAAGATGCTGCGATCGATCAAGGGTGCCAAAGGGGAAAGCCAAGGTCGGTTCGAGCCCCAGGCAATACCGATCCCCACGATCGTTCCGGGGACCGCAAACAGCACCGCACAAAGTAGCGAAACCAGGCGACCTCCCCAGAGACTACGCGTGGCGAGATCGCTCAGCAGCAGACTGACGAGCGTGGTCACGATAGCTACCGTCATGCTGAGGGCCAGGGTCCAGAGCAGTTCTTCGCGATAGATGCTCGCACTGCTCAGCGTTAACGTGAAGACCTTGGTCAAGGACCAGCCGCGAATGAACTGGCCGTCGACCTGGTCGATGGTGATCCCCACTTTGTAAACCAGTCCCACAATCGGCGGAGCGAACGCGATCAGAAACAACGCCCAGACTGCCAGCGACGCCATGGTGCGGCGGCGACCCAGGGGCAATAGCTTGGGATGCCTAACTTCGACATCGGTGGCCATCGGACGCAGTCCATTGGCCAACCAGGCCGTCAGCATGATCAAGCCGACGATCAAGACGGTGCCGGGGGCAATGGTCATGGCGGATTCGCTTGTCGATTGCCCCAGTGGGATGCCGGTAAAAACGACTTCGGCATACGTTCGCACATTGCAGACACTGGCAATACTCATTTCGCCAAAGACGGTTACGATGATCCATGCGGCCGCGACGAGGACCGCGTCCCAGTTTTGCCGTAGGGTGACCTTGGCCAGTACGGCTAGCGGCGTGACATCCAGGCGGGCATCGTCTTCCAGGCCTGCCGGACTTCGCGTGAAGGCCATCCCGGTGATCAGAACCACCCACGGAAACGCGGCCAGACTGTGTAGCCAAAGCAGTCCGGTCCAGCCGTCGATCAGGTTACTGCCGGGATCGAAAGGACTGGGAATCTCAAACCAGCCTTGCGGTCCGAACAGATCACGCCAGCCGGCGATATGTACGTAGATCGGAACGAACAGCCAGATCACCAGCAGCGAAAGCAGTACGCCGCGGCCGGCAAGGTTCGTACGAAAAAGAAGCAGGCTCGTCGCCGTTGCTGGAGGCAAGGTGATCGCGATGACCGCGAGCGCGTAGAGCGAAGTCGCCAAGGTCAAGCGAACCGACAGAGGATCGCCCCAGGTCACCAGCGCGATAGCCAACGCAGCGGCGGCCAAGATAAACGAGGCTACCGAAAGCAGAGGACGTCGGGCTGGGGATGGATTCAAAGTCACAAGCGGAAAAGAAAAGAGGCCAGGGAAATTCCTGGCCTCTAGTGTAATCCGATTGGATCGCTCGCACGATCAGTGGCTTAGACCAACTTGGTCTGACCAGGAACGGCGATCGGGGTTGGGATCGTGACAGGACCCCATTCGTACGACTTAGGAGTCAGGTCTTCTTGGCTGTTCCAAGCTTCGTCCCAGCTCACCTTCTTACCGGTGTAAGTCGCCATACGGCCCATGATCGCACACATGGTGCTCTTGGTCATGTACTCACCGTTGTTGATGATGTTGCCCGAACGCATGCCGGCATAGAGGGCCTTGTGTTCCAGGTCGTACATGTTGCCGCTTGGGCCGTCGTACTTCCAGTTGTTCTGGCCTTCGATGGTACCAGCCAGAATCTTGGCGTTACCCTTGGTACCCATGATGAAGTCTTCGGTCTGGTTGAAGCAGCCCTTCATCTGACGGGTGTAATGGAACATCTTCTGACCGCCAGCGTATTCAAACATGACGGCGTGGTGATCGAAGATATTGCCATACTCTTCACCGGTACGAACTTCGCGACCACCCAGGCCAAAGCAGCTGACCGGGGCCTGGTCGTCCATGATCCACTGTGCCTTGTCGATGCTGTGGATAGCTTGTTCCGCGATATGATCGCCGGACAGCCAAGTGAAGTACAGCCAGTTGCGGATCTGGTATTCCATCTCCGACCATTCTTCCTTGTTGCCACGATGCCACAGGGTACCGGCCAGGTAGTTTTCCTGCATCGAGACCACGTCACCGATCAAGCCTTCCTTGATCTTCTCGACGGTGGCGATCACCGACGGATGGTAACGCCAGCACAGACCGCTGACAATGCTCAGGTTCTTTTGCTTGGCCTTCTCGACGGTTTCCATCACCTTGCGGCAACCAGGAGCATCGATCGCGACAGGCTTTTCACAGAAGACGTGCTTGCCGGCAGCAATCGCGGCTTCCAGGTGCGCTGGACGGAAGTGAGGCGTGGTGCACAGCAGCACAACGTCGACGTCGGTTTCCATCACTTGCTTGTAAGCATCGAAACCGCTGAAGCAGTTTTCGTCGGTCACGGCCAGGCGATCGCCCAACTGACGGGACAGGATTCGCTTCGAAGCTTCCACTTTGTCTGGGAAGATGTCGGCCAGAACGGTGACCTTCAGGTTTTCGTCACCCTTGGTTGCATTGACGGCGGCTCCGTTGCCACGGCCACCACAACCGATCAAAGCCACTTTCAATTCATCATTGCCAGCGGCGTGGGCCGAACGGGCCATACTCAAGCTGCCAACCGCGGCGGCGGTACCAAGTGCGGCGGAACCTTTGAGGAATGTACGACGCTGGACATTTTTCTGTGGCGAAGGTTTGGTCGTCTTCTCGGACATGGATGTTCCTTAGGTGGCTAGGAGGTGGGATATACCGGGATATGTGCTTGTAAAACAGAGGAGGTGTGAGATCGAATTTTAGCCAGATCGACCCATGAATGCAACAAAGTTTATCCATCCGAAGGGGTGCACCCCCCGGCAGGTCTGCTGCGAATTCGTCGTAAAGATAGCTAGGTAAGTAGCTTACAGCAGAAAAATGCCCCCCGATTAGCGAGGATCTTCCCGCTTGTGAATGCGATCACGCAGCTTCGCGGCCTGTTCGTAACGCTCGTTGGCGACCGCATCGGCCAATTGTTCGTTGAGCGTCTGTCCGACGTCGAACTGCTCGCGAAGCGTCTCACGCAGCTCGATCAGGCGAACGTGCAGCTCTTCCGACTCGAATTCTTCGCCGTCTTCCATCCCTTCGGACTCGTAGAATTCGCGAAGCTGCTCGACCCCTTCGGTCAGCTGCTCGATCGCGTGCTCTGGCGTGTGTTTTTCCAGCTCGATCAGGGCTTTGGCCTGAATGCGATGGAACATCACAAATGGGCGAAAATGCTCATGGCTGTCGATCCACTCTTCGTCGTCTGAGTGATCGCGGCAGACATCCATCAAGGCCAGCGTGTGATCGGCATCGCGGACAGCTTTCTCGTATTCACGCAGTGCCAGCCAGCAAATTCGACGGTGATATAGCTGGACGAATTCGCGATCGATCTCGACGCAATCATCCTCGGTGAGCGGAACTGTTGGATCGGTCAGGTACTGAGACTGCAGGTATTCGAGATAGGAATCAAAGTCGTAAGGCCTTTCACCATCAGGCCTTCCATTGATTTCCATTTGCAACAGACCCATCTCGATCCGCATCTGCAGCACGTCACGTCCATCCGAGGCGGTAGTGATCCGGGCCGTTAGCCGGCCAGGCTCAAAATTCCACGTATTGAGGATGTGGTCGATGTTTTCGGAGTGATCGGAGGAGTCCATTAGGTCCCTAGTCACGATAGCAATACTTCAAGGTCCAAAGAGATTATAGGCCATCCCGGAAATCGGGAAAGGACGCGCTAAAATGCGGTCTCTAGCGATGCTCTTCTGTTTCCAGTCCCCTCTCCCTTCCCAAGGGAGAGGGCTAGGGTGAGGGTTGGTGCAGCGGGTACCAGATTCGCCCCTCACCCTAACCCGTTCCCCAAGGGGGCGAAGTGAGGTGAATGGAGTCTAGTCTTTGCGGTACGAGATGTTCTTCGATTGCCGTCGCTGACTCTTGCGATCGCTATGCTGGCGTTTCTTTTCCTGGGTACGTTTGACCGAACTGCGTGAAGGTTTGGTCGGAATGCGCGTCTTGGGACGCTTGGCCGAAAGCATCACCATGTGCTTCAGCTTTTCCAGGCAGGCCTCCATGTTGCTCCGCTGCTCGCGGCTTTCCTCGCTGGTGATCACCAGGAAGCCTTCCTTGTTGATGCGAGCGCCCCAGTGCTTCTCGAAACGCTGTTTGACCGTTGGTGGCAAGGCTTCGGTCTGCTGCACATTCCACTTGAGCGTGGCTTTGGTGTTGGTCTTGTTGACGTGCTGCCCCCCTGGCCCGCTCGAGCGCGCATACGAAAAGTGCAATTCGCTCCAGGGGATGCGGATAGACGGACTGATATCAAAGGTCGACATGCGACTCACGCAACGAAATACAAGACAGGCGAAAAACAACATAGCCAACTGATTTGGGACAAACTGCCCACTTGGCTATACTGCCAGGATAAGTTGATTCCTCATCGAGAACTACCCTCGTTCGCTGAAGGACTGCAGCATGCCGATACGGGTTCGCTCCCTTTCTTGTTCACTCTGGTTATTACTGGCGTTCGTCTCCCCTGCCTTGCTGATCGCCGAAGACTGGCCAACCTTCCTGGGGCCGCGTCACAACAGCACTTCCCTCGAAACAGGACTTCAGGTTCCCTGGCCCAAGGGAGGCCCTGAAATCGTTTGGCAACGCAAACTGGGGACGGGCTACGGTACCGGCAGCATCGCCGACGGCAAGTTCTTTCAGTTCGATCGCCATGGTGACCAAAATCGATTGGAAGTCTTGGAAGTCACCACCGGCCACAAGCTATGGCAGTATGAATATGGGACCGAGTACGAAGACGCACTTGGCTATAACAACGGTCCGCGTTGTAGCCCGGTGATCGATGACGGTCTGGTTTACATTTATGGTGCCGAAGGGGAATTGCACTGCGTCAGCATCCAAACGCATGAGGCGGTCTGGAAGCGAAACTTGTCCGAAGAGTTCAACGTCGTGCCCAACTTCTTCGGTGTCGGCAGCACGCCGGTGATCTTCGAAGACAAGCTGCTGGTGATGGTTGGCGGCAGTCCCGAAGAGTTCAAAGGCCTGGGTCCCTATCAGATCGATCGTGTAACTGGCAACGGCAGCGCGATCGTGGCGATCGACAAGAAGACCGGTAAGACGATCTACAAGATCTCCGACGAACTGGCCAGCTATGCGAGTCTCACGCTGGCCGAGATCGACGGTCGTCCCTGGTGCTTTGCTTTCTTGCGGGGCGGACTGCTCGGGTTTGATCCGCGTGATGGTGCGATCGACTTCCATTATCCATGGCGCGCGAAGAAGCTGGAAAGCGTCAACGCCAGCACGCCGGTGGTGGTGGGAAACGAAGTCTTCATCTCGGAATGCTATGCCCTGGGCAGCACGCTGTTGAAAGTGAAGCCGGGTGGATACGAAGTGATTTGGAAGGATGAAGAACGCAGTCGCGATCACGCAATGGAAACGCACTGGAATACGGCCGTCTATAAGGATGGCTATCTGTATGCCAGCAGTGGGCGCCACTCGCACCAGGCCGAACTACGATGTATCGAGTGGAAGACCGGCAAGGTGTCATGGGCCGAGCCCAGCCTGACGCGAAGCTCGCTGCTGTTGGTCGAAGACTACCTGATTTGCCTGAGCGAGTACGGAACGCTGCGTCTGTTGAAAGTGAACCCGGAAAAGTTCGATGTCATCTCCGAGGTTTTCCTGGAAGATGAAGACGGCAACGCGCTGCTCAAGCCCCCGGCCTGGTCCGCCCCAATTCTTTCGAACGGGCGTTTGTTTGTACGAGGAGATGACCGGCTGATCTGCTTGCAGGTGATTCCACCCGGCAAATAAAAGCTGGCGTTACGTCGTGCTATTCATCGTTTGCAGGTAACCCATGCTGTGGGCCAGCAGGTGTTCGTATTCGAGCTGTTGGACATCGCGCCCCATCAATTCGATATCGAAGGGGCCGTCGTAGCCGAGTTGGATCAGCTTCGCGATCGTCGCGTTGAGTGACAGCTGTCCGTCGCCCAGCAAACAGCGGTTGGGTTCTTCCAGCGGTTCGCAGCCGCGGTCGCCAACTTGCACCAGGGCCAGGTACGGCACCAGAAGATGCAGGTTGTCGAGTACCTCGGCTTGATCGCCGAACTCGTACAAGTCGAGCACCAACTTGAATCTTGGCGAGTCGATGATGTCGATCAATTGCAGCGCGTCGGTCATGCGGCGGACAAGAGTCCAGTCGCAGCCGTACTTGTGCCGGATCGGTTTGATGGCGAGCGTCACTCCATGGGCTTCGGCGTAAGGAATGAGTTCTTCGAGTGCGCCCGAGAATAATCGCTGGGCGTGCTTACTGATGTGCCCGCCACGTGCTCCGCTGTAAACGATCAGGCAGCCAGCGTTCAGTTCCTGAGCAAGGTCGACCGCATGCTTAGCGTCGCTGACGGCATCTTTGAAGTTCCGTCCGTCGCTACCGGTGAAACCGCCAGCCCAGCTGAGTGCCGAAACTTCCAGGCCTAGCTCTTCCAGGAGGATAGCGCCTTTGGCTTCACCGAAGTCGTGCAGCTTGTCCCGCCAGACATGAATAGCCGAGAGGCCTGCCTCGCGGTATCGGAAGCAATCTTGTTCAAACGACCAGCGTAACGTGGTCATCTGGTTCATGGAGAACTTGGCCATCCGTGCGACACTTTTATGAGAAAAGAGATCTGCCCAGAGCCGCGCCGTTTCCATCACGCGCGGCTGCGAAGTGAAGCCAAGTATAGGAATCGAAGTTAATTTGTAAACGGCTTGACGAACGAGTTTTCCGTGTTCACTTTTCGGTTTTCGCCGAACGATGAGAGGACGCTTCGGTAAGCCGTGATAGCATGTGCTTCCGCAGAGGGAGACGCTGGGAATAGCTGGCTGAGACTGGCAGGATGGGGAATCACAATCTGCGCAAAAGGCTAACGACGTCGTCGCGTCACCGCTACCAGATTCATCGCCGAAAACTGAACACGGAAAGCTTGCTTATTCGAGTTTCCAAGCGTCCAGATATTCGACCGACTGCAGTTGCATGTCGAAGTCTTTCTTCAGGCGATCGTGCATGTCTTCCAGGTGACCGGCACCGTAGAAGACGGCGATGTTCTTTTTGCCGTCCTTGATGCTCTTGCCCATGACCTCGAAGGCCTTGGCGTTACGCTGCGAGATAATGGTCGAGCCATTCTTGCCTTCGATGGCCTTCATCGAGCTCTCCATGTCCGACATCTGCGAGGCAAATACGCGACGGAGTTTCATGGCACGATCTTTGGAGAAAAACGCCATCATGATGGCAGCATCGCTGTTGCCCCCTTTGGACTGTTGAACCAGTCCCTGCCCCATGGCTCGGGCAAACATGTGTAGTAAGCCGTCGCCACGTTCTTCCATATCTTTGGCGAACTCTTCCGGCGACATATCGGCGTGGACGAAATTCTCAGGCGAGTAATCGACCTTCTCGAGCTGAAACTCGAGTTCCAGCATGTCTTTCATGCCATTTTGAATACCGCTGACCGGACTGCCAGTTCCCTTGTGTCCTTTCGGGACGCGGGTTCCTTCGGGGGCAACCAGTTCGTACATGACGGCATCGTACGACTTGAATCGCTTGTTCAGCTCTTGGTAGTACGAGTCTTCCCCAATGTGCACGGCCCCGACCAGGTCGATCTTCAGGCCGCCGTCGTCTGATTGGTAGTGGGCGATCGCCGTTTGCAGAGCCACCGGACGCTCGCTGGCGTTCTTTTTGACACGAACGAACTCGGGGGCGTCGCTTTCAGTTTTGGTTTCAGCCTGGGCACTCGATGCTAGCAAGATCGAGAGGACCAGCGTCCACAGGCGACGGTCGAAGAGCGGGCGTACGGCACCGAGGAGGGGGAAATGTGACATGGGCAATCCTTGAGTATCGCTAGCAAAACGGTCTCTTATATCTTACCCGCAATATACGCAGTTCGTTTCCAGAAGGGAAAAAGAAAACGAGGAGGCAAAAAATAAGGGCCTACAAGGGCAATATCTGGGGGGATTTGCGGATTAGCCCGAATTTTCGGCAGAGTTTACCAAACTGGTTCAATTCCCAATCGCGGACGTACCGATACAAACGGCAACGCAGGAACTTTCGTCATCGCAACCGGTGACGTCGTCCATACCATTACCGTGGAAGTCACAAGGTAGAAGTGGACCATGTTGAGCTATCGTAAAGCACTGTGGAGCCTGGTAATTGCAGCCAACTTGGCTGTCGCGTCCAGTGTGCAAGCACAGTATCAAACCGAATTCCCCGGCGCGATGCAGCCGTTTAGCGACGTCAATCTGGAAAACTACGATTTCCAGTGGTTCGCTCCCCCGATCACTGAACAGTACGGGCAAGACACAATCGATCCGAACACCGGGATATTCTTCGAGTATCACCGCTTGTTCCTGAATGTCAGCCGTGCGGAATCCGCCCCAGGTCCCTGGGATGGTGATGCCACGTACGGTAACCGAGTCGACTTCGGCTACATGACCGACGACAACTACGGCTGGCTCTGCAGCGGTTGGCGTCTGGACGGTCCGTCGTACGACCTGGTCAACCGAGCTGACTTCAACAGCTTTGAAGTCAACCGAACCTGGCGTCTGGATCAGTTCCACCAAGGGTTCTGGATCGAACCGATGATCGGTATGCGATTCGCCCAGTTCAACGACAAGACCACCGTCGTCCCAGCACCGATCTTCGTGCAGAATAACATGCTGCTTGGTCAGTTGGGCGGACGTATCTTCTCACAGCGTGGCCAGTGGACACTTTACTCGACCGTCCGTGGTTTCGGCGGTCAGAACTGGATCTTCCGCGGCGACATCGAAGATTACTCCAACGGCGTTGTTGGTGGTGAATTCAGCCTGGGTTGTGCTTACCACATCACCCGTGAGATCACCCTCGACGTGGCTTGGCAGCACATGTACTTCGGTACCGGCATCGGCCGCGACCCGAACTTCCAAGACAGCGACGACATGACGTTCTCGGGTGTGGCCTTCGGCTTCACGCTGAATCGTTAATCCCTGCGACTTCCACGACAAAACAAAAAGCCTCGCAATGATTCGCGAGGCTTTTTTCGTTTCTTGTTCCCTCTACTCCGGCAGCTTGCCGACCTGAACGGCGGCGCCCATATTGGCGATGCCTGGCCCTTGATAGTTCTTGCCCAGTGGCAAGATCATCGGTTCTTCGTAGGGGCGATACGGCAGCATGGCTGCGATCTCATCAAGACGCAAGCGAACATCGGCCGGTAGCGGCCCCTTCTCGACAGCCGTGACGCACGTTTCCAACTGCTCGATCGTCTTGCAGCCAATCGGGATCGTGTGGATACGCTCGTCCGCGATAGCAAATCGCAGGCAAAGCTCAACGGCCGACATGCCAGACTCTTCGAGCAAGCTGGCATACTGCTCGAGTTGATGCCGGCGGGCCTCGGAGATCCACACGCGATTGCTGGCAGCCGAAACGCTGGCTGGTCGGGTCAGAAAACCCTGCCCCATGACCGAGCCGAGCACGATTCCCATATCCTGAGCGGTCGCCGCCGGAATGACGGTCGACTCGGCTTCCCGAAACAGAGCGTTGTAGTTGAACGCCGTCAGGACGACATCGAACTTGTTCTGCCGCACCAGGTAGGTCATCTCGTTGACGGTGGTGCCAGCCAGCCCGGTGAAGCGTATGGTCCCGGCTTGCTTGAGCGAGTCGAGTACCTCCAACACAGGTCCGTCCAGTGGATCGTAGCTGGTCCACCATGGATACTGCTGCGGCCGGTCCGGCTCGTGGATCATGAGAATGTCGATGTGCTCCCGGCCGAGCAAACGTAAGCTCTCCTGGACCGAAGCCCGCAGGCCATCGGCATCTTGAGGATTGAACGGCGTTGGCCGGCCCCCAAGCTTGGTCGTGACGATCAAGGGAGATGTCAGGTCCGTAATTGCATTGCCGAGCGTCAATTCGCTGTCGGCATACGCTGGAGCCGTATCGACCGCATTGATCCCGAGGTCGACGGCCTTCTGCATGATCCGCTTCGTCTCACTCACGCCGCCGGCAAGGGACGAAGTATACAAGCCGCCGATAGAGAGCAGACTGATATCGAGACCAGTCCGGCCAAGTTTTCGCGTATTCATGAGGTGCACTTTCCAGTAGAGCCGGAACGAGTCGAATCACGAAAAGCAAAGGCGGACCAACGATCGCGGTCTCTAAGTCAGGTGGTTGGGGGCACCGTGACTTATCCCGCGCTGGCGTGGTTCTCTCGTTGTAGCTTCGACCAGAGGGCCGCCAGTTTGTTGATCGTCTGGCGGATTTGATCTTTGGTGTGGTGGGCGTTAACAAACAGACGCAGACGAGCGGCCGATTCTTCCACGGCCGGGTAGGTCAACGGGCGAGCGTTCACGCCGTCGGCCAGCAACTTCTGAGCGAGGATCATCGTCATCATCGAATCGCCAACAATGATCGGCACGATCGGTGACTTGCCGCTGCCGCCGATGTTCAGACCTGCCTTCTTGGCCAAGTCGCGAACGAGGTCGGCGTTTTGCTGCAGCTTGGTGACCCAGCCAGGGTTTTGTTCGAGCTCGCGAAGGCCAGCCAGCGCCCCGGCGGTTGCCGGAGGGGAAAGGCCTGCACTGTAAACAAAGCCGGAAGCGGTGTGCTTCAGATAGTCGATCAATTCATGGCTGCCGGCGACGTATCCACCCGAGGAACCGAACGCCTTGCTCAGCGTACCGATCCAGATGTCGATTTGGTTGGGGTCGATGCCAAAGTGTTCGCATACGCCGCGGCCTGTCTTGCCGAGCGTACCCAGCGAATGGGCCTCGTTGACCATCAGCCAGGTCTTGTGACGGTTACGGATCTCGACCAGTTGCGGAAGCGGACAGACGTCCCCTTCCATGCCGTAGATCCCTTCGGCGACGATCAACACGCGGCGATAGTCTTTGCGGATGTCGTGCAGGATCTCGTCGAGTTCACGCCAGTCGTTGTGTGGATAAGGACGACGGCGGGCACCGCTGAGGTTGGCCCCGGTGATGATGCTGCTGTGGGCCATCGAGTCGTGCAGGATCAGGTCGCCTGTTCGCAGCAGATGGCCGATCGTCGTTTCGTTGGCCGCATGTCCACCCGACATGAGCATCGAACTTGGCACGCCGATGAACTTGGCCAGTTCGCTTTCCAGGTCACGATGCAAGGCCCGTTCGCCAGAGATCAGCCGGCTTCCGCTAGTCGAAACGCCAAGCGACTCGATTGCCTGGATGGCAGCCTTTTTCACTTCGGCATGTTCGGCCAGTCCCAGGTAGTTGTAGCCTGCGAAGTTGATTACCTCTTTGCCATCGACGATTGCTGTAGCGGAGGTCGCACTGTCGAGGACCTGGAAGTAGGGGTTGGGCAAGCCCAGGTCGCCCAGTTGTTCGGAAATCTGACGGACCTGGCGATACTCTGGCAGTGCCGAGAAACCATACATTTCCTGCGGGATCTCACCGGACGTCGCGGGAAGCATGTCGTCGCCGGCCAGGTAGATCTCGATGCAGTCGGCAACCTGGGCGACGGTTCGCATCGACGGCAGGATATCGTCCGGGAAGCGAGCCCCGTAGTGGTCTTCGATCGAAGCGATGATCTCCATACGTTCGAGCGAATCGAGATCGAGTTCCAGAATGTCGGTCTCAGGTTCGATCTGGCGGCCGCGATCTTTGGCGATCTCCCGAATCTTGTCGATCACCATCTGAACGGTGCGTTGACGGACCAGCGGATCGGAAACGGCCAAGCCTTCGGCATCGGCTCGGGCTGCTTCCAGTTGAGCACGACGCAGCTTAACGCGTTGGATTTCTTCGGAGACCTGAACCTCGTCCCAGGCAACCCAACGTTCCAATACCGGCAGGGTGTGCGTAAGGAAGTGCTCGCGGCACGCGTGACGCTGGATCTTACCGCTGGAGGTCTTGGGAATCGAACCGCGACGAATCAATGCGACGCCGTCGACCGAGACTTCGTGCTCGATGGCCACTTCACGGCGAATGGCCGCGATGATGTCGGTCAGGTCTTTGCGTTTGGCTCGGGGCGCTTCGGCGACCACGATCAGGCGTTCTTTGTCGGCCACTTCGGCCATCACGGCGGCGGCCGTCATGCCGTCGAGCAAGTCGTGGCACCGAGTGACCGTTTGTTCGATGTCTTGCGGATAGCGATTCACCCCGCGGACAATGATCATGTCTTTCAGGCGGCCGGTGATGAACAACTCGCCGTTGGCCTGCATGAAACCGAGGTCGCCGGTTCGTAGGAATGGGCCTTCTTTGGTGTCGCTGGTATAGGCGTTGAAGATCGCCTCGGTCGATTCTTCGTTTCGCCAATAGCCTTTGGCGATACTGGGACCTTGCACCCAGACTTCCCCGACTTCATCGGATTGTCGCTTGGTGAATGTTTCGGGATCGACGATCATAATCCGCTGGTCAGGCAGCGTGTTACCGCAGCCGACAATCAGGCGGGCACCATCGTCATCGGGATCGGCGTCGACAACCTGGTGCTGATCGAGCGAGTAGCCATCGACTGCCTGAATGACCGGCGGGCTCTTCTTCATACCGCCAGAAATAATGAGCGTGGCTTCGGCCATGCCGTAGCAGGGATAGAAAGCTTCGCGACGGAAACCGCACGGCTCGAATGTCTTGGCGAAGCGATCGAGGGTTTCGGGCTTGACCGGCTCGGCCCCGTTAAACGCCAGTTCCCAACTGCTCAGGTCGAGCTTCTCGCGTTGTTCCGGCGTAATCTTCTGCACGCATAGCTCGTATGCGAAGTTCGGTCCGCCGCTGACATTGCACTGGTACTTCGAGATAGCCCGCAGCCAGCGATACGGCTGTTGCAGGAACGCCATCGGCGACATCAGCACGTTCGGCTGGCCGATTTGCATAGGCTGAAGCACACCGCCGATCAGTCCCATGTCGTGGTACATGGGCAGCCAGAAGCAAGCCCGGACGCTACGAGTCGTCTCGAACGCGTACGAGATGAGCGCCGAGTTGTGCATCATGTTGCCGTGGTTCAGCATCACCCCCTTGGGCGTTCCGGTCGAACCCGACGTGTATTGCAAGAATGCGAGCGTTTCAGCCGTGATGCCGGGCTGATTCCACTTGGCGGCCAGCTTTTCTTCGACCTTGTCGGTGCTGATCCACTCGATTGTATTCAGCTTGGGGGTTTCCTCGAACATCGGGACCATACGGTCGTAGACGTCCGAGAGGGTCAGGGCGACCTTGGCCTGGGCGTCTTCGGCAATCGCCTGAATACGCACCATGTTGCGGTTGCGGCGAGGTGGATATGCCGGAACCGCGACCACACCGGCATACAAGCAGCCAAAGAAGGCCGCGATGAAGTCCAGTCCCGGAGGGAACAGAAGCAGGGCTCGCTCCCCTTCCATGCCGCGTGCTTGAAGTTCGGCGGCGATTGCCTGGCAGCGACGGTCGAGCTGCTCGTAGGTGAGCTTGATCTCTTCGTCTTCTCCGTCGACCAGGAACGTGAAAGCTACCTGCGATCCCAGATGTTCGGCCCGATGGCGCAAACGATCAACGATGCTGGTGGAAGGAGGAGTAAACGAATTGAGCATCTCTGGAGTCACGAGCTTTTCAGTCTCCGCTGGAACAAATCGCAAAGGGCCATGGAAGTTCGAGGGCGCCAACTTCTTCGCTGGTCACGCTCGAGATGGCAGCCGGCACCATCGCGCCGGGCAGTGAGGAGTTGGACGAGGATAGGGTTCAAAATCATGCATCAAATGAGCGAGCCGCATTCCGTTCTCACATGGGTGTTGTCATCAAGCCCAGGTACGACCGCTGCACTTCGTGATGCGGCCTTCATACTCGCCGAGCAAGCCACCGACGACATCCCAGCAGTCAGGACGACGAACTTCGATGTCTCCTTGGCGATTGATGCGAACGATGGAAGTCTCGGTAATATGGGACTTTTTCAAATCTTCGGCGGTCAATTCGTCATCGGTTAAGGCATCCATTAACTCTTTGCCTGTCATTTCGATGAACTGCATGGCTTGCAAACTTTCGACTATGAACGAGCTTAAGACATTTTCGGCCCTTCGAAGGGCAATCGTCCATGATAACGTAAACCAAACGCAGGGGGAGTATCACGTTAGGAGAATTGCCATCGAAAAACCGGCACAATGGGGGATGTGGTTCCGTGGTTGTCTTAGTTTATCTGGGGGACAAGGTGTAGGGGGACACCGCAATTCATGTGAAGATCGTGTTGAGATCTAACGCGGAACAAGTCATCCTGGTTGCCAGGGTGATAGATCGCGATACCCTACTGCCATGCCTGCCCACCCTTGGCAACAATCTTTCCTCGGAGTCCCGCCTGTGTCGCTTCCATCGTTTCAATCGGCTGCTCGTACGTTTCTATCGGACCGTCGCGAATTCGTGCTGGGGGCTGGTTCGCTCGCCTTGTTGCCGTGGTTGGGCCAGTGTGTTCAAGGGGCTGCGAAGGCCAACGCTTCGTTTGCCAAAGATCCTTTCACGCTCGGTGTCGCGTCAGGCGATCCTCAACCCGATGGTTTCGTGCTGTGGACACGGTTGGCGCCGGAACCACTGGGTGGCGGTGGCATGCCCAATGAAAGCTTCGAGGTCACCTGGGAACTATCGGAAGACGAATCGTTTAAGAGGATCGCTCACAGCGGCAAGACCTATGCTACGCCACAACTGGGGCACAGCGTTCATGTGGAAGTGCAAGGACTGCCGGCCGATCGCTGGTATTTCTATCGCTTTCAATGCGGTGACGCAGTTAGCGCTGTGGGGCGTGCCCGCACGACGCCTGGCTACGATGTGATGTCCGACCAGCTGCGGTTTGCGTTTGCTTCGTGTCAACACTACGAGCACGGACTGTTCACCGCGTACGAGCACATGGCCCAGGAAGACTTGGACCTGGTGCTGCACTTGGGAGATTACATCTACGAGTATCGCGGCAACAGCAAGGCCATTCGTCAGCATATTGGCGAAGAGATCCAATCGCTGAACGACTACCGCAATCGATACGCTTTGTACCGAACCGACGAGCACCTGCAAGCCGCGCACGCGCGCTGCCCATGGCTGCTGGTGTGGGACGATCACGAGTTTGACAACAACTGTGCCGGGGATATCTCGGAAGAGCATGACGTCAATCCAGAAGACTACCTGCTGCGTCGTGCCAGCGCCTATCAGGCCTATTACGAAATGATGCCGTTACGCAGCCGCAGCATGCCACGTGGCCCACACATGCAGCTGTATCGCCGGATTCCCTACGGCCGGTTGGCGAACTTCGAGATGCTCGACACGCGGCAGTACCGTACCGATCAGCCCAATGGCGACGGTCTGAAGCCGATGAACGATGCCGCTCGAGACCACAAAAACACGCTGCTGGGCGACAAACAAGAGCATTGGCTGATGCGCGACCTGATCGCATCGCAAAGCAACTGGAATGTCCTGGGGCAGCAAGTCATGATGGCCCCGGCCGATCGCCTGGAAGGCGAAAAGAAGGCCTACAGCATGGACCAATGGCCGGGCTACACGCACTCGCGTGACCGCCTGTTGGGCTTCATGCGAGATCGCAAGGTTCCAAACCCAGTAGTTTTGACCGGCGACATCCACAACAATTGGGTCAACGACCTGAAGGTGAACTTCGAGGACGAAAAGGATCCGGTCATGGGTACCGAATTCGTCTGCACGTCGATTACCTCGGGTGGCAATGGACAAAAGGCCGAAGACCGGGCCAAGGTGCTCACCAGTGAGAACCCATTCGTCAAGTTCTTCAATGCCGAACGTGGATACGTCAGCTGTACGGTGACGCCAGACCAGTGGCGAAGTGACTATCAGGTGGTCGAGTACGTCGACAAGCCTGGGGCTCCACTGATCACGCGTGCATCGTACGTGGTCGAATCAGGCGAGCCTGGTGCCAAGCCTTTGTAGTAATTAAGTAAGTACGAGGTTGGCCCAGAGAGATTGCTCTCTGGGTCGGCGTCGCCGACAAGCGGCTCATGAATGGAGCTTGTTGAAGATGGAAACGTTCTATCTTGGGCAGGCTCGATGCATTAGCCGCTTGTGACCTTCGGCCACCCAGAGAGAAATCTCTCTAGGCCACCCCAAACGTTTCCCCCTTCCCTTCCCCGTGATTGATCGAGACCGGCGCTTACCAATGCGTACTTTTCTGATGCTTACCGTGGCCTTGTTGGCCGGCATGACTGTTTCGACGCTGTTCGGTGCCGAGCCCAAGAGGGACGCCGTTGACGTGATGTCCTTCAATATTCGCTATGGGACCGCCAAAGATGGCGAGAACCACTGGGACAAGCGAAAAGAGTTTGTGGCCGAGACGATTCAACAGGTGAACCCTGATTTGCTGGGCACCCAGGAATGTCTGGGCTTTCAACGTGACTTCCTGGCCAAGCACCTGCCTGGCTATCAGACGCACGCCGCTGCTCGTGAAGATGGCAAGGAAAAGGGAGAGATGTGTGCGATCTTCTTTCGCACCGATCGCTTCGAGAAACTCGATGCCGGTCACTTCTGGTTGAGCGAAACGCCGGAGGTCCCTGGCAGCAAGAGCTGGGACAGCAGCCTACCGCGGATGGTCAGTTGGGTGAAGCTGAAGGATAAGAAGTCGACCAATAGCAAGCCCATCGTCTTCATCAACACCCACTTCGATCATCGCGGTCCCGAGGCCCGCTTCGAGTCGGCCGAGATGATTCGCGAAAAGATCGGTCAGTTTGCCGATGCCGATGTCATTCTGACGGGCGACTTCAATGCCGATGAAGGATCGAAGCCGTATGTGGCGATGTTTGCCAACGACTCGCCGGTCGTCGATACCTATCGAACGGCTCACCCAGAGAAACAAGCAAACGAAGGGACGTTCTCAGGCTTCGACGTGAAAAACACCAGTGGTGCACGCATCGACTGGATTGGTGCCGGACACGGCTGGAATGTCGTCGAGGCGAAGATTCTAACCATCCACCGCGATAGCAGCACTCCATCGGATCACTTGCCGATTACCGCGAAGCTTACTCGCTAGACGTGAGTGAAAGTCGCGACCGGAACTGCGACGGCGTGACGCCCATAATGCGACGAAATTGGCGAGCGAAGTAGTTCTGGTCCTCGAAGCCGCAGTTGGCTGCGACGTCGGCAACGGAGTCTTTCGTTTTCTCCAGTTGCAGACATGCCAGTTGAATCCGGCAGCGAAGAATGAACTGGAGTGGCGAGATTCGAAACACGTTCTTGAACTCGCGTCGGAAATTCAATTCCGTCAAACCACAAGCCTCCGCTAGGGTACTGATGCGAATGGGGGCTTGGCGGTTGTTCTGAATGAACTGGATCGCTGGCAATAGAACTGCCAGTTCGCTTGGTACGTGGTCGGCGTCATCGATCGGCCGGCTGATGCCGATCAGGCCTTGGATTTGCCCTCGGCGATCTCTGGCCGGCACTTTGGTTGTGCAAAACCAGCGAATCGCCCCCGTGCCAGAGATGTTCAGTTCAATCCGTTCGTAGATCGATTCCCCCTTCTCGATGACCGCCTTGTCGTCTTCGGTGAATGTCTCAGCTAACACGTTGGGAAAGAACTGGGTGTTGTCTTTTCCGTAGACTTCATCCGCTTCGCTGAACCGAAGAATCCCGCGTCGATGCGTCTCGTTGCAGTAGATTAACTTGCGATCTCGATCTTTGATAAAGAAGTGGAGATCGGGGATGTGCTCGAACATCTGGCATATCCCTTCGCCGAGCACAATATCCAAAGATCGCAAGGCATCGCGTATTTCAGGCATCGAAGGTCTTTTGATCAGAATGTGCTAAATGCGGGACGCAGGATGCTAACGGTATTTTGCTGAAGAAGGTAGCATTGAATTCGAATTGTTCGGCGTAAACGTCAGCGGTATCGCTTATTCTAAGTGCTCCGAGGTGAAACCTGAAATGAATAGTCTGTGCTATCGACAAGTCGGCGATCTAAGGCCATCGGTCGTCACGTTACTTCGTGCAGTAATGGTTGTTGCTGTCGGTGCCCTGGCTGCGGCGAACGTCAACGCGGAAGCACCGCGTCCCAATATCCTGCTGATCTTGGGCGATAACTGGGCCTATCCGCATGCTTCGATTTGCGGTGATCCGGTCGTCGCGACACCGACGTTCGATCGCCTGGCACACGAAGGGGCGTTAGGGAATAACGTGTTCTGCCAGGTGCCGTCGTGTTCGCCAGCCCGGGCGGTGCTATTGAGTGGACAAGCGACCCATCGCTTGGGAGAAGCGGCTAACCTATGGGGCAACTGGGCGAGTGGACTGGAAACCTATCCCGATCTATTGGCTTCGGCCGGGTACGTTGTCGGCTTCGAAGGCAAAGGGTGGGCACCTGGTGTTTATCAAGCCAGTTCAACCAACGCTGCCTTGGACAACCCGGCTGGCATGAAGTTCAAGACGTTTGGAAGCTTCCTGGATTCGGTTCCAGACGGCAAGCCATTCTGCTTTTGGTTCGGCTCGCGTGATCCACACCAGCCGTGGGGTGCGAAGCAGGAGTTCCGCGCGGGGCTCGATGCGTCGAAGGTCAAAGTCCCTGAGTATTTGCCGGATGTCCCTGAGGTTCGAGAAACCATCTTGGACTACTACGCCGAAGTCCAAAGTTTAGATCACGATGCGAGCCAGTTGCTTAAAGAATTGGATGAACGAGGGCTCGGCGAGAACACGCTGGTCGTCATGATGGGGGACAATGGTTGGCAGACGCCACGTGGCTTGGCGAATGTTTATGACGCCGGCACGCGCACACCGATGGCCATTCGCTGGCCCAAGGTCATCAAACCAGGCCTGGTACTCGACCAATTCATTTCCTTTGAAGACTTCGCACCGACCTTCCTGGAAGTCGCCGGTGTTTCCGTTCCTTCCGATATGACGGGCAAGTCGCTTGTTCCTTTACTGAAAGGAAACGAGGTCAACGACTGGCGCGACGCGATCTTCCTCGAGCGTGAACGGCACGCGAACGTGCGAGCCGAGGACGAAAGCTATCCGTGCCGCGCGATTCGTACGAAGGACTACCTCTACGTCTGGAATATTGAACCGGAGCTTTGGCCTGCCGGCGATCCGAAGATGCACTTTGCCGTTGGACCTTATGGCGATATCGACAATACGCCTTACAAAGCGTTTCTGCTGGAGCATCAAGAGACACCCGAGTATCGCCCCTTCTTCGAGTTGGCGATGGGCAAGCGTCCTGCCGAAGAGTTGTACGATCTTCGTACTGATCCCGACCAGGTCCGCAATATCGCCGCCGAGCCTGCCAACGCAGGAGTCGTCAGCAAGCTGCGTCAGCGCGTCCAGAAGTGGATGGAAGCGACTGATGACCCGCGGGCAAAGAATACGCGAGATCGACGATTCACTAAGTACCCGTATTTCGGCGGACCTCCCCGAAATCGCCCTGGTCCAAAGTAGCCGGCGCCGCGTTAGTAGTACCTCTCAGAGACCATGACGATTGCTGTGTAGGCAACCAGCATCGCTAAGATGCCTCCTCCTACCCAGAGAATCGCCGGCCATGTTTGTCGCGGTCGGACGAAAGAAAGCAAGATGCCAAGCGGAATCACGATGACGAAGAGCAACTTCTCGAATACGTGATAGAACGCATCGCTAGAATAGAAAGCTTCACCCCAACGTCTGTATGGCGTGGCCATGGCCGCCAGGGAATTCAAGAACTTTCCAGGAAGCGGATGGTCTTTGAAGTCAAAATTTCCCACGGCCGTGAACGACCCGATGATAAAAAAGGCGATGCCGGCACAGGCAACCGAGGCAGCGGCCATGACAGCTTGATCCATCGGGTTGAATTGTGTCGCAATAAAGATGGCAAAGAGCAATAAGGCTCCTGCGATGACGACCGCATACCAATACCAGGCTGCCGTAGGTTTTGACTCTTGGTCATTCTGCTCGGGCGAGTCCCCATCGTTGCGGTATCGTCGACGACGGCGTTTCTTTCCGGACACGACTAACTCTAGCTAAGCTGCGACAAGTTCGACGGATAGCTCTAGCACTTTGACGAGCTTCCAGGCTTTCGCATCGTAGCATGATGAAGAATCGATGCCACGTGTAATTTCGTGGCGTTACCGGATCGACGACGATGTGCTATGAGATCGCTTGGCAATCGTTTCCGTCGCGAAGCGTTGTCGCCGATCGGCTGAGCTACGCCTCTTTCTCGGCCAGCTTCTGACGAAACAGTTCGCACATTGCGAGGATTTCGTCGACGGTGAAATTCTCGGCTCGGGCACTGGGGTTTAAGCCCCCCTGCTCCATCACTTGGTCGACTTCTGCTTTCTCGAGCTTTCCCTTGAACGAACTATGCAGCACGCTTCTCAGGAACTTGCGGCGATGGAAAAAGAGCGAGCGGTTAAACTCGTGGAAGAACTCAAGATCAGGAATCGCTGCCCGCCGTTCTGGTTCCACTTCAATATGGAGAATGGCGGAGTTCACCTTGGGTGCCGGCCAGAAGACACTCGGAGGCAGAATGCGGACCAGTTCGCAGCGGCATTGGGCCTGAATCCAGACCGACAAGGCGCTGTAGTCCTTGGTGCCTGGCGAGGCGATGATCCGTTCGGCGAGTTCCTTCTGGATCGTGACCGTCATGCTCTTGGGCGTGATGTCGGTTCGTAGCAGGTTCGAGATGATCGGTGTCGCCACGTTGTACGGCAAGTTGGCGGCCAACTTGAAATGATCGGTACCGATTTCGGCCATCTTCTCTTTGATGGTTTCGATCATCTCGGGGCGGAAGTTGTTTTTGTTGCGCAGCGCATCGTAGTTCAGCAGCGTGACGTTTTCGAACTCGTCGAGTTCCTCCGTGGCGAATGTGGCCATGTGCGGGTCGATTTCCACCGTCACCAGGTAGCCGGCCTGGTCGGCCATGCGCGTGGAAAGCGTACCGGTGCCGGTACCGATTTCGAGAATGACGTCATCCTTCTGGATGTCTGCCGAGCGGACCAGTAGGTCCAGCAGGTTCATGTCGATCAAGAAGTTCTGCCCGTGCTTTGAGACGGGGCGGATTCCGATTTCGCGGAATTTGCTCGTGAGGTACGAGATCGTTTGATTGCGAAATTCAGGCATTAGCGAAATCGGTTTCTCTAGGATTTGGATGGAACGGGTGATTTTGGGGTGTGAATCGACTTACTTCGTTTCGAGTTGTCGCTGCACGTACTTGGCCAGCAGGTCGGTCTCGATGTTGACAGTGTCGCCCTGCTTTCGTCCGCCCAGCGTCGTGGCATCGAGCGTATGCGGAATCAGGGCCACGCTGAATCGTGTGTCGGTCACATCGACCAGGGTTAAGCTGATGCCGTCGATCGCCACGCTTCCCTTGCTGGCCATTTGTCGGGCGTACTCTTTGGGGACTTCAAACCACATCGTACACCACTCTCCATCGTCGTTGCGCTCGACGAGCGTGGCCGTGGTATCGATGTGCCCGGTGACCAAATGGCCGCCGAGTCGATCACCCAGTTGAAGGGAGCGTTCCAGGTTCACGACGCTTCCATTTTCAAGCTGGCCAAGATTGGTTCTCTTTAACGTCTCTTCGCCGGCTTCAAAATCGACAACATTTTCTGCGATGCTGACGACGGTCAAACAGCATCCGTTAACGGCAATACTGTCCCCAAGTGCGGCGCTGCCTGCAATCAACTCGCTCTCTAATGACACACGTACCCCCGGTCCCTCGGGTTTAAGGGCGACGACTTTTCCTTGCGTTTCAACCAGGCCAGTAAACATGGTGATCCTTGGGCAGTCCCATTTGGGGTTTCTCATGCGTGTTAATAACTACTCACGAATTTAACGGTAGGGAAATTTCCCCACAACGACCCGTCCCATCCTTGGCAAACAGCACTATGATGGGTCAAAATAGCGGCGAATTTTGAAAAACCGCTTGAATCCCTAAGGTGTTTCGAGCTTTGCCGCATTCCGGCGGTTAGTCGCGGAATTCGGAAATACGCACTCACTAATTTTCAACTTTGCAGAAGACGAGCCAAAACCATGAGCATGATTGTCGACGTTCGCGGACTTCAGATCCTGGACAGCCGCGGTAACCCCACGGTGGAAGTCGAAGTGATTTTGGACAGTGGCGTGGTTGGCCGCGCTGCCGTTCCTAGCGGTGCCTCGACCGGCGTGCACGAAGCTTTGGAGCTTCGCGACGGTGACAAGAGCGTTTACCTGGGCAAAGGCGTGACCAAAGCAGTCGAGAACGTCAACGACGTGATCGCCGACGCTTTGATCGGCGAAGATGCTACCAGCCAGACGCACATCGACGAATTGATGATCGAACTGGACGGTACCCCAAACAAGGCCAAGCTGGGTGCCAACGCGATCCTCGGTGTTTCGCTGGCTGTTGCCAAGGCCGCCGCGGCTGCTTCGGGTCTGCCGCTGTACCGTTACCTGGGTGGTGTCGGTGCTCGCACGCTGCCAGCTCCAATGATGAACATCGTCAATGGTGGTTCGCACGCCGACAACAACGTCGACGTTCAAGAGTTCATGGTCTTCCCATTGGGCTTCGACAAGTTTGGCGACGCCCTTCGCTGTGGCGTGGAAGTGTTCCACAGCCTGAAGAAGGTGCTCAAGGGTAAGGGCCTCAACACGGCCGTCGGTGACGAAGGTGGTTTTGCTCCGAACCTGGGTAGCAACATCGAAGCACTCGACCTGATCATGGAATCGATCGACGCTGCTGGTTACAAGGCCGGCGAACAGGTCTACATCGCTTTGGACGTTGCTTCCAGCGAACTGTACAACAAGGACAAGAAGACCTACACGATCGACGGCAAGGAAATTGATTCCGCCGGCATGGTCGACTTCCTGGCTGCTTGGGCCGACAAGTACCCGATCGTTTCGATCGAAGACGGCTGTGACGAAGACGACTGGGAAGGTTGGAAGATGCTGACCGACAAGATCGGCGACAAGGTCCAACTGGTCGGCGACGACTTGTTCGTTACCAACACCGAACGTCTGCAACGCGGTATCGACGAAGACATCGCCAACAGCATCCTGATCAAGGTCAACCAGATTGGTTCGCTGACCGAAACGATCAACGCGATCCAACTGGCCCACGCCAACGATTACACCAGCATCGCCAGCCACCGCAGCGGTGAAACGGAAGACTCGTTCATCTCCGATCTGGCCGTTGCTCTGGGTACCGGTCAGATCAAGACGGGCTCCGCTTCGCGTAGCGATCGTATGGCCAAGTACAACCAGTTGCTGCGAATCGAAGCCGAACTGGGCGACCTGGCCCTGTACGGCGGTCCAGCTCTGCTGAAGCGTCGCGGCTAAAGCCAGCAATGATTTTCGGGTACCGGGAACCACTCCTAGTGCCCGGAAGCTTGCATCAATGACGAAAACCATTGTAGGGGGCCCATTGTGGCCCCCTGCTTTTTCTTTCGCCCAAATTGTAGGCGTGGGTTAGACTAGTTGCATGAGCGAACACTCGACCCCACAGCAAGAGCCGATAACCGATTCCCCTTGGTTTTGGCTGTATCTGTTCGCCACATTTGCCTTGATCCTACTGATTGCCTTTCAGTGGAAGCTTGATGTCCGGCAAGCCAACATCGAACGGCAGCACCAGGCACGTCAGCTTGCCAATCAGCCGGATGAGATTGCCACGGAAGAGCCGGTGACCGTATCAAGCCCCGGCAACACGCTGATCGGATGGAACTACCTGGTCGCCGTGTTGGCTGTCCTCGTCGCGGTCGGTTGGATCCGACTGTGGTACGTGCGGTTCCGCTTTTGGGGAAAAGAGGCACCCGAGACTTCAACCTCACGGTGATTTGCGTATGTGGATCTTCGAACAATCATTGCCGATCATCATCATGGCCGTCATCGGCGGGGCCGTTCTTGCCGGCACGATGCTGCAAACCGGCAAGCAGCTCTTCCTGTACCTGCTGATAGGGTGGATCGCCGTCTGTGCGTTGTTGTTGGCCTTAGAGTATTCGATCGTGACCGATGGCGAACGCATTGAAGCGGTCATCTATCGAATTGCAGAAGCGCTCGAAGCCAATGATGCCGAAGGGGTCAAAGAGCACATCTCGCAAGACTCGCCCCAACTCAAAGCCGAGGCCGAACGACAGATGGCCTACGTGCAGATCGAGAGTGTCAAGCTGAAGCGTAACCTCGAGGTCACCATCAACCCCGGCAGTACACCGATCATCGGCGTGGCCAAGCTGAACGTGAAAATGACGGGGCATCTCAAGAACAACGAGGGATGGAACGGTGACTTCGCCACGTTCATGGTTCTCACTTTCCAGCAAGATCCTGATGGCGAATGGCGTGTGATCGGCTACCAGTTCTTCGACCCACGCGGAGAACAAGCCGGTGAGATCACCCCACCCATCTCTGCTGTAATCGTCTCGGGATTTTGAAGATTTTTCCCCAGAACGGCAAATACGGTAATTAACGTAGGTAAAGAGAAGGTAGAATCCGGGTTGCAATTCGGGGCTGATGACGTCGCTTGGCGGCGCAAGAATCAAGAATCGCTCAATACCAAGCCCCAGCCCGGCCATATGACCTGAGTCGCTGAAAAAGCGGCACGCTGCCCTTGGTCATGTGGCTGGGCATTTTTTTTGCCTTGCCGAGCAGGTCAAACCCTCGATCAGAGAGGCCAGATCGCGGCAACTCTTCTGTTATTCGCGGGGCGCTTCTCTTCCCTCAAGTCACTCATCCCCCAAAAGCTGTGTTGTCGGTGGTTTCCATCGACGGTCACTATTCTGAATCGGGTGACTTTGGCAATTCTTCCTCTGCCAAATTGTCATTTCGACAAATCCAGTTGCCAAACCATTGGAAATTTGTACACTACCTGGCAGTCCAGTAAATGAACGTATTTACACTAAAACCAATGGAATGAACCATTTAAGACAAAATCGCGTCATTCGGACATTGTTTGGCACGGTCTGTGCAATTGCTCAGAGACACCAAAACAACCACCCTGGGATTTTTTCTTTTTGCAACGGAGTGTAAAACCATGTTAGTTCTGACTCGCAAGCAGCAGCAGCAAATTCAAATCGGCGAAGGCGTCACCATCACCATCTTGAAGGTGAAGGGAAACACCGTTCGCATCGGGATCGAAGCACCTAACGATGTGAAGATCGTCCGTGCTGAACTCGAACCGGAAGAAGAAGCTGCTCCGGCTGAGGAATCGGAGCCTCAGACAGCCGTGTCGCGTATCGATCAGATCGAGTCGGCAACTGCAAGTAACCAGGCCAAGGAAGATTACCGCGTCGTCTCGTTTCGCGTGAAGCAAGAGTCGACTGATAGCCAGCGAAATGATTCTCCCCGAGCCAAGAGCATGCGAGACTTCCTAGCTGCTAGGGCTGCCAATTCGGTAAGCTAATCGAACGAAAGCGACTCCCCTAGTTGCGCTCAATTGGGCGATGGGGGAGTCGTATAGATGCTGGGCCGAAGCGGATTGGTTTGCTGAGGAGCAAGCCGCTCGACTGGGGCCAGATGACTTGCCGGCATCACTGGATCTTGCAGAATAGGTTCAATCGCCGGCTGTTGAAGCGAGCTGTAGTATTCCTGCCGCAACTGTTGGACGTGCTCTCGCAAGATACGTCGAACTTCAATCACGCTTTGCGGATTACGATGCACCGTATTGTGATCTGCTGTCACGACCTTCTCGGATACCGCCTCGTCCAGGTGGGCGCTCTCGTACTTCACGACACCATCGCTGCGCCCTGAGAAGTAACCGAACCAGGTATCCTGATCGACCACACCAATCACCGTATGGTATTTGACCCACGGTGCTTTCGGGGCGTCGAGGATCTCTGGCAGAACTGGCGAATCCGGGGCCAACGAGTCGACGCTCGTACTGATCTCTAATAGGTCTCGATTGCGGAAGAACCCTGGGTTCTCGGCAATGAGTCGATTGCTACTACCGGTTACAAAACTTGGCAGGGCAATCAAGTTCTTGCCAAGCCAGCGTGTCGTGGAATTGGCAAAGTCACTTCCGCGGTGTGGCGTGCCCATCGTGATCACGCGTCGAACCGATGTGTTGGGCTCGAAGAACAGAACATTCTTGAGCGCTTCGGTGTCTTCCGGACTGCCTTTAAGTAGGTTCGGTGGTTGATCAGAAATCAGGTTCCAGAAGTCGTTCTGGCTTTCAATGGTCTGCATGCGTGAAACAAGCCCGCCCATGCTGTGCCCCACCAGCACCATTTGATCGAGTGCTATCGCTGAATGCTGCGGGTCAAGGTCTGCGCGCATGGCGTTCAAGTCGGATCGGAACTGCGCAGCTGAGATCCAGAATGGTTGCCCGGTCGGGTAAAGATAGAACCAGAACTGGTAGTTCTCGCGGATCTCTGGCTGGGCACGCAGGTCGTTGAACATTTCCAGCCAGGTCATCGGGCTGGACCACAGACCATGCACCATCATCACCGGGATCTTCTTGGGATCGTACGGTTCAAGCATGTAAATACCGCGTTGTTCCTGCTGTTCGCCTGGGGTCAGCATGCCGAGAGTTGCCAGGTAGGTTTGCGATACCTTACCCGAATCCAGCAGGTAAGCCAGCGGCGTGCTGATATCGGCTTCTAGCGGAATCGTTCGGCTATGGATCGCGATCTCCGGCTGTTCCAGTGGATCGTACAGCAGGATCTTACAGTAATGGATTTTCTTGTTCGTTTCGGGGTCAACCTGCGGTGTGTGTTCGACCTGCAAAAATGCCGTGAGTGCGAACGTCAGGTTGGGCGGAAAGTAATCGGCGCCGGGGGCTTCCGGCGGATGGTCTTTGCACTCGGCAATCAGTGGAACGCCAAGACCGTACTGTCGATGCTGGTTCTTGAGCCCTTCGACCTGGTAGTCGGAGGTGAACTTGAAGTCTTGGAATTCGGTGTCTTTCCAGCGGCCAACCGTATCGAGCGACACATGGAAGACGTGATTGGGCGTCTTGATTCGATAGGTTTCGCCTTGCTTCAGGCGGCCTTGAGCCTTGACCAGCCGTAGCGACCCTTCGAGCGATTTATTGTAGATGTCGCAGGCCTGGCGGAAACGTGGGTCGTAGCCGTCGGCCGCAACCCCTTCTTTGCATTCGAACAGAAAGTAATACGCGTGCGACACGCTGCCGGCGTACAGTTCAAGTGCCGTTGCGTTCTTGCCCATCGCATCGGCCCGGGTGGCGGCGATGTACGAGAGTTCGGCAAACGTGTACAGGTTTTCCGCAGTTGGTTCGGTTTCGATGATCTCGGCCAGTTCCGCGAGCCCCTTTTCGTAGCTTCCGTCGGCATACTTCTCCATGCCGAGCACCCGCAGCGATTGTCGGGTTCGATCGGTGACCTTGGGGCCACTATGCGACATCAACTGCAAGGGACCTTCCAGCGGATTGCTGGGTGACTTGCGAACGCTGGCCCACTTTTGTGTGGCACAGCCGGAAGTCATCGCGACTCCCAGAATAAGGACGACGATCCATTTGGATTCCCCACGCGAACCGCGCCAGATGCTGGCGGGCATGAACCAGTGTTTTGGATGGATCATGGTACGCGATCTCGAATCGAGTATTTGGGAACTCCAGGGACACAATTGCCTAATAGCCAAGTCCTACGCTGGACATAGCAAGAGGCCGGAAGACAATACAAAGATCCAGAAAAGTACGTCAATGTGAGATCAGCAAGAAATCCTTGATCCCAGCCGAGGAGTTTTACGATCAGCGATCGCGACGATCTTCCCCCGTTTGATACCCGTTGGAACGAGTGGCCCCGCCCTGATGACGAGGCTATTCGCGAGGCCTTACTCCGCGCGCATGAAGACGGTAGCTGGGGCCGCTATCACGGACCGAACGTCGAGCAGCTCGAAGCGAAGCTGGCCGCGTTTCACGACGTGCCAGCATCGCTGTCGTGTGCGTCAGGAACGATCGCTGTGCAGATTGCCCTGCGTGGCCTGAACTTGCCTGATGGGTCGGAGGTGATCCTCGCGGCGTACGACTTCCCTGGGAACTTCCGGGCGATTCAAGATAGTGGGCTGTTCCCGGTGCTGGTCGATATCAATCCACGCACCTGGTGCCTGGATGCGGAAACGGTCGAAGCGGCCATTACCGAGAAGACATCCGCCGTGATCGTTTCCCACCTGCATGGCGGCATCGCCGATATGCCAGCGATCCGCGAAATGGCCGATCGCCGCGGCATTGCCGTGGTGGAAGATGCCTGTCAGGCCCCGGGTGCCAAGCTGCACGGTAAGCGACTGGGAACGTTTGGTGATGTCGGTGTACTCAGCTTCGGGGGAAGCAAGCTACTGACCGCCGGGCGAGGCGGTGCGATCATGAGCGAACGGACCGATGTGATGCAGCGGGCCAAGATTTTCTGCGAACGGGGAAATCACGCGTTTCCGCTAAGCGAGCTACAAGCTGCCGTGTTAATACCTCAGCTGGAGCGTCTCGATGAAACCAATCACACGAGACATTCTCGCGTGCAGCATCTCAGAAAGCTGCTTGTATCCTGGGAAGAATATCTGAGCCCTATCGAATTGCGGGCAGACAGTACACCAGCATTCTATAAGCACGCATGGCTTGCCAAGAATCAGCAAGTAGCCAAGTCGCTGGTGGGAAGATCGGAAGCGATCGATTTACCGTTGGATAGTGGGTTTCGTGGATTTACGAAACGTCCCGATAGCCAAGCTCGAAAGGTGGGAACACTCAGTTCCGCAAGAAACGCGGCGTCCCAAACGGTCATCCTTCACCATCCCATCCTTTTGCACGAGATTGAGGCAATAGAGTGGATTGCCCAATGGATCTCACGAGAGCTGGATGCCATGGTTGCAGGTGGGTTTGATGCCAACAGTTAGAGCATCTGACTCCCAACGCCGTGATTTACGAAAGTGGCTGCTTGAACCAACGGCGTTGGGGCACGTGCACTAGCTTGCCGAGTGGCTATAGCTTGCTGCGTTCGCGTTCATCAGGCCGGTCAGGGCCAGAACGGCATCATCGTCGAGTTCCAACTCGACTTCGCCACGCAGGATACGGACATCCTTCGGAGCATCGACACCAATGGTGACTCGATTGCCAGAGATGCGATTCACGACGATTTCGATGTTGTCGCCAATCTTGATGGAATCGCCAACTTTTCGACTCAGAACTAACATGACCTCACTCCTCCGTGGCTAATTAAATTGGATCGTCTTGACCGGGTACTTTGCCCTTGGTGAGGTCTCGACACCCTGCGTGCCGAACACCCTCGCCTCGCTGTCCCCCAAGTGCAACTCAAGGGCCAGAAACCAACAAAACTGTCTGGGATGACCTTGAGTTTCTCGTAAGTTATTCTGCTTCAACACTTTCCGCTTGGAAAAATTTGTTCAATTTGGCTCAAGTATTTGGGCCTTGTGGTCGACACGCTGTCTTAATTTGAGAAGCCTCGGTCAAACTGAGATCAAAAGCGGTCGATTTCGCACTCTTTCAGGCCGACCGCTTCGGTTCGTCACACACCTCTCTTGGCCAGATCAAGCAAAGTCTACGCGTAAGAATGGGCGAAAATGGTCAAATCCTAACCACAGGGGCACGAATATTAGTTATATATAGGGGTATCGGGTCTTTTGAGCTAAGATCGACAAACCTTAGCGAATACCAAGCAACATGTAGGCGGTTCGCCGGCCTTGCCAGGGTTGGACGCTTAACAATCAGGTCGGTTAGTAAAAAACCAACGAAGAAACCCGGAGATAACGGACATTTGGGCTGAGCGTTTGAAGAACGGCCAAAAGCACCAGGATGTCGATGGTCTGCACCCTCGCTCAGGTGGCAATTTCTAGAAAATTCCTGTTTTGTATTCTGAATCGTTGCCGATACGCTTAGTGTGCAGTACCATCGTAGAGGGACCCGCTAATGGGCTGCATGGTTTATTTCTCTGCTACTGGACTTTTTCTTAGTATCACCTCGAATGCCCCAGGGAAAATGGATCTGTGCTGTGGTCGTTCGTCGAACGTCACTGGGAATGGAGTTCTGGCTCAAGTCAGACCAAGAGCGTGCACGATGGTCGTTTCCCGACTTCTGTTTGCCCGATCATTCTGATCATCACAAGATCGTCCATCATATCCAAGACCGTTGGCATCTTAAGGTTCGTTCGCTAGCATCTAACCCTGTCGCCACGCTGCGTCGCTCGCGAAACGAAGAGCCCGGGGTCATCAAAGCCCATGTATTTGAATATATGGGTAAGCATTCCGATGCGACCGGCCCGGTCGACTTTCGCTATCGCTGGTGCCTGTTAGAAGAAGCCCAGCGACGTATCCGCCGAAAGCCCATGCAACGGATCGTTCAAGATGTGCAAAGAGAATACGGTGACTTGGTCCCGCTGTTTGATTGTCCTTAGTCTTCTGCTTCTCTGCCCGGCTTTTGGGTTCGCTCAAGAGCAGACATTCGACCAGCTGAACACGAAGCTCCGCGAGGCACTGGACAAAGACGATCACAAGCAGGCGATTTCGCTGCTTAACCAGATGATCGAGATGAAGCCTGACCTTCCGAATCTCTATTATTATCGCGCCACTGAGAACTACATGGCCGAGAACTTTCGCCAGTCGGTAAAAGACTTCGACCAACTCATCAAGCTTCAGCCTGGCCGTAGCGACAGCTTGTGGGAACGGGGCATCTCTTGCTACTACGCTGGCGACTACGCCGACGGAGCCAAGCAGTTTCTCGACTATCAAAACTACCACGATCAGGACGTCGAGAACTCGGTCTGGCGATACCTCTGCCTGGCCAAGTCCAAGGGGCTCGCCAAAGCACGCGAAACGCTGATCCCAATAGAACGCGACCCACGGCCAGGCCTGCAGGAAGCATTAGAGATGTACCGCGGCAACGTCACGCCGGAGAAACTACTTGAGCAGATGGAAGCGACCAAGCTTACCGGGGAAGCCGCCGCTGGTTATCGTTTCTACACGCTGCTTTACGTCGGGCTGTACTATGTCGCCGAAGGCAAAGATGACCTGGCTGCCAAATACCTGAAGATGGCGGCGGATCCGAAGCTGCTCGAGGCCGGGCCTTCGCGGATCAGTACCTACATGTGGGCGACGGCCGGCATTGGGTATCGCGATGTCATTAATCGCCAAAACAAGCCGGCCGGCGGCCAAAAGTAGCTTTTCGGCCCGCGCCGCGTTATCCTGGGACTTGCACTCCACACATGTCCCTCTCTTCTTCCTCCCACCGATCGAGATGCATCTCATGAAGCGAATCTCCCTTTTCCTTGCGCTGCTTCTATTGGTTGTTGTCCAGCAAACGGCAGGCGCCCAGCAGCGTCCGAATTTCCTGGTCATTCAGTGCGACGATCTCGGCTATGGCGACCTGGAGTGCTACGGCCATCCATCGATCAAAACGCCAAGCCTCAACAAGCTGGCTTCCCAGGGCGTACGTTTCACGTCTTGCTACAGTGCCGCCCCGGTTTGTTCCCCCTCGCGAGCCGGCCTGGTTACTGGGCAAACGCCGACCCAGGTTGGCATCTACGATTGGATCCCTGGTGGCTCGCCGATGCACGTCCAGGCCAACGAGATCACCGTCGCCAAGCTGTTGAAAGAAGCTGGCTACCAAACCGGACTGTTCGGCAAGTGGCACTGCAACGGAATGTTCAATTCCCCCAATCAGCCGCAACCAAATGACCTGGGATTCGACTATTGGTTCGCCACGCAGAACAACGCGTCCCCTTCGCATGAGAAGCCAGTCAACTTTGTCCGCAACGGCGAGAAGGTCGGCCCGACCGACGACTTTTCCTGCCAAGTGGTGGTCAACGAGGCCAGCCACTGGCTGGAAGACATCAAAGAGGACGGTAAGCCGTTCTTCGCCCTGGTTACGTTCCATGAACCGCACGAGCCAATCGCTTCGCCGGACGACCTGGTGAAGACCTACCCCGACGCCGACAAGCGGGGCGAAGCACTGTATTACGCGAACGTCACGAACATGGACCAGGCTGTTGGCCGCTTGATGGAGACGATCGACAAGCTGGGCGTGGCCGACAACACGCTTGTGCTGTTCACCAGCGACAATGGGCCTGAGACGCTCGACCGTTACCGAAATGCGTGGCGATCGCATGGTTCGCCGGGACCACTGCGGGGGATGAAACTGCACATCTACGAAGGCGGGATTCGTGTGCCCGGCATTGCCCGCTTCCCCGGGAAGCTAGAAGCCGGGACCGAGTCAGACGTGCCGGTTTGCTCGCTCGATATCCTGCCGACCTTCTGCGAACTAGGCGGAGCCAACATCCCGGCCGGCGCCAAGCTCGATGGAACCAGCCTGGTTGGCCTGATGCGTGGCGAGACGGTCGAGCGAACCAAGCCGCTGTTCTGGCATTACTATCGAGCCTACAACGATGCGAAGGTAGCTGTGCGAGATGGCGACTGGAAGCTGGTCGCCCTGTGGGACCAAGGCGAAGTCAAACCGGGAGCCGCCTACCAGAAAGGTGACTACTCGATGATTCGCAACGCGAAATTCAAGACATTCGAGCTCTACAACCTGACCGAGGACATCGCCGAAACCAAAGACGTTGCGGCCGATCATCCTGAGATCGTCAGCAAGCTGAAGAAGGCCTTGCTCGATAAGTATGACGAAGCAACGGCCAACGCTCCCGACTGGTACGCGGAAGCGAAGTAGTCTCTATTGGCTGGCTGGAAGCCACATCTAGATCGAGTGGTTGCCCCCGTAGCCGCCGTGTTGGCCGCCACCCTGGCCACCGTTATGTCCACCACCATGTCCTGGTCCACCTGGACCGGGACCGCCGGGACCACCAGGGCCTGGCAGTGGTGTCGGGAATGGATACTGATAGGGGAAGTTCTGGTAGATCGGACCTAAACCACCGTAAGGCGGCCCCCACAGTTGATAAGGAACCGAGTAGGGACGGAACGGGCGTTCCCATTCGCCATACGGACGTACCGGGCGGCCCCATTCTTCGACCACGTGCAATTGATCCAGGCTTCCGTCACCGGTTCGGATGGTCGAGCGGCGGTGGTGATAGCCAGACTTCAGATAGGTCGGGTTCTCGTACACGTACGCTGGCTGCGGACGAGAATACTGCGCGGCACGCTCTCCGGTTTGCGGGTCGTGGCTGTAGTAGCTAGGGGCGAGCAGCCAATCGTTGGCGGTAGCTACATTAGCGAATACGGCGATGGCAGCCACGGACAGAAGTCCGAGCAGAGTCACTTTTCGTACAAACATGGCAATGTCGATCAAACACGCGCAGCGACGCGGAATCCATCCACGCACGGGGTGCGCACTTCGACGCCGGCTTCAGTTGCCGGTAAAAAAATGAAAAGTGAATCGGGGTACTTCTACCCTAATCAAGGACTTCCAGATTCCAAGGCTTCATTTCATCGATTTGCGCACGTTCGGTCATGTCGAAGTGCAGCGGCGTGAGGGTCAGATACCCTTTTTCAAGTGCCGAGAGATCGGTTTCTTCCTCGCCGTGTTCGGGCGGCGGATCGCCAGTAGCCCAGTAATAGTCCCGGTTTCGGGGGTCTTTCCGTTTGATGAAGTGCTCGCCGTACCGAGCCACGCCCATCGGCACGATCTTTAGCTCCGCCTCACCAGGCGGTAACTTCGTGGCGGGGGTGGGAATGTTCAGGTTATACAGCCTGGGAGAGCTCGACTTGTGCTCGAGAATCTGGCTGATGATCTGCCGAGCCATCTCAGCTGCCCGGTCGAACCGAGCGTGTTCGTCCCATTCCAGGGAAACCGCGATGCTGGTGATCCCAAAGAACGCCCCTTCGATCGCCGCGCCGACCGTACCGGAGTACAGCACGTTGATCCCAGCGTTCAGTCCGCCATTGATCCCGCTGACAATCAGGTCCGGTCGCTCGTCCATCAGTTCGACAACGCCCAGTTTCACGCAGTCGGCCGGGCTCCCTTCCACGGCGTACCCTCTTCGCCGGTCGCCATCGTAGATCTCTTTGCAGACCAGGGGTGATAGAAAAGTAATCGAGTGCCCTACTCCGCTTTGCTCGGTAGCGGGAGCAATCACGGTAACATCGCCAATGGCTTGCAGGGCCTTTTCCATGGCCGCCAAGCCAGGAGCGTAAATGCCGTCGTCGTTCGCTAGAAGTATTTTCATCGTGGTTCCACCTCGGGTTTTTCTTTCATCTTACGGCAATTTGAACGTCGGTACATGTGCCTCACCAAGGCTTAACGATTCGCGCCAGCCGTCGCGTGGTGCCAGGGAGGAGAGCTTTTACGACAGCCTGCCGCGTGAATTTACAGGTGAAACTGTGTGGCATCGTTGTGCAATGTTTCATGGGTTACGAGGGAAAGAAAAACTAAAATAAACAAATCACTTGACGAATGAAGTCGCGGTTAACTGCCAGGTCGGCATCCTTGCTGATCAAATAACCAAGGCCATCTCAACGCTAGGCGAAGCAGCAACAGTTTGCTGCGAGTTTTTTCTTACTTACATCTGTCGAGGGTTTATTAGAAACCCTGATGGAATCGCCTCGCTGATTTTGGCGGTCGTCGCGATCATCGAACTCTGAAGCAAAGGTTCCTGCCAATGTCTCTAGCTACCGCTCCAGTCGTATCTCGCCCATCGCGGCGTGGTTTTACCCTGGTCGAACTGCTGGTGGTGATCGCCATCATTGGGGTGCTGATCGCCCTACTGTTGCCGGCTGTGCAACAGGCCCGCGAAGCCGCTCGCCGTATGCAGTGCTCGAACAACATGAAGCAAATGGGGCTGGCGGTTCACAACTTCCATGACACCTACAACGGCATGCCACCTTCGGTTGCGTTCCAGTGGGGTCACACGACCTGGTCGTTCCTGTTGCCATACATCGAGCAAGGTTCGCTCTACGATCAGATGGACATCCGCGTCTGGCCAGAAGCAGACGACTCGGCCAGTGGCGCGACCAACAACCGAGCTGTCTTCTCGCAGGAAGGTGCCAAGAACATCAGCGTCTACATGTGCCCATCGCGTCCTCAGCGTGAATCGGGCCTGGAAGTCGCCGGGCACAAGTTCGGAGCGTACGACTACACCATCCTGTCCTACTCACGTAACAGCGACCAATGGAACGAATTCTCGTTCTGGCAAAACCTGGACGAACAAGATCAAGCGTTGCGTATGGCCAAGACGACTCCCGGTGCGTGGCCGCTTGCCATCAGCAGCTGGAAGCCTCGCGATCAGTTCAGCCGCGTTACCGACGGCTTGAGCAACACGGCTCTGTTTGGCGAAAAGCACGTTCCAGTCGAAAAGCTTGGCAAGTGCTGCAACGCTGGCAATGGCGAAACGGACGGTTTCTTCTTCTTCAACGGCCCTTGGGGTGATCGTGAAGTGATGGCTGCCGGTCCCGTTAAGAATCGTCCGCTGGCTCGTGGTCCGAACCATGTTGTGACCGACGTCGTCTCGGCTGGCTCGCCAACCGTCGGAAGCTGGCACCCAGGCGTGGTTCACTTCCTGATCGCCGACGGTTCCGTCCGCACCATTCCAGTGACCGTGGACCAGGATACGCTCCACAACCTGGTGCGTTGCAACGACGGCCAAGTCCTGACCCTCCCGTAAGGGAAGAAAGTAGAGGCCCTATGCGGTCTCGCACAGTTACCAAGTGAAAGTGCAGCAGCGGAAGCCCCCGGCATACGCCTGCACTTTCAACCAACGGTCTTTCTTCACTTACCCATCATTTAGGACAAGACATATCATGAACTGGATCGGCACATTCGCGGTGGGTGCCTTGCTCGTCGCAGCGACCGGTTGCGGAGCCGGCGGAAGCTCGGTTACCGGAACGGTCACTTTGGAAGACGGAACGCCGGTTACCAACGGGCGAATCATCTTCACCTCGAAAGAACTGAACCTCAGTGCCAACGGATCGATCAACGCCGACGGCACATACGAGCTTTCCACCTACGAAATGAACGATGGCGCCCCGGAAGGAAACTACCAGGTCACCATCACGGCCATGCAGCGGGACCAACGCGCAGTCGAAATTACCGAAACTTCGACCAAAGATCGTGGTCGACAGGCCAATTCCCGCCGGGTAGGAACGATGCCCAAGCCGCTCATTCACCCAAAGTATGGCAACTCGGCCTCGTCCGGGCTCACTGCAGAAGTGAAGCTTGGTCGCAACGAGATTAACTTCCAGGTCGAAGGCCCGAAGTAAAACGCTTACGTACGACCCTTACGCTTCGTGTACGACAGGTGGCGGGTCCGAGCAGTCTTCCTTGTTTGGCAGAGACAAAGAAGGATTCGCTCGGCCCGCTTTCTGTATTTAATGCCAGAGCTGCCTGCGGGTAGCCGTAGCGCTGATCCGCCCTGTCATGTTTTTTGTAGTGTTTGTTGCAAATTCTTTAAAAGTGAAAGTGTGTGGGGTGGCTGTGCAATGTTTCATTTTCAGTCTGAACCCGCAAATCTAAACTAAATAAATCGCTTGACGCACTCAGCGAGGATTAACTGCCAGGTTGACTGTCTTGTTTGCCACCTAATCCCGCGCAACTCTCCGTAAGGCGTCTTAGTGATCGATTGCTTCGGCTTTTTCCTGACTCTTACCAGTCGGGCTTAGTAAGAAAATGTGATGAATGAGACGCTTGCGTAGGGTGGCCGTCGCATTCATCAACCACCTAAATCAAAGGTTCCTGCCAATGTCTTGTGTCACTAGTGCTTTCAGCGGTCGCGCGATGCGACGTGGTTTTACCCTGGTCGAACTGTTGGTGGTGATTGCCATCATCGGTGTGTTGATCGCCCTGCTCTTGCCGGCCGTGCAGCAAGCTCGTGAAGCAGCTCGCCGTATGCAGTGCACCAGCAACATGAAGCAGCTCGGTCTGGCCGTACACAATTTTCACGACACGTATGACAAGATGGTCCCTCTGGCCATCGCTAAGGAAGGCCACTCAGCGTTTTCGCTGTTGCTGCCGTACCTGGAGCAAGACAACCTGTACAACCAGCTCGATACCATGGGCCAGCCTGACCAAGGCGTCAGCCTGACCGCGTTGACCTCCGATGGTGCCAAGGGACTGAGCGTCTTCATGTGCCCTTCCCGCTCGGCTCGTGAAATGAACGGCGACGGCGGTGGTCACTACCAAGGCACCGGGTTCGCAGCGTACGACTACGGGATTCTGACCTACCACGGCGGCAACACCGGTTGGGACGAATGGAACCTGCACAACGACACCAGCCAGTCGAATCAGCGTCAGGCGTTGCGGATGGCCAAGACGAATTTCAGCTACATTCCGAACCTCGACTCCGATACGGTCACCACCTGGAGCGGTCGCGACTCGTTCGCTCGTGTCACCGATGGTCTGAGCAACACGGCTCTGTTCGCCGAAAAGCATGTTCCGGCTGAAAAGCTGGGTGCTTGCTGCACGCCTGAAAATGGCGAACGTGACGGCGTGATCTTCAACTTCGGTAGCTGGGGACGTGCTCACGGCGTGCTGCTGCCGGTGCGTGGTCGTGGTTTTGCCAAGGGTCCGCAAGACGTGATCTACAACCTGCATAATGCAGGCGAACCGCAATTGGGCAGCTGGCACTCGGGCAACGTGGTCAACATGTTGATGGCCGACGGTGCCGTGCAGACGATCGCCCCGACGCTCAGCCAGGTTGTTCTGGAACGCCTGGTCATGTGCAACGACGGCGAAGTCAACTCGCTTCCGTAACGCTCGTTTGAAATGACGAATTCCTGCCAGCAATCCATTCAAATGAGTATGACCATGAAACGTTTTAGCATTCTTCTTTTTGCTTTGGTGGCGATCGTGCCGCTGGTCGGCTGCGGCTCGTCGGATAACTCGACCGTAACCGGCGTCATCACGACCACCGATGGCCAGGTTGTTTCCGGCGGTCGGATCACCTTCACGTCGGTCAGTCCGCCGATCAGTGCTTCGTCCCGCATCGCCCCGGATGGCTCGTACGAGCTTTCCTCGGTCGAGCCTGGCGACGGTGCCCCGGTCGGTCATTACCAGGTCGCGATCGTCTCGAAGATCAGCACCGCCGGCGGCGACGGTCGCAATGGCCGCTCGGTGGCCACCTCAAAGTCGCTGGTACACGACAAGTACGCTGACATTCGTACCTCGGAGCTCACCGCCGAGGTCACCCCTGGAAGCAATAAGATCGACTTCACCGTCGAACCGCCGAAGAAGTAATTCGTCGTACGACCCCTACGACTCGCGTACGACAGGTGGCGGGCTCGAGCAAATTTCCCTCGTTTGGCAGAACGAAGGAAGCCATTGCTCGGCCCGCTTTCCGCTTTCGAATCTGAGCCGTTTCTCTGGCATGCTCTGCTTAACTCACATGTGTGTGCCAGTGCCGCCCTCGGCAGTGCGAATTCGGGGAAGTTCTTACTATCGCTTGAATCGTGCTGCCGACCGTGAGATTATGTGGGCTCTTCTCCAAGCCATAATCATCGATCGACGTGAAACGAATGACCAGCGACCAACCTGCCGACCCGCTAGAATTACTCATTGTTGAATGCGATGATCCAGAAAAGATCATCCGTGCCGTCAACAATCTCATGCCAAAGATGCCTAGTGACTTGAGAGTGCCGATCAGTGTGCTGATGCTCGATATCGTCGGCATGCATGGCAAGCAAGGGCTCTATGATCGCTTCAACAACCGTAGTATTGCCTCCTTGATCTCGGAATATCGCGATCAATTCGATATTCGTCCGATTGTCGAAGGGGAGAGAGACGGCGTGAAGTTCCAGCTCTTCGAAGATCCGAATAAACGCGACCAGTGAGGTTTTGGAAAGGTAGCTAGTGAATCTGTTCAATACAACTCTCCGCTTCACACTGCCGGGGGCGGCAGGGGCACACCGAGGGAGATTGAACCAGATGGAATCCTTTAACGCTTGGACCATCGCTTGATCCTCCGATCCAGGCGGTTAGACTTGGCCTAGCGAGATTCTCTTCCTCGAAGCAAGTCCCACCGATCGGAAACTAACCTCATGCGAACCTGGCTTCTAGCTCTACTGCTGTGCAGTCTCTGTGTCTCCCCGGTTCTGGCTCAAGAGAAAGCCAAGCCTGATCCGTTTTACGATGCGTTTGCCAATCCGTCTGATCAGGAAGGGCTACCCCGCGTGTTGATTGTGGGGGACTCGATCTCCATCGGTTACACGCCGCGAGTACGGAAGCTATTGGACGGCAAAGCCAACGTTCATCGGCCCAATACCAACTGCCGCTGGTCCGCGTTCGGGGCCGAGCATATCGACGAGTGGATCGGTGATTCGAAGTGGGATATCGTGCACTTCAACTTCGGTCTGTGGGATTGGTACGGTTGGAGTCAGCCGGTGAAAGCCACGCCAGAGTCGTACGCGAAGAGCCTGGACACGATCGTCACCAAGCTGAAGGCCAAGACCGACGCGGCGCTCATCTTCGGCGTCACAACGCCTCCCTGTATTGGGCCTGAGAAGAAGGTGAAGTTCGTCGTGAGTGAAGACCGGGCCAAGGAGTTCAACGATGCGGCCATCGCCGTGATGAACAAGCACGGCGTGACGATCAATAACCTGTACGAGGTCATCGGCGACGACCGAGCCAAGTACCAGAAAGGGGAAGACGACGTCCACTACAACGACGCCGGTCGCGACCGCCTGGCCCAGGCCGTGGCCAAGCAGATTCTGGCGGCGGTCAAGGCCGAGCAGTAGCGGCCAATCACTTCGGCATCCGCGTCTGCAAGAGCGACAGAACGCGTCGCGACTGCACTTCCGCTGGTTGGGCGACGCTTCCATTTTTCGTCACCAGCACAAACTTCTCGACGCCAGGGGAAGCGTCCCAGTAGCCGTCTGGCGTATAGGCGATCCAGCCGAAGCCTTTTTCCAAACGAATCACGTGGACCCAGGCAAAAGGGGCGAAGGTCTGTGCATCGAGCAGTTCGATTTCGCTCGTGCCGGTCGACCTCGCAATCACTCTTCCGCCGAAAGCGACGCTCGCCTCGCGGCCTTGCCATGTTTGGGGGACTTGCCCATTTAGCGTTACCACGCCCCCTTGCTGATAGTCGTTTGCCACCAGGAAGGTCGTGACTGGCGTATCGGGAATGGGTTCGGCTGAATCAATCTGATCGAAAGGGAGTTTCGTCTCGGCGTAGTTCTGGTCGACGTACAGCGAGTAACCATACGAGCCAAGCATCCAGCCGCTGCCAGCATTGACGGGGCCGTCGAGATACTCCTTTTCGCCAAGCACACGTTCGTATTTGATTTGGCCGCTGGAAAGATCGTAGAGCCGTAGGGATCTTTGTGTCGAGCCTCGGCGATTGAGGTAATGCTGAACCAGAAGCTCGCTTCCATCGCGATTGAAAGCAACGGACGAAATGTACTCGTGTGCGTCTTTTTCCGAGGTACGCATGATTCGCTGAATCACTTTTCCATCGCTTGCCGAAAAGATGGTGACCAGTTCTTCTGTATCACGTACGGCCGCCGTGAAGCGACTTGCATCTGGCGAGAAGGTTACCGTGGGGCGATCAAAACCTTCGGGGGCTTCTCGCTGCCAGACGGGGGCGCTCTTCTCTGGCGCGTAGTAGCTCAACTGATCGCGATCTCGAACCAGCCAGCCAGGCCCGACGAAGAGCGTCCACTGATTCTTTTCTTTCGGGTTGTACTTGAACTGGGGCAGCGTCAGGACTTCCTGGCCTGTCTCCAAGTCGGTGACGTGACCAGCCGATTCGTGCAGAAGTCGACCACGACAGACGTCCACGCTCGAAGGAACCTTGCCATCACGTACGCTGAGATTTCCGGTGGAGGGAATGGTCAACAAGCTTCGCTGTGCGTCGCCATGATCCATCACTGAAGCGATGCGTTGGTCGTCGGCTACCAAGGCCCACACGCCTCCGGGGAAACCGACTCGATGAGCCGAATACTGCGAACGGCCTTCTTGAGTACGAGGCATCGCAGCCGCAATTTCCGTCTTCCATCGCTCGATGGATGGGGGAAATTTATATTCAGGATCTGCCTGTGGAGGGTTCATGCGATCGTCATATCGATCGGGCCCGAATCCCTGCCGGATCTTTCCGGTGCTGAGGTTTAGCTGCGCATGACAGTCATACCCTTGTGCTTTTCGGCTGCGGATATTGCCACCGGTGCCTGCCGCGATGACCTCATCGCCGTCAAATGCCACCACGAAGTTTGTCCTTACCGGCGTGTCGATCTGGGCGATCCACTGACCAAGCTTCAGGTCAAAGACGCCCAACTTTGCCACGTCACCGCCGAATGAACGAGTCGCCGGAAGTGGTACCTTAAGATTGCCCAGCACGGCGAGTTTCTCGTCGGCTGGATCGATGGCCAAAGCCCCCGTCACCCCTTCCAGTAGCCGTCGAGGCGAGCCATCGTTCAAGTCAATGCGATAGATGTGCTCGGTGGTGGAAACCACGAACCAATCACCGCTGCCAGCAATCGCGACGGCTTGGATGTCCCGCGGCATGTGGACGGTCAGCAAGACCTGCGACGACTCTTGATTAACCACATGAAAGAGGTGCTTGGCCCACTTTCCCCGGCCAGCAGCTAATGTACCGTCTGCAGAAACGGCCAGCGGCAGCAGGGCAACATCCTGAACGGTGACTCGCCAGTGATCGTTTTCCTGCGCGAGCGAATGCCCCGAGCCGGCAAGCACCAAGAGCATTGTGCCGATGAGAATGCGGCCGAGCATGCGGGTTCTCCCGAGAGCGATACGACGTGATGACTAGCTTGGGCTAGGATACCACGATTCACTCGCAAGGCGGTGAGAATTGCAAACGGAGGTTTCCCAGGTCCATGGCCCCGGCTTCTTGTCCGGGGCCATGCCAGCCGATATCTACAGGCGATTTAGAATTCGCCTATGACGTTGCCATCGCGGATGGAAAGCAGGAACTCAAACGTCGAGTTCACGTTGGCGTTGGTGTTGTGCTCGATCGTTTCCGGGATAAAGCGGACCGAGCCATCCCCCAAGCAAAACTGCGCGCCGCCGGGGTGCATGCTGGTGTAGGAGCGGCGGCATTGGTTATTCTCGGGACAATTGATCTTACGATGGCCGCCTGCGGACACAGAGCCGAGCCCCTTGCCATCGGCATCGAAATACCCACTCGTTCCCCAGAACATCGCCCCTTGCGGTTCATTGTTCCCGGCAAGTGGATGGAGGTAACTGCGTTCGCCGATGATGATCGTGTTCGTAGTGCCATCGACGAAATCGCGGAACGAGGTATCGCTATTACGATAGAAGACGCCATCGGCATCGCTGTTGGGGGTGCCGCGAAAGTTGCGAATCTGTCCGCTGCTATTGTTCACCACGTAGTTGGAAACGATTCCGTGGCGATTCACATCGGCGATCGTGTCGCGATACTTGCGAGCGGCAATCGAGCCGTTGTGCTTCTCAGGGCCAGCGTCCGATGGGCAGCGTACCGCGGAAAGCGGGGTTTGAATCACCTTCCGCTTGGCGTTCTTGTTGACTGCGTCCACGGCCGTATTGCTGCTGACTTGTAAGCGATCGTAGGCCGAATTCTGTTCGATGTAAGGGGCAATCATGGCTCCCCAAGCCCACAGCGCGATTCGATCGTGCGACGTGTCGCCGGTAAACACATACGCAGACGGCATGCTGCCGATCACGTCATGGTAGTTATGCATCGCCAGCCCCAACTGCTTGAGGTTGTTGGTGCATTGCATCCGCCGTGCTGCTTCACGGGCTTGCTGGACCGCCGGCAATAGCAGCGCGATCAGCACGCCGATAATGGCAATCACGACCAGTAGTTCCACGAGCGTGAACGCATGCCTTCGAGACGAAGTATGAGACATGACAACTCCTTGTGAATTCACGATAAGAAAAGAGAAGAGAACAGTCTGCCCGCTGAGAAATTGGCAGCAGGCCACCAAATGAAAAGGACTTACTTATTGCGACGAGCCTTCTTGGGTTCGAGATCAAAGTCCCACGTGTTATCTCCCTCGGTGGCGGTGACGGTTAAACCGGAACGATCAAAGTCGCCGTACTTCTTGGCGAGAGGATTAGCTCCGACGATCACATTGCCTTGGGCATCTTCCGTTTCTGTCGGTTCGTAATAGATGGCAACCTGGTAGTCGCCGGGAGCCAGCCCAATGGTTTGGGCGTCGGTCTCGACGCTGTAGGTTCCGTCGGAATTGATGCGTCCGAATGCAGACGAGCCTCGGCCGACTGGCGAAAAGGCAATCGTCCCGCTGTCCAGCGGGACGCCTTCGATGGTCACGACGCCGGAAGCCGTGGAACCGGCCGTTGTCCGACCACTGCCGCAGCCAGTGAGCGTCAAGCAAAGAAGACTGACTGACAACACCATGGGTAAAACCAGGTGATTCTTGGCTCCATGCCAAGAGAAAAGTCTGCAATTCAGAGTCATGGCAACCTCATGTGACAAGACGTTGGTTGGCTCAATTTGGCGATTTGAAAAGGAAAATGCGCAAAGCTGACCATCAAGAAGAGGGGTAGTGTCACTGGATAATATCAGGAAAAAGAGAAAATTCAAATGAACTTGTGCCTCATTGGCTTACGAAATATTGTCACCCGCAGATTGGGCAATTTGGCGAAATTCGGCCCCCTTCAGGCCATTTCAGGGCTTGTTCGCCGGGGGCATTGCGTATCGGGAGATTCTTTGCCTACCCCCTGAAGGTTGAGGCCATGCCACGTCGACGGCGACCGCAAAACCGTCTCCCTGACTGGTTCGTCTCACTAACGAGTCTGCAACACGAGTCGCCAGTTGGATGCATCGCACGGGAGAACCATGATGAAACCGATTCAAGCCGCCTTCTTGGCTGTTCTCACCCTGGGCCTGGGCATCGCATCGATGGAGGGGGCGGAACCTGCCGATGGAACGATTTCGCTGCGTATTGTGGCCGATGTCGACGGAAGTGACCGTTTGATCATCAGCGAGCAGGAGACGTTATGGGTCCACCGTCACTGGGCGTGGCCGACCCGCGTGACCATCAACGATGCCGGGTGGAATCCGCAAGGCTCCCCTACCCTGGCCGAGAAAGTGCATCGGTCGCTGCTGAACGAGCCAGTCGACTTTGCCTCGGCCCGCATGACGGTGCATCAAGGTCGCGATACGGCCGCGTTGGAAACGTTCGACGACCATATCGTGATCCACCTGGTCGACAGTCCCAATGGTCGTTCCACCTATGACGTGACCGTGACGTTCGATCTTCGTGATGCCCCACCCCAGTCTTCAAGCGATTTGCCCGGCGATAACTCACAGGCATCGCCAGGTCTGATTGGCATGGCTACGATCGAGAATAAGGCCACCGGCGTGGCGTTCCACTACAACAACGGAAAGGTCCTGGCACCATCGCTGCTCGACCATGCGGACCTGCCGTCAGATGGCATCCAGATCGACTTCCGTGGCGAACTGCGTCTGCCGAAGGAACTTACCGTACGCGTGCGACACGCAGGCGGATCGAGTAACCGGGGCTACGCAACGCTGTCGCTCGATGGCAAGGTGATCGAAACCTTGGGGGACGATCGCAAGAAGGTCAGCGAGCACGTCCTGGAACTGGCCGGCGGTAGCCATGCGATCCGGTGGCAAATTGAAGGAGGCGATATTGGGCACTGCCTGCTGGAGTTTGCCGACGCCGCCAATGGCAACCGCCTGCCGCTGGTTCACGACCCAGGCATGTTCCAAGAGTTGGGCGGCAACGCGCAGACACGCATGGTCGAGGTTGATTCCCAAAAGATCGGCTGGCCGATTCCGCACGGCTGGTAGTCAGCGAATCCTCAGAGTTTGAGCCCATCGGAACCAAGGTCTTGCCCCCCAATAATCAACCCAGTTCAGGTCCGTGGCCTTATCTTAGTTTCGCGGTCGCTGCGGTCCGCGTGATCGCGCCGCTGGGGCTTTGGTACGCGTTCCTGTTTTTACCGATCGACTCCGATGGTAACGCAGGCTGGGTGATTTTAGTCACCCTGATCCATCCATTTCTTTGGTTCTTCGGACTGGCGATGTTGATCGCAGAAGGGCTGTTTTGGGTATCCTTTTTCTGCCTGGCTTTGCGCCAGTGGGGCGGCGCGCTGGTGGCCGCTGGGATCGCTACGGGCATGCTTGTCGCCATCACGATGTTCCCGAATATTCACCTGGAACCACGTTTCGCAGGCGTCGCTTGCCTGTGGGCATCGCACGTCTTGGTCATCGTGTGGGCGACGATCGGGGTGGCGTGCCGCGTATTGGGGTTGGATGCGGAGGGGCAGCAGATTCCTTAGTCTAACTCGTACGATGCCCGGCTGAACGAGTCCTCGTAACTTGTGCTTCGCGGTGAAGAACGCGTGTGACCATCTTCAATCGTGAGTCGAAGCGTTTGCCCACGCTCGATACCCAGCATGTCCAGCGGCAACGCGACTTCGATCCCATCGTCGTCGTAGCCGATCATCGCGTTGTCATCACCGGTGTACCATTCGCCCAGCGAACCCCGGAGATGCGTGTGTGACTCGCCGTCAGGGATGCGGCCAAGCCGGAGGACCAGGCCGCGGGATTGAGGGCGATCTTCGGTGGCAAACCTGGTACGCGTCATCACGTCGAGCCTCAGGTCGTAACCTTCCCGCAGCCCATCTTTGTCGACCGAACCGGTGGCGGGGTCGTTATCGGTATCGATGAACAAAGCGAACGACTTGAAGCCGCTCCCTTGCACGATCTCTGGCGGCGTATCACGCACGCGGAAGAAGAAATGCAACCGCTCGTCAGTGTTCGTCGCGTAAACCTGTTTCACGTCCAAGCTCTTGGGACGCGGATGATCGGGCACTTTGCCAGCCTCCTGCCAAAGTGGTCGAACGTCTTGCCACGAAACCTTCGACTCTCCCAAGCGAATGCCGACTGGGGCGCGGTTCAGGACATGATCGACTCGGCACTCAGGCAGGGTTTGTTGGAACTGTTGGACCGCGGAATCACTGACGTTGGTCCCCACCACGCTGATAATCTTCAGGTGACCAACGTCCGAAAGCGCCAGTAGCCCCTGGTCGGATAGCTCAGTCCCGTCAAACCAGAGCCACTCGAGTTCGGGAAGCTGGTCCTGGTTGGCGGCGATCAGTTCGGCAGCCTGATCGATCGGTATTTCTCGTTGACGATCCGGACGATCAAAGACCATCCCAACGGTAGGGCGTGGCGGACTATCACCTCGTGAGATAACCGTTTGCGCGTCGACCTGTTTCGTCAGCAGCCACTCTTTGGGTTTGTTCAATTCCACCGCGGGGTCGGGGCGGCAGGAAACGAGCCCTGCCGTGCAGACCAAAAGGCAAACGCACTGACTGAGCCAATGCGATCGCCGATTGTTGAGAGTGAACGATGGATTATCCATGGGATGTGCCGTTAATATTTCTGCATCGATTCGATGATCTTCGATGCCTCGCTTAAGCAATCTTTAACGACTTGATCTCCCTTGTGCTTTTTGTCCATTTCGGCGGACATGATTACTAGGGAATCTCCGAAGGCAATTTGCCAGAATTTCATCTCGTAGTCGCGACCGCCTTCGCTATGCGTTCCGCCTTCGGAGAACGTCGTCTTGTCGCCGATGGGCGTCAACTTCAACCCCTTCTCTTCGGCTTGCGACTTCAGGAATTCCTCGGCGAGATCGCCTGGGAGAACGTGCAAGTTGAAACGCAACGTGATGTTCGCATCCTCCCCAGGCGTGATGACCACGGTGTCATCCGGCTCGGAACTTTCGGAATACGATTCAGGTACCGAAAATTGCACAGGCCCATTGGGGAACGTAACGGTCTTATAGCCGGCCGGACTTGGTTTCGGCGGTCCTGATGGTGACCCACAGCCATTGACGGCCAGCAGCAACAGGGAGATCGCAAGGGGAATCGTGTTCAATCGGCAGAGTTGGTTCATGTATTTCTCTTAGCGAACACCTTAACGAAAGGAAGTGTCTGCCTATCACCTATAAGTAGACGGTTATTGCTGGCCACATGATAACAGCTGATAGACTGATATGTTGCCAATGGTAAGACATCCGTAAGAAACGTTTGCGACCATGTCCCTTGTCCGGTGTGGCCATTACCAGGCACACCCTGATTTCAGTAAAGCATGCATCCATGTTCGCCTATCACCTCGAACCCAATCTTCGTCTCGAACTTCTCGCACCACGGCACGCTCAAGAGTTGTTTGCCGCAGTCGATGCCAACCGCGAGCACCTCAGCCCTTGGATGCCGTGGGTCCCGTCGACGAAATCGGTCGCCGATGTCGAGGCCTTCATCGCCACCACGCTGCAGCAGCTCGGCGAAGACAACGGATTTCAGACAGCCATTCGCGCCGGGCAGAACATTGTCGGTGTCATCGGTATGCACAAGATCGACTGGCGAAACAAGTCGACTTCCCTGGGCTATTGGCTTTCCCAACAGGCCCAAGGACAAGGCATCATGACCAAAGCCTGTGCGGCCTATATTTCCCACGCGTTCACGCAGCTTGGACTGCACCGCGTCGAAATCCGCTGCGCGACCGAAAACGCCAAGAGCCGAGCCATTCCCGAGCGGCTAGGCTTCACCGCCGAAGGCACCGTCCGCGAAGTAGAGTCGATCAACGGGCGCTACTTGAGCCATGTTGTTTACGGCTTGCTGTCGACCGAATGGAACCATACGTTGGTGTCGTCGTAGGAGTTTTCCGGAGCGATGGTACCCGAATTCCGCTTGCGGACGGTGCCTCGCAGCTAAAGGGCAGTCATGCTAGAGCAATGGGCGATTCGATGGTTCACGCGGGCAATCGAACCTGGGAAGTGGTGGGCCACGCTGTTGGGTGCGATCCTGGGGTTCGGCGGAAGTATAGCGACCGGCCTTTGGGTGAGATCGATGTTCGGTCCGAGTGAGTGGGTTTTTCTGTTGGTGATGCCCGGCCCGTTTGTCTTGGCACTGTGTGGTGCGGCGATCGGGGCGCGGCTGTTTCCAAAGACTCGCAGCTGATGACGCCTATCCGGTGAGCCGCTGGCCTATCCGCGTTTTAGAGAACCAGTGACAGGCGGCGGTTTTCGAAGTCGAGCTCGGCGAACTGTTTTGGATCGAGGTCTAAGGCGTCACATACGGCGAGGATCGTAGCGTAAACAACCATCATCACCGAGGTGTCGACCGCCGTAGTCTTGATCTGCCGTACGTCTACCTTGAAATGTGGCAGTTCGTCTGTTCCCGTGAGCGAGCAGGCCCATACATGCTCGATGCCAACCTGCACGGCCGGTAAGTAGAATTCGCCTTCGGTCAACTTGGCCTCAGGCGAAACGGTCAAAGCAACGGGCTTTTCGGTTCGTTCGACATGCAGGGAAACAACCGCGAACGCCCCACTGCCTGCCATTTGTCGTTTCAGTTCTCCAGTACCCAGCGGCATCAGGAGGCCTCGCTTGATTCAAAGAAGTGGTTGTGCATCACGCGTCGGCTGCAAGCGTGCCACGATGTCAATCGACCAGAACTAGGTCGCTGCTTCGACCTCGCTGTCCGCTTGGTCCAACAGTTCACGCAGGGCCAGGAAGAGCACGATTTTGAAGCCCAGGCAGGGGTGAACTTCGTCGGGATCAACTCCCAGATCTTCGACGATCTCATTGAAGTCGGCAACGAACTGCTCGGTTTCGGTTTCATCCAGATCGAGCACATTTTCGGCGAATCGTGTCACCCACTCTTCAATGTCACTCGCAACCGAGGTCTCTTCTTCTTCCAGGTCTTCTTCAACGACCTCTTCCTCTACTTCCTCGTCCTCAAGGCATGACCGGAAAAGGTTTACCGACGAAGGGAGGAAGGGAGATAGCCAGAAACGCGATCCGCGGCTCGCTGAATCATGAGCCGCCACGGGCAGCGCGAGCGAAAAAAGAAGGACGACAGAAAGTAGATAGCTAGCGTAGCGCATCGAATAGACCTCTAGATTAAGTATCTAAACTCGATTCGCGCACTCAATCGACTGTCAGATTTCCGAATTTATACCACTGCGAGGGTCGTTGCCTATGTTGTTTTCCGCGGAAAGCACCAGTTTCTTACCAAAGCGACACGCCATGCACTGGCCAGAGGGCCAGTGGCCCCCAGACATTAGGTTGGTCGTCAGAGCACCCAGATAATGTCGATCTGTTTAGGCGGTCTCGCAATAGCGGACTGGGATATAGCAATGTGACCGGGTCAGGCAGGCCGCGAAGCGACTCGGGGGCGGGAATTTCCCAAAAAAGGCTGTAACACATCCGCTGCGGCCTGCGACATAGCTTGTAACCGACGATTAAGAATCAGGAGACATCTATGGACTCGATCGACTGGCCAGGCATCATACGGCTTCAAGGCCCCCTGGTCTGGAAGACGGCCTATCGCTTGGTCGGCAACGCCGAAGACGCCAATGACTGCTTCCAGGAAACCTTTGCCGATGCCGTTCGCCAAAGCCAACGACAAGTCGTTGAGAACTGGCCGAGGTTCCTGGTGCAAATCGCAACTCGACGTGCGATCGATCTACTACGCCAGCGTGAAAGCCGCCAACGCCGGCAGGATGCCTGGGCGGAACAAGCCATCCGCGATCAGGCAGGCCATGACCCATCCACCCAGGCTGCCGATCGCGATTTGGTCGAACACTTGCGAGAGCAACTCGCCGATTTGCCTGAGCAGCATGCGTTGATCTTTTCTTTGCGTTACTTCCAAGAGTGGTCGGACAACGAGATCGCCGAGCACTTAGGCCTCAAATCGGGCAACGTACGTGTTCTCCTGCATCGGATCCGTGAACGGCTGCGTCAGCGCCTCACTGAAGACGACAGCAATTCAAAGTTGAGGACCAATCCATGAACGAAACCCCGAACCAAAATCACGAGCCAGCCCACGACCCGGTCGACTTGGCCGTGCAAGCGTTGCTTCGCGAAGAAGTGCCCGCCGGTCCTTCGCCCGAGGTCGTATCGCAACTGTTAAGCCGCATCAGCGGAGAAGTTGAACTTACCAGCCAAGACAAGTTGTCCCCCACCCACTCCAGGAGATTTACTGGTATGAAGATTACCGCTTCGATTGCTCTGTTCGTCATGGTTGGCTTGATCGTCTTCAGCGCGATTAACCCCTCGAAGGCCGTGGCATTCGAGCAAGTTGCCCGAGAGATCCTCAAGATCGAGACTCTCAGCTTCGAGATCAGTACGCTCTTTGATCACGGCGATGGCAAGCCGCGTGAAAGCGGCAGCGGCAAGTGCATCACCAAGCTGCCTGGCCTGGTGCGGATGGAAATGCCCAACGACGTCTACTCGATCCTTGACTTCCAAGCCGACAAGATGCTGATGGTCATCCCGGAGACAAAGACCGCGATGCTCATGGAGGATTATTCGAACTACGGGAAGTACGAAAACCCGGCGCAGTTCATCCTTCGAATGCAGGACCATCTGCGACGAGCCGAACAGAACAACAACTTCAACGATATCACGTACGAAAAACTGGGTGAGAAAGAGATCGCCAAGCAGCGCGTGGTCGGATTCCGCGTTCTCAACCCGGTCGGCCCCGACGGCGAACTGTGGTCGCTGGACGGCAAGCAGGTCATCTTCCAGACGATCGACATCTGGGCCGACATCGAGACAGGCCATCCGATCGAAATCGTCTACAACGTACGTCTCGACGAACATAACCAGGTAACCAGTACCTACAAGAACCTGAAATACAATCAGCCGCTCGATCCTCAGCTCTTTTCGCAGGAAGTTCCCGAGGGTTACACGGTCATTGGCCCGGATCTCCCCAAGCCGAACCTAGACGAGGTCCGGAATATTACGGACGAATATCCCAGCAAGGCCAACATGCCAGCCGAGGATGAGAACCGTGTGGTCACGGCAGAAGATGGCCGCAAACTGGACAAGGCATACGACATCGGAGCCCTGATCCGAAAAGAGCACGGCATCGTGTGCCATCCCTACATCAGCATCGCCGACGGTACGGCCCGAATTGAGCTGGACGTAACCGATCGCCAGGCAGACTACGAGTCGCTCGTACCGGAGATCATCAAGCTCGAATCGATTCAGTCATTCCCTGGCAAACTCGTACTCAAGTTCGTAGCCCACCGCGACGACCTCCTCGAGACCCTCGCGAAGTACGACGCCAAGACCGGGCAGCGAATTGATTGATGAAAGAGGTGTCGAAAGTTAGGTTGCCGTCCCCACCTGATGGGACACGATCACTTGGACGCCCTGCTTCTCGGGGTTACAATGCGGAGCTTTTTCCGTCGCATTTCTGCCAATTTGTGCCATCGTGAAGTTTGCCCTTATCATCGCGGTTGAAGAGTACGCGGACTCGCGGATGCAACGTGTTCGTTTTGCGGAGTCGGATGCCGGCGCGTTTTCAGCCGTTTTGGAAAAGCATGGGTTTGACGCGGCAGACCGTGTCACCCTGATCAACGATCAGGCCACGCACCAGTCGATCCAGTCGCGTCTGCAACGCACTGTCAAGAGCTTGCTGGAAGACGATCAGCTTTATGTCTATTTCTCCGGGTACGGATTCTCGAAAAAAGGTGCGAACTACCTCACGTGTTACGACACCGATCCGGATGATCTTGCCAATACCAGTATCAAGCTCAGTTGGATGTTCGAGCAATTCGAGGAATCGGACTGTCGAAAGATCGTTCTGCTGCTCGACTCGAGTGAAAGCGGCATGCTGGACACGCAAGATCTGCGATACAACTATGCGGCATTCAAAGATGCGAAGCTCAAGGCGTTTTTTAATTCGAGCTCGCACTGTGTTTGTTTTGCCGCATGCAAGTCCGGTCAGACATCTCACACCAGCCCGGCGCTACGCCACGGCATCTGGGCACATCACCTGGTGGAAGCACTTGGCGGCAAGGCTCCCGCGGCGCTGGTCAATAACACGCAGCTGACATCAGCGTCGCTGCAGAAGTACTTGAAACGCTGCGTACCGCAAACGCTGAGTACCCTCTTCACGACGAAGAAAGACCAAACGCCCTGGTTTGCCGGAAACGGAGAGCTTCCCCTGGTCGATATGACGGAACTCTTCGACCAACGAAGCGAAGCCGCCAGTCAATCCAATGGCCAGGTCAAAAACGTCACGCTCCTGGCGCGGCGTACCATGCGCGTGCAAGATCTTGCTGGTTTTCAGCGTGGCAAACACTCCAAGCCTGCCCGTGCCGACAGCCTGGCCGAGAAGTTCATCGCCAAGATCGCGCAGGAAGAGATCGACGCCGATATCAACCACGTATTCCAGTCCCTCCGCCAGCAGTTCAAGTTTAAGCGGGCCGACATGAACGTCTCTAACCAGGGGGACGGAACGGCCACGATCATTACGCCGTACTTCAACTACTCCATAACCGTTCATCTCGCCGCTGAGGATCCGTCGAAGGTCATTTGGTTGCGGATGGTCGACGCGATCAAAGAGCCTGAAAAGCTATTCAGCGACCGGTTCGCCGCCATCTTCGCCGACGTGTTCGACACCGTGACCTTCGAGCCCGCCGAGCCGATCGATTTGCCGCAATTGATCGACCGGTTAGAAGACCTTGAGGACGACCGCCTGATCGTCGACTACGATCCCGGCGTGACCTTCTGTAGCCTGAGCATCGACGGTATCGACGGCCAGATCACCGTGACTTCCGACCTGTGGTCGATTGTCCACGAAAAAGCAAACACCCCCAAGTCACTACTGGCGGCCCTTTTCACTATCGAGGAAAAGTTCGTCGATCAACACGACGTGCGGCTGATCTCGTTTCTCGACACGCCAGCTGGATGAGATTGACACCTGCGTAGGGTATCCGCATGAAGCCAAAACTATCCGCCGTGTGCCACTGCCGCCCTCGGCAGTGTGAGGTGGTCAGTTGCTCCCGATCCACGATTGAGCGGACTCAGTCGGGCGACTCCTCATCAGGCCCGTACCAACCGTTGATTGAATCGGTAATGGCGTTTGCGGTTCGAGGGTCCGCTTGCCAGCGTTTCAACCATTGGATGGACTCACGCTTCTCGAGCAGATGCTCCAGAAATCCCGTTTCAATACAGAGCCGTGTGTTGTCGTCGCCGCGTAGGTAGACCTCGCGCAGATTTTCAAGCGTTTCTTGGACTAAGCCTGGTCGTTCACGTTCGCCCCGTTCCATGGAGTGAACCAAGGGCAACAGCTCACGCGCCGCTTCGTAATTGGAGCACACAAAATCGTCCGGCGTTGGATTTTGCTCAATGCACTTTAGTAGGTAGCGTGCGATCGACCGGTTGCAGTCAACAAGATCGACTGCGGGGGCGATGCGATCCCAGTGTGAGGAAACCATCTGCCAAAGTACCCCCAGCACCACCAAATCATCGGAACGAAGTGCTTCTTCAACTTCCCCGCCGGGAATGGTTCCATCGGTAACCAGATAGTTGGTGAAGGTCTCAACGTTCAAAATCATTGTCGCTAGTTTGACCGCTGAACTAGGAATAGTGCGAGAAGTCGCGGATTATCACCCGTCGCATAACCAACCACTGAACCGTCAGTAGTGCGATCGAGCATGACGTAGGTTACGTTCACGCTTTCAACCGTGGCATCGCGAAGACAAGTTAACGACTCGGTAAGCCCCACAGACACAACTCCCCTCATTTCAAGAATCTCTAGTCTTGCTGTGAGGTTGTGGACGAGTAATTTGCGATCAACGCAATGGGACGAGTAATTCACCCGCTCACCGCGATAACGAGAACAAGAACCGAGAATCTGCGTTGCCGTGTCACACCAGTATGCGTCGGAAACACTCGCCTCCACAGGTTGAACGGCATGCTCTAAGTCGCACGTCTTGATCCATGCATCACTCGGGGAGAATCCATCTGACTCCGGCATTTGTAAATATCCCGTCCAGTTTCATAGCCTGGGTCACGACCCAGCCTACGTTACTGGTTAATTATTGGGGCGGCGCAAGTTCCATGCCGACCGGTTGCCCCGTCCGACCTAATATCACACCAGCACTGAAGGCTTGATCAACGAAGACATGCTGGACGGTAGACCCATCGGGTAAGCGAACACCGGAAAGTGCGACGGCACAGTTTTCCCTTGGTTTCAGTGTAAGTGAACTCACGACCTGCGTTTGGATGTGTCCTTCAATTTCGACGCCGTAACAGATCAGGTCGTCTCGATTGGGATGGGGACGTGCATAAGAAACCTTCATCGATACGACCCTCGGCGCCCAGGACATTGCTTCGTTCGCAATATCTTCCGCTGATGCGCAAGAGTTAAGCCCCCAGTTCTCTGGATAGTAGATGAGATCGGAACCGCCTGGGTGCTTAATTGAGCTGATGAATTCCTCGAGTAGGCGATCAATGTCCTCGGAAGACGTATTTTCGTCTGGGTCAAGGATTTGATTAATCATCGCAATCAAGTCTTGTCGATTCATCACTTGCCTCGGCTGAGTTACATTGGTCCATAAATAAACTTCCGTGTGCCACTGGCGTTTCGCCAGTGAGAAAACAGTACCCGTTTGCCTAGTGAAGTAGGCTAGGTCACGACTCTGCCTACGTTACTTCGTTACTGCTCACCTTTTCCCAATGCTCTTCAAGCACTTGCTGGAAGCTTCGCGTACGATCTTGCTACCGTCGTTGGTGGCCTCGCGGATCAGGTCGATAACTTGTGGGTCGGCGGCATTCATTTTGGCGAGGGCTTTGACGGCGTCCCTTCGAACCTTGGCATCGGGGTTTGAGAGCAGTGGTTTCACTTTATCCAGTGCGCCGGCCGCAGCTTCGCCAATGTATTTCAGGATGCGCAGGGCATCTCGGCAGCACTCGGGATCGCTCAGGGTTGCCGCGACAGGACCGACGCAAACCTCCGGCAATTCATAGGCGATCTGGCCGATCGCAAGTACGGCCAGACGCTTGGTCATCGGCACGTTGCTACAGGTCAATTCTGCGACTTGGTTGGCGGCTGGGGCGGCGGGTGTCCCAATGCGAAAGAGTGCTCGGAGCGACTCTTGCTGGATCTCGGGATCCTTGCTTTTCAGCAGTTCCAGCAATTGCGGGACGACCTGATCGGCATCCTCCGGCGACCAACGGCAGCGATAAAGCATTGCCCAGTTGTCGGCGTTGAAACGATCAATCGTTGCTTGCTCTTCTTGGGTCATACTTGGACTTTCTATCGAGCTGCCATGCCGACGTCTGCTCGGGCATAACCGCAGATTCGATTCGCTGAGTAAGCAGATTCCGCGCGTACTATCTTCAGGCACCAGCAGGCTGGTATACCTAATGATCCGATCGGCGATCGATGCCTGATTAAACAGCATACCACTAACCCCACCCGAACGGGCGGAATATGGCCAGCAGGTTACCTTTGCCGCTTCCTGCTGAAAACCGAACACTGCAAACTTCCAACTAATGCAAAAGGTTTCCCGCGACTTCACCCCAAACGGACTACGAGACGGTTGGACGGTTGCGAAAGTCGCGATATAATCGCCCGTTTCCATGTCCCGCCCCATAGTTCGGCGGGATTTTTCATTTCCCGGTCAGGCCCATTTGCCTGACGTTCACGGACGGAAACCATGCCTGATACCGCCTCCGTCAGTTCCTCGCCGGCCAACGACATCTACTCGGAACGCGTGCTCGTTCTCGACTTCGGGTCGCAGTATGCCCAGTTGATTGCTCGCCGCGTGCGGGAACAGCACGTCTACTGCGAAATCGTGCGGCACGATATTACCGCCGAGCGGATCAAAGAGTTGGCTCCCAAGGGAATCATCCTCTCAGGCGGGCCTTCCAGCGTGTACGAGCCAGACGCTCCGAAGTGCGACCCAGGCATCTTTGACCTCGACATTCCGATCCTGGGCATCTGCTACGGCATGCAGCTGATGTGCGATCGGTTTGGCGGCAAGGTGCGAAACGCCTCGGCCCGCGAATATGGCCACGCCCACATCAAAATCAACGACGCCAAAGACCTGCTGGCCGGCCTGCCCGACGAAACCGACGTGTGGATGAGCCACGGTGACCAGGTCGAGCAGATCAGCGGCCTGTTCCGCCCGTTGGCTTCGACCCGCACGTGCCCCGTGGCCGCGATGCGTCACGTCGAGCACGCCCAATACGGCATCCAGTTCCACCCGGAAGTCACCCACACGCCGCTGGGCAGCCAGATCCTGCGAAACTTCGTCATCACCATCTGTGGCTGCGAAGGGACCTGGAAGCTGGGTGACTTCGCCCGCGAAACGATTGCCCGGATTCGCGAAGAAGTGGGCGATGCTCGCGTCATTTGCGGCTTGTCTGGCGGGGTCGACTCGTCGGTGGTAGCCGCCCTGCTCTACCGAGCAATCGGCGATCAACTGTCCTGTATTTTGGTAGACAACGGCCTTTTGCGGAAAGACGAAGAAGGTGCCGTTATTTCCGAGTTTTCCTCGCATTTCAAGACCGACCTGCACGTCGTGAATGCGAAGGAACGCTTCCTGACGAAGCTGGCCGGCGTGACCGATCCGCAGGAAAAACGGAAGATTATCGGCTACGAATTCATCGAGTGTTTCAAGGAAGAAGCGACCAAGATCAAGGACGCCAAGTTCCTCGCTCAAGGGACGCTTTATCCCGACGTGATCGAGAGTGGCGCGGCTCAGGACGGCCCGGCCGCGGTGATCAAGCTGCACCACAACGTGGGCGGGCTGCCCAAGGAACTGGGCTTCGATCTAGTCGAGCCACTGCGTGACTTGTTCAAGGACGAAGTTCGCAAGCTGGGTATCGAACTGGGCCTGCCGGAAGACATCGTCTGGCGGCATCCTTTCCCGGGTCCTGGCCTGGCCGTGCGTTGCCTGGGCGAGGTGAACGAGGAAAAATTGGCCGTTCTGCGTGAAGCAGACGCGATTGTAGTGAACGAGATCAAGTCGGCGAACCTGTACCGGTCGACCTCGCAGTGCTTTGCGGTGCTGCTGCCGGTGCAAAGCGTGGGCGTGATGGGCGATGCCCGGACCTACGACAACGCCGTATGCGTCCGCTGCGTGGATACGGACGACTTCATGACCGCGACCTGGAGCGACCTCCCCTATGAGGTGCTAGCAAGGATCTCGACGCGAATCATCAACGAGGTCAAAGGGGTGAATCGCGTGTGCTACGACATCAGCACGAAGCCCCCAGCAACGATCGAGTGGGAATAAGCATTCCTGGTCGGAGCTGAGACACGAAAGACAAGAAACGAAAAAGCGTGGCTAGGGGGACTAGCCACGCTGTTGATCGGGTTGGTGCGAAACAAATTCAGTTTTTGGCGGGGCGAGGATAGGGGATGGAATTCCTCGAAACTGAACTTAGCTCGTACCGACAAGATATGAGATTAGTGAGCGTTGGAGTGTGCTTCCAACACTTCGGATAGTACCAGAGAATCGTTAGCTTGCAAGCAGTAAAAACCAGCTGACGGCAGATAATTTTCCGAAGGAAAATGGTTTGCGGTGGCTTGTTTTACATAAGGCCTCGCAGGAACTTAATAGTACGGTAAAGCGCAACGACTAGAACTTTTCCCCTAAAACGGGATTTGACGATTTCAATGAGCAAGAAATACATCTTCCAGATGGAGCAGTTGACCAAGAAGATTGGTCCGCGCGAGATATTAAAGGAAGTCTGGCTAGCATTCTATCCAGGCGCAAAAATTGGAGTTCTTGGCCGAAATGGTGCCGGAAAATCAACTCTGTTGAAGATCATGGCCGGCATCGACAAAGAATTTGACGGAGAAGCCCGTCTTAGCGATGGGTTTACGGTAGGCTATCTTCCGCAAGAACCGCAGCTCGACGAGAGTAAGAATGTCCTGGAGAACGTCGAGGAAGCCGTCGCCGAACGACGTGGCTTGCTCACGCGATTCAACGAAATTACCGGCAAATTAGGCGAAGATTTGCCGGAAGACGAGATGAACGCCCTCTACGAAGAGATGGGCGTTTTGCAGGATAAGATCGAAGCGACCAACAGCTGGGAGCTCGATCGCGAAATCGAAATCGCGATGAACGCGATGAACCTGCCGGATCCCGAGTCTGGCGTCACGAACCTGTCTGGTGGTGAACGCCGCCGTGTGGCTTTGTGCCAGTTACTGCTTCGCAAGCCTGACCTGCTGCTGCTGGACGAACCAACGAACCACTTGGACGCCGAATCGATTCTGTGGCTCGAGCATCACCTGGCCGCGTACCCCGGCACGATCGTCGCCGTGACCCACGATCGTTACTTCCTGGACAACGTAGCCGGCTGGATTCTGGAACTCGACCGCGGCAAGGGCATTCCATTCGAAGGCAATTACTCTTCGTGGCTGGAACAGAAGCAAAAGCGTCTGGCCGTCGAAGAGAAGCAAAGCGAAGCCCGCCAGAAGACCTTGGAGAAGGAACTGGAGTGGATCCGCTCTTCCGCCAAGGCAAAGCAGTCCAAGGGTAAGGCCCGTATCAACGCCTACGAGAAGTTGGTCGCCGAGCAGTACGAAGATCAGCCGGACGAATTTGAAATCCAGATCCCCTCGGGCAAGCGTCTGGGCGATCAGGTCATCGACGTGAAGAACGTCAACAAAGGCTTCGGCGATCGGCTGCTGGTCGAAGACCTCAACTTCCGCCTGCCGCCGGGCGGGATCGTCGGCATCATCGGTCCCAACGGTGCCGGTAAGACCACGCTGTTCCGTATGCTGACCGGCCAAGATACGCCTGACTCGGGCGAAATCGTCATCGGTGATACGGTTGAGCTCGGCTACGTCGATCAGTCGCGTGACGCGCTCGACGCGGAGAAGACCGTCTTCCAGGAGATCAGCGGCGGTCACGATACGATCGAGCTTGGTAAACGTAAGATCAACGCCCGGGCATACGTCTCCCGCTTCAATTTCAAAGGCCCGGACCAGGAAAAGAAGGTCGGCGTGCTTTCTGGTGGTGAACGCAACCGCGTGCACCTGGCGACGCTTCTGCGACGCGGCTCGAACGTCCTGCTGTTGGACGAACCGACGAACGACTTGGACGTCGACACGCTGCGTGCTTTGGAAGAAGCCATTTTGAACTATGCGGGCTGCGTGGTCGTCACGAGCCACGATCGCTGGTTCTTGGATCGAATTGCAACGCATATCCTGGCCTTCGAAGGCGATGGCTACGTCCACTGGTGCGAAGGAAACTTCGATACCTACGAACGTCAGCGGAAAGAACGATTGGGAGTCAGCGCTGACGAGCCCCATCGATTCAAGTACAAGAAGTTGCAGCGCTAACGATTGGTCCTTGACCTGCCGGCGAAAAACGTTTTTAACTAACACAATGATTCACGAACCTGACATCCGCTCAGGGCATATCAGTTTCTAGGAGGTTTTTACCGTGTCTATCATTCGCGTGGGTTCCACCGAAAAGTACGCTACCGGTTGGGAGTCGGCTTTCGGCAAGGCCCCTGCCAAAAAGAAGTCCACCACCAAAAAGTCGACGAGCAAAGCTTCCGCCAAATCGAGCGGAAAGAAAGCGAGCACCGCTGCTCCCAAGAAAAAGGCCGCTAAGAAGAAGACTGCCAAAAAGTAGTCCGGTTTGCTGCCTGGTGGAATGATCCGGGAAAACTCAGATCTCCAAAAAACAAGGACCTGGTCGATATCGGCCAGGTCCTTTTTATATGGTGTATGAGCTTAGTTTTTCCGTTTTACGACCAGTTCTCGGAATCAGATCCCCCGGCGTCCAGGTCGTCCCCGGTGTGCCACTTTTCGAGAACCTTCAGGACTTCGTCGCGTTCCTCGCGATTGGTCCACAGTGACTCGCCTTGTTCCAGGCGAACTTCGTAGCGGCCTTCGCACTGGCAATCGTCTTCACCACAGAAGTGTGGTACGTCCGAGATCCATAAGATGCGATAGATCGGTACATGCTTGTCGTCGATGATGCAAAAGAGCGAACTCATGGGCGACTCCTTATCATGCAGGCAGTCTCTTTAACCATTTCATTATATTACTGGCATCGGCGGTTTGCGTTGTCAATCCTGCCCTAATTCTCGAGAACGCTCGGCGGCGGCCGAAATCGCGTCGATAATTGCTCCGCGGAAGCCCTTTTTGTCGAGCTCATGCACGCCGGCAATCGTCGTCCCGCCGGGGCTGGTTACGTTGTCTTTCAGTGCCGCCGGATGCTGCCCAGTCGCCAAAACCATTTCAGCGGCACCCTTTACGGTTTGTGCTGCCAACTGCAACGCGATGGCCCGCGGCAAGCCTTGCCGGACGCCAGCATCGCTCATCGCTTCGATCATCATGTAGACAAACGCCGGGCCGCTGCCTGACAGGCCCGTGACCGCGTCCAACTGCTTTTCCGGGACCTGAAAGGCGATCCCGGTCGACTCGAGCAAGGTTTGAGTCAGCTCGAAGTCTTCAGGGGCGAAGCCTTCATTTGCGGAGAAAGCGCAAGCCGACAGCCCCACCAGGCACGGCGTGTTGGGCATGACGCGAATGACTCGCTCGGTGGAAAATAGCGAATTTAGCCGCTTTAGGGTGACTCCCGCCGCAATCGAGATCAGCAGGCACTTGCTGGGGACCTTGCTCAGCGACTTGGCCGCATCGGCCATCATCTGCGGTTTGACCGCAAGAATGACGACATCGCTCTGGTCGATGACCTCTTGGTTGTTGTCGGTCGTCTTGGCTCCGGAAATCTCTTTCTCGAAACGAGTTCGGGCTTGCTCAAACGGATCGGCGGCCAGGATGTTCGCCCCGGGGATACCGCCGCGAGCGACAAAGCCATGCGCCATGGCCAAGGCCATCTGGCCGGCACCGAGAAAACCCACGCGGGGTGAATTCGTTGACATCAATGCTTCCTCATAGCTGCTAAAGGTGCAGACACTCTACGTAATATCGGTTGGGGGAACAATCGGCTTGCATGCTGGCACCCCGTCAGAAAATATTCAAATTGATCTAGACACGCTCTGGCCAAGTTGCAACTATCCGCCCCTGCCATATTTCTACAGAGGGAGTCGGAGAAATGATTCGTAACAAACAATTGGTCATCTGGACACTCGTTTGCGTATGTGTGGTTTCCGTACCGACGATTGCTTCCGCCGAGTGGTACAACCCGATGAGCTGGATGAGTTCGTCGAAAAAGAAGTCGAGCGGCCCCAGCACGCTTTCTAAAATCAACAACAACACGAAGAACTTCTTCTACAAGACGGCGGACTACATGAATCCGTTCAACGACGCCGACGACCATAAGAAGAAGCAGCGATACAGCTATAACGGCGGTTATCGCAATAAACAGAAACAAGAAGAGCCAGGTTGGTTCGATTGGATGTATTCCGAGCCCGAACCAGGCCCGCCACAAACGGTCAGCGACTTCTTAGACATGGAACGTGCCAAGTTCTAAGCGAAGTGTCGGACAAGCCAATTCCTAGAAACCGCCCTGGCTCCCCACAGGGCGGTTTTTTCGTGCGCGCATCTCTGGTCCCCTCGCCCCTAGGGGGAGAGGGTTAGGGTGAGGGGCATCTCGCCGCGTTGGCAGCGCATGCGTGAACGGTGTCCCGATCGGTACGGAACTTCTTGCGTTCGATGCGAGGCAACGCTCGCTTAGCAAACCCTCACCCTAGCCCTCTCCCTGCGAGGAAGAGGGGACAGGATTTTATGGCGGTCCGCGTCGCTTCGGCGGGCCACGTTCGCTCTGGTGATCCATAGCGGGTGCCGCGACCAAGTCTGCATGGGCGTGGCTTGGGCTGACACTGCTGCCGTGATCAATTGGGGCTTCCCGAGAGACCTCTGCCACACGCCCAAGCGGACTTGGTTTTGGCACCGGACCGGTTGCTTGCTTCTTCAAGAGCTTCTGCAGCCGCTTGATTTCGCTGCCTTGCCGGTCGAGCACTTTCAGGTGAAACGAAACCCACGCCAGGGCGCGATCCAGTTCATGGCTCGAAGGAACGCGTAGCCCGTCGATCGTCTCGCCAGCGAAACCGTTCGGCTTCGGTGCTTGCGGGCGTTTTGGACGCGGCGGCCGATGCTTTGGCGCAGTAGCAACTCGCGCTGCGCCGTTGGCCAAAACCGGTTGGGTCGGTGATGAAGCCGCTAACGCAGCTTCGTCTTGGGAAGGCGCTGCATCAACAGGCTCTTCCGCGACAGGCGGTTCCTGGGACGAAGGACCGACTGCCACGACCAACTGCCCCACGACATCCTCTGGGATCTCGATCAGCACTCCACAACTCGAGCACACAAAGGTCTTCCCCGCGCGCACGACAACCTGTGGAGCGTGTTCGCTTAAGAACGCTCCGTGCTGTTCAGGTTGTGGGCTTGGTGAAGACATAGGGATACTCGTTACGGTTAAGGGCGACTGCTCACGTTTGCGCGGGCAGGCCACTGAGACTTGAGAGGATAAAACACCGCGAGAAGGCGATGACTGTTCGGGAAGAGTTCCCGTGCAAGGTTTAGGTATACCAGCCTGAGGGTACCTGAAGATAGTGCGCGCGAAATTTTGTTGGTTGTGCTTAGAAATTCACAAGCTAGAAGTGCTTTCGATCGTCATCGCTCATCTTCTGACGACAACGCAAAACGCTCTGCCCATCGCTTGGGGAATTGGGCCTTGGGGAAGTGTTGCCGGACTTCGTGTAATTGGCCTTGCCACTGCGGCTGGGTGTAGCGATCGGAAAGGTGAAAGAGAATGAGTTGTTCTGGTTGGATTTCAGCGGCGAGTTGCCCCACATCGGACGAGGTCATGTGGAAGTTCTTGACGGCCAGATCCCGATCGGCATCGGCGTAGTTGTTTTCGCAAACAAGCACTCGACAATTCTTGAGCTGGGTGATTAATCGCTCTTTTGTTGATGGATTGTCTAAATAGAAATCGGTCAGGTAAGCGATGCTGTCGCCGGCTTGGGTGACCAGAATCGCTTCACGCAATTCTCCAAGGGTCTTCATTCCGTCTTGGGTCTCGATGGTTTCAGCATCAGGGCGATGGGCATCCTTGACGGCCTGGAGCCACGGGCCCGGCTTCATGCCCTTGGCTTCCAGGGCGTGCATGTCGACATTTTTTTTGTCGAACTCGCGGACAATGTATCCAAGGCTTGTCGTTCCATGAGGCAGCGGGACGGCAACCACCTCGAAGGCATCGGAACGATAGATTACTCCGGTGAAGGGTTCGCTTCTTCGCTTACGTGGTTGCTGAAAACCATCCTGGACGTGGTAGGTTGCGGTGTGGACCTCGTCGCCATCGAGACTAGCCACGTGGATCTCGCCAGAAAGTCCTTCCACCAGATTCCAGGTGACTCCTTGAAGCCGATGAGGAATGACCCTTTGCGTTTCGGCGGGGCCGAGAATGTTTACTGGATTTTCGTGACGATACCAGTTCAGCCGAAAGAAGAAATCGAAGCCGGCGATGTGATCGAAGTGAAAGTGAGAAAAGAAGAGGGCTTCGACATGCTGAATATCCGAAAGCGAGACCAAGTCCAGCACGCCATCGCCGCAATCGAATAAGAGGCGATGAACCGATTGTCCCGTGTCGATGGTGACATACAGCGCGTTATCGCGGCCTGGTTCGCCAAGCACTTCAAAGTGAATTGTCATGGCCTCTCTTTTGGGATTGGGGCGAAATCAGCGGTGTTTCAATGAGGTAAATCGCCCTACTCATTATCTTCCTTTTACCGCCGCGGACATGCAACCAACTTGGGTCAAGCATCGACAACATCGGTAGCAACGGCCACCTGCTTCGAGGCCTTTCCATGGGATAATGAAGGGATCTTGGTGGAGCCTGTATGTCGCGGGGGAATACGTTATTAGACGTGCAGCTGCTACATTGGTTCATCCGTATTCAAGATTCACACTGCCGAGGGCCGCAGTGGCGTACTGTAGGAAGCTTGGTGAATCACTGCGCTGCGCGTGCCATGCGTTCTTCTCTGAGGTTCAGGCTTTTATGGAACGTCGTCCGTATGTATGCCCGGAAGAAGTAGTGCAGCCGGCTTCTGCCTGGATTGTTGCTCCGTTTCTTCTGCTGGTTTCGCTGGGTGTCTTTCTGGAAGTGTATCTACACATTCCGTACGCAGGCATCATCACGGGCGCCGTCGTAATCGTGTTTGCCTTGGCCCTAGGCTACGTTTACAAGCGTAGAAAGCTTGCCTCGTTTGCTTGTCCCAATTGTGGTGCCACATCGATGGAGCAAGCGGAGGACGATGAAAACGTTTTGTTGATTTGTCATGCCTGCCAGATCACTTGGGTGACGAACTTGACGATCACCGAGCAGGAGAGCGAATACACCGATCGTTAAGCGAGTCATCGTTCACAGAACGTGAGATGGCCGGCGAAGAACACCCTAAGAGACTTGGCGGAGTGGTAGCGTCGTTGAGGACGCTATGGCAATGGACTGTCGACGATCGCCTGAACTTCTCGATAGGTTGGATTCTCAGGCCACCCCGCGACGATGGCCACGACTTTCTCCATGGCTAAGGACTCCCAGCCGCGTTTGATCGCTTGCAGCTGTTCGTTCTTGGCTTCGGAAGTGAATGGATGAATGCGAGACTGTTCCTTCTTCGCGACGGCGTAGATCGCCTCGAGTAGTTTGATGACGCGTTTTTGGATCATCTCTTGGTCCGCGTCGTGCTCGATCGAATGCAGCAGTTCGACACGACGCTTTTCCAGTACCCGCTTTTTGTCGGAATCTTTCGCCATGGATCACTAGTAGCCTCGTTAGGCAGACCGAGGCTCGCCGACCCAAGTTCTACTTCGAGTCGATATTAATATCGAACGTGTTCGAGCCGTTTTCGACAGCGAAGGTCAATGTCGAGTCCTCGTTGTACTCTTTGGGGATTTTAACCCCTTTGAGTTGCGGAGGAATCGCTGGGATGCCATCGGAGTTCATTTTGCGGGGAACGTAAACCTGGACTTTGCTCACGCCCAGCATGACGCCTGGTTTGGAGGGCGTGAACTTCATCTCGTAGTGCCCCGCTTCATCCGTGTATCCCGTCGAAGAGGAAGAGTTGGGGACGTCAGGTTGAAAATCGATTTGCAGCCCTGGAGGAGCTGGCTGACCGTCGATGGTGACCATGCCGGTGACACTGGGCATGCCGCCACCGCAGCCGGAGATAGTCAGAAGGATAAAAAGGGAGGTCGTAAGAACCGATGTTACGCGGATGACCATATCAGTAGCCTCACTGATTTTCGCGAATGGATGAGTGAATGTTCGAGTCACCAGGGACGCTTAAGACGCAGTCCCTGGTTTGGGTTTGATAGAACGGCAGACGGCCGCGGGGCAAGTCGCGATTAGAAATCGCCCAGCACGCCAGCATCGTCGCGGATGCTGAGCATTTGATAGATGCCCAAGCGATTGGAAAAACTCGATGCGTTCACGCCGTCTCGGACTGCCTGTTCGACTTGGGCGACGCGAGCGCTGTCGTCATGGCTGTATCCCCAGTTCTGTCCGACGTTATTCGAGTTGATCGTTTCCGGCAGGAATCGAACCGAACCGTCGCAGAGGGCGAAGTTGGCACCGCCTGGGTGATAGCTGCCAAACGCGGTCGTTTCGCCGGAGTTCAGCTTCTTGAAGGTATGTCGAACCAGTTCCGGCTGGGCGTTGCGATCGTTGGTGGTTCCACCCCACAAGCCAGGCATGCGGTCATCGTCAGCAGGATCGGCCGCTTTGCCTCCCCCTTCACCCAGCAGGATTGTGTTGGACAGGCCATCGGTGATCGAGGCGAAATTGAGCCCTTGCTTCGAGCATTTGACCCACGGTCCCATATAGGCGCGTTTGCCGTTGGCGGACGAACCCCAGGTACTGCAGAGGCCGCCGTTGGCCAGGTAGTTCGACTTGCTGAATTGCATGGTGTCCCACGACGCCGTGACATACAGGCCGTTGGGTGCATTCGGATCGACCGGGCACGATGGGCACATGAAAGCTTCGAGCGGGGTCGTGTAAGCGGCGACCCGGTTCGCATCGCTCATACCCCAGGCAGCCGACTTCTGCTGTTGGCACAGTTCGTAGAGAGCCGTCTGCTCGATGAATGGCAGAATCAGCGATCCCCAGCCCCAGCGATAACGTCCGCCAGGAGCGAAGTCGGTGTTCTGGCTCGAAACCGGCATGCTGTTGAAGGTGTCGTGATGGTTGTGAGTCGCCAGAGCCAGTTGCTTCAAGTTGTTGGTGCATTGCATGCGTCGTGCTGCCTCGCGTGCCTGCTGAACGGCCGGCAACAAGAGAGCAACCAAGACGCCGATGATGGCAATCACCACCAAAAGTTCCACGAGCGTGAAACCAGCCTTCTTCTGTTTCGAAACGATGTCAGTGTCTTTGATCGAGTAGTGCATGAGTCGATTTACCGCTTGAGAAGAGAAACGATATAAGTGGTATGACTTATATGATTTACGCAAGAACCACTTCTGCGTTACCACGGCTTGAATGCTACTGCGAGTGCGAATTGTGTCTAGCTGTTTTTGTCGGGATTGTGAGAAACTGCGCAGACAGAATTTTTGTGCTTTGTAACTTTCGGCCATGGGGCTCTCAGCGGCGTTTCGCAGCTCTTTCTAACTTCAGAGCTTTTCCGCTTGATGCAATTCTTCGGCACGCGATAGGACGCGACGCGTCTATGAAGAGAGTGAGCTGACTCTCGGTAGGCACAAACAGAGAACGCCCGCTTTTGTAAGAAAACGTCTTCTAGACTTTTTTGGCATTTTTTTGCGGCGAATTGCGTTTTGGTTTTTGCCGTGTCGCAAATGCACCAAAAAATCTCTGGCGGATAGTCAATCACGGCGTGCGCTGACGGCTTCAGTCGCTTGTCTTTTCGCTGGTTTCACCCGGATTGGATGCCTGAGCCTTGTTTCCAAACCGAACGAACTCACCAGGCGGTCCCGTGCGGATGTCGAAGACAATCGCACAAGCTCTCAAAGCAAACGCTGCCCCGCAGGCCACGGTCTCGGAGGGGATCTCGGGGACTTCCAAGTAACGCAGTGTTGCATAGCAAAGCGAGCCTAACAAAGCGACCGTCGCGTAGGGTTGGCCTGACGAAATAATGATCGGGACGTTATTGGTTAACACGTCGCGGATGACGCCTCCACCGGTGGCGGTGATCATGCCCATGAAGACGGCGATGACGAAGGGAGCTCCAAACGCGAGGGCAATGTGGCAGCCGACCACGCCGAATACCGACAGCCCCAACGCATCGGCCCAGATCATGCCGCGGCGGTGCGAGATGTCATGCCGGATGAAGAAGTAAGTGACCAGCGAGGCTGTCACGCAGAGGAGTAGCTCGGTCGGGTCTTCGGTCCACCAAACGGTTCGCCCCAGTAGCAGATCGCGGACGGTCCCTCCGCCGATCCCAGTCACGGTACCGACCATCGTGTAACCGACGATGTCCATGCGATAGCGAGCTGCGGTGAGCGCACCACTGACGGCGAACACCACTTCGCCAAAATACATCATGACCAGAATGCTGGTACTGAGTGATTCGTCAGGCGTAATCATGGGCGGATTGTCTCGTCGGTACGCATGTGTGCTCGTCCTTCCATCGGTCAGGTGCTGCCAAGAAAAATTCTACCTCCCCTACCGTTTTAGATCAGGGTACTTAGCAGGCATAATAGGGACATGCTTCGTTACTAGTGGAGAGTGCCCCATGTCGGATTCACCTGTTAATCGTATTCCTTCCATTTCTCAGCTCATGGAACTGCGTCCGCTGAAGGACCTGGCCCATAAGGTTTCCAGCAGTACGGTCGCCGAAGGCGTGAAAGCGTATCTGCAGCCGTACCAGAAGATGGCCATGGAGGCCGCTCCGACGCTGCCGTATGCGTCGCTGCAGAGCCTGGCCAGTGAGATCTCGGATTGGATTCTTGGCCAACGCGGGCTGAGCCGGCCTGAGGTGATCAATGCGACCGGACAGGTACTGGGGGCCGATTTTCCCGCAGGGCCGATCGCCGAAGAGATTCTCGTCCAGGCCCATGCTCGCCGTCATGATTACCGCCAGGCAACCGCCCAGGAAAACTATCGTCAGGCAATCGAACAGTTGCTGTGCGAGATGACCGGTGCCGAGGCCGCGTTGATCGTCAGCGACCGTCAGGCAGCTTTCTACCTAATCTCCCAGGCACTCAGCGGGCAGAAGACGTTTGTGTCGCGTTCGCAGATGTCGTCGACCTTCGACCAAATTGCCATGCCCAAGCTGCTGGTGGAAGCCGGCGTGCAGGAAGTCGGTTCGAGTAACCAGATCGACCTGGCCGCGCTGGCGGGCGAGATCGAAGCAGACGCCGAGCACCTGTTGTGGTTGGACAAGACAAACTTTGTGGCCAGTGGCTCGGATGTCTTTCCGCCGACGCTCGAAGCGATCAAAACGCTGAAAGCTTCCGGCGCGTCGCTGTGGGTGGCACTGGGGGTGGCGGGTCTGCTGCCTGAGGCGATCCATGAAGAGCTGGGCCTCTGCAGCGCGAAGCAGGCCTTGAGTGCTGGAGCCGACGCGGTGCTTGTGGGTGGTGGCTTCCTGCTGGGAGGCCCTGGCTGCGCGATTGTGCTGGGCAAAGCCGATTGTGTTTCTAAGTTGTCGGAAGTTCCGATTGCCCGGTACTTGCAGACGCCACCGGCGAGCCTGGCCGAGTTGGAAGTCGCCTTGCGGATTCATCAGTCGGGCGAACGTGTCGACGACCGCATCCCGGTGATGTCGCTTCTGTCGACATCGGAAGAGAACTTAGATCTGCGGGCAACGCGGCTGGTCGAACAGCTCTCGGTTTCTCCTTGGATTGCGGAAGCCGAGGCGAGCTCGGCCGAAGCGTTCGTCCTGCCGGGCGGCATCAAATTGCCGACGCGGCACGTGACGCTCAAGCCGTCGCCTGAGGGGGCCGAAACGCTGCAGGCTCACCTGGCCGGATTCCCCTCGGTAGCGTGTTGGAGCCAGAATGGCGAGGAGATCGTCCTCGATTTGCGGACATTATTCCCCCGTAATGACGCGCAGCTGGTGAGCAAGTTAGTGCCAGAAAATAATACGTATGAGGGGGATGGTATGGGAAATACCGAAAAATAGTGCGAGTTGAAGGGCTAAATCAGCCCTCTTGGATGCAAGCAAACCCAGGATAAGGTAGCTTAGGCAAGATAAGCTTTAAGCAGCGTCCGTTTCCTGCGTACGCTGCTTTGCGTATATAGGTCCCACTTACTACCACTGTTGCGAGATCTTTGATGCTTCGAGCAGTCGCCATAATGTTCGTGCTGATTTTGCCCCTCTTGGGGCAAGCGCAGGAACTGCTCGTCCCGCACGAACATCACGAGTGGGCCAGCTTTCCCGAAGGCTCGTGGAAGCAAGTCCGACAGGTTACCGAAACGTTCAAAGACGGCGAACTGGTTTCGTCGATGACGACCACGCTGACCGTCCGTTTGAAGGAAGTTGGCAAGGACTACATCGTCCTGGAACGCGAAGCCAAGTCAGAAGTGAGCGGCCAGGTCTTCGAGAAGCCGATCCGTGAGTTCCGCAGTGGACTGAACGGGCAAACCGGAGGCCAACGCGTTCGCATCACCCCGGCGGGTGAAAAGAAGATCTCGATTCTCGGCAAGCCTTATACCTGCGAAGTGCGTCAGATGGAGGTTCTGGGCGACCCGACCAAGATCACCGGCAAGGTCTACTACAACGCGAACACGCCACCATTCATTCTTCGCCGCGAACACGCTTTTACTCCCGAAGGAGCCGAGGCACCGCAGAAGGAAATGGTTTCGGAAGTGGTCGCATTGAACAAGCCGTACCCGGTGCTGACCGAGATTAAGACGGTCGCGTTCATCGTGCAGAAGACGACCTCTGCTGAAGAGACGACCGAAACGGTCGAGGCCCAATGCACCGAGGTGCCTGGGTTTGTGGTGGGTACCTGGATGACCGCCTACGATGCCAATGGCAAAATCAAATCAAAGACGACCGTTCAGCTTTTGAACTACGAAGTCGCCGCCGAGACCACCAATCCGACGGCAGCCAAGACAGGCCTCTTCCGAAACAAGCGTCAACAGCGACGCCTGTTCGACGACGGTAGCAAATAACCAAAGCTACAGTAGATCTTCTGCGGCCGACAACAGAACGTCTGTCTCTTCCAGGCCGTCTTCTTCCACGGTCCAGTCTCCCAGGAGCATCTCGCTTTCCTCGTCTTCTAGCAGCATGGCATCGATCGCTTGGGCGTCGAAGCTGGAGAGAACGGGCTCTGCGGACTCGGATGGTTCAGCCAACGGACTTTGCTCGGCAGGCTGGGAATCGCTTTCCTGTGAGGTCGCCAGCGACGAATCGAAGCCGAGTTCCAACGGCACGACTGGAGAGCTTTCCGGTTCTCCTTCCAAGCGGATCGCAGGCGCAGTGACCACGAGCGGCTCCGCTTCTACCGGAGGTAGTGTCGGTGTACTAAAGGTCCGGGCAGGCTCGACGGGCTGGGTGCCGAGGTCTTTCTTCTGGCCGAACTCGCTGATGAACAACGCGAAGTCGGCCAGGTTTACTTTGCCATCCTGGTTGTAGTCGTACAGGTAGGCTTCGGGATCGTCGATGCCAACGATCTGGCCGAATTGGGAAATGAAGTTGGCGAAGTCGGTCAGGCCAACCTTGCCATCGTCGTCGGAGTCGTAAATCATCGGCAGGAAACTGCTGGAGATCTGGCGTTGTCGATCCAGCAGTTGATTGCCGTCGCCGATCTTGGCTTGATACAACTGGAAGCCATCTTGGTTGAAAGGTTCAAAATACGCCCCACCATCACCGATCGGCATACCAACCGCATCGCTGCTAGTAACCGGGAAGATGATCGTCCCGATCAGAATACGATTGCCCTCGACATAGGTACTCAGGTCAATGTTCTCGACGGTGATCAACAGATAGGGCATGTCCCCGTCCACTTCAACGATCATCGGGTTCTCGCCCAAGTTCGACAGCCAGACGGGATCAGTCAGCCAGTCGGCCGAGGCCTGCATGGCGAAGGTCAGGTCGAAATTCTCGGTCGGTACGTCCGCGTTCAGAGTCAGCCAGATTTCGGCGTTCACGTTGTCCCATTCCGTGAACTCAGGGGCATCGGCCGTGGTGCTGCTAACGGTACCAGGATCTTGTGTCTGGTCGTCGTGAACCAATTGGATATCGACCGCCCACTTCGGCGAGACGGCCACCTCTAGCGTCTCGGTCCCTACCAGGTTGTTCTCGCTGTCGTAGATGGTGACCGTCGGCATATAGATGCCAGGCAGGTCGTAAGTAACGTTTTCCACGGCCGAACCAATTTCGGTCACGATTTCATCGGTGTTCCCGTCGCCGTCGTAGTCGAAGTGGAACTCGTACTCGTTCGCGTTGAAGCCGGTGGTCGCAATCACGGTGGTGAATAACTCGAACTCTCCTTGCAGGCCATGTATGTCGGTGTCGTTGGCGTCTTCGACGGTTAGCAGAAGCATGCCGAGTTTGCCTTCGTCGGCATAAAGCCCGCCCAGCAGGCCATCGAAGTAAACCGGCGTTCCGACCAGGTCCGACACCGCCACCGTATCGCCATCGGACATACGGACAAGCATCGAATCGCCGGACACATTAACGGCGGCAATGACCTGCCCATCGACTACGGCAAAGTCACTAAAGCCTGCGAACTGCGAGGCGGCGTCGAAAAGATTGCCGACCACGTAGTCTCCGACCAGGTTGCCGTCCTGATCCCAGAACGCGACATGGATTGCTCCATCGTCGGCGTAGCCTTGGCCGGCGAAATAAGTATTGCCAGCGTCGTCGGTCTCGGCGCTGAGAATCCAAGAGAGGCCGGCGGAAACATCGATCGGATCGAAGTGGGAATGGTTGAAGTAGTCGAAGCCAAGGACCTCGTCATACATGAGAATGGCTTGGGAATCGGTGGTCGCATTGTCGGCATCAATCGCGAACTTGCCGTCTCGGGAAACATTGAGAATGCCGAGCCCGAGATTCCGCTGAACGCCGTTGGTGGCCGGTACCCGTTCCCACTGTGGGTCATCCACGGAACCAAAGTAAGGCGAATTCAGGCCATCGAATTCGTTGCCGACAATCGTTCCGGTTTCCGAGATGTCGTTGATGCGGCCCAGGCCACTGGTCGAGCTATCGAACTGCACGGTTTGTGGTGAAGCAGGATCGTACCAATACGTTGGCTCATAGAAGTATTGAGACGTATCTTCCGGATTCCAATTGGCTTCGCTCTCTCCGACAAAGACCAGCGAGCCATCGGGCAGCACGGCTGCCGAATAGATACTTCCCCACCGACGATCCGTGACGCCATCGGCCACCAGCAGCGAGTCCAGCAAGGTGATGGTTTCATCGGCCTGATACGCGGCCACGAGTTCTTGGGGGATCACCAACGGGTCTTCTTCCCAGAGTTCCCACTGGGTGTTGTGGCTACCATAGATATAGTGCTTTCCGTCGACGAAGATGCCGCCCAGGGGACTGGTCAGTTGGACCATTTCCTGATCGACGAGAATATCTCCGAAATGATCGGCCAACGGAGTTGCGGAATCGGGTAGTACCCGGGCTACCAACTCGACAGAGTCGCCTGTTTGCACCTGGGTCGTCAGCGAAAACAAAACCGGATCAGCGGCCAGAAGATTGCGGGCTTCAAGCGTTTCCAAGCGACGCCAGGCACGCGAGGGACGTTGTGATTTGGGGGCATGACCAGGGTGAGCAAAACGCCACTTCATTTTCGATCGTCATTTCGTAAGAAGAGTGGAGGCGAAATGCCTCGTTCACCGGGATATCGGGCTGGCCCCGGAAGCTTAGATGGTAACGGTCATCATGAAGTGGATCAACTTGAATCAGTGCGGATCTTCGGGTGCTTAAAGCCATACGTCTGCCAAGCTTGCGCAAATACATGTTGAGTTATTGATGGGTGTCGTTTACTTTAGTAGATAACTTCCAGTTATTTCTTACTCTTCTTTGCCCCCCACTTTCATCCCCTCCTGGAGCCCCGTTATGCGAGCCTTTCCTACGGCGACATCACGCCGCGCGTTCACTCTGGTTGAACTCCTTGTTGTGATTGCCATTATTGGCGTGCTGATTGCCCTGTTGTTGCCGGCCGTGCAGCAGGCCCGCGAGGCAGCTCGGCGGATGCAGTGCAGCAATAACTTGAAGCAGATCGGTCTCGCCGTGCACAACTACCACGATACCTACGGTAGTTTTCCGCCAGGGATCATTGTGAACTACAGCCGTTCGGCCACGTGGGACGTACTGACTTCGCCAAGTGCCTGGAACTGGTCGGCATTGATTCTGCCATTTATCGAACAGCAAGCCATGCACGACCGGTTGGGCATTACGCAGGGTGTGTACGCGGACGAAGCGTATCAGGACGCCACGCGGTTGGCGCTCATGCAAACACCCATTGCCGGTTACCGTTGTCCTTCGGATACGACGGACGATTTGAACGGCAATCTCGGCTGGTCGATGTCGCGTGGGGCGAATGACATTGCCACGATGAACTACGTAGCCATGGCCCACTTCAAGCGAGATGGCGATAGCTCGACGTTCGCGAACAACGATACGCAAACAGGTTCGTTTCTCGTTAACCGCGGACTGAAGTTTTCGGACCTGACCGATGGTACCAGCAACATCCTGGGCGTCGGCGAACGCTGCAATCGGCTGGGAAGCCAGCACTATCGAGCTGGCGTATGGGCTTGTTCGGCCGCCACGACGCATCCTTGCGATCATCGCTACGACGCGATGGCCTCGACGGCCCTGTCGCCCAACTCGAATCACCCCGACAACTGGCGATTGAACGGCAATCTGTCCAGCAATCATCCTGGCGGCGTGATGGCGATGCTGATGGACGCCTCGGTGAGTTTCATTCCCGAAACGATCGACCACGACCCGCTGCAAGATAATAATATCGATTCGGTGTACGAGAAACTCGGTGCCCGCAGCGACGGTCAGCCGGTCGGCGAGTTTTAAGTTGCCTGGAGTCGAAAGGCCGCACCTTCCTTATTCCATTTGATTCTTACAGGAACGAGTCTTCATGTTTTCCTTGTTGATCAAGCATCGTCTGATGGTGATGCTGTTGGGTGCCGCGCTGATGACCACGGTTGGTTGTGGCGGTGGCGAGTACGACAACCTGGGCGAAGTGAGCGGTAAGATCACCCTTGATGGCGAACCGCTCAAGCACGCCGTTATTACGTTCCAGCCCCAAGGTGGCCGGCCTGCCTACGGCAAGACAGGCGAAGATGGCAAGTACCGAATGATGTACACCGGCAGCCAGGCCGGCGCGACGGTCGGCATGAACACCGTCACGATCACCAACGGCGGCGAGAAACGCGACGAAGAAACCGGCAAAATCTGGTTCCAAAAGGAACAAGTCCCGCCAAAGTACAACTCGAAGACGGAGTTGACCTACGACGTCCAAGCCGGATCGCAGACGCACGACTTTGAGTTGAAGACGAAGTAGTAGCTACTTCGGCAACTGCGGATCGTACTTCAGCAGTTCTGGCTTGCTGCAGAACGGCGATGCCGGCAAGCCTTCTCGGTTGTACAGCGGGACGTGCTGTGGCGAGACTATGTAGGCATACCGCACGGCGATTGGGGCGGTTACTTTCGGGCTGGTCACGACAACCGTTTGGCCGTCGATAGTGGCCTCGGCCGCGTGCCACTGGCCATCGGTATCCGCGACTTCAAAGTAGGTTAGCTTTCCGTCCGGCGTTTCCTGGGGAGCTTCGAGACCCTGCTTCGAGGCGACCATTAGGCCGCTTTCGGCGTGCTGAAAGTGGACGGTGATATGGTCGCCGTCGATCTCTTGCCGGTCGAACAACGGGCCGCTGTAGGTAACTTGCTGGCCGTAATCTTTGGCCAAGGCCCAGCGGGCCAGTCGATCACCGACGTCGATTTTGTTCGGTGGATGAATGTTGCCCCCGACCAAGTCGAGCGTCACGGCCATGCCGGTATGCGGCACGTCGGTCGCGAGTCGCTGCTGCTCACGCAAGTACGACCAGCCTGGGCCGGCACCACTGCCGGGCAGCTGCACGAAATAGAACGGCAGGGCCTCGTTGTTCGTTGCGTCCCGCCAACCGCGGATGAGGGCTCGCATCTTGTGGGCGTACTCGTGAGGATCTTCCTGGGTGCCGCTATTGGACTCGCCTTGGTACCAGATCGCTCCCCGCACCGGCAGTCGCATGATGGGGGCCAGGCGAGAGTTGAACAGCCGGCCTGGAAGCCAATTCGCATCGCGAGCATACACTCCGCCAGGCAAGCGGCGGAGGGCTTCCAGGTCCTCGCGGTCCCCGAGTTCGCCTTCTTTTTCAAGCGTGGGATGCGAGGTGAATGCGGCCCGCGGGATGAACGGTTCGATCGGTGTTCCGCCGCGTGACGTATTGATGATGCCGATCGGGACGCCTAGTTTCTCTTGAAGCTTCCGAGCGAAATAGAAACTAACGCCTGAGAATTTAGTCACGTTTTTCGGTGAGCAAACGGCCCAGCCGGGTGACAGTTCCAACTCCTTGAGCGGCTCCGGCTGTGGACCGGCGTGAATGCGGCAGAAGCGAATCAACGGCAGGTTGGCGTTGGCGATATCGGCTTTGACCTCCGGTAGTTCATGGGCCATCCACTCGACCGTCATGGCCATGTTCGACTGGCCGCACGCGTGCCACAGTTCACCGACAAGCACATTGCGGATCTCCAGCGCCTCAGTCTGGCTGGCGACATTCAGCGCCTGCCCTTCGCTGCTTGCTGGCAGAGGCGGCAGCGTCACCGACCAGTCCCCGTTTGCGTCGGCTGTCGTTTCAATCTTTTCACTGGCAAAGCGAACGGTCAGCTTCTCGCCACTGCCTGCCCTGCCCCAGACAGTTACCGGCACGCCGCGCTGCAGGACCATGTTGCTCCCGAAGATGCTGGCAAAGTGAAGCTCGGCTTGCGACGGCGCGGCGACAAACAGCAAGAGCACGCAGGCAGCGATCAGACGGAGCGTATTCATCGAGACCCTCAGGCAGGTTGGGCATCTGGCAGGAAAGATTCAGGCGGGGTGAGTGAAGCAAACTACTTCGATTTCACAAAGCCGCGCTCGGTGGCGACGGGATCGGCGTCGTCCCACTTGGTTAGCCAGGCTTGCAGCTCTTGCTTGAGCCGCTGGGCATCCTTGGCATGTTTTGGATCGTCGATCAGGTTGGTCAGTTCTTCCGGATCGACCGTGCGATCGTAGAGAGCCCACTCCGGCCGGTGATGCAGGCGATGGACAATCGCGTCGTCCTTCTCGGTCTTGGTTCGCTTCGCCTTACGGACCCAGGTCGCGGCGGTGCTGGCCTTGCCGTCTTTTGGTTCGGACTCGAGCCACGCGAGTGCTTCGGTCAGGGTGACGTTCGAGGTGATCTCTTCGTCGTGCCGAGGCGACCAGATGAGCGTGAAGCGGTCGTCGCGGATCGTGCGGATCGGATAGATGCGATCACGATTGTCGATGATGTTGCAGTTGGTGAACGCACCGTACGCGTACTTGTGGACTTGTTCGTTGCCGCCAGTCCAGTTCTTCCATTGGCTCTTGCCGTCGAACGCATCGGCAGCCGCCTTACCGCCGACGACATCGACGAGCGTCGGGGTGATGTCGGCGATCCAGGTGAGCTGTGAATTGCTTGTCCCGGCGGGAATCTTCCCAGGCATCGCGACCACCAGGCCGCTGGTCAGGCCGTCGTTAAAGCACGTCCACTTGGCAAACGGGAACGCGTTGCCTTGTTCCGAGCAGAAAATCACGAGCGTGTTGTCGGCCAGCTTTTCCTCGGCCAGCACACCGCGAAGTTCGCCCAGTAAGGCATCCAAGTTGGTCACCTCGGCCAGGTGCAGTTGAAGTTCGCTACGATAGGCAGGCGTGTCGATCTTGTCGGCTTCCAACTCGAAGGCATCTTTGTCGTACTGCGAAGGATCGCCGGTGGTGTACGGGCCGTGCCCATCATGCGAAGCGACCACCAGGCAAAACGGATCGCCAGCGGCCTTGGCCTCCTTGATATAGGCCGTCGCGCGCTTGACCAGTTCGGGGTTGCCATCTTTCTGTTTGCTGACGTCGCCGAGGTAATCGAACGGATAGGCATCCTTCGGTCCGATATGCGTCTTGCCCAGCAGCCCTACCCGGTAGCCCAGCGGCTGAAGGTAATGCGGCAAGCTCTTGGTGCCGGCGACCGACTTGCTGTGATTAGGCATGGCCCGCGTTCGCCAAGCAGTGCGGCCGCTATAAAGCTCTTGCCGAAAAGGAGCACACATGGCGACGTTCGCATACACACCATCCAGCCGCATGCCGTCTTGGGCCAACTGATCAAGGTTCGGCGTGTGAGCCTGACCACCCCACGGGCCGAGCGAGTCGCGGTCGATGTCATCGCCGATCAAAATCAGGATGTTGGGGCGAGTGGTTTCCGCAGCCAAATAGGAAGAGGCCAGCAAAGCGAGCACGAAGCTCAAGAGAAGCGTTCGCATGGTGGTGCTTTAATTCGAAAGGAGAATGAAGCGAGGATGGGTAGGAGGCTTTAGTATAGAAGGGGGCGTGGCGACTTCCAAATGTTGTGTTGGCGGTTGGATCGTGCCGTTGCACTCCTTCAGGTTATTCAAACTCAAAGATTCCGAGCCAGGAAAAATGAGATGATTTGCTCAATAGATCAAGCATTGAAGTTATCAAGAATCTCCGAGCTTCCGAGTACTGCGGAACGAATGAAGTGTCCAGAGCAGTTAATTGACACGGTCGTTCTGCGTAATCTTTCGTTCATAACCAAGCATCTCTTTGGAAAGCCGTCGAAGTTCCTCTTTCACAGCACGGAATACTGGGGGCCCTTTGATATCGGATGTGTTTTGAAGGATGGAACCTTCCTCTGCTTCGAAAACAAAGGGGACTCAGTACAACGAACTGGTTTTGATAAGTTCATTAAGGATATTGAAACGGTCGGCTCAGATATCAAAGCACATTGTATGGAGCGATTCGACCATGTTCTCAAGAATCATGCCGGATACATTGAAACCTCTAAACGCATGTTCGCAAGTTTCTTTCTAAGGCTACGCTGTGATACGCAAAAGTGGTCACGAGACTTACCCTCAGACGCCGCAGAGCTCTTGCGTATCACCAACGAAGAATTCCTTGAACAGTTTAGAACTGGGGCTGAGTGGTTATATCGACTTAATGGCGTAGACAACCTGGATGAGTATCTCGACGGTTTTATTGGGAGTCGAGAATTGAGCAGCTTTCGATCCTTTTTTCTCATCACGGAAAAGACGGAGAATCGATTTACGCAGTGGTTGAAAAGTTATGAGAAGCTGCCGGACTCCAGTTCTTACGGAACCTATGAGTTTTTTGCCGATGAAAAAACGTACCCGCAGTACTTGGTAATAGGGAAACCGAGCGCGATTAGTTGAGATGTTGCGCGAGTGGCAACCACCTATCAGGCGAATCCTCCGCGGCAGACGTTTCAAACTTCGATACACCCGGCGGGCAGCATTTGGGGATCAGCCGTTTGGACTTCGCCAAGAATGGGGCGATGCGTTTGGGGGTAGATGATGTTAAACGGCCGAAGGCCAGCGGCATATCGAATTTCGGTAAAATGACAGAGCTACTTTGCCGTTCACTTGTTGAACTGTGAAGAAGTGAGTTCACTTCCCGACACGGTTCGGGGAATAGCAACCGGTCGTGGCGTCTGGTGAGATGATAGTTTCGGGGTGTCCCCGGGACCAAAGATGGTTAACTCATACCATCGATTCGCGGAAACGTGGAGATTCTTGGGCTTGCCTGATTGCAAGATCGTGCGTGCAGAAAGCTTCTCCTGAACGAAAAACTCGGTATCAGGATCTTCCTTCGGTTGAGTTTGCCCGCCGCGGAACCACTCGAGCTGTAGTTCGTATTTCTTGCTATCCAGTTTCTTGATGTGGGCAACGAACTTCAGGCCGACTTCATGCTGCGACTGGTCGAACTTCGACTCGACGGTGCTCCCGACGTCCAGCCAGAGGGGGCGATCGATCAGCGACATCATCATCGGCTGACTGCGGATCCGTGGAGCTTCCTGTCCAGGGATCTGTTCCAGGACCCGGATCTTCAGGGTGACCATTTCGATGTCCGTGGACTTGTCCTGTGCGTGGACGATCGTCCCGCTAATGAATACCACGAAAACAATCACTAGAATGAGTGACCGGGTGAATATCATGAAGGCTCCTGAATCAGCGATTCTTGGTTTCCGAATCGGGGGTAGAAGCTAGGTTGGCCGTCGGCTTCTCAATCGTGATCTCACACCAGCGGCTGGGGGAGACGGGGATCTTCTTCGTTTTTCCTGCCAAGACGATCGTTCTGGCGGTTAGCTTTTGCTGGGTGAACAACTCAGTTTCTGGCTCCCCGTCTGGCAGTTTCAGATTGCCGAGCGTAACACTGAGCTTGACTGTGTAGGTGTCGCTTTTGTCCGGCTCGATGGTCGCGGTGATCTGCGTGCCTAGCTCGTGCTTGGTGTCGTCGAACTTCGATTTCATTTCACCGCCGCTCACAAATCGGATCTCGCGACAAGTCAGGGTCATGATGGTGGGTTCGGCCAGGGTTTTGGACGCATTTTCAGGCATGGCCTCCAATACACGAATCTTGAGCGCCACCATTTCGGCCTGGGGAGTCGGCCGTTGTTCGTCCGCCGTAGCCAAACTGGTCGTGGAAAGAAGGACCAGGGTCGCAAACATACGGCTAAGGATGGTCTTCATGCTAAGCCTCCGAGGCTTGAGGGGGTTTTGCCAAACGTTGTGTGGGGCACCTTACATAGGATGGGGGATGACGTCGATGGCGATTTCTCGCGGCGTTTTCCTTACATGGCCAATGTTCTCGTTCAGCGCAAGTTCTTCGCTGCCCCTAGATCGCTTGCCGTTGGGACCTGTTGATTCTCTCCGAACGTGTTTCATTGCAGAAAAGAGGGGTTGTCTACCGATAGATAGTTGATATATAAATTAAATGGGTGGGCTGAGCCGTTACCTGCCGAGTCGCAAGCTTTGCCCTGCGGCTGGATGCTGGCCAAGGGAATTTCCAAACGGGCAAGATCACAGGGATGGAGATGATGAAAGAGCCTGGTAATAAGAGGCCGTCGCAGATCAGTCGGCGCGTCTTTACTTCAGAAGTGATAGCGGGAGGAGTCGCGATGGCGATGTCGAGTCAGTCAGCCGTACAGGCCGATGATGCCAGCGGGGGCCGGATGCCGGTGATCTTCATCGCGCATGGTTCTCCTGAACTGGCCGTCGACCCGGTGCGTGGTGCTCCCTTCACGCGGTGGGGACAGGAACTTGCTCGCCCCAAGGCGATCTTGGTGGTCTCGGCTCACTGGGAGAAAACGCGACCGGTGATGCTTAGCTCAACCGATCCTTCCGGCTTGGTTTACGATTTCAGCGGTTTTCCCCGGCCTTTGTACGAAGTGCGATACGATGCCCCGGGCGCGAAGCAGCTGGCAACTCGAGTCGAATCGATCTTGCCGAAGTCGTCGGTGGCTCGCTCGGATCGTGGGTTAGACCATGGGGCGTGGACGCCACTGGTTCACTTGTATCCTCAGGCGGATGTGCCGGTGCTGCAGATCTCGATGCCGAGTCGTGAGGGACCCCAGGGCCTGTTCGACTTTGGCAGGGCGCTGGCACCGCTGCGAGACGAAGGAGTGCTGATCGTCGGTAGCGGCAACATCACCCATCCGATGCTGGAACTGCGGCGCGGTCTACCTGGACAAACGCCTACGTTCGCCAAAGACTTCGACGATTGGACCAAGGCAGCCATTGAAGGCCGCGATTACGACACCTTGATGGACTACGCCGCGAAAGGCCCCGAGGTGCGGCGTAATCATCCGACGCCTGATCACTTCCTGCCGCTGCTGGTGACCGCTGGCGTAGCGAGCGTTGCGAACGCGAAACCAAAGTTCGTGCTGGAAGAATTCGAGTACAACCTCTTCAGCCGGCGATCGGTCGAGTTTTCGTAGTCACCAGGCGGAAGCGGAACGTTCTGCACGTCACGCCTTGAAGAGATACCGCCGGGCTGGGCAGAGTTGGCCTGCCCGGTGCTTGGGCTTGGTTTGTCGCCGGAAATTGCCAGGGGAATAATCATGCCCATAAAGTCCCCTCAGTTGTGGATTTTCTCTAAAGTTCCACGCGTTGCCTAGAGTGCATGCTTTGGTGCATAATACAGGGTTTCTCTACCCTGACTTGCTCGTATCCATAAGCCGACTGGAGTTTGAATGTCCATGGAAGATCGCTTTGCCAAGGTCGCGATTACGTTTGATGACGTGCTGCTTGCCCCGCGCTATAGCGACTTTGTGCCAGCGGACGTAACAACCAAGACGCAGCTGACGGCGAACATCGCCTTGAACATTCCGCTGCTCAGCTCGCCCATGGATACGGTCACTGAGTCGGAGATGGCGATCGCCCTGGCCAAGGAAGGCGGCCTGGGGATCATCCATAAGAATCTGTCGACCGAGGTCCAGACCGAAGAAGTCACCAAGGTGAAGCGTTCGGCCAACGGGATTATCGTCGACCCAGTCACGCTACCACCGACAGCACCGGTCAACGAAGCGAAGCGTGTGATGGATCAGCATCACGTTTCCGGCGTGCCGATCATCGGAAGTGATGGCAAGCTAGCTGGTATCATCACTCGCCGCGATTTACGCTTCCTCGAGTCGAATGACCTGTCTATCAATGAGGTTATGACAAAAGGCAACCTCGTGACAGCAACGGGGACCGTAACGCTTACGGAAGCTGAGCAAATTTTAACGGCTAAAAAGGTGGAGAAACTTTTACTGGTTGACGAAGATTACAAACTGACGGGTCTCATCACGATCAAAGACATTGACATGATGAACCGGTTCCCCCAAGCGTCCAAAGACTCGATGGGACGTTTGAGGGCTGGAGCCGCCGTTGGTGTGATGGATTTCGACCGGGTTCAAAGTCTCATCAATGCCGACGTCGACGTGTTGGTAGTGGATAGTGCTCACGGGCACTCCAAGAATGTCATCGAGACCGTTCGCGAGATCAAAAAGAACTGGAACATCGACGTGATCGCCGGCAACGTGGCGACTGCGGAAGGATGCGAAGACTTGATCAAAGCGGGCGCGGACGCGGTAAAGGTTGGCATCGGGCCTGGCTCGATCTGCACGACCCGAGTCGTCTCCGGGGTAGGTGTTCCACAGATCACGGCGATTCACGACACCAGTCAGGTCGCTTTGAAATATGGGATTCCGATCATCGCAGACGGCGGCGTTCGATTTTCCGGTGACATTACCAAGGCGATCGCGGCAGGTGCTAGCGTAGTCATGGTCGGCGGTTTATTCGCTGGCGTGGCCGAAAGCCCTGGCGAGGTGATCCTGTACCAAGGTCGAACCTTCAAGGTTTACCGCGGGATGGGCAGCCTCGGAGCGATGGTGAAAGGCTCCAAAGAGCGGTACCGACAAGGCAGCGTCACCGATGGTGGCAAGCTGGTTCCCGAAGGGGTTGAAGGTCGTGTGCCGTTCAAGGGTAATTTAAACGCGTTCGTGTATCAGTTGGTCGGCGGACTACGAGCCGGCATGGGATACTGCGGAACGCGAACCATCGAGGAGTTGCGCAAGGACGCCACCTTTATCCGAGTTACCTCGGCTAGTGTTAGGGAAAGCCATCCTCATGACATCGCGATCACTCAAGAGTCTCCTAACTACAGCCCGGAGACACACGACAACGAATAGCTTCAAGTTGCTTGCCACCTTGATGGTTCAAGGTGGCGTGATCCTGGGCGGTATCGCTGCCGAGGCCGAAGCTCAAGCACCGCGAGCCCTTCCCCGTTCGGTTTTGGAAGCGGCACCGGTCGAACAGACAACCACGGCGCAAAGCCACCTCAAGTGGCGACCTTCTTCCAAAGTCAGCGCCCCCGCCAAGCGGCCTGCCAGCAAGGTGCAGCCTGCTTCGCACGTACAGTTGACCGCTGCTGACGGTCACTCGGTCGTTCAAAACGTTTCGACGCTCCCCCCGGCTGACCCGTTCAACGATCCCTTCGGCGACCAAATCCCCCACTACACCGCTCAACAGGTTCAGCCGCCGAGCCGCTTTTCGGCTCCACCAAGCCGTCCGGCCGAAGAACCAATGCCAGAGCCGATGCCGGAACCCATGACCGAGTCGCCAATGCTGGAAGAACCTTCCACGCCGACTCCGATGCAGCCTACGCCCATGCAGCCGGCTCCAACCCAGCCGATGCCGATGGAAGAGGCTCCGATGGAAAAGCCGATGCCGGAAGTCACGCCGATGCAGCCGATGACGCCGCCTCGTTCGCGTAACGACCTGCCACCGCCGCTGTTCCGCACGCAGCCCGAAATCGCCAACAATGCCGACGCCGATTGCGAGCAGGTCTATCTGGACCGTAACTGCTGCGAAGAGTCGGATAGCTGCCGCGAAATTCGCACGGAGCTAGGTCGTTTCGACATTCGCAACATCTCGCTCGACATCTCTTCGCCGTTTGCTCCGGATGAAGATGATCCGGCCGTTGCCGAGTCGATGCAGGCTCAGGCCATGCAGGGTGCTCCATCCCGCGAGTGGCGTAACATTCAAGGTGAAGTCATTGCCGATGGCCGCATGCTCGACATCCGCGATCGCCGCGTGCTGATCGACGATGGCAACGAAATCAAGCGAATTCGTATTCAAGACCTGGGCAGCGACGAGAAGTGCTTCCTGACTGCTCACTGGAACTTGCCATACGAATGCGGTTGGACCGACCAGCCGTTCATGGGCCGCCACTGGGCTCCGCTGGAAGTCAACTGGACCGCTTCGGCATTGTGCCACAAGCCGCTGTACTTTGAAGATCGAGCCCTGGAACGTTACGGTCACATGACCGGACCGATCTCGCAGGTTGCCCTGTCAGGGGCTCACTTCTTCGGAAGTGCGGTACTGCTGCCCTACCAGATGGGCATGTATCCACCGACCGAGTGCCGTTACGCGTTGGGTTACTACCGACCAGGCAACTGTGCTCCGCACCTGATTCCACCGGTACCACTGAGTGCCCGCGGTGCTGCCTTCCAGGCTGCTGCCGTCGTGGGGGCCGTTTACTGGATCCCCTAAAGACCGCTACCTTCCCTACTGGGAGCGATTGGACCGGAAGGGCAGCCTGTATGCCAGGCTTGCCCTTCCATTGTTTCTTGAGCGAGTTATTCCGACTCGAGATCGAAGTCAAATTGATTGCTCGCGCCTTCCTGCACCTCAACGATTAGTTGGCTTTGCTCGTTGTACTTGGCAGGCACGGACTCTGGCGTCATGACGTCGCGTCCATCTTCGCCCGTTTCCGTGCGTGCCGCACGAATGCGAACGACGTATTCTCCCGGAGGCGCACCGGTCTGATCGATGGTGTAGACCAAGTCGTACTTACCGCTGGCATCGGTCATTGCCGTCGCTGGTCGGCCCCCTTCTGTTGGTGTGAAAACCACTTCAGCTTTCGGTAGAGGTTGTCCGTCTAAGGTGACCGTGCCTGTCACTCCCTCTTGGTTTCCGTTACAGCCCAGAAGTGACGTTGAGAGGATCAGCGCGAAACAGTAGAGAAGTCGCTTCATAATTGTGCCAACTAGTTCCAGAGAATCTACATATGCTTGCTTGCCAACCGTGGCCCGTTATTGGCAAAAAAAAATGCGTGGAGACCAAGCTAGCGTTGCCCGTGATCTCCACGCTATACGATCTGAAGATTAGAAATCGCTGACCGGAGCTCCGTCGTCTCGAGCACCGAGCCGTTGATACGTACCCAGGTTGTTCGAGTTGAAGCTTGGCGGGGCGTCGTTGCCATTCTGAGCATTACCATCGACGCCAGCATTGTTGTAATCGATGGTGTCTGCAATGAAGTGAACCGAACCATCGACAAAGGCAAACAGCGAGCCACCGGGATGCTGGCTGGCGAACCCTTCGGTGCATTGATGAGCCGAGTTATTGGTGTGGTTAACCGGCTTGGTCACGCGACCCATTGTATAGTCAGCCCCTTGGTCACCACCACCGGTGACGTTGCGGTTTCCTACCCAAGCACCTTGGGCACATCGCAGATTGCGTTCGCCCAGGAGGAAGGTATTGGAGGTACCGTCGGTGATGTCAGCGAATCGCATTTCGCTGCCACGGAACAAAGCACCGTTGTTGCGGCGGTGGTCGACATCAAACATGCCGCAAACACCGATGTAATTCGATTTGGCAACGCGGAAGTTTGCCGAGAAGCTCGATTGGCCGTTGAAACGGCGACCTTTACCACCATTCATCTTACCGCCATCCATCAAATGTCCGCCTGGATCGGAAGGACAAATGAAGATGTCGAGCTTGGTCTGGGTTAGCGGGCGAAGCGTGGTGTTATCGAGCGTTACTTTCAGGTCCTGCTGAGAGACACGCAGTTGGTCGTAGAGAGACGTTTGTTCGACAAATGGCAGGATATGAGCACCCCAGCCCCACATTTGTCGATCACCGGTGCCTGAGTGGTCGCCGCCAGCGGGCAGCTCACCGAAGACATCGTGGTGATTATGCAGGCCGAGGGCCAGGTTTTTGAGGTTATTGTTGCAGCTCATTCGACGAGCGGCTTCACGGGCTTGTTGAACAGCCGGCAGCAGTAAGGCGATTAACACACCAATGATTGCGATAACAACTAGCAGTTCGACAAGCGTGAATCCATTTTTCGCGCGCATAGATTACTCCGTAATTTGAGAAGACAAGGACGAGATGAGAACCGTATTATAGCAATATTTCACAACAAGTTCAAATTAATTACATGTCCGGTGGTCGTTTTGCGGTCCCTAGCTGCTTTTGAACGCGTGATTAAAGGGGGTTAGTACGTTATTGCTGGTTTGACCCCCTGCCGGATGTGGTATAAACGAGTCCATTGAGCCACTCGGTAGAGGTAGTGGTGACGCTGTTTTGTGGTTTTCCGCAACAGGAGTGTCAAATAAAAAAAAGGGGAAGCCTAAAGCGGTTGGGGGGAAGTGCTCGCATCGGAAAATTGCCCTGCTTTGGAGGTCAAATAAATGGCTTCAAGGGCATTCGCCCAAATCGATGGAGGGGCCAGCGTCGTCTACTCAGTGCCTCCATTGCGATTTGCGTGGAAACTCTTGTGCCTAGGGAAACTTGGCAATGCTGATCTTTCTGGACTACTTCCTGCTGATCTTTCACCTCGCTCTGACCGCATTTAATGCCCTGGGTTGGGCGTTTGAGAGAACGCGCCTGGCACATTTAATCCTGATCTTGTTGACGCTAGCGTCGTGGACCGTCCTTAGTCCCTTTTATGGATGGGGGTACTGTCCGTTTACGGACTGGCATTGGCAGGTCAAGCGAGCACTGGGCGAGAGTCCCCTGCCCGGTTCCTTTATTAAGTACTGTCTCGACGGCTGCACTAGCTGGGACTCGGATCCTACGGTGGTGACTTATGCGACGGCGGCTGTGGGGGTCGTGGCCCTGGTCATGTCGATCGCCGTCAACGTTCTTGCCTGGCAAAACAGCCGGAAGGCCCAGCGGGCAGAAACCGCGTGATTTAGGGCCAATGCTCTCTACGCAAGCCCAATCAGACACGCTAGCTGGGGCCGCATCGTGTTAATTTGCAAAATATCTGCGGCTCGTACCGAAAGTGTTGGTTCTTCCTGCGTTTCCGTGCCGATTGGTTGTGTTGAAGGTATCGAAGATTCAACCTGAGATGCACTCGAGGTCTGCCCTTGGGCGACCAACAGATTGCCAATTCACCAACCGTTGTCGACCACTGGGCCATCCAGTTGCCTTTCGATTGCGAAAGAGGAACCCATGAGAGCCACTACCTTGTGGACCGCCTTAACGTTGTCCACAGTGTTATTTGCCGCACAGGCGAACGCTGAAAAGACAACTTATGCCAACCAAACCGGTCAGAAGACGATCGGCCAAGACTCATCTGCCGTGGTAAGTTTTGCCAACGGCGATTGGCATGAGAAGCCACAGGACGAGGGACAGCCTGGGCCGCAGATGCAACCGCAGATGCCGCCAGGGATGAATCCTTACGTCGCTATGGATCCTTACGGCCAGATGATGATGCCAGGCATGGCCGGTGCTTATGCTCCGGGTGCTGTGATGCAGGCCGGCTACGGGATGCCCATGGGTCCTGGATACGGCATGGCTGCACCAGGCGGTCCCATGATGGACCCCAACGTGATGCCTGCAAGCCACTGGGGCGGCTACGGCTGCCAAGCCTGTGGCGGTGCTGGTTGTCAGCAGTGCATGGGTGGCGGCCACGGTGGTCACTTGGGCAAACATGCTGGTAACGACTGCTGCAATGCTTGCGGCGGTGCAGGTTGCGGAAACTGCTGCGGCTTGACCGGCGGTCACGTCTACTGTGGCTTCAGCCGCGGGATTGGCAATGCCTGGGACATGACTCCTTACGGCGGACCTTGTGCTCCTCGCTGGTGCGACGTGGTCGTCGATGCGACGTTCTTCATGTTCGAGCCAGGAAACAGTTCGACTGTCCTGACTTCGCAAGGTGCTGCCAACAACCCTGTGTTTGGAACCGACAACTACGACTTCACCAATCAAGGTGGCGTTCGGATGTCGCTCAATCGCACGTTCACTCCCGGCACTTACCTCGAATTCAGCTACCTGGGTATGGGTAACTGGGCTTCGTCGCAAACGGTCCAGGGTGTGGGTGACTTGTTCTCGCCATTCTCCGACTTCGGTGTTGATCCAGCCGGTGGTTACGCTGAAACCGATCAAGGCAGCCTACAGATCTTCTCGACCTCGAATCGCTTCGATTCGTTCGAGTTGAACATGCGACGCTTCTTCACCTCGGCCAACTGCTGGTGGCAAAGCTCGTGGTGGGTTGGTATGCGATATGTCCGCGTGGATGACGACGCTGTCTACAACACGATGGGTGCTTCGGGCGACCTGGCCTACTCGATCGACGCTGACAATGACCTGTTCGGTGCCCAAGTCGGTTTGGATTCGGCCCTGCGGCTGACCACCCGCTGGACCTTGTCGGTGTTCGGTGAAGTGGGTGTGTACGGTAACCGTGCTACCCAGGACTCGACGATTGCCCTGAACAATGCCGCGACGGTTCTGCAGGAAACGACTGCTTCGCGACGAGGCTCGATGGTGCTGGAAGCAGGCTTCCTGAGTACCTTCAAGATCGTTCCGCGAGGCACCTTGCGAGCTGGTTACCAGATCGTCTACATCGACGGTATCGCCCTGGGAAGTGACTCGTTCAACTTCGAGACTGGGGGCGTCGCACCGCTGAACACCGCTCTGGCCGGCCGTCAGGCGTTCATCAACGACAACGGGAACGCTCTTTATCACGGTCCAACGGTCGGTTTCGAGTACACCTGGTAAGGGTGGCCTGACTCGAGACTTAGAAGAATTGCTGATAGGGTCGACGAACACGTCGACCCTATTTTTTTGCGCTCTATGGACACTTAAAACGATTTCTCCGGCAGATACCAGCCTGTCGGGGGGAATCGTTTTTCTCAATTTCTGGGGAAATGGGTAGAAAATCGGAACATTCGTAACTATCGTCAGTCTAAGTATATTCCGTCAAACTACCTAAATGGCGGGGCAAGGCCATCCTATGGAGTTTCCGCGCGGCTCGCTGCTGAGCCTAGTTGCGATCTCTTTTTGATCTGGCGCAGATGCTCATCATTACTGCTCGTTCAATTTGCATTTTGCCTTGTCCGCCCATTTCATCAAAAACAACCTGAGATTCATCCTGCGTAAGGGGAGTGATTCCATGAAGCGCCGCGGCAACCGTAAATCCTCTAAGCGTCGCCACAATGACGTGCATCGAAGTGAGTTAGAACAGTTAGAAATTCGGTCGATGCTCTCCGCCGATTTGTGGGAATCGCTGGAAATGATCCCAGCGAGCGAATCGGGGGCTTATGCCAAGGTGACTGCGACGACGTATAAAGGGTTGTCCCTCGATGTCGACGCGATGCGTAGCCTGCTCGAAACGGCCCCTGGCGAATTCTCGGGCGAAGACGGTGTCGTCGTCGAGCTACCGACCCCAGATGGTACGTTCGAGAGCTTTGCGGTCTACTCGACCAGCGTCATGCATCCCGATCTAGCCGCCAAGTACACCGACATCATGACGTTTGTCGGTTACTCGCTGGATAACGACTATGGCAATCTCCGCATGGATATCACTCCGCACGGTTTCCATGCCCAGGTGCTCAATCAGGACGGATCGTACCTGATCGATCCTTATTATCACCTGGAAGATGACTTCTACACTTCGTACTTCCGCAGCGATGCGGTCAGTCCAGGTATTGAGACATCGGTTAACGATATTATCGATGCTCACATTCATGAAGATGAAGGTAGCAGTAGCCTCGATTTGACGAGCCGCGGTACCACTGCTGATTCGTTCTCTCGCAGCAGCGGTGATGAACTACGCGTTTACGCCACGGCCATTTCCGCGACGGGTGAATACACGGCACAGTTTGGTGGAACGGTTGCTGACGGTCTGGCTGCTGTGACCACGGCGATCAACCGAATCACCGGTATCTACGAGTCGGAAGTGGGTATCCGATTTGAATTGGTCGCCAACAACGATCAGATCATCTATACCAACGCTGGAACCGACCCGTTCACCACCGCGAACACGTTCAACGATGTGATCACGATGGCGACGGAAAACCAAACCGCCGTCGATAACGCCATTGGTGCGGCCAACTATGACATCGGTCATGTGTTTGGATACAGCCCTGCCGGCCTGGGTGGTTATGGCCCGGGGCCTGTCGGTTTGAATGGCCAGAAAGCCATGGGGGCGACCGTTCTCGATGTGCTTGATGCCGATGTCTTCTATGTCGACTACGTTTCGCACGAAATCGGACACCAGTTCAGTGCCAACCATACCTGGTCATACTGTGGCGGTCCGAACTCAGAAGGTACGGGAGCCGCGGTCGAGCCAGGTAGCGGTTCGACGATCATGGGTTACGCCGGTATCTGCGGTGTCGACGATGTGGCCGCCAACTCGGTGCCGTACTTCAGTGCGTTTAGCTTCGAGCAAATCATCAGCTACGTCGACGACACGATTCCAACCGTCGGTACGCGAATCACCACGGGTAATGCGATCCCGACCGTGGACGCTGGTGCCGACTACGTCATTCCAGCCAACACTCCGTTTGTGCTGACGGCAACCGGTTCCGATCCCGAAGGCAACGCGTTGACCTACTCTTGGGAGCAGATGGACGCCGGTACCGGAGCTCCTCTCGCATCGGGTGATACCGGAGCGAACGCGATTTTCAAGTTCGTCGAACCAACCTCCGATCCATCGCGATACTTCCCCGCCTACGATGACGTGCTGAACAACACGCTCTCGGTTGGTGAAACTTATCCCACGACGGATCGTGATCTGAACTTCCGTGTTACCGTTCGCGATAACAACGGGACTTACACGGCAATCAATAACGACGATATGCTCGTGACGGTCGTCGATACCGGTGCCCCGTTCCAGTTCACCATGCCAGCTGGGGGTGAAAACCTTGTTGGCGGAGACTTGTTTACCTTCACCTGGGATGTCGCCGGTACGGATGCTGCTCCGATCGATACCCAGAACGTCCGTATTACGATGTCCGTCGACGGCGGTTTGACCTTCACCGAAACGGTCGTCGACAGCACGGCCAACGATGGCAGTGAAGAGTTGGCCATTCCGAATGTCGCTTCCAGCCTGGTTCGTTTCCGCATTGAAGCCATCGGCAATGTCTTCTACGACATTACCGACGCCAATGTGACCGTCGCGTTGGGTGCTGGTATCGGTGTGAGCGGCGTCGATGTTTGCGGTGTCGCATTGCCGGAAGGAACCACTTCCTTCGCCGGTGCTATTGGCGGTAACTTCTTCGCATCGAACAATGCCATCCTCGACGGTGCCAACCCAGGACAGCTGGGCTACGACGAGGCCATCCTCGACTTCCTGCGTGGAAGCGGAACGGCAACCGAGATTCCGAAGTCGGAATACTCGATTGCGGTTGTGGGTAACGGCAATGTTGCCTGGTCGTTCACCAACGGTACCCAGGAAGCAACCGGTTACGAACGTACCGACTTCTATAACATCAACTTCATTGATCCGACCGTCTTCAATGAATTGATCTCGCACGACCTGATCATTATTCTTTCTGGTGAAGATGCCGTGACCGATGGCCTCACGGACACGGAAATGGCCTTGTGGGCGACGGTTGAAAATAACATCGCCGATGCCGTTAATGATCGTGGGCTTGACCTGTGGGTGGGTGCCTCCGGTGGTGATACCGCCTACCACGACTTCCTGCCAACGGGCGCTTTGACCGCGATCGCCCAGACTGGACTCGATCCTCTTGACGGCTTTGAAGTGACCGTCGAAGGGCAGTTGCTGGGAATCACCGATACGATGGTCGATGTCGGTGACGCGACATACTACTACAGCGTCGTCGATAGTGATCTTTCCACGCTGGAACAGCGTTACGTCGGTGAGCCAATTTCCGTCGCTGGCGCAAACATCGCGTTCTACAATGACGAACTGATGCCGGCCGCTGATGTCCCTGGTGGAACCACTCAAGGCCTGGTCGGTCTGGCCTTTGAAGACTTGAACATGGACGGCTTCCACGATCCGATCGAAATGGGTGTCGGTGGTGCGAAGTTCTTCATCGACTACAACGGTGACGGCCTGATTGGTCTTTGCGAACCAACCGCGACCGCCAATGCCGCTGGTCAGTTTGTCCTGCGTTCGGCCTATTCCGGAACGTTTGAAATTCTGCCGGTTCCAAGCCCAGGTGCTGTCGTAACGACGACGACCCCGATTTTCGTGACCATCGAAGATGACGGTTCGGCTACGCTGAGTGCTCCGCTTGAGTTCGGCGTGATTGCCGGTTCCGATACTGGTGACAGTGGACTTGGCGGAACCACGCCGGTCGCTCAGGGTGCTTACCTGGGTGCCAGCCCCATCGCTGACGACGGTGTGTTCTTCGGAAACGGCATTCAGAAGGGAACCAACACGGTTTCCATCACTTCGAGTGTCGTTCACAACAATGTCGTCATGAACGCGTGGCTCGACTTCAACAAAGACAATGTGTTCACGGACAATGAACGCATCTTTACCAACGTCAAGCTGACTCCGGGACAGGCTGACTACACGTTCAGCATCCCATCCACGGTCTTTGACGACTCGGTTCTGCCGGATGCCGCTCGCCTGGCAGCCAACATGCGGTTCCGCGTTGGTCCAACGCTGAACATCGGCGCAACGGCAGACGATTCCTTCGGTGAAATCGAAGACTACAAAGTTTTCATCAGCCAGGATCCTGACAACGGCCTGGTCGCTCTGGACGATGTCTTCACTTACGAAGAAGACACCGACGGACAGGTCTTCAATGTCTTGGCCAACGACAGCAGCTTCTTCAATCGCTCGCTGACGATCGTCCCAGGCAGTGTGGCCAACATCAGCCCGGTTGAAGTTCCACCGCTGGACATTTATGTCTCGGCCGACGGGACGCGAATCATCTTTGATGCGGCCGGCGTCATGGATCTGACCGAAGACATTACCTTCGAGTACACAGTTCAAGATTCCGCTGGTGTCATGGAAACCGCCACGGTGACCTTGGTTGCTCCGGTTGATCCACTGGCTGCACCCGCTTCGGCCAGCCTGTTGGCCTTCAACAACAAGACCCAGGCCGCGGACGTCAACAATGACGGCAGCATTACCAGCTTGGACTACGTTACGATTCTGAAGGAACTGCGTACCGCTGGTTCGCGTTCTCTACCAAACTTCGGAAGTGGTTCGACGAACTTCAACATGTTCATCGATATCAATGCCGACGGACGCTTCTCAGCACTCGACTTGCTGAAGATGTCGGATATCCTGGCGACCTACAATTCGCACGGCGAATCGCTGGAGCAAGAACCGGTCGTTAGTGAATCGGTCGAGACGCTTGCCGCTATGCCTGTGATCGAAGTTGCGGCTCCGATCGTGGAAGAAGAGCAAGCGATTGTCAGTCCGACGGCACCTGTCTCGCAAACTTATGGCAAGTTCCAGGTCGTTGCTTCAGATCTGGTGATTGCCTCGGAGACGGGCGATTCGGAAACGGTTGAGACTCAGGTCGTTCCAGATGAAATAACGACCGAACTGGCCTTCAGCTCGCTGGAAAGCGACCAGAGTGACCTGCTCTGGAGCGACAGCGACGACCTTGAGCTCGCATCCTCCGAAGGTGAAGCAGAAGATGACGTCTTCGCTGACCCAGAGTGGGATAAGGAACTGCTGAGCTATTAATTCTCGGCCCAATTTTCAATTCGAGAAAGCCTCCCTTATTAGGGGGGCTTTTTTTATGGGTTTGCGCAAAAATACGTGCTGTGGATTGACCAATCGGCCGGAACGCCCTGTCGGCATGTTCCCCCTCTAAGATTTAGTTCGATTGGCAAGATTCTAGGGGAAATGCGGGAACTAGCACGCAGGTCAGGGCGTCAAAACGTCGACAAGCCCTGTTTTCTCGCCGCTACCGCGGCAAAGAATGCGGCGGAAGTTGATTCCTAAGTACAACAACAGCAATGGTTTAGCGGTGGTTTCTGGCTGGTTGGGCATTTCTCTCAATAGCCAGGGCCGATTGAGCAAGTAATTTGAGTTAAATGGGCGAAATGGAAGGTTGCCCCCCCGTTAGAATTTGCTGTGTTAATTTGGGTAATTATAATCCGACTTGGGTTTACCAAATGTCTCCCTTTTTCGCCTGTTGGCATTTGCCTTCCCTGAAATTGTGAGCCTCAGGACTTGTCTCCCGATCCGCGACAGGATGTTGCTGTCCAACCTAACTACTCGAGCCTCCAGCTTTAACGAAGATAAAAGGTTTGCCAAATGACCATTCGTCATGCGAGTAAGCTTACCCGTGCCCAACGTCGTGATCTCAACAAGAAGAACCGTCTTCTTCGTCAGACCAAACAGCGCTCTATGAAGCATGAGCCGCTGGAGAAGCGCGAATTGTTGGCTTCGGACGTGGTTCCGCAACTTGTGGGTATTCAACCCAACAGTGGTGAACTACTGCAAGAGAACGATGTTCGGGGTATTTCGCCGCGATCGCTGACGTTCAACTTTGCGGAAGTCACCGACGCTGGCGACCTGATCGATCCGACGACTCTCGCGGACGGCATCGAGATTTTCCGCGCTGGTTTGGACGGTCAACTGGGCACGGCTGACGACGTTCAGATCACCGGTCCCAACTCGAATTTCGAGGGTTTCATCGGTATTGGCGATCAGCCAAACCAGGTGGTTGTCCGATTTGGCGAGGCTCTTCCGGACGACCTCTACCGCATTCAAATCACCAGCGCGCTGCAGGACTTGGAAGGTCAGTCCGCAGAGGCCTTTACGCGCAACTTCGAGCTGAACCTGGCTCCTCAAGTGATGTCGGTTGTGCCGCAGCCCGTCACTCGAAACCAGACCACCGGCGAACTCGAAATCGCACGGGACATGATCTACGTCTACTTCAACGACGACGATCTCGACCCGACTCTGGCGACCAATCCCGACTATTACCAACTGACGTTCCAGCGGGCCGACAGCAGCAGCACGGCTACTAATAACGATTTGGGACTGGGGAACGATTCGCAGGCATTCTATCCGACGAGTGTCATCTACGACGCCGACCTCGACCTGGCAATGCTGCAGTTTGCTGATCCCATTGAAGAACTCATCAGCACGGCCGATTCCAACGCCGGCTACGCAACGGTCTTCCGTCTGCAAGTCGGCGTGCGCGGTATCGCCAGCAAGGGATCGCAGATCCTTGACCTGGTCACCGAAGCACCTGAGCAGAACTCGAGCTTCGACACAGCGACCAACCTGTCGAGCTTCATCGGTACATTGCAGAACGAATCTGGTTTCGAGGATTACGGTACCACCGCCAATCCTACGAACTTGTTTTCTGGCAACCACGAATTTCGAGTCACGCGTGGTGCCACCATTGACGTCGACGGTGACCTAGAGGCCGACGTCAATCATACTACCTTCACCATTGATGATGGACGTGGCAATCTACGGACGTTCGAGTTGACCGATGACATCTTGGACTTCACACCTGGGAACATTCCGATCGATATCAGCGGTCTGGGGTCTTCCACGAACGACTTGGCCATCGCCATTCGTGCCGCGATCAATGCCGAGGCTTCCGGAACATTCCTGGTTAGCGCCGATACGGTTGTTGGCTTTAGTCCAGATCGTTCTCAGCTTCGTGGTACCGACGGCAACCGTGTGAGCATGGTGCTGGGAAGCAAGTCGACTGGCCTGATCGTCGATCGTACCCAAGCGCTGGTGATCCGTGGTGAAATTAGCAACGTTAATCCGTACAATATCAATCTGCCCGGTGGTAATGACGAACCGGGGCATCGCGATATCGAACTGGGCGGCGAACTCCATCTTGGAGGTGGTGATGCCAACGGTTTGGGTGTCACGGTTCTCACCTACAACTTCCCAGACGAATACGGTACGGATCCGGCCAGCCCAACCGGCGAGCCGTTTCAGAACCAGATTACCGAAGAGCAGAAGAAGCGAGCCCGCGAGGTCTTCGAGATCTACGGTTTCTATGCTGGTATCGAGTTCGTCGAAGTGCCCAGCGATATTGTTGCCGCATTGGGTGTTGTTACCGGTGACCTCCGTGGCTTGAGCCCTGGCATTGATACCGGTCCGAATGGCCCAATCGGGTTGGCTGGGTCTGGCCTCGCCATCATGGAGACTGCCGACCATGATCAACCGGGAGACGATGAAGTCGGTGCCTTGTGGCAACAGACGGCCTTCCATGAAATCGGTCACTTGCTGGGCTTGGATCACACCTACGATCTGCCACCGGGCACAATCATGGGTGACGATGGCAATCTGAATTTCGGGATCGCCGCGGAATCACTCTTGCCGGGTGATTTCGACATCACCCACCTGCAGCATCTCTATCGTCCGGACGTGATCGATATCGATATGTACCGCTTCGACTTGACCGAATCAGGCAAGTTGTCGGCGGAAATCGTTGCCGAACGCCTGGCCGATTCAAGCCGACTCGATGCGACGCTGACGCTGTATCGACTCAACGGTGACGGTTCCTACACCGCGCTGGCACGTAACAACGACTACTACAGCGAAGACTCCTTCCTGGAAATCACGCTACAACCAGGAACGTACTTCATCGGTGTCTCGGCTAGTGGCAACGATGTTTACGATCCAAACATCGAAGACTCCGGGTTCGGTGGTACCTCGCAAGGCGAATACCAACTGCAAATTCGGTTCGCTCCAACTTTGAACGACTCGATTCGTGACACCGGGGCAACGGTTTCGCAGCTCAACACGATGGTTGTTCGTACGGGCGGAGCAGGCTTCAGTGATGGTCAAACGATCATCCTGCGTGACGGCCAAATCACCCGTACCTTCGAAATTGACTTCGATAGCAATCTCAACAACTCGAACAATGAGCGGGTTGCACTGACGACTGGAATGCTGCAAAGCGAAGTGGTTTCGGCGTTGGTCAGTGCGATCAACAATGCCAGCTTCAACGTGGTGGCTTCGTCGACCGGTAATCGTATCGAACTGCGAAACCTGGCCACCAACAATCCGATCACCCTGGATCCAGGTATCATTCTGGCACAGTCGATCGTCGTGACCAGCGGTGCCGCCGCAGGTGCTGCGATTGATGGCGATCTCGACGGTACCGCCGGTGGTGCGTTCAACTTCTGGTTCCGTGCCGAGCCTTCGACCTACACGGGCCTCTCGAACACCGCACCACGTACGTTATTTGTCGACGCAACCTACACCGGAACGACCCAGACCGGTTCGATCACCCAGCCGTTTTCCACCATTGGTGCCGCCATTACGGCTGCTGAAAACGCCGACCGTGGCGACGTGATTCGCGTGATCGGCCTCGGAGCCGTTGGCGACGATCAGGATACGCTGGCAGACAATATTGCCTACCTGATCGGTCGTAATCCGCTGAACAACGCTCCGCTTAAAGATGGTGTCGATATCGTGTTGCCCAAAGGGGTGACCATGATGATCGACGAAGGAGCAATTCTTAAGTTTGCCAACTCCAGTATTCAAGTTGGTAGTACTTCGGTCGTCGATGATCGCAGCTTTGCTGCACTGCAAATCCTGGGTATTCCAGAACGCTACGATCCCAATACTCAAACCGGAGGTACGGTTACTCAGGATGACGCACGCACGAATCGTCGCGTGACTTTGACTTCGTACCGTGAAACGACCTTGCTCAACGATCCGACCGCAGAGTTGGTCGGTCATGCAAGCTACACCTCGGCTGACGCTGGTCCGGGCAATTGGGGCGGTATTCTCTTCAATCAAGAAGTCGATCGCGAGCAGTCGCGAGGTACGTTTGAGGATGCTGGTATCTTCCTGAACTCGGTGATCGGTGCCGAATTCCGCTATGCGGGCGGTATCGCCGAAGTCGATGGTGCCGACGTTTCGCTGGCTCCGATCTACATGGAAGAAGCTCGGCCGACGATCAACTACAACATTATCCGTCTGAGCTCGGGTGCTGCGTTGTCGGCTGATCCGAACAGCTTCGAGGAATCAAATTACACCGTCTTCAATGGTGCTCCGGCGTCGTTTACTCCAGATGTCACCCGTGTCGGTCCTGATATCTTCGGTAACCGTGTCGTTCAGAATTCGGTCAACGGTATGTTGGTGCGGATTGTCTCGGCACCTGGTGCTCCACTGGAAGAGTTGACGGTTGCGGCTCGCTTCGATGATACCGATATCGTCTACGTGATCCAGGAAGCCTTGCACATCAACTCGACACCAGGCGGTGCCTCAACAACCGCTGAAGTCGAAGTTAAGGTTCCGCACCTTTCGGGAGTCACCGCAGGTTCGACGTTGAGCTTCGACGCGGTATCGGATGAGGGAGACACACGTACTCTGGTTATCGAGTTTGTCAATTCGACGAATCCTACGGTGGCAACCGGAGATACCGTATATCTGATCGATCTCGATGATATGAAGATGTACACCGACTTAGGTGTTGAGATTGTTCCGACAGGTGGAGTTTCTACCGGGATCTTCACGGAAGCCGCCTTGGCAGAGCAGATCGCTTTTCTGATTACGCGTTTCCGTCTAGAGCAGGCGTTTGTCGCGCCTGCATTCGGTGGTCCATTCTTCCTGGATATCGATCCCGTCGCGACCAATGGCAACATTCGCATCAGCGGTAACTACACGGCATCCTACGCGGGTGGTAACGGCGGCATTGTCGTCGATGTCATCTACGATGCCCGCTACGATTCGAGCCTGGTCGTCGATCCCAACGTTGTCGTTAAGCTCAACGCTGGTCGAATCGAAGTCGAGATGGGAGCCAGCTTCATTGCCGAAGGTACGGCTGGACGACCAGTCGTCTTCACGTCGCTGCGTGACGATCGCTATGGCTTTGGTGGTACGTTCGATACCAATAATGATGGCGACCTAACGGTGCCAGCGGCTGGCGATTGGAGCGGTATCTACTTCGCCCACGTATCGAGTGGTAGTATCGACAATGCCGTGCTGGCCTACGGCGGTGGCGAATCGAATATCGACGGCGGCCAGGCCCACTTCAACGTAGTTGAAATTCACCAGGCCAAGGTCCGTGTCACGAACTCGATCTTTGAGTACAACGAAGATGGTCAGGGCGCGGGTGTCGGCGGTTCAACTCGTAATGGCCACATGAGCAACGGCGACGCGGTTATCTTTGTCCGTGATTCGCAGCCGATCATTGTCGCCAATAACTTCCGCTTCAACGATGCCAACGTCTTGAACGTTGATACCAGCTCGTTGAGCTACGACCTGATCGTCGACTGGGGCCGTTCGACCGGTAACCTCGACCGACAACGTGGTCTGGGTGACAACCAGGGTGCACTCATTCGCCGCAACCTGCTCACCGACAACGATCTGAATGCCATGGTCGTTCGCGGTGGCACGCTGACCACGCAAAGCGTGTGGGACGATACCGACATCGTCCATGCTTTGTTCAGCACGATTTACTCGACCGACTTCCACACCTACGGTGGTATCCGCCTGGAAAGCTCGGCTACCGAAAGCTTGGTGGTGAAGTTGCAGGGTGCGAATGCCGGCTTTGTGGCGACCGGCCGCCAATTGGATATCGATGATCGTATCGGTGGTATGCTGCACGTGGTTGGCCAGCCTGGGTTCCCCGTGGTCTTCACCGACGTGCGTGACGATTCCGTCGGTGCAGGCTTCACGCAAAACGGAACGGCTCAGAACGACACCAACAACGACGGTATTGCCGGCGTTGACGCAGGTGCTGCGATTCCGCTGCCTGGTTCGTGGGAAGGCCTGACCATCGATCAGTTCGCCAATGATCGCAATGTAAAGGTGATTGTTGAAGCGGAAGCCAATAACCTGACCGGTCAGGGCGTGAACGGCTCTCCGCAGACCGCCCAGTCGCTGGGACGCTTGGCTCCTGATGAGTATGGTGGCGATGATAATCGTCGTTTGGGCTTTGAGGTCAACGGTTATCTCAGCAACAAATCAGACGTCGACGTCTACAGCTTCGTTGCCGAACCGGGTACCGAAGTATGGTTCGACCTCGATCGAACGAGCTACTACCTGGATGCGGTTGTCGAACTGGTAGACGGTAACGGTAACGTGCTGGCTGCCTCGACCAATTCCTACGATCAGTCTGGCAATAGCTTCTATGGCCAGAACTCGCTGTTGAAGGTCACCAATCCACTGCAGAAGTCGGGCTTCTACGAAGAAGACTTCTGGTCGACCAACCCGCGCGACGCCGGTATGCGAGTCGTGCTGCCAGGTCAGACGGGAACGGCTCGTACCTACCACATTCGCGTTCGTGCCAATACCGATGACTTGACTTCGGTCAACGGAAACGTGCAAGCCGGTAACACCAATGGTGTGTATCAGCTCAACGTCCGGTTGCGTGAAGTGGATGAGCTTGCTGGTTCGTCGATTCAGTTTGCCGACATTCGCTACGCCGAGAACGGTATCGCGATTTACGGTCAGCCAGGCCATTCGCCAGTGCTGGGTGAGTCGTCCGAAATCAGTGGCGCCAATGGGACGCTCGGTGGCGCTCAAGGTTTGGGGAATGTCCTCAACTCGGACCGCGCTGCGATCAGCGTTGCCGGTAATCTAGATACAGGCGGTTCCGATGTCGACTGGTATCAAGTTGGATTCGACTTCGATGCGATTCAAAGCATTGGTGGTACGAGTGCTACCAGTGAATGGGGATCGCTCGTCATCGATCTCGATTACGCCAACTCTCTTGGCAACGCGAATACGATTGTTTCGGTTTATAGCTCCACCGGTCAGTTGATCTTCATCAGCGACAGTGGTGCGGTGAACGATGATCTGATTCACCCACAGACCCCGGATGCCGATGAACTGGCTGACCTAAGTCGAGGTTCCGATAGCAATGGTGACCCGTACCTGGGCACGATCATGCTGCCAGCGGGTACGCCTGATAACCCGATTACTTACTATGTCGCCGTTAGCTCGCAGGAACGAACTTCGATTCAGATGAATCAGTTCTTCCAGTCGAACGCGACCAATACGCTGGTTCGTTTGGAACCGATCAACTCGGTGCATCGAATCGTGGAAGATCACATCAGCAGTGGCTTCTATTCTACGCCGGCTGCGCCTGATTCGACGAGCATCGTCGACAACTCCAACGCCAACCCGTACGTCCTGGGCGACTTTACGCTGTTCCTGACGCAGGCCGTCAACAACACCACAACACGCCTGTTCGCGGTTGATCCGTTTACCGGTGCTCAAGAGGCCAATATTGGTACGTTCGGCTTCGGTGTTGGCGACGTCATCATGGCGCCCAACGGTTTGCTTCATGCTTACTCTGTCGACAGGACTGGCCGTATTACCGATGCCGAATCGGGTAACTTCCTGACCATCGACACGGGCGATGCGTCGATTGTTGATCAATATGACGACGGTCTGGCGACCTATTATCAGGCCGCGGATGGCAAGTTGTATCTCGATCAGAAGACCGATCCGAACAACGTCGCTAGTGGTGTCGGTTTTGGGTATCAGTTCCTGGGCACGACCTTCCAAAATCCTCCGGGACCGAATCAGAGTGCCGCTAACTTGCAGCTTTGGGCGATCGGTAATCGTGGCAATAGCAGCAGTCCTACCGCCCCGACCTCGAATATGTTGTTCGAGATGGATGCCAGTGAATTCGATGACGGCATTCAACTCGGTACGCCGGAGAACCTGTTGACTGGAGGCGCGTTCAATGTCGGGAATGTTCTTACGAACAATCCCAGTCAGTCGAATGCGACGCCGACTGGACGGGTTGATACGTCGTTCGATGCTCAGGGTGCCAGCAACGCGATTCAAGTCGCGGGGGCAACGACTGGGGCTCCGCTGACTCCGATCGCGACATTGACCGACGGGATGAACTTTGCCGTGACTGATGTCAACGGTACGGTCGTGTACGAGTTGGATTTCGGGAACGAGTTCGTCTTTGACCTCAATCCGCTCGGTGGCCAGTTTGTCTACGATGGCCTGAGCTTTGAATTGGTCGGATCGGACACGGAAGATATCGTCTTCCAGACCGGTAAAGTCATTGACGTGTCGGGCTTTGACGTGAGTCAAATCACCGAAGGCAAGACTTTCCAGATCACCAGCACGGGTGGTCAAATCCGAACGTTCATCTTTGACGAAGTGCCGACGGGCGATGCGAGTGAGCTTCTGCCGCTGGGAACGAACCAGGTACGCGTTTCGTACAATTCCAGCTACGATGCCGCGGCCATTCAAGCCCAGATTGTCAGTGCTATCAACACTGCGGCTTTCAATGTGGCTGCCGACGGTACGATCCCCAATCGGATTACCTTGACGGGCGACTCGGCCGTGAGCGGTCTGGGCGGGGTGGGCGTTGGTAATATCACGACCTCCGGCGACTACACCAATTTCTCGAACGCATCGCAGATTGTCGTCAACGTTGAAGAAAACTTTACCGACCTTGAGGTCACCGAAGCGATTCGCGACGCGGTCGATCAGGCAAATACAGCCGGCTTCACCAACCTCCTGGTTAGCGTCAACCTGGATGCCAATGGTGAAGCAAACAGTACCCGGTTTAACTTCATTGATGACACCGGTGTGCCGGTTACGTTCAACTCGAACGTTGACATTTCGCCGCTGTTGGATGCAAACTTCAGCGCAGTGTCCGGAGCGGATAAAACGGGCGGAACCGTTGTGCCGATTGGAGCCGGTTTCTCCGACATCGACGTAGCGACCGCGATCGCTAGTGTCAGTGGCATTCAGAACGGCTCGAACGTGGTGAACGGTCTGGATACCGCCGTCGTTGCATTCAATGACACGAATGCTTCGATCAATATTACTCGCAACGACCCCAGTGCAGCCTTCAATCCACCGTTCACGGTCGGTGGCCAGGCAACCGGTGGTTTGGTTACAGGTTTGGGTTGGATTGGAAATGAACTGTACGGCGTGACCAACAACGGTGGCGTCTTCCAGTTGACCAACGGCAGTGGTGGTTTCAGCTACAATGCCAACGGTGACATCAACGCCAATTTCCTTAACTTTGGCATCAGCGAAGATGGGCTCAGCTTCTCGGGCCTGGCCGTTGGACCTTCGCGAGCTGGAGGTAATACCGGTTTCAGCGACGTCCTATTCGGTATCACCACCGGTGGTCAAATCGTTGCGTTCACACCAGATGGTGCGGGCGACTCGGCGGATGAGCAGTTCGTCTTCCACGGTGGTCAGTCGAGCATTAATACCGGAATCACAGGTATCAATGGGTTGGACTTTGGAACGCTGAACGAAAACCTCTGGAACATCAATGGTATTGGTGGCACCGAAGCAGGACACGGAATCACGGTTCCGGTCGACAACTCGCGCGACTTCTCCACGGGTGGGTCGAGCCTGTACTTCGGTAACACGGATGCCGTGTTCGGGAATAATGCACAGTACGGGAACGCGACCACTGCTAACTACGACTTCCCGGGCGATGCCCACGGTACGGTTATTACGGATTCGTTTAGCCTCTATGGCTATAACGCGGCCGATTTGCCAACGTTGTATTTCAACTACGACCTGCAAACCGATGGGGTCGAAGGCGGTGCCGCTCGAGATACTCTGCGTGTCTACATTGCCGGTGACGAAGGGGATTGGCAATTGTTGGCAACCAACAACAACTTCCGAAGTGGCATTGCCCTAGATGAATTCGAGTTGGGCCAGGCTTCCGTTTCAGAAGGCACTCGGGCCGATGGCTCTGCGGGAACCGAAGGCGTTCAGCCACTGTTCGATAACACTGGCTGGCGACAAGCTCGCGTCAACCTGGCTGCCTTTGCTGGACAAGACAACCTGCGATTGCGGTTTGACTACTCGACCGGTGGCTCGATCAACTTAGGTGGTGTCCACCAGCCAACAAATACTACTCTGCAAACCGAAGAACTTCGCGTGTTGCAAGGTTCTCAGATCGCGGACGGAGAAACGTTTACCGTTACCGACGCGATCAACGGCGGAACGACGACGTTCGAGTACAACAAGGGTCAGTCGTTCACGTTTGACAGTGGTGCTCGAATTGCTGATGCGTTCAATCCGTTGGCACCTGCCGGTAGCAATACCTTCACGCTCCAGGCAACCGCTGGTGGTGCTGCGGTAACATATGAATACGTTCTCGATGCCGCGGACGTGACGCTTGGTAACGTTCCGATCGTCTTCTCCAGCACTGACTCGGCAAGCGAGATTCGCCAATTGACGCGAGCCGCAATCCTGGGGCAGTTCATGCCTGGTGTCCAGATCTTTGCCGAGTCGGACGATACCTTCAACATTCAAGGTATCGACGACCTTAGTCCGGTAAATGCCGCCTGGGGTATGACGGTCGTTGGTAGCTCTGCCCTTACCAATGGCACCAATGTTGAAATTTTCTACAACAGTTCCACGGGTGCCAGCCAGTTGGCATCGTTGACACAGGATGAAATGAACCTGGCCATGGCACCGGATTCGGTTGCCCAGGGATATATCGTCTTTAACCGTTTCCAAGAGTTTATTTTCGGTAACGGTTACGAGTTCAATGTGAATAACAGCAGCTTGGGCTACGACGACTTCCTGATGGGTGACAGCTTCAGCGCTCGGGGCAGTGCACGAGGTCAGGACAACCAGAATCGTGGTGCCTTGATCGACGACCTTATCATTGGTTTCGCCGAGCGTGGTGAAATGGTGACGGCAGCGTCGACCAACTCCGCCTTCATCCATAACCAGCAGCTGCGTAACTTTGAAGTTCTCACCGGTGACTACCAGTTGGAAATTCGCCGTGGTACGGACTACGGAATTCCAGATCCATTCTCGCCTGGGAATCTGCTGCTGCTGGGTGGCTTCACCTTTGATACGAATGACCGTCTGAACAGTAGCTATACGGTGCTGACGGCTTCCGGTGAAGTGATTGGTAATACGGACCGCATCCGGGTCGGTGACGGGACAGACTGGGTCACGTTCGAGTTCTTCGATCTGGCCTCGATTACGGAACGTCAGGAACGCGGATCGGCAGGGACAAATTCGCGAACCGCCTACGACGCCGACAACAATATCTACAGTATCGGGTTCTACAACACGGACACCGAGGCAGATATTGCAGTCAAGTTGATGAATGCGATCAACGATCACGCTGGGCAAATCGCCCGCTCGTTGATCAGCTCGACGAATGGTGGTTTAGGTGTCTACGCTCAAGTGAATTCCCGCAGTGGCATCACGACGAGCAACCGTGTCGACCTTTCCGCGAAGACCACTTCCGACAAGGTTCGCCTGGAATACGACGTTCAATCGAATGATTCCTTCCGCGAAGCGTTCGATACCGGACTGGTTGGGGATCAGATCCTCGCAGGCCAAAGTCACTTCGTTTCCATCGACGGCGAGATCGGCGACAACGATCCTGTCGAGAAAATGGATGGCTTCGCCGATATCGATGTCTTCCAATTCACCATGGAAGTCGGACAAGAGGTGCAAATGGACTTACAGACCGACTTTGGCGACCTGGTAAGTCTGAATGGTATTCTGAAGTTGTTCCTGGATAACCTCGACGGAACCTTCACCGAGATGGTGACCTCGATTGTTAATAACGTCGGCATGGATACCTACAGCTTTACCGCTGCCACTGCCGGTACCTACTTCGTTGCGGTTTCGGGCAACACGCTTCCACTGCCATCCAACGGCAACCAGGCTTCTGCACCAGTCGGATACGATCTGACCAAGGTGCCGAAGAATGATTCTGGTCGCCAGGTTAGGACGTACGAAGGTGGTTATACCCTGGATATCACGCTGGGTGACGACCTGGGTAATATTACCTCCACAAACTCCTTGGATGTTGCAACTGGAGCGAACGCTGAATCGGCTAGTCGAACGCCTGCCCTAGACATCCTGCGTCATGACCAACTGGCAGGCTTCGAATTGGTCGGCGACTCGAATCGTCACCGTGACCAGGGACAGATCATTATTCACTCGAATATGATCTCGAACTCGGCCAACTACGGCGTGTTGATCGACGCTGGTAGCCGAACCACGGTTACCGATGCCGGTGCAGGCAATAATCGTCCGCATCAGGGTGCTCCGATCACCATTCCGGGTGCTGAGAACACGCGGCGTTTGGCCACTGGTGTGACTGTCGTGAACAATGTGATCTACGACAGTGCTCAGGGTGCTATCCTTTACAGTGGCGATCCGATCAACAATCCCGCTGGTGCCGTTCCGTTTGGACGCATCATCAACAACACGCTTTATGGAACCGGTGTCGGTGACACGGGCGTGACGATTGAAGAATCGGTCGGTCCAACGCTGCTGAATAATATTGTCGCGAACTTCTCGACCGGTATCTCGGTGGATGGAAGTTCTGTCGCCAACACGGTCATTTCTCGAACGTTGTATCAAGACAACGGAACGAACGTGACTGGTTTCGGTGGCAACGGTAACCTGGCCATTACGCTGAACACCGGCGACCCATTGTTTGTCGATGCGGCCAATAAGAACTTCTACCTGGAAGCAGGTAGCGAAGCGATCGACTCGGCCGTGACTGCTATCCAGGAACGATCTGAGATCAGCTCGTCGGTTAACCCGCTTGGAATCGACAGCACTCCGCTGTTGGCTCCAGAACGCGATATTACCGGCCAGCTTCGCGTCGATGATCCGAACGTGGTCGGCGGTTCCGGTGAACCGGGTGTTGGTGAAACGCCATTCCGCGACATCGGTGCTTACGATCGAGCTGACTTCACCGGTCCGACCGGTTACCTGATCGACCCGCAGGACAACGACGCCGCAGATCGCGACCTGGACGAAACGCCAGACGTGGTTCAATGGATTGACGGTCCGCTGACCAACATCTCGGTCCAACTGCTGGATCAAGGAGAAATCTCGGATCAGATCCAAGGTACCGGTATCGACGACTCGACCGTGACCGCTGATTCGGTGACCCTCGAGATCCTGGCTGGTGACACTCCACGTGTCCTTGTCTTGGGTGTCGATTACACCTTCGACTACGACGCCACCAATAACATCATCCGACTCATTCCGATCTCGGGTGTGTTCCAGGAAGGCGTACTGTATAAGGTCACGCTCGAAAGTGATCCAACCTCGCCATACGTTATCCGCGACATCGCTGACAACCCGATCGAATTCAACAACCAGTTTGACGACGGCACGGGGACGCTTGTCGGCGAAACTCGCTTCCTGATTCAAGTTGGCGGTCTGGTCGACTTTGGTGACGCCCCCGATAGCTACGGCACGCTGTTGGCTTCGGACGGTGCTCGTCACAACCTGATCGAGAACTTCTACCTGGGCCAAGGCGTTGATGCGGAAATCGAAGGTCAGCCTTCGGCGGATGCCAACGGTGATGGTTCGACCGACGATGGTATTTACATCCGTACGGAAGATCCGAACAACCTGGGCAGCTTCCTCGACTTCACGTTGCGTAGTGGTATCAACAACGAGATCTACGTCACCTCCAAGGCACCTACCGGAGCTACCTCGTTTGGCTTCCTGGATGCCTGGGTCGACTTCAACCAAGACGGCGACTTTGAAGACGCTGGTGAACAGATCATCGTGAGTGTGGCCTTGAGTAAGGATGCGGTTGATCCACTTGGGTCGTCGAGTGGGCTTGGCCAGTTGATTACCGTGGCCAACGTGCCAAGTACGGCCTTGCTGGGTGATACCTATGCTCGCTTCCGCTTGAGTGGTACCGGTGGTTTAACGCCTACTGGACTTGCCGAGGATGGGGAAGTCGAAGACTACTTGATCACCGTTGGTGAGGAAGGTGTGAACCCATGGCATAACAACCTCAACCCTGCCGCCATCTCGATTGGTGACAATAGCATCACCAGCTTGGACTATGTGCTGCTGCTGGAAGAATTGCGTAACCGCAATTACACCTACAGCGCGACCGAAGCGGGTATGACGCCGGGCGCCTCGGAAGGTGACTTCAAGCCTGGCTTTGAGCCAGATGTCATCGATCCGCTGACTGTTCCGGCCAAGTTGGACGTGAATAACGATCGCCGTATTACGACTGCCGACTTGCTACTGTTCCGGGATCTTCAGGCCTTCCAGTCCAGCAATCCAGAACCGATCTCGCAGTCGATGATCTCGGGCGAAGCGGTTTCGGGTAACGAGGCACCGGTTGAAGTAAGCTCGTACGAGTTTGTCGAAACCAGCCAAGCGACTGTTCCGACCGTGGCCGCCAAGACGGCACCGGTAGTAAGCGAATCGCTCGTGTCGAATACCAGCTTCGATGCTATCGCCCCGAGCTACTCAGATCTCCAGATGCGATCCGCACTTGAGTTGATGGGTTACGCTCAGACCGAGGAAGTCGAAACGAGCGTCATCGATGCTTCGTTCAGCGAAGAAGCGATCATCTTGGAATCGGCCAGCTACGACGATCAATTCGATCAGCTGATCGGTGACATGGCTGGTGATCTCAGTTCGAGCTGGGATGGCAAGCAGTTCAGCGAAGAATCGGAAGACGATACCGACTCGGACGATCTGGATGAATTGCTCTCCTTGATCAGCGATCCGGGTAGCGACAGTTAGTTGCCTGAAACCGTTAGAACTTAAACGATGAATGCCCGTGGGTTGATTCCCGCGGGCATTCTTTTTGCGCCGATGCCCTGCCCTGCTACCTTCGAGCCACCGGGTATCACGAATCTTGGCAAGACTCCGGTGATTGGCTTGTCGGCCATGGGTTACGACGGCGATCCTCCACATTGGCCTGCGGTGACGAATGCTGAAGAACGCTGCACATTCGCTCCCAGCAGATTCTGCCTCGCCGGTGCTGTGCCACTACTTCTGACTGAGTGCCAAAGCAAGCGTCGTGTCTGTCGTTATCTCAGTGGAGAAGCTGGCCGCGTACGCTCCGCGAGGAAATTGGTTGAGCGACTAAAGCAAGTCGAGAGAGTCGTCCAAGTCCGAGAGGATGGCATCGACTGCTTCATCGTCGAGAAGCTTGAATGAAGTTGAGAGATCGCACGCGTTCTCAATCGAGTCAATCACGGCAGAATCTTGCGATGGTAGAACGAGATCATGGGACTCGACAACCCATAACGGGGCTTCTCCGGTAGCGTCTGAACGGGCCTCGGGGGTCTTGTCGTTCTCGCTGGTTGTTGGCAGCGGGAGGATCGACTCGCCTTCCAAGGAGACTGCTGCCGAGCTGTTTGTCGTCAGCATAGCCGGTTTGTCTGCGGTCTCGTTGCTGACGCTGGAAGCGTTGCTTGACGGGAGATACACAAAGGGCTCGACTGATTCCGGATCGAACGCCTCCTGGGAAGCCGCCTGGAATGCGATGGCGTCCAGTATCGACAATAGATCAAGCTTGGTGAATCGGCCGTCTGCATTGACGTCAAAATAAGGATCGCCGGGAGTATGCGTCGTATTGAGCGCGTAGCCCTGCGATGATGAAACGGAAGTGACTTCTGGATTGATTATCTCGCCCAACACCAAATCAGAATCGATTTGGTTGATCTCTCCATCGTGATTCACGTCGGCTTGAATGAGCGGGTTATGCCACGAGTCATCGGCGATCGATACCGACCAGGCAATTCGGCTCATGCCGGCCTGAGGCATCAACGAAACGTTGGTTTCGGACAGCGAGCTGAAGTATGCTTCTTTGCCGTCAGGGGCCGTGGCCTTCAGGCGATAGTTTCCGTCGATATCGAACGGAAGCGTGAATGCTCCGAGCTGGCTCGTCACTGCCGTATGAGGTCGCCCAACTTGTAGGTTGTCGAGGCCGACATAGTGTAGACTTCGCTGCAGGTCCTTCGTTTTGGTCAGGTGCCCGCGGGCAATCGCGTAGGTCGCTTCGGCCGCGTCTAGTTCCACGACCATGGTTTCCGACGTGCCGCCATCCAGCGGACTGGTCGTATAGCGTCCCAGTAAGTTGTCTTGCGCGTCGTATAGCTCCAGGATTCCCACGTCGCCGTCGACTTCTGCGATGGCATCAATCGCTACGCGACTAACCGGCGAGTCAAAGGTGATCTTTAGCTGGCGCTTCTCCGACCAGACATTACTCCAGCTTCCGCTTGAGTAGTTGTAGAAGCCGCGACTACCCGTACTGGAAAGCGAACTGTTGCGGACCGAAACGTCAGCGAAGCCCTCGGCAATCTCTGAACCCTCGGCGGTTAACGTCACTCCCCCGATGGGGTCGTAAAAGATTTCGCCATGAGAGAAATCATCGGGCTCGATAATCGTCTGGGTTACTTTGGGATTGCCTGCCAAGTTAACGACTTCAACGGTCCAGCCTGCCAAGCCCTGTTCGCCGGCGTTGAAGATGCCGTCGTCGTTCTGGTCATGGGTGATGTAACCGGTGAAGCCATGGACTGCCGTCGAATCGATATGTTCTGTCGAGGCAAGCAGCGACTGCGAATGAATCAATCCGGTCTCATCAACAATCCGAACTTCGATATCGTGTTGGTTCGAGTCGGGAAGTTGAATCAGGAAATCGAACTCGCTTGTGTAGTCATCAATGCCCGGACCGCTTGTCCACTCGCCGCCATCCAAACGAAATTCAATATGGCTCAAGCGATTGATGGTGACGGAGTTCTGCAGGCCCCAGGAGTTCTGATTGGGAAGCACCCCGATCGAAGCGTCGCCACTGATCCGCATCTGGTTGGTGCTGGGATCGAACTGGCTACTTGCCGAAAACGAGATCGGCACGTCAAAGACATCGAAAATCCCGTCCCCGTCTGAATCCTTCCAGCCGATCGTCTCAAAAGACTCGATGCTGCTGGTATGGGTATCGTAGGCATTCATCAGAGGCGTGGAGTGCCCTAGCAGGCTCGTTTCGATGTCTCCCTGCGATGGGTTGCCGTCGTAGGCATTCGTATTCTGTGTGTTGTAATAGCCGCGGGTATCATCGTAGTGCCCAGAACCCGCGTATTCGTCCATCGCCCAGAATTGATGGGAAACCTCGTGGGCGATCGTGCTGGCGGGACGTTCGGATGGAACGGCAAGGAACGAGCCGCCTGCGATCGAGAAACCGCCTTGCACGCTGCCGGCAGGAAACAGGCCATCGCCCACCTCGTCATCGTGCTTGGCATTGATGACAAAGATGGTGAACGCCCAGTTTGTGTCGTTGGCTACCCGCTGGCTGTGGTTGAACAGTCGCACGTCGTTGTCGATGCGTTCGGTACGTTCAGCACCAACGTAGTCGAGGAACTCACCGACCCAGATGTCGAGGTCGGTCGCGACGTGTGTGATTGGTTCGATCCCGATGGGAATCGGGTTGTCGGCGTAGGTGTAGTCGATCTCGAAGTTCAATTCATGGACGCTCGATTGAAGTGCGAGCGTATCGACCCACCACTGCAGGCCTTCTTCAATGCGCTGCTTAACTTCATTGGTGTGCGCCGTGTCCCAGTCTTCGGTACTGGGATCGATCGTGCCGTCAGACTCGAAGAAGACGACCGTCACCGAGACGTCCCCCAGCATGAATTCACCGGTATCCAACGGTTGGGCGTTCAGGGGAACGGCAGAGAGAGCCAAGCGTGATTCGAGGTGCTCGATCCTCTGCAATCGACGCGCTGCACTACCAGCCCGTTTGTTCGCTCCGCGAAAAGCGGAGCGTCGATGAGAGGAGGATCGAAACATGGATTAATCCAGCGGATTTCGCTAGGAACAGGACAGGAGTTGCCAAAACGGCCGAGTCACAGATTTCGTTGGTTGCCCTTTAGGCCAACTACAAGGCGTTCTCGTCCTCCCAGATCGCCAGCACTTCGTCGGCATGTTCGGCAAATTCAGGATCATCCTCGTCCGATGTGAGTGGCGACTCCGATTCTTCGCTCGACATGACGATCAAATCGGTTTGATCATCAAGCGTCGAAATCACGACGTCCGTATTTTCCGCCACTGGTGAAGCGATCGCATTGTCCTGGGACTCATCATCGGATGAGTTGTCGGTCGGCAAAGTCTGGGTCAACGGCAGTGTGGTGCCAATGGACTGGCTTGAGATGCTCGCCGTATCGTCTTCTGGAATATCGGTTGTTGGCGTCGTGGTCGACGTTGTCGTTTGCGGCACTGTGCGGACATCGACCGCTTCCCCTTCCAGCACAAAGCGGCTCGCCATGAGTGGAGCACCACCCAGGTCGCCTGGGTAACCAGGCAAATAGGTTCGGGTGGTTGGAGATGCGTCCGACTCGCCAAAGTTTTGGATGAACAAGCTGAAGTCGTCCAGGTCCACGCGACCGCTGTTATTGAAGTCGAATTTGCGGATCAGCGGATCGTTGTTGACGAACTTGCCGAATTGGCCGATGAAACCTGAGAAGTCAGGAATACCAACTTTGCGATCCTCCCCGTTGGCTCCGACATCGTAAATTACCGGCCACACTTCAAAGCTGTGGCTGGCCGTCGCGGACCCGTCGATGATTGCCGATACGCTGGTGGTCGTATTGATAATCGTGGCATTGGTATCGGTCAGAGTGATCTGCGACGACGGCGTGAAGGTCAGTTCTCCACTGGTGTAGTCCACCGGAAGTTCCATGTCCGATCGCATCTGAATGCGGCCGATCAGTGCGTAGCGATCGTCGCCAAGGTTGGTCGAAAGCGTGCTGAAACCGACGCGGATGGTGCCGTTCTGTTCGTCGACATCCGTCGAGGTAATCGAGTACCTCAGGCTGGTTGGATCTTGGCTACGGCCAATGGCACGGATGAATTTGAAGTCGTCCGGATTGTAGTTCAATTCCACGAAGCCAGCCTGAATGGCGTTGCCTGCAGGGGCCTGAGCATAGATCTCGACGTAGAAGTGATTCCACTCGTCAATGGTCACCACACTGCTTGGCAGGCTATTCACCTCGCCGCCAATGGTTGTCGTTTGGGTAGTGACAAAACGCAACTCGTAGTCGGCATCGGTGGACGAGATTACTTCCAGATCGATTCCCTCGAAGTAGACCTCGCTGTCGTCGGTAAGAGGTTTCGTTGCATATTGATACAGAGCGAAATGGTCATCTTCCGTCGCCGCGGTAAATTCTGAACCCGTCAGGCGTTCCAGTTGAGGAACACCATCGACGTAAATGGGTTCCCAATCCTCTTCGAGCTCATTTGGGTCTTCGAAGATATCCGCAACGTCAAAATGGAAGTGCGGGATGAACGCTTCCGCCATGTCGTAAACGTTGGGCGTCTGGGCGATCATCCTAAAAGAGAGGATTTCAATTTCGCCGGGGACACCGATATTCAGGTTTTCCACGCCTAGTCGTTCGATGTAGCCATCGAATTCGACGTTTGGCGTAGGGGGAGTTAAGTAGACGGGGTTAATTGACGGCCCGTACATAACACCGCCCTGACCATAGGTTGGATCGAAGTCAAAGCCAGCGGAATCGAAGGTGACGTTGAAATAGGCGCTGAAGAATCCGACCGCGTCTGAGGAAATACTGCCTGGTACAGGAGTAACATCCACCTCGGGTTCGTCGCGGCGGTCATCAATGTAGGCCTTGATTAGGAACTTTTCACCTTGTTCGATCTGCGTGATCGGATTTCCATGCAGGTCCGTGGCGGCCAGACGCAGCGAAACGAGCTCCGTCGTCGCATTGAGCATTTCGCGTCCTTCGAGCTGTTCGAGGCGCGAAACATGATTCCAGTGGCGACGAATCGAATTCTTAGATGCCGAGCGGGAACGTGCTTTTTTCATGGCGATTGCGCGTTAACTTCATGTCCCAGAGAATTCCAAGACATGTAGGGTAAATAGGGTGACTTGCGACGAAGGGCTTGCCGCGAGCAGGAATGCCTAGGTATCAGCGTAATTGCGAGTCTGGCCAACGCAATCGCGTAAACTCCTGGTAGTTCTGACTTTAGGGGTTATACCGGTTGTAACCCCAGAGATCTCACGACAAGCCATTGCTTTGGACGATTTCAGGCCCCATTAGTTCCGGCAGAGAACGCAAATCCGGGAAATTTGGAATCTTTTCTTCAAGTCGCGAGGAACTTCTGCCCGGCAAGCTGCGACCAAGTGGCTAGGTAACTGGAAAATTTTGCGGATCGTGGGGGATTTGCCCCCATTTAGGGATCTGACGAGGGTAAGAAAAAGTTTGCAAAGGCAAATTTACCCAATTAGTCTGGATGACGCCGATTAAATAGCCTGAATTTCCTAAGTTGCTTATTTTGCTACTTGCCTAATCGAAAATATAGGTTGCCGTAGGTTGCCATGAAAAAGAACAAGAGCCGCCAGCACCGCGTTCCCTCCAAAGTAAACAAGCGAGCCAAACGTCAGCGAGCGATTCGCCGCATGGAACCGTTGGAGTCTCGATCTATGCTGGCGGGGGATGTGCTTTCCGCCGTCCATAACGACTACATGCCGCACGATGTCAACGCCGACGGCGTGTTCGACCAAATGGACGTCGATACGCTGCTCTCGAATTTGCAGACGAAACAGACGGTTGCCCGCAGCCTGCTGGAAGGGGAACAAACCCTTTATCTCGACGTCGACAATGACGGTCGCTTGACCAACCGCGACCTGCTTTCCGCGATGGACGCTTTGTCGCTGGAAGGGGAACTTGCCGATGACACGTTCAGTGCCGACGTGAATCTCCGCCTGATCACCACCGGTGGCAATGTCGATGAAACGCAGACCGGCCAAGCGGATTTGAATGAGAGCTTCGAGCTCCAGGTGTGGGTTAAAGATACCTCCACCACCCCATCCGGCATCGACGCGGTCTATGTCGACATCAGTTTCGATGCATCGCTCCTGACGCTAGACCCGGCTACAGGCATCGTTTTGGGGACAGGGTTTACCGAAAATACGGGCGACACCCCCAATAATGTTACGCCCTATGGTGCGTTAAACGGTGCACAGGACTTCATCGACTATGCCGAGCCGAACACACTGCGGTTCATCGGCGGTCAATCACAAGCCAGTGGGGTGACTGATGTAGCACTAGGTCGATTGGTTGCGACGCTTACATTTACGACCGTTGCCGAAGGGACTGTCGATTTCAGCGTCGTGGTCGCCGACAATCCGCAAAGTGCCGATCCAGACGACCTGGTGAGCTCGTTCAATAATACGGCTCGAAACGGTGAAGTCTTCAACGATGCAAACGTGAACGCCACCTTCTTCGAAGGTTCGTCAACAGCTGAAATCTCGCGTTGGACTGGCGGTACCGTCTCGCTCGATATCATGGCTGACCCAGTTGCTGGGGCGAACTTCGACTCCTACGAAGTCGTGGAAGACTACCTCGAGACCGAAGCTGGTGGGGATAATGATCCTCCAGTCGTGACTATCGGTGGTATTCAGTATTATGCTCTGGATGTCCTCGTAAATGACTTGGATGGTAATCTCGATCCAGTCGCAGCGCCGCGTTCTCGCTTCGAGATCATCGATGTCTCCACGCCGGCCGAAGGCACCGTAATGGTTCTAGATAATGCCCAAAGCGTGCAGGCAATCACTGATGAAGGAATCATGTCGCACCAGGTCCTGCTTTACCAGGTGCCTACCGGCGTTGGTGGCATTTCCGATATCTTTACTTACACGGTTAACGACACCGATTTGGTGAATAATCCAACCGGTGAAACCGAAGCTACCGTCTTTATCTCAATCACGGAAGTCGACCAGGAAGTCGTTATTGATCCGGATCCACTTGAAGTTGACGTGGAAGCAGGCGTTCCTACGGACCCGATTAATGTGATGGATAATGTTACACCGGGTGAGCCTTCTGACGTTCCAACCTTCATCACTTTTTGCGATGAAAATGGTGACGAACTGACCCCGTCGGACCTACAGGGTACCTTCACGGCTTTCCTGGACGAGAACGACAATCCAACCGGTGAGTTCACCTACGAATCGGATATTCCGGGCCTGGTGGAAACGATTACGTATAAGGTCAGTGACGGCGGAGATCAGATCACTACCGGCACGATTGTCTTCAAGACGCTGTTTGACAGCCTGCTTACCGGTGTCGTCTACTTCGATGTCGACAACGACGGTGTCGTTGACGAAAATGCCGATACCAACGCCAGCCCAGAGAAGCGAATTGGCGGCGTGACGATCGAACTGCTGGATGATGGCGGATCGGTTGTCGCAACCTCGGTTACTGATGCATCCGGTTTTTATAGCTTTGCCGGTTTCGACGAAGGAACTTATTCGGTCCGCATCACTGATCCGGCCTTTACCCGCAAGGGATTGACCACGACCGGTGGATTCACTCTGTCGGGTAGCACGATCGAAGATATCCAGGTTGGCGGTGGCGAACCAGGAACGTATACCGGATTGAACTTCGGTTACATCGGTCGCGATTACCAGTACATCGGTTTGGGTGATGCCATCGCCTCGAATACCGAAGACAGCATCACGCTGGCCTTCTCAAATACGGGCGGTTTGGATTCGCTGGAATGGTATGCCGTCGACATGGGTTGGGAAAACCTGGTTCAAGTTCGGTCCGATCTTTCGTACTTCGACGCTGAAACGGGGGCAAGTCAGATTGCCTTTGAGATAAGCGTCGACGGACTCGACGACCCCGTCCTTGTTGTTCAGGCTTTTTCGACCTCGACGCCTGGCTACATGGTCGTTGCCAATGGACCTGACGGCATGATCGTTCGTATTAACGGGGCCGGTGAGGAGATCATGACGAACATGACTGCCGCAATCGACGCTGCGTTCGCCGCCTTGTAATCTTCTGCCAGGCAAGAAACAATAAAAGAGCCGATCCTGATGGACCGGCTCTTTTTGTTTCTTGGACGACTTGGCTTCGGTTTAGTAGTGGTATTCCATACCGAAGGTCATGCCCAAAACCCAGAAGTCCTGTTCAATGAAGTTGAACTGAGGATCGGTTGGGTTGAGCACACTTGGGTCGATGTTCGGATTGATCAAGGTCGCTCCGGTTGCCACGTCGCTGAAGTAAACGAAGGTGGCACCCAGCTTGAAGTCGAGGTTGCAGTTGTAAGCGTAGATCATGTCGACGTTCGCTTCAGGGATGTAAGCGAATTGATCGCGGCTGTAACTACCTGAGTTCGTGCTGCGAGCGTAGATACCGTTGTTGCTGGAGAAGGCACCGTTGACGGTCGTCAAGCCAGAGATCGTTGCCTCTTGCTTCATACCACCGAGGCTGATCTTACCCATCGCACGCCAGCTGAATGGGCCGTCTTGGAATTCTGCAATCAGACCGAGCTGGCCGCCGTGGAATTCGTTGATAGCCGCGAAGCTGTCGGTGTAGGCAACCACGTCGCCGACGGCTACCGAACCACCCGTATCTTGGTTGGTGTACTGAGCACTGATCGAGAAACTGTCTTCGAGCTTAGCGTAGCTGTAACCGGTAACGAAGTCCCAGCGATTACCGTGATTGGTATGAATGTGCTTGGTAACGAAGATGTCGCCCATGTACAGCGAGTTTTCGTTGTTCAGATTGACGGTCGTGTTGTCGGCAGCATTCGTACCGGAACCAGGCAAGGCCACAACAACCGAGTCCTGCATACCGGTGTTCGTGTTATAGAACGGGAAGGCCAGCGTTGAGAACGCATCGGAAGTCGTGCTGTAGGTAGCCCCTTCTTCTTCCAGTGCCAGGATGCGACCGCCAGCACTCCAGTTTTGATAGTCGTCCAGCCACAGGCCGATGGTGATACGGCCGCCGATGCCGGCGTCGCCTGATTCGTAGCCATCGCCGAACAGGACACTCGTGGTAGGAGCACCGAGAACGCCTTCGTCAGCCGGATCGCTGGTAGTCAGGATAGCAGGGTAGTTACCGCCGTGACGCCAAACGAGCAAACTGTCGAAGCTTCCGTAAGCACGAGGCGGAAGAGCACAGCCGTCGCCGCAATCGTTGCAGGCACCGCCGGCAACGTTTTCGTATTGAACGTAATTGCCAGCTGGTTCGTACATCGAACCATCAATCGGTCCGCCATACTCCATGCCGGGCGCCGGTTGACCGTTGGCATTTGCCGCAGCCATATAAGCGTAAGGAGCTGGGCCACCCATCATTGGGCCTGGGGCAGCCATTGGTCCCATGGGACCTGGAGCACCCATCATCGCTTGTGGTGCGTACCCTGGTGGCATCCCGGCTGGTGGCATTCCGGTAGGATCATAGGGAGCAGGAGCACCGGCAGGATATGGGGATCCCATCGGAGCGTAACCCTCTTGGGCAAAGGATCGACCGCCGCCGAGTAATACGGCCGCGATCGAGAAAGCTAGGGTGGAGTAGTTAAGCTTCATGTTGTGTGCTCGCAAACTAATGCTGTCGCTCCCAAGGCCCTGCCTCGTTCCGAATAACGGAAGGAGTTACAAGAGCTACCGCTTGCGTCTGATGGACATCCAAAATCGAATAGCCAACGACAAACTTGGATACTTAAGGGGCCAAGTTGATCGGGCGGAATGGTTTCTGTTGTCAGGACCTTAGTGTCCTGCGCTCGAACGGTCCGCGTACGATTATTCCGGACGTATTAGGAATGTCGGCCGTCAGGCGTGTGCCGGTTAAGCAAAAAGCAACGTGCAACCCGTATAAACGGAATTCTCTAACTAGAAACGAGTCAGATTGAGAAGATGGGTGGTCTGCGGAGAGTTTAACGGATGAGGCCGGTGAAACGGGTTGTAATGGAAGTCGAACTGATCAAGCTCTGCAAATCTTAGGAATCACCTTACCTAATATTGGGAACGGAAAGCCTTGTCTTTCATACTAAAATCTAACGAGGGCAACGATTAGAATGTCGCCCCCATCGACCGTAGTGGCAGCACACCTCCGGGAATCATATTAGTTTGGATACGAATCAACAGACCTTGGAAGCACCCCAGGCGGAAGAGACGAACAAGCCGGAAGCTCCGAAACGGGGCGCTCCTCGCAAGTTTCGTGTGAATCCATTGGGCTCGGCCTATTCGCAGGTAACACGCTCGGGCCTCGCACGCTTTGTGGCGAAGTTGCCGTTGATCGATCGCTTCGAAGAACAACTGAAAGACCTCTCGGATCGCGACCTGCGTAAATACAGTCTGGGCCTGCGACACCGGGCCAAGAGTGGCGAAACGCTGCACAAGCTGCTGCCTGAGGCATTTGCGTTGGTCCGCATCGCTGGCGCTCGCACTTTGAATATGCGCCATTACGAGGTGCAGCTGATCGGCGGGATGATCATGTTCAATGGTTCCATCGCCGAGATGGAGACCGGTGAAGGGAAAACGCTTACCGCGACCCTGCCAACCTATCTTTACGCGCTTCCTGGCAAGGGAGTGCATGTGGCCACGGTGAACGACTACCTGGCCGCTCGTGATGCCGAGCTGATGATGCCCATCTATAAGATGTTGGGGATGAGTGTCGGCGTGATCGAATCCCAGATGTCCTCGCCAGACCGGCGAAAAGCTTATGCGTGTGACATTACTTATGGGACTTCCAAGGAATTTGGGTTCGACTTCCTGCGAGATCGGCTGCTGATCCGTCAAACACGGGAACAAGGCCTTGGCGTGCTGGGGCCGCTGCTAGCGGGCAAATCCGAGAAAAGTGAAGAGCCTGTTCAACGAGAGCACTTCTTTGCTCTCGTGGACGAAGCGGACAGTGTTTTGATCGACGACGCCCGAACGCCGTTGGTGATCAGCGCAATCCCTGGCGAGGCGGAAAAAGTCGCGGTGGCTTGCCATCAATGGGCAGCCAAGAGCGAAGCGGAATTCGAGGAAGATCACCATTACGAATACGACCATGACAAGAAGTCGGTCGAGCTGACCGTTACGGGGCGATTGCTGGTCCGGCAGATCCCCAAGCCAAAGCTGTTGGATACGGTCGGACTGGTTGATCTGTACGACTATGTCGAACGCGCCATCAAGGTGAAACGCGACTTCCACAGCGGACAGCACTATGTCATCCGAGATGGGGAAGTCGTGATCGTCGACGAGTCGACAGGCCGTATCGCGGAAGGCCGCAAGTGGAGCTACGGCATCCATCAGGCGATTGAAGCCAAAGAAGGTGTTGAGGTGACGGTCGCCACGGGGCAAGCCGCCCGAATCACGGTTCAGGACCTCTTCTTACGCTACCGGCACCTGGGCGGAATGACCGGTACGGCCTCGAGTTCCAAAGGGGAATTCAAGAAGATTTATAAGCTAAATGTGATTAAGTGTCCGACCAACCGCATCCCGCAGCGAAAACTTTGGCCCGATCGTGTGTTCGGAAATGGCGATGCGAAGTGGGCAGCGATTGTGGATGAGATTCGCGAGATCCATTCGCAAGGACGACCTGTGCTGGTTGGTACGCGTACGATCGAAAAGAGTGAGCATCTTTCTAAGCTGTTAGAAGAGCAAGGCATCGAACACGAAGTCCTCAATGCTCACCAGGTTGCCGTCGAAGCCGACATCGTTTCTCGTGCCGGGCAGCCAGGAAAAGTAACCGTCGCGACGAACATGGCCGGTCGCGGTACCGACATCAAGTTGGGAGATGGTGTCCACGAATTAGGTGGGCTTCACGTCATTTGTACGGAGCTGCACGACTCGGCTCGAATCGACCGCCAGTTGGTTGGGCGTTGTGGTCGTCAGGGAGACCCCGGCAGTACGCGGCAGTTCATGGCCTTGGATGACGATTGTTTGCTGGTTGGCCTGGGGCCGTCACGCTACAAGAAGCTGGTCGCCTATGGAGAAGAGCGGCTGGGCGAGTTGCCAGGCTATTCGAAGCTCTTCCGTCGAGCCCAGCGCAAGATCGAGAAGAAGCACTTCAGCGACCGCAAGGTTCTGCTCTATCACGAGAAACAGCGCAAGAAGATGCATCGCGAAATGGGCCAGGACCCTTATCTGGATTCGCCAGATTAACCAGAATGATGCAGTTTCGAGACAGATGGAACGAAGTCACCCACTGGTCCGTCGAACGTTGCGTTTTATTATCTAAATGGCAGCACTGCTTGTAAGGTTTCTTACCGTAACTTCTTGTCAGATAGTGAACAAACGACCGGCGGGTCGTGTAGAGTTCTTCGACGATACGACCCGTGCAACCCTTACATCCCGCCACCAGGCTTCCCTCGTTGACACCTTTTCAGCTTTCAAGATTTTCGATTTTCACCTCCCTTGTTATGGTGAGACGTAGGATTTTGCGATCGCGAATCGATCGGCCTCTAACCTTAAATTCCCATTATGAATAGTCCCGGCATGTCCACAGAGCCCTCGTCCGTGAATCCCGAGACCCTCGAAAGCACTAAAAAGCAGATTCGAGGTCTGATTCAGGAGATTGCCCAGCTTTCCAAACGGGATGTCCCTCCAGAGGATTATTTCAAGGAAGTCTTGCCCAAAGTGGTTTCCGCTTTGGCTGCCGTTGGTGGTGCTGCCTGGATCTACGACGAGCAACGCCGGCCACAGCTCATTTACCAAATCAATCTTGCCCGCGGCCTGGTCGATCCCAAGAGCGACGAAGGTATTCGACACCTGCGTTTGATCGAATCGATGTTCAAGGGTTCCGAAGCCCAGTTACTGGCACCGCAGTCGGGCGGCGCCGAAGAGAACTCGGCTGGTAACCCGACCAACCAATTGTTGGTCGTCGCCCCCATTCAGGTTGAAGACAAGGTCGAAGGGGTCATCGAGATCTTCCAGCGACCGAACTCGGCCCCCAATAGCCAACGCGGCTATCTCCGATTTCTGGAGCAGATGTGCGGGCTGGCAACCGACTGGTTTAAGACACGAAAACTACGCGACTTCTCCGATCGCCAGTCGCTTTGGTCGAAGATCGAACAGTTCAGCCGCGCGGTTCACGAAAACCTGGACCTGCGTCAAACGGCCTATACGATCGCCAACGAAGGTCGGCGTTTGATCGGCTGCGACCGCGTTTCGGTTGTCTTGCGTCGCGGCCGCTGGAAGGTCGAAGCCGTCAGCGGACAAGATGTGTTCGACTCGCGGTCGACCCAGGTGCAACTGCTGGGCAAGCTGGCCTCGCGCGTCATTGAAACAGGCGAACCATTCTGGTTCAGCGGACAGACCGAAGACCTGTCCCCACAACTCGAAGCGGCGGTCCACGACTATGTCGATGAATCGCACACCAAGACTATTGCCGTCATTCCGCTGCGTCGTCCGGAACATGCGACCGACAACATGAAGCGGGAAGAGGGTGAAGAAGAACGCCAATACCAAGGCGAGATCCTCGGTGCCCTGGTTGTCGAGCAGATTGAAGACAGCTCGCAGCAGGAGGAGTTCTCTAAAGGGGTCGAACTGATCTCCGAGCACAGCAGCCGTGCGTTGGCCAATGCGATCGACTACAACTCGATTCCGCTGACGCCAGTTTGGCGCTTGCTGGGTAAGTCGAAGGTCTTGGTCACCGCTCGTAATTTGCCCAAAACCGTTTTAGCGGTTGCCGCGGCTGCGGCGATTATTGCCGCTCTGTTTTTGATTCCGGCTCCATTCAAAGTCGCCGGTGCCGCAACGCTCGCGCCGGTTGTCCAGCGCGAAGTGTTTGTCAGTGTCGAAGGCGAAGTAATTGAAGTCCCTGTCGACCATGGCGATCCGGTCCAGCAAGGCCAGATGGTTGCCCGTCTGCGAAACACCGAGCTCGAGCGGCAGTACAAGCAGTACACCGGCGATCGTGAAAAGATCTTGTCGACCATTCAGGCACTCGAGTTCCGTAAGCGTCGTCCGGAAGTGATGCGAAATGCGGCGGAAGCAACGCAGTTGACCATCGACCTCGGCCAGGCTCGTCAGAAGTACGAACACCTGGACGAACAGGTCGCACTCATTGAAGAGAAGATGGCTCGCCTCGATGTCACCAGCCCGATTAATGGCGAGATTGTGACTTGGGACGTGCGGGACAATCTGATGCAGCGTCCCGTTCAGCCGGGCCAGGTGCTGATGACTATCATCGATCCGACGCAGGACTGGATCCTGGAAATCCGCATGCCGGAAAAACGCATTCAGCACATCCAGTACGCTTTGGAGCACCAGCAAGACTCAGAAGCCCTGGAGGTGACCTATATCATGGCCAGTGACCCTGGTCGGCAGCTCACCGGCACCGTCACCGAGATTCAACGCCTCGCTCAACCGGACGAGGAAGAAGGTCAGATCGTCAAACTGAAAGTGGCGATCGACAAGCAAGATATTCAGCATCTACGAGCGGGTGCCACGGCAACCGCTAAGGTCCACTGCGGAACGGCTCCGCTGGGCTACACCTGGTTCCACGAGCTGTTTGAATTCGTCGAATCGCGAGTTTTGTTTTAACACGGCATCGATTCGATGCGTTCATTCCATGCTTTATCGGCCTGCAATGAGAGTGCAGGATCCATCATCGCACGAGGTAAGAAACCCATGTCCAAGTCTGTGATTCTATCGGTTGCCACTTTGCTACTGATTGCCGGACACGTTTCCGCTCAAACGTCCGCGACGCCTGGCCAGGTTGTCGTCGAACGCTGCCTGGTGTCGTTGATCGACGAAGTCAATGTTCCCGCTCAGGAAACCGGCGTGCTGATGAAGATTCCCGTCGAGCGAGGCGACTACGTGACGGTCGGAACTCAGATCGCTCAAATCGATGATTCCCTGCCGATCAAACAACGCGAGATCGCCAAGCTGAAATGGGACAAGGCCACCGAGCAAGCCACCAATAAGGTCGACATCAAATACGCCGCCAAGGCAGCCGAAGTCTCCAAGGCCGAGTTCGACCAACTGGAAGCCGCCAACAAAGGCGTCAAAGGTGCGATCGCCGAGATCACCATTCGCAAAGCCCAGCTGCAATGGGAAAAAGCCTTGCTGCAAGCCGAACAGGCTGACATGAACTTCAAGGTCGCCGGTATGACTGCCGGAGAAGCACGAGCCGAAATGGAAGCGGCCGAAATGATCATCGACAAGTGCAAGATTACGTCCCCGATCGAAGGGATTGTGGTTCAGAAGTACCGTCACGAAGGTGAATGGGTCCGTCCAGGTGATCCTTTGATGCGTGTGATTGGCCTGAAACGCCTGAAGGTCGATGGTTCGCTAAACGCGGACCAGTACACGCCAAGTATGGTGATTGGCAAGCCGGTCACTGTCACGGCTGAAACGCCTGGCGGACCGACCGAACTTCAAGGGACGATCGTTTTCGCCAGCCCTGAAATCGATGCTACCGGGAATTTCGATTTCACCGCCGAAGTGAAGAACGAACCAGCGGCCAATTCGAAGATGCTCTTCCCTGGGGATGTGGCCGATGTGACCCTTCACCTGGATCGTCCATCGACACTCAGCGCTAACGTTGAGGGCAATCGCAAATAAGCGTTGCCACGATAAGCTTACGAACCCCCTTCCCCGCCCCGAGATTTCGCATTGGTCAGTCTTCAAGACAGTTTGGTTGCCAGTAGCAGTCGTCCACTGCCACTGCGTGCACGTCCAGACCTCACCGCCCGGCAGCATACCTACCAGGGCCGTGGTTACTGGGTTGTGAAGGAACCAATTGGGCTGAACTACTTCCGCTTCCAGGAAGAGGAATACGCCATCCTGAACATGTTGGATGGCAAGACTTCTCTACAGGAGATCAAAGAGAAGTTCGAGAAAGAGTTCGCCCCACAGAAGATCAGCTTCACCGACCTGCAGCAGTTCATCGGAACCTTGCATCGCAGCGGGCTTGTGATCACCACGGCGATGGATCAAGGTCGGCAGCTGAAAGTCCGACGTGACGAGCGGAAGTGGAAAGAGACTGTCCAGTTGATGTCCAACATCCTGGCCGTCCGCTTCAAAGGGTTTGATCCCGATCGTCTTCTAACGGCGCTTAATCCGTATACACGCTGGTTCTTTACGTTTCCGGCGATGATCATGGTGCTGCTGTTTTGTGCGGCGGCCGTCACACTGGTGACCGTGCAGAACGATGTGTTCCGCAGTCGTTTGCCGTCGTTTCAAGAGTTCTTTGGTCCCTCGAACTGGTTGCTGTTGGGTGCGGTGTTGGCCGTAACCAAGGTGCTGCACGAATTTGGCCACGGACTTGCTTGTAAACGGTATGGCGGCGAATGCCATGAAATGGGTGTCATGTTCCTGGTGATGACACCGTGTCTGTACTGTAATGTCTCCGACTCGTGGATGCTGCCTAACAAGTGGCATCGCGCGGCGATCGGTGCGGCGGGGATGTACGTTGAAGTCTTCCTGGCCTGCATTGCGACGTTTATCTGGTGGTTTAGCGAACCGGGTTTGCTGAATCACTTGGCGCTACAGGTGATGTTCGTCAGTTCGGTGAGTACGGTGATCTTCAATGGTAACCCCCTGCTCCGTTACGACGGTTACTACATCCTGTCGGACATCATGGAAGTTCCGAACATGCGTCAAAAAGCGAGCAGCGTTCTGCATCGCTACATGTCGAAGTATTGTCTGGGGATGGAGCTTCCTGACGACCCATTTCTGCCAGAACGTAACCAGTTCTTTTTTGGCCTCTACACCGTCGCGTCGAACGTTTATCGGCTCTTCGTGACCGCCTCGATCATGCTCTTTTTGAACCAGGTCTTTAAGCCGTACGGCTTGCAGGTCATTGGGCAGATGATCGCGCTTGCTGGTATCTACGGTTTGGTGGTCATGCCTATTTTTCAATTGTGCAAGTTCCTGTATGTCCCTGGGAGAATGTCACAGGTGAAGCGGAAGAATGTTTTGATCACCGCCTCGGTCGTGGCAGCGGTGATCGCGGGAATCGTGTACATTCCCGTCCCCCAATGGGTAAAGTGCCCGGTAGAAGTGCAACCGAGAAACGCCGAAAGCGTCTTCGTGGTCGTGCCAGGTCAATTGGAAAGCATGTTGGTGACGCCTGGTCAGCAGGTCACTCGCGGTACCAAGCTGGCTCGAGTCACGAACCTCGACTTGCTTCTGGAGCTTTCCGAACTGGAAAACGAAGAAGAGCGTCTGCAGCTGCTTTCCGATGCCCTCAACAATCAACGACTTCGCGCCGAAGAAGGTGGTGAAGTCGAACAGACTTATCTGGAAGTCATTCAGCAGCTCAAGTCGGTTCAGCAACAGCTCGAAAAGAAGCGTCAGCAGGTTGCATTGATCGACGTGCCTGCTCCGATTGATGGGACCGTGTTCCCGGTTCCCGATAAGAAAGAGCGTAGTGCTGATAACGGCATGCTACCGGAATGGTCTGGTTCGATCTTTGATGAGAAGAACCAAGGAGCCAACCTGTCCACGAGCGACGTCGTTTGCCAAATTGGAAACGCCGATGACATGGAAGCCGTGCTCTACATCGACCAGGATCAGATTGAATTGGTGAATCCTGATCAGGAAGTCGCCATCAAGCTCGATGCGTTTCCCGGGCGAACGTTCAAGGGACGCATCGCTGTGATGGGTAGCAAAGAGGTCGAGTTCATTCCGCCGGCTCTCAGCACCCAGCAAGGCGGCGAACTGCCGGCCATTACCGATCAGGAGTCAGGACGGCTTCGTCCCCAGAGTGCCACCTTCCCGGCTCAAGTTCCTTTGGACGGTGTCGAGGAAGAATTGAAGCTGGGGATGCGAGGCCGGGCGAAAGTCTGGGTTCAGTGGGAACCGATGGGAAGTCGCTTGTGGCGATACATTTCCCGAACGTTCCATTTCTACCTGTAGTCGCCAACTTGCGCAAAGCCTCGATCTTTCTTCCAGTTGTTTCGGTTTTGATGGTTAGGTCCGGTTGTCGCCACTTATTCATGTGACAAACTAAGCATTGGCCATCTCGAACAGTCGATGGCCCTGACTAAACTAGCCCAATACCTTCACGGTAAACATTAAATCCTAAGGAGATAATCTACATGTCGGACGCCCCTGAAAACCCAGGTCAAGCTGCCCCAGCACCTAAGCAAGTCGAATTGGACGAAACCGGCGCGATCGCTTGTTACGCTAACTTCTGCCGCGTGACCGGCACGCCAGAAGAGCTGATCATTGACTTCGGTTTGAATACTCAACCGATGGTTCAGTCGCAGGAAAAGATCAAGGTCCAGCAGCGAATCATCCTCAACTATTACACCGCTAAGCGGATGTTGGGTGCTCTGCACATGGCCGTCCAGCGTCATGAAGCTGCCTTCGGTACGCTCGAAACGGACATCCAGAAGCGAGTGATTCCATCCGCCCAACGTCCGGCCGAATAGTCTCGATTAAGTACGTAAACCTAAACGCGGAACGGCCTTGGCGGTTCCGCGTTTTTTTATGCGCAAAACGGGAACGCAAGCGGGCGGTCGAGCGTCCAAGGCACTAAGGGAATGTCTACTTAGAGGGTTTATAAGCGGAACTTCACTGGAAAGTATCCCTGCCCCAACTACCATAGAAGTTCGACTCCGCGCTTGCGTAAATTGACTAGATTAACTGTCTTGGCGCCTGTCGGACTAAGTGCTTCCCCTGCTCAAAATCCCACTGGTGACCCGTCATCTATGTCCGTCGCTGATCCTACTATCTTCATTGCCACCTTCGTTGTGATCGGATTGTTGCTGGCCGTTTCGGTTCTAGCTGCCATCCTGTTGCGGGCGAATCGGCTCCGCCCTGCGCCCTGCTCAGCCGGCAAGCGACGTCGAAGCCAGTGGAAGGTTCAAGGCCAACAGCTGGAATCGCGACAGCTTCTCGACGCGGCCATGGGCAGCGAGGCATTGGCACTCGAGGGCGAGTCCGTAACGGTTGACGGTGTCACCTATGACAACGTCGACATGAAGGCCCTGGCCAAAGCGATTGCGGATAGTGGAGCGATCTTTTTCGGAGCGGATTGGTGTCCGCACTGTACCCGTCAGAAAGGCCTCTTTGGCGAAGGGTACAACGATCTACCGTTCGTCGAGGTGACCAATCCGAATCACACGCTGAATCAAATCGGGATCGATAACAATATCACCCAATTACCCACCTGGGTATTCGCGGACGGTACGCGAGTTGTTGGTGTGCTCGAAATCGAAGAGCTTCTCGATTACACCGGCGTCACCATCCCCCAGGGCGAGCCCTTGTACTTTGAAGAGATCCCTGATCAAACCGGGCTGATCTCGGGGCAGTCGTATCATATCGCCTTGGATGGCTACTCTCCGTCCGGCGAGCCGTTGACGTACACCGTGACGTCTTCGTCAGGAGACGTTATCGCTACGGTGATGCAGGGCAACAAAAGCCTGCGGATCTACACGAGCCGATACGGGACGATGGAGTTTTACCTGTTCGAGAAGGAAGCCGGACGGGCAACTTCACGAATCATCGAACTGGCCGAAAGTGGCTTCTACGATGGTATCACGTTTCACCGAGTTTACGAAAGCTTTGTGATACAAGGTGGTGATCCGAATGGAAACGGAACGGGCGGATCGTCTCTCCCGAACTTCGACGATCAATACAATCCCAACCTGCGGCATAACGGCACCGGCATCTTGTCGTATGCCAAGTCGGTGGACGATAGCAACAACTCGCAGTTCTTCATCATGGAAGGGATTGCCCCGCACTTAGATTTCCAGCACAGCGTCTTTGGATTTCTGACCGAAGGGGAAGTCGTCCGCGAATCGATCAGCGGTACCTACACCGGTTCGGGCACGACGCCTCAGTGGAATGTCGTCATGGACGAGGTGACAACCTTTATCGACATGGAGAATGGTGTCCTGCGATTGAAGATTCCTGATGGGGCATCGGGGACGGAGTCCATTACCGTTACGGTATCCGATGGGCAAGGCAACACACTAAGTCGGTCGTTTGACGTTACGTACGCACCCAACGCCAACTACAGCTCGAATCCTTTTCTGTCGTTCATTCCTGATGTCACCATGACTCCCGGTGGTAGCTATTCGTTTCAGATGAATGCTACCAATCTGGATGGGGATGATCTGATTTTCTACGACGAGTCCGACTTCGATCCGCAACAGCACTACATCCCTGCCACCGCTCCTAACGGGCTCGTTTATTCGGTCGATAGCTCCACGGGTTTGCTTCAAATCAACGCGAGTGCTGGACTGACGCCGGGCGTCTACAACATTGTCGTGGCTGTATCGAATGACCTGGGTGGCGAAATCATCACAGGCTCGCTTGACTACCAGGTGATTCAAGTCACCGTGGCAAATCGTCCGGTATTGAACCAGGATTCTGTCGGCTTGAATGAAGACGAATCGGTGACCTTCAATCCGTTGGCAAATGATACCGATTCCGGAACTTCGCTCGATCCCGGAACGCTGAACTTCTTGTCTCAGCCAGCGGTGGGTGAACTGACCGTCGATCATGCGACAGGCGACGTCACGTTTACGCCCCCTGCAGATTTCAACGGGACCGTTTCGTTTCAGTACAACGTGGCGAACAATTTCGGGCTCTTCGGTACGCCTGCCACGGTGGTCCTGACCGTGGCTCCGGTCAATGACGAACCCGAAGCATTCGACGATGTATTCCTGGCCGATCGAGATACGGCCACGCTCCTGCCGGTTCTTAAGAACGATGATAAGGGAGCCCCTGGCGAAGAGAACTCTTCGGTATTGATTACCCTGGCATCCAACGCCACGGCAGCCGGCGGAACGGTTGTGGTGGCTGGTGACAACGTGCAGTATACGCCGGCGGCGAACTTTACTGGTACCGATACGTTTACTTACACGATCGATGACGATGGCATGGAGTCGACTGCCACGGTCACGGTCGACGTGCGTGATGTTTCCAACTTCACGATCTCGGCGGTGCAGGATGCGACGGATACCGGCGGCGACAGTATCGTCGATAGCCGACCGCAAAGTGATGAAGTAATTGGCGAATGGGATTCGTTCTGGGTGGAAGTCTGGGTCACGCCTGATGGTACCGGCGGCGATACCATCACGGCCGCTTCGACGACTTTGAACTTTGATCCATCCATGTATCAAGCAAGCTCGATTGTTTTTGATACTGGTTTCACATCCGAGTCGGGTTCCGGCGTAAACAATGGTTCGGGTACTGCGACGATCAGCGTATCATCCACAGGCGTAAGTTTGAACTCAGGGGAGCGTATCCGCCTGGGAAGGATTCTGTTCACGCCGGTTGCCAATGGACTGGATGCTCCTGTGGTTGGTGGAACACTGGGGATCGATTTCAGTAGCTTCCTCACGTCGATGACAGGCGCGTCGTTGACCGTCGATGGCGTTGGTGTGATTGGTAGCCCCACAACAGACGTGGACCTTCCGGTGCATTTGCTGCCGATGGTTTACGACTTGAATGACGATGGCCGTGTTGGCATCGCCGATTTCAGCGTATTTATCAGCACCGTCGGAAATAGCAATTCCAATTCGTTCATTGACTTCGATTTGACAGGCGATGTTTTGGGGAGCGGGTTCTCGTTTTTCCAGACGGCCTTTGGTGATACCTATGACGGCGTGAGTAACGGGTTCGTTTGGTCTCCGGCATTGCTCCAGGCGGCGATGAGCAACTCGATTCTCGTATCGAATGTCAACGCTGCTGGCGGTGCAGATTCTCTCTTGGCCGAAGACGTTGACGTAATCACCACTGCCCTGCCGCCTGTGGTGATTAACTCCAGTATCACCAGCGACACGAACGCCGTGACCATTCAAATCGTCGACTTGCCAGGTAGTCAGTTAGCGTCGACGATCGGAAACACGATCTATCTCGATCATGACGCAGCCGGTTGGGGCTGGTTCGTCGATTCGACTCCGCTTGATTCGTCTGAATTCAGCTTGGATAGCCAGAGCGGCCGTTTGCTCGCATCGAGCACTTCCGCGGCTTCCGGCAAGGTCGACCTTCTGTCGGTCCTCTTGCACGAGTTGGGACACGTTGCTGGTCTAGAGCATTCGGCCGAGGGCCTGATGAGCGCGACCATCCTGCCAGGCGAGCGACTGATCGATTGGGATCAGGACACGTTTGAAGAGAGCTTCTACGTTTCGGCTGTCGATCAATTTTTCGGCAGCGAAGAAGACTAAGCCAGTTCAAGCATGACGCCGCCAGGCTCTTACCTCGGCGGCACCGTCACTCGTGGTGAGCTTGATTAGAAGATCGTGATCACGTCGAAGCCGATCGTGAACTGGTTCTTGGACGTGCCGTTGTCATAAGCACCGTTGATGCCTGGAGCGGACAAGTCGCTATAGTCCCAACGGGCTTCCGGTCGCAGGATGAACCAGGAGTTCGGATGATAGTTGGCACCCAGCGTGACCTCGTAGTAATCGCCGCCGCTGGTGATGTTGTCATTCGGCAGACCGAAGACTCGGGCGTTGTCGCGATCGTCGAACCACTCGAAGCGAATGCCCAAGTCCAGGCATGGATCGACGGTGTAGTACAAGTAGTTCGAGATGCCAAACCAGGTTGCCTGGGCTAGATCGTTCGAGGTGTTCAGGCGAGCGTTTTCTTCGACGCCCAAGTTGTGCTCCAGCACATAGGTCCAGCAATCGTTGATCCGTTGCTGGAAGACCAGGCTGTAGGTGGTGCGATTGTTCTGGCCGGTTGGGTCTTCACTTCCGGTATGCAGCGTGAAGCTCAACTTGGTCGCCTCGTGGGGGCTCACCCAGCGGAAACCACCCAGGAAGCCGACTTGGCCGTTGGGTTGCTCGAATGTGTTCCAGCCACGGGTAATACCACCGTACCAGGTCATGCAGGAAGAGGTTGGGTAGCTCGCCAGGATACCGGTGTGCGTGAATGGTTCTCCGTACTGCATCATGTAAGAATGCGTGTAGAAGAAGTTCTCAGGAGCCATCACCGACTCGTAACCCATGATGGTATAGAAGTGACCTGCTTTCAGATTCAGGCCATTTCCCCACGGCACGTTGGCTTCCAGGTAGAACTGTGGCAGAGCGATACCGTACAAGCCGGCGTTGCCAGCGTTACGTGGACCGGTGCTACTATTCCACTTTTGAGAGTTGTCGTCGTACGTTTCCAGGCCGGTTGCCTGAATGAAGTAGTAGTCGGTTCCATAGAGCACATCGACGCGGCCGCCGAGGTCCCATGAACAGGCATCCTGACGAACTTCTCGTCCGAACGACAGGTAAAGCTGATTCATCATGTACTCGTTGGCCTGATCATTGAAAATCAGGGGGCCGTTGGTACCGGCGGGGCCAATAAGGCCGCCATCAGCATTGGGATTACCTGTGAAGCCTTGTTCTAACCAGCCATTGAAGAACCACTGATCGCACAGGTTCCAGCATGGCGCCGCGCAGACGCCAGCACATTCAACACAGCCGGAGCCCCCGCAGCAAGAACTAGAAGGCTCTACCATCATCTCGCCCGCTTCTAACGAGACCAGGGATGCTGGCATGAGAGCCGACGCTTGCTCGACTTGGCTGCCGGCGCGCAGAACTGGTTCCGTAGTGCTTGTTTGGGCAAACACGGGGGAAGCCAGGACAGCTCCGATCAGGCAAGTGCAGGCGACGATCTTGTTAATATAAGTGCTTTTCATGGCTGCTAATGCCGGCCAGGGGGCCGCGCAAACCTTTCAGGGGCGATTCTACAAATCGTATCAGTCGTATCGGAATTCCCGACCCGCCCAGTTGATACGAATTGAATCGATTTGCGCGATTATTGTGCCAGCAGTAGCAGCGTCGCTGCTGGCATCCATGGCGAATGCCCTGTTTGCCTGAGGCTTGGCCTCAGGTTTAGAAGAACAAGATGACATCCACTGAGAAGGTGTACATGTCGTCTTTCATGAAGTCGTTGAAGACACCGTCCGTGCCAAGCGGGTTGAGATCAGACCAGTCGTACCGTGCTTCCGGACGAATGAGGACGTGGTCGCAAGGCTTCCAGTTGGCTCCCAAGGTGATGTCATAGTAGTTGCGGCCAGAAAACAACACTTCGACAGGAACCTGTTGAATACGCCAGTTGTCTTCGTCACAAAACCATTCGAAACGACCACCAAACGAGAGCTGATCGCTCCAGCGATAGTAGAGGTAGTTTGTAAAGCTGTAGAACTGGGCTTCCTCTGCGGCAAACGAACTGTTCAGGAACGCATCGTTCTGAACGCCATAGTCGTGTACCAAGGCGTAATCCCAATTGCAGCCGAGCTTACGAGTGTAAGCAATCGTGTGCGTGTAACGGTTCTGGTTGCCGGTTGGATCTTCGCTGCCGGTATGCATGGCGTACGATATTCCGGAAACGCCATTGGACCAGCTCGTACCCAGCAGAAAACCATAAGCCCCGTTGATATTCTCAAAGTTGTCCCAACCGTTGGTTATACCCGCTTGGATGGAAAGGCGGTCGGTCGGGCTATACGAAGTTACAAAGCCCGTGTGAGTCTTGGGGTTACCGTAAACGTAGCTATAGCTGTGCGAGTAGAAGAAGTTCTCAGGAGCAGGCACCGTTTCGTAGCCCAGCAGCGAGTAAAAGTGCCCGAACTTGGCCTTCAAGCCGGAACCAACCGGGATGAAGGTCTCGGCGTAGAACTGGGGAAGTGCCAAGCCGTTGAGGGCTCGCGTATCGCCATCTCGCGGCCCTTGGCCGTTCCATTTGCGGGAGCCATCACGCTCTCGTTCCAGGCCGTTCGATTCCACCCAGAAGTAGTCCGTTCCGTAAAGCACGTCGACTCGGCCGCCGAAGTCCCAGCTGCAGCAATCCTCGTTGACGTTCTTTCCGAAGGTTAGGTAGATCTGGTTGAGTTGATAGTCGTCAGCACGATCGTTGAAGCCCAAAGGGCCATTGAAGTTACTGCCAGGATGGTCGGTGTTTGCGGTGTATCCCTGCTCGAGCCAGCCATCAACGAACCAGTCTCCCGAGCAGCATTGGTCCCAGCATGTTCCGCAAAAGCCCTTCTCGCAGCTATCGCAGTTGGTTAGTTGCATTTCGATCGCTTGGGTAGCAGCCGCTTCATTCGCGGTCGACTCCGCATACAGAACGGGAACAACTTCTAGCTCAGTGTTCTGGACCTCGGATTGGAAGAAGTCCTGAGCAGGGAGCTGAGTTGTGTTGAGGCCTACGATCAGGCCGCCGATTGCCAGGGTGGCAGTCGTCAGGCGACGGAGCATGTTTCCCATTCCTTGTACTCAATTCCCGACGCAAAGCGTTTGGGAAGCGGGTGAAGTACAACGTGTCGTGAATTCCGTTGGCAACGATCTTTCGCGATGTTGGCAATATCCGTGTGAAATTGAACGGATGCGTTGTCCGTATTGGATTCGGTTTCCTGGCCATCAAAAGTTTGACGGAAGTACCGGATATCACTAGGTTTACTTCTTATTGGCTGGAAAAGTTGACGCAGACTGCCCATCTTGAAGTCGCCTCTTTGGGGAAGCCAGGACGCCGTTGCGGCTGGTTAGGCAACTCGCGGTATTGCTGATGACCTGCACAACCTTGCTGATCGTGTGGCTTGGCGAGTGTGGGTATCCCCGTCCAACGGCATAAGCGCAACAACTTGGCAGTAAAGTCGCTATAACTGACAAAGGCTCTATCTGTCCTGTGTATCCTATTTTGCCGTCACGGCTGGCTGAGAGAGCCGGCAATGCGATGTAAACCCAGAAATAATAAGTCGTTGCAGAGAGTATTGGGTGGATCTGGAGGCCCTCTTTTAGCCACAGAGCGTAACGCTTAGCTCGGAATTGACGCGTTGCATGGGCAAAATGGCGAGAATGGGCAATTAGAATGCTGGTAATTCATTGAATTTGATACAACCCCTGATTTTAATGGAACTACCTGATCCGAGCATTCCTCTCTAATCCAGGTGGACTGTCTGTTCAGAACACGGAGTCTCAAGGCTAGGCTCACCCCCTTCTCCCTAGTCTTCGTAAACCCCACTCTCCACTTAAGACTGCAAACCGACCATTCCCCGGGAACTTTGATTGGCCGTTGGTGCAAAGTATGAAAAACACTACTCTCGTTCGTAAACACTCTCTCGCTTCCAATAAGCCGCGCAAAGCTATTCGCGGTAATCGCAGCATGCGATTGGAAAGCCTCGAGATTCGCGATCTGCTCGCCGCGAATACGCTCGACTTCGTCGACAATCTCGAAATCGCATCGCCCGGCGACACGCGGGACCTTCAACTGGAAGTTGACGCTTCGTCCGGCACGGCCATCGTCGCCCTTCGCATTCAGGGCACCAGCGGTGACCTGGATCCCGCGGTACCGCTCGTATTCATTCAGGATACGGACCGCAATAATCCGGCCAATCACGTACCACTGATGCAGTCCATGGCCGACTCCAATGGCACCACTGATAGCGTGGTGCTTTTTGAGGTTTCGGCAGGATCAAATTTCACGATCGAAGTTGGGGGAACTTCGGGATCGGGTGGGTTCCTGGCAGAGGTCATGCTATTCGGTTCGACCGACGCGGACGGCTCCGTTTCGGAAACGGAGTACATGCAAGCGGTCGCCGCCGAACTGCAAGCACGCGGTGCTGGCAATCACAACACGGCTGCCTACTTCCAATCGGTTTACGGTATCGACTTCAACACGTCGCAGTACAACGCTGCCTTCGACGCCAACCTGAATGGCCAGATCGATGGCTTCGAAGTTGGCTACGTTGAATCGAACATGGGGGGCGCGCCGGTCATTCTCGATCTGATCGGTGACAACGAAGCACCGGCGGTTGAAGCTGCCGTCGTCGACGATACCGGCTTGTCGCCGACCGACAACATCACCAACGACACGACTGGTATCAGCGGCACGATCACCGACTTCAGCAAGATTGTCTCGGCACAAGTTTCCATCGTAGGTGGCAGCGGCAGCATCGACCTGGCCAATCCGGCGACGGTTGGGACCATTGAGGACCTGAACCAAACCGACAATGAAATCACGTTCACGCTAAGCATTGTCGACCTGGATTCCCTGCTCGCTTCTGGCACGGTCCTTAACAACGGTCCCTTCACGCTGGAAGTCACGACAGAAGACGAACTGGGTAACACCAGCATTACGCCATTCCAGTTGGCATTCGAGTTTGACACGATCGCTCCTCTTGCCCCAGCCACACCCGATCTAGTCGCCGGTAGCGACACGGGCGACAGTGACTCGGACGATCTGACCAACGATACCACGCCAACGTTTACGGTGATCGCGGAGCCTGGTTCTAGCGTCACCTTCTCTTCCAATATCCAGACCTTCACTGATGGAAGTACGGTCATTGCTGATGGTAGCGGTCTGGCGACGTTCACTCCGACGGTGAATGATGGATTGGCCGAAGGTACACATCAAATCACAGCCACTGCGACCGACACCGCTGGCAACGAAGGTCCCTCATCATCCATTCTGACGATCGAGATCGATACGCTCGCGCCGGCTGACGTCGCCGGAATTGTGTTGGATAACAAGAGCCTCAACCCCAACCTCACCGGAGACGACTACGCTGAGTTCAGCGGAACGACCGAACCGAATGCGAAGGTTGAAATCCTCGACAGCAAATCGGCGGTCGTCGCCACGACCACGGCCAACGGCTCGGGTGACTTCAGCTTCGTGATGGGCGACGGTATCACGTTGGCACTGGGAGAAAACAACTTCACCTTCGTGGCTACGGATGCGGCTGGTAACAGTTCGGGCGCAACGCCATTCACCGTTTTCAGCAATAATTCACCGACGATCGACGCCAGCACGCTCTTTGTCGACGAAAACTCGGTTTTGGGGACGTCCGTTGGCTCAGTAACGGCGGATTCTGAAGACGGATCGGGCGATGTATTGACCTATGCCATCACCGGTATCGATGCAGGCTACGAAGGCTACTTCAACATCGACCCGAGCACCGGCGAAATCCAGGTAAGCAAGACAGCCAATTTAGATTTCGAGGACAAGAGTACCTTCACGGTCGAGATTCAGGTCACCGACAGCAGCGGCGATGGTTTGGGTGGCGCGGGCTTGACGACCAAGCAGAACATCACGATTGAGGTGAACGACGTCAACGAAGCTCCCGTCTTCGATCAAACTCCGTTCATGCTGAGCGTTCGAGAAGACGCCACCGTCGGAACGACGGTGGATGGCGGTCCAATTTCTGCCACGGACGAGGATGCCGACGACGATGCCCCTGGCGACCTGACTTACACCATCGTGGGTGGAACGGGTCAGTCGTTGTTTGAAATCGACGGCAGTTCTGGCGATGTCACCGTGAAGACGGGCGCTAGTTTTGACTTCGAAACGACCAACTCGTACACGTTGGAAATCCAGGTAGAAGACAACCTGACCGGCGAAGTCGGCTCGGTGAATAAGGTGACTCAGACGGTCACCGTGGACGTGATCGATGTTAACGAAGCTCCTGTGATTACCAGTGGAGCTTCAGTGGATGTCGAAGAAAATAGTGCGAACGGTAAGGTCGTCACCACGATCTTCGCCACCGACGTTGACGCCGACGACCCTCCCTTCCTGTTTGAAATCACCGGCGGAAGCGGTCAAGGCATCTTTGATATCGATAGCGCGACCGGCATAATCACCGTTATCGACAAGAGTTCGCTCGACTTCGAAGGTGGCACCACGTCCTTCGAGCTGTACATCAAAGTTTCCGACAACCTCAACGGCCTAAACCTGGGTGAAGTCGGAATGGTGCTCGACGATGAGTTCACGCTGACCATCAACGTGACCGACGTCAACGACGCCCCGGTTGCTGTCGCTCCGGGCGGACCGCTGCAGATCAATGAAAATGCAGCAGCAAGCACTGAAGTGACGGTCGACGGCATGGTCGTCGCCAATCTGCAGGACTACTTCACCGATGAAGACGCGTTGGACACGCTCACCTTCTCGATCATCGGTGGAAACAATGGTGCTTTTGCTATCAGCGGTGACAATATCATCGTAGCCGATTCGTCGAAGCTCGACTTCGAAACGCCTGGGCTGGATGGCTACACGCTGACCATCCTTGCTCTCGATGACGGCGCCGTGATGCTGGGGGCTCTGCAAGATATTGATATCAATGTCATCAACCTGAACGAACTGCCGATCATTCCTAACGACAAGATCGAATTCCCGAATATTTCTCTGCTCGATGTGGACGACGCGGGGGATGTTTCGTCGTTTAGTCTCGATCTTGGCTTGATGGATCCAGAAGGTGACACCCTCACTTACTCCATTGCCAAGGATAAAGATGGTTTCTTCCAACTGAACTCCGATGGGACGATCTCGCTGCTTAAGGCATTGACGCAGGGTGATCTCGGGATGGATGGTGAGGAAACGTTCACCATCGAGTTCACGTTTGACGACGACAACACGCTGCTCACAGATACCCCCGGCATCAATATGGGGCCGTTTGACATTGAAATAACTGTCACGGATAACGATGCCCCGGTCTTTACCACGCCGATAGGAGACACCTTCCAGATCGATGAGAACGTCGATGGCCTTATTTCGGTCCCGAATGGATCGAGCCTGACTCCTTCGCTCGTTCTTTCGGCAACCGATACCGAAAACGACCTGTTTACGTTCACCTTGGAAGCCAACGCTTCGTTCCCCAATACTGGCTTGGTTGGCCTGTTCGAGTTGGTCCTGTTGGACGACATGGGCAACGGTGACCCGAACGATGACACATACGAACTGGTTGTTGCCAATGCCGCCGGCCTGACGTTTGACAACGTCAACTCGCTGGGTGGGATTGGCGGTGAGTTTGATATCGACCTGGTCGTGACCGATGCCGTGGGCCGATCGAGCACTAAGACGATCACCATCCAGGTCAACGACAAGAACGACCGCCCAACCTTCATGGCCCCGGCTGGACTGAACGTCGATGAATTCGTCGAAACGAAGACCGGTTCGCTGGGTGCCGAACAAGACGATGTCGTCTACACGTTGAGCGGTGCCTTCGCCGATATCGACGCTGCTGCGAGCCTCAGCTACAACATCGATGCTGCTGTGATCACTGGAACTTCGACCGATGTCTCCGGTGCATTTAAAATTGTCGGCGGCGAAATTCAGGTCGACATGGCCGAACTGCTCGACTTCGAGGGGCTGACTCCTGCAAGCATTACGTTGACGATCACCGCTGACGACAACCAAGGCGAAGCCAACAGCACGGTGACCGGCGATATCACCATCGCCATCAATCCACGCAATGAGCTCCCGATCTACACGTCGCCAACCAGCGCGTTTGAGGTCCCGTTTGTCGATGTCGATGACGAGTTCATTGCCACGCCGGTTAGTCTGGGGAACATCTCCAGCATTCTGACCGCGACCGATCCTGAAGGCGACAATATTGAATTCGCCCAGGTCGCGATGACCGGTACTGGCTTCGAGTACTTCTCGCTCGGCACCGACGGAACGATCTCGCTGATCAAGAATGTCCCGGACGAAATGTTCGTGAATCAGGAACGTTTCTTCACGCTGACGTTTAACTACAGCGACGACAATGGTGCCAGCCTGAGTTCGGATGGCGATCTTGGGCTCGATCCAATCGAGCTGACGATTCGCGTCTTCCAGAACCCTCCTGCGACCTTCGACAATCCAGGTACCTACGACTTCTCGGTCAACGAAAACACCGGTACCGGCAGTACGGGCTTGCCGGCCGTTTCGGCAACCGACCCTGAAGGGGAAACGGTTACCTACTCCATCGACGATCCAACCGGAACGTTCGACATCGATCCGATCACCGGCCAGATCTCGATCATCGACAACACGGACTTGAACTACGAGGCCAATACCGAGATCACCTTCACGGTCTTCGCGATCGACGCCGTGAATAACATGACGCCCGAGTCGATCACGGCGACGATCAACAACGTTAACGAAGCGGTGACGATCACCAACAACCCTGGTCCATTCAGTATCGTCGAGGACGACATTAATGGCACGGCTGTGGGGACGGTGGCATTCAGCGATCTCGACACGACGATCGTCGATACATTCACCTTTGAAATCGTCAGTGGCGATCCGGACGGTGTGTTTGCCATCGATAGCAGTGGCAATATCACGATCGCGGATAACTCCACGATCGACTTCGAGAGCACCCCGTCGTACACGCTCGAAATCAAGGTGACCGACAACGGTGGCCCAACGCCAGGCTCGAACCTGATGTCCGATTCGCAGAAGTTCACCGTAGACGTGGGTGACGTCAACGAAGCTCCGGTATTCACCGGTGCAGACTTCGACCTGCCGATCGTCGATGAAAGTGTTCTCACAAGCACCGAAATCGGCACCATTGGAGATGCCTTCTATACGAAGTTTTTCTCCAACAAGGCCTTTGGTTTCCTCAGCCAGTATACCGATCCGGAAGGGGATGCACTTGAACTGACGATTGCCAACCAGGCCGCCATCGAGGCTTTGGACTATGTGCAGTCGATCAGCTACGACAGCGATCCGACCACGGGCGGTTTGACGATTACCTTCCTTCACTACGGGGTTGCCCAGGATCGCACGCCGTTTGAAGTGCAGTTCAACGCCGCTGAGGCCGCCGGCGATATGCTGGCCGCAGCGACTCCGCTGAATGTTGGTGTGGAAGTCACGAACCAGAGTGCTGTTGATTTCAAACTGATCCCGGTCAGCATGCCTTCGGATCCGGCCAATGCGTTTGTTGGTCTGTCGGAAGGGCAACTGCCAACCGGACTCACCCGCGTGGCGGACGGCCAGACCTTCACCATTGAAATCTGGGGTACCACGCTCGTCGGCGAGGATGACGTGACCCCGGGCAATGCCTGGATCGAAGGTTTCCGTAACGTCACCTTCAACATGAATTTCGATAACACGCTGCTGTCGACGACCAACGGCGATGTGGTCACTCCGATTCGTGTCGCTGGTTCGAGCGTCGTTGACAATGGTGCGGGAACCATCGAAGAATTCAACGCCTTCTTCGGCTTCGATCAACTTCCACTGGGAGTTGACTCCGAAGGCTACGACGGCGAATACGTCCGCTTGGGCTATATCAACTTCACCGTCAATGAAGGTGTCGATACCTCGGGGATGTCGGTGGACGATCTGTTGACCATCGACCTGAACGATGTCGGCACGGTGATTCAGCTCAATGGTGCCGACGACGAAGACTTGGATCCAGGTGCCGACGCCAACACCGATGCGGACTTCATTCCGCAAACCGAAGCGATTCAGGAAGATGTCGCCATTGCCCAGACGGTGATCGCCTATCCAAGCATCGAGGTGGTGGATGCCGTCACGTTTACCGTTTCCACGAACGACAGCAATGCGACGATTCTGATTGGTCCAACCGGCAGCACCATTGGTGGTGCCGAAGTGAACGGACAAGGTGGTGCCGGGATAGGCAATATCACGAGCCTTACCGGTTCGGTCTACGTGGTATTCAATGGTCCAGCCAACGCCCCGACCTCGATGGATATCATCGGTAGTGAATTCATCCTGTCGGATATTTCCGGGCAGAACTTCACACCGGGTATCCCGCCGACTCCGACCGGCGACCCGATCATTGGTGGAAGTGATCCAGCCAACTTCGGTTTGGTCGCTGACGTTCCTGTCGGCGGCGGAGCGACTTCAAACGTCAACGTCGCGGTTCGCGATACGGTGATCCGAATCGGTGGCTCGCCCTCGATCAGTCTGACCGGTAACGCATCCTCAGGAGGCGCGTCGTTTGACTCCAGCCTTACCGGCTTCGAGATCATGGAAGGCTTTGCCGATATTTCCTCGGTGATCGCGTCGCCCCTCTCTCTGACATCCGAACGTAACGATCTGGCCGGCAGCGATCTTCAGTCCACCGGTGCCGAGACTTCGACACTGGTATCCAATGTTGCCGGTACGGCCTACACGCTGACCTTCGATATCAGCCGACTGATCGATGGCGTATTCACCGTCGACGGAACGGCCATCAACGCCAGCATCCTGTATGATTCGACCATCGTGTTGGAAGCAGGCGGCGGTGTACCGCTGCAAGGTACGATCTTCGCCAAGGACGGTCAGCCGCTGGAAGATGGCTCAGGCGTCTTCGTGACGGTCAACAAGGACCGCACGTCGACCGATGCCAATGGTCAGGTTGCCGAACTGCCAGACAATGCCGACTGGGTTTCGGAATGGGACTCGGTGTGGGTTGAAGTCTGGGGTAACACGGCCGACGCTGCCGGCGTCTACGGTGGCTCGCTCGACCTGGCTTACAACACTGACTTGTTCACGGCGACCGAAATTGAATACGCTTCGTCGATGAACGTGAACCGCACCGGAATCATCGATGATTCCGCCGGCACGATCACCGGTTTGGGAAGCCAAACCGAGATGGGTGACCTGGGTAATGGCTCGTTTGTCTTGCTCGGTCGCGTCAAGCTCGAATCGCTGCCGAATGATGGGATCGATGTCTCGGTTGGCGGTGACCTGGACGCTGAATCGCTCGGCCTGGTGGCCTCCAACACCAAGGTGATGCTCACCAGCATCGGCATGGTGTCCCCAGACTTGATTGATACGGCTGACGTCGACGTTTGGGCAGTCGCTTACGACGCCAACGACGACGGTAAGATTGGCATCGCGGACTTCAACGCGTTCATCAGTGCTTATGGCAAGTCGACGCTGACGGCCGACAGTGCCATGAAGGCTGCGTTGGACTTCGATAACAACGGTCAGGTTGGCCTATCCGACTTCTCGGCGTTCATCGCCAACTATGGCAAGTCGAAGCAGAATGCCGGCAGCATTGTGTACCCAGAAACCTTCACTCAGATGTGGGTTGGTAAGGGGGTTGAGCTCAGCGGTCCTGACAGCCTGCAGGTCGTCTTTGACAAAGCCGTTGCCGACTGGCAAGAAGCTCTGGGTTGGGAAGAACCAATCGACGTCAAGCTGGTTGTCCAAGACTTTGGCGATGCCCAACTGGGTGAAGCCGAACTTTTGGGGCTCGACGAAAACGGACTGCCACAGTTCGGTATCTTGACGCTGGATGACGACGGTGCCGGTCTGGGTTGGAGTTCCGACTTGGAAGGTGGCCCTGCCGAAGGCCAGTACGACTTGTACACCGTGATCCTGCACGAACTGGGTCACTTGTACGGCTTCATGTCGAACTACGCCGGATTCGATGACAACGTCGTCATCGACCATGAAGGCAACCGCCTCTTCATCGGTGCTGACTTTGTCGCGGTTCTGGATGACTACGCCCATCACCTCGACTCGACCGAGCACATGGGCGATGTGATGAACGCCACGCTCGACCCAGGTCAACGTAAGCTGATTTCGGCTCTGGATGTCCAGATCCTCGAAACGGCCTACGCTTCGGCCACCGCGGGCCAGACCGTGTCCGGCGGATCGGCTGCTCTGCACGCTGAAGTGACCACCGAGTCGTTCGTTGAAGAAACGATCGTTCCGGTCGAGACCCAAAGCCCGGTATCGTTCGTGTTCGATAACGTGGTGGATGTCGAAAGCGTCAGTGGCCGTACCGGCTACGAAGCGGCGATCGCTCCGACCGTCTACAACGAACTGATTCGCAACGGTGTGCGTGTGACGACCTCGTCCTCCTCCGAAGTTCAACAGCAAATCGAAGAAGTCGACTCGGCCGTTGCCACCCTGGTGGTCGACGACTCGTCGCTGCTGCTGGCGGACTCGGTCGAAGACGGTGAATACTTCGCCACCGAAGATGACTCGACCAACGTCGACGATCTGTTCGCCGACTGGGATTTCAACTCGGATCTGGAAGGTTAATCGCTCGACGGAAGCGAATAGCCATCAAGATCGCAAGCAAGGGCCGCGCCTTCCCGGGGGCGGCTCTTGTTTTGCGCGCTGCAAACCTTTTCTGAACTTAGAGATGGGGAAAATCAAAGCCTCTCCATACTTTTCAGCTTGGCGCCTGGCTGTTAGGTTGTCCTCCGCATCCATCCCACCTCACTGATATCATCGTAGCGGAGCACAATCATGCTTGGAATCGACATCGACGCTTGCCGTAGTCGCCAGAAACGCTTGTTAAACGCATTGGAAAGCCAATCGCTGGACGCCATCGTCGTCACGCAGAACGAGCACGTCCAATGGCTGGCAGGCCCTCGCTACGATTTTAAGTTCTCCCCGGCGGCTGTACTGTTTGCCGATGGCCGCCTGGCGATGGTGGCCCCGAACGAAGCCCCCGAATCGGTCGCCGCGGATGACATTCGCACCTACGAAGCCCAGTGGCTATGCACGCTGCGAAACGATCAACGAGCCGCCTCGAGCGAGAAAGTCCTCGACATCCTCAAAGAGGCAGGCTCGATCAAGCGTCTCGGCGTTGAGTACTCCAGCTACCCCGTTCACGTGGCGAGCCAGTTCAGTGCCGAGCTGGTCGATGTCGAGCCGGAGATCTATCGTCAGCGCCGCAAGAAGGACGCCGACGAGTTGGCCAAGATCCGCATGGCCATCAGCGGCACCGAGAAGATGTACGAGAAGGCTCGCGAGATCATCTGCCCTGGTATTAACGAACTGGAAGTCTTCAACCAACTACAGGCCGCGGCAGTCATGCAGTTCGGCGAAGCGTTGACTGGTACCGGCAACGACTATGCCAGCGGCGAGATGGGAGGCCCTGCTCGCGATCGCCAGGTAGAAGATGGCGAGCTGTACATTCTCGACCTGGGGCCAGCCTTCCGGGGTTATTTCGCCGACAACAGCCGTGCGATCGCCGTGAATGGCAAGCCAACCGACGAGCAGCAGGAAGCCTGGACCTACATCATGAAGGTCTTCGCCCATCTGGAATCGGTTGTGAAGCCCGGTAAGAGCTGCAAGGAGCTGTTCCTGGAAGTTCAGGACATCCTGAAGGAAGCCCCGATCGGCGAGTTCCCCCATCACCTGGGACACGGAATCGGGCTCTACCCTCACGAAGCCCCGCACCTGAATTCCAGCTGGGACGATACGTTCGCCGTGGGTGACGTCTTTACCTGCGAGCCCGGCCTGTACGATGCTCGACTGAAGTTCGGCATGCGTCTGGAAAACGACTACCTGGTTACCGAGAACGGCATCGAGAACCTCTCGCCGTTCAAAATGGAACTGGCCTAGAAACGCCAACCTCCTGTCCCCTCGCCCCTTCGGGGAGAGGGTTAGGGTGAGGGGCGAAGCTGGTACTCGCTCTCGAATTCTCAAAGAGAAGAACCACCGCGGATCACGCAGATAATCGCGGATAAGAAGTAGGGCCCGCGTGTCGCGGGTCGGCTCCCTGGTACCCGCTTCGCGACCCGCAACACGCGGGCCCTACAAAAACATCCAGGCGCACTATCTCAGTGCAGCGCTCTGCCTGTAAACTACACGTACATCCATCGAAGCACTCTCGCTTCCCGGTGCCACGCCCAAGTCTTCTTGGGCGTGCTAAGAGGTAGCCATCCTAAACGGGCAACCTCCTTCACACGTGCCAATCCCAACCTCGGTGTGCCACTGGCCAGTGCTCTTGCAGCCAATTGGGATGGGCAAACCTTTCACACGTCACACTGCCGAGGGCGGCAGTGGCACACGATTTATCAACACAACTTCACCACACAAGCGAACATCATGTCCCATCACCACGCACCACAACCGGAAACACACGGAGCTGGCCATTCTGGCCACGCTCCGCAGGTTGCCGTGCGCGATGGGAACCGGTTGCTATGCCCCTGCTGCGGGGAAGTGTTGCTGGTCCTGCCGGAGAAGCCGTCTTGCTACGGAGCTGACCGCCAGGCTGTTTCCATCGATCCCGAGATTGCCGCGCACGAGTTCCCTGCAGATCCGCCTCCGCCGATTCCTACCCGGCGAACAACCAGGCTTCGGCTTGCTTCCCTCGATCAGCGAGAGCCGCGCGAGCGCGACGAAGCCACGCGGGCTCGTGAACGCGAGCTCTATCGGCTCAAGCGGCCCCTGCGAGAACCGCTCACTTATGAAGCGGCCCGACTGTTCTCGTACACGTTCTATCGATTGCAGGCCCTCGACCGGCAACTGCATCGAGAGATTTGCGAGAAGCAGGAAGTAATCGATCGTTTAGAACGTGAACTGCATGGCCTGAAGGAAACGTCTTCGCGCGAAGAACGTCCACAACGCACGAAGCAGGTGAAGGTTCGTCTTTATGGCGAGCCCAAGAAGTTGATCACGCCGGCGCGACGAGCTCGCGTTCGCCAAACGCTTCAAAGAAACGCCCAAGCAGACTTGGGCGTGGCACCCGGAAGCGATTGTGCACACGAACGCGGACCGCCATAACAATGCCGTCGGCCACAAGAATCCGGTCCCCTCTCCCCATAGGGGCGAGGGGACCGGAGTTGGCTGCGCGGTTGCCTTTCGGAGATCTGCTTGCCCGCGTGTTAGTTCATGTTCGGGTCTTGCGGCATGCGCTTCAGATTCAAGGAATCGCGCATGATATTCGAGCCGACCTCGCCGGAGACGCTTTTCCAGAGGATGTCGTTGTCGGTCTCGAAGACCTGTTCTTTCTTGGCCGGCAGGGTGAGCCAACCGCCGACTTCCATCTCCGCTTCCAGTTGCTGGGCTCCCCAGCCTGAGTAGCCAAGGAACAAGCGGAAGTCGTTGCGGCTTTCGCGAATCAGCGGCTCGATGTTTTCGCGCTGGCTCGAGAAGTAGACGCCAGGAATGACTTCCAGCTCGGCGAGATTCTCTTCCTGATGGATCGCCATCAAGGGACCTTCGACGGGGCCTCCTTGCAGCACGCTTTCCGGGGCGTCGATGTTCTCGCCAGAGACGTTCTTCCAGACTTCCTGGACGGTGAGATTGATCGGGCGGGTAAGAACCAGGCCCAGGGCCCCTTCGTCGTCATGCTGGACCATCAGCACGACGGTCCGCAGAAAATTGGGATCGGGCAGGTAAGGAGACGCAATCAGGAATTGTCCGGCCAAAGATTGCATCGCTGGCGTAGCTCCTCGAGGTCAGTACAAACGGGTCAATCGCCGTTGCCGTATTGATCATGCCAGATGCATCCGCCCCAGGACCAACCGACCCCAAAGCCTACCAGAAGGTGCTTGGCTCCTTTGGTCAGTCGATTCTGCTGTCGCAAGTCGTGAATCAAAAGGGGAATCGTCGCCGAGACCGTGTTGCCAACGGTCTCTAATGCGATCGGCATGCGATCGCGTTCGATCTCCAGGGCTTCCTGCAACTGCTCCAGCATTTTACGGGTCGCCTGATGAAATAGATAGAGTTCCACGTCCGATTTCGGAATCCCGGCGGCGGAGAAGATGTTCTGCACCAGCTGAGGAATGGCCCCCACGGTGAAGTTGATCAAGGCCGGACCATCCATGTACAAGCGGCTGTTCCAGCGCTTCCGGTGGCGTGGCTTGTGGGCGTCTTCGGGCAGACGGGCTCCCCCGTCGGTGACCATCAGCGTATCGGCTCCGCTTCCGTCGGTGCCGAAATGAAAGCCATCGAGCGTTGGCTCATCGCTGGCTTCCAGCAGCGTGGCAGCGGCCGCGTCGCCGAAAATCGTCCGCAGACTGCGGTCGTCGTGATCAATGTATTTCGAGTACGTCTCGGCCGTGATAAACAGGACTCGGCGAGCAATGCCAGCACGGATGAGCCCCTCGGCCAGTGACAGGCCGTAAATGAACCCGGAACAGCCCAGGTTGAAATCCAACGCTCCGCACGAGATTCGCAGGCCCAGCCGCTGCTGCATCAAGCAGGCCGACGTAGGCAGCGGATAGTCGGGCGTTTGCGTACAGAAGAGCAGGAAATCGATCGATTGCGGATCGATCTGATACTCTTCAAATAGCTTCTCAGCCGCTTTCACGCCCAAATCGGCAGCGGTTTCGCCGGGCTCGGCGATATGACGCGATGCAATCCCGGTCTTCGTATAGATGAGATCCATATCCCAGCTGGGAAATTCGTCCTGGAGTTGCTGGTTGGTCTCAATCTTTTGGGGAAGGTAGGTAGAGATGGGACCTATGGATGCGTATTTCACAAACGACACTCTTCACTTCAAATTGACAGCTGGAGTCGGCCGACAAGCTGCTTCCAGTCAGAGCGGCCTTCCTGGAGCGCCGAAGCGCACCCGATGGATCATCGAAGCTTATCAATTCCGGGAAACGTGCGATACCCAGGCGGAAGAATTACCTACTTTGGACGGTTTGTAGCAAGGTCTCAATTCGACTTGCTCTTGCTGGCTTACGGAGACCGGAGGAGGTGGGTTTAGGTAATCTGTTAAAGCTTTAGGGGGAGCTGAATAGCCCTTTCCAGGTAGCCACGGAAAAACTGCGGTTAGGGCGTGTGTTCTGCCGAAAAAACGTTCGTGTCTTTCCACTAAAAGTATGGGCGTCGTTTTGAAGGGAATCAAAATTGGCTGCCGGGCGTGTTATTCGTTATTTGCTGAAGTCGTGGTTGTCCAAGCCGGTTCATCAGCGCGAAATCTACTCTTGGATCCGTCAGCAAGCTCCGGTCGTCAAGATCGCGGAGGTTGGCTTGGGGAAGATTGAGCGTGCTCAAGAGTTGATTGAGTTCGCCCAGCTTTACGCCGACGATCACCCGATTCAGTTTCTCGGCATCGACATGTTCGAAGGTCGCCCTGGTGGCGATGGCATGCCGCTGAAGACCGCCCATAAGAAGCTCAACAGCCTGGGAGCGAAAGTTCAACTCGTTCCCGGCGACGCCGCTAGTGCCCTGCCCCGCGTGGCGAATGCGTTTCGCAATGTTCAGCTGCTGATCATCTCGGCCGACCAGGATGTCGAAAGCATCCGTCAGTCGATCTCGTGGATCCCTCGGATGCTCAACGAGAAGAGTCTCGTTCTGTGGGAAGTGAAAGACGACAAGGGTGAGCTGAGCTTCGCTCGGTACAGCATGAGCCAGATCGAAGCGATGACCGTCAGCCCGGTACGTCGCGCGGCTTAAGCTTACCGCTACTGCGAAGCAGCTCGCTCCATCGAGATGGCGTAGGTGACGTCGCGTTCGGGGTTCGAGGCGAAGTCGCCGTCGTCGTCGTTGACCTGCAGAATGATCTTCTCGTAGGAACGATCAGCCGTCCAACTGAAGGGGTTGTTGACGGTCTCGCCAGGCACAAGCGTCAGCTTTTGCAGGTCGCCGTTGGACTCGACCGAGCAGATGCCCATGCGGCACTTGTCGCCCCCAGGCGGGATTACGTCATCCGGCGATGCCGTGGCCAGGCCGCCCCAGGTCTTCCATTTGCCGGAAACGTAGCGCAGGCGAAGGATGTCCCCTTTGTCCATTGGGCCAACTTCGTAGCCGATTGGTTTCTTCGCGGTGATCTTCACGTTCTTGTAGTCGAACGAGCCCTGGTTGCTTGAGGTTGTATCGTCCGAGGAGTCATCCGTCGGATCGGCTGTCATCGGCTGTTCTTCCCCTTGCGGGCGAATCTCGACTGCCGGAATCCAAGCTGACTTCGGCCGGCCATTCATGCTGTAGGAAACGAAGTAGGCATTGTCGGAAGGACGCCGGGCAAAGACCTTGCCAGGAAACCATGTGCCATCGACCAATACGTCGATCGCGGTACCAGGCGAGTAAATCTTTTCAGGATCGCCCATGCCTGGGTCGGCCGGCTTGGTATCCATTGGCGTCGAGCTGCCATCGTCGGTGGAGGTGCCGGACGAACCGTTGCTGGGGGTATTGGTCATCGTGCCGCCGGGCGAAGTCCCCATCGGCGACGCAGCGATACTCGACGGCTCGGGGCCTTCTCCACTGAGATACTTCAGATAGGCGAGGCTCTCACTGCTCAAGTATTTCATCGGCAGCCAGATCTCTTTTCGATCGGTGGTCCGAAACGAAACGTACTCCCCTTCCCGCTTGATCGCCTTGCCCATGATCTGAAAATAGCCGTGCTTGCTTTTGAAGGTGTAGGTGTTCTGGCTTTGGTTGTAGGTGGTGGTCTGAGCGACGACCGGACTACAGATCAGCGCGAGAAGCACCAGGCCGAAAACAGGCAAAATCTGGCAACGATTGTTTGACATAGGAACAGTCCGTTTCTATTTTCGACGGCAGGGGAGTAGTTGCCAGTATAAACCAATTGGGCAGGTAAAGCTCAAGCCATATCGGGTCGCATTGGCATGACGGCATACCATGGCCGGTCTTTCATAATCTCGTTGTAGCGTTTTCGCCAATCGGTGCCGAATTGTTGCACGAAAGCCCCTTCGATTGGTTTAGCATCCAAGTAAAGAACTAGGTGGGCCAAGTGGACGAACATGTCATCATGACTCGAAGCCCGCTCCAGGTAATACTCGAGCATGAACGCTTGGCTGCATTCCTGGGCGATTAGGTTCAACGAAATATTCGCGAAGGTGTTCTTCACAGTCCAGTAAGGAGACAGGTCATCCGATCGGCGCACATCTCGTAGCGTCTGGGGCGCATTGCTACCGTCGTTGTCTCCGATCAGAAAGAAGCAGTCGCCGACCCAATGGCTGAGGTGATAGCCCAGTTCGTGATCGAGCGACAAAAGATAGGCCAACGCATGGCCGCTGTCGCCCCGTAAAATCGAACGCCACGTGGTGCCTTCGCTTCCTCCGACGACACCAGAATCGAAGTATTGTCGCTTGGTCGCATTGGCAACCAGGTAGTCGATGCTCATGGATTCATTCCGGGAGGTCACCGCCGAGTGCGTTTCGGCATAGCAGTGCGGTAATAAGCGAACGATGCTTAAGGTAAGCAGCCATAGATAAGTCCGGGGGATATGACCAAGGCATTTGAGATCTAACGCCTAGTATACACGGCTGTCCGAACGTTACGAGAACGATCCACCAAGCGTCTACGCTTAGATATTGTCGGCCACTTCTGCTGGCGGTTCGCTCGTGCGAACTGCCAGCAACGTTGCGACTATTGCTCCAGCCATCGTTCCAAAACACATCATGGGCGAGCCAATGACGAAGCCGACAGTGAAATAGGAAATCACTTTCAGCCGTCGATTACCGAGACGCCATGCGGCGAAGGTTCCCAAAGAAAAGTTGACGCCCACATATAGAGGACCGCCCCAGGGATAAAATATAGCGATGTGCATCGCGAGCCAAGCAATAGGGATGATGATTAAAAATATGAGGACAGCTTGGACTACTCGGCTGTTGGTAGTCACGAGCCCCAAACCAACCCACAAGGAAGCCACGCTGGGTAGAAGTACCAAGAGCATCGAGATCGGATCGGATGGCGTAATTGCAATGGATCCAACAACCGTGATGCCCAGCCAAATCCATAAAGGAATGAGCTCGCGATAGCGATCTATCTGCGGCTTTTTCGCCTGTGGGGTTATTGGCGAAGTAAACGGGTTCTGTGATGAATCTTCCATAGAGTGCTTTTTCGATCACGCCTTGCGAATATTATCCCGCTTGGCCACGCCACTCATCGCGTTGCGGGTATCAATCACCAGCTTGGCGTGCTTGGCGATGAACTCCCAGTCGTAATCCTTGTGGTTGGTCACAATCAGTACGGCGTCTGCTTCGGCCAATGCTTCGGCGGTCAGTGCGATGCTTTCCTTTTTGAAGACCTCATAGTTTCGCATCGACGGGAGCTGGGGAATGTACGGGTCGTTGTATTGGATCTCGGCCCCTAGCGGTTCCAAAAGTTCCATGATGGCAAACGCCGGACTTTCGCGTGGGTCGTCGACGTTGGGCTTGTAGGCGACGCCCAGCATCAAGATCTTGCTTCCGTTGATCGGCTTCTGGTGGTCGTTCAGGGCCAGCATCAACTTCTGGACGACGTACTCCGGCATGCTGGTATTGATTTCGCCGGCCAGTTCGATGAAACGTGTCGGCATGCCCCACTTGCGGGCCAGCCAGCTCAGGTAGAACGGATCAATCGGGATGCAGTGCCCGCCCAGGCCTGGGCCCGGGTAAAAGGCCTGAAAGCCGAATGGCTTGGTCTTCGCCGCTTCGATCACTTCCCACAGGTCGATATCCATGCGATCGAACAGCACCTTCAGTTCGTTCACCAGGGCGATGTTCACCGCTCGGTAGGTGTTCTCCAGGATCTTACAGGCCTCGGCCACTTCCAGGCTACTGACCGGGATGATCTCGACGATCGCCTTTTCGTACAACTCGCAGGCCAGCATGCGGCTGTGGTATTCGAGCCCTCCAACCACCTTGGGGATGTTGGCCGCGGAAAACTGAGGGTTGCCTGGGTCTTCACGCTCGGGGCTGTAGGCGACGAAGAAGTCGATGCCGGCTTGCAGGCCGCTCTTTTGCAGAATCGGAACCACCACTTCCCGCGTCGTACCAGGGTAAGTCGTGCTTTCGAGAACCACGAGCTGTCCCTTGCGTAGTGACTTACTGATGGCCTTTGCGGTTAGCTCGACATACTTCAGATCGGGGTCGCGCGAGCCGTCCAGCGGGGTCGGCACGCAAATCAGCAGGACGTCGGCCTCGGCCATGCGATCGGTATCGCACGTCGCAGAGAAACGCCCCATTTTAACATTTGAGGCAATCCACTCGCTGGCAATGTGCTTTATGTAGCTTTCACCACGGTGAAGTTTTTCGACTTTGCTAGGATCAGTATCGAAGCCAAGGCAACGGAAACCACAGTCGGCAAACGTTTTTACCAGCGGTAGGCCGACATACCCCATTCCGATGACACCCACCACGGCAGACTGATCGGAGAGCTTCTGGCGGAGAGATTTGTACGAATCCAGAACATTTTCAGCCATCGGCGTGTCTTTTCGAGTAAGCGTTACTAAAAGGAATAGGATCAGGAACCAACTGGGTAGCCGTTGCTCTTCGATGGAGGATTCGGTTCCGTTAGCATTGGGTCAAGGGTTGTGTTTTGTGATTTCCGCAGGTTGATGTTCCATTGTCGGTTGCGGCAATCAGAAAACCGAGATCGCGAGTTAGATTAAGATTCGCCTATTGATATCGAACACGTTAATATAAATCGACGGACGGATGCTCCGCTAGAATTGCGAGAGGCTTTCTAAATTAGTGTATGACTAACTCGACTCCCCCAAACTCGATGGATCGGCATTTTGAGGAGACCGTCGTTGCGCCCAGCGATTCTGGCGTAGAGAAGACGACTTCTTCCTCCTCGCCGCACATTGCGTTGGTCGAAGGATCGTCCAGTCCCCACTTCTCGCGTGTCACCCAGTCGCTGCTTCGGCTGCGTTTGAGGGTTGCCACATTTGTCATGTTCGGCATTTTTGCCGTCTATTTCGTATGGCATGCCTACGAGTTTTTCTGGGGCACCAATGTCGCCGAGAAGAGCCCTATTTTGCTGAGCGTTCACGCCGGGCTTCTCTTCCTGCTGGGCACAACCGGCTATTTGCTGTGCCCTAGCTGTGACGTCCGGAAGGGCCTGCTCCGCTCGCAGGAGATCGTCACCTTCGGGATGCCGGCGCTGTTTTTGCTGATGACCCAACATCACTCGATGCAGCTCTGTGCCCGTGAGTACGGGATGTTTCAGAATCCTGCACCAGGGTGGCTGCTGTTGATCTTCATTTATGCCCTGTTCATTCCCAACACCTGGCAAAGGGCGGCCGTGGTCATCTCAATGTTGATGGTCGCGCCACTCGCGCTGATGGGGTACGAATACGCAACCGACCAGATGTGCTACGACATCATCTACAGCAATCCGGAAATGCTCGCGGAAATCGGCCTGAAGATGATCATCTGCGGGGCCGTTGCCGTGTTCGGCGTGTACACGATCAATGTGCTGCGAACCGAAGCGTTTCAAGCGCAGCAGTTGGGCCAGTACCGTCTGAGCCGTAGTCTGGGTGCTGGCGGCATGGGCGAGGTCTACTTGGCTCATCACTACCTGATGAAACGCCCCTGTGCGATCAAGATCATTCGTCCCGAGAAGGCCGGTGACTCGAACGTGCTGGCTCGCTTCGAGCGTGAGGTGCACGCTTCGTCGAAGCTCTCGCACTGGAACAATATCGACATTTACGACTATGGTCGAACCGAAGACGGCACGTTCTATTACGTGATGGAATACCTGCCCGGCTTGAATGTTTCGGATCTGGTCAATCGATTTGGTCATTTGCCGCCAGGACGCGTGATTCATTTATTACGTCAAGTGTGTGACGCGCTCAACGAAGCCCACTCGCAGGGGATGATCCACCGCGACATCAAGCCGGCCAACGTGTTCGCGGCCAAACGTGGCGGATTCTATGACGTGGCGAAACTGTTGGACTTTGGTTTGGCCAAGCCGATCGCCTCGACCGAAGATTCCAATTTGACGCAGGAAGGAATGATCACCGGTTCGCCGCTGTTCATGTCGCCTGAGCAAGCCGCTGGCGAAGGAGAGCCAGATGCCCGTAGCGATATTTATTCGGTTGGGATCTTGGCCTACTTCATGCTGACTGGCCATGCTCCGTTCGAGTACGATCGGCCGATCAAAGTGATCATCGCGCACGCCCACGAAGCCGTCGTGCCGCCGTCTGAGCATGTCCCATCGATCCCGCACGACCTGGAGGCGATCGTCATGCGATGTTTGGCGAAAGATCCAGACGATCGGTATCAGTCGATCCTGGATATGGCCGACGCTCTCGACAAGTGCGAGTCTGCCGGTACCTGGCAGCAGGCTGATGCGCTGCAGTGGTGGACCGAGAACGAAACGATCGCCGAGTGCCCACAGCCGGGGGAAGAGGCTCAGCCGACCGACGAAACCCGGATCGCAAAGATCACCGGGTAACGCGTCGATCTCCCAGACCAAGACCCCCTCTTGGGGACTTGGTTCCCTGCCCCTCCCGTTTTCACAATTTCCAGATATAATGCTGGACTATCCTTATGCCTTGCCCCCCATATAGTCCGTAGGGGGCTGCGGCAAATCGAGCGGGCCTGATCCCGCTTGTGAATCTCTCAGTGGACCTAGCCAAAGCCGTTAGGGGAAAGACGAATGATCGCGGAAAACGCCCCCCGTACTATGTTCCAGAAAATCTGGGACAACCACGTAGTCGACGCCGAACCTCATAAGCAGGCCCTGCTTTATATCGACCTGCACCTGGTTCACGAAGTGACCAGCCCTCAAGCATTTGAAGGCCTGCGTCTGGCCGGTCGCAAGGTTCGTCGCCCCGAACTAACCAAGGCCACGCCTGACCATAACGTCCCCACCACCGACCGTTCGCTGCCGATCGTCGACGAGATCTCGAAGCAGCAGATCGACACCCTGCGTCAGAACTGCCAGGACTTCGGTGTTCAGCTGTTCGACCTGCATGACGTCAAGCAAGGGGTTGTTCACGTTATCGGCCCGGAACTGGGGCTGACGCAGCCCGGCATGACGATCGTCTGCGGCGACAGCCACACCGCCACGCATGGTGCGTTTGGTGCCCTCGCTTTTGGTATCGGGACGAGCGAAGTCGAGCACGTTCTCGCTACGCAGACGCTGCTGCAAACCGCGCCCAAGACGATGGAGCTCCGCGTCAACGGCACGTTGGCCCGCGGTGTGACGGCGAAGGACCTGGTGCTGTATTTGATCGGTCATCTGACCACCGCCGGCGGTACCGGTTACGTCCTGGAATACACAGGCGAAGCCGTTCGCAACCTGACCATGGAACAGCGGATGACCGTCTGTAACATGTCGATCGAAGCTGGTGCCCGTGCCGGTATGATCGCTCCTGACGAAACGACCTTCGAGTACATCCGCGGCCGCGAGTTCGCCCCCAAGGATATCGAAGCAGCGATCGAGCGTTGGAAGAATCTTCCTTCGGACCCTGGTGCGAAGTACGACAAGGTACTTGAATTCGCCGCCAAGGATATCGCTCCGCAAGTGACATGGGGAACCAACCCAGGTCAGGTTTGTGCCGTCGACAAGCCGATTCCGGCCCCCGGTGATTTCGCCGACGCAACCGAACGCCGCTCGACCGAGTTGGCTTTGGAATACATGGACCTCAAAGCAGGCCAGCCCATGTCGGAAGTCGACATCAATCGCGTCTTCATCGGTTCGTGCACCAACGGCCGTATCGAAGACCTGCGTGCCGCTGCGAGTGTCGTCAAGGGACATAAGAAGGCCGATCACGTGCACGCGATGGTGGTGCCGGGTAGTGGTCAGGTTCGCCTGCAGGCCCAGGAAGAAGGTCTCGACAAGATCTTTATCGAAGCTGGATTTGAATGGCGGGAAGCTGGTTGCAGCATGTGCCTGGCGATGAACCCCGACAAGCTGGAACCAGGCGAGCGTTGTGCTTCGACCAGTAACCGCAACTTTGAAGGACGTCAGGGACGTGGTGGCCGCACCCACCTGGTGAGCCCCGAAATGGCTGCCGCGGCCGGTGTCGCCGGGCATTTCGTCGACGTTCGTACGTGGGACTTCAAGTAAGCCCTCGATCCTTCAGCTAACGATCAACCCTCTTTTTGAATACAAGACCATGCAACCATTCGTTAAAGAGACCGGCGTTGTTGCCGTCATGGATCGGGCCAACGTGGATACCGATCAGATCATTCCCAAGCAGTTCTTGAAGCGTATCGAGCGAACCGGCTTCGGTCAGTTTCTGTTCTTCGATTGGCGTTTCATGGACGATGGCCAACTCCATCCGGAGTTCGAGTTGAATCACCCCAGCGTTGCCGGGGCTTCAATTCTCGTCACGCGCCGTAACTTCGGTAGCGGTTCCAGCCGCGAACACGCCGTCTGGGCGATCGACGACTACGGCATTCGCGCGGTGATCGCACCAAGCTTCGCCGACATCTTCTACAACAACTGCTTCAAGAACGGCGTGCTGCCGATCGCTCTGAGCGAAGAACAAGTCGAAGAGTTCTTCCAGCGATTTGCTAAGCACCCCGGTTACAAGCTGACCGTCGACCTGGAAGCAAAGACGATCTCCGATGCCCACGGGCTTGAGGTTTCGTTCGATGTCGACGAGCATCGCCGTCACAAGCTGCTCAAAGGCCTGGACGACATCGCCAGCACGCTGGAGCTGGAAGACAAGATCGCGGCTTACGAGCAAGCCAATGGTATTGGTGCGTAAGTGACCGATAGCATTCTGAAGGCGAACTACGGTTCGCCTTTTTTATGCGCCACCGGTTGGAAATAGACGGTTAGTCAGCCAAACTATACGGCTAAGTCGCTTCCTGAACACGAGATCGAGGACTGTCATGCTTCACCGAGTTGCCCTGCCGTGTGCTTTGGTTCTTTTCCTGGTTGCTTCCGCGCAAGCACAGATCAAGCCTGAGGTGATTCTCGATGGGCTGAAATGTCCCAGTGGTGTCGCCATCCAGCCAGAAACGGGTACGGTCTTCATTGCCGAAACTGCCGCTTCGCAGATCATTCGTGTCGTCGATGGCAAAGCAGAAGTCGTCGTGAAAGATTTTCCGGCGGATGAATACGGCAAAGGACCTGTCTATCAGATTGGTCCGCTAGGGCTCGCGTTTCTCGACAAGAGTCGCTTGGTCGTTGGCGATGGTAGTCTGAAAGATGGCGAAGAAGTCGTTCGCGTCTATGATGTGCCCGAGACCGGAAAGGACGCTCTTTCGGCCGATGCCGGTAAGAAGACCAATCCACTTGCCGCTGAAGGGGATGTGCCTGGCGAAGGAAACTTCTACGCCGTGGCCGTCGATGCCAGCGATATCTACACCACGGCCAACGGCGACGATAAGAAGGGCTGGGTTGCTCGCGTGACCCTGGAGAAAGACGAGCTTGGTAAGCTCGAGCGTTTTATTGCCACTAAAGAGAGTGTTGATGTCGATGCCCCGGCCGCGATTACCATCAGCCCGCGACGAGAGGTTGTGGTAGGTCAGATGGGGGAAATCAACGATCAGAAAGACAGCCTGTTGACCTTCTACGATCAGAAGTCAAAGAGCCTGCTGCTGAGCTTGCCGGCTGAGATGTTCGACCTGGTGGGCCTGGCTTACAGCCCCAAGACGGGACGACTGTACGGGGTCGATTACAGCTGGGCCGATCCGAAGCAAGGCGGTCTCTATCGCCTGGACGCCGTTCGCCGCGATGGCAAGCAGGTCGTGAAAGCAACGAAGCTGATCGAACTCGACCAGCCGACCGCGTTGGCCTTCAACGATGACGGCGAACTGTTCATCACTGTTTTTGGTAACGGCGATGGCAAAGACGAAAGCAAGACGCCAGCGACTGGCAAGCTGCTGAAGATCGGCGAAGGGTTGTAATCAAAGCCCCGGAGGGGCGATCGAATGTAGCCAGGGGCGTCAGCCCCTGGAAACGTTCGCGTAGAAATAACAAAGCCCCGGAAGGGCGACCGAAACTTACCAAGTCAATTTCGGTCGCCCTTCCAGGGCTTTCGGTTTTAGGAACCGCCTACCAGGGGCTGACGCCCCTGGCTACATTCGGCTGCCCTTTCAGGGCGTAAGAGGTCGGGCGACGCTTTCGAGCCGCAATCTATTTGGCCGAGCCCACCGAGACTTCTTCGGTCTTGGTGACCGTGAAGCCGAGGTCTTCGAGCATCTTGTAGTCGTCTTCGGCGGTCTGCCCTGGCGTGGTGAGGTAGTCGCCCAGGAAGAGCGAGTTCGCCGCGTATAGCCCCAGCGGTTGTAGGCTCCGCAGGTGAATCTCGCGTCCGCCAGCGATGCGTAGTTCGGCACTTGGGTTGGCGAAACGATAGACGGCCAGAATTCGCAGACACTGACGTGGGCTCAGGTCTTTGCCCAGGCCCTGCAGCGGTGTGCCGTCGATTGGGTTCAGGAAGTTGACCGGGATCGAGTGGACACCCAGGTCACGTAGCTCGAGGGCCATCTTCACAACGTCTTCGTCCGACTCGCCCATGCCGACGATACCGCCGCTGCACATTTCCAGACCAGCGTTCTTCACCGCGTTGAGCGTATCGATGCGGTCTTCGTAGGTGTGCGTCGAGCAAATCTTCTGGTAATACTCGGCACTGGTGTTCACGTTGTGATTCACGCGATCAACACCGCAGGCCTTCAGACGATCGGCCTGTTCAGGGCTCAACAGGCCCAGGCAAGCGCAGATCTTCAGGTCGTACTTTTCCTTGATCTCGGGCACGATCGTCTCGACGGCCTTCATCTCGCGTTCGTTAGGACCGCGAGCAGAAATCACGATACAGTAGGTCTTCACGTCGCGCTCGGCAGCGACCTTGGCCCCTTCCATCAGCTTGTCGCGGCTGAGGAAGTTGTACTTGGGGATTTCCGCGTCGGAGACTTTCGACTGGGAACAGTAGCCGCAATCTTCCGGGCAAAGACCGCTCTTGGCGTTCATCAGCTGGTACAGCTGGACCGTTTTGCCGAAGTGTTGGCGGCGTATCTTGAACGCGGCGGACATCACGTCCAGCAGCTCGTCGTCGGACGAATGGAGGATCGAAAGACCTTCTTCCACGGTCAATTGATGACCACGCAAGACTTCTTCGGCCAAGGCGGACCACGATAGCGTCGACATTGACATCGGCGGCATTCTCTTCTTTAACGGTCGAGTGGGAAAGCTGATTGGGCCGTTTAGGCCAGCTGCCCATTCTAAATCGGTTGGCGGTCAATTGTAAGGTCAGTGGCTGTCGACACTTGGCAACTGTGCGGCGATCGGTGAAAATGGGGGTAAGGAGACCATTTTGGTACAAGAAACCGCCATTGGGCGTCATCATTTCGTTCGCGTCAGCGTGCTGGGGCATGTCGGAAGGTTCACATCGGTCGATGCGATCGCCTATGGTCGCGGTATGCGCGTCATTTGTCGCACCTCACGCGGGCTGGAAGTGGGAGAAATCCTCGGTCCGGCCGGCGAGTCGGAGGAAAACGACTCGGACGGCTCCATCGTCCGCGGTGTGACCGTGGAAGACGACCTGATCCTCGCTCGCTTGGAACGCAATCGTCAGGAAGCTTTCGCGGCCTGCGAGAAAGAACTGACCGAGCGCGGCATCCATATTCCCCTGCTTGAGGTCGAACAGCTTTTCGACGGGGGCTCGCTCTATTTCTACTTTCTGGGCGATGTCCCGGAGGAAGTCGCCGAGCTGACCCATCGCCTGGCCGAGACCTACAATGCGGCCGCTGGGATCAGCCAGTTCTCCGATCTGCTCGAGACCGGCTGCGGCCCTGGCTGCGGTACCGAGGAAAAAGCAGGCGGCTGCGGCGACTCTTGCACGAGCTGCGCAATCGCTGGGGCGTGCAAGAAGTAGCCTTGCCTATCTTTCCAGGTCTGCTCATTCGAATTTCTTGTGGTCGCAAAATGGCCCAGCTTGACCATGTTTTGGACAGCGATCTGCATGAAATCGGATTTCTTCGTCTGATTTGATTTTTGTGGGCAACGGTTCGGGTGATTCCGGGATAACGGGCACGTATCTGGCACCCTCACTGAAACATGCTGCGAGATCAGGCTGCCCAATTGTCCGTTCGTAGCGCCCCCCCCATAAACGAACCGGAGAGATCCATGACCAAGCGCTACGTGCCCACCATTTACGCCAAGCAATTCCGCAGACTTCCGAAGTCGACCAAAGACTCGATCAATCAGGAAGCCAACCAACGCTTCTTCAATGAAACGAACGTGCGACGCAAACTAGATCCCCGACGCGACCAGGTGTTGTGCTGGCGTTGGCTGGAGATCCGCGACGAGGTGATGAAGGAGCGAGCCAACCCACGAGCGAAGTCGCCGCATGTTGTTGCTCAAGCGGCTTCACGCGTTGGTAAAGCCGTGAGTGCCGGGGCTGCGATGTACGCGGACTTTGCCCGGTCCTTTTCGCAAACGGCGGAAGCTCCGTGGATGGAAGTTGCTCGCCAGGAACTTCGCCTTGGCATTGCCGAAACGCCTGGCAAGGGCGCGACACGCAAGATCATGACGTACTCCCTTACGTGCCCGCATCTTTACAGTACTGCGAATAAAACGAAGTACATGGAAAGCAACGGTGACGAAGGCTTCAAATGGTGCTCGGCCTTCGTTAATTGGTGCATGGCCCAGGTTGGGATTCAGGGAACGCAGAACGCTCTGGCGATGAGCTGGAAGAACTGGGGCGTCCCGGTCGATGGCCCCTGCTACGGCGCAATCATCGTCTTGAAGACGAGCAGTTGGAACCACGTTGCATTTGTCGACGAGGTAGACGGTCAATTCAAGATGTTGGGCGGCAATCAAAAGCCGGAGCACGGCAAGGGACCCGACTGCGTTTCGTACCAACGCATCAATCCCAGTTCCGTCGTAGCCTACCGTATGCCGCGCACGAACTAGTCGTTCGTGGCCAGCCAACGGGAAATGAACGCGGCTCAAGGTTGGTCGAAGGTCGCCTTGATGACACCGGCCAAGTCATGCAGCAACTGGTCCCCTGCTCCTTGATACGAAGAACCGTGCATCACGGCTAAGGTTTCAGGCTTTAGGTCGGCCAGTTTCCGCAGGACACCCTCGGTCTGCGAAGTGTACGGCATGTACCCGGCCAGTGGGCCTTGCTGAAGCAATTGCATTCCTTGCTGCGTTGGCTCGATCAGGGAGTCGGTGGTCAGCGGCTGAGTATCACCAAAGTGGTGAAACAGATCGGAGCAGAAGAGCGTCTTGGTCGTCTCTTCAAACAGCACGCCGGCGTCCCATCCATGCGGGATGTGGGGCGATGGATAGAACCGGTAATGATACTTGCCCGTTGTCAGTACATCGTCCGGTGTCATTCCCTTGGCCGGACGATCGGAAAAGTCGTCGACGCTCACGAGTTTGCCAACCAACGTGCAGACAGGCTCGGCGTGGGGGGCGACCTTCAGCCACTCGTTGAGCGCCCCGCACTCGTCCGACTCGAAATGGCTCCAGGCGATGTAACGCAGCGACTTCGGGTCGATGATCTTTGAAACGGCCTCGTGAAGTGCCGGAAACATGCCCTTCAACCCAGTGTGAAACAGCAAGGGCTGGTCGTCTCGCACAAGAAAGTGGTTGAACTGCATGTTCAACTCGGGAACGAACACCGATAGTCGAAACAGGTCTGGGGCGATTTCGGTGATGTTGACCATGGGGGCTCTCGTCGTTCTGTGAGTGAATGGGTGTGCCAGGCTTGTTATCCCACATGCCTAAATCCGTGGGAAGCTTGTTTCTCTGGCTTCTTGACATTGGGCGACACTCGCTACGGTTTGACGATCTTGCGCTATAGGCGTATGCTTGGCGTCGCAGCGCATTTTCGCGATTTAAGCACCACTGAGGCACCTGCCATGGCCAAGGGAATCTTCACGCAAGGGGTTTGCGTGCTGCTCGAACGACCGATCTCGATTGAAGAGGTCACGTTGGCTTTGAGCGACTTCGAGGTGCTGGGGACTCGTGAAGAAAGCGAAGAGTGGGCCATGGGAGGCCCTAGTGCCTTGGTCATGTTCGACGAAGAAACGGGCGGAACGGTCACCGTCGATACGGTTGATCATGAGTGGCCCGATGATATGGGAGACCCCCAGAAAGAGTTCATGGTCTTCGGAGCATGGTCGATGGGGCACTTCGGCCCCTTTGCGTATCCTGGTGGACTCGAGCGTGCGGCGCAGCAGTGTTGGGCCTGGAAGGAAGGCCCCGAGGTGATCGACCGCCATAAAGCATTTCTGCGGCTACGCACCAGCTACGTCATTGGCAAAGGGGAAGATGCCAAGTGCATGCCGGAAGAATACGACCCGATCGCTGAACTGCAATTCAGTATGAAGATCGTCCAGGCTCTGCTCAGCCTGGATGGGGCGCTATGCTACTTCAATCCCAACGGCGAGGTCTTGTTGGACGAAGACGGCTTCCGTTCCAGCTTGAACTATGGCTGGGCCAATGAACTGTTGCCGCTGGATGTCTGGTCCAATGTTCGCCTGTTCAACATTGACGAGACCTGGGCGTTGATGGATACAGTGGGCAACTGGCAGTTGGAGATTCCCGATATCGAAGCCTGCTTCGTTGTGGATGACTACGAGGTGAACGAGGTCGCCAACTTCCTGCGGAACGCCTCGAATTACCTCATCCAAAGTGGGGCGATCATCAACGATGGCGAAACGATGGATGGCCCAGGCGATCTCCGCTGGGCGGCCATCCAATTCGAGAACGGCATCTGCGATCCCCCGCGCGAAACGCTTCGTTTCGTTCCGATGGACGATCATGACGTGCCGAAGATTGTGCAGACTTCCGGTCGAGCCGAAGAAGATCCATCCGCAGAGGATCAAGCCGACGAAGACCCTTCCGGCGACTGAACGCGGATATCCTTCAAGTCGTGCATGAATCGTAGCTTCTCGATCACCGGCTTATTGAAGACTTCCGGCACAAGATCTAACAGGCCGATGTCGCGGTTGAACTCATTGGCCATCACACCGATCTCGCGATAGACTTTCAGCCAAGCGTCGAAATCATCCGGCGGAACATTGGCGTTGATCCGCGGAAACGACTGGGCCGTGCTGACAATCGAGGTCATGTCCAGGTACGACGCAAAGCTCTCGGCGAAGTCCTCCCATGGATGCATACTGGCGTACGCCGAAATGTACTGCGATTGCCAATTGGGCTTGGGGCCGTTTGCATAGTATGCGGTCTGTGCGTCGGCATAGGTTGGGTCTTGTTCATTACCAAATAGTTGGCGAAACGCCTCCAACTTGGCAGGCTCGACCAGCATGTCCCAGTAGTAGTGCCCCAGTTCGTGCCGGAAATGGCCGACGAGCGTACGTTGGGGTTCGCCGAACTCGACTCGCGTTTGTTCTCGCTTGACGCTATCGGCTTCTTTCAGATTGATCGTGATCAGGCCAGACGCGTGCCCAGTCGAAACGGGATGCGGGTCATCTTCTTTGAACTCAAACTTGAGGGGCAAGAAGTCATTGCGGCTCGGATCGCCGATCGGTAAGCCATTCGATTCGACGCCATACAGTGCACGTCGTTTGGCGGCTTCCAGGCGACGCCACTTCACCAGGTTGCCGTCGATCGACAGATCGGGGATGACCTGGTTCAAGCGACAATAGGTGCAGAGCACCTGGTCATTCTCTTCGATGGCGACGGTACAGTTGCAGGCCTTGTGGTCGACGCGATTTCGGCAGAGTTTCACCTGCTGTCCGCACGTCTGGTTGGTGCACTGCCAGGTGTCATCACCCAGCGACTTTAACGCGGTCACCTGGCGGCAAGTGGGGCACATGCCGACGGTCTCGTGACAAGAAACACAGAAAGAGCTTCCAAAGAACAACTTATGTCCGCATTGGCAGCGAAAGGTTTGCATTGGAGGATGGCCTGAGTGTTGATATGGGTAAATGGTCGGAAAGTTGAACCGATCATAGTGCAATTGCCGGGCCGATATTCGGCCGGGGCATGCTATTTCTGCCCTGCCATGGATCGTGCGGACCTCCCCGGATGGGGTCCCTCCTGGCGAAATGCGGGGTTCAGGGGATTATCGATTTGAGAATTCCCTGCCCCTTTCCTGCGGATTTGTGAATGTAAGGGCGGGTCCCCTACCCCAAAATCAGGTGAATCTGATAGGATTTCCGGTTCTTGGACGGGAAGATTAGGCCTGCCTTATAAGTACGAATCAGTATGCGACGCGACGACCTACGAAACATTGTCATTATTGCCCACGTTGACCACGGTAAAACGACCTTGGTGGACTGCCTGCTGCACCAGAGCGGCCAGTTTCGGGCGAGCCAGCTTTCGAGCGAGCGAATTCTCGACTCGAACGACTTGGAAAAAGAACGCGGTATCACGATCTTGGCGAAGAATATCGCCCTGCCCTACGAAGGGGTGAAGATCAATATCGTTGATACGCCTGGGCACGCGGACTTCGGTGGCGAAGTCGAACGCGTGTTGAGCATGGCCGACGGCGCTGTCGTGCTGGTCGATGCGGCCGAAGGCCCGATGCCGCAAACTCGGTTCGTGCTTTCCAAGGCTCTGGAAGTCGGTCTGAAGCCGATCGTGCTGATCAACAAGATCGATAAGCCAGATGCCCGGCCGCATGAAGTGGTCGATGAAGTGCTGGACTTGTTCCTTTCTCTCGGGGCCGACGACGAGATCGCCGAGTTCCCCTATCTGTTCGCCAGTGCGAAAGCCGGTTTCGCTTCGCCTGACCCGGACGTTCGTGAAGGGGACATGCGTCCGCTGTTGGACCTCGTGCTGAAACACATTCCCGGTCCCGACGTGAATCCTGACGATCCGCTGCAGATGCGTGTCACGACGCTTGACTGGTCGGAGTACACTGGTCGAATTGCGATCGGTCGTATCAAGTCCGGCAAGATCAAGAAGGGCCAGTCGGTGATGATCTCGAAGCCCGACGACAAATTCCAGCGCGGAAGAATCGTCGCCTTGCACGAGTTTCAGAACCTGGGCCGCGTCGAAGTCGAAGAAGCAGGTGCCGGTGATATCATTGCCGTGACTGGTCTGGAAGACATCGACATCGGCGACACGATTTGTGCTGTCGAAAACCCGACGCCACTTCCGCGTGTGGCCGTCGACGCACCAACGCTGGAGATGATGTTCACCATCAATACCTCGCCCCTGTTGGGCAAGGATGGCAAGTACGTCACCTCGCGTAACCTGCGCGATCGCTTGGAGAAGGAACTGGAACGCAACGTCGCCCTGCGAGTTCGCCCAGGCGAGTCAGGCGATAGTTTCCTGGTCAGCGGACGTGGCGTGCTGCACCTGGCCGTGCTCATCGAAACGATGCGTCGCGAAGGCTATGAACTGGCGGTTGGCAAGCCGCAAGTGATCATGCGTTACAACAACGGCGTGAAGGAAGAGCCGTACGAAAAGCTCGTGATTGAAGTTCCTTCGGAAAAGATGGGACCGGTCATGGAACTAGTCGGCGAGCGTCGCGGCGAATTGATCGAGATGCAGCCACGCGGCGATTATAGCCAGGTGGTTTTCTCGATTCCTTCCCGTGGATTGATCGGCCTGAGAACCAAGCTGCTCAACTCGACGCAGGGTGAGGCGATCGTCAATCACCGCTTCGAATCGTACCAGCCGGTTTCTGGCGAAGTGCCGCGCCGTGCCAACGGAGCGATGATCTCGATGGTTTCCGGCAAGGCAGTCGGCTTTGCTTTGTTTGCCTTGCAGGAACGCTCGGACATGTTCGTACGCCACGGCGACGAAGTGTACGAAGGGATGATCGTCGGTGAGAACTCGCGTAGCGACGACTTGACCGTGAACCCCACCAAAGAAAAGAAACTGACCAACATGCGTGCCTCAGGCTCGGACGAAAACATCGTGCTTCGTCCGCCGAGAGACATGAGCCTGGAAGTCGCCCTCGAGTACATCGAGGACGACGAGTTGGTGGAAGTTACACCGAACCACATCCGGCTGCGAAAGATGCTGTTGAAAGAAACAGATCGTCGTCGCCAGAGCCGGAAGTAAGGTCTTGGCTTAAACGCGACCTGGGGGACGGTTCTCTTTCCCTTTGACCTTTTGGTGCGAGTCCCCCAGCTTTTCGCGAATGCCGTCGGCCAGCTTTTCGAGTCGTTTCACAACGTCGGGATGTTGATCCACGACGTTGTTCTGTTCGCCGACGTCCGATTCCAGGTCAAACAGGGCCAGGGGCGTCGTCGCTTGGGAGTAAGCGGCCGGGATACCACCGGTGCCGCCTGGCTTGCCGGCCATGGTGCGGTACTGGTGCGGGAAGACAAGCTTCCACTTACCGCTACGGACTGCTTTCAGACCGCTGCCATAATAGAAGTAGTATGCTTCGTGCGGCGACTTGGCTCCTTCGGTTCCGGCGATCAGCGGCCAGATGTTCTTGCCGTCGATCGGCTTCTCTGGCAGATCGGCTCCAATCAGTTTGGCGACCGTGGGGAAGATGTCGATCGTCATCGCAGGCGTGCTGCAGTAGGTGCCTTCTGGGATTTTGCCAGGCCAACGCATGATAGTCGGTTCGCGGCAACCACCTTCCCACATGGTGCCCTTCCCTTCTCGCAGCGGGCCAGCACTGCCGGCGTGGTCGCCATACGAGAGCCAAGGGCCATTATCGGAGGTGAAGATCACCAGCGTGTTGTCGTCGATCTTGTTACGTTTGAGAGCTTCCAGAATCTGACCCACCGACCAGTCGACTTCCATCACGACGTCGCCGAAGAGGCCGGCTCCGGACTTGCCTTTGAACTTGTCCGAGACATACAGCGGCACGTGCACCATGCTATGCGGCACGTATAGGAAGAACGGTTTGTCCTTGTTTTTGTCGATGAACGCGACGGCGTGCTCGGTATACTGCGTGGTCAGTTGTTCCTGGGCTTTGCCGTCCACCTTCGCGTTGACGACTTCGTTGCCATCATACAGCGGAAGATGCGGCCAACGCTTCAGACGTTCTTCTTCCGAGAGGTGCCGCACGCCAGGATGGTAAGGCCACATGTCGTTCGAGTACGGCAGTCCGAAGTATTCGTCGAAACCATTTTGCAGCGGCAGGAAGGGCTTCTTGTCGCCCAGGTGCCACTTGCCAAAACAACCGGTCGCGTAACCCTTCTGCTTGCAAAGCTCGGCCAGAGTCATCTCTTCCGGGTTGATCCCAATCTTCGAGTTCGGTCCTAGCGCCCCCTGGATGCCCACGCGAACGTTGTAGCACCCGGTCATCAGCCCTGCCCGCGACGCGGAGCAAACGGCCTGGGTCACGTAGAAGTCGGTAAACGTCCGCCCCTCGGCCGCCATCTTGTCGAGATTCGGCGTCTTGTAAGCCACCGCCCCAAACGGACCGATGTCGGCATAGCCCATATCGTCCATGAAGATGAGGACGATGTTGGGTACACGGTCTTTTTCGGCTGATTTTGCTTGATTTAATGGGTATAATGCAGCTAATGAAAAAGTCAGGATAAAGATAAGTGTAGTAAATTTATGTAGTAAATTCGGGCTGAGGTTTTCCCTGGTCGGTTTGATCAAGCCATGCATAGTCTTAGCGGCTCCATGAGATTTCGTGTTCGGTGGGATGGGTGATAGGCAGAACTAGTATCGTCGGCGGCGAGGACAGGGTCAACGATTGTGCGGTTACACCGTCGTGTAGAGGGATATGATTTATGGCCAGAAAAACGAAGCAGCGACGTCAGTCTCACGGATCGGCCTGGCACTGGAAGCAAACGGATTGCTGGTATTACACGCTTCCCGGGACGAAGAAGCGTATCGCCCTATTTGATGAACAAGGCAAGAGGATTCGGGGAAAGGATAGCAAGGAGGCCGCCGAGATTTCGTTGGCTCGGGAGAAGCTGGCCTGGGATGGTGAATCGAATGAAGGCCCTGCCCTGGGACAGCCCTGGTTGGTCGCCCGCGTTTGTTCGGATTACTTGGTGTACACGGAACGAAGCCAGAACGATGGTTCCGTCAGCGAGGGATATCATCGGAATGCGACTCAGTGGCTCAACGATCTTTGCAGCTACTGCGGTGCATTGGCTGTTAGTCAACTCAAACGGGGCCATATTCTGGAATGGGTTGATCAGCACGAGTCATGGAAGAGTCCCGCAACGCGTCGCTGCATCATTGCTGTCGTCATGGCAGCCTTCAATCGCGTTGAGGAGATGCACGGTATCGGTAACCCGATCAAGGGAATCAAGCTTCCCAAGGCAGAACCTCGGCTTACATCATTCTCTCCGGAAGATGAGAAGGCAATTTACAAGGCCACGGAACCTTGCTTTGGCAATTTCCTCTTTGCCGCAATTCACACAGGGCTCCGTCCCTTTAGCGAGCTTGCACAGCTTAAAGCGGAAGATGTCGAAGAGACGCCACGAGGAATGATGTGGCGCGTCTATGCGAGCAAAACCAAAAAGACTCGCAAGATTCCTGTACGCCCCGAAGTGGCTGAGCTGACTCGCCAACTCATGAAGTCAGTTCCGCGCGAGTCAGGCTTACCAATCTTTCGGAATACACTGGGAAAGCCTTGGAAACGAACGACCGGAGTCGTTCGTTTTATCGACTTGAGGGAAAAGCTCGGCTGGAATGACGATCCGCTCAGGAAGAAGTATTCGTGTTATACGTCGCGCCATACTTTTGCCCATCGGATGTTATCCGGCTTTTGGAATAACGGTGCCGGATGCACGATTGAAACCTTAGCGGAGTTGATGGGAGACACGCCCAAGGTGGCTTACGATCATTACGGCAAGGAGTGGGGAAAGCATTATCAGGATCCTCTTTGGAAGGCCATCGGAGAATCGACGCTACCGGCCAGTACACAGGCAAAGTCTCCTCCTACGAAGCGAAAGAAGAGTACCGCGTCGTCCGCCACAAAGACAAAAACGAAACGAACTAAGGCATCCGCCAGCAGGAACAAGCGTCATGGCTAAGGCAAACACAGGGCGCAAGCGTCGTTCTCGCGGACGTGCCTGGTATTGGCGTCAGACCGACACGTGGTACTTTACGCCACCGGGAACGAAGCGACGGGTCCGGCTCTTGGATGAGAGGGGCAATCCGGTTCGCGGCCAGGCTAGCATTGATCAAGCGGAACTGGCCTTGGCACGTGTTAAGGCCGCTGGAGACTGGCGTCCCGAAGTGAAACCGGCTGAGGAAAGCGACTGGATCGTAGCAAAAGTGTGCTCCATCTACATTGAGAACTGTGAGAAGCGATCGAGAGCCGGAGAGATTAGCTTCGAGTATGAGAAGGAAGTGCGACGTTTCTTGCAGGACCTCTGCGGGTATTGCGGTGCCATGCCACTTTGTAACCTACGCAAGACCCATGTTCTGCATTGGGTGGAAACGCATTCTACGTGGAAGTCTTCGGCAACCCGTCGATTCGCCATCGAAGCAGTCATGGCAGCGTTCAATCACGCTCAAAATTCTTATGCTGTTCCCAATCCCCTTCGCGGCCTCACCAAGCCTGCTCAGTGTCCTCGGCTGCATTCCTTTAATGCCGAGGATGAACTGGCACTTTACGACGCTACTGACGAACCTTTTCGCGAGTTTCTGTTCGCTGCAATTCATACTGGCCTGCGGCCATTCTCGGAACTGGCTCAGATGACAGGCAACGATGTCATCGAGAGCGACCGCGGCATGATGTGGCGGGTTTATGCTTCTAAAACAAAGAAGACACGCGTGATACCGATCCGAAAAGAGGTTGCCGAATTAACTCGGAGCATCCTTTCGAGGGACCCTTCAGGACCGGGCTGTGTGATTTTTCGGAACCCGCAAGGTAATCCGTGGAAGAAGGTCACTGGTGTCTCTCGATTTCGGAATCTCCGACAGAAGCTCGGGTGGATTGAGGAGTCGAATCGGAAAAACTACTCGTGTTATACGTGCAGGCACACATTCGCACACCGAATGCTGGCTGGCTATTGGACGGACGGTGTGGGCTGTTCGATCGAGATCCTTGCAGAATTGATGGGAGACACGCCCAAAGTTGCCTTCGACCACTACGGAAAGGAGTGGGGCCAACATTTTCAGGATCCCTTCTGGGCGGCGATCGGAGTGGATTAATCGATCGCGGGCAAAAGTATTAGTATTATCCAAGCAACTCCAGCAAAATGAGCAGAAGGCGTTAATCTGAGAGTTACGACTGGATGGCTCGAAACCAAACGCTCACTTAGCAGTCCCAACAATCTGCATCTCGGGGAATACATGGCTCGATAGCCACAAAATCGAACGCTCAAGCGTTATCAGGTTTTCCCAAGGGAACCGTGATGCCGGGAAAATGCATCGGTTGAATGGTCTGTCGACGTTTCGGGATCGCTTTGGGCCGGACTCGCATAGCCTCTTTAATACGTTCGATTTCGGAAGCTTCGATCTGAATTCGACCCTGGCCGCGTGATCCCCCCTGATAGTAATTGATGGTAACAGGGGTTCCACGTAGGATAAATTCTCCGCTGTCCGAACGCGCAAGCCATTCGTAGAGACTGGCTACAGACAGTCCCAGTCTCTTGGCGGCTTCGTGGCTTGTTAGCAGTTCGTCTGACATCGTGGATGCGGTAGTGCTCGTATTTTCGAGGTGTCCGCTCCAACATATCGAGCTACTGTCGCACAATTGTCGCTTGAGGCGACAAATGAATTGCCCCCGGAAGACTCTTCATAAGACCCGATCATGAATCGACTTAGATTGGCACTCCAAGGATTCGAGAGACGATCCGTGCTGCTCCATGCGACGCTTAACGAGGCGGTTTCGGATGACGCCGAGGCGTGGTTACGAGACGAAGTGTGTCCTGTCGTGGAGGAGCTTTGCCGCAACCGTAGTTTTCAATTGATGACGCGTTGGTCGCTGGATCACTTTTGCACTGAGGAGGTTATTACACCAGAGCACCGACAGTTAGAGGATGCCGATCAGGCGATCGTGCAATATGCTCAGTCGCTTGCAAAAGGCCTGGAATTCATAGACCAGTCCATGTCGAATCCGTCAGAGTGTCAAATATCGGAAGAGGATCGATTGGCCCTAAACGGGATCGCGTCTCGACCTTGGATTCAACTCGCCTACGCCTTTGACTTTTTTCACCCTGAGGATCAGCTGTTGCTCAGAGATCCTAACCGTGCCCTTACGGCGGATTTCCGGGCGGAGGAACGAAGAATTCCTTTGGGTGATTATATTTCTCGTTACTTACTCGCCAGAGTTAAGTTCTGGAAGAACTTGGTAGTGCGTTTGGGCGAGCGAATTAATCATTACGTTCCAAGCAGCGACGATGAAGGGCACAGAATCTCCTCCCGGATCTTCGATACGAGAATTCAGTTAGATCAAGCTGTCGAGGCGTTAGATCAGGCTTGCCATGGCGAGAATTGTCGCAGACGCAATGCCTGTACTACTCTGGTCCAGGTCTACGCGGCCTATGCCCATAACCCCGACTTAGAATGGCTGGGCTTCTCGCGAGACGCATGGCACACTGCCAGCCCTCAAATACGGATGTGTGTACGAAGGCGTAGCGATGTCCCAGTCGTTGAAAGACTTCCCGAAGGAGCTTATCAAACCTTAGGCACAGAAAGACTCTCGCTCTGCGATCCGGCTATCCTGCGTCAGATCGCGGCATCTCTACAAGAAGTGGCCAAGTTCTACGAAATCCCGGAAGACCCCGACGACCTGATCGTGTGGGCCGCTGATCAAGCACGCCTTGTCCTGGTGGATAGAGCACCTCGGCAAGTCTTTTGGGAAGGTCAATTGATTGCGGGAGGCGAATGGGATAATCACCACGCAGCCTGGGACTTTTTATGGAACCTTGGGCAATCGTCAAGTCGAGTCGTCGACAAAGGGGATCTAGGAGGCAGTCTCTCTCGTTCAAGAAGAAGCCGACTCTCAACGCTTTTGCTGAAATGCCCAGAACTCGAAAAGCGAGTCGAGACTATCCGAGGTCAGGGGTATCGACTTGAACTACCGCCAGACGAAGTGACGTTACTGCGGGACGATGGTTTCGGGCGCCTGCAATTCGTTGATGCGCGGAAGAATCCATTGATTTAACTTCCGAAAGCCCGAGCGAGTTCCTGCCTAGCTAAATTGAAGGTGATTTCGCGTCAAGTATTCATGAGAGGTTTGTTATCTCTTATCGAAGGCTATCGCGACCGTTGCTCTTAGCGAATTGGCGATCGAATTGAAGTCAGTTTATTGGTTGCTCAATGCTCTTCAGTCAGCCAAAAATGATTGAGACGTCGATGAACGGGCAAGTGAGAGCCCATGCACCATGGTTTACCTAAATTTCAGGTGTTTTCGCGTCATAATATGTAGGGGGATCGCTTAGCAACTAGATCAGTTGACAACGCGAGGCTATCGTCCGAAGTCGCCAAACGCAATGGTCACCACGACCTAAATTCTCGCCGTTTTCGTGTCATAAAACTTGTGAATAGCTGAACCGCTTTTTAGCTGAGCTGCTGATGCGCCACCAATTTGGTCTAGGGCAGGAATGTTGGCCGGAAAATCGGATAGTTCCGAACTCACGTCGCTCGCTGAAGCCTAAGAATCACTGCCGCGTTTCCAAGCTGCATGTGATACTGCCTAACACTCACGCAATTGTGGAAAAAGGGCGGTTCAAAATCCGCGTCGAGCTACGGTAATCTAAATTTTCAGCGAAAACGTGTCATAAACTATGAGGCAAATCCTAGCTCTTAGGCTCACACCTCAGTGAAAACCATGCTTCTTCGCTCCGTATCTGCGGAGCGTTTTCTTTTGGCGTATCTCCTTTCGATACGCATTCTGCTGAGTTCTACAGGCCCGAACTACGCACGAAGTAATCTCTAGCAAATAAGAGTCATTCAACGGGCTATCACAAACACTTGAGCAACTAGCCCGAGTTATTCTAAATCATCAGTTTCAATAGAGGCACGACAATGAATCAGGAAATCTCTAGTGTGGGTGCCGCAAACGACAAACTCACCTCCGAAGTTGTCAAATGGTGGTCCGAGATGTCCGCTTTTTGTAACTCTGTCCTTACCGGATTCGATCAGGAAGCGTCCCTAGAAAAGCGACTTGAGTGGGCGATTGCTCGCGGCTATGAAATTGGGACTATCTATTCCCGATTTAGCACCAAACTCCAGCATTCGACCGATGACCAGGTCCGCGAATGTATTCAGTGGGCGGCTAAGAATCGCATCTACGTTCCACCGGAATTCATCTCGGTGGATGAAGGCGTCAAGGGAAAACGGACCCAGCGAGCCGGTCTCGATCGTGCGAAAGCAATCCTTCGCAGACGACATGCCAAGGTCCTCTTGGTCTACAAAGCAAGCCGATTGTTTCGCCAGGCCGGTAAAGGATTCCAATTCATTAATGAAGAGGTCGTGGAAGAAGGTCTCCGCGCGGTCAGTGTCTCACAGGGGATCGATACGAATGATCGCAAGACTTGGAAACTTCAACTCCAGGTTCATGGCCTCATGGACGATATGCTGCTCGATACGATCGCCGATCATGTTCGCTCGGGGCTCACCGGCTTGTTTCTCAACGGTTGGACGACGGGGGCTATCGGAATAGGCTACCGCCGCAAGGAGATCCCAAACGCCCCACCCACCAATCGCGGTCTCCCTCGCACCATGCCTGAGATCGATTCAGACGCTGCGAAACTGATTCAAGAGCATGCTCAGCTCTTGCTGGATGGAATGTCCGTTCGGGAGGGCGTGAGACGTTGGAACGCGTTCAATGGTCCCGTCGATCCCCGGGCGTCCACGGGCAAGCTGCGATACGAGTGTTATCGGCGATTGTTCACCAATACGCGTCTCACCGGAAGGTGGGAATTCGGTCGTCGCCGCAATCAGTTCTCGACCAAGTTGGACAATGTTAAACAAGTTGAACAGCCTGATGATGAAGTCACAGTCGTCCAGTGCGAAGAACTGAGGATTCTCGATGACACTACGTTCGAGGCATTGCAGACAATGTTTGCTGCCCGCAAGACAGGTCCCCGTGGCCCTCGACGGACCCAATTGCTGAAACTATGGGCTTTGACCACAGAATACTTCTTCTGTGAACGCTGTAGCACCACTGAAAGACCCGTTCGGTTCTACCAGACTGGCGCACAAGGCAAATCGATGCAGTGTAAGAATGGCGACCAGTGTCCGTGCAAGTCGGCCGTTCGCCGCCAAGAGGCGGTCGAGGCGATCTGTATTAGGATCAGTCAGTTGATCCTGCGCGATGCGGAGCTGATCGAGTCGATTGTGCTGCAAAGCCAGCAGTTGGATGCTCTAGCGGACCAGGGCTTGGAACAACAACTGGTCCAAGCTCGTAAGCAGTTGGCTTTGCTCAACAACCGGGTTAACGATCTGTTCGAGATTTCGGGCGAAGGTACGGAGGACGATCGCAAGGAGATCAAGGCGCGTCTGCGGGCCGCCCAGTTGCAGCGCAACACTTCCCTGAGCGAGGTCAATCGCTTACAGCGGGCGGTCGACGGGACGACTAGCACGATGACGGTCGAACAGATCCGCGAGCGGCTGGCCGAGATGTCCGATCTGTTGAGCGCCGCGGCGAAGGGCGACCTCGGTGACGATGCCGTTTACAAGACGCTCGCCATATTCCGTGCTTTGACAGGCGGACAGATCTGGGTCCAGGTCGAGCAGCGCGCGAACCGAAAACGCACGAATGTCCGCGGAATCTTTCGTCCTCAACTGTTGCAGGCGTTCTCCGAACCGCTCCCAGGGGCCAATGCCCCTACTGCGGAACTGGTGACGGTCTGGCTGCGCAAACCGCCGCGCCTGGATCTGATTGCCGAACGCGTCCATAAATTGATCGATATCGAGGGAATGAGCCATCGCGAGACGGCTAAGCAGCTGCAGCGCGAAGGGCACAACGTCAATTCAGGAAACGTTTGGTATAGTTACCGTCGGTGGTACGAGATGCATGGGCTTGAGCCGCCGAACATCCCCTATAACAACGGCAAGAAGCGGCGCCCTCGCTAATCTGACCGTGATCGATTGTAAATCAACGCCTCGTCCTCGTGACGAGGCGTTTTTCGTGCGCCTAGCGATTTTTGAAAGTCAAGTAAATGAAAGGAGGACAAATGCCACCCATTTCCGATTCGAATCATGCTCAAGTTTCAGAGACCGATTCGCAGCGAGCACAACTGGCGGCTAACCTCGCCTACCTCGTCGTGCAAGCAAATCGACGCGATCAACAAGACGTCGACTCTTCATCGAATAACGTCGAGACTCCCGAAAACTAAATTTCTGCCCAAACCGGGGCATAAATAGATGAGGGAGGTCTTATCCCTTCCATGGTCACCACCATCTCCAGCGGTGAGGTGATCGCAATCTACTTTATCCAATACAGGAGGTCTTATGTCACATATCGTCAGCATCAAAACCGAAGTACGTGATGTTACGGCGATCCGCCAGGCAACACGGCGACTTCAACTTCCCGAACCCACGTACGGTGAGGTTCGCTTGTTCAACGATCGCAAGCGGGGCTGGGCGATCCAGCTTCGAGATTGGCGTTACCCGGTCGTCGCCGACGTGACGACCGGTCGGCTCGATTACGACAACTACAACGGCCATTGGGGCAGCCAGAACGAACTCGATCAGTTTCTGCAGCGGTATGCCGTCGAACGGGCGACGATCGAAGCACGCAAGCAAGGCCACACCGCCGTCGAACAGTCGCTTCCGGACGGAAGCATCAAACTCGTCATTCAAGTTGGAGGGTAAGCTCTTGAAAACTATTGAGATTCTCGTCAGCCCCACTGGCGAGTCACGCCTAGAAACGCGGGGCTTTCAGGGCTCAGAGTGTCGCGAGGCAAGCCGCTTTCTGGAAACCGCCTTGGGACAACAAACGTCTGAGACGCTCACGGCGGAGTTCCACGCCTCGGAAATCACGCAGCAAAATCAAATCGAACAGAAGGAATAACTGCCTATGGATCCCATACCCAAAAACCCATCCCGCGGAACAGTCGACCTGGCACGTGTTTTAGTAATTGTCGAAGGCACCAACGACATTGAGTTCCTCCGCCGGATTTCGTTAACGCTCAATGCTCACGATCGTGACCTACCCAACCTGGCGGAAATGGAACAACAAGGGCACTTGGTGTTCGTACCCTTTGGGGGCAGCAACTTGCCCAGCTGGACCTATCGGTTCGCTTCGCTGGGCAAGCCGGAGTTCTTCTTGCTCGACCATGAAGTGCCGCCCGAAACGGAACAGCGTCAGGAATTAGCCGAGGTCATCAACCAGCGTCCACAATGTCGTGCGGTGCTTACACTCAAGCGTAGCCTGGAAAATTATCTTCATCCCGCGGCGATCTGTGAAGTCGCACCAATCGAGATTGCGTTTGGCGACTTTGATTCGGTGGCCATCCTCGTCGCCAAGCAGCTCTATGAGAACGGTCTCCACGACAGGCCTTGGGAGCTCTTATCGCGACGTTCGCAGAATCGCCTGTCCAGCCGCGCCAAACGCTGGCTCAACACGCAGGTCGCGGCCCATATGACCATTGACCACCTTCGGGAGCGAGATCCCGAAAGTGAGATCGCCAGTTGGCTGACCACAATCGGGCAACTCGCCCACTCTGTCTAAAGCTCGCTCTCGCGAGCTTTTTCATTTCAAGACTTCATTTACAAGGAATCGGTATGCGCTTAGCAGAAGAAATACAGGAACTAGTGCGAGCTGGCTTTAGCGGCATCTGGGTTCGCAGTTGCGAACAGGATGATGCCATTGCCGAACTGGCTCAGCTTTGCCGGGACGAAGACTGGCGGATGAATACCTGGGATATCGACGTCGGTCTCAGAGGTGCCCCGACGGATCCGGTGGAATCGCCAGCGGTGTCGGTCACCGATCCCTTAGGGGCTGTGCGGTATCTCGAATCGGTTCCCAGCAACGGACAGCCTTCGCTCCTGGTCCTGTCCAATCTCCACCGCTTCCTCGGTTCGGCGGAAGTGGTGCAGGCGATCTTTCATCAGGTATCCCAGGGGAAAGCTCATCAACGTTTTCTCGTGATTTTGGCACCGGTGGTTCAGCTACCAGTGGAACTGGAGCGTGTGTTCACTGTGGTAGAGCATGAACTTCCCTCTCGGGAACAACTCACCGAAATTGCGACGGACATTGCTACCGAAGGGGATGAGTTCCCCACAGGTGTTGAACGAGAACGGATTCTCGATGCGGCCTGTGGCTTGAGTCGCTATGAGGCGGAGAACGCGTTTGCGTTGTCCCTAGTGCGTCATGGGCGACTGGAGCCCTCGGCCATCTGGCAGCTCAAGTCGCAGATGCTCATCAAGAGTGGTCTGCTATCGCTCCATCGCGGCGGCGAGTCGTTTGCGGAACTGGGAGGATTGCAATCGCTTAAGCAGTTTTGCTGTCAGGCACTGCGATCGGATGAATCTCGCTCCGTCCAAGCGAAGGGCGTTTTACTGCTGGGCGTGCCTGGTACGGGCAAGTCGGCCTTCGCCAAGGCGCTTGGCCGCGAAATTGGCAGGCCGACTCTGACGCTCGACGTCGGCGCACTTATGGGTGGTATCGTCGGCCAAACCGAAGAGCGAACTCGCAGAGCATTGAAAATCATCGATGCGATGCAACCTGCGGTGCTCTTCATCGACGAACTGGAAAAGGCCCTCGGCGGCACCACCAATTCCGGCCAGACCGATAGCGGTGTCGGCTCAAGGATGCTCGGGACGCTACTCACCTGGCTGGCCGATCACGAATCGGATGTGTTCGTGATTGCTACGAGCAACGACGTCTCCAAGCTGCCGCCGGAGCTCACCCGAGCGGAGCGATTTGATGCGATTTTCTTTCTCGACTTACCTGGGAAGTCGCAGAAGGAAGCGATCTGGCAGATGTACCTGGAACGTTTTGGGTTAGAGCCGCCCCAGGATCTGCCCGACGACGGTACGTGGACAGGGGCGGAGATCCGTGCTTGCTGTCGGTTGGCCGCTCTCTTGAATATTCCCCTGGTGCAGGCGGCGCAGAATGTGGTGCCGGTAGCCGTCACATCCGCCGAGTCGGTGGAGCGGCTCCGAAGCTGGGCGAGCGGTCGCTGTCTGTCTGCTGAGTCGGGGGGCGTGTTCACCACAACGACTCAGGCGACGCGCAAGCCGCGGCGACGACTAACCCAGAATCCTGAATCCAATTAGCCCAAAACTAACCCATCTTCATGTGAGGTATTTATGACGGCAACAACTTTAGAACAGCCGACCGATCGTAGTAGCCCCTCAGGGAGGCTGCGATCCACGATGTGTGCGACCCGCGTCAACTTTACCTGGCTAGGAACGCAGAAGACGTTAACCCGAGCTCAACGGGCACAGGCAGCCCTCTCCTTCGACGCTCAGGGCGAATTCTTGAGTGCAGGCAAGAAACTGCTCGACACAAAGAACCCCCGTTTCAAGGCCGTGACGTCGGAACGGAATCGCATCCGCTCGTTTTGGACGTCCATCAGCCTGCCTTATCCCGAACCAGCGGTGCGATTGATTCGGCAGGACAGGGTCGACACCTTTCAAGACTGGATGAGCGAGCATCGTCAGGACCTGATCAAGGCAGTCGAAGTACTCGACGAAGACTATCTCTCGCTGAAAGAGGCGGCAAGGCAGCGACTTGGGCGTCTGTACAACGAGGCGGACTACCCCATGTCGTTGATCGGGCTCTTTGACGTTACCTGGGATTTTCCCAATGTGGAAGCGCCGTCCTATCTGCGGCAACTCGATCCTCAGCTTTACCAGGACGAGTGTCGTCGTGTGCAGGCTCGTTTTGACGAGGCAGTTCAGCTGGCTGAGTCGGCCTTCGTGGAAGAGCTTTCTGGCTTGGTAACACATCTGACGGAACGACTCTCGGGCCAGCAGGATGGTCGCGCCAAAGTCTTTCGGGACTCGGCCATTGGCAATTTGAATGCATTCTTTGAACGATTTCGTTCCTTGAATGTTCGATCGAACGACCAACTCGACTCGCTCGTATCGCAGTGCCAGGACATTGTCCAGGGCGTGCAACCTCAGACGCTACGAGACGACGCTCAAGTGCGACAGACGGTCAGTCGCGAACTGTCGAGCGTTCAGGCCACGCTGGACGAATTGTTGGTCGATCGGCCACGTCGGCGGATTATCCGCTCTCCGAAATGAGGTGCCCTATGCAACTTGTCATCTCATCCACTGGAACCATTCGCTGTCTCTATGACGAATCACTCGACCTCCATAAGCTCGGCAAACTGTCGATCTCGCGAGGTTCCCATGTCGAGCCGAACGAGGCTGGCCTGTGGTATACGGATCTCGCACCTGTCGGTGGGCCACAACTCGGACCTTTCGGTAGTCGTAGTGCAGCGCTGACTGCAGAGGTCCGTTGGCTGGAAGAACATTGGCTCTCTTTAAGCGACGACTAACGCAACCTGTTTATCACACACCTTCCCAAGCCCTTGCTGGATTGCGATCCGGTAAGGGCTTTTTTCTGTTTCTTGACAAAAGGAGAAATGAATCGATGCAAGCTTCAGATTTTTATCGAGCCGTTGCCCAGGCAACTGGTGAAAGCGTTTCTACAATCCGCCAACTGGGATTTTCGCTAGTAGACGCACCTTCAGAAGAATTGGACGACGAAGTCTGTTTCGGTCCGAACGTCATCGACTGGGACGAAGTCGAGTTTTTGAGAGCATGGGAGCCTTCGGGGAGCGAGTCTTATGAACCGAAAGCAGCCTGACTCCCATACTTCGGAAAGAGCACCCCTGTCACGAACAACGCATCCTCGGAATGCAGTGGATCAAGTCGATCTGCGTTTGATCCGAGGTGGTCAGCAGCGAGGGCGGCGTCAGCACCGATATCATCCTCGTTGTGTGAATTTTCGACGCTCGGACAGGTAGTGTTTGTTACTTCGAGAATTGGGAGGATCTATGGAGACCATCGTGCAGGCGGCATTCTGGGCCGTCGTTGCCTGGGCTTGTTACAAGACGGGCAAGCAATTGGGAAGCCGGAAGGGATTTCACGCCGGTCGCCGCCGCGGTCGTTCATCGCGACGATAAGCCTTAGCGTAACTGGCAAGTCAGTAGGGCCGCCCTCTGGGCGGCCCTACGTATTTTTCTTTTATCTATTGGACGCAGTATGTCGTTATGACTGCGGAACTGTGCCTGAAGCAGTGCTGCCCTGGGGGAGCGTTAATTGCCGAGTCATGTCCCTCGGGCAAGCTTGTACCGAGTCGCAATTTATTTACGACAAATCACAAAGAAAGCTGAGATGTTGGCAAATTATCTCAGTTGATTGCCCCCGCTCGATCTCGTTCGTTGCCGATTCGCGATCTCCGGTAGATTATCGAGGCTGGCCAGGAACTCTCGCGACATGTCGAGTTTCGGATCTGCCGCAATTGCCTCTTGGAAGGCCATGCGGGCCTCGTGGTCTCGGCCAGCCTGAGAAAAGAGGACACCCATGTTGTGGTGGGCATTTGCTGCCCCAACAGCTTGCTCATAGGTGGCGTAGGCTTCTTCCAGACGGTTCTGCTTGAAGAGTGACCGAGCTAGATTGGATTTCGCTCGTTGGTGTTCAGGAGCGATTTGTAGTGCCTTGCGGAACTGTTGTTCGGCTCGGACGTGGTCGCTTCGTTGCAAGTAGAAGAACCCGAAGTCGTTATGCAGGTCAGCATCGTTTGGGGTTTTGGCAAGCGCTAAGATAAACTCGTGTTCCGCCTTATCCGAAATGCCGAGTTCATCGTATAGCACGGCAAGTTGTCGCGAGTAGTCGTGGGCATTGGGTGCCTCAGCACGTGCCCGTTCAAGAAGCAACGCCGATTCTCGGTAGTGCCCTTCCTGGTGGAGGGTCTGTGCTGTTACCAGGCAGGCCTTCACTTTGGGGCTGACCTCATTTTTAGCAACTGAAACTGCAAGTGGTGCTTCCTGTGAGCCTGAAGTCGCTGTTGGATTCCATGTCTTGCAACCAACCATGGGTAGGATGGTCGCGAATAGGACGAACAAAGTTTGCCAGCGTCCGATCATGCTTTGCCCCTTAATAGCCAAACTGAATGGAATTGCCGACCCCAGCATTTCCTGAGAATCCTTGGGCAGCACCGGTTCTGATCTGGGATCCACCCAAGTAAGAGCTTGATGCGCTGGGGGCTTCAATGCCGTACATCGGCTCTGCTTTGGCGTAGCCAAGCACGACCCACTGCTGAGGCTCAGGGAAATTGGTTTTGGCAAGGACATCCTGAATGTAGGTCATGCGAAGCTGATCGAGTTCCTGATTTTCTGAAACTTCAATCACGATCGGCGACCCGAGACGCAACGCCAGATCAGGCAGGTCAGCCAGGTGACGTTTACCAAAAGGACCAAGTTCGGCCGATGCTCCAACCCATTCAGCACGGTAAATGGTGAGCTTGTCGATGTCAGCCGCATTGGTATGTACCTGTTGCCAACCGCACGCATACGTTCCTAAGGGTTGAGGGATGGCTCCAGGCGGAATGTCAGCACAACGATCCCAGCAAAAGGGGCTGCCGCATTTGGAACAGCAGCCGGTCTGCCAAAAGCAGATTGCCAGCACCAGCAAGTACCAGACTTTGTTTTGATGTTGGGTCATGGCGGAATTTCTCGGGCTTCCGTTTCAGCGTGACGTTACTTGTACAGGATCGGTTGGTCACAGCAGTTGAATGCACGCCCAGTGGGACCGATTAGAAACTGGCATTCATCACAGTGATTGCCGACATGTTGACGGTGATGATCGGTTCGGACTGGACTGCGATAGCCTTTAGTGTGTCGACCTTCGAGTCGGTTCAACAGGAAGAACTCAATGTCATTGGGTTCGTGCATGTCATCGCCAGGAAGTGCCGGACCGGTGCAGGCATCGATTGGGTGAACAAGTTGGGGTGTAATCAAGACAACCAGTTCTTGTTCGTCTGCTGAGGTCTGGTTCAGGCCGCCAGTGTTTCCAATAATTGGCAAATCGCCCCAGAAAGGAATTCGCTGAGCGTTACTGCCGAAGTTATGTTGAATCAAACCGGCGACCGCAAGTGTTTGTCCTTCACGCAACTCGACCGTCGTGCTGAAGTCATTTGATTGAAGGCCTGAAACGCTGGTACCGCCTGCGGAACTGCTGCCACCGACACTCGTTCCAAGGTTTTCATCTCGGCTGCTAACCGTGGCATTGACCACAAGCCGAATTCGGTCGCGATCGACAATGTTGGGTGTAAAGTTAAGCTGCACTCCAAAGGGGATGAACTGCACCCCTTGGGCAGATCCGCCGTTGGTGATGATCGCTGAAGGAACCGGGAATTGACCACCAGCACTGAAGCTTGCGGTTTGCCCATTAAGCGTGGTGAGCGTTGGCTCGGCTAGAGATTTGGCAAGATCCAATTGACGAAGTGCTCGGATCGCAATGTCAACTTGGCCACCATCCAGCGAAGCCATGATATTTCCAGCGTTCGAGGAAGAAGTTAACCCGCCAGAGAGAATTCCGGCGGTCGTTTGCTGGAAGACCGTGCCTGCATTGTTGGCGACTGAGAAATCCATGCCGATGCTGCGTGCAGCACTACGATTCACTTCGGCGACGGTCACTTTGAGCATCACCTGCTGGTCGCCCGGGATTTGTAAGAGGTTGACGATATTTGCATCGCGTAGTTGCTGTGAAATCTTATCGATCTGCTGCTGAATGACATTGTCTGTCACCGTCGCGACTGTCTGATTTCGAAGGACAATTTCGCCATCCTGAAGTTGGGGTTGCGACGATGTGCCAGGTGCGTTGGCAGCAACCACTTGCAAGATCTGCACGGCCTCAATGGAATCTTTTGCCTGTCCTCGAACGATCAGTTGGTTACCCACAAACTGAAGTTCGACATAACTGTCTGGGAACGCCTGGTTGATCTCGTTGCTAAGATTGGTGTAGGTGGCGGACAACTGCTGGGCTGTTTCCACATCTGGCAGAACACGAATCAAATAGCTAAGTATCCGTTGACCGCTGGGTTGCGTTGGATCAGCGACCCAAATGTTGAGGACGGTTGTGCCTCGTCGAACACCGACCAATGAGATCTCTCGATCAGAGATCACCTGGTAGGTTGCAATGCGATCATCCGGCAGGTAGATCCGGATGGGAGTTTCTTTGAAGACCAGAATCCGGGGACGGCCCTCAATGATGGTGAGGGTATTCTCTGGATCGATAGTTCCCTGGACGAACTCGTTGTAAGTCTTCTGAACGGCTTCCGATGGCTGAGGAACCCGCAGCCCAGGTGGAAGATTCTCGAGGCGTTCCAGGCGATCAACTTGCGGGGTGACGGACGGTTGATTCAGCAGAATCGGAGGTTGGCCGACTTCGATCGGGCGATCAGGAGCCTGAGCCAGTCGTAGCGCGGGTGTCTCGCTGGTAGAGCGAAAGTCATGAACCAGCGGCTGCCTCGAAGTCTGAGCAGTAGCCGAGGTAACCGTTCCAGAGAGGACGATCAACCAAGCTAAAGTTGTTGGAAACAAGAACGCACGCAACATCGAGCCATACCTGGTTCGAGGAAATACCATGCCCAACGAACGCGAAAGCGCCGGCACGGTCTGAATGAATACTAAGTACCTTTGCGTGCTACCAAACAGTAACACTCCTTGATATCGACTTGATCGCCATATTCGATTCAGGCCAATTACTCGTTTCAATCGGGATTCCGGCAGAGGCCTAAGATCTTGTGACGCTAGCAAGCTGTCGGTGCCCCGCGATGCTATGGGGCTCATCGCCGGTAAGCAGAATATTTTGCCCAACTTCCAGCAATGGGAATTCACGAGTGGAAGTTTCAATCGCGAAGCTTGCGCTGCGATCAGCGGCCACGCTCACCCAAGGCCGGGCATTGAGCTTGCGTGACAGCACCTCTCCAGACGCCGAAAAGAAGTAGATGTCGATTGCAAATCGCATAAACTGCGTATGTACCGATCGGCAAGGGACAAGCAGAAGTCCTTCGTCAACTGGAAGTGGCGGCGAGAGTTGTAGTCCGCGAAAGCGTCTCCAGAAACTCGTGGCCAAATGGAGCCGATCAAGCAAAACAGCGTCCGATTGTGCGTCGAGTAATTGGACAACCTGGGGCATTAGAAATTCCGCACTTGAGTGAACGTATCCGCCATTTGGATCAACTGGATAAATACAGGTCCGAGCGTCCAGACGAATAGCCCTGGTAAGAAGCAAATCACCAGAGGAAACATGCGCTTCGTAGCCAAGCCCATCGCAAACATGTTTGCCCTTTCACGGCGACGAGAACGCAGGTCATCGGCTTGCCTTCTGAGAACATCCGAGATCCCCATCCCCACCTGGTCCGCTTGCACTAGCGCTGATGTGAGTATGGACAGTCCCGGTACGTCCGCTCTCCATGCCAGACGCCGCAGACATTCCGAGCGTGCTCGGCCGGACATCACGTCCGCCTGATAGCTTCGCAATTCCTTGCCCAATGGGCGGATCGCCAAGCGAGTTTCCATCACCCGCGAAAGTGCTGCATCAAATCCCAGGCCTGCCTGGCTGAGCGTTGCAAGCAATTCCATCGCCAGCGGTAAGTCTTGTTCAATCTTCTGGACGCGATCGCGTCGTCGCTGCCGGACAATCAGCCAAGGAGTCAGGCCAAGCGTAATTGCCAAGAACCACGGAGCCAAATAAGCCAGAGGGAGAAAGACTTCGCCTGTTCCGCCTGGGACGAGCGTAATTGTGCGAACCATCAAAGTTTGCACGCCGCTAAGCACCAATAGTATTGCAACTACGGCACCGATCGCCACAAACATGATCGTCGCGACCAGCCACCATGTCCAAGCGTCATCGCTTCGATAGCCAGCACGGTAAAGCCATCTTCGCAGCCAATGCATGTCGCGAAGATCTGTTTCGCTTGTTGTGGTGACCTCTTCGCTTGCCTCCCAACGCAACTGCGTCAATTGCCACGCGCGCAGCGAACGCCACAACAAGGCGATTCCAATTAGGGAAACGCCCCAGAAGGTAACAGCAATGAGAATCCAAAACGCGTTCATATCAAAACTTGGGACGGCTCATCCAGTGCATCCAGACGATACCGACCGCTTGCAGTAACATTGATCCGGCAACGAAAAACTCGCCCGTCGGTGAGGTAACGAAAGCTTCCATCTGATCTGGACTGTTTCTCCACATCACCAAGGCAATGAAGTAAGTCAAACCGAGGATCGCAACGGTCGAAATATCGGACTGTGTAGCGTTGGATCGAATACGCCGGGCAATCTCGAGACGGTCTCGAATCGTTTGCCCGACGGCCGAAAGTGTGGGTGTCAGGTTCCCCCCGACTTCCCAGTGAACCGATAGAGCGGAGGCGAACAATAGATAGGTATCTAAAGGAATACGAGCAGCGAGTTGTGCGAACACGAGTCGCGCATCATCCCCGAAGTTGATCCTTCCCAGTAGTTCCTTGAATTGGCCACGAAGCGGATCGCGAAGTTCTTCGATCACAACTGACATCGATGTACTGAGGCCTGCTCCGGCGCCCAGCGTACCAATCATCAGATCGATCGCTTCGGCTAATTGCTCTTCCAGCTTGGCAGCCTGCCGTTGGGCGTTCCAGACTTCGACGATCACCAATAGCAATGCTACGATTAAGCCCATCGTCAGCGAGATCACCGCACTAAGGCCGACCAGCCAGAACACGATGACCGATGCGATTGCTCCACAAATCCACGGAATCAACAAATATCGACGAATGACTTGCCGCTGCGGTTTTGTCTCAGTCGGCTGCTCAGCGATCGGTTCGACGTATTCAATCGTCTGAAAACGATCGAGGGCCAGTGCACGAAGTTGCACCTGGTGCATTCGATAGGCAACCAGTCCCAGGATTCCGATCGTTCCCAGAAAGATAACCGTACCCACTACGCTTCTCCCTTCTGAAAGAGCGACATGGGCAGGTCCGTTCCCAGGGCACGCAGTTGATCGACCACGCGTGGGACAATGCCGGTGCTTTGATGTTGGCCCTGGATGCGTTTGCCTTCGCGGCCTTGATGACGAAAGCGGTAAATCTCTTGGAGTTGAGGAGTATTCCCTTCCAGCCCGGCGATCTCGGCGATCGACTCTACGCGACGGACACCATCCTCATAGCGACGCACATGAACGATAACCTGGATAGCAGAAACGATCTGTTCGCGAATCGCCCGAGAAGGAAGGTCGAGCCCGGCCATCAAGACCATCGTCTCCAGGCGGCTCAATGCGTCTCGTGGGCTATTGGCGTGAATGGTCGTCAGGCTGCCATCGTGCCCTGTGTTCATGGCTTGCAGCATGTCTAGCGCCTCGCCGCTACGAACTTCCCCCATGATGATCCGGTCTGGACGCATACGCAGCGAGTTCACCATCAAGTCGCGCGACGTAATCACACCTCGCCCTTCCACATTGGGCGGCCGCGTCTCCATTCGGACGACGTGCACTTGATCAAGCATCAACTCTGCCGCATCTTCGATCGTGACGATTCGCTCGCGACCAGGTATCGATTCGGCAACCGCCCCGAGCAAGGTCGACTTCCCGGAGCCGGTACCGCCAGAGACAAGGATGTTTCGTCGTCCAATCACCATGTACTGCAGAAACTGGTGCATCGTTTCCGAAAACATACCGAGTTGCATCAAGTCATCCGCACGCAGACGACGCTTACCAAAACGACGAATCGAAAGCGTAGGCCCATCGATCGTCGCAGGCGGGAGCGTGGCGTTCACACGGCTTCCATCCGCTAGGCGAGCATCGACCATAGGAGAACCTTCGTCGATACGTCGTCCTACCCGAGAAGCGATCCGCTGGATAATACGAATGAGATGATCGACGTCGCGGAACTGGATTTTCGTTAGTTCCAATTGGCCGAATCGTTCCACATAAACTTGATGAGGGCCGTTGACCAAAATATCGGTAACCGCCGGATCGGCCATCAGGCTTGCGAGCGGACCAACGCCAAGCGTTTCCTCAAGCAGGTCATCGACAAGGCGAGTTCGCTCTTGGTCGTTCAAGGGTACGACGGTCTCTTCGAGCGCCTGGTCGACGAAATCACGTACGAAACGATTCAGGTCGGCTTCGCTGGCACCAATCAGGTTGCGGCGGTCGAGATCATCAAGCAGCGTTCGATGAAGGTCGGCTTTTACATTCAGATAGTTGATGCTTCCGGCATCATTCCCCAAAGGCGTCGATGGCGGAAGGGTCTGGCTTCGCTTCTTCTCTTCCCGCTTCATCCTCTGAAGTGGAACTGAAGCCGTGTTATTGCCGAACAGGTCGCGGAGTGAGTCGTCGCTCATCGATTTTCCTCCACGATCGCTTCCGCAAAGTCATGGCTGTTTCGGTTCGTTGAACTCTTGTTGCCGTTGACAGGGTAGGAAACACCATTGGCACGCAAGTCGCCCCGAGTGTTCGCTACTTCGCTGATAAATCGCTTTAGTTCACGACCAAAGCCAAAATAGCCGCGGGCCGTAGTGGCAATTGGGATGCCGGTGTTCGCCGCACCAATCACGTTGCGATCGTAGGGGAAGATCCAATCGATCGGTCTTCCCAGCCGTATAGCGATATCGTTTGGACTCAAGCTGCCAGCCACTCGTTGCTGACGATTCAGTATCACTTCGGTTTGATCTGATGGATACGAAAACTTATCGAGCAACTCAATCAGCTTGGCGGTTCCTAAGAGTGTAGGAACAACGTTCTCGGTAACGACAAAGGCTCTCGAAGTCAGGTCTAAAATCGCCAATGAGATCGCATCAAAGACCGGAAACGTATCGACCACGACGTAGTCGTAGGATCGCCGCGCAAGCGAAAGTACTTGCGTCATGACTTCATCGTCGACCTTTGCCGCTTCAACTGCATCACGCGGGGCCGCCAGCAAATGCAAGCCCGATGAGTGGGCCACGGCCATTTCCTGGATGAGGGTCGTATCGAGCCGGCTCTGCTCTTTCGCGGCTTCGGTCAACGTGGCGGCTGGACGTAGATCCAGCATTGAGGCTGCAACCCCCAGTTGCAACGACGCATCGACCAGCAGCACACGCCCCGGATATTTCTGAGCCAAACCAACTGCCGTATTGATCGCCAACGTCGATTTGCCCACGCCCCCCTTGTTGCTCACGAATGCAACCACAGCGCCGAGCTTCGCCGGAGCCTTTTGAGCACTCTTCTCGACACGTCGGACGAGTTCGTCCAATTCCCCAAGGGAGAACGGATAATGCAAAAAGTCCTTCACCCCACTCCGCAGCAAGTCGATAACAATCTGGCTTTCGGACGTATTGCCCGAGAACGCCCCGTCACGAATGACCCCCACTACCGTCGTGCTTGGAGAGATTGCCGCCATTTCACGGGCGAACGTTTGAATCGGCAAACTGCTCTCACGCATCTCGACCAGCGCAATTTCAGGCTGGCGAGTTCGGGCCACTTCCACTGCCTGACGATTGTCCTGAGCCGAGACCACTACGAACGAACGATCCTCGAAAGAGGAGAGTAGTTCCTGTAATTCGTTCCGCAGCTTCGGATCGCGGGTAACGGTGAGTACTTGAGGTTTCGTGGACACAGGTGTTAGTCTTCTTGAAATTCATTAACGGGAGTCGGAGACAAGCAAACCGTCTGGACGAAATTATCTCCGTTTATGCTGAACAACTGTTGGTATTCGGCGAGACTAGGAGGGGACGAAGCATTGATCGCGGGGAACATAGTGCTGGTCGCATTTTCCGGCGCAATGTGGCCGAGTTCCCGAGATCCACTCACGATGAAGCCAAAGCCAGCGATCCGATTCGCCTCAGTTGTCGACGGATCGTAGATTGCGACGTAGCCGGTGGGCGACGATGCAGCGGGCATCATACCGTTCGGTGCGACATCACCGACGCTATATCGGGTTAGCTCTTCGCCCGGTTGAATGTCATGGACAATCGAGTTGTCCCATTCACTGAGTGTCGCAACAAATTCAACGCCGGCGATCGTATCTCCCATCGGAGTAACGACCGTGGGCCCCATCGATAGAGCTCGCGTTGTCGAGGCCAATGATGCCGACTTGATGGTCATACCACGATAAATTGCGTCACTTGGCCTTTTGGGTGTTCGCACGGTCGCGCGACCAAAAAGATAGGGTAGCGGAGGCGAGTCGCCTCGCACTCCCACTACGGGAGCGATCGTCGAGTGGCGTAGGCGAGCATAGAATTCGTTCGAGCCCGGCAAATACTCCAAGTCCCCCTTGGAAACGTTATCGGTGTTGGGCTCCAGATTCGGCGCCCATCGCCGTCCACGAGGGTCTTCCAAGACACCGCCTGCAGGTGGGGAGTCATCAACTATGCTCAGTTCCGTTTGTTGGGTGGCGTAGGTTTCAAAGTCCTGATTGATGTCAGGATGAAACGTTTGCGCTGCCAGCCATCGCGATTCGATACGATCGTCCGGACCGGTCAGCTCGCCTTGCAGTCCGGCGAGTGCCGCAGTATCCGTGGCAGATTGCATCTGGCGAAGCTTAACGCGGGACAAACCCAAATCGATCACCAGCGCAGCCATTCCCAGTAACACCCAGAACAGCATCGCAAACAGCACCAGCACGTAGCCGCGTCTCGGTTGTCGTCGAGTTCTAAAGCTCAGTTGAATCATTGCACCGCCTTATCGTTGGCAGGCTTGGCTTCTGCTGGTGGCAACAAGTCCTGAAGATTCAGCGGTTTGGCTGGCGTGCTGTTGCGATCACCCAGGAATACGATCGGTTGGCGATCGCTTCCAATAATCGAATCGAGGACCTGCACCGACTGGGTTGGATCGACCGAATCGGGAATCGGTGTCGCATCCACGTCCCCCATACCTCGTAAGATGGCCGTCAACTGGGTATCGGTCGCGATAACCTCACTCAGCTTCGTGATCTCTTCCGGAGAAACGGCAATCACCATCGGCGACTGGATGTCCTGCTTCTTGCTGGTCGTGACGGTCCCATGCATTCGCATTGCTGTTGACCCTGGCGGGGCAATCACGGTGGCTCCATGCAAAACGACTTGTGTATGCGCACCCGCATCCAGTCGCAACGCGCCTTGGCGAATCGCAGAGGAGACAACTAAATCCTTCGCGCCAATCCGCTGGGCCATTTTCTGGAAATCAACAGGCCGCGTGGCGATCAGGTCGAAGCGATCACCGAGACCGAGACCCGCGATCCCGTTCAACTTGGAAGCATCGATCGTGTAAGCGACCTGCCCGGACGGCACGGCAGCCGCTAGACCTGCTGGGGTGCCGATGGGAAAGAAGTCATCCTCAGTGAAAAACGTCCCCGGCGACTTGGCTCGGCGAACGACTCGCCCCACGACCTGGTCCGTTGTGGAGAGGATTTTCAAGTCGTTGACCTGCTCTTCGGCCAACAGAATCGTTCGCGGCTGACGGGCTCCACCGGGAACCAACTGCGAAAGATGCAACTGCGTGTAAGGAACCGTTTCTCGAGGCGTTACCACCACCTTCACCATACCTGCGGGAATCTCATCTTCTTGGTTGGCTTCCGGCTGTCCCGAGTGCGCGACTACCGCGATAGGCACGTTCATACCCAGCACTTCGGTCACCGCAGGGATATCACGTTCGTGGACCGCCAGCACCACCTCTTCTACCGGCATGTTTTTGGTCGAAGTACCACCGATCAATGAACTGGACGTGGATGTCTTCGCGCGACGATAAACGGGCGAAATTACCTGAACGTCGCTGGCAATCAAATGAGGTTCGGACCGCTCCTCATCACGTGATCGAGACGAATTCGAATCAACGATCAGCGAAGAAGAAAGCAGCCCATTGGCGGAAAGACCCCCGCCGCTGCTCACCTTATCGACTGGGACACTTGCCAGTAAATCGACCTTATCGCCCAAGTTCAAACCATGAATGCCGACCAGTTTGCCGGCCTCCAGTGTGTACGCTTTCATGCCGCTCGGAACACCACCGACGGTACCGGAACGTGTACCTTCTGGCAGGAAATTTCCCTCGGTGAACCCGAAGTTGGCGGACTTCTCACGATCGAGTACCCGGCCGATGATATTCCCCAGGCGCAAGTAGGCGCCACCCACTTCATCGACATTGGGCAGCGGTACTTCCTCGCCTGATGCCAGCAGAAATACCGGGTAGGTTCCTCCCTGGATTTCTTTCGTAGCAACCGATTGCACGACCCCTTCGGCCATTTCACCACTAAGGGTCGTTCCCTTAAGCTCTGAGCCCACGGCCGATTGTGGGGGCATCTTCATGTAGCGAATCTGCCCCGTCTCGAAGTCGACAAGGTCGTCTCGACCGACACGATGGTAGGCAGCCAATGGTCGGGGATTGGCAGGGATCCGCAGCGCCGGCGGTTCGGGGCTCTTCAAGAAGGGGATTTCGATCCCCAGCGTCATCAGCGTTCCCAGCGTGCCGGCGAACAGCACCATAGGCAAGACCAACACCAATAGCAGTGGCAGTAGAATCGAAGGGCGTCGGGATGAGGTATTTCGTTTGGCCATATCGTAATTCGCTCGTTAAGGCGTAAAGACTTCTCTGCGATAGATCGCTTGGCCAGATACGATCCTTCGGTATGGCCTTACTTGGGTGCCCCAGGCATATTGGCGACCTAGTCCTCGGTCGCCACCGTAGAGTTCTGTGCGAGGATCGAAGCGAGTTGGTGTCTCCACGTCGAACTCGGAAGCGGGATCTGGCACTTCGATGAAATTGGCATTCGGGTCCGCGAACTGAGATCCTGCTGGAAGCGGCTCCATGGCCGTAAAAAACGCTGAATGCACCGGGTAGTTGATCCGTAGGGCAACGACACCGCCAGCATCACCCCCGGGGGGATATAGACTACCATCGGTATCACTGGTTAATTCCTCGACCACGTCGACCCAGTCAGCGTCATTCGAGAAGTCTGCGTCGAGCGTTCTGGCGATCTGAATCCGCTGCTCCCCGGCAACTGTTCGCTCTCGGGCACCCGGAATTCGGAACGTATTGCCATCGTCAATCATGACGACGGAAAGCTGTCGATTGACGATGGGCCAAGACTGAATCGTCTCGGCCAGGTTCTCACCGTCAACATAATCGTAGATGAGGAGCGACTCGTCGAAGGTTGTACTGGTAATCGACACATCGCTGAGAGCGCTTCGCAGAGTGGGTGTCGAAACGCTACAAGGCGTGCGCGACACCTCGCGGGCCAGAAGATCGGCCGACATCTGAACTTGCTGTGCGACGTAGAGAGCATGGCCGAACGTAAATATGGCCCCCAGCAGCAGGTACAGCACCAGCGCGACCAGGGCAAATTCGACCAGGGATTGACCTTTCCTTTGCGTATTCATGTCAATTTCCGTGGTTATATCGTGGTATGTCGTACGTTAGCAGTCCTATTGCTATACGAGGTCAATCGTGTAAACCCATTCACATAATCCACAGGCAATCATGCCTGCCAAAATAGCCGGAACGTAGGCATAGTCTTTCTGCCCCCGCAGTGCGGCAATCAGTGCCAGCACGCCCCCGGTCAGGGCCATCGCCAAGAGGGTGATCAACAGCCCAACCGGGCCGATTACCCACCCCAAAGCGGTAATCAATTTGACGTCTCCCCCACCCAGGCCGCCGAGCCAGAAGAAGGGTAGCGTCGCGATAAAACCCAAGCCCAAGCCCATTGCCAGAGCGATCCAGGGAAGTTCGATCCAGCCGGCAAGCTTCGCCACCAGGCCCCACACCAGCAGGGCAATCGACAGCCAATCGGGGATCTCCCGCGTCCGCAGATCGCAAACGGTCGCGATCGCCAGCACGCTGAGGGGAACCAGGATTGTCCAATCAACGGTCACGAAATGCCTAACGAGTTCTCGGTTTGAAAATGAGAACCCCCGCGGGCCACACAAGGTGAACCCGCGGAGGTCCTACGCAAAGGTACGCTTGGTATGCGTAATTAGTTGGCTTCGAGAATTAGGCCACCGAAGTCAGTTGGGGTGTCTAGCCCAACATTGTTGCCAAGTCGGTCGCCGCCGGCAGCGATGGTCGTCGCATCAAGTTCAATCGCGCCGGTCGTGCCATCAGGGACAGTTTCAATCAGTTTGCCACTCGTCATTGGAGCGTTGTCATCGGCATGAGCACCTGGCAGAACGGTTGCCACAGCGGAAATCAAATCGCTGGTCTTGTGACCGAAGACGGAAACAGCAGCGGCACAGATCAGGGCGACACCGGCGATGATCAGACCGTATTCGACCAGACCTTGACCCTTACGGTTGCGAAAAAGCTTCATAATCATGGGGAGAAAACCTTGTAACAAAAAACTCAAACATTGAAACACATTCCCGCTGTAAATGCAGGATACAATTACCTTTGCGTCCGCACGTTGGTTATGGCGCCGATTGGTCGTGGGCTACCAATCTTGATTTGCGTGTGCCTGCGAGCATGGATGGCGGAGCACCTAGTGGCTCGCGCGAAGCTGCCCTGCTATGCAGATGGTTTGGGTTAGATCGCATCGGTCGTATGCTCACGCGAATAGCGGAGAGCTATCGAGCGGTAACGCAGTCCGATGCCAAGTGGTGGCGAGGAAACTTGCTGAAGCGTGGGCACGACTTGGTTTGTGCTGCCGGAACAAGGGGCGCCTGGATTAGATCATCCGGAATGCCATGTTCCATGCGTGCCAACGCAGGCAGATCGCCACTTAGAGAGAAACTGGCGGTGCTCGACCCTGATAGGCGAGAGCGATGCTCGACTCGGGACGTTGTACTTGAGAATTGAGTTGGGCAACCGAAAGAGATTGCCACTGATGCATGGCCACGCTAGGTGGCGTAACCTGCTTCAAACTAGCCAAGAACTTACAGAGGCCACATTCGTGCTGTTCGCCTGCGTCACCCGAAGCATTGTCGGACGTATCGGCAAGGGAACCTGGAAGCTCTTCGCACTTCGCGACCACCGGCTTTGCAGGCCCATGCGAATGACCACAGCACGATTTCGATGACGCGGGCGCGTGACCGTGATGATGTCCGTCGTGGCTGTGGGCGTGATCGTCATGGGTATGGCCGTGACTGCTACCCGCGTGGCAAGCCAAGCCGTGGCAATGACCAGCGTGTCCCATACCCGGCAGCATGTGCAAGGCATCCCCCAACCCTGTTATGAAAAGCAGGGCAGCGGAAAGCATCAGTGCGGTGCTGCGGTGAAGTAGGGAGTTCATGGGACGACAGTCGATTGCTTTTGAAACGAAACTCTAGGCATTCTCGTTAGGATGCAAAATAAAGTCAACGGGAACAAAAGAGAATACGCATTGATTTAACATATTAAATATGGAAATGCCAAGTCTTACTTATGGCGTGCCTTTAATACGGTTAGTACGCAGGTGTTGCCTTGTTGTTCGTTCACCTTCATCGAAAGCCCTGATTGGGTGTAGTCTGCGAACCGCGTGGCGACCGCCTCTCCGTGGTCATGTTCGATCTGTGATGTCTTTTCACTTCCCAGGAACTGAATCACAACGACGTCGTGCATACCAGGGACGGCACCATCCGCTTCTCGAAATGTTGTCAGCTCAAAGCTTCCGTCCCGTTGAATTTGTCCTCGCGAGTTAATTCGGTGCTCGCGCGAGAGCGTTTCAACATATCCGCTTCGCACCGGCGCACCATCCTCGAATTGGACCTTGCCTTGTACGGGATACGTTGACAGCCCAGGTGTCTCGCAACCGGAAATCATTGGTAAGGTGGCCAACAAAGCAGCAACGGTCAGGCTCCTCATGGATTGGCTCGATTCGTGAACTGACCCAGCGTTACCGTGTCGATCTGGTTCGATAACGATTTGGTCGATCCATCAGCGAACGTGAAATGGCAGACGCCTGGGTGCCAACTTCCAAATCCCCGAATGGCGATGGTCGTATCTCTCGGATCACGTGCCAAAGGGATGCCGGGCCCGCCGATCCGGGCAAACGCGACCAGGTCCTCGCCGTTGTACATGGCACCATTCTCGGGAGCCTGAGAGAGACGCCCCATGGGGATGTGCATTTCCCCGGCCAAGGCGGTGTTGCTCAAGCCATCTATAACATCTTTGGGTCGGATCTTATCAATCCAACCGTGCAGTTCTCCGAGTTTGCATAGACCGCGGCTAGAAATCAGAATCCCTGTGCCATTGCCCCCTTGCCAGTAGTCTTGAGGGCTGCCGGTCGATCCTCCGGTGAAATCACCGTGGTTGCCAGCGTAATCACCCACCGCACCGCCGCGTACTTGGATAATGCCGCCACTGCAGCCACATGGAAGGGTAAGCACCTCCTCGGTGTCAGGCACTCTAGCGTTGGAAGCATCTCGTCGCGATGGGCATAAAAATGTGGAGACAACGTTGTAGGCCGCATCGGAAGTCTGCTCCGAGTAGGGCTTGAGCAGGTCCCACTGCCGCGCGGCTTCACGCTGCTCAATGAACGGAAGGATTCGGGCAAACCAGGATGGCTGATCGCCACCACAGGTCAGATCGACAGGATCCCCTTGCCTGGGAAAGATACGGGCCGGTGGATAAAGACCATGGGTGTCTTCGAATAGGATCGTTGCCAGGCCAATTTGACGCAGATTATTTTGGCATTGGATCTTGCGAGCGGCCTCTCGAGACTGCATCACGGCTGGCAGAAGCAGGCCGATCAGCACCCCGATGATCGCAATGGCGACCAGCAATTCGACAAGCGTAAATCCGAACCGCTTGAGACAAGCCAATGACGAACGCCCGCCGTAAGGCTCACGGTGGACGATAGATCGAAGATCGAGAAACGAGATGTTTCTTGGTTTTGAAGTTGAGATACGCAAAGTCTTGTTCCAAAGACAAGTCCTTGGCCAATAGGTATAGCATCACCCGGCCGAATACGACTAGTCGAAACAGCAACACGCTCATGAGAAAGCGTTTAACGAAAAAAATGACCTTTGCGTGACTTCAGTCTAGCTATCGCTACAATCCGTTGCAAGCAAAGGTAATCCGTATGTTGTCGGTGTATCGAGTGTCGTTTTCCGTAAGGCACAACGAAATTTCTCGCGTCGCAACAGTCTGTACAGTTTTTCATTACTTTCCGTAAAGGGTTTCCTGTCATGACATTACGTATTGCTCTGGCATTGCTGTTCATCGGTTGTCTGCTTTCTCCCGCGACGGTGCTGGCCGACGAGAAAGGGCCTGTCGATGACGAGCATGCGGCCATGGAAAAAGAGCACGCCCAGGCAGACGCCGACCACAAAAAGTGGCTTGCCGAGATCAATAAAATGCAGATCGAACATCGCAAGGCTCTTGCTGCCTTGTCCAAACTGCAGGCCGAAATCTTCGAGCATGAAGCGATGCTCGCCGAGCAAGCCGAAGAGATCCGGCTTCATGCTGAGCACATCGCTGAGCACGAACACGAAATCGCCGACCACGATGATGCTGACCACAAAAAGCTGGCCAAGCAGCATGAAGAGATCCAGGCGACCCACGAAAAGTTCGCCAAGCAATTTGCCGAGATCAAGCACGATCATGATGACCTGATCAAGTCGTTGCTCGGGCTCGTGGATAAGCATCTGAAGAAGTTCCACGCTGCACACGACTAAGAACGGTTGGCGACAAATTGAAGGGAACGTCGGCTTGGCGTTCCCTTTTTTTATGTCGCTCCAGCAGGTGTGTTTTACGAAATATATCGAAATTCCCCAGCAAAGTACCGGCGGTCTGGCTCTTAGAAAGCGAGCCACATTCTTGACGAACTGATCGACACTCCCTGTGTTGTCAGGCCTCTTGCGCTAATTTTTCGAGGGCTTTCTAGGCTCTCTCGTATTTTGAAGCAGCCGATGGAACTGCCATCTAGCGGATGTCTTCTGGGCACGACAGTAACGCTGCCGGGAGCCACTTGCAACTGATTTGCAAAACGGTAGAATCTGCTGCAGTGCGAAACATGCAATGGAGTTGCATGTGCGTTGTGCTTGGATAAACAGGGAAGTTGCATAGCTCTTTGCAGGGAGAATGTGATGGTCCGTTCGTCGGCAGCCTGGTTGTTCGCGGTGGTTGTGACGTGCCTATGCAACTCTTTTGCGCTGGCACAAGAAGATGTTTCAGAGGCAATTCAGATTGGCACCATTCAGCCGCAATTGGCCGAATGCATTGCCATGCTTGTTGATGGAGAGGTTCGTACGGCAACTCTTCTGGAAGGGCAGGATTATGCCGCCTGGCTTCGAACGGGGGAGTTGCCGTCCTATCAGGCAATCAATCGGAAGGCGTTTCAGCTGCGATCGTGCTCCGCCTATTTTTCACAGGCGGGTAGTTCAGTGCCCTGCGATGTAATCTGGCGAGAACGCCTAGGCGCTCGTGGGGTGCAGATTGTCGAAATTCCCTGGGGAATGCCGGAAGGTGGTTTGATCTTCCTGGCAAAGGAACTTGCGGTACTGCTGCCAGAAAAGCGCGAGGTCATCCAAGCAAGGTTGGCTCAGCTGCTTGAGAAGCAGCGCCGAACTCGTGCCAGAGGTGAATTGGCTGTGAATTCGACCACCGAGTAGTTCCCCACGTGTATCACGACCAACGAAAATCAGAAAGGTGAATCATGATTTCCAATACGTCTTCGTCTCGTCTTCCAGTTACCGTTCTGTCAGGCTTTCTTGGAGCGGGAAAAACAACCGTTCTCAATCATATCCTCGCCAATCGCGAAGGCCTGCGGGTAGCGGTCATCGTCAACGACATGAGCGAAGTCAATATCGACGCGGCGATCGTCCGCGATGGAAATGCAGCTCTGAGCCGCACGGAAGAACAATTGGTTGAAATGACCAACGGCTGCATTTGCTGCACGCTGCGAGAAGATCTGCTGGTGGAAGTAAGCCGGCTGGCTCAGGAAGGACGTTTCGACTATCTGCTAATTGAAAGCACTGGAATCAGCGAGCCACTTCCTGTCGCCGAGACGTTTACGTTTGTCGATGAAGAAGGCCAGAGTCTCTCGGACTTTGCTGATTTAGACACGATGGTGACTGTCATTGATGCCCAGAACTTCTTGATCGATTTTGGATCGTGGGACGACCTGGTTGATCGAGAGATTGGGCTGAGCGAAGAAGATACTAGGAACGTGGTTGATTTGCTGGTCGATCAAGTCGAGTTCGCCAATGTCATCGTGGTCAACAAGTCAGACCTGGTCGACGAAGATCAAGTGAACTTGTTGAAGTCGATCCTCAAGAGGCTCAATCCGACGGCTCAGGTTCTCACGACCGAACAGGGAATTGTCCCTCTTTCACGTATCCTGGGAACGGGTCTCTTTAGTTTGCAGGAAGCGGAGCAGCATCCAGAATGGCTGACAATCCCCCGCGGAGAGGAATCGAAAGAAACGGAAGAATACAACATCGGAAACTTCGTTTTCCGTTCTCGGCGACCGTTTCATCCGGAACGACTTTGGGACATGCTCAACAGCGAGGAGAGCGTTCTGGCCGGCGTGCTGAGAAGTAAAGGTTTTGCCTGGTTCGCGACTCGTCACGATTACGCCTACCAATGGTCTCAGGCAGGCGTCTCGATTCAACTCAATCCAGCAGGGATTTGGTGGGACGCTTCAAGCGATGAGTACTGGCCCGACGAACCCCAGGAACGTACTCAGCTACTAAGTCAGTTTGACGGTAAGTATGGCGATCGCCGACAGGAACTTGTTTTCATCGGTATTGATCTTGATCGAGAATTGATCGAAGAGCGACTTCAGCGGTGCTTGCTAACCGATTTAGAATTTGCATCTGGGCCGGAACTTTGGGTACAGCTGCCTGATCCTTTGCCGGCCATCAAGGTCGAGGAGGACGACTCCGAGGAGATTACGTCGAATGATTTCTAAGAAGGAGTGGCAGTTGATCCCAAACCCCGCTGATACCGGCGTAGCAATTAGCGACAGCGGTACTGCGAAGGCGATGCATCTGGCACGCGTGTGTCGAAGTGCAACCGACCTGTTCAATCAACAGTGCTGGTGCTGGGGACGGGACATATTGAGGCCGGAAGGGAATTGGCTATTGGACATCGGTTTCCAGAGGATTCCTCCCCCGCCAGAACGGAAGGACTGTTCGAGTAGCGTATACCAGTTGTTACTTTCCGGTGGACGTTGTGTCGTACTGCGTGGCTTTGGAGCGTTCTATGGGGATCCTTGTTTCGGAGGAGTCTTTTTGTCGCGTAACAAGTTTGAACCAAGTTACTTGTCACGCCCGGCTCTTGATTGTCCCCCGTGGTCGGATAGCGATCTTCCAAAGATGGAGCAGTTCTCGCCGGGGAATCTTGGTCGGTGTCTGGATCTCATCGGCGGGTTCTTTCAGTGGGTGCATGAATACGAAGCTAACGTGTTGAAGCGTCTGGGATTAGAGTATCGTCGGGCCACACTTTCGAGTTGGCCCCGCGGCAAGCGAACGCTCATTCCTGCCGAGGAGTTTGCGGCCGCATGGCAAAGGCTTTCCTCGCAATTCTCGACTGCATTGGTTTCCCACCAATAAAAGCGGAGCAGCGATTATCATCCGCAAATCCTGCCGGGAATGTTTTGCATGCAATGCTGCTGGCTACAAAGAATTTCCTGATTTGCAAATAAATTGCAGGAGCGAGTTTATTGCCTTTAGAGGATTTGGGGGACTATACTTCAAGAGAATGTCGTGGATATGGCTCAACGATGAATGCTGGTCTATGGCGTTGTGAGGAGTGTGTGAATTTTGCCAACTCCACCACAACAACGATTGACGACTGGCCACAACCTGAAGCAAAATGCCACGAGATTCGGTCAGATTAGCTGCGACCTGTATGGACAGAATTTGTGAAGCGAGTTCTCTCAATCCGAAGTTTTGCCGCATGGCTTTGCCTTGCTGTGATCCTGTTTGGGTCCGGCGGAGCACAGCTGCTGCATGCAATTCCTGGGCTGGGGCACCACGATCACCATTGCTGTCATTCCCACAGCCATGCCTCAGAACTTGCCCACAAGCATTCTCATTGCAGCCATGGTCACGATCATGGCCATCATAGCCACAGATCCGTGGCGGCTACGCCTGTTGAATCCGAAGCGGATTTAACCAGCAAGCAATGGAGCGTTGAGCATCACTGCGTGCTGTGCGAAATCATCGCGGTGCTGCACCATGGGACGCTGTTGATCGATTCGCCGGAAACTTCGACAGAGGTTTTCAGCGGACAATTCTATCTTTGCGAGGCGTCCCAGCAGAATTGGCGTCTTTTGGGCGTGCCGGCCCCCCGCGGACCGCCTATCTCTTAGCCTCTGTAGCAGATGATCCTTCAACTGGGATGAAATATGCGCGCGATGCGTTTCCCGGCCAGGCATCTGATCTTTTCATGTGGATTGAACGGCGAACTCCCTAGCGATCCGTCCCAGCGGGATGCGTCTGTTGCTAGTGGAATCCTAGTTCGATCTCTCTGAACAAAAGCAAATTCCAGACAACCTCTTCGCATAGACAGGCGAAGCGGTTGCGCCTCGTTCTTCGTCGATATCGGAGACACCTGAGTCTGCGCTGGTCCGCAAGCTCTGTACGCCAACTCCTTAGGAATTTCCAGGATGAGTACCACTCAAACGTCTGCCAGCCGTTGGGCCTGGCTGACCAGTGACTATACGCCGTGGGCGAACAAGTACGTCTATTGGCTGAAGACGCCGATCGGCATTTTGCTGGCCTTGGCTGCTGTGGCACTGGCCATGGGGACCTTCGTAACACCGCAGGGATACGTGCTACTACTGACGATCCTGGCCGTTGTTGGGCTGGGCGTGGTGTGGCCGTGGGTTGGGCTGCGAGGCGTTTCGTGCGAATTGAAGTTCCGCACGCGTCGTTGCCGCGAAGGGGAGAAGGCGGAAGTCATAGTCGAAATTGTCAATCGTTGGCCGATCCCGGTGTGGGGATTAGCGATCGAAAATGGCTTCTTTGTTGAGGACACGGCGAGCGACGCCGCGGTGGCACTAGCCCGCATTCCCGGTTGGTCGCGATGCGAGTTCGTCTGGCGGTTTCAACCACTCCAGCGTGGCGTCTACCCGCAGGCTCCTCCTCGGATTGTTACCGAATTCCCGTTTGGACTATGGAAAGCCAAGCGACCCGTGAAGGTCCAGCAGGAGCTGACGGTCTGGCCGAAGACGTATCGCCTGTCGAATTTTCCACTACCACAAGGCAACCATCGCAGCGTAACGTCCCCCAGCGATCAGCGGACCGGCCAGGAAGGAGAACGCACCGGCGTTCGACCGTTTCGTCAGGGAGATTCGCTCCGCACCATTCACTGGTCGTTGACTGCCCGGCATGGTCGGTTCATCGTTTCGGAGCGACAAGGTTCCGCTCAAACTCGGGCACGCATCTACGTCGATCTTGATCGCAATTCTCATCAAGGGTTTGGGCCCGATAGCACCTTCGAATGGGCTATCCGCATTGCGGCGAGTATCGCTACCGAGCTCGTTCAACAGCACAACGTCGTCGTTCTGGACTTTGGGACACACGAAGAACAGATGACCGGCGCCCAGGCCAGCATGCATCGGACCATGGATCGACTGGCCTGTCTCAAGCCAACCAAAGAGCCGGCAGTCATGCGAAGGAGTAGCAATGGTTGCGACTGGTCGGTTTCCGTTGCTACCGATCTCAGCCAATCCGAGAAGCCAACCAAACGGACGATCGTGCTGCGAAGCAATGGTTTTCGAGCGGCGCCAGAAGCTTCTGAGAAGCAGGCCGTGTTAGCACATGTCAAACCTTGGATTTGTGTCGAAGACCATGACAACGCTGCTCGCCAGTTGCTTTCGCAGTGGGCCACGAAAGGACGGGAGGCTTGGTGTGGTAACTGACAAGTTCACCCAAAGAATTCATTTCGCGATGGTGATAACCGCTGCCTTGGGAGTGCAGTTGGCAATTAGTCACGGTGAACTGGGTTTCTGGTGGCAGTGGTTGGAAGTCGCGATGGTAGCCGCGGTCGCCTGGCTGTGTGCCTGTTACCTGTCGCCAACTGAGCCGCTACGCGACACACGTGTGATGGGGCTACTGATTGCCGTAGTTGCCGGTCACTTCGTGCTGGAACAAGTTCTCTACCAGGTGTTTCCCCGATCAGGTCAGCTGTTTGAAGGACAGGTGTCCCTCGCGCTACGCAACCTCATGATTGCGTCTCTGCCGTTTCGATCGGAGAGGCGGATCGCCAACATGACTACGCTGACAAGCCTGGCCTTGATGGCAGTTAGCGTCTTCATGAGTGTTTATTGGTCGGTGACGATCTGTGGAATTGTTTACGCAGTGCTCGGCGTGGGTTGGCTAGTGACCTCGTACTGGGATCGTATCGCGGGAAGGTTTCCGGAGGGGACGAAGTCGGAAATTCCTCGCGGTGCCGTAGGGCTCGCGTTCTGTCTGGCCGTTTTGCTCGCGGCAACTGCAATTGGCATCGCAGGTACGAACCACGCGACACGAGCACTGGCCGGATTCATGCCTAGTTCCGGAGGAAATCGCGTTTCCGATGTGCGATCCCAAGGTGGTGTCGGTGATGGGGATGACCTGGTTCAAGGTACCAAAGATGCGATGAGCTTCGGGCCGACCGAGAGCGAAGTCTTTCTCGAGTCGAAGATGCCGAGCCTATTCGACGTGTTCGATGACACCTATGACGCTCCGGTGATCAAGAAGAAAACACTCCAGAAGGCAATCAGCCTTCCCCCATCAAAGATGGAGCATCGCCACTCACGCGTCGCGACGACCAAATCGAAGGGAAACGACTTTAGCCTGCTGCGCAAGAATGAGGCTCGTCGGCAGAAGTCCCTCGACGATAAGAAGTCGCCGGCATTGTTCTATGTGAAAGGACGCGTGCCACTGCATTTGCGGACGACCATCTATGATCAATTTGATGGCGTCAACCTACAAGCAGCTGACAGTCACGATGAACCTCCTCTGAAGTTGATCAAGGAGGAGGGAGTGCCATGGTTCAACATTTCGTGTCCCTTGTCGGAGGAACACATCCATTCCACCGAAGAGCATCTCCTGAAGTTCATCAATCTAAAGACAGATCGCATTCCGTCCCCTCCGCGCCTGGCACGCTTTCAGATCAAAGACGTCGATCGAGAGGATATGTTTGGCTTGGCAGTCGATGGGCATCCTCGGATAACCGTGGACTTCATTCCGCAGCTTACGGTCATGCGGGTACAGTCGTTCCTGGTTAGTTCGCCAACTCTGCTCAGCGACTATGCGACCAGCAAGCTTCAGCAAAGCATTTCGCTTCCAGACCAGGAGGCTTCGGCTCCACGAATTCGTGAGCTTGCTCACCAGTTAACCGCCGGCTTGCAGCCTGGATGGCAGCAGGTCGCGGCGGTGCGAGATCATCTACGAAGCGAATACGTACACGCGTCCGATAGCCAACTGACTGAGGATATCGAGTTCCCTGTTGAGACGTTTCTTTTCGATACGAAGCAGGGACCTGATTATCTCTTTGCTACGGCCACCTCGCTTCTCCTGCGGGAATTGGGGTACACGTCACGCGTGGTGAGCGGATTCTACGCGGATCCACAGCACTTTGATACCGGTACCTGGCAAACTCCAGTCGCGAAGGAAGACGTTCACTTCTGGGTGGAAGTCTCTTGGGATGGCAAAGTATGGCATCCCCTCGAACCCACTCCCGGTTACGAACTCTTAACACCGAGGCTGACTCCTTGGCAGCGACTTCAGGCTGCCTGCATGGCTGCATTCAAGTGGTGCGTCAGCAATTGGATACCACTTACCGTTGCTGCCATCGTGATTGTCGTCGTCTTTGTGCTATTCGCCCGCTTGGCAGACATCGCTCTTCGTCTGGCCAATCGGTATGCCTGGTTTGGCAGCGATCGTAATCGAATCCTTTGGACGGCACGTTTAATGCAGTGGCGAGCGAGGATTCAAGGACACCGACGTCCGGAAGGAAAGACGTTTGCCCGTTGGATTCAAGAGTGCTGCCAACCCATCTCGCAGGATTTTGTCGCTGCCACGAATTGGGCGCTTTATTCACCGACGTTAAGTTGCCCATTCTCCCATAGCGAAATCGATCGTGTTTGCAACGAAGCATTCACCACGTTTGTTCATTCGCCTCCCCCGAAAAGTTCAGCATCCGCTTCTAAGGAGCTATCGTGAAAACTGTGTCCGATAATGATCTGCAAGTTCTTGTCCCTGAAGGGGAGTGCGAATTTCAGCCGATGATCGACGGCATTCGCCAGGCGTTAAATCAGACCCTGAAGGGCAAGCAAGACGTTGTGGAGAAGGTAATTGCCTGCGTGTTGGCTCGGGGGCACATCCTGCTGGAAGACCTTCCGGGGCTGGGAAAGACCACCCTGGCCAAGGCACTTTCGACAGCGATCGGAGGTGACTTTGCCCGCGTGCAGTGTACGCCAGACTTGATGCCCAGCGATGTGACTGGCTTCAACATGTTTAATCAAAAGACGCGTGAGTTCGAGTTCGTTCCGGGGCCGGTCTTTTCCGACGTGCTGCTGGCCGACGAAATCAATCGTGCCACGCCGCGTACGCAATCCTCCCTGTTTGAAGCGATGGCAGAGCGGCAGGTAACCATCGACAAGCATTGCCACCGCCTGTCGGAATCGTTCTTCGTGATTGCCACCCAAAACCCGGTCGACAGTCACGGCGCCTATCCCTTGCCGGAAGCCCAACTCGACCGGTTCGCCATGCGGCTGAGTATTGGCTACCCCGGCAAGGACAACGAGATCGAGATGTTGGCCTCCAACATCCATCGTGGCGATCGAGAGCAAGCAGATGTCGAGACCGTGCTAACTCCGCGGCAACTGCAACAGCTTCAAAACCATGTTTCCCAGGTGCATATCGAAACGAACTTGCTCCGATACATGGTCGAGTTGGCCGAATTCACCCGCAACCGTAGCGAAGTCACGCTGGGCGTCAGTCCCCGTGGATTATTGACGTTGCAGCGTGTGGCCCAGGCCTGGGCTCATTTGAATGGTCGCGACTTCGTCACGCCGGACGACATTCAAGAGATGGCGCACCCAGTACTGAATGTCCGCTTGTCGGGCGAATTCGACGATTCAGCGGAGCTCATTGAAGAGATGCTGCGTACCGTTCCTGTTCCCGTGACGCGGGGTTGATCCATGACATTTGGTGATTTCTGGCACACATTCTCGGTCGAACAGTCGGTGGTTACACTACTGATGACGATGGTCCGCATTTTCGTGGAGTCGTCCGCCACGATACTTATCGGAATCCTTGGCGCAGCGGCTATTCGCGTCAGCGGTGGCTACAGCATATTGCAGAAGTGGCTGGGACCGGCAGGCAGCTTCGAGCGAACGTTTCGTTTGCTGGCAGCTTGTTTATGCGTTCCGGTGTGTGCTCTTGGCGTCATTCCGCTTGCGAAGGAACTTTCCGACGGGGGCATGCCACGTCGTGACTTGGCCGTGCTGTGGCTTGTTGCTCCACTGCTCAACCCCTTGTCGATTCTCTACGCGATCAGCGTATTGCCAATCTGGCAATGTGGTGTATTTCTGCTGGTTGCTTGCGCCTACGCCGTCGTCGTTGCCGAGGTTGCCGGGCGGTTTTTCGAAGAGCCCCAGAACAGGAAGCCAAGTTCCATTCCCGAGGTAACCAACGGCACAACGAGACTCTGGAACGCCGCCGTCGCGGCTGGGCAAATCGTGACGGGTTGGTCGATCGTCTACATCGTGCTTGGCATGATTATCTCAGGCGTGGTCGTCGGTCTGGTTCCATCGGGGGCGTTCGAAAGAATATTCTCGTATCAAAATACGACGGGGCCTTTGGAAACGATGGTGTTGACGGGGCCGCAGATGGTGACCCCGATCACGTTCACCATGGCGGTGTCAGCCATTCATTCCACACACCTTGCGTTTGCGTGTGCCATTGTTCTGCAACTGCTCGGTGTTGCGTGGTGTGGGGGTACCGTGCTGGCGATGCGTTCGGTTTGGGGAATCCAGCGTACGCTGGCACTCCTGTTAGTGACACTAGTTCTGGCGACTACCGTCAGCTATGGAACTTACTCCGTGTTCCCACCGGCCCCTGGTGACGAAGAGGAAACTCACGGCCTCGATACACTGGCCCGCCCCTACCATGCGAACGTTGGCCAGTTCTCTCTGGCGTTGAGTCAACAACTGAACCATACCGACCTGATCATGCAGGCCGGCACGACGCTACTCGGTATCCTTGCGTTGTGGGGCATCGTGGTTCGGTTCCGGGGGCTTCGCTTTCGTGAAGATCCTATCTCTTCAACCGATGCGAAACCGTCCGCTGGTCGCTGGAATGTCGAGTTGACGCCGGGACAAGTTGGCATGTCGCTTATTGGCGTGGCCGCGTTCGGAATCATCATGCTGATGTATTCCATCTTCCCTAGCGTGGAGGAATCGTTCGAGCAAATGAAAAAGGTATCCGCCGACGCGGTGATCGCGGTGAAGACCAACAAGACGCATGTTGCCCAACAGAAACTTGCCGAGTGGGATACGGTGGCTGCTCGGATGCCGGTGGGTTGGGTTCTGAGGATGGGCGTTCCCAATACTCAACAGGCGTCAGAAATCCGAGCCCTTCGAGAGTTGCTTTGGAAGACGCGTCAACAGTTCGCTCAGGCCGAATTGACCGATGCGGAGGTAAGAGAACGAGGAGCCGAATTGATCGATCAATTTCAATCGTGCCGAGTCGTCTGTTTGGGAGACAAGACATGAGTAATGTTTCTGAGCAAGACGCACACGCTTTACCTTCCCCTGAACTTCGTGCCTGGATCGGGCAGCTTTTGTGGATGGTTGGTGTTAGTGCCGCGTTGACCTTTGGCTATGCATTCTATAGTGAGTCGGCCCTGTTTCGCGGTCTGGGGATTCAACTGCTGTTGACGGTCGTTCTGCTGTGGTCGACTCGTCGGTCGATCGAGATTCAAGCATCGACTTTATCGGGCCAAGCGAAATCGATCGAAGCCTGGTCGCTGCATACAATATTCACGGCAGGCCCCATGTTCGTGCTACTGATTGGCGTGATCATGTCACTGCTGGTCGGTCGTGTTGAAGTCGCTCGTCCACTGTCTCCGCAAGAAATCGCGACCTCGGCGATTCTCGCTGTGCTTATGGCAAGCCTGTGGACTGCGTTGGGGAAGATGACTCAGGGGATTTCCGAAGAACCTTCCGGCGATCTAGCGACCATTAGACTAACGCTCCACGAAGCTCGCGTGGGGTGGTTCCTCGCTGCGGCGGCTCAGCTGGCATCGTCCGTGCTGGCGAGTATTCCCCAGTGGCTTGCCGTCATTGTTCATGTCTATTTGGCCATCGTAATCGGCGAGAGCGTACTGCGATTGTTGATTGCCTGGTTCCAGTTGGAACGCATTAGCGGTACTGATCGGGGAGAGTTGCCTGACCCCCTCGACTCGCTCTTTCGTGAAGTCCTGCTGTCCTCGCTAAATCCTCTCGACACGTTGTTTAAGATTGCTGAGCGACGTTTCGGATTGAGTCTTCGCTCTTCCTGGTCGATCCGATTCTTCCGCCGGGCAACGCCGGTAGCTTTGCTGGTATCCATACTTGTATTCTGGTTGTCGACTTCGCTTGTGATCGTACAGCCTGACCAGTTGGCACTCTCGGAAGTATTGGGACAGGTCCAATTGGAACCGCTCCAGCCTGGTTTGCACACCAAGTATCCTTGGCCATTTGGGAGTGTGCGACGTGTATCGGTTGGCGAGATCCGCACACTTCAAATAGGGTTCTCGCAGCCGGTGGATGAAAAGGCTGTCGTCGCTGTCGAGCCGCGCTCGATGCTCTGGACTGAACCGCACGCCAATGAGTTCGCCCTGGTGTTGGGGACCCAGTCGGAGTTGGTCGCTGTCAACGCTCAGATCTATTACCAGGTTGGCAAGAACGTCGAGCAACTTAAAAACTATCTCGTGCGACACGCGGACCCAGCCAAGACGCTCGAGGCGGTCGCTTACCAGGTACTTCGTGAAGAAACGGAAAATGCGACTCTCGACCAGGTACTGACCGAAGATCGCCAGGCATTTGCCCAGCGAATCGCCAGCAAAGTGACCGAGAAGTCTCGGGACATGCAACTGGGGATCGAGATAGTGGATATCAGCTTGCTGAGTTTGCATCCGCCTGTCGAGGCAGCCGATGCCTATTTGGATGTCAGCAATGCCGAGAGCGATGCTGCGCGACGGGTGATTCAAGCACGCGGCGACGCTCAAGCCAAGCTCCTGGGTGCGGAAAAGGAATCCGCCGCACTGGTCGCGTCCGCGAAGCAGGCTGCTGCCAAGCGGGTTGGGCTGGCAGGCCAAGAAGCATCCCACTTTGCCGAGGCCAGCAAAGCCTATCGGGCGGCCCCGGAAACCTATCGAACGCGGCTTTGGTTCGATACCTACGAAAAAGCTCTCCCTGGCCGGCAAGTCTACGTGATTGACTCGCAGCTTCAGGATGTACTCGTCACGGAGCCCAATGCCTCGTTAACTCCTACCGTCATTCCACCACTCGCATCACCGTCCCCCTAGTTGGCCGGTACAAGACATCTCATGGAAAACGCAATCGAACATCAATCCAATCAGACAGCACCACTCTGGACGAAATTCGTACGGATTGGTCTGGGAATTTCGATCTTCATTCTGCTGGTGGCCTATCCCTGCTACGTTCAGGTATCGGAAGGGACATCCGTGGTTGTCACTCGCTTCGGCAAGCCAACTCGGCAGTTGATGGAACCCGGGGCGTATTTCAAGCTTCCGTGGCCCGTCGAAGATGCCCGCGTTGTCGACTTGCGGCAACATGTCTTCAACACGCCCTACACGGCAACGCTAACGCACGATCGCCGCAACGTGGTTCTCTCTACATTTGTAGTCTGGAATGTGGCCGACCCGCTGCTATTTCTTCAATCCTCCGGAAGTGTCGAAGCCGTGTCCGCGAAGATCGATGGCATGGTAACCGCCGCCAAGAATACGCGGATGGGCGGCTACGATCTGTCCGCGTTGGTTTCAACCGACTCGGCTCAACTGCAGACCCAACGCATCGAACAGCAACTTCTGCAAGACGTGCAGCAAGATGCACTCGAGAAGTTTGGAATTCAGATCCTTCAGATCGGGATCAATCGAATTGCCTACGAGTCTTCCAATGTCTCGGCCGTCCTGGCCCAGATGAAAGCCGAACGGGAAGCCGCAGCGAAGCAGCTGCGAGCCCTGGGCGAGAAAGATGCCAACGCGATTCGCGACGATGCAGTCGTGCGGAGCGAAGAGATTTTGCGAGACGGCCGTTTGGAAGCAGGCCGCATTCGGGCCGACGCCGAGCAAAAGGTTTCGGAGATTTACGCACAAGCTCATTTGCGAGATCCCGAGTTCTACCGGTATTGGCGTTCGCTGGAAGCCCTCAAGCGAAGTCTCGGAAGTGATTCGACGATTATCCTGCGAACGAATGAAGGATTCATGGATCTGCTGACCGATCCGCCTCAGGTTCCCCAAACGGGCTCTCCGTCCTCGCTGCCAACGACGTCCGAGGACCGTACGGCGAAGTTTCCTTCCGGCAATACCCAGGCAACCGCGGAGAGGCAGCCATGAGTGATCAGCGTACCTTCTCACCACCCCCTCCGCCGAGAGAGAATCGGGCCCGACGTTCCGAGCAGATCGGTGTTGGCGTCGGTGCCGGCATGCGGATCATTGGGTTACTCGCCGCACTGCTAATGATTCTGTTTTGGTGCTCAGGCATTACCATGGTTCAGCCCAACGAAGTTGCTTTGTTGACTCGCTTTGGCAAGCTGGTCGGAAACACGCCCGGAGAGCAAGTTCAGCCACCGGGCATCTTGTTGGCGTTGCCCTATCCGATCGATGAAGTCATTCGCGTTCCTGTCAAAGAAGAACGGGAAGTCTCAATCGATCGACTCAAACTAAGTGCTGCCGGTAGCAATACAACCGCACTCGATCCCATTCGGGATGGTTACGTGCTTTGTGGCGACCAGCACATTCTGCAGACCAATGTTCGCGTGAAGTATCGTATTAGCGATCCGGTCGCGTTTCATTTCCAAGCCGATCAACCGGAGCGAGTTCTCAAGGAAGCGGCTGCAGCTTCGATCGTCCAGACGATCGCCGGCTGGAATGCGATGGATACCCTGCGTCTGCAACGTTCTTCCAACACGGAAGAAGTCGAGCGTCTGCCGATATCGGTTCGCGAGAGTCTTCAGAGGCGACTCGATCAACTTGGACTCGGCATCGAAGTCAGTGCGGTTGAGTTCCGTGAAATCATTCCCACGCCACAACTGGCCGAAGCATTCGAGAATGTACAGAGCGAGCAAATTCATATCGAAACCCGAAAACGCGAAGCGGAAGGCTTTGCCGCTCGAACAATTCCCAAAGCCGAGGCCGATCGTTACACGCTAGTCAACGAGGCAACACGCTTCCAAACGGATGTAACAACGAAAGCAGACGAAGAAGTAACCCTTTTCGACAAAGTCTATGCCCAGTACCTGGCCAATCCCGACTTGGTCTGGTCGCGTCTCTACCTAGAGTCGATGGAGCAGATCATGCAGTCGGTGGGGCGCCTCAAGTTCGTGGCCCCCGGGACGCGGATTGTCATCTCTCCGAAAAGTTCTGCGGAGAAGTCTCCTCCTGTTGTAATTGACCCAGTTAAGGAGGAGACCCAATGAGTTCCGTATCGGTAGCCAAACGAATCCAGACCGACCTGGACGCTGGTTTAACGGCCTACGAAAAGTGGCGAATGAGTATCCGTTTCAGTACGGCCTTAGTCGCTGCGTCGCTGCTTGTGGTTGGAATTCTAATTGAACGCTGGATGCCTGCCGAGCAGCTTTCCCTGGGGGCCGCATTTCAGGCAGCGGCAGCACTCCTGGTGCTTGCTCCGATCCTATGGGAAGCGTTGTGGGGACTGTTTCGCGAATCCCCGGAATACTATAGCGGGCAGTTGGTAAGCATTGCCGCGCTGGCGGCATTCGCGATTGGCGATTTTACTACGGCGGTCATTGTCCCGGTGATATTGAGCGTGGCGTTCTTCCTGGAAGAACGCAGTATTCTCGGTGCTAATTCCGCCATCGCTGGCCTTCAGGCGTTGCAGTCGAACCTTGCCCGCAGGCTGACCGAAGACGGCACAGAACGATCAATCGCGGCATCGGAGCTGAGAGTCGGCGATACGATTGTCATTGCTCCCGGTGAAAGCATTCCGGCCGATGCGGTCGTTTTGCATGGACATGCGGCGATTGACCAGTCTTCGATCACAGGCGAATCGACTCCGGAAGAAGTCAGCCCTGGCTCGAAAGTATTCGCAGGTTCTATGAACTTGAACGGATTGATCCGAGCACGAGTCACCTCAGCCGGCGACGACACGACGCTCGCGAAGGTTCTGGATCTGTTCCAGGAAGCCGAGCGGTCCAAAACACGTGTTCTTCGCTTGGTAGAGCAGTACGCCAAGTACTTTGTTTTGGCGGTCCTGATGATCGCCGGGATCACCCTCTTTCTGATGCACGATGTGACACGTGCGATTACCGTCCTGGTGGTGGGTTGTCCTGGGCCGTTTCTCATCGCAGGTCCCGCGGCGATGGTCGCTTCCCTGGCAGTTGCCTCGCGGCATGGCATTCTCGTGAAGAATGCTCGCTTCCTCGAGGCCCTGAGCGAGGTTAATAGTGTCGTTTTCGATAAGACGGGGACCGTGACCACCGGGCAGTTGGATGTATGTCGCGTGGTCCCATGTTCCGGAGAAGAGATAGCGATAATCCAAGCCGTTCTGCCAGGCGTCTCCGTCAACCAACATCCGGTGTCCAAGGCCATTGCCCGGTATGGTAAGCAGCAGGATCTGTCGTTCGTTGAAGCCGAGGAGGTTGAAGAAGTTCCAGGGCTTGGTATTCGAATCCACTACCCCGACGGGCGAGTTGTCCTCTTGGGGCGTGAAAGCTGGCTCAACCAGGAAGGAATCGAGACGCAGCCGATTGACCACTCCGGCCCCATGGTCTGGGCCGCCGAGATCTCTGGCGAAACGCAACGATCTCTTGGATGCATTTGCCTTTCCGATCATGCCCGTGCCGACTCGTCGCAGGTAATCCAATTGCTGCGAGACCTGCGGGTCGAACGTACTGTTCTTCTGACAGGCGATCGTTCGGCGGTTGCCCAGCATATCGGGCAAGAGGTCGGTGTCGACGAGATTGTCTCCGAGGTGCTCCCATCCGAAAAACTACAAGTAGTCGAGTTGGAAAAAAAGGCTGGCTACAACGTCATGGTCGTAGGAGACGGAATCAATGATGCCCCGGCACTCGCGGCCGGCAATGTTGGTGTGGCGATGGGTGTCGGCGGTGCAGACATCACGATGCGCAGCGCCGATATCGTCCTGATGACCCATCAACTTGATCGACTCCCCATGGCCATGGTTCTGGCCGCCAAGACGAAAGCAACGATTCACCGAAACGTTCTCATCGGCGCCGGACTCACCCTGGTGATGCTGGGGATGGCCTCGGCGGGAACGATTACGCCGATCGCCGGTGCGGTCCTTCAGAACATTGGAGAAGCATTTGTGATCATTAACAGTGCCGCGATCCTACGCTGGAAATGGCAGCCTGTCAGTCAATCAACTTCGTCCTGAACTTGTCCGTAGCCTATCGCCCCGAGCGTACCCGACCAGGATAAAACGATGCATAACCACACGCACGAACTAACTCTCGGATTTGCTTTTCTGTTGGGAGCGATCCACGCCCTGGAACCTGGCCACGGAAAGACGGCCATGCTTGTATATCTGGCCGGAGAAAAACGGAGTCTCTGGCACCCGGTCGTCATGGGATTGAGTACGGCACTTTCCCATTCGATTTCCCTGTTTGCGATTGCCTTTGCAGTTCACTTAACCCACCACGTTGTAGCTGGTGACCACCATCACGAGCATTTCGTGTCCGACTTGCTCCAGTGGATCAGTGCTGGCCTGGTTCTTTGTGTAGGTGCTTGGATGCTGTGGAAGGCAATGTCGGGAAAGAAAACGGCTTGCTGCCATCACCATTCGCATGACTCTGGCTGCAAGCACCACGACTTAGTCCAACTTGGGGCCCTCGTCAGTTCCGAATCAGACGATTCAATGAAGAAGTCTTCCAGCAAAAGTAGCTTCTCGACAACCGCTTTGCTGGGTATCGCGGTCGGATTGTTGCCTTGTCCATCGGCGTTGGTCGCATACTTCACAGGCCTTTCCACCGGCCAGCCGTGGGTGGCGTATGGAATCATTGCCCTCTTTGCCGCAGGAATCGCCACGTCCCTTTCCGGCGTAGGACTCTGCCTTCAGCTATTTGGAGAGCGATTAACAAACGTCTCCCAGAGGGCCAAGCACTTGCCCTGGCCCCACATCCGAGCCGCCCTGATACTTGCGATCGGTCTGTTCTATGTGGTTCGCTTAACTAGCGATTCATGGCTTGGATACCCTCTGTCTGCTCTGATCCAGTAGCTCCTCAATGCGAGAACGAAGCGACGCCTCCCCATCGACATACTCCCACGTCGCATGCTTGATGGTTTAAAGCGTTGTCCTCAACGGCTAAGGGCTGGCCAAAGTCGTTTCGATTGTAAGGGCAGGTCAATGCGCAGCACGACACCTCGCGTTCAATTTAGTTATTAAGGAAGTTTTCGGATTGGAGAATTGTCGCGTCAGGCGACCGTCACGCGACAATTCGTTTCTAGACTTCGGCTACGGCTTGCGAAGCCGCGGCCCGGTAGTCGCCTGCTAGCATTCTGTGGCAAGCCGTGCATCTCCATGATTCACGGGAAGTTAGACATGCAGTCCAATTTGGTGGCGGCCAAGCTTGAGCAACGGTTTCATGATTTCAGCGAAAAGGCCGTTGCAACGACCGTCAAGGGCACGACGGCTCCGACAAAGCGGAAGAAAGTGAAGCGCACAAAGGAGGAGATTCGTCGTCAACAGGAGCAATTCTATGCAAAGACGGTCAAAGAGATCGACGCCCTGCTGGATGACTACAACACGAAAATCTCGCGAGAAGGTGCCGATAGTATCGGCGCAGCCTACGCTCGCTTCTCGTCAAGGTTCCAGGATTCAATTGCAGATCAACTCCGATCGATCCTCCAGGATGCCGTGCGGTTGAACATCTATATCCCGCGCGAGAACGTTTTCTTCGACCTTGCAGTACGTGGGTTTCAAGAACGGCGTCCTGGCCTCTTGGCGCTCAGGGAGATGATAGAAGTTGGAAACATTCAAACGCTGATGATCTTCACCACGGCTCGACTCTACCGACGAGCCTACAAGTGCTTGCAGTTTGTTGAAGAGGAATTGGTCGAGCGAGGCATTCGTGGAATCTTCGTCAAATCGCATATCGACACCGCCGACGGGGATAACTGGCGAACGACCTTACAGGCGTTGGCCAACGTTGATGAGGCGCAGGTCCGCGTCTATGGGGCGCATATTAATGCATCGCACGAAGGGCTGTTCGACAGGCAGATGGTCCATACGACCCTTTCCCTCGGCTACGCCGGTGAAATCGTTGAAGGTGAGGTGACGAGGCGGCAGCGTCCGCGACGAAGGATCGTTATTGACCCTAAATCCGCTCAATGGATAGTTCAGATCTTTTACTGGTATGTGGTCGATCGGATCAGCATTGCGGAGATTGCAAGGACGCTCAACGCGGACGAGAACGCCCCTGCCCCGGAGAATTCAATCACCGGCCTTTGGACTCATGCTTTGGTGCGAAAACACCTATCCAATCCAATATATCGCGGCTGGTGGGCCTATGGGGCGACGGAGACCAAGTGGAAGAGTAAGAAGGACTATGCTGCTCAAATTCCCCGACAAGCCCCATTGAGGGAAGCCCATTTCGACGATCTACAAATCATACCGGACGAGTGCTGGCATGCTGCTCAAACGCTGCTTGCTGCCGAAACAAGCAATTCGGGGCGAAAACCTACGACACGGGACCATGATAAAGGACCTCGCCTCTTGCAAGGTCTGTTTGAGTGTCCAGAGCACGGTCGCCGACTTGCCGCCGGGGGGGCAAATGGTCGCGTGTTGCTGTGTCCTTGTTGCCGCTGGATCGAAGCAAATAGTCGACCGATCTTTACTCACTTGAATCGGAAACTGGCTCTGCAACGGACGTGCGATCATCTTCTAAAGTGGATCCGACCTTCAGAAGAACTTATTGATTCGGTAATCGAGGAATGCGTCCGTCGTTCCGCAGAATTGCAGAAAGAGGACCCTTATATTCTGCAGGCCCTAAAAAAACAGGCGGCCGAGCTCAAAGCCACCATCGACTTCAATCGTCGTAACCCTGGGGTTTCCGAGGATGAACAGCGTCAAACCATGCTGATCCTCAAGGATCTTCGCCGACAACAAAATGACGTGCTCGCCCGTCTAAACTCCGTCGAGGCCGCACAGCAGTCACCACCTCCGACGCCGAGCCGTGAACAGGTTGCCGAGTTCCTGGACGCAACAAGAGAATTGATACAACAGGGGCTAACATCCAAGGACGAATCCTTGCTTCGTAAGATTCGCCTATCGATGGAAGGCATTATTCAGGGCAAAATCGAAGTGCAGCAGATGGGGGAACGTAGTAAAGCGAAGGGTTGGCTGCAGGGACAATTGCGGATTGATGTCGCCGGTTTTGTTGTCAAGGAATTGACCGGAGTTTGTTGTACGGACTCTAACACCGTTCAGGAAGTGACGATCGACTTCAAAAAGGTTGACCCGCTCGACGAGCAATCGGAAACGGCTAAACGACTCTGGGATGATGGCCTTCTTCATAAGGCGATCGCCAAGCAAATGGACTGCTCTCCATCCTACGTTACCAAGCTAATCCAACATTGGCACGATAAACGCGGATTGCCGCGTCCCAATAACAAGCGACGCCGAAGACAGCTGGAATCCAAGCAAATTAAAGTCCCCTCGTACATGGAAATCGCCAACCAGGTGCATGAACTCATGATCGCAGGGCATTCCAATTTGGAAATTGGTAAGGAATTAGGGGTATCAGGCACCACGGTCGCGAAAGCGATTAAATGGTGGCATGAGAAGCGAGTCTTGCCCGTTCCGACCGCTGCGGATCGACGACAATTGAAACTTTTGCGTGCAAAAAAGATGCTCGCCGAAGGTATGTTGGTTACAGATGTCGCGGCAAAACTCGACTACTCGCCTCGCGGCCTGAAGTTGGCACTCTCCAAGTTCGCTGTGGATAACGGCGAGGCAGTACTGGACTTCCGTTCGCGCCGTGGGAATGCCAAAGCAGGTTCGGCGGCAAACGGCAAAATACCCACTTCCGACGAGCGGGCTGCCTAACGATAACGTCCGAGGCATATATCGCTTATTTATCACTAGGCTCAATCAATCGTTGAGCCTGGCTTCTATTTCGTCAGTCGGCCCATGCCGATCCTCCAAGGCTCTTCACCGAGTTGGAGGAAATTCTTATGTATTTATGCAGATTTCTTATTGGCGAACTCAAGAACAGAACTCTTTGCCGTTTCCTTCGAAATTGCCATTCTGCTTCTGATTGCCGGCGTCAAGGCGATATCATTTTAGCGGTGCAGCAGACGGACCCATTGGATAGATTTTACTCGATGCATCGACGGGCGTTTTCCGATCTTCGCCAGGATCTGAGTTACCAATAGAGCGAAGAACCTGCCTCCCAGTTCTGCCTTTGCCCAAAGAGATGAACAGGAGTTCGTGTTTTTCGTTTATAGGTCACAAATCGTCGCTACATACGGCTCAATGCATTGTTCTGGGGCATTTACCATATTTGCGTACCGGAATAGATTCGTGTAACCCGAGCAAGTGTAATGAGTTGCGAAATTTACTATGAAAGTGAAATTCAACTTGGTTGTGTCCACGACTAAGCAAATTACAACTGTGAATAATTTCCGATGAACACCGAGGCACTTAATTCCAAAAGCCTCGTCTTGCTGGCTATCTATCCCGGAGTCACATTACATCGATAGCAACAGTTGAGCACGGCCATCGGGATTGCATTATTGTAGTTCTCGAAATCGTGAATCGCTTTCTTACGTTCTTGCCCTAAAGCCATCGACCAGTGCCTTCAACTCCTTGATATGTTTTTCAAACTCCGATGGATCAGGTGGAGGACGATTGGCACCGGTAGCGGGATCATGTGCATTCGTAACGTCACAAGCCACTTTGAATAGGCGATCTAACTCAGCGATTTCAGATGGGGTAAGGGCGACAATCTTCTTCATGTTGGCGATTGGTATATAGTTATCAAATCGACGAACAATTCCATGTAGGAAGATGCTTTCGATCGATCGCTCAATGGTAGCACGATAGTGGCTATAAGCATTTCTCATTCTGTCACATAATTGACTGTTGGGCACAGGCGTCCACTCTTTCTGTAGCCGCTTTTGCTCTTGCTCCAATTTGTCGATGCGATCGTTGAATCCCTGGTGATGCCACGGCAATCCCTCGATGCAATATCCCGAGTGTTCCGCGGTAGTCCATTCTAAGTGATAAAACTTTGCAGGTAGACTCTGACGTTCTGCAATCCCTCGCAACTCAGCTAAAAAGACCGTATCGTGAGTAAAGATAACGACCTGACGTTTTGTCGACTCTTCGACTAGACGACTGGCTACCCTCGCTCGTCGGAAATGATCAAGTGAAGAAACTGGATCGTCGAAGATTATGCCGCCCGAGTGCTCTGCAAGAGATAACTCGGCAAGGAATGAGGCAATAGCCAAGACACGTAGTTCACCCTCACTAAGAATTTCTGACAATTTGTAGGCCGTCGGAACGTCAAGAACAATCTTGTGATACGTTTTTCCGTCCTTCGCCCGGCTCTTAAGCTTCGTTTTCAAATTTCCGAGTCCGAGAGACTCAAACTCTTTGTTCAGAGCGTTGCTCAAGGCATCCGTTACCGTGTCGTTTGCAAATTCCTTACTTTTCTTGGTGAAAGGAAGTGGGCGAATGGTTTTGCGACAAGACTCCAAAGCAGCCGCCAATTGGAGTTTCTTGATCGCTTCAAGAATCTGATGCTTCTTCCTCTGGCACTTCTCTCGCGATTCCAACTCAGCGAGTTCTAATTCTAGCGCCTTTCGAGTATCTTCATTGGAAGCAAGTTCATGCGAGGCGGCTTCGGCTTTAAGTGCGTCGACAAATGCGACAAGATGGCCACGCGGATCTTCGGATGTAGTTACCTCATTCGTCCACTCTGCATCAACTACACTATCAAGCATCCACTTTCGCCGACTCGCAAGTGATCTCTCAAACTCTTGAAGAATTCGGCAAAGTGTGGAATCAAGTTGCTCGATTTCTTCGACTAATGACGGCTCCGGATAGAAAGTCACGTTTGAGTTCTCGATGGAAGTTATCAGTGTCCTCAAACTAGCTCTCCTCGAACTCGCCACCATTGCCGTATTGTTTCTAACGAAGTTGTCGAATCGTTGGAGTCGCATCGCTCCATCGGTCAGCTCTTGTTGGCAGAGAAGGCAACGAGAGTCAGTATTCATATTCGGAAAGTCAGAATCCGCATAGGCTATTGTGGCGAACGTTCGTGCCGCCTCGAAGAGGATCTGCCACTCCTCACCACCTGTTCCTGGAAGGAGGCTTTCATTGGCATGAAATATTTCGACTGCCCGCCTCTCTGCTGCGATCGCAGAATCTGTCGAAGCGACCAATGCTTTCAATCTTTCCAAAGCCAGTGAGTCGACGACCTTAATCGCAATATTGATGCTGTCTCGGATTCGATTGATTCGTTCCACAAGACGGAGAAGCTGTAGTGCCTTCTGTTTCGGATTCTGTTCGCCGAGGGAAACGCGTAGTTCTGCTAGCCGCGCCATCTCGCTTTCATTGATTGTTGCAAGTGCCTCGACTTTCGATGTGTCTGTCTTAGCCGACAATCTGGAAACAATCTCGCCAATCTCTGTCTTGCCTTTCAGTTCGTCAAATTGTGTGTGGTCAACAACACATTTCGCCAAATCCTCTCTAAGTCGATCATTAAGCTGTGGCAGCACTGTGTTCGCAAGGTTTTCAACAATGTCGAGTCCATATGGCAGGTATGCTACATCCTGCTCGGCATCGAGATATGCCCGCGCACAATGTGAATCAAAGACGGACAGCGTTGATAGTTCGGGATGATCATGCGTTGATTCCGTCCACTTGACCTTCGTAGTTGTTCCGCCCATCTCGTAGACTATCTCAGCTTCTGGAACTGCTTTTGTCGCTTTTGGGAGGTGTGCATTAGGCAAAACGATCGCCTTCTCCCCTCTCGCCCGACAGGCCACTTTAAGCACGCGCGAGTATCCGGATTTGCCTGTTCCATTATCCCCATAAACAACGGTCAATCCCGTAGGCTCGAATGTAACCTTCTGGTTTGCGGCAATTCGATTGACATTCTTTAGGTTCTGGAGTGACAGCAGACGGGCTGAATTTCCTTGTACGACCGTCGACGGCAGGTGTTTCTTCTCGAGCGGCTCGGATTTACGGCCCTTAGGATCTGCGATGCCAGCTTCTAGTTTGAGTAGAGCAAATAGATCGTCATAGTCGTCATCGGACAAATCAGTTGAGTTGAGCAAACGCCGGATCGCATCTCGCAAACATGGTGGCAGCGTGACTGACCATTCGTAAATCTTCTGTAATAGAGTCATGCGATCAGTTCCTCTTGCTAGTCTTATAAATCACAGCTTGTCCGGGACTCGACGGGAAAAAGTGTTTGCGCGATTGAATTCGTGGTGAACAAGATAATTCGACAAAAGATTAGCCGGCAAGAATTGGCAGATCAAGCCTTGCGTCACGTGTATAAACTAAGCACCGCTCATTTCCGCCATTTAAGTTAGAAAAGACTTGTGGTAGTACAAAGTGTATACTGCTCCAAGCCGACACGAATCCTCACGTAATGATCCCTAAGGAGTAAAAAACAAACTGAAATGTTAACGAATGCTTGATGGATGTAGCACTGGACGAACCAGAATTCACCATCAAACACATGATCGTTTCTCTGTTCGGTCGATTTGTTCGAAGCAGCCACCATGTCTCCATCTTGGATAGTATTTGCCCATTCACAGGCTACTTATTGGTGCACGTTATACACGTGCGTGAAAAAGAGCGAGTTGTGGCATTGGATGCAAAGATCCGAATGCCTGAAAGATCTGTATATCTCGATTGCAAGTGTTTCCGTCCGGACACCGCACTTGGCATTCCCGCATCGGTGGCTCTTCGAAGATGCTATTATGTCGAACTAGGAGATTAGGAACATTTGATCAACGAAAGGAGCCGGTATTGGCTATTAAGCTGGCGAATCTGCAAACCCTATGGGGTATGGCAGGGGCACGCGAGAAATTCGAGGACATGGTCAGCCAACTGATTCATGTGGAGAAACCGAATTCCCAGCGCATCCGAATCGTCAAAGGCGATGGTGGCTTGGATTCCTTCGAGGGGGAACTTAGCGACTCCGATGGGATCGAAGTGTTTCAGGTCAAGTATTTCCCCGGCAAGATCGATGATGCCCAGAAGGGGCAGATTCGTAATTCGTTTGCCACGGTGCGCGACAGCAACAAGGTTAAAGCCAAAAGCTGGACGCTTTGCCTTCCAGTCGATATGAGTATCGAGGAAACTGAATGGTTCGAAGGCTGGAAGGCGAAACAGGCGGACACTGCCATCGAGATTCGACAACCGTGGGGTGCGCTACATATTGAAACACTGCTCCTACAAGAGAGGAACAGGACGATCAGGGAGGCATTCTTCCGAGAGGAAAACACGATACTGCTTCGCGAACAGGTGGATATCTTAAACGAGCTGAAGCATCAGGGCAGTCGTAATCTGAAAGTGTGCGTTAATCCGGTATGGAACCGGCGAAAGCTTCAGGCGCAGATACAGTTGTTCAACAATGGAAAGGGAGCGATCTACATCACGAGTTGGTGGATACAGTGGGGTCCAGATGGCAGGAGGGGCGCACACCAGTCTTGCGATACGATCCGTGGAACGCTACCTGTCCGGTTAGAGGAGCATGAGGCGGCAGATTTACTGATTCACGTCAACTCCAACGTCGAGGACTTAAGCGGTATCGGGGTTTGCGACGGCGACCAGCATCTTTGGCTCGCGACTGATGAGAACATCGCCATCTTCAAACATGATGCGATTTCGTATCGACTGCCGGAAGCAGATGTGCCGGTGGAGGAGCCCTCGGCCGAGGGACTAAAGATAGATGTCAAAGCCCATGCGATAAGACCAATTGGCCTCGATCACGAACTTCTTGAATTCGTTATCAAGAATGAATCTGACAGGCAGGTATCGGTGCACAATGTCCGGCTTGGTTGGACATATACTCCACCCCGGCAAAAGCCAAAGTTTCCTGGAAAGCCATCTGTTTCAGAGGCCGGTGGTAATGTTGGATTGTTGCAGCAATCGACAACAAATCAGCTTGCCCCAGGCGAACAGGTCGTGTTCGTGCTGGAAAAAGAAATGTCGATGTTCCTCGTCGAAGTCGCACGTGGGGATGTGCTGGATGAGGATATTGTCCTGGAGTTTGTCACCGATAGAACATGGTCATGGAAAGCGACGATGGACGAGATTCCGTCCGTTGTACGCGTCGTGGCGAATTCGGTGTTGGAATCAATGAGACTCTAGCCATTTGGCAAATTCACTAGCCGCCTTAACCCAAGTCTGAGCAAGGAATGGCAAAGAGTTGTCGATAAACTTGGAATCGGTTAGCGCCGCTCCACTCTTACCGCCCAGTTTTTTGTCTTTTCGACGTTTGTGCAGCTACATCCGAGCAACTCGTTGCTGCAGGCCTTGCTTCTCACGCCATCCGAGGTAGGTAGCGGGTAGCGGCCAAACCGTCAGAATAACGGCCTTTGAATTTCACGTGACATAGGAGGAACCGACCAGTGTCACCAACACCAGCCGTTATGAAGGGAAACCGCTGCGATTGCGCTTCGTTCCAATTTGCAGGGGTTGGACAAGCCGCTGTCCCCGAGTCCGTCTGGCTACTACTTCTGCAAGTCCGATAGCGTGCCCAAATCAAATCAATCGAAGATGATTCTTCTCGTCTGACAGCATGGACAACCGCGGATCGGATATCTAGATCAGTTTTCGCAAGAGAAATTCAATCACCAAATGTCCAGAATTGATCCACCAGATCATCGACTCGGTGCCAACCGCGTGCACCTACAGACTCGTGAAATCATTTATTCGAGTGTCTGGTTTTCTTCTTCATCGCGATCAATCTCCACCGTCTTCGATAGCCATTTGCCAGAGATCGTGACCGAAGGCATCTCGGACGACTGTCATCCGCATGACGTCGGTTGTTCCATCAGCAATTCGTAGCCCCATCAGGTCGCGGACTCGATCGCCCAGGTCTACCTCTCGGCTGTAGCCGAGGGCACCGTGTGCACGCATCGCAGCATCGCAAGCTTCCAGTGCGAATTCGACACCCTCTGCTTTGATTCCATTAACCAATGGCTCCGCGGCGTCATAGTTTCCCTGGTCAAAGTAGCGTGCAGCCTCGCGAGACAAAGCCAATGCCATGCGGAGCTTGGTGAGTTGCTCGCCGATAGGTTGCTGAAGATGAGTAAACCGTCCGATCGGACCACCAAAGGCTTCGCGTTCTCGAATCCGCTCAGCCATGACCTCCAACGCTCGTTCACCACATCCGATCGCCGCTGCCGACTGCATCAATCGCCAGTAGAGGAAATGCTCCTCAAAAAGATCACCACCGTCGCCGTCCTCACCGATTAAGTGCTCCGGGCCAACATACATCTGATCGAAATTGAGTCCGCCAAATGAATTTCCTGTAAGCCCATGTGCATACCGATCGACAATCTCCAAACCCGGGTGATTGATCGGCAATAGAAACGCGGTCTGTTTGCCCGGCCTGCCGTTGGCAGCCTGCACGTATAGAACCACGTGCGTTGCTTGTCGCAGCCGGGCGTTCCAAAGCTTTGATCCTGTGAGCCTGAAGCCATCGCCGTCTCTGATTGCTCGACTTTGAATATTCTTTGTGTGAGTGCCTGCTCCTTCTTCCGTGATAGCTACCGCAAAGTAAGCGCGACCGCCAATCAGATCGTGTATGGCCTCTTTGGCAAACTCAGATTCAAGCTTGATAGCCGGTCTACCGTGAGCGCCACCAACAACATCGCGTAGGTTTAGGTTGTAACGCCCGGCGTGACGAAAGATCTCAAGCATTTGTTCGGCGGACCAGTCGCTGCCGCCTACCGTTGTGGGCAGGTCCAATCCTGGCAATCCGAATCTAGCACCGCGTCTTCGCCACTCTTTCGGCGAGGTAAGCTTGTTTTCGGCTTGAAGCTCTTTCGCGAGCAGGTCGATTTCGGTCTTAATCTGGTCGACTGAGGCCGACGACGAATTGTTCATATGGTCCCACGCACCAGCGACCTTGATCGTAAAGACGGTATTCAATTCATAGATCGGCTCGTTCTCATCATTGCGCGATAGGTTGTCCAAAATAACGTTTGCCTTCGGAGCGGCATCGTCGCCATGGAATCGAATTCCGTATTGGTAATCTTTGAAGGGACGAGTAGGATCAAGGACACGCACCTGTTCACCTTCCATACTCTTCAGCAGAACAAAATGGCGGCCAAGCCAAACGCCATTCGCCGTGGTGACCGTGTACGAGAGAACCTTTAGCTCACCTGGATTAAGCGACAAATCTGGTCCGTCGGTTTGAGACCAATAAGGTCCGGTGTCCGTGTGCTTGCTATTCGTGGCGGAAACCGTCTCAACGTCGACGTCAAGCTTTTCTCCTGCCGCCGAAACTTTCTTCAAGAGATTGACAAAACGGTCATTTGGAATTCGCCCTTCCTTCAACTCAGGTTGTTCCTGGAACAATTGAAGTGCGTAGCGGTGTGGATGGGGATGCAACGCCGCTCCCGCCATCGACTTCACGGTCTGCATCGCAATCAGAGCGGCCGAGATCGGGCACGCACCTCCGCCGTCTTCGTCGATTAACCTGTCAAGTTCGCTTTGAACAACAATCACAGGCTTGGCGTCTGTGTGTGCATCACGGATCGTTGTAATGGAATAGCTCGGGTTCGAGTGCTTTGCCGCACCTGCGCGAACAATCCGATCTTGCCCAGTTGCATTGGATTGCACCTGTAGCCCGAGAAGAAAACAAAACGCGATAACAATGAAAGGTCGCTGTCGAATCATGGCGTATTCTCTGTTCTAAATTCAAAGATGCAGATTCACCCGATCGACGCAGTTTGCCACCTAATGAGTGGATTCGGAGACTGCCTAATTTGCTCGGTCTTTCAATCGGATTTTTTAAGCCGCCTAAGGACGACTCCAAAGTATCAACCGTCTCATGTCTATGCGAAGCAGACTAGTGTAAACCCCGATTCATTCTATTTGAATGTTATTGCCTTGGACCAGCCCTCCATGTCGGTTTTGAAACAACGCCGCGGCATGCTTGTGAAGGAGCAGATGCTGCCAATCTGATAGGGCTCAGCGATTTGCACTCGCCTTCGTTCGTGCATAATGACGAACCATCCTGACACAGAATCTCTCCGCGCCAATTACAGATATTTTTCACCGGTGAGGAGAGAAGCAGCGGACATCTGACACGTTGATGACTTGAGTGTTAGCTCGCCGTGCGAGACATTAATTTGCAAGAGGGAGATCAAAAGGCCTGCATCTAATCCACATGAAGGCTATGAGGAGATGGACTTGGTGTAGCAAAGTGTAGTTAATCTGCACCATTCGACCTGAATTCGACGAAGTTTGCCACAGTTTGAACGTACCGCAATTTCACCAAGAAACCGCCAGTTTCGCCGAGGTTTTCGGCCAATCTCATCAACAGGCTTCTACTTATCGTCCATGAAGATGAGGACGATATTCGGCGGTGTATCGGCGGCATAGGTCGACGATGGCAAGGCAGCATAGCTGGACAATGCCACAGCAAGAATCAGAAGAAATCGAAGCATGAGAAGGTCGCTCTTCGGGTGGGAAGTGGGTTAAGGGAGAGTATTGAAATGATAACTTGCGTATTTGCGGGCTGCAAACTATCGAGCCTTCTCTACGAGAGACTGCAGACGTTGGTCATAGTTGGTAGCGAGTTGCGTCCACCGCAATCGATCGAGCTTTCTTGCAGCCATGGCCTGCTGTTTTCGTGCGGCCTGTTGAAAGGCCTGGTCTTCTGTTAGTCTCCGAAGGTGAGCAATCAAGTCGGCAGTCGTGCCGTCATAGAGAAGGTTCGGCTGGTTATCGACGAGTTCTGGGTAGGCAAGTCGGTGCGGCAGCACAGGCAAGTTACCGGCCAGGATGGCTTCGGCGGCTGAGATGCCGAAGAACTCGTGCTTGGCGGTGGATACGAAGATGTCGCTGCTGCTGAGCAGACGCAGGTAATCATTGTGACTTGTTAGAAAGCCCCACTGCTCGATGTGATCGGCCAGATCTTTGCGAGCCTGATCGAAGATGGGGGGCGAATCACGGAACGACTCGCCGACGACGCTTAAGCGGAAGGGGAAACCATCGGCTTTCAGTTGGAACATGGCGTCGAAGAAGCCTTCGGGATTCTTATCCTTTTCCCAGCGAGCGGCCCAAACGATGTGCGGGCACTCGAAGTTGGGTTCTCGAGCGCCGGTGGGGATCTCGGGCAGGCCTGGCTGTGCGACGATGGTCTTCTCCATCGCTTCATCGAGGCGATTCTCGAGGGTGTAGTCGGGGAACTTTTTGAGGAACGCCCTGCTCTGCTCGAAGAATTCGGTGCGATGGTAGGCCGAGTTGAACCAGGCCTGGTCCGCGGCCAGCAGAGTTTGAAAGTTGTCGAACGCGTAATGGAAGTCTCGCTGCGTCCGGAATTCGTCGGGATAGGTCAGCTGGTTCTCGTGGAAGTAGACGACCACGGGCAGTCGTGCAATAGGCTGCGGGGCGAGACCGCGAAAGGCAGCCAGGTTGAGCATGTCGCTGCAAACAATCCCGTCGAAGTTTTTCTCTTTGATGGCGGCGAGCTGCTCGGAGAAGGTGATCGCCGCGTGACGCATGCGCCATTTCCAGTGGTGAGCTGGCAGCGTCAGGCAGGTCCATGTGTGCCTGCTCTTCGCAATCCAGCCATCCAGGAAGGCACGGTGGCTGCCGCCATAGTAGGGCTCGAGTGCGAGGATCTTCATGACGCACGGCTGGAACGATAAGGTGGACGAATCGGGATCGTCCGTAGCTTAGAGGTCAGCGAGTGGTCGTGCCAGGGGCATCCGTGCGAATCTGGCTGAGTTGGATGAGCGAACTATCCGGCGAAAGTTCCGCTGCTCGTTGGAAGGCAATCATCGCCGCAACCGAATCGCCGGAGAATTCAAGTGCCATCGCATGCAAGTGATGCAGGTTCGCATCGGCCGGATGCGTCTTGAGGACTTTCTCGTAAAGCAGGGCCGCTTCGGCAAACTTGTTCTGGCTCATCAGGGCCTCGCCGCGGATCAATTGCATCTCTTTGCAGCCGGGGTCGATCTTTTCGATCTCTGCCAGAACACGCTCACAATCGGCAAAGCGGCCTGCGTCAAGCATGGCCGATGCCGCTTGAAGTCGGGTTTGAATATGCCGCTGGTCGACCAGGCGATGGATCTCTTCTTTCCGCTCTCGCTGCTCTTTACCGGGATCCATGAACGCCTCGCGCATGGTCGGCGGAATAGCACAGCCGATGCATTGAGCAGCCAAGGTAACCAGAAGTAGCAAGGCGACCGAACGTGTGGACATAGAGAGCACTTACTATTGATGGGGGACGACCCGCGGATTGGGAATCAATTCCGGCGGTTGGTAGCCTGGCGTGATCGGAGGGCCGGTTTCGATTTGGTCGAGGTGCCACGGCGAAACTTGCACGCCGTGGGGGTGATTCCACGGAGCGAGCCCTTCTTTCAAGTGGGAATGAACCGTGCGATCACCAAGGCCGGTCTGGCTAATGATTTCCTCACGCAGCGCGACCGCTTCCAACTGGGTGTTGTCGTAGTGAATGGCCAGGTTGACGTAACGTAGTGCGGAATAGGCATCACCGGTGGCCCAGGCCGAGGTGGCCAGGCGATAGTAATTACGGCCAATATGTCGCTTGCTCAACGGGCTCATCTTGTCGGCACTGTATTCGTGCTGAATCTCGAACAAGTCGCGAGCCTTCTCGCCGTCTTCGGAAATATGGTTCGGATCAACAATGCGTGGCGTGATCAGAACAATCAACTCCTGGCGTTCCAACTCTTCCGATTTCTGGCGGAACAGGAGCCCTGCCCCAGGCAAGCTGCCTAAGTAAGGGATCTGTAAGGCACTTTTAGTCTGGCTGCTTTTGATCAGACCACCAATCACGACCGTGCGGCCATCTGGGCACATGATGTTGGTCGTGACCTGGGTGACTTCCTTGTCGGGAATGGTAAGGCCCGACTCGACGCGAACTTCACCGGTCGAGATTTCAGGATGCACATCCAGACGAACCATGCCGTCGTTGGTGATGAAGGGGCGAATACGCAACTGGGTACCGACTTCCAGGAACTCGACCGATTGAGTCGAGGCCGTTTCGGTGACGGTCGTGCTGATGTAGCCCTTCTGTTCACCAATCAGGATTTCGGCTTTTTGTTTGTTGAGAACCAACAGCTGGGGGGCCGCAATCACGTTGGTTTCGCCAACCCCTTCCAGAGCTTCGACGAATAGAGACAAGTTGGCATCCAGGTAGCCAAGTTTGAGTCCCCCTTCGTCGAGATCCAACGAGGCCAGGCTCTGCGGTGGAAAGCCTGAGATCAGTCGGATATGGTCGTTTTGGCGAAGAGCTTCGAAGCTGACGCCCATGTCGAGCGAGTCATCGAGTTGAACGCTGAGGATCATCGCCTCGATCGCAACCTGAAGCGGCCGACAGTCGATCTCAAGAATGGCTCGATCAATCTTGGCAAGGTTTTGTTCGTAGTCGCGGATGATCACCGTTTCGACGCCGGCGTAATCGTCAGAGCCAGGGTTGTTCGAGTCGGGAGAGATGCCGATTTTGGCTTCGGTGGAAATACTAATCGTGCCAGCTCCTTCGGTGAGCATAGGCGTGATCAGCGTTTGCACCTCGGTTGCCCGGATGTACTTCAGGCGATAGATGCGCGTACCGATCTGATCGTGCAGACGCTGCATGCTCTCCATGTCTTCCGGCGTGCCGACGTAAATGAAGTCCCCTTCCTGCTGCATGACGTATCCGGTCGATCGCAAGATGGCGGCAAGCGCGGTGCGAATATCCACTTTGGTCAGCGATGCGGAGACAGTCCCTTGGACGTTTTGGCTCGGCAGAATATTGAGTTGCCCTTGCTCGCTGAGCAGTTCCAAGACTTCGCGAATGTCGCTGTCTTGAATCACAATCGTCAGCTTGTCGTCCCCTTCATCGGGAATGATCCGAGGCTGCGAGGGGCGTGGCAGGACATTGGGAGTCGCACCATCAGCAGGGATTACTTCGCTTGGTAGGGGAGCCTGCGTGGTAGTCGTTTGCGTTTGCGGTACCGGTGCGATCTCCGGCTGTGGCTTGCTGGCATCTACCTTGGAAGTGGCGACTTCCTTCATGGAATCGATCGCCTTGTTGAGCACTTCCCACGATCGGTTTTGGGAGTCGGCCATCTTCTGCTGGGTGGCCTGCGAGTCTTGCAAGGTCTTCTTGATCGCTTCGAGATCGAACTGCTGCGTAACGCGGGGTTCGAGTTCGATCTGAGTGGCTGGTCGCACTGCTGGATCGATATGAACACTTGGCTTATTGGCGGCAACTTCGGCCTTGGGTTCGACTGGCGTATCGACCTGAGATGGTTGGGCCAGGAACTCGGGCAGCTCAAACTGAGATAAATCGCACGACTCCAGGAAGATTGCCAAGGCAATCCCGCCAGAGGTACTGACCAGCAGCAGCGATAGGATAAGGAATTTTTTCATTCGACTTCCATGTCGATTGAGGATCTCAGTTTTCGGGGGAAATCAAATTTCCGTTGCGGAGGACCAATCTTTGATTCGTCGTCAGCGGCGATTCGTCGATGGGCAGTTGGTGGAGTTGCTGAGTTCCCTTCAGCGTGACTCCCCACGAATGCACGTCGACTAGCGTGTAGCGGATGTTGGCGTCGGTGGCACGAATGGTGTCACCCACGCGATAGTTCTGATGATTGATTCGGGCAATTGGGACTCGACCACCGACGATCACCGAAGTGACGGCCAAACCAGCCGTTTCAGGCGGAACGTCCAAGTCGGGAGTCGAATCTGTCTCGACGCTTGTTGCGGTCAGGACTGTCTCTGGTTGTTCTTCCGGGAAGAACGGATCAAAGTTTTCGTTGGGCAACGTTCCCTCTTTCATCCAGGGATCGTCGCTGATCTGCTGGGCGACTGCCCGCCAGTCTGTCTTTCCTTTAGGAACTTGCTTGGAGACCGAAGGCTCTTCCAGGGTGGGAAGCGGTGCTGCCTGAGGGATTACCAAGTCATTTTCCGCTGAATTCGCAGCCACGGAACTGGAGCTACTCCCCATCCATTTTTGGACGAGGGGATACCAGAACCAGATGGCGACCAAAAGCAAACCACCCAGAACCGCTGCCTTGGCAGGATTCCGTTTGATCTCTTTGGTCAGTTGATTGGTTGTTTTCTGTATGTTCACGGTTTGGATGAGACACCGGGGCATCTCTTCTTTCGTGTTATCGGAATACGGAATAGTCTTCCTAATGCGAATTCTTTACCGAGACGATAAAAGCCTCAAATTCCATCTCACAGGTAAGGTCGCGCTGTTGGTCGCTCTTGGGTGCTAGCTCGACTCGGCGGAGCCAGATCTTATACGGGAGGTTCTCGATCCGGCCGATCAGGTCATGAATCTCTTGAAACGTGCCAGTGCAACCGAGCCGCACCGGGATGCGCTGCACTGCTTGCATCTCGGTTGCCTGGCCTGGCTCCAGGCGTAGTGCATCGGTACCGGCTTGCTTGGCATGCTGTGATATCTCTCCCAGCATCTGGCTGAGATAGAAGTTGGCATTGGGAACTTCCTCCCAGGACTGGGTGTAGTTTTTTACGTCTTCCAACTCTTGGGCATGCCGTTCGATTTGTGCTAGCAAAGAGCCTTCCTGGCTGACGAGCGACTGCTTGAGTTCAAGCGAGTCATGCGCGGCAGCGATGCTTCGGCTGAGTGGTAGGTAAACCAGCATCACGAAGGTTACCAGCAGGCCAAGGCATACCAGCAGGATTGGCGTCGAGCTTTTGGGTAGTTGAAGCTTCATCGGATGCCCTCCTGACTCGGTGCGATTTCGACGGTTCGTCCTACCAATGTCTCGAAGTCCGTCAGGTAGCCGCGTTTCACTTTCACATGGGCCGTGAAATTGGAGAACTCGCTTCCGTCGGTCTTTTGATGAGGATCAATCGACTCGATCTTGGCCGATTCGATAATCTCGGCTTGGTGCAGCGAGGCGAGAAATGTGTACAAGCAAGAGGTATCGTCGGTGGTCCCTTCCACTTCTACGGTACAACGATGCGACTTCGCTTCGTCAATCAACTGTTTGAGATCCAACTCCATGGGATGACCCTTGGCAGCTGTCTTCCCCTTTTCCGAAGGTGGCTTGGTACCCACATTGGCAACCTGTTCAACCGAGACTTGAAGCCGAGTGATCGTGATCTCGGTGGGAAGCGGATTGGCTATGGCCGCGATTACCTGCGACTTCGGATAGGAATGATCCAGGAAGGTGAGCAGTTTGGCGTGGTGACGTTTCTCGACGACTTCGACTCGCCGACGTTCCACTTCCTGCATCAACTGCATGACCTTGTTGTGTTGCTCGTCGAGGGTAGCTACCTGGCGGTTCACGGCGTGTAGCGAAGCGAGTTGATATAGAAGTACGACCGACATACTCGCAACGATGGCAACGATCAGAAACAGACGCGAGATCTGAAAGTTGTGGCTCTTGCGTTTTTCGCGATACTTCTTGGGCAAGAATTCGATTTCGTCGGAAGTCATTTCGATCCTCCCAACTGCCGGGTAGCCAAGCCTGCGGCAACGTCCCATTGCGAACGTCGACCGAAGTTCTGAGGCGATTCGTAGATTCTTAGCGGGTCGCCCAGTTCGGTTTCGATACCGGTGACGCGTTGAAGCTCTGTGCGAAGAGATTCGGTGGCCTCGCCACCTGAGAGCACCATGCGTACCAGAGGCTTGCCGCGGAACGTGACGCTATGGTAGCGGATGCACATGGCAAGTTCGGTTTGCAATCGTTCGAGTTCGTCTCGCATCGCGTTGATGACACTACGCTCGACTTCTGGAGTCTGCTGCGAGCGGCGACGGTCGGAATTGTGTTTGCGGAGGTTGACGGCGTCGGACAAGCTCATATCGAGTTGTCGTGCGACCGCTTCGTCAAAGTGGCGTCCACCGACGTCGATGTATTTCACAAACAGGGCTTGTTTGCCTTGGGCGATAATCACCAACGTGTTGGTGTAGCCGACGTGGATGTAAATAACGCGATCGTCTTCGTCGGCTTCACGTCGGTGCTGCGTTGTAAAGGAACGTAAGATGGCCATCGGTTCGACGTCGACGGAAACGGGACGGTAACCGCTTTTTTCGCACGTCGCGAGAATCGCTTCGAGTTTGGGCCGAAAACAGGCCATGATGATGACTTCGCGGAGAGTCTGTTCGCCCTGGCGAATATCTTCTGACTCGACAAAGCGGATTTCCGCGTCGAGCATCGAATAAGGGATGCGGTCCGCCGCTTCCTGGTGAACGATGTTGGATAACGCGTTCGGGTCGCTCTTGCCCACGCGAATGTTGTGCAGAAACAAGTCACGTTGGTGAATGCAGATGACGGCGTCGTGCCCCCGGAAGTTGCGGCCAACTCGAGCTTTCTGAAGGGTCTGGCTCAAACTTTCCAGGTAGGCGTCGAAGTCCTTGTCGGCCGAGACGCCTTCAGGAAGCTCGATCGACGTCGCTTCCTGGATCGATCCATAGTCCTTCGTGAACTGGATCATCTTGATCGATTTCGAGCCGATATCGATTCCGATCGGATTGTAGCGAGCAAAGGGAAGCCGAATCATGGGAGCCGTATGGAAACCGAAAGCCTTGCCACGGACGCGGCCGATTCGCTTCGGTTCACGCCGGATCAGGTCGAGGCTTTTGCGCTCGAAGTGTTTGGGGCTACGGTGGTGAACTCACCAATGGTTGTCAGTCCGGTGACCGGATTGATCTCAATCGGCAAGTAGATATCCTCCGCCCCAGCCCTGGAGGAAAGCCAAATAAGTGTAGGTTGCTTTCGCGATGTCTGACCGAGCGTGTCGAACTCAATCGAAGTGACCTCTTGGGGAGAGGGTTCGTCTGTAACGACTGCAGCGATCGTAACGCTCGAACCGACATGGGGAAAATCGGAGAGCATCACGATCAGCGACTTGGAATCATCCGATGGCTTCCGAAACGGATTGTCGGGCAGCGTATCCAGCGAAGTATTCGTGCCTGAATGCGTCAACATATAACCGTTGCGGGTCTTGCTGAACGTGATCAGATACGTCGAATTATTGGAGATCGCCAGCGAACGGGCATAGTCCATATCGGCCGCGATGATTTGAGCCGCACCGCGAACCTGGTCCGGCGCGGTCGCACCGAACTGGGGGATGATCGCCGCCGCCAAGATCCCCAGGATGGCAACGGTGATTAAGATCTCGATCAGCGTCAGCCCTCGACGCAGCCGTGCGGGCCTCGCGATCTTAATCGAGCGATTTATCGTGGTGCGAAGCATGGACCTACCGGGATTCCGTGATCTGTACCTTCAGTTTGCCCGACTTGAGCAATTGGTTTTGTTCACGCAACAGTTGATTCGATTCCTGCAAGAGCCGAATCATGGATTCACGTTGTTGTACTGCGTTGGCAAACGGCTGTTTGGTTTCTGGTGGCGCTGCATGACCTTGCGAATACCACCATCCACCTGCCAGGCATACGACATTGAAGATCACCAGCAGTTGCCAGCGCGATTTAGCTTCGTTCATGATTCAATTCCTTCACTTGATCAGGTGCCACCCTCGTCCTTCCAACGGACGAGTTCCCATACGAGGCCTGTGTCATCGTCTCCCTTTTGATAAATCGGCTGGCTGAGGTCCAGCCATTGGTAAGTGGGAGCCGTCTCAGGCAGGTCGATTGTAACGTTATTCTCAAATTTCGCGGAACTTGTATCGTTGAGCCAGCTTGCGAAGTTGGCTGAAGTATTCGCATGCCCCACGTAATTCACGAAGTTGGTCAGATAGTAAGACGAATAGTAGGCGACCGTAGCCCAGTTGGACCGGGCGTTCAGCTTGAACTCGTCAACGAATGCCTGGCCCGAAAGTTGGAATACGGAGTCGGAGTACAAGTCTTCGATTTCAAGATCGCCGATTGCCGCGATGGCTCCTTCAATGTTCGCGTTGACGCCGTAGCTGGCTTCAATATCATCCGCGGCGATGAGGGTCGGCAATTGGTACACGGTCGAGTCGCCATCGAGCGCCGGCAAGTTGACGCCTGTGATGTTGATCTGACTCCCCCTCATTCGGATGTCGCTTCCAGAACTCTGGGTAATCAACGTTCCCGTTAGTTTGGTCTGGGTTTCGAGGGAGACCGTGCCTGAGGCGCGAAAGATCCCCAGCGGATTGGTGTCGATATCGGGTTCAAGTGTCTGGTAGTGAACGGTCGAACTGACGGTGGGAATGGTGTACTCGGTACCGCCTGGATATAGGCGATACGTCGAACCTGCCAGCGTGGAGCTGCTGATCGAACTAGCCGAAGTCGACCGATAGGAGAGTTCGCACCCAAGCTGGCGATTAAGGGTTAACGCCGTACTCAACTCGTTGCGATCACTCGAAAGGGTGACGTCCCCGGCGAGTGGTCGATAGTCACCCAGGTCGGCGTCGGCCAGGCTCTTGGTGGCCTCCAGGTAGCGAGATCGGGCTGAGCCTGGCGGGTTGTCGCCGATCCAGGCCAGGATGTCGTTGGAGGACTTAGGGACGCCATACGCGGTCCACGAATCACGTTGAGTCCCATTGACATATAACCTTGCCTGATCGGTGGTCGAGTTGAACGTGATCGCCAGGTGAATCCAGGAATTCGTCGAAAGCGATCCGCTGCTGGGGACCTCTTCGTAGAAGTGCGTATACGTCTTCAGGCGAACTCTGGGGTATGAGTTTCCGCCGCTCCTGGTCGTGCTGAGCATCCATTCATGCGCGCTGGAGTCAGTATGTGTTGCTTTGGATATGATCCGCCCATCGACGTTATCTCCGGTCAATGTTATTGGCATGACCCAGGCCATGATCGTGAAGTTGTACGGGTTGGGAAGCGATAGATTACCTAAATCAACGCGGCCCGAGACGCCGTCGAGATAGACGGCTTTGTTGCCACCGCCAACGTTGACTCCGGGGTAAACGCCTCCCATATAGGTCCCGTGTCTTCCACCAGCAGAGTCAGTCGCGACGGTTGATGTCGAGTCAGATTCGTTGAATCGCCACCAATGTCGAACGCCGGTCGTCGAAAACGCACCGGAGACTGACGAATTGGTAAGATTGCCAACCAGACCAATCATCATGAGTTCCGCATGGCTCATGTCGCGGTCATAAATGGCAATCTCGTCGATCAAGCCGTGAAACGGGCGATTGGTCTTTTGCCAGTCTTCGCACAGATCGAGCTTGCCATTGATAAACGTTTTTCCGCGGACCTGGTTCGGGGCTTCCAGCCGATTGGTGCCGGTGCCATAGCTGTACATGGAATGGCCCGCCGCCGCGGCATAGCTGCTGGGATTGGACTGCAGCTTTCGACGTACGAGCTGCACGACCGCACGGATCTTGTATTCAGACCGCACCGTCGGATTGGCCGGATCAAACGCGTATCCCGTGGAGACGACGGTTACTCGAAAAGGTTTCTCTGAGTAGTCTGGATCGTCGGCTTCAAGCCAAGGATCGCCCGACTGGTAGCTAACCAGGTACGAGCGATTGTCACTCAGGTTCATTTGCAGCGTCGAATCGATTCCGCCCCAGTCGGCTTCGTACATTTCACGCACCCCGGCGGAAACGCCGGAGATCGCCGCTTGCCGGGCATCGGCCTGGCGACTCATGTTCTGTTGGATCTGGCTGGTGGTCGACTGCACGCGCATCATCGAATACGACAATGCCAGGGTCACTGACAGCAGTGCCAGGACAATCACAACAGCAAAGCCTTTGCGGCGATAGCGAATGGAATGACTGGCCATGGCTATTTCGTCACCTGATAGTAAATGGCCGAGGAACCGAAGAACGGGACCGCTTGTTCTTGCAGGCGACTATGTTCGTCCATGTTAGAACTGGGGACCAGTTGCCACTCAAAGTGACACCAAACCTGCCGGATGCCGGCCTTGGACGAATAGATGCTGGTGGCCCAATTCAAATCCTCCCAATCGACTGAGCCGGACCGCGCGGCGGCGATGTCGGCGTCGCTGGGGACGACTCGGGTTTGAAAGCGAAGCGTGCTGTAATAATTCGATCCGGCCTTGCCAGCACGGATCAGATCGCTGATCTCCACAACTTCGCTATCGGAACTGTCGATCAGGTTGGCAACGAGCGTTCGCCAGCCGGCTTCATCGGTAAGACCAGGGGCTGAACTTGTATCACTCGCGTTGCGAATTTCCACGAACCGATTGGGATTCTCGGGATCGGCCGCAAAGATGGCGAGTTCGTTGACCTGAGGGTAGTTTCCAAGCGGACTGCCATCTGGATCCCAAACGGCTATTGCCTGAGGGAAATCGTAACTGGCGTAGTAATAGGTGATTGGCAAGATTCCGGGGAAGCTTTCACTCGCGTGAGCCCCTTGCATCGTGCGTTCGACACGCTGCAGGATGACACGAGCATGTTGCCCTACGAGATTCTTTTCCTGCGAATACTCATTGGCCATCTGCACGGACATAGCCAACGTGCCGAAGGAGAGGCAAATGATCCCCATCACCGCGCTGGCAACCAGCAACTCGGCTAACGAGAGTCCTCGTTTCGGATTGAAGGGACCGTTAGTCATGAGCAGGGATATAGGAAATGACTCGTTCTCGAGAAACGACTTCTCGCCAGGTGTTATCTCGGTTGCGGCGGTACACGCGGCAAATCAGGGCTCGATAATTGGTCGGTTGATAGTCGGCCATTTGAACCGAGTGATCGCTTTCGCTCAGGTAGGCGACCTCGACTGTCAGTCGCCAATTGGACAAGAAATCACTTCGCGGCCGGAATGCTTCTGGCAAGGTATCGCCGGTCGAGTCGGTCGCTCCAAGTGCTTCGCCGCCGATATGAACCGGAGGCGTAGATTGGTAGTTGTTGTAGTCGTCCGTGTCGTCGAACTGCGACCTGCCGGGGCCAAGTCGTTCGTCTGCCGATGCTGAGAGCGAAGTTTGATAAGGATAAGCCCGCAATACGGGATCAACCCAGCTTTGCCCTTGAATCTCGTCGAGCATTTGTCGGGCAAGCCCATCGGCAATCGTGATCTCTTCCTGCTCTTCGACCGACTCCAAGGTCGCCTCGACGCCCAGAAGCAGCACACTGCTGGCGAACGCCACGATCGACATCGCGACGACGGCTTCCATCAGCGAGAAGCCAAAGTGGGAGCGGCTTGGGGTTATGGTTGCAGGCATCTTCACGAGTTTCAGGGACGCTGGAAGCGAGAAAATCAGGCAATAACGTGTGCCTGATGGTCCGTCTGAAACTTAGGTTTGCCCGCGCATTCGTCAATTTCCGCGAGAAGAGTTGCGGCAGATAATCGAAAAGTCCTTGGTCCGAATTGGGGGAATGTTGCGAAAACGCAACATCTAATTGTCGATCAGCCCCAATCGTAGCCCAGATCGACGTTTACGGCGGAATGGGTCAGTGCCCCGACGCTGATCCGCTCGACGCCTGTTTCGGCGATTCCGCGGATGGTCTGCAGATTGACTCCACCAGAGGCTTCCAGTTGTACGCTCGGAGCTAATTCATCACGCAGCTTGACCGCGGCGGTGAGAGTGTCGCAGTCCATGTTGTCGAGCAGGACGATATCCGGCTGGCTGGGTAGAACTTGTTTTAGTTGCTCAATCCGGTCGACTTCGATCTCGATGATCCGCTGCGAACCGTTGGCTTCTCCCAGTTGATCGATGAGAAACTGTCGAACGATACCAACCAGGTCCCCAAGCTGAGCCGACTTGCCGGTGAACTGGGTGTACCAGGCCAGGTGATTGTCTTTGAGCATCACGGCTTCATAAAGTCCCGTGCGGTGATTGGTTCCGCCACCACACCCAACGGCGTACTTCTCCAGTCGCCGCCAGCCAGGGGTGGTCTTTCGGGTGTCGTATACCTTGGCGGAGGTGCCCTCGACCTGCTGAACGTACGTGCGAGTGAGTGTGGCGATACCAACCAGGCGGCCCAGGAAGTTCAAGACAATACGCTCGGTGGTGAGTAGATCGCGAACGCTACCGCTGAGCGTGATCAGCTTGTCGCCAGGCACCATCGCCGAGCGGTCGCTCAGGTGATAAGCAACTTCAATATCGAGTTCCAATTCGTCGATCATCAAGTCGATGATCTGGCTGCCGGCAAGAACGCCTTCCTGGCGAGCCACGATGCTGACTTCACCCATCGCCGACTCGGGAATCAGGCTAAGCGTGGACCAGTCGTGTTCTCGACCTAAGTCTTCACGCACGGCCAGATCGAGAAGTTGGCGGCAATCATCCTGAAGAAGGTCATCCCAGGTGACTTGATGGAACTGCTTGGCCATGATTTTCGCTGTATTTTGTGGGCGATTCGACGGACGAGACGGAAAAACTCGCCTTGCTGGCCTTCATTGTTGATAATGGGGGCTTCGTGACCAAGGGGTGACATGGGCAAGCGGCGTCAAAAACCAGAAGAGCGAATCGTGATGCGGTGGTTTCTGCGCCGCGGCGATCAGCTTGTGATCGCATCGATCTTGGTGATGGCAGTGCTTTCGGGGGCGGCCTACTTCGGCATCCAGAAGATGCGGTCGATCGACTATATCGACATCGACCAGGCACCTGCCGTCGAATATCGGTTTTTAGTCGACGTGAACCAGGCCGAGTGGGCGGAACTCGCTCAACTGCCTGGAATTGGTGAGACGCTTGCCAAGCGGATTGTGCAATCGCGAGAAATGCAGGGACCGTTTCTCGATCACTCAGACTTGCAGCGTGTTAAGGGGATTGGTCCTCGAACGGTGGAAACGCTGCGAAGCTATCTGTTGCCGATGCCTAAGGCGGAAGCCATCGCGTCGGATGCTTCCGCTGTGCCGGCAAGCTAGAGCAACGGTTTAACGACGGCCCACGTAGAAAGCGGGATCATCGATCACCCATGGGGTCGACCAGCTCTTGCCGTTGTCGAGATTGAAGACGTTGAAGAACATCCCGCTGACCGTCTCGATCTTGTAGTTATACGGCAGGTACGAAGCGACCAGGTCTTTGGAGGTCAGGTCGTCGGCACCTTGCGAGATGAAGTAATGGCAGCGGCCATCTGGAGTGAACGACATGCCAATCGTCCACCAGCCGAGTTGATCGACGCTGATCTTCGGACCTCGGACGTCACCATAAGGGGCTCCGCGGATGATCCATTGGGCGGCCGATTCCTGTTCGGTACCAGGCTTGGCCGGTTGAAACTCAATGAAGATACCTGGCCAGTTCTCTTCGGTCTCGTTCGAGGTATAGCTGAAGATACCAGCACCCTTCTTCTTCGAGCGGCTACCGACGCAGGTGGTACGGAAACCGAAGGTAGCGGCTCCCTTGTATTGTTCCCACTTCTCGAACGGCGGCAGGTAAACTCGGGTCACGGCACTCGGGTATTGGCGTACCGAGTATCGCCCTGGAACGCGGCAGATGAAGTCGTCCTGCCCCAGTTCGTTGCTTGCGCGGAACGGGATGTTGGACTGCAGCGTCATCATCAGCAGCGCGCCTTCGCTACCAGGGATGCCCCCTTCGGGTGTTTCCACTCGGCGAACGTAGTCGGGATGGCCACGCTTGCTGCTTTCGCCCCACAGCTTGTTCTTCGACATGCCGCCAGGCAGGCGGATGTTGTTGTCCTGTTCGTGGCTCGACTTGGGATGGTTGTCGATGTACTCCCAGTTTTCGTCTTCCAGGTCATCGAACCAAACACGTTGGCCTTGGCCTGGTACGACTGGGTTCTGAGCCCAGACAACCGTCGAGGAGAAACAGGAGAACGCAAGGATCAGAGCAAAGCAAATACGCATGGCACTATCGGTTTTGCTAGCTGGTGGCATTGGTGGTAGTCCGTACGAATCGGGCAACCTCTTAGGGCTGTTATCGGCTCAAGAGTAGCGATTATTCAGGAAATACCGACGCGACTGGCCAGGGGAAGAAACTACTCGCTTCCGATCGCCCAGAGGGCATCGAACGTCCGCAGGTAGATTCGACCATTGCTGATGACTGGCGAAGCGGCAATCGCTTCCCCCACTTCGTTTTGAGCCAGGATCTTAAATTCTGGGCCTGCTTGCACTACCGTCACCATGCCATCACGTCCGGTGAGATAGATCTTGCCGTCCGCATAAACGGGGGATGCCCGATGGCGAATGCGGTTGGTGCGTTCCTCGTACAGCTGCTTGCCGGATTCTTTCTCCAGGGCAATCAGGTTGCCGTTTTCGCGACAGAGATAGACCAGGTCATCGACGATCAGTGGCGACGGAACGTCAGGCGTGATCTCGAACGTCCAGTAGTAGAGGTCCTTCTTGTCGGTGATGTTTCCCTTGCCAGTGGTCTTCACCGCGGCCGTGATGCCTCGCTTGGCGGAAGGGACAACGACCATCCCATCCTTCGCGACTGGGGAGGAAACAAACCGCAGGGTGACGTCATAACGTCCCGGAGGATGCAAGCCGCCGACGCGCCAGATCTCTTTGCCTGTTTCCAGATCGTAGGCGATTGAGTAGTCCGCACCATGAGTCAGCAGGAACTTTGCTTCCTTGCCGTCGTACACGATCGGCGAGGCATAGCTATGTTCGCACTCCTGGCGGGCGTCGCTCGTTCGGTCGGTGACCCAGGCTTCTTTGCCGGTGGCTTTGTCAATTGCCACGACCTTAGCTCCACCGCTGTGGATCAGTTGCAGGTAGATCTTGTCGTTGTGCAGGACCGGGGTGCTGGTCAAACCGAACTGGATATCGAACTTGCCGTACTTTTCCTGGACGTCGATCTGCCAGACTTCTTTGCCTTCAAAATCGAAGCAAGCGAGCGAGCCATTGGAGAAGAATGCCCAGACATGTTTTCCGTCGGTCGAAGGAGACGGAGCGGCCGAGTTGCCTTCGTCGCCGCGGACGTCGCGATTTCCGCTGCCCAGCTTGCGTCGCCACTTTTCGACGCCATCGGTACCGACGCACATCAAAACCAGGTCGTCATCGGCAACCGAAGTCAGAAAGATGTGATCGTCCCAGATGACCGGAGTCGAACCAGCTGCCCCTGGCATCGGCAAACGCCAAGCGATATTCTTGTCGGCACTCCACTGGGTGGGCAGATTCTTTTCGTAACTGATTCCTTGATTCTCAGGACCGCGCCAAGATGGCCAATTATCCGCGGCTGCGGACGAAACAATGGTAGTGACGAGAAGAAGAACGGCGGGAATAATGCTTTTCATGAGTAGGTTTCCGTCGGAGGACAACGGGTCAGGCTTTCGAGGATTGCCGCATTATAAGGGGTAATCGACCGAAAAATCGGACGAAACGGCCCTGCTTTGCCCCGGACTGCCTATTTTTGGCCCGAGAAGTGCGGACATGGAAAGTTTGCGGCATTATGCTGAGGCGGTCAAGACTTGCTACGCCATAGCTTGGTCGTAGATGCTTGAAATAATATGAAAGGGGTGTCTACCTCCTTTGAGAAGATTCATGAGACTTACCAACATTCCCCAGCTTTATCGCAACGTAAACCGCTGGACCGAGATTTTATCGGTGCTTAGTCGGTACGGCCTGGCGGACTGGATCCAACGCTTCCAATTCGACTTCGCCAAAGGATTCCTCAAAGATCGAGATGGCGAGGTGCTGGCCAAGTACACGCGCGAAGCACGCGTTCGAATGGCCCTGGAAGACTTGGGTCCCACATTCATCAAGCTGGGACAGATCCTGAGCACACGGCCCGATATTGTTGGTGTCGATCAGGCGGAAGAACTGAAAAAGCTTCAGGCCAACGTACCGGCCGATCCGCCGGAGCAGGTTCGCAAGCTGATTGAAGAAGAGCTCGGTCAGCCGATCGATCAGCTTTTCTCGACGTTCGAAGACAAAGCTTTCGCCTCGGCATCGATTGGCCAGGTCCATCTTGCTCGGCTGTTTACTGGCGAGAAGGTCGTCGTCAAGGTGCAGCATCATGGCATCGAAAAGAAGGTCTATGAAGACCTCGACATCCTGACCGGCCTGGCTGCATTAGCAGAGAACGTGCCTGAGTTTCGCGACTATCACCCCAAGGCAACCGTTGCCGAGTTCCAGCGCGCACTTCGCCGCGAACTCGATTTCGGACGCGAGGAACGCAACATCCTGCAGTTCGAAGCGGCCTTCGAGCACAACGAAACGGTTCAGATCCCGAAGGTCTATCCCGACCTATGCACGCCGCGTGTGCTGACGATGGAGTACATCGACGGGATTAAGCTGAACGAACAAGAACGATTGGTGGCCGAGGGGATTGACTTGAGTGAAGTGGCCCGGCGTGGTGCCGAGCTGTACATGCATATGATCTTCGATACTGGCTTCTACCATGCCGATCCTCACCCAGGCAACTTAGTGCTGCTGCCTGGGGACGTGATTGGCCTGCTCGATTTCGGGATGGTCGGTCGGATTGACGATCGTTTGCGAGAAGACATCGAAGACTTGCTGATGGGGATCACCGGCCGTGATGCCGATCTGCTGACCGCCACGATCATTCGGATTGGCTCGACTCCACCCGATCTGGACGAACGCGCGCTTCGCCGCGACGCGAATGACTATGTTTCGGACTTTGCGAACCAACAGCTTGAAGGCCTGAATTTCGCCGATGCCGTGAACGAGATGTTCAAGATCGTGCGGAATTATCGCATTCAACTGCCTCCCCAGGTCGTCATGCTGCTGAAGACCATGATGATGCTGGACGGTACCGGGCGAATGCTCAATCCGCAGTTCAGCTTAAGTGAACTGCTGCACAAGCATCGTCGCCGCATCATCTTGAAGCGATTTTCGCCCCAGCGTCGCCTGCGGAAACTGTGGCGGATGTACAACGAGCTGGAACGCCTGGCCGAGGTGATGCCGCGACGGATTAGCGAGATTCTGGAACTGGTGCGGGTTGGCAAGTTCGACATCCACCTTGATCATCGCCGGTTGGAACCATCGGTCAACCGAATGGTGATGGGGATCATCACGGCGGCGTTGTTCATGGGATCGTCGCAAATGCTCAGCTCGGATGTTCCTCCCCTGCTCTTCAAGGACGAGGTTTGGCTGCAGATGAAAGACATCTCGATCCCAGGAGCAATTGGTCTGGTGATCAGCTTTGCGATCGGCTTTCGCCTGGTACTGGCGATTAATCGTTCCGGGAAACTGGACCGAGAGTAACCGCTAGGCGGCTTTGCGATCGGATTGAACCGTCACAGGAATCGTGGCCGGTTCGGGCTTTGGAGCCAGCGATTTCAGCACTTGCTCGATTTGCTGGTCGAGGCTGTCCAGCTCTTTCAGAACTTGATCCTGGCGTCGGCAAAGTTCGTCGACAATATTAGCAATTCGAGCGGAAGTACTCATATAAGTGTCCTGAGCCAGGAAAGAGATTCGACCGTAGAAGAATCGGAAGTGCTCAGGATGATCTGAACGAGGAAATGTCCCCTCCAGTGCTGGCAGGTAGGCCAAAATGTTAATCTGTACCGGTCGCGTGATCTCTTCGTTCGCTTGCCAGCAGTTGAGCCCCCTCAAACGGATTGTATCGAGGGCTCGTTTCCCTAGACGTTGCGGCTCAGCGAGAAGATCGGCATCAGCAGCGCCAGGGCGATCCCCCCGACGACGACCCCCATCACGGCAATCATGATTGGCTCGATCAGGCTGGTGGTCGTTTTGATCGACAGATCGACGTCATGTTCGTAGTGAGTACTCACTTTCTCGAGAACGTCGTCCAGGCGGCCGGTCTCTTCGCCGGCGGCAATCATCTGCACGATCGTTGCTGGGAATAGCTTGCTCTTTCGGAGGCTCTCGTGAATCTGGCTACCGGAAGTAACGGCATCGATCACGTTACGCCAAAGCTGCGAGTAGTTGGCGTTGTTGCAAACCTGCGAAGTAAGTTCCAAGGACTGCAGCATGGGAACATCGCTACGCACCAGGGTTCCAAGCGTATTGAGACTTCGGGCAATGGTCACCTTGCGAATCATCGGACCGATGATCGGGACGTTGAGCTTGACGGTGTCGATGACCTTTCGTCCCGGCTCGCTCTTTCGGAAGAAGTAAAAGGCCACGCCGGTGGCGATCAATGCCGGACCCCAATACATCCAATAGTTCAGCAGGAAGTCCGAAGCCGTCATCATAAAGACCGTTGGCCCAGGCAGCTTTACCCCTTTGCGGTTGAACAGCGGCTCAAACTTCGGCAGCACAAACGTCAGCAGGAAGATAGTCACACCGCATGCCAGCAGAATCATGACTGCTGGGTAAGCGAGTGCCGCACGGATCTTTCCTTTGGTCTCGGATTCCTTGCGAAGGTATAGTGCCACCTTCTCGAGCATCTCGCCCATGAGGCCCGTTTGTTCACTCGCACGAATCAGGGCGATGTAGGTTTGGTCGAAGTACTTCGGATGCTTCGAAAGCACTGCAGAGAAGTCTTCACCTCCTTCGACTTCTCGCTTGATGTCGAGCATCAGCTTCTTCAGAGCTTCGTTCTTTTCCTGCGATGCAATACCATCCAGGGCCGTCGAGAGGTTGATGCCAGTTTCAATCATCACCGACAGCTGACTGGTCATGTAGATGATGTCGTGCTTGGTGATGCGGTTGCCGCCCAGCGAAAACCCGCCGGAAGCTTCTTCTTCGATCGAGATCAACTGCAGACCATCGCTGGCGAGCACGCTACGGGCTTCATCGAGGCTGTCGGCATCGATGGAACTATCGTGAATATTCCCGAGCTTGTCTTTGGCTTGATAGGCGAAGGTTTGCATGGCTTATTGCTTACTTAATAGACGATGTCCCCGGTCGCGTGAATGACTTCTTCGACGGTCGTGATTCCTTCTTTCACCTTGCGGTATCCGTCTAGCTGCATCCCGATCAACGAGTTGTTGTTCTGAGCGATCTTCCGCATCTCGGCCAGCGAAGCACCATTGACGATGGCATCTCGCAGTTCGTCCGAAATGGTCAATAGTTCGTGAACGCCGATACGTCCGCTGTAGCCGGTGTTGCGACATGCCCGGCAGCCAACACCGCGACGGAAGGAATCGATCTCGTAGCCCATCCGGTCGAGGGCCTTACGAAGGTTGCGGTCCGGTTCATACGCTTCGCTGCACTTCGGACAAATTCGTCGAACAAGTCGCTGTGCGAGAACCATGTTGAGTGCGGCACCAATCAAGTAGGGCTCGACGCCCATGTTGACCAGTCGCGTGACTGCGGAAAGAGCGTTGTTGGTGTGCAGCGTGCTGAGCACCAAGTGACCGGTCAAAGCCGCTTGAATGGCAGTTCGCCCTGTTTCCTCGTCACGAATTTCACCCACCATGATCACGTCGGGATCTTGTCGCAACAGCGTACGCAAAGCGACCGAGAACGTCAGGCCGACGCGTTCTTGGACTTGGAATTGATTGATCAGCGGCAAGTGGTATTCGATGGGATCTTCCACCGTGCAGATGTTGTTCTCCATGGTGGCGATCTCATTGAGCGCCGCATAGAGTGTCGTCGACTTACCACTACCGGTCGGGCCGGTAACCAGGACGATGCCGTTGGGAGCATGCACGTTGGCGGAGAGCCGTGTGAGAATGTCTTCGGCGAAGCCCAGGTTCTTAAGGACGAGCGTGACCTTCTTGGTATCGAGAACACGAATTACCGTCTTCTCGCCTCGGTTGCCTGGGAAGGTGCTCACACGAAGGTCGATCTTGCGCGAGTCGAGCATCACGTTCACGCGGCCATCCTGCGGTAACCGGCGTTCGCTGATGTCGAGCCCGGCCATAATCTTGATACGACTGCTGACCGCGTTGAGCAAGTGGATCGGAACTTCGAGCGATTTGTGCAGCTTGCCGTCGATCCGGTAGCGAACTCGCATGCAGCGTTCGGCGGGCTCGATATGAATATCGCTTGCCCCTTCTTTTACTGCGTTGTAGACGACGTAGTTCACCAGTCGGATCACTGGGGACTGACCGGCGATTTCTTCGACGTCACCAATGTCTTCAATCGCATCCTCGATCAGCGTGACTTCGGTCTCGTTGTTGTCTTCGATGATGTCATCGATCACGAAGACCCGCGAGTCAGGCAGTTGCGAGATCATGCGGCGGATGTCTTTGGACGACGCCGCAACAATTTGAACCTGAAGACCTGTTTGGGTTTTGATCTCGTCGATCAGAAACAGGTTCGAGAGTTCCGATAGGGCAACACTCAGCACCCCTCGGATTTTGAACAGCGGAAAAATGCCGTGCTTTTCGATGTATTCGCGAGGAAGCAGGTCGACCACTTTCGGGTCGTACAGACGGGCTTCCAACCGCGCATGAGGTACACCGTACTCGGTCGCCAAACACTCGATGACGTGGTCCTCGGAGCAGAATTCAAGCTCGACAAGGATTTCACCCAGAAGCTTGCCCTGGCCTTTCATTTTCTGATAGGCGAGTGCTTGTTCCAGTTGCTCGACGGTCACGTACCCGCGGCGGATCAAAAGATTACCAAGCCGAGGTGGGGCGCTGGTCATCGGGTTCATCATCGATTCCATGGCATCCTTCCTTTCCGCTTAGGCGAAGCTCTTGACGGCATCGATGACGCTGTCGAAAACTTCCAGCATTGAATCGAGTCGCGTGACTTCGAGGATCTTACGATTGGCGTAGTTCGTCGTGGCGATTCGCAGATCTCCACCCTTTTCACGCAGCGTGTCCTGCACGTCGAGCAGTGTTTCCAGTCCGACGCTATCAATTGTTTCTGTCCCGTCGAGATCGACGATCAGATTCTGACGCTCGCGTGATTCGAGAAACGCGCGTACGTTGTCGGCCTGATCCTCTCCCAATTCTTCAGGAGTATGGACCACCATGACGGCACCAAAGATTTCAGTCGACAGATTCATGCGTTAGGTGTTGTTGCTAGAAGGTAGCGACTTTGGGTACGTACTTGCCGGTTTCCAGGATCTCTTGGATGCACTGCACCAGGCCACGAGGGCTGAACGGCTTCGCCAAGACTGCTGCGATGTCGAGTTCGGACGTGCCATCATCGCCGGAAAGGTCATAGCCTTTGGCGGTCAGCATGATGATAGGTAAGTCGGCCGTCTCGCCATGGGAACGAATCGTGCGGCAAAGTGCTAAGCCATCCATTCGCGGCATGTGAAAGTCGGTAATCAGGATGTCGGGTCGTTCTTGCTGGATGGCCTCCCATGCTTCCTGGCCATCTTCCACGCACGTAACTTCAAAGCCGCTTCGTTTCAATTTGAATTCAGCTGCACGCAAAATGTGCATCTCGTCGTCGGCAATGAGAACTTTGACGGGCATCAGTGCCCTCCTTCCTACGTATATGGTGTTTCGCGACTAGGTCGCGTGTTCGATCACTTGAACAGTGGGCAAGGCAATCATGAACGTGCTGCCTTTGCCTAATTCGCTTTTGACGGTAAGCGTGCCACTGTGGACGTCTTCGACAATGTGTTTGGCCAAAGGAAGGCCGAGACCGGTGCCGGAGGCCATCTTCTGGTCTTTCTTCACGCGATAGAACTTCTCGAAGACCATTTCGCAGTCTTCCGGGCTCAGGCCGACGCCGGTGTCTTCCACCTCGAAGTGAACTTCGCGATCAGACATCCGGCTACGTAGCGTCACGCTGCCACCATCCGGTGTGTATTTGATTGCGTTGGACAGCAGGTTGATCGCTGCTTGCAGGATCATGTCGCGATCGGCCAGCACACCCAAGTACATCGGGCTGAGCTCGACTTTGAGGGTGATTTGCTTCTGTTCCGCAGTTGGCTGAACGATCGCAGCGGCCTCGTCGAGCAAGTCGTTCAACGAGCGAGGCTTCTTGCTGACGCTCACCACGCCAGCTTCGATTCGGGCCAAGTTCAACAGGTTGTCGATCAGTCGCTGCAAGCGATCGGCTTGGCCGCTGATCACGCCCAGGAATTCGTCGCGGGTTTCTTCGTCTTCCGCTTCTCCGTCGGCGAGAAGCTCGGTGTACGCCTTGATGCCGGCCAGCGGCGTTTTCATTTCGTGGCTAACCGCCGAAACAAATTCGGCGTTGCGGCGCTGGATCGCCTTGTAGCCGCTAATGTCTCGCATAACGGCGACGGCACCGAATCCACAGTCCGCAGCACCTTCGTGCTCTCCTTCCGAAACGGTATTCACCGTGACGCGGTACCAGTGCTTTTCGCTATCGGTGTCTTCCAGTTCAATCTCGGCCAAGCGAGTTGATTTCAGCTTACGGCGACGGGTTTCGTGTAGCAGTTGGACGAGCGAGTCACAGCTCAAGCCCTTATCTAGTGGAGTCCCTACGGCCACATCCTCGAGTCCCAGCAATTTGACTGCGGCAGGATTCATCAAGGTGATTTCACCATATTGATTTACCATCAAGACCGGCTCGGTCAGGCCTTCGATGACCCAATTGATTTGTGCGGCTCGGGTTTCGGCCAGGTGCGACTTGACTTCACTGCTGGCAGATTTCTGCTGGAAGTCGAAGATCTTTTCGCGGTCTCGATCAATCGACTGACAGATTTCCATCAGTACTCTTTGGCCACGCTCCGAGAGATTGGCCTGGGCGAGCTGCTGCTGAAAACGCTCAGGATCCAAGTCATCTGACGACATGGCCACCAGATTATCGAGCTGGTCGTACAGTTTTTGAGAACTCTGGCCATCAGAGAGCTTCTGAACGATGCTCAGTCCCAGCGAAACAGCTAAGCCGGCGATGGCCAGAACGACCGGAAGCGATACTCCGGACGGATCCATAGCGATTGCTGCTGATATTGCTACCAGAGTCAGGCCCAACACGGTGGGGCATAACCAGGCAAAGAGGGCGAATGTCCCCGGTCGATTCGCGGTCATTGTTTACGTCGATCTGAAAGGGTTGCGGCTCTAATCCGTCGCTTCTCGGCCTCTGTTGCGCAATTCAGAGCGGGCCGCGGAGCGGAAAAGCTACCCAAACCTAGGTCAGATCAGCACAATGTCCATCGACGCATCGCGACATGAGCGATGCGTATCCCTTTCATAATCGACATAATCGATACCAGACGAGAATGGGACTAGGCTGAGACGCGTCGGACCATCGTATGAGGAACGATGTGCTGAGAGATACCGTCCCAGAGATCCGAGAGTTCTGTGCAGTAGGCATACTCGATTTGCACTTCCACGCGGTCGCCAGGTGCGACCTCCAGTGGTTTGTGCAACGGAATCACGAGGTATTGATTGTGCCAGCAGATTTCCGATTGTTTCTCGATCAATACCGATAGCACATTCTTGGTGACTAGCCGCCAGGCGTTAAGGGTTCCGCCCTGCTGCATCGTCAAAAGCCCCTTCCAGGAGACCTGGTGCGCGTAGGCTTCGTCGTAAACGACCGTTTGGTAGACAGCCGGCAAACCAAGTTCCTGGGTGCCAGCGACCTCTGCCGACGGCGGCTGAAAGAGCGGGACCGGAGCATGGAAGCCTGCAAATTGGTAACTCTGCATCACCGGCTGGATGGCCAGGATGGTGGCTTCCGGAATGAAGCGAGGAAGCTTTGGGCCGTGTTTTTGCGAGTAATTGCGTTTGAAGGCCTCGATCACTTCAGTCTGTTTTTCTCGCACTAAACCGACGTGTAGCATCTCGCACGTGACTACGTCGACCGGCTCAGGCGGGACGAACGTGGCGGCGTCTTGGTGGATGATCGTGACTCGATCTTCGACTTTGTTCATGCGAAGGAAGCGTCGGGCGACCTCGACTAACTCGGGATTCCGCTCGACGTAGTAGACGTTGGCGCCTTCCATGGCCGCAAAATAGGAGAGAACGCCTGTCCCGCCCCCCAGGTCGACGACGGTCATGCCCGGGCGAACGGTTTCCGCAATGGCCTGCTGGAACGAGGTCATGCGGTAATTGTCGCGGAGCATGTCATAGTGGTAGTGCAGCGGAATAAACTGGCCGAGGACTTCAGGAGCACTCACTTCGTCAGAATCCTTTCAGAACGGAGAGAACAAGCGGGGGGCAATGGTAGTCCCCTGCCCGAGCTGCCGCAAGGCGGAAATGTTAGGGTTGGAATGGTTAATTCAACGATGCAGGACAAACCGCAAAAGTGGTAAAGAGCGAATGCAAGGGGCAAAGAATGCTCCAACGCCTTGCAGGCGTGCTATCAGGAAGCACAGGTTTTACCGATCAGTCCGATAAGTGGTCATCAACCCTTGAGAATCTGATGTTTCAATGCGGAAGCGGGCATCCCGGCACTAACCACCGAGCAGTTTCGTTCCGATACATCTCGTTAGTTGCCGCTAAGATTTGGATACGGATCGGATACTTTCATGCTTTCAAGAGTCGAGATCGAAAACCTGCCTGCCCATGAACTCGAGATTCTCATGGAGTACGGGCAAGATCTGCTATCGCCGAGTGAACTGCTTGGAGTTCAATTGTTCATTCAGCGGATTGGCGGGATGCAGAATGCTCGACAAGCAATCGAGATGCTGAAGAAGCTAGAGCAGTAGAAAGCGAAGCACTTCGCAGAAGGTATTTCTCTGAGGGCCGTTTCTCACAGCCCCCCGGCGGCTAGATTCCTGGAGTGCTCGCCGAACCGGCAGCTGCCATCTCGCACTTCTCAGCACGAAGCAGTCGCAGCCAATCGAGGTAGTCTTCAATCTCCTCCATCGGCATCCCCAATTGCAGGGCGGCCTGGACAGCGGAAATTCGCTCGAAGTAATCGTTCGAATTCTCTAGCAGCAGTTTGGCTTTTTCGTTGGCCATGACTTTGACTCGCGTGAGTTTGTGATTTGCAGAACCCTACCATGAAAGGGCTCGGCAAGAAATATGAAACTTCGCGTCCGTTGTACCTATTATTATCGTCACAGGAGAAAGTCTAGGTCATAAGACACCACATGTTGATTGCTAGCGCGAAGTTTTACTTGGGATGTTGTTATCAGGCGGGAAATTGCCAGGGCGCTAGCTGGTGTTTGGGTATTTTCAAGATTTTGGAAAATCGCCCAAAAACCTTACTTAATCGGAGCCAATTCGCCTTCACGTCCTAGACTTTTCAAGTGTCGTGCGCCTTGCTCGGGCGAGTCATTCTTCGCTTACATATATTGCAGAAGTCATAACTATGTCCGGTACCGAACTTAAGTCAGGTCTTCTCGCGGCATTGCTAGCGGATGATGGTTTTCGCCCTGAAGAACCCAAGACACTTGAGGACACTCAGTTGTCGCCGACCTTGGTCGAATCGATCATCCTCAAGCTCTATCTGAACATAGGATCGCTGAGCGGACGTAAGACGGCCGAGCATATTTGTCTTCCGTTTGGCGTGGTCGAGGGGCTGCTCACGTCGCTGCGTACGCGTCAATTGATCACCCACTGCGGTTCTGCACCGCTGAATGACTACACCTACACCCTGACCGACCAGGGACGCAGCCGAGCACAGACCTACATGAACTCGTGTGCCTACTTCGGTGCGGCACCTGTATCGCTCGACGATTACATCACCTCGGTCGAGGCCCAGTCGGTACGCAACGAAACGCCGAAAGAAGAAGACCTGCGTCGTGCGTTCGAGGGACTTTCCGTCGAGCCAGGCATGTTTGACCGCTTGGGACCAGCCGTGAATTCCGGGGCTGGGCTCTTTCTTTATGGTGCTCCAGGTAACGGCAAGACGACCCTGGCCAAGCGAATTACGGCCTGTTATGGACAGGAAATCTGGATTCCACGGACCGTTGTCGAAGATGGCCAGTACATCAAGCTGTTCGATGCGGCTTTCCATGAGAAGGTCGATCAAGAAGAAAACAGCATTATCAAGAATGACAACTTCGACCATCGCTGGGTCAAAATCCAGCGTCCTACGGTCGTTGTTGGTGGCGAACTTACGATGGATAGTCTCGAGATTCGATTCGATCCAATCAACAACATCTGCGAGGCACCACTGCAGATGAAGAGCAACTGTGGCAGTCTGCTGATCGACGACTTTGGTCGTCAACGCATGCAGCCTCAAGAGCTTTTGAATCGCTGGATTGTCCCGCTGGAAAACCGAGTCGACTACCTGGCATTGCCCAACGGAAAGAAGATTCAGGTGCCGTTCGAGCAGCTGATCATCTTCTCCACCAACCTAGAGCCCTCGGATCTGACCGACGATGCGTTCCTGCGTCGTATCCCGTACAAGATCGAGGTGGAAGATGCTTCGCACGAAGAGTTCCACAAGCTGTTTCAGATCTTCACGAAGCAGTTTGGTTGCCGTTACGACGAAGAGTCCGTAACGCATCTAATCGACAAGCATTACACGCCCAATCAACGTCCGCTGCGACGCTGCCAACCGCGTGACTTACTGACGCAAATCCGAAACTACTGCGTCTACAAAGGCTTTCCGATGGAGATGCGGCCAGAGTACTTTGACCTGGTCGTGGGAAGCTACTTCACTGTGGTGGCCGGGAACGATTAAGTATCCCTCATTCTTTCAGCCGCAAATTTGCCACACTTGCATATCGCTTTGCGCGGTATCGGTCTAGAAGGGGAAGAACTGGAGCGTTTCAAGCGAAACGCCCAATGCCCTGAGCGTGACGACCAAGATGCATTTCATCACGCGTTATGATCCGAAGGTATCGTTGGCTTACGGCAGGGAAACCATCACAGGCGAATTCATCGAGGTCAAGTCGTCGCAGTGAATGACACCAACCGGCGTGTCCTCTCGCAGGACTTGCAGCCAGGAGGAATCGTTCGAGGAGAATAACGCGACGAACTCGTTGAATGTCGAATCACAGCGAACCTGGGGAATATTCGGCAAACAGTAGCGTCCAATGGCCTGCTGTTTGTCTTCAATCTCGACAAGATCATCCGTGCGGATAAGACCACAGGGGGTACCGTCGGCTTGGAAAACCGGCGCAATGTCCGCATTCCACAGTCGCATCGCCTCCAGCGCATTTTCGACGTTGTCCGAAGCATTCAGACGGACCGTCGTGGGCTGCATGATATCCTCGGCGGTCATGCCATCGAAGATACTGCCCGTGGGTTGCTGTGCCAGCCACTCGTTTTCCAACGAATCATCGACCAGAAGGCCTTCGCCCAGACTCAAAGCCAGGTTCAAACGATCGGTCAGCAGCAGCGACACTTGCTCGCTGGTGGAAGCTTCGTTACGCGTGCTCACGAAGCTTCCTGAAACACTAAGCGGCGAAACATCGGCCTGCGAGGTATCGCGGACTGAGGCCTGCGCCATCTGATCGGCCGCCCAGTGGGTCACCTGATCGGGCGAAGACGCTGGGGTAACCACCGCAACGCGATTGCCGGATAACTCGAAGATGCGTGAATCAGGAAGTCCGGTCGCCTCGAGGCCGGTCAGCCATTCCCGATAACGATCGGAAGTCGAGTTAGAAACATTGAACAGCGTTGCGCAAACGCAGTGACCGTGAACGGATATCTGTTCGATCGTGTTTTGCAGGGTTCCCAGAAAAGCGCCTTCGCCAGGATAGCGATTGCGCTGATTGCGCCCGAATTGCTGGGAAACGGCTACTCTTGCTTCGAGTATCGCCGCGGCGGCTCTCACTCGAACAAGTAGCTTAGCGGGGGTGACCGGCTTCAAAACAACATCGTCGGCGGCCTCAGAAATGACTTTCTCAACCAGGTCGGTCTTATCTGCCGGAACGACGGCAATCTTGAATAGGTTGTTGTGACTGATGGTCGACTGGCTGCCATCGTAGTCGTAGATCAAAACATCCTTTTTCTGGGGCGAATCGGACTCGCGGTAAACCGAGTCGCAGCGCGTTTCAACCTCATATCCACAAGCGACAAAGAAGTCGAAGCAATCGCGAAGGTGCTGACGGTCCTCAGAGACGACGACGATTCGCAGAGCGCGTGAAACCATAGAACTACCTGCTACCCAGAAAAGAGAATATGGAAGCCGGCGGCGCATGGCGGTATCCGCGCGGCTATTGAAAAGATAGTTCATAACCGTCAGGGATGAGGTCAAATCAAGTCTAGAAGTTGTTTTTTGCGTGGCCCCCTCTCCAGCAAGGTCGTTATTTTTTGGAGGCCAACCGAAGAGAATTCCGGTCACGCAGAGCATTCATGACCTATGTTTGATTTGGGAGTGACTATTCCACCAATCTCCGCGGAGTGCAGCAAATAGCGCAACGTGGCAGCTTTTCACAAGACTTTTCCTGATCGACGCGGGTACTTCCAGTCCGGTGTCGGTTTTCGAGTAGACGCCAGCATTAGGGTAGGACGAATGCAGACGCAGCTGCTTCCACAAATCGGAAACGACTCGATTTACCTTGAGTATCTTGATCCAGCCGCGGGACGGTCGACCAAGACGGTACTCGACGAGTTTCCGTTCATCATCGGACGCAACGCGACCTGTAATTTAACGGTCGAGTCGGGGCGTGTTTCGCGAGAGCATGCTGAAGTTATCCGGCACGGAAGCGGCTACCTGATACGCGATTTGCGCAGCACGAACGGCGTTTACATCAACGGCGAGAAGATCGACGAACACATTTTGGTGGATGGCGACACGGTTTCGATCGCCGACTTTGAATTCGACTTCCACTGTCCTTCGGACGCGACCACTCGCCAGACCGTCACCCTGGCGATGGAAGATCGCGCCCAAGCTGCCCGGCCGGTAGGAGATCCCCATCTATTGATTCAGGCCCTAAGGACTGTCAATCAATGGTCAGGGCTCAAGCGTATCGATCCTGGCTTGGCAACCATTCAATCCATCAGCGAACAGAAGACCGTTGGGCACTGGTGCCCGCTGTTTCGTAAGGCTTACCAAAGTCACGAAGAAACTCGCCTGCTGAAAGGTTCCCTTGTCTTAGAGAACCCGCTCCGATTGCTACAGCAGACTTCGGCCATGTTTGCCCTTCAGGAACGCCAGGAAACAGGTGGGTTCCTGCTGTTGGAACTCGATCAAACGGATTTTGTGCGGCCAGACCTGCTGGAAACTGTCGGCTGGATACGAACCAAGTTTGGCTCATCGCTCAAAGTCGTTCTGGGAACGAAGGTCGACGTTTGGGAAGCCAACTTGATTGATAACCCAATTGTCGAAGATCTGCGTGGCATGGGCATTCATCTGGCCGTCGTGGGAATTGATCAATTCAAACCGCCGATTGTCTCGGATGTGCTTGAGCACTGCACGATGATCGGGGTTGCCGCCAGTGCCTTGTCGGCGACTTCACGCAGCCCAGCGGTTGCCAATAGCATTCACGAATTCATTCAGGAGATTTCGTCCACCGGTTGCCAGGCACTCGCCCAATCAGGTGCCAGTGGACCGGACAATCAGGCTTTGGAGCAGATGGGATTCCATGCGGTAGTTCGCTTTCCCGCCTGAAGCAATGCTTGATGGTTCGGGGGACAAGGACGTCCATTAACAAGCCTCGCTTCCTTGGGAGCGAGGTTCCTTGTGAAAGCTAAACGCATTAGTGCGTGCCAATATACAACTGGGTATTCCCTTGCGACGATCGCACTCCCAGAGCCGAGATAAGGTCCCTAATCGTGTCGATTGAGACAAGTACAAACGTACGAGAAGTTGACGGATATCGTCTCGTACAACGAATTGGAGCTGGTGGCTACGGCGAAGTCTGGCGAGCCGATGCGCCCGGCGGTCTTTCCAAGGCCGTCAAGTTGGTGTTCGGTTTCCATGACGAAGCCCGAGCCTCGCGTGAGCTGAAGGCGCTCAACCGAATCAAAGACCTTCGCCACCCATTTCTCCTTTCTTTGGAACGGATCGATGTGATCGATTCCCAGTTGGTGGTCGTCACCGAACTGGCCGACTGCTGCTTGAAGGATCGTTTCGACGAGTGTCGCAAGGAGGGGCTTCCTGGCATTCCTCGTGATGAACTGCTGCGATACATGACTGACGCAGCTGAAGCGTTGGACTACATGTCTTATGTTCATTCGCTTCAGCATTTGGACGTGAAGCCCGAGAACTTGCTCATTATCGGCAATCATGCCAAGGTTGCCGACTTTGGCCTGGTCAAATCCATCCAGGATGTGACGGCCTCGATGATGGCCGGCCTGACACCACTCTACGCTTCGCCTGAAGTGTTCAACGATCAGCCGACGCGGCAGAGCGATCAGTACAGCTTGGCTATTGTTTACCAGGAGATGCTGACCGGCACCCTTCCCTTCCCTGGTCGCAACCTGGCCCAGTTGACCGCCCAGCATCTTAATAGTCCACCGCGGCTAAACACGCTTCCTCCGCGTGATCGAGACATCCTGTCCAAGGCGCTTGCGAAAAGTCCAACGGAACGCTATCGCAATTGCGCAGAAATGATCAGGGCGTTGATCGACGCCGATAGTATTGCCCACCTTCCCCAGGTACGTAGTGGTGCGTATGAACCGGTCGAGTCCTCCAAGACCGACACAAAGACGATCAGCTGCAACGACACCGAGTCGAGTGACTCCAAACAATCTTCAGGAGACATCGATCCTCAAACGATCCGCTTGAGCCAGGATAGCCGACCACGGCAAACACGGTCAGGCGATATTTGGGAGGAGATAACGCCTCGCAAGCAAAGCGTTCTTCCTCCGTTTGCCGATAATCGCGACCAACGCGAGCTACGTCCCAGCGTGGTTCTAGGTATCGGTGGCTTAGGAAGTCGCATTATTCGTCACTTTGTGGATCGCCGTCTGGAGCTTGTTGGCACGCATACAGAACAGCATTGGTGCCGTTGTGTGGCAATTGATACGGATACGACCGACCTGGTGCAGAGCACCGGGCAACTCGGGGCCGCAGCCGGAACCCCTTCCCTTTCGACCGTGGAAATGCCGCTGCGCCGCCCTCAGGCATATCGCAACCTCTCGCGTCATTTGACCAAGTCGATGAGCCGGCGTTGGCTTTACAACATTCCATTGTCCCTGAAAACGGAAGGCATGCGTCCGCTGGGCCGACTTGCGTTTGCTGATCACGCGGGGCGTCTGCGAGAGCAGATCCGCGATGCCTTGGCCGATGCGATTGATCTCGCTCGGGGCAACATGGATCCTCGCAACGAACACTTCGCGTGGCAAGAGAAGCCGCGTATCGTGCTTGTCATGAGCAGTAGCGGTGGAACCGGCAGTGGTATGGTTTGGGACGCATTCGCACTGGCGCAAGAGGTCATCGAAGAGTTCGGCGGCAGCGTCGACGACGTTTCGCTCTGGCTGATTCATGCAACGCCCAACGGAACCGAACAGCAAGACCTCGCACGCTGCAACACCTATGCGTGTCTGCGTGAGCTATATCACTTCCAAGTCACCGGTGAGTATCCTGGCGACGCCGTCACGAAAATACCGCCGCAGCGCTGGACCGAAAAGATCTCGAAACAGATCACGATGTTTGAGACAGGCGGTTCTGAAGCAAGGAATGTGCCGGTCGATCTTCACGACCTTGCCGACCTGCTGTACATGAACGTGTACGAAGGCCGCGAAGTTGCTCAGCGTTCTCGAGATTCGGAAGAATCGAGTGAAGGCACTGGTCCATCTGTTTCGGCCTGGGCTTTCGCTGGTAAGGCGTTATGCTCGAGCGGGCATCTCGATCTGGCAGCAGCTCGCTACACGATGGAGTTGCTGCATCGCTGGCACGGAACGGGACATGGCGAGAAAGAGCAACGAAAACTCGCACACTTAAACGATACCGATCCAAAGGATTCGTCCCGAGCAGATCATTATCAAAGGCTCCTTGATCTTCGCTCGGCCAAGATCTTCCAGGATTGCGAGTTCGGTCTCGAGAGCGTGATCGACATGGTCACTCAGGTAGTGGAAGACGAAATTGGTGGTCGACCAGAAGACTATTTCAGCGAAACGGTCGGTCGCTTTGCCAATGAGATTAGTTCCTCTCGTATCCCGCCTTCATCTGCCGAGATGACCATTCACGTCCTCGATTCGCTCGATCAGTTGATCGGCCTCTCGAACATGGAAGCCGAACCAGGCAAGCTGATCGCCGTTTCGTTGCACTCGGAAATCGCTCCGCATATCCGTCAGATTGCGGCGCACTATCAGAAGAAGGTGCTCGAACAGATTCATTTGATTCTCAATGAGTCTTCGTTCCGCGTGAGAGGCGTGAGACAGCTTTCCGTCGTCGTCGATCAGCGATTGAGTGAACTGGAAGAAAAAGTCCGTGCGATGGGCGATCGAACCGAACAGGAAGTCGAAAAAGTAAGAACTGCCCTATTCCCGGTAATTCACCAAACGTCGAAACGCGGAATAGATCGACGGATCGGCATGTCAGAGCTCCGAGCATTATGGCTCAATTACGCTTTGCTGCGGACCCACAGTGTCATTGTGCTGGCGACCTGTCAGGTGTTTCAGCATCTGCGTACCGCCATCATGCGTGACAACATGTGGATCAAAAACACAATCGTCAGCTTAGAGATGGCCGAGATGAAGGCCCGCGAGCGGATGGCATTGGATGATACTTCTCTGATGGAGGACCCGAAGTTTCTAGAGAAGCTTTTGGTCCTGGAGAACCAGATTGACAACATCCTGAATTCCGAGCATGGCGGGCTTTGCAACTTGCTGCACGAAGAACGGAACGGCGTCAACAAGCTTATTGCTGTCATGATGGAGTGTGGCAAGGACCTGGCACGCCGCAATGCTTCAGAAGAAGGAAGCGAGAGTCAGTTCCTCAGTTCTTTGGAAGACGGACCAGACTGGAAGCAACGCGTCGCTTCGTCCAGCTGTCGCCTTACTCAGCTAGGCCCAGCCGTCTCGCGACTGATGTTTATGCCCGAGTCGGTGGCTGACAATAGCACGGTGACGACTTCAGCTCCTCACCTGGCCGGTAGTTCTCCGCTGGGAACCAAACTGCCTAAGGTTATCTGGATGGAGTCGGGCGGAAACATCCCCTTGCGAGATGCCGCAAGACTGTTGATCGACAACCGTCCCGATTACATTCCTGTCGCAGACCGACTGCTCACACGCGCCGATGTGCATTGGGCTGAGCTCTAGTTGACAATGTAAGTCTTCGAGCCGCCCTTGCTTGGTAAGGGCTTCTGGTAGTCACTGGCTCGTATGACAGGAGCAAGAGTCGGCAGTTGCTTGGGAGCTTGTGGCGATACTTGTTGCTGGTTGCCGGCTTGGTTCTCCACAACCAGCGGCTGGGGCGTAGCTGCCCGAATCAAGCCACCGCGAGCCGGTGTGGCTCGTGCTGGTTCCGCGATAATGAACGGCTTGATCACCTGAGGTTCTTCTTTCGGTTCCGCCTGAGCGACCGATGGGTTAATGGTCGTCTTGGGCTCGGCTGGGACAGGTTCGGCAGTTGGCTGTTCCGTTTCCTTGGTGGCAACCAGAGGAAGCTCGGGTTCAGGAGCGGCGTCCTTTTCCACAATCTGCGGCATGACATTTTCTGGCTTCTTAGCCACTTCAGCCGTGGGCACTGTTTCTTGCGGTGTGGTCTCGAAATCCCATTTGGCCTGACGGTTTGCCGCTTGCAGCTTGCTTAAAAGCGACGACTGAAAGTGAATGTCATCGGTTGTACTCGGTGTCTCTTCTGCGGTCTTGGCGGCTGCCGTTGAGTTGTCGACCAGTTGTGGGCCTGGATTCGGTGTTGCCGCGATTGCTTCTGCTGGAGTCTTCGCATACGGGTTAACCGTAAGTTGAGGTTCCACCGCAGGCTCTTCCTGTTTAGCAACGGCTTCCGCTGCCGGCTGACTTTGTTCCTGCTTAGGCGACCATTTTGAGTCGGTCTTCGGATACGTAGCGAGTTTGTCGTTCACGATGGTTTGCGGCTGGCTATTGCGAAGTGAACTGCCTGACCAATCGGTTTTCGTACTGGAAGTGCGAAGTGGGTTGGCGGCGACCTTCATCGATGGCGGTGCGGACTTTGTCTGAGCCGGAACGGAAGGCGTTTCTTCGATTTCGACATGGGCGGTCATTTCTGGTTTCGGAGTTGCCGGTTGAGTCGTTGGGGCTGGCCCTTCACCAAGTCGCTCTCGCCGCACGGTTTCCAACGCCAATTCCAAGGAGTGCTCAAGCGTTGTGCTGTTGGTTGAACTATTGGCCATGGCCTTCTCAAGCAGCTTTTTCTCGCCCCATGGTGCTCGGGCATGAGCATCCAGAGCCTCGTCGCCTAGTTTTACGGGCGTCGTTTTGGCAACCTGCGGGGCAGGAACTGCTTGTGGTGCGGGTTGCGGCTGGGGCTGCGATTGTGGTGTAACTGTTGGTTGGACAACGACCTCGGGTCGCGGAGACTCGATCATCTGCGTTGCCTTTTGGGTGAACTTGGAAACGACATCTGGCTTGTCTGCCATAGGATTCGTTTCCGGAGTTACCACAACCGGCATTTGGTTGTTCGGTGGATTGAAGATTGGCGTCTGGGGCTTTGCTTCTACCAATTCTTGAGCGGGCAGAACGGTGCTCGGCTCTGGAGCTGTCGACTTGACTGGGACGGCTGCGACACGCTGGGTTGGTTCCGCAGCAGTTGTGGTGATCGGATCCGGTTCCGGTTCCGGTTCAGATTGCGGGGTGCTTTCACCACCGAACATTCCACCTAGGAAACGCGCAAACGGGGGCATCTTCTTTTCCCCTTGCGGCTTGGGCGCGGCGGCAACTTCCTTTTCGGCTTGTGGTTGTGCGTCTTCTGCGACAATCTCTGCCAGCTTGGTATCATTTGACCGGGTGAACGGGAAAATACATCCGGTCATGCTAACGGTCGTCGCGAGGGTGAGAGTCGCGAGCAAGTTGGGGCGAAGCGATGCTGGCATGATATCCGTCCGCAAAATCTAAGTGGCAGTTCCACAAGGTACGATTGGCGTGCCCTGCCCTCTGCTGATGAAGACAAAGCCACCTTCTCGTTTTCGGACGTCAGACAGGTTCCGGTTAAGTAAACTTTGCCGATGTTACGGTTAATGCTGCTGCTAGCAGGCTATTGGATCGGCGACATCAACCGAGAACCACTCACGGCAAGCTGAAACCAGAACGAACGTTTTTGAATCTCTTGCGGATCGACTTCCCGACAATGTTTGAAGTCTTCCAAGAGCATTGCTTCGACAGCATGAGCGAATTCTCCGCCCACGACCGCCACCATGATTTCGAAATTGAGGCGAAACGAGCGGTTATCAAGATTCGCAGTACCGACTGCGGCCATCTCGTCGTCGATCAAGATGACCTTCTGGTGAAGAAAGCCAGGTTGATAGCGATAGAACGTAATGCGATCCGCGATCGCCGTTTCCGAGATGAAGTGAAAGCTGGAGAGATAAACTAACAAGTGGTCGGGACGCTCTGGGAGCATGATTCGCACGTCGCACCCGCGAAGGGCTGCTAGCTGCAGTGCGCAGATCACTTGCTTGTCTGGAACAAAATAGGGAGAGGCAATCCAGATCCGCTTCTCGGCCGAATTGATCGCGTGAACGAAAAACAGACCGCACGTTTCGATCGTGTCGGCTGGCCCCATCGGAATAACTAACGCCACCTCGTTGCCATCTTCAGCCGGTTCTTCTTCCCAGTTAACGTTCAAGCTGCTGCCGGAAGCCCAATACCAGTCCTCCATGAACGACCACTGCACTGCTTGAACGGCCGGACCCTGAATACGCATATGCGTGTCACGCCATGGGCCGAATCGCTTCGACAAACCGAGATACTCGTCACCAAAGTTATGTCCGCCGACCGCGGCAACTTTGCCGTCGACGACGATAATCTTGCGATGATTGCGGAAGTTCAGCTGAAACCGATTGCCTTTGCCACGGGTGGTGTGGAAAGGTCGAACGTTAATGCTTGCCTCGCGTAGTTCATGCAGGAACTTGCGAGTCAATTGATAGCTGCCGATTTCATCGTAAAGGAAATAGATGGCGACCCCTTCTTTCGCTTTGCGTTTCAGCAACTCGGTAAATCGCCTACCGACGCCATCTTCGCGAAAGATATAGGTCTGAAACAAAACATACTCGGAGGCAGCCGAGATCATCTCGTAGATTGCATCGAAGGTTGCCTCCCCGTCGACCAGCAGTCGAATTGCGTTCGAGTGCGTGTAGGGGAAGTCGGCCAAGCGTTCCAGGACGAGCTTTTCAGGCTGCTCATGAAAGTCGGCAACTACGGCGGGGTCGACTGCCCGAAACGTTTGCGTGTTTTCCTTAATGTCCTTGGCCCGAATTCGCCGCGTATTGACGTACCCCTGAAACTTACTGCGGCCGAAGATCCAATAGAAGGGAAACGCGACATACGGGACCAGGATCAGCAGAATCATCCAGGCAATCGCACCCTGGGAAGTCCGTGACTTCATGATCGCATCGATCGCGGCGAAAATGCCCAGAATGTGGATCGAAGTCAGTATCAGACTGACTATCGTAACGGATTGCAGGTCCATCTAGCTGACCGTTCCTCGGTGGCCGCCATTTTCTTAGACGGGCCCATTTGCGATGATGGGGAAAAGGATAGGTTCTCAGTTTTACCCGTGGAGCAGCTCCATGTCGATTCACATCCATCGAATCTATACACGAGCCGGTGACGGAGGCTCAACTGCCTTGGCTGGCGGAGTTGAGGTTTCCAAGTCGTCGTTAGAGGTCGAGTCGTACGGCGAATCGGATGAGTTGATCAGCTTCTTGGGGGTGGTTCGGGCTTATGCCACTGATCCCCGTACACGCCCCAACTCAAAAATTGCTGCGGAGACGGATGAGATATTTCGGAAGATTCAAAATACTCTCTACGAGGCCGGAGCCGTACTGGCGAGTGCTAAGCCTCCTGCGTCTGATGCCCAGAGCTATGACGCGACGAGCGATCCCCGAGTGACGTTTCTGGAAGATCGCATTGACCGGTATCGAGAGACGTTCGATGCGATCGATGGCTTCACCATCCCTGGCGATTGCATGTTGGGCGCGCATGCTCATGTCGCGCGAACTGTTTGCCGTCGATGGGAACGTGTCCTGGTTCGCCGGCACGAACTTTCACCGATTGAGCCATGGGTGTTGGCATTTGCAAATCGCCTGAGCGACTACCTCTTCGCCTATACACGATGGATAACGGCTCATTTATCAACGCAAGAAGAACTTTGGAAAGGACCCGAGGCCGAGACCAAGAGTTGAAGCCCTGAGCAAGGGTTGCATCGGTAGGCGAAGACTCACAAGATGGAGGCAAGCCTCGCAAATATCTTGGTTCTGAAAATTCGCTGACGGGGCTATCTTTGAAAACCGCGTTGATTGGGGGAGTGCGAAATGCCGTTTCGATGCTTGGCAATTGGTCTGCTATTAGCAACTGCCATAGCGATGCCACTCTGGGCACAAGATGAAAATCCTGCTGAAGAGAAATATGTCCCGATAACGACGGTCGATCTTGAGATCCCGCTTGATCAGCTCAAGATCATGGTCAAGCCACTGACCAAGCAAGAGCTTGAAGGGGAAGCGGAAACTTGGTTCAAGCTGCTGGTCACCAAAGGCAAGCAGATCTCGGCTGTGCAGCGGGGAGTCAAGAAAACCAACGAGGCGATGGCGGCCGGGGATGAAAGTGCGGCAAAGCACCTGCTCGAACAGGCCAAGGAAGTGAAGGACAAAGCCGAGGCACTCGTCGAAGAGGAAGCTAAGGAGATCACGGATGCCGCCCAGGAAAAATTGGGCATTGAAGACGAACCCGATGTGAATGTCGAGCCCAACCCAGACGAGGCGGAGGCCGAAGAAGACCCCATGAACGTCGATCTTGCGGCCAACACAAAGGATCGATTGTTAGATGATATCAATTCGCTCCAGGATCAAAGGGCTGCGCTTGTCGACCGACTGGAAGTCGTTTTGTATTCGCTCGAAAAGAAGGGAGGCGACGTCGAAGAATACCGCAAGTACATCCTTGCAGTATCGGGTATTGATGTAGATACGTCCGACGCGAAGGCTACCTGGGCAGCAATAACCGGCTGGCTTCTTTCCAAAGAGGGTGGTCAACGGCTGTTCTGGAATGTTGCCAAGTTTCTCTTGATCCTTCTGATCAGTTGGGTGGTTGCGAAAATCGTTCAATGGGTCACAAATTGGCTTCTTGAGAAAAAGCTGAAGCTCAGCCAGCTCGCTGAGCAACTGATTGCTCGGATGATTAAGGATATTGTGCTGGTCATCGGTTTCGCGATTGCCTTGACGGCGTTAGAGATCGATATTACTCCCGTGATTGCCGCGATCGGGGCGACTGGTCTGGTCGTTGGTTTGGCGCTCCAAGGGACACTCAGCAACTTTGCCAGTGGCTTAATGATCCTCGTGAATCGGCCGTTCGATGTCGGGGATGTCGTCACCGCCGGCGGGATCACAGGCGTCATCGATCAAATGAACCTGGTTTCAACGCGGTTCAAAACGTTCGATAACCAGACGATCTATGTTCCCAACAACGAAATCTGGAACAACGTGATCACCAACATTACCGCCAACCACACGCGCCGTGTTGATATGGAATTTGGCATTGGGTACGACGACGACTTCGAGAAGGCGGAACAGATCATCCTGGATGTCGTCAACGGTCACGAGAAAGTCTTGAAGAAGCCAGAGCCACAGGTCGTCACGCACGACCTGGGCGAATCATCGGTGAATATTGTTTGCCGGCCTTGGGCGAAGACCTCGGACTGGTGGCAGGTGAAGACGGAAGTTACACGAGAAGTAAAACGGCGCTTTGATGAAGCTGGCATCTCGATTCCGTACCCGCAACAAGACGTGCACTTTTATTCCATCAACAAGGAAGGACACCCGGTCGAAAAGGAAGGTTAATTCCGATTGCTTCGACCGTTGGTGATGGGAAAGGTAAAAAGCGATGCCATGGGATTTGGCGGTCGTACTTGGACTGCTTCTGGTATGCATCGTGCTGTTCATTCTCGACTGGCCGCGCATGGATATTGTGGCTTTGTCGGCCATGGTTGCGCTGCCCGTCTTTGGCATTATTAGCGTACCCGAAGCGTTCGCAGGCTTTTCTGATCCGAACGTCGTACTGATCGCGGCGTTGTTCGTCATCGGCGAAGGGATCACGCGGACTGGAATCGCGCTGCAGGTCGGCCAATGGCTTGCCCGAAAAGCCGGTAGCAGCGAAGCGAAGCTAGTCGTTCTGCTCATGCTGAGTGTTGGATTGCTAGGAAGCGTGATGAGTTCGACAGGGATCGTTGCGATCTTCATCCCTGTCGTGCTGAACGTGACGTCGCGCCTGAATATTCATCCTGGACGCATGATGATGCCGCTTAGTGTCGCAGGATTGATCAGCGGGATGATGACACTGGTGGCGACGCCGCCCAATATGATTGTTGATAGTGCTCTTAAAAGTGAAGGACGCGAGGGCTTCAACTTTTTCTCGTTTACGCCGATGGGGCTGTCGATCCTGGTAGTGAGCGTCGGTTATATGCTGTTGGCAAGGCATTGGTTGACGGCCAAAAGCTTAACGACGATGTCGAATTCTCGTCGGCGAACCCTCAAGTCGTTCATCGATGAGTATCAGCTGCAAAACCGTGCCTTTCGTTTGCAGGTTCCCTACTCTTCCGAGCTCGTAGGACGAACGCTGGGCGAACTCGATCTGCGGCAGCGCAACGGCGTGAACTTGATTGGCATCGAGCGTCAAGGTCGCGGGAAGACCTATTTGCTCAATCCGATCTCGCAGACCGAGATTCGTCCGGGTGACGTACTGCTGGCCGATTTGGTCTATCCCGAGAACGATTTGGAGAAGTTTGTCGACGAACTCGGACTCGTCGTCTTGCCAATCGAGGGGACCTACTTCAGTCAACAATCTCGAAATGTCGGGATGGCGGAAGTGGCTGTGGTGCCTGAGTCAGGCTTGATTGGGCGCACGATTGTAGAAGAGCAGTTCCGCACCATTCACGGGCTTAGCGTCATTGGGTTACGGCGAGGCGGAGAAGCAATTACGGGTGCCATCGCTGACGAAAAACTACGTCCTGGTGATATCCTGTTGGTGATCGGTCCTTGGAAACAGATCCATTATCTGAGGACGCAAAAGCGAAACTTCTTAGTTCTCTCGATGCCGGTGGAAAGTGATGACATCGCGCCTGCCCACTCGCAAGCACCATGGGCACTTGCATCTCTAGCCGTCATGATTGTGCTGATGGTTTCAGGCATCGTGCCCAATGCGATTGCCGCTTTGATCGCTTGCCTACTTCTAGGACTGTTCCGCTGCTTGGATGTCGAAACAGCTTACAAGTCGATCCGTTGGCAAAGTATCTTCCTGATCGTCGGAATGATGCCATTCGCAATCGCGCTTGAGAAAACTCATGGCATCGAGATGGCCGTCAGCTTCTTGATGCGCACGTTGGACGGGGCAGGAACGCATGTGTTGATCGCAGTCCTGTTTGTGCTGACGACTGGCTTTAGCCTGGTCATCTCGAACACGGCAACCGCCATTCTTATGGCCCCAATTGCCATGAGTATTGCCAAGCAGTTGGATGTTTCACCGTATCCTTTTGTAATGACGGTCGCGATTGCAGCCTCGGCCGCGTTCATGACTCCAGTGGCCTCCCCGGTGAACACGTTGGTGATGGGGCCAGGTGAGTATAAGTTTGGCGACTATCTGAAAATCGGAACGCCGTTCACGTTCTTGGTGCTGGTCATGTGCGTGATTCTCATTCCGTGGTGGTACGGCTAAAGCTTGTGACGCTTACGAAAGCACCAATGGAATCATCGAGCCTGGATGACTAACCAGGCTGGGTGGCAATCCACCAACTGATGCCGTTGGGGTCGACCACCCCGCCCCGCTTGTCATCTTCTTCGCTTCTTTGCATCGGCTCCATGATGGAGGTTCCGCCTGCGGCGAGTGCCTTCTGGTAGGTTGCGTCGACGTCCGGTACGTAAACGTGCACATGCGAATTGACCGCAGGCCAATGTTCAGCTGCTTCCCCCATCATGATCACCGAATCGTCAATGCGTACTTCGGCATGCATAACGCCTCCATCTTCTCGGGGAATACGTCGGAGTGGCTTTCCGTCGAAAACTTGCTTGAGGAATTCGATGGTGGCATCGGCACTTTTGACAATCAGATAGGGAGATGCAGAGTTATAGCTTTCCGGTTTGAAGGCGGTCACGATGAGATTCCTTGAAGTGAGAGGAGATCAATCGCAAAGAATTCTGTACCCTTTGTCGATTATCGAGCGTGTCGAACGACTATCGGGTGAGTTTAGAGTTTCCCACGAAGGTTTTCATCCAAAAAAAAAAGGAAGTTCCTATGCGAGTTATGGTCATCGTGAAAGCGTCGAAACATTCGGAAGCTGGTGCTATGCCCAGTGCCGAACTGCTACAGGCAATGGGCAAATTCAACGAGGAGTTAGTTGCCGCTGGGGTGATGCAAGCCGGAGAAGGTCTGAAGCCTAGTTCTCAGGGAGTTCGCGTGCGTTTCTCCGGAGACCAGCGGACGGTGATCGACGGCCCGTTCACGGAAACCAAAGAATTGATTGCCGGATATTGGATCTGGAAAGTCGACTCGATGCAGGAAGCGATCGACTGGCTAAAACGCTGTCCATGCCCGACCGAAGGAGAAGAGTCAGACGTCGAGATACGTCCCATCTTTGAGACAGAAGACTTTGCAGAGCAAGATCCGACCGGTGAGATCCGCGAAGCAGAACACCGACTGAGAGACGAGTTGGAACGAGGGCAATAATCCCCTCACAAGCCAATCCGGATTACCCCTTCGAGGAGCCGTTCAAGCGAGCAGCCCCGGCCGCCGTGTCGTAGCAGTCATCGAGCAACACTAATTTTCCCCGCCGAAACACGAGCAAGTTGGAAACGCGAATCGGCTGATCCATCGGTTGCCCGATGGGGTGTATCCAAGATTCGCCCCAGATGATCGCGTTGGGACCTTGTCCCATCACTTGATAATGCTGGTTGTAGTCGTGATCTTTGGGAACCTCGAGGACCGTAAAAAAGATGTCGAAAAACTTACGGACGCCATCGATCCCAGAATGCTCACCCGCAAACGGGATTTGAGCAGGATCGCCTGCAATTCGAAAGACAACATCCTGGTCGAGGAAGTCGAGAAGATGGTCGACCGAATCCTTCTGGTAAAAATGAATCGTGTCGAGATAGCGCTGCGCGAGCTGGATCGGATCGCTGGCAAGGTCTTCCCAGTAGATCGGCTCTTCATTGATCTCGCTGAACGCATCGGCGAGATCGACAATGGTGTCTCGCGCAATAGGAACACCAGCCTCGGCTTTGCTGATCAATCGCTCGCTGTAGCCTGCTCGTTTGGCCAAATCGGCCTGCGTCCACCCGTTTTGCAATCGGAGATGCCGCAAGAAATCTCGATTACACGCGTAAGCTCGATTCATTGTTCCTCGTAAGCTTTCCTGTCCCGGCGGTCGATCGAGCGAAGGTGATTCACTTCACACGCGTTCGATGCCTGTGTCACTGTATTCACGGTTGCCAATGGTGACAACCTGCCAAGTGGGGGCCGGTATTGGCCATGTGTAGGGTAGCTATTGCGCCCTTGTTAAGATTTGCGAAGTTCCGGTGAGCAACCAATTTCAAGAGACTTTATTGGCGTTTCCCCTAACAAACCACAAGGTGAAAACCCCAACCGCTGAAACTCAAATTACTCAACACATCACAACTCAATTAAGCATTCACGATCGATGAACTGGATGATGTGCTGTCGTCGTGCCTCTAAGTAGATAAGCGAAAAAGACGTGAATAATGTGACACCAAAATTGTCGTTTCGTAGAAATAGGACAGAAAATTGGATTTGAGCAAGCAAAGAGGTAGGTGTCTCCGAGCGTGCCGGTTGCGTTCCTGTTGAACCGGGAAAATGTCAGTAAGTTAGAAATCAGGGAAACGAGTGGGCAAGGGCAGCCGTTCAGCAGTCAAACTTTATGCTGTAACGGGCCAACTCCAAGGGTGCCTCCGGTGCACGGATTTAATGCCGTGTGCCGGGGGCATTTTTTTTAGTTCGGCTCGAAAAGCCGGACTCTACCCTCATCGACAAAGGCTTCTCGTTCACCGCCGCTTTGATGAAGGACGTGCGGTGTCGGTAATAGAATTGGCTTGGTCAGGCCAAAAAGTGTCCCAGGCGGATAAGCTACACATGGTCTGGGAAGAACGCGCCGGTAGACGACTAAGTGCCCCCGGGAGGAATCGAACCTCCGACCTGCGGTTTAGGAAACCGTCGCTCTATCCCCTGAGCTACGAGGGCAAATCGTTTCAGAGACCTGTTTTACGTGATTCGACTGGCCAGCGGAAGTGCCGGCTGCCGGGATATGGGTTCGATACCGACTTCCGGCAAAAGGTTCATTGTATTCTTTGCCTGTACCAGCGAATCGGTCCGCTGTCTAAACAAAAAAAGCAGGTCCCACGGGTTCATGGGAGCTGCTTATGGTGATGAACAGTTTGGCCAGGCAGCAGAATTACTTCTGCTTAGGTACCTCGAGATCCTGTTGCGAATCCTCCTTAGGAAGATCGACAGTCATTCGATACGACTCGAAGAGCACTTTTCCGTTCGGATCCATGCCCCCTTCGCCGCTGGCGACGGGCACGCCATCATACCCGTTGATAACAAGGACGTAGGGTCCACCGCTGATGCCCTTGCCCGGCATCATTTCGTACTTGCCATCTTTGATTTCCGCGGATGCACCTGGGCCTTGATTGTTTTGCGAGGCGTCAGGCGCGAAGGAGATATTGCCTTTAGGGATTGGCTTTCCGTCGTACGTGATATTGCCCGAAACCGAGAAGACGTCAGATGCCTTCTCGGCTCCGCACCCGGCCAACAGCAACGCTGCCAGGGCAAGCACGCCGCCGGAATAGATTCGGAGTGAAGAAAGAGATCGCATGGCATTCCTGTGGTAACAGAGCCGAAGTTAGGAACAAAGTAGACGCGGCCTAAGACCTAATTCGTGACTGACACGACATTGCCGTCGTCGCGAATTGCCAGGTTTCTGTAGACCGTCAAATCCATTGTTTCACTCAGGAAGTGCACCGAAGCATCACCCAGCAGGAAGAGGCATCCGCCGGGATGATAACTGCCGAATGTTCGTTGGTGCAGACCTTGGCCCAAGCCGCCAGGAACCGTGTAACTACCACCTGCACTGTCGAAGGTGGTGTCGTACCGATCACCGTTACAGTTACCAGCACAGCTGTTGATTTGAATCTGCGCAGCTGCCAGATTGCCGGTTGTCGCCGAACCACCACCACGATTGGTCGATGCCCAGCCCAACCAGTGCGAGTCGCCGCGTCCGCCATCCAATAGTTGATAGCGTGATTCGCCGACCAGGAAGGTATTGGAGCTACCGTCGACAATGCTTGCGAAGTTTGTCCGCGAGTTCTGGAACAAGATACCGTTGATATAGAATCGTCGTCCGGCATTGCTGGATTGGCAGTTGCCAAGCGACGTATCGCCACCACCCATCACGCCGTAGTAGTTGGTGTGATTCTTATCAACAGCCTCCGCTGGAAACGATGGGCAATGAAACGCCTCAACCGATGTCTTCCATACGTTTCGGTTCGCACCACTGGTCGGTGATTCGGCATTCGAGGAAACGAACTCGGCCGTCATGTCGACCTGATCGTATAGGTTCGTCAATTCCAAGAAAGGAAGAATGGCGACGGTCCAAGGAATGCCACGTCCTGAGGTCGTACAACTCACCGTCTTACCATCGCCCATTTGAGCGCCGGCAGGGAACTTTTGATAGGTGTCGTGGTAGTTGTGCAGTGCCAAGCCTAACTGCTTCATCTTGTTGTTGCACTGGATCCGCCGAGCCGCTTCGCGCGCCTGCTGAACGGCTGGCAAGAGCAAGGCGATCAAAACTCCAATGATGGCAATCACCACCAGAAGTTCGACCAGCGTAAAACCTGAGCGTCGAGATGGACTTACAGATAAGGACATTCTTAGCCTCGCAAAAAAGTTGCTTTAAGAAGTAGAAGATGAAAAGCGTCTCAACATCCGTGCGGACAATAGAAACAGAAAGCAATACGTGAAACGAGATAAGGAAAAAGCTGGCCGAAGTAAGGAGGGCTTGAGATGAGTACGAGGCCCTCGCTGCAAAATCTCTTCGGCATCCTGTGAATTATATCCGGGGCTTTCAGAAATAAAAAGATTTATTCCGGCTTACTTCTAACGGATTTTCGCCTTTGAGGTGCCATCAGGGCCTTTAAGAGGAGGATTGCGATGAAGAATATTGCGCAAGAGAAAAGCCGTGAGGGATTATCCATCACGGCTTGAAGCGGAGGGCACGAGACTCGAACTCGCAACCCCACAAGGGGGCATCACATTTCCAATGTGACCGCTAACCATTCGCTTACCCTCCAGGTAGATGCACCGTAAAGCTTCCCTAAGGGAGGCCTGACGGGGGCTCGTGGTTCACGGTGCATCTTAACTGATCGTGCGATCCTAGAGAATAGCGGCGATGGATTTTGACCGCAATGGGGGCCGTTATCGCGTATCATGGGCGAGGGTTAATCCTGCCCCTGGTCACGTTTCCGAAGAAAAAGTCAGGCTTGGTGATGTCAGAGTCGGAAAAAGAGCCGAACCCCTTCGAGTCGCCCGAGTCCGAAAGTGCCGCGGCCGAGACGAAGGCCGATGTTCCAGAGGGAGCCTATCATGGCACGCTCGCTGCGGCAGGGTTCTCCGTCTTGCTGATTATCGGCCTTTTCATTCTTTCGCCTGGCATAGGCGTGCTGGCGGCAATGATCCTGGTGCCGGCTAACTTACGAGCCATTCTTGCGATGCGTCGAGAGTTTCAAGCCACGGGGAACTGGCCGGCAGGATGGGACCAGGCAAGTGCTCTTTTCATATCCGCACTAATCATGATCCCCATCTGGATCGCGACCGGCATTGCTTTTTATGCCGTTTGCTGGGCAGGGGCGATGATCGCGTACAGTGTTTTCCCTAAGGCGGATGAATATGGCCTTGCCAATATGCTCTACGGAGGTGTGCCGATCGGGCTAATCGCTGGTTTGATTTCCTTCGTGCTTTGCTTCCGCCTCACGTTGCGAGGCATTTCCACTCAGCCTGAAGTGAAAGAAGACGAGTCGCAGGCGGGTACTTAGTGCTTATGTTTCCCAAAGCTCGTTATATTGAGTTGCGCATGTCCTGATACGAATTCGCACTTTGAAAAACTCTTGTATGAACGTTGCTTCTCAACACGACTCACCAGTGGCGGATCGCCAATGGTTTATTGTTCGACGCTGGCAAACTTATGCGAGCGAATTGCGAGTGCTCCTGTTACGAGTGATCGCCGTCATTGTCCTTTACGGTTGCCAGGTCGCTCACTTTCTTTCGCTGAGTGAAGAAGGCCAGGATGCGAACCTTCTATTTCAGCGTGTCGCGACCGGAGCCGCGGTGCTGTTGATCGTGGTTTCCCTACTCGTTTTGCTTCTCGTCTTGAAGCGAGTCTTGCCGGTGTGGTTGCCCTTTGTAACCACGATTGTTGACTTGCTTGCGATTGCGTTGCTTGTCAGTGTCGCGGGCGGTCCGATGGCAACTTCGTTGACCGGGGCATTTTACCTGGTGATTGCCATGGCCGGGTTGCGATTTGACTTGCGACTCGTCTGGCTGGCAACACTCGGAGCGATGGCTGCTTACGTGGGAACGGTCGGCGCCGTGGATGATACATGGTTCGATGCCAATCATGTCGTTCCGCTTGTACAACAAGGCGTTTCCTTGGCATGTCTGGGAGGGACTGGGATCGTCGTCGGTCAGATCGTTCGTCTGGCCAGACCGCTCGCCCAGCAGTTTCACGACCGACTCGAGCACGCTCAGGCAAAGGAGGCGAAATGACTCGTACTGATTTGCCTCACATTAACTGCCCTGAGTGCGGTGCTGAGAACAACACGTTCGCCAACGCCTGCTGGATCTGCCGTCGTCCCCTTTACGAAGGAGACGAATTAATCGAGGCTGAAATCGTTTCTCCGATCGATCGTCCCCGGCAAGATCGCGTGGGCCGCATATTCGGGATTTGGGCTTTCATCTTCTTGGGCCTTGGGGCGATGGTCGTCGGGCTAGGTGTGTATGCGGAAGAGCCTGGGGTTTTGCTGCCGTACTTAATCGTCGTTGCGCCGCTTTGCATTGGCGTTGGCGTGATGATTCTCAAGGGGAATCAAAGTGAGAACCCTTGGTTGCGTGGCATTGCCATGTGTTTTTCGGCGTTGATCGTTTCCGCAGGTGCCATGGTGCTGTTAGGTATTGCAGCCATTATCGCCTTGTTGGCATTTTGCTTTATGGTGATCGCGGCGTCAGGAGGGTTTTAGACATGGAATACGTTCTATCGATCAGCGGGCCCACCGCTATTTTGATCTGAGTCCGAGAGAGTAACTCCCTATGAATCATGCTTTTCGTGACTATACCGTACTCGGCGTGACGCAAAGTCTTTGCCCCGAATGTCATGCTGTAGTCCCGGCGAAGATTATTACCCGTGGCAACAGGGTTTATTTCCGCAAGCGATGTGAAGTGCACGGGAGTCGCGACGACTACGTTTGCTCCGACGTTGCGTGGTACGACCAGACGCAGTTCAATGTGCCTGGTAAGATTCCGCGTGAGTTTGGTGTCGAGCCAAACAAGGGTTGCCCACTCGATTGCGGACTATGTACCGAGCACGAACAACACACTTGCATTGGGTTATTGGAAATCACCTCGAGCTGCAATCTCGCCTGCCCGATGTGTTACGCTTCGAGCGGCCCTGGCGGAAAGCATCTGACGATCCAGCAGTGCCAGCAAACGATCGATCGCTACGTCGAGGTCGAAGGGAACCCGGAAGTGCTGCAAATCTCCGGGGGCGAGCCGACTATTCATCCGGACTTCCGCGAAATTGTTGATTACGCCCTGTCGCAGCCAATCGATTACGTGATGATTAACACCAACGGCATTCGGCTGGCGCACGACCGCGAAACGCTTGATTTCTTGGCCCAGCGGTGTGATCGGGTGGAAGTCTATTTGCAGTTTGATGGTTTCCGCGACCAGACTTCACTTCAGCTAAGGGGCGAGGCACTGGTCGAGACCAAGCTCAAGGCCGTCGAACGCTGTGGCGAAGCGGGGCTGCATGTGAACTTGGTTTCGACCCTACAGCCTGGCGTGAATGATGACGAACTCGGCGATCTCGTGCGTTACTGCGCGACACGGCCATGGATCACCGGGCTCAGCTTGCAACCGGCTACCTATTCGGGCCGACATGTTCTGCCAGAAGAATTGGAGAACCGGATTACCTTTCCCGATGTCATTCGCGGGATCGTCGATCAAACATCTGGCATGTACACTGAAGCCGACTTCATGCCGCTTCCGTGTGCTCATCCCAACTGCCATCAGATGGCGTACGCCTATCGCCGCAACGGGGAGTTGGTTCCACTGATGCGTTTCATCAAGGCGGCGGAGCATTTGGACCTGCTTTCCGGGGGAATCTCTTTCCAGCGGGGCGCTGTCAAAGAACTATTGGAGCGTTACCTGGTTCGCGAGGCATGCTGTCCTGGCGGAAGTTGTGCTCCCCCGCCCTCCTCTAGCGGTTCGGCTCTGCCGGTGTTGAGCAGCAACAGTCCGATTGACGAACTGATCGGCGCGTTGAACACCTCGGACCCACGCCATGCCGAGGCCGCCGTCGACTTCTTTGCCCGGGCGATGCAGGAAGAGCTTGGAGCGGAAGATGTCTTTCGCATCATGATCACCTCCTTCTTAGATGTATACAACTTTGACGTCCGACGAGTAATGAAATGCTGCGTGCATCACTTGCTGCCGAGCGGGCATGTCGTACCGTTCTGTGCTTATAACGTTTTGTATCGCGACGGCCACGTGGAGTTGCCTCCGCTGAAGACGGCAGTGGAGAGTTCGTGATGACCCAATTGGCTTACATGGCGATCATGCTGGTGGCGATTGTCGTCGGCTTTATCCTGTTGCGGCTATTTCAAGAGAAGCTGGAACTTGCCTGGTGGGAAAAGGCAGGCATTGCACTGGGTGGTTTTTGCGGAGCGATGATTGGCGCGAAACTTCCCTTCGCGATGTACGACTGGGAAGGAATGCTTGACGGGACGGCTTGGTTTGCCCATGGCAAGACGATCATTGCCGGACTGCTGGGCGGGTACTTTGGTGTGGAACTGGCCAAGTGGATTCTTGATGTCCGCACTAAGACAGGCGACAGCTTTGTCGTTCCGGTGGCTGTTTCTATCGGTATCGGACGATGGGCCTGTTTTGTCGCCGGCTGTTGTTTCGGCCAGGCTTGCAGCTTGCCATGGGGCGTTGCCTTTCCTGGTGCTCCGGATGGGGGGCAGTTGCTGCGGCACCCGGCCCAGATCTATGAGTCGATCTTTCACCTGACGTGCGCCGCGGTTTTTTTTGTGCTCTGGCGAAAGAAGATGTTTCCTGGACAGTTGTTCAAGATCTACCTAATTACTTACATGACGTATCGCTTCTTCACCGAGTGGCTTCGCCCGGAACCGGTCATCGCATTGGGCTTAACCGCCTATCAATTGGCGGCACTTGCCGCAGTGCCGCTCTTTGTGTTCTTGATCTGGCGAGACCAAAAACAGCTTGGCGCAACAAAAACGGAGCCGTCGATATCGAGCGGCTCCGAATGAGTTAGCTGGATTGGGCTCAGTCGTTACTGATAACGATCGCGACTGTTGGCAATCAGGCTGATGAACTGATCGTTGTTCTCGTACTTGCCCAACTGCTTGGTCAACTGTTCCATCGCATCGATATGATGCATTGAGGTCAGCGTACGTCGCAAGGCGACAACAGCATTAAGAGCTTCCTCGGTCAGCAGCAGTTCTTCGCGACGGGTACCCGACTGCGAAATATCGATTGCCGGCCAGACGCGGCGGTCGGCCAACTTGCGATCGAGGACCAGTTCCATGTTGCCGGTACCCTTGAACTCTTGGAAGATCACTTCGTCCATCTTGCTGCCGGTGTCGACCAGAGCGGTACCGACGATGGTGAGCGAACCACCTTCTTCAAAGGAACGAGCGGTGGCAAACAACTTCTTAGGAATGTCCATCGCTTTGACGTTGATACCGCCGGACATGATAGCGCTGTTGCCACGGTTGTCGCCGACCCATTTATTGAACGCACGAGCCAAACGGGTAATCGAGTCCAACAGCAGGAAAACATCCTGGCCTGATTCGGCCAGACGCTTGCAGCGTTCGATCACGAGTTGCGAAAGACGCACATGACTTTCGATGTCGCGATCCAAGCTACTGGCGATCACTTCACCCTTCACGCTACGCTGCATTTCGGTCACTTCTTCCGGACGTTCGTCGATCAGAAGGACCACCAGCTTGACGTCTTGGTGGTTGGCGGAAATACCACGGCTGATGTTCTGCAGCAGCATGGTCTTACCGGTTCGCGGTGGAGCGACAATCAACGCACGTTGGCCTTTGCCCAGTGGCGTAAGAAGGTCAACGACGCGGTTCGTCAGAGGACCCCCATCGTATTCCAGCTTGAGATGCTCGGAAGGATTGACCGGAGTCAATTCTTCGAACGATTTGACGTTCAGGTAATCATCCGGCAGCATGCCGTCGACGTCGAAGACATCTCGCAGGCGAGGACCTTGTCCACGGCGGAAACGTTGAATCATGCCGCGAATCATCACCCCTTCGCGAAGTCCGTAACGTTCGATCATCGTGCCGGGCACGAAAGGATCGGTACGTTCGCGAGCGAAGTTATTGGCAGGGCTGCGTAAGAAGCCGTAGCCGTTGGGATGCATCTCGAGAAGGCCGTAGCCAGGTTCCAGTGGAATGGGTTCCCCTGGTTCAAATTCTTCATTTTCAAGATTGTTACGTGGCACGTTAGAGCTTGGCGGAGAAGAGCGGCGTCGACCTCCCCCGGAACGACCACGCCCTTTTGGGCCTGGTCCGTTTTGGGAACCACCGCTGTTACCACGTCGTCGCCCGCCAGATTTTGAGCGGGTCTGCCGTTTGTTTGACATTGAAAAACTACCTAATCACAGAAGTCAGGTTCGAACCGGTGTCTTCAGAAAGAACACTGGATCGTATTAACAGATTCCTGAGGTTGCTCTCCCTTAGTGGGAGTTCTACCTGATACGGGGGTTAAAGATTCCTAAGTATTTTGGGAGCGGATAACTCGCACAAAGGCATGCCAAAAGCTGGCGAAGCGATTGTGCCGAATCTAGCTCAACCTCACGCACGTAAGGGACGAGGCATCCCACGAGAATGCCTGATGTGTGAGAGGTTTCCAAGTTGCCATTCGCCTAAAGCGAGGATGCCTTGAAAATGGCAGCAGTGGCCGAACAGGATGCCGAGGGCGAACTGCTCGGTGTTTTATGAAGGCCGTAAGGTAATTCCGTTACCTAACGAGTCACAAATGAAAAACGGTGGCTACCAAAGTCCCTTGCCGCGGCCCCAAAAAGTGCTGCCTGGCAAGACTAGTTACCCTAGTGAAGTCTCGTGGTAACCGAAACAGTTCCCTGAAGAACTGAAAGCTTCCTTGGTTCTCAAACTGGTCACACTACTTATTGTGACGTCTCAAAGAAAACCATTACTGCCCGAAGAACTTGACGTTTGCTGAAGATCTCAGTCCGACGCCTTTGAGCAGAAAGGATGGCCAACATAGTCTGCAAAACGCGAGGTTTTAACCACAGATCGTTGGCGATCAAACTACTGGCATCATAAGGATTTACCCGGTTGTGTCAAGCTATCATTCCCATTCAATCGACAGAGTTTCCCATTTTCTACATGGGAAAAGGCTTATGAGAAGCAAGTTGTTGTCAGTAAGTAACTTAGCCCCCATATCATTTACCTAATCGGAACGATTGATACGACCCATTCTGTAGTTTCGTCCAGGAAATTCTGCAAATCCGTTACTTTTGATGCACTCGGACAAGTGGCTGTCCCGATACGAACCAATGGAAAACCGAACCAAGCTGATTTTTGGAACTCGCTTACCGGGGCTCGTTCATTCATGTCGCCAATTACTCGTACAACTGCTATCGCCCTGTTGCTGGCGTTCCAGACGATGATTCTCGCTGAGGATGCCGTTCGCTGGGCACCAGATCTGGAAACCGCCAAGCGCGTTGCGGCTATGAAGAATCAGTTAGTTCTGATTCACTTCTATGCTGATAACTGCCCGCCTTGCCGTCGGCTGGAAGCGAATGTCTTTTCGCAAGCCACCTTCGCCCAGGCTGTCGAGCAGAACTACATTCCAATCAAGATTAACGCGAGTGACGAGCCTGCGATTGCCAAAGAGTTTGGCGTCGATCGCTGGCCGCAAGACGTTGTCATTGCCCCGAGTGGTCAGGTTGTGTACCGCATGATCAGCCCTCAGGACCAAGATCGTTACACCGGTATCTTGGCTCAGGTTTCCGCTAAGCTGAATCCAAGTGCCAGCCCGGCCGCACCTGCAGCCGGCATGATTGCCCAGGCCGCTAACACGACACCAGTCGCTCCGCAGGCACCTCAACAGGTTGCCCCAAGCCAACCGCAAGGCTCGCGTTACTCGAGCTTCACCTCGAACCCTGCTCCAGCTCAGGCTGCTCCATCGCAACCGACTCAGCAAGTTGCTCCACAGCAGCCTGCGACGTCGCGATTTGCCTCGATGCCAAGCCCTGACCAGGTAAAGCCAACCCAAGCCCCGAATCAAAGCCGGTTCTCTTCGAATGCTCCGCCACAGAACGTAGCTCCTTCGCAGCCTCCGGCACAGCAGTTTGCTCAGCAGCAACCGCCTGCAGCCCCCTCCGCTCCGGCACCTTCGGCTCCAGCACCAAAGCCTGAGCCACAGCAGCCTAAGTTCGCGATGGACGGCTACTGCCCAGTGACGCTGGTCGAGCAGATGAAGTGGCAGAAGGGTGATCCTCGCTGGGGTGCTCAACACCAAGGTCAGATCTACTTGTTCTCGTCGCAGAGTGAACAGCAGAAATTTTTGGCCAACCCCAATCAGTACAGCCCTGTGATGTCGGGTATTGACCCGGTCGCTTACCTGGGTAACGGACAGGTCGTGCCTGGTGATCGTCGATACGGTCTGACTTACCGCGGCACGCTGTACCTATTCAGCAGCGAAGAAAGCCTGCAAACGTTCTGGAACGATCCACAGCGTTACTCGTCGATGGTTCAACAGGCCATGGCTTCGCAGAACATGCGTCGCTAAGCGAAAAACGCGAACTCGAAAGCACAGCAAAGACGACCGTTGCATCCAACGGTCGTCTTTTTACTTCTTGGTCTACTTCTTCTTTGTAGCTTTCTTCCTCGCCGTCGGTTTGGGGTTCAGGCTGCCGACATAAGCGACGCTGAGATCAAAGTACGTCTTGAGCTCCTTCGTCTTTTTCAACAGCCGATCAGGCACCTCGACATACTCCCGCATCACTCGGCCGTGCTGCTCGCACAATTTGGTTTTATACTTCTTGAGAAACGCATCGCGGTCTTCTTCTGGCAGTCGTAACGCCAGTGTGCCTTCCTTGGTCAAGAAGCTGGACATGTGACCGTTGAGTGACGTGTAGGGCATGGCAGCGCCTTTTCGCTCGAGGTCGGGATGGGTGGACACTAGTTTCTCGTACTGCTCGAGTTTATCCGCAGGAATGTCCGTGCTCGTCTTTTTGGCCATGATGCTGATTCCGAGCGTCAGCAGTCGGTTGTACCGATATGCCTATGAGATAAGAGAGGAAGAGGTGTACCGTTTTATACGCGACCGGTAAGTGAGTAATCAATGTTTTCACAGCGGGGCCGAGGCTGGAGGTTTGCTCGGTTACCAATCGTCAAGAGAATCGTGAACGCCTGCATTCTTAGCTTGCGTTGCATCTTCCTCCAGGTTTCGATAGATCGCTCTCTCCCGTTCGTTCAGATGGTCTGCTGATACGCTCGCTAATACGCGAAGCGATTGATTGGGCTTGTCCATTCGCTCCAAGAGTAGGGACGCAAGTTTCAAACGTACCTGATTCAGCTTAGGGCGATTGGCTTTCAGGTACTCCTCCATCGCAAGTACAGCGTCGTTGTCCCTCTGCTGGTCGGATAGCTGCTTGATAATCGTCAAGAATTCGCGTTCCGGCAGATGCCACGAGTCGTACTTCTCTGCCATGCTGACATGGGCTCGGTAAGCCATTTGCGGGTTCTTACCTCCGTCGAGGATCTGGCGAATCTGCTCAAGCCCTTGCTGGACAAGCGTTGCTTCACTCTTGGCGCCCGATTGCTGATTGAGTTCGTCGCGAGACTTTTCGTGTCGACCCGCCCAGACTGAGAAGATGTCGTAGTTCTCGCAGTCGACCCAATTGAATTTGACCATCGCAATGCCGATCGCTGCTCCCATCATGGCTCCTGACGTATGCAGCACAGGCGTGAATGGCGCAAAAGTGCCGTGGCTTCGGACAATCGCGTACGAGATGAATAGATCAATCACGATAAAGACACCTGCCATGGCGTAGACCGGGACGTCCACCTCTTCCACTTCATGCGTGGTGCGATATCTCCAGCCAACGTGAGTCACTTCGATATTGTTCATGGGCGCCCAGATGAGGGCAATCGCCATGATCGCAAAGATCACTCCGGACGCGCCAATCGAAGCCGCATGAAAGCCTGGATTGAAAACCATGACCGTAGCCTGTAGGAAGATTCCCCGGATCAGGGCAACTCCGAAATAGATCGGCAAGAACTTCCACCAGCCGATTTTTCCTTCGACGATAATTCCAAACAGCAAGAGAAACACCATGTTGCCCACCAAGTGCATCGCATGGGCATGCAGAAACGAAGCGGTGATCCCTTGCCAAGGCTTAATTCCTTCGCCGTATTGCAGCTTGTAATCCTCTGGTCCGTCGTAGCCTCCTCCTTCGACTATCCAAGTCAGAACCGGCAAGCGATTGCGGCTGTCGCTGGGCTCGGGATTCTGAAAGTGCTCGACGAGCGGTGGAGCGAAGAAGATGCCACTGTTGAGAATGATGACCGTAATGGTGACGGCTGGAACGTGATAGATGGGGGCATCGGTTCCGTGAGGGACGAACATGTAGGCGATAACGAAGTGAAGAATAAGGGATTGGTCGAACGGTTGTTCGTTGACCGGTCCAGAATATTGGGCGTATTTCAAAAGAAAACTACCTTGCCAATATTTCCGAGCGTCGCGTGCGTTGTCCCTACCCTGGTGGAAAGACGATGAAGCTAATCGCCAAAAGGATTAACAGGAAGCCGCCAAGCCCTACGAAGAGACGCGTATTTACGTGCCCGATGCGATGTTCGAGAAAGGCTATCTTGCGAGATTGAAAAACGGACGAGCTATCGGAGACCGCGGCCCAGATTCCGCCTACACCCAACAGCCCGGTAAAGATCGTCATGATCCAGACTCCTAGCTCCATCAGTCCCCTGCTCTTTCCCAATTTCGGCTTCGCTCGACGGCATCTTTCCAGCGAGCGTACATCTGATCCATCTTAGTACGATCGGCAATCGGGTCGAACTCTCTGTCGAGCTTCCAAAGCCCCCGAAGTTCATCTTGCGACTCCCAAAACCCTACGGCGAGGCCTGCTAAGAATGCAGCACCCAGGGCGGTTGTCTCGCTGACCTTCGGGCGACGGACTGGCGTTCCCAGGAGATCCGTTTGAAATTGCATCAAAGCGTTGTTGACGCTGGCCCCGCCATCGACCTGAAGGACTTGCAGCGGAACACCTGCATCACGCTGCATGGCTTCGATCATGTCGCGGGTTTGATAGGCCATCGACTCGAGGGCAGCCCTGGCCAGGTGGCCACCGGTTGTTCCGCGCGTCAGGCCCACAATCGTTCCTCGAGCATTCGGGTCCCAGTAAGGTGCCCCAAGTCCTACAAACGCCGGCACGAAATAAACGCCGCCGTTGTCCTCGACGGTGTCGGCTAACGGTTCGACTTCGGACGAACACTCAATAATGCCCAGGCCATCGCGCAGCCACTGGACGACAGCCCCGGCGACGAAAATAGACCCTTCCAGTGCGTAGCTGACTTGGTCACCGATCTTCCATCCGACGGTGGTCAGCAAGTTGTTTTGGGAAAGGACAGGCTTGTCGCCGATGTTCATCAAAGCGAACGCTCCCGTGCCATACGTGTTCTTGACCATGCCTTGATCGAAGCAAGTCTGGCCGAATGAGGCGGCCTGCTGATCGCCGGCCATGCCCGCAATTGGAATCGAAGCCCCAAAGATGGCCGGATCAGTTTCCGCGAACTTACCGCTGCAATCAACGATCTCAGGCAACATTTGCCGCGGGATGTTATATGCGGCGAGTAATTCGTCATCCCAGTCAAGCGTTTCGTAGTTCAGCATCATGGTACGCGATGCGTTGCTCACGTCGGTGACATGCCGCTTCCCGCCGGTCAGCTTCCAAACCATGTAGCAGTCGACCGTGCCAAATAGTAAGTGCCCATCTTCAGCCGCTTGGCGAGCACCGTCCACCGTTTCTAAAAGGTGCATGAGCTTGGTTGCGGAGAAGTAAGCATCCAGGACCAGGCCCGTTTTTTGCCGGATTGTCTCTTCCAGCCCTTCCTTTTGAAGTCGATCGCAGAGGTAGCTTGAGACGCGGCTTTGCCAAACGATCGCGTTATGAATCGGTTTGCCGGTACGTTTGTCCCACACGAAAGTGGTTTCACGCTGGTTGGTAATGCCAATCGCGGCAACTTCTTCCAGTGCGACTTTGCCCAAGGCCCCGTGGACCGTGTTCAGTTGGCTGTTCCAGATGTCTTCGGGGTCATGTTCGACATGGCCCGGGGTGGGCAAGATCTGGCGGAATTCTTCCTGGGCAACCGAGACAATCCGGGCATCGTGATCGAACAGGATCGAACGGCTGGATGTCGTGCCTTGATCGATAGCGAGTATGTACTGAGGCATGGTGACGAGTCCTGCGAGGGGCGTTTAGTCAGGAAGAACCTGCTTTCCGAATCGCGATTGTAGTCTCTGGATGTAAGCTTCCAGTGTTTCCTGTTTGACGTCAACGGAAAGCTTGCCATCGGTAATCAAAGCGTCGGCGATCGCACTCAAGTGGGATCGCGAGAGTCCTGGGTGGAAGACCAGCATCAAGCGGCGTTCGACGACGTCGGCAAGAGTCTTCGCGTGAAGCTGTGAGATCGCCGCCTCTGCCAGTGTTTGAGTGTCTGACACGGCATCGACGCCTGTGAGGTGCTGCATGATGAACCGGGCACGTTGCCCCGATTCGATCTTCGGCGGATCTCCTTCGTAAGTTTTTCGTGTCTTGGAATCGCCGACGACCTCTTGGCCAAGTTGCTTAAGGATCGTCTTGGCGGAGTGCTCGGCCAGAGAGCGACACGTCGTCAGCTTACCGCCCACGATCGTATAGCATGGCCATGGTGTCGAAGTATGCTCGTGGAGCCAGTGCCCACGCGGGATGGAAGCCGTTGAGCCTGCCGGCACGTACGGGAGCGGTCGGACGCCGCTATAGTGCTGGACGATGTCCTCGTGTTGCAGTTCGACGCCGGGCAATACGGAATTTACGCACTTCAGCAGATAATCAATTTCTTCCTGGCTTGCCGTTGCGACCTCGGGATCGCCTTCGTGCCGGATATCGGTCGTGCCGATCAAGACGCCTCCATTCCAAGGCAAGATGAAGACGGGACGTCCGTCGAATGCTTCGGCATAAATGCCACGCGGTCCGAGGGCTTCTTTCAATATCGGCTTGTGCGAGATTAAATGCGAACCACGCGTGCCGCCAAAGAGACGGTCCGAGCGAATGCCCAGTTCCTGAAGCGTTTCGTCACCGGATGGGCCCGACGCGTTGACCAGTGCCGACGGCTCCAGTGCTTCGACTGCTGCATCAAAGTCCAGAAGGTTCTCGAACTCGAAATGCTTACCGTTAAGCTTCGGTCGACGATAAGTGCGAAGCGTGAACCGGATGCCGTGCTGCTGGGCGATCTCCTCACAGTCGTGAATGAGTGTTGAAACGTAAAGTTCAGGGAATTCGATTTGCCCATCGTAGTAGCTGAACACATCGACAAAGCTGGCATCGAAGCCGATCGGCTTCCACTGCTTCTGGGACATGCGTTTGTGCGAGCCCAGGTTCTGGCTTCCGGCCAGAAAGTCGTACATGGTCAATCCACTACGAATGGCCCAGGCACCACGCGACGGATTCTTGGATTTGAAAATGGGAAGGTTGAAGAATCCGGCAGCGGATGAAATCAGTCCAGCGAACTGAGATTTGACCGGAATCATCAGTTCGAGCGGCGAAACATGTTCTGGTGAGTTGCTCAAGAAGCGTTCACGCTCGGCCAGCGATTCGTAAACGAGCGAGGCTTCACCGTGTTCAAGATACCGGAGTCCCCCATGAATCAGACGCGACGACCAACTGGTTGTGCCCGAGGCAATGTCGGCGTGGTCAATCAGAACGACCGGTACGCGATTGAGCAACAGTTCCCGAGCCAGGGCGGCACCATTGATGCCTGCTCCCAGGATGAGGACGGGGTTGAGATCTTGTGCCATGTCCGCAATCCGTGCTGGGGCGAAAGGAAAAGGCCAACCCCTGTAGCTTACATCTCTTCGAGTTGTCGCTCCAGGTAGGAGATCTGCGTGCGAATCGATTCCAGATTAGGATTCAGACGCAAGGCACGACGAAAGCTGTCGAGCGCCATGACGTTTTCACCCTGGCGAAGGTAACACTGCCCCATCGAGATTGCCGCTGGAAAATGATAGGGATTTATTTCGAGAGCTTGATGACTGTCACGCAGGGATCGCTCGAAGTTCTGCTGCTTGTAGTAAACTTGGCCACGCTGATTGTATGCTTCGGAATACCAAGGGGCATCAACGATCAGGGAATCGGCTTCCTGCAGGGCAGAATCTAAGGAGTTCCCTTGGATTTGCGTCATGACTTTGCGCAAACGATGACGCTGGCTTTGCGTGCCTGCACGAATCCAGAGAGAGCGAATGCCGTTCTCGGCAATCAGGCGAACGCCTCGGTCGGCATCGTTGAGTGCCATGCCAACGGTGTGATTCGACGAATAGTCACTGACAAAACAAAGAGCCATTACCGCAGCACGGCGAACTTCAGCCGTACCGTGCTGGGAAAGACGCTCCAATGTTCCACATGTATAAACCGCTGCAACGCGATGAATAAACGCGGCAGTATTCTCTTCCGAAAGATATTTCTGGAAGATAGAAAGCAGTACGGGATGACGCTCGGGGGAGTCGTTCACAAGTTGGCCTTACGGCAATCAAAGTGCATTTCTCTCGTCCTGAGAACGAAAATCCATTATGGTCAATCCATTGAACAAAGTCCGAGTGTAATCACGCGGTAACCCCGGAGCAAATAATCGATGCGATCGTACTTGCGCAATCTTACCCAGCTTCTCATCGGAGTATTGACAGCCCAGATTTTGCTATTAGGAAGCCAGGCTCAAGCACAAGAGAACATCGACTGGCGGACCGAGGCAGATCTAGAGAAGCAGCTTCAATCGTCTTTCGACTTAACGTGGGAGGAAGTTCCCCTGCGCGACGGGCTGATGCGGCTTGCGCAGACGCAACGAGTGGCCATCTTTTTGGACCGACGGGTCGATCCCGATCAGACGATGAAAATGAAATTCACGAACGAGCGGTTGGAACTGGGGCTCCAGCGAATCGCCGCTCAACTTGGCATCGGCATGGCACGTGTCGGGGACGTGATCTATCTGGGGCCGCAAGATACGGCTAGTCGTTTACCGACCGTCGCGGAACTGCAAACGCAATTTGCCAAGTCGAGTGGGTACCCGGAAGCGGTTAAGTTGCTCGATCGAAAAAAGTATGGCTGGCCGAAGCTATCGACCCCGGAAGAGATTCTGACGGAAGTCGCCACCAGTCATGGCATGCGATGGAACAATCTGGATGTGGTGATCAAACACGATCTATGGCCGGCGGTGGACTTTCCGCCAATGAAGTCGACCGAGTACCTTTCGCTGGTGTTGGCTGGCTATCACGCGTCGTATCGGTTCAACAAGACCGACGATGGCGTTGAGCTTCAACTGGTTGCTATTCCGGATGAACTCTCTCTCACACGCGTCTATCCCTACGCAGGCAATCACGACGAAGCGATTGCGAAGATTCAGGAACTGTTTCCCGATGCTAAAGTTCAGTCCGACGGCAAGCGGAAACTAGCGGTTACTGGGCCGCAACAAGTACAAGAGCAAGTTGCGAAACTGTTGCGTGGTGGAACGGCACGCAATACGGTCGTGATGCCTGGCGAGAAGCGCTACACGCTCAACGTCGAACAGCTTCCCCTGGGGCCGGTGCTCAAGGCGCTTGAGCAACAGCTGGGTATGGATTTTGAAGTGCCAGATGGAATGGAAGAAGCACTGATGCAACGGATTTCCTTCAGCGTGAAGACCGTCGACGTGACTGGCCTGCTGGATGCGGTCTTCAAGGATACCGACTTCACTTACGAGATTCAGGAAAAGAAGATCCTAGTCACGAAGAAGCCGTAAGGCGATCAGTTCATCGCGGCAATAAAAAAAGACGACATCGCCCTGCTTGGGCTTTGTCGTCTCATTGTTTTGTTGGGTTGTTGTGCGAGTGGCGGAAATTAGCAGCCGTGCTTTTCCAGCTTTTCGCGAAGCGTGTCGGCGGTGAATGGCTTGACCAGGTAGTCGGAAACACCGGCCTGGATGGCTTCCATGACGCGCGACTTTTCGGCTTCGGTCGTGACCATCATGATCTTCACGTCTGCGTCGACCTTGCGAATTTCTTGAATCACTTCCAGGCCGCTCTTGCCTGGCATGTTCCAATCGGTCAGCACGAGATCGAACTCGCCTGGCTTGAACATCTTGACAGCTTCTTCCCCGTCGGCAGCTTCAACTGCGTTCGGAACACCGACCGCTTGAAGGGAACGGAGAATGATCTTTCGCATGGTGCTGGAGTCGTCGGCTACGAGTACGCGTGTAGACATGTTCTGTAATGCTCCTGTGATTTGCCCTGCCCGCTCAGCCTGAGTCGGCCGGTGGAGAATGGTCCTTTGGGGAAATTAAAAATTTCTACCGAACGATAGGTCGCGCTCTCAGACGGTCAAATACCAAGTGAGAAAATTCACCTTTTCGCGCTCAACCGCAGTTGGGCCGGCATCCGTGATATTCGCTTCGATTCTGGTCGGAATTTCCAACGACAACTGAAGCGGGCCGCTGCGCTTTGCGCTTCACTACCCAATATTGGTGGGGTTGTTCCGTTTGTTTCGGCTAGGTCAGAGGGGAAGACTCAAACAGGGGGAGAAAATTTGCGACCTGACCAAACTTTTTCGTTTTTACTAACCGACCTTTATACGAGAACGCCACAGGCATGCGTGGGCTGGATGCACCTGACTCACGGCGTTTATCCGAATGTAAAGGAGAACAAGTCGCGGACATGGCCGTCCCGCCCGAGGATCTCGGGGCAGCGGATCGATAATTCGTTCCAGCACTGATCGGGAGACAGAGTTTTGTCCGTAACAACTGAAGATCTAAAGACGGAAGAGCGTTCGAGCCACGAGTCTCAGCGTCGCGAAGGGCTCAATTCCATGCAACTGGTCAGTTTTCAATTGGCCAAGGAGGAATATGGAATCGAGATCACCCGTGTTCAGGAAATCATCCTGATGGGTGAGATCACCCGTGTGCCTCAGACGCCTGACTATATCAAGGGCCTGATCAATCTCCGCAATACCGTGATTCCGATTGTGGATTTGCGACTGCGATTCGGGCTTCAAGAACAAGAGTCCACTGACGAGACCCGCATCATGGTCATGAACGTCGGTGGCAAGACGGTCGGCATCATTGTCGACGCCGTCAGCGAGGTCCTGCGAATCTCGAAGGATCAGATTTCCTCTCCGCCTCCGACCGTTGCTGGTCTGGGTCGTGAATATCTCACGGGTTTGGTGAAACTCGACAAGCGGCTTTTGATCTTGCTGGATATCGACAAGATCCTGGGCAAAGCCGAAGTCGAGCAAATCGAAGCTCGCATCGGCTAAGCCGCCTCCGAGCAGCGTCTCGGAACCATGTTAACAGGTCAATCCGGCTTCCCGAGCGAAGCGGATCGCCAAACTAGCAGGAGCGCGCGAAGTTCACCGGAGGGGGCAGTTCACTTACATGACTATTAAATCACCGAGTTATAAAACCATGACCGCAAATAAAACGTCTCAGGCCAACGAAAACGTACAAGACCTTCGCAACGAGCTTTCGGTAGCGAAAGCCATGAGCGAAAACTCGCCCATCAATATCATGATGGCCGACAAGAACCTGACCATCACGTACGTCAATCCAGCCAGCTTGGATACGCTGCGAGAACTCGCTTCTCACCTGCCTTGCAAGCCAGAAGCTGTCATTGGCCAGTCGATCGACATCTTCCACAAGGATCCGGCTTACCAACGCCGAATTCTCAGCAACCCACAAAACCTTCCGGTTCGGACCAACATCGAACTCGGTGATCAAACCGCCGACCTGTTGGTTTCGGCCACCTACGACGAAGCCGGCGAATACCTCGGCCCAATGGTTACCTGGGAAGTCGTTACCGAAAAGCGTCGCCTGGAAGCTTCGGCTGCCGAAAAGACGGCCATCGTCGAAAACGCACCGATCAATATTCTCCTGGCTGATCTGAACGGCACGATCACCTACATGAACCCAGCTTCGGAAAAGACGCTACGTAGCATCGAGCACATCTTGCCGGTTCCTGTCGCCAAGATCGTCGGTGCTTCGTACGACATCTTCCATAAGAACCCGGCGCACCAGCGTCGCCTGTTGGGCGACCCAAGCAATCTGCCGGTTAACACCCAGATTGAACTGGAAGGGGAATACCTCGATCTGCAGGCCAGTGCCATCTACGACAAGGACGGTAATTACACCGGCCCGATGGTTGCCTGGTCGCTGGTTACCGATCAGGTCAAGGCAAAGCAGGCCGAAGAAGAACGTGCCGAGCGTGAACGTGCCGAACAGGCCGAACTTCGTGCCAACGTCGATCAGATTCTGGCTGTCGTTCAAGCTGCCGCTGAAGGTGACTTGACCCAGCGTGTTGATCTGAACCGCGACGACGCGATTGGCAAGTTGGCCGAAGGGATCGATCGCATGATCTCCGATCTGCGTGACATCATCAGCCAGGTTGTCGACAGCGGCATGCAGTTCGCTGAGGGTGCTTCGGTGATCGCTGAAAACTCGCAGAACCTGGCCACGGGTGCTCAAACTCAGAGTGCTTCGGTCGAAGAAATGAGTGCTTCGATTGAAGAACTGACCCGCAGCATCGACTCGGTCAAGGACAACGCCGGTGAAGCCAACCGGATGGCTGGCGACACCAGCACGATGGCTGAAGAAGGTGGCAACGCCGTTCAGAAGTCGATCGAAGCCATGGAACTGATCAAGACTTCCTCGGAACAGATCAGCGAAATCATTCAGGTGATTTCGGAAATCGCCAGCCAGACCAACCTGTTGGCACTCAACGCAGCGATCGAAGCTGCCCGTGCCGGCGAGCATGGCTTAGGCTTTGCGGTTGTGGCCGACGAAGTTCGTAAGCTGGCCGAACGTTCCAGCGAAGCAGCTAAGGAGATTTCCTCGCTGATTAAGGAATCGACCCAACGCGTCCAAGATGGTTCCACCCTGAGTGCCCAAACCGGTGCTGCTCTGGAAAAGATCATCGCTGGCGTCAGCTCGACGGCCGACAAGATCTCGGAAATCGCTACCGCGACCGTCGAACAGGCTCAGAACGCCAACGAAGTTGCTGGTGCCATCCAGCAGGTTTCGGGCGTCACCGAGCAGTCGGCAGCCGCCTCGGAAGAAATGGCTTCCAGCAGCGAAGAATTGGGTGCTCAGGCTACCATGCTTCGCGAATTGGTCAGCCGCTTCCGTATCTAAGCGAGCAGGCAAACACGGTCACTCATCTCGCGGCCTGGTGCCGCGAGATGAGCTGACACCGTTTTGGGCAGAAACGATTGACTAAGGAATACAACGCATGACCTCACTAGCCGCTACCGCACAAGTCACCGACGACCAGATGCGGCGTTATGCCAAGATGATCTACGACGTGGCTGGCATCGAGATTTCACCCTCTAAGAAACAACTGCTTTCCAATCGAATTCGCCGTCGATTGAAAGAGTCGGGAATTGCCGACTTCGAGCAGTACTACAACTTTCTGAAGAAGCTTCCGATCTCGCACGCCGAGTGGGACGGGTTTCTGCAGGAAGTGACCACCCACGAAACGTACCTGTTTCGTGATGATTCGAACTGGAAGTGGCTTCGAGGAACCTACCTGCCGGAGCTTCAGAAGGCCGGTAAGAACTCGCTGCGAGTCTGGTCGGCCGCATGTAGCACAGGCGACGAAGCGTATTCGATCGCGACGTGCGTATCGGACGCGATTCGTAATCCTTCCGCTTGGCGCGTCCAGATCCTGGGAACCGACATTGGTGTTGGTGCCGTGAAAGACGCCCAGGAAGCAAAATTCAATGAACGGGCAATGCGTTTGGTCCCCGACGACTTGAAACGTCGCTACTTCAGCCAACTGGGCGGAGCTGCCATCTGGGAACCCAACGCAAAGCTTCGTGCGATGACGAAGTTTCGCCAGCACAACCTGTTGGATCGACTCTCCGAGTCGCCATTTGATCTCGTGTTTTTGAAGAACGTATTGATCTACTTCAATGCCGACTCCAAGAAGCGAGTGATGCAGAATGTAGAACAAGTCATGAAGCCAGGTAGCTACTTAGTTGCCGGCGCAGCTGAAGGAATCAGCGACCTGATGGGTGGTTTCGAACGAATTCATCCTTGGCTCTATCTGCGTAAATAGCAGCTAAAAGAGTAATGGACGTCGCAAAACCTGGTTTTGCAAGTTTGGGGCAGGAATATGAACAACAGCACAGAGATGCGAGACGATTGCTCGGACGATTTGTTGGCTGATTTCCTTGATGAATCGACCCAACTGATCGAACGAATCAACGAACGCCTGATGGAGTTAGAGCAGTGGGTGCAGGAAGAAGCCGGCTCTGGCGTTGCCATCGACGAGGCTTTGTTGAACGACATGTTTCGTTCGGCACATAGCATCAAGGGACTTTCCGCGATGCTTGGCCTGCCCCGTATCAACGGATTGACCCATAACATCGAGAATGTTTTCGACGCTGCCCGACGAGGTCAATTGTCGATCGAAAATCATGTCGTCGGCGTTGTGTATGCATCCGTGGATCGCTTGAGTGAACTGATCGACCACCTTCGTGACACGCAGTCCGATGATCTGGACTGCGATCCGCAAATTGCGGCGATCACCGAGGTGTTAATCGCAGGCGGAGCCCTGAAGGAGCAAGGTGCCCAAGGAGACGTCGACGATGCGTTTGGCGATCCTGGTCCCTCTGCGGAAGCCGAGCCAACACCATTGACTGAGGAAGAATCCATCGTGGAACCAGCCAAGGAATCGCCAGTAGCCGATCCGTTTGACTGCACGGAAATGTTTGCCGAGGTTCAGGACGAGGCGGAAGTCCCGGCCAAGTACCTGGCGATCTTCCTCGATGAAACCGAGTTGTCACTCGACGAGATGGCCGACCTGTTGCTCGACTCAGATCTTTCGACGCAGCAGGAATCGGTTCGTACGCTCATGTGCACGTCGCATCGAATCAAGGGTTCCGCGGCTTCGATCGGGCTGAATCGACCAGCTAAGCTGGCTCACATGATGGAAGACGTTTTGCAGCGTCACCGCGATGCGGGAAAGAATCTGGATCCGTTTCTGGTTGATGCCCTGCTGGGGTGTGCCGATGCCCTGCGAGTGTACTTGAAGGGGCTACGGGATGGTGAGACGGTTGAAGTCGATTTTGCTTCGTGTGCCAGCGAACTTTTGGCCGTCGAGGCGGAATGTCTTTCCGGTGTCGACTCCGTCGAGGAAGCAGTCGTCGAAGAAGAAGCACCAAGTGATCAACCGCGAACGCTGGATCAGCAAGAACTACAGCAGTTGGCAGCCGACCACTTAGACGACGATGCTACGCGTCTGCTGTTAATCCATGTGGAACTGGCGAGCAATGTCCCCCTTGTCGGTCTCAAGGCCCAACTGCTTTGCGAAAAACTGGCCCGACAAGGCACCGTCCTGCTGACGAATCCACCGCGTAACGAACTCGATAACATTAGCGAGCTTTCCGATATCGTTATCGGCCTGGTCACGAAGCTGGACGATCATGCGGTCCACAGCATTGTGAATGTCTCTGGTGTCGAAAAAGTCAGTCTTTCCCAGCTTGAACGCGATCTGGCCATCGTCCCCAAGGCTGCTAAAGAGACCAAGGAAGAACCGCCGGCGGAATCACCAAACGTGGAAGCACCAAAGGTGGAAACGAAAACGGAAAGCGTCGCTCCCCCGGTTGTGAAACAGGAAGCGGCTCCTGCCAAGGTTGCGGAAGCGAAGAAGCCTGAAGCCAAGCCCGCAGCGGCCAAGTCTGCGGATGCAAATCATGCCAAACCAGCCGAAACGCTGCGTGTTGATATCGAGCGTCTCGACCAATTGATGAACCTGGCGGGGCAGTTGGTGATTAGCAAAGCCCGCTTCAATCAATTGGGTGAAAACCTGCGAGATGCCGTTCCGCACAAACAATGTCAGCAGTGGCTCGATTCCACCGATATGATGTGCCAAAAGCTGCTGGGCGGCAACGACGGCGATAAAGGCAAGAAAGAATCGAAGGAACTGGCTGAGGTTCACGCTCAGGTTCGCAAGATTCAACAGAACCTTGCCGCCATCACGAAAGAGATGCGGCGAATGGACTCCATTCGCACCGGTATGACCAGCTTCTTTGATGCTGTTCACCAGTTGGATCGTGTGACCGATGGCATCCAGAAGACGATCATGGATACCCGCATGGTTCCGATCGGTCCTCTGTTTGGACGTTTCCGCCGCGTGGTACGAGACATCTCGCGAACCAACGGCAAAGAGATCACGCTGGAAATCAACGGTGAGAAGACCGAACTCGATAAACGCATGATCGATGAGTTGGGGGATCCGCTGATCCACATGGTCCGCAACTCGGCTGACCACGGCGTTGAATCACCTGAGGATCGCGTTGCTGCTGGGAAACCTCAGTGCGGTACCATCACGCTCAACGCGTTCCATCGTGGCAACAGCATCGTGATTCAGGTCATCGATGATGGCCGCGGACTTAGCCGTGAAAAGATCGCCAAGAAGGCCATTGAAAAAGGCTTGGTGACGCAGATCGATCTCGATCGGATGACCGACCAGCAGATCTACCAATTAATCTGGGTACCTGGTTTCAGCACGGCCGAGGCTATCACCGAAATCTCTGGTCGTGGCATGGGCATGGATATCGTCCGCGCCAAGATCGAATCGATCAACGGTGTTGTCGAAGTCGACAGCACGTATGGCGAAGGAACGGTCTTTACCATCAAGTTGCCGTTGACCATGGCCATTCTGCCGAGCCTCATGGCCCGGATCGATGGCGACCTGTTCTCGATTCCGGTCGAGTCGATCGTCGAGATCGTTTGCTTCCGACGGGATGAACTGCGAACGGTTCATGGCAAGGAAACGGCCATGGTTCGTGGACGTCCTGTTTCGGTGGTCGAACTACACAATACGTTCCGCTGGAATCAGCCAACACATCGGACTGATTCGCAAGGGGACGTCACCATGATCATCATTCGCAACGACAGCCGCGAGATGGGGCTGGTCGTGGATGGGATCCTGGGCGAAGAGGATGTCGTCGTGAAGTCGCTTGCCGAGAATTATCACAATATCGAAGGCATCGCCGGCGCTTGCGTGCTGGGCAACGGACGTGTTGCTCTCATCCTCGACCCCGCTGCCGTGATTGATCTGGCTGTCCGTAGCCAGGCGGAAACAACTCTTTGTTAGGACCCTGCCCCATGGATATGATCACTACCCCTAATGACAATCAACAGCTTAAAGTGCTTCAGAAAGTACTGGGGGCCGCGACTGACGAAGCATCGCAGGCGATGAGTGTCTGGACCGGTGGGAAGATCTCGTTGACGCTGGATTGCATTCGCGAAATCCCACTGGAAGAGGTGACCCAGGAATTTGATCTGGGGATGGATCTGCTGACGATGGTCGTCCTGACGATCGAGGGAGAGATCGGAGGAACGATGATCCTCACGTTCGACGAAGAAAACGGTCGACGGCTGGCGGCTACGTTGTTCAAACAGGAAGTTTCAATCGATCCTGAGTGGTCGGAACTAGAACGCTCGGCCTTGAATGAAACCGGCAACATCCTCGGTTGTGCCTATTTCAACGCGATTGCTCGCCTGGTGGATTGCGAGTTTGTTCCTTCGCCACCAACATTCCTGCAAGACTACGGCGTCTGTGTCCTCGAGCAGGCTTTGATGCAACAGGCACAAGAGACGATGGACGTATTGATCTGCCAAACCACATTCCTACAAGGCAGTGAAAAGCTGAACTGGAACATCTTGTTCGTTCCAGATCCCAAGATGCGAGCAACGCTGAACGCAGCCACATAGTTGTCGGCAATACCCACATAATCGGAATAGTCCTCTGCCAGTTCACGAGGGTGAGAGGCCTGGTCGATGAAGTTGATGGGGCCTCGTTGGAAGGCTCCTGCTTCTCGAGGATGAATGTGGGGCCCTGCTATGCCAGTCGAGTCGATTCGCCGTACCTGGAACTACGCTCAAATTGCCAAAGACTCGGTTAAAGCTCGTTGGACGAACGACGAGAAGGCCAAGCAGGCGGCTCAAAAGCTAGTTGCCCAGCGTTTGGGCAAGATGCGAGGGCTACCTCAGAAGGTCGGCCAGATGATGGCCTTCTCTGCTGATCCATCCAAGCAAGATGCTTTCGGAGATCTTTACGAGTCAGCCGACCCCCTTCCCTGGTCGACCATGCGGCCCATCTTGCAAGCTGCCTGGGAGGTCGATCCGGAGACGCTGTTTCAAGAGATTGATCCCAACGGTAAGGCTGCATCGCTCGGGCAAGTGCATGCCGCCACGATGCAGGATAGCCGAAAGCTGGCGATCAAGATTCAATACCCAGGCATTCACGATGCGGTGATGGCCGACCTGTCAGCGATTGGTTGGCTGTCCAAGCCGTTTGGTGATCTGGCAGGCGGGTTCGACCGAGAAGGATATCGCCACACGATCCTCGAAGGACTGAAGACCGAACTCGATTACCGCCAGGAAGCAGACGCTCAACTGGCTTTTGCCAATGGGCCTGGTCAAAGTCCATGGGTCATGGTCCCACAGGTAGATCGAGAACTGTCCAGCGAGAATGTTCTCGTCTCAGAGTGGATCGACGGTGATACCTGGCAAGAAGTTCAGTCGCATTGGCCTCAGGAAGCAAAGTCGGAACTGGGGCGTCGCTTGCTGTTCTGGTTTCTTGAAAGCCTCTTTGACCATGGGCAATTGCATGCGGACTTGCATCCGGGCAACGTGCGATTCTTGAGAACGCCCGACGGACCCAAGATCGTTCTGTATGACTTTGGTTCCGTGTACCAGATGAGTTCGGATGAGCGGCTGACGCTATTGCGATTCATTCAAGCAACGAGCGATCAAAGCGAAGCTCCCCTTCCCTTCTTGGTCGCATTGGGGTTTCGTCACGACTTGCTCGAACCGTTGGCTGCTCGCTTGCCTGCATTGAGTCGCGTGCTGCTGGAACCGTTTTGTGTCGAGCATCCTTATGACACGAAGCAGTGGCGATTGAGCGAGCGTTTAAATGACTTGCTCGGGAACGAGCGAATGAACTTCCGCATCGCTGGGGCACCCAAGCTGGTTTACTTGCTGCGGTCATTCCACGCGATGATCACCTATCTCGGGGGACTCGATGCCAAGATACTTTGGTGCCGAGCGCAGCAAATTCATGTTTGGAAGCACCGTCAGGCGATGGAACAATTGGTGCTGCCGTCGTTGCCCACGCAAGACTACCAGACGTTGGCAAAGCATTTGAAAGTACAAGTGCTGCGAGACGGTCAGTTGAAGGCCAGTGTCACGCTGGCAGCCGCTGCGATCGATCGCCTGGAGAAGTTTCTCGACGACGAGACGTTGCGGCGAATCGACGAAGAACGAATCGATCTGGTAGAAATCGTGAGGGACGTCCGCCGAAAAGGGTACGTCCCAGGGAATGTCTTTGAGTTGACTGACCCTCAACGCGAGGTAAAGGTCTGGCTTGAGTAACTAGGCCGGATGGCTCAAGCACTTTTCAAGCTCTTCTCGGATCGAGCTTTCGATACGGCCTTTGAAGAGCATCGCGGCAAATGGGAGGTCGCCGTGTACGAGAACCGTGTTCGGGTTCACGTCCATCTCGCCCTTGATAACCAGGCCGGCCGTCTTGAATGAGAACTGCATCACGTCGTCTTCGGTCCAGGTTTGTTCCATGTCTTTGATCTGTCCCTCGAAACGACCTCGCAGGTGTTCCAGCAGAGTCTTGACGCGATTAGCGGCCTCTTCTTGACTAAGGGGATGGGGTACTTCAACCTTGAAGCCAGGCATGATGTATCTCTTCGTTAAAGAAGTCCGGATGCGATATTACTAGTCCAATCTTCGTTAAATGGACCAGGAATGCAAGCCGTGGAAAAAGAGACCCCCAGGTACCCGCTTACTCTTCGGCCTTAACAGTGTCGTCGTAAGAGCGACGATCTTCGGGGTGCCACAAGGGGAGTCCATCAGCAAGACGACGAGCCAAGATATCTAACTTTTCATTCGATCCGGGAAGAGCGCCAGTTGGATCAAATCGGTTCGACTCCACTTTCTCCGGTTCGTAATCCCAAATACCTAGGCGAATCGCGTCGAGAACGGAACTTGGCACGGTCGATTTCTCCTTGCAAGGCAAGCGAAGCGCGAAATATGAATCTTCGATCTGCTTTACGCTAATTTTGAAGCACAGATCGACCCGCCAGTATCGAAACCAAAAATGCAAAAGTCAAGCAACTTGTCGGGACTTTTGAGGTAACTGCTCCGCCAGTGGGGGCTAGGAATGTTTACCTGCGAGAAAGAACTTCTCCAGTGTCGACTTTAAGGGCGTCGTCCAATTGCCTTCGAAAAGATTGCAGTAAATCCGCAGCGACTTTGGCCGTTCGATCACGATGACAAACGGCGCCCCTTACTGCCACGATGTCTGGTTGAATTTGTGCCACTGACAACAAGTGGTGGGATCGGAGCGAGCCAGCGAGCGCAAAATGAAGGCCTGCTTGATGCAGCCGCAGTTGTAAATTCTTTAAGGACATTGTGGACATGTGGTTGAAAACCGACCCTGCCGCTTTGTCGAAAGTATCGACCAAGAAAGTTTGGCAATTCAGTTGAAGGGCCATGTCCAGTACGTCCTCCCAAGGTGGCGATTCCGCCAGGTGCGCGTCGGCATAGTGCACTGCCACGCGCTGAACACCGCGAGGAAGCTGCTCGAATAGAGCGGATAGATCGTCTCGCCAAGAAGCATTGTGGCGACACCCGGCAAGGCCGACCTTCACACTGTCAGTCTCTTGAGGCACCAGCTCGACCGAACCGGCCGTCGGCAGTTCTCCCAGGGCCAGGCTAACCCGAGTTCGCGTATGCCACTGGCCCACTACCGATCGCCAAATGGCCGGCGATGTGGCTCCCAGAGAGCCCAGGTGAGGTTCCTTGAGGTCAATGAGATCGACACCCATTTGGCCTGCAAGATTGGCTTCTTCAACACTGCGAACGCTGACCAGTAAATGCATGCAATTAGTGGTTTCTTGAGGAATTAAAGATTTGGTCGACAAAAGACGTAAATCGGCAAATCGGGCTGTTTAACGGAATGAACCGCATATCCGCGATAATCCGTATCGGGTACCCGCCAGCGGGCCACCTTGGCACGAAAACCTCGCTCTGATAGCCTAAATCGCTTCAGCATAACCTAACGTTTGGCACACATACTATGCCTGCAAATCGGCTTTGTTTAGTCCGATTGCTTCCGTGGGCGATGGTAAATCGTGAAACACCTTCCCTGGGCAAAAAGGTGACCAAAGATGGGTCAAGCTGGAATCACATCGACGGACATTAACGGGATTCTCGGAGGACACCAGACGGTGGGCGATCATCACTCAGGCGGCTCAGGTTCGGACAAACCTTTGCTGATCGGCATCGTTGTTATTCTCGTTGCATACGCTGTGGCATCGGTTGCCGGTTGGACGGTTTCGCCGAAAGCTGCCGCCGATTCGCACGCTGCTGCTGAGGCCCATCACGACGCGGCCCATGCTCAGGATCATGCTGATGAACACGCGGACCCCCACGCAGCCGCAGGGCATGGTGGTGGGCATGGTGGTGGGCATGGCAGTCATCCATTGCCTCATACCTGGGCTGTTGCCCCTTTCGTGCTACTGCTGGGTGCGATCGCCGTGCTTCCCCTATTGAAGTTCACCGAACACTGGTGGGAAAGCAATACGAATCGATTGATCGTCGCAGCAGGCCTGGCACTGGTTACCTTGGCTTACTACATGACGATCTACGAGGGCGCAAGTTTAAGTGCCGCCTGGCATCGCATCGATCACGCCATTCTCGGCGAATACATTCCGTTTATCGTGCTGCTGTTTTCGCTCTACGTGATCTCTGGCGGTATCCGAATTTCCGGCGACTTGAAGGCCCACCCCACAACCAATGCCACGTTTATGCTGGTTGGCGGTCTATTGGCCAGCTTCATCGGTACCACTGGTGCGGCCATGCTTTTGATTCGCCCGCTGCTAGAAACCAATAAAGAACGTCGCTACCGTCAACATACGGTTGTCTTCTTTATCTTCGTGGTCTGCAACTGTGGTGGCTGCTTGCTGCCGATCGGCGATCCGCCGTTGTTCCTGGGGTACCTGCAAGGGGTGAACTTCCTTTGGACGATGACCGCCTTGTGGCAACCATGGCTGCTGACCAATGCCTTGCTGTTGATTCTGTACGTGTTGGTCGACAAGTTCTACTACTACCCGAAAGAAGGTGCCGAAGACGTTCTGCGTGACGAAGTGCGTACCACTCCACTCCAGATTCGTGGTCTTTGGCCAAATGCCTTGCTCCTGTTGGGCGTGATCTTCTCGGTGGCTCTGCTCGACCCAACCAAGCCGCTGCCAGGCATCGGTTGGTATCCGTTTGTCTACCTCCGCGAGATCGTTCAGTTGGCTTTGGTCGGCTTGAGCTTGTGGCTGGGAAGCAAACAGGTTCGCGAAGAGAATCGCTTCAACTACCACGCGATCGTCGAAGTGGCCGCCCTGTTTGTCGGTATCTTTATCTGCATGCAGCCTGCATTGGAGATCTTGAACGAACAAGGTCCCAGCCTGGGAATTGACACGCCGATGAAGTTCTACTGGATTACCGGTGGACTCTCCTCGATCTTGGATAATGCCCCAACGTATCTGGTCTTCTTCAAGACCGCGTTCCCGAACATGGATGCGGACATGCTGCATGCCGCCTTGGCCGATACGACGGGCAAGTCCCACTTCGAGCTGGTCGCGATCAGCTTGGGGGCGGTCTTCATGGGAGCGATGACCTACATCGGCAACGGTCCGAACTTCATGGTCCGTGCCATCGCGGAAGAGAGCGGAGTCAAGATGCCAAGCTTCTTCGGCTACGTCATCTTCTTCAGCATTCCGATCTTGTTGCCTATTTTGGCGATCGTCTCGCTGGTCTTCCTCCTCTAGAGGCCAGCCTCACGGACAGTTTTCGCCGCATCGGGCAGTTTCACCCTTTGCGGCCCGGGAAAGTTTATCCGATACTAGTTAGCGGTAACTGCGGGGACTGGACCGCGTAGTCTCGAACTTCCCACGGATGATAAGCGATACGACGGTGGACTACTCCTACGTCCGTCACGACCGTGACTTACAATCTCTTTGCCAACAACTGGCTGCCGACAAGCACATCTTCTTCGATACCGAGTTTATTTCGGAGGATGTGTACCTGCCCGACTTGTGTCTGATTCAAGTGGCAAGCAAGTCGGGGCTGGCTGTTATCGACCCTAAGGGGATGATCGATCTGAGCCCCTTTTGGGATCTGATCACCAGTGATGATGTCACCGTGGTGGCGCATGCGGCTCGGGAAGAGTTCCTGTTCTGTTTTCGTGCGACCGGCAAATGGCCGACTCGGTTGTTTGATACTCAGGTTGCCGCTGGACTGATTGGGATGGAGTTTCCGATCTCGCTGGGGAACCTCATCACCCGCCAACTGGGCGAACGGCTTCCCAAGGGAGAGACGCGTACCAATTGGCGTGGTCGTCCTCTTTCCAAGCAGCAGATCGAATACGCCCTGAACGACGTCATCTATCTCGACCAGATCTTTCAGCAACTGGCCGAAGAGCTCGAGAATCTGGGCCGCACCAGTTGGATGGAAGCCGAGATGAACCGCTTTCAGACCATCTGGGAAGAGTATTCGACGCGGCCGGGATGGCGAAGTGTGTCCGGGATTGGCAACTTGAATCGTCGGTCGCTGGCCATCGTTCGCGAGATCTGGACTTGGCGAGATCATCATGCGAAGGCGCAGAATGTACCGCCCCGTCGAATCTTGCGTGATGACTTGATGGTCGAGCTTTCCAAACGCAAGTCTGCCAAGGTCTCGCAGATCAAAGCATTGCGGGGAATGAACCGCCGCGACCTCGATCCGTACATCGATGACCTTGCCGATTGTGTTCGCCGAGCGATCGACCTGCCCGATGCCGACTGCCCCACCAATCATCGGGGTACGGCCAATTCGCAGTACACCGTGCTGGGGCAATTTCTCAGTGCAGCCCTGGGAAGCATCTGCCGCGAGGCCCGCATCGCCCCCAGTTTAGCCTGCACAATTCAAGACGTTCGTGATTTAGTGGCCTATCATTTAGATAAGTCCGGAGAGCTTCCGCCGCTGGCTAAAGGGTGGCGGGCTGAAGTGATCGGTCGAACGATTGAAGACCTGTTGGATGGATCGTTGGTCGTCAAAATTGGTGACCCACGTGCCGACGAGCCTCTGGCATTCGAGCGGCATTCTGATCAGGCTTAAGGTAGCGGAAGACTTCAACGGACGAAGCATGTGGGACAAGGATGGTCTTACCAGTTCTCCTCCAGCTTCTCCTCGATATGATCTCCCATACGGTATCACGAACGATTCCCTTGCTAACGCTGGCTGGCTGCCTGGTATGGGGCGGAGTTGCCCACGCCGAGGAAGTGACCGCACCAACGGCATCGCCCTGCGAGCTTTTCGCAACTGGCTTTGCTGGCCTGACCGCGATGTGCTGTGACGGTCAAGGAAACGTCCTGGCAACCAACTATCGGCACCTTGGTTCGGTAGGCAAGATCAGTGAAGTCGACGGCGCTGCCCTGCTCTTCGATGCTCCGATGCCTGCCGCTGAGCAAGTAGAACCCACTTCCCTCGTTGGTATCGCGCTCGATGATGATCAGCGGATCCTCGTGCTTGACTCCCAGTTGGGACGCGTCCTGCGTTACATGCCGGAGTCCAAGGTCGTGACCACAATTGCTGATCGAATCCAGGGACGTCGATTCGACTCGTTATTCGCCATCGATATTGGTCCGGGTGGGAACATCTATTTCTCAGAACCGGAACAAGCCGCCGGTGAAGATGCGACAGGCTCACTCTACCGGTTCGATGTTCTGACGAATCGCCCAGTGCTGCTGGTCGATGGCCTCCATCAACCTACCGGCATCTGCCTGAGCTCGAACGGGAAGTCGCTGTTCGTAGCCGAGTCGGGACGCGGTCAAATTTCCGTCTATGGAATCAATCAGCAAGACGGCTCGGTCGAGAAGGTCGCTGCCTACTTTTTAAACTTGCTGTTGGATGTCGACGATGCGAAAGAGATCGGTCGTCTAGGCCACATCGCAATCGATCGCCGGAACTGGCTGTACGTCAGCCTATGGGATCGAGGAGAAGTCGTCGTGATCGATACCAGCAGCGGCAAGCTCGTCGAGGTGATCTCATGCCATAGCGACAGTGTCTTTGGTCTGACGTTGTGGCAAGATGCTTTGCTGATGTCGATTCCCGAAAAGGAGGCGATCTATCGATATGATCTTCGCCCCCTTATCGGTCGTCATGCCCCTTAGGGCCGCTTACTGATAGCGGCTGAATGGGGTTGGGCTCAGCGGTGCTGGCGTGCTACCGGCTGGGGCCTGAGCAGCTGGCGTCTGCGGCTGATACCGGGGAGCCGGCATCTGAGGCGAAGCCGTTTGGATGGTCGCCCCGTAGAAGTGGGTCGACTCTTCAATCGCCAGTCGTGTGGTTGGGTCGTCGCAGCGAACTTCGGCTCGGAAGGTATGGTTGCCTTCGCTACGTCCGCGGGCCTTCACCTTGACGGTGATCTCTTGGCCAGCGTTGACGGCTGGAATCGTGTTCAGCTGAACCACGTCGCCTTGGAGCGTTCCCTTGCCACCTTCGACCGAAACCGGCTCGATGCCGCTACCGAAGCTGACGGTGACCTTAACGCCACGAGCTTCCTTCGTACCGCGATTGTTTAAGGTGAACTCGTATTCGACTTCCTGACCAACCGGGATCGGGCCGGTCGGATCGTTCACAAGCAATTTCAAGTCAGCAACCGATTCGACGCGAGTGATCATTTCGTGACGGCTGGATAGCCCCTGATCGGCGTTGGCACTGACTTGCAGGATGTTGTTTCCTTCGACCATCAAGGTGCTTACCACTTGAAGTGGCTGCTGAGTGCCGGCTTCCAGTTTGGGCAAGTTCCAGGTCACGCGGCCTGATGCTTCGTCGAGCTTACCACCGTGCGAAGCCGAGACGAACTTCGCTCCGGTTGGAAGCTGGGCTTCAACCTGGATGCTGCTGGCCGGAGCGTTACCGGCATTGGCAACAACAACAACGTAATTTGCAGTCGTGGAGGCGTACTTGATGCCAGGGCCTTGAGCGCTGACAGCCAGCTCAGCACGACGTACCAGAACGTCGTGAGCGGCGGCGGCTCGCAGGCCATTGTCCGCAGCGGTTTCGGCTCGCAGCGCGAGCGTACCAGCCTGCTTGGCAGTCAGTTCCAGTTCGATGACTTTTTGATCGCCAGGGGCAATGGTTCCGATCGAATCGATGACGGTCGGGTTTTGCCCCTTCTTGATAGGCATGATCGTAATCGAGACGTTTTCGGCTGGGCCGGTACCGGTATTCTTAGCAATGACTTTGAAGATCTGCGAATCGCCAAACAGGATGTCCTGCGGGCCATCGATCACCATGTCGAGCTTTGGCTCGAGCACCGAGATCGGTGATTTAGCACTCAGCGGAGCGTAGGCGACTTCCAGGCCCAGTTCAAATGGACGCGTTTGCGTTGCCACCAATCCGAGGTCCAGCGAGCCTTCGCTGTGGGCAGGCAAAACAGGAATGTCCCATTGAATGGCCATCATGCCCGTCTGCGTTTGCACCTGGCGAGGCGAACCCAGGGTTCCTCGCAAGTCTTGCAATTGAATACCTTGCGGGAGCACCATTTGAATGGTGACCTGGCGAGCACTGGCATCGCCCATGTTTCGAGCATGAATCCGATAAGTCGATGGCTTACCGATGACTAGCGATTTCGGCCCGGTGGTATCCACGATCACAGCTGGGCTGTTAACCGCGAACAGTGTGGCATTGGTGTTGGTCGGTTGGGGACGCGGAGCAGGCGTTTCCACGGCGGAAAGCGTTTGACGTGGAATGGACGTTGGCTGCGGCGTAACTGCCTGCGGTTCCGGTTCGAGCGTGATCTGCTGCTTAGGCTCTTCTTTCGCAGCTGGTGGCGCGGAACCGATCGAGGCGGCTCCGTTGGCGGCCGGGGCTTCCGCTTCCGATGGCGTGGGCTGGTAGCGGTAAGGATTTACTTTCGGGGCCGCAGGCTTAGGCATCGGCGCTGCTTCCTGCTTGGCGGGCTCTTTCGGTGCCGGAGCTTCTAATTCAGGGGCTTCTTCAGGCTGCTCAGGCTGTTCGGGGTCATTGCCCAGCGAGACAGGGTTATCTCGGAAACGGCTCAGTGCTTCATCAAGCGAAGACGGCAGCCCTGCTGGTGGCGTGGTTGGAGCTTCGGTTTCTGCTTCGGCTGGTTCTTCCAGTTCGGTCGTGGCAACACGACGGCGGCTGGAAGGTTTCCCCGAATCTTCACCTGCCGTGAGACGCATGCCGGTATCGACCGGTGCGTTGATCCGGGCAGGCATAGGCTGCAGCGGCACGGAGCTTTCCGGCGCGGTAAATCGGCTGGGCGCAGGCGGAGAGAACTCGTGAACAACAGATTTCTTCGTCTCAGCAGAGACTTCCTGCTGAGGCATGAGACCTGAAATGACAACGTGGCCGAGGGCAGCGAGTACGATAAGTCCCGCGGTTCCCAGTATTGCGCTACGATGCATCATTGAATTTCCTGTCACCCATCAAAACAATATTTGGATTCCTATCTGGGTATCGGTCATTCCAAGATTAGTGGTTTAAAGAATTGTCCGGATTTCGGAGAATGGATGGTTTGGGTATCCTGTCCGGAATGTTCCAGTTCGACGTAATCCTTGTGAGAGCAATAACTTCGTGACAAATTCACGCAAACAGCAGATCCTCAACTTGTTGGAAAACGACCCCGACGACACCTTCCTGCGTTACGGCCTGGCAATGGAGCTGCGGAAGGAAGGCAGCCACGCTGAGGCCCGAACCGAATTCGAGAAGCTAATGCACGGCAAGCCCCCCTATGTGGCTGCTTGGTTCATGTGTGGCCAGATGCTGGCCGAGATGGGTGAAATCGAAGATTCGCGGACGGTTCTACGCGAAGGGATCGAAATTGCCCGCCAGCAAGGCGATGGGCATGCTGCCGGAGAAATGGGCGAGTTGCTGGCATCTTTGGGTAGCCTGGGTGAGTAATCCCCCAAGTCCGCCGCAGAATCGTTAGAATAGACGGATTCGGGGGAGATCATTTCCGCCAGCATGCTTACTTCGTAGGCAGCCAGCGGTCGCCGAGGCCAGTCGAGCAGAGAAAAGGAAGACGGAGTGGAATTCCAGCTAGCGTCCGAGTTTAAGCCCGCCGGAGATCAGCCTGCCGCGATCGAGGCCCTGACCGAGGGCATCAAGTCCGGCAAGAAGCACCAGTGTCTGCTCGGGGTGACCGGTTCCGGTAAGACGTTCACCATGGCGAACGTCATCCAGAACCTGCAGCGCCCGACGCTGGTGATCTCACACAACAAGACCCTGGCGGCGCAGCTCTACTCCGAATTCAAAGACTTCTTCCCCAACAACGCGGTCCACTATTTCGTCAGCTACTACGACTACTACCAGCCGGAAGCCTACATTCCTCAGCGGGACATCTATATCGAGAAAGACGCTTCGATCAACGACGAGATCGATCGCTTGCGTCTCGCTTCGACCAGTGCGTTGGTCAGCCGCCGCGACGTGATCATCGTGGCCAGTGTGTCCAGCATCTACGGCTTGGGCTCGCCGGACGACTACAAAAAGATGATGGTCAGCGTGCGCAAGGGACAGATCGTCGATCGCGACGAAATCCTTTCCCGCCTGGTCGATATCTTGTACGAGCGGAACGATGTCGGCTTTGAACGCTCGAAGTTCCGGGTCCGCGGCGATTGCCTGGAGATCTGGCCTTCCTACGAAGAGTTCGCCTACCGCATTGAACTGTGGGGAGACGAAGTCGAGCAGCTGGCGATCATCAATCCCACCACCGGCGAAATCATCAGCCAGCAAGATCAACTCTTCATCTACCCGGCCAAGCACTTTGTGATGCCCGAAGAACGGATTGAAAAGGCGGTGAAGAACATTCGCGCCGAGCTGAACGGTCGGCTGGAAGAATTGAAGCAGGCCGGCAAGTTGCTCGAAGCCCAGCGGCTCAATGCACGCACGCGGTTCGACCTCGAGATGATGCAGGAAGTCGGCTTCTGCCCGGGGATCGAAAACTACAGCCAGCCGCTGTCAGGCCGTCCCAAGGGAGCTCCGCCGAGCACGCTGTACGACTTCTTTCCCGATGACTTCCTGTTGTTCGTGGACGAATCGCATGTGACCGTTTCGCAGATCTCGGCCATGTATCACGGTGACCGCAGCCGCAAGATGAACCTGGTCGAGCACGGTTTTCGCCTGCCCAGCGCACTCGATAACCGGCCGATGAAGTTTGAGGAATGGGAAAACGTCCTGAACCAGACCGTCTTCGTTTCGGCGACCCCTTCCGATTACGAATTGCAGAAGACCACTGGCGAAGTGGTTGAGCAAATCATTCGACCCACCGGGCTGTTGGATCCAGTAGTGGAAGTCTGTCCCGCACGTGGTCAGGTACCGCATCTGTTGGAAGAGATCCGGGCTCGCGTCGCCGCCGGCGATCGAACGCTGGTAACGACGCTCACCAAGCGATTGGCCGAAGACCTCTCGCATTACTTCAACGAGCAAGGGGTCGCGTGTAAGTGGCTGCACAGCGAACTTGACGCGTTTGAGCGGGTGGAACTGCTGCGTGACCTGCGTGAAGGGAAGTTTGATGTCCTGGTCGGGGTGAACCTGCTTCGTGAAGGTCTCGACTTGCCAGAAGTCTCGCTGGTGGCCATTCTCGATGCCGACAAGGAAGGTTTTCTGCGTAGCGAAACGTCGCTCATACAAACCATCGGGCGATCGGCTCGTAACGTGAACGCCAAGGTGATCATGTACGCGGACAAGGTCACCGCGGCGATGCAAAGTGCCATCGACGAGACGGCTCGACGTCGTGAGATTCAGCAGGCCTACAACAAAGAGCACAACATCACGCCGGAGACGATCAAGAAGAACATCCGCCGTGGTATCGAATCGGAAGCGGACGCCCATCGCAAGGCGAACGAGGCGGTCGGCCGCAAGGATGACTCCGAGATCATCACGCAGGAATACATCAACGAACTGCAGACCGAAATGCTGGAAGCGGCCGAGAACCTTGAGTTCGAGCGGGCCGCTGCCATTCGCGATCGCATTACGAAGATGGAAGATTCGATCGGCAAAAAGAAGAGCGAAGTCGACGTCAAGGAAGGTGGCAAAGGTCGCAAGCGAGGCCGCCGCACTCGTGGCGGCGGCAAGATTCCTCGTCCCAAGAAGGGTGCTTCGTAGTCTGCAAGTTGTCTCAAGGGATGGGGTGGTCCAGAGAGTTATCTCTGGATCGGCGTAGCCGACAAGCGGCTAATGAATGGGCTTCGTCGCAGATAGAAACGTTCTATCTTGCTTACGCCTGATGGATGAGCCGCTTGTGCCTGCGGCACCCAGAGATTGCTCTCTGGGCCACCCAGCTTCTGCTTAACCTTCTTCTGAGAACTTGTCGTGGACGACCACATCGTCCAGTGACAACTGCCCTGGCTTACCCCAGGCGCCTTGCGTGGCCTGGCCGACGACGATCATCATGCCCAGCACGTGGTCTTCGGGCAGGTTGATGATCTCGGCGACCTTGTTCGGGTCGTAGCCCACCAACGCTCCGGTATCGTAACCCATGCTCTTGGCGGCCAGCATGATCGTCTGGGCGGCGATGCCCATCGATCGCATTGCTTCGTCACGCTGCAGTTGCGGTTGGTTGTCGTACAAGCCGACCAGCATCCCCACGAGCTTCTTGCCAACTTCCGGTGGCGAGTCCTTCCAGTACCGTTCCGGTTCCTTTTTGTAGGCATGCATGTCGGCGGTCAGCACGATCAAGAGGGATGCGTCGGCAACCTGAGCCTGGTTGTAGGCGGCCGCCTTCAGCTGTTCGCGTGTTTCCTTATCGCGAACCAGCACGAACCGCCAGTGCTGAATGTTGAACGAGGTGGGCGACTGAATCGCCGCTTCCATCAGCTTGGTGACTTCCTCGTCGGTTAGTTCGTGTTCGGGATGATAATGCTTGATCGACCGGCGGCCGTAAATGGCGTCGAAGGTATCCATGCCAGGGGTTCCGTGGGTCTATTTCAGGGTTCGAGTAGTGATTGTTCCCTCTCATTTTGGCCGGAATATGCCCATTCGACTACCCGGGCCGCGGATTCTCGCATGGGAAGTGGCCTCACGATCTGGTAGAAATTGCCCATGGAAAGAACCGATCAAGACAACCCGTTCCAGTCCCCCACCGAGGCCAGCGATCCGAGTATGTCGCTGGAAAGCGTCGTGCATCTTGCTCGGCTGGGGTGGTTACTGCCGCTAATCGGAAATGGGTTGTTCTTGGTGTTGCTGCTGACATCGATGTTGGCTATTCCGACCTCGATCAACTTCTTGGTGCTGATCGTTATCTTCTTGTCCCTAGCCGGTGGGATCATGTTCACCATCTATGGGATGTTCTGGTCACAAAGCTATCGTGCCCTGTGGCCGCATGTCTGGGGAGGGCTCGCGGTAAACTTTGTGTTAATGGCAATCATCGTCGGTGTGATACTCTTGATATTCCTTGCGGCTAGTACGCCGTACCCTGGATAGACCTGACGAGTTGGAATCGAAGGAATCGCGGGCATGTCGTCTGCCGAGGATCAAAACCCGTTCGAGTCGCCGACCAGCGTTAACGAGCAGGATGATCCTGTAGAATCGATTGTCCACTTGGTCCGACTGGCTTGGCTGTTACCGGTCGTCGGCTTTCAGCTGTTCCTAGGGGTGTTTCTGATGGCGATGTTCGGGCTTTCGACGTCGCTTAACTTTTTGATGCCCATTGGTGTCTTGCTTTGCCTGGTGGGCGGCGTCGTATTTACGATCTACGGCATGTATTGGGCGCGAAAGTATCACTCGATCCTGTGGCACGTGGCCGGCGGACTGGTGGCCAACGCGTCGTTGGTGATCGCGTTGGGCGGTGTCCTCTATGCCGCTTGGCTATTGATTGGCATGAACGTTCCCGAACCCGTTTGATGGCCGCTCGCGAGACTTTCAGTTGTGATGCATGAGGAAGATGCCAATCCGTTCGCGTCGCCTAGCGAGGTGTCAGCACCGAATCTGTCGAAGAAGCAATTTGACGTGATACTTTGGAGAGTCCGCCTAGCCTGGATCTTTCCTTCGGTTGCGGTCGTACTCATTGGGATAGGTATCGTTATTCATGCGTTGAGGAACGAACCGATGCATATCGCGCTGATGATTGCGATTCTCAGTTGCATGGCGTGTGGTGTCGCATATTCCGCTTATTCCACGGTCATGGCCTGGTCAATTCCCGAGATTCAAGGACATGCCGCCATTGGAATGATCGTCAACATTCTGTTGGTCATCGCGGTATGCGGAGGGGTATTTTCCTGAAGGAAGACCCCTCCTACTGCTTCGGCGGGTCCTCTTTCCCATACCGCCCCTTGAACTCATCGGCCGGGTACTTGGCCACATTCTTCTTCATCTTCTCGCGCATCAGCGTGGCCACGTCAAAGTCCATCTCGTTGCACAGGGCCATTGCGTAGCACAGGACGTCGGCGATCTCTTCGCCGATGGCGGCACGCTTGTCGGCTTCCATGTCGGCACGCGAAGCTTCCACGGTGATCCACTGGAAGTGTTCCATCAGTTCGGCCGCTTCGATGGCCAGGGCCATGCTGATGTTTTTGGGGGCGTGGAACTGATGCCAGTCGCGTTCGGCGACGAAGTGCGAGACCATGTCGCGTAGCTGAGCGACCGGAGTTGCGGCATCATCAGAGATAGCGTTGATGCGTGCTTGCAGAGATTGCGGCTGATCGGTCACGAGCGAAGTCCTCTTCTCATCCTGGGTCATGCCGAGGAGGAACGACCCTCGGCTGCGTGACTCATGATTGAACAGTTCTCGTCCGCTTTCAACCGGGCGGGACTAGCGAGTCGTGGTCTCGTCGGTCTTGGTCGCTCGCAAACCGAGCAGACGACAGGCAAAGATCGGGGACAGGCTCGGATCGATCGTAGCGACTTCCGGCTGCGAGATTCCCGGCGAATCGGTTTCTTCGTCAAACACGCGAGCAAAGACTGGTTCAACCGGTTTGCGGGCCTCTGGGGCGACCTCTTCCTTTTCTTTCTCGGGGGTTTCCGAGACCGATGGAGCCGCCTGGGTGAATCGCGATTGGCCCTTCGGAGCCGCTGCCGTTTGCGCTAACTCAGGGGCACTCGAGTAACGGGATGGCTTGCTTTGTGGTGTGGGAACCGTAACCACTTCTTCGTGACTAACCGTTCGCGACGACATTTCAGGGCCGATTACGACGTTCGGGCTCGACCAATTGACCGGATCGGCTTTTTCGGCTTCCGAGGCCGAAGGTTGCGGTTGAGCCGCAATTTGTGGCTTGTCGGCTGGCTTCTCACTAGCGGTAACAGAAGATGGTTTGGGCTCTGCGGTTACCTCTTGATCGATCGGGGGCAGGCGACGAAGGCCGTTATCTTCCGGCTTTTGCTGCGTTTGTACCATGGCAGGCGTTGGTGGATTCGAGGTCGACCAGCGAGACTCGCTCGCGTCTTGCCCCCAAGTGGTTTGCACTCCCCCAAACAGCAACGTGGCAGCAACTAAGTGCGCGGAAAGTCGCGATAAGCAAACTCGAGATTTCGATTGTTGGCTTTGGATGAGCGTCATGGTCGCCCCCTACTCTGCGTTACATCCTTACTTTCAGCGCACGGCGCAAGTCACCGCGTCACGGGTTTCATCGTCAATTGATCCTCGAGAGTTTAACGATTGTAGGAATCGCACCGCGTGATAGCAGTTTTTGCTTGACCAGCGGATGCATCGGTCACCATAATTCCTTAGGCAGCCTAACTAAGTACCGTAATTGACTTGTCTTATGACGTACGACTTCCATGCCAGCACCGGCTATTGGGTAACGCTCGCGGCACATCACTATCAACAACACGTTGATGCCGAGCTGCGTCCCTTCGGGATTACCTTCCGCCAGTTTCAGGTCATTGCCTGGCTGAAATATGAAGGCCCGCTCACGCAAAGCGAGCTTGCTCGGCGGATGACGATCGAGCCCCCTACCCTCGCCGGCATCATGACGCGCATGGAGTCCATGAATTGGATCGTGCGTGCGAGCTGCGATACCGATCGCCGCAAAAAGTTCCTGGATGTAGGACCTGCGGCGGAGCCGGTTTGGGAAAAAATCGTCGCCGTGCTGAACAAGGTGCGCGAGCAGGCCACCTGCGGCATGTCCCCAGACGAAGTCGAAAAGTTACATGGCCTACTCAGCAAAGTCCTCCTCAATCTGGGCGAGACCGCCCAGCCTGCCCGTCACGAAGAAACCTCGGCAAGTTCAACATGAAAAAGACCAGCCCCATTGCCGCTCTTGTTTGCGGACTCATCATCACCTGCTCCCTTTCCACCGCTTGGGCCCAGGGACCGAGTCGAGATGCTCCGGTTCGAGCCGTACCGATCGAGCAGCGCGAGATCGCTTCGTACAAAACATTCGTCGGCACAGTGCATCCCTCGAAGCATGCGATCCTGGGCAGCGCGGTCGATGGACGTGTGGTTGAGTTCAACTTCGAAGAAGGCGATTTCGTCAAAGCGAACGAGCCGGTTGCTCAGCTTCTGATCAACACAATTTCGCTGCAGCGCGATGCGGCCAAGGCGGAACTGGACGTTCGCCAGGCGGAACTCGAAGAACTTGAGAATGGTACCAGGCCGCTGGAAGTCCAGCAGATGGAAGCCCGGATGTTGGCTGCCCAATCGCGCAAGGACTATATGAAATTACGGCGTGATCGAGCTGTGGAATTGTATGAAAAACGGGGCGTGACCTCGAAGGAAGTCTACGACGAAGCTGTTTCTGCCGCCGATGCCGCAGAGCAGGAATACATGGACGCGCAGAAGGCGTACGAGCTGGCTGCCGAAGGGCCTCGAAAAGAACAAATCAAGCAGGCCAAAGCACGTGTTGCCGTGCAAGAGGCGATCGTTCAAGAGCTGAACGATCGGATCAACAAGTATACCATCCGGTCGCTGTTTGACGGTTACCTCGTGAAGAAGTCAACCGAGATCGGGGCGTGGGCTAACAGCGGTGGAGCGATTGCCGAAGTGGCCAAATTGGACGAAGTCGATGTCGTCGCCAATGTGCCCGAACAAGACATCCCGTATGTTCGCGTAGGCCGCGAGGTGCAAGTCGAAGTCTTTGCTTACCCAGGTCGTAAGTTCCCCGGCAAGGTCGTCGCGGTCATTCCCCAGGCCGACATTCGCGCTCGTACGTTTCCCGTCAAGGTGCGTGTTCCGAACCAGTTCGACGACAACCAGCCGGTGCTTAAGGCCGGCATGATGGGGGACGTTATGCTGCAAACGAGTGAAACGAAACTCGCCTTGCTGGTACCTAAAGATGCCGTCGTGCTCAATCGCGGGTCGAAAGTCATTTACGTGGTAGCTCCGACCGAACAAGGTCAGATCGCCAAAATGGTGCCGGTGAAACTTGGCATTCAAGATGGAAGTGATATCGAAGTCATCGGCGAGATCGAGCCAGGCATGAATGTGGTGACGCACGGCAACGAACGCCTGCGTCCTGGTCAACCGATCACCGTATTGCCCGCGGCTGCCACCGCAAGTGCCGGCGGTCGTTAAGCACCCTGCCCTCCTCGTTTTCCCCTGCTCTCCTCAGATGAAGCCAATTCGATGATCCAGTTTTTCCTGAACAATCCGGTAAAAGTCTCCGTGGGAGTGCTTCTGGTGGCCCTGTTCGGAATCGTCGCGCTTTGGCGAATGCCGATGGCTTTGACCCCGGAGGTCGAGACCCCCACGATCTCGATTGAAACGAAGTGGCCGGGAGCGAGCCCGCAGGAAATCGAACAAGAGATCGTCGTCGAGCAGGAAGAACAACTCAAGAGCGTCGAAGGCATCCGCAAGATGACCTCCGAAAGCAGCGACTCGCAGGCCAAGATTACCCTTGAGTTCCTCGTGGGAACCAACATGGACGAGGCCCTGCTCAAGGTGAACAGCCGACTCGCCCAAGTACCGGATTATCCCGAAGATGCCGATCAGCCGGTGATCTCGACGGCTAACTCTTCGGACCGCCCGATCGCCTGGTTTGTGCTCAGTGCCCGGCGTCCTTCGGAAGAACAATACGCGGAGATGCGGAAGAGCTATCCGGAACTTAGCGAGGTGATCGACGAGGTCCAGTACGCGCCTAACATCGGCGTTCAAATGCTGAAGCTCCGCCGTGCGGCAGAAAAGCACGCCGAGTTTCAAGAGCTGATGCCGCCGGAATCGCTCGACATTCAAACCCTCAAACGATTTGCCGAAGACGAAATTGAAGCCCGCTTCGAACGCGTCAAAGGCGTATCGCAGTCGAACGTGATCGGTGGCCTGGAAGACGAGATCCAGGTGATCGTCCACCCTGAACGACTGGCCGCGCGTAGCTTGACGGTCTCGGACGTTCGACGCGTGCTGTCCGGTCAGAACGAAGACACCTCGGCTGGTGACTTCTGGGAAGGCAAGCGGCGCTGGGTGGTTCGGACCTTGGGCCAATTTCGTACGCCGCAGCAGGTCGAGAATCAGCTCTTGGCCGTTCGCGACGGGGTGCCTGTGTATGTGCGGGATATTGGTGAAGTGCAGCACGGCTACAAGAAGCCTACCGGCATCATGCGACGTTTTGGTGAATCGGCCATTGGTATCAACTGCGTGCGTGAAACCAATGCCAACGTGCTGGACGTGATGGATGGCTTGCGGCAAGTTCGTGCGGAACTGGACGAAGGCTTGCTCAAGTCACGCGGCCTGCAACTGGTTCAGGTTTACGACGAAACCGACTACATCTACTCGTCGGTCGACTTGGTTCGGCAGAACATCTTCATCGGTGGTGCGTTGACGATTTGCGTGCTAATGCTGTTCTTGCATCTGGGTGCTCGTACGCTGCTGCTGATTCCTCCAGCGATGGCGTTGGCGATTGCTTCCGCGACGGTCAGCGGCTGGTTGTTTGTTCCGTGCTTGATTCTGCTGATCACAGCCGGCTTCTGGTTTGCCCGTGGTGCCCTGGTGGTAGCGCTGGCGATTCCGACCAGTATCGTCGGCACGTTTTTGATTCTCGGCATCTTGGGGCGATCGCTCAACGTAATTAGCTTGGCCGGACTTGCGTTTGCCGTCGGGATGCTGGTCGATAACGCGGTCGTGGTGCTCGAGAATATTTATCGTCACTACCAGATGGGTGATCCCCCGTTGAAAGCGGCCTTAAAAGGGACGCAGGAAGTGTGGGGCGCCGTGTTTGCTTCTACGGCGACAACCGTGGCTGTGTTTTTGCCAATCGTATTCATTCAAGAAGAAGCGGGGCAGTTGTTCCGAGACATTGCCTTGGCTATCAGTGCGGCCGTCGCGCTTTCGTTGGTCGTATCGATGTCGGTGATTCCGACAGCTGCCTCGCGACTCTTCCATCGCACCCCGAAAGGAAAACGGGGCGTCAACGATCAACCAGGCAACAAGGCCTCGCAATCGGCTTCGGGAATCGAAGCAGGTATCGGCACCGCAGGCAGTAAAACGATCGAGACCATTGTGAGTCTCAATCGCTGGTTGATGGGGAGCGTGACCAGGCGAATTGCCATCATCACGTTGATTCTGGCCTGGACGGTAGGTGTCAGTTGGGCCCTGTGGCCGAAGGTCGAATACCTTCCGACCGGCAACCGAAACCTGGTCTTTGGGATTCTCCTGCCTCCGCCTGGTTACAACATCGATCAGCTGATGAGCTTGGGCGAAACGGTGGAAGAAGAACTGCGTCCCTACTGGGATGTCGACCCGAACGATCCGGCTGTGCAGAATGCCAAGTACCCCGCGATCAGCGACTTCTTCTTCGTCGCGCGAGGCCGGCAGGTCTTTATGGGGCTAAGAACGTACGACGACCAACGCTGCGGCGAACTGGTTCCCCTGGTTTCCAGTGTGGGAGCCAAGCTGCCGGGAACCTTCGCGGTCGCCAAGCAGTCGAGTCTCTTCGAACGTGGTCTCACCGCAGGCCGTACGATCGAAATTGAAATCACCGGGCCAGAACTCGAAAAGCTTGTCGAGTTGGGTGGTGAGATGTTGATGCGAGTCAAAGGTGCCGGACCGTTTGCCGGCAAGGGGCTGATCCCCGAAGCCCAGGTTCGGCCTGTGCCAAGTTTGGACCTTTCCAGCCCGGAACTGCATATCGAGCCCAAGCTCGTTCAGGCTGCGGAAATGGGGATCAGCAGCGCTGACTTAGGCTATACGGCCAATGCACTGATCGACGGTGCCTACTCCGGCGACTATTTCCTCGAAGGCAAGAAGATCGATCTGACCATCATGGGCGAGACCGACTTTGCCGACAGCACGCAAAAGATTGGTGCGTTGCCGATCGCGACCCCGGGCGGAGAGCTCGTGCCGTTGGCGGCACTGGCCGACGTCAACATCAGCAGCGGTCCGGAACAGATCAATCACCGAGAGCGTCTCCGCTCGATCACGATTGAAGTCTCCCCTCCCGAGGCGATGCCGCTGGAAAACGCGATGCTGATGATCTCCAATCAGTTGGTCGCCCCAATGGCTGACGAAGGAAAAATCCCGGATGGGTATCGTGTTGGGCTTTCAGGTACGGCCGACAAGTTGACCGACACCTGGCAAGCTCTGTGGGTGAATGTTGTCCTGGCGCTGGTGATCACGTACCTGTTGATGGCGGCCCTGTTTGAATCGTGGGTTTATCCCTTCGTGATCATCCTGTCCGTTCCACTGGGGGCAGTCGGCGGCGTGATGGCCCTAGCACTCTTGAACCTGTTTTACTTTCAGGCATTGGACGTGCTGACGATGCTCGGGTTTGTCATTTTGATTGGGACGGTGGTCAACAATCCGATTCTGATTGTGCACCAGGCGCTCAATCATATGCGGGAAGATGGGATGGACTTGAACGAGTCGGTCTTGGCCAGCGTCCGTTCGCGTGTTCGCCCTATTTTTATGACCACCATGACCACCGTTTTGGGCCTGATGCCGCTGGTGTTATTCCCAGGATCGGGAAGCGAGCTGTATCGCGGGCTGGGTAGCGTGGTATTGGGGGGGCTCTTGGTATCGACGTTCTTAACGCTGATTCTGGTGCCGAGCCTCTTTAGCCTGACGGTGGAAACCTATGAATCGCTGGTTTCCCCCTGGCGGCGTGATGAAGAGGACGACGAGCCGTCCGATGGCCTTTCAGGCGATGGTTTCGAGTCGGAGCCCCAGCCGGAATATGCAGCCGCCCCGGGCCATCAATGATCGGTCCCGTAGCCCAGCGGGGCTTGCCAAAGCAGGTAAAATGTTCCGACGTCTGGTTTTGCGGCCCTGTCGGTTCTGGTTAAACTAAAGATCTCGTTGACCGCTCAATTCGCTTGCAGGAATTCTCCATGCCAAAGCTTCGCCTGATCCTCGTACTTCTCACGCTGATGTCTCTCGACGTGATTGCGAACCCTGTCTTCGCGCAAGCTGCTGAAGAAGAGGAAGGCAAGAGCTGGGTGCTGAACTATATCGTTGTCGTTCTCAGCGTGGTCCTGGGGATTATCGTGGTTGGCTATGGTACCAACCGCGAAACCGAGGAAGAACGCCGACGTGAACGCCAAGAGGCGAAAGAGAAAGAAGAGCGGCTGAAGAAGCTCGAACAGGGCTAGGCCGGTTCTCTCTCAAGCTCAGGCAAGCCACTAGGCGTTACGTCGCCATCGTTGCCTGAGCGTCTTCCGAAGTGCGTCCGAACGCACCGATCAATCGCACGACTTTGCGTCCGACGACCTCAGTCGATTCACATGCGGCCGCGGCTTCGCACACTTCTCCGGCTTTCACCGCCAGTTCGTCGTAGCCGTACACATCGCAGCAGCGATGGATGAAATGGCTGGTGCGGCCGACTTCGGCCATGTTGCCTTCGCTGATGGCCAGCAGAAGTTGATCCAGCCGAGGTGTCAGTCCGTCGAGAAACGCTTGAACGCGAACCCCATTGAGGGCCAGGCGTTGGTTGATCTTTCGCAGGTCGGGAAGCGAATTTTGGGTAGGATTCATCGGTCGCCTCGCATGGCATGAGTGGTGAGCGATCTCTCTAGTGGAGACCTTTGCGAAATCGGCAACGGGGAAGAGGTTCGATTGGCGAGACCTGCCTGATCTATGAAAAAAGATGCGATCTGCGTGAAGGCTAACGATTATGCCGCTTTTCGGGGCAGTATTTGAGGCACGGCCGTTGGTTCGCGCTGAATGAGATCCTGGGCAATAAGCCGCTCTAAAATCGTGTCGAGCAGTTGTTGGCGTCGGGCGGAAGAAACCTCTCGGCCTGCCTCGTCGAGATTGTCGAGGTACTGACGCACCGTTTGCCGTAAACGGGCACGTTGATACCCTTCGGCCAGTGCATGCTGCGAAGTGCCAGCAGACGAATTGACTCTTTCTCGGGCAATTTCGGTCAACTGACGAACCGCTTGGTTGACGATTCGGTCATTCCTAGTGAAACTGCTGACCCAAGCTAATAGATGTCGCACGGGAAGAATCCTTTCTTCGATCCAACTTCAACGATGGAAGAGATGTCCATCCACGAAATAAAAGATCGAATGCCTGATAGCGATCACGGCAGTTATTTGTCGAGGGTTTGGTTCTTACTAGCTGGTGAAAGCTTGCCAGATATTAAGAAATTCGGTGAAGAGGAAGGGCTGAAGCTTCCGATACCATTGTCAAAGTCAGCGAATTTGGAATAATCAGACCAATCGCTAATGATCGCCCAGTTGCGATTTTTAAGGCGCCGTGGCCAAGTGGCTAAGGCAGCGGATTGCAAATCCGCCATCGCCGGTTCGAATCCGGCCGGCGCCTCTTTCTTTTATTCTGCGTAGACTGCCTGGCTTGCCGATGGCAGTTTCTTCTTTAGCGCAGCGCGACGTACACCGTCGCCCAGTCTTTTGCCCATTGGGAAGATATCCGGTTTGGCATACATCAACTGAATTTGATTTTCCAACGCGAAGTAAATTCCGGTTTTTTGGTTGACACCCCTTTGCGGTATCTACGCAGAGACCGATAGATATCTCAAGATAGATCGAGCAATACTCATTAGTTGGATGGAGTGTCCAGTGCGGCGATTCCGCAAGCGGTTTGCCGTAAGTGGTTAGAGCTTCCTGGTTTTTTAACAGTACCTCGTGAGATCATCCTTCACATGTGGGTCCAAGCCCTAGCAATTTTTGTGGGTTAAGTTAATCTATCTCTAGCGGGTGGTGTGGTTAACAGCGCATGGCACTTGTGGGGTATCAGAGGTGAGCGCAAGGTTTTTTTCGTAAAACGCGCACCGATGACTGCCCAGATACAGGGCAAACCTAGATGAAACCGTATCGCGAACTGCTTTCGGCCAGGAAGTAGTTCCGGCACTACGAGGATGAAATGGGCAGCATATTCATCTCGTGTGTTGATGTTCGATTCTTCATCAGAATCCATGGTGCGGCATACTAAGAGACTTGGAGTAATCGATGGCAATTCGAGTATTAGTTGCGGACGACCATGAAGTGGTACGTTGCGGACTGAAGACACTGGTAGCAGACAGTGACATTGAAATTGTCGGCGAAGCATCGACGGGCGATGCGGCGATCGCATTGGTCGACGAAATCAAGCCAGACGTGGTGCTTCTCGACATTCGTATGCCAGAAGGGGATGGCTTGACGACGTTGGGGCGTCTCAAGCTCGATCATCCAAATCTGGCGATTCTCGTTCTTTCCACCTACGATAACCCGACGTATGTCGCCCGTGCTGTTGCTTTGGGTGCCAGCGGTTATGTTCTCAAGGGTGATCCGCGAGATCGTCTGCTGGACGCGATTCGCACGGCTAATCGTGGCGAAAATGCCTGGACTCGCGACGAGCTTCGCCGCGTTACCGGTGCCTTGGCAACGCCCCGTCTTAATGCCGATGTGGAAGTTCCGCTGACGCAGCGCGAAAGCGAAGTGCTTCGCCAGTTGGCCCTGGGATTGACCAACAAAGAAATCGCCCAGGCACTGCACATCAGCTACGAAACGGTCAAGGAACACGTCCAGCATATCCTGCGCAAGGTGGGTGTGTCGGATCGTACGCAAGCTGCGGTTTGGGCAGTTCGCAAAGGGCTCGTGTAGCGGCACATTCGTTTTTCGTGCCCTCTTGGGTATCGCGAGATACCATCTGCGAAACGTTTCAGGTGACGTGGCCCGTTTTCACGTCACCTGTCAGCGTTTAGGATGGGTGGCTCCTTCCTCCTTTTGCCAGGAAAGCCACCATGACTAAGCCCACCGATATTGTCGTTCGCGACGTTAAGCCGTCGACGGAAACCATTCAGTACCGTACCCCGATGAAGTTTGGGGGACGTGTCGTTACCGACGTTACTCTCTTTAACGTCGAGATCACCGTCGAAACCAAAAGTGGCAAGATCGGCCAAGGCTTTGGCTCGATGCCCATGGGTAACGTTTGGGGATGGCCTTCTCAACAGGTGGAAGGTAGCCAGACGCTGGCCGCGATGATCGAAGTTGCCGAACGGTTCTCGGCCGAGGCCGGTAAGCTGAACGAGGCCGCGCACCCGCTGCAACATGCCCGCTCGCTGCACGAGCCGCTGATGGGAATCGGCAAGCAACTGGAAACCGAGTTTTCTTTGCCTGAGGCGATCCCGCCGTTGGCCTTGCTGGTCGCCGGAAGCCCGATCGACGCAGCCATTCATGATGCCTACGGCAAAGCGTTGGGACTCAACAGCTACAACACCCTGGGCAAAGAGTTCATCGAGGAAGATCTTTCCGGCTTCTTGAACGAGGACTTCGCCGGTGAGTACCTCGATCAGTACACAACCCGCGAGCCGCAGCCCACGATGCCGCTGTACCACCTGGTCGGTGCGCTCGATCCGCTGGACCATGACGAACTCACCCAGCCGGTCGGCGATGGCCTGCCAGAAACGCTGGCCCAGTGGATTGTGGCCGATGGTCTGACTCATCTGAAGATCAAGCTCAATGGAGATGACATCGACTGGGACGTTGCCCGGGTCGCCAAGATCGACAAGGTCGCGACCGCTGCCCAGTCGCAGCGCGGCGTGACGTCGTGGTTCTACTCCCTGGACTTCAACGAGAAGTGTGCCAGTGTGCAGTACGTGCTCGACTTCCTGGCCAAGCTGGCGGAGGTCAGCCCTTCGGCCATGGACCGCGTGCAGTACATCGAACAACCGACCCATCGTGATTTGCGGAAGCATCCAGAAAACAAGATGCACGCGGCCGCCAAGATCAAGCCGGTAGTCATCGACGAATCGCTGATCGATCTCGACACGCTCTTCCTTTCGCGCGAGCAAGGCTACAGCGGTGTGGCTTTGAAAGCATGCAAAGGCCACTCCGAGGCTTTGCTGATGGGAGCCGCGGCCCAAAAGTACAAGCTGTTTCTGTGCGTGCAGGATCTGACCTGCCCAGGGGCATCGTTCCTGCACTCCGCCAGCATCGCGGCTCGCCTGCCCACGATCGCCGCCATCGAAGGAAACGGTCGCCAGTACTGCCCTGCCGGCAACGACGGCTGGCGAGATCGCTTCCCTGCCATGTTTAACATCACCGACGGCACCGTCGGCACCGGCGTCCTCACCGGCCCTGGCCTGGGCTTCTAAATAAGGTCTAGTGATAGAGGTCAGAAGAAGAGAAGGAGTAACCACGGATGACACGGATAAATACAGATAGGATCAGTCAACGAAGTCGACTCGGAAAAATCCATCCGTGACTATCCGTGTCATCCGTGGTTAGATTTCTCTCTGCTCAGTGGCTAGGTCCTCTTCGAAACAAAAACAGGACGAACATTTCTGCTCGTCCTGTTTCGTGTGATTCGATTATCGCTGGTCAGCTTAGAACTGGCGAGGACCACCGGTCGTTGGAGCGGCCGACGTGTTGTAGTAGGTGTGCTGGGTAGCGTCCCACGAGACGTTCGACTGGTGAGCTGAGTAGCGGTACATCATCGGGACGGCGTTGGCCGATGGACGCAGGTTGTTGATGCCGTACCACTGCTGCGAGAACATGCGAGCGCGGCGAGCCGAAGCGGTCAGTTCCGCACGACGACGGCGTGCAGCGGATGGATCTTCATAGCGTCGCAGCTCTTGCAGGTAGAACCACATTTCTGGGGTCGCATTGCCCAGCGAAGGAACGTCTTCGACGCTCAGTGGCTTCTTTTCTTCGTTTGCGTCGACCACCTTCAGCTCTTGAGCATTGACCTGCGAGGTCAGGGCAACGATGGCCAAAACGAACGTGAAGGGAATGAGCTTGGTCATTGGGTATCTACTCCAGAATATGGTTGTCGTCGCAACGTTACCGCAGGCAGCGCTCACACCAAAGCGGCAACTGAGCACGCGTACGTCTTCTAGAGTCGGCCAGAAAGGGCCTGAATCATCGGCAAAATCGAGATTTCCCTCGCCCGTTTCACATCCAGCTCGTTAAGCTCGAACCAGCTTTCCTGCTTTGCCAGATGCTTTGATAGCATTGCATCTGGTGTGGCCGGGGTCCTTACTCGATCCAGCCGCCGCCCAGGACGGTGTCGCCATCGTAACAGACAACCGCCTGACCCGGGGCAACGCCGTTGCGTGGCTCGTCGAAGGTCACCGCAATGCGTCCCTCCGGAAGCATCTTCACGGTGGCCGGCAGCGCCGGGCTGTTGTAGCGGATCATCGCGTCGCAGCGGAACTCGTCCGACTTCGGCTCGACGAGCCAGTTGCAGTTATTGGCCGTCAGCTCGGCACAGCCAAGTTCTTCGATCTTCCCCAGCACGACGCGGTTTTCGACCGGGTCGATCTTCACGACGTAATGTGGCTCGCCCAAAGCGATGCCGAGGCCTTTTCGCTGACCGATAGTGAACCGCTCGATGCCGTCGTGCTGCCCGACAATGCTTCCATCGGTCAGCACAAAGTCGCCAGCCGTTTCGGCATTAGGGCGTCGCTGCTTCACAAACTGATCGTGCTTGCCGCTGGTTACGAAACAGATTTCCTGGCTGTCCTTCTTATCGGCCACACGCAGACCGGTCTCGCCGGCCATCGCGCGGATTTCATCTTTCTGGAAATCACCCACCGGCAGCAGCATCCGCTTGAGGTAGTCCCGTTGAATGCCAAACAGCACGTACGTTTGATCCTTGCCAGGATCGACGCCGCGAACCATCCGCGGAATGCCGTCCGGCTCATCGGAAGGAACCAGCTTAGCGTAGTGTCCCGTCGCGACGTACTCGGCCCCGACACTGTTAGCGTAGTCGAACAGCTTGCCGAATTTGATCCAGTTGTTGCACATCACGCACGGGTTTGGGGTACGACCGCGGATGTACTCGTCGGCGAAGTACTCCATGATCTGGCCGAACTCTTGCTGCAGATTCAGCGCGTAGAATGGAATGTCCATTCGATCGGCTACCCGGCGGGCATCGGCTGCGTCGGAAGCACTGCAGCAGCCTTGCTTGTGATCGGCTCGCTGGTTGAGAATCTGCAGCGCGGTCCCGCCACCAGGAGCATCGAGCTTGCACTCCGCCACCGGGCTCTCTTCGCCATGGCGCATGAAGACCCCAATGACTTCGTGACCGTCACGCTTGAGCAAATGGGCGGCGACACTACTGTCGACACCCCCGGACATAGCTAAAACTACGCGAGCCAATGCTTCTCCACCTATTCAATTACCATCAATTCCCATCATTTTAGAAAATGCCCCCTTCTTCGAGACACCCCCAACGGCGGCGGGGATCCGCGAAATGATCAAATTTCGGCCAATTCGCCCAGGTTGCCACAAGGGTAGTCGCACGCGTACGATGGAACGCAGTACAAGATCCCCCAGGATATCCACGGAACATGGAGCTAGTTGATGCGTGCGATCCCCCTGCTTCTCGTTGGTTTGATCTCACTTCTTTTGCCTCACGGAGGAAACCTCGCTATGGCGCAAACGGCCGCGGAAACCACGTCTGATGACCCGAATCTATGGCTGGAAGACGTCACCGGCGAAAAGGCCCTCGATTGGGTCAAAGAGCAAAACAAAGAAAGCACCGCGAAGCTGACCGAGTCGGAAGGCTTTCAGCAGTTGGAAGACAAGATTCTCAAGATCCTCAACTCGAACGAGCGGATCCCCTTCGTCGTCAAGCGCGGCCCTTACTACTACAACTTCTGGCAAGATGGCGAGCACCCGCGTGGCTTGTGGCGCCGCACCACGCCGGAAGAATATGTGAAGGAAAATCCCGAGTGGGACGTCATCATCGATGTCGATGCCCTCGGAAAAGAAGAAGGCGAAAACTGGGTCTGGCACGGCGTCTCGATGCTGCGGCCTGACTATCGCCACGCAATGGTCAAGCTCTCGCGTGGCGGCGCCGATGCCGACATCAAACGCGAGTTCGACATGGAAACGCGTGAGTTCGTCGAAGACGGCTTCTACCTTCCAGAAGCCAAGAGCCGCGTCTCGTGGAAAGATAAAGACACCCTCATCGTCGGTACCAACTTCGGAGAAGGCTCGCTGACCGATTCGGGCTACCCCCGCATCGTCAAAGAGTGGAAGCGTGGCACCGAACTGTCCGAAGCCAAGACGATCTTCGAAGGCGAAAAGACCGACGTCAGTGTGACTGGCATCTACGATAAGACCCCTGGCTTCGAGCGTGAGTTCGTCAGTCGGGCGATCACCTTCTGGACCAGCAAGCTGTGGGAAGTGGTCGACGGCGAACTGGTCGAGATCGAAAAGCCGGACGACGCCGAAGTGAACGTCCACCGCGAGTGGATCTTCGTCCAGCCGCGCAGTTCCTGGGAAGTGGGCGGCAAGTCTTACGAGCCAGGTGCGTTGCTGGTCGGCAACTACGACGACTACATGCAGGGCAAACGCGAGTTCACCGTGCTGTTCGAGCCGACCGATCGCAAGTCGCTGGCGGGCTACAGCCCGACCAAGAATCACTTGATCGTCAACGAACTGGACAACGTTCGCAACAAGATCTACCTCTGGACGCCTGGCGAAGATGGCAAGTGGAAGAGCGAACCCCTGCCCGGCGTGCCGCAGTTCGGCTCGATCTCGGTAGGTGCGGTCGACGAAGAAGAGTCGGACGAGTTCTTCCTCACTATCACCGACTACACTCTGCCCACGACGTTGTATCTGGGTACCTGTGGCGATGCCAAGCTGCAGAAGCTGAAGTCGCTGCCGGCGTTCTACGATGCAACCGGGATGGTAGTCGAGCAGTTCGAAGCGACCTCGCAGGATGGCACCAAGATTCCTTACTTCCAGGTTTCGCACCAAGACCTGAAGCTCGACGGCAAGAACGCTACCCTGCTCTACGGTTATGGCGGCTTTGAAGTTCCGCTGACGCCCAACTACTCGGCGACCACCGGCACTGCATGGCTGACCGAAGGAGGCGTCTTTGTCGTGGCCAACATCCGCGGCGGCGGCGAGTTCGGCCCCAAGTGGCACCAAGCCGCGCTGAAAGAAAACCGCCACAAAGCGTACGAAGATTTTATCGCCGTGGCCGAAGATCTCATCGCTCGCAAGGTGACCACGCCGGAGCATCTCGGCGTGATGGGTGGTTCGAACGGTGGCCTTTTGACCGGCAACATGCTCGTGCTGCGGCCCGACCTGTGGGGCGCCGTCGTCAGCCAGGTTCCGCTGTTGGATATGAAGCGGTTTCATCTGCTGTTGGCCGGTGCCAGCTGGATGGGCGAGTACGGCAACCCGGATGAACCAGAAGAGTGGGAATTCATCCAAACGTTCTCGCCGTATCACCTGGTCAAGAAGGACGTGACGTACCCCAACACCCTCTTCACCACCAGCACCCGCGACGACCGCGTTCATCCCGGCCATGCCCGGAAGATGGTTGCCCGGATGAAGAAGATGGGTCACCCGGTTCTGTACTACGAGAACATCGAAGGGGGCCACGCCGGCGCCGCCGACAACAAGCAACGCGCCTTCATGACGGCCCTGACCTATGAGTTCCTCAAGCAGCAGCTGATGGGTAAATAAGCATCCGTCAAAACGGCCTGCCACCACATCCGGTCCCCTCTCCCCGCCGGGGAGAGGGCTAGGGTGAGGGGCTGTAAACCGGATCACCTTCTTGCTTCGCTCGCTCTGCTACGACCGAATAGGGATCCGATTCTTTCAGTCCGTGGAACAGGACATTGTCGAATTCGTCGATGATTCGGATTTCAACTCTGATCTTGGCGTCCTTTAAATCGACTCTCTTCGAGATGAAATTGTCACCAATAGCAATCCCACCACTGGCGGAGATGATCTCGTCTTCAATTAACTGTCCTTGAACCACTCTTCGTTTTTCGATCGACTCGACCGGTCCGTAGGACATGATCGGATATTTCCCTTTGCTGGATCGAATCGTGGCAATCGTGACATATCGGTGATCGGGGTGTGGTGGGAAATCGACTTCCCAAAAAATGAAAATCTCTTTGTCATTCTCCGGTACCCAGCGAACCTCGAACGCGTCCATCATGGCCGGGACGTAATCAGGGGCTGACTGTCGTTGATGGTAGTATTTGGCTTCGTCGTGCCGTGATTGGTACGCGATGAATGCGGCGATCATCGCGACGAATGTTAGTCCGATGATCATCGTTCGAAGTGAGAAACTAAGTCGGCTCTTCTTGGGTTGTTCGGGCATTGTCCCTGCGGCATTTCTATTCAAAAAAATTCGGCGCGCACTATCTTACGGAAGCGCTTCGCATCTATATTGCTCGTATCGTCCTCGGACCACTTCTCGGTCCGGGGCGACCATCAAATTCTTTCACTCACAATCGTAACGAGTAAAACCATGTCTTTCAGCAGCGGCGCACAATCCGATCCCCCTGGGTCGTTCTCGCAAGGGAACGCTCCGGGGGTCGTTGTGCGCGCTGGGAAGACCTACCTGTGCTCGGCTTGCGGGACACTGGTCGAGGTGCCGGCGGATGTGGTGGGGCAACTGGTGATTGCCGTGAATCATTCCCCGCCGGATGAGCCGCCGACGCCAGAACCCTCTCCGCCAGAACCACCGGCCGCCAGCGCTTTGACGAACGATACCGAAGGCTCGGCGGTTCCTGCTTCTACCATCACGCAGGCCGCACGATCCAAGGCCCCAAGTCCTTCGGCGGTTGTCAGGCCCAAGACGCCCTGCCCTGCTCGGCCCCGACGCCCCAAGCAGCCCAGACGGAACGCGTTCGCCGGCCAGACGATCGACGGCCTCCAGGTGCCGACCGCGAAAGAACTGGACCGCGCGCTGGCGTGGGTCTCGTTTCACCTGAAGGTGCTCGACCGGCAACACGCCGAACTCAAGCGGCTGAAGAAACTGCTCCAAGAACGTTCGCCGCAGAAACGATGTGCTCCGCGCAGGGCTGTCCCAGGGACGCATGCTTGCGCGAACGTGAGCACTACGCTTGTCGCCAGCCGAGCAAACGACCGCGGTCCACCGTGACCGATCGTCGGACATCACAAGTGATCCGGGTGCCACGCTTGGGCAGGATCAACCGTTACTACTGCTTCGCAGGAGCGTTTTGCTGCTGCGCTTTTGCGCGAGCCTCGCCGTACGTTTCCGACTCCTTCACGTCGTGAAATAGGACATTGCCGAACTCGTCTTCAATACGGATCTCGGCCCAGATCGTGGCGTTTCGTAAGACTTCCTCTGGGAGATCACTTTTGAAACCGCCTGCAAAGTCACGGCCGATGGTATTTCGCTTGCCTGGGGCAAAGTTGGTGTGCGGCCTGCCTGCCGTAAGCAGCCGTTTTCCGCGGTCGGACTTCACCGACATGATGAGAATATACTCGTGATCCGGATGCGGTGGGTAATTGATTTCGCACGACGCGACAAGCTCGGGCGGAGAATCCAACTCCCAATACACGTCGGTTGCATCCATCATGTCCAAGACATAGGACGGTGCGCGGTGCCGGCTAATGTCGCGGGGTTGGATATAGACCAGAAAAGCCGCCAACATCGAAACCAACGTGATGGCGATCACCAGCGTGAGCAGCGAATACTTGAAGCGAAAGGTCATGGGGGCGACTTAGGAAGGAGGAATGCCGGTTGAGCCTGAGTAGTTCTGTTTATTCAGTCTCGCCGAGGCCTCCTGATACGTTTCCGACTCCTTCACGCCATGATAGAGAACGCTGCCGGAGGAGTTCTCGATCCGGATCTCGGCCCAGACGGTAGCACCATCGAGGTCGATATCGGGGTAGTTGCGCGGGAAGACGTAGAAGCCTGACCGGCCAATTGGCTGTGACGCAGGGCCTACGGAGTTGATAATAAACCCACCGGCCGAACCAAAGAGCTTTTGCTGTTTGGTTTTGATCGACATGATGCAGTAGTACGTGTGGCCAGGCTGACGTGGGTAGTCGACCGTGCAAGTTCCCCCTAGCTCGCCGGGGAGCGAAACATCCCACTCGACGTCGGTCGCGTCCATCATGTCCACGGCATACGCGGGAGCCTGATGGCGGTCGAACGAACGCGGCGTTTGATAGACCAAGTATCCCGCCAAGGCTGAGATCAACGTGATAACGATGATCATCGTGCGAAGCGAGAATTTGAATGGGCTGGGCATGAGCGGATCGAGGGAGGAGTTGCTGTAGGGCCCGCGTGTCGCGGGTCGCGAAGCTTTAGTCAGGCATCCGACCCGCGACACGCGGGCCCTGCAAAAAATGCGTAGCCCCATGTCGGAGCTACGCACAGTGTAACACGCGTTGCTTAGCGATGCCTGTCGACTTTAGTGCAGTTCAACTGGTTGCCCTGGCACAGGGAACTGCTCGCACATCTTGGCGACTTCGCTGCGGATGCGGCCGTGGATGGCGGCGTCTTCAGGAGCTTTCAGCGCTTCCAGGATCCAGCCGCCGATGGTCTTCATCTCGTCGGTCTTCATGCCGCGAGTCGTCAGGGCTGGCGTTCCGATTCGTACGCCGCTGGGGTCCATTGGCTTGCGCTCGTCGAACGGGATCATGTTCTTGTTGACGGTGATGCCGCACGCACCCAGGGCGTTTTCAGCAGCCGTGCCGGTGGTGCCCACGGCGGTGACGTCGACCAGCATGAGATGGTTTTCGGTGCCGCCGGAGACGAGCTTCAGGCCGCCGGCCATCAGCGCGTCGGCCAGGGTCTTAGCATTGTCGACCACTTGCTGGGCGTACTGCTTGAACTCTGGCTGCAAGGCTTCCTGGAAGCAGAGGGCCTTGCCGGCGATGACGTGCATCAGCGGGCCGCCTTGCGTGCCGGGGAAGACATTGCGGTTGATCATTTTCTGGTGCTCTTCCTTGCACAGGATCAGACCAGAACGGGGGCCACGCAGCGTCTTGTGGCAGGTCGTCGTGACGAAGTCGGCGTACGGCACCGGGCTGTTGTGGATGCCGCCAGCGACCAGGCCGGCATAGTGAGCCATGTCGACAAACAGCTTCGCCCCGACATCTTCGGCGATCTCGGCGAACTTTTCGTGCGGGATCTCACGCGGGTAGGCGGAAGCACCGGCGACGATCAGCTTCGGCTTGTGTTCTTTGGCCAGCTTGGCGATCGTGTCGAAGTCCAAGCGGTGCGTTTCGCGATCGACGCCGTAGCTGATGAAGTTGTACAGAATGCCGCTGACGTTCAGCTTCATGCCGTGCGTCAGGTGGCCACCGTGGGCCAGGTCCAAGCCCAGGATCGTATCGCCTGGCTGAACGGCGGTCAGGTAGACGGCAAAGTTGGCCTGGCTGCCGGCGTGCGGCTGCACGTTGGCGTGCTCGGCACCGAACAGCTGCTTGGCTCGGTCGATGGCCAGTTGCTCGACCACGTCGACATGTTCGCAGCCGCCGTAATAGCGACGTCCAGGGTAACCTTCGGCGTACTTGTTGGTCAGCACGCTACCGACAGCCTGTTGGATGGCGGCGCTGGTGTAGTTTTCCGAGGCAATCATTTCGAGGCCGTCGGCCTGACGGACCTGTTCGGCTTCGATTGCTGCCCAAACTTCGGGATCGTTCTGCTTGATTAAGTTCATGCCAACGTCGTGGTTGAGACCTAGTGAGACCCCCAGAGCATACCCAAGCCCCGGAAAGAATATTGAATTGTCGGAAAGCGCCTCCACTTCGTCAACGGGCACAGATCCTGACGAAATCCATCAATACAGATATCGCAATCAGCACGCCAATCAGGCAAAATTAGGCTTGTCGGAGCGAAGTAGGTCTCCGATTGCCAGCTCATCTATGACAAAGGCCCAGCGATGAATGAATCGAATCCGTACAATTCGCCTGAACCAAACTTGGAATCGTCCGAAGGCGTCAAGCCGCTGGATACCTCCGGAGACGGCACGGGCGGTCTGATCCCCTATAAGAACCCGGCTGCTCTGGCCGCCTATTATCTGGCGATTGTCGGGCTTTTCCCCGTGATCGGCATCTTCGCCTCGATCCCGGCCTTCATCCTGGGGATCATGGGGCTCCGCAAGAAGGCCCAGAATCCAGCGGTCAAAGGATCGGTTCACGCCTGGATCGGGATCATCCTGGGGGGCTTGGCCACGCTGATGAATCTGTCGTGCATTGGGATGATCGTGTTTGGAGTGGTGAGCGACGCGACGCGGTAGCTGTCGGATTATTCGTCCGACATGCCTTTCCAGAAGATTTCGCAGTTGGGCAGTTCGGCTTGAAGTTTGTCCACACCTTCCTGAGTGACGCCGGTCCCTTGGAGGCCAAGTTCCTCGAGGGACTTGATCGAAGCCAGATGAACCAGGCCGGCATCGGTGATATTTCGGTTTTCGGACAGAACCAAGTGGATCAGATTGGGCATCGTGCTCAGCTCTGCCAGATCGTCATCCTTCACGTCATAGAAGTCGAAGCTTAGCCCTTCCAGGGTTTGGCACTTTGCAATTTCACGCAGCAAGAGCTTCATCTCGGCCTTGCTGTCTAATTCTCCATCGGGTTCAGCGAAGTAAAGTTCGATGGCTTTCAGCCGATGGTAGCCCTCGAACGAAGGCGGGTCATCGAAATCGATTTTCCTGGGACGCATGACGACAACGGTCGACTTTCCAGGGAAGGACTCGATGTCCTCCGAGTGAAGCGGTTCAATGGCCATCAGCCGATCGCCCCATTCCCAAAACTTTTCCCCGGTGAGCGAACGCAGCCAGTAGGGGCCAAACGGCTCCCACTCCAAATATAAAGTTTCGGTGGCGATGCCTGGGGGAACGATCACGCGAAGTTGATCCTGTTGAAGCCGATAGCGATAGGTGCCATATCCCAGCACACAGCTGATGGCTAGAAGAAATAAGGCGACGTTTCCCAGCGTGAAGCGATAGCCATATTTCTTAATGTGGCGATTGACGAGCCAGCCCAGTAGGAGCGATCCCAGAACGATCGCCACCATGTTCGCGGTGAGCTTCCACCAGGTGACTTCGGGATCACCTCCAATGCCCCAGGGACTCAATGGTTCTCCCCAATGGCTTTTGGACACAGGCTGCCCCAGGTGTTGTAGAAAACGAAGTGGCCAGCCGTGGACAACATTTTGTTCGTAAAAGAAGTAGTGCGGGGCTCCCAGCCCACCATCGAGAATTTGAGGGACGAGGACCGGTTCGCCGGGTACGTTGAGGAAGCTGCCAAACGCGAAGGCCAGCAGCGTGGACATGATCGCGCCCGCATGCCATCGGCGGCGCGGGGCAGTTGTTGGGGCGGCGGAGTCAGGCGAAACGCTGGTCACGTTAGAGTGAGTGGTTCGATCAGTGTGGGGCATCGGGCATCGCTCGAAGTGTAACGCAGCCTGACGTAGCGGTCACGCGTTTTTCACGGCTCCAGGAAGGCAGCCAGTTCCCTCGTGGCGGTATCGGCGGATGGGCGCACCAGTTGAGCGACCGGTTTTCCATCCTTCAGAAGGACCAGCGTCGGCCACAGTTTGACGCGGTACGATCGCCCCAGGGGTTTGCCTTTGCCGTCGGCGACGCGGATGTGCTGGACGTTGTCGGCCTCGCTTAGCAGTGAGTGCAGTGCCGGGGATACTTCCTGGCAGTAGGGGCACCAGTTGGCACCGAAGTCGAGTACGACCTTCCCTGTGGTTTGCCCGATGTCTTCCTTGGTGGGGGCGTCTTCGTGATATTCAGGATCGAACGACATGACGAGTCTCCATTGAGCGAGCAGTGATTCGCTCTCTCTGAGATTCACTGCTCGCGATTTGGTTACGGCGTCGCTAGGAAGAGTAAGCGTTTAAGTATATTCCTGTTTCGTCGGTTTGATAATCAGTTCTGCCACGTGAGCTCTAGCTGGCAGGTGGCATATCGACAGGACGACCTCACTAAAATCTTCCGGCTGAAGCATCCGGGCACGGTGCTCGGCCGTGGGCGCGGCGGGACGTTGTTCGAGGATCGGCGTTTCGACTTCGCCGGGGTAGATGTTGGTGATGCGGACCCCATCGGCGGCGACTTCGTTTCCGGCCGCAGTTCCCAGGGCGGTCATGGCAAATTTGGAAGCACAGTAGGCGATGCCCCCCAGGGCGTAGGCTCGTTTACCGGAGATCGACGAGATGTTGATGATCAGCCCATCCTTGCGTTGGCGCATCGGAGGCAGGGCCTCGTACATCAGGTTGTAGCCGCCGGTCGCGTTGATTTGCATGACCTGGTCCCACTGCTCTGGGGTCATTTCGGCCATGCTGCGGGTTTTGATGTTGATGCCGGCGGCGTTGACCAGGATATCGAGCGAGCCGAGGGTCTTCGAAACGAACTCGAACAGCCCCTTCACGCTGGCACGGTCCGAGACATCGACGCTGTGGCAGTGAATTTCGGCATCACTTTCGGCAGCGACCTGCTCGAGGACTTCAAATCGACGGCCAGCGATGGCGACCTTCGCTCCATCGGCGGCCAGCGACAGGGCAATTGCCTTGCCAATACCGGTACCACCACCAACAACCAGAGCGACTTTTCCTTCAAGCGACATGGGCCAGCGCCTTCCTTATCAATAGTTTGGATTGCAATTTTGGGGTATTTCGGCTGCTATAGACCTTGGCGTAAACGAGTGCCGATTGGGTCGCCTTTTGCGGCAGGCCGAATGTCGTTATCCTAAACGCTGCGCGATTTTGAGAAAATCGGTCGCGTGACATTCATCAATTCCGCGAAGACATGTTTCCCCAGGGTAGAGAACGATGGGACTATTCACTGGTAAAAAAGGCCTGATCGTTGGCGTAGCGAACGGAAATTCGATTGCCTGGGGGATCGCCCAGAAAATTATGGAAGAAGGGGGCGAGTGCGGTTTCACTCACCTGCCAGACCGTGAAGACGATGCACGAAAGAAGAATCGTCGCCGCGTTTCGCAGCTGACCGACAACTACGAGCAGGCCAAGTTCCTGGTTCCGTTGGACGTTCAGTCGGACGAAAACATCGCCGAAGTGATCAAGACGACCGAAAGCGAGCTGGGCAAGATCGACTTCCTGCTGCACTCGGTGGCGTTCGCTTCGCTGGATGACCTGCGTGTGCCGACCGTTGAGTGCAGCCGCGAAGGCTTCAAGATGGCCATGGACATCAGTGCTTACAGCCTGATCGCCCTGACCAATGCAGCTCGGCCGATCTTGAACGAAGGGGCTTCGGTCTGTGCGATGACCTACTTTGGCGGCGAAAAAGCGGTGCCTGGCTACAACATGATGGGCGTCTGCAAGGCGGCTCTGGATAGCATCGTGAAGTACCTTTCGTTCGACATGGGCGAGTACAACGTCCGCGTCAACGCGATCAGTGCCGGCCCGCTGAAGACCTTGGCCAGCAGTGCCGTGGGGGCGAAGGAAATGCTCGACCTGTACGCGGCCGTTTCGCCACTGAACCGCAATATCACGATGGAAGAAGTCTCGAACGCCGGGGCCTTCCTGCTGTCGAACCTGGCTGGCGGTATCACCGGCGAGATCATGCATGTCGACGCCGGTTACAACATCATGGGCAGCCCTGGTCGCATGGCGACCCAGTTCAAGGCGATGCAGGATCAGTTGGAAGGCAAATAACGCCAATCCAGTTGCGATAGACCCAATAAAAAACGCCGCGATCATTCGCGGCGTTTTCTGTTGGCGTGTGCACGTTAGGCTGGCGAGGGGAACTTGCTTCGCAGAAAGATCTTCTCCCAGAAGTTCGCCGGTCGCAGACGCGGATCGTCCGGGGCGATACGGTGGCTCTTCCCACGTCGGGTGCGGCAAGTAATGCCATCGGCCTCTACGCTTTCAACAATCCAATACTTGTCTACCGCGTAGGTGTAGTATTCCCCGCGAGACTCCGGCTCGATGTCGTGAGCCCTGGGACCAGGACTCGTGGTGTGTTTAGTCTTCGTATAGACGACCACATCGCCGGGGCGAATCATCGAAATAGTCTCCGAGTTAAGGCCACGAATAGGGAGCATCTTCCTGAAAAACTCCCTATTTCAAGGGTATCGCGTGTTTTATAAGCCGTCAATCTGAACCTTTTTTCACAAAGTATTTCCCAGAAAAGGCATGGGAGTTGCGACCTTCTTAACCACTCGTTTTTGTCAGGCGTAACAAAAAAGGGTGGAAAATTTAGCTTTCTGTCCGGTAGAATGAAGGTCTCGTCTGACATTGCTGCGTGGTCTTAACCCCACTTCTCGCAGGAGGAACTTTGCATGTCGATTCCGACTTCGACACATGCGCCTACCGCACCGACGCTAACGGCGCGCGACTTCATGGCTACCAAGTTGATTACCCTCAGCCCGGATGAGGACGCCTTGGCCGCCATCAGAAAACTGTTGCACTATCGGATTTCCGGCGCTCCGGTGGTGGACAGTGAAGGAAACTTTTTGGGGATCTTTTCCGAAAAGACTTCGATGCGTTTTCTGTTAGACGCCGCCTATTCGCAGCTTCCCTCGAACCGTGTCGGGGCATTCATGAACACCGACATCGCTCGGTTGATCACTGCCGATACCGATTGGCTTAGCTGCGCCCAGATCTTTCTATCCACTCCTTATCGTCGACTGCCGGTTCTGGAAGGGACCAAGCTGATCGGTCAGGTAAGCCGTCGCGATTTGCTCAACGCCGCGATGCAAATGATCGATAAACGCGATAAGCGGAGCGGGAAGTTCGTCATGTACTTCAGTGCATTGATGGAACAAAACGACGCTCCGGTCGATTAGTTCTCGCCAAGCTTGAGCGAACACGAAGGCCCGCAAGCCGTCGAACTTGCTATGGTTCGACGGCCGGGTTCGCTTCTCACGATGACGGTCCTCTGCACCCTATATCTCGGGTTGGTGGCGACCGATTTCCCGTTAGCCTCATCATTGGGCAGAGTGGCTCGTTACCCATCGCCCCATTACCGGTTCTTATAGTGTTGGCTACCGCTGTTCAGGCATGCATCTTGGGGCCTGAAATGCCAAACCAAAAGTGGCAAAGGAGCTTAGTTTGCCGCGGTGGCACCTCATTGCCGGTTGCTGTCATGTCTAGTAAAATTCGCGGTTTACCCTATCTTGCCGACCTGATCTGGAAGTAGGAAGGCGCAGACGGTCCCCATTGCGTATCGGTGGAAAGCATGAGCACCAAGAAGAACTTGATTGTTGCCCAAAGTGGTGGTCCTAGTCCGGTAATTAACAACACCCTTCGCGGTCTCGTGGAAGCGGCTTTGCAAACGGACAACATTGGGACCGTCTATGGTGCCCACCACGGGATCGAAGGCGTTCTCAAAGAAGAACTGATCAACCTGACCGATCAGCCAGCCGAAGAGATCTCGCTGCTTCGCTACACGCCGGCTGCCGGTTCCATCGGTACGTGCCGTTACAAGCTGAAGGATTGGCAGAACGAAGACTTCGATCGCTGCATGGAAGTTTTCAAGGCTCACAACATCGGTTACTTCGTCTACATCGGCGGTAACGACTCGATGGACACCGCCAACAAGATCGCCAAGATGGCCCAAGATCGTGGCCTTGATATGGTGGGTATCGGTGGTCCTAAGACGATCGATAACGACGTCGGCGATAGCGAGTTCAAGCTGATCGACCACACGCCTGGCTACGCATCGACGGCCAAGTACTGGATGCACATGATTCAGTATGCCAACGAAGAAAACCGCGGTAGCTCGCCAGCCGACCCGGTGCTGGTCATGCAGGCCATGGGCCGCAAGATCGGTTACATCCCAGCCGCTGCACGTTTGGCCGACCCCAAACGCGAAATGCCGCTGCAGATCTACATGGCCGAATCGCCGTGCTCGCTGGAAGAACTGCACGAGAACGTCAATAAGCAACTCAAGCAAGATGGCCGCTGCATCGTGGTCCTCAGCGAAGGCTTCGACGTCGGTGACATCGGTGCCCGTAAGGACTCGTTCGGTCATACCAGCTTCAGCGCCAGTAACATCACGGTCGCTCAGATCGTCACCAACTACCTCAACGACAACGGCCTTGCCGTTAAGGGTGCGGCTCGCTGCAATGTGAGCGGTACCGACCAGCGTCACGCGATGGCTTATGCCTCGTCGGTCGACCTGGACGAAGCCTATCACGCTGGTGAAATGGCCGCCGTTCTGGCCTCGACCGGTCAGTCTGGCTACATGTCGACCATCCTGCGAAACGAAGGCGACGTCTACAGCGTTCGCTACGACAAGGCACCTCTGTCGGAAGTCGCTAACAGCGAACGTACCTTCCCCAAGGATTGGATCGCACCAAGCGGTTACGATGTCACCGACGAGTTCGTCAAATATGCCAAGCCGCTGTTGGGCGAAGGCATGGTCAGTCTGCCGATGATCGATGGTCGTCAGCGTATGACCCGCCTGCAGAACTTGTATGCTGAACAAAAGCTGCCAGCGTACGTGCCACAGGCCGATCGCCAGGAAGCTCCGAAGAAGTAAATACGCGTCGAATCGCACCCCATCATCCACCATCTAACCCGATAGCGAGAACGAACAACCATGGTCTACCAGATTGAACCGAAGCAAGAGTTTCTTGTCGGCATTGACTCGGATGGTTGCGTCTTCGACACGATGGAACTGAAGCATAAAGAATGCTTTATTCCCAACATCATCAACTACTACGAACTGCAAGGCGTCAGCAAGTACGCTCGCGAAGCCGCCGAGTTCGTGAATCTCTACTCCAAGAGCCGCGGCATCAACCGTTTTCCTGCTTTGGTCGAAGCAATGGAATGGTTGCAGAAGCGTCCGGAAGTGATCGAACGCGGCGCGAAGATCACCATTCCCCAGTCGCTTAAGAAGTGGATCGCCGAAGAAACCAAGCTCGGTAACCCAGCTCTGGAAGCCAAGGTTGCCGAATCGAACGACCCGGACCTGGCTCACTGCTTGAAGTGGTCCAAGGCCGTTAACGAAACGGTCGCCGGTATGGTTCGCGGCGTGGCCCCCTTCCCTTCGGTTCGCAAGTGCCTGGAAAAGCTGACTGGCAAAGCCGACATGCTGGTTGTTTCGGCCACGCCAAACGATGCTCTGAACGATGAATGGACCGAGCACGATCTGCGTCAGTACGTGACCGAAATCTGCGGCCAGGAAGCTGGTAACAAGAAGGAAACGCTGACCAATGCCACTAAGTACAAGCCGAACCAAACGCTGATGATTGGCGATGCCCCTGGCGACTACAAAGCCGCCGTTGCCAACGATTGCTTGTTCTACCCGATCAACCCAGGCGACGAAGAAAACAGCTGGAAGCGATTCTACGACGAAGGAATCGACAAGTTCCTGAAGCTCGAGTTTGCCGGTGATTACCAAAAGGCGCTGCTCGAAGAATTCGACCGCTACCTGCCAGAAAAGCCAAGCTGGCCAGTCGTCGACTAAGCAAAACAAGGCGGCCCACTACACCGCACTATGAATACAACTGAATCCCGTTAATTCTCAGAGGAAAGAAACATCATGTCCGATGCTTCCTGCGATTTTGGTTTGATTGGTCTCGCCGTGATGGGCGAAAACCTGGCCCTGAACGTCGAAAGCCGCGGTTACAAAGTAGCCGTCTACAATCGAACTACCGAGAAGACGGATGAATTCATTGCAGGTCGTGCCGCCGGCAAGCAATTTATCGGTTGCCATGACCTGAAGCAGATGGTTGCTTCGCTGAAGCGTCCTCGCAAGATCATGATGCTGATCAAAGCCGGCCCAGCTGTCGACGCGGTGATCGAAGAACTGCTTCCTTTGATGGAACCAGGCGACATCATCATCGATGGTGGTAACACGCACTACGCCGACACCGAACGTCGTACCAAGTACGTCGAAGAAAAGGGCCTGCTGTTTGTCGGTTCCGGTGTTTCCGGTGGTGAAGAAGGTGCCTTGAAAGGCCCGAGCCTGATGCCTGGTGGTAGCGAAGCTGCCTGGCCGCACATCAAGGAAATCTTCCAGGCTATCTCGGCCAAGGTTGGTCCCAGCGAAGACATTCCTTGCTGCGAATGGGTTGGTCCTCGCGGTGCCGGTCACTACGTGAAGATGGTGCACAACGGCATCGAGTACGGCGATATGCAGCTGATCTGCGAAGCCTACTTCCTGCTCAAGCACGGTCTGGGTCTGACCAACGACGAACTGTACGAAGTGTTCGATCAATGGAACAGCGGCGACCTGCAAAGCTACCTGATCGAAATCACTCGCGACATCTTCAGCGTGAAGGATGACGACGGCGAAGGTTACCTGGTCGACAAGATCCTCGATGTCGCTGGTGCCAAGGGTACCGGTAAGTGGATGAGCCAGTTGGCTCTGGACCTGGGCGTGCCAAGCACCCTGGTCACGACCGCCGTGTACGCTCGCGGTTTGTCGGCTGCCAAGGAAGCCCGCGTCCGTGCCAGCAAGGTGCTGACCGGCCCTAGCGGCAAGACTTCCGAAGACCGCACCAAGTTCATCGAGCAGGTTCGCGAAGCATTGTACGCTTCCAAGCTGTGCAGCTATGCTCAAGGTTTCGTGCAACTGCAAGCCGCATCGGCCGAGCACGACTGGGACCTGAACTATGGCGACTGTGCCCTGTTGTGGCGTGGTGGCTGTATCATTCGTGCCCAGTTCCTCGATCGTATCAAGGAAGCTTTTGACAAAGACGCCAACCTCGAAAACCTGCTCTTGGATCCGTACTTCACCGAAGCGGTCACCAAGGGACAAGATGGCTGGCGAGCTGTGGTTAAGACGGCCGTTGAACTGGGTGTTCCGACCCCAGCATTCGCCGGAGCATTGGCCTACTACGATGGCTACCGCAACGACCGGTTGCCAGCCAACCTGTTGCAGGCCCAACGCGATTACTTTGGTGCTCACACGTTCCAGCGGACGGACAAGGAAGGTACCTTCCACGCCGAGTGGATTCAGCGTCGTCGCGAGCCAAAGTCCTAATTGCTCCCGCTAAGCGATTCGAATTTCTAACTCTCCTGCCATAAACTCCCAGGCCACCTTGGGTGCCTGGGAGTTCTAGAAAAAAGATCGATAGCCAGCATGGCAACTGATTTTCTAACCAAAATGTTCGGACTCGACGGGCAAGTCGCCGTCGTCATCGGGGCATCCGGTGTCCTGGGTGGGGCGATTGCGGAAGGTCTGGCCGCAGCCGGAGCAACCGTGGTCGTCAGTGGCCTGAATCCCCAGCGAGGACAAAGCCGCGCCGATCGGATCATTGCAGCCGGCGGTAAGGCGGAGTTCATCGCCGCCGACACGCTCTCGCGAGACTCGCTGGCCGAGCTTCGCGACAAGTGCCTGGAAAAGTTCGGTCGGGTCGACATGCTGGTCAACTGTGCCGGCGTGAACTCTTCGGTTCCCTACGAAGAGATCACCGACGCAGACTGGCAGCGCGTCCTCGATACCAACCTCACCGGTACGCACCTCGCCTGCCAGGCTTTCGCTCCGACGATGGCCAAGCAGGAGCAAGGCGGCGCCGTGCTGAACATCGGTAGCGTGACGGCTCACTTGCCGCTCTCGCGGGTGTTTGCCTACTCGGCCTCGAAAGCGGCCGTCGAGAACCTGACCAAGAACCTGGCCCGCGAGTATGCCACCCAGAACGTGCGATTCAACACGCTCTGCCCTGGCTTCTTCCCGGCCGAGCAAAACCGCAAGATCCTCGACAAAGAACGCGTCGATAACATCATCGGCCAAACGCCCATGGCCCGCTTCGGCGAACCCGAAGAACTGGTCGGCACCTCGATCCTGCTGTTGTCGCAAGCAGCCGGCAGCTTCGTCACCGGTGCCACGGTGTACGTCGACGGCGGTTTCACGGCGATGCGGTTTTAGTTGACAAAACATCGAGACTCGCCCCACGAACGTCTCACTAGCACTGTGTGCATTCCATCCGTCAGAATCATTGACCATGTGGAGACGATATCAGCGTGGATAAGCCCCGCCAAAAGTGGCAGCTTTCACTAAGAGTCATACTTATTCTCGTGGGCGTTATCGCAATCGCTTTTGCGATTTGGATACCTCGCGAGAAGCCGCCCCAACGGTTTACGCTCGATACACTGTTAATCAGTCCTGATATTCGTAACCGGGTTATTGTGGGAGATTCGATAACAGGTGAATTTCAGATCGTTGGGTTTCTCAAAGTCTCCACACTTCACCCCGATGATTCTTTGAACCCTGAGAAATCTACCCTCGTTTATGACCAGCAACGTTATGAGCCAGCAGATTTAAATTTGCCACCAGGCCATGTTTATTTGCTTTACTTGGTTGTCGAACGAGGGGAAGAATCACCACAATGGGTTGCAGTTGAGCTGGACTAAGGGAAAACTCACCAGGAAGTACGGACCAGGAGCGGAACAGGAATAGCCATGTCTCATACGATTGTCATCTTTGGTGCTTCTGGGGATCTCACCAGCCGGAAACTGATTCCGGCTCTGTACCTGCTGTCGAAAAAGAAGCGTCTGCCTGAGGGGACGCGGATTGTGGGCATGTCGCGAACCGAGTTTTCGCACGATGCCTGGCGTGACGAGTTGAAGAAGAGCACGCAGAAGTTCACCAACTCGAAGTTTGAAGAAGAGTCGTGGAACGAGTTTGCCGCGAACATCTACTATCACCCCGGTGATCTGACGCAACTGGACGACCTTAAAGGGCTGAAGTCGCTGCTGGAAGAACTGGAAGCCGGACCGGCCGAACGCGTCTATTACCTGTCGACGGCACCTCGGCTGTATATCGCCGCGATCGATCAACTCGGCGAGTCCGGCCTGGCTAACCAGGACGAAGGCCCGCGTCGCATCGTGCTGGAAAAGCCATTCGGTTACGACCTGGGCACGGCCAAAAAGCTGAACTCGGACGTTAACCGCGTCTTCCCCGAAGAGCAGGTATACCGCATCGATCACTACCTGGGGAAAGAAACGGTTCAGAACCTGATGGTGATGCGGTTTGCGAACTCGATCTTCGAGCCGCTCTGGAATCGTAATTACATCGACCACGTGCAGATCACCGTGGCTGAAGAAGTGGTAGTGGGACGCCGCGGTGGCTACTACGATCAAGCCGGCGTCCTGCGAGACATGTTCCAGAATCATCTCTTGCAGCTGCTGATGGTCACGGCGATGGAAGCCCCCGTTCGTTTCGACGCCGACATGGTACGAGATGAAAAGGTGAAGGTGCTGCAGGCCATCCGCCCGATGTCGTCAGAGGAGATCGCCGAGGAAACGCTGCGTGGCCAATACGCTGGCTACCGCCAGGAAGAAGGCGTGCCCAAAGATAGCCAGACCGAAACGTTCGCAGCACTACGGTTGTGGGTCGATAACTGGCGCTGGAACGGCGTGCCGTTCTACTTGCGTAGCGGCAAAGGCATGTCGTGCCGCACCACCCAGATCGTCATCCAATATCGTCATCCGCCGCATGCACTCTTCGGTCAGAGGTCCTATGTCGACGCGTGCCGCCTGGTGATGCAGATTCAGCCTGCCGAAGGCCTTCAGCTGCAGATTCAGACGAAGGTGCCGGACTCGGGCATGATGACTCGGACCAGCCCGTTGGACTTCCGCTTCTGCAAAGAGTTCCAAGGCGAAATGCCCGACGCGTACCAGCGTCTGCTGCTGGATGCCATCCAAGGAGATGCCAGCCTGTTTGCTCGTAGCGACGAAGTGGAACTGGCCTGGGGAATCATCGACCCGATCATCCAGACCTGGCGTTCGGCCGAGGCCCCCACGCTGCACCTTTACGAAACCGGCTACTGGGGACCAAACGAATCGAACGACTGGATGGAAGAGCACAAACGTCAGTGGTTCGACGTCTGCCCGATCCTGCATTAAGATCGGTCAAGAAATAAAAACGGGGCCGAACGGTTGGGGCAGGTAACCATTCGACCCCTTCGCGTCGCTGGTGATCTCAGAAACCAGCGACATGTGCTCACGAATGTTTCTGGCTGGGGTAAGTCAACGAAAGAAACACTTCTGTGTGACCATTTATCGACCACCCATTGGGCGGTCTTTACTGAAGTTGAAAATTTCCTCGGTGAGCGAAAACTATCTCTTGATACAAAACCGGCAGTTGGCGGAAAGTCGCACTACTCGCCTGCGGGTCAGTTGATATCCTGTTGATAAAGTAAACCGATTAGACTGATTTTCGAGGTTATAACGGCCCAATGGCCCTTCGACTTGGCAATTTAGAACTTGATTTCCCGCTCGTACAAGCAGCCCTGTCGGGGTACAGCGATATGTCGATGCGTGTCATCGCGCGTCGTTTGGGTGCCCCTTACACCATCTGCGAAGTGATGCTCGACAAGTTTTTGGTCGAGCTGAACGACCGAAAAAAGAATCGACATTTTTTGGCGATCGCTGAGGAAGAACACCCAGTCGGGGGGCAATTGATGGGGGCCGAGCCACAGCAGTTCGCCGCCGGGGCTGCCAAACTGGTCGAAGCTGGCTTCGACGTGATCGACATCAACTTCGGCTGCCCGGTGAAGAAGGTCCTGGGGCGTTGCCGTGGCGGGTTTCATCTCAGCCAGCCGGACGTGGCCTTGGATATCGTTCGCCGCACGCGCGATGTCGTGCCCAATGATATGCCGCTGACCGTGAAAATGCGTCGCGGAATCGACGATACCCAGGAGAGCCGCGATAAGTTTTTCGAGATCCTCGACGGCGCGTTCGAGATCGGCGTCGACGCCATCACGGTGCATGGCCGTACGGTCGAGCAGCGGTACATCGGTCCCAGTCGCTGGGAGTTCCTGGCCGAAGTGAAGCGGCATGTGGGGGATCGCACGATCCTGGGCAGCGGCGACTTGTTCTCGGCTCAGGACTGCTTCGACATGATGAACGAAACCGGCGTCAACGGCGTGACGGTGGCCCGGGGTGCGATCGGCAATCCATGGATCTTCCAGCAAGCCCGAGCCCTGGCAGCCGGCGAGCCGCTGCCGCCTCCGCCGACCACCTTCGAGCAGCTAGAGATCATCCAAGAGCATCTCCGCCTGGTGGTCGAGTTGTACGGCGAAAACAAAGCAATGACCAACTTCCGCAAGTTCGGCGTGAAGTATTCGTTCCTGCATCCGCAAGTGGAAGACGTACGAGCCAAGTTCGTGCGGATCCGCGAGATGTCGGACTGGGAAGCGATTCGCGACGAGTTCTACGCGGTCGATCAGCCAGGGCAGTACCTGTCCGGCGAGATCCACAACAAGCAGGTCAACTGCTCGGCCGGTTAGCCAGTGCCGTCTCGATTTCGCGGCGGACGTGCTCGTCCTCTTCGACCGTTAGCCGCTGTGCCAGTAGCTGCAAAGCTTCCTGCTGAGGATGCTTTCCCAGCGCCCAGGCCGACGCGCCGCGGATGAGCCACTCTTCATCCGCCAGCCCGCGTGATAGGGGTGGCACATTGTCCTCATGCGGCTGGTTGCCCAGCACGATTGCCGCATTGCGAAGAATGCCCCGCCGCTTGGTTCGCCATAGCGGCGTCTTGCGAAAGCGATCCCGAAAGTCGTCGTCAGTCATCGTGAACAAGCTTCGAAGTTCGAACGGTGCGCGGTCGCTGGCCGGGTAGAAGGCCTCGTGCGACGAGACCGGCGACTTGTTGTTCCACGGGCAGACGTCCTGGCAAACATCGCAGCCAAACACCCAGTCGTGCATCCCGGTTCGAAGCTCGGTAGGAATCTCGTCGCGAAGTTCGATCGTCAGGTACGAGATGCACCGCGTGGCATCGAGCACTCCAGGGCTGGGGAACGCGTCGGTCGGGCAAGCGGTCAGGCAGGCCGTGCATGTGCCGCAATGGCTGGCGTTGTGAGGGTCGTCGTACACCAGTTCCCGGTCGATCAGGATCGCGGCCAAGAAGAACAAGCTACCCAGTTGTTTGTTGAGCAGCATCGTGTTCTTGCCGATCCAGCCGAGGCCGGCCAGCTGAGCGAACTCGCGTTCTAAGAGGGGCGCGGTGTCGACCACGCCGCGAACGTTTGCTTCCGGCTCTCTCTGGGCGATCGCCTTCTTGAGTTGCTTGAGCCGGGCATGAATCCAGTCGTGGTAGTCGAGCTCGCCGAACGCATAGCGTGACACCCTCCCCTGCCCGCTTGCAAGCGGCGGGATGGGCTCGCTTTTGTAATTGAGGGCCAGCATCACGATGCTTTGTACGCCGTCGAGCACATGCTTGGGATGGGCGTACGCATCGCGGCGGTCTTCTAAATACTGCATCTGGCCTGCGTAGCCGGCGTCCAGCCAGTCGTGAAAACGGCTCAGGCCCGTCGGGGTTACGGCCGGACAAATGCCCACCGCCGAAAAGCCCAGCTGGTGGGCCTCGTGACGGATCAAAGATGTCAGATCTATATGGGGATCGGGCACGTGTTCAAAACCGGCAAATGAATTTGCGTTCGTTTGGGGGCGTAATTAGGGTGGATTTATATGGATTGAATTGCCAGGGAGGGGTTCATCGGGTTGATCACGCAAGGTGTTCTGAGATGCGCAAGGTACTGCTCGTGCTGCTGGCTGCGGCCATGACCGCAGGTTTAATTTCGACTCGCGAAGCGATGGCCGATGGTAACATCATCGTCCATAGTACTTCATCGGTCGGCTTCGGAAACAACTGTGGCTTAGGGTACGGCAACCGTTGGTCGTGGGGCCCCTACTCCCTCAATCGCTCGCTGGGCTATCTGCCGATGCCCCCATATTATGCGATGCATCCGCCCGTCTACTACTCGCACAACGTGGCCGTCCCTTACGGCATGAGTCCGTACCCGATTTCGTCGTACTCGCCGAGCGTTTCATACGTGGCCGAACGGTCGATTCCGGAACCGCAGGTTGTCGTGAATCCTTACGTCGATCAAGATACTCCGATCGACGAAGGCTCGACCGAGCCAGCGATGAAGGTCGTTGACGCCGAGGGGGAATCGGTTGCCGTTCAATCTCCGAAGGTCGTTAATAATTCATACTAACGCCTGATTTCGTGGCTCACCTGGATTTGCTAGGTTTGGGCTATGGAATATTCATTTGAGTCGCTTCAGGCGAAGTTAGATCAGCTGCTGGCCGAAGAGCCGGCACTTGATGCGGACAAGATCAAGCGAATCGCACGTCCGTCGATTCGCTTGCTTGAGGGGGAGAGAATTCCTACCTCGTATTCTTTGGGTGCCTCGCGTATGGCAGGCGTGCCGGATGTGCCTGCCCATTTTCAGTGGCCCTATTTCGAGCCGCAAGAAGGTGACACCGATTGCTGCGGTCATGATCTTCCACTCGGCAAGCCGCTTCCGCTGGACTTTATCGCCCAGCTTGATCTCGCCAAGCTACCACGCATCGATCCGGCAATTCCAACGACCGGTTGGCTCTACTTCTTCTACGATGTGAAGGGGCAACCGTGGGGGATGGAGCCCAAAGAGAAAGATCGCTTCCGGGTGATGTACTTCGACTGCCCGCGGGATGATCTACATCCGGCCACGGTGCCTGATGGCTTCGATCCGGATTATGTCCTCAGCGAGCATTGGTCGCTGGAGGCGGAGGTCGAGCTGACGTTGCCTGCCGAGTACGTCGGCTACGATGAATTCGACTCGCCGCGTTTCGCCGCCTACGAGCGTCTCAAAGAGAAGTTGGTTCCAGCTGGTTTCCCTTGCAACCGCTTTCTGGGGCATGCCGATGTGATTCAAAGCCCAATGGACGACCTTCACGATCCGTTCGGCGAGGAAGATGATGACGAGGAGGTTTCGATCGAAGAGGCAAATGCTTTCCTTGATAGCTTGATGAAGGGTGAGGCGGAAATCGAGAACCCTTACCCCAAGCGTAGTAAGGCCCTCGAAGAAGATACGCTGCCTTGGCGACTCCTATTACAGGTTGACTCAGACCCCAATGACGGCAATTTCACGTGGGGTAGCGAAGGAAGGATCTATTTCCTCATCCAGAAAGAGGATCTGATAGCACGCCGGTTTGATCGCATCTGGTTGGAACTGCAGACGACATGATCGCTCGGACTGGCTGCATGGAAACTTGAGAGATTTCTCTCAGGTTTCCGCAATTCGTCTTGCTGCTGGCTAGCAGTCTTTGGTAACCTCCCCCCGCCGTCAGCCAGTTCGTTGTGCGCTGACGCCATGGTTTGATTTCGGGAGGATGGCAATTTCCCTGGCAGGATGCCGGAAAATGGATGCCGTATCCGGAAAAGGATTTCCTATGAGAAGCCTCGTATCTGCAAGCTTTCTATTGCTCTTGATGGCCGGCTGCCAAAACCAGCAGTCGCAGATGAATCCTTTTGCCGTCTACGGACCGCAGCGTCTTCCCCCTCCTGGTACGCAAACCTATGGGCAGCCTGCCCAGACGGCTCCTTATTATCAAGGGCCAGCCGCTACTCAGGCTCCGACCATTCAAGGTGGCTATCAGACCAATCCGCCTGCTCAGTTTACGCCGCCGCCCAATACGGCTCCGACGACTCAGCCTCCTTCAAGCTACGGTCAGCAGCAGTGGCGTAGTGTGAGCGAGTCTGCGCCAAGTAATAGCAGCAGCGGCGGCGTCGTACCGGCCAGCTATACCGAAGAGGTGAACATGTCGACCTCTTCCAGTACGCCAGCGACGACTCCTTCCGCAACGACCGCGTCAGGTACGACGGCGTCCAGTAGCAGCACGAACCCTTACATGCGCGGTATGCACGTCAACGAGGTGACCGAAGTGGTCCCGGTTCAGTCCGCCCCAGCCACCACGTTGGCTCCTCCGGCCACGTCGACGATGCCTAATACCAGCTGGTCGACACCTCCGCAGGCCTACAGCAGCCCCTCGAGCGGTTCGATCAGCCCAAGCCGCATTCCGTAGGCGGGCGTTCTAAGTCCTTTGCGGCTTTCCAGTTTGCCACTTGACGATTTCGGCTGAGTGGGAAACGATAAAGCCCATGGATACTCCGCATCAATTCGACCTGACCGGCATCGAGCCGACCACTGAAGACCTGAAAGTGCCGCCGCTGAAAATCGGCGATATGGTCATCGATCCGCCGATTCTGCAGGCCCCCATGGCGGGCTTCACCAACTATGCATTCCGGCAGATCGTGCGCGGATACGGCGGTGTGGGGCTCTTGGCGACTGAAATGGTCAATGCCCGCGGGTTTCATTGGTTGGATGAAAACGAAGCCGAGTTCCCTGAGCGCTTGTGGGGTGTCGAAGACGAGGCCCGTCCACTGGCCGTTCAGATCTGGGATAACCAGCCGGACGTGATGGCCAAGGTGGGGCGCCGCCTGGTTGAAGAGTTCAAAGTGAGCGTCGTCGACATCAACTTCGGTTGCCCTGTGAAGCAGGTCACCGAAAAGGCTCACAGCGGATCGTATCTATTGCGAGTCCCAGAGCGGATGGGGCAGATCATCTCGAAGCTGGTCGAGGCGTGTGCTCCGACGCCGGTCACGGCGAAGATTCGCCTGGGCTGCTCGATGGATTCGATCAATGCCAACGACATCGCCCACGTGGTGGAAGAGAGTGGTGCCGCGGCCTTGACCGTGCACGGCCGGGTTGCGTCGCAGTTCTTCAAAGGGGAAGCCGACTGGGAGCGTATCTCTGAGATCAAATCGCACCTGAAGAAGATCCCGCTGATCGGCAACGGCGACCTCGATTCGGCCGAGAAGGTTTACCGAGCGTTTCGTAACTTTGACGTCGACGGCGTGATGATCGCTCGAGCGTGCCTGGGGCGCCCTTGGCTGTTCGCTCAAGCGGCCGCGGCGATCGCCGGCAAACCAATCCCGCCAGAGCCAACCCTGGTCGAGCAGCGGGACTGCATGCTCAAGCATTACGACCTGGTGGTGCGGCGATTTGGCGAAAGCAAGGGAACGCTGCTGATGCGGAAGTTCGCCTGCTGTTACGCCCAGGGCAAGTCCGGGGCACGCCACTTCCGCAAGCATGTGGCCAACGTTGCCAGCCCTGGCGAGTTCTACGAAGTGGTCGAGAAGCACTTCCCGATCGAGGCTCCAGCCACGGCTTAATGCCGTTTACCAACCGCAGTGGTTGTGTTGCTCGTGGCCGTGCCAGTGGTGGCTGCGGAAGTGCGTTTGGTGCGAGGCAATCGGCTCGTTCAGGCCACGCTCGGTGTTAAGCATCCGCTGGTCGTCGCTGGTGTCGAACTTGCCATCGAGGCCGGCACTGCGAATGGCGAATCTGCCATCTTCTTCCGGTTCGTAGCGAACCGCGTTGCCATAGCCGTCTTCAAACTTGAGGACCAGCTTGTTCCCTTCGATCCCTTCGGGCAGCTTGTTGTTCTCTTGGCGGTACGACTCGATCTCGACACAGGCCGTGTTGAGCACTTCGCGCGTCTGCTCGATTTTGGGGACTTCGTACTGATAGTGATGCACGGCGGAAGCGGCCATGGCGATTGAGCCGACACCGACTGCGACGATGGTCGTGCCGATCCCGCCAATGATCGTCCCGGCGATGGCGATCCCACGCTTCTTAGAAAACAAACCGAAGAAGCTCAGCAGGAGACCCAGCGGGCACAACAGGCCGAAGGTCATCAGCAGACCAAACAGCGAAATCCCGAAGCCCCAGGCCCCCAGGACATTCGAGGGGGACGACTTCTTATGGTGACACTGGTTCGATTCGTGGCACGGGCGCGAACACATCGGACAACTTCCTTTTTCCGGGGGGGAACGTGGGAAAGCAAAACGCATTTCCCACTCAGGAAGTCATTCGCGGCTTACTTGAATTTCTTGAACTCGCCGGCCTGATATTTTTGCCAGTACACTTTCAGTGCCGCGCGGACCTTAGGAGCTAAGAGCAACGCACCTAAGATGTTAGGAAAGGCCATCGAGAGGATCATGAAGTCGGAAAAATCGAGCACGCTGCCCAGTTCAAAGATCGTGCCGATGAACACCGCGAACACGAAGATCACCTTGTAGACGTAAATGCTGCGGGCACCGAACAGGCGTTCCCAGCAGCGTTCGCCGTAGTAGCTCCAGGAAACGATCGTCGAGAAGGCAAACAAAACCACAGCCACCATCAGGATGTACGGGAACCAGGAGATCTCGGCCTCGAACGCTTCCGCGGTGAGCTGTACCCCTTCCAAACCCTGATCCAAGATCCAGCCTCGGTTGTCCCAGGCACCGGTGATCAGAATTACCAAGGCCGTCATCGAACAGACGACGATCGTATCGATGAATGGCCCCAAGAGGGCGACAAAGCCTTCGCGGACAGGCTCGTCCGTCTTCGCGGCACTGTGGGCGATTGCCGCACTACCGACGCCCGCTTCGTTACTGAACGCGGCACGCTGAACGCCGATGACGATCACGCCCAAAATCCCGCCACGCACGGCTTCAGGGTTGAACGCTTCGGTAAAGATCTGGGCGATCAGTTCGGGAAGCTGTGTGATGTGAGCTCCAATAATCCATAAGCAGGCCACGATGTACATCAAGCACATCGCCGGCACGATCTTACTGGCCGTTGCTCCGATACGCTTGATGCCACCGATGATGACCAGACCCACGAAGAAGGCCAGAGCGATACCAAAGATCGGGTTGAACATGCTCTCAAATGAATCGACCTTGGTCTGGAGTTCCGTGGCACGCTTTTCAAGTTCGCGAACCTTGACCAGGTCTCCTTCGGCAGCGGCGGCGCCGAGTTCTCGTTTGACTTGGCTCAGTTCGTGGAGTTCATCGTCTTGAACGACCGTTAGCACCATCGAAGCTGCCTGGTTGGCTTGGAACATGTTCCCACCGCCGAAGCTGGCCATGATGCACATGATGGCGAAAATAATCGCGATCACCTGGCCGATCGGCTTCAGGCCAAACTGTGAAAACGCGTGCGTCAGATACTGCATCGGACCGCCGAGGATCGTACCGTCCGGCTTTACCTCGCGGTACATCTGACCGAGGGTACACTCGACGAACTTACTGGTCATGCCAAAGAAGCCGCACAGCAGCATCCAGAAGAACGCCCCAGGTCCACCGGCCGACATGGCAATGGTCACACCGGCGATATTACCCAGGCCCACCGTCGCGGAAAGGGCCGACGCAAGCGCTTGAAAGTGAGTAACTTCGCCCGGCTCGTCCGGGTTGTCGTACGTTCCGCGGACGATGCTGACCGCGTGGCCAAATCCCCAGAAGTTGACGAACGCGAAGAAGAGGGTGAAGAAGACCGCACCACCGGAAAGCCATAGCACCACGATCGGAGCCCCGCCGACGTACTCGGTAAACAGGTAAGGAGTATCTTCCGGATTGCCACCGCTGAGAGCCAACTTCCCTTCGTGGGCGCGCTGTTGGATCTGCTCAGGGGTCAGCCAGGTCGATTCGTCTTCATTGAGCGAGTTGCGCAGCTTGGTGACCGGCTGGAAGGTGATCTTGTCCCCTTCCTTGATCCGCACGTACTTGGTTGAGTTGTTGATGATGTACAGAACGTAATCGACCGGCTGTTCTTTCTCTTTGCCGGCGGCGTCGGTGCGATTCAGAACGCCGATGCGATAGATTCGGTCGGAGCTTGGCGAGGTGGCGATCTTGCCCAGGTCGGCCCACTCTTGGATCTTTTCTTGGTTGATCTCGTCCGGCAGATCGGCTGGCTTGCGGACCTTGCTGTTCTCGGCGATGACGAAGGGGCCGTCGGTGCCGCGATCGCGAACGTAGTAGACGACGTCGTCCATCTGAGCGTACTGCCGCTCGGTCGAGAAGACGCGGTAGAAAAGCGTTTGAGCCATCTTACCGACCATCCACTCAAACGGCTTATCGAAGTACTGAAACGCCGTCCAGGGTTCGGTGTCGGTCAGGTTCACCGCCGCTGGGTAGCTATCGTCTGAGGAGGCTTTCGGCGCTTCTGCCGGCTGATCCTGATCCTTTGGAGCGGCTTCTTCCGCGACCGGCTCTTCCGGCGGATTATCCTGGCCGTAAGTTGCCACAGGAAAGAGCGAAAGAGCGACGAGCGTGAGCAGCGCCACATGCCAAGGCGTGGAGAGTCGACTTGCGATCATGCAATATTCCCAAACTGCCAACCTTCCTGATTCGACATGGGGCCCGCCGGATGAATGAAGGTTGTTCTAGTAGTCGTTCCGAATTGGATGAGCTGGGGCGATTAGGGGGCAGTAGTTGCCGTAATTTCTAACCTGTATCGTGGCAAGGGTTTACGTCAACGGTTGTCAGGGGGTCGCGATTTAACGAATATATACTTGTCAAAAATGCGATAATCCCTAACATTAGGGTACTGACACAACTTAGCGATACGGCTAGCAGATTGCCAGTCGTCCGAGAGCGATTTTAAGCGAATGAGCATCAATTCCGCGCAAAATGACACACGCTGGGCCAACGAGGTCTTCCCGACCGACTTGGTCGTGCTTGATCTATTGCGGAAGACTCCGTCGCTGACCACCGCCGAAATGGCCGTCGCGATGGAAGTCACGGCGACTGCTGTTCGTCAACGCTTAAATCGTTTGATGGGACAAGGTTACGTCGAACGAATTGCTGCCAAAGCAGGCCGCGGCCGACCGACCCACAAGTATCGCCTGACCACCAAAGGTGAGCGGAAAACGGGTGCCAACTACGCCGACCTGGCGATGGCCCTCTGGGACGAGATTCGTTCCATCGAAGATCCCGACGTGAAGCAAGGGCTCATTTCGCGACTCGCCAAGCGACTGGTCGGGATGTACGCCAGCCAGATTCACGGCGAAGACGCCCACGAGCGGATTCACGACCTGATGGCTTTGTTCATCGGTCGCCAGATTCCGCTGGAATACGACGAAGACACCGAGGGCAAGTCGGTCCTTAACGTACTGGCCTGTCCTTACCCCGATTTGGCCGAGCAGGATCGAGCGGTGTGTGCCCTCGAGAAAGCGATGTTCGCCGAGTTGGTGGGACAGAACATGAAGCTGAGCCATTGCCGGCTCGATGGCGAAGGTTGTTGCACCTACGAGTTGACGCAAATCAACTCGGAAACTGAAAGCGTGTAGCATGACCAAGCCATGGATTGAAGGTCGCTTCGAAGAGAACGTCATCACGACGACCATCGAACAGGCCATCAATTGGGGACAACAGGCAAGCATTTGGCCCATGACGTTTGGGTTGGCTTGTTGTGCGATCGAAATGATGGCCGTTGGGGCGAGTCGTTACGACATTGACCGCTTCGGTGCCGGAGCGTTTCGAGCTTCCCCGCGCCAAGCAGACTTGATGATTGTGGCGGGTACCGTCACGTACAAAATGGCCAGCCGAGTTCGGCGGCTATACAACATGATGCCCGATCCGAAGTACGTCATTGCCATGGGCGCTTGCACCGTGGGTGGTGGTCCTTACTTCAAGTATGGGTATCACGTGGTCAAAGGAGTTGACCTGGTTGTGCCCGTGGACGTTTACGTTCCCGGATGTCCTCCACGGCCGGAGGCACTGTTGGAAGGGTTGATGCGAATTCAGGATAAGATCCGCGGACATCGCATTAATAAGAAGGACGGGGTTCGCGTCGATGACGAGTTGCCCGTGCCACACCATTCCGGTTATGTCGAAGCGGCAGGATCGGAAAACCCGCTGACCCAACATCAAAAACATACTGGTAAATAACTTCCATGACGCCTCCCCCGGCGTTACCTCCGTTGAGACTCGAAAAGAGCGAATAGTCACGAATGACCGACGTATTGAAGATTGAGAATTTACACGTTTCGGTAGAAGAGAAACCGATCCTCAATGGCGTGAACCTGGAACTGAAGCGTGGTGAAACGCATGCTCTGATGGGCCCGAACGGTTCCGGTAAGAGCACGCTCGGTTTCGCCATTATGGGGCATCCCAAGTACGAAGTGACCGAAGGTCGCATTCTGCTGAACGATGTCGACGTCACTGAATTGGAAGCCGACGAACGTGCCCGACTTGGCTTGTTCATGGCCTTCCAGCGTCCGATCGCCATCCCTGGCGTTCGCCTGGCGGACTTCCTGCGTCATGCGACGACCAACGTCCGGAATCCAGAGCGTAAGGAAGGGGAAGACCTCATCCCGATGCGTGAGTTCCGTCGCGAAATCAAAGAGAAGATGAACCAGCTTCAGATGGACACCGAGTTCGCTCGTCGTTACGTCAACGATGGCTTCTCGGGCGGTGAAATGAAGCGGGCTGAAATCCTTCAGCTGGCCATGCTGCAGCCGAAGTTCGCCATCCTGGACGAGACCGATAGTGGTCTGGACGCCGACGCCGTGCGTTTGGCCAGCCAGAGTATCGCTCAGATCGGTGGCGAAGAGATGGGCCTGTTGATCATCACTCACCATGACAAGTTGCTCGAACACAACCCACCCTCGCATGCCCACGTGATGCTCGGTGGACGTATCGTCGAAAGTGGCGGCGTCGAACTGGCTCACGAACTGCATTCCAGCGGTTACGATCGCGTTCGCAAGGCATATCCGGAAGCGGCTGCCATGGAACGTGCGATGCAAGAAGAGGAAGAGCAAGCGGTTTAATCACGGATCATTTAGTCACTGGGCGAACGACTCGCCTTCGCCGCCTGAACTGCGACCAGGCACAACACGCGAAGCACCCCATCAATCGCCTTCGACGATATTCAATAGTTTGGAGAGACTATGGCCACCGATATTACTGACACCGGCGTAGAAAGCCCGATCGGTGAAATCAACAAGTACGATTTCCGCACGACCAGCAAGGGTGTCTTCAAGGCCAAGAAGGGATTGAATGCCGAGATCGTTAACCAGATCTCGGACATCAAGGAAGAACCGGATTGGATGCGGAAGTTCCGTTTGGACTCGCTGGAGATCTTCAACTCCAAGCCGATGCCCAAATGGGGCGGCGACATCAATCTCGACTTCCAGGACATCTACTACTACCTCAAGCCGACCGAGAAGCAAGGCAAGACGTGGGACGATGTGCCGGCCGAGATCAAGGAAACGTTTGAAAAGCTGGGCATTCCCGAAGCCGAACGTCAATACCTGGCTGGCGTGAAAGCTCAGTTCGAGAGCGAAGTGGTGTATGGCTCGCTGCAGGAAGACCTCGCCCAGAAGGGTGTTATCTTCACCGATACCGACACGGCCCTGCGGGAACACCCAGAGCTGCTGAAGGAGTACTTCGGTACGGTCATTCCGCCGCACGACAACAAGTTCGCTGCCCTTAACTCGGCCGTTTGGTCCGGTGGTTCGTTCATCTACGTTCCTCCTGGCGTCGAAATCGAATTCCCTCTGCAAACCTACTTCCGTATCAACGAAGAGAGCATGGGGCAGTTCGAGCGTACGCTGATCATCGTCGATGAAGGGGCGAAGATTCACTACGTCGAAGGTTGCACCGCTCCGATGTACTCGTCGGAAAGTCTGCACTCGGCCGTGGTGGAAGTGATTGCCAAGAAGGGTTCGCGTTGCCGTTACAGCACGATCCAGAACTGGGCGAACAATATCTACAACCTGGTGACCAAGCGAGCATTGGCATACGCCGACGCGACCATGGAATGGGTTGACGGTAACCTGGGTAGTCACCTGACGATGAAGTACCCGGCTGTTTACCTGATGGAACCAGGTGCTCGTGGCGAGATCCTTTCGATCGCATTCGCCGGTAAGCACCAGCACCAGGATACCGGTGCGAAGCTGGTTCACTGTGCTCCAAACACGTCCGGACAGATCATCTCTAAGAGTATCTCGAAGGATGGCGGTCGCGGTAGCTATCGCGGACTGGTTCGCGTCGAGGAAGGTGCTCATAACACCAAGTGCAGCGTTGTGTGCGATGCATTAATCCTCGATCCCGAAAGCCAGACCGACACCTATCCGTACATCGAAATCATGGAACCCGATGTCGCCATCGGTCACGAAGCGAGCGTCTCGCGCATTGGTGAAGAGCAACTCTTCTACCTGATGAGCCGCGGCCTGACCGAAGCGGAAGCGAGCACGATGATCGTCAATGGTTTCATCGAGCCGCTGGTGAAGGAACTGCCGATGGAATACGCGGTCGAACTGAACCGCTTGATCGAGCTGCAAATGGAAGGTTCGGTCGGTTAGTCGACTGAACTTTTCGTCTCCAAATTTGGGCCAAGCAGCGTCGATCGAGCTGGCGTGCTTGGCCATTTTTCTTTGACAGATAAGACCCGAACATTAGCGATATCATGAGCGTGGCAGCTGCAACCTCCGTCGAAAACTGGAATGCCGAAGCATTCAACGATTACGTCAATCAGCTGAACGAGCCACAGTGGCTTGTCGATCTTCGCCAGGACGCCTTCGAGAGCTTCGAGCAGAAGGACTGGCCAACCCGCAAGGAAGAAGAGTGGATGCGAACCGACATCCGCGGCTTCAACCTGAAGAAGTTCAATCCGCCTTGCTTCACCACCGAAGTCGATCCGGCGACCCTTCCTAGTGGCCTGTTGGCCGAAGGAGTCGACATCGGCGGGCAGGTGATTTCGTTGAATGGCAAGACGGCCGTCAGCACCATCAGCGAAGAACTCAAAGCAAAGGGTGTCATCTTCGGTGACTTCCGCACCGTGCTGGCCGAGCATGGCGACCTGGTGAAGAAATATCTCTTCCAAGGTGAGTTCGATCCGAACTTCGACAAGTTTAGTGCACTGCATGCCGCTTACTTTAGTGGCGGTGCGTTTCTGTTCGTCCCGCGCAACGTGCAGGTCGAGCAGCCGCTGCACGTTTTGAACCTGATCGGCGACAACGGGGTCGACCTGGCCCACACGTTGATCGTGCTGGAAGAAGGTGCCCAGGCTACCGTGCTGACCGAGTCGGCCAGCCTGGACGACGACCAGCCTGGCTTCCACTGTGGTGCGATTGAAGTGATCGTGGGCGATCGAGCCAACCTCCGCTTCGTGAACCTGCAGAACTGGGGCGAGAAGGTCTGGCACTTCGCTCAGCAGAAAGGTTGCGTCGGCCAAGACGGCAATTTGTTCTGGACGCTGGGTGCCCTGGGTAGCCGCCTGTCGAAAGTGAATCAGCATGTTGCCCTCGACAAGCCGGGTGCTCACTGCGAAGTGAACGGGGTGCTCTTCACCGAAGGGAAGCAGCATCTTTCCTACCACACGCAGCAGTATCACCGTGCCCCGAGTTGCACGAGCAACTTCCTCTACAAAGCGGCCTTGCAAGATCACTCGCGCACCGTGTGGCGAGGCATGATCAAGGTCGCTCCGGGTGCTCAGAAGACTGACGGCTACCAGCGTATCGACAATCTGCTGCTGACCGAGCACAGCCGTGCTGACTCGATCCCTGGTTTGGAAATCGAAGCGGACGACGTTCGCTGCACCCACGGTGCCACGACCGGCAAGGTAGACGAAGAGCAAATTTTCTACGCCATGGCTCGCGGTTATACCCGCAAAGAAGCGATGCGAATGATCGTGACCGGCTTCTTTCAGCAGGTCTTCGACCGCATCACGCTCGAATCGGTTCGTGAAGCCCTGGGCCACGCGATCGCCACCCGTGTTCGCGAATACGAATAAAGAACGGCCTGCTCCAGCCGATCACTCGAAAACAACCAACCACACCCTGCTCTGCAAGTAAGTAACCCGAATGTCCGACTTTGTGCGTGTCGCGGCCCTCAGTGAGATTCCTGATCCTGGAAAAGAAGTCTTTGAAGTCGACGATCGTTTTGTGATCGTCATTCATGCCGGAGGTCAGGTATACTGCTTGGATGACGTTTGCACCCACGACGACGGACCGCTGGGCGAAGGGGACTTGGAAGGTTACGAAATCGAGTGCCCTCGTCACGGAGCCAAGTTTGACATTCGGACCGGTAAGGCAACGCTGATGCCAGCGACTCAGCCAACCCAGGTTCACGAAGCGAAGATTGAAGCGGGCGATATCTACGTTCGCCTTGTTGATTAAGAAGGAGCCCACCGATGGCACTAACGGAAGACACTGTCCGCGAACAACTCAAGAACGTGATCGACCCGGAATTGTTTGTGAACATCGTCGATCTGGGCCTGGTTTACGAGGTCAACTTCGAGGATATCGAAGACTCGGAAGACAAGAAAGTCTTGATTAACATGACCATGACCAGCCCTGCGTGTCCGGCCGGCCCGCAGCTGATTGGTGGTGCGAAGCAGTTCGTTTCGCAGATGGAAGGAGTTGGCGACGTCGACGTGAAGATCGTCATGGACCCGCCATGGTCGCCTGATCGCATGACCGAGGACGCCCGCGATCAACTGGGTATCTTCTAAACGGCTTCACCGGTTGAAGTCGATTCGCACAACTTAGATGGGGGCAAGAAGCGTTAGTGATGGCGTCGCAAGACCCCTATCCTCGCAGTGTCTTTGTTTATGAATTGATTACCGGGGGTGGTCTCTATTCAGTCCCCGGTTCGCCCGCCCCGAGTGGGTCTCTGCTGAAAGAAGGCACGGCCATGCTGGCCGCTGTCGTCGAAGACTTCGCCGCCATCGAAGGCATGTCGGTAACCGTGCTGCGTGACTCTCGTCTGCCGACGTTATCGGTCGCCGCCGCTGAGCAAATCGCGGTCGAAGGAATTGAGGGAGAGCGAGCGGCGTTTCGCGATGCCGTTAAATCGACCCAGGCCACGCTGGTGATCGCACCTGAATTCGATGGCCTACACCTCGCACGGACCCAGTGGGCAGAAGATGACGGTGCTTTCCTGATCAGCCCCGAAGCGAACTTCGTTGAGCAGGCCGCTTGCAAATGGACGTGCTTCCAGCGGTGGCGGGACGCATCGGTTCGCACGATCGACACGTTTCAAGTCAGCGAGCGTTCAAGCTGGGAGCATTTATTAGACCTGCCGGTGGTCACGAAGCCCTCGGACGGGGCAGGCTCGGAGGGAGTACTTTCTTGGAATGCCGGATTCGAAATAAATGGGGCCTTAATCAACAGCGAAAAATATCTCATACAGCCAAAGGCTGTTGGCCGAGCCGTCAGTTGCTCTGCGCTGGGCGATGGTACGGAATTCTTTCTTTTGCCGGCTGCGTATCAGTCACTTGATAAAGATTTGAAATATCATGGAGGTAGCTTGCCCATCCGGACCGAGCTGAACGTACGAGCGCATCGCCTTGCGGCGCAAGCAATTAGGGCGATGCCCCCTTTTCGGGGCTATGTGGGGCTTGATATGATCTTGGGGCCTTGTCCCGAGGGAACGGACGACGTCGCGGTCGACTTGAATCCGCGGCTCACCAGTTCGTACGTAGGCTTAAGGCTGTTGCTGAAGAATAACCTGGCCCAAGCCATGTTGGACGTGGCTTCCGGTCAGCCGTTCGAGCTCCGGTTAGGCTGTGGCAAAGTCGATTTTGAGATCCTTTAAGTGAGGAAGTAGAGAGCGTATGACAGTCCTGGGCGTTGACGTTGGAGGAGCCAACATCAAAATTGCGACGGGCGATGGTTTCGCTTACTCCTTTCCATTCGCGATCTGGAAGAAGAAACACGAACTGGTCGTCAATCTGAAGCACGTGCTGGGGATGACCCCGGTCTTTGATCGTGTCGCTGTGACCATGACTGCCGAGCTAGCCGACTGCTTCGGGTCGAAAGCGGAAGGCGTTCGATTCGTTCTGTCCGCGATCCGCGAAGTCTTTACTGATTACCCCGTGAAGGTCTACACCGTTACCGGCAAGATGGTTTCGCTGGAAGACGGCATCATGGATCCCCTTTCAGTCGCAGCTGCCAACTGGCATGCATTGGGTCGCTTTGGTGGCCAGTGGTTTCAAGGCAAGAGCGGGCTGGTCGTCGACGTCGGCTCGACAACTACCGACATCATTCCTCTGATCGACGGCCAGGTGGCCAGCAAATCGAAGTCCGACCTATGCCGACTCCTGGCCGGCGAGTTGGTCTACCTTGGCGTCGAACGCACGCCAATCTGCGGCATCACCGATTACGTCCACTTCCGTGGTAAACGCGTTCCAGTCGCGAATGAATGGTTTGCTACGTCGATCGATATCTTGCTGGCGCTAGGGCTGTTCGACGAAGAGCCAGAGAACCATGGCACCGCCGACGGACGCCCTGCCACGCGCGAGTTCGCCAAGACACGCCTGGCTCGGATGATTTGTGCCGACGGCGACGAGGTGACCTGGACCGAGATCAACGAGATGGCTCGCGAGCTGAACTCGATCATGGTCAAGAAGATTGCCACCGGCATTCGCCAGGTAGTGGAAGAGCTGAATATGAACGTCGAGCTGACCGTGATTAGCGGTCACGGTGACTTCCTGGCCGAAGCTGCTCTCGATTCGGCTGGCGTGGTGACTCACCGCGAATATCTGACCGACCTGATCGGTGCCAACGCCGCACGATGTGCCCCGGCGTATGCCTTGGCCATTCTGGCGGAAGAAGCCTGGGACTAGGGGGATGGGCTTCGCCGTTTGGAAGTTGGGCGGAAGTCTGTTTGATCTGCCTGACCTGGCCGAGCGAATTCGCCGTCTACATGACGCACTGTCCCCTGCTCTGCCGGTGGTGATCATTCCTGGCGGAGGAGCCTTCGCCGATGCCGTGCGGAAGATGGATCAAGTACATCGCCTCGATCCGCTCGACAGTCATCATCTTGCCCTCGATGCGATGCGACTATCGGCTTCGCTGGTGGCTGGTCTATTGAAGCAGAATGCGGTGACCGATCTAAAGACGCAGCGGGAGTCGATCGAGGCCTGGGCGCGTGCCCAGCGCGAGCCGGCGCTTCAGGTATGGGATGTCATCGACAGCTGGAATACGCTGCTGCCGGAAGTCGAAGAGGCCTATGGTCCGACCCCTGCCGACTGGCGACTCACCAGCGATTCAATTGCCGCGACGCTGGCTGCTCATTGGGGTGCGGAGGAACTGGTGTTGGTGAAATCGATCGATCGACCGATGGAGTCCTCCTGGGAGCTGCGGGCAAAGGTCGGGGCGGTGGATAAGGTCTTTCCCCAGATCGCTCCGCACGTCCAACGCATCGAGTGGGTGAACCTAAGGGCGCAATAAAAAACGGCCTCCACTTGGGAGGCCGTTTCTGTCTCATTCAAGCGAAAGTCGCGAGACTAGTTCCACCACCAGATATTGTTGGTGTTGGCAGCCAGCTGCTCGGTTCGCAGCGTGTCCATACCTTCGACGTTTTCGGTGTGGCTGGCAACTTCCCACGAGTTGATGTCGACGCCGCCGGAAGCAGTGATGACCCACTGGCGACCCTTCTTCATGGCACTGAAGAAGGTTGGCACGGTATCAGGCGTGGCGAACTTTTCCAACTGAACTGGGCTCGCTGGGCTCTTGATCATGTCCAGCTCGAGGTCCGCCTTGCCCAGGAGGTTTTCCTTTTCCAGCAGAGCCGCGATCACACACATGTCCATCACGTTTCGCAATTCCCCGAAGATCTTATCTTCTACGGAAAGCTCTTCGTAATTCTTGGTCATCGCATCGGCCCACTTCTGAGGAATGGCACTGACCTTACCGGTCTGAGCGACGGAACCGTCTTCGGCAATGATCTCGTCTTCGGTCATGGCCTTCACGCCAGGACCACGCAGCTGCCAGGCCAGGCCGTCTTCGCTTTGGGCCAGTGGCTGATAGTTACAAGCCAACCACCAACGCGGCATGGCGTTCTGCACGGCACGGGCCGAAGGAAGCATATCGAGGTAGCTAGGCAAACCGCGAACAGGGCTTGGGTCCAAGTGCATGGCGATACGCTTCATACGGAAGTCAGCGGCGACCAGCACGCGGGCAAAGTGGCTATCCTTAGGCACACCAGTGATGGTGATGACCTGGGCACCCATGGCTCGTTCGACGCCGGCTTTCACGCTGGCGTCCATGCGAGTCAGGCTGGCCAGGTAGTTGTCCAGGTTTTGACGACCTTCCGCGGTTGGGTCGATCGAGCAGGTGATTCCACCGCGGCGAGCTTCTTCGGTCGAACGCATGGCGACGATGAAGTCTTCCAGAAGCAGAACCGGACGACCGGTCGTGACACCGACCACGTTGCCCGACTCGTCAATCGTCCAACCTTCGGCGGGACCAGCGAGGATGACGTCGTTGTTGGCTTCGTCCACGAAGACGTATTCGATACGCTGCAGACCGGCCATGTACTTCACGGCGTCAGGCAGCTTACCGCCGTTGTTTTCTTGCGAGGCTTTGATCGCCGCGTTCAATCCGCGAAGCGAGACCTTACGCATCTTCACCGGTGTGGCCAGATCGCCGGGCACCTTTTCCAATGCGTTCATCATTTCCTGTCGAAGCTGACGCTTCACTTCCGGACGAGCGGAAGTCAGCTGCCCTTGGGCATCGATGGAAACACCACCGACAGCATTTTGTCTGAAGCCGACTTGCCCTGCGTAAACAGAAGCAGCAGCGAGACTCATGCCAAGTACCATAAGCAGAGCAAAGCGAACGCGCGGGAGCACAAAGGCTTTCATTCGAAAGATCTCCGGTTTTATCGCGATAGATCACATCGAGCGTCACCGGATGGGTGAAAACGTCGACCGATCTAAAAAGAGCCGTTATATAGCTCAGTCAGTGAAAGGATCCCGTGCAGGCCTTATTTGCCCACATCGGCTAGTCCGACAAGGTAAGAAAATCCGCGCAAGTTGGGATTTCCATTCAATCTACAATAGTTCGGCCCGAAATCGGTTGCAAGGATTCGGTCCAAATCCCATTTTCCGAATCTTCATGTTCAGGCTGTACGTTTTTTGGGGATTGGTGGCCCATATGGCACCTTCCTATTCTACCTAGTTAGCCCATAGGAAGGGAACACCAACCCGCTAGGGCATTTGCGGATAACTGGCGCAAAATTCACCACTAACGATTTTGCCTCGAACAATTTCGTGCCTATAAGTGTATTATTACGATACATATGTTGGGGAGCATATGGTTACTCGGGGTGGCAAGTTCTGGATAGTAAGGTCAGCAAAAAAACAGAATGATCGCGTATTTGATTATTCGTGAAGGTTCCAAATGGACGGATGTTTTTCGACTCGTCGAAGGGCAAAACGTCACGATCGGTCGCGCGCCGACCAATCAGATTGTCATCAAGGACGATCGCTGTAGCCGCTATCACGCCGAAATCTTCCTCTCCCAAGGTGTCTGGACCATACGCGATCTCGACTCGCGTAATGGCACGACCGTCGAAGATTCCCCTATTCGTGGGGACCAAGCCCTGACGCCTGGTAACATCATCCGCGTGGCCAATACCCAGTTGGCGTTCGTGAACGATCTGTCGACGGCGTTTCCCGATGGTTCGTCCAGCAGTAACCATCTGTTCGATTCCAATGCTGAAATCGACCAGACGATTGCCGGCTACGACAGCGAACACGTGCTCGACATCGCCGAGCCGACCAACATCACGCATCGACGGCAACAGACACGTTTCCTTAAGCCGGAGATACAAGACGCGAAAGAGAGCTCGGTCGTACCACGTGTCGGTCGGGCAGCAGCTCGGTTGTGTCAGTTGGCGTTTGAGTTGGCCCAACAGGCCGACATCATCGCGGTGGCAAACCTGGCCCTGGAAGGTTTGTTCGAGAGCACCCAAGTCGATTCCGGCGCAGTGCTGCTGATCCCTCGCACGTTTAAGGGACCAGCGACTGAGAAGGACCTGGAACTTATTAGTTCTCGGACCGATAAGTTGCCGGTCTATCATCGCATCTCGCGGTTCCTGGCCAACACGGTCCTGCGTGAAGGGGAAGCGGTCTTAGCCCGCAACGTGACCGACGACAGTCGCTTCGGAAGCCGCGATAGCAAAGGCGATATCCATGCAACCAGTGTGCTCGCTGCTCCGATCCGACAGAACGGAAAAGTGATCGGCCTGATTCATCTTTACTCGACCGATACGGGGCGAATTCCCGATCCGGAAGATCTCGAGTTCACGCTGGCCGTCGCCGAAAATGTCGCGCTTGCGCTGAAGAATCTCGAGCGGCAACAAGAACTGACCGAAACCATTTCGCAGTCGATGGTCGAAATCGACGAACTGCGTCAGCGGTTAGGAGCCGAAAGCAATATCGTCGGAAGCAGTCCGCTGATTCTCGACGTGCAAAAGCAAATCGCCCGAGTCGCCCCCAGTCGAGCGACCATCTTGATCACCGGTGAAAGTGGTGTCGGTAAGGAACTGGTTGCCCGTGCGGTTCACTTTGCCAGCACGCGCAAGAAAGGCCCGTTCGTTTGTTTGAACTGCGCCGCGCTGAGCGAGTCGCTGCTCGAAAGCGAACTGTTTGGTCACGAGAAAGGTGCGTTCACCGGTGCGACTGATCGCAAGGTCGGTAAGTTTGAAGCAGCCCATCGCGGTACGCTCATGCTCGATGAAATCGGTGAGATGAGCGAAGCGATTCAGGCGAAGTTTCTCCGCGTTCTTGAAGGGCATCCGTTCGAGCGTGTCGGTGGCAATGAAGCGGTTCAGGTCGACGTGCGGGTGATCGCGGCCACCAACCGCGACCTGGAGAAAGAAGTGGAACGCGGTCGTTTCCGACGCGACTTGTTCTTCCGCTTGCGTGTGGTGGAAGTCAACGTTCCCCCGCTTCGTAAGCGTCCTGAAGATATCCTCGAACTGGCGTCTTACTTCGTGCAGAAGTACAACGCCGAGACCGGTCGGAAGATCCTCGGCTTCTCGCAGTCGGCAATCGACGACCTGCAGAAATACCGCTGGCCTGGAAACGTCCGCGAATTAAAGAACGTCATTGAGCGGGCCGTCGTCTTGGCTCAATCGGAACGGATCAGCTCCGATGACCTCGCGTTGTCTAACCTGACCGCTAGTGGCGATACGGCCGAGCTGAATGCTACCAAGAGTGGCTATGAACCTCTCTCGCTCGCTGATCTCGAAAAGCGTCATATTGGCGCCACCTTGCGGGCGACCGGTTGGAATAAGAGCCGCACCGCAGGAATCTTGGGGATCGAACGGTCGACGCTCGATCGGAAGATCCGCCGTTATCAAATTCAGCCCCCTGCCGAAGCCTAAGCTTTTTGCCAGAGCGTTGGGATTGTGTAGCGGCTGTAGCGATCGTACGGCTTGGGGCTATTGAGGCTCCTGACCAAGGTTGACCATCTTGCCCCCCAGTCAGGATTCGTAACGAAAACTGACCAATACTTTCTTGGCTGTTCAACACCGAAGAGTCATTTACAGAATTCCCGTAGTGGGGGCAATTATGGCAACCGTGGCTGAAAATGTGACCGGTCTGGCAGGAACCAACAATGTTCTTGCTGAAGCAGTAGTTTCTTCCGTTGAGAACGCTCTGACGATGTGCGGTACGTCCGCACGCTGCGTGGGTGTGGCTCGCGTGCCACTTCGCGAGAATGGCCTGGTAACAGGCATCATCGGCGTTCACGGACGCGTTTCCGGTTTCATCACGGTAAACATGTCGGAAATGTTGGCCATCAACGTGGTGGAAGGCCTGCTACAAGAAGAGTTTGGCAAGCTTACCAGCCAGGTTGTAGACGGTGCCGGCGAAGTCACCAACATGATTTGTGGTGGCATCAAGTCGCAGTTGTCCAAGACAGCGTTCTCGTTCCAGGGAATCACCGTTCCGTCCGTGATTGTAGGCGAGGGCTACCAAATGGCATTCGCACGCGGACTCGAATTCGTGAGCGCGACCTTCGAGCACGATAATTCAGAAGCCATCATGTTGGACGACCGCTTGCTTTCGGTCAGCATGTGCTTCCTGAAGCTGTAAACAGAGAACTGTCTTGCGGCAGAGATAAATAATAGAGAAACGTTGGAACGAATTGTCCGTCCCAACGCATACCGGGCGGTCCTAATCGACCGCCCATTTTTTTTGGATATGGCGCGATGCTGCGGGACATCGTGCACTGGGCAGTAGAAACTACTGCGAGATCGGCAGGACTTCCAGCTTGTCGCTATCTGCTTCTTGAGCGGCGACAGCGCGGTCTACCAGGGTCTGGATGGTCGATTCGGATTGAACACCAATCAGAACCTGACGACGCCAGCCATCTTTCGTCTTGCGGTAGAGAGCCAGTTGCGGGTAGCCTCCGCCCGACATGATGCGGTGAGCGATTCGAGGTTGGGCATCAGCATCCACTTCTGTGTAGACGACACCGCTCAAACGGCCAGCGCGTTGCAGGCGTGGGATGATCGATTGCTTCATCGTCACGCATGCTGGGCACCAATCTGTTCCGACGAGGACGAGCATCGGCTTGCCGGTTTCCGAGGCGTCTTTGAATGCCGAGCTGTAATCGGCTGTCGTGTCGCCAACTGCGGAAACTTGCAACAGAATGGCCATGGTAATACCGAGCATAAAAATCGTTCCTTACTTAATTCTGCCCGTTAGCTTGAATTGGGCCTGCACCTTGGGTCACAGGTGAACAAACAGACCACGTAGTCCAGAAAACTTGGGTGGGGTGTGGTTGTCGTTTGGGATCCAGTCAGTCGTATTGCGTGAGAGCCGCAGCGGAGTGCGACTCGGGTGAACGAGATGGACTCGTTACTTTGACCACCCAACGCTGCACAATGGGTTTTGTGCGCTGACCGGTCCTGAGGTTTGGGCCAAGTTTAACGATTCAGAAGTCGGTGACAAGTGTCCAATATGAGAAGTTCCCAAAGACTTTTCGGGTAGTCGCATCAACTTGATTGCTGACCGCACGTTGGAGGAGCGAAAAAGAAATTCCATTTCCGACTAGAGTTGTGCTAGCAGAAATGCTTCAATAGCCAATAGTTACGGCAAGCCTGCTGGGGCAATTGCCTGCAAGATTTCAAGGACGTATGCCTGTATGGTGTTACACATTGGTGTGGTCGGATTAGGGTGCGATTGGGAATCGCGTCACCGCCCTGCCCTTCACTCTCTGCAAGATCGCTTTAAGGTCGAATTCATCTGCGATGAGGTCGCCCTACGGGCCAAAAGTGCCGCATCGCAGTTCAATGCGCTATCCCCGCATGGATTCCGCAAGCCAATTTCGTCCGAACATATCGATGCGATTTTTTTGCTCGATCAGCAGTGGTCTGGCCTATTGCCGCTTCAATCGGCGTGCTCCGCGGGGAAGGCTGTCTATCTGAATACGGCGCTCGAACTCGATTCAGAGGCCCAGGCCGAGGTTGTGCGGCTCGTTGAATCGACCAAAGTTCCTTTCATGATCGAGTTTCCGCGGCGATTTGCCCCGGCCACGATTCGACTGAAGGAATTGATCGCCACGCAACTTGGTCGACCCAAGCTGATTTTCTGTCACCACCGCATTACACCGGCTCAAGGAGCGAACAGTCCTCGCTGGCTCATCATTCAACGCTACCTGGCCGAAATCTTCGACTGGTGCCGCTACATTGTCGACGGAAAGCCAGAGTCGCTGATGAGTGTCAGTTACCCGCGTGCCGAAGATCCGACCGACATGGAATACCAGATGCTCAGCGTCGATTTCCAGTCGAAGGAAGATCCCGGTCAGCGCGTCGTCGCTCAGATTAGTGCCGGGACTTACCTGCGGAATGACTGGCCCGAAGCGGTCTCGTTTCGACCACCAGCTGCAATGCAGGTTTGCTGTGAGAATGGGATCGCGTTTATCGATCTGCCCAACACGCTGATCTGGTTCAACGGTGCTGGTCGTCACATGGAATCGCTGGAAGGGGAACGCCCTGTCGGAGAACGGCTCTTCTCGGCATTCCATCGCTTGCTAGAGAACGGCAACAATCATTTCGATTGCTTGACCGAATTCCGCGAATCGACCCGCGTAATCCAGGCGGCTCGGCAAAGCATTGCCGAAAACCGCCGCGTTACCTTTTAGCCCTTGGCCTACATGCCACAGGGCTTAAGCAAGGTCTTCTTCGGTCTGCTGAAGCTCTTCGATCCATAGACGGATCTCGTTGTCGTATTCGACGGCGAGATCCCCTTTGACCAGTTGGCGATGGAACGAAGCTGCCCCGCCGGATCGCAAGTCGGCATCTTCCGCGGAAGGAAAACGCCGCGATGGATCAGGCGCGATCAAGCGTCGGCAGAAGTTCATCAGCAGTTCGTTGCAGGTCACCTCTTCCGGGAGGATATCTAACAGACGCTGTGCCAGGAAACGCTTCGTTTCAAGCAGTTCACGGAAGTTCTTAATGTGGCCGAAGAGGGAACGTCCCGAGAGCATCTCGATTAAGACGTATCCCAAGCTGGCCAAATCGCTACGCGGCGTGGCCTCGGCTCCCTCCAGCACCTCTGGTGCTGCGTAGGCTGGCGTGCACGTTCGCGTATCCGGTGCATGGTCGATCTCGAAAGCCGAGCCGATATCAATCAGCTTCGCCGCACCGGTACGTTTGAGCATGATGTTCGACGGCTTCACGTCCGAGTGAACAACGCCATCTCGGTGAAGCGCCGCCAAAGCGGCCAAACAGTCCCGCGCGATCGCCACCGCCACGCCTGGTTTGAAGCGAGGCTGTTGCGGTCCCTTGGTGACCACGACTTGATTGATGTACTCCCAACGCTGGTCGGTGACCTGGGGGCGAATACGTTCGACCATCCCAGGCGTCGAAAGCTTCTGCAGGTCGTAGCCGTCTACCCATTCCATTACCATCACGCGGATTGTGCTGGAATCGAGAAAGTTATGGATCTCGAGTAGATTGTGCTGCTGAATCTGGGCAACCCGCGAAGCCACCCGAGCACTTCGCGCCATCGCGTCGTTGTAGTGCGTAGCACTCTCAAAGCGTTCAGGCGAGAAGATCTTGATGGCTAGAGGAAGCGTGAAGCCGTTGGCACCGCGGCGCTCGGTGAGAAACACCAAGCCTTGTCCGCCAGAGCCGAGCAATCGTCGGAGCGCGTAGTGCTCGGTCCAACTCGATCTTTTCGAGTGAATAAGCTGTTCGTAACGCTGCATCAGCTCGACGGGGCACTTCCGCTCGGGGGCATCGCCATCCAAGGAAAGGGTCGGCTGAAGGTTTTGTTGCGTTGTGGTGAGCATGAGTGGCGACTTCCTGTCGGCGTCATTGGGGTTCAAAACGCAAAATGTCCTTGTGCATGATGTGCATGATAGGAGGGAGTGAATCTGTGGGTAAAGATTCTTTCCCGCAAAATCGTGAATTTCTAGTGAATGGTGATATCTTCCATCTTAGGGGTGTGTAAAGGCTGATTGAGTTGGCTTGTGCCGCTACGGCGTGGGTTTCCGCACCGGAAAGCCGAGTTGCTTATCAACCAAATTGATGGGAGTTTCGCCATTCAAATACCGTCGCAGATTCGTGCAGAACAACTGCGTTGCATCCGCGTTGCGGGTCGCTCCTTGGGCCCCAACATGTGGGGAAATGATTACATTGTCCATTGTCCATAGGGGGCTATCCGCCGGCAGGGGTTCGATTTCGGCCACGTCGACCCCAGCTCCCAAGAGCTTTTTGTTCTGGAGAGCCTCGATCAACGCCGCCTCTTTGACGACCTGGCCACGTGCCACGTTGATGAACCAGGCATCCTGCTTCATCGCTGCAAAGCGGCCCTCGTCGATGATGTGGTAGGTGCTCGAATTCAGTGGCAAGGTCAGGATCACCACGTCCGATTCGGCCAGTAGGTCATCAAGGCGGTCAGCCGGCCACAACTGCTCAACATGAGGCGGGCAGTCATAGGGAAAGAGGTCCGTCGCCACGATCCGGGTTCGGAACGCCGACAGGATTTCTGCAATTCGGCGTCCATTTCCCCCCAGACCCACGATGCCAACCGTTTTGCCGTGCAGGTCATGGGTAGGTCGTCTAGTATAATCTTTTACAGCTTGTGCGCGAAAGAAAACCGGTAAACTGCGAATCAGGCCCAATAAGAGGGAAAAAGTTTGCTCTGCGACTTGATTGGCAAACAGCCCCGAGGCACTGGAGACGATAATATCGGAGGCAATGACCTCCGGGACCAGGCAGTGGTCCATGCCGGCCGCCGAGGACTGGATCCACTTCAGCTTCCCCTTTTGGACCACTTCGGCCCAAGGCATGGGGACTTTGGCGTGTCCACAGAAGATATCCGCGTCGAGGATGGCTTCGGCGATCCCCTCCTGGCCTGCGTCGATCACTTCGACATCGGGCGCAACTTGTTGGATGGCCTCAACAAACTCAGGCTGGGTCTGGTAGCAAAGCGCAATTTTCATGAGCCTGGTATCTCCACGGTATCGAATGCGAAATGAAAGCGATGCGCTATCGTAATTCAACCTACCGGTGTCGACTATTGGGTTAAGTTCGCCTGTCGGATTTCCGAACCTTGACTGTTTGCGATTGTCTGGATGGTGCCTTCACGAATAATGGAAGCTCGCTTCGTATCGCCCCAACTCTCCCTAAGGCCCCATGGCAGAACCATCACAGCACGTTGATTCGATTGCCGAACTCGGCGACGACGAGAACTGGTGGAGCCGCCCATGCGGGATTCGCGAACTGCTGCTAATTGCGCTGCCGCTGATTGCCTCAACGGCCTCGTGGTCGATGACGAATTTCGTCGATCGGATGTTTCTTTTCTGGTATTCGCCGGAAGCGATGGCCGCCGCATTGCCCGCTGGCATGCTGCATTTCACGCTGCTTTGTTTTCCGATCGGCCTGGCTTCGTACTTAAATACCTTCGTTGCCCAGTACGACGGAGCTGGGCGTCCCGAGCAGATCGGAGCGGTCATCCGCAAAGGCGTGAAGTTTGGCTCGTTGATGATCCCGGCCTACTTTCTAACCATTCCCCTGGCAGCGTGGGCGTTCTCGCTGGTGGGGCATTCGGCGGAAGTCCAACAGCTGGAAGTACGCTATTTTCAAATTCTTACCTTCGGTGCGGGAGCCTCGGTTGTTTCGGCCGCCATGTCGACCTTCTTCACCGGACGCGGCAAAACGACGATCGTGATGTTCGTTGAAATTGGCTCGTGCGTGCTGAACGTGGCGCTCGATGGCTTGTTCATCTTTGGCTACTGCGGCGAGTGGCTCGAAGGGATCACCGGGGCGGCAATCGCTACCTCGTTGAGCCAGTGGTTTAAGGTTGTGGCCTACCTGATTCTGCTGTGGCGCCCGGCGAAAAGTGGTCAGTTTGGCTTTCTCGACTGGTCCAACGACGAGCCGGGCCTTTTGCGTCGGATCTTTCAATATGGCTCGGCCAGCGGTTTTCAGGTGCTCTTGGAAGTCGGAACTTTCACCGGCTTTACCTTTTTGATGGGGCGAATGGGCATTACAGCGATGACCGCCTCGACGCTGGCCGTGGATATCAACGCCCTGACCTTTGTGCCGCTGATTGGCTTGGGGATCGCGATCAGTACGCTGGTTGGCCGCGAGATTGGCCATGCCGACCCCGCCCGAGCCGCTGTGGCAACCTGGTCAGGGCTGCTGATTGCCCTGATCTACGCCGGCGGGATGGGGCTGACTTACTTCCTCTTGCCCGACTTTTTTCTATCGGCCCATGCCATGGGGATGGAGCCGACCGAATTCGAAGAGATCCGCGTGCTCACAATTGTCCTGTTACGGTTTGTCGCGTTCTTTTGCGTGTTTGATGCGGTAAACCTGGTGTTTGTCAGTGCGCTGAAAGGGGCTGGCGATGTGCGGTTTATCCTGACCGTCGGTTTGATCTTTTCGTCGGTGCTGTTGCTTCTGGCGGCGACCTGCTTGTGGCTGGACCGAATTCACGTCCAGGGACTGTGGGTAGCGATGACCAGTTGGGTAATCTTGCTTTCGCTGACGCACTGGGCCCGTTTCTTCACGGGACATTGGCGGAACAAGAAGGTCATCGACCCCGCCTAAATTGGCGTATTGGGGCGTAGTTTCGGGGAATTACGACGCCACTTCTTGGCGAAATGTCCATTTCTGGCAATAATTAACATTGGATGCATATCCGTATACCCCCGGCACGTAGCTATTCTAAAGTGCCACCCCTCCAAGATCCGCACACCCCGAAATATATCTTTTGAGGAGCTAGTTCCCTGTCTACCTCGAAATACCAACTTGGCTGGATTGCCATTGTGATTTTAGTCCTCCTCCGGTGCGTCACCGGCTGGCATTTCTTTATGGAAGGTTCCAAGAAGGTACAGTCTGGCGATTTTTCGTCGGCCGGCTTCCTGCGAAACGCCAAAGGCCCGTTCGCCGAAAACTTCCGTGGAATGGTTTTTGACCTCTATGGAACGCAGCGGCTCGATAAGAACCTGATTAAAGGACGTGCCGATGGGTACCGTGGCTGGGCGCTGGATAAGTTCGGCGATGAGCCAGCGAACCAGTTCCAGAAGGCACTCAGCCGCTACAACAGCCGGATCGACTACTACTTCGACGAAAACGCTGAAGACATCGAGAAGTACTTCAACGAGCTTCAGGTCTACGAAGAGAAACGCCAGGACCAGCGTTATCGTGGTGTGGCCCACTACGAAGATCGCTTGGAAGAGAAAGATAAAGAGCTCTACGGTAACCTAAGTAAGTGGACCAACGATATTGCCAAATTCGAGGCGGACTATATTGACGACCTCAATACAATTGGACAGTCGGTAACGCAGTCGGATGCTCGGGTGAACCAGGTGAATCCTAACCAGGGACCTGTCGATTTGATCGTGACCTGGGTCCTTTTCATCTGCGGTATTTTGTTGATCTTGGGGCTGTTTACACGGTTAGCGGCCTTAGGTGTCGCCGGATTTTTGCTCCAAGTGATGCTGGCTCAGTGGCCATTTGCCCACGGAGCGGACCTTACCTACGTCTACTATCAGTCGGTCGAGTTTGTCTCGCTGTTGTTGATCGCCGCGATTGGCGCCGGCAGATTCGCTGGACTGGATTACATTCTTTGGAACTCATTTAGCAAGTGCTGCAGCCGCGGTGCATCCAATAAAGGGGAGTAAATCATGAATTTGAAACCAGAAGAGCTCGCCGTCGGCAAGGAAAACTTCAACGAAGCACTCGGTGTGAATCGTCGTGACTTCCTGAAGGGTGTTGTCGCTGCAGGTGCCGTTTCCGGTGCCGGTTTGGGTGCCATGTACTTTGGCTACTCGAAGGTTAAAGATCCGGTCCGCGTCGGTGTCATCGGTACTGGTGACGAAGGTAGCGTGCTGATCGGTGCCCTCAACCCGGAATACGTCGACGTCGTCGCTATCTCCGACATTCGCCCTTACAACGTGCATCGCGCGTTTCACGGCGACCATTCCAGCCCTGCCGCTTTGGACGCCCGCCAGGGTCTGATGTCGGTCTACGACTGGAAGACCGAAGACGAAGCTAAGAAGCACGTCAAGGTTTACACCGACTATAAAGAACTGCTGGCCGACCCCAATGTCGAAGCCGTCATCTGTGCGTTGCCGCTGTTTATCCATAAAGAAGTGGCCATGGAAGCCATGAAAGCGGGTAAGCACGTGCTGACCGAAAAGCTGATGGCCCACACGGTCATGCAGTGTAAGGAGATGGCTCGTATGGCCGAGGAGCAAAACCTCTACCTCGCTACGGGTCACCAACGGCACTACAGCGTGCTGTACGACAACGCCGTGAACCTGATCCAGTGGGGCGTGTTGGGCGAAATCCACCACATCCGTGCTCAGTGGCACCGCGGTAACTTGCCAGGTGGCGACAGTTGGCAGCAGCCAATCCCCGGTGGCGAGAAGTTGGCCGACGGTTCGATCGAAGACAAGATCAAGAGCGGCATGAACGCCTTCAAGAAGCGTGCCGACAGCGAAAGCGATCCGACGCGTCGGGCTCACTACAAGGCCATGTACGCTCAGTACGCCGCCTGGAACGAAGATCAAAACATCGACGCCACCAAGTATGGCTACAACGACTTCACTATCCGCAACCGTCAGGGTGGCGAACGTCCGATCTCGGCATTGGAAGAACTCTGCCGCTGGCGTCTGTGGGACCGCACCGGTGGCGGTCTGATGGCCGAACTGGGTAGCCACCAGTTGGACGCCGCTTCGATCTTTATCAGCGCCCTGCGTAAGGACGGCAAGAAGGCTCATCCTCTGGCCGTTCATGCAACCGGTGGACGTCACATCTTCGGTTACGACCGAGATGCCGACGATCACGTTTACTGCATGTTCGAGTTCCCAGGCAGCGGCTACGATCCGTCGTTCGACGTTGGCTACTACGACGACGTCACCAACTGGCCGCCAGAGAAGAAGGGTGTGCCTTCCTACCAGGAAGATCCTCATAAGAAGGTCGTCGTGACCTACTCGTCCATCAACGGCAACGGCTTTGGTGGTTACGGGGAAGTCGTGATGGGTACCAAGGGTTCGCTCGTTCTGCACAACGAGAAGGACGTCGCCCTGTACAAGAACGGTGTCTCGGCCGATACCAAGCTGAGCGTCAAGAAGGACTCGGATGGCCCGACGATGGATACCCAAGCCAGCGGCGGTCAGACGAAAGCGGCTTCGCTTGCCAACGCAGCCAGCCAAGGCCCTGTCAGCCGTGGTTATACCGAAGAGATCGAACACTGGGCCTACTGCATCCGCAACCCAGCACCAGAAAACAAGCCGAAGTGTCACCCAGAAGTCGCCATGGGCGATGCGGTGATCGCACTAACAGCTCGCCTGGCGATCCAACGCTCGAATCAAGGCAAAGGTGGTTACATTCCATTCAAAGAAGAATGGTTCGACGTCCACAGCGACGCCACCCCAGAGAACGACCTGGCGTAGGTTCTCACCTCGCTCAAGCGTAAAAATTGAGAAAAGGCCCAGTGATTCATTTACTGGGCCTTTTTTTTGGACGTATACCAATGCGCATGGTTGCGATCCCCGAAGAGGTCCTTTACATTCCGCTAAAGCGCTTCCTATTGAAACCTGCCTAGAAGGAGATGACTGTGGAAAAGTGGGCGATTGGTGTCTTCACCAGCATTGATGCCGGACTCGGCGTGGACTTAGATGTGGCCCAAGAGTTGGGTATCAAGACGATTCAAATTCACGCTCCCCATCAGTCCTCTCGCAACCAAGAGGGTGCCGACAAAATTTTGGCGAAGCTGAAAGAGTACGGCATCGAAGTGACCTGCGTCTTTGGCGGCTTCGAAGACGAAAGCTACGCCGACATCCCAACCACGCAGAAGACGGTTGGCTTGGTTCCGCCAGAAACGCGTGCTGCCCGAACGGCCGAAATGAAAGAGATCGCCGACTTCGCTAACCAGCTTGGCTGCAAGTGCATTGGCCTGCACATCGGCTTCATTCCTCACGATACTAGCGATCCGCAGTACTCGCAGGTTGTGGCCGTCGCCCAAGAGCTCTGTGATCACTGTGGTGCGATGGGGCAAGCCGTGCACCTGGAAACGGGACAAGAGACGGCTGATGGCCTGTTGCAGTTCATCGGAGACGTCGCTCGCGAGAACTTGAAGGTCAACTTCGACCCGGCGAACATGATCCTGTACGGGACCGGCGAACCGATCGAAGCCGTCAAGAAAGTGGGCAAGCATCTGGGCAGCGTCCATTGCAAAGATGCCAAGTGGGCAGCCAACCCAGGCCAGGAATGGGGCCAGGAAGTGCCGCTGGGCGAAGGGGATGTCAACATAGAAGCCTACCTGCGAACGCTACAGGAAGTTGGCTACGAAGGTCCGCTGACCATCGAACGCGAAATCCCGCAGGAACCAGAACGCCAGAAGGCCGAGGTGGGACACGCCGTGACGCTGCTTAGCGATTTGAAGACGAAGATTCTCGGTTAGTCGAGTTTTGCTTCTTCGACGGCCTGGGCCGTAACAACCAGATCAAGATTAAAAGCGGGATCACAATGATCGCCGCTTTTTTAAATAGCAGAACCGACAGGACGGAACCGATGCCGATCGTGGCCAACCAGACCGGCAGCTTCGAGATCTGCGGATACCCAATCCACACCGCTCCCAGGACCAGGCCAATTCGTAGCAAGACGGCCTGAACCGGTCCGTAGTACGCCTGATCATCGGCAAACAGCCAGATACCTCCAGCGACTGCTAATGTCGTCAGCGAGATCAGTCCGATTTGCGAGCGTTTCGAGAGCATCGTCCTCGCCGGGGGGAAATGGGGCAGGCAGCAAAGGAAGGCGGCATCAGGGCGAGACGATCAAATACGATCGAGCGAGTTGAGCCAGTTGGAAAGAGTTTCGATGTCGGCCTCCGAAAGCTCGCTTCCCCCGCCATTTCCCGTTGTTTCCGCAGGAATGACGGCGAACTTCATCTTTTCGAGTGCCTCGATCTGCGGGGCAACCGAAACGGCCGTATCGGAATCCTTAGGATTCAGGAACACGATTTCCAGACGCTCGAGTGGCTCGTTGTCGGGGATGTTGGTTCCGCGAGGAATACCTGCTTCAATCGTCACCGCACCGGTTTGAACGTCGCGGTTTTCAAAGCCGTGCAGTAGAGCCATTGCCCCGCCTGACTTGCCGCCCACGGCAGCCGTTCGGGTCGCGTCGATGTTGTAGTTGTCACGAACGCGGTCGATCATCTTCCGCACGACCGAGATCTCAGGGCGGGTCCAACGCGACTCGCTTGCCGGCTGAATCTCTAGGACGGCGTAGCCGAAGTCTTCGGCATGCTTCTTCCACGATTCCCACTGCGGCTCGATCTTGAATTCGGCGTCTCCCAAGAGCACAACCAAGCCGAGCGAAGGCAGTTTCTTCGCGGCCTCTGGGACAAACAGCTTAGCACTGTTCTTCTCTTCGGCCAGTTGGAAATCACTTTCGCCGGTGACGATGCCTTCGCGGTCCTCAGCGCCTTCTGGGGCGGCTGGCTTGGCCGTGGCGGCGAGAAACTGGTTGGGCATGCTTTCTGGGGTAACGTCCAGCGTTTGTTCCACGTCGCCGCGCAGGACGACCAGCTTATGGGCGACGTCTGGTTCGGCTGTGGCGACGGCCTCACGAAGCGTTTGCGGAGCATCGATCTCGGTGTCGTCGTACTTCACGATCTTGTCGCCCGGCTGAACGCCAGACGTCTTGGCGGCGGTGTCGTCGAACACGTGCGTTACGACCGCCGCGTCGAGCGTATTTCGATCCAGCTGAATCCCCAGGAAGGGACGCTCATAAGGAATCAGCTCGGCCGCTAAGGTAACACTAAACGTCAGCTCTTCGTCGCCCCGCTTTACCTTGAACTCAAGCGTGTCGCCGGCGTAGGCTTCGCCCAGGATGTGTTTCAGTTGTGCTTGTCGCTCGATCGGCCGGCCATTGGCGCCGATCAGGATGTCCTTCTCTTGAATACCGGCAACCTGGGCGGGACTGTTGTAGCGAACGGCGGCGATTTCAGCCGGGTCGGCGACGATGTCCTTCCCTTTGAGGTTGATGCCCAGCAGGCCTGGCTTGAGATCTTCGCCTTCCTTCAGCGTATCGAGCCGCTGCTGGATTTCTGTCAAAGGAACGGCAAACCCGATGCCGGAGTCGTACCACTCAAACCCGCCGGTGGCACCAGGGTCTTGAGGAGACAACGGCGTAAGGATACCGATCACGCGTCCCTGAATGTCGATCAGTGGACCGCCATAGTTATTGGGCGAGATCTTCGCATCGGTTTGTACGGCCTTGCCCCACACCCGGTGCGTTGCGCTGACGATACCCACGGAGACCGACGGTACGTCCTTGGCAAACGTCTTGCCCAAGGCGATCGCCCATTGGCCTGGCTGAAGTTGCTCACGGGCAACGCCTTCGGGCACAGCCAGTTCGGTGTCGGTTTCGACTTTCAGCAGAATCAGGTTCCGCTGGGTGTCTTTGGCAATAATCTTGCCGGCGACGCGTTTGCCGCTGGGCATAGTGACCAAGATCCCCGAGGGCTCTTGGATGAAGCCATAGAGAGTCGAAAGAATGAAACCGTCGGGCGAAACGATGGTTCCAGTAGTGCGACTGGCTCCTTCGATGGGACCGCCTCCTTCGATCAAACCACCAACCGTTTCAATTTGCACGACGCTGGCGGCGACACGATCGACGGCCGCTTGAATGGCTTCTTGTTCAGCGACATTCAATTGCTGAGCTTGCCCAGGTGAAGCGAGCAGCAACAGACCCAGCAAGCAAGACAGGATGGATAACGGTTTCGACATTTATTTCAGTTCGTTCAGAGTGAGTTCGACCAGTTGTCCGTCGCGCAGCACCGTTAACGAGACGATATCGTCTCGATCCTTGTAGCTAAACGTTTCGATCAGCGCCTTTTGCGAAGAGATCAGCGTTCCATCCGCGTACAGAATCAAATCATCCGGTTGCAGCTTTGCCGCCGCAGCCAAGGAATCGCGTTCAACGCGTTCCACGTAGGGTGGTGTTTTATCCAGCACGTTCGGCACCAGCACCAGGCCCAGGTGAGTCAAGGTAAGTGGCGAGAGTGGTTTCTCTTTCTCCGGATCGATCGCAGGTCGCGAACGGCCGGCTAGAAGGTCCTCGATCGGTTCTCGTAACTGGGCGATCGGGATCGCGTAGTTCAGCCAGATGTCATTCCGCGAGCTACGCAGTTCTTTGCCCAGCAGGCCGGCGAAGTTGCCGTCCTGGTCGGTCAGCACGCCACCAGCGGCACCGGGATTGTTCACGATCGCGTCAACGATCAGAACAGGGCCTTGGTAGGCAGACGGGAACGTGCTGCGTCGAGCTTCCAAAGGCGTGATGGCGGAAACGTAGCCGCTTAGCACGCTGGCGGGCTCGTCCCCTGCGGCAATGCCGAACAAGTTGCTGAACGACAAGATGCGATCGCCCACTTTGGGGGAGACGCCTTTGTCTAAGCTGAAGTGCGGTGTGTTTTCGGCGTCGATCTTAAGCAGTGCGATCCCGAAGCGAGGGTCGGCTGCGGCAAGCTCTGCCACGAAATGACGGCCATCGTCCAGTACGACGGTGATCACGCTCGAGTCAAGGACGTAGCTCCACGCCGTCAGGACATGTCCCTTATCGGAAATGAGACTGCCGGACTGGTACGACTCGAGACCACGCAGGCCCCCTGCCCCGTAGATCTTCACGACTTTACGTTGAACGTCGCGGGTCACTTCACGAAGGGTGGCTTCGGCGTTGGCCGTTTGACCAGGCAGTAGCACGCATAGGGCAACTGCAGCGGCCAGCAGCGTCTGAGTAATGTGCTTACGACTCATTTTACGCTCCTTCGCCGGCTGGTTTCACCGACCACTTTTTCACCGTGATGATATCGAACGGATCGTCGCCGTAGCGAACGACCATCCGATGCGGAAGCGTATAGCCATCGGTCTCGCGGTATTCGCTGAATTCAATTTCGCACGGATCAGAATCGGTCTCCGGGAACATTTCCAGGACCATCAACTGCCCGGTCTTTTGATCGAAGTAGGCTCGGATTTCCAGGGCATCGTACAGGCCGACAAGTACGTCGTACTGTACTTCGAAATCGCGTCGAGGTGCGGTGCCCAGGTAATAGACTTCACCAAAGGTGTCGAATTTCTCGCGGAGCAGACGCTTCCAGCTGTAAAGCGCCAGGAACAGACCGCCGCTGCCTGAGGGCTCTAGCTTTTCGGTCAGGTCGCCGGCGATTTCAATATTGTGATTGACACCGGCCATCTTACCTTCGACGGTCATCGGCCCGATGTGAATCGTGCCGTTATCGTTATCGACTAGCGAGTACTGCAGCTCCCAGTTGTCCGAGGTCTGCGACCAGTCTCCCATCGCGTCGAGGGCCTGGCGGAGGCGGTTCTGATGCTCTTGGTTGAACTGATAGTTGGCGTAGCCTGTCTTTTCCTGGTAAAGGTGCTTCCACTCTTCCGGCGGCTTGGCCTCTTCCTTCGGTGGGTGTCCGGGGACAGGGATTGGCTTCTTCGGCTTTTCTTCGCCCTCTTCCTTGGGAGATTCCTCGCCATCTTCCGGCTGCGGGGCTTCTTCGGGACTTGGTGGAATAGGAGCGTTCCCGGTTTTCTCGAGCAGCTCTCGACGCGAGTGGACACCGGCCAGGCGAACGACCGTATCGTAGCGTTTCCCTTCACGGCGATATGAAAGCGGGATGCTCCAGCCGCGCGGGTAAATGCCGAGGATGTTCTTGAAGCCGTTGACGGTCGTGATCTCGCGATTGCCGAAGCTGACGATCTCGTCGCCATAACGCAGGCCACGTCGGTAGGCGTCGGAGGAACTCAGAATGTTGGTCACGACGACGCGTCCTTCGGTGTCGGTAGTGACCGTGGCACCCAAGGTAGCGTGGTCGATGATGCGACCACTTTTCAGGTAACCCAGGAAGTTCATGACCTGGTTGATGGAAATCGCGTAGCCGACGCCGACGTTGACGCGGCCACGCTTCTCGAACGAGCCGCGACCGTTGATACCGATGAGTTGACCCTTGTCGTTGAACAAAGGACCGCCTGAGTTGCCCGGGTTAATGGCTGCATTGGTCTGCAGGCAGTCGGTGTATTCCAACAGCGTTCCGGCTGGGTACTGATAGCGATGTACGCCGGAGACGATGCCCCAGGTAACGGTCGGTTGCAAGTCGGTTGCCAAGAGAAACGGGTTGCCCACGGCAAAGCACCAGTCGCCAGCCTGAACCGAGTTGCTATCGACGATTTCGGCCGCCGGGAAGTCATCTCGTCCGAGCATCTTAATGACCGCGACGTCCCCCACTGGGTCGACGCCAACGATGACCGCATCGTAAACCTTGCCACCGTCCTCAGGCATGCTGCACTTCATGAAGTTGCCAGCAGGATCGGCCACGTGGAAGTTGGTGACGGCGTAGCCATCGGGGCTGATGATGACCCCGCTACCACCTCCGGCTGCGCCGGCGAAGACCGAGATCGTCGATGCCGAAGCCTTGGCGACGGCTGCGATCCGTTCCTGTTCTGCTTTGAGAACCAGATCCATCTCCACTGCATTTGCCTGGTAGGCAAACAGGAGGGAAAGTGCGATCAGTGGGGCAATGTGAACAGTGCGAAACATGCGGGTTTCTTCTCGAATTACTTGAGCAAGCGTGCCTGGCAGAGGTGCAGCACGTCGCCGAAATCTTCGCCGTCATTTGCGTCGACTACAATTTTGAGTCGGCTGACGCCTGAGATGTTCAAGGCGATATCTTCGGGCGGGGTTTCGTCGTTAAATTCTTTTTCAAACAAGATCTTCTGATCGCCAATAATCTGCAGTTTCGCCGTGCAGGTACCCAAGCTTTCTGGGGCGATCCCGACACGCATCTGCAGTTGGCGGAAGCCTGATGGTAGTTGGTAAAGCAGTTCCGAGGTCGCATGGACCGCGATGCCGCGGGAGTAAACCTGGGGCTGCTGATCTTCTTCGAGTTGAATCGCATCTCCCTGGAACGATTGGTTCATGCGTGGGGCATACACCAAGGATAGGTCATCCACCGCGATGGCCGACTTAAGAACCGGTGTCCAGGTAATGCGAGCCGGTTTCAGCTCGTCTAAAAACTGGATGTTTCCGGCGGCGAAGTCGAGCTTTGTGATGCGGTCGAATGGAATCGGTATTTCGGTGCCCGTCAGGACGGTCACCCGCGTTTGGCCATTGTTCATCTTGATCGAGCGCGCGACGAGTGTCGAATTGTCATTCAAGTGCACGACACAGAGGGGCGCAGGAAACTCTCTTGCGGCACGCTGATAGAAGAGAAGCCCGTATAGCTTCGATGGATTGACGGTTGTTGTGATGTCGTCGAGCTGGATCTTCACGCCATCGGCAGTCACTCCATGAATGACAACCTCTTGTACGGTCAGCATGCCTTCGCGGTTGAGAACAATGGCATCGCCGCCGGTGTGCTCTTTGGCAAGTTCATCCCACTTTTCTTTCAGCGGGTCGTCGTCCGATTGTGGATCGGTCGGAAGCAGTCGCACCCCTTTGAGGGCACTTCTGCCAATTTCGACGCGGGCTCCCCTGGGAAGCATCAACTCGGCATTGCGTGACGAGACGAGCATGTCTGCCGTTAGCAATCGCGAACCATCGGCAAAGAACAGCTCTTTGGTGACCGGTTGCTTTTCAGCGATGTCCGAAGGTTGGACCGGGCGGACGCTGATGATGTCTTTGGCAGGAAAGACGGAAGACTTGCCATCGGCAAGCTGAATTTCCAGGGAGTCGGCCGACAACTCGATCAGGTCGCCGCTAGTTTTGGATCCGTCCAATTGCTGCACCTCGACCGCTGGACCAGCGGCGAGGAGCGAAAGCATGATGAGGGAAAGCGTCTTCATGAGGCGTCATGTCTCAGAGCGACAAAAGTCGTGTGGTTAGTTGTTGGCTGAGGATGGGTCGCGGGCAATCTTGCGGAAGTACTCTTCAATCGCCCGGCGATAATGCGAAGGGTATTCGTTTGAGATTTGCTGCAACGCTTCCTGGCGTTCTTTTGGAGGTAGGTTGCCCCACTCTCCCTTGCTCTTGATTTCTTTCGTGTCGACATTGCCAGGACCGCTTTCGCTGCCAGGCATACTGTCTTGCTGCGGCTGCGATCCCTGGCCGCTACCCTGTTGGGATTGCTGTTGCTGCTGCTGTTGTTGACGTTGCTTCTCGAGTTCTTCGATCATCTTGTCGAGCTTGGCGACGACATCTTCTTCGGTCTTGCGGACCTTCTTGCCGGCACGGCCCATATCGAGGCGACGCTCGATGTCCCGCATCAGGCGGGCAACTTCGTCCAAGGAATCGGTCTCGAGTGGTTCAATGTCTTTAAGCATCATCTGCGACAACGCGAGGTACCGGGCCGGAAGTCCTTCCGAACGGGCCAGCAGCTGTTTGAGCGTGCCCACACACTCTTCCTTCTGCAGAAGATAGTGTTGGCAAGCCGCTTCAAAGAACAACAGAGCGGCTGGGTCGACAACCTGATCCGGCGTCGGTTCGCTCAGTTCTTTGAGGGCTTCATCGTAGAACCCTTTTTCCGCAAGCCATTTGCCATAGACGAATTTGGCATGGTTCACCAGGAAACCTGGCGGCCAGGCGTCAGGGTTGCTTGGGTCGAGTTCGATCGGACCTTGGTAGATGCTGGTGTCTTGGAAGGCTTGAAGCTGTTGCCAAATATCGACCGAGCTGATTTCAAGCGATTGGTCGAGCAGATCTCGCAGGCTGAGCGTCGTCTCGCTATCTTCACCCCAGAGGGTCAGCAGCTTTTGCTTGGTGTCAGACGGAGCATTGGTGATCTGGCTCCAGGCGGTGAGTTCTTCCGCCAGTTGTTCACGTGTGGGAGGGGCCCAATGGTCGGCAACGGCGAGACCCGATTCCGCGTGAGCAAATCCTGCGGAAACATGTAGTCCCCCGAGAGCGACGATACTGCAAACGCAGCAGGCAATTCGGCGAAAACTCATTGGTTCTTCCCCTGAACATTGTCCCGAGTGATGTCGTAAATGCGGCTTTGACGCTCGGCCAAGTCCCGCAACAGATTCTTCAAATCTTCGCTGGTCGCTTGACCGACATCGTCGTCGGCGTCGTCCAGCATTTGAGCGTATCGATTGGTTCGTTGATTCACGCGAACTTGCATCGACTTGATCAGCCGGAGCTCGGCAATCTTGTCGACCAGCGGTTCTTCACCCTGTTGCTGCTGCTGTTGTTGCTGTTGCTGCTGTTGTTGTTTGCGTTCTTCCTGATCCTTCTGAGCTTGCTTGAGGGCTTCGAGCAGTTCCTCGAGCCCCATGACGATGTCTTCTTCAATGGTGATGGTCAAACTGTCGAGCTTGGCTTGTCCCAGCCGATTGGCAACTTCGGCCATGTCTTCGCGAACCATCATCATCGATTCGGGAAACGCGATCGAAGAGCCTTCCTCTTTGAGCAATTCCAGGCACTTGTCGGCTTCGACAATGATTTGCTTTTCGGCGAAGCTGAGCTTGCCCGCTTCGGCGTCTTCAGCCGATCCGCGCTGGTCGAGCGGAATCTGCGAGAGTCGTTCGGTATCGTCATTCACGCGAAGCTGCATTTCGAGCATCTTCGTGAAACGTGCTTCCAGGCGAGCCAAAACTCGCTCGATTTCTTCTTCGCGAAGCTGACGCAGGATTTCTTCCAACTCGGCAATGGCCTGGGCCAACTCATCGCGAGCCGCTTGTTGCTCTTGAACAGCACCATCCTTGTCGGCTTCGTCGAGCTTCTTCTGGGCCTCTTCCATTCGCCGCTGAGCTTCTTCAATTCGCTTGCGGGGCGAGAATTCTTGTTGTTGCTGTTGTTGTTGCTGCTGATTTTGCTCGCCTTGTTCGCCCTGCTGACCTTGTTGCCCCTGTTGGCCTTGCTGCTGGTTTTGCTGACCTTGTTGGCTCTGCTGGCTTTGTTCGCCGGACTCGCCCTCTTGGCTTTCCTGCGATTGGCCATCCATGGGGGACTCACCCATTTGGCCTTCTTGCTTCTGGGAATCCCCTTCCTTTTTCTCGGAGTCACCCTCTTTGGGTTCGCCTTCCTTCATTTCCTGGTCGGATGATTCCCCTTCTTTGGGTTCCCCTTCGGAATCGGAAGACTGTCCTTCTTTGGACTCACCTTCTTTCGACTGTCCCTCCTTCGATTGCCCTTCTTTGCTTTGGCCCTCTTGGGATTCGCCAGATTGGTTCATGTCGCCAGACTTGTTCTCGCCTGACTCCCCTTCCTGGTTGTCGCCTTCTTTGGAATCGTCGGATTGTCCCTTTTTGTCATCCGAATCACCAGACTTGCCATCCTTCGACTTGGCATCGCCATCTTTGGAAGCGTCTTCAGGGCGGCCCCCTTCTTCCTGCTCGGCGATTTCATCGGAAAGGGATTTGGCGTCATCCGCCAAGCGAGCTTGTTCGTCGGAAAGCGGCTGCGTCTTAGCACCCCCTTCGGTTCGACCTTGGATACTTCGCTGACGATTTAGTAGCTTTTGGGCCGACTTGATATAGGACTTGATGCGGGCTTCTTCGTCTTTGATCTGCTCGTCGCGGTTTTCACTTTGTAGAAGCTTGAGGAGCGTCCGAAGATCGTTCTCAATCATGGTTTGCTGATCGGTTGCCCGCTTAAGTTGTCCCTCCGTGAGCGAGCCGGTCGTCTCTTCCATTCGCGACAAGACACGCAGGTTGCGACTGTTGCGAACGGCTTCGCGGAGCAAGTTGGCTCGCTGGGGATTATTGGCCTCGTCGATATCAGCCATCTTGAGCATCAGCTTTTCGAGCACGTCGAAATTGGCACTGAGCTGTTGTTGACGTTCGGCCAGGTTGTCCTTCGAGGAGACTTCAGGAGCCTGGGCCTGAGCAAGGCCCGCGGTGACCGCGATGCAAGTAAGGAGAATCAGCCCTCGCAGTCCAAACAGCGCACTTCGAATCGAAGGACTAGTAGGCATCGTGTTCTCCCTAGGATGAGAAAAGGGGTGGGTGATCACATTGTAACCACCTGAGGACATTTACTTTAACAGATCTAGGATCTGCTTCTTCCGCAAATCTTCCGTTTCTTCGCGAAGATCAGTCTGTGCGTCGATCAGTTGACGCATCTTTTCCATAAGTTCGTTGAAGTTCTCCAAATCAAACATCTTCTCTAGGATACGTTCCATTTCGAGAATGATTGCGTCCGTTTGCTCCAGGGCAACCTCTACAACCGGCATAAATGGCTCGGGCTGATCGTAGAGTGCCTCCAATTCTTGCGTTGTGCTCTGTAATTGGGCATGCATTGGGTCCGAAAGCTTGGCAATCGGCTCGATAATCATTTTCTCGAGTCGTTCCTTTCGAGCGGTCGTATCCATCCGGTTAGACGTGAGTTCTACCCGAATTTCTTCGAAACCGACCCGAATTCCCACGAGTTCTCCGTCGGCCTTCTTACTAGCCTGCTGAGCTCGTTGGATTCGTAATCTCTGCAGATCGAGTGCCTTACGGAACAATTCTTGTGGATCTTGCGGTTCCCCGCCCTCCTGGAGGGTGGTTTCCGAGGCAGCAAACTTCTCGGCACCGAGGGCAAACCGCTTTGCGTCGATCTGGATGCGGGCGTATTCCTCGCGCAGCCGCATGGTCTCGTCGCGGATCTGCTCGAAGCGGCGACGCAGGTCAAGTTCACGTCCTTCCAGCAGGGATAGCAGCTTGTCCGCCGTGACGACATCTAATTGAAGCCGGTCAGCCGTACCGATATTCCCTTCCCCATCCAGATCGCATTTGTCCTGGGCGAAGACAGCAATGGTCAGTTTGTCGTCCGGGATGACACGGAGAACACCGTCGGGCGTCTGCTGATTCTTCAGGTCGATGGTCGTGGTGAACGCTCCATCGGCGTCGGTCGTGATAGGAAGCTCCATCTTAGCTCCGCCGATGACCTGGATTTCGACCCACGAGCGAGCGACTCCGAAGTCATCCTGGATGCGGCCTTCCAGCCGAATCTGAGCGTTCTGGGTGATCGCCGTGCCGATGCCCACCGGCCGCATTTCGACCGCCGGCGGCGAGTCAGGTACGGCAGCGATCTTCAATCGGTAAGGTATCTCGTTGGTAACGCCGTCGATATCGTGCAGCGAAACCTCTAACGGCAAGTCCCGCGAGATGCTGGTGTATTCCTGGCGAATGGTGGTAACCGGTGGATCGAAGGTCAGCTCTTGCGACTCTTGGGTCGAAAGATCGAACAGCGTTGCCGAGACGACCGGCTTGCTGGTCGTCATGCTCAACGTGACTTGTGAGCCAACCGGCAACTGGGTAGCGCCGGAGACGACTTCCTTACGTGGCAAGAGCCCGGTGTACTCAGGTAGCACAGCGTCGACTTCGCTGCTGGTGATGAATGGTCGATCGACGACCTCGATCCGATAGTCGGCCATCTTGTGGTCGTAGCCAATGACATCAAACGTAAGCGAGGTAGTCATCCCGGTCAGGGGCTTACGATCGAAGACGAATGGCATCTTGCCATCTTCACTGGTCGCACCTACGCGCTGCATGCGGACCGAGTCCGAGATGCCATCGCTGGTGCGATAAACGAACGTGCAGTAACGCGGCGTGTACGAGGCATTGGTGTCGGCGGCGACCAACAATCGAACGGAACTGCCTCGGGCGATTTTCACCGTCTTGTCGGTGAATGGAATGACGACCGTCGTTGATCCTTCCTGACCGCCGGTTTCGTTGCGCTGAAGAATCTCGAGGCCGACGACTTCAATCCGGGCCAACCTCGGCCAGGTTTCTTCGCTGAGGGCCAGACGGCTGACCCAGGTCTGAAACGCAGGAAACGCGATCAGGGCGAACACGCCTATACTGAGCACGGCGGCGACGGCCGCGGTCCCCTTGCGCCACAGGGGCGTAGGATCGAAGAGGTCGGTAAGTTTCGCTTCCGGCAAAGCGGCCAACGCATCGTGCCGTGTCTTGGAGAGCATCTCCTGCTCGTACTCGTCGGCGACTGCCTGCGATTCGGCAGCTTCGACCGTGGTCAGCAAGCTTTCGCCAAACTGCGGGAAACGACGTTCGATCAACAGGGCCAAACTGCGGTTGGGCATGCTGACGGCGAGTCGACGGAAGATGAATTGAATGGCTATCCAAAGGGTGCCAATGCCGGCAATCGCCAAAAGCACGGTGCGTGCTTCGACCGGCATTTCGCTGGCACCGAACGTTACCGGCAGGTAATCGATGCCCAGGCCGACCCAGAAGACGATACCCAGCCACACGACAATGGCGGCGATGCCTTCGAGGATGACATAGCGGCGGATGCGGCTGCGAAGCGTGGAAAGCAGCTGAATAATCGAATCAGGAAGTGGCTCGCGCGGAGTGCTCATGCCAGTTTTGCAAACCTCCGTTGAATCCATTCCACGCTCAAAGCCAGAACAATGAATGCCATCAGCCAGCCTCTCAGGCTTTCCTGGAAGCTGCGGTCGGTCAAATCAGGAAGTGCCGTGTACATGTCGCGCGGCGGAAGAACTTCCGGGCCGATGTAAGACGGCAGGTTATCACTTTTCATCAGGTCATTAATTCCAACAATCGACTTGCCGCCGGTTTCACTGGTGAGGGCCGTCAGCACGGCGTCATCACGGCGTGGGTTAGCGATTTCGCGATCGGGGATTCGAGCTCTTACTTCACGCGTCAGCAAGCTGTCGTCGCCCCCGCCGGGAAGCATGACTTCAATGCGGTACTCTCCGTCTTGCAGCGGTGTGAATTGTCCGGCGTACTGCCCCTGTTCAAACTCCGGCAGTTGGCGGAGGATCAGTGGCTGTTCGGAACCATCCGGCAAGATCAGACTGGCTTCGATTTGCGGATCGGAAAGTGGATTGTGTTGCGAGTCGGTGAGGAACGCACGAACGTCGACCGTTTCGCCCAGCGAGACACGTTCGGCACTGACTAGCAGTAGCCCTCGGCTGGAGTCGCGAGCCAGTCGCCCTTGCGAGGCATAACGGATCAGCTTGGTGTAGAACGCTTCAAAGTAGCCGACGTCCATCGAACGGATACGCCACATTTCGCCACTTCCCAGGAAGATCACGCGGCCGGCACCGTAGAAGTGCGAGGCCATGTAAACAGGCGACTTATTGTCTCCGAGCCCGCCTTGGGCGTCGACTTCGGCCCAGACCGAGGCCCCAGGCTTGACCCCGCTGACGGTGAAGTAACCGTACACGCCGGGGAACTGTTGCCAAATGCGGCTGCTGACGTCGGCCGAGCTATCGACTCGCAGGGCTTCCGCCTTCTGGCCTTCTGGTGTCATGACAATCTTGCGGGCAGTCTCTGACCCGAAGCGTCCGAGCCCAATCGAAGTACCGCGGCTGAAGAACGTGACCGGGTGGAGGTCCTTGATGATATCGATCGCGTCGTTACCACGTCGCAAGCTGGCCCATTCGGGCGTGTAGATCGGACCGGCCACGACAATCAGGCCGCCGGCCTTTTCACCGACCCAGCGTTCGAGCAGTTGGATCTGATCGAGCGACAGTTTCGACCAGTCCGGATCGAAGGCAATTATGCAGTCGTAGTTTTCAAAAAGTTCGGTTGGATCGTCGGGGAAGTCAAACAAGAGTTCATCCGATTCCTGCGAGATCCCCTGCTCTCCCGTTTGCAAAAGGACGTGCAGTTCGACGTCTTTGTCACGGTACAGTTGGTTGCGAAGGAAGCGGTATTCACGCGTCGGCCCGCCAGCGAGTAGCAGCACGCGATTCCGCTGCTGCACGATCTGGACCTTAACCATCTTTTGGTTGTCGGACTGATCGATGTCAGTTTCCGAGGTGGAAACGATCCGCAGCTGATAGGCCTGCGTGCCGATGTTTTCTGGCGTGATCTGGAAGTCGACAGGAATCACTTCGCCATCTTTGCCCAACTGGATCGGCTCAGAGGCCATGTCGATCGCTTCTTCTTTGAAGTTGCCTTCTTCGTCGACGACGCCGGAGGCAACTTGCAGCGTGACAAACTTGTTGGGCATGCCGAAGCCTTGGATGTAGCCACGGAGCTGGAACTGATCGCCGGGATAGGCTTTGGCCGGGGCTTCCAGGTCGACAATTCGAACGCTTTGCGGCTGCTGATCGGAACCGAGTCCGACCGTCATGATCCGGGCTCCAATTTCCCTGGCCATGCGAGCCGCTTCGATCGGTGGCGTTCCTTCGTTGTTGGCCCCATCAGTCACCATCAAGATGCCGGCGAATGGGCCACCCCGTTCCTGATTGACCAGTTGAATCACGGCATCGCCGATGCGGGTTTCCAGGCCGGTGGGCTGCAGCGACTTGGCCCAGTCGACGTCGGCGATTTGCATGGTATCGTCCTGGCTAGGATCGACCGGTGCGGTTTCGTCCGTTTCTTCTGCTTCGGCCTGCGGTTCACCCAGGACGATATCCCAGGGGCGAACTTCATCGTTCTTTAGATCGCCGAATGCAACCAGTACCACGGCAGAGAGTAAGCAGATTGCGCTAATAAAGTTGAGCGGAGCCGCACCCTTGGACGCCGCGGCAAGTCCGCCGGTCACCAGGGTAATGAGCCCAACAAGTACCAGCCCGATCCCAGTCCAGGTGATCCACGTCATTTGCGACCACTGTTGATCGAACGTGGCCGAGTGTTGTTGTTCCAGCTCGACTTCATCTTGGCCGGTGCGTGGGAAGAACGCGACACTTCTCGGAGGGGACGAGTCGTCGAAGGTCAACACGCTGACATCGTGGGAGTCGCGAAGCTTGTCAAGTAATTCGCTCTGCGAGAGGAGCGTAATCGCTTGATCGGCGCGGGATGTTGTGTCGGACCCAGCACCTGGTGTTGCGTCGGAAAGCCCCATGCTTTGACTGGTATCGACCATCACGGCCACACGTGAGTTCTCGCGGACTTCACGCTGTGTTTTCTTTTCCAGGTTGAAGAAGAAAAACAACAGTCCGAGTAACGCGGCCGTGCGCAAGCCGAACAGAACCAGTCGGCTGAGCGATGGCAAGGCATGCGAATCACGACGAGACCACCACCACACGAAAGTGACAATGGCGGCTACGACAGCGACCAGCGTTGCCCACTGCGACCAGTATGGCAGTTCCGAAAGTCGACTGAACTGATAAGCGGTGACGGTATTGGTGGCGGCCTGATTCACGCGGCAGATGCTCCTGGAGCCACGGGGTGGTAGCTCGCGTAAAAGGCCAGAACTTGTTCCAGTAGTAGCGCCCCGATTACCAGGACCAGCAAGATGGTCTGCCAATTGGTGCCCTGCTGGGCAGCGTTATCGTATTGCCATGCATCGGCGGCGACGTAGTTGAAAGTCACCGAAGGATACAACTGGCGAAGATTGGTCTCGTTCATGCTCAGCAGATCGCTCTCGGTTATCTCAGGAGCTAACGAATAGCGTCGTACTTCGTTGGAACCGTCGAGCTTGGTCAGCCAGGCTTCATACACGCCTGCCTGGCCGGTCAGAAAGCGTCCGGTGACCGAATCGACTCCGCCTAGTTCTGCGCTGCCATCCAAAGTGCCGGCGACCGGCTCCATCTCCAAGCGTTCGCTACGATCGGTTGGAAGCCGTGTCGCTCCCGGGCTGTAAAACTGAACGTCCGAGCGATAGTCAGACGTCGGAACCGTTACTGAGATGGGTGAGCCAACCGGGAAAGTCGACTCGCTATTCTTCGCGTTGCTGGCGTAGTTGCGTAGCTCGAGGATCGCGACGATAAAGCTTGGGTTCGTGGCCCAGCTGTTCCACTGCGGACCAAGCGAGGTGAGGAAGGTGACGACCTTGCCTCTGCCCAATCCATGTTCCAGCACGAGCGGGTCACCGTTTCTCAGGCTACCCAGCACGCGGACGTTCTCAGGCTTCTCGGTATTGAACTCAGGGACAACTGGGAAGTAGTTGCCGACGACCAATCGCCGCAAGAATGGGTTCTTTTCGCCAGCGAAGACTTTGAACACCGGGTTGTCGCCAGGATCAAAATCAGGCGGTCCATCCGGTGTATTCTGCGAAAGCTCGGCCGGACCTTGAAGCGTGGTGGGCAAGAGGTTCGCTTTGGAGAGTTCGGCAAGTCCGAGTTCGTTGCTGCCAGGACCACAGTACCAAACGATCCCTCCACCAGCTTCCACATACTGTTTGAGCGTTGTGATAATCCGTTCATCCAGCATCGGGGGATCGATGATGAAAACGGTTTCAAACTTCGCCAGGTCCTTCAGCTCAGCGGTCGTTAGGAAACTGCTGCTGGTGGTGGTAGGGCTAATCCCTGTCGAGACATTCGGGCCGGGATTGAAGACCGACTGCAGGTAAAATGCGTTGGTCAACTTGGGGTCGCCATCGACGATCAGTACAGGGATCGTCGACTCGACTCTTGTGGTGGCGAAGCGGAGGTTATCCAGCGGAAGCGGATCTTCCGGCAGGCGGAACGATAGAACGCTTGAGCCTTCGGCCGGGAAAATGATCTGCGTTTGCCGCGTAACCTGGTCCCCCGGCGGGATCTCGTCGAAGGTGATCGGCAATTGATCGTACAAACGCTGAAGAGCGTTGCCGGCTTGCGAGATGTCGGCGACGCCAGAGCTCGATCCAAAGAGCTCGATGTTGACCGGGACGTCGATGGCCGTTTGCTGTCCGAAATTACGGACGGAAACCTTCACGATGGTTGGAATGCCGGCGACGACCGTGCCGTTGCCAATCGAAACGTCGGTGATGGCCAGGTTGTCTTGAGGCAGCCGTGCGCAGTTGATCCAATTGAGTTCGATCGCCCGCTGTTCGATGCGGGAAATCGGATCACGCAGGGTCGCTTCCGAGCCCCAGTCCTTCTCGCGGAAGTCGGAGACGATGTAAACCTGGGCGACCTCCGATTGGTCGAACTCGGTCACGATTTCGCCTGCTCGTTGGAGGACCTCGGCCAGCGGAATCGTTTGCTCGGTGGGTGATGTGTTGGCGAGAATCTCTTGAAGCTTGGTGATGCTGGTCGAATCCATGTCGACTCGCATGCGGGCTTCCAGATTCGGCGCTTTCGCATCGGCATCACCACGCAGGATGTCCGAATAAAACACGACGGAAATCCGCTGAGGGCGGTCTTGATTGGCCAGGTTCTCGATGATGCGATTGGCGGTCTTCGTGGCCGACTCGAAAGCCGTGTTGCCACCCAGGCGTTCTCGCATCGAGAAGGTGTCATCCAGAAGGATCAGGTGATGCGTCACCCGGTCGCCGATCATGCTCGACCAGCTTTGGGTGGTGATCAGGCCGGCCAGCATGGCGACAATCAAGGCAATGGCGGCCATACGCGTGAGCAGCAGCAGAAGCTGGCGGAGCATGACCCAGTGCTTCATCCGCCGATGGCTTTGAAGCAGGAAGTCCATTGCCGCCCATTTGACGCGCCGATGCCGCATCATGTTGATCAGGTGGATCAACACGGGAAGCGATACAAGGGCAAACGCCCAAGCCAGGGCTGGATAGACGAAAAGCATTACGCCTCAAACTTACTTAATTGCGGTGGTGCATTCCCAGTCGATTGGAAAGGTACGTGGTCAGGACAGTCGCCAGGGAATCCCGCGTACGAACCAGTGCATAGTCGATGGTGTTCTTGGTGCATTCTCGACGCATGGAAGCAGTGAACTCGTTGACCGCTTCCAGGTACCCTTCGCGAAGTGCTCGCGGGTTACAGGTCAAATGTTCGGGTAGCTCCAGACCCTCGAAACGGGTTGAGCCACTAAAGGGGAAGTCTAGCTCGTCGTCATCCATCACGTGGAAGACCATCACGTCATGGCCACGTTGACGCAAGATGCGGAGCCCCTTGGCCGTGGCGGCGACATCGCCGAACAAGTCGGAAATGACGATCACCAGACCGCGGCTGGTGTACCCTTCGGCAAACTGTTTGCAGATGGTCTGCATGTCGGTTTTGTCGCGCGGCGATTGGTTGGCCAGTGCCTCGACAACCGTATTGAGATGCGTCCTTTTGCTGAGCACCGGCACGCGATACCGAATGGCATCGTCATATACGGCACAGCCAACGGCATCTTGCTGTTTCAGAATCAAGTACGCCAGCGACGCGGCAATCGTGCAGGCATAGTCGTACTTGGTCATCGGGCCATCGCCGTAGCTCATGCTCGCCGAGGCGTCGACCATCAGCATGCAGCGAAGATTGGTGTATTCTTCGTACTGCTTGATGAAGTACTTGTCGTGCTTGCCGAGAACTTTCCAGTCGATATGGCGCAGATCGTCCCCGGTCGCATACTCGCGATGCTGGAGAAACTCGATCGACTGCCCGAAATAGGGGCTGCGATGAGTACCGGAGAGAAATCCTTCCACGACGTGCCGGGCTCTGAGTTCCAGTTTGGAAATCCGCCCGAGCGTCTCAGGATGCAAATATTTTTTGGAATCGGGCATCGCTGGTCAGCTGATCCTCTTTGGCGGGCGTTTCCTGCAGAATCCGATCGATCACGTCGTCGGCCGATACTCCTTCGCTTTCCGCACCGTAATTCAGCACAATGCGGTGCCGCAAAACAGGTTTGGCCAAAGCTTGGATGTCCTCGGTCGTGACGTGCGTGCGGCCATGCAGCAGAGCCCGAGCCTTACCGCCGAGAATAAGAAACTGAACACTACGCGGGCCAGCACCCCAAGAGAGCATCTCGCTCACAAATTCGGGAATGCCCGGCTCACCGACGCGAGTCTGGCGAACCAACGTGATCGCATAGCGAATGACATGATCGGAAGCGGGAACGTCGCGAACCAGACTTTGCAGTTCGATCAGTTCCTCCGCGGTGAGCACTGGCTCAAGCTTGACGGACTGCTTAGCCGTGGTGCGGCGAGCAATTTCAAATTCGTCGTCGAAGCTGGGGTACTTCACAAACACCTTGAACATGAAGCGGTCCTGCTGCGCTTCCGGCAGCGGGTAAGTACCTTCCTGTTCAATCGGGTTTTGCGTGGCCAGCACAAAGAATGGATCGGCAAGTTCGTGACGCACGCGGCCGACGGTCACGGTGCGTTCCTGCATCGCTTCCAGCAGTGCGGCTTGGGTTTTGGGCGGGGTTCGGTTGATTTCGTCCGCCAGAATCACGTGCGAAAAGAGCGGGCCTTGCAAGAAGCGGAATTCGCGAGCACCGGTCGACTTGTTCTCTTCGATGATTTCCGTACCGGTGATATCCGCCGGCATGAGGTCAGGCGTGAACTGGATGCGGCTAAAGCTCAGTTCCAGCACTTTCGACAGCGTGCTGATCATGAGGGTTTTGGCCAGACCCGGCGCCCCTTCGAGGAGACAGTGGCCTCGACTCATCAGACAGATGAGAAGCTCTTCGATAACGTCGGATTGCCCGACGATGACTTGGCCTAATTGATCAAGGATTCGCGCTCGCGCGACAGATATTTTCTCGATCGCCGATTCGGCGAACTCTGATTCAGACATCCAGGATCTTTCTGTTTGCTAAGAAAATCAGGGAGGAGCAAGTAAAGTTTCGACAGCCAAAATGGTTAACCGATCCGTTAAACCTTACCTCGCTTATCGTAACTTGTTATGCGCGATTTCACAACATAAATCGCGGCAGTCCGAAGTTGTACGGCAAGACTTAGGGAGCTGCCTTTGCTGACGATGGGGGGTAAGAAAAGTCGATTTCTGTCGCTGCCGGTGGGGCCGGAACTGGGGGGTGGTCGGGATCAAACTTCAGTTTTACTTCTAAGGCGGCCAGTTGAAGCTGAATGGTCTTGTCGCTCGGATCGCCTGACAAGGAAAAAGTCACACTCAATTCACTGAATTCTTGGCGGAAGAGGACACGTCCGTCTCGCTTATCCAGCAGCAAGACTTCCAAGGCCGAGTTCATTTGTGGCGTACGGGCATCCGGACGATGCAGTCGGGCCACCAAGGCAACCACGGGTAGCCCACTCGATTGGAAGTCTTCTAGAAGGTAGTTATCGTGCACCAGGGCTGGACTTTCCCAAGCCATTTCGCCCGTTTCGAAGTTGATCGCATAGATTTCCCCGCGAAGAAGCGTTTCGCTGTTGTCGTACGGAATACTCCGGAAGTGTGGGCGTGGGTTGATGTCACGGTAGACAGCCAACAGGAACTGGTCATCGGACTCAACGACTTTCAACTGAATCGCTTCTCCATCGCGAGGAAGCGTCTTCTGATGAACCACATTGCCATCGGGGATGTTAATGATCTGTAGTTGGCCGAACTTGTCGAGGGTTGCCAGCCATGGCTTGCGGCTGATCAACACACCCTTGGTAACACTCGTGGCTTCATAGTCATGCGTCCAGAGTCGTTCTCCGGTGACCGCATCGTAACCCGAGAGGCTAGGTGCTTGATCCATCTCCTTGGTATGCCAGGCAACGACCACCCCATCGCGGACGGTCCAGATTCGATCGGAACTGGGAAGCTCGACCGTATCGAGCAGTTCGCCATTATCGGCGGATAAAACCATGGCGTTGACCGTCGTACCGAGCTCGCCCCGTTCATGGTCTTCGTCTTCTGGAATGGCGACGACGTGCTTGCCGGTCACAACCAATTCGCAGCCCAGCTCGGCGCCGTCTCGCTCCCAGTAGATGCCACCGGAAATCGGATCGCGGCAAATGATTCGCGAGCCAATCTGGTAGCAGATAAGTTCGTGATTTCCAGAGAACTGGCCGATTGGTTTGTGCGTGGTGACATCGCGTGCCGTACGCTCCATTTCGGCGAAGGGATTCGACTTCTTCGTGTACACGTCGAACTCACGTGTCCGGCGGTTCGAGCCGGCCACGCCGTTTTGCAAATCGGTACTCCAGATCAGCCGCGATGAATCTTCGCTCGGCAGATTGGGCATCATGTTGAATGCTTGAAGTTCGCTGCCGAGCGAGAGCATCAGCAGGTGACCGAACTGTTGTGCGTGCAGAGCACCGATTTGAGGTTGGTACAGTTTTCGGCCACTTTGCGTGGTAAACGGAATCCGCACGATCGGGCTGCCGAACGAATCGCGGACGATGACCAGGTTGGCGTCGCTATCCAAAAGCAGTGAATAGTCGGTCGGAGCGACCTCGTTGGCCTCTTTCAGGCGGATCGGATAGTCGACACGACTGAAGCCTTGGCTGGGACGCTGCTCGATCTCAGCGGTTGCCTCGGTGTAGGGCCAGATGCTTTTCTCACGCACGATCGCTGCCGCAACGGGATCCCATTGCTCAAGAGCCGCTACCTGACGACCGGTTCGTTTTCCGTCGACGGCCACGTTGCTGTAGTTGCTCGAAATTTCCTTGAACCACTGGGCGGATTCATTGGCCAAGCCTGACTTCTTCAGCCCTGTGGCGAGTTGAAAGACCAGCGGTCCCATTTGCTCGGCCGGGACGTCTTCGGTCATCAAACTGCGGAGGACGCTCTCGCCCTGCAGGATGAGTCCTTTGTCCAGCAGGATGGTGGCAAGTTCGACGCGTGCCTGCTGAGCGGCCGGAAAGCGTGGGAAACGGTTCACGAAGCGAGCGAGCTCCTTGCTGTCCGTATTCTCGGCAGCAAGGATCATGTCGAGTCGTTCCTGAACGGCCTTGTCGGCTTGTTCTCGTTCGTCAGCCGTCATCGCATCATGCAATTGGCTGATCTTGCCACGCGCCCAGCGGTCGGCACTGACCTCGACATCGGGATCGAAGTCGTGAATCAACATTTCACTGGGAACGACCTGCGACGACAGGTATTCGTCGGATAGATCGAGGAAGGCGAAGTAACGCTGTAGCGCCTCGTCGTGTTTACCTTCGGCATGCAGTCCCCTGGCGGTCAGACGTGCCAAGGCCATCTTCTCTTCGAGTGAGTCGGCCAAACGCTCCATCTCCTCGACAACATCGCGGAACTTGGAGAAGTCTTGTCCCAGTGCGGCGAGGCCTGTGGCTACCAGTTGCGTCCGCGTTTCCTCGCTGGATTCGATATCCATCGAACGCTGCAGCGAGGCAAGTGCTCCGGCCAGGTCCCCGTCGTGTTTCTGCAATTTGCCAAGCATGCGAAGCGCTTCGGCATCGTTGGCATCTTTCGCAAGACGAGCAGTGACCTCACGGCGAAGGGCATCGATTTGCTTGTACGCGGTCACGAATTCCGGGCTGACCGAGATGACGTAATCTTTGTAGCAGACCAGGTTGCCCAGTTCGCCGACGGCATCAATCGGAGTATCGAGTTTGCCGTCGGCCAGATGAATCGGGATGATCTCGTTCTTGGTCGTCGGCAGATAGTACTTACCGTTCAGGCGGAAACCATAGCCGCTAGGTAGTGACTGTTCGGGAAGTTCCCTGGATTCCGGTTTCCAGGCAGGCTCGCCGTTTTCGATATTCACGCCTGTCACGGAAGACTTGCCGATGACGAGGGCCAGATCTCCTTCGACACTCGCCAGCGCGACGTTATCGCGGCGGGGTCGTTCCCATAGCTTTTCGCCAGTCAGAAGATCGAGGCAGTAGAGGAAATCGGAATCGGTCGGAGTGACGAGAACTTTTCCCTGATGCAGTAGCGGTGTGCCATCGTTCCAACGATCGGCCAGGGCCATGAAGTCCCCTCCTTGATCGCGGCTGGAAATGCGTCGGCCAGGGCGGTTGCGGTCAGGCTCTTTGTACTGAAACCCCCAGAGCAGTGCCTGGTTGGAAAGGTCGACCGCGACGATCGAGCCGGAATTGGTCGGACAAACCAGGATGCCCCCTTTGTGCGAAGGGGTGGCGGATTGAAGGTACGACTCGAGTAACTCGGTTGGGCTGGCACTTGTTTGGCGGGCCAGTTGCTGCGACCAATTGATGCGGCCGGTTTCGGCATCGATACAAAGCAGGCGAATCTCGTCAATGATACCCGCCATTACGAACAGGTCTTTGCCGATTGGCAGTGGCGGACCCAGGAAACGGGCCTCGGAAAGCTGGTTCTTCGCTTGATCTTCGTCGGACGACGCGCCCCCTAACTGCCAGAGGATGGCACCTTCGCGAGCGATATCGAAGCAATAAAGGTGATTCTCCTGTCCGGAGAAAAGCCCACCAGTGCTACGCAGGCCACCACTGGCCAAGAGGGACCCCAGGTCGTCGCCTGGCGGTCGATCGTCGTGGACGTAGTACAAGCGTTTTCCATCGGAGGACAAATGACCCGAGCGTGCATCTGCCCAAATGGCTCGTTCAAATTCTCGCCCCAGTGCTGGGAAGATATTGCTCATCAGATCGGATTCTTGTTCCGACAAATCGAGATCGAGGTTATCCCACGGAAACTTCCATAAGACTTTGCCGCTCTTGATGTCGGTCGCCAGCAAACCGGCCGGCGTTCGGAAGATCACCTGGTTCGAGACGATCACGGGATGAATCGCGGGAAACACGGGGATGCGATTATCTTGGAATCGCTGCATCGATCCGCGAATGTCATCTTGCTGTTGGCGACTTTGAGCCATGCGAGCATTCCACTGTACCTCCTGCAGCGGTTCACTACCGCGCGAGGGAGCCGTGCGAGTCTCCGACCCCTGGAACATCTTCCAGGCGTAGGGTGGGTGCTCGTTGTTCGTCTCGGCTTGGGCAAGCTGGGCGAGGATCTTTTCCGGCGGAGTGCTGCCGACAATTTTCATGCTGGGAAGCAAACGCTCGAGGGCCTTGTCGTCCTTCAGCCGGGCAATGATTGTCTTGGCTTCGGAATCCTGGCCGACTTCCACCAGGCAGATCGCACGCATCAGGTCAGTTTCGTCCTGGTATTTGCGAGACTGCTGCGGTTTGTAGTCGAGTCGCCGCAAGTCCAGGAGTGCCCCTTCCCATTGGCGCGCATCCATCGATTTGCGGGCCAGGATGATGGCGGCCTTCTCGCCGGCGTTGGTAAACAGAAATCGCCGAGCAACTTCCGACAGTTTCCGCTGGTCGTTCTCGGCCAGGGCTTCCTGAAGCAGTGCTTCTGGTTCGGTACCGACCAGCAATTGATACGCTTCCAAAACGCTCGGTGGAAGTTTTTGAACGAGTTGCAGCGTGGTCGACTTCACGCTGTCGGAGGTGGTCTCTTTGCCATCATCAAGTGGAACGAGGAAGTCCTCTGCGTTCTCTCCGGCCAGTAGTGCAATCAGGTCTTGAGCGGCATCGGTCCAACGTTCGTCGTTGGAGGCCTCTTCGATGCGATCGAGGCGTAGTCTTGCTTCGCGTGGAATGGGCAGGAAGAACGACGATTCCAGGTCGGACTGTTCATCTTGAGCGATCGCGACACAGGGAATCAGGCAGCCAGCGATCAAGAGGGCGATTGCTGTGCAACGAAAGAAGACTCGGGAGCGGCTTGCACCACCAGGGAGGAGAGAAATTGAGTTCCGAATCATGAACGTGCCCTGCATTTCCGTTGAAGGGGTGATATCACCAAGTGGCGGCCATCCAGCCGAGCCATCTTTAGCTCTGCCCAATAGTACTCTATTCCAGTTTCACTCAGGAAAACAAGTTTTGGCGATCTTGGACAGAGAAATTGCCGCCAGGGAAGCCAGATTTTCATCGTTGCCGCACCCCTGTGACAACCATGGTGACGACGCACGAGCATCCAACGTTTCCGAAAACCCCGAAGAAACCGGATCGAATCGCCTGTCGCAGAGCCCAAACGAGGGGAAAAAAAGGGCTGAAATTGGCCCAAAACCGGGGTCAGCGGGCTTTTTTCCGGCAAATTTCCTACTATTTCCCGGGAAAAAGGGGGTTTTAGCGTTTGGCTGTCTTGAAAAACCGTGGCAAACTTCTTTAATCGACGCGTTCCGGAAATCGGACTTTTGTGACCCATTTTTACATTGGATAGCCTTTCTAGTAGGGAAACCCCATGGCAAAGAAAGCTGCAGCTGCAACCGTCAAGAAACCCCTCACCAAGACCCAACTGCTGACCAACATCGCAGAATCGACGGGCATTGCGAAGAAGGACGTCAGTGCGGTCATGGACGCGCTGTCCTCGGAAATCGGCAAGGCCCTGGGTCGTAGCGGCGCTGGTGCGATCGCCATTCCAGGCATCGTTAAGATCGAAAAGAAGAAGGTCCCGGCTCGTCCCGCCAAGAAGGGCGTGCCAAATCCTTTCAAGCCAGGTGAGCTGATGGACGTTCCGGCCAAGCCGGCCTCGACCAAGGTCAAGGTTCGTCCTCTCAAGAACCTCAAGGAAATGGTCTAAGCCATTACCCTGTAGGGTCTTGCGGTTTACGCAAGAAACGCAAAAGGCTCTCGGAATCGATGATTCCGAGAGCCTTTTTTTTGTACTCAAAAGCAATCGATGAAGCATTGCTCGAAAGTGGTCAGAGCCGGGATCGAACCGGCGACACATGGATTTTCAGTCCATTGCTCTACCAACTGAGCTATCTGACCTCGTTGGGAAGGAGCTAAGTCTAGATATCAGGCCAAGTGTTGTCAACTGGGGGCCGCGCCGACGCAAGTCAGAGGCACCTGAACGCGGCTGGGTTCGTTTGCGTTAAGAATTAATTCTCAAGCGCGAAGATATTTAATACTCCGTTCATGGGGCGTCGCGAGTACCTGTAATTCGGTACCAAAACAGCTTGGCCGAGTGTCTCAATTTGCCCATTTGTTGTGAATATTGTCCACTTGCTTGACAAGTCGAATCAACATTTCTAGCCTTAACAACCATGCTGATTAAGAGTTACGTACAATTTGCGACGACTCTTGAGAGGGGGTATTAGATCCCCTGTGTAGCCTCTCGTCTCGGCTTTTCGATTGGTAACCGACGTCGCGGACACGGTTCAATATGCCAATGGTTCCGGGCAGAATCTACGCGCAACTCTTCTCAGGAACAGAACAACAATCAGATGTCCCAGCGAACGAAACCAACGCGGTCGGTATTCGTGTGCTGCTTCGTAGCTTTAGGGCTCGGTGTGGGTGCGGTTCAGCCTGTTTATGCGCTGACACCGGAATCGCCAGAGGTCCAAAAGGTGGTGAAGGCAGCCAATGCGTACCTTGCTGCTTCGGGCACTCACAATCGCATTGGCGGAAAGTCTGTCATCGCCCTGGCCCTCATGAAGTCAGGCACGCCAAAAGATCATCCCAAGATCACCGAAGCGATTAACGCGTGTAAGAAGTTTGCCGAGAACGTACCGGAGTTCAAGCACGACGTAGTCTACGATGCCGGTCTGGCACTGATCTTCCTCTGTGAACTGGATCCGGATGCCTACAACCGCGAGATCCAGAATCTTGTTACGTTCTTCCTCAAAGCCCAACGTCCTCATGGTGGATTTGGATATTCGGAGCGACCGTCCGGCGATAACTCCATGACCCAGTACGCGGCGCTTGGCTTGTGGCTGGCCCACGAGAATCGCTTTGAAGTGCCGCTGGAAAACATCGCCGGCCTGACCAACTTCATCATGTCGGTGCAGGATCCTTCCGGTGGTTTTGGTTACCAGGGGAATATCTCGCCACGAGGAAAGCCCCGCGTGCAACAGAGTGAGATACGTCCGAGTTTGACGACGGCCGGGCTTTGTACCTTATACGTTTCTGCCGACGCGCTCGATTTGAGTAATCGTCGAAGACAAGCAGCGGAAGACCTGCCGACGGAGTTTATCGAAGTCACGCAAGACCCACGCCGTGCGTCGGCGAGGAAAGCCCAAGGGCTGGTTGATAAAGACGCGTTACGGTCGGTTAAACAACTTGGCGATCAATGGATGGACAAGAACGCCAAGGTCGAGGGGACGCGTTGGCCCTTCTACTTCCTTTACGCCTTGGAAAGATTCAAAGCCTTTCAGGAATTGGACCAGGGACGCCCCGATCCCAACCCCAAATGGTACGCCGCCGGATACGACTACATTAAGAAGAAGCAGGGCAACGATGGCAGTGTCGAAGCCAACGATGAAGGAAAGCCGGTTGGTACCGCGTTCGCCGTTTTGTTCCTCGTGCGGGGAACGCAGGAAACAATTAAGAAGACCGTCAAGACATTCGACAATGGGTTGTTGGCCGGCGGACGTGGACTGCCGGACGATTTGGCTGAGGCCGAACTTCGAGACGGCAAGGTTATTAACGTGAAGGAAGTTCCCGAAACGGATCGGTTTCTCGAACTTCTCAAGTCCGACGATGGCTCACTGGATGAGCTGGTCGATTCGGACGCCACTTTCGATATGAACTTAACAGGTTCGGAACGCGAAATCGCGCTGCAAGCCGTTCGGGGAAAGCTTCGCCGTGGTAGTTACGCGGCGCGCCACATGGCTATTCGCGCGATTCGCGATACCAAGGATTTTGACAGTGTGCCGTATCTGATCTTCGCCCTGTCCGACCCCGATCCTCGCATCGTCGTCGAGGCCCGCGATACGTTGCGATTCATCAGTCGTAAAATCGATGGCTTCCAGATGCCCTCCAATCCAACCCCACCCGAGCGAGAATTGGCCGTCAAGAAATGGAAAGAGTGGTTTCGCTCGCTCCGCCCTGATGCCCGGTTTGTGGATTAAACGGAATTCCCCGAGAGCTGAACCCCTGAAGAAGTAATTGCCGGCCCATGGCGTCGATCGCACCTCACAACAAGAGCAAGCAGAAACCGGTTCATGCCAACCTGGCTAAGGTTTCCGCGTACGATCAGGTTGCGGGTTTGTTAGTTGCTGTGTTGATCATCGTCGGCGCTGGTGTCGGCGTTTTGTTTGTCATCTATTTGACGACCCAAAACTGGGAAACCAATGTTTCGATTCCGGTGATCATCGAGCCATCGCCTGGCCGCGGCGATCACGCGATGGGGGTCGCCCAGGATCTGGAAGCTCCCGGTTTGGAGGAACTCGAAGAAGTCCTCGAGCCCCAGATCGAAGCCAACTACGAGGCCGTCACCGATGCCGTGACGTCGCAACAAGCGGCCCTAGAGAATGTCGATGGAGCGGCTCAAACGACCGATGGTGGAACTGGCCAAGGAGACAGTCGTCCGCTGGGCCCCGAAGGAAACGGCCCCGATATCATCCCACGCTGGGAACGTTGGCAGATCGAGTTCGCCGGTTCCGATTTGCAGACCTACGCCAAGCAGCTTGATCATTTCGGTATTGAACTGGGAACCGCTGGCGGTGGCGTGCAGACGATTGACTACGCATCGAACTTTTCTGGTGGGACCCCCAAACGGCGAACGGCCTCCGGCAAGGAGGAAGATCGACTCTACTTCACCTGGAAGACAGGCTCGCTGCGCGAAGCCGACATGGACCTGCTAAAGCGAGCCGGGGTTAACACCCGGGGACGCATTCCGATGCAGTTCTACCCACCTGATACAGAAAACCTGCTGGCATTCGTCGAGCAGCAATATATGGGGGAACGCCCTCTGCATACGATTCGAAAGACGGTTTTTGGTATTCGTCCGACTTCGGATGGATACGAGTTTTTTGTCATGCGTCAGTTGCAACGCAGTACCAGATAGCCCAAAGCGAAATTAGCGAATTTGAACATGGACATTACTGGACTTACCCAAATCTTTGCGACGTCGATGTACGGCGCTCTGGCCCTAATTGCTTTGTGGGGCATGTACTGCGTTGCAACGATTTGGGCCCGCGTCGCCCAGAAACGATTCCGCAACGAAGACCAGCAAGACGCGTTTCTAGATGCGGTCGAAGAACCACTCGAACGGGGCGACTTCAAGGAAGCAAGCGAGATCTGCGAATCGGATCCGCGTGCCTTGCCCCAGCTTGCGTACCTTGCGATCGAGAACCGCGAGATCGGCTACTCGCAGGTAAAACAACTCATCGTCGAGCGTTTTCAGCGTGACGTATTGGCAGACCTCGACCACCGTATCAGCTGGGTCAACACGGTGATCAAGGGAGCCCCGATGGTCGGTCTGCTCGGTACCGTGACCGGTATGATGGGGGCCTTTGCCAAGCTGGCCGCCGCTGAGAAGGTCGATGCCGGCGCCATGGCCAGCGATATCAGCTTGGCCCTGATCACCACGGCTTTGGGACTGGTCATTGCGATTCCGCTGACCTTCTGTTTGAACAGCATCAATATCCGTATTCGCAAGATGGAAGATTTAGTCGCTGTCGGACTGACACGCTTCATGGGCAGCCTGCGAGAAGCAATCGCGACTGAAGCGATGCACGATCTGGAAGAGATTCAACCGGTAAGTTCCTCGAAGTAACCAGCGAAAGACGACCATGTCTGACGAATTGATTGAAATCGAGGAAGGCGAGATCATGCCGGCCCGCAAAAGGCCGCAGGAAGGGGATCTCGATATCACGCCGATGATCGATATCACCTTCTTGTTATTGATCTTCTTTATCGTGACTTCCAACTTGCAGCAGCAAACCGCGGCCGAGATGCCGCAAGCAAAACACGGTACGACCGTTTCTTCCCTCGATTCGGCGGTCATTACGATGACGGCCAGCGAAGCAGAAGGACGAGCGGTCGTTTACCTGGCGGATGGAATCACGGAAGAAGCCAGGGCGGAAGATAACGATCTGAATCGCCAAGAGGAAGAAATTACCGAGTACGTCGAACGCAGTTTCGCCGGCACAATCGAAAGTGGTGTCCCCAAACGGCATCTGCTGATCAAAGCCGACGGCAAGGTTCCTTATGGTGAAGTCGAGCGAGTCGCCCTTGCCGCGACCCGAAGTGGTGTGGTCGATTCGGTCGAACGTCTCTACTTGGGGGTACAGGAAAAACAGTGAGTACTGGCGTTTTCCGATTTCGATGCCCCGCATGTAGCGACCTTCTGTCGGCTAGTGTCGACATGATTGGCGGGACGACCTATTGCTCCAACTGCGATACCCGTCTGGAAGTTCCCAAGCCGGCGCGTTTGAGCGACTCGCACGACGAAGAACTGATGGAGCTGACCGCTGAAGACGTGGTCGAGCCGCAGCCCAGTCCACGTGAATCAGAAAACGTGGTCGCCCAGGAGCAGCCGGTCAAGTTCGCATCCAACCGCGAACGCGAGGACGGTGAACTCGATCTTACGCCAATGGTCGACGTGACCTTCCTGCTGTTGATCTTCTTCATGGTGACGGCCTCGTTTCAGATTCAAAAGTCGATGGAGGTGCCTGCTCCGAAGGACAACGCCCCCAGTGCGGTTGCGCAGCAGGAAGAGGATCCCCAGGACGACCCGGACAACATCTTGGTCCGGATTGATTCATTCAACACGTACTACGTTGGGTGTGCGGCGTGGGATCAGGAACGCGAAGCACCCAGCGAGCAAGAACTGTATCGCCAGATCCGCGAAGCCCGTGCGTCGAATCCTTCCCAGCCACCTCGCACACTCTTGGTGATCGCCCATGTCGAAGCCTTGCACGAGAAAGTCGTGACCGCGCTGGATGCCGGTGCGGATGCCGGGGTGGATTCGATTCGGTTGATGTCGACCGAGGAAGATTTATGACAACTCGGTAGCCAAACCGAACCCAACTGATTCGTTCACTAGCAGAGAAAATAAGCCACGATGAAGATTTCGGATTTCATCGACCTAATCGAAGCCCACGACTACATGGCCGATAATCAGATCGCCGCCATCCGTCGTCAGATGAATAGTGGGCAACTCGATGTCACCGTTGAAGAGTTGGTGAGGTTCTTACTCGATCGGCAAAGACTGACAAAATACCAGGCGAAAAAGCTCCTTGCTGAAGCACGCTCTGGCGTCACGGCCGAATCGATCCCGGTCAGTGAAGGCCGACGTCGAGCCCAGCAGAAGTGGATGGATGCTGCCCCCGTAAGTGAAGAAATTGTCGAGACCGAAGCCGACGACCTAGTTGCGTTGGATGATATGTCCAGCGAACAGGATGCGACCACCGCCGATCCGCTCGGGCTGGGAGGCATCGACGGCTTTTCCAGTGAACCTGACGAAGTCGATCCCTTTCAGGAAAGTGGTGACGATAAGGGCAAGTCGTCCGCACATAAAAAGAAAACGAGCCGAGCCAATCCGTGGGACTCTCCCCTGCTCTTGTTTGGCGGTGGTGGTCTTGTCTTGTTGTTGCTGGTCGGTGGCCTGCTCTACTTTTGGCTTGCATTTGATAGCGGTGACGACATGTTTCAGGCCGCCGAAAAAAGCTATCGCAGCGGCTCATATGTTCAGGCAGGTGCCGAGTACAACAAGTTCATTCGTCGCTTCCCAGATCACCCGAGCGCCCCGGTCGCAGAGGTTCGTCTGGGGATGGCTACTCTGTGGAACATGGTCGAAGGTGGTAGCGACTGGGAACTGGCCCTGAAGACGACGCAGGAGGTTCTACCCGAGATCGACGAGTCGCCAGCGTTTGATGAGGCGCGTCCCGAACTGGCAACTATCCTTCCGGAAATCGCGTCAGGCTTGACCGAACGTGCTCAACAGTCCGAGAGTGTCGACGAGAAGCTGCGGCAGTCCGATTTGGCGAGTGCGGCAATGGAACTGGTCAACGATCCAACCTACCTGCCAACGTCATTGCGGGAAGCTCAGCAGTCGCGGATCGAAACGATCGAGATGAACCTAGTTAGGGTCCGCCGCGAGATCGATCGTGATCAAGCAAAGAATGAAGCCCTCGCTAAAATCGAGGAAAAGACGGCCGAAGGAAAGTTTCAGGAAGTGTACCAGCTTCGGCGATCACTGGTCGATTCTTATCCGGGTCTCCGCACGGACGAAAGCTTGATCGATGCCGTATCCGGGGCGGCGAAGAAGCTTGTAGATCAAGTGATTCCGCTCGATAATTTCCCCGCCCCGATCACTGAAGACGACAACGGGATGAGCTTGTTGTCGGAGGTGACGCTGGTTCAACGTGAGCCTGTCTTGCCGGCCTCGACCAGCAGCGAGACGGCCGTCTTTCGCCTGGATGGAACGGCTTACGCGATCGAAGTTGACTCAGGCAAGCTGTTGTGGCGGCGTTACGTTGGAATGGACGACAACGCCCAGGCCGTCTCTTGGACTGCCGATGGCGACAAGACCGTCGCTGCTCTGATCGATACGCGAGAGAATCAACTCCTGGCGGTCGATCAGCGAACCGGAGAAGTTCTCTGGAAGCAGAAGTTCGAGAGCCAATTGTTCCGCCCCAAGGTTTTCGAGAACTCGGTGCTCGTGGCGGAACGCAGCGGCAAGGTATGGAAGATTGCCCGCGAGTCAGGCGAAGTGATCGCCGCCGTTCAAGTGCCGCAAGAGATCTCAGCGCCACTGGGCATGCTGGATGAAGTGGCCGGTGTTTATGCCGTGGCCGAGCACTCCAATGTGTATGTCCTGTCTCCCGACAACCTCATCTGTGGCGAGGTCATTCCGGTTGGGCACGAAGTTGGGACGATCACTGTCGAACCCACCGGTACGCTGCGACAAATGTTCCTCTTCGAGAATGCGGGGCTCGAGTACAGCTTTCTGCATCTCTATAGTGTCGATGCCGGCGGTGGCGGTGCGAAGCTTACACAAGACGTCGTGCGACAAGCCGGTCAGGTACTGGTGACACCGATTGTCGCCGACGCTCGCCTGGTGGCCACCAACGACCGCGGCGAGGTATTAGTTTATGAAGTCAACACCGCGGCCAAGGATGTGCCGGTGCGTCTGGTCGCGGCAACCAAGGCCGACAGTTCTGAGCCGATCCTCGGGTATGCGGCGGTGAGTCGCGGAGACCTGTGGGTGTGTGATCGCCGCATGACCCGATACGTGATGCAGCTTTCACGTGGTTCGGTGGTCCGCAAGATGGTTGATCACGATGGCGATACGTTTGTGGCCCGGCCACTGGTTCGTGGAGACAAGATCATTCACGCCCGGCGAAGTTCCGGTGCCGACGGTTATGTGATCGAAGCCCAACGCATCCAGGCCAACAAGCTGGATGACATCTGGCAAACGACCATCGGAACCCCGACAGCCGGCAAAGCATTTACGCTGAAAGGAGCCGATTCGCCCCTGGTCGTCACCACCCGTGGTGCCGTGTATCCGCTGCCGAAACTTGGGATGGGGAATACTCAGATTATCGAGCAGCCGGAGTCGAAGCTGGATGTTACGACCAAGCCGTATCAATTCAGTAGCGGACAAAAGCTCGATGATACGAATGAAGTATTCTTTCCTCCTAGCGGCGAGAATCGTTCCATGATGGTCAGCACGCGTGGTGACGAGGTGATCGCCCGGGTTGTGCCCTGGGAGATTCCTGCCACCGACAGGGTGACCCTGCCGGTCGTTTGGGACGACTATGTTTTGATCCCCACCAAGATTGGTCAAATCCTGGTAGTCGATGCCAAGTCCGGAGCCGCCGATGTCCAGCCTTATCAGCCAGAGCTGGCGTTTGGCGAGACGATCGATTGGTCAAATCCAGCGGTTGTGGGCGGCTCGACGCCATCGGTGATCGTAAGTGATCGACGCTCGCGCCTATTTCGACTGGCCATCGAGACTAGTCCCGAACCTCACCTGACCGCTTTAGATCAAGTGAAGCTGACCGAAGAATTGTCCGGAGACTTGGCCGTCGCCGGGCTGATGCTTGTCGGGGTCGGCAGCAAAGCAGAAAAAGACGTGCTGCGACTCTTCCAACTCCCAGAAATGGCCGAGCAAGACCCGATCGAAATTTCCGGGGATGTCGTCATGTCGCCTGAGGCTGTCGACGGTCGAGTTTACTGTGCAACTGCGGGGGATGGGCTGATTGCAATTCGAGACGATTTCTCCGTGGCCTGGAAGTGCCCACTCAATGCGATGACGATTGCCAGTGGTCCTGTGTCGGTCAACGACATGTTGGCTGTCTCCTTTACGCAGGGGCAGGTATGGCTCATCAATGAAGCTACCGGCGAATTGGTTACCGAGTTCAACGTGGGCGAGCCATTGGCCGACGGACTGTCTTACTTCGATGGTCAACTTTGGGTCCACGGCTACGACGGTACGCTGCATGGCATCGCCTTGGAGGGACTCACCCAATGATGCGTTCTGCCGAGCCAAGAAGTCTCGCTTGGGCAATCTTGCTATTGCTGACCATCGCTGCGCCTTTGAGTGCGCAAGATGGCAAGCCGACGGACGAAAAGCCTATTCCGGTCGAGATGACCAAGCCACTGATCGAACGCGAGCCGTACGACTTGATGACGGTTGCATCGTCCAAGGATGGTAAGCCTCTGCGCATCAATCCGATTAATGCTGCGGCCTATCGAGCCGGATCAAGTGATCGAAATGGTCAGGTCACAGTAGAACTCGCCGACATGCCGGGGCGTAAATTCCAGATTGCCTGGCGAAGTGTCACACTCTATCAGCCGTTTCCACAGCTATTGGTTGAAGAAGCCAGAAAGAATCTGGCAGCGAAGGACTTCGATCTCACGTTTCGGTACCTGCAGCGTTTGAATGCGGAGTACCCCAAATACCCTGGCGTCGAGCGACTGCTGGAAGATCTCCTCGTTCAGAATGCCCTAGAGCGATTTCAGGCCGGTGCACTCGACGAGGCATTAGGCATGCTGGAAGAAGCGAAACGTAAGTTTCCGCAGAAGTCAGGCATCGATAAATCAATTGAAAGTGTTGGCCTGCGATTGGTGCAGAAAGAGATCGATGATCAGCAATGGCAATCGGCCCGGAAGTTGATTGAGCGATTTGAGAAAGTGTACGGCGACACATTCTCCGACAGTATCAGCGAGTGGCGAGCCGACCTGGCCCGTCGATCGCAACAGGAACTCAATCGTGCCAAACAGCAAATCGCGAAGGAGGATTACCGCGCTGCATTGGAAGCAATCAATCTGGCGTTGGCGATCGATCCGGCGATACCCTCAGGCAAAGAGCAACTGGCCGAACTGGTGCGACGCTACCCACAGGTTCGCATCGCGACACTTGCTGCTGGAGACGCCATGCCACCGCATGAGACTCTAACCTGGAGTGGCCGGCGAAATAAACGGCTCATGTATCGCGATCTCACCGAGATTGTCGGTTACGGTCCTGAAGGGGGCGAATATGCCTCACCTTTTGGATCGGTCATTCGTCCAGTCGATCGTTTCGAGCTGTCGATTGTCTTGCGTGATCGACTGACACCTGTCACCGGTTTTGACTTGTCACGACAATTTCAGGATCCGGCCTCGCAGAAGGACGAAATCTTGGCCGGCCTGACTCCCTTGATCGAAAAGATGACGGTTCGTGAAATCCGGCAACTCGACCTTCGCTTGCGATTGCCACACGTCAGACCGGAAGCATTGCTTGGCTTTGTGCCGCGAAAAGGAGACGTCTCGCAGTTCCCGATTCCGCCCAATGGCCCCTATCGTGAGTTGAAGGTCAAGGAAGACGGGCAGAGCTTTGTCCCGGACAAGAACTCGAGCCTTGCTGCGAATCGATCCCCAAGTGAAATTCAGCTACTACCCTTCGAAACAACAACCGATGCGATGCTTGCCCTGGCGGCTGGCGAGGTGCATATGGTGGATCGACTCGATCCTGCGACGGCTGCTCGTCTGTCGGTAGAGACTCCGGAAGACTTGGTCGTTGATCATTATCGTGCCCCGACGTTGCATGTCTTGGTACCGAATTTGAACAACCCTTACCTCAAGAACCGCGACTTTCGCCGTGGCTTGTTGTACGGAATCAATCGCCAGGAAATTCTGCACTCGCGGCTGTTGGGCGGGAAGGAATTGGACGGGTGTCGCCTGGTGAGTGCGCCGATTCCCAGTGGAGTCAGTCCCGACGATCCCGTTTCGTATGGATATGATCTGTCGATCGCTCCGCGAAATTACGAACCACAGATGAGTATTGCCCTGCAGAAGTTGGCCGAAATTAAACTGCGGGAAGAGGCCGAGGCAAAGAATGAGGCCTTGCTTCCAGTGGCAAAGCTGGTGATTGGTCATCCCAATTCCGAAGTCTCGCGACAAACGTGCCTGGCAATCGTGCAGTATTTCAAGCGTTTGGGACTTGATTGTGAGTTGAAAACCGTAAGTGCCGAGGCGACTGATCCAGCGGCCGTTGGAGTCGATCTGCTTTACGTCGAGGTTCAAGTCGCGGAACCACTGGTTGATGTGCCACGGATGTTTGACCGATACATTCCCAATGTTCATCAGACGCAATACTTTCAACTTGCTCTGCGGCAGTTGGGACTATCGCGAAACTGGCAGGATGTTCGCGAACGGTTTTGGTCACTGCATCGGTTGGCTCACGACGATTTGCTGATCATTCCACTTTTTCAACTCCAAGATCATTTTGTCTACCGGCGCTCGCTCGGCGGTGTTGGGTATCAACCGATGACCTTGTTTCAACAGGTCGAACGTTGGGACCTCGCTCCGGCTTGGGATGTCGCTCAGAATTGATTTTTATATGACGTTACGGCAGAAAACAGTTCGATGGCTTTGCGGGGCATGCTTGGTGCTGCTCTTGGGGCCGGCGTGTGCCCAGGCAGCAGAGCACCTGCCGTGGGAGATCGCTCCGTATCGTACCTTGGTCTGGGTCGAGACCAGTCCGACTTGTCATGTGGACGATGCGTTCTTCACGCGTTTTACCGAGGCACTCAACGATAAACGCTACGCGACCAGTGGAGCGGTGCTGGCGACCGACGTGCAGCGGGCACCACTGCCGCTTGCCCGGTGGTTTGCTAGTGGCGTTGATTCTTCTTCGCTGGTCACTCGCCTGGAAGGTTTTGAACTGCGGCCTGACGACTACGACCGCATTCAATTGATTTCCCTTGACCGTGATGGCGACTGGACGGTCACTTTTCGAGAATTCGACACCCTCACGCGAGCTTGGGGAAGCGTTCATCGAACGTCGGTACGTCAACGATCGCTGCTGCCAACCGCTATCCTGCGGATCACTTACGATAAGTTCGCAGCGTTGGCAAAGATTACCGACGTCGACAAGCCCGATGTGGCCCTAGCTTTAAAGGCAACCACACTGGTCGAAGAAGAGAACCAGACGCGACAGCTTCGTCTGAATGAAGCCGTTGCTTTCTCGGCTCCGGAAGAAGACATCGACTGGAAGAAGCCGCCGGCACTTGGACCTTCGGATGTGCCCTACCCTGGCCCGCTGCCTGGCAATGTGGTCGTGGGCGAAGCGATGCAACCAATCTTGCGACGCAACGACCGCCAAGGCAATCTCGTGCCGAACAATGGTATCGTGGTTATGCCATGGACCTACGTTCGCTGCGACGCGAATGATGGTTTGCAGCTCAAGGGAACCATGATCTCGGGTTACAATCAGCCGCTTCCAGGCCGAAGGAACGTGCGTACCCAGCGTCTGGCACTGGCCGTTCGTCCTGCTTATGAAGCGACCGAGCTAAAGCTTGTCGATAAGTCGACCGATGCGACACCACTATCCGGGTACGAAATCTATTCCAAAGATCCGGAGGGCCCCACGCTGATCGGCGCGTCGGATGCCCGAGGAAATGTACAGATCACGAAAGACCCGCTATCTGCGGTCCGCTCACTCTATGTGCGAAGTGGTGGCAACCTGCTGGCTCGGCTGCCGGTTGTTCCTGGCCACGAGCAAGAGATTACCGCACGAATACCCGACGATAGTCCTCGCTTGTTAGCCGAAGGCTTCGTTGAGGGTTGGCGGGATCAGCTAGTCGATACGATGGCTCGCCGTCAGATTCTCGCGCAGCGTATCCAGCGGAAGATTGAACTCGGGGAACTCGAGGACGCCGAGAAATGGTTAGCCGAGCTGCGATCAGGACGGACCGTTAATGAGTTGGCGTTCGAACTTCGATCGGCAAAAGGGCAATTCTTAAAGGACAATCAGCTCGACCCGACGATCAAACGTCGAATCGACGACTTGTTCGAGAAAGGTCAACGGCTGGTAACGCAAGACAAGAGCTTGCTCATGGAAGGCCAACTGGCCAAGAAACTGGAAGAAGCCAAGAACGCCCAATGATCGCGGGCACTTCTATTGGCTGATTACCGTGGCGACATAAGCCACAATCGCCCCGAATACCGCTGAGGCTGGTAGACCGAAGACCAGTGCCATGATCAACTGCTTCTCACGGCGTGTGTACCGCGTGACAACCGGAATGGGTGGGGGAATCACAGCCGATTTGCGAGAGTCGCGAATCGTTTTCGTGTCCTGATCGCCCATCAGAGCTTGAACGGTCGACTGCGAATACTGGCTTCCTTGTTCGGCGCTCGAGCCTGATCCACTCTCGGAGAGCTCGTAAATATTCGAGCCGGCTTCCGTATCGTTCAATCGCGCCGATTCCGCCCCGGTGTAAACCGGCGGGGGTGGCTGCCAGGCAGACTTAATTGGTTGGCCGGTGAAATCGGAGGCACGATGATCCGATGCCCATGGTTCGAGTCGGGCAACCACTTCGCTGGCCGATGCGATCCGGCGAAGCGGATCCTTTTCCATCATTTCGGCGATGATCTCGACCAACTCGCGATCGATGCTTGGATTGAAACGATGCGGATGCAGCGGTGGTTCTTCGCAGTGCCGTCGCGCCTTGTCTTTCACATTGCCGCCCGGGAAGGGAACTTTCCCCGTCAGCGCGTAGTAGAAAGTACATCCCAGCGAGTAGATATCCCACTTGGCCGAGACGTCGTGCGGATCGCGAATTTGTTCGGGAGCGAGGTAATCGATGGTGCCGACAATTTTTCCGAGTTTGGATTCTTCCGAATTGTCATTCATAAAGTCGGCCAAACCGAGGTCGGAAACCTTCGACGTGCCGTCGCGTGTGACCAGGATGTTACCTGGTTTGACGTCACGATGAATCAGCTTCTTTTCGTGCGCGTAGGCCAAACCGCGCGCGGCCTGCGAGATGATGCTCGCCCCTTGATGCTGATTGAGATGTCCCTTCGCGCGAACCAACCGGCGAAGGTCGGTACCTGGAACATACTCTGTCACCAGAAAGTGCACGTTTCCATCCTGTCCGGCATCGTAAGCGCGAACCAGGTTGGCATGATCCAATTGAGCCTGCATCCGGATTTCGCGAAGAAATCGGCCGATCGATTCGGGAGTCGAACGCTGCTGAGGCAAAACTTTGATGGCGACTTCACGTCCCATGAAGTTATGCTCGGCCTTAAAGACCTGACCCATGCCACCCTGCCCGATCCAGTCGGTGATGACATAGGGACCGAGGGTTAGCTTGGTAAGCCCTTTGGACAGCTGATCGGCCTGATACTGCGTGAGCATTTTGCAGTTGATCAGGTACTCGGAAAGCTCCTCATCCGAGAACTCGTGCTTCAGCGAGCCTTCGCGCAGCGTCTTCATGGCGTCCTCGAGCTGTTTGGCAGTCACGAGGCCGCTGGCAAGCGCGGAATCTCGAAATTTCTTAGTCTGAGAGCTGGGCACCGTATGGATCAATTGAAGAGGCTTGAGGCTCTATTAGTTTAACTTTGGCCGCCCGTTTTTGGGGAGGCTTTACGCTCGATTATTACCCAAAAAACAGAACATTGTTCATGTCAATTTACCTTTGCGATTGCCGTAAGGTTTTAATTTAAAGGAAGTTGTGCCAAATTGCTGGAATTGGTGCGGTTATGGTCAGCTTATCCTTGGTCACGGGGTGCCCAATAACCAATTGGGCAGCATGCAGGGCGATGCCTGCCGGGAATGGGGCCGAACTTCCGTACTTTCGATCCCCCAAAATCGGCACGCGGCGGCTCGCCAGTTGAACGCGAATTTGATGCTTGCGGCCGGTTAATAACTTGAGGGTGAGGTGGTAGCCAGATTTGACTTCTTCGACCGACTCGACCAGCAGCTCTGCTTTCTGACCTCCCGCAGTCTGGTGCCGGGAAGCGATCATGCGGTGGTTTTTTTCGTCTTTACGGATCCAATCGGTCAGTTTCCCCGCTTCAACGATTCCACTTCCTGAAGCAATCGCTTGGTAGGTTTTTTCGGTAGTTCGTTCACGAAACTGTTCGTTTAACCGTTTAGCTGCTTTGGAAGTCCTGGCAAAAAGCAGAACACCCGTCACCATACTGTCGAGACGGCTCACCACGCCCAGGTAGACGTTACCTGGTTTGTCGTACTTCTGTTTGAGATACGCTTTTACCTGGGTGACCGCGCTTTGCTCGCCTTCACGAACTCCCATCGTCGGAAGGCCTGGCGGTTTCATGATGGCGATCAGGTGGTTATCTTCGTACAGAACTTCCAAGGGAGCCAACGTAGCACTTTCCGGTAAATCAATGATGGCGAAATTCGCTGAATCTCTCATTTTGGCCAGCCAGTCTCCTCGACGGCAACTCCTGTTAAGGGAGGCGGGCTACGATGTTACGGTAATCACACCTAGCCCTGCGGCGGAAACCCCTCCTCGTCTAGACGAAACGCCGCGGGAATCGGTTCTGCGGATCGCGCGAGAAAAAGCCGAAGACGTCGCAAGTCGAGTTGAAAAAGGAATTATTCTCGCCGGGGACACGCTCGCTGAACTGAACGGTCAGCCGCTGGGAAAACCTGCCGATCGTGACCATGCTCGTGAGATTCTACAAGCTCTGCGTGGGCAGGATCACTTCGTCTGGTCAGCCATTTGTCTATGGCGTCGGCCGCTGGATGAAATATTAGTCGACGTCGATCGAACGACCGTAAAGATGGCTCATCTTTCCGATGAGGAAATCGAAGAATATCTCGACTCAGGCCTCTGGGAAGGAAAAGCGGGTGCGTTTGGCATTCAGGACCGCACCGGCTGGGTCGAAATCGACAAGGGAAGTCTTACCAATGTGGTGGGACTTCCGATGGAACTGCTTTCACGAATGCTAAGTCAAATGAACCAATAAGTAAGTTCGACGACAAATCGCAGACTGCCAATGAATGAAGCCCACCAGCACACTGGTTCCTGGCAAAAGTGGACGGTTCTCGTCTTGGCTTTGCCGCTGCTATACGTGCTGAGCAGCGGGCCAGTGATCGGCTTGGCGTTCTGGCTAAGGGAGTCGACTGGCTGGGATGGATTCTACCTGGTCATGTGGCTTTACTACCCGATTATCATCCTCGGGCACGACCATCCCCTGATGTACTACATCGAATGGTGGGTCGTCGACGTGTTTCACACCGTTGGGCCTGGTTAGAAGCCGCCTTGGTAGTCAGACAGCAGTTCTCGATCGGACAAAATGCTGGGGCTCTTGCGTCCCAGGAAAAAGAACGCCGAGGCTGCGTCCATCGCTTGTTTCTTTTTGGCGAGATAGTAGTCGAAGTATTTCAGCCAGAAGAAAGAAATTCGCGAGGCAAAGCTAACCGCTCCCCGCATTCGTTGCGAAGAGAAGAAGCTAAGCAGGAAGTATCGTAGCGACCAGGCCAGCGCCACACCGGGCCCGCAACTGATACCGCTATCGATTTCCTCGAAGTGACGGAATAGCCGGCGGTGTCCCAGTCGGGTAAAGCGAGTGAAGTCGTACTGCCGGCCGTGTACCTGCTGGATGAATGGCGTATCGGCATAAACGACGCCATCATCTTTCAACACGCGATGGATCTCGTCGACGCAACGCGTCGGATCGACAACATGCTCCAAGACGGCCTGCACGATGACCGCATCGAAGACACCATCGCGAAACGGCAAGTCGTGGGCATCGCAAATGACTTTGGTTTGTGGTCCCCAGGAGACATCCGTTTCGACCCACTCGATATCGAGATCATTCAGCGCGTCGCCCAGGCCAGCTCCGACAACTCCACCGCCCACCACCAAAACACGGGTACGACCTGAGCGGCTTTTGAGCAGCTCAAGAAGCTTTTGTGCATTTCGATCCGCATTGATGTTCAGCGAGACGTCGGGGATACGGTGACTAATCCACTCACGCCATTTGGGGATCGAACGGAAGAACGTATCTTCCTTTTTCAGGAAGGACTGGGTGTCGAAGATGCTGTTGTCTTCGCGGACCAGGATTGGAACGCCTTCGGTGGTCGGGAATTCCGAGTAACACTCGGAGTTCATGCAGACGACGGTGTCACCGCGCAACTCCAGCCCATGATGACATTTAGGGCATGAGGCAATCTGCCAATCGAGAAACGTTGCCATGCGCGGCGAATCCTTGAAGCGAGGACGAAATCAGTCCAGAAATCGTTTCAAGGATAGGTTGTAATTCATGGTCGCGGCGATGTAATTCGTCGCCGAAAAGCTGAAGACGACGTGACCTCCGGACTTGTTACGAGGAGCTGCCCTCGTCGGCGGCCCCTTCAGGGGCTGGTTCTTCCGTATCTAACGATGATGAGGATTCCATGTCTTCGAACTCTGGTGATTCACTCATGGGGACGTACGAGTCTGGCGTTGGCCCAAGGTCGAACTCGCCATTGGACGTGCGAAGAAGCCGCTGCGAGAAGTCTGAGTCATTGGTCAGACCTTGCGCCTCGACAATGATGGTGCCGCTTCCTTTAGTTCCTTCGACGTCGAAAGACCAGAAGTCTTCCGAGCCAAATTCATCGTCGGCATCTACTGAATCCATGATATTTGCGCTGACCGACTCGATCTCGCCGATCTCACGTTTGACATCGGGATGGTCTTTTAGCTGTCGTTCAACCTCGACTTCCATCTCCCGCATGAAGACCACTCCGGAACCGTCCGAGAATGCGCCCAGACCGAGAACACCGAGGAAGCAGCCGCCGCAGCCGAGACAGGCGATCACGGTTATTGCGCCAATGATGCCCAAAATAATGAGTACAGGATTGTTACTCGAACCGGTACGAGAAGAGCGATGCAAGGAGGACGTCATCGTAGTAGTTCCTTCTGGATTTCCCTGCCGTGGGAAATGAGCTGCGACTTGTAATGCAGCA